>NZ_FZPH01000011.1 GCF_900188485.1 Asanoa hainanensis
GGCTGACCGAACGCGGGATCCGGCTACTACGACCCTCGTACCGCAACCGGACCCCACGACCGGACGAACACCTGCTCAAACCCGTCCGGCAACTCATCGAGTCAGTCAACGACACCCTCAAGGGCCAACTCGACCTCGAACTACACGGCGGACGCACCATCGAAGGTGTCGGTGCCCGCATCGCTCAACGACTACTCGCGATGACCGCCGCCATCTGGCACAACCGCGCAACCGGCCAGCCCGTGACCAGGTCACTCATCGCCTACGACCACTGAACCCGTTAGGAATTACTCGTCTAGGTGGGGCGGACGGCGGATCGAGTCAGGCCGCGGACCTATTCCAGGTCGGCGGAGCCGGCGCTCGAGGTCGGCTTGTCCGGGCCCTTGGCCGGCGGCTTCGGGGTGTCCTTGGAGTCCGCCGCCGTGTCGGCCGCCTCGGTGTCCGCCGGCTTGGCGGGCGACGACGACGTGGCGGCGGCGCCGTTGCCGTTGAGGAGGTCCGTCAGGACCTTGCCCGTTAGGCGGCGGAAGGTGCGGCCGCGGCGGGCGCGGTCGAGGATGGCTACCTCGAGTTGGTTGGCGGCGATTGTGCGGGCCGCGCCGCCCTCGCCTCCGACGCTGCTCAGGGCCTTGACCGCGAGTTTGACCGCGTCGGCCAGCGACATGTCGCTCTTGTGGGCGCCCTTGAGGACGTTGGCGATCGCCTCGGCCTGGCCGCCCATCGCCATGAAGCCCGGCTCGTCGTTGACCGAGCCGTCGTAGGCCAGGCGGTAGATCTGGTCGTCGGCCGGCGTCGCGCCGACCTCGGCCACGCAGATCTCGACCTCGAACGGCTTCTGCTGGTCGCTGAATATGGCACCTAGCGTCTGGGCGTAGGCATTCGCCAGGGCCAGGCCCGTCACGTCGCGGCGGTCGTAAGACAGGCCGTTGAGGTCGGCCATGCGGACGCCCGCGCGCCGTAGGTTCTCGAACTCGTTGTAGCGGCCCACGGCGGCGAAGCCGATGCGGTCGTAGATCTCGCTGATCTTGTGTAGCGAGCTCGACAGGTTCTCGGCCACGAACAGCACGCCGCCGGTGTAGGTCAGCGCCACCGCGCTGCGGCCGCGGGAGATGCCCTTGCGGGCCAGCTCCGAGCGGTCCCGCATGATCTGGTCGATGTTGGTGTAGAACTGCATCGCCACGGCGGCGCTCCTAGCGGTGGTCGAGGTCGGACAACGAAGCAACCAGCATGATCAGCCGCCCGGGTTCTCCATGCGGGCCGAGACGACCGCGTTGGCGATCGCCGCGGTCTCGTCGTCGGTCAACCGGTGGGTGCCCTCGGCCGTCGCGGTCATGACCACCGGGAAGATGCGGCGGGTCAGGTCGGGGCCGCCGGTGGCGGTGTCGTCGTCGGCCGCGTCGTAGAGGGCCTCGACCGCGAGCCGGGTCGCCTCCTCGATCGACAGGCCGGCGCGGAACCGCTTCTTGAGGGCCGCGTTGGCGAAGATCGAGCCGGAGCCGATCGCGTCGTAGCCGCGCTCCTCGTAAGGGCCGCCGGTGACGTCGTAGCTGAAGATGCGGCCGGCGCGCGCCGGGTCGTTGGCCGACAGGTCGTAGCCCGCGAACAGCGGCACCACCGCGAGGCCCTGCATCGCGGCGCCCAGGTTGCCCCGGATCATCGCGGCGAGCCGGTTGGCCTTGCCGTCGAGCGAGAGCATCGCGCCCTCGATCTTCTCGTAGTGCTCGAGCTCGACCTGGAACAGCCGCATCAGCTCGATGCCTACGCCGGCGGTGCCGGCGATGCCCACCAGCGAGTATTCGTCGGCCGGGTGGACCTTCTCGATGTCGCGGCTGGCGATCATGTTGCCCATGGTGGCGCGGCGGTCACCGGCCATGATCACGCCTTCGGCGGCGGTGATGGCCACGATCGTGGTGGCGTGCGGAGCGAGCGAGGCCGCGGAGCCCGGGGGAAGCGGACGGCGGCCGGGCAGCAGCTCGGGCGCCGCCTGGCTCAGGAACTGCGTGAACGACGAGGTGCCGGCGTTGGTGAACACGTCGGGTAGGCGCCCGGAAGGATCGAATCCCGCTGCCACGTGGTCCCTTTCAGATGTGGAGCGCCGCTTCGAGCGGCGCTGGAGCAGACTATCTTGGGCGCGACGCAGACGCGACGATGCGCGCCCACACGCCCCGGACCGCAATGGTTGCGGCGCCGCAGGACAGACCCGCCGCGCCGCACCAAACCGGACTAAAGCCTACTGGCCGCCCTTTTGGACGTACCCCCTCACGAACTCCTCGGCGTTCTCTTCGAGAACCGAGTCGATCTCGTCAAGTAGGTCGTCGACGTCTTCGGTGATCTCCTGTTGCCGTTCGGCCACCTCGGGGTTGGCCTCGGTGGTGACGTCCTCGATCTCCTCGTCGCGGCGGGCCTTGCCCGACTGCGACTGGCCGCCGCTGTCCCGAGTTGCCATGCGTGCCCTCCCTCAACAGGCCTCAACTGTGCCCTGCGAAAAACCTACCTCGCCGGTACGACAATCTGGCCCGCCGCGCGCGATGTTTCGCGCACGGCGGACGGTTCAGGGACAATGCCAGATCCCGATGGGGTACGCACGACGACGCGCCAGATCAGCCGCCGGTGATCGCCTCGAGCAGGTCCTTGGCGCTCGGGCAGCGGTCGAACAGGGCCCCGACGTGCTTCTTCGTGCCCCGCTCGGGCTCCATCATGGGCACCCGGACCAGCGACTCGCGCCCGACGTCGAAGATCACCGAATCCCAGGACGCGGCGACCACCTCGGACGGATACTGCGCGAGGCACCGCCCACGGAAGTACGCGCGGGTGTCCTCGGGCGGCTCCACCATGGCCGTACGCGTCTCCTCGTCGGTCAGCAGCGTCTGCATCGCACCGCGGGCGACCAACCGGTGGTAGAGGCCCTTCTCCGGGCGCACGTCGCTGTACTGCAGGTCGATGAGCTGCAGCTTCGGCGACGCCCACTGCAGGTTCTCGCGGTCGCGGTAGCCCTCCAGCAGGCGCAGCTTGGCCACCCAGTCGAGCTCGTCCTGTGCGGACATCGGGTCGCGGCCGAGCTTGTCGAGGATGGCCTCCCAGCGCTCGAGCACCTGCACGGTGTCGGCGTCGGTGTCGGTGCCGTAGCGGTCGTCGCAGAACGCCTTGGCCCGCTCGAAGTAGGCCCACTGCAGGTCGAGCGCGGTCAGCCGGCGCCCGTCGCGCAGCCGCATGCGGTGCGTCAGCGTGGTGTCGTGGCTGACGGCCTTGAGCTCGGCCACCGGGTCGGCGATGCCGAGGTCGGGCGTGAGCACCTTCTCCTCGATCATCGTGAGCACCAGGGACGTGGTGCCGACCTTGAGGAAGGTGGAGATCTCCGACAGGTTGGCGTCACCGATGATCACGTGCAGTCGCCGGTATTTGTCGGCGTCGGAGTGCGGCTCGTCGCGGGTGTTGATGATCGGGCGCTTCAGCGTGGTCTCCAGCCCGACCTCGACCTCGAAGAAGTCGGCGCGCTGGGTGAGCTGGTAGCCCGGCTGCGACCCGTCCTGCCCGATGCCGACCCGGCCGGCGCCGGTGAACACCTGGCGGGTCACGAAGAACGGGGTCAGATAGGCGACGATGTCGGCGAACGGGGTCTGCCGCCGCATGGAGTAGTTCTCGTGAGCGCCGTACGACGCGCCCTTGTTGTCGGTGTTGTGCTTGTAGAGGTGGATCGGGTGCGTGCCCGGGATGGTCGCGGCCCGGCGGGACGCCTCGGCCATCACCCGCTCGCCGGCCTTGTCCCAACGGACCAGGTCCATCGGGTTGGTGACCTCGGGCGTCGAGTATTCGGGGTGCGCGTGGTCGACGTACAACCGGGCGCCGTTGGTCAAAATGACGTTGGCCAGCCCGAGGTCCTCGTCGGCGAGCGCCTCCGCGGGGTCATAGGCGGCGCCGGAGTAGGTGAAGCCCCGCGCGTCCCGCAGGGGCGACTCCTCCTCGTAGTCCCAGCGCGCCCGCCCACCGCGGGTCAGCTCGGGTCGCGCCCCGTAGGCATTGACGACCTGCGAGGACGTCACCATCGGGTTGGCTCCGGCCTGGCCCGGCACCGAGATCCCGTATTCGACTTCGGTGCCCATGATTCGCCGTACCGTCACGTCGCCACCTCGTTCCGCTGCCCCATGACGTCAAAGCGTAGTCCGACCAGACCCCCGCCCGCCCCCGGGCCGCGTGCGAATCTCCGGCACCGGTGCTCGACAGCCGCACCAAAGGACCCAGCACGCACCACGCGCCGGGGGTACGCAGACCCCCGGCGCGGCGCGAACGGCGGCCTAGAAGTAGGCGTACTGCTCCTCGGTGGCGTCCTCGACGTCCTTGGCCTCCGGGCGGTCGACCGTGGCGGGCTCACCCAGCGCGGTCAGCTGGATCTCCGACACCATGTCGCCCATGGATGCGGTCTCGATGGTGTACGAGAGGTCGGTCAGCCGGCCTTCGGCGTCGACGGTGACCGAGTACGGCACCGCGGAGCCGTTG
Organism: Asanoa hainanensis; assembly: GCF_900188485.1. GTDB lineage: Bacteria > Actinomycetota > Actinomycetes > Mycobacteriales > Micromonosporaceae > Asanoa > Asanoa hainanensis. The sequence goes on from NZ_FZPH01000011.1 coordinate 4,495, forward strand.
GTCGCCAGCCGGGACACGGGCTCGAGCTGGCCCTTGGCCTTGTCCGGCGCGGCCTCGACGGCCTTCTTGATGTCGGCGATGCCCGTGTAGGTCACCGAGCCCGCGGCCACGCCGTCGCGCTTCTCGGCGGTGACCACCCCGCCGAGCAGGCCGGAGTGCTGGGTGATGTCGAGCGAGTTGCGCATCGGGCTCGACGCGTTGAGCTTGGAGACCTGCAGCCGCAGGTAGGGCTTCTTGCCCGTCTGGCCGGACTTGATGAAGAGGTCGTCGCCGAGCTTCACCACCTCGACCGGGGTCTGCATCCCCTCCAGCGCGATCACCATGGCATCGGCGGCCAGGTCGACCCGCGCGGTCATGTCGAGGCTCTGCTGCTTGCCGACCGAGATGTGGGCGGTCATCGTGAAGGACTTCGCGTCGAAGCTCCGCTGGAACGACTCCTTGACGACGGTGACGGCGTCACGGGCGTCGGCGGTGGGTGACGGCGAGGAGGAAGGCGGTGCGGCGGGCTCGGCGGCCGGCGTGGCACAGCCGGCGACAAGGAGGACGCCGGTCAGGGCGAGAACAGGAAGGGATCGAAACACCGGGACACATTAGCGATCTTGAAGATCACGTGCTGACCCATTTGGCGTACGTCACTGGTGGTAGAAGGCGTCGTCGGCCGGCTCGATGTCGCGGCCCGGCGGCAACGGCGGCCGCACCCAGCGGCCGTGCTCGCTGAGCCGGAGGGTGACCCGACCCCCCTGCCACTCGGTCAACTCGACGAGTCGGCCCCTGGCGTCGAGCGTGGCCTCGAAGGGCACGGCCAGGTCGACCGGCCGCGACGGCGCCTCCAGTCGGGTCGCGGCGAGGCCGCGGGTGCGGTCGAGCACGCCGGTGTAGTGCCGGGCGCCGGTGCGCTTTGCCGTGAACACGCCGTAGAGGTCGCGCGGTGCGAGCCACCGGTCCACGTCGTACACGACGGCCTCGGGTCGGTCCGCCAGCCGGGACAGCTCGAAGCGCACCCACGTCCCGTCGCCTTTCGGCACGTAGCCACGGTCGGCGACGCGGATCCCGGCGAGCTCACCGTACGCCCGCAGCACCACCACCTGGCGGGCCGGCGAGACCGTGGCCGTGATGTCGGCCGCGCGGACCCCGCCGTCGACATCGGTGGTGTGGGATTCGATGTGGAACGACCCGCTCAGCGTGCGGTCGGCCGCCTGCCGCAACGCCACGACCGGGTCGTCGGACAACGCGGCCCGCGCCGTGTCGGGCGCGCCGACCAGCGCCAGCAGCACCCACGTGACGAACAGGAGCGCGCGCTGACGCATGCCGCGACGCTAACGCCTGCGGGCAACCGCCTTACCGGTCGTGGAACTCGGCGGCCGCCTGCTTGAACTGCCCGGGTGGTCGGTCGGTGACCGGAGCGCCGAGATCGGTGAGCTGGATCCGGCGCTGGGTGATCGTGGTGCCGGCCCGCACTGAGTACCAGAACGCGGCGAGGCATCCGTCCCGCGAGATCAGGGCCACGAACCCGACGTCCGTCGGGTCGTCCGCCGTGGCGGCGAGCCCGGCCCAGTAGGACTGGTTCACGACCGGAATGTCGGTGGCCAGCCTCATCAGGTCGATGACGCCGTTGACCGTGACGATCCCGACGGCGGTCGTCGCGGTGGCGCTTACGACGCCGTAGAGCGCGCCCAGGAACGGTTCGAGGTTGAAGGGCTCCAGCATCGGGCTGTCCGGGGCCAGCTGGTCGGCCGAGAACCTCGACCAGCCAGGGCTGTCCGACTCGCGCCGGTAGATCTCGTCCCCGACCTTGATCATCTCTGGACCGTCGGGCGCGGGCCGCACCCACATCACCCCGGAGGCGGCGCTCACCGATCCCTCGACGCCGGTGTTCACGGTCGAGCCTGGTTCCTCGGCGAGCGAGTCGACCGTGACGTCGGTGAGGAACCGTATCGTCGCGGCTCCGAAGGTACGCCGCGATGCCGCCTGGAGGACGGCAATGACGGACGGAGTGGCACCGGCGGACGAGTCCACCACACTCGGGACGGCCGCTCCCCTTCGCGGCCGGTCAGACGGTGACGAGGTCATCCGCAGCCGCTTCGTCGAACTCGCCCGGTCCGGGCACGGCCAGGTCCAGCGGCTCGCCGAGCTTCCGGTAGTCGAGGTGCGTCACGCCGCGACCCGCGGGGGTGTCGATGGTGTACTCCAGCAGCAGCAGCCGGCCCTCGTCGTCGAGCTGGGCGCGGAACGGCACCGCCGTGGCGTTCTCCGCGATTCGCGCCGCGGCGGTCAGTGCCGCCCGCGCGTTCGGCGCGGCGGCCTCGGCCGCGGCCGCGAGGTCGGCGAACCCGGTGTACTCGGTGGCGAGCCGCTCCTGCTCCCGTGTCGCCGACCGCACGCCATCGAGGATTCCGGACTGCGCGGTCGGGTCGAACTGCGACCGGAGAGGGCTGGTCTCGGGGAGCGTGGCGACGTTGAGCCGGGTCCAGCGCTGCTCGCCGCCCTTCCGGGCGAAGACCTGGTCACCGGCCTTCAGCGTCTCGACGACCGTGTCGTCCACCCAGTTGACCGCCGTCACGGAGAACAGGTCGCGGCGCAGGTCCCCCCGCCCGGTCAGCCGCAGGACCTGCGTCGGCCCGACCGACACGGTCGCGGTCAGCTCGAACGTTCCGGCGGCGATGTTCCGGGCGTACGAGGTGCGCAGCGCGGTCACCGGGTCGAGGAGGTAGCCCGCCCGGATGGGCGGCGGGCCGGCCGGGCCGGCGGGACGGGCAACCGCACTGGCATAACCGCCGGCGAGACAGACGGCGACCAGGGCGAGGGCGAGCAGCGAACGACGAAGCACGGCCGTACCCTAGCGATCTTGAAACGCCCCGGACGCCGAGGGCCGGAAAGCGAGAGCGGGGCGACACCCGGAGGTGTCGCCCCGCTGTGGAGATCTCGCTACAGGTACTGACCGGTGTTGCTGGCCGTCTCGATGGAGCGGCCGGCCTCGGTGCCCTTGCCGCCGGAGACGAGCGTGCGGATGTAGACGATCCGCTCGCCCTTCTTGCCGGAGATGCGGGCCCAGTCGTCGGGGTTGGTGGTGTTGGGCAGGTCCTCGTTCTCGCGGAACTCGTCGACGCAGGCGTCCAGCAGGTGCTGGAGGCGCATGCCCTTGCGGCCGGAGGCGAGGAACTCCTTGATCGCCATCTTCTTGCCCCGGTCGACGATGTTCTGGATCATCGCGCCGGAGTTGAAGTCCTTGAAGTAGAGGACCTCCTTGTCACCGTTGGCATAGGTGACCTCGAGGAACCTGTTCTCTTCGGACTCGGAGTACATCCGGAGCACGACCGCCTCGATCATCGCTTCGACCGTGGCCTGGTTGTCGCCGCCGTGCTCGGCCAGGTCGTCGCCGTGCAGCGGCAGGCCGGCCAGGATGTACTTGCTGAAGATGTCCTTCGCCGCCTCGGCGTCCGGACGCTCGATCTTGATCTTCACGTCGAGTCGGCCAGGCCGCAGGATGGCGGGGTCGATCATGTCCTCGCGGTTGGACGCGCCGATCACGATGACGTTCTCGAGCCCCTCGACGCCGTCGATCTCCGACAGCAGCTGCGGGACGATCGTGTTCTCCACGTCGGAGGAGACGCCGGAGCCGCGGGTGCGGAACACCGAGTCCATCTCGTCGAAGAAGACGATCACCGGGGTGCCCTCGCCGGCCTTCTCACGGGCCCGCTGGAACACCAGCCGGATGTGTCGCTCGGTCTCGCCGACGTATTTGTTGAGCAGCTCTGGACCCTTGATGTTGAGGAAGTAGCTGGTGTGCTTCTCCTCGCCACGCCGCTCGGCGATCTTCTTCGCCAACGAGTTGGCGACCGCCTTGGCGATCAGGGTCTTGCCGCAACCGGGCGGTCCGTAGAGCAGGATGCCCTTCGGCGGCCGCAGCTGGTGCTCGCGGAACAGGTCGGCGTGCAGGAACGGCAGCTCCACCGCGTCGCGGATCGCCTCGATCTGCGTGTGCAGGCCACCGATGTCCTCGTAGCCGACGTCGGGGACCTCCTCGAGGACGAGCTCCTCGACCTCGCTCTTCGGGATCCGCTCGTACGCGTACGACGAGCGGGGCTCGATCATGAGCGAGTCACCGCTGCGCAGGGCGGCACCGATGAGCGACTCGGCCAGGTGGACGATCCGCTCCTCGTCAGCGTGGGAGATCACCAGAGCGCGGTCACCAGCACCGCCACTCGGGTTTTCCAGGATCTCCTTCAGCATGACGACCTCACCGACCCGCTCGTAGCCGAACGCGTCGACCACGTTGAGCGCGTCGTTGAGCAGGACCTCCTGGCCGCGCTTGAGCTCCTCTGTGTCGATCGAGGGCGACACGGCCACGCGCAGCTTGCGACCGCCGGTGAACACGTCCACCGTGCCGTCGTCGTGGCGGGTCAGGAAGACTCCGTAACCGCTCGGCGGCTGAGCCAGGCGGTCGATCTCTTCCTTGAGTGTGACGATCTGGGCCCGAGCCTCTTTGAGGGTCGTGACGAGCCGCTCGTTGTTTTCGGACACTCGGGCCAGCTGCGCCTGCGTTGCCGCGAGCCGCTCCTCGAGCTGACGGACGTGTCGGGGGCTCTCTGTGAGCCTGCGCCGCACCAGAGCGAGTTCCTCTTGAAGGAACGCGACCTGGGTGGAGAGATCGTGGGTCTCCTTCTCCCACCGTGCGGCGCGCGCATCCGCGTCGTCGCTGCGTGCCACGTCCCACCTCCCCGGGGGGCTAAAAACGTTCTGTCATAACACTAACCGCTCCGACGACGATTTAGACCCAGGCAACACCCTCGTCACTGACTCTTGATCTCGAAGATTTGGTGTTCGTCACTGCGGACGAGCCACAAAACCTCCGTCGGGTACGGTCAGAACGTACGAACGTAGCTCGCGGGAGGCCAAGTGACGACTCAGACCGAGACTGATCAGTTGCGGGTCTGGGTGGACCAGGATCTGTGCACCGGTGACGGGCTCTGCGTGCAGTACGCGCCCGACGTGTTCGAGTTCGACATCGACGGCCTGGCGTACGTGAAGGACGCATCCGGAGAGCTCCAGCTGTCACCTGGTGTCCGGGTCGACGTGCCCGCCCACCTGCGGCTGGACGTGCTCGACTCGGCCAAGGACTGCCCGGGCGAGTGCATCCACGTGATGCGCGGCGACTCCGACGACGAGGTCGCCGGCCCGAACGCCCCGGTCGAGTAGCTTTTGCCGCCGTCTCACAAGGTGGGACGGCCGACCAGCGAGGCGACCAGCCGGGCGAAGTCCTCCAGGCGGGCGATCTGCCCCGCTCCCCCGTCGTCGAGCGTCTTGCCGAACCGCAGCGCGTCGTGCCGGGGCGCCTGGGCGCCCTCGTCGCCCGCCCCGGCCTCGTCCATCGAGCTGAGCAGCAGGTAGACGTCGATCGAGTCGGTGCGCGCCTGGCCGCTCGGTGACCTTGAAAGCCGCCGCCGGCAGCCCACCTCGGTGACCGTCGAGAGCGGCACGACCCGCAGCGACGAGGTCATCGACCCGGCCGGACCGTCGGTGGGCGGCACGTCCTCGCCGTGCCAGAGCACCAGGCGGCTGCCGTCGCAGACCACGACCTCCTGCCACACCCCGTTGACCTCGTTGACGAACCGCTCCAGCGTGAAGCACACGACCGTGGCGCCGTTGAGCACGCCGCCCAGGGCCTCCAACGCGACGTCGGGGTCGCGCAGGTAGGCCCGGGCGGCGGAGTCCAGGTCGGGGTACGGGGACCAGTCCGGGAAGACGGCGGGCAGGTCGTTGCCGCCGCCGAACGAGGGCCGGCTCATCTCGGCTCGTCCCGCTGCCCGGCCGCCCCGTTGCCCGGCTGCTCCTCCGGCGCCCGGGACGCGGCCTTGCGTATCGCATATGCCTCTTGGCCCTTGGAGGGTTTCCGCCGGCGCGGCGGGGCGATCACGCCCGGGGCCAGCTTGCGCGCCGAGACCAGGAAGGCCGTGTGCGCGATCATGCGGTGGTCGGGGCGCACGGCCAGGCCCTCGGCGTGCCAGTCGCGCACCAGGGACTCCCAGGCGCGCGGCTCGGTGAAGCCGCCCTTCTCGCGCAGCGCCTCGACCAGGTCGGAGAGCTGCGTGGTGGTGGCGACGTAGCCGATGAAGACCCCGCCCGGCACCAGCGCGCGGGAGATCAGGTCGACCGCGTCCCAGGGCGCGAGCAGGTCGAGGATGATCCGGTCGAAACCGGTGTCGGTGCAGTTCAGGACGTCGTCGTTGCGCAGGGTCCAGGCCGGGTGCGGGCCGCCGAAGAAGGACTCGACGTTCCGGCGGGCGATGGCGGCGAAGTCCTCGCGGAGCTCGTACGAGATCAGGTCGCCGGACGGGCCGACAGCGCGGAGCAGCCAGCTGGCCAGGGCACCGGAGCCGGCGCCGGCCTCCAGCACGCGGGCGCCGGGGAAGATGTCGCCCATCGTGACGATCTGGCCGGCGTCCTTGGGGTAGATCACCTGGGCGCCGCGGGGCATGGAGAGCACGTAGTCGGACAGCAGCGGCCTGAGCGCCAGGTATTCGGTGCCGCCGGCGGAGCGGACCACGGAGCCGTCCGGCAGGCCGATCAGCGCGTCGTGGGCGAGCGCGCCGCGGTGGGTGTGGAACTCGCGACCCGGTTCGAGCGTGACGGTGTGCATGCGACCCTTGGGGTCGGTGAGCTGGACGCGTTCGCCGACCCGGAAGGGGCCCCGGTTGCGCGGGGTGGTGTCGGGATCGGTGTGTTCGGTGGTGGTGGAGTTCACGTCCTCGTCTTTCCGTTGGGCTCGAGCAGCTGCGCCAGGTCTGACAGGCGCAGCACACCGACCACATCTTCGCCCGAAGTGACCAGATACTGCGAGCCCGGGTTGCGCTGGACGGTCGTGATCACCTGATCGCCGCTCGTGCCGACGGGGATGGTGGGCACGCCGTCGATGCCCCGGGCGACGGTGTCGACGGAGACCCAGGGGCGGCGCTCCAGGGGTACGGCCTCCAGGGCGGCCTTGTCGACCAGCCCGACCAGGCGCCCCGCGGAGTCCGCGGTGGCCAGCGCGTAGTCCTGGCTGCCGGCGGCGAGGGCCAGCCGCTGCGCCTCGGCCAGCGGGGTGCCGCTGCGCACGGTGAACACCGGCCGGGCCAGCCTGCGCAGGTCGATGAGCGGGAAGCGGCGGCTGATCCGGGCGAACCGGATGCTCTGGCCGGCGCCCTGCCAGAGGGTCAGCGCGATCAGCAGCATGAAGACGAGCCCGAACAGCGACAGGATGTCGAAGTACGCCAGCGCGGCCACGGTGATCGCCACCGCGACGGCGAGCCCGCGGCCGGTCCAGCCGGCGACCTCGGTGCCGATGTGGCGGTCCTTGGAGACCCACCAGACGATCGCCCGCAGGGCGCGGCCGCCGTCCAGCGGCAGGCCCGGGAGCACGTTGAAGATCGCGACCACGACGTTGCTGAAGGCGACCTGGAAGCTGAGCTCGTTCCAGAGGGTGCCGTCGGGTAGGGCCAGCGTCAGGCCGACCGCGCCCGCGCCGAGCACCAGGGAGACCGCCGGCCCCGCGAGCGAGACCAGCAGGTCGACCCGGGGGTTCGGCGCGTCGCGGTCCATCTCGGTGTAGCCGCCGAGCAGCTCCAGGGTGATCCCCTTCACCCCGATACCGAAGCGCCGGGCGGTGATCGCGTGGCCGAGCTCGTGGAGCAGGACCGAGACCAGCAGGCAGACGACGAAGCCGAAGCCGACCAGGTAGCCGGCGGGGACGCTGAGGTCGAGCTGCTGCCGGACGAAGTTGCCGTAGAGCAGCGTGATCAGCCCGGCGAGCAGAAGCACGGAAGGATTGAGGTACAGCGGGACACCCCAGAGGCGCCCGACCACCATGCCGGGTCGCCGCTCGGGGCGATCATCACCGCTCGCGTTGTCTGCCATCGTATCGATGCTATCGACACGACCCGCCCGCGCGGATTCGTCGTACCCCTCGTTTAGCGTCTGGGGCATGACAACGCAGGCTGTGTCCCTCGAACCGCACGACGAGGCGCCGGTTCATCCCACGCTGTCCCCCTCCCGTGCGGCCGACTTCAAGACCTGCCCGCTGCTCTACCGGTTCCGCACGATCGACCGCCTGCCGGAGACCCAGACCCCTGACCAGGCCCGCGGCACGCTGGTGCACGCGGTGCTGGAGAGGCTGTTCGACCTGCCCGCCGCCGACCGCACCGCCGCGGCGGCCGCCTCGCTCGTCGGGCCGGAGTGGTCGCGGATGGTCGAGGAGGTGCCCGCGCTCGCCGAGCTGTTCGACGACGGCCCGCCGGCGCTGGTGCCCGACGCCGCCGTCGACGTCGTCCGGCCCTGGACCACCGACGACTTCCTGGCCTCGGCCCGGTCGCTGCTCGACGGCTACTTCACGGTGGAGGACCCGCGCCGGCTCGAGCCCGCCGAGCGGGAGACGCTGATCAGCGCGCTGGTCGACGACCAGTTGCTGATCCGGGGCTACATCGACCGCCTCGACGTGTCGCCGAGCGGCGACCTGCGGGTGGTCGACTACAAGACCGGCGGCGCGCCCCGCGAGGCCTTCGAGGCCCGGGCGCTCTTCCAGCTCAAGTTCTACGCGCTGGTCCTCTGGCGCACCCGGGGCGTCGTGCCCCGCGTGCTGCGCCTGCTCTACCTGAAAGACCAGGAGATCTGCGACTACTCCCCCGACGCCGACGAGTTGGCGCGCTTCGAACGCACGCTGCTGGCGCTGTGGCAGGCGATCGAGCGGGCCAAGGAGGCCAAGGAGTTCCAGCCCAAACCGAGCCGACTATGCGGCTGGTGCGCCCACCAGGCGCTCTGCCCGTCCTTCGGCGGCACCCCACCGCCATACCCGGTGCCTCAACAGCGCGAGGCGGCCGAGGTCGTGACCCCAGGAGCCGACGACTAGGGGCCTGTCCTGCCAATACCTCTGGACAGTGACGCACCGATACGTGTAACTACGTACACAATCGCGTCGAGAGGTGGTGGGGATGACCGAACGGAGCGTGGCGTCACTGGCCCCGACGGCGGTCTCTGACGTCGTCGCGGCGGTCGAGGTGGTGGACCTGGCGGTGTCGTACGGGGCCGTGAAGGCTCTCGACGGGTTGAGTCTCACTGTCTCGCCTGGCACCGTGTTCGGGCTGCTCGGGCCTAACGGCGCCGGGAAGACCACGCTGGTGCGGGTGCTGTCGACGCTGTTGCGGCCGGGGCGCGGGCAGGCTCGGGTGCTCGGCCACGACGTCGTTCGCGAGCCGCTCGCCGTGCGGCTGATGATCGGGCTCGCCGGGCAGTCGGCGGCGGTCGACGCGGAACTGACCGGGCGCGAGAACCTCGAGATGGTCGGCCAGCTCTACCGGCTGCCGCGGGCCGAGGCGCGCCGCCGGGCGGCCGACATCCTCGAGCGCTTCGACCTGGCGGACGCGGCGAACCGGCGGGTCGGCACCTACTCCGGCGGTATGCGCCGGCGGCTCGACCTGGCGGCGAGCCTGACCGGGCGACCGCCCGTGCTGCTGCTCGACGAGCCCACCACCGGGCTGGACCCGCGGTCGCGGCTGGAGCTGTGGGCGATCGTCGACGAGCTTCGCGACGCCGGCACGACGGTGCTGCTGACGACGCAATACCTGGACGAGGCCGACCGGCTCGCCCAGCGCATCGCCGTGATCGACGCGGGCAAGGTGATCGCGGAGGGCACCCCGGCCGAGCTGAAGGCCGAAGCCGGCACCGACGTCCTCCGGATCCGCCTGCCCGACCCCGCCGGGCTGGCCATGGCGGCGCCGTTGCTGGCCGACCTCGCGGCGGCCGGCACCACCGTCGACACCTCCGACGACGAGCTCACGGTGCGGGTGGCCCGGCCGGACGCCTCGGCCGAGGCAGTGCGCCGTCTCGACCGCGCGGGGCTGACCGTGTCGGTGATCCAGTTGACCCAGCCCAGCCTCGACGACGTCTTCCTGTCGCTGACGGGCCACACCGCCGCCGCGACCGATTCGACCGGGGAGGAGAGCGCATGACCGACACCACGGTTCGCCGGGTCGGGCTCGTCGACCGCGGTGGGCGGCAGCGGCTGACGCTCGGGGGCATCCTGCGCGACAGCCGCGTGATGGCGCAACGGCAGCTCCGCAAGACGCTCCGGCGGCCGACGTACATCGTGTTCTCGTTCGTGCAGCCGGTCATCTTCGTCCTGCTGTTCCGCTACATCTTCGGCGGCGCGATCGACACCGGGTCGGTCTCGTACGTCAACTACCTCATGCCCGGGATCATCGTCCAGACCGCGGTGTTCGGCGCTATGGTCACCGGCATCGGGCTGACCGAGGACCTCGCGACCGGGGTGGTCGACCGACTGCGCTCGCTGCCGATGGCGCGCTCCGCCGTCCTGTTCGGACGGACGGCCGCCGACGCGGTCACGAACGTGCTCACCCTGATCGTGATGACCGCGGTCGGCCTGGCCGTCGGGTTCCGCCCGTCGCAGCCGGCCTGGCAGCTAGCCGCGGCGTTCGTGCTGGTGCTCGCCTTCTCGTACGTGTTCTCGTGGATCAGCGCCTGGGTCGGACTGTCCGTCAAGAACCCGGAGACCGCCCAGTCCGCCGGGTTCATCTGGGTGTTCCCGCTGACGTTCGCGTCGTCGGCGTTCGTGCCGACCGACTCGATGCCGGCGGCGGTCCGTGCCTTCTCCGAGGTCAACCCGGTGAGCCTGTGCGTCGACGCCGTGCGCGCCCTCACGATCGGCGGCCCGTCACCCACGGCACCGGCGCTGCAGACCCTGGCCTGGCTCGCCGGACTCCTCGTGATCTTCGTGGCTCTCGCGGTGCGGGCCTTCCGCCGTGCCTGACGACGACCGTCCCGGCCGGACCTTGAGCGCGGACGTGTTCTCGGCGCTGACCTTCTGGCCGGATTACAGCTCGACTCCGGCGCCGCGGGTGCCGGTCGCGGTGCTGGTGCCCTTCTTCAACGACCTGCTCGACGAACTGCCGTGGTGGAACCCGGCCTGGCGGGTGACGAGGATAAGTGCCGTCGAACCGAGCGGCGCGATGGTGGGTGGCTCGGGCTTCGACGAGGTCACCGTGCTGGGTGAGGTCGGCGACGCGGATCCCCAGCCGTTCGTCGGGCGGGTCCGCCTGCAGGACGACCGGCTGGTCCGGTTCCAGGCCAAGATCGGCGACGTGGTCATCGAGCCGGGTTCGACGCCCGCGGGAGAGCCGGAGCAGGATCCGTTCGCCGCGCTGGTCCGGGTCCTGATGGACGTACGCGGGCTCCGGATCCGCGACGTGGCCCGGGGCGCCTTCCTGTCCGAGGCGACGATCCGCTGCCTGCGCGGCGGCTGGAGCCCGGACCCGGTCGTGGCCCGCCGGGTCGCGGAGGCTTTGGACGTGACACCCGAAGAGCTGCTGGCGGCCGCCGGACACGATGCGGAGCCGGACGGGCCTCGCTAGGGGCGGCTCGCTGCTCGGGATGAGCGTCGCCGCGGCGAGCTCGATGTGGCGTCCGGACTTGCGCGGACGCGGGTCCGACCTCGGTGCCGTACGTGGCCGGCGTCCAGGCGGGCGCCGGCGCCGACCGGACCTGGTACCGGCTGCGGCCAGCATGCGGCCGGGCGCAAACCCCGATCAGACCCGCCTGCCGCACCTGGCCCCGCCAAGTGCGCGAGACCCTATTAGACCCGCCGCCGGGCCCCGCCGGCATCCAGCGCGGACCCCGGACCTGCCGCCGTACCCCTCCGGCATCAGCGCGCACGGACCCCCGACCTGCCGCCGTACCCCGCCGGCATCCAACGCGCGGACCCCGGACCTGCCGCCGTACCCCGCCGACATCCAACGCGCGGACCGCGGACCTGCCGCCGTGCCCCGCCGGCATCAGCGCGCACGGACCCCGGGCCCACCGCCGTACCCCGCCGGCATCCAACGCGCGAACCGCGGACCTGCCGCCGTACCCCTCCGGCATCAGCGCGCACGGACCCCGGGCCCACCGCCGTACCCCTCCGGCATCCAACGCGCGGACCGCGGACCCGACACCGTACACGGCCGGTCTTCGCGTGTGGTCCGTCGTCGACCTTGCCTGGCGCGGCGCCATGATCCGCCAGCCGCCCCCTTAGCGGTCGTCGGCGTGGTTCGTTGCCGGCTTGATGAGTTCGAGCAGGTTGCCCTCCGGGTCCTTGACGTAGGCGAAGCGCATGCCCGGTCGCGCTGCGGCGGCGGGAGCCGAAACCGCTCGCCCGCCCGCGCGCAACAGGCGGTCGAAGGCCGCGTCGAGGTCGTCCACGTACACGGCCCAATGGAAGTAGCCCTGCGTGCCAGCGCCGTCGAGCGGGTCGGTGAACTCTTGCGGCGCGGACCCGCCGCGTTCGATCAGCTCGATCTTGAGGCCGTCCTCCGCGCGCAGGATGACCGAGCGGACGTGGGCCTCGGGCACGTCGACGGTCTCCTCGACCGCGGTGAGACCGAGGGCGTCGCCGTAGAAACGGCGCTGGGCGTCGAGATCGGCGACCGAGAGCCCGACGTGGTCGAAGACGAAAGTCGGCATGGTTCCTCCCGTGGTGGTTAAAGCCATTAACCAGGTTAGCGCCATTAACCATGGGCGGCTACCATGATGCGCATGCCGCCCTCCCCCCGCCCGACCGGCCTGCACCACGGCGACCTGCGCAACGCCCTGCTCGCTGCCGCCCTCGAGCTGGTGGCCGAGCGCGGCACCCAGGGCTTCACCCTGGCCGAGACCAGCCGCCGGGCCGGGGTGAGCGTCGCGGCGCCCTACAAGCACTTCGCGGACAAGGACGCGCTGCTCGCGGAGCTGGCCCGCACGGGCTACGAGCGGCAGCACGACCTGTTCCAGGCCGCGATGGCCGCGGAGTCGGACCCGGTCGAGCAGTTGGCCGCCTTCGCCGGCGCCTATGTCGCGTTCGCCGCCGAGAACAAGGCCCTCTTCGAGATCACCTTCGGGGCGGGGCTGGAGAAACAGCGCTACCCCGCGCTGGCGGAGGCGGGCGACCGCGTCCTGGCGCTGCTACGCGGTCCGGCGGCGCGGCTCGGACCCGAAACCGACGACCTCATCCACACCATCGGCGCGGCCGCGCACGGCTTCGCGGCGTTTCTCGCCGAGGGCATCTTCGGCGAGCCCACCTCGGCCCTGGCGGCGACCCAGCGCCGGGCCCGGGACGCGGCCCGGAAACTGGCCCTTGCGCGATAACTCTATCTAGGTAGATATTAGTGCGATGGTACGTGTACGACGCCCGTCGCCGCAGACCGTGGCCGTGCTCGCCGCCCTCGCCGAGGCCGGCGACGGCTGGAGCCACGGCTACGACCTGTGCCGCGCGCTCGGGCTCAAGGCCGGCACGGTCTACCCGATCCTGATCCGCTTGACCGAGCGCGGGCACGTCGAGACCTCGTGGGAGACCGACCCACCGCGCGGACGACCGGCCCGGCACCTCTACCGGCTCAACACCGCGGGCGCCGAGCTCGCCCGCGCCGTCGCCGCGCCCGCGCGGGCCGCCGACGGCGCGACCTCACCCCGGCTCGCGCCCGGGCCCGCCTGAGACCCCGTCCGGAGGCAACCCGATGCTCGCCCTGCTTTTCCTCGCGGTGCTGGGGATCGCGCCCTTGCTGGCGCTCGTACTCCTGATGACCCGACTCCCCCGGGCCGGCGCCGGGTCGCCCGGCACCCGCGTCCGGGCGGCGCTGCGATCCGGGCTCGCGCGCCCGGTCTGGCCGGGGCTGGTCGCTGTCGTGGTCGTCGCCGGAGCGCTCACCTTCGGCCTGGAACAGGGCTACCTGGCCGCCGTCCCGAACAGCCCGCGCTGGGGCTTCGACGTGGCGCTGCTCGCCGTAATGCTGGCGCCGGCCGGCGCGCTCGCCTGTGCCGGGCTCAGCGCGCTGGCCGCGGCCGCCGTCGCCCAGGCCCGCGGTTTCGGCGCCGGAACCGTCACCGGGCTGCTGACGCTGCTCGCCGTGGCTGTCGGAAGTGCCGCCGCCCACCTGCCGCTGTTGGCGATCTACCGGGCGGACCCGAGCGGCTTCCCGGTCATCCCGAACCTCGGCGAGGGCGACCTGCTCGCACCGTTCACGATCTTTCCCGCCGCGCTGATCTGGGCCGCGCCGTGGCCGGTCATCGGCGCCGCCCTCGACGCGCGCGAGGACTCGCGGCCCCCGGTGCGCGACCGCTGGCAACTCCTGCTCGACCTGACCACCGCCGACCTGCCGGAGAGCCGGTCCGCCTGGGGAGCGGCGTTGCGCGCCGAGCTGGCGGTCATCGACCCGCCGAAGGAACGGCGCGGGTTCGCCCTCGGCGGGGCATGGGCGGCGGTCCGATCAGGCGCCTCGCGCGGCACATGGCTGGGCGCCGCCGGGGTGCTGCTCGTCGTGGCCGCCGCGTCGCTGGCGGCCTCGCGCTGGGAGCTCGCACACGGCCGGGGAGGTGTCCTCGTTTTCTGGACGACGGTCCCGAACCTCCTGCTGCTGGCGATCGCCCTCGCCACGGCCTGGCGCACCCGCTCCTTCGGCGCGGGCCTGCGCGCCGGCCTACTGGCCGGCTTAGCGGCTCTCGTGGCGGTGCTCGTGGTCGGCATCCCGGAGGCAGTGGTCTGGGCAAACCAACGGGCGGGCTACCTGACCACCGGCGACGCCGTCCCACCCGACTGGCAGTCCGCGGTCCGCGACCTGCTCCGACCGGAGTTCCTGGTCAGCATCGTCGTGGCCTGGACAGCGGCGGTCGCCAGCGGCGCGGCGGTCGGCGCGGCCCTGGGCCGCCTACACCGCAGAGCCCACCCCAACGAGACGACGGCCACCGTCTAGCGCGCCGGAGCGCGGGCCAGCTAGATCCGCTGGCGACCGCCACGACCCGCGCACCCGACCCTCCGCGCACGACCCCACGTTCGGTACGCCACGGCGTGGCGCACCATGCCAAGCCGCACGCCGGCAAATTTAGAAAACCCCCCGTCGCGATACCACCCAGGTCCGACCCGCGACCGCCACGGCCAGCGCACGCCGCCCCGCCAACACAACCGACCATCGGGGCGCCACGGCGTGGCGCACCACGCCACGCCGAGCGCCGGCAGACCTGGGAAAACTACCGTCGCGATACCGCCCAGGTCCGACACGCGACCGCTACGACCAGCGCACCCCGCCCGCTCGCACAACCCACCATCGGGCCTCACGGCATGGCGCACCCGCCACGCCGCGCATCGGCAGACTTAGGAAAACCACCGTCGCAATAGCAGCAACGAACCACCCAGATCCGACACGCGACCACTACGACCCGGGCATCCAAGCCCTCTCCCACAACCCACCGCCAGGCGCCACGGCGTGGCGCACCACGCCACCCCGCACGACGCAAGACCTAGGAAGACCACCGTCGCGATGGCGGCATTGAAATACCTAGGTCCGGGCGCGGCCGGTCGTCTAGTTCAGCTTGCGGGCCACGTCGGCGGCCTGTGGGTGGCCGGCGCGGGAGAGTCGTTCGTGGGCGTAGGACCAGCACTCCCGGGCCGCTTCCACGTCGCCCAGGGATTGGTGTACGTCGCCGAGGTGGTTGGTGTGTTGCGCGTCGAGGATCGGGTCGCCGAGGTCGCGGGCCAGTGCCCGGCCCAGGTCGAACTGCTCGGCCGCCGCCGCATGGGCGCCGAGGGCGAGCCGGGCGTGGCCCAGGCCCTGGCGGGCCACCGCCTCGTTCGCGCGGTCACCGGCCGTCCGCTGCACGGCGATCGCCCGCTCGTAGAACGACACGGCGGCTAGGTGGTCGCCGAGCTGGGCGCGGTACCAGGCGACCGCCATCGCCGCCCGGCCCTCCCAGCTCGGCTCGTTCAGCTCCGTCCACAGCAGCAGCGACCGTTCGATGTGCTCCAGCGCGCGGTCGTGGTCGGCCTGCAGCCAGCACACGTAGGACAGGACGAACTCGGTCTCCGCCTCGCCCGCCCGGTCGCCGGACGCGCGCGAGAGCTCCATCGACTCGCGCATGTGCTCGTACGCCTCCGCGAAGCGCTCCAGCCGACCCGCGACCGCGCCTAGGAAGCGGTGGGCGTGCGCGGTGGCCGCCCGGTCGACCAGCGCGGTCGCGGCCCGCAGCGCGACGAACCAGGCGGCGCCCTCGTCGTCCCAGCGGCGGCGTTCGAACAGGTACGTGTCCAGCGCCCAACCCAGCTGCCACGCGTGCCGGTCGAGCCCGTCGTCGCGGGCCTGGCGCAGTGCCGCGAGCAGCACCGACCGCTCCGCGTCGAGCCAGGCCAGTGCCTTCTCGTACGGGATGTCGCCGTTCCCGGCCGGGACAGGCAGCGGGATCGGTGCCCGGGCGGGGTTCAGCACGCGGTCGGCCTCGTGCGCCGAGCTCGTGTAGAAGTCGAGCAGCCGCGTCAGCGCGGCGCGGCGCTCGTCGGCGGAGTCGCGCTCCCGGGCGAGCTCACCGGCGTGGTCGCGCAGCAGGTCGTGCATCAGGTAGCGGCCCGGCCGGTGCTCGACCAGCAGCCCCGCGTCGACCAGCTCACCCAGCAGCGCCCGGGCGTCGTGCGTCCCGGCCAGCGCGGCGACGGCGGAAGCGGCGATGTCCGGGCCCGCGGTCAGGCCCAGCAGCCGGAACAGCCGGGCCGCGGGCGAACCCAACGCGTCGTACGACCACGCGAACACCGCCCGCAGCTCAGCGTGCGCCCCCGAACCGGGCCGCCGAAGCTCGGCTGCGGCGACGGCCAGCGGAAAGCCGGTCTGCCGCACGCGCGCCGCCACCAACGCGAGCGCGAGCGGCAGCCGCCCACACGCCGCCACCGCGTCTGCCACCTCAGCACTGCCGTCTCCGAGCCGGGCCCGCATCAGCTCGGCCGCCTCAAAATCGCCCGGCAGGTCAAGGGCGACCGGCGCAGCACCCGCCCCGGCGACAAGGGTGGTCAACGGGTTGCGGCTCGTGACCAGCGTGCGCACGGCGGGGCCGCCGGCGAGCAACGGGCGCACCTGGTCGGCGTCGCGGGCGTTGTCGAGCACGACGAGCAGCCGGCGGCCGGCGGCAAGGCTGCGAAACCGGGCGAAGCGCGCCTCCCGGTCGACCGGCACCTCGTGCGGCGGCACGTCGAGCGCGTCGAGCAGGCTCCGCACCGCGTCGCCCGGGTCGACCACGTCGCGGTCGTACCCCCGGAGGTCCACATAGAGCTGGCCGTCCGGGAAGCTCGCGGCCGCCCGGCGGGCCCAGTGCACCGCGAGCGAGGTCTTGCCGACGCCGGGCGGCCCGGCGACGACGACGACCGGCGCGGTCGCGGCGTCCAGGGCCGCGAGCGCTGACGCCCGGCCGGCGAACTCGCCGCTCCCGGCGGGAAGCTGGTTCGGCCCGGCGGTGCGCGGCGCGGGCCGGCGCCGCAGTCCTTCGTGGACGCCCACCAGCACGTCGTGGCGCCGCCGCCAGTCCGCCAACTCGCCGCCACACGCGAGCACGAGCGGACGCACGAGCGCCTCGAAGTCCGGCGGGCGCCGGATCTCTCCGCCGAGGATCGCGTAGAGCTGCGCCCGGCTGATCTTCACCTCGCGGGCGACACCCGGCAGGTCGCGACCCGACGCCCGCCACAGGCGCCGCAGGTCGGCACAGAACTCCCCCACCGGATCCATGCGCACCGATCCGTCCCCCACGCGGCACACCCTATCCGGTCCGGTCCGGTGTTCCGCCCCGCGGCCACGCGTTCCGTCCGGAGTTGGTCGGCGTCGGGCCACCATCCACCCGTACCCGGTGACGCTCGTGGAAAGCGACGACGGGAGTGATGTCATGGTCAAGTCCAAAGTGCTGCGTTGGCTCGCGGTGGCGGTGGTGGCCGCGGGCCTGCACGTGCTGGCGCCGGGCGCGGCACACGCGGCCACCCCACAGTGCAACGGCTCGGGGGTCCTGATCCGCAACGGGAACTCGGCCTGGATCCCCGCGTACCAGTCGAGCAACTTCAACTGCTGGCTCGGGCGTGGCTCGCACAACTCCGGGGTCGGCGAGCTCCAGCGGAACCTCAACGACATCTGGGGCGGCACGCCTGGATACACCATGCTCTCGGTGGACAACGACTACGGCCCACGGACCGAGAGTATGGTGCGCTTCGCGCAGCAGCAGTACAAGAACGACGACCGGCCGTGGGTAAGCGTCGACGGCGGCTACGGGCCACAGACCCGCGGGCTGATCTGCTGGACGACGTTCAACACCAACGCCTGCATCACGTACTGACCGGGGGGGTGCGCGCGGGCCGCACCGAGCGGCCCGCGCGTCAGGCTCCTGGACGGACCAGGCCTGACTCGTACGCGAGGACGACCGCCTGGACGCGGTCGCGGAGGCTCAGTTTGGTCAGGACGTGGCCGACGTGGGTCTTGATCGTGGTTTCGCTTACCGAGAGCTTGCGGGCGATCTCCGCGTTGGACAGGCCGCGGGCCACCTGGACCAGCACCTCGCGCTCCCGTTCCGTCAGTGTCCCCAGGGCCGGCGGGGTGGTCTCGTGCGGGTCGGGCAGGGCCGCGGCGAAGCGGTCCAGGAGTCGCTTGAGGATCCGGGGAGCCACGACCGCTTCGCCGGCCGCGACCGTGCGGATCGCGGTCACCAGGTCGTCGGCCGGGATGTCCTTGGCCAGGAAGCCGCTGGCGCCGGCGCGCAGGGCGCCCACCACGTACTCGTCCAGGTCGAAGGTGGTCAGCACCAGGACCCGGACCGGCAGCCGGGCCTCGACGATCGCGCGGGTGGCGGCCACGCCGTCCATCCTCGGCATCCGGACGTCCATCAGCACCACGTCGGGTAGCAGCCGGCGGGCCAGGTTGACCGCCTCGGCGCCGTCGCCGGCCTCGCCGACCACGTCCAGGTCCGGTTGCGCGCCCAGGACCATGCGGAAGCCGGTGCGCAGCAGCGGCTGGTCGTCGGCGAGCAGCACCCGGACCGGCCGGCTCGGCGCCACGTCGTCAGCCACCCTCGCCCCCTTCAGCGTTCACCGGTCATCTTCCCGTACGCCTCCACCCGGACGCGGTTGGGTGTTTACCCGGTAAATGTCCGCTTATCTCCCGGAGCTGAGGAAAGATCGGGAGACGTGACCACGACTGCCGTGACCGGACCGGCCGCGCGGGCCGTCCAGGTGTGGAAGGTGTACGGGGCCGGCGAGACCGAGGTCGTCGCGCTCCGTGACGTGAGCGTCGACCTGGAGCGCGGGAAGTTCACCGCCATCATGGGGCCGTCCGGGTCCGGCAAGTCGACGCTGATGCACTGCCTGGCCGGGCTCGACTCGGTGAGCCGGGGCGAGGTCTACGTCGGCGGCACCAGGGTGACCGGCCTGGGTGACGCGGGTCTGACCCGCCTGCGTCGCGACAAGATCGGGTTCATCTTCCAGCAGTTCAACCTGCTGCCGACGCTGACGGCCGAGGAGAACATCCTGCTGCCGATGTCGATCGCGGGGCGCAAGCCGGACCCGGAGTGGTACCGCACCGTCATCGAGACCGTCCGCCTCGGCGACCGGCTGGGCCACCGCCCGTCGCAGCTCTCCGGCGGCCAGCAGCAGCGGGTCGCCTGCGCCCGGGCGCTGGTCGCGCGGCCGGACGTCATCTTCGCCGACGAGCCGACGGGCAACCTCGACTCGCGCTCCGGCGCGGACGTCCTGAGCTTCCTGAGCGATTCGGTACGCACGCACGGCCAGACCATCGTCATGGTCACCCACGATCCAGTTGCCGCGTCGTACGCGGACCGCGTCCTGTTCCTGGCCGACGGCGCTGTGGTCGACGAGATCCTCGCACCCACCGCGGACGCGGTCCTGGACCGCATGCGCACGATCGACGAGGGGCCGCGCGGCTTGGGACCGGCCGCCGGCATCCCGCACGAGAGCCGCGGCACCACGGACCCGACCGGGCGCACCCCGCATCCGGGGCCACCCCCGGACGGCGGCGGCCTGCCCCGGATGGACGGCGGCACCGAGCCGGGCGGCGGGTCCCGGGATCCGTCGGCGCGGCTGGGCTCGGGCATGGCGCAGGCCGTACGCGTGTTCGCGGCCGACAACGGCCCGACCGCGACGCTGACCTCGACGGCTCCGTCGACGCTGACCACCGCGCCCACCCAGGCGGGCCCGCAGACGGTCGGCCCTGTCCCGCAGGGCGCGCCGGGCGAGCCCGCTCCGCGCACGCGGCGTGACCCGGACGGACCGCCACCACCCCGCCTACGCCGACCGGCGGAGTCGGAACAGTCCACACCGGAGCCGGCGCGGCGCCCGACCCGCGCGGTCGGCAGGGCCAAACCGGAACCGGGCAGCGCCGCACCGGCACCGCCCACCGCTCCGCCCGACGCGCCGAACACAGGCCCTGCGGCGACCCCGGACCAGAGCGCAAGCCGCCGATCAGACGTGGCCCCACCGGGCCAGACGGCGCCGCCGGGCCAGACCGCGCCGCCGGGCCAGACGAGCCAGGCTTCGCTCGGCCCGGACGGGCAGGCAGCGGCCGGTGTGGCCGGGCCGGTGGCGTTGGCCGGTGAGGACGCCGAGGTGGCGGGCGTGCGGGTCGGCACCGAGGTCGGTGAGCGGCGTGGCTCCGCCCGCCGCAAGGCGGTGCAGGGTCCCGCCGCCACTCACCCGCCCAAGGGCCGGCCGACCAAGCGCAGCGGCCCGCAGGATCAGGCGGACACCGCCGAGCCGGCGGCGCCCGAGCCCGAGAACGCCAAGCCGCGCAAGGCGGCGGTCAAGCGGACCACCTCGCGCAAGGCCAAGCAAGACCCCGTGGCCGACGACGAATAGGGAGACGGGCGGAGCATGTTCCGGTCCATGTTGCGCGGGCTGCTCACGCACAAGTTGCGGCTCGCTCTGTCCGCGCTCGCGGTCATTCTCGGCACGATGTTCATGTCGGGGGCGTTCGTCGCCGGTGACACGTTCGCGCAAGGGTTCACCGCGCTCTTCTCGACCGTCAACCGGGACATCGACGTCGAGGTCACCGCCAAGGACACCTCGCCGGGCGGGCAGAACGCGCAGCTCGGCACCCCGACCGCCCTGCTCGACCAGCAGGACGTCGACACCGTCCAAAAGGTCGACGGAGTCGCGAAAACTACGCCGGGTGTCTACTCCGCGGGCGCTCGGCTGATCGGCTCCGACGGCAAAGTCGTCGGTGGCAACGGGCCGCCGCAGCAGGGCATCGCGTGGCAGGACCAGGATCCGCTGATCCAGCTCCGGCAGGGCCGGCCGCCGCAGGCCGCCAACGAGATCGCCATCAACCAGGGGCTCAGCACCGACAGCGGGTTCGGGCTCGGGCAGACCGCCAATGTGATCACGCTCGAGCCGCCCACCCCGTACACCATCGTCGGGATCTTCGGTTTTCCCGGCGACCGGCCCTCGTTGGCCGGTGAGACCACGGTCGCCTTCACCCTGGCCCAGGCGCAGCGGGTGCTGCTCAACGCGCCCGGCAAGTTCACCAGCATCGACGTCACCGCCGCCTCGGGGGTCAGCGACGACACCCTGCGGGACCGGATCGCGGCCGCGCTGCCCGACGACGTGGTGCGGACCGGGGCGCAGGTCGCCGAGGAACAGCAGAGCGCGACGTCGAGCTTCGTCAACATCCTGAAGACCGGGCTCGTCGTGTTCGCGCTGATCGGCATGTTCACCGGCGCCTTCTTGATCTTCAACACGTTCTCGATGCTGGTGGCGCAGCGGACCCGGGAGCTGGCCCTCTACCGCTCCTTCGGGGCCAGTCGCGGGCAGGTCAACCGGTCCGTGCTCCTCGAGTCGGTGCTGCTCGGGCTGGCCGCCAGCATCGTCGGGCTCGCGCTGGGCATCCTGGTCGGCTACATCCTCAACAAGGCGCTCCAGGCGTTCATCGACGCGAGCCTGCCGGTCAGCGGGGTCGTCGTGCGCGCCTACGCCGTGCTGACAACCCTCGCCGTCGGCACCGCCTTCACGGTCGTGGCGGCGTTGATCCCGGCGCTGCGGGCCAGCCGGGTACCGCCGATCGCCGCCATGCGCGACGCGGTCACCCCGGACAAACCGCTCACCCGGCTCACCGTCGCCGGTGCGGTGATCCTGGCCGCCGGCGGACTGCTGCTCGGGCTCGGCGTCGCGCACGTCGGTGACCTGCCGACCTGGCTGACCCTCGGCATCGGCGCGGCGCTGACGTTCCTCGGCGTCGCGTTGCTCGCGCCCATCATCAGCCGCCCGCTGACCACGGCGGCCGGCAAGGCGTTCGCCTGGTCCGTGCCGGGGCGGCTGGGCGCCCGCAACACCGGCCGGAACCCCCGCCGGACCGCGGTCACCGCCGCCGCGCTGATGATCGGGGTGGCGCTGGCCACCGGCGCGGGAGTGTTCGCACAGTCCGCGAAGGCGGGCATCAGCAACGCGTTCGAACGGGACGTCAACGCCCAGCTCGCCGTGACGACCAGCTTCAGCCAGGGGCCCGGCGCGAACGCCGGGTTCCCGCCCGAGCTGGAGCAGACGATGGCGGCGCTGCCGGGCGTGTCGGCGGCGGTCGCGCTGCGGACCGACACCGTCAACCTCAACGGCAGCGACCGGTTCGTGCTGGCCGGCGACGCGCAGGCCGCCTCTACGATCTTCAACCTGAAGCCGGTGGCCGGCAACGTCCGCGAGCTCGACCCGGGCGAGGTGCTGCTCGACCAGGACACCGCGGACGCCCTGCGCCTCGGCGTCGGCGACCGGGTGACGATGCGGACGGCCCGCGCCGCCCCGGTCACCCTCGACGTGGTCGGCATCTTCAAGCCCAACCAGGCGATCTCCAGCTCGCTGATCAGCAGCGCCGACGCGGGCGGGTTCCGGTCGCCGTTCGCCCAGCAGGGCTTCGTGCAGGTGGCGAACGACAGCCAGGTCCCCCAGGTGCGCGCCGAGCTCGACCGCCTGTTCGCGAACAACCCCGAGGTCACGGTCAACGACCAGTCTCAGCTCATCGACCAGGCCAACAGCTTCGTCGACATCCTGCTCGGCATCGTCAACACGCTGCTGGCGCTCACGATCATCGTGGCCGTCCTCGGCGTGGTGAACACCCTCCTGCTGTCGGTCTTCGAGCGCACCCGGGAGCTCGGCCTGATCCGGGCGGTCGGGATGAGCCGGGCCCAGGTCGGCCGGATGATCACCGTCGAGTCGGTGCTGATCTCGGTCTTCGGCGCGCTCCTCGGCATCGTGATCGGGGTCGGCCTCGGCGTGGCGATCGTCAAGGCGCTCGGCGACGAGTTCCTGTCCCTGACCGTGCCCTGGGGCTACCTGCTGATCACGCTGGCCCTGGCGATCGTGGCCGGGGCGATCGCGGCGGTCCTCCCGGCCATCCGGGCGGCCAGGCTCAACGTCCTGCAGGCCATCGCCTACGAATAAGGGCAAACCCTGAGGTGGGGTACGGGTTACCCGTATCAGAAAATCGGCGGCTCCTCCGTCGTGCGGCTGACGAAACCAGTTGACCCGGTCCGAGAGCATGGATGCTGCCGGCCGGACCGTCCTGGTCCGGCCGGACCATGACCTGTTTACGAGGGGGAACCAGGTGACGGCCAGCGATCCGGTGGCGGCCCGTGCGGACGACGTGTGGAAGGTGTACGGCAGCGGCGAAGCGGAGGTGATCGCGCTGCGGGGGGTCAGCGTGACCTTCCAGCGGGGTGTCTTCACCGCGATCATGGGGCCGTCCGGCTCCGGCAAGTCGACGCTCATGCACTGCCTGGCCGGGCTCGACTCGGTGACCCGCGGCGAGGTGCACATCGGCGAGACGCGGGTCACGGGGCTCGGCGACTCGGGGCTGACCAAGCTGCGGCGCGACAAGGTCGGCTTCATCTTCCAGCAGTTCAACCTGCTGCCGACGCTGTCGGCCAAGGAGAACATCCTGCTGCCGCTGTCGATCGCGGGGCGCAAGCCCGACGACGCGTGGTTCGACACGGTGATCAAGACGGTGGCACTCCAGGACCGGCTCGGCCACCGGCCGGCGCAGCTCTCCGGCGGTCAGCAGCAGCGGGTGGCGTGCGCGCGGGCGCTGGTGGCCCGGCCCGAGGTGATCTTCGCCGACGAGCCGACCGGCAACCTCGACTCCAAGTCCGGTGCCGACGTGCTGGGCTTCCTGCGGGACTCCGTGAAGACGTACGGCCAGACCATCGTCATGGTCACCCACGACCCGGTGGCCGCCTCGTACGCGGACCGGGTCATCTTCCTGGCCGACGGCGCCGTGGTCGACGAGCTGAGCGACCCGACCCCCGACATGGTGCTCGACCGCATGAAGCGGCTCGACAACCCGGCCGAGGTGGCTCGCTGATGTTGCGCGCCACCCTCAAGAGCCTGCTGGCCCGCAAGGTCCGCCTGATCCTGTCGGGTCTCGCGGTCGTGCTCGGCGTCATGTTCGTCGCGGGCTCGTTCGTGCTCACCGACACCCTGTCCCGGTCCTTCGACTCGATCTTCTCCGACGTCTACTCGCAGACCGACGTGACCGTGGCCGGCAAGCCCAAGGTCGAGGTCGACGAGCTCGACGGCGAGTCGCTGCCGGCCAACGTCCCGCAGTCCGCGATCACCGCGGTGTCCGCGTTGCCCGGCGTGGCCCAGGCGCGCGGCGTGGTCGCCGCGGACGGCGCCACCATGATCGGCAGCAACGGCAAGGCCGTCGGGTCGTTCGGTCCGCCGCAGCTCGGTGAGAACTGGCTGGGCGAGAACGAGCTGACCCAGCTCCGGGAGGGTCGCGGGCCCACCGCCGACGACGAGATCGCGATCAACGTCGGTCTCGCCACCGCCGGCAAGGTCAAGGTCGGCGACCGGGTCGGCGTGCTGACCCTCGACGCCAAGCAGCGGATGTTCACGATCGTCGGCACCTTCGGCTACAGCGGCGACCGCGACAGCATCGGCGGGGTCAACGAGGTCGCGTTCACCGAGCCCGTCGCGCAGCAACTGATGCTCGGCGAGCCCGGCGTGTTCAGCAGCATCGACGTCAAGGCCGCCGACGGCACGAGCCCCGACGCGCTCAAGCAGCAGGTCGCGTCGGCCCTCGGCGCCGACTACACCGTGCGCACGGGCAAGGAGGCCGCCGCCGAGGACGCCGAGGGGCTCAAGAGCGCCCTCGCGTTCTTCAACAACATCCTGCTCGGCTTCGCCGGGGTCGCGCTGTTCGTCGGCATCTTCCTGATCATCAACACGTTCTCGATCGTGGTGGCCCAGCGGACGCGCGAGCTGGCTCTGTTGCGGGCCATCGGCGCCGGCCGGCGGCAGGTGATCGGCTCCGTGCTGACCGAGGCCGTGATCGTCGGCACGATCGCCTCGGTGCTCGGCCTGGGCGCCGGCATCGGCGTCGGCGCGCTGCTCGCGTACCTCGCCGGCCAGTTCTCCGGTGGCCTGGCCCTGGCCGGGATCGGCGTGCCACCGGTCGCGATCATCGCGTCGTTCGTGGTCGGCCTGGTGGTGACGGTGATCGCCGCGGTGATGCCGGCGCTGCGGGCCTCGCGGATCCCGCCGATCGCCGCCATGCAGGACGTCGCGACCCCGGACCGCCCGCTTACGCGGATCACCTGGATCGGCGGCGTCGTCACCGCGCTCGCGCTGGCGCTGCTCGGCGTCGGCCTGTACGCGGACGGTGGCCTCTTGCTGGTCGCCGGCGGCGTGCTGCTCACCTTCATCGGCGTCGCCCTGCTGACCCCGGTGTTGAGCCGGCCGGTCGTCGGCGTGCTCGGCCGGATCTTCTCCTGGTCCGTGCCGGGCAAGCTGGGCCGGCTCAACTCCGGCCGCAACCCGCGCCGCACCGCGATCACCGCCGCCGCGCTGATGGTCGGCATCGCGCTGGTCACCGGCGTCGGCGTGATCGTCTCGTCGGCCAAGACCAGCATCGCCGGCGCCGTCGAGTCGGTCGACGCGCAGCTCATCATCCAGGGCAGCCAGACGAGTGCGCGTCCGCCGACCTTCGCGCCCGGGGTGGTCGACCAGGCCAAGGCCGTACCCGGCGTCCGCGACGTGGTGGGTGTGGCCAGCGACCTGGCCACGGTCAACGGCCAGCAGCAGTTCGTCACGTCCGTGACCGATCCGGCACCGATCCCGGTCATCTTCGGCAGCACGGCCGTCGCCGGGAACATCTCCGCGCTGGGCGCGGACCAGGCGATCGTCAACGACGACGCGGCCAAGGAGCACAACTGGTCGGTCGGCTCGGTGCTGACCGTGCAGCTGACCCGG
This sequence comes from Asanoa hainanensis, assembly GCF_900188485.1. Lineage (GTDB taxonomy): Bacteria > Actinomycetota > Actinomycetes > Mycobacteriales > Micromonosporaceae > Asanoa > Asanoa hainanensis. Next base: position 30,530 of record NZ_FZPH01000011.1, read on the forward strand.
GGCACGGAGCACCGCTACACGGTCAGCGGCATCGCGCCGGCCGACAAGTCGATCGGCGAGATCATGCTCCCGCCGGCGGCGATGACGGAGTTCACGCAGCCCGGTCTGTCGCTCGGCTTCGTCCAGCTCGACCAGGGCACGCCGGTCGCGTCGGTGCAGCCCCAGATCGAGGCACTGGTCGCCGACAACCCGCTGGTGTCCGTGATCGACCAGGACACCTTCACCCAGCAGCAGAGCGGCATGCTCGACCAGGTGCTCGTCATGATCCAGATCCTGCTGGCCCTGGCGATCCTGATCGCGGTGCTGGGCATCATCAACACCCTCGCCCTGTCGGTGCTGGAACGGACCCGCGAGCTGGGCCTGCTCCGTGCGATCGGCCTGGGCCGGGCGGCGACCATGCGGATGATCACGGTCGAGGCGGTGGTGATCTCGGTGTTCGGCGCGCTGCTGGGCGTCGTGGTCGGCACGGGCCTGGGCGCGGCCGTGGTCCGCGCGCTGCGCGACGAGGGCTTCACGGACCTGACGCTGCCGTGGTCGACGATCGTGCTCTACCTGTGCGTGGCGGCCCTGGTGGGCGTGGTGGCGGCGATCCTGCCGTCGATCCGGGCGGCGCGGCTCAACGTCCTGGGCGCCATCGCCCACGAATAGCCGGGGACGCGGTGCCCGCCGCCATCAAGGGGTGGGCACCGCGGTCGGCGCGTCGCCGATCGAGCATCGGGCGGGCGGTGCCTGCCGCCGTCAGGGGGTGGGCACCGCGCGGTCGGCGAGGTCGGCCAGCAGCGGCAGGTCGACAGCCGTCAGGCTGTCGACGATGTGCAGGCCGCGGCGCGGGGCGACCGCCGCGTCGTGTGGAACGGCGATCACCGCCGCTCCCGCCGCGAGGGCGCTCGTGACGCCCGTCGGAGAGTCTTCGATCGCGACGCACCGCTCGACCGGCACGTCGAGCAGGCGCGCGGCCATCAGGTACGGCTCGGGATCCGGCTTGCCGACGCTCACCTCGTCGCCGCAGACCACGGCGTCGAACCAGTGGGAGCCGATCACCGCGAGCGCGATGTCGACCAGGTACCGGCCGGTGTTGGTCACCAGCGCGGCCGGGATGCCGGCGTCGTGGACCGCGTCGAGCAGCTCGCGGGCGCCGGGCCGCCAGCGCAGCTCCGTCTGGTAGAGCTCGGCCATCCGGGTGATCAGAGCGTCCGCGGACGTCTGCGCGTCGCGCCACGGCTGGGCGATGTCGTCGTGCAGGATGGCCATCGACGTTTCCATGCTGCCGCCGACCATCGCGAGCCGGGCGTCGTCCGAAAGCTCCCCGCCGTACGACCAGGCAAGTTCGCGGAGTCCGATGTCCCAGACCCGCTCGCTGTCGAGCAACGTGCCGTCCATGTCGAACAGCACCGCGGCGGGCCGGCGCTCGCTCTCAACCAGATCCGTCATCAGGACGAGTATCGCCCGGATGCCGTCGCGCCCGGGTGTCCGTGGGCTCGGCCGTGGCACGCGTCACGCCGCCTCTTGTCCGGTTCGCCGACAATGGTGGCCGTGTGGCGGGTGTGCCCGCCGGGTAAGACCTTCGTACGAGACGAGAGGGGACGCCGTGATGACCAGACCCGTTCTGACGCGGGTGCTCGCGCTGCTGGTCGTCGGGGTGGTCGCGGCCGCCTGCGGGTTCAGCACCGGCGACGGCGACCCGGCGGCCGACCCGCCGGCCGCGACCGGCGGCCCCGACGAGGACGGCACGATGACCGTCGGCGAGTTCAAGAGCGACATCCAGACCGCGACGAACACCGCCGAGGCCTACTGGAAGGCGCGCTTCGAGGAGTCCGGCGAGCGGTTCCGCGCCGTGCGCCGGGTCGTCGCCTACACCCGCGACGGCGAGATCAACTGCGGCGGCGAGCCGGTGCCCCGCAACAACGCCGTCTACTGCCCGGCCGGCGACTTCATCGCGTACGACGTGAACTTCGCCGTCGCCGCGTTCCGGCAGGTCGGCGACGCCTTCCTCTACTACCTGCTCGGCCACGAGTACGCGCACGCCATCCAGGCCCGGCTCGGCATCGAGCACCGGCTGACCATCGACCACGAGCTGCAGGCCGACTGCATGGCCGGCGCGTACCTGGGTGACTCGGTCCGTGGCAAGGCCCTGGGCGTCGACGACGGCGACCTCGACGAGTTCCAGAACGGCCTGCTCGCCGTCGGCGACGACCCGAGCGTGCCGTGGTTCGCCCCGGGCGCGCACGGGACCGCCGAGCAACGCACCGAGTCGTTCTTCCTGGGGTACGAGAAGTCGCTGTCGGCCTGCGACCTCGGCGGCTAGGGGGCGACGAGCTCGGCCTCGAAGCCGTCCTCGTTCGCGAGGTACGCGGCGTAGGTGTCCGGGCCGCCGGCGTGTGGGTGGCGGTCCGGGAACAGCAGCGCCCAGCCGTGCTTGGGCGCCTCGTCGACCAGCGCGTCGATCGTCTGCCGGTCGGCGTGGAAGGCCAGGTGGTTGAGGCCCGGCCGCAGGCGGTCGTGACCGCCGGGGGACATGGCCTTCGACTGCTCGACCACCACGTAGGTGGCGCCGCGTCGCCAGCTCCGGCCGGCGGGCCAGCTCTGGAACTCCGTGTAGCCGAGCGCGCCGAGCAGCCAGCCCCAACTGGTGATCGCGCGGTCCAGGTCGGGCACCCACAGCTCGACGTGGTGCAGGGTGCCGGTCGTCGCTTGGTCGCTCACGCCGACATCATGCCTTTGGTTCTTGTGGCAGGTGCACGGACGGATCCGGGCACACGAGGTACGGGTAGCCCGCGTACGGGTAGACGGCGTAGGGGCCGACGGGCAGCACCGGCGGCCGGGGCGGCACGAACCAGCGGCTGGCCGGCGGCACGGCGAGCAGCACCACGATCGCCAGGAGCAGAACCACCTCGATCACCGTGACGGCCGCCTGCCCGGCCATGAAGGCGTCCTCGGCGGGGGTCGTGTTGTTGTAGAGCGTGTCGTAGAACGTCGAGCCCTCCGCCCAGACCAGATCGTCCTCGGGTGCGTATCCGGGATCGCTCGCGATGAACAGCGGGATCATGGCGGCGCCGGCGAGGAACGGCGAGGCGCACAGCAGGAGGTGGGCACCGCCGGCGACGAAGACGAAGATCCGCGCGACGTTGCTGCCGCGGAGCATCGGCAGGGCGGTCGCGGCGAGCCACAGGACCACCACGAGCACGACCACACCGGGTACGGCCGTCGTGACCACGTTGCCGACCCGCTCCCCGCTGACCTCGCCCGGATCCACGTTGGGCACGAGCTCGGCGGCGCGGGAGATGAGCCCGTCGTAGTACACGGCGTGGGCCACCAGCAGCCCGAGCAACGCCAGCAGCGTCAACACCGCCGCGAGCTGAAGCCAGAACGCGACGGTCACCGTCACCGGACGCGGCCGGGGCGGATCGGCGGTGATCAAGGTCATGACTCGGCAAGGTACGGACTCGCGCCCGACCGCGACTCCCCCGTTTGGACGGACGCGGCCTACTGGCCTTCGGGCGCCGGTGGAGTGATCGCGGAGATCACGTGGATCGAGACGAACTCGCCGCCGCCGCGGAGGCAGTCCGCGGCCACCTCGGGCAGTTCGATCTCGGTGGTCGCGGGATTCGCATAGCCACCGCCGCCCGTCAGGCGGCTGCCGATCGCGATCGGGTCCCGGTCGGGCACCTCCACGCCGGCCACCCTCGCGCCGTCCAGCCACACCTTCGTGCCCGGCGGCCACACCGCGACGTTGCGGACGCCGGCCGAGTCGAGCACGAAGCAGTCGGCTTCTTCGAGGTAGCGCACGTGCCCGTCGACCCCGGCGTCGTCGGACCGACCCTGGACGCCGTGCACGAGCAACGTGGGATCGGTCCGCGCGGTCGAGATGCCCTCGTGCGACCCGCAGCCCACGCAGGCCAGGGCCACGAGCAGCGGTATCGCTCTGCCGCGCATCGCGTACCCCCTTATGGGAGAGGCAGTAGCTCGGTCCTGTCGCCGTCGACGAGCAACACCTCGCCGTCGCGTAGAGCCCAGTGTGACTGACCGGCCGCGGTGTAGGTGGCCGAGACCGCGTCGCATTCGGCGGTCTCGGGGTGGCCGGGGGAACGCACGTGCGGCACGAACGGCCGGTCGAGCAGGCCGAGACCGGTCAGGATCGGGTCGGCGACGACGCCCGGATCGTCGACGGCGGCAAGGCCCGTCAGGTCCTCACCCAGGACGCAGGCACCGGCGCTGTAGCCGCCGTAGACCAGGGCATCGTCGCGCAGCAGGTCCAGGAGCACGGCGTCGGCGCCGCTGTCCGCCAGCACGCGGCGCAGCACGAAGACGTTGCCGCCGCGGGCCCACACGATGTCGTACCCGGCAAGGCTCTTCGCCGTGCCCGGTTCCCGCAGATCCGCCAGTGTGACGTCGAGCCCGAGCGCACCGAGGTCGTCGAGGTCACGGCGGAGCGGGCCGGCGCGGACGTCGGCTGGCCACGCGTCGAACGCGTTGGGGATCAGGGCGGTGCGCCGCCCTTTCGCCATCGCGAGGAGCACATCGGTGTGCGCCCCGGTGCGGAACGAGGAGAGGTACAGGCGCATGCGTCAGCCGATCCCCAGGACCGGCAGGCACTCCTTGACGCCGGCGAGCTCGATGTCGTCCCGGCGGTGGCGTTCCCACGTCTCGCGGGTGAGCCGCCACTGTTGGATCCGGGCGGGCTCGCCGCGGCGGGTGTCCCAGTCGGTGCCGTTCGGCTCGTAGCCCAGGCCGCGGGAGATGCTGTTGGACGCCGCGTTGTCGACGAAGGCGTCGCTGCCGGCCTCGCGCGCGCCCAGGCCCGCGAAGGCCAGGTGCAGCAAGGCAGCCCGCATCTCCTTACCGAGCCCCTGCCCGCGACGGCCAGGGTCCAGCCACGAGAAGCTGGACACGGTGCCGAACCGGGCGAAGTTCTTGCCGACGAGGTCCTGCATGCCGATCGGCTCGCCGTCGACGAGCACCGCGAAATAGAGCCGCCACGAGTCGGGACTGACCCGGCCGCGGCCACGCCAGATGCCGCGCAACCATTGCCACTCGCGCTCGGGACTGTCGGCGTAGAACGAGATCGGGTCGTCGAACGGCCACGGCTCGGCGTCGTCGACGATCCCGGCCCGCACGAGCGGCACGAGCCGCTCGAGCAGTTCATCGGAAGCGCCGACCAACGCCAGCCGCGGCGTGCGAACCACGACGTTCAACGGCGGATAGGTATGACCCACGCCCGGACGCTATCCACCCGGCCCGGCGACCGCATCCGGTTTCCCCTCAGGGCATGCCCGCCTATCTGAGTGGGAGCGGCGGTCGAGGCCGGCGCCACGCGACGTAGGACATGATGGCGAACGCGATCACGAAGACCGGGGCGATGGCCATGATCAACCATCCGGATTGATCGCCCGCCTCGCGCACTCGGAGGCAAGGGTCGGTCTTGGCGTGGTGGACCTGGATGCGCTCACCGGCGCGCACATCCCGGTTGTCGCCGACCGTGACGCGCAGGCGTGATTCACACACGTCGCCGCGCTCTGTGGTGAACCGGACCGTCAAGAAGGTCCTCCCACCGCGGTCGTCGACGTCCAGCACCTCGGCGGGTGCCGCTGATCCGCGAAGCTCGTCCGCGACGGACCAGGTGCCGAGCGCCGCGAGCACGATCGCGAAGACCAGACCGAACGTCGAGAACACCCGCAGGAAGACTCGGCTCGGCCGTCGGCGATCCACGGGCGAACTCTAGGACAGGTCAGCAACGGCCCGGTCGGACGGAGATCATCTTCGCTATCCTCCTGGCATGCGCCGCGGTTTCCGTACCCTCGTCGTCCTCGCCCTGCTCGCGGCCGGCCTGTCGGCGTGCGGCGACGACGTCGCGCCGCTGCCGGCTCGCGTGATCGTCATCCTTGATGACGAGGGCGCCGCCCAGCCCGCCGTCGTCGAGCAGCGCATCCGGACGATGCCCGCCGTGACCGACGTGGTTCTGACCACGAAGGAGCAGGAGTACGAGAACTTCCAGCGGAACTCGGCCGAGCTTCCCGAGGCGGCCAGAAACGTCAGGCCCGGCGACCTGCCGGCGTCGATGGAGGTCACCGTCACGGACCTGGGACGCGCGGAGGCGGTGCAGTACGCGATCGGCACGTTCGACGGCGTCGATGACACCTCGCTCAGCACGGCCGACGGCGATATGTTGGCGCACGAACGGGTGGGCATCCTCGTACGGCTGGAAAAGGACGCTTCGGCCGCGGAGCGGACCAGCGTCGAGGAGTTCATCCGCGCCCTGCCGGGCTACGACGCCCTCACGTTCGAGACGCCGGAACAGACGCGCGACCGGCTGCGGGAGCGCTGCCGCGACCACGCCGAACTGGCGGCCGCGTTCGACAAGGTCGAGCTGGCCGACATCCCCGCGTCGTACCGGTTCCGGCTCTCGCGCGACCAGAAAGCGCCGCAACTGACGGAGCTGATAAACCTCGACGGCGTCACGCCGTTCTCGTTCGTACCCGCCGAGCTCGTCAAGGACTAAGCCGGTAGGTCGCCCTGGTGGGAGCGATCAAACCGTGGCATGTCGATCTGGTGTGATGGGCGGGTGGGTGTCGACGGTTACCGCCGATCGGGCGAGGCGGCCGAGGAGTTGGCCGCGGGCGCACTGGACTGGCTGATCGGGTCGGCGCGCGTCGAACCCGACCACACGCTCTACAGCGGCGGCGCCGGGGTCGTGCTCGCCCTGCTGGAAGGTCAACACCATTTCCAGGACGACCGGTACGGCGACGCGGCCCTGCGCGGTGCGGCCGGCTTGGCCGCGGCTGTCGACCACGAGGAGAACTGCTCGTTGTACTTCGGCCTCGCCGGCATGGCGGTCGCGCTGCGGGCGGCGCACCGGCTGCTCGGCGACGAGGCGGCGGGTCGCGCGGCGGACCGGGCGATGGACCTCGTGCGTACGCGATTCGACGGGCGGCGCTGGGGCGAGATGTTCGAGCTGCTCTTCGGCAACGCCGGCATCGCGCTGGGCGCCCTGCACGTCGGCGACCTGGAGCTGGCCGTCCACGCGGTCGAGCCGTACCTCGACGAAGCCGACCCGACTCCCGGCGGCGTCAACTGGGCGGTTCGCCCCGGTCCCGCGCGGTCGCATCACATCGCGCACGGAACGCTGGGCATCGTGTACGCTCTGGCCGCCGTAGGTGCCGCCGCCGGGCGCGACGACCTGATGGATCTGGCGCTGGCCGGCGCGGCCGACGTCGTGGCGAGGGACGAGGCGGGGCCCGACGGTTTTCTCGTCCCGCATTCCGACCCGCCGCACCGGCCCGAGCTGATCGAGCGCTACAGCTACGGCTGGTGCAACGGCCCCGCCGGTGACGCCCAGGTCTTCCGGTTGCTCGGTGCCTTGACCGGGGACGCTGCCTGGGCCGCGCTGGTCGACCGGTGCTGGCACACCGTGACCCACAGCGGCCTGCCCCGGCGCGTGCGGCCCGGCTTCTGGGACAACAACGGCCGTTGCTGCGGAACGGCCGGCGTGCTGGCGCTCGCGTGCGACCGGCACGAAGCGGGCGCGCACTTCGCCCAGGTGCTCGTCGGCGACCTCGGCGAGCGGGCCACGGTCGACGCGGACGGGGTGCGCTGGTCCAACTACGAACACCGCGTGGCGCCGGGCACGCTCGCACCCGAGGTCGGGTGGGCGATGGGCAACGCGGGCATCGTCCGTGAGCTGTTGCGGTTCGCCCGCACCACGACCGGGGCGGACCCGGCGTACGCCGTCCAGTGGCCCGATCAGCCGGCCGCCGCCAGGTAGAACGCGCCTGTCGTGCCCGCCAGCGGCGTGGCGTCGTGGTAGCGGATCTCGTACGTGCGCTCCGCGAACCGCCATCCGTCGGGCGTACGCGTGTAGCGGTCGTGGTAGATCGCGTAGTTCACGTGTGACGTGCCGTCGCGGAAGCGGCCGAGCTCGTGCATGTGCGCGCGGCCCGTCGCGGTGTCGCCGTCCACGACAACCGCGCCGGCGTGGGTGTGCTGGAGGAAGAACTCCCAGTGCCCCTGCAGCCGCTCGATGCCCTCGCGGAGGGCGGCCCGGCCGACCAGCTCGACGCCGGCGTCCGGGATGCGCATCACACCGTCCGATGTGAACAGTGCGGCGAAGCGGTCGTAGTCGCGCATCAGCCCGGCGTCCGTGTATTCGGCCCGCAGCGCGTCGATCTCGACCCGGTCGGCGATAGCGTGGAAATCAGTCATGCCTGTCCGACGAGGTGGGCCGGCGGGATGTCAGGCCTGACGTTTCGCCCCGCTGCCTCGTCGGACCCGGTAGAGGAAGGGAGACCACGATGGCGGACCTCAGCGAGATCATGAGTGAGCGGCGGCAACTGATCAATGTCGCGTACCGGCTGCTGGGCTCCCTGGCCGACGCCGAGGACGCGGTGCAGGAGACCTATACCCGCTGGTACGCCCTGTCCCGCGCGCAACAGGAGGCAGTCGAGTCACCCGGGGCCTGGCTGACCACGGTGGCGAGCCGGATCTGCCTCGACCAGCTCCGGTCGGCCCGGGTGCGGCGGGAGCGCTACGTCGGCGAGTGGATCCCGGAGCCGCTGCCCGAGGACGGCCGGATGAGCAGCGCCGACCCGGCCGACCGGATCACCCTCGACGAGTCCGTCAGCATGGCCTTCCTCGTCGTGCTCGACTCGATGACGCCGGCCGAGCGGGTCGCGTTCGTGCTCCACGACGTCTTCCGCTATCCGTTCGGCGAGGTGGCCGAGATCGTCGGGCGTACCCCCGCCGCCTGTCGGCAGTTGGCCTCCTCGGCCCGCAAGCGGGTCGCCGGGTCGCGCGCCGAGATCAACGGAACCCCGGACACCCGGCGCGCCGGACTCGTGCGTGACTTCAAGCAAGCCTGGCAGGCCCAGGACATCGCGGCGCTCGTCGGGCTGCTCGACCCCGACGCCACGGCGACCGGCGACGGTGGCGGGATCGTCAACGCCGCGGCGCAGCCGATCGTGGGTGGCGCGGAGGTGGCGCGCTACATGGTCGGCCTGGCCGCGCGGGCGACGACCGAGTTCACCCTGGTCGAGAGCACGGTCAACGGCCAGCCCGGCCTGATGGGGGTGCAGGACGGCCGGACCGTCATGGTGATGGCGTTCGACGTCGCCGACGACCGGATCACCCGCATCTGGGCGGTGCTCAACCCCGAGAAGCTGCGCCCGTGGACGGCGTGAGGGTCGACCGGGCGATCCGCAGGAAGTGGCGGGCGACCGGGCCCAGCGGCCGGCCGGCGACGGTCGCGATCACGATGCGGTAGCTCGGCGGCTGGCCGCCCAGCTCGAGGAAGCGCAGGTCGTCGGCCTGCTCGATGATCGAGCGTGGCATGAACGCCAGGCCGAGGCCGAGCCGGACCAGGTCGAGGATCGTCGCCAGGTCGTTCATCTGCACGGTGGTCCGCCGGGTGAGGCCGGCGGCGACGTAGGCCCGGTCGACGGCACTGCGGACACCCCAGCCGGGCGGGAACTCGATGAACGCCTCGTCGGCGAGGTCGGCCAGGTCGACAGATTCCCGGCCGGAAAAGGCCAGTCGGTGGTCGGCGGGGCAGGCCAGCACCACCTCGTCGGTGGCCAGCACCTGCTGGTCGAAGCCCGGCAGCGGGCCCTGGGTCAGCACGACGGCCAGGTCGAGCGCGCCGTCGCGGAGGCTGTCCAGGTGGTCGAGCGTCCCGCGCGGGCCCGGTGCGGTCAGCCAGATCTCCACACCGGGCAGGTCGGCGCGGAACGTGGCCAGCGCCTCGCGTACGCCGCTGGGGGTCAGGCCGTAGAGAATGCCCAGCCGCAGCCGGCCGCGCAGGCCCTGGCCGACCTGGGTGACCGTCTCCCGCGCGGCCTCGACCGCGGCCAGGATGCCCAGCGCCTCGGGCAGCAGGGCGCGGCCGGCCTCGGTGAGCTCGACGTGCTGGGTGGTGCGGTCCAGCAGGGTCGCCCCGAGCTCGCGCTCCAGCGCCCGGATCGCGGTCGAGACGCCGGACTGGGCGGTGCGCAGCCGCTCGGCCGCGCGGGTGAAGCCGCCCTCCTCGGCGACGGCGACGAAGACCTCGAGCTTGCGGATGTCCACCCGACCATCATTCCAAGATCCGATAGAGATATCCAAACTTGATATTGGGCCCCGATGGATCTTCGGATCAGACTCGGTTTCATGCCCAGCACCACCCATCGCGCCGGCTTCGCGCTCGTCGCCGGCGCCTACGCCGCGACCATGGCAGCCGGTTCCGTGCCGACGCCGCTCTACGTCCTCTACCAGCGCCGGGACCATTTCGGCACGACCATGATCAGCGTTGTTTTCGCTGTGTACGTCATCGGCGTGATCAGTGGCCTGCTGTTCGCGGGCGCCCACGCCGAGCGGCTGCGCCGGCGCACGATCCTCGGCGCGGCGCTCGCCGTGCAACTCGTCGCCTGCGCCGTCTTCCTGGCCTCCCCGGCACTGCCCGCCATCCTGGCCGGCCGGGTGCTCTCCGGGCTGTCCGTCGGCCTGCTCTCGGGTCCCGCGACCGCCTTCCTGATCGAGCTGCGCCGCCGGGCCGCGCCGCAGGGCGACCAGCGGCACGCCGAGGTCGTCGCCACCGCGGCCAACCTCGGCGGCCTCGCGCTCGGCCCGCTGCTGTCCGGCGTCCTCGCCGAATGGGCTCCGGCGCCGCTGCACCTGCCGTACGTGGCGATCGGTCTTGTGCTCGCGCTGTCGGCGGTGCTGCTCGCGCTGGTGCCCGAGACCGCGACGCCGACCGGCGGGCCGGCCGCCCGCCCGCTGGCCGTCGCACCGCACCGACGCGAGCAGTTCCTCGCCTCCTGCCTCGGCGGCCTCGTCGCGTTCGCGATGTTCGGCCTGTTCGCCGCGCTCAGCCCGTCGTTCGTGGCGGGCACCCTGGGCCACCGCTCGCACGCCCTGGCCGGACTCGTCGCCTTCGTCGGGCTCGGGGCGGCCGCCGTCGCGCAGATCGGGTTGCGCCGGCTCCCGCCCCGCCAGGCGATGACCGCGGTCCTCGTCGGCATGCCGGTCGGGCTCGCCCTCGTCGTCGGCGGTGTGTGGGCCGGCTCGCTCGCCCTGTTCGTCCTCGGCGGCGCGCTCACCGGCGCCGGCGCCGGGCTGCTCTTCCGGGCGTGCCTGACCACCGTGGTGCAGCTCAGCCCGCCCGAGCGCCGGGCCGGCACGCTCGCGTCGCTGTTCGTGACCAGCTACGCCGGCCTGACCGTCCCCGTGATCGGGCTCGGCGCCGCCAGCCAGCTCACCGGCACCCGCGTCGCCATGGCCGGCTTCGCCGTGATCGCCGTCGCCGCGCTGGTCGCGGTCGGCACCGTCCGCCTCCGTCCCGAACCCGTTATGGAGCTGAGTTGACCACCACCACCATCATCCGCGACGCGCACGTCGTCACCATGGACGACGAGCTCGGCGACCTGCGCCACGCGGACCTCCGCGTTGACGGCGGCGTCATCACCGCGATCGGCCCCGACCTGGAGGTGCCGCCCGGCGCGACGGTCATCGACGCCGCCGGCAAGGTGGCGCTGCCCGGCCTCGTCGACTCGCACCGCCACGTCTGGCAGGGCGCCATCGGCGGGGCGGGCGGGAAGGTCTCGCTCGGCGGCTACTTCGGCGTCGTGCTGGCCGGGCTGCTCGACAAGTACTCGCCCGAGGATGTTTATGCGGGCGTGCTGTGGGGCGCGCTGAAGGCACTGCACTCCGGCGTCACCACGGTCGCCGACTGGTCGCACATCGTCACGACACCCTCGCACGCTGACGAGAATGTGCGCGCACTGCGGGACTCGGGCATCCGGGCGGTGTTCCTCTATGGACCGCCGGTCGGCCAGGGCGTGATGCGCTGGTTCCACGAGAGCACGGAGCGACACCCGTCCGACGTACGCCGAATGCGTGCTGAGCTCGCCGACGACAGCGCGCGGGTCACCATGGGCCTGGCCCTGCGCGGCCCGGAGTTCGCCACCCCTGCGACGACGGAGTACGACTTCCGGCTGGCCCGCGAGCTCGACGTGCCGATCAGCATCCACTCGGGCATCCCCGGCTACCTGCTCAAGTACCGCACCATCGACACGCTCTCCGAGTTGGGCCAGCTCGGCCCCGACGTGCACCACGCCCACGGCGCCCAGTTCAGCGACGACGACCTGACCCGGATCGCGGCGACCGGCGGCGCGGTGACCCCGTGCCCGACGATCGACATGACGATGGCGATGGGCACCTTCCCGCTCGTCGGGCGGGCCCTCGAACACGGCCTGGTCCCGTCGTTCGGCACCGACACCGTGGCCGGCTCGGGCGCGGACCTGTTCAGCGAGATGCGCCTCGCCCTGGCCGCGGAGCGGGCCCGGGCCAACGCGGCCGCCCTGGCCCGCGACGAGCCACCGGCCACCGTGGACCTGGACCAGCGCGACGTGCTGCGCTTCGCGACGGCCGGCGGAGCGGCGGCGTGGGGCATGCAGGACCGGATCGGCACGCTGCGGCCGGGCAAGCGCGCCGACATCATCCTGGTCGACGTGACCCAGCCGCACCTGGCGCCGCTGAACGACCCGGTGACCACGATCGTGCTCAACGCGGGCGCGTCTGATGTGGACACCGTGCTGGTGGACGGCGTGGTGGTCAAGCGTTCCGGGCGGCTGGTCGGCCCGCTGCTGGACCAGGCCCGCTCGCTGATCGAGGCGTCGCGGAGCCGGCTGTTCGCGCGCGCCGACCTGTCGGGCGTGCTCGGCCCGGACTGGGCGGCCTGAGAAAGCTGCCGCCTGCGCGACCAGGCCAGTGCCGGACCCCCGCCGGCGAGCGCCAAGGTCTGGTCGCGCAGGTGGCTGGTAAGCAAGGATGTGGACCATGGAGAAGCACCGGGCGGTACGCGGGCTGTTGCTCCTCGCGGCAGCGGCGCTGGCGATCGCGTTCGTGGCGATCGCCGGTTATCCGAGACTGGTCAGCGCGGGCATCACCGGCGGTCTCACGGCGGGCGTGCGCGCGATCGGCGTCGGCGCCCTCCTGCTCGCGCCGATTCTGGCGGTCAGCGCGTTGGTGCGCCGGCTTCTCTAGCGCCTCTCGTACCCTCGCCAAATGTCCGTGGAGATCGTTTTCGAGACGCACGCCCTGACGGAAGACAACGAGAACGGTGTGGCGACGGGATGGTTGCCCGGCCGGGTTGTCCGCGCGGGGGCGCGACAACGCGGCCGCAATGGGCCGGCGGCGGCGTGCCGACGGCATCGCCGCGGTCTTCTGCTCGGACCTGCGCCGGTCGGTCGAGACCGCCGAGATCGCCTTCGCCACCGGCGACATCCCGGTCCTCCTCGACTGGCGGCTGCGCGAGTGCGACTTCGGCGCCCTCAACGGCTCGCCCGGGGCGCAGCTGAGCGCCGGCCGGACACAGCACGTCGACCGGCCGTACCCGGGCGGCGAGAGCCACCGGCAGGCCGTGCGCCGCGTCGCCGGCCTGCTCGCCGACCTGCCGTCGCGGTGGGACGGCCGGCGCGTGATGCTGATCGGCCACCTCGCCACGTACCGGGCGCTGGAGCACGTCGTCCACAGCCGGCCGGTCGAGGACGTCGTGGCGGCCGAGTTCACCTGGTGCCCGGAAGGCTGGGAGTACCGGCTCGGCTAATCGCGTTGCGAGCCCTGTCGCGCCGGGCTTAGCTCGGCGTCATGTCCGCTCCTTCACCGGTCTTCGTCGCGGGTACGGGTCGTTCGGGCACCTCGCAGCTCGCCGACATCATCGGCCAGCATCCGCTGATCCATCGGATACCGATCGAGACCCGGTTCATCCCGGACCCGGGCGGCCTGCGGGACCTGGCGGACGCCCTGACGTGCCGGTACGACCCGATCGCCGCCGGCGACGCCCTGCGCCGGCTGAGCGACCTGCTGACGGTGCGGATGGTCGGCCGACGTGACCGCGACCGCGGCTACACCCTGCCCGACGTCGTCGGCGAACGGCACTACTGGGACGCGGTGGCTGCGCTGTGGCCGGCGCTCGTCGCGACCACCTTCGACGAGGCGCTGCCGGAGTTCGGGCGCGCCGGGCCGTTCGAGCCGGCGAGCCTCCGGCGGGTGGTGCCGCGGTACTTCCGCGACCGGCGGGACCTGATCCAGATCCTGCGGCGCGCGGTGGACACGATGTTCGGCGGGGCCGCGGCCGACGCGGGCAAGCCGACCTGGTGCGAGAAGACCCCGTTCAACCTGCTGTGCATGGACTTTCTCTGGGAGCTCGTCCCGGAGGCCACCATCGTCCACATCAAACGTGACCCGGTCGCGGTGGTCGCCTCACACGTCGAGCAGGTGTGGGCGCCGCCCACGGTCGACGGCGCACTCGCCTGGCTCGAACCGGTCTACGACCGCTGGCTCGCCTGGAAGGCCACGGCCGACCTGGACAACCGGCGGTACGTGGAGGTGAAGGCGGAAGACCTCGCGGCGGACTGGCCCGCGCAACGCCGCGCCCTGTTCGCGCGACTCGGCGTCGACGACTTCGCGACGCCGTCGACGTTCGAGCCGCGGAAGGTGCGAAACCGCGACGACCAGTTCGACGCGGCAACCCGCGAGTACGTCGAACGAGCGCTCGGCGACGTCATCCCGGCCATGGGGTACGCCGTCAGTCCTTGACGAGCTCGGCGGGCACGAAGGAGAACGGCGTCACGCCGTCGAGGTTCATCAGATCCTTCATCTGCGGCACCTTCTGGCCGAGCTCGAGCCGGAACCGGAACGACGCGGGAATGTCGGCCAGCTCGACCTTGTCGAACGCGGCGGCCAGCTCGGCGTGGTCGCGACAGCGCTCCCGCAGCCGGTCCCGCGTCTGCTCCGGTGTCTCGTACGAGAGCGCGTCATAGCCCGGCAGGGAGCGGATGAACTCCTCGACCTTGGCTCGCTGGGCGGTCGTGGGGTTCTCCTCCATCGGCACGATGATGCCCACCCGTTCCTGCGCCGCCACGTCGCCGTCGGCCGCGGTGAGCATCGAGCGCTCGACACCGTCAAACGTGCCGACCGCGAACGCGACCGCCTCCGCGTGCCACAGGTCGGTGACGGTGGCCTCCAAGGAAGCCGGCATATTCTCCGGCGCGGCGCCGGCGAGGACCTCGGGGAGGTCAGCGAACGTCCGCTGGTGGTCGGCGTACGCCTGCTCCTTCGAGGTCGCGACCACGCCCGTCACGCCGGGCATCGCCCGGATGCGCTGCTCTACGCCGGCGAAGTCGGTGGCGACCGCGTCATCGAGAAACACGACGACCCGGGCCGGCAGCGGCTCGACGTCGTCGCCGCACCCGGACAGGCCGGTCGCGAGCAAGGCAAGAACGACGAGGGTACGAACGGCGCGGCGCATGCGCCGGACGATAGCGACTCCAGGCCAGTATCGGTGACCCGCACAGCGGCGGTCGAGGCCGCCAAGGGTGGTGGGTTCAGCGCCTTCGGCTCCGCGAATCGTCCACTCGTGCGCTACCGCGATATCCGCGTGGCGGGTCTACTGGTTTGACTCGGCTCCGGGCGAGGAGGTCGACATGAGTGTCTACGAGATTCGACACGGTGATCATCTGGTCGTCAAGCGGAGATTTGCCGGCGTGGTGCCCTACACGCATCACGGAATTTACGTCGGCTCGCGCAAGGTCATCCATTTCACCGGGCGTACGGCCGCGACCGCGACTGTCCGCAAGACAACGATCGAACAGTTCATCGCCGACAGCGCGTTGGCGGTGCGGGTTTACGACGGGAAGACGCTGAAGCGCAAAGAGACCTGTCGGCGCGCGGAGGAGATCCTGCGCACCAGCAAGGCGTACAGCTATGTGAACAACAACTGCGAGCATCTCGCCACCTTGTGCAAGGCGGGAGAGTCGAAAAGCCACCAGGTCGACAGCCGAGTGGACTTCGTGGTCTACGGCAGGCAGTCAGAGATCGCCCCGCGCTTTCCGGACTCGATCTTCAATCCCGGCTTCACGGACGTCAAGGTCCTTCGCTATCGGTTGCGAAACTGACCTGCTCCGGGCCGCGGGCGTCGCCAACCGCGGCAGCCTGGTCCATGAACCTCACGAAGCCGGGCGGGTAACTGGTCAAGGTCAGGACCGCCGACCAGAGCCGCGCGAACGCCGGTCGACTCATCGACGCACGCGTGCCGGACTCCCAAACGTTCGCGAGCTTGCGGCTCACCAGCCGATTGTCGATCAGATACCACTGCTCGAAGCAAAGATCGAAATACTCCCAGGCAGCCCGGACCGACGTCTCCCTCGCCGCTTCGTCAAGGTCCTCGAGTCGAAAGTGGGGGTCCAGAAAAACGGCGGGCATGCGGCGCAGCAGCTCGTTGTAGCGCCGGTTGTGCTCGGCGAAGTTCTGGATGAACAACTGCCGTCGCACCGCCCGAAGTTGAGCGAGAATCGCGACGATCGACACTGTCAGCGCCAGGGCGGCGATGTAGTCCGTCGGCGCCTTGAACATTTCGCGCCCCTTCGCACGTGAGCGACGCCGAAGCGTCGCGCTGGCCGCGAGCCGAGCCTCGGCAGGCACGGCGTCCTATGTAACCTGCGGCATTGCCCGCAATCGGTCAAGGGCCGATGTCCAGCCCGCCTCGTACAACTCCCGGGACACCTTGAACCACCTGGTATAGGTTTGATCTGGTTCCACGTCTCCCTCTCCGTCGCCCTCGGCGACGAAGATGTGGCCATCCATCTGCCAGACCAGGATGTCCCATCCCTGGTCCATGTCGAGATACGGCTTTTCGATCGTGCCGCATGGGATGTCCGCAACGGTCCAGGCACGAATCTTGGCCACAGGTTCGCTCCACCAAGCCCAACCAATGCGGGTAGCCGGCGACGAGACAACGTAGGCCAGGTTGAGTGACTCCACCCCCCCCGGTCCGTGCCCCACACGGCGAGTTCGACCGTGAAATCCTGGGCCTCAGGAAAATCGTCCGGGTTGAAGCCGGTCAGGCCGGAGATTCCGTCAAAGATATTCATCGACCTGACCTTCTCACAGCAGCGGCCGGTGACCTACTTCCTCCCAGTGCGCTGAGCACCAGGGTTGCTTCCGCACCGTTCGACTGCCGCCAGAGGATCACCGGCGTGGTCGCGGGCATTTCGATCCTGTCGATCTCGTCCCACCCGACCGTCGTAGTACGCAAGAACTCGCGCACCACGACTCCGCGCGGCTTGGCGAACACCCCGAGCATCGGCGCGCGGAGAGCGCCAGCCCAGAAGCAGGCGGAGAACAAGAGGATCCCGACAACAGCCAGCGAGTTCTTCTGCGTCAGGGCCGATATGGTCAAGGTGGCCGCCAACACCGTCATACAGAGCACCAGAACGATGTTCCAGAACCATGATCGCCAAGCCGACTTCATCGAACCTCCGCGTCCGGCTTTCTATCCCACGGACAGGCGGGTGGGAGGTCGCAGCAACGATCCTAGGGCGCTCCCACCCGCCCACGACCACGCGAGGTCAGCCCGGTCCCTTGGTCTGCGGGGCAGCGGGGCAGCGGTCGTGCGAGCGCGCTTCCCTGATCGGTACCGGGTTGCGGTCGATCTTGGTGCCGGATGCGGCTTGCGACAGGGCGAAATCTTCGCAGTAGCCCCGCCCACAGCCCGCTCTCCCCCGCAGGTCAGGGACCACCTCGCAGCTACTTGGCGTTGAAGTAGTTGGCTTCCGGGTGGTGGACGATGATGGCGTCCGTGGCCTGTTCCGGGACCAGTTGGAACTCCTCCGACAGGTGTACGCCGATCCGGCCCGCGTCCAACAGGTCTACGACCTTCGCGCGGTCCTCCAGGTCCGGGCACGCCGGGTAGCCGAAGGCGTACCGGCAACCCCGGTATTCCGTGCGTAGCAGGCCCGTCAGGGTCGGCGGGTCCGAGGCGGCCACCGGGTCGCCCGACGGCAGGACGAGCTCCGAGCGGATCCGTTGGTGCCAGTACTCGGCCAGCGCCTCCGTCAGCTGCACCGACAGGCCGTGGACCTCCAGGTAGTCCCGGTACTCGTTGCGGGCGAACAGTTTCGCCGTGTACTCGCTGATCGGTTGGCCTACCGTGACCAGCTGGAGGGCGACGACGTCCGCAGCGGAGGCCGAGAAGAAGTCCGCCAGGCACAGGCGGCGTTCCTGGCGTTGGCGCGGGAACGAGAAGCGGGTCAGTTCCGTCCCGCCGTCGGCCGCGTACACCACCAGGTCGTTGCCCGACGAGCGGGCCGGGAAGTAGCCGTAGACCACCGACGCCTCCAGGACCTGGTCGGCGGCCAGGCGGTCCAGCCAGTAGCGCAGCCGTGGGCGGCCCTCCGTCTCGACCAGCTCCTCGTAGGACGGGCCGCTGCCGCGGGCGCCGCGCAGGCCCCACTGGCCGAGGAACAGCGCGCGCTCGTCCAGCAGCGCCGCATAGGACGCGAGCGGCAAGCCCTTGACCACCCGGGTGCCCAGGAACGGCGCGGTCGGGATGTCCACGGAGGTGGCGACGTCCGAGCGCACCGAGTCGTCCGCCAACGACGGCAGGTCCGCGGAGACCTGGGCTCGCTGCCGTTCCCGCCGGGCCCGGCGCGCCGCCAGGGCCGCCTCCCGCGCGGGGTCGACCACCGGGGCACCACCGCGCCGCGCCGTCATCACACGGTCCATCAAGGACAGTCCCTCGAAGGCGTCGCGGGCGTAGTGCACCTCGCCGCCGACGTACAGCGACCGCAGGTCGTCCTCCACATAGGACCGCGTCAGCGCCGCGCCGCCCAGCAGGACCGGCCACCGCGAAGCGACGCCCCGGGAGAGCATCTCCTGCAGGTTCTCCTTCATCACCACCGTGCTCTTGACCAGCAGCCCCGACATGCCGATCGCGTCCGCGTCGTGCGACTCGGCGGCGTCCAGGATCGACGCGATCGGTTGCTTGATGCCGATGTTGACGACCTCGTATCCGTTGTTGGACAGGATGATGTCGACCAGGTTCTTGCCGATGTCGTGCACGTCGCCCTTGACCGTGGCCAGCACGATGCGGCCCTTGCCCTGGTCGTCGTCGGACTTCTCGATGTGCGGCTCCAGGTGCGCCACCGCGGCCTTCATCACCTCGGCCGACTGGAGCACGAACGGCAGCTGCATCTGGCCCGAGCCGAACAGCTCGCCGACGACCTTCATGCCGTCGAGCAGCGTGTCGTTGATGATCGCCAGGGCGGACCGTGACTCCAACGCCGCCAAAAGATCGTCTTCGAGGCCGACCCGCTCACCGTCGATGATCCGGCGCTTGAGCCGCTCGTCCAGCGGCAGCGACGCGAGCTCCGCCGCCCGGGTCGCCCGCGCCGAGGCCACGTCGACGCCCTCGAACAGCGCGATGAACTCCTGCACGGGGTCGTAGCCCGGCCGGCGCCGGTCATAGACGAGATCCAGCGCCACGGAGCGCTGCGACTCCGGAATCCGCGACATCGGCAGGATCTTGCTCGCGTGCACGATCGCGCTGGTCAGGCCCGCGGAGACGCACTCGTGCAGGAACACCGAGTTGAGCACCTGCCGGGCCGCCGGGTTGAGGCCGAACGAGATGTTCGAGATGCCGAGCGTGAAGTTGACGCCCGGATAGAGCGAGGCGATGGACCGGATCGCCTCGATCGTCTCGATCCCGTCCCGCCGCGTCTCCTCCTGGCCCGTCGCGATCGGGAACGTCAGCGCGTCGATCAGGATGTCCGACCGCGCCAGGCCCCACCGCCCGGTCAGGTCGTCGATCAGCCGCCGGGCGACCCGGACCTTCCACTCCGCCGTCCGCGCCTGGCCCTCCTCGTCGATCAACAGGGCGACGACGGCAGCGCCGTGCTCCCGCACGATCGGCATCACCCGCGCGTACCGCGAGGTGGGTCCGTCGCCGTCCTCGAAGTTGACCGAGTTGACCACGCACCGACCGCCGAGCATCTCCAGGCCGGCCTCCACCACGGCGGGCTCGGTCGAGTCGAGCATGATCGGCAGCGTGGAAGCGGTCGCGAAGCGGCCGGCGAGCTCCTTCATGTCGACCGCGCCGTCCCGACCGACGTAGTCGACGCACAGGTCGAGCAGGTGCGAGCCGTCCCGAGCCTGCGAGCGGGCCAGCTCCACACAGGCCTGCCAGTCGCCGGCCAGCATCGCCTCGCGGAACGCCTTGGAGCCGTTGGCGTTGGTCCGCTCGCCGACCATGAGCAGGCTAGCGTCCTGCGCGAACGGCACGTGGTGGTAGATCGAGGACACGCCGGGCTCGACGACCGGCTCCCGCTCGACGCGCGCCGGGTGGACCCCCAACGCGTCGACGACCGCCGAAATATGCGAAGGCGTGGTGCCGCAACACCCACCCACGAGGGCGGCCCCGTAGGAAGACACAAAATCGCTCAGCGCCGACGCCAGCTCCAAAGGCGTCAACGGGTAGTACGCGCCGTCCGACGTCAGTTGCGGCAACCCCGCGTTCGGCATCACCGACAGGGGTACGCGCGCGTGCTGCGCCAGGTACCGCAGGTGCTCGGTCATCTCCGCCGGCCCGGTGGCGCAGTTGAGCCCGATCAGGTCGACGCCGAGCGGCTCGATCGCGGTCAGCGCGGCGCCGATCTCACTGCCGAGCAGCATCGTCCCGGTGGTCTCGACCGTCACATGGGCCACGATCGGCACCGTGCGCCCCGCGTCGGTCATCGCCCGGCGCGCGCCGTTGACCGCCGACTTGAGCTGCAGCAGGTCCTGGCAGGTCTCGATGATCAACGCGTCGGAGCCGCCGAGCAGCAACCCGAGGGCGTTCTCCTGGTACGCGTCGCGCAGATCGCGATAGGCCGCGTGCCCCAGCGTCGGCAGCTTGGTGCCGGGCCCCATGGACCCGAGCACGAACCGAGGGCGATCAACCGAGCTGAACCGGTCGGCGGAGCTCCGGGCGATCCGGGCACCGGCCTCCGCCAGCTCACGGATGCGCGACTCGATCCCGTACTCCCCCAGGTTGCCGAGGTTGGCCCCGAAGGTGTTGGTCTCGACGCAGTCAGCACCTGCGGTGAAATAGGCGTCGTGCACCCCGCCGACCACCTCCGGCCGGGTCACGTTGAGCACCTCGTTGCAGCCCTCGTGGCCCTCGAAGTCGTCGAGTGTCAGATCGGCCGCCTGGAGCATGGTGCCCATCGCGCCGTCGGCGATCAGTACCCGGCCGGCGAGCGCGTCAAGGAACGAGTTCGACACCCTCTCAGGCTAGTGCGTCCGTCCGTTTCGCGTAGGAAGCGATGATCCAAACCGGTTGGCCGATGTGACCGGCGTCGCTACGGGTCACCCACCGGCGCCGCGCCGCCGAGCCCTCACTGGCGGGGCCACGTAGGCTGGCGAGGTGAACGTACGGACCAGCACGGCGACCGGCACGACACGGTGGACGGAGGGCGTCGCATGACCGAGTTCGATGGACTGCCCGAGTTGCGCTCGCCGGTCGCGATCGCGGCGTTCGAGGGATGGAACGACGCCGCCGACGCCTCGACGGCCGCGATCGAACACCTCGAGCAGGTGTGGGGCGCGCGCGAGGTCGCGGCGCTCGATCCCGAGGACTTCTACGACTTCCAGGTCAGCCGGCCGACCATCACCATGGCCGACGGCGAGACCCGGCGCATCGAGTGGCCGACCACCCGCTTCATGGTGGCCAGCCCCGAGGGCACCGACCGCGACGTCGTGCTGATCCGGGGCATCGAGCCCAGCATGCGCTGGCGCACCTTCTGCGAGCAGGTGCTCGAGGTCTGCCACAGCCTGGAGATCAACCGGGTGGTGCTGCTCGGCGCCCTGCTCGCCGACGTCCCGTTCACCCGCCCGCTGCCGATCAGCGGCAGCGCGTCCGACAAGGACGCCGCGGACCGCTACCAGCTCACCCCGACGCGGTACGACGGCCCGACCGGCATCGTCGGCGTGCTGCACGACGCCTGCCAGAAGGCCGAGGTCGAGGCGCTCTCGTTCTGGGTGCACGTGCCCCACTACGCCAACAACCCGCCGTGCCCGAAGGCCACGCTCGCCCTGTTGCACCGGGTCGAAGAGGTGCTCGACCTGCCGGTGCCGATGGCCGACCTGGCCGAGGAGTCGGCCGAGTGGGAGCAGCGGGTCAAGGCGGCCGCCGAGCAGGACGCGGAGCTCGGCGAGTACGTCCGTGAGCTGGAGGAACGCGCCGGCGACGCCGGCATCCAGTCGGTCAGCGGCGACGAGATCGCCCAGGAGTTCGAGAAGTACCTCCGCCGCCGCGGCGGATCCGCCGGGCCGACGGCCGGCTCTTGGTAGCCGGCGTGTCGGGCGCGACCGCCCGCTTGCGGGGGTCCATCCTAGGAGGGTCGCCCGAGCGGGAGGTCGCGTCATGCAGAGCAACCCGGGTGCGGCTGAGGTGCCGCACCGCCAGATAGCCGAGCAGATCAAGGCCCAGATCCGCCGGGGTGACTGGGCGGCCGGTGAGCGCCTGCCGTCGATCCCGGCCCTGGCCGAGACGTTCGGCGTGGCCAAGCAGACCCTCCAGCGCAGCATCGACCAGCTCCGGGTCGAGGGCGTCCTGATCACCAAACCCGGATCGGGTACGTACGTCCGCGGCACCAAGCGCCGTCTCAACCGACTGAGCCGGGGCCGGTACGGCGGCCACCGCGGCTACCACGCGGACCTGGCGGCCCGGTACCGGCAGCACCTCACCGAGGTCGGCCGGGCACCGGCGCCGCCGGAGGTCGCGGACGCGTTCGGCGTGCCGGACCACACTTCCCTACTGGTCCGCCGGCACCTCGTGCGCACCGACGACGTACCCGTCGAGATCGGCGCGGCCTGGTTCCGGGTCGAGGACGTCGCCGGCACCAGCCTGGAGCGGTTCGAGGGCTTCGGCCGGCCCCTCTACCAGGAGGCCGAGGAGGCGATCGGCCGCCGCTACGCCACCGCGTCCGACGTGATCACCGCCCGCCAGCCGGACCGCGACGAGGCGGAGATCCTGCAGATCCGCGGCGACACCCCGGTCCTGCACCTGCTGCACGTGGCCTACGACGACAAGCACCGGGCGATCGAGGTGAGCCAGGCGACCTGGCCGGGCCCGATGACCACGCTGACGGAGAACTACAAGATCCCGGGCCCGGCCGAGGAACTGCCCGACGACGAGCCCGGAATGGCGCTGGGCTAGGGCTTGTCGTAGTAGCCGCCGTCCATCCGGATCGTGGCGCCCGTGAGGTAGTCGGCGACCGGGCTCGCGAGGTAGGCGACCAGGTCGGCGTAGTCGCGGGGGTAGCCGATGCGTCCGGCGTCGGTGCCCGCGCGGTGCGGCAGGTGCGGTTCGACGTCCGCCCAGGTCTCGCCCCAGCCGTTGGTGCGGGCGAGCTCCATCAGGTAGTCCCGGGTGGTGGGGACGAGGATGCCGCCGGCCGCGATCGCGTTCGACGTCACGCCGGTGTGTTTGAGGTCCCGGGCCAGCGACCGGGTCAGGCTCAGCCGGGCGGCGTTCGAGGCGGCGTAGTGCGGCTGCGCCGCGGACGGAAGCTCGCCGGTCACGCTGCTGATCTGGATGACGCGACCCCAGCCCTTGGCCCGCATGGCGGGTACAAGGTGTCGGATCAGGCGCACCGAGCTGAGCACGTTGAGGTTGTACATCTCGGCCCACGCGTCCGCTGCCGTGTCCGCCCAGCCTGCGGCCGGGTCGTGGCGCCGGCGTTGTTGACCAGGATGTCCACCTCCCCGGCCTGGTCGGCGACGGCGGCGGCCCCGGCGTCGGTCGTGAGGTCGCCGATGACGGCCACCCCGCCGACCTTCGCCGCCGTCCGCGCCGTGCGTTCCTCGTCGCGGCCGTGTACCAGCACGACCGCCCCCTCGCCGGCCAGGACGGCGGCGATCTCCGCGCCGAGCCCGCCGCTGGCCCCCGTGACCAGCGGTCGCTTCTCCGACAGCCGCAAATCCATCTGTTCCTCCCAGGTCGTCTCGCGGACAGCCTGACTCGGAGATACTGGACTGTCGAGTCCAAAGCCTCAGCGGACGGTCGGGCGGTAGACGAGCTCCTGGGTGTGGCCGTCGAGCGTGCGGCTTTCGAGCAGCTCCAGGTCGAAGTCGCCCGCACCGCCGAGGATCGGGCTCGTGCCCGTTCGGCCCGAGATGACCGGGAAGATCGTCACCTGGAGGCGGTCGACGAGGCCGGCCGCCAGCAGGGCCCAGTTCAGCGACAGGCTCGCCTGTGACCGCAGCGGCACGTCGGACTCCTCCTTGAGCCGCCGGACGATGTCGACCGCGTCGCCGCTCGCGATGGTCGCGTCCGGCCAGCCGAGGGTGTCCCGCAACGTCGAGGAGATCACCGTCGCCGGGGACCGCATCGTCCGCAGGTTCCACTCGTCGAGCGCGTTGGGGTCGAGGCCCGAGGTCATGATCTCGGCCATCTCGCGGAAGGTGGTCGCTCCGTAGACCATGCGCTGCTCGGTGTCGAACAGGGCAGCCCGGTGCGCGAGCAGCTCGGGCCCCTGCTTGCCCCAGTAGCCGCCCCAGTCGCCGGGCTCGGCGTACGACCCGTAGCCGTCGAGCGTGGAGAAGACGTCCCAGGTGTACACGGCGGTCATGTCAGTTCCCTTCGTTTGTCCCACATCCTCTCCACGAACGGACGCCACCGGATCCGACACGACCTACGCGGTCCAGGGCGGTTGGATCCGGTTGCCGCCCGCGGTGGCCATGCTGCCGGCGGCGCTCGTGACGATCGCGGTCAGGCCGCCGGCCGAAGCGGTGACCTGGCGTTCGGCGTCCGCCACGAGGATCAGGGTGTCGCCCGCGTCCAGCCGCACATCCGTGCCGTCCAGCCGGACCGACGCCCCACCGGACAGGACCGTCCAGATCTGCTCCGTGTCGATCGTGTGCACCGGTCCGGCACTGCCGCCCGACATCTCGACCCGCCACACCGGCCGGCTCGCACCGCCCAGGGTCGGCGAGCACAGGGTGGTCGTCACTCCGGCGGGTGTCTCGTGGCGCCGGGTCTCGTCGTACCTGATGACAGTCATGGTTGTGCCCTTCTAAGATGGTCAACGTGGTTGTCCAAAACGTAAACGTGGTTGTCTAACCGTGTCAAGCGACGGGTTCCTGCTGCCGCTGCGGCTCTTCGTCGGGTTCCGGCAGCTCATCGACGGCGTGCACGCCGAGCTCGCCCGCGAAGGCCACCCCGAGCTGCGGCCGCTGCACGGCTTCGTGTTCCAGGCCATCGGGCGCGACGGCACGACGGCGGTCGACCTCGGGAAGAGGCTCGGCGTCTCCAAGCAGGCCGCCGGGAAGACCCTCGACGGCCTCGAGCGCCTGGGCTACGTCGAGCGGAGCACCGACCCGCACGACGCCCGGCGCAAGCTGGTCAGGCTCACCGACCGCGGCGTCGAGGTCCTCACGAGGTCGGCACAGATCTTCGACGAGCTGCGCGCGGAGTGGGCGGCCCGGATCGGCGCCGACCGCCTGGACGAGCTGGAGCGGGACCTGGTCACGGTGACCGGCGCCGAGGCCTTCCGGCTGGACGTGCCCGGCTGGTTCGGCGGCTAGGGCGCGTCCTAGGCGTCGCGTTCCGGATAGCCGATGGAGATCGCCGAGACGTCGTCCAGGGCCGTTTCGATCTCGGCCGGCAGGGTCATCTCCTCGACCTTCAGGGCGCCGAGGAGCTGGCCGACCGTGCGCGCGCCCAGCACCGGGGCGACGACCCCGGGGCGGTCGCGGACCCAGGCGAGGGCGACCTCCAGCGGCGACACGCCCAGGCCGCTCGCGGCCGTGGCCACCGCCTCGACGATCGAGGACGAGCGCGAGTCAAGGTAGGACCCGACAAACGGCCCGAAATGGGGCGAGGCCGCGCGGGAGTCGGCCGGGCGACCGTGCCGGTACTTGCCCGTCAGCACTCCCCGGCCGAGCGGCGACCACGCCAGCACGCCCAGGCCCAGGGCCGAGCAGGCCGGCAGCACCTCCCGCTCGACGCCGCGCTCCAGCAGCGAATATTCCACCTGTGTGGCGACCACCGGCGTCCGGCCCGGCACCGCCTGCTGCCAGGCCGCCGCCCGCGCGGTCTGCCAGCCGGAGAAGTTGGAAACCCCCGCATACCGGACCCGGCCGCTGGTCACCGCGTAGTCCAGCGCCGCCAGGGTCTCCTCCAGCGGCGTCGTCTCGTCGTATCCGTGCACCTGCCACAGGTCGACGTACGAGGTGCCGAGCCGGCGCAGCGAGGCGTCCAGCGAGCGCAGCAGGTGCCCCCGCGAGCCGTCCCGCCGCCGGCCGCTGCCCGGTCGCAGGCCCGACTTGGTGGCGATGAGGACGTCGTCGCGCGGGATCAGGGCGTCCAGCAACGAGCCGATCACGGCTTCGGCCTCGCCGTCGCCGTACACGTCGGCGGTGTCGACGAGGTTGCCGCCCGCGTCGACGAAGCCCTTGAGCTGGGCCGCCGCGTCGTCGGTGTCGGTGTCGGCACCCCACGTCATGGTGCCGAGCGCGAGCCGGGAGACCGCGAGCCCGCTACGGCCTAGCGGTCGCTCCTGCATGGGTGCACCTTATGCCGCGCGCGACTCGCCGGATAGCCGGCCGGTCGGTGCATCATGCACGTCAGGTCCGCTCCGCGTGTTGGGGATGGCCGTCGACAAACGCGACAGAACGATTTCGTAGTCTGATCCCGCGTCGCCGGCCGGGCGGCATTGGGGAGGGGCACGGTGAAACTGGGACTCAACCTCGGCTACCAGACCGCGTGGAGCTCGCCGGCGACAGACCTGGTGATGGCGCAGGAGGCCGAGCGCCTGGGCTACACGGTGGTCTGGGCGGCGGAGGCCTACGGCAGCGACTCCCCGTCGACGCTCGCCTGGCTGGCCGGGCAGACCTCGACGATCGACCTGGGCGCGGCGGTGATGCAGATCCCGGCCCGCACCCCGGCTTCGACCGCGATGACCGCCACCACGATCGACAACCTCTCCGGCGGCCGGTTCCGGCTCGGCCTGGGTGTCTCCGGCCCGCAGGTCTCCGAGGGCTGGCATGGCGTGCGGTTCGGCAAGCCGCTGGCCCGCACCCGGGAGTATGTCGACATCGTGAAGCTGGCGGTCGGCCGCAAGCCGGTCGAGTATGCCGGCGAGCACTACACGCTGCCGCTGCCCGACGGTCCGGGCAAGACGCTGCGGCTCGGCTTCCACCCGCCGCGCGACCACATCCCGATCTACCTGGCCGCCGTGGGCCCGAAGAACCTGGAGCTCGCCGGCGAGATCGCCGACGGCTGGCTCGCGGTCTTCTACTCCCCCGAGTTCGCGGCCGAGCAGCACGACTCCTGGCACGCCGGCCGGGCCACCGCCGGGAAGACCCCCGAGGGCTTCGACGTGGTGCCGAGCGTGCCGGTCGTGGTCGGCGACGACGTCGCGTCGGCGGCCGAGCTGATCCGGTGGTACGCCGCCCTCTACGTCGGCGGGATGGGCAGCCGCAAGCAGAACTTCTACAACGATCTCGCGATCCGGATGGGGTACGCGGACGCGGCGAAGACGGTGCAGGACCTCTACCTCGACAAGCGCCAGCGGGACGCGGCGGCCGCCGTACCCCTGGAGTTCATCGACCGCACCTCGCTGCTCGGTCCCAAGGAGCGGATCGCGGACCGGATGAAGGCGTACGCCGCCTCGGGTGTCACCACGCTGTCGGTGAGCCCCTTCGTGGCGGATGCCGAGTCCGGTGTGCGGACATTGCGTACGGTTGCCGAGGCGTTCGACATGGCGGGGGTCGGGGAATGACATGGACCGAGGCGATCGTGCTCGGGATCGTGCAGGGGCTCACGGAGTTCCTGCCGATCAGCTCGTCCGGGCACATGCGGATCACCTCGGCGATCTTCTTCGGTCAGGACGCCGGCGCCTCGTTCACCGCGGTCACGCAGCTCGGCACCGAGGCCGCGGTGCTGCTCTACTTCGCCAAGGACATCTGGCGAATAAGCAAGACCTGGGTGGTCGGCCTCTGGGACGCGTCGGCGCGCAAGGAGCACGACTACAAGATGGCGTGGTACGTCATCATCGGCTCCATCCCGATCGGCATCATCGGCTTCGCGTTCAAGGACCAGATCCGCACCGCGGCCCGCAACCTGTGGCTGGTCTCGATCGTCCTGATCGTCTTCTCGTTCGTGCTCGCCTTCGCCGAGTATTTCGGTCGCCAGGCCCGCAACCTCGAACGCTTCAAGATGCCGGACGCGGTCACGATGGGCTTCGCCCAGGCGCTGGCGCTGATCCCGGGCGTCTCCCGCTCCGGCGGCACCGCCAGCGCCGGCCTGTTCCTCGGCCTGACCCGCGAGGCCGCCTTACGGTTCTCGTTCCTCTTAGCCATTCCGGCGGTCGTAATGTCCGGGGTGTTCAGCCTCCCGGACGTCTTCGACAAGTCCGGCGAGGGCCTGGTCCCGTCCGGCGCCCAGATGATCGTCGCCACGGTGATCGCGTTCGGCCTGGGCTACGCCTCGATCGCCTGGCTGCTCAAGTACGTCTCGGCGCACACGTTCTACCCCTTCGTGCTGTACCGGGTAGCGGTCGGCGGCATCGTCCTCGCACTGCTCATGAACGGCACGATCGCCGCCACGTAGGGCGCGGCTCGGGGGTCAGGGTGGTGCTCCGGCGAGGCCCAGGCGGCGTCCGGGCGTGCGCGGGGGTCGGTCGGATACCGGTGTTGTATCTGGCCGACCCCCGCGTGCGGTCGGTCGTCGCCTGGGTCCGGCGGAGTGCCGCACTGAACCCCGAGCCGTGCCCTTAAGGTTGGCGGCGTGGCGACCCTCCTCCTCCTGCGGCACGGCCGCACGACGGCCAACGCGGACGGCGGCCTCGCCGGCCGGCAGCCGGTCGAGCTCGACGAGACCGGCAAGGCCCAGGCGGTGGCGGTGGGCGCACGGTTGCGGGCGCTGCCGCTGGCCGAGGTGGTCAGCAGCCCGCTGATCCGCTGCCGGCAGACCCTGGAGCTGGCCCTGCCGTCCGCCGAGCCGAGCATCGAGGACGGGCTGATCGAGTGCGGCTACGGCGAGTGGGAGGGCCAGCCGCTCAAGAAGCTGGCCAAGGATCCGCTGTGGCCGGTCGTCCAGGTGCACCCGTCGGCGGCGGTGTTCCCCGGCGGTGAGGCGATGGCCGCGATGTCGGCCCGCGCGGTCGGCGCGGTCCGCCACTGGGACCGGGCGGTCACCGCCGCCCACGGCCCCGAGGCGCTCTGGCTGGCCTGCACGCACGGCGACATCATCAAGGCGATCGTGGCCGACGCGCTCGGGCTGCACCTCGACCAGTTCCAGCGGATCGTGGCCGACCCGGCGTCGGTCACCGTGATCCGTTACACACCGACCCGCCCGTTCCTGATGCGCCTCAACGACACCGGTGGGGACCTGGCCGGGCTGGTGCCGCCGAAACGCCGCCGCCGGCCACGCAAAACCACCGCGACCTCGTCCGATGCGGTCGTTGGCGGCGGTGCCGGCGCGACCTGAAATTCGCTCTGGGCGAACGCCCCTGATCCGCTCCCCACATTCGAGGCAGTGCGCTACGCGTGCGTACGCGTGGGCGGATAGGGTCTTTAGTTATGACCCACCAGGTGCACGCGTTCGAGCCGCCCGAGCGGTTCGTGGCTGGAACCGTGGGGCCGCCCGGCGAGCGCAGCTTCTTCCTGCAGGCGCGCGGTGGCGGTCGCGTGGTCAGCGTCGCGCTGGAGAAGGTCCAGGTCTCGCTGCTGGCCGAGAAGCTCGAGGAGCTGCTCACCGAGGCGGCCCGGCGGTTCGGCGTCGACCTGGAGCTGCCGCCCGAGGAGCCGTCCGTGGCCGCCTCCGACAACGAGCCCCTGGAGAGCCCGGTCGACGAGGAGTTCCGCGTCGGCACGCTGGGCCTGGCCTTCGACGTCGACACCGCGACCGTGGTGATCGAGGCGATCGCCGCCGGCGAGGGCGAGCTCGAGGCGGTCGACGACGCCGAGGCCGAGACGGTCGACGACGAAGACGACGACGAGCCCGACGACGACCTCGACCGGCTCCGGGTGCGGTTGACGCCCGCCGCGACCCGCGAGTTCATCAGCCGCGCCAAGCGCGTGGTCGCCGCCGGCCGCCCACCCTGCCCGCTCTGCGGCCAACCGCTCGACCCCCGCGGACACCTCTGCCCGCGCCACAATGGCTATCACCGGTGACGGTGCCGCGCCGGTGTCAACTCCGTCCCGGCTGCCCGAGCACGACGCGCTGACGCTGCTGCGCTCGGGCGAGATCGAGCTCGAGGGCCGGCTGGTCGACGCCTCCAATACGACGCTGCGGGCGTTCGTGTCGCTCGACGGGGTCACAGCGCGCTGCGTCTACAAGCCGATCAGCGGTGAGCGGCCGCTGTGGGACTTCCCCGACGGCACGCTTGCCGGCCGGGAGGTCAGTGCTTATCTGGTCTCCGCGGCCACCGGCTGGGACCTGGTCCCGCCCACCCTGCTGCGTGAAGAGGGACCGCTCGGGCCCGGGATGTGCCAGCTCTGGATCGACGAGCCCGAGGCCGCCCAGCCGCTCGTCGGCTTCGTGCCCGCCACGCAACTGCCGACCGGGTGGAGGCGGATCGCGTCGGCGCAGGACGAGGACGGCAACCCGTACTCGCTGGCGCACGCCGACGACCCCCGGCTGGCCCGGCTCGCGGTCCTGGACATCGTGATCAACAACGCCGACCGCAAGGGCGGGCACGTGCTGGTCGGCCCCGACGACCGCGTCTACGGCGTCGACCACGGGGTGACCTTCAACGTCGAGCCCAAGCTGCGCACGGTGCTGTGGGGCTGGACGGGTGCGGTGCTACCCGACGACGCGGTCGACGTGCTGGGCCGGCTGACCGGCGACCTGCGCAACTCGCTCGGCGGAGCGCTCCGCGAGCACCTGACCGGCGCCGAGGTGGCCCGGGTCCGCGGCCGGGTGCGCCGCCTGCTGGAGAACGCGAGCTTCCCGGAGCCAGGCACCGACTGGCCGTCGGTGCCCTGGCCTCCGATGTAGTCGCTCAGATCGCGGTCTGCTCCAGGGTGATGCCCAGCAGGGCGTCCACCGTGTGTGCCATCAGCCGCGGGGCGTCCGGGTCGTCGCCCTCGCCCGCCAGCGTCGCTTCCGCCCAGGCGTCGACGACGGCCAGGGCGCCCGGGGTGTCGAGGTCGTCGGCGACGCGGGCGCGTACTCCCGCCAGCAGGTCGGCGCCCGACGGCCCGGCGGTGGCCGAGGCCGCCGCGCGCCAGCGGGCCAGGCGCTCCTGGGCGGTCTTGAGCAGGTCGTCGTTCCAGGTGCGGTCGCCGCGGTAGTGGTCGGCGATCAGCGCCAGCCGCAGCGCCATCGGGTCGACGTGGTCGGCCCGCAGGCGGGAGACGAAGACCAGGTTGCCGCGGGACTTGGACATCTTCTCGCCGTCGAGGCCGATCATGCCGGCGTGTACGTAGTGCGAGGCGAACGGCTGCTGCCCGGTGAGCTTCTCGGCGTGCGCGGCCGAGCACTCGTGGTGCGGGAAGAGCAGGTCGTTGCCGCCGCCCTGGACGTCGATCGTGTCGCCGAGCAGGCTGAGCGCGATGACCGCGCACTCGATGTGCCAGCCGGGTCGGCCGGGGCCGAGCGGGCCGCCGGGCCAGGCCGGCTCGCCGTCGCGGGCGCCGCGCCAGAGCAGGGGGTCGAGGGGGTCACGCTTGCCCGGGCGCTCGGGGTCGCCACCACGCTCGGCGGCCAGCACCAGCATCTCGTCGCGGGTCAGGTTCGACTCGTACCCGAAGTTCGGCGTCGTGGAGATGTCGAAGTAGACGTCGCCGGTGCCGTCCTCCAGGACGTAGGCGGCGCCGTCGGAGAGGAGCTGGACCACGCGGTCCGCGATGGCCGGGATCGACTCGACCGCACCGACGTAGTGGGCCGGCGGGATCATCCGGAGGGCTTCCATGTCCTCGCGGAACAGGGCGGTCTCGCGCATGGCCAGGACGACCCAGTCTTCGCCGTCGCGCTCGGCCCGTTCGAGGAGCGGATCGTCGATGTCCGTTACGTTCTGGACATAACGGACAGGAAAGCCCGCGTCGAGCCAGGCCCGCTGGACCAGGTCGAAGGTGATCATGGTGGCGGCGTGGCCGAGGTGGGTGGCGTCGTAGGGGGTGATCCCGCAGACGTACATCGTCGCCCCGGTCTCCCGGTCCGGGCTCGTCTCATGTGCGCTGCGCACCGCCGAGTCGAACAACACGAGAGGCTGGCCGGTGCCCGGCAGCCGCGGCACGTCGTGCCCGGTCCAAGACTGCATTCCGCCAGCCTAACCAGCGCGGTCGGAGACCCGACGGCGGCCAGGGCAGAAAATGATCAAGCGCGGTCCTGCGCCTGGAGTGACGGGTGAGCCGGACCCCGGGACGGGCTGTTAGCTGGTTGGGGGAAGGGCTGGTGCGGGCACCCGAAAAATGTGCAGGATAGGTGCCATGGACTACGAATACGCGCCCCTGCGGTTACCACCGAATGTCGACCGGTCGACCGCAGAGGCGCAGCTGGCGATCCAGGCGGAGTTCTCCGGCTGGGAGTTGGCCCGGGTGCGCTTGTTCCGGGACGGCACGCGACAGGTGATGCTGCGGCGCCGTCTGGTCAGCAAGACGCAGCCGGGCCTCAGTTACTGAATAGACCGGTCCCCCTGCCGGACGCGGGCCGTCCGGCGACGCAGGCCTGCCACGACCCCGCTCCCGGGGTCGCGGGAGCGGGGGTCACGGGCGCTGTCAGGCGGTGCGGGGGTTGTCGTCCTCGTCGTCGCCGTCTTCCTCGTCTTCCGGCAGCGCGCCGTCGAGGTCGCCCGGCAGGAACGGGTGCTCGTCGAGGCGGCCGACCAGGCGGTCGGTGCCGGCGGGCGTGAACGGGCCCGAGCCGTCGTGCTCGTCGTAGCTCTCGAGGTCGAGCGCCGTGTTGACCTCGCTGACCATCACCACCCCGTCGAGGGGCTCCAGCTCGGGGACGTCGAGCGCGCTCAGCGATCCGTCGCCGGCCTGGAGCAGCTCCAGCACCGCCTCGCCGACCGTCTCGACCGGGCCGCCGGCCTCTTCCGGGCCGGCCTCGGCGCGGGCCTCCTCGGCGCGGCGGACCAGGGCCACCACGCTGGGCACGCGGTAGTCGCGGCGCTGCCGGACCGAGATGACGTGCGGGTGGGCGTCCTTGGCCTCGTCGCCCTCGACGGTCACGCCACCGAGGGCGCCCTCCACCTCGTCGGGGTCGATGGACTCGACGTCCCAGGGCGTGACCTCGCCGAACGCCTCCAGGAGCAGCTCGTCGTAGTGGTACGACGCGTTGTTGAGCGTCACGTAGGCCTGCCACACGTCGTCGTCGTCGACCCGGCCGTCGGCGGCCTTCACCGCGGCGAGGTGCGTGCGGGCGGAGGCGATGACCTCCTCCAGCGCGGCGTCGAGGGAAGCGTGGTCGTCGGTCATGGTGTATCCATCCTCGGGAAGAAAGAAGAGCCGTCAGCTGGTGCGGAGGAAACGGTCGAGCACGCGCGCGCCGAAGCGCAGGCCCTCGACCGGCACCCGCTCGTCGATGCCGTGGAACAGGCCGGCGAAGTTGAGGTCCGGCGGGAGCCGCAGCGGCGCGAAGCCGAAGCACCGGATGCCGAGGCGCTGCCAGGCCTTGGCGTCGGTGCCGCCGGAGAGCATGTAGGGCACGGCCTTGGCGCCCGGGTCTTCCGCCAGCAGCGCGGCCGACATCGCGGCGACCAGCGGGCCGTCGAACGTGGTCTCGACCGCCGGCTGGCGCTGGATGTGCGCGATGTCGATGTCGGGGCCGAGCAGGTCGCGGATCTCCTTGAGGAACGCCTCGGACTGGCCGGGCAGGGTGCGGCAGTCGAGCGTGGCGTGCGCCTGGCTCGGCACCACGTTTTCCTTGTAGCCCGCGTCGAGCCGGGTCGGGTTGGCCGTGTTGCGCACGGTGGCGCCGACGAAGCCGGCGATCGGGCCGAGCTTGGAGATCGTCGCCTCGGGGTCGGCCGGGTCGAACTCGATGCCGAGCAGCTCGGACACCTCGGCCAGGAAGGCCGCGGCGGTGTCGGTCAGGACGATTGGGAACCGGTGCCGGCCGACCCGGGCGACCGCCTCGGCCAGCGCGGTGACGGCGTTGTCGTCGTGGATCATCGAGCCGTGCCCGGGGCGCCCGTGCGCGGTCGCCCGCAGCCACTGGATGCCCTTCTCGGCGGTCTGCACGAGGTAGAGCCGGAGGTCTTCGGAGACCGTGAAGGAGAAGCCGCCGACCTCGCCGACCGCCTCGGTGCAGCCCTCCAGCAGGTCGGCGTGGTTGTCGACCAGGAAGTGCGCGCCGTAGTCGCCGCCGGCCTCCTCGTCGGCCGTGAACGCGAGCACCAGGTCGCGGGGCGGGCGGACGCCCGTGCGCTGCCAGTCGCGGACCACCGCGAGCACCATGGCGTCGAAGTCCTTCATGTCGACGGCGCCGCGGCCCCACAGGTAGCCGTCGCGGATCTCACCACCGAACGGGTCGACCGACCACTCCTGCGGGTCGGCCGGCACCACGTCGAGGTGGCCGTGCACGAGCAGCGCGCCCCGGGACGGGTCGGTGCCGGGGATGCGCGCGACCAGGCTGGTGCGGCCGGGCGCCGACTCGCGGAGCTCGGCGTCGACACCGACCTCGGCCAGCTTCTCCGCGACGTATTCGGCGGCCACCCGCTCCCCCGCCGAGGTGGCGTTGTCGCCGGTGTTGGTGGTGTCGATCCGGATCAAATCACGGCACAGGTCGACGACCTCGTCGGCGCTGGAAGGGGTCGGGCTGGTCATGCGGTCTTTCTTACCAGCCCGGCGGCCGGCGCGGCCGACCGGGCACGCACGCCTGTGGATAACGTCAGTCACTCTCGGCGCGGGCCGCGAACAGCGACCGCTCGGCCTCGTTGCGGGTCAGCGCCGCCGCCCGGGCGAACTCCGCCCGCGCCTCGGCGGCCCGGCCCAGGCGGGCCAGCAGGTCGCCGCGGACCGCCGGCAACTGTGGATAGTCGCGCAGCGACTTCTCCGCCGCCACCGCGTCGACCAGGGCCAGGCCACGGGCCGGATCACCGGCCATCCCGTACGCG
The DNA here is from genome assembly GCF_900188485.1 of Asanoa hainanensis. GTDB lineage: Bacteria > Actinomycetota > Actinomycetes > Mycobacteriales > Micromonosporaceae > Asanoa > Asanoa hainanensis. Next base: position 65,380 of record NZ_FZPH01000011.1, read on the forward strand.
ACCGCCTGGTTGACCCGCAGCACCGGCGAGGGCCGCAGGTGGAACAGCACCTCGTAGAGGGCCGCGACGCGCTCCCAGTCGGTGTCCTCATGGGAGCGGGCCCGGGCGTGGCAGGCGGCGATCTCCGCCTCGACCGTGTAGGCCCCGCCGCCGAGGTCGCCGGCCAGGGCCAGCGCGGCCAGCCCGCGCCGGATCAGCAGCCGGTCCCACCGGCGGCGGTCCTGGTCCGGCAGCAGCACGGGTCGCCCGTCCGGGTCGACCCGGGCCGGCAGCCGCGACGCCTGGAGCTCCATCAACGCGGTCAGCCCGTGCACCTCGGGCTCGCGTGGCAGCAGGCCCTGCAACAGCCGCCCCAGCCGCACCGCCTCGTCGGCGAGCTCCGGCCGGACCCAGACCGGGCCGCCCGTGGCCGCGTACCCCTCGTTGAAGATCAGATAGACCGTGGCCAGCACCGACGCGAGCCTCGGGGCCAGCTCGGCGGCGGGCGGCAGGGCGAACTCCACTCCCGCGAGGGCCTTCTTGGCCCGGGTCAGCCGGGCCGCCATGGTGGGCTCGGGCACCAGGAACCCACGGGCGATCTCGGCGGTCGTCAGCCCGCCCAGCAGCCGCAGGGTCAGGCCTACCCGGGACTCGGCGGGCAGCGCCGGATGGCAGACCGCGAAGATCAGGCGGAGCAGGTCGTCGCCGATCTTGCCCTCGTCGAGCACCGCGTCGTACCCGCCGTCGTCGGTCTCGGCGACCCCACCGGCGACGAGCCGCAGCTTCGCCGCGTAGTTCTGCCGGCGGCGGATCTGGTCGATCGCCCGGTGCCGGGAGGTGGCGAGCAACCACGGACCCGGATCATCGGGTACGCCGTCGCGCGGCCACTGCTCCAGCGCCACCACCAGGGTGTCCTGGGCGATCTCCTCCGCGAGCCCGATGTCGCCGGTCAGCCGGGCGAGCACCGCCACGATCCGGGCGGCCTCGATCCGCCACACCGCCTCGACGGTCCGGTGTACCAAAGCGGGATCGGCGGCCCCCATGGCCGCCGATCCTGCCACGCTCAGGGTTGGAAATCCTCCGGACCCATCACCTTGAGGACCTGCGACTCCCCCTCCCAGCCGGGCCAGAGGTCGCGGTGGGCGCGCATGAAGCGGGAGGTCCACTCGACGGCCTCGGCCTTGTCACGCACGTCGTACACGGCGTAGCTGATCACCTCCTTGGCCTCGGCGAACGGCCCGTCGGTGACGGTGAGCTCGCCGCCGGCCACCCCGACCCGGGAGGCGAAGGTGCTCGGCGAGAGGCCGGCCTGGTCGACGAGGGCGCCGGAGTTGGTGGCCTCCTCGCCCAGCTTCATGATCGCCTCCATGAGCTCCGGTGGCGGTGGGGTGTTCGGACGGGTCGCGGTGAGCAGGGCGATGTAGCGCATGACTTTTCCTCCTCAGACTTAGCTGACGGCGCGGTAGAGACGGACAGAGACGGCGGTCAGCCACGCGGAGACCAACAGCACGCCGGCCGTGAACGTGACCATTCCCCACGGCGCGCCGCCGCTGGCGTTCATGGCCAGGAAGCTCGCGACGAACAGCACCCCGACCGCCCGCGAGAGCAGCGGGAAGCCGGACCGGCCGGCGAGCAGGAAGCAGGCGATGGCCAGGCCGACGAAGCCGACACCGCCGGCCGCGAGGTGGACCAGGCCGTGCCAGCTGATCGTGCCGCCCGCCGAGCCCGGCGGGAAGCCGGCGCCCGGGTCGGCGCGGAACAGACCGGCCACGACCATCCCCACACCGTAGATACCCAGCGGGACGGCGCCACGACCGACGGCGCGCCGGACACCGACGGCCGCCGCGATGACCATGAGACCGGAAACGATCAGGTTCGTGGTCTGGATCCAACCCAGGTCGCCGTTCTGCAACATGCTCCAGGCGTGCCGCGTCGGGTCGAAACCCTCCCGGGTGTACGCCTGTGCCAGCGCGACGCCGACGTACAGCGGACCGGCGATCACGCCGTACCCGAGCAGGCTCTTCGTCACCCGCTCGGCGAGAGCGGGCGTCGCGCAGGCGGTCGTGGTGGTCATGTCGATCTCCTTCGTGGGCCCGTTCGGGCGCCGTCACCCGTAGCTCGAACGGGCTTCGCCGGATTCGACACATGGACTGGTTTTTTCTGAAAGGAAACATCAAGGTCTTCCGATGAATCGCCCCGGAGTCCTACCGTCACGCTATGAACCTGGAGCTGCGGCACCTGAGGGTGGTCACCGCGATCGCGGAGACCGGCAGCGTGACCAAGGCCGCCTCCATGCTCGGACTCGCCCAGCCGGCCCTGACCGCCCAGCTCCAGCGGATCGAGCGGGCCCTCGGCGGGCCGCTGTTCGAGCGCGACCGGCGCGGCGCCCGGCCGACCGCGCTCGGTGAGCTGGTGCTCGACCGGGCCCGGGTGCTGCTGCCGGCGATGAAGGGGCTCCAGGACGAGGCCGCGCGGCTGGCCGGCGGTGACGCGCTGAGCCGTTACCGGCTGGGCGGGGTCAACAGCCCGATCCTCGGGCGCCTCGTGCACCGGCTCACGGCCGACCAGCCGACCGCACAGATCAGCACGCACGCGAGCTGGTCGGTCGACGAGCTGGCCCGGATGGTCCTGTCGGGACGGCTGGACTACTCGCTGTGCGGCGTCTGCGGCGACGCCGTCCCCAGCGCCGAGCTCGGGCTCGCCTGGTGGGTGGTGGCGGTCGACCCCGTCTGGCTGCTGCTGCCGGAGCACCACGCGCTGGCCGGCCGCACCGAGATCGACCTGGCAGACCTCAGCGAGGAGCGCTGGGTGGCCGCGCCCGGCGACGGCTGCTTCGCCGACTGCTTCGCGGCCGCGTGCGCGCGGTCCGGCTTCACGCCCCGCAAGGTCTACGAGACCGACCTCAAGGGCAGCATCGACCTGGTCGAGGCCGGCGAGGCGATCGCGCTCTGCCAGGCCACCTTCCGGCCCGTGCCCGGCCTGATCACGCGGCCGATCAAGGGCGCGCCGCTGCGCTGGCGCCTGCTGCTCGGCTGGCACGCCGAGGCGCAGGCGGCCGGGTTCGCCGACCTGATGGTCAAGTACGCGGCCGGTGCGTACGCCGACATCCTCGAGCGCAACCCGGACTACACGGCGTGGCTGCGCCGGCATCCGGGCTTCGGCGCCCAGCCCAACACGGAGTTCGAGCCGGCGGTATGAGCCAGGTGGTATATACCACCTTCGATTTTCCCTGGCTACGTTGACGGTGCTTTTCCTTTCACCCCCGAAGGAGTGCATCGTGAACAGATTCCTTGCCGGCCTGGCAGCGGTGACCCTGCTGCCCGTCGGCATCACCGTCGCCGTGGCCGCGCCGGCCATGGCCGCACCCGCTGTGCCGGGACCCGCTTCTGCCTCCGGCGAGGCCGCTTCGCCGGAGATGCTCGCCGCGATGCAGCGCGACCTCGGTCTGACCGCCGCCCAGGCCAAGGTCCGGATCGCCAAGGACGACGCGGCCAGCCGCACCGAGCTGCGCCTGCGCAAGACGCTGGGCAGTTCTTTCGGTGGCGCGTACCTCACCAGTTCCGGCTCGTTCGTGGTCAACGTGACGTCCTCTTCTCGGATCGCTGAGGTGACCGCGGCCGGGGCGACCGCCAAGGTGGTCAGTCGGAGCTCGGCGACCCTGGACGCGGTCAAGGCCCGGCTGGACGCCGCTGCGGCTTCGGCGCCCGCGTCGCGCGTACCCGGCTGGTATGTCGATGTCACGACCAACCGGGTCGTCGTGCTGGCCAAGGGTGGGACCGCGGCGGCTGCCCGGTTCGTCGCCGCCAGTGGCGCCGACGCGGCCGCGGTGTCGGTCGTCGCCACCTCCGAGACACCCCGCCTGCTGTACGACGTACGCGGCGGCGACGCCTACTACATGGGCGGCGGACGCTGTTCCGTCGGCCTGTCCGTCAACGGCGGATTCGTCACCGCCGGACACTGCGGCACCCGGGGTCAGGCCACGACGGGCTACAACCAGGTCTCCCAGGGGTCGTTCCAGGGCTCCTCGTTCCCGGGCAACGACTACGCGTGGGTGTCGGTCAACAGCAACTGGACCCCGCAGCCGTGGGTCAACAACTACAGCGGCGGCAACGTGACCGTGGCGGGCTCCACCGAGGCGGCCGTCGGCGCGTCCATCTGCCGCTCCGGCTCCACCACTGGCTGGCACTGCGGCACGATCTCCGCGAAGAACCAGACCGTCAACTACTCGCAGGGCTCGGTCAGCGGCCTGACGCGGACCAACGTCTGCGCCGAGCCGGGCGACTCCGGCGGCGGCTGGATGAGCGGCCAGCAGGGCCAGGGCGTCACCTCCGGCGGGTCGGGCAACTGCTCCAGCGGCGGCACGACCTACTACCAGCCGGTCAACGAGATCCTCTCGGCGTACGGCCTGACGCTGCGCACCTCCGGCGGCGGCGGCGACCCGAACCCGCCGACCGGTTGCTCGGGTTACGAGTTCACCGCGAGCGGCTCGCTGTCCTCCGGCGGCAGCGTCTACCAGCCGAACGGCAGCTACTACTACTCGTCGCTGTCCGGCACGCACCGCGCCTGCCTGGACGGCCCGAACGGCACGGACTTCGACCTGTACCTGCAGAAGTACAGCGGCTCGACGTGGGTGAACGTGGCAACCGGGACGTCGGCCAACCCTGACGAGACGGTGTCCTACAACGGGACCGCCGGTTACTACCGCTACCGGGTGCACGCGTACAGCGGCTCGGGTAGCTACTCGCTCGGTTATTCGAACCCGTAATTTCGCTGGCCTTCCTGCCCCGCCCACCGCTTTCTTGACGGCTGGGCGGGGTAGGTTGCGGTTCATGACCGACGATCGTGAGAACGCGCGCCGCGCCGCCGCCGCGCACACCGAGGCGTCCCGCGAGCTCGAGGCGTTCCTGCGCCGGGCGCCGGAGGTGCCGGACGCGGCGGACATCGCCGAGTTCACGACGCTGCTGGCCCGCGAGGAAGAGGTCCGCGCGGAGCGCCAGGACGCACTGGACGCGTTCGGGCTGAGCGCACCGAGCATCGACGAGCCCTAGTTTTGGTTGCCCTGGTGGTGGTCGACGTCGCCAACGTGATCGGCTCCCGGCCGGACGGCTGGTGGCGCGACCGGGCCGCGGCGGCCACGCGGTTGCGGGACGAGCTCGCGGCCTCGGTCGCCGCCGGCCACCCGATCGGTGACCTGTCGCCGGTCGAGCTGGTGCTGGTGGTCGAGGGCAAGGCGGGCGGGGTCGGCTCGGTGCCGGGCGTCGAGGTGATCTCCGCGCCGGGGTCGGGCGACGACGCCATTGTGGACGTGGTGCGCTCGCGCGGGCCGGACCGGCCGGTCGTCGTCGTCACGGCCGACCGCGAGCTACGTGGCCGGGTGGCCGCGCTGGGCGCTGTCGCGCACGGGCCCCGCTGGCTACGCCGTTAGCCGTTCTTGTCTGACCCGGCCGCCGAGGAAGATCGGGTTGGTCAGCGCGACCATCGTGTCCGCGCGCCGCACCTCGGCGCGCACGTAACGGGAGGCGCGGGGTGTCGTCGTCCAGGACACGACGCCCGTCGCGGGCACCGGAGCGACCAGTCGCCGCCCCTGGTCGGTGACGATGTTGACGACGGCGTCGGGCGCTCCGCGCGCGGCGAGCGTGACGGTGATCGCGGTGTCGTCCGCGACGTCGAGCCGGTCGCCGATTCCTGCCGCGCGCCCGTGAGCGGCGCTGGCCGTGAAATCGAGGTCGATCGCCGACGACTCCGCGATCCACAGGCGGCCCGCGCGCACGCCGGCCAGGATCGAGTCGCGGTCCAGGCCGTCGGCGAGCACGACGTTCTGCGGCAGGCCCACGACCTGGTCCTTGCCGTGTGCGTCGCTGTTGCCTACCGCGGGCAGCCAGCGTTCGCCGGCGACCAGCAGGTTGTCCCAGTTGCCGAGCGTCGCCTCGTCGTCGGGGGTCCACGGGCCGTTCCAGACCTCGATGGCGTCGAGGCCCTCGTACCCGAACTTCCAGCCGCAGCCCTTGCACGACGCCAGCGGGTGGTTGGCCACCGCGAGGGCGCCGGCGTCGTGGGCCGCGCGCAGGGCGTCGCCGATCGCGCCGTCGGTCGCGCGGTAGCGCCAGTCGATCCAGGTGCCCGCCGGCAGGCCGAGCACCCCGAGGTGACCGTTGCGGGTCGTGACCTCCGTACCGTTGATGACCAGCAGGTCCGGGCCCGCGTGGGTGCCCCAGATCGCGTGCGCGCTGGGGGTGTTGTGCTCTGTCGAGACGATGTAGTCGAGTCCGGCGGCTCGCGCGTCGGCGGCCAGCTCGGCGGGCTGGCGCCGGCCGTCGGAGTGGACGGTGTGCAGGTGCATGTCGCCGCGGTACCACGCTCGGCCGCGACCGCTCGCCTCGTGTGGTGCCGGGGTCGGCGCGAAGGCCGGGCCGGAAGGGCCGAGCTCCAGGGTCACGGTGAGCGTCCACCGCAGACCGTCTGGGACCACGCCGTACGGGCCGAGGAGCACGTGCCACCGTCCGGCGTGGATCGGGCCGGGCAGGTAGCCGGGTGTGGCGTCCGAGGCGCTGATCGTGAAGCCGTCCCGGGCCCCGCCGGACCAGCCCCGGAAGCCGGCGCCCGCGTGGCCGCGCTCGTCGAACACGCCGAGGTCCAACGCGTTGCCGTCGTGGCCGGGCGGTGGGGTCGGGCGGTCGTAGCGGTAGGTCACGGTGATCCGGTTGACGCCGGCGGGGACCTCCACGGGGAGGTAGACCCAGTCGGGCGCGCCGTACGGAATCGTGCCGGTGACCGTCCGCGTCAGACCGTCGTCCGGACCGAAACGCACCGGCTCCAGCTCCACGCGACTTCCTCCTTCGGGCGCCGGGCGGGCGCCGGCGGCCTAGTCAAGATCACGTGGTGGTTGCCAGTTTGTCAAGACAAAGCTGGCTGGCGGGTCGACGTCGCCACGCACAGGGCCGCCGCGACCAGCAGCACCACGGCGTTGACGATCAGTGCGGTGTGCAGCGCGGAGACCATGCTCGCGCCGCCGGCCATGCGGCTGCTGAGCACGACGCCGAGGACGGCGGGGCCGAGCGCGCCGCCGTACTGCCGGACCGCGGTGTTCGCGGCGGCAGCCATGCCGGCGAGGTGGTGCGGCACCGCGTGGATGGCGGCCACCGCGACCGCGCTGAGCATGAACGCGTCCGCGACGCCGAGGACCGTCAGGCGCCATGCCGCGTCGGCGAACGAGGTGTTCGTGCCGAGGCCGGTCAGCAGCAGCATCGCGACGGCCCCCAGCCCGAGCCCGATCGCCAACAGGGTGATCGGCTGCCGGTGGGCCAGCAGGCGGCCGACGAAGGGATTGGCAACGGCGGTGACGCCGTTGACGAAGAGGAGCCGGACGCCGATCTCCAAGGGCGACAGGTGCTGGCCGGCGCCGAAGAACAGGCTGAGCAGGAAGAGCCCGCCGACGATCGCGAACAGGGCCGCCAACGCCGAGAAGCTCGCGGCGCGGAACGCCGGCAGGCGGAACAGCGACAACTGCAGGATCGGCGACGCCGATCGGGCCTCGACGCGCAGGAACACGGCCAGCGCGGCCACGCCGACGACCAACCCCGCGATCGTGGAGGGTGCGCCCCAGCCGGCCTGGCCGCCTTCGATCACGCCGAAGATGCTCGCCGCGATCGCGACGGTCGCGGTGATCTGGCCGGGCCAGTCGAGGCGGCGGCCCTGCGGTGACTTCGACTCGGGCAGGCGCAGCGCGGCGAGCAGGCCGGCCACCACCGCCAGCGCGATGATCGGCAGGAAGATCCAGCCCCAGCCGGCGTACCGGAGGATGGTCCCGGAGATCAGCGGACCGGCCGCCAGGCCGAGGACGAGCCCGGTCGCCCACAGGGCGATGTACCGTGCCCGCGCCCGCAGGTCGGGGACCGCGTGGGCGATCAGGGCGAGCGTGGTCGGCAGCAGCAGCCCGGCGCCGGCGCCGGTGACCGCCTGGCCGACCCACAGCAGGTGCAACCCGCCGGCCACCGTGCCCGCGACCATGGCGATCGCGGCGCCGAGCACGGTGATCGCCATGCCGGCCAGGAAGACCCGGCGGCGCCCATGCAGATCACCGAAGACGCCGGCGGACAGGATCGTCGCCGCCATCGGGATGATGTAGCTGTCGGTGACCCACTGCAGGTCCGCGGTCGAGCTTCCGGTCGAGGTGCCGATCGTGGTCAGGGACACGCTGACCGCGGTGATCGGCACGTACGTCACGAAGACGCCGAGCACCGCGAGTGCGATGGTGAGCCGGACGCCCCGGTCGCCGTCGGTCCCGGCCGGCCCGGCCGTCGTCCGCGTCAGTGTCGCCACCAGAGATCCCTTCGCGTTAACTATCTCAACGTGAAGATATCACCGCACTAAGATTCTTCACGCTGTTGTAATGTTGCTCTCATGCCCAGCTCAGAGACCGCCCGCGACCGGGTCGACGGGTTGCTCGCCGTGATCGCCGAGCGCGACCCCGACCGCGACCTGAACGCCAAGGCGGTCACCTGGCGGCTCCGGCGGGCCAGCCACCGCATCGACACCGAGATCCGCCGGCAGCTGGCGGCCAAGGGCATGGAGCTTTGGGAGCTGGAGATCCTCTGCGCGCTCCGCAACGGCGGCGGCACGCTGACCATGGGCGCGCTGCTCGACGCCGCCCAGATCACCTCGGGCGCGATCACCAACCGGGTGGCCCGCCTCGAACGCGACGGCTACGTGCGGCGGGAGATGGCCGCCGACGACCGCCGCCAGGTGCTGGTGACCATCACCCCGGCGGGCCTGGAGCGCAACTGGGCGGTCATCGCCGCCAACAACGCCGCCGAGCAGGAGATCTTCGGGGACATCGACCCCGACCTCCAGCGGGGACTGGCCCAGGACCTCCGCCGCCTGCTGCTCGCCGTCGAAGGCCCGGACCCAACCAGCAAGACCGGACCCGGCCCGATCCGGGAGACGCCTCTCTAGTCGCGGCGGAAGATGACGACCAGGACGCGCAGGATCAGGACCACGCCGACGATGAGGACGAAGTAGCCCAGCAGCGGGAACAGCTCCACCGTGCCGCTCAGGCGGGGGCCGTCGCCGGTGCGCAGCAGCAGGACCGCGACCAGAGCCGCGGCCGAGCCGATGACCGTCAGCAACGCTCGGTGCAGCAGGTCGGTGACCAGGCGGCGGTCCTGGTCGTCGGCGAAGAGGCGCACGTTGACCCGCAGCCGTCCGTGTTCCAGGGCGTCGCCCAGCCGGTCGATTCGCCGGGGCAGCCGCCGCAGCACCGGCAGGAGCGCCGCGAGCTCGTCCTCCAGTGAGCCGCGCAGACGGTCCGGGCCCAGTGCCTCCGCGAACCGCCGGGTGCCGGCCGCGCGGGCGTGCGTGATCAGGTCGAAGCCGGGCCGCACCAGGCCGAGGGCGCCTTCGAGAGTGGCGAACGCGCGGAACACCGCGGCGACCGCGGGCGGCACACCCAGCCCGTACGCGGCGAGGGTCCGCAACAACGCCGCCACGGCCGCCGCGCCCGCGGTGGTGCCGGGCGCCGCGTACCGGACGATCAACGCGCCGATCGCCCGCTGGAGCTCGCGCTCGTCGACCTCGGCGGGCCGGTCCACGACCTGCAGCAGCGCGTCGCTGACCGCGACCGAGTCCCGCCGGCCGAGCGCGGCCAGCAACTGCCCGATCGCGTCCCGGGTCGCCGCGTCGAGCCGGCCCACGGAGCCCAGGTCCAAGAGCCCGAGGCGGCCGTCGGCGGTCACCAGCACGTTGCCGGGGTGCAGGTCCACGTGGAAGATCCCGTGTACGAGCACCTGGTCCAGCATCGTGTCGACCAGACCGCCGGCGAGCTCGGCGCGCCGGTCCTCGCCGAGGCCGTCGAGCACCGCCGTGGCCGCACCCAGCGGTGTTCCGTCCAGCCGCGCCATCACCAGGACCCGCTCGGAGCTGAGTGAGGCGTACGCCGTCGGCACGAGCACGCCCCGGTCCGGCGAGTCGGCCAGGGCCGCCGCCATCGACTGGAGGTTGTCCCGTTCGATGGTGAAGTCGAGCTCCTCGTGCAGCGCCGCCGCGAACCCCGTCGCCAGTGCCCGCAGGCCCAGCGGGCGTCCCCAGGAGGTCCGCTCCTCCAGCGTGCCGGCGAGCCGCAGCAGGATGTCGACGTCCCGCTCGACGATCGCGGCGACGCCGGGCCGCCGGACCTTGACCACCACGTCGGTGCCGTCGGCCAACCGTGCCGCGTGCACCTGCGCCACGGAGGCGGCGGCCAGCGGCTCGTGGTCGAAGGCGGCGAACACCTCCTCGACGGGACGGCCGAAGTCGGCCGCCAGGACCGCGGACACCTCGGCCCAGGCCACCGGGGCCGCCCGGTCCTGCAACGCGGTCAGCTCGTCGACGATCTCGGCCGGGAGCAGATCGCGCCGGGTCGCGAGCAGTTGGCCGAGCTTGACGAAGGTGATGCCGCCCTCGTCCAGGGCGGCCCGCAACGAACGGCCGAGCTGACGGCGGGCCGCGGCCGACGACGGTCCGGGAGCGGGGCGGCCGCGCAGGAAACGGCCGAGCCCGTGGCGGAGCGCGATGCGCACGATGGTCGCGTACCGCCGGGTGCGTCCGACCCGCCGGCGGGTGCCGCGCCAGAGCTCCACCGGGCCGGGCATGGACCCGGTCGGCAGCAGCACCTCCAGGATGACCAGGGCCGCCATGGCGAGCAGGGCCGAGATGACGACGGCGACCAGTCCGATGAGGACGAGCTCACCGGCGTTCAGGCTGGTGGGATCGGGCGGCGCGAGTGCCTGGAGCACCGGGGCGGCGACGAAGACCGCGAGCAGCGCGGCCAACAGCGTGCGCACGGGCCCGACCCGGACGCCGAGCAACCGCCGGATGACCGCCGCGAACAGCAGCACGGACACGACCATCGTGGCGAGGAACGCCAACACAGTGACCGCCGTCTCCACGACGAACGACGATATCCGGCCCGGCGGCAGGACGCCCGCCGGGCCGGAGAACCGTCAGGCGACGCGGTACGAGTACAGGTCGGTGTTCACCAGCGAGAAGCGCAGCTTGATCTGCTGGCCGGCCAGCGCCCGCAAGGATCGGCCGCCCGGGAAGCGGACCTGGGCGTCGTACTGGTCACCCGTGACCGGAAGCGAGCGGTAGCCCGGAATCACCGCGCCCGACTCGTCCAGGACCTCGACCGTGAGCGCGCCCTTGGCGTGCACCTCGGCGTTGACGTGCAGCGCCCGGCCGTCGGTGACCAGCGGCTTCGTGGTCAGCGTGCCCGGGTCGCCGAGGCCGGGCCGTGAGGCGTTGGTCATCGAGACGAAGCCGTCGCGGCGCCAGGTCGCCAGGCCGACCCCGCTCGTGTACGGGGTCGTCCCCGCCACCTGGCCGCCGTGGCCGGCGTTGAAGGCGCCGTAGTACATCGTGATCGTCCGGTCGTCGACGAGGACGTTCGACGCCGTGTAGAGCGCGCCATCGTCCCACGCCCCGGGCTGGCCCGGTTGGATGATCGGGTCGCGCACCGGACGGCTCCAGTCGACCAGGTCGCGCGAGGACGCCACCTGCGGCAGCACCGGGCCGTCGCCCGCCGACGACTGGGTGCCGTGGGTGAAGTTGGTGATGAGCAGGACCCACGGGATTCCGATGTACGTGCTCTCGTACGGCAGCACCGGCATGCCGTAGATCTGGCCCTCCAGGCCGTTCAGCGCCTGCGCCGCACCGTCGTCGGCATAGTCGCCGGCCACGCCCAGCACCGGCGTGCTCCACGTCAGGAAGTCCGCGCTGGTCGAGACGAACGCCGCGCGGTCGTACACGCCCGGGGTCCGCGACGTGAACATGCGCTTCTTGACGGTGGCGATGTAGCGCCGGCCGTCCCAGGCCACATTGGACACGTCACCGTCGAGCAGGACCGGCTTCTCCGACGCCTGCGTCCAGGTGTAGCCGTCGGCCGAGAAATAGGCGTAGTAGCCCAGCGTCTCGTTGACCACGCCGGTGTGGAACTGCAGGAGCGCGTAGCGGCGGTCGGCCGGCGCGTCCGGGTTGTAGGCGACCGTGCCGCCGCCGGCGATGACCAGGTTGGTCTGCGACGCCGGGATGTCCTTGTAGCCGATGGATCCGCGACCCAACGGCTTCGTCCACCGCACGCCGTCCTTGCTCTCGGCGTAGCAGAGGTAGTAGCCGGGTGCGACGTCGTTGTTGCAGTCGTACCACATGCGGTAGACCTTGCCGACCTTGAAGACCGAGCCGTAGATGTACGTGTTCGTCTCCCACGGGTACGTGGGCCGGATCAGCGGCTCGGGCCGGGTCGTGGCCGGATGCACCACGCGACCGACGTCCCGGCTCGACTCGATGCGGTAGTCGTCGAGGAACAGCTCCCGATCCGTGCCGAGCCGCGGGTCGTACGCGGCCGGCGCCGGCGTCAGGGTGACCTGGTCCCAGTAGGACCAGCCGGCCTCGGCGCCGGAGATCCGCACGGTCACCTGGGCGGTGCCGGCGGGTGCGGTGCCGGTGACCGTCACGGTCTGCCAGTCGGTGCTGAACGCCGTGTCCGCCGCGCTGGTGCGCAGCTCGGTGCGGTTGAAGTCGGTGAAGACCAGCGCGAGTTGGGCGGGCGTGCCGCTGCGGCCCTTGACCCGGGCGGTCAGCGTGTACGCGACACCGGGCGCGGCGACCATCCGGTCGCTGGTGACCGTGACCGGGTTGCCTGCGGTGACATTGAGTTCCAGCGAGCCCGGCCCCGCGGTCCGGTAGGCGGAGAGGTTGACGACGTTGGCCGCCGCTTCGGCGCCCTCGACGCTCCAGCCCGTCGGATGGCCGACGCGGTCGCCGACGTCGAAGCCGCCGTTGGCGACGAGGTTGGTGTCGCGGTGATCAATGCGTGGAGGCTGACAGTCCATCTGGAACACCGTTCCATGTCAACGGTCGCATCGATTGACATGGAATGGTGTTCCAGATAGCTTTCGGGCCGATCGCCGAACCCGCCGTACCTGATTGGGAGTGGTTTTCGTGCGTCGTCTCGTCCTTGGCGCCTGCGCCGCGCTGCTCGCCTCGACCGCCGCCCTCGCCGCCACGTCGACCGCCGCGACCGCGGCCTCACCACCCGGAACGCCAACCGATCCCGTCATCGTCGCACCGGCCGAGAGCGGCAAACGCGCGTTCTTCGGCGACATGATCAAACTCAAGGACGGTCGCCTGCTCGTCGCGTACCGGGAGTCGGTGGCCCACATCGACCAGGACGGCCGCATCATGGTCGTGCAGAGCCGCGACCAGGGCCACACCTGGAGCACCCCGCGGGTGGCGATCGACACGCCGATCGACGACCGCGACCCCAAGCTCATGCAGATGCGCGACGGCACCGTGCTGATGAACTTCTTCCGCACGGACTGGACCGGCTACCCCGGCAAGCCGGTGACGCTGGTCGGCACGTTCGTGACGCGGTCGACCGACAAGGGTGCCAACTGGAGCACCCCGATCGAGGTCGGCACCGCCCTCGAAGGACCGTCCGATGTGGTCGTCGGTGCGTACTACGCCGGCCACGCCGCCACCCACGGGCCGATCCTCCAGCTGCGAAACGGCGACCTGCTGGTGCCGCTCTACGGCCGGCTGCCCGAGGGCGGCACCGGGCCGGCGACGGTGGTCCGCTCGACCGACGGCGGCCGCACCTGGCCGAAGGAGAACGAGTCCGTGATCGGCCGTTCGGCGACCTTCGACTTCCAGGAGCCGAACCTCAGCCTGCTCAAGGACGGCTCGCTGCTCTCGATCATCCGCACGTCGATCAACATCGCGTACGTGTCGCGGTCGTACGACCAGGGCCGCACCTGGACCACGCCCGAGTCGACGGGCCTGCCCGCGTCGTCACACCACCAGTTGGTGCTGCGCAACGGCGACGTGCTGTTCACCTACGGCGACCTGTCCGGGACGTTCGGCCCGGGCCGCCCGACGGTCGGGCGCCTGCTGCGGCATCCCGAGCGGAACATCGACGCGGACCAGGACATCCTGATCTACGACGCGGCGATCCACGGCCCGGCCACGGCCGACCAGGCGAACCCGTCCAGTGTCGAGCTGCGCCCCGGGCGCTTCCTGACCATCACGTCCGACCCGCACCTGGCGGCCATCGTCGGCGTCTTCACCGAGCGCCGCGACTACTGACCCGCGGTTCGCCGCCCGCCGACCGGTGTCACCAATGGTCGGCGGGCGGCTCCTTTCCTGGGTCAGCGCCAGACCGTGAACCGGACCTGCTGCGGTTCGGGAACGATGTAGTCGACCTCGTAGAGCACGAAGAAGACGGTGCCGTCGGGCACGTTGGTTGCCAGCACCGTGCGCTTCTGCGGCGGCGAGGAGCAGGCCCGCACCGGGTCGGTGTAGGTGGGGTCGCCGCCGTCGCGGGGCAGCATGGCCACCAGGAACGTCTGGCAGCGGTCGTTCGGGTCGCGGACGTCGCGGATCTGGGAGACCGAGATGGTGCTGCAGCCGGAGGTCGGGACGGTGACGCGTTCCGAGCCGACCCGGCCGGCGGCGTAGAAGTCGGTGCCGGGCCAGGCCGGCGCGCAGTAGGAGCTGCCGGCTCCGCCCGCGGCCGGTGACGCGACGGCCGAGCCAGGCAGGAGCGCGGCTCCCACGATGGCGGTGAGTACGGTGACGATCCACATTGGTCGATTCATCAATGACGATGCTCGCGTGCTCTCAAGACCGTCCCTGGCGTGCTGCTTGTTGGCACGTTATGGGGAGGTGAGGTGCCTGACGACGAACTCGCGCCAGCGGGTGACGGCTTCGGGTCTGGTCTCGCCGTGGGGGCCGGGAAAGGCGATCAGTTCCTTGTCGTACGACGGCAGCAGGTCGAACAGGGCCAGCTGGCCGTCCCGTGGGAAGAGCTCGTCGTGCCACTGGACGTGGAAGAGGACCGGGGCCGTGAGCCGGGCGGCGTCGCGGGCCACCCTCCCGGGTGCCGCCATGCCCGGGGCCATTTCCTGGCGCAGGCCGAACTTGCCGAGCACGGCACAGCGCAGCCGGTCTCCCAGGGCGGCCGCGACCGGAAGGCCGAACCGGGTGCCCATGGACAGGCCGAGATAGCCGACCCGCGAGACGTCCGCGAGGCCTTCCGCGCCGATGACGTCCAATGTCGTCAGCCAGTCGTCGGTCATCCGGTCGAGCACGGTCTCGATGCCCTCGGCGACGACGCGGGCCTGGTACTCCGCCGTCGTCAGCGGGCTCGGCACCCGATCACCGTGGTACGGGCCGTCGATCGCCACCGCCGCGCAGCCGGCCCGCTCCGCGAACCAGCGGCCCAGCTCCACGACGCGCTCGCTGCGCTTGTGCCCGCTGCCGCCGTGGCCCAACAGGACCAACGGACGCGGGTCCGGGTAGGACGGCATCCAGAGCACCGCCGGCACGTCGCCGACCCGCAACGAACGCTCCACCGGGTCAGCCGACGGACGGCGGCTTGCGCACAGTGGTCAGGAGGAAGCCGGGCATCGTCAGGTCCGCGCCGTCGACCGTCGCGAACACCTCGATGTCGGTGACCCGCGTGTCGGTCCAGGTCGGCTCGGCGAAGGTCGCGCGCAGGAACTCCTCCGTCATGGTCCAGTCGCCGCCGGCCGCCGCCGAGACGCCCAGCACGTGCAGGGTCGCGGCCGGGGCCGCGAGGGTCGGCAGCAGCGCGAGGTAGGCAGCGGTGGCGTCCGCGTTTTCGCGGTGCAGGTTGTGCAGCAGGCCGGAGTCGAAGATCGCGTCGAACTCGGCCGCCGGGAGGCTCGTGGCGTCGTCGACCTCGAAATGGATCGCCAGGCCGGCGTCGGCCGCCTTGGCCCGGGCCAGGTCGATCGCCACCGGAGAGATGTCGACGCCGGTCACGTCGAGGCCCAGGCGGGCCAGCGCGAGGGCGAGCTCACCGGTGCCGCAGCCGAGGTCCAGCACGCGCGGGCCGCCGACACCGCGGTCGAGCACCGCCGCCAGGGCCGGCTGCGGGCCGCCGATCTCCCAGGGCGCCGCGCCGTGTCGGTAGATCTCGTCGTAGTCCATCGCGCGACCGATCGTACGCCGCGGAAAGTTCTTCCCGCTTGTCAACGAAGCCCGCGGCATCGACGTCTGTTCAGCGTGACGTTCGAGGAGTACGTGCTCGCCCGGGGGCCCGCCCTGGTCCGGCTGGCCCGGTTGCTGGTCGACGACGACCATCGCGCCGACGACCTGGTGCAGGACGTGCTGGCCAAGGCCTACCAGCGGTGGGGCCGGATCGTGAGCGCCGACGATCCCGACCGCTACGTGCGCCGCATGCTCGTCAACGCCCGCAACTCGTGGTGGCGGCGGGCGGCCCGGCGGCACGAGGTGTCCGTGCCGGAGGTCAGACCCGTGGCCACCACGGACCCCCCGCTCGACGGGGCCGACCGCGACGCGCTCTGGCAGTTGGTGGCCGCGTTGCCAGGGCGGCAACGGGCGGCGCTGGTGCTGCGCTACTACGAAGATCTGGACGACGTCGCGATCGCCGAGATCCTCGGGTGCTCCGCCGTCACCGTCCGGACGCACGTGATGCGCGGCCTCGCGGCCCTCCGCGCGACCGTCGGCGACGCCGGCTTCCCCGAGACCATGCCCACGAGGAGCAAGCGATGACGATCGAGGACCGACTCGCCGGGGTCCTGCACGAGCGCGCCGACCGGCCCGTCGACGCCGACGCGCTGCTGGCCGCCACGCTCGCCGCTGGTCGGGCCCGGGCGCGGCGCCGCCGGCAGGGTGGCTACGCGGTGGCCTGCGCCGGGCTGGCCGGCGTCGTGGCGGCGTCCCTGCTCGCCATCGGTCCCGGTCAAGATCCACAACCTGGCAACCCCCGCATCGGCTGGGACGCCATGCCGGCGCTGCCGGACGCGGCCGGCCAGGCGGGCGCCGCGGACCGGCCCGACCTCGTCGGCACTGACCCGACCGTGCTGCGGTTCGCGGTGCCGTGGGCACCGTGGCCGGTGCAGGCCGTGGGCTGGTCGGCCCGGGAAGCGGTCGAGCAGGTCAGGGTGCAGATGGTGACCGGCGACGTCGTCGTCTCCGGCACGGTGACCATGTGGCGGGGCGCCGACCGCGGTGAGAACGACAATGCGTCGGTGCCCAACGAGACCACGTCCGCGGTCGTCGACGGCCATCCGGCCGTAGTGGAGCAGGAGCACTTCGACTGGGGCACCAACCAGTGGCTCACCTGGCATCCGGCGGAGGGCCTGACCGTGCAGGTCACGCTCAGGGCCGACGGCTTCCAGTCGCTCACGGGCGGCACCCCGCCGGAGCGGTCCACGGTGGTGGACGTGGCCGACCTGGTGGAGTTCGCGAACGCGGTGCGGCTCGACGCGACCACGGCGTGCTCGGCACCGTTCCGGATGACGTTCGTGCCACCCGGCGGCCGCCTGGTCACTTGCTCCGGCTCGATCGTGGTCGTGGAGCCGGGTGCGGAGAGCCGGCACGGCGCCCTGTTGCTGGTGCAGGGTGACCGGCTGGTCGAGGTCGACTACGGCACGGCTCCGCCCGTGGTGGAGCCGACCGGGCCTGCCACGCCGCCGCCCGTGCTGGAGTCGACCGGGCCTGCCGCGCCGCCGTCCGGGAGCCGCCCGCCGTCGCTGTTGCCCACGTTGGGGCCTGACGAGCCGGGACCGCCCGATGTGACGGCGACGGAGCCGAGCGGCCGGATCCTGTCGAGCGCCCAGACGAAGGAGCGCACCCTCCTCCCCCGGTTGACCGCCTGGGCCCTCTATCAGAGGGGAGGTGAGGCGGACGCGGCGGCGATCGTGGAGGGCCTCGATCCGGTCGGGGAACCCACCGATCCGATGACCTGGCCCCAGCGCCCGCTCGGCTGACGAGATGGACCGGGTCGTCGTCATCGGCTGCGGAGGAAGCGGGAAGACCCGGCTCGCCCGGGAGTTGGCCCGGATCGTCGCCGCGCCGCTGACGCACCTCGACGGCGTCTACTACGACGAGCGGTGGCGGCCGGCCTCTCCGGACGACTTCGCGGCGCGGCAGCGTGCCCTCGTTGCCGCGCCGCGGTGGGTGATCGAAGGGAACTACGCGGGCACACTGCCGATCCGGCTGGCCGCCGCCGACACGGTCGTCTTCCTCGACCTGCCCGCGACCACCTGCCTGTGGGGCATCGCGCAACGTCGCTGGCGCCGCGAGACCGGCCGGATCACCTGGGGCTTCATCCGGTACGTCATCGCGTACCGGCGGCGGATGCCCCCCCGGGTGACGAGGCTGCTGCGCGAGCACGGACGGCACGCACACCTGGTGGTCCTCAGCAGCCGCCGGCAGGCGAACCAGTTCATCGAGCGTTGGCCATCGGGCGTCCGGCCGCCGGTCGATTGACGGCAACCCGGGTCGCGAAGGCTCGGTGGTCCAACCTGGACCACCTGGAGGACCGTTGTCCGAGTTCACCGTCAGCCGCCGGCAGGTGCTCGCTTCGGCGGTCGCCGCCGGGGCCGTTGTAGCGACCGGATCGCCGGCCGCCGCGCACGACACCGCCGAGCCCTTCCCCCTCGGCGTCGCCAGCGGCGACCCGACCGCGCACAGCGTGATCCTGTGGACCCGGCTCGCCCGCGACCTGTACGCGCCCGGCGGCCTGTCCCGGCGGACGGTCGAGGTGGGCTGGGAGGTGGCCACCGACGAGCGTTTCCGGCGCGTGGTGCGGCGCGGCACGACGCTGGCCCGTCCGGAGCTCGCCCACTCGGTGCACGTCGACGCCGGCGGGCTCGAGCCGGGCCGCGAATACTTCTACCGGTTCAAGGCGCTGGGCGAGGTGAGCCCGGTCGGCCGCACCCGCACCGCGCCGGAGCCGTGGGCGGACCCGCGCTCGCTGCGGTTCGCGATCGCCAACTGCCAGGACTTCCAGAACGGCTACTGGCCGGCGTACGACGCGTTGTCCAATGAGGATCTGGACCTGGTCGTGCATCTGGGCGACTACATCTACGAGTACGACCCGAGCAGCCGCTTCCCCGACCGCAGGCACGTCGCGCCGGAGACGCCGGGGCTCGACCAGCTCCGGACGCTGAGCGACTACCGCAACCGGCACGCGCAGTACAAGACCGACCCGGCACTGCGGGCGGCGCACGCGGCCTTCCCGTGGGTGGTCACCTGGGACGACCACGAGACGGAGAACAACTACGCGGCGCTGGTCGACGAGCTCGACAGCGGCGCCGCGCACCAGACGGCGGCCCAGTTCGCCAAGCAGCGGGCGGCCGCGTACCAGGCGTACTACGAGCACATGCCGATCCGCGCGAACCTGCGCCCGGGCAGCCCGGACCTGCGCATCTTCCGCCGCTTCGACTTCGGCCGGCTGCTGCGCCTCAACATGCTCGACACCCGGCAGTACCGCACCGACCAGCCGGGCACCGCGGACTTCGGGCCGGTGGAGGCCGGGCTCGGCAACACGTCCGGCACGCTGACCGGCCGCGACCAGGAGCGCTGGCTGACCTCCGGCCTGATCGGCTCGCCGGCCCGCTGGAACGTCGTCGCCCAGCAGGTGATGATGAGCCGCACCCTGCTGCCCAACCCGGCGCTGGTACCGCCGACGATGGCGAACCTCGACCAGTGGGACGGGTACGCGCCGCAGCGCGAGCGCCTGCTCGGCGTGCTCGCCGACCACCGGGTGGCCAACCCCGTCGTGCTGGCCGGCGACATCCACTCGACCTGGTTCAGCGAGCTGCACCGCGACTTCGACCGGCTCGACGTCCCGCCGGTCGCCGTCGAGTTCGTCTCGACCTCGATCAGCTCCGACTTCCCGGCCGCGTTCGACGCCCCGGTCAAGGCGGCCAACCCGCTGCTGAACCCGCACGTCAAGTACTTCGACGGCCTGAAGCGCGGCTACCTGCGGTGCACCGTGGACCGGCACGGCTGGCGCACCGACGTCCGGACCGTCGACTCGATCGAGACCAGGCGGTCGCCGGTACGCACGCAGGCGTCGTACGCGGTCGCGGCCGGCACCTCCCGGATCGTGGCCGCCTGAGCGTCCCGGGTCGGGCCGGTCAATCCAGCCCGACCCGTCGCCCTAGGCCTTGATTCGTATCTGGGGTTGAGGCGAGTCCGCCGCAGCCCGGCCCCAGACACGAAACAGGGCCTAGCTGGACCGGCTGATCACCTGGTGCGGGACGCGCACGAGGTGCCGGCCCGCGACACCGTCGCGCAGGCACACGACTACGTCGGCCGGCTGTCCCGGCTTCCATTTCGGGCCGTTGCGGCCGACCGCCTCGAATTCAGACCCGTCGGGAATCCGGGCGGTCTCTTCGACCAGGTGAGAAACCCAGACCTCCGCGCCGCAGATGACCGCGATCAGCTCGGCCCGCAACGACGGCAGGACGGCGGGGTCAGCCCGGACCCTGACGCCGGCGAGCATGGGCTTTCCGTCGGGCGGCGAGATGGGCATGAAGTTACGGTTCAGGAAGGTCCCGATCCGCACCGTCGCGCCGTCGATCACCACTGTTTCGGGCAGCGCCGACACCGCCGCTGTCAGCCGCTCGGACGCGGGACCCAGCCACCCGAGGTCGAGGCCGGAGAACCACCGCGACAGTCCGTCATCGTCCATGAGCACCAGGATCGTCGCCCCGCGCTACCTCACTTCTCCAAGGTGTCCAGCAGGTCCTGCAGTGCGCGGCAGGCCTCGGCGAAGCGGGCCTGGCCGATCACGTCTCCCCAGTGCTGCTCGATCTCCGCGACCCGGTCGCCCGCGTCCGACAGGGCGGCCCGCCCCCGTGCGGTCGGGACGATCAGCTTGGCGCGGCCGTCGGCCGGGTCCGGCTGGCGTTCGAGGTAGCCCAGCCGTTGCAGGTCGTTCACCAGCTCTGACGTCGCGGCCAGGCTCAGTTGCGCCCGGGCGGCGAGGTCGGTCAGCCGGGCGCCGCCGTAGATGTTGCCGAAGATCTGTAGATGCGGCTCGCGTAAGTCGCCGTAGCCCGATTCCGCGGCCGGTTCGAACATCTCGGCCCGGAACTGCCGCAGGAGGCGCACCAGGAGCTGTCCGATGGCGGCCCGGTCGGTGGGCAGGTCGCTTGACGTCGGCTTCACGGACGGATAATACTTCGGAAGCCGAAGCTTAGGTAACCGAAGTAAATCCCCTTGGAGGCGGGAATGGCGACCGTGACGACCCGGGTGGGGCGGCTGCACGTCGAGGTCGAAGGGTCCGGTCCCCCGGCGGTGCTTTGGCACAGCCTGTTCGTCGACGGGGCGACCTGGGGCCGGCTCCGCCCCGACCTGGCCAAGGAACGGACCCTCGTGCTGATCGACGGCCCCGGACACGGCCGCAGTGGCGCGGCGCCCGGGCCGTTCACCCTGACGGACTGCGCCGACGCTGCCCGCGAGGTCCTGGCCGCACTCGCCATCTCCACGCCCGTCGACTGGATCGGCAACGCCTGGGGCGGCCACGTCGGGGTCTTCTTCGCCTCCGCACATCCGGACCTCTGCGCGAGCCTGGTCACCATCGCGTCGCCGATCACCGCGCTGTCGCCCGCCGACCGGCGCTCGGTGCGCCTGCTGCGCGCGCTGCACCGCCTGGCCGGCCCGCGCCCGGTCGCCGGGATTCTCGCGGATGTGTTGCTGGGCAAGGGATTCCCGGACACCGAGGCCACCGCCACGGTGAAGGCGGCGTTCGTCCGCGCCGACCGCGCCGGCATGCGCCAGGCCATCCGCTCGATCAGCCTGGACCGGCCGGACGCCACCGACCGACTCGCCGCCATCAAGGCGCCGACGCTGATGGCCACGGGTGCCGACGATCCACTGTGCACACCGGACGACACGAAGGCGTGGGCGGCCCGGATTCCCGACGGGCGCGACGTCGTCCTATCGGGAGCCGGTCACCTCGCGCCGCTCTTCGCACCAAGGACCGCCGACGTGATCAAGGAGTTCTGGGCCGGCTAGCCCGGCACCGCCACGGCCTCGCGCAGCAGGCGGCGGGCCAGGACCAGGCACGACTCCTCGTCGTCGAGGCCCGGCAGGTCACCCACGCGGGTCACGGAGCCGTCCAGGAAGGCGGTCAGCGCCGCCGTGCACCCCGCCGGGAACGTCACCGCCCGGTCGGTCAGGCGCAGCCGGAGCTTTTCGGTGCCGTCCGGCTCCAACCGCCAGCGCAGCCCCCGGCGCGGCACGATGTGGGAGTCCGCGGCCAGCGACGACAGGGCCGCGGCCTGGGCCAGGGGCCGCAGCGGGGCCGGGCGGGCGGCCGGCCACGACCGGCGGCGCAGGCGCTCGGCGACCGCCGCCGGTGACGCCGTCTCCAGCCAGGACCGCAGCGCCTCGACCGTCTCGGTGAGCTCCGGTTCGAGCTGGTCCTGGTCGCTGACGTCGAGGGCGTACGGCAGCGTCGCCCGCAGGCGCGGGTCCTCGGCCGCCTCCGCGAGCAGGGCCTCGACCAGGGCGTACCGCGTCAGGGCCCGGATCCCGATCGTGATGTGCAGCGACGAGTCGTCCTGGGCGGCGGCGCTGTGCAGCCAGCCCCGGGGCAGATAGAGCGCGTCTCCGGGCTCCAGGACCACGTCCAGCGCCGGTTCGCCGGCCGCCGTCGCGGAGACCTCCTCGGCCCGGCCGCCCCACGCCTGGCGCTCCAGCGGGTCCGCGAGCACGGGTGGGTGGACGCGCCAGCGCTTGCGGCCGTCTACCTGGAGCACGAAGACGTCGTGGGTGTCGTAGTGGGTCGAGAAGCCCTGGTTGCCGGCCGGCGTCAGGTACGCGTTGATCTGCAGCGGCTGGCCGAGGGCCGAGCCGAGCTCGCCCGCGAACGCGATCAGCGGCGGCCACGTGCGGTGGAGCCCCTGGAAGACCAGGGTCGCGCCCTCGGCGTACAAAGCCATGATCTTCTCGTCGATGATCTGGTCGTCGATCTCGGCGCCCGCTCCCCCGCCGCCGGTGTAGCGGCCGGGCGGCACGAGGGCCCCGTCCTTCGCGACCCGCAGGAACGGGACCCGCAGGCCCCGGCGACTCAGCAGCTCGTCGGCGTCCGACGGGGACAGCAGGTCGCGGAAGCCGTCCGCGCCGTCGAGCTCGGAAGCCCGGGACAGCAACGGCGCCCGCCCCCAGTACGCGCCGGCGAACTTGGCCGCGTCCACGCTGACGCAACGGGCGAAGGCCGGGCGGCGCGCACCACCCGGCACAACCCCGTCGGCCGCGGCTCCCTCAGGCACCGCCGTCCGCACCGCCGTCGCGACCCTGCGGGTTGGTCCCGCCGTCCGCCGGACCCTCGGCGCTGCCGTCCGCGCCACCGTCGTGGCCCTGCGGGTTCGTGCCGCCGTCGGCGACCCCCTCCGCGCTGCCGTCGGCACCGCCGTCGTGACCGGACGGGTTGGTGCCGCCGTCCGCCGGGCCCTCCGCACTGCCGTCCGCGCCGCCGTCGTGACCGGACGGGTTGGTGCCGCCGTCCGCCGGGCCTTCCGTGCTGCTGGCTCCGCTCGTGGCCATGTCGTCGTCGTCGAGTGTCATGAGTAGCCCCCTCGCGCTCGTGACGCCCCGGGTGGAGGGGCGTTTCCACCGCTCCCCTACCCGTCGAACGATCACCTGTAACCCCAGAATGACCGGTCCGGACGGGCCTGCGTGCGGGAATCGGGGGTAAGTCAGGACCCGTGATCCTCGTCGGCACCTCGGGTTGGCAGTACCGGGACTGGCGTGGCCCCTTCTACCCCGAGAAGCTGCCGCAGCGGGCCTGGATCGAGTACTACGCGGCCCGGTTCGCCACGGTGGAGATCAACAACGCCTTCTACCGGCTGCCGGAGCGGGACACCTTCGTTCAGTGGCGGGAGCGCACGCCCGACGACTTCAGCGTGGGGGTCAAGATGAGCCGCTACCTCACCCACATCAGGCGTCTCAAGGACCCCGCGGAGCCGGTGCAGCGCTTCCTGGACCACGCGGCGGGGCTCGGCGACCGGCTCGGACCGGTGCTGGTCCAGCTTCCACCCAACCTGAAGGCGGATCCCGGCGCACTCGACGACGTGCTGGCCCGCTTTCCGCGTGGGGTCCGGGTCGCGGTCGAGCCCCGGCATGCGAGTTGGTGGGCCGAGGAGGTCCGGGCGGTGTTGGAAAGACACCACGCCGCGCTGGTGTGGGCCGACCGGCTCGGCCGCCCGACGACGCCGTTGTGGCGCACCACCGACTGGGGTTACCTGAGATTCCACGAAGGACGGGCGACACCCCGGCCGCGGTACGGGCGCAGCGCGTTGCGTACCTGGGCGGGGCGGCTGAAGGACGCGTTCGGCGACGCGTACGTGTACTTCAACAACGACCACGGCGGCGCGGCCGTGGCCGACGCGGTGGTGTTCGCGCGCGTCGCGGCGGCCACGGGACTGACCCCCTCGCGTACGCCATGAGCCCGCGGGTCCTGGTCACCAACGACGACGGCATCGACGCCGTCGGCATCCGGGTGCTCGCCGCGGCGCTGGCGGCCCGGGGCCTCGACACGGTGGTCGCCGCGCCACGGGTCGACTCCAGCGGCACGAGCGCCGCCCTGACCGCGACCGAGGACGACGGCCGGGTGCTGCTCGAGCGCCGCGACGTCGACGGCGTGCCGGGGTACGCGATCGCCGGCTCGCCCGCCTACATCACGCTGCTGGGCCTGCGGGGTGCCGTCGGCCCGCCACCGGACCTGGTGGTGTCCGGGATCAACCGGGGCGCGAACGCCGGCCGCGCGGTGCTGCACTCGGGCACGGTCGGCGCGGCGCTGACCGCCTCGGCGGCGGGGTGCCGGGCCATGGCCGTCTCACTGGACATCCTGTCGGCGTCGGCGGCGACGACCGCCAGCGGCGGAGCGGTGATGCGGATGACCGCGGCCGACGAGGCCCGCCGCAACTGGCACACCGCCGCCGCGACCGCGGTGGACCTCGTCGACGAGCTGCTGGCCGCGCCCGCCGGCGTGGTGCTCAACGTCAACGTGCCCGACCTGCCGGCCTCGCGGTTGCGCGGGGTACGGCGGGCGTCGCTCGCCGCCTTCGGGCAGGTGCAGATGACCGTCGTGGAGTCCGGCGAAGGCTTCGTCCGGACCGCGCTGGAGGAGTCCGGCGAGAAGCTCGTGCCGGGAACGGACCTCGCCGCGCTGGCCGAGGGCTACGCCACGGTCACCGCCCTGCGCGCTCTCACCGAGCTCTAGGCCATAGCCGCGGCCTGGGCGTCCCACATCGCGATCACGACGCCGGCCACGAAGACCTGTGCCGGTGTCGGCATGCCCGGCAGGTCGAGCTCCACGTCGCGCCGCCAGGCGCTCGGGCGCCGCGCGTAGCCGACCCCCTGGTCACCCACGTAGAGATCCTGTTGCTGGCTCCACATCGAGCGCCAGCGGAACTGGTAGGTCTGGCCGCCGTACGTCACGGTCCACTTCTTGCGGCCGACCTTGTCGGCCACCGCGACCTCGTCGCCGTTCCCGTCGACCATCGTGTGCCGGGTGCCCCAGGTGTTGGAGCTGATCTGGTAGTCGTGACCGTCCAACGTGCACTTCCCGCCCTGCTTCCAGAGCGAGGCCTGCCAGGTCGTCAGCGGTCGGCCGTCGAGCGCGAGCTCGTAGGTGTTGCGCCACGTGCTGGCGGGGCGGGCGGTGAGCATGCCTGCACGCTATCCGCGCAGCGTAACGGGCCGGCCGTCCCAGCGCCACGAGTCACGCAGCGGGTGGCCGGGCAGCGCGATCCGGCCGGTCGCCCACAGGAGCCGCTCCCACGGGTCCGGGTGTTCCGGCAGGTCCGGGAACAGCCGCTCGATGACCCGCTCGCACAGCTCGGCCGGCGGCTGCCAGGGCAGGCCCAGGGTGGTCGCCACGTCGTGGGCGTGCACGACGGTCTCGACGACGCCCATCGCGGCGAAGCCCTCCGGGTCGCTGATGCCGTACGCGTGGTGGGAGAGACGGTCGGCGGGCGCACCGGCGACGACGCCGGCCAGCATGGCGCCGCAGCCGTCCAGCACCCGCAGCAGGCCGAGGGTGCCGGCGGCGCGGTCGACGAAGATGGTCAGGGCGGGGCCGCCCTCGCGCAGGTACCGCCAGCCGGCCGGTACGTGGGTGTCGGTGGGCGGGTCGGACGGGCCGATCTGCATCGCGTACGCGAACAGGTCGTCCGCGGTGTGCTCGATGGTCTCCCAGCACGTCCAGGTGAGCGCGCCGGCCGGCACGTCCCAGGCGTCGTCGGGCACGTCACGCAAGGTCGCGCGGAGCAAAGCCACGACAGTGGTCACGTCGGCAGGGGTAACCGTCACGGGCGGGACCCTAGCAAACCCGTTACGTGAGCAGGGCAGCAATTATCACCAAAGCGGGTACGGCGGCGAGGGTGGACAGCACGATGGCGTCCCGGGCCAGGCCGGTGGCGCGGTCGTAGCGGGTGGCGTACACGAAGAGGTTCTGGGCGCTGGGCAGGGCCGACAGCACAACGGCGGCGAGCAGCGCGTGGCCGTCGAGGTGGAACAGGAAGTGGCCGATCGCCCAGGCGACGGTGGGCTGCACGACGACCTTGAGGCCGACGGCGAGATAGCGCTGGGGTGCGTCCGGGCCGCCGGCGAACGGGCGGCTGCCGCGCAGCGCGAGCCCGAGGGCGATCAGGGCCAGCGGCACGGCTGCCCCGCCGACCAGGTCGAACGGGCGGAGCACCTCGGGCGGCAGGCGCCAGCCGGCGGCAGCCACCACCAGGCCGCAGAGGCAGGCGACGCTGATCGGGTTGCGCAGCGGCGCGGAGAGCAGCCGCAGCGGCGCGGGGCGGTGGCCGGCCGCGGTCACGTCCAGCACGGCCAGGCCCGTCGGGGTCGCGATCAGGAGCTGGAAGAGCAGCACGGGTACGACCAGAGAGGCGTCGCCGAGCACGTACGCGGCGATGGGCAGGCCGAGGTTGCCGGCGTTGACGTACGACGCGCAGAGCGCACCGATGGTCACCTCGGCCGCCGGCCGTCTCGGCAGGGTGACGGCCACGTAGAGCGCCGCCGCCACCAGCGTGCTGAGCACGAAGACGGCCAGCGCCGGGGTGAACACCTTGTCGAGGCTGGAGGTGGCCAGCGTCGAGAAGAGCAGGGCCGGTGCGGCGAGGTAGAAGACCAGGCGGGCGAGCAGCGTGGTCGCGTCCGGGCCGAGGACGCCGAAACGGCCCGCCAGGTAGCCGGCCAGCGTCACCAGCCAGATCCCGGCGAACCCGGTCAGCACGGCCCGCATGCCGGACATCCTGCCGGTGCCAGGGCATCATGGGCGGGTGCGTGTGCGGCCGATCACTCCGGAACTGTTCGTCGACGGTCTCGCATCGCGGATCGCGTCGGCCTCTCCGGAGGGCCGGATCCGGGTCGCGCTGGACGGCCCGCCGCCGGCTGGTGCCTCTCCGCTGTCGACCGCCGTTTCAGACAACCCGTTGGCCGGGCCGGGCCCGCTGGCATCCGTGCTGGTCGACGAGCTGCGGCTGCGGGGGCGGCCGGCGCGTGTCGTACCCGCGAACGGGTTCCTCCGGGCCGCGTCGTTGCGCTTCGAACAGGGCCGGACCAACCCCGACGCGTTCTACACGGACTGGCTCGACGAGCCCGGGCTGCGGCGCGAGGTGCTCGACCCGGCCGGGCCCGGCGGCACCGGGCGGATCCTGCCGTCGCTGTGGGACCCGGCGACCGACCGGGCGAGCCGGGCCGGCTACGAGCCGCTGGAGCCGACCGCCGCGGTGCTGGTCACGGGTGGTTTCCTGCTCGGCGGCGCGCTGGCCTTCGACGTGACCGTCCATCTCGTGGTGTCGCCGGGCGCGCTGGCCCGGCGGACCCCGGCGGACTGGGCATGGACGCTGCCGGCCTGGCGGCGGTACGCGGACGAGGTCGACCCGGCCGGCTGGGCCGACGTGGTGGTGCGCGCCGACGATCCACTCCATCCGGCCCTGGTCGAGCGCGAGTGAACGCGAGTGAAATGAATGAGCGGTTTGACCTTCGGGCATGATGGGTACTCGCCCGCACCTCCACCTCCACCACCTGGAAGGGCGGCCGCCATGTTGATCGAGGACGCGACCCGAGCCGAGCAGATCCGGCTCACCCTGCAGGCCCGGGTGGACGAGCTGACCGCCGAGTACGAGGCCGAGCGCGAGCGGGGCCTGCTGCTCCGCCTGGTCGAGGCGCGCGACACGGCCGGCGACGACCAGGCCGACAGCGGCTCGAAGGCCGCCGAGCACGACACGTTCCGGTCGGTGCTGGGTGTCATCGACGAACGCCGTTCGCAGTACGAGCACGCGTTGTCCCGGCTGGCCGCGGGCAGCTACGGCGCCTGCGAGACCTGCGCCGCCCCGATTCCGGTCGAGCGGCTGGAGATCTTCCCGGCGGCGACCTCGTGCGTGGCCTGCAAGCAGACGCGGGAGCGCCGGGCGGCCTAGTCTCGTTGGTGTGGGCGACATCAAGGTCGGCACGGCCTCGTGGACCGACAAGACGCTCCTGGAGTCCGGGTGGTATCCGCCGGGCTCGGACACCCCTGAGAAGCGGCTGGGTTACTACGCGGGGAAGTTTCCGCTGGTCGAGGTCGACGCGACCTATTACGCTCCGCCGGCCGAGCAGACCGCGGCGTTGTGGGCGGCGCGCACTCCTGCGGGTTTTACGTTCAATGTCAAGGCGTACAGCCTCCTGACCGGTCATCCGACCAAGGTCAGCTCGATCTTCAAGGACCTGCGGCCCGAGACCGACAAGACCAACGTCTACCCCAAGGACCTCGAGCCGCAGGCGTACGAGGAGGTCTGGGCCCGATTCCTGTCGGCGCTGGACCCGCTCGTGTCAGCGGGCAAGCTCGGCGCGCTGCTGTTCCAGTTCCCGCCGTGGTTCGGCATCCGGCGGTCCAACAAGAACTTCCTGATCGAGGTCCGCGACCGGGTCAAGCCCCTGCGGCCGGTGTTCGAGTTCCGCAACGCGTCGTGGTTCGAGGGCGACAACCGGGCGGAGACGCTGGAGTTCCTGCGCCAGCACCATCTGCCGTACGTCGCCGTCGACATGCCACAGGGCCACCGCTCCTCCGTCCCGCCGATCCTGGAGGCCACCGCGGAGCTGGCGGTGATGCGCTTCCACGGGCACAGTGCCAAGTGGACGAGCAAGAACATCTACGAGAAGTTCGGGTACGAGTACTCGAAGCGCGAGATGGCGCAATGGGCCCCGAAGCTGCGGCGCCTGGCCGCTGACGCCGACGAGACCCACGTGCTGATGAACAACTGCTACAGCGACTACGCGCAGCGCAACGCCCAGGAGCTGGTGGACCTGCTGTCCTAGTCGGCCACCACGGTGATCGGAGCCTCGTCCTCCAGCCGGTAGCCGACGCCGTAGATGGTGCGCACCACCGGGGTGACCAGCTTGCCGCGCAACCGTCTGATGTGGACGTCGACCGAGCGGGGGCCCGCGATCGCGTAGCCCCAGACGCTGCGCAGCAGGTGGTCGCGGGTGAAGACCCGGCGAGGGTGGCGCGCGAGGAAGACCAGCAGGTCGAACTCGAGCCGGGTCAGGGGCACCTCGCGGCCGCCGCGGATCACCTGCCGCGCCGCGACATCGATCCAGACCTCGGGTGCCGTCCGCTGGCTCGGGATTGCCACGGTCATGGTTCCTCCCTGGGGTGTGCGCCGACGAGCTGGGGGGTGGGCCGGGTCGGTGCGCCGGGTTGCAGGACGGGCAGACCGGCCGCGAGCCAGGCGAGGAAGCCGCCGGCGAGGTCGGTCGCCCGGTGCAGGCCGAGGTCCTGCAACGAGGCGGCGGCCAGCGAGGACGAGTAGCCCTGCTGACAGAACAGGATGTAGTGCGTGTCGTACGAGTCGGCGATCGGCAGCCGCGCGTCGCACCGCGGGTCGAGGCGCCACTCCAGCACGTTGCGGTCGATGACCAGCGCGCCGGGGATCGTGCCGGTCGCCTCGCGCTGCCCGACCGGGCGGGTGTCGACGAGCACGGCGCCGGAGCGGGCGGCCACGTGGGCGGGCTCCGGGTCGAGCCGGTTCAGTCGTTCGCGTGCCGCTTCCAGGATGTCGTCGATCGAACGGCTCACCAGGCCACCCCCGCGCGTGCCACGTCGGCGACCCGCAGGACGCCGTCGTCGGTCAGGTCATATCGGGTCATGCTACGCAGTTCCGGCGCGTAGCAGTGGACGCTGATCGCCGGGTCGGGGCCGAGGTTGCTGACGCGGTGCACGTAGTGCGGGCCGAACCGACGGCCGGCGCCGGGCGCGAGCGGCCGGGCGCGCAGCGCGCCGCGGCTGACGGTCTCCTCGGTCAGGGTGCCGGAGACGACGGTGAAGCCGCCGCTCGCGCCGCCGTGGTCGTGCAGGTCGGTGTGCTGGCCGGGCAGCCAGGTGAGCAGCCAGACCTCGTGCTCCGGCGTGGCGGCGATCCGGTGGTACCACCGCTCGTCGGGGTCGAATCGAGGAGCGACCGACCAGGCGGCCGGGTCGCCGGCGAACCGCCGGGCGACGCTGAGCAGGTCAGAGGACAGGAACATGGTGGACACGATAACCCACTAAGCCTACTGAGTTAGTAGGTTATCCCGGGTTGTGGGACGCCGGTTCAGGAGCGGACGTACCGCCCCTTGCCCGGGACACCGCGGATCAGGCCGCGGTCCTCCAGGGTTGTGGTGACCCGGTGGATCGTGGAGATGCTGACGCTGTAGTCGGCGGCGAGGCGCACGGTCGAGGGCAGCTTCTCGCCGGGCGCGAGCTCGCCGCTCTCGATCCGGCGGACGAGGTCGTCGAGAATATGGCGATATGAAGTGGTGGGTTCCACGATGGAGCTCGCTTTCCGGTTGGCCACCGCGAGTCCACCACATCGAGGCTTGTCATGTCATCTTGTTGCAACAAGTTGAGATTGGACGTTGACCAGATGGAACCAGTTGGAATAAGTTGACGCATGGAACGCGGCGGCTCGCTTCCGGGTTGGCGCCTTAGGCGAACCCGCCCGCGATCCACAGCGGACCGCCGGCTGGGCAGCTCGGCGCCCGCACCCTGCCGGCCGGCGACCCCCATCACCGGCCGGCAGGTCCGCCATCCCACGCTCTCGGCCCCAGCGCTGATCGCGCGTCACTCACACCGTGGCTGGCGGAAGGCGGTCAACCGCACGGGAGATGGCGGCATAGCCCGTCTCCGTCAGTTTGTCCTGGCGGCGGAGATCTGCCAGCCGGGTCCGCAGCTCACCGATCTTCCTGGGGGCGTCCGGGGCGTCGCGATCCAGCCGGTCTGCGATGTCGTCGACCCGTTTGTGGAGGTCCGCCGCCTCCTTGGCCTTGAGCTGGCTGGCATCCACCTGGGCGTCGATGGTCCGCCGCAGGTCGGTGACCGGATCCACCGCGACAGCGGGCGGGGACGTCCGTGTCGGCCGCGGTTTGGTGGGAGACGGCGGGGCAGCCGGTGCTGTGGTCGTCCGTGTCGACCGCGAAGGGGTGGGAGATCGCAAGGCGCTCGTGTGTCCCGGCACCGGCGCGGACGCGGGTGCGGCCGACGCGGCCGGCGGCGCGGCGACCCTGTCCGGGCCGCCGTCGCGGGTGGCGGCGAGCAACGACGCCAGGGCGATTGCCGCCACCGCTCCGGCGGCCACGCCCGCGATGCCCCAGGCCCGCCGGCGGCGCCGCCGCGCGGGAGGGCCGGCGAGAGGTGCCGGCGCGTCGTCGGCCACCGGGGCCAACCCCGCGGCGCCCGGACGGCCGTCCGACGGCGAAGCTGCCGGTTCGTCGAACAACCGAGCCGGCAGGGCACCGCTCGGCCGGACGTCCGGCGCCGAGGTCGCCGGTTCGCCGGCCAACCGGGCCAGTACGGCGTCGGCGTCGCTCGGCCGGGCGTCCGGCGACTTCGCCAGCAGCTCGTCGACCAGGCGCGCGAGGGCCGCCGGCACGTCGGGGCGCGCCGTTCGTACGTCGGGCGGTGACTGGGTGACGTGCTGGTGCACCACGGACAGCGGGGTCACTCCCACGAACGGCGGCGCGCCGGTAAGCATGGCGTGGATGGTGCAGCCCAGCCCGTAGAGGTCCGTCCGCGCGTCGACCGGATCGCCGTTGACCTGCTCCGGCGACATGTAGCTGGTCGAGCCCATCGCGATCGCGGTGCTCGTCAGGCGGGCCTGGCCCGACACGTGCTGCAGGTGGGCGATGCCGAAGTCGCAGATCTTCACGACGCCCGCGTGCGTCCGGACGAGATTCGCCGGCTTGACGTCGCGGTGGACGACCCCGGCGGCGTGCGCGGCGGACAGGCCCGCACAGGCCTGGGCGGCGACCGCCGTGGCCTCGGCGACCGGCAGCGGCCCGTCACCGATGACCGCGGCCAGGCTGCGGCCTTCCACGAACTCCATGACCAGGTAGGAGTCGCCGTCGTCGGTTCCGAAGTCGAAGACCGCCACGATGTTCGGGTGGTTGAGCCGGGCCACGGTGCGGGCCTCGCGGTCGAACCGCTCGATCACCGTCGGGTCGGTCAACGCGGAAACCGAGACGAGCTTGACGGCCACCGCCCGGTCGAGCCGCAGGTCACGGGCCCGCCAGACGACGCCCATGCCGCCGCGGGCCACCACCTCCTCGAGCTCGTACCGGTCGGCCAGGCGCCGTCCAGCCATCGACGTCCCTTCCGGGGCAAATAGTTGCGATCACGCAACCATAGTTCACGCGCGTCGATGGCGCTCGGGGCCGCACTGTCCTGGGCCGGGTCGTGATCCCGGCCCAGGACAGGCGAGGGTCAGGCGCCGCCCTCGGTGAGGGTGACCGTCTTCGGGGTGAAGCCGGCGCCGTTGACGTCGACGCCCTGCGACTTCAGGGTGTCCAGGGCCTTCTGGACGTAGTCGTTCGTGTAGGCCAGGCCCTCCGGTGCCTTGGTGAGGACCGTCTGGCCGTCCGCGTTCTTCGTGGTCATCGACAGGTCGACCGTGGCCTTCCAGGCCGCCTCGTCGATCATGCCGGCGCCGGACGGGGCCGGCCAGACCAGTTTGTTGACCTCGTTTACCTGCCAGAGTTGGTGGCTCGCGCCGAGCTTCGAGCCGCGCTTGACCACCAGGTCGCGGCAGGCCTCGGGGTTGTCCCGGCAGTACGCCCAGCCCTTGATCGACGCGGCCAGGAACTTCGTCGCGGTGTCCTGGTAGGACGCGTCGGACTCCAGCTTCGACGTGTTGGCCCAGACGGCGTCCTGGAGCATCGCGGTGCCGACCGAGTTCCAGTCGAGCACCGTGAACGCCGACGGGTCGTAGAGCTTGCCCGTCGCCGGGTCCTTCGCCTCCAGGAGCTGCGCGTACTCGTTGTAGCTCATCGCCTGGGCCGCGTCGATGTCCTTGCGCAGCAGCCCTTGCATGTCGAACTGCTGCTGCACCAGCGTGACGTCCTTGCCGGGGTCGAGCCCGGCCTTGGTCATCGCCGCGAACAGCTCGAACTCGTTGCCGAAGCCCCAGTTGCCGACCTTCTTGCCCCGCAGATCAGCTGGCTTTGTGATGTGCGCGGAGGCGAAGGAGACCTGGTACGTGCCCGAGCGCTGGAAGATCTGGCCGATGTTGGTGATCCCGGCGCCCTGCTCGCGGGAGGCCAGCGCCTTGGGCACCCACGCGATCGCGAAGTCGGCCTGGCCCTGGGCCAGCACGGTCTGCGGGACGATGTCGACGCCGCCTTCGAGGATCTCGACGTCGAGGCCTTGCTCCTTGTAGAAACCCTGGTCGGCCGCGGCGATGTAGCCGGCGAACTGGCCCTGCACGAACCACTGGAGTTGGAGCTTGACGCTCTTGGTGCCACCGCTGCCCGAAGAAGCAGCGGGCTCGTCGGCCGTGCCGCACGCGGTAAGCACCAGGGTGGACAAAGCCAGAATCGCAAGGGCGGTTCTCGTACGCTTCACAATGGTCCTCCGGTATGTGTCTAGACCCTCCGCCACGGCATAACGAGCCGTTCGAGGAGAAGGGCCACCAGGTAGAAGACGAGACCCAGCACGCACGCCCCGAGCACGAAGGCCCAGGCACGGGGGTACGCGGTGTTGGCCGCCGCCGAGGTGATCCGGGAGCCCAGGCCGTTCTGCAGCCCGCCGAAGTACTCCGCGACCACCGCCGCGATCACCGCCAGGGAGGACGCCTGGCGCAGACCGGTGAAGACGAACGGCAGGGCGGCGGGGAGGCGGACGAGCCGGGTGACGGTCCAGCCGCTCGCGGCGTAACTGGCCATCAGGTCCCGGTGGATCGGGTCCACCTCGCGCAGCCCGCGTAACGCGTTGACGAACACGGGAAAGAACACCACTATCGCGACCACCAGGCGTCGGGGCACGCTGCTGGTCGAGTCGAACATGTTGTTGAGGATGGGTGCCAGGGCGATGATCGGCAGCGCGTTCAGCGCCGCCGCCACCGGGATGGATACCTCGCCGAGGAAGGCGAAGCGGGCCGCGACCATGGCCGCGAGCAGCCCGACGGCCGCGCCGACGAGCAAACCGATCAGGGCGTTCTCGCCGCTGGCCAGGCCGGTGCGCCAGACCACCTCGCGGCTCTGCCAGAACTGCTCGCCGATCGCCGACGGGGCCGGGAGCACGTAGGGCGCTACCCGGCCGACCTTGACGACGGTCTCCCAGAGCAGCAGCCCCGCGACACCGACCACCAGCGGCGGCACGACCGCCAACCACGGGCCCCCGCGGCGCCGGCGGGTGACGACCGGCGCGGTGGGGTCGGCCGCGACCACCGGGTCGACGGCCGTGGTCATGACGTCGCGCCGGCGGGCACGGCGTCGCCGCGCAGGGCGCGCCGGACCTTGGTGATGCCGGTGAAGAAGCCCGGCGACTGCCGGGTCGCCTCGCCGCGGGGGCCGAGGTCGACCGGGACGACCTCGGTGATCCGGCCCGGCCGCGCCGACATCACCACGACCCGGTCGGAGAGGTAGACGGCCTCGGGGATCGAGTGGGTCACGAAGATCGTGCTGGTGCCGGTGCTGGCGCAGATTCGCAGGAGCTCGTCCTGGAGCCGTTCGCGGGTCATCTCGTCGAGGGCGCCGAACGGCTCGTCCATCAACAGCAGCGGCGGATGCACGGCCAGCGCCCGGGCGATCGCGACGCGCTGCTGCATGCCGCCCGAGAGCTGCGCCGGATAATGCGAAGCGAACTCGCCCAGCCCGACCAGGTCGAGCATCTCGCGGGCCCGTTCGCGCCGCTCACGCTTGGAAGTGCCGCGCAGCTCCAGCGGAAGCTCGACGTTGCGCTGCACCGTGCGCCACTCGAACAGGCCGGCCTGCTGGAAGGCGATCCCGTATTCCTGGTCGGCGCGGGCGGTGTGAGCCGGCTTGCCGGCCACGGTGACCGTGCCCGTGGACGGCTGGATGAGGTCGCCGACGAGCCGGAGCAACGTGGACTTGCCGCACCCGGACGGCCCGATCAGCGTGACGAACTCGCCCTGCTCGACCGTCAGGTCGACACCGGTCAACGCGGTGACCTCGTCGGGCCGGCCGGCGTTGAACACCTTGGACACACTTTCAAGGACAACGGCAGTCATGCCCGCACCCTCCGCCGGCGGAGCAGGAACTCGCTGAACCCGATGACCGCGGCGACCGCGAGCCCGAGGGCCGCGGCGCCGATCATCGCCGTGAAGACCTTGGCGGGATCCGTGGTGGCCTCCCGGGAGTATTCGATCACCAATCGACCGACACCACCACGGGTGCCCGTGGAAATCTCGCCGACCACGGCTCCGACGACGGCCGCGGCGGCAGCGAGGCGCAGCGCGGGGAACAGGTACGGGGTCGACGCCGGCAGGCGGAGCTTGACCAGCGTCTGCCACCACCCGGCGGCGTAGCTGCGCATCAGCTCCTCGGCGATCGGCGCCGGCGACTGGAGACCGCGCAGCATGCCGACGGCGACCGGGAAGAACGCCAGGTACATCGCGATCACGGTGACGGACATCCAGGGCTGCCACGGGTACGAGCCGATCGAGAGCCGGCCGCCCCAGCCCGCGATGACCGGCGCGAGCGCGATCAGGGGCACGGTCTGCGAGAGGATCACGTACGGGAGCAGCCCGCGCTCGACGATCCGCAGCCGCTGCATCAGCACGGCGAGCAGCAGCCCGACGAGGCCGCCGAGCACGAACCCGAGGGCGACGCTGCGCAGCGTGAACAGGCACGCCTGGAGCACCACGAGCCAGATCGGGTCGCCGCCCGACAGCTCGGGGTCAGCGAACCGGGACAGGATCGTCGCGATGTGGGGCATGGCGGCGTCGTCGGTGCGCGGCAGCACCCGCGCGCCGGCGAGCGACAGCCCATCGGCCGGCCCGACCGCCTTGTAGCCCTCCCAGAGCAGCACACCCACCACCACGGCACCCAGCGCGCCGAGGACGAGCCGCCCCCGGCGGTTCATCGCGATGCCAGGGCCGGGATGATCTTCTCTCCGTACGCCTGGAGGGTGTTTTCCTTGTCGTCGTGCTGCAGGTAGAGCGCGAACTGGTCGACGCCCAGGTCACGCAGCTGCTGCAGCTTGTCGAGGTGCGCCTCGACCGGACCGAGCAGGCAGAACCGGTCGACGATCTCGTCGGGTACGAAGTCCGTGTGCGTGTTGCCGGCCCGGCCGTGCTCGGCGTAGTCGTAGCCCTGCCGGCCGCGGA
Organism: Asanoa hainanensis; assembly: GCF_900188485.1. Lineage (GTDB taxonomy): Bacteria > Actinomycetota > Actinomycetes > Mycobacteriales > Micromonosporaceae > Asanoa > Asanoa hainanensis. The sequence continues at coordinate 101,772 of NZ_FZPH01000011.1, forward strand.
TGTAGTCGGTCAGCGCCTGCGGCACCGCGCCGGACTCGCCGTAGCGGCCGACGATGTCGGCGACGTGGTTGCCGACCATGCCGCCGAACCAGCGGGTCTGGTCGCGCTGGTGCGCCAGGTCGTCGCCGACGTAGGCCGGCGCCGCGACGCAGAAGGTGATCGCGTCCGGGTCGCGACCGGCCTGCTCGGCGGCGGCCCGCACCGACTTGATCATCCAGGCGGCGATGTCGGGGTCGGCGAGCTGGAGGATGTAGCCGTCGCCGACCTCACCGGCGAGCGCGAGCGCCCGCGGCCCGTACGCCGCGATCCACATCTCCAGCTCCCCGTCGCGTACCCACGGGAAGTGCACCGGGCGGCCCTTGTAGTCGCCCTCCCGCCCGTGCGCCAGCTCCCGGATCAGCGTGACGCACTCGCGGAGCTCGGCGAGCGTCGTCGGCTTGTAGCCCAGCGTGCGCAACGCCGAGTCGCCCCGGCCGATGCCGCACACCGTGCGGTTGCCGAACATCTCGTTGAGCGTGGCGAACAGCGATGCCGTCACCGTCCAGTCGCGGGTCCCCGGGTTGGTGACCATCGGACCGACCTTCACCCGGGACGTCTGGGCGAGGATCTGGCTGTAGATGACGAACGGCTCTTCCCACAGCAGGTGCGAGTCGAACGTCCACACGTGACTGAAACCGAGTGTCTCCGCCTGCTTGGCGAGGCGCACGACCTCGCTGGCCGGCGGGTCGCACTGGAAGACGACACCGATGTCCATCCATCGCTCCTTGTCTAGCGGACCTTCGGGAAGCCCAGGTCGACCTGGCTGGTGGCCGGGTCCGGCCAGCGTGAGGTGACCACCTTGGTGCGGGTGTAGAAGCGCAGGCCGTCCGGCCCGTACATGTGCACGTCGCCGAAGAGCGACGCCTTCCAGCCGCCGAAGCTGTAATAGGCCACGGGTACGGGGATCGGCACGTTGACGCCGACCATGCCGCAGTCGACGTCGTACTGGAAGCGTCGGGCCGCACCGCCGTCGCGGGTGAAGATCGCGGTGCCGTTGCCCCACGGGTTGTCGTTGACCAGCTTCACGGCATCGTCGTACGTGTCGACGCGGACGACGGACAGCACGGGCCCGAAGATCTCGTCGGTGTAGTACGGCGATGCGGTGTCCACTTTGTCCACGAGCGACGGCGCGAGGAAAAAGCCCGGACCACCCGAAATGTCCGCGCGGCGGCCGTCGACCACGATCTCGCCGCCCTCGCCGTCGAGATACGAGCGCACCTTGTCGCGGTGCACCCCCGAGATCAGCGGGCCCATCTCGGCGTCCGGGTCGCTGGCCGCGCCCACCCGGATCTTGGCGATCCGTTGCGCGATCTCCTCGACCAGCGTGTCACCGACGTTGCCGACCGCGACCACGACCGAGACGGCCATGCACCGCTCCCCCGCCGAGCCGAACCCGGCCGACACCGCCGCGTCGGCGGCCGCCGGCACGTCGGCGTCGGGCAGCACGATCATGTGGTTCTTCGCGCCACCGAGCGCCTGCACGCGCTTGCCGCGCCGGGTGCCGGTCTCGTAGATCGACTGCGCCACCGGGGTCGACCCGACGAAGCTGATCGCCTTGACGTCCGGGTCGGCGAGCAGCGCGTCGACCGCCTCCTTGTCACCCTGGACGATGTTGAACACGCCGTCCGGCAGGCCGGCGCGGCGCAGCAGGTCGGCCAGCAGCAGCGAGACCGACGGGTCCTTCTCGCTGGGCTTGAGCACGAACCCGTTGCCGGCGACGAGGGCGTTGCAGAACATCCACATCGGCACCATGGCCGGGAAGTTGAACGGCGTGATGCCGGCGACGACGCCGAGCGGCTGCTGGATCGAGTAGACGTCGACGCCGCCCGCGGCCTGCTCGCTGTAGCCGCCCTTGAGCAGGTGCGGCGCGCCGGCCGCGAACTCGGCGTTCTCCAGCCCGCGGGCCACCTCGCCGGCCGCGTCCGCCACGGTCTTGCCGTGCTCCGACGAGAGCAGCGAGGCGATCTCCTTGCGGTGGCCGTCGACCAGGTCGCGGAACCGGAACATCACCTCGGCGCGGCGGGACAGGCTGGCCGCCCGCCAGGCCGGCTGCACCGCCAGCGCGGTCCGCACCGCCGTGCGTACCTCCTGCGTGGTGGCGGCGACGACCTCGGCCTGGACCTCGCCCGTGGCCGGGTCGAAGACGGGCAGCCGGCGGGTGCCGGTGCCGGCGACCTCGCGGCCACCGATCCAATGTGGAATCTCTCGCATCGTTCTCACCTCAACGCAGGTAGGAGGACAGGCCGCGCTTCAGGTACCGGCCGCGGCCCTTGCGGCCGTGGTAGGTGCCGTCGCGGTCCACGAGCACCTCACCGCGCGAGATGACCGTGTCGACCTTGCCGGCGATCTCCACGCCCTCCCAGGCCGAGTAGTCCAGGTTCATGTGGTGGGTCGTGGCGCTGATCGTGGTGCGCCCGTTGGGGTCGTACAGCACGATGTCGGCGTCGGAGCCCGGCGCGATCACGCCCTTGCGGGGGTAGAGCCCGAACATCCTGGCCGGCGTGGTCGCGATCGTCTCGACCCAGCGCTCGACGGACAGCTTGCCCTCGGCGACACCCTGGTAGACGAGGTCCACCCGGTGCTCGACGGTGCCGATCCCGTTGGGGATCTTGGAGAAGTCGCCGAGGCCGAGCTCCTTCTGGTCCTTCATGCAGAACGGGCAGTGGTCCGTCGACACGATGGCCAGGTCGTTGGTGCGCAGGCCGCGCCAGAGGTCGTCGCGGTGCGACTCGTGCTTCGGACGCAGCGGCGGCGAGGCGACCCACTTCGCGCCCTCGAAGCCGGGGGCGCCGAGCTGATCCTCCAGCGTCAGGTAGAGATATTGCGGGCAGGTCTCGGCGAACACGTTGCGCCCGGCGTCGCGGGCGGCGGCCACCTCGGCGAGCGCCTCGCTCGCGCTCAGGTGCACGAAGTAGAGCGGGGTGTCCTTGGCGACCTGCGCGAGGGCGATCGCCCGGTGGGTGGCCTCGCCTTCGAGGATCGAGGGGCGGGTGATCCCGTGGTAGACGGGGTCGGTCTGCCCCTTGGCGAGGGCCTGGGCGACCAGCACGTCGATCGCGATGCCGTTCTCGGCGTGCATCATGATCGTCGCGCCGTTCTCCCGCGCGGTCTGCATCGCGCGCAGCACCTTGCCGTCGTCCGAGTAGAAGACGCCGGGGTACGCCATGAACAGCTTGAAGCTGGTCACGCCCTCGTCGCGGACGAGCTGGTCCATCGCCTTGAGCGCGTCGTCGTCGACCCCACCGATGATCATGTGGAAGCCGTAGTCGATGTGCGCGTTGCCGTCGGCGAGGGCGTGCCAGGCGGCCAGGCCGTCCTGGACGACCTCACCGGTGCGCTGCACCGCGAAGTCGACGATCGTGGTGGTGCCGCCGTAGGCGGCCGCCCGGGTGCCGGTGTCGAAGTCGTCGGAGGCGAAGGTGCCGCCGAACGGCAGCTTCATGTGCGTGTGCACGTCGATGCCGCCGGGAATGACGAGCTTGCCGGTCGCGTCGATGGTCGTCTCGGGCTGGCCGGACCAGGTGCCGGGTGCGAGGAGTGCGCTGATCGTCTCGCCGTCGACCAACACGTCGGCGGCGAAGCGGCCGGTCGGGCCGACCACCTCGCCACCGGTGATGAGGAGGGTCATGCGGTGGCTCCCTTACGGCTTCACGAGCTGGTCGTAGGCGTCGGGGCGGCGGTCGCGGTAGAACTGCCAGCGGTCGCGGACCTCTTCGAGCAGCGCCATGTCGAGATCGCGGACGATGAGCTCGGGGTTGTGCGCGTCACCGGTCTCGCCGACGAACTTGCCCTCCGGGTCGACGAAGTAGGACGTGCCGTAGAAGTCGTTCTCACCGAGGGGCTCGATGCCGGTGCGGTTGATCGCGCCGATGAAGTACTCGTTGGCGACGGCGCTCGCCGGCTGCTCCAGCTTCCACAGGTAGCTGCTGAGGCCGCGGTGGGTCGCGCTCGGGTTGAAGACGATGCGCGCTCCGGCCAGGCCCAGGGCCCGCCAGCCCTCGGGGAAGTGCCGGTCGTAGCAGATGTAGACGCCGATCCGGCCGACCGCCGTGTCGAAGGTCGGGTAGCCGAGGTTGCCGGGCCGGAAGTAGAACTTCTCCCAGAATCCCTTGACCTGCGGGATGTGCGTCTTGCGGTACTTGCCCAGGTACGAGCCGTCGGCGTCGACCACGGCCGCGGTGTTGTAGAGGACCCCCGGCTGCTCCTGCTCGTACATCGGCAGGACCATGACCATGCCCAGCTCTGCCGCGAGGGCCTGAAAGCGCTCGGTGGTCGGGCCCGGGATGCTCTCGGCGTACGAGTAGTACTGCTTGTCCTGCACCTGGCAGAAATAGGGGCCGTAGAACAGCTCCTGGAAGCAGATGACCTTCGCGCCCTGCGCGGCCGCTTGGCGGGCGTACTCCTCGTGAGCCTTGATCATCGACTCTTTGTCGCCGGTCCAGCTCGTCTGCACCAGCGCCGCGCGGATGTTCTCCGGCATCGGAACCTCCTTGTCCCCCGGCCAGCGTGAATCCGTTCAGCCTATGACCGAGGACGGCCGGACGACAGATCGCAAGGCCGTGGTGGTGTTCCGATTCTGTTAAAGGCCCAGCGTGGCGGGGTCCGGGGTGATCGCTTTCCACCGTTCCCTGGAGTCGGGGACCAGTACCCCCGGACGGTGATCCTGACCTGGAACAACTCTGGCTAGTCCTTTCGTTCGCCGGGCATCCACACCGCGGCGTCGTGGGCGAAGACGATGGCGCGCGGGTCGAGCTCTTTGAGCCTTTCGACCCATTTCGGGTACGGGATGTCGTGGCCGCTTTCGTGGGCCAGGGCGTCCCTGCCGTACGTGGTGGCATCGTCGCGGGCCTGGCCGGCCAGCACGACGGTGCCGTCGGGGCGGCGCACGGCGACCGACTGGTGCCCGTCGGTGTGCCCCGGAGTCGGGATGATCCAGACGCCGGGCCAGAGCTCGGTCTCGCCGCTGATCTCCAGGTAGTGCGCGCCGGCGAAGTCGACCAGCTCCGGAAGCGTGTAGTCGGTGGTCTTGCGTGCCGTCGCGAGCTCTCTGTCCTGGACGATGATCGGGATCCCCGTGAAGAGCGGGTTGCCGCCGCAGTGGTCGAAATGCAGGTGGCAGTTGACCACCATGGTGACGTCGTCGGTGGTGACGCCGGCGTGCTCGAGCGCTGTCTTCAGGGATCGTCTGGTGGGCCGGTAGTGCGCGTCGACGTCCGGGTTGGTGCCCATGCCGGTGTCGAAGAGCAGCAGCCCCTCCGGGCGGCGGACCAGGTAGCCGAAGACCGGCTCGACCCGGGGGTGGGCGGCGCCGGCCTCGTCCGCCGGGCGGACGAAGTAGCCGAGGTCGATCCGGCGGACATCTCCCACGTTCTTGATCCTCGCACGGGTGAACGCCGCCGTGGGTGTGTGAGGCTTTACCCGTGACCGTCGATGACACCCTCGCCGACTCGATGACCGCCGTGGCCGCCGAGCTGATCTCGCTGGTGGGTCCCCCGCTGCCCTTGCCGTTCGACGACGACGGGCGGCGCTGGATCGAGTACCGGCCGCACACCCGGCCCGGGGTGTCGCTCGCCGCCTTGGAGGTGCCGGCGCGGAAGGCCGCGTTCCGGCTGCTGGCGACGGGCCTGAGCCCACACGCGTACGCGCAGGCGCTCTCGATCGTGTCGTTGGAGGAGGTGTTGGACCGTTCGGAGGGGTACGTGCGGGGTCGGCACCTGAACGACTACTGGGTGTCGGTCTTCGGCACGCCCGGCTCCGCGGATCCGTGGACCTGGCGGTTCGAGGGGCACCACCTGTCGGTGTCGATGACGGTCGCCGGGTCGGAGGTGTCGCCGTCACCGGTGTTCTTCGGCGCCAACCCGGCCCGGGTGTCCTACGGTCCGCACATCGTGTCGCGGCCCTTGGCGCCCGAGGAGGACGTGGCGTTCGCGCTGCTGGCGGCGCTGTCGCCGACCGAGCGGTCCTTGGCTGTCTTCGCGGACGTGCCGCCCGCGGACATCCTGAGCGGGACCTCTCCCGTGGCGTCCCCGCTGTCGCCGGGCGGCGTCTCGGCGACCTCGCTGAACCCGGCGGCCGGTGCGCTGCTGGCCTCGCTGGTCGGCGTCTATCTGGACCGGTTGCCGTCGGCGCTGGCCGACGACCTCAGCCCTTCTTTGGAGGATCTCCGCTTCGCGTGGGCCGGTCCGGAGCGGCCCGGTTCGCCGCACTACTACCGGCTGCAGGCGACGGACCTGTTGATCGAGTACGACAACACGGCGAACGGTAACCACGCGCACAGCGTGCTGCGCCGCCCGGCCGCGGACTTCGGTTCGGACCTGTTGGCGGCGCACCGGCGGGCGTACCACTGAGCTTTTGTTTGTGGAGATGTCGTAGCCCGATCGTGTAGTTATGACGCGGTGGGGCGGCATGAGCGGTTTCGTCCTGTTCAATGGCGGGATCCCGCTTGGAGCTGCCCATGTCACACCCGCAGACCACCGTGCCCGAGTGGCAGATGACCCCGCGCGCCCGCAAGGCGTTCACCGTCCTCATCGTGAGCGCGGTGGCCGTGCTGCTGGCGGGCAGCGCGTGGATGACGTACGACTTCCAGTTCCGCCAGGACTCGGGCCTGGAGGCCTGCGGCTCGTTGGCCGGTGGGTCGTCGGTCGAGCTGAACGAGTCGGAGTACAGGGCCTTGCACGGAATGTTCGCCCGGTCCTCGCGGCCGCTGCTGCGCGAGCAGGGCGTGCGGGCGATCGAGGCGGGCGTACTGACGGCCCGGGGCCCGTCCCTGTTCGCGGTGCTACATCCGTCGAACGCGGAAGCGGCGGCGCTGCGCTCGGCGTGCGTGGCCGAGGGCGCGCTGGCTGACTAAGGTCTGATCGCGTGACCTCGCTGGTGTCCCACGCCGACCCGCTGTTCTCCTTCTACGACGACGCCACCGGTGCGCACTCGGCCTTGACCGCTGCCTCGCTGGGCTCGTGGGCGTCCCGCACGTCCGCGCTGCTGACGTCGGGCTGCGGCCTCGGCCCGGGCACGCGGGTCGCGGTCCTGCTGCCGCCGCACTGGCAGACGGCGGTGGCGCTGCTGGGAGCGTGGTCGGCCGGGGTGGCGGTGTCGTACCGGTTGTCCACGTCCGTGGCGGGGCTGCCGGTCGACGACGACGGTCCGTTCGACGCGCTGTTCGTGTCGCGGGGGCGGCTCGACGACTGGCTGGTCGACGTGCCTTCCGCGACGCACCGGTTCCTGTTCGACGTGGGCGACGAGAAGCGGCCGGTGGCGACGCCGGATGGCTATCGGGAGTTCCTGCCGTCGCTGGGCTCGCACGCCAGTGACCCGGACCCGTCGGTCTTCCTGCGCGCGACGGATCCCGCTACTGCTGATGGCACGACGTTCGGGCAGTGGGGCTCTCTCGCCCACGAGCTGGGTCAGCGCGCGGACCTGGCGCGGGGTGACCGGGTGCTGGTCGACGCGGCCGAACACGAACATCCGTTGAAGTGGCTGCTGACTCCCCTGTCGGCGGGCGCGTCGGTGGTGCTGTGCGCGAACCTGGACCGGTCGCGGTTGGACACCAGGATCGCCGCGGAGCGAGTGACCCACGTTCTCTAGCGCACTGTCCGCTGCTCGTCGGCCACGCGAGGCGGTGCCGGGCCGGCCCGCTTTGCTCTGCCTCCATATACGCATCACCCCCGCGGGCCCGGCCGGTCACACGGCTCGCGCCGCCGCCGGCCAAGCCACCCGGCGATGCGGCGGCTAAGTCAGGCGGGGTCGCGCCGGCCACGCCACGCGCCGAAGCAGCGGCTGGGCAAGGCGGGGTCGCGGCGGTCGGGTCAGGCGGGGTTGCGGCGGTCAGCGGCCAGGCCGTTGAGACCGCCGAGGCCGATGCGCATCTCGGCGGTCAGGTCGGGGTCGCTCGGCTCGGCCTGACGCAGGCCCAGGCCGGCGCGGTTCGCGGCGCGGTTCGTGGCGTACACGGTGCCGGATCCGGCGACGTCCGGTGTCGCGACCAGGCGGCGCCCGCGTGGCACGCTGCGCTCACCCGCCATCGTGCCGAACCGGCGCATGAGGCCGGCGCCGAGCCAGATCCCGAGGCCGCCGACGACGAGCGCGAGAGCCTCCATGACCACCATCGGAACGCTGGCCAACGGAAGCCCACTGCCGGCCCGCATCAGGCAGACGACGAGGAAGATCCCGGCCATAGCGGCATTGACCGCGTTGAACGTGATCACGTCACGCCGAGCCGGCCCGGCGGGCACGTCCCACAGGTCGATCATCCCGGCGACCATCGTCAACGCGGTGGCGACCAGTCCGGCGACCGCCGTCCAGTAGCCCACCTCACCGACGATCGCCGGCGCGCCGACGAGGCGCCCGACGTCGAAGACGACGGCGCACACGAACAGGCCAACCGGAAACGTCATCAGCACCGGCTGAATTGGATGGCCGGAGATCCGAAGGCGGGTATCCACGAGCTCCTCCACCCCTGGTTGTCGAGGTCAGGGTGTCACGCAGCGATACCCGAAAGCCGCGAGCGAAAACCCACGTCGCCCGATTCACCCGATCGATACGGCTTAACTACTCTTAGCACCATCCGTTAGGGCTCGCCGTTTCGCCGAAGCCCATCACCAATCCGGCCAGAAACGTCCTGGCGGGACCGTCCACTCCCGACCTGCACGGGGCTGACCGCCGCACGCACGGTAGAACTTGATCGGGTGTGCCACATCTGGGCGGGCTGCGGTGCGACGCATGATCGGGTGCGTCTGATCTGGACGACACGCCGTACCGGGACTCGACCACCCACACGCGATCATGACCCAGCGATGTCAATGCCCTGGTGAGCCACACCCGATCTTCAAGCAACCGCAGACCGCGGCCCGCGGTCCCGCCACAATGCACCCGACCAACGCCGCCCTCAGACCGCGCGGGCGCGGTCCTCGGCGGAGCGGACCAATCGGCGGGCGACGTCCTCGACCGGGATGGAGAGCGCCGTCGACGCGCCCCGCAGGACGTCGAGTGCCTCGGCGGGTGGGCAGCGGCGCTGCATCATCACGACGCCGATGGCCTGGCCGATCACTTCGCCGGAGGCGAGGGTGCCGGCGAGGTCACTGGGTACCGAGTCGCGCCGGTCCCGCTCCCGCACCGCCGCGAGCAGCAGGCCGGCGTGCTCGGCGAGCAGCATCGCGGTCAACTGGGCGCCGTGGCCGAGCACGCCGGGCTGGCACGCGTACAGGCTGATCGAACCAAGCACCTGGTCATCGACATCGACCGGCGCGGCGAGCACCGCGCACGCGCCGTAGGTCACCGCCCGCGGCGTCCACTCGGCCCATCGCGTCTCGGTGCTCAGGTCGTCGGCGAGCACGACCTCGCGCTGGCGGATCGCGCTCATCGCCGGTCCGTCCGCGGCGTACTGCAGTGAGTCCAACCGCCGCGCCCGCCGATCCGAGGCGGCGACGCTGGCCGGCTCCCCCGCGCGCAGCAGGGTGACACTCGACCACGACACGCCGGGAAGGGCATGCCGGCTGGTCTTGGCAAGGTGGTCCAACGCCTCTTCGAGGTCGTTGCTCGCCAACAGCCCGGCGGTCAGTTCCCGAAGGAGGGCCGCGGTCTCCACGGCCACCAGACTGATGGGATCCCCGTCCGAACCCGGACCCGCCATGTCAGTTGTCCTCCCCCCCGCACCGCGGACGCTAAGGCCCCCTGTGCGACCGCGCGAACCCCAGTACCCAGGGCACGCGCCTCCACGCCATCCTCCACGGACCGAGATCGCCCCGGGCAAGTTCCAGGGCGATCTGCGTGCTGAATCCCGAACTCGGCCGAGACCGCCTTTTACCGCGCTGTGTCCGGATTGCCGGACCGCCGGTCGGCCATCCCCGGACCACCCCACCTCGGCCCTAATGCCGAGGCTCTGGCCAGCGGAAACCGACCGCCAAGGGGCCTCCCGGGGTCCAGGACCCGCAGGCCACGAACATCCGGGTCCGCGCGCCGAGAACCGCCCGCTCGGACACCGCACGGCCACGCCGCGCCCACACCACCTCCACCTCCAGCTCCAGCTCCAGCTCCAGCTCCAGCTCCAGCGCCAGCGCCAGCGCCAGCGCCAGCGCCAGCGCCAGCGCCAGCATCATCCGGAACCGCGGCGCCAAGCTCACCGAACGCGTGAGCACGCCGAGCGGGGTCAGCACACCGCCCTCGGCGCGGCACGGGTCAGCTGGGCCCGGGGCGGTCGGCGCCCCGGGGTGCCGGCTGGCGGCGGTGGGTCAGCCGTTGCCGCCCGAGCTGAGGCGGCGGCCGACGGCCGCGATGAGGCGGTCGAGCTCCGAGCCGAACGGGTTGTCGTGGACCAGGTAGGTCCAGGTGGCGCTCGGGCGTACCAGCGTCTTGTCGTCGGGCGCCCAGTCCTCGTCGAACTCGTTCTCGTCGAACGTCTCGACCGTGCGCTCCTCGATCGCCGGGACCAGCGCGTTGAACGCCGGCACGGCCGCGCGGTGGAACTCGTCGAGGGGGTCGAGGCGGCCGAGGGCACGGAGGTGCACGCCCTCGCGTACCTCGGACAGCTCCGCCAGATGCTCGGCCCACAACCGGTCGATGTGGTAGAGCGCGATCGAGCGCGCCACCCGCGGCAGCAGCTCCTCGTCGAGCTCGATCAGCTCCTCGGCCTTCTCGGGCTCGCGCTTCTTGAGCATGTCGGCGGCGACGTCGCTGGTCAGCACGCGCTCGCGACGCTCGGACAGCGCCTTGCGCTGCTGCTCGATCACCACGCTGTAGCGCCAGGTGTTGCGGTGGATCTCGTGCTGCACACCCTCGGACACCCGCTGGGCGTGCTCGACCGCGTAGTCGACCTGCTCGTCGGTCACGAGGCCCTCGAAGTTCATCTTCGGCGAGGCCGGGATCGCGTCGGGGGCGTTGCGCTGGATGAGGTCGTCTTCGAGGCTCACGAAGAACGTCGACGCGCCGGGGTCGCCCTGCCGACCGGCGCGGCCACGGAGCTGGTCGTCGACGCGGCGGCTGTGGTGCCGGCCGCCGCCGAGGACATAGAGGCCGCCCAGCTCGGCGACCCGCTCGCGGTCGGACTGGTCGCTGCCGCCCAGCCGGATGTCGACACCACGGCCGGCCATCTGGGTCGACACGGTCACCGCGCCGAACTTGCCGGCCTCGGCGATGATCTCGGCTTCCTCGTCGTCGTTCTTCGCGTTGAGGACGTGGCACGGGATGCCCGCCGCTTCGAGTGCCTTGGCGAGGCTCTCGGACTCTTTGACGTCGAGGGTGCCAACCAGGACCGGCCGGCCCTTCTCGTGGCTGAGCACGATCTCGGCGACCAGCGCGTCTTCCTTCTCCTGCCGGGTCGCGTAGATCCGGTCGGGGTCGTCGACCCGGACGCAGGGCGTGTTGGGCGGGATCACCGCGACCTCGAGCTTGAAGTATTCGCGGAGCTGCTCGCCGACCAGCACCGCCGTCGCGGTCATGCCGCAGACCGTCGGGTAGAGGGCGATGTAGGCCTGCACCGTGATCGTGCCGAGCACCTCGCCCTCGGCGGTGGCGTCGAGACCCTCCTTGGCCTCGACCGCCGCCTGGAGGCCGTCGGGCCAGCGGCGACGCTGGGCGACCCGGCCGCGCATCTCGTCGACGAGCTCGACCGCGCCGTTGCGCACGATGTAGTCGACGTCGCGGTGGAGCAGCGCGTGCGCGTGGAGGGCGACGTTGACGGCGGAAAGCTGCTCGACGTGCTCGTCGTCGTAGAGGTCGATGCCGCCCAGCTTGCGCTCGACGACCGCGAGCCCGGTGCTGGTGAAGGCCACGCTCCGGCCGTCGTCGGCGATCTCGTAGTGGCGCCCGGACCGCAGGCCCTTGACCACGCCGGCGGCGACGTGCACCGGGTCCTGCTCACCCGCGACGGCACCGGCGAGCACCATCGGCACCCGCGCCTCGTCGATCAGGATGGAGTCGGCCTCGTCGACGATCGCGGTGGCCAGCGCGCTCTGGACGCGGTCGTCGACGTCGGTGACCAACTGGTCGCGCAGATAGTCGAAGCCCGCCTCGCTGACCGACGCGTAGGTGACGTCGCAGGCGTAGGCCGCGCGCCGCTCCTCGGGGGTCGACGACTCGGTCACCCAGCCGACCGAGAGGCCGAGCAGCTTGTAGATCGGCTCCATCCACTCCGCGTCACGGCGGGCGAGGTAGTCGTTGACGGTGAGCACGTGGACCGGGCCGTTGTTGCTGCGCACATGCCCGTACGCCGCGATGGCCGCGGTCAATGTCTTGCCCTCACCGGTGGCCATCTCGGCGACGCTGCCACCGAGCATGGCGAGCACGCCGAGCAGCTGGACGTCGTAGGGCCGCTCGCCCAGCGTGCGGCGCGCCGCCTCGCGGCCGAGCGCACAGATCTCGGCGACCTGGGTGGCCTCAGCGGCCCGCTCGGTCAACGCGGCGTCGTCGAGCTCCTTGAGCTCGTCTTCGAGTGCCTCGATCTCGGGCAGCACCTTCTGCAGCGGCGCCAGGTCGACCGTCGTGCCCGGGCGCTGGAGGAAACGCTGGGTCCTGTTCTTCAACCGCTGCATGACTCCCATGGACGGAAACGGTACCTGGAAGACGGCTTGAAGCGGAGCCCGGCACGAGCCTGTGGACAAGTGTTCGAAACTGCCTGTGGACAACCGACCTGATCTTCGTTCAGACGCTCAGAATGACCTGCAGCTCCTGGCGTTTGCGGTCAGCGAGATCGACGAGCAACGAGGCCGCCGACTCGAAGGGCACGACCGCCGACACCAGGTGTCGTACGAGGAGCGCACCCCACGGAGAACGGAGCAGGTCGATGGTTTCACCCGAGAGGCGGTCCCGGTCCCACTGGTGGGCGAGGCCGCGCGGCACCCGCCCGATCTGGGCACACCGCACCGCGAGGCCGTTGTGGTGAAACTCCTCGCCGAGCCGCACCGCGTCCGCGCCCCGCTGATAGAAGGCGAGGTCCACCACGGTGCCCTGTGGCCGCAGCAGGCGCAGGGCCAGTCGCAAGGCGAAGGCCTGCCCACGGCACTGGAAGACGATGTCGGCGCCGCGGTCGGCGGCGGCGTGCCGCCACCGGGTCTTCAGCACCACGGCCGGGTCCTCGTCGCCGTCCGGGTCGAGCACGTCGAAGCCCAGCGCGGCCGCGACGGCCCGGCGTTGCGGGGTCGGGTCGATCACCACCACCGAGGCCGCTCCGTGGTGGCTGGCCAGGGCGGCGGTCAGCAGCGCGACCACGCCTGCACCCACAACCGCGACCCGCCGGCCCCGCACGCCGTCACCTAGGTCCCGCACGTCGCCGTTCGTGGCGTCCGCGGCCGCGTGCAACAGGCCGTTGGCGCAGATCGGCCCCATGTGAGCGGCATAGACGCCGAGCATCGGGTCCAGGTCGTCCGGCAGTGGGACGACGCGGTCGACGAGCGGATCTCCGAGGTACGCCGTGCGGTGCCCGTAGGTCATCGCGACCAGCCTGCCCTCGTCGACGGCCGCGGTGCGGCTGGTGACGACCCGGCCCACCTCCATATAGCCCAGGTGCTCCACCGGGTACGGCGACGCCGAGGTGCCCGACCGGAAGAGCCCGAGTTCCGCGTCCCAGCTCGACCCGAGATAGGGGTTGGTGCCTTTGACATAGCTCAGCTCGGTGCCCGCCGACACGCCGGAGAAGACGGTCTCGACCCGGAACGTCCCGGGCCGCACCGGCTCGGCCGCGACGTCCCGGATGCCGACCTCGCCGGGAGCCGCGACCACCACGATCCGGTCACCCATCTGCCGACCCGCCCTCGACGGGGACGGCTCGCGGGTCATGCCCGTCGAACTCGGCCCGTCCGCTCCGCGGCGCCGGCACCGACGGACCGGCCGGCGCGGCGAGGGTGACCGGCTGGCCGGTGCGGGCCGACTCGGCGATCGCGCAGGTGACGCGGTGGGTTTCGAGGGCTTCGGCGTACGGGACGCGGATGTCGTCGCCGATGCCCCGGATCGCGTCGACGAAGGCGCGGTCGACGGCTACGCGTGCGGCGTCCGGATCACCCGGGATGCGGCGTTCCTGGCCCGCCCCGTCCCGGACCACCAGCTCGTCCTCACCGACGAACAGGGCCAACCCGTCCGCGATGATCTCCAGGCCCGCACGTTGTTTCCAGCCGAGTACGCAGGCCGAGCTCAGCGTCCCGACCGCACCACCAGAGAAGATCAACGTCGCGGCGGTGGCCGCGTCGACGTCGGCGTCGGGCACCGGGGGTGGGGTGCCGGTGCCGGCTGCGTAGACCGCGGTCACCGGGCCGACCAGGGCCCGGGCCAGGTCCACGACGTGCGCCGCCTGCTCCACGACCGGTCCGCCGGACCGGTCGGACCGGATCCACCACGCGACAGGAGGCACTTTGTCCCACCACACGCCGTTCACCAGCCGCACGGGGTGGTCGGCCAGCAGCTGGGCCGCGGTGCGCACCACGTCCAGGTATCGCCAGTGGTGACCGACCGCGGTCAGCGTCCCGCGCCGGGCCACCTCGGCGGCCAGCCGGGTCGGCACGGTCAGGTCTACGCCGAGCGGCTTCTCGACGAACATGGCCGCGCCCGAGGCCAGCACGGCTTCCTCGGCATGGCCGTGGGCGAATGGGGGAACACACACGTAGACGGCGTCGGGTTCGAGCGAGAGGAGGGTCGCCACGTCCGGAAACGCGGGCGCTCCGTGTGTCGAGGCCAGCGCCTCGGCGGCGGTGGGCACGACGTCGGTGACGCCGACGATCTCCACGTCGGCGAATCCGGACAGCACGCGCGCATGCCGGTGGGCGACATTTCCGGCGCCGATCATTCCGACCCGGCACTTTTCGCTATACGCCATAAGCCGACCTTTCATGTCGAATGCCCGTGTCACACCAGTTACTTTTGCCACCGGCGTAACCGGATCAAACATCTGATATGTGTCGGACATCAGGAACCATCGACACTTGGCGCGTCATCAAACGTTCACACAGGTGAGTGGGCAATGCGCAATTCGATCATCAGTATGTGTAAAAGCGGGCGCGGTTTGTCTCGGGCAAAACGGGGAAAACGAACCGCCCCACGGCAGCGCCGAGGGGCACGGCCGCGCACAACGGGGCCGAGCACAACGGCAGAGCAGAACTAGTGGCTCGACGGATCGCGTCTGGGGGTGTGCCTATGTGGCACTCGCGAACAACCGTTTCACCAGTGGTCGAGGCCTGGTCGACCTACCGCACCGGCTCGGCGGGGCAATGGATGCCGCGCCAGCTCGTCGCCGCCAAACGGGGCACGACAGTCAGCGTGGTCATTCCCGCACGCAACGAGGAAGCGACCATCGGCGCGATTGTCGCCACCATCCGGCAGCAGCTCGTCGAACGCGTACACCTGGTCGACGAGCTCATCGTGGTCGACTCGCGGTCGTCCGACGCGACCGCCCGCGTGGCGGCCGCCGCCGGCGCCCACGTGGTCAGCCAGGACCAGATGACCAGGGGGCTGCCCCGGCTGGAGGGCAAGGGCGACGCGCTCTGGGCCGGCCTGGTGGCCGCCAGCGGCGACGTCGTGGCGTTCGTCGACGGCGACCTCGAAGACTTCGACGCCCGGTTCGTCACCGGGCTGGTGGGGCCGCTGCTCACCGACCCGAGCGTCGGCTACGTCAAGGGCTTCTACCACCGCGGCCTGCACCACTCGGCCGGCGTGGTCGAGGCCGACGGCGGCGGCCGGGTCACCGAGTTGACGGCTCGGCCGTTGCTCAACCTGTTCTGGCCGGAGCTGTCGGGGTTCGTCCAGCCGCTCGCGGGTGAGTACGCCGGGCGCCGGACGCTCCTGGAGCAGCTTCCGTTCGTCTCCGGCTACGGCGTCGAGATCGCGATGCTGGTCGACCTGCTCGACCTGGTGGGCCTCGACGCGCTCGCCCAGGTCGACCTCGGCGAGCGGCGCCACCGTCACCAGAGCACCGAGGCGCTCGGCCGGATGGCCGCGCAGATCATGCACACGGTCTGGGAGCGCCTGCAGCGGCAGGGTTGGGTCACCGCCGACACGCAACCCTCGACCCTGCTCACGCAGTTCCGGCGCGGCGGCACCGATGCGCTGCCGAACCTCGACCGCGAGATCGTCGTCACCGACGTCTCCGTCAAGGAGCGCCCGCCGCTGCGCGAGATGGCCGACCTCGCCAGCCGGCGACGGCGCAGCCGGGTGGCGGCATGACCAGTCGAATAGGCAGACCGGCATGACCTTCACGGTGCTGGTCAACGCCGGGCCATGGCTGCCCGTCCCCCCGAAGGGTTACGGGGGCATCGAGAACATCGTCGCCACGCTGGTGCCGGAGCTGCGCCGGCTCGGCGTCACCGTCCTGCTCGCCTCGGTGGGCACCAGCACCGAGCCCGTCGACGAGCTGCTCGCGCCGTTCCCGGACGGGCAGTTCGGCTGGCTGCAACGGCCGTACAACCAGGCCAACGGTGTCGCCACCGCGCACCAGGCGGCCGTGGTCCGCACGGTCCGCCAGCGCGACGACATCGACCTGGTGCACGACCACGTCGAGGCGATCGGGCTCGCCATGCTGGCCGCGATGGAGCCGACCGCCACGCCGGCGCTGCACACGCTGCACTGGGACCTCGGCAAGCACCCCGAGCTCTACGGCGCGTTCGACGGCGGCGGCCGGGTCAGCGTCAACGGCGTCAGCGCCGCACAGTTGAGGAGGGCACCGCGCGCACTTCGCGCGCACGCCATAGGCCACGTCCACCTGGCCACCCCCCTCGCTGTCGACGCCGAGCGACGACCGATCCCCGACCAGGCCGAGCACATCGTGATGCTCGGCCGCATCACCCCCGGAAAGGGCCAGGACCTGGGTGTACGCATCGCCCACGAGGCAGGTTTCGACCTCGTGCTGGCAGGCCCGGTCGGCCCCTACAAGCAGCCCGACGAGCTGGCCGCCGCGCTGCGCGACCCGGCCACCGCGGCGAACCCCGACGTCCGCTTCTGGCGGGAGAAGGTGGCGCCGCACGTCGACGGCAGCCGGGTCCGCTGGGTCGGCACGTTGACCGGCGCGGCCCGCGACACCCTCGTCGCCGAGGCCCGCGCCATGCTCGCGCCGTTGCGCTGGGAGGAGCCCGGCGGCACGTTCGTCGTCGAGTCGCTGGCCCTCGGCACGCCGGTCGTCGGCACCGCCCGCGGTTGCCTACCCGAGCTGATCGAGCACGGCCGCACGGGCCTGCTCACCCGGAGCGAAGACGAGCTGGCCGACCTGGTGCTCGCCGCCGGCAAGCTCGACCCCGCCGAGTGCCGACAGGAGGCAGCGCGCCGGTTCACTCCGTCCACGATGGCCGAGCGCTACGTCGAGCTGTACGAGGAGGTGGTCGGCCGCCCGATCGGGTAGTTATTCATTCACGGGCGATCATCAGTGCTGATCAATACACTGTGTGAACACGGCTTGACGCAAAGTGGTGATCAGCGATGACTGACACGGTCTTCTACCACTCCGGACCGACCCTGACCGGCCGCGTCGTGCGGCTGATGCCCGGGTACGCACGTGAAATGAAGGTCGGCCAACCAGCCCTCGTCGTGGTCCTCACGGCCGCGACCGTGGGCCGGCTCATCGGCCGCGCGATCCTCTCGGTCCTCCAGGCCGGCACCCGCGGTGCCTCGCCGAGGCGCTGGAAGGACCTGCGCAAGGCGCCGGAGTTCCTGGTGACCCCGCTGCGGGTACGCGACGGCTCGGGCCGCCTCTGCGAGGTGGAGATCCACGGCCACCTGCCGCAGAGCGCGCTCGAACCCTCGGACCACATCCAGGTGACGGTGGCACCGCAGAAGGACCGCACGATGCCCCCCAAGGCGGAGCGCATCGTCAACATCACGACGGGCCAACTCCTCCGCCCCCGGGTACCCACCCTGTGGTCCCACATCGGCCCGGCCCTGATCCTCCAGGCCCTCCTCGGCCTAACCCTCCTCGGCATCGTCGGCGCGGCCTACACCGCGGCCCAATAGCGACGGACGACCGACAGACGGCCGATCCACGTCACAGCGTCAAGAGCCGAGACGGCGCCCGTCCCGGATCGCGCCGAAGACCTGGTCCGACTCGTTGCCCGGCACCAGCGGCAGAGGGTGCCTACGGCAGGGGCCACTCGTGGACTGGCTCGTTGCTGTGCATCAGGGGTACATAGCGTTTGACCACCTCGCGCAGGGCTTCTCGGCGGTCGAGGTTCGCTTCGACCTCCAGGTGGTGGAGGGTGTCGACCTGCCAGCTCGCCCCATTCCGCCCCAGTAGGCACCTTTGCTCGATGATGCCCAGCAGGCGGTCGCGTTCTGCCGCATCGACTCCCCAGCGGTCCAGGCCCTCCGAGGCCAGCGGGAGCAGGCGGCGCAGCACCAGCTCCGTCACCGGCAGGTAGCCCAGGCCCGGCCAGAAGACCTGCGCGCCGATCCCGTTTCGAGCGCAGTTGTGGAAGTTCTCCTCCGCCGCGCTGAAGGACATCTGGGACCACAGCGGACGGTCCGACTCCGCCAGGGAGCGGACCACCCCGAAATAAAAAGCAGCGTTCGCGATCGTGTCGATGACGGTCGGCCCGGCCGGCAGGACGCGGTTCTCGACCCGCAGGTGCGGGCGGTTGCGGACCACGTCGTAGATGGGCCGGTTCCAGCGGTAGATCGTGCCGTTGTGCAAGCGGAGCTCGGCCAACGTGGGGGTGTCGCCGCCGGCCAGCGCCTCCGCCGGGTCCTCGGCGTCGCAGATCGGCAGCAGGGCCGGGAAATAGCGCACGTTCTCCTCGAACAGGTCGAACACCGAGGTGATCCAACGCTCGCCGAACCAGACCCGCGGGCGTACCCCCTGGGCCTTGATCTCTTCCGATCTGGTGTCCGTGGCCTGCTCGAAGAGCGGGATCCGGGTCTCGCGCCACAGCTCCTTGCCGTAGAGGAACGGCGAGTTGGCACCCAGCGCCACCTGCACGCCTGCGACGGTCTGGGCGGCGTTCCAGTACGAGGCGAACCCCGCCGGCGACACCTGCAGGTGGAACTGGGTCGACGTGCACGCGGCCTCGGGCGCGACCGTGTCAGCCGAGGTGTTCAGGCGCTCGACGCCGTCAATCCGGATCGTCAGGTCCTCGCCGCGGGCCGCGAAGATCTGCTCGTTGATCAACGCGTAGCGCGGGTTGGCCGACAGCGACTCCACCGTCAGGTGGCTCTGCCGCAGGGTCGGCAAGATCCCGATCATGACCATGTGGGCGCCGACCGCACGGGCCTTGTCCTCGGCGGCGTTCAGGCTGGCCCGGATGTCGGTCTCGAACTCGGCCGACCCCCGCGCACCGAGCCGCCGCGGCGACACGTTGATCTCCACGTTGAACTGGCCGAGCTCCGTCTGGAACGCCGGGTCGGCGACGGCCGCGAGCACGTCCGCGTTGCGCATCGCCGGGTCGGAGGAGTCGTCGATCAGGTTGAGCTCGATCTCCATGCCGGTCAGCGGCCGCTCGAAGTCGAAGCGTGACTCGCGCAGCATCTCCGCGAACACGTCGAGGCAGCGGCGCACCTTCTGCCGGTAGCGCGCCCGGTCTTCGCGGGTGAACTCCCGTTGGTCGACCTCTTCGCCCATCAGTCACCGCCCCTGGACTCGGATCCACCCGACATACCCACAAAGCTCCCACGACACGCGGTCCGCCGGAAGGGTTACGGCGTGTTGTCTCTCAACAACACAACGGCAGCGGGTACGTGACGGCGACGCGATGTGGCAGCCTGGACCGGGTGTCCCTGCTGCCCGCCCTGACCGGCACCTTCGGCGACGCGCCCGACGCGGTGCGCCTCGGTGACCACGCGACCGACTTCGCCGGCCTGGCCGAGACCGCCGCCGCGCTGTCCCGCCGCATCGGGGGCGCGAAAACCGCCGCCGTCGTCGCCACGTCCACCCTGGAGACCGTCACCGCGGTCCTCGCGGGCCTGCACGCCCACGTGCCCGTAGTCCCGATCCCACCCGACGCGGGCCCGGGCGAGCGCGACCACATCCTCCGCGACTCCGGCGCCGACGTCCTGCTCAACGCCACGACCGCGCCCGCCGGCGTCGAGGCGGTGCCGCCCGGACAAACAGACCGTGCACCCTGGACGGAGCCCCAAACAGCCAGGACCGCACTAATCCTCTACACGAGCGGCACCACCGGGCGCCCGAAAGGCGTGCCGATCACCGGAGACGCGATCGCCGCCTGCCTCGACGGCCTCGCCGACGCCTGGGACTGGACGAGCGACGACCGCCTGGTCCACGCGCTGCCGCTCTACCACGTACACGGCCTGGTCCTCGGCGTCCTCGGCGCCCTGCGGACCGGCAGCCGCCTGCACCACACCGGAAAGCCCAGCCCCGACCTCCTCGCCGCGGCCCAGGGCAGCCTCTACTTCGCCGTGCCCACCGTCTGGCACCGCGTCGCCGCGGCCCCGGAAGCGGCACGCGCTCTCGGCACCGCCCGCCTGCTGGTCTCCGGCAGCGCCGCCCTGCCGGCCGGGGTGTTCACCGCGATCGAAAAGCTGAGCGGCCAGGCCCCGGTCGAGCGCTACGGCATGACCGAAACGCTGATCACCGTCGCCACCCGCGCCGACGGCCAAAGGCAGCCGGGCGCCGTCGGCATCCCGATCAAGGGTGTCGAGACCCGCGTGGACGGCAACGGCGCGCTGGAGGTACGCGGGAACACGGTCTTCGCCGGCTACCTGGGCCGCCCGGACGCGACCGCGGCCGCGTTCACCGGCGACGGCTGGTTCCGCACCGGCGACATCGCCACCATCGACGACGACGGCGTGCACCGGATCGTCGGCCGGGCCTCGACCGATCTGATCAAGACCGGCGGCTACCGGGTCGGCGCGGGCGAGATCGAGGACGCCCTCCTCAGTCACCCCGCCGTCCACGAGGCCGCGGTGGTCGGCCGCCCCGACGACGACCTGGGCCAGCGCATCGTCGCGTACGTGGTCGCCGACACCGTCGCGACGGAAACCCTCGTCCAGCACGTGGCGACCGCCCTGTCCGCTCACAAGCGACCGCGCGAGGTCGTCTTCGTCGAGGCACTCCCCCGCAACGCCATGGGAAAGATCCAGAAGCACCGCCTGTAGCCCGTCGCCCAGGACCGCGCCCGCGGCCATCGAGAACGGCCTCCAGCGGTGGCTCGATCGGCGCGAGCGGGCCTACGACAAGCGGCTCGCGCTCGACGGGCGCTACACCGCCCGCATACCTCCGTCATCGCTCCTCGGACGGCGGCGGCGCGACCAGGCGGTAGCCGACGCCCTGTTCGGTGAGCAGGTGGCGCGGTCGGGAGGGATCGTCCTCGAGCTTGTGCCGGAGTTGGGTGAGGAACTGCCGCAGGTAGTTCTTGGAGTCCTCGTACGACGGTCCCCACACCTCACGCAACAGCTCGCGGTGGGTGACCAGGTGTCCCTCGTGCCGCACCAGGATCTCCAGCAGGTGCCATTCCGTCGGGGTGAGCCTGGGCAGCGGCTCGTCGCCGACCAGGATCCGGTCGGCCACGTCGACCACGTAGCGGCCGACCCGGACGCGGGAGGTGCCGGCCGGGGCGAACCTGCGGCGGGTGACCGCGCGGATCCGGGCGAGCAGCTCCTCGACGTGGAACGGCTTGGTCAGGTAGTCGTCGGCGCCGGCGTCCAGGGCGACGACCTTCTCGTCGTTGCCGGCCCGGCCGGTCAGCACGACCACCGGCACCGGGCTCCAGGCGCGCAGCCCGCGCAGCACCTCGAGGCCGTCCATGTCGGGCAGTCCGAGGTCGAGGACGACCAGGTCGGGCCGGATCCGCAGGGCCGACCGCAGCGCTCCGGCGCCGTCCGTCGCGGAGTCCACGGCGTACCCGCGGATCCGGAGGTTGACCTGGAGCGTGCGGACGATCTGCGGGTCGTCGTCGACCACGAGCACGCGCATCATCGCCGGTGGCGGCGTTCCCGCACGGCCCGCTCGACCGCCTCGGTGGCGGCGGTGTCGCCCGGGGACACCGCGGCGGGCAGCGCGAGCACCATGGTCAGCCCGCCGCCGTTCGTCGTCTCCGGCACCAGCGAGCCACCCATCGCCTCGGCCAGGCCGCGGGACAGCGCGAGGCCGAGGCCGACGCCGTTGTGGTTGTCGCGGTCGCCCATGCGCTGGAAGGGCACGAACACCCTGTCGCGGTCGGTCTCCGGGATGCCCGGGCCGTGGTCGACCACCCGCAGCTCGACCCGGTCGTCCTGGTAGCGGGCGGTGACCTGGGGCGGCCGGCCGGGCGGGCTGAACCGCAGCGCGTTGGCGATGAGGTTGACCAGGATGCGCTCCAGCAGGCCCGGGTCGGCGGCGACGGCCGGCAGGTCGGCGGTGAGGTCGGAGCGGACCGCCAGGCCGTTCGGGCCGAGCTCGTCGAGGGCCCGCGGCACCGCGTCCTCCAGGCCGATCTCCGCGAGGGTCACGCCGAGCGCGCCCGCCTGGAGCCGGCTCAGGTCGAGCAGGTTGTCGACCAGGCGGCCCAGCCGCACGAGGGACTCGTTGGCGGCGGCGAGCAGCTCGTCGCGGTCGTCGTCGGAGAAGGCCACCTCCTCACCGCGCAGGCTGTCGACGGCCGCCTTGGCAGAGGCCAACGGGGTACGCAGGTCGTGGCTGACGGCCGCGAGCAGGGCGGTCCGCATCCGGTCGGCCTCGGCCAGCGGGCGGGCCTGGGCCGCCTGCTCGGCGAGCCGCTCGTGCCGCAGGGCGACGGCGGCCTGGGCCGCGAACGCCTCGATGAGCCGGCGGTCGGCGGCTGCGGGAGTGCGCCCGCGCAGCGCGAGCACGAGGCTGTCGTCGACGGCGACCTCGGTCTGCGCCTCACCGGGCGCGCAGCACGGCGGCCCGCCGACGCTGGCGGCGACGTCCCAGGACAGCGGGCTGCGCTGCCGGTCGGGGCGGTCGCCGGCGTCGGTGCGGCGCTCCAGCAGCGTCACCGTCTCGAGCCCGAACGTCTCCCGGAGCCGCTCCAGCAGGGCTGTCAGCGGGCCGGTGCCGCGCAGCACGCTGCCCGCGACCGTGGCCAGGGTCTGCGCCTCCGCGCTGGCCTGCGCGGCCTCGCGGGTGCGCCGGGCCGCGACGTCGACGATCCACGACACCGCGGCGGCGATCGCCACGAAGACGGCCAGCGCCAGGATGTTCTCGCGTTGGGCGATCGTCCACTGGTTGGTCGGCGGGGTGAAGAAGTAGTTGAGCATCAGGGACGCGCCGACCGCGGCGAGCAGCGCCGGCCAGACGCCGCCGACGAGCGCGATGCCGACGACCGCGGCCAGGAACAGCAGCATCTCGCTGGGCAGCGACAGGTCGGGACGCAGCGGCAGCAGCATGGCGGTGAGCGCGGGCAGGCCGGCGAGCACGAGCGCGAAGCCGATCAGGCGGCGCCGGGGCGAGAGTGCGGGCGCCGGCACGGCCAGGCGGCCACGGCCGACCTCGGGGTGCGGCACGAGGTGCACGTCGATCGCGTCCGAGCGGGCCGACGTGGTGACGCCGACGCCCGCGGAGACGAGCTGGGCGAGCCGTCCGCGCCGGCTGACGCCGAGGACGAGCTGGGTGGCGTTGACGCCGCGGGCGAAGTCGAGCAGCGCCCGGGGGATGTCGCCGCCGACCACCTGGTGGAAGCTGCCGCCGAGGCTCTCGACCAGCAGCCGTTGCTTGGCCAGCAGGGCCGGGTCGGCGCCGGTCAGGCCGTCGGAGTTGGCGACGTGCACGGCCATCAGGTCGGTGCCCTTGCTGCGGGCGGCGATCCGGGCCGCGCGGCGGATCAGCGTGTCGCCCTCGGGCCCGCCGGTCACCGCGACCACGACCCGTTCCCGGGTCTCCCAGGTCTTGCCGATCCCGTGCGCGTCGCGGTAGCGCTCGAGCTGCTGGTCGACCTTGTCGGCCAGCCAGAGCAGGGCGAGCTCCCGCAGCGCGGTCAGGTTGCCGACCCGGAAGTAGTTGCCGAGCGCGGCGTCGATCTTGTCCTGGTGGTAGATGTTGCCGTGCGCCATCCGCCGGCGCAGGGCCTCCGGCGTCATGTCGACCAGCTCGACCTGGTCGGCGGCGCGCACGACGCTGTCGGGCACCGTCTCGCGCTGGACGATCCCGGTGATCTGCTCGACCACGTCGTTGAGCGACTCGAGATGCTGGACGTTCACCGTGGACAGCACGATGATGCCCGCGTCGAGCAGCTCCTGGACGTCCTGCCAGCGCTTCTCGTTGCGGGAGCCCGGCACGTTGGTGTGCGCGAGCTCGTCGACCAGCGCGACCTCGGGCCCGCGGGCCAGCAGCGCGTCGACGTCGAGCTCGGTGAAGGTGGCGCCGCGGTACTCCGCCGTGCGGCGCGGCACCACCTCCAGGTCACCGATCATCCGGGCCGTGAAGGCCCGGCCGTGGGTCTCGACGAAGCCGACGACCACGTCGGTGCCCCGCTCGACCCGGCGTTGTGCCTCGTCGAGCATGGCCACCGTCTTGCCGACACCCGGGGCGGCCCCGAGATAGATGCGCAGTTCTCCGCGTGCCATTCCCTGAACCGCCCCGCCCCCGTCAGCGAGCCGAGAGCTCGCGGTCGAGCGCCAGGTTGAGCTGGAGCACGTTCACCGCCGGCTCGCCCATGAAGCCCAGGGCCCGGCCCGTGGTGTTCTCGTCGACCAGCTTGCGCACCGCCGCCGGGTCCACGCCGCGCTCGCGCGCGACCCGGGCCACCTGGAGCCGCGCGTAGTCCTCGCTGATCTGCGGGTCGAGCCCGGAGCCGCTCGCGGTCACCGCGTCCGCCGGGACCCCGGGCTTGGCCGGCGCGTCGCCGCGGATCGGGACGAGCACGCCGCCCGAGTAGTCCTCGCCGGGCTTGCCCGCCTCGACCGTGACGCCCTGGTAGGTGCTGATGAACGGCGTCGCCGGTGCGGCCTGGTTGACGCTGACGGCCCGGGTGACGGTGCCGGTCAGGCCCTGCGAGTAGTAGACCCGCAGGACCGCGCCGACGCCGTCGGGCGTGCAGAACGGCCGGGCGCCGGAGACGCCCTCGCGCTCGCCGACCTCGACGCTGCGCGCGCAGACCTGGGTGAGCAGGCTCTGCGAGCCCTCGTCCGGGTTGCCCTCGTCGTCCACCGCGCCGGGAACCGGCAGGGTGTCCTCGATGCTCTCCGGGCCGAGGTTCGACGCGGCCGTCGAGGTCGGGTCGTAGCCGTCACCGGCGGCGGACGGCCGCGACTGGAAGTACTTCAGGACCGCGTTGCCGTCGGAGTCGGTGAACGACTGCCCGATCAGCGAGCTGCCGACGTCCTTGCCGTCCGCACCCTGCACGATCGAGCCGTTCGCCCTGTCGCGCAGGCCGGGGATCTGGGCGACGCCGAACATCACGAACGGGTAGGCGAGGCCCAGGATGACGGTGAACACCAGGACGGCGCGCAACGCCGCCAGATGCTGTGAGATCCAGGAAGGAAGGCGCATCAGAAGATCCCTTGGATGATCAGGTCGATGATCTTGATGCCCACGAACGGGACGACGATCCCGCCGAGGCCGTAGATCCAGAGGTTCCGGGTCAGCAGCTTGGATGCGCTGCTGGGCCGGTAGCGCACGCCGCGCAGGGCCAGCGGGATCAACGCGATGATGACCAGCGCGTTGAAGATGACCGCCGACAGGATCGCCGACTCCGGACTGCTCAGCTTCATGACGTTGAGCGCGTCCAGGCTCGGGTAGATCCCCCAGAACATGGCCGGGATGATCGCGAAGTACTTCGCGATGTCGTTGGCGATCGAGAAGGTGGTCAGCGCGCCCCGGGTGATCAGCAACTGCTTGCCGATCTCGACGATCTCGATCAGCTTCGTCGGGTCCGAGTCGAGGTCGACCATGTTGCCGGCCTCTTTCGCGGCCGACGTGCCGGTGTTCATCGCGACGCCGACGTCGGCCTGCGCGAGCGCGGGCGCGTCGTTGGTGCCGTCACCGGTCATGGCGACCAGGCGGCCGCCCTCCTGCTCCTTCTTGATCAGCGCCATCTTGTCTTCGGGCTTGGCCTCGGCGAGGAAGTCGTCGACGCCGGCCTCGTCCGCGATGGCCTTCGCGGTGCGCGGGTTGTCACCCGTGATCATGACGGTACGGATGCCCATGCGGCGCATCTCGTCGAACCGCTCCCGCATGCCGGCCTTGACGACGTCCTTGAGGTGGACGACGCCGAGGGCGCGGGCCGGCTGGCCCTCGACGTGCTCGGCCACGACCAGCGGGGTGCCGCCGGAGCCGGAGATCGCGTCGACGGTGTCGCCGACCTGCTCGGTCGGGTGGCCGCCGTTGTCGCGTACCCACTTCATCACCGCGGAGGCGGCGCCCTTGCGGATCCGCCGGTCGGTGAGGTCCACACCGGACATCCGGGTCTCGGCGCTGAACGGCACGAACGTGGCGTTCGGCATCACGCCTTCCTCGCGCGCCCGCAGCCCGTAGTCCTGCTTGGCCAGCACCACGATCGAGCGGCCCTCGGGCGTCTCGTCGGCGAGGCTGGACAGCTGGGCCGCGTCCGCCAGGGTCTCCGGGGTGACGCCCTCGACGGGCAGGAACTCCGACGCCTGCCGGTTGCCGAGGGTGATCGTGCCGGTCTTGTCGAGCAGCAGGGTGTTGACGTCGCCGGCGGCCTCGACGGCGCGGCCCGACATGGCCAGTACGTTGCGCTGGACGAGGCGGTCCATGCCGGCGATGCCGGTCGCGGAGAGCAGCGCGCCGATGGTCGTCGGGATCAGGCAGACCAGCAGCGAGACCAGCACGATGCCGGAGATGCCGTCCGCGTTGAGTGACAACGTGTCGGGCGCCGCGCCCTGGAACGCCTTGGCGAAGATCGCCATCGGCTGGAGCGTGACCGTCGCGAACAGGAAGATGATGGTCAGCGCGGCCAGCAGGATGTTGAGCGCGATCTCGTTTGGGGTCTTCTGGCGGGAGGCGCCCTCGACCAGGGCGATCATCCGGTCGATGAAGCTCTCGCCGGGCTTCTGGGTGATCTTGACGACGATCCGGTCGCTGAGGACGCGGGTGCCGCCGGTGACCGCGCTGCGGTCGCCGCCCGACTCCCGGATGACCGGGGCCGACTCGCCGGTGATCGCCGACTCGTCGACGCTGGCGATGCCCTCGACGACGTCCCCGTCGCCGGGGATGGTCTGGCCGGCCTCGACGTACACGATGTCGCCCAACCGCAGTGCCGACGCCGCGACGGACTCCTCGCGGTAGCGGGTGCGGTCCTGACCCGGCGTCCACTCGACCAGCCGCAGCGCGATGGTGTCGCGCTTGGCGGCCCGCAGCGAGGCCGCCTGGGCCTTGCCGCGACCCTCGGCCACGGCCTCCGCGAGGTTCGCGAAGACCACGGTGAGCCAGAGCCAGACGGTGATCAGCCAGGCGAACAGCGACGGGTCGCCGATGGCCAGCACGGTGGTGAACACCGCGCCGATCTCGACGATGAACATGACGGGGTTGCGCCACAGGGTGCGCGGGTTGAGCTTCAGAAGCGCGTCAGGCAACGACTTCCAGAGCTGTTTGGGGTCGAGCAGGCCGCCGCCGATCCGGCGCGGCGCGGTCGCGCCGCCCGGCGTGCTAAGAACAGTCATCTCCGTGTTTCCTTTGTGGACGGCGACTCAGAGGCCTTCGGCCAGCGGGCCGAGGGCGAGGGCGGGCAGGAAGGTCAGCGCGACCACGATCACCGTGACGCCGACGAGCATCGACACGAACAGCGGTCGGTGCGTCGGCAGCGTGCCCTTGGACTCGGGCACCGGTTGCTGACTGGCCAGCGAGCCGGCCAGGCCGAGCACCATGATGATCGGCAGGAACCGCCCGAACAGCATCGCGAAGCCGAGCGCGCTGTCCCACCAGCCGGTGTTGACGGTGATGCCCGCGAACGCGGAACCGTTGTTGTTGGCCGCCGAGGTGAACGCGTAGAGCACCTCGGAGAAGCCGTGTGGTCCGACGTTCAGCATCGTGGTGTGGTTGCTCGTCGCCATGGCCGCGGCCACCCCGGTCAACACCAGCAACGGTGTGATCAGGATGTACAGCGACGCGAACTTGACCTCCCGCGCGCCGATCTTCTTGCCCAGGTACTCGGGCGTCCGACCGACCATCAGGCCGGCGATGAAGACCGTGATCACGGCGAGCACGAGCATGCCGTAGAGACCCGCGCCGACACCGCCGGGCGCCACCTCACCGAGCATCATGTTGAACATCGGCATCATGCCGCCGAGCGCGGTGTACGAGTCGTGGAACGAGTTGACCGCACCGGTCGACGTCAGCGTGGTTATCGCGCCGAACGTCGCCGAGTTGGAGACGCCGAACCGCATGTCCTTGCCCTCGAGCGCGGCACCGACCGCGTGCGGCACCGTGCCGGCGCCACCGATCTCGAACACGTTGGTCAGGGCGATGCTGGCGATCGCCAGGATGCCCATGACCGCGAGGATCGCGTACCCCTGGCGGTTCTGACCGACCATCCGGCCGAACACCCGCGGCATCGCCACCGGGATCAGCAGGATGAGGAACAGCTCGAACCAGTTGGTCCAGCTCGTCGGGTTCTCGAACGGGTGCGAGCTGTTGGCGTTCATGAAGCCGCCACCGTTGGTGCCGAGCTCCTTGATCGCCTCCTGGCTGGCCACCGGGCCCCCGGTGAGGGACTGCGTCCCGCCGGTCAGCGTCGTGACGTCGTGGCCGCCCGAGAAGTTCTGCACCACGCCGCCGACGATCAGCACGATCGCGCCGACGACGGCGACGGGCAGCAGGATGCGCAGCGTGATGCGGGTCAGGTCGACCCAGAAGTTGCCGAGCTCGTTGGTCCGGCGCCGGGCGAAGCCGCGGACGAAGGCCACGGCCACCGCGATGCCCACGCTGGCGGAGACGAAGTTCTGCACCGCCAGGCCGGCCATCTGCGACAGGTGGGTCATGGTCGACTCACCCGAGTACGCCTGCCAGTTCGTGTTGGTCACGAAGGAGACGGCGGTATTCCAGGCGACGTGGTTGGTGACGCCCGGGAAGTCCGGGTTCGGCCAGAGCACGCTCTGGAGGCGGAGCAGCCCGTAGAGGAACAGCAGCGAGATCGCGGAGAAGGCGAGCAGGCTGCCCGCGTACGCCTTCCAGCTCTGCTCGCCCTCGGGGTTGACCCGGAGCACTTTGTAGATGCCCCGCTCGGCCACCGAGTGCCGTCTGCCGACGACCACGCGGTACATGTAGTCGCCGAAGTACCTGTAGGCGACCGCCAGGACGGCGACCAGCGAGACGACGAACACCACGCCCGCGGCAGTCATGCTCATCAGAAACGCTCCGGGAACAGCAGGGCGGCGAACAGGAAGACCGCCAGCGCGGCCGAAACGATCAGGCCGATGAGGTTGACGGCGCTCACAGCTTCGACACCCCCCGCACGACCAGTCCGAGGATGGCGAAGCACGCCACCGTCACGAGTACCAGCAGCACGTCAATCACGTGCGTAACTCCTATTCATCGAATCGAGGGCAGCCTGGACGTCGGGCAGGTGCCAGAAGGATGAAATCCGCTCCGATTCGACCGGGGAACTGGTACAGACGCGTTCGATACGCGGCCTGACGCTTTCTTGACGCCCTCGCTACGCAGGCGTGACCGCGGTCACGATCCGGGCCGTACGGGTTCCGTCAAGGCGCTTGGCGGGGCAGGCATCGCCGCGCTCACACAGGTCAGGCTCGCCCTCGCGCGCGTCCGGCGCTGGCCGACGCGGCCGGCGGACCAGACGGTGCTGTAGCTCAGGCCAGCGAGACGACGACCGCGGACACGGCCGGGAGTTGGACACCGTCGCGCATGACCGTGGCGCCCGACTCTGTGGACAGCAGGACCGAGCGGATGAAGCCCGGCAGGGTGATGCGTTGGGGCTTGCTCGCCAGGTTCGCGGCCACCGCTACCCCGCCCCGGTGCATGACCAGCCACTGGTCGCCGTGGGTGACCTCGATCTTGTCCAAGCGCGGGTCCGACAGGTCCGGGTGGGATTTCCGCAGCGCGATCAGGCGCGTGTAGAAGGCCAGGATCTCCGCGTGTTCCGGCTTGTCGAGCTCGGCCCAGTCCAACCGCGAGCGCAGGTACGTGGCCGGGTCCTGCGGGTCCGGCACGTCGCCCTCGGGCCAGCCGTGCGCGCCGAACTCGCGGCGGCGGCCCGTCGCGACCGCGGCGGCCAGTTCCGGCTCCGGGTGGCTCGTGAAGAACTGCCACGGCGTGCTGGCGCCCCACTCCTCGCCCATGAACAGCATCGGCGTGAAGGGCGCCGTGAAGAGCAGGACCGCGCCCACGCGGAGCAGGCCCGGCGACAGGGTCGCGGTCAGGCGGTCGCCCAGGGCGCGGTTGCCGATCTGGTCATGGTTCTGCAGGTACGCCACGAAGCGGTAACCGGGGACTCGTGTCCGGTCGACCGGGCGGCCGTGCACCCGCTGACGGAACGACGACCAGGTGCCGGCGTGGAAGAAGGCGCCGGTCAGCACGTCGGCCAAGGTCTGGAGCGAGCCGAAGTCGGCGTAGTAGCCCTGCCGCTCCCCCGTCAGCAGGGTGTGCAGGGCGTGGTGCGCGTCGTCGTCCCACTGCGCCGTCAGGCCGTAGCCGCCACCCTCCCGCGGGGTGATCAGGCGAGGGTCGTTGAGGTCCGACTCGGCGATCAGCGACAGCGGACGGCCGACGTGGGCCGACAGCGCGTCGACCGCGACCGCGAGCTCCTCGAGCAGGTGCACGGCACCCCGGTCGACCAGGGCGTGCACGGCGTCCAGGCGCAGCCCGTCGACGTGGTAGTCGCGGAGCCAGCCCACGACGCTGTCGACGATGTAGGACCTGACCTCGCCGGACAGCGGGCCGTCGAGGTTGACGGAGGCGCCCCAGCTGTTGCCGGGGCCCTCGGACAGGTAGGGGCCGAACATCGGCGCGTAAGCCCCCGAAGGGCCGAAATGGTTGTAGACGACGTCGAGGACCACCCCCAGGCCGCGCTCGTGGCAGGCGTCGACGAAGCGCTTCAGACCGTCGGGGCCGCCGTACGACTCGTGCGGCGCGAACCAGCAGACCCCGTCGTACCCCCAGTTGTGCTCGCCGTTGAACGCGTTGACCGGCAGCAGCTCGACCAGGTCGACACCGAGGTCGACGAGGTGATCGAGCCGGGTGATGGCCGAGTCGAACGTGCCGTCCGGGGTGAACGTCCCGATGTGCAGCTCGTAGAGCACGCTCCCGGGGAGCTGGCGGCCCTTCCAGGAGGAGTCGGACCAGGCGAAGGCGGACTGGTCGTAGACCCGGCTCGGGCCGTGCACCCCGGACGGTTGCCACGCCGAACGCGGATCCGGCAGCGCGAGATCGTCGTCGTCGCCGAGCAGGAACGCGTAGTCGGTGCCGGGCGCGGCGGACGGCACGTCGAGCGTCCACCAGCCCGCCCGCGCGGCGTCATGGGACATCGGGAGGTCCGAGCCCGCCACGCGCAGGCGCACCCGCGACACGTCCGGAGCCCACACGGAGAACACAGTCACGGCGCCACCACGGGTTCGGCGGGGGTCAACAAGGCCACCGGATAGCGGTCGAGCAGGCTCGACACCGGCACCCGTCGCCCACTGTAGACCCGGCCGGTGAACGAATCCGTAAAACGCCGCGAAGACGCAGAGTCATCAGGAACGGAAGAATTGCCCGGAAGGGTCAGATACGTCTCACCCCAGCCGCCCCGCAGCGACAGCCCGACCGGCAGCCGGGTGGCGACCGCGATCGCCCCGCCCCGGTCGAAGGCCACCACGTGGTCGGCGGCCGGGCCGAACGCCGACACCTGCCGGTAGCCGGCGAACAGGTCGGGCCGGTCCCGGCGCAGCCGCAGCGTCCGGGACACCACTAGCAGCTTGGCCGCGCCGGTCTCGTCGACCGGTGGCTCCCACCCGCCGTCGAGGCGGGCCAGCAGCGCCGACCGCGCGGCGAAGTCGACCGGGCGCCGGTTGTCCGGGTCGACCAGCGAGTAGTCCCAGAGCTCGGTGCCCTGGTAGACGTCCGGCACGCCCGGCATGGCGAGCTGCACGAGCTTCTGCCCGAGCGAGTTGGACCACCCGGCCGGCGTGAGCTCGGCGGCGAAGGTCGACACCGACGCGGTCAGCGCCGGGTCGTCGAAGATCTGGTCCACCACCGCGTGCAGGGCGCGCTCGAACACCGGTGACGGGGAGACCCAGGACGTGGACACCGACGCCTCCCGGGCCGCCTTCTCCACGTACGCGTGCAGCCGTTCCCGGGTCAACGGCCAGGCACCCACCACGGTCTGCCAGAGCAGGTGGGCGAACGACGGGTCGGGCAGCGGCGCCGCCGCCAGCCATTCCCGCAGGACCCCGGTCCACCGGTCCGGCACCTCGGCCAGCACGGCCAGCCTGGCCCGCACGTCTTCGGAGCGCTTGGTGTCGTGGGTCGACAGCGCGGTCATCCCGAGCGGCCAGGTGCGCTGGCGCCGCGCGGCGGCCGCGTGGAACTCGCCCACCCCGACCCCGAACCGCTCCGGTGCGCCACCGACCTCGTTGAGGGCGACGAACCGGGTCCAGCGGTAGTACGCGGTGTCCTCCACCCCCTTGGCCATCACGGCCCCGGTGAGCTGCGAGAACCGCTGCCCCAGCTCGTCGGCCGGGTCGCGCAGCCGGGCGGTCAGCGCGTCCAAGGTCGGGACCAGGTCGGGGCGCCGCCGGCCGGCTTCCGAGCGGGCCCGGGCGAGATGACGGAGGCCATCCGCACCGTACGAGCGGTAGACCGGGAAGTTGGCCGCCAGCTCGGCGAGCCCGGCCGCGGCGTCCGGCAGCCCCGGCGCGAGCGTCGCCAGCCGGTGCAGCTCCGCCGGGAACATCCGGTGCGCCGCCTCGAGCTTGCAGGCGTGGGTCAGCTCCGGCCAGGACACCACGACCCCGGTCAGCGCGGCGTCGAGCACGCTGAACGCCGGCTCCCCCGCCGGGTCGACGAAGACGCCGCCGGCTTCGCGCAACGCGTCGTACCCCGTGGTCCCGTCGACCGGCCAGGCGGGCAGGTCCTCGCCGTACTCCAGGATCTTCTCGATCACCAGCCACACGCCCGGCGCGGCGTCGCGCAGCCGCGCCAGGTAGCCGACCGGGTCGCGCAGCCCGTCGGGGTGGTCGACGCGGATCCCGTCGACGTCGCCGGCCGCGACCCAGCGCAGCACCTCGGCGTGCGTCGCGTCGAACACCGCCGGGTCCTCGACCCGCAGCCCGGCCAGGCTGCTGACCGCGAAGAACCGCCGGTAGTTGAGCTCGCTGTCGCCGCGCTGCCAGCCGACCAGCTCGTAGTGCTGGCGGGCGTGCACCTCGCGCGGCGTGCCCGCACCGGTGCCGGGGGCGATCGGGTAGCGGTGCTCGTAGTAGTGCAGCTCGCCGTCACGCACGTGGAGGGGGTCGAGATCGCCGTCGTGGCCCAGCACCGGGACCAGGATCCGGTCCCGGGACCAGTCGATGTCGAACCAGTCCGCGTACGCCGAGGAACGCCCGTTGCGCAGCACGTCCCACCAGGCCGGGTTGGCCTGCGGGACGGCGATGCCAGCGTGGTTGGGCACGATGTCGACGACGAAGCCGAGCTTGGCGGCCCGCAGGGCGGTCACCAGCCGCTGCCGGCCGGGCTCGCCCCCGAGCTGGGGGTTGGCCGCCCGGTGGTCGACCACGTCGTAGTTGTGCGCCGAGCCCGGCGCGGCGGTCAGCAGCGGGGCGCTGTAGAGGTGGCTGGCGCCGAGGTCGGACAGGTAGCCGGCGAGGGCGGCCGTGTCGTCGAAGGTGAAGTCGGGGCGGATCTGGACGCGGTACGTGCCGGTCGGCGTCGCCATCGCGCCGGCCTCAGACCGTGCGGTCGAGCACGACGAGAGATCGGTCGGGTACCACGATCGACGCGCCGGCCTCCACCACCTGCTGCCCCTCTCCCGGATATTCCGCCGTGCTGATCACGGCCTCCCATTTCTGGCCGTACTCGTGGCCGGGCGCGGTGAACCGCAGGCCCGCGTCGTGCGCGTTGAAGCAGAGCAGGAACGAGTCGTCGACGTGCCGCTGCCCGTACTGGCCGCGCTCGCGGATGCCCTCGCCGTTGACGAAGAGCATCACCGCGCGGCCGAAGTGGTTGCCCCAGTCCTCGCGGGTCATCTCGCGGCCCTCCGGGGTGAACCAGGCGAGGTCGGGCAACGGGGCGCCGGCGCTGTGGGTCTGCACCGGCAGGCCGCTGAAGAACCGGCGCCTGCGGAACACCCGGTGCCGGGCCCGGAACGCGGTCAGCTTGCGGACGAACCCCAGCAGGTGCTCGTCGACGTGCTCCCAGTCGACCCAGCTCAGGTCGTTGTCCTGGCAGTACGCGTTGTTGTTGCCGCGCTGCGTGCGGCCGAGCTCGTCACCGTGGCCGATCATCGGCACGCCCTGCGAGAGCAGCAGGGTGGCGAGGAAGTTGCGGCGCTGCCGGGCGCGCAGCGCGAGCACGCCCGGGTCCTCGCTCGGGCCCTCCACACCGCAGTTCCAGGACCGGTTGTGGCCCTCGCCGTCGCGGTTGTCCTCGCCGTTCGCCGCGTTGTGCTTGTCGTTGTAGGACACCAGGTCGTTGAGGGTGAACCCGTCGTGGCAGGTGACGAAGTTGATGCTGTGGAACGGGCGGCGGCCGTCGTCCTGGTAGAGGTCGGCCGAGCCGCTGATCCGGGACGCGAACTCGGCGAGCGTGGCCGGCTCGCCGCGCCAGAAGTCGCGTACCGTGTCGCGGTATTTGCCGTTCCACTCCGTCCACACCGGAGGGAAGTTGCCGACCTGGTAGCCGCCGGGCCCGATGTCCCACGGCTCGGCGATCAGCTTGACCTGGCTGACCACCGGGTCCTGCTGCACGACCTCGAAGAACGTGGACAGCCGGTCGACCTCGTAGAACTCCCGGGCCAGGGTCGCGGCCAGGTCGAACCGGAAGCCGTCGACGTGCATCTCCTCGACCCAGTACCGCAGCGAATCCATGATCAGCTGCAGCGAGTGCGGGCTGCGCATGTTGAGGCTGTTGCCGGTGCCCGTGTAGTCGACGTAGTAGCGCCGGTCCTGTTCGGACAGCCGGTAGTAGCTGGGGTTGTCGATGCCCTTGAAGCCCAGCGTCGGACCCAGGTGGTTGCCCTCGGCGGTGTGGTTGTAGACGACGTCGAGGATCACCTCGATGCCGGCCGCGTGCAGGGTCTTCACCATGCCGCGGAACTCCTGCACCTGCTGGCCGAGGCGGCCCATCGCCGAGTAGCCGTGGTAGGGCGCGAAGAAGCCGATCGTGTTGTAGCCCCAGTAGTTGCGCATGCCCAGGTCGGCCAGCCGGTTGTCGTGCACGAACTGGTGCACCGGCATGAGCTCGATCGCGGTCACGCCCATCTTCTTGAGATGGTCGATGATCGCCGGATGACCGATGCCCGCGTACGTGCCGCGCAGCTCGTCCGGGACGCCCGGGTGCCGCTTCGTCAGGCCCTTCACGTGGGCCTCGTAGATCACGGACTCGTGGTACGGAATGCGCGGTGACCGGTCGTTGCCCCAGTCGAAGTAGGGGTTGACGACAACGCCCTTCGGCACGAACGGGGCCGAGTCGGTGGTCGACATCCGGTTGGGGTCATGGAAGTCGTAGTCGTAGACCGCCGGGTCCCAGCGGACGTCGTCGTCGATCGCCTTCGCGTACGGGTCGAGCAGCAGCTTGTTGGGGTTGCAGCGCAAGCCGGCGCCGGGGTCGAACCGGCCGTGCACCCGGTAGCCGTAGCGCTGGCCGGGCTCCACACCGGGCAGGTAGGCGTGCCAGACGTAGGCGTCGACCTCCTGCATGGTGACCCGGCGTTCGTTGCCGAGCCCCCACTCGTCGAACAGGCACAGCTCGACGCCCTCCGCGACCTCCGAGAAGATCGCGAAGTTCGTGCCGGTGCCGTCGTACGTGGCCCCGAGGGGATATCGCTGGCCAGGCCAGACCTGCATGGGGCGCGTGCCTCCTGTCGGCGGTGGTACGAGCGGCACCGGCCGGGTCTCGACCGGTGCCGCTAACTTCCCCCACCGACGGTAGCGTCAATCCG
This sequence comes from Asanoa hainanensis, assembly GCF_900188485.1. Taxonomy (GTDB): domain Bacteria; phylum Actinomycetota; class Actinomycetes; order Mycobacteriales; family Micromonosporaceae; genus Asanoa; species Asanoa hainanensis. Next base: position 137,714 of record NZ_FZPH01000011.1, read on the forward strand.
CCGGCGCGCCGTGACGACAAACACGCGCTTTTTGCCGGAATTTGCCGTTAGCGCTGGTCGATCCCCACGTAGTCACGCTGCGCGGCGCCCGTGTAGAGCTGGCGCGGGCGGCCGATCTTGGTGGCCGGGTCGGCGATCATCTCGCGCCACTGGGCGATCCACCCGGGCAGCCGGCCCAGGGCGAACAGCACGGTGAACATCTTCGTCGGGAAGCCCATCGCCTTGTAGATCAGGCCGGTGTAGAAGTCGACGTTCGGGTAGAGCTTGCGCGACACGAAGAAGTCGTCGGCGAGCGCGATCTCTTCGAGCTGCATGGCCAGGTCGAGCAGCGGGTCGGCCTTCGACATGCGGGACAGCACGTCCTGGGCGGACTTCTTGACGATCGCCGCGCGCGGGTCGTAGTTCTTGTAGACGCGGTGCCCGAAGCCCATGAGCTTCACACCGGCCTCGCGGTTCTTGACCTTGTTGACGAACGCCTTGACGTCGCCGCCGTCGGCCTGGATCTGGTGGAGCATCTCCAGCACGGCCTGGTTGGCACCGCCGTGCAGCGGGCCCATCAGCGCGTTCACGCCGGCCGCCACGGAGACGAACATGTTGGCGTTGGCCGAGCCGACCAGCCGCACAGTCGAGGTGGAGCAGTTCTGCTCGTGGTCGGCGTGCAGGATGAACAGCATGTCGAGGGCCTTGGCCATCACCGGGTCGACCTCGTACTGGGTCGCCGGGACGCCGAAGGTCATCCGCAGGAAGTCCTCGACGTAGCCGAGGGAGTTGTCCGGGTAGAGCAGCGGCTGACCGATCGACTTCTTGTACGCGTACGACGCGATGGTCGGCACCTTGGCCAGCATCCGAATGGTGCTGATCTCGACCTGGTCGCGGTCGAACGGGTCGAGGCTGTCCTGGTAGAAGGTCGACAGCGCGCTGACCGCGGAGGACAGCACCGGCATCGGGTGCGCGTCACGCGGGAAGCCGTCGAAGAAGCCGCGGAAGTCCTCGTGCAGCAGGGTGTGGCGGCGAATCTTGTCGGTGAACTCGGCCAGCTCGTCGGCGGTCGGCAGCTCGCCGTAGATCAACAGGTAGGTGACCTCGAGGAACGAGGAGTGCTCGGCAAGCTGCTCGATCGGGTACCCGCGGTAGCGGAGGATCCCCTCGTCGCCGTCGATGTAGGTGATCTCAGACTGGGTCGCGGCGGTGTTGACGAAACCCGGGTCATAGGTGACGAATCCGGTCTCCTTCAGCAGCGCGCCGACGTCGAGGCCCGCTGGGCCTTCCACGGCCGGGCGTACGGCCATGGAAAGCTGTCCGGCCGGGTGGTCTAGCTTGACATCGGTCATCTGGTCCTCGCTTTTGACGGGTGGGGGGATGTCACGTCGTTGTTACGCCTCAGTACAACGGTAATCGTTCGACATGATCCGCCGGAATCGCGCCCTGGTCCCCAACGGCGAGGGATATGCCACACCTGGGGCCCGTCAGGGCCCTGTGGTCAGGCGTTGGGCAGCCGGCGGAGCTCGTCGCCGGCTATCTCGTAGAGCTCGACGGTGTTGGCACCGGGCTTGAAGAGGCCCTCGTCGGACACCAGCGCCGCGAACCGTCTTCCCTGCTTGTCGGCCCAGGTCGCCTGGGTCGTGACGCCGATCCGGCCGTTGACGGCGATCGCCAGTGGCGTGCCGTCACGGATCGTGGACGGCAGGTGACCGTAGACGAGCGCGGGGAGCCGCCCGGTGTCGGGAGCGACGTCGGCGTACGCGGAGGCATTGTCGATTTTGACCCGCGGACCGCCTTTTTCGCTGACCCGGAGCGTGCTTATCTGCTTACCGATCAGGTCGGGTCTGATCACCGGGGCCATGTGTGGACCGGCCTGGCCGCTGATTATTTTGGGAAAAGTGGTGGTATCGGGGATGTTGACCGGTTTTCCGGGTAGGTCGCTGTAGACGTGGTCGTGCGTGGTGCGCGGCGAGGCCGAGGCCGGGCGGCCGTCCACCTCCCACGGCACCGCGACGCCGGCCAGGTCGGCGACCGTCGGCAGCAGGTCGACGTGCTGCCAGTTGCGGTCGTCGACGGCGCCCTGCTGCTGCGCCGGCGTCTTGACGAACAGCGGCACCCAGAGCACCTCCTCCGGCGAGGCCTGCACCGGGCCCATCCCCCGGCCCTGGTGGTTCATGGTGAACGACACACCGTGGTCGGCGGTGACGACCAGCGCGGCCTTGTCCCACAGGCCGGTCTGCTTCATCCGGTCGATCATCTTGCCGACCAGCAGGTCCGTGTAGCCGACCTGGGCCAGGTGCCGGTCCCGGGCGGTCTCCACCCAGCCGGGCCCGTCCAGCGGGAAGTCCTCGGGCGCCTCGTAGCGCGTGCCGGACGGCAGGTAGTTCCACGGCGTGTGCGGCATCAGCAGGTGCAGGAAGTGCAGCTTCGGCCGCGCGGTCGGGACCAGGCCGTCGAGGAACGTGGTGAACCGGGACGGCTGGTTGTCGTCGAGGGTGTCCCAGCGGAACTTCGGGTCGTCGGGCGCCACGCCGGAACGGGCCTCGGCGAGGGTGTTCTCCCGGTAGCTCGCCTCGGGGTCGCTGGCCGGCTCGTCCCGCGGCGAGGCGATCTGCCGGAGCAGGCCGGCCACCTCGCGCAGCAGCGCCGGCAGGCCGCCCTCGCGTCGCACGCCGTCGCCGCACTCGCTGGGTGGGCACAGCTCGGTGATGGTCTCCTGCACGTCCGTGTCGTACGTGCCGCCGAGCAGCGTGAACAGGTTGTCGGGGTAGGCGGCGTAGTGCGGTGCGACGGCCTTGCTCGGGTGGCGGCCGGTCAACATCGCGGGCATCGCGTACGGGGTCCAGCCGCTGACGCCGGTCGCGTTGCGGTACCAGGTGGTGCTGTTGGCCAGCTCGGCGATGTTGGGGTACTTGTTTTGGTCGATTTTGCCGTTTTTGTCGAGGATTGATACCAGGGGGAACTCGTCCAGCATCAGCATGACCACCGGAGGGTGGCTGGCCTTGGTCTGCGTGACGTCGGCGCGGGCCTTGAGGGCGGCCGAGGGCAGCACGACCGCCGAGGTCGGCGACGCGAAGGCGAACAGGGCCACGAAGACCAGCGGGCCGAGCGCCGCGATCCGCATGAGCTGGCCCGGGACGCGCCAGCGCCAATAGGCGTGCGCGATGCCGGCACCGACGGCGATCCCGATGGCGGCCAGCGGCCAGCCGCGCATCGGGAACAGCTGCTTGCCGAACTGGACCGCGATGGCGGCGACCAGCACGCCGACCGTCGTGGCGTGGGTGATCTTCCTGGTCCGTTGGCCGACCAGGCCGGTGAGCGCGCCGACCGTCCAGAGCGCCAGGGTCGGCACGAGCGTGACGATGGCGACGAGCAGCAGGATCTCGCCCCGGCCGGCCCCGTAGAAGAGGAAGAAGTCGGGGCTCTGGCCGGTGACGTCGAGCAGGGGCTGGGTGATCGCGAGCCCGCAGAGGGCCAGGATCTCGAGCAGCGGGGCTGTCTCGCTCCTGGCCCAGATCTTGATCTTGTTTGTACGGGCTTGCTCAGGCACGACGGACGCCGGCGATCAGGGTGCGGGTGCCGCCCGGGAGGGTTTCCCGTTTTGCGATGTCGAAGCGCTCGCCGAGCTGCCTGACGAAGGTCTCGACGTGGTAGTCCGGGAACAGGCCGTCGGGCTTGTTGGCCAGCAGGCGTTGGGCCATCGGGTCCTCGGCGTGCACGAACTCGACGACGACGGTGTGTCCCATGCCGGCCAGCCAGTCGACGATTGCCGGCAGCGGCACGTTGCGGCCGATGGCCAGGTGGTGCACGAGGGCGAGGGCCAGCGTGACGTCCGCCTTGGCGGCGCGTTGGGCGAAGGACGCCCGCTCGTGGCTCGCCCAGCCGCCGCCCGGCGACGGGTCGGCGAGGTCCATGACGATCGGCAGGATCCGCCTCTCGCCCTCGGCCCGGAGCTGGCGGTAGAGGGTGTCGACGACCGCGGGATCGGCCTCGACGGCGACGACGTAGCCGGTCTTGGCCCTGGCCGCGGCCTGGCGGCTGAACACACCGTCGTTGGCGCCGAGGTCGAGGACGAGGTCTGTCTTGTCTGTTGCGTCCAGGGCGGCGTCGACGAACCGTTGCTTGGCGGCCCGGTCGTCGTCGGAGTAGCTGCAGGTCTCCCGGTAGTCGCCCCAGTGCGTGGCCGGCGGCGCCCAGTCGAGCTTGGTGACCAGCTTGGCCATCGCCTTCGCCGCCGCGAGCACGAGCTCGCTGTTGAAGCCGGCGTCGCGAAGCTGCTCGCGTACGGCGCCGGTGCTCCGGTCGGCGTTGCGGGACTGGATGCTGTCGTGCAGGTGGACGTGCTTGAGCACGCCGGCCGCGAGCCGCTTGGTGCCACCGAGCAGCCGGCGCATCTGGGCGGGCTCAACGCCGTCGATCTGCGACCGCAGCAGCGCCCGCGGGTCGAGGTCGAGGTGCGCCTGGAGCATCAGCGGGTACAGCAGCGTCTGGCAGAACTGCCGGTAGCCGGCCCACGGCTCACCGGGCTTCGCGGGCTCGAACGAGCCGACGTCGATGAACTCGGGTCGGGAACCGCGCCACTGCAGGTTGTACGCGGAGCCGTCCTTCATCGTGAAGCCGGCCCGGAGCGCCTGCTGGAGCAGGTCGAGGTGGAGCCGGGCGGCGTCCTGCCGCATCGTGTGCGACCACTCGTAGTGATAGGTCACGAACGGCAGCGGCTCGTGGCGCAGGGTGGCGCTCCACGTGCCGGGCTCGCCCGGCAGCTCCCGATCGATCTCCTCGGTGGCGGTCACCGTGCCGTCGGCCTGGGCGCGGGCGAAGAACTCGCTGTCGCGCAGGGCCTTCCAGTCCTGGGCGGCCTGCGCCCCCAGCCCGCGCAACACCTCGCCGTCGGCGTGGAAGACGCGGGTCTGGGGGTCGCGGAAAGAACCCGGCTCCGCGACGGGCCGGGTGTGTTCTGGTGTCACCGAGCGCTCAGTCCTTGTCGGCCGTCGCCGCCGCCGGCGTGGCGGTCTCCACTGGTGCTGCCGTCGCCTCGGCCGGCGTCTTACGTCGGAACACGCTGGTCACCCGCCGCCAGTACAACTTCGCGGCCACCACCACACCGGCCGTGCCGGCAACCAGCGCCTGCACGATCAGGCTGCCGGATCCCGCGTCCAGATAGGCCAGATGCGATTCCATCCCGCCCTCTCCTCCCTCGTTCGCCACCCGCGCTCACGCGACCGCCCCCGCGGTCGGTGCAAGCAATCGGTGTTAACTGCCCCGTCCTCCCCGACACCGCGTCATCGCGCTGACACCACCCGTTTCCCACCCTGACGGTTGAATGTCATGTGCCGTGCCCCGACCCTACGCTTGAGATCGGATCCGCGCAGCGTCCGCAGCGTACCGTTCGACATGTTTTGTCCGACATGCACGGGTCCGATTCGTTCAAGACTTGACTTCCGCCCGCCGCCTACGGTGATCTCATGACTGTTCGCATCGACCTTTTCGGGCTGGTCGTGGCCGATATGGCCCGATCGCTCGCGTTCTACCGCGCGCTGGGCCTGTCGATCCCGGCCGACGCCGACAACGCGCCGCACGCCGAGGTGACGCTGCCCGGAGGCCTGCGGCTGGCCTTCGACACGGTGGAGACGATCCGCTCGTTCCACCCGGGCTGGCAGCCACCGACGGGCTCGGCCCGGATGGCCCTGGCCTTCGCCTGCGACTCCCCGGCCGAGGTCGACGAGGTCTACACCCGAATGACCAAGGACGGCCACGCGGGAGAACTAGAACCCTTCGACGCGTTCTGGGGCCAGCGCTACGCCACCCTGTCGGACCCAGACGGCAACGCGGTCGACCTGTTCGCGGCCCTACCGTCGTAGGGCCCGGCCCGGCCCGGCCCAGCTCGGCTCGGCCCGCCCAACGGCCGCCTGCCGCGCAGCTCGGGGGCCACTTGGCTCGGCTGCCGCGCGGCTCGCCTGCCGCAGCGAGCTAGCCGCGTAGCTCGCTGAGGGGGACGCCGGCGAGGGCGCGCACGTCGCGCGACAGGTGCGGTTGGTCGGCGTAGCCGGACTCGGCCGCCGCGCGCGCCGCCGGCATGCCTAGTCGCACCAGGGTCAGCGCGCGCCGCATGCGCAGGATGCGGGCCAGGGTCTTCGGCCCGTAGCCGAACAGGTGGCGGCTGGCGCGGTGCAGGTGGCGCTCGGTCAGGCCGAGGCTGGCAGCGGTGCTGGCCACGGACTCGCCTGCGGCCAGGGCGCTGGTGATCTGTCGGCCCCGAGGGTCGGGGCCGCCGGCTTTCGTCAGTCGGGCCGCAGCGACCCGATCGAGCACCTCGCCGTCGCCCTCGGCCATGCCCTCGGTCAGCTCGGCGACCGCCGTGGCCGGCCATAGGGCGCCGAGCGGCACGCGCTGGTCGGTGAGCTCGGTGGCCGGGACGCCGAACACCGCCGGGCCGGTGCCGGGCGGGAAGCGTAGGCCGACCACGTGGTCGCCGGCGGTCAGGTCGGCCAGGGCGGCGGTGGTGTCGGGGCCGGCGATCGTCAGGCCGGTGCGGCTGGACCAGATCAGGTCGGTGCAGCCGTCGGGCAGGATGCGGGCCTGCCGGGTCGTCGTGACCGCGCGCCGCCAGATGACCCCGCCGGTGCGGGGTGCGCGGGACTCGTGCGGGCTGCTCATGGACGGAAGCATCGCATCGGGGTACGACAGTTATTCGTCCTTCTCTTCGGCCCCGTTGCCGGCCGTCAGCGCGATCCCGATCGCCAGCCCGATGCCGACGCCGGCGCCGATGCCGATCGCCATGTTGTCGAAGACGAACAGTCCGAACACGACCCCGATCACCAGACCGAGGGCGATTCCCGATCCCATGGTTCGACTCCGGGTCATGGTGGCTCCCTTCGATCCCGTGTACGCGCGTACCCGCTTGGCGTGTTTGACAAACCGGACTTTGCTGCTATTCGTCCGTTTTATCGGACTGATCGAACAGCGGCAGCCGTACGGTGAAGGCCGTTCGCCCCGGCTCGCTGGCGACGGTGACCTCGCCGCGGTGGGCGCCGACGACGGCGGAGACGATCGCCAGGCCCAGGCCGGTGCTCCCGGCGGCCCGCGACCGCGACGAGTCACCCCGGGCGAACCGGTCGAAGATCTCGCCCTGCAGCTCGCCGGGGATGCCCGGACCGTCGTCGGTGACGGTCAGGATCGCCACGCCGTCGCGCGCTTCGAGGCCGGCCACGACCGTGGTGCCCGGCGGGGTGTGGGTCCGGGCGTTGGCCAGGAGGTTCGCCAGCACCTGGTGCAGCCGCAGGTCGTCGCCGGCGACCACGATCGCCTCGGTCGGCAGCTCGATGCGCCAGTGGTGGCCCGGGCCGGCGACGTGCGCGTCACCGACGGCGTCGATCATCATCGCGGTCAGGTCGACGGCGCCGTCGGCGAGCGGGCGGCCGGCGTCGAGGCGGGCCAGCAGCAGGAGGTCCTCGACCAGGGAGGTCATCCGGGCGCTCTCCGACTCGACCCGGCGGATCGCGTGCGCGACGTCGGCCGGCACCGGGCCCGGGTTGCGGCGGGTCAGCTCGGCATAGCCACGGATCGCGGCCAGCGGGGTGCGCAGCTCGTGGCTGGCGTCGGCGACGAACTGGCGTACCCGCGTCTCGCTGGCCTGCCGCGCGGCGAGCGCGTCGCTGACGTGGGTGAGCAGCCGGTTGAGCGCGGCGCCGACCCGGCCGACCTCGGTGGTCGGGTCGGTGTCCTCGTCGGGTACGCGCATCGGCAGCGCGACCTCGCCCTGGTGCAGCGGCAGGGCGGTCACCTCGGCGGCCGTGGCGGCGACCCGTTCGAGCGGGCGCAGCTCGCGGCGGACGATCAACGCCCCCGCGCCCCCGGCCAGCAGCAACGCGCCGAGCGCGAGGGCCGACTCGACGATGAGCAGGTCGCGGATCGTGTCGTTGGTCGGGTCCAGCGGGAGTCCGATCACGACGGTGTAGCCGTCGTCCGTCCGGGCAGCCAGCCGGTACGAGCCCAGCGTGGCCAGGTCGCGTGTGTGCGCGGCGCCGTCGGCGGGGACGCTGGCCAGGGCGGCGTGTGCCGCTGCGGGCACCTCGAGGATGTCGGTGGTCGAGTCCGGGTCGCGGCGGCCGGTCAGGGTGACGGTGCCGTTGTCGACCAGGGCCGCGACGGTGTCCGGGGCCTGGCCGTTGATGGCCGGACCGACGTCGGTCCAGACACTCGGCGGTGGCGGCGGAGGTGGACCACCGCGCGGCGGCGGGGGCGGCCGGTTTCCGCCGCTCTGCGTGCCGCTGCCACTCTGGCTGCCGTCACCACCCTGGGTCCCGTCGCCGCTTTGACTCCCGTCGCCGCCTTGACTCCCGTTGCCGCTGGCCTGAGCGCCATCGCTGGGCTGAGCCGCGTTGCTGGGCTGAGCGCCGCTGGTCGGCTGGGGTCCGTCGGTCGGCGAAGCCCCGTTGCTGGGCTGCGCGCCGTTGTCCGATTGAGTGCCGTCGGGCTGGCCGTCGCGGGGCTGGCCGCCGTCGGGTGGTGCGTCGCGGGGGCGCTCGCCCGCTGGCGGCAGGCCCGCCCGGGACTGGCTCGCGGCGAGCTGCCGGTCGACCTGCCCGACCAGCGACCGGTGGAGCGCGACCGTGGTGATCGCGCCGGTGGCGAGCAGGACGATCGCGAGCAGCGCGACGACCGTGAGCAGCAGTCGGGCGCGCATGGTGCGCCGTCGCCTACGAGGCGCCGGAGGCGCTGGGGAGAGCGCCTCCGGCGGCTCAGTCGGCGGGCTTGAGGACATACCCCGCGCCACGCAGCGTGTGGATCATTGGTGCGTTTCCGGCGTCGATCTTCTTCCGGAGGTACGAGATGTAGAGCTCCACGACATTTGCCTGCCCGCCGAAGTCGTAGTTCCACACCCGGTCGAGGATCTGCGCCTTGCTGAGCACCCGCCGCGGGTTGCGCATCAGAAACCTGAGCAGCTCGAACTCCGTCGCGGTCAGTGCGATCAGGGTACCGGCTCGGCGTACCTCGTGCGAGTCCTCGTCGAGGGTCAGGTCACCGACCGTGATCACGGCCTCCTCGCGGGCGCTGACGCCGACCCCCGCGCGGCGCATCAACGCCCGCAGCCGGGCCACCACCTCTTCGAGGCTGAACGGCTTGGTCACGTAGTCGTCGCCGCCGGCGGTCAGCCCCGCGACCCGGTCCTCGACGGCGTCGCGTGCGGTGAGGAACAGGACGGGCACGTTGGGCGCGCTGACCCGCAGCCGCCGCATGACCTCGAGGCCGTCGAAGTCGGGCAGCATCACGTCGAGCACGACCACGTCGGGTTCGAACTGGCGGGCCTCCTGCACGGCGTCGGCGCCACTGCCGGCGGCCCGCACCTCCCAGCCCTCGTAGCGCAGGGCGAGCTGCAGCAGGTCGGTCAGCGTCGGCTCGTCGTCGACGACCAGCACTCTGATCGGCGCGCCGTCGAGCCGCCGGAAGTCCGCTATCCGCCCATCACCGATCGTGACCATGCTCCTCATCGTGCCGGCGCTCCCTGTGCGCCGTTTAGCCGTTTCCTGTGCCCCACCTGTGAGCCGACTGTCGCGTTGCTGTCCCACGGCTGTCCTATGCGGACGGCCGCTCGGGCACGACGGCGGCGAAGAGCGCGACCACCGGCTCCCGCAGACCGGAGAAGTCGGCGCCGGGGTCACCCGACGCGCCGACGACGTCGAGCATGAGCTCGTTGATGCCCCCGCACAGCGCGAGCGCCATCGTCGGACTGAGCGCGTCGACCCGCGGGTTGGTGGCCCGGGCCCGCTCGACGACGTCGACCAGGGTCTGCGCGAACTCACGCTGGATGCGCTGCCGCATGCGGTACGCCCGTACGCCGGCGGCCTGCATCTCGACCACGATCGCCCGGTTGACCATCGCGTCCAGGGTGGCGAGGTAGGCATCGGTCAGGGCGCGGATCTGGTCGGGCCAGGGCTGGTCCGGGTCGCCCGTCGCTCTCAGCACCGCCATGATCCGGGCGCAGGCGGCGTCGTACAACGCCATCAGGCACGCTTCCTTGTCGGTGAAGTGCTCGTAGAAGGTGCGTTTCGAGACGCGCGCGCTCGCCACGATGTCCGCGATGGTGGTGGCGGCGTAGCCTTTCTCGGCAACGACGTTGGCGAGGGCGAGCTCCAGGCTCGCGCGGACGGCGGCCGCGGTGCGCGGGGCGGTCATGGGTGTCGCCTCCGGATGGCTGCTTGTGGAGGTGAGCCGATCATGGGCAGCGACGCCGCGCCGGCAGAACCCCGACACAGTCGGATCGCCGTCATCGGCGCGGGTTTCGGTGGCATCGCGGCCGGCCTGCGGCTGCGCCGGGCCGGGCACGAGGACTTTCTCGTCTTCGACCGGGGTACGGAGGTCGGCGGCACCTGGCGCGACAACACGTACCCGGGCTGCGCCTGCGACGTTCCGTCCCACATGTATTCATTGTCGTTCATGCCGAACCCGGGATGGACCCGGAGCTTCTCCGGCCAGGCGGAGATCTGGGAGTACCTGCGGCGGTGCGCGCAGGACCTGCGCCCGCGGCTGCGGCTGGGCCACGAGGTGCGGGGTGCCGCCTGGGAGTCGGGGCGGTGGGTTATCGAGACATCGCAAGGTACGTACACCGCTGATTTTCTCGTCGCCGCCGGCGGACCGCTGTCCGCGCCGGTGGTGCCGGACCTGCCCGGTCTGGGCTCGTTCGCCGGCCCGGCGTTCCATTCCGCCCGGTGGGACCACGATCTCGACCTTGGCAGCCGGCGGGTGGCGGTGATCGGGACCGGGGCTTCGGCGGTGCAGTTCGTACCCAGGATCGCGCCGTCGGTCTCGAGCTTGACCTTGTTCCAGCGGACGGCGCCGTGGGTCGTGCCGCGCCGGGACCGGTCGTTCTCGGCCCGCGAGCTACGTGCCTTCGCCCGGGTCCCGGCGCTGCGGCGGCTGGCCCGGGCGGGCGTCTACTGGGGACGCGAGCTGGCGGCGCTGGGTTTCCTGCACCCGCCGGTCATGCGACTCGCCGAACGGACGGCGCGCCGCCATCTCGCGGCGTCGATCGCGGACCCCGAGCTGCGGCGGGCGCTGACCCCGGCGTACCGGATGGGCTGCAAGCGGGTCCTGCTCTCCGACGACTTCTATCCGGCGCTGACCCGGCCGAACGTAGCGTTGGTGACGTCGCCGATCGCTTCCGTCACGCCGACGGGGCTGGCCACCGCGGACGGTGCGCTTCACCCCGCCGACACGATCATCTTCGGCACCGGTTTCCAGGTGACCGATCCGCCGCTGGCCTCGCTGATTCGCGGCGCCGACGGGCGCACGCTGGCGGAGACCTGGGACGGCAGCATGCGGGCGTACCTGGGCTCGGGCGTCAGCGGCTTCCCGAACCTGTTCCTGCTGCTCGGCCCGAACACGGGGCTCGGCCACACGTCGGTGGTATTCATGATCGAATGCCAGCTGGACCACCTGCTGCGTCTGCTGGGCCACATCGACGCGGCCGGCGGCGGGGCGTGGGAGCCGACGCCGGCGGCGCAGGCCGGCTACGTCGCCTCCGTCGACCGCCGGATGGCCGGCACGGTGTGGCACTCGGGCGGCTGCCACAGCTGGTACCAGGACCGCAACGGCCGCGTCTCCGCCCTCTGGCCCGGCCACACCTGGTCGTACTGGCTGCGCACCCGCCGCTTCGTCCCGACCGCGTACCGCCGCGTGGCCCTGCCCTGACCGGGCCCCGCCTGGTCGAACTGACCGCGCACCCGCCGCTATACCCCGACCGCGTACCGCCGCATGGCCCCACCCTGACCGGGCTCCGCCTGGTCGAACTGACCGCGCACCCGCCGCTTCACCCCGACCGCGCACCGCCGCGTGGCCCCACCCTGACCCGGCCCCCGCCCGGTCGAACTGACCGCGCACCCACCGCCTCACCCCGACCGCGCACCGCCGCGTGGCCCCACCCTGACCCGGGCCCCGCCTGGTCGAACTGACCGCGCACCCGCCGCCTCACCCCGACCGCGTACCGCCGCGTGGCCCTGCCCTGACCGGGCCCCGCCATGGCAGGCTTTTCGCACTTGACCATCACGGAGGTGATCGCGTGAAGGACACCGTCCTGTTCATCACGGGTGCCGCGCGCGGCATCGGCGCGCAGACGGCCCGGCTCGCCGTCGCCCGCGGTGCCCGGGTCGCCCTGGTCGGTCTCGAGCCCGACCGCCTGGCCGACCTGGCCGCCTCGCTGGGTGACGCCGCGCGCTGGTTCGAGGCCGACGTCACCGACCAGGCCGCCCTCGACGCTGCGGTCCAAGGCACGGTCGACGCGTTCGGCGGCATCGACACCGTCGTCGCGAACGCCGGCATCGCCAACCGCGGCACGATCGCGGTCGGTGACCTGGAGGCGCTGGTCCGCACCATCGAGGTGAACCTCGTCGGCACCGTCCGCACGGTCGGCGCCACGGTGGCGGCGGTGTCCGCCCGCCGCGGGTACTACCTCCTCGTCTCGTCAGCCGCCGCCTTCGCGGCGCTGCCCGGCATGTCCGGCTACTGCGCGGCGAAGTCCGGCGTCGAACATTTCGGCAACGCGATCCGCCTCGAACTCGCCCACCGCGGCGTTGAGGTCGGCACCGCCCACATGAGCTGGGTCGACACGGACATGGTCCGCGACGTCAAGGACGACCTGCCCACCTTCCGCGCCGCCCTCGATCGCCTCCCCGGCCCGTTCGGCCGGAGCGTGCCGGTGGAGAAGTGCGCCGCCGCGTTCGTGGACGCGGTGGACCGCCGCCGGCGCCGGGTCTATGTTCCTCGTTCGATCGCCATCGCCTCCGCCTTCCGCACTGTCGCCAACGGAGCCTTCGGTGGCTGGGTCAGCCGGCGCGCCGCCGCCACGTCCGTACCCGAGCTCGAAGCCCAACTCGCCGCCCTCGGCCGGGGCTACGGCCGCAACACCGCGCCCCAGTCCCGATGACCGACCTCGTCCACGAACGCCACGGTGCCGGCCCGCCGCTGGTGCTGCTGCACGGCATCGGCCACCACTGGCGCGCCTGGGAGCCGGTGCTCGACCGGCTGGCCGAACACCACGACGTGATCGCGGTCGACCTGCCCGGCTTCGGCCACTCGCCCGTGTCCGCCGCGGGTCCCGCCGGAATGCCCACCCTCGTAGCCGCCCTGACCTCGTTCCTCACCTCCCTCGGTTTCGGCCCTTCCCTCGGCGACCCGCGCCCGCACGTGGCCGGCAACAGCCTGGGCGGGGCTCTCGCGTTGGAGCTCGCCGCCGTCGGCCGGGTCGCCTCGGCCACGGCCCTGTCACCCGCGGGCTTCGCCAGCGCCGGCCAGCTCCGCTACGCGGTCTCGGTGCTCACCGCCCTCCGGGTCGTCTCTCACCTCCCTACTCCCGTCGTACGCACCGTGCTCCGCTCCCCTCGCCTCCGCGCCGCCGCGTTCAGCATGCTGCTGTCCCGACCTGGCCGGATCAGCCTCGAACGCGCCATGGCCGACACCGCCGCGCTGCGGGACGGCCCGGCCTTCCGGGCAATCGCCCGGGCCAGCCGCGGCTATGCCTTCACCGGTCAGCCGACCGTGCCCGTGACGGTCGCCTGGGGCACCCGGGACTTGATCCTGCGGCCCAGCCAAGCCGTGGTCGCCCGCCGCGGCCTGCCACACGCCCGGCACGTCGATCTCGTGGGCTGCGGACACGTACCCATGAGCGACGACCCAGACCTGGTCGCCGACCTCATCCTCACCACCACAGGCGCCAAGCCCTGAGAAGGGCCGCGACTCCCCTGGTGTCCCGGCCGCAACACCCACGACTGCGGCCGGACCGCGGCCGTCACCCGCCACCGCCGCCCACGGCCCGACCGGCCCGCTGCCGTCGCCCGCCACCGCCGCCCATGGCCCGACCGGCCCGCGGCCGCCGCCCGCCACTACCCACGGCCCGACCGGCCCGCGGCCACCGCCGCTGCCCACGCCCGACCGGCCGGTGCCGCCGCAGCTGCCCACGGCACGGTCGGCCGGTGGCCGCCGCCGTCGCTACGTCCAGGACCGAACGCCACACCGACTCGCCGCGTTTCTCGCACCACCCTCTTTCGCCGTGCGCTGTGAAAAGGTGCCTGCGTGACGACTGCCCCGCGCCGCACCTGGTACCGGCCCATGCGGTCCCGGTCCTCGACCCAGGCCAACCGCGCGTCGACGCCGTTGGAGCTGTTCTTCGACCTGTGTTTCGTGGTGGCGGTCGCCCAGGCGGCCACCCTGCTCGAGCACGACGTCGCCGAGCACCACTTCGGTCACGGACTGCGCTCGTACGCCATGGTCTTCTTCGCGATCTGGTGGGCCTGGATGAACTTCACCTGGTTCTCCTCCGCCTACGACACCGACGACGACATTTACCGCCTCACCGTGCTGGTGGCGATCGTGGGCGCGCTGGTCATCGCGGCCGGCGTGCCACGCGCCTTCGAGAGTCAGGACTTCCTGATCGTCACCATCGGCTACTCGGTCATGCGGTTCGCCAACGTCGGCCAGTGGATCCGCGCCGCCGTGTCGGACCCGTCGCATCGCCCGGCGGCCGTCCGCTACGCGGTCGGCACGGTGGTCGTGCAGATCGGTTGGTGGCTACTCCTGCTCGCGAGCGGGACCGCCGCGTACTGGACCTTCCTCGGGCTGGTCATCGCCGAGCTGCTGATCCCGATGTGGGCCGAGCGGACGGGGATGACCGCGTGGCACCCCGGCCACATCGCCGAACGGTATGGCCTGTTCACCCTGATCGTGCTGGGCGAGTCGGTGCTGGCCGCGTCGCTGGCGTTCGAGAGCGGGCTCGGCAGCGGCGCGGACGCGGACCTGATCTGGCTCGCGGCGGCCGGCATCGTCATCGTCTTCGCGATGTGGTGGATCTACTTCGACCGCGAGACACGACCGCAGCCCAAATGGGCTTTCGTCTGGAGCTACGGCCACTATCTGATCTTCAGCTCAGCCGCCGCGGTCGGGGCCGGCCTCGTGGTGAACGTCGTGCACCACATCGGCGAGGGCCATATCTCGGACACCGCCGCGGGTTATGCGGTCGCGATCCCGGTCGCGGTCTACACGCTGTCCGTGTGGGTGCTCCATTACGTGCCGCATGAGCGTGGCCTCCTTCTCCTGACGCCGCCGGTCGGCGTCGCGCTGATCCTGGTCGCACCGCTCGTGCCCGCCACCGTCCAGGTGGTCGCGGTGCTGTTCGCGATTCAGGTGGCAATCACGGTAGTCCTCACGCGCCGCGCCGCGACGTTATCCACAATCGAGAGTTATCCACAGGCCAATCCGCCCGCTTGACCGATCGATGGCATGCTTTTCGCCGTGGCAGACCCCAAGCGCACCGACGACCTTCGCGTGATGCCGTGGTGGTACGTGCTCGTCGGCGTGCTGCTCGCCATCGCCCTGGGCTGGTTGGTCCTCGACTGGCTGCTGGGCGAGGCCGACCGGGCCACCAGCGTCGACACCCGTGCCACGCTCCGCGTCGACGCGATCCGCACCGGCCTGACAGTGGTCGCCGGCACGGGTGGCGGGCTGGCGCTGCTCCTGGCCGCACGGCGACAGCGGTTGAGCGAGCGGGCCCAACGCCACCAGGAGTTCGTCACCACCCGCGACCACTCGCACCGCGAACGCATCCAGGCACACACCGAGCAGGTCGCCACCACAACCCAACGGCATCAGGAGGAGCAGACCCGCCTCGCGGAACACGACGCGACCCAGCGCCGCGTGACCGACCTGTTCACCAAGGCCGTCGACCTGCTGGGCAGCGACAAGGCGGCGGTACGGCTCGGCGGCCTCCACGCGCTCGAACGGTTGGCCCAGGACAACGCCGGCCAGCGGCAGACCGTGGTCGCGGTGGTCTGCGCCTACCTACGCATGAGCGACGAGAGCGATCGCGAGGACGACGGCGCCAGGACCCATGAAGACGAGGTACGCCGCAGCGCCCAGCGGCTGCTCACCCGGCACCTGCACGCGGACCTTGCGGACAGCTACTGGCCTGAGGTTCGGCTCGACCTGGCCGGCACCCGGCTGGTCGACTTCGACGCGAGCGGCTGCACGCTCGTCGACGCCGACTTCACGGGCGCCCGGCTCGTCGGCACCACGCGCCTGACCGGCGCGCACGCCGAGGGCCGGTTGGCGCTGACCCGCGCCACCTTCGAGAAAGCCGTCCTCGACGGGCTCACCACGTCGGGCGAGCTCGTCCTGGACGACGCCGTCTTCGGTGGAGAGGCAACGTTCGACGGTGCCCGATTCGGCGGGGAGGTCTCCGCCAAGCGTGCCCGCTTCGCGTCGGCCTCGTTCGACAAGGCGGCCTTCGACAACACGGTCACCCTCGACCGGGCCACCTTCACCGACACGGCCTCGTTCCGCAGCGCCGTCTTCCACAGTGGATTCTCGGTCGAGCGCGGCACGTTCGCCGCCTACGCCGGCTTCCGCGGTGCGACGTTCGAAGACATGGCGTTCTTCCGGTGGACCGTCTTCGAAGGCGACGCCTATTTCGAGAACGCCGTGTTCCAGGGCGCGGTCAACCTGGGCCGGGCCGAGTTCCACGCCCGCGCGAGCTTCGGCGGCGCGACGATGCGCCGCCGCCCCAACGTCGACCACGCCAGAGCCACCGCCAACCAGACCCACATCTGGCCGTCCGGCACCACGACGGAAAAGGAGGACGACGACTGGATCATCCTCGTCGACGACCGCCCATGACGACGCAGCCGCGATCGGATCGCGCCGCCGAGCCCCGTCAGATCCGCAAACGCGAGCGGAGACCGAACCCGACGCACCAACACGAAGCCGGCCGCAACCAGAGACAGTCGAGCCCCGTCAGATCCGCAGACGCGAGCGCGGACCGAAGCGACGCGCCAGCGCGAAGCCGCCCCCCGCCAGAGCGGCCACGATCGCGAACGAGGCCAGCAACGCAAGCGTGGTCCGGCGGCCGTCGGGTGTGGTCTCGGCCGCGGCGGCGGCCGGGAGTCCGACCACCAGCGTGGCGTCGCCGGCCAGCCCGTCGTTGCACTCGGCGGTCAGGTCGTAACGACCCGGAGTCGCGTCGGCCGGGACCAGGTAGGTGACGCGGAAGGCGCCCGGTCCGCCGGCCGGGTACGGGGCCAGCGGCAGCTCGGGTGGCCCGCCGAACGGACGCACGTCGACGCTGGCCGTCGTCGCGCGGGCGCCGCACCACACGTCGATCACGGTGGTCCGGCCGGGCACCGCCTTGGGTGCGAACACGGTCGCGTCGGCGGCGGCCGGTGCGGCGCCGGCCAGCACGAACATCACCGTGAGCGGCGCGCCGAGCAGCGCCCGCCGACGGGAAGGGGTCAGCGGTCGCCCGGGCTTTCGCCGAACGAGCGACCTCACAACGCCGCGCCTACCGCGCCCCATCGCCATCAACCCCCGCCGGTCACCGGTAGCCACAGGACACCAGAAATTCGCGGCAAACTACCGGTTTCCGGCATTCAGCCCTCGTTAGGACAAGACTCCACTTAAGATCCCGGAGCGATCAAGTCCTCCCGGCGCCGAGACAAGGCCGATTCCAGCAGGCGCGGACCATGGACAAAAACTGCCATGACCGGCGAAGCCCACTTAACGGCCTCATCGTTCATTACGGACAATGAGCCTCAGCTCGCGATGCGGTCCACGGATGAACGGGAAGCGGCGAACAGGCGACGACCGTACGCCGGGCCGACCCCGGACTCGTACCGACGGCGTCCACTAGTCCCCCATTCGGCCGAGGCAGCGGCTTCGGCCCCGATTGCGGGTGGACGCTTCCGAACTGCCCGGCTTGTCCGCGTGTGCATGGACTAAACGGACAAGCCGGTATGGCACCTTGCCGGCCCGAGCCCTCCCACGGTCGTCCCGCCTGACTAGGTGGCCACTGTAGAAATGTGGCGCAGGCCACAAAAGTGCCTGGTCAAACTGGTGCGAGCCCCGTCTAACCTCTCCGGGTGCCGCGCAAGGAAATCGGAAAACATCGACATGACGGAATACACCCGACTAGCCGTTCGGTTGAGGTCGCCCCAGGCGAACAGTCAACCGGGCGCCACAGACGAGAGGTCGAGTCGAATGAGCTGACCAAGCTGCGTAACCGGCTTCAACCGCTTTTCAAGACCCCCGCCGCGCGCGTCGGCCTGGTAGCCGGGCTCGCCTGCTGCCTCGGCCTCGCGGCCGCGGTCGAGACCCGCGACGCCAACCAGCCGGCCCGCGCCATCACCTCGGTGGCGGCGGCGGAGCAGGCGGCAGCGCAGGCCGCGGCGGAGCGCGACCTGACCGAGGCGCAGCAACGCGCGTCCCGGTCCAGCGCCCGTGAAGCCCTCACCCCCACCCAGTCCCCCACACCAACCCCCACGTCGACGGCCACCACCCCCGCAAAGCCGGCCCCGACGAAGACCACCACCACCCGTAAGCCAACCCCCCGCAAGACCACGAAGGCGACCCCGGCCACCGAGGCCGCCACGCCCAAGCCGAAGCCGACCGTTGTCGCTCCGGTGGCCGGTCTGACGCAGGCGCAGATGAACAACGCCGCCACGATCGTCAAGACCGGTGTCAGCATGGGCATCCCGGAACGGGGTCTGATCGTCGCGATCGCGACCTCGATGCAGGAGAGCCGGCTCCTCAACCTGGCCAACACCGGGCTGCCGGAGTCGCTGAACTACCCGAACGAAGGCACTGGCTACGACCACGACTCGGTCGGGCTGTTCCAGCAGCGCACCAGCACCGGCTGGGGCACGGTCCAGGAGCTCATGACGCCGTCGATCTCGGCGTCGAAGTTCTTCGCCGCGCTCGAGCAGGTGTACGGCTGGCAGAACATGTCCATCGCCGGTGCCGCCCAGGCGGTACAGGTGTCCGCGTTCCCCGACGCGTACGCCCAGCACGAGGCCAACGCCACCGCGGTGGTCGAGGCGCTCACCTGATCTCGGGTACGGGCAGACGACCCGGACGGCCACCTGGCCGCCCGGGTCGTTTCGTCTCAACGGATGACGGACGTCCGCCGCCCACGGAGCCGAGGCCACTTGCCCTTGCCCTGCTTGCCATCACCGTCCTTGCCGTCACCGCCGCCGTTCTCGCCGCTGCCGTCCTTGCCGTTGCCGTCCTTGCGGTTGCCGTCCGCGCCGTCCGCACCGCCCGACGTGTCCTGGCCATCAGGGTCAACGGCAGCAGACCCATTCCCGGGTACGGCTGACCGCGGCGCCTTGGGCTCCCCAGGCGTGCTGGGCCGAGGACCCGCCGCCGTCCCTGCGCCACCGTCCGGTGCGCCGGACCGCAGCTTGGGCAGCGATCCCCCGTCGCCCACCAGACCGTTGTCACCGACGTCGGCCTGCGCGGACAGCCCCGCCGGCCGCGGCGGATCGTCGGCCCTACCAGCCCCGTCGCCGCTTGTTGCGCTTCGCTGTGGGTTTCCGTCTCTTACCGGTAGCTCCGAAGCCCGTAGGGCGCTCGTATGGCCAGAGGGGCTGTTATCCGCGCTCTCCGCCGACTTCCCGGTGTCGGACCCGCCGCCGGTCGGCTTGCCACTGGCACCACCCGAACCCGCGGCGCCCTGACCGCCGGCCGCCGAACCGCTGTCACCCTGGCGCCCGCCGTTCTCGGACGGCCGCCCACCGCCGCTGTGCGCGGGCCGGCCGTTACGCCCGTCACCGTTGGCCGGACGCCCTGCGGTCGCACCCCGCCCACCGCCACCACCGGCAGTCGCACGAGAGCCACCGGCCCGGCCGGCCTGTCCGCCCTGCGCAGCCGCGCCGGTCGATGCACCTGTGGTGCTTCCGCCACCCGGCGCCGCCGACCGATCAGCTGTCTCCTGGCCCGCGGCACCGCCCGCCCGAGCGGACGCGCCGCCACTGCCCAGGGCACCGTCCGCCTTCCTGGAACGGTCCCGCGCCACACCGGCGTCAGCCCGGTCGCCAGCGGCAGGTGCCGACGCACCAGAGGCACCGTTGCCGGCAACAGCACCCGCGCCCGAAGCGCTGCTCCCTCCAGGGGCGCCGTTGCCGTCGGACGCGGGCCGCCCGACATAGCCGTTCGAGCCGGCCTGCCCGCTGGAGGTCGCCGCAGCCGAGCCCGCCGCCGGCGCCTTACCCGACGCGGGGCTGGCCACGGGCGCGGCGCCGTTCCCGTTCGAACCCGCCTGCCCAGCCGACGCCCCAGCAGCCGGCCCCTTGCCCGACGCGGGGCTGACCGCAGGACGGGAGCCATTCCCATTCGAGCCCGCCTGCCCGGCGGACGCCCCAGCAGCCGGGCCGGCAGCCGACGTCCCGCCAGACACCGGGCCGACCGCGGAAGCGGCGCCGTTCCCGTTCGAACCAGCCGGCCCAGCCGACGCCCCAGCAGCCGGCGGCTTGTCCGACACGGGGCCGGCCACGGAGCCAGAGCCATTCCCATTCGAACCCGCCTGCCCAGTCGCCGAGCCCGCCGCTGGCGCCTTGCCCGCCGCCGGGCCGACGACGGAGGCCCCGCCGTTCCCGTTCGGACCCGCCTGCCCAGCCGACGCACCAGCAGCCGCGCCCTTGCCCGCCGCCGGACCGGCCACGGACGCGGCGCCGTTCCCGTTCGAACCCGCCTGCCCAGCCGATGCACCAGCAGCCGAGCCCTTGCCCGCCGCCGGGCCGACCACGGAGGCCCCGCCGTTCCCGTTCGAACCTGTCTGCCCGCTCGACCTACCAGCAGCCGAGTCCGCCGCCGCGGTCTTGCCCGCACCGGGACTGGCGGCACGAGCGGACCCAGTGCCGCTCGAACCCGCCTGCCCGGCGGCGGCCGCCGGCCGGGCCGAGCCGGCAAGCGGAGCCTTGCCCGCACCGGCATCGGCGGCAGGACCGGACGCATCGCCGCTCGAGCCGGTCTGCCCGCGAACCGCAGCCCCCGAGCCGGCCGCCGGAGCCTCGCCCGCGCCAGGACGGGCAGACGGAGCGGACGCGTTCCCGTTCGAAGCCCGCTGCCCACCAGCGGCCGAGCCGGCTGCTGGGGCTTTGCTCGACGCGGAGCCAGCGGGCGTGGATCCCGATGCCGCTGGGGCGTTGCCGTTCGACCCGTTGCCGGCCGCCGAGCCGGGCACCTGCGCCTTGCCTGCGACAGGGCCGGTAGCCGGAGCGGAGCCGCTCCCAGTCGCCGGGCCAGCCGCGGGCGCCTTGCCAGAGCCAATGGGAGGGTTCGAGCCGGCCTGCCCGCTCGGGGCCGCCGGTGCCTTCGACGGATCCGCTGGCGCGGTCCCAGTAGGTGCGGCCGCGCCGGAGGGGGCCTTCGCCGCTCCACTGCGGGCGGTCGACCCAGCGGCACCGGGGGCGATGCCGCCAGGTACGCCGGCCCGGCCCGTCGCCTTGGGCTTGGCGGTGCCGGTCGATTCTGGCGCTTCGGCTGGCGCGGAGCCCTTCGCCTTCTTGGTCGACGCACCCTTGGCGCGGCCCTTGCCCAGGAGGCCGTTCTTGCCGAACAGGCCACCCTTGCCTGGCTTCGCCGGCGGCTCGGCGGGGGGCGCGTCATGCACAGAGCCCATCTCGCCGTTGACCGGCGTCGGGGACGGGCGCGCGGCGTCGTGTCGACCACTGGCGGAGTTGCCCTTGACCGCGGCCTGGCTGGAGTCGTGCAGCCGGCCGCCATCGTTGCGCTGCGGACCGGCCGCGGCCACCGCGGACCCGGCACCCGCCGCCGCAGAACCGGCACCCGCCACCGCGGACCCGCCGCCCGCCACAGCAGAACCGGCACCCGCCACCGCAGACCCGCCACCCGCCACCGCAGAACCGGCACCCGCCGCCACAGACCCGGCACCCGCCGCCGCGGACCCGGCACCCGCCGCCGCGCCAGCGGCAGCATCCTTCGCCACCGCCGCTGATGCGGTTGCCCGGACGCTGGCTGCCTTCGCGCTCCCGGGGGCGGAGCCTACGACGGAGGCAGCGGCAACCGGTGCCGGCTCGAACGAGATCGTGGAGAGGACCTTGTCCGCCGCGTCCTCGCGGCGGCGGCGCGCGGCCAGGGCGAGCTCGAAGTCACGGCGGGCCTTGACGGCGTCGTTGTACGCCTCCGCCCGGATGCGTTGCGCGTCCTCGCGGGCCTTGGCCAGCACCTCGCGCGCCTCGGAGACGATCTCGGTGGCCTCTTCCTCGGCCAGGGCGACCATCTGCTGCACCCGGTGCGTGTTGCGGTAGACGGCGGGGCGGGCCCGGAGCATCTCGTGCAGGCGTTCCGCTTCGGCGCGGACCATTCCGAGCTCCACCCGCATGGTGGCGGCGCCCTCGGCGGCTGCGGTCGCCGCCGCTAGCTGCTCGCCCAGGTCCATGAGGCAACTTTCGACCTCGTCGCGGTCGTAGCCGGATTCGACGATGGAGAAGTCCATTAGCTCGCCCCCAAGCAGCCAGTCGTTTCCCCTCCCGGCCATCCTCCCGAGGCATTACCGCGTTTCGGGGCGTTTTGCGGAATTAAATCCACATTGGCCCGTACGCGGCAGGGCGTGTCAGGTGTCGTCGCTCAGCAGCGTGTCCAGACCACTGATCTTGAGTACGCGGGCGACGACCCCGCGGGCGCCGGTCAGGCGCAGCGAGCCTCCGGCGGCGGAGCTCAGGTGGTGGCCGCGGATGAAGGCCGACATTCCGGTCGAGTCACAGAAGGTCACGTCTTGAAGATCGATGACGAGGTGGGTACGCCCGTCGCCGATCACCTCGTCGATGCGTTCGCTGAGGTGCGGGGCGGTGCTCAGGTCGAGCTCCCCGGCGAGGCGCAACACCACCACATCCGGCCGGTCCACCCGGCTGACCGTCAATGTGACGGAGGCGTCGTCAATCGTTGCCACTTAGCAAGGATATAGCCCATCCCCACCCGCGGCGCCCCGGGTACGACCTCCGTTATCAGCAGGTTACGCGGTCAGCGCCCGGGGTGTCGGCTGAGCCCACACCCCGGCGCCGCCGGAACACCTACCGACTGGACCGCGAGCCGCTCTTCCGCGCCGCCGACTTGCGGATCGGGCTGGTCGCCCGCGCCGTCGAGCTCGTCCGGCGCGCCGCACTCGTGGTCTTCCGCGCCGCCGATGTGGACCTGCGGGCCGCCGATGTGGAACTCCGCGCCGCGGATGTGGACCTGCGCGCCGAGGTGGACCTGCGGCCCGCGGTCGACGCCTTGCGGGCGGTGCCGGCCCGGCTCGTGCTGGCCTTGCGCGCCGTGCCGGACCGGCGGGCCGGACCCGTGGAAGCCTTGCGGGGCGCGGTCGCCTTCCGGGCGGTCGTCGACTTGCGCGTGGCCGGTGCCTTGCGCGCCGTCGTCGACTTCCGGGCGGTCGTCGCCTTTCGGCCCGCGGTCGACTTCCGCGCCGTCGTAGCCTTGCGGGCCGCCGACTTCCGCGCCGTCGTCGCCTTGGCCGCCGTCGACTTGCTGGGCGTCGCCGCCTTGCTCGCCGTCGTGGACTTACGCCCCGCCGTCGACTTACGCGCGGTTGTGGACTTACCCGCCGTCGTCGACTTACGCGCAGTTGTCGACTTGCGCGCCGTCGAAGACTTCCGCGCCGTCGAGGACTGCCGCGCCGTCGACGACTTCCGCGCCGTCGAGGACTTGGTGGCCTTGCGCGGCGTGGCCGACTTGGTCGCCTTCCGGGCGGCCGGAGCCGCCTTGCGCGTGCCCCCGGCCGACGCGGTCTTACGCGCGGGAGCCGCCTTCCGCGTGCCCCCGGCCGAAGCCGTCTTGCGCGCGGGAGCCGCCTTCCGGGCCCCACCCGTAGCGGTCATCGAACGGCCGTCGCGGGCCTGCGGCGACGCGAGGACCGCGCCGATGATGCCGGCGTTGTTGAGCAGCATCGCCGGTACGACCTCGGTCTCGATGTCGAGCCGGTCGAGGAAGTTGTCGGACTTGCGGCTCACCCCGCCACCGACGATGAACAGGTCGGGGCTCAGCAGTTGCTCGAGGTGCTGGAGGTACTTGCGGACCCGCTTCGACCACGCGCCCCAGCCGAGGTCCTCGTCGGTGCGCACCCGGGCCGCCGCGCGCTTCTCCGCGTCGACGCCGTGCATCTTGATGTGGCCGAACTCGGTGTTCGGCACGAGCATGCCGTCGATGAAGACCGCGCTGCCGATGCCCGTACCGAAGGTCAGCATCACGACCTTGCCCTTGCGGCCCTTGCCCGCACCGAACTCCATCTCCGCCATGCCGGCGGCGTCGGCGTCGTTGATGAGCGCGACCGGGAGGTGCAGCTCGCGCGAGAAGAGCTTGGCCCCCTCGGTGTTCATCCACGACTTGTCGACGTTGGCCGTGGTGCGGACGACGCCGTTCTGGATCACGCCGGGGAAGGTGATGCCGACACGCTGGGGCCGGGTCTTGAAGTGGCGAACCACCTCGCCGACCGCCGCGACGACACTCTTCACGTTGGAAGGCTGCGGCGTGTCCACCCGGAAGCGTTCACCGGTCAGCTCGCCACGCCTCATGTCGACCAGCGCGCCCTTGATGCCCGAGCCGCCGATGTCAATGCCGATAACCGCCATGGGCTCACGGTACGTCCGAGGCGTTTGGCGCGCAGGATAACGCGAAAAACCTTTACGACAAAGGCGGCGGGGTCACCTTCGACCGATCTTCCACAGTGGATTCGCGGGGACCTTCGTAGCGCTTCGAACCGGCGTTGCTGCGCCGGTCGCCGACCCAGGTGGCCGCCGGCGGCTGCCCGCCGACACTCCGCGGCGACCGGCCCACGTCGTCGTCAGACACAGGGTCGAACGTGGGTACGACGTCATGGTCGCCGGACCGCCCGTCGTCGAGCACCTCGCCCACGATCTCGTCCGCGTCGGCCGCGCTGCCGGAAGAAGTGGCCGCTGCGGACCTGGTCGACATGCCCGCCACCAGGCCGCCCGCGAACGCGCCGCAGCCGGCCGCCATCGCTCCCCCGACCACGCCGCCGTGCGAGTGGCAGCCGCCGAAGTCCGAAGACCCGGATGAAGCCGGCACGTCAGGCCCCGCCGACCCGCCCGCCGCGGCGAAAGCCCTGGCCCCGCCGAACGCCCGCCCGACACCGGAACCCGCCGACGCCGAGGCGACCGGAAGGGACGCGAAGTACGGACCCGGTCCACCGACCGCGGGCGCGCCCGGCACCACCACCGGCGCGGACGCCGGCCCACCGAGGGCGGGTGGCTCCGCCGGCAGCGGTTGGCCGGCCGGCGACGGCTCCGCCACGACCCCGGACGGCGGACCGACCGGCGAGGGAGCCGCGATCGGCATCGCGTACCCGGGCGCCGGCCCGGACGAGGCGACGACCGGCCCGGGATAGACACCCGGCCCGAGATCGTCGACGCCCGAGGGAAGAGCGGACCCGGCGTCGAGCGAAGCGGCCCCGGCGAGCGCCGGGGAGCCGGCACCCACAGAGGGGCCGGGCCAGGACCGTGACCGGGTCGTCGCCGCCGTGGCCGTGCCGAGCGCCGCCGCCACCCCCGCCGTCGCCGCGGTGCGCGCCGGCGACCAGCGCCCGGCCTCCTCCGCCTCGGCCGTGGCGTCGTCCACCGCCGCCTCGGCGCGGACGGCGTCGCGGATGGCGAACTCCAGCGCCGCCAGCAGCAGCAGGTCGACCACCAGCGCCGGAATGGCCGCGAACTGGTACGTGGCGAACTCGAACACCCGGGTCAACAGCAGGTCGATCAGGACCGCGCGCTGCATCCACCGGAAACCGGTCACCCGTCGCCCCTGCCGCAGGCGCACCAGGCCGTACACCACGCAGGCGGCCGCGACGATCGAGCTCGCGCCGCCGATCGCGGTCGGCACCGGGTCGTCGAACACGAGCACGGCGTTGGCGCCGGCCTCCCGCGCGAGAAACGTCGACAGGATCAGCAGCGCGATGCCGAGCGTCGACACGGCCTGGATCAGCAGCAGCACGATGGTCGTGATCATCGCGGGCCGGGTACGCAGCACCCTGGCGATCCGGGCGGCGACGCGCGACCCCGCCTGGCTTACGTCGTACCTCTCGTCCCGTCCCCGCGGGATCTGTTGCACCAGGGCGGCCGCGGCGGGGGCGCCCGGCAGGTCCCCGGCCGCGTTGATGCGGCGCAGGGCCATCTTCCGCGAGTGGTCGGTCATCCCGTTGGTCACGCCGGCCGCCGCCGAGGTCAGCGCGGCCGCGTACAACTCACGTGGGCTCAGGGGTCGCCGACCGTGCACGGCGTGGATCGTGAGCACCAGCAGCACGATCACCACGTACATGATCGCGATGCTCGGGGTGAAGAAGTAGTCGTTGTCGCTGGTCAGGAACTTGCCGACTTCGTCGATGAAGAGCCCGAAGCCCACGCCGGCGATGAAGGCGCCGACGGGTCTGATCACCCTCCCGTTGAACGAGAGGAGCCCCATCACGCCGACCGCCATCGCCAGGCCGCCCCAGAGGACGTGCGCGATGTGCAGGCCGTTGCCGCCGAGTTGGGGATAGCCGGTGATGAACAGGGCGAGCCGGATGGACAGCACCGTCGCCACGGCGACGACGACGAACTCCATCAGCAGGGGCACGGCATTGGCGGCTCGTGGGAGCCCCCAGCGCACCAGGCGATCGCCCACGACTTCTTCGTACCAAATGTGAAACAGAATTAACCGGAAACAGCCCAGATCGCGGCGCCGGCGAGGTAGCCCAGCGCGTTCGTGGCCCAGTGCAGGCCGATCGGCGCGAGCAGGCTCCCGGAGCGCCGGCGCAGCAGCGCGAGCACGACTCCGGCGAGCACGGTGGCGAGCACCGCCGAGGCGGTCAGAGCGAGACCGGCGGCCGTTCCGTACACCGAACCGACGATCTGGTTGTTCCGGCCGAGTCCCAGCGAGGGCAACACATGCCACAGCCCGAACAAAACGGACGAAACTCCAGTTGCCCATGCCGGCCCACGCGACCGCGCGACCAGGCCCCAGACCACGCCGCCACGTCGAGCGGGCCAAACCTAGATCAGCGACAGCCAGCCCGGCCGCCCGGGCCAGCAGGAGCAGCACCAGGACCCAGACCACCGAGATCCACGGTACGCCCAGCGGAGCGCGGTGTTGTCGAGATAGTTCGCGATGACCAGCACCGCGACCACCGCCACGAACCACCGAACCCGCACGCAGACCAGTGTCGGGGGGTTGGCACAGGTCGCGCGCGGGTTCGGCGTCCAAGGGTAGGGGTGCTACCTGAGGCTTACTTCGATTCGTGACCGCCCGGGCCACCGCGGAAGCCGTGCCAGCCACCGCCCCAGCCGCCGGCACCGCCGCCGGGGAAGACGCCCTTCTCGGCGGCAGCGATGATCGCGTCGGCCTGGGCCTGGGTCAGCTTGCCGTCCTTGACCGCCTTCGCGAGCCGATCCTTCAGCTGGTCGGCGCGGTCCGACTTGGCGTCGGCGGCGAGGTCCTTCTGCACCTTGGTCAGGGCGTCCGACACCTTCTTCTGATCGATGCCGAGCTCCTTGGCCAGGGCCGCGGCCAGCTTCTCCTGCCGGTCGGCCTGCGCCTTCTTCGCCTTGTCCTGCCAGTCCTTGCCCGAGTCCTTGTGAGCCGGGGCCGACGAAGACGTGGACGGCGCCGGTGACGGGCTGTCATTGGTCGCCGCGAAGGCCGGGACGCTGATCCCGACCGCCAGCAGGCCGGCAGCACCGGCACCGACCAGCGCGATCTTCTTCGGTCGTCGCATGAGTTTCTCTCCAAGCCAGTAGGGGACCTGGAGCACTCTGCGTTATCTCGCTGGGGGAAACATGAGGACCGGCTATGAACTTCCTGGCAAATATGGACGAACTTACGTACCTACGGTGATCTCGATCCGCCAGCGGTCGAGCGTGCCGGCATCGTCCTGTGAAAAGTCGGTCACGCGGAGCAACCATGGCCCGGCGACCGGCTGCCCGACCATCGGGGCCAGCGCCGACGGTGGCTCGCTGTCGAGCTCCACGTGCAGGTTGCGCCCGGTGCGCACCCGGTCGTGCAGCACCGCCCGGCGCCCGGTCGGCGACAGCAGCACGATCCGCAGGTCGCCCGCGAACGGGTGGGTGACGTCGGCCTCGAAGGTCATCGACCGCACGGTGCCCGGCGAGTCGAACGTGATCGTGTCGGCGACCCCGTTGGCGTCGCCGTCGGGGATGGCCACCCGCGGCTCGGACTTGCCCACCACCGTGGCGCCGGCGTCACCGACCTCGCCGACCAGGAACGAGATCACCTCGCCGGGCGCGCTCACGTCGGAGATGGTCAGGCCCGACTCGGTGCCGTCCCAGCGGCGGGTCGCCGGCCTGGTGGAGTGCGAGACCGCCGTGCCCTCGACCCGGCCGAACAGGTCGCCGCCGTCGCCCTGGTTGGCGTTGGCCTCCAGGTCGAGGTGGCCGTCGGCCTGGAGCACCGCGCACTGGTAGTGCTGCTCGCGGGTGCCCTGCTGGAACTCGTTGGAGCCCCGGATGTCGCAGTGGTAGACGGCCAGCCCGCTGGACGGCAGGTGCGTGTCGAAGCCGGCCCGCGAGCGGTTCTCCACCAGGAAGTACTCGTTCTCGAGGTCGGTCCGGTAGCGCAGCACGGTGTCGTAGTCGCCCTGCTTGGCCTCGAACCGGCCGCCCGCGTTGAGGTCGACCTCGGTGCCCGTCCAGCCGACCAGGTGCCGCAGGTAAGCGCTGATCGGCGCCGGCGTCTTGCCGCGGTCGAGGTGGTTGCCGGCGCCCATCACGCAGTACATGCCGACGCCCGCGCTCTTGAAGTCGTCACCCTCGCGCTCGGCGAGCCCGTAGTCGTAGAGGTCCGGGAAGCGGCAGAGCATGTGCCCCGCCTCGTGGCAGAACGTGCCGATGCTCAGGTCCTCGGCCCGCCGCCCGGCGCTCGTGACGATGTAGAGCTCGGTGCGCACGCCGTTGTATTCCTTGCGGTGCACGAAGTTGTGCGGCCACAGGTCGCCTTTGTATTCCGTCTGGCCCGCGTACATGATGCACAGCGAGTCGACGATGCCCTCGTCGCACGAGTCGAAGCGGGACAGGTCGACCCCGGCGTCGACGGCGAGCTGGATCGCCTCCGGGACCAGCAGCCCCTCGGTGTTCGCGTAGGCGAGCCGGGGACGGCTCATCCGGTACGGACCAACCACCACGTTGCCGAAGTCGAGCCGGCCGGTCGACATGGTCTGGAAGTAGCCGCGCACCGAGCCCGCGTTGCCGCCACCGGTGTAGCCGGACCCGTTGAGCAGGCCGTCGACCTCCGCCATGCCCACCGCGGCCGGGGTGTCCGGAAAGTCCACCAGAATGGTCAGACCGGTCACCGTGCCGGAACTGAGCCGCCGCCCGGGCAGCAGCCCGCCGCTCGGGCCGAACGTCAGGAACTTCTCGCGACCGCCGGCCACCTCCCCCGGCGGCACCATGGCCTCGTGGCGAGCCTTTACCCGACCGTTACGAACGGCCGTGGCCTCGTGCAGGTGCCGCTGGACGCCGCTCGGCGGCGGCCCGGCGTCCACCCGCCGGCCGGTCGAGGCGAAGCTGCCCGAGTCGAGGTCGGCGTAGCAGTAGGCGCCTGCCTCGTGGTCGTAGACGGCGGTGTAGCCCTCCGGGGTCTCGTACCGCGCGTACATCTCGTCACCCAGCAC
Source organism: Asanoa hainanensis (assembly GCF_900188485.1). GTDB lineage: Bacteria > Actinomycetota > Actinomycetes > Mycobacteriales > Micromonosporaceae > Asanoa > Asanoa hainanensis. The sequence goes on from NZ_FZPH01000011.1 coordinate 167,145, forward strand.
GACCAGCGCGACATCGTCGCCGTCGCGCTGCTGGAACCGCAGGGTCTCACCGAAGATCGCACTCACCGGACACCGCCTTCGCCTGTGGACGGACCGACGCTAGTCGGGCGCGGAGGTGACGGCAGTCACGGATCGGACATCGATCGTGACACCGCCCGGTCGGGTAACGCTGTCCGTTCGGACGGACCCCCGCGCCCCGCGTCGAGTCGCCCCGGGCCGCTAAGGTTGCGCGGGGGGAGGGCACAGGCTTGCCCTGGCGGGGCGTAACACCTCGCAACACGGGGTACGGAGGCATGATGCTCAATCCCGGAGACGCGCTTGGCGGGCGCTACCGGCTGGACGAGCCCATCGCCAGCGGCGGCATGGGTGAGGTCTGGCGTGCCCGCGACGAGGTTCTCGGCCGCACCGTCGCCGTCAAGGTGCTGCACCCCCGTGCCGTCGGCGACCCCGGCTTCAGCGCCCGGTTCCGCGGCGAGGCACGCACCATGGCCACCCTCCGCCATCCCGGTGTGGTCGACGTCTACGACTTCGGCGAGGACACCGACCCCGACGGCAAGACCGTCGTCTACCTGGTCATGGGCTTCGTCGATGGTGAGTCCCTGGCGCAGCGGATCAAGACGGTCGAGCGGCTCAGCCCCGCCGAGACGATGGCCATCGTGGCGCAGACCGCGCACGCCCTGCAGGCCGCGCACGACGCCGGTGTCGTGCACCGCGACGTCAAGCCCGGCAACCTGATCGTCCGCCCGGACGGCCAGGTCGTGCTGGTCGACTTCGGTGTCGCGCGGTCGGCCGAGGCGGCCGAGCTGACCGGGGTCAACGAGCTCGTCGGCACCGCGCTCTACATGGCACCCGAGCAGGTCGCCAAGCGGCCGATCACCCCGGCCACCGACATCTACGCGCTCGGCGCGGTCGCGTACCACTGCCTGTCCGGGCACCCGCCCTTCATGGGCGACAACGCGCTGACCATCGCGCTGTCCCATCTCGACGAGGAACCGCCGCCACTGCCGGACGAGGTGCCGCAGGCGGTGCGCACGGTGATCGCGACCGCGATGGCCAAGGACCCCGAGGACCGGTTCAAGAACGCCTCGGCCATGGCCCAGATCGCCGAGGCCGCGATGGGGACCCGGACCTCCGACACCGCGGTCGCGCTGACCCGGGCGGGCGCGACGGCGCTGCTCGCCGGCGGGCCGGCCACGACCCGACCCCGCCCGGGGTACGCGCCGGGATCGGCGGGAGTGGGCCGAGGAACCGGCGACACGTTCGCCGGCAGCGATCCCCGCACGACCGGCAGCCGGACGGGCATCGGCACCGCGCCGGGCGGCCCCGGCGGGCTGCCGCCCGGCCGGCGCAAGCGCCTGAGCGCCACCCACCGGGCCGGCATCATCGCGACGGCGGTGATCGGGGTCGCCGCGGTGGTCATGGCGGTCGCGCTGGCCAACATGGGCGACAACAAGAAGGACGGCAGCCCGACGCCGACGCAGCCGGCCGAGCAGTCCGTCGACCCGACCTTCGTGGACCCGACGGTGACCAGCAAGCCGTCGGACGTCGAGCCGACGAAGCCGCGCAACACCAACTCGCCGAAGAACAACAACCCTCCGGCGACCACCAAGCCGACCGCGACGGCCACCGCACCACCGGACGACGAGCCGACCGAAGACCCGCCGACCACGCAGCCGACGTCACCGCCGGCCTCCGATCCACCGAGCGAACCGCCGGCGGGCGGCAACCCCTGAGCAAGTCGCGCACGGCATTGGCAATCTGCAAGTTGCGCCTGGTCAGGCACCCGATCGGGATCGTTTGATCGGCGTACGCCATGGGCCGTGCGGACGCGATCGGCCGCCGGAGTGGCATGGGTGCGGCGTCCCACTGTGACGGTGAACACCCGGTGAATAACCTGGTGACCAATGGGAACCGAAAACGCGCAGGAGCCCGCGGTCGCCCGCGGGCTCTGCAATGGCCTTGTCCACTGCGGCACCTGTGGCGCCGACATGACCGCCGAGACGATCCGAGGTCTCCGGCGGTACATCTGCCGGTGCAGCCGGGCCGTACCCGCCGACGAGCTCGACGTGCTGGTGCTGGGCCGGCTGTACGACCGCAGACGGTCGTCGGGCCAGGTCGACCCGGTGCGCCTCTGCGACGAGGCCCACCTGGTCGACACCTACCTGCGCGGCGTCACGGTCGGCGCGGACTGGACGCGTCCGGCGATCCGCTGGGCCGAGCCGGCCGCTACTTCGACGGCTGCGGAAGGGCGCAGTCGAGCTTCGGGTTGATGCCGAAGTAGTTGAGCGGGCCCGCGACGATCGTCACGATGGTGTTGCCGGCCTCGGCGCAGTTCGTGTCCTCGTTGCTGAAGTAGCCGCGCTGTCCTGCCGCGATCGCGCCGATGATCAGCCAGATCACGACGATCAACCCACCGATTCCCGTGGTGCGCACAGTTCCTCCCAGGTCCACTGTTCCCGCGTTGCGCGGGTGTGGCCTGATACCCGGTCTGTGCGACCCGGCAAACCCTAGAGAATCTCGTATGCGTCGGTCGTGAGGAACTCGGGCATCGTGTCGCCGAGCGTCACCGCGGTGAAGACGGCCCTGGTCTCGTCGGGGCGGCCCTTGTGCCAGACGTCGTCGCCGACCTCGGCCCGGATCGTCGCCATCTCCTCGTCGAGCACCTGGGCGACCAGCTCCCGGGTGACCTGCCGGCCGTCGTCGAGGGTGACGCCGTGCCGGATCCACTGCCAGAGCTGGCTGCGGGCGATCTCGGCGGTGGCCGCGTCCTCCATCATGTTGTTGATGCCGGCCGCGCCGCGACCCGACAGCCAGAACGAGATGTAGCGGAAGCCGACGTTGACGTCGTTGCGCAGCCCGGCCTCGGTGATCGCGCCCGGTGTCGCGGCCGCGTCGAGCAGGTCGGCGGCCTTGGTCGCGACGTCGTCGCGCTGCCGGTCGATCTGGTTCGCGCGCTCCCCCAGCACGGCGTCGAACTCCACGGTCGCGACCGGCACGAGGTCGGGGTGGGCGACCCAGGTGCCGTCGAACCCGGCGCCCGCCTCGCGCCGCTTGTCGGCCCGCACCGCGTCGATCGCGCGCTCGTTGGCCGCCGCGTCGGTGCGCGACGGGATCAGCGCCGCCATGCCGCCCATCGCGAACGCTCCGCGCCGGTGGCAGGTGGCCACGAGCAGCTCCGTGTACGCGCGCATGAACGGCGCCGTCATCGTCACCGAGAGGCGGTCGGGCAGGACGAACGCCGGGTTGTCGCGATAGGACTTGATCATCGAGAAGATGTAGTCCCAGCGGCCCGCGTTCAGCCCGTACGAGTGGTCGCGCAGCTCGAAGAGGATCTCCTCCATCTGGAACGCGGCCGGCAACGTCTCGATCAGCACGGTGGCGCGGAAGGTGCCGTGCGGCAGGCCGAGCGCCTCCTGGGTGAAGCCGAACACCTCGTTCCACAGCCGGGCCTCGAGGTGGTGCTCCATCTTCGGCAGGTAGAGGTAGGGCGCCTTGCCCCGGTCGAGTAGCGCCTGCGCGTTGTGGAACGCGAAGAGCCCGAAGTCGACCAGCGAGCCGGACGCGGTGGTGCCGTTGTCGGCCACCAGGTGCTTCTCCGGCAGGTGCCAGCCGCGCGGCCGCACCAACAGGGTCGCGACCTGCTCGCGCAGCGCGTAGTGCCGGCCGTCGGACGAGTCGTAGGTGATCGTCCCGCGTACCGCGTCCATCAGGTTGGCCTGCCCCTCGACCTGGTTGCTCCAGGTCGGGCTGTTGGCGTCCTCGAAGTCGGCCATGAAGCCCTTGGCGCCCGAGTTCAGCGCGTTGATGACCAGCTTGCGGTCCGTCGGGCCGGTGATCTCGACCCGGCGGTCGGCGTAGTCCGGCCGCGGCGGCACGACCCGCCAGTCGCCGCCGCGCACGTCGGCGGTCTCCGGCAGGAAGTCGGCCGGCGCGGCCCGGTCCCGGCGGGCGTTGACCAGCTCGCGGCGGCGGGCGTCGAAGCGGTCGTGCAGCGCGCCGAGGAAGTCGACCGCCTCGGCGGAGAGGATTTCGGCGCGGCCGCGCTCGCTCAGGTCGGGGTGGTCGACGGCGCGCAGCGTCATGGCGCGACTCCTCGGATGGATGCGTCCAACAGGGTCATCGGATGGTAGATCGGAACGGCCCGGTCGCGGCCCAGGTGGGCGGTGATCTGCAACGCACAGCCGGGGTTGGCGGCCGCGATCGCGTCGGCGCCGGTGGCGGCCAGGTTGTCGGCCTTGCGCTTGCCGAGCTTCGCCGCCGCGTCGGGCTGGAGCAGGTTGTAGATGCCGGCCGAGCCGCAGCACAGCTCCCACTCCTTGGGCTCGACCAGGGTGATCCCCGGGATCCCGCGCAGCAGCGCCCGCGGCGGGATCCGCACGCCCTGGGCGTGCGCCAGGTGACAGGCGTCGTGGTACGCCAGCTTCAGCGTCACCGGATGCCGGGCGGCCTGGGCCGGGTGGGCGTCGAGCAGCTCGTGCACGTCCCGCACCTTGGCCGAGAACGCTGTCGCCCGCGCGGCCCACGCGGGGTCGTCGGCCAGCAGGTGCCCGTAGTCCTTCATCGCCGAGCCGCAGCCGGCGACGTTGACGGCGATGGCGTCGAAGCCCTCGTACGCGGCGATCGTCTGCCGGGCCAGCGCGAGCGACTCGGGTTCGAGGCCCGAGTGGAGCTGGAGGGCGCCGCAGCAGCGCGGCTTGCGGGGCGCGTGCACCTCCCAGCCCTCGGCGGCCAGCACGCGCACGGTGGCCGCGTTGACGTCGCCGTACAGCACGCGCTGGACGCAGCCCTGCATGAACGCGACCCGGCCGCGCTGCTCGACGCCCGTGTCCGCCGGTGTGACCATGGCGAGGCGCTGGGTCGCGGCCCGGACCGGCACCTTGGGGGCGAGGGACAACAGCGCGCCGATCCGGGTACGCAGGGCGCGGTCACCGAACATCCGCGCGAGCCCCAGCCGGCCCTGGGCGGCGATCGCCGGCACCATGGCGCGCAGCCGGCCGGGGTGGGTGAACAGGGCGAAGATGGCCTTTCGGTGGAGCCGCTCTTTGCGCGAGCGCAGTGGGCTGCGCTCGACCTGCGGGCGGACCTGCTCGATCAGCCGGTCGTACTGGACGCCGGACGGGCACGCGGTGACGCAGGCCATGCAGCCCAGGCAGCGGTCGAAGTGCTCCACCATGGACGATGACAGCGGGTCCTCGTGGCCCACCCGCATCAGCAGGATCCGGCCGCGCGGCGAGTCCATCTCGTTCTCGAACACCGCGTAGCTCGGGCAGGTGGGCAGGCAGAAGCCACAGTGGACGCAGTCCTTGATGAGCTCCGGGTCCGGCGGCCGGCGCCCGTCCCACGCGGTGTCGGTCATCAGATGCCTCCCACGTACGTGCCGGGGCGGAACGTGCCGGTCGGGTCGAAGCGGGCCTTCACCCGGCGCATCAGGGCCAGCGTGCCCGGGTCCGGCTCGGGCCAGGGCGCATCGACCAGGCGGGCGCCGTCGAGCACCGCGGCCTGGTGGGGGCTTAGGGCTTCGCGGGTGGCCTCGACCCGGTCGGCGAGGTCGTCGCTCTCCGGGAAGGACAGCCAGGAGACGCCGAGGGCTGCCCGGGAGACGACGGTGGCGGCGCCGGCCGCGGCGATGACCGCGGGAAGGTCGGTCGGGAGCGCGGACACCTTGACCACGGCGGCGCCGCGTTGGGCGGCGCGCTGGGCGGCCCAGATCGACTCGTCGTCGAGCACGACGTCGGTGTCCACGGCGTTGTCCGCCAGGTGCTTCGCGGCGTGGGCGGCCCGTTCGGGCGCGGTGACGCCGCCGAACCGGACGAGGAGGCGACCGGCGTCTTTGCGCCAGGAGACGTCGAGGGACATCGCCTCCAGGGGGTGGCGGGACATCGCGAGCACGGCTCGGGTGAGCACGGCCGGGTCTTCCGTGCCGGCGACCAGGGTGGCGGTGCGGGCCGGCAGCGGGTGCAGGCGGAGGGCGACCTGGGTGACGAGGCCGAGCGTGCCGTACGAGCCGGCGAACAGCTTGCCCAGGTCGTACCCGGCGACGTTCTTGATGACCGTGCCGCCGGAGCGGGCGACCGAGCCGTCGGAGAGCACCACGGTGATGCCGATGACCAGGTCGCGGACGCCGCCGTAGCGGTGCCGGGCCGGGCCCGAGTCGGCGGTGGCCACGAGGCCGCCGACCGTGCCGCCGCGGTCGGGCGGGTCTAGCGCCAGCCACTGGCCCTCCCGGCCCAGGTGGCGTTGCAGGTCGGCCAGTGGCACGCCGGCCTGGACGATCGCGGTGAAGTCGCCGGGGTTGTGGGCGACGATCCGGTTCAACCCTCCGGTGTGGACGGTCACGGTGCCGGCGGCGTCGTCGCCACCCCAATCCTTGCGACTGTCCTGGCCGGCCGGGCGTATCGTGGCGCCTTGGCTCGAAAGCTCTTTGATCGTGGCCGCGGCTTCCTCGATGCTGTTAGGCGTCGTCATGGCCCGCTTCGCGGGCACCGGACCTCCAGGCTGTGCCATCTCAGAATCGCTCCGCGATTCCGGCCGCTTCGAGAGGATGCTGCCGGTACACGCCGGGGACCTCGCCGCAGAGCCGGGGTGTCGGCATCACCTTGCCGGGGTTGGCCCGGCCGTCCGGGTCGAAGGCGCAGCGCAGGCGTTGGAACGCGGCCAGGTCGTCCTCGCCGAACATCTTGGCCATGTGCTTGCGCTTGTCGACGCCGACGCCGTGCTCGCCAGTGATCGAGCCGCCGGCCTCCAGGCACACGTCGAGGATCCGTCCGGCCAGCTCCTCCGCCTGGGCGGCCTGCCCTTCCACGGCGGCGTCGAAGCAGACCAGCGGGTGCAGGTTGCCGTCGCCGGCGTGGAAGACGTTGGCCACGGTCAGCCCGTACTCCGCGGCCAGCTCGTCGATCCGGACCAGCACGTCGGGCAGGGTGGTGCGGGGCACGACGCCGTCCTGCACGAAGTAGTTGGGCGAGATCCGGCCCATCGCGGGGAAGGCTGCCTTGCGGGTCTTCCAGAACAGCTGGCGTTCGGCCTCGTCGCGGCTGACGCGCACGTCATCCGAGCCCTGTGCCGCGCAGATGGTGGTGACCTCCGCGAACTGGGCGTCGCACTCGGCCTCGGCGCCGTCGAGCTCGACCAGCAGCGCCGCGCCCCGGCCCACCGGGTAGCCGGCGTGGGCCATCGCCTCGGTCGCCTTGATCGTGGTGGCGTCCATCATCTCGATCGCACCGGGCACGATGCCGGCCTGGACGATCGCCGAGACCGCCTCCCCCGCCTGCCGGGTCGAGTCGAAGAACGCGACGAGGGTACGGGTCGCCTCCGGCACCGGCACCACCCGCAGCCAGATCTTCGTGGCCACCCCGAGCGTGCCCTCGGAGCCGACGAACGCGCCGAGCAGGTCGTACCCGGGCGGGTCGAGCTCCTTGCCCCCGATGGTGACCAGCTCGCCGTCGGGCAGCACCACCTCGAGCCCGGTCACGTAGTTGGTGGTGAAGCCGTACTTGAAGCAGTGCGCGCCGCCCGAGTTCTCCGCGACGTTGCCGCCGATCGTGCAGACGATCTGGCTGGACGGGTCGGGCGGGTAGAAGAAGTCCGGACCGACGGCGGCGGAGACGGCCGCGTTGGTGACGCCCGGCTCGACGCAGACGCGGCCGTTGTCGAGGTCGATCTCGAGGATGCGGGTGAGCCGGGACAGCACGATCAGCACGCCGTCCTTGACCGGCAGCGCGCCTCCGGACAGGCCGGAGCCGGCGCCGCGAGCGACCCAGGGGACCTTTTCTTGTGCGCAGATCTCGACGCAGGCGCGCACCTCCTCGGCGGTGCCGGGCAGCACCGCCAGGCGCGGGACCTGCTGGTATTGCAGGAGGCCGTCGGACTCGTACGTGCGCAGATCATGTTCGTCGAGCAGCAGCCAACGATCGCCGACCACCCGGCGGAGCCGCTCGACCAGTTCACGCCCGTCCATCCCCCTGACCTTACGCCCGCACGACGCCTGTCGCGCCTGTTGCCTTGACCGCCATTCATATACGACTATGGATCTCTGCCCGGGGGCACTCCCACGCGAGGAGGCGCCATGGACCAAGCGTTCGACGTCCGTCCCTCATCTGACGACACGAGGCCGCTCGGCGTGAGCCGGCCGCCGCTGGCCGTCGCCGACCTGCCCGATCCCGAGGAGGTGTTCGGGGTCCGTCGGATCGGGCCCCGAGAGCTGTTCCAGTACGCGTTGGGGCCGAGCCTGATCGCGCTCGGCATCTCGATCGGCAGCGGCGAGTGGCTGCTCGGCCCGCAGGCGGTGGGCCAGTACGGCTTCGTCGGCGTCGGCTGGGTCATCCTCATCTCGGCCGTGCTGCAGACGTTCTACAACGTGGAGTGTTCGCGCTATGTGCTGGCTACCGGCGAGGCGCCGGTGGTCGGCTGGGGCCGGGTGCCGCCCGGCTTCAAGCTCTGGGTGCCGGTCTCCGTCTTCGTGATCATCTTCGCGTTCATCGCGGGCGGCTGGGCGGCTGCGGCGGGCCAGGGCGTCTACGCGCTCGTGCACGGCGCGATCCCGCCGTCCGGCGCCGAGGAACCGCGCCTGTGGGCGATCGGCCTGCTGGTGCTGGTCTTCCTGATCACGGTGGCGGCCAAGCGAATCAGTCGCGCGCTGGAACTGGCCAACTGGATCATGGTCGGCTCGGTCCTCGTCGGCCTGGTGCTGATCGACCTGTTCGTGGTGCCGTTCGAGCTGTGGTGGGAAGGCATCCGCGGCTTCTTCACGCCGGCGGCCCCGCCGGCGGGCATCACGGCCACCCAGCTCGGCGGCCTGGCCGGCTTCACGGCGTTGGCCTCCGGCCTCAACTGGTACGTGATGGGCCACTACCGCGACAAGGGCTACGGCATGGGTTTCCGCACGGGCTACATCTCGGGCCTGCGCGGCGACCGCAAGGAGCTGCTGGCCAGCGGCGTCACGTTCCCCGACGACGCGGCCAACACGGCGCGCTGGAAGCGCTGGTACCGCCTGCTGCTCACGGACATGTGGGGCATCTTCTTCGTCGGCGCGATGCTCGGCATGCTGCTACCGACGATCCTGATGGCCCACGCGGTCGAGATCTCGGGAAACCGGCCGACGGCGGCGTCGGTCCCGACCTTCGTGGCGTCGGCCCTGGACGCGGAGTACGGGCGGTGGATGTTCTATCTGGCGCTGGTCCTTGGCGTGCTGGTGTTGTTCTCGACCCAGCTCGGCATCTTCGAGGGAATGGTGCGGGTGGTCACCGACGCGGCGCACGCCACCAGCCCCAGGCTGCGCCGCCTGCTCGAAGGAGACCCGCGCCGCTTCTACTACCCGTTCATGTTGCTGCTGCTGGTCGTGATCGGGGTGGTGCTGCACCTGGCGGTCCCGGTCAACCTGGTCCAGTGGTCGGCGAACATGTCGAACTTCGGGGCGCTGATCTACCCGTTCATGCTCATGTACCTCAACGCCCGCCTACCGAAGGCCGCCCGACCCCGGCCGTGGCACTACGTCCTGCTGGGCATCAACGTGGTCTTCTTCGGCTTCTTCTTCATCAACTTCATCGCCGACTTCTTCGGCGACCCACTGGTCGTCTTCTGATCCGTCTCCACCCCCGGGGAGAGGTCCGCCGGCCTTCGCGGCCGGCGGACCTTCACGAACCACCGGCGACTGACCGGCGGTCGTCGGAGTCACGGACGGTCGCGCCTCGGCGGTCGAGCAGTTCCAGCAGGGGTACGGCGACGCGACGCGTGGTGTCGAGGGCCTGTCGGGCGGCGCTGAGCGTGAAGGGCTGCGGTATGCCGCGCAACACGTCGACAGCGCGCGCCACCGACTCCGGCGGCAGGACGATACCGTCGGCGATCTTCACCAGGGCTCCGGCCCGGACGGCGACGGCCAGCTCGCGCGGACCAAGACCGACCGCCCGCAGCCGATTGGCGTCCGGTGCATGGAACGGCCTGTCCGCGAGCTCTGCGGCAAGCTGGTCCAGCGCGCCCTGGATAGGCGCCGGCAGACCGGGCCCACGCGGCCGCCCGACCCGGCCGTCGCGCGTGGTCAACGGCTCGACGACCAGTGCCTCCACCAGCGCCCGATCGGGCAGCGCGAGCACCCGCCGAAGAGCGTCGAGAGGCATGCCGGCTTCGAGCGGATGCGCCGCCGCGTAGCGATCAACCTCCTGGACCAGGCGCCCACCGAGCCGCTCCCAGAGCACCGGGTCGACATACCAGTCACCGGCGATCGGTCCCACCGGCCCGGGCGTCGAGTCCGCCTCGGACGGGGTCGTCTGGTCGGCGAGCCGGTCGCCATCACCCAGCGCGGTCGCGGGCGCCGCAACCCGGCTATCGTCACCCCGCGCAGCCGCAGGCCCGCCAAACCCTCCACCACCACCCCGCGCGACCGCAGGCCCGCCAAGCCGTCCGCCGACCCCGGACGCGGCAGCCGGGTCGCGGCGCTGCTCGCCGGCCGTGGGCGGTGGCGGCACGGGGACGCCCAGGGTGCGTAGTTCGGCGCCCGTCAGGAGGCCGCGCCGGCGGAGCTCGCTGGCCGCGTCCGGGCGACCGTCCATGGTGGCCAGTTCAATGCCCCGGGCCGCCGCCGCTCCCCTGCGGCGCAGCGCAGGTGGTAGCGGGTCCAGCACCGTGACGCCGCCCGCGACGTGGTGGCGGCCCGGATCGCGGAGCAGGGCTCGGTCGCCGATCCGGAGCGGCAGTGGCCTGCCCAGGCGCAGGCGCGCCGTGTCCTTGCCCAGCGGGCGGACGGTGGCGGCCACCGCCGCCGAACCGACGTGGAGCACCAGGCTGGCCGGCAGGTCGGCTACCGGGTCGCCGTGTACCCGCACGTCGACCAGGTCGGTGTGCCGGAACGCGCCCGGGGTGAGCAGCGCGTCGCCGCGGCCGACCGCTTCCTTCGGCACGTTGCGCAGGTTGACCGCCACCCGCGCCACCGCCGAGACCTGGTCGGCCGGGCGACCCAGCGAGTGCAGGCCCTTGACCCGCACCGTCCGGTCGCCCAGAGCCAGCGTGTCGCCGGCGCGCAGGGTGCCGGCGCCGAGCGTGCCCGTGACGACCGTGCCGCTGCCCTGGATGGTGAACGCGCGGTCGACCCAGAGCCGCACGGGCGCGACCGGGTCAGCCGGTGGCAGCGCGGCGGCCAGGCGGTCGAGCGCGGCCCGCAGGTCGTCGAGGCCCGCACCGGTCGCACCGCTGACCGCGACCGACTCCACCGCGCCCAGCGACGTCTTCGCCAGCTCCTCGGCGGCCTGCCGGCGCGCCGGCTCCGGGTCGGCGAGGTCGGCCCGGGTGACCACGAGCAGGCCGTGCGTGACACCGAGAGCGTCGAGGGCCGCGAGGTGCTCGGCCGACTGCGGCATCCAGCCCTCGTCGGCCGCGACCACCAGCATGGCGGCCGGGACGGGTCCGACGCCGGCCAGCATGTTCGGCACGAACCGTTCGTGGCCGGGGACGTCGACGAACGCGAGCGTGGCGCCGGACGGCAGGTCGGTCCACGCGTACCCGAGGTCGATCGTCATCCCCCGCCGCCGCTCCTCTGCCCAGCGGTCGGGCTCCATCCCGGTGAGCGCGCGGACCAGCGTCGACTTGCCGTGGTCGACGTGACCCGCCGTGGCGACGACGTGCACCCCGCAACTCTGCCACCGTCGGGGCAGGATTGACGCATGACCTACCGGCTGACCCAGTACGCGCACGGCGGTGGCTGTGCCTGCAAGATCCCGCCAGGCGAGCTCGAGTCCGTCGTCGCCGGCCTCGTGGGCGGCACTCCCCCGGACGGCCCGGGCGAGTTGCTGGTCGGACTCGACGACGGCGACGACGCGGCGGTGGTCCGGATCAACGGCGACACCGCCGTGGTCGCCACCGCCGACTTCTTCACGCCGGTGCTGGACGACGCCTACGACTGGGGCCGCGTCGCGGCGGCCAACGCACTATCCGATGTGTACGCGATGGGCGGCACCCCCCTCGTGGCCGTCAACCTGCTCGGCTGGCCGCGCGACGTGCTGCCGATGGAGCTCGCGGCCCAGGCCCTGGCCGGCGGCCTCGACGTGGCCCGCGAGGCCGGCTGCCACGTCGCCGGCGGGCACAGCGTCGACGACCCTGAGCCGAAATATGGCATGGCGGTCACCGGCATCGCCGACCCGGCGAAGCTGCTGCGCAACGACCGCGGCGCCGCCGGGATGCCGCTCACCCTGACCAAGCCCCTCGGCATCGGGGTGCTCAACAGCCGCCACAAGCAGACCGGCGAGGTCTTCCCGGAGGCGGTCACGGCGATGACCACCCTCAACCGCGACGCCTCGGCGGCGGCGTTGAAGGCCGGCGCCGTCTGCGCCACGGACGTGACGGGCTTCGGGCTGCTCGGCCACCTGCACAAGATGGCGCGCGCCAGCCGCGTCACCGCCCGCGTCGACGCGGCCGCCGTGCCGTATCTGGCCGGCGCCCGCGACGCGCTCGCCGCCGGCTATGTCAGCGGCGGCTCGAAGCGCAACCTCGACTGGGTGCGCCCCCACCTCGACCCAGGCTCGATCTCGGAAGACGACCTCCTCCTGCTCGCCGACGCCCAGACCTCGGGCGGCCTCTTGGTCGCCGGCGAACTGCCGGGCTATCCCGTGATCGGCGAACTCCTGCCACCCCGTCCCGACGGCGTGACGCTGGAGGTGCGCTAGCGGGCGGCGGACCAGATTGACGCTCATGGTGATGAGTACCGGCCGGACGCCCGAAGGTTCACCGAACGTAGAGATAAACGCGGGACGCGGTCGACGCTCGCGGTAATGAGTAAGGTTCGTCGAACCTTAGAGATCGACTGCGGTCGTGTTGGCGCCGCTCAGGACGAAGACGGGGACCTCGTCGGGGGCCGGTGAGTAGCGGCCGCTGAGGAGGGCGGCGAAGGCCGTCGCGCCTCCCGGTTCGACCACCACCCGCAGCGTCTCCCACAGGGCCCGCTGCGCCGCGCGGATCTCGTCGTCCGAGACCAGCAGGACGTCGCGGACCCCGGCGGCGATCACCGGGTACGTGTTGACGCCGATCCGCAACGGCGCCAGCGAGTCGATCGCCACGCTGCCCACCGGCGCGTCCACCGGCGACCCGGCATCGAGGGCGGCCCGCAGCGTCGGCGCGCCGGTCGGCTCGACCCCGTAGACCGGGCCGGGGTGGCCGGCGACCAGGCCCGCGAGCAGTCCGCCACCGCCGACCGCGGCCAGCAGGGTGGTCGGGCCCGGCACTTGACGGGCGACCTCGACCGCGATCGTCCCCGTGCCGAGCATCGTCTCGATCTCGTCGAACGCGTGCAGCCGCAGCGCGCCCGACGTGGCCCGGAAGCGCTCGCTCGCCGCCAGCGCGTCGTTGTAGCTGGCGCCCTCCACGACGAGCTCCGCCCCGTATCGCCGGATCCGTTCGATCTTGGCCGGTGACGAGACGGTCGGCACGAAGACGTGGACCGGAACGCCCAGGGCGCGGGCCGCGTACGCCGCCGCGGCGCCGTGGTTGCCCCCGGACGCCGCGACGACGCCGGCCGGCGGCACCGGCCGCAGCAGCAGGTTGGCGAACGCGCCGCGGGCCTTGAAGGAGCCCGAGTGCTGGAGGTACTCCAGCTTGAAGACGAGCGGGCCGGGCGACAGGCCGAAGTCGGCCCGGTCGACGGTCAGAACGGGAGTTTCCCGGACGTACGGACGGATCAGGTCGGCGACCCGCGCGATCTCCGCGCCGGTCACCAGCTCGAGCGCGGTGCTGGTCACCCGCCCGACCTTAGACCGGCTAGGTTGGGGTGGTGCAGCCGCCCGGTGCCGCGTACCTCCGACTGGCCTGCCTCTCCTACGACGAGGTCGACGACCAGGCGCCCCAGCGCGCCGCGGCCGCTGCCCGGATCCTGGCCGACCAGCCGGACCTGGCGCGCACCGACCCGCACGTCGCGGCGGCCGCGTCCGATGTGGACTCCCTGCGGGCGCTGCTCGACGCCGACCCGGCGGCCGCGAGCCGGGCGGGCGGCCCGTACGACTGGCCGCCGTTGCTCTATCTCTGTTTCGCCCGGCACGACCCCGCGCTGGACGAGGCGGCCGTGCTGGCCACCGCCAGGCTGCTGCTGGACGCCGGCGCCGACCCGAACGCGCGCTTCCTCTGGCGCGGCCTTGACCCGCCGTTCACGGCCCTGACCGGTGCGTTCGGCGGCGGCGAGCGGGGCCAGCCACCCCACCCGCACGCGACGGCGTTGGCCCGCGTGCTGCTCGACGCGGGCGCGGACCCCGACGACGGCCAAGCCCTCTACAACCGGATGTTCACCGCGGACGACAGCCACCTGGAACTGCTTTTCGCGTACGGCCTGGGCGACCCGGCCCTGCTGCGCTACCAGCTGAAGTGGGCGGTGACGCATGGCATGACCGCACGGGTACGGCTGCTCGCCGCACACCACGTCGACGTCACCACGCCGTTCGAGGGCGGGCCGACCCCGGCGGTGCTGGCGCTGACGTCCGGCTACCCGGAGGTGGTCGCCGCCCTGGGGGTGCCGGCGCCGGAGCTCGCGCCGGCCGACGCGTACGTGGCAGCGGCCCTGGCCGCCGACCGCGCGGCCTGCGCGGCGACCGACCCGGCGCTGGTGGCGACGCTGCGGGCCGACCGGCCCGGCCTGGCGGTCTGGGCCGCCACCCATGGCCGCCCCGGCGCGGTCGGCCTGCTGCTCGACGCGGGTTGGCCGATCGACGCGCTGGGCCGCAACGACGTACCGAGCGACGACCCGTGGCAGACGGCGCTGCACGCGGCCGCGGAGGCCGGCGACGTGGCGCTGGCCCGCGACCTGCTGGCCCGCGGCGCCGACCAGACCGTCCGCGACGCCCGCTTCCGCGCGACGCCGGGCGACTGGGCCCGGTTCTTCGGCCACACGGAGGTGGCCGCTCTCCTGACCCCCACCGACCCGGACGGGTCTTGAATCAAATTCCTTTTTGTGGTACGATGTCCATTCTTGGTGGCTAGCCTTCGCTCCGTGCAGACCGCCCTTCTCGCAGCCGCCGCCCGCGCCGCCCACCGCCTCGTCGACGGCGCACCCCGGATCCTCGACGACCACCTGGCCGAGCCGTTGCTCGGCGACCGGGCCGACGAACTGATCGATTACCACCGCCGGCATGGCGACCACCCGATCCTGGCCGGCGCCCGCGCACAGACGGTGCTGCGCAGCGCGTTCGCGGAGGCCGCCCTGGGTGTCTTCGTCCATCGTGGACCGTCGCGGTACGTGCTCCTCGGCGCGGGCCTCGACAGCTCTCCGTACCGGCTGGACCTGACCGGGACGCCGGTCGTCGAGCTCGACCACCCGGATAGCCAGTCCGCGAAACGGGCGGCTCTGTCGGCGGCGGGCGTCGACGCCCGCCACGTGACGTTCGCGCCGGTCGACCTGGCAGCCGGCGAGCCGCTGCCGGCCCTGGACCGCTCCCGACCGACGTTCGTGAGCTGGCTCGGCGTGGTGATGTACCTGTCGCCGACCGAGGTGGACCACATGGTCGCCCGGCTCACCAGGGCGCTGGCGCCAGGCTCGGAGCTGGTCTTCGACCACATGCTCCCGCCGGCGTTGCGGGATGCGGACGGCAACCTCTACGCGGAGCAGGTCAGCGCCGTGGCGGCCGCCGGCGGCGAACCGTGGCGCTCCACCTGGTCGCCCACGGAGGCGGCCGCCCTGCTGGCACGGCACGGCTGGCAGGTGCTGGCCCAACCGGACGCCCGCGCCGCCGTCCGGGCCTCGATGTGGTCCCGCACCGACTCGCTGCGCCCGCTCGGCCTAGCGGCCCTCACCCATGCCCGACTCACCTGACCGCAGGCCCGCGACGCCGACTCGAAGTCGCTCCGGAGCCAGCGCGGACGTTGCCGCCAACCGTCCGGTACGGCCCCCAACAGGACCCACGCGGAAGCCGCTGGGTCGGCGGGGTCCGACTACGTCAGGTCGTCGGCGAGCCCGCTGCGGAAGGCCGTCCGCCAGATGCCGCGACCCGGCCGTTCAGTCGGCTTGGCCGGGCTCCAACCGGGTCGATCACGCGTTGGCCGATCGGCCTGGCCGGCCACGTTTCGACCCGAACCGACCGCACCCGGATCAGTCCCGGCTGGCCCGCCCTCGACCCAGACCAACCACACCTCGGCCACCACCTCTGGCCAGGCAGTCAGGCCAGGCCGGCTGGGCTCCGGCCCGAGCGATCAGCCCCGTCGGCCAACAGCCGCTCGGCGAGGTCCAAGGCGCCCAACACGACGATGTTGCCTCCGTCCTCGGACTGTCGGACGGTGCAGGCCCGCCAGAGTTGCGGCAGCGCGTGCTCCTCGGCGGTCGTCAACGCTGCCCGCAGGTAGCCCGGGAAGTCGAGCGTGCCGCCTGCCAGCAGGACCGACTGCGGGTTCAGCAGGTTCACGACCGTTGCGATGGCTCGGCCCAGTGCCTCGCCGGCCACGCGGACCGTCATGACGACCTGGGGATCGGCGGCGCGCAGGGCGGCGTGGATGTACGTCGGTGTCAGCCCGGTCGCGGACAGGATCGCGGCGCCGCCGGCTACCTCGTCGAGTCGGCACGTGCCGCCGCCCGGTGCCTGGACCGGGATGCTGCCCAACTCGCCCGCCCAGCCGCTGACGCCGTTGACGACGCGGCCGTCCGCCATCCAGGCCATCCCGATCGCCGTGCCGGCGACGACGACCGCCGCTGTGGCGTTGGTCGGCAGCGTCCGGCTCGTGTGGGCGAGGGCGGCGCGGATGTCGTTGACCAGAATCTGGGGCACACCGAGCAGGTCGAGCGGCCGCCAGCCGGACAGGTGCGGCAGCACGTCCGAGATTTCGACGCGATCCGCGTCGACCAGGCCGGGCACCGCCACGCCGAGTGCCGACGGCGCCTCCGGCAGCGCACCCGCGAACGCCCGGATGTACGCCTCGATCTGGTCGGGAGAGGCTGAGGGTCCGGTCGGGACCCGCATCGAGCGCACGAGCGATCCGTCCGGGCCGCGGGCCGCCAGGAGCATCTTCGTGCCGCCGAGGTCGACGCCGACGATCATGTCGCGCGGGCCTCGAGCACCGCCGGCTGGTGGGCCGCTGTCCAGGCGCAGATGGCGGCCAGCGGTTCCAGCAGGGTACGGCCGAGCGGGGTGAGTGCGTACTCGACTCTTGGCGGATTCGTGTCGTACGCGGTGCGGGTGATCAGGCCGTCGCGTTCCATCGCGCGTAGCGACTCCGTGAGGACCTTCGCCGTGATGCGCAACGGCACGATCAGCTCGCCGAAGCGGCGTGGGCCGTCGCGCAGGCACACGATGATCTTCGTCGTCCACTTGTCACCGATGCGGATCAGCGGGCGGCCGGGTAGGCAGTCGCTGAAGAGGTCGGGATCGAGGGTCACACCCGCAACCGTAGCCAGTTTCGTTGCGGTAACCGGCATACCGGGGGCTAGCGTCCGCGCCATGAAGAGCATCATCGTGTTCGGTGCCGGTGGGCGGGCCGGGCGTCGCGTCGTCGCCGAAGCCCGCAGCCGCGGTCACCACGTCACCGCCGTCGTCCGCGAGACCGCGCGCCATCCCGACCTCGAACACGCCATCGCCGGCGACGTGACCGACGCCCGCCGGGTGGCCGAGCTGAGCGAGGGGCACGACGCCGCCGTGCACGCCGCCGCCCGGCTCGACGTGCCCGCCGCCGAGTTCTTCCCCGACGCGGCAAACGCGCTCGCAAAAGGCCTGGCGCAGGCCGGCGTGCCACGCCTCGTTGCGATCGGCATCGGCACCACCCTGGAAACCGCGCCCGGCCGGCCAGTCCACGACGCGACCGACTTCCCGGCCGAACACCGCGCGTTCTCCCTGGGCCACGCCCAACAGATCGACGTGCTGCGCGCGGCCGGCGAAACCCTCGACTGGGTTCTGCTCGTGCCACCGCCGACCCTGCTCGACGACACGACGAACGGGACCGGCACCTACCGGACCAGCACGAACAACCAGGTCCTACCGACGAGCGACACCCTGTTCGCGTACGCCGACCTGGCGCGTGCCGTGGTCGACGAGATCGACCGGCCGAAGCACCATCGTGCGACGGTCACGGTCGGAAAGATCTAGACGAACCCGATCACGGGTCCACCCGCTCCTCAGGGGCTAACGCGGCGAGCACCTCAGACCGATCCGTCCGCTGCCGAGGAGCGCGAGGAGCCCGCGGAGCCCGAGGCGGCCGGTTGCCGGCCGTAGCCACGAACGCGGCCAGCGCGGTGGTGATCGGCACCGCCGCCACCAGACCGAGCGTGCCCACGATGCTGCGCACGATCTCCTGCGCGATGAACTCCGCGGTCAGCACCTCGCGGACCCCGGTCCCACCCGCGATCACCAACAGCAGAACCGGAAGAGACGCACCCGCGTACGCCAGGACGATGGTGTTGACCGTCGACGCGATGTGCGCCCGGCCGACCCGGGTGCCGCCCCGGTAGAGCTCGCGCCGGCTCAGCGACGGGTTGGCCCGGGCCAGCTCGCCGACCGTGGCCGCCTGGGTGACCGTGACGTCGTCCAGCACCCCGAGCGAGCCGATGATGATGCCGGCCAGCAGCAGGCCGTGCAGGTCCACGTCGCCGTGCAGCAGGGAGAGCGTGATCGCGTTCTCGTCCCCGTACCCCGTCAGGTGGGTGAACGCGATCGCCAGCGTGCCGACGCCGCCGGCGAGCACGAGGCTGGCCAGGGTGCCGAGCACGGCGACCGAGGTCTGCGCGCTGAGGCCGTGGGTCAGGTAGAGCACCACGAACATGATCAACGCGGCGCCGGTGACCGCGACCAGCAGCGGCGAGCCGCCGCCGAGGATGGCCGGGAGGACGAAGCCGAGCAGCACCGCGAAGCTGACGGCGAGGCCGGCCAGCGCGGCGAGACCTCGCCACCGCCCGAACGCGATGATCGCCGCCGCGAACGCGGCCACCAGCCAGAGCAGCGACGGACCCCGCTGGTGGTCGGCGATCGTGTAGACCGTGGCCGTCGGGTCGTCCGCGGAGGTCAGCGGGGTGACGATCACCGCGTCGCCGACGTCGACGCTGGGCGCGCCCGGGCCGTTCGGCAGGTCCGTCTCCCGGGTCTGGCCCTTGTCGGGGCCGGAGTCGAGCGTGACCGTGGCGGTGCCGCACGGGCCGGGCTCCGTCTCGCCGGACGGCGTCGCCGGGCAGATCGACTCCACGATCGTGGTGACCGTGGCGTGGAAGCGCGGCACCGGGTCGGCCCGGTCGGGCTGCGGCAGGTCGCCCGGCCAGAGCAGCGCGGTGGCGATCCCGGTGGCCAGGAAGGCGGGCACCAGGATGGCGGCGAGGATGATCCGCAGGCGGCGTGGGGCCCGCGGCGCGGGCTGGTGGTCGTGACCCATCGGGTCAGAGGGTACCGAGGCGCTCCCGCTGCGGAACCACCGTGTACTTCGGGTCCTCCGCCGACGCCTTGCCCGCCTCGAAGACGCCGAGGCGGGTGGCCAGCGAGCCGGCCAGCAGCGCGCCGCCGGCCAGCGCCGACACCGTGCGGCTCCGCGAGCCGAGCAACGCACCGACGGCGCCGGCCGCGGTCAGCACCCGGGCCGCGCGCAGCAGCGTGCCCGCCCGGCCCGTGCGGTAGGGCTCGCTGAGCAGGCCCATCCGGTGCTCGACGCCGTGGGTCGCGGCCAGCTCCAGGGCGGCGCCGGCCACCGCGAGGGTGCGGGCCGGGCCGGCCTGGGCGGTCGGCGCGCCGATCATCCCGGCTGCGCCGCCGCTGGCCAGCGCGCTGCCGGCGAAGACGAAGGGCATTCGGGGGTACGCCGCATGCCAGGAGGGCGTCGCGGTGTCAGAGATCAACACGGCGGTGTACGTCGCCATGGCGGGCGCCAGGGCGGCGGCGGCCAGCCCACCCGCCCGGCCGGCGACCGGCAGCGCCCGGGCGGCCAGCCCGACGGCGCCCCGGCGCGGCAACAGCGGCGCGGCCTCGGCGACCGCCGCCAGGCCCGCGGCCGCGCTGAAACCGCTGAAGATCCAGGTGCCCATCGACATGGGTGAGGTCGGCTTGGCCACGCGGAGCATGTTGAGGAAGCGGCTCGGCCGGCCCAGGTCGACGACGAGGAAGTACGTGCTGGCGAGGATCGCACCCAGCCCAGTGAGCCGGGCGGTGGTGCGCAGCGCGGCGCGCCCGGTCAGGTCGGCTCCGGCGGCGACGAGCGCGGACCCGGCCGCGAGCCCACCAGTGAAGAAGTAGGCGGCGATGTCGTGCGTCCAGACCGGCTTCTTGACGATCGGCCGGCCGTAGTAGGAGCGGAACTCGGCCGGCGGCACCATGACCCGGTCGCCCTTGCCACCACCGCGCCGGCCCGCGCGTACCCGATCGGTCACGGCCTTCTCCCCAGGAACGCCACGACGGCCGCGGCCGCCATGCCCAACGCTGCCACGCCCGCATGCTTCCACATGCTCGGCAGGTCGCGGGTGGTGACCACGGGATCCGGCGGCAGGCCGTACACCTCGGGCTCGTCGAGCAGCAGGAAGAACGCGCCGTCACCGCCGACGCCGTCGTCGGGGTCATGGCCGTAGAGCTTGGCCTCGGTGACGCCGCGCTGGTGCAGCACCTCGACCCGCTGCGCGGCACGCTCCCGGAGCTCGTCGAGCTCACCGTACTGAATGGACTGGGTCGGGCAGGCCTGCGCGCAGGCGGGGGTCATGCCCTCGCCGATCCGGTCGTAGCAGAGCGTGCACTTCCACGCCCGCCCGTCGTCCTCGCGCCGGTCGATCACGCCGTACGGGCAGGCCGCGACGCAGTAGCCGCAGCCGTTGCAGATGTCCTCCTGCACGACGACGGTGCCGTACTCGGTGCGGAACAGCGACCCCGTCGGGCACACGTCGAGGCAGCCGGCGTGCGTGCAGTGCTTGCACACGTTCGACATCATCAGCCAGCGCAGGTCGCGGCCCTCGCGGCCCTCGGTGCCGGGCAGGGTCGAGGAGGGCATGCCGAGGAACTGGGTCGACACCGTCGCCTCGGCCTCGCGCAGCACGTCCATGGCGGCCGGGCTCGGTGCGGCCTGCTCGATGAAGGCCACGTGCCGCCAGCTGTTGGCGGACAGCCCGCCGGTGTTGTCGTACGACATGCCGAGCAGGTCGAAACCGTCGTCGGGTACGGCGTTCCACTCCTTGCAGGCGACCTCGCAGGCCTTGCAGCCGATGCAGACGCTGGTGTCGGTGAAGAAGCCCATCCGCGGCGGCGCGTCGGTGTAGCCGGCATCCTTTGCCGGGTCGATCGGGCCAAACAGGCTGTTCATCACTCCCCCGCTCCGGGTGTCTCCAACGGCGCGTAGTGCGAGGCGTCCAACCCCGCCCGCCGAAGATAGTCGGCGATGTAGTCGAGCAGGGCCCGCCCGGTGGGCCGGCGGCCCGGCTGGATGTCGCAGGTGCCGACCTTGCTCTCCTGGATCAGCACGTTGGGGTCGAGGGTGATGCCGAACAGGTCGTTGGCCGAGTCGCCGGTGACCAGACCCGAACCGCCCCAGTGGTACGGCAGCCAGATCTGGTGGATGACCCGCCCGTCCAGCCGCAACGGGCGCAGCCGGGCCGTGACCAGCACCCGCGCCTCGACGGCGGCCCGCCCGGTGACCACGTGCGCCCAGCCCAGGTGCTCGAGCCCGCGCTCCTCGGCCAGCGCCGGCGAGACCTCGACGAACATCGCGGGCTGCAGCTCCGACAGGTAGGCCAGCTGCCGGCTCATCCCACCGGCGGTGTGGTGCTCGGTGAGGCGGCTGGTGGTGAAGACGTACGGGAACACCTCGCTGTGCCGTTCCGGCGGGGCGGGGTTGAGCTGGTTCTCCGGCCGGTCGTACACCTTGCGGACCGGGTTGGCCTGCTGCGCGTAGAGCGGGTTGCGCAGCGGCGACTCGGCCGGCTCGTAGTGGGTCGGCATCGGGCCGTCGATCAGGCCGGCCGGCGCGTACAGCCAGCCCTTTCCGTCACCCTGCATGATGAACGCGTCGTCGCCCGCGAGCCCGTGGACGCCGATGGTGCCCGGCGCGGGCCGGAAGGCCGGGTCCTTCGTCTTCTCGAAGTCGGGCACGTCGTGGCCGGTCCACTCGCCCTTCTCCGGATCCCACCAGACGTACGCCTTCTTCGCGCTCCACGGCGCCCCTTGCGGGTCGGCGGACGCGCGGTTGTAGAGGATCCGCCGGTTGGCCGGCCAGACCCAGCCCCACTCGGGCGCGACCCAGCTCTGCTCCTTGCCGGGCTTGCGCCGGGCGGCCTGGTTGACGCCGTCGGCGAATACTCCACTGTAGATCCAGCAGCCACACGCGGTGGAGCCGTCGGCCTGGAGCTGGGTGAAGCCGGACAACGGCGCGCCGGTGGCCACGTCGTACCCGTTGATCTCCTTGAGCACCGCCTCGGCGTCGGGCTCGTTGTGCTGCCCGCTGATCGGGTAGCTCCAGGCCAGCTTTTTGATCGGCTCGTCGCGCTCCAGTGTGGACGTCGCGAGGCGCTCCCGGACCAGGCGGCCGAGGTGGTAGAAGAACCACAGTTCCGAGCGGCAGTCCTGCGGCGGGTCGAGGGCCTTCTCCCGCCACTGCAGCATGCGCTGGGTCTGGGTGAACGTGCCCTCCTTCTCCACATGGGACGCCGCAGGCAGGAAGAACACCTCGGTGCGGCACTCCTCCGTGACGATCTCGCCGGTCTCGATCTCGGGCGAGTCCTTCCAGAACGTCGCGCTCTCGATCATGTAGAGGTCGCGGACCACGAGCCAGTCGAGGTTGGCCATGCCGAGCCGCTGCGCCCGGCCGTGCGCCGAGCCGACCGCCGGGTTCTGGCCGAGCAGGAAGTACCCCTTGATCTTCCCGTCGATCATGTTGAGCACCTGTTGGTACGTGCCGTGGTCGCCGGTCAGCCGGGGCAGCCAGCCGTAACCCCAGTCGTTCTCCTCGGTCGCGTGCTCGCCGAAGTAGGCCTTGAGCAGGCTGACCGCATAGCAGCGGGCGTACGCCCAGAAGCCCTTCTGCCCCAGGTGTCGGATCGCCTCGGCCCACATGTCGAAGGTCTCGTGCTGCTTGAAGTGCGGCATCGGCAGGTAGCCCGGCAGCAGGTTGAACAGCGTCGGGATGTCGGTCGAGCCCTGGATGCTGGCGTGCCCGCGCAGCGCCATGATGCCGCCGCCCGGGCGACCCATGTTGCCGAGCAGGAGCTGGATGATGGCGCCGGCCCGGATGTACTGGACGCCGACGGTGTGCTGGGTCCAACCCACCGAGTAGACCAGCGCCGTCGTGCGCTCGCGCCCCGAGTTGCGGGTCCAGGCCTCACAGACCTTCCGGAACTGCTCCGGGGGTACGCCGCAGACGCGCTCGACCACCTCGGGGGTGTAGCGGGCGTAGTGGCGCTTGAGGATCTGGTAGACGCAGCGCGGATCCTGGAGGGTCTCGTCGCGGGCGACGAAGCCGCTGACCGGCGGACCGTGGGCCTCGTGCTGGAAACCGGCCGCGGTCTCCCGATGGACGTGCGTGTCCTCGTGCGTCTGGGCGAACTCCTCGTGGCCCTCGTACTGCCAGCTGGCCGGGTCGTACGTGCCGGTCTCGGGGTGGTAGCCGGAGAACAGCCCGCCGAGGTCCTCGGTGTCCTGGAACCCTTCGGTCACCAGCGTGGCCGCGTTGGTGTAGGCGACCACGTACTCCCGGAAGTCGAGCTCGTTGGACAGGATGTAGTTGATCACCCCGCCGAGGAACGCGATGTCGGAGCCGACCCGCAGCGGCACGAACTCGTCGGCCACCGCGCTGGTCCGGGTGAACCGCGGGTCGACGTGGATCACCGTCGCACCGCGCTTCTTCGCCTCCATCACCCACTGGAACCCGACCGGGTGCGCCTCGGCCATGTTGGACCCTTGGATGACGATGCAGTCGGCGTTAGCCAGGTCCTGCTGGAACCCGGTGGCCCCGCCACGGCCGAAGCTGGTCCCCAGACCGGGGACGGTGGAGGAGTGTCAAATGCGCGCCTGGTTCTCGATCTGGATCGCGCCCATCGCGGTGAACAACTTCTTGATCAGGTAGTTCTCTTCGTTGTCCAGCGTGGCGCCACCCAGGCTCGAGATGCCCAGAGTACGGTTGAGCGGACGCCCGTCGTCGTCCTTGTCCTCCCAGGTGTCGGCGCGAGCCTTGACCACCCGATCGGCGATCATCTCCATGGCGGTGTCGAGGTCGAGCTCTTCCCAGTCGGTGCCGTAGGGACGGCGATAGAGCACCGTGCGCTGACGGCGGTCGCTGGTGACAAGGCTCTTGCTGGCTGAGCCCTTGGGACAGAGCCGGCCACGCGAGATGGGGCTGTCGGGATCGCCCTCGATCTGGACGACCTTGCCGTCCTTGACGAACACCCGCTGCCCACACCCGACAGCGCAGTAGGGACAGACGGACCTGGCCACCGAGTCGGCGGCCTTGGTGCGTGGCTCGAGCGCATCGGTGCGCGCGGAACGGGCGGCGTGCCCGCGGCCAAGCGGGTCAGTGCCGGTGAGCTGCCGGTAAACCGGCCACCCCTCGATCCACGTCCGCACCCCCACGCAACCACCCTAGATCACCGCCCCGACCCGCGCACCCGTTGCGCAACGCCCGCGCCACACCCAGCGCGGCGCGGCGCGCAACTTCACGCCAGACCCCGCCAGATCTAGGTAAACCGTTGTCGCGACAGCAGCAACGGCTTACCTAGATCTCCATGGCGACGCGGGCCGCGAGACGCGGGCCGGGCGGCGCGCGCCGGGCGGCTGCCTGGTACGGCGTGGCGCGCGACGCCACGCCGTACCCCAGCAGATCTAGGTAAACCGTTGTCGCGATAGCAGCAACGATTTACCTAGATCTCATGGCGGCGCAGGCCGCGCAACGCGCGGCGCAGGCCGCACGGCGCGGACCGCGCGGCGCGGGCTGGGGGGCGCTGGTCTCGCGCGGACGGCGCGGCGGGGTGCGGCGTGGCGCGTGGCGCCGCGCCGGAGCCCGGCGGATCTAGGTCAAGGGTTGTCGCTATGGCGGCAATCCTTTACCTAGATCTCTCCTTGGGTGGGGTGTAGCCGCGGGAGATGAGGGCGCGGAGGAGTTGGGACGCCACCGTTTCCGGGTTGCTGCGGATCTGGGACGCCGGGAAGCGGAGGACGAGGTCACCGGCTATCCATAGGTCGTTGTGGCGGGCCATGTCCGCCTCCCATTGCCTGATCTCCGTGTGGTGGCCGCCGTCTACTTCGGCGTGGATGCCGAACGCTTCCCAGTACGCGTCCAGGTAGCGGGTCCGCCCCGAGGCGTCGGTCCGTCGGCGTTGGAGGTCTGGTCTGGGCAAGCGGCGGACGCGGCAGAGCCGCACGAAGTCGATCTCCGCCAGCGAGCCCGCGCCACCGGCCACGTCGGTTGCCGTGGTCAGCACCAGGCGGCGGCGACGGGCGCGCGGCAGCCGATCGACCACGGCGAGGAGCTCTTCGGGCAACACCCTGCCCTGTTGGCACGCGGCGGCCACCACGGCGCGCGCCTCGTCGTCGCTCGGCGCCCAGGCCGCGGCGTCCACCACCGATCGGGCCATACTCGTGCGATCCGGCCGCGCGCGCTGGCGGTCCACCTCGGGAAGCGTCGACGTCCGGTGCACCTTGACGGCGGGAAGCTCGTGCGGGAGCCGGCGCAGCAGGTCAGGTGATTTGCGTTCGCCGGGCACGAGCACGTCGACCGCGGTGCGCTTCCAGCTGCCGCGCAGCCCGCCGGCTGCGGCCGCGGCGAGGCCGGCGAGCAGCGCGCCGCGACCGGCTGCGAGCACGGCGACCCAGGCCTGTTGTTCGACTCCGAGGGGACCGGGTCGCGTGACGAGCACACCCACGGACACCCGTTGCCAACGGTTCGACGCCAACCGGTGGCGGACGACGCCCGGCCCGACCGCGGCGACCGCCTGCCGATATGTGAGAACGCCCGCCTGCTCGAACACCAACCACTCGAAGGGCGACGCGGAGTCAGCGGGAACCGGCATCGCACCAGGACAGCGAAAGTCCACATCGGGCGCTGCCCCGACGCCGAAAGCTGCGGTCTCAGCCAGCCGCGGTGACGCGGTCGACCAGGGTGGCGATCAGGTCGTCGTACGGGTACGGGGCTAAGACGTCCGGGACCGTCAGGTCGTCGATCAGGAGGCCCGACATCGCCAGGTAGAGCAGGACGACTGTGGACTCGTCGCCTGGTAGGTCGGCGTCCAGGTGGAACTTGATGCTTTCCCGCAGGTTCTGGCTGAAGACGTCGACCAGGACCGCGCGCAGTTCTGGGCGGCGGGTGGCTTCCAGGCGTAGCTCCAGCATCGCCAGGTAGGTCGGGCGGTCCCGGCGCAGCCGGTCCAGGAGTTGGTGCATCAGGAGCGTGACCAACTCCCGGGTAAGCGGCGCGCGCATCGTCGACGCCACCTCCGACTCGTGAGGGGTCAGACGCTCCCGGGTCCGCTGCGCCACCTGGGCGATCAGGTCGTCGCGGTTGGCGAAGTAGTTCGACGCCGTGCCGGTCGGGACCCCGGCCGCCGTGTCGACCGCGCGGAAGGTCAGGCCGCGGGAGCCGTCGCCGGCCAGCACCGAGATCGCGGCGTCGAGCAGGGCGGTGCGGCGGGCGGGGTTCTGGCGCATCGGGCTTCTCCAAGAGGCGTTGACACCACTGCAAGTGTAGTACTACGTTCTAACCACTACATGGGGAGTGGTTAGAACCTTGCGAAAGCTCACGTACTACGTCGCCGCCAGCATCGACGGGTTCATCGCCGATCCTGACGGGCGCTACGACTTCTTTCCGATCGAGCCCGACGTGATGGCCGCGATGAACGCCGAGCGGCCCGAGACGATCCCGACCCCGTTCCGCGCGCGGATGGGCATCGCGGACGAACCGAACCGGAGCTATGACACCGTCCTCATGGGACGGCACAGCTACCTGCCAGGCCTGGAAATGGGCATGACAAGCCCATACAGCCATCTTCGGCAATACGTGTTCTCCCGCACGCTAACCCCGCGGGAGCCCGAGGTCGAGATCGTGGCCGGCGACGCCCGAGGCACCGTCAAAGCGCTGAAGAGCGAGCCGGGCGGGCTCGGCATCTGGCTCTGCGGCGGCGGGCGACTGGCCAGCCAGCTCCTCCCGGAGATCGACGAGCTCGTGATCAAGCAGTACCCGCTGGTGCTCGGCGCCGGCATTCCGCTGTTCGCCGACGCGGTCGCGCCGACCACGTTCGCCCTCGCGGCCGCGCGGTCGTTCGCGTCCGGGGCGGTCGTGCTCACGTACACCCGGGCTTTGTGACAGAACCAAGACATTTTCCGGACGGTACGGGGAACAGCGCGCGCCAGGATGATCGCCGTGAACCTGGAAACGCCTACTCTCCGGTTACTCGCGGCCGCCGGCGCGTCCGCGATCGCGTTCGGTCTCACGTGGCTCGTGTTCGTGCGGACCGCCGCCGGCCAGGTTGTCGACGGCCGGCTCCTCCCCCGCGCCGACCAGGGAGGCGGCTACGCCCAGGACACCGTCCTGTACGGACCCGCCGCCCGGGTGCTGGGCCGGTTCGGCAACCCGCTGCTGATCGGCGCGCTGGTGGTCGCGATCGTGGTGCTGGCGCTGCTGGTCAGGCGGTTCCGGGCCGGGCTGGCCGGCGCGGTCGTCGTGGTGGCCTCGGCGGGCGCCGCCGCGCTCGCCAAGCAGGAGATCGCCCGGCCGGAGCTCGGCGTCGTCGACTCGTCGACGCACAACAGCTTCCCGAGCGGCCACGTCGCCCTGGCCGCCGCGCTGCTGTTGGGCTTCCTGCTGGTGGTGCCGGCGCGGTTCCGGTGGTGGGTGGCGGTGCCCGGCGCCACGGGGGTGTCGGTCATCGCCGCCGCCACGATGATCGCGGGCTGGCACCGGTTCAGCGACGTGGCGGGCAGCGTGCTGCTGGTGGCCACGGTGTACTTCCTGGTCGCGAGCGTGCTGGCCCGATGGCCCGGCCGCCACGAGCCGGCGGACCCGCCCGACGACTGGTCCGGCTTCCTGACCCTGGCCATCGGGCTGACGCTGCTGATGATGGCCCTGCTCGCGATCGCACCCAACGCGGGCCTGCCCCTGCTGGCCGCGATCGCCACCGCCGGCGGCCTGACGATCCTGGTGGTCTGGGCCGCCGTCTACCTGACCCGGCCGCCGGACCGGGAGCCCGACGACCCCAAGAGCGAAGCGGCGACGCCGATGGCGACCAGCCGGGCATGACGAAGCCGCCCAGAGCGCGTACACCCTGGGCGGCTTCGGTTTTGATGTGGTGAAGTTAGGCGGCGGCGAGCAGCTCGCGCTCGTCGGCCGGGCGCAGGGCCAGGGCCAGCACGTCGCTGACGTCACCCAGCACGTGGATGGTCAGGGCGTCCCGGACCTCCTGCGGCAGGTCGTCCAGGTCCGGCTCGTTGCGGGCCGGGATGATGACCTCGGTCAGGCCCGCCCGGTGTGCCGCCAGCAGCTTCTGCTTGACGCCGCCGATCGGCAGGACACGGCCCGAGAGGGTGACCTCGCCGGTCATCCCGAACTCCGGGCGGACCGGGCGGCCGGTCGCCAGCGATGCCAGTGCGGTGACCATCGTGATGCCCGCGGACGGGCCGTCCTTCGGCACCGCGCCGGCCGGCACGTGCAGGTGGATCCGCTTCGCGGCGAGCGCGTTCGGGTCGATGCCCAGGCGCTTGCCGTTGGACCGCAGGTAGGAGAGGGCGATGTGCGCCGACTCCTTCATGACGTCGCCGAGCTGACCGGTCAGGGTCAGGCCGGGCTCGCCCTCCATCGAGGTGGCCTCGATGAACAGCACGTCGCCACCCGCGCCGGTGACCGCGAGGCCCGTTGCCACGCCCGGCGTCGCCGTGCGCTCCGCCGACTCCGGAGTGAACCGGGGACGGCCGAGGTAGCGGACCAGGTCGGTCTCGTCGACCCGGATCGGGGCCTCCTCCGACGCCAGGGCCACCGCGACCTTGCGGAGCACCTTGGCCAGCGCCCGCTCGAGCTGCCGCACGCCCGCCTCGCGGGTGTACTCGCCCGCGATCGCGCGCACCGCCTCGTCGGAGATCGACACCTCGTCGGCCGTCATGCCGGCGCGCTCGACCTGCCGCGGCCACAGGTGGTCACGGCCGATGGCGACCTTCTCCTCCTCGGTGTAGCCGTCCAGCGTCACGAGCTCCATCCGGTCCAGCAGCGGGCCCGGGATGTTCTCGACGACGTTGGCGGTCGCGAGGAACAGCACGTCCGAGAGGTCCAGGTCGACCTCCAGGTAGTGGTCGCGGAAGGTGTGGTTCTGCGCCGGGTCGAGCACCTCGAGCAGGGCCGCGGCCGGGTCGCCGGAGTAGCCGACGGCCAGCTTGTCGACCTCGTCGAGCAGCACGACCGGGTTCATCGAACCGGCCTCCTTCAGCGCCCGGACGATCCGGCCCGGAGCCGAGCCGACGTAGGTACGCCGGTGGCCGCGGATCTCGGCCTCGTCGCGGATGCCGCCGAGGCTGACCCGGACGAACTTGCGCCCGAGGGCCCGCGCGACGGACTCGCCGAGGCTGGTCTTGCCGACGCCGGGAGGGCCACCGAGGGCCAGCACCGCGCCGGAGCCACGGCCGCCGACAACCTGCAGGTTGCGCTCGGCACGCCGGTTGCGGACGGCCAGATACTCCAGGATGCGGTCCTTCACGTCGGCCAGGCCGGCGTGGTCGGCGTCGAGCACCTCGCGCGCCGCCTTCAGGTCCGTGTTGTCGTCGGTCCGGGTCGACCAGGGCATCTCGAGTACGGTGTCGAGCCAGGTCCGGATCCAGCCGGTCTCGGGCGACTGGTCGCTCGCGCGCTCCAGCTTGCCGACCTCGCGCATGGCCGCCTCGCGGACCTTCTCGGGCAGGTCGGCGGACTCGACGCGGGACCGGTAGTCGGCCGAGCCGTCGGGCTCGTCCTCGCCCAGCTCCTTGCGGATCGCGGCGAGCTGCTGGCGGAGCAGGAACTCGCGCTGCGACTTCTCCAGGCCCTCGCGGACGTCGTTGGCGATGCCCTCGTTGACCTCCTGCTCGGTCAGGTAGTCACGCACCCAGCCGACGAGGAGCTCGAGCCGGGCGGTCACGTCCTCGGCGGCCAGCAGCTCGATCTTCTGCTCGAGGGTCAGCCACGGGGCGTAGCCGGCCGAGTCGGCCAGTTCGGACAAATCGGTCATGCGCTCGACGGCGTCGATGACCTGCCAGGCGCCGCGCTGCTGGAGCACGGACTTGACCAGGGCCTTGTATTCACTCGCCAGCTCACGGGCCTTGCCCGCGGGCGGCGTCTCGGTCAGTTCGGTGGCCTCGACCCACAGGGCGGCACCGGGACCGGGCACACCGGAACCGATCTTCGCCCGGGCCTCGCCACGGATGACGGCGGCCGGCTCGCCACTGGGCAGGCGGCCCACCTTCTCGATCAGCGCCATGACGCCGACCGACCCGTACTCACCGTCAACACGCGGCACGGCAAGCACGCGGTTATCGCCAGCGGCGCGCGCGGCGTCGACAGCGGCCTGAGTGTTGTTATCGAGGGTGACCGGGATGGTCATGCCAGGCAGCAGGACGGCATCGGTCAACGGCAGGACGGGAAGAGTTGCCATGTCCGTACTCAAGTTACAAAGCGTCTACTCTGTTCCCGGCCCGCGATGTGACCCAGACCATAGGTCAGGAGCGGCCGTTACCTCCGGCTGTGGGTCCGATGTCGTCTTTCGGTCAATTCGCGCTACCTGGGCAGCGCCCAGACTTACTGTGCCCGACAGTCCACTACTCGCTGGAGTCGTCGATGACATCGCGCGCTGAGAGACCGCCGCAGCGGGATTGGCTATGGCTATCGGCTGCACTGTTGATTTCGGCTCTCGCGGTGGCGTATGCCCAACTCTGGTCTGGCGCCAAACCAGAGGTCGCAGTCACGCTCGTAGGCGCGGTGGTGACTGCCGTTGTGTCCCTACTCGGTCTGTTGTTCAAGCGGCAGAACGACCGACGCCTAGAGGTCGAGACAGGCCAGGCTGATGCTCGACTCGCCCAAGAGCGGGACGATGAGCATCGCAGGCTTAGCATCGAGCACGAAGACCAAGAGCGCCGGCTTCGATTGGACGCCGCTATGCGCGCCGGCGCCATGTTCACGGCCAGCCCAGACCGAACGGCCGACCGTGCTGCGGTGGCATCAGGGCTGCTCGCTCTGACCAAGCTGGACAACGCGGACCTCGCGGTCGTGCTACTCCTCGATCTGTGGGGCGAGGACCGGAACGCCTTGGACGAGACAGCCGTTCTCGTCATCGACGCCGCGCTACGGAGCGCGGACCCCAAGGCCCAACTCGTCGCTGCCGAGGTGCTGTGCCGGAACGCCGAAAGGCTCGGCGCCAGTCAGTCGCTGCACTGGCCTTACACGATCGACGGCTGTTGGAATCCTGCGTTTCTGCCGAAGACCAAGCTGCTGCTTGTCGAAGCGCTCTTGAACATGGCTGTTAGAGGCGAGGAGCAGACCCAGAACGCGTTGCGCTCAGTCGCCGTCCGTCTTTACGGGATGTGGGAGGACCCCGATCCACGCTTCAAGGGATGCTTAGGGACATTGATCGAAGCGATAGTACCTCGGCTCAGGGAGCTCGGTTACACCGACTTTATGCAGGGACGGCGAAAGATCCACCTCAGCGACTTCGAAGCAGCCGCCAACACCGCGACGGCCAACCCAGACGGGTTTCTCGACCAGTTAGTGCAGGCGCGCGTTCGATCGCTGAGAGATTGGGCAAACGGCTGCGAGAAAGTTGACCTCGGACACGGCGCACTGGCGACCAGCGTCTCTAACCCGATGCGTGCGGTGACCCTAAGCTGACCTGGCACCCCTGCACATTCGGTTAGCGGTAAGGAAGGGTGCAGGTGGAGTCGCCCGTCCGGGCCGAGACGTGCCGGGCTACCAGCACCTTGTCGGCCTCGAGGCACACGGCGTTGGCCGCGAGGCGGAAGCTCATGCGGCCGACCAGCCGGACCACCGACGGACGTCGACGGCCAGGACCGGGCCGCGCCGCTCGAACGCCGGGTA
Source organism: Asanoa hainanensis (assembly GCF_900188485.1). Lineage (GTDB taxonomy): Bacteria > Actinomycetota > Actinomycetes > Mycobacteriales > Micromonosporaceae > Asanoa > Asanoa hainanensis. The sequence goes on from NZ_FZPH01000011.1 coordinate 199,077, forward strand.
GCGCTCCCCCAGCCGGACCGCCGCCCGGTCGGCCTCCGGACCCGACTCCAGGACCCGGGCCGTGCCGTCCGCGCGGGCCCACCACAGGCGCGACCAGTCGTCGTCGTAGACGTCGGCCAGCAGGGACACCTGGGGGTTGGCCTCGATGTTGGCCAGGCGGCGCAGCGCGGTCGAGCGTTTGGGTTTCGCGTCCACCGCGCTGTAGATCGTGTTGCCGTCCAGCGCGAACGTGACCGGGACCAGGTGCGGTTGGCCGGTCGCCGAGACCGTGGCCAGGCGGGCTACCCGGGCCTCGGCGAACCGGGCCCGGGCGTCGGCGGGGGTCACTCGGGGTTGTACTCCGTGATCGCCGCTTCCCACTTGTCGAACGCCTGCTCGACGCGGGAGCGCGGGCCGGACGGGAACCAGCGCGCGACCCGGCGTACGCCTGCGTCGCGGAGTTGCTCGAAGATCTTCGGGTCCGCCGGCACGCTCATGACCTGGACCTCGATCGGGCGCTCGGCGCGGGCGCGGAGCTCGGCGATGCGGTCCAGGATGCCGTCGTGGTAGTTCGGGAACCAGGCGTCGCCGAACGACAGGACCCGGTCCAGGACCGTCGGGCCGGTGCCGCCGACCAGGACCGGCGGGTGCGGCTTCTGCGCCGGCTTCGGCCACGACCAGATCCGCTCGAAGTTGACGTAGCGGCCCGCGTAGCTCGCCTCGTCCTGCGTCCAGATCGTCTTCATCGCCTCGACGCGTTCCTTGAGCACGCGCATGCGTACGCGCGGATCCGTGCCGTGGTTGCGCATCTCGGTGCGGTTCCAGCCGGCGCCGACGCCGAACTCGAGGCGGCCACCGGAGAGGTGGTCGACGCTGGCGACCTCCTTCGCCGTGGTGATCGGGTCGCGCTCGATGACCAGGCAGATGCCGCTGCACACCCGCAGCCGGGTGGTCGCCGCGGCGGCCGCGGTGAGGGAGACGAACAGGTCGTACGTCTTCCAGTACTTGTTGGGGATGGGCTGACCGGGGAAGCGGTCGGTCTCGGTGGCGGGGATGTGCGTGTGCTCCGCGAAGTAGATCGCGTCCGCGCCGCGCTCCTCGGCCAGGCGAGCGACCTCGCCCGGCTTCATGCCGTCAAAGGTGGGGAAGTAACCGACTCCGAACTCCATGGGAATGGTCTACCACGTCCACATTGAAGATAAGTTTCAGGATCGAGTTATACATCGGCAACTATCGACATAGACAGCCTTCACGGTATAGCGTGCGCCTCACCTGCCACCGAAGGAGTGCCGTGAGCGACTTCCCACCACGCCGGTTCCGCCGGCGCGTCGTGCTCGGCCTGCCGGCCCTGGCCGCCGCAGCCGTCACCGTCGCCGCCAACCCGGCCGCCGCAGCCGCGGCGCCGGCGGCCGCCAAGCCCGAGTGCGTCGCCGACCTGATCATCGCCGAACCCAGCCTGGCGCGAGGTGCCTGATGCCGAACGTTCCCTGGTTGCTCGACGTCCTGCGCGGCGCCGGCGTCACGTGCGTCACCGAAGGTGACTGGGTCAACCGCTACCGCCCTGGCTCGTTCGACCCGATCGGCGTGCTCTGGCACCACACCGCCGCCACGTCCAGCGCCAGCAACCCGCACCCGGCGCTGAACGTTTGCATCAACGGGCGGCCCGACCTGACCGGCCCGCTGTGCCAGGCGCTGGTCGACTACAACGGCGTGTTCCACCTGATCTCCGCCGGCCGGGCCAACCACGCCGGCGCGAGCCGCGGCAGCGGCCCCATCCCGGCCGGCGACGGCAACACGCTCATGATCGGCTGGGAGATCGACTACAACGGGGTCAACCAGCAGATGACCTCGGCCCAGTACAACGCGTCCATCGCCGCCACGGCCGCGGTGCTGACCCGGCTCGGCCGGAACTCGACCTACGCCCGGGGCCACCGCGAGACCAGCACGACGGGCAAGATCGACCCGTCGTTCATCGACCTCGACGTGATGCGCGCCGACGTGGCCGCGCGGATGAGCGGTGGCGGCGGGACCTGGTCGTCGATCGTCGACAACACCACGTCCGGCCGGTTCACGGCGAGCGCCAACTGGGGCACGTCGTCCTACTCGACGCAGCGCTACGGCACCGACTACCGCTTCGCGGACCCGGTCGCGGCCAGCGACCCGGCTTGGTACAAGTTCGCCGTCCCGACGGCGGGCGCCTACCGGGTCGACGTCTGGTACGCCGCGAACGCCGGCTACAACAGCGCGGCGCCCTACATCGTGGCGACCACGAGCGGAAACCAGACGGTCAACGTCGACCAACGTACGGGCGGCGGCGCCTGGCGCTCGATCGGCACGTTCAACCTGCCCGCCGGCGACGCCAACCGGGTAGCGGTGAGCCGCTGGACGAACGGCACCGGCCTGGTGATCGCCGACGCGGTCCGGCTCACGAGGCTCTAGCTATATTGGGGCGATGAGCGACCGGATCGAGTCGATCATCGAGGCGCAGATCCGTGCTGCCCGGGAGAACGGCGAGTTCGACGATCTCCCGGGCGCAGGCAAGCCGCTCCCCGGCCATTCGGAGCCCTACGACGAGCAGTGGTGGCTCAAGGAGTTCCTGCGCCGCGAGGGCATCACCGGCGCCGCCATGCTGCCGCCGTCGATCCAGCTCGCCCGCCAGGTCGAGCAGCTCCCCGACGAGATTCGCAAACTTCCCTCGGAGCAGCGCGTACGCGAGACGGTCGCCGAGCTCAACCGCGACATCCTCGACTACCAGCTCCGCCCGACGCCCCCGTTCGTCCCGGTGCGCCGGCTCGACGTGGAGGCGATGGTCGCGCTGTGGCGGGAGGCGCTGGAGGCCCGGTTCGCCGCGGCCCGCCAGCCCGCCCCAGAACCGGAGCCGCCACGCGAAAGGCAACGGCGCTGGTTCCGGAAGCGCTCAGAACCCCCACACGACGCGTAGCCACTCCTGGAACGCCGGGCTCGCCGGCGGCCAGGTGATCAGCTGTGCCCATTGCAGGAGCGCCACGGTGCCCAGGAAGGCACCCAGCCGGCGGCTCGGCGACCGAGGCACGGCGATCAGCGCGATCGTGGTCAGCAGCAGGTAGTTCGTCACCGCCGAGTAGGCCAGCCCGGCCAGCAGCGTCACGAACACCACCGCGACCGGGGCGAGGTAGCCGGCCAGGGCGCGCGGGCGGCGCACCGCGTAGACGACCGCGACCGCCGCGTAGAGCGGCGTGTGCACGACCGCCACCACGGCCCCGCCCAGCGCGCCGAAGAACCCGGCCGGGTCGAAACCGATCCCGGCGCCGCCGGTCAGGCGCCAGCTCAACAGCAGCGCGGTGGCGAGCGCCGCCAGCGCCGGGAACAGCAGGACAGCCCGGGTCGGGGCCGCGTCGATCGCGGAGCCGCGCCGGCCGGCGGCGACGAACGGTGCCACGGCGGCAAAGACCAGCGCGTAGGCGATAGCGGCCGGGTCGCAGAGCGCCGCGCCCGCGAGCATCAGCCCGGCCCGCACCGCGCCCTCGGGCTGGCCCGCGACCGCGACGTGCAGGAAGCCCTCGACCGCCAGCGCCAGGAAGGCGACCGTCAGCACGGCGATCGGATCGGCGGAACCCGTGTACGCCAGCGCCGGCACCAGCACCAGCGGCACGCCGACCCGCACCGGCACCTGCCAGCGGACCAGCCGCTCCGCCAGCGCGGCGAGCGCGATCCCGGTGGCGGCAGCGGCGACCAGGCCCACGCCGAGTGGGCCCAGCGCGCCCAGAACACCAGCCAACGGCCCGGGCCAACGAGGCACGAAACCGCGCGACGCCGTGTAGAGCGCCAGACCCGCGAACGGCAGCGCCAACGCCAGGCGCAGCAGCCAGCGCGCGATCGTGCCAGCCGGCCAGCGTTCCTCAGACTCGCTCCACCGCTGCCACCGAGGTGTCGCCACTGTGGACGGTGCGATCGCCATGCCTGGCCTTCTCCCGGGTCAAGGGCCGCCGCAGGGCCGCGGCGGAGTCGAGCAGCCAGCGCAGCGGGGCGCGCAGCGCGGGACCAACGGCACCGCCGCGCCGGAACGCGTCCAGCAGGTCGGCGTAGACCAGCGCAAAGTTGCCGGCCAGCAGGCTCGCCATCGTGATGCCGACCGACCAGGTCGGGAAGACCCGCGCGGCGGGCAGCACCAGGGCGGCGACGAACAGGACGTACAGGGGCGGAGTCAGTGGCAGAGCGATGTCGCGGGCGAGCGGCGCGGCCGGGTGGTCGGCGACCGTGGCGCCGACGCCGGCCAGGAATCCCGCGCTGGCCAGCAGAGCCAGCACGACGACGGTCGGCACCGGAGCCAGCACCAGCGCGGCGGCGACTCCGAGCAGGGCCGCGACCAGACCGATCTTGACCACGAGCGGGACCCGTTTCGGGTACGCCTGCCGGATCGCCTCCGCGAGGTCCACGTCGCAGGTGACCGCCACGCAGACCGGGGCGCCGACGGCCTCCTCGATCAGCGCGACCCGCTCGGGCGTGGGCTCGGCCGCGACGGCGACGAGCACGTAGCCCTCGTCGTCCACGTGCAGCGGCAGCCAGGCGTCGCGGGCGAGCGCGGCCAGGTCGTACCCCCGCTGCACCTCGGGGTCGATCCACTCCTCGCTGAGCTCGACGTAGCCGCAGTTCCAGTCGGCCGCGAGCGTGCGGAAGCGGTCCCGGCGACTCTCGGTCAGCGCCATACCCCGATGCTGCTCCTATCCGCCCAATTTGTCCGGTTACCGAGATCCGGCGTGTCTGGATGACCACGTGGGTTCCCTGCGAGACTTCCTGTGTGGGCAGCGAGCCGGCACCTCCGATGGGCCGCCGCATGCTGGGCTGGCACGGCCCGGCGATCCACCGCGCCACCGCCGTGATCATCATCTGGGCGGTCGTCGCGGCCGCCCTGGCCGTCAGCCCGATCAACTGGGAGCTCGCGGTGATCGCCGGCTACGACGCCGCCTCGCTGGCTTTCCTCGGGTCGGTCTGGCCGATCTTCATGAGCGCCGACGGTGACAAGACCGAGAAGCTGGCCGGCAGGGAGGACCAGACCCACGGCTCGGCGACGGCACTGCTGGTCGCCGCGGCCCTGGTCAGCCTGCTCGGCGTCGGGTTCGCGCTCGGTGAGGCCGCCAACGAGCACGGTGCGCTCAGGGGCGTGCTCGTCGGGATCGCCGTGCTCACCGTGACGACCGCCTGGATCACGATGAACACCGTCTTCACGCTGCGGTACGCGAAGCTCGACTACCTGAGCCAGGGCAGCCGCATCGACTTCGGGGAGCCGTTGTCGGAGCACAAGCCGACGTACCGTGATTTCGCCTACCTGGCCTTCACGATCGGCATGACCTACCAGGTCTCCGACACGACCCTGCGCAGCTCCCCGATCCGCCGCACGGCCCTGGGCCACGCCCTGCTCTCGTACGTGTTCGGCGTAGCCATCGTGGCCGGCGCGATCAACCTCTTGGCCGGGCTGGTCAACAACTAGCAAGCAACTGCTGAAGGTGTACGCCGTGGTCGGCGTCGAGCGGGTGCGACGTGCCGGTGCGGACCGCGTGGGCGAACTCCGCGCGCAGCACGGGCCAGCACTCGGCATGGTCGACGGTCGCGAAGTCGATCTCCAATGCGCCGGTCGGGCCGTAGAGCTCGACCCCGGCGCGCGAGCCGGTGAGCCCACCGACCATGCCCGAGAGGGAGAGCTGGCTGATCGCGCCGCCGCGGTGACGGCAGGCCAGTTCGAGCCACGTGCTGCCGCGCCGGTCGATCGCCTCGATCGGGCCGAGGGCCGCCTCGACCAGGTCGAGCAGGTGGGGGCCGAGGTCGTAGAGCGCGCCGTGGTCGAGCCGCCAGCCCGTGGCGAAGGGACCGGCGAGGAAGCCGCCGTGCAGATAGCGGGACCGGGCGCCGATCGCGGGGAAACTCGCGGCCGCCGCCAGGAAGGCCCGGGTCGCCGGGTGGTATCGCTTGGTCAGCACGAGCTGGCTGACCACACCGTTCTCGCGCACGGCCTTCGCGACCCGCTCGGCGTCGGCGACGGTGAGCGCGACCGGCTTCTCCAGCAGCAGCGCCCGCCCGGCCTCGGCGGCCTGGACGGCCAGGTCGGCCTGGATGTCGGGCGGCACCGCGAAGGCGACCGCCTCGCACCGGTCGAGCAGCGCCTCGAACGAGGGTGCCGCGCTCGTGCCCAATCGGGTCGCCAGCGAAGCGGCCGCCTCCGCACGCCGTGCCCAGACCCCGACCAGCGTGGTCTCCGGCCCGGCGGCCAGCGTCGGTCCGTGCATGACCTCGGCCCAGTGGCCGGCACCGACCAGCCCGACCCGCACCGGCTCTTCCACAGTCGACATTCAAGCGCCGCCGCCGGAGCCGGGCCGGCGCGCCACGCCGTGCGCCAGCAGGATCGGGTCGTCGCCGATCGGGAGCGTGGGAGTGCGGCCGGCGATCACGGCCTCGGCCATCCAGCAGTACCAGGCCGCCGTGGTCCGGTAGGGGCGGAACTGCTCGCCGAGCGGTTCCAGCTCCCGCTCCGTCGGGGTCGGGATGTCGTAGGCGACCCCGTAGCCCCGCCGGATGCCGAGGTCGCCGACCGGCCACACGTCCGGGCGGCGGAGCTGGAACATGATGAAGAGCTGCGACGACCACGGACCGATGCCCTTGACCGTCGACAACCGCCGGATGATCTCGTCGTCGGCGAGGTGGCCGAGCCGGCGGTTGTCCAGCACGACGTCGCCGTCGCGGACCTTGGTGGCCAGGTCGCGCAGCGAGATCACCTTGCGGGCGGAGAGACCCACCTTCCGCAGCACCGGGTCCGAGAGCGGCAGCACCGAGTCCGGCGTCAGCGAGCCGCCGGCGGCAGAGATCAACCGCCCGAGGATCGCCACCGCGGCCGGCCGGGCGAGCTGCTGGAACACGATCCCGCGTACCAGTGACTCGAAGTTGCTCTCCTTCCACAGCGGAATCCGCGGCGCCGGCGCGCCTGCGACCAGGCGCGCCATCACCGGATCCCGCTCGGCCAGCAGCGCCGCCGCCTGCCGGAAGGTGACCTTGCCAGTGCTCACGCACCTACCATGCCCCGGTCGGACCTCCGTCGGGACCGGAAACGATTTCCCGGGCGAGGGCGACCAGGTCGGCCACCGCCGGGTGGCTGGGCGGCGAGCGCCAGGCCAGCGAGACGGTGACGGGCGGAGCATCGGCCAGGGGTACGTAGGCCACGGCCGGATGCGGATGCATGGCGGCGGTGGCCTCGGTGGTGACCCCGACCGCCCGGCCGGCGGCGATGGCGGCCAGCCAGTCGTCCGTGTTGGCCGTGTCGATGGCGGTGGCCGGAGTCCGCGCGGGCGCCCACAGGTCGAGCGTCGTCGTGCCGCTCATCGAGTTGACCGCGATGGGATGGGTCGCGAGATCGGCAAGCGAAGCGACCGGGCGGCCGGCCAGGGGGCTGTCTACCGCCACCGCGGCCACGCGGGCCTCGCTCAGCAACGGCTCCACGACGATGTCCGGCAGGTCGACGGGCGCACGCAGGATCGCGACGTCGACGCTGCCGCGGGCCAGGCCGCCGGTGCGCTCGTCGATGCGCAGCAGCTCCAGCGGGGTCGCCGGGTGCTCCTGCTGCCAGCGGCGCAGCAGCGTGGTGGTGTGCGCGCCCAGAGCCGACCAGGCGTGGCCGAGGCGCAGCGGCCAGGTGCCGGCCCGGGTGGGGTCCAGGACGTCGTCGACGGCGGCCACCGCCGCCGCGGCCCGGTCGCGGAAGGCCGTGCCGGCGGGCGTCAGGTGCAGATGGTGCGTCGAGCGGTCGACGAGCCGGTGGCCCAGGTGGGCCTCGAGTTGGCGCAGCGTGCGGGACAGAGCCGGCTGCGTCAGGTGGAGCCGGACCGCCGCCCCGGTGATCGTGCCTTCCTCCGCGATGGCGAGAAAGGCGCGCAGGTGACGCACCTCGACGGTCATAACCGTGAAGCATAACCACAGCCGAAGCGGCATTTCCGGCACCGCCAGAACGCTCTTAGCGTCGAGCCGTGACTACGACACGGCACTCCGGCGTCGGCCTCGTGCTCGGCGGGGCGTTGTCGGTGCAGTTCGGCAGCTCGGTGGCCGCGCTGCTGTTCCCCCGCGCCGGGGTGTCCACGGTGGTGACGCTGCGACTGGCGATCGCCGCGATCGTGCTGCTGGTCGTCTGCCGCCCCCGCGTACGCGGCTACGCGCGCGCCGACTGGGCCGCGATCGCCGGCTTCGGGGTGGCCCTGGCCGGCATGAACACGCTCTTCTACCACGCGATCGACCGCATCCCGCTGGGCCTGGCCGTGACCCTGGAGGTGCTCGGCCCGCTGGCGCTGTCCGTGTCGACGGGTCGCCGGGCGGCGAACTGGCTGTGGGCGATCCTGGCCCTGGCGGGCGTGGCGTTGCTGGGCCGCACGGGTTTCGACCGGCTCGACCCGGCCGGGATCGGCTTCGCCCTGGGCGCGGGCGCCATGTGGGCGGCCTACATCGTGCTCAGCGCCCGCGTCGGCGCCCGCTTCCCGAAGCTCGACGGCCTGGCGCTGGCGATGACGGTAGCGGCGGCGCTGACGCTCCCCCTGGGCATCGGCCCGACACTGCTCCAGCCACCGGTCCTCGCACTGGGCGCCGCGGTGGCGGTGCTCTCGTCGCTGCTGCCCTACACCCTCGAGCTGACCGCCCTGCGCCGCATGCCGACCGCCACGTTCGCCGTGCTGATGAGCCTCGGGCCGGCCATCGCCGCCCTCGCCGGCTTCCTCGTCCTCCAGCAACACCTCACCCTTACGGAGGGCCTGGCCACCGTCCTGATCATCAGCGCCAGCATCGGCGCCGTCCGGACGCCTCGCGAGCCCGCGGTCGCCGTCGGCGCCGACGCTCCAGGACAAGACAACCGATCGGCTGGATGTCTTTTGCCTGCTGGTCCGCCCGCGAGATCATGACCCCATGTCCGACAGTGCCGCGGAATGGGCCGAGGCCCAGCTCGCCGCCGTGCGCGACCACCCGCTGCAGCGGATCGAGCTGCTGGCCCGCACCTACCTCGGCCCGTTCGGCCACGCGCCCAAGCACCTGCCGTTCCGGCGGGCGGCGCTGTCGTTCATGCGCTGGCAGGCCGGCCGCGGCGTGCTCGACCCCACGACCGGCAGCCACTGGTGGCGAGCGGTCAACGACCGGCTCATCCGGGACGGCTGCGAGGCGATGGCCCGGTCCGGCGGCCTCACCGGAGCGGTCTCATCCCCGACCGTCGACCAGTGGACGGCCTTCGTCGACGAACCCACGGCCAGCAACTGGTACCGCGCCCACAACGCGAGCATCGTCGCCGGCTACCTGGACAGCCGCGACCTCGCCGAGGCCGAGCCCGCGCCGGAGCGCTTCTTCCTCAACGTCGTCCTGCTGCGGGTCCTCTACACGCACGCCCTCGTCGCCGCGCCGAAGCTCGCGCTCGGCAAGCTGGCCGTCATCGGCAGGAGCGTCGGAGACCCGCGCCTCGGCGGCGCCGGCGTGTTCCTCTCGCTCCGGCGCGTCCTGCCCGACCGCTACCCGGCCGACGACGAGCTCCAGTCGTATCTCGACCACGAGAACCGCTTCGGGCGGCTCCTCGACTACGGCGTGATCCAACCCCGACTGCAGCGGCTGTACGAGTGGTCCGCGCGCGAGCTCGACCAACCGGGCCTGTGCGACCTGGTGCGGGACGGCAACCCGACCTACGCCTGGTCGTACGCGGACCGGCACGTCTGGGCCGCGCCCACCAGCGCGATCCACCGCGCGCTCCGCCAGCTCACCCGGCCCGGGGACTGAGCGCCAGCCCGGACAGCTCGGCGTCGACCGCGCGCGGGGAGTAGATCTCGTCCAGCACCATGGCGTGGGCACCGGTGACCGCCGACTGCGGCCCCAACCGGCTCGTGGTGACCTCCAGGTGGCGGGTCGCGCGCGGCAACGCGTACCGGTACAGCATCTCGCGTACGCCGGTCACGAAGTGGGTCTCCGCCAGGTCGCCGGCGATCACCAGGACGCCGGGGTTGACCAGGCAGACCACCGTGGCCAGCACCTCGCCGGCCAGGCGTCCGGCCTCCCGGGCCAGGTGCACGGCCTCGCCGTGGCCTTCGCGGATGCGTTCGACGAGCTGCGGGCCCGACTGGGTGGGCGTGCCGCCGAGCGTCAGCCGTTGCGCCAGGGCCAGACCGCTGGCCACGGCCGAGAGGCAGCCGTAGAGGCCGCACTCACACCGGGCCTCCGGGAACGAGGCGAGGCGGATGTGCCCGATGTCGCCGGCGCCGCCGTCGATGCCGCGGTACACCCGGCCGTCGATCACGATGCCCGCGCCGATCCCCGTCGCGACCTTGACCAGCAGCAACGCCGGGCAGTCCGGATAGAACGCGACCTGCTCGCCGAGCGCCATCAGGTTGGCGTCGTTGTCGACGAAGACCGGGCAGCCCCAGGTCTCCCGGAGCCGGTCGGCGATGGGGAACCCGTCCCAGCCCGGCATGATCGGCGGTTCGGTGACCACGCCGGCGTCGTACTCGACGGGGCCGGGCACGCCGACGCCGATCCCCCGCACCCGCTCGCGGGACTCCCCCGCCGCGGCCAGCAGGCGGCCGAAGGCGGCATCGACCCAGTCCAGCACGTACGCCGGGCCCTCGCCGATCTTGATGTGTTCGTGCTCCTCGCCGCGCAGGGTGCCGCCGACGTCGAGGACCGCCGCCCGGGCGTGGTTGGCCCCGAGGTCGGCGACCAGCACCACCCCGTGGCCGGTGTCGAACTCCAGGAGCTCGGCGGGCCGGCCGCCGGTCGACTCCTCCACGCCGGAGCTGCGCAGGTAGCCGGCCGCCCGGAGCGCGTCGATCCGGGTGACCAGCGTCGACCGCGACAGGCCCGTGTAGGACTGGAGCTCCGACCGGGTCCGCGCCCGGCCGGTGCGCACCAGCGCGAGCAGGTGGCCGGCGGAGTTCTGGTTGCCGGCCGCGCCGCCGCGAATCACGGCCGGCGAGCCGGGTGGGCCGCCCTGGGCCGGCGGCCTATCCCTTGTCGGCACCGGCGGTCAGCCCCTCCGTCAGCAGGCGCTCCGTCGCGAAGAAGATGATCACGATGGGCAGGGTAAGCACCACCGACCCGGCCATCAAAACCGTCTTGCTCACTTCGATGCCTCCGGCTAGCTGGGCGAGGCCGAGGGAGACCGTCCAGTTCTGACGGTTCTCGACCAGGAACAGGAGGGCGAACAGGTACTCGTTCCATGCGATCATGAAGACGTAGAGTGCGTTCGCCATCACGGCCGGTGCCGCGAGCGGCAAGATTACCTTACGCAGGGTTTGTAACCGTGTGTAACCATCCATGGCGGCGGCCTCTTCGAGGCTCTCCGGGATCGTGCTCAGGTAGTTGCGCAGCATGTAGATCGACACGGGGATCGTCTGCGCGATGTAGACGACGACCAGCCCGGCCAGCGAGCCGCGCAGGCCCAGCCGGGTGAACACGGTGAACAGCGGGATGGCCAGCAGGATCGCCGGGAACAGGTAGACCGCCAGGAACAGGAAGTGCACCTGCCGGCGGCCGACGAACCGCAACCGGCTGACCGCGTACGACCCGGGAATCGACACGAGCAGCGTCAGGATCGTCGCTGACGCCGCCACCAGGAACGTGTTGAGGATCAGCCGCACGAAGCCCTGGCCCCCGCTGTCGACGGAGCCGAGCACCTCGCGATAGGTCGAGACGGTCCACTCCGCCGGGCCGGCCCAGAGGCTCCCCGGCTCCTGCAGCACCGCCTCGATCGGCCGGATCGAGAGCAGCACCATGTAGTAGAACGGGAACAGCGTGACCACGACCAGCACCGCGATCACGACCCAGCGCAGCACGCCGAACAGGCGGGTCTCGAAGGTCGCCCGGTCCATCACGACTCATCCTCCCGGGGCGCGAAGAACTTGAGATAGACCACCAGCAGGATGACCAGCACGGCGGCGAGCACGAGGCCCTGGGCCGCGGCGGCGCCGATGTCGAGGCGCGAGGTGAGGAAGTCGTAGACCCGGACGCTGGCCACCTGGGTGCCGGCACCGCCGCCGGTGAGCAGCCAGACGTCGTCGAACTTGTTGAAGGTCATGATGAACCGGAGCACCGACAGCAGGGCGATGACGGCGCCGAGCTGCGGGAGCAGGATGTGCCGGAAGAGCTGGGTCGGCGCGGCGCCGTCGACCACGGCCGCCTCCTCCAGATCGCGAGGCACCGCCTGGAGCCGGGCCAGGATGAACAGGAACGCGAACGGGAAGTAGCGCCAGGCCTCGAAGGCGATCACGGTGATCAGCGCGAGCGGGATGTCGATGCCCCACAGGCTGTATTCGCGCTGGCTCAGGAAGGCGATCGGCCGGTCCCAGCCGAGGAACCGGGTGCCCCAGTCGTTGGCGACGCCGAACTGCGGGCTGAGCATGATCTCCCAGACGAAGGTCACCGCGACCACCGGCGCCACGTACGGCAGCAGCACGCTGGCCCGCACCAGCGTCCGACCAGGGAACCGCTTGCGCAGGGCGAGCGCGGCGACCAGCCCGAACAGGATCGAGAACGCGGTGCCGCCGACCGTGTAGACCAGCGTGGTCCACAGCGAGCTCCAGAAGCCCGGCGAGGTGAACACGTACTCGAAGTTGCGCAGGGTGAAGTCGCCGAACAGGCCGGTGCGCCGGATGTTGATCAGCCGCAGCCGCTGGAACGCCAGCAGGATCGTCCACAGGATGGGCACGACGACCACGACCAGCACGACGACGAACGTCGGCGACAGGTAGGCCAGGCCGGCCCGGTTCTCGCGTTGGCGGCGGGTCAGTGGCCGCGCCGGCCGGCGGCGCCGTTCGGACGCCGCCGGCCGACCCTCGCGGGTCGCGACCATCAGTTCAGGGACTTCTGGATCGCCCGCACGTCGTCGGCGGCCCGTTTCGCGGCGCCGGCGGCATCGAGCTCACCACCGGCCAGGGCGTTGACCGCCTTGGGTACGGGCAGCTCGCCGAGCGTGGCGCCGAGCAGCGCGCCCTGCTTCTGCGGCAGGGCCCAGCGCTTGAACGTGTCGGGGCTGGTGCGCAGCGCCTCCAGCACGTCGGCCGGGTAGCTGTCGGCGAGCGGCTTGCGGGTGTCGACGCCGGCCGGCAGCGTGTTCCAGGCCGTCTCGAACTTCGCGGCGTCGGCCGAGTCGCCCTTGCGGACCGGGAACTTGCCCTCGGGCGCGATGCCGAGCCAGCCCGGGTAGCCCTCGTTCATCATGTACGCGACGAACTTGCGGGCCTGGTCGGTGCTCGGGCCGTCCTTGGTGATCGCCCAGCTCGTGATCTCGCCGAACTGCGCCGGCTGCCCGTCGGGACCGGCCACGGCGGTCACGATGCCGCTGTTCTTGGCCAGGTAGGCGGGGTCGGCCTTGCACTCGGGGCAGGTCGGCAGGGCGTCGTTGCGCAGCCCCGCCATCTCGTCCAGCAGGAACGACGACCAGACCACCATGGCGGCCTTGCCGGCGAAGTACGTGGCCCGCGTGGTGTCGACGTCCTGCGCGCCGGGCACCGACCAGTTCTTGACCAGGTCCTCGTAGAGCTGGAACGTGGCCACGCACTGGGGCGTGTCGAGCGTGACGTTCTTGGCGTCGTCGACCATCTCGCACCCGTTGCCGAGGGCGAAGTTCTCGAACGTCTGCTCGGTGAACGCGTCGTTGGGGACGGTCGCCAGGGTGATGCCGGCGACCCCGCCGGTGTTCAGCCGCTGCGCGGCGGTCCGGATCTCGTCGAAGGTGTCCGGGGCCGCGAGGCCCGCCTTGTCGAACAGGTCCTTGCGGTAGAACAGCAGCTGGGCCCAGCCGTCGCTCGGCACGGCGAGCTGGTTGCCGTCCTGCGCGGTCAGCTCCAGGGCGCGCGGCGAGAAGGTGCCGCGGCCGAGCTCGTCGACGACGGCCTTGGCGGCATCGGTGTCGAGCAGGTCGTTGGTGGCCATCTGGGCCACCGCCGCCAGCGGCAGCGCGCCGACGACGTCCGGCAGCTGGCCGGAGGCGGCCGCCGAGGTGATCAGGCTGGTGAACTGGTTCTCGTCCGTCGCCACGATCTTGACCTGGATGCCGGTCGCGGCGGTGAACTGGTCGGCGATCTTCTGGGTGGCCTGGACCCGGTCGGTCTGGTTCTCCAGGCTCCACACGGTGATCGAGCCGCTGGCGTCGTCTTCGGGGTCGTCCCCTCCACAGGCGCTCAGGGCGGTGGTCGTCAGGGTCGCCGCGACCACGGCGGTGAGCAGTCTTCTCGCGTTCACGCGATTCGCTCCTTCGTCCGATATATCGATTGCGCTCCTTTGTGAACGGATCTACGGACGAATAACACCAAGGTCTTATACGCGAAGGCAAGACATGTGTACGTAACGTTCACGTGCTGCGAGTCCTTTGTCCACGTTTGACACGAGTGGTGGCGATCCGGACTTATACTTGATTGCCAGACATAAGTGCGTAACATCTCGGCGGAACGACCGTCGTTATGTCGCGCGCTTCTCTCTTCGAGCATGGGTGGAAGGCCGTCGTGCCGCAGATTGTGCAGTTCACCTCTCCCCGTCACGTGGAGGTCGTCGACCAGCCCCACGTCGAGCTGCGGCCGGGGCAGGTGCGCGTCCGCACCATGTACTCCGGGATCTCGGCGGGCACCGAGCTCACCGCGTACCGGGGCACGAACCCCTACCTCAACCGCGACTGGGACCCGGACCTGCGGCTGTTCGTCGAGGGGTCGACCGGGCTGAACTACCCGGTGGCGGGCCTCGGCTACTCCGAGGTCGGCGAGGTGGTCGAGGTGGTGGCCGAGGAGCCCCATCCCGACGACCCGCATCCCGGCCAGCAGGTCTGGGGCATCTGGGGGCACCGCGGCGAGGCCGTACTCCCGGTCGAGAAGGTCCGCGGCTGCGTCGTGCCGCCCGGCCTCGACCCGGTCGCGGCCACCTTCGCGCGGGTAGGCGCGGTCGCGCTCAACGGCGTGCTGGCCGCCGACATCCACCTCTCCGAGGTGGTCGTGGTCTTCGGCCAGGGCGTGCTCGGGCTGCTCGCGACCCGGCTGGCCCAGCTCTCCGGCGCCACCGTGGTCGCCGTCGACACGCTGCCGGCCCGGCTCGAGAAGGCCAAGGAATACGGTGCGACGCACGTCGTCGACGCCGCCGCGACCGACGTGGGTATCGCCCTGCGCGGGCTGACCGACGGGCGCGGCGCCGACGTGGCGATCGAGATCAGCGGCCACTACCCGGCCCTGCACGACGCGATCCGCTCGGTGGCGGTCGACGGCCGGGTGGTGGCCTCCGGCTTCTACCAGGGCGACGGCGCCGGGCTGCGGCTCGGCGACGAGTTCCACCACAACCGGGTCCGGATCGTCTCCTCCCAGATCGGGGGCGTGCCGCCGGAGCTCGCCGGGCGCTGGAACCAGGCCCGCCTCAACCAGGCGTTCCTGAGCCTCGCCCAGCAGGGCGCGGTCGACCCCGTCGGCCTCGTGACACACGTCATCGCGGTGGAGGAGGCGGCGGAGGCGTTCGCCATGCTCGACCACCGTCCGCAGGAAGCACTCCAGGTGGTGTTGAAGTTCTCATGATCAAGATCTCCTGCCAGGAGCAGCTGCTCCCCGGCGAGAGCCTCCAGGCGAAGTGGGACTTCGCCGCCCGCGCCGGCTACGACGGCATCGAGCTGCGGGCCAAGGGCGACTTCGCGTTCCGCGACCGGCTGCCCGAGCTGCGCCAGGCCGCCCGCGACGGCGTGCCGATGCCGTCCGTCTGCGTCGACATGCTGCACTTCATCGGCGCGTTCGACGCCGACCTGCGCCGCGACGCGATCGCCCAGCTCCGCTCGCAGCTCTCCGTGCTCGCGGAGATCGGCGGCACGGTGGCCTGCACGCCGGCCTCCTACGGCATGTTCTCCCGGCGGCTGCCCCCGTTCGAGCCGCCCCGCTCCCCCGAGGCCGACCGGGCGGTGCTGCTGGCGGCGCTCACCGAGCTCGGCAAGCACGCCGAGTCGGTCGGGGTGACGCTGGTGCTCGAACCGCTGAACCGCTACGAGGACCACATGGTCAACCGGCTCGACGAGGCCGTCTCGCTGGTCGACGAGGTCGGGCTGCGGTCCGTGCGGGTGCTGGCCGACACGTACCACATGAACATCGAGGAGGACGAGCCCACCAGCGCGCTGGTCAAGGCCGCCGACCACCTCGGGCACGTGCAGGTCAGCGACTCCAACCGCTTTCAACCCGGGGCCGGGCACATCGACTGGGGTGCGCTGCTCGGCACGCTGGACGCGGTCGGCTACGAGGGGCACCTGGCGGTCGAGTGCCGGTTGCGCGGCGAGCCCGCGGCGGCGGTCGCGGCGATCCCGGGCTTCCTGCGGAGGTGGTCGTGACCATCGCCCCCGAACGACCCGCGCTCACCGCCATCGCGCCGTCCGCGTCGCTCGACCGGGCGGCGCGCCGGGTGCTGGCGGCCAACTGGCGGCGCGGCGCGACCGTGCCCGCCGGTGGCCTCTACCCGCACCAGTGGAGCTGGGACTCCGCGTTCATCGCGCTGGGGCTGCGGCACTTCTCTCCGGTGCGGGCGCAGCGCGAGCTCGAGTCGCTGTTCGGCGCGCAGTGGGCCGACGGCCGGGTGCCGCACATCGTCTTCGACCCGCTGGTGCCGGCCGACGCGTACTTCCCCGGTCCGGCGTTCTGGCGGTCCGGTGACCGCTCCGGGACTCCGGGAGTGCCGACCTCCGGGATCGTGCAGCCGCCCGCGCACGCCCTGGCCGCCTGGGAGACGTACCGGGCCGCACCCGCCGTCGCCCGCTCCCGCCGGTTCCTGGAGCGCCTCTACCCCCGGCTGGTCGCCTGGCACGACTGGCTGCTGACCGGGCGCGACCTGCGCGGACGCGGCCTGGTGTCCGTGGTGCACCCGTGGGAGTCCGGGATGGACAACAGCCCGGCCTGGGACGTCCCGCTGTCCCGGGTCGCGCCGCTGCCGCCGACCGAGCTCGCCCGGCGCGACCTCGCGCACGCCGCCGCCACCGAGCGGCCGACGGACGCCGACTACGGGCGCTACATCCGGCTGGCCCGCGACTACCGCGACTCCCGTTACGAGGGGACGCCAGGGTTCGCCGTGGAGGACCCGCTGTGCAACGGGCTGCTCGCCGCCGGCGAGTACGCGCTGGCCTCGATCGCCACCGAGATCGGGCAGGACCCGAACCGCCACCTGGTACGCGCCCAGCAGGTGACCGACGCGCTGATGACCGAGCTGTGGGACACGGGCGCCGGCACCTTCTTCGCCTACGACGTGCTCGGCGACGCGGTGCTGCGGTCGTACTCGATCGCCGGTCTGCTGCCGTTGGTCGTGCCGGACCTGCCGGTGGCGACGGACCTGGTCAAGACCGCGCTCGGCGACCGCTTCCGGCTGGCCGACGCGTGCCCGCTACCCAGCTACGACCTGACGGCCGAGGACCACGAGCCCGGCCGCTACTGGCGCGGGCCGGGGTGGATCAACACGAGCTGGCTCTTCTGGCACGGGCTGCGCCTGCACGGTGAGACGGGCCTCGCCGACGACCTGCGCGACCGGCTGCTGGCCCGGGTGCGGGCGTGCGGCTTCCGCGAGTACGTCGACCCGCTCACCGGCGCCGGCCACGGCACCAACGACTTCAGCTGGACGGCGGCACTGACCCTGGACCTCATCCGCACCGGGCCGCGCCGCTGACTCGTTGACCCCGATATGCGAACCCTGGTTTCCGGCGTCACCTGCCTCCTGACGGACGCCGGCGGCAACGTCACCGACACCGGCGGTCTGTTCGTCGCGGACACCCGGCACCTGTCCCGCTGGGTGCTGACCGTGCACGGCCGCGCCCTGCGCGCCCTGGCCGACTCGGCCGGCGAGGTGGTGCTGGCGCCGCCGACCGCGCGCAACGAGAACCCGCCGTTCGTGCTGCGCCGGGTCCAACGCCTCGCGTCGCGGTCGCTGGTCGAGGAGCTGACGCTGACCAGCTTCGTGGCCTCCCCGCAGACCGTGCGGGTGGCGCTGTCCGCCGAGGCCGACTTCGCCGACCAGTTCGAGCTGCGGTCGGCGCGGCTGTTCGACAAGTCGGACGCGATCCGCGAGCTGTCGACGGACGAGGCCTCGCTCGTCTTCCTCTACGCACGGCGGGGTTTTCGCCGGCAGACCCGGATCACGGCGGCGCCGCCGGCCCGGCTCTCCACCGACGGTGTGCAGTGGACGGTCACCGTGCCGGCGCACGGCACGGTGACCTTGCGCGCGGCCGTCACGGCGGGCGACGGTGCGGTGCCGGTCCTGGTGCCGGAACCGTCCGCCGTGGCCGCCCCGGCCGACGATCTCGACCGGTGCGTCGCGCGGGGCCTCGCCGACCTCGACAGCCTCCGCGTGCCGGCCGCCGACCTGCCGCCGATCGCCGGCGTCGAGCTGCCCGCCGGTGCGGTGGTGCCGGCCGCGGGCGCGCCCTGGTTCCTCACGCTGTTCGGCCGGGACAGCCTGCTCACGTCGCTGTTCGCGCTGCCGTACCGGCCCGAGCTGGCCGAGGGGACGCTGCGGCTGCTGGCGGCGACCCAGGGCCGGGTGACCGACCCCGACCGGATCGAGGAACCCGGCAAGATCCTGCACGAGCTGCGCCAGGGCGAGCTGGCCACGCTCGGCGAGGTCCCGTACGGCCGCTACTACGGCACGGTCGACGCGACGCCGCTGTTCCTCGTGCTGCTGGCCGAACACCACACCGTCACCGGCGACACGGTCGTGGCCAAGGACCTCGAACCGGCGGCCCGGGCCGCGGTGGCGTGGATGCTCGACGACGGCGGCATCCAGGCCACGGGCTACCTGCGCTACCGCACCGACGGGCCGGGGTTGGTGCACCACTGCTGGAAGGACTCGGCCGACTCGATGGTCTTCGCGGACGGCCAGGTCGCGGCCGGACCCATCGCGGTCAGCGAGGCGCAGGGGTACGCGTACCGCGCGCTCCGTGGCACCGCCGAGCTGGCCCGCACCGCCTGGGGCGACCCGACCTGGGCCGCCGAGCTGGACCGCCGGGCCGACCGCCTGCGGGCGATGTTCTCCGCCGACTTCCGCCTGCCGAACGCGTTCGTGGCGCTGGCCCTGGACGGCGCCGACCGGCAGGTCGACGCACTCGCCTCGAACGCCGGCCACGTGCTGTGGTCCGGCATCCTCGACGACTCCTGGGCCGACCTGGTCGCGGAACGGCTCGCCGAGGACGACTTCTTCTCCGGTTGGGGCATCCGCACCCTCGCCGAGGGCCAGCCGCCCTACCACCCGCTCTCCTACCACCGGGGCGGCGTCTGGCCGCACGACACGGCTCTCGCGGTCGCCGGGCTGGCCCGGGTCGGGCACACGGCCGCGGCCGCCCGGATCGCCGACGGGCTGGTAGCGGCCGCCGCGTCCGGGGGCGGGCGGCTGCCCGAGGTGCTGACCGGCCTGACCCGCCGGCCCGGTCAGGCGCCGGTGCCGTACCCGCACTCGTGCTCGCCGCAGGCCTGGGCCGCGGCGGCGCCGCTGCTGGTGAAGACGGCGCTCAGCTGACGACTCCGGCGGCCACCCAGATGGTCAGCACGGCCAGGAACTCGCCGCGCTCGCCGGCCGCCGCGAGCTCGGCGAACCAGGTGTCCCGCAGGTCGTCGGGGATCATGCCGGCCTCCGGCGGGACCGCCGGGTCGAACAGCGGCACCACCACGGCGGCCGAGGCGGGATCGGGGAAGTAGCAGGCCACCGGGGTGGCCGTCACGTCGCTCAGGCCGGCCCGGACGAGGCGGCGGCGCAGCGTGCGGCCCATGTCGTCGTGGTGGTGCGGGTCAGCGCCGAGCAGGCGCTCGCGCAGCGAGAGGGTCAGGTCGGCCCGGATGCCGTCGACGGCCAGGGACTCCCAGTCGGTGTCGATCAGGCAGACCCGCCCGCCGGGCCGGGTGACGCGGACGAGCTCGCGCACCGCGGCGTCGGGGTCGGCGAGGTGCTGGAGCACGCGCTCGGAGCGGACGCCGTCGAAGGTGTCGGCCTGGAACTCGAGGTGGGTGACGTCGCCTTGGACGAACCGGATCGGCAGGTCGGTCGGCGTCAGGTCCCGGGCGCGGGTCAGGGTCCTGGTGGACGCGTCCATGGCCACGACCTCGCCGTCGCGGCCGACCACGGCGGCCAGGTCGCGGGCCACCTCCCCGGCGCCGGCGCCCGCGTCCAGCAGCCGCTGGCCCGGCGCCGGAAGCAACGCCTCGCGCGCGACCGCGCGTACCCGCCGGATCTCGGGATGTTCCGCCATGGCCCGCAGCACCCCGAAGATCGCGTCGAAGATGGGCTCCGGCAGAGCGTCGATATTCCGGAAAGCCCCCGCGTCGTCCGTCATGGTTATCAACCTAGGGCTACGCCGAGCGCGAAACCGGGCCGCGCCGCGCCCGGATCCGCCTAGAGTCGGCGACGTGACCGATCCGCCGCTGCGTGAGGTGTTCGGCAAGCTGCTGCGCCGGGTGCGGCTGCGGCAGGGCCGCACGCTGGCCGAGGTCGCCTCGGCGGCACGGGTTTCCGCGCAATATCTCTCGGAGGTCGAGCGCGGCCGCAAGGAGCCCTCGTCAGAGGTCCTCGCGGCCGTCTGTGCCGCGCTCGGCATCGACCTGCCCGACCTGCTGGCCGCGGCGGGCCGCGACCTTCTCGCCGCCCGGCCCGTGGCGCCGGTGCTGCGCCTGGCCGACGCCCGTATCGGCCGTCCCCCGTCGATCGGCCGCCCCGGCGAGGTCCGACTGCTGGTGGCCGCCTAACCGACGCGGGCAAGCGGTGCGCCCTTGCGGTTGGCGACCACGTGGTCGGCCAGGCCGTAGGCCACCGCCTCGTCCGCCGACAGCGTCAGGTTGCGGTCGATGTCGGCGCGGATCTTCCCGGTCCCGTGCCCGCTGACCTCCGCGAGGATCTCCTCCATCTCCGCGCGTACGCGGCCCACCTCCTTGGCCTGCACGGCCAGGTCCGGCAGCGTGCCGCGGGCCTGGCTGGACGGCTGGTGCAGGGTCACCTTCGCGTGCTTGAGCACCGCGCGCTTGCCCGGCGTGCCGGCGGCGAGCAGCACGGCGGCGGCCGACGCCGCCTGGCCCAGGCAGAACGTGGCGATGTTCGGGCGGACGAACCGCATCGTGTCGTAGATGGCGGTCAGCGCGCTGAACGAGCCGCCGGGCGAGTTGATGTAGAGGCCGATCTCCATCTCGCTGTTGGCCGACTCCAGGTGCAGGAGCTGGGCCATCACCACGTTGGCGACGCCGTCGTCGATCTCGGTGCCGAGGAAGATGATCCGCTCGGCCAGCAGCCGCGAGTAGATGTCGAAGGCACGCTCGCCGGTCGAGGTGCGCTCGACGACGGTCGGGATCGTGTACTGGCTCATCGTCACAGCCCCACCGGCTGGCGGGTGACCGCCGGGCGCACGTCGTCGACCCGGTCCACGACGCGGTCGACCATCCCGTAGGCGAGGGCCTCGTCCGCGTTGAACCACCGGTCCCGCCCGCTGTCCCGGTCGACGACCTCGACCGGCTGGCCGGTGTGCCGGGCGATGAGCTCGACGAGGGTACGCCCGACCCGCTCCAACTGGCCGGCGTAGATCTCGATGTCGGCCGCGGTGCCACCAAAGCCGGCACTGCCCTGGTGCATCAGGACCTGGGCGTGCGGCAGGGCGAACCGCTTGCCGGCCGTCCCGGCACAGAGCAGGAACTGCGCCATGCTGCCGGCCAGCCCCATCGCGACGGTCCGCACGTCGTTGGGGATCACCCGCATCGTGTCGTAGATGGCCAGCCCGGCGCTGACCGAGCCGCCCGGCGAGTTGATGTAGAGGCTGATGTCCGACTGCGGGTCCTCGGCCGACAGCAGCAGCAGCTGGGCGCACAACCGGTTGGCGATCGGGTCGTCCACCTCGGCGCCGAGCACGATGATCCGTTGGTGCAACAGCCGGGTCGCCAACTGGTCGTCGAGCGACATCCCGCCCGTCAAGCTCTGCATGGTCTGTCTCCTTTGTTTTTGGCTGTGCGCCCACGATGCGGAGCCCGGACCCCCTTGATCCAGGGCGCGCTGCCAGCAGCAGCGAGGTTCAGCGGTCAGCGAACGTCTTGACGCTCGGCGATGTGTGGAGTGCAATATGTTGCATGCCGATCCCGTCCAGCGCCGGTGTGGTGGCCCGGTCGTTGCTGCGCGACGACGCCTACCGGGCGATTCGCGACGCCATCGTCGACGGCACGCTCGCGCCCGGCGAGCGGCTCAACGACGCCGACCTGGCCCGCTGGCTCGGCGTCAGCCGCACGCCGGTGCGCGAGGCGCTGACCCGCCTCGACGAGGCCGGCCTCGTGCGCACCAAGCCCGGCCGCTGGACGATGGTCAGCCCGCTGGACGCGCGGGCGTTGCGGGCCGCGCGGTCGGTGACGTCGGCGATGCACGAGCTGGCCGTCCGCGAGGCGCTGCCCAACCTGTCGACCGCCGAGCTCGACGCGATGCGCGCCGCCAACGCGCGGTTCGCGGCGGCGTTGCGGGCCGACGACGTCGACGCGGCGATCGCGGCCGACGACGACTTCCACGGTGTCGCGGTCACCGCCTGCGCCAACACCGCGGTGCGCAGCGTGCTCGACCAGTTCACGCCCGCGCTGCGCCGGCTCGAACGGCTGCGCTTCGCCTCGCTGAGTGGCCGCGAGTCGGTCGCCCAGCACGACCGGATCATCGCGCTGTGCGCGGCCGGCGACGTCGAGGGCGCGGTCGCCGCCACCCGGGCCAACTGGCAGACCCTCGCCCCGCTGCTGCAAGAAGAAGGAGACTGACCGTGCCGCTCGACGACTTCGCGCGCTACCCGCTGCTCTTCGGCCCGAGCCCCGTCCACCCGCTCGACCGCCTCACCGCGCACCTCGGCGGCGCCCGGATCTGGGCCAAGCGCGAAGACTGCAACAGCGGCCTGGCGTACGGCGGCAACAAGACCCGCAAGCTCGAATACCTGCTCGCCGACGCGCTGGCCACCGGGGCCGACACGCTGGTCAGCATCGGTGGCATCCAGTCCAACCACACCCGCCAGGTGGCCGCCGTCGCCGCCCGCGCCGGGCTGAAGGCCGTGCTCGTGCAGGAGAGCTGGGTCGACTGGCCGGACCCGGTCAACGACAAGGTCGGCAACATCCTGCTGTCCCGCATCCTCGGCGCCGACGTCCGCCTGGTCGAGGATTGCTTCGGGATCGGGTTCAAGGAGAGCTGGCAGCGGGCGCTCGACGACGTCCGGGCCGCCGGCGGTGTCCCCTACGCGATCCCGGCCGGCGCGTCCGACCACCGGCTGGGCGGGCTAGGCTTCGCCAACTGGGCCTACGAGGTCGAGCGCCAGGAGCGCGAGCTCGGGGTCTTCTTCGACACGATCGTCGTCTGCAGCGTCACCGGCAGCACCCAGGCCGGAATGATCGCCGGGTTCGCCGGCCAGGACCGGCCGCGGCGGGTGCTCGGCATCGACGCGTCCGCGAAGATCGACGAGACCCGCGCCCAGGTGGAGAAGATCGCCCGCAACACCGCGGAGCTGATCGGCCTCGGCCGGGACCTGCGCGCCGACGAGATAACGGTGCGCGAAGGCTGGGCCGGCGACCTCTACGGCATCCCGGTCGAGTCCACCGTGGACGCGATCCGACTGACCGCCCAGCTCGAGGGCATGATCATCGACCCGGTCTACGAGGGCAAGTCGATGGCGGCCCTGATCGACCTGGTCCGCGACGGCTCGATCCCGCCCGATTCGAACGTCCTCTACGCCCATCTCGGCGGCCAGCCGGCGCTCAACGCGTACAGCTCGGTGTT
This sequence comes from Asanoa hainanensis, assembly GCF_900188485.1. Lineage (GTDB taxonomy): Bacteria > Actinomycetota > Actinomycetes > Mycobacteriales > Micromonosporaceae > Asanoa > Asanoa hainanensis. The sequence goes on from NZ_FZPH01000011.1 coordinate 222,783, forward strand.
CGGATGACGGTCGGATTGCCGAACGAAGGGTTGACCTGCCCGAACCCGGCGACGTAGCAAGACCACGTGGGTACGACGGGCATCCGGCTCATCGGACCGTTCGCCGTGGTGCGCGGCGGACGGGCGCTGTCCGATGCCCAGGTGGGCAGCCGCAAGGCCCGGACACTGCTGGCGCTGCTCGCCGCCGAGCGCCGGATCGTCACCGTCGACCGGATCGTCGCGGTGCTGTGGCCGGGCCGGCCGCCGCAACGGCCCGCCGACAACGTCGCCACGCTGGTCAGCCGGGTCCGCGCGGCGCTCGGCCAGGATCTGGTCGAGGGCGGTCGCGGCGGCTACCGGCTGGCCGACCAGGTCACGGTCGACCTGCACGACGCCGCGCGGCTCGTGGCCGACGCTGTGCACCGGCTGGCCTCCGATCCCGCCGCGGCGCTCGATGCCGCCGCCCGCGCCGAGGAGATCCTGGCGGCCGCGCCCGCGCTCACCGGGGAGCCGGCCGCCGACTGGGCCGCCGCAGTCCGCGGCGACCAGGCCGGTCACCTGCGTCGCGCCCGGCAGACGGTGGCCGCCGCGGCGCTGGCGGCCGGGCAGCCCGCCCGCGCCCGCGACGCGGCCGACGCCGCGCTGCGCACCGACACCTTCGACGAGGACGCCGCCCGCGCCCTGATCCGCGCCCACGACGCGCTCGGCGAGCCGGCCCGAGCCCTCGCGGTCTACGAACGCCTCCGCGCGGTCCTCGCCGACGAGCTCGGCGTCGACCCCTCCCCCGCGACCCGCGACGTGCACGTGGCGGTGCTGCGCGGCACCTCGGTGAGCCCGGAGCGGCCGGCGCGTGGCCGCCTTGCCGGGCGGGAGCGCGAGACGGCCGCCCTGCTCACCGCCTGGCAGGACGCCATCGGCGGCCGGCCGGGGGTGGTCCTGCTGACCGGGGAGCCCGGCATCGGCAAGACCCGCCTGGCCGCCGAGCTGGCCCGGTTGGCGCGCGGAACACCCGGCACCGTGGTCACCGTCCGCTGCTACGCCGCCGAGCGCTCGCTCTTCCTGCAACCGGTGGTCGAGGCGATCGGCGAGCTGGTGACGGCGACACCACCGGACGGGGTACGCGCCGCGGCCGCCGGCCGGACCGGCGCGCTGGCGGCCCTCGTCCCGGCCGCGGCCGCCGTCCTCGGCGCCCCGCCGGCCGAGCGCGGCAGCCCCGAGGCGGAGCGCCGGGCCGCCTACGACGCGGTGACGACGTTCCTGCGCCGGCTCTCCCAGCCCCGCCCGGTGCTGCTGGTGGTCGACGACCTCCAGCACGCCGGCGCGGCGACGGTCGAGCTGCTGCACTACCTGGCCCGGCACGCCGGCACCGCCCGGCTGCTCGTCGTCGCGACCGTGCGGGCGGCCGAGGGCCGGCAGGCCGTCGCCACCCTCGACGGCGTCGCCACGACCGTGCCGCTGGGTCCGCTCGACGAGGCCGCCATCGCCGCGCTGGCCCGGGCAGCCGGGCAGCAGGCGCACGTGGCCGAGATCGCCCGGCGGACCCGGGGCCACACCCTGTTCGTGGTGGAGACGCTGCGGGCGCTCGCGGCCGGCGACACCGGCGTCCCGGAGTCGCTGCGGGCCAGTGTGCTCACCCGGGTCCGGGCCGCCGGCGCGGGCGCCGAGGAGCTGCTGCGGGCCGCCGCGGTGCTCGGCCCGTCGTTCGCCCCGGCCACCGTCGCGGGCCTGCTGGGTGTGGGTGCGGCGGAGGCGACGCTGCGCTGCGAGCGGCTGCTGGAGACCCGGCTGACCCGGGTGGCCGGCCGGGCCTACGAGTTCGCCAACGACCTCGTCCAGGAAGTGGTCTACGACTCCACGCCCCCGCCGACCCGGCTGGCCCACCACCTGCGCGCTGCGGACCTGCTCGCCGACAACCCGGAGGCGGTCGCCCGGCACGCCCAGGCGGCGGGCGACGACCGCCGCGCCGGCCGAGCCTGGCTGGCCGCCGGGCAGCGCGCCGCCCGGCGCTACGCCGCCGCCGACGCCGAGGCGCTGTTCGACAACGCGATCGACGCGGCGGGGCGGTGCGCCGACCTCGAGCTGCGGACCAGCGCGCTGCTGCTGCGCGCCCGGGTGCGGGACACGATGTTCCGCTACGACGACGCGCTCGCCGACGCCGCCGTCGCGCTCCGGCTCAGCCGCGAGACCGGCGACCGCCGGGCCGAGATGGCCGCGCTGCGCGAGCTCGGCGGGCCGGCCTGGGCGGGCGTCGGACGGCCGGTCGAGGACGGCATCGGGCACATGCGCGCCGCGCTCGCGCTCGCCGAGCAGTTGGGCGACCGGGGTGCCGAGGCGGAGCTGCTCGGCTGGCTGGCCGTGCTGAGCAGCAACCAACTGCGGTTCGTCGAGGCCCTCGCGTACGGCCGGCGGGCGCGCGAGGTGGCGCCCGGCGGTCCGGCACTGGCGGCGGCCTACGACGGGTTGAAGACGGCGTACGCCTATCTCGGCGAGGTGGCCGAGCTGTCCGCGCTGCTGGCCGAGCTCGAACCGTTGGTGCACGGCGACCTGAGGCTCCTGCAGTGGTGCCGGTTCGAGTCCGCCTTCCCGCACCTGGCGGCGGGCCGGTGGGCGGCGGCGGCCGACCGGGTCAGCGAGGCCATGGCGATCAACGAGCGCAGCGGCTACCGCAGCTACGGGCCCTGGTTCCTGGCTCACCTCGGCTGGATCGCCCGCCTGGACGGCCGCCGCGCCGACGCGCTGGAGCTCGGCCGGCGGGCGTCCACGATGGAGTCCCACGCGTGGTTCTCGGCGGCGGTCGACGCGTTGCACGGCACGACCCTGGTCGAGTACGGCGACCCGGGCGCGGCGATCCCGGTGCTGGAGCGGGGCCTCGCGGTCACCGCGTCACACCGCACGGCCGCGTACCGCCTGCGCTGCCTCGCCCCGCTGGCCGAGGCGACCGGCGACCCGGCCCTGCTCGACGAGGCCGACGCGTTGCTCCGCTCGGTGGTCGCGCCGCCCGACGCCGCCTGGCTCTACGGCGCCGACGCGTACACCTCGGTCGCCCGGGCCTGGCTGGCCCGCGACGAACCGGAGCGGGCCGCCGCGGTGCTCGACCCGCTGCTGGCCGCCGGCGCGCGGACCGGTTGGCTGGCACCGTTGGGCGCGGCTCGGGTCGCCGCGGCGGCGGCGCACGCTCGCCTTCAGAACAGCTCGGCCAGCAGGGCCGCGGCCCGCTCGGCGCCGTCGGTCTCCACCGGCCGGTAGTCGACCGGCCGGCCGAGGTTCGCCGCGATCAGCTCCGCCAGGTGGTCCGGGTCGGTCCGTCCATAGTCGACATGGGTGCCGGCGCCGTAGGCGGCGAGCCGGTGGCGCACGTGCCGGTTCTGCTCGAAGTGGTTGCGCAGCGGGACGTAGAGGAACGGGCGGCGATGCGCGGTCAGGGTCATCGTCGTCGTCAGCCCGCCGTGGGTGATCGCCAGGTCGCAGGCGGCCAGCAGCCGGTGCAGCCCGTGCACGTAGCCGTGCACCTCCAGCCCGTCGCGCGCCGGGATCCGGGCCGGGTCCAGGCGCGGGCCGGCCACCACCACAAGGCGCAGCCCCGGCACCGCACGCCGGGCCGCCGGGAACGCGTCGACCACCTTGCGTAGCAGGTCGCCGCCCACGCCGGACCCGCCGACGGTGGCCACGCAGACCGGCTCGTCCGTTGCCCAGCCGAGCTCGGCCCGCAGCCGGGCGCGCTCCTCGTCGTCGACCTCCGCGAAGTCGGTGACGTACCCGCTGAAGGTGAAGTGCTCGGTGGTCCAGTCGCGGACGCTGGGCAGCCCCGGTCCCAGCGGGTCGTCGACCAGGTCGGCCGGGTTGCCCACGAACACGGCCCGGTCGCGCAACCGGGGGAAGCGGGCGATCTGCTCGACCATCTCGGCGTTGTAGTCGCCGGTGAGGTCCGCCTCGTCGGGGGCCATCGGCAGCCAGCCGACGAAGTCGGTCAGCCACGCGTACGCGGTGCGCTTGAGCTCGGGATTCTCGTGGAGGAAGTAGTCGAGCTCCCAGGCCTCGTCGCCGACCCAGAGGTCGTACGGCTCGCGCTCGGCCAGGTCGGCGAACACCATGAAGTTGGCGACCAGGATCTCGTCCATCCGCCGGATCGCCTGGAACGCGTGCAGGTCGTGTTCGCCGGCCTCGCTCTCGATGTGCGCGGACTCGGTGACCAGGTGTTTCGACGCCGGATGGACGCGCTCGCCGCGCCGCTCCAGCACCTCGGTGACCGGGTGCTGCGCCAGCCAGTCGACCTGGACGCCGGGCCGCTTCGCGCGCAGGGCGTCGACGATCGCGGCGTCGCGCTCGACGTGCCCGAGGCCGATCGGGGACGACAGGTAGAGCACGCGGCGGGGTCTGTTCAGCGGGCGTTGCCAGCGGGTCGGCTTCGCCGGGGTCCTGGTCACGTCCCGGACGAAGTCGCGCAGCAGCCGGTTGACCACCACCGGCTCGCGGACGTGCGGCATGTGGTCGACGCCGTCGAGCACCACGTCGCGCGCGCGGCTGTAGAGCGCGGCCCGGGCCATTTCGTCCGGCGTGCGGCAGTGGTCGTCGGAGCCGCGGATGACCAGCACCGGACGGTCGATGCCGCGCAGCAGCGCCTCGGCCTCGTCGCGGTCGCGCACGCATCGCTGACTGCGCTCGGCCGCGATCAGCGACTCCGGCGTGGTCTGCACGGCCCAGCCGACGGCGTCCTCGATCTGCTTGGTCGAGTGCGGCTCGCTGATCACCGTCTGGAAGAAGAACTCGGCGAAACCGCGCAGGTCCTGCTGCCAGAAATGGCGGTTGAAGCGCTGCCAGCCCTCGTACGCGTCGCGGCGCCGCTCGAAATGCTCGACCTGGCGGTAGGGGGGCTGCTCGTCGAGGAACGGGGCCACAGGCGCGATCGCCACGGAGCCGAGCACCCGGTCGGGATGGCGGGCGGCGCCGACCAGCGACCACCAGCCGCCCCGGCTCAACCCGACCAGCACCACCCGGTCGGCGTCGACCGCGTCCAGCACCGCGATCAGATAGGCCAGGTGGGCGTCGTCGCTGTAGGCGGCGGGGTCGGTCGGGCGGTCCGAGCGGCCGTTGCCCGGCGGGTCGATCGTGATCACCCGGAACTCGCGGGACAGGTACGGGACCTGCGCCTTCCAGTGCCGCGAGTCGACGATCGACCAGGCCGGCAGCAGCACGACCGTCGGCGCGTTGGCGTCTCCCGGGTCGAACACCTCGTACCCGATCCGGACGCCGTCGCGTTTGACGTACCCCTCGATGTCTGGTTCCCGTGCCCGCATGACCGCCAGCCTGCCCGGTGGCATTGCAATGCGGTTGCAAGCGGCCTGCAACGCCGGTCCGGAGGGTGTGCCGGGACACGACCTTCCAGAGGGGGAAATGATCATGGCGATCGACAACGACCGGTTGATGGAGTTCCTGGGCCGGTTCGTCGGTGACCTGGGCGCCACGATGGCGGCCGGCAACGTGGTGGTCGGCGAGCGGTTGGGGCTCTACCGTGCGCTCGCCGCGGCACCGCGCACGCCCGCCGAGCTCGCCGAGGCGACCGGGACCGACACGCGCTACGTGGACGAGTGGCTGCGCGGCCAGGCGGCCGGCGGCTACGCGCAGTACGACGCGGAGACCGGCTCCTACTCGCTGACCGAGGAGCAGGCGTTCGCGCTGACCGACCCGGAGGGCCCGGTGTTCGTGCCCGGCGCGTTCCAGCTCGCGCTGGGTGCGCTGCGCGCCGAGCCCCGGATCACCGCCGCGATCCGCAGCGGCGACGGGGTCGGCTGGCACGAGCACGACGCCGAGGTGTTCGAGGGGTGCGAGCGGTTCTTCCGGCCCGGCTACCTGGCCAACCTGACCGCGGCCTGGCTGCCCGCGCTGGACGGCGTCGAGGACAAGCTGCGCGCGGGCGCCAGCGTGGCCGACATCGGCTGCGGGCACGGCGCGTCGACCGTGCTGATGGCCAAGGCGTTCCCGGCGTCGCGGTTCTCCGGCTCGGACTACCACGACGGGTCGATCATGCAGGCGCACAAGCGGGCCGCCGACGCCGGTGTGGCCGAGCGGGTGTCGTTCGAGACCGCGACCGCGCAGACGTTCAGCGGCGGACCGTACGACCTGGTCACGACGTTCGACGCGATCCACGACATGGGCGACCCGCTGGGCGCGGCCCGGCACGTCCGCGAGTCGCTGGCCACCGACGGCACCTGGATGATCGTCGAGCCGATCGCCGGTGACACGGTCGCCGAGAACCTCAACCCGGTCGGCCGGGTGTACTACGGGTTCTCGACGTTCCTGTGCGTGCCCAACGCGCTCTCGCAGGAGGGCGGCTACGCCCTGGGCGCCCAGGCTGGCGAGGCGGCCATCCGCCGGATCGCGACGGAGGCCGGCTTCACGCGCTTCCGCCGGGTCTCCGAGACCCCGTTCAACCTGGTGTACGAGGCCCGGCCGTAGGAATTTCCGTCGGGCTGTCGATTCCGGCATCGTGGGGTTCGTCGGTGTGGTGAGGGGGCCACACCGCGGCCCCACGTACGGAAGGCCGTTCCATGGCGAAGTACATGTTGTTGATCTTTGGTGACCCGAAGCAGTGGGACGCGATGACGCCGGAGGAGTGGAGAGCGCACGACGCCGCGCACGCCGCGTTCAACGCCGCCGCCGGTTCGCGCGTCCTCCGCGGCGAGCAGTTGGAGTCGCCGCCCGTGGCGACCACCCTGCGGGCCGGGTCCGACGGCGGCCTGGTGCTGACCGACGGGCCGTTCCTGGAGACCAAGGAAGGGCTGGGCGGGTACTACCTGATCCAGGCCGACGACCTCGACGAGGTCACCAAGCTGGCGGCGCTGCTGCCCGAGGTGCGGGCCGCGCACAGCGCGGTGGAGATCCGGCCGGTGGTCGACCACGGATGAGCGCGCACGTCGATGCGGCGGTGGCGCTGGCCCACCGCCGCGAGTGGGCGCAGCTGCTGGCCGTGCTGGCGCGGACGACCGGGGACCTGGAGCTGGCCGAGGAGTGCGTGCAGGAGGCGTTCGCGCAGGCGCTGGTGGTGTGGCCGGTTTCCGGCATCCCGGACCGGCCCGGTGCCTGGCTCACCCGGGTCGCCCGCAACCGCGCTCTTGACGAGCTGCGGCGGCGCGCGGCCCTTCGGCGACGGCTTCCCCTGCTGGTGACCGACGGGCCGGTTTCCGGGCCGGACTCCGCGTTGGACGACGACCGCCTCCGGTTGATCTTCACGTGCTGTCACCCCGCGCTGTCCCAGGAGGCACAGGCGGCCCTGACGCTGCGGCTCGTGTGCGGCCTGTCGACCGGTGAGGTGGCCCGGGCGTTCCTGGTCTCCGAGGCGACGATGGCGGCGCGGTTGACCCGGGCCAAGAAGAAGATCGCGACGGCCCGGATCCCGTACCGCACGCCGGCGCCGGAGTCCCTGGGTGCGCGGGTCTCCGTGGTGCTCGAAGTCGTGCAGCTCATCTTCACGACCGGGCACACGGCGCCGGCGGGGCCGGGGCTGGTGCGGCACGACCTGCTCGACCGGGCGTTGGACCTGGGCCGGCTGCTGCACCTGCTGATGCCCACGTCGGCCGAGGTCGCGGCGCAGCTCGCGCTGATGCTGCTGACCTCAGCCCGGGCCGCGGCGCGGGTGTCGTCCGACGGGCGGCTGCTGTTGCTGTCCGAACAGGACCGTTCACTGTGGAATCCTTCGCGGATCGCCCAGGGGGTGGCGTTGTTGGACGAGGCGTTGCGGCGTGGGCCGGCGAGTCGCTATGCGCTCCAGGCGGCGATCGCCGCCACCCACGCTTCCGCCGCTTCCTGGGAGGCGACCGACTGGGCGGAGATCGTCGAGCTGTACTCGCGGTTGTTCGTGCTGTGGCCTTCGCCGGTGGTGGCACTGAACCGGGCGGTGGCGGTCGGCATGCGGGACGGGCCCGCGGCGGGTTTGGCCGCGCTCTCGCCGCTGTTGAGCGAGCCCGCGCTGGCCACGTATCCGTATCTCAGTGCCGCGCGGGCCGACTTCCTGCGGCAGCTCGGGCGGGTTTCGGAGGCGGCCTCGGCGTACGAGGAGGCCCTGGTCCTGACGTCCAACGACGTCGAGCGCCGGTTCCTCCTCGAACGCCTCGGTGCGCTCTAAGTGCTCTGTACCAACGGGTTGGTCGGGTTGAACAGGCCCGCCGGGTTGTGGAACCAGAGCCAGACGTGCATGGTGACCAGCTTCGGATGCCAGAAGCCGAACGGTTCACCGCCGTTGGTCTTGGCGCAGTCGGCCTCCTTCTCTTCGGCGACGAAGGTGCCGTCCTGGTAGTGGCAGGCTGCGGCGAACTCGCCGTAGGTGGCGCCCGGCAGGGGTGGGCCGGTCGGTTGCTCGGGCCAGACCCATTCCAGGGCGCCGAGCTCCCAGTGGTTGTCGTTCTTGACGTACACGAGGATCGCCGGTGTGGTCAGGTCGAAGGCCGGGGCCTTGGGGTTGAGGTAGTGGTAGCCCATGCCGGGCATCATCGGGGTGATGATCTGGTAGCCGTCCTTGAGCGCTGCCGGTAGGTCGGTGGCGTATTTCGCGGTGGCCGCTCGGGCCTTCGCCAGGGCGGCGGCCAGTTCCGGCGTCGCCGTCTGCTGGCTTTGGTCTTGGCTGTGGCTCTGGTCTTGGCTGTGGCTCTGGTCTTGGCTGTGGCTCTGGTCTTGGCTGTGGCTTTGGTCTTGGCTGTGGCTCTGGTCTTGGCTGTGGCTCTGGTCTTGGCTGTGGCTTTGGGTCGCGGGCTGCTCTTCTTTCGCACCGCAGGCCGCCGTCGCGCCAGCGGCCAGAGCCAGCGCGACGGCCGCCGCCAGGACGCGGCCCCTCACGAGTAGAAGTAGGGATCGAGGACGCGGACCTCGCTGATCCGGTCGACCGGGAGCGCGTTGCGGCTCGCGGTGCGGCGGACGGCTTCGGGGTCCGGGGCGTCGTACACGCAGAAGGTCTTGGTCTTGTCGCTGGTGACGTAGGAGTGGATCCAGGTGACGCCCTCTTCGGCGTTGCCGTCCACGACGCCCAGGCAGGTGGCCGCGCCCGCCTCGTCGACGGGGATGTGCAGGCCGCTGTCGAAGGTCCGCTCCACGATGTATCTCGGCATCTCGTTTCCTCCCGGTGGTGGTTTCTCATCACCGTAGGAATCGGGACAGGTCGGGAGATCCGAACAACTACCTAGGTTGCGGGTACGGGGATGCCTAAGTTGCGATGCCCCGCCTCGAGGCTTCGGTGACGGCCTGGGTGCGGCTGCTGACGCCGAGCTTGCGCAGGATCGCCGAGACGTGGTGGTGCACGGTCCGCTCCGACAGGAACAGCCGGGCGGCGATCTCGGCGTTGGAGTCGCCTTGGCGGACCAGCGTGAGCACCTCGCCCTCGCGCCGGGTCAGCTGGCCGGGGTTGCCGGCGGTGTGGGGGCGGGGGCCGCGGGGCAGCTTGCGCACCCCTCGCTCGCGGAGGCGGCGGGTGGCGATGGCCACGGCCGGGCGCGCACCCAGTTTCTGCAGTTCGTCGAGCGCGCCGCGGAGGTCCGCTTCGTTCGTGGTGTCGAGCAGGGCGAGGGCTTCGTCGTAGGGGCCCGGAATTCTCGTCGGCTCGGTTCGTTCGATGCCGGCCAGGCGGCGCAGCGCTCTGACCTCTCTCACGAGTGGGGCAGCTTGGCGGTCCTCGGCTTGTGCGAGGACGTCGCGGGTCGCCTCGTCGACGGCGTCGTTGCGGCCGGCGAGCCAGAGGGCCTCGGCATGGGCGAGGGCGACGGGGGCGCGGTACTGGAGCTCGCTCTGTCCATCCAGGAGCGTGCGGGCCTCCTCGATCGGCGCCCACTGGTCGGGGTCGCCGCGCCGGGCCCGGATCGTGCCGATGGTGGTCAGGGCGAGGATCCGCAGCAGGGGTACGGACTCCGCGGACCGCAGCACGAAGGCCGCGTCGTCGGCCGCCGCGTCCCAGCGACCCTGGTCGAGATGGAACCGGGCCCGGTACGCCTGGACGTACAGCCGCCAGCCCTCCAGACCGAGCTCGTCGCACAGCTCGATGCCGCGGTCGAGCCAGGGCGCGAGGTCGTACGCCCGGGTGCGGGTCATCGCCCATCCCACGTGGATGAACACGCGGCCGATGTGCTCCTCGAAGCCGGGCCGCTCGGACATCGCCCGGCTGCGTTCGAGCTTGGCGAGCCCTTGCCGGTCGCCGTTGAGGAGCTCGATGGTGCCGATGTTGTTGAGCGCGTGCACGATCACCGCATTGTCGTCGAGGGTCTCGGCTAAATCGATCGCGCGGCGTGCCCAGGCGACGGTCTCCGGTCGTCGCTCGTCGTTGAGGAAGAGCTGGGAGAGGTTGCTGTACGCGAGGGCCAGCTCGCGGCCGGGCGGCAGGCCTTCGAGGATGCGTACGGCCTCGTCGCCCCGCCGGGTGGCCTCCTCGGTGCGGGCGGCGCACCAGAGCCGGCGGGTCAGTTGCGACACGGCGGCGGCCTCGGCGCGCCGGTCCCCCGCTTCTTGCCACACTTTGATCGCCAGCTCCAGCGCGGTGATCGACTCGTCGGTCTGGTCGGTGAGGTAGCACTCCTGCGACTGTCGCTCGAGCAGGTCGGCCCTGGTCTCGGGTGGCAGGCCGGCCCCGAACCGCAGCGCCCGCGCGTAGTGGGCGGCGGCCTCGCGGTGCGACCCGATGGCGGCGGCCTGCTCGGCGGCCCTGGGCGCGAAGCGCTGCACGGCCTCGGCGTCGCCGGCGGCCTCGGCGTGGTGGGCGAGCCGGGTCGCGTCGCCGGCCGGAATCGCTCTCAGCGCCCGGCGGTGGAGGGCGACCCGGCGGTGTGGGCTCAGCGACTCCTCGATGGTCCGGCGGGCAAGCTCGTGCCGGAACCGGATCTTGCCGCCGGGCGCGACCTCGACAATGCCCGCGGCGAGCGCGCGCTCCAGCCCGTCTTGCGCGGCGGCGCCGTCGACCAGCGCGTCCAGGAGATCGAGCTCGCACTGCGGCACGGCGACGGAGACGGCCTCGACGACGGTGGTCGCTTCGGCGTCGAGCCTGGCCGCGCGGGCGAGCACGGCGTCCCGGACCGTCGCGGGGATGTCGTCGCCGCGAGCCGCGAGGACCTCGGTGACGAAGAACGGGTTGCCGGCGGTGGCCCGGTGCAGCTCGTGCGGGTCTCGGCCGAAGGGCCGGGCGAGCCCGGCGACGGCGTCCACCGAGAGCGGCCCGGCGGCCAGCCGTGTGCCGCGGACCTCCCCGAGCAGCCTCCGCAGGGGGTGTGTCCGGTGGAGCTCGTCGTCACGGTAGGTGGCGATGACGAGCATGGGCAGCGAGCCGATCCGCCGGCCGAGCAGGCTCAGCACGTCGAGGGTGGCCTCGTCGGCCCAGTGCAGATCCTCGAGCACCATGATGCCCTTGGCCTGCCGCCCGACCTCGACCGCAACCTGATGCGGCTTCGCCCCAGCGGCGATCAGCTCGCGCAGGGCACCACCGGTGTCGTGCGCGATGTCCGTGAACGGGCCGAGCGGCCGGGGCGTGAAGAGCGGGTCACACGCTCCCCAGAGGACCGGTGCGTGGTGACGGCAGAACTCCCGGACGAGGGCGGTCTTTCCGCCACCGGCCTCGCCACCGAGCAACACGAGAACCCCACCGTGGCCTGCGGTCACGGCGTCGAGCACGGCATTGAGCACGGCGAGCTGCGGCGCACGCTCGACCAGATCCGACCCTCCCACACCCGAACACTGCCAGAGCCCGACGGCACGCACTGTCAGGTTTGCGTCGTACGCCGGGCATCGGTGCCCGGGTTCGGGATCGCGAGAAGCTCTTGGTCGCCGGCCCTCGCGCGCCGACGCGTCATGCTCGACGCCGCCGACCGGGCGGCTGTGGTGGTTCACCATCGAGTCGGCCATTGTCGCCAGGCGCCGCCCTACGAGGCTGGGTGACGGGCCGAGCTCCGCGGGATCTTGCGGTTCGTTCAGGCCGCCTTACTCGTCCAGGCCTCAGACCCAGGTCGTCCATCTTCGCGGCTGCGCCGGGCCAGAAACCAGTGCAGGGCGACGAGCGGCACTATCCCCGCCGGATACCAGAACAGGTCGACCAGATCGAACCGCACCCCCAGCGCCATGCGCGACAGCAGGCTCCGGGCGGACAGATCGGCCGGGATACCGGTCAACTGGAAGAGCTCCGTCGCCCAACACCACCCCCAGGCGACGGCGCCGGCCACGGACGGTGACCACCAGGGCCGGAGAAACAGCACGCCCACCTAGATCATCGAGGCATACAGAACGGTCCCGGAGATCTGCTCGATCGTGCCGGTGCCGTCGAACCGACCTGCCCTGATGACCAATGCGACAGCCAGAAACCCGACCGCCGCAGCGAGCATCAGCAACCGAAAACGCGGACGGTCGATCGACACCCCGAAATCCTAGGCCCGTTGATCATGTAAACGCCGCGTGCTGCCCAGTGCTGGCGCACTGCCGAGAATCGAGCAGCCCACACGCGGCCTCGACGACACCGGCCAGCCCAGGCCGACCACCGACGCCCAGCAGTCCACACACAGCGCCACGCAAACCTGCCAAGCCCAAGCCCCCCACCTGCAAGCCGACACGGCGCCCCACGCACACCCGCCAAGCCCAGGCGACCACCACCCACTCCACCTACCGCCAACCACTCCGCACCCCGCCTCGGCGACGCCCACCAAACCCAGCCCGACCACCTCCAAGCCCACACGGGGCCCCACGCATACCCACCAAGCCCAGGCGACCACCGCGCTCGCCAACGACCGCCGGGTAGTCCATGCGGGGCCTCGGCGACGTCCGATGGGTGGGGGTGGACCGTGGCTGAGCAACGCGCTTCAGTCACGTCGTCGCGCGAGCGGGGCCGCTCGTCCTGGCCATCAGGTCCGTTCCACATCGTCGCCCGGGACGCCGGCCACCCCAGGCGGCCCGGGAGGCGCCGAGGCGCCGCACGCCTGGTTCACCACATTCCGCGAGGTCCCTGGGAAGGCGGCCGGGCCGTGGACCCCGGCCGACCAGGTCGCCGCGTGCGTGATGGTCAGTGCTGGACGATTCGTCAAACAGCCGCGACGCAGGATCAAGCACCGCGACCCGGCCGCGGCAACGCTTGCGCGGTGACTCTGACCTCTGATCTTCGCGAGCCCACGGCCGGCGTCGCGGTACGCCCGGCGCGGTCGCCGTGGTTCGCCGTCGCCGCCGTCGGGCTTGGCATCTTCGCTCTCGTGACCAGCGAGTTCCTGCCGGCGAGTCTGCTACCCGGAATCGCCGCGGACATGAACGTCACCGAAGGCGTAGCCGGTCAAGCGGTCACCGCTACGGCGATCATGGGAGCGATCACCGCGCCGACGATCGCCGTCGTCGTGCCGCGCCTGGACCGCCGACGGCTGCTGGCTCTGCTGCTCGGCCTCGCCGTCGTCTCCGACGTGCTGGTCGCGCTCGCCCCTTGGTACCCGCTGCTGCTCCTCGGTCGGCTGATCATGGGTGTGGCGATCGCCGGCTTCTGGGCCATGGCCCTCGCGGTCGTCGGGCAACTCGTCAGCAGCGACAAGCTGGGCCGAGCGATGACGGTGGTCAACCTGGGCGTCTCGCTGGCGACGGTCACGGCGGTGCCACTCGGCACCTTCCTGGGCGACGCCTGGGGCTGGCGACCGGTGTTCTGGCTGGCCGGCGGCATGGCAGTGGTCGCCCTGATCGTGCTGCTGGCCTGGCTCCCACCGGTAGCGGCCGCCGGCGCACCGCCCCTGCGCGCCCTGGTCGACACAGCCCGCGGCCGCACGATGATCCTCGGCATGGTCGCGATCCTCCTGGTAGCGGGCGGCCACTTCGCGGCCTTCACCTACATCAGGCCGGCGGCCGAGCGCGTACCCGGGATCACGTCCTCGTCCCTCGCCCTCCTACTGACGATCTTCGGCATCGCGGCATTCGTCGGCACGATGATCGCCGGCCCGCTGGCCGACCGGCGGCTCCGCCTCGGCGTCCTGGCGGCACCGGTCCTGATCGGCTCGGCTGTAACGATCTTCGCCCTGCTGTCAGGCTCGTACGGCGCGGTCGCCGCCGCCGTCGGCCTCTGGGGCCTGGCATTCGGCGGCCTCCCGACGCTGGTGCTGACCTGGGTGGCTCGGGTCGAACCGAACCGCCTGGAACCAGCGGGCAGCCTGGCCACGGCGATGTTCCAGGTAGCGATCGCCCTCGGCGCGGCCGTCGGAGGCGTCCTGGTCGACGCGTTCGACGTCCAGACGACCTTGATCGTGGCCGGAGTCGCCGCCATCGCCGGCGGTGCGGTCTTCACGAGCGCACGCCGCGTCCTCTGACGTCGCATGATGTGGATGGCCCGTGCGCTCACCGCGCACGGGCCGAATCCCTTGTGGCTCCCCAGCCGACGGCGGTTGGCCTGGCGCGATCCTGACCCATCGCACGCGGACAACGCGCCAAACCCGGACACGCCAGCTACCGACGGACCCGGTCAAGCCGCCAAACGGCCGGGCCGGGCGGGAGTCTTCGTCGTCGATCCGCCGACAGGCAGCGCCAGACGGAAGCCGCCCCACACGCCGGCGCCGTCCAGGAGACAGTGCCACCCCACACGGTGCCACCGTCCACCAGACCGGCGCCGCCTCACGCGCGACGCGCGCGCTCACGCGCGAGGGCCGGGTCCGGTTGCCGCGATGATTAGACGTGCAGGCGCGCGGGCTCATCGCCGGCGTGTCGCCATTGGGTGGGTGGGACGCCGGCGTGCCGGCGAAAGGCACGGCTGAAGGCGGCCTCCGAGCCATATCCCAGCCGCACGGCGACCTCGGCGACGCTGCCACGCTCCGCGAGCAGGCTCTTGGCGTGTTCCATCCGGATGCGGGCCAGGTAGCGTGCGGGCGAGTCGCCGACCGTGTCTCGGAAACGCTTGGCGAAGGCCGACCGCGACGCCAGCGCGATCCGCGCCAGCGCCTCTACGGTCCAGGGGGAACCGGGGTCGTCGTGGATGGCGTCCAGCGCACGCGCGATGTCGGTGTCGCGGAGCGGCACGGACAACAGCGACAGGCTCCCGCAACTGGACTCAACCCAGTTCCGGATCGCGGCCGCCGCGACGATGTTGGCCAACTGGGAGATCACCGACCGGGAGCCGGGGCGCGGTCCGCACGACTCGCCCTCCATACCCTCGAGCAGCGCCGCGACCACCGGCTCACGCGTAGTGAAGCGGCAGGCGACCACCATGTCCGGCATGACGGCCGCGACTCGGGCGGCGACCGGCGAGGCGTGCTCCAGGTCACCGGTGTGCAGCACGGTCTCGCCACGAGCTACCAACTCGTGGTCGCCGCCGCGCGGAAGCAACAGGAAGTCACCGGGGCTGAGCCGCTTCTCGGTGACGCCGCTCACCTCGCGCCGGCTTCCCAGGTCTTGCCGGCTTCGCACATCGATCCCACCCTGCACGACGAGGTGGAAGCGCATCCCGGCGTCGCTTACGGCGCGCCGCTCGCCTGCGCGCAACGTCTCCTTACGATAGGCGCCCACGGACCAGCGGAGCCGTTCGAGCACGTCGCTGAGGTCGTCGGTCGCCTGCGTCACAGTCACGAATCGATCCAGCACCGCTGGCAGTGAACCCATTCCCACTCGTGTCGACCGCCACGATCAGCTCGCGCGCCCAACACCGCCGGAGCCGCCTGCCACGTCGCGTTGGTGGGTTCCTGCCGTCACACGGCGCGAGCTGGTCGCTTCAGGTCATGCCTCGGCCAACACGGCGCCGCCGCCAGGCCGGGAGCGGCTATACAGTCCAGACCTCGGCGCGCCACCCCCAACCAACAACCCCCGCGTGGCCCGATAGGTCAGACCTCGATCCGTCGCCGCCCGGCGGCAAGGCCCCGCGTTAACCCCGACAAAGTAAACCTGGTCCGCCGCCACGCCGCGGCTAGGCCCGGGGGCAACCTGACAGATCAGACCCTGATCCGCCGCCGCACGGCGACAAGGTCCAGGGACAACCCGGACAGATCAGACTCTGATCCGCCGCCGCACGGCGGCAAGGCCCGGGGACAAGCCCGACAGGTCAGACGCTGGTCCGCCGCCGCACGGCGGCAAGGCGCGCCCTAACCCGACAAATCAAGCCTTGATCGGCGCCGCACAGCGGCAAGGCCCCGCGACAAACCGGCAGGCCAGTTCGGGTCCCACCGCTGTGGCTAGACATTTGCCGAGGGGTTAGCAAGGTCAGAACCGGCAACCCGGCGCCCACCGCCCAGACCCGAACGGCCCAGCCACGCCAAACCCGGCTCCCCAACCGCCTACAGCCCAGACCTGAGCAACCCGCCACCCCAAATCCGCACGCCCGCCGCCCACAGCACGGACCCGAGCCGCACTCCAGGTGAGACCTGGCCGGCGCCACGCGACCGCAAGACCCGAATGGTCCGCGAGGCGGACCTGGCCCTGCCGCCGCGGGGCGGCAGGGCCTAGCCAACGTGGCCGGCGCTCAGACCGCCGGTTTGGTCGTGTAGACCGTGGGATCGCCCTGGATCAGCCAGATCTCCGGGGTGTTGATCGGTAGGAACGAGCGGTCACCGCCTGGCTCTCGGGTCGACGGGACCGCGTCGCCACTGGGTAGGTGCATGATGAAGTTGACCGGTTGGGTGTCGTTGACCAGCGGGATCGCGTAGTCGGCCCAGCCGTCGGTCACACCAGAGCGTGGCCAGGGCTTGTCCCAGGCGACCTGGGCGAGCACCTCGGGAGCAACCGCGTCGCCCCACATGTGCAGGCCCCAACCAGCCGCTGCCGGGTCGCCGTAGTCACCCGCCGGTCGGTAGTAGTGAACCGTGGCCGACGTGGCCGGCGGGCCGGCCGCGCGGACCCGGCGTGGTTCGGACGTCGCGCCCGAACCGGCCAGGCCCCCGGGTAGCAGCACGGCCCGGTACTCGACCGGAGTGTTGGCCGCCAGGTCGAGCGGCGTCAGGTCGTCGAACACCGTGTAGGCCGGCGACGACGAGTCGGTGCCGACACGGGTCCACGCACCGTCGCCGACACGGCGCTCGATCGCGACCACGTTGGTCGCGCGCTCGGGGTCGACCACCGCGCGCACCTCGACGGTGCCCCGGACGCCGCTGCCCTCGGAGGGCGCCTCGATGGTGACCAGCGGCGCCGGCACGGTCGCCGACCGGACGGCCGATTCCCGGCTGTGGCCCTTGTTGTCGAGGACCACCGCGCGGTAGCGGACCGAGGTGCCGGCCCGCTGGTCGCTCACGTCGTCGAAGACCTGGTACGGCGCGTTGTCGTCGGTGCCGACCGGCCGCCAGGGGCCACCCGCGACCGAGGCGTAGAAGCTGACCTCGTAGAACGAGGAGCCGCCGACATTGGCCGTCACCTGCAACCGGCCGCGCGAGCCGGGTGCCGGCGTCGGCGTGCCCAGCGACACCGACGGCGCCGAGCGCGAGCCGGCCACCTTGTCGCCGGCCAGGTAGACCACCGCCGACAGCGGCGGCACCGTCAGCGACAGCCGGCCGTCGTTGCTCGTGCGCAGGGTCTGCGGCCCGTCGCCGTAGACGCTCTTGAAAGTCGAGCGACCCGTCGCGTAGGTCGGGATCGTCGCCGACTGGGCCGCCTCGCTGTTGTTGAGGGCGACCACGTATTCGCGCTGGTCACGCCGGTCGACCCGGGAGAAGGCGTAGACGCCGGGACCGTCGCTCGCGTAGCGGTGCTGCTGGGCGCCGTCGCGCAGCGCGGGATGCCGCTTCGTCAGCGCGGCCAGCCCACCGATCGACTCGTACAGGGGGTGGGTGGTGACGAAGTTGTCCTGGGCGTGCGTCGCGTCGGTGCCGAGCAGGTCGTCGTCGAGGTAGTCGGGCACCCGGCTGGCGAACAGCGTCTGCCGCGCGTCCTGGTCGCCGCCAGGACCGGTGAAGCCCTGCTCGTCGCCGTAGTAGATGACGGGGTTGCCGCGGGACAGGTACATCAGCTCGTGGGCGAGCCGGTCGCGGGCCACCCACTCGGCGTCGGTCGCGCCGGGGTTGTCGCCCCGGACGAAGCCGCCGATGCGGCCCATGTCGTGGTTTCCGAGGAACGTCGGGAGTTGGTAGACATTCGAGTCGGCGTCGGTGTACCAGTCGTCACCGGCGAAGAACGTCTGCAAGGCGGCGGCCGACTGCCCACGCGACGCGAAGTTGCGGGCCGCGTCCTGGAACGGGAAGTCGAGCACGGACTGCATCCGGTCGCGGGTGGTGAACTGCGAGGTGAAGCTCTTCGTGGTGTCGAAGACCTCGCCGAACATGAAGAACTCGGGCTTGCCCCGGCGGTGGGCGTAGTCGAGGATCTCCGGACCGAACTCCTGCCAGAACTCGTCGTTGACGTGCTTCATGGTGTCGATGCGGAAGCCGTCGACGCCGAAGTCGCGGATCCAGGTCTTGTAGATGTCGATCATCCCGCGGACCACCCGCGGGTTCTCGGTGAACAGGTCGTCGAGGCCGAAGAAGTCGCCGTAGTAGGAGTTCTCGCCGACGAAGGTCGTGTCGCCACGGTTGTGGTAGAGCGTGACGTCGTTGAGCCAGGCCGGCACCTTCAGGTTTTGCTCGGCGGGGTCGAGCACCGGCCGGTAGGGGAACGACGTCGCGGGGTCGAGCGCCGGGAACGACGGCTTGCCGGCGAAGTCGCGGTCGTCGAAGGTCGCGCCGGACGCCGTCTTGTAGGGAGCCACGTCCTTGCTGACGTAGCCCTTGCGCGCGCCCTCCGCGTACCCGATGACGTCCGCGGTGTGGTTGGTGATGATGTCGAAGTAGACCTTCATGCCCTTGGCGTGCGCGGTGTCGATCAGGGCACGCAGGTCGGCGTTGGTGCCGAGGTGGGGGTCGATCTGGGTGAAGTCGGTGATCCAGTAGCCGTGATAGCCCGCCGACGGACCGTCTTCGATTTGCACCGCCTTGTTCTTGAAGCTGGGCGTGAGCCAGATCGAGGTGGTGCCGAGGCCCTTGATGTAGTCGATCTTCGAGCGCAGGCCCTTGAGATCGCCGCCGTTGTAGAAGCCCTTGCGGGTCGGGTCGAAGCCGGAGACCAGCGGGTCGGAGCCGAGGCCGCCCTGGTCGTTGGCGGTGTCGCCGTTGGCGAAGCGGTCGGCCATCACGAAGTAGAAGTTCTCGTCGGTCACCGACTCGCGTAGCGAATGCCGCGCCGGCAAATCGTCGTCGCGACCACCGGCAACGGCTGGAGCGGCGGGCAGGGTGGCCACGAGCACCAACGCGGCGATCAGGCCGATCACACGGCGGACGGATCCAGGTATGGACATCTTCCCCCCTCGGACATCGACGGACGGGACGTTACCGAAGGGCTACGACATTGCATACGGGTGAACCAGACGGACAATTCAGGGGGTACGCGGGCGCAAACGTCCTCTTCAGACAGCTGCCGGCAACCGAATGCATAGAAACGGTGGGGTCTCCTTGACAGGATCGTTATCTGGCATCGGAGGCGTGGTGCCACGGGAGTTCCACCGCGGACGCCGGTCGACGCCCCGCCGCGAGCTCGTCGATCAACCCGGCCAGGCCGTACGGGAAAACCGTCTCCGCCGGACTCGCCAGCTCGGCGCTCGTCCACCAGCGGTGCCCGACGTGGAACGCCGATTCGACCTCCAGCATGCCGGACATGTCCGGCTCGAAGGCATCGACGCGCAGCGCGAAGAAGTCGTCCCGGAACACCCCTCGTGCCCAACCGAGGTCGGCATATCCCCCGGTGTACGCGACCGGCGCACCGAGGTCGTCCGGAGCGACGGCCAAACCGACCTCCTCGCCCACCTCGCGGGCCGCCGCCTCGGCGAGCGACTCGCCGGCTTCGACGCCGCCACCGGGCGCGCACCAGCCATATGCGCCGAACTCCGGCACGTCGCGCTGGTGGAAGGCGAACCTCAGGAGCAGGACGCGAAAGTCGCCGTCGAGCAACAGCACCCGCGCGGACAGCCGCGCCAACTCGCCCTGATCCGTCACGGACGCGCAGCTTATCGGCGCTTCCCAGATTTCCTCACCGCAATATCGCGTCACTCGCTGGACATCGCCCGACCTGCCCATGCGAACATATGTTCTATGTCCGAAGGCGCCATCCTCCACGCCGACCTCGACGCGTTCTACGCGTCGGTCGAGCAGCGCGACGACCCCAGGCTGCGGGGCCGTCCGGTGATCGTGGGCGGCGGAGTGGTCCTGGCGGCGAGCTACGAGGCAAAGGCCGCGGGGGTACGCACGGCGATGGGCGGCCGCGCCGCGCGGCAACTGTGTCCGGACGCGATCGTCGTCGAGCCGCGGATGTCTGCCTACACCCGGGCGAGCCGGGCGGTGTTCGAGGTGTTCCGGCAGACCACGCCGTCGGTCGAGGGCCTGTCGATCGACGAGGCGTTCCTCGACGTCTCCGGGTTGCGGCGGATCGCGGGGCCGCCGTCGGAGATCGCGGCCGGCCTACGCGCGGCGGTGCGCGACCAGGTCGGGTTGCCGATCACGGTCGGGGTGGCGCGCACCAAGTTCCTGGCCAAGGTGGCGAGCGGTGTCGCCAAGCCCGACGGCCTGCTCGTGGTGGCCACCGAGAAGGAGCTCGAGTTCCTGCATCCGCTGCCAGTCGAGCGGTTGTGGGGCGTCGGGCCGGTCACCGCGGCCAAGCTCCGCGACCGGCGGATCTTCACGGTCGGCCAGCTCGCCCGGCTGGGCGAGGCCGGGCTGGTGTCGCTGCTGGGCCGGGCCGCGGGCCGACATCTCGACGCCCTGGCCCACAACCGCGACCCGCGCGCGGTGCAGACCGGCAAACGCCGCGGCTCGATGGGCGCCCAGCGGGCACTCGGCCGAGCCCCGCGCACACCGGCGGCGCTCGACGCGATGCTCGCGGGCCTGGTCGACCGGGTGACCCGGCGCATGCGCGGCGCGGGCCGCACCGGCCGCACGGTGGTGCTGCGGTTGCGGTTCACGGACTTCACCCGCGCCACGCGCTCGCACACCCTCCCCCGCGCGACGTCGCACACCCAGACGATCCTGGACGCGACGCGGCGGCTGTTGGCGACGGCGTTACCGATGATCGAGGAACGCGGCATCACCCTGATCGGGATCTCGGTCGGCAACCTCGACGACCGCTTCATGCAGCTCCCGCTTCCCTTCGAGGAAAAGGACGGGGTCGCCCTCGACGCGGCGCTCGACGCGGTCCGCGACCGCTTCGGCTCGGCGGCCGTCACCCGCGGCGTCCTCGTCGGCCACAGCCCAGTCCTGGAGATGCCCATGCTCCCGGACTGAAGGCGCGCGAGGCGCGCGCGGCACATGGGAGTCGCCGAGGAAGGCTCCGCGACCGAGCCCCCGGACAACGCCGATCGCGCGATGGGGACGCCGGGCGCGCGTGCCGGAACGGCCGCGCAGACCGGGACCCGCGCGGACCGCGACCGCCCGCCGAGCCGAGACCCGCGCGAGCCGGGACCTACGCGCGGACCGGGACCCGGCACGGACCGGGACCGCCCGGCGGGCCGAGACCCCCGCGCAAGCCGGGACCCGCGCGGACCGGGACCTACGCGCGGACCGGGACCGCCCGGCGCCCCGAGACCCTGGGCGGGCCGGACCCCGCACGGACCGGGACCCCCACGGCGGGCCGAGACCCCGCGCGGACCGCGAACCCGCACGGACCACGAACGCCCGGCGGGCCGAGTCCCCTGCGCGAGCCGGGACCCCACACGGACCGGGACCGCCCGGCGGGCCGAGACCCCGCGCGAGCCGGGACCCCACACGGACCGGGACCGCCCGGCGGGCCGAGACCCCGCGCGAGCCGGGACCCCACACGGACCGGGACCGCCCAGCGGGCCGAGACCCCGCGCGAGCCGGGACCCCGCGCGAGCCAGGACCCGCGCGGACCGGGACCCCGCGCGGGCCGGGACCCCGCACGGATCCGGACCCCGCACGGCGGGCCGAGACCCCCGAGCGTGCCGGACCCCGCACGGACGGGACACGGCACGGACCGCGACCGCACGGCGCGCCCAGAGCCCCACGCGAGCCGGGACCCCACACGGACCGGGACCGCCACGCGAGCCGCGACCGCGGTCCGGCATGTCACCCCGCCGCTGCTGTCGCGACGTGCGTTATTTCTCGGTTGGGCCTGGGTTTGCGGTGAAGGACTCCTGGTAGACGTCCGCGTAGGTGCGGGTGCCTTTGATCAGGTCATCGCAGAAGGCGGCTACGTCCGGGCCGATGAGTTGGAGGACTCCCTTGCCTGACGCAACGCCCTCCTCGAAGAAGTCGACGATGTCCGGGAGCAGGCGCCCTTCGGACAGGTCGATCGGGCCGACCTTGAACAGGTACTTCTGCATCTCCTTGTAGACGATCTGGTAGTCCGGCGGGAGCGCCTTGACCCGGGCCACGTGGGCCCGCCACTGCTTCTTGCCTTCGATGACGTCCTGGATGCCCACGTCAGCCTCCCAGCCGGCCCAGTTTTCGTGCCACGTTCCTGTTCAACTGCTCGCGCCACCGGTCTCGATAGGTTCGGGCACCCTCGCCGCCGGCCAGTGCTGCGCAGAACGCGGGGATGTCGTCGCCCAGGACCTCCTGGATGGGCTGACCGTCCGCCGACGCTTCTTCGAGTAGGCCCAGGGCCGCGTCGGCGATCGGCATCAGGTTGCGGCCTGTGAAATCCCCGTACGCGAAGATGTTTCCTTTGATCTGTTCCCACGCCGACCGGTATTCGGCCGGTAGCTGCTGTGCCCGGGCTTCGAAGGCCTTCCATTCCCTGGTGAGGTCGCTGCCTGTGATGGTTTCCCAGAAGGTCATCTCCGGCCCTCCTTGAGCCCGTCGATGCGGGACGAGACGTACTGCCATTTCGCCCAGAACGTCGCCAGCTCCGCTCGGCCGGCGTCGTTGAGCGCGTAGAACTTGCGCGGCGGGCCCACTTCGGACGGCCGCTTGGTCACCTCGACGAGTCCGTTCCGCTCCAGCCGCAGCAGGATCGTGTAGACCGTTCCCTCGATGACGTCCGCGAACCCGAGCTCGTTCAGCCGGCGGGTGATGGCGTACCCGTAGGTCTCCTCGCCGCCGATGATCTCGAGCACGCAACCTTCGAGCGTGCCCTTCAGCATCTCCGTCAGATCGTCCATCGCGGCTCCTCTCCAGCCAGGCCCGGAAAGGCCCGGTACTTCGTGCCACCGAGTACCGCTATAACGTAGCACCAAGTACCGGTACGCGGTAGCACCGAGTACCGCCGACGGCCCTATCGTCGTTGCCCATGTGGATCACCAACGGCGCGGCATGACCGACCCCGCGGTCGGGGCGTGGTTGCGGGCCAACGGCAGCCTGTTGCGCACGATCGACCCCAGTGATGACGACGACTTCGCCGACCTGGCACCACTGAGGCAGATCGTCGGCGATGCGCGGATCGTCGGCATCGGTGAGAGCACGCACCGGGTGCACGAGTTCTACCGCGTACGCGACCGGCTGACCCGGTTCCTGCTCACCGAGCTCGGCTTCACGGCGGTCGTGCTGGAGTCGGGCTTCGCCGAGGGCGCCCTGGTCGACGAGTGGATCAAGAACGACGACGGCGATCTCGAGCAGGTGCTACGCGACGGGATCACCTACAGCTTCGGGCGCTGCGACGAGATGCGCGAGCAACTGCGCTGGCTGCGCGCGCACCGGCGGGCCGGCGCCGACGTGAGCTTCTACGGGATGGACCTCGCCGACTCGAGCGGCTCGGCCAGACCGGCGGTGCGGGCGGTGCTGACCTATCTCGACCGGGTCGACCCTGCGTACGCGGCGCACGTCCGGGCCACCCTGCTGCCGATGTTCGACTACCTGCCGACCGATCGCAGCGGGATCGCCTGGGTGGCACCGACGCTGCACGCCTACATGGCTCTGCCCGCGCCGACCCGCCACGAGCTGACCGCCGCCATCAACGACCTGGCCGAACGCCTCCAGGCGATGCGGGTCGTCTACCTGAGCCGCGCGAACCGCGACGACTACGAGTTCGCGTACCGGTGCGCCGTCACCGCCCGGCACACCGACGCGTTCCTGAGTGGATTCCCGGACGGAGCCACCCGGCGGTACGAGGGTGCCAACGTTCGCGACTCCGCCATGGCGGAGAACCTCGAATGGATCCTGGCCCGGCACGAGCGGGTCGTCGTGCTCGCCGCCAACGGTCATCTGCAGACCCGGCCCTGGTCCGCCCCGCCGATCGTGCACAACGAGCTCACCATGTTGGGCGGGCAACTGGCCGTCGACCACCGGCACGAGATGGTGATGATCGCGACCGCGTGCGGCGGCGGCGAACTGCTGCTGCATCGCCCCCACCCGGACGACCCACCGGGCCACAGCCGCCTCTTCACCGAAGCGCTGACTCTGCTCGACCCGGACAGCCTGGACGAGCTGCTCGCCGGGTCCGGAATGCCGCGGTACCTGCTGGACCTACGGAAGGTGCCGGCCGACGGACCGGTCCGCGACGGGTTCGCGGCCGTGCGTTCGATCATGACCGGCGGGCAGGCCACCCCGGTCGACCCGTTGGCCGCCTTCGACGCGGTCGTCTACGTGGGCGACGTCAGCCCGTGGCGACACTTTCCCGAGTGGGGGCAGCCGCCGACAGCGGATGGTCACTAAACGAAAATTGCCCCATTTGTGGCAGGCCTCAGGCGCAACAGCGTAGCGTTTCGTAAGTGCTCGGTGACGATTTGATGATCGCGGGGGGCCGGAGCAGCCACGACGAACGGCGCCCACCCGAAACCGCCACCCACGAGCAGCCGCGCCTCGCGGACGGCGACCGAGCGGACAGCAACGCAACGGCCGGCAACGCACCCGGCAGCAACCCGGAAAGTCGGCAAGAACGGCGCGTGCCGGTCACCTCCCGCCGGCACGTGCAGAACAAGGTCGCCGGCGGCGAAACCCCGACCGCCGGCGATCGGCAAAAGCACGACCAGGAGGGGCGCCGCCCGCAGAAGCAAGACCACGCGGAGCGCGGCCCGCAGGAGTACGGCCTCGCGGAGCATCAGCATCGCAGTGGGGTTGACGGGGTTGATGTGGCGCCCGTGCCCAGAGCGATGCTGCGCGACGCCCTCATCAGCGGCGACCTCGTGATCGCACCGGGCTGCTACGACGTCCTCGGCGCCCGCGTCCTCGAAGCCGCCGGCCTCGAAGCCGCCTATCTCACCCCGTTCGGTTTCCAGGCCGCAGACGCCCCGAGCCCGCACGCCCCGCACGACCCCTGGGAGCGTTACCTCGACCTCGCCCGCGAGCTCGTCGACGCGTCCGGCCTCGCGATCATCGTCGACGGGCAGACGGGCCTGGAAGGCGAGCGCAGCGCCACCGAGCGGGCCGCGGACGCCTTTTCCGCCGGCGCCGCCGGGTTCGTGATCGAGGATCGCCAGGGGTTCGGCAAGGACCGGCCCCTGCGGACCATGGTCGAGGTCGGCCGGGAGATCGCCGCTGTCCGGCACGAGGTCGGACGCGAGACCACGGTGATCGTGCGCACCGACGCCGTACGCGAGTCCGTCGACGACGCCCGCGCCCGCTGCGAGTCCTATCTGGACGCCGGTGCCGACCTCGTGCTGCCGTTGATGACCAGATATCTCAACTACCCCGACACGCCGGCCGACCGCGAGCGCCGGATGTCCGCGTACCACTTCCTGACCGAACGCGTACCCGCGCGCAGGATCGTCGTGCACTCCCCCACCGGGCGCCATCTCCCCGTGGACGAGGCCCGCCGGCTCGGGTTCGGGCTGTACCTGATGTCGCAGCTGCTCATCGCGTCCGCGGTGACCGGCATGACCCACGAGCTCGCGGCCGCGCTGGCCGACGAGCCCGGGCCGATGCCGCTGCTGACGCCCGTCGACCTGGCGACGCTCACCCGCGTCGACCGATGGCTGGAGAACCGATGGTGAGCCACGGCCACAGCCACGGTCACAGCAAAAGCCACAGCCACAGGCGAGGAGGCGTCCGTTGACGGATGCGAAACGGTGGGCCCGGACGAACCTGTCCGGCTACATCCCGGTGATGTTCACGCCCTACACCGACGAGGGTGCGATCGACGAGGCGGCGGTACGCGACGACGTCGAGTACACGCTGCGCCTGCCCGGCGTCGGTGGCCTCTACGTCGGCTCGGTCTGGCAAGAGTTCTGGCTGCTGACCGTCGCCGAGCGCAAGCGCCTGACCGAGATCGTGCTCGACGCGGTCGCGGGCCGGGTCCCGGTCGCCGTATCGGCCACGCACACGGCGCCCGACGACGCGGTCGACCTCGCGGCGCACGCGGCCGAGTCCGGCGCCGGCATGATCATGCTCTGGCCGCCGTTCTTCGGGCCGCGGGGGCATGGCGGCGTGGTGGCCTTCTTCGACTACGTGCTCGGCCGGGTGCCCGCGCCGTTCGGGTTCTACAACACGAGCCTGTCCGAGATCGGGTACGAGATGGACCTGCCGTTGCTACGCGAGCTCGCGCAGCGGCCGCAGATAGCACTGCTGCTCGACGGCGCGGTGCGGCTCGACGTCTTCCTGGAGACGCTGGAGGCGATCGGCCGGGACGTCATGGTGACCAGCCCCGTCGAGGAGTACTTCCTGGTGGCCCGGATGCTCTATCCCGAGGTCGCGCCCGACGTCCTGATGGGGTCGAGCCGGGCCCTGTTCCTGCAGACGCCGCGCCAGCCGTATCTGCACGAGTTCTTCGTCGCTGTCGAGAAAGGACAGTGGCACGACGCGCAGAAACGGCTCGGCTGGATCATGGCGGCGGGCGAGTTCGCGCACGGTTCCGTCCTGCGCGAGGGCAAGACCCCGTTGGGACTGATCAAGGCCATCAGGGGGGCGTACGGGCAGTCGGGCGGGACGCCGCGGGTGCCAATCCCGGCGCCGAGCGAGGTGGAGGTCGGCGACGCCGTGTCGAACCTGCGCGCGGCCGGGCTCGACCCGCTCTGAAAGCCCGCAAACCAGGCGCCGCCGGGGTAAGACTGGATGGATGGCTAGGGAAGAGGACTTCACCACCGAGGCTGCCGAGGGCCAACGGGACCGGCGGTTCCACGGTGGCGCGCCGCAGCGGCTCGACGACGACGAGTTGGCACGCCGCACGCGGGAGGAGCGGGTCGACGCCGGGACCTCCGACTACGACCCCGACGACGTGCCGCCGGCCACCGACGAGCCCGTGCCCACGGACCTGAGCGACTCGGCACTGGTCGAGGACATCGAGGGCGTCGCCGCGCGCCAGGAGGACGAGGACGAGACCCGCCCGCTCAGCGCGGATAACCCGTTCCCGCCCACCCGGTACGACGAAAGCTAGGCGGCCAACGCCGCACCGCAGCCGGCCGAGACCCGGGCGACCAAACGCCCGCGCACACCCGGCCGATCAACGGCCGAGGCCTAGGCGGCCAGGGCCGCGTAGCGGCCGTCCGAGTCGACCAGCGTCTCGTGCGTACCCGACTCCAGGATCTGGCCGTGGTCCACGACCACGATCTGGTCAGCGTCGCGGATCGTCGAGAGGCGGTGCGCGATCATCACCGTGGTGCGCCCGCGGGCGAGCCGGTCGAACGCGCGCTGCACGGCCCGTTCCGTCTCGGTGTCCAGCGCGCTGGTCGCCTCGTCCAGGACCAGGATCTTCGGGTCGCGCAGCAGCGTACGCGCGATCGCGATGCGCTGTTTCTCCCCACCGGAGAACCGGTGCCCACGCGAGCCGACCATGGTGTCGTAGCCGTCCGGCAGCGCGGCGATCACGTCGTGGATCTGGGCCGCCCGCGCCGCCTCGACAAGCTCGAGATCAGTCGCCGACGGCTTCGCGTACCGCAGGTTCTCCCGGATCGTGGTGTGCAACAGGTAGGTCTCCTGGCTGACCACGCCCACTATCCCGGCCAGGTCGGCCAGCCGCAGGTCGCGCACGTCGACCCCGTCGATCGTCACGCGGCCGGAGGTCGGGTCGTACAGCCGGGCGACCAGGCTCGCGAGCGTGCTCTTCCCGGACCCGGTCTCGCCGACCAGCGCCAGCGAGGTCCCGGCGGGCACGTCGAGCGTCACACCGGAAACCGCGGGCACCTCCGACCCCGGGTACGTGAAGCTCACGTCCTCCAACCTCAGGTGCCCCTCGACCTGCTCGAGCGTCACGGGCGAGGACGGGTCGTCGACCTCGACGGGCAGGTCCAGGTACTCGAAGATCCGCGCGAACAGGGCCAGCGAGCTGGTCAGCGTGACGCCGACGTTGAGCAGGCCCATCAGCGGCCGGAACAGCCCGGCCTGCAAGGCGGTGAAGGCGACCAGCGTGCCGATGCTCAGCGCGCCGGAGGTCCACGGCAGTCCCGCGCTCAAGTAGATCAGTGCCGGGATCGCCGCGAAGATGATGCTCATCGAGGCCATCCGCCACCGTCCGGCGAGCTCCGAGCGCAGCTCCAGGTCGATCAGCCGGCGGGACGAGGCGGTGAACCGGTCGACCAGGGCCGCACCGGTGGACAGCGTCTTGGACAGCTGTGCGCCACTGACCGACAGGCCCTCCTCGATGGTCACGTTGAGATCGGCGAGCTCGCGCTGGCGCTGTTCGGTGATCGTCCGGCGCATCTGGGCGACCCGGCGGGTCAGGAAGATCGCCGGGGGCAGCACGACCAGCGAGACCAGCGACAGCTGCCAGGAGAGCGCGACCATCGCGGCCATGGTGGCGATGGTGGTGGTGAGGTTCGAGGCGATCGAGGTGGCCGTCGTGGTGACCACGGCTTCCATGCCGCCGATGTCGTTGGTGATCCGGGACTGCACCTCACCGGTACGCGTACGCGTGAAGAAGCCCACCGACTGCCGGTGCAGATGGCCGAAGACGCTGGTCCGCAGCGCGTGCATGACCTTCTGCCCGACCGAGGTCGAGATCCAGGTCTGCACGACCCCGAGGGCGGCGGTGGCCGCGGCGACGCCGATCATGCCGATCACCAGCCAGACCAGCAGCCGCAGGTCCTGCTTCGGCAACGCCTGGTCGATCACGGCGCGGAGCAGGAACGGCGACGCCATGGCGACGATCGACGAGACAATGATGATCAAAGTGACAATGCCCAGGGGCCAGCGGTACGGCGTGAAGAGACGCCCGATCCGGCGCAGCGACACCTGGCGCGCCTGGGTCTTTTCGGCCTCGCTGACGCGTCGGCCACGTTCGTACGAAGGCAAGGTCCGGTTGTCCTCCCACGTATGCATTGCTGAGGTTCCCTCAACATGAGGTTACAACCTGATCTGTTGGTACGGTATTCCCCGTGGACCAGGGGGAGAGCCTCTCCGAGGCGTTCTGGGGCGTGGCCCGGCGGCTACGGCACCTCAACCGGGAGACGATGGCGCCGTGGGAGGTGACGCCCGCGCAATGGCGGGCGATCAACGTCCTGGTCGACCACGGCCCACTGCGCCTCGGCGACCTGGCCGAGAAGCTGCACATCGCGCCCCGCTCGACCACCGAGGTGGTCGACGACCTGGAACGACGCGGCCTGGTCGAACGCCACCCGGACCCAGCCGACCGCCGGGCGACGCTGGTCGCCATGACCACCGCGGGCACGTCCGCCGCGACCGCGATCCGCACGGCCCGCACGGCCGAGTCGGAGCGCTTCTTCGGCTCCCTGTCCCCAGCAGACCGCGACCACTTAGGCCGCATCCTGCACGGCCTGGCCCGCGACTGACCCGACGGGCATCGGCCTGGCTGCGGGCGGACCCTGCGCGGGAGCCGGTCGGCCTGGCGGCGGGTCGGTCCCCGGGGGCGGGTCGGCCTGGCGGTGGGTTGGCCCCCGGGGGCGGATCGGCCTGGCGGTGGGGTCGGCCCCGGGGGCGGGTCGCAGTGGCGGTGGGTTGGCCCGCGCGGGCGGGTCGGCCTGGCTGTGGATAGGCCCGAACCGGCGAGCGCCGGCGTAGGTCTCTACCCACGGCCAGACCGACCCGATGGCGCGGGTCCGCCCACGGCTCGGCCGGGCGGACGCTGTCCGGCTTCCGACGCGGAACCGGGCCACGCGGAGTGACTGTCCACGATAGAGTCACGCGCATGGTAGCGCTCCCACGCCGCATCGCGGCCCTGCTGTGCTGCGCTGTTCTGACGGTCGCGTCCGCCGCCGCGTGCGGTAGCGGCGACGACGTTCCACCGACCCCGCCGTCCACCGCCGACGAGGCTCCTCCACCCGCCGAGCGCTGCGGCGGCTCCGGCGACGTCGCCAAGGTGGTGCTGACCACCAGCGACGGGGTCGAGCTCGCGGCCGCCCGGTTCGGCACCGGCCCGCGCGGGCTGGTCCTGGTGCACCAACTCGGCAGCGACCTGTGCGGTTGGTTCCCGCAGGCCCAGCGCTGGGCGGGCGAGGGCTACCAGGTGCTCGCCTTCGACCAGCGCTGCGACGGGCTCAGCGAGTGCGGCGGCCCCGAGCCGGCGACCGACGTGCCGGCCGCGGTGGCCGCGCTGCGCGCCTCCGGCGCGAGCACGGTGCAGCTCATCGGCGCGTCCCGGGGCGCCTCGATCGCGCTCGTCGCCGCCGCACACCCGGAGACCGACGCGGACGCGGTGGTCTCGCTGTCCGCGCACGACACGAGCTTCGTGGCCGCCGCCAAGACCCCGACCACGCCGGGCGACGCCGCCGCGGCGATCAAGGTGCCGCTGCTGTTCGCCTGCGCCGTCGACGACCCGTCGGCCTTCTGCGGCGACAACGACCAAGGCTTCTTCCAGGCGGTCGCGGCCACGGACAAGAAGCTGGTCGAGCTGAAGGACAGCCGCCTGCACGGCTGGGACATGCTCAGCGCCATAGAGTCCGATGTAGACACCTTCCTGGCCGCACACGCGGGCTGACGCGCGCCGCGCGGATCAGAGTGGCTCGGCGGCGAGTTCCGGCCAGGGCTGGGCGTGCGCGCCCAGTCCGACGGCAGCTCGTGCAGGACCGCGTAGCCCGACCGGAGACCGGCCACGCGCCGAGCCCGACGACAACCCGCGCGGCACCGAGTAACCCGACCGAAGACCACGCGCACGCCCAACCCGACGACAAGCCGCGCACCACCACGTGGCCCGACCGAAGACCAGGCACAAGCCCAACCCGGCAAGTCGCGTGGGACCGCCCAACGCCAACGGCGACCGGGCGCGCTCGCCCGGTCGTTGTCCGGGCCGGCGGAGTGCCACGCTGATCCGTTGGCCGACGTCAGGGCGACCAGTAGAGCAACGTGCGATCGGGCGCGAAGCCGACCCGTTGGTAGAACGGCACGGCCCGGTCGGCGGAGTGCACGGTCACGTGCTCCAGGTCGAGCCGGCGGGCCTCGGCCAACACCGCTCCCAGCAGCAGGGCCCCGATGCCGTCGTTGCGCAGTTCCGGCACCACGTACACCGATTGGATGTCTCCACACCATCGCCGTCGTCGGCCCGGAGTGGGGACGCGTTCGGCGACCATCAGCCACGCCATCCCGACCGCCGCCTCCTCGCCGTCAAAGGCCAGGAATGGGAGATGCGAATCCGCGTGGTCGGCGAGCCAGCGGGCGAAGTACGCCAGATAGTCCGCGCGGTCAGTCCCCCGGTAGTCGCCCTCTTCGGTCACCCGCCGCCAGCGCAGACCGGCCAGCGCCTCCGCGTCGTCAACAGTTGCCTTGCGAACCAGCACCCGTCCGAAGCTAGTCGGTCGCCGCCAACACCCGGTGCAGCAGCGCGTTGAGCTGCGCGGCCTCAGCAGCGGTGAGGCCCAACGCGGCCGGCCGGTTCATCCGGGCGATCACCGGCCAGGCGCGGCCGAGCAACTCATGGCCAGCCAAAGTCAGGCTGACCGACAGCGACTGCCCACGCCGCGGTGCCGGATGGTCGACCAAGCCGTCGGCGACCAGGCCGCGGAGCAGCGAGCCCATGCTCTGCGGCGTGACCCGCACCTGTCGCGCGAGCTCGGCCGACGACATCCCCGGGTTGCGGCTCAGCGTCGCCAGGATGCCGAACAGGTGCGGCTTGAGCCCGACCTCGGCCAGCTGAGAGGTGAACACCCGGCTGAGCGCGTGGCTGGCCCGCACCACCGTCCACGGGACGACGGCGTCGTCGTCGAACTCCATGTTTAGTAGCGTATGGTCTCGGCTAACTATAAGGCTCCTTATACCCCTCACCTGACCACCACCCGGGAGCGGCTTTCACATGTGGACCGAGCGGATCCTGCGGCACCGGCGCCTCGTCATGCTCGGCTGGCTGGTGCTCACGATCGTCGGTGGTGCGCTCGCGCCCAAGGCGATCGACCGGCTCAGCTACGAGTTCAGCTTCCCGGGCCAGCCCGCGTACGAGGCCAACGTCAAGATCCAGGACACCTTCGGCGGTGGCGGCGGCAACGTGGACCCGCTGGTCGTCACCGTCACCCTGCCCGAAGAAAAGAGCTTCAGCGATCCGGGAGTACGCGACGAGCTCGCCGCCGCGTTCGGTCGTCTGCAGCGACCCGGCTGGCGAGTCGCGTCGCCGCTCGACGTGGCCGACCCGGCACCGTTCATCCGCGACCGCACCGCGTTCGCCCTGGTCTACCCGCCGTTCACACCGGGACCCGGCCCGTACGCCGCCGCCCTCCCCCAACTGGAAGGCGCGCTGGCCGGCGTCACCGTCGCGGGAGCCCAGCCGCTGGTGACCGGCGTCGACCCGCTCAACGAGAGCGGCGGCGGCTCCGACCGCCCGATCATCGTCGAGATCGCGCTGGGCGCGGGCGGCGCCCTGGTCGTGCTGGCGCTGGCGTTCGGCTCGGTGCTGGCGCTCGTACCCCTGCTGATGGCCGCCGTCGCCATCACCACCACGTTCCTGCTGGTGCTGGCGCTGACCGCGGGCGTCGACGTGTCGTTCATCGTGCAGTACCTGGTCGGCCTGATCGGCCTCGGCGTCGCCATCGACTACGCGCTGCTGCTCATCATGCGCTGGCGCGAGGAGCGGGCGAGCGGTGCCGACAACGAGCAGGCAGTACGCACGGCGATGGCCACCGCCGGCCGCGCCGTCGTCTTCAGCGGCGTCACGGTGGCGATCTCCCTGCTCGCGCTGGTCGTGCTCCCGCTGCCGTTCCTGCGCAGCGTGGGCCTCGGCGGCCTGCTGATCCCGCTGGTCAGCGTGCTGGTCGCGGTGACCCTGCTGCCCGCGCTGCTCGCCTCGGTCGGGCCCCGCCTGGAGTGGCCGCGCCGACGGCTGCCCAAGACGGAGAGCCCGGCCTGGCTGTCCGTCGGCCGGTTCGTCGTCCGGCACCGCTGGGTCTCGGCCGCGCTGGCCACCGCGGCGCTCGTCGTGCTCGCCCTGCCGGTCTTCGGCCTGCGGCTCGGCTCACCGGAGTTGGCGGCGATCGCCGGCGGCAACAGCCCGGCGGCGGTCGGCTACCGCAACCTGGTCGACGCCGGTGCCGTGGGTGCGCTGCGTCCGGTCGAGCTCATCACCACGGACCCGTCGGCGGCCGACTCGCTGGACCAGGTCGAGGGCGTGTGGACGGTGGTCGAACCGACCGGCCCCGGCTGGACGGCCGGCGACGAGCGGCTGCTGCCTGTCCTGCTGACGGAGGACCCGGCGACGCCCGCGGGTGCCGAGACGGTGGAGCGGGTGCGCGCGGCCGCGCCGGGCGAGGTCGGTGGCACGGCGGCCCAGGACGCCGACGCGGTCCAGGCGATCTACGGCGACAGCTGGTGGGTACTCGCCCTGGTCGTGGTGATCACCTTCGCGCTGCTCGCCCGGGCACTGCGCTCGATCTGGCTGCCGATCAAGGCCCTGCTGCTCAACGTGGTCTCGATCGCCGCCGCGTACGGGCTGACGGTCTGGATCTGGCAGGACGGCCACGGCAGCGAGGCCTTGTTCGGCACGGAGTCCAGCGGCTCGATCACGGTCTGGGTGCCGATCGCGGCATTCTCGTTCCTGTTCGGACTGTCGATGGACTACGAGGTCTTCATCCTGTCCCGAATCCGCGAGGGCCACGACGCGGGCCTGCCGACAGACGAGGCAACGATCCACGGCATCGGCTACACGGGCCGCCTGGTCACCTCGGCCGCCCTGATCCTGGTGCTGGCCTTCATCGCCCTGTCCACGGTCCCGGTGGTCGACGTGAAGATCTTCGCCACCACGCTGGCGCTGGGCATAGCCCTGGACGCCACCATCGTCCGCGGCGTCCTCACCCCAGCGTTGGTAGCCGCTTTCGGTCGCGTCAACTGGTGGTGGCCGGGGAGACCAGCAAAAACCAAGAGCTCTTGACTCGGGTTCGCGGTGGTCCGGACCGCTCCTCCCGCGAGGGACCGCTCCGCTTCGCTACGCTGCCGGCTCCGCCGCGAGGCGCTCTCAGATCCAAACCCGACGCCCACGGCGGACCTGGCAGCGCAGCCAAGCGTTCTCTCGCGGGAGGAGCCGTCCGCCCACCGCGAACCCAAGTCATGCCCTTGATGATCTTCGGTTGATCTTGGGTACCGCCCACTAGCCCTCGCTCCCTCAACGCTTTCGGCGCGGGTTGGCGGCGATGCGGTGGAAAGCCGACAGGGACCACTCCGCTTCGCTGCGCCGCCGGCCCGCTGCAACGAGCCCTCAGATCGAAACCCGACGCCCACGGCGGACCTGGCAGCGGAGCGAAGCGGAGCGGTCTCTCGCGGGAGGAACGGTCCGGACCACCGCGGACCCGAGTCATGATTGTGGGGATCTTCGGTTGATCTTGGTTGTCGCGCCGCTGGCCTTCGCTCTTTCCCACGGTTTACCACGTGGGTTGGCGGCGATGCGGTGCAGGGCCACAAGGGACCGAGCGTCGCCGTATCGGTGTGCCGCGTCCAAGGCCGCCCGGCGGACCGCGTCGTGGCGGTCGCCCAGTAGCCGCGGGAGCAGGGCGGTCAACGCGCGGCTGTCTCGTGCGACCAGGCTCGCCACCGCCGCTGCCCGCAGATAGCCGTTGCCCGCCTCCCGCACCTGCGCTGCCTCGACCAGGATCGTCTCGGACTCTGGCGTGTGCAGCGACGCCAGCGCCCGGACCACGTTGCTGTCGCGGCGCAGCTTCGGGCTCGCGGAGACGATCGCCTCGAAGCGGTTCGGCCATTGGCGGGCGGCGGCCCGCACGCATTCCGACGCGTCCTCGACGACCTCGATCGGGTGGGCGCCCGGTGCGCCAGCCGGCGGCATCGGCGCCGTGCCCTCGACGACCGCCAGCAGGTCAGCGCATGCCTCGTCGTCGAGTAGCAGGAAGTCGGTCAGGGCGTCCGGAAAGCCCCGGCCACCCAGCGTGGCGAGCAGTGGGCGACACCGTCCACAACCGACAGACTACGACTCCTCGGGCGCGCTCACCAGAGACGAGAGCAGCCGCAGGCGTTCGGCCGACGGCGAGCCCGGCGCCGCCCCGTTGAAGATGATGCGTTGGCCCGGGTCGTCCGGCAGGCGCAGGCTTTCCTCGTTGAGGGTGAGGCGGCCGACCAGCGGGTGGTCCCACTCGCGCACCGCGTGCAGGCACTCCGCCACCGGGTGGGTCGCCCAGATCCGGGCGAACTCCGCGCTGCGGATGCTCAGGTCGCCGACGAGCTCCGCCAGCAGCGGGTCGTCGGCCGCGTCGCTGGAGGCGTTGCGCAGATAGGCCACCGTGTTGTGGGCCTCGCGCTCCCATTCCACGACCAGGTCGCGCATCGCCGGCTCGAGGAACATCTGGCGTGCCATGTTCGGACGCTGCGCGGGGTGCAGGCCGAGCAGCGCGAAGCCCAGCCGGTTGGCGCCGAGCAGGTCCGTGCGCCGGCCGACCACGATCACCGCCTGGTCGGTGCTGCTGTCCGCGAGCGCCAGGACCGACGGCCGGACCGTCTCCGGGCCGGAAGGGCGGCGCGGCACGGCGGCCGGGCGGGCCAGGCGCACCAGGTGCAGCCGTTCCGCCTCGTCCAGGCGCAGCGCACCGGCCAGCGCGTCCAGCACCGAGTCGGACATCTGGTGGCTCTCGCCCTGCTCGATGCGCGTGTAGTAGTTCACACTCACGCCCGCGAGCTGGGCCACCTCTTCCCGGCGCAGACCCGGCACCCGGCGCGCCGTCCCATATGTCCGAATGCCGGTCGAAGCCGGAGTCAACGCCGCCCGGCGTGAGCGCAGGAAGTCGCCGAGTTCGGTGCTCATGGTGCCGATCATTCCCTCCGCCATCAACGGGCTGCCGTCCCCTGTCGTGGGTACCCAGCGCAGGGCGTGGTCGCCACCGCTACCGAGGTGCAACCTCGTTGCGTGAGCAAATATTCATTGGGTCTCGACACGTTCGGCGACGTCCTCTCCGACAACGACGGCGAACCGGTCAGCCACGCCGAAACCATCCGTGGCCTGGTCGAGCACGCCGTGCTCGCCGACCGCGTCGGCCTCGACTTCTTCGGCATCGGCGAGCACCACACGTTCGACATGCCGCTCTCCGCGCCCGACCTGGTGATGGCCGCGATCGCCGCGCAGACCGAGCGGATCCGGGTGGGCTCCGCCGTCACGGTGCTGAGCTCCGACGACCCGGTGCGGGTCTACCAGCGGTACGCGACCCTGCACGCGCTCTCCAACGGGCGGGCCGAGGTGATCCTCGGTCGCGGGTCGAGCATCGACTCGTTCCCGCTGTTCGGCTACGACCTGGCCGACTACGAGGAGCTGTTCGAGGAGAAGGTCGACCTGTTCGCCCGCCTGCTCGAGGAGAAGCCGGTCACCTGGTCCGGCCGGCTGCGCGCGCCGCTGGTCGACGCCGACGTCGTGCCGCACACCGAGGGCGGACCGATCCGGACCTGGATCGGCGTCGGCGGCAGCCCCAAGTCGGTGATCAGGACGGCGACGTACGGGATGTCGCTGATGCTGGCCATCATCGGCGGGCCGATCGAGCGCTTCAAGCCGTTCGCGGACCTGTTCCGGGAGGCGGAGCGCCGGCTGGAGAAGCCGGCCATGCCGATCGGCATCCACTCGCCGGGGCACATCGCGGACACCGACGAGGAGGCGTACGAGCAGCTCGTCCCGCACTACCTCGAGGTGCTGACCCGGGTCGGCAAGCAGCGCGGCTGGCGGGCGCCGACCGCCGACCAGCTCCGGCACGAGATCGAGAACGGCGCCTGGCACGTCGGGTCGCCGGAGACGGTGGCGCGCAAGATCGCCGAGTCCATCGAGACGCTGGGCGCGGTGCGCTTCGACCTCAAGTACGGCCTGGCCGGCGTGCCGCACGACGCGGTGCTGCGCAACATCGAGCTGTACGGCACGAAGGTCGCCCCGATGGTCCGCGAGCTGCTGGGCGAAACCGAGAATTAATCTGGTCCGGGACAACCAGGGATCGTGTACGCCGCGTTTGAAGGCGCGTGAATCCCTCGATCCCGCGGGCCGGCGTGGCGCTCGCCACCGCGGCCGCGTTGCTAGCCGGCTGCACCTCCGAGCCGGCCCCGGCCGAGCCAGGCAGACCGACCGCCCCGACCCCCGCCCAGACCGCCGACGACGCGTACGCGGCCTGGGCGGCGGGGCGGTCGACCCCGGTGCTGGACCCGATCTACCCCGAGCGCGGCACCGACGCCCTCGACGTGCTGCACTACGGCCTCGACCTGGACTGGTCGCCGGCCAAGCGGGTGCTGACCGGCACCGCGACACTGCGGATCCGGCCGACCCGGGACGCGCCGTCGCTCGCGCTGGACTTCAAGCCGTACACCCTGGACTCGGTGACCCTCGACGGCAAGGCCGTCAGCGCGGCGGTGACCAAGGCGGAGAAGCTGGTCGTCGAGAGCCCGGTGCGGGCCGACGTGCCGCTCACGCTGGTGGTCGGCTACCACGGCAAGCCGTCGCAGACCCCGATGCCGTCGAAGCGCGGCGACACCCACCCGCTCGGGCTGACCGTCGACCGCGAAGGCGGCGTCTGGACGATGCAGGAGCCGTTCGGCGCGTTCACCTGGTACCCGGTCAACGACCACCCGTCCGACGAAGCGCTCTACGACATCGCGGTGACCGCTCCGAAAGGCTGGTCGGGGGTCGCCAGCGGCACGCCCGTCGGTCAGGACGGCAACACGTTCCGGTACCGCAGCAGTGTGCCCGTCGCGTCGTACGCCACGACGCTCGCGGTCGGGAGGTTCAAGAAGGCCACCGACCAGGGGCCGCGGGGCATCCCGGTCACCTACTGGTACCACGACGCCGCGGCGCTGCCCCGGCTGAAGCGCTCCGTCGGCTTCCTCACCTGGCTGGAGAAGAAGTTCGGCCCGTACCCGTTCGAGTCGGCCGGCGTGGTCGTGGTCGAGTCCGGCTCGGCGATGGAGACCCAGCAGATGGTCACGCTCGGCGACCTGTTCACCGACGTCGACGACAGGTTCTACGACCTGACCACGCTGCACGAGTACGCGCACCAGTGGTTCGGCGACGCGGTCACGCTCACCGACTGGCGGGACATGTGGCTCAACGAGGGCTGGGCGCTCTACGTCCAGAAGCTCTACGAGGTGGAGCACTACGGGCTGAGCCGCGCGGAGCTGGTCGCGCAGAGCCGCAAGAGGGACGGCGAGCTGCGCAAGGAGTACGGGCCGCCCAGCGCGCCGAAGCGCGACGAGTTCGGTGCGACCAACGTCTACACCTGCGGCGCGGCCATGCTCCGCCAGCTCCACCAGGCGCTCGGTGACGACCGGTTCTTCGCGCTCGCGCAGGGCTGGGTGCGGGACAACCTGAACACCCAGCAGACCAGGGGGTCGTTCACGGCGTACGTCAACAAGACGACCGGCCACGACTTCACCGCGTTGATCGACGCGTGGCTGGACTCGCCGACCACGCCGCCGGAGACGGGGCCGCTGGCCTGACCGAGCGGGGCGGCGCGGGTCCCGGGCCGTCGGGCACAATCGGCGGCGTGACCGCCGACGAGACCGTTGTCGACGACCCCGGGGCCCGGGTCCTCTACTGGGTGCTGTTCCCGCTGCTCGGCGCCGGGCTCGGCTGGGTGCTCCAGTGGGCCGCCGGCCGGATCGCCGGGCTGCCGTTCGCCCCGTTCCGCGGCGTCTTCAGGTGGATCGACGAGGCGCCCGACCCGCAGGCGACGCTGGCGGCCGTCGGCGTCGGTGCGGCGGTCGGCCTGGTCGTCACGTTTCTCGCGATCGCCGACATGCTGGTCGTGCGGGTCGGCCTCGGCGAGGTCACGTTGACCCGCGGCGGCAACCAGGCCAAGGCGCGCCGGGCCGCCCGGAGCGAGGTCACCGCGGCGTTCTTCGACCGCGACGAGCTCGTGCTGCTCGGCCGGG
The DNA here is from genome assembly GCF_900188485.1 of Asanoa hainanensis. Classification (GTDB taxonomy): domain Bacteria; phylum Actinomycetota; class Actinomycetes; order Mycobacteriales; family Micromonosporaceae; genus Asanoa; species Asanoa hainanensis. Next base: position 261,764 of record NZ_FZPH01000011.1, read on the forward strand.
ACGCCCGCGAGCTGGCCCGGGAGAAGACCGACCTGTCGAAGAAGGACGTGGCGGCGGCGTTCACCGGCCAGGGCTATCCGTGGCTCGCCGCCGGCGACCCGCACCGGGCCGAGTTCCGGATCTACACCCGGCTCGACGACGACCTGCCGGGCGTCGCGCACGGCCTGCTGATGGACCGGGCCACCGCGTTGGAGAAGGGCAAGACCGAGGAGGCGGCGATGCTCCGCGAGCAGTTGCTGGCGTTGGGCATCGTCGTACGCGACGAGAAGAAGAAACAGCACTGGCGACGGGACCGGCGGGAGCTGGCGTAATGCGGATAGCGATGTGGTCGGGGCCCCGCAACGTCTCGACGGCCCTGATGCGCAGCTTCGGCGCGCGCCCCGACTGCGTCGTCGTTGACGAGCCGCTCTACGCGTTCTACCTGGCGGCGACCGGCCTCGACCACCCGGGCCGGGCCGAGATCCTGGCCAGCCAGCCGACCCACTGGTCCGAGGCGGTCGACCAACTGCGCCGGCCGTTGCCGGCCGGTCGCTCGGTGCAGTTCGAGAAGCACATGGCGCACCACCTGCTGCGCGAGGTCGGCCGGCGGTGGCTGGGCGAGGTGACCAACGCCTTCCTGATCCGCGACCCGGCGCACGTCGTCGCCTCGTACGCGAAGGTGCGCGGCACGCCGACCCTCGACGACCTGGGCTACCCGCAGCAGGTGGAGATCTTCCGTGCCCAGGGCGGCCCGGTGCTCGACTCCGCGTCGCTGCTCCGCGATCCGGCCGGTCAGCTGCGCAAGCTCTGCGCGGAGCTGGGCATCGCGTTCGACGAGGCGATGTTGAGCTGGCCCGCCGGCCGGCGCGACGACGACGGCGTGTGGGCGCCGCACTGGTACGCGGCCGTCGAGCGGTCGACCGGCTTCGCGCCCTACCGCGACGAACCGGCCGACGTGCCGGCGCACCTCGTGCATCTGGTGGAGGCGGCGCAGCCGTTCTATTCAGAGCTGGCCGCCCATCGGCTCTAGCCGATCGGGGTGCCGTGCTCGCGGGCGTGGGCCTGGTAGATCGCGGACAGCTTCGCGGTCACCGGGCCGACCTCGCCGGCGCCGATCGTCCGGCCGTCGATCGTGGTGACCGCGGCGAGCTCGCCCATCGTGCCGGTGCAGAACACCTCGTCCGCGGTGTACATCTCGACCAGTGAGATGTCGCGGACGGTGACTTCGTAGCCGGCTTGGGGGGCGAGCTCGAGCACCGTGTCGCGGGTGATGCCCTCCGGGCACGCGACTGTACGCGGCGTGACCAGCGCGCCGTCGACCACGGCGAACAGGTGGGTGGCGTTGGTCTCCGCCACGAAACCGCGCGAGTCGAGCATCAGCGCGTCGTCGGCGCCGGCCACGTTGGCCTCGACCTTGGCCAGGATCGAGTTGAGCAGGTTCGCATGGTGGATCTTCGGGTCCAGCACGTCCGCGCCGGGCCTTCGGACACTGGCGGTGGCCAGGGTGAGGCCGGCCGTGTCGTACACCGGCGGCTTGTGCTCGGCCAGCACGATGAGGGTGCTACCGGCCGTGTTCAGCCGGGGGTCCATGCCGCTGGTCAGCTTGACGCCGCGGGTCAGGGTCAGCCGCACGTGTACGCCGTCGCGCATGTCGTTGGCCTTGAGCGTCTCTTTGACGGCGCTTGTTATGTCCGAATCGGACGGAATGTCGGTGAAGTTCAGTGCCTTGGCCGACCTTCTGAGGCGGGCCAGGTGCGCGTCTAGGGCGAAGATCTTGCCGTCGTAGAGCCGGAGCCCTTCCCAGACCGCGTCGCCACCCTGGACAACCGAGTCGAACGGCGACAATCCGGGCTCGTCCCGGTGGCGAAGCACACCATTGACCCAATAGCGGATGTCGGCGTTCCTCGGGTCGTACCGCTGCAGCATTCACCCAGCAGATCACGCCCATCCACCCGACTAGCGCGCAGGGCCGTCACGAGGGCAGAGTGTCTGGCGTGTCGTCGCCCTCTCCGCTCGCCGCCGCGCTCCGCCAGGCACAGGCGTTGCGCGACGCCGGCGACCTGAAGAACGCCCGCGCCATCCTCGAGGACGCGATCGACGCGTCCCGCCCGCTGCTCGGCGAGGACCACCCGGAGCTACTCGGCGGCCAACACGCGCTGGCCACGCTGCATCGCGAGGCCGACGACCCGGCCGCCGCCCGCCGGGTCCTGGAGGAGGCGATCGCGGCCGGCGAGCTGCACCTGGGCGAGGCCCACCCGCTGATGCTGGCGCTCTCCTTCGACCTGGGCATGGTCGCCGAGGAGCTGGGCAACCGCCACGAGGCCCGCCGCAACTTCACCCGCGTCGCCACCCACGGCCGATCCCTGTTCGGTGAAGACCATCACATGGTCCGCGGCGCGATCGACTACCTGACCGCGAGCGGCGGTGAAATGCCCCCGCTGCCCCCGCTCCAGCCCCAGGTCGCACCACCGCCACCACCCCCGGTGGGCGGGGCTCCGTCGTTCCCACCGCCCGCCGGCTGGCCCGCGGGTCAGGCCGTCCCGGCCCCGGCCGGCTGGCCGGCGGGCCAGGCGGGCTCGCCGGTTCCGCCGTCCGCCGGTGGGCCTCCTGGTCAACCCTTCCCGACACCTCCCGGCTGGCCGGCAGGTCACGCAGGACCACCGACTCCGCCCACCGGCGGGCCCGGCGGGCCCGGCGGACAGCCCACCCCGACGACCGCCGGCTGGCCGGCAAGTCCAGCAGGACCACCGATCCCGCCCACCGGCGGTCCTGCCGGTCAACCTGGAGCAACCGGCCCGGCGGTGGTGCAGCCTGGCGGTGGGTGGCCCACAGGCCCGCACGACACCGCGGTTTCGTCGCCCGCCGGCGGGCAGCCTTCGGGTCCGTCGAACGCCGTTGGTGGGACACCGCCGAACTCGTCCTGGGCCCCCACCCCCGCGGGCACGTCATCGCCTCCGGGGTGCGAGGTCGCGCCTGGTGTGTTCGCCCCGCCGCAGGGCGGTGCCGCCGAGGCGGCACGGGCCGCGATCGACGCGCCGACCCAGGCCCTGCCGACGCAGGGTGCACCGCGACCGGACCAGGCGGATCGGCGTAGCTCAGGGACCGGTCACCAGCCCGCGCCGAACGGGGGCGGTTCGACACCGTGGGCCGCACCCACCCACGACCCGGCGGCGCAGGGCGCGCCGAACGGCGGTGCGCCGCTGCCAGGGGGCGCCCTTGGTTGGGGTTCGCCGGCGCCGAGCACACCCCAGCCGGCCAACCCGGGCGGTCAGGCCGCCGGTCCAGCCGGCAACGGCGGTGGATGGTCGGGCTTCGCCACCAAGCCGCCGGCGCAACCCGGCACCGTTTCACCCGGCCAACCCGACAGCGCGTCCCTCGCGCAACCCGGCAACAGCCCGTTCGCGCAGCCCGGCAACGTCCCACCTGGGCACGCCGGGAACGGCCCGCCGGGGCATCCCGGCACCGCTGGCGGTTGGCCCGTCCCACAGCCCGCCGCACCCACCACCCAACCGGCCGGCGCCGGCGGGTGGTCCGGGTTCTCCGGCAACCCTTCCGCGCAGCCGGGCAACGGCGCGACGGCGCCTGGGCAGGGCGGTAGGCCCGCCGGTGGGGTGTGGGGGCAGGAGTTGGAGCCCGCTCGGGAGCGGATGCCGCAAGCCTTTGGGCCGCGGCCACGGCCGGCTGTCACTCCTACCGCGGCGGTCGAGGTGGCGCCCGTATCCCTGCATGGTCCGATGGCGGCCGCCGCGGCTCGTGATCGGGCGCGGGGTCGCAGTGCGACGGTGGCCGCGTTCGTTGCCGCCGCGGCGGCCGTCGTGGCCGCATTGCTGGTGTTGACAGTCGTGTTGCGCAAGGAGACCGAGCCGCCCCGCGTCGCGGCGGCGCCCGACATCAGTGCCGGTGCGGCGATCCCGACCGGGCCCGCGTTGGGCGGCGACCCACCCACTGACCTGGCGGTACGCGAGGACGGCGACGCACTGCTGCTCACCTGGACCGACCCGACGGCGGGCACGGTGCCGTTCATCGTCGCGGCTGGACGGACCGGCACGCAGCTTCGCGCGATGGCGACGATCGAGCCCGGTGCGACCCGGTATCTGGCGAATGGCCTGAGCACCGAGATCGACTACTGCTTCACGGTGGTGGCTGTCTATTCGACCGACAAGTACGCCACGTCCGGTCAGGTCTGCACCACCCGTACGGCCCAGTCGCCACGGTAATCCACAACACACCGACGGTACGCACGACTGCGCCGACCTGCGGTGATCCGAGGATCGCTAAGTGTTGTCCACAGGGCACGCGCACACTGTCCACAGCCGACCACAACGGGTGCCCGCCGCCATTGACAGCCCCATATGATGGCCCCTGGCTTCGGGGAGGAACGCCAGGGCGGCCCAGCGCCGCCGACACACGGGTGGGGAGGGGCAGCCGGCTGTGGCCACCACAGACAACGGCACCATGACGGGCGCCGACGGCGCGGAAGATCTCGGCAAGGCGCTCGACGCCGCGCTGGCCAAGCCTAAGCGGCGCATCCCGCGTGGTGGCCTGGTGACCGGCGGCGTGGTGACCGCGCTGGTGGCGGCCATGGGCTTCACCGTGCTCGGGCTCGGTGTGGCCGACAACGCGGTGGCCAACTACGACGCCAGCTCCTGGCTGTGGAGCCGCGCCAAGAGCGAGGTGGCCCGGGTCAACGGGCTCACCGGCCGGGTCGACACCCGCGTCCCGGTCGCGCAGTCCCGCAACCACGCGATGCAGGTGACCCAGACCGACCGCTTCCTGGTCCTCCGTGACCTGGCGACCGGCCAGGTCAGCTCGCTCGACCTCGCCACCCTCCAGGTGATGGCCACGACCCGCACGACCTCGGGCCTGGGCGTCAGCATCGCGATGCGCGACGACGCGGCGTTCGTGGTCGACGCGCCGCAGGGCGTGGTCCGCCAGCTCGACCCGCGCTCGCTGGTGCCGATCGGCGAGCCGGTCCGCTACCCACCGGGCATCTCGGGCGGCACCTTCGACGGCACCGGGCGGCTCTGGGTCGCGGTGCCCAGCGAGGGCACGGTTTCCGCGATCACCCCGGCGCCGCTGCCGAGCGCGCCGGCCGATCCACTCCCGACCGGCGTCGCCCTGGTCGGCGTGGCCAATCCCGGCTCCGGCGGGTCCGGCGGTGGCGGGGTCAGCCCGGCGCTGGTCAAGACCGTGACGGTGGCCGACCCGAGCCACGACCTGGCGGTCAGCACCCTCGACGACGGCGTCGCCGTGCTCGACCGCACCACGGGCGCGCTGACCACGGTGCGCGGCGAGCGCGAGCACCAGGTGGTGCTCCAGCTTCCGGGCATCGGCGCGGTGCCGCCGCGCACCAACGGTGCTCAGGTCCCGGTGACGGTGGCCGACGGACGGCAGGTCGTGGTCGTGGGCGAAGGCGGGCCCGTGACTCAGTTCAAGGTGCCGGGTTCCGGTGCTGACCTGCGGCCGGCGGTGGCCTGGGCCGGGCGTTACTACTGCGCCGACGAGCGGTCGGGTTCCGTCTACGTCTTCGACGAGCGCGGCCAGTTGGTCGACACCATCGAGATCAAGGGCGCCAACGGGCCGCTCGAGCTCGAGGTCCGCGAGAACTACCTGTTCATCAACGCGCCCAACTCCTCGACCGCCCGGGTCGTCGACGACAAGCACCACGTGCGGGTGGTCGACAAGTACGCCGACGACGTGCTGGGCGGCGACCCGCCCAAGGACCCGCCGAAGCCGCCGCCGGTGAAGGAAGACGTGGTCACCAAGCCGAGCGCGCCGCGGTCGGTGACCGCCACGGCCGGCGACAAGCTGGCCCGGGTGAGCTGGCGCGCGGCCTCCGACAACGGTTCCGCGATTTCGAAATACGTGGTCGAGGGCGGGCCGCAGCCGGTCGAGGTGGGCGCGCGGCAGCGGTCCATCGAGATCAAGGGGCTGACCAACGGCGAGACCTACAGGTTCTCCGTGCGGGCGGTCAACGGCAAGGGCACCGGTCCGGCGAAGCGGGGCAACCCGGTGGTGCCGACCGCCGAGGTCCCCGACGCGCCGGCCAGCGTCACCGCCGAGGCCCGGCCCGACGGCACGGTGCGGGTGAGCTGGCCCGCGGCCAACGGCCAGGGCAACCGCATCGCCAAGTACGCGGTGACCGCGACGACCGCCGGTGCCACCGCGCCGGCCGGCGAGAGCACGAAGACCGAGCTGATCGTGGCGAAGGGCGAGCTCGACTACGGCACGCAGTACGCGTTCACCGTGGTCGCCGTCAGCGACAAGGGCGCCGCCTCGACGCCGTCGCCGGCCAGTGACACCGTCGTGCCGTTCACGGTGCCCGACAAGCCGCTCGACGTCGACGCCGTGGCGCCCAACGAGCCCGGCACGATCACGGTGAGCTGGGGCGCGCCGCCCGACAACGGCCGGCCGATCACCGAGTACGTGGTGACGGTCAACGGGCAGACGCAGCGCACGGCGGGCACCTCGCTCAAGGTCACCGGCCTGCCCGAGGGCCGCGCGGCGACCGCGACCGTGCGGGCGGTCAACGAGGCCGGCGAAGGCCCCACGGACACCGCGACCGCGACCACCATCGCGAAGCCCACGGTGACGCTCGGCGCGGCCCGGGTCTCGTCGACGACGGTCACCGTGCCGGTGACGGTCAACGACAACGGCAGCGCGGCGCAGTGCCAGGTCACCATCTCGTACGACGGCCGCTCGGTGGCCAGCGGCTGGCGGGCCTGCGGCGACATCGTGGTCAACGCGTGGCGGGCCGGCACGACGTATTCGTACGTCGCGTCCGCCCGCAACAACGCCGGTCAGGTCGACCAGCCGGCCCGCAACGCGACCACCACCACGGTCAACGGCCTCGTCTACTGTGTCGACCCCGCGGGCGAATACTGCGGTGGCGGCATCGGCATCTACACCGGCACCCGGCAGGTCGCCAGCGAGGCGGTCGGTGACACGCCCAACGGCTCCCGCTTCACGGCGTGGTGCAAGAAGACGGGCACCAACATCCGGGCGGTGCAATACAACGGCAACAAGGCGAGCACCTGGTGGGTGCAGATCACCTTCAAGGGCAACGCCCGCTACATCCCGTTCGCCTGGCTCAACCTCGACAACGGCGACAACATCAACGGCCTGCCGACGTGCGTGTGAGGACCCGGTGACCCAACCACAGCAGGAGCCGTTGCCGGCCGGGCACATCTCGGGGTTCGCCGCCCTGGCCGGCCGGCTCGCCGACGCGGTCGGTGCGGTCGTGCTCGGCAAGCAGGAGGTCGTGCGGCTCACCCTCACCGCGTTGTTCGCGCAGGGCCACGTGTTGCTCGAAGACGTGCCCGGCGTCGGCAAGACCACGCTGGCCCGGGCGTTGGCCGCGACCGTCCACGGGCAGTGGCGGCGCATCCAGTTCACGCCCGACCTGCTGCCCTCCGACGTCTCCGGCGTCACGATCTTCAACCAGGCGACCCGCGGTTTCGAGTTCCACCCGGGTCCGGTGTTCGCCAACATCGTGATCGCCGACGAGATCAACCGGGCGTCGCCGAAGACCCAGTCCGCGCTGCTCGAGGTGATGGAAGAGCGCACGGTCACGGTCGACGGCGTGCGGCACACGGTGCCCCGCCCGTTCCTGGTGGTCGCGACGCAGAACCCGGTCGAGATGGACGGCACCTACCGCCTACCCGAGGCCCAGCTCGACCGCTTCCTGATGAAGCTGTCGGTCGGCTACCCCGACGAGTCCGTCGAGATCGAGGTCCTGCGCGGCGCCAACCTGCGCTCGCCGGACGCGCTCGAAGCGGTCACCGACACCGCGACCGTCGGCGAGATGGTGCGGATGGCACAGCAGGTGCACGTCGCCGACCCGCTCTACGCGTACGCCGTCCGGCTCGCCGCCGCGACCCGCGCGCATCCGCAGGTCCGCGTCGGCGTCAGCCCGCGCGGGGTGATCGCGTTGACCCGCGCGGCGTGCGCCTACGCGTTGATCAACGGTCGCGGCTATGTGCTGCCGGAAGACCTCAAGGCCCTGCTCGGCCCGGTCTTCGCGCACCGCATCCTGCTCACGCCCGACGCCCAACTCCGCGGCACCACCCCCGACGAGGTCCTGGCCGACGCGATGCGCACGGTCCCGGTCCCCCTACCGGGCGGCGGTGGTGCGGGCCCGACCCCACCGGCGGCCAACGGACGGGCCTCGGCGCGCGTCGCGCCGGCTGCTCCCCCGCCGGCCGCCAACGGCTACGCCACCCCGGCCCAGCCCAACGGCGCCGCACACGCCGCCGCCCAGCCCAACGGCGCCGCGCACCACCCGGCCCAACCACACGGCACCGCGCACGCCCCCGCCCAGCCCAACGGGGCCGTGTACTACCCGGCCCCGCATAGCGCCGGGCACGCTCCGGCCCAGCTTGACGGCGCCACGGACGCTGGGTCCGGCGGGGCCGCGCGGCCCGCCGCCAGCGCGCATGCCACGAAGGCCGCGCGGGGCAGGTTGTTCGGGTTCGGCGGGCTGCGGCCGCTGCCCGGGAGCTGAGGCGTGCGGCCGACCGCCCGGGGTGTCGGGCTGGCCGTTGCCGGCGTCGCACTGGTCGGCGTCGGTTGGCGCTTCGGCTACGCCGAGCTGGCCGCGCTCGGTGGTGCCGCGCTGGTCGCGATCGCGTTCGCTCTCGCGCATGCCGCCTGGCGGCCCAGGCTCGCCGTGTCCCGGCAGGTCGAACCCGATCGGGTCGCACGGGGCGAACCGGCCGGGGTGATCCTCACCGTCCGCAACAGCGCTCGCCTGCGTGCCGCGAACGTGCTCGCGCACGACCGGTGCGGGCCGGCCACCGTGCCCGTTCCGGTGCTACGCCTGCGACCCGGACGCGACACCACGGTGGACTATCCGGTGCCCACGACCCGGCGCGGCGTCGTGCTGGTCGGGCCGCTGCGGGTGGCGCGCCGCGACCCGCTCGGGCTGGTCACCGCCGCCCGGTCGCACGGCGGCACCGGCACCGTCTGGGTGCATCCCAGGATCCACCCCCTGACCGCCGTGCCGGTCGGTGCGTTGCGCAGCCTCGACGGGCGGGTCGACAACGTCCCGCACGGCACGATCACGTTCGACTCGCTGCGGGAGTACGTCGTCGGCGACGAGCTCCGCCGCGTCCACTGGCGCACGAGCGCCCGCATCGGCGAGCTGATGGTCCGCGAGCAGCTCGACACCAGCCTCCCCCGGCTCGTCGTGCTGCTGGACAACCGGGCCGCCGCACACCCCGACCGCACCGGCGGCGAGGCGCCGACCTTCGAGGCGGCGTGCGAGGCGGCGGCGTCCGTGGTCACCGCCGCCGCGCGCGAGGACGTCGACGTCACCCTGCTGCTGGTCACCGGCGACACCACGCCGGCCACCCGGCCGCTCGACCGGCTCGCCGAGGCGACCCTGGCCGCCGGCGACCTCGGTGCGGCGACCGACCGGCTCCGCCAGCAGCGGGCCGGTGACACCGTCGTCTTCCTGACCGGCACCGGGGCCCGCGGCGACCTCGGCCTGGTCGGCGCGCTGCGCGGCCCGTACGCGGCCGTCGTCGCCGCCGTCTTCGGCCAGGGCAGCACGCCGGCCGCGGCCGAGGGCATGGTCGTGCTCGACGCCGCCGACGGTGCGGCGTTCGCCGCCGCATGGGACGGGGTGCGCGGATGGTGAGGCTCGCCCGGGCCGCCGTACCCCCGCTGGCCCTGATCGTCATGATCGCCGCCGCCGCGTCGGCGCTCGGCCGGGTCTACGCGGGCGCCGTCCTGATGCCGCTGGTCACCGCCGCCGGCGCCGGTGCCGTGCTGATCTCCGTCGCGGCCCGTCGCGCGCCGTCGTGGCTGGTCGCGCCGATCTCGGTGGTCGGCATGGTGGGCTACACGCTGGGCGCGCTCTGGTGGTCCGCCGACCGCGCCGCGCTGCCGGGCCCCCTGCGCGACCTCGCCGTCGAGGCCGCCCGCAACGGCATCCCGCGGCTGCTCACCGCGATGATCCCGGTGGAGCCGACGCCCGACACCGTGATCGTGCCGGTGGTCGCGGCGTGGCTGGCCGGGCTCGCCGGCGCGGAGCTCGGCCTGCGGTGGGGACGACTGCTCATCGGGTACGCGCCGCCCGTGCTGCTGTTCGCCGGTGCCCTCTATGTCGTCGGCCCCAATGCCGCACCGGCCGTCGTACCCGTCCTGATGGTCGTCGTCGCCGGCGCGCTCGGATTGGCCGTCACCGCCCGCCGGGATGCGCCGGACGCGGCCCTGCCCGGCCGGGCCCGGCTGGCGCTGCGGGTGCGGGCCGCCGTCGCCGCGCTGGCCGCGATCGCCCTGGCCGCCGTCACCGCGCCGCTGGTCACCCGCCGGGTCGAGGCGACGCCGGTGGACCCCCGGCAGTACGTGCAGCCGCCGCAGGTCGACAGCCTCGACGAGAACCCGTTGATCCGCATCTCGGGCTGGGCGCTCAACCCCGACCAGAAGCTGTTCGACCTGAGCAGCGACCGCGGCGAGCCGACCCGGATCCGGCTCGCGGTGCTCTCCGACTACGACGGGATCACCTGGCGGGTCGGTGCCGTCTACCGGGGCGCCGGCCGGGTGCTGCCCGCCCCGGCAACGCTATCGGGCAACGCGCCGCGGCCCGTGACCCAGCGGATCGAGATCGGCGACCTGTCCGGCCGGCTGCTGCCCGCGGTGCCGACACCGTCGCGAGTGGACGGTGTGCGGGTGGCGTACGACCCGGCCACCGGCACCATGATCGAGCCGGACGGGTTGCGGCCGGGGCTGGCGTACACGGTCTCGTCGCTCGCCGAAGAGCCCGACCTCAACCTGCTGACCGCCGCCGAGGTGCCGTTCGGTGACGGGATCGCACGGATGCTGGCCCTGGGTGCGGGCGCGCCCGATCCGATTCGCGAGCTGTCGGAGCGGATCGCGTCGGACGCGGGCGGCGGCGCCTACGAGCGTGCGCTGGCCATCGAGGACTACCTGGCGACCCACTACAAGGTCATCGCGGACGCGCCCAGCGGCCACGCGTACCCCAACCTCGCGTTCTTCCTCTTCGGCCCGGCCAACGGCGGCGGGCAGCAGGGCACCTCGGAACAGTTCGCGGCGTCGTACGCGGTGCTGGCCCGGATGATGGGCCTGCCGACCCGGATCGTCGTCGGCTTCCGCAGCGCGACGGGCAACGGCCCGGTCCGCGGCTCGGACGCCCAGGCCTGGCCCGAGGTCTACTTCACCGACGTGGGCTGGGTGGCGTTCGACCCGATGCCCAAGCCCGACACCGTGCCGGAGCCGCCGGCGTCGGAGCCGCCCAAGCCGGAGCCCCCGACACCACCACCGTCCGAGGCGCCGCTGCCCACCCTGGACCCGACGGTCTCACCGACCGCGGCCCCGATCGTCGCGGCCCCGGCGGATGGTTCCGGCGTGGCCCCGGTCTACGCGATCGGCGGCGGCGGCCTGCTGCTGCTCCTGGTCGGGGCGTGGTGCGCGCTGCTCGTGATGCGCCGCGGGCTCAGCCGGCAACGGCTGGCTACCGGCACCCCGACCGACCGGGTGGCCGGGGCGTGGCTGGAGGTCCGCGACGCCCTGCGGCTGGCCGGCACACCGGCGGCGACCCACCTGTCGGCCACGGAGCTGGCATCGCACGCGACGGCCGCGGTTTCGGTCCGCCGGGCGGTGCCCGACCGACCAGGAGCGCCCGACGCGCCTTCCGCGGCCGGGGCTCAGGTCGGGAACGACGCATGGCCCGGGACCGGGGGGCGGTCCGGGACCGGGGGGCGGTCCGGGACCGGGGGGCGGTCCGGGACCGGGGGGCGGTCCGGGACCACTGGGCCGGCAGCGACCGACGCTCGGACCGGGACGGGGTCCGCGACAGGGGCCCGTTCCGAGACCGACACGCAGACCGGGACGTCGGCGCGGTCCGCGACAGAGGCGCAGCCCGACGCACAGGCCGGAGGTCGGGCCCGTTCCGCGACCGGCGGGCAAGCGGCGACCGACGCGCGGGCCGCGACCGGTGTGCCAGGAGCGACCCAGCCACCGGCCGGAACCGACGCCTCCGCCACGACCGCCGCGCACGGTCCCAAAGCCCCGCTTCCCGAGCTCGCGACGCTGGTCGGTCTGGTCAACCGGGACGCGTTCGCGCCGACGAACACCGGCGAAACCGAGGCCGCGGAGGCGGGTGCGGCTGCCCGCGCGTACACGGCCCGGCTCCGTGCGGTCCAGTCCCGCTGGCGGCGGCTGGTCTGGCCGGTCCATCCCGGTCCCCTGCGCTGGCGCCGGAAGCACCACACGGACCCGCGCTGACCCGTCGGCCGCAACCGTCCGCTTCGGCGCTGGTCACGCACCGCAGCAGGGGCGGGGTTGGGCGGGCGGGCCGCCCGCGCTGCGGGTAGCTTGGCCAACGAGGACCGCACGACCCGCAAGGAGAACACCATGCCCGCGCCGTCGAACGGTTTCGATCCCAAACGCACCGCGCTGCTCGTGATGGACTTCCAGAGCGGCATCGTCGGGCGGCTCGCGGATCCCGACGCGCTGATCGGGCGGGTCCGCGACGCGATCGCCGACGTGCGTGCCCACGAGGGCGTCATCGGGTACGTGCGGGTCGCGTTCACCGACGACGACTACGCCACCGTGCCGGCCACCAACGTCACCTTCGCCGCGGCGGCCGAGAACCGCGCGATGGGCGACGACGACCCGAGCACCGCGATCGTCGACGCGCTCGCGCCGGAGCAGGGCGACATCGTGGTCCGCAAGGTACGCATCGGCGCCATGTCGACCACCGACCTCGACCAGCGACTGCGCGCCCGCGGCGTCAACACGGTGGTGCTCGCCGGCGTCAGCACCAGCGGCGTGGTGCTCTCCACGGTGATAGACGCGGCGGACCGCGACTACCGCGTCTACGTCCTCTCCGACGGCGTCGCCGACTTCGACACCGACGTGCACAACCTGCTGCTGGACAAGGTCTTCGGCCGACGCGCGACGGTCATCGACAGCGCCGAGCTACACAACATGCTCGCGAAGGCCTGAGGCCGGGCAACGCAACCTCCGAACGAGCCAAGCCGCCGCCGATCGCGAGACCACCGCGGTAACGGCATGCTCGCAACGGCAGCGCAGCTTCCGAACGGGCCAAGCCGTCGTATCGCGGGACCACCGCGGTCGCGACGCTCGCGACGGCTCAGGCCGGCACGGGGTTTCGAAGGCCTGGGTGGTCGGGCGGCAGCGTTCGGCGGACCACCCACCAGCTGACCGCCACGCAGGCCGCGACCAGGGGCCAGGTCAACGCGACCCGGGCCGTGGTCAGGGCCAGCACCCGGTCCGCCGCCCACAGTGGCAGGAACACCGCCACCCGCACCACGTACTGCATGACCCAGACGACGCTGCCCCACCCGTACGCGCGGACCAGGGCCGGATCGCGGCGCCAGCGGGTCTTCTGGCCGAGGGCGACGCCGACCACGACCCCGAGCAGGGGCCAACGGATCGCGATGCTGACCAGCCAGGCCAGCGCACTGGCGGCGTTGGTCAGCAACTGGAGCAGGAAGAAGTCGGCTGCCCGGCCCGTACGCAGGACGATCAGCGCCGCCAGGCACACGCCGAACAGGCTGATCACCACGGCCATCGGGCGGTGGCCTCGGGACAGCCGCCAGACCGCGACCGCGGTGCCGACGACGAGGGCCGCGACCACTCCGCCCAAAATTGAGCCGGCCGTCGCAGCCCAGCCGACGCCGAACGCGAGCGGCGGCAGCGACGCCTCGATCGCGCCGCGGCGGCCCCCGAGCAGGTCGTGCAGCGACTCCTCGGCCATCGAACCTCCCGAACTCGCGGTTAGGCTACCCTAAGCGACGGCCTTCGATAAGAATCAGTAGGCGACCGCGGCGCCCGCAACCGGTAGGTTCTTCAGACGTGAGCCACCGTTGGGGAATGACGGTCCCGTTCGCCGGGATCCCGTTGGCCGACCACGGTCGGCTTTACGCCTTGCTACACGATGCCGGCTTCACGGACCTGTGGACGTCCGAGGTCGCCGGCACCGACGCCTTCACGCCGCTGACGATCGGCGCGATCACGACGCCGAAGATGCGGCTCGGCACCGCGGTCGCGCCGGTCTTCACGCGCGGTCCCGGCCTGCTGGCCATGACCGCCGCGTCGCTCGCCGAGACCGCTCCGGGCCGGTTCGTGCTCGGCATCGGCGCCTCGTCGCCGGTCGTCGTCGGCGACTGGAACGCCGTGCCGTTCACCGAGCCGTTCAAGCGCAGCCGCGACATGCTCCGCTTCCTGCGCGCCGCGCTCAGTGGCGAGACCGTCGACCAGGAGTTCGACACGTTCGCGGTGCGCCGGTTCCGCCTCGAACGCCCGCCGGCCACGCCGCCGCCGATCCTGCTCGCGGCACTGCGCCCGGCGATGCTCCGGCTGGCCGCGGCCGAGGCCGACGGCACGATCCTCAACTGGCTCGCCGCCACGGACGTGCCGAAGGTGGTCAAGACCCTCGGCGACACCCCGGCCGGGTTCGAGATCGCCGCCCGCATCTTCATGTGCCCGACCGACGACGCCGACCACGCCCGCGCCGTCGGCCGACGGATGATCACGAGCTACCTGACCGTTCCCGCGTACGCGGAGTTCCATCGCTGGCTCGGCAACAGCGACCTGCTCGACCCGGTCTGGTCGGCGTGGCAGGCCGGCGACCGGCGCGGCGCGCTCGCGGCCGTGCCCGACGAGCTCGTCGACGCACTGGTCATCCACGGCACACCGCACCAGTGCAAAGAGCAGATCATGCGGTACGTCGAAGCCGGCGTCACCACCCCCGTCATGGCCCCGCTGCCCACACCGGAGCTCACCGCGGGCGGCGTGGAGGCGTTGTACGCGTTGATCGGCGGGTTGTCCGCACCGTCCAGTGTGGAAAGAGGCTGAGCCCGATGGAGCTAGCAGGCAAGGTCGTCGTCATCACGGGCGCGGCCGGCGGCATCGGCGCCGCGCTGGCCCGCCGGTTCGCCGACGAGGGCGTGGCCGGGCTGGTCCTGGCCGACCTCGACGCCGCCGCCGCCGAGGCACTCGCCGCCTCCATCAACCGCGGCCTGACCCGGGCGGTGGGTTGCGACGTCACCGACCCGGCGCAGGTCGCCGCCCTGGTCGAGGTAGCGCACGAGGCGTTCGGCCCGGTCGACCTGTTCTGCTCGAACGCCGGCATCACCACGGGCACGGGCCTGGACACCACCGACGAGTCGTGGGACCGCGCCTGGTCGGTCAACGTGCACGCGCACGTGGTGGCGGCCCGCGCGGTGCTGCCGTCGATGCTGGACCGGGGCGCCGGCTACCTCCTGCAGACCTGCAGCGCGGCGGGCCTGCTGACGGCGGTGGGCGACGCCCCGTACGCGGTGACCAAACACGCCGCGGTCGGCTTCGCCGAGTGGCTGTCGATGACCTACGGCGACCGCGGCATCGGCGTGAGCGCGCTGTGCCCGCAGGGCGTCCGCACCCCGATGCTCGAAGCGGGCCTGGCCCAGGGCCACGCGGGCGCCCAGATAACCGCGGCGGCGGGCGAGGTGCTGACCCCGGAGCAGGTCGCGGACGCGGTGGTCGAAGGCCTCGCGGCGGAGCGGTTCCTGATCCTGCCGCACCCGGAGGTAGCGACCTACCAGCAACGCAAGGTGGAGAACCCGGACCGCTGGCTGGCCTCGATGCGCAAACTCATCACCCGCGTCGGCTCCACCGCCTGACCGACCCGTCCTACATCCCAACCGGGCAAGGCCTTCCGCACCCCACACCCGGACCGCCAACGGCTGTCGCCGCATGGCTGGCCGCGGCGCTCGCCGAGGCTCTTCGGCTACGGGCGCCGTAGCGGATCGGTGGCCCGGGTGGTTGTCACCGCCCGCGCCTTCGTCGGTCTCGGCCTTCCCCGGTCTGCCGGGGATCGGCTAGTCGTAGATGTTGGCGCCGCTACCTCTCGCACCAGGGTCCGACACGCTCGGCGGACCAGGCCCGCCGCCTCGGCGGTGTTCTCGTCGCCGTCGGCGGCGCCGCCCCGCGAAGAGGATGACCACCGCGCCAGCTGCGGCCAGCCGCGACGCGCGGACTGGTCACCCGCGTCGGCTCCACCGGCGGACCGGTCGTCCCCGCACCCGACTGACCTCAGAACGCGCCGCTCCGGACGGGCCACGGCCGGCCGTGCCCGAGGTGGCCGTTGCCGGAGGTTCTCCGCCTGGCGTGGTGGGTGTCGGGTCGTCGTGGATGTAGACGCCGCCGCGGAACAGCGAGACCACCGCGCCGGCCGTGGCCAGGGCCGCTGCCAGGACGAAGACCACGATCAGGCCGTCGTGGAACGGGCCGCTGAGTAGGCCCGGCAGGAACGTGCGGCCGGTCAGGTGGGACAGGGTGTCGGGTGGGACCTGGCCCGTGACGCCCGCCTGGTCCAGGAGGGTGCCGATCGGGTTCGTGCCCAGGAACGCCGCGAACATCAGGGAGACCGGTGGCACCGCTACCACCGACGAGACCGCGTCCGGGGGTACGCCCTGGGCGCTCAGGCCGTCGTGCAGCGCGCTCGGTAGCGACGACGACAGGCCCGCGATCAGCAGCGAGAAGAACACGCCGATCGACAGGACCATGCCCGCGTTCTGGAACGTCGCGCGGATGCCGGACGCCACACCGCGCTCCCCCGGTGGCACCGCGTTCATCACCGCTGTCGTGTTCGGGGCCGAGAACAGGCCCGAGCCGACTCCGTTCAGGAACAGCAGGACGGCGAACAGCACGTAGTCGAAGTCGACCGGGATCAGCAGCAGGCCCACGAAGGTCGCCGCCATCACCACCAGGCCGCCCGTGGCCAGGAGTTTGGCTCCGTAGCGGTCCGACAGGTAGCCGCTCACCGGCCCCGCCACGACGAAGCCCACCGTCAGCGGCACCAGGTAGATGCCAGCCCACAGCGGGGTGTCCTCGAAGGCGTACCCGTGCAGCGGCAGCCAGATCCCCTGCAACCAGATGATCAGCATGAACTGCAGCCCGCCGCGGGCGACCGCGTTGAACAGCGCGGCCGCGTTGCCTGCCCAGAAGGCCTGGATCTTGAACAGGCGCAGGTGGAACATCGGCTGGGTCACTCGGGTCTCGATCACGCAGAAGGCGATCAGCAGCACCGCACCAACAAGAAGGCCGCCGTACACCAGCGGGTTGGCCCAGCCCTCGACATGGTTCCGGTACGGCTGGATGCCGTAGGTCAGCGCCGCCAGCAACACCGTCAGCCCGACGGCCAAGGTCGCGTTGCCCCACCAGTCGATCCGTACCCCGACCCGGCGGGTCACCGTCTCCCGCAGGTTCCGGTAGGCCCAGACCGCGCCGACCACCCCGACCAGGGCACTGACCGCGAAGATCGACCGCCAGTGCCAGGCCGACAGCAGCCCGCCGAGCACCAGCCCGATGAAGCTGCCCGCCAGGCCGGCGACCTGGTTGACGCCGAGCGCGGTCCCCCGCTGCCGGGCCGGGAAGGTGTCGGTGATGATCGCCGCCGAGTTCGCCATCAGCATCGCGCCGCCGACGCCCTGCACGATGCGCCAGCCGATCAGCCACAGCGCCGCCGTGCGTCCCGAACCCGGAGTCAGCAGGCAGGCCACCGACGCGGCGGCGAACACCGCGAACCCCGCGTTGTAGATCTTGACCCGCCCGAAGATGTCGCCCAGCCGGCCCAGCGACACCACCAGCACGGCGGTCACCAGCAGGTAGCCCATCAGCATCCAGAGCAGGTAGCTGACGTTGCCCGGGGCGAGCGGGTCGAGGTGGATGCCCCGGAAGATGGCCGGCAACGAGATGATCAGGATCGACGCGTTGACCGTCGCCATCAGCATGCCGAGCGTCGTGTTCGACAACACCGACCACTTGTGCGGGATCCGGCCACCGGGCCGGGCCTGGATTGCCATGCCGCCGCCTCATCTCATTAGCTGTACTAAGCATATTGCTGAACACACTCGCCCGCCGCGTGAAGTGGGTCGCATGACGGCGTCATATCGGGATTGATCCGGACGAGAACGACTCGCCAGGTGGCCCCCCGCCAGCAGGCCAATGGCGACCTGGCCTTATCACAGCCACTCGCATGTTGCAATCGGCAGTTGTCGCTATCTGTGCCATATTCACGTGAGTCTTGTCACGGGCAGTGTCGATCCCTACGCTCAGTGTGACGAAGCGCCCCTCGGAACCCCTCCGGGAGCGCCCACGGTCACCACAGCTGGGGGAGGACCCATGACCGAGGAGACGAGCTCCAGCCACCAGGCCGACGCGAAGCTCCTGACAGCCAGCCTGGAAGTCGTAGCCGACCGGGCCGACGCGCTCATCGCGTCGTTCTACGACCGGCTTTTCACCGAGTACCCCGCCGTCCGGCCGATGTTCCCCGCGAGCATGGACGCGCAGCACGACAAGCTCCTGGGTGCGATCGTCGCCCTCGTCACCAACTACGAGGACCCGGAGGCACTGCGTCCCACGCTGCTGGCACTCGGCGCCAAGCACGACGGCTGGGGCGTGCAGCCGGCGCACTACACCGCCGTAGCCGGCTGCCTGCTCGCCACCCTGCGCGAGTACGCCGGCGACGCCTTCACCCCTGAGGTAGAAGGCGCCTGGGTACGCGCGTACACCTTCGCGGCCGGCACCATGATGCAGGGAGCCGCGGTAGCCACAGCCGAAACCCAAGCGGCCTGACCGCAGCAGCACAACGGAAGCCCGGGCAACCCCCGGGCTTCCGTGCGTCCGAGCACAGCAAAGCGCCCCGGTCCGAAGACAGGGGCGCTTTGTGAGGTAAACGGAGAGGCCGCCACGGGGGAAGCGGCCCCTCCGGCCAGAACGATACCCCGTCGTCCGCGTTATCGGTAGCCGGCTCGATCAACCATTCGGGAATAGATGGCCGTAGTCCGCGTACGCCATCGCGACGTCGGCCTGGGCCCAGAAGCGGTGGTACGTGAACGTCGGTGCCGCACCACCATCCAGGTAGGACTGGACCTTGGCCCAGTCCGGGTCCCGCTTGTAGAACGACCGGATGTCGACGAAGCTCTTGCCCGGCGCGATCACGTCACCGTTGGGCATGTCGCCGGTCCAGCCCGGCGGCAGGTAGAGACCCTGCCCGGTGCTGGAGCTGTAGACGTCGTCGAACCGCCGGTAGTCCTCACGGGTCTCAGGCGTCACGACACCCCGCGCGTCGCTGTTCGCGTACAACGCGTCGATCAGGCCCTTGGCCCCCGTCTTGGCGGCGGCGTTCCCGGCCCGAGCGGCGTAGTACATCAGCGTCCGCGCGTACGCGGCGGCGACGCCCACGTCGCGACCCTTCTTCGTGACGGTCACGTGCAGGTTCGAGTTGGCGGCGGGCGACGACGGGTTCCAGGTCGCCGGCGCGCCGCTCCACGTCATGTCGGACGGGATCTCGAACGACCCGCCGGTGCCGATCGTGGTGTTCGCCAGGGCCCACGGCACCCACTTGTCGAGCAGCGCCTTGGCCTTCGCGTTGCCGGTCGCGTAGTACAGCTCGGCGATCCGGTGCATCGACCAGACCTGCATGCCGAACCACTGGTTCGACGGCGGGTCGTGGTAGACGGGGTCGACGTCGTAGAACATGCCGTAGAACGTGGGCGTGCCCGAGGGCGGCGTTCCGTACGAGCCGTCCCAGCTGTTCGTCGCACCGCCGGCGATGCCGCCCTCGGCCGACTGCAGCCACTGGTAGAACTCGAGCTGGCGGTCGAAGCTCTTCTGCCAGTCCGAGACCGCCGACGGCGAGCGCGGCTTGAGCTCGTTGACGTTGGTCAGCGCCCAGGCCGCCATCGGGTTCTGGTAGCCGAAGTGGTTGTGGCTGGAGCCGATCCGCCACGACCAGCCGGCGTTCGGGTCGGTCGCGCCGCCCCAGGCGTAGTACCAGGACATCAGGTAGTGCGCCGAGTCCTTGCCGGAGCCGGCCGGGCACGTCGTGGCGCCGACGCAGTTGCCGATCCGCTTGAAGTACTTGTCGAACATCGCGTACCGCAGGTAGTCGCCCATCTTGGCCGCCTTGGCCACGGTGGCCGAGACGTCGGCGGCCCGGCCCTGCGCGGTCGCCCACGTCAACGCCCAGTACGCCGCCTCGATCGCCCGCGCGTCGGCGTCCGGCGCGTTGGTGTACTTCCACTGCTTCGCCGGCGCGTTGGACTCCTTGATCGAGATGTCCAGGAAGCCGGCCGGGCCACCATGCGCGAACGTGTCGCAGGACGGCTGCGGCACGGTCTCCCAGACGGACTCCTGCGGACCCCGCTGGAACGTGTTGATGTACGCGGGCCGCGTGGTCCCGTCGCCGCACCGGCCGAAGCCGTACGTGTTGTCGACGTCGAGCAGCCAGTGCATGCCGTAGATGTCGCCGGTGCCGTAGGTCGACTGGAGCTCCGAGCGCAGCGGGTCCTGCCCGACCGACACGTTGGGCTGCAACTGCGACGGGTACTGGCTGGGCAGGTTGTACTCGGCGGCGTACTGCGGCGTGCCGTTGACCCCTGCCGTGATCTGGTCGTTGTGCGACGGGATGATGTAGCGCTCCATCACCGTCCAGGCGTTGTTGAACGGCGCCCAGTTCTGGGTCACCCGGCCGTACTGCGCCTCGAGCCAGATCCAGAAGCTGAACGCCTCGGACGTCGTCTCGTGGCCGTGGTCAGGCGCCTCGACGATCAAAGTCTCGATCGAGTGGTACGGGACGCCCTCCTGGCTGAAGTACCCGGAGTTCTTGATCTTCCCGTACTGGTCCAGGAACCGGGTCACATACGTGTTGTCGCCACCGCCGCCGTCGTTGTCGATCTCGGTGACGGCGATCGCGACCGGCGCGTACCCGGTGGCGGACGCGGTGATCGTCGCCGAGCCGCCGACGGTGTCGGTGTCCTCGGCGGCCGCGATGGTCACCGGCACGCCCGTGCTCCAGTTGGAGCTCGTCAGCGTCACGCTGGTCGGCGAGACCGAGACGTCGGTGTCACCGCTGCGAGCCAGTGCGACGGTGACCGACGACGACGGCGCGGCGCTCAGCGTCAGGCGCGTCGACGACGTCCCGCCCTCGGCGACGGAGACGGACGTCGGGTTGGCCCGCAGCACCGGCCCGGAGGCCTGGCTGACGGTGAAGCTCGCCTCGTCGGTCGCGGTCAGGTTCGCGTTGTCATAGGCCCGGGCCTGCACCGTGTACGAGCCGGCGGGCAGATCCTCCAGCGTGTACCCGTACGGCGTGGTGGTGTCGGTGTTGACCAGCAGCCCGTTGCGATAGAACTCGACCTTGCTGACGGTCCCGTCGGGGTCGCTGGCGGTCGCGGAGAGCGCGACGTCGGCGGGCGCCTCGAACGGGCCGGCGGGCACGGTGAGGTCGACCGTCGGCGGCTGTTGCACGGGCGCGCCGCCGCAGGTCGTGCCGTTGACCGTGAAGGCCGTCGGGCGCGGGTTGCTGCCGCTCCAACTGCCGTTGAAGCCGATGCCGGTCGATCCGCCGGTCGGCAGGTTGCCGTTCCACGGCATGCTGGTCGCGGTGACCTGGTTGCCGGTCTGGCTCCAGGTGGCCGACCAGCCCTGGGTCACGCGTTGACTGCCGGGGAAGGCGAAACCGAGGGTCCAGCTGGTGATCGGGTCGCCGAGGTTGCGGATGGTGAGGTTGGCGGTGAAGCCGCCGGGCCAGTCGTTGGTCGCGTAGACCACGTCGCAGGCGACGGCGGCCTGGGCCGGACCGGCCGGCACGGCGACCGCGGCGGCGACCAGGGTGCCCGCGGCGAGCATGGCCACGGCGCGTCTGAGCCTGAGTCTCATGGAAGCGTTGTCTCCTCGCGGAAGCAGGGATGAGCGGCGCGTCCTGCCCGGGACGCGTGCGCGAAGGTCGGCTCCCAACCCGCGATTGGATCGACAGTCTTACATGGGAGCGCTCCCGCAAGCAAGCGCGGCGAACCGCGTACGGTGCGGGGCGCACGTGGTGTGATGGGTCGATGGACCGCGTCCTGGGCGGGGTGCTCGGCACCTTCGCCGTCGCGGCGATCCTGATCTGGCTGGGCCCCGCCCCGGCGATCACGTCGTGGTCGGCGCAGGCGGTGCTCGAGGCCACGTTCGCGTTTCTGGCGTGGCGCCTGTGGCGCAGACCCCGGCAGGACTCCGTCTGTCGGCGGTTCTGGGGCGCGGCCGCGATAGCCGGCGTGCTCAAGACCGCCGGTGGCGTCGTCCGCGCGGTCGACTTCGCCATCGAGCCGGCGAACGCGAGCACACACCGCACGGTGCCGACCCTGCTCATCGCCGCAGGCTCACTCGTGCTCCTGGTCTTCCTGCTGACCCGACCACCCGATCTGGTGGGGCGGGAGCGCATCCGGCTCTGGCTCGACGCCGCGATCGTGATGGTCGCGGCATCCGTCTTCGTCTGGAGCATCACGCTGACCGGCAGCGAGCAGGCCAAGGACACCAACGAGCTCGCGTGGTCGCTCTGCGGCTCGGTCATCATGATCGTCTCCGCGTTCGCGATCGTCCGGCTGCTGATGACCAAGGAGGCGCCGTTCAACCGGACGACCGGAGTGGTCCTCGCGACCGCGATCGCACTCTTCGGCGTGGAGCACGCGCTCAACCCGCAGCTCGCGGCCGCCGACTCGCGGGGCAGCTACGTGTTGCGGCTGGTGCCGGCGCTGATCCTGGCGATCTCGCCCTGCGTGGAACGGCTGCGCGGGACGCTCACGCGCTCGGTCGGGCCGCCGAAACGGACGCGGGTCACCACGCGGGTTCCGTTCATCGCGGTGGGCCTCGTCCAGCTCATGCTGATCATCCAGTTGCCGATCCAGGGGCTCACCATCAAGAGCTGGGGCACCGTGGTCGGCTCGGTGGTGCTCGTCGCCGTGGTCGCCGCACGGCAGAGCCTGGTGCTGATGGAGAACGAGCGGCTGGTGAGCCGACTGGACGAGAGCATCGAGGCGCTCGGCCGGCAGGAGGAGAAGCTGCGCCACGCCGCCAACCACGACCATCTGACCGGCCTCGCGAACCGGGCGTTCTTCGACCACCACGCCCAGCGGCTCGGCAACTCCGACGCCGGCCGGGGTCGGGCCGTGCTGCTGCTCGACCTCGACGACTTCAAGATGGTCAACGACACCCTCGGGCACCACGCCGGCGACGACCTGCTCAAGCTCACCGCGACCCGGCTGAGACGCAGCGTGCGGCCGGGCGACACGGTGGCGCGGCTGGGCGGTGACGAGTTCAGCGTGCTCCTGGCCGACGCGTCGGCCGAGGACGCCGTGGCCGCCGCCCATCGCATCCTCGGTGCCCTGAAGAAGCCGGTGCGGGTCGACGGCCGCACCCTGCGGCCAGCGGCGAGCGTGGGCATCGCGGCGAGCCACACCAAGCCGTTCGAGTCCCTGCTCCGCGACGCGGACGAGGCGATGTACGAGGCGAAGCGCCGCAACTCCGGCTTCTATCTGCACCCCGACTCGACGGCATAATCCGAAATTTTCGATCGTGTCCAGGGGGTTTCCCGCGCGCTGCGGGACGGCTACAGTCTGACCAACGTCGATGGGAGCGCTTCCATTGATGAACGTCAGAGTAGGCCGGCGACGGGCCAGCCCGGACTCCGTCGCCGGTCTCCGCTCCCTCTTCGAGAGGAGGTGGAACCACCGCCACTCGCGTGGCCCGGCTCCCGCGCGACACGCACGTCTGGTGCCAACCGAAGTGCGTGTATGTAACTGAGGTTGGGGGTGGGGTTGCCCTCCCCGCCCCCAACGCTAACTCTCGATTGTTACGGGCATGAATCGGTCGACAGGACAGGCGGCGACGCCCAACCGGTCGACCGTCTGCTTTGTCCGGCTTTTCAGCGTCCGGGGTTCCGGGACCGGGCAATTCGTTGTACGATCTTGGGAGCGCTCCCAGATCCCACCCCGAGGAGACCTGCGACATGACCGTGCTGACCCGCCGGCGCCTGCTGCGCCGCGCCGCTCTCTCGGCCACCGCGGCCACCGCCGCCCGCGTGTCCGTGCGCCCGGCCAGCGGAGTCGCCATCGCCGCGACGTCGCTGCTCGCCGCCGCCTGCGACCCCGACTCACCGGACGCCGACCCGAACCCCGAACGCCGGCTGGGACTGCGCTTCCCGGACGGCTTCCGCTGGGGCGCCGCGACCTCCGCGTACCAGATCGAAGGCGCCGCGAAGGAGGACGGCCGCGGTGCGTCCGTCTGGGACACGTTCAGCCACACGCCCGGCCGGACCCGCAACGGCGACACCGGCGACGTCGCCGCCGACCACTACCACCGCTGGGCGAACGACCTCGACCTGATGAAGGACCTGGGGCTACGCAGCTACCGGTTCAGCATCTCGTGGCCGCGGGTGCAGGCCGATGGCACCGGCAAGGCCAACCAGCGAGGGCTCGACTTCTACCGTCGCCTGGTCGACGGGCTGCACGAGCGCGGCATCGAGCCGATGGCCACGCTGTTCCACTGGGACCTGCCGCAGGCGCTGCAGGACCTGGGTGGTTGGGAGAACCGCGACGTCGCGTACCGGTTCGCCGACTACGCCGCCGCCGTGTTCGAGGCGCTGGGCACCGCCGTGCCGGTCTGGCTGACGATCAACGAGCCGAAGACCGTCGTGCAGAACGGCTACCTCGGCGGCCACCACGCTCCCGGGCTGCGTGACCCCGACGCGGCCTACCTGGTCGCGCACCATCTCCAGCTCGCGCACGGGCTCGCGGTGCGGGCCCTGCGGGCGGAGAGCGACGCGCGGATCGGGCCCGCGCTCAACCTGCACCCGTGCTACCCGGCCGACGACCGCCCCGAGACGGAGACGGCGACCCGGCTGTACGACGGGTACGAGAACCGGCTCTACCTCGACTCGATCCTGCGCGGCGCGTACCCGCAGGACGTGCTCGACGACCTAGGTCCGGACAGCCGGATGGTGCGCGGGATCCGCGACGGCGACCTCGCGGTCATCTCGTCGCCGGTCGACCTGCTGGCCGTGCAGTACTACACGCCGTACTACGTCACCGGCGGCGGCGACACCGAGACGCGCTGGCCGACCTCCGAGGCGTTCTGGCAGCAGATCTTCCCGGACGGGATGTTCGACATGCTGACCCGGATCACCCGCGACTACGGCCCGATCCCGCTGACCATCACCGAGAACGGCCTGCCGTGCCCGGACGAGCTCGGCAGCGACGGCACCGTCGACGACCCGGGCCGGGTCGAGTTCCTCCGCGACCACTTCGCCGCGGCACACCGCGCGATCGAGGCGGGTGTGCCGCTGGAGAGCTACCACGTGTGGTCGCTGATGGACAACTTCGAATGGGCCGAGGGGTACGAGCAGCGCTGGGGACTGGTCTACGTGGACTACCCGACGCAGCGCCGCATCCTGAAGCGCAGCGCCCACTGGTACAAGGGCGTGATCAGGGACAACACGGTCTAGTCAACGAGGCTGAGTTGGCTGAGCCGCTATCGCGGCAGTGCCTGCTGGAGCTCCTCGCGCAAGGCCGGCGTCAGCATCTCGCCGGCCTGCTTGGCCAGCCGGGCCATCTCGTAGCCGACCACGCCGATGTCGGCTTCCGCGCCGGCCAGCGTCGCCAGGATCGAGCCGTCACGGATGTGCATCACCAGGAAGTAGCCGCGGCCCATCTCGACGACCGTCTGCTTGACGTAGTCGTTGTCGAACATCTGGGCGGCGCCGCTGGTGATGCTCATGACGCCGGAGGTGACGGCGGCCAGCTTGTCGGCGTGCTCGCGCGGCAGGTGGTCGGAGACCGCGATGAGCAGGCCGTCCGAGGACACCACGATGGCGTGCGAGACGCCCGGGACCCGCTGGGCGAAACCGCTGACCAGCCAGCTCAGGTCGCGCGCCTCGCGGCTGAGCGTCGTCATCGTTGCTCCTGTTCTCCGCGCCGGGCCGGCGCGCTCGTCGGATCGTTCGGGTCCTCGGACTCGGCGCGCCGCACACCGCCGTAGAACTGGTTGAGCAGGCTGCCCACCGCTTCGGGGTCGGCCTCGCCGCGCGGCGCGGGGACCGGTGCGGCGCCGTTGCCGCCCGGGAGCTGGGCCATCGGCACCCGCAGGGGCAGGCCGGTCGGGCCCACTCCCCCGGTCGTCGGCGCGGCGGGCGCGGCGGCCGGCACGGCGGGCTGGGCGCGCGGTACGGGCGGCGAGCTGCTGCGGGAGAACCAGGAGACGCCCGCGTCGGAGCCGCTCGGGCGAGCCGCCGGCTCCGGCACCGGAACGACGGGGGCGGGCACCACGGGCGCCGCCGGGGCCGGCACGGCAGGCGCGGGGACGCCGGACACCGGGACGGCAGGTGCGGCGACGGCAGGCAGCTGAACCGTCGGCACGGAGAAGGCGGGCGCGGGCACGGTCGGTGCCTCCGGATAGCCGTTGCGGGCGGGGGTGTTCTCGATCGGAAGCGGGATCGGTCCCCCCGGCACCGCCGGCACCCCGCGGCCCGGTGTCGACAAGGTCAGCGCCGGAGCCGGCCCACCCGCCGCCGGCCCACCGGCCGACGGTGCCGGTTGGAGCGACGCGTGCGCGCCGGAGACCGCGGCCACCGCGGCCAGCATCGGACGCGCCGGCCGGTAGGGCAGCTCGGCCTGGTCGTGCACGAGGAGCTCGGCCGGCAGCCGCACGACGGCGATCACCCCACCGCGCCGGCCGGCCCGCAGCTCGACCCGGACGCCGTGCCGGGCCGCCAGGTGGCTGACCACGAACAGGCCCATCCGCTCGGACGCGGCGACGTCGGCGGTCGGTGGCGCGGCCAGCGTCGCGTTGGCCTCCGCCAGCGCCGCCGGGGACATGCCCAGGCCGTCGTCGACGATCTCGACGACCGTGCCGACGCGCGAGCCGCCCTGCGCGTACACGTGCACGGTCGTCGTCGGCGGCGAGAACACGGTGGCGTTCTCCAGCAGTTCGGCGAGCAGGTGCACCAGGTCGCCGACGACGTGGCCAATCACGTGGACCGGGTCGATCCCCTCGTGCCGGACCCGGGGGTACGACTCGATCCCGGCCACCGCGGCCAGCACGACGGCCGGCAGCGCGACGGGGTCGCTCCAGCGGCGCGTCGACTCGATGCCGGCCAGCACGAGCAGGCTGTCGTCGTTGCGGCGCATGCGGGCGGCCAGGTGGTCCAGCTTGAACAGGTTCTCGAGCTGCTCCGGGTCGCTCTCCTCACGCTCCAGCTCGTCGAGGAGCTCCAGCTGGCGCTCGACCAGCACCTGGCTGCGGCGGGCCAGGTTGACGAACATCGCGTTGACCGTGCGGCGCATGGTGGCCTGCTCGACGCCGACCGCGATCGCGCTGTGGTGCACGGCCATGAAGGCCTCGGCCATCTCACCGATCTCGTCCCGTGACTGGATCGGGTTCGGCCAGACCTCGATCCGCGGCACCGAGCCACCCATCGTGCGCAGGCGGTCCAGCGCGTCGGGCAGCTGCACCTGGGCGATCTGCAGCGCGTGGGTCCGCAGGGTGCGCAGCGAGCGGCCGATCGAGCGACCGACCACGATCGAGGCGAGCACCGCGATCACCAGGACGAGCAGGATGCCGCCGGCGACCAGGAGGCTGTCGCGCAGCTGAGCGGTGCTGCTGTCGCCGGCCGCCTCGGCGGCGTCGGCGTTGACCCGCTCCTCCACGGTGCGCAGCTTGGCGGCGCGGTTCTGGCTGGCCGCCCACCACGCCTCGGCGGGCAGCACCCGCGGCGCCCGGGCGGTGCCGATGGTCTGCTCCTCCAGCCGGGTCGCCTCGACGAAGTCCTGCAGCGCCGACGTGTCGTCGTACATGGTGACCTGGGCGGGTGTCGCGGTCAGCCGGAAGTCGGCCAGCGCGGCGAGCTGCTGCGCGCGCAGGTCGGAGAGGGTGACCAGGTCGTCGGGGCCGTACCCGCCGGCCATCGACGCGGCGAAGATCCGGGCCCGGGCCCGCGAGGCCAGCTCCTTGACCCGGGCGATCTGCACCGAGCGGAGCACCGCCTGGGACAGCTCCGGATGCTGCGCGCCCGGCGAGGGTTCGGCCAACAGGGCCACCAACGCGTCGATCAGCCGCGTGTACGTGTCGAAGACGGTCTGCGGTGTCGCACTGCCGCCCGCCGCGGTGCGCAGGGTCGGGAGCTGGTCGATCAGCTCGATCGTGCGGCCGTAGGCGACCTGCCAGGAGACGTCGCCGCCGAGCGCCGGATCCGCCGCCGCGCGGAACCTGGTCGCCGCCGTGTCGACCGCGGTCTCGTAGGGGCGCAGCACGTTGCTCAGCCGGCCGGGGTCGGGCCGCCCGCCCGGGTCGAGCGGCGCGGCCAGCTCACCGGCGGTGCGGTCGCGCTCCTGCTGCAGGGCGTCCATCAGCGCGGCGATCTCGTCGGCGACGCCCGCCTCGGCGGAGAACTGGCCGAGCGTGTTGGCCTGGGTGAACAGGGTGCGCGCCTGGAAGCCGGCGAGCAGCAGGAAGGCCACGGTCGGGACGATCAGGACGGCCGTCAGCTTGGTGGCGATGCGCCAGTCGCGCAGGCGATAACGGGAGTACGGCCGATGCGTAGCGAGTCTCGTCTCGGCACCCTGCCGGCGATGGTGCGGCACGGCGCCTGTCGGCTGCCCGGTCGCTCCTGCCACCAGTGTCCTCCTCGTCGCCCCAGCGCCGGCCACACCGGGAAACCCGTTCATCCAACCAGGCGGCGCGGCGGCGCGCACGGGGGCAACCGCCCAGTGTGGCCACCATGAACGCGAGGTGGAGGGGCGAGCCGCCCGTCCGGCGGCTCAAACTCGTCCGTCCGGTTGGATCATCCTCGCAGAGAGATCACCAAGGGGTCGAGTCACCCGGGTGGGTTGGTCCGCCCGTCCGAGCGCGACCAGGGCCGCTCCGCTGCAACCCACCTCGGGATCGTCGACGTGCGCCACCTCGCGCGGGGTGAGGGCCAGCTCGAACGCCCGTCGCCACCAGGGTGAGGCGGCGATCGCGCCACCGCCGAGGGTGACCGCGACCCGATGGTCGACGGTGGACTCCAGGACCTCCAGGTCGGCGACCACCATCGTGCAGACGCCGGCCATCAGCCCGGCGAACATCTCGGTGGCGGTCGTGCCGAAGCCGATGCGGCGCAGCTCGCCGGAGCCGGCCGGCGCGGTGCCCGGCGGCCGGTCGCCGCCCAGCCGCGGGTCCGCCAGCGCGCCCGAGAAGGGCGCGATGCCCGCGAGCGTCTCCTCCAGCGCGTCGCCCTCCGGGAGGCGGAGCTCGCGCCGGGCCCAGGCGAACAGGTTGCCGCCCGCCGAGTACGCGGCGCCGGTCACGACGCGGTGGTCGTCGACCCGGTAGCGCCAGAGGCGGTGCGGCAGCGGCGGCAGGGTCACGCCGCGCGGCGCCTGCTGGACCAGCCGCACGGCCGCGGAGGTGCCCACGGTGACGGCGGCCCGGGTCTCGTCGACGCAGCCCGAGCCGATGTTGGACGCGGCACCGTCGCCGACGGCCGGCGACCAGCGCGCGTCGGCGAGCTGGGGCCAGCGACGGGCGTACTCGGGCCGGAGCCGGCCGTGCCAGCCGAGCGGCGCGAGGGTCGGTACCTGCCCGGTGCCGACGCCGGCGATCTCCAGCGCCTCCGGGTCCCACTCCATGGCCGCCAGGTCGAGCATCCCGGTGCCGGACGCCTGCGACACCGACATCGGCGCCTCGCCGAGCAGGTCGGCCAGGATGTACTCCACCAACCCCGTGTAACGGGCCGGCGCCAGCCCCAGGTCGCGCAGCCAGGGCAGCTTGACGGTCCAGTAGAAGCGGTGCCACCACGCGCCCGTGCGCTGGTGGAAGGCCTCCGGGTCGAGCGGGCCGGTGGCGCCCTCGGGCGGGGTGGGGCGGGTGTCGAGCCAGGTGACCACGGGGCCGAGCGGGCGGCCGGCGCCGTCGAGCGGGAGCACCGAGTGCCACTGCGCGGACGCCGCGACCAGCCCGATCTCGTCGAGGTGCCCGGCCTCGGCCAGCTCGTCGAGGCAGGCGCACAGGGCCGCCAGGTATTCGTCGGCGTCCAGCGTCGCGGTGCCGCTGTCGTCGGCGGCGATCGACAGGTCGAAGCCGCGCCGGGCCAGCGCGCCGGGGTGGGCCCGCACCCGGTCGTCGAAGACCATCGCGCGCACCGACGAGGTGCCCAGGTCAAGGGCGAGAACGTTCATCGCCCGCCACGGTACCCCGCGCGTTCCCTTCCGAATCGGGCACGCAGCCGGTACCTTGGCGACCGTGCACGCGCGATTGAGCATGTGGTGGCCCGCCGACCCGGCGGCCCACTTCCGCGCGTAACCATCCGACGCGGCCGCCCTCGAGGCGGCCCGCTTGCCGGTTTCCCGCTCGACGGCACCCGCCCGAGCCCTGAGGAAGCCGCCATGCAGATCGATCAGCACCGCCCGTTCGCCCTGGTCCGCCGGGAGGGCGCCGACCACGTCAACGTGTACGCCGGACCGGTCCGGACGCTCAGCACGCTCGCCGAGCTCCCGATCCCGTCGCTCGCCGTCGTCCCCTACCGCCAGATCGCCGAGCGCGGCTTCGACGCCGTCGACGACGGCGTACCCCTGGAATGCCTGTCGATCGAGACCCATGACCTGGTGCCGCTCGCGGACCTCCTCGCGGCGCTGCCCGACGCCCCGGTCCGGACCGCCGGGCCGACCGGCTTCGACGTCTCCGACGAGGACTACGCGGCCACGGTGTCCCAGGTGCTGGCCGACGAGATCGGCCGGGGCGAGGGCGCGAACTTCGTCATCCACCGCGCCTTCACCGCCCGGGTCGAGGGCTCGCCGGTGGCGGCGGGGCTGGCCGCGTACCGCCGGCTGCTGCTCGACGAGCGGGGCGCGTACTGGACCTTCCTCGTGCACACCGGCACCCGGGTGATCGTCGGCGCCTCGCCGGAACGGCACGTCTCGGTCGAGGACGGCCTCGTCATGATGAACCCGATCTCGGGCACCCACCGGCACGGCTCCGGCGTCGACCTGCTGGAGTTCCTCGCCGACCCGAAGGAGATCGACGAGCTCTACATGGTGCTCGACGAGGAGCTGAAGATGATGGCCACGGTCGCCGAGACCGGCGGCCAGGTGGTCGGGCCGTCGCTCAAGGAGATGGCGCACCTCACCCACACGGAATACCTGCTGGCCGGGCGGTGCACCCGGGACGTGCGGGACGTGCTGCGGGAGACGATGTTCGCGCCGACGGTGACCGGCAGCCCGATCGAGAACGCCTGCCGGGTGATCGCCCGGCACGAGCGGCGGGGCCGGCGCTACTACGCCGGGGTGCTGGCGCTGCTCGGACACGACGCGCAGGGTCGGCAGACGCTGGACGCGCCGATCCTGATCCGCTCGGCCGAGCTCACCGCCGAGGGCGACCTGCGCGTGCCCGTGGGTGCCACGCTGGTCCGGCACTCGACCACCGCGGGCGAGGTGGCCGAGACGCACGCGAAGGCGGCCGGGATCCTCGCGGCGCTCGGCCTCGTGCCGCCGCGCTCGGTAAAAGGCGCGCCGGTTTCCCGGGCGGCCGACCCCGAGGTGCAGACGCTGCTGGCCGCCCGCAACACACACCTGGCGCGGTTCTGGCTCGACGAGCGCCCGGACCCGCGGGCGCTGGTGGTGCCGGCGCTGGCCGGGCGGCGGGTGGTCGTGGTCGACGCCGAGGACACCTTCACCGGCATGCTCGCGCACCAGCTCCGCGCCCTCGGCGTACACGTCGACGTGGTGCCGTGGACCGCGCCCGCCTGGGGCGACGCCGACCTGGTGATCGCCGGACCCGGCCCCGGCGACCCCACCGACCCGGCGTCGCCGAAGATGGCCGCGATGCGCGCCGTGGTCATCGCGCGGCTGGTCGACGGCCGCCCGCTGCTCGGTGTCTGCCTCGGCCACCAGATCCTGTCGTCGCTGCTGGGGCTGGGCATGCACCGGCGGCAGGCCCCGTACCAGGGCGTCCAGCAGGTGGTCGACCTGTTCGGCACCCCGCGCCGGGTCGGCTTCTACTCGACCTTCACCCCGACCGCGCCGGCCGACTCCCTGGTGACCTCCTATGGCCTGGTCGAGCTGGCCCGGGCCGCCGACGGCACCGTGCCCGCACTGCGCGGACCGACCTTCGCCGGCGTGCAGTTCCACCCCGAGTCGGTGCTCAGCGAGGACGGGCTGACGGCCCTGACCGATCTGCTGCTGCACGTGCTCGCCCCGGTCCCGTCGGCATAGTCGCGACATTCCGGGGTACGGCTTCTCCCAAGCTGGTGGGTCGGGCAGGTCCGAGAGCCCCTGCCCGGCCCACCGGCGTGTCCACCGGTCGACCGACACCGTGGTTCCGTCCCCCGGTCGTCCCGCGCGGGTCCCGCGGCGGCGAACCATCGAAGGCATGACAGACGACGCGGTACGCGTGCGAGGGCTGCGGAAGTCCTATCGCGACACGGTGGCGGTGGACGGGCTCGACCTGACCATCGCGCACGGCGAGGTGCGGGCGTTGCTCGGGCCCAACGGCGCCGGCAAGACCAGCACGGTGGAGATCCTGGAGGGGCATCGGCCGCGCGACGGCGGCGACGTCTCGGTGCTCGGCGTGGACCCGGCCGAGGCCGGCGTCGCCTGGCGGCGCGAGATCGGGATCGTGCTCCAGTCCACGGCCGACGGTGCCGAGCTCACCGTGGCCGAGCTGATCGGGCACGTGGCCCGCTACTTCCCGCGGCCGCGCGGGCTCGACGAGACGCTCGCGCTGGTCGGGCTCGCGGACAAGCGGGACAGCCGGATCCGCAAGCTCTCCGGCGGCCAGCGACGGCGGCTCGACGTCGGTCTCGGCATCGTCGGGCGGCCCCGGCTGCTCTTCCTCGACGAGCCGACCACCGGGTTCGACCCGGTCGCCCGGCGGCAGTTCTGGTCGACCGTGCGCGGCCTCGACACCACCGTGCTGCTCACCACCCACTACCTCGAGGAGGCGGAGGCGCTGGCCGACCGGGTCACGGTGATCGCCGACGGACGGGTGGTCGCGGAGGGCACGCCGGACTCGCTCGGCGCCCGGCAGGTCGCCACCGTCGTGTGGCGGGACGGCCGCGAGCAGACCGCCGACCCCGCCGCCGTGGTGGCCCGGCTCAGCGCCGCGTACGGCGGCCAGGTGCCGGGCCTGTCGGTCACCCGCCCGTCCCTGGAGGACGTCTACCTCGACCTGATCGGAGGCTCCCGATGACCACCCTCGGTCTCGGCTCGGCGCGCGCGGGCATCGAGCTACGGCAGTTCTGGCGGGAGCGCGACGCCGTCGTGTTCACCTTCGCCCTGCCGGTCGTGCTGCTCACGCTGCTCGGCTCGCTGTTCAGCGGGGTCTACCCCGGCAGCCCGGTGACCTCCGCCCAGTACCTCGTCCCGTCGATGATCGCGGCCGGGGTCGCCTCGGCCACCTTCGTCAACCTCGGCGTCGGCATCGCCACCGATCGGGACGACGGGACGCTCAAGCGACTGCGCGGGTTGCCGACGCCGCCGCTGTCGTACGTGATCGGCAAGATCCTGCTGGTCGCCGTCGTGACGGCGGCCGAGGTGCTGGCGCTGTTGCTGATCGGCGTGCTGCTCTTCGACCTGCCGGTGCCGTCGGACCCGTCCCGCTGGCTCACGTTCGGCTGGGTCTTCACGCTCGGCGTGGTGGCGTGCAGCCTGCTCGGGGTCGCCGCGAGCGCGTTGGCCCGGTCAGCCCGCAGTGCGGCGGCCGTGATGAACCTGCCGTACGTCGTCCTCGCGTTCTTCTCGGGCATCTACTACACCCCGGTCGGCGCGCTGCCGGACTGGGTGATCCGGATCGGCTCGGTGTTCCCACTCAAGTGGATGGCGCAGGGCTTCCGGTCGGTGTTCCTGCCGGACAGCGTGCTCCCGTACGAGGTCGTGCGGTCATGGGAGCATGGGCGCACCGCTCTCGTGCTCACCGCCTGGTGCATCGGAGGACTGGTGTTATGTCTGACCACGTTCCGCTGGCGCGGCCGGCAGACGAGCTGACGTCGGCGTGGGCGGCCCGGTTCCACTGGTACGACGCGTACTTCGCGGTGGTCGGGGTCGGTGTCTCGGTGTTCGTGCTGCAGACCGCCGACTCGGCCACGCGCGGCTGGGGTGCTGTCGGCCTGCTGGGCGGGATCGCGGTCCTCTACACGCTGGTCGGCCGCCGCTTCATGCGCGACGAGGACTACGGCTGGGTCGGCGTGGCCTATCTCGCCGGTGCGTTCGTGCTGTACGCCGGGGCGGTCGTCCTGGTCGGCAGCGCCTCGTTCGCCCTGTTCGCCCTCTGTCCACAGTGCTTCATGTGCCTAGGTGCCAAGCCTGGCGTGGCCGCCGCGACCGCGTTCACCGGCGTGCACGTGGTGGTGCTCTGGTTCGCGGAGCGCGACTGGGGCCTGATCGCCGAGCTGCTGCCGACCGCCGTGATGATCGTCGTGCTGACCTCGATCTTCGGCATCTGGTCGCAGCGGATCCTCGCCCAGAGCGAGGATCGGGCCGCGCTGGTCCGCGAGCTGGCGGCCTCCCGGGCGGAGGTCGGTCGGCTGAGCACGCTGGCCGAGCGCCAGCGGCTGGCCGGCGACATCCACGACACGATCGCGCAGGGGTTGTCCAGCGTGGTGATGCTGATCCAGGCCGCGCGGGCCGAGCCGGACCCGGTGCGGGCCGACGGGCACCTGGCGCTCGCGCTGGACACCGCCCGCGACAACCTCGGCGAGGCCCGCGCGCTGGTGGGTGCGCTGACGCCGGCCCTGCTCGACGGCCGCTCGCTCGTGGACGCGATCCGCCGCCTCGCGCCGTCGGTCGCGGTCCGCGGCGATGTCCGTCCACTGTCGACGGGGGTGGACGTGGTGCTGCTGCGGGCCGCGCAGGAGGCGCTGACCAACGTGGGCAAGCACGCCGTCGGTCCGGCCGCGGTGTCGTTGGAGTACGGTCCGGCGGCGGTGACGTTGACGGTGTGCGATGCGGGGCCGGGCTTCGATCCCGCCGCCGTCGGGCCCTCCGGCTACGGTCTGTCCGGCATGCGGGCCCGGGTCGCCCAGGTGGGCGGCTCGTTGACGGTCGACTCGGCGCCGGGCGGCGCGACCACGGTGCGGGTGGAGGTGCCGGCGTGATCACGGTGTTGCTGGTCGACGACCATCCGGTGGTGCGGGCCGGCGTCCGTGGCCTGCTGGCCGGCGAGCCGGACGTCTCGGTGGTCGGCGAGGCCGCGTCCGGCGAGGAGGCGGTGACGGCGGTCCGGGCCCTGCGGCCGTCGGTGGTGCTGATGGACCTGCGCCTGCCGGGCCTCGACGGGGTCGGCGCGACCGCCCAGGTGCTGGCCGCGCTGCCCGCGACGCGGGTCGTCGTGCTCACCACGTACGAGACCGACGCCGACATCCTGCGCGCGGTCGAGGCCGGTGCGGCCGGCTACCTGTTGAAGGACGCCTCCCGCACCGACCTGGTGGCGGCGGTGCGGTCGGCGGCCCGGGGCGAGACGGTGCTGAGCCCGTCGGTGGCCACCCGCCTGCTGCACCGGGTGCGCCACCCGCGCGCTGAGAGCCTGTCGGCGCGGGAGGTCGAGGTGCTCGGGCTGGTCGCCCGCGGCCTGTCCAACGGCGAGATCGCCCGCTCGCTGCACATCAGCGAGGCGACGGTGAAGACCCACCTGCTGCGGGCCTTCGCCAAGCTGGGCGTCAACGACCGCACGGCCGCCGTCACCACCGCGATGGCCGCCGGGTTGCTCTGATCGGAACCGGCACGGTCGCGGGCACGTCGCAGTAGGTGTGAAGCCACGCCTGCTCGCACTGATCCTGCTGACCGGCCTGTTCATCACTCCCCTGGCCGGCTGCGCCGAACCCGCCTTCGACCCGGTCGAGCCGGAGCCGGACGACGGGCCCGCCTATCCGGGCCGCTACCGCGTCAGCGGGATGGTGCTGGAGAACGCCGAGCACGGCCCGCAGCTGTGCCGAGGTGCCCGGGAGTCTTTCCCACCGCAGTGCGAGGGGCTCGACATCGTCGGCTGGTCCTGGGACGGCCTCGAACACGACGACCGCGCCGGCGTCCGCTGGGGCACGTTCGAGATCGTGGCCACCTTCGACGGCGAGCGCCTCACGCTGGTCGAGCCGCCGCAGCCGCCGACTGTCCAACGGCCCGGTCCCGAGCCCGACTTCACCACCCCGTGTCCCCCGCCGCCGGGTGGTTGGCGGGTCGTCGACGAGGCGAAGGCCACGGCGGACGCTTACCAGGAGGCGGTCCTGCTGGCCGACGCGGCACCCGACGCGGCCGGCGTCTGGATAGACCAGAACGGGGGTGAGAACGACCCGCGCAAGCTGGTGCTCAACGCCCGCTTCACCCGCGACCTGGCCGGGCACGAGGCCCGGTTGCGCGCGGTCTGGGGTGGAGCCCTCTGCGTGTCACGGGCGGCGCGGTCGACCGCCGAGCTCAACCGCATCGCCGCCGAGCTTTCGGGTGAGCCGGGCATCCTGAGCGCCGGCGCGGACATCCTGACGAACCAGGTCGCCGTCGAGGTCTACGTCGCCACCGACGCCCGCCGGGAGGAGTTCGACGCCCGCTACGGGGTCGGCGTGGTCCGGCTGCGCGGTTTCCTGGAGCCGGCGTAGGACCCGGTCCCAGGTGCCGTCGTCCGCCCAGCGGCGGTGCCGTTTCCAGGCGGTCTGCCACGCGCCGAACCGGGGTGGCAGGTCGCGCCACGCGATGCCGGCCCGGTCGCGGTAGAGGATCGCCTCCACGACCTGCCGCTGCGGTGCCGGCGGGCGGCCGACGGCGGACCGGGCCGGCGGCAGCAACGGGCGGATCCGGGCCCACTGGTCGTCGGTGAGCAGGAGCCCAGGGGTGGCCGTTGGGGTCGGCAACGGGGTCTGGCCGGCCGCCGCGCCGAGCAGGGCCACCGCGGCGGCGATACCCGTCTCCGCCACGTCCCGGACGTCGCCGCCCTCCTCCAGGACCGTGGCGGTCAGCTCGCGCAGGCCGCCCAGGATGACCAGGGCGAGCTCGCGGGAGACCGGCGCGATGCCCGCGCGGCGGAACGGCTCGTGGCCGGTGAGCCGCTGCACCAGGTCGGCGAGGGCGTTCATCGAGTCGCGCCGGACCCGACCGGCGACCGGGCCGAGCGACGGGAACTCGCGGATCCAGCACAGCGACAGCTCCGGGCTGGCCGTGACGTGCGTGATGTAGGCCAGCACCGCCTGCCGCGTCTGCGCCGGCCACGGCGCCGTCGGGTCCACGGCGGCGACGATCCGCCGCATCAGCGCGCCGTTGGCCGCCTCCATCAGGGCCAGCAGGCTTTCGTCCTTCGTCGCGTACACCTGGTAGAACGTGCTCCGGGAGGCCCGCGCGTGCCGCACGATGTCGGCGATCGTCGTCTCCCGGTAGCCGCGCTCCTCGATCGCCCGGTGCAGCCCCTTGAGCAACCGCTCCCGGACCGGGTCGTCGGTCACCGCCGGCGCAGTGCGGCGACGATGTCGAAGTAGCGGGTCGGCGCCAGCCGGGCCAGCGCGTCGACCACGTAGGCGTCCGGGCCGACCAGGATGCGCGCCTTGCCCCGGTCGACTCCCTTGTGGATGATCGCGGCGGCCCGCTCGGGCGTGGTCCGGGCGATCGCGTCGAACTCGGCCGCGATCTGCTCGTGCGTGCGCCCGCGGCCCTCGGGGTCCGACCGGAACCGGGCGTTACGCGCGATGTT
This sequence comes from Asanoa hainanensis, assembly GCF_900188485.1. Taxonomy (GTDB): domain Bacteria; phylum Actinomycetota; class Actinomycetes; order Mycobacteriales; family Micromonosporaceae; genus Asanoa; species Asanoa hainanensis. The sequence continues at coordinate 299,228 of NZ_FZPH01000011.1, forward strand.
CGTCTTCACCCCACCCGGGTGTACGGTCGCCGCCCGCACCCCGGTGCCGCGCAGCTCCTGCCGGAGCGCCTCGGTGAAGCCGCGCACGGCGAACTTCGCGGCGCAGTACGCGCTCTGGTACGGGACGCCGATCAGCCCGTACACGCTGGAGGTGTTGACGATCGTGCCCGAGTCCTGGGCGACGAGCGCCGGCAGGAACGCCCGGACGCCGTTGACCACTCCCCGGAAGTTGATGTCGTGCAGCCAGTCGTCGTCGGCCGGCACGGCGCCGAGCACCGACGAGCCGATCGCGACACCCGCGTTGTTGAACACCGCGCCGAGGTCCGCCGGGGCCCACTTCTTCACCTCGGCGGCGAACTCTGTCACGGCGGCCGCGTCGCGGACGTCGAGCACGTGGCGCAGCACGGGCCCCGTCAGGTCGGCCGCGGTCTCCTTGAGGCCGTGCTCGTCCACGTCGGCCATCGCCACCGGACAGCCCGCCGCCGACAGCCGCCGCGCCAACGCCCGGCCGATCCCGGACGCCGCGCCGGTGACGACGACCGTGCGCCCGCTCAGCGGGTCAGGCCGGGACATCGGCGGGCCTGTCCTGTGCGTGCCCGGCGATCAGCTCGGTCAGCCGGGGCCAGGCGCCGGCCGGGAGGTCGTGCCCGAGGCCGGGGATCACGACGAGCCGCGAGCCCGGGATCGTCTCGTGGGTGACGCGGCCGCCGCTCGGGTGCACCATCCGGTCGCGGTCGCCGTGCACGACCAGCGTCGGCACCGTGACCTCGCGCAGCTCGCTGGTCCGGTCACCGGAGGCGTAGATAGCGGCTAGCTGCCGGCCCACGCCGGCCGACGACCGGTCACGGTCCCAGGCCTCCCCCGCCCGCGCGCCGACGGCGGCCTCGTCGAAGGGGAAGCCGTGCGAGCCGATGTGCCGGAAGATCCGCACGGCCCGGGCGACGGCCTCGTCGCGGGTCCGCGGTGGGCGGCCCGCCAGCAGCCGCCACGTGGACCAAGCCGGGCGGCCCACCTTGCGCGCGCCGGTGGTCGACATGATCGAGGTCAGCGTGCGTACCCGGGACGGGAAGTGCACCGCCACCGTCTGCGCGATCATCCCGCCCATCGAGGCGCCGACCAGGTGGGCGCTGGGCAGGTCGAGCGCGTCGAGCAGCCCGGCGGTGTCGCGGGCCAGGTCGCCGAGGTGGTACGCGTCCGCCGGGATGCGGCCACGGACGACCTTGGTGATCGGCGGCGGCTTGTAGTCGGCGTGCGTCGACTTGCCGACGTCGCGGTTGTCGAACGCGATCACCCGATAGCCCCGCTCGGCCAGCAGGTCCCGGAAGCCCGGGGGCCACGAGAGCAACTGCATGCCGAGGCCGGCGACGAGGACCAGCGGTGGGCCGGCGGGGTCGCCCGTCTCCGTGTAGCACAGGCTGATCCCGCGCCCGACGTCCGCGAAACGTTCCTCGGTCACGCGCGTACCTCCATCCGGGCTCCTTCTGCTGGCTCCTGTCGCTTGTCGCGCCGGTGCAGGACGACTCGGCCGCCCTGGTGCGGGGCGTAGGCGACGCCGCGGGAATGCCACCGCTCCCCCGGCGCGTACGTCGTGCGCAGCTCGAAGTCGCGCAGCAGCGCGCGCAGGACCACGGTCATCTCCAGGTTGGCGAAGGCGGCGCCGACGCAGCGCCGGGTGCCGCCGCCGAACGGGATCCACGCGTACGTGGCGGGTTTGACGCCGACGAACCGGTTCGGGTCGAACCGTTCCGGGTGCGGGAACGCCTCGGGATCGTTCTGCACGAGGTCGATGCCGGCGAGCACGGTCCAGCCCTTCGGCACGTTGAACCCGTCGATGGTCAGGCCGTCCGCCAGCACCTTACGGGCGGTGTTGAGCACCACCGGCCGGCTCCGCTGGATCTCCAGGATGGTCGCGGCGAGCAGGTCTGTTCCGCCCTGGTCGAGGTCGTCGACGAGCGCGTGCAGGGCGGCCGGGTGGCGGGTGAGCCGTTCCACGGCCCAGGCCAGGGTGGTCGCGGTCGTCTCGTGCCCGGCGGCGAGCAGGGTCAGCAGCTCGTCGCGGACGTGCGCGTCGGACATCGGCGCGCCGTCCTCGTAGCGGCTCTGCAGCATCATCGAGAGGATGTCGTCGCCGGGCTCGCTCCTCGCACGGTCGATGAGGCGCTGCACGATGGCGTCGTACGCGGCGCGGTGTTCCCGCAGCTTGCGCCACGGGTTCCACGGGCCGATCGAGCGCTCCTTGAACGGGACGACGGCCATCCGCGACCCGTACGTGACGAAGAGCGGCAGCTTCTCGCGGAGCTCCTCGAACTCCGCGCCGCCGGCGCCGAAGACGGCCCGCAGGATCACGTTGAGGGTGATCCGCATGAACGGGGTCAGCGTGGCGAACTCCCGCCCCAGCGGCCAGGTGTCGGCCTCCTTGCGGAACTCCTCCTCGATCAGACCGGCGTACGCCTGCATGCGCTTGCCGTGGAACGGCGGCACGAGCAGCTTGCGCCTTTGCCGATGCGGCTCGCCGTCGAGCCCGAAGATCGAGCCGCTGCCCAGCATGCGGCTGAGGTTGGGCTGCGGCGTGCCGGCGATCTCGGGGCTGGCGGTGAACAGCTGCTTGAGCCTGGTCGGGTCGCTGATCACCAGCGTCTTGCCGAACGGCGGCACCTCGAGCACGAAGGTCGGGCCGTAGCGATCGCGCAGGGACAGCAGAAACCGCCGGCGGACCAGCACCATTCCGGCTGCCTGCCCCACTTTGGGAAACCGAACCACGGGTGGGTCCATACGTCCTCCTCTGGGGAGTACCGCCGCGTACCCGACACGAGCACGGTAGCCCCGCGCTCTTGGGAGGCACAAGGGTTGGTCTATGTCTCCAATGTGCTGGGGTTTGGAGACAACCGCTCGTAGAACGAATGCACCGCAGGCTGCCCGGTGTAGTTGGGCCCGGCCCGGTCGTCGGCGCCGCGGTAGGCGTACCGGAAGGTCACCTCGCGGTGGCCGTCGAGGGTGATCCGATGGCGCCGGCTGTCGTAGGCGAACCCGTGCTCGCGGAGCTCTCTGGCCAGCGGAAGGGGCTTGCCGTTCTCGCCTCGGATGCTCGCCAGGTCCAGGTCGGCCACGAGCCGGCCGGTGTCGGTGAGCCAGCTCGCGGCGCGGGCCAGCACTCCTAGCTTGTCGCCCACGTAGTGCAGGCCGTGCACGACGGTGATCAGGTCGAAGCGGCGGTCCGGCTGCCAGGTGGTCGCCGAGGCGCAGACCAGGGTGACCGCAGGGTGGCCGGGGTCGAAGTAGTCGACCAGGTCGACGCCGACCAGGTCGACCCGGTCGGTGAGGCTTTTCGCGGTTACCTCGGCGCCGGCCTGGAGCAGGGCGCGGCCCTGACCGCAGCAGAGGTCGAGCCAGGCGACGGTCGGGTTCTTCGTCAGGGCGGCCAGGAGGCGGTCGAGCGGGTTGAAGCCCAGGTCACGCGTGTAGCTGTTGGGGCCGGCGAGCTGGCGCTCCCGGTTCATCGCGACGTTGGCCACCACGGCCGATCGGGACAGCGTCTCGTCGTCCAGGAGCCCGGTCATCCGACGAGCTTAGACCACGTCTCATTTGGGGTTGTTTCTGGTCAGTAGGTTGAGGCGGACGGCTCGGCGGTAGCAGATCAAGGCGCAGGCCAGGGAGAGGAATCCGGTGTAGTGGGAAGCCTTGCGCTCGTAGCGGCGGGCCAGGCGACGGAACCGGCTGACCCATTCCAGGCAGCGTTCGATGACGTAGCGGTGCCGGCCGAGGTGAGTGGCCGATTCGATGCCTTTACGCGCGATCCGGGCGATCATGCCGCGCCGCCGGACTGCCTCGCGGCAGGACCGGTAGTCGTAACCCTTGTCGCCGTGGAGCTTGCCGGGCCACCGGCGGGGCCGTCCGAGCGGCTGCCGGACCGCACGCAGGCTGTCGAG
>NZ_FZPH01000043.1 GCF_900188485.1 Asanoa hainanensis
TAGTACTGCAACGGCACTTATGGCGGTATCTGTCCGCGCCGGTGGTAGTGGCTGACGCGGGCTTGCCATTGGCGGCGTCGTCGGAAGTAGGACCAGGCCAGGACGTGGTCGGGGGTGGTGGGACGCGTCAGGGTGAATGCCAGGAGCAGGCGCCGGACCTCGGGTACGGTCAGCGCGATCAGCATGTCCTGCGCGAGGCTGGGTTTGCTTGTGTGGCAAGGGATTTCGCGACGACGAGTAGGGCGTGGGTGGCCATGGACAGGGTGATGTGGGCGTACCACGCCCGCCAGTCCCGGGCCTGGTACTGGTCCAGGCCGGCTTCGTTCTTGGCCTGCTGGAAGCATTCTTCGACCGGCCAGCGCCGTCCCGCGGTGCGAGCGAGCCGGGTCAGGGTGGTGCGGGCCGGTGCGTAGCAGAGGTAGTAGGCGATGTCGGTGGGGTCGCTGATCGAGCGGCGGGCCATGACCCAGTGCCCGAACCCGTGTCGCCATTCGGGCCGGACCGGCAGGCGGGCCCAGTCGTAGAACCGCTGGCCGTGCGCGCCGGCACCGCAACTGATCCGTTTCCACTTCGCCGCGGGCAGTGTGGCCAGATCCTGCACACACACGACCTCCCGCCAGTCCCGGCCGGACACCGTGTCATCACGGCGGGTGGCCAACACGTACGGGATCCGCTTGTCCTCCAACCAGGTCCGCAGATAGGGGACCTGGCCGTAGACCTCGTCAGCGGCGACCCACCCGAACGGCACACCGCCCTCGATCGCCCGTTGCAGCATCGCGATCGCGATGCGGGGCTTGGTGGCGAACTGCGCCGCATCGGGTATGCCAGCCTGACGGCAGCGGGCGCGGTCATCGATCCACGACTGGGGTAGATACAGATCCCGGTCGATCAGGGCGTGGCACGTCGCGCTGACGTAGGCCATGAACACCCCGATCTGGCAGTTCTCCGTCCGTCCCGCGGTCCCGGAATACTGCCGCTGCACCCCCGCCGAGCGCCGGCCTTTCTTCAGGAATCCGGTGTCGTCGATGACCAGCACCGCGTCCGGATCGCCGAGGTGGCCGACCACGAGCTCACGCACGTCGTCGCGGACCCCGTCAACGTCGAACTCCGCCCGGCGCAGCAACCGCTGCATGCCGTCCGGGCTCACCTCGCCGGCATGCTCGGCGATCGTCCAGCCGTTACGACGGTCCAACCCGGCAGCCAACCCGCACATATAACGCGCGGCCCGCGACCGCGGCTCGACCCGACCGAACCGCGGCCCGATCCGCTCACAGAAACGATCAAGCTCCGTCAGCCACCGATCGACCACATCCACACCAAAAACAACGCTCGACCAGCGGCAACGTCACTGACCAAAGTGCCGTTGCAGTA
>NZ_FZPH01000007.1 GCF_900188485.1 Asanoa hainanensis
GGCGACGCCGAGGACGTCCAGCACAGCTTGATGCAGCGCCTGCATGACGCCTTGCTCGACCCATTCGGTGAACCGGCGATGCGCGGTCGCCCGGGAGATCGGGAACGACTCCGGCAACGCGTCCCACGCGCAGCCGGTCTGCAACACGTACGCGATCGCCGCTACCGCAACCCGATCATCGATCCGCCGCCGCCCGCCACCCTGATGCCTTTGCGGGTGCTCGGGCAGCAGCGGCTGCACCAGATGCCACAACGACTCCGGGCAGTACTTCTCCACATCACTCACGCTCGTACAACGAATGATGTTGGACTACAACAACCCCAAATGAGACGCGGTCTAAGCTCTTGCCCCATGCGAATGATCGTCTCGTTGTGGGGCAAGGGGATCGGCGTCCTGGCGGTGCTCGCGATCGCGGGGTGTGCATCGCCGGCACCGGCGGCCCCGCCGCCCGCGGACCTGGCTGTCGTGGGAGCGCCGCAGGTCCACTTCGTGGACGCCGACCACGGCTTCGCGCTGGCGTCGTCGTGCGCGGACGAGTGCGGGGTGTGGCTGGCGAACACCTCCGACGGGGGTACGACCTGGCAGTCGCACCAGGTGCCGGGCCTGCGGTATCCGAGCGGCGAGGACCCTCGGGTCATGCTGCGGGTGCTCGACGGGTCTCGGGTGGCGCTGGACGGCTATGACGGTGACCGGCGCTGGTTCACGGCCGACGCCGGCGCCACCTGGACCGAGCCGCCCGTGCGCCCGGACGGCGTCGTCCAGAGCATCCCCGCGGGCGGCCTGGCGCAGGTCGAGAGCAACGCCGGCGCCCCGATCGGGATCGTCGTGCTGCTGCCCGACGGCCGATCGGCGCGCCTGGCCACCCCGCCGATCGCACCGTTGACCGAACTGATGACCGACGTGACGGTCGGCGCCGACGGCAGCGCCTGGGTCGAGGGCAGCGACGACGACCGGTCGTGGCTGTTCGTCAGCCGCGACCGGGGCCGGTCGTGGCGCGAGGTCCCGCTGCCCGCGGCGGCGGCCGAGCCGGGCCGCCCGCAGCGCACGACCGGCCGCCTCGCCGTCGCCGACGGCCGCACCGCCTTCCTCGTGGACGGGTCCGGCTACCGGTTGTGGCGCACCACGGACGACGGGCGGCGGTGGGAGCCGCTGAAGGCGCCGATCGCCAAGCCGACCGAGGACGTCGGGCTGACGGCCAGCCCCGAGGCCGATGGCGGGCTCACCGTCTTCGACGTGCTGACCGGCCGGAGCTTCACGCTGCGGGGGAACGCCTTCGTGCCCGCCGCGCAGCAGCGTCCCGCCGTCCGCGTCGGCGCCCGTTTCCTGGCCGGCAGCGGCGCGAGCGGCCGGGAGCAGCCGTACGTCCACTCGGCCGACCGGCAGACCTGGACCGAGCTGCGTTTCTGAGTCAGCGGGCCGCGGCCGCGATCATCATGACCAGGCCGGCGCCGGTCACCGCCGCGCTGACGAGCAGGAACGCCGGGTTGTGGGTGCTCCACCAGCGGATGCGGGGCTGGACGCAGCCCGGCACCTCCTCGATGCGCACGACCCGCAGCGCGAACACGTTGAGCGTCGCGGTCAGGATGCCGAGCGCGCCGATCCCGGCCACCGTCTCGGCGACCTGCGCGAACGTCGTCGGCTCCATCACCGCATCACACCGCGTGGCGCCGTCGTCTCCTGTCTCAACTTGAGACACCCGGGCGAGCGGGTCGGCCGACCGTCGAAACATTCTTTCGGAGACCTACGTACGTCTATTTGATCGTCAGAAAACAGCAGGTCAAGATGCCTGTCTATTGCTAAAAGCGCTTTCGTGGGTCATCGTCTTGGCTAGCTCCGTCCCCCTCTGCAAGGAAGGACCGACGACGTGACTATCCGACCCACCCCTCGCAGGCTCCTGGCAGTTGCCGCCGTCGTGGTGCTGACGCTGGGATTCCAGCCAGCTTCGCCGGCGTACGCCGCGGTGGACGGCATGACCGTCAACTTCTCGCTCTTCGGCGGAACGCCGACCTATCGCGCCTCCGGCTTCATCTACGGCGTGTCGACGAACGCGTCAGCGCCGTCGGTGTCGACCACCGACCAGATCAAGGTGAAGACGATGCGCGCCGGCGGGTCGCAGATCGGCTGTCCCAACGGCGGCTGGGTCAACGGATCCTATGGTCCGCGGTGGGACTTCATGCGGGCCTACTACAACCGGGCGCAGCGCACCGGCGCGCGCGTCGAAATGATCATCGCGGGGCTGTGGGGCTCCGACGGCGTCTGCAACGTCCCCCGGTGGCCCGGCGACAACGGCAACTGGACCGACTACACCAACTTCATCAACCGGATCATCGCCGATGTCCGGGCCGCCGGGATGACCGGGTCGAACGTGCGCTGGGACATGTGGAACGAGCCGAACATCTTCTTCTGGGGTCGCGGCCAGGCCCAGTACCTGGAGATGGTCCGGCGCGGCACCCAGCAGATCCGGGCGGCCCTCCCGGGCGCGGTGATCGTCGGCCCGAGCTGCGCCTGCTCGCCGAACAACAGCTGGTTCGCCACGTACCTCGACTATGTCAGGGCCAACAACGTCGTCCCGAACATCCTGAGCTGGCACGCTCTGCCGGGCGATCCGGCCGTCGACGCCGCGAACGCCAGCAGCATGCTCGCCGCCCGGGGGATGAGCGTCCAGGGCTACTCCGTCAACGAGTACGGTGCGTTCGGCGCCGAGCAGCAACCCGGTCCGTCGGCCTGGTACATCGCCCGCCTGGAGCGGTGCAACTGCGACGGCGCACGGGCCAACTGGGGCATGGTCGGCCAGACTCCCTCGCTCTACGACACGCTGGGCTGGCTCACCACGTCCAACGCCGGCCAGCCCATGGGCCAGTGGTGGGTCTACAAGCGCTACGCCGACCAGTCCGGCCAGCGCACCAACATCACCGCGGGCTCGTCGCACGACGGCATCGTCTTCCAGGACTCCGGCAGCCGGCGGTCGCTGGCCGTCTTCGGCGCCCGGGCCGGCGGCGCGCAGGGTGCCATCGACATCCGCTACACCAACATCCCGTCGTGGCTGCCCACCAACGGGTCGGTGAACGTCCTGGTCGAACGGATGCCGTCGACGAACGCCGCCGTCAGCGCGCCGACCGTGGTCTCCAACAGCCGGTTCGCGGTCAGCGGGAACTCCATCCTGGTGCCCGTGAACTGGACCAACGCCAACGACGCGTACGCCGTCACGCTCACACCGTAGGCCCGGAGGTGGCACGACCCGTGGTCCGTGGCCCGGTGGACTCGCGGACCACGAGTCGCGTCGGATGGCGGATCACCCCGCTGGTGGCCTCGCCGCCGAGGGCGTCGAACAGGTGCTTGGCGGCGGCGGCGCCGATGTCCTGCAGGTTCGTGTCGATGGTGGTCAGCGGTGGGTTGCTCTGGGCCGAGAACGCCTCCCAGTTGTCGTAGCCGACCAGGGCGACGTCGTCGGGGATGCGCACACCCATCTGGTTCAGGGTGTCCGTCACGCCCACCGCCAGCTGGTCGCTGCCGCAGAAGATGGCGTCGAGCCCGGGGTGCGCGGCGAGCAGGGTGCGGGCGGCGTGCCGGGCCCACCGTTGGGTCCAGTCACCGAACATGGCCCCGCCGACGATCGGTTGCCCGGCCCGCTCCAGCACCTCACCCAGCGCGCTTGCCCGTTCGCGGGCCGCGCGGTAGGTCGGCTCGCCGGTGATGTGCCCGATCGCCTGGCGGCCCTGCGCCAGCAGGTGCTCGGCCGCCAACGTCGCGCCATGGCGGTCGTCCGAGATGATGGACAGGTCGTCGGGGTTGTCCGACTCGCCGTAGGCGTAGACCACCGGCACCGCGACCTCGTCGACGAGCGACGGTCGTAGGTCGTTGGACTCACCCACCACGATCAACCCGTCGACGGACCGCGCGAGCAGCGTGCGCAGGTAGTGCCGGCGGCGGATCGCGTCACCCCGCGCGTCGCACAGCAGCACCGACATCATCTCGTTGCCGACGGTGTTCTCGACGCCCAGCAGGATCGGGATCGAGAACCGGCCACCGAGCTCGTCGGTGAGCAGCCCGATCGTGCCGGTCCGGCCGGACATCAGTCCTCGAGCCAGGACGTTGGGCTGGAACGCCAGCACCTCCGCCGCCTTCAGCACCCGCTCCCGCGTGGCCGGCGCGACCTCGGCCCGCTCGTTGAGTGCCTTCGAAGCCGTGGCCGTGGACACCCCGGCCAACCGCGCCACGTCACTCAAGGTCGCCGAACGCCCGCTCTGCCTAGCCACCGAAAGCCTTTCCTGTCATGCCGTCGCCCCCCATGGCAGGTCGGCCGCAGTCTACCGCCCGATCCTTGACAGCACTGGCCGACATCGATAAATTCCCGAAAGGCCTTTCGGCTTTGGGTTTCTGCACTCTACCAGGCGAAACAGTCGGCGCTCGATGGGCGCCGAAACCCCCGCGACGGCAAGGAAGCGAAGCACGCATGGCGACTGAGCTCCACCCGATGGCCGACCACCCGACAGATGTCAGCACCGCCGCCGCCGGACCTGGTCCGGCGAGCCCGACCGGCCGAGCGACGGGCCTGCGGCCGCTCGGGCTGGACGCCGTGCGGCTGGACCCGGCCGGTCTGCTCGGCCGGTGGCAGCTCCGCAACGCGACGGCGACGCTGCCCCACTGCGTGCGACAGCTCGACGAGAGCGGCGCGCTGGACAACCTGCGACGTGCCATCGGAGAGGTCGACGGAGCACACGTCGGCATGCGGTTCAGCGACTCGGACGTCTACAAGACGCTGGAGGCCGCGGCCTGGCAACTGGGCCGCGATCCGGGCGACCACGCGGCCCGCGAGTTCATCCGTTCGACGTCCGCGTTACTGGCCCGCGCCCAGGAAGCGGACGGTTACCTCAACTCGTACGTGCAGTCCGACCCGAGCCGCTCGCGGTGGGAGGACCTCGAGGAGGGCCACGAGCTCTACTGCGCGGGCCACCTGATCCAGGCCGCTGTCGCGGTCGTGCGTGCCGGTGCCGGCTCCGATCTGCTCGCGGTCGCCGGGCGGGCGGCCGACCTCGCGGTCGAGGTGTTCGGGGCCGGTGGAAGGGACGCTGTCTGCGGTCACCCCGAGATCGAGACCGCGCTCGTCGAGCTCTACCGCGCCACCGGCCGGCAACGCTACCTGGACCTGGCCAAGCGCTTCGTCGACCTGCGCGGCCAGGGCCTGCTCGGTGAGAACGAGAGATTCGGCCGGGCGTACTTCCAGGACGAGGTCCCGGTGCGATCCGCCACCGAAGTCACGGGCCACGCCGTGCGCCAGCTGTATCTGCTCGCCGGCGTCGTCGACGTCGCCGTCGAGACCGGTGACCAGCAGCTGCTCGACGCCGCCGAACGGTTGTGGGAGTCGGCGTTCCAGACGAAGACCTACCTCACCGGCGGGCAGGGCTCACGACACTGGGGCGAGTCCTTCGGCGATCCCTACGAGCTGCCGCCCGACCGCGCGTACGCCGAGACCTGTGCCGCCATCGCCAGCTTCCAGTGGAACTGGCGGCTGCTACTGGCGACCGGCGCCCGTCGGTACGCCGACGAGATGGAGCGCGCGCTCTACAACGCGATCGCCGTCGCCGTGTCCGCGGACGGCGAGAGCTTCTTCTACTCCAATCCACTCCAGTTGCGCACCGGCCACGACGGATCGCACGAGGACGCGCCTTCGCAACGGCTTTCCTGGTACTCCTGTGCCTGCTGCCCGCCCAACCTGGCCCGCCTCATCGCCTCGCTGCAGTCCTATGTGGCCACCGAAGACGCCGGCGGCACCCAGCTGCACCTCTACAGCGCCGGCAGCGTCCGCACCAGCCACGGACAGATCGATGTCGACACCCGCTACCCGTGGCAGGGCCACCTGCGGCTCACGGTCCGCTCGACCCGGTCGGAGCCGTGGACGCTCGCGCTGCGGGTTCCCGGCTGGTGCACAGCGGTCACCGTCTCCGTCGACGGCGAGCCCGTCGACCCGGCGACGGTCGATCGGGCGATGGCGGAGGGCTACCTTCGCCTCACCCGATCCTGGCAAGGATCCAGCACCGTCATCGTCGACCTGCCCATGCCGGTCCGGCTGGTCGGTGCCCATCCGAAGGTCGACGCGGTGCGGGGATGCGTCGCCCTGGTCCGGGGGCCGATCGTCCACAGCATCGAACAGGCCGATCTGCCCCCGGAAAGCTGTCTGGAAGACGTCGCTCTCGACGTCAGCGCGCCGATCACCGTCACCGACTCCGGCGAAGGAACGCTCGTGCCCGTCACGGTGACAGCGCAGGGACTCCTGCCAACCGCGGCCGGATCATCCGAGCTGTACGGCGCCTACCCCGTTCCGCCCGCCCCGCTGACGCGCCTGCGGCTCGTCGCGATTCCCTACTTCCTCTGGGGCAACCGGGAGCCCGGGCCCATGCGGGTCTGGATTCCCACCGTGCCGGCGCCATCCACCACAGGAACCCCGCTCAGTGAATCGAAGGAGAAGTCATGAGAGGCATTGCAGCGCCGCGATGCTGGTCGGGTGGTCGACGAGCGATTGCCGCCGTCGTCGCCGTCGGCCTCGCGGTCGTCCTCGCGGCATGCGGCTCCAGCGACACCGACACGACGGTGCAGGCTCCACCTGACGGAGTCGACGACGGCTCAGAGCTCACGCTGTGGACGCGCGCACCCCTCGAGAAGCAGGCCAAGCTGCTGGTCGAGGCATACAACGCCAGCCACAAGAACCAGGTCAAGCTCACGGTCGTGCCCAACGACGACTACGTGGCCAAGGTCGGCGCGGCGGCGGGGTCGAGCAGCCTGCCCGACCTGTTCGCCGCCGACATCGTGTACGTGCCCAACTGGGTGAAGCAGGGCCTGTTCAAGGACATCAGCGCCAACATCAACGGGTTGTCGTTCAAGGACTCGATCAACAAGGGCCACCTGGCCGCGGGCACCGACGGCGGCAAGGAGTACGTGCTTCCGTTCGTCCTGGACCTGTCGATGCTCTTCTGGAACAAGGCGCTGTTCAAGGAGGCCGGGCTCGACCCGGAGAAGGCACCGTCCACACTCGCCGAGTACGCCGCGGCCGCGAAGGCCGTCCAGGGCCTGAACAAGTCCGGCGTGTACGGCACCGCGACCGGCCTGAACTGCGGCGGCTGCCTGGTGTTCACCTGGTTCCCGTCGTTCTGGGCCGACGGCCAGGACGTGACGAACGCGGAAGGGACGGCCTCGCTGCTGACCAGCGACACCGCGAAGAAGGTGTTCGGGACGTGGCAGGACCTGTGGAAGTCGGGAGCGGTGCTGCCGTCGTCCCGGGACGAGGCCGGTCCGACGTGGACAGCGGGCTTCACCCAGGGCAAGGTCGGGCTCATGTTCTACCCGGCCACGTTGCTCTCCTCCACACCGTTCGACGTCGGGGTGGCCGGCATTCCCGGCGCCGCAGGGGGAGCCTCGACGTTCGTCGGTGGTGACGGCATCGGCATCTCCAAGGACTCCGCGAAGTCCGACCAGGCCTGGAACTTCCTGAACTGGATGATGACCGAGAAGGCCCAGGTGGAGGTGCTGGCCAAGAACAACGACGTGGTCTCCCGGTCCGACCTGGCCGACAACCTCTACGCGGCCAAGGACCCGCGCCTGGTGACGATCAACAAGGTGGCCGCCGACGGCCGGACGCCGGTCTCGCTGAACTTCCAGCAGGCCTACAACGCGACCAACAGCCCCTGGTTGAGCCTCGTCCGCGACTGCGTGCTGGAAAGCTGCGCGAACCTCCAGAAGAACAACGACCAGGTGTCAGCGGTTCTCGGTCAGTAGTGGTCGGGTGGGCCGGCGCGCGACGGGCGCCGGCCCATCCCTGTGCGATGCGTGGAGGAGACGTGGTGACGAAGGTCCGGCGTAACCGCGACGCCGCGGCGGGTTGGCTCTTCGCGAGCCCGACAGCCGTGTTCGTCGTTCTGCTGTTCGCCCTTCCGCTGGTGCTGGTGTTCAAGATGTCCGCGTCCAGGTGGCCGCTGCTGGCCGGCGACCAGGGCGTCAACTTCCCGGACAACTACGTGAAGGCCGTCGAGAACCGGTTCTTCGTCGACTCGATCGTCTTCACGCTGAAGTACACGTTCCTCGCCACGGTCCTCCTGCTGGCCCTCGGGCTCGGACTGGCCCTGCTGGTGCAGGAGTCCTCCCGCTGGCGCAACCTGCTGCGCGTGTCGTTCCTGATTCCGAGCGCGCTCGGTCTCGCGTCGGCGAGCCTGCTCTTCTACGTGCTGTACTCGCCGCTGGCCGGTCCGCTGGCGCCGGTCATGGAAGACCTCGGCATCAGCTTCCTCGGCACGCCCAACATGGCCCTGGGCTCGACCCTCTTCCTGATCGTGTGGCGCTACGCCGGCTTCTACATGCTGCTCATGCTGGTCGGCCTGCAGAGCGTTCCCAGCGAGGTGTACGAGGCCGCACACCTCGACGGGGCAACCCGGTGGCAACAGTTCCGACGGGTCACGCTGCCGCTGCTGCGACCGACGCTGGCCCTCACCACCGTGCTGTGCGTGACAGGCTCACTGCTGGCCTTCGAACAGTTCTACATCCTCACCAAGGGCGGCCCCGACAACAGCACCGTCTCCGTCGTCCAACTCATCTACACGGTGGCCTTCCAGGGCCAGAACGACCTCGGTGTCGCGGCGGCGCTGTCCGTGATCGCGCTGTTCGCCCTGGTGGTCATCAACGTCGCGCAGCTGCGCGCCTTCCGATACGAGGGAACCTGACATGCGGCCTACGATCGCCGGCGTCGTCCTGCGGATGCCCTACTGGGTGTTCACCGCCAGCCTCGCCGCCATCTTCGTGTTCCCGCTGGCCTGGACGGCCGTCTCCTCGGTCTCGCCGCACGCCGGCACCAACCAGGTCGACGGTTGGGGCTTCGGCAACTACGTGACCCTCGCCCAGTACCAGGCCGGCGTCTGGCGCTACCTGTTCAACTCGGCGTTCGTCTCCCTGCTCACGGTGGCGTTGACGCTGCTGGTCTCGCTGCTCGGCGGGTACGCCTTCGCCCGCTTCCGCTTCCCCGGGCGGAACCTGCTCTTCGTCGCGACCCTGGCCATCCTCATGGTGCCGTACGCGACGCTGCTGATCCCGCTCTACGTCCTGCTCGACTATGTCGGGCTGACGAACTCGCTGGTCGGCGTCGCCCTGGTCCTGACGATGTTCCAACTGCCCTTCGCGACGTTCATGATGCGGATCTCGTTCGAGGCGATACCCCGGGAGCTGGACGAGGCCGCCCGGGTCGACGGGTGCTCGCCCTTCCACGTGCTGCGGCAGGTGCTGCTCCCGTCGGTCAAACCCGGCCTGATCACCGTCGGGCTGTTCGCGTTCCTGGCCGCGTGGAACGATTTCATGGCCCCGCTGATCCTCGTCAACGACTCCGACCGGGTCACCCTGCCACTGGCCGTCGCGAACCTGCGCGGCCAGGTTCAAGGGGTGGTCGACTACGGCGCGACCGAGGCCGGCGTGGTCGTCCTCGCCCTGCCCTGCGCGATCCTCTTCCTGATCCTGCAACGCCACTACGTGCGCGGCTTCATGTCCGGCGCGATCAAGGGCTGAGGCGCACAAATGGCAGGCGACGAGCGGCAAACTCACCTAACCTCTCGGCGTGCTGGGTCTGTTCGAAAACTCTGTTGATCCTTTTCCTGCCACCTCCGAGGGCGCGCCGGCCAGCACCGTCGGTCGCTTCCTGCTGACCGAGTTTCGGCCGCTGCGGCCCGTCGTGGTCGGCGCCGTCGCCACCACCCTGCTGTGTGCGGCCATCGAGGTCTGGCTCATCTGGTACGCCGGTGCGCTGGTCGACGCCCTCGCCGCCGGCAGCCCGCGCACGCTGTGGGCCGAGCACGGCACCGAGCTGATCGCCGTCGTGGTGCTGGTGCTGCTGGTCCGCCCCGCGGTCAACCTGGTCGGCGAGGCGCTCGACGACATCGCGTTCCGGGCCAACGCCCGGCCCCTGGCGCGTTGGCGGGCGCACCGGCACGTGTCGCGCCAGTCCGTCGGCTGGTTCCGCGACGACCTGGCCGGGCGCATCGCCACCTGGGTCCGCGACGGCGGTGACGCCGCCAGCACCGCGGCGTACTGCGTCGTGCACACGCTCGTGTTCGTCGTGGCGTACATCGTCGGCTCGGTGTGGCTGATGTCCGCGATCGACGTGCGGCTGCTGCTGCCCCTGGGCGCCTGGATCGTCGCGTACGCGTTGCTGATGCGCTGGGCCGTCCCGCGCTACCGGCAGGCGTCCGCGCGCCTGCAGGACGCCGAGTCGGACCTGACGGGCCTGCTGGTCGACGCGTACGCGAACGTCGACACCCTCGCCCTGCTCGGCGGGCCGGACGCCCGCGTCGGGCACGACCGTGAGGTGTTCGCCCGGGCCCGGCGCGCCCACCTGGCCGTGCAGCGGGTCGAGGTCACGGTCAACGCGAGCATGATGGCGCTCGGCAGCGCGCTGCTGTGCGGGCTGGTCGGCTACGGGATCGTCCTCTGGCAGACCGACGCGGCGCCGCTGGGTCTGGTCGCGGCCGCGCTGGCGCTCAGCTTCCGGATCACCGCGATGGCCGAGTGGCTGCTCGACGCCGTCTCGTCGCTGTTCGGGTCGGTCGGTGCGCTGCGGCGGGCGTTGAAAACCGTCGCGGCGCCGCTCGCGGTCGCGGACAAACCCGGTGCGACCGACCTGCGGGTACGCGGCGGCGCGATCAGCTTCGCCGAGGTCAGCCACCACTACGGCCGTGGCGCGGGCGGCCTCGACCGGCTGAGCCTGGACGTCGCGGCGGGGGAGCGGGTCGGCGTCGTCGGCCGATCCGGTGCGGGCAAGTCCACACTGGTCGGTCTGCTGCTGCGGTTCCACGACGCGGAGTCCGGCACGATCACGATCGACGGCACCGACATCACGGACGTGACGCAGGAGAGCCTGCGCGGCCAGATCGCCATGGTCGCCCAGGAGGCCACCTTGCTGCACCGGTCGGTCCGGGAGAACATCGCCGGGCCCGGCGCCGTCGACGACACCCGGATCGAGGCGGCGCTGCGCCGGGCGTCCGCCGACGGATTCGTCGCCACCCTGCGGGACGCGGACGGCCGCACCGGCCTGGACGCCCACGTCGGCGAGCGCGGCGTGCGCCTGTCCGGCGGCCAGCGGCAACGGATCGCGGTGGCCCGGGCGTTCTACCGCGACGCCCCGATCCTGGTCCTGGACGAGGCGACGTCCGCCCTGGACTCCGAGGCGGAGGCCGCCATCCACGACACCATCGGCGAGGTGATGACCGGCCGCACGGTGATCGCCATCGCCCACCGCCTGTCCACCATCGCCCACCTGGACCGCATCGTGGTCCTCGACGCGGGCCGGATCATCGAGCAGGGCGCCCACGCCGACCTGCTCGACCAGGGCGGGCTGTACGCGGACCTGTGGTCACGCCAGTCCGGCGGCTTCCTGGCCGCCAGCCCAGACCCAGACGCGCGGCCAGCCATGGGCCGGTGACGCGCACCGGGACCCGATGGGGCTTAACCTAGGTTTGACCACGGCAACGCCGCCGAACGTCCTCGGGAGACCACATGCGAATCAGCGATGTGCTCCGCGTCAAAGGCAGCACCGTCATCACCGTCACCCCTGATACAACTGTCCGGGACCTGCTCGCGGTGCTGGCCGACCATCGCATCGGCGCGGTGGTGGTCTCGCGGGACGGCGCCACCGTCGACGGCATCGCCAGCGAGCGCGACATCGTACGTGCGTTGGCAGCGCAGGGCGACGCGGTGTTGGCCGGGCCGGTGGCGGCGATCCAGACGACCGACGTCCACTCGTTGGGCACCGACGCCAGGCTGGAAGACGTGATGCGCCTGATGACCGACCGCCGCATCCGGCACCTGCCGGTGATGCACGAGAGCCGCCTGGTCGGCATCGTCACCATCGGTGACGTCGTCAAGAGCCGGATCGACGAGCTGGAGTCCGACCAGGCCGCTCTGACCCACTACATCGCCGGCGACCGCTGACCCGACGCCCGCCGCCTGGTCCGCCCGTCCAGATGGGAGGCGAGCCAGGGGCCGGTGACGCTGTGCGGGTCGGCGGCGATCTCAGACGGGGTGCCGCGTGCGATGATGCGGCCGCCGTCCGGGCCGCCGCTCGGGCCCATGTCGATCACGTGGTCGGCCGCGGCCAGGATGTCCAGGTCGTGGTCGATCACGACGATCGTCGCGCCGTCGGCGAGGAGGCGGTCGAAGACGCCGACGAGGGTACGGATGTCGACCGGGTGCAGCCCCGTCGACGGCTCGTCGAGCACGTACAGCACGTCGTGTTGGCTGCTGCGCAGCCGGGCCGCGATGCGCAGCCGCTGCGACTCGCCGCCGGACAGCGACGGGGTCGGCTCGCCGAGGCGCAGGTAGCCCAGGCCGACGTCGACGATCGGGCGCAGCGGACGGGCGATCGTCGGCACGTCGGCGTAGCGGTCGAGGGCCTCCCGCACCGTCAGCTGCAGCACGTCCGCGATGGTGAGCCCGTCCACGCGTACCGCCAAGGTCTCGGGGTTGAACCGCGCCCCGTGGCAGGTCGGGCATTCGACGTTGATGTCGGGCAGGTATTGCACGTCCAGGTCGATCGAGCCGATCCCGCGGCAGGTCGGGCACTGGCCCGCCTTGGTGTTGAACGAGAAGTGGCCGGCGGCCAGGCCCGAGTGGGCGCCGAAGTAGGCCCGGATGGCGTCGAAGGCACCCGAGTACGTGCTGGGCGTCGACCGGGCGTTCAGGCCGATCGGGGTCGCGTCGATCTCGACGACCTGCCGGATCGAGCCGAGCGAGAGCGACTTGACGTGCTCCGGCAGGTCCTTGTCGGCCAACCGGGCGCGGGCCGCCGGGATCAGGCTGTCCAGCACCAGCGCGGTCTTGCCGGCGCCGGACGGGCCGGCCAGGGCCGTCAACCGGTTGACGGGGAAGCCGGCGGTCACGTTGCGCAGGTTGTAGAGCCGCCGCACGGCGATCGTGGCCCGCTCGCGGGGCAGCGGGCGCGGCGGGCGGTCGACGGCGGGCCCGCCGGACAGGAACGGCCCGACGATGGACCGGCGGCTCTTCTGGATCTGGTCGGGTGTGCCCTCGGCGACGATCGCACCGCCGAGGCGGCCGGCGCCCGGGCCGAGCTCGATGACCCAGTCCGCCGACCGGATCAGGTCGAGGTCGTGCTCGACGATGACGACGGTGTTGCCGTTGCCCGCCAACGCCGCGATCGTCTTGCGTAGACCCTCCACATTGCTCGGATGCAGGCCGACGGACGGCTCGTCCAGGACGTACAACATGCCGGTGGTGTTGGCCCGTACCGTCGAGGTCAGCTCGATCCGTTGCCGTTCGCCGGTCGACAGCGTGGCGCCGGCCCGGTCCAGGCCCAGGTAGCCCAGGCCCAGGTCGAGCAGCGGGCCGATCGCGCCGAGCAGCTCGCCGATCAGCCCGGTGGTGAGCCGGTCGAGCTCGGGCGGCATCAGCGGCGGCAGGTCGTGCGCGAACGCGACCAGGTGGTCGAGGTCCAGGGCGCTGATCTGGGCCAGGTTGCGGCCGTTGAGCGTGGAGCGCAACGCCTCCGGGCGCAGCCGGGCGCCGTGGCAGACGGGGCACGTGTGCGAGACGAGATATTTGCTCTTCTCCGACTTCTGGGCCGCGGTGATCGCGTTGTCGTAGGTGACGTTGAGCCGCACCGTGCGCCTGTTGCGTCCGGAGAGGACCACCGGCTGCTTGACCGGCTTCCCGTGCAGCACCTGGTCCTTCTCCTTGCGGGTCAGCTTGTTGTACGGCACGTCGAGGCGCACCCCGAGCTCGCCGGCCGCGTACATGGACAGCCGGCGGCCGCCGACGTTCCACGGCAGGACGGCGCCTTCCGCGATCGTCTTGGTCGGGTCGGGGACCAGAGTCTCCGGGTCGACGTCGTACCGGGTGCCGATGCCGTTGCAGCCCGGGCAGGCCCCGATCGAGTTGAACGCGAACGACTCCGCGCCCGGCGCCTCGAACCGCTCGCCGCCGACCGGGCACACGATCTCCATCGCCTGCGTGGCCACCGACGGCGGCACCGGATGGCCGTTCGGGCAGCGGTGCGTGCCGAGCCTCGACATGATCAGCCGCAGCACGTTGAGCACCTCGCTCATCGTGCCCACGGTGCTGCGCCGCCCCGGCGTCGGCGGGCGCTGCCGCAACGCGAGCGCGGGCGGCAGGTGGTCGATCCGGTCGACGTCGGGCCGCTGGTCCTGGGTGAGCCGGCGCCGGCTGTAGGTGCTCAGGCCTTCCAGGAAGCGGTGCAGGCCCTCGGCGTACAGCGTGCCCATCGCCAGGGAGGTCTTGCCCGACCCGGACACTCCGGCGATAACCACCGTGCGCCACAGGGGCACGTCGACGTCGAGGTCGCGCAGGGTGTTGTGCCGGACGCCCCGGGCCTGGATGGCGCGGGGAAGCGTATCCGGCGGCGGTGCGATCTTCATAGCTCCGGTCTAGCCGAATCCGGCCTGCGGCGCGGGAAAACCGCGACGCTACTGGCAGTGATGGTTGCCGATGAAGGGTTCCCTGAGATCACCTTACTGTGATAGACCGACTTCATTGCGTTACTTGTCGAACTGATCAAAGGAGCCGGCATGGGTACGCCTCTGCGCCGTCGCACGATCCTGGCCGCCGGTGCTGGTGCCGCCGCGGGTCTGTCCCTGCCCGCTCTGGCGGCTGACGCGGCCACCAGTGTTCGCTTCGAGCTCAACGCGGAGGTTCTCGACGGCGGGGAGCAGGTCACGTCCGTCACGCTCGACACGTCCCGCCTCGGCCACGTCGACCCTTCCTCGGTGTCGGCGGCGACCTTCAGCGTGCACGCCAAGGCGACCAGCCCCATTGCTCTCGCGGCCGGCGACCAGATCTTCAGCGTGTACGACCTGGACCGCACCGTGACGGCTGCCCGGGTCGACCGCCGCGGCGACATCGTGCTCGAGCTCAGCCACGGGGAGGGTCAGCTCGGCGGCGGGACACTGGGCTACATCCTGAGCCGGGGCCGCAACGTCCAGCTCGACCTCGTCTACACCATCACCCAGAACGCACCTCTCGTCGTACGCGGTCGCAAGCCCTTGCTTATCTCGTCGTTCGTGCAGGGGCGACTGGTCAACCCCGAGGTGGACGCGTTCAGCTACCACACGTCCGGGTCGGGCATGAAGTACCGGCTGTTCTCGCCGTCCGACTGTCGCGGGCGGCGGCCGCTGGTCGTGTGGCTGCACGGCGGGGGAGAGGGCGCGTCGCTGCCGGACAACTACTACGACAACGAGACCACGTTGCGGGCCAACCGCGGCGCGCTCGGCTTCGCCACACCCGAGGCCCAACGGATCTTCTCCGGCGCGTACGTCGTGGCGCCGCAGAGCACGTCGTTCTGGCTCGAGGACGGCCCCCGCTTCGCGCCGCTCATCCAGGAGATCGTCCGCGAGGTGTCCCGGCGGCATGACGTCGACCGCGACCGGATCCACGTCGTCGGGTGCAGCAACGGCGGATACATGGCTTTGAAGATGACCGCTCTGTATCCTTCGCTCTTCGCCACGTCCGTGCCGATCTGCGGCGTCGTCACGTCCCTGCAACCGGGCGGGCCGACGATGGTCACCGACGCCGAGCTCGTCGCCATCGACACCCCGACCTGGCTGGTCGCCTCGCGCGACGACACGACGGTGCCACCGGAGCTCAACACCGTCCACGCGCACGAGCTGATCCCAGGCTCGATCATGTCGCTGTACGACACCGTGACGTGGGACGGCTACCGGTTCCCGGGTCACTGGTCGTGGATCTACGTCGCCCGCAACGACCCTCAGCACGACGGGACACGCGTGTGGCAGTGGATGGCCCGCCATCGACGATGAGGGTTGCGGGCATGCCCGACGCTGACGGGTATGGAGCTGGGGTCGACCGTCGGGTACGTGGCTGACCTGCCGCAGGAGCGGCTGGGCCTCGGCGGTGGCCGGCTCCTGCTCGTCGGCCTGCTCCCCGCGCCCCTGGTCGGCCTCGACGCCTCGATGTGGTGGTCGCTGCTGACGCTCGAGTCGGCCCTCGCGTGCTGGTTCGTGCGCCCGGTCGGCGTCGTCGGGTCCGCCCTGCCGCTCCCGGTCTCGTTGTTGATCTCGGGTGGCTCGCTGGCGGTCGGGTCGGCGACAGCCTGGCTGGTCAACCCGTCGATCGTCGCGCGGACGTTCGTGGTGCTCGGTGTCGTCGTCGGTGTTGTGGCGCTGCGCCGCACGGTTATCGATCGGCGGCGCGCCGATCGTGACGACGGAGGAACGGTTCGGCTTCTCGCTTCACGGCGGACCACAGTGGAGCATGGTGGTGCGCGGGCGTGGTGTCCCTGGCTCGCTGGTCGCGCTGGGGCAGCCTGACCCGGTCAGCGAGGCGATCCTGGCCGGCGTCGGCGAAAGCCAGCTCGGCCCGGCTCGCGAGGCGCTGCGGGCCTGGGGCACGGTGGCGTTCGGTCCGCTGTCGGTGTGCGACTACGGGTTGGTCACCCCCGGCGGGCGGGTCGCCTGGTCCGAGCTGGTGCGCGTGCGGCTGGACGCGTGGCCGACGGGTCGGTTCTACGCTCCGCACACCGAACGGGAGACGCGGGTGGTCCGCATCGTCTTCGAGGTCTGCACGGTCGCGGACTTCGACGGTCGTCCGCCGACGCCGAACAGCTTCGACCTGCCGCACCTGACGGACATCGACGTGGTGCGGCGGGTCGCCGTCCTGGCGGACGGGCGGTTGGAGAACGCCGAGATCGTCAGCGCCGACTGGCAGCTCCCCAACCTGCCCACGTTGCTGCGGCTACTGCGCGAGCGCCACAAGCTGGCGTGACGCGCCGAACCAGCGGGTGAGCTGCTCGTCCAGGCCCCGCTGGTCGTCTCCGATCCAGGCGACGTGGCCGTCGGGGCGCAGCAGGACGCACCGTTCCCCGGTGGGGTCTGCTACGTGGTCGACCCGGTCCGACCAGCCGCCGACGGTGAGGCGTCCGGTGCGGTCGAGCAGCAGGCCGCGGCCGGCGTGCAGGAGGTCGTAGAGGCGGCCCTGTTTCACGTCGAGGTCGGGGAGGCGGCGGCCGAGCAGGTCGGGGCCTTGGCCGAAGTCGTACCGGATGTCGATCGCGGTGATCTTCTCGATCAGGCGACGGTTCACCTCGTCGATGTCCATCAGCTCGGTCAGCAGCCGGCGCACGGCCCGCGGGCCGGGCTCGGTGGACAGCAGCTCGATCTGGGCGCGGGTGTTGTCGAGCACGTCCGCGGCGACGGGGTGGCGTTCGGCCTCGTACGTGTCCAGCAGGGTCTCCGGCGCCCAGCCGCGGACCTGCGCGGCGAGTTTCCAGCCGAGGTTGACGGCGTCCTGGACGCCGAGGTTGAGGCCCTGCCCGCCGATGGGTGGGTGGATGTGTGCCGCGTCGCCGGCGAGCAGGACTCTTTTGAGCCGATAACGCTCAGCGATCCGGGTTGCGTCGCCGAACCGGGACAGCCAGCGCGGGTCGTGGACGCCGAAATCGGTGCCGGCGACTTTGCGCAACTGGCGTGTGAAGTCTGCCAGCGTGGGTGGTTCGGCGCGGTCGCTGACGCCCGCGGCCGGGACGATGACGCGATAGACGCCGGTGCCGACGGGACTGATGCTGAAACGCCGGTCGGTCGCACGCAGCTCTCGTGCCGCGGCGGCGATCTCCTCGTCGGGAACACCCACGGCCAGCTCGCCCATCAGCGTGTCGTTGCGGGACGGCTCGCCGGGGAAGCCGACGCCGAGCAGTTTGCGCACGGTGCTGCGGGCGCCGTCGCAGCCGACGAGATAACGCGTCGTGGTTTGTTCACCGTCGGCGAGCGTGACGGTCACGCCGTCGGCGTCCTGCGCGAGGTCGACGACCGCGGCACCGCGGCGGACCTGTGCGCCCAGGGCGATCGCGTGCTCCTCGAGGAGTCCCACGATGACCGGCTGCGGGATGCCCAACAGGTAGGCGTGCGCGGAGTCCAGGCCAGCGGGCGCGGGCTTGTCGATGGCGGCGAAGAACCCGGCGGCCGGACGCCGCCGGCCGTGCGGGAGGACGCGGTCCAGCAGCCCGCGCATTGCCAGGATCTCGAGACTGCGGATGTGCAGGCCCACGATGCGGGCGTACGAGGTGGGCTCGGTCAAGCGCTCCAGCACGAGAACCCGCACGTCGTGCAGCCGCAACTCGGCGGCCAACATCGCGCCGGTCGGTCCACACCCAGAAATGATCACGTCAAACATTCGGTGTTGCCTTTCGGGAGTGCCAGTGGCGCTCCCGGTGACACCTAAGCGCGTCGCCCGGAGAGCACCCACATCGGTCCAGCGTTCATGGGGTCTCACCTCCTAGGGCGGCGTCACGGTCGGTTGGAAGCTACAAGCCGGATTGGCCCCGCGTCCAGTCGTTAAAGGCTGTCGAAACCCGCCAGGCGGCTCCGACGTTGCGGTGAAGGCGCCGACCGGCGGCGCCGGGTTCCGAGGGAGACCAACGATGGCCAAGATCGTGCTGGACGTGTCGATGTCGCTGGACGGCTTCACCACGGGCCCAAACGTCCGCGCGGCCGAACCGATGGGCGACGGCGGCGAGCGCCTCCACGAGTGGATGGCCGGGACGAACGCGGTCGACGCCACGGCCCGCGACGCGATCAACGACAATGTGGGCGCCACCCTGATGGGCCGACACACCTTCGACCTGGGCCTGGTCAACTGGGGCGGCACCCCGTGGCCGGGCGTCCCCAGCTTCGTGGTCACCCACCGCACCCGCGAAGACCTGACGGGCGACAACGGCGGAGTGTTCGCCTTCGACGACAACCTGGAGTCCGCCGCAGCCCGCGCCAAACAGGCCGCAGGGGACAAACACGTCCTGGTGATGGGCGCGGACATCGCCGGCCAACTCCTGAAGGCAGGCCTGCTGGACGAGGTGCACCTGCACCTGATCCCCATCCTGCTGGGCGACGGGACGCCGCTGTTCCGCGGCGAGCAAGGCAACCTGATCCCGGACGGCACCCCGGTCACCGGAACGGCAACGCACCTGCGTTTCCGGCCGTCGCCCAAGTGACCGTCGCGCGCCTTTGCTCTGCACCCATATCCGCAACACCCCCGCTGACCTGCGGTGCGTATATGGGTGCAGAGCAAAGCCCCGTGGAGTGGTGGTCCGGCGGCCCCGTGCTCGCGGGACGCTCGACTCAGGTGAAGCGCCGTGTCGCCGCCGATGATCCGTGTTGAGGAGCCCTCAGCACGTGGTGTCGCCGGCGTTCAGGCCCTTGCCCACGTGAGGGCCGCGTCGAGGTCGGCGGCCTGGGGGAACGATGACTGGGTGCCCGCGCGGGCGACGCTGGAGCTCGCGCATGCGCAGCCCAGTCGGGCGGCGGCCGTGGGGGAGAGGCCCGCGGCCAGGCCGTAGGAGAAGGCGCCCACGAAGGCGTCGCCGGCGCCGGTGGTGTCGATCGCCGTTGTCGCTGGTGGGGTGATTCGGACGACCCGTCCCGAGCCGTCCGCGACCGCCGCGCCCGCCTCGCCCAGCGTCGCCACGACCTTGACGCCGTAGCGGGCGGCCAGGTCCGTGATCGCCGTGTCCGTCGGGGTCGAGCCTGCCAGCGACTCGAACTCGACCTCGTTGGGCATCAGCCAGTCGGTGACCGACAGCAGGTCGGGGCTGATGTCCGCCGCCGGTGCCGGGTTCAGCACCGTCAGCGCGCCGCGTTCCTTGGCCGCGCGGAAGCCCGCCGCGGTCACCGCCTGCGGAACCTCGAACTGCCCGACCACCACGTCGACTCGGGGGATCGACGAGACCGCCGATGTGGCCTGGCCTTCGGTCAGCAACGCGTTCGCTCCCGGGACCACCACGATGCGGTTGTCTCCGCCCGCCTCCACCCAGATCGGGGCCACGCCGCTGCTCGCCGCGGACGTCCGCGTCACGTAGGTGGTGTCGATTCCAGCCGCGCGGAAGTTGTCGAGGGTCATGTCGCCGAAGACGTCTGTGCCGACGCAGGCGACCATCCAGACCTCGGCACCGAGGCGGCCGGCCATCACCGCCTGGTTCGCGCCTTTTCCGCCGAAACCCAGGGCGAAGCGGTCGCCGAGCAGCGTCTCGCCTGTGTCCGGAATGCGCGGCAGGTAGGAGATCATGTCCATCATCGTGCTGCCGATGACCACGATGCGCGCCCGCTCGAGACCGGTCATGCCGCGCGGGCCCCCAATTGTTTCAAGATCTTTCACGTCTGCTTGACGGGATGCTCGCACGGATCTACGGTCCAGTGCAATCGATACCAGGGTTCGATTCCAGGGGGCTGTGACCTGCTATGTCCGAGGCGACGATCGGTGACGTGGCTCGGCGGGCCGGCGTCTCCACGACGACGGTCTCGCGGTTCCTGGCCGGTCAACCCGTCCGCGCGGAGGAGTCGATCCGCGCTGCCGTCCAGGACCTCGCCTACCGCCCGAGCCCGGTGGCGCGCAGCCTGCGCTCCGGTCGTACCCGGTCGATCGCCGTTGTCGTCCCCGACGTCACCAACCCGTTCTTCGCCGCCGTGGTGAAGGGCGCCGAAGCGGTGGCGCGGCAGGACGACTACCACCTGTTCCTCTCCAACACCGACGAGGACGTCGACCGGGAAGCCGCCGTCCTCGCGGACCTGGTCGGCCGCGTCGACGGGGCGATCCTGGCGCCGACGGTCGAGTCGGACGAGGCCCCGCTGCGCGCGCAACAGGCCGGCCTGCCGATCGTCTTCCTCGACCGCGAGATCGGCGGGACGGGAACCGACCTGTTCGACGCGGTCCTGGTCGACAACGCCGGCGGCAGCCGCCGAGCCGCCGAGCATCTCTTGGACCTGGGCCACCGCCGGATCGCCATCGTCAACGGCACCGTCAACTCGACCCCCGGCCGGCAACGCCGCGAGGCGTTCCTCGACGCGTTGCGACAGAGCGAAACCGCGCAGGTGTACGAGGAGGTCGGCGACTTCCGGGAGCAGGGCGGCTACCAGGCGGTCATGCGCCTGCTCGCTCTCGAACACCCGCCGACGGCCCTGTTCGTCACCAACAACCTGATGACCATCGGCGCGCTGCGCGCCCTGCACGACCTCGGCATCAGCGTGCCCGACCAGCTCTCCGTCATCGGCTTCGACGACCTCGACCTCGCGGCGCTGCTGATGCCGCCGCTGACCGT
The DNA here is from genome assembly GCF_900188485.1 of Asanoa hainanensis. Classification (GTDB taxonomy): domain Bacteria; phylum Actinomycetota; class Actinomycetes; order Mycobacteriales; family Micromonosporaceae; genus Asanoa; species Asanoa hainanensis. The sequence continues at coordinate 21,098 of NZ_FZPH01000007.1, forward strand.
CGTCGACCGCCCGATGGAAGAGCAGGGCGCGCTGGCCATGCGGCTGCTGCTGCGCCGCCTGCGCGAGAGCGGCGACGTGACGGCCCGCCGCATCGTGCTGGAAACGAACCTGCTGATACGTGGCTCCACCGGCCCCAACCGACGTACGACCTGATTGGACACTGATGACCTCTCGCCGTGATTTCCTTTCTGTGACCGCGAAACTCCTCGGTGGCGGCGCGCTCATGGCCGTGTCCGGCGGGGCACTGGCCGCCTGTGGCGACGACGACGACGCGAAAAGCGCCAGCGGCGGCGTCAGCCCGGTCACCTTCCAGCTCGGCTGGCTCGCCAACGTCGAGAACATGGGCATCTACGTCGCCGACGACGGCGGCTACTACACCAAGGAAGGCCTGAAGACGACCGTCGTGCCCGGCGGCCCGTCGGTGTCCGTCGGCCCCCTCGTCGCCAGCGGCAAGGCGTTCGTCGGCCTCGACTCCGTCGACACGATCGCCCGGGCCCGCAAGGAAGGCGCCCCGCTCAAGATCGTCGGTGCCACCCTGCAGAAGAACCCGTCCGCCGTGGTGTCCCTGGCCAAGAGCCCCATCCGTACGCCGCAGGACCTGGTCGGCAAGCGCCTCGGTGTGCAGCAGTCCGGCACCGAGATCTACAACGCGTTCTTCAAGGCCAACGGCGTCGACCCCAAGTCCGTCACGTACGTGCCGGTGCAGTTCGACCCGGCCCCGCTGGTCAACGGCGAGGTCGACGCGTTCGCCTCGTTCCTGACCTCCCAGCCGATCCAGCTCAAGCGCCAGGGCGTCGACACGGAAGCCTTCCTGCTCGCGGACTTCGGCTACGGGCTGTGGGCCGACGCGTTCGTCGTCAGTGAGGCCACGCTCGCCGACAAGGAGCAGCGGGCCCGGCTGGTCAACCTGATGCGCGCCAGCGTCAAGGGCTGGCAGGACGCCGTCGCCGACCCCGCGAAGGGGGTCAAGCTCGCGGTCGAGAAGTACGGCAAGAGCCTGCAGCTCAACGCCGACGAGCAGCTGTTGACCGCGCAGTCGTTCGTGCCGCTGATCCAGACGCCGGAGACGAAGACCAACGGCCTGCTCACGATGTCGAAGGCCGGCATCGACGCCAACATCGCGACGATGGCGGCCGTCGGCATCACCGCGACCGCCGACGAGCTGTTCGACACCACGATCCTGGCGGACGTGTTCGCCGGAAAGCCGACGGTGTAAGGCATGGCGACCGAAGGATTCGACCCCTGGACCCAGGTCCGGACCCTGCATGACCTGCCGGCCGACGAGGTCATCTCCGCGTTCCAGAAGGCGATCCGGCGCGGCGAGCTCGAAGAGGCGATCCTGCTCGCGCACGAGATGTACGTGACCAGCGCCGAGCTCGAGGAGTGCCTCTGGCACCGGCTGCAGGTCATCTCGGTCGAGGACGTCGGCTCCGGGACCTTCCAGGAGCCGGTCATCGTCGACGCGGTCTACCGCATGCACGAGCGCGTACCCCGCCCGCGCGGCGACCGTTTCCTGTTCGCCGTGCACGCCATCCGCCTGCTGGCCGGCGGCACCAAGGACCGCACGTCCGACGAGCTCGCGAACTGGGCCGCCGGCGTGCGAAGGCTCCCGGTCATCCCCGACCACGCGCTGGACATGCACACCCGCCGCGGCCAGGAAATGGGCCGGGACCTGCTGCACTTCCTGCAGGAGGGCGCGCTGGTGCACAACGAGCTCCCGGGCCGGGACACCACGTACCGCGACTGGCTGCTCGCCGCGGCGGCAAAGGAGCGGGAATGACCGCGGTCGTGGCGACCGAGCAGGGTTTCGTCGCCACCAACGTCAGCAAGTCGTTCCGGCTCGGCCGCTCTAGCGTCCTGGCCCTCGACGGGGTCGACCTGACCACCACCAACGGGTCGTTCACCGCCCTGCTGGGCCCGTCCGGCTGCGGCAAATCCACCCTGCTGCGGATCTTCGCGGGCCTGGAGAGCGCCACCTCCGGTCAGGTGCTCGTCCACGGTCAGGACCCGGACAAGCTCCGCCGTGAGCACCGCGTCGGCGTCGCCTTCCAGGACTCGGCGCTGTTGCCGTGGCGCAGCGTCGAGTCCAACATCCGGCTCCCGCACCAGATCGCCGGCCGCAAGGCGGATCCGGCCGAGATCGCCGACCTGGTCAAGCTGGTCGGGCTCGGCGGCTTCGAGAAGGCGCGGCCGGGCCAGCTCTCCGGCGGCATGCGGCAGCGCGTGGCCATCGCCCGTACGCTGGCGATCAATCCTGACGTCCTGATGCTCGACGAGCCGTTCGGCGCCCTGGACGAGATGACCCGGCAGCGGCTCAACCTCGAGCTGCAGCGGATCTGGATGGAGCGCGCGACCACCACCCTGCTGGTGACGCACTCGATCGCCGAGGCCGTCTTCCTGTCCGACCGCGTCGTCGTCATGGCGCAGCGACCGGGTCGCGTGCTGTCCACTGTCGACATCGACCTGCCGCGGCCGCGTACCCCCGAGATCCTGCGCAGCCCCGAGTTCCACGCCCTCTGCGACGAGCTCGGCGAGCTGCTCTTCACGCAGGAACCGCCGCAGTGAAACGCGTCGTGCCCGCGGTCGTCGGGCTGGGCCTCGTGGTCGGCGTCTGGTTCGCGCTCGCCGCCTTCCTCACCGACCTGCGCGTCATCCCGTCGCCGGTCGACGTCGTCGGCCAGCTCTGGGACGACCGCTCCGCCCACCTGTCGAACACCGCGGTCACCCTGCGCGAGGCGATGGTCGGCTACCTGTGGGGCAACCTCGCGGCGATCCTGCTCGCGGTGCTGTTCGTCCGCGTGCCGGCCGTCGAACGGGTGCTGCTGCGCCTGGCGATCGCCAGCTACTGCGTGCCGCTCGTGGCCATCGCGCCGATCCTGGTCGTGGTGCTGCCCGGCGACGCGCCGAAGGAGGCCCTGGCGGCGCTGTCCGTGTTCTTCACGACCCTCGTCGCCACCGTCGTCGGGCTGCGCTCCAGCGACGCGACGGCGGTCAACCTCGTCCACGCGTACGGGGGATCGGCCTGGCAGACGCTCTGGATCGTGCGGATCCGCGCGGCGCTGCCGAGCCTGTTCGCGGGCCTGCGCATCGCCGCCCCGGCCGCGCTGCTCGGCGCCATCATCGGCGAGTACCTCGGTGCCAGCCGCGGCCTCGGTGTCGCCCTCGTGCAGGCTCAGTCGTCGTTCGAGGTCGACCGCACGTGGGGGATCGCGTTGGTGATCTCGGCGGTCGCCAGTCTGCTCTACGCGGTCACGGCGCTCGTGGCCCGGCTGGCGACACCGTGGGCGGGCCGGCTGCTGGACGTCGGTGTGGGGGACGGTGCGGCGCCACGGTCGAGCCGCCTTCTTCGGGCGCTCGAAACCACCGGTTTCCTCGTGCTGACCGTCGCCGTCACCATCGCCGGCTGGTACGCGCTGCTGCGGCTGTTCGACCTCAACGGCTACTTCGCCAAGACACCCGCCGACGTGTGGGCCTACGTCTTCTCGGATTCGGAGGCCGCCGCCCATCGTGACGAGCTCTTCGCGGCGCTCAAGGTGACGATGGTGGACGCCGCCGTCGGCTACCTCGTCGGCACCGTCGTCGCCGTGCTCATGGCGATCGTCGTCGTGACCGTCCGCGCGGTCGAGCAGACGATGATGCCGGTGGCGATCGTGCTGCGCTCGGTGCCGCTGGTGGCCATGGCCCCGCTGATCGCCCTCGTCTTCGGCCGCGGCCTGCTCGGCGTGACGGTGATCGTCGCCCTGGTCGTCTTCTTCCCGACCCTGGTCAACCTGTCGGTTGGGCTGCGGGCGGCCCCGGCGCCCGCGTGCGAGGTGGTCACCTCGATGGGCGGCTCGCCGTTCCACGCGGTGACCAAGGTCCGCATCCAGTACGCGCTGCCGGCACTGTTCGCCTCGGCCCGCATCGCGGTGCCCGCCGCGATCGGCGGTGCCACGCTGGCCGAATGGCTGGCCACCGGCAAGGGTCTGGGCAGCCTGCTCGTCGTCGCCTACAGCGGCTCGCGGTTCGGCACCCTGTGGGCCGGGGCGGTGCTCGTGGTGGTGGTTTCGGTGGCCCTCTACGCGCTGATCGGCGCCGTCGAACGCCCGGTCCTGCGCCGGTATTCGCCCCAATATTCGACCCGCTGATTCGCAGGTTCGAGACGAAAAAAGTGTTATCCGGTTTGGCGGTTTAAGGAACTCTTAGATCGCTTTCGGGTGCGGGAACGCAGCGCCTAACCTACCGACGACCTTGGCTTTCGTGCTTTCTGGGAAGTGAACGCGTTGTCGATCGTACGCAACAAGTGGGGCATCACGGCCGGCCTCGCCGCCGCCGTGGTGGTGGTCGGGGCCGCGGCCGTTTATCTGTCCGGCGGTGACACCGAACCGAAGCCGACGAACGTGAGCAACGCCGCCGGGTACCTCGGTGCGGAGTCCTCGCCCTCGTCGCCGTCGTTGTCGGCTGCTTCCGCTCAGCCCTCCGCCACTGCCAGCGCTCGGGCGGGCGCGGGTGCGAAGCCGTCGACGCCGGCCGACCAACCGCCTCCGATCCCCAAGGCCGGCTGGATCCCGGTCGACCGGGCGGCCTGGAACGCGCAGGTGGCCGCGTACAACGCGCTCAAAATCGATCCTGTCCCTGCCGGGGTGGGCAACCTGGCGGAGTTCCGCGCGGACTGCACCTACAGCCACCGGCTGCCGGACGACCCGATCGTCGCGCCGGGCCTGCCGGGTGCCTCGCACATGCACTCGTTCGTGGGCAACAAGGCCGTCAAGGCCAGCACGGTGGCCTCCGACCTGACGAAGTTCACCGCCACGACGTGCAAGCCGGTCCAGGACCACTCGGCCTACTGGGTGCCGACCCTCTACGACAACGCGACCAACAAGCCGGTCGAGACGACGGGCTTCCGGGTGTACTACCGCGCGCTGTCGAAGGACTCGAAGGGCCAGATGCCGATGCCCAGCGGCCTGCGCATGATCAGCGGGGACGCCAAGAAGAAGAAGCCGACCCCGCGCGGCGCCCAGGGCCAGTTCTACTGCGCCTTCTACGGCCCCGGCGACCTGGACGGCATCGCTCGCAGCACGAACGGCAACTGGCCCATCTGCGGCGGCAACGCCACGCTGCACTTCATGATGCAGTTCCCGGACTGCTGGGACGGCAAGAACCTGGACAGCCCGAACCACAAGGACCATGTCGCGTACGGGTCGGGCAACGCGTGCCCCAGCAGCCACCCGGTCAAGATCCCGGCGATCACGTTCGACATCCAGTACGGCGTCAAGGGCACACCGGCCGGCTACTACCTCTCCTCGGACAAGGAAGGCAAGAGCGCCTCCTCGATGCACGGCGACGCCTTCGTGATGTGGGACGTGGCGACAATGAACAAGCGCACAAAGAACTGCGTCTTCCAGCGCCGCACGTGCGACAACAACGGCTACCAGAAGTAGGGGTCAGCGAGCGAGGGCGCGCTCCAGCTGGGCCTTGGTCATCGTCGAGCGGCCCTTGATGTTGCGCTGCCTGGCCTCGTTGTAGAGCTGCTCCTTGGTGCGGCCCTGTGCGCCGGTGTGCGACCGCTTGCCGCCGCGGTGACCGGAGGAGACGTCCTGGACGGAGGAGCGGCTGGCGGTGCGGGACTCGCCGGCCCGCGCGCGTTCCTTGTTGACGGTGCGGGCGGCGATCTCCTCCGCCAGCCCCTCGGACACGCCGCGCTTCTTGACGCTGGACTTGATGTGCTTGTACTGCCGTTCGCGTTTGGCGTTCGATCCTGCGGGCATGGCGCTCTCCTTCGGTATCGGGAGGATCAGAGGATGGGTTTGCCGCCGGTGACGGGGACGACGGCGCCGGAGATGTAGCTGGCCTCGTCGGAGGCGAGCAGCACGTAGACCGGTGCGAGCTCGGCCGGCTGACCGGGCCGGCCCAGCGGGGTGTTCTTGCCGAAATCGGCGACCTGCTCGGGTGGCATGGTCGACGGGATCAGCGGTGTCCAGATCGGCCCGGGAGCGACGGCGTTGACGCGGATCCCGCGGTCGCCGAGCAGCTGCGCCAGGCCGGCGGTGAAGTTCGCGATCGCGCCCTTGGTCGTCGCGTACGGCAGCAGGGTGGGCTTGGGCGCGTCGTAGTTGATCGAGCTGGTGTTGATGATCGACGCGCCGGCGCCCAGGTGCGGCAACGCGGCTTGGACGAGGCGGAACATGGCGGTGATGTTGACGTCGAACGTGTGCTGCCACTCTTCGTCGGTGACCTCTTCGACGCTCTCGTGGGTCATCTGGAAGGCGGCGTTGTTGACCAGGACGTCGATGCCGCCCAGTTCCGCCACGGCCCGGTCGACGACGGTGCGGCAGTGTTGGCGGTCGGCCAGGTCACCGGGTACGAGCACCGCCGTGCGGCCGGCCTCCTCGACGAGCTTCGCGGTGGCCCGGGCGTCGTCGTCCTCGTCGAGGTAGGCGATCAGGACGTCGGCGCCCTCCCGGGCGAACGCGATCGCGGCGGCGCGGCCGATGCCGCTGTCGCCGCCGGTGATGACCGCCCGCTTGCCGGTCAGTCGTCCGTGGCCGCGGTAGCTGTCCTCGCCGTGGTCGGGCTTGCTGCGCATCGCACCGAGCGTGCCGGGCGGCTGCTGCTGCGGCTCGTGCTCCTGGTCGGTCACGGTGCCGGTCCCCTTTCACGGTGTTAAACCCTGTCCTGCCTGGGTTTCCCCGACCGGCGACGCCGAAACGCGGCCGTCAGTCCTCGTGCGGCCAGGGCGAGGAGGCCACCACGACGCCGTAGAGGACGTGGTCACCGAGCAATGCGAGCACCTCGGCCGGGTGCACCCGGCGGCTCTGGGGGAGGCCGAACACGGGGGCGATCACGAACTGGAAGCCGGTCCAGAACACCAGTCCGTAGACCGGCCCGGCCAGGGGATGCCGGCGAAGGCGGCGGGGGAGCAGTCCGAACATCGCGCCGCCGAGTGCGCCGTAGGACCAGTGCATCGCTTCGACGAGGGCCGCCCGACGCTCGACCGGGACTCGGTAGAAGACGGCGGGCGCGCCCTCGCGCAAGATCGACTCTGGTGGTGTCTGGCCGACCAGATTCAGCGCCGTCGTCATCCGCCGCAGCCCGGACATGGCCATCGCGGCGATCACGCCTCGCGCGGCACCCCGAGTCGCCCTCGTCTGCCAACCCACGCCGCGTCCTCCTGCCGCCGTACGCGCGTACCACCTGAAAGCGTACGTCCGTCGTAAATCGGTCAGGGGCGTTTCTCAGCCTTCGACCCCGGTGGCCGTGTGTGCCGAGCCGACAGGCTTGGACTCCGGCGAGCCGCGCTGGCGCAGATAGATGGAGAGCACCGCCATCGAGGCGACCGCCAGCAGCTCGGACTGCCAGTTCTGCAGGGTGCGGTTCCAGAAGTCGGGCTCGCCGAGGTAGCGACCCCAGGAGACGGTGTCCTCCAGCTTGCTGAGCTGCTGTTCGTTGAACGCGGCCACGCCGGCGATCGACTGGGCCAGCCACGACGCGAGGAAGATGCCGCCCATCACGAGACCGAGCGAGTTGGAGAAGACCGCCCGACGGAAACCGGGGGCTTGTGCCCACTTCGGGGCATCGGGTCCCGCGTGCTCGCCGACCTTCTGGTCCTTGTCGGATTCGCGCCCGGCGTCGAGCAGCGGCTTGGACTCGGGAGAGCCTTTCTGGACGAGCCAGACGGTGAGGAAGATGTAGAGGAAGAACTGGAGATATTCGGACTGCCAGTTCTCCGACACGTCGACTCCGAAGCTGGCCGACGTGACGTACCGGCCGATCGAGATCGGCTCCAGGCCCTCCGCCACCTGCTCCTGATTGAACTGCGCGTGGCCGGCGAACGCCTGCCCGACCAGGACGACCAGGAACAGCCCGAAGAACGTCAGGCCGAGCGAGTTCTCCCGCAGGAAGCGCCTCATCGATGCAGCACCCCCAACACGATGATGTACGCGAGCCCCAGCGTCACGACCACCAGCAGGATCGTGAACAGCCCACGCATCTCACACCCCCTGCACGGAGCAGTCGTACGGGCGCTCGCCCCGCGGCTGGCAGCCGGCCGCGACGACCCGCCACCCACCGCGGAAGACGGCCAGGAACACCGTGTCGGTGTCGAGCCGCACCTGTGCCCATTGCCCGTACACGTCGGTGGTGGTCACCCGTCCCGGTGCCGGCAGCTCTTGGTCGAGGACGGCCTCGGCGCATGGGCGGTCGGCCGCCTTCTCCAGATCAGCGAGCGTCTCCGGCGCCAGCGTCGCGCATGCGGCAGCGCCATCGCTCGCCGCGACCGCGTCGAGCAGCCGCACCGCCACCGCCGCCGCAGCGTCCTCGCGGCCGCCAGGGCCACCACAACCTGCCACCGCGAGCGCCGTGAGCACGACGCCGGCGGCCATCGCCCATCGCTTCACGAACCTAGTCTTCCCACCCGCGCCGAACCTCAAGCGACGCCACGCAGGCCTCAGGCCGCAACGGCGTCGTCGAATCAGTCAATGTGGAGGTAGCACGGCGACGTGCTCGTAGAACTGGCGGATCTGTTGGACGACCGACTCCAGCGCGTCGAAGTCCAGCGGCTTGGTGACGAACGCGCTCGCGTGTTCCTCGTACATTGTCGAGATGTCGCGGATGTCGTCCGATGTGGTCAGGATGATCACCGGGATCGACTGCAGGGCCGGGTCACTCTTGAGCTGGACGAGCGTCTGGCGCCCGTCCATCCGCGGCATGTTGAGGTCCAGCAGGATGATGTCCGGGCGATCATCGGTCGCGTCGGAGTTTCCGTGCAGGAATGCCAGCGCGGCCTCGCCGTCCGCGACGCGGTGCAACGTCACCGGTCCCGGAACGGCTTCGAGCGCCTCGCGGATCATCATGGCGTCACCGTCGTCGTCCTCGACTATCAAGATCTGCAATGCGTCGCGTGTCATCACCCCTCCTGCTCACTACGCGCCTTCATCTTCGAGGTAGCGGCGAAGCTTGGCCAGCGCTCGGGTGATCAGCCGGGACACGTGCATCTGTGAGATGCCCACCTGGTCGGCGATCTGTGCCTGGGTGAGGTTGCCGTGGAAACGCAGGATCACGATCCGGCGCTCTCGGTCGTCGAGGATGCCGAGGGCGGGTCCGAGGACGAGCCGGTTCTCGGCGAGCTCGAACTCCGGGTCGTCGCCACCGAGGAGCTCCCCGAGCTCCGTCGCGTCGCCGCCGTCTCCGATCGGTGTGGACAGCGAGCTCGCGCGGTAGGCGCGGGCGCCTTCGAGTCCATCGAGGACGTCGTCCTCGGAGACGCCGAGGTGTGCGGCGACGTCGGCCACGGTCGGCGAGCGTCCGAGCGCCTGGGTCAGGACCGTCTCCGCGGTCGTGATCGCCAGGCGCAGTTCCTGGAGGCGCCGTGGCACCCGGACCGACCAGGTGCGATCGCGGAAGTGACGCTTCAGCTCACCGATGATGGTGGGGATGGCGAAGCCCGCGAAGTCGATGCCGCGGTCGGGTTCGAAGCGGTCGATGGCCTTGACCAGGCCGAGCGACGCGGTCTGCACCAGGTCGTCGGTGGGTTCGCCTCGGCCCGTGTAGCGCTGGGCGAGGTGGCGGGCCAGCGGGAGCCACGCTTCGATCGCCTTTTCGCGTGCCCGGCGCCGCCCGTGGTGGTCGACAGGCAGGGCGAAGTACGCGTCCAGCAGGTCGGCCGCGGTCGACGTGCGGCGCTCAGCGACGGTGGTGTCCATCGTGCTCCCAACCGGATCGTCCTCGGCACTTACTTGTCTGGCGGCAACCATAGCCGAATGGTCGGCCCGGTGACTAGCCGAAAGTATGATGTCGCGCTGGTGGTTCGAGCCGGCGCGGTCGGGTAAAGCAGCCACACCTACCACGACGACCCGCAGCAGGAGAGTCTCGATTGATGTTCGACGGCTTCGAGTTGGACCGCGTGCACCTCGACGAGGTCACCCTGCGGGTGAGGTACGGCGGGGCCGGCACGCCGGTCGTGCTCCTGCATGGACATCCGCGCACGCACACGACCTGGCACGAGGTCGCACCCAGACTCGCTGAACATCATGTCGTGGTGACGCCCGACCTGCGCGGTTACGGCCGGTCCACGCTGCCGCCCGACCGCCCGGACCATGCGCAGTCGAGCAAACGCGCGATGGCCGGCGACGTCGTGCGGTTGATGACCCACCTCGGTCACGACCGGTTCGCCGTCGTCGGACACGACCGCGGCGCCCTGGTCGCGTACCGGGCGGCGCTGGACCACCCCGACCGGGTCTCGCACCTGGTGGTGATGGACGGGCTGCCCGTCGTCGAACATCTCGAGCGCACCGACGCCACCTTCGCGCGCGCCTGGTGGCACTGGTGGTTCCTCGGACAGACCGACAAGCCCGCCGAACGCGTGATCAACGCGGATCCCGACGCCTGGTACCGCACCCCCGACCCGGCCGACATGGGCGAGGGCAACCATGCCGACGTGTGGGCGGCCCTGCGGAACCCGGCGGTCGTGCACGGGATGTGCGAGGACTACCGGGCCGGCCTGGGCATCGACCGCGACCACGACGAGGCCGACCGGGCCGCGGGCCGGCGGATCGCGTGCCCGACCCTGCTGTTGGAGTCCGCCGACGACGACCTCGACATCCACGGCGACCCGGCGGCGATCTGGGCACCCTGGCTCACCGGCCCGCTCAGCCACCGTGTCATCAACTCCGGCCACCACCAGGCCGAGCAGGCTCCCGCTTCAGTAGCCGACGCGCTGCTCGACTTCCTTTCCGCGGTCAACGCATGGTGAGGTTCGCGACGTCCACGCTGATCGGCATGAACGAGCGGTCCGGTGTGCGGTCTTCGTTGCGTACGAAGATCTCGTGTTTCGTGGTGATTGACGCTCCGTCGACGGTGGTGCGCTCGGGCTGGTAGTGAGCCGTCGGCGCTCCGCCGTTGAGGTCCGGCTCGTAGTCGAGGCGGACCAGGTCGCCGGCGTCGTCGAAGTAGTAGAGCTGCGTGGTGCTGTGCACGTCGATGGTGCTCGGGAAGGTGACCCGCAGGACCTGCCAACGCTCGCCGTCCTCCTCCCACGGCTCGGCTTCGGTGACCTCGACACCGGCGTACGTGAAGACGAACGTCTCGATCAGATAGAGCCACGTCGCGTACGCCTGGAAATAGCAGGCCTGTGGCAGGCTCCACTGGCTTTCGACGGTGAAGCCGGCGAAGGTGGCCCTCGGGTGCTCGAGCCGGGCGACCGTGCCGTCCGGCTCGGTCACGGTGACCACATCGGACGCTTTGTCGAACTCGACGGCGCGGCCGGACGGCTGCGTCAGCTTGATGTGCTGGCGGTGCACGTCCGCCACGACATGATCGGTAGTGGCGAGCTCCGCGACACCTTTGAGGGTCCAGAACGGCCCACCGTACGTGACGTCGGCCTCGACGGTCGTCGCCAGACGCCAGCGCGCTACGCCGTGCGTCCGGTGAATCTGCTCGGTCAACATGTGACTGCTCCTTTCCGGCGAACCGGCGCATGAGAAACGTTCTCCCCACGCGTCACACGCGGTGGTCGGCGCCTGTTCCGATCACCTACCCCTTTCGCGACCGTTCAGACGGCGGGAACTGATCGGGGTCCATGGGCGACCAAACGGTGGCGCGCCAGCCGGCGCCACGCCACCTTGGAGGCCTCTTGTCCACCACGACCGACCTCACCGAACCGGGCGCGCCGAAGTCGTCGGCGACCGATCCGGGCCGCGCCGCCGCCAGCCGCCCGCGCACCATCGGTCCGCTGGTGCTTCGCCTGCACTTCTACGCCGGGATCCTCGTCGCGCCCTTCCTGGTGGTGGCCGCGCTGACCGGGCTGGCATTCGTCTTCAGCCCGCAGCTCGACCAGGTCGTCTACGCCCACGAGCTGCGGGTCGATCCGACGGGGACGGCCCGTCCGCTGGCCGAGCAGGTGACCGCCGCCCGCGCGGCGCACCCCGCCGGGGATCTCGCCACCGTCATTCCGCCGCTGGCCGCGACCGACACCACCAAGGTGGTGTTCAACCTGCCGGAACTGGGCGAGAAGCAGCACACGGTGTACGTGAGCCCGTACACCAACGAGGTCCGTGGCACCCTGACCACCTGGTTCGGCTCCACACCGTTGCAGACCTGGCTCGACGACCTGCACCGCCACTTGCATCTCGGGGTGGTGGGCCGGCACTATTCGGAGCTGGCCGCGAGCTGGTTGTGGCTGGTCGCGCTCGGCGGGCTGTTCCTGTGGCTGCGCCGCCAGTGGACCGGCCGCCGCAAGCTGCGCCGCACGGTGCTGCCGGATCTGGCCGCTCGAAAGGGCGTCCGGCGGACCCGGGGCTGGCACGCCGCGACCGGGGTGTGGCTGGTCGTCGGGCTGCTGGCGCTGTCGGCGACCGGTCTGACCTGGTCTCGCTATGCGGGCGCCAACTTCGACGTCGTGCAGGAGGCGTGGGGCGGACCGCGGCCGACGCTCGACACGGCCGTGCCCGCCGGCGGTGACTCCGGCGGCGGCCACCACGGCGGTGCCGCGTCGTCCGGTGGCGAGGTCGCCATCGCCGACGTCGACCAGGTCACGATCCTGGCGCGCGATGCCGGCCTGACCGGGCCGATCCAGGTCACTCCGCCGGCCGAGCCCGGCGCCGCGTGGGTGGTGGCGCAGAACGACCTGGCGTGGCCGACGCGGCAGGACAGCGCCGCCGTCGACCCGGTGGCCGGCGCGGTGGTCGCGCGGACGTACTTCGCGGAATGGCCCCTCATGCAGAAGCTGTCGAGCTGGGGCGTGTCCCTCCACATGGGATACTTGTTCGGGTTGCTCAACCAGATTCTGCTGGCCGCGCTCGCCCTGGGCCTGTTGTGCGTGATCGTCTGGGGCTACCGGATGTGGTGGCAACGGCGGCCCACCCGGGCCGACCGGGCGGCACTGCTCGGTGCGGCGCCGGCCCGGGGAGCGTGGCGGCAGGCGCATCCGATGGCCGTCGTGGTGATCCTGGCGATCGCCGCCGCGGTCGGTTGGGCTTTGCCGATGCTGGGCATCAGCCTTGCCGTGTTCCTGGTGGTCGACCTGGCCGTCGGGGCGGTGCGCCGCGGGCGCACCGGTCGCGTGATACCGACCTCGCCCGCGCCGGCGCAGCCCTGAACCCGAAGCCGGCCGCCCTGCTCCTAGTTGGCGGCCGGCTTCGTCGGATCAGCTCGCCCGGGCGCCGGATCGCCGCCAGGCCAGCACGGCGAAGATCAGGGCAACGGCCGCGAGCACCAGGGCGGCCATGCCCGCCACGGTCCCGGCGGACGAGTCGTCGCTGTTGTCGGCGGACGACGCGAGGTTGACGTTGGCGTTGGCGTTGGCGTTGGCCGTGCCGGCTTTGGCGAGCTTGAGGACCGGGGCCGGGTGCTCGACCTCCGTACCGTCGGTGGTCGGCTCGTCGATCCACCGCACGACCTCGTTGTTCGAGTAGGTCTGCAGCGCCTTGAAGACGATCTGATCGACCTCGGGCAGCGGCCCGGCCGACACCTCGAACTCCTGGAACTGGCCGGGCTTGACCTCGTTGCCGGCCGCCGCCGTCCACGTGATCTTCGTGATCGCCTCGGTGATGTCCTGTCCGTGCGCCTTCAACGGCGTCGGGAGCGTGGACTTCTCGGTCGTGGCCGTCCAGCCGGGCGTCGGGCGCACCGACACCGACGCGATCGCCGTCTCCGGCGGGATGTTCACCTCCACCTTGACGGTCGAGGCGTTGTCACGCTCGTTCGGCACCCGGAAGGCGAGCTTGGCATAACCGCCCTGCGTCGCACTGGCCGCGTTCACCGTCACGTGCGCCGACGCGGGCCCGATCCCGAACCCGACCGCGCCCGCGATTCCCACCAGCGCGGCCACGCCAAGCCCTGCCACCGTCCGCCTTGCTCGCATTGCCCACTCCTGTCGAAAGCGCCGCCGATCAGCGACGGCGACCACGTGCCCATCGATGAAGTGGTCGTCGGCGGCGGCCCGCGAGTTCCCGGGGTGGTCCACCCTCGGGCGATCGCGGTACGCCCTGGCGCGAATCACCGATTAGGACGATGGAACACGGTCGGCGGGAGGCCGCTTTCGGCAGAAGAGGGCCGATCGGCCGGGCCCTGGAGAAGGAGTGGCAGCTTCTCCTCGCTGAGTCCGAGCGACCGCTGGAAATGTCGTAGGGGTGCGGCATGATCCTGGCATGACGGGAGCCGGGGATCTGCTCGCTGGGGTCGACGAGGTTGGTTGGGGCCGGATGCGCCACGCGTACGGTCCGGCGGCCGACGTGCCTGATCTGCTGCGCGGCCTTGTCGCCGCCGATCCCGCCTCGCGCGAGGACGCGCTCGATGCGCTATATGCGGGAGTCCACCATCAGGGCGACGTGTACGCCTGCACGGTCGCGGTGATCCCGTTCCTGTTGCGGATCGCCGGCGATCCGGGCCGGCCGGGTCGCGCCGAGGTGGTCGAACTGCTCGCCAGCATCGGCGGCTCGGACGATCCCGAGGCACACACCGGGCACTACCGGCAGGCCAGGCAGGCGGTGTCCGATGCCTATCCGCTGTGGTCGATGCTGGTCCACGATCCCGACCCGCAGGTCCGCGCCGCCGTGCCGGCCGTGCTGCCCGTCCGCACCGAGCAGGCGACCGACCGCGTCGGTCTGTTGCGGGGTCGGTTCGCGGTGGAGCAGGACCCGCGCGTACGGGTCGCGATGGTCGACGGCGTGGCGACGCTCGCCCGACAGGGGACCGCCGCGCCGGCACTGGGGGAGTGGCTGGCCGACCTCGTCGCCCATGATCATGATGCACAGGTGCGGATCGCCGCGCTCACCGCGCTGCAGTGGGTGCCGGGGCAGGCCGCGTTGTCGACGGTGGGGGTGCGGGCCGCGCTCGACCTGATCGACGCTGTCTACCAACAGGGCACGCCGGTCGTGGAGCCAGCCGGGTTCACCACCGACACCCTCGTCGGCTCACTGCGTCGGCTGCGCGAGCACGCGGCCGTCGGCCGCCAGGCCCCGGAAGCGGGCCGTCAGGTGCGCGCGATCAGCGACGGCCTGGGCGACCGGGTGGAAGACCGCGTCGCTCTACTGTCCACACTGCTGACCTCGCCGGACTGGGAACGCCGCACCGACGCCATGTTCCCGGCGAGCGGCCTCATCAAGGAATGGCGTGGGTCCTTCGCGCCACTGGTGGCCCTGATCGGCGGCCAGCTGAGCGACGACCACCCCGAGCTGCGGTCGCGGGCCACGCAGGTGCTGGAGAACCTGGGCGAGTCCGCCCGTCCCGCGGCCGACTCGCTGTTCGCCGCCCTGTCGCGATCCTCGCCCGAGGCGCACCACTCGGCGACGGACCACGAGTTGTCGTGGGTGGTGGAGTGGACGCACGGGCTGCCCACGGTCGGCTCGGCCTTGAAGACCCTGGCCAAAGCCGGCGACGTGCGGGCGTTGCCGATGCTGCGGTGGGCGCTCGAACGCCGGCAGCTGCCCCGCGATGTCGGGCAGCTCATCGGCGGCTTCGGCACGCGGGCCGGCGACCTGTTGCCGATCATCCGCCGTCGCCTCCGCCGGCTCCGCCACGACGAGCGGCGCGACAACCTCGCGTACGCGGTCGCCGCGATGGGCCCGGCCGCCGCGGCCGCGGTGCCCGACCTGATGAAACTGCCGCCCAGCACGGCGGTGATCAAGGCGTTCGCCGCCATCGGCCCGCCAGCGGCGCCGGCCATGGGCTGGCTCCGCCAACAGGTCGCGGCGGCCGACAGCTCGATCGCGTGCGCCGCCGCCGAAGCGTTGCATGCCGTCGGCGGCGACGCGAATGCGGCGTTGGCCGTCTACGAGCGGCTTCTCGCGGGAGATGAGTACGACCAGCGCGACGCCGCCGACGGACTCGGGCGGCTGGGACCCGCGGCAGCCGCGCACGCGGGCCAGCTACGCAAGCTCCTGCGTCGCAAAGACCCCCACGGCTGGCTACGGCTGGCTGTGGCGCGGGCGCTGTGGCAGGTCGCCGGCGAGACGTCGACCGTCATACCGGTCCTGGAGCGGGTCTGGGACGCCAACCCCCACACCCGCACGGCGATCGCCGCCGTGTGGTCGAGCATGGGTCCGGCCGCCGAGGTCGCCAAACCGCTGCTGGAGGCCGAGCTAGCCCGGTCCCGCCGGCACAACGCCGACACGGGCGGCGCCAGCTCGACGCAGGTCGTCGACGACGAAGACCTGCTGCGCGCCTGCCGAGCGGCCTTGACGTCCATCGGGGCTTAAGCCCGAGGCACGTGGCTCGACCGGCTGTTCCCACGGGCACGTCTCACGCCCGGTCCGAATCACCGACCACATCGGCGATGTCCGTGGTTCGTCCGCGTGCGGATCAGCGCTCCTCGCGGAACTCGACGTGCCGGCGTACGACCGGGTCGTACTTGCGCAGCACCAGGCGGTCCGGGTTGTTGCGGCGGTTCTTGCGGGTCACGTAGGTGTAGCCCGTGCCCGCGGTGCTGCGCAGTTTGATCACTGGGCGGATGTCGGAGCTCTTCGCCATCAGATCTTCGTGCCCTTCGCGCGCAGCCGGGCGACGACCGCGTCGATGCCGTCCCGGTCGATGATTTTGAGAGCCGTCGTGCTCACGTTGAGCCGGATCGTGGTGCCGTCGGCGAGCCGGAACCGGCGCCTCTGGATGTTGGGGTTCCAGCGGCGGCGGGTGCGGCGGTGGGAGTGGGACACGGCGTTGCCGAAGCTCGGCTTGGCGCCGGTGACATCACAGACGTTGGACATGCGACTGACTTTACAATGAAAACCGTTTTCAACAAGATGGGAGGGTCACACCCGAACAGATCGGCGAGGTACCTCGAATGGCTGTGCCCAAGCGGCGCCTGTCCCGCTCCAACACCCGTCACCGTCACGCCCAGTGGAAGGCGACCACCCCGACCGTCGTCGACTGCCCATGCCCGCGCCGGGAAAAGGTGCAGCCGCACCGAGCCTGCACCCACTGCGGCCTCTACCGCGGCCGCCAGGTCACGGAGCCCAAGTGACGGCCCGGGGCGCGCACGTGTCCAGCCACGGACACGGTGTGCAAGCGCCTGGTCAGGGAGCAGGGGTGGCGGCGCCAGTGCGCAAGCTGCCCGTCACCGTGCTCTCTGGGTTTCTCGGTGCCGGGAAGACCACGTTGCTCAACCACCTTCTGGCCAACCGGGATGGGCAGCGCGTGGCGGTCATCGTCAACGACATGAGCGAGATCAACATTGACGCGGCGCTCGTGCGTGATGGTGGGCAGCTTTCGCGTACCGAAGAGCGTCTCGTCGAGATGACCAACGGTTGCATCTGCTGCACCCTGCGCGACGATCTGCTCGACGAGGTGGCCCGGCTCGCCCGTGACGGGCGCTTCGACTATCTGCTCATCGAGTCCAGCGGCATTTCCGAGCCGATGCCCGTGGCCGCCACCTTCGCGTTCGGGGTCGACGACGAGAATGTCCTGGCCGACATCGCCGAGCTCGACACCATGGCGACCGTAGTCGACGCACCCAGTCTCATCGCCCAGATCCGTGCGGGCGAGACCCTACAGAACCGTGGGCTGTCGGCCTACGAAGGCGACGAACGTACCATCGCGGACCTGCTCGTCGACCAGGTCGAGTTCGCCGACGTCATCGTCGTCAACAAGACCGACCTCGTGGCCGCCGACGAGCTGGAACGGGTCGAAGCGTTGCTCACCCGGCTCAACCCGCGGGCCCGCCAGGTCCGCGCGACGTTCGGCCAGGTGCCGCCGGACGCGCTCCTGCACACCGGCGCCTTCGACATGGAGGCCGCCGAGCTCGCCCCCGGATGGATCGCTGAGCTCAACGGCGAACACATACCCGAGACCATCGAGTACGGCATCAGCAGCGTCCTCTTCCAAGCCGAGGAACCGTTTCACCCGCAGCGGCTCTGGAGCCTCATCGAGAGCGCCGTCACCCGGTACGGCGTACTCCGGTCCAAAGGTTTCCTCTGGCTCGCCACCCGCCCGGGCATCCAGGCGCTGTGGTCGCAGGCCGGCCCGAACGCCCAGTTCGAGCCCGCCGCGATCCCGGTCGCCGCGTCCGGCATCTGGCCACCGGACCCGGCCGAACGCGCGGCGCTGGAGCGGGACTGGCACCCGACGTTCGGCGACCGCCGCCAGGAGCTCGTCTTCATCGGCGTCGACCTGCCGGCCGACGAGCTGCGCGAGGAACTGCGCCGGTGCCTGCTGACCGCGGACGAGCTCGCCGGGGGCGAGGACTCCTGGGGAGCCTTTCCGGACCCGTTTCCGCAATGGGACGAAGAAACCTCGTGAGCACGACGACGACCGGGCCGCTGGTGGTCATGGTGTTCGGGTTCCGGCCCGACGTCTGCTCCGCCGTGGCCGAGACGCTGCGGGACCGCCCAAAGCCCACCCGCGTGGTGCACTACGAGGCGTCCGGACACGGGAAGGTCGTGCGCGACCTGCGCACCCTGGCCAGCCGCCCGACCGACCCCGACGTGATCGCGGTCCTGCCACCGTCCTTCGAGCCGGATCAGCTTCGCGCGGCCTGGCCGGCGACCGGGGCCGCCCGACTCGGCACGATGGTCACCGCGGTCGCGGCCGACTGGCTCCTCGACGGGCTGACCAACGACGACCCGCTACGCTCCGTCGGCCTGCACCAGGGTGCCGACGACGACCGGTCGATCGGCGACGTGGTCGCACGACAGATCGAGCAGGCCGACGTGGTGGTCACCGCCGAGAAACCGGCCGACGCATGGGAATCCGAGCAGGCACAGGCCGTCCTGCACCGGATCGCGCCGTGGTCGGGCCACCTCGACGCCGACGACCCTCGCCTGGCCGCGCTGCTCGTCAAGGCGGGACACCAGCGCGACCCGTTGCCCGCGACCAGCCGAGGGCTGAGCGGCATGTCGGTCGGCGCTCACGAACCGCTGCCCGAGCACGGTGTGACGTCGTGCGTCTTCAAAGCCCGCCGCCCGTTCCACCCGGGCCGGCTCCACGACGCGCTCGACGACCTCACCGACCAGGTCCTGCGCGCCCGCGGCCACTTCTGGCTCGCCAGCCGACCGGACCTGGTGCTGTCGTGGGAGTCCACGGCCACGCTGACGATCGGCCCGGTCAGCGGCTGGCTGGCGGACCTGCCCGACGAGCACTGGCCCGACGTCGACCCGCAGCGGCGCCTGTTCGCCGCGTTCGACTGGGATCCGTACTACGGCGACCGCCACCACCACCTGGCGTTCGTCGGTCTGGACATGGACCCGGTCGGCATCCACCGCACGCTGGCCGGCTGCCTGCTCACCGACGAGGAGCTGTCCCGCGGCGAGGACGGCTGGCGGCAGCTGCCGGATCCGTTCGCCCGGGCGTACCCGAAACCGGCGCCCACCGTGGTGGGCGCCGGTCAGGGTCGCAGGTCAGGGCCGTTGGCCCACGGTGTCGACGATGGCGACGCGAAGGACGGCCGAGGAGCCCTTGCCCGCCCAGACGCCGAGGTACGCGAGGGTGTCGGGATCGAAGAAGATTCCACCTGACTTGCCGTCGGTCGACCACATGACCTGGATCGCCGGCCGGTCTGCGGGGTCGAGGCCGTCCCGGACGACGCGCAGCCCGGGAATCCTGGCCGCGGCCTCGAACAGCGCGGCCCTCGACTGTGGACGCACGTAGCGGCCGTTCATGAGGTACAGGATGTCCTTGCCCATGGAGTTGGCGTCGCCGTTCGGGTTCAGGTACGCGAACATCGCGTCGGGATCGGTTGGCAGATCAGGGTTGTACGCCGGTTCGGGCGTACACGACTCGGATCCGATCACCTCGTCGCCCTTCATCACGGCGCGCTTGCCGTCCCGGCAACCGGGAAGCACGCCCTTGTCGGTGCCGTCGGCGCGCTGGACCAGGCCGTCGCGGGTCCCGTCCACCGACAGCCAGGTCTCCGCGCCGTCCCCACTCCGCTGGTAGACGAACTGGTTGCCGCGTGGCTCGACGTCCGGAAGCGTGAGCGTTGCCGCTGCCGCGTCGCGGAGCACCTGCGCGGCCTCCGCCTCCGACGTGGGGCCACCCACAGTGTCGGGTGCCAGCACCACCACCGCCGCGATCGCGGCGGCGAGGGCCGCGGTGGTCCAGATCGCCGGTGCGAAGCGCCGGCGGGCCGCCGGCTTCCCGCCGCCCATCGCCTCGTCCAGTGTGGAGCGTGCGGCGGCGAGCTCGTCGAGGCTTCGCAGCGACGTGTCCGGCATCAGCTCGCGCACCATTCGCATGTCATCCATCAGCTGCTCTCCTCTTCGAGATCGGTCGTGAGATCTGATCCACCCAGCGCCTCGCGGACCTTTCGGCGCGCCCGGTTCAACCGGGATCGAACGGTGCCAACCGGGATGCCCAGCGCCGCCGCGACCTCCTCGTAGGTCAGCTGTTCCCAGGCGACGAGCAGCAGCGCGTCGCGGTCCGCCGACGACAGCGTGGCCAACGCCGTGTGCAACTCCTGCCGCGTGGCCTGGGCGGTCGCGATCGCCGCGACCCGGTCGGCGTGACACGACTCGTCCGGAGCGGGGCCCATCACCTGGTGCAACCGGAACTGCCGCACCTCGTCCCGCCGGTGTTGCGCGACCAGATTCGTGGCGATCCCGTACAGCCATGGCCGCGCGTCGCGCCGTTCCCGGTCGTACCGGTCGCGTTTGCGGAACGCGACCAGGAAGGTCTCGGCCGTCAGGTCCTCGGCGACCGCTGTGCCCAACCGCCGCGCGAGATACCGGTGGATGTAGGGGGCGTGTCGATCGAAGATCACGCCGAACTGTTCGGGAATCCGTAGCGACCGCTCGATGACGCCGGCGTCATCGGCTGGTTCCGGTGCGTGCTGTTCCGTACGACTCATGCAGGGCCCTTCACGGCGTGGATGTCTAGCACCTATCCGTTGCTCGGGGCGAAGAGGTTCACGCGCGGCGGCGGACGCAAGATCGACATGGTCTCTTCCATCAACCCCGCCCTGGTGTTCATCGGCTCGTTTCCCGCGCCCACCTAGCGTGCGGCAATGGCTATCGCGCGACGATCGCGTCTCGTACTCGTGGGCAGTGTGTTCGTGGTCGGGCTCGCGCTCATCTACCCCGCGAAGTGGCTGATCCATCCCTGGGCCGCGCCGTGGAAACCCGGCCTGGTCGGCTACTGGCAGGGCGAGGTCGCCTACGGGCCGGGCGACAACCGCACCATGGTCCTGCGCCTCAAGGACGGCGTCGGCGGTGGCGACGAAAGCTCGGAGATCGGCGGCAGCGCCACGGTGTGCGGCTCAGGGCAGCCGGTGACGTACGCGATCTCCGGCTACGCGAACGACTACCGGGGCACCAGCTTCTTCCTCAACGCCGAAATTCCGACCAACGGCGTTGGCCTCTTCCTGGGCCGGCTCGACGGCTCCTGGGACGGCCACGACTCCCTCGCCATGTCGACCGCGCTGCTGAAGATCGACGCGGACGGCACCGCCAGCCGCGTGACCTCGGGAGACGCCAGCTTCCAATTGCGTCGGGCCAGCGAGGCGGACTTCGCCGCGGCCTGCGACTCGTAGCGCCGAGTCGCCGCCTGTTCCGACGGCGCTGACCGAGAACGCTCGGAAAGCGAGGGAACCTTCCGGCCGCCGTGTTCGTCGCCTCTGTGAAGGCCACGAGCACGAGATTGGACGGCGTCCTTGAGCGATCGAGAGCTCATCCGCGACCTGTACGTCGCCAGCTACCAGCGGCTGGTGCTGCAGCTCTACCCGGTGACCGGCGACCTCGGCGAGGCACAGGACGTCGTGCAGGAGGCGTTCGTCAAGCTGCTCGCCTCGCCCAGCCAGATCTCGGCGCTGGCCAATCCCGAGGCGTGGCTGCGCACCGTGGCCGTGAATCTCGCCCGCACCCGGCGCCGGCGCGGGAAAGTCCTGCAGCGCCTGCTCGGTCGCGTCGAGGCCGCGTCCACAGACGTGCCCGGCGCCTCCCCGGATCACGTCGCCCTGATGGCGGCACTGCGCACCCTGCCCGCCGGGCAACGCGAGGCGATCGCCCTGCACTACCTCGCCGACCTGCCGATCACCGAGGTCGCCGAGCTGCTGAAGGTCTCGGTCGGCACCGTCAAGTCGCGGCTTTCGCGGGGCCGCGCGGCGCTCGCGTTGACGTTCGGCGAGCCCGGCACCGACCACACACCCGAAATCGTCTGGAACTCATGGAGGAGCGCCGACCATGCCTGAGGTGCACCACCACTACGACCGCACCGCGGTGGCCGAGCGCATCACCCAGCCGTCCTTCGACGAGCTGGTGGACCGCAGCCGGCACCGTGTCAACCGTACGCGGAAGGCCCGGTTGGCCGGGGTCGCTGTGCTGTTCCTGCTGACCGCCGCGCCACTGCTGACCCTGCCCGGCGGGGACGCATCGAACACGCTGGTCGTACCCCCGTCCGCGTCCTTGCCGGCATGGGACGCCTTCGACATCATCGTCGAGTTCTCCGACACCCGTTACGGCGTGGCGCAGTACCCGGCCGAGACGTGTGGACAGGGCTGGCTGTCGGTCACGCAGGACGGTGGGAAGACCTGGAGCGAACTGCGCCCGCACCCCAGCATCCCCACGCCCTCGAAGGGGCCGGAAGCCAAC
The DNA here is from genome assembly GCF_900188485.1 of Asanoa hainanensis. Lineage (GTDB taxonomy): Bacteria > Actinomycetota > Actinomycetes > Mycobacteriales > Micromonosporaceae > Asanoa > Asanoa hainanensis. The sequence goes on from NZ_FZPH01000007.1 coordinate 43,589, forward strand.
GGCGCCTGTGTGCGACCTACCGCGACGCTGGCCGCTCCCGGCACCTTGATCATGGGGGCTACCGCCGGGCCGGCGTTCATCAGCCACGACAGCGGCCAGAGTTGGCGCGAGTACCAACCCCAGGTCCGGGTCGCGGACTCGGTGCCGGACGGCATCGTGCCGCGGTGGCCCTGCGACGAGCGACAATGCAAAGAACAAGGCCTCGGCTGGTACGACCCGGCGACCGGCGACTGGATGGTCCTGAAGAACCAACCCCCGGGCACGGAGTACGTCAGCGTGTCCGTGGCCTTCGACGGCAGCATCTGGGTGGACGGCTCCGGCCCGGACGGCTCAGGCGAGTTCCAGATCGCCGCCAGCCGCGACCGCGGCCACAGCTGGACGGACCGCACACCCGCGGAAGACATCGACTGGCTCGGCCACGCGGGCCTGCTCACCGCGTACGACGCCGACACCGCCTACCTCTATCCGACCGAGCGTGATGGGTTCTCGCTGTACCGCACCACGGACGGCGGCCAGACCTGGCAGCCGATGCCCGCCGCCCAGCAGTTCACGGACATCGTGTTCGTGTGGCCGAACCGGCAGGGCGGCCTGACTCTCGCGGACCGCGCCCACCAGCAGCACCTGAGCACGGACGGCGGCAAGAGCTTTGTACCCGTCAGCCTGCCGGTGTGGGGGGCGACGCCGATCACCGGAGGCCTGCAAGGATGGCCGATCGACGTGGCCGCCGCCGACCCGGTCGACCTGTACCTCAGCGAAGACGGCCTGACCTGGCAGCCGGTCGAGGTTCCCTACTACCAACGGCCCTGACCGGCGGTACGGTCTTGAGCCATGGCTGATCATGTGACGATCCCCGGTGTGCCGTTTCCGCTCGTGCCCTCGAACGCCGAGCACTGGCGGGTCGACGAGGCGACCGGCGCCGTCACCGTCGAGGCGCAGCCGCACACCGACATGTTCATCGACCCGGGCGACACGGCCGTCAGCGCCGAGTCGCTGCTCAACGCCGCCACGCTGCTCGGGCAGCCGCCGAAGGGCGACTTCCAGTTCAGTGCGCGGGTCACCGCGGACTTCAAGTCGACGTTCGATGCCGGTGTGCTGCTGCTGTGGCTCGACGAGCGGCACTGGGCCAAGCTGTGCTTCGAGTTCTCGCCGGCCGCCGAGCCGATGATCGTGTCCGTCGTCTGCCGGGGCGTCTCCGACGACGCGAACGCGTTCGTCGTGGCCGGCCGGTCGGTGTGGCTGCGGGTCTCGCGCCTGGACCGGGTGTACGCGTACCACGCCTCACTCGACGGCAAGGCGTGGCAGCTGATCCGCGTGTTCGCCCTCGACGGCGACACATCGGGCGACCGGATCGGCCTCGAGGGCCAGTCACCGACAGGCGACGGATGCGGCGCGACGTTCGAGGAGATCCGCTTCGTACCCGAACGCCTCACCGACCTCCGTAACGGTTCCTGACTTTCAGAAGGCCCGGCCGATCTTCCGGCGCCGGGCCACGGTCAGAACGCCATGCCGATACGAGGCCGCCGGGCTCGGGTCGGAACGGTCGCCGATCTCCGTGGTGGTTCTTGACGGTCAGAGGGTCTTGGTGAGCCCGCCGTCGATCACGACGTCGCTGCCGGTCATCCAGGCCGCGGCCGGGCTGGCGAGGAAGACCACCAGCTGGGCGATCTCGTCGGCGGTGCCGAACCGGCCGAGTTTGATTCCGCCCAGGCCGTCGGCCATCGCGCGCATCGCGCCGTCGGTGTCGGTGCCGATGGCCGTCGCGAGCTGGTCGGCGAGGGCGCCGGGTGCGGTCCAGAACGGGGTCAGTACCGGGCCGGGTGAGACCGTGTTGACCCGGATGCCCTGCGGCGCGAACTCGGCCGACAGCGACTTGCCGAGGTTGGCCAGTGCGGCCTTCGTGGCGGCGTAGTCCACGACGCTCGGGTCCGGCAGCGCGGCGTTGATCGGGCCGACGTTGACGATCCCGCCGCCGCCGCCGCCGCGGGCGAGCAGGGCGGGCACGGCCGCGCGGGTGGCGCGTACCGCCGAGAGCAGGTTGAGCTCGACCGCACGCGACCAGTCCGCGTCGGTCACCGACAGGAAGCCCCCGAACCGGGGGCCACCGCCGGCGAGCCCGCCCATGTTGTTGACGAGCACGTCGAGGCCGCCGAACCGCTCGGTGGCGACGGCCACGAGGCGACCCGGACCGTCCGGAGTGGACAGGTCGACGTCGACGGTCGCCAGGGCCTCCGGTCCCGCGAGCCGGGCCAGGTCGGTGCTGGCCGCGCGGCTGCCGGCGACCACCTGCGCGCCCGCGTCGAGCAGCCGGCGGGTGACGGCGGCGCCGATGCCTTTGCCCGCGCCGGTGACGACGGCGACCTTGCCGGTGAAGTTCATGGGTTCTCCTGGGGTTTGTTGACCGTTCGGTCAAGTAAATGGGCAGGCTGAAGCCGTACCCGATGGGGATCAAGGTTCAGGGGTGGAGCTGCGCCAACGTCGCCTCGAGGCCGCGGATCAGGGTGCCGCGGTCGGTGCCGCCGGCCGCCAGCACCCGCAGGCCCTGGATCACGGCGACGGCCATCGCCGCCCAGCCGGTCAGATCGACGGTGTCGGACACCCGGCCGGCCGCGCGGCTGCGCTGGGCGGCCTCCAGCAGGGCGGTCTCCAGGCCGGCGAAGGCCGCAGTGACCCGGGTGCGCACCGCCGCATCCTCGGTGGCCCGCTCGGTGGCCGCCGCGACCAGCAGGCAACCCTCGGGCTGGTCGACGCAACTGCCATCGATCAGGGGCAGGATCGCGTCGCGCAGCGCGGTCCGCACGTCGGTGCTGGTGTCGAGCGCCTCGACGAGCGGGACGAAGAAGTGCTCGCGGTAGCGGTCGAGCGCGGCCAGATAGAGCTTCTGCTTGTCACCGAAGGCCAGGTAGAGGGACTGTCGCCCGACCCCGGTGGCCTCGGTCAGGTCCGAGAGCGAGGTGCCGTCGTAGCCACGCTCCCAGAACGTGTGCATCGCCGCGTCCAACGCATGGTCGGCGTCGAACTCCCTGTTCCGTCCCATGCCGCGACCGTAACAGCTTTCTTGACCGCCCAGTCAACTAATGTGACGCGGCAGTCAGTCGGCGTGCGGCAACCACGACCAGCCCGGTGGCCAGCAGGGTCACGACGAGCATCACGACGAAGCCGCTCCAGCGGCCCGGAGCGCTCAGGCCGTTCAGGAAGCCAGACACCGTCATGGCGACCGAGGCCAGCCACACCAGGGCGACCAGGGCGAGCAATGCGCGCTTCATCGCCGGAGCCTAACGTTCGTCGATGGTGTAGTCCCGGGTGCGGTAGCTGTGGTTGCCGTAGCACCGGCTCGGATGGCGATCTCGTTCTCGAACGGGTCGCCGGGTTGCAGGCGCCCGTCGTCGATCGCCGCACGCAGCTGTTCGGCGAGCTGGTGATAGAGCGGCACGGGCGCTTGACCGTCACATTGACCAAAGTGCACGCTACGGCCATGCGCATCGGCCTGGTAGGGGTGGGAAGGATCGGCGCCTTCCACGCCCACACGCTGGCGTCCCTCGACACCGTCGACGAGCTCGTGGTCACCGACGCGAACCTCGCCGCGGCCGGTGCACTGGGCTCCGAGCTCGGCGTCGCGGTCGCCGACTCCGTGACGGCGCTGCTGGGCGCCGGCATCGACGGGCTCGTGATCGCGGCCGCCACGCCCGCGCACGCGGCGCTGCTGTCCGAAGGGGTCGCCGCCGGCATCCCCACGTTCTGCGAGAAGCCGGTCGCCGCCACCCTCTCCGAGACCCTCGCTCTGACGGCCCTCGTCGAGCGCAGCGGGGTGCCCGTCCAGATCGGATTCCAGCGCCGGTTCGACGCCGGCTACCGGCGGGTCCAGGCGGCCGTGCGCGCCGGCGAGCTCGGCTTCGTCCACACCATCCGGGCCAACACCCACGACCAAGCGCCGCCGGCCGCGGCCTACATCGCCACCTCCGGCGGCATCTTCCGCGACTGCTCGGTGCACGACTTCGACGTCGTACGGTTCGTCACCGGGCGTGAGGTCGCCACCGTGTATGCCACGGGCGCCAACCAGGGCGCCGACTTCTTCACCGCGGCCGGCGACGTCGACACCGGGGGAGCACTGCTCACCCTGGACAACGGCACGATCGTGCTGGTCTCCGCTACCCGCTACAACGGCGCCGGCCACGATGTGCGCCTCGAGGTGCTCGGCGAGAAGGGGTCGCTCGGCGTCGGCCTCGACCGGTCGCTGGCCCTCGACTCGGCCGAGCCCGGCGTCGACTTCCCACCAGGTCCGCGGCACTGGTCCTTCATGGACAGATTCCAGCCCGCCTACCGGGCCGAGCTGGCGGCGTTCGTCGACGTCGCCCGCGGTGCCGCACCGTCGCCGTGCACCGTCCGCGACGCCCTGGAGGCCTTCCAGGTGGCGGAGGCATGCGAGCAGTCCCGGGCCTCCGGTCGCCCGATCGCGCTGGCCGAGATCGCCGCCGCATGAACCTCCCCAGCCGATCCCGCCCCGATGACGCGACCGACCCGGTGCGGGTGGGTGTGGTCGGTGTCGGTGTGATGGGCGCCGACCACGCTCGCCGGATCGCCCATCGGGTCACGGATGCGGTGTTGGCGGGGGTCTGCGACCCGGTTCCGGGGCGGGCGTCGGCGGCTGTTCCCGGGGCGCGGGTGTTCGCGTCACCCGAAGAGCTGATCTCGTCGCCGGAAGTCGACGCGGTGCTGATCGCCTCTCCGGGCGCCGCACACGAGGAGCAGGTGCTGGCCTGCCTGGCGGCTGGCAAGTATGTGCTGTGCGAGAAGCCGCTGACACTCACCGTGTCGTCGGCCCGGCGTCTGGTCGCGGCCGAGGCCGCTGGCGGGCGACCGCTGGTCCAGGTGGGGTTCATGCGGCGCTTCGACCCGGCGTACACGCGGCTGCATGGCTTGTTGCCGTCGGTGGGTCGGCTCCTGGTGGTGCACAACGTCCATCGCAACGTGTCGGCGCCGGCGTCGTTCACCTCCGAGATGATCGTGCGGGACTCGCTGGTGCACGAGGTGGACGTGTGCCGGTGGCTGTTCGCGGACGAGATCGCGACGGTGCGCGTGCTGTCTCCGACGCCCTCCGGCTTGGCTCCGGTGGGTGTCCAGGACCCGCAGGTGGCCATCTTCGAGATGGCGGGCGGCGGCATCGCGACCACTGGGGTGTTCGTCAACAGCCAGGTGGGGTACGAGGTGCGGTGCGAGGCGGTAGGTGAGACGGATTCGCTGTTCGTGCCCGCGGTCCGGCCGCTCGCCGCCTCGTTTCTGACCCGCTTCGCGTCGGCGTACGACATCGAGGTCCAAGCCTGGGTCTCGGCCTGTCGGCGGGGCGTCGTGGTCGGTCCGCGCCTCCAGGATGGACTCGCGGCCACCGCGGCGACCGAGGCAGGCGTACGGTCGTTGCGGAACGGCGGCAAGCCGGTCGCCGTCAGTGACGTCTTCTGAGGTGCGCGATGGACGAGCCGACGCAGGCCCTGCTCGCTGAGCTGTACGCCGACGGTGTGCACCACGACGCGGCGGAGCCGGACCGCCTGCTGCGCCGCCGTAACCTCGAGCCGGACACGGCCGCGCTGCTGGCGCAGCTGGTCAGGATCGCTGGGGCGCGGCGGGTGGTCGAGATCGGTACCTCGAACGGGTACTCCACCATCTGGCTGGCGCTCGCGGCCCGGGATGTCGGTGGGCGGGTGGTCAGCGTCGACACGCAAGAGTGGCCCGGGGTACGCCAGAACCTACGCCGCGCCGGAGTGTCGGTGGAGCTGCGCCTGCTGGAGGCCGGCGCCTATCTGGCCGACCGGCCGTCGGGCAGCGTCGACCTGCTCTTCCTGGACGCGGAGCGGGTCGAATACGCGAGCTGGTGGCCACATCCGCTGCGGGTGCTGCGGGCCGGGGGAGTACTGGCGGTCGACAACGTCCTGTCCCACCCGACCGAGGTAGCCGACTTCCTGGCGCTGGTGTCCGCGGACCCGCGCTGCCGCTCGGCGACCGTCCCGGTGGGGAAGGGCCTGTCGGTCACGTGGCGAGGCCACTGAGGTCTCGCACGCAGTGCTCGGTGGCCTCTTCGCGCCAGTGTGGATCGCCGGCATCGCGCGGCTGATCGATCGGGCCGGTCGCCTACGGTCCCGGGCGGGTCTCGCCGGCGCGGCCACGGGTTCGGCCCGTCGACCGATTCGAGGTGGCGTGCCCGGCCGTTCTGGTCGCGCGCGTTCGTGCCGGCCGGCGCGTCGCGGCTACCTGTCCGCTGAACGGGGTGCCGCCGTGCTCCGTCGGGTGACGAGAGTCGGCGTGACCGAGAAGAAGACCGAGCGTTCACGCCGGCGTTCGATCCGCTCGAGCAGTAGACGAGCGGCATTGCCACCCATCAACCGGCCGTCCTGGTCGACGCTGGTCAGTGAGATGGGGTCGAGGGCGGCCAGGGTGGTGTTGTCATAGCTGGCCACGGAGATGTCGTGCGGCACGGTAAGTCCGGCTTCGTAGATGGCCTTGAGCACGCCGATGGCGGCGACATCCGCGCCCGCGAAAATGGCAGTCGGCCGGATGGGGCGACTCAGGAGCTCTCGGGCGCCGGCGTAGCCGCCCTCCTCGCTGTACGCGGTCGAGACCACGGTGATCTCGTCGTCGAGGCCGCGACCGCGCATCGCCTGCCGGTAGCCCTCGGCACGCACGGTGTGCGGCATCGTGGTCGGTCGGCCGCGGCCGCTTTCCTTGTGCACGATGTGGGCGATCCGGCGGTGGCCGAGGTCGGCCAGGTGGTCGACGATCAGCGCGGCGCCCGTGGTGTCGTCGTCGACCACCGAGTCGTGGTGCGCTGACTTGCCGTGTCGGCCGATGACGACGGTGGGCACGGTGCGTGCCGTGCCGTCGAGCTGCGTCCGCGGGATCTCAGGGGAGATCAGGATAAGGCCGTCCATGCGACGGTCGATCATGGCTTCGGTGATCCGGGCCTGGCTGTCGGGCTCCACGCCGCCGGGGCCCAGCAGCACCTGGTAGTCGGTCTCCCGGAGCTCCGCCGTGATGCCCTCGACGATCTCCGGGAAGAACGGGTTGCTGAGGTCGGAGAGCATCACGCCGATGGTGTAGGTCTGGCCGCGCATGCCACGGGCGGCGTTCTGGGGCCGATACCCGAGGTCGGAGATCGCTTCGTGGACCCGGGCCTGCATGGCGGGGCTAAACCCTGAATTCGGGGTCCAAAAGTGCTTCGTGCTGAAACGTTTCATACCTAGTGGAAGGGTAGTGCGTTGAGCGACACGACGAAGGATGGGTCGAGCGTGGACAGTGCCATCTCCCGCCGAGGGGTGCTGCGGGGAGTCGCGGCGGCGGGTGCGTTGGTGGTTGCCGGCCGGGCCATCGGATCCGACCCGGCCAGTGCGGCGGGGCCGTCCGCGCAGGTCGGAACTGCCTCGAGCACCAAGCCCCGGCTTTCGCGCGGGTGCTGGAGAGCAAGTACGTCGACCCGGACCGCATCTTCAGCGGCGAGGTGCGCTGGTGGCTCGGCGATGCGGCGCACACCGACGAGACCCTGCTGGAGCAGATCCAAGCCATGTACGACGGAGGGTTCCGCGGCGTGGAGCTCTGCATGCAGAACGACGCGGGCGCGCCCGACGCCCTCTACGCGTACGGCTCCGCGATGTGGGCCCACAAGTGGAACTTGATGATGAACAAGCTCCTCGACCTGGGCATGAGCGTCCACCTCACCTCCGGCACCCACTGGGCGACCTCCAACGTGCCGGGCCTGGACCCGGACAGCCAGGCAGCCATGCAGAACCTGACCCTGGGTACGAGCACGGTGGACGCGGGCCAGGTCCTGACCGCCTTGCCGGCGCCCCCGGCGAACGCGCGGCGCACCGGAGCGCGATTCGTCACCGCGTACGCGTACAAGGTGGTCTCTGGAAATGCGGTCGATGCCGCGACCCGGGTCGACCTGCCGGTCACGCAGGGCGCGGACGTGTGGACGCAGACCTTGAACTGGACGGTGCCCGCCGACGGGACCTACCGGGTCTTCGCGATCTGGACCCAGGGTACGTATCAGGCGTCGACCCCGGCGGCGGAGCCGAGCTACGCCACCAACTACTTCGACGTGCGCGGCGTGGCGGCGCTCAGGGAGTTCTGGGAGGAGCACTACCTGGCCGATCCCGCGCTGCGGCGCAAGATCCTGCACGGCGACGTGCAGCTGTTCATGGACTCGCTCGAGATCACCCCCGGCTCGTCCGGAATCACGTGGTGGGCCGAGGACATGGCCGCGGAGTTCCGCAGGCGCAAGGGCTACGACATCATGCCCTTCGTTTTCCTCATGTCGGGCCTGCCTCAGGTCAACGCCGTCTACAACGCGTACATCGATCGCGCCAAGGGGACCTACGACCTCGCCGGTGAGGCGAGTCGGCGCGAGGGGATCATCAACGACTTCCTCGATGTGCTCACCGACCTGTTGGTGGAGCGGATGCTGACGCCGCTGAAGGAGTGGCTCAACTCCGTGGGCATCGAGACCCGGGCCCAGATCTCGTACGGCCGCTCCTTCGAGATCTCCGAGCCGATCATGGCCGTGGACTATCCGGAAGCGGAGAACTTCAACCAGTACAACCAGGTCGACATCTTCCGGCTCTGGACGGGCGGTGCCAAGCTCACGAACAAGGTGCTCTCCAGCGAGTCGGGAGCCCAACTGCCGCAGTACGCGACGCGCCAGCTGCTGGCACGTGTGGGCCGCGGAGTTCGCGTACGGCGACTTCAACTGGCCGGGGTGGAGCCGCAACTTCTTCCACCCCGGCACGCGGCACCCCAGTGCGCGCGACTACGACGAGTACAACGCGCACCTGGGTCGCGTCCAGCGGCTGATGCAGACCGGCAAGGCACGGTCCGACGTCGGCTTCATCCACAACAACTGGAACCAGGGCATGGCCTTCCGGGCGGAGAACAACGGAAGCAACCCCGTGGTCTCGCAGATGAACTGGCAGCAGGCGCACCTGGGCGTCTACTACCGCTCCACCGAGTTGCAGGACAACGGCTACACGTACGACTACTTCAGCCCCGCGTTCCTGTTCGACGACGGTGTCTCCTTCGACCACCGGACCAGGACCATCGAGCCGGCCGGCTACCGGGCGATCGTTCTTTACCAGGATTGGCTGGACGTCGCCGGCGCCAAGAAGCTCCTGGACTGGGCCAGGAAGGGCCTCAAGGTCGGCATCCTGGGCAATGCCGCCTCCCGGACGCCGTTCAACGACGGCAAGGACGCGGAGCTGAAGAAGACCGTCGACGCGTTGAAGAAGCTGCACACCGTCCGGACCGCGACCGTGTTCGACCCGATCGACGACTACTTCAGCGCCACTCCCGGCGGCTACCACGACAACGTCATGGCCAAGCTGCAGGAACTCGGCGTGTATCCGTACGTCGCGTACGCGAAAGAGAACCAGCAACTGCTCACCCAGACCCGCCAGGACGAGGACGGCAACCGGTACGTCTACAACTACGACAACGGCTCCTACCGCGACCAGAGCCTTCGCCCGGAGGTCGTCTCCGCACCCAACCCCGGCACGAATATCAAGACCGACATCAAGATGGACGGCGAGTTCATCCCGTACGCCATCGATGCGTGGACGGGCGAGGTGACCCAGCTCGCGCACTACACGTGGTCGCAGGGCCGCACTGTGGTTCCTATCGACCTCGACTACAACAACATCGCGCTGCTGGCGTTCGAGAAGGCGAAGCACGCACAGGTGCACATCGTCTCCACGGACGCCGACTCGGCGTACGCGGTCCCCGACGCGGTGGTCGTCCGCGCCATCGCCAGCGGGAAGGTGACGACGAAGCTGAGCAACGGCAAGCAGTACCGGAGCTCGGTCACCGTGCCAGCGGCCTACGACATCACCGGCTGGGAGCTGACGGTCGAATCCTGGCGGCCGAACACCACCGAGCGGGACCTGGTCCGCACCGGGACCATCGGTGAGCTCACGACCGTGAACCGGCTGACGTCGACTGTCAAGACGCCCATCAGCGTCCAGCTCGACACGCTGACCACCTGGAACAACATCCCGACCGTCGGCAGGGCGCTCTCCGGCACCGGTCACTACGAGGCCAGCTTCACCTGGGACGCCCGCAAGGCCGACGGCGCCTACCTGGACTTCGGCGACCAGCTGAACGAGACCATGAAGGTCTGGATCAACGGCAAGAAGGTCGGGGGCCGGGTGTCGACGAACCCGACCAAGGCGAAGAAGGACGTCGGCGGCGTGGGCAAGCCCACCATCGACGACGGCACCGGCCGCCAGGTCCCGCTGGTGGGCAAGGACGAGTACACGGGTGGTGTGAGCCTGACCAAGCCGGTCGTCGACGTGAGCCCGTATCTCAGGCACGGCGCCAACCGGATCGTCATCGACTACAGCTCGACGCTGCAGAATCTCCAACTCGACCGGGGTGTGCTGCCCGAGCAGGTGACGCTGCGGAACTGGTGGGAGAACGACCAGGTCTACCTGGAGTACGGGCCGAAGCAGGCGAAGATCGTGCCCTTCGTCGAGGTGAAGTACTCCGGTAGGCGCTGAGGAGCGCCTTTCTCCGGTCTCTGCCCCGCCGCCCACCAGGACGGCGGGGCACCCCTAGCCCTCGTGGTCCGGCAGCGCGGCGGTGACGTCGAGCTCGATCAGCTGGCCGGGGAAGCCGAGCCGGGAGACGCCGAGCAGGGTGCTGGCGGAGGTGAACGCGGGGGCGAGCGGGGAGTCGAGCAGGCGGCGCCAAACGTCACCGAGACTGCGGTCGGCGTCGTCGGTCACGTAGATGACGGTCCGCACGACGTCTTTCGGGGTGGCGTGGACGCTCGCGAGTACAGCTCGGGTGTTGGCGACGACCTGATCGACCTGGGCAAACACATCGCCACCCCCGACAAGATCGCCGGCCTTGTCGAGCGGACACTGCCCAGCGAGATAAGCGGTCCGCCGGGCGTCGGCGACAGTGACATGGTGATAACCGGGCGTATGGTGCAAACCGTCAGGATTCAACCGGATGATCGTCATGCCAGGCAGTCTGACCGGTACGCAAGTGACACGCGACCGGTATTGCCCCCCGAGCCGCCGCCCCCAACCTGTCGTGTACAGTTTCGCCCGTGCGTCCCGCTAAACTGGGCCGCGCAAGCAAGTCCGGGTGGCGGAATGGCAGACGCGCTAGCTTGAGGTGCTAGTGCCCGTATAGGGCGTGGGGGTTCAAGTCCCCCCTCGGACACATATCAAAGACACCATCGATCGCCGGGGATATCACCTCGGCGATCATCGTTTCTGGGCCTGGCTGGTAGGCCATCCGCAGGCCGATCCGGGAGTACAGCTCGGCTTTGTCGCGTGGGTCCGCGCCGCGGAGCAGTGCGAGCAGATTCCGGAAGGCGTCGGCGATGGCGTCGCGCTGATCTTCGGTCATGCGCTGCGGTGGCGCGTCGGTCGCTGCGAGCCTTGCCTGAGCGCTGGCCTTGATCGCGCTGGTTTCTTTGATCCAGCCGGCGATGAGAACCGGGTCGCCGCCAGCGTCGAGTGCCTCGCGGTAGCGACCGATCTTGGTGTCGCACTCTTCGACGGCCTGGCGTAGGCGGACGGTTTCCCCGCTCGGGTCGTAGGCGGCGAGTGCGGCTCGGTATTGGGCGTCGGCGACTCGACGGAGGTTGGTCGTCAACGGACGTCCGCCGAGTTCCTCTGCGAGGAAGCGGTCGATGGGCTCTGCTACTGCATCCTCGCGGAGATAGAGCAACGGAGGGTGGCTGATCTGTCGCTGGCCGACGATCTCTTCATCGCCGAAGACTCTCACCAGCGCATCTATGGCAACCGCACCGTTCTGGGCCGGTACGGCATCAGGATCGTCGGCCGCTCGCAGCGGCTCACCCTCAACTACCGGACCACCGCGCAGAACCTGCGCTACGCGATGACGGTGCTGGACGGCGCCGACTACGTCGACATCGAGGAGCAACCCGAGGCAACCGGCTATCGGTCGGCGCGCTCGGGCCCGGCGCCGGCCGTAAAAACCGCGGATTCACTCGTCGCTGAGCTCGACATGATCGCTGACCGCCTCCGGGGGTGGCTCGACGACGGCGCGGCACCGGAGACGATCGCTGTGCTTGTGCACGACAGGTTCCAGCGTGAGCGCGTCGTCAACGCGCTCAACGAGCGTGCCATCCAGGCACGCGCGGTCGAACGCGATCGGCCGAGTGAGGGTCGGGTGCTCGTCATGACCATGCACAGGGCCAAAGGCATCGAGTTCGCAAAAGTCGTGCTCGCCGACGTCGGTTTCCGATCGGCAGCCGAACAGGTCAGACTTGATGGGCTGGACAACATCGAGCGACAAGATGTCGAGCTGCGCTCCCGTTCATTGGTTACGTTGCCGCGACACGTGCTCGTGACGAACTCGTCGTGGTTCAGCGGCGATCGCATGCTCCAAGCTGACCCATGAGCACGAGGTTCACCTAGATCGCGATCGACTGTGCCACAGCTACAGATTTGGGGCGCGCAGCAAGTGACCCCGTTCGATAGAGTCAGGCATGCCGTTTGACGAAGCCGGATCCTTCGCCGAACGAGTCGAGACGATGCGCGAGATCGAACGCGGCGAGCGGCAGTACGCCGACGGCAGCCCCGCGCTCCAGGCCACCGCGTACTATCTCGACCATCTGCTGGCTGATGCGGTCGCCAGGGCTCGGGCAGCGAGCGATCTCCCCCGCCGCAAGGTCGAGGTGCTGATCAGCCTCTGCGGCTTCGCGGCGACTCCGACTGTGCTCACCTACGAGCTGCTCCGGCCGAGCCGGCTCGTCGTGATCACCTCCCGGGACGCGCCGGACAGTGTGGACCTTATCGGCCAGCGGCTGGTCGGGCCGGATCGGCTGCGGCACCAGGACTTCCGGCACCTGCCGGTGGATGCCAGTGACCCACTCGACATGTACCAGCAGATCGCCCGCGAGCTGGTCGGGCGCGACGGACGGCATGCGGTCATCGACATCACCGGTGGCCGGAAGGTGATGAGCGCCGCCGCAGCGTTGGCTGCTTGGCAGCTCAACCTTGGGCTGACCTACATCGAGAACCAGTTCGACCCGGTGACCCGGCAGCTTAGGCACGGCGAGGTCCGACTGATCTCACTGGACAATCCGACCACGCTGTTTGGCGAGCAGGAGCTCGCCAGGGCACTAGAGACGTTCCGTTCCGGCGCGTTCGAGGCAGCCCGGCGCCGCTACGACGAGATCGCCGAACGGATCGCGGTGCCTGGCCGGGCCCGGCTGATGCGTGCCCTCGCCGAGCTGTACCGGACCTGGTGCGACCTCGACCTCGCCGCGCTGCCGAAAGCGGTCGCCGAGGTCGAGCAGAGCCTGCGACAGGGCCGTCGGCACATCCGACCGGACACATTGACGACGATCGACCGGCAGCTCTCCTTCGTCCGCCGGTTGGCGGACGGCGAGGCCACCGCCTTCGTGGTCTGCTTCTACGTGCTCGGGTTGCACTACCAGCAGCTCGGCCGGCATGACTTCGCGGCGCTACTGTTTTACCGAACAGTGGAGGCTTGCCTAACCAGTCGGTTGCGGCACCACTATCCGGGATTCGACCCGGATGACTGCGACTGGTCCCGCCTCGGTGATCCCGCCAACGTGCGGGCCGGGTTCACGGCGGTGTCCCGCTCGCTCGTACCGCCCGCCTCATCCAGTCTGCCCAACAAACTGACCCTATTCGCGGCCGCCATCCTGCTCGCTTCGCTCGACGACGAACTGGCCCGGCGCAGTGGGCTGGTCGACCCACGACGGCTGTGTGAGCTGCGTGACCGAACCTGGGCTCGGAACAAGTCGGTTCTGGCGCATGGGACCGAGCCGATCGCGGCCGAGCACACGGAGTCGCTCCGGAAGGAGGCGTCGGAGCTCCTCTCCGCGTACTGGGCGCTGCACGGCGACGGGAACGATGTCGACGAGCTTTGCGTCGAACTCCGCTTCCTCCGCGACGACCGGTGAAGGAGCCGGGATGGTGCAACTACGGGTTCCGGAGTCGTGGGCCGACGAGTACTGCCGAGCTGCCGAGCCCGATTTGTTCGCGCCGAGCGAAGCAGAGCAAAGCGAAGTGTGCATGTCGTACCCGCAACGAGCCCGCTGGCTCGCCGAGCACGACCTCGAAGACATCCGGGCCGACCTCGCCGCAGGTCTCCTTATCGATGAGCTGACCGGAAGAGACGGCCGCTACTACCGGCTCACCGGTACCAGGTTGGAGGTCTACGCCCAGTCGCGCCGTGCGCGGGACAGCGGGGTGCCCCAGGCGTACATCACGTCGGTGAGGCCATCGCGCGGGCTGGGTCGCACCGAGACGGTCCGGCCTCGACAGGTCCGCCTGGCCCCGGTCTGGGACGAGGAGTACTGCTACCTCCCTGATCTGCTGGAGACGTTCAACGAGGGACTGCGGATCCTCCAACAACGACGCCTCACGCGGGAGGCGGCTCGCCGCGAACTGCACCGCATCGCCGTTCCGGCGCAGCCCCGAGGCGACCTGCACGCGCGAGTCCGGCGCCGTTACCAGCCGCTGTCGCAGCTCCTGGATTTGCTGGAGCAGCGCAGCACCCACGAGGGAACGGTGCGCGCGGGTGCGACCGTGGTCGGCGAAGGTCGCCTCGCGGGGCAGCCGGTACTCTGGCTCCGGCTCGACCGGCCGGTCACCTTTGCCGAGGGGCGCACAGTGACGCTGCGAGCGGGCGGCCAGTGCGTGGCGGTGCCGAACACCGCGGAGGCGACCGCTGAGCTACGACTGCTCTCAGTCGAAATCGATGGCGATGCCCTGATGCTCGCCGTTGCCGCACCCAGGACGCGGATAGTGCCGCAGACCTCGTTGCAGGTGGAGCAACAGGGCCGCTTCGCCCTCGGCAAGCACCGCGCCGCGCTGAGCCAGTTTCTGGGCGAGCAGGTCGAGGGCAACTGGGAGCATCTCGCATTACTGCTCTCCGAGCCGGTTCGGCTTCCTGCGGTGCAGATCCCGCAGCTGCCGGCATACTTTGACGATCGGCTCAGCTGCGAGCAGCGGGCGGCGGTAGATGGCGCTGTCGGTTCCCCGCACGTCTTCCACGTGCAGGGCCCGCCTGGCACCGGCAAAACTACCGTAATCACCGAGGTCGTCCGTCAACTGGTTGATCGGGGCGAACGGGTGCTGCTGCTCGCACCGATGCACGTGGCCGTCGACGAGGTGCTTCGCCGGCTCGCCGACCAACCGGGGATCCTCGCCCTGCGGATCTCCTGGGACGAGTCCCGGGTCGCCGAGGAACTCCGCCGGTACCTCCCGAGCGAGGTCAGCCGGACGTACCTGCGACAGACGCGCCGGCCCGCGACCTCGCAGGCCGGACGCTGGCGCGCCGAGGCTGACCGGTTCCGGGAGCAGCGCGACGCGGTGGAGGCGTTTCTCGCCGCCGACGGCCGGCGGCGGACCGCCGCCGAGCGCCTACAGTCGGCGGAGCGGGAGCGCGGTGCTTGGCGAGAACGACTCAGCGCTGACCTGACTGGCAGCCGGGCCGACGAAGTCGAAGCGACCAGCGCATTGGACCGCCTGACCGCGGCGCTGCCCACGGCGATCACCCGGACCGAGGTGCTGCGCGCGCAGCTCGAGGCCATCCCGCTGAGACGGCGGCTCTGGTCGCGTATTCGGGTCTTCCTCGACTCTCCCGACCTCGCCGCGCGGCTCGGCGAGGCCTACCGGGCGAGCGAGGCAGAACGTCGCCGGCTGGACCACGACATGCGCTCCTGGACCGAGCGGCGGAAGGCGGCACAGACCCGGACCGCCACCATTGAGGCGAAGCGGATTGCCGGGGAGCAGAAACGCGGCGCCGAGGTGAACCGCAGGCGGGCCGACACCGCGACGACTCGCGCCGACGCCGAGCGTGCCGGAGAGCGGGTACGCACGTTGACCGGCCAAGACCCGGTCGGCCGACCCGAACCCGAGGTTCGCCGGTGGCGGGAGCGGTTCGACGCCGAGCTGACCCGGCGCGAGCAGCGGATCGGGCTGGAACGGCGGTGGTTTGAGCTGTCCGGGCTAGCCGAAGGCGTGCCGGAGTCGCTGGCGGACCAGGTCGACGCCGACCTCCGCCGGTCGGCGAACCTGATCTGCTGCACCACCACGGGCGTGAATCGCGATCTCGGCGATGCCGACTTCGACACGTTGATCGTGGACGAGGCGAGCCGGGTGGTGGACAGCGAGTTCCTGATTGGCGCAGTCCGGGCGCGTCGCTGGATACTGGTCGGCGATGAGCACCAGCTGCCGCCGTATGTAGAGCCGATCGACGAACACCACCTGCACGCGCTCGCCGCGTTGCACATGGTCGGCAGAGGCGTCGCCAGCGACCTGGCGGCCGCGGTCGAGCACCTGGCCGCGATCTGGACCGAGGATGAGGAGCTGCACCGGTTCCGCACCGACACCGTGTTGGCAACCGCGGAGCGGCTGCGTGAGTCGGGCAGCTGGCAGGAGCGGTACGAGCGCACCTTCGAGACCGCCTGGGCTCGGCTGCGCCGGGACGGCGGGGACGGCGAACGTACCCTGCTGAAGGCGATGCGCGACCACCTCGTACGGAGTCTCTTCGAGGTTTCGGTCGCCACTTTGCCGACGGCGGCACGACAACGGTTGCGGGTGCAACGTCGGATGATCGAGCCGATCGCGTCGCTAGTGTCGGGCCCGGTCTACGGCGGTGACTATTTGACCCCAGACCGGCCGGAGGTGACACCGTTGCTGTACGGCGGCACCAACACTCCGGTGGTAATGGTGGACACGTCGGTTTACGGCGGCCGGGCGAAGGAGCGCACCGCTGGCAGCGGGTTCGTCAACGAACTCGAGGCGGACCTGATCACGCAGATGTGCCGTTCGTGGGAAACGCGGCTGCGGCGCTCGGGCGGGGACCCGGTCACGGTCAGCGTGCTGACGTTTTACCGACGACAGGCCGCCGAGATCAGGGATCGGCTCGGCGGGCCTACGTTCGGCGACTTCCGCGCCCTCAACTTCCAGGTCGTCGACGCGATCGACAAGATCCAGGGCCAGGAGAGCGACCTCGTTTTCCTGTCGTTTTGCCGAGCCTTCGTCGGCCGCGGTAGACCGTCGTCCCGGTACGGCCGATGGCTACAGGACATCCGCCGGCTCAACGTCGCCTGCACCCGGGCTCGCCGGGGACTGGTGCTGGTGGGGCACGCACCGACGCTACGCGGATTGAACGGTGTACGCGAGGCGGAGGAGTTCTACCGCAACCTGTTCACGCTCCTCGACGCGCGGTCCGACATGGAGATTGCGAAGGGCGTCGGGTGACCCCACGGGATGGCGGTCGAGTGATCGTGGCAGGCATCGCATGATCGAGTTCGTGCCGACGGATCCGCCCGCCGAGCCGGCGCCGGGGACGGTCGCCGTCCTGCCCGAGGTGCTGGTGCCGATCCGCTGGTGGCGCGGGGTGTCCTTTGAACGGGCCGCCCCGGTGCAGATGACACCGTTGGAGAGGTTCGTACTGGAGCTGGCGATGACCACCGGCCGGGCCGATCCGGTTGAATTCCTCGAGATAACCAACCTGCCCGGGGCGACGCTGCTGCCGGTAGCCGCACGCCGGCTGTTGGCCGCCGGCGCGTTGGCCCGGGACGGCGACGGCTATCGGCCTCTCTCGCCCGGTGCCGACCGGGCCGCCCGGACCCGCACGGTCTACCGGAAGCGGCAGGTGAGCCTGGACGTGGTACTTCTGCCGCGCACCAACGACCTGCTCGTGCTCGACCCTCGCACCTCCGGGCTGCGCACGGTCGAACGGCTCCGCTTCCGCTCGGCCGGAAAGTTCCCTGTACCGCACCCGCTGGCAAGTAGCACCCTCACTGACGAACTGCGCGCGCGGCTGGCGGCCGGCACGGTCGCCGGCATAGGCGAGGAAAACACCTGGGTGAAGGAGCTCGCGGCCCGTCCGCTGAAGATCAGCGATGACGGCTGGTGTCCGGTGTACCGGTGTCGAGGCGAGCTGTGGACCGACGGCGACCAGTACCGGCCGGCACTCACTCTGCCCGGAGCCGGGAGTCGCGATCCGGTGAGCCTCGGCCTGCCCGGTGCAACCGGGCTCGCTGAATACTGGATGGGGCTGGTCAACGCGCTCGACGACCCGGCCACCCAGGCCCGGGCATGGGACAGTCTGCTTGGTCGGCCGGAGCGGCTCGCACCTCAGACGGAGCGGACCGGCCCGGGACGGTGGCGATCCCGCATCTCCGGGGCGATCGCCGTACGCCTCGCTGAGCTGGGTCGGAACCTCGCACTGCCGCTCGGGTTGACCGGCAGCTGCGAAGACGCCGTGGTCGCGGTGGCGATCGAGCTGGTCGGTGGGGACCGGACCGCCGAAGCGCTGATCCAGATGGATCGGCGGATCACAGCCGCCAGTGAGCCAGGCGCCGACGTCATAGACCTGCCTAACAGCCCCGAACTGCGCGACCGGGCCTGGCGGCTTGGATTCCCCGGTCTGGTCTATGCGCTGCGACAGGCGGAGGACTTCCGTTATGCCTGACGGTGACCGGCGGCGAGAGGAGCTGGATCTGGGAGCGGTCACCGCGCCGGAGGGGTACTTCCTGCTGCGGCAGGCACCAGGTCGGCCGTTCCTCGACGCGCCCGACACCGATCAGGAATACCGGCACCGCTTCACCTACAGGGATTCAACCAACTCAATCCGTCGCACGGCGATCGAGCTGATCCAGGACGCCCGGCACAAGATTTTCCTCGCGAGCTTTCGGATCGGCGACCGGGAGTTACTGGAGGCGCTCTTCGCCGCCGTCGACCGACTCCGCGGCGGGGTGTACGTCATCACCTCCTGGACGGAGCAGTCGCTCACGCGCGACCTGTCCACTCTGGAGGATATCGACGAGGTCGACGTGCAGGCCCAGAAGAAGCGGTTCGACGAGCTGACCCGGCGAGGGATAGCACTACGCGGGCACGAGGGTTGCCACGCCAAGTTCCTGGTTGTCGACGACACGGTGGCGCTGGTATCCAGCGCCAACCTGGAGACCAGCGCCCTGGTCGACACGAAGCGGAAGCGGGCGACTGGGGAGAATGGGGTGGTGATCGGCGATCCGGCCGAGGTCGACCGGCTGGCCCGGTTCTTCACCCGGCTCTGGTTCGCCGGATGCACGTGGGAAGCGCTGCCCGGTGCCGAGTACGCGCTGCACCGCCGCACTCCGGTGCCAAGTCCGGTCGTCGTGGCACCGCCTGCCGGTGGACCGGGCGTGATCTGGACGTATGACACCGAGGACGCAGACGGGCCGCATCAGGAGCGGGGTATCCTCGCGGCACTGCACGACGTGATCGGTCGGGCCCGACGGGAACTGTTGCTCGCTACGTTCAGCCTCGTCGGGATCCGCGACCGGCCGGAGTTACTGCTCGAGCCGCTGCGCCGGGCCATGGCAGCGCACGCCCTCGACGTACGCCTGCTAGTCCGCGCCCGGAACAACATGCCGGGGCACCGGGCTGATACGGCGGCGCTGGCCGAGTTGGGCGTAACGATCCACGGCGATTCGGGCACTCACGCCAAGGGTGTGATCGCCGACGGCCGGTATGGGGCGCTATTCTCGGCGAACTTCGACGCTGTGCACGGGGTGTACTCCGGGGTCGAGGTCGGTACCCGGCTCGACGGCCGGCCCGCACTGGCCGAAGCCCGTCGGTACTTTCGGCACGCTATGGAGCATGCCGACCTGATGTTCGCTCCCGCACCGACGCAGCGCGAGCTCGACCACGGGCTTGGCTCCCGGTGGCGGCGCCCCTGGCCACACGGCGAACGGCTGACGGTGATGGCGGCGGAGGCCGACTGGCGCCGGCTTGTCGACGCGGCAGGCAATGGTCCGGTGCTGTGGGAGGAGGGCCCGGAACTCAGGCTGTTCGTCAGGGACGTAGTCGCTACTCTCCGACCCGCCCGATCGGCACAGTTTCAGCTTACTCTCGCGGATTGCCGACCTGACGCGGCCGCCCGCATGCGGGACTGGTGCGCCGACCGTCCCGCGGCCCGCACCTCCCGGCCGATGCGGGGCTGCTGCCCAGCTATACTTACTCGGATCAGTTGATCCGGCTTTGCTCAAGCGTGACCGCAGCAGCTGCACCCATCAGGTTTGCCTGTACTCCGGCTCCACGCGCGGCGACATCCCGGTCGAGCTGTTCACCGAATAGATCGACGCTTGTGCGCCCACCACCGCCCGCAGTCGTTTGGCCGCTCTCATGCGGAGCAGGGTTTCGTGGGCGAACTCGCAGGCTAGTGCGTGCTCGTACACCGCCCGCGGTACGTCGGACGTTGTGTCCAACCGGACCACCGAACCCGCGGGCCGCCAGCGGTGGAACACCGGATCCCCGGTCAGCGCGGCCAGGACCGCGAGCAGCGACGTGTCCAGGCGCATCGAGTGGACCGCACGGCGGTACTCCGGCCAGGTCAGGCACATCGCGAACGGGATGTTCATCAGGCACAGCGCGGTTTGGATGTCCAGCCGCAGCAGCCTCCGCCGGTGCGGCTCGGGGTCGATCGCTGGGACCTCGAGCATGTCGAAGTCCAGCGTCGCCACGGGATCCAGGCGCTGGCCGCGCAGCGCGGTCAACACCTCGTACACGTTGATGTCATGGATGATCACCGCTCGGTCGCCGAGGCCCGCCAGCGTCGTCGGGCGCAGGGTGACCAGGTCGTGGCCGCGCGGGAAGGTGTTGCGGAGCACGAAGTTCAACAGGTTCGTCTCCACCACGAAGTGCCGGACCAGCAGCGTCACCGCGCCCGGGTCGACGAACCGGCGTAGGAACCACACGCACAGCGCGTCCATCAGGCCGTGCGCCGACAGCCGGACCGGCACCAGCCATCGGATGAGCCCGACGCCGGCGACCGCGATTCGCGAGGCCACCCGTACCCATGGATAGAGCCACCGACGTGACCACCGTTGCTGATCCGCGACGACCAGCCGCAGCGTCGCCGGGTCGAGCGGCACCGTCGGGTCGGCGAGGACGGTGTCCCACACCATCCGCTCGGGGTCAGTCATGGTCGATCTCCGCGAGCTGGAAGGCGTAGAGCCGGGCCACGACACGGGCGGTCCGCACGATCGCGGCACGTGCTGTCGGGTCGGCCGCGGCCAGCCGCAGCGCTTCGTGCAGCATCGCTATGTGCTCGTCGTCGGCTGCGCCGTGGTAGGTCAGGAACCTCGTCTGGTCCTCGCGTAGCCCCAGATCGTCGCGCAGCCGTTGCGCCCAGCCGGTCGCCTTGCGGGAGCCGAGGCCTTCGATGACGAACATCGCGCCCAGCAGGTCGACCGGGTCGGGGAGGCTGGCCTGCTGGAACATGTACGCCGAGAGCGCCTCGGACCCGACGTTCTTCGGCGCCGACCGGATCCGCTCCAGCTCTCCGCCGCAGGCGACGAAGTCCTGCTCCAGCAGCAGAAAGTCCCGGTGCTCCTCGGCCGCGTGCCGGATGGCGGCTGAGCGCAGCTCGAACCAGGGCGCGGAGAAGTTCGACGCGGCGCGAGAGATCCACCGGCCGCCCTCGATCACCTGCTGGCGTAGGTGGACCAACAGCTTGCGGTAATCCTCGAGGGTGGCGTTGCCCGACTCGATTCTGGCCACGATGGGTACGTCGTGCAGTGCGCGTTCGAAGTCCGCCCATACCTGGGCCAACTCGCCGAGCAGCGCGGTCTCGGCGGAAGCGACGGGTGACCGCGGCGAGGCCGCCGCTGGTCTCGGAAGCGTCGAGTCGGTTGTCTCCGGTGCGACGCAGGTCAGCTGCGCGAACGCGAACGAGAAGCGGCCGGACTCCGGCACGATGAGCAGGACCCGCTCGCCAGGCTTGAACCGACCGGACTCCCAGCACTCCGCGAGAGCGACGTAAATGCTGGCCGCACCGGTGTTGCCGGCACTGGCCAGGTTGCTGAACCAGCGTGACTCGTCGATCATCATCCCGGCACCGCGGAGCAGATCGAAGATCCGGCCACGGAAGTGTTCGGCGCTGAAGTGGCACAGCACATGGTCGATGCCGGCCGGGTCCAGCTGGCCGCTCTCGACCAGCGCCGCGAACTCGGTCAGTCCGGCTGGGAACAACCGCGGCAGCAGGCGTACGTCCTGGCGCAGCCGAAGCATCCCGGCCGCGTCGGCCGTCGCGGCGGTCGGCTGGTCCCACCACGTGTTGCCCGTGCTGGGGCCGTCGCCGGCCGCCCCGGCCACCATGCACACCGGATGCTCGTGCGCATGGGAGACAAGCCGTACCCAGTCCACGCGCAACGACGGACGGTCGGGGCGGGGCCGCGGCTCGACGAGCACCGCGCCGGCGCCGTCGGAGAGCGTCCAGCGCAGGAACTCCGCGTCGAACGCCGGCCGGTCGGCGTATCGGCTCTGCCGCAGCGCCCGGCTGACCAGCTCGCTGCCGGCCGCGACCGCCGCGTCGTGTTCGCCCAGCCGGACCGCACGGACCGCCGCGTTCAGGGCCGCCATTCCGGAGGCACAGACCCCGCCGGCGGACAGCAGCTCCATCGACCCACCACCGACCCGCCCGTGCACCATCGACGCGAAACCGGGAACCAGGAGGTCGCCTTGGCTGGTTCCGGTCGCCAGCAAGCCGATGTCGGAGACGGTCAGCCCGCGGTCCTTTATGGTCCGACCGACCGCCTCGGCGGCGAGCTCCTCGTTGAGCATCGTCGGCTGGCCGGCCGAGTCGAGAGCGAAATGCCGGGTGCGGATGCCGTTGGCGGCAAGGATCCGGGCACGCATGGCCGCGGCAGAGCCGGTGGTTGCCGCGGCGCCGAGCCGTACGGCGATCTCGTTGTTGTCCAGCGGGTTGCCTGGCAGGTATGCGGCACAGGCCGTGACGTATGCCGTTCGCGTGACAGAAGGGGTTGGCATGCGGCCATTACGCCACGCTGCCGCGGTACGCCTCATGCGCCGCGGCACTCACCGGCCCTGGTATCGAATACTCACGCGTCGGCGTAGCTCACCGCTAATTTAGTGGACATCTGATCTGGGAGGCGCACCGTGATCGTCGACGATGTACATCCGGCCTGGCTGCCGGAGGCGGCGTTCCGGGCGATCGGTCTCCGGCGGGTGCGGGTGGACGGAGACGGCCCCCTCGTCGAGACCGTGCGTGCCGAGCTGGTCGGCGCCGGGGCCACCCTCGCGGAGCCCGCGGACCTGGTGCTGGCGCTGACCGGCTCGCTCGGAGAAGAGGGCTTCGCCATCACCCGCCGCGAGGGTGTCACGGTGGTGCGGGCGGGTGGCCAGGCTGGTCTGTTGTACGGGTTCTTCGAGGTCGTACGGATGGGTGAAGCGGCGTTCACCGGCGAGTGGGCGCAGCGGCGGTACGCGCCGGCGATGCGGCGGAGGATGCTCGACCACTGGGACAACGTCGACGTCCACCCCGTGATGGGGCAGGTGGAGCGCGGCTACGCCGGAGGTTCGCTCTTCTGGCACAACGGCGTCCCGCGCGACCTGGCCCGGGTCCGGTCGTACGCGCGGCTGCTGGCCTCCGTCGGGATCAACGCGGTCGCGATCAACAACGTCAACGTGCACCGGACCGAGGCGCACCTGCTCACCGACCGGCTCGGTGAGGTGGCCGCGGTCGCGGCCGCCATGCGGCCGTACGGCATCCGCGTCCACCTCTCGGTCAGCTTCGCGGCGCCGGTCACGCTCGGTGGGCTGGCCACGGCGGATCCGCTCGACGGGAAGGTGCGCGACTGGTGGGCAGGGACGACCTGCGAGGTGTACGAGACGATCCCCGACTTCGGCGGCTACGTGGTCAAGGCGGACTCCGAAGGGCAACCTGGCCCGTTCGGGTACGGGCGCAGCCACGTCGACGGTGCGAACATGCTCGCCGGTGCGTTGGCCCCGTTCGGCGGTGTGGTGCATTGGCGGGCCTTCGTCTACAACCACCGCCAGGACTGGCGGGACCGCTCGACGGATCGGGCGCGCGCGGCGTACGAGACCTTCGCACCGCTCGACGGCCAGTTCCGGGACAACGTGGTCCTCCAGGTGAAGCACGGCCCGATGGACTTCCAGGCGCGCGAGCCGGTCTCGCCGGTCATCGCCGCGATGCCGGCCACCAGCGTGGCGGTCGAGCTCCAGGTGACCCAGGAATACACCGGCCAGCAGCGGCACGCCTGCTATCTCGGTCCGATGTGGAGCGAAGTCCTGCGGTTCCCGCTGGCCGGTGAGGCGGACGTCGCCACCCTGGCCGACGAGCTCGTCGGCGTCTCCAACGTCGGCGCGGATCCATTCTGGACGGGCCATCCACTGGCCCAGTCGAACCTCTACGCGTTCGGCCGCCTCGCCTGGGATCCGGCGGCGGACCCCCTGCGCATCCTGGACGAGTGGATCGACCTCACCTTCGGCCCGGCCGTGGACCGGGCGGCGCTGCATGAGATCCTCGACGACTCGTGGCAGGTGTACGAGTCGTACACGGCTCCGCTCGGCGTGGGGTGGATGGTGTCTCCGGGTCACCACTACGGCCCGGACGTGGACGGGTACGAGTACTCGCCGTGGGGCACCTACCACTTCGCCGACCGGGACGGCATCGGTGTCGACCGCACCCGCGCCACGGGCACCGGCTTCGCCGGACAGTACCCGCAGCCGTGGTCGCAGGTGTTCGAGTCGCTCGATCGCTGCCCGGACGAGCTGCTCCTCTTCTTCCACCACGTGCCGTACGGCCACGTCCTGCGCAGCGGCTCCACCGTGATCCAGCACATCTACGACACGCACATCGCGGGCGCCGAGCGGGCGGTGGCGATGCGCGCGGCGTGGGAGCGGCTCGCCGGGCAGGTCGCGCCGGACCTCGACGAACGGGTCCGCGAACGCCTCGACGAGCAGGTCCGTTCGGCGGCGCAGTGGCGTGACCAGATCAACACGTACTTCCTCCGCAAGTCCGGAGTGCCGGACACCGAGGGCCGGCACATCTACGGCTGACGGAGCACCATCACGCCACGCGCGTCCAGCCGAGTTGGCTGCCCGATGTGCACGTGGGTGCCGGTGAGCAGGTCGACTCCGCCGGCCCGCGCGATCACCTCGACCGGGTCGGAGCGGTGGTTGAGCACGAAGAGCAGCCGGGTTCCGTCCCGGGTGACCCGTAGGGCGGTCTCCAGGTCGGGCACGTCCGGGTACGGGCCGCCGAGGTTGTGTCGGTCGAGCACCTGCCGGACCACCCAGCCGACGCCGACCTCGTCCAGCCCGGCGGCCACGTACCAGCCGTACCCCTGGCCGAAGGCGTTGCGCGTCACGGCCGGCGTGCCCGTGTAGAAGTCCGCCTCGTAGGTGCCGAGCACGTCGGCGCCCTGCGGGATCACCAGCTCGAAGAGCAGCCGCGCGTCGACGACGGGTCCGTTGTCGAGCCGCACCGGGTTGACGAACTCGGGGCCGCGCGCGTCCCACTCGTCGACGCGGATGCCCATCAGCGGGCCGAGCGGGCCGGGCACGTCCGTGAGGAAGGCGTTGTCGTCCTCGTCCACCCGTCCGGAGAGGAAGGTCGTCACCACCGACCCGCCCCGGCCGGCGACCTCCTCGAGCCGCTCCGCCAGGTCGCCCTTGACCATGTGCAGCGCCGGGGCGAAAACGACGTCGTAGCGGGAGAGGTCCGCGTCGACCGGCACCACGTCGATGTCGGCGCCGGCGTCCCACAGCGCCCGGTGGTAAGCGAGCACGACCTGCTGGTAGCGGACCAGCCGGGACGGCCCGTCGGAAATCTCCAGCGCCCACCAGCTGTCCCAGTCGAACAGAACCGCGACCTTCGCCGGGGTACGCGCTCCGAGCGTGACTCCGCCGAGCTTTTCGAGCTCCGCGCCGAGTTCGGCGACCTCGCGGAAGACCCGGGTGTCTGAGCGTCCGGCGTGGCCGACCACCGCTCCGTGGTATTTCTCGCAGGCACCTCGGGAGGCGCGCAGCTGGAAGAAGAGCACCGCGTCCGCCCCGTGCGCCACCGCCTGCCAGCTCCACAGGCGCATCAGGCCCGGGCGCTTGAGCGGGTTGACGTCGCGGGACGCGGTGTAGCTCGGTGTCTGCTCCATCAGCCAGAACGGCTGGCCGTCCTTGAGTCCGCGCATCAGGTCGTGGGTGAACGCCATCCGCGCCTGCGACGTGTCGTCCGGCGGATAGTTGTCCCACGAGGCGAAGTCGAGGTGCGCCGCCCAGCGGTGGTAGTCGATCGGCCGGTACATTCCCATGAAGTTGGTGGTGACCGGAGTGGTCGGGTCGGCCTCCCGAATCGCCGCCTTCTCGTCCCGGAAGTTGGCGAGCATGGCATCCGACATGAAACGCAGGTAGTCGAGCGTGATGCCCTGGAAAGCGGTGTGGTCCGGGCCGCGCCAGTGCTCGGTGAGCGCCGACGGCGGCTCTATCTCGTCCCAGCCGGTGAACGTGTGTGACCAGAACGTGGTGTTCCACGCCGCGTTCAGGCGCTCCAGAGTGGAATACCGCGCGCCGAGCCAGTCGCGGAAGGCGGCGGCGCAGAGGTCGCAGTAGCAGGCACCGCCGTACTCGTTGCCCACGTGCCACGCGATGATCGCGGGGTTTCCCGCATACCGCCGTGCGACCTGGCGTGCCATCTCGGTGGAGAGCTGGCGGAAGACCGGTGAGCTGGGGCAGGCGTTGTGGCGCTGCCCGTACCGGTGGCGTCGTCCCTCGAAGTCGGTGCGGTTGACCTCTGGATGTGCCTTCGCCAGCCAGGGCGGCAGCGCGCCGGTGCCGGTGGCCAGGCAGATGCGCCGCCCTTCCGCGGCTACCCGCTCGACGATCCGGTCGAGGGTGGTGAAGTCGTACTCGTCCGCGCTCGGCTGGGTCCGTGCCCAGGTGAAGACGCCGACGGTGACCGTGTCGATCCGGGCGGCGTCGAAAAGCCGGTGGTCCTGCTTCCAGACCTCCTCCGGCCATTGCTCGGGGTTGTAGTCCCCACCGTACGGAATTCTCATGCGGTGAACTCCGCCGTGATCGTCGTGATCATCGGACGGGCGGTGAGCAGGAGCACCAGCGCGAAGACCGAGGCGAGCAGGAGGGTGATGACCTCGGAGGTGACGGCGGTGAGGAGGATCGCCAGCCCCGTCAGGCAGGCGGTGCCGATCGTGACGCCGGGTGTGCGGGCCAGGAACAGCAGCGCGAGCCGGGCGACGTCGACCGTGCGGAAAGCGAACAGCGACGTGATCACAAGAGCGTTGGCCAGCCAGAGCGTGACCCCGACGCCGACGGCGACGAGCAGCGCCGCCCACCAGGCGGGCACGTTCGCCGCGCGGAAGTTGGTGAGGTTGAGCCCGATGACGGCGAGCCACACCAGGCCCGGAAGCCAGACCTTGAGGCTGCCGGCGAAGTTGAGCCGGTAGCCGCGCCAGAACGCCGCCGCGGGACGCAGGTCGGTGATGTCGTCACGGCGGTGGCGCAGCGCGTACAGGGCGGCGGAGACGGCAGGACCCAGCGGCAGGGCGCACGCGGCGGCGAGCGGGACGTTGCTGCCGTCGGCGCGCAGCAGCAGGAGCGGTACGAGGCCGGGCAACGCGGTGAGCAGAAGCAGCAGCTCGACGGCGAGCAGCGTGTAGACCAGCGACGCGACCTGGGAGAGGGGTCCGGTGCCGAACCTGCGGCTCTGGCTGGCGAGCTCGGTCATTCAGGGTCCTTTCCTGCGCGGGGGTAGCCCGGCCGCGCCCGGTTTGACGGGCGCGGCCGGACGCTCATCTCAGCCGTGCTCCTTCTTGTACCGGTCGTAGGCCTTCTGCTGCAGTTCCATGTACTGGTCCATGTTCTTGGACCTCAACTCGCCCAGGTACGCGTCCCAGTCGGTGAGGGGGCGCTGGCCGAGGATGAAACGGAGCGTCTGCTGGTCGACGTAATCCCGCAGCGTGGTCTCCCAGAGGGTCGCCTGCTCGCGCTCCTCGTCGGTGAACGGTGCCGGCGGCGGGACGACCCACGGGGCTCGGGGCCGAGCGTTCAGGACCTTCTGGTACTCCTGTTCCTCGGGCGAGAAGAAGGCCTGCACCAGCTCGGGGTTGCCGCCGTAGGCGAAGACGCCGTTGTAGAAGCCGAAGTCCTTCTGCAGGTGCTTGGTCGCCTTGGGGTGCAGGCCGGCGACGTTGATGTCGTCGACGATCTGCGCCTTGCCCGAGGCGTCCTTGGTGAAGGTCGTGCCCTCGACACCGAGCTTCGCGAACTCCTGACCGGTGTCCGAGTAGAACAGCCAGTCGATGAACTGCATCATCGCCACGAAGTTCTTGTTGTCCTTGGCCTTCGTCGAGATCATCACGCCGTTCTCCAGGCGGCTGGAGGGGTTCACCTCACCAGCCGGCCCGATCGGCAGCGGGATCTTCTTCATCTGGGCCTTCGGATTCTTCGCCAGGTCCGGCCGGTAGTCGTTCACGAGGGCCTGGGCGTTACCGGTGATCACGAAGGACTTGTCCGTGGCGATCTTCGAACGCGCCTGGTCGTCGGTCTGGGTGAAGCTTTCGGGGTCTAGCAGCTTCTCCGAGACGAGCTTGTTGAGGAAGGTGACCCATTCCTTCCAGTTGTCGCTTGCCGCGGTGTAGACGTACTTGCCGGCGCTGGCATCCCAGATGGCGTGGTTGAATCCCCAGCCGCCGGGAGCACCGTAGGAGGAGCCGAGGATGTTCCAGAGGTTGCCGGTCGGCTTCGGCTGGCTGTAGCGGTCGGTCATGGGGTAGAGGTTCGGGTACTTCGCCTTCATCGCCTTGAGCATCGCGTAGACGTCGTCCCAGGTCTTCGGCTCCGACAGGCCCAGCTCCTGGAGGACGTCGGTGCGGACGACCAGCGAGTAGTCCTGCCACGCCTTCTCGTGCAGGCCAGGCAGCAGGTAGTACTTGCCGTCCGACTGCCGGATCGCGTCGATCTCGGGCCCGAGGCTCCACTTCTCCATCTTGTCCTTGAAGTTGGGCATGAGATCGATGTAGTCGCTGACCGGCAGGATGGCGCCGGAGGAGACGAACGCGTTCTCGTCCGGGTGGTACGTCTTCGGAATGATCAGCGGAGCGTCGCCGGCACTGATCAACACGCTGCGTTTCTGGTTGTAGTCGCTCCCGGGCACCTCGACCTGCTCGAGGGTGACGTTCGTGCGCTTCTTCAGCTCGTCCCAGAAAAGCCAGTCCTTCTTCGCTGGGTAGTTCGCGTTGTTGAGGAGAAGTGTCGAGAAGGAGACCGGCTCGGTGGCCTTGAACTGGTCGCCGACCTTGTAGCTTTCCATGGCGCCGGCCCGGTTGGCGGAAATCTCCTCGGTGGGGTCGCTGTCGTCACCACTGCAGGCGACCAGACCCAGCATGACAGCGAGCGCGCTGGTAGCGGCGACCACCGCGCGGCGGCGGGATCGTAGGAACATAACACCGTCCTTTCTGGATGATGGGGGTTTCCGTTGCGCCACGGGGGTTCGGGGCTATCCCTTCACCGCGCCGAGCGTGATGCCGGAGACGAAGTACCGTTGGATGAAGGGATAGATGGTCAGGATGGGCAGAGTGGTGAGCACGATGGTCACGGACTTGATGGTGGCGTCGACCTGTGCCTCGTCCGACTCCGCGATGGCGCCCGACATCTCGGCACCGGTCGACCCGGCGATGAGGTTGCGCAGGTAGACCGTCACCGGGAAGAGCTCCTGCCGGTCCATGTAGAGGAACGCGGAGAACCACGAGTTCCAGAAAGAGACGGCATAGAAGAGCACCATCGTGGCGACGATCGCCTTCGACAGTGGCAGCACGATGCGCAGCAGGACGCCGTACGTGTTGAGACCGTCGACCGCGGCGGCCTCCTCCAGCTCGGCGGGGAGGCTCTCGAAGAACGCCTTCATGACCAGGAGGTTGAAGACGCTGATGGCGTTCGGCAGGGCGATGGCCCACACCGAGTTCTTCAGGCCCAGGTTGGTCACCAGGATGTAGTTGGGAATCAGGCCGCCGTTGAAGAACATCGTGAAGACCGCGACGGCGACGAGGAACGTGCGGCCCTTGAGGTGCTTCTTCGACAGCACGTAGGCGTAGGTCGTCGTGAGGACCAGAGCGACGCCGGTCGCGACGATGGTGTAGAACACGGTGTTCCCGTAGTTCCGCCAGAACATCGGGTCGGAGGTCACGTGTCCGTACGCCTGGAGGTTGAAGCCCTTCGGGAGCAGGTTCACCTGGCCCGAGATGATGTACGCCTGGTCGCTCATCGACCGCGCCACGATGTTGACGAACGGATAGAGCGTGACCAGCACGACGCCGGTCAGGATGATCGCATTGACCACCACGAAAGCGCGGTAACCCCGGGTGGGCCGGATGCCGGTCACCACAGGCTCGTCCCGACCGTGCGACGGGAGATCAGGTTCGCGGAGAGCACGAGGGTCAGCCCGATGATGGACTCGAAGAGCCCGATCGCCGCCGCGTAGCTGAGGTTGCCGGAGACGATGCCGACGCGGTACACGTAGGTCGAGATGACGTCGGCGGTCTCGTAGGTCAGCGGGTTGTAGATCAGCAGGATCTTCTCGAAGCCGACCGCCATGAACGTGCCGATGTTGAGGATCAGCAGCGTCACCATCGTGGGGCGGATGCCGGGAAGCGTCACGTGCCACGTCTGTCGCCACCGGCTCGCGCCGTCGATCCGTGCCGCCTCGTACAGATCCTGGTCGATGGTCGTCAGCGCGGCGAGGTAGAGGATGGTGCCCCAGCCGACGGTCTGCCACGCCTCGGACGAGACGTAGATGGCGCGGAACCACTCGGGTCGCTGGAGGAACGCGGAGGGTTCACCGCCGACCGCGCTGACCAGCTGGTTGATGACGCCGTCGATGGACAGCATCTGCATGATCATGCCCGCGACGATCACGATCGAGAGAAAGTGCGGCAGGTACGACACCGACTGGACGAACCGCTTGAGTGAGCGGGTGCGGACCTCGTTGAGCAGCAGCGCCAGCACGATCGGCAGCGGGAAGCAGACCAGCAGCGTCAGCCCGCCGAGGATCAGCGTGTTGTTGAAGACGCTCCAGAACGTCGGGTCGCCCAGGAACATCTTCACGTAGCGCAGGCCGACCCAGTATTCGCCGAAGATGCCTCCGCCCGGGCGGAACCGTCGGAACGCGATGACGTTTCCGATCATCGGCAGGTACCGGAAGATCACGAAGAACAGCAGCGGGAGGATCGCGAGCGAGTAGAGCTGCCAGTCCTTGCGGATCGCCCGCCGCCAGCTCCGGCGTCCTTTCCGGACCGTGCGGCCGGCCGGCGGCAGCGGCGGGTCGGCGAAGGTCGTCGGTGGTGGATCCAGAATCCGCGGGGCACTCATGAGCCACCTTCCTTCTCGCGCCGTCCTGCCGAGGAAGTGAGCGCTCGAAAGTTTCGTAACAACCCCGATACATCTGGCGGCAACTTAGGCTTCGGCGCCGATCGATGTCAAGAGTATCGATTTCAATGCTCAAGTTGACTATTGTCGGGCGGGACATGCTTGGACCTCGGTGTCCGCGGTCTTGGCGACGCTGTCCAGGGACGGGCCGGCTATGGCAGAGGCTGCCGAAACTTCCGAGAGGTGCTGGTGAGTTTCGATGGCCGTTCCCCGTCGGGTCACCGAGCCCGGTTCCGCCACGATCGCGATGATCGCCGATGAGGTCGGCGTCTCGGTCACGACCGTGTCCAAGGTTCTCAACGGGCGTGTGGACGTCGCACCCGAGACGCGTGCGCGGGTCGAGGAGAG
This sequence comes from Asanoa hainanensis, assembly GCF_900188485.1. GTDB lineage: Bacteria > Actinomycetota > Actinomycetes > Mycobacteriales > Micromonosporaceae > Asanoa > Asanoa hainanensis. Next base: position 75,181 of record NZ_FZPH01000007.1, read on the forward strand.
CCTGGAACGCCACCGCTACCGGCGCAGAGCCAGCCGGCAGCCGACCACCCCGCGGCAGATCGACCTGGTCTTCCACGAGCTCGACGCGGCCTGGGCCATCGAGATCATCAAGGGTGTCGAGGCGGTCGCGACCAGCGCCAAGGTCGACATCGTCCTGTCCCAACTCGACGGTGCGCACAGCCCCTCGCCGCAATGGCTGGACAGTCTGCTGTCCCGACGGCCGCTCGGGCTGCTGCTCGTGCTCTGCCACCTCGCGCAGACCCAGCAGCGGCAGCTTCAGCGGCGGCGGATCCCGTTCGTGGTGATCGACACCGACAGCGCGACCTCCGCGTCGGTGCCGACCGTCGGCTCCAACAACTGGAACGGTGGGCTCCTCGCCGCCCGACACCTGCTGGAGCTCGGCCACCGCCGGATCGCTGTGATCTCCGGCCCGCAGGACGTGCTCTGCAGCCGGGCCCGGGTCGCCGGGTTCCGCTCGGCGCACGACGAGGTCGGGGTGGCCGTCGATCCGGAGCTCGTGCGCTACGGCAACTTCGCCGCGTACAGCGGCAACGACCACGGCTTGGAGCTGCTCCGGCGTCCTGACCGTCCGACGGCCGTCTTCGCCGGTTCGGACATCCAGGCCATGGGGGTGCTGCGGGCCGCACGCCAGCTCGGGCTGGACGTACCCCGTGACCTCTCCGTCGTCGGGTACGACAACCTGCCGGTGGCGACGTGGATCGGGCCGGCGCTGACCACCGTCAACCAGCCGCTGCGAGAGATGGCCGGAACCGCTACGCGGATGCTGCTCGAGCTGGCCCGTGGCGAGGAGCCGGCCACCAGCCGGATCGACCTGGTGACGGAGCTGGTCGTCCGGGAGAGCACGGCCGCGGCTCCGGGAGCGCGATGATGGCGCTCTTCGACCTGCCCCTGGACCAGCTGGAGCGTTACGCGCCGGACGTGCGCGAGCCACCCGACTTCGACGCCTTCTGGCGCTCCACCGTGGAGGCTGCCGCGGCCTGGCCCGTCCTGGTCGACCTTCGGCCATTCGAGCACGAGTTGTCGCTCGTGGACTCCTGGGACCTGACGTTCGCGGGCTACGGCGGTGACCCGGTTCGCGCCTGGTACACCCGACCGGCCGGGGTGGCTGATCCGATCCCCGCGGTCGTGGAGTTCCTTGGCTACGGGCGCGGCCGAGGGCTGCCGCACGAGCGGCTGCTCTGGCCCGTGGCCGGGTACGCCCACGTGCTGATGGACTCCCGGGGGCAGGGAGGCCAGTACGGCACTGGAGGCGACACCCCCGACCCGCACGGCGACGCGCTCGGCGGTCCTGGTCCGGTGACGCGAGGGCTGCTCGATCCGCGCGACTACTACTACCGCCGGCTGATAACCGACGGGGTGCGGGCGGTGGAGGCCGTTCGCTCCCTGCCCGGCGTCGACGCCAGCCGCGTGGCGGTCACCGGCAACAGCCAGGGCGGAGGGCTCGCGCTCGCGGTCGCCGGTCTGGCGCCCGACCTTGCCGCCCTGCTCACGACCGCACCGCTCATGTGCCACATCCAGCGTGCGATCGACATCACGGACGCCGGGCCGTACGGGGAGATCGTCAGGTTCCTCGCCGTGCATCGCGAGGCCGAAGAGGCCGCCCGGCACACTCTGTCCTACGTGGATGGAGTGGCCTTCGCCCGCCGGGCCACGGCGCCGGCACATTTCGGGGTCGGGTTGCGGGACACCATCTGCCCGCCCAGCACGATCTACGCCGCCTACAACCATTACGGAGGCGACGACCGTACGCTCTGGGCGTATCCGTTCAACCACCACGAAGGTGGAGAGGCCGTGCACGTTCGTCGGCAGCTCAGGTAGCTCCGCGATCACCTGAAGGAACCGACCGCCTCGGCCAGGTGGTCCGACGGCCATGCTGGCGGGTCGGCGCCGTAGGGCACCAGGCGGTCGGCAGCGGGCAGGGTCAGGTTGGTGAACGTGACCGCCGGAGCGAGGAAGGTCACGGCACCATAGGTGGTGTCGACGGAGAGCGTCTCCGCCGGGTAGGTGTCGGTTTCTGGGACCTCGTCCTGGGTCGCGACATCGAGCAGGCCGAGCTCCTGGACCCACATCACACTGCGGGTCAACGACAGCTTCACCTGGTACGAGCCGCCCTCCGTTGCCCGCAGTAGCAGGGCCGCCATCATTCCGGCGGCGGCGCAGTACCCGGTGATCAGATCCGCCACGTAGAAGACGGGCGAGAACTTCGGCGGGCCGCCCTGGCCTTCCTCCAGCGCGAACCCCGAGGTCACCTGCCCGTTCTGGTCGAACCCGGGACGGCGCGCCCACGGGCCGTCGTGGCCGTAGGCGTTGGCGGACATGTAGACCATCCCGCGTTCGCTGGCGGCGGCCAGTGCTTGCGGCTCCAGGCCGAACCGCTCGATCACCGCGGGGCGGTACGTGCAGGCGAACACGTCGGCCGTCGCGGCGAGCCCGCGCATCGCCGCCAGGTCGTCGTCGGAACGCAGGTCGAGGTACGCGTCGTACTTGCCGGCGTCGACGCCGAGGTGCTGCGCGAGCGAGTCGGCGAACCACGGCGAGCTGATGTGGAGCACGTCGGCGCCGTACTCCGCGAGCGTCCGGGCACTGCGGGGGCCCGCCAACACGTGGGTGAAGTCGAGCACCCGTACGCCATCCAGGGGTGAGGTCGGGTTTTCCGCGAAGGGGACCGGGTCGCCGTCGGCGAGCTTGACGATCTCGATCTGTGGCACCGCCGCGAGTGCCTGCCCCTGCGGGTGGGCGAGCCACTCCGCGCGGGTCCGGGCCCGGCAGGCGGGAAGTCCAGCGTCCGAGAGCGCCTGCACCAGATCGTCCGCGGCCCAGGTGGCGACCTCGCGGGCGAAGGACGTCTTGTTGTTGCCGCAGTCGAAGAAGTTGAGATAGCCGTTGAGCAGCTCCTGGTACGGCGGCCCGGCCTCGAGCATCACATGGTGGCCGTCGCGGGTCGGGAAGACGCCGTTGACCTGCACGAACTCGGCTCCGACATTGCTGGGGTAGCCGGCCTGCTCGACGAAGTGGGTCGGGTGCAGATGATGCAGCCCGTGGACGACGTCCATCGAGATGTCGGTGGGCTCGCCGCCGCGGTGCTCCCAGATCGCCGCGCCCGCGGCGGCGATCAACAGGTGGGCGGTGCAGGACGCCTCGGCGAGTCGGTGCGGCGAGCGGATGACCGGATCCGACCCGAAAATGGTCGCCTCACCACTGAACCGCCCGGCCAGTCCGACCTGCGCCATGAGGTCTGCCAGCGGCCCCAACTCACCGCGCCGAAGACGGCGCGCGTCCATTCCCATGACCTCCACCATTCTTCACCAATTGCGGCCGATCTGGAGCGCGGATCCGTGGTCCACGCCCCACGCCTGCGCACCATCGGCCTCTTGCGCGACATGGCGCTCGCTACACCGGCTGCGCACGTCCATTCTCCGCAGGCGTCCGAAAAGCCGTCATAAAGCGATCTCCAAGACGATGAGCGGCAACGCCGACCTGGCGGAACCGTCGCGCGCGAGCTGTCCCGTGGACCCGTGGCACATCGATCATTCGCGGAGGACACGTGGGCTGGGGGGAAGGTCATGCACGTAGTTCGGTTCAGTACCGCTGATGTGCCAGAAGACGTTCGGCTTGCCACGTGGCACGAGATGACCGCGACCGCTCTGATCGGCTCAACGGTCGCGGAGGACGATTTCTCGGCTGCGGTCGAGTTGCTCGATCTCGGGGGGTGTGCGGCTGTCGAAGATCAGCTATCCGCCGTTGCGGGCCGAGCGGTCAGCCAGGCGCATTCGCCGGTCGGATCCCGGCTGGTTCTACCTGACGGTCCCTTCGGGGGAACCGTTGGCGGTCGACCACGCCGGCGGGCAGCACGCTGCCGGGCCGGGTCAGTTCGCGATGGTCGATACGTCGTTGCCTGTTGTGGTGGCGGACCGCGAGCCCGTTCAGCAGTTGATCATCCAGGTCTTGCGTACCGAGTTGCCGTTGCGTCATGCCCAGCTGCGTCCGGGGCTGGCTCGGGGGTTTCCCGTTGGTGGTGGGTGGGGGGCTTTGCTGGTCGGTACGGCGGCGCAGATCATGGAGTCGGCGGATCAGTACTCGCCGGACGACGCCAAGGGCCTGGCGCAGGTTCTCGTTGATCTGGTGGTCTCGGTTCTGGCGCAGTTCGATGCCGCGTCAGACGCACAGCATCGCTTGCTCCACCTCAAAGCCCTGGACTTCATCGAGAACCACTTGACCGACCCGGGCTTGACGCCGGAGGGCGTCGCGGCGGCGCAGTCGGTCTCGCTGCGGTACCTGCAGATGCTGTTCCGTGAACAGGGTTGGACGATCGCCGGTCTGATCAGGCAACGCCGGCTCGAGCGTTGCCGGCGCGAGCTGTGTGAGGACACCTTCCGGCGCCGTTCGGTCGCGGCAATCGGCGCTCGCTGGGGGTTCGGAGACGCTGCGGCGTTCAGTCGCGCATTCAAGCGGGCGTTCGGCACCCCGCCGGGTGAGTACCGGCAGCGGCACGCCACACGGTGAAGTGTGCGGTGCGCTCGGAGTCAACCTCTGTGCGCTCCTGGCCAATGACGCCATGCGGGTGCCGCCCGGAGGATGAAGCTCGATCTTATCCGCGCTCGCGCAGGGAGAAACAATGCAAAAAGTGGTACGGGGACTCCGCCGAATCGGCGTCGGGCTTGCGATGCGACCTACCACTTCATCGACATCCTGATCGACGCGCATTTCGGCTGCGAGGTCGAGTATCGACTGGTCGACGTCCGCAACCAGAACGTCGTCGACTACTACCGCGCGGCAACGACCGCGCTCGGTCGGTCTACGGCCTTTACAGCTGGTACCGCCTGGACGTCACCGCGTACGGCGGTTGCGGCGGATACTTCAAGATCGACGACGACATCGCGTTGCCGTAACGACGAGCGAGGGGTGGATGATGCGTAGAAAAGCACTCGCGGTCGCGGCTGCGATCGGCGTGCTGGCAACCACACTCATGGCGACGCCGGCGCTGGCTGTCAACAACGCGTACTGCCAGATCGGCAGCTGGTCCTGTGTCTCGGCATCGATTCCGGTAAACGCCAACCATGAACTCGGGTACCAAGTGCGCGCTGTCCGCGGGATCCTGTGCTACTACGTGGTCCGGGATGTCGGCAACGGTGTTGCGGTCGCATCGGGCTCGACCACGACCATCGTGGGCTGGAACACGATCCCGGGCCTCTACCTCGAACTGGCGGGCCGCGCCGAGTCATGAACCCGGAGTGGCCCGCCAGCCCGGTTCTAGAGAGCGAAGCCGATTCCTTGGTTGTCGCCGGTGACGAGGGCGGTCCGTCGAAGCTCTTGACTCTGTCGGGTTGGCCCAACCTGGTTGATACTGGTGCTCCACGAATACCGCCGGCATTCCCTGAACGGGGTATATAGGTGATCGACAGAGGCCTGGTGATCGGGGACGTGCGCCAGGCGGCTCGCTGGTGGGCGGCGAACGGAAGCTGCGCGATGCCAGACCGCGATGCTCTGGAAGCGGCAGTCGATGCGTCCCTGTCAATGCTCGAGGGTGAGGCGGCGCCGGCCGACGAGCAACGGGCACGGTTTTGTGTCGTCACCAAGGGTCCGCATCTGCGGAACGAACAGGCGCTGGCATGCCTGATGGCACGGCTCACCGCCTTCGGTGTCCATGTTCGTCTGCTGCGCCGGATTGTTGGCACGGGTGACGCGATCGTGCAGGCTCTGTATCCGCTTGCCGTTCGCTACTTCGACCACCGACCCACGACACCCGCGCAATGGGATCTTCTCGCCCACCGGTTTGACACCGCCGAGTTCAAAAAGATCTTCGGTCGCCGTTATGATCCCGATCTCGTCATTCCCGCCTCGACCGCTATCCGCGAGAATCGGCTGACTGCTGGAGATCTGACCGCGATATGGGAGACTGGGCGAGATCCCATCCACCGCGCCACCTTGGTCGCGCGGTACGGCGCAACCGTGGCGCCGTTCGTTCTCCAAGGCGCCGACTCCTACGGGTGGTTTCGTGGCCCCCTTCCACTAGGAATCAGTCGTATCGCGTCCTCTATGACAGCATTCGCGCTGCGCCATGAACGACTCTACGGCGGGGAGCCGGTCATCCTCATGAACGGCCACGTTCCGGCGCTGGCCCATCTGTTCGCGCCTGCGGCGTGGGTTCTTGACCTTGGGATCGCGCGACACGGCGCACAGATCGACGCGGTCAGGTCGGCCATCGCCGGTGCCGACGGCCGGCCGGAGCGGTGCCTGGCCGGCTCGATTCGCCGTGACGCCATCGACGGTCGGCTACCGCTGGCATCGCCTGATCCGGTGACGTCCCGCAACAACCTTCTCCACTGCAGCGACGGGTTGCTCATCGGCGCCATCGAGACGCGGGCCTTGGTTCCAGAACAGGCTGACCGCGGCGACCTGCTGACCGAGGAACTCGACCGAGCGGGGCTGACCCGCGCTGAGATCGAGCGCATCGTCCTCCAGGACCCACGAGTCCGGCCACGTCACCCGGACGGTCACCTCAGCGACGTGACCCGGGGCGTCGATCTCGACCGTTGTGTCGCCGAGATCTTGACAGCGGTTCCTCCGATCTTCGGCGTCGAAAACGGTTACGCCGACGGCCTCGAGTTCGATGTGTTCGACAGAGCCATCAGCGCGGCCTTGACCGCGACAACAACGGTCGTCGGCGCCGCGAGGCCAGAACCCGCGCCGGTCACCGTGCCAGTCAGGCACACCGGACGCGACGCGGAGCTGGGGCGCAGGGCCATCGCGGACGGCACCGTCGCGGCACTGGTGCCGGCGGGCGGTACGGGCGGCCGATTCGGCGGCTACGGCGTTCCGGAAGCGGATCCGGCCCGCCAGAAAGCACTGCGACGCGCTTTCCTGGTGTCAGAGCGGCAGTGTTCCAGTCTGGACATTCGGCTGGCGAACCTGCGGTACTGGGCTGACGGAGAACGAGATCGCCTGCCCGTGGCGGTGATGGCCTCGCCGACGAGTGAGACCGCTCTTCGTCAGTGGCGGGACAGGTTGGACGAGCCGTTCCGAAAATCGCTGCGCATCTTCACGCAACACGGCGTCTACCGCATCGACCGGTCCCTGGCCGCTGACGTCCCGCGTCGTCGATGGGTCGACGCGGTGCTCAGGGATTCGGCCGGCCGCCCCTGTCTGAAACCGGGCGGCACCCTGAACCTGTGGTCTTGCTTCATTCTCGCGGGCCTGCTCGACGCATGGGAGCAACGCGGGATCGACTTTCTCGCGTCAGCCAACGGCGATGACGCGGCCTACCGGTTGAACCCGGCCGCCATCGGCTACTTGGCCCGCCATCCAGGTGTGGACTGCGTCCTGGTCGGCATTCCGTGGGGGTATACGGCCACGATCCGGCGTCGGGGCAGGGAGTTACCCATCCGCGGCGACCTGTCAGGGTGGACGATGGACGAGGCCGGACTCCCGGTCGACGAACCCGTACCCGATGCCGCACGACGCTTCGACGCCGGTGGTGCCATCTGCCACGAGATCGGACACTCGGGAGAGCCGTGCCTGCGGATAGGGCAGCCGCCACACCCGCCCCAGACCTTGTTCAACACAAGCCAGCTGTATGTGCGACTGTCCGCCGTGCGTCGTGCCATCGAGCGAACGGGCACGACTGACCCGCTGGGCGCCGTCCGCCGGCTCGTGGCCGGCCAGTCGTTCGCCATCGAGAACAAGACCGTTGTCGTGGATGGCGAGACGGTCGACGCCCGGCAGATCCACCAACCGCTCCACGGAATTCTGTCGTGGTTCGACCGGTGTGACGTACTTACCACGACCCGCCGGATCGGGCCGACGAGTTGGGGAAGTTATGCGCCGCTGAAGGAACCGACCGACCAGCACTTTGTCCAGTTGCTGCTGAACCAGCTGCAGGCCCACGGTGACTCCCTTGTCTTCGCAGACTAAGAAAGATCATTAGTTAGGTCTGGCGCAGGCGCTTCAGGGCGAGCACGCTGGTTTGCAGGCAGAGCCCGTACGCGCAGAAGAAGAAGCGTTCGAAGCCCAAGCCAAGACGGCCGGTGTCGCGCGTCTCGGACATCTCGATGAAGTTGTTCGCGTCGGCCCACACCAGCGGACGGTAGGACGCCGTCTCCTGGGGCAGGTGCTCGTCGCCCTTCTCCAGCCAGACGACCGCGTTGAACATCGTCAGTTTCTCGACGCGCGGCTGGCCGTCGCTGGTTTCGCCGATCACGCTGATGCCCTGCGAGGCGGCCAGCGACTGGATCCGGAACCTTATTTCGCCTCGTTCCTGGCGGTCGGCCAAGCCAAGTTTGCGGCTGAACAGCGTGGCCACCTCGTCGTGCAGGTCAGAGCGCCGGGAAACCGCGGTGTGTCGACGGAGGCGGAGCGCCCAAATCCACCGATGCGCGATGGCTGGGTGTATTCGGCGCGTCGGAACACTGGCCACGTTCTGGTGGTAACGGTTGGACTCGGGATCGCGCACACCGACAACGATCTCGGGTGTGGTCGCGGCGCTGCGCAGTATGGTGAGCGCCAGGACCGGCTTGTAGATGCCCAGCGGCCGGAACGCCCCCGGCAGCAGACGGCCACCACCCCATGTGTCCGCCCGCGGCCGGGACCGAGACCTGGACCTGGACCTGGACCACAGATGGTCGAGCACCATCATCGCTTCGCCACCTCTAATCTCTGCATCAATTCAGTCAGGAAGCCGCTTTCCAGGGCCGTCACAAGAAAGGTGTTGAGGCGGCCCTGCGCGGCGAACTCGGCGATGTCCTCGATGCCAACCGCCTCGCTGTCGGCCGCGTTGGACAGCACGTCCAGTTCCGGCTCAGGACCGGAAGTTTCGAGCGTGAGGACGAACAGGGAGGGTACGACAGCGGCGCGGTTCGTTCCGTCCGAACCGGGCTTGCGGATCAGCCGAAGCTCCGGCGGCAGCGGTACGCGTTTCAGCCTCGTGTTCGTCACGTCGAGTCCGAACATCTTGAGCTCACGCGCGGCGGCAAGCTGTGAGGCGAGTTCGGGAATGACGCCGTCGTTGGCGGTCAGGTAATCGTTGATGTCCAGGGTGGCGGCCAACGCGCTGCGGGTAGAACGCATCCTGTCCGGCTCATTGCCGCGCTCAAGTGCTCGGGCCGTCCGGATGTCCGTGTCGTCGACATTGTTGCTGAAGAGCGACAGCAGCCCGTGGTCGTGCCGCGAACTCGGTCGCTTGTACATGATCACGCGGTTGCCGACGCCGTAGTGTTTCCGCGGGCAGAGCGCGATGGCCATGACGAGAGACACCGCGATGCCCTCGTCACCGGCCACGTCATCTTCTTCGTCCGTGCCGACCGCGAAGTAGCGGGTGAACTTGGCATCGGTCGAACCGCTGTCGAAGCGGCACAACGCCTCGTTGGTCCGCAGCGGCTCAATGTCCTCCAGCAGGTAGTCGATGTGGGCCTTCATCTGCTCGTTGGTCACGTTCGAATCGGTGATCATGGCTGGCACCCATGCTCCGTGGATGCCGCCCTTGGTTTGCACCGCCGGCCACAAGATCGATTGAGTTCCGGTATGTGTACTTGCCACGACGGCGCAACCGGTCACGCGATCCGATTCGTACACCTGGAGGTTGCCGGCCGGACCGGCTTCGCCGCCCTGTAGATCGACGAGGTGCTTGATTTGATACTCGTAGTAGCCCCACAGCGGATTGCCGCCGTACAGCTGCTGCTCCCGATCGGCGCTCGGAAAGACGATCTTAATCTCGCGGGCGTCGAGCCGCATGGCGTCGCGACCGGCGTCGTAGATCATGCTGAAGACGTCGAGATCGTCGGCGACTACGATGCTCACCGACGTCAACGTCGGCGTTTCTCGCAGCAGGCTGCTCACCACAGTGTCGCGCAGGCTTTCCGTGTTACCGGCCGCCTTGTGTAGTCGGCGGACCAGCCCGGCCAGCTCAGTCAGGTTCAGAATCCGATCGAGCTCATCGGCCTCGTCGACGGTGACGTCGAGTTCACCCTTCTCGAGCCGGATGATCCGGTAGCGGTTTTGGCCCAGCGCGGACCCGAGCTGAGCCTGGCTAAGGCCACGGTCACGTCGGGCCTTCCGAATGAGATCACGAATTTGCGCGCGGAGCTCGTGCGCGCGGTCGGCAGGGACGACAGGCCCTACTCCAGTATCGGGCATCCCGGGCTCCTCAAAGGAGGGGTGTGCACATGTGCGGATCATCCCGCACACCGGCCATCGTAGACTATCCGCGCGCGTCGGCGCACTGCAACGGCCCGCACACATAGACCGTGAAACGAATCTCATGAGTAGTGTTCACGTCTTTTCACGCATGTTGTGCGCAGCCGCGAAAAAGTTGACTCAATGTGCGGACCGGCGCACACTCAGTTCTAAACGAGGCACTCGTGCCGCACACTTACTCGCAAACCCGTAAATCATCCGGAGGCAAAGCAAGCACCAGGACCGAGGCGGTGATCATGATGACGCAAGAGCTGATCACCTACCTTCCTTATGCCTTGCCTGTGATCGCCAGCCTCCTCGGGCTTGGCCTGCCTCGACTCCTACGGGAGGTACGCGGCCTCATCTTCGCCCGCACCGTTAGTCGTCTGGGTCGAGCCGCGACCGAGAACCCGAACTGGAGCGAGGAGCGGTTCGAGCTTGTGCTCCGGCTGATCCGCGATGTGGACCGCAACTCTTCCTCGCCGCACTCCGCCTCGGACGATCGGTCTGGCGAGTCGAGCCCACCGAGCCGCGGCAACCGGCGAAGCGATAAGTAGGCTCTCCTGGGTGAGCACCGCGGTGATCGACGCGGACGTGGTTCTCGACGACGTCCTGCGCGCCAGCGAACATTGGCGCTTGGCCGGCAGGCCAACGTCGGACGACCACCAGCTGCGGTCGGTCGTGGAAGGGGCCCTAGCCGGCGACGTCGACCCGGACGACCCCCAGCGGACGCGCTTCTGCATGGTCACGAAGGGCCCGCACCTGCTCGGCCCTGTCTCATTGGCGTGTGTCGAGGCTCGGCTTCGCGCCTTCGGCGTCACCGTCCATGGCCGGTATGAGATCAGCGGGCGTGGTGCCGACGTCGCAGCAGCGCTGTACCCGCGCGCCACCCGCTACTTCCGGCACGGCCCGACCCTGCCCGCGCTGTGGGATCGGCTAGCTCACAGATTCGACACTGACGAGTTCGCGGAGATCTTCGGCGTCCGCTACGACACATCGTTGGTCGTCCCCGCCGCGCAGGCGATCGCCGATAACGGCCTGAGGGCAGACGACTTCGTGGCGCTTTGGGAGCTCGGCCGGGCGCCGATCACCCGCGCGGACCTGACCGAACGTTACGGCGTCGCCGCAGCCAATTTCGTGCTGCCGAGCGAGGACCGCTACGAGTGGTTCCGGGGGGACCTGCCCCTCGGCATCTCCCGGGTCGCATCCGGTATGACCGCGTTCGCCATGCGCGACGAACGCCTCTACGACGGCTCTCCCGTGATCGTCGTCAACGGCCATGTGCCGGGACTGTCCGCCCTCTTCGAGCCAGCCGCCTGGCTCTTCGAGCTGGGTATCGATGGCGATAACACGCGGATTGCCGACGTACGCCGGATGCTCGCGGGCGAGGACAGCGTTCCTGCCAAGTGCGCGCAGGGATCGCTGCGCCGCGACGGCGTCGATGGGAACCTGCCTCTGGCCAGTAGGTCCATCGTGAACTCCCGACACAACCTCGTGCATTGCAGCGACGGGCTTGTCGCCGCGCTCTCCGAGCTGCGCGCGATCCGACCGGGGCCAGCCGGATCAGATCGGCTCACTGTTGAGCTCGCTGAGGCCGGTCTTACCCAGTCGGAGATCACCACCTTGGTCGCAGCCGACCCGCACGTAGTGGCCGATCAGTCGACGGGTCATTTGTCCGACGTCACCGCCGGACTCAGCCTGCGGGACACCGTCGATATCGTCTTGCGTCTAGTGCCGCCGGTCTTCGGGGCAACTAACGGCTACGCGGACGGCGTCGACCTCCCGATGCTCGACGCGGCCTTCACTGACGGTCCGCCCAGCGCGCGGCCAGGGCCGCCGGTGGACATCGCCGCACCAGCCGAAGCTGATGTCGCAGCCGGCCGGGCAGCACTCGTCGCGGGCACCGTCGGCATGCTGACCCCGGCCGGCGGTACGGGTGGACGATTCGGTGGCTATCACTTGCCGGAGATCGATCCGAACCGACAGAAGGTGCTGGCGCGGCTTTTCAGAGTCGAGGCACGCTCGCTGTCCGCGCTCGATATCAGGCTGGCCAACTCACGCTTTCTGGGAGCGGAGAACGGCCACCGGCCTCCGCTAGCGGTGCTCGGCTCGGAGACCTCCGCAGCCGGATTACGCGACTGGCGGGACGGCCTCGACCAAGCCGACCGGGTGGCCGTGGACCTGTTCTGGCAACACGGGATCTACCGGCTCGACCGAACGCTGGCTGAGGCCGCGCCTGGCCGCTCGTGGACGAACGCAATCTTGCGCGACCGCGCGGGCCGACCGAGTCGCAAGCCCCACGGCAGCATGGGCCTGTTCTCAGCGCTGCTGATTTCCGACCTGTTCGAACGGTGGGAGCGCGTCGGCGTCGAATATCTCGCGGTGGCCAACGCCTACGACGTGCTGTTCCGGGTCGACCCGGCGGTGGTTGGCTACCTGGCCAACCGGCCGGCGACGGACGCCGTGATCGTCACCATGCCATGGGCGTGGTCGGCGACGCTTCCGCGTCCAGACGGTCACCTCGCCGTGCGCGGCGATGACGAGGGCTGGCTGATGGACGAGCATGGCCGCGTCCTCAGCGACACGGTGCCGCACGACGCGCGACACTACGACGTAGGCGGTGCGGTGACGACCCACGACGGCCGGTTGTGGATCGGCGAACGGGAGCGACCAGCCGGCTCGCGGTACAACACCAACCAACTCTACGTGCGGGTCTCGGCGCTTCGTCGCTTGATCGACAGCACGGGTACCGGCGACCGCGTGCAAGCCGTTCGCCGCCTCATCGCCGGGTTGCCGGCCCGGCTGGAGGACAAGACCGTCGTAGTCGACGGCGTGCCACGGCAGGCACGGCAGTTGAGCCAGCCGCTGCACGGTCTGCTGACCTTGATGTCACGATGCGCTGTCGTGCGAAGCACACGGATCGGACCCGGCCGGGGCGGCTACGCACCGCTGAAGCAGCCAGCGGATGTGCGCTTCGCCCAGCTGGAACTCGATCGCCGGCAGGCCGAAGGGGATGCACTTTCGCTACCCGGCCGCTGACGTCAACCATCGGCCGGCGTCGCGCCTCGGGAGCCGGCCGCGACCCCGTCAGGGGCCGCGGCCCGGCTCGCTAGCTCATCAGTGGCGCGGAAGGATGGCCTTGGCTGTTCGGTAGTTCCGGCGGTGGCCGCCGGGCCGGTAGTCGTCCTCGACGTTGCCGGCCGCGTCGACCGAGAACCAGTTGATCGTCGTGCCGGCCCGCACGGTCAGCGTCTCCGCGCCCTCTCGGATGCCGGCCGAGCCGTAGAGCGTCGACGAGTACGTCGGCGCGCTGCGGTCGAGGGTGTAGTAGACCGCCGCCGGCTCGTTCGTTTCGAACGTGACGCTGACCATGCCGTGCGTCGGGCTGGGGGAGACCTTCAGTTTGCTCTTCGGGCTGCGGCGGTCCTTGTCGAAGTCGCGGGCCACGCGGAACAGCTCGACCAGGCCGTTCGAGAACTCCATCGTCTCGTCGTGGGCTTCCACCCACTCCGGCTGGAACGAGGTGCCGACTTCGAAGTTCCACGCGTAGATGTCGTACTTGTACCAGAGCATGTCGCCCGAGTTGCCGGCCGCCGAGTAGAGGACGTCGGAGATCGGGCCCGTGCGGGCCGGCGTCACGGCCAGGTTGCGGTGCCGTTTGATCGACGTCAGGATGCGCGACGAGGCGCTCCAGAAGTACGACTCCTCGGCCAGCGTCGGGCGCGGTGCGGAGATCCGGCCCGGCACCGCGTACGCGCCCGGCGACCACATGAAGTAGTTGCCAGACGAGTGCAGGTTCATCGCGAACTTGATGTTCGGGCGGGCGGCCAGCCAGTCGAGGTTCTTGTTCTCCGGCTCCGAGAGCTCGCTCGGCCCGGAGAACGTGTCGCTCGTGCAGCTCGCCGACGCGCCGGAGTAGCCGTCGAACCGGCTGTATTCGGTGTAGTTGCGGTTGTTGTCGACGCCCCACGAGTCGCGCGCGAGGAAGTCCGCCGACCCGGTCGGCGCGCAGTGGTTGGTCATGTTGCGGCGCTGCGAGTTGTCGTCGTAGAACGCGTAGTGGCCGCCGTCCGGGTTGATCGACGGTGCGATCCAGATGTCGAGGTTGTCCAGGAGCTCCCGCGTACGCCAGTCGTGCTTGTAGTTGCGTAGCAGGCGTTCGGCGGTCTCGATCGTGACCAGTGGCGGCACCCACTCGCGGGCATGCTCCTGCGCGTACGCGAGCACGCCCAGTTTCGAACCGTTGCGATGCTTGCCGATCCGGATCGCGTAGACCGGATGCGGTTCGCGGGACACGCTCGCCGGCGCGGTCAGGTCGTCGGTCAGCAACGTGCGCGCCGCGGGCGCGACCACGCCCGCACCGGTGTTGCCCCGATAGGTGTACGCCTGGATGAGCCCGCTGGCGCCCGGGCTGGCGTTCAGCGCGGCCACGACCTCGGCCGCCGTGCTGGTCACCGCGCCGGCGGTGTCGGAGGCCAGGGTCACCTGGATATCGGTGCCCGTCACGCTTACCGACAGCGGACGGCCGGCGCCGCCGGGATCGACGATCTCGATCGCGATGGAGTTGCCGCCCTCGTGGCCCCACGCCAGCGAGTCGACCGCGACGCGGCTGGCGCTCGCGGAACCGAACACGGCCTGCGCCTTGCGGCGATAACCGTTTGTCTTGTACGGCAGTTCGACGATCTCCGCCAGCTTCGGGTGTTCGGCGGCGATCGCCTTGATGCGGTCGTACAACTCCGTGGGGGTCAGATAGCTGGTGATGAAGTCCTTCTGATAGCCCGGTCCCTCCGGATCGTGGCCCGGCGTCGGCAGCCACTCCTTCACCTTGGCGACGGCGATGCCGCCCGTCGGGCTGGTGATCCGGATGTAGTCGGGTCGGGCGGTGACCTGCGCGGCGCCGCGGTGGTAGAGGTAGACGCCGGCGTCGACGAAGCGGGAGATGGTCTGCGTGCCGCCCGAACCGATCGCCGTGCCCTTGCCACTGTCGCGTTCCACGGTGAGCGTGTCGGTGGCCGTCTGGCCCTGGGCCCATTTCGCCTCGACCGAGAGCACCATGGTGGTGCCCTGCGTGTAGTAGTCGGCGCGGATGATCTTGACGTCGGAGGCGGTCGCCGTCCGGCCGGTGGCGGACGCCGAGAACTCCTCGTTGGCCGCGACGTGGCCGGCGATAGTCGCCTCGCGCTCGGCGAGGCGGGCCTTCGCGTCGGCCGGGGTGTAGATCACGTTGCCCAGGGTGAAGCCCATGGCGGTCAGGGTCGCGCCCTCGTTCGGTGAGATGACCGCGTGGACGACGAGCCGATCGTCGACGAGGTTCACCTGGTGGTCGAGGTCGACGCCGGTCGCGACCAGCCGGTCCAACTCGTCACGATCGGGAAGCACGACCTCGATGACGCTGGACTGCTCGCCCGCGACATGGCCGAGGTCGATGTCGGGGGCGGCGGCGGAGTCGTTGGGCGCCGCCTCCGACCGGCTGACCAACGCGCCTGTTGCGACGGCCCCGGCGGCCCCGGCGGCCGCGGCTAGAACGTTTCGACGGGTGAAGCCGTTGGTACCAAGATGCGGCATACTCGCCACCTCTCTGTGGCAGGCAAACGGACATCCGGTCGCGCCGATCGACCAGCTTCGACATAGGGTAGCGGCAATGCACGATGCGTAGTTCCACATTGGATGGTGCACAGGCCGCCTAGAAGGAACCGTTTCTAGGCGAACACGAAACAGCGGAGCCACAGGTACGGGGTTGACACGGCGACGGTGACCACCGCGACGACGAGCCCGTACTTCGTGAAGTCCCAGAAGGTGATCGGCCGGCCCGCGCGTTCGGCGAGCCCGAGGACCACGACGTTCGCGGAGGCGCCGATGGCCGTGGCGTTGCCGCCGAGGTCCGCGCCGAGCGCGAGTGCCCACCACAGCACGTGCGACTGTGGCGTGTTCCCGTTGGCGTGGACCAGATCGGCGACCACGGGACTCATCGTCGCCACGTACGGGATGTTGTCGACGACCGCGGACAGGATCGCCGAGCCCCACAGGATGACCATGCTCGCGAGGAGCAGCCGGTCCTCGACGGCGCCGGCGATCGCGTCGGACAGCTCGCCGATGACGCCGGTGTTCACCAGTGCGCCGACCATCACGAACAGGCCCGCGAAGAACGCCAGTGTCGGCCATTCGACGTCCTTGGCGACCTCGGTCGCACCGCCACGAGCAGCACGACGAGCGGCGCGAGATGGACGAGGAGGTCCAGGTAGGTCAGGCCGCCGCGGCTACCGATGATGATGTTCGGCGGGTCGCCGACGAGCGTCGAGGTGCCGCCGATGTTGCTGGCCATCGCTTCGGCGATGAGGAACGGCGCCACGGGCACCTCGAGGCGCTCGCAGACGAGGAACGTCACCGGGGCGATCAGCAGCACCGTGGTGACGTTGTCGAGCATCGCGGAGGCCGCCGCGGTGACGACCACCAGGACGACCATGAGCCGGAACGGCCGGCCGCGGGCGCGTTTGACGGACCAGATGGCCACGTACTCGAACGCGCCGGTCCGTTTGAGCACCGCCACCACGAGCATCATCCCGAGCAGCAGGAAGATGACGTCCCAGTCGATGCCCGACTCCGCCGAGAAGAACGCGTGGTCCGCGTCGGTGGCGCCGACCAGGAGCATGAGCACCGCGCCGCCGAGCGCGGCCGCGACGCGATGGATCTCTCCGTGGCGATCAGGGCGTAGGCGACGGCGAAGATGCCGATCGCCGCGTACGCGGTCGGGCTCACAGGCGCCGTTTGTCCCTCGGGCGCCGGAAGGCCGACGCGCTGTGGTAGCGCACGACCGTGCCGTCGGGCGCGGTCTCGCAGCTGTAGTGCTTGAGGAAGTCCCACATCAGCGGCGACTCCTCGGGCATCGTGTTGTGCGAGCGGTAGACGTTGCGCGTCAGCTTGAGCACGGCGACGTCCGTGTCCGGTTGGTGCCAGGTCCACGTGCGGAAGCGGTCGTGCCAGCCGCTGCGCTCACCGGCCGCGTTGTCCACATCGTATAGATCGAGACCGTTGGCCGCGAGGTGGTAGCGCGCCCAGCTGTCGAGCGCGTTGTCGGTGCCGTCCCACAGGTCGCCGGCGAGGAAGCCGAGGTCGCCGTACCCGTACAGGTGGTAGTTGGGGATCATCCGGCCGCTGGCCGGATGTTCGGCGCCGTCGCGGAGCTGGCGGTAGAAGGCGTGTGAGTCGCGGTGGCTGACCGACACGGAGGTGTTGCTGTACTGCTCGCAGACGGTGACGAGGACGAAGCCCTCGCGCTCGGCGACCTTCCACCACTGCGCGGCGTCGAAGAACACCTTGTCGGTCTGGCTGTTGCCGGGCCAGACGAACACGACCGGCGCCCGGTCCCGTTCGAAGAACTGGTTCCCGTACGCGAAGAAGTTCTCGTAGCGGGTGTAGCGGGTCAGGAAGTCGACGATCTGCCGTGTCGTGGTGCGGCCGTACGCGGGAAGCCGCCGGTCCTGGACGGCCACCTGGGCGATCGGTCCGGCATACGACGTCATCCAGCGGTCGGAGTCGCGGCGCTGGGTCCAGACGGTGCCGAGTGTGCCGTCGTGGCGGGCCCGGGTGCCGGCGTCGTTGGCGGCCTTCCAGTAGGCGAGGCTCGCCCCGGTGGTGCTCCGGTTCGGGTGGACGTACCAGGTCGGCAGCACGGTCTGCGCGCACCGGATCAGCGTGAACCCGGGCGGGAACTCGACGGGGGTGTAACCGTCGGTGCGCCCGTCGAACTCCCGGTCCGCATAGGACGCGAGGTAGGCCGCGTCGAGGCCGGTCGAGTCGAGGTACACCTGGGCGATGACCTGCAGGGGGTTGGCGACCGCCCACGCCTCCAGGGCCGGGGCGCCGCCGCCGTACCCGACGAGTGTAGTAGGACCGGATGGGCGTCTCGGGGGAGAGGTAGACCTTGGCCGTCCTGGCTGTGCCGGCGACGTCGAACGACTTCGTCCAGTAGCCGCTCATCTCGCGGGGCAGCTTGTTGGCGCGCGAGTAGTCGTAGGCCGGGAACGGCCGGCCGTCGAGCGGGCCCGGCTCGCCGATCCCTCGTGGTGGGTGGGCGGCCGCCGGCTGGCCTACCACAGTGGAGGTCACCGCGAGTGCGGCCGTTCCTTGGAGCAGTCTGGGCCGGTCGACTGTGCCCATCGCGACCTCATCCATAGAGTGGATCTGATGAACTGCTAGGCAGACCATAGCCATCTGCGGATCGGGTAACAACCGCTCCTTGGTCCATTCAGGCGATAAAGCGACCGCTCCGTGGACCGCCGACTTAACTAACTATCTGGTACGTTCACATCCGTCGCCGGGCACCACGGCGGTGCTCGCCCACCGGTGGGAGGCACGGTTCGCATGGCGTACGACATCGGTCACCATCCCTCGATCGCCACGGTCTGCCTCTCGGGCACGCTGGAGGACAAGCTCGCCGCGGCGGCGGCCGCCCGCTTCCGTGGTGTCGAGATCTTCGCGAGCGACCTCGTCGCGTCCGCCTGGTCGCCGGAGCGGGTGCGCCAGGAGTGCGCCCGGCGCGGGCTGTCGATCGATCTCTACCAGCCGTTCCGGGACTTCGAAGCGGTCCCGCCGGACGTGCTGGCCGCCAACCTCCGCCGCGCCGAGCGCACCTTCGACGTGCTGGAGCGGCTCGGCGCCACGACCCTGCTGGTCTGCTCGACGGTGTCGCCGGACGCGGTCGACGACGACGACCTCGCGGCCGAGCAGCTGCACGAGCTGGCCGAGCGGGCGCACCGGCGCGGGCTGCGCATCGCGTACGAGGCCCTGGCGTGGGGCCGGTTCGTCAGGACGTACGCGCACGCCTGGCGGATCGTCCGGCGAGCCGGCCACCCCGCGCTGGGCCTCTGCCTCGATAGCTTCCACGTGCTCTCGGGCGCCGACGACCCGGCCGGCATCCGCGTCGTGCCGGGTGACCGGATCTTCCACGTGCAGCTCGCGGACGCGCCGCGGATGACCGCGGACGTCGTCGAGTGGAGCCGCCACCACCGGCTGTTTCCCGGTCTCGGCGCGTTCGACCTCGCCGGTTTCGTCGGCCACGTGCTGAGCACGGGCTACGCCGGGCCGCTCTCGCTCGAGGTGTTCAACGACGTCTACCGCCAGGCCGATCCCCGGCATGCGGCCATCGACGGCATGCGCTCGCTGCTCGCGTTGCAGGAGGCGGTGGGTGACGCGGCGCCGCCGGCGGTCCGGGACCGGGTGCGCCCGGTCGAGCTGCCGTCGGCGCCGGCGCTCGGCGGGCACGTGTTCACCGAGCTCGCCGTCGACGAGCAGTCCGGCCCGGTGGTCGGGCGCGCGCTGTCCGCGCTCGGGTTCGCCCACACGCGCCAGCACCGGTCGAAGCCGGTGGAGCTGTGGGAGCAGGGCCGCGCACGGGTGCTGCTGAACTTCGCACCACACAGCCGGGTGGCGCCCGGCACCGCGGCCATCTGCGCTCTCGGCCTGGAGAGCGCCGACCCGATGCGGTCCGCCCGCCGCGCGCAGCGCCTGCTCGCGCCGGTGCTGCCGCGGCTGCGCCAGCCCGAGGAGGCCGAGCTGGTCTCGGTCGCCGCGCCCGACGGCACCGCCGTCTTCCTCGTCGGCGCCGGGCCCGGCAGCGACAACTGGCTGCACGACTTCGCGCCGACCGAGACGACCGGGACGACCGGGACCACCGGGACGACCGCACCGGGCGACGGCCGGATCACGGCGACGGACCACGTCTCGCTCACCGACTCGGTCGACGACTTCGACGAGACGACACTGTTCTACCGGGCGGTGCTCGGCCTGCGGGCCGGAGAGGCCACCGAGATCGCGGCACCGTTCGGGCTCATCCGCGGTCGCACCGCGGGCGACATCGCCGGCCTGGTCACGATCGCCCTGAACACCGCGCCGCTGCGCCGCGGCGACTGGGCGCCGGCGATACCGAGCCCGCAGTACGTAGCGTTCCGGACCGAGGACGCCGTCGCGAGCGCGAAGGCGATGCGGGCGTTCGGCGCCCCCGTCCTGAGGATCCCCGACAACTACTACGCCGACCTCGACGCCCGGCTCGACCTGCCGCCTGACCTGCTCGCCGACCTGCGCGCGCACTCGATCCTCTACGACCGCGACGAGACCGGTGCCTACCTGCACTTCTACACGGAGATGCTCGGCTCGCGGCTCTTCTTCGCCGTCGTCCAGCGGGTCGCGGGCTACCGAGGTCTCGGCGACCCGGGCAGCGCCCCGGTCCGCATGGCGGCGCACCGTGAACGCCGGCTGCTGGCGCTGCGGGACACCCCGCAGGCGCCCGAGCGGCACGACTACTCGCTGGCGCACCTGACCGCGCTGAGCCTCTCCCCGCCGGAGCTGGTCGACGCGGCCGCCGCGGCCGGCTACCGCTACGTGGGCCTGCGGCTGACCCGGGTCACGCCGCAGGAGCCGCACTATCCACTCGCGACGGACCCAGCGCTGATGCGGTCCACCAAGGCCCGGCTGGCCGCCACCGGCATCGAGGTCCTCGACATCGAGCTGGCCCGGATCAGCCCCGAGGAGGACCCGCGCGACTTCCAGCGGTTCCTGGAGACCGGCGCGGAGCTCGGCGCCCGCCACGTCATCGCGCAGCTGCCCGACCCGGACCGCGCGCGCAAGGTCGACCGGTTCACCCGGCTGTGCGAGCTGGCGCGGCCGCTGGGTCTGACGGTCGACCTCGAGTTCCCGTCCTGGACTGAGACGCCGGACCTGCGCGAGGCGGTGCGGGTGCTCCGCGGAGCCGACCAGCCCAACGCCGGGATCCTGGTCGACCTGCTGCACTTCGCCCGGTCCGGGTCCAGCATCGCCGACCTGCGCGCGCTGCCGCCGCAGTGGTTCCACTTCGTGCACGTGTGCGACGCCCCGCCGGGCGTGCCGGTGACCGACGAGGAGCTCATCCACACGGCCCGCTTCGAGCGGCTGTTCCCGGGCGAGGGCGGCATCGACGTCCGGGGCATCCTGGCCGCGTTGCCACCGGGACTGCCGTTCGCCCTGGAGATCCCGCGCGCGACGCTGGTCGCCCAGGTGGGTGCGCAGGAGCACGCCCGCCGGGCGGTGGCGGCCGCCCGCGACTACCTCGACACCCCGTTGCCCGCGCCGGCCGCCGCCTAGCGGCCCGCGGCCAGGAGCTCGGTGGAGTGGCCGAGCATCGACTCCGCGTCGGCGGGCCGGCCGGTGAACAGCTCGAACGCCGCCACCGCCTGGAAGACGCTCATGCCTCCGCCGTGCAGGGTCGGTGCGCCGGCCGCCCGTGCGGCGCGCAGCAGGGGTGTGTCGATCGGGCGGTAGACGATGTCCGCCACCCACAGGTCGGGGCGCAGGTCGCTGACCGCGACCGGCGAGCCGGGGTGGTGCGCCATCCCGACCGGGGTGGCGTTGACCAGGCCGTCGGCCGCGGCCAGCAGGTCCGACAGCCGGGCATGTCCCGCGGCGGTGACGCGCTCGGCGCCGAACTCCCGGGCCAGCGTCTCCACGAGCGGGCCGGTCCGCGTGGCGTCCGTGTCGACGAGCGTGAGACGCCCGATGCCGAGGACCAGCAGCGCATGCGCCACGGCCGCACCGGCACCGCCCGCGCCGAGTTGCACGACCCGGTCGCGGGCGGCATCCGGGAAGGAACGGGCGAAGCTGAGCCGGAACCCGGAGGCATCGGTGTTGAAGCCGCGCGTCGCGTCGTCGTCGAACACCACGGTGTTGACGGCGCCGAGGACGGCCGCCTCGCCGCACAGCTCGTCCAGATGACCCACGACCTGCTGCTTGAACGGATGGGTGACGTTGAGCCCGCGGTAACCGAGCCGCCGGGCCCAGCGCAGCAGATCCGGCAGGTCCGCGTCGGCCAGGCCCCGGTGCTGGCTGTCGATGGTGGTGTAGAGCAGGCGGATGCCCTGCCGGTCGCCCTCGCGCTGGTGCAGCAGCGGGGCATGCGACTGCTGGATGCCGGCACCGACGAGTCCGATCAGGACAGACGTCACGCTACCTCCTGTAGGAAAGAGGGCCGACGTCGCCGCCGGCCCTCCCTGAACGGTGTCGCGGTCAGCTCGCGGTGGCCCGGATGCTCTTGTAGAGCTCGAGGTCGGCACCCTTGTAGTAGGTGTTGAAGTAGGCCTCGGCCTTGGCGATGAACGCCGCCCGGTCGACCTGGTCGATCTCCACGACGGTCCGGCCGGATTCGGCGCGCCAGCCGTCGAGCACCTTCTCGGTCTCGTCGTCGACGCACTTGCGGTTCTCGGCGCGGATATCGTGGATCGCCTTGAAGAGGGCGTCCTTCTGGGCCTGGCTCATCTTGTCGAGGGTCTTGTCGGACACGACCACGTAGTGGGTGCCCACCTGGTGGTTGGTCAGGCTGGCCACCTTCAGGATCTCGTCGAACTTCTGGGCGTGCGTGGCCACGACCGGGTTCTCCTGGCCCTGCGCCACACCCTGCTGCAGCGCGAGGTAGAGCTCCTCGAGCGCGATGGCCACCGCGTTCGCGCCGAGCGCCTTGGCGTTGGCCAGGAACTGGGGCGTGTTCGGGAAGCGGATCTTCAGGCTGGCCAGGTCCTCGGGCTTACGGATGGGCGCTGTCGTGGTGAAGGTCCGCATGCCGAAGTACCACGCGTCGACGATCGTCGTGTCGGTCGCGGCGTTGAACTCGGTGAAGAACTCCTTGCCGTTGGAGTCGACCCACTTGAAGAAGTGGTCGATGTCGTTGAACGCGTACGCGGCGTCCAACACGCCGATCTTCGGGAAGGCGGTGGACATCGCCGAGCCGCCCTGCAGGTCGATGTCGATGTCGCCGGCCTGGACGCCGGCGAACCGCTCGGCGTCGGGGCCGAGCTGGCTGTTCGGGAACAGGTCCAGGGTCAGGTTGAGGTTCTGCCCTTCGACCCGCTCCTTGAGCAGCTTCATCCCGCAGTAGAAGTTCGGCTGGCTCTCCGGCTGCGAGCTGCCGATCTTGATGGTCAGCTGGGGGTTCTCGCCGGCTGTCGGCGCGGTGTTGTTCTGTGTCGTGCAGGCGGTGGCGAGAGCGACGGGCAGGGCTAGGGCGAGCGCGGCGGCGGTCCGGCGCCAGCCGACGAAGGGTCGATGCATGGGTCTACCTCTCTTGTCAGGACAGCGACCGCTACGGGGATCAGAAACCGAGCACTCCGGGGAGCCAGAGGGCGAGCTGCGGGAAGGCGGTGATCAGGACCAGGACCGTGACCAGGGGTACGAGGAACGGCGCGACGCCGCGGAAGACCTGGTCGACCGGGCGGCCGGTGACGGAGCTGGTGATGTAGAGGACGCTGCCGACCGGCGGGGTCAGCAGCCCGATCATCAGGTTGATGATCATCACGACGCCGAAGTAGATCGGGTCGATGCCCAGGTCGGTGGCGATCGGCAGGAGCACCGGCACCGTGACCAGGATGACCGCGGTGGCGTCGATCAGGGAGCCGAGCACCAGCAGGATGAGGTTCACGAGGATCATGAAAACCAGGGGGCTGTCGGAGACCGACGTGAGGAACTCGGCGACGTCCCGTGACACGTGGGCCCGGGTCAGGATGAGGCCCAGCAGCGCGGCGGCGCCCAGGATGAGCGCGATGCCGCCCGTGATGACCGCCGTCTCGCGCAGCGACTGCAGCAGCACGCGCAGGTTGATCGCGCGGTAGAACAGGCCGAGCACGAGCATGAACAGCACGGCGACGGACGCCGCTTCGGTCGGCGTGAAGGTGCCGGACAGGATGCCGCCGAGCAGGATGACCGGCGTCAGGCCTGGGCCGATGGCGCCGACCGCGGCCCGCGCGAACCGGCCGCGGTCGAACGGCACGGTGGTCAGATCGCGGCGGCGGGCCGTCCAGAAGAAGATGTAGACGCAGAGCCCCGAGGCCATGATGAACGCCGGTGTCACCGAGGCGGCGAAGAGCGCGCCGGTCGACACCGTCGCCGTCGCGGCGTAGATCACCGCCGGGATGCTCGGCGGCATCACCGGGCTGATCAGCGACGACGACGCCGTCAGGCCGGCCGCGAAGCTGAACGGGTAGCCCGCCTTGACCATCTGCGGGATCTGCATCTTGCCCAGGCCGGCCACGTCGGCGAGGGCGGAGCCGCTCATCCAGGAGAACCCGACCGCGGAGCCGACGTTGACGTACGCGAGGTTGCCGCGCACCCGCCCCAGCGCCGCGAGGCAGAACTCGTAGAGGCGGTCGGCGATGCCCAGCCGGTTGGCCATCACGCCGACCAGGATGAACAGCGGCACGGCGAGCAGCGGGAAGCTGTTGAGCCCGTCGAACGTGGTCTTGAGCGCGAACCCGCTGGACGTGCCGTCCGCCAGCGCCCACCAGAGGCTGGGCCCGAGGAACGCCAGCCCGACCGGCACCCGGATCAACAGGAGGAGGGCGATCACGACGCCGACCATCCAGAGCTCGAGGATCATCGTGCCTCCGCCGCGTTGAACACCACGTCGTCCCGGCCGGCGTAGAAGATGCGGACCACCGCCCGCACCGTGCCGGAGGCGAAGCCGAGCAGGGGGAACGCGTACATGAGCCAGATCGGGATGCCGAGCGCGGCGGTCCGCCGGGTCGGATAGGCCCGGATCAGCTCGAACGCCTCCCAGACCAGCAGCGCGCAGATCACCGCGGTGCACATGGCCGACACCGCGCGGACCACGACGAGCGCCCGCCCTTTGGCGATGTAGTCGATGATCTGGATGGTGATGTGGCCGTTGTTGCCGATCAGGTAGCCGACCATGATGAAGGTGAGGGCGATCAACGAGTAGCCGGCCAACTCGCTCACTCCCGGCCAGTTCAGTGCCGGCACGAAGCGGCTGACCACCTGCCACAGCACGCTGACGAAGATGACGACCAGTGCGACGCAGGCGATGGCCAGCTCGACCGAGGCCCAGACCCGCAGCACCGCCGGCTCACGCCGCCGCGACACCGCGGTGCCGTCGGCCGTCATCGGCTTTCCCTCGTGCGATGCGTGCACACGACGGCCTCACTCTCCAATAGGGACGATGCGAGCCGCGGGGTGTGCGACGGAACGAGGGAGAGGCGGCTCGCGATGCGAGGGGTAGTGGACCACCAGACGGACCATTCGGACCATCTTGTGGACTGGCTGTAACCTACGTGGCAACCCCGTCTGTGGCAAGGCATTGAGTCCTGACCGTTACGCATGCGTGAAAAGCCCGGTGCGGATCGGCGTGCGGCCGGTGCACCGCTGGTCGGTGCGGTCGGTACCATGACGCGGAGCGCGAGGAGGGTGTGTCCAGGTGGAGGCGGCAGATCAGCAAGGTGTCCGCAGCGTGCAACGCGCCTTGGACATCCTCGGGCTGCTGACCCCCGAGCGTCCGGCCATCTCGATCCGGGAGATCGTGGACGCCACGGGCCTGGCGAAGACGACCGTGCTCCGCATGGTCTCCACGTTGGAGCAAAGTGGACTGCTCTGGGCGACGCCCGGCGGCTACATGGCGGGGCCGGGCCTGTGGCGGTGGGCGCACCTGGCGCAGCGCAGCTGGGAGCTGCCGCCCGACACGCAGCGGGTGATGCGGGAGCTGGCGGCGCGCCGCCGCGAGACCGTCAACGTCTACGTCGCACGTGACATCTACCGGGTCTGCATCGCCCAGCAGGAGGGGCCGCAGCCGCTGCGGCACGTGGTCCACGTCGGCGACGAGCTGCCCATGTGGGCCGGCGCGTCGGCGAAGATCCTGCTGCGCGACGCGTCGCCCGCGTTGCTCGACCGCGTCGCCAAGAGCTCGCCCTACGGCGCCGGCCACGTCAAGCGGCTGCGGGAGTGGATCGACGAGGCCGCGGTCCGGGGCTACGCCGAGAGCCATGGCGAGCGTGAGGAGGGCCTGTCCGCGGTCGCGGCGCCCATCCTGGGCCAGTCCGGCGGCGTCATCGCGGCGCTCGGGCTCAGCGGGCCGACGATCCGCTTCACGGAGGATCGCGTGGCCGAGTTCGCCGCCGACCTCAAGCAGGTCGCCCGTGAGCTGTCCGAACGGGGCTTCGCCCACCCGTTCGGCGACGGTCGCTGACCGCCGGAACCCTTCGTGCACGACGGTCACCTCCCGTGTGCGGTCGGCGCTTGTTATACGAACTGGTACGTTAGTTAGCCACTCTGGCACCATCAA
Organism: Asanoa hainanensis; assembly: GCF_900188485.1. Taxonomy (GTDB): domain Bacteria; phylum Actinomycetota; class Actinomycetes; order Mycobacteriales; family Micromonosporaceae; genus Asanoa; species Asanoa hainanensis. The sequence goes on from NZ_FZPH01000007.1 coordinate 101,456, forward strand.
GTCAAGAGTCGATGCGGAGGATGCGATGGCAGGACCGCGGACCGCGGACGCCCCGGAGCGGGTACGCGACAGCGCCCGTACCCGTGCGGAGATTCTCGACGTCGCGACGGCCGAGTTCGCCGCCAACGGCTACGACGGTTCCCGGGTCGACGAGATCGCGGCGCTGACCCGCACGACCAAACGCATGATCTACTACCACTTCGGCGGCAAGAAGCAGCTCTACATCGCGGTGCTCGAGCGGGCGTACGCGCGGATCAGGGCCGCCGAACGCCAGGTCGACCTCGAGGACCTGAACCCGGTCGACGCGGTGCGCCGGGTCGCGGAGGTCACCTTCGACCATCACGGCGCGCACCCGGAGTTCATCCGGCTGGTCTCCATCGAGAACATCCACAACGCCGAGCACGTCAAGGAACTGGTCGAGATGGTCGACCTCGGCGGGCCGATCGTCGCCCTGCTGGAGGACATCCTGCGCCGCGGCCGGCAGGAGCGGCTGTTCCACGCCGACGCCGACGCCGTCGACGTCCACATGATGATCAGCGCGTTCTGCGTGTTCCGGGTGGCCAACCGCCACACGTTCGGCACCATCTTCGGCCGCGACCTGGTCGACCCGACCCGCACCGACCACTACCGGGCGATGTGCGGCGACCTGATCGTCCGCTACCTGACCGCCGACCCGACGTCCACCCAGCCGCCGGCACGCGACGAGCGGTAGACCGCCTCGACGAGCTCGAGCGACCGCAGCGCGTCAGCCCCCGTGACCGCCGGCTCGCGGTCGTCCCGCAGCGCGGCGACGAAGTCCCGGATCTGCTCCGCGTGGTACGGCGCGAGGTGGTCGTGGATCTCGCCGAGCGGCAGGTCGCTCATCGCCGGCCCGGCGGCGGGGCCGACGAGCACCCGGTCGCCGTCCACGGTGGAGACGTCGGTGAACGCGACGCCTTCCGGGAACTCGGACAGGCCCATCGTGCGCCCGGCCGCGTCGCTCACCCAGACCTGCGCGCCGAGCCCGGGCCGGAAGGTGGTGCCCGCCTGGACGGTCGCGATGGCGCCCGAGGCGAACTCGACCACCGCCGCGGCGGTGTCCTCCACCTCGATCACGCCCCGCAGGGCGAGGGTGCCGTAGCGGCCGCACACGCGCCGGGCCGGGCCCAGGTACCACTGCAGCAGGTCCAGGTGGTGGATCGCCTGCGTCATCAGCACGCCGCCGCCCTCGGTCGACCAGCGGCCGCGCCACGGCTCGGCGTAGTACGCGGCGTCGCGGTTGAACCGGGCGACCACGCCGCCGGCGATCGGCACGCCCAACCGGCCGTCGTCGAGCGCGGCGCGGATCGCGCGTGCCGCGGGCCAGAACCGGCGCTGGAAGACCACGCCGAACCGGATGCCGGCGGCGGCGGTGGCCGCGACCATCCGCCGCGCCTCGTCGACCGTCGTCGCGACGGGCTTCTCGCAGAGCACGTGGACGCCGTGCCGGGCGGCGGCCAGCACGCCGACCTCGTGCGCGCCGTGCGGGGTGCAAATGGTGACCGCGTCGAGCCCGGCGGCCAGCATCGCGTCGACGTCGATGTACGCGCGAGAGACACCGTGCTCGGCGGCGAACACGCGGGCCCGGGCCAGGTCGAGGTCGGCGACGGCGGCGACCTCCACGCCCGGGATAGCGCGCAGCGCGCTGACATGGTTGCGGGCGATCTTCCCGCAGCCGGCGATGCCCACCCTCACGGCGGCCCACCGTCGCGCAGCGCGCGGACGCCGCGCATGCCCAGCTCGTAGCCGGTGGCACCGAGGCCCGCGACGAAGCCGTCGGCGGCGCGTGCCGTGACCAGGTCGCTGTGGTACACCGGGTCACGGGCGAACACGTTGGTCAGGTGCACCTCCACGACCGGTTGCCCGATCATCTTCAGCGCGTCGAGCACGGCGACCGAGCGGGTCGACAACCCGGCCGGGTTGATCAGCACCGCCGCGTCCTCGTCGAACGCCCGGTGCAGCCAGTCGACGAGCTGGCCCTCGTGGTTGGACTGGCCGAAGAACAGGTCGAAGCGCAGCTCCGCGGCCAGCGCCCGGCAGCGCTTCTCGATCTCGGCGAGCGTGACCCGGCCGTAGACGTGCGGCTCGCGGCGGCCGAGCATGTCCAGATTGGGGCCGTTGAGGACGAACAACCGCTCCGCCACTAGAACACTTCGATCTTCCCGGTCGACCGCGGGCTACCCGGGTCGTTGAAGAAGTACTCACCGGCCTTCGTGAAGGTATGGGCGAACGACTGCCCGGGTGCCAACCGCACGTCGAAGAGGCCCTCGAAGAACTGCGTCACGCCCCGCTCGCCGGCGTTCCCGGCGTGGTTGACGAACGTCACGGTCGTGCCGACCTGCACCCGCAGGTGGGTGGGTGCCATGCTGCTGACCCCGAACGACTCGGTGGCGCTGACTCCGCCGCTCGCGCTCCAGGTGCGGCCGATCACCACGGTGTCCGCGACCGCGGCGCCCTCGACCGGGCCGCCCGAGACCGGCCGGCGGATCACCGGCGGCGGGGGAGTGGGCGCCGGACCGAGGTCGCCGCCGACCTCGAAGGACCAGAGGAAGTCGCCGCGCGGCGCGGAGTTGCCGAACGGGATGCTGGTGCCCCCGGCGTAGACGGCGAGGTACTGCTTGCGCCCGACCCGGTACATGATCGGGCTGGAGCTGATCGCGGCGCCGGTCTGGAAGCGCCACAGCTCGCGGCTGGTGCGCGCGTCCAGGGCCAGCAGGTTGCCGTCCGGTTGCCCGATGAACAGCAGGTCGCTGGCGGTGGTCAGGATCCCGTTGCCGTGCGCGAGCGAGTACGGCGTCCGGCGCTTCCACGCGACCCGGTTCGTGCTGACGTCGACGCCGACGATCGCGCCGGTCTGGTACTCGCCGGGCGGCCGGAGCCCGTTGCTGCTCTCGGTCAGCGAGTGCGCGGCCGCGACGTACCCGAACCCGGTGTAGACCATTCCGGTGCGGTGGCTGAACGACATGTGCGACCAGTCCGCGCCGCCGCCGTGACCCGGGATCGACAGGATCGGCACGTCCCAGTGCGGGTCGTAGAGCGCACCCCGCACGTAGTTGGGCACCGCCCGGTTGGGATCGCCCGGCACGGACGTGCCCAGCGGCTGGTCGACCACCCGCTGCTCGGTCCACCCGCCCTGCACCGGGAACGGCTGTGTCGGCCAGGTCTTCTGCCGCGGCTCCTGCGGCACCGGCCGCTCGACGATCCCGAGCGGGGCCGTGCCGTCGACCCGGTCGAGCACGAAGAACATGCCGGACTTGCTGCCGTACACGACGACCTTGCGCAACCGCCCCCGGATCCGGACGTCCGCGAGCACCGGCGCCATCACGTTGTCCATGTCCCAGATGTCGTGGTGGATGGACTGGAAGTGCCACCGCCGTTCGCCGGTACGCAGGTCGAGCGCCACGATCGAGTTGGCGAACAGGTTCTGGCCGCCGCGGGCCGAGCCGTCCTGCGACGAGTTGTTGCCCCGCGCGTTGCCGAACGTCCAGTAGGTCAGGCCCAGCTCGGGATCGACGGCCGGGTGGATCCACGGTGTGGCGCCACCGTCCATCCAGGACTCGTCTTCCCACGTGTCGTTGGCGAACTCGCCGGGGCCGGGCGTGCCCCAGAAGTGCCAGAGCACGTCGCCGTTGCGGGCGTCGAGCGCGATCGCGGCGCCGCGCGGGCCGTCGTTCGTGCCGCAGAACAACATGCCGCCGTGGTAGACGACGGCGACCTTCTCGATGTTGCCGAAGCCCTCGACCTGGCGCTCCCAGGCGACCTGCCCGGTCTCCTGGTGCAGGGCGATGACGTAGTTCTCGTTCGACTTGGTGAACACGTAGCCGCCGCCGACCGCGACACCGCGCCGGGTCAGGCTCCCGCGCACCTGGTCGTAGCGCCATTTCGTCAGACCTGTGGCCCCGTCGACGGCGACGACGTTGCCCAAAGCCGACTCGATGTAGAGGACGCCGTCGACGGCGACGGCTGTGCTCTGGCTGTTGCCCGACGTCAGGCCGCCCTCGATGCGGTTGACCCAGGCGCCCCGCAGTCGGCGGACGTTGCCGTGGTGGATGTCGTCCAGCGACGTGTAGTTCTGGTTGCCGAGGTTGCCGCCGACCTTCGGGAAGTCCCGGTCGCCCGGTGTGTCGAAGCGCGCGAGGTCGGCGGCCGCCGGTGGGCGGTGTCCGCCGGCCGCGGCCGGCGCGGCGACGGCGGGGGCGGCAGCGGCGGCCACCGCCGACGCCGCGGCGCCCTTGAGCACGGTTCTGCGGTCGATGTGTGCCACTGCCGCTCCTCCTCCTGGCCGCGCGTCGGCGTCCTACTCGAATACGCCCTGGTAGATGTCCTTGATGTTCCAGTGACCGGGGGTCGGCACCGGTTCGTTGACCATGGGTACGTCCAGCACGGCCGGCCGGCGGGCGGCCAGGGCGGCGCGCAACGCCTCCCCGAAGCCGGCGGCGCTGTCGACGGAGTAGCCGTCGGCGCCGCAGGCCCGGCCGTAGGCGGCGAAGTCGGGGCTGTAGGGCTGGCCGTCCGGCCCGGCGAAGTCGCAGCCGAAGCTGCGCCCGAAGTTGGCCGCCTGCAGGTCGGAGATGGTGCCGTGGGACCGGTTGTTCATGACCACGAACAGCACCGGGGCGTTCTGCTCGACCGCCATCGGGACGGCCGGCAGCTGCGCGCCCATGCCGCCGTCACCGATCAGCGCGACCACGGTGCGGTCGGGCTGGGCGATCTGCACGCCGACGGCGGCGGCGGGGCCGAAGCCCATCGTGGACGCGCCTCCCGGCGTGATGAACCGGCCGTCGTCGGGCAGCTCGTAGCACTGCGCGACGCCGTTCTTGTTCCAGCCGACGTCCGTGACCAGCACGGCGTCGGGCGGCAGGATCGCCCGCAGGTCGGTCAGGATCCGCTCCGGGCGCAGCGGGAACTGTTCGCTGGCACCCCGTTCGCGGCTCTCCGTGAACAGGGTGCGGCGGGTGGCGCCGATGGTCTCGCGCAGGCCCGGACGCCGCGTCGGCGCGGGTTGCCGCTCCACGACGGCGCGCTCGATGGCCTGGACGGCGTCCGCGACGTCGGCGACCGCACCGACAGTGACGGGGAAGTTGCGGCCGATCTCGGCCGGGTCGATGTCGATCTGGACGAGCCGGGCGGGCGGGAACTGCCACGTGTAGCGGCGGTCCCAGGAGCTGGCGTCGGTCTCGGCGAAGCGGGTGGCCAGAGCCAGCACCACGTCGGCCTCGCGGGTGTAGCGGTTGGTCAGCTCCAGCCCCCAGAACCCGGGCATGCCGAGCAGCAGCGGGTGGCTGTCGGGCAGCGTGCCCTTGGCCATCAGGGAATGGGCGACGGGAATGTCGAGGTGTTCGACGAGCCGGCGCAGCGCGTCCAGGCCCGGCCCGCGGCGCAGGCCGCCGCCGAGGTAGACCAGCGGGCGCTGCCCGCCGATCAGCAGGTCGGCGATCCGCCCGGCGACGTCGGCCGGCAGCCCCGGGCGTTCCGGCACCGCCAGCGGGTACGCCGCCGCCGGCACCGGCCGGGAGAAGTGGTCCATCGGGACGCTGAGCAGGACGGCACCCGGACGGCCGGCCGTCGCGGTCCAGAACGCGCGCTCGGTGTAGCGTGCGAGGTCCTCGGCGCGGTGCACCTGCCACGCCCGCTTGACGAACGGGCGGTAGATCGCGGTCTGGTCGGCGTCGGCGTGGAGGTTGACCTCCTGGTGCGGGTGCCGTCCGTGGTAGTAGGACGGGATGTCGCCCGCGATAACGACCAGCGGGACGGAGTCCATGGCGGCGGTCAGCACGCCCGTCACGGCGTTCGTCAGCCCGGGCCCGACGTGCACCAGCAACACGCCGGGCCGGCCGGTCGCGCGGGCGTAGCCGTCGGCGGCGTGCGCCGCCGCCTGCTCGTGCCGGGCGATGACGAACCTGATCCGGCTGCGCCCCATCGCGTCCAGCAGCGCGATGTTCGTGTGTCCACAAAGGCCGAAGACCGTGTCCACGCCGTACGACTCGAGTTGCGCGACCATCGCCTCCGCGGCGGTCTGGTCGAGGCTCATGCGATGCCTTCCTGGTCGCCGAAGAGGGACATGCCGCGCAGCAGCAGCGTCTTGACGCTCGTGTAGTCGTCGATCATCCAGCGGGGCGACTCCCGGCCGAACCCGGAGTCCTTGACGCCGCCGAAGGGCACGTGGTCGAGCCGGAAGTTCGACGAGCCGTTGACCACCAGGCCGCCGACCTCCAGCTCGCGCCAGGCCGTCAGGATCCGGCGGACGTCGTACGTGAACAGGCCGGCCTGCAGGCCGTAGCGGCTGTCGTTGCACACCGCGAGCACGTCGTCGAAGTCGTCGTAGGGCAGGACGCTGACGGCCGCGCCGAACACCTCGTCGCGCACCAGCCGGGCGTCGGGCGGCGGTGCCGCCACCACGGTCGGCAGCACGGTCGCGCCGTCGCGCCGCCCGCCGGTGGTGATGGTCGCGCCGGCGGCCGCCGCCTCCCGTGCCCACGCCACCACGCGCTCGGCCGCGTCGTCGTCGACCATCGACCCGACGTCGGTGCCGGGCGCGAGCGGGTCGCCGACGCTGAGCCGCTCCACCTCGCGGGTGAACGCCTCGACGAACTGGTCGTAGCGGGCCCGTTCGACGTAGACGCGCTGCACGGAGATGCAGCTCTGACCGGAGTTGCTGTAGCCGGTGGCCGCGCAGAGGCGGGCGGCGGCCGCGATGTCGGCGTCGCCGCAGACGATCGTCGCGGCGTTGCCGCCCAGCTCCAGCACGAGCCGCTTCGCCCCGGCCGCGCGGGCCACGGCCGCGCCCGTGGCGGCGCTGCCGGTGAAGCTGACGACGCCGACCTCCGGAGCGGCGCACAGGGCGGCGCCCACGTCGCCGCCACCGTGCAGCACCTGCACCGCCTCCGGCGGCAGGCCGCAGTCGAGCAGCAGCGCCACCACGGCGGCGGAGGCGGCCGGGGCTTGCAGCGGCGGCTTGACCAGGGTCGTGTTGCCGGCCGCGAAGGACGCGGCGAGCTTGTGCGCGAGCAGGTTCGCCGGAGCGTTGAACGGGGTGATCGACAGCGCGACGCCGACCGGCGCGCGGTGCGTCAGCGCGGTGTTGCCGACGCCGCGGGCCCAGCCGGCGACCGGCAGCACCTCGCCGCCGATGCGCCGGGCCTCGGCACCGGCGACCGCGAACGTGTCGGCCACCCGGTCGATCTCGCCGCGGCCGTCCTTGACGGGCTTGCCGAGCTCCAGCGCCAGCAGGCGGGCCAGCTCGTCGCGGCGCCCGTGCACAGCGTCGGCGGCGCGTTCGAGCACCGCGGCACGGGCCGCCGGCGACATCCGGGCGACCGCCTTGGCACCGCGTCTCGCGTACGCCAGGGCGTCCCGGACGTCGTCGTCGCCGGCCTGCGTCGCCGTGCTGACGACGGTGCGCGTCCACGGGCCGACGCGGTCAGCGGTCGGCCCGCCGGTGCGCCACTGTCCAGCCACGAGACACCCGACCGGCTCCATCCCGCTCCTCAGGTCGTACCACCAAGCGGCCCTTCTGGACCGTCCTGCGGACTACGTGTAACGTACGGGCGGCGGGGGTCCCTGGCAATAGCCGGTTCTGAATCCAATACGGCGACCGGCTTTCGGGCGCAAACCTCGTCGACGACCGAGAGGCGACGCATGGATGATCGACCGCTGCGTGGAATCCGGATCCTGGACCTGACAAACGTGCTGGCCGGCCCGTACTGCAGCTACCACCTGATGCTGCTGGGTGCCGAGGTCGTCAAGGTCGAGAAGCCGGGCCACGGCGACCTGGCGCGCAACCTCGGCCCCGACCCCAGCCTCAACGAGGCCGGCATCGGCGCCTCGTTCCTCGCGCAGAACGCGGGGAAGAAGTCGGTCGAGCTCGACCTGAAGGTCCCGGGCGACCGGGCGGCCTTCGAGGACCTGCTGCGGGAGTCGGACGTGCTGCTCGAGAACTTCCGGGCCGGCGTGCTCGCCCGCATCGGCTACGGGTGGGACGTCCTGCGCGAGCTGAACCCGCGCCTGGTCTACTGCGCGATCTCCGGCTTCGGCCAGACCGGTCCGATGAGCCAGGCGCCGGCGTACGACCAGATCATCCAGGGTCTGTCCGGGATGATGAGCATCACCGGCACGCCGGACACCGCACCGCTGCGGGTCGGGTTCCCCGTCTCCGACTCGGTCGGCGGGTTGGTCGCGGCGATGGCCATCTGCGCCGCCCTCGCGGGGCGGGCTCGCACGGGCGCGGGCGTGTTCCTCGACGTGTCCATGTTGGAGGCATCGCTGTCGGCGATGGGCTGGGCGGCGTCCAACTATCTGGTCAGCGGCATCGCGCCCGAGCCGATGGGTGACCAGAACGCGACCGCCGCGCCGTCGGGAACCTTCGACACCGCGGCCGGCCCGCTCAACATCGCCGCCAACCGGCAGGAGCAGTTCGAGATCCTGTGCCGCCTGGTCGACCGGGCGGACCTGGTCACCGACCCCCGGTTCGTCGACCGCGAGGCCCGCAAGGCGCACCGGGCCGCCCTGAACCAGGAGCTGACCGCGGCGCTGCGGCGGCGGACCGCGGTGGAGTGGGAAGAGCTGCTCTCGGGCGCCGGGGTGCCGGCGGCCCGGGTGCTGACCGTCCCGCAGGCCGTGGAGCTGGAGCAGTTGCGGGTCCGCGGCTTCTTCACCGAGCTGCCGTTCCCGGGACATCCGGAGCGCACGCTACGGGTCAGCGGCAACGGCGTGCTGGTCAACGGCGCGCCGCTGCGCCCGACGGCACCGCCGCCGCTGCTGGGCGAGCACAACCCGGTGCCGACGCGATGAGCGAGCCGACCGTCCAGGACGTCGCCGACTGGTGGGCCACGGCCGTGTCGCGGGTCGAGCCCGACGTCATCGAGCTGCGCGGGCGGCCCATCCAGGAGCTGATCGGCACGACGAGCTTCGTCGGCGTCATCTGGCTGCTGCTGCGCGGCGCACTGCCGACGGACGGGCAGCAGCGGCTCCTCGAAGCCGCCCTGGTCAGCTCGGTGGACCACGGCCCGCACGCCCCGTCGATCGCGATCGCCCGCATGGCGGTCACCTGTGGCATCGGGCTCAACGGCGCGATCGCCAGCGGGGTCAACACCTTGGGCGACGTGCACGGCGGCGCGGGCGAGCAGTGCATGGAGCTGCTCGCCGAGGTGCACCGGCGCGGGCCGGACCTCGACGCCGCCACCGCGGCGGTCGTCGCGGAGTGGCGGGACCGGGTCCGGTACCTGCCCGGCTTCGGACATCGGTTCCACCGCGTCGACCCCCGCCGGGACCCATTGCTGGGCCTCGTCCGGGAGTCGGTCTCCGCCGGCGTCGTCGACGGCGCGTACCTGCGCGCCGCCGAGGCGGTCGAGCGGAACCTGGCCGCCGGCCGAACCCGGCCGGTGCCGATCAATGTGGACGGACTGACCGCGGTCGTCTACGGCGAGCTGGGCTTCGCCCCGCCGCTGGCCCGCGGGCTGTTCGTCCTGAGCCGCAGCGTCGGCATCCTCGCCCACGCCTGGGAGGAGGCCGGCCAGGGGCGGCGCAACAAAGGCCCGATGCCACCGTCGGTCCTGCCGAAGTTCCTGACGACCTAGGAGCAGCCCATGCCCGTACGGCGTAACACGGTGTTCGCCGCGGCCCTCGGCGCCACGCTGACCGCCGCCGTTCTGCTCGCCGGCACGTCCCTGCCCAGCTCGGCCGACCGTTCCGCGCCCCGGCCGAAGGACAGCGGCGCGCAGCACCTCGGCGATCCCGACTACGGGGTCTGCCGCGGCACCGATCCCGAGTGCTACCACGACTGGGGCAACTTCGACCCGGCCAACGACGGCTACCGCATCCTGGTCTACAGCCGCACGGCCGGTCCCCGGCACGCCCACCTCGGCCCGGCGCTGCCGCCCGGCCTCAACCCGCCCCTGACCGCCGCCCACGCGGCGCAGAGCGCCCTGGTGAAACTGGGGGCAGACAACGGTTTCGCCGTCGACTGGACCGAGGACGTCACCCAGCTCTCGTCGCCGTCGCGGCTGTTCCGCTACAACGCGGTCGTCTTCATGAGCACGACCCGCGACACCCTCGACGACCCGGCGCAGACGGCACTGCGCCAGTACATCCGCGGGGGAGGTGGTTTCGTCGGCATCCACAACGCGTTCGGCACCGAGTACAACTGGGAGTGGTACGAGGGCCTGCTCGGCGGTGCGAACTACTACGACCACGGCCGCAACCAGCCGGGCGTCGTGGAGACGGTGAACCGCCGCGACGCCTCGACGGCCGGCCTGCCGGCCCGCTGGGAGTTCGCCGACGAGTGGTACAACCTGGTGCCGTTCCCGAGCCGGGTGCGGGTGCTGGCCAAGGTCGACGAGGCGACGCTGCCCGACGGCGCGCGCGGCGGCAGCGGCCATCCGGGCCACGGGCGGGACCATCCGGTGTCCTGGTGCCAGTACTACGACGGCGGTCGCTCCTGGGTGACCACGCTGGGCCACGCTGTCGAGGCCTGGACCGACACACCGATGCCGGGCGACGAGCACTTCACCCGGCACGTGCTGGGCGGCATCGAGTCCGCGATGGGACGCCGTCCGTTCTGCCGCTGACCGCCGCGCCTTCCTTGCCCACCGGGCAAAGGCTCCAGAAGCAGTCCGCCGACCCCGATCGCCCGCGTACCGTGGCCGGGTAACGGTCTGGTAGTTCGGGGTCGGCGATGCGGAAGACGGTTCGCGGTCTTGACGAGTTCGACGCTGTCCTGGCCGATGGGCTGGTCGAGCCGGTGTTCCAGCCCATCGTCGCGCTCGCCGACGGACGTCCGGTGGGGTTCGAAGCATTGTCGCGAGGGCCGAAAGGGGACCTCCACGAGGCCTCGGCCCTCTTCGCGGCCGCGGCCGAAGCCGGGCGGGGACCCGAGCTGGACCGGATGTGCGTACGCATCGCTGCCGAGTCCTTTCGGGCCTCCGACATTTCTGATCTTGCCTTGTTCGTCAACATCAACCCGGAGACGCTGGCCTTCGGACTACCCGGTGACCTGACCCGCTCGTACGCGGAGCTCGCACAGGGACGCGACGTCGTCATCGAGGTGACGGAGCAGTCCGTGATGCGCCAACCCTCCCAACTGCTGAAGGCCGTGCGCGACTCCCGGCTGTTGAACGTGTGGATCGCTCTCGACGACGTCGGCGTGGAGCCGGCCGGGGTGGCCGCCATGCCCCTGGTCAACCCGGACATCGTCAAGCTCGACCGGTCCGTCGTCCACACAGCCGCACCGTCACACATCGTCGACGCGGTCCTCGAGGAGGCGCGCGGCCAAGGCACACAGGTGCTCGCCGAAGGCATCGAACGACCGGAACACGTGGCGGTGGCGCGCTCGTTGGGTGCCACCCTCGGACAGGGCTGGCTCTTCGGGCGTCCAGGACCGTTGCCGCGTCACGTCCAGCGGTCGACGCAACCGCTGACCCGCGTCGGATCCCGCGCGATGTCGACCACCACCCCGTTCGAACTGCTCTCGATGATCTCCGAGGTACGAGCTGTGTCAACGGCACAGTTCGCGGGGCGGGCCGCACAGGTCGAGAGTCACGCGGCCCAGGCCGGAGGGCCGGGCGTCTTCGCCGTCAACGTCGGAGACGACACCTACGGCGAGGCGCACCGCCGCTACGACTACCTGACCTCGCACGACCTCGACGTGGTGTGTTTCGGCGGCCGCCTGCCGGTCCACGTCGCCGGTCGCTTCCGCTGTGTCCCGGTGGCCGACACGGACCCGCTACGCCGCGAGCGCGGCGTCCTGTTCGTCGGCGTCCGCGACGGCAGCGGCGTCGTCGCGCGCCGCGCCGCCCACCTCGGAGACGGCAGCGTGCACACGGTCGTCAGCGACCAGGCCGACCACGTCATCAAAGCCATGCTGACGCTCATCCCGCGATACACCGCATAAGACGCGCGTGTCAGTGCCTGTCGGCGTCGATATCCCGCTCGTGGTTGCGAACGAGTGTCTCGATCAGCTGGTCGGACAACGGATGTGCTTCTTCGACGCGGTGAAATAAACGAGTGCCCGCTTCTTGTATTTCAGGGCCGGCATGCCGTAGTAAATGGCTTCTTCGGCGTCGGGCACGAGCCTCTTGACCAGTGCGCGGATCCGTTCGAGTTCCGCACGCCGCGGTGCATCGACGTCTCTGAGATATTCGTCAATGGTCTTCGGCTTGCTAGTCATGGCTCGCACGCTACACGTTTCAAGCACCAGAACCCGTTCAGGCTGACCGGCCCTTGGGGCGTCCACCTGGTTGCCGGTGTTCCTCCGCGAACAGGTCGTGCAGGAGTTGGATGGCTACCGAGCCTTCGCCGACGGCTGAGGCGACTCGTTTGACCGAGCCGTGGCGGATGTCGCCGGCGGCGAACACCGCCGGCATGCTGGTCTCCAGGAACATCCGGGTGCGGTTCAGTGGCCACGGATGGGCGTCGGTCACGTTCTGTCCAGTTCGGACGAAGCCTCGGTCGTCGCGCTCGATCTCCGGCGGTAGCCAGTCCGTCGACGGCTTCGCGCCGATCATCAGGAACAGGCCGGCGGCTTCGACGGTCTCCTGTGTGCCCTTCGCGTTGTCCCGCAGGACGAGGTGGTCCAGTGCTCCGTCGCCGCCTCCGCCGACGACTTCGGTGCGCAGGCGGACCGAGACGTTCGGCGTCGCTTCGACCTCGCGTACGAGATAGTGCGACATGCCCGCGGTGAGGGAGTCGGCTCGTACGACCAGAGTGACTGTCTTGGCGTAGCGGGACAGGTAGATGGCGGCCTGGCCGGCCGAGTTGGCGCCGCCGAGCACGAAGACGTCGCGGCCCGCCATGGCCGGCGCCTCCGAGGTGGGACCGCCGTAGAAGACGCCGGCGCCGTTGAGGGCTTCGAGCTCCGCGACGCCGATCCTGCGATAGGTGGCTCCCATCGTCAGGAGGACCGCCCGGGCGTGTACGTCGCCGCTGTCGGACAGCGTGACGGCCAGCCGGTCGCCGTCGCGGCGCAGGTTGGTCGCCACCTGCATGAACGCGAAGTTCGCTCCGAAGATCCAGGCCTGGTCGTACGCGCGTTGCGCCAGTCGCCGGCCGCTGACCCCGCGCGGAAACCCGAGGTAGTTGCGGATCATCGAGCTGGAGGTCGCCTGCCCGCCGACCCCGCCCTCGTCGACGACCAACGTGCTGAAGCCCTCCGAGGCGCCGTAGACGGCCGCGGACAGGCCCGCCGGGCCGGCGCCGACGATGAGCAGGTCGTAGTCGATCCGCGCGGGGTTCACCGCTGACCCGGCGGCCAGGGCGATCTCGGCGTTGCTGGGGTTCGTCAGCGCCTTCCCGTTGGGAAAGATGACGACGGGGAGCTGGTCACCACGGCCTTCGAGCAACACCCGACCCTCGTCGGAGTCGGCCAGGCAGAACGAGTGGGGGAGCGCGCAACTGACCAGTGCCTTGCGCAGCTCGTACGCACGCCCGGACCACGACTCGCCGACGATGTGCACCATGTACGGCAGCGTGCGCCGCGCCTCCGCCCAGCCGAGCAGCAGCGCCGAGACCTCCTGGTGGAATGCCTCGTCCGGTGGCGCTGACGGCCTGAGCAGGTAGTGGTCGATGAGGCCACGAGCCATCGATTCGAAGATCAGCTTCCCGATCGAGGGTTTGCCCCAGTCGCCCCACGCGATCACCAGGCCGCGCTTGGCCTGCGGATGCAGCCGGCGCGCCGCCTCCAGCACCGGAATCCCGGTCGTGCTGGAGAGCCGCTGACCCGACAGCACCAGCGCGATCTCCTCACCGGAGACGGCAAGCTCCTCCAGACGGGCGTACGCCTCGTCTGCCGAAGGCAGCGCCACGACGCGGTAGTGCCGCTCGTATCGATCCCGCAACTCCCGCTCGAGATCGAGCAGCGCGGCCAGATCGTCGTCCACCGCGACAAGCACCGGCAAAGTCACAAATCCAGAATATTGTCCTTTCAGCCACTGGTCAGGTTGTCCGGCAGTACCGCCGCAGGCCGTGCTGTGCGATCACCACCGAGACCACCGCGAGCGCGGTCAGCAGGCCGAGCCGGAGCACGACCGCGCCGCCGAGCGAGCCGTCGAACCCGGCCCGGCATGCCTCGACCGCCCAGTTCACCGGGTTCACGGCGACCCCGGTGGCGACCCAGTCCGGCACCAGGTTGGCCGGCATGAACGCGGTGGACAGGAACGACAACGGCATCACGATGAAGTTGACCATGGCGATGAGCGATTCCTCGCGGCGCACCAGCATGGCCACGGCGTGCGAGAGCGCGGCGAACGCCGCCGAGATCGCCGACAGCGCCCAGAGCGCCGCCAACGCACCGACGAGTCCGCCGTGGAAGCGGGCGCCGAGCCCGTAGCCGATGGCCAGCAGGATCGCCGTGGGGATCAGTCCGCTGACGACCTGCTGGGCCAGCGGCCCGACGATCAGCGCCGGACGCCGCACCGGCGAGGCCAGCAGGCGGTCCAGCGTGCCGCGTTCCATGTCGCCCAGCAACGTCAGCCCGTTCCAGCTGCTGGCCAGCAACGCGGTCATCACGATCAGGCCCGGGAGGAAGAACTGGGCGTAGTTCTCCTCGGCGAACCCAGGCAGGTCGGTGATGCTGTGGAAGGTCGCGCTGAACAGCAGCAGCCACAGGAACGGCTGGACGAGGTTGATCGCCACGAGCCAGGGCTGCCGCGCGACCTGGAGTAGGTGACGGCGGGCGATGGCGGCCGAGTGACCGATCAGCTCCGTCATGGCAGACCTCCGATGGTCGGCCCGACGGCGGCCGATGCGGTCTCGTACCTGCGTCCCGTGTGTCGCAGGTAAACGTCGTCCAGCGATGGCCGTGCCACCGTCACGGAGACGACGGCGATCCCCGCGCGGGCGAGGCTGTCCAGCACCACGGGCACGGCGGCGCCGCCGTCGTCGGCCCGCGCGTGCAGCCTGGTGCCGTCGACGGTGATCTCGCTGACGCCGCCCAGGCCGGACAGGGCGTCGCCGACGACGCCGTCGCGCGGCGCACGGGTCAGCTCGATGCGCAGGGTGTCGCCCCGCAACTGCTGCTTGAGCTGCTCCGGCGAGCCCGTCGTGACGATCCGTCCCCGGTCGATGATGGCCACCTGGTTGGCCAGCTCGTCGGCCTCCTCCAGATAATGGGTGGTGAGCAGGATGGTCAACCCGTCCCGCCGCACCAGGTCGGCCAGGTCGGCCCAGAGCCGCTGGCGGATGTCCGGATCGAGCCCGGTCGTCGGCTCGTCGAGGAACAGGATGCGCGGCCGGTGCACGATTCCCATGGCGATGTCGATCCGGCGCTTCATGCCACCGGAGCACGTCCCGGCCTGGACGGCGGCGACCTCGGCCAGTCCCAGCCGCGCCAGCACGTCGTCCGTGCGGCCGGCCAGCTCCCGGGAGCGCAACCCGTACATGCGGCCCTGGAGCATGACGTTCTCCCGCACCGTGGCGGTGGGGACGGCGCTGAGTTTCTGGCCGACGAGGCCGATCCGGCGGCGGACCTCGCGCGGGGTGCGGGTCACGTCGTAGCCGGCCACCAGCGCCTCGCCGGCATCCGGCCGGGACAGCGTCGACAGGATCCGGACGGCCGTGGACTTGCCCGCGCCGTTCGGGCCGAGGAGCCCGAAGAGTGTGCCTTCGCGAACGTCGAAGCTGAGGCCGTCCAGGGCGCGGACCCCCGACCGGTAGGTCTTCACCAGGTCGCGGGCGGAGATGATGGGGCCGGTCATGACGCCGCCGCACCGAGCAGCTCCGTGGCGAGCGTCCGCCCGAGCCAGCCGGTGGCCGCGCCGAGGAAGTCGTGACCGCCGGGCAGCATTCGAAGGGTGAACTCACGGCTGGTCTGGTCGCGCCACATCAACAGGTCGCCGAGGTCCACCGTGGTGTCCTCGTTCGCCCCGATCGCGGTGATCGGCAGGTCCAGCCGGGCGCCGGGCTCGTACTCCCACGTCTCGAAGGTCTCGAAGTCCGCCCGTACGCCGGGCTCGAACATGGCGAACAGCGACGCGTCGGCCAGGATCAGCTCCGGGGTCACCCCGGACCGGCGCAGGTAGTCCACGAGCGTGTCGTGGTCCTGGTTGTGCATCCACCGATCCGGCGCGACGACCCGGGGGCCCGGAGACGCCACGGCGATCAGCCGCACCGGCGGGCGGCCGCGGTCGACCAGTTCGCTGGCCACCGCGTACGCGCTGATGGCTCCGGAGCAGTAGCCGAGCAGGGCCACCGGCAGGTCGTCCAGCTGCTCCAAACCCTGGACGATCTCGGCCACGATCTCGTCCATCCGGTGCAGCGCCGGCTCGCGGCGGCGGGACTCGCGGCCGGGCAGCCGCACGGCGCACAGGTCGACGCGGGGTGGCAGCTCCGGCGACAGCGGCCGGAACGTGGCCGTGCCACCGCCGGCGTGCGGGACGCAGACCAGCCGGACCGCCGCCGACCGCGGCTGGCCCAGGCGGACGATCGCGTTCTGCGACAGGGTGGTGGTCATACCTGTTCGCTCTCCATCTCCCGGCGCAGGCTGAGCGGCCGCATGTCGGTCCAGACCCGCGCGATGTGGTCCAGACACTCTTGCTTGGGCCCCGCCGGACCGGTCGCCGTCCAGCCGTCCGGTGCCGGGCGATCCGCCGGCCAGATGGAGTACTGCTCCTCGTGGTTGACCACCACCTGGTAGGTGCGGTCCTCGTCGTCGAACATTCACTCACCTCTTCGGTACTGTTGCCCGTCCACGCAGACGAGCCGGAACTCGCAGGTGTAGCGCTGACCCACCCCGTCGGTCAGCCACAGGTCCGCTGGCCCGGGAAGCATCTCCGTCACCGTCACGACTCCCTCGGGCGTCCGCTCCCGCGACCGCCGGAGTTTGGCGAACACCGCGTCGACGCCCGCCGCGTCGGCGAGGTCGACGTACATCGGCTTCGGCTCGCCCGGGATGACCCAGAAGGTGTGGTCCGGTAGGCCCGTCGTCGCGGCGACGTCCCGCATCAGCGCCAGCACCTGTTCCAGACGCGCCTGGCGCGGCGCGGCGAACCGGTCCAGCGGCACCGACCACCGCTCCCGGCTCACCACCAGACGGTCGACCCGCACCCGGGGTCGGTGCGACGCCGGTTCGAGCAGGCTGAACCGGTTGAACGCGGCCAGTCCGAGATAGTCGTCGAGGATCTCCACCAGTGGTGTCGCCTCATCCGTCACCGCGGACCTGACCAGGAGTCGGCCGTCCTCGTCATGGACCCGCAACCCGCCGGCGGCCACCGTCCGCGCCCGCCGCGGCGCGTACGACGGCTCCGTCCCGATCCCCAGGTAGGTGTAGCCGGGGGAGTGGTACGCCTCGGGTGGCGAGGTCTGCGAGGTCACGATGCGGTCGCTCATCTGGTAGAGCGGCACCCATCGGTGCGGCATGTCGGTGTCGATCCACCGGCGCAGCGCCGCCTGGTCCGGATGCGCGTCGTAGAAGCTGAGCTGGTCCACCGCGTTGATGCTGGGATGCAGCTCGCCGAGCACCGCCAGATAGCGACCGGCCCGCAGGTCGTCCACCGTGGAGGCGGCGAGCATCACGTCCGGGCTGTGCCAGCGGGCCGAGGGCCAGCCGGGGCCGGCGGCGGGAAACGCCTGCCGGACGGGCCCGGCCAGGTCAGCCGCGGTCAGGTGGACAGCGGTGTCGCCGGTGCCGGGATCGAGCAGTGCGGTCCACCGGCGCCGCAGGTCCGCCACGGCGTCGTCGACCGGACCCGGGACGGTCCCGGCGAGCATCGGCGCCAGTCGCGACAGCAACAGGGTCAGTGGGTAGCCGTCGCGGGCCTGCCGGGGCTCGGCCCGCAGCACGGCCGCAGCCGCGGTCAGGTACCCGGCGGCGACTCGGGTCGTGAACCACCGCGCGCTGTGCAGCAGGAGCTCCAGCGCCGGGCCCAGCTCGGCCAGGACGTCGACGCCGACCTCGGGGCGCGGGTCCCCCACACAGTCCTCGAACGCGACCGTCCGGGCCGCGTAGTACTCGGCCTCGCGCCGGTGGGCCGGCCGCTCGGTGAGCCGGCTGAACGTGTCGTCCAAGGCGGCGAGGGCGGCGGCGAGCGGGGCGGGGTCACCCAGCGCGTCCGCGACGGCCTCGCCCGCGCTGACCAGCGTGCCGAGCTCACCCAGCGCGGCCTCCCGCCGCTGGGTGTCGGCCACCCGGGCGAGCTGTGCGGCGAGCTGCCGTTCGGGCCGGCGGCCCTGGGTGACGTGGAAGCCCTTGGTGAGCAGCCCCATCGCCTGCAGCACGCGGATCTCGGCGACCACCTCCTCGGTCGTCTCCGGGCCGGCGCACTCGGCGGCGAGCTCGCTCACCGTGGCGAAGCCGTCGACCGCGGCGAGGACGCGCTGGCGGACGGGGGAGAGCGTCAGGCGGGAACCGTCGGCGAGGTGGGCGCCGTCCGCATCGAGGGCGACCACCGGGGCGACCGTCGGCACCGCCCAGGGGCGCAGGCCGTGCCGCTCCACCAGCGCGTCCGCGACCGCTTGCAGCGCCCAGATCTCGAAGAAGACCGGTCCGCGGTCGACCGGCTCGACAACGCCGATCTTCGTCGCGTGCTCGGTCCAGGTGCCCCAGGACAGTGGTCCGAAGAAGCCGATCGAGTCGTTCTTGGCGCAGTAGCGGGTCCGGTAGCCGGCGACGGTGCGCTCGACGCGGCGCTCCGGCGGGCGGTCGGCCAGCCGGCGCAGCCGTTCCGCGACAGGCGGGTTCTGCCAGGTGAGCGCTTCCAGGAACAGCGGTTCGTGGGTGATGTCGGGCCGAGCCGCCCAGTCGAACGGCAGGCCGGCCCGCCGAAAGCACAGGGACCGCCAGACCGAGAACTCGCCGGAGCCGATCGCGATCAGGTGCTCGGCGGTCACCGGCGATCCGTTTCCCGGGCCAGGTCCCGCACCAGACTCCAGATGGCGGCGATCCCGTCCGGCGAGTCGCCGGCCGCTCCCGCGGGCGCCACCGCGATCTCGTCGACGCCGGCCGAGCGGTACTCGACCAGCCGTTGGGCGATCTCGTCCGTCCCGAACGCGGACAGCGCCGAGACCATGGCGTCGTCCGGCCGGCCGGCGGCCACGGCGGCGCCGAACCCGCTGCGCTCGAACAGCCGGCGGTACGTCGCCACCCGCAGATAGGAGGAGAGCCGCCGGGCGAACAGCCGCCGGTCGGCCGCCGGGTCCGGGCCGTCGGCCGCCTGCAGCATGGCCACCACCCGGAAGCCGGCCGGTCGGCCACCGCGCCGCTGCCAGCCACGCCGCAGCGCCGGCATGGCCTGCTCGGCCACGTACCGCGGGTCGCACATCCACAGGATCGCGCCGTCGGCCTGCTCACCGGCCAGCTCCAGCATCCGCGGTCCGAAGGCGCCCAGGTAGACCGGCAGGTCGGCGCGTCGGTGCCCGGTGTAGGCCGCCCGGCCGCTGTGCCAGCGACCGTCGACGCTGACCTCACCGTCCTGGATGAGCGAGGTGACGATGGTCAGGTACTCGCGGGTCGCCGGCAGCGCCGGCATGGGTTCACCGCCGACCATCCAGTCGCCGACCCCGCGGTGCCCGAGGCCGAGCCCCAGCACCAACCGCCCGCCGGCGAGCTCGTCGGCGGTCAGCGTGGCCTGCGCCATCACCACCGGCGGTCGGCTGTACATCGGCAGGATCGCGGTGCCGACCGTGACGCGATCCGTCGCCATGGCGATCGCGACCTGCAGGGTGCCCATGTCGAGCTGGTTCGGCAGCTGTGGCAGCCACACGCCGTGCATGCCGTGCTTCTCCGCCGAGGCGGCCATGGCCACGATTCCGCGGGTGGTGCCGGCGGAGCCGTCGACGACCGCGCTCACCGCCAGCCCGGCACCGCTGTCCCGCTCAGCCATCGGCGCGCGGCCCCATCGTCCGCAGGGAATCCTCGGCCTGTTGGTCGGACAGCCCCGACACCTTCTCGACCAGCGCCTGCTCGATGACCGTGGCCAGAGTGCGGACGTCCCGGGCGTCGAACAACGTCGCCGCCGACATCTCCACCGAGAACCACTGGCTGATGCGCGACACGAGCTGGACAGCGAACAGCGAGTTGCCACCGAGGTCGAAGAAGTCGTCGTCGATGCCGACCTGGCCGACGCCGAGCCCTTCGGACCACAGCCGGGTCAGTTCCCGTTCCAGGTCGGACGTCGGCTCCGCGTAGGGAGTGCTGAGGGTCCGGGCCGCTTCCGGGAGGCCGCCGCCCGCGTCGAGCTGCTCGGTCAGGGCCGTCCTGGTGATCCGGCTGGTCCGGTCGATCCGGTTGTCCAGGCCTTCGGGGCACCAGATCACCTGCGGGCCGGCCGCCGCCCCGAGGACGAGCCGTAACGCCTCCTCGCCCTGCTCCGGCCGGACGGCGTCCGGCGCGGCCTCCGCGGGCGTCGTGGCCGCCGCGGTGACCGCCAGGTCGTCGGGCACCCGGACCAGGCTGAACTGGTCGATCGCGATCAGCTCGCGGCCGCTGTCGTCGACGATGCTGATGTCGCTGGTGGTGACCTCGCCCCGGGTGTCGTCCAGGTGCCGGATCACGGCGTGGACCCGCCCCGGCAGCGGAGCCCGGACCGTCACCCGCGCGTAGGTGAACGGCAGGTAGCTGCCTTCGCCGGCGATGGTCTGCCCGATCGCCACACAGCAGTCCAGCACGGCGGGGTGCAGGTAGTAGTCGTCGAGGTCGGCGCGGAACTCCGCCGGCAGGTCGATGGTGACCAGGTCGAGGCCCGGGCCGACCCGCCGTTCCCGGATGCCGGACCAGCGCGGCCCGAACGAGATCAACCCGAACAGGCCGTCGATCACCGGTACGGCGTCCGGTGTCGACTCCGACCGGAGCCGGGCGAGGTCGCGGCGGACGGCTTCGCCAGGTGGCGCCGCACCCACCTGGCAGCGTGCGTACTCGACGCCGTCGCTGCCGCGCATGGTGACGTCGTACCGGCCGTCGCCGCGGTGCCGCAGCTCGAGGAAGGCTCGCAGGCCGGGCACGGCCGTCAGCGGTCGCAGGAACGCGAGCTCCGTCAGCTCCGCCTCCTCGTGCCCGGTGAGCGCGGCGTGCGCCGCCCGGACGAGTTCGACGGTGCCCGTGCCGGGCATCGTCGGGACACCGGAGAAGCGGTGCTCGCCCAGCACCCACAGGGCATGGCCCAGCTCGACCTCGAAACGGGTCAGCTCGGTGTCGTCGACGCGGCCGCGGAGCATGGGATGCGTGGTCGGCGTGCTCGTGGCCGCCTCCGCGGTGCCGCCCCAGGCGACCCGCGCCGCCTCCGCGGTGCCGCCCCAGGCGACCCGCGCCAGCACCGCCGGGGCCTCGACCTCCTGCGCCATTCCGACCTCGGCGAACGGCGGCCAGTTGATCGCCACCGTGTGTCGTCCCTCCGCCCAGCGGGCCTGCGCGAACGCGTCGAGGACGGCGTTGGCGCCGACGTAGTCACCCAGGCCGAAGTCGGCCGACAGCACGGCGATGGAGGAGTACAGCACCATGAGCTCGGGCGCGAACACCCGGTCCAGCAGATAGGTGCCGTGCACCTTGGGCGCCAGCACGGCGTCCGCGTCGGCGCGGGTGCGGGTCTCCAGCATGCCGCCGCCCGCCACCGCGGCCAGGTGGAAGACACCGTGCACCGGGCCGAACGTGCGCAGGATCCGCTCGTGCGCGGCCCGCATCTGCTGCTCGTCGGTGATGTCGGCGGCCAGCACCAGCACCTGCCCGCCGGCCGCCTCGGCCGCCTGCACGCCACGGATCCGTCGCGCGACCGCGGAGTCCGGTGTCTCGGCGAGCACGGTGGGCCACTCGAACCGCTCCGGCAGGCCGGTGCGTCCGATGAGGACGATGCGGGCCGACGCCAGGTGCGCCAGCTGCCGGGCCAGCAGCAACCCGAGGCCGCCGAGGCCGCCGGTGACGACGTAGACGCCACCGTTCCGCAGGCTCGCCGGCACCCCGTCGGGCGCGGCCAGGTCGATCCCCGCGTACGACCAGGCCCACCGCTTGCGGCTCCGGTAGGCGACCTGCTCGCCGGTGCCGGCGCTGATCTCGGCGTACAGCTGCCCCGCCGCCCGGTCCGGTGGACTCGTGGGGTCGATGTCGATGCTCCGGCAGGTGACCGACCGCATCTCCTTGCCGGCCAGCTTCACGACGCCGAGCACGGCGGACTTCGCCGGCTCGATCCGGCCGTCCCCGGCCACGTCCTGCATCCGGGTCGACACCACCACCAGGTCGAGCGGAACACCGGGCATCCGGCGGGCCGCCCCCTGGAGCACCCGCAGCACGCTGTGGAATCCGCGATCGAGCCACGCTCCGGCGTAGTCGGCCTCGCCGATATCGGCCGGCCGATCGCCGGCGAGCAGGGCGTGCACGACCGTGAGCCGGTCCCAGCCACCGGCCGCGAGCTCGGTCATGGCGGCGAACACCTGGTCCTCGGTCTCCGCCGCGACCAGCTTCGCACCGGACCGCTCGGCCAGCTCACCGAGCCGGGTCAGGACCGGGTCACCGGGCTGGGCGAGGGTGATCCAGATGCCGTCGACGGCCTTGGCGGCGGGCGCCGGCGTCTCGTTCCACAGTGGAGTGGTGTACGGCGCGGTGACGCGGATGACGTCCGCTGCCGGTGTGTCGTCCGGGTCGATCCAGTACCGCTCGCGCTGGTAAGGGTATTCGGGCAGCGGCACCAGCCGGCGCGACTCGCCGGCCCAGAATCGCGACCAGTCCACGGGGACGCCTTCGGCCCACGCCCGGCCGACCGCGGCCAGCATCGTCTCGACGTCGGAGTGCTGCTGGCGTGGGTGGCGCATCACCCCGACGGCCACCGCAGCCCGGTCGTGCGCGGTGACGTAGCCCGTCAACGTGCGACCCGGACCCACTTCCAGCAGCGCCCGGTCACCGTCGCCGGTCAGCAGGCGCAGCGTGTCCGAGAACCGCACGCACTCGCGCAGGTGGCCGACCCAGTACCGGGGATCGGTGGCCTCCTCGTCCGCGATCCAGGTGCCGGTGCGGTTGGACACGAACGGGATGGCCGGTGGCCGGGGCGCGGCGGCCCGCACGGCCTCGGCGAACTCATCGAGGATCGGGTCCATCATCCGCGAGTGGAACGCGTGCGACGTGTGCAGCGCCCGGCACGCGATGCCCTGCAGGGTCAGCTCGTCCTCGAGCCGGCGGACGTCCTCGGTCGGGCCTGACACCACGCAGACGCCGGGGGTGTTGACGGCGGCGATGTCGACGGTTCCGTCGAGGTACGGTCGCAGCAGCTCCTCCGACAGCGGGACGGCCATCATCGTCCCGCTCTCCAGCCGCTGCATCAACGCACCGCGCTCGGCCACCAGGCGCAGCGCGTCGTCCCGGGAGAACACCCCCGCGAGGGTGGCCGCGACGTATTCGCCGATGCTGTGTCCGGCCATCGCGGTCGGCTCGACTCCCAGCGCCATCAACGTGCGCGCCAACGCGTACTCGATGGCGAAGAGCATCGGCTGGGCGTGACAGGTCTGTCTCTGGGTGTCGGCGTCCGCCTCGAACAGCAGGTCCAGCAGGTCCAACCCGTGCGACTCCCGCAGCACCGCCGCGCAGGCGTCCAGCTCCGTGCGGAACACGGGGTCCACCGCGTACAGCTCCCGCCCCATGCCGGGGTGCTGCGCACCCTGACCAGGAAACAGGAACGTGGCGGTCCGGCCGGCGGCGGCGGTGAACGACGGCGCGCCGGTGCCGAGTCGCTCGACGGCCGCGCCCTGGTCTCCTGCGACGACGAACCGGCGTACGGGTAGGGCGGCCCGGCCCTTGGTCAGGGTGTGTGCCACATCCGCCAGCACGTGTGCGCCCTCGGCCAGGTGCCGGCTCAGGTCGTCGGTCGCCTGGTCCAGCGCGGCCGAGGTCTGGGCAGACAGGGTCAGCAACTGCGCGGGACGGCGAGCGGCTGCCGGAGCCGGCGCCGGTGGCGCCTGTTCCAGGATGACGTTGGCGTTGGTGCCGCCGATGCCGAAGGAGCTGACCGCCGCGCGCCGCGCGCGACCGTCCTCCTCCCATGTGGACAGTTGCTGGTTGACGTAGAACGGGCTCCGCTCGAAGTCGATCCGTGGGTTGGGCCGGGTGAAGTTGATGACCGGGGCGAGGAGCCCGTCGCGGACCGTGCAGACAGCGTTGATCAGGCCGGTCGCGCCAGCCGCCGCGCCGAGGTGCCCGACGTTGGCCTTCACCGAGGCGATGGCGCAGTAGCCGGTGCGGTCCGTGTGCGCGGCGAACGCGTCGCCGAGCGCGCCGACCTCGATCGGGTCGCCGACCAGCGTGCCGGTGCCGTGCGCCTCGACGTAGCCGATGGTGTCCGGGTCGACGCCGGCGTCCGCCAGCGCGGCGTTCACCACGGCCACCTGACCGCGCCGGCTGGGCGCGAAGAAGCCGTTCTTGTCGTTGCCGTCGTTGTTGACGGCCGAACCGCGGATCACCGCGTGGATGGTGTTGCCGTCGGCGAGGGCGGCGTCCAGCGGCTTGAGGACCAAGGCGGCGCACCCGCTGCCGAACACGGTGCCGCGCGCGTCGGCGTCGAACGGGCGCACGTGACCGTCCGGCGAGAAGATCCCGCCCTCCTTGTACACGTAGCCGTTGACCTCTGGTATCCCGATCTCCACGCCGCCGGCGAGCGCCACCTCGCACTCGCCGGAGCGCAGCGCCCGGACGGCCGAGTGCACCGCCACCAGCGAGGTGGAACAGGCGGTCACCATGCTCACCGCGGGCCCGGTCAGGCCCAGGCGGTACGCCACACCGGTGGCGAGATAGTCCGTGTGGTTGTTGATGATCGCCATCAGGTTGCCGGTGGCACGCATCAACGCCTTGTTGCGATTGACGTTCTGCGCCAGGTAGTCGTTGTCCTTGGCGCCCGCGTACACGCCGATCCGCACGGCCGGGTCGCCGGGCACCACCGCGGCGTGCTGGAGCGCGGCATGGCAGGACTCCAGGAAGACCCGGAACTGCGGATCGAGCAGCTGTGCCTCGCGGGCGTTGAGACCGAACAGCGCCGCGTCGAACTGGTCGATGTTCCCGATGACCGGAGCCGCCGGAACGTAGTCGGGATCGGTGCGGTGGACGTCCTCGACCCCGTTGGCCCGCAGCTCCTCCTCGTCGAAGAAGGAGATTGACTCGACGCCGTCGAGCATGTTGTGCCGAAAGCCGTCGACTGTGGACGATCCCGGGAAACGGCCCGCCATGCCGACGATCGCGATCGGCTGTCCCTGCAGAGGCATGCGGCCATGCTGGTACCGGGCCGACGAGGCCAACAAGGCCGGCCGGCGTTGATGGCGACAACTCGCCACACCCTTGGCGAACGCCTGGCCGGCTTGCATCCTGGCGGGGTGATGGCCGGACTGCGGCAACCGATCGCGCCGACTCCGGTGTCGGAGCTGGGAATCACCCTGCGCGGGTCCCGGCATCGGTTGCTGCTCAAGCACGAATGCCACAACCCGTCCGGCTCGGTCAAGGACCGCACGGCGATCGGCCTGCTGCGCGCGCTCGACCGGGCGCGACCGCTGCGGCCGGGCACGACGGTCGTCGAGTCCACCTCGGGGAACCTGGGCATCGCACTGGCGACCCAGCTGGCCCGCCTGGACTGCCATCTCATCGCGGTCATCGACCCGAAGACGCCACTGGTCACCAGGCAGACGTTGCTCGCGGCAGGAGCGTCGATCCGCCTGGTGGACGAACCGGACGGGCAGGGCGGTTACCTGATGAACCGGTTGTCGACCGTACGGGAGCTGTGTCGGCGCAACCCCCGGTATCGCTGGACGAACCAGTACGAGAACCCGGCCAACCCGGACATCCACGCGCAGACCACGGCGCCGGAGATCCTCCGGCAGGGCGGCCCGGACCTCGACGCGGTGTACGTCGCCGTCTCCACCGGCGGAACGATCGCCGGCATCGCGCGGCACATCCGGCCACGCAACGGCGGCGTGCGGCTGATCGCCGTGGACGCCGACCCCTCCCTGGCGACGGCTGGCCCCGACCTGGGCGGCCAACCGGCCGGCGGCTCACCGCGGGCCAGGGCGGTGCCGGGGATCGGCGCGAGCCGGCGGTCGTCGTTCCTGGTGGCCGACAGCTTCGACAGACGCGCCACGGTGCGCGACCCCGACGCCATCGCGATGTGCCGCATCCTGCGCGCGGACACCGGCGTCGGGGTCGGCGGGTCGACGGGGTTCGTCCTGCGGGCCTGCGTGGCCGACCTGGCCGGCGCCGAGCCGTTCCGGTTGCCGCTGTGTCTTTCACCGGACGACGCGAGCAAGTACGAGGACACCGTCTACGACGATCGGTGGCTCGACCACGTGGGCCTGACCGACAGCGTGGGCCGGGCGGTCGACCGGCTCCGCGCCGACGGCCTGACCATCGAGCTCGTCCACGGCCCGACTTCCTGGCGGGGCGCAGCTGACGGTTCTCCCGTGCTCAGGTCACTGTCGTGAACCGGGTCGTCGCGCGCCGTCGACCGGGTTCGTCACGTGGCGACCTGCAGCGGGAACCGTGGCGGCGAGATGCCGAGTGTCCGATACAAGGTGTGCGCCTCGGCGAGCAACCGTTCCGCGGCCGGGTCACGGGACCGCTCGGCGGCGACGGCCAGTGCGAGGAGCGTGCGGGCGCGCAGCACCGGAACCTCGTTCTCGCTCCAGAACAGCAGGGCCCGGTGGAGCCGCTCGGGCCCACCGTCGAGGCCGTAGCGGACCGCCAGCTCGCCGTGGGAGAGCTCGGTGAGCGCGAGCCCCCAGTCGTACCCGCGGCTGGCGAACATCTTCCGCGCGGCGGCGTAGGTCCGCTCGGCCTCGGCGGCCCGGGCCGGGTCCTCGGCGAGAACCTCACCCAGCACGCGGAGGCTCTGCGCGGCCCCGATCAGGTCGCCGATCCGCTCGAACAGCGTCGCGGAGCGGCGCGCCGCCAGCTCGGCCTCCGCCAACCTGCCGACCGCTCGCAGCGCGCCGGCCAGCCCACGGGAGGTCTGCCCGATGAGATACGGATCGCCGGCCTGTTCGGCGAGCTCGGCCGCCTCGGTGCTGTGCCGGACCGCCCCTTCGCCCTCGCCGCGCTGCCGCAACAGGAAGGACAGGTTGCCCAGCGTGATGACCAGTGCCCCGGCCAGACCGAGCCGCCGTAGCGACCCGGCGGCGACGTGCAGTTCCGTCACAGCCTCGTCGAGGTGGCCGGTCAGGCTGTACCTGAAGCCCAGCTCCTTGCGGGCCAGGGCTGTCCCCACCGGGTCGGCGAGCCGCTCGGCGAGCTGCCACGACTCCCGCAGGGCCGCTTCGGCGGCCGCCCAGTCGTCGAGTTCGACCAGGCAGCTGCCCAGCCCGCGCAGCATGGCGACGACACCGTGGTCGTCCCCGGCGGCCCGACACGCGTCCAGGGCGGCCCGCATCGTGCGATGCCAGTCGTCGTAGTAGCCGCGCAGTTGGAAGAACTCGGCGCAGCCGCCGGCCAGGTCGCGCGCCACGCCGGCGAGGCCGGCGGCGGCGGTGGTCGCGATCAGCACGGCGAGGCAGTCCCGTTCGGCCTCGAACCAGTCGACGGGATGTCCGGTCACGATGTCGACCGTCCGCGGGTCCACCGCCGCCTCGGCCTCCGCACCGCCGTCCAGATAGAGGCGCTCGCAGCAGGCGTGTGCCCCGGCGTGCCTCAGCAACCCCAACCAGCCCCGCGCGACGCGCCGCAGGGCGCTGGTCCAGACGGCGTCGGGAATCTCCGCCTCCCGGCACTCGCGTGCGAACAACCGGGTCATCTCGTGGTAGCGGTAACGCGGCTGGTGGACCCGGTCAGGCCCGGCCGGCTCCAGCAGCCGCGCGTCGAGCAGTTCGTCGAGGACGGCTGCGGCCTCCGCGGGCGACGTGTCCAACAGCGACGCGACGACCCACTCCGGGAAGGACCGGACACCGAGCGCGCCCAGCAGGGCGAACGCGCGTGCCGCGGGCGGCGTGAGCTGGCGATGGGCCATCTGCAGGGTCGGACGCACGGCGAGGTCACCGTGGCGCAGCTCGTCGAGCCGTCGCCGCTCGTCCGCGAGCCGTTCGGCCAGTCTGCCGATCTGCCAGTCGGGCCGCGCGGCCAGCCGCGCCGCGGCGATCCGGACGGCCAGCGGAAGGTTGCCGCACGCGGCGACGAGCTCGGCCGCCGATTCCGGCTCGAGCTGGACCCGCTGTGTGCCGGCCACCTTGCCGAGCAGCTCGATGGCCGCGGAGGTGGGCAGCGGTGGCAGGTCGACCGCCGCCGCCCCCGGCAGCCCGGTCAGCGGCAGCCGGCTGGTCACCAGGACGGCCGCTCCCTCCGCCGGCAGCAGTGGGGTCACCTGGTGGTGGCCGAGGGCGTCGTCGAGGACCAGCAGCACCCGTCGCCCGGCGACCCGGGCCCGGAATGCCGCGGCGCGCGCATCCAGCCCGTTGGGGACCGCTGCGGCGTCCACGCCCAGCATCTGCAGGAGCTGGGCCAGCGCGTCGGCGGGGTCGACCGCTGTCTCGCCCCTCCGGCCGAGCACCACGTAGAGCTGGCCGTCCGGGAACCGGGAGGCCAGACGGTGACCGGCGTGCACGGCGAGCGCGCTCTTGCCGACTCCGGGCGGGCCGGAGATCACCGCCAGGCGTGGCCCGGCCGCGTCGGGGTCGAGGATGTGGTCGAGCACGGCGAACTCCGCGTCCCGGCCGACGAAGTCGGCCGGGTCCGCCGGTAGCTGACGGATCTGCCCGTCGGGCGCGGGCGGGCGATCCGGTCGCACCACCCGGTTGCTCCAGAAGAGCGTCTGCCCGGACGCCACGAACTCGAGCCTGGCGTTTCCCTCCAGCCGCAGCGCTCCCGCGAGTCGGTCCAACGTGTCTGGTCGGGGGCTGCGTCCCCGGCCTCGCTCCATGTCACCGATCGACCGGGGGCTGATCCCGGCCTGCTCGGCGAGTGCCTCCTGGGTGAGTCGCTGTGCTAAGCGATGTTGGCGCAGTAGCTCGCCGAACCCGACTGCCACGTTCTCGCACTCTACGCCGCCGACCGCTGTCACACCGTCCCCGACGGGCCGCGGCGTCGATCGAATCCGCATTGGACGTCCGCTCAACGTCCGCCTCAATGTCCGCCTCAACGGCCTGTTCGGATGGATGATCGTTGGCTGTCATTGGTTTCGCCGGTCCAGGCGGTTGCCCAGGTTCGAAAGGATCCGCGTGTCCGAGGCAGAGTTGTCCCACGACCATGATCATTGCGCCCCGCGGCTGCTTCCCGACCATTTGCGACCGATCCTGGCCGCGCTGCTCAGTGGAGCGACCGATACCGCGGCGAGTCACCGACTCAACGTCTCGCCC
Organism: Asanoa hainanensis; assembly: GCF_900188485.1. Classification (GTDB taxonomy): domain Bacteria; phylum Actinomycetota; class Actinomycetes; order Mycobacteriales; family Micromonosporaceae; genus Asanoa; species Asanoa hainanensis. The sequence goes on from NZ_FZPH01000007.1 coordinate 130,694, forward strand.
CGGACCTTCACCCGCCGGATCACCGAGCTGCTCGACTACTTCGACGTCCAGACGCGGTTCCAGGCGGGTGTGAAGATCGGTCTGTCAGGCATCACCGAAGAGCTCGAGAGCGCGCGCAAGACCGACCCGCGGCAACCGCCGTTCGGCGTGGTCCCACCGAGGTAGCACTCTCCTACCCGGCCAGCAGCGGCGCTCCGGCGTCGACCTGGGCGAGGAACCGCAGGATCTCGGCGTTCACCGCGTCGGGCCGCTCCAGGAAACCGAAGTGCCCGAGGCCGGCGAGCTCCACCCAGCCACAGTGCGGAATCACCTCGTGGACCTCGGCACCGAAGGCGGGGGGCGAGATCAGGTCCAGCGCGAACGCGATGACCAGGCATGGCCGGCGGATGCCGGCGAGCACCTGCCGCCGGTCAGGAATAGCGGTCAGCTCGTACTGTGCGGCCGGGCCCGGTCCGCTGACCGGGAACCGCTTCAGCAGCTCCATCCAGTCGCTCACGCGTCGGTCGTCACCGAGCGTCAGCGGCCCGAAGAGCTGGCCGAGGTGCGCGACGACCTCGGCATCGGTGACCGGGCCGGCGGCGCGGGCCCGCGCCGCCAGCGCCCGGGCCAGGGACCGTCGGTAGTGGTCGGTGCGTGCCCTGGTCCCGAGGAGGACCGCGGAACGGACCAGCTCGGGGCGGGCCGCCGCGAGCTCCTGCGCCACGAACGCGCCGAGCGAGGCGCCGACCACGTGACAGGGGCCCTGGCCGAGATCCTCGATCAGCTGGGCGGCGTCGGCCACCACGTCGGCGAGCCGGTACGGCCCCTGCGGTGCGGGGGAGGGTGCCAGGCCGCGGTGGTTGGCCACGACCACCCGGTATCCCGCCGAGACGAGCGCGGGCACCTGGTGGGCGTTCCACACCTCGCCGCGGGTCGCCGCGGGTGGCAGGAGCACTACCGGCACACCGGTGCCGTTGGACTGCCGGGAAAGCACGACGGGAGCCGGATCGTCGGTACGCACGCAGCGAGCCAATCGCCGGGTCCGACAACGGTCAAGCGGCTGACGAGTTCTCGCCAACCTGGCCCGCAGGCGTTGTTCGGGTGCTCGGCTCGCGGCGAGGCTGTCTGCCGTGCACGTCACCTCGATCATCGACCTCGACGACCGGGACCTGGACTACCTGGTGCGTCGCTCGGCCTGGTACGCCGACCCCGACACGAACCAGCACCGCCCACTGCTCGGCTGTGTGGTGGGCAGCTACTTCCGGGCCACCTCGACCCGCACCAGAACCGCGTTCGCCAGCGCGGCCCTGCGCCTGGGCGCCGGGCACATCGCGTACGGGCCGAACGACCTTCAGCTCAACACCGGCGAGTCCATGTCGGACACGGCGCGGGTGTTCGGGTCCATGTTGGATGCCCTGGTCGTGCGGACCGCCGGCGACCCGCTGGAGTTGCGGACCCTGACCGAACAGGGTCGCATGTCGGTCGTCAACGCGATGACCGCCGACGAGCATCCCACCCAGGCGATCGCCGACCTGTCCACGATGCTGTGCCACTTCGGACGGATCGCCGGGCTCCGGGTGCTCTACCTGGGCGAGGGCAACAACACCGCGGTGGCCCTGGCGTACGCCCTGACCCACTACCCGGGCGTCGAGCTGTGCCTTGCCACACCGCCGGGCTACGGGTTGCCGCCGGAGGTCTCGGCCCGGGCCAAGGCGATCGCCGCCGAGCACGGCGCCACCTTCGTCGAGTGCGCCCACCCGGATGCCGCGATCGACGGCGCGGACGTCGTCTACACCACGCGTTGGCAGACCACCGGGACGACCAAGCCCGATCCGGACTGGCGCCAGGCGTTCGCGCCGTTCCAGGTCGGCGACGCGGTGATGCGGCGCAACCCGGGTGCGGCGTTCATGCACGACCTGCCGGCGCATCGGGGCGAGGAGGTGACCGCCTCGGTGCTCGACGGGCCGGACAGCATCGCGTTCCGGCAGGCCGAGCAGAAGATGCACAGCGCCAAGGCGGTGCTCGAGTGGTGCCTGCGCGGCCGAACGGCTGACCTCCCATGACGACGGACGGCGGCCCCGGCGGCCGCGCGACGGCCGAGGCGTTGTTGGTGGAGTTGGTGGGTCGGCGGGTGGTGGGGTCGCCGGGTGGGGTGGCGGTGTGTGGTGTGGATGGTGTGTTGACGTTTGAGCAGTTGCATGAGCGGGCGGGGTTGTTGGCGGGTCGGTTGGTGGGTTTGGGGGTGGGGCGGGGTTCGGTGGTGGGTGTGGTGATGGGTCGTGGGGTGGGTTTGGTGGTGGGGTTGTTGGGGGTTTTGTATGCGGGGGCGGCGTATGTGCCGGTGGATGTGGGTGATCCGGTGGTGCGGCGTCGGGAGCGTTTGGTGGCGGCGGGTGTGGGGGTGGTGGTTGCTGATGATGTGGCGGGTGTGGAGTCGGTTGTTGCGGGTTTAGGGATTGTGGTGGTGGGTGTTGATGGGGGTGGTGGTTCGGTTTTTGTGGGGAGGCCGGGGCCGTTGGATTTGGCGTATGTGATGTTTACGTCGGGGTCGACGGGTGGTCCGAAGGGGGTGATGGTTTCTCATGGGGCGGTGGCGAGTTTTTTGGGTTGGTTGGCTCGTTGTCATCCTTTGGGGCCGGGGGATCGGGTGGTGTTGAAGACTCCGTTTACGTTTGATGTGTCGGTTCCGGAGTTGTTTTGGCCGTTGGTGTGTGGTGCGACGGTGGTGGTGGCGCCGCCGGGGGTGCATCGGGAGCCGGTGGCGTTGGCGGCGTTTATGGGTGAGTTTGGTGTGACGCACGCGAATTTTGTGCCGTCGATGTTGGATGCGTTTTTGGAGTTGGTGCCGTCGGTGCCGGCTGGTTTGCGGCATGTGTTCGCGGCGGGTGAGGTGTTGCGGCCGGGGACGGTGGAGCGGTTTCGGCGGCGGTGTGGTGCGCGTTTGTACAACTTTTATGGTCCGACGGAGTCGACGGTTTATGCGTCGGGGTTCGCGGTGGGTGAGCGGGTTCCGGTGGGGGGTGTGCCGATCGGTGGTCCGGTGGGTGAGGTGCGGGCGTATGTGTTGGACGGGGATTTGTGTCCGGTGCCTGATGGTGTGGTGGGTGGTTTGTTTTTGGGTGGTCCGCAGTTGGCGCGGGGGTATGTGGGTCAGCCGGGTTTGACGGCGGGGGTTTTTGTTCCGGATCCGTTTGGTGGGGGTGGTGGTCGGCTTTATTGGACGGGGGATTTGGCGTGTGTGAATGGTGATGGTTTGTTGGAGTTTGCTGGTCGTGTTGATGATCAGGTGAAGATTGGTGGGGTGCGGGTTGATCCTGGTGAGATTGAGGGGGTGTTGTTGGGTTATTCGGGTGTGGTTGGTGCGGTGGTGACCGTTGCGGGTGATCAGCGGTTGGTGGCGCATGTGGTGTTGGCTGATGGTGTGGTTGTGTCGGGTGTGGAGTTACGGCGTTTTGTGGCGGGGTGTTTGCCGGCGTTGTTGGTTCCTGCTCATGTGTTCGTGTTGGGTGAGTTCCCGTTGACGTCCAGCGGCAAAATCGACCGGCGGGCCTTGCCGATGCCGGAGGCCGAGTCGCCGACGGAATACCTGGCTCCCCGCAACGCGCGGGAAGAGCTCATCGCCGAGGTGTGGCGGCGCGAGCTGCGCTGTGGCCCGGTCGGTGTGGACCAGGACTTCCTCGCCCTCGGCGGGAACTCGTTGGCCGCCATGCGGATCGCTGTCAGGCTGGCCAAGGACCACGGCCTCAAGGTCTCGGTGGCCCACGTGCTGCAGTTCCGCACCGTCGCCGCCCTGGCCGCGACGCTGGGATCGACCGACGACGCCCCGCCCGCCGCGACACCCGAGGAGGACCGGACCCGGGCGGTCCGCTCCAACGTGATGTCCACCCTGGCGTCCGCCGCCGATGCCAGCCTGGTCTGGTTCCGGCGTTCGGGCGAGTCGACTCCGCTGTTCTGCGTCCACCCGGGCGGTGGCAGCGCGCACTGGTACCAGCACCTCACCGACCAGCTGCCGGCCTCCGTGCCGGTGGCCGGATTCCAGCACCCGGGGCTGCTCGACCCCGTGGACGCGGCCTGTGGCACCGAACACCTCGCCGCCCGGTACGTCGACGAGCTGCGGGCCACCCGGCCGAGCGGACCGTACCGCCTGTTCGGCTGGTGTGGCGGTGCGCCGATCGCCTGGGAGATGGCCATCCGCCTGCGGCGCCTCGGAGCCGACGTCACGCTGGTCCTGCTCGACCCGATGCTGCAGGTCGCCGGCCTCACTGTGGACGGTGGGGAGAACCTACGGGTGCTCACCGCCTGCGACACCGCGTACCGGCGGCTCGCCGTGGAGACGTCGCCGGACCGGGTCGCGTCGTTGCGGGCCGAGATCGCGGAACTGTTGCCGATGATCGTCGCGGAGCCGCACCACGCGCACCTCGACGATCCTGATCTCGACGAGGTCTGGCCGGTCGCGGTGCGCAGCTGGCGGCGCCAGATCGAGGCGCGGATACCGTACCGGTACGCCGCCTACGACGGTGCCGTCCACCTGGTGGCCAGCGACGAGCTCGTCGGCGGCTTCCACGAGGCTCTCGCCGGACTCACCTTCGACGACTACGTGCAGCGGTGGCGGCATCTCACCTCGGCCGAGGTCACCGTGCGCCGCGTGAGCGGTGGAAACCTCACGGCGATGCTGCCGCCCCACGTGAGCGAGCTGGCGGGGCACCTGGTGGACATCTTCCCCGACGAGCCGTGACGGCCTCCCTGTTCGCGGTCAGCGACCTGCATGTCTCCCACCCGGAGAACAGAGCGGTCGTGGACCGCCTGCGCCCCGAATCGGACGGTGACTGGCTCATCGTGGCGGGCGACGTCGGCGAGATCTTCGGTGACGTCGAGGCGACCCTGCGCCTGCTGCGTCGCCGCTTCCAGACCGTGATCTGGGCGCCGGGCAACCACGAACTGTGGACGCACAACAGCGATCCGGTCAGGCTGCGGGGCGTGGCCCGGTACGACGCGCTGGTGCGGATGTGCCGCGACAACGGGATCGTCACCCCGGAGGACGAGTATCCGGTCTGGCGCGGGGCCGGCGGTCCGGCGATCGTGACACCGTTGTTCCAGCTCTACGACTACTCCTTCGCCGCACCCGGCACGACGACCAAGGAGGATTCGCTGCGGCGGGCGTACGAGGTCGGAGTGGTGTGCACCGACGAGGTGCTGCTGCACCCGGACCCGTACCCCGACCGCGAGTCGTGGTGCCGCGCCCGCCTGGAGCACACCGAACGCCGGCTCGCGGCCACGGATCCCGCGCTGCCCACCGTGCTCGTCAGCCACTGGCCGCTGGTGCGGGCGCCCACGGAGGTGATGTGGTACCCGGAGTTCGCGCAATGGTGCGGCACCGTCGGCACCCGCGACTGGCACGTCCGGTTCCGCGCTGCCGTGGCCGTCTACGGGCATCTGCACATCCCGCGGACCACCCACCACGACGGCGTCCGGTTCGAGGAGGTGTCGCTCGGCTACCCCCGCGAGTGGCGCGAGCGGGGCACCGTCCCGCGGCCGATGCGGCGCGTCTTCGAGGCGGCCCCGTGATCGAGCGGCTACTGCCCTCGTCGGTCTCGTCGGCCGAAGCGTTCGCCGACGTGCCGGGCGAGCCCGTCCACCCGGGGGAGCAGGACCTGGTCCGGGACGCGGCGGCGATCCGGCGCGGCGAGTTCGTTACGGCGCGACGCTGCGCGCGGGAAGCGTTGGCCCGCCTCGGCTACCCGCCCGCGGCGATCCGGCCGGGGCCCCGCCGCGAGCCGCGCTGGCCCGACGGTGCGGTCGGCAGCATCACCCACTGCGCCGGCTACCGGGCGGCCGCGGTGGCGCGCGCGGTCGACCTCGCCGGTGTCGGCATCGACGCCGAACCGCACGGGCCGCTACCGGACGGCGTGGCCGACGTGGTCGCCGGCCCGGACGAGCTGGCCATGCTCGCCCGCGCGCGGCCGGGGACGCACTGGGACCGGGTGCTGTTCAGCGCCAAGGAGTCGATCTACAAGGTCTGGTACCCGCTGACCGGCCGCTGGCTCGGCTTCGAGGACGTACACCTGGCCATCGACCCGGTGACCAGCACCTTCCGCGGGCGGATACTGATCGACGGCACCCGTGCCGATGGCGGGCCGCCCCTCACCGAGCTGCACGGCAGCTACCTGATCGAGCACGGTCTCGTCCTGACCGCGGTGGCCGTGTCGTGCGGGGCACTATCGACATTGGGCGCCCGGGTGGAGTTCCAGGCATCCCATAGGCGGGAGTAGGTGCCCTGCGCCGCTACGAGGTCCTCGTGGGTGCCCGCCTCGATGATCCGGCCGTGCTCCATCACCACGATGTGGTCGCAGGCGGCGGCTTGGGAGAGGCGGTGGGCGATCACGAGGCCGGTACGGCCGGCCAGTGCGGCCTCGGCCGCCCGGTCGAGGAGGCCGGCGTGGGTGGAGCCGGCCTCGGCGGTCGCCTCGTCGAGGATCGCCAGATCCGGGTTGGCGAGCAGCAGCCGGGCGAGAGCGAGCTGTTGTGCCTGGGCGTCGGTGAGGGGATGCCCGCCGGTGCCGACGATGGTGTCCAGCCCGTCGGGGGCCTGGTCGAGGATGCCGGTGGCCTCGAGTGCCACATCGAGGTCGTGGTCGGTGGCCGCGGGTGCGGCCAAGGTGAGGTTGTCGCGCAGCGTGCCGGCGAACACGTGGACTTCCTGGGTGATGACCGCGGTGCGGTCGGGGCTCGCCACCGTTCCCGTCGAGGGCGGGTGGATGCCGGCGATCACGGCGGCGAGCGTGGTCTTGCCGGCCCCGGAGGCGCCGACGACCGCGACGTGCTGACCGGCGGGGATGTCCAGGGTGATCCCGTCGAGCACGAGCGGGCCGTCGCCGTACCGGAACGCGACGTCGCGGACGCGTACAGCGGCGCCCGTCTGCCTTTGCTCGTCCGCGGCGCCCATCGTGGCAACCCCGATCATGCGGCTCAGGGAGGCCAGGGCCGACTGCAGGGTGTCGATCACGAACATCAGCTGGTTGACCGGCCCGAGCAGGCGCAGGACGAGCAGCATGGCGGTGGTGGCTCCGCCGACCGTGGAGGCCCCGCGGTCGACGAGGAAGAAGCCGACGACCAGCACGGCCGCCAGGCTCAGGCATTCGCCGAGGTTCAGGCGGGTGTTGAACATGCTCTGCACCGCGCGGGCCCGCAGCCCCTGCACCGCGACCGCCCACGAGTTCGTCATCACGGCCTGGTGCCGCCGCGGGGCGAGTCCGAAGCCGCGCACGGTGGCCCAGCCGCGCTGGGACTCGACGATCTGCTGCGCGCGGGCGCTCATCGCCGCACGCTCGGCGCGGTACACCGCCGGCCCGGTGCGCAGATACCAGCGCAGGGCGAGCACGTAGACGGGCAGCACGACGGCGAACGCGACCGCATACGGCCATTCCAGTGCCGCGAGCCCGCCCAGCGACACGACGATGGTGAACACGGCGACCGTGACGGCCGGGAGCACCGTGGGGGCGGCGTCCGCCACGGCGGTCACGTCGTCGCTGCTCCGGGAGATCAGGTCGCCGGTGCCGGCGCGTTCGACGACGTGCTGCGGGAGTGCCAGGCCACGCTCGACGAGGCGTTCGCGCAGCGCGGCCAGGATGTGGTTGAAGACGCGCGTCGCGAGGACGATGGTCGCCGCGGTGCCGGCGGCGCCGAGGACCGCCGAGGCCAACATGGTCGCGGTGAGCGTCAGCACGGTGCCGAGATCGGCGGTGCCGGCCTGCACGCGTTCGACGAGGAGGCCGATCACCACGGGGACGACCAGGTCGACGGCGGTGCTGGCGAGTCCCACCACGGCGACGGCGGCGAGCCGGAGCCGATGCCCGCGGCTGAGCCGCCATATCTCTCGGGCCGCCTCCCGCCGGTTCGCCACGGGAAGCGTCATCTCGCGTCCGTCCGTTCGAGTACGGGCGTGTCCGCGAGCAGGTCGACGATCCGGTCGCAGCAGCCCAGCAGCGCCGGGGACGAGGTGATCAGCAGCGTCGAGCGCCCCGCGCGGAAGGTGCGCAACCGTCCTGCGATCGTCTGCTCGGTGACCGAGTCGACCGCGGTCGTCGGCTCGTGCAGCACCAGCACCGGCGCGTCGGTCGCCAGGGCCCGCGCGAGGGCGATGCGCTGGCGCTGGCCGCCGGAGAGCCGGTTGCCGTTCTCGCCGACCGGGGCGTCGAGATCGGCCGCGAAGTCGGCGCAGGCCGCCGCGCGCGCCGCGGCCCTCAACCGCTCAGGCGAACCGCCGATGTTGTCGCGGATCGTGCCGGTGAACAGCGTCACCCGGTGCGGCGCGACGGTGACCCGCGAGTGGTACTCAGCCGGGCGCACGTCGAGGCGCACCTCGATGCCGTTGTTCCTCACCACCAGAGGTCCCTCGTCCCGCTGCCTCCAGTCCGTCGAGCGCAACCGCCGACATGCTGCTTCCCGCGGAGGTCCTGGGCCGCGACTGGATCGCCATGGATTCGGCGGAGGTCCCACCATGGCCGTGGGTTCAGCCGGACTGCCCGACCTATCGTGACGCCGACTACGCCGCCCAATCTCATCGACTCCACGCGAGCCAACGCCGGTACACCAACGCGGCCACGGACCAGTCGGCGTTGAACATCGTCGAAACCTACGAGCCAGGCTGGGCGGCACGAGCGATGGCCGACCTACATCGCGTGCTGCGCACCTGCAGGAGCTACCAGGCTTCGGGAGCCGACATCTCGCTCAGGGCGGTGCCGACGACCAACGTCTGCGACGAGACAGTCACCGTGCATGGGCAGCTTCGCCGCCCGGGCAAGCCCCCGTCCACCGCGTACTTCGTCATCGTGCGCTGCGGCGATCAGGTCACCACGCTGGAGATCCCGTCGCTCGACGACACCGACCCCGCTGCGCACGACCTCGGCCGCCGATTGGCCGCGCGAATCCGGAACCGGCGTGGGCGGCCGCCGCGGCCGACGGCGAGATCGCACCTGCCAGCAGGCTCCCCGACCTCGTGGGCTGATATTTTGGCGAGCTGATGACGCAACGATTCGGTGACCGAGCCAGATTCTGTGTGGAGATCGGCGAGATCACGCCGCCCAGCATGCGCACCGTCGATCTATGGGCCGGCGGCAAGTGGCTCACCACAGACGACAACACGGTCTTTCTTCCCGTCTTCATCAATTTCCTACGGTCTACGGCAGCCCAGGTGGATCGCCGCGACGTCAGCCCGTGCCCGTTCCCGGAACGTTCGCCAGAGGAGATTTTCCGGCTGCTCTACGCGGACGACGAGACGGACTTCCGGGAGCAGTTCTGGCTGTTGCACTGGGGGGAGACCGTTGACAACGTGACGAGCTACGTCTATCTCGACGGTGACGACCTGGTGATCGTGTTCAGCTTCTGGCGAGCCGACCGTCCAATACCCGAGGACTTGGGCAAGGTTTTCGTTGCCAGAATCCCGCCGGACGAGTTCGTGGTCGTCCTCGAGCAAGCAGCTGATCTGTTGGATCAGACCACAGGGGTTTTCTGACTGAGTGCGCAGCGCCAGCGTCCATGCGAAGGGATGTAGACCTCGCTGATCCACTCGTCAGCCACGTACGGCACGTCGTCCCAGGCGCCAGAGCTCGCCTTGCGCGCCGTGAGGAGAACCGCGTCACCGGCGCGCACCGCGCGGTCGGTGCCGACCACGACCATGGTGTGATGGGTCAGCCGGCCCGACGCGATCCAGCCGATGATGTCGGACTTGGGCGTGGCGCCGTTCGGGCCTACGTAGACCCAGTCATCCGTCATGAAGCTCGCGACCAGGGGCGCGTCGTTACTGATCAGCGCCTCGTCCCACGCCGCCGAGATAGCGCGCACTTCGTCTTCGAGTGTCATCGTCCCTCGGCTGGCTGCCCCACGCTCCTCCTCGTCGCTGATCAACTGTGTCGGGTTGGCCGGTAGGTCAGCACCTGCGTGTCGCCGTCGAAGGTCTGGGCGTCGAGCAATTCGAGGTCGAAGTCGTCCGCCCCGTCGAAGACCCGGTCCACGCCAGTCTTCCCGGAGATCACCGGGAAGACCGTCACCTCGATGGTGTCGATCAGGCCGGCGTTCAGCAGCGTCCGGTTGAGCGTCAGACTGCCGTGGGACCGCAGCGGCAGCTGAGATTCGGCCTTCAGGCGCGTGACTACCTCGACCGGATCGCCGGACTCGATGGTCGTGTCCTGCCATTCGAGTGGCTCGGTCAGCCGGTTGGAGAGCACCGTGACGGGGGAGTCGAACATGCGCGTGATCCACCCGTCGAACTGGCTGCGGTCGAAGGCGGGGTTCAGGAACGGCGCGTTCGACAGGTAGGTCTTGGCGCCGAGCACCATGCGCAGCGGGTCGCGGTAGCCGGCGGCGCGATGCGCCAGGAACTCGGGGCCTTGCTTGCCCCAGTAGCCGCCCCAGTCCCCGTCGTGATTGGCGAAGCCGTCGAGCGTGGAAAAGATGTCGAAGGTGTACGTGGCGGTCACGGTGTCTCCTAGCGTGAAGGTGGTCGCGTCGAGCCTTGTGGTGGCGGCCTCAGCCTTGCTGCGAACGCCCCCGCCCGGTCGGATGAGCCGGTTGCGCCCGCATCACGCCCGCCGTGGGTCCTGGCCGGCCTCTTTGACCAGCCGGTCGCCGGGTTCGATCTGCTTCCACAGGTCTCTGGAGACCCTGATCTTCTCCTCCCGCCCGTCGTCGTAGCGGACTGTCACCCGCCGGTACAGATTTGACCCATCCAGCAGGCCTCGGGACTTCGCCGTCACCACGGCGTTCCATGCGTGTTCGCTGCTCATCTGGTCTCCGTCGTCGATCCGATAGGACCTCGACACGAAGGTTATCACCGATAAGCATCGACTGTGTGTCGGTAGGCTTCAGGCATGCCCCACCCTCGGCGCACGGACCGCCGCGCGATCGTGTCAGCAGCTATCGAGGTTCTGAACGACCGAGGCCTTGACGGTTTGTCCCTGCACGTGATCGCCGGGCGCCTGGGAATCCAGCAGCCGGCCCTGTATCACCACTTTGGGAACAAGGCAGAGCTGATGACCGCGGTCGCGGACGAGGTACTTGACCGGTGGCACACTGACCGGACTCCCGCCGCCGGCGAGCGCTGGCATGACTTCCTGGTCCGCAACGCCCGTAGCCTGCGGCACGCGATGCTCTCCGTGCGCGATGGGGCACGGCTGATCGCATCAGGCGGGCCCAGAACGCCGAGTATTGACAACGCGATCGCGCAGATCGGATTGCTGGAACGTAGCGGCTTCACTGGCCCCGACGCGATCCTGGCCTTCATCGCGGTGTCCCGATACACCATCGGCGCCGCCCTCGAACAGCAGACCGCCCGCGACGGCGGAGCCATCATCGTGCCTACCGAACCGGCCCATGCAGGGGCCGCTCACGTCGCGGAGATCGGAGCGAAAGTCACCGCGCTCGGGCCGGATCATGAGTTCGAGGTCGGCTTGTCGGCCCTGGTTCACGGTCTCGGTGGTCTAATCGGCAACCCGACATCAGAGACGGCCAGAGGCAAGGCCGACGCCAGCACCAGCCGATGACCACCCTCAACTGGAGCAACAAGCCGAATCAGGGTCAAGAATGTGAACGGGATCCCGCCTCGATTGCGGCTGGATGGCCGCCACGGTAGCGTGCGTTCACGTTGGTGAACTGAAGTCCGTAACCTGGATGCGCGGGAGAGGTGGCGCCATGCCTAACATCACCGTCGAGTTGCTGGCGGGGCGGTCCGTGGAGCAGCGTCGGGCCTTCGCTCAGGCTGTGACCGCGCACGCGGTCGAGATTCTTGGTGCTCGTCCGCAGGACGTTCGCATGGTGTTCAACGAGATCACTCCGGACATCGTGGCCAACGGGGGAGTGCTGGCCAGCGAGGACCCGAGTCGCGCCGCCGTCGTGGCGGCGTTCGACAAGGGCTAGCGCGTCGCCGACAGGCGGGCCTTGACGCTCAGCAGGGTCTCGATGATGAAGTCCTCGCGGCCCTGGTCGAGGCGGCTGATCGGGACCGCGACACTCACCGCGTCCGCAGACCGCTGCGAGAACGGCAGCGCGACGCCGAAGCACCGCACGCCCAGGCAGGACTCCTCGCTCTCTTCCGCGTACCCCAGCTGACCGGCCTTGTCGATGATCGCCAGCAGGGCGTTCCGGTCGGTGATCGTCTGGGTGGTGACCGGCTTGATCTGGTGGGGGATCAGCGGGTCGCGGACGTCTTCCGGCAGTTCGGCGAGCATCGCCCGGCCCAGGGCCGTCATGTACGCGGGCAGGCGGCGCCCGACGGCCGAGTACATCCGCAGCGGGTGCTTGGACTCCCGCTTCGCCGTGTAGATGATCTCGGCGCCTTCCAGGCGTCCCAGGTGGACGGTCTCTTCGGTCGCCGTCGCGATCTCGTCCATGACCGACCTGGCCTGCGAGAGCACCGGGTCGCCGTCGAGGTAGGCGGAGCTGACCGTCAGGGTGTGCACGCCCAGCCGGTAGACGCTGCCGGTCTGGTCGGTGTCCAGCCAGCCGCGGGCGCACATCGTGCGCAGCAGCGCGTGCAGGCTGCTCTTCGGGATGCCGAGGCGGGTCGCCAGCTGCAGCTGGGTGCCGGGGCCGTTGGCGGCGATGTCGTCCAGGAGGTCCAGGACGCGTGCGGCCGACTTGACCTGCGAGGTGGCGGAGCCGCCGCCGGCCGTCTTGTCCGTGTCCACCCAGACCTCCTCATCGACAGTGGCGCGCCTCAAGCATGCGCTCATCGCGCCGTGAGCGGTACCAGACTCAACCACAGTTCACATACGGGGACCAACTTCAAGCTCTTGACCTGTGATCCGAGCCATAGGTATCGTCCCGATTGGTTCACGTAGCTGAACGCGGTTCACAAACGAGGAGCGAAGTTGATCGAAGTGAGGTACTCCGCATCGCCGTCCGCCGTGGAGACGGCGACGAATGCCGACCTGCGAAAGAACTTCCTCGTGGAGCAGCTGTTCGCCACCGGCGAGGTCCGGGGGGTGTACACCCACGACGACCGGCTGGTCATCGGCGCCGCGGTGCCCGGCACCGACCAGCTCGAGCTGCCGGCCTGGGACGACGTGCTCGGCGCGACCTCGCACCTGGCCCGCCGCGAGCTCGGCATCATCAACGTCGGCCAGCCCGGCCACGTGCTGGTCAACAACGAGAAGTTCGAGCTGCGCCACCTCGACGGCCTGTTCGTCGGCCGCGGCAACGAGGTCACCTTCGCCGGTCCCGACGCGCAGTTCTACTTCGTCAGCGCCCCCGCGCACGCCACCTACCCGACGACCCTGCTGAGCCGGGCGTCGATCGAGCCGGTCAAGCTCGGCACACCGCAGGGCGCCAACGAACGCAGCCTCTACCGGTACGCCTGGGGTCAGGAGCTCCAGACCGCGGTGCTGCAGTTCGGCGTCACCGTCATCGCCGACGGCTCGGTCTGGAACACCCTCCCGCCGCACCTGCACGACCGGCGCACCGAGGTCTACCTCTACGTCGACCTCGACGAGAAGGAACGCGTCTTCCACCTGATGGGCCAGCCCGGCGCCGCCCGCCACCTGGTCGTGCGCAACCGCGAGGCGGTCATCTCACCGCCGTGGTCCATCCACTCCGGAGTCGGCACCGGCTCGTACGCGTTCATCTGGGCGATGGGCGGCGAGAACAACGACTACACCGACCTGACCCCGGTCGCGCTGGAGGAGTTGTGAGCGACCCGTTCGACCTGCACGGCCGCCGCGCCCTGGTCACCGGCGCCGGCCGCGGCCTCGGGCACGCCATCGCGGTCGGACTCGCCCGAGCCGGAGCCGACCTGGTCCTGCTCGGCCGCAAAGGAAGCCAAGAGCAGACCCGAGACGAGATCACAGACCTCGGCCGCGATGTACGGGTCGTCGACCTCGACGTCAGCGACCACGACGCCATAGAACGGGTCGCCGACGAGGTGACCGAAAGCGTCGACATCCTGGTCAACAACGCCGGCGTCATCGACCGCGCCGACGCCGCCGACGTCACCCGCCAGGCCTGGCACCGCGTCGTCGACGTCAACCTCCACGCCGCGTTCTTCCTCTGCCAGGAGTTCGGCCGCCCGATGGCAGAACGCGGCCACGGGAAAATCGTCAACGTCGCCAGCCTGCTCTCCTTCCAGGGCGGCATCCGCGTCGCCGCCTACACCGCCAGCAAGCACGCCGTCGCCGGCATCACCAAAGCGTTGGCCAACGAGTGGGGTCCGCGCGGCGTCCAGGTCAACGCCATCGCACCCGGCTACATGGCCACCGACAACACCACCGCGCTGCGCGCCGACCCCGACCGGTCCCGCGCCATCCTCGAGCGCATCCCCGCCGGCCGCTGGGGGACCGCCGCCGACATCGCCGGCGCGGCCGTCTTCCTGAGCTCCGCCGCCGCCGACTACGTCAACGGCCACGTCCTGGTCGTCGACGGGGGGTGGCTGGCCCGCTGACCCCGCACTATCGTCCCCTACGAAGAATTGAGGATCGACCATGAATGTCACCCCTCGTTCCGCCGCCGCCATCCTGAGCCTGTCGCTGGCCGCCGCCGTCCTCGCCGGTTGCAGCGAGCAGGCCGGCGGAGGCAACGGCACCGCGGCCGCCGGAGAAGCAACCTGCGAGCCGTCCAAGGTCCGGCTGGTCGGCCAGGTCCGCAACGAGTCGAACCCGTACGAGGCCTCGTGGCTGGCCGGCGGCGACGAGTTCGCCAAGTCCGTCGGCCTGACCCAGGAACGCCTCACGTACGACGGTGACTCCACCAAGCAGCAGGAGCAGATCAGCCAGATCCTCGCCGGCGACACCAAGTGCCTGGTCATGAACGTGCTCCCCAACGGCGACTCGGACACCCCGCCGATCGTCAAGGGCGCCGACCAGGCCGGCGCGTACCTGGTCACGCAGTGGAACAAGCCCGCCGACCTCAAGCCCGCCGACTACAAGACCTGGCTGAGCCACATCACCTACAACGGCGTCGAGTCCGGCCAGCAGATCGGCGACGCGCTCGCCACCGCGATCGGCGGCACCGGCGGCATCATCGCCCTGCAGGGTGTGCTCGACACCGCCGCCGCCAAGGACCGGTTCGTCGGCCTGCAGAACTCCCTCAAGAAGAACCCCGGCGTCACCCTGCTCGACCAGCAGGCCGCCAACTTCTCCCGCGCCGAGGCGCTCACCGTCACCAAGACCCTGCTGACCAAGCACGGCGACCACGTCAAGGGCATCTGGGCCGCCAACGACGACATGGCCCTCGGCGCCCTCGAAGCGCTGCAGCAGGCGGGCAAGGCCGGCAAGGTCGCGGTCGTCGGCATCGACGCCGTCCCCGACGCCGTCACCGCCGTCAAGAACGGCACCATGACCGCCACCGTCTCCAGCGACGGCTCGTGGCAGGGCGGCATCGGCCTGGCGATCGGCTTCTGCGCCGCCACCGGCAAGCTCAAGGTCGAGGACATCGCCGCCGCCAACCGGGCGTTCTTCGCCGAGCAGTTCCTCATCACCAAGGACAACGCCGGCGAGTTCGCGGCGCCGAAGACGAACCCGGCCGACTTCGAGTGCGGCAACGTCTTCAACCGTGTGGCCGGGCCCCTGACGTGACCATGACGTCCGAGGTCGTCACCGCGCCTCGCCGCCAGTCCCGGCGAGGCGCGGCGTTCCGCGACGCCGGCCCACCGGTCGCGCTGATCGTCATCTTCGCGATCTTCTCGGCCCTGAGCCCGCAGTTCCGCAGCACCGACAACGTCCAGAACATCGTCGACGCGGCCGCCGTGCTCGCCGTCGTCACCTGCGGCATCACGTTCGTGCTGATGATGGGCTCGATCGACCTGTCCGCGGCCGGCGTGATGGGCGCCTGCGCCCTGACCGTGTCGCTGCTGGTGGCCAACAATCGCAACGACAACGGCTTCGGGCTGCTCGGCATCGCGGTCGCCGTCCTGCTCGGCTGCGCGTTCGGCGCCCTGAGCGGCCTGGCCCTAGTGCTGCTGAAGGTGCCCTCGTTCATGGCCACCCTCGGGATGTCGGCCGTCGGGCTCGGCGTCGCCACCCTGATGTTCGCCGGCGTGCAGCCCAACATCACCGACACGATGGTCAAGGGCCTGGCGATCGAGCGGTTCCTCGGGTTCTCGTACCTCACCTGGATCGCCGCCGTCTGTGTCCTGCTCGGCTGGCTGATCCAGCGCTACACCCGCCTCGGCCGCTACGCCTACGCCATCGGCGGCGCCGAGGAGGTCCTCGCGCTCTCCGGCGTCAAGGTCAAGCCGTACAAGGTCGCGGTCTTCGCCCTCGCCGGCGCCTTCTACGGCCTCGGCGGCGTCATGGTGACCAGCCAGCTCGGCGCCGGCCTCGTCCAGGCCGGCGACGGCTACGACTTCTCCGCCATCACCGCCGCTGTCGTCGGCGGCACCCTGCTCACCGGCGGACGCGGCGGCATCCCGCACTCCGCCGTCGGCGTCCTGCTCGTCATGGTCCTCACCAACGGCCTCGTCCAGGTCGGCGTCAGCCCGTACTGGCAGGGCGGGGTCGAGGGCCTGATCGTGGTCGCCGCCGTCGCCGCGGCCGTCATCCCCCAACGTCGACGAAACCAGGTGGTCAAGTGAACGCCTTGGAGGTACGCGGCCTCGTCAAGCACTACCCGGGCGTCACAGCCCTCGACGGCGTCGACCTCGCGGTGAGACCCAACGAAGTCCTCGGCCTGGCAGGGGAGAACGGCGCCGGCAAGTCCACATTGCTCAAAGCCCTCGTCGGCCTCGTCACCCCCGACGCCGGTACGATCCACGTGCGCGGCGAGCAGGTCAAGCTGCGCAGCGTCGTCGACGCCGCCAACCACGGCATCGGGATGGTCTTCCAGGAACAGTCCCTGGTGCCCAACCTGACCGCCGCCGAGAACATCGTGCTCGGCAGCGAAGGCCCCGCCGTGCGCCGGGGCATCTACCGCTGGGACGTCATGCGCCGCCTCGCCCAGGAGCAGCTCGACAAGATCGGCTCACCGATCGACCCGCTCGCGCGCACCGACTCGCTCTCCTTCGCCGACCGGCAGATGGTCGAGATCGCCAAGGTGCTGCGGATCGAGGAGCGCAGCCAGCACCCGCCGGTCGTCATCCTGGACGAGCCGACCTCGGTCCTGGAGTCCAAGGAGATCGAGACGCTGTTCGCGCAGATCCGAAGGCTGCGTGAGTTCGCCACCGTCATCTTCGTCTCCCACCGGCTCGACGAGGTGCTCGACGTCTGCGACCGGGTGTGCGTCCTGCGCGGCGGAAAGTCCGTCGGGGAGGTCGCCGCGGCCGGGGCGGTCCCGCGCGAACTGCACCGGATGATGATCGGGTCCACCGGATCCGACGACCACTACCACGGCAGCGCCGCCACCACGGTCGTCGAAGAGCAGCCCCGGCTGTCCGTACGCGGGCTGTCCGGTGCTTCATTCCATGACATCAGCTTCGACGTCGCACCCGGTGAGATCGTCGGGATCGTCGGCGTCCACGGCTCCGGCCGCGAAGACGTCTGCCGCGCCCTGTTCGGCGCCGAACCGACCACCGCCGGCGAGATCCGGATGGACGGCACGAGGATCGACCTGCCCAGCACCCGGGCCGCCTGCGCCGCCGGCATCGGCTACGTGCCCGCCGAACGCAAGACCGAGGGCATGGTCGGCGCCCTGTCCGTCGCCGAGAACATGACCCTGGCCAAACAGCAGGCCCGCTGCGCCGGACCGTTCGTGGCGCCCAAGAAGCAGGCCACCCTCGTCGACTCGTGGATCCGCCGGCTCTCCATCCGCACCCCGGGCCGCGACACCCCGATCCAGCGCCTGTCAGGCGGCAACCAGCAGAAGGTGATCCTGGCCCGCTGGCTGGTCGCCGGCGACATCCGGCTGCTCCTGCTGGACCACCCGACCCGCGGCCTGGACGTCGGCGTCCGCTCCGAGGTGTACCGGCTGATGCGCGAGCTCGCCGCCACCGGAGTCGCCACCGTGTTGCTCGGCGACAGCCTCGAAGAGGCCGTCGGCATGGCCGACCGCATCCTGGTCATGAACGACGGCCGGGTCGCCACCGAGGTGCCCTGCCCCACCGGCGCCAAGCCGACCCCACTGGACCTGGTCAAGGAGATGGTGTGAGCACCGCCGTCGCAATGAAGCCCGCCCAGCGGCTCACCGGGTTCATGCCGCTGATCGCCCTGGCGGCCCTCGTCGCCGCCCTCACCATCGCCGACCCGGACTTCCTGACCCAGCGCAGCCTGATCGCGGTGGCACGCACCGCCGCCCCGCTGATCGTGCTGGCCGCCGGGGCGACGCTGGTCGTGCTCTGCGGCGGCATCGACCTGTCCATCGCCGCGCTGGCGTCGCTGTCGACCGTCTTCCTGGCCCTGTGGCTGCCGAACCTCGGTGGCCTGGCCACCCCGGCGGTCATCGCGGTCGCGGCGGCGATCGGCGCGGTGCAGGGCGTCGCGCACGTGCTGCTGCGGATCCCGTCGTTCATCGTCACCCTGGGCGGCATGGCCATCCTGTCCGCGGTCGCCCTCGTGGTCTCCGGCGCCGGCACGGTGCGGGTCGTCGACGACTCGCCGGTCCACTGGCTCGACCTGTATCTCGGCGGCTACGTGCCGATGTCCGCCGCCACGGCCCTGATCGTCGTCGCCGTGATCGCCGTGGTCCTGCGCGTCACCCCGCTGCGGAGCTGGATCTCCGCCACCGGCTACTCCGAGTCGGCCGCGCGGCTCGCCGGTACACCCGTCGACCTGGTCAAGATCGGCGCGTTCTGCGTCTCGGGTGCCTGCGCCGGCCTCGCCGCCGTCATGCTGGTCTCGCGGCAGTTCAGCGGCGGCCCCACGATGGCCGACAACCTGCTGCTGCCGGCGGTCGCGGCGATCGTGGTCGGCGGCACCGCCATCACCGGCGGCCACGGCAGCGTGTGGCGCAGCCTCGCCGGCGCGCTCGTCGTGACCCTGCTGCGGGTGGGCCTGCCGATCGTCGGCGTGCCCTCGGCGTACGAGCAGATCCTGTACGGCGCCATCATCGTCGTCGCGGTCGCGCTCACCCTGGACCGCTCGAAAGTGTCGATCGTCAAATGACCCTCTATGGAAGGCAACCATGACTCTCCTGCCCGCCGTCAGCGCGTTCCTGTCCTCGCCCAAGCAGCTGCTGATCGACGGTGAGTGGGTCGACGCGAAGGACGGCCGCACCTTCGCCACGATCAACCCGTCGACTGAGCAGGACCTGGTGCAGGTCGCGTACGCGTCGAGCGTCGACGTGGACCGGGCGGTCTCGGCGGCCCGCGCCGCGTTCGAGCCCTGGTCCCGGACGACCCCGCGCGAGCGCTCGCACCTGCTGTGGCGCATCGGCGACCTGGTCGACGCCCACGCCGACGAGTTCGCCCAACTGGAGGCCCTCGACAACGGCAAGCGGGTCGAGGCGGCCCGCGACGGCGACATCGCCATCGCCGCCGAGCTGTTCCGCTACTTCGCCGGCTGGGCGACGAAGATGGAGGGCACCTCCATCCCGATGTCCGTGCCGGGCCGCGAGTTCCACGCGTACACCCGCCGCGAGCCGGTCGGGGTCGTCGCCGGCATCGTGCCGTGGAACTTCCCGCTGCTGATGGCCTGCTTCAAGATCGTCCCGGCGATCACCGCGGGCAACACCGTCATCCTCAAGCCGGCCGAGCAGACGCCGCTGACCGCGCTGCGCCTCGGCCAGCTGCTGCTGGAGGCGGGCGTGCCGGCCGGCGTCGTCAACGTGCTGCCCGGCTTCGGCGACACCGGCGCCGCCCTGGTCGAGCACCACGGTGTCGACAAGGTCGCCTTCACCGGCAGCACCGAGGTCGGCAAGAAGATCGCCGCGGCGGCCGCCGGGAACCTGAAGAAGGTCTCCCTCGAGCTGGGGGGCAAGGCCCCCAACATCATCTTCAACGACGCGGACATCGAGGCGGCGATCGCCGGCGCGGTGCTGGGCGGCTACTTCAACGAGGGGCAGTGCTGCGTCAACGGCTCGCGCCTGTACGTGCAGCGCGGCGTCTTCGACGAGGTCGTCGCGGGGGTGGCCGCAGCCGCCGCCGCGATCAAGGTGGGCGACGGCTTCGACCCCACCTCGCAGATGGGTCCGCTGGTCTCGCAGGAGCAGCACGAGAAGGTGCTCGGCTACATCCGCGGCGCGGTCCGCGACGGCGCCGTGCTGACCGCCGGAAGCGCCGACCGGGTGGGGGAGCGCGGCTTCTTCGTGCAGCCGACGCTGATCACCGGCGTCCACGAGGAGATGGCGGTGCAGACCGACGAGATCTTCGGCCCGGTGGTGACCGCGATCCCGTTCGACACCGAGGACGAGGTCGTCGCGGCCGCGAACAACACGGTGTATGGCCTCGCGGCGGGCGTCTGGTCGACCAACATCGGCACGGCGCACCGGGTCGGCGCCCGGCTGCGGGCCGGCACGGTGTGGCTGAACACGTGGCACGCCGACGACGTCACCCTGCCGCGCGGTGGCTTCAAGCAGTCGGGGTGGGGCCGCGAGCTCGGCTCGTTCGGGTTGGACGACTACACCGAGCTGAAGACCGTCATCGCCGAGCTGCGATGACCATGATGGCGATCACGATTCACATATAGGAACCTGTCGCACTTAAGTTCAGAAATATAGACAGAGTTCTTCGCGTTGGGTTAACCTTCGGCCGGTGGCAGTGTCCGTCCTCACTGCCACGTCAGCCGAACCTCAAGGGGATCTCTGATGAAAGTGCCCCGCAGGTCTGCCCGTCCCCTCACCGCGGCCCTTGTGGCCCTGATGCTCGTGGCCGCCCCCGCCACGGCCAACGCCGTACCCCGGGCCGCCGCCCTCGTCGACGACGGCCGCCTCAACGTCCTGCTGTTCTACAAGCCCAACTTCCACGCCTCGAACGTGCAGGCCCGCCAGGCCGTGCGCGACCTGGCCGCCCAGCTCGGCACCCAGTACAACCAGCCCGTCGAGATCCAGGAGACCGACGACCCCGCGGTCTTCAACACCGCCAACCTCGCCGCACGCGACACCGTCGTCTTCGCCCAGACCGGCGGCGTGCTGTTCAACGCCGCCCAGCGCACCGCGCTGGAGTCCTACATCCGCGCCGGCGGCGGCTTCATGGGCCTGCACTACACCGGGTGGTCGGTCGGAGAGAGCGAGCACGACGTCAACCCGTTCTACGCCCGGCTCGTCGGCGCCGCCTCCGAAGGACACCCCGAGGACCCCGGCGTACGCCCGGGCCGCGTGTTCGTCCGGGACGCCGCCCACCCGCTCACCCAGGGCGTGACCGCCTCCCTGACCCGCAGCGACGAGTGGTACGACTGGGTGGTCAACCCGGCGCCCAACGTCCGGACCCTGATCGAGGCCGACGAGTCGTCGTACGGCGGCGGCCGCCAAGGCACCTCCCACCCCGTCACCTGGTGCCAGAAGATCGACTCCGGTCGGTCCTGGTACACCTCGATGGGCCACGAGGGCACCGCCTACTCCGAGTCCTACATGCGCGCCCAGATGAAGAACGGCCTCGCGTACGCCGCCGGGCTCCTGCCCGCCGACTGCACGCCGCCCGTCAAGGACCGGGCCGGCGCCTGGAGCGGCGTCACCCCGTGGCCGCTGGTGCCGATCAACATGTCGCTGACCTCCGACGGCAAGGTCCAGTCGTTCGGCAGCGTCGGCGGCTGGAGCACCGACACCACGCCGTACGACTGGACCGGCGACAGCTCGCTCACCCAGGGCGGCCAGATGGAGGTCGACATCTGGGACCCTGCCCAGCCGCGCAACCTCTCGAACCTGCGCGCGGGCATCCTGCCGAACACCACGTACACCGACCTGTTCTGCGCCATGCAGGTGCAGAACCCGCACGACCACTCCACGATGACCGTCGGCGGTGACGACGGCCTGGGCGGCAACGCCCCGAACGACGCCGCGATCGGCGTCACCAGCTACACGACCAACAACGGGCTGCAGAACAAGGCGCCCATGAACTACCCCCGGTGGTACCCGACCGGCACCACGATGCCCAACGGCGACATCGTCGTGCAGGGCGGCAGCCTGCGCGGCGGCCCGGGTGGCCCCGGTGTGCTCACCCCGGAGATCTACACGCCGCAGTCGGGCTCCGGCTGGAAGACGCTCGACGGCGCCCGCAGCCCCGCCGCGTACGGCGACGGCGGCTCCGACCACGCCGGGCAGGACGAGAACCGTTGGTGGTACCCGCGGGCGTTCGTCGCCCCCGGCAGCGGAACCCTGTTCAACATCACCGGCACGCAGATGTACGAGCTCAACCCCGCCGGCACCGGCGCCATCACGCTGCGGGGCACGCTGCCCGCCGCGATCGCCAACCAGGGCGCCAACGGCAACCCGGTCGGTGCCACCTCCACCGCCACCATGTACCGCCCGGGCAAGATCCTGCAGGTCGGCGGCGGCTGGTGGGGCAACGGCGGCGGCCCCGACGGCGCCCGCGCCGGCTTCACCGTCGACATCACCGGCGGCACCGCCAGCCCGGTCATCACCGCGACCCGGCCGATGAAGTACCAGCGCCACTGGGCGACCTCGACGCTCCTGCCCGACGGCGACGTGCTCGTCACCGGCGGCGGCCGCGAGAACAACGGCAACGGTGGGTACGTCACCAACGCCGAGATCTGGGACCCGGACGCCGGGAACTGGACCGAGGTCGCCGTGCCGTACGAGCACGCCCGGCTCTACCACTCCACGGCGCTGTTGCTGCCCGACGGTCGCGTGATGATGGGCGGCGGCGGCACCCCCGGCCCGCGCAACTACACCGACGTCGAGTACTACTCGCCGACGTACCTCTTCAACGGCGACCAGCTCGCCCCGCGCCCGGCGATCACCACCGCGCCGGCCACCATCGGCTACAACGGCACGTTCCCGATCACCGCGTCCGGCACCGTCTCGCGGGTCACCCTGGTCCGCAACGGCTCGGTCACGCACGGCTTCAACAACGACCAGAACTTCCAGGACCTGGCGTTCAGCCAGTCCGGCAGCACCGTGACTATCACCGCACCGGTCAACGGCAACTACGCGCCTCCCGGCTCGTACATGCTGTTCGTCTGGGATTCTGCTGGCACCCCGTCGGTTGCGAAGATCATCAAGATCGACCCGGCGGTCAAGCTGACCCAGCTCAACCCGCGGGTCGTCGACCAGTTCGAGTACCCGCGCCTGCCCGCGGAATGGCGCACCGCGAACCCGCCCGCGACCGTCGACGTGCCCGCCGGCAACACCCGGATGTCACCGTGGACGGTCGACAGCCAGGTCCAGCTCGTCCGCGGCACCGTCTCCGGCCAGGGCGGCCTCGGGCTCACCGGCTACCAGCTCGGCCTCGGCAGCGCCGGCAACATCCGGCGTACGCTCAGCTCGCTGACACCGGGGACCACGTACCGCGTGTCGTTGCGGTATGCCCGGGACAGCCGAGTCTCGGGGACCGGTGCGGCGAGCGCGAACCTGACGGTCGCCAACCTCAACGCCACCCTCATCGCGACGACGGCCCTGCCGTCGACGGGCGCCTACGGCACGTACGTCGGCACCTTCACGGCTGCGACGGCCACGCAGACGCTCACCCTGCGCGGCACCGGCGGCGCCATGATGATCGACGACCTGGTCGTCGGCGACGACGCGCCGCCGACACCCGTCGGTGTCCCGGCCCGCTACGAGTTCGAGGAGGGCACGGGCACCACGGCCGCCAACACCGGCGGCGCGGGCGGGCCGGGCGCCGCCATCCTGACCGGCACCACCGGCTGGTCGACCAACGGCGTCATCGGCAAGGCGGTCAACCTGCCCGGCGGCAGCACCGCTAACGCGGTGGACCTGCCCGACAACCTGTTGCAGAACGCGGCGAACTTCACCACCGCGCTCTGGGTGCGCCCCGACACCAAGAGCAACTGGACCGGCCTGTTCCACATTGGAGACGGGCTCGGCTCGGCCGGAAGCTACTTCCAGCTCCAGATGCAGACCCAGGCGTCCGGGAGCACCGGCCTGGCCGCGACGTTCAAGGCCAAGACCGGCCCCGAGGAACGCGTGTACGCGAGCCCCGCCCAGGACGTCGTCGCCAACCAGTGGAACCACGTGGCGTTCACCCGCCAGGGCTCGATCGGCACGCTGTACCTCAACGGCGTGGCGATCGCGAGCCGGTCCGACCTGACGGTCGACATGACCGGCATCGGCCCGACGGCCAACAACTGGCTGGGCCGCAACGGCTACGGCGACGCGGCCTTTGACGGCCTGATCGACGACGTACGCGTCTACACGTCCACATTGACCGGTACGGCCGTGGCGGCGATGTACAACGAGGGCAACGCGGTTCGGTACAGGTTCGACGAGAACACCGGCACCACCGCGGCGAACTCGGGCACGAAGACGTCTCTCGGCGCGGCCACGCTGCCGGCGACGGTGACCTGGGCCGGCGGCCAGAGCGGCAGCGCGGTGAACCTGCCGGGCGGCGCCGCGACCTCGGGCAACGAGGTCAGGCTGCCGAACAACATCCAGGCCGGCCTGACCAACCAGTTCACCGTGTCGTTCTGGGCGCGCCCGGACGCGCTCCCGAACTGGGTGCCGCTGCTGCAGATCGGCAGCAGCACCGACACGTTCTTCCTGCTGCAGTCGGCCACGAACGGCGGCACCACCGGTTTCGGGGCCACCTTCAAGGCGGCGGGAGTGGCGGCGCAGGAGCGCCTGCTGCTCGGCGCCGGCAGAGACCTGCCGCTGGGCCAGTGGACCCACGTGGTGTTCACGATGAACGGCTCGACCGCAAAGATCTACTTCAACGGAGTCCTGCAAGCCACCCGCTCCGACTTCCCGATCGGCATGGGCAACGTCGGCGTGGGCGGCACGACCACAGCCAACTTCCTCGGCGGAACGAGTTGGGGAGACCCGCGCTTCGACGGGTTGATCGACGACTTCCGCCTGTACGCCTACGAGCTCAGCGCAGACCACGTGACCCAGGTGTACGCGGGTCGCCGCTAGCCGACGAGCCGACGTGGGCCCCGGGAACGCCCCCGGGGCCCACGTCGCGTCGTGTCCACCCTTAGCCGCGGGAGCAGGTCGGTGTCCGAGAAGATCTGCGTGCTCGGGGTTTCTGTCCGCAAAAAAAAGCTGACCATCGATGGCTTCGTGTGAACGTAGTTCGTCGAGGTGGTGCAGGATGTCTCTGGTGATCGTTCGTGCTTCGTTGGCCGCCGTGGAGGTTCTCGAGGAAGCGATTCGGCGCTTCGTCGGAGTCGCCTCGGGCGCTGCCCGGTTTGTGCGGTCGCCGGGGACCGTCGCGTTCATCGCTGTGGACGGTCACGAGGTTCAGGGCTGGTGCTGGGGATATGTGTTGGCCAGGCCGGACGGGGCCAGCATGCTTTACCTGCACAACCTTGAGGTGGCCGAGTCCCATCGGCGCCGTGGTATCGGCCGTCGGCTGTTGCGCTCGTTCATGGAGGCTGGCGCGCAGCTCGGCGCTGGCAAGATGTTCCTCATTACAGGCGAAGGAAATGCGCCGCGCGCAGCCTCTACGAGTCGATGGGGGCAGGCTTGGCAGCCCAGGGTCCGACCGTGAACTACTGGTTCGTCTTGCCGCCGACTTCCTCCGGACCTGGTGACGCTTCTTCGGGAGAAGAGTCATCGAGCGGGTGACACGCGCTTGCGGAGCAGGGCGAAGCCGGCTCGACCATAGATTCGTCGTTGACCATGTGATTCGGGTTGGCGCTGCCCTCGACCGGTCCGGAGCCCAATGGCCGGACTGAGTCCAGCGGGTCACGGCGTCGAAACTAGTGGAGGCTGTTGGGGTGCCGGCAGATCCAACCAGTGATCTGCCGTCGACAACGATCTCGGCGTCGTCCGGAGGTCTGGCCACGAGCGGTGCATTGATGGGGCCAGGCCTCGTCTGGGTGTCGGGCTGTGCCTGCCAGCCAATACTCCGGTTGGGTATTGGGTGCTGTCGCCTCGGCGCAGATGATCAAGCTCCGGCATCGGCAACTTGAAGCCCCGCAGCGGTTGGGGGAGTCGCCTTCGGCTGGTGTTGGAGCCCGCACCGATGCGCCTTTCGCGGCGTATACGAATCGTATACACTGGGTTGGTGCCGTACCACTGGTTGGCCGTGACTCTGGCCGCGCTGCGGGGCGTTGAGCCTTATGAGGTGCTGCAGGCTTTGGGATCTGATCGACGGCTCCCTGTCTCTGCTGTCGGTCTAGGTCCCAAGGTGCTCGGAATATTCGCGCGGACCGGTGCGGGTCGTCCGCTGGTGGTGACGGTCCGGCGCGGCGACGGCTTCGACTGGTGGATTCTGGGCGCTCGCGACATGACTGACGATGAGTTCGCCACGTTTGAGGCATGGGAGGCAAACCAATGAACGACGAGCGTGAGATCCCGCACCGGGACCTAGCCGAGAGTGAGGAACTAGCCAATGCCGTCGCGGCCGGCGACGTTGCGTTCGACCTGTCGGCGCCGACGCCCGAGCTGCCGCCGCGACTCACTGATGAGCCAATGGTTGTCATCTCCGCGCGGGTACCAACCTCTACGTACGTTCGGATCCGCGACGAAGCAACTGCCCGCGGCGTTGCGCCTTCTGTTGTCGTCCGGGAGTGGTTGGAACTCCAGCAGGCCGATCGGGAGCCTGATCGAATGGTGCGGCTGGGCGACTTGCGGCGAGCCATCGCACATCTTGAGGACGCAGCCGCGTAGACGCGGCATTGGCTTTGTGGCGATCGCGGTGGCGCCAGGCGGCTGTGTCGATCTTGGGATTCTGAGTGGTGGTATCGCTGCGGCGGTGCGCCTCGACCATGTGACCCACCAAGAGATGCCTGCGAGCGAACTGTGAGTGTTGAGATCGACGGTGCGGCGGTCGTTACGCCTCATGTCTCGGCGCCCTTCCGGTGATGACCGTTTCCCTCCGGCATCGAACTCCGCCAGCCGAAGCGGTTGCTCGATCGCCGGCATGCACCTGGGAGCCGAATGCAAGCCACGTCGTTAGCGCACGTCAGATGGTGTCGCTCCAGGTGCGGGTGTTGTCCTCCAGCCACCGGTCGATCGACGGGTTGTCGTAGATCGAGGTGCCGTTCGCGACGATTCTGACGCCCGCCAAACGCCAGCCGCCGTTCGAGCCGTCCGGGGACTTGTCGACGCGTACCGCGGTCAGGTCCCCCAGGCGTAGGCCCGGGCCCGGGTCCAGAACGAAGGTGTCGGTGTTGCCGCGTTCGAAGTCGTCGCGGCCCGGGTTGTCCAGGTCCCAGCTTCGGCCGCCCAGGGTGAGGGTGATGTCGTCGTCCGTGCCCGCCCAGGAGACGTCGCCGGTGGTGATGCGGACCTCGAGCTCGTTGACCAGGTCCGTGGCGGAGACGCAGCCGATCCAGACGCGGGTGTCGTCCTCGAGCCATCGGTCGATCGACGGCTGGTCGCAGACGAGGGTTCCCTCGTGCCAGAGCCGCAGGCCGGCCAGGCGCCACCCGCCGTTGCTCCCGTCCGGGCCCTTGCGGATCAACACCCGGCTGATGGCCTCGCGCGTGACGTCCGGCGCCCAGAGCGCGTAGCCCTCGCGGTTGTCGCGCTCGCGGTCGTCGTGGGAAGCGGTGTCCAGTTCGAACTCCCGGTCGCCGATGTCGAGCCAGACGTCGTCGTCCGTGCCGGCCCAGTCGACGTCGCCGGTGGTGAGCTCGACGAACAGGGTGGACCAGCCGATCTGGCCCCGCGTGTACGCGCAGATCCGGCGGTCGTTGCCGCCCATCATGCAGCTCTGCTGGGGTCGCGCGCACGAACCGCAGTTGCCGTTGGGGATCTGGTCGCAGCCGTGCAGCGAGTCGCATGTGGAGCATGGTGTGCCGCTGCCCGTGTACTCGTCGGCCGCGCCGAACAGGTGGGCCACCTCGTGCGCGGCGATGCGGTCGATGGAGGAGCGGCCCCAGTTTCCCCAGTCGTTGTGGTCGGCCAGGACCACTCGGCCGCTGCCGGCGTACGCGTGCCAGCAGTTCGCGTACGGCGTCACGAAGATGACCAGGGCGTGCGCGGAGTCGTTCGCCACCCGCATGTCCTCGCGATAGCGGCCGACCGACGCCCACTCCGCCGCGTACACCGTGCCGTTGAACGTGACCTGGCCCATCGCCGGGTCCCGCCAGCCCGCCTCCAGCGCGGTCGACACGCCGTCGTCGCCGCACACGTCCTCGTCGCCGTTGGGGGCGCCGATGCGGGTGAACTGCAGGTCGTACACCCACGACAGGTCACCGCCGGGATGCGCGGCGGCGAGCCAGTTCAGGCCGTCGAGGATCTCCTGGCAGACCTCGTCGCGCTCCGAGTCGTCGAACCGCGGGCCGTCCGGGTCGGCCGACTCGACGAAGACCAGGCCGACGGAGATCTCCCCGGTCATCTCCCAGCAGGTGGCCTCCGCCTGAAAGAACCGGTGCAGGAGGGCGGCGAGGAACTCCGGGTCGATGCGCAGGAACAGGCGGCGGTACGTCGGTCCGAGCCGCCACGCGATGCGGGCCAGATGGTAGGCGGCGGTGGGATCGTCGAGCCGCTCGGCCAGCAGCCGCTCGTAGCGCTGGAACGTCTGGCCGACGAACGGCTCGGGTCGGCCTCCCCGCTCCGGCTCGTCGGGCCGATCCGGAAAGGCCCGGCGCCCGGTCCGCTGCTCGTAGTCGGCCACGAACGCGTCGAGCTCGTCCTGCTCCACCGGGGAGTACGGCGCCGGGAAGTCCGACCGAGGATCGCCCCAGGACCGCCCTAGCCGGGTACGGTCCCGCCGCAGCTCCCGATATCCGGCGGTGAACCGGACGTTCCACTGGCGCACAACCGTCCGCTGTTCGTCGGTGAGGCGCTCGAGGTGCTCGGCCTTCATCGCGGTGCGCAACACGTCGGCGAAGGCACCCCGTACCCGGGCGATCTGCTCGGTGGTCGCGACGACCTCCACGGCGACGCGGCCGTACTGGGCGACGACCGTGATGCCCGCCTCGCGCAACTGCCGGGCGGCGTCGCGGCGCGCCGCTGTCGACGACTGGGCGAGCAGGAGCAGGTAGGGCGTAGCCCGCCGGTTGCCGACTGGTTCGGACATGGTCGCCGCCCTTCAGACCTGGTCCGGCGGCAAGCTCCGGAACCGGAACGTGTAGAGGTCGAAGTCGTCGTTGTCGAACGTCTCGTTGTCGTTGTCGGCCACGACGAGGTAGAGCACACCGGAGGGATGCACGACGATGCCTTCGATCTCGTCGCCGCGCCCCGGGAAGTCCCACTCCCGCCCAGGACCGAACCGCCGCCCGGTCAGGACGCTGTAGGCGTACACGAAGTTGTTCCAGGGGCCGTCGCCCAGCGACCGGGTGACGTACGCGCGCCCGTTGACGGAGAACGCGAAGCCCTGCACGCCCTGGGCCTCCGGCTCGCCGCCCGGTGTCCGCAGGAGAAGGTCGGCTAACGGGCGCCGCGGCATAAGAATCGGCCGACCCCAGTCGGCCGGCCGGGCGAGCCGGTCGCGGAACCCCGCCACGTCGTACGCCTCGAGCCGACCGGGCACGGTCACGCTCGGCACGTAGAGGAGCCCGTTCCACGGGTGGACGGCGCATCCGGACTCGCCTGAGGTGTCCGCGAGTCGCGCGCGACCGACGACGCGCAGGTCGGGGGAGAGGCCAAAAATCTGATGCGGTGGCTCGTGGCTCTCGTGGCGGATCGGCGCGTAGACGACGCCTCCGGCGTGCCCGAGGTCACCGATATGGTCGAACTCGTCGGGCAGCCCGGCCTCGTCCAGGAGATCGTCGATGTGGCGGCTGGCGCCGTGCACGACCCGGGTGGGCCCGAACGGGTCGGCGGCGACGATGCGGACGCCGCGGACGGTGAACTGGCTGGACAGCACCCAGCGTTCCCCGCCCACGTACGCGAGTCCCTGCGGATCCTCGACCTCGAACGACTCGAACGTGTGCGGGTCGTCCGGCTCCAGATCGGCGGTGGACGGGTCGGGCAGGTTCGCGGCCCGCAGCAGCTCCCGAAGCCCGGTCGGGCGCACGGGGAACGCGTCGCGGATGCCGCCCGATCCGTCGACGCCGAGGCGCCGCAGGCTCTGTTGCAACGAGAACATGTCAGTGCAGGGTGACCAGGATGGGGACGAGACCCGTCCCGGCCGACAGCGCGCCCAACGCCTTTCCCACCGTCGCACCGAACGCGCGCGCGGGATCGGTCGCCTTCATGGCGTGCCCCCGGGTCTGCGACGACGTCAGCAGGTCGCCGACGTCGATCGCGCCGTATCCGGCGTCGACCTTGCAGTAGGCCCGGCCGGTCAGCGCCAGCGCGGGTCGGCGGTCCGCCCCGTGACGGGCGCCCAGCACGACTCCCGGCCGCAGCCCGCCGGCGCCGGAGAGCACACCGGCGACCCGCCGGTCGTACCCTGCGGCGCACGGTTCGAGCAGGCCAGCCGGACCGATGGACATGACGTCTCCCGGCCCGGCCGGTAGGCGTCCATCCACATCGAACTCCTCGGCGCAGTCGCCGCCGAGCAGCCGGATGTCGCCGCTCGCACCGTCCAGGTGGATCGTCGGTTGGCCGTCGGACCCGAAGAGTCGCAGGTCCGCCTCCGCCCCGTTGCCGCCGAGGCTCGGACCCAGGTCGAGCAGGGAATGGGCGGCGTCGAACCGGAAGACCGTGACGCCCTCGAGGTTCGTGACGGTCACCAGTTGCCGGCCGCCATCGATGGCGATCCTCGTCTCGCCGTCGTCACCGCGCAGCCGGAGGTCGCCTTCGTTGCCAAGGCCGCCGATGTCGAGAACGGCGAACCGCGAGTCGAAGCGGAAGACCTCCCGGCCCTGCCCATCGACGACGGTGACGACCCCAGAGAACTGTTCGGACATGCCGACACACCTCCCGGCCCATTTGTCTCCTTCGCACGGTAGGCCTGGCGGTGCGTGGTGGGTGGACCCGTGTCGCCAACCCGACCGGGCTCACTCCCGCGGCACCGACAGTTCCCGGCGTGAGCTGATGTCGAGCTTCCGGAAGATCTTGCGGAGGTGGTAGTCGACCGTGTTCGGGCTGATGAACAGCTCTGCCGCCACCTCGCGGTTGGACGCGCCCGTCGCGACCCGGCGGGCGACCTCGCGCTCCTCGTGGGTCAGCTCGCGCCTCTGCGCGAAACGGTCGGTCGTGTCGTGGCAGGCCAAGGTGTTGCGCAGTTCACGCCGGGAGGCGACCCCCAGCCGGCGGAACACCCCGCGGAGGTGGTGTTTGACCGTATGGGCGCTGATGACCAGCCGCGTGGCGACCTCGACGTTGGTGGAGCCCGCCGCCACCAGCAGGGCGATCTCCGCCTGTCGTGGGGTCAGGACGCGGACGGCTGCGGCGCAGGCCATGGTGCTCCTCGGGGCGAGGGGTCGGGTCTTGACGACCATCCGACCGCCCCGCCGTGCACGACGAGTGCAGAGCGAGTGCGCGCCTACGATCCGCCGAGCAGCAGGCTCAGCCGGGCCCGGACATAGGCGACCATGTCGCGGTATCCCTCGGCCTGCTCGATGCCGGAGACCTCGACGAGCTCGTGGAAGCCGTTGCCCGCGATCAGGCTCTCGAACCGCTGGCACCCCCGCTCCGCGCGAAACCGGTCACCCAGCTCGAACGCGGCCCGCGCGAGCACCGCCGCGACGGCACACCGGGGAGCGTTCGTCTCGGAGACGCCTTCGGCCAGCCCCCACTCCGCGACCCGCACCGCCTCCTGGAGCCGGCCGAGCCTGAAGGAGGACTCCGCGACGAGCTGTGCGTAGGAGATCTTCAGGTGGTCGAGGTGCTCGGCCACCGCGATGGCCAGCCCTTCGTTCGCGACCCGGGCGCCATCCTCGAACCGATCGGACCCCAGGCGCGCGTCGGCGAGGGTCAGCAGCGAGACGGCGAGCAACTCCTGGCGCCCGGTCTGGCGGGCCAGGCCCACCGAGCGTTCACCGTAGGCGTTGGCGGCGTCGTGGTCGCCGCGCGCCGACGACAGCGTGGCGAGGTTCCGCAGCACGTCGGCCTGCCCGGCGAGCTCTCCGGCGCCTTCGAAGATGGCCAGCGCGCGACGCAGGTAGCCGTCGGCCTGCGGGGCGTCGACCTCACCGACGGTCCGCAGCAGCTCGGCCTCGACGAGCGGCTCGCTGACCAGGTCGAGGATCGCGAGGACGGTCCGGGTCCGGCCCGCGGGTATGGCGGTGCTGCCCGGCGCAGACGCCGCGAGGACCATGGTGGCCGCCTCGCGCGGCAGGTCGTGGGCGAGGGCCAGATCGATCGTCGCCCACAGCGCGGTCCGTTCCCGGGCGTACCAGGCGGCCGCCTGCGGGACGCTGTCGAACGACTCGGGTGTCACGTCCGGCGGCGGCTCGTCGACGCTGCCGACCGGCTGTCGGTGGTGTCGGGCGTACGCGGCGCGGGCGGAGTGCAGGTAGTGCGAGATGAGACGCCGTTCACACGCCGGTCGTTCGTGGGCCTCGTCGAGCAGCTCACCGCCGTAGGCACGCAGCAGGTCGTGGAGGGCGTACCGCCCGGGCTGCGACTCGTCGAGCAGATTCGCGGTCACCAGCTCCGTGAGCGGTGGGCGAATGCGTCCGACTCCGGCGACGCTGGCCGCCGACTCCCGCGAGATCAGTGGACCCGGATGGGCGGCCAGGGCACGAAACGCCCGCGCCGTCCGCGGATCGAGGGCGTGGTACGACCACGAGAACACCGACCGGACATCGTCCGACGAGTCCACACTGGACAAGACGTCGAGAGCGGATGGCGCCGAGACGTCGCTCAACGACAGGGCCGGATTCAGCGCTACCCGGGCCGCGACGATCGCCAGCGCGAGGGGCAGGCCGGCACAGAGCGCGATGACCCTGTCCAGCGCGTCCGGGTCCGTGTTGGCGCGGCGGGCGCCGAGGCGGTTGACCAACAGCTGCCGGGACTCCGCCTCGGTCAGCCGGTCGACCTGCAGGTACCGTGCGCCCTCCCGGGTGACCAGGCTTGTCATCCGGTCGCGGCTGGTCACGATGACCAGACAGCCGGGGGAGGCCGGCAGCAGCGGGCGGACCTGGTCGGAGTCGCGGGCGTTGTCCAGCAGGACGAGGACACGGCGACCGGAGAGGCGACTGCGGTAGCGGGCCGCCTGCGCGTCGACGGTCTCCTGCGGCGACGAGACCGCCGGCTCGCCCAGCGACGCGAGCAGGCTGGCGAGCGCGTCCTGCGGTGACATGACCCGCCCGTCCGGATCCAGGCCCCGCAGGTTCAGGAACAACTGGCCATCGGGAAACCTGTCGGCGATCTGGTGGGCCCAGTGCACGGCGAGGGCGGTCTTGCCGATGCCACCCATGCCGCCGAGCACGGTGATCCCGCCGGTCGCGGCGGTCGCGTCGTCGAGCGCGGCGGCCACGTCGTCTCGTCTGACGAAGCCCGCGACCGGCGCCGGCAGCTGCGCGGGGCGGGGCGCGTCTGACTGCACCCCGCCGCCGGCGAGCAGGTCCCGGTAGGCCTCCCGCAGCTCCGGCCCCGGATCCACCCCCAGCTCCTCGGCGAGCCGGTCGCGGGCCCGCTCGAAGACCCGCACCCCTTCGGCGCGGTGACCGGTGGCCACGTACGCGCGCACCAGGCACGCCTGCAGCGCCTCATCCAGCGGCGCCGCGGCGGCCACGCTCAGCAGGGGAGTCACCACGGCGC
Source organism: Asanoa hainanensis (assembly GCF_900188485.1). Taxonomy (GTDB): domain Bacteria; phylum Actinomycetota; class Actinomycetes; order Mycobacteriales; family Micromonosporaceae; genus Asanoa; species Asanoa hainanensis. The sequence goes on from NZ_FZPH01000007.1 coordinate 164,207, forward strand.
CGGCCATCCCGTGGGCGATCCCGGCTTCGCTGGCCGCGAGCGCCACCGCGAGCCGCTCGCGTTCGACCGCGACGAAATCGGGTGAGCTGCGCGCACTGATCGGCAGGTCGGTGAACGCGGGGCTGCGGCCGAGCTCCAGCGCGGTCAGGTACTCGCGCACACCGGCCACGACATCCCCGCCGGCGAGGGCCGCGCGTGCCCGCCGGACCAGCTCGCGATGCATGGCCAGGTCGGACTCCTCGGTCGCGAGGGTCAGCCGGTAGCCCGTACCGGCCGGTAGGAGGTATCGACCGGTTTCGCGTACGTCCAGGTCCGGGTCGAAGATCCGCCGGATGTGCCCGACGTGCCGGTGGATCTGGTTGGCCGCGCTGGCCGGCGGTCGCTCGTCCCACAGGCCGTCGACGATGCTCTCGAGGCTGACCGCGTCACCGCCGGCGGCGAGGAGCTTGGCCAGAATGATCCGCTGGCGGACCGGGCCAAGATCGACTTCCGCGCCGTCCTTGCGGCAGCCAAGACCGCCGAAGACCTTGAACTCGCAGCGGGACCGCGGCGCCTCCGCAGGCCTGCCGTCGGGCGTTTTCACCATTGCCATCCTAGTGACGGAAGGGCAGCGCCTTCGCAGGTCAACAAACACAGGGGACTACGTGACTCGGGCGATTCGGCAGAGGGGTTTAGGTCCGTACCTTCGGCGAGGTTCCAGAACGGAACGCAAGCCCGAGGAGTGCGCATGCCCCACGTCACCGTCGGCTCGGCGGGAGCCGACCCGATCGAGATCTACTACGAAGACCACGGCAGCGGTACGCCCGTCGTGCTCAGTCACGGCTACCCGCTCAGCGGGCGGGCCTGGGAGAAGCAGGTCTCGGCTCTGCTCGCGGCCGGCTATCGCGTCATCACCTACGACCGGCGTGGTTGGGGCGACTCCAGCCAGCCCGCCACCGGGTACGACTACAACACGTTCGCCGCCGACCTGGACGTGCTGCTCGCGAAACTGGACGTCCGCGACGCCATCCTCGTGGGTCATTCGATGGGCACCGGCGACGTCGTGCGGTACCTGGGTCGCTACGGCACCGGGCGGGTCGCCAAGGCCGTCCTGCTCTCGCCGATCCCGCCGTTCCTGCTGAAGACCGACGACAACCCGGAAGGCGCACCGCAGGCCCTGTTCGACGGGTTCATCGCGGCCGCGACGGCGGACCGGTACGTGTGGCTCAAGGGCTTCCTGGAGAACTTCTACAACTTCGACGTCTACGGCGGTTCGCTGGTCAGCGACGAGGCGTTCCGGGCCAGCTGGAACGAGGCCGTGGCCGGATCTCCCATCGCCGCGGTGGCCTGCATCCCGACCTGGCTCACCGACTTCCGTCAAGACCTGTCGGCGATCGACGTGCCGGTGCTCGTGATCCAGGGTGACCAGGACCGGGTCCTGCCCATCGGCGTGACCGGCCAGCGCCTTTCCGCCTTCCTCAAGGACGCGCGCCTGCTCGTCATCGAAGGCGGCCCGCACGCCATCGCCTGGACCCACTCCGACCAGGTCAACGGCGCCCTGCTCGACTTTTTCCAGCAGTGAAAGGAAACACCGTGAAAGCCTCTCTCCGGCGCCGTCTGATCTTCGCAGGCGTCGCCATCGGTGCCCTCACCATCGGTGGCATCGGCACCGCACAGGCCTCGACGAGTCACACCCACCCCGCACCGGCCAAGCCGACCGTCGTGCTGGTGCACGGTGCCTGGGCGGACGGGTCCAGCTGGGACAAGGTGACCGCCAGGCTCCAGCACGACGGCTACCGCGTGGTCGCGCCGCCGACCCTGCTCACGGGCGTGGACACGGACGCCAAGAACCTCCGCTCGTACCTGAGCACCATCAGCGGGCCGATCGTCCTCGTCGGACACTCGTACGGTGGCATGGTCATCACGAACGCCGCGACCGGCAACAGCAACGTCAAGGCCCTCGTGTACGTCGACGCGTACATCCCGGACCAGGGCGACACCGTGAAGTCGTTGACCGGGGCCGTTCCGGGCTCGGTCTTCGCGGCCGACCCGACCACCCTCTTCGACTTCGTCGGGATCCCGGACAACGCGCAAGCCGCGAACCTCTACGTCAAGCCGTCGGTCTTCGCCAACGCGTTCGCCGACAAGAGCATCTCCGCCAAGGACGTGGCGGTGCTGGTCGCCCGGCAGCGTCCGCTGGCGTCGAACGCCCTGGACGAGGCGTCCGGCGAACCGGCCTGGCGCGCGATTCCCTCGTGGTCGGTGGTCGGCAAGAAGGACGCCATCATCCCGGCCGCGGAGCAGATCGCGATGTCCAAGCGGGCCAAGGCCCACACGGTCGAGCTCAACGCTCCGCACCTGTCCCTGGTCACCGACCCGGGCGCCGTCACCAACCAGATCGAAGCGGCCGCCACGGCGACCGACTGACCGCGACGGTGGCCGCGTGGGCTCTGCCCACGCGGCCACCTTGTCGGATCTCAGATCGACCGGGCCGCCTCGATGATGACCGCGGTGACGTCGTCGGGGTGCGAGATCAGGCCAAGGTGCCCGGCGTCGATCCGGGTGATCGTGGCCCCCGCCCGCTTCATCATCATCTCCTGGCCGGCCGGCGGGATGACCAGGTCCTCGGTGCCGATCACCGCCCAGGAGGGGATCGTCTTCCACGCCGGCTCGCCGGACGGCTCCATCAGCGCGTTGGTCGCGAGGGCGCTCTGGGACACCGCCAGCACCGCCCCCTGCGCCCGGGGCAGGTCGTTGGCGAAGCCGGTGATGAACACCTCCGGCAGGACGTACGAGTCGACCGCACCCTGCGGAGCACCGGGGAACGGCACCAGCTTGAAGACGCTCGTGGGGTCGGTCAGGGCCGGCTCGAGGATCGAGCCCGAGCCGGCGGTGAGCGCCGCCAGGGTCTCCCCTTGGTCTGGGGCGAAGGCGTCGACGAACACGAGCGCCTTGACGTTGGGGTTGCCGGTCGCGGCGTTGCTCGCGACAAAACCGCCGTACGAGTGGGCGGCCAGCACGATCGGGCCCTCGATCGTGGACAGAAAGTCCTTCAGGTAGCCGACGTCGACCGACGGCCCCCGGTTGGGTTGCGGCGCGACCTGGACCTCGTACCCGCGTGCCTGGAGATTGGCGACCTCCTGACTCCAGCTCGAGCCGTCCGCCCAGGCGCCGTGCACCAGGACGATGGTCGGCTTGGTGCCCTGATCGTCACTTGGCGGTCGCAGCCCACCGTCGGCGAGCGCATTCGGGGTGGCTGAGCCGACCGCCGTGAGCAGCATGGCGGCGGCGAACGTTGCGGCGATGATCTTCGGCCGACGTAGCGAGATGCCGAGCATGTATCTCTCCTCGTTGGTCAGAGGTCTTCGAACGCGGGCAGGTGGGTCTGGCCGCAACGTGACCAAGCCGAGGCCGCAACCGGTCGGGAGCAGCATCGAGCGGCACGCGGGCCTGCGGCGGCGGGTCCGGTGCCGCGATGGGTTCCCTTTCTTTGGTCGCCTGAGCCTCACCGTACTGGCGCGCAACAGGCCTCCAGGACAGAAGCAGAGAATCACTCAGGTTCCACGCGGCTAGGCTTGGACGCACGTCGATGGAAGACCTTGCCCGCGTAGGGAACGTCGTGGACGACACCTACCACCACGTCACGAAGACGGTGGTGCCCCGGCCGGCGCTGGAGCTTCCGGACGCCTACCTGAAGTGGTACGACCTGCACCGCCCGGACCAGCAGATCCGCGCCGACGTGGACGGCGAGGCGCGCACCTTCCTCGCCGCCGAGGCCGCGACGGGCCGGCTTCTCCGGCGACCTCGGCTTCGTCGTCGACCACCTCGCAGGCGAGCACATCCACCTGCTGCTGGTCTTCACGTGGCGCAACAACAACGAGATGTGGGAGTCGGCGTACTACAAGGACCTGCGCGAGCAGCTCCCGTTCCAGCTGATTCCACAGGGGACCCACCGCGCGACGATCTGCGTCTGGGAGTTCGGAGCCGTCGCGCACGAACACCTGGCCTGGACGACATACCTGCGCTCGAACCGCGACGAGCAGGCCAAACAGGCGTACATCGAGGATCGGTACGCCGGCCAGATCTAGCCGCGGCGCGGCAACAGGACGGCGTCCGGTGCTTCCGGTGTGGCGGAGTCGAGAGCGGTCAGGGTGGTCGGTGGGGCGCAGGTGAATGCGCGAGGTCGCAACACCGGTACGGCGACCCGGACTAGTTTCGAAGGAGGCGCCCGCTGCAGCCAGGCCGGGAGGGGGGCGCGTCGTGGCGACCTCGCATGCCTTGCGTGTGCAGATTCTGGGGCCGCTGCGGCTCTGGCGTGATGGTGTCGAGCAGGACGTCGGGCCGCGGCAGCAGGCCTATCTGCTGGCGTTGCTGCTCGCCATGGAAGGCCACCCCATCAGCACGGCCGAGCTGGTCGACCTGATCTGGGAGCATGATCCGCCCAACAGCGCCACCAGCGTCATCCAGAAGTACGTCAGCGTGCTGCGCCGGATGTTCGAGCCCGCGCTGCCGGCCCGCCTGGCCGGCTCGTTCCTGCACCGCCGCGGCGACGGCTACCTGTTCGTCGCCGGCGACGGCATGCTCGACCTGGTCACCTTCCGCCAGCTCGTCGACGCCGCCCGGACCGCGGACGGCGAGGGACGACACGCCGCCGCCCTCGACCACTACGTCGAAGCCCTCGGCCTGTGGCACGGGTCCGCCGGGGAAGGGTTGACCCACGGGCCGACGGCGATCCCGGTCTTCGCCGGCCTGGACGACGAGTTCTTCGCCGCGTGCGTCGCCGCCGCCGAACTGGCGGTGTCGACGGGCCAGCCGGAGCGGGCGCTGCCGGCCCTGCACCGTGCCGCGACCATGAGCCCGTTGCACGAACCCGTGCAGGCCAGCCTGATCGTCAGCCTCGGGGCCGCCGGGCAGCAGGCCGAGGCACTGTCGGTGTTCCGCACGGTGCGCGCCCGCCTCGCCGACGAGCTCGGCATCGACCCGGGCCCCGCCCTGCGCACCGCGCACCAGCGGGTGCTGCGTCAGGACGACACCCCGGCGATCGAGGAGGCCGACGGGGGAGTGGTCGGCCGGTTCGACGAGCTCGCCGCCCTCCGGCAGGCGGTCCAGGTGGGCTTCGCCGGCGGCACGGGGCTGGCCATCGTCGAGGGCGCGCCCGGCGTCGGCAAGACCCGCCTGCTGGAGGAGGCCACCGCCGACGCGGGTCGGCACGGTGCGCTCGTCGCGTGGGGCCGCTGCCTCGAAGGCGACGGCACGCCATCGCTGTGGCCGTGGGAGCAGGTGCTCGGCACGGTCCTGGACGCGCTGCCGCAAGCGGCGCACCAGCAGTGGCTGGCCGGCGACCTCGGCCGCCTGCTGCGGGCCCGCGGCGGCGCCGTCAGCCGCCCGGAGCCGGACCGCGGCGCCCAGTTCCGCCTCTTCGAACAGGTCACCGCGGCGGTCGGCCAGGTCGCGGCGCGGCGGACGCTGGTGCTCGTGATCGACGACCTCCAGTGGGCCGACGTCGCGTCGCTGCGCCTGTTCGCCCACCTCGCGGCGCGACTGCCCGCCCACACCGTCCTCATCGGAGCGTTGCGGGACCGCGCCCCGGTGCACGGGGCCGAGGTCGGAGCGATGCTCGCCGCGAGCAGTCGCCTGCCCGGCCATCGCCGGCTGTGGCTCGGCCCGCTCGACCAGGTCGAGGTCGCCGAACTGGTGCGCGGCGAGACCGGGCAGGAGCCGAGCCCCGGGGCCGCCGCGGGCATCCACACGCGTACCGCCGGGAACCCGTTCTTCGTGCGCGAGCTCTCCCGGCTGCTCGCCGACAGCGGCGACCTCACCGAGGAGGCCGTCGCGCGGGCCGGGGTTCCGGCCTCGGTCCGCGACGTCGTCCGGGCGCGGATGACCGGGCTCGACGAGGGCGCGACCGGGCTGCTCCAGCTCGCCGCCGTCATCGGCCGCACCGTCGACCTCGGGGTCCTCGCCTCGGCCGCCGACCTCGCCGGCCAGACCTGCCTCGACCGGCTCGAGCCCCTGGACGGAGCCGGCCTGCTGGAGCCCGCTCCCGGAGACCCGCGCTCGTTCCGCTTCCCGCACGACCTGGTGCGCGACACGGTCCGCGCGACCACGCCGCCGCGGCAGGCGACCCGGCTGCACGTGCGGGTGGCGGACGCGCTCGACCGCAACGACGCCGAGGCTCTCGCCTATCACCTCTGGGAGGCCGGCCCGCTCGTCGACCCCGCCCGCACCGCGAGCGCGCTGATCCGCGCCGGCGAGGCCGCCACGGCCAAGCTCGCCTTCGAGGCTGCCGAGCGCCACCTGCGCACGGCCGTCGACGTCGCGCGGACAGCGGGCCTGGCCGAGCTGGAGCTCGCCGCCCTGTCGCAGCTGGCGACCGCCGTCTGGATGCGGGTCGGTCCCGTCGGCTCGGCCCCCGAGGTGCTGCAGCGCGCCGCCGACCTGGCCCGCAGCCTCGGCCGCGAGCGGGACGCCGCCGACTTCCTGTTCTCCCGCTGCGTCGGGGCCTCGCACGGGCTCGACGTCGAATACAGCGGCCTGCTGGCGCGTCGACTGCTCGACGAGGGCGAGGCCTCGACCGACCCGGTCGTCCGCGCGTACGGCCTGATCGCCTGGGGCATCCACCAGTGGGACATCGGTGCGATCGGCGAGGCGTTCCGCTGCCTGCGCCGGTACGACCGCGCCGTCTTCGACCGCGACCGGCAGCAGCTGCGGCAGTTGGGGCACGCGATGCAGGCGGTGACGACGGCGATGCACGGCGACCTCGACGCGGCGCGCGCCCAGTTCGACGTGCTCGTAGCCGAAGCCGGCGACGACCCGTACTCCGTCGCGGCCGCGGCCCACTTCAGCGCCATGGCCGCGGCGACGGCCGGCGACCCGGGCTGGCTGCTGCGCGTGACACCACGCGGGCTCTCGATGACCTCCGAAAGCCGCATGGTCCATTTCCACACGTACCTGCGGCTCGGCCGATACTGGGCGCAAGCAATGACGGGCGGCGACGCCCGGGGTGGGCTCGCCACCGAGGCCGAACGCCTTCTCGACGCCATGCTGCTGGACCCGCCACGATCGGGTCTGGCCCTGCACACCGCGCTGATCGGCGAGATGCACCTGGTCGAAGGCCGACCCACCCAGGCCCAGGCCACCCTCGACCGGGCCGACAGCCTCATCGACAAGTACGGCCAGCGTTCGGCCAAAGGCCTGGTGCTGCTGTTGCGGGCGCGACTCGCGCACGCCCAGGGGAAGCCGATGCGCAGCGCCGCGGAGCGGGCCCACGCGCTGTCCACCGCGCAGGAGGCGCACCTGTTCGCGCACCGCGCCCGGGATCTATTGGCAATCAACCAGCGGTAAAGACGGTCGCCATACGTTCGCCGGGACGTCGAGACTCCGGGAGCGCAGCATGCCAATCGCGACCATCGACCCGACCACGGGCCAAACCGTGAAGACCTTCGAGGCGTACGACGCGGCAGAGGTGCGGCGGCGGTTGGACCGGGCCGTCGACGCCGCCGCGACGCTGCGGGAGACGCCGATCGCCCAGCGCGCCGACTGGATGCGCGCCGCGGCCGACATCGTGGAGAACGACCTGGACCGGTTGGCCCGCATGCTCACCCAGGAGATGGGCAAGCCGATCACACAGGCGCGGGCCGAGGTGCACAAGTGCGTACGCGCCATGCGGTTCGAGGCCGACCACGTCGAGGAACTGCTCGCCGACCAGCCGTTGGCGGAGCCCGACGCCGTCGGTGCCTCGCAGGCGTGGACGACGTGGCAGCCGCTCGGTGTGGTCCTCGCCGTGATGCCGTGGAACTTCGCCCTGTGGCAGGTGATGCGGTTCGCGGCGCCCGCGCTGCTGGCCGGCAACGCCGGACTGCTCAAGCACGCCTCCAACGTCCCCCAGGCGGCGCTGTACCTCGACTCGCTCTTCGAACGGGCCGGCTTCCCGCCAGGCTCCTTCCAGGCGCTGCTGATCCCGTCGTCGCAGGTCGCTGGCCTCATCCAGGACGACCGGATCGCCGCCGTGACGATCACCGGGTCGGAGCCGGCGGGCCGCTCGGTGGCGGAGACGGCCGGCAAGGCCATCAAGAAGTCGGTGCTGGAGCTCGGCGGCTCGGACCCGTTCATCGTCATGCCCGGCGTCGACCTCGACACCGCGTCGAGCACGGCCGTGCGCGCCCGCGTCCAGAACAACGGCCAGTCCTGCATCGCCGCCAAGCGCTTCGTCGTCCACACGGACATCTACGACGACTTCGTCGACCAGTTCACCGCGAAGATGGCCGACCTCGTCGTCGGCGACCCGATGGACGAGGCCACCGACGTCGGACCGCTGGCCACCGAGTCCGGACGCCGCGACCTGGCCGAGCTCGTCGACGACGCGACCGCCAAGGGCGCCGACGTGCTGGTCGGCGGCAACGTGGGGGACGGGCCAGGCTGGTTCTACCCGCCGACCGCGCTCGCCGGGCTCACCGACGACATGCGCATCGTGACCGAGGAGGCGTTCGGTCCGGTGGCCGCGATCTACCGGGTTTCGGACCGGGACGAGGCGGTACGCGTCGCGAACCAGACCAGTTTCGGGCTCAGCTCGGCGGTCTGGTCGCCGGACGCCGACGAGCAGGCCTGGTTCGTGCGCGAGCTCGACGCCGGCGCCGTGTTCGTCAACGGGATGTCGGAGTCCTCGGCCGAGCTGCCGTTCGGCGGCGTCAAGGCGTCCGGGTACGGGCGCGAGATGGGCACGGCAGGCATCCACGAGTTCTGCAACCTCAAGGCCGTCTGGAAGGCCTGAGGGCCCGTGAGCGCCTCGCCGTCGGTGGACGCCGCCCCGCTCGGCCTCGCGGCGTTCGGGACCACCGTGTTCATGCTCAGCTTCTTCACGGTGGGGTTCCACACGGCGTTGCTGCCGACCGCGTTCGGGGCGGCGTTCTTCTTCGGCGGGCTGGCACAGCTCATCGCCGGGATCGTCGAGTTCCGGCGGGGCAGCACGTTCGGCGGGACGGCCTTCACCTCGTACGGCGCGTTCTGGATCGCTTTCGCCTTCTTCGGGCTGCTGATCCGCCCGACGCTGCCGGAGGCCGAACGGCACATCGCGGACGGCCTGGTGAACCTGCCCTGGGCGGTGCTGACGCTGTATTTCGCGGTGGCCACGCTGCGCATCAGCGGAGTGCTGGTCGTGCTGTTCAGCACGACGACGATAACCCTGGCCCTCGTCACCGCCGCGAACTTCACGGAGTCGCGCGTGCTGTTGGCGGCCGGCGGCGCGATGGGCTTCGTCAGCGCCCTGATCGCCTGGTACGGCTCGTTCGCCGGGCTGGTCAACGGCACCTGGGGCCGGCACATCGTCCCGATCTTCCCGGACCCCGGCAGACGACTCGCGAGATTCGGCCACGGGCGACCACGGATCCACTCGATCACGTCGTCGGCCGGCGAACGCGAACTCGACAGCTGATTTTGGACAGCAACCGATTGGGAGGGAACGCAATGCCGAAGAAGATGAAGGCCGCATTCATCTGGAAGTTCGACGAGCCGCTCCGGTTCGACGAGGTCGACGTCCCCGAGCCCAAGCCTGACGAGCTGCTGCTCAAGGTCGGCGCCTGTGGGATGTGCCGCAGCGACTACCAGCAGATGCACGGCTACTTCGAGGCGGCGCTGCCGACCGAGCTGCCGATCATCCCGGGCCATGAGATCGCCGGCCACATCGTGGACAAGGGCGAGCTCGTGCCCGACGGCGCGGGGCTCGACGAGGGCGACCTCGTCGCGGTCGATCCCGGCTGGGGTGACGGCACCTGCGAGCAGTGCCGCAAGGGCAACACGCAGCTGTGCACCGGAAGCGGCCGCTGGGTCGGGTTCGGCCCGCCCGGAGGCTACGCCGAGTACGTCGCCGTGCCGTACCAGCACGCTGTCACCGTGCACCCCGGCGACGGGCAGGGCCCGGAGTTCTTCGCTCCGCTGACCGACGCGGGCGCCACCCCGTACCGGGGCATCAAGAAGCTCGTCGAGCGGGGCAACTTCACCGCGGGCCACACGGTGGTCGTCACGGGCATCGGCGGGCTGGGCAGCTACGCCGTGCAGTACGCACGGCTGTTCAGCGGCGGCGCGGACGTCGTGGCCTTCTCCCGCACGCAGGACAAGCTCGATCTCGCCCTGAAGTACGGGGCCGACCATGTCGTCAACACCCGGGACGCCACGCCCGACGACGTGCAGGCGCAGCTCGAGAAGCTGACCGGCCGCCGCCGCGTCGACGCGATCCTCGACTGCTCGGGCGCGCAGGCGTCGATCGACATCGCGTACCGGATCCTGAACTCGGGCTCGGACGTGGCGCAGGTCGGTCTGATGTCCAGCAACGCCACGTTCCCGGTGAACCTGGTGGTCGGCACCGAGCTGACCTGGCACGGGTCGTTCTGGAGCAACCACCAGGACATCGCCGAGGTGTTGGCCCTGGCCGCCGCCGGCAAGATCCACAACACCGTCACACCGGTCAAGTTCGAGGACGTCAACGAGAACCTGGAAAAGGTCGCCCGCGGAGACGTCGTCGGCCGCCAGGTGATCGTCTTCTGAGGCGGGGCTCATGGAACTGAGCAAGAAGTACAACGGTCACTGTGCCTGCGGTGCGGTGAGCTACGGGTTCGACACCGAGCCGACCTTCATCGCCAACTGCCACTGCACGAACTGCGGCTCGCGGGTCTACACCGACAACCTGAAGGACTTCCCGGGGACCGTCTTCGTGCAGGAAGGCACCCTGGACCGGCTCGACGAGTGGATCCCACCCAACGCCGAGATCTTCACCTGGAGCCGGCAGGGGTGGGTACGGCCGCTCGACGTGCCGCAGTACGACCACCGCCCGCCGGCTTAGCCCTACCGGCCGTACCAGGTCGCGACGGCGAAGGGTGGGACCACCAGGGTGTTCGTGCTGGTGTCCACGATCGCGATGTCTACGGTCGTGGCCCCCAGAGTGACCACGTACAGCCGGGTGCCGTCCGGGCTCAAGGCCAGGCTCGAGGGGCGCTCGCCGACCTTGATCGGTGGGCCGAGGGCGGCGCCGGTGGCCCCGTCCGCGGCGGTGACGGTGTCCGCGTTCTCGCAGGCGACGTAGACGTGGTTGGTGAGCCGGCCGGCGGCGACGGCGATCGGCTTCGTGCCACAGGCCGGTCGGAACTGGCGGATGACCGTGCCGCGACGGGGATCGATGGTCGAGATCGTGTCGGACCCGTGGTTCGCCACGTAGAGGCGGGTGCCGTCGCGGCTCGTCGCGATCGCGCGGGGGTCGTCACCGACGCCCACGTAGTCGTTGAGCGTCTTGCCGGTGGCGGTGTCGATGGTGACGACGTACCCCGTGCGGACCGCTACGTACAGGCGGGTGCCGTCCGGGCTCATGACCATGTCCTGCGGGGCGTCGTGCAGCGTGATGGCCTTGCCGACCGCGTCTTCGTGCGGGTCGGCCGGCCAGATCGCGGAGGCGCCGGGGTCCGCGACGTACAGCCGGCGCCCGTCGTCGCTGATCGCCATCCGGCGGTGCGTGTCGGCGCTCGCGGTCGGGGCTGGGAGCTCGAAGCCGCCGATGCCCATCGGGTTCGCGCCGAGTTGGAAGATGTTGACGACACCGTAGTTGTCGACCGCGACGTACATCTGCTTGCCGTCCGGGCTGACGATCCCGTGACCGGCCCCGGCCACGAACCAGAACGGGTCGCTGGCGACGCGGGTCTGCGCGTCGACGGCCACGACGGCGCCCCGCCAGCCCGGGTTGTCGCCGCTCGCCAGGTGGTAGTTGACGGTGACGTAGAGCCACTGGCCGTCCGGACTGACGACCACGCCGGGACGCGCGTACGGGTAGGCCGGGTGCGGTGCCGCGCCGGCGTTCGACTGCTGGCGGCCGGCGGAGTAGACCACGATCGCTCTGATTCCGATGGCCAGCACGACCACGGCCAAGGCGGCGGCCACGTACCGCCATCGCACCGTGAACCTGGGCCCCCGTGGTGTGTCAGGCGGGGGCGCGTCCTGCGGTGGGGCTGGCGGCGCGATCCCGGCGAGGTCGGCCAGTCGGGACAGGAACTGGGGACCGGGCAGGCTGCCCGTCGTGACGTCCTCGTAGTGGACGTCGGCGAGGCTGAAGAACGGTCGACCGGACCTCAGGAGCGGCAGGATCTCCTTGCCGGCGGCGCGGGCGTGGAGGATCTCCCGGCCGACCCACTCCGACTTGCTGGCTGCGGGCGTCATCACCACGACGACAGCGGAGCACGCGTCGAGTTGCTCCTCGATGGTCCGCGTCCACCGCTGCCCCGAGACGATCTCCCGGTCCATCCAGGCCGGTATCCCGGCCTCGGCCAGGTTTTCGACCAATCGTTGGGCGTACTCCCTGCCGTCGGTCTGGCTGTAACAGACGAAGACGGCGCCTGGCTTCACCGGGCCGCCCGCCCCGGTCGCCGACGTTCGGCGCGGTTTGACCTCGATCGGCTGGCTGGCCCACCACGCGAACGGGCCGGCCAGCAAGGGAGCGGCCGCCAGCGCCACGGACAACGCGGTCGCCCGGTCCAAGCCGCCCCACGCGCCGGCGATCCAGAGCACAACGACGAACCCGGCGGCCGTCACGCCCAGCGCGATCAGCCACCGCACCAACCGCCGCACCGGCACGCGCGACCTCCCCGCTTCCGCGAAGTATCGCTCCACACCACCACACCGCGGCGCGCGGCGGTATCCGTGGACCGGTCGGGCTGCCGACACCAGCCAGCACGGTCACCCGTCGGCGCGCCGCGATGGCATGCTCGGTCCATGTCGAAATCGTTGCGGGACGCCTTGGCCGGCCTGGACGGCGTCGTCGAAGCTCGGTCGGCGTTCAAGGACGAGACGGCGTACTGGGTCAACGGCAAGGAGATCGCCCACTTCGAGGGTGAGCGGGCGATCGACATCCGGCTGACGAGGGCGGGCATCCGCGATCGGCGGCAGGAGCTGCGGGCGGATCCACGCGTGCGGCTGCGCCCGACCGCATCCGACTGGCTGACCGTCGAGTTCGCCGCGGCCGACGAGGAGTTCGTCGTCGCGCTGGTGGAGGCGGCCGCCGCGGTCCACCGTGCGCCGACCGGCACGATCGCCGAGCCGCCACCGACCGGCAGCGACCTGGCCCGGCGTCGACGATTCCATTGAGCAGCTGCTCAGGAGAGAGCTGTCGTGGGGTGGTCCGCCCGGGTTCCCTCGTCGGCCGGGGCTTTCCGGCGGGTGACCAGGTAGCCGAAGCCCGCCGCGGTGAAGAACATGACGATGCCGTAGACGGCCGCCGGGATGGCGATGCGGGTGTTGTCGAGCAGGGCCGGGCTGACCGCGATGGCGATCGCGAGCGTGCTGTTGTGGATGCCGATCTCCATGCCGGCGGCGATCGACTCGGGCTTGCCCATGCCGGCCAGCCGCGGCGCGCCGTACCCGATGGCCAGGCTGATCAGGTTGAAGACCAGGACGACGGCGCCGACGGCGAGGAAGTAGTCCGCGAGATTCGCGCGCTCGTTGAGGATGGCGCCGGTGATGACCGCGACCAGCACGACCGCCGAGACGATTTTGACCGGCTTCGCGAGGCGGTCGGCGAACCGGGTGAAGCGGGAGCGGATCAGCATGCCGAGCGCGACGGGGATCAGCACGATGGCGAAGACCTGCAGGACCTTGTCGACCTGGAGGCCGACCGACTGGCTGTCGGGTTGGAAGTAGCCCGTCGACAGGTTGACGACCACCGGAAGCGTCACGACCGCGAGGACCGAGTTGACGGCGGTCAGCGTGATGTTCACGGCGACGTGGCCGCCGAAGAGGTGGCTGTAGAGGTTCGCGGTCGTGCCGCCGGGTGAGGCGGCCAGCAGCATCATGCCGACGGCCAGGTCTGGTTCCAGACCGAAGGCGAGCACCAGCCCGAAGCAGACCCCGGGCAGGACGACGACCTGGCAGACAAGGGCGATGAGCATGAGCAAGGGGTACGTCGCGATGCGCCGGAAGTCCGCGATCGACAGCCCGAGCCCGAGGCCGAGCATGATGATCGCCAGCGCGATCGGAAGTCCGACGGTGGTCAGCCAGGAATCCATGCACGGGATTTTGATCGACAGGTACGTCGCGCGATATCCACTGGATCGACGATTCTCGTTGACCGCGCCCGGCCCGATCTTTCGTCGGGCCGGGCGCGATCAGCGGGCGCTACGCCACGAAGCGGGCCCGGCGCCGGCGGCCGATCACGTAGCCCGCGCCACCGAGGAGCAGCAGCGCACCACCGATGCCGGTGACCAGCGCGGTGTTGGCACCGGTCACGGGCAGCCCGCCGCCGTCGCCGTCGCCGTCGCCCGGGGCGTCCGGGTCACCGGGGGGAGCGGTGGTGGGAGCGGTCGTGGGCGCGACGGTCGGTGTCGGTGTGGGCTGAGCCGCGCAGTCGAGCTCACGTGCGTCCCACAGGCCCTCGTTCAGGTAGGCCAGGTAGGCGTAGAAGGACCCGTCGCCGGCGAGCACCTGCTGCGCGGCCGCCTTCACGTTGGGCCCGGCGTCCGGCAACGTCCGGGTCACCGCGAGCCGCAGATCCGCCCGCCAGGCTTTCTGCATGTCCGCCTTGAGGAAGGCCCGCAGGTCGTCCTCGTCGCCGTCCAGCCGTTCCTGCAGCGCGTCAGGCAGGATGACCAGGGAGTCCGCCTTGGCCGCGGCCTGGAGCTGGTTGGCCAACACGCGAATCTCCACAGTGGTCGCCGTGTCCAGGTCGATGGTGACGAGCTCACGGAGGTCCGTGTACACCTTGCGCTCGACCGTCTGACAGTTCGCGTCGAGCCCCGGGCTCGGCGGTCTGTGCCACCGCCGGCGCCGCCGGAATCAAGAAGGCCAGCGCCACCAGGACGCCGGCCGCAATCTTCAAACGCATATGGGTCTTCCTCCCCGTTGCACGCCAAAACACAGGGGATCCTAGCGTCAGCGGGCGCTTTCCCGCTGCCCTCCACAAAGGAGGGACACTCGCCTCGGCCGAGCGTCAACATGCCGGTCGGGGTCTTTACATTGTGGCCAAGTCGCGCGCAACCGTGATGTTGATCACGCTGGGCTGCCAGCAGGGGGTATCGAAATGCACCGATGTGACGGGTCGTCGGCATCCGGGGCATTGACCCTAGTCTCTCGATGGCGTTCGCGACGTAGAAGCTGGGGAGGAGGAACGGCCGTCGTGTCGCCAACCTCGAAGTCCTTCTGTCAAAGGAATCCGCGATGCGAATCCTCAGGAGTCTGACTGTCGCCCTGCTGGTGACGGTGGGCTTGTTGTCCTCCCCGGCGGTGGTGCAGGCCTCCGCCAAGGCTGCCATTCCGCAGAACTACATCCAGAACTTCAGCGAAACCATCAACATTGGTGTCATCCACAATTTTGACTTGAACTACACGCATGGAAACTATGACACGCTGCTCGGGCCGGGTCACAGAACAACTGAGTTCTGGAACAACGCTGAGGGCTTCTACATCGGCCCGGGTTGGTGTGCGCGCCTCTACATGTTTGACCCCTACGAAAACTCCTGGGTATACGACTGGTACATCAATGGACCCACCATCCGCAGCGTCGTCCCGAACTACAGCTGGGGTGTCGCTCCCGTCCGCTGTTCGTCGTGACCGCTTTCGAGTGATGCTTGACCACGGTAGGAGTCCGTCATCGTGGTGACGGATTCTTACCGTGCATAGAGACGCACGATCCAGCCGAACGCACCGGACGTCCGGGTCAGCGGATCCGGGTGTACTCGTCCGCGTCTGTTTCGCTGACGACGCTCAGGGAGTCGCCGACGCATAGGCGACGGTGTTGCCGCCGCCTGGGTCTCGCCGCCTGGCGCCGCGGGTTCCGCGCCCAGGCTGGGGATGACCGTGCTGGCCGCCGCTGCCAGCAGGGCAACCGCCAACCCCGCCACGAGTACGGTGCGCCTGCGTGGCCGCCGGGTCGGCTTCGGCGCGGGCGCCGGGTCCGCCGGTGGGGCCTCCCATAGGCTGCCCTCCGCGACCACGAGCTCGGGCTGCTCCACGAGCGTCGGCGCGACGCCGAACGCCCGGTGCAGCGTGGTCGTGACCGCCGGCATCCGGGTCGACCTGCCGGCCAGGTAGATCGCCTGGACCTCGGCCAGGACGATCCCGGCGGTGGCGACGGCCGCGCGGGTGGCCTCGACGGTACGCGCCAGGATCGGGGCCGTCAGCTCGTCCAGCTCTTCGCGGCCGAGCGTCGCGTCCACGTCCAGCAGCGGCACCGTGACGAGCGTCGACGTGCTGCGGGAGAGCATCTCCTTGGTCGCCCGCACGTTGTCCCAGAGCTGCCGGCTGGCCCGACGGTCCACGGTGGATGACGGTGCGACCAGTCGGGCCTAGCTCGCCGGATCGGCCAGCCCCACGGTCTCGCCGAGCCGGGCGACCAGGGCCGCGTCGATGTCGAGGCCGCCGCAGTCTGTGCGCCCGTCGCTGGCCAGCGTCTCGAAGCCGGTGTCGCCGCGCCGGACGACCGAGGCGTCGAAGGTGCCCGCGCCCAGGTCGTAGACCGCCGCACAGCGACCCGGCGCCAGCCGCTGACCCGCGAAGTGCTGGGCGGCGGCGACGGGCTCCGGCACCAGGTCCACGGCGGGCAGCACCCGTTCGGCAGCGGCCGCAGCGTCTGGCGCCGTTCGGCTCCCCAGGCCGCCGGGTACGTCACCGTCGTCGCCGTGATCGGCGCTTCGGAGATCCGCGCCGCCTCGTCGCGTACCCGGGACAGGGTCGCCGCGATCAGCTCCTCGACCGTGAGCTCGCGCTCGCCCAGCAGCACCGTGCCGTCGTCGATGCGCCGCTTGGGGAAGGGCTCGAACGCCGCCGGCATCGCCAGCCCGGTGTGCAGCGCGTCGCGCCCGACCAGCAGCCGACCGGCCGGATCGACGCAGACGGCCGACGGCAGCAGCGGCGAGCCGTCGAAGAGCACGGCGCGGGGGCTGCGTCCGTCCGACACCAACACGGCCACGGTGTTCGACGTGCCGTAGTCGATGCCCAGTCGCACCCGCTCCGCACCCACGCACAAACCCTACGGGGTCACGTTCTGTAAGGACTCTTTACGATAGCTGGCTTCCGCGCCTACCATCAACGGACGTTGATCGCTTGCCCGGAGCACGGAGGTCTGACATGCGGACGCCGAACACGACCGGGGGTACGCGAACCAGACGGCGGCTCGGATCGATCGCGCTGGTCGTCACCCTCGCGATCCAGGCGGCCGGTCAGGTGGCCACCCCGGCGCTGGCGGACACCTCACCGGTCACCGCGTCGCAGCTCGTGCCGGTCCCGGCCAACATGGAGGCCGTACCCGGGGAGACCTTCGTCGTCGGGCCGACCACCAGGATCGTGGGCGCCGAGGAGACGCGGGCGGTCGCGGACGCGCTCGCCGCGACCATGCGGGCCTCGACCGGCTATCCGCTGCCCGTGTCGGCGGCCGCGCCGCAACCCGGTGACATCGCGCTGAGCCTGACCGACGCCGCCGACGCCGCGGACCTCGGTGACGAGGGCTACCGGCTCGACGTCTCGAGCACCGGCATCCGCATCGAGGCGCGGCGGCCGGCCGGGCTCTTCTACGGCATGCACACCCTGCGCCAGCTGCTCCCGCCCTGGATCGACAGCCCGACCGTGCGGCCCGGCCCGTGGACGGTGTCCGGCGTAAGGATCACCGACACGCCCCGGTACGCGTACCGCGGCATGATGCTCGACATCGCCCGGCACTTCCAGCCGCCGGCGGTGGTCAAGCGGGTCATCGACCAGGCGTCCGCGTACAAGCTGAATGTCTTGCACCTGCACGTCAGCGACGATCAAGGGTTCCGGATCGCGATCAACGGCCGGCCCGAGCTCACGACCATCGGCGGCCAGTTCTCGATCAACAACGACCCGGGCGGGTTCTGGACCCAGGCCGAGTACGTCGACGTCGTCAACTACGCGGCCGCGCGCTTCATGACCGTCATCCCGGAGGTGGACTCGCCGGGACACACCAACGCGATTGTCATGTCGTACGCGGGGCCCGAGGCGAACCCGGTGCTGCCCGACGTCAACTGCACCCGCAACAACCCACCACAGTGGAACCTGACCGGAGCGGTCGGCTACAGCGCGCTGTGCCCCGAGAGCCCCAACACCTGGGCGATCCTGACCGACATCGTCAACCAGCTCAGCGCGATGACACCCGGACCCTACTACCACCTCGGTGGTGACGAGGTGCCGACGTCCACACTGTCCAGTGCCCGCTACGTCAGCTTCGTCGACCAGGAAGCACAGATCGTCAAGGCGCAGAACAAGGTCGTCATGGGCTGGGCCGAGATCTCACAGGCGAACTTCGGCCAACCTGACTCGCCAGCTGCCGTCGCCCAGTTCTGGAACAACGGGAACCCGGCCGGCTCCGG
This sequence comes from Asanoa hainanensis, assembly GCF_900188485.1. Lineage (GTDB taxonomy): Bacteria > Actinomycetota > Actinomycetes > Mycobacteriales > Micromonosporaceae > Asanoa > Asanoa hainanensis. The sequence continues at coordinate 182,533 of NZ_FZPH01000007.1, forward strand.
CGGCGACACAGCCCGGCGGGCCGTGCAGAAGGGTATGAAGGTCGTGATGTCGCCGGCCAACCACACGTACCTGGACATGCAACAGTTCGTCGGCAGCCCCCTCGGGCTCAGCTGGGCCGGCCGCCTGGACGTCTCGCAGTTCTACAACTGGTCCGGCACCAGCAGCGACCCGGCGACCTACATCCCGGCCCGCACCACCGGCGGCGTCACCCTGCCGGCGGTGACCGACGCGGACATCCTCGGCGTCGAGGCGGCGTTGTGGTCCGAGACCCTGCGCACCGTCGACGACATCGGTTTCCAGATGTTCCCGCGCCTGCCGGCGACCGCGGAGATCGGCTGGTCGCCGCAGGTCCACCCCGACCGCAACCTGGCGTCGTTCGTCAGCCGCGTGGCCGGGCACGGACTGCGGTGGCAGCTGCAGGGCCAGAACTTCTACCCGTCACCGCAGGTGCCGTGGGGCATCGACGTGGCGGCGCCGTCCCGCGCTGTCGACGTGCGGACCGTCGCGGGCGAGATCGCCTCCGTGTCGGCTCCGGGCGCGATGCTGGAGCAGGTCTCCGCGACGGTCGACTGGGGTGACGGCACGAGCTCGCCGGCGACCCTGAGCGGCACGGCGGGCACGAACAAGACCGCCAACGGCATCTACTCGGCTACGGGGAGCCACACGTACGGGCGCAACGGCGTCTACCAGGCGACGATCACGGCCACCCGGCCGACCGGCACCGCGACCGCGGGGTTCACGGTCGTCGTGGACACCTGCACCGCGACGGTCACGGGCACCCACCCCGGCCCGCTGGTCGTGGGCGCCGGGGTCACCTGCCTGGCCCCGGGTGCCACGGTGTCCGGGCCGGTGACTGTCCGGACGGGCGGCTCGCTGATCGCCACGGGCGCCTCGATCCAGGGCCCGGTGAGCGCGGCCGGCGCGACCTTGGTCGAGCTGATCGGCGGCTCGGTCAGCGGACCGGTCAGCCTCACGGGCACCACCGGCGAGATCGAGGTCGAGGGGGTACGGATCAGCGGCCCACTCACCGTGACCGGCGCGAACGTCGCGGCGGCACCCGTGCTCGCCGGCAACACCGTCAACGGTCCACTGTCCTGCGCGGGCAACACCCCCGCCCCGGTCAACAACGGCCAGCCGAACACGGTCCGAGGGCCCGCGACCGGGCAATGCAAGGGTCTCTGACCCGGTCGTACGATTCCGCGATGCGCCTGTCAGTCAAGGAGCGTGACGGGTTCCGGGTGCTCCTGCTCGGTCCGGAGGGATGGACCGAGCAGGCCGCGGCCCGCTACGCCGCCGACGGCTGTGACGGTGTGGTCCTGACGGGGCGCCCGACGGATCGACCGTTGCGGGATCTGGACTTCGTGCGGTCGCTTCAGGGGTTACGGTCGTTCGCGGTCGGGGCGACGCCGGTCAAAGACGTGTCCGCGTTGTTCGACAAGCCGGAGCTGGAAGACGTCGGGTTCGGGCTCAACGTCCCTCACCTCCGCGGGATCGGGCGGTTGACCCGGCTGCGGGCGTTCGCCGGCCCCTTCCGCCCGGGCATCGAGGAGCTGGCGGGCGTCCGCGGCCTGGAGACGCTCTCGATCGAGGAGTGGCCCAGGAACACCCACCTCGACGTGATCGGCCGTCATCCCACGGTGACGCGGTTGTGGCTGCACCTGCGGCGCGGCGCCGACCTCGCCGGCTCGTTAACCATGGCGTTTCCCGCCTTGACGAGTTTGTCGCTCTACTTCGGACGCCTGGCCGAACCCGACGGCCTGCGGGGTCTGCATGGGCTGCGGGAGCTGCGGTTCGCTGGCACCAAGGTCGCCGACCTCGGTTTCGTCGCCGGTCTCCCTGAGCTGCGCTCGCTGGAACTGGACGGCAGCGGTGACGTCGCGAGCGTGCGCCCGCTGGCCGACCACCCGCGACTCGAAGAGCTGTTCGTCATCGGTGACACGACGATCGTCGACGGTGACCTCGACCCGCTGCTTCGGCTGCCCGCGGTGCGGGTGCTGGCCGTCGAACGCGGACGCTCCCACTACAACCGCTCGCTGGTCTCCGTACGAAGATGATCGTAATCGGCGGCGGTAGCCGGCGCAGTGTGAGTCTGGGCCCTTGCGGACCGTTAGTACGGTGCCGGATGATGACCAACGCAGAAGGTGGTGGTCACGGGCTGTGAGCGGATTCGACGTTCAGATCGCTCAACTGCGGAGTGCGGCCAAGGCGGCCGGGTCCGCCGCCGACCAGGCCAGGGTCGTGGAGCCCGGCACCGGCCTCGAAGCGATCGCGACGGCGTTGCCGGGCGGGGTCGCGGCCGCGAGCGCGCCTGCGCTGGCGTCGACGTTCAACCAGCGCGGGCAGGCGTGGGCCGGCGAGATCGACACGTGGAGCGAGCGGGTCACCGCGAACGCGGACGCGTACGCCGCGAATGAGGACGATGCGAAGGCGGCTTTCGGGGGATGACTGTCGGCTACGACGACGTGCGCAAGTGGGACGCTGCGGCGCTCGACAAGTCCGCCGACGGGCTGCGGGGCCGGCGGGACAAGCTCGTCGGGCTGCAGGACGAGCTCGACGACGCCCGCAGGCTGCCTGATTGGAAGGGCGTCGCGGGGGAGGGTGCGCGTAACTCGCTCGGAGTGACGCGTAACAACGCCGAGGTGCTCGTCGCCGAGCTGTCCGCGGTCGAAAAAGCGCTGCGCACCGCGTCGGACGACGTGACCCCCCTCAAGAGCCGGGTCGCCAACAACGACTCTCTCGCCGCGACCTACCAGTTCAGCATCGCCGCCGACGGCTCCATCGTGGACATCAAGCCTCCCGACCCGCCGCCACGCTCGCGGTTCGAGGCCGAGGAGCGCCTTGAGGCCCAGCGCTACCGCCAGGGCATCGCCCGGCAGCTGCAGCAGGAGACCAAGGCGATCCTCACCGCGGCCACCAACATCGACGACGCCCTGGCCCAGGTGATGCGGCTCGCGCAGGACCGCAAGATCAGCGACCACGACGCGACCACCCTGGCCGGCGCCCGCAAGGGTGGGGAGCTCGACGCCGGGGTGTCCGAGATGGAGGAGGCGCTGCGCGACGCCGGGCTGCTGACCGGGCCCGCCGCGTCCGGTCACTACCGGCAATGGCTCGAGAACGCCGTGCTGCGGGGCGTACCGGTCGAGACGATCGTGAAGATGGCCGCCGACCACCACATCAAGCCGGAGGACTTCGCGATCCTCGACCGGCTGGAGGAGATCCGCGAGGACGAGGACCACAACGGGATCTACAAGTCGTACTTCCTCATGCCCACCGACATCAGCGGCGACGACGCGGCCAAGGCCGTGCGGATGACCTACATCCTGAACGCGGGCACCGACTACGGCACCGAGGGCGAGGCGACCGACTTCGCGCCGACCCCGTACGGGTCCGACGAGCTGCGGCGCATCACCGAGCGGCAGCAGGCGAACGACTGGAGCTACGACGACGACGTGGGGTTCGTGCACGACAACGGTGGGCGGCTGGTCACCACGCCGAACGGGATGATGATGGGCCTGGGCGGCAACCTGATCCAGGACCAGTTCAGCCAGCGCGGCGGTACGACCTGGGGCGACACGTTCATGCTGAACATCGACGACACGAAGGATCCCGCGCAGCAGCTCCGCGATGTGGCGTCGTCTGGCACCTCCTGGTACGAAGAGGACGGCCAGACGAAGCAAGGCACGCTGGACATGGACCGGCTGCTGCACCACGAGGAGCGCCACTCCCAGCAATGGGCGCAGGAGGGCTACACCGGCTTCCTCGCCTCGTACGTGTGGGAGTCGGTCACCGGCGGCAACGAGACCGAGGAAGACGCGGGGCTTTCCGATGGCGGATATCGCTAGATGGCTGCGCGTCGCCTGCGCCGCGATCCTGGTGGCGGGGGCGACGGCAGCCTGTGACACCAAGTCGCAGTTCGCGCCCTCGCTGCCGGTGGAGGCCGGGTTCCGCGTCGACGACGGCGTCCTGAAGCTGTGGACGGGCACCCCGTGCGAGGGCGTCGTCGGCCTGAGGTTGATCTTCGACACCGGCACGCAGCAGACCACCGAGCAGGCGTGGACCGCGCCGAAGCCGGGCGTGCTGGTGGAGCGCATGGACCTGCTGGGAGGTGCGCCGGACACCGGCGGACTCCAGGTCCAGAAACCGCTGCCCGCGGACTACGACTGGACCAAGGCGGAGTCCCTCAACTTCTCCGTCGACGGCCCGAAGGCGTTCGGTGCCCGGATCGACGTCGCCCAGGTGCTGCGCGAGTCCGCCGAGCACCCGTCCGGCAGCTACCTGTTCGGCGAACGCGGCTGGATGGACGAGTCGGACGTGCGACGCGAGAACACGAAGTCGTTCCTGACGGTCTGCACCCCGGACCCCGGGTGATGGCCGTCCTCCGCTACCTCGTGCTCGGCGCGTTCGCCTGCACCACCGCGGTGATCGCGCTGCTCGTCGTCGTGGCGGTGCTCAGCGCCACCGGCGCGTCGTCCGATCCGCACGGGTACGCGATGATCGGCGGAATCCTGTTCGCGGCGGTCCTGACACCGGTCGCGGTCGCGCTGTGGCTGCTGCACCGGTCGATGCGACGACGCGGCCGTTGAACGTCCCGGAACGAGCAGGACCTTCCCCGACGGGTTGACTACCAGTCCAGCGCGGCGGCCAGGAACGGTGCGTGGTCGGGCGCCGCCTTGCGGGCCGCCAACGTCGTCGTGGCGCTCACGCCGACCGGGATCCGGAACGGTGCCGTGCCGCCTTGCTCGATCGTCGCGGCCACCGCGTCGGCGACGTCCTCGACCGAGACCGGGCTGGCGCGAAACGGTCCGATCTTGTCCAGCAGGGGTCGGTAGGGGCTGTCCTCGTCGAGGTACACCTTGGCGAGCTCCGCACCGCCGGAGGTCACCCCGGGCGGCTGCACCACGTGCACGGACACGCCGAAGTGGCCGGCCTCGATGGCGATGGCCTCCGCGAACGCCTCCAGCGCGTGCTTGGTCGCGCCGTAGGCGCCGATCAGCGGAATGACCAGCCGACCCTGGATGCTCGACATGAAGACGAGCTGCCCCGATCCGCGCTCGCGCATCTGCGGCAGCACAGCCTGGGCGACCCGTAGGGCACCGAACGCGTTCAGCTCGAACAACTCCCGCAACGCGTCGAGGGGAATCGACTCGAGCGGGGCCCGTACGGTCGCGCCGGCGTTGCTGAGCAGCACGTCGACGCGGCCGGCCTGGGCGATCGCGGCGTCCACCGAGTCCTGGTCGGTGACGTCGAGCCGCAGCTTCACCGCGGCGGGAAGGTCGTCGAGAGTGGACAGATCGCGGGCCGTCGCGATGACCTCGTGGCCACCGGCGGCCAGTGCGATCGCGCTGCCCCTGCCGATGCCACGCGATGCTCCGGTGATCAGTACCCGTGCCATGGATTGTGGTCCTTTCCTGGTGGCGCAGCCCGGGAGGGCGGCCTGTTTTCCGTAACTATGTATGACGACCGGCATAGTTCGCCGGCATGCGAAAGGCCGCCGACGGCGGGTGTCAGTGACGCGAGCCGCCGGCCGCGAGACTGACCAGGGCGGCTCGCACGGCGTCGAACGGAGTCGGGCTCCGCAGGGCGCGGGCGGTGACCAACGCGCCCTCGACGCCGGCGATCACCGCGTCGGCCAGCACGCGCGCCTCGGGCTGGTCGAGGCCGAGCACGATGAAGTGGAACGCGAGCCGGTCGATCATCTGCGCGAACGCGCGCCGACTCGTCTCGCCCATCTCGGCGGAGTCGCGAGCGGCCCCGTCGACCACCAGCGGCGCGATGCCGCAGCCGCGGGCATAGTCGCTGGCGACCATCCCGTCGCGGGCCAGCCCGAGATAGCGCTCGACCAGCTCGCCGGCCGAGCGGGCCTGTTCGGCGGCCTGGTCGATGACGACGACCTGGTCGTGGGCGTGCGCCTCGGCGGCCGCCATCGCCAACTGTGCCTTGCCGCCGGGAAAGTGGAAGTACACCGAGCCGCGTGGTGCCTCGCTGAGCGCGAGCACATCGGAGAAGGCCGTCGCCTCGTAGCCCCGCTGCCGGATGAGCTGCTTGGCCGCCTCGACCATCTTGTGCTTGGCGTCCGACCGACGAGCCACGGTCCCACCCCGCCTTCCCTCGTGCTGAGCACCTCGTCCCGAGTATGTATGCCGGCCGGCATAGTCGCAAAGTGACGGGCACCATAGGCCGTGGTTCAATGCTCGGCATGATCCTGCGGCGTGCCCTGGCCGTCCTCCTGCTGCTGGTCGCCCTCGTGGCGCTGGCCGTCTCGCGCGCCTCCCACTACAGCGACGACCTCTCGGACTCCGCGAAGTCCGGTATCGCTGTCGGTGCCGCGGTGTGCGTCCTGGCCGCGGTGCGGTTCTGGCTGCGCAAGGCCCCGGAGCAGTAAAAGGGTCAGCCGAACAGGGCCGCCTGGACGTCGGCGTAGAAGGTCGCCGGGTCGCCGGCGAGGGCGGCCTTGACCTTCGCGGTGACCGGGTCGCCGATGACTTCGAGTTGGCCCGCCTCGAGACCGTCCAGGGCCAGGGCCACCACGGTGGCCGGCGGGAGCTTCGGGATGTCGTACGCGGCCATCATGTCGGTGTCGGCTATCGCCAGGGCCAGCGCGGTGACCTGGGTCTTCTGCTCGGCGAGCTCGACCCGCACGCCGTTGGTCAGGGACCACTGCGCCGCCTTGGCCGCCGCGTAGCCGTTGCTGTGCGCCCCGTAGACGTACCAGGACAGCGCCGAGATCACGTTGAGGATCGCGCCGCCGGCCAGCCGCGGCGCGAAAGCCCGCGTCACGTTGAGGGTGCCCCAGAAGTGCGTGTCGAACTCGCGGCGCACGTTGTCGAGGCTGTCGCCCAGCAGCGGCGCCGGGGTCGAGATACCGGCGTTGTTGATCAGGATGTCCAGCTCGCCGACCTCGGCGGCGGCCGCCTCGATGGAGGCCGCGTCGGTGATGTCCAGCCGCAACGGGATGACGCCGGGCGTGGAGACGAGCTCGGGGCGGCGGGCGGTGGCGTACACGGTGGTGGCGCCGCGGGCGACGAGGGCCTCGACGAACGCCTTGCCCAGGCCGCGGTTGGCGCCGGTGACGAGTGCGGTGGCTCCGGTGATCTGCATGCGGTTACGCTAAAACCTGACGCTGACGTCAGAGGCAAAGGTGCGAGACGGGGGTCACATGCGGATCGGCGATCTGGCGGCGCGGGCCGCGGTGAGTGTCCGGGCCCTGCGCTACTACGAGGAGCAGGGGCTGCTGGCCTCGACCCGCAGCGTTAGCGGGCAACGGCTTTACACCGAGACCGCGGTGGAGCGGGTCACACTGATCCAGTCGCTGTACGGCGCCGGGCTCTCCAGCAGGACGATCGCCGACCTGTTGCCGTGTGTCGACGCCCAGGTCAGCACGCCGGAGTCGCGGGCCGTGCTGGCGGCCGAGCGCGAGCGCATCGACCGCCAGATCGCCGAGTTGACGCTGACCCGGGCCAAGCTCGACGCCATCATCGAGCAGACCTCGCGCCCGCATCCGCGGTGTGACTACGTCACGGAGCCGGGACCCGCTCGAACCGCACCCGGCTCAGGAAGCCCGGCAGGTCGCTGAGCACGTAGAGCTCGCCGCGCGCGTCCGTGCCGATCGCGCTCGGCTGGGTGGGGAAGTAGCCGATGACCGCGGACTCGTAGCCGCCCTGGGGCTTGGGGCGCACGGCGAAGACCCGGGTCGAGCAGTAGTCGGCCGCGACGTACGTGCCGCGTGCGTCGGGCGTGCGGGACCCTCGGTACACCACGCCGCCGGTCACCGCGCAGTTGTCGTTGTAGTGGTCGTACTCGAAGACCGGGTCGGTGTACCGTCCGCCCGGCCGGCACTGCTGCGGGTCGAACACCGGGGTGCCCTCGCGGCACGACCAGCCGAGGTTCGCCCCACCCTGCCACGGGCGGATGTGGTTGACCTCCTCGACCAGGCCCTGGCCGACGTCACCGATCCACAGCGAGCCGTCGGCCTGGTCGACCGAGAACCGCCACGGGTTGCGCAACCCGTAGAGCCAGATCTCCGGCCGGGCGCCCGGCGTACGCACGAACGGGTTGTCGGCGGGCACGCAGTAGGGCTTCAGGCCGCAGCCGCGGTTGACGTCGATCCGCAGGATCTTGCCGAGCAGGGTGCCGAGGTTCTGACCGGCTTTGAACGGGTCGTACGCGTGCCCGCCGTCGCCCAGGGACCAGTAGAGGTAGCCGTCGCGGCCGAACGCCACCTGCCCGCCGTTGTGGTTGCCGTACTCGGCGTGCTCCTGGGTCAGCAGCACCTGGAGCCGCTCGGGTGCGCCGAGCCGCACGCGGGCCAGGGTCAGCGCGCCGGCCGGCAGGCTCGTGTACGCCACGTACAGCATCCCGGTCCACGCGAAGTTCGGTGCGGGGGTGATGCCGAGCAGGCCGCGCTCGTTGTCGGAGGTGTCGATCCGGGCGGTCAGGTCGAGGACCGGCTCGGCCGCCAAACCGGTGTCGGGGTGGTAGGCGCGGACGGTGCCGTCCTTCTCCGCGATCAGCATCCGGCCGTCCGGGAGCCCGGTGATCGCGATGGGCCGCTGCAGGCCGTACGCCACCTGTTCGGACACGACCGTCAGCTCGGTCAGCGGCACGGCGCGGGCGGGGGACGCGGCGCCGGCCGCTGACAGTGACAGGGACGCGGAGAGGACCAGAACAAGCAGGCTGGCCAGCAGGGTGACCGGGCGGCGACGCCGTCGCGACATGGTGGCTCCTCGATGCGGAGTGGGTGTGGGAGCGTTCCCACCATACATCGATTCTCGCCAATATCAAGGGTGGTGTCAGCCGTTGGCCGCCAGGAAGTCCGAGTAGAAGAGGCCGAGGCCGATCGCCACACAGACGCCGGCCACGATCCAGAACCGGATCACGATGTTGATCTCGCTCCAGCCGCCGAGCTCGAAGTGGTGGTGCAACGGCACCATCCGGAAGACCCGTCTGCCGGTGGTCCGGAAGGAGACGATCTGGATCACCCAGGTGGTCGTGATCAGGACGAAGAGCCCGCCGATGATGATCGCGAGCAGCGTCGTACGGGTCGCGACCGCGAGCCCGCCGATCAGGCCGCCGAGCCCCAGCGCGCCCACGTCACCCATGAAGATCCGCGCCGGGGACGTGTTCCACCACAGGAACCCCAGACAGGCCGCGGACCCCGCAGCGGCGATCATGGCGATCTCCAGCGGATCCCGGACCTGGTAGCAGTACTCGTTCGCCCGGGCGTACGTGTCGTCGGCGCACCAGTGCCGGTACTGCCAGTAGCCGATGATCGCGTACGCGCCGAGCACCAGGGTCGACGCCCCCGTGGCCAGGCCGTCGAGGCCGTCGGTGAGGTTCACGCCGTTCGACATCGCCGTGATCACGAAGACGAACACGAGCACCGAGCCGACCTTGCCGACGTCGAGCCAGCTGATGTCACGGAACAGCGAGATGTGCTCGCTGGCCACGGTCTGACCGTTGGAGCTGGCCACGTAGAGCGCGGCGACGCCGAACCCACCGGCGACGAGCGCCTGGCCGAGCAGCTTGCCCCTGGCGGACAGCCCGTCGGAGTTGCGGCGGCGCACCTTGAGGAAGTCGTCGAAGAAGCCGACCACGCCGCAGAAGACGAACAGCCCGAGCAGGACCAGGGCCGTCATCGTCGGCCCCCGCTGCGCGATCTGCCGCTCGGGCAGGGTGGTCAGGGCGAGGTGCCCGGCGACGTACGCGAAGACGGTCGCGATGATGAACGCGACGCCCCCCATCGTCGGGGTGCCCTTCTTGCCCTGGTTGCTGGCGAGCCCGATGGACCGGATCGGCTGGCCGGCCTTGAGCGCGGTGAACACCCGAATCGCCACGGGCGTGCCGAACAACGAGATGAGAAACGCGACCGCGGCCGCGGCGATGACCGCCTTCACGACCGGGCCGCTTCCTGAGCCGCCCGCTCGACCATCGCCCAGTACGACTCCCGGGCCGCCGGATCGATCGGCTCCTCGTACTCGGGCGCCACCCCGGTGCGTCCGTCGAGCTGCTCACGCAGGATGTCGGCGTGCCCGGCATGCCGGGTCGTCTCCTGGAGCACGTGGACGACGATGGTGAACAGCGTGACGTCAGGCCGCGACCACCACGGCACGTGGCCGGGCGCGTCGACCGGAAGCTCGTCGATCGTCGCGTCCGCGTGCGCACAGGCACGCTGGTAGAAGTCGACGACCTGCGCGCGGGTCTCGCCGGGGGTCACCCACAGGTCGCTGCCGTCCGCGTCCTGCCAGCGCCCCAACGACTGCGGGAAGGGGCGGCCGAAGACCTCACCGAAATACCAGGCCTCCAGGGTCGCCAGGTGCTTGACCAGGCCGAGGAGGTTGGTCCCGGTCGCGGTCAGCGGACGCCGCACGTCGTACTCGGACAGGCCGTCAAGCTTCCAGACCAGCGTCTGACGCATCGACCGGAGCCGGTCGTGCAGATGGTCCTTCGGGAGATCATCGATCACGGGACCCGAGCTTGCCATCTGGCACCAAGTGGATCAGCAGTGGCCCTCACTTCGAACCGGCACGGCGCCCTCCGGAGGGAGAGCGCCGTGCCGGTGACCGTTATCGCCAGGGTTCGAAGTAGGCGACCGTCGTCATGTCGACCTCGACTCCCGTGTCGAAGCTGCCGGCCGTCGTGCTCTGGCCGGTCACGTACATCCGGACGCCGTCCTTGCCCGCCGCCATTGCGATCGCGTGCGCGCTGTCGGACGCGCCGACCAGGCCCTCGTACCTGCCCAGCCACCGTTGCCGGCCGGTGGCCGTGTCGTACGCGATCGTCACGTAGTCCGTGCCGGCGTCGCTGTCGGCGCTGGTGCCGGTGATCACGACCTTGCTGCCGTCCGGCGTGACCGCGATGCCCCACGAGGTGTCGTCGTAGTGGGCCTTGCCGTCGTACCGCTGTGTCCACAGTCGACGCCCGCTGGACTGGTCGTAGGCGATCGTCGTCAGGTCGAACCGGGTGCCGTCGCCTTCGGTGTTGCCGGTCACGTAGACCCGACCGCCGGCAACCGTGATGGCGTACGGGTTGTCGGTCGCGTGACCCGGTCCGTCGTAGGAGTCCGTCCACCGCACGGCGCCAGTGCGCGTGTCGTACGCCACCGTCGTGAGGTCGACCGACTGGACACTGCTGGCGCCGGTCACGACCAGCGACCGGCCGTCGGCCGTCACTGCCATCGCGGACGGCATGTCATACCCGTGCGTCGCGCCGTCGTACCGGGCCACCCACTTCTGCTTGCCGGTGGCCGTGTCGTAGGCGACCGTGCCCCAGTCGTAGCCGGTCGCCTCCGTGCCCGGGCTCTGGCCGCCGACGAACACCGTCCTGCCGTCCGGGGCCAGGGCGATCATCCGCGCGTCGTCGGTCGCCTTGCCCGGGCCGTCGTAGCGGCTGACCCAGGCCTGCTTGCCGGTGGCGGCGTCGTACGAGGCCGTGAAGAAGTCGTCGATGCCGCCTTCCGCGAGGGTCGTCATGCCGGTGACGTAGACGTGCCGGCCGTCGCGGCTCACCACGACCGCGTTGGACCAGGCCGTGAACGCTTCCGGACCGGTGTACCGCGCCTCCCACCGCTTCGCGCCCGTCGCCGTGTCGTACGCGATGGTGACCGCGTCGTTGCCGGTGTTGTCCGCCGCGGTGACACCGGTGACGTACAGCGTGCGCCCGTCCGGGCTCAGCTTGGTGTCGTTGGGCTCGGCGTAGGTTCCCGCCGGGCCTCCATAGTGGGCGGTCCACAGCTCCTTGCCGGACTTCGGGTCGTAGGCGACCGTCTGGATGCTCAGCGTGTACTGCCCCGGCACCGCCCCGTAGTTGACGCCGGTCACGTATACCCGCTTGCCGCCCGGGTCGGCGACGACCTGCTCTCCGGAGTCCTGCACGCCGGCGACACCGTAGTCCGCGGTCCACGCCTCCGCTACCGGGCGCACCACTAACGGGATCCGCACCTGGTGCTTGCCGTCGCTCCACGTGAGCTGGCCGGACACGTACGCGTTCGTCGGTGCCGTCGTGTGGGTGAGCGTCACTGTGAACGACCCGGTCTGGCCGGGCCGCAGCGTGAGCCGCTTCGGCGACACCTTCACCGACACCCCGGCAAGACCGGAGACCGACGGGGTGTACGTCGCCTTCGCGCGACCGACGTTCGTCACCGACCGGGTCACCTTGCGGGTGCCCGCGAGCCGACCGACGGCGACCGACGGCGTGTTCAGGTCGGCCGTCTTCCCCTTCTTCGCCACGGCGGCGCAGGCACTCGCCGACACGCCCTTCGTGGTGCCGCACAGGAAGGCGGTCCAGTCGTCGGCGCCGCTGTCGTACACCAGGCCCGGGTCCACGGCACTGTTCGGCACCACGTGGCCGGCGCCCTGCGCGAACGGTGCCGCCGGCCCGCCCAGCAGGTCGCGGCCGGTCGTCATCAGCGCCGACTTGACCGCCATCGGCGACCAGTCCGGGTGCCGCTGCATGAGCAGGGCCGCGAGCCCGGCCACGTGCGGCGCCGACATCGACGTGCCGCTCATCAGGTTGAAGTCCAGGCCGCCCTGGCCCGGGGGAGCGACCGCGGCGAGGATGTCCTGACCGGGCGCCGCCAGGTCGGGCTTGAGCAGGTCGCCGCCCGCCGCCGTGGACGGTCCGCGGGAGGAGAAGTCGGCGATGTACGGCGCCGGCGCGTCGTACGCGATCGTCGCCGCCGAGATGGTGGCCGTGGCGTCGGACCCGGCGGCATAGGCACGGATCGCGGCCAGGTTCGCGGCCGGCAGGTGCACCGACGGCACGGAGTGGACGTCGGCGACGATCCCGTCGTCGGCCGGGTCCGTGTTGACCAGGATCATGCCGACGCCGCCGGCCTGCTTGACGGCCAGGCTCTTGTTGACGCGCGGGTTGTTGCCCCGCTCGCAGACGACGATCTTGCCGGCCACCTTGGCGGGGTCGAGCACCGCCTTGCCGCCGTTGTCGACCGCCGCGTAACACAGCTTCACCAGGAAGTCGCTGGCCTTCGGCAGCCCGATCGTGGCCGCGCTGGCATACACCAGCGGCGCCGGGCCCGCCGAGGTGCTCGCGAGCGAGGCACCGGTGTGCGCGACGCCGTTGCCCAGGGTCGCGGCGGCCGTCGTGGCCCGGTTGTGGGTGTCGGCGGCGACCGTCGTCACCCACGGCGACGGGTGCGCGACCGTCGTGGCCGCCGGGCCGCTGTTGCCGGCGGAGGCCGAGACGAACACGCCCGCCTTCGCCGCGGCGAGGAACGCGACCTCCATCGGATCGAGCAGGTCCGACGTCGTCCCCGACACGGAGAAGTTGAGCACGTCGACACCGTCGGCGACGGCCTGGTCGATGGCGGCCACGATGTCGGAGGTGGAGCCCGACGCGGTCGAGCCGTCCTGCGCCGACCACAGCGCCTTGTAGGCGGCGATCCGGGCGCGCGGCGCCATGCCCGTTATCTTGCCGAGCACCGACATCGGCCCGGTGGCCGCCACGCCGTGGTTCCCGCCCGCGGTCGAGGCCGTGTGGGTGCCGTGCCCGTTGTAGTCACGGGGCGAGAGGAACTCCCACGGAAGCTGGCTCTTGACGCCCGCGTCGCCGCCCCACGAGGCGTTGAAGTGCCGCGCGGCCACGATCTTCCCGGCGCAGTCGCCCGCGTCCCACGAGTCGTCGGTCGTCGTCTCGCACGTGCCGTGGAAGTCGGTCAGCGGCGCGTACGCCTTGCCGCCCGCGTCCGGGTTGGCGAAGCTGGCGCTGTCCGGCCAGATGCCGGAGTCGATGACGCCGATGACCAGGCCCTCGCCCGCGTCCTCGGGGCCCTGGAGCTGGTCCCACAGCCCGCCCGGCTGGTCCAGGCCGAGGAAGCCGGCCGTCGAGGAGGTCTGCGTGGTGACCTTCCGGTCCGCGGTGACGGCGACGACGTCGGGCAGCGCGCGCAGCTTCGCCGCCTGGGCCTTGGTCAGGTCCGCCGAGAACCCGTCGAACGAGTAGACGTACGCGCCGCGCTTCTTCGCGCCCACCGTCCGTGCGACCCGGTCCTGCTGGCCCAGCACGTGGTCGGCGTACCGCGTCACGTCCGACGACCGGGGGTTGACCTTCCTGCCGTGACCCGGCCTGGTCGCCGCCATCCCGGCCACACCGCCGTCATAGGCGACGACCGGATCCAGGGCCAGCTGGACGATGTAGGTCTGCTGCTGGTCACCGGCGGGTTCGGCCAGGGCAGGCGCACCGGGCACCTGCACGACCAGTGCGACCGCGACAGCGGCCGGCAGCCACCATCGCGCCCTTGAGAACGTGGACACCACTCACCTCCGCGTACGAGTTCCGCTGACGCTACGGATGGCCGCACGGGGAACCATCCGTACCGCACACGGAAAAATGGCGGTAACCTTTGGCCGACCAGGGTGAGTACGGAGGTTGATGCATGACCTCGGGAAAGCTGGTCGGCCGGTCCGCGGAGCTCGACCTGTTGCGGGCGGCGACCGCCGCCACACCGTCCGTGGCGCTGGTCGAGGGCGAGGCCGGGATCGGCAAGAGCCGCCTGGTCCGCGAGCTGCTGACCGTGCCGTCGGGTCGTCGAGTCCTGATCGGACAGTGCGAGCAGCTGCAGGAGCCGCTGCCGCTCTCGCCGTTGCTGGACGCGTTTCGGCAGGCCGGACCCGCGCTCGGCGGGTCACTGAACCCGCTGACCGGCGCGCTGGCCCCGCTGCTCCCGGAGCTCGCCGCGCACCTGCCGGCGCCACCGCCGGCCCTCGCCGACCCGGGCGCCGACCGGCACCGCGTCTTCCGGGCGGCCGTTGCCCTGCTGGGGGAGCTGGGCCCGCTGCTGCTGGTGCTCGAGGACGTGCACTGGGCCGACACCGTCACGTTCGACTTCCTGGCGTTCCTCGCCGCGCACCTGCCACCGGACCTGGCGCTGGTCATCACCGCGCGCACCGAGGCTGGCCGGCTGCCGATCCGCGAGGCGCTGGCCCGCGCCCCGTCCGGTGCCGCCCGCGTCGTCGGCCTGCACCCGTTGCGCCCGCCGGAGGTGGCGCAGCTGGCCGGCGAGATCCTCGACGCGGCGCCTGCGCCCGCCTTCGCCGACCGGCTCTACGAGAAGACCGGTGGCATCCCGTTCGTGGTCGAGGAGGTGCTCCGCACGTACCTGGAAGCCGGGCGCCCCGACACGCTCGACGACCTCGCCGTGCCGACGGCGCTGCGCGACGTGGTCCTGCACCGCCTGTTCTCCCTCGACGACGACGCCCGCGAGATCGTCGAGGCCGCCGCGGTCGTCGGTCGCTCGACCGACGACCGGCTGCTCGCCGAGGTGACCGGGCGGGACGCCGCCACCATCGCGCGGGCGCTCGCCGGCGCGCAGGGCGTCGGTCTCCTGCAGGAGGACGGGTTCCGGCACGCGTTGGCCCGGCAGGTCGTCTACGAGTCGGTGCCCGCCGCGCGCCGGCGGTGGCTGCACCTGCGCACCGGTCGCGCGCTCGAGTCGACGGGCCGCTCGGCCCGGCTCGCCCACCACTACCTGCGGGCCGGACACCACGCCGAGATGGCGACCCATGCGGAGGCGGCCGCCGAGACCGCGTTCGCGCACGGCAACGACGCCACCGCCGCCCGGTTCCTGCTGACGGCGCTCGGTGCGGACGGGGTGCCGCAGGAGACCCGGGTCCGGTTGGCGGTCAAGCTCGGCCGGGCCGCCGTCGACGGACTGGCCCACGCCGAGGCCCTGCCGATCGTCGCCCGGCTGCTGGCCACCGAGCGGTTGCCCGCCGCGGTACGCGGTGAGCTGCGGTTCGCGCACGGCCGACTGCTGCGCCAGTCCGGTGACGCCCGTGCGGGCCATCTGGAGATCGAACGCGCCGCCCGGGACCTGGCCGGCGCGCCCGCGCTGCTCGGCCGGGCGCTCGCCGTCCTGGCGGCGCCGGAGACGGTCACCGACCGGCACGTCCGCGAGCACCTGGCCCGCTGCGACGAGGCCGCCGAAGCGGCGCGCCGCAGCGGCGACCCGAGCGTCGACCTCGCCGTGCGGATCACCCGGTCGGGGCTGCTGCTGGAGCTGGGGCAGCCGGCGGGCTGGCCCCTGGTTTTCGACCTGCTCGACGGGGACGACCTGCGGTCGGCTCCCCGGGAGCACGCCCGCGCGTGCCTCAACTGGGCGCAGGGCGCGCTGCACGCCGGCCGGCTGGACCACGCGGAGGCGTTGCTGGCCAGCGGGCGGCGGGTCGCGGACCAGGTCGAATACCTGCGGATCGCCGTGGTCCTCGACCTCGTGACCGCCCTCGTCGACCACGCCGCCGGCCGGTGGGACGGGCTGCTGGACCGGGCGCGGCTGATGGCCGAGGCGCACACGGCGTTCGGCGCCGCGTCCCTGGACTCACGGCTGTTGCTGGGCGCCCTGCTCGCGGCGATCGGACCCGCGGAGGAGGCGGCCGACTGCTTCAGCGACGTGATCGCGGTCGCGGAACGGGTCGGCGCCGCGTGGCCGCTGATCTCGGCCCGGACGGCGCTGGCCCGGTTGCTGCTGACCCTGGACGACGCCGGCGCCGCGGCCGACCACGCCAGGGCCGCGATCACCCAGGTGCGGGCCAAGGGCATCTGGGTCTGGGGCGCGGAGGCGGTGCTGTGCCTCGTCGACGCGGTGGGGCACACCGACGAGGCTTCGACAGTGGTCGCCGAGCTCGCGGCCGGCCTGATGGGGACCGACGCACCGCGCGCCCGGTCCGCGTTGCTGGCCGCGCAAGCGGTGCTGGCCCCCGGTGACGCCGACGGGCTGCTCGTCGCGGCCCGCGCGGTCGCGGGCGACGCGGGACTGGTCTACGACCAGGCGCGGGCCACCGAGCGGCTCGGGAGCCTGCGGGGCGTGGCCGGCGGGGAAGACCTGGAGTCCGCCCTGCGCCTGTACGGCGCCCTGCACGCCACCCGCGACATCGCCCGCGTCTGCCGCACGATGCGCCTGCACAACGTGCCGATCCCGTACCCCTGGCGGGGTGGTCGACCCGCGTTGGGCCAGACGCTGTCGGCACAGGAGCACCGGGTGGCGGTGCTGGCGGCCGCGGGCCGGACGAACCAGGAGATCGCGACGGAGCTGTTCCTGTCCCGGCGCACGGTCGAGAGCCACGTCTCCAGCGCGCTGCGCAAGCTCGGCCGCACGTCCCGCAAGGACCTGACGGACGATCAGTTGTCGCGGTAGATGGCGTAGCCGCCGGTGCCGCGGTGTTTGGCCTCGTACATGGCCAGGTCGGCGCGGGCTACGAGCTCGGCGGGCTCGGGTCCGTCGGTGCCGCACAGCGCGACGCCGACGCTGACGCCGACCCGCAGCGCGTGCTCGCTGACCCGCATCGGCTCGGCCAGGGCGGCGACGATGCGCCGGGCCACGGCGGCGGCGTCCTGCGGTCCGTCCACCCTGGACAGCATCACCGCGAACTCGTCGCCGCCGAAGCGGGACGCCGTGTCGCCCGCGCGTAGCTGCGCGGTGATCCGGTCCGCGGTCAGGGTGAGCAGCTCGTCGCCGGCGGCGTGCCCGAGCGAGTCGTTGATGTCCTTGAACCGGTCGAGGTCCAGGAACAGCACCGCCAGCGTGTGGCCGTCGCGCTCCGCGACCGCGAGCTGCGTTGCGAGCTGTTCGAGGAACAGCCCGCGGCTGGCCAGCCCGGTCAGCGGGTCGTGGCGCGCCTGGCGCATGCGCACCAGCGTGTTGGCGTCGGTGAGGGCCAGGCTGACGTTCTCCGCGAACGCGCTCAGGATCTGTTCGTCGGCGGGGGAGTAGCGGCGGGCGGGGTCGCAGGAGGCCACAACGAGGGCGCCGGTCAGCACGCCGCTGTCGTGCACCGGGGCCGCCATCGAGTTGTGGACCACGCCCGGCACGAGGAGTTTGAGCATTCGGGACTGCAGGTCCTGGCCGTGCCGCACCGCCACCCGGTCGGTGACCATCGCCTCGCCCGCCGAGGACGTGGCGGTGAGGTCGACGACGGGCCGGTCGGCCGGGTCGATGGGCCGGGTGCCCGCCGCCGCCGCCAACCGGGCGCGGCCGGAGTCGGGGTCGTCGCGTACCCACAGCAGCCCGATCTGGTCGCCGAGCAGGTCGCGGGCGCCGGCGGTGATGGTGTCGAGGATGTGCTGGAGGTCCTCACGGTGGGAGATCGCGCGCTGGATCGCCGACAGGTGCTCCAGCAGCCGCTGGCGTTCCTGCAACGACTCGCGGATGGCGTGCTCGGCGACCAGGGTCCGCAGCATCGTCAGGGTCAGCTCCAGGACCCGGGCCATTCCGCGTACGAGGTTCTGCTCCTCGACCTGGAACGGTGCGCCGTAGCGGGCCAGCACCAGGTGTCCGGGGTGGCTACCGGCCCAGGACGCGGTCACCGCGGGACAGTCGCCCAGCCCGGGAACGTACAGGTCGGACTGCTGTCTTTGGGTCATCGCGACGATCTCGTCGTGCGGGACGGTGCCGGGCGGAAACCCGATCGACGCCACCACCTTTCCGTCGATGACCGCGGCGGCGACCTCCGCCTCCAGCGCCTGCGCAGAGCGCTCGACCGCGTTCTGCACGGCGGTGGTCTCGTCGGGCGACGAGGACACCACGGCCAGCAGCTCCACGAGCTGCTGGATATAGAGGGAATCCGCGGACCCGGCCATGTCAGCTCAGTGCCAGCAGGGCGAGCGTCTGGTTGTGGAACCCGTCGATCCCGTGGTTGCGGGCGATCTCGCCGTACGTGTAGAAGCCGGCGAACGGCTTCGTGCCGGCCCACTGCCGCAGCCGGTCGCACTCGCGCCGGATGCCGTCGTCGCCGAGCACGGCGCGCGACGCGGCGCAGCTGAACGTGAGCATGCCGACGGGCTCGTTGCCGCCGAGCCGATCCAGGGTGTCCCGGCAGACCGCGTCCACCGACTCCAAGATGGACTGCTCGTCGCCGGTCATCACCCACGTCAGGCCGCCCGGGTCGATCGCACCGCCGCCGCCGATGGTCCGGCCCTCGAGGTCGACCTCGGTGGAGAGGTTGCGGGCCTCGACGCCGCTGCGCCGCTGCACGCCGAGCGGACGGGGCAGCACGAAGGCGGTGAACTCCGACGCGTCCGTGTACGCCTCCGGCGGTGCGTTCAGCCGTTCCAGGTAGACGTCCAGCGCCGGCCGGTCGTCGAGGGTCAGCACGCGCCCGTCGGCGGCGCGGGTGACGATCATCGGCTGGCCGACGGTGCGGTACCCGTGGCCGACCCCCACCGCGATCGGCGCCTCGGAGGCGATGGCCACGCCGATCACCGCGTCGGTGAGCACGCGCCCGTCCTTGAACAGGTACGCGCCGTTCATCCGCCAGCCGTCGGCCGCGGCCCCGCCGAACAGCGGAGTGCCCGCACCCAGCGCGCGATAGCTGCCGCGCACGATGCTCTCCTGGTCGCGGACCAGGCCGTCGGTGAGCAGCATCAGCACCCGGTGCGGCTGCCGGACCTCGTCCATGCAGGCCGCGACCTCGTATCCCGCCTCGGCCTGGCGACCGGAGACGTGCTCGGCGGTGCGGGTGGCGATCTCCACCCCGGTCCCGCCGATCGCGGCCACGGTGACCGTGCCGTCGGCGGGCCCGTCGACACAGATCTCCCCGTGCGTGGTGCACCCGATGGCGGGCACGCCGGGCGCGGCCCGCGCGATGCCGGCCAGGACCGCGTCGATGTCGTGGGTGATGGCCGCGAAGACGATCAACAGCTTCGGGTCGGGTCCGGTGCGCGCCGCACGCACGGCCGTGGCCGCCGCCTCGGTCGAGTCGGCCAGCGCGCTGCGGCCGACGCCCAACCAGCGCCGGTTATGAACCTTCTCGCCCAAGATTCCACCTTACCGCCCGTTTTAAGGCTTCTTGGTAGACATCGGTTCCCGGTTAACACCGTACTACCAGGCATTTCGCCGCCGGCCAGGCTGAACCGCACGGCAGCGCGCGGCCGGTGCGGTAGGTCACGGCGAGATAACTGTGGGATACATGGACGCCAATGATCATTAGCATCGATGCCTGACCGGACGATCTCGTTCGGAGTTAGGTGGAGGTTGGATGACCGTTCGGAGGAGGATGGCCCGGCCCGTCGCGGCGGCGGGTGCATTGGCCATCATCGCGAGCCTCGCCACGGGCCTACCCTCGGCGGCGCAAGCCGCCCCCATGTCCGGCGCGCCGATCACCCACGACGAGAACCCGCGGGTTCCCGAAGGGGCGGCGTGGACGCAGGCGTACTTCCCGTCCTCGGACGGCAGCGGCGTCGAGCTGCATGCCGACATCCTGCGACCGGCACACCTGCCGGCGCGGGCCAGGACCCCGGTGATCCTGTCGGTGGGTCCGTACTTCTCGCACGCCGGCGAGACGTCACCGGGCGGGTTCGACCAGGTCGGGCCGTCGGGCCGCTTCCAGGACCTGATCGACGGCGCCCGGCTCATGGAACGCGGCTACACCTTCGTGATGGTCGACCTGCGGGGGTTCGGCGGCAGCACGGGGTGTCTGGACTTCCTCGGCCCCGGCGAGCAGGCCGACATCAAGGCGGCTGTGCAGTGGTCCGCGCGCCAGCCGTGGTCGACCGGCAAGGTCGGCATGTACGGCAAGTCGTACGACGCCAACACCGGGCTCGCGGCCAACGTGCTCAAGCTCAAGGACCTGCGGGCGATCGTCGCCCAGGAGCCGACCTGGGACAGGTACAACTACCTGTTCAGCAACGGCGTGCCGCGCTCCAACGCCACCAGCAGCCCGCGCAGCTACTACTCGATCGCGACGATGCCGCAGCTCGTCGACGACAGCGACCGCTACAAGGCGAACGCGGACTACGAGAAGACCCACCCCGAATGTCAGATCAACAACAGCACCGACACCCAGGATCCCGACCCGACCTCGGCATTCTGGCGGGCCCGTGACTTCGCCTCCCGCGCGGCCGGCACCCGTACACCGTTGTTCGTCACGTCGGGCTTCATCGAGGACAACACCAAGCCCGAGGACATGCAGCAGTACCTGAAGAACCACCACGGCCCGGAGCGCGGCTGGCTCGGCCAGTGGGAGCACGTCCGCGGCAACGAGACCGACAGCAACGGTCAGCTCAAGATGGGCCGGGCCGGCTGGTTCGACGAGGTGATGCGCTTCTACGACGAGCACCTGCGCGGCATCAAGCCGAAGGTGAAGGACCCGGCGTTCTCCGTCGAGGACAGCCTCGGCGACTGGCGGGCCCAGCCGACGTGGCCGGTGACGCACGACTCGTACACGGCGCGGTTGTCGCCCGGGCAGTATGTCGACGACGGCGGCCAGGCGACGCAGCGGACCGCCGAGACCCAACCCCCGGGCTGGGACATCGAGTACGCCGGCGCTGGTGCTCCGACCAGCACGCCGCTCGCCGCCGCCGAGCCGGGCAACAGCTACTGGACCTTCTCCACACCCGCGGCCAAGCAGGTGCGCCTGACCGGCACGCCGGAGATCGCGCTCAAGACCAGGGGCGAGGGCAATGTCTGGGTACGGCTGTGGGACGTCGCGCCGGACGGCACGGCGACGATGTTCAACGAGATGGTCGCGGCGCTGAACGACCGGTCGACCTCGTTCCCCCTGAAGGCGAACGACTGGACGTTCGAGCCGGGCCACCAGCTCGGTGTCCAAATTGGAACCATCACCTCCCGCGGCTGGCGGCCGGTTCCCTCGGGTCAGACGGTCACAGTGACCGACGCCCGGCTCGACCTGGAGGTGCAGGACCCGCGGTTCGACTCGCCCACCCAGGGCGACCGCTCGCCGTTCCTGGACCGCTACGTGACCGCGAACACCGTGACGCTGGACGCGGTCGGCGCACCGACGTTCCCGCTGCGCGTCTCCAAGAAGCACTGACGCCCGACCCTACGCGCGGTTCACCCGCGAACCCTCCGACGGCGCCGCGTAGGCGGTGGGGACGCAGGGAGTGGCCCAGGTGGACCGCGCGGTAGGGCGGCGGCAGGTGTAGGTGAGCGCGGGCGGCAGGTTGCGCCACACCGAAGCGCTCGCGATCACCTCGTCGAAGGTGCCGTGCAGGAGGCGGCGCAGGCCGCGGGCGCCGGCGAGCGGCAGCGCGTGCAGATACGCGAACGTCGCGAACCCGGCGCCCGGGGCGAGCACCTGGGCGACCGCCGTGATGATCCGTTGCTGCGTCGCGGCCGGAAACAGCGACCACGGCAGGCCACTGACCACGGCGTCGACGCTGTCCACGCCACGCGCCCACAGGATGGCGCGCAGGTCCGCCGCGTCAGCGACCACGACCTCCAGATCGGGCCGACGCGCGCTCAGCCGATCAGCCAGCAGCGGGTCGATCTCGATCGCCAGGTGGCGAGAGCCGGGCGGCAGCCGCTCACCGATGGCATCGCTGACCGCGCCGGTGCCGGCACCGAGTTCCACGACGGTCGAAACGTGCGTCCGGGGCACGATCTGGGCCAGCCGGCGACACAGCCGCGGGCCGCTCGGCGCGATCGCGCCGATCGACCGTGGGTTGCGGCTCGCGGCGTCGAGGAAGGCCAGCAGGTCAGGTGGTGTGGTCACGGCGACCAGCCTCTGCGGCGCCGGGCGCCGTGACGTCCGCCACGAAGCCCGTCCCGCCGGCCCGCCGCACGAGCGCCCTCCTACCGAAGGAGGAACCGGGCACCCAGCGTGGCGTTCTAGGGTCGGCGGGTGCCACCCCCCACCGCACCGTCGCGCCGCGGACTCTGGCTGCGCCTGGTCCCGACCGCCCTGGCGGTCAGCTACCTGCCGCTGGCGGACCAGCCCGGCAACCCCGTCGACGGCTGGGCGTGGGCCTTCGGCCTCGGCGCCGCCGCCCTGTTCGCGTTCGGCCGCCGGATCCCGCTCACGATGGTGCTCTGTCTGGCATCCCTCCTGGTCGTCTGCGACCGGATCGGCACCCACGCCGACGTGGTGGTGATCCTGGCGACGTTCGGAGCGTTGATCGATCTGGCGCTGCGGCGCGACCGCCGTTGGATTGCCGTCGGCGCGATCGCCGCCGGGGTCGGCTTGTTCGTCAGCTTCGTCGACGTGCCCCTGGCACCGCTGCAGCCACCGTTCTTCTTCGTCGTCACCGGCGTGATCGCCAGCCTGATCGGCGCGCCGATCCTCCTCGGTCTGCACTTGAAAGCCGCCCGCCTCGCCACCGCCGAAGCCCAACAGCGCGCGATCGAGCTCGAACAACGACAAGAATCCGAGAAAGCGATGGTACGAGCGACCGAGCGCACCGCCATCGCCCGCGAGCTGCACGACATCGTCGTCCACCACGTCGCCTCGATCGTGCTGCGCGTCGGGGTGGCCCGCCACCTCGACCCGCGCGCGGATCCGGAGACGGCCGCGGCCCTGGACGACGTGCACGCCACCGGCACCGCCGCCCTCGCCGACCTGCGCCGCCTGGTCGCGGTGCTGCGTGACCCCGCGACCCTCGACGAGGAGGCCCACGCTCCGCTGCTCGACCCCGGCGACCTGCCCGACCTGCTGCACCAGGCCGTCGCCCGCAGCCGCAACGCCGGCCTGTCCCTCGACGCCTCGGTGGACCCGACGGTCGCCAGACTCGACGCGGTGCGGGGCCTGGCGCTGCTGCGGGTGGTCCAGGAAGGGCTGACCAACGTGCTCAAGCACGCCGGACCGCGGGCGACCGCCATGGTCACGGTATCGGCCACCGCGGACGGCGCCGTCCGGATCGACATCGCCGACGACGGTCACCCCGCGGCCGCGCGGCCGGCCTCGGGTGGGCACGGCCTGCTCGGCCTGCGCGAGCGGATCGACCTGCTCGGCGGACAGTTCGACGCGGGACCCGCCGCGTCCGGCTGGCGGGTCCAGGCGGTCCTGCCGGCGCCGACCACGGGGTCGGCGTGACCATCCGCCTCCTGCTCGTCGACGACCAGCGCCTGGTGCGGGCCGGCCTGCGCGCGCTGTGCGCCGCCGAACCCGACATCGAGATCGTCGGAGAGGCGGTCGACGGCCGGGACGCGGTCCACCTCGCCGATCGGCTCGCGCCCGACGTCATCCTGATGGACCTGCGCATGCCGAGGATGGACGGGATCGAGGCGACGACGGAGATCCTGCGCCGGCGCCCGCACGCGCGCATCACCGTGCTGACCACGTTCGACGACGACGACCACCTCTACCCGGCGTTGGCCGCCGGCGCCTGCGGCTTCCTGGTCAAGGACGCCACCCCGGACGAACTGCTCGACGGCATCCGCCGCGCCGCCCGCGACGAGAACCCGTTCAGCCCGACGGTGCTGCGGCGGCTGGTCACCCAGGCGATGTCCGCACGCACCACGCCCGTCTCGGTCCCGGCGCTGACGGGACGCGAACGCGACGTGCTGCGCCTGCTCGGCGAGGGTCTGTCCAATGCGGACATCGGAGAGCGGTTGCACCTCGGTGTCACCACGGTCAAGACCCATGTCGGCAACCTGATGACCAAGACAGGGTACGCAAACCGGGTCCAGCTCGCCGTGTTCGCCGTGCGCGCCGGACTCGTCGACGAGCCGGCCTAGAGGTAGAGACCCGTGGCGACCGGCTCGCGCTCCTCGGTCAGGCCGTAGCCGTCGCGCAGGGCGTAGAGCTCGGCCAGGGTGGCGCCGTCCGCCGGCACCCCGGCCGAGGTGCCGAGCCAGGCGGTGGCCTCGCCGAACGGCAGCGCCGGCACCTCGATGCGGGCCAGGCACCGACCGGGCCGCACGACCGCCGGGTGCAGGCGGGCGAGGTCCTCGTTGGTGGTGATCGCCACCAGCACCTTGCGGCCCTGACCGAGCAGGCCGTCGGTGAGGTTGAGCAGCCGCGAGAGCGCCTGGCCGGTGTTGTGCTTGGCCTCGCCGCGGATCAGCTCGTCGCAGTCTTCGAGCAGCAGCAGCCGCCACTTGTCGTGCCGCTTGTCGGGGCACCGGCAGTCACCGGAGCTGCTCAGGGCGACCTCCATCAGGTAGGCCGGGTTGGTGAACAGCGCCTCCGGGTCGAGCACGCAGTCGAACTGGCACCACTCGTGCCACTCGCGCGCCAGCGCCCGCAGCACCGTGGTCTTGCCGGTGCCGGGCGGGCCGTGCAGCAGCAACAGCCGGCCGTGCACGGACTCGCGGTCGACCTTCATGAGCCGGTCGAAGCTCGCCGCGGCCGCACCGGCGTAGTTGGCACGCAGGTCGGCCCACGAACCCGCCGTGATCGGTCGCGGGTGCCGCTGCGGGCCCTGCGTCCCGGCGTACCAGAAGCCCATCTGCACCGACTCTTCCACCGGCGCCGGCTCCTCGGTCATCCCGTCGACGGCACGCTCCATGATCTCGGCGGCCAATGCGGCCGTGACCGCGGTGACCGAGACCTGGGCGCCCTTGTTGCGCGGCCAGTGCACGGACCGCAGCGTCCAGCCGTCACCGGCGGCGAGGCGGGCGTGCTCGGTCGCGCTGGTGCTCTCGCGCAGCGCGGTGACGCCGGCGGGAAGCAGCGTGGCGTCGGGACGCACGTCGGTCAGGTCACGCGTCGTCGCGTGCGGCTGATGACCGGCGACGAACGCGGTGAGCGCGAGCGCGTCGATGACGTCACGAGGGGAGTCGGAGTCGTCGACGGTGAGCACGACGGGCAGCACCGACTCCGGCGCGACGCCGGGGGCGCCGAGCTCGAACGGAACCTGCCGTGGGATCTGCACACCTCAATGATCACCGCTGAATCCGTTTGTGGGTAGCGATTTTCCGGCGGCCCGACGCCCCGCCGCGACCTCGGAGAACTCATAAATTAATAATTAATATTGACTTGCGGTCGTAACAAGATGGAAGATCTTCGAATCCGTCCCTCGTTCGGCAGCGAAGGAACTCGATGTGAATCGATTTGTGCTCACTGCTCTGCTTGCTGTCACGGCCGCGCAGCTCACCGTGCCGGCGGCTGCGCAGGCCGCCGGTCCACCAACGACAGCGGCGCCCCTGCAGGCGACGCCCTACATGGGCTGGAACACCTACTACGGTCCTCGGTGGCGATCCCACCGAGGCTGAGGTCAAGGCCAACGCCGACTTCCTGGTCAGCAGCGGGCTGCGCGACGTCGGCTACCGCTACGTCTGGATCGACGGCAACTGGGCCGCGCCCACCCCGCGCAGCGACAGCGGCGACCTCGTCGCCAACCCCGCGCAGTTCCCCAACGGGCTCGCGCCGCTCGTCGACTACATCCACGCCAAGGGCCTCAAGGCCGGCATCTACACCGACGCCGGACCGTACATCCCGGGCAAGTGTGGGCTCGGCAGCGGCGGCGGATACTACCAGCGCGACGCCGACCAGTTCGCCGCCTGGGAGTTCGACGCCGTGAAGGTCGACTATCTCTGCGGCATCGCGGCGGACCTCGACCCGAAGACCGTCTACACCGAGTTCGCGGAGGCGCTGCGGCACAACGCCAGCGGCCGGCCCATGGTGTTCAACCTCTGCAACCCCGTGACGTCGCCGGACTGGGGCAACTATCCCGAGTCGCAGCAGTCGACGTACTCCTGGTCCTACGCCCCGGCGATCGCGCAGTCCTGGCGCACGTACACCGATGTCGGTTTCCTCGGTGACATCAAGTTCAAGGACGTGCTGCGCAACTACGACGCGAACGCGCGGCATCCCGAGGTGGCCGGGCCCGGGTACTTCAACGACCCGGACTACCTCGGGCCGCAGCTCGGGATGAGCGACGAGGAGTTCCGCACGCAGATGACGCTCTGGTCGGTGGCCGCCGCGCCCCTGGTGATCGGAAGCGACCTGCGCACGCTCAGCAAGTCCTCATTGGACATTCTCGCCGACCGCGACGTGATCGCCATCAACCAGGACCGCGCCGGCGTGCAGGCCGTGCGGGTCGGTCCCGCCGGCACGACCGAGACCTGGGTCAAGCGCCTTGCCAACGGTGACCGGGCCGTCGTGCTGCTCAACCGGGGCGACACCCCGCGGACGCTGACGGTCGACGCGAAGGCGACCGGCCTCGACGGTGGAAGGCTCACCCTCCAGAACGCGTGGACCGACCAGGTCACCGAGAGCTCCGGCACGATCAGCGCGGCCGTCGCCGCACACGGCGCGGCGCTGTTCCGCGTCAGCCGCGCCCACGGCCTGCCGGGCATCCCGCACGTGACGGCCAGCCTTCCGACGTTGCCGGCCACGGCGTCGGTGGTCGCCGGTGGCGAGACCGTACGGGTCGAGGTCGCGGTGCGGAACGACGGCACGCTGCCGGTGCTCACGCCGGCCGTGCGGCTCGCGGCGCCGGACGGTTGGACGGTCCAGGCCCAGGGCCGGGCGCCGAAACTGCTGGCGCCGAAGAGCAGCACCACGTTCGTCTTCGCGGTGACGCTCGCGGCCGACGCCCCGGCTGGCACCAGCCAGTTGACCGCGACCACGTCGTACACGGTGATCGGGCATGGAAAGCTGAGCCAGACGACCGCGACCGGCGTGGTGGTCGCGCCGGCGGCCCCGGACGGCGAGGTCGTGCTGTCGCACCACGCGTGGATCAGCGCCACCAGTGGGTGGATGAGCCCGACCGTCGACCTGAGCGTCGGTGGCTGGTCGCCGATCAGCATGCTCGGCCAGGTCTACCCGACCGGGATCGGGGTGGCTTCGCCGTCGACGGTCCGCTACTACCTCGGCGCAGCGTGCACCCGCCTCGCCGCGGTCGTCGGCCTGGACGACGCGGTTCGCAACGTCCGACCCGAGGGCGCCACGTCGACGTTCCAGGTGGTCGGGGACGGCCGGGTCCTGTTCGACAGCGGCGTGCTGACGCGTGACGACCTGCGCCAGGTCGACGTCGACCTGACCGGCGTCCGGGTTCTCGACCTCGTGGTCGGCGACGCGGGCGACGGCGGCTACAACGACCGCGCGAACTGGGCCAGCCCGAACGCGTCCTGCTGAGCGGGCCAGTCGCACCCAGGTGGGCGGTTCGGCACCTGGGTGCGACGACCGGCCCGCGGCGCCGGTAGGCTTTGCACCGGTGTGCCGGGAAGCCTGGTCGGCGATCGAAACCGTATGCCGGCCGGCGGGGGCACAAAGATGAACTTCTCCACGTTCCTGCGCCGGGTCTCGGAAGGCGGCCGTCGTCCGCGCACGGACCGCACGCTGCGTTTCGACCGCCGGCTCCGGACCGTCCTGGTCACCGAGACACGCGGTGCGGCGGTGCTGCTGGTCGCGACCGTGCTGGCCCTCGTCTGGGCGAACATCCCGGGCGGCGGGTACGAGACGGTCTGGCACACCGAGATATCGATCGGGTTCGGGCATGCCGCGATCACCGAAGACCTCCGTCATTGGGTCAACGACGCGTTGATGGTGTTCTTCTTTCTCCTCGCCGGCATGGAAATCCGCCGGGAGTTGAGTCTGGGTGCGTTGCGCGACCGCCGGGCAGCCATCGTTCCGATCGTGGCCGCGATCGGCGGGATGGCAGTCCCTGCGGTCATCTACGCCACGGTCACGATCGGTAACCCGGCCCAGAACGCCTGGGGCATGGCGATGGCCACCGATATCGCCTTCGCGCTCGGCGTGCTGGCGCTCGTCGGCCCGCGATGTCCCGAGAACGTACGCGTCTTCCTTCTCACCCTCGCAGTCGTCGACGACATCGGCGCGATCCTCGTCATCGCGATCGTCTACACCGAGGCCGTGCACGTCGTCGCGCTGCTCGTCGCGGTCGCGTTGATCGCGGTTGCCGTGGCGATGCGAGCGGCCGGAGTCTGGCGCGCGACACCGTACTTCATCGTGGGTGTGGCGCTGTGGGTCGCCACGTACGAGTCCGGTCTGCATCCGACGATCGTCGGGGTCGTCTTCGGCCTGCTCACCCCGGCCTTCCTGGCCCGCACCGCGGACCTCGACCGGCTCGACCGCATCATGAAGCGCCTGCGTCGCGAGCCGGGGCCGGAGGCCGCAAGAGCGCTGTCGATCGCGGCGCAGGGCTCGGTGTCCGCCAACGACCGCCTGCAGTACCTGCTGCGTCCGTGGACCAGTTTCGTGATCGTGCCGTTGTTCGCCCTGGCCAACGCCGGTGTGGCGCTGAGCCCGGAGTTGTTGGCGCGCGCGGTGACCTCACCCGTGACGCTGGGTGTGTTCTTCGGACTCGTCGTGGGCAAGACGGTCGGCATCTGGGGCGCGTCGGCCGCGGTGGTCGGTGCGCGACTCGGCCGGTTGCCGGCCGGTGTGCGCCTCGGGCAGGTGCTGCCGGTCAGCGCCGTGGCTGGAATCGGCTTCACCGTGTCGCTGTTCATCGCCGAGCTCGCGATCTCCGATGACCGGACCCGTGACGAGGCCACCATCGGCATTCTGGCGGCAGCGGTCGCCGCGACCGCGCTCGGCTGGCTGCTGTTCCGCCTGCCGAGCCGCCGGCGTCGTGACCGCGAACCGACTGAGCTGCGACCGGGCACCCAGCCCACCGGGGAACATGGCAGGGGCCCGGCGGGCGCCCCCGTCGAGCTGGTGCAGTTCGGCGACTACCAGTGCCCGTACTGCCGCGAAGCCGCTCCCGTCGTCGCGGCGCTGGTCGCTCGGCACCCCGACCAGCTGCGCTACGTGTGGCGGCATCTGCCGCTGGAGGACGTGCATCCTTATGCGCGGCGTGCCGCCCAGGCCGCCGAGGCGGCCGCCGTCCAGGACGCGTTCTGGCCGATGCACGACCGGCTGTTGTCCGCGGACGACCTATCGGACGAGGCCTTGATCGAGCTGGCCCGCGCGGCCGGACTGGATGTCCGACAGTTCGCGTCTGACCTCGACACTGCCATTGTGTCGGCGGAGGTCGACGCCGACGTCCGCAGTGCGGCCGACAGCGGCGCCGACGGGACCCCGACGTTCTTCCTCAACGGCGTCCGCGTCGACGGGACTCTCGACGACGTGACCGCGGCGGTCGAACGGTCCCTCGACACCGAGACCCCGTGAGTCGGGCGGCAGGGTCCGGCTAGGCGGGCGCGGGGAGCGCGCCCAGGGCGCGGCCGGCCGCGCGGGCCGCGCCCAGCGCGCCGGTGTGCATCTCCGCGGCCTGCTCGGTGAACGGCTCCAGGGCGGGGTTGACGCCGACGAGGGTGAACTCCCGCTCGACCACGGACAGGTCGGCGCCCCAGCAGTCGGCGAGGATGCGACGCAGGTACGGGGTCGAGTGGTCCCAGCCCTCGCGCGGCGTGCCGCCACCATAGGCACCGCCGCGGACCGTGGCCAGCACGACCGGCTTGCCAGCCAGGAATGGTGTGCCGTTCGCTCGTGGGTCGGTGCAGACGAGGTCGATGTAGGTCTTGAAGTGTTGGGAGACGCCGTAGTTGTAGAGCGGCACGGCGAACAGGATCGCGTCCGCCGCCAGCAGCTCGTCCACCAGCATCGCGGCGAGGGTCACCGCCATCCGATGCTCCTCTGTCCGCTCGTTCGGTGGGGTCATGCCCGCCATGACGGCCGCGGCCCAGGCGGTGGACGGCAGGGCGTCGACGCCGATGTGACGGCGCGCGACCGGGTCGCCCGGGTGGGCGGCGAGCCACTCCTCCTCGACGATGTCCGCGATCTCGCGGCTCGCAGAGCCGTGCGTGCGGATGCTGGCGTCCAGCCGGAACAGGGTCACGATCACTCCTTCAGAAGGTTCAAGCTTGAAGTCGAGGCTACCTGGCTGACTTCAAGCTTGAACCGACTGCGGTGTGTGTTTCACTTCACGGTTGAAGCCGGGTCATAAGCTGCGGGTGTGCGCGACGAACCGCAGTGGCTGACCGACAGCGAGCGCGACGCCTGGCTGGCGCTGGCCAAGCTCATCTTCAACCTGCCCGCGGCGCTGGACGCCCAGTTGCTGCGGGACAGCGAGCTGACCCTGTTCGACTACTTCGTGCTCAGCAACCTGTCGATGGCGCCGGGCCGAGCGTTGCGGCTCAGCGAACTGGCCGCCCGCAACGGCAGCTCCCTGTCCCGTCAGTCGAACGTAGTCAAGCGCCTCGAACAGCGGAACCTGCTGCGTCGTGAGCCCGACCCGGCCAGTCCCCGCTACACCAGGGCAGTGCTGACCGATGCGGGGTGGGACGTCGTGGTGGCCGCGGCGCCGGGCCACGTCGCGGCGGTGCGCCGGCTTGTCATCGACGGGCTCACCGCACAGCAGGTCGAGGTTCTGCGCGACGTCGCGTGCCATGTCACGCAGCGAATCGAGGCGGCCGCACCACGCTGAGACTTCCCTGGCCAACGAGGTCACGGTGAAAGCGAACCTCGTGCCGTCCCCGTTCCCGTGTTCCCGCGCCCCTTGTCGCCTCGATCCGCCTCGCGGACGTGGTGGTGTCCTGACCTGGATCAGCCAGCATGCGTACGACTCTGGCGCAGGCCAGGGCCAGCCAGGATCGCGAGCCCCTCCGGCCCGATGTCGTGGCCGTCGTCGCACACCAGCCGCGCGTGCGCGGGTGCCTGGCAGCCGCGATGGACGGCTTGGACCGGCGGCCCCTCGGGGTCGGCGGACCAGGCGTCGCCCCAGTCCCGCAGGGCTGTGATCACCGGGAGCAAGGCTCGCCCTTTGGCGGTCAGCTGGTACTCGTATCTCGTGCGCTGGCCGGCGTCCTGGTACGGCACGCGTTCCATGAGGCCGGCCGCGGTCAGGTCCTTGAGCCGGGCCGCGACGGCCGGCTCGCCGATTCCCGCACGGCGCGCGATGTCGTCGAACCGGCGCGCGCCGAAGAACGCCTCGCGGATGACGAGAATGGCTGAGCGGGTGCCGATGATCGCGAACGTCCGCGCGATGGAGCAGTTCTCCATCGACCAGGCGTCTCGATCCTCGAGCAGATCGTTCGTCACGTGAAGCCCCTACCGGTCGAGATTCGTTCAGCGAAGGAAAGCCAGCACCTCGCGGCCGAAGTCCTCGGCGTGCTGGAACAGGAAGCCGTGGCCCGCGTCGCCGTAGATCACGAGCTTGGTGTTGGGCAGCTTCTGCGACATTGCCCAACTGCCCCACGCGTCGATCATCACGTCGTGCGCGCCGTTGGCGACCAGGATCGGCTGGGTGAGTTCCTCGACGCGGTCCCAGTACCCGCCGAAGGTCGCGATGGCCCGGATCTGTCCTGCGAGGGTCTCCGGGCTCACGCCAGCCTTGGCTTCCGCGAGCCGGGTGTCGAGCCGGCGCAGCGACGCCAGGCCGGACTCGCGGCCGGCGTCGTCGGCCGGGAAGAACAGGTAGAGAAAGTCTTCGTCGACGTTGTCGGGCTTGCTGGCGACCTCCCAGGTCCGCGCGCTCATCCGCGGCATGTCGGGCACGGGGCCGCCCGGCGCGCTGCCGGCGACGACCAGGCGCCGGACGAGTTTCGGCCGGCTGAGCGCGACGCCCTGGGACACGTATCCGCCCATCGACCAGCCCAGCAGGTCGACCTCGTTCAGGCCGAGCCCGTCGAGGAAGTCGGTGACGCCGTCCACCAGGTCGTCGACGGAGGTCGCCGGTATGCCCGTGGAGGAGCCCAGGCCGCGGTTGTCGAAGACGATGACGTCGCGCTCGGCTGCGAGGACGTCCAGCAGGGCCGGGTCCCAGTGGTCGATGGTGCCGCGGAAGCGCATGACCAGGACGAGCGGAACCCCGCCGGCCGGACCCTGGCGCCGGTACGCGTAGGTGGCGCTGTCGGTGGTGACGAACTGTGTGTGTGTCTGGTCCGCGACGTATGTCGTGGTCATCGGCCGGATCCTCTCAGGCTCGGTCAGCGCGGCGGGGCTGACTTCTGTTAACCGAAGCTAGCACTGGCGGGGCGCCCCGAAGCTGTGACAAGGACCCCATCGGCTGGAGCGGGAGAGATAACTGTCCGAGATGGACAATCAGGACCGGCGCCGCGGGCTCATCTGGTCCGAGTGTCGAAGGCGTCCCGCGCCTGCTGGATCTCGGGAGCGTTGCGCTCGGCCCACCACGCGAGGCCCAGCACCACATCGAGCAGGCTCAGCCCGCGGGGCGTCAGGGCGTAGTCGACCCGGATGGGTCGGGCGTCGTGGACGGTCCTGGTCACAATGCCGTCGCGCTCCAATGCGTGCAGCGTCGCGCTCAGCATGCGCTGGGTGATGGGCTCGCAGAGGCGGCGCAACTCGTTGAACCGCTTCGTCGTGTCGCCGAGCTGGCAGATGACGACGACCGACCATTTGTCGCCGACGCGTTCGAGAACGTCGCGCACGAGCTCGCGGCCGCGTCCACACAGCTCGGGCGCACCGTGCGCATCCATCGCGCCAGTATACAACGAATACCTGGTACGGAACTGGCAGGTATCGCCAGGTATACCAGGTCATGTCGAAGTGCCTTCTTGTCGACCTTGTCTGGACGAAGCAGTATTCGCCTCGCGGCCGTCCTGGCCACACCTTCTGATCTAGAACCATCCAGGGAGCAGTCATGTCCGAGCGCTTCGCGGCCAAAGTCATCGTGGTCACCGGCGCCACCTCCGGCATGGGGCGGGCGGTAGCCGAGCGTGTCGCATCGGAGGGTGCGAAGGTCGTCCTCGCCGCTCGTGGCAAGGAGTCCGGCGAGGAGCTGGCCGAGCTCCTACCCGACGCGATCTTCGTGCCGACCGATGTCACCGTAGAGGCCGACGTGGCTTCCCTGGTGCATCAAGCGGTCCAGAAATACGGTCGAATCGACGGCGTCTTCAACAACGTCGGCGCGGCCACGGCGATGGGCCCGCTCCCGACCGTCAGCGACGAGGACTGGAACGCCGAGTTGTCGCTGAACCTCAGCAGCGTCTTCTACGGCCTCAAACACGAGATCCCCGCGCTCGTGGCGAGTGGGGGCGGTGCCATCGTCAACAACGCCTCCAACCTCGGCGTGGTCGGGGCTGCGGGCATGGCGGCGTACAGCGCCGCCAAACACGGCGTCGTCGGGCTGACCCGCTCGGCGGCCTTGGAGCACGCGGCCAGCGGCATCCGCGTCAACGCGCTGGTGACCGGGGGCGTGGACACGCCACTGCTGCGCCGCAACATGAGCGGCGTATCGCCCGAGGAAGCGATCCGCTTCGCCGGCGGGATGCATCCGGTCGGCCGGATCGCAGCGCCTCAGGAGATTGCCGCCTTCGTCGCTTTCCTGCTCAGTGACGATGCGACGTTCATCACCGGTGCGGCGCTCGCCATCGACGGCGGACTCACCGCCGCCTGAGCGTGCTCGACAACGGACGGCCCGTCGCGGCGACGTAGAGCCCGCCGCCGATGATGGCGCCGATGACCCAGGCGAAACCGCTCAGGTCGGCCAGCGCGGGCGTCCAGACGGTGGCCACCGAGAACACCGCGGCGACGGCGAACGCGGCCAGGGCGCGGATGTTCCAGCCCGACCGGTAGTGGTAGCGGCCGGCCGGATCCATGCTGTAGAGGTCGGCGACCACGAGCTCGCGCCGGCGCACCACGTAGTAGTCGGCCACCAGGATCCCGTACAGCGGGGCCAGGACCGCGCCGAGCGTATCGACGAACTTGGGCAGGCCGATCTCGCTGATCGCGGCCACCCACAACGCGCCGATGACGAACCCGAAGACCGCGGTCAGGTAGCCGCCGCGCTGGAAGCTGATCCGTTGCGGTGCGAGGTTCGACAGGTCGTACGCCGGCGGGATGAAGTTGGCCACCAGGTTGATCCCGATCGTGGCGACCACGAAGGTCAGCGCCGCGATCACGGTCAACGCCGTGTTGCCGACCTGGCCGACAATGTCGGCGGGGTTGGTCAGGGGCTCACCCTGGCCGTCCTGGTAGACGACGTACGCGCCGGCGGTGATGAACAGCGAGAGGAACGTGAAGAACGCGAGGCTCACCGGCAGCCCGGTGAAGTTGCCGATGCGCATGCCGCGTTGGGTACGGGAGAAACGCGAGAAGTCGCCGAAGTTGATGATGACCGCGGCGAAGTAGGCGATCATCGTGCCCACGACGCTGAGGAAGGCGCTGACGGTGCCCCAGCCGCGCACGTCGTCGTTGCTGAACAGCCCGGAGACCGCGGGCAGGAGCCGGTCGCCGGCCTGCACCCAGATCGCGACCAGCAGCAGCACCATGACGACGTAGACCGCCGGCCCGGCCACGTTGAGAAACTTCTCGATCCAGGAGATGCCGCGGATGAAGAGCACGACCTGGATGACGGCGACGATGACGTACGACAGCCAGTCGACGGCCGTCATGCCCAGCACCGTGGCGCCGCCCGGCGAGCCCAGCACCGCGTTGAGCGCCAGCGCGACCGCGGTGGAGGCAAAGTAGGTCTGTGCGCCGTACCAGAAGATCGCGACGATCCCGCGGACCAGCGCCGGAAACATGGCGCCGCGGACGCCGACGCCGCTGCGGGCCATGACCGCGTAGGGAATCCCGTACTTGACGCTCGGCTCGCCGGTGAGGTTGACGAGCCAGTTGACGAAGAGCCCCGCCACGATGATCGCCGCGAACACCCACCAACCGTTGATGCCCGCGGTGATGAACAGGCTCGCGGCCAGGGTGTAGCCGGCGAGGCTCTGCACGTCGTTGGTCCAGACGTTGAAGATCTCGAACCAGCCCCAGCGGCGTTTCTCGAGGGGGAGCGGGGCGAGGCCCGCGTTGTAGAGCGAGGGGTGTGGATCGGATCCGACGGCCAGCGCGTCGGTGGTGGTATCGGCCGACATCGCGATCACCTCCGCGGGAGACGACGGGCACTCAGGATCGCGGTTGGAGATTGCTCGACTTCGATGGCATGGTTAACCCTGTGTTTCCGCGTGGGCGCCGAGGATGACGGGACATTCGTGGTCGTCGTCGGGCAGTGCTCCGTCCGCGACGGCGGTAACGGTGAGGTCGGTCAAGGTGGCCGCGCCGGTCAGCACGGTGCCGAAGGCGACGTCCGCCGCGTCGCGTCCGGTGGAGACGCGCAGGAGGCTCGACCGCGGCGCCAGCCGGGTCGCGTCCCAGACCAGCCATGCGCCGTCGACGGCGGTCTCGGCGACAAGATGGAAGTCCATCGGAGAAAGACCTGGCGCGTACACCGCGACCACCCGCGCCGGCACGTCCACCGCCCGGCACAGGGCGACCGTCAGGTGCGCGTAGTCGCGGCACACGCCGCGCCCGGCGAGCAGGGTGTCGACCGCGTCGGTGGTGGGCCCGCTGGCCGCGCCGTCGTAGACGAGCGAGTCGTGCACCTCGGCCACGATTCGCTGGACGGTGGCGAGGTCTCCGCCGCCGCGGAACCGCGCGGCATAGCCGGTGAGCCGGTCCGACGGGCAGTAGCGGCTGGGGAGGACCGCCTGGATGCGGTCGCGGAGGTTGGGCGCCGGGGCGGCCGCGCCCGTGCCGTTTCGTTCCATCGTGTACGTGAGCAGCAGCCGACCCGCACGCGCGGAAACCAGCTGGGTCGGGCCGTTCAGTGGGTCATCGGTCTCGGCGATCGAGGCGACCTCGACCGCGGTGCCGTCGACGGTGGCGGAGAGGCTCTCCTGTTCGGCGGAGCCGGCGACCGCGACCTGGACGGCGATCGTGGCGGTCTCGGTGACGTCATAGGCCAGGATGGCCGTTGCCGCGTTCACCGCCACAGTGTGGCCGCCGCACGTTTCCAACTCGGTCCTCGGGCGGGTGCAAAGCTCGGGAAGTATGGCGGTTCCGGGCCGGACGTGGCGACCCCATCCCGTCGTTTTCATTGATCGACGGCAATAGTTGTCGAACTTCATTGATCTGTTGAGGCCCCACCTGGACGATCACCCGCGTTGGTGCCACCACCGAAACGGGGAGGTAGTTGTGGCCTTGCGCAGCTCGGATCACCGGGCACCGCCGGAAAGCTGGCCGTCGCGCGTTCGTCGGCGCCGGTCGCGATGCTGACCGGTCCGCTGTCGGTGCCGGTCGGCACCGGGCCGATCCGCAACGGCTCGTTCACCACGTTCGCCCTCACCGACCGGGTCAGCCTCGAGGTGAACACCGGGTCGGGCAACCTGCTCATCCGCAGCGCCGACCTGATGCTGCCGGGGATCGCGGAGAACCTCGTGGTCGGTGCGGCGTACAACAGCCTGTTCACCGGCAGCGACCTGGCGGTGGGCTCGCTCGGCCACGGCTGGCGTACCCGGACCGGCGTCGACGTCAAGCTCGTCAAGCACACTGGATGGAAGCTCACCGAGCACGAGAGCGGCCGGGAGCTCTACTTCACCTCGGCCGGCCTGCTCGACCGCACGCTCGACCGCAACGACAACGTGACGGACTACAGCTACGACGGCAGTGCACGGCTCACCTCCGTCAAGTCCGACCGTGGCGCGACCGCCGCACGGACCGCGACGGTCCACTATGGCTCCCACGGGTTCATCTCCAAGATCGAGCAGTCCTCCGAGGGTGACTACCGCCGCGTCGAGTACGCCTACGACGGCAACGGCAACCTGACGGAGATCTGCTCGCTCAACCAGAACGACGTGCGCTTCGAGTACGACTCGCAGCACCGGATCACGAAGATCACCAGCGCGATCAGCACCACCGACGTCGGCGCGGTCACCCGGATCGGCTACGACAGCGGCCACCGCGTGGTCTCGGTCTCCCGGGTCATCGACGAGACGGTCGACCCGAACGCGAGTGCGGTCACCCGGTGGGCCTACCCCTCCGCGACGCAGACGCTGATCGCCGACGCGAACACCAACTACTCGCAGCCGGTGACCTCGGTGCCGCGGTCGACGTTCACCATCAACGCCGACAAGCGGGTGACCAACGCGGTGGATCCGGAGGGCAAGAGGCGCAGCAAGTCGTACACCCCGTACTTCGACGTGGCTACGGCGACGAACGGGACCGGCGGGTTGACCACGAACGCGTACGGCGCGAACGGCGGGCAGTCCTTGACCACGTCCACCGGCCCGACCGGCTTCGACACGAGCTACACCTATGCCAACGCCGCGACGCCATCGAACCCGACAGCCAACTACCAGCCGTCGTCCTTTTCGGACTCACAGGGCAACACCAGCACCTACACCTACAACGGCGCCGGCAACCGGCTGTCCGCCACCGATGCGTTGGCAGCGGAGGCCAAGGTCGAGTACAACAGCGACGGCACCGTCAAGTCGTCGACCGACCCCGGCAACGGCACCAACAAGACGCTCTACGCGTACAACGGCGACAAGCAGCTGACCACGATCACGCCGCCGACCGGCACGACGCTGGGTGTGCGTACGTTCACGTACGACCAGTTCGGCCGTCTCCACGAGGCCTACGACGGTGCCGGCCGGATGAGCCACTACGACTACGACTACGAGGACCGGGCTACCAAGATCACGTACTCGGACGGCACGCCCGCGGTCGAGTACCGCTACACCCCGGGCGGCAACATCGTCCGACGCATCGACGCCACCGGGACCGCGTCCTTCAGCTTCGACCGGCTCAACCGGATGGTGGTACGACAGGGATCGCAGACGTACACCTACGACCCGGTCGGTAACCTGAAGACGCTGACCGACCAGCGCGGAACCTCGACCTACAGCTACAACACCCGAAATCTGCTCACGTCGCTCGTGGCCGCGAACGGCACCTACACGCTCGGCTACGACGACGAGGGCCGGCGCACCTCCACGACGCTGAAGGTCGCCGGTGCCACCGTCGCCCAGACCAGCAACACGTTCGACTTGTCCGGGCGGCTGATCCGCACGACCAGCAAGCGCTGGCAGGGCGGCACGGAGTCCATCGTGTACGACTCGTCCTCCTGCTACGCCAAGCGCGTCGGTAGCAACCCGTGCTCGACGGCCAAGCCCGACGACACCGGGCTGCGGCAGTGGCAGACCGACCACCATCGCGCCGGCGCCGTCAGCGTCTACACCTACGACAACGGCAACCGGCTGACCAAGGCGACCAACGTCGAGGGCCAGACCTACGACTACGAGTACGACGCGAACGGCAACCGCAAGACCGCCAAGGTAAACGGAACCACGACACAGTCGTTGACCTTCAACGCCGCCAACCAGATCACCAGCTCCGGATACGCCTACGACGCGGTCGGCAACCAGACCGCGGGCTCGACCGTCCGCACGCCCGTCTACAACGCGGCCGGCCAGCTGACGAGCGCCAAGGACACCGCCGCCAACACGGTCAGCTTCAAGTACGCCGGACCCAACCAGAACGAGCTCGGTTACCGCAGCACGCAGACGTTCCAGGGCCGCTACTTCTACGGCCTCAACGACGCGAACGGCCTTCCGATGCTGCAGTACTACACCGTTCCCAGCTCGTACGCGAAACACTACGTCGAGCGCGACCAGCAAGGCACGGCGCTGGGCTTCCGGGCCGAGACCAACGGCACCGTACACCACTACTTCTACGTGTTCGACGCCCTCGGCTCGGTCGTGGCGCTCGTCAAGCACGACGGCACCGTCGCCGGAACCTACCGCTACGACCCGTACGGCAAAGCCACCGCGACCGGCACCAGTGACGAGGTCCGCGAGAACGCGATCGGGTTCGCCGGCGGCCTGCGCTCGGACGACCAGGTGAAATTCGGCCGGCGTTGGTACGACCCCAACACAGGCCGCTTCACCCAGCAGGACAACCTCAGCTTCGTGGGCAACCCCGCGGAGGGCAACTGCTACGCGTACGCGGCGTGCAATCCGGCCACCTACGTCGACCCCACTGGCCAGTGCTCGACGAGCTCGATCCTCGGTGCCGTCAGCGCGATCGTCTCCGGCGGCAGCGCGGCGATCGGCACCTGGATGCTGGCCGGCGTCGTCACGGTGCCGTTCACGGCCGGCGCCGTGCTGATCGTCGGAGGCGCCCTCGGTGCCCTCCTCGGCGTCGGTAGTTTGATCTACTGCGCACTCGGCGACTGATGCGTACACGCTGGACCGCGATCTGGATCTTGGCATCGCTCAGCGTTGTCGCAGCCGTGGCGACGACGGTGAGTTCGGTGCCACCCTGGACCAAGGTTCTCGTCGGAGCGGTCGCCCTCGGGTTCCTGACGCTGGCGATCACCTCGACGAAGAAGTCCTAGCAGCTGGGTGCGGCCGCTCCTCGCGGCCGCACCCACTGTCGGCCTGTGGATCGGAGTCGGAACGACATGACCAACAGCTTCCTCATCGCGTTGCGGGGATACGACATCGGCCAGGTGGACGACGCGCTGGCCATGGCCGACCAGGCCCTGGCCTCCGGGTCCGAGTCCGCGAGAGCGGAGGCTGGGCGCACGCTGCGGTCGCTCTCGTTCCGCACGCGCCTGCGTGGCTACGCCCGACACCAGGTCGACCGTGCCGTCCGCGACCGGCTGGCAGCGCTGGACCGCGGTTGACGATTCAGCGTCCCGCACGCCAGCAGCTTCGCGCTGTTCCCGCTCGGCATCGGCGTCCTCCGCGAGGAAGTGGAACAGCGTCGCCTCACCGGCGCCACAGCCGTCGTCAGCGGCATGATGGCGACCGGCTCCGGCCTGGTCCTGGTGCAGCCACCGGTGGCGGCATGACGACGATGCGACGCGGGTGGCCCGGCCGGGTGGGTCCTGACCGGTCCCGCGCCGCGGTGCGCGTGCAACCAGGATCTCGATGACTGCCTGGTGTCGTGGTCCCACGACGGCCACCGCCGAACGGGGCTCATGATCGTGTGTGGCTCATCGAGGAGCGACACCCCCGATCGCATGATCAGGTGTGTCTGGTCGAGTTGCCGGACGGCGTGTCGACCAGATCAGCCACACCCGATCAACGACTACAACGCCGGTCTCCCAGATGCCGCACACCGGATCACGGCCAGCCCCGGCATCCGCCGAACCGGCCCCGTTTCATCGGCGTCCCCGAACCGCGGTGCCGCTGCCGAACGC
Source organism: Asanoa hainanensis (assembly GCF_900188485.1). Classification (GTDB taxonomy): domain Bacteria; phylum Actinomycetota; class Actinomycetes; order Mycobacteriales; family Micromonosporaceae; genus Asanoa; species Asanoa hainanensis. The sequence goes on from NZ_FZPH01000007.1 coordinate 223,064, forward strand.
GGTCAGCGTGCTCGCGGCGGACACCGATCGACCTCGGACCTACTCGTCTAGAGCAGATGGGGTACGAGCGCCCGCCGGTCGGCCGGGTAGTCCGGGAAGCGCTCGCGGTACCAGGCGTGGTGGTCGAACGCCCTCGGCGCGAGGTTGGCGGTCGTGTAGACGGCGAACGCCAACCCCGCCGGGGACCAGGTCGCCAGCGCCCACCCGAACCACTGCACGATCTCGCCGCTGTAGTTCGGGCTGCTGACCCAGCGGAACGCGCCCCCGTACGGGATGCGGTAGCCGGTCTCGCCGGGGGCGCGCAGCCGGCGCAAGGTGCGGTCCGAGCGCATGTGGACGACCAGCCCGGCGAAGAAGAGCACCGCTCCGGCGAGGAAGCGCGGATCGCTCAGCCAACTGGTGGCGTAGCCGCCGAGCTCGGCGATCCACCACGCGTTGACGGTCGCGTTGAGCAGGTTGAACGCCAACGCGAGCGCCACGACCAGCCACGGCATCCGGGTGCCCGGCCGCATCAACGCCGGATAGACGAACGCCCGGTACACGTAGTGGCAGAGCCACATCGCGAGCAGCACCAGCGGAACGAGGTCCGCCCGGTGCGCCCCGAACGCGAACACGGCAGCGAAGACGACCACCGAGGGCGACTCCATCACGAGCCAGCCGACGCGGGCGGGCACCGTCGGACCCCAACCGCCGCGCCGGTAACGCCCGTACGGCGCCCGGATCCACAAGAGAGCCACGACGGTCACGGCGGCGAGCCCGAACTCCAGCGCCACCAACGCGCCGTACCACCCGAAGCTGTTCATGACATCGAAGTCTACGAAGCGTCGTTGTACGAAGGACATGCCACGACGAAAGGGATCCGCGACATGACCGACGCCGAGCTGCCGGACAACTGGGGTCGTTGGGGTGCCGACGACGAGCTCGGGACGCTCAACCTCATCACCGACGAGGTACGCGCGAAGGCCGCCGCCGAGGTGCGGGTCGGGCGGTGGGTGTCGCTGGCCCAGCCAGTCACGCCCAACCCCATGGTCAGCGGCCCGTTCGCGCCGACGACCGTGGACGTCTCGCCCGTGCAGCAGCTGGTGTCGCACACCGGCGTCGGGGTGGCCGCCGATCTGATGCTGGTCACGAACCACCACGTGAAGTCCACGCACATCGACGCGCTCGCGCACTGGTCGCAGGACGGTCAGGTCTATCCCGGTCGGCCGCGGGCCCAGGTCGTGACCGCCGAGGGTGTGACGCACGCGTCGACGGCCGCGTTCGCCGCCGGGATCGTGACCCGCGGTGTCCTGCTCGACCTGGCCGTGGGCGGGCCGCTCGCACCCGCGTACGCGGTGGGCTCCCACGACCTCGACCAGGCCGAGAAGCGCCAGGGCGGCCAGGTGGATCCCGGCGACGCGCTGGTCGTGCGGCTCGGCTGGCCCGCCACCGCGACACCCGGCACGCCGACGCCGGGCATCACGGTCGACGCGCTGCGCTGGATGCACCGCCGCGGCGTCGCCCTCTTCGCCGGCGACCGGGGCGACGCGTCCCCACCGCTCGGCCCGGACGGCCCCATGCCCCTGCACGCGGTGGGCCTGGGCCGGATGGCGATGCCACTGGTCGACGGGGTCCACCTCGACGACCTGGCGGCCCTGTGCGCGGAGCTGGAGCGCTACACCTTCCTGCTCACGATCGCCCCGCCGCGCATCCACGGGCTGACAGGTGTCCCGGTGAACCCCGTCGCGCTGTTCTGAGAGCCGCTCAGGGCAGGTCGATCGGGCGGAGCACCCGGTCGATGCCGTGGGCGATCTGCCGGTTGCCCTTGTTCACGTCGAACCTGACGACGCGCGGGTCGCGGTCGGTGCGGTTCGTGTCGACGAGCCTGACCCGCTTCCACCACCAGCCGTACACGTCGACCTTGATCGTGGAGCCCGCCGCGGTCGTCAACACGGCGCCGTCCGCCTTCAGCGCGGCCTTGCGGGTGATCGTGGCGCCGGGCACCACGTGGTAGAGCAGCACCGCCTCGACCGTGTCGATCCCCAGCCCGGCCACCGCGGTGAACGACGCGCGCTCGCTCGGTAGCCGCTTGGCGTGTTGCAGGTCGGCGACCAGCGTCTGGAACGCGCGGTCGTTCGGGATGAACGCGGTCAGCGCCGTGCTGCCGTCGGTGAGCACGCCGACCGCGCTGGCGGGCTTGGCCTCCAGGACCGCCAGCACCGCGGCCGTCAGGATGTCGTAGTCGCCGCCGTTGCGGTCGAACCCGCTGGTGTCGGCGGTCAACACCGCGGCGAGTGACCGGGTGCCCACCTTCCCATGGGCGTCAGCGGGAGCGGCGACCAGTGCGGACGTGACGATCGCCGCCGCGGCGACGGCGACGGTTCGGAGCAACCTCATCGTCGTGAGTCCTTTCGAAGTACGGGGCGGTGGCTTCGCTGCCACCACCCGGTACTTCGGCCGGATCGGCCGCCCTGGATGCAGCTAATAGGTCAGCGTTCCGCGCAGCAGGCTGCGGCCGGAGTGGGCGGCGTCGCCGTCGTGGGGCTCGTCGCTGATGTCGACCAGGCGGTAGCGGTTCAGGTCGATGCCGGGCGGCACCGTGAGCACCACGTCCGGCTTGTCGGACAGGTTGCCGACCGCGACCATCTTCGTCAGGTCGTCCGGGTCGATCAGCCACACCTCGTGGAAGCCGGTGGTCAGCGGTAGGTTCCGCACGTCGACGCGCATCTCGCCGGCCGCCAGCACCCGCACGCTGCCACCCGCCGCCGCGGGCACGGACGGCAGGGGCGACAGCGTCGCCCGGGCGGTGACCCGCTCCGGCGGGGCGCGGTGCGCCAACCGGTCGACCACGACCGTTCCGGCGACCGCGAGCACAGCTGCCGCCGCCGCGGCGAGCACCGGCAGCAGCCAGCGCGGCCGTGGCCGGGAGCGTCGCTCGGGAACGGCCGGAACGGGAGCCTGGCCGATGCCGACCTCGATCGACTGCCAGATCCGCTCGGGCGGCGGTGGCAGGTCCCGCAGGTCCTGGCTTTCGGTGCCCAGGTCGGCGACGGTACGCAACGCGTAAAGCTCGTGGCGGCAGACCGCGCACTCGGCCAGGTGGTCGAAGTCCAACGGGCTTTCGGTCTCCTCAGAGAGTGCGAGAAGGACCAGCCGATCGGGATCCAGATGTTGCACCGTCCACCTCCCAACGGCGTCGCAGGTTCGCCAGTCCACGGCGAATGTGGCTCTTGACCGTACCGAGCGGAAGCCCCGTGACGGCCGCGATCTGTGGATGGGTCAGGTCGTCGAAGAACGCCAGTTCCAGCGTGCGTCGCTGCTCGGCGGGCAGCCGGCCCAGCTCGTCGGCCACCACCAGCCGGTCGACGATCCGCTCCGGGAGCTCGGCCTCGTCGGGCGTGACGAGCTGGGCACGGACCGTCTGGGTGACCCGCTCGTCGCGGGCGGTCGACCGGATCCGGTCGATGGCCTTGCGCCGGGCGATCCCGAGCAGCCAGCCCAGCAGCGTGCCACGTCTCGGGTCGAACGTGTCGCGCCCCGCCCACGCGGCCACGAACGTCAACTGCGTGACGTCCTCGGCGTCGGCGAGGCTGCTCAGCAGGCGTTGCGCCAGGTAGAGCACGGCGGCGCCGTGCCGCTCGTACGCCGTGCGCAGCGCCTTCTCGTCACCGTCGCGCAGGCGCTCGGCCAGCTCGTCGTCGGAAATCATCGACCTCCTCCCGGCAGCGCTTCTCTCTACTGTTCGCTCCGCGGACCCGCGCCGGATGCGGCGACTTTTGACCCGCGCGGACCGCATCCACGGGCGACGGCCAGGACGAAGACCCGGGTGTACGGAATTCACGACGATCTGTTCGAGGTGTTTCCATGCGTATCCTGCACCTTCGCCGCGCCGCCGTGGTCGGCGCGGTAGCCCTGGTCGTGCTCGGACTGTCCGGCCCGGCGTTCGCCAGGGCGAACTCGCAAGTGTTCGTGGTGCACGGCATTCCCGGGCAGCCGGTGGACGTCTACGTCAACGGCGAGAAGGCCCTCCCGGACTTCCAGCCGGGCAAGGTCGCCGGTCCGCTGAGCCTGCCGGCCGGGCAGTACGACATCGCGCTGACCAAGCCCGGCGAGCCCATCGCCGACGCGCTCCTGACCGTCGACAACGCCGACGTGCCCGGCGACGCGAACATCAGCCTCGTCGCCCACCTGAGCGCGGACGGCGAGCCCGTGTTGACCCCGTTCGTCAACGACATCGCCAAGCTGGGCGCCGGCAAGGCCCGCGTCATCGTGCGGCACACCGCGGCCGCGCCGGCGGTCGACGTGCGCGCCGGCGGGCAGCCCGTCTTCGAGGACCTCACGAACCCGAACGAGGCCAAGGCGGACCTCGACGCCGGCACGGTGTCCGCCGACGTCGTGCTCGCGGGCACGTCGACCCGGGTGCTGGGCCCGGCGGACCTGAACCTCAAGGAGGGCACAGCGACCATCGTGTACGCGGTGGGCTCCGCCGACGACCAGACGCTCGGTCTCGTCTCGCAGACGATCGCCGGGCTGCACTCCGCGCCGGGCGCGGTGCCCAGCGGTGACGGCGGCGGCGCCGACCGAGGCGTGCCGTTGCCGTGGTACGCCGTCGGTGGCGCCGGCATCCTGCTTCTGCTGCTCGGCCTCGCGCGGTTGGCGACGGGCCGCCGGTGAGGGGAGGCGTTGGCGCGTCCCGGCCTGTGCCGGGGCGCGCCCTGCTCCTGCTGGCGGTCGGCGCGGTCCTCACCGGGTCCGCCGGCGTGGCGGCCTGCCAGGCCGAACCGCCCGGCGACTTCGGCCGGCCGACCGCGGTCGCGCCCGCCCCGTCCGTCCCGACCGTGTCCACACAGGATGGTTCGATGCCCGGTATGGACAAAGTGGACGCACCGACTCGCCTGACCGTCCCCGCGTTGAAGCTGAAGGCGACCGTCAACGCCGTCGGCGTCGACGCGGACACCGGCGACTTCGCGGTGCCACCGAGCGTCGACGCGGTCGGCTGGTACCGCTACGGCCCGGGATTCTCGGCGACGGCCGGCTCGATCGTCGTCGCCGGGCACGTCGACAGCGCCGCCGAGGGCCAGGGTGCGTTCTTCCGGCTGGGCTCGCTCGAGGCCGGCGACGAGGTCACCCTCACCGGACCGGACGGGCGGAGCCGGGCGTTCCGGGTGACGTCCCGCGAGCGGTACCGCAAGACAGCGATCCCGCTGGAGAGGTACTTCGCCCGCGAAGGCCCCGTGCGACTCACGCTCATCACGTGTGGCGGCCCGTTCGACTCACGCACCCGGCACTATCGCGACAACGTGGTCGTCACCGCCGTGCCCCGTACCTGAAATCGACGTCTCGGCCATCCTCAGCCTCTAGCCTCGGCTGAGGGGGTGTGTGCGGCGATGTCCGAGCAACCGATGATCCTCACTCCGGATCAGCGGTTGCGGGTGTTCGTCAGCTCGTCGATGACCGAACTGGCCGCCGAGCGTGCGGCCGTGAGCGCCGCGGTGAGCCGAATGCGGCTGGTCCCGGTGATGTTCGAGCAGGGCGCCCGACCGCACCCGCCACGCGACCTCTACCGGGCCTACCTCGCGCAGAGCCAGATCTTCGTCGGCGTGTACGGCGAAAGCTACGGCTGGACCGCGCCGGGCGCCGACCGTTCCGGCCTGGCGGACGAGTTCGACCTGGCCCGCACCCTTCCGCGCCTGATCTACGTCAAGGAGCCGTCGCCCGGCCGGGACCCCCGGCTCGAAAGGCTGCTGGCGGCGATCCGGTCCACCGGGCACGTCACCTACCGCCGCTTCGGCACCGCTGACGAGCTCCGCGCGTACGTCGAGGAGGACCTGGCGCTGCTGCTCTCCGAGCGATTCCTGCCAAGTCCGTACGTCGCCTGGCCGGAGGCGACGGGCGGTGTCCCGGTGGCGCTCACCCCGCTGGTCGGCCGCGCCGACGACCTGGTCGCCGTCGAGGCGCTGCTGACCGACGAGCACGTTCCGCTGGTCACCCTCGTCGGCCCGGGCGGGATCGGTAAGACCCGGCTGGCCATGGCGTCCGCCGACCGGGTGGCGGAGCGGTTCCCGGACGGCGCCCGCTACGTCGACCTGTCCACTGTGTCCGATCCGGAGCTGGTGGGCGAGGCGCTCGCCCGTGGCCTGGGCGTGCGCACCTCGGGCAGCGTGCCACCGGTGGCGGACATCGCCTCGTGGCTGCGCTCCAAGCGCCTGCTGATGGTCGTCGACAACTTCGAACAGGTCACCGACGCCGCACCCACAGTCGGGCAGCTCCTGCGCGCGGCGCCCGGGCTGACGGCGCTGGTGACCAGCCGGGCACCGCTGCGGGTCGCCGGCGAGTGGGTCTACGCGGTCCCGCCGCTGCCGACCGTCGCCGACGACCAGGCGAACTCGCCGGCCGCACAGCTGTTCGCCCAACGGGCGCGGGCCGTCTCGGCCAGCTTCACGCTCACCCCGGCCAACTCCGCCGCGGTCGACGAGATCGCGCGTCGACTCGACGGGCTGCCGCTGGCCATCGAGCTCGCCGCGGCGCGGACCGTGCTGCTGCCGCCCGCCGAGATCCTCGACCGGCTCGGCGACCGGCTCGGCCTGCTGACCACCGGCGCGCGCGACGTGCCCGACCGGCACCGGACCCTGCGCGACACCATCGCGTGGAGCTACCACCTCCTCGGCGCCGACGAACGCGACCTCTTCGACCGGTTCGCCGTCTTCGCCGGCACCTGCGACCTCGCCGCGATCGAGGCGGTCGCCGGACCGCGCCCCGACCCGTTCGCCGGTGTCGAGGCGCTGGTCGAGTCGAGCCTGCTCGTCCAACGACCCAGCCCGGACGGCGAGGCCCGGTTCGCGATGCTCGACACCATCCGGGCCTTCGCGCGCGAGAGACTGCGGGACAGCGGCGACTGGCCGGCGGTGTCCGCCGCGCACGCCCGCCACTACCTTGAACTCACCGAGGAGTTCGCGCCGCGGCTCAACACCTCCGCCGCACCGCGGCTGCTGCGCCGGCTGGAGCTCGAACACGACAACGTGGTCGCGGCTATCGACTGGTTCCACGCCCACGACGACCCCGTCGCCGTGCTGGAGATCATGTGGGCGACCTGGCTCTTCTGGTGGCGCAGCGGGCACGTGGAGCAGGGCGACCGGTACATGTCCCAGGTGCTCGACCGCGCCGACCTCCTCGACGACGTGCAGATCGGCATGGCGCTGATGCTGGCCGGCGGCGTCGCGTTGGTGTCCGGCCAGTCCGAACGGGCCGAACGCATGCTGGAGCCGGCGCTGCCGCGGCTTCGGGCGAGCGGCAACGGACCACTCGCGGCCCTCGCCGCGGTGACGATCGCCCAGCTCGCGCTCGAACACGGCGACGAGCAGCGCGCCGACCGCTACCTGCGCGAATGCGGCGAGCTCGCCGCAGGGGCCGGCGACGGCTGGGAGGCGAGCCTGTTCTACAGCCGACTCGCGCTGATCGCCCTGCGCCGCGGCCGGCTGGGCGACGCGCGCGACAACCTGCGTGCGGCCCGCGAGCGGTCGGGCACGGACCAGCTCGCGATGGTCGTCGCCGAGTACCTGTCGGCGATCTGCGCGGTCGCCGAGGGCAGGCTCGACGAGACCCGGCGGCACCTCCTCGACGGCCTGTCGGTCACCGTGGCGGCTGGCGACGAGGGCGGCCTCGGTACCTTCCTCGCCGCGGTCGCCGACCTAGACACCCGCACCGGGGACCTCGAACGGGCGGTGCGGCTCGCGGCGGCGGCGCAGGCCCTGCACACGCCGTCGAACGAGATGTGGATGCGCGGGTTCGTCTCACCGTGGCCCGTCACCGGCCTCGACGCGGACACCGTGCGTGCGCGGCTGGGCCCGGCCACCTACGACGCTGCCTGGCAGACCGGCGCAAGGCTCAGCATGGCGGACGCGGCAGCGGACGCCTTCGGGTCGTCGCCCGAAGCGGCCTGAACCTGGTGGCCGAGAGCCGTCATGGCCGGTCCTTGGCGTTGGTGCTGAGGAAGACGATGTCGAGCTCGCGGAGCCGGTCCGGGTCGGCGTCGAGTTCGATGCTGGTGATCTTCCCGTCCGTGACCGTGAACGTGAAGACGGCCTTCGGCAGGCCGCGGTGCGCGTAGACGGCCGCCGGAACGCCGTCGACCAGGGCCGGCCGGGCCGCCTGCGCGCGTCCGGCGAAGAACGCCGCCACGGCCTCGGCGCCGCGGACCTCGCCGGTCGCCGCGTCCGGGTCCAGGAGCGCGAGCAGCGCGTCGAAGTCGCCGCTGCGGGAGGCGGCCAGGAAGGCGGCGATGACCTCGCGCTTGCGGGAGTGTGCGGCGTCGGTCGCGGCGGCCGCCGTCTGCACCCGGCGCCGGGCGCGGCTGGCCAGTTGCCGCGCCGCCATGGGTGAGCGGTCGATGATGGTGCCGATCTCGCCGAACGACACCGCGAACACGTCGTGCAGGACGAACGCGAGCCGTTCGGCCGGGGTCAGGGTGTCCAGCACGACCAGCAGCGCGACCCCGACCGAGTCGGCGAGCAGCGCCTCGTCCTGCGGGTCGACGGAAACGTGGTCGGCCGGCTCGGGTGGCAGCGCTCCGGCCGGTTCCTCCCGGCGGGCCTTGCGGGACTCGAGCATGTTCAGGCACACCCGGGCGACGATCGTGGTGAGCCAGCCGGCCGGGTTCTCGATCTGCTCGGTGTCGGCCCGGCTGACCCGCAGCCAGGCCTCCTGCACCGCGTCCTCGGCGTCGCTGGGGGAGCGCAGCATCCGGAGCGCCACCGCGTGCAAGCGGTCGCGGTGCTCGGCGAACTGCTCGCTCAGAAAGTCCTGTTGGATCATCGGTCACATTCCTCCGTCGGGGCCTGTCATACCGAATGACCGGCGAAACCACGCCGGTGTGACGGAGGAGAGAAACATGTTGAGTGCCATCATGCTCGGTGTCGAGGACCTGGACCGGGCCAAGACCTTCTACGCTGACGGTCTGGGCTTCAAGATCGACAAGGATACCCGCGGCTTCGTCTCGTTCGACCTGGGCGAGGGATCGCCGCAACTCGCGCTCTACCCATGGGACGCGGCGGCGAAGGATGCCGGCGTACCGCCGGAGGGTTCCGGGTTCCGGGGTGCCTCGTTCCACCTCAATCCTGACTCCCGGGACGTGGTGGACCAGACCATCCGCGCCGCGGTCGCCGCCGGTGGCAGCGTGGTCCGGGAGGCGGCCGAGGCCCGGTGGGGCGGATACTTCGGCTACTTCAGCGACCCGGACGGGTACCTATGGAAGATCACCACCTACGCCACCGCCTAAGGAGCAACCCGTGAAGTTCCGTACCCTCGTCGAGCCGCCCGAGCCCATGCGGGGCCTGGAAGTGCCGCCCGCGGTGGTGGAGGCGCTCGGCGGGGGCGCGCGGCCGCCGGTGACGATCACCGTCAACGGGCACACCTGGCGGAGCCGGGTCGCCATCATGCGCGGGCGGCACCTGCTCGGCCTGAGCAGCGCCAACCGCACGGCCGCGGGCGTCGCGGTCGGTGACGAGGTCGAGGTGGACCTCGTGCTCGACACCGAGCCGCGCGTCGCCGTCGAGCCCGCGGACCTCACCGCGGCGCTGGACGCCGACCCGGCCGCCCGCGCCGCGTACGACAAGCTCACCTCCAGCCAGCAGCGTGAGCACGTGCGGGCCATCGAGAGCGCGAAGAAGCCCGAGACCCGCCAGCGCCGCATCGAGAAGGCCATCGCCACCCTGCGGGGCTGACCTACCGATCAGGGGGTACGAAGACGAGCTTTTCCCGCAGCCGCAGCTTGCCGGCGGTCGTCGTGCAGCGCATGTCGGCACCCATCTCCCGGTACGGCGTGACGAAGCCGTCGCGCAGCAGCGGCACCACGAGCCGGCGGTCGCGGACCACGGTGAGGACCACGAGCCCCAGGTAGACCACCGACAGCACCACCAGCTCGCGGCCCCGCCACGACGAGGGCACCGCGGCGCTCAGCACGAACTGGGCCACGAACAGGCCGAACAGCAGCAGCGCGGACCGTACGCTCAGCGTGCGCCCGATCAGCAGCGTGACCGCGAGCAGTGACTGGGCCGCGGTGAGCAGCAGCTCCTCGCGCTGGGTGGCCTCGATCGGCAGCCCGGACCAGCCGCCGCTGGCTACGGCGAACACGATCGGCAGCGAGCCGACCAGCAGCGTCCACTGGTTGACCTTCGAGGAGATGAGCGCGCCCAACGCGTCCGTGGTGTGCAGCCGCCAGGCGTACAGGCCCGCGACCAGCAGCTCGGGTGCCTCCGAGGCCAGCGGCGCCAGCCATTGCACCAGGAGGAACTCGCTGATCCCGAACTCCGCGCCGGTGGCCACCAGCGACTCGGCGAAGTGCTCGGCGGTGAGCAGGATGACCGCGGCCGCCCCGACGAACATCGCCACGACCGTCAGGCGGCGCGGGCGGCGCGGCAACCCGCCGACCCACGCCGCCGGGCCGATCAGGTCCGGCTCGCCGGCCGGGGCGCGGGAGATCCGCCAGCTGTAGACCACGAAGATCGACAGCAGCACCGCGGTGTCGACCAGCGACAGCGTCCGCTTGAACGGCAGCACCAGGCAGTACAGCGAGGCCACCGCCAGGAACGCGATGGCGACCGAGTCCGGCCGGCCGACGGTGACCCGGCTCGCCGTCGCCGGCGGCTCCCCGCGGGCGCGCATGCGGCGCCAGGCGATCAGCACCACCAGGGCCCAGCCGACACCGACCAGGATCCGGTTGGCGCCGGTCATGTTGGCCAGGGCCAGCGAGCAGTTCGAGGTCTCCTCACCGGGCGCCAGGCACGACGGACCGTACGCGGCGACCGCCTCACCACCGCGGGCGGTGAACACGAAGTCCACGGCGTACTCGGGCAGCACCGCGATCAGGGCCAGCAGCGCGACCGCCAGCCCGGCGGAGATGTCGACCTGGGCCGCCTCCGCCGCCCACGCCAGCAGGAACGCCGCACCCACGATCGCGAGTCCATAGACGACGGCCGCCACCGGTGGGGCCGGATGCAGCCCGGCGACCGCGACCACCACACCGGGGACCGCCAAGAGCACGGCGACCAAGCCGGCGACGGGTGGCCGGCGCCCGGTACCAGCGGACATGCTCACGACCTTAGGGTGGGGCCGGGATCTTGGCGAGGTTCCCGTCCATTTGGGCGAAATGTCCGCAATACTTGGTGGGATGCAGCCTATCGTCAGCAGTCCGCTCAACCAGACGCTCGGCGAGCTCAACGACGCCGTCCGCCAGCTACCGGCCGCCGCCGAGCATTCCGCGCCGGCCAGGTTGCGCCGGGAGGCCATCGCGCTGGCAGACGTCATCCACCGCGACGGGGAAAGCGCGCACACGGACGAAGCGAATCGCCTGCTACGAAGGATCCGTGGTTATCTCGTGGACGCGGCGAAGGACCCGGCCGCCAGCTGAACCCGTCGGTCCCGAATGACGTCGGTGTTTCGGGTACGCCGGTGGAGTGAAACGATTACCTGATGACGGTTGTGGAGCGACGCGGCCTGGTGGTCAACGTGCGGCCGGAACGGCGCGAGGAGTACCTCGCACTGCATCGGGCGGTCTGGCCTCAGGTGGAGGAGACCCTGCGCCGGGCGCACGTCACGAACTACACGATCTTCGTGCTCGACGACACGCTGTTCGCCTACTACGAGTACGTCGGCTCGGACCACGACGCCGACATGGCGCTGGTCGCCCAGGACCCGGTGACACGAGAGTGGTGGACCCACACGGACCCGTGCCAGACCCCGTTCGGCGGCGACGGGACACGGGACGGCGGGTGGCGCGCGGCGGAGGAGGCCTGGCACCTCGACTGAGGAACATTCTTGTCGTACCCCTCGGTCAGAATGACCCTCGTGCGTGAGGTGACGGACGACGAGCGCCGGGCCCGGCTGGGCGTGCGGCACGCGCTGGCGGGGTCGGCCCGGGTGCGCTCGCCCGAAGACGCCGCACGCGCGGTGGTGTGCCTGCACGCGACCGAGCCACCGAGCGTGCACCTGTCATGTTGGGCGCGGGTTGGCGACGTGACCGTCGACGACGTCGAGGGGGCGCTCTACCAGGCCCGCTCGCTCGTGCGGCAGCTCTCGATGCGCGAGACGCTGTTCGTCTTTCCCCGCGACCTCGTGCCGGCGGTGTGGGGGAGCGCGGCGGCCCGGGTGGCCGCCGTCCACCGCAAGCGGCTCCTCAAGGACCTCGCGCGGTGGGGGCCGGCCGGGCATGACGTCGACTGGCTCGCGGGCGTGGAGCAGGCGGTGCTGGCCCACCTCGCCGACGGTGTGCCGCGCTCGTCGAAGCAGGTGCGCGAGCAGGTTCCCGAGGCGGGGGGCGTCATCGTCCAGGCGCCCGACAAGTCCTGGGGTGGGCCGGTCGCGATCGCGCCGAAGGTGCTCACCCAGCTCAGTCTCGACGGGGCGCCTGGTGGCTGGGTGCCACCAAATCCGTCGTGCGGGAGGCGCTGGACGATCTCGGCGCCGTGCGGGTGTCCTTGAGCGACGGCGCGGTCGGCTTTCTGCGCCCCGACGATCTTGACCCGGTTGCCGCTCCCGAGCCGTGGGTCGCGTTGCTTCCGCTGCTCGACCCGACCGTGATGGGCTGGAAGGGGCGGGCGTTCTACCTCGGCCCGCACGCACTCCAGTTGTTCGACAGCGCCGGCAACGCCGGGACCACCGCCTGGATCGACGGGCGGGTGGTCGGTGCGTGGGTGCAGAACCCGGCCGGGGTGGTGGAGCTACGGCTCCTCGAGGAGGTCCCGCCGGCGGCGCACGCGTTGTTGCGGGCCGAAGCGCGGCGCCTGACCGAGTGGCTGGGCGGCCAGCGGGTCTTCACCGTCTACCCGTCGCCGGCCATGGTCAACGACAGTATGTAGTAGACACTGATGACCCGTCTGTGTAGCGTCAACGACGACGTGTAGTAGACGGGAGTCAGCGATGCGGCGACGGGCGAACTCTCTCGCGTCCCTGCCGGGTCGGGCCGGGCACCAGGTCGAAGACCGGCTCGGGGTCGCGACGCCGCTGCGGGCGATCCTCAACAAGGTCTTCCCCGACCACTGGTCGTTCCTGCTGGGCGAGATCGCGCTGTTCTCGTTCATCGTCCTGCTGCTGACCGGCACGTTCCTGTCGCTGTTCTTCGACCCGTCGATGCGCGAGGTCGTCTACGACGGCAGCTACACCCCGCTGCGCGGGGTGCACATGTCCGCCGCGTACGCCTCCTCGCTCGACCTGTCCTTCGACGTGCGCGGCGGCCTGGTCATGCGGCAGTTGCACCACTGGTCGGCGTTGCTGTTCATGGCGGCGATCGTCGTGCACATGCTGCGGATCTTCTTCACCGGCGCGTTCCGCAAGCCCCGCGAGATCAACTGGATCATCGGCTCGCTGCTGTTCTGGATCGGCTTCCTGGCCGGCTTCACCGGCTACTCCCTGCCGGACGACGCACTGTCGGGCACCGGCCTGCGGATCGCCTCGGGCATCCTGCTGTCGATCCCGGTGATCGGCACCTGGGTGACCTCGTCCCTGTTCGGCGGCGAGTTCCCCGGCGACCTGATCATCGGCCGGTTCTTCATCCTGCACGTCCTGCTGATCCCCGCGCTGCTGGTCGCGCTGATCGCGGTCCACGTCGGCCTGGTGTTCAAGCAGAAGCACACCCAGTGGCCGGGCCCGGGACGCACCAACTCCAATGTGGTCGGCGAGCGGATGTTCCCCCGGTACGCGATCAAACAGGCGGGCTTCTTCGTCATGGTCGCCGGCGTCATCGCCCTGCTGGCCGGGCTGCTCCAGATCAACCCCATCTGGCTGTTCGGCCCGTACGAGTCGGCGGTCGTATCCGCGGCGTCGCAGCCGGACTGGTACGTGATGGTGCTGGACGGCGCGATCCGCCTGATGCCGGCCTGGGAGATCACCCTCCCCATCGGAGACGGCTACGTCATCCCGCCGATGTTCTGGCCCGCCGTCGTCCTGCCGGGACTGCTCACGACCCTGCCGATGGCGTACCCGTTCATCGAGGCGAGGCTGCGCCGCGACAACCTGGCGCACAACCTGCTGCAGCGCCCGCGCGACGTCCCGGCCCGCACGGCACTGGGCGCGATGGCCGTGGCCTTCTTCCTGGTGCTGACCCTCTCGGGTGGCAACGACGTGATCGCCGACAAGTTCCAGATCAGCCTCAACGCCCTGACCTGGGCCGGCCGCATCGGCATGCTCATCGCGCCGCCGATCGCCTACTGGGTGACCTACCGGATCTGCCTGGGCCTGCAACAACACGACCGCGAGGTGCTGACCCACGGAGTCGAGACGGGCATCATCCGGCGCCTGCCGGACGGCCGGTTCGTCGAGATCCACCAACCACTGGGCGCCGGCCACGCGTACGCCGGCTGGGTCGTACCCAAGAAGATGAACCGGCTCGGCGCCCTCGGGCCGGCCCTCAAGGGCTTCTTCCGGCCCTTGGAACGACCGGCCGAGGCCCCGGTCTCACCGGGCCACCCACCCGTCGACGCACCCAGGGAGCGGCAGGAGATCAAGGGCGGAGCAGGACTTTGATCGCCTCGCGGGTGTCCATGGCCCGGTAGCCGTCGGCGGCCCGCTCCAGCGGCAGTTCGAGGTCGAAGACCTTGCCCGGGTCGATGCGGCGGTGCCAGATCCGGTCCATCAGGTCCGGCAGGAACCGGCGGACGGGTGCCGGGCCGCCGTGCAGGTGCACGTGGGAGAAGAACAGCTCGTCGCCGGGCAGCTGCACGTCGTGGGCGACGCCGACGTAGCCGACGTGGCCGCCCGGGCGGGTGGCGCGGATGGCCTGCATCATCGACTCCTGGGTGCCGACGGCCTCGATGACCGAGTGCGCGCCGAGGCCGCCGGTCAGGTCCTTGATCCGGGCCACGCCGTCGGCACCGCGTTCGGCGACGAGGTCGGTGGCCCCGTACTCCAGGGCGAGCTTCTGCCGGTCGCCGTGGCGGCTCATCGCGATGATGCGCTCGGCGCCAAGCTCGCGGGCGGCGAGCACGCCGAGCAACCCGACGGCGCCGTCGCCGACCACGGCCACGGTCTTCCCGGGGCGGACCTGCGCGGCGACGGCGGCGAACCAGCCGGTGCCGAGCACGTCGGAGGCGGCCAGGAAGCTCGGGATCAGGTCCGCGTCCGGGACCTGCGGGGTCGCGACCAGGGTGCCGTCGGCCAGCGGCACGCGCAGCCGCTGCGCCTGGGCGCCCTCGCCGCCGACGCCCTCGCGGTGTACGCACGAGCTCTGGTAGCCGGCCCGGCAGATGGCGCAGGTGTTGTCGGAGGCGAAGAACGAGCCGACCACGAACTGGCCCGGCTTGACCGTCGTGACCTCGGCGCCGACCTCTTCGACGATGCCGGCGTACTCGTGGCCCATCGGCGAGGGGCCGTTGATCGGCTCGGCGCCCCGGTAGGGCCAGAGGTCCGAGCCGCAGACACAGGTCGCGGACAGGCGAATGACCGCGTCCGTCGGCTTGGTGATCCGGGGGTCGGGCCGGTCCACGACCCGAACGTCACCGGGGGCGTACATGACCGCTCCGCGCACGATCGTCTCCTTGCTCTGGGTGAGACACCCAGGAAACGCCCATGCGGGTGCCAACGGGAGTCCCTGCTCTGACGGGTACTGACAGGGATCCCCTCCCGGTTCGTGGCGGCCGTAGTGTCGATGGCATGGACAACCGCGCCGAGGTCCGCGAGTTCCTGATCTCGCGGCGGGCGAAGCTCACCCCCGACCAGACGGGTCTGCCCGACATCGGCAGCCGCCGGGTCCCCGGGCTGCGCCGCGGCGAGGTCGCGGCCCTGGCTGGGGTGAGCGTGGAGTACTACACCAAGCTCGAACGCGGGGCGCTGGCCGGAGCGTCGGCGTCCGTCCTCGACGCGATCGCCCGGGCGCTGCAGCTCGACGACGCGGAACGTGCCCACTTGTTCGACCTCGCCCGCGCCGCGGACGGCACCAGCGCTCTCGCCCGGCCCGCGCGGCGCACGACGAGAGGCTGGACACCGCGGCCGGCGTTGCAATGGGCGTTGGACGCCTACGCCGCCGGCCCGGCGATCGTGCGCAACGGCCGGATGGACCTGCTCGCCGCCAACCACCTCGGGCGGGCGATGCACTCGTCCATGTACGAGAGCGATCCGGGCCGCACGCCGAACTTCGCCCGCTACACGTTCCTCGACAGCGACGCCCGCCGCTTCTACCCGGACTGGGAGCGCGCGGCCGACATCGCCGTGTCGATCCTGCGCATCGAGGCCGGCCGTGACCCGCACGACCGGGGCATGCACGACCTGGTCGGTGAACTGTCGACCCGCAGCGACGAGTTCCGCCGCCGCTGGAGCGCCCACAACGTGCGCCTGCACGGCGCCGGCACCAAGCACTTCCACCATCGGGCTGTCGGTGACCTGACGCTGGCGTACGAGAGTCTGGAGCTGGTCTCCGAACCGGGCCTGAACCTGACCCTGTACTCGGCCGAGCCCGGCTCGCCGACCGAGTCCGCCCTCGCCCTGCTCGCCTCGTGGGCCGCCACGCAGGACGCCGACGAGGCCCGCCGAACGGAGCTACCGACATGAAGATCACCCGCAGCTCCATAGCCACGGCCAAAGGCCCGACCGACTGGTTCACCGGCGACGTCTACATCGACGCGATCGCCGCCGCCCCGGCACCGTCGCGGCTGCGCGCGAACCTGGTCCACTTCATGCCGGGCGCCCGCACCCACTGGCACCGACACCCCCTGAGCCAAACCGTCTTCGTCACGGAGGGAATCGGCCGCTGCCAACGCCGCGGCGGCCCGATCGAGACCATCCATCCGGGCGACCGCGTCCTGTTCGAAGCGAACGAGGAACACTGGCACGGCGCCGCCCCCGACCGCCTCATGGTCCACATAGCCATCAACGAAGCCGACGACGACCATCCCGTCGTCCACTGGCTCGACCCGGTAACCGACGAGGAATACACCGCAGGCTGAGGGGTCTGTGCTTCGAAGACGGGCAGAATTCGGGTGTGTCGGGACGGCGGTTCCCATGGCTGAGGGTGGCGGTTTTCGCCACGTTCATCGTCTGTGGTGCGCTCGTCCTTGTCCTTGGAGATCTTGAGGCGCTGGACAAGTGGCTTGGGATCACGGGACTGAGTACGGCGGCCCTGGGCGGTTGGGTGCTCAAGGGCATCCAGGAGTGGCGAGCCGGAAGCGATCTGCCGGACGCTCGTCAGCTGGAGGTCGCGGCGGCCGACCTGGCCACCGCGGTGCACCGCACGTGGAGTCGAGAGGCCGTCAATCGGGGGTTGACTTCGCCGTTGCCGATCGCGGTGCGGATGCGGGCCGCCGATCCGCGCATCGCGGCACACCCCGCCCAATGGCACGAGCCGGTCGGCGCGCCGATGACAGCGGACGTCGCCGGTGCCACGCTCGCGGGAACAGTTGCCGACGTGGTTGGCCTGTATCGGCGAGTGGCGACCGGGCGGTTGGTCATCGTTGGTGAACCCGGCGGTGGCAAAAGCGGTGCGGCGGTCTTGTTATTGCTTTCACTGAGCGCCAGCCGCAGCGGGGACTCCCTGATCCCGGTCTGGCTGCCGCTCGCGTCGTGGGACCCGGCGGCCAGCACCGTAGAGGCGTGGATGGTCGGCCAGCTCATCACGAGCTATGGCACGCCACCGAGCGCGGCCGCGGAGCTTGTCGCGCAGGGCAGAGTCCTGCCGGTCCTCGACGGTCTCGACGAGATACCACAGATCCATCGGGCAGCGGCCGTGACCGGCCTGGGCGGCCTCGGCACCGCACCGCTCGTGCTGACCTGCCGCACCGAGGAGTACATCGCCGCTGTCGCTGCGGGTGTCCTCGCCGCGGCGGCGGTAGTCGAGGTGGTGCCGGTGGGCGTCGACGTCATGGTTGCCTACCTGACCCAGTCCGGGTCCGCCGACACCGCCCGCTGGGACCGGTTGATCGCCGCGTTGCGTGCCGGCCCACCCAGCCCGTGTTCGCAGACACTGAGCAGTCCGCTCATGCTGAGCCTCGCCCGCGTCGTGTACCAAGCTCCGACGTCCGACCCGAGCGAGCTTCTCGACTGTTCGACCGCGGAGCAGGTCGAGGACCGGCTTCTGGACGGGCTCGTCCCCGCCGTCTACGGCCGTGACGCCGACGACACGCCACCTGACCGGGCCAGCCGATGGCTGTCCTTCTTCGCCGATCGGCTGGCCCTCATAGGACCTGGCGTCATCGCCTGGTGGCGCCTGCCGCAATGCCTGGCCGACCGGCACCTGCGCAGCATCGCTGGTCTCGGGTACGGGTTGGCAGCAGGGCTTTGGGCCACGGTGGCCTTCGCATGGCTGGGCCCGTTCGCGCTGTTCGGCCCGGCGTGCATCGTGGTCGGACCCATCGTCGGCCTGCTGGCGGCACGCCTGCGCACGGAACTCCCGGGTGTGCCCCGGCCTGCGTTGTGGCGTGTCCCCAACAGGCGAGATCTGGTCGGTGGACTTCGGTCAGGGGCGCGGACCGGGATTGTCGTTGGCCCTGCTTGTGGCCTGGGCCTGGGAGTCCTCGGACTGACCTATCAACTGGAGTCCTTCCGGCTCGAGGACGACACCGCACTGGCAGTCGTGCGCTACCTGCTGTGGATCATTTGGTACTCGATCCTCATTGGTCTCTCCGTCGCCGTGGTGAGAGGGCTCACCCTTGCCCTGGCCGGACAGCCACGCGACAGCGTCACACCACTGTCATCGCATCAGGCCGATCGACGGGCCGGCCGCCAGACGGCGATCATCCTCGGCCTCGCCATGCTGTTGATCCTAGAGTTGGCACTCCTCGCAACCGATCCGTCAATGGACAGTGTCCTCTTCGGGCTCGTTGTCGGGCTGCCGATCGCTCTGGGAATCGTTGTCTGGGTCCAGCTGAGAGGATCGGCGCACGCGTGGTTCGCGGTCGCGGCGATGCTCCTCGTTCGCCAGGGGCTGCTTCCGAAGCGGCCGCTGCTGTTCCTCGAGGATGCCTACCGGCGTGGCGTGCTGCGCAAGGTCGGGGCGGTGTACGAGTTCCGCCATTCCCGTCTCGCCGAGCGCCTCCGGACCACCGGTCAAGACATCGCCGAGGTCAGACCACCGTCGCCGCGGCCTTGAGGATCACCTCCGTGACCGCGGTGAGGGTCGCCGGCAGGTCCGCGACGAACGCCTCGTGGAACAGGTCCACGTCGATCGACAGCTCGCCCAGCACCTCGCCGCCGGGTCCCACCGGGTAGTCCGACTGCCGCAGCGCCGTCGGGAGGACGCTGTCCCGCGAGCCCGCCTCGATCTGCTGCAACGTCTCGCCCTCGTCCGGGGCGAACGCGGCGACGTAGACCAGCCCGACGACGTTGTCCGCCAGCGCGGCCGCGTTGGTGATCGCCGCGCCGCCGTACGAGTGGCCGACCGCCAGGACGGGCCCCGGCACCTGGTGGAAGTCGACGCGACCCCTGGTGCTGGTCGTCGACGACCTGCACTGGCTCGACCGCCACAGCGCGGACGTGCTCAGCTTCGTCGTACGCAGGCTCGGCGGCAGCAACGCCGGTTTCCTCGCGGCGGCGCGGACCGCCACGATCGACGGCTTCGCACCCGCGGGTATCGCCCGCACGAACTGTCCACATTGGCCCCGGAGGCGGCGCGAGCTGCGCGAACGGTTCCCGAGCGTCGCACCCAAGGGTCGGGCAGCGGCTGCTGGACGAAGCCCAACGGAACCCGCTCGCCCTCCTGGAGCTGCCGCCGGTGCTGACCGGAGAGCAACGCGCCGCCTGGGAGGGTCGTCTGGGTGAGGTTGACCCCTGACTTGTTGGTCACGACGCCACCGACCATCACCACGCCGGTGATCATCAGCTGGTGGGCGTCGCCCGAGTGGCTGCTGACGAGCTCGGCCAGCCCGATCGTGCCGGCTGGGAGCCGGTCGACCTCGCCCAGGTGGCGCGGGACGTGCTCGACGCGCGGGTTTCCGATGGCATCCGCGTCGACGCCACGCTCGAACCGGCTGTCGTGCACGGCGATCCCCGCCTCCTCGCCAGCCTGGTGGCTAACCTGGTCGACAACGCCCTTCGGCACAACAGTGGGCCGCACGTACCGCTGGCGGAGATCTCCCGTCTCTTCCAACCGTTCCAACGTCGGCCGGCCGGACAGGTCGACGGGCACGGGCTCGGGTTGGCCATCGTCCGGACCATCGCCACCGCGCACAGGGCCACGCTGTCGGCGACCGCCCGCACGGAAGGCGGCCTCACGGTAGCGGTCGCCTTCGGCCCGTGTCACCGCCCGATGACATGACGAGCTGCTTACACGCGGCTCGCCAGTGCCGGATCGGGCGTCGGCGCGGATACGGGAACGCGCAGCGCCAGCCCGAGCCAGGCGATGGTGGCGCCCGCCAGCACGTGCAGCACCGGTGGCAACAGCGAGTCCTCCGGCAGGCGGGCGGCGAGCGCGAACAGCGGCAGCACGACCACGTAGCCCCAGGCCGGCACGCGCGGCAGTAGCTTGGCGCGGATCATCGAGATTCCGAACAGCACCGTGCCGATGATGAAGATCGCCACCGAGGCCAGCAGGGCGGCCCTGGTCGGGCCGGGCACCACCAGGTCCGGGTCGAGGAAGAAGACGGCGAGGTTCAACGTGTACGCGGCCCCGCCGAACAGGCCCAGGCCGATGACGTTGACCGCGTACCCGATCGTGGCCAGGCGAGTGCCGCGTTGGGTGACGAACACCGCCGTGAGTAGTGGGACGGCTAGTGCCGGCGAGATCCCCAGGAGGACACTCGTCGCGGCGGTCTCACCCGTGAACGCCTCGATGGCACCGGGGACAGCGATGAACACACCACACAGGGCGCCGCTGACGGCGCCGAAACGTTGAAGGAAATCCATGGCCCGACGGTAGGAACGCGCCCGCACCTCGGGTAAGTGCCGGCAGGCACGTGCCGTCCGGCCTATCGATCCGCGGCGTCCCGCGCCGTAGCCTGCGAGGTGTGTCCCCGTCGCGGCCCGTCCCGTGGGTGTCCACCGCGCTCTACGGCGCGGTGCTGGTCGGCGGCCTGTACGCGTGGATCGCCGGCATCGGCGCCACCCAGCCGATCGTGTTCGTCGCCGCGCTCGGCGCCCTGTTCGCGCTGGACCTCGCCGAGCTCCGCCGCTATCCCGTTCGCACCCCCGCCGGGCCGGCCGCCACGCTGCTCGCCGTGCGGCTGGCCCTCATCCTCGCCGTCACCGCCGCGGACGGGTCCGGCCTCGCCCGCGCACTGTTCGTCCTGCTCCCGTTCACGGCCTACTTCGCCTACGGCCGTGCGGTCAGCATCGCGGTCGCCCTGGGCTGCGTCGCGCTCGTCGTCGTGACCTTCCACCTGACGATCCCGCACTGGTACGCCGAGGCAGAGCCGGTCTCGGACCTCCTGATGTTCAGCGTCGGTCTCGTGCTGACCATCGCCATGGCCTCGGTCGCGGTCGCGGAGCAGCGCGGCCGGGCCCGGGTCGCGGACCTGTCCGCGGCAGCCGAACGCAACCGGGTCGCCCGCGACATCCACGATGGACTCGGCCACCACCTCACCGCGATCACCCTGTTGCTGGAGAAGGCCGAGACCTTCCGCGACCTGGACCCGCCGGCCGCCGACCGCGCGGTCCAGGAGGCGCGGCAGTCCGCCCGACGCGCGCTGCAGGACGTGCGGGAGTCGGTGCGCGCGCTGCGTCCCGGTGGACCGCCGTTCCACCTCTCGACCGCCCTCACCGACCTGGCCGGCCAGGTCGACGACGGCCGAACGGCCGTCCGCGTCGACGTCACCGGCGACGAACGGCGATATGACACCGAGGCCCTGATCGCCCTGTACCGGGCCGCGCAGGAGGGAATCACCAACTCCCGCCGGCACGCCGGCGCCAACCTCATCTCGGTGAACGTCGCCCTCGGCGCCGCGTCCGCGCGGCTCGTCGTCGCCGACGACGGGTGCGGCTTTCCGGCGTCACGCGAGGGCTTCGGCCTGACCGGCATGCGCGAACGGGTCCAGTTGGCCGGCGGCAGTGTGGCCATCTCCAGCGGCCCGGGCGCCGGCACCACGCTGACGGTGACCGTCCCGTCGCGGACGCCGCGATGAGCGACGCCGTGCGGGTCCTGGTCGTCGACGACCAGCAGCTGATCCGGGAGAGCATCGCCTCCCTGCTGGAGGTCCAGCCGGGCATCGTCGTGCTGGGCACCGCGGCCGACGGCCGCGACGCCGTCGAGAAGACCCTCGCCCTCGCGCCCGACGTGGTCCTCATGGACGTGCGAATGCCCACAATGGACGGCGTCGAGGCGGCCGCCATCCTGCACCGCCGCGCACCCACCTGCCGCGTGGTCATGCTCACCACCTTCGACGACGAGGAGTACGTGGTCGAAGCCCTGCGCGCCGGCGCCACCGGCTACCTGCTGAAAGACCTACCCGCCAAGGACCTGGCCGACGCCGTGCGCCTCGCACACGCGGGCGTCGTCCAGTTCGACCGGGCCGCCGCCGCCCGGCTGGCATCGGCCCTGTCCCGCCCGATCCGATCGGCGGCGCCGGACCCGGCCCGACACTCGCTGACCGCCCGCGAGCTCGACGTGCTCCGGCTACTGGCCGGCGGCGCGACCAACCGCGAGATCGCCCAGCGGCTCTACCTGAGCGAGGGCACGGTCAAGAACCACATCTCCCGGGTGCTCACCCGGCTCGGCCTACGCGACCGCACCCAGGCCGCGATCTACGCGCGCGACAACGGGCTGCTCTGACCTTCGCCGGCTAGGCGGTCCATCCGAGCCAGGCGTCGCCGGCCGACACGACCGCGAACCAGACGACGACGGCAACGAGCGGGACGACCAGGGTCCAGGGTGGGCGGGTCCGTAGCAGAGCGATCGCGACCGCGAGCAGGCCCGCCCAGATGACGACGAGAACGCCTACCGCCCACGCCGGCATGACCAGCCCGCTGACCACGTAGAAGAACAAGACCACGACGTGCGCGACGATGCCGACCCACGCCAGGAAGCGCCCGACGAGGCTCGGCCGGACGGCCTGACCCGATGGATCCCTCATCCGCCCAGTGTGGATGAGCGCGACCCGGGGTCCGGGGCCAGGACGATGTCGAAACGTACCCGTGACCAGGGTTGGCCGTTCAGGTCTCGGCCGTCGGGGGTGGGGGTGGTCGCCGGCTGGGGTTCGAAGTCCTTGACCAGCGAGTCTCGGACGCCGAAGACGCTGTCGCTGGTCAGGAGGGCGTCGCCGCGGACGAAGATGTGGGTCACCAATGTCCGGCACTCGGGGGCTTCGACCAGGAAGTGCAGGTGCGAGGCGCGCATCGGGGAGCGGCCCGTCGCGGACAGGAGGCGGCCGACCGGGCCGTCGTGGGGGATCGGGTACGGGGTCGGCTGGATCGCCCAGAAGCGGTAGGTGCCGTCGGTGTCCGTGTGCAGGTGACCGCGGGCGGCGACCCGGTCGTCGCCGTACTGCACGTCGTAGAAGCCCTCGTCGTCCGCTTCCCAGACCTCGATCCGGGCGTTCGGCACCGGCTTGCCGGCGGCGTCGCGGACCGTTCCCTCGACCAGGCACGGTTGGCCGCTGGCGCTGCCCGCGATGTCGCCGCCGTGCGGGATGTGGGGGGAGCCCTCCACGAAGAACGGGCCGAAGACCGTCGCCTCCGTCGCGTCGCCGTACGCCTGGTTGTTGACCGTCACCGTTTGCATCGACGCGCCCAGCACGTCCGAGAGCAGGATGAACTCCTGCCGTCGGTCGTCCGTCATGTGGCCGGTGGCGGTCAGGAACTGGATCGCCTGTTGCCACTCCTGCTCGGTGAGCCGGACCTCTCGGACGAACGCGTGCAGGTGCCGGGTGAGTGCCTGCATCAGGTGCCGCAGGCGCGGATCCGGGGTGTCGTCGAACGACGCTACGACCCGGTCGACCAGCTGGGCCTCGCGGCTCTCCTGCTCCGTGCTCATCGCTGCTCCTGTCCCGCCCACGCGTGACGCAGTAGTTCGTGCAGGTTCGCGGCCGTGACCGCGGTCGGGTTGTCCGGCGGCACGACCGGCAGGATCGCCTCGACCGCCGCCGGGATGTCGGTCTCCTGGAAGCCGTAGTCCCGCAGGGCGGTAGGTGCGTCGACCGAGGAACGCAGCCGGCGCAGGCCGTCCACCGCGGACGACGCGTCAAAAGCGGACGCCACGCGCTGCGCGACCGCGGGCACCGACGGGGCGTTGAAGGCGAGGACGTGCGGCAGCACCACCGCGTGGGTCTGGGCGTGCGGCAGGTTGAACCTGCCGCCGAGCACGTGGCAGATCTTGTGGTGCAGGCCCGAGCCCGCCGACGCGAACGCCACCGCCGACAGGTACGCGCCGTACAACGCCTGCTCCCGGCCCTCGATGCCGGTCGGATCTCGCACCACCTGGGGCAGACCCGATCGCATGGCGCGGATGCCTTCCAGGGCGAGCGCCTGGTTGATCGGGTCCGCTCGCGGCGCCCACATCGAGTCGACGCAGTGCGCGACGGCGTTCAGCCCCGAGGCGACGCTCAGGTCCACCGGGAGCGTCAGCGTCAGCGCCGCGTCGTAGACGACTGTTCGCGGCAGGACCCGTCCGTCAGATCCGGTGGTCTTTCGCCCGCCCGAAGTCAGGCCCCACACATCCGTGGCCTCCGAACCGGCGTACGTGGTCGGGACCGCGACGATCGGCAGCCCGCTGGTCAAGGCGACCGCCTTGGCCAGGCCGGTCGTCGACCCGCCGCCGACGCTGACGAGGACGTCCACGCCGTGCGCCGAGGCCGTGGCGCGGGCCCGCTCGGCGACCTCCACCGGGACGTGCATCGCCACCTCGCGGTAGTGGATCGCCCCCGGAAGGACGTCGAGCTCGTCGCCGATCACCATGGGCTCGCTGCCGAGCCGGGCCACCTCGGCCGCGAGCTGCCCGAGCGACCCCGCGCCGAAGACCACGCGCTGCGGCAGCGTCTCGTGCGTGAAGCTGATGCTCATGCGTCGCCGGACCGCCCGAGAATCGAGGCGAGACCAGAACGCAGCGCGGTGTACGGGTCGGCCGCCAGCGCCATCGACCGCCACCCGATGTGCTTGTCCGGACGCACCAGGATCGCTCCGTCCTCGGCCACCTCGCGCACCCGCGCCCAGTCGAAGTACAGGTCGGTCGCCGCGCGGCCGGGGCCGATGACCACCGCCTCCAACGGTACGCCGAGCTCCTGGCCGACCTTCGCCGCCGCTCCGACCCACGGCTCACCGGCGATCCCGGTGAACAGGGTGAACCGGGTCAGCGGAGCCAGGTCCAGGGTGGACACCCGGTGACGGGCGTCGCCGACCCAGACGTGCGGCAGCTTGGCGCCCGGCACCGTCGACGGCTCGAAGTAGAGCTCGGCGTCCCGACTCGGCGCGGGGCGCGAGCTGCCGTCGGGCACCACCGCCGTCGAGGCGTAGAACTGGCCGAGCTC
This sequence comes from Asanoa hainanensis, assembly GCF_900188485.1. Classification (GTDB taxonomy): domain Bacteria; phylum Actinomycetota; class Actinomycetes; order Mycobacteriales; family Micromonosporaceae; genus Asanoa; species Asanoa hainanensis. The sequence continues at coordinate 248,410 of NZ_FZPH01000007.1, forward strand.
GACGCCGTGCGCGTTGAACTCGTAGTGCTTGAGCTCCATCGCCGACACCAGGGCGGCTCGCTTCGCGGCACCCGCCGGGGTGTTGGCCTTGCGTTCCTCGATCCGCGCGGCCATCTCCGCCTCGTCCTCGGCGTCGAGCAGGCCGAGCACCTCGAAGAACTGCACGAACTCGCGGCTGGACTTGTTGGCCCGCTTGACGATCTGCTGGGCCACCGGCGCGCGCTCGGCGGTGAAAGTGTCCAACAAGGATGGTGCGGCCTGACCGCGCAGGACCGCCGCGAGCTTCCAGGCCAGGTTGTACGAGTCCTGGATCGAGGTGTTCGAGCCGAGCCCGTTGGACGGCGGGTGCCGATGGACGGCGTCGCCGACGCAGAACACCCGTCCGGAGTGCAGGCGCGTCGCGTACATCTCGTTGTTGCCCCACAACGACGTCCCGGTGATCTCGACCTCGAGGTCGGGCAACCCGACGAGGTTCCGCACGATGGCGGTGGCCGCGGCGTCGTCGACCACCGGCGGCTCGTTGATGTCGTAGCCCCAGACGATCAGCCACTCGTTCCACGGCCGCACCGTGCGCACCAACCCGGCGCCGATCCCGCCGACGTTCGACCCCGGCTGGATGACCCAGTAGAGGATCGACGGGCGGTGTCCCACGTACGCGGCCAGGTCCGCCTTGAAGGTGATGTTCATCGACCCGGCGATGTCCATCGCGCCTTCCATCGGCAGGTCGAGATCGGCGGCCACCTGCGAGCGGGCACCGTCGGCGCCGACGAGGTACTTGGCGCGGATCGAGTAGACCTGGCCGGTCAGGCGGTCCCGCACGGTCACGTCGACGCCGTCGGCGTCCTGCTGATGCGAGACGTACTCGGTCGAGAACCTGGCCTGGGTGCCGCGCTGGGTCGCGTTGCGTACCAGGATGGGTTCCAGATAGGTCTGCGGGATGTCGACCGGCAGGCAGGGGGAGGCGAGCTGGTAGTCGCCGCGCCGGCCGGGATGGGTTCCCCAGGTGAGGATCCGGCCGATCTCCTCGCCGGCGATCGACGTGCAGAAGACCGTGTCGCCCATCAGGTGGTGCGGCGTGGCGTCGGCGAGGACCTGGTCCTCGATGCCCGTGTCCCGGAAGACCTCCATCGCACGCTGGTTCGTGATGTGCGAGCGCGGGGTGTTGGCCGTCCACCGGTACTTCGTGATCATGATGTTCGGGATGCCCAGAGTGGACAGCAGCAGCGCCGCTCCCGCCCCCGCCGGACCCGATCCCACGACCAGGACGTCGGTGGTCACCGCCGGCCCGCCAGCCACATCTGTCATTCGCTCAGTGTCGAGAACGGACCCGGTGCCGAGGCAAGCGTCAGGGCCGTAACTGGGCGGAAAAACGACGGTGTGGCGGAATCCGGAAACTACCGCGCGCGCCGCAGGTCCGTGGCCCGCATCCCGAAGTGCGCCCGGAAGGCCTGCGAGAAGTAGGCCGCCGAGCCGAATCCACAGCGCGACGCCACGTCGGCAACCGTGGCCTGTGGACACGTGACGAGCAGCGTGCGGGCGCGTTCGAGCCGCTTGGCCAACACGTACTGCGGCAGGCTCGGGCCGGCGGCGGCGAAGGCCCGCGACAGGTGCCGCTCGCTGATCCCGATGCCGGCGGCGACCCGCGACGCGCTCAGCCCTGGGTCGGTCAGGTGGTCCTCGATGAACGCGCGCGCGTTGGCCAGGTGCGCCGTGCCCGGGTCGACCGCGGTGCGTCCGGTCATGCTGGCGAGCAGCTGGAGCACGGTCGCCTCGTCCACCGGCTCGTCCCCGTCGGGACGCAGGGCGCGGTCGACCAGCCGCGCGAAGGTCCGGGCCGCGATGTCGCCGTGCGCGAAGTCCCGCACCAGGGGCGCCGGAAGCGCGTCGAGCCCGGTCACCTCCCGGAACGTCGACCGTGGCACCTTGACCGCCAGCTCCTCCAGCCCGTGCGAGAAGCCGCGCATGAACGGGCGGTCCGCGTCGCAGAGGAGCGCCTGGCCCGGACGCAGGGTGAGCACGCCGCCGTCGTGGTAGAAGAACGCCTCACCGACCAGGGTCAGGTAGACCGCGATCGAGTCGGTGGGGCTCCGGCGGATCACCTCCGCCGGCCGTTCGACGACGTGGGAGCTGCCGCGTACGCGGGCCAGGTGCATCCGGTCGAGCTGGAGGTTGAGCTCGGTCCCGTCGAACGGCGTCTCGCTGAGCAGGTGACAGCGCAGCCCGATCAGCGCGGTGCGGTTGTGGTCCTCCCACAGCCCGACCCGCTGGCCGGGAGGCAGCTCAGCCGTGCTGAAGCGCGACATGCGCCGGGGCTGCGTCACGGTCCACCCCCGTCCATGGGTCGGCAGTCACGAATATTAACCCCTGACGGAATCGCGCAGCCCGGTCTTTCCGCTCGTGGATGTTGGCTACGGTGACCCGATGCCACCTTTGTTCGTCATCGCGGACATCCACGGCCACCGGGAGGAGCTGGTTTCGGCTCTGCGAGCGGCCGGGCTGGTCGACGGTGCTGGTCGATGGGCCGGAGGAGATGCCCGGCTGTGGCTGTTGGGCGACTATGTCGACCGCGGCCCCGACGGTCTGGGGGTCATCGACGACATCCGCGCGCTGGAGTCGGCAGCGGCGGCCGCGGGCGGGGAGGTGCGGGCGCTGCTCGGCAACCACGAGGCGCAGTTGCTCGCCGCGCATCGGTTCGGTGCCGCACCCGTACCCGGTTGGGACGATCCTGACGGTTTTCGCGGCGGATGGGCCCGGTTCGGCGGAAGGGAGGCGGACCTGCGCCGCCTGACCCCCGACCACATCTCCTGGATCGCGCGGCTGCCCGCCGTCGCCCTCGTCGACGGCCATCTGCTGGTGCACTCGGACACGCTCGGCTACCTGGAGTTCGGCTCGACGATCGCACAGATCAACGCCGCCGTGGGTACGGCGTTGCGGAGCACCGACGTGGCCAGCTGGTTGACGTTCTGCGGGCGGCTCAGCGGCCGGAACGCGTTCCGCGACGCCGACCCGACGCCCGCGGTCTCACGACTGCTGAGCACGCTCGGCGGCGACGTGATCGTGCACGGCCACAGCACGCTCACGAAGCATTTCGGGGTCCAGGAGGTCAAGGAAGGCCTGTGGTACGCCGACAAGCGGGTACTCGCCATCGACGGGGGCGTGTACGAGGGCGGCCGGCTCCTGCTCACGCGGTTGATCTCCCCCGTGCGGGGGAGCGGGATGGCTCTCGGAGGTGAGTTCCGGGCCGCTGGGGCCGCCTATTGTCGATCGCATGGCCACCGCTGTCTTGTCCTCGTCCGCTCCACATAGGACCGCGTTGGACCGTTGGGTCGTCCTGCGCCTGACGCGTCCGTGGTTCTGGCCCCTGAGCTGGGCGGGTGCGTACTTCGGCATGGTGGTCGCGACCGGAGACCCGGTGCCCGCCCGCGAGGCCGTGCCGGCGACCGTCGCGGCCGCCGTCGTCCTCGGCCCGCTGGTGTGGGCGTGGGTGTTCGCCCTCAACGACCTGCACGATCTGCCCAGCGACCGGCGCAACCCCCGCAAAGCCACCGCACCCCTGGTGACCGGCGAGCTCACCCCGGCGGACCTGCGTCGCTGCGCCCGCTGGTCGGCCGTCGCCGCCATCACGCTGGCGACCGTGGCGGGCTCGACGTTCTTCGTGGGCACCGTCATCGTGCTTGTCTTCGGCTGGCTGTACAGCGTGCCGCCGATCCGGCTCAAGACCCGCCCTGGTGCGGACGTGGCCGTCAACGCGATCGTCGTGGGGGTGGTCGGTCCGCTCGGCGGCTGGTCGCTGTCTCGTCCGGTCCTGGACTACCCACCCGTCCTGGCGGTCCTGGGTCTGCTGCTGGCCGCCGCCCTCTACCTGCCCACCACCGTCATCGACCACGTCGCCGACCGCACGGCCGGCTACACGACGGCGGCGGTGCGGTGGACCGCGGCCGCGTGCTACCGCGCCGGCCTGGGGTTGTGGGTGGCGGCGAACGCTCTCTGGCTGGCGTGCTGCCACCTGGACGTGTTCGTGGACCGCGACTCGTGGCTGCTCCAGACGGTCGCGGCGCCGCTGCTGGTGCTGGTGTACGCGGCCGTGGCCCGCCGGCCGTCGATACCGCGGCTCGCGGTTGTCGCGATCGCGTTCGCGATCCCAGCCGCGGACTTCCTGCTCGCCTACAGCCTCGCCTGACCTGGTCATTGCTTTGTCAGAGGCTGCGGGCGGTGATGTTGCCGAGTGAGGTGGTGGCGCGGATGTCGAGTGCGGCGGTGCCGTCGTTGCGCAGGGCGTTGCTGATGCGGCCGGAGGCGGTGCTGGCGTCCAGCGTGGCCGAGACGCCGGGTGCGGCGCCGATGGTGATGTCGCCCATCTGGGTGGTGAGCACGACCGTGCCGCGTGCCGCTTCGGTGATTCGGATGTCGCCGCGCGGGGTGCTGATCTGGGCGGGGCCGCCGAGCCGGCCGATCTGCACGTCGCCGTCGACCGCGGTCAGGTGCAGGCTGGCGGTTTCGTCGATGGTGATCTGGCGGTAGGCGCCGTCGAAGGTGACGTCGCCGAGGCGGCCGGTGCCGCGGACCTCGCAGGCGCCGGTCTTGGCGTCGACGCGGGAGCCGGCGGGCAGCTCGACGGTGATGTCGACGGAGCCCTTGGAGCCGATCAGTTTGTGGTGGGTGGTGGAGTCGGTGATGCGCAGGACGCCGTCGTGGTAGTCGACGGTGGTGCGCTGCGCGGCCTGGACGTCGTGGCTCTTGGCCGCGTTGACGGGCTGGACCCGCACGGTGGTGACGGCCTGGTCGGCGGCGATGAGCTGGACGCGTCCGGCGGGGATCTCGAGGATGGCGGCGATCGGGGCGGGGGTTGCGAAGTTCTGCTCGTTTGTCATGCGTCGACTATCGGCACCGGTGCTGCCACGGCCCCGCCACGGACCTGACACCACCCCTGACACGCTCCCCCGCGCGGGGGAGGCGATTCCCGCTGTGCGGGGAAGGCCGCACCCCGGCGGCTTGGGACGGTGACAACGTCAGAAGCGTGCCACCAACTCGGCCCGGGAGAGAACCACGATGACCAGCAGCACCCGCCGGCGCAACCTCCTGGACCTGACCTCGCAGGAATGGAGCAGGCCCGAGCGCCGACGCCGTTCCCGAAAGGCCTGGTTGGTCGCAGTCGGCGGCCTGGCCCTCAGCGGCCTGGGCTTCGCGCTTCTCCTCGCGGCCCGCGCCGACCCGGAGGGGTTCAGGTCGGACGCTGGCCGATGAGCGCGTCGTATTCAGCGACCGGCCAGGGAACCGTGAAGTACTGCCGTTCGACCGCCCGTCGCACCAGGCGCTTCAGATCCTCGCCGCCGATCTGGAGGAGCCGGAAGTGCGCCGGGTCGCCTTGGCGCACGTTCTCGACGATGTAGATCCAGAAATCAGGATTGGTGTCCGCCTCAGCCCGCTGCCGGGACTCGAGCCACAGATCCTGCCCGCGGGCCGACGCTCCGCAGGCCTTGACCTCGATGGTGCGACCGCTGCTGGCGACATCGGCCGGGGCCCCGGTGCCGCGAGTGTCTTCGGCGGGGCGTCCGTGGTCGGCCTCCCACCGCAGCACGAACGCCACCGCCGCGTCCTCGATCGCCCGATTTCCACTGAGCCGCGAAGGTCCGGTCATGGCTGCCACCATTCGCTGGAGTAGGTGCCGTCCTGATCGAGAAGGACGACGTGGATGTTCGCGGCGTGGCGACCGGTGCGGGTGCGGGCGGCGAGGTCGCGGTAACGGTCGTGGGCCGGCAGCACCATCAGTGACTCGCGCTCGGGATGGCTGTCCAACAGCAGCATCGCCTTGAACAGGGCCTGGCTGAACCAGTGCCCCGCCTGCGTGCTGGGCTGGGTCCGTTTCGCCTCGGCGGCGCGACGCGGGTCCGCGTAGGTGTCGGACGGCCAGCCCTTCACCTCCGCACCCAACGCCCGGCCCGGCGCCTCGGCGAGCAGGTCGACGCCGCGGGCTTTCGTGGCGGTGTCGGCCATGGCGGTGACCGACCAACCGCTGCGTTGGAGGAGGTTGGCGAACACCTGCTGCACGGCGCCTTCCCACGGCCAGCCGGTGCTCGCGTGCCGCTCCACGGGTGCGACAGCCGGCGGAGCGGGTCGCCCGCTGCCACTCACGATCTCGAACCCGAGCGCCCGCAGGTGCCGCAACGCGATGTGACTGGTGAACTCGGTGCGGTCCAACCCGAGCGCGCGCTCGAACGCCTGCTGGACCGGGTACACGATGCCGGCGACGCGCACCCCGTGCTTACGCACAGCTTCCGGCGCGACATCACGCAGCCGCGCCGTGACCGTCGCGGCGTCCAGGTCGCGAGCGAGCCCGTTGAGCACGAACCGCACCAGCCGCCCTCCCCGCCCGCGAAGTCTGTGGTCGCCCACCGTATGACCGGGAAGCCGCCAACGACACCGGATGACCAGCCAGACAACGGCAACGATCAACCATCGACGGCGGTGAGGTCGTTCAGTCCCACCAGAAGTTCCACACTCGCGCTTCGAGCACCTGCTTGGCGTACGGGCCGATGGCGCCCGGTCCCTGGTAGATGTTGTCCGGGCAGAAGGCGAGGTGTTCCGCCGAGATCACCAGCGCCTCCTCGATGGTCCGCGGCGGCGCGGCGATGCTCAGGGTGAGGGTGTCGAAGCCGAGACCGATCGCGCGGGCGCCGAAGCGGCTCTCCCAGCTGCACAGCACGGCGCATAGCTGCGCGGTGTTGTTCGTGTGGTTCGCCGGTCCGTGCCAGCCGCACGCGGCCAGGGTGTCGCTGCCGCGTGGGGCTGGCACGAACCCGATGCGCAGCCAGGGCTGCCGGTGCAGGAGCGCGTCGGCGGCGCGGTCGGCTTCGTCGTCCGGGTCGGCGATCAGCGCGCCGGCGGGTGCGAGACCTGGCCAGCCCTTGTCCGGCGCACCGACCGCAAAGAGGTGGGCCAGCACGGTCTCGGCGTCGTAATCGTCCGGTGCGGACGTCTCCGGCTGCCCCAGCTCGCCGGACTCCCACGGCCGCTGCCCGTCGCGGTCAAGGCTGTCGAGCAGCAGCGGCCACAGCCCGGACCTGTGGTGGTCGGCGCGCGCTGCCGCCCACGAGCCGGGCGTCGCGGGCGCGTCGCTGATCCACATGGCCTCCGCACCCCCGTCACGGTTTGGCTGTCGAAGTTTGGTCACGGCTAGAGGCTAAACCGAGCCACCGACAGAAACGGCGGCTACGGGCGCACCCCCGAATCCGGCGGCTTGCCCGGCGAGACCGGGTCGGGGTCGGCCGCCGGTTTGACCGGACGTTCGCCCGACTCCAGCGGGCCCGGTTCCGATGTCGGCGTTTTGAGTGGCTGGACCGGCGTGGCGTCCGGGTCCAGCGACGGGTCGATGAGGCGCTCACCCGACTCCGGCGCGATGTAGACCTCCGAGTCCGGGTGCGGGGACCACTCCGGGTCCGAGCCAGGGGGATCGGCCGCTGGGGGCTCGGGGCTCGCGGGTGATTCGACGATCTCGACCTCGACGTGGGATGGCGGCTGGTATTCCTCCGGGAACGTCGGGCTGCGCAACGTGTCCGGGACATCGGTCGGGCGCACGCCCGAATCCGGGCTCGGCTCCGGCCTCACCGGGGCTTCCGGCGCGGTCGGGTTCTGCGCCGGGACCTCGGTCGGCACCTGGGTGCCCGGTGACTCCACGATGTCGACCCGCACCGGGCGTTCCGGTGGTTGCTCGACCGGGAACTCGGGGCTGCGCACCGTGTCCGGGATGCCATCGGCGGCACTGACCGTGCGTGCCTCGGCGCCTTCCATCGCGCCCGATGCGGCCGCCTCCGCGCCGCCGACTCCGGCACGGGCGGCCAGGCCCTCGGCCAGTCCCGCTCCGCCGGCGACCATCAGGCCGAGCTGCGGTACGTCCATCGCCAGGTCGGTGAACGCGCTCGCCAGCTTGGCGGTGGCGTCGGGGGCGTTGCGGACCTCAGGATCGATCGCGTACGTCATGGCCATCGCCTCGGCGTCCACGATGCGCTCGGCCATGCCGCCGACTCCCTTGGCCAGGCCGACCACCTCCCGGACCGGTTCCTTGAGCGCGTCGACGGCCTTGTCCTGGGCGCCGGGGGCGGTCGGGTCCATCGCGTACGCGACCAGGTCATGCGCGTTCCGGCCCGGCTGCAGGGCCGACGAGACGAGCCCCTCGGCAAGCTCCTTGCCGCGGTGGCCCAGGTTGTCCATCACGGCCGCCTGCATCGGGTGCTCCGTGCGGTCGGGGTTGACCGCCGCGTCCAGACCCTCGAAGACCGCGCCGCCCGGACGCAGCGTCTCCCGGACCGCGTGGTCGGCCCCGTCGACCGCCTCGAACACGCCACCGCCCGGCTTGACGGTCGCCGACGCGGCCGCGACGCCTTCCTTCGCCACGTCCTCGACCTTCGTGACGCCCTGCGCCACGGCGTCGGCCCCGCGAGTGGCGGCCTGCTCAACGGTCACCGCGCCGTGGGCGACGGTCTCCTGCACTTTTGCCGCGCCGTCGGCAACGGTCTGTTGGACCTTCGCCGCGCCGTCGGCGACGGTCTGCTCCATCCTGCCCGCGGCGTCTGCGACGGCTTGCTGCGCCTTGGCGGCTCCGTCGCTCAGGGTTTCGTGGACCGTCGCCGCGACCCCCGTCACGGCGTCCCCGGCCTTCACCGTGCCCTGGACGACGGTGTCGGCGGCCTTCCCGGCACCGGTCGCGACCGCGTCGTAGGCGTGGCTCACCGCACCGGCCATCGCGTCGCGCCCCGCCCCGACCTGCGCTTGCACGGCGGCCACCAGCCCGGCCGCAGTGTCGCGTGGGTGGGCCAGCATCTCGCCGAGCGGCCGGGACGCGGCCTCCTTCGGCACCTCCGGCGGAGGCACCTCTGGCCGGCGCTCCGGCGTACCAGGCGGCACCGGCTCCGGTGGCTTGGGTTGTTCGGGCGGTGGCGGCGGGCGTTGGTCGACGGCCATCAGGGCTCAGCCTTCCGTGTCTCGGTGGACGTGCGTTACCAGGACGTGGGTGGGCATCAGCCCGCCCGCGCTTCGGCGGCCCGACGGCGGCGGGCCTGCGGCACGAGAAACTGGGTGGCGAACCCGCACTCGGAGAACCCGTCGATCGCCTCGGCGAGCCGCCCATCCCACGCCTCGTCCGCGGGCGTCCCGCCGACAACGGCCTCCACCGTGGACGGACGCCGGGTTCCCAGCCCGATGGCGTCCAACCGACGTTGGTCGGCGAGCGCCGCCTGCCACCAGCCGGCCACAGCCGTGTGCTGCTCGACTCGGGTCCGCCCAGGGATCCGTCGGCGCAGCCAGGTCTCCCACTCACCGGTCGCCGGATCAGGCCCGGACCCGGCGGCCGGCGACGACTCGGCCGCGATGCCAAGAGCCAGCTCGACAAAGACCCGCAACCACCGCAGATGGTCGGCGAGGTACGCGAAGCCGTCCGAAGCACACAGGTCGGAAGCGCCACCCACGACCGCGCGCATGACGGTCACGCAATGCAGCGCGAGACCGGTCGCCGACACCTGGGGATGCAACTGCCCCGAGCGCACCGCGACGGCATCGTCGACGGCGTGGCCGAGCGCGCAGTCCAACAGCCGGGCATCCAGCCCGGCCAACGACCGCACCAGCGAAGGGTCCGGCACCGGTGGTCGCTGGCCGACCAGGTGCGCCAGCACGGTCAGCTCCGCCCACAACGCCAGCCACGGCCGCTCCGCCAGCAGGTGCTGCGCCTCGCGCATCTGGCGCAGCGTGCAGACAGCGGAGCGGCAGTCGAGGCCGCACGTCTCGCTGCGCGGGGAGACGATCGCGTCGACTCCGGCAGCGGCGAGCGGCCCCTCCTCGGACCCGGTGCCGTCGGGCATCCGGACCAGCAGCGGGCGGTCCATGCCGTCGGTGAACACGGCCGCGGTCCCCGGGCGCAGCGACACCACGTGCCGGGACTGCTGCTCGTCGAGGTTCATCGTGGCACCGACGGCCGCGCGGTCGTCGCGGGCCGGCAACCGGTGCACGATCTTCACGGCGGTGTTCTTGATGACGTCCGGGATGAGCTTGCCGGGGATCTGCTCGGCGATGATCAGCCCCTCGCCGTGCGCGCGGACCTCCGCGAGCATCCCCGCGAACAGCTCGACCGCGTGCTGGGCCGGCCCCGAAGCGCCGTCGGAGGCGCGGCGCAGCAACCGATGCGCCTCCTCGATGACGGTGAGGTGCGAGAGCGGTAGCTGCGCACCGCCGTGCCGCTTCGACCGGACCCGCAGGTGCTCCGAGAGCCGAATCAGCACCGCACCCATCAGGAACGCCTTGTCCGCGTCGTCGCCGACGTTCTCGATCTCCAGGACCACGTTGCGCTCGCGCAGCAGGCGGAAGTCGAGCCGGTGCCCGCCCTCGAAGAAGCGGCCCGTCGTGCCGAGCCGCAGGCTGGCCAGGCGTACCTTGATGAAGCCGCTCACGTCCGCGGACGCCTCGGCGCCGTAGCCGATGTCGGTGACCACGCTCGCCGCGATGCGTTGCAGGTCGCCCAGCGTCGGATAGCGCGGCGGGCGGTCGCGCGGCACCGGCTCACCCAACGCCAGGTCCCAGCCGAGCTCCTCGTACCCCCGGGTCAGGGCGGTCGCGATCACCTGCGGAAACGGCTCGGCCGACTGGAAGACCGCCAGGAACAGCGCCCGCAGCAGGTCCAGGTGGGTCTGCAACGGGAAGCCGGGCTCGGGCTCGAGCGGGTTGAAGCCCGCCGGCGGCTGCGCGGGGTCACCCGGGCGGATCACGATCACGTCCCGGCCGTACGGGGCCAGCCGAGCGGCCATCCGCGCGTACTCGGCCTTGGCGGGCTCGACGGCCAGCCACGGCAGGCCGATCCGGGCCGCCTCGGTCAGCATGTGCCGCACGGTCTGCGACTTGCCGGAGCCGGTCGCGCCGCAGACGAACGTGTGCCGGTTGAGGGTGTCGCGATCCAGCGTCAGCGGGCTGCTGGGCAACGACGCCTGGTCGAGCACCGCACCCAGCGACAGCTCGAAGTCAGCGGGGGACCCTTCCGGCGTGACGTCGAACGTGTGGGGCTCGACGAGCCGCAACCCGGGCAGCTCGCGCGCCGGCGGCCGGGCCAGGGCCGCGAGCACCTCGGTGGTCGCGACCGGGGCCTCGTACGCGCGGGCGGCCGAGATCCCCGTGCCCGGCCCGGCGGGCGCGACGACGTACGGCAGCCCGTCGAGCTCGGTGACCGCGCACAGCCCGGCCGCGAGCGTCGCGACCCGCGACGGTGACCCGCCGACCAGCACCGACACCCGCCAGCAATCGCCGGCCTGCGCTCGGCTGAGCTCGCGGTGCCGGGCCTGCAGCCGCTCCAGCCTGATCCGCCGGGCCTCGCCGACCTCCCCACGCGTCAACGGCAGGATCTGGTTGACGAGCAGGTCCAGCTCGGGCTGGACGACCTGCGGCGCGAGCGGCTCGGCCAGCACCAGCCACGCGAACGGGGCGTCCAGGTGCGCCACGTGCCGGTCGAACCCGCCGCGACGGGCCGGCTCCCAGAGCGCGTCCGGCCGCACCGCGCACGGCACCCACGCGTCGAACCGGTCGAGCAGCCCCGCGGCCTCCGTGGCGGACAGGTCCGCGGCGACCGCCCCGGGCGGGAACAGCACCTGGCGCCGCCCCGGCCGGTCCGAAAATAACGAAGGCGGAAAGCCCGGCCTGCCCCCGACGAGGAAGCGCAGCTGCCGCTCGCCCGGCGCACGCAACCACACCGCACACAGCTCGCCGCCCGCTCCGAGCAGAGCGGGATGGGCACCACCGAGCGCGGCGATCAGGGCCCCGGGGAGGCCGTCGTCGGGCCGCGGCAACTCGACGAGCTGATGGAACTGGTAGTCCGGCCAGATCGACACTGAAAAAATCCCCTTCAGCCGAGCAGCGCGATGCCCGGGTTGCCGTCCGCGAGCAGGACCCGCCGCCCGGACGTGGAGTTGTCGACCAGGATGAACGCCGTCTCCGGCATGCCGAGGATCTGCTGCGGATCGACCAGGAACTCGTGCACCCGGCCGAACGTCGTGGACGTGCCGACGTTGTCCGCGCTGGTCCAGTTGCGGGTGCCGGTCCAGGTCTGCCCGCGGCTGTCGGTGAGGTTCCGCTTCTTGCGCAGGCCCGTGCTGACGCCGTCGCTGTGCGAGGTGTTGACGTTGAAGCTGTCCCCGCCGCCGTCGGTGAAGGTCTTGCCGACTTGTTGCGTCACCTGGTTGATGACGAACTTGTGGCCCTTGCCGACGAAGTCCGCGGCGACGGCCGCGTCGCGGTGGTTGTACATCTTCATGATGCACACGGCGCCGCCGGTGCCGGCGCTGCGCTCCAGGTCGCCCTGCGGCTGGTCGATCATCAGCACGAGCCGGACCCCGGCTCGCCGGGCGTGGTCGGAGAGCCGGTTGAGAGTACGGGCACCGAGGTGGTCGGCGCCGCAGATGACCAGCACCCCCGTGATCCGATCGCCGTCGACGGCCGCCTGCGCGACCTGGGTCAGCAGCCGGTCGAGCAGTTCCTTGCGGTCGTCGAGGCCACCGGGCGTGGCGACCACGTCAAGGTGGGCACTGGTCCACAAAGGAGCGCCGGGAGAGAACCCGGCGAGGATCTCCAGCTGGTTCACGATGAACCGCAACTGCCGCGCCGTCCATTCGTTCTGGTCGAGGTCACCGATGTGCCCGGCGAGCCGGCTCACCTCGGCGTCGCTGAGCACAGCGCCCGCGGGACTGCCCTGCCGCAGCACCCGGACCCCGGCGGCGAGCCGGTCGAACGTGACCGGACCCTCCAGGGACGACAGCACCCACCGCAGCACGTCTACCGCCAATGCCCGCTCCTGCCGAAGGTCCGCCCCGTCCACCAGGGCATGCGCGAGACAGTCGGCCAGGGCGGACGGCCCGACGCCGTCGAGCAGGTCGGCGGCGGCACCGGCGGCCAGATCGAGGCGGTTGGTACGCAGCCCGTGCGCGCGGGCCACCCCGAGCAGCCCGCCGGCGACCTCCTGGCCGGTGAGGTCCAGGACAGTGACCCGGCTGCCGGCGGCCAGCAACGACGTGCCGAACGTGAGCAGCAGGCTCGCCCAGCCGTGCCGGCGCGGATCCCCACCGAACACGTCGACGCGGGCCGGATCCGAGATCGGCCCGGCCGGATACCAGCGCGGGCCGTTGGCGAGCTCGGCGGCGATCCGCGCCGCCTCCGCGGTCTGCGCGCGATGCTGCGCCACCGCCTCCCGCCACTCCCGCTGGGCCTGGTTGTGCCGTTCGCGCTCGGCGGCCCGCAGCGCCAGGTACGGCTGCTCGAAGTGGCGGATGGCGGCGCTGGCCCGGCGGACGCCGTTGAGCGCCCGCAGGACGCCGATGCCCAGCAGCGCGGCGACGACGAGCACGGCGATCGGGAAGATCTCGCTGGCCTCGGAGCCGCCGTACTCGGAGACGGTCTCCTCGAGGGTGAACTGGTAGGTGGAGAACAGGACCACGGCGGCGACCGCGACCACCAGCCGGCGGACCATCGTGGTCACGGCCTTCGACCGCTCGGCGTGCAGAGCGGATGCGTCCGGGCGGGGCGACTCGACCCACGGTGCCGGCTGTGCCGGCATGGGCGGCGCCACCGCCGCGACCGGCACGGGTGCCGCCTCCCAGCCCCACCGTGCCGGCGGGGCGAACAGCCGGACCGCGAGCTCGGCCGGCCAGACCCGCTCCTCCTGGCGGTAGCTGGCGGCCGCGCTGCGACCGGCGGAGACGGCGTCCTCGCGCCGACCGCCGCCGCGCTCGGTCGCGGCGGCGGCGGATGCGGCGGCGGCGACCTCGTCGACGTCGCCACTGATCAGGGTGTCGGAAAAATAGCGCTGCCAGTCCATCGCAACCCCGTCGTCGGCATCGGTTGACACCGGTACGGAGGAGCGAGGAGCCCCGCTGATACAGAGAAACAGGGCGGCGGCCGCAAGAGGCGCGGCCGCCGCCCCGAGGGAGCTAGCTGACAGTCACCCGCGCCTTGAGCGAGGCCATCGTCTCCGGGGTGTTGGCCACCCCGGGAGTGGCGTTGCCGGCGTCCGCGTACCCGTTGGCGGTCCCGAAGTTCTCGGCACCGACCCGGGCCACGCAGTGGCAGTCGCCGGAGATGTTCATAGTCGGGACGTTGAAGCCGCTGACGGTCACGACCGGGTCCTGCCGGCCCAGCTCCGAAGCGGCGTACGTCTGGCTGATGGTCTGTGATTGCCCGGGCCACAACGTCACGTAGTTGTCGCTGTAGCTGGCCGGCCGGACCTGACTGTCGCCGGGGCCGGGGCTGGACCCGTGCCCCCGGTGCACGTCGACCCGCACCATGAACGCCACGGTGCCGGAGGTGTTCGTCAGCGTGACGTCGGTGGCGGTGTCCTGCCCGTCGGACAGACCGGCTTGGCGATGCGTGACGGCGGTCGCCCGGATCGTCGTCGAGGGCAGCAACCCGTTGGCGGGGTCGGACGACGGGCTCTGCAGGTTGCGCAGGTCCCCATAGGTGGCGAGGTTCGGATAGGCGCTACCGGTGTACGTCGGAACGTCGTTGACGGTCGACAGCCAGTAGACGTTGCGGTCCACGACGTGCCCGCCCCGCTTGAGCAGCAGCTCCAGGAAGTAGGTCCGCTGCGGCTTGCCGTCGACGTCCGGCAGCGTCGGGTTCGGCACGGTCAGGAGCTGGTTCATGACGCCCTGGCTGGGCATCGTGATGCCGGACGCGCTCTGGGTGGTCAACACGGTGCCGCGCATGTCATAGGTCCGCGCGGTCACCGACAGCCCGCTCTGCGTCTGACCGGTCAAGTTGGACACACCGATGGTGCGGTTGCCCGGGTCGGCCTCCGGCGCCGGGTGGGCGTAGTAGACGTGCAGCGACTCGTTGGCCTTCTTGGCACCGAAGAACGTGCCCGCCTGGTCGAAGTCGTACCCGTAGAGGTTCCAGAGCAGGCTCGGCATCGGCTTGTTCATCATCCAGTAGACGAGGCCGGTCGACGGCGAGTCGGTCCTGGTCGAGTGGTCGAGGTACGCCTCGAACTGCGCCCGTACCGTCTCGTAGTTGATGGCCTGGGCCTTGCGGACGAAGTCGTCGACACTCGGGTTGTCGCTGTAGAGGCCCGTGGCGCCGGGCGGGTTGGTCGGGCACGTGACCGGGGTGGCCGTCCAGGTGCCGTATCGCTGGCAGATCGCGGTCGCGAGCACGCCGACGTGCTGGAAGCTCGAATAGCTCGTGCCGCTGGACTGCTCGCCGCGCCCCGAGTTGAACTGCGCCAGGTTCGGCGAGGTGACCAGGGCGGTCTGGTCGGCAGGCGTCATGAACCGGTCGAGCGAGTCCTTCGTCGGGATCGTCGACCCGGGGCTGGACTCGGTCTGGAACGCCCAGGCGCCGCCGCGGTTGACGAACTCACCACTGGTGCACGGGTCGTTCCCGGTGCGGCCTTTACAGTTCGAGCTGTAGGCGTAGCTCGGCGGGAACCAGTTGTACGGCCCTTCCTTCATCCCGGACGGTCCGAGGGTCGGAGTCGACTTGTACTCGGCCGAGGCCATCACGGGAACGGAGAAGTCGGTCTCGGCGAAGCCGCGCAGCACGCCGGCCTCCTGGCTGGCCGACGGCACGTTGTCGCTCCAGCTGTAGAAGACGACGCTGGGGTGACTGCGCTGCTGACGGCCGAGGGCCACCGCGGTGCGGTAGTTGGTCTCCTCGTCCTTCGCCGTCCACCGCGAGCCCTCCTCCCAGTAGTTGCAGCACAGGAACCCGCCGTAGATGAGCAGCCCGGCGCGGTCCATCTGCTCGTAGAAGTCGTCCGGCTGGTCGTCGCCCTCCAGCCGCAGACCGTTGAGGCCCATCGACTTGATGAGCTGGACCTGGTCGGCGATGTTCTCGCGTGAGTACCGCAGGAACATGTCCTGGTCCATCATCCCGCCGCCGCGGAAGACGAACGGCTTGCCGTTGACGGCGAACCACCGCGAGCCGTCGTACGCCTGGCTGCCGGGGGAGGAGAGCCAGGAGGTGATGGTGCGGATCCCGAACGTCTGGCTGTCGGAGTCCGAGACCTGCCGGTCGCGCGAGACGTTCATCGCGAGGGTGTAGAGGGGCTGGTCGCCCATCTGGTACGGCCACCACACCTGCGGGTGCCGCACGTGCAGGGCGGAGTCGGTGCCTGGGTCGAAGACGACGGCGCGTGACTCGCCGGCGCCCAGGGTGATCGTCTTGCGCAGGTTGATGGGGTGCTTGCCCCGCGGGTCGGTGATGGTCGCGTTGACCGTGGCGGTCCGCGACTTGCGGGACGTGTTGGTCACGGTGCCCTTGACCGTCAGGTCGGAGCTGCTCAGGTCGGCGGCGTTGGCCTGCACGACGTGCGCGTCGTCGAGGCGGAACGTGTCGGAGACATGCAGCCGGACCGGGTACTTGATGCCGGTGTTCTGGTCGCGGGCGGCCTGGGTCCAGTCGTTGAAGTCCTGGGTCAACATCTCCCCGGGTACGTTCGGGTAGATCTGGAACGCCAGCGCGTTCGGGCTGTTGCCCTTGACCAGGTCGGTGATGTCGAACGTGTACTCGGGCTCGGAGCCCTGGATGACGTCCTTGGTGGCGAGCTGGACGCCGTTGACCCACAGGTCGGCCTGACCCATGATCCCGCGCACCTCGAGCACCACGTTCCGGTCGCCACCGGGCCGGGGATGCGCGCTGAACTCGGTCCGGAACCACCACGGGTGGTTGTACTGGTCGTTCGGTGCGCCGTGCGCGTCGGGTTGGGGTCCCTGGCAGGTGGTGAGGTTCTGCGAGTAGAAGATGTTGTTCGCGCCGCACTGGTCATCCGGCGGGATGTTCTGCAGTTGCGCGGCCACGACGCTGCCCACCGCGTGCGCGTCGTTGGTGCGCACCGACAGCCAGCCGCGCGGGGAGTAGGCGCGCCGGGAGATCAGGTCGCCGGTGTCGGGGGTGGCGGTGCTGCTCTGCACCTGCCATTGCCCGGCGAGGTCCACTGTCGACTCGACACCGGCGGGAGAGGCGCTGCTGGGGGTGGCGGGGACGGATGCGAGAAGCGAGCTGACCAGGAGTACGGGTAGGGCCGCTGCGACGTTTCTGAATCTGCGGTTCATGGGGGGTTGCCTCCTCGGCACAATCAACGCATTTCGGAACCGACGGACCGTGCTCCCTCCTCTCCGGGCCCTCGCAGGCCCGCGGTGATCAAACGGCTTCGACGGCCAGGGCCAGTGCGCCCAGCAGGGGTGCGTCGTCGATGAAGGTGGCCGGCACCAGCTCCGGCGGGAACGGGACCGCCCGGGGGAGCAGGGCGGCGACGCGGGGCAGGATGCGCTCGGCGGCGCCCATCATCCCGCCGCCGATCACCACCCGCGCCGGGTCGAGGGTGATGCACAGGTTGGCCACGGCCTGCGCCAGCGTCCGCAGCGCGCTGTCGATGAGCGCGTCCACCCGCGGGTCGCCGGCGATGGTGAACAGCTCCGCGGCGGCCACCGGGCGGCCCACCAGCGCGGAACCCTGGCTGGCCAGCGCGCTGCCGGACACCAGCTCCTCCAGCGGCGCGTCACCGTCGGCGTAGCAGCCGTCGCGGGCGGGGTCGAGCAGGTAGCCGATCTCGCCGGCGGCGCCGTGCGCGCCGCGCACCACCCGGCCGTCGACCACCAGCGCCGCCGCCAGTCCCGTGCCCAGGTTGAGGTAGACACCGACGTCCACGCCGCGCAGCGCACCCCAGCGCAGCTCGGCCGCCGCGGCGGCGTTGACGTCGTTGTCGATGACGACCGGGGTGTCGCCGTACTCGTCGCGCAGCAGCCGGGGCAGCTCCATGCCCTCCCAGCCGGGCACGTTGGGCGCAAGCCGGATCCGGTCGTCGCGGACGACGCCTATGGTGGACACACCGACGGCGAGCGGTGCGGCGGCCAGCCCCCGAGCTGCCTGCAACGACCGCCGCACCACCTCCTCCGCGCTCCCGGTCGTCGGGATCCTCAGCCGGTCCGAGGAGACCACGGGCGACCATCCTGGATCCGCCGTGGCCAGCGCGACCTTCGTGCCGCCGAAGTCGATGCCGAGAACCTTCACTGCTCACTGCCCCGACGCGACAGCGAGTCGATGGCCACGGCGGCCGCCAGCACGACGGCGGTGACCATGAAGCGGATCGACGAGTCCACATTGAGCAGCAGCATCCCGTTGGTGATCGACTGGATCACCAGGATGCCGAGCAGGGCCGCGTACGGACGGCCCCGGCCGCCGAACAGCGACACCCCGCCGATGACCGCGGCGGCGATGGCCATCAGCAGGGTGTCGCTGCCCCCCGAGCTCTGGTTGACCGCGGCGAGTCGGCTGGCCGCGAGCAGACCGCCGAACGCGGCCAGGGTCGAGGCCAGCACGAACGCGACGATCCGCAGCCGGGTGACCGGGATGCCGGCGCGCCGCGCCGCCTCAGCGTTGCCGCCGATCGCGTAGATCCATTGCCCGAACACGGTGTTGCGCAGCACCAGGTCGAGGGCCACGACCAGGGTGCCGAAGATGACCAGCAGCAGGGGTACGCCGCGGTCGGCACTGAGCACGAGCACGGCGGCGCCGAGCAGCACCGCGAGCCCGGCCACGCGCAGGACCGTCCGGCTCAACGCGGGCAGGGGCAGGTCGGCGCGGCGGCGCCACCGCCGGTTGAGCACGGCGCTGGTCGCCACGGCGCCGACGATGAGCACCACGATCAGCCAGCTCGCCCAGGGCGGCAGCCAGGTGTCGCTGAGCTTGGCGATCGCCCCGTCGAACGGCAGGTTGATGGTGCCGCCGCGGCCCAGGACGTACAGCAGCAGTCCCTGCCAGCCGATCAGGCCGGCGAGGGTCACCACGAACGACGGCATGCGCAGCTGCGTGAACATCAGCCCGTGCACGAGGCCGATGACCGCGCCCAGGGCGAGGGCGACGACGACGGCGAGCAGGGCGGACTGGCCGTGCCGGACGTGCACGATGGCCAGGACCGCCGCGCACAGCCCGCTGACCGACCCGGCGGACAGGTCGATCTCGCCGAGCAGGAGCACCATGATGATGCCCAGCGAGATGGTCCCGGTCGCGGCGAGCTGCAGGGCGAGGTTGGAGAGGTTCTCGGCGGACAGGAACTGCTCGTTGAGCGAGCCGAACACGATCGCGATGACGACCAGCCCGCCCACGACCGGCCAGCTGCCGACGCCGCCGGGCCGCGCGGGCCCGTCCGTCGTGCGGCCCGGCCAACGGATCGCTTTGGTCAACGTGGTCACGCGGCGGCTCCGGTGATCGCGGCCACGATGGCCTCCGGGCTGGTCTCGGCGGTGCGGAACTCGCCGGCGTTGCGGCCGAGCCGCAGCACGACCGTGCGGTCGCTCACGGCGCGGACGTCGGCGAGGTTGTGGGAGATGACGAGGACGGCCAGGCCGCGGTCGCGCAGGCGCCGGATCAGGTCCAGCACCTGCGCGGTCTGCTCGACCCCGAGCGCGGCGGTGGGCTCGTCGAGGATGACCAGCCACGGCTCGCCCACCAGCGCGCGGGCGATGGCGACGGACTGCCGCTGGCCGCCGGAGAGCATCGCCACCGGCACGGCGATGTCCTGGATCCGGACGTCCAGCGAGGACAGTAGTGTCCGCGCCGACCGTTCCATCTCGATCTTGCGGAGCAGCGACCAGCGGCGCCGTTCCGAGCCGAGGAACAGGTTGCCGATCACGTTGAGGTTCTCGCACAGCGCGAGGTCCTGGTAGACCGTGGAGATGCCGAGGCTCCTGGCCTGGTGCGGGTTGTTGATCTGCACGGGCACCCCGTCGCGTTCGAGCTGTCCCTCGTCCGCGGTCACCGCGCCGGAGATCACCTTGATCAGGGTGGACTTGCCGGCGCCGTTGTCGCCGACCAGCGCGACGACCTCGCCCGCGCTCAGGTCCAGGTCGACCGCGTCGAGCGCCCGCACCGCACCGAACCGTTTTGACACGCCTCGCGCCGCGAACATCTACTGGATTCCCGCCTTGGCGCAGGCGGCGGCGACGGCGCCCGTACAGATCTCGCTGGCCTTGTAGAACCCGTCCTTCACGATCGTGTCCTTGATCTTGTCAGCGGTCACCGCGATCGGGTCCAGCAGGAACGACGGGATGTCGGCCGCCCCGTTGTTGACCTTGGTGGTGGCCGCGGCCTGCTCGCCCTTGGCCAGTCCGACCGCCAGCTCGGCGGACTTCTCGGCCTCGCTGCGGATGTCCAGGTAGATGGTCATGTACTGCTCGCCGGTCAGGATCCGCTGCACGGCGGCCAGCTCGGCGTCCTGCCCGGTGATCGGCGGCAGGGTGGTGTAGCCGGCCCGCTTCATCGCGGCGATCGCGCCGCCGGCCATGCCGTCGTTGGCCGAGAGCACGCCGACGATGTTGTCCCGGCCGAGGGCCGTGATCGCCTGCTCCATCTGCTGCTGCGCCTTGTCCGGGCTCCAGTCCGGGGTGTCGAACTCGCGTCCGATCTGGACCTTGCCGTCGAGGATGTTGTGGGCGCCGGTCTTGTAGTCCGCCGAGCTCGGGTCCGTCGGCGCACCGTTGATCATCACGATCTTGCCCTTGTCGGCGGTGCCCTTGGCGGTCAGGGCGTCCAGCAGCGCCTGCCCCTGCGCCTCGCCGACCCGCACGTTGTTGAAGGACACGTAGTAGTCGTAGGAGATGTCGGAGATCAGCCGGTCGTACGCGATGACCGGCACCCGCTTCTGCTTGGCCTGGTTGACCAGGGAGGCGGCGGCCTTGGCGTCGACGGCGTCGAGCACCAGCACGTCGACGCCCTGGGCGAGCGCGGCCTCGACCTGCTGCTGCTGCTTGCCGGCGTCCTGGTCGGCGTTGTTGTAGAGCAGCTTGCACGTCGGGCACAGCGCCTTGACCTTGGCCTCGAACAGCGGCCGGTCGAACGCCTCGTAGCGGGTGGTCTTGGACTCGGGCAGGAACAGCCCGATCGTCGGTGCGTCTTCGGCTTTGGTGCCCGAGTCGGAGCCGGAGTCCGACCCGCTGCCGCAGCCCGCGGTCGTCAGCGCGGTCACCAGCGCGGTCGTCAATAGGACACGGAACAACGTGGGTCTCATGGCGTACCTCTCGTCGGAGGTTCAGGCCAGCAGGATGCGCCCCGCCCGACACATTTGGCAAGGTCCCTAACGAAATTTGTATTGGACCTTTACGAACGCGTGTGAGACCGTGAGCCGATGCCGACCGACCACCAGACCGCGAGCACGACCAGCATGTTGCGGGTCATGAACGAGCGGGCGGTGTTCGGCGAGATCTTCCGGCTCGGCCCGGTCTCGCGGCCTGAGCTCGCCCAGGCCACCGGCCTGTCCAAGCCGACCATCTCGGTCGCCCTGGCCAACCTCGGCCGCGCCGGCCTCGTCCGCGAGGTCGGCCTGCGCGCCGGACCCGCTGGCCGGTCCGCGCTGCTCTACGAGGTCCGCCCGGAGGCCGGCTGGGTGCTCGCCGTCGATATCGGACGGTCCTTCGTGCGGCTCGTCCTGGCCGACCTGGCGGGCACGATCGCCGCCCGCGTCGACGACCCGTCCGGCAGCCGCAACCCGGCGGACCTGCTCGCCCAGCTGACGGGGCTGGCCGACGATCTGACCGCGCGGGTCGGGATCGGGCGCGCCGACGTCACCCTGACCGTCTTCGGCACCCCCGGCATCCACGACAAGGACACCGGCGCGCTGCACCTCGCGCCCAACCTGCCCGGCTGGTCGCTGCCGGGCGCCGTCGACCGGCTCTCGGCGGTGTCCCCGTCGCCGTACCTCGTGGAGAACGACACCGACCTGGCCGCGGTCGGCGAGGCGACCTACGGCCTGGGCCGGGACGTCGCGCACTTCGCCTACGTGTCGATCGGCACCGGCACCGGCATGGGCATCGTGATCGACGGCAAGCTCTACCGCGGCGCCCGGGGCTGCGCCGGCGAGATCTCCTACCTCCCGATCGGCGAGGGCGACCCGCTGCAGGACGACCCGGCCGCCGCCCGTCGGGGGATGTTCGAGACGGTGGCCTCCGCCGACGGCATCGTCGCGGCGGCCCGGCGGCTGGGCTGGGCGGGGGCGACCAGCGCCAAGGAGGTCTTCGACGCCGCCCGGGCCGGCGAGCCGCTCGCCCGCCGCGCGGTGGAGGTCGAGGTCAACCACGTCGCGCACGCGCTGGCGGCGGTGACCGCGGTGCTCGACCTGGAGCTCATCGTGCTCGGCGGCGGCGTCGGGGTGCAGGGCGGCGACCTGCTGCTCGGCCCGGTCCAGGAGCGCCTGCCCCACCTGGTGGCGCTGGCGCCCCCGCGGATCGAGGTCTCGACGCTCGGCGCCGACGCCGTGCTCATGGGCGCGGTCGCCGTCGGCCTCACCGAGGCACGCGACCTGGTTCTCGCCCGAACCGTCGCGGCCACGCCCTAAGAACGAGAAGGCCCCAGCGCCTGGCTGGTGGCCTTCTCCAGAATCCGACAGTCGTTTTACGTCGAAGCGATTTCTCTTACGAGCCATTTCAACACGGAATACCACGACCTTAAGTGCTGCCGGTCCGATCAGCGTACGCCCGGGCGGCCGCCGCCACCTGTCACGTTCAGGACACCCCGAACGCCACCACCAGGTACGCGTGCCGCACGTCCGCGGCGACCAGTTCCGTCCACGGTGCTGAGTCGTCGCGCTTGAACTGCAGCGTCCACTCGCCGACCAGCGGCGGGCGGGGCTGGGCGGTGACGTCCAGGTGCGCGTGCGGCAGGTCGCCGTACGCCGCCTCGCGGGCGGCCGGCGCGTCCGCCGATGGCGCCGCGCCGGGCAGGTCGACCCGGGTGTCGAAGGCGCCGTCGTACGGAGTGTCGATCACGAGGTCGACACCGGTGACGCGCAGCGTCGTCGTGGCCGACCGCACCTGTGCCCAGAAGGGGAGCTGGTCGACCCGCACCGAGAAGGTCAGCGCCTGCTCGTCGCCCTCGTCGGGATGGAACAGCCGCGCCCACTCGGTGGCGAACTCCTCGTCGAGCACCAGCAACTGGATCCCGCGTCGCGGCAGCGCGGCGTCGGCGTTGGCCCGGGCGAGGTCGGCGAGCTCGACGCTGCCGGCGGTCGCCGTGTAGTCCAGCCGCAGCACGAGGTCGTCGACCGACGCCAGGCTGAACTGGTTGTTCTCCCGCGGCAGGCTGATCGACCACTCGCTGACCGCACCGGCACCCTCGAACGGCCGGTAGCGCTCGTCGGCGAACCGCAGGTCGAGCACCCCGGAGTCGTCGACGCCCTGGCTGGTGGCCACCGACGCGGTCAGCACGGGGTTGCGGGCGAAGCGCGTGTCGCCGGCCACCAGCGGATCGCCGTAGCCGCCGACGGTGGAGTCGGTGAGCCGCACGCCGTTGTTGGTCATCGACAGCGTGCAGTTGACCGACGTGTAGGGCCCGGTCACCGCCGAGACCGTGACCGCGACCGAGGTGAGCCGGCGCCGGATGTGGCCGGGGTGGTCGAGGTCGAAGAGCCACTCCGGCAGCGTGACGGTGCACGCGCCCGTGGTCGTCAGCGCCAGCAGGGCCAGTGGGTCGAACTGGGCCAGCGACACGTGCTTGGTGAGCTCGAACTCGCGCCGGTGCCGGTCGAGGTACGCGGCCTCCATCCGGCGCACGTCGTTGCCGAGCCGGTCGGCCGCCAGCAGCCCCTTCTTGAGGCTGTCCCAGTATCCGAACTGGACGAACGTGTCCGTGGTGGCGAGCTCGAACTGGAAGCTGCTCTCCGCGCGCCGGGCCATGTCGTACGCGAGCTGGTAGCTCTGGAAGTACACGGTGGACAGTTGCTTGATGGCCCAGTCGTAGAGCTGCTGGTTGGTGTACCGGGCCGACAGGTACTCGTCGACGGCCTGCGCCTGGGTGATCGCCAGGTCGTGGTTCTCGAGCTCCTTCTCGGCCATCAGGTAGCGGATCCGCGCGGCCTCGATCTGCACGGTGAGCTGGTCGCGTTCGGCCTGCGCGATGTCCTTCTGGAAGGCGTTGGCGGCGTCCTGCCGGGTGAACGAGCCCTGCGCGTCGAGCATCATGCCGGCCTGGTGCAGGATCCCGGCCAGGCTGTCGAACATGCCGGCGAAGTTGTGGCTGGACTCGCCCACGTTCTTCCCGCCGTACTTCACCGTGACCTCCGGCGACCCGCCGAACCCGGAGACGCCGACCTCGAACTCGGGCACGAGCGGCGCGACGCCGGACACGGCGGCCAGCACGGCCGCGACGGCCTGCGACACGATGCCCAGGCCGTGGCTGATCGCGCCGCTGATCTCCCACGCGTTCATCCGCGGGATCGACCCGTAGTAGGTGATCCGCTTGTCGACCGTGGCGATGCCCTTCTCCAGGGCCGCCCAGCTCTGCTGCGCCTCGTCTACCGCCTGCGCGCGGACCTGCCGCACCGCCTGCTGCAGGCTCACCTCCTGGGCCGAGCGCAGCATCGCCAGTCCCTCGGCGTCGTACCGTTCCAACAGCATGAGCATCCGGTCACCGAGCGCGCGCACGTCCACGCACAGCTCGACGGCCTTCGCCGCGAGCGTCCGGAACCGGTACTGGCTCAGCTCGACGCTGCTCGGGCTCAGCACGCTGGACAGGTCGACGCCGGCCGCGGCCGCCTTGACCAGGGCCGCCGGGTCGATCGGCGGCTCGAACAGCGGTAGCTGCCGCACGACGCCCTCGATGTTCATGCAGTGGCGCACCTTGAAGAGCCGGTCGGCCACGGTGTCCCAGTACCCGAGCAGGTCGGTGTTGGCCGGGATGCGGAAGTAGAGCAGGTCGAGCTGCGGTAGGGCCTCCGCGTCGGGACCGGCCGGGGTGACCGCCAGCGGCGGGCCGACGACGTTCTCCATCAGCACCTCGACCCGCTTGTTGCCGAACGGGTCCAGCGCGCCGTCGGCGACCAGCTCCCGGTAGGAGCGGTCGGCCCGCTCCGGCGCCGGCACCTTGACCGGTCGCTTGCCGAGCAGCTCCTGCGCCAGCACGTAGAGCAGTGTCGCCTCGTTGATCAGCTCCATGGTGTCGCCGCGGAAGAGCTGGTCGGCCCACGCGATCAGGTTGTCGAGGTACGCCATCAGGACCGACTTCTGGTACGCGACGGGCCGCGTACGCGCGATCAGATGGGGTTGGAAGGGGTTGTTCTTCCACGCCCGCAGCTGGTCCAGGTTGGCGCCGATGTCGCCGAGCAGCTCCTCGATGCGCTGCGTGCGGTAGTCCTCGGCGTTCTGGTCGAAGAACGGCTTGGTGATCCAGTAGCGCTGCGGCGCGTCCACGGCCGTGGTGTTCGTCGGGTCGAAGATCCGGTGGAACCAGTCCATCGCCTCCTGGAAGCGCTGGTTCTGGCTCAGCTTCGTGGCGACCAGCATCGGCGCGTGGAAGAAGATCTCCCAGTTGTAGAGGGCGTACGCGCCGTATGGGCTGAAGTCGACGGTGTCGGCCGCGGCGGACTCGTCGACGGCGCTGCGGCTCGACGGCCCGTACGTCCCGGCGAACGCGAACGTGTTGACCGGGGGATAGCCGGCCGGAGCGGTCTGGATGAGCCGGTTGAGCAGCCCGTCGAGCCCGCCGCGGTTCAGCTCGCGGATGAACAGCGCCGTGTACGGGTGGTAGAACGGATACCAGCGGTAGGTGAGCTGCCCCGCCCCCTGCAGCACCGCCGTCCACTCCGGACGCACGAAGTGCGCGCGTGCCGAGTCCTGGTAGAAGACCGGGCCCCGGTCGGCGGCGGTGTCGAACTGCGGCCGGTGCGGCGAGACGACCAGCTCGAAGGGCGCCTTGGCCCGACCCAGCAGGTTGACCGTCCGCCCTGACTCCAGTACGCCGAACTGGTCGAGGTTGGGCGAGGCGGTGTTGTTGACCAGCCGCGTGTTCGCGAAGTGCATGCCGTTGGGCAGGGTCAGCCGGCCGGCGATGTCGGCCGCGCGGGTCAGCGCCCCGATCGCCCGGCCGTCCTCGCCGAAGCTGTCGTGCACATAGCGGTACGAGGTGGTCGGCACCAGCCTCGTGGACGCGATACCCTCCGCGCCCAGCACGTGGTACTGACCGTGCAACGGCTTGAGTCGCAGGCCGACCACGTCGCCGTCGAACACGAACGACGAGGAGTGCCACGGCAGGGCGGTCTCGTTGAACCGGAACGCGGTCACGAAGGCCCGGGTGTCGGTGTACGGGTCGTAGAACTTCGTGTTGTTGAACTCCGGCGACGTCGACAGGTAGACGTCGAGCCAGAGCTGGTTCTCGGCCTCCCGGTAGCGCGGCTTGAGCAGGTACGACGAGCGCGGCCGCTGCCACGGGTGGATGAGCTTGTGGGGAGCGAGCCGCCGCGACGTCCAGCCGCCGTCGCGCCGCACGCTCCAGGCGAGCTGGATCTCCAGTTGCCGGGGCGGCTCGGGGCTGTCGGTCGGCGCGGACGACGCCTTCGCGGGCGGCTGCTTGGCCACCTTCTGCGGTTTCTCGGTGAACGTGAGCCAGAACAGGTGCAGCCGCCGGTTGTAGACGACGGGCACAACGTGGTCGCCGGTGATGTCCAGGTCGATCTGCTCCCAGGGCGTCCAGGTGGCGTACGACAGGTCGAAGGTCCGGTAGAAGTACTGTGCCGGCTCGACGCGGCCGCGCGCGATGACGTGCAGGATGTTCGTCGCCGGGGGCAGCGCACCGGTCGGGTCCACGTCGGCGATCTCGTGGTAGCTGCCGACGACGGTCAGCCGGGACACCTCGTGCACCTTCTGCAGGTAGTGCAGGAACGCCGCTTCACAGTTCGCGGTGGTGATCTCGTTCTGCAGGATCTCGTTCTCCAGCTCGACGAAGAACGGGCTCTTGTCGTCGCGGAGCTCCGGCAGGATCCAGTTCTCCGGATACAGGAAGACCTTCCGGTTGGCCTCCCAGAGCCGGTAGCTCTTCATCCACTTCCACTGGCTCCACGCGTCCAGCGACACCTCGTCGGCCCGCTGTTCCGTGCTGACCACGACGAACGCCGACTCGAGGTTGAGCAGGCAGCGCTGCACGAACATCTGCACCGCGCCGATCGCCTGTTTGATCCGGGAGGTCAGCTGGCACGCCGCCATCTCGGTGTCGATCAGGAACCAGCGCATCAGGTCGGCGGCGTCCCGCCAGTGCCGCGGGTTGGCCCACTCGGCCCCGTCCACCGTGATGGTCGCCGGAACCGTGCGCATCGAGTGCTCGACCAGGTAGGCGGCGAGCGCGTCGCGTTTGCGCTCCCGCAGCGCGTCCTGCAACGGGGTGACCGTGGTCAGCCAGGCGTCGTCGGTGTACCGCGCCCGGGCCGCCTGGCGGATCTCCTGCGCGGCGCGGGTGCGCGCCCCGGCGGCGGTGGTGTCGCGGTCGGCCCAGGCGACGGCGGTGGCCGCCGCGACCCCGAGCCGCTGGAGGTGGCCGAACGCGGTGGACAGCCGGCGCCAGACGTCCATGTCCCGGTAGCCGGCGCGGTTGGCGCCGTCGAGCGCGGCCAGGTCGGTCACGCTCCAGCGGGTCAACGCCGACACCGCGGTGCGCACCTCGTCCACCGTGGACGTGTTCGTGCGGGCGAGGTCGAAGATGCCGGTGAGGGTGACCCCTTCCGGTTCCGGGTGGCGGGCCCGCAGGCTGACCCACGCGGCCAGGTTGCGCCAGGCGCCGAACAGCGGCGCGGCCGGCGGCGCCGCGACGGGCAGGTCGTTGACGTCCAGTCCTGCGTACGCGGTGGCGTGGTCGACGAGCCAGGTGAGCACGGTGGGGTCGTCGCCGGCCCGCAGCCGGGTGACCAGCAGCGTGGTTTTGTGCAGCAGGCGCCACGAGGCGAAGATGTCCGGGAAGGTCGCCTCGGTCACGGCGTCGACGTAGGCGTCGTCCGCGTCGCGGGCCGTCAGCGCCGGGTCGGCGAGGTGGGTGAGCACGGCCGTGCCGTCCACCGCCAACCTCGCGACCAGCGTCGAGGCCACCGCGTCGAGGATCCCGAACGTCGACGCGACCTGGGCGGCGATCTGGCCGTCGCGCTGGTCGTCGGGCGTGCTGCGTAGGCTCTCCCGCAGCCCTTCCACCTGTTGGGTAATCACGTCGTCGCGCGGCCCGGCGGCGGCGTCCGGGCGGTGGTTGAGCAGGTAGTCCAGCTCGGGCACGGTGGCGCCGGCCGCGACCAGGTCGTCGTACCGCTCGATCAGGGCGGCCGTCGCGGCGGGTGAGGCGAACGGGTCGGGCACGTCGCCGGCGACCAGGTCGACCAGCGTCAGGGCGTCGGCGATCGGGACGCCCAGCCCGGCGGCGAGGCCGACCAGGCGCAGCGGCACCGACAGGTTCGGCACCGTCAGCAGGGCGCCGGTGCGGGCCAGCAGCAGGAGCAGGTCGGCCTCGGTCACGCCGAAGCCGGCACAAAGCGCGGGGTGGTGTGCCGACAGCGGCTCCGTGCCGGGCAGCGGCAGCGCGAACGCCGGGTCGACGGGGTTGACCACGGCCGGGTTCTGGAACCGCGTCTCGTAGAGGGACGGGTAGACGACGGTGGCGTCGTCGGGCGCGGCGCGGGTCTCGGTGTTGACGTCGGCGTAGAGCACGAGCGCGGACTCGAACGTCAGGGCGAGGCGCTCCGTGACCCGCCGGAAGTGGTAGAGCGCGACGAGCGCGGAGGCGTTCAGCGCGCCGGCGGCGACCCGCGGGGCGCGCAGCAGCAGGTCCAGCTCCCACATCTGCCAGCCGGTGCGCCGCCACAGCCGCAGGAACCGGTGCAGCTTGTCGAACGCGGCGAGGGACAGCCCGCTGAGCGTCTGTGCGCCCACGTCGCAGGTGCCGCCGGGCCGCTCCAGCGCGATGCCGGCGAGCCATTTGACCTGCAGCAGGGCGAGCAGCTCGGCGTACCCGATCCGGGCATGGTCGAGGAACTCCGATACGGGCACCGTCGCGCGGGTGGTGTCGAAGCCCCAGAACCGGTTCTGCGCGGTGGCGGTCGGTGCGCTGCTGACGATCAGGTTCGTCTCGTGGGTGGCGATGCCGAAGTACTCGCCGGCCACGGAGACCGCCGTCGGGCTGCCGGCGCGCCGCAGGGCCCGCATCAGCTCGTGGCGGGGCGTGCCGAGGTGGCCGAGGAACGCCCGCGCCTCCTCCTGCGCGAGGTCCAGCACGCCCGTGAGTGGATAGTCGGCGGCGGCGAGCACGTCGTACGCGGCCGCGCGCTGGTGCTCGGGGAAGGCGCGCAGCTCGGCGGCGTCGCGGGTGGTCTGGTAGGCGAAGTCCGGCTGAGTCGCGGGGGCCGGCACCGCGCACTCCAGGATTTCGTTGACCAGGTCGACGTACGGCAGCGGCGTGTCGGTGTTGGCGCAGTTGAGCTTGATGTTGCCGAGATCGCCGCGCCGGTCGAACAGCACGTCGCGCACCGTGCGCCCGGCCAGTTTCGCCGGGTGCTGTTCGAGGAAGCGCAGCACGTCGGCCAGGTAGGCCGCCGGCCCGTAGACCGACTGGCAATGGCTGCAGTCGCAGTAGTCCAGCGAGCCGAACAGCATCTCCAGGTTGGGGATGTCGCCGAGGACAGCCTCGGCCTCCTCCGGCGTGAACGTGCGCGGCATCAGCGCGGCCGGGTTCCCGAGCTGCAGCTCGAAGCGGTACTCGCCGAGGCGCTGGAGCACCTGGGCGTACTGGAACTCGGCGTTCGCGTGGATGGTCAGCGCCGTGCGCCGGTCGACGCCCTCCGCGTCGAGCGTCTCCAGAAGGCGTTGGCGTCCCATCCCGACGATCTGTGCCGAGCTGTGCAGCCGGTGGTCGAGCAGCGCCCGCGCGGTGGCCGCGTCCGGGGTGAGCCGGTGTGCGCGCTGCATCACCCGCAGGTCGCTGGTGACCAGGGCGTCGGTGTCGGGCGCGTGGTTCGCGACGAACGCGTCGACGTTGTCGGCCCGCAGGTCCAGCTCGGGGAACCGGTCGATGAAGCGGCTCGCGTCGGCGACGTGGGTCAGCCCGTGTGCGTCGTCGCGGCCCAGCGCGGCGGCCAGCGCCACGGTCGGGAAGACCTGTTCGGCCCGGGTGGCCAGCGCGGTCGCGTACGCCCGCAGCTGTTGCTCCGGATCGGACCCGGGCGTGCCTGCGGGGACCCCGCCGCCACCGTCGGCGACCAGCGTCGCCCACTCGTCCACGCTCAGCTTGGCGACGTCGTGGCTGCGCCGCAGCTCTCCACCCGGCGCGGCGATCGTCTCCTTGAGAAGCGCCAGCGTCGGCGGATGGTTCGCGGTGACCTGGCCGAGCGTGACGGTCGCCTCGAGGTCCGCGACGGCGGCCGGGCCGCCGAAGTCCGCCGGCCGGCTGCGCACGTCGGCCCAGAACGCGCTGTCGAAGCCGCCGTGCGTCACGAACGCGTCGGCGACCGCGGTGTGGTCGTCGGCCGGGACCGTCGAGGCGTCCAGCAGCCCGCGCAGCGTGCCGTCACCGGTCAGGATCGGCTGGTCGAGCGCGTACGACCGGCGGCGCTCGGCCAGGGCGGCCAGGATCTCGTCCCGCTGGCGGACCACGGTGATCGCGACCAGGTTCTCGGCGGCGGCGTTGTCGAACGCCTGGGCCGCCAGGGCGGGGTCCAGGAAGGCCAGGCCCGCGGCCGCCGCGCCCACGACCTCGTCGATCGCCCGCCACTCGTGGGTGCCGGCCAGCAGGTCCTCGGGCAGGCTCGCGGGCAGGTTCTGCCGGACGAAGGCGTAGCATGCCGCCGGACCGAGGGCCGGATGGTCGAGCACGGCCGCCACCCGGTGCGACAGCACGATCCGCATCACGTCGTCCTGCGCCAGGCCCGATCCCAGGGCGGCGCGGGTGATCTCGTGCTCGCGGGTCGTCTCCCGCAGGTCGGCGATCGGCACGCCGGCGAGCACCTTGGCGAGGGCGCCGGCGCGGGCGTCCAGCTCGGCGACGCCGCGATAGGGATCCGGGCCTAGGGTCAGGTTCGCCCACGCGATCAGCGGCGGGTTGAACAGCAGCCGGCGGCCCAACTCCGTGCCGTCGCCGCTCAGGAACGTCACGGTGAGCCCGAACGGGTCCCGGACCTGCTTGGTGGCCGGCTCGCGCGGCGGGTCGTAGGCCAGGTCGAAGAAGCCGGTCGAGGTGGTCGGCCGTTCGGCGAGCACGTCGCCGTCGCCGCGCACGAGCCGTTCCCGCACGCGGACGGTGACGCCGGCCATCCCCTGCCACAGCTCGTCCCGGACCGTGCCACGCAGGCGGTAGGGATGCTCGACGGCGCCCAGCGGGTTGACGTGGGCGATGTCGGCGTTGAGCGCGCGCAGCGTCAGCCGATCCACGTGGCCGGTCGGGAGCAGGCCCTTGCCGCGCTGGTAGGCCTCGACCGCCGCCCGGGTGCTGCGGCCGAACGTGCGCCCGGTGAACTCGGCCCGGGCCACCGGCTGCCCGAGGAACGCCAGCGCCCGCTGGACCGCTCCGACTCGCGGGCCGGTCATGTTCAGGCGCACCTGTTGCCGCACCGGAGCGAGCGTCCGCGGCGACCGGACGGTCAACTGCCGCGCCGGCTTCGCCCGGCTCGCCGCCACCGATCGCAGCCGGTCCATGGTGTCCGGGTCGACCTCGCCGGTGGCGGGCAGGCCGGACCTGGCCTGGAAGGCGCGGATGGCGTCGCGGGAGGTCGGCCCGAGCTGCCGGGCCCGGCGCTCGGCCGGGTCGAGATCGGCGTCGATGCCCCGGATGCGCAGCGCGCGCACGAGCGTCTGCTGCAGCAGGGCCACCTGGCGCTTGCTGGACAGGCGGGCGGCCAGCGCGTCGGCCCGGAGCCGGTCGACGAGACCGGCGTCGAGCAGCCCGTCGGGTGGCAGGCCGTAGCGTTCCGTCAGCGCCGCCCGGGTCGCCGGCCCGGCTTCGCGCCGGGCCCGTTCGGCGGCGGGCAGGTCGACGCCGAGCTGACCCAGCAGCGCGTGCAGCCGGGCGGTGCGGGTGCGGCTGTCGACCACGTACGCGTGCTCTAGCTCCGCCCGGATGCGGGCGAGCGTGGCCTCGGTCGGCTCACCGGTGACCGGCAGGCCGGCGCGTTCCTGGATCGCGCGCAGGGCGCCGGCGGTGGTGGCACCGAGCTCGCCGCGGCGTGCCTCCGCCTCGTCGATGTCGCCGCGCAGCTTCCGCAGCGCCCGCTGCAACCGCATGACGCCCGCGCGGCCCTCGACCGGGCCGGTGAGGCGGCGGATCGCGTCGATGCTCATCTCGGCTCCATCCACGTGCGTTCGGTGGTTCACCAGGTGGCGATCAGACCGCCGATGCCGCCGGCCACGGCTCCGACGACGCCGCCGATCACCCAGCCGGCCACGTTGCCCGCGCCGGGCAGGACCGTGCCGATCAGGGCGCCGACCAGCGCGCCGGCGGCCATGCCCGAGGCGACCCCCGCCAGGATCTGCGCGCCGCGTCCGCCGCCGTTCGCGCGCACGACGGCGCCCGCGGTGCCGCCGACGAACGAGCCGGCGACGAACCCGCCCGCCGCGGGCGCGACGTAGGCGCCGGCGGTGCCGAGCGCGGATCCGGCGGCGGCATACCCGTGCCCGTAGGCCCAGATCGAGCCGCCGAGGAGCACGGCCTCCGCCTCGGCCACGTAGGGGACCAGGCCGCGGGTGAGGGTCAGGGCGGTGTTGCCGCCGAAGGTCAGGGCCGTCGGTAGCCAGATGTAGGGGAGTCGGGGGCCGGGACTGCCGGTGATGTCCCGTTGGACCGCCCGGCCTGCTTCCGCGTGCGCCACGCGCTCGGTGATCGCCTTGCCCCAGCGCTGCTGGATGCGGCGGTAGTAGTCGAAGTAGAGGCCGCGGTCGGCCCACTTGTGCGGGTTGCGGAAGGTGCTGCCGTTTCCGTTCCAGGTCTGGCCGCCGCTGTTCTTGTTGTAGGACTGGATCGGACCCATCCGCCGGGGGTCGTTGGTGATGTTCGGGTCCAGGTTGGTCCGCTGGCCCTCGCGCCACTTGAGGTAGTGCTGCGCCTGCTCGCCGTTGGCCCAGACGTGTCCCTGGTTGGCGTAGTAGGTGCGGGCGTTCGTGCGGCCCGCGGACTCGGCGTTCCGGAAGTTGGTGCCGGCGGGCGCCTGCGGCAGGTCGATGGGGGCGGTGGGGCTGACCTTGTAGAGCGGCGCCTCGGGCGGCGGCTGCAAGGCGCCGCGCGGGATGAAGCCGCTGCCGGCCGAGCTCTCGCCCTCGCCACTCGACCCGGTCTCGACCAGGATGTTCCAGCCGCCGTTGCCGCCATCGACGCCGGGCTCCCAGCGCTCCCGGTAGTTCTCCGGCGTCAGGGTCGGGTCGAACGCGTACCCCGACACCTTCCCGGCGGCCTCACGCAGCTCCTCGAAGCTCTCGTTGCCGGTGTAGGTGCCCGGCTGCACGACGTGGAAGTCCGTCGACTGGGTGCCGCTCGGGTCGATCGACCCGACGGGGTCGTTGTCGCAGTAGCGGAACAGGTTGGTGCCGTCGGCGAGCCCCGCGGGGTCCGGGCTGGTCCACCGTCCGAGCCAGGGCGCGTAGTAGCGGACGCCCATGCGGTAAAGCCCGGTCTCGGCGTCGAGGTGCTGGCCGGCGAAGCGGTAGCGCTTCAGGCTCAGGTCGGCGGACGGCTGGCTGGACCGGTATGCGGTCGTCCCGAACGGGTGGTACTCCTCGTAGGAGATCGGCAGCCCGGCGACGTCGGTCTCGACGACGGCCGAGCCGAGGTGGTTGCCGTACTGGTAGCGGATCACCGACGTGCCGACCGGCGCGCCGGGCGTCGTGGTGTCCACGGTGGTCGTGTCGACCTGGGCGATCCGGCCGGCCTCGTCGCTGATGTGCACCGTCTGCCGTTCCAGACGCAGCACGCCGTTCATCCACTCCTGGTAGTACTCGACGGGCCCGAGGAACCGGCGTTCCACGGTCAGCCCGCCGCGCTGGATCACCGTGCGCATCCGCTGACCGCCGGGGCCGTACGCGTAGAACGCCGTGCCCCCACCGCCGAGGTCGGCGCTTTGTAGCTGGTCGAGCACGCTCCAGGTCAGCTCCGGCAGGTGCGGCAGCGCGCTCATGTTGCCGTAGTCGTCGTAGTCGTACAGCGCCGAGTACGGGCCCGCCGGGTCGTCGCCCGGCACGCTGGTTGCGGCGAGCCGGTTCGTGCGGTCGGCGGGGTCGTCCTCGTAGCGGTAGCGGTAGCGGCGGACCCAGGTCGTGGGCCCGGCCGTGTGCCGTACCGAGGTCAGGTTGCCCAGGCCGTCGTAGCCGAACGTCTCGGTGTAGCGGCGCACCGCGGCGACGTCGTTCGGGTGCGGCAACGGGCGGCCCGCGATGTCACCGGCGTCCGGCTGCGCCGCCGTCGCGTGCTCCCGTCCCGTCGCGGTGCGGAGCTGGTAGAGCGGGTCGTAGGTGAACGCGAGGTCGGGCCCGACCTCCGCGCCCCCGAAGAAATGGGTCTGCTGCGCGGCGTCGGAGACGTGGGTGACGTTGCCGACCGGGTCGTAGGTGTAGGCGAGGCGTTGCAGCGCCTGGGTCTCGGAGTCCGCCTCACGCCGGGTCACCACACCGGCGAGCCGGAACGTCAACGGGTCGTAGCCGCGGTCGGTGAGCACGCCGTTGCCGTGGTGTGCGGTCAACCGCTGACCGCGGGCGTTGTAGGTCTGGCCCGTGAGGAAGGGCCGGGCGGCGCCCTGGCCCCGGATCTGGGCGGTGAGCGCGCTGAGCCGGTTGGCGACGTCGTAGGTCGGCTCGACGAACGTGCCCTCCGGCAGCCGGGTCCACAACGGACGCCCGAGGGCGTCATAGGCACACCCGACGTCGTACGACCGGGCCTCCAGCAGGGGCGCGGCGGCGTTCGCGATGGCCGTGACGCCGGTCAGCGTCGCGATCGGATCCCAGTCCACCGTGGACGTTCCCGATAGGGCGAACCGGCGGCCGACCTCCTCCGGGTTGCCGTCGACGTCGTAGCGTTCGACGGTGGCCACCCCGACCTGGTCGTACGCCTGGTAGACCCGGCCGACCAGGTTGCGGTCGGCGGCCTGCGGGTGGCGCTCGCCGTAGACGACCCGGCTGACGGCCAGCTCTCCGGCCACCGCGTCGGTGCACCGGACGGCGAGCGGACGGTGCAGCTCGTCGTAGCTGGTCTCGAACACCCGGTCGTGCTCGTCCCACACCCGCACCGGGTTGCCGAGCACGTCGTGCAGGGCCCACCGAGCGCCCCGCTCGGCGCTCTCGGACCACAGCGTCGCACCCAGCAGGTCGGTGGTGGCGCTGTCGACCAGCCGGTCGCGGGCGTCGTACCGCGACCGGAACCGCCCGCTGAGGTCGAGCTCGATCCGGCCGTACCGCAGGCCCTCGGCACCGGCGTCCTCGACCGCGAGCACGACCCGGCCCAGCGGGTCGGTGTGGGTCGTGGCCGGCGTGCCGGCGTGGGCGGCGGCCAACCAGGCGGCCCGCTCCTGCGGATCGGTGGGCTCCGGACCGGCCGGGTCCGGTGAGCCCCGCTCCGCGTACCAGGTGCTGTCGAGCACGGTGTCGTTGCCGTCGAAGCGCGCGGACCGCCACGCGCCGTGCTCCTGGCGCTCGATCGTGCCGTCGGGCAGGTC
The DNA here is from genome assembly GCF_900188485.1 of Asanoa hainanensis. Taxonomy (GTDB): domain Bacteria; phylum Actinomycetota; class Actinomycetes; order Mycobacteriales; family Micromonosporaceae; genus Asanoa; species Asanoa hainanensis. The sequence continues at coordinate 283,847 of NZ_FZPH01000007.1, forward strand.
GATCCGCACGACCCGGCCGATCGGGTCGTAGGTCGTGCGCGCGCTGACCCCGACCGCGGTGCTGTCGTAGTCGGCGGTGGTGGCGAAGTACGGCTCGAACTGCCGCACGACGGCGCCCTTGTTGTTGAGCACCGTGCGACCGGACCCGATCCAGCGCGGCTCGCCCCCGGGCCCGGGCGGTGCCGGCGTCTTGACCATCAGGGGCGTGCCGGCGCCGTCCAGGTGGGTGTGCCGTTCCTGCCAGCCGGTGTTGGCGGCGCCGTGGCGTTCGCGCTGGTAGGTCCGCACGACGTTCGGCTCGCCCGTGGTCTGCCAGCGGAACAGGTCGTACTCGATCCGGATGGTCGGGTCGGCGAGCGAGTCGAGGCCCGTCTTGCCCAGCGCGGCCGTGGCGACCGCGATGCCCAGCTCGTCGTACTCGATGGCGACGCGGTTGCCGTTGCCGTCCGTAGCCAGGTCCGGCGCGAGCAGGCGCAGGTCGTACTCGGCGGTGTTGACCGTCTGCAGTGGATCCGTGGTTGTGGTGACCAGCAGGTCGTGGAGGCGCTCGACGCTGGTCTCGGCGCCGCGCGCGTCTCGGAACCCGCGCGGCTGGTAGAAGTGGTCCTGCGCGTCGGTGTCGTAGACCGCGTGGCCGGAGGGCACCCACCAGTCGTCGTCGCCGCGGTGCACGTATCCGGCGGCGGTGAGGTCGCTGTCGGTCACCTGGGCGCCGTAGACGTCGGTGACCAGCTTGGCGGTCAGCGCGAGCTGGTAGCTCTCGTGGCCCAGCGCCAGCTTTGGCAGCACGCCCAGGGCGGCCGGTCCGGCGAGGTCGTCGGTGAGGAACACATTCTGACTGCGGGTCAGCAGCCGCCGCACCGTTGCCCCGCCGGGTGTCGCGGCGTAGTCGATGTCGGTCGCTTCGTCCAGCGCCGTCCGGATGGCATCGGCAGTCAGGTAGCCGGTGGCCGGGTTGGTGTGGTCGTGGAGCTCGTAGGCGCGGGTCTCGTAGGCGACCCGGATCCGGTGCGCGTCCGGCTCGTCGCGGTCGGCCGTGTGGTCGTGCTCCGTGACGGCGATGTAGCGGGCGGCCTGCGCGAGGGCGGTCGTCGGGGGTACGTCGGGGTGCGTGCCGTGGCGCGGATATGCCACGTCGGCCGAACGCACCACGAGGCCCAGCTCGTCGGTCTCCAGGACGAGGGTGTGCGCCGTGCGCGGGTCGGCCGGGTCACGGTCGTACTGGTAGGAGATGGTCTCGGCGGCGGTGACGAGGAAGCAGGCGTGCCGGTTGGCGCCGCGCTCCTGCACCAGGTCGACGGCGTGCGTGGCCTCGGTGGCGGTGTAGGGCGCTGCGGCGTCTGGGGTGCCGTCGAGCCCGTAGACCTCTTGGCGCAGCAGCGCGCCCTTGAGCGCCCGGCACGCCTCGCGGTATTCGCCCGCCGTCAGGTCGGTGGGCAGGAACGGCTCGGGCAGGGCGTGCTCGGCGACGGTCGGGTTGGCGAAGTACTCGTCGCGGCGGCGGTGCAGCAACGGCTCACCGGGTGCCGGCGGCAGTCCCGTGTGGTACCAGGTCCGGGTCAGCACGGGCGCCTGGTCGAGGTCGTCGCCGGTGTAGTCGGCGGTGTCGAGCTGGTCGACCCGGGCGAACCCCCGGAATTCCCGCTCCACCGGGTCGTAGTGGCCGTCGTGGTAGCTGGTCTCGCTGGTGAACGCCACGTCCCGGACGGCGTCGGAGACGGTCACCCGGTGTACGCAGTGCACCGGGAACGGCAGCCTTGACCGCCACGGCCGCCCTTGCGCCGCGTCGGTGCGGGCGAAGAACGTGGACGGCTGGTACGCGATCTCGACCGACAGCCCGGTCCCGTTGGCGTACCCGGTGAGCAGGTGTGGTTTGCCGTCGGCGAGCAGGTCGACGTAGCGCAGCGGGGTGTCCGGTGACCGCGGCTCCGACCAGACGAGGCAGGGGGTGCCGGTGCCCAGCAGGTCCACGGCTCGGGCGCCGCCCGGCACCGCGGGTATTGCCGTGGCCGGGCTCCAGCCGTCGCCCGACCGGTTGACGTAGAGCCGGGCGCCGTCACCGGCCAGGTAGACGGCGTCGACCAGGCCTGAGCCGTCGGCGTCGACGAGCAGGAGCCGGTCGGGATCGAACAGGTCGGGCGCGTCGAACCACGGCGCGTCGGCCATGGTGACCTTCGACCCGAACCGGCCGTGGCCCAGGTTGGGCCAGTAGCAGGCGGTGCCGTTGCCGACCGCGACCAGATCCGGCATCCCGTCGCCGGTCACGTCGGCGAACCGCACCGTCGCCGGCGCACCGCCGTCGGGGATCGCGCCGGACCGGGCCGGGTCGAAGGTGCCCGCGCCGAGCGCCTGGTGCCACCGCAGCCGCTCGCCGTCGAGCAGCACGAGGTCGGCCGTGCCGTCGCCGGTGAGGTCGACCAGCTGGGGCGGCGGGTCCGTCGGCGCTGCCGGGAACGGGACGAAGGGCCCCCAGTCACGGGGCCCCGTCCGTGGCGCGAACCCGGACGACCGCACCAGGTCGAGGTCACCGTCGCCGGCCAGGTCGACCAGCGTGCCGTCGACGATCCCGGTGGGCGCCGGGTCGACCGCGGTGCGGGCCGCGAACCGGGGCTCGCGCGAGCCGTCGGCGAGGCTGAGGTTGCGCTGGTAGTGCCAGGCGCCCCGGTGCCGCGTGAGCAGCCCGGGAGCGCCCTCGCTGTCCAGGTCGACCCAGACGGCGCCGGCGTGCGCCGGGCCTCCGGGGACCGTGCGGACGGTCGGGTCGAGGGTCGCTGGTGCGTAGTCGAACGTGACCGCGGGCAGCGCCTTTGTCGCATAGCCGGCCACGGGGTCGCCGCGGTGGCCGGCCTGCGTCACCCCGGCGAGCTGTGTGAACTCGGCGGCGCCGGCCTGCGTGTAGGACAGCTCGGTGGAGCGCACCAGGCACGGTTCGTCGCCGAGCTCCGGGAAGCGGTGGAACATCAGCACGCGCTGGCAACGCCGGTAGGTCCGCAGCTCGAACCCCGACCGGTAGCTGGAGAACGGATCCGGCCGGCAGGGCCAGCCGGGCGCGGCGACCGGGTCCGGCGTCGGCGCCTCCGGGTCGTGGTCGCCGTAGTCCAGCACCACCTCGAAAAGCCACTCGCCCGGTGCGGCGGGCCACGGGGCGTCTGGCGAAAGGACGGGGAAGTACGGCACGGTGTTGCCGTAGCGCACCCGTTGGGGATAGCGGTTCGCGGTGCGGTCGGCGTCGGTGCGGTGCCGCTCGTGCACGTCGGCCACGGGGACGTTGACGGGGTCCTCGGCGCGGTAGCCGATGGCCAGCGCGTTGCCTTTGTCGTCGTGGCTCTCACAGGCCAGCCAGGAGAAGATCCGCCGGTCGTCGGCCGGATCGAAGATGCGGCTCTCCGCGGTGCGCCCGTACCAGGTGGTGATGTTGTCGCGGGAGATCGACCGCCAGAAGGTGACCGCCGCGTCGGTGGTGCGGGTCCACCGCTCGATCCGGGCGAAGAGCCCTTCGACCCGGGGCCGGTAGCGGCGCACCCGGTAGTCGACGTGGTCGACGGTGCGCACGTCGTCGGCCGGCACCGGCACGAGGTCCTCGGCACCCGAGAGCACGAACACGTCGGACTCGGCGCCGTCGTCGTAGCGGGGAACGCCCCGGTCGGTGCGGCGGGTGATGGCCGGCAGGGTCAGGTGCCAGCCGAGCCCGAACGGCCCCTGCCCGGCACCGGAGTCGTAGGTCAGGCTCAGCTCGGGATCGACGCCACGGCCGGGACTGACCGCCAACGGCACGCTGAGCGTGGCGGTCCCGGTGACCGCGTTGGCGGCGAACGTCTCACCGAGCCCGCGCAGCCCACCGCCGCCCAGGGGCCCGCTGACCGGCGGCCGCCCACCGGCGTCGGCGGCCGGCGGGGGAGCGCTCGAGCTGGAACCGCGTGCGGCCATCCGAGCCTCCCCACCCGTACCCCCTGTGGGTCAGCCTGCCCTGCTCATCGCCGACGTTCAATGTCAGATCTTGTACGGATATCGCCGACGCGATTGGAGCGTTACAGGCCCGCGGGGAAGGTGTAGGTCGCCGGCGGGCTGGTCTGCTGGGTGGCGGTGCCGTAGACGAGTGCGATCTCGTCGTGGGCGTGCAGCACGATGGCGGCGGGGTCGCCCTGGACCGGCAGGCCGTTCACGTACGCCTGCAGGACCTTGTCGTTGCCGGCCTGGAGGCTGCCGAGGTGGTCAGCGGCCAGCGACACGTCCCACTCCGTGAAGAACTGACCCAGGCTGAACTCGGCCTGCACCGGCGACTCGACGTGGATCACACCGCTGGTGTCGTGGGTGTGCAGCGGGCTGAGCTGACCGGTGTTCTGGTCGATCCCGACACCCGCCGGGACCGTCACGGGCTTGCCGTCGACGATGACGTCCAGGTGCGCGTGGATGTGCACGACCTCACCCTCGTTGTCCAGCATCGGCAGCCCGGCCGCCTTAACCCGGGTGGTGGCGTCGGCCGGCGCCGCCCACGGCGGCGGGTTCGGGTCGCCCTGGGCGGTCGCAGCCGGCGTGGTGGGAATCCCGGACGCGGCGGCGGGGCTGGAGCCGCGGGTCAGGGTCACCGCGAGCACCACTCCAACCACAATGAGCACGACCAGCCCCACCATGCTGTACGAGAAGAGGTGCCGCCGCCGGCGGTCCCGCTTGTTGGCCGCCGCGAGCGCCTTACGGGCGGCCTCGGCACGCTTCTTCGCGCTTCCACTGGTCATGCGCGGACGTTCCCCTCGCTACGTCGCGCGCCGGCGGTCCCAGCGCGACGCTCAACGATGCGTCGGCCGCCTGAGAAAACCCGCCGAGCCACCTGAAAACTCGATGTGTGACCCCGGTCATCGGATGGTGATCGGGTTGATGACGTCCGCGGTGATGGTCAGGAGGGTGAAGGCGCCGCCGATCAGGACGACGGCGTAGGTCAGCGGCAGCAGTTTGTAGTAGTCGACTCCGCCCGGGTCCGGGCGGCCCCGGCGGGCCGCGACCCACGAGCGTGCGCGTTCGAACCAGGCGATCGCGATGTGGCCGCCGTCGAGGGGGAGCAGCGGCAGCAGGTTGAAGAAGACCATGAAGACGTTCAGGCCGATGAAGATCATCAGGACTGTCGACCACATGCCCAGGGACGCGGCCTCGCCGCCCAGGAGGCTGACGCCGACCACGCTGATCGGGGTCGCCGGGTCCCGCTCCTCGCCCGTGATGGACCGCCACAGGGCCGGCACCTTCTCCGGGATCCGCTTGGCCGTTTCCCACGTCTGGCCGGCCATCCAGCCGGTGTAGGTGGCCGTCGCGCCGAACGCGCCCGCCGGGCCGAAGGTCACCTCGCGGGGTGCGCTGACGTGCAGCGCCACGCCCAGGGCCGCCACTGTGGTCGGTGCGGCGGTCGGGTCGCTCAGCGGCGGCCGCAGCACCGCGCTCAGGTCCGCCCGCACGGTCCCGGCGCTGCCGTCTCGGACGTACGCGATGTCGGCGGGGCCCGGCCGGGTGTCCCGGAGGACGCGGAGCATGTCCGCGTAGTTGGCGATCGTCGCCCCGTTGATGGCGGTCAGGACGTCACCATCGCGCAGGCCCGCGGGGCGGGCCGGTGACACCGGGTCGCCAACAGCGCAGGCTCGCGCGGTGTCCGGCGTGACGCACTCGGTGAGCACGATCGCCGCCGGCTGAGCGCCGAACTGCTCGGCGGTCTGCGGGTAGGCCAGGTTCGGCACCCCCACGAAGGCCGCGGCGAACCAGAGGCCGGTCACGGCCAGTACGAACTGGACGGTCACCCCGGAGACCATCACGACGATCCGCTTCCACACCGGGAACCGCCACATGGCCCGATGCTCCTCGCCTGGATCGGCATCGTCGTCGTCCCGCGTCATCCCCGAGATCGTGCAGAAACCGCCGAGCGGGAGAGCCTTCAGGCCGTACTCGGTCTCGCCGCGACGCCAGGAGAAGACCGTGGGTCCATAGCCGACGAAGAAGCGCGTGACCCGCATCCCGAACCGCTTCGCCGACACCATGTGGCCGACCTCGTGCAGGGACACCGACACGAGGACGGCCACGGCGAACGCGATGGTGAACAGCACCTGCGACATCGCCAGAACGTACCAAGACGCGTTAGGGGAACGGGGTCTCGTCCGGCTGGCAGACGGACCCGGGCGGCGGCGTGACCAGGTTGACCAGGAAGTTCACCCGCGCCGCGTCCATGCACGCGCTCGGCACCTGGTAGCTCGGGTGCCCGTACCCGTCGAGGGTCAACAGCACCGCGTTGCCGAGTGCCTGTTCCGCGAACTGCGCGTTCTTGTACGGGCTGCCCGCGTCGTACACGGCGCTGAGCAACAGGATCGGCGTCTCGGTCCACGCGTCCCACGGGCCCGCGTAGCGGCTCTCGGTGCTGGCCGGCCAGTTGGCCGCGCACGGTGCCCACAGCCACCAACCCAGCACCGGCCCCCACAACCTGCCCGACTGGGTGAAGCGCTCGATCGCCTGCGGCCACTCCGACACCGGCAGCTCGGCCGGACCGTCCACACACGAGATCGCGGCTGACGTGGTCGAGGCCGTCATTCCCTCCGGGCTCTGCATGGCGGCCGCCGCCGTCTCCAGGGCCGAGGCGTCACCGTTGACGGCGGCCTCGAGGTCCATCGCGAACTGCGGCCAGGTCAGCGGCAGCCGCAGCGGTTGGAAAGTGGAGACCAGCAGGTCGCCGTAGCTGAGCTCGCCGGGCGGCGTCGCGTTCGGCGCCGGGATCGGAGCCTGGCGCGCCCGCTCGAAGAGCCCCTCGACGCGCTCGGCGACCGTCTCGCCGTGGCCGGCGAGAGCGCACGCGCCCGCTGCGGCGTTCTGGCACAGCTCGACGAACTGTTCGAAGACCTGGTCGGCCGAGGAGACGTTGTTGTCGGTGCGCACCTCGGCGCTGGCGGTGTAGTCGACCGGGTTGACGACCCCGTCGAGCATCATCGCCCGGATGGTGCCCGGGAACAGGTTCGCGTAGGTCTCGCCGATCATCGTCCCGTAGGAGATGCCGGCGTACGTCAGCTTGTCGTCTCCGACGAGCTCGCGCAGCCGGTCGAGGTCGCGGGCGGTGTCGGCGGTGGAGATGTGGCTCAGCAGGTTGCCGCTGACGGCACCGCACCGCTGGGCGAGCTCGGCGGCCTTCTGGGCGTACGCCTCGGACTCGGCCTGGTTGCTCGGAATGCTCACGCCGGCCCAGAACGCGTCCTGCTCGGCGTCGCTGGTGAAGCAGCGCACCGGCGCGCTCCCACCGACGCCCCGTGGATCCCAGCCGACGACGTCGAAGCGGCCGTCACCCCAGGCGTCGATGTCCGCCGCGCTGTTGCGGATCAGGTCGACGCCGCTCTGTCCCGGGCCGCCCGGGTCGGTGAACATCGATCCGATGCGCTGCTCGGGGTTGCTGGCGAGGCGGCGCATGACGGACAGCTCGATCTGCTCGCCGTTCGGCTCGGACCAGTCCAGGGGTACGGGCACCATGGCGCACTGGAACTCCGCTCCCAGGCCTTCGCAGCTCGTCCAGGCGATCGCGGGGAGGGTAGGCACCGCCGGCGGTCCGTCCGAACGCGACACGTAGTGCGTACCCGCCGCCAGCAGGCCGGCGACGGCGAACGCCGAGGCCGCGCGGAGCTGAAAACGCGCGCGTTTGAGTAGCGCCAAGGCCATGACCCACCCCGTCCCCCGATGACCAGACTCCACTCAGGCTAACTAGCGAAACTTCCTCACTATCGGTCTTTTGCCGCATCCCGGGCATCGATCAGCGGGATGAAATCGAATGTATGCAATCGTATTCATTGAGAGTACGGTATGGACGCGCCCCTTCCCCCGGGCAGTCCCGACCGCAGAGCGGAGGACAACCATGCGCCATCGGACTCTCTTGCACACCGCCATCCGGGTCAGCGCCTTGGCCGCGCTCGCCGTGACGGCCGGCGCCTTCAACGCGGTCCCGTCGAGTGCCAGCGACCGCTCTACGATCAACAAGGAGTTCTTCGGCACGACCCCCGCCGGTGAACGCGTCGACCGCTACACGCTGTCCAACGGGCGGATGCGGGTGCGCATCCTGACCTACGGCGGCATCCTGCAGACCATCGAGACCCCCGACCGGCACGGCCGCCTCGGCAACGTGACCCTGGGCTTCGACAACCTCGCCGACTACGTGGCCCGCAGCCCGTACTTCGGCTGCATCACCGGTCGCTACGCCAACCGCATCGCGGCCGGGCGCTTCACCCTCGACGGAGTGGCCTACCAGCTGCCGATCAACAACGCGCCGAACAGCCTGCACGGCGGCACGGTCGGCTTCGACAAGCACGTCTGGGCCGCCACACCTCTTCGGAATGCCGACAGCGTCGGCCTGCGGCTGACGTTCACCAGCCCGGCCGGCGACCAGGGCTATCCGGGAACGCTGCGGGTCACCGTCACCTACACGCTGACCGCGGACAACGGCATCCGGATGGACTACCGCGCCACCACGGACGCGCCCACGGTGGTCAACCTGACCAACCACGCGTACTTCAACCTGGCCGGCGAGGGCTCGGGCAGCATCGAGAACCACGCGCTGCGGCTCAATGCCCGTCGCTACACGCCGGTCGACGCCACCCTCATCCCGACCGGCGCCATCGACCCGGTCGCGGGCACGCCGATGGACTTCACCCGCGCGACCCCGATAGGCGAGCGCATCCGCGACGGCTTCCCGCAACTGGTGATCGGCCGGGGCTACGACCACAACTGGGTCCTGGACCGGCGCGACACCTCGTACACGAAGCTGGAGCTCGCCGCCCGGGTCGACGACCCCGACACGGGCCGCGTGCTCAGCATCCTGACGACCGAGCCCGGCATCCAGTTCTACTCGGGCAACTTCCTGGACGGCACGTTGGTCGGCACCAGCGACCGCATGTACCGCCAGGGCGACGGGTTCGCGCTCGAGACGCAGCACTACCCGGACTCGCCCAACCAACCGACCTTCCCGTCGACCGAGCTGCGCCCGGGCCAGACGTACCGGAGCAGCACGATCTACCAGTTCGGCGTCAGTCGGTAAGTGCCGGTTCCGCGGACCGCGGCGTGAAGAAGCGCACGAGGTCTTCCGCCGCGGTCGCGGACAGCATCATCGCGTGCACCCGGGCCGACATCTCGGCGATCGGCTGGATCCGGGCGAACATCGCCTCCTCGTACGACCGGATCGCCGCGTCCGGGTCGGTCGGGTTCGCGGCGAGGGCGGCGGCGAGCTCGGCGCCGTCGAGCATGGCCTGGTTGGCGCCCTCACCGACCGGAGGCATCAGGTGCGCGGCGTCTCCGATGAGGGTGACGCCGCTCCGGCCCGGCCAGCGCGTGCCGGTCGGCATCGCCTCGACGGTGCGCGTCGTCACCGGGCCGTCGCCGGCCTCGATGAGCGCGGTGACGCGCGGGCTCCAACCGTCGAACAGGTCCAGCAGCGCACGCTTGTCGTCGAACTGTCGATGCCGCCCCTTTAAGGAGATCCCGACGCGTACGCGGCCGTCGCCGAGGCGCTGTGCGGACAGGACCTGGTTGACGCCGACGCACCACAGGTTGCCGGCGCCGACCAGCTCGGCCAGCTCCGGCCGGACGTCGCTGATCTCCAGGTCGGCGTGGGTGGACCGATAGGACGGTTCGGTGTCGGTGAGCAGCCGCCGGACGACCGAGCGGGCGCCGTCCGCGCCGACGAGGATGTCGCACTCGGCGCGGTGTCCACTGTCGAAGGTCAGCGCCCAGCCTCCGTCGGGCCGGGGCGTGGCCCCGGTGAGGCGGCGCTGCCACGTGACCGTGTCGTGGGGGAGTGCGTCGAGCAGCAGGTCGCGCAGGACGGTGCGGTCGATCTCGGGCCGGCCGTCGAAGGAGCCCGGCCGCGGCTCGTGGTGCACGAGGGTGCGGCCGGCCGGGTCGAGGATGCGGTGCTCTTCGCCCTCGGGTCGCGCCTGCGACCGGAACCGGTCGGTCAGGCCGGCCTCGGCCAGCGCCCGCTGACCGGACTCCGGGTGCAGGTCGAGCATGCCGCCCTGTGACCGCGCGGTCCGGTCTGTCTCACGTTCGTACACCGTCGCCTCGATGCCGTGCCGGTGCAGGACCCGGGCCAGCGTCAGGCCGCCCAGGCCGCCGCCGGCGATCGCGATTCGCATGTCCATGACCTTAGCGTACGCTGTATCGCATGGATACGCCGTACGCTAACGTCTGGGAGCGGCCCGAGCCCCAACCGCGGGCGGCGCCGGTGCCGTTGACCCGCGCGAAGATCGCGGCCGCGGCGATCCGGCTCGCCGACGCGGACGGCCTCGACGGCCTGTCGCTCCGCAAGCTCGCCAACGACCTCGGTGTCGGTCCGATGCGGCTCTACGACTACGTGGGCAACAGGTCCGAGCTGCTCGATCTGATGGTCGACGTGGTCTACGCCGAGATCGCCGGCGCCGGCGCCGTCGCTGTCCAGCCGCCCCAGTGGCGCGCCACGGTGCTGGCCATCGCCCGCGCGACCCGGGCCGCCGGTCTCGAGCACGAGTGGTTCGCCGACCTGATCGGCGGCCGGCCACACCTGGGGCCACACGCGCTCGCCGTCGGCGAAGCGACCTCGGCGGCGCTCGACCAGGCCCCCGGCGTGCGGGGCATCGACGACCTGCAGCGGGCCGTGGGCACCCTCAACGCCTTCGTCATCGGCGCGCTCCGCCGCGAGGTCACCGAGCGCCGCACCTACCGCTCGACCGGCACCGACGAGGCCGCCTGGCAGCGCAGCCTCGGCCCCTACCTCGTCCGCATGCTCGACACCGGCCGCTATCCCACCATCGCCCGACTCGTCGTCGACGGCGCCCACCTCGACCCCGCGGAAACCTTCGAGCGCGGCCTGGCCACGGTGCTGGCCGGCGTCACGGGCGCGCGTTAGCGACCTGCTCAGAAGGTCAGCGGCGCCGGCGGGGTGTCGAGCACGTCGCCGGGTCGGATCTCCGCGGTCCCGGCCGCGACTGTCACGCGGTAGCCCTGCACGCGCGCCCAGTCCAGCACCTGCTGGTCGGGCGGGGTGAGGACGATGTCGGTCTTGCCGTCGTTCATCGCGATCAGTGCCTTCAGCAACCCGAGATCGGGCGTCCAAGTCAGCATGGTCCGATCATGCCCAGCGGGTCCTGTGAGTGGGATCGGCCGGCGAGATCGAGGGGTTGCCGTGGCGGCTGACGCCCTGACCGCCAGCCGAACACCCGACCGGTGATCGTCCATCCGGCCAGTTGATGGGCGACAGTTCAATGGTCGGCATGGAGGTATCGGACAGCCCCGTGAACCGCGACCTGCTGGCCTACCTCCGGGCCAACGCGACCCGGGGGACCGGCGGCCCGTACGAACAGGACGGTTGGCAGCTGCACACCCACCCCGACCTGATCGAGCGGCTGGGTGAGATCGCGCGCTCGGACCGGGCGGTGGTTCCGTTGTACGGCTACGTGGTGCTCGAACAGCGCGGCGTCGCGGTCGTGGCCGCGATCAGCATGCACCACCTGCTGTTCCGGCTGCCGACGCCGCCGGACGGAGTCGAGGCCGCGTCGCCGATCGACCCGCTGTGTGACCGGGGCTGGCACGCGGTGCACGCGTGGGCCTCCGACCTTGGGCGCCTGACCCGCCTCGTCAAAGAGGCCCGCCAGCACGGAAACACGCTCGCGGCGCGAAGCGAGAGTTAAGGAACATTTAGGAATGTAAACCAATCCGTATGAACCGCCCCGGACGTACCTACCGTTGCTGCAACTCGGCAGCGGAACGTGCGAGGAGCGATGTATGTACAGGACGACCGGCCGGGGACGGAAGCTGATCCTGGGGGGCGCGGCGGCGGCCCTGCTCGCGGGCGGGTTGGCGGTGACCGGGTTGAGCAACGCCGGTGAGAGTTGTGCCGGCCTCGACACCGCGCTGCGCAACAACCTGAACTTCATCGCCGACCAGCGCGCCAACCCGGACGTCCAGTCCGAGGCGCGGATCGCCAACCGGCAGGCCGTGGTCGACCTCATCCAGCAGCGTCGCGTCACCGCCGGCTGCACCGCCAACGTCGTAGCCGACCCCGTCAAGGCGCCGCCGGCCAAACCCGCTGCCGCTCCCACCACCAAGGCGCCGGCCGCCGGTGGATCGGGCACCGGCGCCGGGGTCGTCTGCAAGGGCTCGACCGTCACCTTCTTCAACGAGAACGCCGGGCCCGCCGCGTCCAGTGGCACGTTCCCGATCGGGACCCGGCTGCGCGTCACGAACCTGGACAACAACAAGAGCACGACGGTACGGGTGACCAGCCCGTCAGGCAGTTGCGTCCTGCTGAACAACGCGGCCTACGAGACGGTCCGCGAGCCCGGCAAGAACCTGATCCGGCGCGCCCTGATCGAGCGGGTGGGCTGACCGCGCCATGAGGAAGAGCATCCTGGCCGCGGCCGCTGTCGCCTCGGTCGTCGCCGGCGGCCTGTGGCAGCCCGCGTTCGCGGACACCACCCCGTCGGCGGCTCTTGACGGCTTTACCGGCACCTGGGCAGTGGCCCCGCACTCCAGCGGCGCCACGTTCAACCGGCAGACGATCCGGCAGATCGTGCGCACCAGCATCGGCGGCAGCGCGGCGCGGATCCGCCTGTCGAACGCGTTCGGCAATCAGCCGCTCACGATCGCCAACGTACACCTGGCGAAGCGCACCTCTGGCTCGTCCATCGACGCCGCGTCCGACCGGGCCGTGACGTTCGGCGGGGCCACCCAGACCACGATCCCGGTCGGCGGCAGCGTCGTCAGCGACCAGGTCGCCTTCGCCGTCGGCGCGCTCACCGACGTGGCCGTGAGCTTCTACCTGCCGGCGGCCACCGGCAATGCCACCGCCCACGACTACGGCTTCCAGACCAACTACGTGGTCGCCGGCAACGTGGCCGGCAACGCGACGTTGTCGAGCCCGCAGAACCGCGGAAACTACTTCTTCCTCACGAACCTCGACGTGCAGAACGCTAATGCGGCCGGGGCCGTGGTCGCGCTCGGTGCGTCCATTACGGACGGTGTGTCGTCGCCCGACAACGCGAACCGGCGCTGGCCCAACGATCTGGCCGTCCGGCTCAACCAGTCCGGGCGTACGGTCGGCGTGCTCAACCAGGGCATCGCCGGCAACGGCCTCGTCGTGCCCGCCACCGGGCAGACCGCGTCGGTCCGCTTCGACCGCGACGTGCTCGCGCAGGCCGGCGTCAAGTGGGTCATCTTCTCCGACAACCCGCTCAACGACCTCAGCAACAGCCGCGGCAGCGTCACCGGCGCGCAGCTCATCTCCGCCACCACCCAGCTCATCACCCGCGCCCACCAGGCCGGCGTGAAGTTCCTGTGCTCGACCCTGACGCCGTTCCAGGGCGCGGGCGGCTGGACGCAGGCGGGCGAGACGGGCCGGCAGGCGTACAACGCGTTCGTCCGCGGCGGAAGCAGCGGCTGCGACGGGGTGATCGACCAGGACGCGGCGACCCACGACCCGGCGCGCCCGACCTGGTTCCTGCCGGCCTACGACAGCGGCGACCACCTCCACCCGAACGAGGCCGGACTGCAGGCCATCGCGAACGCGGTGAACCTGACCCTCTTCGATGCCACGGGTACGCCGCCCGCGAGCACCGTGGTCTCCTACCGCGCCCGCGCCAACGGCCTGGTGGTCAGCACGTCGGGCACGACATTGGTCGCCAACAAGAGTTCGGTCGGCGGCGCCGCGGAGCAGTTCGACCGCGTCGACCTGGGCGGCGGGCGGATCGCCCTGCGCGCCCGCGTCAACGGCAAGTACGTCACCGCGCCCAACGGCGGTGCGGGAGCACTGATGGCGAACGGCACCGCCGCGGAGCCGTTCGACGAGATCCGCAACTCCAACGGAACGGTCACACTGCGCGCGGTGGTCAACAACAAGTACGTCTGCGCGGACAACGTCGGCGCCGCACCCCTCATCGCCAACCGCACCGCGATCGGCCCATGGGAGCAGTTCGACCAGCTGTCTTAGGTTGTGACGGCGGACAGGGCCGCGGTGGCGAGGCCGCGTGCTTCGTCGTCTTCGGCGATGCCGCGCCAGCCTCCACTATGGATAAAGCGTTCGTCCTGCTCGACGGCTTCGCGCAGCAGAGGCGCGAAGCCGGCGGCAGCCCTGCCGATGCTGCTGAGACATTGCAGCGCCCGGCGGCTGACCGGCAGTTGACGGTCGTGCCGCAGCGATTCGAGAGCCGCCCCCAGGACGTCCAGGCACAGCGTCGGGTCGCCGGTTATCCGGTAGTGGGCGAAGCCCAACTCGACGCTGTTCCAGGTGGGGTGTTGCTGCGGATCGGCCGCCAGCCGTCGTTCGATGCCCGGCGCGTACCGGGCCGCCAGCGGCCCGAGGTCGCCGAGCTGCCGCACGGCCTGCCCGCTGTGCCGCTCCGTGTCGAGAAGTCCTTCGTGGGCGAGGAACGGATCCGGGTCGCCAGTGATCCGGAACAACGCCCAGGCGGCTGCGGCGGCACCGCGCCCGTCGGAGCGGGCCACGGCGGTCAACGCCGGGCGGGCGTCAGCGGCCGCCGGGCCGAGTCCGCCCAGGACGGTGCACGCCAACTGGGGATGGTCGGAGCCGAGCATCCGCGTCAACTCCGGCAGCGCGGGCAGTGCCGCTGCCTCGAAGGCGCTGAGCACCTGAGTGAGGTGGTACGCGGTCGGAGTGGCCCCGTCGTTGCGCAGCCGCCACCGGATGGCGGGCACGAGCTCGGCGGCGTGTGCGGCCATCGGCAGGCAAACATCCGCCGCGCTGGGGTCGTCCCCGTCCAGCCAGTAGAAGTCTTCGGGGTAGTGCGTCGAACCCATGCGGAAGACCTCCGGGTCGCGGCGCAGCGATCGCGCGACCACCGGAACCGCTCGAGAGTCACCCCACCGTGCCAGAGCCCAGGCGGCCATCGTTCCGGTGCGGCCGGGTTCGTCGATCAGTGTTGCGACGGCGTCCGACCAGGGGCGACCGGCGTCCCCCGTCGCGGCGAGCAGATGCAGAACGGCGGCATGTATGGCGGGCGGCCCATCGAGAGCGGCCGCGAGGTCGGGGGCCAGTTCGGCCGTCGCCGATCGCCATCTCAACATGACGGCGCCAACCTCGGCGAGTTCCCCCGGCTCCCGCGTCCGGACCGCCTGGCCGATCGCGGTTCGAGCCAGCGCCGTCCGGGGCACGCGGTCGAAGCCGATCTCGCGGCCCAACCAGTTGACGGTCCGCTCCGGAGAGGCGTTGGCGTACGCGGCGACCAGCTCCTCCGCCCGTGCGGCCGCGCGGCTGATCCTGCGGGCGGCGACCAGGTACGTGAGTCGTCGCGGATCACCTGGGGGAGGGGTGTTGTCGGCCAGCCAGGCGGCCGCGACGCTCCCGCCGACGGTGCCCAGCGCGAGCACGTAGTCCGCGGGATCCGCCTCGCCCGGGATTCGGCGAATCAGCTCATGGACAACGTCGTGGGCCCGCTCGCCCAGCTCGACCAGAACCTCGACGACGCTGTGCCGGATGGCCGGATCTGGTTCGTCGAGCAGCCCGACCAGGCGATCGAAGGCGGCCAGCAGCGCGGCCCGGCAGGTCTGGGCAGCAGGCTCCGACTTCCACGGCTCGCGCATCTCGTTGTGCAGCGCGGCGAAGCAGGACAGCAGGTCCAGGATGTCGGGCCGGCCAGGGACCGCGGGGTCTGTCGCGAAACGAATCAGGAACGGCACCACCGCGGCGCCCGCGGAGTAGACCTCCCCGCCCTGGTGGTATACCGCCGCGTCGAGGTCGCCGAGAGCGCCGCCACTCGTCGCAGGGTCCGTCATCGCGGCGAGCCAGCGCGGGACGTCCTCCGCCGACCCGTACGCGTGGTCGAGTGCCGACCAATCGATCTCGGACACCCCGTCGAGCAGTTCAGCCACTCCCCACTACGCCTTCGGGTCGGCCACGGTGGGAGTTTCGGTCGCGGCCGCCGGTTCCTGCTCCGTGCCCGCGTCGGTGTGCTCGGCCTTGTCGGTTGACTTGGCTCGGTGGAACGTCACGCTCATGAGGGCCACGATCAGCGCGCCCACGATCAGGCCGACGATCGCGCTGGCGAGGGTGTTGACCAGCCAGCCGACCACGCCGCCGAGGGCGCCCGTGGCGTCGTGGGCCGCCTCCTCCAGGTGGTGCACCGCCTCGTACACGGCGTGCAGTCCGAGCTCGTCCGCACCGACCAGCAGGATGTGGCCGCCGACCCAGAGCATCGCGGCCGTGCCCACGATCGTCAGCACCGCGAGGACCCGGGGCATCGCCTTGACCAGGCCGCGGCCGAAGCGGGCGACGGCGGCGCCGGGGAGCTGGGACAGGCGCAGGCCGACGTCGTCCATCTTCACGATCAGGCCGACCGCTCCGTACACCAGGACCGTCATGGCGATGGCGACGATCACCAGGATCGTCAGGCGGGCCACGAACGACTCGTCGGCGACCTCGTTCAGCGAGATCACCATGATCTCCGCCGACAGGATGAGGTCGGTGCGGATCGCGCCGGAGACCAGCGTCTTCTCGTCCGGCTGGCGTTCCGCGGCCTCGCCGTGCGCGTCATGGTGCGCGATCTTGGCCCAGACCTTCTCGGCGCCCTCGTAGCACAGGTAGGCGCCGCCCAGCATGAGCAGCGGGGTCAGCAGCACCGGGAGGAACTGGCTGAGCACCAGGATCACCGGCAGGATGATCAGGAACTTGTTGCGTAGCGAGCCCAGCGCGATGCGCTTGATGATCGGCAGCTCCCGCGATGCCGCCAGGCCGCGCACGTACTGCGGGGTGACGGCCGCATCGTCGATGACGACCCCGGCGGCCTTCGAGCCGGCCTTCGCGGCGGCCAGACCGACGTCGTCGATCGACGCGGCCGCCGCCCGCGCCAGGACCGCCACATCATCCAGCAGTGCCGCCAGGCCAGCGCTCACCGAAGCTCCTTCGCAATCGACGGGTACGTGTGAGGGACCATTCTCGTCGGCCACCGCAATACGCGCAGGACTGGGGGACGAATGAGCTGGTTGGCGGGTTCGAGAACGTCGTCGTCGGCGGCCGGACCGTTGGACAAGTGGCTGAAGCCCCGGCGGAGCCTGTCCTGGCGGCCCAGCGCGAACCCGATCGACCGGCCGGTGCCGAAGCTCGGCGGGCAGCCGGTCTGGCTGGACGAGCCGTTCTGGCCGGTGTCGGCGCAGTTCGGGATCCCGATGACCTTCGTCGGACAGTTCCCACTTCCCGGCCCGGAGCCGCGGATGAGCTACCTGTTCCTGACCCAGGACGAGCTCTACCTGGCGGCGACGTTCATGGCCGAGGGCGGCGAGAACGCGCTGCTCGTCCAGCCCGGCGGCCGCATCCCGTCGTTCGTCGAAGGCGTGGCCGAGCGGACCGGGCCGACGCTGTGGCGCCGCGGCGACCAATGGGAGGACCGCGTCCCGGTCGAGCTCGAGCTCGACCTGGGGCCGCGGAAACGGGGCTCGCACAACTATGTCGGCGGGAAGCCGAGGATGTGGCAGGAGTGGGACGACGAGCTAGACGCCTCGTGGCGGTTCTTCTTCCAACTCGACCACGGGGACGGCTGGGACGGCGACGCGTTCGCGCTGAACCTCGGCGGCGGTTCCGGGTACGCGTTCCTGAGCGCGGACCAACGCGAGGGCCGCTTCCTCTGGGACTGCGTCTGACCCGTGCTGGGGGTCCGCCCGGTTGGTCGACGACGGGCGGGCAAGACGCCAGACCCGAGTGGCCGCACAGCCGATCCGGACCACGCGGAAGGTTCATAACCTCTCGTGCGTGGGATTTTCGATAAAGCTCGCCCCAGGGGTTCGCATCAGGGCGTCGTCGCGAGGAGTCCGGACCAGCATCGGCCCCCGCGCAGCCCGTGTGCACATCGGTGGTGGCCGGACCGGCGTGTCGACCGGCGTCGGGCCGGTCAGCTTTTACACCTCGTTGGGTGGTTCGCGTCGCGGTGGCGGCAGCCGGGGTGGTGGCTCCGCGCAGGCGTCCTATCAACGCCAGTTGGCGGCGCATCAGCGGCAGATCGCGCAGGCCGATCGCGCGGCAATGGCACAGCAACTGGCGGACGCCTTCCTGCGCATCCTGAACCTGCACCGGGTGGACTTCCCGAACGCCCAGCGCCCCATCGCACCTGAACCGAATCCACCTGACCGCGCGGCGATCTATCGGCACTATGAGCAGCACACGCTTGCCGGCGTCGGTGTGTTCAAGCGGGCGGAACGGGCCTCGGCCAAGCAGCAGGCCGCGGCCTGGACGGAAGCGGAAGCGGCCCGGCAATGGGCGGTGCTCAAGAGCCAACAGGCACATTGGCAGCAAGAGCTCGACCGGCAATGGCAGGCGTTGGTCAGCAACGACCCGGACTCGGTGCTGCGGACGTTGGCCGAGGCATTCGAGGACAACGAAGCCGCGTCTGCCGCCGTCGGCGTCGACGCGGACGAGGTGTCGCTGGTCGTGTTGGTACCACCGGCGTCGCAGGCGATACCCGAACAGATGCCGGGTCGTACGGCTGCCGGCAACCTGTCGATGAAGAAGATCACCCAGACCGACAAGGCCGACTTCTTCAAGCAGTTCGTCTGCGGGCAGGTTCTCGTCACGCTGCGGGAAGCATTCGCCGTGGCCCCGGGTCTTCGGGCTGCCAGGGTGATCGTGCTGCGAAACGACGGCCACGATCCGTACGGGCGACCCAACATGCCCTGTCTCCTCGCCGTTTCCGTGACTCGCCGAGCGCTGGAGGGAGTGCGGTGGCACGACGCTGATGCGATCGACATTCTCAACGCGGCCGCGCACGAGACGCTCATGGCCCAGAAGGGACGAAGCAAGGAGCTGAGCCCGCTCGACCTGACGGACGAACCCGACATAGCCGCGCTCATCGCCTCCGTCGACCTCGAGGAGCTCGGCGCCAGCACCTGAGAGTTCCTCGCCTGGGCGCTCACCACTCGACCGAATAGGTGACCCTGTGTGTCGTTACCAACACTTAGCGAGTTGGTCTTGGACACTCAGCGAGTGGACGGGTCGATGGTCAGCAGGCGCAACGTCATCGTCAGCGCGACAGCAGGGGTGGCCGCCCTCGTGGCGGCCGGAGCGGCGGGCGCCGCCCGCGGGAAGGACGCCGACGCGGCGCCACCCGCGGCCGCGCCGGCGACCGGGCATCCAGGTCACACCGGTCACGCGGTCCCGGTGGCGGCCCGGGCCGTCGCGCCCTTCAGCGTGCGCATGCCGGTGCCGAAGGTGCTCAAGCCACAATCCACCAAGGGCGACACCGACGTGTACGCCATCACCGCCAAGAAGGCCAAGGTCGAGATCCTGCCGGGTACGCGCACCGAGGTGCTGACGTACGCGGGGATGTTCCCGGGGCCGACGCTGCGGGTGCGCACCGGCCGCACGGCCGTCGTCAAGCACACCAACGACCTCGGCATGGGCACCGTCGCGCACCTGCACGGGGGCGTCACGCCGGCCGGCAGCGACGGGTTCCCGATGGACACGGTCGCGCCGGGCAAGAGCCGCGAGTACACCTATCCGAACCAGCAGCGCGCCGCCACCCTGTGGTACCACGACCACGCGCACCACATGGAGGCCGAGCACGTCTACGGCGGGCTCGCCGGCTTCTACCTCATCGACGATCCGGCTCAGGACAGCCTGCGCCTGCCCAGCGGTGACTACGACATCCCGATCATGCTGCGCGACGCCCGGTTCGACGAGAAGGGCCGGCTGGTCTTCCAACTGCACGACTTCGAGCACCGCAACACGATCCTGGCCAACGGCAAGCCGCAGCCGTACTTCCCGGTCGCCGCGCGCCGCTACCGGTTGCGCTTCGTCAACGCGTCCAACCTGCGCACGTTCACGCTGCGGCTCGGCAAGGACACCCAGGTCGCCCAGATCGCCAGCGACGGCGGCCTGCTCGCGGCGCCGGCGGCCGTGCGGTCGTGGCGGATGACGCCGGGGGAGCGGATCGAGGTCGTCGTCGACTTCAGCCGGTTCAAGGTCGGCAGCAAGGTCGTCCTGACCGACGCCGAAGCCGGGCCGGTGATGCGCTTCGACGTCGGGCGCTCGGCCACCCCCGACACGAGCCGCGTGCCGGACCGGCTCAGCACGATCCCCGCGCTGCCGGCCGCCACGGGCAAGCGGAAGATCGTCCTCAGCTTCGACCCCGTCAGGAACCGGTTCCTCATCAACGGCAAGCAGTTCGACCAGAAACGCGTCGACGCGGAGATCAAACGCGGCACGACCGAGATCTGGACGCTGACGAACGACGCCGGCAACTTCGCCGTGCCGCACAACTTCCACCCGCACCTGGTGCAGTTCCGGGTGCTGGACCGCAACGGAAGGCCGCCGGCCCCGGCCGAGGCCGGCGTGAAGGACACGGTCGCGGTCGGCCCGGGCGAAACGGTCCGTCTACAAGCGACCTTCGGCCCGTACACGGGCCGCTACGCCTACCACTGCCACATGATCGACCACTCCTCGAGCGGCATGATGGCGCAGATGAAGATCGTCTAACGCGGCTGGCCGGCCAGCTTCGCGGCGTAGAGGGCGGCGCCGACGACCGGTGAGTACAGGGGCTGACGAAGGTCGTACCGGTCGTGCAGGCGGGCTTCGAACTCCGTGCGCACCGCGGTCGCGTTGAACGTGCCGCCGGAGTACGAGACCGGCACCCGCTCGTCGGCGCCGAAGCCGAGCTGGATGCGGGTCGTGTCCACCAGCAGGGCGAGCTCCCGACCGGCCTGAGTCAGGATCGCGGCCGCGGCCTCGTCGCCACGGTCCGCGGCGGTGACGACCTGCGGGCACAGGCTCGCGATCCGGCCTCGGTCGCCCCGCCACCGGTTCATCACCACGTCGATCAGGTCCAGGTCCGTGGAGAGATCCAGGTGCTCGCGCAGCACAGCAAGCAGCGGGCCGGCCGGCGCCCGCCCGTCGCTCATGCGGGAGAACAGGCGCAGGCCGCGGGCCGCGATCCAGTACGCCGAGCCCTCGTCGCCGAACAGTTCGCTCCAGCCGCCGACGCGGTGGCGGCGTCCGGCCCGCTCGCCGTACGTCATGGATCCGGTTCCGCTGATGACGTTGATCCCGTCGGCGGCGCCCAGCGATCCCGACCAGCCGCAGACCATGTCGTTGTCGACGCGGTAGCGGTCGTGGCCGAGGACCTTCCTCGGCGCCGCCCGCAGGGTCGCCACGTCCGCGCTGACCTCGCCAAAGGCCGGCAGCCCCACGAAGGCGAAGTCGATGCCCGCCGGGGTGATGCCGGCCGCCGCGCAAACGGCGCCGACGCCCTCCTCGAGCACCCGGCCGACCAGCTCGATGCCCGCGCCGAAGTAGTAGGTGCTCGGGGCCACGCTCTGCGCCGCGACCGAGCCGTCCGGTCGCAGCAGGCAGAAGGCGGTCTTGGTGCCACCGCCGTCCACACCGAGGAACATCGCTCTCGCCTCCACTTGCCGTTTAGCCCCCATGATCCGGGGAAGACGCCCGTTCATGCGGATCGCAGGTTCGGTGGCTCTCGTGACTGGCGGTGGCCGTGGGTTTGGCCTGGCGATGGCCGAGGAGCTCCAGACCCACGGCGCCAAGAAGGTGTACGTCGGTGTGCGCAACCCGGCCGACGTCGACCACCCTGGTGTCGAGGCGGTAGCGCTCGACGTCACCGACACCGGCTCGGTCGCCGCTGCGGCCCAGCGGTGCGACGACGTGACGCTGCTGGTCAACAACGCCGGCACCGGAGCTCTCCACGTCGAGGGCACGGCCGACCCGGACATGATCAAGAGCATGCAGCGCGTGTTCGACGTCAACCTGTACGGGACGATCCGGGCGGCGCAGGCGTTCGCACCGGTGATGCTGCGTAACGGCGGCGGGGCGATCGTCAACGTCGTGTCCGACCAGGCGTGGTACGCCCGCCCCATCCTCGGCGCGTACGCGGTCAGCAAGTCGGCGGTCTGGAACTTCACCAACGCCCTGCGGGTCGACCTGCGCCCCAAGGGCGTCCAGGTGCTCAGCCTGCACGTCGGTTTCATGGACACCGACCTGGTACGCGACCTCGACGTGCCCAAGAACGACCCGCACCAGGTAGCCGCCGCCACCCTCGACGCCCTCGAACACGGCGACGAGGAACTGCTGGCCGACGACCAGTCGAAGCTGGTCAAGGGAACGCTGTCGACCGACCAGGGCTACTACCTGGACCCACCCGCCCTGGGCTAGGCACCCTCACGCACGGACGACGGCCTCGGCGACGACGAGGTCCTCCCACGCCATGCCGACGCTCTTGAACAGCAACGGCCGGTCCTGTGGGGGTTGAACCCGCCCGGTGACGACGTCCCGCATCGGCACCAGGTCGTCGGTCCGCAGCGCGCCGTCGCGTACCGCCAGGCAGACGTCGCCCGCTTCGCGCAGGGCGGTCGCGACGTCCTCGACGACGACGGTGGCCCGTGCGCACAAGGCGGCCGGGACCTCGCGGGCGTCCGGCTCGTGGGAGCCGACGGCGATGACCACGGCACCGTCCTGGATCAGGTCGGCGTCGAACAGCGGGGTCCGGGCCGAGGTGGCGCAGACGACGACGTCCGCCGCGCGCAGGACCTCGTCGGCCCGGGCGGTCCCGATGCGTACGCCGTCGCCTGCTCTGACCAGGTGCGTCACCGAGGCGAGCGGCACGACCGCGGCCAGCGTCTCGACGTGGCCGTACGCCTGCGGCCCGGCGCCGAACACGGCCACCCGCAGCGGAGCGAGCAGGCGCGACCGCACGGCGGCCACGGACACCGCGGGCGTCCGCAGGGTGGTCAGCGCGGTCCCGTCGAGCACCGCGCGCAGGCCGAGCGTCTCGGCATCGAAGAGCAGATACGACGCCTGGACCCGGGGCAGGCCCCGAGCCGGGTTGCCGGGTGCGACGGTCGCCACCTTGATCCCCGCGTACGCCTGCGCGCGTTCGGAGGGCATCAACAGGAACTCGCCGCCGCGCAACGGGACCCGATGCCGGGGGAGGTCGGCGCCCGGGTCGAGACCGGCGACCAACGCGGCCGCGAGAGCGTCGACAGCGGCGAGCGGCCCACACGCGGCGCGCACCGCGGAAGCGTCGAGCACCAGGGGCGCTGTCACAGCGGCAGGGCCGGCTCGTGCAGCCACGCCGTGAACAGGTCGTCGAGCGGCCGCGAGCTGTGGTGCTGCGCCAGCGCGGTGAACTGCGATGTCGTCACCGTGCCGTTCTGGTTCGTTTGCGTCCAGTCCCGGACCAGTGCGAAGAACGACGCGTCGCCGATCAGGGTGCGCAGGGCGTGCAGGGTCAGCGCGCCGCGCTGGTAGACCCGGTCGTCGAACATCCGCCGTACCCCCGGATCCGCCACCCGCAGGTCCTGAGGCAGTCCGGCCAGCAACCGCCGCGACCGGGCCGCGTGCATCGCTGCCGGCTCGCCGCCGGAGAGCTCCGACCAGAGCCACTCCGCGTACTTCGCGAAGCCCTCGTTGAGCCAGATGTGGCGCCAGTCGGCGACCGTCAGGCTGTTGCCGAACCACTGGTGCGCGAGCTCGTGGGCGACGAGCCGCTCCGATCCGCGCCGGCCGTCGACGTGGTTGGTGCCGAAGATGGACAGGCCGTGGGCCTCGACCGGCACGTCCAGCTCCTCGTCGACCACCACGACCGCGTATTCGCCGAACGGGTACGGGCCGAAGAGGCGCTCGAACGTCGTCATCATCTCCGGCTGCCGGGCGAAGTCGTGCGTCGCCGTGGCGAGCAGTCGCGGCGGGACGGCCGCCCGCTGGGGCACCGGGCCGGCGGCGAGGTCGACCTGCGCGTAGCGTCCGATCTGGACGGTCGCCAGGTACGTCGACATCGGCGCCGGCTGCTCGTACACCCAGGTCGTCCGGCCGGCGGCGGTGGAGCGGGAGACGAGCGATCCGTTGGCGACGACGGTGAACCGTGACGCCGTGGTCAGCGCGATCCGGTACGCCGCCTTGTCCGCCGGGTGGTCGTTGCACGGGAACCAGGACGGCGCGCCCGTCGGCTGGCTCGCGACGAGCGCGCCGTCGTCGAGCCGTTCCCAGCCCAGGTCACCCCACCGGCTCGGGATCGCTCGGGGCGCGCCCTCGTACCGCACCGTGACCGTGAACGGCCGGCCGGCCCGAAGCGCGGACGCCGGCCGGATCCGCAGCTTGCCGTTGCGATGGCTGTAGCGGGCCCGGGCGCCGTCGACCAGTACCTGCTCGACCTGGAACATGCCGAGGTCCAGGCTGAGCTCCGCCAGGGTACGGTCGGCCGTCGCGGAGATCGTCGCCCGGCCCGAGAGGCGCCCGGGCCCGGCCCGGTAGTCCAGCTCCAGGTCGTAGCGCGTCGTCCGGTAGCCGTCGTTGCCGTGCCTGGGCAGGTACGGGTCCGCGCCCACCTTCAGTCCGCTTGCCACGCGGAGATCGGGTTGCCCAGCCAGCGGCCGCCGCCGGGCACGGTCTCGCCGCGCATCACCAGCGACGCCGGCCCGACCGTGGCGTGCGCGCCCACCGTCGCGCCCGGCAGGACGATGCCGTGCGGGCCGAGCGTGGCGCCCTCCTCGAGAGTCACCTGGTCCATGCGCATGATCCGATCATGGAACAGGTGCGTTTGCACGACGCAGCCGCGGTTGACGGTCGCGCCGTCGCCGAGGCGGATCAGGTCGGTCTCCGGCAGCCAGTAGGTCTCGCACCACACGCCGCGTCCGATCCGCGCGCCGAGGCCGCGCAGCCACAGGCTCATCAGCGGCGTGCCGCCGACGGATCCGGCGAGCCACGGCACGGCGAGCACCTCGACGAAGGTGTCGGCCAGCTCGTTGCGCCACACGAAGCTGCTCCACAGCGGCCGCTCGCCGACCCGGAACGCCCCGACCAGCAGCCACTTCGCCGCGAGCGCGACCACACAGGCGGCGATGCCGGCGGCGAACAGCAGCGGTCCGACGAGGGCGATGGCGACGACGAACCCGTACGCGGAGGCCAGCGCGGCCAGACCGGCGAGGGCGAGCACCGCGAGCGCCACCGAGCTCATGACCGGGACGACCCGGCACACCTCGACGACGGCGCGGGCGAGCATCAGGCGGGCCGGCGGGTCGAACGTGCGGCTCTGGTCGCCGTCGGCCACCGCGCGCGGCACCTTCATCGGCGGCATTCCGAGGTACGAGCTGCCGGCCTTGGCCTTCTTCGGCGTCGCGGACAGCACGCCGACCAGCCCGCGGTTGGGCACGGCCCGGCCGGGCGCGGTCATCCCCGAGTTGCCGAGGAACGCGCGCTTGCCGACGCGGGCGGCGCCGATCCGCAGCCAGCCGCCGCCGAGCTCGTACGAGGCGACCATGGTGTCGTCGGCGAGGAACGCGCCGTCGCCGACGGTGGTCATCGCCGGCACCGCCAGCACGGTGGACGCCTCGACCCGGCGACCGACCCGCATGCCGAGGGCGCGCAGCCAGACCGGCGTGAACAGGCTCGCGTACAACGGGAACAGGCCGACCCGGGCCAGGCTCATGAGCCGTTCGGTCGCCCACGCCTGCCACGCGACCCGCCCGTGCACGGGGTGGTAGCCGGCCCGCAGGCCCAGGCTGAGGGCGCGCACGAGGGCCAGGATCAGCAGCGCGTACGCGGCCATCACGGTTACGGTCGCCAGCGGCACACCGAGCAGCGCCTGCCCGAGGGCCGTTTGGAGCGTCTCGGTGCCCTGCACGAACCGGCCGAGCACCAGCAGCCCGGGCACCGCCGCGAGCGCGGGCAGCAGACCCAGCAAGAACGAGGTCAGCCCGTACGCCACGGTCCAGCGGACCACGCGGTCGGGGCGCTGCTGCGGCCACCGGCGGGCGGCCCGACCGGACCGGCTCGCGGGCACACCGGCCCAGCGCTGCGCGGCGGGCACGGACCCGAGCACGGCCGACCCGGGCGCGACCTCGGCCCGCTTGCCGATCCGCGCGCCGGGCATCAGCGTGCTGCGGGCGCCGACGGTCGCGCCGGCACCGATCCGGATCCGCCCGACGTGCACGACGTCGCCGTCGACCCAGTGGCCGGACAGGTCGACCTCGGGCTCGACCGCGGCGCCCTGCCCGATCCGGAGCATGCCGGTCACCGGCGGCAGCGAGTGCAGGTCGACGCCGGCGCCGATCTTCGCACCGAGCGCCCGGGCGTAGTAGGTGATCCAGACCCCGGTGAGGTTGGTCGCCCCGCTGGCGGCCGCGAGCTGCTCGGCGGCCCACAGTCGCAAGTGGACACCGCCGCCGCGGGGATAGCTGCCCCGCCGCACCCCGCGCAGCAGCAGGCGGGCGCCGCCGGCCGCGATCGCGAGCCGGCCCGGGGGACTGATGAACAGCAGCCAGCCCGCCAGCACCCACCACCACGACACGGTCGGTGCCCACGGGTACGAGCCGAACATCGCGAGGACGTTGCTGAGCGCGGCCAGCGTCACGACCCAGCGCAGCCCGACCACGCCGAGCAGCGGGACCATCAGCGCGGTCTGGGCGACCCCGGTGCGCCTCGGCGTCGGCGCCACGGTGCGGGTGGCCGCCTGCGCGGCGGTGAAGTCGTCGAGCCGGCGGGCCAGCGCGCGCAGGGTCGGGTGCTGGTAGACGTCGCTGACCGACGCGCCGGGGAAGCGGCCGCGCAGCAGCGTGACGAGCTGGGCGGCGCCCAGGCTGGAGCCGCCGGAGGCGAAGAAGTCGTCGTCCGCACCGCCGGGCGCGACGCCGAGGACCTCGCTCCAGCACTCGGCCAGCCATGCCTCGGTGCCCTCCAGCCGCAGGGCGGTATCGGCGGCCTCCAGCTCCGGCAGCGGCCACGGCAGGGCGGCCCGGTCGACCTTGCCCGAGGTGCGGGTCGGCAGGCCGTCGACGACGGCGATCAGGGGCACCAGCGCGGCCGGCAGCGCGGCCCGCAGCCGCTCGACCGCGGCGGCCTTGTCGAAGTCGGACGGGGAGGCCGGCACGACGTACCCGACCAGGAGCTGGTTGCCGTGCCTGGTCGTGCGGACCGCGGCGGCCGCGGCGGACACGTCCGGCAGGGCCTGCAGCGCCGCGTCGACCTCGCCGAGCTCGATCCGGCGCCCGCCGAGCTTGACCTGCTCGTCGGACCGGCCGAGGAAGACCAGCCCCTCGGGCTCTGCCCGGACCAGGTCGCCGCTGCGGTACGCGCGCGTCCAGCCCAGCGACGGCATCGGCGCGAACTTCTCCGCGTCCTTGTCGGCGTCCAGGTAGCGGGCCAGCCCGACACCGCCGATCACCAGCTCGCCGATCTCGCCCATCGCGGCCGGATGCCCCCAGGGGCCTATCACCGCGAGCTCCCAGCCGTCGAGCGGCAGCCCGATGCGCACCGGACCCTCACCGGTCAGCTGCGCGGCGCAGGCGACGACCGTCGCCTCGGTCGGCCCGTACGTGTTCCACACCTCGCGGCCCTCGACGGCCAGCCGCTCGGCGAGCTCGGGCGGGCAGGCCTCGCCGCCGAAGATGAGCAGCCGCACGTCGTCGAGCGCCTCGGCCGGCCACAGCGAGGCCAGCGTCGGCACCGTGGACACCACGGTGATGCCCTGCTCGACCAGCCACGGGCCGAGGTCCATGCCGGTGCGTACCAGCGAGCGCGGGGCGGGCACCAGGCAGGCGCCGTGCCGCCACGCGAGCCACATCTCCTCGCAGGACGCGTCGAACGCGACTGACAGGCCGGCGAGCACCCGGTCGTCCGGCCCGAGCGGCTCGTCCCGCAGGAAGAGCCGCGCCTCGGCGTCGACGAACGCGGCGGCGGAGCGGTGGGTGACCGCGACGCCCTTCGGCTTGCCGGTCGAGCCCGAGGTAAAGATGATCCACGCGTCGTCGTCGGGACCGGGGCGGCGGGCCTTGCCGGTGGGCTCGCGGCGCGGGGTCAGCGAGCGGTCCGGCCCGAGGACGGCGACCACGTCCGCCTCGGCGAACACGAGCTCGGCGCGCTCGTCCGGGTCGTCTGCGTCCACCGGCACGTACGCGGCGCCGGCGGCCAGCACGGCGAGGATCGAGACGTACAGGTCGACGGTGCCGGACGGGACCCGGATGCCGACGCGGTCGCCGACGCCGACGCCGGTGGCGACCAGGCGCTGCCGGAGCTCGCCGATCTCGGCTTCGAGGGCGCGATAGCTGAGCTGGGTCGTGCCGTCGTCGAGGGCGTTCGCGTACGGGTGGCGCTGGGTGGTTTGGGCGAGAATGTCGAGAAGTGTGCGGGCCGGTGGGGCGTTCTCCGCGTTGTACAGGGCCCACGGCTCGCTGGGCGCGGCGGGCGGGTCGACGACGAGTGGCTCGACGGGTGCTTCGACCAGGTCGACCTCGGCCACGTACCCGCGCATGCTCCACCCTCCGCTGAACCGACCGAGAAGCTTAACGCGGGAGTGAACGCTTCCTGTCCCGTTGTAGCCGATCCGGTGGTTGGTATCACAGAGGTGGAATTGTCCCGGGACGATCGAACGACCGCCCCGGGACGCTTCCTGGCAGGGGTCTCAGCAGTAGAGGTTGTTACCGGCGGCGACACCGAGGATGCCGACGAACTGCTGGTAGCGGGTGACGCGGCTCTGCACCTGGGCGGGGTTGCCGCCGTTGCACTCGATCGAGCCGTTGATGCTGCGGATCGTCTGGCCGAAGCCGGCGCCGTTGACCATGGCGTTGTGCGCGGTCATCGTGCCGGGGCCGTTCTGGGTCATCCAGTACCAGATGCCGGTCTTCCAGGCGACCGCCGCGTCGTTCTGCACCAGCCAGGGGTTGGTCAGCAGCGGCAGCCCGAGGGCGTTGCCGGCGGCGTTGTAGTTGAAGTTCCAGCTGAGCTGGATCGGCCCGCGGCCGTAGTAGGCGGCCTGTCCGGCGGGGCAGCCGTACGACTGGCTCGGGTCGCAGTAGTGCGGGTAGTTCGCGGTGTTCTGCTCGACGATGTAGACGAGCCCGCCGGTCTCGTGGTGCACGTTGGCGAGGAAGGCCGCGGCCTCCTGGCGCTGGACGGTGGTGCTGCCGGTCCTGGCGAACGCGGGGTACGCGCTGAGCGCGGCGACCAGCCCGGAGTACGTGTAGAACGAGTTCCGGCCCGGGAACATCTGGTTGAACTGCGCCTCGCTGACCACGAATCCGCCCGTCGGTGGTGGGTTGGTCGGGCCGCCACCGCCGCACGTGTAGGGCTCCCAGTACCAGGTGCTGATGATCGGGTCGTAGCCCGGGTTGTCGTGCTCGGCGATGTAGTAGAGACCGTTGGTGTAGCGGACGATCGCGCCGGTGGCGTAGAAGGTGCCGGCGGCCCAGTTCGGGTAGTTGCAGCTGCCGCCGGGGTTGCCCGGGTTGCCGCCACCGCCGTCACAGGCGCCGAGGTCCTGCCACACGCCGGTGGTGCCGGGCGGGGCCTCGCCCTGCGTCCACCACTTCGCCTGGTAGTTGCGACCGTTGCGAGAGGCCTGGTTGCCGCCCCAGTAGACGGTCGAGGCCTGCCACGCGGCCGAGCAGGCGGCGGCCGACGCCGCGGTCGCGGGGATGATCGCGACCACTCCGCCGGCGACGACCATGGCCAGAGCCATGAGAACGGCACGCAGTCTCGACATGCGATCACTCCTTTCTGGAGGATGCCCCTGCATGCGGAACAGGAGCCACGGATCGATGTCCGTGACTGTAGCACTGTTCGTAAAGTTTCCTAATAGTTGACGACGACCCGCATTGCTGCCGACGCCGCGAGGGCCACGTCCGACCGGCTCGCGCGCTCTGCCGACGGGCGCGCGTAGTGGAACGAGAGCACCCCGATCGGAGCACCGGACGGACCGGCCAGCGGGTACGAGTACACGGACCTCGTGCCGGCGTCCCGCAGCGCGGCCAGGCTCCCGCGTCCGGCGAAGATCGGATGGCGGGTGACGTCGTCGATCTCGATCGGGCGGTTGAGCCTCAGGGCTGCCGCGCACGCCGTCGGGTCGTCGACGTCGACCTGGGCGAAGAAGTCGAGGAAGGCGCGGCCGAACCCGTGGTGCCCGACGATGTGCAGGCTGCCGTCGCCGGGCTCGACCCGCTGCACGTCCACCGCGGTGGCACCGGTGCTCGTCAGCGCCGCCTCCAGCACGGCCCCGATGAGCAGGGGGCGATCCGCGGTCGCGAGGAAGTCGACATCCGTCAGCGCGCTGACGCCGGGGTCGAGGCCCAGGCTCAGCGCGCGGCGGTCGTCCGGCGGCTCGACCCGGCGACGCGTGCCCGCCGGTGCCCGCAGCGTCGGGAGGTGTGGGCCGGCCCGGCGTATCCCGGGCAGCGGCACGACCGCGTCGCCGGTCAGCAACGCCAACGTGCCGGTCGCGTCGAGGACCCGTCCGATGACCCCGTGCACACCCGTCAACCGCAGCTGGCGTCCCTCGTGGGCCGCCACCCAGAATCCGCCGACCAGCACGCTGACGGCGCGAGCGTCCAGGAAGGTGGCCGCCGTGAGGTCGACCACGACGACCGGGGTGGGCTTCGCCAGCGCGGTCCGGATGGCCGCGAGCAGGGCCGTCTCCGCCGCGATGTCCGCGTCGCCGACGACCGTGACGACACCGTCGTCAGTGCAGGTGATCTCGACGGTCGCGGTCCGCCAGACGTGCGGACGCGGTGCACCCTCGCGCGGCGAAGCCATGGGCGACTCCCAATGTCAGGACCGCGACCATCCTAACTAGCCGCCACGCCGAGCGGCTTCGCCCTTCACTCGTCAGGGTCGGCGGTCAGGTGGGGGAGCCGCACGGTTTCCATGATCAGGTGGGCGGTGCTGCCGGGCGGCGCGTAGAGGCGCAGGTTCGCCCGGTTCGCGGCGCTGAGGGCGGCGACCCGATGGAGCGCGGCCACACCGATGCTGGCCAGGAGCGTCACGCCGGTCAGGTCCACGGTGAGGCTCCGCGTGCCGGAGGCGGTCGCGGTGACGAGCTGGACCTCGAACGCGGGTGCGGACTCGGCGTCGACGGCCCCGTCGACCCGGATGCGGGGTCCGTCGGCCCAGGGCTGTTCGAGCATCAACAGGGGGTCGGCGTCCGGGCGCGGGATCAGCTGGTAGTCGGTCACCATGCGCGCCGGCCTGGAGAGCCGATGGCGTACGGTCGCCCGCGTTCCGTGCTCGTCGTGGTCGATCACCACGGTGTCGGCCAGGTTCGTGGCCAGCGTCAGGCCGAGCCCGCGCCCCGGCGACGGCTCGTGGTCACGCCACCGGCCGTGGTCGCGGACCTTGGCGGTGACCCGACCGTCGCGGTGCAGGGTGGCGTTGATCGTTACCTGTGGCGGCCCGGTGCTGTCGACATAGGCGTGCTCGAGGGCGTTCGCGGCCAGCTCGTTGACGGCGTGCAGCAGCACCGAGACGTCGTCGTCGGACGCTCCGGCCGCGCCGAGCCACGCCGCGAGCTCGTGCCGGACGGTGGCCAGCACCCCCGAGGTGAG
Source organism: Asanoa hainanensis (assembly GCF_900188485.1). Classification (GTDB taxonomy): domain Bacteria; phylum Actinomycetota; class Actinomycetes; order Mycobacteriales; family Micromonosporaceae; genus Asanoa; species Asanoa hainanensis. The sequence continues at coordinate 315,137 of NZ_FZPH01000007.1, forward strand.
GCCGGTCGTCAGCGCGAAGTCCGGTGGTGGCTCGACCAGCTGCGCGACCAGCAGCGTGATGTCGTCCGCGTGTCCGGTCGCGCGGGTCAGCAGTTCCAGGCTCTGGGTGCAGACCCGCTCGGCGGCCGTGCCGGCGTCACCGCGCAGCGCCCGGTCGGCGGCCACGTTGGTGGCGACCTGGGCGAGCTCGACGGTCGACTGGGCCACCGTCCGGCCTGGACGTTCGAGGATCCCGTCGGTGTAGAGCACGACCATGTCACCGGGTGCGAGGCGGTCGCGGCGGATCGCCACGGGCTCCTGGTCCGGGTCGATGCCCAACGGCCCGGCCCCGGAGGCCGGCAGGTAGCGCCCGTCGCCGTCGCGGGGCAGGACCAGCGGTGGTGGGTGCCCGGCCGTGCAGTAGCCGAGCTCGCCGCTGGCCGGGTCGAGGACGGCGACGCACATCGTGGCGGCGAGCGCGCCGGGCACCCGGGCCGCCATGCGGTCGGTGGCCGCGACGGCCGCGGCGATGTCACCGGTGGCGGCGAGCCGTTCCTGGATGAGGATGCGCAGCTGCCCCATCACGGCCGACGCCGTCACGCCGTGCCCGACCACGTCGCCGGCGACGAGCCCGAGCCGACCGTCGGGCAGTGCGATGGCGTCGAACCAGTCGCCGCCGGCGGCCGTGTCGACGTCGGCGAGCAGGTAGCTCGCGGCCACCTGCACCCGTGGCAACACGGGCACGCCGGAGGGCAGCAGCTCGACCTGCAACGCGTGGATGACGTCGCGGGCCTGCGCGTACCGCTGCTCCGCCTCGACCGCGCGTTGCTGTGCCGCCCGCCGCGCGCGCACCTGCTCCGTCTGGTCGACCATCTCGACGATCAGCATCGCCACCTCGCCGTCGGGGGAGCGGTGCGGCCGCACGCTCACGTCGAGGAAGATCTCCACCCGGTCGGGTCGGTCGATCTGCACCCGCAGGTCTTTCAGGAACGCCGGCTCCGCGGTGGCGCGTACGTCGTCGAGAATGTCGAACACGTGCTGTCCGAGGGCTTCGGGAAACACCTGCCGGATCGGCATGCCGATCATCTCGGAACGCCCGGTGTACGCGCGGTAGGCGGCCGTGGCGGCGACGACCGTCAGCTCCGGGCCGGCCAACGCGACCACCATCGGCTGCTGGGCGTCGAAGACGGTCCGCACAGCCTCCGCGTCGCCGACCGTTCGCGACACCGGGTCACCATCGGGCATGTATTCGGCCTCCGCGACGAACCTACCCGCATCGCGGGGCGGGCTACCCCGCTTTCTGCGGCCGGTCGTCGCGCGACACCCGTCCGTGCTCCGTCGTCAGCAGCGTGAACACGGCCATGACCTCGAGCACCCGGCGTACGACCGGCTGGACGTTCGTGACGACCAACGAGGTGCCGCATTCCTCGGCGCGATGGTGGCCGGCGAGCAACACCCTGATCCCGGTCGAGTCGAGGAACGGCACCCCGGCCAGGTCCGCGACGACGACGGACACCCCGGGCCGCGCGACCCCGTCCTGGAGCGCGCCGTCGAGCTGCCAGGCGCTGTCGATGTCGACCTCACCGGCGACGGCCACGGTCAAGGTGTCCTGGTCCAGATACCGCTCGATGAAAAGCTCGAGCACCTCGTGCGATCCGCTGGTCATGACAAAACTGCCGATCATGGGACGTTCACCCGATTGATAGCGCTGGAGTGTGCCCCACGCACGCGGCCGTGGACATCCACCGGTACGACACCGGTGGATGTCCACACAGCCGCTTACTTGTTGTGGATCAGGTGTAGCTCCGCGGGCTCCGGCGGGAGGTCCTCGACCCCGGCGGCGACGGCCTGGTCGTGGCGGCGGCGCGCCGACGGCAGGGCCAGCGAGGCCAGGACCGCGACGAAGCCGGCGCCGGCGCAGACCCAGAAGCCGTAGGTGAACGCGTCGTCGGTGGGCAGGCCCTGCGGAGTGCTGTGCGACGTGATGACCGCCGCGACGACGGCCGTGCCGATGCTGCTGCCGATGGTCCGCGCGATCGTGTTGACGCTGGTCGCCTCGCCGGTCTGGGTGGCGGGAACGCTCTCGATGATGGCGTTGGACATCGCCGCGAACGCCAGGCCGATGCCGGCGCCGGTGAGGATGCCCGAGGCCAGCATCTGCCAGATGGCGCCGTGGCCGACGGCCGGCAGCGCGAACGAGACGACGACCAGGACGACGCCGAGGAACATCGGGACCTTCGGGCCGAAGCGGCGGTCCAGCAGGCCGGCGATGGGGCCGAAGACCACCATCGTGGCCACGGTGGGCAGCAGGAACAGGCCCGACTGGGTGACGGACTTGCCGAAGCCGTAGCCGGTGGCCGCTGGAAGCTGCAGCAGCGTGGGGATGAGCAGGAACGTTCCGAACATCGCGAAGCCGAGGCCCAGGGCCACCACGTCGGTCGCCCAGACGCCGCGCAACTTCATCAGGCGCATGTCGACGAGGGGCTCGCGTACCTTCCGCTCGACGAGGACGAACGCGACCAGGGCGACCAGGCCCACGACGAAGAGGACGACGGTCGAGGCCGCACCCCAGCCCCAGCTCTGGCCCTTGCTGATCGCCAGCAGCAGCGCCACGAGGGCCACGGAGAGGATCCCGGCGCCGAGGACGTCGAGGCGCCCGGGTGTGCGTACCCGCGACTCCTGGATGCCGAAGATCGCGCCGGCCAGGGCGACCGCCACGACGACCAGCGGCAGCCAGAACAGCCAGTGCCAGGAGAGGTGCTGGACGATCGGCCCGGCGGCGACGATGCCGACGCCGGCGCCCACGCCGAAGATCGCCGACAGCAGCCCGACGGTCACGCCGACCTTCTCGCGCGGAAGCTCGTCGCGGACGATGCCGATCGACAGGGGCAGGATCGCACCGGCCGCGCCCTGCAGCGCCCGGGCCACGATCAGCACCATCAGGTTCGGGGCGATCGCGGCGAGCAGGGTGCCGACCAGCAGGGTCGCGAGGACGCCGATGAGCACCCGGCGCTTGCCGACCATGTCGCCGAGCCGGCCGAGGATGGGCGTGAGGACCGAGGCGGAGAGCAGGTACGCGGTCAGGATCCAGCTCACGTCCGCGGTGGAGGCGCCCAGGTCGCGCCCGATGGTCGACAGCGCGGGCGCGACGAGCGACTGCAGCACGGCGAACGCCAGCCCGCCCAGCGACAGGTACAACACGAGCAGGGTGGAGTTGGCGCGGCGAGGCTCGGACATGGGCTCCCCTTGTAAACAACTGCTGACTTACCAGTATGTGCACGTCAGACCGCAAGTCAACGATGGTTTACATCACATCGGCGCGGTCGCTAGGCTGATCGGATGACCGCCGTACCGCGCCGCCGTGACGCGGCCGCCACCCGGCGGCTGCTGCTCGAAGCCGCCCGCCGCCGCTTCGCCCGCAACGGCTACGCGGCCACGACGGTCCGCGACATCGCCGACGAGGCGGGCGTGAACGTGGCCTTGATCAACCGCTATTTCGCGTCGAAGGAGGGCTTGTTCGAGGCCTGCCTGCGCGGCGTGGGCACCGAGCTCGGGGACGCGGTCGAGGGCGTCGACCAGGTGCCGCGGATCATCGCCCGGCAGCTTTCGGGCCAGCACACGCGCGAACACCCCAACCAGTTGTTGCTGCTGTTGCGGTCGTCGGGCGACACCCGGGCGGAGGAGATCAGGCTCGGCATCCTGCGCACGTTCGCCGAACGCCTGGCGGCCGCGGGCGGCTGCCCGGATGCCGACGACGCGTGCGTGCTGCGCGCCCAGGTCCTGCTGTCGGCCGCGCTGGGCCTGGCCCTGCTGCGCTCGACGACCACGATGGAGCCCCTGGGCTCCGCGGACGAGAACGCCCTGCTGCCTCCACTGCAGGACCTCTTCGACGCCCTACTACCGGGCCGCTGATTTAGCGCCACCGCGTTCTGGGTATGTCCACCATCGCCGGAAAGGTGGTGGTCCGTGATGAGAACGCCGAGCTGGAAGATCTACCCGTTCGTCGCCGCGGCGACCGCGGTGCTGCTCGCGATGGCCATCGGAGACAAGGTAGGCCGCGACGCGGCGTGGATGTTCGTGGTCGTCCCGCTGCTCGCGGTGGTCGCGGTCGCGTTGACCGTCCGCCGCGTGGGCCGAGGCACCTGAGAAATCGAGGCGTTCCGTTAGACAGCCGACACCATGACATTCATCGTGACGGTTACGCTCGAAGCTGGCCCGCTACGGAGGGGACGCTTTGACGGCCGCACCGCGTTGGTTGCCCGGTGAGCGTCAGACGGACTTCTCGCCCGAGGGCATCGTCGAGTGTGTACGGCGCTTTCGTGAGCCCGTTCACCTCGTGCGCGCCGAGGCCGGCTACGAGCCTGGGCTCGGGATCGGCGGACACGTCGGTGCGGACGGCCCGTTCGAGCTGCTCGGCACTCTGCCGCCGCTCTACCCCGAATGGCTCGGTGACCGGTCCTTCAATCGCACCCACGGCGTTCGGTTTCCGTACGTCGCGGGGGAGATGGCCAACGGCATCGCCACCGTCGACTCGGTCGTCGCGATGGCCGAAGCGCGGATGCTCGGCTTCTTCGGCGCCGCCGGGCTCGCGCTGCCCGTCGTCGAGCGCGCCGTCGGCGAGCTCGGCCGCCGGCTGAAGGGCCGCGACAACTGGGGCGTCAACCTGATCCACACGCCGGCCGCGCCCGAGATCGAAGACCGGCTGGTCGAGCTGCTGCTCAAAGCCGCCGTGCCCAAGGTCTCCGTGTCCGCCTACATGGACCTCACCCCCGCTGTCGTCCGATGCGCGGTCGCCGGGATGAGGCCGGAAGGGCGCGCCCGGCACCTGTTCGCGAAGGTGTCACGGCCCGAGGTCGCCGCCAAGTTTCTGTCGCCCGCGCCGCCCGAGATCCTGCGTGCGCTGGTCCAACGCGGGCAGATCACGCAGGCCGAGGCTGACCTGGCAGCGCGGGTTCCGCTTGCCGACGACATCACCGTCGAGGCTGACAGCGGAGGGCACACCGACAACCGGCCCCTCGCGGTGGTCCTCCCCGCCATCCGGGCACTGCGGGACGAGCTGGTCCGCCGCCACGGCTACACCAGCCCCGTGCGGGTCGGTGCCGCGGGCGGGCTCGGTGACCCCGCCGGTGTCGCGGCCGCCTTCGCCGCCGGCGCCGCCTACGTCGTGACCGGCACCATCAATCAGCTCTCCCGCGAGGCGGGGCTCTCCGACGCCGCCAAGGCCCTGCTCGCCGAGGCGGACCTCGCCGACGTTGCCATGGCTCCGGCCGCCGACATGTTCGAGTACGGCATCAAGGTCCAGGTGCTCAAGCGCGGCACCCTGTTCGCCTCCCGCGCCGGGCAGCTCTACGAGACCTACCTGGCGCACCAGTCCCTCGACGACATCCCCGACGCGATCCGCGAGCGCATCGAGAAGGACATCCTGCGCGGCACCTTCGACGACTGCTGGGAGCAGACCCGGCAGTTCTGGCTCGACCGGGACCCCAGCGAGGCCGAGCGCGCCGAACGCGACCCGCGGCACCGCATGGCGTTGGTCTTCCGGTCCTATCTCGGCCTGTCGAGTCGGTGGGCCATCACCGGCGAGCCGACCCGGCAGAGCGACTACCAGATCTGGTGCGGTCCCGCGATCGGCGCCTTCAACCGTTGGGCGGCGGGCAGCCCGCTCGCCGACAAGACCCATCGCACCGTCGTGCAGATCGCGCTCAACCTGCTCGAAGGTGCCGCCGCGGTGACGCGTGCGCATCAGCTTCGTTCCTACGGCGTCCCTGTGCCCGACGACGCCTTCGCACCGCGTCCGCGGCTGTTGTCCTGAGGAGGACCGATGGTGCCGATCGCCGTCGTCGGGATCGCCGCGCTGATGCCCGGCGCCCGGGACACGGCCGAGTTCTGGGACAACATCGTCACCGGCAAGGATCTGATCACCGATGTGCCACAAGGCCGCTGGGCCTCCGAGGACTTCTACGACCCCGATCCGGCGACGCCCGACACGACGTACAGCCGCCGGGGTGCGTTCCTTCCCGAGATCGAGTTCGATCCGCTCGCCCACGGGCTGCCGCCGGCCACGCTCGAGGCCATCGACCCCGCGCAGCTGCTGGGCCTGACCGTCGCGGACGCCCTCCTCGGCGATCTCGACCGGAACCTGGCCGGCCCGCTCGACGGCGAACGCGTCAGCGTCATCCTCGGCAGCTCCACCCTCAGTCGCGTCGGCACGATGGACGCCCGCATCCAGCGTCCACTGTGGCTCAACGCGCTCCGGGAGCAGGGCATCGAGGAGAGCCAGGCGCAACAGATCTGCGACCGGATCGCCGACCAGTACGTGCCCTGGCAGGAGGACTCGTTCCCCGGCCTACTCTCCAATGTGGTGGCTGGCCGGATCGCGAACCGCCTCGACCTGCACGGCACGAGCTGCACCGTCGACGCCGCCTGCGCGAGCTCCCTCGCGGCGGTCTCGGCCGCCGTGAACGAGCTCGCGCTGGGCACCGCCGACCTGGTCGTCACCGGCGGCGTCGACGCGACCAACAACCCGCTGATGTACGTGTGCTTCAGCAAGACCCCGGCCCTCTCGCCGACCGGCGACGCGCGCCCGTTCTCCGCCGACGCCGACGGCACGCTACTCGGCGAGGGACTGGCGATGCTGGCGCTCAAGCGGCTGGACACCGCCGAACACGCCGGCGACAAGATCTACGCCGTCATCCGCGGGCTGGGCACCTCGTCGGACGGGCGCGGTGGCGCCATCTACGCGCCGATGCCCGAAGGGCAGGTGCGGGCGCTGCGCCGCGCGTACGACGCCGCCGGCTACGGCCCCGACACGGTCGAGCTCGTGGAGGCGCACGGCACCGCCACCCGCGCCGGCGACGCCGCCGAGTTCGAGGCGCTCCGGCACGTCTTCGCCGAGACCGGACGGCCCGACACCGGCTGGTGCGCCCTGGGCAGCGTCAAGTCCCAGATCGGGCACACCAAGGCCGCCGCCGGAGCCGCCGGGCTGATCAAAGCCGTCCTCGCCCTGCACCGCCGCGTCCTCCCGCCGACCATCAAGGTGCGCGCGCCCAGCCCCGGCCTCGGCATCGAGGACAGCCCCTTCTACCTGAACATCGCCGCGCGTCCGTGGACCCGAGACCCGGAGCACCCGCGCCGGGCGTCCGTCTCGAGCTTCGGCTTCGGCGGCGCCAACTACCACGTCACCCTCGAAGAGCACCCCCGCTCCGAAGCCCGGGCCACCGTGGGCGTCGTCAGCGCGACCCAGGCAGGCGACCCGGGCCGGATCGCGTTCGTCTTCCCCGGGCAGGGATCGCAGTACGTCGGCATGGGCGCCGACATCACCATGGCCTTCCCCCAGGCGCGGGAGGTGTGGGACCGCGCGGCCGGCTTCCGGTTGCACGACGTCGTCTTCCCCCCACCCGTCTTCACCGACGACCAGCGCGCGGCCCAGCAACGGCGGCTCACCGACACGCGCTGGGCGCAGCCGGCCCTGGCCGCCCACAGCCTTTCGCTGCTCGCGCTGCTGCACGAGGCCGGCATCCGGCCCGACTGCGTGGCCGGCCACAGCCTCGGCGAACTCGTGGCCCTGCACGCCGCCGGCGCCATGGACGCCGAGAGCCTGCTGCGACTCGCCCAGCACCGGGGCGAGCTGCTGGCGGGGATCGACGCCGAGCCCGGCGCGATGCTGGCCGTGAGCGCCGACGCCGACACCGTGCGGGCGGCCATCGTCGAGGACACCTGGATCGCGAACCTCAACGCACCACGCCAGACCGTCGTGTCGGGGACCGTCGCCGCCATCGAGGCACTGCACCAGCGGCTGAGCGCCGGCGGTGTCAGCGCGGTCCGCCTCAACGTGTCGGCCGCGTTCCACAGCCCCATGGCCCGCGCCGTCGAAGCACCGCTGCGCGCGTTCCTCGACAAGCTCGATCTGACCGTGCCGCAGATCGACGTCTACGGGAACACCGACGCGGCGATCTACGGCGACGACCTGAGGGGCACGCTCGCCCGACAGGTCGGCGCGCCGGTCAGGTTCCTCAACCAGATCGAGACGATGTACGCCGATGGCGTGCGCACGTTCATCGAGGTCGGCGCCGGATCCGCGCTGACCGGCCTCATCGGACAGATCCTCGGCGACTGCCCGCACCTGGCCGTCAGCCTGGACCGGCGCGGCCGCGACGGTGTCTCCACCTGGCAGGAGGCCCTCGGCCGGCTCGCGGCGCACGGCGTGCCGATGCACCACGAGCGCACCGACGAGCCCGCCCAGCCGCCCGCGCCGGCCCGGATGACGGTGCGGGTCAACGGATCCGGCTACGTCCCACCCACCCCTGCCCGCCGGCCGCCGGCGCCCAACCTCGTGGAGGCCCCCGCCCTGATGACCGAGCCCCAACCGAGCGCCGAGTGGCTGGCCGCGGTGCAGGAGGTGCAGCGCCAGACCGCCGAGGCGCACATGCACTTCCAGCGCGTACTCGCCGAGTCACACCAGGCCTTCCTGCAACTGGCCGAGAACACCTTCGCCACGTTCGCCGGCCAACAACCACCACCGCAACCCGTGCCACGGCAGGCCCCGGCGCCGGCTCTCCTGCCACCGGCACCCGAACCCCAGCCGCTGCCGCCTCCGCCGGTCGTGCGACAGCCCGAGCCCCCGCCCGCGACCACTGAGCCGGTGAGCCTCGCCCTGCTGCTCTCCGTCGTCGCCGACAAGACCGGCTATCCGGTCGACATGCTCGACGGCGGCATGGACCTGGCCGCCGACCTCGGCATCGACTCGATCAAGAAGGTCGAGATCTTCGCCGCGGTACGCGAGCGCACCCACGGCCTGCCACCGACCGACTCGCCGCAGATGGCCGACCTCTTCCAGGCCCGCACGCTCGACGAGGTCATCCGCCTGGCGACCGCTGCGGACCCCGCGACCCCGTCGGTTGTGGTCCGCCGATTACAGGTCCAGCCGGTCCCCGCACCGGCTTCCGGACAGGAGATGGCGGGCGTACGCCAGGGACCGATCGCGGTCGTCGACGACGGCAGCGGACTGGCCGCCGCCGTCGTCGCCCGCCTGACGACGCACGCGATCACCGCCACCGTCGAGCACGCGCCACCGCCCGACGCGTGGGGCGTGATCCTGCTCGGCGGAGACCACCACGCCGCCTTCCGCGCGGCCCGCACGGTGGCGGCCGCCATGGGCCAGCGCGGCGGCGTCTTCGTGACCGTCCAGGACACCGGCGGCACCTTCGGCCTGTCGGATCCCGACCCCCGTCGCGGCGGCCTCGCGGCGTTGGCGCGGACGGCCGCGCAGGAGTGGCCGTCGGCCGCGGTCAAGGCGATCGACTGCCAGCGCGGCGACCGGCCCGCAGACGCCGTGGCCGCGGCGCTCGTCGACGAGCTGCTGACCGGCGGCCCGACGCTCGACGTCGGCCTGCGCGCCGACGGCACCCGCTGGACGCTCGCCGAGCGCGACGCGCCAGCCGAGGAGCAGCTGACCATCACCCCGGAGTCGGTCCTCGTCGTCTCCGGGGGCGCCCGTGGCATCACCGCCGCAGGGCTGCGGGCGCTGGTAACAGTGGCCAAGCCACGCCTGCTCCTGCTCGGCCGCACCGCGCTCGCCGCCGAACCCGGCTACCTGGCCGGCGCCCGCGACGAGCCGTCGGTGACCCGCCTGCTGGCCGAGCGTGAGCCCGGCAGGCCGGCAGAGCTGGCAGCCAGGGCCCGCACGATCCTGGCCCGCCGCGAGGTGCGCGCGACCCTGGGCGACCTCGAACGGGCCGGAGCGACGGTGCGCTACGTGGCGCTCGACATCACGGACCGCACGGCGCTGAGCCGTGAGCTCGACCGTGTTCGACGCGAGTGGGGACCGATCACCGGAATCGTCCACGGTGCCGGCGTGCTCGCCGACAAGCGCATCGTCGACAAGACCGACAACGACTTCGACCGCGTCTACGCGACGAAGGTGAACGGGCTCGAAGCCCTGCTCGCGGCCACGGTGGACGACCCGCTCGACGTGCTCGTCCTCTTCTCCTCCGTGGCCGCCCGCTACGGCAACGCCGGGCAGAGCGACTACGCGATGGCCAACGAGGTCCTCAACCACATCGCCGGTGTCGAACAGCGGCGGCGACCGTCCTGCCGGGTCCGCGCCATCGGCTGGGGACCGTGGGACGCGGGCATGGTCACCACCGCCCACGCCGCGCACTTCACGAGCCTCGGCATACCGCTGATTCCGCTCGACCAGGGTGCGAAGGCCTTCGTCACCGAGTTGGGCACCACCGACGGCACCGCAACCGTACTGATCACGGCCGGCCCGCACACCGAGGCGGTCAACGCGACGACCCACCGCTTCCTGGCCGACCACGCTCCCGCGGGCACCCCCGTACTCCCGCTCGCGATGGCCGTCGAATGGCTCTCGACCGGATCCCTGGCCGACGTGCGCGTGCTGCACCGCGTCGATCTCCCCGACCTCAACGGGCGGTTCACCATCGACGGGACCGATGACCTACGGCTCACCTCGACCGCGGGCCGCATCCATTACTCGGCACGCCGGATCCCGGGCGCGCCGGCCGGACGGTGGGCCACCCCCGACGGCCTCGGCGACCCGATCACCGAGCCCTACGCCTCACCCGCGTTGTTCCACGGCCCCGGGTTCCAGGTCCTGCGGCGGGTGCGCCTGTCCCCGCACGGCGCCGAGGCGGAGGTTGTCGGCGCGCGGGTGATGGGTTGGCCCGGCCGCTGGCGCACGGACCCGGCCGCGATCGACGGCGCACTGCAGGCGGCGGTCCTGTGGGCCGCGCACACGACCGGCGACGCCACCTTGCCGATGGGCCTCGACCAGGTTCACGTCCACCGCGCGGGAGCCGCCCCGGGAACGCTGCGCTGCATCGTGCGCGCGGGCTCCCGGACCACCGACCAGGCCCGCTGCGACGTCGCCCTGCTCGACGAGGACGGCAGGGTCCGCACCGAACTGCTCGGCGTGCGCCTCGTCCGCCGGCCCGACCTGGCACCGGCGTGAGCACCTTCGCACCGGTCGCGATCGTCGGCCGCGGCTGCGTGCTGCCCGGAGCACACAACCCCGACCAGTTCTGGGCCAACATCGTCTCGGCGCGCGTCAGCATGGGTCTCGTCCGAGGTTTCGAGACCGGCGACAGCGCGTACGACCCGGCCCTGCGATGGGTGCTGCACGCGGGCCGGGCCGCTCTGCGCGAGGCCGGCGACCGCGCCCGCCCGGAACGCAGCGGCCTCGTCCTCGGCAACCTCGGCTACCCGAGCCGGAGCCTGGTCGCGTACGCCGAGCGCGTGTGGCGGGCCGACCACCCTGGCGACCCACACGGCCGGTTCTCGTCGGGCCTCTGGGCCCACCAGGCCGCCAGCGCGCTGAACCTCAAAGGCGGCTCGCTCGCCCTCGACGCCGCCTGCGCCTCCGCCCTCTACGCCATCAAGATCGCCTGCGATCGGCTGCACGACGGCACCGCCGACCTCATGCTCGCCGGTGCGGTCAGCGGCTGCGACGGGCAGATCATCAACTCGGGGTTCGCGGCCCTCGGCGCGCTGAGCCCGTCCGGCCGCAGCCGGCCCTTCCATCGCGGCGCCGACGGACTCGTCCCCGCCGAAGGAACGGCCATCGTGGCGCTGATGCGCCTAGGCGATGCGGTGGCCCAGCGCGTCCCTGTCCTCGGCGTCATCCGCGGCATCGGCCTCTCGAACGACGGCCGCACCGGCGGCTTCCTCGCACCGGCCGAAGAAGGCCAGATCCGGGCCATGCGCGCCGCGTACGCGCAAGCCGGCTTCGGTCCGGAAACCGTGGAGCTGCTGGAGTGCCACGCCACGGGCACACCGCTGGGCGACGCAGTCGAAGCCCGCTCGACGGCCCGTGTCTTCCAAGCCCGACCAGAGCCGTTGCCCGTAGGCTCGGCCAAGTCCAATGTGGGCCATCTGCTGACCGCATCGGGCGCGGCCGGTCTGCTCAAGCTCCTCGCCGCCATCCACGACGGGACGCTCCCCGCGACGGCCGGCGCCGACGACCCGATCGACGAGCTCCGCGACGGCCCGCTGCGACTGCTGGCGGCAAAAGAGACCTGGGCAGGACCGCGCCGGTGCGCGGCGATCAGCGCGTTCGGCTTCGGCGGCAACAACGCCCACCTGATCGTCGAGGCGTACGACGGCGCGCCGAAGAGCTTCAGCGCTGCCGCCCCGCCAGCCGAGATCGCCATCGTCGCCGTCAGCGGCCGCGTCGGCGACGACCCGCTCGAGGACGCTGTCCTGCGCGGCTGGATCCCACGCCCGACCACGAACGACATCGAGGTCGGGCTCGACGGCCTGCGCTACCCACCGCGCGACCTGCGCGAGACGCTGGGCCAGCAGCTACTCGTCCTGGAGGTCGCCCGGGACGCCGTCGAAGGGATCGACCTCCCGCCGGAGCGCACGTCCGTCCTGGTCGGGATGGGCTGCGACCCCGAGACGGCCCGGGTGCGCAGTTTCGGTCCACCGCTGACCGCCTCCCGCGTCCTGGGCGCCATGGCCAACATCGCGGCCAACCGCATCGGCGGGCAGCTCGGCCTGTCCGGACCGGGCTTCGCGGTCTTCGCCGAGGAGGCGTCCGGCGTCGTAGGGCTGGAGTTGGCCGCCCGCGCGCTGCGGGCCGGCGAGATCGACGCGGCCCTCGTCGGCGCCGTCGACCTCTCCGACGAACCGGTGCACCGCGCTGCCATCGCGGAGCTGGACCCGCTCGCCGAACCCGCCGACGCGGCCGTGGTCCTCGTGCTCAAACGCCTCGACGACGCCCGCCGCGACGGCGACCGGGTCCTCGCGGTCCTCGATCGCACCGACCGGCCGGCCGACGCCTTTCCCACGGGCCTGTTCGGTGCGCCACACGCCGCCCGCGGCCTGCTCGACGTCGCAGCGGCGGCCATCGCCCTCCACCACCGCGCCTGGCCCGTCGCCCGACAGCGCGCGCAGCCCCGCCTGGGCGGGACCACGGCCGACGTCAGCACGCCCGTGCTGGGTGCTGCACCTGTCCGCGTCGGCCTCCGCGCCGCGGATGCCGCCGCCTGGGCCACCGAGCCGATCACCGCGCTGCACGTCTACTCGGGCGCGAACCGTGCCGAGGCATTGGCGGCGGCCGCCGATGGACGAGAGAGCGACACCGGCCCGGCCCGCCTTGCCGTCGCGGCCCGCGACCCCGCGCACCTCGCCGAGCAACTGATGGCGGCGCGTGGCTGGCTCGACGGCACCGCCCTGCGGCCGCCCGGGGTCGCCTTCCGCGAGCGGCCGATCGGCGGCGAGACGGCGTTCGTCTACACCAAGGGCTCGGCCTTCTACCCGGGCATGGGTGCCGACGTCGCGCTCGCGTTCGCGCCGCTGGTCGCCGGCATGGACGAGCACGCACAGGTCTCGTGGCTCTACGAGGGGCGCGACGTACCCGACGACTCCCTGGACCAGATCCTCGCCGTCGGATTCGTCGCCCGCCTGCACACCAGGATCACCCGCGAGGTGCTGGGCGTCGCACCGCACGCCGCGATCGGCTACTCCTCCGGCGAGTCGGCGGCCCTCGTCTCGCTCGGCGTCTGGAACGACGTGACCGCGATGTCCGCCGACGCCCGAGCCAGCGGCCTGTTCACCCACGACCTGGGCGGCGACCTGCGCGCCGTGCGCCGCTTCTGGGAGCGGCACGGCATCGCGGGGGAGCGCTGGGCGGGCTATCTCCTGTCGGCCGATCCCGAGCAGGTCCGGGCGATGCTCGCCGACCAACCAGCGGTGCACCTGACAGCGGTCTGCGCCCCCGGCACCTGTGTGGTCGCCGGCGAGGAGCGGGCGTGCGCGGCCTTCGTCGAGCGCTTCGACCCGGCGTCCCGCATCCGGATCCACTACGACCTGGCGGCGCACGCCCCGGAGCTGGCCGAGGTCCGCGACCGCTGGCACGCGCTGCACCGCCGCCCCACGACCAAAGTGCCAGGCATCCGGTTCTACCGTGGCGCGACCGGCCAGTCGTACCACCCGACCGAGCAGTCCGCCGCCGACGCGATCACCGAGCAGATGCTCTCGCCCGTCGACTTCCCCAACGTCATCCAACAAGCCTGGGACGACGGCGTACGCGTGTTCGTCGAACACGGACCCGCCGCCCAGTGCACCGGCTGGATCCGCCGCATCCTGGGCGAACGCGAGCACGTGGCGGTGGCCCTGGACTCCGTGCGGGACCGCGGCCTGTGGTCGCTGTCGGCAGCGGCCGTGGAGCTCGCCGCCGCCGGCGTCCCGTTCCGCCACGACGCCCTCGCGACCTACCTCGAGAGCCCCCGCCCCGCGCGCGGCGAGACGATCAGCGTGCCGAAACGCCTCGCGGCCCCCGTCGCGTACGCCGTGATGGAACCGGCCCCGGAATTGGCACCGATGCCGACCCGCCACCGTCCGCGAACCAGCGCCCCGGCGCACGACTGGCGCGCGTCCATCACCGAGGCACACCACCAGTTCCTCGACCTGCAAGCCACAGCCCACACGCGGTTCCTGGCCGGACGCGCCGAGGCCCTCCGCGCCCTCACACCCGTGGGCAACCGCGAGCACCCCGGCCCCCGATTCGACCGGGCCCAGCTCGAACACCTAGCCAAAGGCCAGATCTCGGACCTGTTCGGCCCCATGTTCGCGGTCCAGGACCTCGACGTGCGGCAGACCCGCATGCCCGGCCCGCCCCTGCTGCTCGCCGACCGGGTCACCGGGATCGACGCCGCACCCGGCTCGCTCGGCAAGGGCACCATCTGGACCGAGACCGATGTGGACACCGGTGCCTGGTACCTCGACGCCACCGGTCGCATGCCGCCCGGCCTGGTCGTCGAGGCGGGCCAAGCCGATCTGCTCCTGATCAGCTGGCTCGGCGCCGACCTGCACAACCGGGGCGAGCGCGTCTACCGCCTGCTCGGCAGCGACGTGACGTTCCACGCCCCGCCACCCGCTCCCGGCGCGACCCTCACCTTCGAGATCCGCGTGGTCGGGCACGTCGTCCACGGCCCGGTCCGCCTGTTCTTCTTCGAGTACGACTGCCACGTCGGCGACACGCTCCTGCTGACCGTCCGAGAGGGACAGGCGGGGTTCTTCGACGACGACGAGCTCGCCAACACCGGCGGCGTCATCTGGGACGCGGCCGCCACCCGCCCGGGCGACGCCCCGTACGACCCGCCCGCGGTCACGTGCACGCGCACCGGGTTCGACAGGTCCGCGGTCGACGCCTTCGCGGAGGGCCGCGCCGCCGCCTGCTTCGGCCCCGGCTGGGAGCCGACGCTCGCCCACGTTCGCACGCCACGGATCGGAGCCGGCCGGCTGCGCCTGCTCGACGAGGTCCCCGTCTTCGACCCGACCGGCGGTCCCAACGGCCGCGGTTACCTGCGCGCCGAGACAGCGGTCAGCCCCGACGACTGGTTCTTCGACGGCCACTTCCACAACGACCCGTGCATGCCCGGCACGCTGATGTCCGACGGCTGCCTCCAGGCGGTCGCCTTCTACCTGGCCGCCTGCGGCCACACGATCACCCGCGACGGCTGGCGGTTCGAACCGGTGCCCGGCCGCACCGCCCGCATGCGCTGCCGGGGCCAGGTCACCCCCGACAGCAAGCAGCTCACGTACGAGGTCTTCGTCTCGGAGGTGTCCGCCGGCCCGTTCCCGACCGTCGTCGCGGACGTGCTGGTCACGGTCGACGGCGTCAAGGCCCTGCACGTCGCCGACTGCGCCGTGCGCCTGGTGCCGGACTGGCCCCTCGACCAGTGGCGGCACCTCGGCCCGCCCACCACGGTGCTCGCGCCACTCGCCCGGCTGGGTGGCCTCGTCGGGCACCGCGACGCCGGCCCCGTCGCCGAGGTCGAGGGGCTACCGCTCGGCTACGCCTCCCTGCTCGCCTGCGCCTGGGGCAGACCCACGGACGGGCTCGGGCCGATGGCCGAGGCGTTCCTCGGCACCCGCCGCCCGCCCCGGCTGCCCGGGCCGCCGTACCACTTCATGAGCCGGATCGCCGCCGTCGAAGGCCCGTACCAGGGTATGGCGGTCGGCAGTGCGGTCACCGCGGAGTACGAGGTGCCCGCCGAGGCCTGGTACTTCGCCCACAACGCCGCACCCACGATGCCGGCCGCGGTCCTGATGGAGGTGGCGCTCCAGCCGTGCGGCTGGCTCGGCTGCTACGTCGGCAGCCCCACCCAGATCGACGCCGAGCTGCTCTTCCGCAACCTGGACGGCGACGTGCGGCTGCTGCGCGAGGTGCGACCGGGCACCCGCCGCATCCGCACCCGCGCCGAGCTCACCGACGTGTCCCGCGCCGCCGGCATGATCATCGAATCGTTCCGGATCGAGTGCCACGCCGACGGTGAGCCCTTGCTCCGCGGCACCGCCGTGTTCGGCTACTTCCTCACCACGGCCTTCGCCGAGCAGCCCGGCCTGCCCCCGACACCTGCCGAGCTCGACCGCCTGAGCGAGCCGTGCGAGAACGTCCCCGCGCTGTCCGCACGGCGCGGGAGCATGCTGATGATGCTCGACCGGATCACCGGCTACTGGCCCGAGGGCGGGGCCGCCGGCCTCGGCCGCCTGCGCGCCGAGAAGGACGTCGACCCCGACGAGTGGTTCTTCAAGGCCCACTTCTTCCAGGACCCCGTCATGCCCGGCTCCCTCGGCGTCGAGGCGGCCCACCAGCTGCTCCAGTGGTACGTAGCCGAGCGGGGCGGCCGCTGCGAATCCGTCGCCGTCGACGAGCCGCTGACGTGGACCTACCGCGGCCAGGTCGTGCCGACCGACCGCCTGGTCACCGTCGAGCTGGAGATCCTCGAGATCCGCGACCGGACCGTGTTCGCCACCGCCTGGCTCTGGATCGACGGCCGTCGCATCTATCGCATCGACCGGCTCGGCGCGAGGATGGTCGCATGAAGCCCGGGGTCGGAACCGTCGAAGAGGCACACGCTGGCCACCTCGAGACCATGCTGGCGTACGTGGACGGGCAGGCCCTGGACCGCCAGGAGACCTTCCACGAGTGGGAGGCGGAGCTTCCGCCGGACGCCCGCGCGGCGTTCGCCGGCCTCAAGGACTCGGCCGCGATCCGGGCGAGCATCCTGGAGGCGTTCCCCGGCAACACTGTCCACAATGTCAGCGGCATGAACGAGGTCTACGTCTCGAACATGGGCGCCAAGGGCTCCGACCGCGCCTTTCTCCAGCAGCACATCGACGGCCCGTTCGGCCTGCTGCCGTTCGTGACGCTCCTGCGCTGCCTGGTCGTCGTGCGGGGGAACGACCGCGTCACGACGGTCTTCGCGGTCCAGAAGGCCCGCAACACCCTGCGGACGGGCGAGTTCTGCTGGCTCGACTACAACCGCGACATCCACCACATCGTCAAGAGCGGCGACCCGGACGACCTCCTCGCCGACAGCCGCATCTGCCTCAAGGTGCACTACGCGGTCGTACCCCGCTGGCTCGCCCCGGTCCGTGCGCTGTTCGCGGGGTGGAACGAGACCTACAACCGGCGGGCGCGCGAGCTGTTCGTCGCGAGCAAGAACCCGCAGTCGGCGATCGGCAAGCTCCTCGGCGCCGTCGTCAACGCCGGCACGTTCCTCTATCCGCTGTTCTTCCAGTACGTCGGGGTCCTGAACCTGCTCGTCCTGCTGCTGTTCTGGGGCGTGACCGCCGGGCACCCGACCGAGCGGGTCTACCTCTTCAGCTTCGTCCACTACGCCCTCTACGCCGTCGCCCACCTGTTCCGCACGGTCGAGCCCGGCCGGTTCGCCCGCGACGCGACCCTGTTCCAACTCGTGGCGCTAGGGACCCTGTTCTGGCAGTACGGGCAGGCGGGGTTCGACGCACCGTCGCTGGCGGTCGCGGCCCTCGGTTTCGGGCTCTCCGGGCTCGCGTTCCTGCGGCTGGGCTCCGACCGCACCTACTTCGGCGCGGAGCTCGGCGTCGTACCACCCGGCAAGGTCTCGGGCTTCCCGTACGGCGTCATCCCGCACCCCATGATCGTCGGAAAGCTGGTCGGCTTCGCCGGGCTGGCGCTGCACGCCCCCTTCCGCGCGGCGTGGTGGCCGCTGCTGCTGGCCCACGTGGCGTGCTACGTGGTCGTCCTGTGCCAGGAGGTGGCGGGCCGGCACCTCGGAGACACCTACCGGTTCGAGGAGACGTACCGCGACTTCGCCCGCTTCCACCAGAAGACCGGCAACGTCGTCGTGCACCTGTTCTCGACGGGCATCGGCCTGCTCGGTGTCTTCGGCCTCGTCGGCGCCGCGGCCCTCGCCCTCGGCGCGACACCCGCCGTGGTCGTGGCGTTCGTCGCGGTCCTCTACGCGTACTTCTGCGCCTACACGGCACCGGACCAGACCGCCCTGGCATCGATCCTGTACGTGGCCGTCGTGCTCGCCGCCTACCTCGCCCTCCCGACGACGCTCGGCTGGCTCGTCGCCGCCGGCCTGCTCGTGCTCGGCACGGTGGCCCAGGACGTGTCCCACATCGTGTTCAGGGAGCGGACGTATATGAGCTCGTACCAACGCGGGCGCGGCGCTGTCGGGCTGTTCGTGCTGCACACCGTGCTGCTCGTGCCCCTGCTCTGCCGGGCGGCCTTCTTCCGGACGGCCGTCACAGCCCGAGCCGCTTGACCGCGTCCACGATCTCCATCGGTCGCTCGTAGGCGATCGCGTGACCGGTGTCCGCCAGCACCGTCAGCCGCGCCTGCGGGAGGCGGGCGGCCAGCACGCGCGAGTTGCGCGGCGCCAGCATCCGGTCCTCGGCGCCGACGATCACCTCGACCGGCACGCGGACGGCCCCGAGCCGGCGATCGGTCCGGTGGAACGACATCGCCAACGCCTGCAGAAGCGAGTTGAACCGCGAGTACGGCTCGGTCCGCTGGATCTGCCGGAGCGGGGCCAGCAGGCCGTGCGCGCGGTCGCCGTCGTGCACGAGCAGCCGGTCGCACATCGTCCACACCCGGACGTCGTTCGAGATCGTGGCCGCGGCGGTCAGCGGCAGCGAGCGTAGAAAGGCCGGCGACACGTCGCCGCGCGCCGCGCTGGCGGACAGCACGAGCCCGGCGACCCGGCGCGGGTGCCGGAGCGCGAGATGCTGGGCGACCATCCCGCCCATCGACTCGCCGACCACGACCGCGGGCGCGTCCCCGGCGCCGTCCCGGATGACGACCGCCGCGTCGTCGGCCAGCGTCGCCAACGTGTACGGCCGACGCGGACGCCCCGACTCGCCCGTGCCCCGGTGGTCGACGAGCACGACGCGGTAGGGGAGGGGACCGACACGGCCGAGCCAGGGGAGCCAGCTGCTGCCGGACCGGCCGTACCCGGCCAACAGCACCAGCGTGGGGTCGCCGCGCTCCCCGGCGACCTGGTACGACAGCCGCACCCCGGCGCGCTCCACCCAGTGCCGGGAGGTCATGCCGGGAACCGCGCGACGACGTAGTAGCGCAGCGGGCCGTGTTCGACGTGGGTCGCGCCGTGGCGGTGCAGCAGGTCGTCCGGCACGGCCTCGACATGGAAGGCGGACAGGAACGGGCGCATCGCCCGGGCCGCGAGGTCCGAGAAGTCGACCACCCACAGCTCGCCGCCGGGCGCGAGGTGCCGGCGCGCGTTGTCGATCGCCCGGTCCTTGTCCACGAACATCGACAGGCAGTACGACATGAGGATGCGCTGCGGTGGCACACCAAGGACGGCACCGATGTCACCGTCCTCGGCGAAACCAGGGGAGATCCGGGCCCAGGGGCACCGGCGTGCGGCGTGCGCGCGCATGACGTCGCTCGCCTCCAGCCCGCCGAGCGCCGCGTCCGGCCGTCGGCGGTGCAGCCGGGCCAGGTTGCGCCCGGTGCCTGGGCCGATCTCCACGAGCGTGGCCCAGTCCCCGGCCAGCAGGCGGTCGAGCACGCCGTCGCGGCCGAACAGGAAGTACTTCCGGGACACGTCGTAGACGCGATGGGTGGCCCGGTAGTACCGGTCGAGGAACGCGCGGTGGTCCGCCTCCCAGGTCATGCGGCGCCGACGACCCGGTAGACGTCGACGCGTCCGTACAGCCGCGTCCGCTCCTGCTCGCTCGCGAGGGTCGACGCCGGCTCGACGCGCTCGTAGAGCCCCGACAACCCGACGCGGTCGACGACGCACGCGTCCTCCACACTGCGCGTCAGGACGACCGCGCCCTCCCCGCCCACGCGGGCGATCCGGTGCAGCAGCTCCCGCTGGGCGGAGGCGGGCAGCCAGTCCAGCACGTCGCACAGGGAGAAGTGCGACCACTGTCCCGGCGTCGCACCGGCGAGCATCCGCTGCAGCGAGGCGTGATGAAAACCGACCCGCGTCGGTGCCACGAGCGACTGCTTGTGGCTCTGCTCCCGCAGATAGGGCGGCACCGCGTCGGGATGGTCGTGGTTGAACTCGCCGGTCAGGCACGACCAGACGAACCAGTTCGTCTCCAGGTCCGTCCGCACCAATCGTTCGAAGTGCGCGGTGACGACGTCCATCATGGACGCTGCCCGGTTCGCCCGCAGGTTGCGCCGCCGTTGCGCGAAGTTGACGCCCACGCCGAGCTGGAACAGCGGCGTGTTGACCAGGACGCGCATCGGCCACCATCGCCGCAGCGACGCGAAGATCGGGTCGAAGCGCGCCAGCCGCTCGGCGGGCGGGAGCGCCTGCACGGTCCGCAGGAAGTCCGCGTCGACACCCACCTTCTGGCGCAGCAACCGTTGGAAGGTGCCGACCAGACCCTCCGCGTACAGGTTGTGCCGGAACCGGTGGTGGTTCGTGCTCCAGTAACGCCCGACCCAGGACGGGAGGGCCGCCATGAGCGGCCGGAGCACCCCCGCGGGATCGTCGTGTCGTCCCCGGCCGAGCAGCTGGTAGAACTCGGCGTGGGAGGTCATCCGGCGGGCAGCGGCGACCTTTAGGGCGGCCAGGGCGAGGTGGTGCCGGTTGGTGTCGACGGCGTCGATCCGGGCGGGATGGGCGGCCAGCAGACCGGCCACGCCGCAGCCGGCGCCGCTGACCGCCAGCACGCGCGCACGGGAGTCGAGGTCCAGGACGCGGTTGTCCACCTCCGAGTCCTCGTAGAGCAACGAGAAGGTGAAGACGTGATGGAAGGTCGCGGCGAACGCGCGATCGGCTAGGTCCGGCACTGGCGCAGCTCGTCGCCGAACCGGGCCATCCACTCGTCGATCTCCCCGCCGGACCACCCCAGATGCCGCGGGGAGTAGTACCAGTCGACGCGCGTCGTGCCCTCGACGACGGAGCACTCGACGTACAGCGGCGGCTGTTTGACACCGCCCTCGGGGTCCCACATGTCGCCGAGGTCGTCCGCGCGCAGCGAGAAGAGGCCACTCCGGCTCCGCGTCGGCACCTCGCCCTGGAAGTTGAACCAGAGCATCGGGGCCGCGGCGCTGACGTCCGCGTAGCCCAGGTACCTGAGCGGGTCGAACGACATGCCCGCCGAGGGGACCTCCGCGAGTCGTCGGCTGACCGCGGTCAGCGTCTCCGCCGGGCTTTGCGTCGAGCTGTCGTCGAAGGCGAGCGGGAAGGTGCAGTGCAGGTCGCCGACGGTCCGCGAGACGTCGAGACCGTGCACCGCCGACTGCCGGCCGGAGCTGGAGAGCTTGACGGCGAGCCGGTCGCCGTCCCATTGGCGCTGGGCGGTCCGCACCAACGCGGCGAGCAGGGTCGTCGCGACCGGTGCGCGGCGGCCGTTCGTGGTGATGCCGCGGAGTGCGCGCGTCTCGTCGGGGCCGAGGTGCTGGTGGGCGCTGGTCAGGTCCTTCATCGTGACGGCCTCATGCGTGCCGGCGGCGTCGAGCTGCCGATGCCAGAAGTCCAGGTCGGCGATGGCGGCGCCGCGCGCGAAGTCGTTCATCCAGCGCGTGAACGCCGCGAAGGGCGCCGAGGTCCGCGCGATGTGGAGGCGTTCACCGCGCTCGTCCTGCTGGCAGAGCCGGTCCAGGTCGTCGACCAGGATGCCCAGGGTGGCGGCGTCCATGACGAGGTGGTTCACGGTGATGAAGAGCTTTTGCCGGTCGCCGGTCTCGATCAGCAGGAGGCGCAGCACCGGGCCGTGCTCGACGCTGAGCCGGCGATGCTGGTCGTCGAGCGACGGCTCGGTGGTGGTCTCGACGGCGAAGCTGCCTTCGACGTCGCCGTAGCGCTGGGTGAAGCGTCCCTCGTCCCTGCGGAACCGCAGACGCAGCGCGTCGTGCCGGGCGACCAGTGCGTAGGCGGCGCGGTGCAGCCGCTCCGGGGTGAGCCGGCGGTGCACGTCGAGCATGACCGCGCGGTTCCACCAGTTCCATTGCCCGAGCTGGAGGGCCTGGGTCTGGGCGGCGCTGAAGGGGATCTCGCCCGGATCCGGCGCGGCCGGCCTCTCGCTCGGCTCGGCTGGGGACTGCGCGAACTGCCGCACGACGAGCGTCGCCAAGTCCCGCAGGGTGGCGCCGTCGGTGACCTCGGACGGGGGTACGACCGCCCCGGTCCGGTCCTCGACACGTGCGGCGAGGTCCATCGTCCCGAGCGAGTCGAGGCCGAGGTCGCGGAGGGAGACATCGACGGGCACCTCGCCGGGGTACTGGAGGAGCGCCGCGAGGTCCGCCTGGAGCAGCCGGATGACGTATTCGGCGCCGCTGCCCTGGACCTCCGCTCTCGGCTTCTCCTTTTCCGCGAGCGGCTGGAGCGACCCGCTGGTCCAGAGCTCCTTGCACTCACCGCGTCGCAGCTTGCCGCTGGTCGTCTTCGGGAGGGAGTCGGCCCGCAGGAGCAGGACCTCGTGGCACTGCACGCCGCAGTGGGCGGCCACCGCGGCCCGGATCGCCGCCGCCGCGCGGTCCACCGGCACGGGCTCCGTGCCGGCGAGGGCCTTCTTCCGTAGCTCGGCCGCCACCACGACCCGCTCGACGCCGTCGACCTGGACGCCGAACGCGACCGCGTTGCCCGGCCGCAGGATCGGGTCGGCGGCGACCACCGCCGCCTCCAGGTCCTGCGGATGGATGTTGCGGCCGCCGACGATGATGAGGTCCTTGAGGCGGCCGCAGACGAACACCTCGCCGTCGTCGCCGACGACCCCGAGGTCACCGGTGCGCAGGAACCGCCGCTCGTCGCCGGTCGCCAGGCGGGCCGCGAAGACGGCCGCGTTCTCCTCGTCGGTCCGTCCCCAGTAGCCGGTCGACACACTGGGGCTGGAGACCCAGAGCTCGCCGACGACGTGGGGTGGCTGCGCCAGGTGGGTGGCCGGGTCGACGGCGACCACCGTCACGCCGAGCTCGGCGTCGGGGACGCCACTGCCGACGAGCGTCACCGCGGGAGCGTCGGCCGCCGGCGGGACGATGACGCCGTCGCGGTCGAGCACGGCCCGGTCGCCCCGCAAGAGCGTCGGCCGCTTGCCGACCTGCGCGCTGACGAAGAGCACGGCTTCGGCCATGCCGTACACGTTGCAGAACGATGCCGGGTCGAAGCGCATCGGCGCGAGCGCGGCCTCGACGCGGTCCATCGTGGACGCCAGCATGGGTTCGCCGCCCTGGAGCGTGGCCCGTAGCGACGAGAGGTCGAACGCGTCGCCGTCGCTCAGCCCGCGCAGCACGTACTCGTAGCCGA
Organism: Asanoa hainanensis; assembly: GCF_900188485.1. Classification (GTDB taxonomy): domain Bacteria; phylum Actinomycetota; class Actinomycetes; order Mycobacteriales; family Micromonosporaceae; genus Asanoa; species Asanoa hainanensis. The sequence goes on from NZ_FZPH01000007.1 coordinate 338,638, forward strand.
AGTTCGGTCCGGCGATGTGGGTGCCGCGATAGCGGTCGATCGCCTCCAGCCAGAGCCGCGGCGCGGCCAGGAACGTGAGGGGGGAGAACGCGACGCAGCGGGCACCGGTGTACATGGCGTTGAGGATGCCGCCGGCCAGCCCCATGTCGTGGAAGAGCGGCACCCACCCGACGAGCACGGACGCGCTGTCGACCCGGGTGTTGCGGGCGATGAGCTCGAGGTTGTGCACGAGGTTCCGGTGCCGCAGCACGACACCCTTGGGCGCGGACGTCGAGCCGGACGTGTACTGCAGGTAGACGATGTCGTCGGGGCCGAACCGCTCTGCCGCGCGGGCGAGCGTTTCCGCGGCCGTCGCCGGGTCGGCCCGTTTGGCGCGGTTCGACACCAGCCAGGTCAGCTTGGGCCAGCCCGCGCGACCGCGCAGGCGGTTGGTCACCGACGTGACCGTGGCGAGCGCGCGGTATTTCGCGTGCGTGAGCGCGAATCGGGCGCCACTGTCCCGGGCGACGTGCCGGAGCTTCGGCAGCTCCCGGTCGAGGTGCCGCGGGTCGGGGCTCGCGACCGGCACCGCGATCGCGCCGAGCAGCACGCACCCGAAGAATCCGGCGACGAAGTCCAGCCCGTCGTCCGGCGGGAAGATCAGCAGGACGCGATCGCCACGCGAGACCCCGGCCGCCTGGAGAAGGTCGGCGGTCCCGGCCGCGCGCCGCACGACGTCTTCGTAGTCGGCGGAGTCCGCCTCCGCACCGCGCCGGTCGAGGAAGGTGTAGAGCGGCGCCCGAGGAGTGACGCGCAGGCGTTCGACCATCGTCGTGAGGAGGCTCGCGGTCATCGACCATCATCATAGATGGATGCCGACAGCCCTCGGGTTCAGCCGATCGAGCGACGGCGGCGTGAGCTCTTGGCTGTTGAAATGGCTCCGTGAGACTGGCTGAGTGGACCCGGGGGTGCGATGGCGGCCAGGAGGCGTGCGACCGGAGCCTTCGACTATCTCGCGTTCGTGCTGGGCGCCGGCGTGGGACTGTTCACGAACCTCGCCACGGCGCGGGCCGATCGGTGGCCGGGCTGGTTACAGCCGTTGTCCACGTACTCCGCCGTGCTGGGTGGCCTGCTGGTCTTCGGTGTGACGGCTTCGTGGTGGTGGCAGCGGCGTGGCCCACTCCGACCCGCGCCGCGCTGGACCGATCTGGGCGGCAACCCGTATCCAGGTCTCACGCCGTACACGAGAGATCGTGAGGCGGTCTTCGCGGGACGCGGGCAGGAGATCCGCGATCTGACCGATCGCGTTCTGAGCGCGGACGCCCCGGGTCTGCGGTTCGTGCCGATCGTCGGTCCGTCGGGGTCGGGGAAGTCGTCTCTGGTCCTCGCCGGTCTGCTGCCGCGGTTGGACCGTCGGTGGAAGGTCCTGCCCGACTTCGCACCCCAGGGCGATGCGCTCGCCCAGCTGGAATCGATCGTCGGCGGAGTCGACCTGGCCGACGTGGCGAAGCGAGTCGCGGTGGAGCCGAGCCTGGCCGCGGACAGCCCACTGATGCGGCCGCTGCTGCGGCGCCTCAGCGACCTGCGCCGGCCGGCCGACCGCCTGCTGATCGTCGTCGACCAGTTGGAGGAGCTCGTCAGCCTGCAGACGCGGGAGGAGCTCGACCGTTTCATGGGCCTGATGTCGAGGCTGGTCGACCTCGACCGCCGGCTGCACGTCGTCGCCACGTTGCGCTCCGAATACATAGGGGCGTTCCAGCAGGGGGCAGGTTCAGAGCTGTTCACCGCACCGTTCATGGTCAATGCCATGACCGTCCGGCAGCTGCGCCAGGTCGTCACCGAGCCGGCCGACGAGACCGACACCACCTTCGAGGACGGCCTCGTCGAGGACCTCCTTACGGAGGTCGGCGCGGGCGACGCATTGCCGCTGCTGAGCTATTTCCTCAGCGACCTGTACGACCGGCGCGGGCCTGACCAGCACATCACTCGCGCGGACTACGAGGCGGCCGGAACGGTCGGCGGCATCATCACGCGGCGCGCGGAAACCGCCGTCGCCAACTCCGGGCATCCGTTGCGGCGGTGTCTCGAAGTGTTGGCCGGCTTCGTCTCGTACGCCGGGCCTGAACCCACGCGCCACAGCGTCCGCGCGGCCGATCTGGACGACGCCGGTGCGCAGGTCGTCCAGGCGTTCCTGGCGCAGCGGCTGATCACCAGCGACAGCCGAGACGGCGAGGTCGTCTTCGCCCTCGGCCATGAAGCGCTGCTGCGGCGTTGGCCGGACCTGCGTGACCATATCGAGGCGCACGCCGAGCAACTGCGCAAGGCGACCGAGCTCGCCGCGCTGGCCGCCGCGTGGGACGCCGCCGGCAAGGATCCGGAGTACCTGATCGACGGCCGTCGCCTCGACGACACGACCCGGTCGATCCAACTCACAGCCTTGCTTCCCCCGGCTCGGGAGTATCTGTCCGCGGCCGTGGAGCACGCGGCCGCCGGCCGGGAACGCCGGGCAAACGTGATCGCACGCCAAGCCCTGGCCACCATCGCCATTGACCAGCCACGGGCGCTGGCGATGGCGCGCGCCGCGTACACCGAGCTCAAGCCGACACCCCTCGCCGCGTACGCGCTCCAGGCCGCCCTCCCCGCGACCGAAATCCCCATCTGGGACGACCTGGACGCTGTTCTCTCCGTGGCGTTCGTGTCGGACCTGCGCATCGCGACCGGTTCCCGCAACACGGTCAGGATCTGGGATGCCAACGGCCGGCTGCTTCATCGCTTCGCCGGCCGTAGCGTGTCCGCGATCGCCGTCGCGCCTGACGGAAGCCTCGCCACCGGGTCGTTCGACAAGACCGTCAGGATCTGGGACTCCGAAGGACGTTTGCTGGACACCCTGACCGGCCACGCGGACGAGGTCCACGCGGTGGCATTCGCGCCCGACGGTCGCCTGGCAACGGGGTCCGTCGACCACACCGTCAAGATTTGGCACCGCGATCGTTCGCCGCAATACACGTTCGGCGGTCAAGCCGGCCCCGTCAGGTCGGTCGCGTTCGCTCCCGACGGGCGCCTGGCGTCCGGGTCCGCCGACTGCACGGTGTGGATCTGGGGTCTCCATGGCGAGCTGCTCCGCGTGCTTGCCGACCACACCGACGAGGTGTCATCCGTGGCGTTCGCCCCCGACGGGCGGCTGGCGGCCGGGTCCGCCGACGGCACCGTGCGGGTCTGGGATCTCGACGGCGAACCGCTCCACACGCTGTCGGGCCACGCCGATGACGTCGGATCCGTGGCGTTCGCGCCCGACGGGCGTCTCGCCACCGGATCTGACGACCACACGGTCAAGCTATGGGATCGCGACGGCCGCCTGCTCGACACGATCAGCGGCCACCAGGGCGCTGTCACCTCGGTCGCTTTCGCGTCCGACGGTCGTCTCGCCACCGGATCCTACGATCACACCCTCAGGATCTGGGCGCCGGACGGTCGCGAACTGCGGGTCTTCACCGGGCACCCACCAGCCGAGGGGGAGGTCGCCACCAGGACCAGGCGACCGCCTCGAGCCGGACAGATCGCCGTGATCAAGAGCTCCAGCTTCGTCGTGGCGGTCGCGTTCGCCGCCGACGGCCGTCTGGCGATCAGCGATCGGGACACCGTCAGAATCTGGGACGTCGACGGGTCGCTGCTCCATACGCTCACCGGCCAGAGCGCCACTGTTCGGTCCATGGCGTTCGCGCCGGGCGGGCGCCTGGCCACTGGTTCCGCGAACCGCACCGTCGAGATCTGGGGTCTCGACGGTCGTCTGGTGCGCAGGATCACCGGCCACCGTGGGGTGATCTCGTCGGTGGCGTTCGCTCCCGACGGGCGCCTGGCCACTGGTTCCGAGGATCGCACCGTCAAGGTCTGGGATGTCGACGGTCGTCCGGTTCGCACCATCACCAGTCATGGCGAGGCGATCTCCTCGGTGGCGTTCGCGCCCGACGGGCGCCTGGCCACCGGGTCCGTCGACCACGCGGTCAAGATTTGGGAACCCGACGGTCGTCTGCTCCGCACCATCGCCGCGCACCCGCCCGCCGACGGCCGCCGTCGTCTCTTTGCCGGCTTCTCAGTGGCGTTCGCGCCCGACGGGTGCCTCGCCACCGCATCCCACGACGGCAAGGTCGAAATCTGGAATCGTGACGGCAGCCTGGCCCATACTCTCGCCGGCCATGACGAGATCGTTACCGGCGTGGCATTCGCGTCCGACGGGCGCGTCGCCACCTGCTCCGACGAGAGCACGGTCAAGATCTGGCACCGCGACGGTCAACTTCTCCACACCATTGCTGGCCCCGAGCTGGACGTCACCTCGTTGGCGTTCGCGTCCGACGGCCGTCTCGCCACCGGTTCCAACGACGCGCGGACCAGGATCCATTTCTGGCCAGTCGACGGAAGCGCCTTGGCGGACCTGGCATCGGCACAGGACGTGACGCTGACGCCGCGACAACGCGCCGAGTTGGGCTTGCCCGCCGAGGCGCCACGCGCGCACCACATCCCAGCGGACACGGTGGTCAACTCGGAGCTCAGACGGAGAAGGGCCCCCGCACCGTGACGCCTCCGTCGACGACCAGGCTCTGCCCGGTCACATAGGACGAGAGCGGCGAGGCCAGGTAGACGGCGGCCGCGGCGGCATCGTCGGGCACGCCGAGGCGCCGCAGCGGGATCTCTGGCACGTCGTCGGCGGCCTGGCCGGTGTTGGCCACCGCCGTCGCGATGGCGCCGCACGTCACGACGTTCATCCGAATCCGGTCGGCGGCGTACTCCGCGGCGACGGTCTTCGCGAGACTGACCAGGCCGGCCTTGGCGGCCCCGTAGGCGGCCTGCATCGGTGCGGCCATGACGCCGCTGACCGAGCCGACGCTCACGATGGACCCGCCACCGCCCTGGGCCAGGAAGGCCCGGAGAGCCGCCCGGACCGCGCGGGCCACATAGCCCAGGTTCATCTCGTACGCGAGGTCCCAGTCGTCGTCGCTCATCTCGTGCAGCCGCACGGCCGGCACGAAGGCGACCTGTCCGCCCACCACGGTGACGAGCGTGTCGAGCCGGCCGAACGCGGCGACGGTCGCACCGACGAAGTCGTCAGCGGCCGACGTGGACCGGACATCACCGGCGAGGGCGAGCGTCTGGCCGGTCAACTCCTCGACGGCCTCGCGTGCGCGACCGAGGTCGATGTCAGCTACGGCCACGTTCGCACCGGCGGCGGCGAACGCCCGCGAGATCGCCCGGCCGATGCCGTGGCCGCCACCTCCGACAACGAGTGCGTTCATCCCGTCGAGCGGCCGAGTCCAGCTGTTCATGATCCAATCTTCCATCACCCCGAGTAAGATCAACTCGTGGACCTGCTCGAAACGGTGCTCGCCGCGCACCGCGCGTACCTGCTCGGCTGGAACATCGGCACCACCGGTGGAGATGATCTGGTCACGTACCGCAGCGGCGTGCGGCACGCGCCGCTCAATGGAGTCCTACGCGCCTCCGGACGCCCTCCCCAGGACGCGCTCGCCGAGGCCCGTGTGCGACTGGACGGCGTGCCGCGAATCTGGTGGGCCGGGCCTGACAGCGACGCGGGCCTGGCCGACAGCCTGGTTCCGCTCGGCGCCGTTCCGCTGGCCAGCCTGCCGATCATGACGGCGGAGACCGGCAGCGTCGTCCCCGTCGCTACCCCTGCGGGATTGCGCATCGCCGAGACCACCGACCTGGCCGAGTTCGTCGCGGCCTACGGCCGGGTCTCGGGCATCCCCGCCGACGCGACCGCGACGGCCATCGCCCGCGAGCAGGCCTTCGCCGGCGACGGCACGGTGATCCGGCTGGCCGGCCGCTTCGACGACGGCCCGATCGCGGGCACGGCCGTAGCCTGGCTGAGCCACGGCGTGCTCACCCTCTATTTCGTCGGCACCCAGCCCGAGCACCGCCGCCGCGGCGTCGGCGCCGCGATGACCGCCGCCGCGGTCGACCTGGCCCGCCGGCACGGCATCAGCACGGTCGCGCTCACGTCGAGCGAGGCCGGCAAGGCGCTGTACGACCGCCTCGGCTTCCGTACGGTCGGCGTGTTCCAGCTCCTGTCGTTCTGACCACCGTCGGTCAGAGTCGCGGGTCCACCGGCTCGGACTCCAGGGCGAGGATCCCGAAGACCAGCTCGTGTACGCGCCACAGGGGCTCGCCGGCAGCGAGGCGGTCGAGTGCGCCCAGGCCGAGCATGTGCTCCCGCAACGCCAGGCTCCGCTTGCGGCCCAGGTTGCGGTCGCGCAGGCCCGCGAGGGTGTCCGGCGCCGTGTAGTCGGGGCCGTAGATGATCCGCAGGTACTCGCGGCCCCGGCACTTCAGCCCCGGCTGGACCAGCCCGCCCCGGGCGGTGCGGACCAGGCCGTCGGCGGGCTTGACCACCATGCCCTCGCCACCCGCGCCCGTCAGCTCCGACCACCACGCCTCGGCGGCCTCGGCGGTCGCCGGGTCGTCGAGGTCGACGTGCCTGCGGGCCGTCGCCGTGAACAGCGTGCCGTCCGCGGCGACCAGCCGGTCGGCGACCGCCAGGTGCCAGCCGTTGTCCCTGGTGGCCAGGTTCGCGCCCTCGGCGGCCAGGACCGCGAACGGCGCGACCGTCACCCCGGCCAGGTCGCTGGTCGGGCGCACGTAGCGCTGGTAGGCGGCGGTGAACAGGGCCGCGTTGGCGGCGCGGACCTGGGTGCGGTCGCGCAGCGCGGTGAGGTCCAAGCCGCGGTCGATCGCCGCCGACAGGACGTCCAGCGTCGCCGGCAACGCGGCACCGGCGGCGGCTCCCACGCTGGCGTACTGGCCGCGGATCAGCTCGCCGGCCTTGGCCGACCAGGGCAGGATCTCGCAGTCCAGGAGCAGCCAGTCGGTGTCGAGGTCGGCCCACAGGCCGGCATCGGAGATCGCGGACCGGACGCGGGCGAGCAGGTCGGCGGTGAGCGGCGGGCTGAAGAACGGCCGGCCGGTGCGGGTGTAGACGGCGCCGGTCTCGCCGTCGGTGACGCCGAATCGGCGCGCGGCCGCCGCCTCGTCGCGGCACACGAGCACGAGCGCGCGCGACCCCATGTGCTTCTCTTCGCAGATCAGCCGGGTCACGCCGGTGGCCCGGTAGCCCTCGAACGCCTCCCGCGGGTGCTCCAGGTAGCCGTCCGCCTTCGAGGTCGGCGCGGGTGCCATCGTCGGCGGCAGGTAGACCAGCCAGCGCGGGTCGATGGCGAACCGGCCCAGGACCTCCAGCGCGGCGGCCGCCTGGGGCGCCTCGATCGGGATGTGCCCGTACGGCGTCTCGAGCTGGCGGCGGCCCGAGCCGGGCAGCACGTCGGCGACGTCGAGCAGGTCGCCGGGGCGTTCCCGCACCGCTGTCGGCAGCGGCCGGGCCGGCGCGTAGTGCTCGCGTTCGGCCGGCACGGCGACCAGCGTGCGTTCCGGGTAGCGCAGCGCGGTCAGCGCGCCACCGAACACGCAGCCGGTGTCGATGCAGATGGTGTTGTTGACCCACTGCGGGTCGACGGTCGGCGTGTGTCCATAGACGACGGTGGCGGGGCCGCGGTAGTCGTCGGCCCACGGGTAGCGCACCGGGAGGCCGTACTCGTCGGTCTCGCCGGTCGTGTCGCCGTAGAGGCAGAACGCCCGTACGCGGCCGGATGCCCGACCCTGGTATTCCTCCTTGATGCCCGCGTGCGCGACCGCGAGCTTGCCGCCGTCGAGGATGTAGTGGCTGACCAGTCCGTCGACGAACCGGGTGGCGTCGGCGACGAACTCGCCGTCCTCACCGTCGAGCTGCTCGAGGGTCTCGGCCAGGCCGTGGGAGACGGTGACCTGCTTGCCCCGGAGCTTGCGCAGCAGCTTGGCCTCGTGGTTGCCGTTCACGCACAGGGCAGTGCCGGCCCGCACCATGCCCATGACGAGGCGCAGCACGCCGGGGGAGTCAGGTCCGCGGTCGACGAGGTCGCCGACGAAGACGGCTGTGCGCCCTTCGGGGTGCTCGGCGCCGACCGGCCGACCGGCCTCGTCGCGGCGGAGAGTCCAGCCGAGGCGGGTCAGCAGCGTTTCGAGCTCGGACCGGCAACCGTGCACGTCGCCGATCACGTCGAACGGCCCGGTCAGCTCGCGGCGGTCGGTGTAGAGCGGCTGCAGCCGGATCGTGGCGGCCTCGATCTCCTCGCGGCCGCGCAGCACGTGCACGGTGCGGAAGCCCTCCCGGTTGAGCCGTTTGAGGGTCCGGCGCAGGTCGCGGGACTGGCGGGCGAGGACCGCACGGCCGAAGGACCGGTCCGGGCGGGCTTCGGTGCGGGCCCAGGCCTCGTCCTCGGGCAGGTCGAGCACGATGGCCGCGGGCAGCACGTCGTGGGCGCGGGCCAACGCGACGAGCGAGGAGCGGGCGTGCTCCTGGACGTGGGTGGCGTCGACCACCGTGAGCCGGCCGGCCGCGAGCCGCTTGCCGGCCACGTAGTAGAGCGCGTCGAAGGCCGCCGCCGATGCGGACTGGTCGGTCTCGTCGTCGGCGACCATCGCACGGAACGCGTCGGACGAGAGCACCTGGCTCGGCGCGAAGTGGCGCCCGGCGAAGGTGGACTTCCCGGCACCGGAGATTCCGACCAGGGCCACGAGGCTCAGGGCGGGTACGGGCAATTCGGTCATGCGACGCCTCCGGCGGCGGTGAAGACGGCCAGCTGGGTCGGTGCGCCCAGGTCGGCATCGGCCGGACCGACACCCTCGATCGAGACGGTGTAGCCGTGGGCCGCCGCCACCCCCGCCGCCCAGTCGGCGAACTGGGCCCGGGTCCATTCGAACCGGTGGTCGGTGTGGCGCATCGCTCCGGCCAGTCCCGCGTACAGGGAGTTGTATTCGGCGTTGGGCGTCGTGATGATCACCGTGCCGGGTCGGGCGGCGCCGAAGACGGAGCGCGCGAGGGCCGGCAGGCGGGACTCGTCGACGTGCTCGATCACCTCCATCAGCACGGCCGCGTCGTATCCGCCGAGCCGGGCATCGCGGTAGGTCAGCGCTGACTGCACCAGCTTGATCCGCTGCGTGTCCCGTTCGGCGATGGCACCGGGTCGGTCGAGCCGGAGCCGCCGGGCCGCCACGGCCAACGCCCGTGGCGCGATGTCGACGCCGACGATCTCGGTGAAGCGTCGGTCAGCCATCAGGTCGGCGAGCAGCGCTCCGGGACCACAGCCGAGGTCGAGCACCCGCTGCGCGCCCGAGTCACGCAGGGCCCGCAGCACCGCGGTGCGACGGACTTCGGCGAGCGCCGGGGCGTCCTCGTCGGCGTCCTCGCGCGGTGCGTCCTCGACGCTGTCCGCGACCACCAGGTCGTCGGACTCCGCGAGCCGTTCGAGCGTGGGCTCGGACAGCGCGCGGCTGTGCGCGAGGTAGCGCCGCACGATGAGCTCGCGCTCCGGGTGGGCGGCCAGCCAGCCCTCACCGGCCCGGACGAGCTTGTCCATCTCGTCGGTCGACACCCAGTAGTGCTTGGCGTCGTCGAGCACGGGCAGCAGGACGTACAGGTGGTGGAGCGTGTCCGCGAGCCGCAGCGTGCCGTCGAGGCGAAGGTCGACGTAGGGGCTCGCGCCCCATTCCGGATGTCCGGCGTCCAGCGGGATGGCGGTTGCGGTGACGTCGTAGCCGAGCGGCGCGAACAGGCGGTCGGCCAGGTCGGCACCGCCCCGGCACCGCAGCACCGGGATCCGGATCTCCAACGGGATCGCGGTCGCGGCCAACTCGGGGCGCTCCTTCGACCGGCCCGTCATCGCGGTGCGGAACGCCTTGTTGAGGGCGGCCGACAACAGGCTCGACGCCGCGTACGGCCGGTCGTTGACGAAGCGCCCCAGCGTGAAGCCGTCCGGCGCGGCACGCCGGTCCGGGGCCGCCACCTCGAGCACCAGCGCGGCCGTGCAGCGCTCCTCGCCGGCCTCGGGGAAGCACACGAACGCGCGCCCGGTCGGCAGGTCGAGCTCGTGCACCCGGTCGGGGTGCTTCATGAGCAGATAGCCGAGGTCGGTCGCGGGCCGGTGGGTGGTCCCGATGGTCAGCAGCACGCCGCCATCCTGCCAGCGCCCCCGAGATGATCTCTACGATTTTTGTCTGGCCAGCAGCCCGCTCGGTGCGACCGACAGCACGGGTGCCGGGCGGGCGGCGTGCCTCTCGAGGATCGCGTTCGCGGCGAGCAGGGCCGAGGAGGCGGCGCGTTCCATCAATGCGCACGGGAAGGGCATGCGAACCCAGTCGCCGGCGAGGTAGAGGCCGCCGAGGTCCGTGCGCACAGCTGGGCGGGTCGCGTCGCTTCCGAGGTCGAACGCGGGAGCGTCGTGCCCGACCCGGTGGTCGCTGTCGACGATCGCTAGGTCGCGCACCTCCGGCCAGATCGTGGTGAGCTCCGTGCGCATCCGATCAGCGATCTCCGAGGCGTCGACCCCGGCGGGGGCCGCGTACGCGTGCAGCTCCAGAACGCTTCCGCCCGTCCGGGCCGCCCACTGACCCGATTCCCGCTCGGCCCGGTGGTACAGCGTGACGGAGTCGAGCGTTGCCTCCCCGGAGATGCTGGTGAACGGCGCGCGGTCGGCTGCCACGTCGCCGTCCAGCCAGATCCGGTCGACCGCGTACGGCGCGGCGGTGCGCAGCGCGGCGACGCGCGCGGCGAACAGCGGGCTGGTGCGCACGACGTCGGGCGACGCGGCGACGATCTCGCGCGCCGCTGCGGGGTCGACCGCGAGCACGACGTGCTCGGCCGCGATCCGTGCGCCGCCGACGAGGCAGACCTTCCAACCGGGTTCGAGGTGGTCGACCGGTGCGGCGGTGCGCACGTCGGCGCCGAGGGCGGTCAGCCGGGCCGCCAGCGGTGCCCAGATCGCGGCCTCGTAGTCGCTGTCGGGAGCGTCCATGTCCAGTCCTTCGGGGTTGCGAAGGAAGTAGAAATGGAACTGCATGATCATTTCTGCGGCCGACATCTCCGCCTGATGGTTGAAGAACGAGTGGGCGAAGACGTCGAACAGCATCGCGCGGGCCCGCTCCGGCAGGCCGAGGCTGTCGAGGAAGGCCGCCGCCGACATCGCGTCGAAGCGGCGGTACGTCTCGCCGCGGGCGAACGCGAGCAGCGGCAGGGCGGCCCGGCTGTCCATCCGGCGCAGCTCCCGCCACTTCAGGCTCGGCGACCGGACGAGCAGCGACAGCAGGTTGACCGGCGGGATGCCGAACAGCCCGGTGAAGTCCTCCTCGGGCCACTGCCGGGAGACGACGGGATAGCGGCCGAGCGGTCGCAGGAACGCCAACTCCGGGTCGATGCGGCGCAGCACGTTCCGCCAGTTGTAGTACTGCCGGAAGAAGCCGTGAAAGCCGTGCTCGACCACCTGCGTCTCACCGTCGCGGAGCTTCTTCGGCCAGGTGGTGAGGCGACCACCGAGTCGGGGGCCGCGTTCGAGCAGCGTCACCGCCAGGCCACGCTCGGCCAGCGTCAGCGCCGCGGTGACGCCGGCTATCCCGCCTCCGATGACCACCACGCTGGCGCGGCGGTCGACGGAATGCCCCAGCCGGGTGTGGTTGGCGTCGAAGCGCCGGGGAGCGTTGCCGGTGATCCGGCGTAACAGTGTTGCCATGCGGCTGACTCCCCTGGTCGCGGGTCCCGTCACCGAGACTGCCACGTTGCCGGCCGCCGTGCAGCGGATGTCAGCCCCGGAGGGCCTCCGGATTAAGTGCGACAAATCAACCAGAAATTGTCCGGCGATCGAAGTGCCGCTGTGCCGCCGGCACGGTGACGAGTACCACGACCACGAACACGGCCAGCGTCGCGATGATCGTGCCCGCGATCTGCGAGGCGAGCAGGATGTCGTGAGCCGTCGTGCTCTCGAGATAGAGGGCCTCGTCGAACGGCGAGTCGGTCCAGAAGTGCGCCTGGGGAGACTCGGATCCGGAGAGTGCCAGGACCAGCGCGCCGGAGGCCATGCCGCTCGCGCACGACTCGACGCCGATCAGGAGATGCATCCCGGCGACCACGAAGACGAGCGTCCGGGCCCGGCTGCTGCCGCGGCGGATCGGCCACGCGGTGGCGGCGAGGCAGATCGCGGCGGCGACGAGCAGGCCGGCCACGATGGCGGCCGTGCCGACGTTCACGGTCCGTTCGGCGCGGACCTCGTCCGGGTCGCTGGGCAGCACGTCCGCCACGTACGTGATCCGCTCGTCGAACTCGACCGCCAACGCCACGGCCACCGCCGCGAGGGCAAGCAGCAGGACCACGGCGGTGAGCTGCAACCAGAACGCGACAGTCACCGGCTTCGGCCGAGCCGGCCGGTGCTGAGCGGCTAGGTTCCGCATTCGATTTTCGCGGCGGGTCGGTCGCCGCTCTCCGGCATCGGTCGGCCCACGAAGAAGGTCTCGACGCCAGCGAGTGCGGGGATCGGGCGGATTTCGGCGCAGGTCAGGTTACGGCGGGTGATGGTCGTGTTGAACGACTCCGGGAGGTTCTCCGCGGTCATCTGCTCAAGGGTCTCCGGGTAGTCGCGAAACATCTCCTGCGCATCGGCGGCCGCTTCTTCCTTGGTCTTGAAGGTGACCGCTTCGATCGGAGCAAGAGCTTCCAGCGCGGCGCGTACGGCGTCCTTCTCTGCCTGGGTCGCGTCCTTCTTCATATAGACAGAGATCTTGTACTCCTCCTTGCCCGGGCGGCCGACGAGATAGCCCGCCCCGAACGCCGAGCCGGTCACCAGGCCGAGGGCGACCGCGGCGGCCAGGATCCACAGGATGGTGCGGCCGCGCCGCGACTTCACGGCCGGCGCCGTGTCGGTGTCGGTCGCGGTCGGCGGCGGCGCCGGCTCTGGGTTGGTCACGCCGGAAGTTATACGCGAACGCTCATGTTTCCGCTGACCCACGAACGGTGGCGTTCGACGAGGTCGGTATCTGGCGCCACTGCGGCCCGCTCCGCAGGGGCAAACCCACCACCGAGGAGAGTCAGATGGGCATCAAGCGACAACTCGCGATCGGCGCCGGAGTGCTGGCGTCCCTGCTGCTGGCGCCGACCGCCGCGCACGCGGCGCCGGCCGGCAAGCACTGCGTGGTCAGCGCCTCTACCGGGGCGGCGATGGTCTGCTACTCGTCGTTCCGGACGGCGATCTCGAACGCGAGTGGCGGCCGGGTCACCGACGCACCCGCCGACGCGAAGGTGGCGCTCAACGACCAGAAGTTCGCCAAGAAGCTCGACGATCTCCCGTCGGCCCGGTCGAACGCGCCGACGGCCGCCGCAGCGAGCAACATCATCATCAGCATCGAGTACACGGGCGAGGACTTCGGTGGTAGCTCCCTGACCGTCACCGGCACGCACGCCTGCGACAACGCCCTCAGCCCGGTCGAGTTCACGCTGGCCAGCATGCCGTCCGGGTGGAACGACGACATCGAGTCGTTCCGCGCCTTCGCCAACTGCGCCGCCAAACACTTCCTGCACATCGGCGCGACCGGGCCGTTCAACGACAACGCCTTCTTCTTCTCGCGTACCGAGTTCGAGAGCTGGCTCGACGACGAGGTCAGCTCCATCGCCTGGACCTGACGACCGCCACGGTGCGGACCCCGCGAGCCGCGGGGTCCGCACCGTGCGCTGACCTCGGCAAACCTCGCACAGAACACCGCCCGGCCGTGGCATGCTGAGGTGATCATGGCTGAGACGAGTCCGCGAGATGCCTGCTGCGGCGAAGGCGGGTCCTGGTCCCCGAGACCCGGCAGCCCCGTCGCCGCCTCCTGCATGCTGTGCCGGCGCTCTCCCACCTACTGGCGAGGCGCGTCCGTCGACACCGACCGGCTCACGGCCCGGCTGTCCGGGATCGCCCGCGACCCCGACTGGCCCGATGCCCTGCGCGCCGAGGCCCGGGCCGCCGCGGCCGAGGGCCTGGCCGTCGACGACCTCACCGACAGCGCCATCATCACGGCCCTCAACGCGCGGATCGTCGCGCGCGGCTGACGCCCCTACAGCAGGGTGACGTCGTCCAGGAGGAAGCCCTCCGTTCCCGAGGTCGTCTCGACGTAGAACGTTGCGGCGGTCAGCGTGCCGCTCCACGCGACGGTCGCGGTGCCGGTCAGCAACGTCCAGCCGGACGAGGTGACCGTCGTCGCCGGGGTCAGTGACACGTAGCTCGTCGTGCCGCCCGCGGTCAGCACCAACGTGGCCTTGGCGGCCGGCGTGCCGCTCTGGGCCCGCACCCACCCGGTCGTCGTGTAGGTGCGCCCGTTGGACAGCCCACCGGTCACCGACTGGCTCGGACCCTGCCAGGACGCCGTGCGGCCCGTGACCGCCAACGAGCTCGCACCGCTGTGCACGACGCTCGACGTCGACAGCGTGCCACCGCCGAACGGTGCCCATCCGCTGGTCCCGCTCTCCATCGTGCCGTTGGCCAAAAGGCTGCTGCCGCCACCGCTGAACTGCCACCAGTTCAGGTTGAAGAGCGCTCCCGACCCGCCGGTGAAGCGCAGGTAGAGGTCCCGCGTCCCGGTCGCGCCGCTCACCCCGCACGACACCGTCGTCCAGGTCTGCCAACCCCCGGTGCCCGGCACCGTGCACCGGCCGGCCACCGTGCCGCTCGTGCCGTCGAGGCGCACCTCGATCTGGCCGCCGGTGGCGGCGGAGGCCACCCGCGCGCTGAACGACGCGGCGCCGGCGCCGAAGGCGACCCCCTTGACCTTGATCCAGTCGCCGTTGTCGATCCAGCCGACGTTCATGCCGCCCTCACTGGACCGTTCGGTCTCGACTCCCGACGTCCAGGCGATCGTCTCGGCCTCCTGGCGCGTGTACGGGTTGAGCGTGCCAACCTGCGGCGCGCCGGAGGTGGTCATCGTGATGGTCGGAATCGTGCCGTCGGCGTTGTAGGCGAACCGTTCCACCGCCACCGAGCGGGTGAAGCCGCCGCCACCGGGCAGCGCCCCGTTGTGGTAGAAGAAGTACGAGCCACCGTTGAAGTCGACGATCCCCGGATGGTTCGTGAAACTGTTGCCCTGCGTGGGCATCACCGTCCCGCGATAGGTCCACGGGCCGGTGGGTCCGGTGGCCGTCGAGTAGGCGATGAACTCGGAGCAGCAGCGGGCCGCGAAGACGTTGTAGTACAAGCCGTTGCGCTTGTAGACCCACGGCGCTTCCTCGTAGAGGGTCGGGCGGCTGGCGTTGCCGGTGCGGGTGCCGAAGCCCGCCGTGGTCAGCGCGATCTGCGTCGGGCCGCCCGAGAACGAGGTCATGTCGGTGTTGAGCCGCACGTACCACAGCCGGGGATTTCCCCAGTAGAGGTAGGCCTGGCCGTTGTCGTCGACGAACGCCGCCGGGTCGATCTCGCCGTTCTCCACCAGCGGGCGGCCGAGGGCGTCGCTGAACGGCCCGGTGGGGCTGTCCCCGACGGCGACGCCGATAGCCATCCCGCCGGTCGCCCGGTTGCGGACGGGCACGTACCAGTAGAAGCGGCCGTTGCGGGCGATCACGTGGCCGGCCCAGGCGTTGGCGTCGGCCCACGCGAAGCTGGCCAGGTTGAGCGGAGAGCCGTGGTCGGTCCAGTTCACCATGTCGGCCGAGGAGTAGACGCGCCACTCGTTCATGGTGAAGTTGGTGGAGCCGTCCTCGTCGTGACCGGTGTACAGGTAAACGCGTCCGTTGTGGACCAGCGGTGCGGGGTCGGCGGTGTAGATGGTCTGCACGATGGGGTTGTCCGCGTACGCCGGCGCCACCGTCAACGCGCACAGCACGCCCAGCGCGGCGGCCAACACCCGCCGGATGGCTCTCCTCATGATGTCCTCCGGGTCAGGCGTTGGCGACCAGCCGCCAGCTGTTGTCGGAGTCCTGCACGGCCGGGGCGCCCGTCGACCGCCGCCGGCGGCGCGGTCAGAACCGCGCCGCCGGTGGCCGAGAGGACCGTCGCCTGGAGCAGGCCGCGACGGGTGATGGGCATAGGAGCGAGCGCCGTTCAGCGCTGCAGGGTCAGCAGACCCGGCCGGTAGGGAAGCAGGCCGTAGTCGCCGCCGGAGTTCGGGGAGCGGCCCTGGTAGAGCAGCTGCAGGTTGCAGGTGTCGACGGTCATGGTCTGGTCGGCGTTGCTGCGGATCAGCTCGCCGTGGCTGATGTCGTTGGTCCACGTGGCGCCGCTGTTGACCTTGCCGGCGAATGGGTTGCTCTCCGACGCCGCCTGTGGCGTCCACGAACCGCCGAGGCTGGTGGCCGTGAACGAGCGGAAGTACCGGCCCTGCGAGCCGATCGCCTCGACGATCATCAGGTAGCGGTTCTCGTTGGCCAGCTTGTAGACCTGCACCGCCTCGAACAGGTTGTTCGTCGAGTCGGTCATGATCGTCGTGTACGAGGAGCCGAAGCTGCCCGGGAAGTTCCCGATCGGCATGCTCGCGCGGTAGATCCGGCCGTTGTCGCCGGCGAAGAACAGGTACATGTTCGAGCTGTCACCGATCAGGGCCTGGTCGATCGGCCCGGTGCTGGAGTTGGAGATGCTGCCGGTGAACAGCGTCTGCTGCGCAGACCAGCCATTGGCGTTGGTCGGGTCGCTGGACGTCCGGTAGGAGAAGGCGGTGCCGCCCCACTGATACGCCAACACCCAGATGTTCCGGGGCGCGAAGTAGAACAACGACGGCGCCACCGTGGCGTTGGACATCGTGTTCTGGGTCGCCGAGCCCATGTCGGACCAGTTCGAGAAGAGGCTGAAGTTCATCGAGCCCCACGCCGTCCCGGTGTTGTGCGTCGTGGCATAGACCAGGTGCCGGCCGTTGTACGGGGCGTAGGTGAAGTCCTTGAGCGACACCCAACCCGACTTCGGCTGCGCCAGAGCGCCGGTCGACGACCAGCGGTACGTGGACGGAAGCCCACAGGAGCCGCTAGGGGGAGGCGTGCTGCCTCCGTCGACGCGTACGAGCTGCCACTGCTGGTTGGCGCCGTTCCAGTCGTCGTACTGGACGATGCTGCCGCCGTCGGCGGTCGAGGCGCCCTGGACCTCCACGACCTTGTTGCTGTGCCGGCTGACCAGCCGGACGTAGCCGCTGTCGGAGTCGGCGAGCCGGAACTGCTGGTTGGTCCCGTTGCCGTCGGTCCACTGCACGATGGCGCCGCCGTTGGCCGTCGACCAGTTGTAGACGTCGAGCACCTTCCCCGACAGCCGCGACTTCAGCCGGTAGTAGCCGCCGCCCGAGTCCACGAACTGCCACTGCTGCTGATTTCCGTTGTTGCGGGCCCACTGCACGATCCGGGCGCCGTCGTTCGTGGCCAGGTTGTAGACGTCCAAAGCCTTACCGCTGTTGCGGTTGACCAGCACGTACCAGGCGCTCGTGTCGACCGTCGCCGCGGCGGCAGGCGCCGCCACCACCGTCGCGCCGATCGCACCGACCAGCAGTGCCGCCAGGCCCGCGGCGAGCCAGTGCATTCGCTTGTGGACTTTCATGACGTCCTCCTCATCCGACTCGTACGAGCTGCCACTGCTGGTTGGCGCCGCCCCAGTCGGCGTACTGCACGACGTTGGCGCCGTCGGCCGTCGAGGCGCCCTGCACCTCGACCGCCTTCCCGCTGTGCCGGCTGACCAGCCGCACGTAGCCGCTGGAGTCGGCCACCCGGAACTGCTGGTTGGCGCCGTTGCCGTCGGCCCACTGCACGATCGCGGCGCCGTCGGCGGTCGACCAGTTGTAGACGTCGAGGACCTTCCCGGACAGCCGGGATCGGACCCGGTAGTAGCCGCTGCCGGAGTCGACGAACTGCCACTGCTGCTGGTTGCCGTTGTTGCGGGCCCACTGCGTGATCCGGGCGCCGTCGTTGGTGGCCAGGTTGTAGACGTCCAACGCTTTGCCACTGTTGCGGTTGACGAGCACGTACCAGGCGCTGGTGTCGACCAGGCTCCCGCTCCCGCTCCCGGCGTTGAGGGCGTTGAGCACTGCGTCGTACGCGGCCTTCTTGTTGCCGTTGCCGTCGAACAGCAGCGGGTTCTGGCCGGTGCGCCAGGAGTCGCTGTCGCGGATGCCCCAGACGGTGATCCCGGTGCAGCGGCTCACGGCCAGGCAGGCGCGGGTGACGGCGGCGTACGCGTTGGCCTGGTTGGACCCGGAGATGTCGAGCTCGGTGATCTGCACGTCGACGCCGAGGTCGGCGAACCGTTGCAGGTTGGCCTGGTAATCGCTCGGCGCCGAGTTGGTCAGGTGCGACTGGAAGCCGACGCAGTCGATCGGCACGCCGCGGGACCTGAAGTCGCGGACCATGTTGTAGATGCCGGTCGACTTCGCGTTGACGCCGTCGGTGTTGTAGTCGTTGTAGCAGAGCTTGGCGCTCGGGTCGGCCGCCCGTGCGAGGCGGAACGCCACCTCGATCCAGTCGTTGCCGGTGCGCTGCAGGTTCGAGTCGCGCCGGCCGCCGCCGCTGCCGTCGGCGAACGCCTCGTTGACCACGTCCCAGGAATGGATCTTGCCTCGGTAGTAGGAGGCGACCTGGGTGACGTGGTTGTTCATCGCGTTGCGCAACGCGCTGCCCGACATGTTCTGCGCCCAGCTCGGCTGCTGGGAGTGCCACAGCAGGGTGTGGCCGCGGACCGCCATCCCGCGGGAGCGGGCGTGGTTGACGATCCGGTCGGCGTTGCCGTAGCTGAAGCTGCCCTGCTGCGGCTCGGTGTACGCCCACTTCATCTCGTTCTCAGGGGTGACGCTGCCGAACTCGCGGTTCAGGATCGTCGTGTAGGCGCTGTCGCCGAGCTTGCCCGCCGCGACGGCCGCGCCGAAGTAGCGGCCCTTCTCCGCGGCGGACGCGCCGAGGGTGCTGGCGGCCGCGGCCGCTCCGGGCAGCGCGACCGCCAGCAACACCGCGACCGCGACCGCCCACCAGGTTCGTCTCATCGTGCTTCCTCCGTCCTTGGTCAGGGGGTGGTGAGGTCGAAGCGGCGGACGGTCACAGCGCCGCCGAGCGCCTGGGTCGCGTAGTTGAACATCGCGAACCGGTAGCCCATGAAGAACTGCCAGGCGTTGTTGAGCGTGAAGGCGGAACCCAGGCTCGTGTACGTGCTGCCGTCGGTGCTGTAGGAGAAGCGCGCCTGGCGGCCGGACCCGGGGCGGATGTCGGCGTTCACCCGCAGCCAGATCCGGCCGCCCGACACCGGCGCGCTGGCCGCCTCCGTACCGGTGCTCGTGGTGTTCCAACTGCTGTTCATGGTCAGGTTGTTGGTCATGGCGACCCTGGTCGCGCCGTTGTCGCGCCGCACGCCGATCCAGGCCGACGAGTCGCGCAGCATGGCGAGCCCGGCCCGGTCGCCGTTGGCCATGGCCGAGTAGTCCAGCTCGATCGTCGCGGTGGAGGACGGGCCCTGGATGCGGTGGGTGAGCGTGTTGCGGGCGGCGTACAGGTCGTTGGTGACGGTCGCGGTCTGCAGCCGCAGCCCGTTGCCTGCCGACCA
The DNA here is from genome assembly GCF_900188485.1 of Asanoa hainanensis. GTDB lineage: Bacteria > Actinomycetota > Actinomycetes > Mycobacteriales > Micromonosporaceae > Asanoa > Asanoa hainanensis. Next base: position 358,008 of record NZ_FZPH01000007.1, read on the forward strand.
GCGGCTGTTGTCGGGGTTGTGGTTCCACTCCCACCGGTGGCCGAGCGTCGCGGCGCCGAACGTGTCCGGACCGATCATCGGTTGTACGGTTCGGCCCGACGCGGGAATGTTCGGCTTGGGATACGTGCTGCCCCAGGCGCCGTTGACCGTCTGGATGGTGGGCCAGCCGTCGGAGCTCCACGAGATCGGCGCGAGCGCCGGCACGCGTCCGCCGGGGTAGGCGTCCACGAAGGACATGTAGTACCAGTCGCCGTTCTGGGTCTGGACGAGCCCGCCCTGGTGTGGCACGCCGCCGCCGGAGATCGGGCCGGGCATGTTCAGCAGCACCTGGCGCATCTCGTACGGGCCGAACGGGCTGTTGGACTTGAGCACGTACTGGCCGTTGGCGGGTCGGGTCAGCCAGATGTAGTAGCTGCCGTTGCGCTTGTAGAACCGGGCGCCTTCGAGGGTGCCGACACTGGACGGGGTCTGGAAGACCTGCTGGGCGCGGACCTGGCTGAGCCCGTCGCTTGCGAGCTGGGCCACGCTGATGGTGGTGTTGCCGTAGGCCACGTACATCGTGTCGTTGTCGTCGACCAGCAGCCCGGCGTCGTAATAGCACGTGTTGAGCTGTGCTCGCTTCTGCCAGGTGCCGTCGACCGCCGCGGCCGTGTAGACGTAGGTGCGGTTGAACTCGACGCAGCCGAGCCAGTAGTAGGTGGAGTTGCTGCGGCGGTAGTTCAGGGTCGAGGCCCAGATCCCCTTCACGTACGCCCGGCCGCCGCTGAGGTTGTAGGCGTTGGACCCGAAGTCGAGGCTGGGCACCGAGTGGCCGGCGTACTCCCAGTTGACCAGGTCGTACGAGCGCAGGATCGGTGCGCCGGGGGAGTAGTGCATGGTGGACGCCGAGTAGTAGTAGGCGTCACCGACCCGGATGATGTCACCGTCGGCGAAGTCCTGCCAGACCACGGGGTTGTTGTAGGTGCCGGTGCTGCCTGTCCCTGTGCGCACCAGCTGCCATTGCTGGTTGGCCCCACCCCAGTCCGTGTACTGCACGACGTTGGCACCGTCGGCCGTCGACGCGTTCTGCACCTCGACCGCTTTGCCGCTGTGCCGGGCGATCAGCCGCACGTAGCCGCTGTCGGAGTCGGCGAGCCGGAACTGCTGGTTGGTGCCGTTGCCGTCGGCCCACTGCACGATCGCGGCGGCGTCGGCGGTCGACCGGTTGTAGACGTCGAGGACCTTGCCGGAGTGCCGCGACTTCAGCCGGTAGTAGCCGTCACCGGAGTCGACGAACTGCCACTGCTGCTGGGTGCCGTCGTTGCGGGCCCACTGGGTGATCCGGGCGCCGTCGTTGGTGGCCAGGTTGTAGACGTCGAGGGCCTTGCCGCTGGTGCGGTTGACCAGGACGTACCAGGCGCTGGTGTCGACGGTGGCGGCTGCGGCGCTCTGCGGTTCCAGGACGACACTGATAAGGACGACGGCGACGGCCGCGCGGAGCATTCTCGACACACGCATGTTAGCGCTCACATTCGACGTCAGGCAGCGTGAAGGTCGCTTTTCGGTGCGGTGGATAGACCGTTCACATCGAGTGACACCGATGTTGCCAGATGGTTTCGGAAAGTTTCAAGAGGTGTATCGGAGGCTGGGCCGGGACTATTTTGGGAGCGCTACCGTAACGAAAAGTCGTGGCTCTTTTTCTGTTACGGCGCCCATGGCGGACGCACGAAGAACGAGCTGTCCGCGCCGAAGGTTTGCGTTCCGTCGTCGCGGTCCACCCACAGCTGGCCGCCGCGATGCCGCAGGAACCAACCGGGATAGTTCGACGACTCCAACGAGACAGAGCCAGGGATCGCACCCGGTCGTACGCAGAAGGTGGCGTCACCCCGGAAGAGGGCGGTGTCCTCGTCGAGGCTGGCGCGCAGCCGCCACGACATGTGCCGCAGGTAGCCGCCGTCCTGCGTCCGCAGCGTGGAGCACTGAGAGTCCGCGATGCCGGCCGTGACCTCGAACGTGGCCCGCCGCCGGACGGATTCGGCGCTGCTCGCGTCGACCTTGGCCAGGACGCCGAGGGTACGGCTCGTCGTCGCGTACTGCCCGGGCTGGTTGGCCACCTCCAGCGCGGCGGGGCCGAGGGGGAGCGCGGTCCCGGTCTCGGCCTTGGGCGGCGGTGCCGCCTCCGTCTCAGCCGACCAGGGAACGGCGAACGCGACGACCACAGCCAGCAGCCCGGCGGTCGCGGACGTAGCGACGGCGGGGTGCGCGCCGAGCGCCGACATGACCTTGGCCAACAACGACGCCCTAGCCGGACCCACGGGCCGCCCGTCCCCGATCACCGCGGCCGCCACGGCCACCGGCACGGGCAGCAGCGCGAAGTCCAGCAGCCGCTCGATGGGAACCTGCCCACCGCCGGCCTGCTGGCAGGCCGGACAGGACCGCACGTGCCGAGCGAGCCGCTTGCGCCACAGCGGGCTGGGCGTCCCGTTCCACCTGGCGCGCTCGGAGTCGAGACCGCCGCACCGCGGCGCCGCCGCCAGGGCGGCGACCACGGACCGACTGAGCTCGAGCTGCTCCCGCATACGCTGGAGCCGCACCCGCACATGCGCCCCGCGCGCCCCGATTGCCTCCGCCAACTCGGCCCGGGTGAGATGACCGACCTGCTCGAGCCACCAGAGCGACAGCAACATCCGATCGGCAGGATCAAGCCACCGCGAGGCCCGCGCAACCTGCCGGCGCTGCTCGGACAACACGGCGTGCAGCATGGTCGGATCCTCGACCGGAAGATCGTCGGCGTCGTCCAACGGCGCGGAGCGGGCGTCGGCCACCCGCCGCCGATGCAGGTGGGTGCCGACCTGCCGCACCACGATCGCCATGAGCCAGGCCCGGAACTGCCCAGGCTCACGCAGGGCCGGCAGCTCCCGCACGGCCCGCACCATCGCGTCCTGCACAACGTCGTCCAGGTCCGGATCACCGGGAAGCGCGCGAGCGACAACGGTGTAAACGAGCGGCAACACCCGCCCGGCAAGCTCGTCGAGCGCCGCCTGATCACCGGTGCGTGCCAGGGTGGCCAAACTGGTCAGGTCCGTGTCGACGACCGCCATCCGCACCTCCCGATCGGCGCTCGCCACTGTGAACGAGTCGCGCCTCTGCGTCAACAGCCACCGACCGTGTCACGGAAGGGGGACATCGGATCTGGTACCCATCCGGGCCTACGTTGGCTCCGAATCCCTAGCGCAAACCAGCACCTTCGAAGGGATTTATCGATGCGTCTCCCCAGGTTCGTCGCCGTTGCCGCCGTGGCGGTGTTCGCTTTCAGCGTTGCCGCGTGTGGCAGTGGCGACGACGCGCAGACCGCGAGTCCGCCGGCGGCACCGTCGGCCGCGATGTCGTCGGCTCCGGCTATGGCTGACGGCGAGTTCGGTGCCGGTTGCGCCGCGGTGCCGACGGACCCGGCCAACGCGGGCAGCTTCGAGGCGATGGCGCAGGTGCCGGCCGCGACCGCCGCGTCCGGCAACCCGCTGCTATCCACGCTGGTCAGCGCGGTCAAGCAGGCCGGACTGGTCGACTCGCTCAACGGCGCCGACAACGTCACCGTTTTCGCGCCGACCAACGACGCGTTCGCGAAGATTCCGAAGGCTGACCTCGAAGCGGTCCTCGCGGACAAGGAGAAGCTGACTCAGATTCTGACCTATCACGTGGTCCCGGGCGGTCAGCTCGCGCCGGAGAAGCTGTCCGGAATGCACGCGACGCTCGAAGGTCAGCAGGTCGACGTGAAGGGCAGCGGCACCGACTTCAGCGTCAACGGGACCTCGAAGGTGGTCTGCGGCAACGTCAAGACCGCGAACGCGACGGTGTACATCGTGGACAGCGTGTTGATGCCGCCCGCCTGACGCTGGCCAGCACCGGCCGTTCGCCGCGCCCGGCCGTCGAGCCACGACGGCCGGGCGCTCCCTCGACCGAGGAGGACTCCGTGCGACCCGCACTGTGGCCGTGCTATGTCGGTGTGGTCTCCGCCGCGATCGGCGTGTCGACCGGTCAGGTGATCGCCGCCATCAGCAACCCCGAGTCCGGACCCGTGTACGCGGTGGGTGCCATGACCATCGACGCCACACCGGCGCGGGTCAAGGAGTTCGCCGTCCGCACCGCCGGCACCTTTGACAAGCCGCTGCTGCTCGCCGGAGTCGTGGTCGTGCTCGCCGCCGTCGCCGCGTTCGTCGGCCTCGCCGCAGCCCGGCAGCGGTGGCCGGGTTTTGTGGGCATGGCGGTGCTCGGCGGCATCGCTGTCGTCGCAGCGGTGACACGGCCTTCGGCCTCGCTCGTGGACGCCGTCCCGGCCCTGGTCAGCGCCGCCGTTGCCAGCGCCGCGCTGCTGGTCATGCTGAGGCGACCGGGTGCGCCGCCCGAAGCTGCGCAGCGGCCAAGGCTCCTCGACCGGCGGGCCTTCGTCGGTGGCGTCGCGCTGGCCGTCGCGGGCGTCGCCGCGGCCGGCGCCGCTGGAACGTCGCGGGTCGCGTGGCGGGCGGCCGCCCGTAGCCGCGACGACGTGCGCCTGCCGCCACCGACGCGACTGGCCCCGCCGCTGCCGGAGGGCGTCGAGCCGGGATTCGTCACCTCGAACGCCGACTTCTACCGGGTGGACACGGCGCTGACGGTTCCGCGCGTCGACGTCGACCGGTGGACGTTGACCGTACGTGGCATGGTCGATCGCCCTTTCGAGATCTCGTTCGACGAGTTGCTCGAAGAGCCGATGATCGAGCAGTACGTCACGCTCAACTGCGTCTCGAACGAGGTCGGCGGCCCGTACATCGGCACTGCCAAGTGGCTCGGCGTGCGCCTCGCCGACCTGCTGCGCCGCGCCGGCGTCCAGGCCGGCGCGGACCAGATCGTCGCCCGCTCGGTCGACGGCATGACCATCGGGACACCCACCGCCACCGTGCTGCACTCGGGGACCACCCGCGGCACCCAACCCGCCCTGATCTGCGTCGGCATGAACGACGAGCCGCTGCCCCTCGAACACGGCTTCCCGGCCCGGATGCTGACCCCCGGTGTGTACGGCTACGCCGGCTCCTGCAAATGGCTCACCGATATCGAGCTGTCCACCTTTGGCGACTTCGACGCCTACTGGGTACGCCGCGGCTACGCCGCGCAGGCGCCCGTCAAGACCAGCTCCCGCATCGACCGGCCACGCCCGTTCGCCCGCGTCAGCGCGGGGCGCGTCGTCGTCGCCGGTGTGGGGTGGGCACAGGGCAACGGGATCTCGACGGTCGAGGTCCAGGTCGACGACGACGCCTGGCAGCCGGCGACGTTGCGCCCAGAACCGAACCTCGACACCTGGGTGCAGTGGACCCACGAGTGGCAGGCGGCACCTGGATCCCACACACTGCGCGTCCGCGCCGTCGACCGCACCGGAACCGTGCAGACCGGCGACCGGGCCGAACCCTTCCCGAACGGCGCCACCGGCTGGCACACCGTCGCAGTCACGGTCACCTAGCCGCCGCCGGCTGCACGGATGCGTGCCAACCGGGATCCATCCGTTGCCGTTCCGGCTCCGAATCACCCGGTGGAACACGATCGCGAGGGAACCACATGCAACGACATCGACGCGACCAGGCGTCACGGGCCGAGCGGCTCTCGGTCGTCCCGCCGACCCCCGACCGGCCGGCCAACGCCGACGTGCTGCTCACCGCCGTCGGTCGCGGCGACGAGGCCGCGTTCGTCCAGCTTTACAACCTGGTCGCCCCTCGCGTGTACGGCCTGGTCAAGCGGGTGTTGCGGGACCCGGCGCAGGCCGAGGAGGTCGCCCAGGAGACCCTGGTCGAGATTTGGCGCACCGCCGCCCGCTTCCGCGCGGGGCGGGGCTCCGCCACCGCGTGGGTGTTCACCATCGCCCACCGACGAGCGGTGGACCGGGTCCGGTCCGAGCAGTCCGCCACCCGCCGCGAAGAACAGGCCGCCACCTGGGCCGAACATCGGCCGTACGACCAGGTCGCCGACGAGGTCCACGACCGGCTGGAACGCCAGCAGGTCCGGCGCTGCCTCGACGGCCTCACCGACCTGCAACGCGAGTCGATCACCCTGGCCTACTACCAGGGCTGCACCTACCCCGAGGTCGCCCGCATGCTCGACGTCAGCCTCCCCACCATCAAGAGCCGGATGCGAGACGGCCTCATCAGATTGCGTGACTGCCTCGGCGTGGAGGTGCGGCCATGACGACCAGTGACGTCCACGCACTGTCCGGCGCGTACGCCCTGGACGCGCTCTCCGACACCGAACGGGCCTCCTTCACCCGACACCTCGACGACTGCGCCACCTGCGCGCTCGAGGTCGCGGAACTGCGCGAGGCGGCGGCCAGGCTCGCCGACCAATCCTGGGCTGTGCCACCGCCGGGCCTGCGGACCCGGGTACTGGCCGAGATTGCCAACACCCGCCAGGAACATCCGGGATCCAAACCCCGGCCCGGCTGGTCCCGCAGCCGTGTGTCCCGACACCTGCTCACCGCAGCCGCCGCCGTCCTCGTGGCCGCCGGCGCCGCCACCGGCACGTACGCCATCCAGGAACATCGGGTCGACGAGCAGCGCGCCGAGACCGTGGCCGCCCGAGCCGAGAACGACGGCGTCAACACGATCCTGTCCGCGCCCGACGCCACGGTCCGCTCCGGCCCCGTCGACGGAGGTGGGCGGGTCACCGTGGTCGCCTCGGCCAGCCACGACGCCGCCGTGGTGACGCTGACCGCGGACCACGCCCCGGCCGCTGACCACGCCTACCAGCTATGGCTGACCGGCGACGGCGGACCGGTGCCAGCCGGGATGCTGCCTGTCGGAGCCACCTCCGTCACCCGGGTTCTGTCCGGCACCGCCGCGGCACAGGGCATCGCGGTGACCATCGAGCCCGCGTCCGGATCGCGTACGCCGACGTTCCCGCTCGTGGCCAGCGTGCGCCTTTGATCACTAGAGCGGTGCCGTCGACTCCCGCTGGACCAGGGTGAAGTCGTCCGCCAGCAACAGCTCCACCTGGGCGTCCGGTGGGGTGTCCAGGAGGCTGCGGACCGCTCGCGCGCCCAGTTCGCGCAGTGGCATCCGGACCGTGGTCAGGGCCGGCATCACGTGCGACGCCAGCTCCGTGTCGTGGGTGGTCACCACCGACACGTCGCCCGGCACCGACAACCCCAACGCCGACAGCTGGTGCAGCACGCCGACCGCCGCCGCGACGTTCGCCACGTAGATGGCTGTCGGGCGGCGGCGCGACGACATCAGCTTTGCCGCCGCCTCGGCGCCACCATCCATCGTGTACTCGCCGACGACGATCCGGGACGCCGGCGTACGCAGGCCGTGTTCTGACATGGCCTCCGTGAAACCGGTGAGTCGCCGCTGGGCCGTGTCCGTCGTCTTCGGGCCCGCGATGTGCGCGATCTCGGTGTGGCCGAGCTCGACGAGATGCTCGACGGCCATGCGCGCCGACTTCGCGTCGTCGAGGATGACGTAGCGGCGGCTCTTGCGGTCGCGGCGGTTGACCAGCAGCCATGGGATGTCGAGGCTGTCGAGGATCCGCTGCTCCTGCGTGGACGGTGCCCCGCCGGCGATCAGCAACCCGTCGACCCGCCCGTTGCCGAGCAGGTCGAGGTAGGCCGCCGGCGAGGCCGCGCCGGTCGCCGAGCCCGTCACCAGGACGTTGCCGCTCGACACGGCCGCCGTCTCGGCGCCCGCGATGATCTGGGCGTAGACCGGGTTGCTGAAGTCGGGGATGACCAGGCCCAGGATCCCCGTCTTGGCGGTACGCAGGGAGCGGGCGCTCAGGTTCGGCCGGTAGCCGAGCTCGGCGATCGCCGCCTCGACCCGTACCCGGGTCTCCGGACGGATCAACAGGGTCGGGTCGCGGTTGACCACCCGCGAGACGATCGCCTTGTCGACACCGGCGGCGGCGGCCACGTCGACCAGCGTCACGCGCTTCGTGCCGGCGCGGGGGCCTCGCGTCACGGGTGCTTCTCCTTCAGGTCAACGGGCCGGGGGCTGGACGAGCTCGAGCGTAATGTCGTCCGGGTCCAGGAAATAGCATGTGAACCCGCCGCGGTTCACCCCGGCGGTTATTTCCTGTGGTGGACTGACGAACTTTACGCCCAGCCCGGTCAGCCGGCGGTGCTCGGCCAGCGCGTCACCCACGCAGAACGCGAGATGCGCCGCACCCGGCCGGTGCCGCGCGGCGCCGAACGGCTCGCCCCGGGGCACGACGTACTCCACGAGCTCCAGGTCGTGCGTCGAGTGCGTGCGGTCCTGGCCGGGAATCGCGAGCTGCGCGACCCGCAGCTCCGCGTCCGGATAGCCGACCAGGCGGCGGGTGTACTCATTGGACTGCGCCTGCTGGTGCACGAGCGTCAGCCCCAGCACGTCGCGGTAGAACGCGACGCTGCGGTCGACGTCCGCGACCGTGAAGCTGAAGTGCCACATGCCGTTCATCGGCCCACCGCCGCGCGTAGGCCGCCGACGATGTCGTCCTCCTGCGGCAGCACCGCGGCCGCGAGGCCCACCGCCGCCGGGATCCGGCTGTCGCGGGCACCGATCCGGCGCGGCGGGCTCTTCAGGGACGCGCCGCTCTCGACGACCCGGGCCACGATCTCGGCACCGAACCCGCCCGTCGTGTTGGCCTCGTGCACGACGACCAGGCGCCCGGTGCGGGCCACGCTCGCGGCAACGGCCGCGTGGTCGAACGGGTTGAGCCAGACCGCCTCGATGACCTCGGCGTCGATGCCCTCGGCGGCGAGCCGGTCCGCACCGGCCAGCACCCGGCTCGTGATGGAACCCCAGGTCACCACCGTGACGTCCGCACCAGGGCGGCGCAGCCGGTGCCCACCGATCGGCATAGGGTCACCACCGATCTCGATCTCCGCCTTCGGGCCCGCGTACAGGGAGCGGTTCTCGATGACCACCACCGGGTCGTCGCAGGCGACGGCGGAGCGCAGCACGTCGTACGCGTCCTGCGGTGTCGAGGTCATCGCCACCCGGATGCCGGGCACGTGCAGGAGCAGCGCCTCCATGTTCTGCGAGTGCTGCGCGCAGGCGCCGGGCGCGTTGCCCTGCTGGGTGCGGATCGTCAGCGGCGCGGTCAGCCGGCCCTCGGACACGTAACGGACGTTGGACGCCTGGTTCACGATCTGGTCGAACGCGACGAACATGAAGTCCATCCACATGATCTCCACGATCGGCCGGCGGCCCATCATCGCCGAGCCGATCGCGGCGCCGAGCATCGCGGTCTCGGAGATCGGGGTGTCGAAGACCCGCGCGCCGAAGGCCTTGCGCAGGCCGCGGGTAACCCCGAAGACGCCGCCGGGCAGGGCCACGTCCTCGCCGAAGAGGATCGCCTCCGGGTAGTCCTCGAGCGAGCGGGCCAGGGCGGCGTTGACCGCGCCGCCGTAGTTGAGCTTGACGGTCTCACGCATAGAGGTGCTCCAGGGCGGTGGCGGGGTCGGCCGCGGTGGCGGCCAGGGCACGGCGGGCGGCTTCCTCGATCTCGGCGACGGCGCGGCGGTGGGTGGCCTCGACGGTGTCCGCTGCGACGCCGGACGCGATGAGCTGCTGGGACAGCCGGACGATGGGCTCGGCGGCGAGGTCGGCCTCGATCTCGCCCTCGGGCCGGTACTGCTGCGCGTCGCCGATGTAGTGGCCGACGATCCGGCGCGTGTGCGCCTCGATGAAGGTCGGTCCGAGGCCGTGGCGGGCGGTCTGGATCGCGAGGGCGGTCGCAGCGGCGACCTCGGCCGCATCGTTGCCGTCGACCCGGGTGGCGGGGATGCCCAGCGCGGTCGCCCGCGCCGACAGGTCGGGGTTGCGGACCATGTCGTTGATCGGCGTCAGCTCCGAGTACTTGTTGTTCTCGCAGACGAAGATCACGGGAAGGTCCATCGCGGCGGCGAAGTTCATCGCCTCGGGCACGGCGCCCTGGTTCATCGCGCCGTCGCCGAAGACGGTCACGACGACCCGGCCGCTCTTGTCGAACGTGCTCGCCAGGGCGGCCCCGGTGGCGATCGGGGCACCGGCGCCGACGATGGAGTTCTCGCCGTAGAAGCCGTACTCGGGAGCCGAGAAGTGGGCCGATCCGCCCCGGCCGCCGTTGACGCCGGCCGTGCGGGCCAGCACTTCGGCGAGGATGGGGTACGCCGGGACGCCGCGGGCCATCGCCCACCCGTGCCCGCGGTAGGTGGCGAAGACGGCGTCCTGCTTGCGCAGCTGGCCGCAGACGCCGACCGCCACCGCCTCCTGGCCGTTGCTGAGGTGTACGGAGCCGACGACGTCGCCGGCGAGGCGCAGCTCGAGGATCTTCTCCTCCAGCACGCGGATCCGCCACATGGCGTGCAGGTCGGCCAGGTGGTCGTCGGTTGTCATCCGTGCTCCCTGTTCAGTCCATCTCGAGGCCGCCGTCGACGTTGACGGCCTGTCCGGTGATGTAGGCGGCGAGGTCGCTGGCGAGGAAGGCCACGACGTCGGCGAGCTCCTCGACCTTGCCGAGCCGTTTGAGCGGCGTCTTGGCGGTGACCTCGTCGAGGTAGCGCTGGCCGGCACCGGGCCCGTACTCGCGGTCCCGGTCCTCGACGATCCCGCGCCACATGTCGGTGAAGAAGACCCCGGGGCAAACGGCATTGACCCGGACCATCGGCGCGTACGCGAGAGCGGCGGACTTGGTCAGCGACAGCAGCGCGGTCTTGCTGGCGGCGTACGCGGGCGCCGCCGGGCGGCCCGAGCGGGCGGCGACGGAAGCGATGCTGACGACGGAGCCGCCGTGCTCGGTCATCAGGCCGCAGGCCGCCTGCACGGTGTGGAAGACGCCGGTCAGGTTGATGTCGATCACCCGCTGCCACTCGTCGGCGGTGACCTCGGCCATGGGCTTGGTCTGCATGATCCCGGTGGCGTTGACCAGGGTGTCCAGCCGGCCACCGAACGCGTGCGCCCGATGCGGCAGCTCCCGGCAGGTCGCCACGTCGGCAAGATCGACCCCGATGGCCTCGACCCGGCCGCCGGCGGAAGCGAGGACCTCGGCTGCGCCGCTCGGCTGGTCGGCGGTGGCGCCAAGCTCCGCGGCCGCGCGCGGCTGGTCGGCGGTGGCGCCAAGCTCCGCGGCCGCGCCCGGCAGGTCGGCGGCGGCGTCCAGCTCCGCGCCCGGCGCGCCGCCCAGGAAGCTCAGCTCGCCGTCGGCTTCAGCGGCGAACGCGCGCAGCTCGGCGGCGACCCGCTCCAGGCGGTCGCCCGGGAGATCGGCCAGGACGACGTTGCCACCGGCCGCGAGATAGGCGCGGGCACAGGCCGAGCCGAGACCGCCGGCTCCACCGGTGATCAGCGCCCACCGGCCCGCGAAGTCGATGCGCGGCGCGCGCTCGGTCATGTGCCGTACCCCGTTCAATCGTTTGAATCTGAGGCTAGAGGGCGGTCGCGCCCACGTCAAACCCCTGGCGGGGCCGGCCGGCGTCGCCGCCGGCCGGCCCCGGTCGCTACTTGGCCGGTTTGCCGATAAAGGTCAGGTAGCTGGAGTCGCCGCGGCCCGAGATGCCCGTGTTGGGTCCCAGGAGCAGCCTGCCTGCCGGTGCGTCCTTCTTGAAGACGACCAGCGGCACGTCCTGGCGGGTCGCGGGGATGTCCCACTGCGCCAGGTCACCCGTGAACTCGTCCTGGAACAGCGGTGCGCCGTCCGGGGACGTGACGGTGATGCGGTCGTACTCGCCGACGTCGCTGCCCCCGAGGTTGACCCCGACGCGGCCGCCGGCGAACGTGGTGTCGATCCGGTCGTCCACCAGCTTGCCGTCGATAAAGGTGCGCAGGTGGTTGCCGATGGCCTCGATCCGCAGCGTGTACTCGTTGCCGGCGCCCGGCCCGATCGGGATGACCGAGCCGATCAGCGTCGACTTGCCGTTGACCACGGTGCTCATCCGGAGCTGGCCGAGACCACCGGCGCTGCCGAGTGGGCCGCCGATGTTCCACACGTACCCGTTGCTGGCGTCCGTGGCCCGGAACATGACGCTCGCGCCCACCTGGATCTGGCGGACCTTCGCCTCGATGACCTGGTCACCCCAGCCGGCGCCGGCCTTGGAGAGGGTCGCGCCGCCGCCCGAGGCACGCAGCCGGTCGCCGTCGACGATCTCCAGGCGCCGGGCGAACTCGCGCTTGCCGACGGTCAGGTCGGTGCGGGTGAAGCCCTGCTCCTGGAGCCAGGACGGCCACCAGGTGCCCTCGCCGCGCTGGTCGAACGCCACGTACACGGGTGCGGGCTTGGCCAGGTCGACGGTCAGGTAGGGGTTCGGGGTGTTGCGGGACGCGTCGCCGTTGGCACCGCGCACCATGGTCGTCCCGGTCAGCTCCTGCGGCAGCGAGGCGACCTGGTCACTGCGGTCGACGTACGCCGCCACGCCCGGCCGGGCCGTCACCAGCGCGTGCAGCTTGTCGGGCGCGGCAACGGCCACGTTCGGGTCCTGGATCTGCGGTGCGGTCGCCGCGACGCCGAGCGTCTGGGTGCCCAGTCGCTTGACGGCGGTGGCGGGCTTGCCCTCGACCCGCTCGAACCGGAAATCACGATCGGCCCGCTGCAAGGTGTACGCCTTGCCGGCGTCGACGCGGACGTCGACGGTGCCGGCCTTGGTGCTGCGGACGACGCTCTTGCCGCGGCCGTCGACGACCTCGATCGCCTTGCCGGGCCAGGGGTTCGCGATCCGGATCGTGTCGGTCGAGCCGGCCTCGATGCCGACCTCGTTGGCCTCGCCGCCGCTGACCTGGGTGCTGATCCGGTGCCCGCCGGCGATCACCACGGTGCCGTCGACGGTCCAGCCGGCCGGGATGGCCGAGCCGACCCGCACGGTGCCGCCGTTGGTCTGCACCAGCGCGTCCTGGAGGGCGTTGGCGACGACGGCGTTCCACGAGCTGTACATGTTGTGGATCGACGCGGGGTCGTCGTTGCGGCCGTGCCCGGAGAAGCCGTTGGGGTACTTCTGGAGGTCCGCGGTGCCCTGCACGATCAGGCGCCGCATGTCGTCGGCCCGGCCCAGGTCGGCCGCCCAGACCGGCGACTCGTCCCACTCGCGGGTCAACGGGAAGCCGCGCTGGACGAAGGTGTCCTGCATGACCGCGTCGTCGGGGCCGGTGATGCCCCAGGGCGCGAGCGGCTCCAGGTCGGTGTTCTGGGTGTTCTTGGCGGGCTCGTTGCTCGCCGACCAGGCGTACACCTGCTTGCCGTTGCGGGTCGTGGTCGGCAGGCCCGGCAGTTTGGTGAGCGCGGCGCGCAGCTTGCCGGCGAGGTCGGCGTCACCGCGTTTCGCGGCGAGGTCGGCGATGACCGGGAACATCACCGACATGCCGGCGAGGTCCGGCGTCGGGTCGGTGGCGTCCCACTGGGTCTCGAACGAGTTGACGTGCTCGAGGTGGAGCTTGCCGTCCGTGCCTTCCTTGAGCTGGGAGAGGTAGAACCGGGCGACCTCGCTCATCAGGGGGTAGCCCTGGTCGAGCACGGCTGTGTCCTGAGTAAACTCGTACTGGCGCCACAGGTCGTGCGAGACTTCCAGGCCGCCGGTGAGGATGGCGTTCGTCCATGTTGGAGCCTGGCCGCTGACGCAGCCGTCCGGGGTGCCGTCGTACTTGATCAGTTCCGGCACGCAGGTGCCGTCGGCGCCCGTCCAGTGGCTCTGGGTCCAGGCCTTCATCTGTGCGAGGTGTGACGTGTAGAGGTTCAGGTAGGGGGCGTTGAAGCTCGCGGTGCCGGCGCCGTAGTTGGCGTTGACCTGCTGGCGCAGGTTGAAGTGGAACCAGGTCGACGGCGAGACCGGCACGTCCTGCCACGGGTAGAGCATGTTGGCCGCACCCGCCTGCCCGGTCGGCAGGGTGTTCCGCTGGGTCGCGGCGGTCGTGTAGAGCTGCTGGGCGCGCAACGCCTCCGCGTACTCGCCGGTGCCGTCCTTCGACGTGATCTTCATTGGCGCGGCCTGGCGCCAGAAATCGTGCCACCAGTCGAGGTGGGCCCGGTCGACCCGGTTGTCCGTGGCGCCTTCAACGGCGCTGGTGCTGGCCGCCGCGAGGTCGCCGCCGGTGTAGGACGGGACACCGACGACGATGCGGAACGTGCCGTTGGCGTTGGGCTTGAAGGTCAGCCGGACGGTGTCGGCGTCGACGACGGTGGCGCGCACGTCGCGGGCGTCCGCGGTCAGTGCGGCTACCGCGCCGCCGGCGGCGAAGGTCTCGGCCAGGGCACCGACCTTGCCGTCCGCGTACGTGGTGGGCTTGCGCCCGTCCCACAGGTTGAGGTCGGCGGTCTGCTCCTTGCCGGGCTTGGCGCCGGAAACCTCGAGGACGAACTGGTCACGGTCGGCGCGCACGAAGGTACGCGCGGACATGCCGCGGCCGCTCTGCTCCAGGACGGCGTCGCCGATGTTCAGCCGGCCTTTGTAGTTGGGGGCGCTGGCGAGGTCGAACAACCCGGGCACGACGAGCCGCCCGGCGGACTTGAGGTCGGGAAAGGTGTCGTTGCGGTTGAGCTGCGCGGTGAACCCGTCCTGAGCCCAGACGGCCGCACCGAGGCGGCCGTTGCCTAACGGCATGCTCTGGTAGTCACGCCAGGCTGGTGCCTCGAGCACGAGATCGGACCGGGAAACAACACCGGCGGTGTCGACCTGCAACGCCCCGTCCCGCCAGGCCGAGGTCGCGTGCGTGTCGTGCCCGGGAGCGGCCCGCGCCGCCGGAGCGACAGCACCGAGCGCCGCCGTCACAACGACCGTGATTGCCATCGTGGTGAACGCCTTACCCATCGGACCACCATTCTGTTTGGTCAACCTCTGGTCAAACGTTTGACTGGATCATGCTAATCTTCGGATCGTCACGGGTCAATCGTTTGACTGAACGGAGGCCACCATGATCGAGTTCCTGACCCAGGCGACGGTGTCCCCACCAGCGGGAATCCCCGCGGACGAGCTCGCGGATCTCCGCCAACGGGAGGCGGCCCGGGCGGCAGAGCTCGCGGCCGAGGGCCGACTCGTCCGGGCCTGGCGCCCGCACGGAGTCGCGGGCTGGGCAAACGTGTGCCTATGGCGGGCGACCGACGAGCAGGACCTGAGGCAGCTGCTGGCCACGCTGCCGTTCTTCCCGCACATGACCATCGAGGTGCGCCAACTAGACCCACACCCGAACGACCCGCACCCAGCAGTCGATCACCCCTAACGGCCGCGGCTCAGGCTGGCCCCGGCGGCGCAAGTCTTGGTCGGCGGCGAGGCTCATGGTGCGACGATCTGCGGGTGAACCACGAGGAGGAGGCGGAGCAGGCGACTGCCGGGGCGCGGCCGACCGCGGGGAGTGACGAGGCGCCGGCCGACATTCGCACCGAAAGTCGTCGGCTGGCTGCCGCGATGGTTCGCCGCAATACGTCGGTCAGCCGGCCGACGCCGGAGCTCCAGCGGGGACTGGTCACGGACCTGGCGGCGGCCGGTGTCGTCGTCCGCGATGTCGCGGACCTCGTCAACACCGGACAGCGGTACGTGGCCGCGATCCCGATCCTCATGGCCTGGCTCGAACGCCTTGATGCGCTGGCCGCGAGCGAGGAGTTGGAGCGGTTCCGCGAGGGGCTCATCCGGGCGCTGAGCGTCCGCGACGCCCGACCCGCCGCCGGATCTCTCATGGTCAGCCAGTTCCGCACGGTGCCGACCGATTCGATCCGCTGGGTAGCCGGCAACGCGATCAGTGCGGTGGCCGGCCCTGACGTCTTCGACGACGTCGTGGGCATCGTGCGGAACCGTTCGTTCGGTGTGGTCCGACAAATGCCGGTCGACGCGTTGCCCCGGATCGGCGGAAAGCCGCATCGCGGCGCCGTCATCGACCTTCTCGTCGAGCTCCTCTCCGACGATGACGTGACGCTGCACGCGATCTCGGCGGTGCGCCGGATCCGCGCCGCCCAAGCGCGCCCGGCCCTGCGACACCTCCTCGACCGCCAGAACCCGACGATCCGTCGGCGGGCGCACGAGGCCTTGAACCGGCTCGGCTGACGCGCGCCGATGCGGATCGCGTCGGCACGCAGTGCCTCGCATCCGCTCGTTTTGACACTGGAACTGCTAGGCGTCAAGCCGTTGCGAGCGTGGGCCGGTATCGCTGGGCGACCACACCCGACCGGAACTCGTGGCGGTCCACGAGCTCGAGTTGGATGCGCTCGCGCAGGCCGGCGAGCAATGTCGGTCCGTGTCCGGCGAGGATCGGCTGCACGACGAACACGTACTCGTCGATCAGTCCCAGGTCCGCCAACGCCAGGGGGAGGGTCACGCCACCCACGAACAAGCCTTTGCCCGGCTCCTGCTTGAGCCGCTGAACCGCTGTTCGCAGGTCGTCTCGCACCAGCTCGGCGTTCCAGTCGACGGCGCTCAGCGTGCTCGACACGACGTGCTTCTTCGCTCGGTCGATGGTCTCGCCGAACGGGATCTGCCACTCGGCCATCCAGTCCGGCCACGTGCCTGTGGCCGGCCGCCGCCACGCCGACTCCATCATCTCGTAGGTCACCCGGCCGAACAGCAAGGCATCGGCTCGTTCCAGCTCATCGGTCCAGTAGCGCATCGACTCCTCGTCCGGGGGGAGCCCTGCCTCGTGATGGCAGCAGCCGTCGAGCGTGACGTTGATGGCGTATCGGAGTGGTCTCACATCCCGGACGCTACTTGACCTGAAAAGGGCTTGAGCTCAAGCCGGGTTCAGCTCTTACGGTGTGGCGCATGCTGCCCCGGCCGTTCTGGTTTCTCTGGTTCGGGACGCTGATCAACCGGTTCGGCTACTTCGTCGTGCCGTTTCTGACGCTCTATCTCGTGCGTCATCGGGGATTCGATCCCGCTCTCGCGGGCGCCGTCGTGTCGGCGTTCGGGGCCGGTTCGCTGGTCAGCCAACCGCTCGGTGGCTGGCTCGCCGATCGGGCCGGGCGACGGCCGACGTTGGTGGCGGGGCTGCTCGCCACGGCGGCCGCGTATCTCGCGTTGGGAGCGGCCGCATCCCCGGCGGTCCTGGTCGGGTGTGCGGCAGCGGCCGGGCTCGCCACCGACCTCTATCGGCCGGCGGTCGCGGCTGTCGTCGCCGACCTGGTGGCGCCCGAGCACCAGCGGCGGGCGTTCGCCCTGCTCTACTGGGCGATTGTTGCGGCAACACGAGATCCGCGGCTCGTCGGGCTCACCGCCAGCACGTTCGCGGTCGCCGTCGTCTTCTTCCAGGGTTTCGTCACGCTGCCGCTCGCGATGTCCGCCGACGGGCTCGACGCGGGCGCCTACGGCCTGGTGGCAGCGCTCAACCCGGCGGTGATCCTGCTCTGCCAGCCCGTCCTCGTGCGGCTGGTGGCCGGAGTTCCCCTCACATTTCTCTATGCGGGCAGTGGAGTGGCCACGGGCGTCGGATTCGGGCTCAGGCTCGCGGCCGACAGCATCGCCGGCTACGCGGTGACCGTTGCCGTGTGGACGCTGGGGGAGATCGCCCTCAACATCGCGGCGCCCGCCATGCTCGCGGTGATCGCGCCCGCCTACCTGCGCGGTCGCTATCAGGGCGTGTGGGGCTCGTCGTGGGGACTGGCCCTGCTGGTCGCGCCGGTGGCCGGCACCTGGACGTGGCAACGGTTCGGGGCGGGGCCGCTGTGGCTCGGCTGCCTCGCACTGGCGAGTGCCGGGACGAGCTCACTTCTCGTCTGGAGGTCGAGATGGACAGCAGTGGATTCGCGGATCTCATGAGGACCATCGAGCGGGCCTGGAGTACGGGCGACGCCGCGGCGGCCGCGGCCTGCTTCACCGAGGACGCCGTGTACGTCGAGCCGCCCGACCGGCAGCGTTACGTCGGCCGCGCCGAGCTGGTCGAGCTGTCGGGTGGCGACGACCCGCGGCCCATGTCAATCACCTGGCACAACCTGGTGTTCGACCCGGTGCGGCAGGTCGGCGTCGGCGAGTACACGTTCCGCGGCCGGCGACAGTTCCACGGCATGGCGATCGTGCAGGTCGAGGAGGGCAAGATCCGACGCTGGCGCGAATACCAGTTTGAAAGCCAACTCGACTGGCCCGACTTCGCCGGCGACAGCCACTTCTAGTCCTTGCGCAGCAGCGCGTCCAACCGTTCGTGGGCCTCGGTCAGCGCCGCGTGGCCCGCGCGGTGTTCGATGACCTGGATCATCATGTCGTTGAGGATCAGGGCCATCTCCGGCCAGCGCGGGTCGACCGGCACCGAGCGCGAGTCCTGGTGCGCGTCGGCGAGCACCCCGTAGTACGGCGCCAGCGACGACACCCGCGGGTCCGCCCACGAGTCCAGCCGCGTCGCCGAACCGCCGGACTGGGCCGTAACGACGTCCATCTCGCGCGTGGTCAACTGCCGGATCAGCTCGGCCGAGTGGGCCGGGTCCTTGGCGCCGGCCGGCACCGCGAGCACCCAATAGGCGTTCATCGTCACCCGCGAGGTGCCACCCGGCACCGGCGCGCAGCCGACCAGGCCGTGCGTCGGCGAGTCCGGGGGAGAGGACAGCGACGCGAACCCGCACCAGTTGACCATCATCGCCCCGGCACCCGCGGCGAACCGGACGCCCGACTCGACGCTGTCCCAACCAGCGGCCGCCGGGTCCACGACCTGGGAGCCGTGCCACAGGTCGTCGATGAAGTCGATCGCAGAACGGGCGCTGGGGCTGTCGAGGCCCGAGCGCCCGTCGACCACGAGCTCCCCGCCCCGGCTCCACAGGTGCATCAGGAAGTCGTAGACGTTGTTGTGCTCGTCGGGGAAGCCGGCCAGCACCGTGCCGTAGAGACCGGGCCGGGTGAACCAGATCGCCTGGTCGCGGTATTCGTCCCAGGTCGACGGGACGGCGAGGGGGTAGCCGAACCGGTCCGCGAACCCGGCCTGCTCGACCGGGTCGCCGTAGAGGTCCGTGCGGTAGAGAAACAGCATCGGCCCGTCGTGGTACGCGACCCCGTAGGTCTGCCCGTCCGGCCCGGTCTGGAGTGCCCGCAGCGCCGGCACCCACTGGTCCGGCCAGCCGTCGGGCGCGTCGACGGAGAAGTCGAGCGGCAGCACCTTGCCCGACTCGATCAGGCTCGGCAGCCAGTCGGTGACGACCATCAGCACGTCGTACGCCCCGGAGGTGGCCGCATCCCCCTCGATCAGCCGGTGCTGCAGGTCGGAGATCTCCAGCAGCTCGTAGCGCGCCGGCAGGTCCAGCGAACTCAGCTGTGCCGTCAACGACCGGTGGAAGCCGTCGAACTCGCGGCCGACGACGACCAAGGAATCAGGCACGGGGCCACCGACCTTCCGGGCAAGCGTTCAAACGATTGACTATGTATAGCAGCCGGTGGTCTGATGGGGAAACCCCCTTCCGTGAGCCACCAGGAGACCCGATGCTCGACGCGCTGCGGCCCATCGCGCAGGCCTGCGACCTGTCCATCCCCCCGGAGCACCACCGCGGCATCGCCGTCGTCGGCGCCGGTGCCATCGTGGAGGTGGCGCACCTGCCGGCGTACCAGCGTGCCGATCTGCCCATCAAAGGCATTGTCGACCTCGACCGGGCGCGGGCCGAGCGGGTGGCTGAGCGCTTCGGCCTGCCACGGGTTTACGACAGCCTCGACGACGTTCTCGACGACGACGAGGTCGAGGTGCTCGACATCGCCGTCGTGCCGAACGCCCAGCCCGAGATCGCCAAGCGGGCGTTCGCGGCCGGTCGGCACGTCCTGGCCCAGAAGCCGATCGCCGTCGACACCACGCTCGGGCGCGACCTGGTCGCCGTCGCCGAGAAGGCCGACCGGGCGCTCGTGGTCAACCAGCAGATGCGCTACGGCGAGGGGATCGCGGCGACCCGGGCCATCGCCGAGGCCGGCTGGCTGGGCGAGGTCACCGCGCTGACCATCGACGTCAACATCACCACCGACTTCACGGCCTGGGACTGGCTGGTACGCAGCGAGCGGCTGGACCTGATGTACCACTCGATCCACTACTACGACTCGGTGCGGTCGCTGCTCGGCGACCCGGACAGCCTCTACTGCGTCGCCGGGCGGCGGCCCGGTCAGGTGCCGACCGGCGAGACCCGGTCGATCACCACGATGACGTTCCCGTCCGGGGCGCGGGCCCTGGTCAACGTCAACCACGAGAACGTCACCGGCGACCCGTACGCCACCTTCCGGCTCGATGGTTCGCAGGGCTCGGTGCGGGGGAGCATCGGGCTGCTGCTGGACTACCCGCACGGTCGGCCGGACACCGTCGAGGTGCGCAGCGCCGTGCTGCCGACGGACGGTTGGCTCCCGTACCCGGTGACCACGCGGTGGATCCCGGACGCCTTCGCCGGGCCGATGGGCGCGCTGCTGCGCCAGGTCGCCGGAAACGGTGCGGCCCCGACCAGGGGAGCGGACGCGGTGCGCACGCTCGCCCTGGTCGAGGCCGGTTACGAGTCGATCCGGACCGGTGAGGTCACGCGCCTGTCTTGGTGAGCACCGGCGCGGGTTCCGCGGGAGCCTTGCGGGCCACCCGTTTCCGGAACAACGCCCGGTCCCGCTGGCTGGTCGCGGTGTAGAGCGAAGCCGCCGCGACCAGCACTGTGCCCTGCACGACGTTCTGGTAGTTCGAGCCGATGTTCAACACGTTGAAGCCGTTGCTGAGCGTGAACAGGATCAGCGTGCCGATCACCGACTTGACGACGACGCCGGACCCGCCGAACAGCGACGTGCCGCCGAGCACCGCGGCCGCGATGACGGTGAGCTCACCACCGGTCAGCACCGTCGGGTCGACCGAGTTGAACCGGCCCGCGTAGAGCACGCCGACGACCGCGGCCAGCACGCCGTTGAGCACGAACGCGCCCATCTTGTAGCGGTCGACGTTGATGCCGGACAGCCGCGCGGCCTCGGCGTTGCCACCGACGGCGTAGAGGTTGCGACCGATCACGGTGAACCGCAGCACGAGGCTGGCGACCAGGGCGAGACCAATCATGATCCACACGGGTACGGCCTGGTCGAGCAGATTCGGCCGAAAGCCCGCGATGGCCAGCACCAGCAGGCCGGCAAGCCACAGCGGCCAGGCCGCCACGAGCTTCTCGCGGACCGCACCCGAGCGGACCGCCAGCACCACTGCGAGCGCGATCAGTGCGACGCCGATGACCAGAGCCACGGCGACCGGAAGCTCCCAGCGCCCGGTCGAGAAGTCCAGCAGGGCGGTGTTGTGCGCCGTGATGCTCTTGCCGTCCAGGATCGCCTGCACCACGCCCCGCACGGCGGTCAGCGTGCCGAGCGTGACGATGAAGGCGTTGACTCCGACCTTCTGCACGAGCAGCGCGTTGACCAGCCCGACCAGGGCGCCGCAGGCGATCGCCGCGAGCACGGCCACGAAGGTGCCGTTGCCGTCGATGAGCTTGAGCGCGACGGTGCCGGCGAGCGCGGCCGTCGAGGCGACCGAAAGGTCGAAGTTGCCCGAGATGAGCACCACCGTCATGAAGATCGCCAGGATCCCGATGAGGGCGGACTGCTCGAGGATGTTGCTCAGGTTGACGCTGCTGAGGTAGCTCGGCCGGCCCTGCGCCGACGAGGTGATGGTGAGCACCGCCAACAGGGCGATGAAGGCGTAGACGACGCCGGCGGCGCGGGGGGCCAGTGCCTTCCGCCAGGCCGGTGCCTTCGCTGCCGGGTTGGTCATGAGACTGCTGCCTTTCGGCCAAGGGGATGATCGCCGTGGCTGCCGAAGCCGCTGGCGATGGCGGTGACTTCGTGGACGTCCGTCTCGGCCGAGGCGAGGTCGGCGACGAGCGCCCCACGCCGCAGGACGAGGATCCGGTCGCAGGAGCCGATCAGCTCCTCGAACTCGGAGGTGACGATCAGGACGGCGGCCCCGCGAGCGGCGAGGCGACGGATGAGGTGCAGGATGTCGGACTTGGCGCCGACGTCGACGCCGGCGGTGGGCTCGTCGAGCAGGAAGATCGAGGCGTTCCCGTACAACCATTTGGCGAAGACCACCTTCTGGGCGTTGCCGCCGCTCAGGTCCCCGACCTTCGAGTCGATCGTCTGGGTCTTGATGCCGAGGTCGTCGACGGCCTGGCGGGCCTGCTCGCGTTCGCGGGCCGCGTGCGGGAACATCCGCCGCCAGGACAGCCGCGGCAGGTCCGGCAGCGAGATGTTGCGCCAGATCTCCCAGTCGGCGAGGAAACCCTGCCGGGCGCGGTCCTCGGGCACGAGGGCCATGCCCCGGCGCACAGCTTGTTGCGGACCGCGCGGCCGACCGCGCCCGTTGACCGTGACCGACCCGGTCGCGGCCCGATCGGCCCCATACAGAGCCTGGAGCAACTCGGTACGGCCGCTGCCGAGCAGGCCGGCGACGCCGACCACCTCGCCGGCCCGCACGTCGAAGCTCAGCGGGCCGAACGCCGTACCCGAGGCCAGGTCCTCGACAGCCAGCACGACCTCACCCAACGACCGCGCCGCGACGGGTGCCTCCGCCTCGAAAGCCGCGAGCCGTGACCCGACGATCGCGGTGATCAGCGCCGCCTCGTCCGTCGACGCGGTCGGTGCGTCGAGCACCACGAGGCCGTCCCGGAGCACCGTGAGGTGGTCGGTCAGGTCCAGCACCTCGTCGAGGAAGTGCGAGACGTAGATGAAGGTCGTCCCGGTGTCGCGCAGCCGCCGCACCGACGCGAACAGGATCTCGCGCTCGCTCGGCGAGAGCGCCGCGGTCGGCTCGTCGAGGAGCACGAGAGCCGGGCCGCGGGCCAGCGCCTGCAGGATGGCGACCATCTGGCGGGCGCCGATCGACAGGTCGCCCACCAGGTCGTCGCCGTCGAGCGGGTAGCCGACCCGATCGCACAGCTCGGCCAGCTCCCGGGTCCGCCGGGCCCGGTCCCACCGCAGGCTGCCGGTGTGCCCGAGGAAGACGTTGTCGAGGACGCTGAGGCTGGGTACGAGCGGCATGTGCTGGTAGACGGCGGCGAGCCCGTCGGCCAGCGCCTGCGAGGGTGACGTCCACTCAGTTACGGAGCCGCGCCAGGCGATCTCGCCGTCGGAGACCGTCTGCGCCCCCGAGAGAATCTTGATGAGGGTGGACTTGCCGGCGCCGTTCGCGCCGATCAGCCCGTGAACGGTGCCCGGGCGGACCCGCATGCTGACACCGCGGAGGGCGTGCGTACCGGTCCGGTAGACCTTGTGGACATCTCGGACATCGAGAATTGGCGGGATTCCGCCCGGGTCACTGCTCATGAGCTCACCTGACTCCGCTCACCACTGCGGGACGCACGAGTCGACGTTGTCCTTCGTGACGCCGGGGGTCTCGTAGAAGTTCGTCTTGGGCGCGCCGGTCAGCTTGCCGGTCAGCGCGTCGTACATCTGCTGCACGGCCTGGCCACCCTCGTCGAACGGCTTGTAGCAGACCGTCCCGTACATCGTGCCGTCCTTGATCGCGTCGATGCCCACCTGGGCGCCGCCGATGCCGATCACCTTCGCGGTGGAGTTCGCCGCCTTGATGGCCGCGCCGCACCCGACGGCCATGTCGTCGGAGATGGCGTAGAAGAGCGCGACGTCCTGGTTCGCGGCCAGGATGTTCTGGCAGGCGGCCTGGCCGTCCTGCTTGGTCCAGTTGCCCGGCTGGGTCGCGACGACGGTGAAGCCGCCCTTGGTCTCCAGCGCCTTGGTGAAATCGCTGACCCGTGTGGTGTTCTCCTGGAAGCCCGCAGCACCGGTGATCACGGCGACCTTGCCACCGTTGGGCACCGCCTTGACCGCCATCTCACCCGCGGTCGCGCCGGAACCGACCTCGTCCTCGGTGACGATGAACTTCAGCTTCGAGTACGGGTCCTCGGGCTTGCGGTCGGCGCCCACGTAGCCGTGCGCGGTGCCGACCGCGATGCCGGCCGCGTCGGCCTGGTCCACCAGCGCCTGCGCGGGGCCGGGGGACAGCGGCACGAGGATGATGCCGTCGACCTTCTGGGCGATCAGGTCCTGCACCTGGCTGGCCTGCTTGGCCTGGTCGCCCTGCGAGTCCAGGGT
Organism: Asanoa hainanensis; assembly: GCF_900188485.1. Lineage (GTDB taxonomy): Bacteria > Actinomycetota > Actinomycetes > Mycobacteriales > Micromonosporaceae > Asanoa > Asanoa hainanensis. Next base: position 381,940 of record NZ_FZPH01000007.1, read on the forward strand.
GACCAGCTTGACGCCGAGCTCGGCGGCCTTCTTCTTGGCGCCCTCGGAGATCGCGGCGGGGAACGTCACCGACTCCTGCTGGTTCGCGAGGCCGATGGTGAGCTGCTTCTGCTGGGCCGGCGGTTCTGCTGAGTCGCCACTGCTTTCCGTGTTGCACGCGGCGGCGGTCAGGGCCAGGGCCAGGCCCACACAGATGGCGCCGGCTCGGCGGACAGTTCTCATGAAAATCTCTCCTGGGGTACGCGGAGATCCGCTGCTGCTGGACGACGTGGTGCCGGATCTCCAGGGGATAGGGGTGTGCGGTTGTTACGCGCGCGTTCGCCAGGTGCTCAGGGCGGCCGCGCAGAGCTCGGTGGCGTTGCCGAGGTAGGTGTCGGGTTCGGGCAGGACGGTGGCGATCCGGTCCCACAGCTCGGGTGACACGCTGCGCCGCAGGGCCTCGGACAGGGGCAGGTCGTCGGCCCGGGAGAGCAGGACGGCCTCGTAGACGCTCTCGTGGGCGACGTCGCGCCCGAGGTGGTCGGCCAGCGTGATCATGTACGCCTCGGCCATGATCCGTCCGCCGTCGCGGGCGAGGTTGGCGCGCATCCGGTCGGGGAAGACCAGCAGGTGCTCGGCGGCCTCGCGGGCGACGTCCAGGGCCGACGCGGCGGCGATCAGGCAGTCGGGGACGGCCCGCCACTCGATCTGCCACTCGCCGGCCGCGCGTTCGTGACCGGCTTCGAGGGCCCGCAGCATCGCGTTGGCTGAGTTCTGCGCGACGACGCCGAACCCGATGATCGCCTCGGCGGAGATGGGGTTGGACTTCTGCGGCATGGTCGACGACGCGCCCCGGTACTTGCCGGTCGCCTCGGACACCTCGCCCACCTCGGTCCGCGACAGGTCGACGACCTCCCGGGCGAACCGCACGCAGGTGCCGGCGACGAGCGCGGCCGCGTTGGTCAGCTCGGCGACGCGGTCCCGGGCGACGTGCCAGGGCAGGTTGGCGTCGGCGAGCCCGAGGTGCGCGGCGAGCGCTGTTCGTACCTTCGGACCGTTGTCGCCGAGTGCCGCCGATGTGCCGCCGGCGCCGTAGGAGGAGACGACCGCGGCCCTGGTCTTGGCGCTTTCGAGCCGCGCCCTGTCGCGGCCGAGCTGGTCGAGGTAGACGGCCAACTTGAGGCCGAAGGTGGTCGGCACCGCCTGCTGGGCGTGCGTGCGGCCGGGCATGACCGAGTCGGCGTGCCGCTCCACGAGCGTGGCGATCGCGTCGCCGAACTGGCCCGCGAGCACGACCAGCCGGTCGGCGGCGTCGCGGAGCTGGAGGGCCAGCGCGCAGTCCATGATGTCCTGGGTGGTCGCGCCGTAGTGCACCCAGGCCGCGTCGTCGTCGGACAGCGCGCCGACGATCTGCTTGACCAGCGGCAGGATCGGGTAGCCGACGTTGCGCGTCTCTTTCCAGAGCCGCTCGCGGTCGATGACGTCGAGCCGGCAGGCGGCGGCGATCCGCTCGCCCCGGGCCTGGTCGATGACCCCGGCATCCGCCAGCGCACGAGCGAACGCGGCCTCGACCGCGAGCCAGTCAGCGACCGCGCGCTCCTCGGAGAAGACCGCGCCCATAACGCCGTCCTCGCCGAGTTTGCCGAGCAGATCGAAGGCCATACACAGCTCCTAGGTACGCTCAAACGATTGAACGTAAGCTACGGCCGTGTCCCGCGCTGAGTCAAGCGTTTGAACGAACGGCGCGGCCTTTCGGGTCCAGCAATGGCTAGGCGTCCTTCAGCTCGCCCCAGCCGTGCCAGCGGTCGATCTCAAGGTGGGCGGTCACGCGGGGACGCACGCGGTCCGCGTACGGCCGGCCGGTGTAGTGCGTCGCCAGCCGGTCGATGCCGCGCAGGCCCTCGTCGTCGGCGATCTCGACGACGCGGCCCTGCAGGCTCACGTGGGTGTACCAGTCGTCGCGGGCCAGGACGGTCAGCGACACCCGGGGGTCGGCGTGCAGGTGCTTGAGCCGCGCCCGCTTGGCGTCCAGGCCGAGCAGCACGCGGCCGTCGTCCTCGAGCAGGTACCAGGTGGCCACGGTGACGGGACGTCCGTCCGCGGCGACGGTCGCCATGACCGCGGGGTTCGGCTGACGCAGAAGTTCGACCACGCGCTCCGGCAAGGGTGTGTTCGGCATGGTCAAAGCCTAGAACTCAAGATCCGCCGGGGTCGCGCCGGTCGCCGGACGGGAACACCCCGCGCGGGGGACACCGCACGCGTGGCGGCCTTAATCGCCCCGATTCGGGCCGGAGAATGCCCGGGTGAAACGACGACTCACCATCCTGGCCGGCGCGCTCGTGCTCGCCGCTGCCGGCTGCTCGACACCTGCCGCGGAACAGCCGCCCGCACCGGCGGCGACCGTCCAGATCCTGCCGCGGGCCGACGGGGCGCCGAGCGCCCAGGACGTGGTCGACGCCTTCGCCGCCGCCGGCCTGCCGGTGCCCGCACCCCGGGACAACACCGCCGCCTGCGCCAGCGACGTGGTGCGCTGCTCGGAGCTGGTCACCACGGACGCGATCTCGGTGTACGTGTTCCCGGACGAAACGACCGCGGCGGAGTTCGCGACCGCCGACACCCACCGCGCCGGCGTCGTGGTGCTCAGCTACGCCACGGCACACACCCCGGAGAGCGACCGCCCCGCGTACGAGAGCACCCTGACCAGCCTGCTCTGACGTCAGTCGTCAGGCTCCACGGTGAACCACCAGTTGCCGACGATGTGGACCTCCAGCCTGGGGCCGAGGTTCGTCTGCGTCCGCTTCTCGACGGGGGCGTTCGGCGGGGTGTCGGGAACGTAGGAGTAGTACCAGTTCCACTGCCAGGAGTTGTCGCGGAGATGGAACGACGTGCCGGGGCCCCAACCGCCCTTGTCGATCCGGTCCACGTCGACTCCGGAGCGCTCGATCGCCCTGGTCACCCGGGCGAACGCCGCCTCACTCGCGGCGTCGAACGGCAGCTCGGGGTCGGTGGCGTTCGCGCAGTCCGCGTGCCTGTCCCGGTAAGCCCCCTGCGACCAGGTGAACGCCCGGCAGCCCGCGCGGCCCCACGCTCCCGGATCAGCGAGGTAAGAAGTGACCCCCAGGTCAACGGTCGTCGTCAACACGAGCGCCAAGCTCGAGGCGTCGTCGAGCATCCGGTCGGCCGGGTAGATCGGCGGGTCACCCTCGTTCGGAAGCGAGCGGGTGTCGTAGCCGAACGGTGCGGGGAAGACGCCCGGCAGGTCGACCCCGCCGATCGTCGTGAGCCCGACCACGGCCGCCATCGCCACGGCCAGGCCGCCGGCGAGCGCGCGCCGGCCCCGGCTGCGGCGCAGCGCGCGTCGGGCGGCGACGAGCGTCCGCCCGGCATCGGGCCCGGTCTCCGGATAGCCAGGGTCGCCGGCCCGCAGCCGGGCGACCACATCGTCGTCGTGGGTGTTCATCGGAGTTCCCCTTCCGCGAAGATCTCGCGTAGCCGCGCGATCCCCCGCGCGTTGTGGGACTTGACCGTGCCGACGGAGATCTCCAACTCGCTGGCGACGTCGGCTTCGCTGAGGTCGAGCAGGTGGCGCATGACCACGACCCGGCGCTGCGTCAACGGCAGCCGGGCCAGGGCCCGCACCACGGTGTTGCGGACGACGACGGCACCCGTGTGGTCGGGACCGGCCCGATCGGGCAACGCGCGCGGGTCCAGCAGGACCTCGTGCCGGGTCCGTCGCCAGCCGTCGATGCGCAGGTTGACCAGGATCCGCCGGGCGTACGCCTGGGGATCGCCGTCGCGGGCCGACCGCCAGGAGCGGTAGGTGCGCTCGTAGGTGGCCTGGACCAGCTCCTCGGCCCGGACCGGGTCGCCGCAGAGCAGCACCGCGGTGCGCAGCAGGTAGCGACCGGACGCGGCCACGAAGTCGACGAACTCCTGGTCACGCGTACGGGCCGCGCTCTCTCTGTCCCTGCTCACATCAGCCACCACGCAGCAGCATCGCCGAACGTTGTCACAGCCCGGTGGTCGATTTAACGGCCGTTCGGCCAGATCAGGCACCCGACCACCGGAGGTCGACGGCGGCCCGGGCCCATGCACACTCGCTGATGTGGATCCTGACGAGAGCTTGCGGATCGAGGACTTCGTCCCCGCGCCGGGCGGTGAATGGCACGGGTTGCTGTTCGACAACCCGTCGACCGGCCTGCCGCCGCGCTTGACGTGGTGCTTCACGTTTCCTTTCGCGGACGTCGAGCGCGACGACGACGAGAGCCCGCTCAGCCTGACCGTCGAGTGGGTACCCGTGCCGGCGGAGAGCTGGCGGCGGTTCGCCGGGCGGCGGGTGGCCAGCGCGAGCTTCGCGGAGCCGGCCGAGGCGAGCGTCTACTACTACCTGCACCACCGCTTCGACGCGGTCACGCTGGACCTGGCCGAGCAGCGTGGGGGCGCGTTGCGGGTCGTGGCGGAGGTGTCCGGAGACCTCGACCGGCTCGGCGTCGACCCGGTGCGGGCCGAAGCGTGGCTCACCTTCACCGGGATTCTCGTGTCGCTCCACGACGCGGCTTCTCCGGATGTCGCGTTGGCCCGGTTGGGGGCGTTCACGGACACCGACGGCCTGGCGTACGACCCGGGCAGCCGTGACGGCGTTCCTCGATTCACGGCACAACCCGACGAACTCGCGCGGACGCTGCCGTTTCCCGCCTTAGGGTGATTGTTCTTCGTATACAATTATCGCTTAACGTCATTGTGAAAGGCGGTCGGGTGGACACGGACCTACCGGCCAAGATCGGCGCTCAGCACCTGCCGCTACGCGACCAGGTGCTCGCTGCTCTTCGGAAGGGCATCATCAGCGGCGACTATCCCCCGGGCGAGCGGCTGACCGAGGATCGGCTGGCGGAGGACTTCGGCGTCTCCCGCAACCCGGTCCGCGAGGCGTTGCGCGTCGCGGAGGCCGAGGGCTTCGTGGTGATCCTTCCGCGCAGGGGAGCGGTGGTCGCCTCTCCGAGCAGTGCGACGATCCACGACATCTTCGCGGTACGCGAGCGCCTGGAGCCGTTGGCCGCCCGCCTCGCGGCTGAGCGGGCGGCCCCGAGCGACGTAACCTCGTTGCGGGGCGTGCTGGAGCAGGCCCGGCAAGCAACCGAGAACCAGAACCTGCGCCGCGTCGCGGAGCTGAATAGTGCGCTGCATCTGCAGATCCTCGAGATAAGCGGCAATCCGTGGCTGGCCTCGATCGCCAAGGCCTTGTATCTCCATGTGCAGTGGGTCTTCCAACTGACCGCCGAGGTCCGGGCTCCGCACTCCTGGGACGAGCACATCAAGCTGGTCGACGCCATCTCGTCGGGTGACGGGGACCTGGCCGAGTCCGTGGCCCTGGCGCACGTGGGCGCTGCCTCCGCCGCCGCTCGTGAGACCACCCACGGGTAGCGGGTGTGTCACCACGAGCGGTCACCGCTCGTGTTCTCGGGTGTCGCTTCGTTGTTGGTCGCGGTCTTGGTCGGGGGAGGATGTTGTGGGTGCCGACAGGCCGCAAAGAGCGCGACCTCTATTGTCGGCACCCACAACATCCTCCCCCGCCCTGACCTACTTCACTGTTGGTCGACTTCGATGCCGGGTCGCGGGACACAGTCCATTGGCTGGCCTTCGCTTTGCGGACTTTGCGGTGGTCGAGGGTGTGGGGTCGGCGGCGGGCAACGGAACGCAACCTTCAACGTCTCGTCGGCGTCGCCTCCATCGATGTCATCGATCGGGCTGTGAGAGGTCGGGTGCGGTCCCCCGTGTCGTTTCGTACTGCCGTCGCCCGCGCCTGTGGCGACGCGGGGTGATCACCGTCTCGCCGTCAGCAGACACCACTGCCAGCCGAGGTACCGGGTGGGCGCAGCATGCCGTAGTTAGCCGCACGCCATGATCAACGAGTGGGTCGGAGCGGCTTAGCCTTGGCGGACTGCGCGACTACAGCTCGTGCCATTCGCCCGAGCTAGCCGGTGAGCCTGTGCGCACGAACTCGCGCATGGCGTCCCATGCTCGGTCGACAGTCATCACGAAGCGTCCGGTGAATATCGCGTCACCCTGCAGGTGCGGCACTTCGACTGTGTCGTCCCACGGGATGCTGCCGTCACCAACCAGTAGAAGGGACTTCGGGTCCTCGTCCAGCGCACGGAGCTGTTCGACGACCGCATGAGCTCCCCGAAAGCCCAGGGCAATCTGCGGTGAGTCCTCGATGGACAGCGCGACCTCGATGAAGCCCTCGCCTAGGGCGCGCAGCATGGTGAAGTGGCCCTCCAGCTCACTGGGGCCCGAGCGCACCACTGCCGACGAAACGCGGCCCGTCTCTGGTGACGTCGCGGACCACTCCACCGTCATCTCTTCGCCTCTGGCAATGCCCGGCTACGGCGACCGGGCGTCGGATCGTAGCAACCGGCTGACGCCGAGTCAGGCCAGACCACGCGGTGCCGGGTGCGTCCGGAGTTTGTGATGGCGGTGCCGCGCCGCTGCCAGCTTCGGACGTGTTTTTGCATGTAGCTACGCGCGAGAACATGTGCGGGCACGGAAGATGCCACCTCTCGGGGGATGACTCGCTCGGCGGTGAAACGCCCGCTGAGCGCCGTCGGGCCGGCTCAGACAGTCGGGAGCACGGCCGGGAGTGTGGCTAGCGGCCCGTTGCGTAGCCCTGCATGCCTCTTGGGTTTGCGCCTGCGGACAGGATGCCCGTGGCTGGATCTCTGGTTACGGCGCACATTCGGCCCAGGCTCCAGGGGTCTGACACTCGTACGTGGTGGCCGAGGGCGCTGAGTTCCGCGCGGATCGGTTCTGGTACTCGGTCTTCCAGCACCAGGACGCCCGGCTCGGTTTCTCGGGGGTGGAACGACGACGGGAAGCTTGTGGTGTGCCACGTGGGCGCGTCGATGGCCTCCTGCAACGACTGGCCGCCGGCCAGGTGGCGGAGCAGGAACAGTAGCTGCCACTGGTCCTGTTGGTCGCCGCCTGGGGTTCCGCAGGCCAGCACCGGCTCCGAGTCGCGGTAGACGAGCGTTGGACTCAGCGTGGTCCGGGGTCGGCGGCCCGGGGCCAGAGACGACGGTAGGCCCTCTTCCAGCCAGAACATCTGTAGCCGGCTGCCCAGGGGGAAGCCTAGTTCTGGGATCGTGGGCGAGCTCTGCAGCCAGCCGCCGCTCGGGGTTGCGGAGATCATGTTGCCCCAGCGGTCCACCACGTCGACGTGGCAGGTGTCGCCGCGGGTTACGCCGGAGGGCCCTACCGTCGGTTCGCCGGTGGTCGGGTCGGGTGCGGAGCCGCCGCTGCCACCCTGCGTCACATAGCCGGGAAGGTGGGGAGTCGCGCCGCCTGGGGAGCCTGGCCTCAGCTCCGTGGCCGCGCGCGAGCCGATCAGCGCCGCCCGTTCCGTCGCGTACTCCCGGGACAGCAGCGTCTTGAGCGGCACTTCGCCCGTGTCGCCGTACCAGGCCTCGCGGTCCGCGAAGGCCAACTTGAGCGCCTCTGCCTGCACGTGGATGCCGTGCGCGGTCGACGGGTCATAGGCCCCTCCCGCCGCATCCAGGATGGACAGTGTTTGCAGCAGCACCGGGCCCTGGCCCCATGGGCCGGTTTTGGCCACTGTATGGCCGTGCCAGTCCAGGGTGACCGGCTCTTCCCACGTGGCGGACCAGGCGGCCAGGTCGGCGCCGGTCAGTACGCCGGCGTGCGAGCGGCCGCTCGAGTCGCGGAGCGGCTCGCGGGCGAAGCGGTCGATCGCGTCCGCTACGAAGCCTTCGCGCCACGTGTGGCGGGCCGCCTCGATCTGGGCCTCGCGGTCCGGGCCCGCGCCCTCCGCCGATCGGACCAGGCGGGCCAGCGTGTCCCCGTACGCCGGGTTCTTGAACAGGCCGTCCAGCGGGCCCAGCCAGAGCGCAGCCGACGTCGGCCAGTGTTGTTCGAAGAGCGGGCGGACCGCCGCGACGGTGTCGGCCACGCGTGGGACCAGGGGGTGGCCGGCCGTCGCGTACTCGATCGCCGGGGTCAGCACCTCGCGCAGCGACAGCGTGCCGTGGTCGCGCAGGAGCAGGAGCCAGGCGTCGACGGCGCCCGGCACCGTGGCGGCGAGCAGGCCCGAGCCGGGTATCAGGTCCAGGCCCAGCGAGCGGAAATGCCCGATCGTGGCTCCGGCCGGCGCCACGCCCTGTCCACACAGGACGCGCGGGCGGGGGTCGGCCGCGGTGGCGACGATCGCGGGTACCTCGCCGCCCGGGCCGTTCAGGTGTGGCTCGACGACGTGCAGGACGAAGCCCGCGGTCACCGCCGCGTCGAAGGCGTTGCCGCCCAGTTCGAGCATGCGCATCGCTGACTGGCTGGCCAGCCAGTGGGTCGAGGAGACCATGCCGAACGTACCCTGCAAGGTGGGTCTGGTCGTGAAACTGGAACTCACTGCTTGACTCCCGCGCGCACATCAGGGCGTGTCCCGTCCGCCTGCACGAGGTGACACGCCGCCTCTCCGTTACCGATCTTCACGTGCGGCGGCACCTCGGTCGCGCACTTGTCGAAGGCGAGGGGACACCGCGTCCGGAACCGGCAGCCGGAGGGCGGGTCGAGCGCGGACGGCAGGTCGTCGCCGAGCAGCACCGGCGTGCGGGCCCGTTGGGCCACCGGGTCCGCGACCGGGGCCGCCGCCAACAGAGCCTGGGTGTACGGGTGGGCCGGGCCGGAGAAGATCTGCGACCGGGTGCCCTTCTCCATGAGCTGGCCGAGGTACATGACGGCGATCTCGTCCGCCAGGTATTCCACCGCGGAGAGGTTGTGCGTGATGAACAGGCAGGCGAACCCGATGTCCCGCTGGAGGTCCGCGAGCAGGTTGAGCACGGACGCTTGCACCGACACGTCGAGTGCGCTGGTCGGCTCGTCAGCGATGAGCAGGGACGGCTTGGAGATCAGGGCGCGGGCGATGCTCACCCGTTGCCGCTGGCCGCCGGACAGCTCGTGGGGATAGCGGCGGGCCACCTCCGAGCGCAGGCCCACCTGGCCGAGCGACTCGTCCACCCGCCGCTGGCGCTCGGCGCGGGAGATCCGCGAAGACGACAACCGCAGCGGCTCGGCCACCACGTCACCGACGAGCATGCGCGGGTCCAGCGAGCCGGCCGGGTCCTGGAAGACGATCGACACCGTGCTGCGGTGCGGTCGGAGTTGGCGCCGCGTCAGGGACGTCACGTCCACGCCGCCGATCCGGACCGTGCCGCTGGTCGGCTTCAGCAGCCGCACGACGCATTTGCCCACCGTGGACTTCCCGGAGCCGCTCTCGCCGACCAGCGCCGTCACGCCACCGCGTGGGATCGTCAGCGAGACCCCGTCGACCGCCCGCACCGGGCCGAAATGCATCACCAGGTCGGAGATCTCGAGCGCGTTGGTCATGTCGCCTCCACAGGATGCCAGCACGCGACGAGGTGGTCCGGCGAGCCGAGCGCGGACAGCCCAGGGGCCGAACCGCGGCACGTGTCGGAGGCCGCCGGGCACCGGTCGGCGAACGTGCACGCGTCGGGCTGCTTCGACAACACCGGGACCAGGCCCGGGATCTCCTGCAACCGGTCGGTGCCGGCGTGCCGGCCGGGGGTGGGGGAGGCGTTCAGCAGCCCGTGCGTGTACTGGTGCTGCGGCCGCGCGAACAGCGACGTCACCGGTGCCCGTTCGACGACGCGGCCGGCGTACATGACGACGACCCGGTCCGCGATGTCGGCGATGACGCCCAGGTCGTGCGTGATGATCAGGATGCTGGTGCCGAGCCGGTCGCGCAGGTCCCGCAGCACCTCGAGGATGCCCGCCTGCACGGTGACGTCGAGCGCGGTCGTGGGCTCGTCGGCGACCAGTACGGTCGGGTTGCAGGCGACCGCCATCGCGATCATCACGCGTTGGCGCATGCCGCCGGAGAGCTGGTGCGGGTAGTTGTCGACGCGCCGCGCCGCCGAGGGGATGCCGACCAGCGACAGCAGCTCGATCGCGCGCGCCTTGACGGCCTTGCGGGAGAGCCGCTCGTGCACCTGGAGCACCTCGCCGATCTGCCGCCCGACGGTGAGCACCGGGTTCAGCGACGTCATCGGCTCCTGGAAGATATAGGCGATCTCCTTGCCGCGTACGCGTCGAAGCGAGGTTTCCGGGGCACCGATGAGCTCCGTCCCACGGAGCCGGACCGAGCCCGTGACGCGGGCGCTGCGCGGCAGCAGGCCCGCGAGGCTCATCGCCGTGACGCTCTTCCCGCAGCCCGACTCGCCGACGACGCCGACGATCTCGCCGGGTGCCAGGTCGAGGGTCACGTGGTCGACCGCCGAGACGTTGCCGCTCTCGGTCACGAACGACACGGACAGGTCGGCGACCTCGAGGATTTTGGTGCCGGCCCGAGCGCCGGCGGTCGAGGTCGTCATCGGTCGCCCTTCGGGTCGAGCGCGTCGCGCAGGGCGTCGCCGAACACGTTGAACGTCAAGGCGAGGATCATGATGACCAGGCCCGGCAGGGTCGCCGCCCAGGGTGCCCGCGCGGCGAACTGCTGCGCCGTCGCCAGCATCGTGCCCAGGCTGGGATCGGGTGGTTGGATGCCCAGGCCGAGGAACGACAGCACCGCCTCACCGAGGATCGCGGCCGGCAGCGCCACGGTGGCCTGCACCAGGATGACCGAGGTCGCGTTGGGCAGGATGTGTCGGGTCAGGACCCACAGGTCGCTGGCGCCGTCGACCACCGCCGCGGCCACGAAGTCCAGCGACTTGAGGCGCAGGGTGTCGGAGCGGATGACCCGGATGACGCCTGGGATCTGCGCGATGCCGATCGCCACGGCCGCGTTGCTGAGGCTGGCACCCCGGATCGCCGCGAGCCCGACCGCGAGGATGAGGAACGGAAACGCGAGCAGCAGGTCGGTGAACCGGCCGATGATCGCGTCGAGCGCGCGGAAGTAGCCGGCGGCCAGGCCGAGCGGCACGCCGACGACGAGCGCGGTGAGCACCGCGAGCAGGCCGACCTCGAGCGAGGCCCGGGCGCCGAACATGATGCGGGACAACACGTCCCGGCCCAGGTCGTCGGTGCCGAGCAGGTGCCCCGGCGTACCCGGTGGAGCGAAGATGTTGGCGAAGTCGGTGTCCTCGACGGCGTGCGGCGCGATCCACGGCGCCAGCAGCGCGACCGCCACCGCGATCGCGAGGACGACGAAGCTGATGACGGCGAGCGGGTTGCGGCGCAGCCGCCGGAAGACGCGGGTGCGCCGGGTCAGGCTCGGGTTGGTGTCGGCCTCGGGCACGGTAAGCACAGTCATGCCGCGTCACCCGCCACTCGGATGCGGGGGTCGATGAGCGAGTACACCAGGTCCACCAGAAAGTTGATCACGATGTACGCCGTGGCGGTCAGCAGCACGACCGCCTGGATCACCGGGTAGTCCCGTTGGAACACCGCGTCGATCGTCATCTTGCCGAAGCCGGGCAGCCCGAAGATCGACTCGGTGACGACCGCGCCGGAGATGAGGCCGCCGAGCTGGAGGCCGACGATCGTGACGACCACGATGAGGCTGTTGCGCAGGGCGTGCCGGCCGATCACGGCCCGGGGGGAGAGGCCTTTCGCTTTGGCGGTACGCACGTAGTCCGCCGAGAGCGAGTCGAGCATCGCCGACCGGGTCTGCCGCATGATGATCGCCGCCAGGCCGGTGCCGAGGATCAGCGCCGGCAGGATGATGTGGTGCAGGTTGCCCACCGGGTCCTCGAAGAACGGGACGAAGCCCGAGGCCGGGAACAGCCCTGTGGCCACCGACAGGTAGAGGATCGCGAGCAGGCCGAGCCAGAAGTGCGGCACGGACAGGCCGACGAGGGCCAGGAAGTTGGCGGCCCACTCGGCCGGGCGGCCGCGGCGCACGGCCGCGACCACCCCCGCGCCGATTCCCAGCGCGGCCGCGATGAGGATGGCCAGCACCGACAGCTCGATCGTGACCGGCAGGGCCGTGCGGAGCATGTCCGACACGGGTATGCCGGTGCGGATGGAGTTGCCGAAGTCGCCCTGCGAGACCTGGGCCACGTAGTGTCCGAACTGGACCGTCAGGGGACGGTCCAGCCCGTACTCCGCGCGGATGGCCGCCAGTGCTTCCGGCGAACGGTCCTCGCCGGCCAGCGCGAGCGCGGGGTCCCCCGGGAGCGCACGGATCCCGAGGAACACCACGACCGACGCCAGCACCAGGGTCAGCGCGGAGTGCCACGCGCGGGTCAGCAGGTACCTGGCCATTGGGGGAACCTACTTGGCGAAGCCGGCGAACGCTGCCCGGATAACGCCGTCCGGATAGACCTGGACCCCCTTGACCTTGTTGGAAAATGCGGTCAGGTTGGCCTGCCGGTACAGGTAGATCAGCGGGTTGTCCTCCTGAAGCAGCCCGACGGCCTGACCGTAGAGCTTCTTGCGCTCGTCGACGTCGGTCGACTGGCGGGCCTGGTCGAGGACCGCGTCGAGCGCGGGGTTGCTGCTGCCGCCGACGTTCTGGCTGCCGCCGGTGCCCACGAAGTTCACCATGTTGGCGTCGGGGTCGATGCGGCCGCTCCACCCGAGCTGCAGGAGCTCGAAGTTGCCGCGGTCCTGCTCGTCGAGCAGCGACGAGTACTCGACCGGGTTGATCTCGATGTTGAAGCCACCGTCCTTGACCATCGACTGCAGCGCCTGCGCGAGGCGCAACGTGTCAGGGGTGTTGGAGACCAACATCTTGATGGTGTACGGAACCTGCACGCCCGCTTCCTGGAGGAGCTGCTTGGCCTTCGCGGGGTCGTGGTCGCGGCACTTCTGGGCCTCGTCGGACGAGAAGGCGCTCGCCGGCGAGATCGGGCTGCAGGCCGTGCTGGGGATGCCGTTGAACACCGCGTCGACGAGGGCCTTGCGGTCGATCGCGTACTCGAAGGCCTGTCGCACCTTCTTGTCCTTGGCGATCGGGCGGTCGATCGGCTTCGGCGGGGTGCCGACGCCGTCGACGTTGCCGATGTTGATGGTGAGGCCCTGGTAGCCCAGCGACTTCGACTGCAGCACCGTCAGCGACGACTCCTTGCGCAGGCTGTCGACGTCCTGGGTGGAGACGCTGTCGGCCACGTCGGCGTCACCGGAGCGCAGGTTGGCCGCCCGGATGCTCCCGTCGGTCAGGATGCGCCACGAGATGCCGTCGAGGTGCACCTTGTCGGCGGCGTAGTAGTTCGTGTCGCGTACGACGTCGATCGAGCTCTGCGGCACCCGCTTGTCGAACTTGAACGGGCCCACGCAGACCGGCGCCGAGGCGAAGTTGGTGCCGAGCTTTTGCAGCGCGGCCGGGCTCATGATCATGCCCGCCCGGTCGGCCAGCGCGCCCACCAGCGGCGCGAACGGGTTCTTGAGGTGGATGACGACGGTCTGCGCGTCGGTCGCGTCGACCGTGTCGATCGGCCCGAGCTCGCTCTTGCGCGCGGACTCCGGCAGGGTCAGGTGCCGTTCGAGCGTGGTCTTGACCGCCGCCGCGTTGAACTCCGTGCCGTCGGCGAACTTCACGCCCTGCCGCACCTTGATGGTGACGGTCTTGCCGTCGGGGCTCACGGTCGGCAGGTCGGTGGCCAGTTGCGGCACGACCTGCGCCTGCTCGTTGACGTCGTACAGCTTCTCGCACATGGCCTGGAAGACGTAGCGCGAGTAGAGGCTCCGGGACAGGGAGGGGTCCAGCCGGTCGGGCTCGGCCGACAGGGCGATGTTCAGCGTGCCGCCCTGCTTGACCTCGTCCGGGTTGGCCGGCGATCCGAAGGAATCCTGGGTCTGCGAAGGCTTCTGCTCGCTCGATCCGCCGTCGTCAGACACGGGTGAGCAGGCCGTGAGCGTGCAGACGACCGCGACCGCACCGATGGCGGCCCGACCGATCGCGCGCGAGATGTTCGTCATGAACGGGCTCCTATATCGACGATTGTCGGAGCGTATGTTGTATACGAAGATCGCGCAAGGCACGTTTTTGATCACGGATCGAAGCATGTGAAAGGGCGGCGTCGCGACTTCGCGACGCCGCCCTTCAGGGCACGGTCAGTTGCCGTGGTAGAGCTGCACCCCGGCCTTGGCCATCGCCTTGATGATCTGCGCGGACTCGCCGAATCCGATGAGGAGCACGCCGTCCGGGCCGGCGGCCTTGAGCTGGCTGGCGTCGCCGGCGAAGTCGATGTCCGGCGCGGCGGGCGTCGGCGGCTCGTACACGAGGGTCTCGACCTTGTCGGCCGGGAAGCCGGCCTTCTCCAACTCGGAGATGACGTTCTCTTGCAAGCCGACCCCGTACGAGTCGTTACGGGCCACGATCGCGATCTTGTGCGGACCGTCGCGGAGGATGACGTCGGCCAGCGCGCGGCCCTGCAGCGTGTCGGACGGCGAGGTGCGGAAGAACAGGCCCTTGTCGTCGATGGTGCTGAGCCCGGCGTCGGTGTTGCAGGGCGAGAACAGGATCAGCCCGGCCTTGACCACGTCGGGCAGCACCTCGCGCGAGATGCTCGACGCGCCGGCCCCGATGATCACGCTGACCTTGGCGGCGACGTGCTTGGCCACGGTCTCCTTCGCGACGTCGGGGTTGGTGCCGTCGTCGCCGGGCACCCACTCGACGTCCTTGTCGAACACGCCGCCGGCCTCGTTGACCTCCTGGATCGCCAGCGCGGCGCCGGCCTCCATCGGCGGGTTCGCCAGCGCCAGGTCGCCGGTCTCCGGCAGCAGCCCGCCGATCTTCAGTGCCGTCTTCGACCCGCGCGCCGGCTCGGCCCGCGGCGGCTTCTTCGTGGAGGTGGCCGACTCGTCGCCCGCGCCGACGTACTCCGTCTTGCTGTCGTCGAGCTTGTCCTCGGGTCCGAAGTGGAGCGTCGCGTAGCTCGCGGTGGACGGCTCACCGGCGTCGGTGAACCCGCCCCGGGTCAGCGAGATCCCGCGGTAGTTGAGGTCGGTGCCCGCGCGGGCCAGCGCCAGGCAGTCGGCCACGGTCGTGCACTCGGTGCCGCCGGTGGTGACCGAGTTGATCTGGCGGGCGATCGCGCTGGGCTCGTCGCTGCCGGCCTGTTCCGCGGCCAGCGCGCTGATCACGACGGCGTCGTAGGTCTCGCCCGAGAACAGGTAGTCGGTCAGCCCGGGGTGGACGGCGTTGAGCCGCGACTTGAAGTCCTCGGACAGCGGGGTGAGCGGCGTGGTGCCCTTCATCCCGGCCAGCAGCCCGGCCTGGTTCGCGAACTCGTCACCGAAAGTGTTGATCATATTGCCGTCTGTGCCGTACAGCCGGGTGAGGCCGGTAGCGGTGCCGGTGTCGGCATCCTGCGCCGGGGTGCCCTGTTGGCAGGCGGCGACGGACAGCAGCAGCGCGGCGGACATGGCGGTGGCCAGGCGGCGCGCGCCGGTGGAGACGTGCATGGGGTTGTGTGTCCTTCCTCCCCCAGGTCAGAACCGGGAAAGCCTGCCACATTCAACATGTTGCATGGCAGGTCAGGCCGCCCGCGTACGCTTGGCCACCGGTTCGCGGCGGGGCAGGACGGAGACGGACGGGGATGCCGAAAACTGGCGTACGGGCGGCGCTCCTGCTGTTCCTGGTCGGCTGCATCAGCCTGGCGCTGGGCGCCTGTTCAGGCGCCAAGGTCACACCCACGGCCCGGATCGTCACCCCGTCGACGGCGCCGCCGACCCCGTCACCGTCGCCCTCGCCCTCGCTGGCCCCGTCACCGACGCCCACGATCTCCCGGGTGGGCAACGCCACTGCGGCCCCAACCTGGCTGGGCACGCGGGTTGTCAAAACCGGCGTGGCGCAGCCCACACCGCCGGAGCTGCGCAACCGCTCGATCGTCACCGTCGACGACCTGCCGCCACCGGCCGACGGCCGCTTCCACGCCACGAACCGCGCCGTACCCGCCGACGTCCTGGCCCGGTCGAGCTGGACCAAGGCCTGCCCGGTCGCGGCGACGGACCTGCGCTACCTCACGGTCAGCTTCCGGGGCTTCGACGGCCGCGCCCACACCGGCGAGCTGCTGGTCAACGCCAAGGCGGCGACCGACCTGATCAAGGTCTTCCGGCAACTGTTCGCCGCGAACTTCCCGATCGAGCGCATGCACATCTCCAGCGCCGCCGACATGAACGCGCCGTCGACGGGCGACGGCAACACCACGGAGGCGTTCGCCTGCCGGCCGGTCCGGGGCCAGAAGGCGTGGTCGCAGCACTCGTACGGGCTCGCCGTGGACGTCAACCCGTTCCAGAACCCGTACCAGAAGGCCAAGGTCGTGCTGCCAGAGCTGGCGACCTCATACCTCGACCGGACCAACCTGAAGCCGGGCATGGTGGCCCACACCAACGCAGGGGTCAAAGCCTTCGCCTCGATCGGCTGGCAGTGGGGCGGCGACTACCACTCGCTGAAGGACTACATGCACTTCTCCGCCAACGGCGGCTGAACCGCGTCAATCGACACGCGCACGGCGGCGGGGTCTTACTGCTCGTCGAAGACATCCTCGAGAACAAGTCGGGCCCGCGCCGGAACCGGCTCCTCGGGGAAGATTTCGGTGCACAGAGCGACGTCGTCCACGTTGTGAAGCTGAAGGTGGTCGATGAGAAAGCGGATGTCGTCGGCGTCACGCCGCCGGGCAGCGAGCACTTTCATGGCCAAGAGATGCTCCGGCGATGCCGCTGAAACCCGCAGCCCTGGGTGGTCGAATACGGGGGGCGCGTTCGCATCCTCACCGCGGGCAACATAGCTGCTGGCCTGCTCGTTTGAGCCACCAGTTTGGGAGGCCTAGTTCCGCCGCGACTGCCCTGGCTTCCTCGAGGACGACACCATGCGGTTGGAACACCGCATCGATGTCGCGGGTTGACCGACGTGCGTCGTACGCGAGCGCCATCGCCGCTCCGCCGAAGACGTAAAGGTCCGCGACGACCCCTCGCCTAGCCAGGCGGTCGCCCAGCTTGCGGAAAGCATTTTCAATGGCGTGACGGTCGAGAAGCCGATCGTCGGCGGTCATGCGACGTTCAGTTCCTGTGCGGCGACGTAGACGCCGCGTCGGCGGAAGGCCGCCGGGGCGTTGACCACGGCGTCAACCCGCGCCGCTCGCGTGTTGAACGGAAACCAGAATCGGCGGAGCGCGCGGGAATCCGCCCACTCCGGTGCTGCACGATCGTCTTTGGATGCCAGGTGCTCGGCCAGCGCGGCGAGAAAAGCGTCCCAACGCTCGTCTCCGCTGGCGGCAGGCTCAGCGGACAGGAGGGCCTGCCGCGTCGCTTGCGGCTCCCACCGATACTCCTCCAGGAACTCGGCGATGAGGCGCCATCGAGTGGAGTCGTCAGCACGAGCCAGCAGCGTGCCCAGATGCGCGAGCGTCATCGGCTCGTACGGCTTCGCCACCTCCATGCGCACGACGGTAACAGCCCGCGAGTAGGCCGCTTGGGACTCGCCCGAACGGGGCGTCGGTGCGGGACAAGCCCTCAGCTGGGCGGTTCGTGGGCAGTGGCGACCGCTTCCGGGCGGGTCAGGCGGCCGCCCTTCGCGAAGAGGATGTCGAAGTCGGCCTCGCCCAGGGCCTCGCGCAGCCGGCCGGTCAGCACCGCCTCGCGCTGGCGCAGCGACGGGTAGACCCGCAACCCCGCCCGTCGCCGCAGGCCGTCGGCCGCGCCCGCGAGCAGGGCCGCTCGTTCCGGGTTGCCCTCCGCGAACACCAGCTGCGCGAACGTCGCCAGGCACAGCGTCACCAGCTGCGTGCTGTAGGCGGCCAGGCTCAGCTCCAGCCCGTCGTCGAGCAGCATGCGGGCGTTCAGCTTCTCGCCCCGCACCAACGCCAGCCCCGCCAGCAGGACCTGGGCCGTCGCCGCCAGCCAGGCGTTGTCCTGGCGCATCGCCCAGTCGTACGCGTAGCGCAGGTGCTGCAGCGCCTCGTCCTGGCGGCCCGTGCTCGTCTCCAGCGAACCCGCCGTCAGCGCCGACGAAGCCGTACCCAATGGCTCGTTCTGGGGTTCGAACTCCGCCAGCGCGGCCAGTGCCTCCCGCAGCGCGCCTTCGATGTCGCCCATCATCGTCGACGTCCAGGCCATCGAGAGCAGGGTCGCGGCGTGCAGGTACGGGTCCTGGATCTCCGGCAGCAGCGGCGCGAGCCGGGCGCGGTGGGCCAGGGCCGCCTCGTCGTCGCCGACCTCGCGGGCGGTCACCGTCGCCGTCCACAGCAGTTCGGCGCGGGCCTGCGGGTCCAGCGAGTCGGCGGCCGGCAGGAGCTGGTCGACCCAGGTGCGGGCGTCGGCCAGGTGGTCGCGCTGCGACCAGAACGGCCACAGGATCCGGTAGAGGTGGGGGAGCGGGCGCTGGTCGTTGGCCAGGTGCCAGCGGACCGCGGCGGCCAGGTTGCCGGCGTCGGCCTGGAGCCGCTCGACCCAGTCCCGCTGCCCGACGCCGCGCAGCGGGCGGTCGGCGGTGACGGCCAACGCCGCGTACGTCTGGGCATGGCGGCGCTGGATGTCGGCGGCGTCGGGGCGGGCCGCCAGCCGCTCGGCGACGAACCGGCGCACGGTCTGGAGCATCCGGCAGCGGGTGCCGACGTCGGCGTGGTCGAGCTGCACCAGGCTGTGCCGGACCAGCGCGTCCGTCAGGTCCAGGGCCTCGTCCTCGCTGATGCCGGCCACCTCGGCCGAGGCGGCGATGGTCCAGCCGTCCACGAAGACGGCCATGGTCTCCAGCAGCGAACGCTCGGCGGCGTCGAGCAGGTCCACGCTCCACTCGACCGCGGCCCGCAGCGTGCGCTGCCGCACGGGCAGGTCCATCGCACCTGTTCCGAGCGCGTCCAGCGAGGTCTCCAGGCGTTCCAACAAGGCCGCGGGACTGAGCAACCGGGTACGCGCGGCGGCGAGCTCGATGGCCAGCGGCAGGCCCTCCAGCCGGCGGCAGATCTCCGCGACCGCTACCGCGTTGTGTGGGGTGAGGGCGAAGTCGTAGCGCACCGCCCGGGCCCGGTCGACGAACAGCCGCACGGCCGGCGTCTCGGCCAGCTCCTCGATCGACATCGTGGCGGGGTCGGCGGGCAGCGGCAGCGGCGGCACCGGGTACTCCCGTTCGGCCCGCAGCTCCAGCACGCTGCGGCTGGTCGCCACGATCGTCAGGCCCGGGCACCGGGTGAGCAGCTCGCCCAGGTCGCTGGCCGCGCCGATCACCTGTTCCAGGTTGTCGAGGACGAGCAGCCAGCGTTCGTCGCCGAGCTGGCCCGCCAGCGCGGTGATCGGCGTGGCCGCGCTGGCGACGTCCGCGCCCACCTGCCGCGCGATGCCGGCGACGACCTGGTCGGGATCGGTCACGTCGGCCAGCGGCACGAACACGACCCGCGCGCCGAAGTGGTCGCGGGACCGTTCGGCGGCCGCGACGGCCAGCCGGGTCTTGCCGACGCCACCCGGGCCCGTCAGCGTCAGCAGCCGCACCTCGGGCCCTTCGATCAGCCCGGCCACCTCGTCGATGGCCTGGCCGCGGCCCACCAGCGACGTGCGCCCCACCGGCAACGGCTGCGTGCCACCGCGCGGGCCCACCACGGCGAGCCGGGCCGCGGCGAACCGCTCGCTCAGCAGGACCGCGAGGTCGTCGCTGACGAGCCGGTTCAGTTCGTCGGAGGTACGGAAGTGGCGGAAGGTGACCAGCGCCTGGTCGCCGATGCGGGTGATCAGGTCGGCGAGCCGCGGGTCACGGTTCGGCGCCGGGACCTTCACGTAGACCAGCCGCGGCAGGCCGGTCGCGAGCTCGAACTCGTCCTCGAGCCCCGAGACGTCCATCTCGGGCCCCATCCAGCCGTACTGCTCCCAGTAGAGCCCGACGAAGATGTCGCTCTGCGCCAGATAGGCCTGGTAGACCGCTCTGGGCGGATGCGGGCGGGCACCCTGTTCGAACATGACCGGAATGAGCCGCAGGGCCTCGATCGCCCGGCCCACCACCCCGCGCTCGTCGGCCAGTTCGGTCAGCGTCGAGCTCACGAAAACCCGTACACGCTGATCCGGGGTGCGGATCACGGACTCGGAGGACTGCCCCACCGACCCAGTCTCACGCCTTACCGGAAGGTAAGAGCGGCCTTTCCGTACAGTCCGGTAACCGTCACCTCGCGAGCATGTCTTCGGACATCGACCCACCGCCATATTGGGCGCATGAGGAGTTCGTTGCTACTGGTCGCCGCCGCGGCGACCGCGTTGGCCCTGACTGGCTGTGTCCCTCGGTCGTCGGGTGGGTCAGGGGCGCCCGCCGAGACGACCGAGCCCGCGGCGGTGACCGAGATCCAGATCGACAAGTCCTACTGGTACGCGGGATTCAAGGTCACGTTGAACGTCGCGCGCGTCGTGGCGTCGTCCACCGGCGCCGGCAAGTCCGTGACGATCGAGGGCGTCTTCCAGAACCTGAGCCCCGAGCACGAGGGCACGCCGACGGAGAACGCGTTGCTCACGGTCGGCGACCGCACCTACGCCGAGCTCGACAACCCGCTGCTGGACCTGCCCGAGGTCCCGGCGCAACGCAGCCAACCGGGGATGTACGCCTTCGCGGTCGACGAGCACTTCGTCCTCCCCGAAGCCGTGCTGATCGTCGGCAAGCCCACCAACCGCCAGGCCACGGTGCCGTTCAGCGGCCCGGACGGGCTCGTCGCGCTGGAGCCCGTGCCGGTGCCGGTCACCGGGAAGGTCCAGCGGACCGCCACCGGCAGCGTATTCATGAGCGTGTCCGCCGTGGAGGTGCGCTCCGACGAGCCGCTCCTGCACCAGCAGGCCCCGACCGGCCAGGAGTTCGTGCGGCTGGCGTTCTCGGCCACGAACAACTCCGCCGCCGGCTTCGCCTGGGTGTTCGACCGCGACCTGCAACTCAAGCTGCCTGACGGCACCTCGGTCGGCACCGACGACAACTGCAGCCGGGCCCAGATCTACCCGCCCCCGCACGCGACGGCTGATGGCGGGCTCGCCTGCTTCCTGGTCCCCGCCCCGGCCACCGGCACGTACCTGCTCAGCTGGGACCGGTACGAGAAGGGCGCGCTGCGCGTACCCGTGGATTGACGGTCGTTAGAATGCCGGCGATGACGCTGGACGCCGGTGGCGCGACGCAGCGGACCGGCGCTCCGGCGCCGGTCCTGCAGCCGGGCGACCCTCGTCGGGTCGGCGGCGTCGCGCTGCTCGGGCGCCTCGGCGAGGGCGGCATGGGCGTCGTGTTCCTCGGTCAGGACGACACCGGTCGCCTGGTGTGCGTCAAGCTGATCAGGGCGGAGTACGCCCGGGACGCACTGTTCCGCGCCCGCTTCGCCGCCGAGGCCGCGGCCGCCCGGCGCGTCGCCCGCTTCTGCACCGCGCAGGTCCTCGACGTCGGCACGGCCGGCGACCTCGCGTACCTGGTCACCGAGTACATCGAGGGGCCGACGCTCACGGCCGCCGTGAAGCAGGACGGCCCGATGCACGGCTCCACATTGGACAGCCTGGCGATCGGGATCGCGGCCGCGCTCAACGGGATCCACGCCGCGGGCGTGGTCCACCGCGACCTCAAGCCCAGCAACGTCCTGCTGTCGCGGGTCGGTCCGAAGGTCATCGACTTCGGCATCGCCCGCGCCCCGGACGTCGACGAAAGCCTCACGGAGTCCGGCCACATCGTCGGGACGCCCGCCTACATGGCGCCCGAGCAGTTCCGCGGCGTGGTCACCACCGCCACCGACGTGTTCAGCTGGGGCGCGGTCGTGACGTTCGCCGCGACCGGTCGGCCACCGTTCGGGACCGGTGCGCCGCTGGAGCTGATGCACCGCGTCGTCTCGGATCCGCCGTCGCTCGGCGCGCTGGAGCGCCCGCTGCGTGACCTGGTCGAGCGGGCCCTCGACAAGGACGCCGCGCGGCGGCCGAACGCGCGGGAGGTGCTGCTAGCCCTGGTCGGGGAGACCGCCGACCCGATCGACGCCAGCTCGCGCATCCTGTCTACACAGTGGACTCCGCCGCCGACCCGGCTCGACGACAGCGGCGTGGCCGGGCCGTTGCTGGAGCGGCCCCTGGTCGAGGTCGGATCGGGTCGTCGCCGCCGTCGGCTGACGCTGCTGGCGGTGGCGGCCGTGGCACTGGTGGCGGCGATCGCCTCGGCGCCGCTGCTCCAGCAGTGGGAGGGCGACAAGGAGACGCCCGGTCCGTCGACCTCGACGTCGAGCGCGCCAGGGCCCGGGCCGGGGCCAACCACCCGGGCCGCCGCCTCCATCACGATCGGGGCACGGGTGCCGGAGCAGGGGCTCATCGAGCTGGGCATCGGCGACGAGCGCCGCTACCGCCTGCACCTCGACACCGACCTCGACGTGTACGTGACCGGCGAGAGCTGCGCCAGCCCCGTGCCCTGGCAGCTGTTCCACTCCGAGCGAGGCCTGGTCAGCTCCGGCACGCTCTGCCAGCAGTCAGGCCCCTACCCGCTCACCGCCGGCGACTACGAGTTGCGTGTCGGAGCCCCGCGCGTGGGTGGCAAGTTCGCGGTGAAGCTGACCGGCCGATGAACGCGTATCTGGAGGTCTGGTCGGCCACCGGCGCGTCGATGATCCCGCTCGACGGCGACCGGATCACGCTCGGCAGCGCCGACTCCAACGACCTGGCCGTGCCCACCGACCGCCGCCTGTCCCGCCTGCACGCGGTGTTCGAGCGGTACACGGCCGGCTGGTCGGTGCGTGACCTCGGTTCCCGCAACGGCACCTTCGTCAACGGCCAGCGCGTCTGGCACGAGCGCGTCCTCGCCGACGGTGACGAGATCCGCGCCGGTGGCTCCCGCTTCGTGCTGCGCTCCGGCCGCGCGCCGAAGGCGCCGGCCACCGAGGCGGGCGCACCGGCGCCGGAGCTGACCAACCGCGAACGGGACGTCCTCGTGCAGCTGTGCCGCCCGCTGCTGACCGGCGCGCTGTTCACCGAGCCCGCCTCCAGCCGCGAGATCGCCGCCGCGCTGGTCGTCACCGAGGCGGCGGTCAAGCAGCACCTGCTGCGCCTCTACGACAAGTTCGGCATCGCCGGCGAGGGCGAGAAGCGTCGCGTGCGCCTGGCCAACGAGGCGATGACCCGCAACGCCATCACCCGCGCCGACCTTCAATGACCGGTGCCGCTCGCCGGTGCTTACCGGGCTCTGCGACGATCAGCTCGTGGAGGACACCAAACGGCAGCGGCTGACGGCCGCCCTGCGCGGCTGCGACCGCATCCTTTCCGGCACGCGACCGCTGACGATGCGCGAGCAGCTCGCCGCCCTGGAGGGGTCCGGGCTGCTCGACGACCAGCCCGACCACTACGGCGACGGGCCGGTGGCCGTGCTCGAGGAGCGGGTGGCGGAGCTGTTAAGCACCGAGGCCGCCGTGTTCTTCCCGACCGGCACGATGGCCCAGCAGGTCGCCTTGCGCTACGGCGCCGACCACAGCGGCCGCGACGCCGTCGCGCTGCACCCGCTCGGGCACCTGGAGAAGCACGAGCGGCACGCGTACGCCCAGCTGAGCGGCCTGCGCGCCGTCTGGCCGACGACCGAGCCGCGCAACCCCACCGCCGACGAGATCGCCGCGCTCGCCGAGCCGGTCGGCACCGTCCTGGTCGAGCTGCCGCTGCGCGATGCCGGGTTCGTGCTGCCCACGTGGGACGAGCTCGTCGCCGTGGCCGCCGCGACCGGGGCCGCCGGTGCACGGCTGCACCTCGACGGCGCCCGACTCTGGGAGTCGACCGTTTACCTGGGGCACCCGCTGCACGAGATCGCCGGTCTGGCCGACAGCACGTACGTCTCGTTCTACAAGACCGTCGGCGCCATCAGCGGTGCCGCGCTGGCGGGCAGCGCGGACCTCGCCGCGTACGCCCGGGTCTGGCGGCACCGTTATGGCGGTATGGCCTTCCAGCAGTGGCCGGCGGCGCTGACCGCGCTCGCGGGTCTGCGGCGCGAGCTGCCGCTGATCCCGCGCTACGTGGAGCACGCGCGGACCGTCGCCGCCGCACTGGCCACGTTGCCCGGGGCGCGGGTCTACCCGGAGCCGCCGCACACCCAGCGGTTCCGCCTCTGGCTGCCGGGCACGGCCGAGGCCCTCGACGAGGCCGCGCTGACCCTGGCCGAGGACGAGAAGGTGTGGTTTGCCGCCCGCTGGCAGGACGCGGAGGTGCCGGGGCTGGCGATGACCGAGATCACGGTCGCCGCGCCCGGGCTCGACTGGACCGCCGACGACGTCGCCGAGGTCGGCGCACGGTTCCTGGCCCGGGTCGCCGGGCGGGACTGAGCCCCGCCCGGCGACGGGGAGTCAGCTCTCGCGCTTGAGGCGCTCGGCGAGCCAGGCCACCGCCAGCGGGTACCGGTAGTCGATGGCGCCGTGCGCGGCCGGGAACAGCTCGAACGCGATGCGCTCGGCCGGGACGCCGATCCGGTCGAGGCCGGCCTTGAACGCCTCGGCGCCGAGGTCGAGGAACCACTCGTCACGGGTGCCGGCGTCGATCCAGACGGCGCGCAGCGAGCGCAGCTCGTCGGCGTACTTGTCGATCATCCGGATCGGGTCCCAGGCCAGCCACCGCTCCCACAGTTCCGGGATGAGCTCGCCGGAGCGGGGGTCGACCGGGAGCCGCGGCGTGCCGTCGGGGTCGGGCGAGAACGCGGCGGCGCAACCCAGGGCGAGGATCAGCACCATGTCCTCCTCCTTGGTGAAGGAGACCCGGCTCTGGAAGTCCTTCCACCAGTTGAGGATGTCGTGGTCGTAGGCGCGCAGCGCCCGCACCGCCTTGCCGAACTCGTTGAGGTAGCAGTACTCGTAGAGCGCGTCACCGGCGTGCGTGGCCAGCGCCCCGAACAGGTCCGGGCGCAGCATCGGCGTGATCATCGCACCGAAGCCGCCGGACGACTTGCCGCTGATCGCCCGCGACTCCCGGTCCGCGATGGTGCGGTAGTGGGCGTCGACGAAGGGCACGACCTCGTCACAGAGGTACGAGTGGTAGTTGCCGGTGCCGACCGAGTCGACGAACTGCGAGCCGCCGTACGCGGTCCAGGCGTCGACGTAGACCAGGATGCACCCCGGCGCCTGCCCACTGGCGAACACCTGGTCGGCGGTCGCGACGAACGGCTGCCGGAACGGGGTGCGGTTGCCCCACATGGCCACCTGGCCGGTGTAGCCCTGGATCACGTAGATGCTGGGATACCGCTCGTCGGACTCGTCATACCCGGGCGGCGTGTAGACCCACAGGTCCCGAACGTGCGGGTCGCCGAGGGGGTTGCCCCGCAACAGCTCCGACTCGATCGTCCCCTGATGCAGGGTGCCGGCGAGGTCACTGAACGTGTTTGGTGATGTGGGCTGGCTCATCTCCTAGTAGTAACACCAACGATGACCATGCCGGGGCCCCCGGTCGGCACCTCGGCTACCACCAGAATGCGTTCTCGCGGCGCATCATGTTCTGGGCGGGCACCAGCAGCACCTGGGCTCCTCGAGCGGCGACCGCGGCCGCCGCCTCCGGGAAACGGGTGTCGTAACAGATGTTGACGCCGAACCGTACGCCGTGGTGGTCGAAGACCGGATAGTCGTCGCCGGCCGTGAACACCGCCTCGCCGGCGGTCAGGAAAGTCTTGCGGTAGCGGCCCACGACCTTGCCGTCACCGACGACCACCGCGGTGTTGTAGAAGCGACCGCCGGCTTCCTCGATCATCCCGAGTACGACCAACGGCCGGATCCCGGCCAGCCGGGTCAGCACGGGGTCGTCGATTTTCAGCGCGTGATCGCGTACGTGCTGGTCCGTGACCAGATAGCCCTGCAGGAAGCACTCGGGGAACAGCAGCAGGTCCGCTTCTCCTTTGGTGGCCACGTCGTGGACGAGCTGGATCGCGGCGTCGACGTCGCCGAGGATCTCGGGTGTCTGGCAGGCGCCGATGTTAACGTGCGTCAATGGCCACCCACATCCGGAACGACGACCTGCCGGGCAACGCGACCTCGCGCACCTTCCTCGGTCGCGACCACGGTGGGGTGCCGGTCTCGTTCTTCATCCAGGCGAGCCCGACGGGCCACGGCCCGGAGCCACACACCCACCCGTACGCGGAGGTGTTCGTCCTGCACGAGGGCTCGGGGACCTTTCTGGCCGGCGAGGAGACCATCGAGGCCGAGGCGGGCTCGGTCGTCGTGGTGCCGGCGGGCGAGGTGCACGGCTTCAAGGCGTCCTCCGAGGGACCGTTGCGCATGACCTGCATCCACACCAGCGACGCGATGACCACCGAGTGGCTCTAGACGAGTAATTCCTAACGGGTTCAGTGGTCGTAGGCGATGAGTGACCTGGTCACGGGCTGGCCGGTTGCGCGGTTGTGCCAGATGGCGGCGGTCATCGCGAGTAGTCGTTGAGCGATGCGGGCACCGACACCTTCGATGGTGCGTCCGCCGTGTAGTTCGAGGTCGAGTTGGCCCTTGAGGGTGTCGTTGACTGACTCGATGAGTTGCCGGACGGGTTTGAG
>NZ_FZPH01000002.1 GCF_900188485.1 Asanoa hainanensis
AGGCCGCATCATCCAACGCCTCGTTCATGCGTTCGGCGATCCTGCGGCGCACCGGCGTCACGTCCCACGGGCTGTTCGTGACGAAATGGTTCAACGCCTGCTCGTGTGGCCCGCGCAACCGGGCCGCCATCGGCTGGATCGACTTACGCCGACCATCGAGCATCAGGCCACGCAGATAATGCCCGGCCCGGTCCTGCCAACCCGCGTATCTCAGCGACGCGAACACATCCCCGACATACTCCGCCAGATCATCGCCGAGCCGTCGTACCTGCGCAGTGTCCATTCCTCGACGACACCAACATCAACCCGAACCCGTCACCATCAGCCACTCGAAGGGTGACAAAGCCCTACTAGCCCAGCAGCTCGGCCAGCCGGGGCCGCACCTGCCAGGTCGTGACGAGCTCGTCGTACTCGGTGCGGGGGCCCGGCTGGCCGGTTCGGCGTGCCCGCAGCAGCAGGTTTCGCGGTGTGTGCGCGGAGTCTATGAACTCGGTCACGTCGACCCGGTAGCCCCGCGAGCGGAGCAGCTCCGCCCGCAGCGAGTCGGTCAGCACGTCCGCGAAGCGCTCCCGCAGGATCCCCTGCCCGGTGATCAGGTGGTACGGGCCGGGCGCGGTCTGCTTGCGCAACTGCGCGGCGATGTCGTGGTGGCAGCAGGGCGCGGCGAGGATCCACTCGGCGCCCCAGCCGACGGCGCGGTGCAGGGCCTCGTCGGTCGCGGTGTCGCAGGCGTGCAGCGCGAGCACCAGGTCGGGGGCGGGCGCGACCTCGGCGTCCAGGATGCTGCCCGCGACGAACCGCAGCCGCTCGCCGTAGCCCAGCCGCTCGGCCAACGCGGTGTTCCGCTCCCGCTGGTCCGCGCGCACGTCGACGCCGACCATCTCGACGTCGAGCCCGCGCACCGAGGTCAGCCAGCGGAACGCGGCGAACGTCAGGTAGGCGTTGCCGCAACCCAGGTCGACCACCCGCAGCGGGGCCGGCAGCCCGTCGGCGGGCAACGTCGCGGCCAGCGCCCGCAGGAACGCGTCGACCTGGCGCCGCTTGGCCGCCGTGCCGCCGATCACCTCCCACAGCGGGTCGCCCGGGTCGAGCAGGTGCTCGCGTACCCGGTCATGGGCCTCGGGTTTGCCGGTTGGCTCGTCGGTGGCCTGCCGGTGCACCTGGGCGTCGCCCTTCTTGGTCACCCGGACCTGCACGGTCGCGCCCGCGCTCTCGACGTGCCAGTTGCCGAACGGCTCCGTGAGCAGGGCGTCGACCGCGGCCTCCGCGTCCGGGCCGGGTGCCACGTTGGTGGTGTGCGGGCGGGTGCCGTCGCTGGTGACGATCTGGAGGCGCCGGCCGGCCTTGAGCGCGACCGGTCGCAGCTCGGCCCGGACCACCGACGGGGTCGCGCCGCGCCGCCGGCCGGCCGCGACCGCTCGGGTCAGGCCGGGGTCGAGCAGCAGGTCGCGTACCTCGGCGAGGACGGCGGTCAGGTCTTCGGGCATACCTACATTGTCCGCGTTCCGCCGATCGACAGCTCCCAGAGGTCGGCGAGGTCACGGCCGGCGGCCGTCCACGCGGCGCGCAGTCGCTCGGGCGGCTCCAGCAGGGGCTCGCTGCTGAGCGGGAAGGTGCCCCAGTGCATTCCCGCGACCTTCCGGACACCCAGGTCTTCGGCGGCCTGGACCGCGTCCTCCGGGTTCAGGTGCTGGTTGCGCATGAACCAGCGCGGCTCGTACGCGCCGATCGGCAGCAGGGCCAGGTCGAGGTCGGGGAAGCGGCCGGCGATCTCGGCGAACCGCGCGCCGTAGCCGGTGTCACCGGCGAAGTAGATCTTCGGCCCCCGGTCGGTGGTCAGCACCCAGCCGCCCCAGAGGCTCTTGTTGGTGTCGGCCAGGCTCCGGCGGCTCCAGTGGTGCGCCGGCACGAAGGTGAACTCCACCGGGCCGATCCGCCGGGACTCCCACCAGTCCCGCTCGGTGACGTCCGCGAACCCGCGGCGACGAAACCACCAGGCCAGGTTCGCGGGTACGAGCATCGGCGTCGACCGGGGCAGCCGTTCGATGGTCGGCGCGTCCAGGTGGTCGTAGTGGTTGTGGGAGATCAGCACCGCGTCGACCGGGGGCAGCCCCGCCCAGGCCACGCCCGGCGAGGTGTAGCGGGCGATGAACGGCGGGATCCGCTGTGCCCAGACGGGGTCGGTCAGCACCGTGAGGCCGCCCGTTTGCAGCACGAAGCTGGCATGCCCGACCCAGGTGACGGCCGTGGTTCCCGGTTCGGCCGGTGGCAAGGTGGCCTGCGGTTCCTGCGGGATGGCTTTGCCGGCGCGGTCCCGGTCGGCGGCGCTCGGGCGCCTCTCGCGCATCATCCTTGCGATGTCGCCGACGCCGGGCAGCGGTGCGGTCAGCCGGTCCGCGAAGGTCGGCGGCCACTGTCGACCGTCATGGTTTCGGCGTGCGTCCTCGATGCGGCGGCGTACGCGGCTGGGATCGAACACTTACCCACCGTCCGCGCGACACCACTGGACCGTCAAGTAAGGGTCGCCTAAGCTCACGGCACTACCCACGGCCGGGTGCGGGAGGTCAAACATGGTCAACGCAGCCGACACGGAACTGGGCCTCGCGGCGCGGGTCCGCTCCCTGACCCGCGCTGACCACGAGGCGGCGGAGACCACGCCGTTCGTGGGCGACCTGATGGCGGGGCGGTTGGACGTCGCGGCGTACGCGCGGCTGGTCACCCAGCACTACTTCATCTACGAGACGCTCGAGCGGGCCGCGTCGGCGATGCGCGCCGATCCGGTGGCCGGCGACTTCGTGGCCTTCGGGCTCGACCGGGTGCCGGCGCTCGGCGCCGACCTGCACCACCTGCGCGGGCCGGCCTGGCGCTCGGAGATCACCCCGCTGCCGGCCACCCGCGCCTACCTGGCCCGGCTGCGCTCGGTCGCGTTCGTGGACCCGCCGGCGTTCGTGGCGCACCACTACACGCGCTACCTGGGTGACCTGTCGGGCGGGCAGATGGTCAAACGCGCCCTGCGGCAGGCGTACGGCGTGGGCGCGGCCGGCACGTGCTTCTACGAGTTCCCGGGCGTGGCCGCCGGTGCGGTCAAGCGGCGCTATCGCGAGCTGCTCGACGCCGCACCGTGGTCGGCCGACGAACAGGCGCGCTTCATCGACGAGGCGAAACGCGCCTTCACGCACAACCGCCAGGTCTTCGAAGACCTGGCGGTTGTTTAGCGGTTTTTCCTCTTAGGACGCTTCGGTAGGTGCCGCGGTGGTGCCGCCCGCGCCGCGGGAGCGGCGACGGCGGCGGGTGCGCGGCTTGGCCGGTGCTTCGCCGTCGGAGTCGGCCACCGCTACGACGGTCGACTCGGCGCCGGTCGGCTCGGTCGCGGCGGCCTCGCCGGCCACGACCTCGCCCGCCCGGCGGCGTCGGCGCGGGCGGCGGGTGCTCGGCGTCGACGACTCGGTGTCGTCGGCCGCGCCGGGCTGGTCCGCGTCCGAGGTCGCCGGTTCGGCACCGTCGCGCGTACCCCCGCGGCGGCGGGACCGGGTGCGGGCCGGGCGTTCGGCGCGCGAAGCCGGACCCCGACGGCGGCCGCCGCCCAGGTCCTCTTCCTTCTCCGCGGCCAGACCAGCCCGCTTGCGCTCGGCGGTCGGCAGCGTGCCGGTGACGTCGGTCGGGATCGCCAGCTCCTCGTAGAGCCACGCCGACGTGTGGTAGGTCTCGCGGGGCTCCGGCATGTCCAGGCCTAGGGTCTTGTCGATGATCCGCCAGCGCGGCATGTCGTCCCAGTCGACGAACGTGACCGCGACGCCGGTCGCGCCGGCGCGGCCCGTGCGGCCGATGCGGTGGGTGTAGGTGTCCTGGTCTTCCGGGCAGTCGTAGTTGATCACGTGGGTGACGCCCGAGACGTCGAGCCCGCGGGCCGCTACGTCGGTGGCCACCAAGATGTCGATCTTGCCCGCCCGGAACGCCCGCAGCGCCCGCTCGCGCGCTCCCTGGCCCAGGTCGCCGTGCACCGCGGCGACCGCGAAGCCGCGGAAGTCGAGGTCCTCGGCGAGCCGGTCGGCGGCCCGCTTGGTGCGGGTGAAGATCATGGTCAGGCCGCGGCCCTCCGCCTGGAGGATGCGCGCGACGACCTCGACCTTGTTGAGCGAGTGGGTGCGGTAGACCAGCTGCTGGGTCTGCGGCGACGGACCGGTCTCGGCCGTGTGCCCGGCGTGGATCGTGACCGGGTGGCGCAGGAAGCGGCGGGACAGCGCGACGATCGGGTCCGGCATGGTGGCCGAGAACAGCATCGTCTGCCGGTCCTCGGGCAGCATCGCCAGGATCTTCTCGACGTCGTCGAGGAAGCCCAGGTCGAGCATCCGGTCGGCCTCGTCGAGCACCAGCGCGTGCACCCGGTCGAGCCGGACCTGCTTCTGCTTGGCCAGGTCGAGCAGGCGGCCGGGCGTGCCGACCAGGATCTCGACACCGCTCTTGAGCGCCTCGATCTGCGGCTCGTAGGCGACACCGCCGTAGATCGGCAGGACCCGGACACCACGCGTACGCCCGGCGGCGGCGAGGTCCTTGGCCACCTGGAGGCCGAGCTCACGGGTGGGTACGACGACCAGTGCCTGCGGGACGCCGTCGGAGCCCTCGCCGGGTGCG
Organism: Asanoa hainanensis; assembly: GCF_900188485.1. Classification (GTDB taxonomy): domain Bacteria; phylum Actinomycetota; class Actinomycetes; order Mycobacteriales; family Micromonosporaceae; genus Asanoa; species Asanoa hainanensis. The sequence continues at coordinate 4,633 of NZ_FZPH01000002.1, forward strand.
AAGACCCGCTCGAGCAGGGGCACGCCGAAGCCGAGCGTCTTGCCGGTGCCGGTGGGGGCCTGGCCGATCAGGTCGGTACCACGCATCCCGATCGGGATCGCGTATTCCTGGATGGCGAACGAGTTGGTGATGCCGGCGGCGGCGAGGGCCTCGACGGTCTCGGGGCGGGCGCCAAGCTCGGCGAAGGTGGGGGAGTCTTTTCGGACCGGCGCGTCGGGTACGAGCGCGTCGCCCGTGGGTTCGATTAGTTCACTCATGTGGTGTTCGGGGTGCCCTCTCGTGGTGCGCCCCGTCGTGTCGTAGGGCGCGATATCGGATATCGCGCGGGCCACACGCGAGGTGAGTCGCGGGCCGCACACGCGTGCCGTGGGGATCAACCCGCCCACGGCTAACGTGACCATGTTACCGGATTGACCTCGTGACGGTGCCGAACGTGAGGCGGATGCGCCAGCTGGGCCTCGTCGTGTGGCGCAGCTCTCGCCGATCAGGTGGCGGGAGTAACCTGCGGGCGTGACTCCTGAGCTGGCTGACAAGGATGCGCTGACGACCGAGGCGCTGGTCGACCTGCTCGGCATGGTGGCCTACGGCGAGTTGTCCGCCTTCGAGCGGATGGCGGCCGATGCCCGGCTCGCCCCCGACCTGCGCCGCCGTGCCGCGCTGAGCGAGATGGCCGCTGTGGAGATCGCCAACTACGGCCGCCTGGCCGCCCGGCTCACCGAGATCGGCGCCGACCCGGAAGTGGCGATGACCCCCTACGTGGGCGTGTTGCAGGCGTACCACGACTCGACGGAGCCCAAGGACTGGCTGGAGGCGCTGACCAAGGCCCACGTGGGCGACGGCGTGGCCGACGACTTCTTCCACGAGATGGCCAAGCTGATCGAGGAGCCCGACCGGCAGCTGGTCCTCGACGTCATCCACGACCAGCGCTACGACGAGTTCGCGGTCAACGAGATCCGCACGGCCATCGAGGCCGACCCGGCGACCCGCGCCCGCCTCTCGATGTGGGCCCGGCGCCTGGTCGGCGAGGTCTACTCCCAGGCGACAAAGGTGGCGGGCCAGCGAGCGGCCCTGACCACCTTGATCGTCACGAGCGGCGGCGACCAGGCCGCGGTCCAGGCCCTGTTCCGCCGCATCACCAACGCCCACACCGCCCGAATGACGGCACTGGGCCTCAACAACTAGCTAGCGGGCGGTGAAGCCGACCGTGCCGCGGGTCGCCTCGGCGATCTCGACGTAGGCCAGCTTGCTCACCGGGATGATGACCCGGCGGCCCTTCTCGTCGACCAGGGACAGCGTGCCCTCGCTCGCGATCGCCTCGGTGACGCTCTTCTCCACCTCGGCGGGCGACTGCGAGCTCTCGATGACCAGCTCGCGCGGCGCGTACTGCACGCCGATCTTGACCTCCACGGAAGCCCTCCTCGTCGTGGTGCGCGGTCGATACCGGCACCGCTGCGAAGGCTATCCGATCCGTGGGGTGAACGACGACGGCGGCTTGCGTGTCAGACCGGTTCGCCTTCCGCCCAGGCACCTTCCTGGGGTTCGCCCTGCAGCGGGAAGCTCGCGATGCCCCGCCAGGAGAGGGCCGCGAGCAGCGACTCGGCCTCGGCCTTGGGCACCTGGCGGCCGCCGGCCAGCCAGAACTGCGCGGCCGTCTCCGCGGCGCCGACCAGGCCCGAGGCGAGCAGCTCGGCGCGGGACTTGCTCACGCCGGTGTCCGAGATGATCGTGTCGGTGATGGCCGCGATGCAGCCCCGCTCGACCCGCTCGACCCGCTCCCGGACGGCCGGCTCGTTGCGCAGGTCGGACTCGAAGACCAGCCGGAACGCCTCACTCTCGTGGTCGACGAAGTCGAAATAGGCCTCGACCGCACCGCGTACGCGTTCCTTGTTGTCGCTCGTCGCCTCCATCGCTGCCTGCACATGCGCCACGATCGCGTCGCAGTGCTTGTCGAGCAGCGCCAGGTAGAGCTCCAGCTTGCCGGGAAAGTGCTGGTAGAGCACGGGCTTGGAGACACCGGCCCGCTCGGCGATGTCGTCCATCGCCGCCGCGTGGTAGCCCTGCGCGACGAAGACCTCCTGGGCCGCCGCGAGCAGCTGCTTTCGGCGCGCCGACCGGGGCAGCCGGGTCGGCCGTCCGTCCGGCTGGGCATCGCCCGAAGCCGCCACCATGGTTTACCTCCGAAATCCCAGATCCATCGACCGCGGATGACACATCCGATCGGTGCCTGTCGCATCGGTCGGTGAAATGGACCGCGATTGCAACTTATCGCGACCGTGCCCACACGGTAGCCTCAGCGAGGGCGACCGAGGAGTGCACGGTGGATGATTCAGGTCAACCCGGCGACGCACCGGGCGGCGGCGGGGGCAACCCGCCGGCCTCTCGCGACCCCGACGCCTGGGCCGACCGCGACCGTGACTCCGGCACGCGGTCCGCGTGGCACAGGTCTCGTTACGCCAACCTGCTGACGCCGATCGTGCCCGCCTCCAGGCAGCCCCGGCAGCAGGTCAACGGCTCTTCCGAGGCACATTCCGCCAGCGCACCGCCCTATCCCTACGAGGGTGACCTGGAAGACGCGGCGCAGTCCTCGATACCCACCCAGGCGCACGGCGACGAGCAGCCGCAGTGGCCCGCCGCTGCTCCGCCGCAGGCCGCCGGCGGCGATCCCGACTGGCGCGGCTGGGCGCCGCCGCCGGGCGCCGACGAAGCCCTGCCCGAGCCGCCGTCACCGTGGGCGCCCGGCTGGGCTCCGGCCCCGGCCGACGGAGCCACGCCCGAAATCGCGCCACCCGCACCACCGGCGCCCGGCGCCGTGGGGCCGTTCGCCGTGCCGTTCCCGCCCGCGCCGCCGCGGTTCGACGAGTCCGCGCCGCCACCCGTGCGGTTCCGGCCGCGTCAGGACGAGCCGCCCCGTCCTGCCGGCGACGGCCAGCCCGCCGACGGCGGTGCGCCGCAGGTTCGGCCGATCCGTCCTCCCGGCGACACCAACCAGGCCACCGGGGGCTTCCCGCCCATCGGTGCGGTCGCGGCCGGTGCGTCGACGGACAACGCCCCGCCCGGCACGCCGACGGAGGCCGACCCCTATCCGGCCGGGTTCCGGCCCAGCGCCGCCGGCCCGGCACCGGCCGCCGGCCCTGACTGGGCGCCGGAATGGCCCTGGTCACCGGCGCCACCCGCGCCGACGTCGCCCGCCGGTCGCCTCCAGGTGCCCGCCCCGCGTCCCGACCAGCCGGCCGCGTCGATGCCCGACGAGACCGCCCTGCCCAGCCGACGTGGCTTCACTCCGCCCGCGCCGCCGCCGCAGCGCAACACGCTGCCCGGCTACATCCGCGGCGGTGAGGCGCCGTCCGGTGACGAGGCGCGGTTCGTCACCGGCAGCCACCCGACGGTGGCACCCAACCCCGAGCGACGCCCGACCGCCGAGCCGGCCGGCGACGAGACCGGGCCGGCCCGCGTCGAACGCACCGCGTCGGGCAGTTTCCCCGTCGTCGACCGGCGCTCGGCCGGGCTGAGCCGCAGCTTCCCGGCCGGCGAGCAGGCCGAACCGCCGGTCTCACCCAGCCGGCTGACCCGCGCGTTCCCGGGCGGTGACGGGCCGCCCGCCGTGCCGCAGGCCACGCCGTCGACCGGTGCGTTCCCTGGCGGCGACCGTGGCGCACCGGCGGGAGCCGACCGCCCGACCGACCTGTCCGGCCGCCGCGCCGCCGCCGTGCCGCCGGCACCGGTGTCCCCGGCCGCCGACACGGGCCCGCGCGACGACGGCCCGGCCCGTCCGCCGCTGCGGCTCGCGAGCCGCAACGGCGACCCCATCGGCGACGAAGCGGTGCCGCCCGAGCGGCTGAGCGGCCCGGCCCAGCGGGGCCTCCACGGCGAGCCGACCAGCGGGCCACCCGCCGGCGAGCACCAGAGTGGCTTCCCTGCCGGCGACGGCGTCCGGCGTGGCTTCGGCGGTGCCGACCCGGCTGACGACGAGGGTGGCTTCGCCCGGGGGTTCCCGGGCGACCAAGGCACCCGAGCGGCCAGCGGCTTCGCCGTGGAGCGGGCTCACGGCGAGCCCACCAACGGCGCGCCAGCCAGCACCAACGGCGCGCCCGGCGACGAGCCGCCCAACCCGTTGCGCCAGCGGCCCATCGACCGCCCGGCGACTCCGCCGCGGTCCGTGGTCGACGACATGATCGACGAGCTGTCCGGCCTGCCGCAGCGCGTGCCGGCCGAACCCGACGTGCCGACCGTGCCGGAGCCGCCCTCGGACGCGCCGGCGGATCCGCCGCAACTGGCCCGGATCGCCACCCATCTGCGGCGGCCCGACCTGCCCGAGGAGCGGGAGCGTCCGGACGGCTTCGACGTCGACGCGATCCTCGACGCCGTGCGCGGCGTCTCCGGCGTGAAGGGCGCCTCGCTGCGCCAGACGCCGGCCGGCGCCCACAGCCTCCGCCTCGACCTGGCCGACGGCGCCGACGCGGCCGACGTGAGCCGGCACGTGGCCCGGCTGCTCCAGGAGCGGATGGGACTCGCCGCCGCGCCGCAGAACCTGCCCGGCATGGCACCGCCGCCGGAGGCGCCGCTCGGCGGCGACACCCCTCCGACCGGCTTCAGCAGCACGGGCGGATATATGCCGCCACCGCCGCTGCCGGAAGCCATGCGGCCGGCGCCCCGCCCGACCGAGGCCGCGCGCCAGGCACCGCGCCCGCCCGAGGCGATCCGGCCGGCGCCGCGTCCCGCCGACGTGATCCGGCCGGCCCCGCGCCCGACCGAGACGACCAAGCCGCGGCCAGCCGAGGCGACCAAGCCGCGGCCGGCCGAGGCCACGCGGCCCGCACCCCGCGCGGCCGACCAGCCCGCGGCGTCGCCGGCGCCCGCACCGCCCGGCTTCGAGCCGCCGACCGAGCCGGAACAGAGCACGCCCCGCGGTCGGGCCCACGTCGGCGCGCAGTCCGGAGTGGACACCCGCGACCTGGCCGAGCGAGCGGCGGCGGCCGCCGCCGCGTCGACCGCGCCCGTGTCCGCGGCACCGGCATCCGGGCCGCCGCGGCGCACCGAGCCGGCGGCCCACCGCCCGGCAACCGGCCTGCCGCAGCGCACCGAGGCGACGGCACCAAAGCGCACCGAGCCGGCTCCACCAAAGCGCACCGAGGCGGCGACCGACAGCGCCGAACGGGGCCACCTCTACGGCGGCACCCGGGAGACCGACCCCCGCACCGGCTCCGACCAGCCGGCGTCGGGCTCGTTCCCGGAGTTGGGCAGCGCCGCCGGCATCATCGGCAGCGTCGGGGGTCATCCGGTGATGGCCGCCGCGACGGCGTACTCGGGCGGCCAGATCACCACCACCGAGTCGGCGCCGTCCCGGCCGCTGAACCCGGGTGCCGAGCCCGGCCCGCGCGTGGTGATCGACCACGTGCAGGTCAGCACGTTCGGGTTGGACGCCACTGTGGAGACCCGCCTGGCCGCGGGCAAACAGATCGCCAACGGGCTAGCCACCGGCCCGGCCGTCGACGGCTACGTGCTGCGGCTCTGCGCGGTCTCCGCCGCGACGGCCATCGACGAGCTGCTGCGCACCGCCTCCCGGGCGGACGACCGCGGCCGGTGTTTCGTCGAGCACGCGGCGGTCGTCCCGTTCGGCAACTGCGAGGTCGCCGTGGTGGTCGTGTTCCTCGTGTGTGGTGGGTGGGTCGAGCAGCTTGCCGGCTCTGCGCTGGTTTCAGGCGATCCACGGCAAGCTGTCGTACGTGCGACACTCGCCGCCGTAAATCGTCGTCTGGAAGCGCTGCTCTCCGACTGAAACCGGGGCCCGATCCGGGCACAATAAATTCATGAAGCGCGCTCTGCTCGGCGCCGACGAGGCCTTCGGGCCCGACCGGATGCCGCCGCCGTGGCCCGGTCGGATGGCGCTGATCGACGGCGAGCAGACGTTCGTGCGAGACACCCCGGGCACCACCACGGCGGCGCAACCAGCGCTTTACGTGCACGGCCTGGGCGGATCCTCGCAGAACTGGACAGACCTCGCGGGCCTGCTCTCGGACCGGCTCGACGGCCAGGCGATCGACCTGCCCGGCTTCGGCCGCAGCGGCCCGGCGAAGCAATACACGATCAAGGCGTTCGCCGATCGCATGATCCGGCTCATCGAGGTCGCCGAGCGCGGTCCGGTGCACCTGTTCGGCAACTCGCTGGGCGGCGCGGTGGTCGTCCGGGTCGCCGGCCTGCGCCCCGACCTGGTCCGCACGCTGACCCTGATCTCTCCGGCGATGCCCTTCCTCGACCCGCGGCGCTCGCTGCAGGGCCCGGTGGTCCCGCTGCTCGCGCTGCCGCGGGCCGACCGGCTGGCCGCCTGGATGATGGGCCGCTACGCACCGGAGGAGCTGGCCGCGCAGGTCATCGAGGCGTGCTTCAACGACGTCAGCCGGGTCAGCGACCAGCGCCGCCAGGAGGCGGTCGAGGAGATCAAGATTCGCTACGAGGCCGCGCACTACGCCGACGCGTACGTGCGTTCCCTGCGCGGCCTGGTCAGCAGCTTCCTGCGGGCGTACCTGCCCGGCGCCAACTCGATGTGGAAGATCGCGTCGCAGATCACCGCGCCGACGCTGGTCGTCGGCGGCCGCCAGGATCGGCTGGTCGACATCCGGGTGGCGCCGCAGGTGGCCAAGGTCATCCCCGACAGCCGACTGCTGATCCTCGACGGCGTCGGTCACGTCGCGCAGATGGAAGTGCCCCGGATCGTCGCCCGCGGCGTGGTCGCGCTGCTCGACGAATACGAGCGGGAGCAGGCCGGGGTCACCTGATCGGGTCGTCATGTGGCAGGCTAAGGCCCAGCATGATCAACGCGAGGCACCCCCGACCTCGTGGCCGGTCCCGCAATCGACGGTCGCGCCGCAGTCGCGGTCCCGCCCGTGTACTCATTGTCGCCGGGCTGTCGCTCGTGGTCGGCATCGGCTTGATGATCTTCGGTCTGCCCCTGCGCGCCGGCCAGACGGACTCGGCCGCCCAGTCGCTGCCGTCGAGCCCCGCCGGCACCGGGTCGCCCTCCGCATCGGCGTCCGTCACCCCGACCAAGGCACCGCCTCCGGTCTACCGGTTGAAGGGCACACCGCCGCGGCGCGGCGAGAACACCTTCAGCTACGGCCAGACCACCGGGAAGGTCGCCGGCACGTCCGGCACGTTGCGCCGCTACCGGATCGCGGTGGAGAACGGCTCCAAGGAAGACATCGAGGCGTTCGGCGACCAGGTCGACGCCGCCCTGAGTGACAAGCGGAGCTGGATCGCGAGCGGCAAGCTCCGGCTGCAGCGGGTCGCCGAGGGCGAGGACTACAGCTTCACCGTCTACCTGGCCACCGCCGGCACCTCGCACGACATGTGTGCCCGCGGCGGCACGAACACCAACGTGGACGGCGAACCGTACACCTCGTGCCGGACCGTCGGAAAAGTGATCATCAACCTCGACCGGTGGAACACGTCCGTTCCCGAGTTCATCGGGGCGAAGATCCCGCTGTCGGTCTACCGCACCTACGTGGCCAACCACGAGACCGGGCACGAGCTCGGCAACCACCACGTGTCGTGCCCGGGCCAGGGCAAGCCGGCTCCGGTGATGATGACGCAGACCCTGGGACTCAACGGCTGCAAGCCGAATCCCTTTCCGTACGTCAACGGAAAGCTCAACACCGGCCCGCCAGCTAACCAATAAGCGCGCAATGTCCGAAATGACCTGGCATCGTGTTGGTTCATGGCGACGCCGTTATCCGGCCACCGACTTCCCGCACCGCGCACGCCCGAACCCCCACCGCGACCTGACCGCTATCGCGGCCTGCTGGCGCTCGGCCTCGCGCTGATCGCCTCCGCCGCCCTGCTGATGGCGGTCAACCACGCTCGCCGCTCGCCCGACGCGGCACCCCAGCCGAGCCAGACCCAGGCCGCTTCGCCCGTACCCGGGAAGATCGGGCCCTTCGCGGCGCCGACCGCGTCGAACAATGCCGGGCCGGCGCCCGACGGACCCGGGGTGTTCAGCACCGAGCGGAGCACCGGCCGCACCCTCGGCCGCGGCACCGACCTGCGCCGGTTCCACGTCGCGGTGGAGAAGAGCATCAACCTGGACCTGGCGCCGTTCGTCGCCTCCGTCGACACCATCCTCGGCGACAAGCGCAGCTGGATCGCCGACGGCAAGCTGCGGCTCCGCCGGGTCGGTGCCGACCAGCCCGCCGACTTCACGATCTATCTGGCCAGCGCGGGCACCTCGGAGCGGATGTGCGCGGAGGGCGGCCTGGACACCGAGCGGTTCACCTCGTGCCAGCTCGGCGACCAGGTGGTCATCAACGCCGACCGCTGGGTCAGCGCCGTGCCGTGGTTCGAGGCGCCGCTCGGTGAGTACCAGGCGTACGCGGTCAACCACGAGGTCGGCCACCAGCTTGGCCACCAGCACGAGGCGTGCCCGAAACCCGGCGCGGCGGCGCCGGTGATGCAGCAGCAGACGTACGGGATGCAGGGCTGCCTGCCCAACGGCTGGCCCTACGTCGGCGGCCGGCGCTACGCGGGCCCGCCTATTCCCTGACCCGCCGTCAAGAGGACGTGGCGCGTGTCATGGCACCCAGGCGTGTCCCGAGCAACAATTGCTCGGCACCACCCCATCGATCCGACCAGATACCCGGGGAGACCCACCGTGTCATTGCCCCCGCTCGTCGAGCCCGCCGCCGAGCTCACCGTCGACGAGATCCGCCGCTACTCGCGCCACCTGATCATCCCGGACGTCGGGGTGACGGGGCAGAAGCGGCTCAAGAACGCCCGGGTGCTCTGTGTCGGCGCCGGCGGCCTCGGCTCGCCGGCACTGATGTATCTCGCCGCGGCCGGGGTCGGCACGCTCGGCATCGTCGAGTTCGACACCGTCGACGAGAGCAACCTGCAGCGGCAGATCATCCACGGGCAGTCCGACATCGGCAAGCCCAAGGCCGAGTCGGCCGCCGCCACGGTCCGCGAGATCAACCCGCTGGTGAACGTGGTCATCCACAACACGGCGCTCGACCGCGACAACGTCAAGGAGATCTTCTCCCAGTACGACCTGATCGTCGACGGCACCGACAACTTCGCCACCCGCTACATGGTCAACGACGCCGCGGTGCTGCTCGGCAAGCCCTACGTGTGGGGCTCGATCTACCGCTTCGACGGCCAGGCGTCGGTGTTTTGGGCCGAGCACGGCCCCTGCTACCGCTGCCTCTACCCGGAGCCGCCGCCGCCCGGCATGGTCCCGTCCTGCGCCGAGGGTGGCGTGCTCGGCGTGCTCTGCGCGTCGATCGGCTCCATCCAGGTGACCGAGGCGATCAAGCTGCTGACCGGGATCGGCGAGCCGCTGGTCGGTGGCCTGACGGTCTACGACGCGCTGGAGATGTCGTACCGCAAGATCAAGGTTCGTAAGGACCCGGACTGCGTGCTGTGCGGCCCCAACGCGACGCTGACCGACCTGATGGAGGACTACGACGACTTCTGCGGCGCGGTCTCCGTCGAGGCGCAGGAGGCGACGCTCGACGCGACGATCACCGCGCGGGAGCTCAAGGAGTGGCAGGACGCCGGCAAGGACTTCTTCCTGGTCGACGTCCGTGAGCCGGCGGAGTACGAGATCGTCCGGATCCCGGGCTCGACCCTGATCCCCAAGGGCGACATCCTCAACGGTGAGGCCCTCGCCAACCTGCCCCAGGACCGGCAGATCGTGCTGCACTGCAAGTCGGGCGTCCGCTCCGCGGAGGCGCTGGCGGCGGTGAAGGCGGCCGGCTTCAAGGACGCCGTGCACCTCCAGGGCGGCGTGCTCTCGTGGATCAAGCAGATCGACCCGAGCCTTCCCGCTTACTGAGCAAACCGACAAAAGCCAGTCCTGCCGGTTCGGCAGGACTGGCTTTTCTCGGTGCTAAACCTGCCCGACGGGCCGTTGACCTTGGCCAACCGCTTGAGGCGGACTCGCCTTTCCGGCGGTACCGTTTCGGCCGTGGTGGATCTGGACGCGGCGATCGGATTCGTGGTCGCCCATGGCGACGCGGTCGACCGCGCCCGCCTGTCGTGGTTGCGGGTGGGCGCGCCGCCGCAGCCCGCGATCCTCGAGGACGCCGAGGTGGGCCAAGCCCACGACGGCGGCTGGCCGGCGATCTGGGGCGGCGACACGGCCTCGGTCGACGCGACCTGCTTCCGGCTCGCCGAGCTCGACGACCTCGGTGCGCTCGGCCGCCCGGCGGCCCGCCGTGCGCTGGACTGGCTGGCCACCCGCCAGCGGCCCGACGGCACCTGGGAGGAAGACCCGTCGCTGTCCGGCTGGGCGCCGCCGTGGGCGACACCCGGCGACCCGGAGGCGACCCTCTACCTGACCGCCAACGCCGGCTTCTGGCTCACCGTCGCGGGCCACGACGCCCGGGCCGCGGGTCCGTTCGACCACCGGGTCGGTGGCGTCTACGCCGGCGTGGTGCAGGGCGCGGCCCAGGTGTTCGCGGCCGCGCTCCAGTCCGACGGCACCTGGCCCTCGTTCCTGGCCGCGGGTTGGCTCGGCGCCGCGGTGCTCTACCGCCAGGAGATGTACTACGAGTCGGCGCGGATCCAGGTGGTCCTCACCGAGCGGGTCCGCGACATGACCCCGTCGGATGTGACGGCGATGGCCTCGGCTCTGCGTCGGGTCGGCCTGTCGGTCGACGACACGCTGCTGTCCGCCGCCGCGCGCCGGCTGGCCCAGACCCAACGCAGCGACGGCGGCTGGGCCAGCGACGACGGCGAGGCGTTCGACGTGCACACCACGCTGGCGGCGATCCGCGCGTTCAGGTGAGCCCGGGCACCCGCCCGTTGCGGAAGAGGTCGACGAAGATCTGGTGGTCCTCGCGGGCGCGGATGCCGTAGCGCTGGGCGAAGTCGACCAGATGCGCGACGAAGCCGTGCTCGTCCTTGTCGACCGCCGCCACGATCGCCTCTTCGGTGGAGAAGTCGACCAGGTCGTGGCTCGACTCGTCGTCGGCGACCGAGTGCATGCGGGCCACCGCGCGGCCGAGGTCGCCGACCACGCCCGAGAGCTCGTCGGGCTCGTTGACGTCGGACCAGTCCAGGTCGGCGGCGTACGGCGAGACCTCGGCGACGAGCTGGCCGACGCCGTCGAGCTCGGTGTAGCCCAGCCACGGGTCGGCGTGCGCCTGGAGTGCCCGCTGGGACTCGGCGGTGCGGTGGCCCTGGTGGTGGAAGTAGCCCCGGACGCGGCCGTCGGTGATGTGCCGGGCCACCGCGGGCACCTGGGCCTGCTTCATGTAGATCACGACGTCGTTCTCGAGCGCCTGGGTGTGCCCTTCCAACAACAGGTTGTACGAGGGCAGGCCGGCCGAGCCGATCCCGACGCCCTTGCGCAGCACGACGTCCTTGATCCGGGTGGCGACGGGGCGGTGCGCCGGCAGCGTGTCGAGGTAGCCGTCGAACGCCGCGATCACGGCTTCGCGCCGGGCGTCGTCGATCTCGAAGACGCCGTCGCCGAGGGCGAACCGGCGCTCGAAGTTGTCGATCGTCGTCTGCGTGTCGAGCATCGCCACCCGGGTGCTCAGCCGGGCCTGTTGGAGCACGGTGCGCAGCACGCCGTCGGCGTTGGCCAGGGTGATCGAGCCGATCGCGTCGTCGCCGCCGGCCACGATCGCGCGCAGCTCGGTCAGGTAGGCGCCGGCGAACCGGGCGACCAGGTCCGCGATCACCTCGTCGGAGAGGGCCTTCGCGTAGCCGATCAGCGCCACGCTCGCCGCGAACCGCTTGAGGTCCCAGGAGAACGGCCCGACGTACGCCTCGTCGAAGTCGTTGACGTTGAAGACCAGCTCGCCGGACCCGTTCATGTAGGTGCCGAAGTTCTCCGCGTGCAGGTCGCCGTGGATCCACACCCGGCTCGTGTGCTCGTCGAGGAACCGGTCGTCGGCGAACTCACCGACGAGGTCGGCGTAGAACACCGCGGCACTGCCCCGGTAGAACGCGAACGGCGAGGCCGCCATCTTGCGGAACTTGCGCCGGAAGGCGGCGGGGTCGAGGGCCATCAGCTGGCCGAACTCGGTGGTGAGCACGTCCACCAGGGCGGTGGCACGCCGTTCGTTGGTCATGCGCCGAACGCTAGACCTCGCGCGCCACCGTGGTCATGTCAAGATTCCGTCAACGCGGCGGCCCGGGCGGCCAGCGCGGCCCGGAAGGCCGGGTCGTAGGCCTGCGCGCGGACCCGCTCCTCGCGCTCGCCGTCGAAGTACCGGCCGGTGACGCCGTCCAGCGCGGGGTCGTCGACGAGCCGCAGCGTGGCGCGAAGTCCCTGCTCCAGAGTGGATACCGGGGCGTACTCGGCGATCCGCACCAGGGTGGTCGGCATCAACGTCGCCGGATGCAGGCAGTTGACGGTGACGCCGGTGCCGGCCAGTTGCTCCGCGAGGTCGAACGTGTCGCAGATCATGGCGAGCTTCGCCCGGCGGTACGCGCGGGTTCCGTCGTACCCCTGCGTCATCATCAGGTCGTCCAGGTCGATGTCCGCCTGGCCGATCGACGCGACGTTGACGACCCGCGCCGTGGCGGGTTTGCGCAGCAACGGCAGCAGCAGACGGGAGAGGAGGTGGGGCGCCAGATAGTTGACCGCCAGCCGCAGCTCGATGCCGTCACTGGTCAGCTCGCGCGGTGCGCCGGGCGCCCCGAAGCCGACGCCGGCGTTGTTGACCAGCACGTCCAGCGAGTCATAGCGGTCGGTGACCGCGCGCGCCAGATCGCGGACCTCGGCTTGGACCGCCAGGTCGGCCCGGAACGCCACCGCGCCGGTCGTCCGTGCCACCTCGGCCAGCCGCTCGGGATCGCGGCCGTGCAGCACCAGCTCGTGGCCTCGCTCGGCCAGCGTCAGCGCGAGCGCCCGGCCGAGGCCGTCCGAGGCGCCGGTGATCAGGATGCGCGACATCAGTCGCCGGTCGGGTGGTGGTAGTCGACGCTGCCCTCGTCCAGCGGCACCGCGTCGTCGCCGAACGGCGCCGAGGCACCGGCCCGGTTGCCGGTGGCCTCGCGCACCGGCAGCGTGCCGTCAGGCCCGAGCGGCGCGGCCAACGGGGCGGGTGGGGTGTGTGCCCAGTTGACGCCGTCGGGGTGCGTCGCGGACCTGTCGCTGCCCGCGGGAGCGCGGTTGACTGTGTCGGGCAGGGCCACCGGGCGATTGGTGCCGTCGGGCGCTGGCACCAGGGGTGCGGTCAGCGCGCTGCGGGCGGCCAGCGGGTCGGGGCGGGGCACGCCGCCGGGCCCGGCCGGCTCACCCGCGATCTTGTCCTGCAGGCGCAGGATGCCGTGCATCAGCGCTTCGGGGCGGGGCGGGCAGCCGGGCACGTACACGTCGACCGGGATGATCTGGTCGACGCCCTTGGTCACCGAGTAGGAGTCCCAGTACGGGCCGCCGCAGTTCGAGCAGGCGCCGAACGAGATGACGTATTTGGGCTCGGGCATCTGGTCGTACAGCCGCTTGATCGCCGGCGCCATCTTGTCGGTCACCGTGCCCGAGACGACCATCAGGTCGGCCTGCCGCGGGCCGTGCGCGAACGGGATCACGCCGAGCCGCATGAAGTCGTGCCGGCCCATGCTGCTGGCGATGAACTCGATCGCGCAGCAGGCCAGGCCGAAGTTGAAGACCCAGAGCGAGTAACGCCGACCCCAGTTGAGCACGAACCGGATCGGCTCCCCGAGCACGGCAGGCAGTTCCACGATCCCCAGGCTAGTCGAAGGCCGGCCGTTGGAGCAGGCCCAGGAACTCCACGAGCAGGCGCTCCCGCACGGGTACGGGCGCCGCGTCGAGCAGGGTGTTCACCGCGGCCACGCGACTGGGCAGTGGCGAGCCGTCGCCGCCCAGGCCCAGCGCGGCCGCCAGCCCCGCCACCACCTCGGCGGTCAACGCCGCCGGGTCGAGCGCGGTCACCAGGGCCAGCACCTCGGCCGGCAGGTCGACGGGGCCGTGCGCCTCGGCGGCGGCCGCGGCCGAAGCGAGCGCGGCGGCGAACTCCTCGACGTGCGGCGCCACCGACGCGGTCACCGTCAGGTGGATGCTGGCCGGAATGTCGCCGTAGTGCATCTGTGGCTGGGTGTGGAAGCCCCGCGCGGTGAGCTCGTCGGCCAGCACGAACAGGTTCGGGCCGGTGAAGCAGACGACGGTCGTGGTCGGGGGCGCCATCAGCCGCAGCCCGTCGACCGCCTCGACCGCCGCGGCCAGCCTGCGCACCGCGTGCCGGGTGATCTCGGCGAACTTCAGGTAGCCGTCGTCACCGATGCTGCGCAGTGTGGCGTACGCGGCCGCGATCGGTCCGCCCGAGCGCGTCGACGAGATGCCCGGATTGATCATCGTGTAGCCCGGCCAGTCGCCGAACGCGAAGTACTGCGGCGCGCGCAGTGACGCGTCGCGGTGCAGCAGGACCGAGGTGCCCTTTGGCGCGTACGCGTACTTGTGCAGGTCCACGGAGATCGAGGTGACACCCGGCACCGCGAAGTCGAACTCCGGCAGGTCGGCGCCGAGCCGGCGCAGGTAGGGCAACGTCCACCCGCCGAAGCAGGCGTCGACGTGGCACCGCACACCGGCCTCCGCCGCCACCGCGGCGGTTTCCGCCACCGGGTCGACCACACCATGGGCGTACGACGGGGCCGAGCAGGCCACCAGCACGGTGTCGGGCGTGATCGCCGCCGCGATGTCCGCGACGGACGGCCGCAACGTCGAAGGGGAGACCGGCACCGCGTCCAACGCCATGCCGAGGTAGTGCGTGGCCTTCGCGAAGGCGGCGTGCGCGGTCACCGGCACCACGATCCGCGGCGCGGCGACGTCGGGCCGGGCGTCCCGGGCCGCCTTGACGGCCAGGATCAGCGACTCGGTGCCGCCGCTGGTCACGCTGCCCACGACGTCCGGCGCGGTGGTGCCCGGTCCGCCCCCGAGCTGTCGCGCCGCCGCGCCCACGAGCGCGTTCTCCATCGCCAGCAGGGACGGGAACGCGGTCGGGTCGAGCCCGTTGACCGAAGCGGAGATCGCGTGGGCCGCGTTCGTCAGCTCGTCGAGCCCGGGCACCGCGGGGTCGTAGACGTACGCGAACAACCGGCCGCCGTGCGTGGGCTGGTCGGCCCGCCGCAGCGCGCGCAGCTCGTCGAGAATCTCCTCGGCCGGCAACCCGTGTCGCGGCAAAGCCTCCACCATGGCCGAGACGCTAGTTGATCGCCGCCGCTTCCGCCTCACCCACCGCCGTCGTCAGCTTGGCCTCGGTCAGGTCGTACCCGCGCATCAACAGCACCGCCAACCCCACGATCAGCCCGGGCAGCACGGTGAAGCCGAGCAGCACGCCCAGTCGCGCGGTGTCGTCCTGCGCGGCGGCCTCGCCCGACGACGACGAGACGTAGCCGAAGGCCTGCAACACCAGCAGGTAGATGCCGGGCCCGAGGGCCAGGCCGAACGTCTCGCCGGCGGTCCACAGGCCCGTGAACACCCCGGCCTGCCGCTTGCCGGTGCGCGCGGTGTCGTAGGCGATGCAGTCCGGCAGCATGGCCAGGCCGAAGACCTGTTGACCGGCGTACGCGACGCCCAGCACTCCGACGATCAGATAGATCAGCACGGCGGGCAGCACCGGCGCGAGCACCAGCAGCACCGCACCGGCGGCGAACAGGAGCGACGCCAGCACGAACGCGCGGGCCTTGCCGACCCGGGCGCCCACCCGGCTCCACAGTGGCATGACCAGCAGCGCCGGCCCGACGAAGCAGGCGAACAGCACCGTCGGCCCGGTGTCGGGGGAGAACAGCACGTGGTCGGCGAAGTACTGCACGCCGGCCAGGATCATCGCGATGCCGACCGCCTGGATCACGAAGCAGATCAGCAGCAGCCGGAACGGCCGGTTGCGGGACGCCACGGCCAGTTGGGCCCGCAGCGTCGGCTCGCTCTCCCGGACGGTGCCGGTCGGCGCGCGCGAGGTGCCGACGAAGACCGCGATCGTGCCGACCACGATCAGGCCCGCCACGAACACGCCCATCCAGCGGTGCCCGGGAATCCCGTCGCCGCCCGCGTTGACCACCAGCGGTGCGATCGCGCCGGAGACCAGGATGGCGATCGCCAGCACGGCCACCCGCCAGGTCAGCAGCCGGGTCCGCTCGCTGTAGGAGTCGGTGAGCTCGGCCGGCATCGCCACGTAGGGCACCTGGAAGAACGCGTACGCGGTCGCGGCCAGCAGGAACGCGAGGGCGACGTAGGCGCCCCGGCCCGAGCCGAACGGCGCCGCGAAGATCGCCGCGAACAGCACGGCCAGGGTCAGACCACCCACCAGGAGGTACGGGCGACGCGCGCCCCACCGGCTGCGGGTGCGGTCGGAGATCCGACCGGCGACCGGGTTGACCAGCACGTCCCAGGCCTTCGGCGCCCACACCAGCACACCTGCCAGCCAGGCCGCCACGCCCAGGGTGTCGGTCAGGTACGGCGCCAGCAACAGCCCCGGCACCGTGCCGAACGCACCCGTGACCAGCGAACCCAGGGCATATCCCGCGTGCACCCGGCGGGGTAGCTGGGTACCCGATCGGGTGATCACCGATTGGCTCGGCCGCGCGTCCATGAGGCGGGATGTTAGCGATCCGCACGCGATAGCGGGAGATTTACCTCTACCCTGCTGGCCGAGCGGGATTATCGGACGTAAAAGGGGTGATGCCGGTGAAAGCCGGTGTGGCAGCGGGGCATCCGGCGACCACCGAGGTCGGCCTGCGGGTGCTGGCCTCGGGCGGCTCGGCCGCCGACGCGGCGGTGGCCGCGGTGCTGGCTTGCTCCGCGTCGGAGAGCGTGCTGACCGGGATAGGCGGTGGCGGCTTCGCCACGTTCTACGACGCTGCCAACCGGGCGGTCACCTGCCTCGACTTCTTCTGCTCGATCCCGGGCCTGGACGGCGACGTGACGCCGCAGCCGATGCTGCCGATCGAGGTCACCTTCGGCGGGGTGCCGATGCCGTACTCGATCGGTGGCCCGAGCGTCGGCATCCCCGGCGTGCCGGCCGGCTGCGGCGAGGTGCACCGCCGCTGGGGCCGGCTGCCCTGGCACGAGGTCGTCGAGCCGGCGGTGCTGCTGGCCCGCGCCGGGGTGGCGCTGCCCGAGGCGCAGGCCCGCACGCTGGTCAGCGTCGCGCCGGCGCTGACCCCGAGTGACGGCGGCGAGATCTACGCGCCCGGCGGCCGGCTGCTGCGCGGCGGTGAGACGCTGCACCACCCGGGCCTGGACAAGGCGCTCGACGGGCTGGCCGACGAGGGTCCGGACATCTTCTACACCGGCCGCTACGGCGACCTGCTGGTCGAGGCGGTCCGGGCCGCCGGTGGTGCGATCGGTCCCGCCGACCTGGCCGCGTACGAGGTGCTCGAACTGCCCGTGGAGCACGCCCGGCTGGCCGGCCAGCACGTCTACGCGCGCACCGACCTCAACGGCACCATCCGCACGATCCGCGCCCTGCCCGACCCGATCCAGGCCCTGTCGCGGCCGAAGCGGGCGGTGGCGGTGGCCGACGCGCTGCGGGAGTACGGCCGGCCCCGGCTGGGCGACACCACCAACGTCTCGGTCGTCGACGCGGAGGGCAACGCCTGCGTGATCACGACGACCCTCGGCATCGGCGCCGGCGTCTGGCTGCCCGGCCTGGGGATCAACCTCAACTCGATGCTCGGCGAAGGCGAGCTGATCACCGAGGACATGGCGCCGGGCCAGCGGATGCAGTCGATGATGTGCCCGCTCGTGGTGATCGGCGACGACGGCGACCTCGTGCTGGCCGCGGGCTCGGCCGGCGCGTCGCGGATCCGCACCGCGCTGGTCGACACGCTGCTCGGCGTGCTGGTCGACGGTCTCGACACGGAGACCGCGGTGGCGCGCCCGCGCTTCCACGTGGTCGACGACGCGGTGCACGCGGAGCTCGGCTACCCGGAGGACGAGCTGGCGGAGCTGGCCCGCGCGGGCTACACGATCGTGCAGTGGGACGAGCTGAACCACTTCTTCGGCGGCGTCAGCGCGGTCGGCACGGCTGGCGCCGGCGGCGACCCCCGCCGAGGCGGCACAGGCCAACTCCTGTAGCCCCGGTCACTCCGGCCACCAGGCCGCGCGGGAGAGGTCGACCCGGCCGTTCTTCAGCGGGGTCGCTTCGCCGACCAGGCGGGCCAGCGCTTCCTTTTCGTGCCCAGGCACGACGCGGCCGTTGGCGGCCACGACGCGGTGCCACGGGACGCCGCCGCCGTGCTTGGCCATGATCGCGCCGATCAGGCGGGAGGAGGACCGGCCCGAGCGTTCCGACAGGTAGTCGGCGATCGCACCGTAGGACATCGCCCGCCCCGGTGGGATGCGCTCGACCACGGCGAGCACTTCCTCCACGTACTCCTCCGGCTCCACACCGGCCACACTATGGGATCTAAAAGTGATCTTGAGTGACCGACCGCGCAGAATGGACCCCGTGCGCGAAGCAGTAACGACGGCACGCCGGATCGTCGTCAAGATCGGGTCGTCGTCGTTGACCACGGCCGACGGCGGGCTCGACGCCGGCCGGGTCGACGCCCTCGCCGACGTGCTGGCGGCCGCCGCCCGGGCCGGGCGCGAGGTGGTGCTGGTCTCGTCCGGCGCGATCGCCGCCGGCCTGGCCCCGCTGGCCATTCCCCGCCGCCCGCGCGACCTGGCCACCCAGCAGGCCGCCGCGTCCGTCGGCCAGGGCCTGTTGATCGGGCGGTACGCGGCCGCGTTCGCCCGCCACGGCCTGACCGTGGGCCAGGTGCTGCTGACCGCCGACGACGTGACCCGCCGGGCGCACTACCGCAACGCGTACCGCACGCTGCGCAAGCTTCTTGATTTTGGTGCCGTGCCGATCGTCAACGAGAACGACACCGTGGCCACCGACGAGATCCGGTTCGGCGACAACGACCGGCTCGCCGCGCTGGTGGCCGCCCTGGTCGACGCCGACCTGCTGGTGCTGCTCTCCGACGTGGACGCGCTCTACACCGGCGACCCGCGCAAGCCCGACTCCCGCCGCATCGACGAGGTGCGCGCCGAGACCGACCTGACCGGCGTGGCGATCGGCGGCGCCGGGCGGTCCGGCGTCGGCACCGGCGGCATGGTCACCAAGGTGGAGGCCGCCCGGATCGCCACCGGCTTCGGCATCCCGGTGGTGCTGACCTCCGCGCCGAACGCGGCCGACGCGCTGGCCGGCGAGCCGGTCGGCACCCTGTTCCACCGGATGGCCCACCGGCCCACGGCCCGGCTGTTCTGGCTGGCCCACGCGACCTCGCCGCGTGGCCGGCTCCACCTGGACCCGGGCGCTGTGCAGGCGGTGGTGGCCCGGCGCAAGTCGCTGCTGCCGGCCGGCATCACCGCGGTCGACGGGGTGTTCACCGCCGGCGACCCGGTCGACCTGGTCGACACCTCGGGCGCGCCCGTCGCCCGGGGGCTGGTCAACTACGACGCCGTCGAGCTGCCGGCGCTGCTCGGCCGCTCGACCGGCGACCTGGCCGCCGAGCTCGGCCCCGGCTACGAGCGTGAGGTCGTCCACCGCGACGACCTGGTATTGCTGTAAGGGCATCCGTTGACAAGGAGGAAGCGATGAGTGTGCGGGAGCAGGCCGAGCGAGCCCGGGTGGCGGCGGTCACCCTCGCGGCGACGCCGCGGGCGGTGAAGGACCGCGCTCTGCTCGGCATGGCCGACGCGCTGGTCGCCCGCGCGCCCGAGGTCATCGAGGCCAACGCCGCCGACCTGGCCGCGGGCCGGGCGGCCGGGCTCTCCGACGCGATCCTCGACCGGCTGGCACTGACGCCGGCCCGGGTCACCGCCATCGCCGCCGCGCTGCGCGAGATGGCCGCGCTGCCCGACCCGGTCGGCGAGGTGGTCCGCGGCTCGACGCTGCCCAACGGCCTCGAGCTGCGCCAGGTCCGGGTGCCGTTCGGCGTGGTCGGCATGATCTACGAGGGCCGGCCCAACGTCACCGTCGACGCCGCCGGCATCTGCCTCAAGTCGGGCAACGCGGCGCTGCTGCGCGGCTCGTCGTCGGCCGCCAACTCCAACGCCAAGCTGGTCGAGATCCTGCGCGAGGCCCTCGACGTGGCCGGGCTGCCCGCCGACGCGGTGCAGCTGCTCGACTCGTCCACCCGCGACTCCGTCAAGGAGCTGATGCGCGCCCGCGGCCTGGTCGACGTGCTGATCCCGCGCGGCGGGGCTTCGCTGATCCGGGCGGTGGTCGAGGAGTCGACGGTTCCGGTGATCGAGACCGGCGTCGGCAACTGTCACGTCTACGTCGACGCGGCGGCCGACCTCGACAAGGCGCTCGCGATCGTCCTCAACTCCAAGACCCAGCGCCTCTCGACCTGCAACACCGCCGAGTCGCTGCTGGTGCACGCCGACGTCGCCGACGCGTTCCTGCCCCGCGTGCTGGCCGCGTTCGCCGACGCCGGGGTGACCGTGCACGGCTCGCCCGAGGTGGCCGCGCACTCGAAAGACGTGGTCCCGGCGACCGACGAGGACTTCGCGACCGAATACCTCTCGGCCGACATCTCGGCCGCCGTGGTCCCGTCGCTGGCGGCCGCGGTCGACCACATCCGGCGCTACGGCACGCAGCACACCGAGGCCATCGTGACCGAGTCGCTGGCGGCGTCACGTGAGTTCGTCGCCGCGGTCGACGCGGCCGCGGTGATGGTCAACGCGTCGACCCGGTTCACCGACGGCGGCGAGTTCGGGTTCGGTGCCGAGATCGGCATCTCGACGCAGAAGCTGCACGCCCGCGGCCCGATGGGCCTGCCCGAGCTGACCTCCACCAAATACGTCGTCACCGGCGAAGGACAATTACGTGTTTGAACGCCGTGTTCGATGGCGAATTCAGCGTTCGCCGAATTCGACCACGACCTTGATGTCGCCGGCCTGCGGATCCGCGTACGCCTCGCGGTAGTGCTCGACCGGCACCCGCCGGGTGATCAGCCGGTTGAGCCACTTGCGGTCGGCGGCGGCCAGCGCGTCCGCACCCGCCTTCCAGTGCCGGGCGTTGGCGTTGACCGAGCCGAAGACCACGTTGTTCTCCAGCACCAGGGCCCGGTTGAGCGCGCCCGCGTCGACCGGGATCTGGTGGCCACCGGTCGACACGCCGGTCAGGCAGACCACTCCGCACGGGCCGACGGCATCCATCACGCCGAACACCACCGGCGGGGCGCCCGTGCACTCCAGCACCAGGTCGGGAGCGAACCCGAGCTCGTGCACCGGCTTGCTGTGGTACGTCGCGCCCAGGTCGTGGGTGAGCTGCGGCTTGGGTCCGTCGGTGGCCAGGTCGACCACGTGCACGTCGAGGTCGCGCTGCTTGCCCAGCAGCGCGGCCAGCAGCCCGATCGGCCCGGCCCCGGTGACCAGCACGTTCTCCGGCTGCCAGGGGTCGCGCTCGACGAACCGGTCGATCAGCTCCCAGGCCTTGGCGACCACGCTCGTCGGTTCGAGCAGCACGCCCAGCAGGCCGAGCGACCGGTCCAGCTTGACCGCGTGCTCGGGCTCGATCCGCCAGCGGTCCCGGGCGAAGCCGTCCAGCGCCTTGATCCCGTGCTCGGTGTACTGGCCGTTGCGACACATGTCCCACTGGCCCTCCGCGCAGTTGGCGCACGGCACGGGGTCGGGATGGCGGACGATGCCCGCGACCAGGTCGCCGAACTCCAGCCGGCCCGTCGGGTCCTCGACCACCCGGCCGAGCGACTCGTGGCCGATCACCAGCCGGTCACCGCCGGGCGGGGCCTCGCCGTAGTCACCGGCGATGATCTCCCGGTCGGTGCCGCACACCCCGACCGCGACCGCCTCCACCAACAGCCCGCCCTCGTGCTCGGCGGGCTCGGCGAAGTCCTCCTCGAGCCGCAGCGAGTCCTTGGTGCCGGGTGTGACGGTCAGTGCCCGCATAGGACCATCTTGCGGCCCAGGCCCGCTCCGCGCTCAGAAACCGGTCAGCGCAGGCAGATCTCGCCGTCCTCGCTGGCCAGCACCGAGTCGCTGGGGAACGGGGCGACGTCACCGGCCGCGATGATCACGGGGATGGGCGGGTCCGCGCGCAGCGCGTACCAGGGGCCGACGCAGATCGACGACTCCCGCAGCGTGGTCGTCACCTTGGGCTCACGCGCGGTCAGCGTGTGCTTTTCGGTGGCGAACAGCGTCTGCGTCCCGTCGCGTTGCGTCTCGTAGGTCACCCAGGACACCGCGATCTCCGCGGTGGGGCAGACCGGCCCGGCCGAGATCACCAGTTGGCTGCCGGTGGCGGCGGCGGTCACCTTCGAGACGCACTCCGGCGGCGGCGGCAGGGCCACCCCGTCCGGCTCGGTCGACGGGGTGTTGGAACCGGGCCCGCTGTCACCGGGGGGCACCGTGGTGGCCGGCGGGCTCGTCGCCGGCGAGGTGGGCGCGGACGTCGGCGGCGCGAACGGCGGGAGGAGCACGCTCGGTTGTGTCGCGCTGCCTACGGTCGCTGGTGGCTCCGCCATGTTGTGCGCCGGCTGTTCCATCAGCGGCAGCCGGACCAGGGTGATCACCCCGGCG
Source organism: Asanoa hainanensis (assembly GCF_900188485.1). Taxonomy (GTDB): domain Bacteria; phylum Actinomycetota; class Actinomycetes; order Mycobacteriales; family Micromonosporaceae; genus Asanoa; species Asanoa hainanensis. Next base: position 27,128 of record NZ_FZPH01000002.1, read on the forward strand.
ACGGCGAGCACGGCGGCCGCGACGCCGCCGACGCGGCGCTGCCGCCGGCGGTGGACGGTCTCCCGCACCGCCTCGACGCCCGGTGGGCGGAGCCAGGGGTCGACCGACTCGGTGAGCTCGCCGAACGCGCGGTCGAGCCGGTCAGGTGGTGGCTCACGCACTGCGCACCTCCGGGCTCGCGTGGACGTCGTCGTCGGTCAACCGCAGCGCGAGCGTCGCCCGGCCCCGGTGCAGCCAGGACTTGACCGTGCCCTCGGCCGCGCCGGTCAGGTCGGCGATCTCGGCGATCGACACGTCGGCCAGGTAGAACAGCACCACGGCCTGGCGCTGCCGTTCGGGCAGGGTGGCCAGCGCCGCGCGGAGCGCGACCGCGTCCGGGCCCGGCCCCGGGGTGTGCTCCTCGCGGACGCCGCGGGTCAGGTGCAGCAGCCGGCGGGCCCGCCGCCAGCGGCTGGTCGCCAGGTTCCACGCGACCCGCCGCACCCAGGCGCCGGGGTCATCCAATGTGGACCAGCGCGGCCACGCCCGGCAGAATGCCTCCTGCACCACGTCCTGCGCCTCGGCCAGATCGCCCGTGTGGGCGAACAGCTGATGCGTCAGGGTGCGGAACCACGCGGCGTAGAACTCCGCGAAGTCGAGCTTGTCGGGCACAACTCTCCCGGGGTCGACGGCACCCACACAGTATCCCGTCAGCGCAGCCGTGCTCATTGTCGTAATTCGGCCGACGCGGAGGCGTTGTTGGGGTGAAACTGAGAGCCATGACGCGATCGCGGCAAATCAACGGCTCGCAATCCCGTCGACTGGTCCAGGACCCGTGCGACGACGAGAGCTGCCCCAGCTGCTACGGCGACCCGGCGCAGGCAGACGCCATGCGCCGCGCCGGCCGGTTACCCGACCGCAACCACCGCCTCGACGAACGCCCCGAAACGGATTAGCCCCTAGCCCCACAGCTCCGGAAAGACCTTCGCCACCTTGGCGGTCAGGTAGTCGCCGTAGCTGCCGGTGAACGCCACCGGGTCCGCGCCGTCCCAGCGTGGCTCGCCGGTCGCCGTCGTGCGCGCCCGGCCCGGCAGCGGTGGCACCTCCGCCAGGAAGTCCGGGTCGAAGAAGAACGGGTACGACAGCCGCTCGTTGCCGCTCACGTTGCGCACCCGGTGCAGGGTCGACCGGTACCACCCGCCGGTCAGCCGCTCGAGCATGTCACCGATGTTGCAGACGAACGTGCCGGGCAACGGCGGCGCGTCGACCCAGCCAGCCGGCGTGCGTACCGCCAGACCGCCGTTGGGGTCCTGCGCCAGCAGCGTCAGCAGGCCGTAGTCGGTGTGCTCGCCGACGCCCCAGTCGTCGGTGTCCGGCGGCTGCGGCGGGTAGTGGAAGATCCGGAACAGCACCGTCGGCACCCGCGTGTAACCGGCCGCGAAGTAGTCGGCCGGCAGGTCCAGGCTCCGGGCGACTCCGCGCATGACGTCCTGGGCCAACCCGGTCAGCGCGGCGATGTAGTCGAGCACCGCACCGCGCAGATCGCCGGCCGGGAACAGGTTGCGCCCGTGCAGCGGGAGCCCGGTGCGCGGGTCGCCGTCGGGCAGCTCCTCGCCGAAGTAGATGCCCTCCTTGCGGTCCGGCCGCCCGGCGGTCAGCTCGCCGCCGAGCGGGAAGTAGCCCCGCCACGCCGGCCCGGCGTGCCGCATCGCGATCGCCAGCTTCTCCGCCTCGGGCAGCGCGAAGAACGCCCGGGCCGCCGTGTCCATCCGCGCCAGCAGGTCGCCCGGGATCCCGTGCCCGGTCACGTAGAAGAACCCGGTGTCCCGGCAGGCGGACTCGATCTCCCGGGCCACCCCGTCCGGGTCGCCGCCGCTCCGCAGTGGGCCGACATCGATCACCGGGAGCCTCGTCTCCGCCATGTGCAGAGCCTAGGATCTCCGCATGACCCCGGAGGAGATCGGAGCGCGGCTGATCGAGCTGGTCGCCGGCGAGGCCTCCGTCTCCGGCGGCAACGCCCACGCCCGCGCGACCGTCGACGTGCCGCCCGCCGGGTGGGCCGAGGCGGTCCGGGTCGCCCGCGACGACACCGCGCTGGCCTGCGACTTCTTCGACTGGCTGTCCGCGGTCGACGAGCTCGACGACGGGTTCGCGGTGGTCGCGCACCTCTGGTCGACCGGCCACCACCACGGTCTCCTGCTGCGCACCCGGGTGCCGCGGGCCGAGCCGGTGGTCGACACGGTCGTGCCGATCTTCCCGGGCGCGGCCTGGCACGAGCGCGAGACCCACGAGATGTTCGGCATCGACTTCGCCGGGCACCCCGACCTCAAGCCGCTGCTGCTGCCGCCCGAGTTCGAGGGCCACCCGCTCCGCAAGGAGTTCGTGCTCGCCGCCCGGGTCGCCAAGTCGTGGCCGGGCGCCAAGGAGCCGGGGGAGAGCGAGGCCGGCACCGCCAAGCGCGCGCCGATGCGCCCGCCGGGTGTCCCGGCTCCGGGCGAGTGGGGGCCGGCCTGATGCCGCTCTGGCTGGAGATCCTCGTCCGGGTGGTCGGCGTCGTCGCCGCGTTCCTGGTCCTCCCGCTGGTCGTCGGCCAGACCGAGCACAAGGTGATGGCGCACATGCAGGGCCGGCTCGGCCCGATGTACGCCGGCGCGTACCACGGTTGGGCCCAGCTCATCGCCGACGGCATCAAGTTCGTGCAGAAGGAGGACGTGACGCCGGCCGCCGCGGACCGGGCGGTGTTCCGCCTGGCGCCCATGGTGGCGCTGGTTCCGTACCTGCTGGTGCTGCTCGTCATTCCGCTCGGTCCCGGCGACCTGGTCGGCCAGAACCTCGACGTCGGGCTGTTCTTCGTGCTCGCGGTGCTCGGCTTCGGCGTGGTCGCGGTGCTGATGTCGGCGTGGGCCTCGGCCAACAAATACAGCCTGCTCGGCGGCCTGCGCGGCGCTGCCCAGCTGCTCGGCTACGAGCTGCCGATGGTGCTGGCCGCGGCCAGCGTCGCGATGGCGGCCGGCACGTTGAGCCTGACCGGCATCGTCGAGGCGTGGCGGCCGTGGTGGCTGCTCTGGCAGCTCCCGGCGCTGGTGGTGTTCTTCGTGGCCGGGCTCGCCGAGATCCGCCGTCCGCCCTTCGACATGCCGATCGCCGACTCCGAGCTCGTGTTCGGCTATCTGACCGAATACACCGGCCTGCGGTTCGCGTTCTTCCTGCTCGCGGAATACGTCGGCATCGTGGTGATCGCGGCGCTGACCACCGTGCTGTTCCTCGGCGGGTGGAAGGGCCCGTTCGACGACCAGCTCGGCTGGCTGTGGACGCTGGTCAAGATCTTCGCGGTCGCGTTCGTGGTGATCTGGTTCCGGGTCGCCTACCCCCGGCTGCGCGAGGACCAGTTGCAGCGCCTGTGCTGGCTGGTCCTGGTGCCGGTGTCGCTGGGCCAGCTCGTGCTGACCGCGGCCGTGCGGGTGGCGCTGTGAGCAACCGCGAGACCACCGTCCGGCGGCTGATCACCGACGTCTGGAACGGCCACAACGAGGCCACCGCGTACGAGCTGATCGCGCCCGACTGTCCCGGCCTTGGCACGAGCGGCCCGGCCGGCGTGCTCGCCTGGCACCAGGAGCGGCGCGCGTCCTTTCCGGACCTCCGCTACAAGATCGTCGACCTGATCGTCAGCGGCGAGCGGGCGGCGGTGCACTGGCGGGCCGCCGGCACCCAGACGGGTCAATTCGGGCCGGTGCCACCAACGGGCACGGTGGTCAGCTATTCGGGTGCCACGTTCCTGCGGTTCGACACCGAAGGGCTGATCTCCGACGTCTGGAGCATCAACGAGCTGTTCCAACTGCTTCAGCAACTAGGTGTCGAAATGTTGCCTCCGGGTTAACCCCTCCAGGCGACCGTACGCTCGCAATGCGTGGTTGAATGCCGACATCGACACGCGTCTGGGTGCGTCGGTGCCCACTCCCAGCCTCCGGCGGCCGCCTTCCGGTCCGCCGGACCGGCCGTGGTCGGCGCCCGAGCCGATCTCCATGGCACCGGTGCCCGCGGCGCCCGACGCGGAGCCCACCTCGAACCCGGCCGGCCTCGCCCTGGCCCGGGTCTACGCGGTGTTCCCGGCCGCCATCCGGTTCAGCTGCGGCATCGCGGTCGCGACGGTCGCCCTCGCGGTGCGGGAGCCACCGGTCCAGGCGGTGCCGCTGGCGCTGGCCGTGGTCGTGCTGACGATCTGGTCCTTCGTGTTCTACCGGCAGACGATCGACAACGGCATCCGCGCCCGGATCGTGCTGGTCGACTGCGCGCTGACCATCACCGCCTGCCTGGCGATGCGGGTGCTGGTGTCGCCCGAGGTGATGCCCGGCGGCGTGAGCTGGGTCGCGGTGCTGGCCAGCACCTCGATCATCACCGCGCAGTTCGCGCTGCGGGTCGTGCACGGCGTGCTGCTCGGGCTCGTCATCGCGGCCGCCTACTGCGTCGGCGCGATCCTGGCCGGCCAGACCGGCGAGGCGGTCAGCCACTCCGCGGTGCTGGTGCTCCAGAGCTTCCTCGCCGCGGGGCTGGTCTACCTGACCCGGCGCAGCGGCCGCGCGGCCGACAGCGTGTTCACCGCCTACCAGAGCGCCCACCGCGAGACGGTGATCGCCCGGGCCGCCCGCGAGGCCGAGCGCAAGCAGAACCGCGACCTGCACGACACCGTGCTCTCCACGCTGACCATGGTCGGCCTCGGCGGTGTCGCGAGCCAGTCGGCGATGCTCCGCGCCCGGGCCTCGTCCGACCTCCGTACCCTGTTCGACCCGGCCCGCCGGGCAGTGCTCGACCCGGCCGCCAAGGTGTCCCTCGACGAGCGGCTGCGGCTGGTCGTCGAGCGCTACGAGGGCTATCCGCTGACCGCAGCCCTGGAGCCGTGCCGCGTGCCCTCGGTCGTGGCCGACGCGATCGCCGAGAGCGCCGACGCCGCCCTGTCCAACGTGGTCCGGCACGCCGAGAACTCGGTCGCCTGGCTGCGCCTGCACCACACCCGGGACGCCGTCGTGGTCGAGGTGATCGATGTCGGGCCGGGCTTCGACATGGCCGCCATCCCGCCCTACCGCTACGGCATCCGTGAGTCGATCATGGCGCGGATGACCTCGGTCGGCGGCACCGCGCGGATCGACACCGCACCCGGCAACGGCACCCGCATCCACCTGGAGTGGGCCGATGTCAGCTGAGCGCCTGCGGGTCGCCGGCGCGGCCGTCGTGTCCAACGTCGACCGCGGCGGCCGGATGGCAGCCGTCTTCATCGCGTTCGGCTGGCACATCGGGGTCAACGTGCCGGGCCTCGTCGGCGGCTGGGACGACTACCGGGTGCCGTGGGCCGCGCTGGCCGGCTGGGTGCTGTTCAGCCTGGTCGGCGTGCTGGCCACCGCCCGCCTGTTCTACGGCTTCGCCGTGCCGGTCGTCCCGCTGCTGGCCGTGCTGCTGATCGTCGACGTGCTGGTCATCGCGGTCGTCCCCGACGGCGGCTTCTTCAACGCCTACAACTGGGCCTGGGGCACGATCGGGTGGTTCGCCATCCTGCTGCTCTACGACCGTGGCGTCGCCGCCCTCGTCGCCGTGCTCGCGGCCAACGCCGCGTTCGGCCTGATCGGCGTGGTCGCCGCCAACACCGGCAGCGGCGCCGTCGACCTCAGCCGGTTCGTCATGTACGTCTACGGCACGGGCGTGCTGCCGATCGCGCTGGTCGCGGCGATGGGCGTGCTGCGCGACACGGCCAGGTCCGCGGCCGCCAACGAGGCGGCGCGCGCCGCGCTGGAGTCCGAGCGCCTCGGTGCGGCACACGCGCAGCGGGAGCGCCAGCACCGGCTCGGCATCGTCTCCGAGGCCGGCGGCGCGCTGCTGCACGACCTCGCCACCGGCCGCGCCGACCCGGCCGACCCCGACGTCCAGCGGGCCTGCGCGCTCGCCGCGGCCCAGCTCCGCCGGCTGATCGCCGAGTCCGACGACGTGCCCGACCCCCTGCTGCACGAGCTGCGCGCCTGCGTCGACGTGGCGGAGCGCCAGGGCGTACCGGTCGACCTGATCGCGGTCGGTGAGCTCCCTGTGCTCGACGTGGCGATCCGGCGCCGGCTGGCCGAGCCGCTCGCGGCGACGCTGGCGACGGCACGGGACTGGGCCCGGGTGACGGTGGTGGCGCAGCCCGACGAGGTCGTGGTCAGCCTGACCACCCCGGCGACGGCGGGGCCGGCCAAGGAGTCGCATTCCTGGCCGATGGACGGCGTAGTGGACTACTGGTACGAGCGGGACGAGGAACTGGTATGGACGCAGACACGGTGGCGAGCGGCATGACGTACGGGTCGGGGGGCGCGCGGACCTCGGTCGCGATCGTCGACGACCACCCCGTGGTGCTCGAGGGTGTCCGCTCCTGGCTGGCCGCCGACCCGCGGCTCGAAGTGGTCGCGACGGGCGACAACGTCGACGCCGTGCTGACCGTCGGCCCGGCCGACGTGATCCTGCTCGACCTGCGGCTGCACGGCCGGATGGCGATCGACAAGGTGAGCGAGCTCAGCGCGGCCGGCCAGCGCGTGGTGGTCTACTCCGAGCACCACGAGCCGTCGACGATCCTGGCGGTGCTCGACGCCGGCGCGGTGGCGTTCCTGGCCAAGCACGAGGGACGCGACCACTGTGTCGAGACGGTGCTGGCCGCCGCGGCCGACCGGCCTTACGTTCCACCGTCGCTGGCCGGTGCGATGGTCGGTGACCGTCGCAGCTCCCGGCCGGCACTGTCCGACAAGGAGCGCGAGGCGCTGCTGCTCTGGTTCCAGTCGATGTCGAAGGCGTCGGTGGCCAAGCGGATGCAGATCAGCGAGCACACGGTCAAGCAATACGTGGACCGTGCGCGGATCAAGTACGCGCGGGCCGGGCGGCCGGCGGCGACCAAGTCGGCACTGCTAGCGCGGGCCATCGAGGACGGGCTGATCCGCCCCGAGGAGATTGGGACGTACCGGTCATACGCCTCACCCGATCGGCCATTGCCCTAACCCGCCGATCGAACGACCCCCGGTTGACTGTCATGACACTGCGTGGCGGTAAGGCCAACATGGTGACAGGTTCCTCACCCTGGAGGCCCCTCCCCATGAGTGCCACACCCTTCTTCATCCAGCCATACCGGTTCGACGACCCGGCCGCCGACGACTCCGGCCCGATGCTCGACCGCCAGCGCGCCGTCGTGCTCGAGCCGGGCGAAGAGATGCTGTGGCGCGGGCAGGTCAACGTCACGGGCTACCTGGTCGGCCCGACGGGCGACGGCCACGCCGAGCGCCGCTGGACGCTGCCTCGGTACGCCGACGTGACGATCACCGATCGCCGGCTCGCGTACGTCTGCGACGACTGGGACCTGGCCCGTGTCGGTGCGCCCCGGCACCGCTCGGCGCCGTCCTTCGCCAGACCGCGGCCGAAGCGCCGCCCCGCACTCGGCGGCGGCACTCGGGTCGCCACCGGCCAGATCCTCTGGCAGTGGCCGTGGAAGCTGCACCTGCTGCCGCCGCCCGGCCCGCAGGGTGTGCTGATCGTCTGCGACTCGATGCGGTCCAACCGCCGCCCGGCGCTGATGCTCGCCGGTGGTGTCGCGGCCGACGGCCGGGAGCTCGCGCTGACGGTGCGCCGCTCGATCGCCCAGTTCCGCCTGACCAACCCCGACATCGTCGAGCTCTCGCCGCGCGACCGCGACGCGCTGCAACTGCGGGCCGGCTCGGCCCTGCTGCTCGACGAGCTCACCGACCCGCAGCGTGGCGTCGCCCTGCCGGGCGGCCTGCCGGTCGAGTTCGTCAACCGCGACGACTACTACCACCCGGCCCCGGTCCAGCAACAGTGGGGCCTGGCTGGCGGCGGCCCCGCCTAGGCTGTCGGCTTCCGTCCCTCCCCGGCAAACAGGGCGTCCCGACAGGGGCGTCCTGTTCGCATTGGGCGCACGGATTGAATCAAGACAACCACTCACGGCAGGATATGGGTCATGGGTGTACCCGGAGCAGGGTTGGCGAAGGGCCTCGCCGTCACGTTGAAGACGATGACGCGTCGCTCGCACACCCATCAGTACCCGGACGTGGCCCCTGACCTGCCGCCGCGGTCGCGCGGAGTGATCGCGCTGCTGGCCGAGAACTGCACGGTGTGCATGTTGTGCGCGCGTGAGTGCCCCGACTGGTGCATCTACATCGACTCGCACAAGGAAGAGGTCGTGGTGCCGGGCGCGGCCCGGGCCCGCCAGCGCAACGTGCTCGACCGCTTCGACATCGACTTCTCGCTGTGCATGTACTGCGGCATCTGCATCGAGGCGTGCCCGTTCGACGCGCTCTACTGGTCGCCGGAATTCGAATACGCGGAATACGACATCAAGAACCTCCTGCACGACAAGGACCAGCTGGGCGAGTGGATGGCCACCGTGCCGCCGCCGCCCGCGCACGACCCCAACGGCGAGCCGGCCAAGGAGGAGTCCACCGCGGCCAAGCGCGCCGCCGGCGGCGAGCCCGACGCCGGCCGCCCGGCCCGGCCGCCGAGGGCACCGAGGTGACGGGCGCCGACGTGCTGCTGCTGGCCCTCGGGGCGGTGGCGGTGGGTGCCGGCGCCCTCGTGGTGACCACCGACCAACTGGTCCGGGCGGGCCTCTACCTGGTCGTCTGTCTCGGCGCCATCGCCGGCCTCTACCTCGTGCTCACCGCCGAGCTCGTGGCCTGGGTCCAGGTGCTGATCTACGTCGGCGCCGTCGTGGTGCTGCTGCTGTTCGCGGTGATGCTCACCCGGGCGCCGATCGGCCGCTCGCCCGACCTCAACCGCCCCGGGCTGCCCGCGGCGCTGATCGGCGGCGGCGCCGGGCTCGGCCTCGCGGCGCTGTTCGCCGACGCGTTCCGCTTCACCAAGGTCGACCTGCCGGGGCCGGGCAACGCGGAGGCCATCGGCACCGAGCTGTTCCGCTCCTGGGTGCTGCCGTTCGAGGTGCTCTCCGTGCTGCTGCTCGCGGCGCTGGTCGGAGCCATCATCGTGTCCCGGCCGGACATCGGGAGCAAATCTTGAGACCGGTCATCCCGTACGTGGTCGCCGCGCTGCTCTTCGGCGCCGGCGTCTACGGGGTGCTCCGCCGGCGCAACGCGGTCCTGGTGCTGATGGCCGTCGAGCTCATGCTCAACGCGGTCAACCTGATCCTGGTCACCGCCGACACCACGGTCCGCGCCACGTTGCCGCACGGCGGGCAGGTCTTCGCCCTGTTCGTCATCGTGCTCGCCGCGGCCGAGGTCGGCGTCGGCCTGGCCATCGTCCTCCAGCTCTACCGGCTGCGGTCCAGCGTCGCGGTCGACACCGTGCGGCTGGACGCCGCGCCGGCCAGCGAGCTCGACGAGCCGCGGATGGTCGCGCATGAGCGTTGACGTCCTCGGGCCGCTGCTGCCCGTCGTACCCCTGGTGGCGGCTCTCTCGGGTTTTGTCCTGCCGCTGCGGTCGAAGAACGCGGCGGCTCTGCTCGGCATCGCGGGCGCCACCGGGGCGTTGGTCGTCGCGATCCTGCTCGCGGTCCGCGTCGACGAGCCGTTCGAGACCGTCGTCGAGTGGGTCCAGATCGGCAACCTGTCGGTCACCGCGGGCGTGCGAATCGACTCGGCGGCGGCGCTGGTGGCCGTCGCGGTCGGCGTGGTCGCGCTGGCGGTCCAGGTCTACTCGACCGCCTACCTGCACGACGACGACCGCTATCCGCCGTACGCCGCCCAGATCAGCCTGTTCACCGCCGCGATGCTGCTGGTCGTGGTGGCCGGCGACCTGATTCTGCTGCTGGTCGGCTGGGAGATCATGGGCATCTGCTCGTACCTCCTGATCGGCCATGACCGGCGCCTGCCCGAGGCACCCGCGGCGGCGGTGAAGGCGTTCCTGGTCACCCGGGTGGGTGACATCGGCTTCCTGCTCGGCATCGTGCTGCTGGGCGTCAACGCGGGCAGCTTCTGGATCACGCAGGTGCTGGCCGCGCTGCCCGGCCTGCCGGCCGCCACCGTGACCGCCGCGGCGCTGCTGCTGCTCGCCGGGGTCGCCGGCAAGAGCGCGCAGTTCCCATTGCACACCTGGTTGCCCGACGCGATGGCCGGCCCGACGCCGATCTCCGCCCTGATCCACGCCGCGACGATGGTCGCCGCCGGCATCTACGTGGTGACCCGGCTCTACCCGGTGTTCGTGCTCGGCGACCCGTCGCTGACCGTGCTCGGCATCATGGCCGTGGTCACGGTGCTGATCGGCGCGCTCGCCGCGACCGCCCAGGACGACATCAAACGGGTGCTGGCCTGGTCGACCGTCTCGCAGATCGGCTACATGGCGGCCGCGCTCGCCGTCGGTGCGCCCGCGGTCGCGCTGTTCCACCTGCTCACCCACGCCGCGTTCAAGGCGCTGCTGTTCCTCGGGGCCGGCTCGATCATCCACGAGGTGGGCAGCAACTCGATGTCCGCGATGGGCGGGCTGCGCCGGCGGATGCCGGCCACGTTCTGGTCCATGACCATCGGGCTCGGCGCGCTGATCGGGCTGCCGCCGCTGGCCGGCTTCTGGAGCAAGGACGCGGTGCTGCACGCCGCTTCCTCGTCCTCGGCTGGTTGGTTGCCGGATGTGGTCTACGGCGTCGGCCTCGCCGGGGTGCTGGTCACCGCCTGGTACGCCGGCCGCCTCTGGCTGCGCACGTTCTTCGGCGCACCCCGGTCGCCCGGGGCCTCGTCGGCCCACGAGCCGTCTTGGCCGATGACGGTGCCCGTGGTGGTGCTGGCCGTGCCGAGCGCGCTGCTCGGGCTGCTGGCGTTCGCCGACGGCTTCGGCTCGCGGCTGACCCCGTTCGTGGTCGACCTGCCCGAGGTCTCGCTGTCCCACCTCGGCGCCGAGACGGCCGCCCCGCTGGCGTTGTTGGCGGTCGGGCTGGTGCTGGTCTGGGTGCTGTGGCGGCGGGACGCGGCACGCGACCCGGCCCGGTTCCTCGGCCCGCTGCGGTCCACGTTCGACAACGCGTTCTGGCTCGACAACGTCCAGGACCGGCTCGTGGTCCGTCCGGTGCGGGCGCTGGCCCGCCGGGTCTCGACCGCCGACCAGCGGGTGGTCGACGGAGCGGTCGAGGGCACCGGTCAGGGCACCGCCGACGCGGGTGACGTGCTCGCCGCCTGGCACCGGGCCGGGCTGCCCCGGGCCGCGACCGCCCTGCTGGCCGGCGTGCTGCTGTTCGCGTTCGCGGCGGCGCTCTACGGGAGTGCGACATGAGCGAGGCGTTGCTGGTCGCGGTGCTCGCCCTGCCCGCGGTGGGCGCTCTTGGCGCCTTGTTCCCTGACCGGGCCGGCCGGCTCTTCGGCACCGTGTTCGCCGCACTGGCGTTCGTCGCGAGCCTGCTCCTCGGCGCCTACTCGCACACCACCGGCTGGTTCTCCTACACCCCGGCCGCCTCGGGCGCGCCCCCGATCGTGCCGTGGACCTCGGTCGACGCGTCCTGGGTGCCGGCACTCGACCTGCGGCTGCATTTCGGTGTCGACGGAGTCTCGTACCCCCTGGTCGTGTTGACCACGCTGTTGACCCTGCTGTGCTGCCTCTACACCTGGTGGCACGTGCCCGCCGGCGGCCGTGGCTCGACGCTGGTCGCGCTGCTGCTGGTCGTCGAGGTCGGCATGCTGGGCACCTTCCTGGCCCTCGACCTGGTGCTGTTCTTCGTGTTCTTCGAGGTCGTGCTGCTGCCGATGTACGCGGTGATCGCCGGCTGGGGTGGCGAGCGCCGCCGGCACGCGGCCCGCAAGTTCGCCCTCTACACGCTGTTCGGCTCGGTCCTGCTGCTGGTCGGCGTCTTCACGGTGGTCGCGGCGGCCGGCACGGCCGACCTGGTCACGCTCACCTCGAGCACGGTGTTGACGCGAAACACCCAACTGGCCGCGTTCGCGCTGCTGGCGATCGCGTTCGCGGTCAAGAGCCCGCTCTGGCCGCTGCACACCTGGCTGCCGGACGCACACACCCAGGCGCCGACGGTGGGCAGCGTGCTGCTCGCCGGGGTGCTCCTCAAGATGGGCACGTACGGGCTGATCCGGGTGGCCGTCGGCGTGGCACCCGAGGGCGCGCGCTGGGCCGCGCCGCTGCTGGGCGCGCTCGCGGTCGCGGCGATCCTGGTCGGCTGCCTGGTCTGTCTCGCCCAGACCGAGCTCAAGCGCCTGATCGCCTATTCGAGCGTCGGCCACATGGGCTTCGTCCTGCTCGGCGTCGCGACGCTGACCGCGACCGGCATCCAGGCCGCGCTGATCGGCAACGTCGCGCACGGCATCATCACGGGCCTGCTGTTCTTCCTGGCCGGCGCGGTCAAGGACCGGTTCCACACCGGCGACCTGGCGGTGCTCGGCGGGCTGCGCGAGCGCTCGCCGTGGCTGTCGGGGCTGCTGGCGTTCGCGGCCATCGCGTCGCTCGGGCTGCCGGGCCTGGCCGGCTTCTGGGGTGAGGCGTTCGCGGTCGTGGCCGCCTTCGAGCGGGGCGGCGCCGGCTGGATCACGCTGGGCGTGCTGGCGGCGATCGGTGGCGCGCTGACCGCCGCGTACTTCCTGCGCATGCTGCGCAAGGTCACCCACGGCGCGGCCTCGCCCGCGGTCGCCGCTCCACCGGCCGTGCGCCTGAGCGGTGCGGAACTCGTCGCCTGGTCGCCGCTGGTGGTGCTGGCCCTGCTGGTCGGCCTGGTGCCCGCGGTGGTGCTCGGCCTGTCGGCGGCGCCGGTGCAATCGCTGGTCGAGGCGGTGACCCCGTGACCCAGTCCGTCGACCATGTCGCGCTGCTGCCGGGCTACCTGGCGGCCGCCACGGCGGTGCTGGTGCTGCTGGCGGACCTGTTCGTGGCCCGCCGGGCCGTCACCCTGGTGGTCGCGGTCTGCGGGGCGGTGGCGACCGCGGTGGTCGCGATCGTTTTTTCCGGGGCCCGCGCGACCTTCTGCCTGCCGGAGGGCTGTTCCTACGTCGTCAACAGCCGGTCCGCGCTGTTCGCGGCGTTGTTCGGTTTCTTGACGGCGGGCGTGCTGCTGCTCTCGGCGCCGCTGCTGCGCGCGGGTGTGGCCCCGGCGGGGGAGTACTGCTTCCTGCTCGCCTGCTCCATGACCGGCGGCGTCGTGCTGGCCTCGGCGGGCGACCTGATCACCCTGATCATCGCCCTGGAGACCTTGACCCTCCCCTTGTACGTGCTGGTCGGCATGCGCCGCCAAACCATGGAGAGCGCGGCCGCTGCGGTCACCTTCTTCGTGGTCAGCGTCGTGGCGACGGCGGTGTCGCTGCTGGGCGCTGCCCTGCTTTACGCGGTGACGAGCCGCCTGCATCTCTCTTCGCTGGGGCCGGCCCTGACCGGAGACGTCTCGCTGGCGGGCGGCGACCCGGTGCGCGCACTGGACCTCCCACTCACCTCGGCCGGCATCGCCCTGCTCGTGCTGGGCCTGGCCTTCAAGGTCGCCGCGGTGCCGTTCCACGCGTGGGCACCGCCGACATACGACGGCGCCCCGCTGCCGGTGGCGGCCTACCTGTCGACAGCATCGAAGCTGGGCGGCGTGATGGCCCTGCTGGCGGTGGTCACGGTCGCGCTGCCGCCGGCGGTAACGGGCCCGGTGCTGGCCGCGCTAGCGGTCCTGACGATGACGGTCGGCAACCTGGTGGCCCTGCGCCAAATCCGGATGACCCGCCTGCTGGCCTGGTCGTCGGTAGCCCAAGCGGGCTACATCCTGGCGCCGCTGGGCGCGCTGGCGTTGTCTCCCGGGCGCACGGGCGAGGCCTTCGACACCGCGATCACGGCGGCGGTGTCCTACACGGTCTTCTTCGTGGTGCTGGAGCTAGGCGCCTTCGCCGCGGTAGTAGCGCTCCGCGAGCCCACCGCCGACGGCGGCCGCCTGGACTCCTACCGCGGCGCCGCCCGCCGCACCCGCTGGGTCGGCGCGGCGCTGGCGCTGGCCCTGATCGGCCTGGCCGGCCTGCCACCGGGCCTAGCGGGCCTGTTCGCCAAGGTAGCCGTGGTCCGCTCCCTACTGACGGGCTCGTCGGGTTGGCTAGCGGTAATCGTCGCCCTGAACGCGGTGATCGGCCTGGCCTACTACGTCCGCGTAGCGGCACTGCTCTACGCCCCAGACCCACTGAACCGCCCAACCCGCGCAATCCCGTGGCCAGCAGCCGGAGTACTGGCAGCGGCGACGGCCTTCGCCATAGCGGTCGGCTTCGCGCCACAGTTGGTCCTGAACTGGGCAACGGGCTAAGAACCAAAGCCCGTAGTGGCCGTTCCGGGGCTGGGTGACCGGTGGCGTTGATCTGCCGGACGACCCGGCGGCGAGACGGTGCCCGATGTATCGGTCTTCAAAGCGACCCGAGCAGACGATAAAGCCGCCGCCTAGGGGCGGGTCCCGTTGTCGGGCGTAGCCCACCAATCAGGATCTCCGGGCGGTGACAAGGTGGAGCGCCCTGCTGGACGTACGACCTTGTCACCGCCCGGAGATCCTGATGCCCTTGCGAAGTCCGAGAACGGGACCCGCCCCTTCCCCTGGGTCCCCGCAGCTCGGGTGGGGACCGGGGCAAAGCCCCGGAAACCCGACCACCGAACTCCGCCCAGCCAGCTCGCCCGAATTCGGCAGCGGGCAGCCTTCCTCTCGCGGCCGGCGGGAGTTCGGGCGGGTTCCGCGACAAGGCCCCGGAGACCCGCCCAGCGGGCGCCGCCCGGCCAGGTTGCGTGGGGTTTGGCGGCGGGCTGGCTTTCTCCTGGTGGGTGCCCGGGGTTCGGGTGGGTCCGTGACAAGGCCCCGGAAACACGACCAGCGAACTCTGCCCAGGCAGCTTGCCTGGATTCGGCAGCGGGCTGGCTTCCTCTTCGCGGCCGGCCGGAGTTCGGGTGGGTTCCGGGACAAGGCGCAGGGGACGCGCCCAGCGGGCGCCGCCCGGCCAGGTTGCGTGGGGTTCGGCGGCGGGCTGGCTTCTTCGGTTTGGGTGGCTGGGGTTCGGGTGGGTTTGGGGCGAAGCCCCGGGAGACGCGACGAGCGAACTTCGCGTAGGCGGATTGTGTGGGTCCGTGAGGGGGTTGGCTTCTTCGGTTTGGGTGGCTGGGGTTCGGGTGGGTTTGGGGCGAAGCCCCGTAGACCCGACGAGCGAACTCCGCCCAGGCGGATCGCGTGGAACCGCGAGGGGCTGGCTTCTTCCGGGTGGGTGGCCGGAGTTCGGGTGCGGTTCGGGGGCAAAGCCCCCGAGACACGACCAGGAGCACTAAGCCCCACCACAGTCGCCCCCCGGGCGGGCAACCTGCTGGCGGAGCGACGCGGCTGGGTTTTTGGTTCGTGTGCCGCGGACCTGGCAGGGACGGGCCCCCCAGGGCCCGGCCCGGTCCCCGGCGGGAGCAACGGTCCGGCCCCCGACGAACCCGGGAAATCCCGATCTCGATCCCGATCTCGATCCTGATTTTGTTCCCTGGATCGCCGTTTGTTCTGTTTCGTGGTTTCGCGTTCAGCGAACTCACAGCCGGCCCGGGCATGGTCGATGGATAGCGGGGTGTTGAACAGTTCAGCGGGATCACCCCACCCGCGTTCTGAAGGAGGGACGCGTTGCACAGGCATTTCAACGGCCTCAAGACGGCCGCGCTTCTAGGCCTGCTCACAGCGCTCATTCTCGGCATCGGCTTCGCGGTCGCCGGTACGTCCGGTCTGGTTATCGCCCTGATCATCTCGCTGCTGCTCAACGGCACCAGCTACTTCTGGTCTGACAAGATCGCGTTGCGGTCGATGCGGGCCCGGCCGGTCAGCGAGGCCGAGTTCCCCGCGCTCTACCAGATGGTGCGGGAGCTCGCGGCGGACGCTCGGCAGCCGATGCCCCGGCTCTACGTCAGCCCTACGATGCAGCCCAACGCGTTCGCCACGGGGCGCAACCCCCAGCACGCCGCGGTCTGCGTGACCACCGGGATCACCCAGATCCTCGACTACCGCGAACTGCGTGCGGTGATCGGTCACGAACTGTCGCACGTCTACAACCGCGACATCCTGATCTCCAGCGTGGCGGCGGCGATCGGCGGCATGATCACGTTCCTGGCCTACCTGGCGTGGTTCCTGCCCGTGGGTGGCGGTGACGACGACGAGGGTCAGAACCCGGCCGTCTTCTTCGCGATGCTGATCCTCGGCCCGTTCGCGGCGTCGATCATCCAGCTCGCGATCAGCCGGAACCGCGAGTACCAGGCCGACGCCTCCGGTGCCGCGCTCAGCCGCGACCCGCTGGCGCTCGCCAGCGCGCTGCGCAAGATCGACGCCGGCGCCCGGCAGCTCCCGCTGCCGGCCGACAACCAGTACACGACCACCGCGCACCTCATGATCGCCAACCCGCTGCGCGGTGCGGGCATGGCCAAGCTGTTCTCCACCCACCCGCCGATGGCCGACCGGGTCCGCCGGCTGGAGGAGATGGCCAACCGCCAGGTTGGACCGGTCCAGTTCCGGTAACCTGCGTCACCTCGTAAACAGTTAGGCCGGAAGACCAGTCGACCGTTAGGTTCGGCTGGTCTTTCGGTCGTTACAGGGGTGATTTCGGTGGCAGCGCTGCGGCAGTACCTGGTGGTCTGGCGGATCCCAGGCGCGCCGGTGCTGTTCGTCTTCGGCATCATCGGCCGGCTCGGCATCGGCATGACCCCGCTCGCCCTCCTGCTGGTGGTCGAGGACGTCACCGGACGCTTCACGACGGCGGGCATCGCGGGCGGCATCTACGCGGTGGCCGGAGCGCTGCTCAGCCCACTCGCCGGGCGGGTCGCTGACCGGATCGGCCCGACTCCCGTGCTGCTCGTGACGGGCGTGGCGCACCCCCTGGCCCTGCTGGCCCTGGTCGTCGCCCACGACAACGGCCTGGCCGTGATCTACGCGGCCAGCGCGGTCGCCGGCGCGACCTTCCCACCGATGAGCGCGGCGCTGCGCGGTGCCTGGAACGACGTGACGGCACCCGCCACCGGCCGGTACGCCCTGCGCAACCTCGCCCTGGCCGCCGAGACGGCGTTGTTCGAGCTCGTCTTCGTACTCGGCCCGCTCCTGGTCTCGGCTTTCCTGCTCTTCGCGGACGCCACCGCGGCGCTGCTCGGCGCCGGCGTGGTCACCCTGGTCGGCACGGTCGTGGTGGCCCTGGGCAAGGTCATGCGCGGCTGGCGACCGCACCCGCCGTCGACCCACGCGAAGGGCCTGGGCCCGCTGAAGGTCCCGGGCTTCCCGGCCCTGCTGGTCTGCGTCTTCGGCCTGGGCACGGCCTTCGGCGCGACCGGGGTGACGGTGCCGGCCTTCGCCGCCGCCGAGGGGGTGTCGAACCCGGACACCCTGGCCGGGTTGCTCCTGTCGATCTGGGCGGTGGGCAGCGCGACCGGAGGCTTCTGGTTTGGCACCCGGCGGCCGGCGGCCAACATGACGCGTCAGTTCACCGTCCTGTTGACCATGCTGGCAGGCACGTTCGTGGTCTTCGCGGTCATGCCATCGCCGTTGTGGCTGGGCATCGCCCTGGTCTTCGGCGGCGTAGTGATCGCGCCCGGGCTGGTCGTGGAGAACACGATGGTCGGCCGGATCGCCCCTGGGTCGATGTTGAACGAGGCCTACACGTGGGTGGTGACCGTGTCGGTCGGAGCGTCGGCCGTCGGCGGCGCCGGCGCGGGCTGGCTCGTCGACAAGGCCGGCCCACCGTGGGCGTTCGTGTTCGCGGGGGTAGCGGTGGCGGTGGGCGCGCTGGTCGCGGCCCCGGCCGGAGGCCCGATCGCCCGAGCCGAAAAACACGCGGCGGCACGCCTGAACGCGGCACTAGAGCCCGAAGCTGTCTGACGGGCCGGTCGCGCTCGCGGGGTCCGACCGTGCGGGCCGAGAACCGCGACGTCGTACGCATGGAGGCGGTCGCGCTTGCGTGGGAGGCCGATCGGGGCCCAGCGCGGGTGACGCGGTTCGGCCCGGTCGCGGGTGCCGCGGCCGGGCCGAGAAGAGCGGACCGCTGGGTCAGCGGTAGTTGGTGAACTGCAGCGCCACGCCGAAGTCGCCGCCCTTGAGGAGGGTGATGACCGCCTGCAGGTCGTCCTTCTTCTTGCCTGTCACGCGGAGCTGGTCGCCCTGGATCTGGGCCTGGACGCCCTTCGGGCCCTCTTCGCGGATCTTCTTGCTGATCGCCTTGGCCTTCTCGGTGTCGATGCCCTGCACGATCTTGGCGTCGATCTTGTAGGTCTTGCCCGAGGCACGGGCCTCGCCGGCGTCCAGCGACTTCAGCGAGATGTTCCGCTTGATCAGCTTCTCCTTGAAGACCTCGAGCGCGGCCTTCACCCGCTCCTCGGTCTCGGCGGTGAGGTTGACGGCGGCCTCGCCGCCGGCCCAGCTGATCTCCGCCCCGGTGCCGCGGAAGTCGAAACGGGTCGCAAGCTCCTTCTCGGTCTGCCGTACGGCGTTGTCGACCTCTTGCGTGTCGACCTTGCTGACGACGTCGAAGGACGGGTTCGCTGCCATGATCATGCTCCAACTCGGTGCGGTGTTCTGGCGGTGTCCACGGCCGGCACGGCGGCGGGGACATGCCGACCGTACCCGGTTGCATTCCGGGCCGGTGCTACCGCTATCCTTGCTTCCGCTGCCGCATCCGGTGTGGCGGCACGCCCTGGCGGGTTGCCCGAGCGGCCAATGGGAGCGGACTGTAAATCCGTCGCGAAAGCTACAGAGGTTCGAATCCTCTACCCGCCACAAGCACTACCCGACGACCCCAGACCGGTAATACGCGGTCGGGGGTCGTTTCATTTTTGCCAATTATCCGTCGGCCTTTTGCGCGGGCCCATGGCAATCTGGATCGATGACTGGTCCGGTGGTGGCTCAGGTCAATCTCGTCGTCCGCGATCTCGCCGCGAGCCTCGCTTTCTACCGGCTGCTCGGCTGGGACGGCGAGCCCACCGGGCCGCACGTCGAGTTCCACTTCCCGAGCGGGTTGCGGGTCGAGCTCGACGAGGCCGAGTCGGTCCGGCTGTGGAACAGCGGCTCTCCGGGACAGCAGCCGGGCAGCGGCGTGATCGGCACGCGCGTGGCGAGCCGGGACGACGTCGACGCGCTCTGGCGGAAGATCGTCGATGCCGGGTACGAGAGCCGCCAGGTGCCCTTCGACGCCTTCTGGGGATCGCGCTACGCGATCGTCGCGGACCCGGACGGTCACCAGATCGGCCTGATGAGCCCGGACGACGACGCCCACCGCCACTGGCCCCCTCGCCCGGCGCCCAGCTCCTAGGAGAACCAACGCCGAGCCAACGCCCGGAGGGGATGATCTAGGGGTGGCCGTTCGCGCCATTCGCAAGAAAAAGCATGTCTCCATCTTCTAGATCAAAGTCCGCCAAGCCGCTGGTCAGGCGCCGGCAGCGGTCAGCGCGACCACCGCGCGGTGCGCCGCCGCCCGTACCCGGGGGATCGGATCGGTCCGCAACACGGTGACGGCCGTCAACGCCTCGCCGACCACGTGGCGGGCGACCACCTTCGCGGCCATCTCCCGCACCCGCCATTGCGGGTCGGCCAGGGCGCGCACCACGGTCGATGCCGCGCGGTCGTCCCACGCCCAGAGCAGACCGCGCGCCGCCCAGACGCGAACCCAGTACCAGCGGGAAGAATGCGGACCGCCCTCCTCCGGATCGAGCGCCCACGATGCGGCCGGACCGCCCAGGACGGCGATGAGCGATGCGTCCCGGTCGTCGGCGCCGGCCAGCAGGGCGATGCAGCCGTCCACCACCGCGCCGCGCCCGCGCCGTTCGCACTCGGCCAGGATCCGGGTGCGCGGTGGCGGTGCGTACACCGTTCGGGGTCGGTCGTTCACCCTCGGATTGTCACCTCGGTAAGCCGAAGTGGTGGACTTCCGACTGGACAAATGCGACCGACCAAAGCGATGGTTAAGGTTCGCCTCATACGATTGGTTGGGTTTTCATCTGCCGATGGTTCGGGCCCGGCCCGATGCTCTGTGCGTCGCCATGCATGATGTGGCACCATCTCCTTACTCGTAACGTCCCACCTGCGACAGGGAGCAGCCAGATGCGTGCACGCTTGTTCGGCCGTTGGGTCGGCCGGGCTGCCGTCTTCGCCGTCCTCGGCTTCGGCGCCCTGGTCGCTGGCGGTGTCGCCTCCGCAGCGGTCTACGTCGACCACGCCGAGGTGCCCGCGATGGGGTCCGCCATCTCGAGCGCGGCGTCGGAATCGGCGCTGTCGGCATTCTCGTTCGACTGGGGCTGACCAGGCCGGCGCGGTCAACGCGCCCACAGTGAAGGCGCTAACCGGTGACCGCTGCTCGAAGCAACGTTCGTCGCTCAGAGGACCTGGCCTGGTTGATCACCGGTCCGATGGGCCTCTTCGCCATCCTGGTCACGCTGTTCATCGGCCTCAACCTCAAGGACTTCGCCGGTTCGTGGCTGCTGGGCCTGCTCTTTCTCGGCCTGTTCGCCCTCGCTGATCTCTACCCGCTGGTCTTCCAGGTCCGGCGCCAGGCGTTCAAGATCGTCCTGACCGAGATCCCGCTACTGCTGGCGTTGTACGCGATCCCGCCGCTCACGCTCATGCTGGCGCGCGTCCTGGCGGTCATCATCTCCCGGCAGATCCACCGGTCGGCGCCGGTCAAGCTCTGGTTCAACGTGGCCAGCAACGCCGCCGGCACGGCACTGGCCTGCCTCATCGTGTTCGCTTTCGGTCCACTGCACGCCCCGGGTGCACCGCGCGAGGCCGGCCCCTATGCCCTCGCGGTGCTCGCGGTCGCGGTGGTGGGCATGACGGTGCTGACCCTCGCCACCACCGCCGGCGTCATCACCCTGGTGCAGGGCCGGATCTCCAGCCGCGTGCTGAACCAGATCGCGATCCCCGGTCTGATCGTGTCGGGCATCAACATCACGCTGGGCCTGATCACGCTGCTGATCGTGCAGCAGGGCGCCTGGGCCGCACTGCTGCTCGCGGCGTTGGCCAGCTGCTTCTTCGCGGCCTACCGCTCCTATTCGCAGTTCGTGCGCCAGCACCGCACGCTGAGCGAGATCTACGACTTAACCCGCGCGATCGCCGACACCCCGCACGACGGCACGCTGACCGACGTCCTGCTGCACCGGGTGCGGGCACTGCTCCAGGTGGAGTACGCGACGCTCTGGTTGCCCGCCCTCGGCCGCTATCCCGAGGTGCTGCTCAGCGCCCGGGTCGACGACACGGGGCTGGTGGACCTCACCGGCGTGCCCGA
This sequence comes from Asanoa hainanensis, assembly GCF_900188485.1. Taxonomy (GTDB): domain Bacteria; phylum Actinomycetota; class Actinomycetes; order Mycobacteriales; family Micromonosporaceae; genus Asanoa; species Asanoa hainanensis. The sequence goes on from NZ_FZPH01000002.1 coordinate 48,280, forward strand.
GTCCATCCGCCGGCGGGTCGGGGAGACCGGCGAGACGATCGCCGTCGGCCACAAGCTCGGCGGTGACGAGCTGCGCGCGGAGCTCGGCACGACCCGCTCCAAGGACGCCATCGTGGTCGCGCTGCGGGCGGGCTCCGCCGTGATCGGCACGCTGGAGGTGGCCAACCGCCTCGGTGACGCCGCGACGCTCGGGCCCGGCGACGCCCGCCTGCTGGAGACCATCGCCGCCCACGCCGCCGTCGCGGTGGAGAACTCGCGGCTGGTCGAGCGGCTGCGGCACGACGCGTACCACGACGCTCTGACGGGCCTGCCCAACCGGCGGCGGGTCACCGCCGCGATCGAGGAGTCCGTCGGCGTGGGCGCGCCCGGCGAGCACGTCGCGGTCCTGCTCTTCGACGTCGACGGTCTGCGGCAGGTCAACGAGTCGATGGGGCACGTCGCGGGTGACCAGGTGCTCGCCGAGGTGGCCCAACGGCTGCGCGGCTGTGCGCCCTCGGGCGCGTTGCTCGGCCGGCTGGGCAGCGACGAGTTCGTCGTGACGCTGCGGGTCGACAGCGCCGAGGACGCCGAGGCGCTGGCCACCCGGATGCGCCAGCAGATCCGCGACGAGATGGTCTTCGGCTCGCTCACGCTCGACGTCGAGACCGCGGTCGGCATCGTCGTACACCCGGATCACGGCAGTGACGCGGCCCTGCTGCTCCAGCGCGCCGACCTGGCCGCCACCGCGGCCAAGACCGTGCCCGGCAGCATCCAGCTGTTCAACGCCGGGCTCGAGTCGCGTTCCGTGCGCCGCCTGGCGCTCGCCGGCGACCTGCGCCGGGCCCTCGACAACGACCAGATCGAGGTCTACTTCCAGCCCAAGGTGACCTTGACCGACCGGCGGCTGCTCGGCGTCGAGTGCCTGGCCCGCTGGGAGCACCCGGCGCACGGTGCGGTGCCGCCGGAGGACTTCGTCGCGGTCGCCGAGCACACCGGCCAGCTCGCCCGGTTGACCGAGGCGGTGCTCAAGGAGGGCCTCAAGCGGTGCCGGGACTGGCAGGCCACCGACCATCCGCTGTCGATCTCGGTCAACCTCTCCGCGCGTACGCTGATCGACGCTGATTTCCCCACCCGGGTGCAGGAACTGCTCGGGGAGTACGGCGTGGCGCCGCACCGCCTGACCTTCGAGATCAAGGAGGAGGGCGTCCTGGACGGCACCGACCGTCCGATGCCCACCTTGCGCCGGTTGCGCGACATCGGCGTGCGGCTGTCGGTCGACGACTTCGGCACCGGCTACTCGTCACTGTCTTATCTGCGCCGCCTGCCGGTCCACGAGGTCAAGGTGGACCGCTCGTTCGTGCAGGGCATGGCGACCGACCCGGCCGACCTGGCGATCGTCAACGCGGTCGTGACGCTGTCGCAGCAGTTCGGCCTGACCGTGGTCGCCGAGGGCGTCGAGAGCGAGCTGACCCTCGAGCTCCTGCAGGACATCGGTTGCGAGGTCGGGCAGGGCTTCCTGTTCAGCCGGCCGCTGCCCTACGAGCGGCTGGAGGCCTGGTTCTCGGCGCAGACCGAGGCCGAGTCGACCGCCGCGGGCGAGGTCCGGCGGCTGCGCGCGGTCACCTGACAAAGTCGCCCGGACGGCACTGGTATCCCGATTTCCTGGCCTGACAACAGCCGTGTACTCTTACCCCTGCGCGTCAGCGAGCTAGATCGCGCGTGCCCCCTTAGCTCAGTCGGCAGAGCGTCTCCATGGTAAGGAGAAGGTCTACGGTTCGATTCCGTAAGGGGGCTCTGTTCCACCCGCGGCGGTGTAGCTCAGTTGGCAGAGCAAGCGGCTCATAATCGCTGTGTCGCCGGTTCAAATCCGGCCACCGCTACTGTTGATTCGGGCGCCGCTGGCGCCCGTTTTGCTGGATGACCGTGCCACCAGGTAATCTGGTCGGCCGGTAGGTTCAACAACCGTTTCGAGGAAGGCACCCCGCCGTGGCCAAGGCGACCGACGTCCGTCCCAAGATCACTTTGGCGTGCACGGAGTGCAAGGAGCGGAACTACATCACGCGGAAGAACCGGCGCAACGACCCGGACCGCATCGAGCTGAAGAAGTTCTGCCCGCGCGACGGCCGTCACACGGTCCACCGCGAGACGCGCTAACCCGCAGCCAAAGCTTCCACGGCCGGCACCGCCATCGGCGGGGCCGGCCGTCGTGCTGCCCGGGTTGACCGCCCGGTGGCAACAGATAGGCAACGCCCGCCTCCGTCACACCGGGCACACCTCGCTCTACGCTAGGCAGATGCCCCTGGACCCGTCGTTTGTCGGCCGCAGCTACCCGCCGACCCCCGCCTACCTGGTCGGTCGCGAGAAGATCCGTGAGTTCGCGAAGGCGATCGGCGCCACCGACGCCGCCTACCACGACCCGGACGCCGCCCGGGCGCTCGGCTACGCCGACGTGATCGCGCCGCCGACCTTCCCGACCGTCGTCTCGTTCGCGTCCAACAACGCGGTCGTCGACGATCCGGACCTCGCGATCGACTACTCCCGCGTGGTCCACGGCGACCAGCGCTTCCAATACACGCGGCCGATCGTCGCGGGTGACGAGCTCGTCGGCCGCCAGACGATCGAAGAGATCATCTCGCGCGGTGGCCACGACTTCATCACCACGCGCACCGACATCACCGACTCCACCGGCGCGTCCGTCGCGATCGCGTGGTCCAAGCTCGTCGTCCGCGGGGAGGGCTGACCCATGGAGCTACCCACCAAGAAATACCCGGTGACCCGGGCCGACCTGGTCCGCTACGCCGGCGCCTCGGGCGACTTCAACCCGATCCACTGGAACGAGCGGTTCGCCACCAAGGTGGGCCTGCCCGGGGTGATCGCCCACGGCATGCTCACCATGGCTCTGGTCGGCCGCGCCGTCACCGAGTGGGCCGGCGCACCCGACGCCGTTCTCGACTTCTCTGTCCGGTTCAGCCGTCCGGTGCCGGTCCCCGACGACGAGAGCGGCACCGAGATCGAGGTCTCCGCGCAGGTGAAGAGCACCACCGACGAGGGTCACACCGTGCTGGCCATCACGGCCGTCTGCGGGGGCGAGAAGGTGCTCTCCCAGGCGCGGGCGACAGTGCGAACCTCCCGGTTGGGAAAGTAGGTCCCGTACCCGTACACTGGTCCGCCGTGGGGTCCGTGACTCCTGCGACGCTGCTTGCGCTCGTAGGGTTGCACCTCGCAAAGGGGTGTAGCTCAATTGGCAGAGCAGCGGTCTCCAAAACCGCAGGCTGCAGGTTCAAGTCCTGTCACCCCTGCGCCTATGGCCTGACCGGCTTGACGTGGGATTGGCATCGCCGAGCAGGGCCCCTGTCGGTGATCGGCCAGTCTCACTGAGCCGCTAAGGTCGGCGTTACCGAAGCACCACGACCGCGACGGAGGGCGAAGTGGCCGAGAAAAATCGGCGCGACGACGAGTTCGCCGACGACCGCCTTGAGGACGAGGCGTTCGACGACGCTGTCGACGACGACGCCACCGACGAAGACGAACCGGTATCGCGCGGCGGCACCGCTACGCGTTCCCGCGTCGCCAAGGCCGGTGAAAGCACCAGCAAGCGCACCGAAACCGGTCGCGTGGGATTCTTCGGGCGGATCGCCCGGTTCTTCCGCGAGGTCGTCGCAGAGCTGCGTAAGGTCATCTGGCCGACCCGCAAGGAACTGCTGACGTACACGGCCGTGGTGGTGGTGTTCGTCGCGGTGATGCTCGCGATCGTGGCCGTCCTCGACTTCGGGTTCGCCAAGGGCGTCCTGGCGGTCTTCGGCAACTGATGGCGCGGCGCCGCGGCCCCGAACGGCCGGCCGCGCCGGCCAACACACAGACGGAAGTGAATGAGCGTGCCTGAGTACGACGAGACCGGCGAGACCATCGACGAGCAGTCGTCAGTGGCCACGGCGGACACCGACGGTTCGAGCGAGGCCGCGACCGGCGACACCGAGGCGGAGGCCGGCGAGACCGCGCTGGCCGAGCCTGACGACGACTACGACCCGGTTGCCGAGCTTCGGCAGAAGCTGCGCTACGCGCCCGGCGACTGGTACGTCGTGCACTCCTACGCCGGCTACGAGAACAAGGTCAAGACCAACCTCGAGACCCGGATCACGAGCCTCGACATGGAGGAGTACATCTTCCAGGTCGAGGTGCCGACCCGCGAAGAGGTCGAGGTCAAGAACGGCAAGCGCCTCCAGGTGCAGAACAAGGTCTTCCCGGGCTACATCCTGGTCCGGCTGGAGCTGACCCCGGAGTCGTACTCCTGCGTGCGCAACACGCCTGGGGTCACCGGCTTCGTCGGCGCCACCGACCGGGCCGACCGGCCCGCGCCGCTGTCGCTCGACGAGGTGCTCAAGTGGCTGGCCCCGGCGGTCGAGACCGAGCAGACCAAGAAGACCAAGGTCGAGGTCAAGGTGCTCGACTTCGAGGTCGGCGACTCGGTCACGGTCACCGACGGCGCGTTCGCGTCGCTGCCCGCGACGATCAGCGAGATCAACGCCGACCAGCAGAAGCTCAAGGTGCTCGTTTCGATCTTCGGTCGAGAGACGCCGGTCGAGCTCAACTTCAACCAGGTCGCGAAGATCTAAAACCGCTGAGTTACGCTTGTACGTCGGCCCGCCGGGGCCGCGCTCGACCGTGCGCTCTGCACCGCCGTTCGGGTCCGGTCCGGCACTCCGGCCAACTGAGTCCACCCAAGCCCAGGAAGTGACATGCCTCCGAAGAAGAAGCTCGTCAAGACCTTCACGCTGCAGCTGCCGGCGGGTCAGGCGACCCCCGCGCCGCCGGTTGGCCCCGCGCTCGGCCAGCACGGTGTCAACATCATGGAGTTCTGCAAGCAGTACAACAAGGAGACCGAGGCTCAGCGGGGTGACATCGTCCCGGCCGAGATCAGCGTCTACGAAGACCGGACCTTCACCTTCGTGCTGAAGACCCCGCCGGCCGCGCGCCTCCTGATCAAGGCCGCCGGTGTGCCCAAGGGTTCCGGCACACCGCACACCGCCAAGGTCGGCACCGTGAGCCGCGCCCAGCTGCGCGAGATCGCCGAGCGCAAGATGTCCGACCTCAACGCCAACGACGTCGAGCAGGCCGAGAAGATCATCGCCGGCACCGCCCGGTCGATGGGCATCACGGTCCGCGACTAATCAGTTCGTGGGAGGACCGCCGTTGACGCGGTCCGCCAACTACCACAGGAGATAGACAGCAATGACACAGCGCAGCAAGAGTTACCGCAAGGCGGCCGAGCAGATCGACCGGGACAAGCTCTACACCCCGGCCGAGGCCGTCAAGCTCGCCAAGGGCGCCAGCGTCGTCAAGTTCGACCCCACCGTCGAGGTCGCCATGCGTCTCGGGGTCGACCCGCGTAAGGCCGACCAGATGGTCCGCGGCACGGTCAACCTGCCGCACGGCACCGGCAAGACCGCGCGCGTCATCGTGTTCGCGGCCGGCGCCAAGGCCGAGGAAGCCACCGCGGCCGGCGCCGACGCCGTCGGCACCGACGAGCTGGTCGCCCGCATCCAAGAGGGCTGGCTCGAGTTCGACGCGGCGATCGCCACGCCGGACCAGATGGCCAAGATCGGCCGGATCGCGCGGATCCTGGGCCCGCGCGGCCTCATGCCGAACCCGAAGACGGGCACGGTCACCATGGACGTGACCAAGGCAGTCAACGAGATCAAGGGCGGGAAGATCACCTTCCGCGTCGACAAGCACTCGAACCTGCACCTGATCATCGGCAAGGCCTCGTTCACCGAGGACCAGCTGGTCGACAACTACGCCGCGGTCCTCGACGAGGTCCTCCGCGCGAAGCCGTCGGCCTCCAAGGGCAAGTACCTCCGCAAGGTCGTCTTCACGACCACCATGGGCCCGGGCGTTCCGGTCGACCCGAACGTGGTCAAGAACCTGCGCGAGAGCACTGACGCCTGAGTTCTTCGCCTTAATCGCCCGTCGCCCTTCTGGGGTGGCGGGCGATTTTGCGTGGCTCTTGGGCGCTGTTCGCCTCGACGGGCTCGTTCTTCGCGTTGGGTTGCGGTCTTGGTCGGGGGAGGATGTTGTGGGTGCCGACAGGCCGCAAAGAGCGCGACCTCTATTGTCGGCACCCACAACATCCTCCCCCGCCCTGACCCAGTTCGTCGCGAGCGACTTCGCTTGCGGTGCGTGGGACACAGTCCCTTTGGTCGCGGAGCGTTGGGGTCTCTTCTCGCGGGACCGGGTCGTGGGCGAGTTGCGGTCCATGGTGGACGCCACTCGCGGACGCGCGCGGCGTCTTAAGGTCGTGGCCCCATACGAAGCCGCAGCTTGGGGTGGGTCCCGTTGTCGGGCGTAGTTCTTTTGTCAGGATCTTCGGGTGGTGACAAGGTGGAGCGCCCTACCGGACGAACGACCTTGTCACCACCCGAAGATCCTGATGCTCTTGCGAAGTCCGACAACGGGACCCACCCCTTCCCCTGGGTCCCCGCAGATCGCGGCGGGGTCCGGGGCAAAGCCCCGGAGACGCGACCAGTCAACAGGGGCGGTTCCGTTTCTCAGGTCGGCATGGGAGAGTCACCCGCGTGCGACTGGACGGCGTTTCCTACCGCTATGGCCGGCGTGGACCGTGGGTTCTGCGGGAGGTCGACGTCGAGCTTCCGGAAGGCGGCACGGTGGTCGTGCTCGGGCGCAACGGCGCCGGGAAGTCGACCCTGCTGCAGCTCGCCGCCGGGGTATTGCGTCCTAGTGGTGGCGTGGTCCGGGAGCGGCCGAGTCCGGTCGGCTGGGTGCCTGAGCGGTTTCCCGCCGACCAACCCTTCACGGTCGTGGGCTATCTGACCGCGATGGCGCGGGTGCACGGGACCGTCGAGCGCAACGCCATCGAGGCCTGGATTGATCGGCTCGGGTTGGCGCCCTATCGGGGCACAAGGTTGGGTGAGCTTTCCAAAGGGACCGCGCAGAAGGTTGGGCTTGCGCAGGCGTTGATTCCCGGTCCGGGGCTGCTCGTGCTCGACGAGCCCTGGGAAGGGCTCGATGCCGCCGCCCGGGAGCTCGTGCCCGAGATCGTGGCCGAGGTGGTCGCGGCCGGTGGCTCTGTGCTTGTCAGTGATCATCGGGGTGAGACCGGTCGGCTGCCTGGCGCCGTGACCTGGACCGTCGCTGACGGGACCGTGACCGTGGGGGAGGCCGGCGGCGCCGGTGAGACGGCGATCATCGAGATCGCGGTGCCCGCCGGCGACGCCGAGGCGACCGTGGCCGCGTTGCGGGCCGACGGGCACGACGTGGTCGGCGTCCGGACGACGGCGGGGGTCAGGGCATGACCGCGCTGGTGCGCATGCGGCTGACCGCCTTTCTCCGTAGCGGGCGTGCGCTGCCCGGGCTGCTCGGCACGCTGGTTGTCGTCGGCATCATCTACGGCGGCGGGAAGTCCGATGCTGCTGAGGCGTACGGGTTCTCCGCTGTCGCGCTGTTTCCGGTGATCGCTTGGCAGGCCAAGCTTGTCCTGGATACCGAGCCCGACGTCCAGCGTCGGCTGGCGGTCAGTGCCGTCGGGCTGCGTCGGGAGATCGTCGCGGGGCTCGCCGCGGGCCGGCCTCGTCGGCCTTGCCACGGTTGTGTTGGCGATGGTGTTGCCGTGGGTGGTGGGTGGGATCACTGGGCCTGGCGGGATCGGGCCCGGGCTGTGGGCGCATGCCGCCTCCCTCGCCGGTGCGGTGGGGCTCGGGGCTTTGGCCAGTCGGCCGATCACCCGGTCGACCCTGTACGGGGTGGCTGTTCTGGTAACCGGGTCGGTGCTGGCGATGGTGCTGGGGCTCGACGGCTCTGTGGCGCCTTGGTTGGCTCCGCCGTTGATGGCTGTTGCCCGGCATCTGGCCGGGCGGCCCGACAGCGCCAGCGTCGTGGCGTTGACCGGGCAGGCAGCGCTGTGGGCCGCCGTGGTCGGGCTGGTCTACGCGCGGCTCAGGCGTACCCGTAGCTGATTTGGCGCAGGCCCCGCGCGTCGCGTACTCTTCGTGACGAAGTTCCACCAGAGACCGCTGGTCATCGCGCCGTGAGGCGCGGTCGAAGGCTCCGCATCCGGGGCGGCCCGCGCAGGTTGAACGGTTCGAGAGCCCGCGGCCGCAAGCCGCCCTCCCGCCCCGTGCGCCCTGCGCCGGGGCGTTTTCCATGCCGGAGCCGAGCACGCCAGCTTCGAGCATTTGGAAGGAGGGACATGGCGGACAAGCCGGTTCGGGCCGACAAGGCCACCGCCGTCGCCGAGCTAACCGAGCAGTTCCGTAGCTCGGGCGCCACCGTGCTGACCGAGTACCGGGGCCTGACGGTGTCGCAGCTGACCCAGCTGCGGCGCTCGCTGGGCAAGGAAGTCACCTACTCGGTCGCCAAGAACACGCTGGCCAAGCGGGCAGCCTCTGAGGCGGGCATCGACGGCATCGAGCAGCTGTTCACCGGTCCTACCGCGCTCACCTTCGTCTCCGGCGACGTCGTGGAAGCGGCGAAGAGCCTTCGTGAGTTCGCGAAGGCCAACCCGCTTCTCGTCATCAAGGGCGGCGTTTTCGAGGGCAAGGCCATCACGGCCGCTGAGGTCAACCGCCTCGCCGACCTCGAGTCCCGCGAGGTGCTGCTGGCCAAGCTGGCCGGCGGCATGAAGGCCAACCTGGCCAAGGCCGCGGCCCTGTTCCAGGCGCCGCTGTCGAAGACCGTCCGTACGGTCGCCGCTCTGCAGGACAAGCGCGAGCAGGAAGGCGCCCCGGCCGCCGACGCGGCCTGAGCGCATCACCGACCCACGATCTACCAAAAGAGGTAAGGAAACATGGCGAAGCTCAGCACCGACGAGCTGCTCAGCGCGTTCAAGGAGATGACGCTGATCGAGCTCTCCGAGTTCGTGAAGCAGTTCGAGGAGACCTTCGACGTCAAGGCCGCCGCGCCCGTCGCGGTCGCGGCTGCCGGCCCGGCCGGTGGCGCCCCCGCCGAGGAGGCCGTGGAGCAGGACGAGTTCGACGTCATCCTCGACGCCGACGGCGGCAAGAAGATCCAGGTCATCAAGGTCGTGCGCGAGCTGACCGGCCTGGGCCTCAAGGAGGCCAAGGACCTGGTCGAGGCCGCGCCGAAGGCCGTCCTCGAGAAGGCCAACAAGGAGACCGCGGAGAAGGCCAAGGCCAAGCTCGAGGCCGAAGGCGCCAAGGTCACCCTGAAGTAAGTACGGAACCAACGCTGACGGGCGGCGATCCATGACCGGATCGCCGCCCGTCGGCGTACGCTCGAATCGGATCAAGTTCAAAGACCTGGTCCGACCCGCGTCATAACCCTTGACGCGGAGTGTGCTGACAGGCACGCTGGCATCAAGCAAGACCTTCCGCGCTTGCGACAGCCACCGGTTGGGTATGGGACACCAGACCTGATTGAGGTGCAGAAGACGCGTTCTGAGCGGCCGGCGAGGCGCCCACGGGTGCCCCCAAGACACGCTCCGCGGTCTCCTGCGCTGCGGGCTGGACAGCGGTTAGCCGTTCGGCTACACTGCTAGTTTGCCGTGTCTTCCGTCTTTGACCCTGTCCGTAATGTCCATCTGGGCGTTTGCGGGTAGGGCCCGTCGGACTGCACGAACAACGGCCGTTTAGCAACACCGGTCCTCGGAAGGACGCATCTTGGCAGCTTCCCGCCCTGCGAAGACCAGTCGTACGTCGAGCGCTTTCGCTCCCCGCCGAATTTCCTTCGGCCGGATCACGGAACACCTCGAGGTCCCCAACCTCCTCGCCATCCAGACCGAGTCATTCGACTGGCTGGTTGGCAACGAGGCGTGGCAGGGCCGGTCGGCTGATGATCCGCACGCTCGCTCGGGTCTCGCAGAGATTCTCGAAGAGATCAGTCCGATTGAAGACTTCTCTGGCACCATGTCCCTTTCCTTCTCCGCGCCCCGCTTCGACGAGGTCAAGGCCTCGATCGAAGAGTGCAAGGAGAAGGACCTGACCTACTGCGCGCCGCTCTTCGTGACCGCGGAGTTCACCAACAACACGACTGGTGAGATCAAGAGCCAGACCGTGTTCATGGGTGACTTCCCGATGATGACGCCCAAGGGCACCTTCATCATCAACGGCACCGAGCGCGTCGTGGTCAGCCAGCTCGTCCGGTCCCCGGGCGTCTATTTCGACAAGCAGCCGGACAAGACTTCCGACCGCGACCTCTCCAGCGTCAAGGTCATCCCGAGCCGGGGTGCCTGGCTGGAGTTCGACATCGACAAGCGCGACACCGTCGGCGTCCGCATCGACCGCAAGCGTCGGCAGGCCGTCACGGTCCTGCTGAAGGCTGTCGGTTGGAGCAACGAGCAGATCCGTGAGCGGTTCGGCTGGTCCGAGCTCATGATGACGACGCTCGAGAAGGACCACATCGCCGGTGCCGACGAGGCGCTGCTCGACATCTACCGCAAGCTCCGCCCGGGCGAGCCGCCGACGCGCGAGAACGCCCAGACCTTGCTCGACAACCTCTTCTTCAACCCGAAGCGGTACGACGTAGCCAAGGTCGGTCGATACAAGTTCAACAAGAAGCTCGAGCTCGACGTCCCGATCAACAAGGGCACGCTGACCGAGGACGACATCGTCGCCACCGTGGAATACCTCTGCCGGCTGCACGCCGGTGAGGAGGGCTACGAGGCCGACGACATCGACCACTTCGGCAACCGGCGCCTGCGCACCGTGGGCGAGCTGATCCAGAACCAGGTTCGGGTCGGCCTCTCCCGCATGGAGCGCGTCGTCCGCGAGCGGATGACCACCCAGGACGTCGAGGCGATCACGCCGCAGACCCTGATCAACATCCGCCCCGTGGTGGCTGCGATCAAGGAGTTCTTCGGTACGTCGCAGCTCTCGCAGTTCATGGACCAGACCAACCCGCTGGCGGGTCTCACCCACCGGCGCCGGCTGAGCGCGCTCGGCCCGGGTGGTCTGTCCCGTGAGCGGGCGGGCTTCGAGGTTCGCGACGTGCACCCGTCCCACTACGGCCGGATGTGCCCGATCGAGACGCCGGAAGGCCCGAACATCGGCCTGATCGGTGCGCTCTCGACGTTCGGGCGGGTCAACCCGTTCGGCTTCATCGAGACGCCGTACCGCAAGGTCGACAACGGTGTGGTCACCGACCAGATCGACTACCTGACGGCAGACGAAGAGGACCGTTACGTCAAGGCACAGGCCAACGCCGTGCTCAAGGCCGACGGCACCTTCGCCGAGGACCGCGTCCTGGTCCGTCGAAAGGGTGGTGAGGTCGACTTCGTGACCGGCACCGCCGTCGACTACATGGACGTCTCGCCGCGCCAGATGGTGTCGGTCGCGACCGCGATGATCCCCTTCCTCGAGCACGACGACGCGAACCGGGCCCTGATGGGCGCCAACATGCAGCGTCAGGCCGTGCCGCTGGTCAAGGCCGAGTCCCCGTTCGTCGGCACCGGCATGGAATACCGTGCCGCGGTCGACGCCGGCGACGTGGTCGTGGCCGAGGTCGGTGGCGTGGTCGAGGACCTGTGCGCCGACTACGTGACCGTGCACCAGGACGACGGCCACCGCCGCACGTACCTGCTGCACAAGTTCCGTCGGTCGAACTCCGGCTCCTGCGTCAACCAGAAGCCGGTGGTCTTCGAGGGCGACCGCGTCGAGGCCGGTCAGGTCATCGCCGACGGTCCGTGCACCGACGAGGGCGAGATGGCGCTCGGGCGCAACCTGCTCGTGGCGTTCATGCCCTGGGAGGGTCACAACTACGAAGACGCGATCATCCTGTCCCAGAAGCTGGTGCAGCAGGACACCCTCACCTCGATCCACATCGAGGAGCACGAGGTGGACGCCCGCGACACCAAGCTGGGCCCGGAGGAGATCACCCGCGACATCCCGAACGTCAGCGAGGAAATGCTCGCCGACCTCGACGAGCGCGGGATCATCCGGATCGGCGCCGAGGTGGTCACCGGTGACATCCTGGTCGGCAAGGTCACGCCCAAGGGCGAGACCGAGCTGACCCCGGAGGAGCGGCTGCTCCGCGCGATCTTCGGTGAGAAGGCGCGTGAGGTCCGGGACACCTCGCTGAAGGTTCCGCACGGCGAGACCGGCACGGTCATCGGCGTTCGCACCTTCTCGCGCGAGGACGGCGACGAGCTGCCCCCGGGCGTCAACGAGTTGGTCCGCGTCTACGTTGCCCAGAAGCGCAAGATCCAGGACGGCGACAAGCTCGCCGGCCGCCACGGCAACAAGGGCGTCATCTCGAAGATCCTGCCCGTCGAGGACATGCCGTTCCTCGAGGACGGGACGCCGGTCGACATCGTGCTCAACCCGCTCGGTGTGCCGAGCCGGATGAACATCGGCCAGGTGCTGGAGACCCACCTCGGTTGGGTCGCCAAGACCGGCTGGAAGATCGATGGCGACGACGCCAAGTGGAAGACCGCGCTGAAGTCCATCGGTGCCGGCGAGTCCGTGCCGGACACCAACGTGGCCACGCCGGTCTTCGACGGTGCCAAGGAAGAAGAGATCACCGGGCTGCTCAGCAGCACGCTGCCCAACCGGGACGGTGTGCAGCTGGTCGGTGGCTCGGGCAAGGCGCAGCTGTTCGACGGCCGTTCCGGCGAGCCGCTGCCCGACCCGATCGCGGTCGGATACATCTACATCCTGAAGCTGAACCACCTGGTCGACGACAAGATCCACGCTCGGTCGACCGGCCCCTACTCGATGATCACGCAGCAGCCGCTGGGTGGTAAGGCGCAGTTCGGTGGCCAGCGGTTCGGCGAGATGGAGTGCTGGGCGATGCAGGCCTACGGCGCGGCGTACGCGTTGCAGGAGCTGCTCACGATCAAGTCAGACGACGTCCTGGGCCGCGTGAAGGTCTACGAGGCGATCGTCAAGGGCGAGAACATCCCAGAGCCGGGCATCCCGGAGTCGTTCAAGGTGCTGCTCAAGGAGCTGCAGTCGCTGTGCCTCAACGTCGAGGTGCTTTCCAGCGACGGCGTGGCCCTCGAGATGCGCGAGACCGACGACGAGGTGTTCCGCGCTGCGGAGGAACTCGGCATCGACCTGTCGCGGCGTGAGCCGAGCAGCGTCGAGGAAGTGTGAGTTGGGGCCGGGGCCTCGTGAGAGGCCCCGGCTCCCCGCCCGGTAGGTAAGAGCAACGACAGACTCGAGGGACATAAATTGCTCGACGTCAACTTCTTCGACGAGCTGCGCATTGGCCTTGCCACGGCTGACGACATTCGTCAGTGGTCGCACGGCGAGGTCAAGAAGCCCGAGACGATCAACTACCGCACCCTGAAGCCGGAAAAGGACGGGCTCTTCTGCGAGAAGATCTTCGGTCCTCAGCGCGACTGGGAGTGCTACTGCGGTAAGTACAAGCGCGTCCGGTTCAAGGGCATCATCTGTGAGCGCTGCGGCGTCGAGGTGACCCGCTCCAAGGTCCGGCGTGAGCGGATGGGCCACATCGAGCTGGCCGCGTCCGTGACGCACATCTGGTACTTCAAGGGCGTGCCGAGCCGCCTCGGCTACCTGCTCGACCTCGCGCCCAAGGACCTCGAGAAGATCATCTACTTCGCGTCCTACGTTGTCACCAGCGTGGACACCGAGGCCCGCCACCGCGACCTGAGCACCATCGAGAACGAGATCCTCGCCGAGAAGCGGCAGTCCGAGAACAGCCGGGACTCCGCGGTCGAGGGTCGCGCCGCCAAGCTCGAGGCCGACCTGGCCGAGCTCGAGGCCGAGGGTGCCAAGGCCGACGTGCGCCGCAAGGTCAAGGAGGGCGGAGAGCGCGAGATGCGCCAGATCCGCGACCGGGCGCAGCGCGAGATCGACCGCCTCGACGAGGTGCTCGACACCTTCCGCAAGCTCGACTCCAAGCAGCTGGTCACCGACGAGCTGCTCTACCGCGAGCTGCGCGACCGGTTCGGTGAGTACTTCACCGGCGGCATGGGCGCTGAGGCGATCAAGGCCCTGCTGCAGAACATGGACCTCGACGCCGAGGCCGAGCTGCTGCGCGAGATCATCCGCAGCGGCAAGGGCCAGCGGAAGATCCGTGCGCTCAAGCGGCTCAAGGTCGTCGCGGCGTTCCTCAACACCCGCAACTCGCCGCTCGGCATGGTCCTCGACTGCGTCCCGGTGATCCCGCCGGACCTGCGGCCGATGGTCCAGCTCGACGGTGGCCGGTTCGCGACCAGCGACCTGAACGACCTGTACCGCCGGGTGATCAACCGGAACAACCGCCTCAAGCGCCTGATCGACCTGGGTGCTCCCGAGATCATCGTCAACAACGAGAAGCGGATGCTGCAGGAGGCCGTCGACGCGCTGTTCGACAACGGCCGCCGCGGCCGGCCGGTCACCGGCCCGGGCAACCGCCCGCTCAAGTCGCTGTCCGACATGCTCAAGGGCAAGCAGGGCCGGTTCCGGCAGAACCTGCTCGGCAAGCGCGTCGACTACTCCGGCCGTTCGGTCATCGTCGTCGGCCCGCAGCTCAAGCTCCACCAGTGCGGCCTGCCCAAGCAGATGGCGCTCGAGCTGTTCAAGCCGTTCGTGATGAAGCGGCTCGTCGACCTCAACCACGCCCAGAACATCAAGTCCGCCAAGCGCATGGTCGAGCGCCAGCGCCCGGTGGTGTGGGACGTGCTGGAAGAGGTCATCGGCGAGCACCCGGTGCTGCTCAACCGCGCACCGACGCTGCACCGACTGGGCATCCAGGCGTTCGAGCCGCAGCTGGTCGAGGGCAAGGCGATCCAGATCCACCCGCTGGTCTGCACCGCCTTCAACGCCGACTTCGACGGTGACCAGATGGCGGTCCACGTGCCGCTGTCCGCCGAGGCCCAGGCCGAGGCGCGGATCCTGATGCTGTCGTCGAACAACATCCTCAAGCCGGCCGACGGCAAGCCCGTCACCATGCCTACCCAGGACATGGTGATCGGCCTCTACCACCTCACCCACTTCTCTCCGGAGGAGAAGGGCGCGGGCCGGTCGTTCAGCTCGGACGCCGAGGCGCGGATGGCCTTCGACAACGGCGAGCTGCACCTGCAGGCACCGATCAAGGTCCGGCTGCAGAACGTCATCGAGGTCGACAACGGCGCGGGCCAGCCCAAGTGGGAGGCCCCGGAGGAGTGGGCGGCCGGCGAGCAGCTGACCGTCGACACCACCCTGGGCCGGATCCTGTTCAACGAGACGCTGCCCCCGGGCTACCGCTTCGTGAACTACGAGATCCGGCGGGGCCAGCTCTCGGCGATCGTCAACGACCTCGCCGAGCGGTTCCCGAAGGTGGCGCTGGCCGCGACCCTCGACGGGCTCAAGGAGGCCGGTTTCCACTGGGCCACCTGGTCCGGCGTGACGATCGGCATGGAGGACGTCATCCAGCCCCCGCGCAAGTGGGAGATCCTGGAGCGTTACGAGCGCGAGGCCGAGCAGATCGACAAGCAGTACCAGCGTGGTTTGATGACCGCCGAGGAGCGTCGCGGCGAGCTCATCGAGATCTGGACCAAGGCGACCAACGAGGTCGCCAAGGAGATGGAGACCGCACTGCCGCAGGAAAACCCGTTGTGGAAGATGATCAACTCGGGTGCCCGCGGTAACCTCCTCCAGCTCCGCCAGATCGCCGCGATCCGTGGTCTGGTGGCCAACCCGAAGGGCGAGATCATCCCGCGGCCGATCAAGGCCTCGTACCGGGAGGGTCTGTCCGTGCTGGAGTACTTCATCTCCACGCACGGTGCCCGTAAGGGTCTGGCTGACACCGCTCTGCGTACCGCCGACTCGGGTTACCTGACCCGTCGTCTGGTCGACGTCTCGCAGGACGTGATCATCCGCGAGGAGGACTGCGGCACCGACCGGGCGATCACCATGCAGGTCGGCACCACCACCGCCGACGGCAAGCTGATCGTCCACGAGCACGCCGAGACCGGTGTGCACGCGCGGACGCTGGCCGACGACATCAAGGGTGCCGACGGCTCGCTCGTGGTCGAGCGGGGCGCCGACCTCAACTCGATCATGGTTGACAAGCTCGTGGCCGCCGGTGTCGACACCGTGCGGGTGCGCAGCGTGCTGACCTGCGAGTCCAAGCTGGGCGTCTGCGCGGCCTGCTACGGCCGTTCGCTGCCGACCGGCAAGACCGTCGACGTCGGCGAGGCGGTCGGCATCATCGCCGCCCAGTCGATCGGTGAGCCGGGTACGCAGCTGACGATGCGTACCTTCCACACCGGTGGCGTCGCGGGTGAGGACATCACCCAGGGTCTGCCCCGTGTCCAGGAGATCTTCGAGGCCCGTGTCCCCAAGGGCAAGGCGCCGATCGCGGAGTCTCCCGGTCGCATCCGCATCGAGGACGGCGAGCGCTCGCGGAAGATCATCATCGTGCCGGACGACGGCAGCGACGAGATCGTCCACGACAAGGTGTCCCGCCGCGTCAAGCTCCGGGCCGGCGATGGTGCGCACGTCGAGGTGGGCGAGAAGCTCACTGAGGGCACCATCGACCCGCACGAGCTCCTGCGCATCCTCGGTCCGCGCGCGGTCCAGGTCCACCTGACCAACGAGGTCCAGGAGGTCTACCGCTCGCAGGGTGTGCTCATCCACGACAAGCACATCGAGATCATCATCCGCCAGATGCTCAAGCGGGTGACCGTGATCGATTCCGGCTCGACCGAGTTCCTGCCGGGTGTGCTCGTTGACCGGGCGTTGTTCGAGTCGGAGAACCGCCGGCTCGTGTCCGAGGGTGGCGAGCCGGCCGCGGGTCGTCCGGTGCTGATGGGTATCACCAAGGCCTCGCTGGCCACGGACTCTTGGCTGTCGGCGGCCTCCTTCCAGGAGACCACCCGAGTGCTGACGGACGCGGCGATCCACGCCCGCAGCGACTCGCTGATCGGCCTCAAGGAGAACGTGATCATCGGAAAGCTCATCCCGGCCGGTACGGGCATCAGCAAGTACCGCAACGTTCGGGTCGAGCCGACCGAGGAGGCGAAGGCCAAGGTGTACTCGATGACGGGGTACCCCGAGACGGACTACGGCTTTGGTCCGGCCGCTGGTCAGGCTGTTCCGCTCGACGACTTCGACTTCGGGTCTTATCGCTAGTCGGCGTCTTTGTCGGAGGCGCTCTTCCCCTTCGTGGGGAAGGGCGCCTTCGCCGTTTTTGGTTGCGGTCTAGGGCGGGGGAGAATATTGCGAGTGCCGACAGGCCGCAGAGAGCGCGACCTCTATAGTCGGCATTCGCAATATCCTCCCCCGCCCTGACTCAGTTCGGCGTTGGTCTACTTCGGTTCCTGGTCGTGGGTCACAGTCCATTGGGGGCGGTTCGTGGGGCGTCTCCCGACTTTGGTTGTTGTCAGTGGGCCGCCTATCGCGCTTGATGTGCCGGAGTTCCGCGTGGACACGACGTCGGGGTACACGTCTGGGCTCACGGCCGTGATCGACTTTGTGAACGGTTAGAAGAACTCGTCCAGTAGGCGGTAGAAGGCGAGCTTGGCTGGGTCTGGGTTCTCGAGGCCGTAGGCGGTTAGGAGGGTGGTCGCTTCGGTCTTTGACCAGTTCGCCGTGAGGTTTCTTGTTGCTATGGCTAGGTCGTTGTGGCGGTCGGCTACGCCTAGGCGGGATACGTCGACCACTCCCGTTGGCCGGCCGTCGTCTGTGCAGAGGATGTTCGGGAGGCAGGGGTCGCCGTGGCCTACGACCAGGTCTTCTGGGTCCTGCGGGCGGGTGGCGTGGAGCTCCGCCAGTAGGCGGTCGATTGACCAGCCTGCTCGGGTGGTGTCGAGGCTGTCCAGGTCGACCTCCTTCGTGCGCGCCGCGGCCTCGGCTTCCCTGATTGCGGTCGACAATCGGCGGTCGAACGGGCAGGTGGCTGTTGGGAGTTGGTGGAGGTCGTGCAGTAGGGCGCCGATCGCGGCTGACATCGCGGGGCGGCTTGTGGTTGGCCACCTGTCCGAGGCTGGGCGGCCTGGCAGGGCTCTGGTCCCGTGCCAGTGGGTCACGCGATCATCGTGCCGCTGCTGGGATGGGTGGGTAGGGTCGCGGTGTGCAACCGACTGAGGCGCTGCGGCATCCGCTTGATCCGGATCCGGTTCGGTCTTCCAAGGCCGGGGCCGTGTTCGGGTTGGGGTTGTTGGCCGCGGTGACCGGGGTGCTGGTCGGTGGGGTGGTGCCCGCGGCCGTCGCACTGTTGCTTGCTCGGCAGGCTCGGCGGGAGGCGTACGCGTCCGGTGGGTATTTGACCGGCAGTGTTTGGGTTCGTCGCGGGGAGCGGTTGGCCTGGATCGGGATCATGCTGTGCATCGCGACCGTGGTTGTCGCGACGGTGGTCGGCATTCTGAAGTCGGCTGGGCCGGGTGGGGTGCAGGACTTCGCGCCTGGGGTCGACTGACCTGGCGGTTAACCTCGGGGAAATCTGTACCCCGTCGGGTGATGTGCTGGGGCATGGCATGCTCGTGGGCGTGGCGCAGCAGGGGGGACCCGTCTATCCGGTGAATCAGCCGCGGCCAGTTTCGGTGCCGCCGCCGGTTGACGCGCAGCAGCGGACTCGGCGGGTCGAGGCCGTGCCGGGCACCGCGTTCGGGATCGTGCACCTGGAGGTGCCGCCGGCGACCTCGGGGCTGGCCGTCGGCGGGCTGATCGCGGGCATCGCCTCGATCGTCGTGTCGTTCGTCGTGCTCTGCTTCGGGCTCGTGGGTGCGCAAGAGGGCTGGGGTGCCTGGGCCGCCGGCGCGTTCACCGTGTTGGCCGTGTCCGCCGGTGTGGCCGGTGTGGCGCTGGGGATCCTGGCGCGGCGGCAGATCCGGCAGGTGGCGCCGGCCTCCTCGATGCGGTTCCAGGGCAAGGGGCTGGCGTCGGCGGGCCTCGTCTGCGGGATCGTCGGCCTGGCCATCGCCCTGCTCGCGTTCCTCGCCGCGGTGGGGCTCCAGGTAGCCGCCTAAACCGGTTCATTACGGCCAAGTCCCTGGCTCGGCAGTCCTCCGGGGCAGCCGCTACAATTGAGGGAGATAGAGGCCAACCGCGGGTGTCACAGGGGTTTTGACCTGCGCGCTCGCGATGGGTACTCTTTCCTTTCGTGCCCGGGCTCGCCCGGGCAATCCGTGCGTGCGCGCACCGAGGCCAGGCAGCGACATCGCCGCCGAGTGCGTGAGCACGAACAATGGCAGAAACCCGGGCTCGCGTCAGCGCGCACGGGGACCGTGGAGAGGCCGACACGCCCGACCGCGGGTACCGGGAGCACCTGGCCCGGTTGGAGTGTTGGAGAACCGTCCACCCGGGCGGTTAAGGCGACAGGCGCGGCCGCGAAGAAGTGGCCGAAGGGAGCGGAAAACCCGGTGCCAACCATTCAGCAGCTGGTCCGCAAGGGCCGGCAGGCGAAGACGAGCAAGACCAAGACCCCCGCGCTGAAGGGCAGCCCTCAGCGGCGCGGCGTGTGCACGCGCGTTTACACGACCACCCCGAAGAAGCCCAACTCGGCGCTGCGCAAGGTCGCCCGCGTCAAGCTGAGCAGCCAGATCGAGGTGACCGCGTACATCCCCGGTGTCGGCCACAACCTGCAGGAGCACTCGATCGTGCTCGTGCGTGGCGGCCGTGTGAAGGACCTTCCCGGCGTGCGTTACAAGATCGTGCGTGGCTCGCTCGACACCCAGGGTGTCCGCAACCGCAAGCAGGCCCGCAGCCGCTACGGCGCCAAGAAGGAGAAGAGCTGACATGCCGCGTAAGGGACCCGCTCCGCGTCGTCCGCTCGTCGCGGACCCTGTGTACAACTCTCCGCTGGTGACCCAGCTGGTCAACAAGATCCTCATGCGTGGCAAGCGTCAGCTCGCCGAGCGCATCGTCTACGGCGCCCTCGAGGGTGCTCGTGAGAAGAGCGGCGGCACTGATCCCGTCGTCATCCTCAAGCGGGCGATGGACAACGTGAAGCCGGCCATCGAGGTGAAGAGCCGCCGGGTCGGTGGCGCCACCTACCAGGTGCCGATCGAGGTGCGCGCGCCCCGCCAGACCACCCTTGGTCTGCGCTGGCTGGTGCAGTACTCGAAGGCCCGCCGCGAGAAGACCATGGTCGAGCGCCTCATGAACGAGCTGCTCGACGCCAGCAACGGCCTCGGTGCCGCCGTCAAGCGACGCGAGGACACGCACAAGATGGCGGAGTCCAACAAGGCCTTCGCTCACTACCGGTGGTAACCGCCACCCGAACGACGACGACGAAGAGGGATTGAAGTGGCCGCCGCAGACGCGCTCGCCAAGGTTCGCAACATTGGCATCATGGCGCACATCGACGCTGGTAAGACCACGACCACCGAGCGGATCCTGTTCTACACCGGCATCACGTACAAGATCGGTGAGGTCCACGAGGGCGCTGCCGTCATGGACTGGATGGAGCAGGAGCAGGAGCGAGGCATCACGATCACTTCCGCCGCCACCAAGTGCGAGTGGAAGGATCACACGATCCAGATCATCGACACGCCCGGCCACGTCGACTTCACGGTCGAGGTCGAGCGGTCGTTGCGGGTCCTCGACGGCGCGGTGGCCGTCTACGACGGTGTCGCCGGCGTGGAGCCCCAGACCGAGAACGTCTGGCGGCAGGCCGACAAGTACAACGTCCCGCGGATGTGCTTCGTCAACAAGCTCGACCGCACCGGTGCCGACTTCTTCCGCTGCGTGCAGATGATGATCGACCGGCTGCACGCGACCCCGCTGGTGCTGCAGATCCCGATCGGGAACGAGGCCGACTTCATCGGCGTCGTCGACCTGATCGGGATGCGCGCGCTGACCTGGCGCGGCGAGACCCAGAAGGGTGAGGACTACGCGGTCGAGGAGATCCCGGCCGACCTCGCCGACCAGGCCGCCGAGTGGCGCGAGAAGCTGATCGAGACGTTGGCCGACGTCGACGACGTGATCACCGAGAAGTACCTCGAGGGCGAGGAGCTCACCGTCGAGGACATCAAGGCCGCCATCCGGCGCGCCACGATCGCGGGCAAGGCCAACCCGGTGCTGACCGGTTCGGCCTTCAAGAACAAGGGCGTCCAGCCCATGCTCGACGCGGTCGTCGACTTCCTGCCTTCGCCGCTGGACATCCCGGCGATCGAGGGCACGGCCACCGACGGTGAGACCCCGCTGCTGCGCAAGCCGTCGAACTCGGAGCCCTTCGCGGGCCTCGCGTTCAAGATCCAGACGGACAAGCACCTCGGCAAGCTCACCTACGTCCGGGTCTACTCGGGCACGCTCGACTCCGGTTCTCCGGTCATCAACTCGACCAAGGACCGCAAGGAGCGCGTCGGCAAGATCTACCAGATGCACGCCAACAAGCGTGAGGAGCGGGCGACCGCGCAGGCGGGTGACATCATCGCCGTGCAGGGTCTCAAGCAGACCACCACCGGCGACACCCTCTGCGACCCGGCCAACCCGGTCATCCTGGAGTCGATGACGTTCCCGGAGCCGGTCATCTCGGTGGCGATCGAGCCGAAGACCAAGTCCGACCAGGAGAAGCTGGGCACCGCGATCCAGCGCCTCGCCGAGGAGGACCCGACGTTCCGGGTCCGCAACGACGAGGAGACCGGCCAGACGGTCATCTCCGGCATGGGCGAGCTTCACCTCGACATCCTGGTCGACCGGATGCGGCGTGAGTTCAACGTCGAGGCCAACGTCGGCAAGCCGCAGGTGGCGTACCGCGAGACGATCCGCCGCAAGGTGGAGAAGGTCGAGTACACCCACAAGAAGCAGACGGGTGGCTCTGGCCAGTACGCGCGGGTCATCGTCAGCCTCGAGCCGTTGCCGCTCGACAACGACGCACCGACCTACGAGTTCGCCAACGCCGTCAGCGGTGGCCGCATCCCGAAGGAGTTCATCCCTTCCGTGGACGCGGGCGCGCAGGACGCCATGCAGTACGGCATCCTCGCCGGCTACCCGCTGGTGGGCCTCAAGCTGACCCTGCTCGACGGTCAGTACCACGAGGTCGACTCGTCGGAAATGGCATTCAAGATCGCCGGTTCGATGGTGCTGAAGGAGGCGGCCCGCAAGGCCGACCCGGCACTGCTCGAGCCGATGATGGCGGTCGAGGTGACGACGCCCGAGGAGAACATGGGCGACGTGATCGGCGACCTGAACTCCCGGCGCGGCATCATCCAGGCGATGGAGGAGCGCTCCGGCGCTCGCGTCGTCCGGGCCCTGGTGCCGCTGTCGGAGATGTTCGGCTACGTCGGTGACCTGCGGTCGAAGACCCAGGGCCGGGCTAGCTACAGCATGCAGTTCGACTCCTACGCCGAGGTTCCCGCGAACGTCGCGAAGGAGATCATCGCCAAGGCAACTGGCGAATAGCTGTGTGAGGGTGCTGGGGCTTCGCCGTCCCAGCACCCACCAAGTGGACAGTGTCGTCGGTGCCATAGGGTGCCGAGGGCGTACGGAACAAGAAGTCCTTGAGGAGGACACCAGTGGCGAAGGCGAAGTTCGAGCGGACTAAGCCGCACGTCAACATCGGCACCATTGGTCACATCGACCACGGGAAGACGACGCTGACCGCGGCCATCACCAAGGTCCTGCACGACCGGTACCCGGACGTGAACCCCTACACGCCGTTCGACGAGATCGACAAGGCGCCGGAGGAGAAGGCCCGCGGTATCACGATCTCGATCGCGCACGTCGAGTACCAGACCGAGGCGCGGCACTACGCGCACGTCGACTGCCCGGGTCACGCCGACTACATCAAGAACATGATCACCGGTGCCGCGCAGATGGACGGCGCGATCCTGGTGGTCGCGGCGACCGACGGCCCGATGCCGCAGACCCGCGAGCACGTGCTGCTGGCTCGCCAGGTCGGCGTTCCCTACATCGTCGTGGCGCTCAACAAGAGCGACATGGTCGACGACGAGGAGCTCCTGGAGCTCGTCGAGCTCGAGGTCCGTGAGCTGCTGTCGGCTCAGGAGTACCCGGGCGACGACCTGCCGGTCGTGCGCGTCTCCGCGCTCAAGGCCCTCGAGGGTGACCCCGAGTGGACCGAGAAGCTCATGGAGCTGATGAACGCGGTCGACACCGCGATCCCGCAGCCCGAGCGTGAGACCGAGAAGCCGTTCCTCATGCCCATCGAGGACGTCTTCACGATCACCGGTCGTGGCACCGTGGTGACCGGTCGCGCCGAGCGCGGCGTTCTCAAGCCCAACGAGGAGGTGGAGATCGTCGGCATCCGCGAGAAGTCGATGAAGACGGTCTGCACCGGCATCGAGATGTTCCGCAAGCTGCTCGACGAGGCCCGTGCGGGTGAGAACGTCGGTCTGCTGCTGCGCGGCATCAAGCGCGAGGACGTCGAGCGCGGCATGGTGGTCGTCAAGCCGGGCACCTCGACCCCGCACACGGAGTTCGAGGCGACCGTCTACATCCTCTCGAAGGAAGAGGGTGGACGGCACACCCCGTTCTTCCAGAACTACCGTCCGCAGTTCTACTTCCGGACCACGGACGTCACCGGCGTCGTCACGCTGCCTGAGGGCACCGAGATGGTCATGCCGGGCGACAACACCTCGATGACCGTCAAGCTGATCCAGCCCATCGCCATGGACGAGAACCTCAAGTTCGCGATCCGTGAGGGTGGTCGCACGGTCGGCGCTGGTCGCGTCACGAAGATCATCAAGTAAAAAGGTAACCCCGATTAGGTCTGCCGGAACGCATACGGCATACTAGTCAGGTTGCGTACGCGACGGGTGGCTGCTTGCCCCTGGGCTTGCAGTCACCCTTCGCGCGTAGCGCCTCTTCTGAAGAGGCGCCGGCCCCGAAAGACACCGCCGCTTTGCGGCGGAGCCTGGCCACAGGGCGCGACACGCCCGACCGCGGGGGTCGGAGGAGTGGGGTCAAACCCACGACAAGAGCGGCATCGAGAGAAGGAACAGAAGCCACCATGGCGGGACAGAAGATCCGCATCCGGCTCAAGGCCTACGACCACGAGGTCGTCGACTCGTCGGCGCGCAAGATCGTCGAGACGGTGACCCGCACCGGGGCGCAGGTCGCGGGCCCGGTGCCGCTGCCCACGGAGATCAACCGTTTCTGCGTCATCCGCTCGCCGCACAAGTACAAGGACTCGCGCGAGCACTTCGAGATGCGCACGCACAAGCGGCTGATCGACATCATCGACCCGACGCCGAAGACGGTCGACTCGCTTATGCGCCTCGACCTGCCGGCCGGCGTCGACATCGAGATCAAGCTGTAGGGACGCGAACTCATGGACAGGCAAGTGAAGGGCATCCTGGGCGCCAAGCTCGGCATGACCCAGGTCTGGGACAACAACCGTGTCGTCCCGGTCACCGTGGTCCAGGCCGGCCCCTGTGTCGTGACCCAGGTCCGCTCCGGTGACAAGGACGGCTACTCGGCCGTGCAGCTCGCCTACGGCGCGATCGACCCGCGCAAGGCCAACAAGCCGAAGGCCGGTCACTACGCGAAGGCCGGCGTCGCACCGCGGCGGCACATCGTCGAGCTGCGCACGACTGACGCGAGCGACTACGAGCTCGGCCAGGAGGTCACCGTCGAGGCGTTCACGCCCGGCGCGACCATCGACGTGACGGGCCGCACCAAGGGCAAGGGCTTCGCCGGCGTCATGAAGCGGCACGGCTTCCACGGCCTGCGCGCGAGCCACGGTGTCGAGCGCAAGCACCGCTCGCCCGGCTCAATCGGCGCCTGCGCGACCCCGGGTCGCGTCTTCAAGGGCGTCCGCATGGCCGGCCGCATGGGTGGCCGCCGCTACACGGTGCAGAACCTGACCGTTCAGGCGGTCGACACCGAAAACAACCTGCTGCTCGTCAAGGGCGCCATCCCCGGCCCCAAGGGCGCGCTGATCCTGGTCCGCTCCGCGGCCAAGGCGTTGACGAAGGGTGGTGCGCGATGACCGCGGTCGACGTGATCACCGTCGACGGTGGCAAGAGCGGCTCGGTGGAGCTGCCCAGCGACATCTTCGACGCACAGGCCAACATCCCGCTGATGCACCAGGTGGTGGTGGCCCAGCTGGCCGCCGCGCGCCAGGGCACGCACAAGGCCAAGACCCGCGGCGAAGTCCGTGGTGGCGGCAAGAAGCCCTACAAGCAGAAGGGCACCGGCCGCGCCCGGCAGGGCTCGCTGCGCGCACCGCAGTTCACCGGCGGTGGCGTGGTCCACGGCCCGGTCCCGCGTGACTACAGCCAGCGGACCCCCAAGAAGATGAAGGCCGCCGCCCTGCGTGGCGCCCTCTCCGACCGGGCCCGCGGCGGGCACGTGCACGTGGTCGAGAGCTTCGTGACCGGCGAGACCAAGTCCACCAAGGCCGCTCTGGCCACGCTGGCCAAGGTTTCCATGGCCAAGCGGGTGCTCGTCGTGCTCTCCGAGTCCGACGAGAACAACTGGGTGTCGCTGCGCAACGAGCCGCGGGTGCACCTGATCGAGGCCGGCCAGCTCAACACGTACGACGTGCTGGTGGCCGACGACGTGGTCTTCACCAAGGACGCCCTGGACGAGTTCCTGGGTGTGCCGGCCGAGGCCGCGCAGGAGGAGAACTGATGGCGACCATCGCGGATCCGCGCGACATCATCGTCGCGCCGATCGTGTCGGAGAAGAGCTACAGCGAGCTGAACCGCAACTGGTACACGTTCCTCGTGCACCCGGATGCGAACAAGACGCAGATCAAGATCGCTATCCAGCAGATCTTCAACGTCCGCGTCCTGACCGTCAACACGCTCAACCGTGAGGGCAAGCGCAAGCGCACCCGCACCGGCTGGGGCAAGCGCAAGGACACCAAGCGCGCGATGGTGAAGCTGGCTGAGGGCGACCGCATCGAGGCCTTCGGCGGCCCGGTCAGCTGAGGGGTATAGACAATGGCTATCCGTAAGTACAAGCCGACGACGCCGGGCCGGCGTGGCTCCAGCGTCGCCGACTTCGCTGAGATCACCCGATCGACGCCCGAGAAGTCGCTGCTGGCTCCGCTGCCGAAGAAGGGCGGGCGCAACGCGCACGGCCGGATCACCACGCGGCACCACGGCGGCGGTCACAAGCGTCAGTACCGGATCATCGACTTCAAGCGGGTCGACAAGGACGGCGTGCCGGCCAAGGTCGCGCACATCGAGTACGACCCGAACCGCACCGCGCGCATCGCGCTGCTGCACTACGCCGACGGCGAGAAGCGCTACATCATCGCGCCGAAGGACCTGAAGCAGGGCGACGCGGTCGAGTCGGGCCCGGGCGCTGACATCAAGCCCGGCAACAACCTGCCGCTGCGCAACATCCCGGTCGGCACCCAGGTGCACGGCGTGGAGCTCCGCCCGGGCGGCGGTGCCAAGCTGGCCCGCTCGGCCGGCGTCGGCATCCAGCTGCTGGGCCGCGAGGGCCAGTACGCGACGCTGCGGATGCCCTCGGGCGAAATCCGCCGGGTCGACGTGCGCTGCCGCGCGACCGTGGGCGAGATCGGCAACGCCGATCAGTCGAACATCAACTGGGGCAAGGCCGGCCGCATGCGGTGGAAGGGCAAGCGCCCGACCGTCCGTGGTGTCGCGATGAACCCGGTCGACCACCCGCACGGTGGTGGTGAGGGTAAGACCTCCGGTGGTCGCCACCCGGTCAACCCGCAGGGTAAGCCGGAGGGTCGCACCCGCCGTAAGGGCCAGCCGAGCGACCGGCTGATCGTCCGCCGTCGTTACGCCAACCGGAAGCGGGGATAACCCGAGATGCCACGCAGCCTGAAGAAGGGCCCGTTCGTCGACGACCACCTGATCAAGAAGGTGGAGACGCAGAACGACAAGGGCTCGAAGAACGTCATCAAGACGTGGTCGCGCCGTTCGACGATCATCCCCGAGATGCTCGGGCACACGATCGCCGTCCACGACGGTCGCAAGCACGTCCCGGTGTTCGTCACCGAGGCCATGGTCGGGCACAAGCTCGGCGAGTTCGCGTTGACCCGCACGTTCAAGGGTCACGAGAAGGACGACCGGAAGAGCCGCCGCCGCTGACGCGGTGCAGATAGAGGATCAGAGGGGTTACAGCGATGCCAGTCAAGGGCGACGCTCCGGCGCTTCCGGGCGCACGGGCGGTTGCGCGCCACGTGCGCATCTCGCCGAACAAGGCGCGCCGAGTGGTCAACCTCGTCCGCGGTCTGCCCGCGAAAGAGGCGCTCACGGTGCTCCAGTTCGCGCCGCAGTCGGCGAGCGAGCAGGTCTACAAGGTGCTCGCCAGCGCGATCGCCAACGCGGAGAACAACGAGCGGCTGGACCCCGACGCGTTGCTCGTCAGCGAGGCGTTCGTCGACGAGGGTCCGACCATGAAGCGGTTCCGGCCGCGCGCTCAGGGTCGTGCCTACCGGATCCGCAAGCGCACCTGCCACATCACCGTGGCGGTCGAGGCGGTTGCTCCGGCACAGCGTCCCGGCAAGAAGGCTGCGGCGAGCAAGAAGGCCGCGCCGGCCAAGGCCGCGCCGGAGACCGCTGCTGAGGAGACCACCGAGGCGACCGCCGCCGAGGAGCCGGCTCCGGCCAAGAAGGCCGCGAAGAAGGCCACCAAGGCGACCAAGGCCACCAAGGCGACCGAGGCGAAGGCCAAGGCGGACGACGAGACGACCGCCGAGGAAGGGACCGAGTAATGGGTCAGAAGGTTCACCCGCACGGGTTCCGGCTCGGCATCTCGACCGACTGGAAGTCCCGCTGGTTCGCGGACAAGCTCTACAAGGACTACATCGGCGAGGACGTCAAGATCCGCCGGATGATGTCCAAGGGCCTGGAGCGTGCCGGGATTTCCAAGGTCGACATCGAGCGCACCCGCGACCGGGTTCGCGTCGACATCCACACCGCCCGGCCGGGCATCGTCATCGGCCGTAAGGGTGCGGAGGCCGACCGGATCCGCGGCGAGCTCGAGAAGCTCACGGGCAAGCAGGTGCAGCTCAACATCCTCGAGGTGAAGAACCCCGAGTCCGACGCTCAGCTCGTCGCGCAGGGCGTGGCCGAGCAGCTGTCGAGCCGGGTCAGCTTCCGCCGGGCGATGCGCAAGGCCATGCAGTCGGCGATGAAGAACCCGATCGTCAAGGGCATCCGGGTGCAGGTCTCCGGCCGCCTCGGCGGCGCCGAGATGAGCCGCACCGAGTTCTACCGCGAGGGTCGCGTCCCGCTGCACACGCTGCGCGCCAACATCGAGTACGGGTTCTTCGAGGCCCGCACCACGTTCGGCCGCATCGGCGTGAAGGTCTGGATCTACAAGGGCGACGCCGTTCCGGGTCGGGAGGCTCCGGCCGAGGCCGGCGCACCGCGTCCGCGCCGCGAGCGTGGCGACCGTCCCGAGCGTCCGCGCCGTGGCCGTTCCGGCTCGTCCGGCACGACCGCCGGCGGCACCGAGGCGGGTCGGGCTGCTCAGCAGGCCGCCCAGGCCGAGGCCACCGGCAGCGCCCCCGCGGCGCCGGCCGCCGAGCCCACCACGAACGACACCGCCGCCGCGGCTCCGGCCGCGCCGGCGACTTCGCCAGCAGCCCCGTCTGCTGGGTCGGAAAACTCAGCGCAGGAGGGCTGATTTCGATGCTGATGCCGCGTAAGCCCCCGAAGGGCTTCCGCAAGCCGCACCACCCGGACCGCCACGGCGCGTCCAAGGGCGGCAACCGGGTGGTCTTCGGCGAGTTCGGAATCCAGGCGATCGAGTCGGCGTACCTCACGAACCGGCAGATCGAGGCGGCTCGTATCGCCATGACCCGCCACATCAAGCGTGGTGGCAAGGTCTGGATCACGGTCTTCCCGGACCAGGCCCTGACCAAGAAGCCCGCCGAAACCCGCATGGGTTCCGGCAAGGGCTCGCCCGAGTGGTGGGTGGCGAACATCAAGCCCGGCCGCGTGCTGTTCGAGATGTCGTTCCCCAACGAGCAGATCGCGCGAGAGGCGATGCGTCGCGCGATTCACAAGCTTCCGATGAAGTGCCGCATCGTGACACGCGAAGTGGGTGAATCCTGATGGCAGCGGGCACCAAGGCCTCTGAGCTGCGAGAGCTTCCCGAAGAGGAGCTGATCTCGCTGCTGCGCGAGGCCAAGGCGGAGCTGTTCAACCTCCGCGTGCAGTCCGCGACGGGCCAGCTCGACAACAACCGTCGGCTGCAGGTCATCCGTAAGGAGATCGCCCGGATCTACACGATCATGCGTGAGCGTGAGCTGGGGCTCTCGGCCGCGCCAACTGAGGTGACTGCGTGATGACTGAGAACACCACCGCTCCCGAGCGGGCCCGCCGGAAGACCCGTGAGGGTCTCGTGGTGAGCGACAAGATGGAAAAGACCGTCGTGGTCGAGGTCGAGGACCGGGTCAAGCACCCGCTCTACGGCAAGGTTCTGCGGCGTACGAGCAAGCTCAAGGTCCACGACGAGCAGAACTCGTGTGGCATCGGCGACCGGGTCCTGATCATGGAGACCCGTCCGCTGTCCGCCACCAAGCGCTGGCGGGTCGTGGAGATCCTCGAGCGCGCGAAGTAAGTAAGCCGACCGGTTCTTCCAAGCTCCGGCAACGCCGGAGGA
This sequence comes from Asanoa hainanensis, assembly GCF_900188485.1. GTDB lineage: Bacteria > Actinomycetota > Actinomycetes > Mycobacteriales > Micromonosporaceae > Asanoa > Asanoa hainanensis. The sequence continues at coordinate 77,661 of NZ_FZPH01000002.1, forward strand.
CTGGCAGACAGAGGAGATAGACGTGATTCAGCAAGAGTCGCGACTGCGTGTCGCCGACAACACGGGTGCGCGGGAGATCCTGTGCATCCGGGTCCTCGGTGGCTCGGGTCGGCGCTACGCGGGCATCGGCGACGTGATCGTCGCCACTGTCAAGGACGCCATCCCTGGCGCCGGTGTGAAGAAGGGCGACGTCGTCAAGGCCGTCGTCGTCCGCACCGCGAAGGAGAAGCGGCGCCCCGACGGCTCGTACATCCGCTTCGACGAGAACGCCGCCGTGATCATCAAAGATGGCGGTGACCCCCGCGGCACCCGTATCTTCGGCCCGGTCGGCCGTGAGCTGCGGGACAAGCGGTTCATGAAGATCATTTCTTTGGCACCGGAGGTGCTCTGACCATGAGCGAGCGCAGCGAGCTCATCATTAGGCTCAGTGCATCCGCGCATGCGCGGGCCGACCGGAGGGAGGCCCGGGCATGAAGGTGAAGAAGGGCGACACGGTCGTCGTCATCGCCGGCAAGGACAAGGGCGCCAAGGGCAAGGTCATCCAGGCCATGCCGCGCCAGGACAAGGTTCTTGTCGAGGGCGTCAACCGGGTCAAGAAGCACGAACGTATCCGCACCACCCAGCGCGGCGCCAAGACCGGTGGCATCGTCACGCAGGAGGCACCCATCCACGTCTCGAACGTGATGGTCCTGGACTCCGACGGCAAGCCGACCCGGGTGGGTTACCGCGTCGACGAGAACGGCACCAAGGTTCGCGTCGCCCGCAGCACCGGTAAGGACCTGTGATGACCACGACAGCCGAGAAGACGCTGCCGCGTTTGAAGCAGCGCTACCGCGACGAGGTCGTGGGACAGCTGCGCGAGCAGTTCACGTACGCCAACCCGATGCAGATCCCAGGCCTGGTCAAGATCGTTGTCAACATGGGCGTCGGTGAGGCGGCCCGCGACGCGAAGCTGATCGACGGCGCGGTCCGTGACCTGACCACGATCACCGGCCAGAAGCCGCTGGTCCGCCGGGCGACCAAGTCGATCGCGCAGTTCAAGCTGCGCGAGGGCATGCCGATCGGCGCGAAGGTGACCCTGCGCGGCGACCGGATGTGGGAGTTCCTCGACCGGCTGCTGTCGATCGCCCTCCCGCGTATCCGCGACTTCCGTGGCCTCGACGCCCGCAAGCTCGACGGCAACGGCAACTACACGTTCGGGCTTACCGAGCAGTCGGTGTTCCACGAGATCGACCAGGACCGGATCGACCGCGTGCGGGGCATGGACATCACGGTGGTAACCACCGCGACGACCGACGACGAGGGCCGGGCGCTGCTCAAGCTCCTGGGCTTCCCGTTCAAGGAGAACTGAGTACATGGCTAAGAAGGCGCTGATCCTCAAGGCTGCCGCGAAGCCGAAGTTCGCGGTCCGCGCGTACACCCGTTGCCAGCGCTGCGGGCGTCCCAAGGCGGTCTACCGGAAGTTCGGTCTCTGCCGGGTCTGCATCCGCGAGATGGCTCACCGCGGTGAGCTTCCCGGTGTGTCCAAGGCCTCGTGGTAAGCCACCACCCGAAATGCCACTTCGCCGCAGGCCCTTGGCGGGGAACCACGGCGAGAAAGGTTGACGAGAACTCATGACGATGACCGACCCGATCGCAGACATGCTCACCCGTCTGCGCAACGCCAACCAGGCGTATCACGACCGGGTGACGATGCCCTACTCGAAGATCAAGGCGAACATCGCCGAGGTCCTCAAGAGCGAGGGCTACATCGCCACCTGGGTTGTCGAGGAGCCCACCGAGGGCGTCGTCGGCAAGCGACTGGTCGTCGAGCTCAAGTACGGCCAGAACCGGGAGCGGAGCCTGGCCGGGATCAAGCGCGTGTCCAAGCCCGGTCTCCGGGTTTACGCCAAGTCGGACGGGCTCCCGCGGGTGCTCGGCGGTCTGGGCGTGGCGATCATTTCGACGTCCCAGGGACTGCTGACCGACCGGCAGGCCCGCAAGCGGAGCGTGGGCGGGGAAGTCCTCGCCTTCGTCTGGTAACCGGGGAGTTTGTAGAAATGTCGCGAATTGGACGTAAGACGATCCCGGTTCCCGCCGGCGTCGACATCACGATCAACGGCCAGACCGTTCAGGTGAAGGGCCCGAAGGGTCAGCTCAGCCACACGCTGGCCGAGCCGATCACCATCGAGCGCGCCGAGAACGAGCTCGTCGTGAAGCGCCCGAACGACGAGCGCAAGGCCAAGGAACTGCACGGCCTCTCCCGTACGCTGGTCGCGAACATGGTGGTCGGCGTGACCGACGGCTACCGCAAGTCGCTGGAGATCGCCGGCACCGGTTACCGCGTGACCGCGAAGGGCAAGGACCTGGAGTTCGCTCTCGGGTTCTCGCACCCCGTCGTCGTCCCGGCGCCGGATGGCATCACCTTCACCGTGGAGCGGCCCACGCTGTTCCACATCGCTGGCATCGACAAGCAGCAGGTCGGTGAGGTGGCCGCCAACATCCGGAAGATCCGTCCGCCGGAGCCGTACAAGGGCAAGGGCGTGCGTTACCAGGGCGAGGTCATCCGCCGTAAGGCTGGAAAGGCAGGTAAGAAGTGACCGCCACGCTACTCAAGCGCCGTCGCGGCGTCGCCGCGAAGCGGGCCGTGGGCCGGGCGCGTCGGCACTTCCGCGTCCGCAAGCACCTGGTGGGTTCGGCCGAGCGTCCGCGCCTGGTCGTCACCCGGTCGCTGCGGCACATCAACGCCCAGATCGTCGACGACGCCAAGGGTCACACCCTGGCTTCGGCGTCGACCCTGGATGCCTCGATCCGAGGCACCGACGGCGACAAGAGCGCTCAGGCCGGCAAGGTCGGCGCGCTCCTCGCCGAGCGGGCCAAGGCTGCCGGCGTGTCGAAGGTCGTCTTCGACCGGGGCGGCAGCAAGTATGCGGGTCGCATCGCCGCGTTGGCCGACGCCGCGCGCGAAGCCGGGCTCGAGTTCTAACCCGTCACATCTGAGAAAGGAAGGCTGCTGATGCCAGGTCAACAGCGCCGTGGCGGCGGGTCCGGTGGCAACGAGGGTGGTCGCCGCGACAACCGCCGTGAGGGCGGCCGCGGAAACGCGCCCGTCGAGAAGACTCCGCACCTCGAGCGGGTCGTCGCGATCAACCGTGTCGCCAAGGTCGTCAAGGGTGGTCGGCGCTTCAGCTTCACCGCCCTGGTGATCGTCGGCGACGGCGACGGCACGGTCGGCGTGGGGTACGGCAAGGCCAAGGAGGTGCCCGCGGCGATCGCCAAGGGTGTCGAGGAGGCCAAGAAGCACTTCTTCAAGGTGCCGCGGATCGCAGCGTCGATCCCGCACCCGGTGCAGGGCGAAGACGCCGCCGGCGTGGTGCTGCTCAAGCCGGCCTCGGCCGGTACGGGCGTCATCGCCGGTGGCCCCGTCCGCGCCGTGCTGGAGTGCGCGGGCATCCACGACGTGCTCTCCAAGAGCCTCGGGTCGTCCAACCCGATCAACATCGTGCACGCCACGGTGGCGGCGCTGAAGGCGCTCGAGTCGCCTGAGGCGGTCGCGACCCGTCGTGGCCTGCCGGTCGAGGACGTGGCTCCGGCCGCGATGCTGGCCAGCCGGGCTGGGGTGAGTGTCTGATGGCACGCCTCAAGGTCACTCAGGTCCGGTCCGAGATCGGGTCGAAGCACAACCAGCGGGAGTCCCTGCGGTCGCTCGGCCTGAAGCGGATCAACGACGTGGTGGTCAAGGAAGACCGTCCCGAGATTCGGGGCATGATCTTCAAGGTCAACCACCTCGTGAAGGTCGAGGAGGTCGAGTAATGACCATCAAGGTTCACCACCTGCGTCCGGCCCCCGGCGCCAAGACCGACAAGACCCGGGTGGGTCGCGGTGAAGGCTCCAAGGGCAAGACCGCCGGTCGCGGCACCAAGGGCTCCAAGGCCCGCAAGAACATCTCGGCGGCGTTCGAGGGTGGGCAGATGCCCCTCCACATGCGGCTGCCGAAGATGAAGGGCTTCCGCAACCAGAACAAGGTCGTCTTCCAGGTCGTCAACCTGGACAAGCTGGCCGAGCTGTTCCCGAACGGCGGCGAGGTCGGCCCGGCCGAGCTCGTCGACGCCGGTGCGGTTCGCAAGGGCCAGCCCGTCAAGGTTCTCGGCAGCGGCGACCTGAGTGGCGTATCTCTCCGCATCTCCGCGCACGCGTTCAGTGCGTCGGCGAAGGAGAAGATCGCCGCCGCTGGTGGCGCCACCACCGAGCTGTAAATCGGACAGGGGCGCGGTGCCGACGGTTTAACGACCGTCAGGTGCCGCGCCCTTCCGGCGTTGATCCGGACCGACGCGGCCGGATATCGTTTTTGATGGATGGGCACGGCCAGCCGGTCACCGCCCGAGCCAGATAAGTTAGAGTCCGTTCCCGACAGGGTGTCGGACCATTACCGACAGCCATCCCGTGCCGCCACGACCCCGGCGGTCGCCCGCGCAGGAGGAAGACGTTGCTCTCCGCATTTATCAGTGCGTTCCGCACGCCTGACCTGCGCAAGAAGTTATTGTTCACGGTCGGGATCATCGCGGTCTACCGGCTGGGCGCCACGCTGCCCAGCCCGGGCGTGTCCTACGGGAACGTGCAGAAGTGCATGGACCTCATGGCGAACAACAACGCGGGTGGCGTCTTCAACCTGCTGAACCTGTTCTCCGGCGGTGCGCTGCTGTCGCTGTCGGTCTTCGCGCTCGGCATCATGCCGTACATCACAGCCTCGATCATCTTGCAGCTGTTGACCGTCGTGATCCCACGGCTGGAGCAGCTCCGCAAGGAGGGTCAGGCCGGCCAGGCGAAGATCACGCAGTACACCCGCTACCTGACGCTGGGCCTGGGCATCCTCCAGGCGTCCGCGTTCGTGGCGCTCGCCCGCTCGGGCCAGCTGTTCAACAACCAGTGCGACCAGTTCCCGATCGTCCCGAACACCGCGCTGCCGACCTGGGTCACCCTGGTGGCGCTGGTCGTGACGATGACCGCCGGCACCGGCGTGGTCATGTGGCTGGGCGAGCTCATCACCGACCGCGGCGTCGGCAACGGCATGTCGGTCCTGATCTTCACCTCGATCATGGCCCGCCTCCCCAGCGAGGGCTGGCAGATCAAGATCAGCCAGGGCTGGTGGAAGTTCTTCCTGGTGATCGCGCTCGTCCTGCTGATCATCTTCTTCGTGGTCTTCATCGAACAGGCCCAGCGCCGGATCCCGGTGCAGTACGCCAAGCGCATGATCGGCCGGCGGATGTACGGCGGCACGTCCACCTACATCCCGCTCAAGGTCAACCAGGCCGGCGTCATCCCTGTCATCTTCGGGTCGTCGCTGCTCTACCTGCCCGCGTTGCTGCTGCAGTTCTACGACCGCAACAACCTCAACGGCTGGCAGTCGTGGATCCAGAACAACCTGGTCGACCCCACCAGCTACATCTACATCACGCTCTACTTCCTGCTGATCATCTTCTTCACCTACTTCTACGTGTCGATCACGTTCAACCCGACCGAGGTTGCCGACAACATGAAGAAGTACGGTGGGTTCGTGCCGGGCATCCGGCCGGGCAAGCCGACAGCTGAATACCTCGACTACATCCTGAGCCGGATCACCCTTCCCGGCGCGCTCTACCTGGGTGTCATCTCGATCCTGCCGAGCTTCTTCTTCATCTGGCTCGACAAGCAGCAGTACATGAACTTCCCGTTCGGTGGCACCGCTGTGCTGATCATGGTCGGCGTCGGGCTGGAGACGGTGAAGCAGATCGAGAGCCAGCTCATGCAGCGGAACTACGAAGGGTTCCTGCGCTAGTGCGAATTGTTCTCGTAGGTCCTCCGGGCGCGGGAAAGGGGACGCAGGCCGAGTTCATCGCCGCGCACCTGGCCGTGCCCAAGATCTCGACCGGGGACATCTTCCGCGCCAACGTCTCGCAGGGCACCCCGCTCGGCGTCGAGGCCAAGCGCTACATGGACGCCGGCAAGCTGGTGCCCGACGAGGTGACCATCAACATGGTCCGGGAGCGGCTTGCCGAGCCCGATGCCGGCGAGGGCTTCCTGCTCGACGGGTTTCCGCGTACGACGCCCCAGGCGGCCGCGCTCGACAAGCTGCTGGCCGACCTGGGGACCGCGCTCGACCTGGTGATGGAGCTCGTAGTCGACGACGACGAGGTGATCCGGCGGCTGTCCGGCCGGCGCACCTGCCGCGGCTGCGGCAAGATCTGGCACGTCGAGTTCGACGCGCCGTCGCGGGAAGGCATCTGCGACCGCTGCGGCTCGGAGCTGTTCCAGCGCGACGACGACAAGGCCGAGACCATCGCCAAGCGGCTGGTGGAGTACGCCGAGAAGACCGCGCCCCTGGTCGACTACTACGGGGCACAGGGCAAGCTGGTCGGCATCGACGCGACGGGCCCTGTCGAGGACGTGACCGTCCGGGCGATCGACGCCCTGCGGTCCTACGGCGGCTAGTCTCGATTGATGCGCCGACACCAGCTGGACATTCAGCTGAAAACCCCTGAGCAGATCGACCTGATGCGCCGCGCCGGCTTGGTCGTGGCCAGCGCGCTGGCCGCGATGCGGGCCGCCGTGGCGCCGGGCGTGACCACCGCCGACCTGGACGCGATCGCCGAGCGGGTGATCCGCGACGCCGGTGGCACACCGTCGTTCAAGGGCTACCACGGCTACCCGGGCTCCATCTGTTCCTCGGTCAACGAGCAGATCGTGCACGCGATCCCGTCGCCGAGTCAGGTGTTGCGCGAGGGAGACCTGATCTCGCTGGACTGCGGCGCCATCCTCGAGGGCTGGCACGGCGACGCGGCGATCACCGTGCCCGTCGGCGAGGTCGACCCGAAGCTGCTGAAGATGGCCGCGGTCGCCGAAGACTCGATGTGGGCCGGCATCGCGGCCGCGGCCCGCGGGGTGCGCTCCGGCCGCGGGCGGCTGACCGACATCAGCCACGCGGTCGAGACCGCGGTGCGGGCCGGCGGCAACTACGGCATCGTCGACGGCTACGGCGGCCACGGCATCGGCACCGAGATGCACCAGGACCCGCACGTCCTCAACCACGGCCGCCCGGGCCGTGGGATCAAGCTATCGCCGGGCCTGTGCCTGGCCATCGAGCCGATGATCACGATGGGCTCGCCGCGCTCGGTCGAGCTCGACGACGGCTGGACCGTGATCACCCGCGACCACTCGGTGGCCGCGCACGTGGAGCACTCGATCGCCCTGCTCGACGACGGCGTCTGGGTCCTGACCGCGGTCGACGGCGGCCGGGCCCGGCTCGGCGACCTGCTCTCCGCCCGGGCCTCGACCTCCTCCGCGCCGGCGGCCAGCTAACCGCAGATATACGCGGTGGCCCCGCTGGTCACCGCGAAGCTGCCGTGCTCGTCGATGTGCTCGGCGACCCGTCGCTCCAGTTCGGTCAGCACCTCGTCGCGCCGGTCGGTGGGCATCGCGATCGTCTCCGGCGGCAGGCTCTCGACGTAGCCGCGGACGGCCGCGGCCGCGCGCACCAGCACCAGCTGGCCCAGGTCGCGCTTGTCGACCTCGGCGAAGGCGGCCGGCAGGAGCTCGTCCGCCGTGTTGGTGCGGAACCGGTGGCCGTCCCACGCCATGCGCACCGGTGCGCCGAGCAGGTCGCCCGTGACGTCCGCGAGCAGGTCGTCGACCTCGTACGCGTGCCGGGTGCTGTTGGTAACGACGACCACGTGCCCCTCGGGGCTGGTGATCCGGCGCAGCTCCGCCAGGGCCAGCGGGATGTCCGGGACGTGGTAGAGCATGTGGGGCGCCAGGGTAAGCCGCACAGAATGCGTCCGGATCGGGATGGTCTGGGCGTCCGCGACCGCCGTCGCCGCTCCCGAGGCCGATCGGGCGGTTGCCGCCATGCCCGGCGACAGATCCAGCCCGACCAGCGGCCCGCCGTGCCCGCGATCGCGCAAGGTCGCCAGGTAGCGGCCGTTTCCGCAGCCCACGTCCACGACGGTGGCGTCCGCGGCCACGTCGACCAGGTCCAGCACCCGTCCGACTAGCGGCGCTTTGGTGCCGTACGCCCAGATTCCCTGACGGGTTCGGAGATTCTCGTCGTTGACGTAATTCGCGGAGACATTCATGAGACCGCACGTTAGTGGTTCGCCGATGGCATCCTCAGAGGTATGGACCGGCGCCAGATGCGGGCGGGTGACTCGGATCGGCAGCACGTTGCCGACCAACTCCGGACGGCCCTGGAACTCGGGCGCCTGGACCTTCCCGAATACGACGAACGGCTGCAGAAGACCTACGCGGCGAAGACCTTCGGCGACCTCGACGGACTGCTCGACGATCTCCCGGACACCTCCGTTCCCACCGCTGACTCGCAGCTCCTCGTGCCCAGGCGCAACGACGCGCTGGTGCCGGGCGCGGACGGCAGGTTCCCGAACGCCACCGCGCGCTGGCTCGCGCATACTTGGGACGGCTACTTCGCCACGGTCGCGATCGTCGTCGCGATATGGGCCGTCATCTGCCTGATGACCGCCGAGTGGCTCTACTTCTGGCCGGCGTGGGTGGCCGGGCCGTGGGGCGCGGTGCTGCTGGTCTCCACGATCGGCGGGCTGGCCAGTGGCGAGCCGCAGAAGTGGGCGGCCGGGCAGGCGCGCGAACAGCAGCGCAAGCAACGCAAGCAGCGCAAACGGGCCCGGGAGGAAGCCGAGGGCGACGAGGACTGACCTCGCCCGACGAGCCGTCGACACCGGTTTGGCGCCGATGCGTACCCCCGCGTAGTATGTAGTGTCGGCGCACAGCGTCCGCTCTGTCATGCCCGCCATCGCGCTTCGGCGGTCGACAGGGCCCGCGGCTGGCCTGGGCGATCCCTCGCTCGGGAGACTCTGTGCACCGTTCCGGAACACCGACGTCAGGACAGCGGAGGATATGCCGAAAAAAGACGGGGCCATCGAGATCGAGGGTCGGGTCATCGAGCCATTGCCGAATGCCATGTTCAGGGTTGAGCTCGCCAACGGCCACAAGGTACTGGCTCACATCAGCGGCAAGATGCGGCAGCACTACATCCGCATCCTGCCCGAGGACCGGGTCGTGGTGGAGCTCTCACCCTATGACCTGACTCGTGGGCGCATCGTCTACCGCTACAAGTAACACCTGGCGACGGGACACAAGTCCCCGTCCGTTACGACGGTCCGGCATGCCACTGCGGCGCCGCCGGGCGTTGATGGGAAGTAAAGGCAAACCGTGAAGGTCAAGCCGAGCGTCAAGCGAATCTGCAACAAGTGCCGCGTCATCCGCCGGCACGGCCGGGTCATGGTCATCTGTGACGACCCGCGCCACAAGCAGCGCCAGGGCTGAGTCCCCGGCGATATCGCCTAATTGAACAAGCTCGTCCCAGCCGCGGGAGCTAAGGCGACTCGTGGTACACCCCTGGTCGGAGGCCAGGGCCCGCGCGGGCACGCGGGGCGGGATGGGCACAGACCTCCGCGAACACACGAGGAGTACGCCCGCACATGGCACGTCTAGCCGGCGTTGACCTCCCGCGCGAAAAGCGTATGGAGATCGCGCTCACTTACATCTACGGGGTCGGTCGGACCCGCGCCAAGGAAGCCCTTGGCGCTACCGGCGTTTCCCTGGACAAGCGTGCGAAGGACCTCTCGGACGAGGAGCTGGTCCAGCTCCGCGACTACATCGAGGCCAACTTCAAGGTTGAAGGCGACCTGCGCCGCGAGGTCGCTGCTGACATCCGCCGCAAGGTCGAGATCGGCTGCTACGAGGGCATCCGGCACCGTCGGGGTCTCCCCGTCCGTGGCCAGCGGACTCGCACCAACGCGCGTACCCGGAAGGGTCCGAAGCGGACCGTCGCCGGCAAGAAGAAGCCCGGCAAGAAGTAACTAGGAGCGCAGAAGACTTATGCCACCGAAGGCTCGTGCCGGGGCCGCTGTCAAGAAGGTCCGGCGCAAGGAACGCAAGAACGTCGCCCACGGGCAGGCGCACATCAAGAGCACCTTCAACAACACCATCGTGTCGATCACCGACCCGACTGGTGCGGTCATCTCCTGGGCCTCCGCGGGCCAGGTTGGCTTCAAGGGCTCCCGCAAGTCGACTCCGTTCGCCGCGCAGCTGGCCGCCGAGGCCGCCGCTCGTCGGGCCATGGAGCACGGCATGCGCAAGGTCGACGTGTTCGTGAAGGGTCCCGGTTCCGGCCGGGAGACCGCCATCCGTTCGCTGCAGGCCGTGGGCCTCGAGGTCGGCCAGATCGCCGACGTCACCCCGCAGCCGCACAACGGGTGCCGTCCGCCGAAGCGTCGTCGGGTCTGAGAGGTTAGAGGAAAATGGCTCGTTATACCGGTGCTGACTGCCGCCGTTGCCGGCGGGAGAAGATGAAGCTGTTCCTCAAGGGCAGCAAGTGCGACGGCCCCAAGTGCCCGTTCGAGTCCCGGCCGTTCCCGCCCGGGCAGCACGGCCGCGGCCGCACGAAGGAGACGGAATACCTGCTCCAGCTTCGTGAGAAGCAGAAGGCCCGCCGCGTGTACGGCGTGCTGGAGAAGCAGTTCCGCGGCTACTACGAGGAAGCCGTCTCGAAGAAGGGCAAGACCGGTGAGGTCCTGCTCCAGATCCTCGAGTCGCGCCTCGACAACGTGGTCTACCGGGCTGGCCTGGCCAAGTCCCGCGACCACGCGCGCCAGCTGGTCAAGCACGGCCACTTCGTGGTCAACGGCAAGAAGGTCGACATCCCGTCGTACCGCGTCAAGGAGCACGACATCGTGCAGGTTCGGGAGAAGTCGCAGGACCTGACCCCGTTCATCGTGGCCCAGGCCGAAGCCGGTTCGAAGACCGTGCCGGCGTGGCTCGAGGCCATCCCCACCCAGCACAAGGTGCTGGTGCACTCGCTCCCGGCCCGCCAGGTGATCGACACCCAGGTCCAGGAGCAGCTGATCGTCGAGCTCTACTCCAAGTAGCGCTCGGTGGCTCCGTGCCGCCGCCGTTTTCGCGGCGGCGGCACGGAGCAACCATCAGGCGACCGTCAAATAGTGGGCGGTCCCGAACGAAGGAAGAAACGAAGTGCTCATCACTCAGCGGCCGACCCTCTCCGAGGAGTCGATCAGCGAGACCCGTTCCAAGTTCACCATCGAGCCGCTCGAGCCCGGCTTCGGCTACACGCTCGGCAACTCGCTGCGGCGCACCCTGCTCAGCTCCATCCCGGGTGCGGCCGTCACCAGCATCAAGGTCGACGGCGTCCTGCACGAGTTCACCACCATCCCGGGCGTCAAGGAAGACGTCGTCGAGCTGGTCATGAACGTCAAGGAGCTGTGCGTCAGCTCCGAGCACGACGAGCCGGTCAGCATGTACCTGCGCAAGCAGGGCCCCGGCGACGTGACCGCGGGTGACATCCAGCCCCCGGCCGGTGTCTCGGTGCACAACGCCGACCTGAAGCTCGCCACGCTCAACAGCAAGGGCCGGCTCGACATGGAGCTGACCGTCGAGCGGGGTCGTGGCTACGTGACCGCGAACCAGAACAAGAGCGCGGGTGCCGAGATCGGCCGGATTCCGGTCGACTCGATCTACTCGCCGGTGCTGAAGGTCACCTACAAGGTCGAGGCGACCCGTGTCGAGCAGCGCACCGACTTCGACCGGCTGATCATCGACGTCGAGACCAAGCCGTCGATCGGCCCGCGCACCGCCCTGGCATCCGCCGGCTCCACCCTGGTCGAGCTCTTCGGCCTGGCCCGTGAGCTCGACGAGACCGCCGAGGGCATCGACATCGGCCCGTCGCCGCAGGACGCGCAGCTCGCTGCCGACCTGGCGCTGCCGATCGAGGAGCTGGACCTCACCGTCCGCTCGTACAACTGCCTCAAGCGCGAGGGCATCAACACCGTCGGTGAGCTCATCGGGCGCACGGAGGCCGACCTCCTCGATATAAGGAATTTCGGTCAGAAGTCGATCGACGAGGTCAAGATGAAGCTCGCCGGCATGGGTCTGGGCCTGAAGGACTCGGCGCCCAACTTCGACCCCGCGCACGTCGTGGACTCCTTCGGCGAGGTTGACTACGACACCGATGACTACCGCGAGACCGAGCAGCTCTGACACCCCGCTGCGACACCTGAGGAGCACCAACGATGCCCACGCCCACCAAGGGTCCCCGCCTCGGCGGTAGCCCGTCGCACGAGCGGCTGCTGCTGGCCAACCTGGCCACCGCGCTGTTCCGGCACGGGAAGATCACTACGACCGAGACGAAGGCGAAGCGCCTGCGTCCGCTCGCCGAGCAGCTGATCACCAAGGCCAAGCGCGGTGACCTGCACGCCCGGCGCCGGGTGCTGACCGTCGTCCGGGACAAGGACGTGGTCTTTGCCCTGTTCGATGACATCGCACCGCGGTACGCCAACCGCAGCGGCGGCTACACGCGGATCATCAAGACCGTCCCCCGCAAGGGCGACAACGCTCCGATGGCGATCATCGAGCTGGTCGAGGAGCTCGCCGAGGCGCCCGCCGCCCCGGCGAAGAAGGCGGCCCGCAAGGCCGCCGCGCAGCGTGACAAGGTCGAGGCGCTCACCCGCGAGGAAGAGCCCCCGGCCGCCACGTCGACGTCCGCTCCTGTTGTCGAGGCCGAGGCCGAGACCAAGGACGACGACAAGTAACAAGCACGGCATGACGATGAAGGCGCCCTTCGCGGGGCGCCTTCTTCGTCTTCATCAGGGGGTACGACGTGCGCGCGCGACTGGACATCGCCTACGACGGCACCGACTTCTCCGGCTGGGCGGTGCAGCCGTCCCGGCGTACCGTGGCCGGCTCGATTCTGGCCGTGCTGGAGCAGGTGCTCGGCGCGGACGTGGCCACGGGGCTGACGGTGGCCGGCCGCACGGACGCCGGGGTGCACGCGACCGGCCAGGTCGCGCACGTCGACCTGCCCGACCCGGTCTGGGCGGCGACCGGCCCGACGCTGCTGCGCCGGTTGGCCGGGCTGCTGCCGGGCGACGTGCGGGTGACCGCGCTGGCCGAGGCGCCGGCCGAGTTCGACGCGCGCTTCTCCGCGACGTTCCGCCGCTACGAGTACCGGGTCACCGACTCGCCCTGGGGCGCCGACCCACTGCGCCGTCGTGACACCCTCGCCTGGCCCCGCAGCCTCGACCTGGAGCGCCTCAACGCGGCCGCCGAGGGTCTGCACGGCGAGCACGACTTCGCCGCCTTCTGCAAGCGCAAGGAGAACGCCACCACGGTGCGCGAGGTGACCCGGCTGGAGTGGCACCGGGTCGTCGCCGACGGCGTGCTGGTCGCGACCGTGCAGGCCGACGCGTTCTGCCAGGCGATGGTGCGCAGCCTGGTCGGCGCGATGCTGGTCGCCGGCGACGGCCGCCGCCCGCCCGAGTGGCCGGCCAGCCAGCTCACCCGGCGGGAGCGCAGCAGCGCCGTCACCGTGGCCCCGCCGCACGGCCTGACCCTGGTAGCTGTCGGCTATCCCGACTCGCCGGGCGCGCTGGCTGCCCGCGCCACCGCCACGCGCCGGCTTCGCACGCCGGCCAGCTAGCGCCCGGCCGCCCGGCGGTCCAGAACCCTCGTGCGCAGGTGCTGCTCGATCAGGTCGGACAGGACCTGGCGGGCGCTCGGGTCGTCCGGATAGATCCGGTCGCCGTCGGTGCGCGCGATCACCGCGTACGCGAGGAAGTGCCCGCGGGCGTGCCAGCCGAGCTGGGCCGTGTCCCGGGCCAGGCCGCCTGTGCCCCGGCCGGCCGGCAGGCCGCTCAGCCGGCCGCTCTCGTCGTCCAGCACGGTTTTGATCCCGCCGCGCACGGTCTCGGCGCCGTCGGCGTCGGCCAGGTTGAGCAGCCCGGCGGTGACCGCGTAGTCCCCGTCGGGGGAGCGCAGCGTCGCCCGGACCACCTGGTTGCAGCCGGCCGCCGCCAGCAGGGTGACGACCTCGCCCTCGGCCGCCACGGCACAGCGTTCCAGCGCCTGCACCCGCAGCACCGCGTAGCGGCCGCCGGCCGGTCCCGCGACCACCACCGCGCCGGGAAACACCTCGGCGGCGGTCAGCGGGCGCGGGTCGTCGGCCCGCGAGGTCAGCTCGCGCAGCACGGTGGCGGCGGCCGGTTGTCCGGTCGCCTCGGCCACCGGCGGATCGTCGCCGGCCACCAGGTAGGTGCCAAAGCCGCACAGCGCGAGCACCGCCAGTGCGGTGAGTACGCAGGTGGGCCGCCATTGCCGCGGTGGCCGCCAGTCCGGTGACCGCCAGGCCGCGAGTACGCGCCCGAGAAGCACGCGGGCCACGCTAGGCGGTATCGGCGGTCGAACGGCCGGAATTCGTGCGGCTCCCGCCGAACGGGTGGCGCCCATTCGAGTGACCGCCTCGTGGGCGAGAATGCGAGGCGTGACCGGGGACCATTACTTCACCGCCGAGCCCGATGCCGCGACGGCCGGTGCGGAGCGCACCGTCGAGTTCACCGCCGGCGGCCAGGACTTCCGCCTGCGCGCGGCGGGCGGGGTGTTCTCCGCGGACCGCCTCGACCCGGGCACCGCCGTGCTGCTGCGCAAGGCTCTCCTGCCCGACCGCTCCGTGACTGGCGCGCTGCTCGACCTCGGCTGCGGCTACGGGCCGATCGCCTGCGTGCTGGCCACGCTCGCGCCGGCGGCGACGGTCTACGCGATCGACGTGAACGCCCGCGCCCGCGCTCTGGCGGCGGCCAACGGCGGGCCGCTCGGCGTGCGGGTGTCGGCGCCCGAAGAGGTCGACGACAGTGTCGAGTTCGCGCAGATCTGGTCGAACCCGCCGTTCCGGGTCGGCAAGACCGAGCTGCACGCGCTGCTCGGGCGCTGGCTGCCCCGCCTGCGCCCCGGCGGCGTCGCCTGGCTGGTCGCGGGCCGGCACCTGGGCGGCGACTCGCTGCACCGCTGGCTGGAGGACGAGGGCTGGCAGGTGACCCGGCACGCGAGCCAGAAGGGCTTCCGGGTGCTCCGGGTCGCCGGCCCGGGCGGAATTGACGCGACGTAGGGCCCACTCGTCCTGCACCATTTCGGCGTGGGTTACATCGATGTCGCCGGCGTCGGGCACGTGCTGCCCGACGGCCGTGAGCTGTTCGCGGACGTCTCGTTCCGGGTGGGCGAGGGCGCCAAGGTGGCCCTGGTCGGCCCCAACGGCGCCGGCAAGACGACGCTGCTGCGGATGGTCGCCGGCGACCTGCCCGTGCGCACCGGCGTGGTGGCCCGCTCCGGCGGCCTCGGCGTCATGCGGCAGTTCATCGGCATGGTCGGCGACGAGACCACGCTCCAGCAGCTCGTGCTCTCGCTCGCGGCGCCGCCCTTGCGCGCGGCCGGCGAGCGGCTGACCGCCGCCGAGACCGCAATGCACGCGGCCGAGCTGCGCGGCAAGTTCAGCACGACCGCGGGCAAGGCACAGGTGGCGTACGCGGACGCGCTGGCCGCCTGGGGCGAGGCCGGTGGCTACGACGCCGAGGTGCTGTTCGACACGGTGTCGACGATCGTGCTCGGCAAGCCGTGGGAGGAGACCCGGCAACGGCCGGTGCGCACGCTCTCCGGGGGCCAGCAGAAGCGGGTCGCGCTCGAGCTGCTGCTCCGCGGCGGCGACGAGGTGCTGCTGCTCGACGAGCCCGACAACTTCCTCGACGTACCCGGGAAGCGGTGGTTGGAGGCCCGGCTGCGCGAGTCGGCCAAATCGGTCCTCTACGTCTCCCACGACCGCGAGCTGCTGGCGCAGACCGCCGACCGGGTGGTCGCGGTCGAGGGCGGCAGCGCCTGGGTGCATCCCGGCGGGTTCGCGTCGTGGCACGAGGCCCGGGTGGCCCGGCACGAGAAGCTCGAGGAAGACGGCCGGCGCTGGGAGGAAGAGCATCAGAAGCTGCGCGAGCAGATGCTGATGTACAAGCAGAAGGCCGCCTACAACTCCGACATGGCCTCGCGCTATCGGGCCGCACAGACCCGGCTGCGCAAGTTCGAGGAGGCCGGCCCACCGCCGACTCCGCCGCGCGACCAGGACATCCGGATGCGGCTGACCGGCGGGCGCACCGGCAAGCGCGCCGTGATCTGTTCGGCCCTGGAGCTTGACGGGCTGACCTACCCGTTCGACCTGGAGCTCTGGTACGGCGACCGGCTGGCGGTGCTCGGCGCCAACGGCACCGGCAAGTCACACTTCCTGCGGCTGCTGGCCCGCGGCGGCACCGACCCGGATCTGGCCAACCTGCCCGTCGACGGTGGCGAGAAGCTGGCCGCCGTCGCCCACGGCGGGGTGGCCCGGCTGGGGGCGCGCGTCCGGCCCGGCCACTTCTCGCAGACCCACGACCGGCCCGAGCTGATGTCTCGCACGTTGGTCGAGATCCTCTGGCGGGGTGACGAGCACCGCAGCGGGCTCGACCGGCACCAGGCGATGAAGGTGCTGGGGCGCTACGAGCTGGCCGGGCAGGGCGACCAGCGGTTCGGCACGCTGTCCGGCGGCCAGCAGGCGCGCTTCCTGGTGGTGCTGCTGGAGCTGTCCGGCTGCACACTGCTGCTGCTCGACGAGCCGACCGACAACCTGGACCTGGCCTCGGCGGAGGCGCTGGAGCAGGGCCTGGCGGCCTTCGCGGGCACGGTCATCGCCGTCACCCACGACCGCTGGTTCACCCGCTCCTTCGACCGGTTCATCCGGTTCGCCGGCGACGGCGAGGTCACCGAGACCCCGGAGCCGGTCTGGGGTGATGAGTGAGGGTGGGTATCGTGCTCGTGTGTCCGCCCCCGCGACCCCGCCAGCTCCGGCTCCGGTGAAGAAGCGCAAGTCCGTGCTGCGCCGGGTCGCGGAGATCGTCATTACGGCGGCCTTCCTGGCCTACGTCGCGTACTCGGTGAGCAAGCGCTGGTCCGAGGTCCAGGGCGTGCTCGGCGACCTGTCGGTGCCGGCGATCGCGGCGTCTCTGGTCGGCTCGCTGGCCGCGGTCTGGTGCTCGTTCCTGGGCTGGCGGGTGCTGCTCGCCGACTTCGGCAGCCACGTGCCGCTGACGGGCGCGATGCGGATCTTCTTCGTCGGCCAGCTCGGCAAGTACCTGCCGGGCAAGGTCTGGCCCGTGCTGACCCAGATGCGGCTCGGCAAGGCGTACAACGTGCCGGGCCGGTCCTCGGCGGCCGCCGTGCTGATCACCATGTTCATCACGCTGGGCACCGGGCTGCTGCTCACCGCCGTGGTGCTGCCGCTGCTGGGCGGCGAGGCCTGGCGGAACTACTGGTGGACGCTGCTCACCGTGCCCGTGGCGGTCGTGGTGCTGCTGCCGCCGGTGCTCAACCGGCTGCTGGCGTTGGCGATGCGGCTGGCCCGCCGCGAGCAGATGCCCAAGCCGCTGTCGGCCCGGGGGATCGGGCTGGCGGTGTTCTGGGCCGTCGCGACGTGGCTCTGCTACGGCGCGCACCTGTGGGCGCTGCTGCTCGACTTCGGCGCCGGCGGCTCCGATCTGATCATCCGGTCGGTCGCCGCGTTCGCCGGCGCCTGGTCGATCGGCTTCCTCCTGGCGATCGCGCCGGCCGGCCTCGGGCCGCGCGAGACCGCGCTGGTCGTGCTGCTCGCCGGGTCGGTGACCGAGCCGGTGGCGCTGGTGGCCGCGCTGGTGTCCCGGCTGCTGATGACGGTGGCTGACCTCGCCTGGCCGGCTGTGGCGCTGCTCACCGACCGTAAGCGCCGGCG
This sequence comes from Asanoa hainanensis, assembly GCF_900188485.1. Classification (GTDB taxonomy): domain Bacteria; phylum Actinomycetota; class Actinomycetes; order Mycobacteriales; family Micromonosporaceae; genus Asanoa; species Asanoa hainanensis. The sequence continues at coordinate 95,272 of NZ_FZPH01000002.1, forward strand.
GCCGATCGTGACCGCGCCCGACATCGACACGGTGCCGGACTCCGCACCGGCCGCATCGACCGCCGTCGCGGGGGACTAGCCCCCTACCGCTGCCCGCCCTGGTCGTGCGGGTCCGTTACGCTACCGCGGTGCGCTGGCTCGCTTTCGGTACCTACGACGTCCACCGCCACCCCCGTGTCGGCGTCCTGATCGAGGGCCTCCGGGCGGCCGGCGACGAGGTTGTCGAGGTCAACGTGCCGCTGGCGCTCGACACCGCGGGCCGGGTGGCGATGCTGCGCCAGCCGTGGCGGCTGCCGAAGCTGGCCTGGCTGCTCGGGCGCTGCTGGACGCTGCTCGCGGTGCGGGCCCGGCGCGCACCGGCGGCCGACGCCGTGCTGGTCGGCTATCTCGGGCACTTCGACGTCCGGCTGGCCCGGCGGCTGTTCCGCCGCACCCCGATCGTCCTCGACCACCTGATCTCGGCAGCCGGCACGGCCCGTGACCGCAGCCTGACCGACTCCGGTGGTGGCGGGCTCAAGTCGAAGCTGATGCGCTGGATCGACCGGGGCGCGCTGAGCTCCGCCGACGTGGTCGTGGTCGACACCGACGAGCACCTGGCCGCCCTGCCCGCTTCCGCCGCCCCGCGTGGCGTCGTGGCCCCGGTCGGTGCCGGCCAGCAGTGGTTCGCGGCGCGGCCCGCGGCTCGTCCCTCGGGCCCGCGTGCGCTCAAGGTGATTTTCGTCGGTTTGTTCACGCCGTTGCACGGCACCTCCTATCTCGGCTCGGCTTTGGCGGAGCTGGCCGACGACGAGCGCATCGAGGTGACCATGGTCGGCAAGGGGCAGGACTACGAGGCCTGCCGGGCCGCCGCGGCCGGCAACCCGCGGGTCACGTGGGTCGACTGGGTCACCGCCTCGGAGCTGCCCGGGGTCGTCGCTGCGCACGACGTGTCGCTCGGCATCTTCGGCACGACCGACAAGGCGCAGAATGTCGTGCCGACCAAGGTCTTCCAGGGCGCGGCCGCGGGGTGCGCGATCGTCACCTCCGACACCGCGCCGCAGCGCCGCACGCTCGGCGACGACGCGCTGTTCGTGCCGCCGGGTTCCGCCTCGGAGCTGGCTTCCGTTCTGCGGTCGCTCGCCTCCGACCCCGCGCTGCTCGCTGACTACCAGGGCCGGGCGGCCGCGCGCGCGGACGACCAGTTCGCCGCCGCCACGGTTGTCGAGCCGATCCGGGCCCGGGTCGGCAGCACCTCCACCTCCACCCAGCCACCCGCGATGCAGGAGACCCGATGACAACGCCGCAGATCCCGCCCCTGGCCCCTCGGGCCGCGCTGCGCTGGAACGTCGTGCGCCGGGTGGTCTCCGACCTCAACCCGACGACCATCCTGGAGCTGGGCTGCGGGCAGGGCGCGATGGGCACCCGGCTCGCCGGGATGGGCACCTACCTGGCCGCCGAGCCCGACGACCAGAGCTTCGAGACCGCCCAGGCGCGGATCACCCCGCTGGGCGGCACGGTGATCCACGGCGACCACAACAAGGTCCCCGAGGGCACGACGTACGACGTGGTGTGCGCCTTCGAGGTCCTGGAGCACATCGCCGACGACGCGGCCGCACTGGCCGGCTGGATGCCGCTGGTCAAGCCCGGCGGGCACCTGGTGCTGTCGGTGCCGTCCGAGCCTGACCGGTTCGGCCCGTGGGACGAGCTCGTCGGCCACTACCGCCGCTACGACGCGGCGTCGCTGACCGCCCGCCTCACCGACGCCGGCGGGGTCGACGTCCAGATGATCCACTACGGCTGGCCGCTCGGCTACCTGCTCGACTCGGTCCGCGACCGACTGGCCGGTGGCAAGACCGCCGAGGGCGACACCGCCGAAGAGCGCACCTCGGGCTCGGGCCGCATCCTCCAGCCGAGCGGCGCCGCCGCCGGCACCCTGATCAAGGCCGCGGTCGCGCCGTGGATCGGCCTCCAGCGCCTCCGCCCGGGCAAGGGCCCGGGCCTGGTCGCGGTAGCCCAGCGCCCCACCGCGTAACGCACATCAGCAGCGCAGCCGCCGCCCTCGGACCATCGGGGCGGCGGCTTGTCTTGTGGGGGTGGCGGGCGCGGTAGCCGTTCTCGGATCGCCTGGGTTGGCGGCTTGTCTTGTGGGGGTGACGTGCGCGGTTGCCGCTGGTGGATCGCCCCCTGGCCGGAAGATGGCCAGTGGCCGGGGGCAGACGTGGTGGCCTTTTCGGATCGCCGGGGGCTCGCCGCTTGGTTCGTGGCTGCCGACAGACGAAGCCGCCGCCCCAGCGACCTTTGTCGCGGAGGCGGCGGCTTCGTGCGTACGCGTGACTAGGGGTTGATCTCCGCGGACTTGAGGTCGGACATCTTGACCAGGGCGTAGTCGCCGTCCTTGGCGGAGGCCCGGTCGCCGATGTTCTTCGGGAGCCACTTCGGGACGCGGCGGAGGTCCATCAGCACCAGGTCGGTGGGTTTGGCCGTGGTGCCGTCCAGGACCTCGGGCGTGACGCTCTCGGGTTCCAGGTTCCAGTAGTAGGCGTACCACCGCGGCGTTGACAGCCCGCCGCCGGCGATCCAGGCGAACTCCTGGCCGGGGCCCGGGTCGTTCTTCGAGACGAGCGTGCCGACGTCCGTGGGCTCGTCGACGTAGACGCGGTTGACGCGGCCGGTCACGATCACGGCCAGCGCCGCGACCAGGGCCAACCCGGCCGCCGCGGTGCCGACCAGCATCGCCCGGGACGGCACCCGGGTGCCGAGCCAGCTGATCGCCCGGTCGAGCAGGGCACCCATCCCGACGAGGCCGAGGATCAGCACCGGGTAGTTCCAGTACTCGTGGATGAAGGCGCCGTTGTTGAGGATGATCGTCCAGAAGCCCTGGAACACGACGGCGAAGGCCATGAAGAGCCGGGTGCGCTTGTCGAGCAGGCCCGCGACCGTGCCGACGACGAGCAGCACGAGGTACCAGATCGGCAGCAGCGTGTCGAGGTAGTTGACCTGGCGGCCGACGAACTGGCGCGCGGTGAACGTGCCGCCCTGGGTGCGGAACTCGGCCTGGTTGGTCAGGTCCGCGATGCCGCTGACGCCCACGATGAAGGTCAGGCTGATCGCCAGGCCGACCACCATCGCGCCTCCGATCCAGAGCACGACCCGGTCGATCCGGCGGCGGCCGATCAGCAGCCACAGGCCCATGGCGCCGGCGAAGCCGATGCCGGGCCAGGAGACGAGGGTGGAGAGCAGGCCGGCGACCACACCGACCGCCAGCAGCCCGCGGGACGGCTGGTAGTCCTTGCGGCGGGCGATCACGACGACCGCGGAGATCAGCAGGATCGGGCCGAGGTCGAACATGATCGGCGCGTAGACCCAAAAGAACGTCGTCGACCCCATCAGGCCGACCGCGAGCAGCGTGGCCGACCAGCGCAGGCCGAGCCCCCGCAGCAGCAGCGCGCCGGCCGGGACGATCAGCAGGGCCAGCAGGTACGGCGAGATCCAGACCTCGATCGGCTGGTCCCCCGGGAACGAGCCGAACAGCGCGGTCAGGATGTTCAGCAGGGGCGGGTGGTGCGCGTACGCCGAATCGGCGTAGGGCTGCCAGTCGGCGCTGAAATCCGAGCCGACGATGCCCTTCTCGTGCAGGTTGGCCAGGTGGAGCGCGTACCGGCTGATGATCCGGCCCATGTGGTTGTCGCCGAAGGGCAGGTTGAGCCGGGGGATCCAGGTCGCGGCCAGCGCCAGCGTGATCGCGCCGACGCCGAGCCAGCCCCAGCGGTCTTCCTTGGAAGTTTTGGGCCGGGGCGGCTCTTCCGTGGTCTTCTCAGAGGTGGCAACGTCGGTTGCGGTCATCGGGGGGCAGCCTCTATTCGGAGCGCGACCGCACGATGAGGTCGGCCAACAGGGCTACGGCCCCGATTATCAGCCCAGCCATCAAGATCATCGTCGTGTTGTTGGCGACGCGTACCGGGTGGGCGATCACGTCGTACACGATCTTGATGAGGCCGATGCCAATCAACCACAGCGCGGGCGGCATCAGCACCTTGAGCGGGTTGAAGTACATGACCATGCGGACGACCTGAAGGATGTAGCGGTAGGCGTCGCGCACGAAGTGGAACTTCGACGAGCCGGCGCGCTTCGCGTAGTCGATCGCCACGTAACGCACGTCGTGCTGGTTGTGCAGGAACGCCATCGTGATGGTCGTCACGCAGGAGAACCCGGGGGGCAGCAGGCGCAGGTAGGGCAGTGACACCTCGCGGCGGAACGCCCGCAGGCCCGAGTTCAGGTCGGGGATCTTCTGGCCGGCGAGCCGCTCGGCGATCTTGCGGATGACCCACTTGGCCGGCACCCGCAGCATCTTGTGCGTGCCCTGCTCGCTGGTCCGCGCACCGACCACCTGGTCGATGTTCTGGTCCTTCTCGAGCAGCTGCACGAGCTCGGGAATGCGCTCGTTGGGGTAGGTCATGTCGGCGTCGGTCCACACGACGATCTCGCCGCGCGCCTCCCGGGTGCCGATGCGGCGGGCCGTGCCCGAGCCACCGTTGCGGTGGAACGGCATCACGCGGAGGTTCGCGAAGCGGGTCTCGGCCTCGCGGAGAACGGCGAGCGTGTTGTCGGTCGAGCAGTCGTCGATCGCGAGCAGCTCGTAGCTGTAGCCGCTGCGGTCCATCGCGGCCGAGATCCGCTCGATCTCCTTCAGCACGTGGTCCTGCTCGTTGTAGCACGGCAGCACGACCGTCACGTCCAGCCGTTCCGGCGCAGTGACGTCGGCTGGTTCCGCGGCGGCAGACCGCTGCAGGAACCTGTTAGGTGCCGTCATTCCGGTCCACGCTCCCATCGGGGGCGACCGAATCGAATGGCCGCCGCAAGGTGTCAGACTCTAGCAATGCCCGCGCAAAGGATAGTGCCACGCGTTGCTGTGCGGGTCATCGGCCGACACCGTCGCCCGCGGTATGTAAATGGGCGCGCGGTGTGACAGAACCGTCTTTCTGGAGTGCGGTGTGAGTGCGATGAGCTTTCGCCGGCTCGGCAACTCGGGACTTGTTGTCTCGGTTGCCGGCGTCGGTTGCAACACCTTCGGCCGCGATATCGACCAACAGGGCGCAGCCGCCGTTGTCGATACCGCGCTTGATCTCGGAATTAACTTCTTCGACACGTCCGATACATATGGCGGCGCCGGGCACGAACTCTCGGAGCGCTTCCTCGGCGCGGCGCTCAAGGGCCGCCGCGACGACGTGGTCGTGGCGACCAAGTTCGGCAAGCCGATGTCCGGGATCAACGGTCCTGACTTCGGCGCGCGCGGTGCCCGCCGCTATGTGATGCGGGCGGTCGAGAGCTCGCTGCGGCGCCTGGAGACCGACCACATCGACCTCTATCAGATGCACGAGCCGGACCCGGCGACGCCGATCGAGGAGACCCTGTCGGCGCTCGACGATCTGGTCACGGCCGGAAAGGTGCGGTATATCGGTTGTTCCAACTTCGCGGCCTGGCAGGTGGCCGACGCCGCCTGGGTGTCCCGGACCCGCGGCTGGGCGCCGTTCGTCAGCGTGCAGAACCACTACAGCCTGCTCAACCGCGAGGTCGAGGCCGAGCTGGTGCCCGCCTGCGAGCGGTTCGGGCTGGGGCTGTTGCCGTTCTTCCCGCTGGAGAGCGGCCTGTTGACCGGCAAGTACCGCGAGGGCCAGGCGGCGCCGGCCGGCACCCGGCTGACCCAGGAACGGTTCAGGCAGCGGCTCGACCACGCGCCGTGGTCTCGGATCGAGGCATTGCGTTCGTACGCGTCATCGCGTGGGCTCTCCCTGCTCGATGTGGCCCTGGGCGGGCTGGCCGCGCAGCCGGCGGTCGCGTCGGTGATCGCTGGGGCCACCACGCCGGACCAGATCCGCGAGAACACGGCCGCGGTGCGGTGGCAACCCTCCGCGGCGGATCTGTCCGCGTTGCGCGCGCTCGGGTGAGCCGCCTGTCGATCGTTAGTGCGATTTAGTCCGTTGCTCGGCCCGCCTCTCGTGCTACCTGGTGTAGGACGAGAGGCGGGAGGAAACCCATGACACCACTCGCGGTACTCGCGATCGGCGGTTCGGACTCCAGTGGCGGATCCGGGCTGCAGGCCGACCTGAAGGTCTTCGCGGCGCTGCGGCTCTACGGGGCGACGGTCGCGACCTCGGTGACCGCCCAGAGCACCCGCGGCGTGCAGGACGTGTTCGAGCTACCGGGCAACGTCGTCTCGGCGCAGCTCTCCGCGGTGCTCGACGACATGCCGATCGCCGCGGTCAAGGTAGGAATGCTGGCGACGGCCGAGGCGGCGGCGGCCGTGACCGCCAAGGCCCGCGCGGGGGCTCTGCCCAACCTGGTCCTCGACCCGGTTCTGGAGGCCGCCGCCGGCCGCCGCCGGGGCGTGATCACGGCTCTCGAGCGCCTGCTGCCCTACGCCACGGTGGTGACTCCGAACCGGGAGGAGGCGTCGGCCCTGGTGGGTTGGGACGTCTCGACCCCGGCCGACATGGCCGGCGCGGCGGCGCAGATCGCCGCGAAGGGCCCGAAGTTCGTGGTCGTGACGGGCGGCGACATGGTCGCGGGCGACGAGGCGGTCGACGCGGTCTGGACCGATGCCGGCGCCCGCTTCCTGCGCTACCCGAGGGTCCAAACCCGCAACACCCGAGGCACCGGCGCCACGTTCTCAGCGGCGATAGCGGCCCGCCTGGCCCAGGGCGAAGAGGTACTGGAGGCGTTGGTAGCCGCCAAGGAATACGTCTCCCGCGCCCTGTCGGGCGCACGCGACTGGCAGCTGGGCAACGGCACCGGCCCCCTGGACCACTTCGGCTGGTCAACCTTCGCCGCGTTCTCGGCCTAGCCGCCGTGGCGGCGCCGCCCTTGGCGAGCCGGTCCCGGCGCGGCCGTCTTGGCGCGCCAGGTCTTGGCGGGGCCGTCCTGGCGCGGCGGTCCTGGCTCAGTCGTCCTTTCGCTGGGTTGTCGACCGCAGGCTGCGGCGTGGTGTGTCGTCGCGGCGGCGTTCGTTGAGCGGCTCGGGGGCGCCGAGCGCCGTGACCCAGTCGACGTATTCCTCGTCGCGCTGGCCGATCGGCTTGTCGCTGCCCTTGTCGCCCTTGCCGCGGCGGCCGCGGGCGGGCTCGGGCGTCGGGTCGCCAGCCGGTTCGGCGGGCGCCTCGGCGGACTCGGCGCTGTCGTTCTTCTTGCGCCGGAACAGCCCGCGGGACGGCGCTGGCTCGGCGGCGTCGGGTTTGGCGTCGTCAGGTTTGGCCGCGTCGGTCCGGGTTGGCGCCGGGTCGTCGATGTCCCAACTGCCCGTGTCACCGTCGTCGGCTCGCTTCTGGCCGCTGCCCAGGTCGACGCTGCGCAGGTGGCGGTCCGAACGTCCGGACTTCCGGCCGCCCCGGTCCTTCGCGGGGGTGCCGCCGTCGGCGGGTGACTCGGCGGGCGGCTGGTCTTCGGCGCCGCGGGCCCGGTCGGCCCAGGACCGTCGGCCGCCGTCGTCCGTGCCGTCGGGCACCGAGCCGAGGTGCGGCCGTGCCTCGGTCGGCCCACCGCCGAAGCGGGGCTGGCCCGACCCGCTGTCCCGGTCGTACGCACCGCCGTCGCGGTCAAGGCTGCCTGGCCGCGGGCCTGGCGTGCCGCCGTCGCGGTCAGAGCCACCTGGCCGCGAGCCCGGCGTGCCGCCGTCGCGGTCGAATGCGCCCGGCCGTGGGTTGGCCGAGCCGGCGTCGAAGCTGCCGCGCGAGTCGGCGGTGCCCTGGTCACGGTCGGCCCAGCCGCCGGTGGTCTCCGCGTCCTGGTCGCCACCGCCGAAGCGGCCGCTGACCAGCCCGCCGAAGCCGAAGCCGCGCGGACCGGTCGGCGTCTGGCCGGCCGTAGTGGGCACGCTGTCAGCGGCCGCCGGTGCGGGGTCCGCTGCCGCCGGCACCTCCACCCAGTCGGTCTCGGTCGGCGCCGGCTCCGACTTGTTCTTGCGGCGGAAGAGACCGCGGCGCTTCTGCTCCGGCGCCGGCTTGGCCGGTGCGGCCTCCGTCGTCGGCGGCTCGGTGCGGGCGTCGGCCGTCGCCTCGCTGCCCGAGCCCGGCGTGATCGGTGGCGGTGGGGTCCAGGCCGGCGGCGCGAGCCGCCAATCCGGCATCTCTCCGCTGGTCTCCGCCGACCCGGCGGTCGCCGCCGGCCGCGTCGAGCCGCCGGACCAGTCGGATCGCCCGCCCCAGTCCGACGAGTCCGGTCCTGCCGAGCCGCCGGTCGGGTCGCTGAGCTGGTCGGGTTGCCCGTGTCGCCCCGCGCCGGCCTCCCTGGTCGGGTCGTCGAGCCGCACCGGACCGCCGCGCCGCCCTGAGCCACTCGACCGGGGCGACTGGTCGGGTAGGTCGACCGGCGCCAGCCCGCCGCCGTCTCCCACGCCTGGCTGGCGGGGCACCCGGTTCGGCGTCGCCGGCTGCGGCCGGATCGCGCTGGGCCGCTGGGTCACCTCACCGTCGTCGCGCCGCTGCGGGCCGTTGGCCGGCACCACGGGCACTGACGCGGGTGTGAAGCTCGAGGTCTTGTCGGTGCGCCAGTCGCCCGGACCGCTCGCGGGCTGCCGGTCGAAGGGCCTGATCGGCGTCGGCTCGGGGCCCGGCGGCGGCGAGACGACCTCCGGCTGGCGTGGCGGCGCGACCGGCTTCGGCGGGTTGAACAACGAACCACCCGTCGAACCTTCGCCGGCCTGCGGCGGCGTCGACCGTTCCACATCGCCAAGATCCCGCGCCCGACCCCGGCCGGACCCGCCGAGCGAGTCGTCCCGGCCCGCGGAAGCACCCGAGCCGAAGCTGCCGAGGGAGTCGTCGCGGCTAGCGGACGCACTGGACCCAAAGCTCCCGAGCGAGTCGTCGCGGTCTGCGGACGGACCGGAGCCGAAGCTGCCAAGCGAGTCGTCGCGGCCACCGGACGCACTGGAGCCGAAGCTCCCAAGTGAGTCGCCGCGGCCCGAGGACGGACCGGAGCCGAAGCCGCCAGGGGAGTCGTCGCGGCTAGCGGACCGACTGGAGCCAAAGCTCCCGAGCGGGTCGTCGCGGGCTGCGGACGGACCGGAGCCGAAGCCGCCAAGCGAGTCGTCGCGCCCTGCCGACGGACCCGAGCCGAAGCCGCCAAGCGAGTCATCGCGGCCCGAGCCGAAGCTGCCGCTGTGGCCGTCATCCAGGATGTCGCGCCGGTTTCCTGGCCCGCCGAGCGGGTCGCGCCCGAACCCGCCGCCGCTCGTCGCGCCTGGCGGGTCGAGGTCGTCGCGGTCGAACGAGCTCGTCGGCTTGTCGTCACCGAACCGACCGTCCGACTTGCCGGTGCCCCAGGCGTCGAACGTGCGCGTTTCCTCGTCGCGGTCCGCCGTCACCTCAGGCGACCCGGGGAAGACCTCCGCCGTGTGGTCGCCGTGCCGGCCCGGCGGGTCCGTCGCCGGTCGTGCGCCGGTGAGTTGCCGGGCCACCGCGGCCAGGACCGAGCCGAGACCGCCCGCAGCCACCGCGATCAGCGCACCCCAGTAGGGCGCCGCCTGGTAGCGGTCGGGGTCGTCGCCCGGGCCCGCGATCAGATAGGCCAGCGCGAGCAGAGCGGGCCCCACCACGCCGGACACCGCGACCGGAATCACCGGCAACCCGCGCCAGCGGGCCAGCAGGCCGATGCCGGCCCCGGCCGCCAGTGCGATCGCCGGCATCACGATCACGGCCAGCCGCTGCGCGAGGCTGCCACCGAGCCAGCTCGCGTCGAGCACGCCCAGGCGTACGGCGGGCAACGGGTCGTCAGGCCCCAGCGACGGAGCCACCGACAGCAGCGCGACCAGCCAGACCACGACGGTGACCGCGCCGAGGTTGAGCCCGACAACCCGCTGGGACAGCACCGCCACGGCCGCGAACACCCCGACCAGGGCGCCCAGGACGGCGGACAGGCCCGCGATCGTGACCGCGTTGCCGGACGGAATCGTGGCCACCCGGGACGGCAACATCGCGAGCGGAGCGACCGCCATCGCGCCGACACCGCCGGCGACGGCCACCGCCACCCGTGAGCCGAGCGTCGGTCGTAGGTCGTCGCGCGCGGCCAGCCAGGCACCCGCCAGGGCGCCGGCGACCGCGGCCAGCATCGCGAACCACGCCACCCAGGCGAGGTGTGCCGTCCACTGCCCAGGTGACTGCTCGAAGTCACGGGCGAACCGCACCACGCCCAAGCCATAAGCGAAGCCGAGTTGACCGGCACCAGCGAGCAGGCCGACGCCGAGCGCCGCGAGCAGCACCCTGCCCCAGGTCCGATAGGCCATGCGGGCACGGTACGGCCCACGCCAGCCGACCGCCACCCGCCGATCGGAGACTGTGGATAACTACGCAGGGTCAGAGGTTCTGCAGGATCCGCAGGGCGCGCGAGACCCGGAACATCGTGCCGCTGTCGGCGACGTCGACCACCTCGGTGAACCACTTCTTCATGGGCGACGAGAGCCGGTCGGGCATGACCACATAGGACCCCATCGGCACGGCCAACGGTGAGTCACGCAACAGATCGGACTCGACCACTTCGACCACGATCAGGATGGGTACGTCGGTGCTGTTGTAGAGGTCGGAGCTGACCACCAGGCCGAGGCGTTCACGGGCGCCGTTGATGCGCCAGATCTCGCCCCTACGCGGCACGCCCGTCGCCTCCGAAGAGGGCCTCGTCGACCATCGCCGCCTCGCGCTCGTCGGCCAGCGCGGCGGCCTCCAGCTCCGCGGCGCCCGCCCGGCCGACCGCAGCGGCATGCGCCGTGAACAGCTCACGGACCGCTTTCTCGCGGGCGGCCTGGTCCATCCACGCCGACAGGGACATCCCCTCGCGCTTGGCGTAGCGGCGGGCCTCTTCGATGGTCTCGTCCGAGAACGAGAGGGTCACCTTGGCGGTCATACCAACGACCATACCAAGATTCATCCGAAGGGTACGCACAGCGAACGCACCGCAGCTCTTAGCACTTTTGAAACAAACGGGACGCCGCGCCGAAACGGGACAGCGGCACGCTCTCGGACATGGCCCAACGGTCCGGCGAACTGACGGGTTTCACCGTTGGCGTCACGGCCGACCGGAGCCGCGACACCCTCGGCACGCTGCTCGAGCGCAGCGGCGCCCGGGTCGTACTCGCACCCGCCCTGCGGATCGTCCCCCTCGCCGACGACACCGAGCTCCGCGCCGCCACCAGAGCCTGCCTGGACCGCCCGCCGGACATCGTGGTCGCCAACACCTCGATCGGCATGCGCGGCTGGCTGGAGGCCGCTGCCGGCTGGGGCCTGGCGGAGCCGCTGCGCGGGGTCCTCGCGCAGGCCTATCTGGTCACCAGGGATCCCCGGGTACGCGGGGGCACGGACCACGCGCCGATGGAGGAAAGCTACGCCGAGGTGATCGACCACCTGCGCGACCGGGGCGTACGCGGTCAGGTGGTGGCCATGCAGCTTCCCGGCGAGCGCCAGCCCGAGTGGACCTCCGCACTGGAGGCCGCCGGCGCGACCGTGATCGAGATTCCGGTCTACCGCTGGGCGCCGCCGCTGGACCCCGCCCCGCTGCACCGCCTGGTGGACCTGGTCACCGGCCGGTTGGTGGACGCGGTCGCCTTCACCTCCGCCCCCGCCGTCAACGCACTGCTGCGCGCGGCCGGCCCCGCTCGCGAGGACCTGCTGGCCGCGCTCCGGCACGACGTGCTGGCCGCCTGCGTGGGTCCGGTCACGGCGGCCCCGCTCCGCCGGCACGGCATACCCGTGGTCGCGCCGGCCAAGGCCCGGCTGGGCGGCCTGGTCCGGACGATCATCAAGGAGCTGCCCCCGCGGGCGATCAGCGTGCGGGCGGCCGGCCACGACCTGACCCTGCGGGGCCACGCGGCGGTGGTCGACGGCGCCCTGAAACCGCTGGCCCCGGGCCCGATGGCGGTGCTCCGGGCGCTGGCCGCGGAGCCCGGCCGGGTGTTCTCCCGGGGTGCCCTCCAACGGACCCTGCCGAGGGGCGCCGACGAGCATGCCGTCGAGATGGCGGTGGCCCGGCTGAGGGCCGGTCTGGGTACCCCTAGAGTGGTGCAGACGGTGGTTAAGCGCGGCTACCGACTGGCTGTAGACTGACGGTGGCCCCGGCCACAACCCCGTTTTGACCCTGCCTGCTCGCAGCAGGTATTGTTGTCTGCTGTTGTGCGCGACGTGACAAACATTCTGGCGCGCGACCCCAGACCGACGACGAGACAAGGTAAACCTGTGCGTACGTACAGCCCGAAGCCGGGTGAGATCGAGCGTCAGTGGCTCATCATCGACGCGTCTGACGTCGTGCTGGGCCGGTTGGCCACCCACGCGGCCACGCTGCTGCGCGGCAAGCACAAGCCGACCTTCGCCCCCCACGTCGACACCGGCGACTTCGTCGTGGTCATCAACGCTGGCAAGGTCGCCCTGACCGGCAACAAGCGCCAGAACAAGGTCGCCTACCGCCACTCCGGCTACCCGGGTGGTCTCAAGCAGGTGGCTTACGAGGAGCTGCTCGCGAAGCGCCCCGAACACGCGGTCGAGCTCGCCGTCAAGGGCATGCTCCCGCACAACAAGCTCGGTCGTCAGCTGATCAAGAAGCTGAAGGTCTACCCCGGCGCCGAGCACCCGCACGCCGCGCAGCAGCCGGTGCCGTTCGAGATCAAGCAGATCGCGCAGTGAGCGCGGACGAGGAAGTCACCAACATGACCGATGTCAGCGAGGCCACCCCGGTCGCCGTCGCCGAGGCCACCGCTCCGGCCCCCGCTCCCGCGCCCCGCGCCCCGCGCGGCGACCGCCCGATCCAGACCGTGGGCCGGCGCAAGGAAGCCATCGTCCGCGTGCGCATCGTGCCGGGCAGCGGCAAGATCACCTGCAACGGCCGCGAGCTCGAGGAGTACTTCCCGAGCAAGGTCCACCAGCAGCTCATCCGCGAGCCGCTGGTCACCACGGAGAAGGCCGAGGCGTTCGACGTCATCGCCAACCTTCGCGGCGGTGGCATCACCGGGCAGGCCGGCGCGCTGCGCCTCGCGATCGCCCGTGCGCTGATCACCAACGAGCCCGACGACCGTCCGGCGCTCAAGAAGGCCGGCTTCCTCACCCGTGACGCGCGGGTCAAGGAAAGCAAGAAGTACGGTCTCAAGAAGGCCCGTAAGGCTCCGCAGTACTCCAAGCGTTGATTCACTGACCACACGGCCGGGATCCGCCATCGCCACGGCGACGGCGTCCCGGCCGTTGGCATTCCCGGACCCGAATTACAGCGGAGGATCAGATGGGTCGTCTCTTCGGCACCGACGGGGTACGCGGTAAGGCGAACGCCGACCTCACCCCGGAGCTCGCGCTCGCCGTGGCGGTCGCCGCCGCCCGTACCCTCGCCGAAGTCGACCGGTCCCACCCGCCGCTGGCCGTCGTGGGCCGCGACCCGCGGGCGTCCGGCGAGATGCTCGAGGCGGCCACCGTCGCGGGCCTGACCAGCGCGGGCGCCAACGTCGTGCGGGTGGGCGTGCTGCCCACGCCGGCGGTGGCCTACCTGGTCGCCGAGACCAAGGCCGACTTCGGCGTGATGCTCTCGGCCTCGCACAACCCGATGCCCGACAACGGCATCAAGATCTTCGCGGCCGGCGGGCACAAGCTGCCCGACGACATCGAGCACCGGATCGAGGCGGCCATCGAGGCCGGCACCGCCGGCTGGACCCGGCCGACCGGGGCCGGCGTCGGCCGCGCGCACGACCTGCTCGACGGTGCCGACCACTACGTGCAGCACCTGATCGGCTCGGTCGCGCAGCCGCTGACCGGGCTCAAGGTCGTCGTCGACTGCGCCAACGGCGCCGCCGCCGACATCGCCCCCGTGGTCTACCGCGAGGCGGGCGCCGAGGTGATCGCGATCCACGCCGAGCCGGACGGGCTCAACATCAACGACGGCTGCGGCTCGACCCACCTCGACGCCGTGCGCGAGGCCGTCCTGGCCCACGGCGCCGACCTGGGCATCGCGGTCGACGGCGACGCCGACCGCTGCCTCGCGGTCACCGCCGCCGGTGACGAGGTCGACGGCGACCAGATCATGGCGATCCTGGCGCTGGCCATGCGCGAGGCGGGCACGCTGACCGACGACACGCTGGTCACGACCGTGATGAGCAACCTCGGCCTCAAGCTGGCCATGCGCCGCGAGGGCGTCAACCTGGTCGAGACCAAGGTCGGCGACCGCTACGTGCTCGACGAGCTGCGCGCCTCCGGGCTCGCGCTGGGCGGCGAGCAGAGCGGCCACATCATCATGCCGGCGTACGCGACCACCGGTGACGGCGTGCTGGCCGGCCTGCAGCTGATGGCCCGGATGGCCACATCCGGCAAGCCGCTGGCCGAGCTCGCGTCGGTGGTCACCAAGCTGCCGCAGGTGCTGATCAACGTGCCGGTCGGCGACCGTACGGTCGGCGCGCAGGACCCGGCGGTGCTGGCCGCGGCCGCGGCGGCCGAGGCCGAGCTCGGCGACACGGGCCGGGTGCTGCTCCGCCCGTCGGGCACCGAGCCGCTGGTGCGGGTGATGGTCGAGGCGGCCACCGCCGAGGTCGCGCAGGACGTCGCGGAGCGGCTCGTCGCCGTCGTGCGTACCGCGTCGCCGGTCTGAGATCTTCTTGACGTCCGATCTCCTTTAGTTGACGATTCAACTTTTAGGAGATCGGACACCCCCCATGAATGTCGTTCTCTGGATCATCGCGATCGTGCTCGCCATCGCCTTTGTCGGTGCCGGTCTGATGAAGATGCTCCAGCCGAAAGAGAAGCTGATCGAGACCGGTCTGGGTTGGACCGAGGGCTTCTCACCCAACGCCGTCAAGGCGATCGGCGCGCTGGACTTCCTCGCCGGCCTCGGTCTGGTCCTGCCGGCGCTGTTCGGCGTCGCCGAGATCCTCGTGCCGCTGGCCGCGGTCGGCATCGTGCTGCTGATGATCGGCGCGATTGTGGTGCACGGCCGCCGCCGCGAGACGCCGATGGTGATCGCCAACCTGGTGCTGCTCGTGCTGGCCGCCGTGGTGGCGTGGGGCCGGTTCTAGTTTTTCCTGAGGCGGGCGACCGCTTCGTTGAGGACGGCCGGCCGTTTGCAGAAGGCGAACCGGACCAGCCGGCGGCCGGCGTCCTCGTGGTCGTAGAACACCTGGGTCGGCACCGCCACGACGCCCGAGCGCTCCGGCAGCGACCGACAGAACTCCACCCCGTCGGTGCCGCCCAACGGCGTGATGTCTGCCGTGACGAAGTAGGTGCCCTCCGGGAGCAGCACGCCGAAGCCGGCGTCCCGCAGGCCGGCGACGAGCAGGTCGCGCTGTGCCTGCAGGCCGGCGCGGAACTCGCTGAAGTAGTGGTCGGGCAGGCCGAGCGCGATCGCGACCGCCGGCTGGAACGGCGAGCCGTTGACGAACGTCAGGAACTGCTTGACCCGCAGCACCGCCGACACCAGGTCGCGCGGACCGCTGGCCCAGCCGATCTTCCATCCGGTGCAGGAGAACGTCTTGCCGGCCGACGAGATCCGCAGCGTGCGCTCGCGCATGCCGGGCAGGGTCGCCAGCGGCACGTGCGGCGTCGCGGCGTCCGTGAAGACCAGGTGCTCGTAGACCTCGTCGGTCACCGCGTAGACGTCGTGCGCCTGGCACAACTCCGCGACGAGGGCCAGCTCGTCGCGCGTGAAGACCTTGCCCGTCGGGTTGTGCGGGGAGTTCAACAGCACCATCCGGGTACGCGGACCGAACGCGCGACGCAGCTCGTCGGGGTCCACGGTGTAGTGGCCGTCGGCGCCGGGACGCAGCGTCACCGGCCGGCGCACCGCACCCGCGAGCGCGATCGCCGCCGCGTACGAGTCGTAGTAGGGCTCGAAGCAGACCACCTCGTCGCCGGGCTCGCACAGGGCCAGGATCGTCGCCGCGACCGCCTCGGTGGCGCCGGCCGTGACCAGCACCTCGCCGTCGGGGTCGTAGTCGAGACCCCAGAACCTTTGCTGGTGCGCGCTGATCGCAGCTCGCAGAGCCGGAATGCCGGGGCCGGGCGGGTACTGGTTGGCTCCGTTGTGGATCGCCTCGGCGGCGGCGTCGAGCATCTCCTTGGGACCGTCGGTGTCCGGGAAGCCCTGGCCCAGGTTGACGGCGCCGGTCCGCACGGCGAGCGCGGACATCTCCGCGAAGATCGTGGTGCCGAACGGGCGCATCCGCGCGACCAGCGGGTCCGTCACTGTTCCTCCTCGTAGCCGGCGACCAGACGCTCGATGCCGTCGAAAATCATGGTGAGGCCGAACCGGACCTCCATGTCCAACTCCTGCTCGCTCATTCCCTCTTCGGGGTCGTCGAACATGCCCTCGTCGACGAGGCGGGCGAGGTCGGGGAGCTGGTCCTTGTCGACCACCAGGCGGAGCATCTCGCCGTACGCGGGATAGCCCAGGGCCGCACCCGCCGCGCCCTGGTTGACCTCCTGCGCCATGCGGACCTGGCCGCGGATGAAGATCAGCAAGAGCATCACGACGCCGAGCCGGAGCTCCGAGGGTACGTTCGTGCGGCGGAAGCAGCCCAGGCCCCGGTCGAGCCAGGTGAGCTGGCCGGGACCGACCGGCGGAGTCGGGCCGAGCGGCACGTGCAGCACCCACGGGAACCGCCGGTAGAGCCCGACGAGCTCGTACGCCCAGCGCTCCAGGTTGGGTCGCCAGCCCGCGTCGTCGTCGGGTTCCGGCGGGGCGTTCTTGACCGCGCAGACGTCGGTCATCACCTGGAGCAGCTCGTCCTTGGTGCGGACGTAGCGATAGAGCGACATCGCCGACTTGCCCAGCTTCTCGGCCACGCGGTTCATCGAGAGGGGCCCGAGCCCTTCGGCCGACGCGATCTCGATGGCGGCGTCGACGATCTGCTCGATGCTGAGATTGGGGCGCGGGCCGCGTTTGGCGGGCTCGCGGCGTCCCCACAGCACGTCGACGCCGGGCGGGAGTTCAGGCATTGCTTCATCCTAAAACTGCGTATAGCCTAAACCAATTAGCGTAGGCCATAAACAGTTGGGGGAGGGCGTGGACGCGATCCAGGTCCAGGGAGTTTCGAAGTCGTACGGTGCGCAACAGGTGTTGACCGGCATCGACCTCGCCGTGCCGGCGGGCACCGTGTTCGGCTTGCTGGGTCCGAACGGTGCCGGCAAGACGACGCTGGTGCGGATCCTCGCGACGCTGGTCCGGCCCGACGCCGGGCGGGCTTCGGTGGTCGGGCACGACGTGGTGACCTCGGCGTTCGAGGTGCGCCAGAAGATCAGCCTGACCGGGCAGTACGCGGCGGTCGACGAGCTGCAGACCGGCCGGGAGAACCTGGTCATGGTCGGCCGGCTGCGGCGGCTCGGTCGGTCGGCGGCGCGGCGGCGGGCCGTGTCGCTTTTGGAGCGGTTCGACCTCGCCGAGGCCGGGGGGAAGCTCGTCAAGACGTACTCGGGTGGCATGCGGCGCCGCCTCGACCTGGCGATGAGCCTGGTCACCGAGCCGCCGGTGATCTTCCTGGACGAGCCGACCACGGGCCTCGACCCGCGTAGCCGGCAGCAGATGTGGTCGTTCGTGCGCGAGCTCGCTTCCGGTGGCTCGACGATCTTCCTGACCACGCAGTACCTGGAGGAGGCCGACCAGTTGGCCGACCGCATCATGCTGATCGACCACGGGGTGGCGGTGGCCGAAGGGACCGCCGACTCGCTGAAGGTGCGGGTCGGCGGGGAGCGGGTCTCGCTGACGTTCGCGTCCGCCTCCTCGGTCGCGTTGGCGGTCGCGGATCTCGATCCCGTCGCTTCGACTGCCACGTCGGTGACCGTCGCGACCAGCGGCACCGCGGCCGAGGTGCGCGAGTTGCTCGACCGGATGGACAAGATCGGCGCGCCCGTCGACAAGGTCGCCATCCACCGGCCCACCCTCGACGACGTGTTCTTCGCCCTGACCGGAGGTGGCCCGCGATGACCAGCGCGTACTGGGCGATCGACAACTCGTTCGCGATGATCGGCCGCAGCCTGCGCATCTCCGCCCGCAACGTCGAGGCGCTGCTGATGGCGGTCATGCTGCCGATCATGCTGATGCTGATCTTCGTCTACATCTTCGGCGGTGCGATCAACTCGGGCACGGCGTACGTCAACTACGTCGTACCCGGGATCATCATCCTGTGTGCCGGGTTCGGGGCCTCGACCACCGCGGTCAGCGTCACCCACGACATGGTCGGCGGCCTGATCGACCGCATCCGGTCCATGCCGGTGGCGAGCTCGGCCGTCCTCACCGGACACGTCGTGGCCAGCGTGGTCCGCAACCTGGTCGCGATGGCGCTGGTGATCGGCGTCGGCCTGCTGATCGGCTGGCGACCGGCGGCGGGCGTGGCCGACTGGCTGGCGGCCATCGGGTTCCTGGCGCTGTTCATGCTGTCGATCTCGTGGCTCGCCGCGTGCCTGGGCCTGCTCGTGCGCACCGTGGACGCGGCGGGCGGCGCGACCTTCGCGATCACCTTCCTGCCGTACGTGTCGAGCGCGTTCGTGCCGGTCGACACCCTGCCCACCTGGCTGCGCGGCGTCGCCGAGCACCAACCGATCACGCCGATCGTCGAGACGACGCGGGGCCTGCTGATGGGCACGCCGATCGGCTCGAGCTGGTGGATCGCCCTGCTGTGGTTCGGCGGCATCACCCTGGTGGCGTTCACCTGGGCGGCGGTGCTCTTCCGCCGCCGCACTGCCTAGCTCGTCTAGTCGAAGATCGTCCCGATGCAGAAGGCGCCGATGATGCTGCCGTCGTTCCGGGCGGACTCCTTGCCGTCGACGGTGATGCGGCAACCGACGCCGTCGTTGTCACCGTCGGCCCGGGTAGCGCTCACGGTCAACAGCAACGATCCCTCGGTGCTGGTGAACTGGTGCTTCCACGGCAGCTTCTGGTTCTTCAACTCCCGGGTGTCGCCGGCAAGGTCGTCGACGTACGTGATGTCCGCGCGTCCTTCGCCGGTGACCTCGTAGACGACGGTCTTGCCGGCGACCCCGGGCAGACCGGGCAGTCCGGTCGGCAGGCCCTGCGGATCGTCGGGCTCGACGGTCGGCGCCGGGTCGATCGGGTCTGCCGGGTCCGGGTCGGGGAGGGCCGGGTTGGTCGGCTGGGTGGCGACGGGATCGTCGTCGTTGCCGGCGTTGGCGATCAGCAGGGCACCCGCGGTGGCCGCTCCGCCACAGAAGAGCAGCGCGAGCACGATGACCAGCGCGATGATCGGGCCGTTGCTCCGCTTCTTCTTGACGGGCTGGTCATAGACCGGAGCCGCGTTGTACGGGTTGTACGGCGCACTGGGCCCGTACCCGGGTGTGTTCGGCTGCGGGTAGCCGTAGGGGCTCCCGGCACCGGACACCGGCGGCGGGGCGTAAGGGTTGGCCGGAGGCGGACCACTCGCCGCGGCGGCGTCCGGGGGAGCGAACGGGGCGTCCGCCGGCGTACCCGGCGGCCGGGCGTAAGGACTCGGCTCGCCAGGGTGGTACGGATCTGGCCCGGCACCAGGGGGCAGTGGTGAGGTCTTCGGGTACGAGCCGCCCGGCGGGGTCTCGTTCGAGTAGCCGGGCGGGGCGCTGGAGGGGTAGCCGACCGGACTACCGGTGGGCGCCATCGGGTAGACCGGGGCGGATCCGGGGGTGAAGGTCGGCGTCCCACCGCGCGGCGGGGTGGCGTGGGCACTGGGAAGCGGGGCGGTAGGCGGCGGCAGCGGGGCGGTCGGCTGGCCACCGAAGGACGGCGGGCGCGGCGCGGCCGGGCCTCCGTCTGCGGCGGGCGCGGGCGGGCGGGGTGCGTCGGCCGCTGCGGGCGGCAGGGGCGCGGTCGCTCCGGCATCGCCGGCGGGCGCCGGCGCCGGGGGCGCGTCAGCCGAGACCGCAGGCGGCAGGGTGAACCCCGACACGGGCGCCGCCCCACCAGCAGGCGGGTAGTTCGCGGACGGCACGGACCCAGCCGGCGGAGCGGAGCTGACGGCCGGCGCGGAGCCACCAGGCGGCGTAGGCCAAGCCGGGCTACCCGAAGGCGCCGGCGGCGCCGAGCTGACCGGCGGCGCCGAGCTGACCGGCGGCGCCGAGCTGACCGGCGGCGCCGAGCTGACCGGCGGCGTTGGCCAAGCTGGGCTGTCCGAAGGCGGCGGCGCGGAGTTGGCCGGCGGGGCCGAGCTAACCGGTGGCGTTGGGCTGACCGGCGGCGCGGAGCTGGCCGGCGGAGCCGTGCCGGCTGATGGCGCTGGGCTTGCCGACGCCGCAGGTCCGGCCACGGTCAGCGCTTCGGTTGCCTCGGGCTCGGGGGCTCGCGGCGCCGGCGGAGCCGGGGGCGCGGGCGGGCTGGCCGACGCCGGCGGTTCGGCCGGGCTCAACGGCTCGGTCGCTTCGGCGTCCGCGGACGGCGACGGCGGTGCCGGGGTGGTCGACGGGAACGGAGGCGGAGGCGGATAGGCCGCGGTCTTATCCGGTGCGTGCTCGCCGTCTCCCGATTCGTCGGGCTCGGGGGAGGTGGGACGGCTCATCTGCGCTCCAAGCGAGGGGCGGCCATGGGCGGCGACCCACGGCGCGGGACGCCGTCGAGCGTCCCCGAAACCGAGGCCACGGACAAGCGGAAAGCCGTCAAACGGCGGATCGGCCTGACCGAGGCGATACGGGCCGACAGTACCGGTTGCGGTCCACAACGGGCCGTCTCGACCGGGCCAATAACCCTAGTCGGCGGGCACGGAACGTACACGATGCATTGCTCATGTCGGATGATTGATAGGCACACTTTCGCGCACGCAGCATGAGCGAATTTCGGCTAGAGTCTGGCTCATGTGTGGAATCGTGGGTTACGTGGGCGCCCGACCGGCGCTCGGCATCGTGCTCGACGGGCTGCGGCGGCTCGAATACCGCGGCTACGACTCGGCCGGCGTCGCTGTGGTCGGCGCCGACTGCCTGCTGACCGAGAAGCGCGCGGGCAAGCTCGCCAACCTCGAGAAGGCCCTCTCGGAGCGCCCGGCCGACTCCACCGAAACCCACATCGGCAGCGGCACCACCGCGATCGGCCACACCCGGTGGGCGACCCACGGCGGCCCGACGGACCGCAACGCGCACCCACACCTGTCGCGCAACGGCCGGGTCGCGGTCATCCATAACGGCATCATCGAGAATTTCGCGGCGCTGCGGGCCGAGTTGGAGGCGACCGGCATCGAGTTCGCCAGCGACACGGACACCGAGGTCGCGGCGCACCTGATGGAGATCGCGCTCGCCGCCGTGCACCTGGAGAACCCGGGCATCGGCCGTCCGCAGGCGCTCGCCGAGGCGATGCGCCGTGTCTGCCGCCGGCTGGAGGGCGCGTTCACGCTGCTCGCGACCGACGCCGGGACGCCCGGCGCCGTCGCGGCGGCCCGGCGCAACTCGCCGCTCGTGGTCGGTCGCGGCGACGGCGAGAACTTCCTGGCCAGCGACGTCTCGGCGTTCATCGAGCACACCCGGGAGGCGATCGAGCTCGGCCAGGACCAGGTCGTGCTGATCACCCCCGAGGCCATCGAGATCACCGACTTCGGCGGCGTCCCCGCGGCCGGCCGCGACTTCCACATCGACTGGGACGCGTCGGCGGCCGAAAAGGGCGGCTACGACTACTTCATGCTCAAGGAGATCGCCGAGCAGCCCCAGGCGATCGCCGAGACCCTGATCGGCCGGCTGACCGAGCAGGGCGAGATCCGCCTCGACGAGGTGCGCCTCACCGACCAGGACCTGCGCGACGTCGACAAGATCTTCATCGTCGCCTGCGGCACCGCCTACCACGCCGGGCTCGTCGCCAAGTACGCGATCGAGCACTGGACCCGCATCCCCTGCGAGGTCGAGCTGGCCAGCGAGTTCCGCTACCGCGACCCGGTGCTCGACCGCTCCACCCTGGTCGTGGCGATCTCCCAGTCCGGCGAGACCATGGACACCCTGATGGCCCTGCGGCACGCCAAGGACCAGAAGGCCCGAGTGCTCGCCATCTGCAACACCAACGGCTCGACCATCCCGCGCGAGTCCGACGCCGTGCTCTACACCCACGGCGGCCCGGAGATCGCGGTCGCCTCGACCAAGGCGTTCCTGACCATGGTCGTGGCCTGCTACCTGATCGGCCTGCACCTGGCCCAGGTCCGCGGCATCAAGTACGCCGACGAGGTCGGCGCCGTCGTCGGGCAGCTCCAGGAGATGCCCGACAAGCTGCGTACCCTGCTCGGCCGCATGGACCCGGTCCGCGAGCTGGCCCGCGAGCTCGCCAGCGCCGGCACGATCCTGTTCATCGGCCGCCACGTGGGCTATCCGGTCGCCCTCGAGGGCGCCCTCAAGCTCAAGGAGCTCGCCTACATCCACGCGGAGGGCTTCGCGGCCGGCGAGCTCAAGCACGGCCCGATCGCCCTGATCGACCACGGCACCCCGGTCGTCTGCGTCGTACCGTCCCCGGCGGGCCGAGGCATGCTCCACGACAAAATCGTCTCGAACATCCAGGAAGTCCGCGCCCGCGGCGCCCGCACCATCGTGATCGCCGAAGACGGCGACGAGGCGGTCGTGCCCTACGCCGACCACCTGATCTACGTGCCCCGCACCCCAACCCTGCTGGCCCCGCTGGTCACGACGGTCCCGCTCCAGGTGCTCGCCTGCGAAATCGCCTCGGCCCGCGGCCACGACGTCGACCAGCCGCGCAACCTGGCAAAGTCGGTGACGGTCGAGTAAGCCAGACAACGAGAGCCGATCATTTCCCGGGCTCGCGGTGGTCATGACCGATGCTCCCGGAGACCGCTCCGCTCCGCTGCGCTGCCAGGTCCGCGGTGGCTCGCGTGCCCGAGATCCAGGGATTTGATTGCTGCTGCGGGAGCAACCAAATCCCTAGATCTGCGGCCCGCCGCTGGAGCAGCGGCGTTTCACCGATCCGGGCGACTGGGCAGGTGGCAAAGCCTGAATGTCAGGGCTGGCGACAGCCCGCCCGGATCCGGCCACATCCGTCTGGATCGGCGACGACCAGCTCTAACCAGCCGGCCATGAAGCCCCGGCCCGGCCTGGCTCGGTTCGCTCGGCCCCGGCCCGGTCCGCTCGGCCCCGGCTTGGCCTGGTCCGCTCGGCCCCCGTTTGGCCCGGCGTTGACCGGTCCGGCCTGGTCTGGTGTCCAAGCCGAGGCCCCGGCCTTGAAAGGCTTGACCGACCGGCCCGGGCCCGAGCAGGCACCGACCGGTATCGAGGTCCTGAACGGTCCGGCCATGGCCGGCCCGAGCGCCTGACCGGCTTCTGACTGGCGCGAGTTGGTCCGAAGTCGATCGGTGTCCGCGCCGAGCACGCTGATCGCGGTCTGCACAGGCCATACCGCTCGTGTGTCAGTTGGGCCGGCCCGGCAGATGCCACGGCTGGCCGTAATCGGGTGTGCGACATCTGGGAGATCAGCGATGGAGTGAGTGATCGGGTGTGTCTGATCTGGTCGACACGCCGTGCGGCGACCCGATCAGACACACCCGATCATGCGGTCGGGGTGTCGGGATACCGATGAGGCGCACACGATCATGAGCGACGCGGCTCCGGATGGCCGTGGCCGTCCCCAGAGCTCCACATGAGGCAGTCATCGAGACCCTGCGACACGCCCTCGCGGCACGGAACCCGGTCCACCCGGAAATGGGTGCATGGCCATCTGGGAGCGTCGAGGCGGGTCGGTGACGGCGCTCCGAACCCGCCCGGCTCGGAACGGGTGGGTGCCCGCAGGAACCCGTGCTTCGGCGGGTACTTCGGACTTACTCGTCTAAGGCCTTGCCGGGTTGTGGCCCGCTCGGCCTTGCCGGGTTCTGGGCCGTGCGGCCTTGCCGCGTTCTGACCAGCCCGCTTGGCGCTGGGTGCGGTCCGCCTTGGGGGGCTGGCCGGCTCTGCGGCTGGGCGCGGTCCGCCTTGGGCCGGGGGGCGCCGGCCGGCTCTGCGGCCGGGCCGCCCGCCGGCGGGATGGGGCTGGTCCCACCTGCTCTTTCGGGCGGTTTGGCGCGGTCGGGGTCTCATTCCACGTGCGATTGGTGTTCTGGGCCCAGGGCTATGCGGGCTATGTCGGTCAGGGCGTCGTTGTTCGTGCGCCAGTAGCCGCTGTGGCCGCCTGGGTCGCCCGTGAAGACCTGGGCGCCGAAGGCTGGGTGGCTTGGGTTGCGGCCGAACCACAGGTCTTCGTTGGGGTGCGGGCGTAGGTCAGGCCCGAACGGGTCGGCCAGTTCGGCGCCCAGGCGGTTGAACGGCTCCCGCCAACCCGGTGCCAGGTAGGCGATCGGGTCGTTGGCCGCGGTGCTCGACCAGACGTGGGTCGCTGGCAGGCCGAGCGCCGAAGCGTGGTCGACGCCGACGCCCGGTGAGCCCACGAAGATCAGGTCGTCGGCGGCCAGGCCGCCGTTCGAAGCGGCGGTCGTGCCGACCGTCAGCGAGCCGTAGCTCAGCCCCAGCACCGTCTGGTGCGCCGGCGCGCCGCAGTGGGTGGCGCGTAGGCCCTCCGCGAAGCGGTGTAGGGTCGGCCCGGCGTCGTGTGCCCTCGCCGCGAACATGGCCTCGCCAAGGTGGGAGGGCGCGTCGTAGTCGAGCCAGAGCACCGTCGACGTGCGTTGGGCCGGGTCGACCGTGGCCGCCCGCGCGGACATCGCCTCCGTGCGGGACAGGTCGTCGCGGACAGCGCTCAGGTCGGCCGTCATCCCGGGCACGTAGGCCAGCACGTTGTCGGCCGAGTCCGGATCGCCCAGGGCGAGCACCAGCCGACCGTCGCCCCCGGGCACCAGGCTCATCAGGTAGGCCCGTTCGCCGGTCTCCGCCGCCAACCTCGCCGAGACCGCGTCGATGCCGGACATCAGCCCGACCAACCGGAGGCTCGCGGAGACGGCCGCGTGGCGGGGCATCGCCGTGCGGACCGCCTCGGCCCGCTCTCGCACCAGGTCGGCCCGCCAGACCGCGAGCAGGGCGCGGTTGGCCCGGTCGCGGGCGGCAACCGGCACGCCGTCGAGGCGACCGATCAACAAGGGCTCGTGCACCAGGAGCCAGCGCCGCTCCGAAGAGGTCAACCCCGCCCACCACTCCCGGACGGCCGACGGCGGCGCACCGAGCGGCGGGCGGCGCCGGGGCGGCGTGGTGGGCCAGCCCGCGGCGGCCGCCGACGCGAGCCGGTCGAGGTGGGCGGCCGTGTCGCGGTCGGCGTCGGTCGCCGCCCGCAGCGCCGCGACGATCCCGGTCCCGACCCGGTCGGCCGCCCGCAGTGCGGCGACCCGGTCGATCCCCGTGACCGAGACGTCTGGCGTCGCGTAGCCGGTGCGGTCGATCTCGACATGGGCCGGCGCCGCGGCGGCCACGGCCGAGGCGAGCATCCCGCGAGCCCGGGTCAGCGCGGACGCGAACCCGGACAGCACCTGGTCGGTCTCGACGAACGCCAACCGCGCGGCGTCGAGCGGTGCGCGCAGCGCGCGCACGTGACCGCCGGCCGCCGAGCCGGCCGCGCCCCGCCACCCGTCGGCGACCCGCCCGGCCACCGCGCCGAGCTCAGCCGCCCGTCGCCCCACGTCGACCGCCAACCGGGCCCAGGCCGCACCCGCCGAGCGCCACGACACCGGGTCGGCCCGCCACAACTGCGCATAGGTCACCACGGAACGCTCACCCGACCCGGTGCAGCCGGATCGCCGCCCGCAGGTCGGCCTCTTCATAGGAGCGCGCGGCATCCCGGAGCAGCCCACCCGAGCCGGCCACCCGCGCCGCCACCGCACCGAGCGCCGACGACACGTCGCCCGCCAAGGAAGCCAGCGCGATCCCAGAAGACCACTCCGGTGCCGGGACGCACAGGTCGTCGCGGCCGACCGCGAGAGCGAAAGCCACCAGGTCGAGCTCGGCCGCCCGGTCACGCAACAGCCCCGGATCGACCCGCAGGTCACCGTCCACGTCAACCTCCCACCTAGCAGCAACGAGGGAACGCTAAGCCAGCGAGAGACCGGAAAAGCCAGGCTGTGGACAACGAAGCGAGCAGGGCAACCACCGCTGTCCACAAGGCTTGTGCACCACGTACACGTATTGCTAATAGGGTGGACCGATGATCGTCGCTGTCGGGATCGATGTGGTCCTCGTCGAACGGTTCACGGGGGCACTGGCCCGCACACCGCTGCTCGGCGACCGACTCTTCACCGAGGCGGAGCGCCTCACCCGCTCCGGCAACCCGCGCCCACCGGAGTCCCTGGCGGCCCGGTTCGCGGCCAAGGAGGCCGTGGCCAAGGCGCTCGGCGCCCCCGCCGGCCTGCACTGGCACGACTGCGAGATCGTCACGGACCCGGACGGCCGACCCTGGCTCACGGTGAGCGGCACGGTGGCCGCCGCAGCGGCCGAACGGGGCGTCAACCGCTGGCACCTCTCGCTCTCCCACGACGGTGGCATCGCCTCCGCGATGGTGGTGGCGGAGCAGTGAGGAAAGCCTGGCGGGTCGCCGACGTGCGGGCGGCCGAAGACGCGCTGATGGCCCACCTCCCGGAGGGCACCCTGATGCAACGCGCCGCCGCGGGCCTCGCCCGCCGCTGCGCCCTGATCCTGCGAAACGTGTACGGAGCCCACGTAACCCTGCTCGTCGGTGCGGGCAACAACGGCGGCGACGCCCTCTACGCGGGCGCGATCCTGGCCAACCGGGGCGCCGCCGTCACGGCGATCCTGCTCGACCCGGCCCGCGTACACGAAGCGGGCCTGAAAGCCCTGAAAGACAGCGGTGGCCGCACCGCCGAGCAGCCGCCGCGCACGGTGGACCTGATCATCGACGGCATCGTCGGCATCGGCGCCAAGGGTGGCCTGCGCAGTGGCGCCGCGGCCGCGCTGCACAAGGCCCAAGGAAGAAGGGGCCGGCACGGCCAGCGCCCCACGATCGTCGCCGTCGACGTGCCCAGCGGCGTCGATGTCGACACCGGCGACGTACCCGGCAAAGCGGTCCAGGCCGACGTCACCGTCACCTTCGGCTGCCTCAAGCCGGCCCACGTGGTCGGCCCGGCCGCACCGCTGGCCGGCGAGGTGGAGCTGGTCGACATCGGCCTGCGCCCGTGGCTCATGGCCGACCCGGCGATCCTCGTGCCGGACCGGAAAGACATCGTCAACGCGCTGCCGAAGCACCGCCCGACCGACGAGAAGTACACGCGCGGCGTGGTCGGCATCGCCACCGGCTCGAAGACGTACCCAGGCGCCGCGATCCTGTCCACGTGGGGCGCGCTGGCCGGCCCGACCGGCATGGTCCGCTACGCCGGCGGTGCCCGCCAGTACGTCGTGCAGGCGCACCCCAGCGTCGTCGCGACGGACCGGATCACCGAGGCGGGTCGGGTGCAGGCGTGGGTGGTCGGCAGCGGCCTGGGCACCGACGAGGCGGCCGCGACCGCGGTACGCACGGTGCTGGCCAGCAGCCTGCCGGTGGTCCTCGACGCCGACGCGCTCAACCTGCTGGTCGACGGCACCATGGCCGACCTGATGCGGGGCCGCAGCGCCCCGCTGGTGCTGACGCCGCACGACCGCGAGTTCGCCCGGCTGGCCGGCGAGGAGCCAGGCCCCGACCGGGTCGCCGCGGCCCAACGGCTGGCCGCGCACACCAACGCGGTGGTCCTCCTCAAGGGTGACCGCACGATCGTGGCCACCCCGAGCGGGCAGGCGTACGCGAACCCGACCGGCAGTGCGGCCCTGGCCACCGGTGGCACGGGCGACGTCCTGGCCGGCCTGCTCGGCTCGCTGCTGGCCGGTGGCCTGCGCCCGGAGGTGGCCGCCGTCACAGCCGCCTACCTGCACGGACTCGCCGGCCGCGAGGCCGCCCGGCAAGGCCCCGTCAGCGCCAGCGACGTGGCCGCCGCCCTACGCCCGGTAGTCAACGACCTCCGCCCGGGTGACCAGGAAAACGTCGTTACCCCCAAGTAGGCTGAGCACCATGTGGCAAGCCGAAGTCCGCGTCGACCTCGACGCCATCAGCGCCAACGTGGCCCGGCTGCGGTCCGGCACCAGGGCCGCGGTGATGGCGGTCGTCAAGGGCGACGGCTACGGCCACGGCATGGTCCCCGCCGCCCGGGCCGCCCTGGCCGGCGGCGCGACCTGGCTCGGCGTCTGCACCCTCGACGAGGCGTTGGGCCTGCGGCGTTCGGGCATCACCTCACCCGTCCTGGCCTGGCTGCTGGCCCCTGGCCTGCCCCTGCACGAGGGCGTCGCCAACGACATCGACCTGAGCGCCGCCAGCCTGGGCCAACTCGACGAGATGATCACTGCCGGCCAGCAGGCGCAGCGCCCCACCCGGGTGCACCTCAAGATCGACACGGGCCTGTCCCGGGGCGGCGCCACCGCCGACGACTGGCCCGCCCTGGTCGAGGCGGCGGCCAAGGCCCAGGCCGACGGCGCCATCGAGATCGTCGGCATCTGGAGCCACTTCGTCTACGCGGACGCGCCCGGCCACGAGACCATCGACCGCCAGCTCGACGCCTTCCGCGACGCCCTGGCGGTGGCCGAGCGGCTCGGCGTCCGCCCACAGCTGCGCCACATCGCCAACTCCGCCGCGACGCTGACCCGCCCCGACGCCCACTTCGACCTGGTGCGCCCCGGCATCGCGGTCTACGGGTTGTCGCCGATACCGGGTGAGACCTTCGGCCTGCGCCCGGCGATGACCGCCCGCGCCCGGATCATGCTCACCAAGCGGGTCCCGGCCGGCACCGGCGTCTCCTACGGCCACACCTACACCACCGACCGCGAGACCACCCTGGCCGTCGTGCCCCTCGGCTACGCCGACGGCGTGCCGCGGCACGCGTCCAACGTCGGGCCGGTCGCGATCGACGGGGTCCGGCACACCATCGCCGGCCGGGTCTGCATGGACCAGGTCGTGCTCGACGTCGGCGACCAGCCGGTCGCGCCCGGCGACGTGGCGACGCTGTTCGGCCCCGGCGACAACGGCGGCCCGACCGCCGACGACTGGGCCGCCGCGATCGACACGATCAACTATGAGATCGTCACCCGCTTCGGCAGCACCAGAGTTCCACGGGTATACGACAACAAGGACGGTGAATGAGCACCCGACGCCGGGCGGGAATCGTCGGCGCGGTGGTCGGTCTGGCCGCGGCCGGCATCGCCACCGGGATCGCCGTCGAGCGTGCGGTCGTCCGCCGCTCGAAGCGCGGGGTCTCCGACCCGTACGTCGACGAGCCGTTCGATCGGCTGCCCTATGACGAGTCGCTCGCCGTCACCACCGCCGACGGCACCGACATCCACGTCGAGGTGGTCGAGCCCACGGCGGCCGGACCCAAAAAGCCGACCCTCGTCTTCGTCCACGGCTTCTGCCTCGACATGGGCACGTTCCACTTCCAACGCAGCGCGCTGACCGCCCGCGGCGAGCACCGCATGGTCTTCTACGACCAGCCCGGCCACGGCCGCTCCGGCCGGCTGGAGACGGGTGAATACGAGCTGCCGGCGCTCGGCGAGACGCTGCACGCGGTGCTGGCCGAGACCGTCCCGGACGGGCCGCTGATCCTCGTCGGGCACTCGATGGGCGGCATGACCATCATGGCGTTCGCCGAGCTCTACCCGGAGTTCTTCGAGGACCGGGTCAAGGGCTGCGTGCTGATCGCCACCTCCGGCGGCCTGATCGACGAGACCCGACTGGGCCTGCCCGCGCTGATCGGCCGCGTCGGCGGCCCGCTGCTGCCGCTGGTCAACAGCGCGACCCGGCTCACCGGCCCGACCATCGACCGCGCCCGGGTCGCCGCCACCGACCTGGCCTGGCTGCTCACCCGCCGCTACGGCTTCGGCGAGTCCCGGCCGAGCCCGTCGCTGGTGTCCTATGTGGAGAAGATGAACTCGCGCACCTCGGTCGACACGGTCGCCCGCTACCTGCGCACCCTCTACACCCACGCCCGCTATCCGGCACTGGCCGCCCTCGAGCGCACGCCCACCGTGATAATCGTCGGCGACAAAGACATGATCACACCGGTCGCGCACTCCGAGGAGATCCTCCGGCACCTGCCCGACGCGGAGTTCGTGAAAGTCAACGACAGTGGCCACGTCGTCATGCTCGAACATGCCGACGAGGTCAACTCGACGCTCATCACCTTCCTGGAGAAGATCTCGGCATGATCGAGCTGACCACAGTGGACGACACGCGGGCGTTCGGCGCCCGGCTGGCGGCCGTGCTGCGCCCCGGCGACCTCGTCGTGCTCACCGGCCCGCTGGGTGCCGGCAAGACCGCGCTGGTGCAGGGCATCGGCGCCGGGTTGCGGGTGCTGGGCGACGTCACCTCGCCGACCTTCGTGATCGCCCGGGTGCACCGGCCGGACCCGGCCCGTGGCGGCACCGTGCCACTCGTGCACGCCGACGCGTACCGGATCGGCGCCGCCGCCGACCCGCTCGCCGAGATCGACGGCCTCGACCTCGACGCGTCGATGGACGACGCGGTCACCGTGGTCGAGTGGGGCGAGGGCATCGTCGAGCAACTGCGCGACGACCACCTCCAGGTACGCATCGACCGGCGCGACGACGACACCAGGGTGATCGAGCTGGAGCCGACCGGCGGCGACTGGGCCGCCCGCGTCGCGACGCTCACGGAGGATGCCCGGTGAACCTGCCCGACCTGTTGCCGACCGCGTGGCGCACCGCGCTGGAGTCGCACCTCGACCCGGCCGCCACCGCCGACCTGGGCGCGTTCGTGGCCGCCGAATACGCCGCCACCCCGGTCTTCCCGCCGTTGCCGGACCTGTTCACCGCCTACCGGCTGTGCGAGCCCGCCGACACCCGGGTGGTCATCCTCGGCCAGGATCCGTACCACAAGGCGGGCCAGGCACATGGGCTCAGCTTCAGCGTGCAGGCCGGCGTACGCGTGCCGCCTTCGCTCCGCAACGTCTACAAGGAGCTGGCCGCCGACCTCGGCGCCGCCGCTCCCGAGGGCGGTGACCTGCGAGGCTGGGCGACGCAAGGGGTGCTGCTGCTCAACGCGGTGCTCACGGTGCGCGAGGGTGCCGCGGGATCGCACGCCAACAAGGGTTGGGAGGCGTTCACCGACGCCACCATCCGCGCCCTCCAGGACCAACCCCACCGGGTGGTCTACCTGCTCTGGGGCAGCTACGCCCGCAAGAAGGCGGCCCTGGTCACCAACCCGGCCCACGTCGTGCTGGAGGCCGGCCACCCGAGCCCGCTCAACCCCCGCAGTTTCCTGGGCAGCCGCCCGTTCAGCGCCGCCAACAAGGCGCTCGCCGACGCCGGCCTGACGCCGATCGACTGGAGCCGCTCGGCGGCGGCCTGAGCGGCACCCACCCCAGCGCGCCGGATAAGGTGCATATCGTGCTCGTTCTCGTTCTCGACACGTCGACGCCCGCGGTCACCGCGGCGCTGGCCGACGTCACCCCGACCGGCCACACCGTGCTCGCCGAGCTGCGCACGGTCGACGGGCGGGCGCACGGCGAGCTGATGGCGCCCGAGATCGACGAGGTGCTGCGCAAGTCCGACGCCACCGTCCGCGACCTCGCGGCGATCGTCGCGGGCACCGGCCCGGGCCCGTTCACCGGGCTGCGGGTGGGCCTGGTCACGGCGGCGAGCATGGGCCAGGTGCTGGGCATCCCGACGTACGGCGTCTGCTCGCTGGACGCCATCGGCGGCGTGCCCGGCCAGGTGACCCTGGCCGCCACCGACGCCCGCCGCCGCGAGGTCTACTGGGCCGTCTACGACCAGAGCGGCGCCCGCATCGAGGGTCCGCACGTCGACGTGCCGGACGCGGTGGCACACCAGGCCATGGTCGCGGTCGGCGACGGAGCCCTGAAATACGCCGACCGGCTCGGCGTCAAAGTGCTCGACGAGCCTCGCTACCCGGTGGTCGACGCGTTCGTGCGGCTGGCCGCCGAGCGGATCCGCGCCGGAGCGCCCAGCGAGCCGCTCACCCCTCTCTACCTCCGCCGCCCGGACGCCGTCGCGGCGGGAGGGCACAAGCCGGTGCTGCAGTGAAGACCGGAACGCTGACCCGTCTGCGCTGGTGGCACATCGCCCAGTTGCTGCCGATCGAGGAAGACCTGTTCGGCGCCGAGAAGTGGTCGGCCGGCATGTTCTGGAACGAGCTCTCCAGCGGCCACTACTACCTGGTCGCCGAGGACGAGGGCCGGATACTCGGCTACGGCGGTCTCGCGGTCAACGGCGACGAGGCCTGGATCCAGAACATCGCGGTCGTACGCGACGCGCAGCGCCAGGGCATCGGTCGCACGATCCTGGAGGCGTTGCTCGCCGAGGCCGCCCGCCGCAAGGCCCCGGCCGTGCTCCTCGAGGTCGCGGTCGACAACGCCCCGGCCCAGAAGCTCTACGCCACCTACGGTTTCGAGCCGATCGGCGTACGCCGTGGCTACTACCAACCCAGCAACACCGACGCACTGGTGATGAGACGTGACTGACGAACCTCTGGTCCTCGGGATCGAGACCTCTTGCGACGAGACGGGCGTGGGCATCGTCCGCGGCACGACGTTGCTCGCCGACGCGCTGGCGTCCAGTGTGGACCTGCACGCGCGGTTCGGCGGCGTGGTGCCCGAGGTGGCCAGCCGCGCGCACCTCGAGGCCATGGTGCCGACGATGCAGCGGGCGCTCGACGAGGCCGGCGTCACGTTGGCCGACATCGACGCGATCGCCGTGACCTCAGGCCCGGGCCTGGCGGGCGCGCTGCTCGTCGGTGTCGCCGCGGCCAAGGGCTACGCGGTCGCCGCCGAGAAGCCGATCTACGGCGTCAACCACCTGGCCGCTCACGTCGCCGTCGACACCCTGGAGCACGGGCCCCTGCCCAAGCCGGCGATCGCCCTGCTGGTCTCCGGCGGGCACTCGTCGCTGCTGCTGGTCGACGACCTGGCCGGCGGTGTGGTGCCGCTCGGCTCGACCATCGACGACGCCGCCGGCGAAGCCTTCGACAAGGTGGCCCGGCTGCTCGGCATGCCGTTCCCCGGCGGTCCGCCGATCGACCGCGCGGCCCGCGACGGGCAGGCCACGATCGCCTTCCCGCGTGGCCTGACCGCGGCCAAGGACCAGGCGGCGCACCGCTTCGACTTCTCCTTCTCCGGCCTGAAGACCGCCGTGGCCCGCTGGGTCGAGGCGCGCGAGCGGTCCGGCGAGCCCGTGCCGGTCAACGACGTGGCGGCCTCGTTCCAGGACGCGGTCTGTGACGTCCTCACCGCCAAGGCGATCGCCGCCTGCCGGCAGCACGGCGTCGACACCCTCGTGATCGGCGGAGGCGTGGCGGCCAACTCGCGGCTGCGCGCCATGGCCGAGGAGCGGGCGGCGAAGGTGGGCATCACGGTGCGCGTGCCGCGGCCCAAGCTGTGCACCGACAACGGCGCGATGGTCGCCGCGCTCGGGTCGCACCTGGTCGCCGCCGGGGTCCGGCCGAGCCGGCTGGATCTGCCGGCCGACTCCGCGATGCCGTTGACCCTCGTGAGTGTGTAATGTCCGGCGACGTGATCGTGCGCATGTGGGAGGCCCGCGCCGAGAAGGGGCGGCTGCCCGACCTCGTCGAGTGGGTCTGCGACACCGCCCTGCCGCGCATCGAGGTCAGCCCGCTGCACATCACCAGCGAGGTGTTCTCGTCGTCCGACGACCGCTGCGTCGTGATTTCCAGATGGCGCAGCGACCCCGAGCGCCTCGCGGCGCCGCCTCCGCTGCTGGTGGCCAGGCCACCGCACGAGTGGGACTTCACGCAGGTAGACCGATAATCAGTAGCGCCGCCCAAAGTTGATCATTTAGCTTCGGGGCGTTATGCGCCCCTTACCCGTCGGCGATCCCGGCGACCCCGACGTCCGGTCGGCCACGCGTTATCTCCTGTGGCTGGCGGCTCGCACCTGGCCGTCCCTGCTGGCCGCGATGGGGTTCGCGACGCTCTGGTTGGTCAGCCAGGCGCTGATCCCCGCCACCGTCGGCCGGGCCATCGACGCGGGCCTGTCCGCGCGCGACCGCGACGGCCTGCTGCGCTGGGGCGCGGTGCTGTTCGGCCTCGGCCTGGTCACCGGCGTGAGCGGCGTCCTGCGCCACCGGATGGCGGCGTTCAACTACCTGTCCGCCATCTACCGCACCGTCCAGCTCACGGTGCAGCAGGCCAACCGGATCGGCGCCACCCTGCCCAAACGGCTGTCCACGGGCGAGGTGGTCAGCATCGGCACCTCGGACATCAACCACATCGGCGGCGCGCTCGACATCACCGCCCGGGGCACCGGCTCGCTGGTCGCCGTGGTCACCGTCGCCGTCATCCTGCTCACCACGTCGGTGCCGCTCGGCCTGGTGGTCGTGGTCGGCGTGCCGGTGATGATGCTCATCGCGGGCGCCCTGATCAAACCGCTCCAGCGCCGCCAGCAGGTCTACCGCGACCAGGAGGGCAAGCTGACCACCCGGGCCGGCGACCTGGTCGCCGGCCTGCGGGTGCTGCGCGGCGTCGGCGGCGAGGCGACCTTCGCCGGCCGCTACCGCGCCGAGTCGCAGGATCTGCGGTCAGCGGGGGTACGGGTCGCCCGGATCGAGTCGCTCCTCGCGGCCTCGGAGATCCTGCTGCCCGGCATGTTCCTGGTGCTGGTCACCTGGCTCGGCGCCCGGTTCGCCCTGCGCGGCGAGATCACCGCCGGCGAGCTCGTGGCCCTCTACGGCTACGCGGCGTTCCTGGTCAGCCCGCTGCGCCAGCTCACCGAGGCGATCGACCGGCTGACCCGGGGGCACGTGGCGGCCCGCCGGGTGGTGCGGATGTTCACCCTCGTGCCGGAGTTCACGTCGCCGGCCGCGCCGGTGACCGCACCCCGCGGCCCACTGGTCGACGCCGAGTCCGGCCTGACCGTCCAACCCGGACGGTTGACGGCCATCGCCGCCCGAGAGCCCGGTGACGCGGCCGCGATCGCCGACCGGCTCGGCCGGTTCGCCGACGGGCGCGTGACCCTGTCCGGCGTACCCCTGGCCGACCTCGACCTGGCCGACTTGCGACGGCGGATCCTGTTGGCCGACAACGACGCCCGGCTGTTCGCCGGCCCGCTGCGCGCCGAGCTCGACCCGGCGGGCAAGGGCGACCGGCCGGTCGCCGACGCCCTCGACGCCGCCAGCGCGGTCGACGTGGTGGACGCGCTGCCGGACGGGCTCGACGCCTTGGTCGCCGAGCGCGGCCGCGAGTTCTCCGGCGGTCAGCAGCAGCGGCTCCGGCTGGCCCGCGCGCTCGTCGCCGACCCGGAGACGCTGGTCCTGGTCGAGCCGACCAGCGCCGTCGACGCGCACACCGAGGCCCGGATCGCGGCCCGGCTCGGCGCCGCGCGCGCCGGCCGCACCACGGTCGTCTGCACGACCAGCCCGCTGGTGCTCGACCAGGCCGACGAGGTCAACTTCGTCGCCGACGGCCGGGTGGTAGCGGCGGGCACCCACCGCGACCTACTCCGCCGGCGCCCCGACTACGCCGCCGCCGTCACCCGGGAGGAAGACCAATGAGCCGGCAGCTTCCCATCGCTGACGCGCAGGAGGTGCGGCGGTACGCGCGTGCGCTGGTGCGGCGCCATCCCGGGCAGTTGGCGCTGGCGCTCGGCCTGCACGGCCTGGCCGCGGTCGCCGGCCTGGTCGCCCCGCGCCTGCTCGGCAACCTGGTCGAAGGCCTGTCCACCGGCACCACCACCCGCACCGTCGACGAGGTCGCCATGGCCATCGCGGCGTTCGTGGTGACGCAGGCGGTGCTGACCCGGTTCGCCGCCTTCTGCTCGGCCCGGCTCGGCGAACGGGTGCTGGCCGAGCTGCGCGAGGAGTTCGTCGACCGGATCCTGGCCATCCCACTGTCCACGGTGGAGCGGGCTGGCACCGGCGACCTGCTCACCCGCACCTCGCGCGACGTCTCGGCGCTGTCGCACAGCGTCCGCTTCGCGGTGCCGGAGATCCTGATCGCGACCCTCACCGCGGTGTTCGTCGTCGCCGCGATCCTGCTCACCAGCCCGCTGCTGGCCCTGCCCTGCCTGGTCGCGGTGCCGATGCTCTGGTTCGGCACCCGGTGGTACCTGCGCCGTGCGCCGGCCGGCTACCTCCGCGAGAACGCCGCCTACTCCGACATCACCGACGGCATCAGCGAGACCGTCGAAGGATCCCGCACCACGGAGGCGCTGCGCCTGCAGGACCGCCGCCGGGTGCGCACCGACAGCGACATCGCCCGGTCGTACGCCGCGGAGAAGTACACCCTGATGCTGCGTACCGTCTGGTTCCCGATCGTCGAGGTCGGCTACGTGGTGCCGGTCGTGGCGACACTGCTCCTCGGCGGCTGGTTCTACCTCGAGGGCTGGGTGACCCTGGGCGAGGTGACCGCCGCGACCCTCTACGTGCAGGCCCTCGTCGACCCGATCGACCGGTTGCTCTCCTGGCTCGACGAGCTCCAGGTCGGCGGCGCCTCGCTGGCCCGCCTGCTCGGTGTCGCGGGCCGGCCCGCACCGACCCCGACCCCGACCCAGACACCGGCCGGTCGTGGTCAGCGCCTGGTCGCCGAGGACGTGCGATACGCCTATGTGGAGGGTCGCGAGGTGCTGCACGGCATCGACCTGACCGTCGAGCCGGGGGAGCGGCTGGCGATGGTCGGCCCGTCCGGTGCCGGGAAGTCGACGCTGGGTCGCCTGCTGGCCGGCATCCACGCGCCCACGGGCGGTTCGGTCACCGTCGGCGGCGTCCCGTTGGCGTCGCTGCCACTCGACGAGCTTCGCTCGCACGTCGCCCTGGTGACCCAGGAACACCACGTCTTCATCGGTACGGTCCGCGACAACCTCGTGATGGCTCGGCCGGGCGCGACCGACGAGGAGGTGCGGTCGGCGCTGGCGGCGGTCGACGCCCTCGACTGGGTCACGGCATTGCCGTCCGATTTGGACACCGTGGTCGGCACCGGCGGCCATCCCGTGCCGCCGGCCCAGGCCCAGCAGCTCGCCCTGGCCCGGCTGGTGCTGGCGGACCCGCACACCCTGGTGCTCGACGAGGCCACCTCGCTGATCGACCCGCGGGCGGCCCGGCACCTGGAGCGGTCACTCGCCGCAGTCCTGCAGGGGCGCACCGTCATCGCCATCGCGCACCGGCTGTTCTCGGCGCACGACGCCGACCGGGTCGCGGTCGTGGAGGACGGGCGGATCACGGAGCTCGGTTCGCACGCCGAGCTCGTCGCGGCCGGTGGCTCGTACGCCGCGCTCTGGCGTTCGTGGCATGGAGAGGAAGGGCATTCGGCCCAGAAACGGCGTCAAAGTCCTTATTCGACAGTGGCGTAATCGTTCGCCCTCAACGGGTCACGGCCATGTAGAGGCCGAGTAACAGCAAGGTCACGGCCGCGATCCCGAACAGCACAAGTAGGTCACGGCGACCTGTGTGTTCGTTCTCAGGAAGCGGCGGAGGATCGCTGGTCACCACCGCTAGATCACGCAGAGTGCTGGCGGCATAAGCGTTTCCGACACGGTCGGTGAACTCGTCGAGACTCAGCCGACCGACGGCCGTGTGCTGCTGTAACAGCTCGACCACGCGCTGTCGATCGTCGTCCGACGCACGAGTATCCAAAGTCAACCTATCCCCTCTCCGCGGGCGAAAGCGTACGCTCTGAGAGCGCTTTCTCGACCCGCCCGAACGCCTAGAAGCCGGTTCCAGTGCCGTGACCGGATCGTTACGGCAGCGTGTCGACCGCGCGAGGTAGCGCATCAAATGCGCGAGTATTTTGTGTTTCGGATCGCCAGGGTCCGGGAGGTTGACAACGCCGTTCGCCCCCGCGCGGTCCGCTCAACGGCCATGAAGGAGTCCAAGGTTATGCGTAACCGATTTTTGTCGGTCGCTGTCGCCACTATGGCGGTCGGCGCGCTGGCACTTGCGGGTTGTGGATCGGACGACGGTGGGAGTGACGCCGGCAGCGGCGGCACCGCCGCCAAGAAGGTCGGCGTGATCCTGCCCGACGCCGCCACGTCCCCGCGCTGGGAGGCCAACGACCGTCCGCTGCTCAAGGCAGCGTTCGACGGCGCCGGCATCACGGCCAACATTCAGAACGCCGACGGCGACAAGGCCAAGTTCGGCACCCTCTGCGACAGCATGATCAACGAGGGCGTCTCGGTCCTCCTGATCGTCAACCTCGACTCTGACTCCGGCAGCGCCTGCCTGAAGAAGGCCCAGGGCGCCGGCATCAAGACGATCGACTACGACCGCCTGACCCTCGGCGGCGAAGCCTCGTACTACGTCTCCTTCGACAACGTCCAGGTCGGCAAGCTGATGGGCGAAGGCCTCACCAAGTGCCTGACCGACGCTGGCAAGACCAAGGCCAACATCGTTCAGATCAACGGTGACCCGACCGACAACAACGCCGCGCTGTTCAAGCAGGGCTACGTCGAGGCGCTGAAGCCGAAGGTGGACTCCGGCGACTACACCATCGTCGGTGACCAGACCGGTAAGTGGGACGCCACCGTCGCGGGCACCGCGTTCGAGCAGCTCTACACCCAGGCCGGCGGCAAGGTTGACGGCGTCGTCTCCGCCAACGACACCATGGCCCAGGGCATCATCGCCCGCCTGACCGCCAACGGTCTCAACGGCAAGGTGCCGGTCACCGGCCAGGACGCCAGCAAGGAAGGCCTCCAGGCCATCCTCTCCGGCAACCAGTGCATGACCGTCTACAAGGCGATCAAGAAGGAGGCCGACACGGCCTCCAAGCTCGCCATCGCGCTGATCAACGGCCAGACCCCGGGCAGCGACCTGGTCAACGGCTCGGTCAAGGACACCGTCCTGAACAAGGACGTCCCCTCCGCGCTCGCCACCCCGCAGGCCATCTTCAAGGACTCCGTCAAGGACGTCATCGCTGACGGCTTCTGGAAGGCCAGCGACATCTGCACCGGCCAGTACGCCGCGCTCTGCACTTCGGCAGGCGTTCAGTAAGTGACGCCGAGGGCCCGGCAGGGAGACCTGCCGGGCCTTTGGGCGCTTGAGGTCACGGTTGCTGCCGGGCCTAGAAACAACTAGTGAGGTGACCATGACGGTGCCGGAGGGTGCTGCGGGGGCGGCGACGGCGACCGAGGACGCCGCGCCACTGCTGTCGTTGCGCGGTATCAACAAGAGCTTCGGAGCGGTCCACGTCCTGCAGGACGTGGACTTCGATGCATATGCGGGACAGGTGACCGCGCTCGTCGGCGACAACGGCGCGGGCAAAAGCACCTTGATCAAGGGAATCGCCGGCAGTCAGCCGTTCGATTCCGGGGAGTACGTCTTCGACGGCAAGCAGGTCGCGGTGACGAACCCCAAGCACGCCAACGAGCTCGGCATCGAGGTCGTCTACCAGGACCTGGCGCTCTGCGACAACCTGGACATCGTCGAAAACCTGTTCCTCGGCCGCGAGGTCACGAAGAACGGCATCCTCGACGAGGCGAACATGGAGCGTCGGGCTCAGGAGACCCTGGCCGGCCTGTCGGTTCGCACGGTCAAGTCGATCCGTCAGGTGGTCGCCAGCCTTTCCGGTGGCCAGCGCCAGACGGTCGCGATCGCCCGCGCGGTGATCTGGAACTCCAAGCTCGTGGTGCTCGACGAGCCGACGGCCGCCCTCGGCGTCGCGCAGACCGAGCAGGTGCTGCGGCTGGTGCGCCAGTTGGCCGACAACGGTCTCGCCGTGGTGCTGATCAGCCACAACCTCAACGACGTGTTCCAGGTGGCCGACCGGATCTCGGTTCTCTACCTGGGTCGCATGGCGGCGCAGATGAAGACCAAGGACGTGAAGAGCAACCAGGTCGTCGAGGTCATCACGACCGGACGATCCGATGCCATCGGTGGCATCACCAACGGCAACGGGGAGTTGAAATGACCGCCCCGACGAAGGTCGAGACGACCGAGGAGCACATCGAGGAGACCGGCCCGAGCAACCCGCTGGGTGCCGCGGTCGGCAACTGGTGGGCCCGGGTACGCGGCGGCGACGCCGGCTCCCTGCCCGCCCTCCTCGGCATCATCGCGCTGGTCATCGTGTTCGCGGCCCTGCGGCCCAACACGTTCACCAACGCGTTCAACTTCGCCAACCTGATCCACCAGGCGGCGGCCGTCATCGTCATCGCGATGGGTCTGGTCTTCGTCCTGCTGCTGGGCGAGATCGACCTGTCCGCCGGTTATACGGCGGGCACGGCGGCGGCCGTGATGGGCGTCGTGGTCACGCGCTGGGGCTGGTCCTGGCCGGTCGCCCTGATCGCCTGTCTGATCACGGGTGCCGTGGTCGGTCTGCTCATCGGTTTGCTGGTGGCCAAGCTGGGCATCCCGTCGTTCGTCGTGACCCTGGCGGCGTTCCTCGGTCTGCAGGGCGTGCTGCTCCAGCTGATCGGTGAGGGTGGCACGATCGCCATCCGCGACGACACGCTGCTCGCGATCAACAACAACGACATGCCGGTCTGGTTGGGCTGGGTGCTGTTCGCGCTGATCGTCGGCGGTTACGCCGCCATCGTCCTGCGGCGGGGCGCGAAGCGCCGCGCCAGCGGCCTGACCTACGAAGCGATCCAGGTGACCCTGGCCAAGATCGCGGCGCTGGTGGTGCTGCTCGGCCTGGCGACGTACTGGCTCAGCATCGAGCGCAGCCGCAACCCCACGATCACCTCGCTCAAGGGCGTCCCGATCGTGGTGGCGGTGCTGCTGGTCCTGCTGGTCGGCTTGACCTTCCTGCTCACCAAGACGTCGTTCGGCCGCCACGTGTACGCGGTCGGCGGCAACGCCGAAGCGGCCCGCCGCGCCGGCATCAACGTGGGCCTGGTCAAGCTGGCGTGCTTCATGATCGCCTCGACGTTGGCGGCGGTCGGCGGCATCATGCTCGCCAGCCGCGACAACTCGATCTCCCCGAGCACCGGCGGCGCCTCCACCCTGCTCTACGCGGTGGGCGCGGCGGTCATCGGCGGCACGAGCCTCTTCGGCGGCAAGGGCCGAATCGTCGACGCCATCCTGGGTGGCTTCGTGATCGCGATCATCATCAACGGCATGGGCCTGCTCAACCAGCCGTCGAGCGTGGTCTACATGGTGACCGGCCTGGTCCTCCTGGTGGCAGCAAGCGTCGACGCGATCTCGCGCCGCCGTGCGCGGTCTACTGGCCGGGTCTAACCGATCAGCCAAGAAAGCCCCCGACGGCTCCGGCCGCCGGGGGCTTTCGCCGTTTCTGGGGAGCTGGTCACCGTCGCGGCCTTGCGCGAGCGTCCGCCCCTCCCTCCCCCTGGGTCCCCGCAGCTCGGGCCGGGACCGGGGCAAAGCCCCGGAAACAGGACCACAGAACCAAGCCCTGGCCGAGCCACCCGGACGCCCCACGCCCAATCAGCTTGTGGCGATCGCCGCCACCGCAGCCCCAGTGAGATGGACCAGATCAGCCGGGGAGAGTTCGAGCTGCAACCCTCGCTTCCCGGCCGACACGAAGATCGTCTCGAAGGCCATGGCCGAGTCGTCCAGGACCACAGGCAGGCGCGAGCGCTGGCCGAGCGGCGAGATTCCACCGGTGACATAACCAGTAGCCCGCTCCGCCGCCGCGGGCTCGGCCATGGCGGCCCGCTTCCCACCCAGCGCCGAAGCCAACGCCTTGAGGTCGAGGGTCCGGGCCACCGGCACCACCCCGACGCCCAACTGGCCGTCGACCGTCGCGATCAAGGTCTTGAAGACGCGCGCCGGCTCGAGGCCCAGCGCCGCCGCTACCGCCTCGCCGTATCCCGACGTCTTCGGGTCGACCTCATACGGATGCGTCGTGAACGGGACCTTCTCGCGGGTCAGCACCACCGTCGCCGGGGTTCCCTGCGCTTTCTTGGCCACCTTCGAAGGTTATCGGTGTGGCCAGCACGGCCACTGGTGCACCCGCGACCCGGGTCAGCAGCAGCGAGATCGATGCCTGTCCCGCCAGCCGGAGGTCCCGCCGGAACTGGGCGGGATCCAGCGCCGATCCGCGCTTGAGGATCTCGACCGTTCCTACGTCGCGGGACCGCAGCAACGTGCGGAGCCGCTTCAGCGAGAACGGCACCACGTCGGTCACCGCGAAACACCGACCCAACGACGTCGGTACGGGTGCGTCGGCCCACACATAAGCGATGGTCGGGTCACCGAGGCGACCCCCGACCGTCGAGGCGAACTCGGCCACCAGCCCGGCCCGGACCACCGCGCCGTCGGGGTCGTAGAGATAGCCGCCGACCGGCCCGACCGGCGCCGCGGAAAGACCCGACCCGGTCAGAGAGTGCGCCACCCCCGCCCGCAACACCGTCGCCCGCCGTGGCACCTCGGCCAGTGCCCCGCACCACAGCGTGGCCTCGACCACATCCCGGTCGACGCTGACGAGCTCCGTCTCCGCCCCCGCCGGCACCCGGGCATGGTCGAACCCCGGCGCCACCTTGACCGCCACCCGGGGGAAACGGGCGGCGAGCCCGGAGACGAAATCCCAGGACGGTGAATACGCGGAAGGGTCGAACACCCGCCGCCCACCGGAGGACCGCCGGGCCGGGTCGCAGAACACCGCGTCGAACCCGCTCACGTCGAACGTCGTGGCATCACCCTGGACCACCGAGAACAGGCCAGCACCGTTGGCGGCCGCGACCGCCGCCGTGGCCGGGTCCAGCTCGACACCGACGACCCGGAGGCCGGCCCGGGCGGCGGCCAGCGAGTCGGCGCCGATCCCGCACCCCAGGTCGGCCAGCGACCGGACCCCGGCCGCGACCAGCCGCGCCGAACGCCGCCGCGCGACCACCGACCGGGTCGCCTGTTCCAGCCCGGCCCGGGTGAAGAACATGCCGCTCGCCGAGGCACCGAACTTGGCCACCGCCTGCCGGCGTAGCGTGGCCTGGGTGAGTGCGGCGGCCGCGAGGTCGGGCGGCACACCCGCGGAGCGCAGCGCGGCGGCTGCGGCGAGCGGGTCGCCTCCGGCCAGGTCGGTCGCCGCGGCCAGGGCGGCTTCGCCGTCGGGGGTACGCAGGTCGTGCAGGTCCACGAAGTGATTCTCCCGGGTGTGGCGCGTTGGCACTCTCCTTGACGGAGTGCTAGTCGCGGAATAACCTGCGATTAGCACTCTCAGTCTGAGGGTGCCAACAACGCCAGGCAGGTCCGGCACCCGCGACGACGGTCCCGCCCTGGTGGCATGAGGCAAATTGGCGCCGGTCGGATTCTCGGCCGGCTACGAACCTGATACCCCAGGAGGGTATGCCCGTGACTACCGCGACCAAGGTTGCGATCAAGCCTCTCGAGGACCGGATTCTCGTCCAGGCCAACGAGGCTGAGACGACCACGGCGTCGGGCATCGTGATCCCCGACACCGCCAAGGAGAAGCCGCAAGAGGGCACCGTCAAGGCCGTCGGCCCGGGCCGGGTCGACGACAACGGCAACCGCGTTCCGGTTGACGTCAAGGTCGGCGACACGGTGATCTACTCGAAGTACGGCGGCACCGAGGTCAAGTACGCCGGCGAGGAGTACCTGGTGCTCTCCGCCCGCGACGTCCTCGCGGTCATCGAGAAGTAACTGATCACAAGCTGAAGTGCGTGGCGCCCCGGACCGGTTCTGCCCGGGCCGGGGCGTCGTGCGTTCGAAGGGACATAAATGGCGAAGATCCTGAGCTTCTCGGACGACGCGCGACACCTGCTCGAGCACGGCGTCAACACCCTCGCTGACACGGTCAAGGTCACCCTCGGCCCGCGCGGGCGCAACGTCGTCCTCGACAAGAAGTTCGGCGCTCCGACGATCACCAACGATGGCGTGACCATCGCCAAGGAGATCGAGCTCACCAACCCCTACGAGAACCTGGGCGCGCAGCTCGTCAAGGAGGTGGCGACCAAGACCAACGACGTGGCTGGTGACGGCACCACCACCGCGACCGTGCTGGCCCAGGCCATGGTCCGTGAGGGCCTGCGCAACGTCGCCGCCGGTGCGAGCCCGAGCGACCTCAAGCGTGGCATCGACGCCGCCGCCAACGCGGTGTCCGAGGCCCTGCTGGGCAAGGCCGCCGACGTCGACACCAAGGGCTCCATCGCCAACGTCGCCACCATCTCGGCTCAGGACGCCACCATCGGCGAGCTGATCTCCGAGGCGATGGAGAAGGTCGGCCGCGACGGTGTCATCACCGTCGAGGAGGGCTCGACGCTGGCCACCGAGCTCGAGGTGACCGAGGGTCTGCAGTTCGACAAGGGCTTCATCTCCCCGCACTTCGTGACCGACGCGGAGGCGCAGGAGGCGGTCCTCGACGACCCGTACATCCTGATCACCACCCAGAAGATCTCCGCGGTCGAGGAGCTGCTCCCGCTGCTGGAGAAGGTCGTCCAGACCGGCAAGCCGCTGCTGCTCGTGGCCGAAGACGTCGAGGGCCAGGCGCTCGCGACGCTCGCGGTCAACGCGGTGCGCAAGACGCTGAAGATCGCCGCCGTCAAGGCGCCGGGCTTCGGTGACCGCCGCAAGGCGATGCTGCAGGACATGGCGATCCTGACCGGTGGCGAGGTGATCGCCCCCGAGCTCGGCTACAAGCTCGACCAGGTCGGCATCGACCAGCTCGGCTCGGC
Organism: Asanoa hainanensis; assembly: GCF_900188485.1. Lineage (GTDB taxonomy): Bacteria > Actinomycetota > Actinomycetes > Mycobacteriales > Micromonosporaceae > Asanoa > Asanoa hainanensis. Next base: position 139,661 of record NZ_FZPH01000002.1, read on the forward strand.
CCGGCGCATCGTCATCGACAAGGACAACACCACCGTCATCGACGGCGGCGGCAGCAGCACCGAGGTCGCCGAGCGGGTCTCCCAGATCCGCAAGGAGATCGAGGCCTCCGACTCCGACTGGGACAAGGAGAAGCTGGCCGAGCGGCTGGCCAAGCTGTCCGGCGGCATCGCGGTGATCAAGGCCGGCGGCGCCACCGAGGTGGAGCTCAAGGAGCGCAAGCACCGCATCGAGGACGCCATCGCGGCGACCAAGGCCGCGGTCGAGGAGGGCACCGTCCCCGGCGGCGGCGCCGCCCTGGTGCAGATCCTCTCCGTGCTCGACGGCGACCTGGGCCTGACCGGCGACCAGAAGACCGGTGTCTCGATCGTCCGCAAGGCGCTCGTCGAGCCGCTGCGCTGGATCGCCGAGAACGCCGGCCACGACGGCTACGTCATCGTCGAGAAGGTCCGCGACAAGGCGTGGGGCAACGGCCTCAACGCCGCGACCGGCGAGTTCGTCGACCTGGCCAAGGCCGGCATCATCGACCCGGTCAAGGTGACCCGCAACGCGGTGCTCAACGCCGCGTCGATCGCCGGCCTGCTGCTCACCACCGAGAGCCTGGTGGTCGAGAAGCCGGAGAAGGCGGAGCCCGCCGAGGGCGGTCACGGCCACGGTCACGGCCACCAGCACGGCCCGGGCTTCTGAGTCTGACGAATTGATTACGGTCCGCGCGGTCGGGGGGAACCCCGGCCGCGCGGTCTTTTTCGTGGAGCACACTTGCGGGCGTGACACGCAAGTCGTGGAAGTTCGGTGCGCTGGCCGGGGTAGCGGCCGCCGCCGTCGCGCTCGGCCTGGCCGAGGTGGTCGCCGTGGTGACCGGGTCGCGCAGCGCCCCGCTGGTCGCCGTCGGTGGCGTGGTCGTCGACCACGTTCCGGAGTCCCTCAAGCAGTTCGCGATCACGCTGTTCGGCGTACACGACAAGACCGCCCTGCTGGTCGGCACCGCGGTGTTGCTCTGCCTGTTCGCCGCCGTGATCGGCGCGCTCTCCGTCCGGTGGCTGTGGGCCGGCTTCGCGGGCATCGGCGTGTTCGCCGCGGTCGGCGTCGCCGCCGCGCTGACCCGCCCGGACGCGGGCGTCGCAGCCGCGCTGCCTTCCCTGCTCGGTGCGGCCGCCGCGGGAGCCACCCTCTGGTTGCTCGTGGTCGGCCCGCTGGCCCCGGCCGAGGTGACCGAACTGGTCGCGCCGAGTGTGCAGGAGGAAGAAGAGGCGCTCGCCGGCCGACGCAGGTTCCTGCGCGGCGGCCTGCTGTTCATCGCCGGTGCGGTCGCACTCGGCTTCGCCGGGCGCTGGCTCTCGACCCGGCGCAGCGTCTCGACGGCGCGCGCCGAGGTGCGGTTGCCGGCTCCGGCCACCCCCGCGCCCGAGGTGCCGGCCGGTGCGGACCTGCGGCTGGCCGACCTGTCCTCCTACGTCACCCCGAACGAGGCGTTCTACCGCATCGACACCGCGCTCGTCGTGCCGCAGGTCGACCCGACGGACTGGACGCTGCGGATCCACGGCCGGGTGCGCAAGGAGGTCCGGCTGACCTACGCCGAGCTGCTGGCCCGGCCGATGATCGAGCGCTACGTCACCCTGGCCTGCGTGTCCAACGAGGTCGGTGGCGACCTGATCGGCAACGCGCGCTGGCTCGGCGTACCCCTGAAGCAGCTCCTGGACGAAGCGCAGCCGCTCGACGGCGCGGACCAGGTGGTCGGTCGCTCGGCCGACGGCTGGACCTGCGGCACGCCGACCGAGGTCATGCGCGACGGCCGTGACGCGATGCTCGCCGTCGGCATGAACGGCGCGCCGCTGCCGATCGAGCACGGCTTCCCGGTACGCGTCGTCGTGCCCGGCCTGTACGGCTACGTCTCCGCCACCAAATGGGTCGTGGAGCTGGAGCTGACCAGCTTCGCCGACTACGACGCCTACTGGGTGCCGCGCGGCTGGTCGGCCAAGGGTCCGATCAAGACCCAGTCCCGGATCGATACCCCACGGGGCCGCAACGGGTTGCGGCCGGGCCCGGTCACCGTCGCCGGCGTCGCGTGGGCGCAGCACCGTGGCATCGAAAAGGTAGAGGTGCAGGTCGACCAGCAACCCTGGCAGGAGGCCCGGCTGGCCCGCGCGGTCTCCGACGACACCTGGGTGCAGTGGTCGTGGAACTGGGACGCCACGAGCGGCGACCACGAGCTCCGCGTACGAGCCACCGACAAGACCGGAGAGACGCAGACCTCGCAGCCGGCGGACGTGCTACCGGACGGGGCGACCGGCTACCACACCGTCGCTGTCACCGTCGGATGAACAGCGGTCCGGGACCACGCGGGGTCCCGGACCGGAAGAATGGAGAGGTCAGCTTGCTCGGCGCTGGGCCGGCGCGGGGGACGGCCGGAGCGCGGCCGGCACCGCTGACTTGTGCGGGCGGCCGAGGCGGGCCTCGAGCCGTTCGACGTCGACCCGGGTCTGCCGGCGGTCGGCCAGGTCCTCCCAGCCCATCGCCAGCAGGCGGAGCCGTTCGGACTCGCTGAAACCGCCCCAGACGCCGTAGGGCTCACGCACCGACAGGGCGTGCGCGGCGCACTCGGCGCGCACCGGGCAGGTGCCGCACACCTGCTTGGCCTTGAGCTCACGACGGTTGCGGGACGACCCGCGCTCCCCGTCGGGATGGAAGAACTGTGCACTGTCACGGCCCCGGCAGGCACCCAGCCGCTGCCAGTCCCAACGCTCGTCGATGGGACCGGGCAGCCTTCGAACGTTGGACATCGGCACCCCTCCTTCTGGACTAGGGGTGTCACTACCCCAGGCGGTGTGAACTCACACGTGCCTGATCGATTCGTTGCACGCACCTATCGCATCGGCGTGGCGAACTGTCCGGAACTTTCCTGTTCTTTCCACTGAAACGCCGTAATGATCTCAGCGCTGCGTGGTCCTCTTCTATGAGGAGAGGAGGACCACCGTGCGTACTGTCCTCGTTTGCGTTCGGACATCGCAGGCCGCGCAGAACGTCAATGCGGCAGCGGCCCGGCTCGGAGTAGCCGGCGCCGTCAGAACTGCGGTATCCGAGCCCGAGGTATTGCTCCGTCTCGCCGAGCGCCCCGCTGATGTGGTGCTCGCGGACACCGCCGTCACCAGACCGGACACCGTCGGATTCACCCAGCGCGTGCTGGGCCGGGCGCCGGGGGCGACGATCGTGCTCTTCGGGTCGGAGGACCCGAGGATCGCGGCCGCCGCCGTCAACGCCGGAGCCCGAGCCTTGATCCAGGGCGGTGACCAGGATCTGGTCAGTGTCGTGGCCAAGGCCGTGCTGCTGCTCTGCGTCGCCGGCCGGGTGCCGGCCGGCGCGGCAGTCGGCGGTCTCGCCGGCGCGGCCACCCGCAACGCCGGGCCGATGCGGATGCAGGCCGGCGTGGGTGCCGGACATCCACAGATCGGCCTCGCCGAGTCGACCGCCGTCGTCCCGGTGCAACGTGGCGATCTTGGCCCTGGCATGGACGTCCGCGACAACGCCGAAGAGGGTCGTTATTTCGGCGGCCAGCCGGACCCGGTCAACCGCTACGGCGCGCGCGAGGAGCCGGTCACCCGGCGAGCCGCGCTCACCGAGCGGGAGCTCCAGGTGCTTCGCGGCATGGCCGACGGGAAGAGCAATGCCGAGATCGGGCGTGAGTTGTTCGTGTCGGAGGACACGGTGAAGACCCACGCCAGGCGGCTGTTCCGGAAGCTGGGCGCGCGCGACCGTGCGCACGCCGTTGCCGCCGGCTTCCGATCGGGCCTCGTGGCCTGACTCACGCACCGACCGGCCGCACCCCTCTCCTTGGCCGGTCAGGTGTGAGGCGACTTACGATCCCGGGCTGCCCGGTCCGCCGGGTAGCTCGGGATCGTCGGCTTCGTCGGCCAGGGTGTCGTGCACGCCGTCGGCGTAACCCTTGGCGTATTCCCAGGTGACGTAGTGGTCGGGATCGGGATCGTAGGCAGGCTCGTGCACCCTGGGCCGGCCGGAGCTCAGCAGGTGGCGCAGGTTGCCGCGGAGCAGGTCCCAGTCGAAATAGTGGGGTTCGTGGCAGTCTTCACACTCGATGACCAGCCCGCGAATCCCGACCGGACCAAGCAGCGCCTGGTAAACCTCGAGATCGGCCAGGTCTTCGAGCACGTCCTGCCGCTCGACCTCGGTCAATGGGTCGAGAGTCGGGTCGTCGTCGCCCGCGTCGTCGGACAGGCCCGCGGCGGGGTCGTCCTTGAACGGATCGATGGGCTCGTCGTTCACCCTTCCCACCGTAGTCGTTTTCCGGCCCATCGCGCCTGCCCGGAGCGGGGCGCGCCGGCCGGGCCGCGCTCGCGCGCGGGTAGCATGGCGTATCGCGCCGCTGAGGGGACAAACCATGGACAACTCGCCCGTCAACGACCTGCCGGTCGGCACCTTCGGAGACCCGGGAGCGGGCTCCGCGGCGACCGTGCCGCTCGGTCTGACCTTCGACGACGTCCTGCTGCAACCGGGTGAGAGCGACGTCGTGCCGAGCCAGGTCGAGACCGGCACCATGCTCACCCGCAACGTGCGTCTCGGCATTCCCCTGATGTCCAGTGCGATGGACACCGTGACCGAGGCCCGCATGGCCATCGCGATGGCCCGCAACGGTGGCATCGGCGTGCTGCACCGCAACCTGTCGATGGAGGACCAGGCGCTCCAGGTCGACCTGGTCAAGCGCTCCGAGGCCGGCATGATCACCAACCCGGTGACCTGCAGCCCCGACGACACCATCCGCGACGTCGACGCGCTCTGCGGGCGCTACCGCATCTCCGGTGTCCCGGTGGTCGACAACGGCGGCGCGCTGGTCGGGATAGTCACCAACCGCGACATGCGCTTCGTCACCAACGGCAACACCCCCGTGCACGAGGTCATGACCCGGATGCCGCTCGTCACGGCGCGCGTCGGCGTGACCAAGGACGAGGCGCTCGACCTGCTGCGCCAGCACAAGATCGAGAAGCTCCCGCTGGTCGACGAGACCGGCCGGCTGCGCGGGCTGATCACCGTCAAGGACTTCACCAAGAGCGAGCAGTTCCCCAACGCCACCAAGGACGACGCCGGCCGGCTGCGGGTCGCCGCCGCGGTGGGCGTCGGCGACGAGGCCTACAAGCGCGCGCGCCTGCTCATCGACGCCGGTGTCGACGTGCTGATGGTCGACAGCTCGCACGGCCACAGCCGCAACGTGCTGGAGATGGTCGCCCGGCTCAAGCGGGAGACCTCGGTCGAGGTCGTGGGCGGCAACGTCGCGACGTACGCGGGTGCCAAGGCGCACATCGACGCCGGCGCCGACGCGGTCAAGGTCGGCATCGGTCCGGGCGCCATCTGCACCACCCGGGTCGTCGCCGGCGTCGGCGTCCCGCAGATCACCGCGATCATGGAGGCCACCCGGGCGGCCCGCCCGGCCGGCGTGCCGGTGATCGCCGACGGTGGCATCCAGTTCTCCGGCGACATCGCCAAGGCGATCGTGGCCGGCGCCCACTCGGTGATGCTGGGCAGCCTGCTGGCCGGGTGCGAGGAGAGCCCCGGCGAGCTGATCTTCATCAACGGCAAGCAGTTCAAGTCGTACCGGGGGATGGGCTCGCTGGGCGCGATGCAGTCGCGTGGCCAGGGCCGGTCCTACTCCAAGGACCGCTACTTCCAGGACGACGTGCTGTCCGAGGACAAGCTGGTGCCGGAAGGCGTCGAGGGTCAGGTACCCTACCGCGGCCCGCTGTCCCAGGTGGCGCACCAGCTCATCGGCGGCCTCCGGGCGGCCATGGGCTACGTGGGCGCGGAGGACATCACCGAGATGCACCGCCGGGGCCAGCTCATCCGGATCACCGCGGCCGGGCTCAAGGAGAGCCACCCGCACGACATCCAGATGACCGTCGAGGCACCCAACTACCACTCCCGATAAGGAGTCTCCGTGCGTGACGTGGTCGAGATCGGATTGGGGAAGACCGCGCAGCGCGGCTATCACCTGGACGACATCGCGATCGTGCCCAGCCGTCGCACCCGCGACGTCGACGACGTGTCGACCGCGTGGCAGCTCGACGCGTACCCCTTCAAGATCCCCTGCGTGGGGCACCCGAGCGACGCGACGATGAGCCCGGCCTCCGCCGTGGCTCTCGGCCAGCTCGGTGGTCTCGGCGTGCTCAACGTCGAGGGACTGTGGACCCGCTACGAGGACCCGCGCAAGATCCTCGACGAGCTGGCCGCCCTCGACGAGGACTCCCCGGCGACCCGCCGGCTGCAGGAGGTCTACGCCGAGCCGATCCGGCCCGAGCTGATCGTGGAGCGGGTCCGCGAGATCCGTGAGGGCGGTGTCACCGTCGCGGTGCGGGTGTCGCCGCAGCACACCCTCGCGCTGGCGCCGGTGATCCTCGACGCGGGCGTCGACATCCTGGTCATCCAGGGCACGCTGGTCTCGGCCGAGCACGTCTCGACCACCGACGAGCCGCTGAACCTCAAGGAGTTCATCGCCGACCTCGACCTGCCGGTCATCGTCGGCGGTTGCACCGACTACAAGACGGCCCTGCACCTGATGCGCACCGGCGCCGCCGGCGTGATCGTCGGGGTGGGCGCCGACGAGTGGTCGACCACCGACACCGTGCTCGGCATCCGGGTGCCCATGGCCACCGCGATCGCCGACGCGGCCGCGGCCCGCCGCGACTACCTCGACGAGACCGGCGGTCGCTACGTGCACCTGATCGCCGACGGCGACGTGCAGAGCTCCGGCGACATCGCCAAGGCGCTCGGCTGCGGTGCCGACGCGGTGATGCTCGGCGAGCCGCTCACCCAGGCCGCCGAGGCGCCGGCCAACGGTGCCTGGTGGCACTCGGTGTCCAGCCACCCGAAGCTTCCACGCGGCGCCTTCGGTGTCGCCGGGCCGCCGCTGGGCAGCCTGGAGCAGCTCCTCTACGGCCCCGCCGACGACCCGGACGGCCAGCTCAACCTGTTCGGCGGCCTCAAGCGCGCGATGGCCAAGTGCGGCTACCGCGACCTCAAGGAGTTCCAGAAGGTCGGCCTGGTCATCGACCGCTAGACCCCATACTGGGGTTTATGTCCGAATCGGCGGACGACATACGGGAACGGCGCGGTCGGGGACTCGACCGCGCCATCTCGTTCAGCGACGCCGTCATGTCGATCGCGCTCACCCTGCTCGTGCTGCCGCTGGTCGACATCGCCACGGACAACCCGGACGAGCCGGTCGTACACCAGCTCGACCGCTTCTCGCCGGAGATCCTCGGCTTCCTGGTCTCGTTCCTGGTGATCGCGCAGTTCTGGGGCGCCCACCGCAGGCTGTGGGAGTACCTCGTGGACTACGACGAGAAGCTGCTCACGATCAACACCTTCTGGCTGTTGCTGATCGTCTTCCTGCCGTACCCGACCGCCCGCCTCTTCACCGAGGAGGCCACGAACGACGGTGCGGCGATCTTCTACCTGCTCGTGCTCCTCGGCATCGGCCTGCTGATGCTGTTCCAGGCCTGGTACGTCGCCGTGCACCCGGCGCTGCGGCACGGCGAGGACCGCCGCACGCTGCGCGACCAGCTCCTGCCGACCGTCGGCACCACCGCGGTGTTCGCCCTGGCCATCCTGCTCACGCTGGTCAACCGCGAGGTCGGGCTGGTGTCCCTGGTCCTGCTGGCCGTGGTGCAGCGGTTCAGCGGCAAGTACGAGCGTCGCGATACGCGTCCGTGACTACCGAAGATTAGGCTCTGGTGATGATGATCAGGCGATCGGCGCTCGCCGTCCTGACGGTCCTGACCATCGGCGGTGCGGCCGCCTGCACCGACTCCGGTTCGGCCGACGAGGGTTTCGCCCCCGGCGCCGCCGGCATCGGCGACCCCTACTTCCCGACGTACGGCAACGGTGGCTACGACGTCACCAACTACGCGCTGGCGCTGCGCTACGACCCGGCCAGCGACCGCCTCGAAGGCACCACGACGATCACCGCGACGGCGACGCAGAACCTGTCCCGGTTCAACCTGGACTTCCGCGGCCCCGAGGTCTCGGCGGTCACCGTGGACGGTGCCGCCGCCGAGCAGAAGCGCGAGACCGACGAGCTGGTCGTCACGCCGAAGGCCGGCCTGCGCAAGGGCAGCACCTTCACGACCGCCGTGACGTACGCGGGCGTGCCGCAGCCGATCACCAGCCCCGAGCTCGGCACCGGCGGCTGGCTGGCTACCTCGACCGGCTCGATCGCGCTCGGCCAGCCCGAGTCGGCCAGCAGCTGGTACCCGGTCAACGACCACCCCGCCGACAAGGCGACCTGGGCGTTGGAGATGACCGTCCCGTCGAGCGTCTCCGCCCTGAGCAACGGCGTGCCGGGGGAGAAGACCGAGCAGGACGGCTGGACCACCTGGCGGTGGACCGAGACCGAGCCGATGGCCAGCTACCTGTCGACCGTGGTGATCGGCAACTACCGGGTCACCACCGGCACGCACCAGGGCAAGCCGCTGGTGACGGCCGTCGACGCCGGGCTGCCCAAGGACTCCAACGCCGACAAGGCGATGGCCCGCACCGGCGAGGTCGCCGACTTCCTGGCCACCCAGTTCGGGCCGTACCCCTTCGACTCGTACGGCGGCATCGTGGTCGTCGACAACCGGATCCGGTACGCGCTGGAGACCCAGTCCCGCCCGGTCTACAGCGACTCGTTCTTCGGCACCGCGACCAACGAGTGGGTGGTGGCGCACGAGCTCGCACACCAGTGGTTCGGCGACAGCGTGTCGATCAAGGCCTGGAAGGACATCTGGCTCAACGAGGGCTTCGCGACCTACGCCGAGTGGCTGTGGGCCGAGCACGACACCGGCACACCGGTCCAGACCTCGTTCGACCGGGCGTACGACAGTGTCACCTGGACCGACCCGACGTACGACCCCGGCCGCACGGGGCTGTTCGGCAACTCGGTCTACGTCCGCGGCGGGCTGACCGTGCACGCGCTGCGGCTCGAGGTCGGCGACGATGCGTTCTTCCGGATCCTCCAGGAGTGGACGAGCCAGAAGCGCAACGCCACCGCGACCACCGACGAGTTCATCGCGCTGGCCGAGCGCGTCGCGGGCAAGCCGCTGCGCGAGTTCCTGATGACGTGGCTGACCTCGAAGACGGCGCCCCCGAAGCCGGGCACCTAACGCTTCACGACCAGCTTCGGGTTGGCCTTGAGGTACGCGTCCGCCTTGCCCGCCCGGAGCTGCGTGATGAAGCCTTTGCCGACCGAGGTGAGCTGCTCGCCGCGGTAGCCGCTGCCGCTGCCCACGCCGCCGCCCGGCAGGGAGACCAGCGTCAGCGTCTCCGGGCGCAGCTTGGAGAGGGCGAAGCCGTACTCGACCGGGGTGCGCTCGCCGGCGATCACGTCGACCGAGCTGCCCAGCGCCTTGAACAGCCGCTCGATCGCGGAAGCGTCCGTCGGCAGACCGGTGGACAGCGCCTTCGCCAGGATCGCCTTGATCAGCTGCTGCTGGTGGCGCTGCCGGGTGTAGTCGCCGCCGGCCGTGTAGCGCTGCCGCGCGTAGTCGATCGCCTGCCAGCCGACGAAGTGCCGGTTGCCCGGGTTGTACGTCGCCTGCGGTCCGACATAGTCGCCGCCGCGCAGCGTCCGCGCCTTGCCGTTCGGCTGGCGGTGCTTCGAGACCACCTTCTGGTCCACGTACATGTCGACACCGCCGAGCTCGTCGACCAGCTTGGCGAAGCCACCGAAGTTGAGGATCGCGCCGGCGTGGAACTTCTTGATCCCCGTGTACTTGCTGACCGTCTGGCTGAGGAGCTGGAAGCCCTGGGCGGCCGAGGGCTCGCCCTTGCCGCGCCGGCTGCCGTAGCTCATCGCGTGGGTCAGCTTCGTCGTGCCGCCCCGGTAGCCAGACTTCGGGAACGCCGGGATGTCGACGACCAGGTCACGCGGCAGCGAGAACAGGTAGCCGCTCTCGAGGTCGGCGTTGACGTGCAGGATCAGCACCGCGTCGGCGTGCGGCTCCCAGCCCTTCACCGAGACCCGGGTGTCGACTCCGACCAGCAGCAGGTCGAGCGGCCCGCGCAGGTCGGCGCCGGGCTGGACGGTCGGGGTCGGGGTCGGAGTGGGTGCCGCGCTCTGGCTCGGCGGGTTGGTCGGCGCGGCGGCCGGCGGTGGCGAGTCACCCCGGGTCACCGCGAACACCGCGCCACCGACCAGCAGCACCGCGACCACCGCCGCCGCGACCAGGAGGACGGGCCTGCGCCCGCTCAGCCGCCGCCAGAACCCACGCGCCGCGTTCCCCGTCCCAGTCACGCCGAAATGATGACGGGATTTCACGATGGCGCAATACCTACCAGCCGGTAATGATGAGGCCATGCGGTACGACGTGGTCGTCATCGGCTCCGGCTTCGGCGGCAGCGTGGCCGCGTTGCGCCTGGTGGAGAAGGGTTACTCGGTCCTCGTGCTGGAGGCGGGGCGGCGGTTCGCCGACGACGAACTGCCGGCGACCTCGTGGCGGCTGCGGCGGTTCCTGTGGGCGCCCTGGCTGCGCTGCTTCGGCATCCAGCGGATCGACGTGCTGCGTCCGGCCAGCCGGCGGGCCGGTGGCGACAAGGTCCTGGTGCTCTCCGGCGCCGGCGTCGGCGGCGGGTCGCTGGTCTACGCCAACACGCTCTACGAGCCGCTGCCCGACTTCTACACCGACCCGCAGTGGCGCGGCATCGCCGACTGGCAAGCCGAGCTGGCACCGCACTACGACCAGGCCAAACGGATGCTGGGCGTCGCCACGTACCCGCTGACGACGGCCGCGGACCGCGCGATGCGCGCGGTGGCCGACCGGATGGGTGCCGGCTCGACGTTCCACCCGACGCCGGTCGGCATCCACTTCGGCCGGCCGGGCGAGACCGTCGACGATCCCTACTTCGGTGGGGCCGGGCCGCCGCGCACCGGTTGCCTGCACTGCGGCGCCTGCATGACCGGCTGCCGGCACGGCGCCAAGAACAGCCTGGTGAAGAACTATCTGTGGCTCGCGGAGCGGTTGGGCGCCGAGGTGCGGCCGCTGACCACGGTGGTCGGCGTGCGACCCCTGGCCTCCGGGTACGCGGTCGACACCGTTCGCACCGGTGGCCGGCGGCGGTCCGTCGTCGAGGCCGACCAGGTGGTGTTCGCGGCCGGCGCGCTCGGCACGGTCCGGCTGCTGTTCGCGTCCTCGTTGAACGGGTTGTCCGCCCGGCTCGGCGCGCTGGTGCGCACCAACTCCGAGTCGATCCTGGGCGCGACGGTGCCGGGTCGCAGCCGGGTCGACTACTCGGAAGGCGCGGCGATCACGAGCTCGTTCCACCCCGACGCGCGTACGCACATCGAACCGGTCCGCTACGGGCGCGGCTCCAACTCGATGGGGCTGCTCCAGTCGGCGTTGGTCGACGGCGGGCCGCACCGGGTCCGGCGGCTGCTGGCGACGCTGGCCCGGCAGCCGCTGACCTACCTGCGCGCGCTGTCCGTGCGGGACTGGTCCCGGCGCACCGTGATCGCATTGGTCATGCAGTCGGTCGACAACTCGCTGACGCTGGCCTGGCGGCGCGGGCGGCTGGTCTCCACACCCGGCCACGGCGCACCGAACCCGACCTGGGTGCCGGCGGGCAACACCGCGGCCCGGCTGCTGGCGGAGGAGATCGGCGGCGTCGCGGGCGGATCGCTGAGCGAGGCGTTCGACATCCCGATCACCGCGCACATCCTCGGCGGCGCGGCGATCGGCGCGTCGCCCGCGTCCGGCGTCGTCGACCCCTACCAACGGGTGTACGGCCACCCGGGGCTGCACGTGGTCGACGGCGCGGCGGTGCCGGCCAACCTCGGCGTCAACCCGTCGCTGACGATCACCGCGCTGGCCGAGCGGGCGCTGTCGTTCTGGCCCAACAAGGGCGCGGCCGACCCGCGACCGGAGGTTGGCGCTCCTTACGCCCCGATCGACCGGGTCTGGCCCGACCGGCCCGCTGTTCCGCCCTCGGCGCCGGGCGCGCTGAAGTAAAGCGTGAGATGCGCCCCGGAGGGGGTGAGCGAGCGACGGCCGGCCCGGCCCGGTCGGTAAACTCCGGACACATGACCACGCCACGCCCGGTTCTCGTCGTCGACTACGGCGCGCAGTACGCACAGCTCATCGCACGCCGGGTGCGGGAGGCGAAGGTCTACTCCGAGATCGTGCCGCACACCATGCCGGTCAAGGACATGCTGGCCAAGGACCCGGTGGCGATCATCCTGTCTGGGGGACCGTCCAGCGTCTACGAGGTTGGCGCCCCGCAGGTCGACAGCGACCTGTTCGACACCGGTGTCCCGGTGTTCGGCATCTGCTACGGCTTCCAGGCGATGGCCCAGGCCCTCGGTGGCACGGTGGCGCACACCGGCCGCCGCGAGTTCGGTGGCACCGAGCTCACCGTGGCGCCCGAGGCCGGTGTGCTGTTGCGTGACCTGCCGGACGCCCTGCCCGTGTGGATGAGCCACGGCGACAGCGTGACCGCCGCGCCGGCCGGCTTCACCGTCACCGCCGCGACGCCGGGCGCCCAGGTGGCCGCGTTCGAGGACCTGGCCGGGCGGCGCGCCGGCACCCAGTTCCACCCCGAGGTCATGCACACCGCGCACGGGCAGGACGTGCTGACCCGGTTCCTCTACGACATCGCCGGCATCGAGCCGAGTTGGACTCCCGACAACATCATCGACGACCAGGTCGCCGCGATCCGCGAGCGGGTCGGCGACAAGGAGGTCATCTGCGGCCTCTCCGGCGGCGTCGACTCCGCGGTGGCGGCGGCCCTCGTCCACAAGGCCGTCGGCGACCAGCTCACCTGCGTGTTCGTCGACCACGGCCTGCTGCGGGCGGGCGAGGCCGAGCAGGTCGAGCAGGACTACGTCGAGGCCACCGGCGTCAAGCTCAAGGTCGTCGACGCGGCGGACCGGTTCCTCTCCGCCCTCGACGGGGTGACCGACCCGGAGCAGAAGCGCAAGATCATTGGCCGCGAGTTCATCCGGGTCTTCGAGCAGGCGGCCCGCGAGGTGGCCGCCGAAGGCGACGTCGAGTTCCTGGTCCAGGGCACGCTCTACCCGGACGTCGTCGAGTCCGGCGGTGGCACCGGCACGGCCAACATCAAGTCGCACCACAACGTGGGCGGTCTGCCCGACGACCTGAAGTTCAGCCTCGTCGAGCCGCTGCGCACCCTGTTCAAGGACGAGGTGCGCACCCTCGGCACGGCCCTCGGCCTGCCCGACCCGATGGTCTGGCGGCACCCGTTCCCGGGCCCGGGCCTGGCGATCCGCATCATCGGCGCGGTCAGCCGCGACCGGCTCGACATCCTGCGCGCGGCCGACCTGATCGCCCGCGAGGAGCTCACCGCGGCGGGCTTCGACCGCGACGTCTGGCAGTTCCCGGTGGTCCTGCTGGCCGACGTGCGCAGCGTCGGCGTCCAGGGCGACGGCCGCACCTACGGCCACCCGGTGGTGCTGCGCCCGGTGTCCAGCGAGGACGCGATGACCGCCGACTGGTCACGGCTGCCCTACGAGGTGATCGCCCGCATCTCGACGCGCATCACCAACGAGGTCCCCGAGGTCAACCGCGTCGTGCTCGACGTGACCAGCAAGCCCCCGGGCACCATCGAGTGGGAGTAGCCGGCCCGCGGGTGCGGGCCGGCAACGTCCGCGCCGACGAACCGGCCCCGCCGTTACGCGCGGGGCGTGGTGTTCGGGTCGTCGCCCGTGGTGGGCGGCTGGGCGTCCGGCGCCGGGTAGGTGGGCTCCACGTAGGACGCCTGCGGGCCGGGCTGCTGGTTCGTCGGACCCTGGTACGTCGGCGGCTGGTAGTAGCCACCGCCACGGGTCTGGGCCTGCCAGTCCGCGGGCGCCCCGCCGCCCGGCCCCCACGTGCCGGCCGCGTCGCGGTCCTCCGGCATGAGGAACCACAGCACCGGGTAGGCCAGCAGCGCCAGGCCGCCGGTCAGGACCACGGTGACCGCGAAGATCACTCGCATCAGGACCGGGTCGACGCCGAAGTAGCGGCCGAGGCCGCCGCACACGCCTGCGATGATCTTGTCGTCGGTGGTTCGGCGTAGTTGTTTGTACGGTGGGTTCGCGCTCGTCGTCATGCTTCTACGGTCCACCCGGCAGGACGGTTCTACCTCGGGTACCGCCCGGACCCGTACCCTGAAACCTGACCCCTGCGGGTGATCAAGTGTCAGCAATCCGACTCCAGCCCCGGAGGTGTCGAGTGATTCGGGAAGAATCTCCCTCTGTGACCCCTGCGCTCGAGCCTGTCCGCCGCATCGCCGCTTACGCCGTCTGCACCGACGGCAGCGGTCGTGTGCTGTTGGTCCGGGCGTCGACGCGGTCCGGCACCCCGGGTGCCTGGTCCCTGCCCGGCGGCGCTGTCGACCATGGCGAGGACCCCAACCACACGGTCGTCCGCGAGAGCGCCGCCGAGACCGGCCTGTCGATCACCGTGACCGGCCTGCACGACGTCCTGGCCGACATGCGCGCGCTGCCGCACCGCGGCGTCACCATCCACACCGACCGCCTCGTCTACGCGGCGTCGGTGCGGGGCGGCACCCTGGTCGACCGGGTCGGCCAGCCGACGGACCTCGCCCGCTGGCACACGCTCGACGAGGCCAAGGGCCTGCCGCTGCGCCCGTTCACGGCCAACGCGCTCGGCCTGCCGCCCGGCTCGATCGACCTGCGCCCCGACGAGACACCCGACTTCCCGTCGTTCTACGCCGCTCCCGGCCCCGACGGCCTGCACCGCGCTCAGCGCTTCGCCGCGTACGCGGTCGCCACCGACCCCGACGGCCGGGTGCTGCTGACCCGGGTCGCGGCCGGCTACCCCGGCGCGGGCTGCTGGCACCTGCCGGGCGGCGGCACCGACTTCGGCGAGCAGCCCGGTGCGGCCCTGCTCCGCGAGCTCGTCGAGGAGACCGGCCAGTCCGGCCGCCTCGTCTCGCTGCTCGGCGTGGCCAGCCACCGCGACGCGGCCTCGCTCGGCCCCGAGGGCTACCCGATCGACTGGCACGGCGTCCGGGCCTTCTACCGGGTCGCCGTCGACAGCCCGGTCGCCGCGCGCGTTGCCGACGTCG
Source organism: Asanoa hainanensis (assembly GCF_900188485.1). Lineage (GTDB taxonomy): Bacteria > Actinomycetota > Actinomycetes > Mycobacteriales > Micromonosporaceae > Asanoa > Asanoa hainanensis. Next base: position 154,725 of record NZ_FZPH01000002.1, read on the forward strand.
GCGGCTCGACCGACGCCGCCCGCTGGTTCCCGGCCGACGAGCTCCGCGACCTACCTCCGGAGGCGACCACCGAGGTCACGGCCGAGGCCGTTCGGGCCGCGTTCCCCCAGTAAGCCGGGTCGGGCAGCCGCCGGCTACCGGCCAGTAAGATCAACCCGATGGAGCGACGGCGACGAATCGGGGCGTACGGGCTGTGCCGGGACGGCGATCGGGTGCTGCTCGCCCGTTCGTCCGACAAGTCCGACTTCCCCGGGGTCTGGCAGATCCCCGGCGGCGGCCTCGAACACGGTGAGGCGCCCGCGCACGCCCTGGTCCGGGAGTACCGCGAGGAGACCGGCCTGGAGATCGAGATCGGCCGCCCGCTGACCGCGCTCGCGTCCGTGCGCGAGCTCCGCGACATCGACGTCGTCTGGCATTACGACCTGATCGTGTACGAGGTAACGGTGCTGCGCGGCACCCTACGGAGCGAGGCGGCCGGCACCAGCGACGACGTCGCGTGGGTCGACCAGCGCGACCTGGCCGACCTGCGGCTGATGCCGTTCACCGCCGAGCTGCTCGGCCAGCCCGTCGTTCCCCTGGACTTCGTGGCACCGCACCCCCTCGGGCGCCGTCGGCCGCCACCGCCGCTCCGGACCGACCGGGGCCAGCGGTTCGCCGCCTACGGCCTGGTCACCTCGCCGCGCGGCGTACTCCTGACGAAGATCTCCGAAGGGTTTCCCGGTGCCGGCAAGTGGCACCTGCCCGGCGGCGGCACCGACTTCGGCGAGCAGCCGGCGGCCGGCCTGCTGCGGGAGCTCGCGGAGGAGTCCGGCCAGGTGGGTGAGGTCGTGGAGCTGCTCGGGGTGTCCGACCGCCACAACCCGCGGGCGATCGGCCCGGAGCCGCATCCGATGGACTGGCACGCGGTGCGGGTGATCTACCGCGTGGCGGTCCCGGTGCCCACCGAGCCCCGGGTCGCCGAGGTGGGCGGATCGACGGTCGACGCGGCCTGGTTCACCCGCGACGAGCTTCGCGGGCTGACGCTCACCGATGTCGCCGCCACCGCTACCGAGGCTTGGGCCGCCTGAGCTGCCCGAACGCCCACAAATCACCAATGTGGCCGCCTAGGGCCTATAATCGATGGTTGGGCCAAGAGCTCGTACCGTCGGCTATGCCGCATAAATGAAAACTGTCGCGTTCGTGCCTGGTTCATCCGATAGAACCGTGTACGAGTCTCGCCAACCAGCCCCATCTGTGCGATGGTGTAAACCGCAAGATCGGGCGGTTGTTCGATCTGGCGGCGGAGAGATCCGATCCTGGACCTGGAGGACCACGTGCCGAGAGCCCCTTGGCGTCGGCGTATCAGCACTGATAGTCCGCGCCTAGCTTTCGACAGCCCGCGCCCCGGCGGTCGCCGGTGGTACGGCCTGCGTCGCGGGGGCAGCACCCTCGCCCGGCAGGTCCTGCGCGTGCGGGTCGGGCGGCGTTCCCGGGTCGCGGTGGTGCACCCGGACAGTCACTCCATCGACCCGCTGGCGGTCCGCGAGATCCAGGCGATCGCACCCGTCAGCCCCGCCGTCGGTCCGAGCGAGCCCGCTCCCGCCGTCGGCATGTCGATCCCGCTGCTGCCGGGTGAGCGCACGCTGGCCCGGCGCGCGAAGTTCGCCCTGGTCAACAGCTGCACGCTGGCGAGCCTCGGGCTCGGCCTGCTGGCCATCTTCCTGGCGATGCAGGGCGACGTCCGCATCGCCGCGATCTGCCTCGTCGCCTGCGTCGTCTTCGACGGTCTCGACGGCCTGCTCGCCCGCCGCCTCGGCGTGGCCAGCCCGTTCGGTGCCCAGATGGACTCGCTGGCCGACATGTGCTCGTTCGGCCTCGCCGCGCCCGTCGTGGTCTACGCGTCGCTGGCCGGCACGGTCTCCACCGCCGCGGCCGCGGTCGCCTGTGCGCTGGTCGCCGGCTGCGCCGCGATCCGGCTCGCCCGCTTCAACGTCTCGCCCAAGGACGGCCGCTTCTTCTGCGGGGTGCCAACCACGATGGCCGCGGCGGTGCTCGCGCTGGCGGTCCTGATCGGCCTGCCGGTTTCCGGCACGCTGGTCGTGGCCGGCGTGGCCATCCTGGCCTTCACGATGGTCTCCAGCTTCCCGTACGCCAAGCTCGCCCGGCTGGTGAAGCTGCCCCCGTGGCTGCTGCTGGTCCCGGTGGTCGGCGGCCTGCTCGACATCCGCGCGACGTTCTTCGCGATCGTCATCGCCTACCTCGCGAGCGGCCCGCTGCTCTGGCTCCGCCAGCGCCGCACGGCCTGATCGCACGAAAGCCCCCGCCGGTCACCGGCGGGGGCCTTCTTTCTCATCGGGTACGCGCGTGCGCCTCCAGCCCGTCGACCAGCAGCGCGATGCCGAAGTCGAACGCGGATGGCTCGGGTGCCTGGTCGGCCGGGTTCTCGTGGTCCAGGGAGTGCCGCTCGGCCACCGCGCCCAGGCTGTCGGCCTGCATGCGCTGCTGGCGGTGGAAGGCGTGGCCGACGACGAAGTGCACCATCGTCTCGGCGGCCAGGGCGACCGTCCGGTCGTCGAACCCACCGCCGCCTAGCGCCACCGTCAGCCGCCGCTGCAGGTCCTCCGCGCCCAGACCGAGCGCCAGCGTGCTCGACACCACCTCGGCGCCGTCCTTGAAGGCCAGGAGCGCGTCGTGCAGCGCGGCGGCCTCGGCCCGCACCGCGGCCCGCCAGTCGTCCCCGGTGGCCCCGACGGCGCGGGCCCCCGCGATGATCCGGTCGGAGACCGCGGCCAGCAGCGACTGCTTGTTGGGGAAGTGCCAGTAGAGCGCGCTGGGCGCGACGCCGAGCGTGGTCGCCAGGTGCCGCATGGTCAGGTCGGGCAGGCCCTGCTGGTCAAGAATCCCGAGGGCCGCGCTCACGACGTCGTCGCGGCTGTTGCGGACATACCCGGCGCTATCCGATCTCGGCATCTCACCACTATAGTGAACGCCGTTCAGGAGAACGGTGTTCAGGTGAACGGCGTTCAAGAGGGGGAGTCGATGGACGGATCTCGCAGGTTCGAGACGCGCGACATGACGAGGATCGTGGCCTTCGCCGCCATCCTGGCGGTGCTGGGTATCCCGGGCGCGATACCCATCGGCGGCTCCGTGCCGATCACCGCGCAGACCCTCGGCGTCATGCTCGCCGGCGCGGTGCTGGGCGCGTGGCGCGGTGCGGCCGCCGTGGTCATCTTCCTGGTGCTGGTCCTGGCCGGCCTGCCGCTGCTGTCCGGCGGCCGGGGCGGCGCGGGCGTGTTCGCGGGCCCGTCCGCCGGCTACCTGATCGGCTGGATCTTCGGTGCCTTCGTGGTCGGCGCGATCGTCCGCGTCGGCGGCCGCCCGCCGGTGTGGTGGCGGACAGCGGTCGGCTGCTTCGTCGGTGGCGCGCTGGTCGTCTACGCGATCGGCATCCCGGTGCAGTCGGCGGTCACGGGGCTCGGGTTGTGGGAGACCATCACCACCAGCGCCGCCTTCCTGCCCGGCGACCTGCTCAAGGTGGTCGCCGCCACGGTCATCACGATGGCCCTCTGGCGGGCCTACCCCCGCGCGTTCGGCAACCCGACCCGGCTCCGGCGCGCCGCTTCGTGACCGCTCTGCTCTGCGGTGACACCGCCCTGTCGGCCACCGAGCTCAGCGCCCGGATCGCCGCCGCGGCGAAGCACCACCGGCCCGGCCGGGCGGTCCCGATCCGCGACCCCGACCGGGTCAACGCCCTGGTCAGCGCGCTCGCCGTGCACGACGCGGGCGGTGTGCCGCTGGTCGGCGACGACCGCTGGGACGCCACCTACTGGGCCGGCCTGCGCCGCCGGGTCGAGTCGGCACCAACCGTGCCGGGCCCGGGCTGGGGCACGTTCACGTCGGGCAGCACCGGGGCGCCGCGCATGATCGTGCGTACCGCCGCGTCCTGGGCGGCCTCGTTCCCGGCCGTCGAACGGCTGGTCGGGCTCACCGCCGACGACGTCGTCTACCTGCCGTCGCCGCTGGTCTCCTCGGTGACCATGTTCTCCGTCGCGCACGCCCGCGCGCTCGGTGCCACCGTCCGGCTGCCCCGCGCGCACACCGTCTCGGCCGCCGACCTGGCCCACGCGACCGTGCTGCACGGCACCCCGTACGCGCTGCGCGACGTCCTCGAGACAGGTGCCCCGCACCGGCTCCGGGTCGCGTTGACCGGCGGCGCGCGGCTCGACCCGGACCTGCGCGCCCGGGCGGAGGCGGCCGGGATCCGGGTGGTCAGCTACTACGGCGCCGCCGAGCTGTCGTTCGTCGCGGCCGACCCCGACGGCCAGGGGCTGCGCCCGTTCGAGGGCGTCGAGCTCCGGGTCGACGACGGGGTGCTGTGGGTCCGGTCGCGTTACTTCGCCACCGGCTACCTCGGCGGGGTCGACGGTCCGTTCCGCCGCGACGACGACGGCTGGGGCACGGTGGGCGACCTGGCCGACCTCGACGGCAGCCTGAGGCTGCGTGGGCGCAGTGACGGCGCCATCCTGACCGCCGCCGCGACCGTGGTCCCCGAAGACGTCGAGGCGGCGCTGCTCGGCATCGACGGGATCGCCGACGCGGTGGTCTTCGCCCTGCCTCACGAGCGGGCCGGCGAGCTGGTCGCCGCGCTGATCGAGACCGAGCCCGGCCGACGGCCGCCCACGGCGGCCGAGCTGCGCAGCCAGGCCGGCACGCTGTTGACCGGCACCCACCGGCCGCGGCGCTGGTTCTGGACCGACAAGCTGCCCCGGACGGCCACCGGGAAACCGGCCCGCGAGCAGATCCGGCACGCGGCGATCGAAGGACGGATGACCCGCATTGGTTGACCCGAACACGCCGGTCGTGGTGGCCGCGCGGCGCACACCGATCGCACCCAAGGGCGGTGCGCTGGCCCGGCTGACCGCCGCCGAGCTGGCCGCGCCGGTGGTCCGGGCCTGTGTGGACGAGGTGGTAGCCGAGGTGGGCGATGTCGTGCTGGGCAACTGCGTGGGTCCCGGTGGCAACGTCGCGCGGGTCGCCGCACTGGCGGCCGGACTCGACGTGTCCGTGCCGGGGATGACCGTCGACCGGCAGTGCGGCAGCGGCCTCGCGGCGATCATCACCGCCGCCGAGGCGATCCGGGCCGGCGACGGCCGGCTGCGCATCGCCGGCGGCGTGGAGAGCTGCTCCACGGCGCCGGTCCGGATCGCGGCCGGCGTCGCCTACGACCGGGCACCGTTCGCGCCGCCGGGGCACCCGGACCCCGACATGGTCCGGGCCGCGCAGGACCTCGCGGTGCTCGACGGCATCGACCGTGACCGCCAGGACGCGTACGCCGCCCGGAGCCACCGCCGCGCGGTGCTGACCCGGAGCCGGGGCGGCTTCGACGCGGAGCTTGTACCGCTGGCCGGCGTGACCACCGACGCCGGTCCACGCGAACGCGTGCCGACGATGCTCGACCGGTTCCCACCGCTGTTCCCGGACATCGGCGGCACCCTCACCGCCGGCAACTCCTGCCGGGACAGCGACGGGGCCGCGGCGGTCGCGCTCGCACCCGCCGGCGCCGGCCTGGCTGTCGTCGCGACGGCCACCGTGGGCTGCGATCCCGCGCTGCCCGGCCTCGGCCCGGTCCCGGCGGTCGAGCGCGTCCTGGCGACCGCCGGTGTCACGCTCGCCGACGTCGCGGCCATCGAGATCGTGGAGGCCTTCGCCGGGCAGGTGCTGGCCGTGCTCACCCGGCTCGGTCTGGGTGACGAGGACGAGCGGGTCTGCGCCGACGGCGGCGCGCTGGCGCTCGGCCACCCGTACGGTGCCAGCGGTGCGGTCAGCGTGGTCCGCCTGTTCAGCCGCCTCGTCCGATCCGGCGCACCGGCCGGCACGCTCGGCCTGGCCACGGCGGCGATCGGCGGCGGACTTGGCGTGGCGGCGCTGTTCGAGGTCGTCCGGTGACCGAGCTCGAGCTGTCCGCCGTCACGGTCGAGTTCCCGGGCCGGACCGCGCTGCGGGACGTGACGCTGCGCCTGCACCAGCGCCGGATCGCGGTGATCGGCTCCAACGGGTCGGGCAAGTCCACCTTCGCCCGCACGCTCAACGGCCTGGTCACCCCGACCACCGGCGAGGTGCGGGTGCACGGCATCGACCCCGTCCGCCAGTCGGGGCAGCTGCGCCGCCGGGTCGGCTTCGTGTTCAGCAACCCCGACACCCAGATCATCATGCCGACGGTCGCCGAGGACGCGGCCTTCTCGCTGCGCGGGCGCGGCCTGTCCCGGGCCGAGGTCCGCGAGCGCGTCGCAGCCGCGCTGCACCGGGTCGGCCTGTCCGAGTACGCCGACTCGCCGGCACACAGCCTCTCCGGCGGGCAGAAGCAGCTGCTCGCCCTGTGCGCGGTGCTGATCGGCGAGCCGAGCCTGGTGGTGGCCGACGAGCCGACCGCCTACCTGGACGCGGCCAACAGCCGGCGGATCGCCCGCTTCCTGCTCGACGAGATGCCCCAGCAGCTGGTGCTGGCCACCCACGACCTGCGGCTGGCGGCGCGCTGCGACATCGCGGTCCGGTTCGAGGACGGCCAGGTGGTCGACCAGGGCGACCCGGCACCGGTCATCGCCCGGTACGAGCACGACCAGGACGAGTCGTGATCTCCCTCTATCGCCCCGGTGACAGCCTGCTGCACCGCCTGCCGGCCGGGCCGAAGCTGCTCGTCGTGATGGCGCTCGCGCTCGGTGTCTCGCTCGCCCCGGCGGACCCCTGGACGCTGACCGGCGCCGCGCTGGCGGTCGCCGCCTGCTACCTGCTGGCGGGACTCGGCGCGGTCGAGATCGCCCGGCAGGCGTACAAGCTGCGCTGGTTGGTCCTGGTCATGGTGGTGAGCCAGGTCTTCTTCCTGCCCGCGCTGACCATGGCGGCCAACGTCGTGCGGGTGGTCGTGGTGATCCTGCTGGCGAACCTGGTCACCCTGACCACCCGCACCGAGCAGGTGGTGGACGCGATCGAACGGGCGCTGACGCCGCTGCGGCGGCTGGGTGTCAACCCGAGCCGGGTCGCGCTGATGCTCTCCATGACCATCACCACGATCCCGGTCATCGCCGGTTTCGCCACTCAGATCCGGGAGGCACAGCGCGCCCGTGGCGTACCCGCGGCGCCCCTGGCCTTCGTCGTACCCCTATTGATCATGGCGCTGAAGCACTCGGACGACCTGGCCGACGCGTTGACGGCCCGCGGGATCGACTAGGGCTGGGCGCGCCAGCGGGCGATCACCGAGTTGACCCTGACCGCCAGCGGGCGATCACCGACGCCCCGCCGACGACCCGGTCGCCGGGTGCCACGAGCGCGTCCGCCGTGCCGGCCGGCAGGTAGACGTCGGTGCGCGAGCCGAACCGGATCAGGCCGAACCGCTCACCGCGGGCCAGCAGCGCACCCACGGGCGCGCGCTGCACGATCCGGCGGGCGATCAGGCCGGTCCGCTGGGCCACCACCACGGTGCCGCGCGGGGTGTCGAGCACCGTGTACGCGGCCACGTTGTGCTCCGCCGCCGGCTTCATCGCGGCCGCGTAGCCGCCGTCCGTGACGAAGTAGTCGACCACCTTGCCGGCCACCGGGCTGCGGTTGACGTGCACGTCGAGTACCGACAGGAACACCGCGACCCGGAGGAACTCGCCGTCGCCGAACCGCTCGTCGGTGACCCGCTCGACCGAGAGGACCTTGCCGTCGGAGGCGGCGACCACGGCGGTCGGGTCCTCCGGCACGTCGCGCTCGGGGTCGCGGAAGAACGCCGCGACCGGCAGTGCGGCCAGGGCCGGCACCAGCCACAGCTTGGACGACGGGCGGGCCCGGCGGGTCAGCGCGGCCACGCCGAGGGCGATGCCGGCGGCGGCCACGCCGTTGGAGTCGATGTGCATCGAGCGGGTCAGCTTGACGCTCGATGGCCGGTAGGCCGGCGCGAGCCGCTCGGCCAACGCCGCGTCGGCGGGCGAGAACCGCAGGCGGTGCACCCGCACCGGCGGCCGGTTGGCCAGCACCAGGTCGGAGCCGACGCCGAAGAGCGCCGCCTGCCGGTCGAGCTCGGCCGCCGCTCCGCCGGTCAGGCCGGGCAGCGCCGGCGCCGCGACGGTCAGCACGCCGCCGTCGGCCAGGTATTTGGCCAGCCCGTCGATGGTCGCCCGGGCGTCTTCCGCCGAGCCGGTCAGCGCCTCGCCGACGATCACGACCTGGGCCGGGTCGGCCTCGCCGACCGACTCGGCCACCCGCACGCGGTCACCGACCCACTGGCCCTGCTGGTGCACGTGGGACCGCAGCGCGGCGCTGGTGGTGCCCGCGCCCGGCGTGACGACCAGCGCGTCGCCCGGGAGCAGCGCGTCGATCGCGGCCTGGAGCACCGCCGACCCCGGCGCGGCACCGACCACCAGGGCGGTCTTCGGGCCGGCGTGGCGGGCGAGCTCGGCGGTGAGCGTGCGCGCGGCGCGCTCGCCGAAGCTGTCGCGGCCGCTGTCGGCGGGGTGCGCGGGGGAGGCGGTCATGTCGGGCTGGCTCCTCAGCGTTCGAATCGGTGATGCCGGCGGGACAAAGCACTGGCCGGCGGAGGTGAAAACCTCCACCGGCCAGCATAGGTGGCGCGGGGCTCAGTCGTGGTTTTGACCGCGCGGCGGAGCCGAGACGGGGTCGGTCGTGAGCGCCGGCTCCAGATCGACCTCCGTGACCGGATCGGTGCCCGGGCTGACCGGGGCCGCCGAGCGCTGCGCCGCGTTGGCGTTGCGGGCGGACCGGACGGCGCCGACCAGGCCGAGCAGGCCCAGCAGGATCAGCCCGAACGCGACCCACCAGCCGGCGGCCGGCACGTTGACGTCGACGACCTGGGCGAACACCCACCAGCCGACGATCGCCAGGAAGATCACCGCGAAAACCAGCGAGATCGCGTCGGTCTTGTGCGCCTTCATCGGGTCACCTCCACCCGTCCGGCATTGTTGTGGATGGTCAGCCGCAGCGTGCCGCCGCCGACACCGTCTTCCCCGTCGTCCTCGACGGTGATCGACTGGCCGAACCCGCTCGCCGAGCGGTTGAAGACCTGCGCGTCGCCGGCGTCGACGCTGACGTCGGCGATCACGTCGACGTAGTCGGGCACCCGCACCTCGAGATCGCCCGCGTTGAGGCTGACGTCGACCTGCCTGTCCTGGTTGGTGAAGTCCAGGGCGCTCAGGTCCAGCCGGGCGTCACCGAACGGCAGCCGGTAGCTGGTCCGGAGCTCGTTCATCGTCTGCGGTTCCCAGACCGCGTCCCGCCGCCCGAGGTTGTCGTGGTCGATCTGGTATTCCGCGATGGACGAGATCCCCAGCGCGGCGGCGGCCGCCAGGCCGAGGGCGATCAGCCAGCGGGCCCGGCCCAGCCAGGCGCCGACCAGCAGGCCCAGCGCGATGGTCAGCAGGGCTGCCGCGAAGTAGGTGGTCGGGCGGACCCGGACCACGTTGAGGAGGTCCAGCATCGCCACGATGCCCATGGCCACGAAGATCATGGAGAAGGTCGCGAAACCCAGCGCCGAGCGCTCCTTCGGTGGCTTCGGTGGCTTGGCCGGCTTCGGCGGTGCGGGCGGGGGCGGGGGCGGCGGCCCACCGTACGGGCCGTAGGGCGCGAACGGTGGCTGGTAGCCCTGCTGCTGCCGGGGCGGGAACGGCCCCGCGGCCGGCGGGAACTGCGCGGTCGGCTGGGGGTACTGCGGCGGTGCCTCGTACGTCTGGGTCGGCTCGTCGTACGCCCGCGTCGGCTCGTCGACCGCGACCGGCGGCGGACCCGCCGGGGCGGGCGGCGCCGGTGCCGCCGCGAAGGGCTGGGTCGGCTGTTCCGGGGTCGACCGCCACGGTGTGGCGCCGCCCCAGGGTGCCGATCCCGACCAGGGTGAGATGTTGGACCAGGTGAACCGCTCGTCCGTCGGGCCGGACGGCACGGGCTGTGGCCCGCGCTGGTTGCGGTTGAGCAGCAACGCGCCTCCAATCAGAATCGCGGCGCCCAGCACGACCGCGCGGAACGGGTCGGTGACCAGGAAGCCGAACAACACCGTGCAAGCGACGCCGAGGACGATCGCGGTCACGGGCGACATGCTCGACCGGCCCTTGCCGAGCACCGACTCGATCGGCGACGCGGTGTCGCCCTCGCCCGGGATCAGCAGCCACGCGGTCACGTAGATCAGCACGCCGACGGCGAAGAAGAGGGTGAGCACGGCGAACAGCACGCGCCACAGGATCGGGTCGGTGTTGGTGGCCCGGCCGATCGCCGCGCAGACCCCGGCGAGATACCGACCGTTGTACGGGCGGGTCAGCCCGTACCGCGCGGCGAAGCTGGCCGGGCCCGGCGCGGTGCCAGCCCCGGGGGTGCCGTGCGGGCCGGCCCCGGGCGGGGGCGGCGGCGGTGGTCCGGGCGGCGGCGCGGCGGCCTCGTCCGCCGGGCGCGGGCCGGCCGGTGTCTCGGGGGTCTCGGTCATACCGTCGATATTGCGGGCGCCGGTGCCCGAGCGGCCTCAGGCATGGACCCTGAGCGCACCCTGAGAAATACGGCGGCCCAGGTTAAGGGGCCTCCCCGTGGTCGCGGGCCGCTGTTACGTGTGACCATCGGAATCACCCGAAAGGAGGCCCGCCATCACCGCACCCGCCGCACCGACCGCACCACGCCTCTACCGCGCCCGCGATCGCCGCATGGTCGCCGGTGTCGCGGCCGGCCTGGCCGAGCACCTGGGCGTGCCACCCACCCGGGTACGCGTGGCGTTCCTGTTGCTGCTGGGGTTCAGCGGGCTCGGGCTTCTCCTCTATGCCGCGTTCTGGGCGGTGTTGCCGCAACGGTCCCGCACCTCCGGTGACACGACCCGGCGCGACCTGACCCAGGTGCTGCCGTTCCTGCTCATCGGCATCGGCGTCCTGATCAGCCAGGCCCTCCTGCTCAACTCCGTCGGCGCGGCGGCCACCGGTGGCTGGCTGATCGCCCTGGTCGCGGTCGGCGCGGGCGTCATCTGGCACCAGTCCGACCCCGAACGGCGCCGGCAGTGGAGCGAGACCCTGCCCTCGATGCCGTGGCTCGCGGCGGTGGTCGACGAGAGCGACCGCCGGGCGTTCCTGCTCCGCTTCATCGGCGGCGGCGTGCTCGTCGCGACGGGCTTCATCGGCGTCGTCGCCGTCTACGCCCCCAACGGCGACATCGGCGCCGTGATCAACGGCGTGATCTTCGCGCTGGTCGGCCTGTTCGGCGTCGCCGTGGTCGCCGGGCCGGCCCTGTGGCGCACGTTCAACCAGCTCCGCGCCGAGCGCGAGGGCCGGATCCGCGAGACGGAGCGCGCCGAGGTCGCCGCCATGGTGCACGACCAGGTGCTGCACACGCTCGCCCTGATCCAGCGCAACGCCGGCGACGTCAAGGTGGTCCAGCGGCTGGCCCGCGGCCAGGAGCGCTCGCTGCGCAACTGGCTCTACAAGCCGACGGCGTCACCGACCGAGCGGTTCGCGGCGGCCCTGGAGCAGGCGGCCGCCGAGGTCGAGGACACCTTCGCGATCACCGTCGAGACCGTCGTGGTCGGCGACCGGGATACCGACGAGCGGGTCAGCGCGCTGGTCGCCGCCGCCCGCGAGGCCATGGTCAACGCCGCCCGGCACGCCAAGGTCCAGACGGTGTCCCTCTACGCGGAGGCCGAGCCCGACCAGCTGAGCGTCTTCGTTCGCGATCGCGGTGCGGGATTCGACCCCTCTACAGTGGAAGAGACCAGGCACGGGGTGCGCGGCTCGATCATCGGCCGGATGGCCCGCCACGGCGGCCGGTCCGAGATCCGCAGCGAGCCGGGCACCGGCACCGAGGTGCGCTTGTTCCTGCCGATCGCCCGGATGACGACGACCTCAGCAAACGCCAGCAAGGACAGGTGAGCCGGACATGACCGAGAACCCCACGCCGACCGAGGCGCCACAGGCGTTGCGGGTGTTCGTCGTCGACGACCACGCCATGTTCCGGGCCGGCGTACGCGCGGAGCTCGCCGGCCGGGTCGACGTGATCGGCGAGGCGAGCACCGTGGCCGAGGCGGTCAGCCGCATCGGGGCGCTGGAGCCCGACGTGGTCCTGCTGGACGTCCACATGCCCGACGGCGGCGGCCGCGCGGTGCTCGAGGTGGTCCGCCGCACCCACCCGCACGTCCGTTTCCTGGCGCTGAGCGTCTCGGACGCCGCCGAAGACGTGATCGGCCTGATCCGGGCGGGCGCGCGCGGCTACGTCACCAAGACGATCTCCTCGGACGAGCTGGCCGCCGCGATCCGCCGGGTGGCCGACGGCGACGCGGTCTTCAGCCCGCGCTTGGCCGGCTTCGTGCTGGACGCGTTCGCGAGCCGCTCGGACACGGCGGTCGCCGACCCGGAGCTGGACCAGCTCACGAACCGCGAGCGCGAGGTGCTGCGGCTGCTGGCCCGCGGCTACGCGTACAAGGAGATCGCGAAGGAGCTGTTCATCTCCATCAAGACGGTGGAGACGCACGTGTCCAACGTCCTCCGCAAGCTCCAGATGTCGAACCGCTACGAGCTCTCCCGCTGGGCCGCCGACCGCCGCCTGGTGTAAATATTCGGATTAATCGCATTTGCTCGGGTCCGCACCGGTCCGGACCGTTCCTCCAGCGAGAGACCGCTCCGCTTCGCTCCGCTGCCAGGCCCGCGCCGGGTCGCGCTTCAAGATCTAGGTAATCCGTGGTGGCGGAGAGCGATTCACTACCGCCGAACCCCCGCGCGTTCGGGAGTCTGGGCGTTGACGGAGGGGATTGTTGTCGGGACCGTTCGTGGCGAATTGTTGCCGGCGTGTTAGATGGTCCGGTCAAACCCTTGTGTACGGCGGCGAGATGTGTTGATCTAGCGCCTGCGTTCGCCGTGTCGGTTGTCCGGTCGCTTCGCCTTGGCGGTGGACGTGGGTTGGGCAAGGAGCGGCGGGACGTGGTCGCCGGTCGACACGAACTCGCCGCGTGGCCGCAAGGCTCCATCGCAATCTTCGCCCATCCGTGCAACCTAAAATCTCCGCTGGCGCGTCTCGTCAGCTGCACGGAGCGTGTCGGAACGCTGGCGGGTGGCTATTGGACACACTGGTGGATCGGTGCAAATCGCCTCCAAACGATCGCGTAGAGCGCGGTCGATTTGGTCCGATTTGCGCTGCCTTCCGTCTGATGTGCACGGTCGGCTCGCTGTTACACCTGACTGCCCGTTCGCTGACATCACTGTTATCTGAACGATGCATTCGACTATTCCGAACTCGCTTCATGACGGCTAGCTTTTGCCGAACAGGCGAAGCGACCCTTCGTCCGATCTAGGAGGCCCCCGTCCATGAGGAAGACCGACTCGGCGTCTGACGTCCCTGCCGCCGGCGCAACCGATGGCCTTGGTGGGACCGTCGCGTTGGAGGTCAATTCCCCGGTCGACGCCCCCATTGAGGCGCAGAAGAAGGAGTTCGTCGGTCGTTCGCCCGGTCAGCTCGCCTGGCTGCGCCTCAAGCGCGACCGCACGGCCGCCATCAGCGCGATCACGCTCGTCATTCTCGGTGTGATCGCACTTCTCGCCCCGGTGATCGGCAAGCTGCGCGGGATGTCGGCGACCCAGCCCTTCACCGACAAGCTCAACGACTACGCCATGCCGCTCGGCTACGCCGGCGGCATGAACAGCACCCACTGGCTCGGCTTGGAGCCCGGCAACGGGCGCGACATCCTGATGCAGTTGGTCTACGGCATGCGCACCTCACTGCTGATCGCCTTCGCCTCCGCGATCGTCGCCTCGACGATCGGCGTCCTGATCGGAGTCCTCGCGGGTTACGCGCGCGGCTGGCTCGACAGCGCGATCAACTGGGTCATCGACCTGACGCTGGCGTTCCCGTTCCTGATCTTCGCGCTGGCGGTCATCCCGATCGTCGAGGACCGCTTCTTCGGCGCTCGCGACGCGATCCCCGCCAGCTTCCGGGTCGGTCTGATCATCGCGACGTTCGGCATGTTCAGCTGGACCTACACCGCCCGCCTCGTCCGCGGCCAGGTGATCGCGCTGCGCGAACGCGAGTTCGTCGAAGCCGCTCGGGCCGCCGGAGCGGGCACCCAGCACATCCTGTTCCGGCAGCTGCTGCCCAACATCTGGGCGCCCATCCTGGTCACGCTGTCGCTCAACGTGCCGGCCTTCATCACCACCGAAGCCGCCCTGGCGTTCGTCAACATCGGCGTCATCGAGCCGACGCCCGACCTCGGTCGAATGATCTTCAACTCGATCGCCTTCGTGGCCAGCGACCCGTGGTACACGCTGTGGCCCGGTATGACGATCTTCATCCTGGTGCTCGCGTTCAACCTGCTCGGTGACTCGCTGCGGGACGCCCTGGACCCGAAGTCCACGCGCTGACCCCGCGGAGCACCCAAGACTTTGCAACACGCACGTTTCGTTCGGAAATCTCGGGAGCTGAGGGAGCCCCCAGCCGGGCGGGAAGGGAGAAGATCGTGCGATTTAAGGGAGGAGCGCTGGTCGTCGGCGCTCTTGCCGTGGCGCTCGCAGCCGCGGGTTGTAGTGAAACCACCAACGATGGAGACAACGGCGGTTCGCAGGAGGCGAAGACCCAGAGCGGGTCCATCTCCTACGAGGCCGCTGACAACACCGGTCCGGCGAAGGCCGTCGAGGGCGCCACCAAGGGCGGCACCCTCACGGTCATGCAGAACTCGGACTTCGAGCACCTCGACCCCGCCCGTAACTACGTCAACGTGCAGCAGCTGACGGCCAACCTGATCTACCGGTCGCTCAACGGTTACGTCGAGGACGGCAGCGGCAAGATGCTGCTCGTCGGCGACCTGGCCACCAACCCGGGCACCGACGTCAACAAGGACTGCAAGGTCTGGGAGTTCAAGCTCCGCGACGGCCTGAAGTACGAGGACGGCTCGGCGATCTCCACCAAGGACGTCGCCTGGGGCATCGCGCGCAGCTTCGCGCCGGAGCTCAACGAGGGCCCGCACTACATCCAGCAGTGGCTCTACCCGGGCGGCGCCTACAACGCCTCCTACAAGGGCCCCTACGAGGGTGGCCAGATGCCGGCCGGCATCGAGACGCCGGACGACAAGACCATCAAGTTCACGTTCGCGGCTCCGCACTGCGACATGCCGTACGCGGCCGCGCTGCCGACGTCCGCGCCGGTGCCGCAGGCCAAGGACACCAAGGGCCAGTACGACCTGAAGCCGTTCTCCTCGGGTCCGTACAAGGTCAAGTCCTACACCCGTGACAACCTGCTCGAGCTCGAGCGGAACCCGAACTGGGACGCCAACACGGACCCGATCCGCACCGCGTACCCGGACGTCTACAAGTTCTCGTTCGGTCTCGAGCAGCAGCAGATCGCGGAGCGGCTCGTCGCCGACGCCGCGGCTGACCAGGCCTCGATCACCTGGGGTGACACCCCGCCGGCCGTTCTGCCGCGTACCACCGGTGCCGGTGTGGCCGAGCGCGTTGCCAAGGGCCCGACGCAGTACGTCTGGTACTTGGGCATCAACAACCAGCGGATCAAGGACAAGAAGATCCGTGAGGCGCTCTACTACGGTCTCGACCGTGACGCCGCGCTCAAGGCGATCGGTGGCACCTCGGCCGGTACTCCGGCCAGCACGCTGATGTCCCCGACCACCGCGGGCTTCGAGGCGTACGACGCCTACAACGCTCCGGCGACCGGTGACGTCAACAAGGTCAAGGAGATCCTGGGCGGCACCACGCCGCCGCCGCTGGTGCTGGCGCACAGCAACACGCCGCTGCGTACCGCGCAGGCCGAGGCGATCCGTGCCAGCCTGGTCAAGGCGGGCTTCCAGGTCACCCTGAAGGCCATCGAGGCGACCAGCTACTACGACGAGGTCGGCCGCAAGAACACGCCGTTCGACCTCTACCTGCACGGTTGGGGTTCGGACTGGCCGACCGGTTCGACCATCATCCCGCCGCTGTACGACAGCCGCGAGATCGTCGACGAGGGCAACCAGAACCTGGCCTACTTCGCCGAGCCGAGCATCGACGCCGAGATCGACCGCATCAAGACCCTGTCCGCGGCCGAGCAGGACGCGGCGTGGATGGCGCTCGACAAGAAGATCATGACCGAGTTCCTTCCCGAGATCCCGGCTTACTACGACGCCACCCACGAGCTCTTCGGCTCGAAGGTTGGCAACGTGTTCCTGAGTGACGCCTTCGGCGCCATCCAGCTGAACAAGATCTACGTCAAGCCGTAACCAGTTCCACTAGCGTTCCCTGAACCGCTGTGATCGGGTGCGGGTGGCTTCCCACAGGACAGCCACCCGCACCCGACCCGGCAATCGTCATCGGATAGGTGCGTCCCATGGTCCGGTTCATTACCCGCCGAGTGCTCGTCGGCGTCGCGACGATCATCGCGATCAGCATCATCGTCTTCGGGCTGTTCTTCGCCGTACCCTCTTCGCCGGCGAAGGTCATGTGCGGTAAGAACTGCGACCCGGCCAGCATCGCCGCCGTGGAGACCCGCCTCGGTCTCCGCGAGCCGATCGTCGAGCAGTACACCTCGTTCATGAAGGGCGTCTTCGTGGGCCGCACCTACGCCCCGGGGACCGCTTTCGAGCGGCAGTGCGACGCGCCCTGCCTCGGCTACTCGTTCCGCAACGACGAGCCCGTGACCGCGATCCTCAAGCGGACCGTGCCCGTCACCATCAGCATCGTCGTGGGCGCCGCCATCCTCTGGCTGCTGATCGGCGTCTCGCTGGGCATGATCTCCGCGCTGCGAAGAGGCACTCTCTTCGACAAGATCGCGATCGGCATCTCGCTGACCGGTGCGTCGATGCAGGTCTTCTTCTTCGGGTTGATCCTGCTCTACGGCCTGGTGTACGCCACCGGCTGGCTGGACTTCCCCTCCTATACGCCGTTCACCGAGAACCCACTGAAATGGGCGCAGGGCCTGATCCTGCCCTGGGTCACGCTGGGCTTCCTCAACTCGGCGATCTACGCCCGGCTGTCCCGCGCCCAGATGCTGGAGACGCTCTCCGAGGACTACGTGCGTACCGCCCGGGCCAAGGGCCTGCCGCTGGGCCGCGTCTACACCAAGCACGCGCTGCGCGCCGCGATCACGCCGATCGTGACGATCGCCGGCCTCGACATCGGTGCGTCGCTCGGTGGCACGTTCATCACCGAGACCATCTTCGGCCTGCGCGGTCTCGGCAAGGAGACCGTCGAGGCCGTCAACTTCCTGAACCTGCCGATCGTGGTGGCAACGGTCCTCCTGGCGGCGGTCTTCATCGTCGTGGCCAACCTGATCGTCGACCTGCTGTACGCCGTGATCGACCCACGGGTCCGGCTGAGCTGAAGCGCGAGGGAGAACAACAGTGACCGCACCAGCCTCGGCGCCAAACAGCCCGACGACCACCGACAAGGACCCGTACCTGCGGGTCAACGACCTGCGTGTGCAGTTCCCGACCGAAGACGGCGTGGTCAAGGCCGTCGACGGGGTGTCCTTCTCGGTCGAGCGCGGCAAGACCCTGGGCATCGTCGGCGAGTCCGGATCCGGCAAGAGCGTCACCTCGCTGACCATCATGGGTCTGCACAACACGAAGCGCGCCCGCATCTCGGGCGAGATCCTGGTCGGCGGCCGCAACGTGGTCGGCATGACCGAGGAGCAGACCCGTCGCCTGCGTGGCCGCGACATGGCGATGATCTTCCAGGACCCGCTGTCCGCGCTGCACCCCTATTACAAGGTGGGCGCGCAGATCGCCGAGGCCTACAAGGTCCACCACCCCAACGCGTCGAAGGCCGAGGCCAAGAAGCGCGCGGTCGACATGCTGGGCCGGGTCGGCATCCCGCAGCCCGCGCGCCGCGCCGACTCGTACCCCCACGAGTTCTCGGGTGGTATGCGCCAGCGCGCGATGATCGCGATGGCCCTGGTCAACGACCCTGACCTGCTGATCGCCGACGAGCCGACCACCGCGCTCGACGTGACCGTGCAGGCGCAGATCCTCGACCTGCTCGAAGACCTGCAGCGCGAGTTCAACTCCGCGATCATCATGATCACGCACGACCTCGGCGTCGTCGCCCAGGTCGCCGACGAGGTGCTCGTGATGTACGGCGGCCGGGCCGTCGAGTTCGGCACCGTCGAGCAGGTCATGCGCCGCCCGCAGCACCCGTACACGTGGGGCCTGCTGGCCAGCGTGCCCTCGCTGCACGGTGACTCCGACGCCGACCTGGTGCCGATCAAGGGCAACCCGCCGTCGCTGATCAACCTGCCGACCGGCTGTGCCTTCCACCCGCGTTGCCGCTACGCCGGCCGCAACGGCGACCGGTCGTTCACCGAGGTGCCCGAGCTTCACCAGGTCCTCGAACGGGGCCACCTGGTCGCCTGTCATCTGTCCGAGGCGGACCGCACCAAGTTCTACGCCGAGGACATCGCACCGTCCGCTGGAGTCGCGCAATGACCGAGACCCTGGTCCAGGAGCCCGGCACGGAGCCGGTCAAGCCGTCCCGCCCGTCCGGCGAGCCGCTGCTGGTGGTCGACGAACTGACCAAGCACTTCCCGGTGCGGTCCGGCATGTTCGGCAAGACCGGCCTGGTGCGTGCCGTCGACGGCGTCAGCTTCTCCGTCCAGCCGGGCGAGACGCTGGGCCTCGTCGGCGAGTCCGGCTGTGGCAAGACCACCACCGGCCGCATGCTGGTGCGCCTGCTCGAGCCGACCTCGGGGAAGATCACCTTCGAGGGCAAGGACATCAGCCACGCCAAGGGCGCCGGGCTGCGTCAGCTCCGCCAGGACATGCAGATCATCTTCCAGGACCCGTACGCGTCGCTGAACCCGCGGCACACGGTCGGCCGGATCGTGGCGATGCCGCTGCAGGTCAACGGGATCAACCCGCCCGGCGGCGTGAAGAAGCGCGTCCAGGAGCTGCTCGAGCTGGTCGGCCTCAACCCGGAGCACTACAACCGCTACCCGCACGAGTTCTCCGGCGGTCAGCGCCAGCGCATCGGCGTCGCCCGCGCGCTGGCCCTCAAGCCGAAGATCATCGTCGCGGACGAGCCGGTGTCGGCGCTCGACGTGTCGATCCAGGCGCAGGTCATCAACCTGCTGCGCGGCCTTCAGCGCGACCTCGACCTGGCGTTCGTGTTCATCGCGCACGACCTGGCCGTGGTGCGGCACTTCTGCCAGCGCATCGGCGTCATGTACCTCGGCAAGCTCGTCGAGATCGGCGACCGCAACTCGATCTACGAGCGGCCGGCCCACCCGTACACCCGCGCGCTGCTCTCGGCGGTGCCGGACGTGACCAAGATGGGCGCCTCGGGCCGCATCCGCCTGGAAGGTGACGTGCCGACGCCGCTCAACCCGCCGTCCGGCTGCCGCTTCCGCACCCGTTGCTGGAAGGCGCAGGAGATCTGCGCGACCCAGGAACCGCCGCTCACGATCAAGCCCAACGGCACCACCGCCGCGTGCCACTTCCCGGAAGAGGGCGCGATCAAGTAACCCTCGTCGCTCGAACAGGGGCAGGTCACCGCTCAGCCGGCGACCTGCCCCTGTTCGTGACCTGAGCCACGACAGCTATCCCTCAGCCGACCGGTTTCGTACGGTCGGGCGCATGGGGGAACAGATCGATGCGGTGGTCGAGGCGTGGCGGCGGGCGATCGTGCTGTGCACGGAGGCGATCCCTGGCGCGTTCGAGCGGCTCGGCCCGCGGGGCACGGCGGAGATAGTCACCGGGCTGCCGGTGGCGACCTTGAACGGTCTGATCCAGATCGCGCCGGTGGTCGACGTGGACGAGGTCACGGCGTTCGCCACCTCTCCCCGGCTGGCCGAGCTGCCGTGGGGCCTGCAGGTGCGCGACGCGGACGCGGCTGACCGGGTCGCGGCCGTTGCGGCGGAGCACAAGCTCGTTCAGCGCAGCCCGCTGCCATTGATGGTCAAGGAGCTGACCGACGCCGACGCGACCGCCGTCGAGCCCACCGTGCGCCGGATCTCCGGGGCCGACAGCGATCTCTACCGGCGGGCGCTGGCCGCGGGCTTCGAGGGGCCCGAGTTCGTGTTCGAGGGGTTCAGCGCGCCCGCGCTGCTCGACCACCCGGCGATGGCGCCGTACGTCGTCGAGGTGGCCGGTGCGGTCGTCGCCACGTCATTCGGAGTGCGGGTCGACGACACGATCGGCGTCTTCAACATCTCCGTGCCGCCGGAGCACCGGCGCCGGGGCTACGGGCGGGTTGCCACGGCGGCCGTGCTCACCGACGCCTACCGCGAGGGCGCGCGGACGGCGTACCTGAACGCCTCCGTGATGGGTGAGCCGCTCTACCTCGCCATGGGCTTCCGCACCGCCGAGACCTGGACGGTGTTCACCGCCTAGAGGGCCCCGCGGCCCGCGCGCAGGATGAGCAGGGCGAGCTGGGTGCCGTCGGCGCCCAGTTCCGAGCGGAACTTCTCCAGGATCTCCCGCTCGCGGGACAGCACGAGGCGGGTGCCGCCCGAGGCGACCCGGGTCGCGCCGACCTGCTGGGACAGGTTCGCGCGCTCCTGCCACAGCTCGATCAGCGCGGTGTCGATCGCGTCGATCCGCTCGCGCATCGCGCGGATGCGGGCGGCTGCTGCTTCGTCTTCCGTGCCGGTGGTCGGCTGGGCGACGGCGTTGGTGCTCATGTCGTGCTCCTCGGGGGCCATCTCGGTTCTCTTCTGGCTGGGTGGTGGGCTGCGCTGCGGACCCCGAGGGCAAAAAAAGCCCCGGGCTCCAGGAGCCCGGGGCTTTCGCAGGTCTTGTGCTCAGGCGCGACCTACAGCTGCCGGACTCCCGGTGCCGTAGTAAAAGTAAAATCGCGGACGCTGGATCACGTTGGCAAGTATGCCCGCGGCTCCCAAACCGGCGCAAGAGCCACCGGGGTGTGGCGCCCGACCCATCCCGACCAGCGGGACAGGGCGGGCGCCCACCGCCGGATCAGCCGAGGCGGGTGATGCGGTTGGCCGGTCCCGGCGCCACCGGTGCGTTCGCACCGAGGTAGCCGACCAGCGCGTCGACGTCGAAACCGGGCGCCGTGGTGCGGTTGGTGCCCGCGGTCAGGTTGGTGAAGCCGTCACCACCGTTGGCCAGGAAGTCGTTGGTGGTGAGCCGGTAGCTGGCGGCCGGGTCGATCGGGGTGCCGTTCAGCGCCATGGCGCTGACCCGGGAACCCGCCGGCAGCGTGGTGTTGTAGGTGTACGTGAAGCCCGCCGAGATCTGCAGCACGCGCTGGACCGTCTGCCCGCCGAAGCCGACGAACTGCTGCTCCAGCACGTCCTTGAGCTGCGCGCCGGTCACCGTCTGGGTGACCACCAGGTTGTTGAACGGCTGCACGGTGAACGCCTCGCCGTAGGTCACCTGGCCGGGTGCCTCGCCGCCGGGGGAGTTGGCGTACGAGAGCGAGGCCCGGATGCCGCCCGGGTTCATGAAGGCGACCTGGGCGCCGTCGGCCTGCGTCCAGGCGAGCTGCGCGTCGGCGATCACGTCACCGAGCGGGCTCTCCTGGTTGGCCTGGTTGTCGCGGACGATGTCCGCGGTGATCGCGCCAACCACCCGGTTGGCGATCGGGGCGACCGCCGTGCGGTACTTGTCGGCCAGCCGCTTCGCCGCCGCGTCGACCAGCGCCGGGTTGCGTACGAACGTGCCGTCGGGGTTGGTCTGGAAGGTGCCGTCCGCGTTGCGGACGCCGTTCTCGGCGATCACGTTGCGCGCGGTGATCGAGGCGAACTTGCCCGTCTTCTTGTCGAGCGAGTAGTCGATGTCGGTGACCAGCTGGCCATTGGTGCCGGCGCTTGTGACCACGACGTTGTTGCCGGCGGAGTTCGGCAGCGAGCACGAGTAGAACCGGTGGGTGTGACCGGAGACGACGATGCCGTACTCCGGGCGCAGGCCCTTCACGATGTCGACGACCGGCCCGGCGAAGTTGTTGCAGCCGTCGACCGGCTGCGGGGTCCCGGACTGTGCCCCGCCCTCGTGCAGCAGCAGCACCATCGACTTGACGCCCAGCAGGCGCAGCAGCGTGGCGTACTTGTTGGCGGTCTCGATCTCGTCCTTGAAGTTGACGTCCTGGATGCCGGCGGGGTTGACGATGCCCGGGGTGCCCTCGAGGGTCATGCCCACGAAGCCGACCGGCACGCCGTCGACGATCCGGATGTTGAACGGCAGCAGCAGCGGCAGGCCCAGGCGCTTGGTCACCACGTTGGCGGCGAGGTACGTGAAGTCGGCGCCGCGGAACGGGTCGCCGTCCTGGCAACCGTCGACCGGGTGGCAGCCGCCGTACTGCAGGCGCTTGAGCTCGTCGGTGCCCTCGTCGAACTCGTGGTTGCCGACCGAGGTGATCTCCATGCCCATCACGTTGAGCATCTCGATCGTCGGCTCGTCGTGGAACGCGGCGCTGACCAGCGGCGAGGCGCCGACCATGTCACCGGCGCCGACGGTGGTGCTGAGGCGGCCCTCGGCCTTGGCCTCGGCGCGCAGCCGCTTGACCGCGGTGGTCAGGTATTCGGAACCGCCGGCGGGAACGCCGGCGACGACCGCGCCGGACCCGACCGGTGGGTCGATGGAGCCGTGGAAGTCGTTGAACCCGAGCAGGTTGCCCTGGGCCAACTTGGCGCCGTGCGATTGCCCGAAGGTGACCGAGACCGGCGTCAGCACGGGTGCGGCGGACGCGGGCGACGGGCCGGTCCCGGGCAGGGCGACGATCACCCCGAGGGCGATGGCCGGTGCCGCGAGGTAGCGCAGCCACCGGCTAGGTCGACTCGTGATCGGCATGTCACATCCTGTGTGATCGATTGGGGCGTCACCCGGACGGGGAGACGCGACAAAGGTCATCGTTCTCTTTCGGGGGACAAGACACCAGGGCCGCATTGATGACATGAGGGTGTCGGATAGGGGTGCGAGCGGGCCGTTCGGACGCAGCGCCGCCTCCGGAAGTTGTCGGGCGGTCGGAATAGACTTCGCGGTGCGATGCGTGCTCTCTTCGAAATCCCGAGTCCTGACCGCCGGCCCGCTGTGCTCGCCGACGACGCCGACAGCCGGCCCAAGCGGCCTGCCCTTGATCCAGAGGCCCTGGTGGCCGGGCTCAACGGCCCACAGCGCGACGCGGTGACCCATGCGGGCTCACCGCTGCTGATCGTGGCCGGCGCCGGCTCCGGCAAGACGCGGGTGCTGACCCACCGCATCGCCTACCTGCTGGCGGCGCGCGACGTGCACCCCGGCCAGGTCATCGCGATCACGTTCACCAACAAGGCCGCCGGCGAGATGAAGGAGCGGGTGGCCGCGCTGGTCGGCAACCGCGCCAGGCTGATGTGGGTGTCGACCTTCCACTCCGCCTGCGTGCGCATCCTGCGCGCCGAGCACGAGCACGCCGGCCTCAAGTCGACGTTCTCGATCTACGACGCCGACGACTCCCGCCGGCTCATGCAGCTCGTCGCCCGCGAGCTCGACCTCGACCCGAAGCGGCACCCGGCCCGCGGGCTGGCCGCCCAGGTCTCCAACCTCAAGAACGAGCTGGTCGACCCGGAGACCTTCGCCGACCGGGCCAAGGGCCCGATGGAGCGTGCCGTCGCCGAGGCCTACACCCTCTACCAGCGCCGGCTCAAAGAGGCACACGCCCTCGACTTCGACGACCTGATCATGACGACGGTGCACCTGTTCCAGTCGCACCCGCACGTGGCCGAGACCTACCGGCGCCGCTTCCGGCACGTCCTCGTCGACGAATACCAGGACACCAACCACGCGCAATACCAGCTCATCAAGGAGCTGGTCTCCGGCACCGAGGGCCTGGAGCCCGCCGAGCTGTGCGTCGTCGGCGACGCCGACCAGTCCATCTACGCCTTCCGCGGCGCGACCATCCGCAACATCCTCGAGTTCGAGCGCGACTACACCAACGCCCGCACGATCCTGCTCGAGCAGAATTATCGGTCGACCCAGACCATCCTCAACGCGGCCAACGCGGTGATCAGCCGCAACCCGTCGCGTAAGCCCAAGCGCCTGTGGAGCGACCAGGGCGCCGGCGAGAGCATCGTGGGCTACGTCGCCGACACCGAGCACGCCGAGGCCGACTGGGTGGCGCGCGAGATCGACCGCCTCACCGACGACGCCGACGCCCGCCCCGGCGACGTCGCGGTCTTCTACCGCACCAACGCCCAGTCCCGCGTCTTCGAAGAGGTGTTCATCCGGGTCGGCCTGCCCTACAAGGTGGTCGGCGGCGTCCGCTTCTACGAGCGGCGCGAGGTCCGCGACGCGCTGGCCTACCTGCGCGCGATCGTCAACGACGACGACACCGTCAGCATCCGCCGCATCATGAACACGCCGCGCCGAGGCATCGGCGACCGCGCCGAGGGCGCCGTCGAAGCGCTCTCGTCACGCGACCGGATTTCCTTCGGCGCCGCGATGCGCCGGGCGGCCGACGCCCCCGGCATCTCCAGCCGCGCGGTCAACGGCATCGCCGACTTCGTGACGCTGCTCGACGAGCTACGCGAGCTGTCCGAGACGGCACCGCCCGAAGAGGTGCTGGAGGCGACCCTGACCCGCTCGGGCTACCTGGCCGAGCTGGAGGAGAGCACCGACCCGCAGGACGCGGGCCGGGTCGAGAACCTCCAGGAGCTGGTCTCCGTCGCCCGCGAGTTCACCGAGCGGGTCGAGGGCAACGACGAGCAGGCCACCCTGGCAGGCTTCCTGGAGCAGGTCGCGCTGGTCGCCGACGCCGACCAGGTCCCGTCCGACGACCCGGAGCACCAGGGCGTGGTCACGCTGATGACGCTGCACACGGCCAAGGGCCTGGAGTTCCCGATCGTCTTCCTGACGGGCCTTGAAGACGGCGTCTTCCCGCACATGCGCGCGCTCGGCGACAACAGCGAGCTCGAAGAAGAGCGCCGGCTGGCTTATGTCGGCATCACGCGGGCCCGGCAGCGGCTCTACCTGTCGCGGGCCGTGACCCGATCGGCGTGGGGTGCGCCGTCCTACAATCCGACGTCGCGCTTCATAGCCGAGCTGCCGGAAGAGCTGGTCCGGTGGGAGCGCACCGAGGGCTCCTACACGTCGTGGTCCGGCACCGGGGGCGGCGTCGGCAACCGCGGGGCCGGCTCGGCGAGCGGTGGCGCGGCGCGCGGCGGCGGCTTCTCCGGGGGCACGCCCAAGGCCGCGGCGCTCGCGCAACGACTCGGCATCGACGGCAGCAAGCTGTCGACGGCGTCCGAGCTGCGCCAGGCCGCGCCGAAGGTGGCGGTGGGGGATCGAGTCAACCATCAGCGGTACGGGCTCGGGCGCGTGCTCGCCGTCGAGGGCCAGGGCCCCAGCGCGCGGGCTCAGATCGACTTCGGCGACCAGACGATGTGGCTGGTGCTGCGGCACGCACCGGTGGAGAAGCTCTAGTTCTTCGGTCGCTCACCTTCGATGCTCGACATATATCAGTAGTCGAAGTATGGTCGAGAACCATGAAGGACGACGCACCTCTGCGCGAGCCGAGCTACCTCATCCTCACCTCGTTGGCGGCCGAGCCGCGGCATGGCTACGCCGTGATCGAAGACGTCAAGCAGATCTCGGAAGGCCGCGTCGTGATCGGCGTCGGCACGCTCTACACCGCGATCGACCGGCTGCACTCCGACGGCCTCATCGAGGTCGACCGCGAGGAGGTCGTCGACTCCCGGCTGCGCCGCTACTACCGCCTCACCAACGACGGCGCGCGGCGGCTGGCGGCCGAGACCGCCCGGTTGACCCGGCACGCCGCCGCGGCGACCAGCCGGCTGAGGGTGCTGGGAGTTGAGCCGGCATGACCGGCCTGGAGCGGCGCTACCGCAGACTGCTCGCCCTGTTCCCGAGCCGGCACCGGCAGGCGTACGAGGCCGAGATGCTGGCCGCCCTGCTGGCCGGAGCACGGGAGGGGCAGACCCGTCCCCGGGCCGGCGAGGTCGTCGACCTGGCCCGGGCGGCCCTCACCGCCCACCTCGGCCTGATCATCTCAGCCACGTTCAGCTTCCTGGTGTTCGGCGTCGCGCACCTGCCGATCGCCGTCGTGGCGGCGCTGCTGACCGTCGGCTGCCTGGCCGTGTGGGCGGCCACCGACGGCCCGGTGTTCCGCGGACCTGCGTTGTGGCCCGCGCTGGGCGCCGGCGTGATCGGTGCCGGGACCGGCTGGCTTCCGCGCGCGCCGTTCTCCGGCACGGTGCCCTGGCTGCCCGTCGGAGGGCAATGGCAGTACGAGGCCGGCACGCTGGGCGTCGCCGTGGTGGCGGTCACCACCGTCCTGCTCGCGGCCACCGTCCTCATGCTGCCCAGCCCGATTCGCGCCCGCGTGGCCGTGCTGGCGCTTCCGGTGGTCGGGCTGGCGATGCTGCACAACGCGGGCGTCTCGTACCCCTCGACCGTCGTGGTGCTTTGTCTCCTGGTCGTCCCGTTCGTGGGCATCGCGCTGAGCCGAAGCCGACGATGGGCCCGGCTCCCGAAGGAGCCGGACCCATCGTTACCGGGGGCGGGTAAGCCTTAGCAGCCGACGATCGGCACGCCCTTCGCCTTCAGGAACGGCGCGGGGTCGATCTGGTTCCACATGGCGCCCTGGTGCACCTCGAAGTGCAGGTGGGGGCCGGTGGAGTCGCCGGTCGAGCCTTCGTAGCCGATGATCTGGCCGGCCTTCACCTGCTGGCCCACCTCGACCGCGGTGCGGTTCTGGTGCGCGTAGTGGGTGAAGTAGCCGTCGCCGTGGTCGATGACCACCGAGATGCCGTAGCCGGTGTACGCCCAGCCCGCGGCGATCACGGTGCCCGCCGCGGCGGCCCGCTCAGGCGTGTTCTCCGGCATCGCGAAGTCGATGCCCTGGTGCGGGACACCCCAGCGCATGCCGAAGCACGAGGTGACCTCGGAGCCCGGCATGGGGGAGGTCCAGCCGGCCTTGGAGATGACCGGGCCGGCGGCCTTGGGCTTCGCGGCGGCCTTCTTGGGAGCGGCCTTCTTCGCGGCGGTGGACTTCTTGGCCGTGGGCTCCTTCGCCTCGGTCGCCTTGGGGGTGGCGACCTCGGTGGTGGGGCTCACGGTGGGCACTGCGACGGGGGAGCGCAGCGCGCGGTCGGCGCGGCTGGCGGCGTCGATGCGCGCCTGCTGGTCGGCCACCGCGATGGTGGTCGGTGATGTCGAGTCATCGTTACCCAGAGTAGCGACGGCGCCACCCGCGATGCCGAGACCGAGCAGGCCGACAGCGGCCAGCGCGGCGACGCGACCACGCCCGACGAGCGACGAGCGCACGCGGTCGCGGACACCGAGCGGCGCCTGCGGCGTCGGCTCCTCTGGCCCGTTTTGAGCGTGAAACTCCTGCTCAGGCTGCTGGTCGTACGGGTAGTTCGATTGCACGAGGGTGAACCTCCGTGGTTGTGCGGCACGGACCGGCAAATGGTTGTACGAGCCGTGTTCAACGCGGCGACAGCCATGCGTATGCCGTGGTTATGACCACGCTGAGTGAGGGAGGCTATGTCCCGATCTGGACCGCTACACCCCGTACGCGTTCCGGCCACCGGAGTGGCCGCCGTCACATGGGCGGCTGTGGCGTAGGAAACTTTGCCGAACAGCGGGCAACGAAAAACCGCCCATCGCGTTGGCGACGGGCGGTTCGGAGGACAGTACGGTGCGTGTAGGGCTCGCTACTCAGCCGTAGATTGACGCGACTTGTAGCTGGATGTCCACTCCGCGCTCGCGGAAGAACGGGATCGGGTCCGTGGACTGGCCGTCGACGTGCGTCTCCAGGTGGAGCTGCGACCCGTACGCGTGCCCGGTCGAGCCGACCAGGCCGATCATGTCGCCGGCTTTGACCTCTTGGCCCTTCTTCACGAGGACCTGGCGCGCGTAGGCGTAGATGACGTCGGTGCCGTCGCCGTGGTCGATGATCACGGCCATCCCGTATCCGCCGATCCAGCCGGCTTCCTTGACGACCCCGCCGTGCACCGCGGCGAACGGGGTGCCCTCGGGCGCGACCAGGTCGATGCCCGCCCGCAGCTGGTCGCCCTGCATGCCGTAGGGGTTGGTGAACGTGTAACCGGAGAGCGGGAGCTGCCAGACGTCGGGAGAGTCGTTGAGCGACGTCTCCATCTTGTCGGTGCGCTCGGACCGCGAGGCCTTGCCGGCCTGGTCGGCACGATCTTGGAGGGCGTTGTTGACGGTGGCGCCGTGCAGGTCTGCGAGGATCTGCGGGTCGACGGCCTTCGCGTCCGGCATCGCGCTCGCGCCGAGGGCGACCACACCGGCACCGACGAATGCTCCGGTGACGACGATCGCGTAGCGGCTGCGGGGCGGGGTAGGTACGCGCCGACGACCGCGATAGCGGTCCTTCTCAGACGACAAGCGCTGGCGCACGCACACCCTCCGTTGTCGGAACAGTTGGGCGGAAGCGGCGTTTGTCACGGGGGGTGAACGCCGGTGATCCGCAGTGCCATTCCGGGGGGATCGGTTTGGCAGCCGTGGACACGGTAGCCCTCCCTTAAGCGAGTCTCAAGCTGGACGAGTGTTTCGCGGACATTAAGTCCGACCGTCCGCAGTGGAATGCCTGATTTCGTAACCTTTTGTGGGGAGCCTCGTTAATAGCTCTCCGTAACATCGAGGATTACTTATTGTCATGTGGCACGCCGCACCCGGTGTCGCCCTTAAGGGCGTGATCGGGTTACCGTTCGTTCAGGCAACGTAGCCCCAGTGGAGGACCTCATGAGCGCACGGATACGGGTTGTGGTCGCGAAGCCCGGCCTGGACGGGCACGACCGGGGCGCCAAGGTGGTCGCGCGCGCGTTGCGCGACGCGGGCATGGAGGTTGTCTACACCGGGCTGCACCAGACCCCCGAGCAGATCGTCGAGACCGCCATCCAGGAAGACGCCGACGCGGTCGGGCTGTCCGTCCTGTCGGGAGCGCACATGACGCTGTTCAAGCGCGTTCTCGAACTGCTGGAATCGCGCGGCGCCGGCGACATCGTGGTTTTCGGCGGCGGCATCATTCCCGAAGGCGACATTCCCGAATTGCAGCGAATTGGCGTGGCGAAGATCTTCACGCCGGGAGCGACAACCCAAGGCATCGTCGACTGGGTACGCGAAAACGTCGCTCAGCCGGTCGGCTAAAGCGACGAATAAGGGGAGAGGCCGGACGCACCCCTCACACGCCCGGCCTCTCTATGCACGATGCCCCGCCGCCACCCCTCGACCGACAGGGCATCGGCCGTCTTTCGTCGGCTTTGTCGCTTGCGTGCCGACACTGAAGTCAACGACGCCCTTATCCGGCGGTTACGCGCCATCTCAGAAATTTCCGGGACGCCCGATCCTGTGGAGTGCCGCACACCGGTGACCCGGCCGGGTTGCCGACGCCGGCCCCGTGGATAGGCTCCCCTCAAACACCAGAATGGGCGCGGCGCAAGGGTGCGCCGCGGAGACGAGGACGGGACGCGTAAACGTGGACCTGTACGAGTACCAGGGGCGCGATCTCTTCGAGCGACACGGGCTCCCCGTGCTCGCCGGCGGTGTCGCCGAGACCCCGGAGGAGGCCCGCGCGATCGCCGAGCGCCTCGGCGGCCGTGTGGTCGTGAAGGCCCAGGTCAAGGTCGGCGGCCGCGGTAAGGCCGGCGGCGTCAAGCTGGCCGACGGGCCGGAGGAGACGGTGGCCCGGGCGACCGACATCCTCGGGATGGACATCAAGGGCCACACGGTCCACAAGGTGATGCTGGCCGAGACGGCCGACATCGTGGAGGAGTACTACTTCTCCTACCTGCTCGACCGCGCGAACCGCACGTTCCTGTGCATCGCGAGCGTGGCCGGCGGCATGGACATCGAGCAGGTCGCCGCCGAGACCCCCGAGCGGGTGGCCAAGGTCGCCATCGACGCCAACAAGGGTGTCGACGTCGCGACCGCCAAGGAGATCGTCGCCAAGGCGCAGTTCCCCGCCGAGGTGGCCGACGAGATCATCGAGATCGCGATCAAGCTGTGGAAGGCGTTCGTCGCCGAGGACGCCACGCTGGTCGAGGTCAACCCGCTGGCGAAGGTGGCCAGTGGCCGGGTGCTCTGCCTCGACGCCAAGATCACGCTGGACGAGAACGCCGGCTTCCGGCACCCCGACCACGAGGCGCTCGTCGACCAGAGCACGGTCGACCCGCTGGAGCAGGCCGCCAAGGCCAAGGACCTCAACTACGTCAAGCTCGACGGCCAGGTCGGCATCATCGGCAACGGCGCGGGTCTGGTCATGTCGACGCTCGACGTGGTCGCGTACGCGGGTGAGCGGCACGGCAACGTCAAGCCGGCCAACTTCCTCGACATCGGCGGCGGCGCGAGCGCGGCCGTGATGGCCAACGGCCTCGAGATCGTGCTCTCCGACCCCAGCGTCAAGAGCGTGTTCGTCAACGTCTTCGGTGGCATCACCGCCTGCGACGAGGTCGCCAACGGCATCATCCAGGCGCTGGCGCTGCTCGAGCAGCGCGGCGAGGCGGTCACCAAGCCGCTGGTCGTCCGCTTGGACGGCAACAACGCCGAGGCCGGCCGGGCGATCCTGGACGGCGCGGCGAACCCGCTCGTCGAGCGGGTGGACACGATGGACGGTGCGGCCGAACGTGCCGCCGAGCTCGCGGCTGCGGGGGTCTGACATGGCAATCTGGCTGACCAAGGACTCGAAGGTCATCGTCCAGGGGATGACCGGCTCCGAGGGGTCCAAGCACACCCGTCGGATGCTGGCCGCCGGCACCAACGTGGTCGGCGGTGTCAACCCGCGCAAGGCCGGCACCACCGTCGACTTCGACGGCACCGCGCTGCCGGTGTTCGCGTCGGTCGCCGACGCGATCAAGGAGACCGGGGCCGACGTCTCCGTCATCTTCGTGCCGCCGCAGTTCACCAAGGCCGCCGTGGTCGAGGCGATCGACGCCGAGATCCCGCTGGCCGTCGTGATCACCGAGGGCGTGCCGGTGCACGACACCGCCGCGTTCTGGGCCTACAACGTCGAGAAGGGTCAGCGGACCCGGATCATCGGCCCGAACTGCCCGGGCATCGCCTCGCCGGGCGCGTCCAACGCGGGCATCATCCCCGCCGACATCACCCCCGCCGGCCGGATCGGCCTGGTCAGCAAGAGCGGCACGCTGACCTACCAGCTCATGTACGAGCTGCGCGACATCGGCTTCTCGACCAGCGTGGGCATCGGCGGCGACCCGGTGATCGGGACGACCCACATCGACGCGCTGGCCGCGTTCCAGGACGACCCCGAGACCGACGCGATCGTCATGATCGGTGAGATCGGCGGCGACGCCGAGGAGCGCGCGGCGGCGTTCATCAAGGAGCACGTGACCAAGCCGGTCGTCGCGTACATCGCCGGCTTCACCGCTCCGCCCGGCAAGACGATGGGCCACGCGGGCGCGATCATCTCGGGTTCGGCCGGCACGGCCGACGCGAAGAAGGTGGCGCTGGAGGCGGCCGGGGTCAAGGTCGGCAAGACGCCGAGCGAGACCGCCCGCCTGATGCGGGAGACCATCCAGGGCCGATAAGGCTGCAGGCGGTACGGGGGACGGCGTTCGCGCCGTCCCCCGTTCTGTTTGCCT
This sequence comes from Asanoa hainanensis, assembly GCF_900188485.1. Classification (GTDB taxonomy): domain Bacteria; phylum Actinomycetota; class Actinomycetes; order Mycobacteriales; family Micromonosporaceae; genus Asanoa; species Asanoa hainanensis. The sequence goes on from NZ_FZPH01000002.1 coordinate 186,195, forward strand.
AGTGGTAGTAGACGCCCGGGTACTGCCGGGTGAAGTTGAGCACCAGGCTGGCCACGATGTTGATCACGCTGAGCGCGATCGCGAGCCAGCCGAGGAGCTGTGACTGGCCGAACCGGCGCGCGTCGCGCAGCGACAGGACGCCGAAGATGATGCCGAGGACGCCGCAGCAGATCAGGCCGATGACGATGCCGAGGATGCCCCAGAACTTGGAGTGGTCCTGCGCGCCCCAGCCCGAGCCGCGGCCCATCGGGAAGCGCCCGCCGGGTCCACCCGGGCCGCCCGGCCCACCCGGACCGCCGCCGCCTCCGTACGGGGGCGGTGGGTAACCGGGTTCCTGCCCGGGCGGCGGGTAGCCGACCGGCGGACCCTGGCCCGGCGGCGGGTAACCGCCCGGCGGCGGCTCCTGCCCCGGCGGCGGGGGATAGGACGGATAGCCCGCGTCCTGGCCCGGATAGCCCGGGTAGCCCGACGGCGCCCCGGAGGGCGGTGGGTACGCGCCCGGCGGATCCGGGTTGGCCCCGGGCGTCACCGGTCCACCCGGCGGATAGGACGGGCCGGTCGGTGTGCCGGGCGGTCCCCAGGCCGGATCGGCAGGGCCCGACGAGCCGGCGCCGCCTGGACTTGGCGGGCCGGCGGATCGGTGCGGCTCGTCCGGCTCCTGCCCGCGGGGCGGATACTCGGCGGTCATGCGTCGCCTCCCGGTCGTTCGGGTGTTCGCCGTATGTTATCCCCTACTTTACGAAGCTTGTCCGCTTTCGCCGGTTGACGCGATGATCGAGGCCCGTGGTGTCGCGCCTAACCAGTGGGGCAGGCGTGAAAAAGTAGGCGGCGATGCGCAGTCCGACGCCCGACGGCCAAACCCCGGCCGCCGACGACCGACGGGACCCGGCGACGGGCCCCATCCCCGGCATGGGCACGGACGCGGAGGCGATCGGCCTGGACCTGCCGCGCCACGACGACCCACCGCTGACCCGCCAGCAGGTGGCGGAGCCGACCGACGAGCCGGATCCCGAGCCGGAGCCCGACGACGCCGAGCTCCGCAACCGCCCGACGGAGCGGCTCGACGTGGGCAACCGCCCGACCGTCCGGCTGCCCCGCCAGCGCACGGCACCGCCACCCGGCCGCGCGCCGCTGCTGGTCGCCGGCCCGGTCGCGGCCCTGTTCGCCGCCACGTTCTCGTTCCTGCCGGTCGCCGTCGTGCTGACGCTCGCTCAGCTCAGCGAAGGGGTCAACGCGCTCGGTGGGGCGACCCGCGCCGGGCTCGCCGGCTGGCTGCTCGCGCACGGCGTGCCGCTGGGCACCTCGCTAGGCCCGCTCGGCCTGCCGCCCCTGGCCGTCGCCGTGTTCGCCGCCTGGCGGGTCAGCCGCGCCGGCGTGCACACCAGTCGGGCGTACGGCATCGCGCACCGCGGCTCACCGCTGCAGGCCGCCGCGGTGGCGGGCACCGTCGCGCTCGGCTACGGGGTGGTCGGCACGGCCGCCGCCCTGCTGGTCGACCGGCCCGGGCTCGAAGTTTCCGCCCTGCGGGCCTTCCTGCACTTCGTCGTCTTCGGCTTCTTCGCCGCGCTGGTCGGCGCGCTGCGGGTGACCGGGGCGCTGCGGGTCATGGCGGTGCGGATGAACCCGGTGCTGCGCGACGGCATCCGCACCGGCGTGGTCGGCGCGGTCCTGGTGCTCGGCACGGGCGCCGCGATGGCCGGCCTCTCGGTCGCGCTCAGCGGCGGCGACGCGGCGGACGTGCTCGGCGCCTATCGCACCGGCGTCGCCGGGCAGGTGGGCATCACGCTGATCTGCCTCGCGTACGCGCCGAACGCCGCGATCTGGGCCGCCGCGTACCTGCTGGGTCCGGGGTTCGCCGTCGGGGTGGACACGGTCGTGCGGACCACCGAGGTCGACGTCGGCACGTTGCTGCCGCTGCCGCTGGCCGCGGGCATCCCTAAAGGACCGGTCGGCGGGATGGGCGCGCTGTTGCTGGCCGTGCCGGTGCTGGCGGGAATGGTCGCCGGCTGGCTGCTGGCCCGCCGGGTGCTCCGGCTGCGCGCGGGCGACGTGGCCGCTGGATACGTCGGCGGCCGGCGAGGCTCGTGGGGTTCCCTGGTCGGTGCCGCCGCATTGGGCGGGCCGATCGCCGGCCTGCTGCTCGGGGCGGCCGCGCTGGTCTCCCGCGGGCCGGTCGGCGGGCCGCGGCTGGCCGAGATGGGCCCGGTGCCCTGGCAGGTCGCCGTGGCCGGCGCGGTCGTGGTGACGATCGGCGCCACGGTCGGCGCGGCGGCGACGCGAGCCCTCGCCGGCCCGTAACAAGCAGGCCGGCGAGGGTCGGTCTGTCAGATGCCGGGCGAGTTGAAGACGTTCAGCAGGCCGAGAATGATCGACAGCACGGCCAGGCCGGCGCCGACGAGACCACAGATGAAGCCGGCCTTGGCCTGGCCGAGGTTGTTGGCCAGCCCCTGCGCCACCTTCTGCTTGCCCAGGTGGCCGAGCACGGCGGCGGCGATGCCGGCCGCGAGGCCGAGCGGCGCGCAGCACACGAGCGGGATCGACGCGATGCCGAGGATCAGCGACACGAGGCCCATCGTGTTGTTCTGCGGTTGGGCCGGCGGGCCATAGCCCTGCGGCGGGTACGGGTTGGTCACGAAGTGTCCTTCCGGGGTGGTTGACCTGCAAATATTCCTGGAAGATCATCACTGCGTCAAGGCCGGTCGCAAGGGCTGACCTGCGGGGCCGGTATCGTCTACCTACGTGCCGACGTCCGCTCGCATCGTGGTTCTGATCTCCGGTTCCGGCAGCAACCTGGCCGCCCTGCTCGATGCCTGCGCCGATCCCGGCTATGGCGCGACCGTGGTGGCGGTCGGTGCCGACCGCGACGGCATCGCCGGCCTCGACCGGGCGGTCGCCGCCGGTCTGCCGACGTTCGTCGAGCGGGTGAAAGACCACGCGTCCCGGGAGGCCTGGGACGCCGCGCTGACGCAGCGCGTCGCCGAACACCAGCCCGATCTCGTTGTCTCCGCCGGCTTCCTCAAGCTGGTCGGCGCGCACTTCCTGACCGCCTTCGGCGACCGCTACCTCAACACGCACAACGCGCTGCTGCCGGCGTTTCCCGGCATCCACGGGCCGCGCGACGCGTTGGACTACGGGGTCAAGCTCGCCGGCGCGACGCTGTTCTTCGTCGACGCGGGTGTCGACACCGGACCGATCGTGGCCCAGACCGCGGTGCCGGTCCTGCCCGACGACACCGAGGAGACGCTCACCGAGCGGATCAAGGTCGCCGAGCGCAAGCAACTCGTCGACAACGTCGGCCGCCTGGTCCGCGAGGGCTGGACCATCACCGGAAGGAAGGTCACCATCCCATGAACGACGACGCACGGCGGCCGCTGCGACGCGCCCTGGTCAGCGTGTACGACAAGACCGGGCTGACCGAGCTGGCCACCGCCCTGCACGCCGGCGGTGTGGAGATCGTGTCGACCGGGTCGACCGCCGCGGCCATCGCCGCCGCGGGCGTGCCCGTCACCAAGGTGGAGGACCTGACCGGCTTCCCGGAGGTGCTCGACGGCCGGGTCAAGACGCTGCACCCGCGGGTGCACGCCGGCCTCCTGGCCGACACCCGCCTGCCGGCGCACCTCGAACAGCTCACCGACCTCGGCATCGCGCCGTTCGAGCTGCTGGTGTCCAACCTGTACCCGTTCCAGGAGACCGTCGCCTCCGGTGCCTCGGTGGACGAGTCCATCGAGCAGATCGACATCGGCGGCCCGGCGATGGTCCGCGCCGCCGCGAAGAACCACGCGTCCGTCGCGGTCGTGACCTCGCCGGCGGCGTACCCGATGGTGCTCAACGCTGTTTCCGGTGGTGGGTTCACGCTCGCGGAGCGCCGCGCGCTGGCGGCCAAGGCGTTCGCCGACATCGCGGACTACGACGTCGCGGTGGCCGACTTCTTCGCGACCACGGTGGCGCCCGCGGAGTGGCCGACCTTCGCGGGGCTCACGCTGCGGGTCGAGACGCCGCTGCGGTACGGCGAGAACCCGCACCAGCAGGCGGCGCTCTACACGAACCCGTCGTCGCCGGCCGGGCTGGCGCAGGCCGAGCAGCTGCACGGCAAGGAGATGTCCTACAACAACTACGTGGACGCGGACGCGGCCTGGCGCTCGGCACACGACTTCGACGCGCCGGCCGTCGCGATCATCAAGCACGCGAACCCGTGCGGCATCGCGGTCGGCGACGACGTGGCCGAGGCCCACCGCAAGGCGCACGCCTGCGACCCGGTGTCGGCGTTCGGCGGCGTGATCGCGGTCAACCGCGAGGTCACCGTCGAGATGGCCGAGCAGGTCGCCGAGGTCTTCACCGAGGTGCTGGTGGCGCCGTCCTTCGCCGACGGCGCGCTGGACATCCTGAGCCGCAAGAAGAGCATCCGCCTGCTGAAGGCGCCGGCGTTCGCGCCGCTGCCGGCCGAGTGGAAGCCGATCACCGGCGGCGTCCTGGTGCAGATGCGCGACGCGATCGACGCACCCGGCGACGACCCGGCGGCCTGGCGCCTGGCGGTCGGCACCCCGGTGTCCGACGACGTGCTGGCCGACCTGGCCTTCGCCTGGCGCGCGGTCCGCTCGGTGAAGTCCAACGCGATCCTGCTGGCCCGCGACGGCGCCTCGGTCGGCGTCGGCATGGGCCAGGTCAACCGTGTGGACTCCGCGAAGCTGGCGGTCTCCCGGGCGGGCGCCGAGCGCGCTGCCGGCGCGGTCGCCGCATCGGACGCCTTCTTCCCGTTCGCGGACGGCTTCGAGATCCTCGCGGAGGCGGGGGTGCGGGCGGTGGTCCAGCCGGGCGGCTCGATGCGCGACGAAGAGGTGATCGCGGCAGCCGAGGCGGCCGGGGTAACCATGTACTTCACCGGGGCCCGGCACTTCTTCCACTAGGCCCTGTTTCGCATCTGGGGTCGAGGCGAGGCGGAGTCCAGGGGTCGTCTGGGTGTGCGGCGGCTTTGCCCGGATACCGGTGTTGTATCCGGGTGAAGGTGCCGTGCGGCCAGGCGGCGCCTGGGCCCGCCGCAGCCCGGCCTCAGATGCGAAACAGGGCCTGGGGCCTAGGCGACGGTCAACCGAAGCTCACCGCGCTCGCCGCTGGCCCGCTCGGCGGTGATCGTCCAGCAGCCGGCGGTGGGAAAGACAAACCCGGTGCCGTACTCACTGCCGGGGCGTTCCCACGTGCTGCCGCCGTGCCCTGTCGGCCCCCAGGCCAACTTCCCCTGGGCGCCGTCGGGGCCCGCGGCGGAGACGGTGAAGTCGCCCTCACCACCGATCTTCCACACGATCTTCGTCTCGGTGCCGGCCAGCACGGGTGCGGGCTGGCCCGGCTTGGGGAAGAACAGCGCCCACAGCGAACCGGTCCCCTGCATCTCGCTGTTTACCGGCGAGCCACAGGGGGCCGGCGGGGGTGCGGCTTCCCGGTCCCCCGAACAGCCCGCCGCCAGCACCATCATCAGACCGGCCAGCACCACACCGAGACGCCGCACACCCATGACCATGCCTAGGCAGAGCCACGGCACGGCTCCGGGGTTCCCGTCGCTACTGTTGTGCCGATGCAGCCGCTGCCGGACGACGTCCACGAACTGTTGACGGCGCTCGACGCGCCGCCGCGACTGGTCGCGCACCTGCGGGCCGTACACGATGTCGCTTGTGTACTGACCGAGGTCCTGGCGGACCGCTACCCGGCGCTGGGTTTCGATCGCGCGGCCGTCCGCTACGGCGCGGCCACCCACGACATCGGCAAGGTCGTCCACCGCGACGAGTTGACGGGTCCGGGATCCCGGCACGAGCCCGCCGGTGAGGCGCTGCTCGTCGCCCGTGGCATCGCACCGGGGCTCGCCCGTTTCGCCGGCACGCACGGCAGTTGGACGGCGCCGCACACGACCATCGACGACCACCTGGTCAGCCTCGCCGACAAGATCTGGAAGGCGAAGCGGGTCGAGGACCTCGAAGACCTGGTCACGGCGCGGATCGCCGTCGACTGCGGCATCGCGCGGTGGGAGGCGTTCAGCGGGCTCGACGACATCCTCGACGCCATCGCGGCGGGCGCCGACGAGCGGCTGGCCTACCAGGCGCGTCATCCCGCCTAGAGCAGCCGGAGCAGGAGGTCGCGGGTCGAGCCCATGCCGTAGCGGTCCTCGGTGCTCGACAGCTCCGCCACCTCGGCCACGATCGGGGCGAGGTCGACGCCGGCGGTGCGGGCCTGCTCGACCAGGTCGCGGAGGCGCAGGAGCTCGTCGCGAGTGTCGTTGCCCTGGTCCCGTGCCGCCCAGCGGATCAGTTCCGCGCGGAACTCGGCCGCGGGGTCAGCCGGAGCGGGCGACACGGAAACCTACGTCGTCGACGCGGAAGGTGGGGTGGCTGCGGCGGCGGACCGAGGCGCGGCAGCTCCACTGCTCGTCGAACCAGCCGCCTCCGCGTAGGACGCGGTACGTGCCGTAGACCTCCGCGTCGTAGACGTCCCAGCACCAGTCCCAGGCGTTGCCGAGCAGGTCGTAAAGGCCCCAGGCGTTGGGCTCGCGGGTGCCGACCTCGTGGATCCGGTCGCCGGAGTTGCCGCGGTACCAGGCGATCTCGTCCAGCGGGCCGTAGCGCGGGCCGGTCGTGCCGGCGCGGCACGCGTGCTCCCACTCGGCCTCCGTCGGCAGCCGGTAGCCGTCGGTCGACCGGTCCCAGGAGACCTCTTCACCGGCGATCGCGTACGCGGGCGTCAGGTCCTCGGCCAGCGAACGGGCATTGCAATAGGCGACCGCGTCCCACCACGAGACCGTCTCGACCGGCAGCCGGTCGCCGGTCGACGCGCTCGGGCGGGCGCCGGTGACCGCCAGATACAAAGCCTGCGTCACCGGGAACGCGCCCAGCTCGAAGGCGTCGACGGCGACCGACCAGCGGCGTTGGGTGCGCCGGTCGGACAGCGTCACCTCCCCGGCCGGCACCGGGACCATCACGGTTCGACGATCGCGCCGTAGCTCATCGCCACCAGGGCCGCCTGCGCGAGATCCAGGCGTACGCCGGTCAGGTCGAGCTCGTTCAGCGCCACGTTGGACAGGTCCGCTCCGCGCAGGTCGGCGCCCTTCAGCGCGGCCTGCCGCAGCTGCGCACCGGCCAGGTCGGCGCCGCGCAGGTCGCAGCGGGTCAGGTCGGCGTCGCTCAGGTCGGCGTCGCGCAGCTTGACCCCGGCCAGGCTGACCCCGCCGAGCTTCGCGCCCCGGGCCACGACGAACGACCAGTCGCCGCCGGTGACGGTCAGCGGGCGCAGGTCACAGTCGTCGAAGGTGGTGCCGGTCAGCTTGCAGTCGTCGAGCTGGGCGTTGAAGAAGACGGACTTGCGAATCGTGCAGCGCAGCAGGGCGCACCGGGTCAGCACCGCGCTGGACAGCTTGACCCGCGACAGGTCGCACTCGTCGAACCGGCAGCCGGTCAGCACGGCCTCGGTCAAGTCGACCTCGTCGAACGCGCAGCGCTCGAAGGTGACCCGGTCGAGCTCGTCCAGGGCCCAGTCCTCGACCGAGAACCGCTCGGAAACATAGGAACCTCCCGCTGCGATCACCCTGACAGCATGCCAACCGGGCCGCCGGCCCGCGCGCCCGGCAGGGCCCGGGCGGTGACCAACTGGACCTCGATGGGTGCCGCGACCGCGCCGGTCGGGGAGACGAAGGGCGCCAGCGCAGTGCGACAGTCAAGAACGATCCGATCGTGTACGTCGGGTTCGAGCGCACCGAACGGCAGGAGCTCGACGGCGAGGAAGGTGTCCAGCGAGTCGAGCCGGGTCGCACTGGTCCAGGTCTCGAAACTGTCCACCAGCAGGCCGGCCCGGGTCAGCAGCTCCGACAGCAGCGCCGGCGATCCCGCGCTGAAGTACACCGACAGCAGGTCAGCGGTCGCCGGGCCGGCGTGCCGGGCGACCACCTCGACCAGGGCGCGATAGCCGGCGCTCTCGGAGAGCCGCCCGGGCACCTGGACCACGACCCGGCCGGCCACCCGGCCCAGCTCCCGCAACGCCGCCACCTGGTCGTCGAAGAACATCAGCCCGGCCTGCGAGACGGCGACGTCGAAGGCGCCCGCGGCGAACGGCAGAGCGCAGGCGTCGCCTTCGAGAAAGCGGAGGTCCAGCCGCAGCCGACGCGCCACCGCCAACATGGCCGGATTCAGGTCGACCCCCACCACCGTGCCGGTCGGCCCCACCACCGCGGACGCCGCCCGGGCCACCGCGCCCGTTCCGCAGGCCACGTCCAGCACCGAACGACCGGGCGTCAACCCGGCGGCCGCGACCGCCCGGCGTGCCCAGGAGCCGAACAGCGCCGGCACGAACGTCGACTCGTAGAACTCCGCCGCCTCGGCGGACAGCGCGTAGGACATGCGTCAAGGACACCGCGCCAGCGGCCATCCAGGAAGTGCGAATTCTGGACTTCCGCGCGGGCGCGGCGCCGAGGATGGTGGGCGTATGCGCAGCTACGGCCAGTACTGCCCGATCGCGCTGGCGGCCGAGGTGCTCGCCGAGCGCTGGATCGAGGTGGACGGGCTCGTCACCACCGACACCGCGACCCTGGTCCGCTGGTACGCCGGCGAGGCCACCCTGGACCCGGCGAGGTGGCCGGCCCGCGCTGGCTGCGTCAGCAGTTGCGGGGTTGGGGGCGGCTGAACCCGTACACGCGAGAGCCCGCCCACGCCGAAGCGTGAGCGGGCTCCGAGGAAGAACTAGCCGACCTTGCGGGCCAGGTTCTCGTCGAGCGCGTTCATGAACTCGTCGGTGGTCAGCCACGGGGCGTCGCGGGAGATCAGCAGCGCCAGGTCCTTGGTCATCTGACCGCCCTCGACGGTCTCGATGCAGACCTGCTCGAGCTTGTTGGCGAAGTCCGTGACCGCCGGGGTGTTGTCGACCTTGCCCCGGTGGGCCAGGCCGCGGGTCCAGGCGAAGATCGACGCGATCGGGTTCGTCGACGTCTTCTCGCCCTTCTGCCACTGGCGGTAGTGCCGGGTGACGGTGCCGTGCGCGGCCTCGGCCTCGACGGTCTTGCCGTCCGGCGTCATCAGCACCGAGGTCATCAGGCCCAGCGAGCCGAAGCCCTGCGCCACGGTGTCCGACTGCACGTCGCCGTCGTAGTTCTTGGCGGCCCAGACGAAGCCGCCCTCCCACTTGAGCGCCGCCGCGACCATGTCGTCGATCAGGCGGTGCTCGTAGGTGATGCCGGCCGCCGCGAACTGGTCCTTGAACTCGGCGTCGAAGACCTCCTGGAACAGGTCCTTGAAGCGACCGTCGTACGCCTTGAGGATCGTGTTCTTGGTCGACAGGTAAACCGGGTAGTGGCGCTCGAGGCCGTACCGGAACGACGCCCGCGCGAAGTCGCGGATCGAGTCGTCGTAGTTGTACATGCCCATCGCGACGCCGCCGCCGGGGAAGTCGGCGATCTCGAACTCCATCGGCTCGGAGCCGTCGGCCGGGGTGTAGGTGATGGTGACGCGACCCGGGCCGGGGACCACGAAGTCGGTCGCCTTGTACTGGTCGCCGTGGGCGTGACGGCCGATGACGATCGGCTTGGTCCAGCCGGGCACCAGGCGGGGGACGTTGGACATGACGATCGGCTCACGGAACACGACGCCGCCGAGGATGTTGCGGATCGTGCCGTTCGGCGAGCGCCACATCTTCTTGAGGCCGAACTCTTCGACGCGGGCCTCGTCGGGGGTGATGGTCGCGCACTTGACGCCGACGCCGTGCCGCTTGATGGCGTTGGCCGCGTCGACGGTGACCTGGTCGTCGGTCGCGTCGCGGTGCTGGATCGACAGGTCGTAGTACTCGAGGTCGACATCGAGGTACGGCTGGACCAGCTGCTCGCGGATCTGCTTCCAGATGATCCGGGTCATCTCGTCGCCGTCGAGCTCGACGACCGGATTCGCTACCTTGATCTTGGCCATTCGCCGGCGCTCCTCTCGGACTTCTCGTTAGCAGTACGAGCGTACTGCAGCCGATCGGGGGGCCTCCTGCGGCCCCTCATCGTGGGAGCATCGGGCGATGCCCCTCCAGCACCAGGTCGGCGAAGCCACGATCATCGTCCTGCCTGACGGTGAAGGTCCCTTTTTCGAACCCCGCACAAAGGCGTTTCCCACCGCAACTGCGGATGATTGGCGCAAAGCCGACGAGACCGACCCCGCCTCCGTGACCGCGGGCGGCGACTGGCTGCTGCGCTTCCGCTGCTTCGCGATCCGCCTCGGCGGCCGCACCGTGATCGTCGACGCGGGCATCGGCCCGGCCGACTCGCCCGCCGCGGCCTGGGCGCCGGTGCCCGGCCGGCTGCCCGCCTCGCTCACCGAGGCCGGCATCGACCCCGCCGAGGTCGACACGGTCGTCCTGACCCACCTGCACACCGACCACATCGGCTGGGCGATGTCGGCCGGCAAGCCGTTCTTCCCCAACGCGCGCTACGTCATGCAGCGCACCGAGCTCGATGCCATCAAGGAGCACGCGGCGCCGGCCGGCCCGTACGCGATGGACCCGCTGCTGGCCGCCGGTCAGCTCGACGCGGTCGACGGCGAGCACCGGCTGGCCCCGGGCCTGCGGGTGGTCCACACACCGGGCCACACCCCGGGCCACCAGTGCGTGCTGCTCGAAGACGGCGGCGACACGGTGGTGGTGACCGGCGACCTGTTCGTGCACGCCGTGCAGGTGGTCGCGCCGGAGACGGCGTACACCCACGAGATGGATCCCGAGCTGGCCCGCACGAGCCGCGTCGCGCTGCTGCGCCAAGCGCGCGAAAAAGGGGCCACCCTGGCGGTTTCCCACCTGGGTGACCCCTTTATCAAGATCTAGAGGTTCGCGACGTCGCCCTGCTTGGCGCGGACGGCCTCGGCGGCCTCGCTCAGGGCGGCCCGCTCCGACTCGGTGAGGTCGGTCTCGACGACGCGCTTCACGCCGCCGGCGCCGATCTCGGCCTCGACGCCCAGGTAGACGCCGGAGATGCCGTACTCACCGTCGACCCAGGCGCAGACCGGCAGCACCGTGCCGCTGTCCTCGGCTACCGCGCGCGCCATCCGGGCCGCGGCGGCCGACGGGGCGTAGTAGGCCGAGCCCGTCTTGAGCAGCGCGACCACCTCGGCGCCACCGTTGCGGGTGCGGACCACCAGCTCGTCGATCTTCTCGGCGGGCAGGAGCTCGGAGAGCGGCTTGCCGTTGACCGTGCACTGCGACGGCACCGGCACCATGGTGTCACCGTGCGAGCCCAGGGTCAGCGTCTTCACCGTGCCGACCGGCACGGCCAGCGTCTCGGCGACGAAGTTGCTGAACCGGGCGGTGTCGAGCATGCCCGCCTGGCCGAGCACCTGGTTCTTCGGGAAGCCGGTGGCGATCTGGGCCAGCGCGGTCATCTCGTCGAGCGGGTTCGACACGACGATCACGACGGCGTCCGGCGCGTGCCGGGCCACCTGCTCCGAGACGCCCCGGACGATCTTGGCGTTGGTCTCCAGCAGGTCCATCCGGCTCATGCCCGGCTTGCGCGGGAGGCCGGCGGTGATCACGACGATGTCGGAGCCGGCGATCTTCTCGTAGCCGGAGCCGTCGGTGCCCGTCGTGACACCGACGACCTCCGTCTCGAAGCCCTCGATCGGCCGGGACTGGTTCATGTCGAGGGCGAGACCCTCGGGCTTGCCGTCGATGATGTCGGTCAGCACGACGGTCTCGAAGACGTCGTACTCGGCCAGCCGCTGCGCCGTCGTCGAGCCGTAGAAACCGGCACCGACGACGGTGACCTTCTTGCCCATGGTCGCCTCAACTCCCTGTTACCGGCAGATTTCCCGCGACCGTATCAGCGCCGGTCAGGGCGGCCGGCCCTAGGGGCACCAGCCGTTCACCGGGTCACTCCGGCCGGTCCACAGGAACGCGTCGCTGATGTAGCTGCCGTCCCGCAGCTTGCTCCACAGGTTCGTGGTGAACCCGTTCCGCCCGACGTGCAGCGTCCCCCGCTTGGAGCAGACGATGTCGATCGTCTCGCCGTCGGGCGTCTCGCCGACCTGGGCGTAGCCCGTTCCTGGCCCCGAGCGGTGGATGGTGGCGCCGCCACCGTTGGTGTCGACGATGCCCTGGCGGAAGCCGAGCCGGCCGTAGTTGAAGAGCTCGTTGCCGACCTCGGCGCGGGTCGAGCCGTGCAGCGCGTACCCGTCGTAGAGGGCCTTGTTCTCCTCGATCACCCACTTGCCGATCGCGGTGCCGTCGATCGCCACGTACTTGTTGTTGAAGCGCAGCGAGAAGTGCACGTGCGCGCCGGTCGAGGAGCCGCCGCAGGAGACGTCGTTGCCGATGTCGCCGAGGAACTCGCCGTCGGCGACCTTCTTGCCGCTCGCCTTGATGTTGCCGGAGAGGTGGTAGTAGTCCGTCGCCCAGCCGCGGTCGTGGATGACCCGGAGCCAACCCTTGCCCGACGAGCACATCGTGTACGCGAGCCCGGCGCGGGCCGCGAGCACCCGGCCGTCGCCGCCGGACAGGTCGATCGAGCTGCGGACGGTGTTGCTCATGCGGTGCGGACCGCCGGTCAGCAACCAGGCCTGCCCGTTGGCGTACGGGAGGCGGAGGCCGGTGCGCTTGTCGACCGACTTCTCGGCCCGGCGGTCGACTCCGAGCACCTGGCGCTCCGCGGAGCTCAGGATCGGGGACTTGCCGGCGAGGCTGGCGAACGCGGGCTCGCCTTCGAGCGCGGCGGTCCAGCCCTTCTTGTCGCGGTGGGCGATGAAGAGCCAACCCTCCGGGTACGCTCCGGCGGCCTTCTTGGCGACCAGCACCGCGGTGCCGAAGCCCCAGGTGTTGGTGGTGCGCGAGGCGATGTTCACCTGCGGCTCGGGTGCGGCGACGATCGACGTCTTGCTGCGGGAGATCAACAGTTGCCGCACTGCGGCGGTGAGGTCGGCTTTCGGGCCGGCGTGCGCGCTGGTGGCGACCCCGGCGAATCCGATCAGTGCGGTTAGGACGGCAGATGCGGCTATTGCGATACGGAGTCGCATAATACGATGATCGGAAATTAGGGCATCTCGGTCACGCCGCCACGCCGCCGACGATCCGGGCTCAACGGTTTTCGGGCCGATCGGCCACATTGGCCGAGGCGGCGATCCGACCCCGGCGCGACCCGACGCGGCGGCCCGCCTCGCCGGATGGCCGGCCCGTCCGCAGGTGGGGCGCACCCGATGGCGCATCGGTCACAATGGGTAGTCGCACGCTCGCCGCGATCCGCGCTCCGTGTCCGACATGTCGGTCTTAGGGACGGGCCGTTTTGCCCTGAGACCTGAGGCATAATTTCCCCCGGCCCACTCGTGGACCTTGCGCTGTGTGGCCGTTCCACAACAGACGAAGAGCTTGACCCGCAACACGTGGCGGACCGGCGTCGTGACCTCGTCGTGATCCGCCGGTTTGGCTGAGGGAGTCCGTTGACTTACCTTTGCCGACGTTGCACTGCGTCACCCGACCGGTGGCGCGTCGACCCGCGCGCGCGAGCAAGTGCCACCAAGGAGGCTCCATGCAGGTTCGCAGGCTGATCGCCGGAACCCTCGTTCCCCTGGCCGTCACCGCCGGCCTGGTCGGATGCAACAGTGGCGATTCGGCGAAGGTCGATCCGACGGGTGTGGTCAGCATCCAGATCGCCGAACCGCAGCACCTCCTGCCTTCCAACACCAATGACGCGAGCGGCATCCAGGTGCTGTCCGCGCTCTACGCGGGGCTGGTCAGCTACGACCAGAGCTTCAAGCCGGTGCCCGACACCGCCCAGTCGATCGAGTCGTCCGCCGACCACCGGGTCTGGACCATCAAGCTCAAGGACGGCTACACCTTCCACAACGGGGAGAAGGTCCGGGCCGACAACTACATCAACGCCTGGAACTACGCCGCGTACGGACCGAACGCGCAGAACAACGGCTACTTCTTCAGCCGGATCCAGGGCTTCGGGGAGACCCAGCTCGGTCCGGACCCGGACGGCGCCGACGGCCCGGAGAAGCCCGCGCCGCCGAAGGCCAAGACGATGAGCGGCCTCAAGAAGATCGACGACCTGACCTTCCAGGTCACGCTGTCCGAGCCGTTCACGGAGTTCGAGACGGTGATCGGCTACAGCGCGTTCTACCCGCTGCCGGACGCCGCCTTCACCGCTCCCGGTGTGATCAACGAAGACTTCGAGGCCGCGCCGATCGGCAACGGCGCGTTCCAGATGAACGGCAAGTGGGAGCACGACGCCAAGGTCGAGGTGGCCAAGTACGACGGCTACCCGGGCACGAAGCCCAAGGTCGGCGGCGTCGAGTTCCGGATCTACCTGCAGCCCAGCGCCGCGTACGCGGACGTGCTCTCCGACAACCTCGACGTGATCCCGCAGATCCCGACCGAGAGCATCGTGACCGCGCCGGACGACCTCGGTGACCGGTTCCAGCGCAGCTCGGCGTCGCAGTTCCAGTTCCTCGCGTTCCCGACCTTCGAGACGGAGTTCTCGAAGCCAGAGGTGCGCAAGGCGATCTCGATGGCGATCGACCGCGACGAGATCGTCCGGTCGGTCTTCAAGGGCTCGCAGCAGTCCGCCCGCTCGTTCGTCTCCCCGGTGGTCGCGGGCTACCGCGAGAACACCTGCGGCGAGGCCTGCGAGTTCGACCCGGGCAAGGCCAAGGCGCTCTACGAGCAGAACGACGGCCCCAAGAAGCTCAACCTGGCCTACAACTCGGACGGTCCGCACAAGGACTGGATCGACGCGACCTGCAACCAGCTCAACGCCAACCTCGGTGTCGAGTGCGTGGCCACGCCGGAACCGAAGATCGCGGACCTGCTGACCAAGGTCGAGGAGAAGCAGGACGTCGGCATCTTCCGGCTCGGCTGGACCATGGACTACCCGTCCATGGAGAGCTACCTCGGCCCGCTCTACACGACCAAGGGCTCGTCGAACTACTACGGCTTCTCCAACGCCGACTTCGACCGGCTGGTCAGCGAGGGCGCCGCGGCGAAGACCCCGGAAGAGTCGATCGCGAAGTACCAGGACGCCGAGAACATCCTCGCCCAGCAGCTCCCGGTGATCCCGCTGCGCTTCGCGCAGAACAACTACGGGTTCTCGACCCGAGTGCAGAACGTGGTCGTCGACCTGTTCAGCCGGATCGACCTCTCGCAGATCGAGGTGCTGGGCTGACCTGACGCACCGCGCGGCCGCCGGTTCTCTTCGGGACCGGCGGTCGTCGGCCGTCAGGGGACGCGAGGTAAGTTCATCACCCCCGCACCCGGCGCACAGAGACTGGCACCGCATGGCTCGCTACATCATCAGGCGTCTCCTCCAGATGGTCGTCACCTTCGTCGGGGCGACCTTCGTGGTGTACGCGCTGATGTTCGCGAACCAGAACGACCCGATCCAGGCGCTCGCCGGTGACCGGCCCGTCAGTGACAACGTCCGGCAGGTGCTGACCGAGCAGTACCACCTGAACGACCCGTTCCTGGTGCAGTACGGCTACTACATGCGGGGCCTGCTGACCGGTGACTTCGGCAAGACGCTCACCGGCCGGCCGATCGGTGACGTGATGTCCGACGCCTGGCCCAACACGATCAAGCTCGCGCTGCTCGCGCTGTTCTTCGCCACGCTGTTCGGCATCGCCGCTGGCCTGGTCGCGGGCCTGCGGCGCGGGAGCGTCTTCGACAACACCACGCTCGCGCTCACCCTGGTCGTGGTCGGGCTGCCGATCATCGTGCTTGCCCCGATCGCCCAGCTCGTCTTCGGCGTCAAGCTGGGCTGGTTCCCGACCACGGCCGGCGCCAGACCCAGCCTCTACGGGCTGATCCTGCCCGCGCTCGTGCTCGGCGCGGCCTCGACCGCGACGATCCTGCGGCTGACCCGCGCCTCGGTGGCCGAGAACGTCCGTGCCGACTACGTGCGCACCGCCCGCGCGAAGGGGCTCTCCGCGCGCCGGGTGGTCGCCGTGCACGTGCTGCGCAACTCGATGATCCCGGTGATCACCCTGATCGGCGTCGACCTCGGCACCCTGATGGCCGGCGCGATCATCACCGAGGGCGTGTTCAACATTCCGGGTGTCGGCTCCAAGCTGCTCCTGGGCATCCAGACCGAGGACGGCCCGCTGGTGGTCGGCTTCGTCAGCGTGCTGGTCGTCGTCTTCCTGGTCACGAACCTGCTCGTCGACCTGCTCTACGCCGTACTCGACCCGAGGATCCGGTATGAGTGACCTGGAGATGGCGGCGACCACCGAGCTCGGCGTCCGCCCGTCCGGCGACCCGGCCGCCGGGCCTGCCGCGACCGCGAAGACCCGCAGCCTGTACGCCGACGCCTGGTACGACCTGCGCCGCAACTGGATCTTCTGGGTGGCGTCGGCCCTGGTCGTGCTGATCGTGCTGATGGCGGTCTGGCCCGGGCTGTTCAGCTCCGCCGACCCGACCGCCTGCAACACCCGCCGGCAGTTCGCCGGGCCGTCCGGCGGTGCGATCCTCGGCTACGACTTCCAGGGCTGTGACGTCTTCTCCCGCACCGTGCACGGCGCCCGCGCATCCGTGCTGGTCGGCGTCTTCGCCGTACTCATGACCGGGGTGATCGGCCTGGTCTTCGGCATGCTGGCCGGCTACTTCGGCGGTTGGCTCGACGCCATCCTGTCCCGGGTGGTCGACGTCGTGCTCGGCATCCCGCTGCTGCTGGCCGCCATCGTGCTGAGCAAGCGGCTCTCCGCCGACCGGCAGGGCTCCGGCATCGCGACCGTCGTCATCGTGCTGGGCATCCTCGGTTGGACCACTGCGGCCCGGGTGATGCGCGGTTCGGTGATCGCCGCCCGCAGCCAGGACTACGTCGCCGCGGCCCGGATGCTCGGCGCCGGCCCGCTGCGGATCATGTGGCGGCACATCCTGCCGAACGCGCTCGCGCCGTTCATCGTGGTGCTGACCATCGCGCTCGGCACGTTCATCGCCACCGAGGCGACCCTGTCGTTCCTCAACATCGGCCTGCGATCACCGGCGATCTCGTGGGGGATCGACATCGCCACCGCTGGCAAGCACGTCCGAGAGTCGGCCACGCCCCTCGTCGCGCCCTCGGTATTCCTCACCCTGACGGTGCTCGCGTTCATCATGCTCGGCGACGCCATCCGGGACGCCTTCGACCCGAAGCTGCGCTGATGACCCAACCGAACCCGTACCAGCAGCAATGGCCAGGCCAGCCGGCTGCACAGCAATGGCCGGAACAGCCGGCTCCCGCCCCGGTCGTCGCCGGCTGGGACGACCCGAACCGGGGTGGCTGGGACACGCCGACCGCGGCCTGGTCGACGCCGCCGAGCCGCGCCCGGGTCACCCAGCCGCGCTCCGGTGAGCACCTGCTCGACGTGCGCGACCTGCGGGTCGAGTTCGACACCCGGGACGGCGTCGCGCGGGTGGTCAACGGGGTG
The DNA here is from genome assembly GCF_900188485.1 of Asanoa hainanensis. Taxonomy (GTDB): domain Bacteria; phylum Actinomycetota; class Actinomycetes; order Mycobacteriales; family Micromonosporaceae; genus Asanoa; species Asanoa hainanensis. The sequence continues at coordinate 203,579 of NZ_FZPH01000002.1, forward strand.
TCGTTCCACGTCGACCCCGGTGAGACGCTGGCCATCCTCGGCGAGTCCGGCTCCGGCAAGTCGGTCACCGCGCAGGCCGTGATGGGCATCCTGGACACCCCACCGGCGGTGGTACGCGGCGGCCAGGTGCTCTTCGGCGGCGAGGACCTGCTGACGGTCTCGCCCGACCGCCGCCGTCAGGTGCGCGGCCAGGAGATCGCGATGGTCTTCCAGGACGCGCTGTCCGCGCTCAACCCGGTCTTCCCGGTCGGCTGGCAGATCTCCGAGGCGCTCCGGTCGCGCCGCGGGATCGGCAAGGCCGACGCGCGGCGCCGGGCGATCGAGCTGATGGACATGGTGCAGATCCCGGCCTCGGCGGACCGCGTCGACGACTACCCGCACGAGTTCTCCGGCGGCATGCGGCAACGCGTCATGATCGCGATGGCGCTGGCCATGCGGCCGAAGGTCCTGATCGCCGACGAGCCGACCACCGCCCTGGACGTGACCGTGCAGGCCCAGATCATGGACCTGCTGGCGACCCTGCGGGCCGAGCTCGAGATGGCGCTCATCCTGATCACGCACGACCTGGGCGTCGTCGCCGACGTCGCGGACCGGATCACCGTGATGTACGCGGGCCGGGTCGTCGAGCAGGCCGACGTGCACACGTTGTACGCGTCGCCCGCACACCCGTACACCCGCGGTCTGCTGGCCTCCGTCCCTCGCCTGGATCACCGTGGCCACGGCCTCCACTCGATCAGCGGCACCCCGCCGAACCCGACGGCGATCCCCGACGGTTGCGCCTTCCACCCGCGGTGCCCGTGGGCGCAGCAGATGTGCCGGATGACCTCTCCGGCGCTGACGCGGATCGGCCGGCTCGACCGGGCCAGCGCCTGCCACTTCCCGCCGGAGGCACTCGATGCCCGTCTTGCGTGAGCCCATCCTGCGGGTCGAGAACGCCGTCAAGCACTTCCCGATCAGCCGCGGCGTGGTGCTGCCGAAGAAGGTCGGCGCGGTCAAGGCCGTCGACGGTGTCAGCTTCGAGCTGCGCCCCGGTGAGACGCTCGGGCTGGTCGGCGAGTCCGGCTGCGGCAAGTCGACGCTCGCCAAGCTGCTGATGCGGCTGGAGACGCCGACCGCCGGCCGCGCCTACCTCAAGGGCCACGACCTGTTCCGGATGCGCTCTGGCGACCTGCGTCGGCTGCGCCGGTCGATGCAGATGGTCATGCAGGACCCGTACACGTCGCTGAACCCCCGGATGACCGTCGCCGACATCGTCGGTGAGCCGTTCGACATCCACCCGGAGGCGGCCCCGAAGGGCAACCGCGACCAGGCGGTGCGGGAGCTCCTCGACCAGGTCGGCCTCTCACCGGAACACGCGAACCGCTACCCGCACCAGTTCTCGGGCGGCCAGCGCCAGCGCATCGGCATCGCCCGCGCGCTCGCCCTGCGACCCGAGGTGATCATCTGCGACGAGCCGGTGTCGGCCCTGGACGTGTCGGTGCAGGCGCAGGTGGTCAACCTGCTGGAGCGGCTCCAGGACGAGCTCGGGCTGGCGTACATCTTCATCGCGCACGACCTGTCGGTGGTCCGCCACATCAGCGACCGGATCGCCGTGATGTACCTCGGCCGGATCGTCGAGACCGGCACGTCCGACCAGGTATACCTGCGCCCGACACACCCGTACACCCAGGCGCTCCTGTCGGCGGTCCCGGTGCCGGACCCGACGGCCCGCGCCCGCCGCCAGATCATCCGGCTGACCGGCGACGTGCCGTCACCGGCGGACCCACCGAGCGGCTGCCGCTTCCGGACGCGCTGCTGGAAGGCCCAGCCGCGGTGTGCGAGCGAGGAACCACCGCTGTCGCAGCGGGCCGTCGACCCGCACCCGTCGGCCTGCCACTACGCGGAGCTGCACCAGGTCATCGCCTAGGGTGTCATTGCCCTAATTGGTGGGTTCCTCCTGGAATGATCCCCGGGTGGAACGTCGGTCGATAGCGCGGTTCGCGGTCGCGGTCAGCGTGGTGTTGGTGGCGGCGCTCGTTTCCGGGCCGGCGCCCGCCGCGCGGCCGGATGCCGGGCAGGACGGTGGCTACGGTCCGCAGGATCCGCCGCGGATGGGCTGGGCCTGGACGCAGTTGACGCCGGGCGGCACCCAGGTCCGGTACGCCACCCCGGAGGATTCCTGCCCGTCGCTGGTGCTCACGGTCGGCGGGCAGTCGTCGACGCGGCAGATGGCGCTCGAGTCCCGGGTGGGTCGCTATCCGACGACCGCGACGCTTTGCGCCCTCCGGGTCGACCGGGCCGTCACCGCCGCGCGGATCGACACCAGCGGCGTCGGCGTACCCGTGCATCCCGATCCGTTCGGTGTCGTGCCGTTGCCCGACTGGACGCAACCCGGCGCGGCCAAGCGGCGGCCCGGGAACATCGCCGTCATCGGCGACACCGGGTGCCGCATTCCGGCCGCCGGACCGATGCAGGACTGCACGCCGCCGGGCTGGCCGCTGATCACGGTGACGGACAGCGCCGCCGTCCGGCCGGTGCCGCCGGACCTGGCCGTGCACGTCGGCGACTACCTCTACCGCACCAGGCCGAGCCGGCAGCCGACGCCGCTGTGCGGTGCCGCCGGGCTCGGCAACAACGCGCACACCTGGGGCTGCCTGGTCACCGACTTCTTCCTGCCGGCGGAGAACCTGCTCGGCCAGGCGCCGTTCGTGTTCGTGCGCGGCAACCACGAGAACTGTGGGCGCAGTGGCGAGGTGTGGTTCCGCTATCTCGCGACCACGCCGAGCACGACCGCGTGTGCCGGGTCCAGCCCCGAGGACTTCACGCCGCCGGAGCGGATCGACGCCGGGACGCTCGGGTTGATCGTGATGGACACGTCGTGCGCGTCCGACGAGGGGTCGACGTGTGACCACGGGCCTCGGCTGGCGCGGTACACGGCGCAGTTCAACGAGATCAACAACAACCTGGTGCGGGGCGGCGACAACCTTCTGCTCAGCCACACGCCGCTGTGGGCCGTGCACGGGCGCACGGCGAACAACAACCCGGAGTGGATCGACGAGCTGCTCGACGACGCGGTGCGGGCGTCGGCGGCACACCAGCTCGATCCCCGCGTGACCACGGTGCTGTCTGGGCATGTCCACCTTTATCAGGCGCTCGCCTTCGGCACGGCGACCTCGGCCCGCCGGCCGCCGCAGCTCACTGTCGGCGCGTCCGGCACGACGCTGGACCCGCAGGACTGGGTCGACGGCGACATGGTGGGCAAGGACGTCGACGGTGAGCCGCTGGGCCAGCTGATCACCCGGCGGGAGTTCGGCTACGCGGTCCTGCGCGACCTGTCGCCCGGCTGGAACGTGCGCTTCTTCGACCAGACGGGCGCGGTGGTGGCGGGGACGGACTGCGACCTGGGACCGGCGCAGTTCGTCGGGTGCTCTTAGGCCTTAGGGCAGCTTGCGGGCCTGCTGGCCGACGCCGGCCGGGCCGTAGGGGTAGTCCGCCACGCGCGGGGCGCTGGCCTCGTCGAGGCGGGCGCGCTCGGTGGCGTCGAGCACCAGGTCGCCGGCGGTCAGGTTGTCGTCGAGCTGCTCGGTCGTGCGGGCGCCGAGGATCACCGAGGTGACCGCGGGCGCGTCGGCCAGCCAGGCCAGTGCGACCGCCGCCATCGAGGCTCCGCGTGCATCGGCGACCTCGCGCACGGCGTCGACGACGTCCCAGGTCTGCTCGGCGGCGTTGCGGCCGGCGTAGGCCTCGACGCCCCGGTTCGGGTTCTCTCCCAGCCGGGTCGCGCCGGTCGGCAGCTCGTCACGGCGGTACTTGCCGGTCAGCCAGCCGCCGCCGAGCGGCGACCAGGGCAGGATGCCGATGCCCTCGTTGAGGCAGACCGGGACGACCTCGTGCTCGATGTCGCGGGCCAGCAGGTTGTATTGCGGCTGCACCGTCACGATCGGCGCCAGGCCGCCGAACCGGGCCAGCAGCGTCGCCTTCTGCAACTGCCAGCCGACGAAGTTGCTGACACCGACATAACGGATCTTGCCCGCGCGTACGGCGTCGTCGAAGAAGCGCAGCGTCTCTTCGATCGGGGTCTGCGGGTCCCAGGCGTGCGCCTGGTAGAGGTCGATCGTCTCGACGCCGAGCCGGGCCAGGCTCGCGTCCAGCGCCCGCGACAGGTGCACCCGGGACAGGCCGGCGTCGTTGCCGCCGTCGCCCATCGGGAAGCGGCCCTTGGTGGCGATCACCAGCCGGTCGCGTACGTCGGGCCGGTCGCGCAGCCAGCGGCCGATGATCTGCTCGGAGGTGCCCCGCGAGTAGACGTTCGCGGTGTCCAGGAACGTGCCGCCGGCCTCGACGAAACGGTCGAGCTGGGCGTGGGAGCCGGCCTCGTCGGTCTCGTTGCCGAACGTCATCGTGCCGAGGCACAGCGTCGACACGACGGTCCCCGTGGACCCGAGTTTGCGGTAGCGCATGCCGACCTCCGTGCTGATCTTTGGCCGGCCCAATCTAACCCGAGGTCGCCTCACCTGCTCGAGTGGGCCGCAGGGCGTCCAGCACCATGCCCGCGTAGCGGCGCCAGACCCGCTCGTCCCACTGGTCCAGGACGATCAGTTGGCGGATCGGTCCACAAAGGATGACGCGGAGGTCGAGCTCGGTCAGGTCCGGGCGGATCCGGCCGGACGGCTTCGCGTACTCGACCAGCCGGGTGAGCTGGTGCAGCAGGTCTGCCGCCGGCGCGATCTGGCCGGCGAAGAACGCCTCGGCCAGGCCGCGGTCCTGGGCGAGCGTGGTGAACAGGTCGGGCACGAACGCGCACAACGCCGCGTACGGGTCGGGGTCCGTCAGCGCGGCGATGGTGCGGTCGTCGAGCCGCTGGAACCGCTCCTGTGCGATCGCCAGGACCAGGTCGTCCTTGGCGGGGTAGCTGCGGTAGACGGTGGCCCGGCCGACCCCGGCCAGCTCGGCGACCTGGGGCACGGTGACGCTCAGGCCGTGCCGGGCGAACAGCTCACGCGCCGCGGCCAGGACCCGCTCGTGGTTGCGCCGGGCGTCCGCGCGACTCGGTGTGCCGACCATCAGGGCACGTCGATGCCGGTCTCGTGGACCGACCGGAAGCGGCCGTCGGGCGCGTACTCGGCGAAGAAGTAGATCTCCCGGTGCAGCTCCGTGCCGTCGGTCATGGTGACGTCGTACACGTGCCGTTCGGCGTACGTGGAGCCGTCCCGGAGCTCGTCGAGCACGGTGACCGTGCCGCGGGCGATGCGCGCGCGCATGCCGGCCACCATCTCGGCGAAGGCCGCCCGGTCGAGCACGTTGCCGTCGGCGCGGTGGGTGTAGTCGGGCGCGTAGTACTTGTCGAGCGCTTCGTCCGGCGGGAGCGTGGGCTCGAAGGCCAGCTCCCGGACGGCGTCGCTGATGCGGGCGAACTCCATGGCCCCGACTGTAGCGGACTCGTGAGTCCGGTTGCCCTTCCTCGTGAGCGCGGTCTCTATTTCAGGACGAGCCTGATGAGGAGCGCGGTGAAGAAGATCGATTGGGAGGAGTGGATCAGGATGCCGAGCCAGGCGCTGCGGAACCGCTTCGTCGGGTAGGCGAACAGCAGGCCGGACAGGGTCGCCGTGGGGATCGACCAGGGTTGGTGGAGGTGGTACGCGCCGAACAGCACCGCGTTGGCGATCCAGTCGGCCCGGCCGAACGCCGTGCGCATCCGCGGTAGCAGGAGGCCTCAGCATCACGACGATGGCGGCGAAGAGTGGCCGTTGTCGCGCAGTGCGGCCTGGCCGTCGGTGCCGCCGAGGAAGGCGCCGAAGTCGTGGTCGGCGATCGGTGGCAGGTTGATCGGGAGGAACTCGAGTGCCGCGAAGCCGAGGGCGAACGGGATCGCCCAGAGCCAGAGCCGGCCGCCGCGTCGGGTTTCGGTGGTCGGTTCCGTCAGCCAGAGGGCGTCGCGGAGCTTGATCGGGCGGGTCTCGCGGGCCAGCAGGATCCAGACCAGGACGAACTGCCAGACCAGGCCGGCGGTGAGCGCGCCGATCAGGGCCTCGGCGAACTGGCGCGGGTTCGGGTCCGGGCCGGCCAGCGCGGGCGCGACGACCCAGGCCAGCGCGGCCATCGGGAGTGCGGCCGCGGCCCAGACGGCCAGCGTGCCGGTGCGGGTGTACTGGGTTCTCTGCTCGGTGGTGGTGGCGGTCATGGTCGGCTCCTGGTCAGCTCCTGGTCAGCTCCTGGTCACGGGGTGCGGGCACTGTCCATCGTGGTCACCGGGGTGGTTCCGGTCGATCCGGGCAGCCGCCTTACGTTGGCGGGGGCTGGCCCTACTCGCTTGCAAACCGTACGTACGTATTGTTAAATCAGGTCATGATCGGGAAGCTGCTGCCGGCGCCGGGTACGCCCCGGGTGCTGATGTTCGCCACGCTGGTGAACACGGTCGGCAACGGCGCCTATCTGGCGACCGGGGCCTTGTTCCTCACCCGCTCGGTCGGGCTGACGCCGGGTCAGGTCGCGCTTGGGCTGAGTTTCGCCGCGTTCGCCGGGATCGGGTTGAGCACGCCGATGGGCGCGTTGGTCGACCGGTGGGGGCCTCGGCACGTGCAGGTCGCGGCGCTCTTGGCGCTGGCCGGGTGTTTCGCGGGGCTGACCCGGGTGCACCACCTGTGGTCGTACGCGCTGCTCGCCTGCGTGATCGCGGTCGGCGACGCGACGGTGAAGGCGGCGACCGGCGCGATGATCGCGGGTGCGGTGCCGCCCGCGGAGCGGGTCCGCACCCGCGCGTTCATCCGCTCGACCAACAACGCGGGCATCGCCCTGGGCACGGCCGCGGCAGCGGTGCCGCTGTTGCTGGACAGCCGCGCGGGCTACCTGGCGGTGCTGATCGGCAACACGGCCAGCTATCTGCTCGCGGCGGTGGTAGCGTCGCGCGCCGGTCAGGTCACCCGGGTGTTGCGGCCGGCCGGAGGCCCGCGGCTGGCCGCGTTGCGGGACCGCCCGTTCGTGGCCTTCGCGTTGGTGGACGGCGTGGTCGCGTCGCTGTACAACGGGCTGCTGGCGCTGGCCCTGCCGCTGTGGCTGGTCACCCGCACGCACGCGCCGGCGGCGCTGGTCTCGGCCGTCCTGCTCGTCAACACGATCGGCTGCGTCACGCTCCAGGTCTGGGCGTCCCGTGGCGTATCCACCGCGTCCGACGCGGTGCCGGTCAGCCGCCGCGGCGCGCTCGTGGTGGCCGCCTCGTGCGTCCTCTTCGGGCTGACCGCCGGCCGCTCGGCCCGACTGGCGGGCGCGCTGATCCTGACGGCCGCGGCGGTGCACGTCCTGGGCGAGCTATGGCTGTCGAGCGCGACCTTCGCGGTGGCCTTCGACCTGGCGCCGGACTGGGCGCAGGGCCAGTACCAGGGCGCGCTGCAAACGGGCCGCCAGATCGGCAACATGCTGGCGCCACCGCTGCTGACGGGCTTGGTAATAGGCTGGGGCGGCCCGGGCTGGATCGCGCTGGCCGTTTTGTTCGCCGTGGCCGGCCTGGCCTATCCGCCGATCGTGCGCTGGGGCCTGCGCCAGCGGGTGCCGACCCTCATACAACGGAAAGCGGTAAACGGTGCCCTTCCTTAACGACTTCGCATACGTGCCCACGACGACCTACGCGGACCTGCTGGACCGCGGCCAGGTGATGGACTTCGGCATCCACCCACTGTGGACGCCGGTGCCACGGATCGCGGGCCCGGCGTACCCGGTGCGCTGCCCACCGGGCGACAACCTGATGCTGCACGCGGCGATCCACCGCGCGCCGGCAGGCTCGGTGGTGGTGGTCGAGAGCGGCGACGTCGACTACGCGCTGGCCGGCGGGAACGTCTGCGCCGTCGCGCACCGGAGGGGAATCGCGGGCTTCGTCATGGACGGCGTGATCCGCGACCTGGCCGAAGTGCGCGAGCTGGGCTTCCCGGTCTTCGCCCGGGGAATCATCCCGAAGCCAGGCACGAAGGCAGCGGTAACCCCGTTGGGCGAGCCCGCCAGCTGCGGCGGCGTGCTGGTCCACCCGGGCGACATCGTCGTGGCCGACGAGGAAGGCGCCGTGGCGATCCCACACGCCCACCGCACCGCCATCTTGGAGAAGGCCCGCGCGAAACTGGCCGCGGAGGCGGAGCAAACCCTCGACGAGTGGGAAGCGGACCACCGCGCCCGCATCGACAAAATCCTGCGCGAGAACGGCTTCACCGAGCAGTAGCCGCCCCGCGGTCCGGTCTGTGCGGGGCCGAGGTGGGCCACGCGGATGGGACGGCGGCCGCGCGGCGATGTGCTCCCGATTGGCGCGGGGCCGATCTGGGCCAAGCGGATCAGACGGCGGCCGCGCCTACGCGGGGGCGCCGCGGCGAACCGATCGGTGCGGCCGACGCGCAGCCAGGCGGGTGAGACGGTGCCCGCCTCCAAGCAAGGACTCCGAACGGCGGAGCCAGCCGCGGTCTGCGGAAGGCCCGGCTGCGGGCTTCCCCGAACGTCCGTGCGGGACAGTTGCTATTCGGTTGTCAGGTGCCAGGTCGGGCCTTCGGGGGTGTCGCGTAGTTCTACTCCTGCCGCGGTTAGGCGGTCGCGGACCGCGTCGGAGGTGGGGTAGTCGCGGTTGGCTCGGGCTCGGGTGCGTAGCTCGATCAGGGCCTCGACGAACGGGGCTACCGTCCGCGCTGGGTCGGTCGCGCCTCGTCGGGCCAGTTCGCCAAAGCGGACCACCATGCCGCGTAGCACTGACCGGGGGTGGTCGGCGCCGTCGCTCGTCTCCGTGTCGCCTGCCCAGTCGACGATGGCCTGCTCTAGCTCCAGCATCACCGCCACGCAGGTGTCGACGTCGAGGGCCGCCAGGGCCGCGGTGAAACGGGCGTCGAGGGCGTCGGCCGTGCCGCGCAGCGACGGCTGGTCGGCCGGCTCAGGGGCCACAGCGGGCGCGGCGACCGCGACCGGGGCGGCCGACGGGCCCGCCGAAAGGTCCGCGAACGACAGCACCGAGCCCGCCGGGAAGACCGCGCTCGCGCCAGCCCGGCGCAGCGTCAGGACGCCGTTGCCCGACACCGTCGCCGTCTGGGCGTCCAGGTCGAAGACGACCGCCGTGTGCTCGTCGACGCCGATGATCAGGTGGCCTGCTGGTAGCTCGGCCTCCAGGAACGCCAGGCGGTCCGCGCCCAGGTAGCAGTAGCGGGTGTCGTGGTTGCCGCCCTCGGCGTTGTCGTAGTGCGGGATGACCACCGCCGGGAAGCCCAGCACCGCCTCGATCAGGTTGAGGCCCGTTGCCCAGTGCGGGTCGATGCCGGCCTTGTAGATCTCGTAGACCGGGACTGTGTGCGTGCCCAACGTCAGGGCCGCCGCGCTCGCGAAGAGCACCACGCCCGAGCGGGTCAGCTTGTCGACCAGCAGCGCGGGGATCGCCGTCTCCCGCCACTGGCGCAGCGTGTAGGTCGGGCTGCCCGGGCCGGCGAACACCCACCCGGCCGAACGCAGGGCGGCCAACGCCCGCTCAGTGGCCAGAGCGTCGGGCGGCCGGCGCCAGGAGACCAACGAGACCGCGCGCCCGACGCTCTGGTCGAAGTAGCGGATCGCGCGCGCCGAGATGTCGTCGGCGTTGGACTGGAAACCGTAGGGCGTGTCGAGCAGCACGCCCGGCCCGGTCACCCGTTCGAACACCGCGCGGTGTGGCTTGACCATCGTCGGCGCCGTCTCGCCGGAGCCCATCACCACCAGCAGCCGGCTCATGACCGCACCAGGGAAAGCAGGTCGGCTGCCACCGACGCGGGCTGCTGAGCGTGCAGGTCGTGGTCGCCACCGGGATAAGGGCTAACACGCGAAGAAGGGATCAAGGCGACCGACGGCGACGGAACACCCCGGCCGGCCGGCATCAGCAGGACGGGCATGGTCAGCGCGGGATAGAACCGCGCCGGGGGCTCGTCGTACATGCTGCGCAGGATCTCCATGTGGCGCGGGATCGGCAACCGCCGCGACAGCCGACCGTCGGGGCCGACCCGCAGGTTGGCCAGCGTCGCCTCGACGGCCTCCGCGGACCAGTCCGGATGCCCGGACCGCAGCCGGGCGCGGAAATCGGAGGCGAGGAGCCCGTCGAGCGAAGGCGGCCGCAACGCGGCCGCGCACGCCGACCACGAACCGAACACCGAGGGCAGGTCGATCCACCCACCGTCGACCAGGGCCAGCGCGCCGACCAACCCAGGGTGCGTGGCCGCGAGCCGGACCACCACGTTGCCGCCCCACGACTGCCCGGCCACCACGGGCTGCCGCAGACCCAGGGAGGAGATCACCGAGGCCAGGTCGGCCGCCGCGGCCGCGGTAGAGAACCCCGTAGCGGGCAGGTCGGACTCGCCGTGCCCGCGCAGGTCGACCGCATAGGACGGATAGCCCGCGGCGGCCAGCTCCGCGGCCACCGACGACCACAGCCGGGCGTTGGACGCCAAGCCGTGGACGAGCACGAACGCGGGCGCCGACGGGCCCGCCGTGTGGAGCACGTTGAGCCCGACGCCGTCGGCGACAGTCACCTTCACGGCGTGAATGTAGCCCCGCCCAGCGACAGTTTCAGATCCCGCGGCCGTACCGGTGCAGGGTCGAGAGCACGTTCTCGACCTTGACGGCGCCGGTCAGCGCGGCCATGGCGATCGCCGTGCGCGGCTCGCGCCAGTTGGCCCGGACAGCCTGCCGGGTCCATTTCCACGCTTCGGCGCGGTTGCCGGAGGCCGCGTTCCAGCAGGCGAGCTGGCCGTAGACCCGGGCCGCCCCCGGTGCGCACCCACGGATCTCCGGATGCCGCTCCATCATCCAGCGCAGCGACGAGATCTTCGTCTGGTACTCGTACGCGTAATGCGAACTGCGCCCCCAGAGCACCTGCACCAGCGGCTCGTCGACGTGCACGATCGGATGCCGGCGGGCGGCCCGCAGCAGCAGGTCCCAGTCCTCGTTCTGCGAGCCCGGCGCGTCCTCCGCGACCAGCCCGATCCGGTCGGACTCGACCAGCGCGGTCCGCGCCATCAGGAACGTCGACGAGTGCAGCATCGCCATCCGGGACCGGGCGAGCTCCGCCACGCCGACCGACGCCATGCCGGCCAGCCGGGGAGTGACCTTCCCCTGGTACGACACCGCGATGGCGCACGTCGCGAACTCGGCCGAGGAGGCGTTCAGCGCGGGCACCTGGACCCGCAGCTTGTCCGGCGCCCACTCGTCGTCGTCGTCGCAGAACGCGACCAGATCGGTGTCCAGGGCGAGGATCCCGCTGTTGCGGGTGCCGGCCAGGCCAGGTGCGCGCCAGTTCGAGATGACCATCACGGGTACGCCGTCCGTGGTGGCCAGCAACAGGTCCGGCTCGGTCTGGTCGAACGCGACGACGACCCGCAACTGCCCCGGGTAGTCCTGCCGGCGCACCGCCGCCAACGCCCGCCGCAGCAGCTCCGGCCGGTTCCGGGTCGGGATGACCACACCGACCGACGGCCACGGCGTCACCGGGTGCCCCCGCGCGAGACCATGACCGGGTAGCCGTACGCGCGCAGCAGCGGGGCGCACACCGCGCCGACCAGCCGCCGGTCGGTGCTCGGCAGCCCACGCACCCACCCGTCGTCGCGGCGCAGCGGTATCCGGCCGACCGAGAACCGCATGGGGTTGCCGGCGGCGCTGTGCCCGACGGTCAGGTCGGCGTGGGACTCGGTCAGGAAGTCCAGATCGGACTCGCCGAGGGTGAGGCCCGCGAACGCGGCCAGCGCCTCCAGGCCCGCGCGCGGGTCGGCGACGAACTGCTCGTAGCGGACCCGCAGCAGCGGCACGCCGAGGCGGGCCAGCAGGCCGAACGCGGCGTTGTGCGCGTTCCAGAGCATGGCGGAGCGGCCGGGGGAGTAGCGCGTCATCTCGCTCTCGCCGTCGGCCTCGGGCCGGGCCACCACTTTGGTCCAGCTGTGCGCGACGCCGCGCGGGTCGCGTACGACGTGCGCCACCCGCAGGTCGAGCTCGGCGGACCAGCGCAGGCAGTGCGCCAGCGCGCTGTGCTTGGACGAGTCGACGAGCACGGACGCCCCGGTCACCTCGGCCGCCGCGCGGTAGACGGCGGTGTAGTAGCCGGCGTATTCCCGCACCCGCACCCGGTACTCCTCGGGCAACCGGGTCCCGGCGAGCCGCGGGATGTGCCGGGTCCGTTCCACCGCCGCCTGGAGCGCGAGCACGCGGTAGACGTCGACGTTGGCCCAACCGCCGAACGCGAGCTCGCCGACCCGGGTCCAGAACTCGCACGTGGAGAAGTGCTCGCCGCACCCGCAGCGTTCGTCGCCGCGGATGTCGCGTTTCCAGAGGTGCACGACCTCCCCGAGCGCGCAGACCCCGGGCAGCTCACCGAGCAGCCGTTCGACCAGCGTGGTGCCGCTGCGACCCAGCCCGCCGACGAAGAGTAGCCGTGCCACTTTTACCCACCTTCGCTCGTTTCAAACACATAACGAGCGGGAGAGCCGAAGTGTCGCTTCATTACGGATTTGCCCGAGTTCACCTGGACGGTTCGCGGCTCCACATGATCACCGAACGCCGGGTGGTCACCGTGGTGCGGCAGGCGCTGGCGCGCGGGCACGGCGGGCGCATCCTCACGCCCAACGTCGACATCGTCCGGCAGGCCAGGCTCGACCCGGAGGTGCGGTCCTTCCTGGACGACGCCACGCTGGTCGTCGCCGACGGGATGCCGCTGGTCTGGGCCAGCCGGCTGGCCAACAACCCGCTGCCGGAGCGGGTCACCGGGTCCAGCCTGATCTGGACGCTGTCCGCCGGGCTGGCCGCCGACGCCCGCTCGGTGTTCGTCCTCGGCGGGGACACCCCGGAGATCGCCGAGCGGGCCGCCGACCGCCTGGCCGAACGCTGTCCGGGCCTGCGAGTGGCCGGCCACCTGTCGCCGCCGTTCGGGTTCGACGCCGACCCGGCCGCGACAGACGCGGCGGCCGCGACCGTGGTGAAAGCGAACCCGGACCTCGTCTTCGTCGGCATCGGCTTCCCGAGGCAGGAGCGGCTGATCGGCCGGCTGCGTGCCGAGCTCCCCGACACCTGGTTCCTCGGCTGCGGCATGGCGGTCAACTTCGTTGCCGGCCTGCAGCACCGCGCGCCGGTGTGGATGCAGCGGGCCGGCCTGGAGTGGGCGCACCGGCTCAAGACCGAACCCAGGAGACTGGCCCGCCGCTACCTACGCCACGACGCCCCATATGCGTTGCGCCTGCTGGCCACCGCCACGAGACGCTAGCGAGCACCGGCCAACGCACCCACCAGTTCGCGGAAGGCCGCGAACGCCTGCTCGTCGTCCGAGATCTTGAAGTGCAGGGTCGACGGGTTGTCGTCCGGATCCGAGTCGAAGTAGGCGACAGCACGGATCTGGGGGTTCGCCTGGAACACCCGCGTCGCGTCCCGCATCCATTCCGCGCGTCGCTCCGGCCCCCACTCCCGGGCCACCCCGAACTCGCCGACGATGATCGGCTTCGGCCGTTCGCCCGCCCACTTCAGGAAGTTGCCCATCAACTCGTCGAGCGGCCGGTACGAACTGCTCGCGTAGACGTCGACACAGGTCCAGTCGACCTGGTCGTCGCCCGGGTAGAACAGCGGCGCGTCACCCCGGTCGAAGCCCTCGGCGGTCGGGCACCACACCCACGACGCGTTGGTCGCGCCCTCCTCCTGGAAGATCCGCCGCACGTACTTCCACGCCGCGATGTAGTCCTCCGGCGACCACATCGTCGCCCGCAGGTTGGGCCGGTCCATCTCCCAGCGGAACCGCATCATCACCGGCCGCTTCGCCTTCGCGACCCGCTTCGCCTGCTCCCGGATCATCTCGTCGTGCTGACCATCCATCATGGACCGGGTGTCGCCGGACGCCCAACTGACCATCACGATGCTGCCGCGCTTCACGTACTCCTTGTCGGTCTCGGTCCAGAACTTCTCGTCGAAGGTCCGGTAGGTGTTGATGACGTCGAACTGACGCCCGAGCTTCTTCTCGACGCCGAGGACCGCCGACCGGCGCCCGGCCTGCCCCCACACCGCCGGCTTGACCCACGCGCCGACCCAGACCTTGTCCGTGGGTGGCTTGACCGGTCCGCTCTCGAACGGTCCGGTCTTCGTGGCCACCCCGGCCGGCTGCCGGCCGAAATCGGCCGAGGGCGCCGGCGACGGGTCGGTCGCCGTGCAGCCGGCCAGTGCGGCGGCGAGGACGATGACGGACACAACGGCGGCGGGGATACGCGCGACCACGTTTCTCCTCTTTCGTCGGACGGACCGTAAACCCGGCGTGGGTCACCGCTTCTTGCGGCGACCAGGGCGCAGCGCCTTCAAGGCGTCCAACGCGAGCGGCCCGCGCAGGAGGCGGACGCCCGCCAGATACGTGGTGACCGCTACACCCAGGGCGGTCACCGTGGCGACGGCTCCGGTGCCGAGGGCGAACCCCACGATCCGGGGCGCGACGCCGAAGCTGAGCACCGTGACACCGGCCGCGGACAGCCAGCCGGCGCCGAACGGGTGCAGGCCCAGCCCGAACCCGACCTGGGCGAGCGGCAGCACGTTGTTGGCCACCACCGCGGCGGCCAGCCCGATCGCGGCGCCGAGCGCGCCGAGCTTGGGTATCAGGGCGAGGTCGAGCGCGATCGTCAGGCCGAGCGCGACCAGCACGTTGCCCAGGTTCCAGGCGGTCCGCCCGGCCATGGACAGCACGATGTCGACCATTCCGCAGCCGGTCGCCACGAGCATCGCGGCCGCCAGCACCACGACGATCGTGGCCGCGTCGCGGTAGGCGGAGCCGAAGATGCCCAGGTACGCGGGTGCGTACGTCATCACCAGCAGGTAGAGCGGCCAGGTGAGCAGCACGAGCCAGCCGGTCGCGGTCTGGTAGAGGGTGTTCGCGGCCGTGCGGTCCTTGAGGGCGAGCGCTTCGGCCAGCCGGGGCTGCACGGCCTGCGAGATGCCCTGGTTGGCGAACTGGCCCAGCACGACGAACCGCCCGGCGACCGCGTACAGGCCGGCGGCACCGAGCCCGGCCAACGCCGCGACGAGCAGCACGTCGACCCGTTGCAGGGCGAGCTGCGCGACGGAGGCGATCGAGCGCGGCCCGGTGAACCGCCAGAACGCCCGCCGCATGCTGGCCCGGTGCGAGCGCTTCACCCGGGTCGGCACGATGTCGGCCATCGTCTTGGTGTGCGCGCGATGCAGCGCGTAGCCGGCGAGCAGCGCGGTCGGGACGTACGGCAGCGCCCAGGCGAGCGCGAACAGGCTCGGGCTCGCTGCCCCGCTGACCGCCACCGCCGCGACGCCGACCGTCTGGAGCCCGGGCCGGACCAGCTTGTCGAGCAGCACGGTCGGCCGGATCAGCCGGTAGCCGCGGGTGGCCGCGAGCAGCGTGTCGGACAGCACGGCCAACGGCACGAACACGGCCAGCAGGCGGAGCTGGGTGACCAGCTCGGCGTGTACCGCCGGTGCGGCGTCCCCGGCGGTCAGCCGGGCCAGGTCGGGCGCGGCCACGAACAGCAGCACGCCGACCGCCAGCGCCGCGCAGACCACGGGGGCGAACGCGCTGCGCAGGCAGGCGCCCAGCAGGAAACCGTGTCCACGGGCGCGCAGCCGGGCCGGCCAGTACACCAGCCCGGTCTGGGTGCCGAGCTTGGCCAGTGTCGAGGTGAGCACGAACGCGGCCGTGGCGGCGAAGAACGCGCCCGCGTGCTCCGGACCGAGCCGGTGCGCGACCAGCCAGGTGACCGCGAGTCCGGCCAACCCGGCCACGCCCGCACCGAGGATCCCCGCCACCCCGCCCCGGGCGACACCGCCGATCGCCTTCTTCGTCGCCGCCGCTGCGGTTTCAGGCGGGTCGGCGGGCGATTCGGCGAACGCGGGGAGCGCCGGGGGCGCGGTCATCGGCGCCAGACCGGCGGGTGGCCGAGCCATTCGGTCAGGCGGTCGTCGTACGCCGCGAAATGTCCGGTCAGGTCCCGGCGGGTCCGTTCGTCCATACCGGACTCGCGGGGCCGGGCGTTGTGCCGCTCGAAGGCCGGGTAGCCCATGTTCGGCAGCCCCAGGAACGCCAGCACCTCGTCGTAGACGTCTTCCGGCGTGGCGAAGAACCGCTCGCTCTCCACCACCAGCACGCGGTCGCGGCCGATCCGCCCGGCGATCGCCGACAGGTACGTGGCGTACTCGCCGCGGGCCCGGTAGGCGTGGTGCTGGTGGGCGAAGCTGTAGTACGTCGGGTCGTCGGCGAGCCGCTCCTCCTGGCCGTGCAGCCGGCCCGGCTCGAGCGCGAGCGCCCGGGCGAACGACGGCTCCGCCTCGAACCCACGGGCGAGCTCGTGCGCGTGCTGCGAGTAGGCACGCTCGACCGGGTCGCGGACCAGCGTGACCAGCTTGACGCCTGGCAGGTCGCGGGCGATCCGGGCGACCGCGTGGGGGTGGTACATGTAGTACGGGCTCGACTCGAAGGTCTGCGCCGGCACCCCGAACCGCTCCGCCACCTTGTCGGCCGTGCGCTGCAACGGAAAGTGGCCGCGATACCACGACAGCCCGTGCTGATAAGAGGTGTCGAAGTAGTGCACGCCCTTGTGCAGCACGGCCTTGAGCACCACCGGGTGGGCGGCCAGCGCGCGGTACAGCGAGGTCGTGCCGCAGCGCTGGCCGCCGCAGATCAGGAACGACGGCAGCATCCGGGCCGGAGCGGTGATCCGCCCGTACGACCGGGATCCGAAGTGGACGACCCGCTTCACCGGGGTCGGGACATGCGAGGACTTCACCGGAACGCCTCCACACGGCGGACGAGTACGGGCAGCAGCCAGGTGCCGAGCACGCCGAGCCGGGCACCGGCCTCGGCCTGCCGGTCGGCGAGATATCGGGCGGCCAGGTCGATCAGGTAGAGCAGGGCGGTGAGCTCGGCCGCCGCCCGGGGCACCTCGAACGGCGCGAGCAGCCGTGGCGCCCGGGTGACGGTGCGCTCGACGGCGGCGGCCGCGTCGGGGTCGGTCTGGATCCGGCGCTGGAGCTCGTAGTGCAGCGCGTCGAAACCCATCGGCACGCCCAGGGTGAACCGTTCCCAGTCCCAGACCAGCAGCGATCCGGCCAGCGCGGCCATGTTCCACGGCGCCCAGTCGCCGTGCCAGGAGCCGAAGCGCAGGTCGGTGTCGCCGGCCCGGGCGGCCAGGTCGCGGGCGGCCGCGGCCAGCGCGGCACCGTCCGGCCGGTCGGCCACCCCGGCCAGCCGCTCGCGCAGCTCCGACCAGTACGGGCTCGTCGACAGCCAGCCCTTCGAGGTGCCGCAGCACAGCGCGACCGCCCGCTGGGCGGCGGCCAGCCGTTCGGCGCTCAGCGGCGCCCGCGGTTGCCAGACCGGCAGCGCGCTCTGGATCAGCACCTGGTGGCCCCGCCACTCGCCGCTGTGCAGCACGCTCGGGATCGTGACGTCGTCGACCACGGCATGCGAGAGCGCCTGCAGTGCCGAGGTCTCGGCCCGCACCAGCCGGCGGGTCAGCGGTCCGGTGCCCATCTTGCCGAAGCCGACGGTACGACCGTCCCGGGCGATGAGCTGGAGCACGGGTTTGCGGTTGGCCCGCGCCGGTCCGATGTGGATGCTCAGCGCGACGTCGGCGCCGAGCACGCGCCGCAGGTAGCCGTCGATGGTCTCGGCATCCGGCCCGTACACCCGGATCCGGTCGCGCAACAGCAGCCCGCTCGCCCCGCTGCGCAGCGCGGTGACCACCGCGTCCCGCTTGAGCTTGGCGATGCGGCTCTGCGGCTCGGCGTAGCGGCGGACCGCGGCGGCGGCGATCCGCCTGGACCGGGCCGGCACCAGCAGCCGGGGCCGCCGCGCGTCCGGCACCACCAGGTAGTCGGCCACCGCGGTGCCGGCGACCCGGCCGTCGGTGTCGTCGCCCGGAGCCCCGTCGGTGAAGCAGGGCGCCGGATACAGCAGGTCCAGCACTTCGCGCAGGTAGGCCGCACGTAGCTGGGCGTCCCGCGCGCGCAGGTGGGCCGGCGCCGTGGCGACAGGGCTCAAGGGGTCACTCCGCTCTTCTCCCGGGGCTGATGCGCGTTGCGCCAGAGCAGCGCGTACGCGAGGAACATGAACGCCAGCGGGGTGACCAGCGTGTTGTACCAGAACATCGCGACGAACGAGCCGACCAGCGCGCAGCCGCCGGCGATGCCGACCGGGCTGCGGTCCCGCCGGAACCGCCAGAGTCCGTAGCCGAAGAAGCCCAGGTAGCCCAGCGTGCCGATCGCGCCGTGGGCGAAGATGAGCTGCCAGAACTGGCCGTTGCCACCGATGGTGAAGTTGCCGCACCGCTCGCAGTCGTGGCTCTCGCCCACGGTGATCGAGTTGCGCCCACCGATCGTGGTCCGGGTCGACCCGAAGCCGATCAGCGGCGACTCGACCGCGCCGGTCACCGCCCGCTCGACCAGGTACGAGCGGACGCCGTTGGACTTGCCGTTGTCGAGCCGGGCGTTGACGACGTCGCCCAGCGGGGTGACCGCCAGGGCGGCGCCGACCGCGGCGATTGCGGCGACCAGCACGCCGATCACCCAGATCCGCCCGGCGAGGGCGAGGCGGACGGCCGCGTAGATGGCCGCGACGCCGAGGCCGATCCACAGCCCCCGGTTCAGCGAGATCACCACGGGGATGACGGAGACCGCGATGCAGGCGACGGCGAGCACCTTGGTCCGGCGACGGCTGACCGAGCCGAACACGGCCGCGCAGAACCAGACCATCAGCAGGCAGAAGTTGTTGCCCCAGGTGTTCGTGTAGCCCCACGGCGCCGCCGGGCGCGGCCGGTCGTCGCCGAGGATGTCGTGGATCTGGGCCGCGTACGGGTGGACCAGGCTCCGGATGAAGCCCTTGTCGCGGATGTGCTCCGGCAGCAGCAGCTCGATCGGCGAGGTGAACTCGAACGTGCCCGCGAAGACGCCGAGCAGGCCGCCGGCCACCGTGACGACGAACAGCCAGGCGAGCTGCCGGACCAGCTTGGCGATCGGCAGCTCGCGCTCGGTCAGGTTGCCGGCGTAGAGCAGCAGCACGGTCAGCGCCGCGTACTCGCCGAGCCGGAACAGCACGCCGGGGATGCGTTCGATCCCGCGCTCGGGCACCGTGCCGGTCGGGTCGGCGCCGAGCACGGCCACGCCGATCACCAGCACGGCCAGGAACACGACCCAGAACGCGAAACCGGGAGGCAGGCGTACGGCCCGCCCGGCGGTATGGACCTTGACCAGGTACCAGGCCATCGGCACGGCGGCCAGCGGGAAGATCAGGACGCCGAGGCCGAGCGCCCACCACAGTGGATAGAGCAGCAGGATTCCGGTGAGCGGCCAGGCGGGAAGCCAGACGTCCGGTGCCAGCGGCCGCCGCGCCGTAGCGGGGCGGCCGCGGTCACGAAGCGGTGTGCTGACCATTGTTGGCGGCGCGGTCCATGTCGCGGAGGGTCTCGCCGTCGAGCCGGCGCAGCACCGCGGTGTCGGGGTCCTCGGGCTTGGCGCGGCCCGGGCGCCGGGGAGGCGTGGGCCGGTTGCGCAGCCTGGGCTGGCCGCCGGGGAGGGTGACACCCGCGATGCTCAGGTCGCCGGAGTCGTCCTCGGCACCGGCGGGCCGGGTACGCGGCACGTCGCGGCCCTTGTCGCCACGCTCGCCGCGCTGGTCTCGCTGGTCCCTTTGGTCGCGCTGGTCCCGCAGGACGTCGCCCGAGGGGTCGAGGTCGCGCAGGTCGTCGAAGTCCGGGGTGTCCTCGTCGTGGCTGAAGTCGGCGTCGTCGTCACCGAGGCCGGACTGGGTCTCGGCCGCGGCCACCAGCCGGGGAATGACCACGGTGCCGAGCAGCGGAGTGCCGACCCGGGTGAGCTGGGCGACCGCGTCGACGACCTCCGGCCGGCGGGTGCGCCGCAGCTCGACGGTCAGGATCGCCGCGTCGGCCAGGCGGGCCAGGCTCTGCGCGTCGGCGCTGCTGGCGGTGGAGGGCGCGTCGATCACCACGTACCAGTCGCGGCGGCGGAGCTGGCCGAGCGCCTGCCGCAGCGCCTGCGACTGGAGCAGCCCGCCGGCGCTGCCGGTGCCGCCAGTGGTGATCACCCGCAGCGACGGCACGCGGGGTGCCCGCTGCACCGCCGCCCGGAGCGGGACCTTGCCGGTCAGCACGTCGCCGAGGCCCGGCGTCGCTCCGACCCCGAACAGCCGGGCCAGCGGCGCGGCGTCCACCAGGCTGTCCGGCAGGTGGGCGCCGAGCAGCAGCACCTCGCTGCCGCTGCGGGCCATCGCGGCGGCCAGGTTCGCGGCGACCAGGGTGGACGCCACGCCCCGGCTGGCGCCCGCGACGACCACGACCCGGTCCTCGGGACGCAGGCTGGCCAGCACCTCGTTGCGCAGGCGGTTGAAGGTGCGGCCGCCGGTGGCGTACGGCTGGAAGACCTCGTCGAGCTGTGGCCCACTGGCCAGCGTGAGCTCGGCGAGCACGGGCACCCGGGCCACCCGCTCCACGTCGGCGGCCGCGCGCACCCGGCGGTCGAGGCGCTCCCGGACCACGGCGACGGACAGCCCGAGCAGCAGGCCGAGCATCGCGCCGGTGGCCAGGTTGAGCTTGCCGTTGGGCTTGCTCGGCGACGTCGGCAGCTGCGCGTCACTAATGATCTTGCCAGCGCTGACCGTCTCGGTGGTCAGGTCGTTGAGCTTGCCGCTGATCGAGTTGAGCTGGCTCTGGTTGGTGCTCCGCTGGCTCTCCAGGCTCGGCCGCGACGCGCTGTCCCGCGGCAGGTCGGCCAGCTTGGAGTTGATCTGAGTGAGGCTGGTGTTGAGCTGCTTGACCTTGCTGTTCAGCGCGGAGATCTGCGCGTCGATGCCGGCCTGGGCGCTGGCCTCGCGGTTGCGCAGGTACGCCTCGGCGAAGGCGTGCGACCCGGTTTGGGCCCGGGCCGGGTCCGGCGCCTTGTAGGTGATCTCCAGGACCGCGGTGTTCGGCGGGACGGTGACCGAGACGCCCTTGGCCAGCACGTCCGGCGCGTCGCCGGAGCGCAGCAGGTCGGCCGCGCCGACCGCGATCTGGGTCGAGCCGACCAGTTGCGCCTCGGTGTCGAGGTTGATGTCGCCCTTGGTCCGGCCGCCGGCGACGTTCGTGTCCTGGCCGGCGGGCTGGACGAGCACCGAGGTGACCGACTCGTAGGTCTTCGGCATGACCTGGGTGGCGCCGAAGCCGGCGCCGACGCCGAGAACGCAGCCGAGCACCACCAGCCACCACTGCCGGCGGAGCAGGCCGAGGTAGTCGGACAGGTCGGGCGCGGTGGGGCCGGTGGTTTCCACGGGAGGTTCAACGGGCGGGCCGGGTATCGCGTAACTCGCCCGTGGGGGGACGAAATAGTACATAGGGCGTACTAGTCAGTCACCCATAAAAACCGCTAATGCTCCCAAGTAGCTGATTTTGGATAAAGTCGGACGTGAGCACCATCAGCCACGCCGGTGCACAGGCGTCACGATGGAGGGAACCTGATGGTCAGACCACTCGGCGTCCGGACCGCGATCGCGGCCGGCCTCACCGGCTTCGCCATCCTGCTGGGCGTCGTCGGTGGCGCCCTCGGGTCCAATCCCGACCTCCAACTGCCGGCCAGCGCCGACGGCTACACCACCACCGTCGCCGACGGGCCCAACAGCGGCCGCCTCCAGTTGGTCGCCGGTGGCATCGGTGGCGGTGCCGCGGTCACGTACCTCAAGTTCGACGTGACCAGCCAGCGGGCGGCGCGCAAGCCGGCCGGCGCCGAGATCACGCTGACCCGGCGGGCGGGCGCGCTGCCGCCGCTGATCGAGCTCAGCCAGGTGCCGGGGACCTCGTGGCTGGAGGACCGGCTGGACCGGCGCAGCGCACCCCGGCTGGGTTCCGTGATCGCCGCGGCCCGGCCCGGGCGCTCCGACCGGTCCGTGAAGTTCGACGTCTCCAAGGCGATCAAGGGCCGGGGGACGTACGCGTTCGCCGTGACCGCGCCCGGCGGCGGGCTGGCCGATTTCTTCGACGCCGACGGCGTGCGCCCGGCGCAGGGGCGGATCGAGCCGACGCTGCGGGTGTCCTGGCAGGACGCGGTGCTGCCGTGGCTGGGCGGTGGCGGCGGGGTGCCGGGGATTCCCGGTGGTGGCGGCGCGCCCGGCATTCCGGACCCGGACGACGTGCCCGGCGTGCCCGACCTCGACGACGTGCCCGGCGTGCCCTCGTTCCCGCGGCCGAGCCTGCCTCCGCTGCCGGACCTGCCCGACCTCCCCGGCCTGCCGGATCCTGACCCGACGGACGACCCGACGACGCCGGCGCCGACTCCGACGACTCCCACTCCGACGACTCCCGCTCCGACACCGACGACCGATCCGACCACGCCCGCTCCAACTCCGACCACCAACCCGACCCCGACGACTGGACCGACTCCGACCACCAACCCGACTCCGACCACGCCGGCTCCGACCACCAGCCCGACCGTGTCGCCGACCGCTGGGCCGACCACGCCCACCCCGACCCCGACCACCACGCCGGGTGATCCGCGCTGCACGTTGGGGGCGAAGCTCGTACCCACGTGTGGGGTGCTCTGGGGTGTGGCACCTGGTGCGCACACCGACCAGCCGCGCGACGAGGCGCTCGCCGACTTCGAGGAGGACACCGGCCGGACGCAGGCGATCTACCACGCGTACCACCGGGGCACCGAGATCTTCCCGACCTCGATGGAAATGCGGATCGCCCGCGACCCTGCCAAGCCCCGGCTGCTCTTCCTCAACTGGAAGCCGACCGGTGCGAGCTGGGCCGAGATCGCCCGCGGCGACGAGGACACCGACGACTACCTGGACCGGCTGGCCGAGCACATCCGCGACAACTTCAACGAGCCGTTCTTCTTCACCGTGCACCACGAGCCGGAGAACGACGTGCGGGCGAGCAGCGGCTCCGGCTACACGGCGACCGACTACCGGAACATGTTCCGGTACGTCGTCAACCGCATCCGGGCGCAGGGCGTGACCAACCTGGTGTCGGTGATGGTGCACATGGCGTACATCCCTTGGCTGACGCAGTCGTGGTGGGAGGACCTGTATCCCGGTGACGACGTGGTCGACTGGCTGGCCTGGGACGTCTACGCGCACAGCGTGCCCGGTGAGTACGGGTACGGGGACTTCAGCGAGCTGATGAACCGCACGTCCAGCAGCGCGCCGAACTGGCCGGGCTTCTACAACTACGCGGCCCAACGGCATCCCAACAAGCCGTTCATGCTGGCCGAGTGGGGCGTCTGGTACTCGTCGCAGGACCGCGACCACCAGGCCGAGGTGTTCGACTCGGTGGCCAAGCAGCTCTCGCTGTTCCCGCGCCTGAAGGCGATGGTCTACTTCGACACGCCGGCCGACCAGAGTGGCAAGGACTCGCGGGTGACCCGTACCGCTGACGGCCTGGCCGCGTACCGCCGGCTCGGTCTCGACCAGAACTTCCAGGTGGACCTGAAGTGACGGGTGCGGGTGCCCCTCGGTCGGGGGCACCCGCCGTTGTCCCTAGGACAGCTTCGCGAGGTACGCGGCCAGGGCGTCGTACGACTGACCCGCGCCCTCGGACATCCCGGACTCGATCATGCCGTCGCGCTCTTCCTTGGTGTTGAACCGCGTGACGCTGGTGACGGTGGTCTTGCCGGCGTCCTCGGTGAGCTCCAGCGTCTCGACGCAGATCTGGCCGGGCATGCCCTCGAACTCGAAGGTCTGCACGATCCGGTTCGGCGCTTCGATCTCGCGGTACTCGCCGCGGAACGCCCAGTCGCCGTCGGGGGCGTGCTCGACGAAGCGCCAGGCGCCGCCGACCCGGAAGTCCATCTCGCAGTCGAGCGGATTGCCGCGCCCCCACCAGTGCTTGACGTGCTCGCACGAGGAATGCGCGTCGAACACCAGCCCGAGCGGCGCGTCGAACACACGCACCATCTTGACTTCCAGATCGGACGGTGTGGTCACGGTCAGGTTCTGCGACATCTCAGTTCTCCTTCTGGATCTTCGTCAGATACGTGCCCAGTTCGTCATAGCGCTCCTCCCAGAAGCGCTGGTATTCCGTCACCCATTCGGCGACACCCCGCAACGGCGCGGCGTCGAGCCGACACGGCCGCCACTGCGCCTGTATGCCACGAGTGATCAGCCCGGCCCGCTCGAGCACCTTCAGGTGCTTGGAGACGGCCTGCAAGCTGATCGGAAACGGCTCCGCGATCTGGTTGACCGTCGCCTCACCCTCCGCGAGCCGAGCCAAAATCGCCCGCCGCGTGGGATCAGCGAGTGCGCTGAACACTTCGCTCAACCGATCCACCAGGCCCGCCTTCCTCAACCACTTAGTTAATCAACCCATAGGTTGAATATGCCCCGGACCGCTGGCGCTGTCAAGCGACTCGGGCAAGAAGTTGGGTGGTCCTGGCCAGATCGATAAGCTTTGCTGTCGGCCGCTCGAGCCAAATAGAAACGGCCCCCTCGCGGGGGCCGTCGGGCCAGGGCGTAAACCCTGGCGGGGTAGGTCCACACTAGCAGTCGGGGCACTACGCAATCGCGCACGTGGATGGGTTCAATCTCCACCCAGCCTCCGGGAGCGCTTCGGGCGGCGGTGCCGTTGCCGACCCTGAGTCACTAAGGCGGCGGTTGAGATGGTCGCCGGGCAGACGCTGACGCAGGGCGCCTCTTTGGTCGTCGACCACCGGTTGGTCTGGTTCCGGGTCCGCACGACCAACTGTCACCGCTGTGGGGCGCAGCGGCAGTCGTATGAAGAGAAGGGGAGCGACGTCAACCTGGCCGTGGGCATGTTGCGTGACGCCGACGCCGATCGAACGTTCTTCGCCGACCCGTGGACGGCGCCCTCACGATCGGAGATGCCAAGATCCGGCAGGTACAACTGCCGAACAAGGTCGCCTGTGTGGCTGGAACGGCGCTGGAGCGACCCGCGTACTGGGCCTGATCCTGCTTCTCGCGCCGATGTGCCCGGTCCCCTCGGGCCCGGGCACATCGGTGGTTTGTCGGTCAGGCGTAGGACGGGACCTTCGGGCCGTTCGGGTGTTGCTCCGCCGCCTCCGCTCGGCGGGCGCTGCGGAGTGTGGAGATGCCGACCGCGAGCGTCCACAGGCTCCACAGGGCGCCCATGCTCGCCGTGGTTCCCCAGCCCTGGGCGCTGTAGAAGTCGGCGGCGTTGTCACCGAAGTACAGCGCGGGTACGAAGGCCAGGTTGATCGCCGCCAGGACGTACGCGGAGCGGCCCACCCAGGTCGGCAGGAAGCGCAGCCGGCCCACCGCGATGCCCAGTGCGATGAGCAGCAGCGCCATCAGCAGGCGGGAGATCCCGCCCTGCATCAGGTACTGGGCCGCGGCGAACGGGCCCTCGGTGGTGGTGTCGATGTCGCGGTCGACGGAGATCGCCGCGCCGGCCTCCATGGACTGGGTCACGAAGACCATGACCACCCAGAGCGCGCCCGCGACCTGGACGAGGCTCGCCAGCCATTCCGAGCGGGGGTCGACCGTGCGGATGAGCTGACGCAGGCCGGAGAAGAAGACGAGGTAGAGCGTGCATCCGGTGATCCCGACCAGGCTGCGGGTCAGGATGTCCCAGTCGGGCGGCGTCTCGTAGAGGAAGTAGAGCGGCACCTGCACGACGATGAACAGGCTGGCCAGGATGCCGAAGGTGCCGGCGGTGCGGCGGGTCGCTGCCTCGCTCATGGCGAGTCCTTTCGTTCGGACGGCGTCGGCCCGCAGTGGTGGCGAGCCGGCGCCGCGGATGGCGTCGGCGCGCACGACGGCGAGCCGCGACGAGACGTATCGTCTCGCACACTTTCGACGCTAGGCTCCGGTTCACCCATCCGTCAAGACGGACCGTCTCGTCTCCTTGCTAAACTTCGGCGCATGAGCCCGAACCTGGACCGCCGCAGCGAGCGGTCGCGCCAAGCGATCATCGAGGCGGCCATGGCCCTCTGCCGGGAGCAGGGCCTGGCCCGCACGACGGTCGAGGAGATCGCGAAGCGGGCGGGCGTGGGCAAGCAGACGATCTACCGCTGGTGGCCGTCGAAGACGGCGGTGGTCGAGGAGGGCATCAACGAGCTGGCCGGCACGGCGACCGACTTCCCGGACACGGGCGACCTCCTGGCCGACCTCCGCACCCAGATGGCCGGCGTGGCGTCGATCCTGTCGAGCCCGCTCTTCGCGCCGTACCTGAGCCTGATCGGCGCCGCCCAGGACGACCCGGAGCTCGCCAAGTCGTTCCTGGACGGCCTGGTCAAGCCCCGGGTGAACGCGGCCCGCGACCGCCTGAAAGTGGCACAGGACCAGGGCCAACTACGCGCCGACGCGGACCTCGACGACGTGGTGGAGCTGCTCTACGGCCCGATCTACTACCGCGCGCTGCTGCGCACCCGCCCCCCGTCGCCGGCCCAGGTCGACGAGCTCCTCCGCCTCGCTTTCGCCGGCCTGACCCCGATCCGATGAGCACGGTCGTCCTGATCCACGGCGGGCTGTGGGACGACGACATGGACGCGGACCGCTTCTGGCGCCGACCCGGCATCGTGACCGGCCTGGAACGGCGCGGCATCGAGGTGCTGGCGCCCGATCGCCCGCCCCGGGCACCGAGCTGGGCGGCCGAGGCCGACCAACTCGCAACGGTGCTGCCCGACCGCATGGTCACGCTGGTCGCGGGGTCCAACGGCTGCTCGACCGCCGTGCGCCTGGCCCTGATGCGGCCGGACCGGGTGGCGCGGCTGCTGCTGGCCTGGCCGGCGACTGCCGGCGACCCGGACGTGGACGCGCGCACCCGCCAGGGCCTCACCGACTGCGGCGCCGCACCGCGGGTCATCGACGCGCTACTGGCAGGCCAGACGCTGCGCGGCCAGACCGACGAGGAGCTGGCGACCGTAAGCGCATTCGTCGGCGTGCTCCCCTCGGTCCCGGAGAACGCGACGCACCAACGACGGACGGTCGACGCCCTGCTCGGCATCCTGCCCGGCGCCGTCGAGCGGCCCGGCTGCCCCGAACCACCGCGCCCGGAGTTCCCGGCCGTGGCGGAGACCTTCATCGACGTGGTCGCCGAGTTCGCCAGGGCCTGACTCCGCGCGCCTGGTCGGCTGAGGCACTGCCAACTAATCGATTGCGGCACGGTGACCCGGCGATCGATGATCACGGACGTGGACCAGATCGAGCGGGTCGTCCAGTTGGTCACTGAGGTCGTCCAGGGCGACCTGCTGGGTGCGTACCTGCATGGTTCGTCGGTCATGGGTGGGCTACGACCGGCCAGCGATGTCGACGTCCTCGCCGTCACCCGGCGATCTCTGGATGCGGACCAGCGCGCGGCATTGGTCGCCGGCCTGCTGCCGATCTCCGGTGCGGCGGTCGGCGCCCGGCCGGTGGAGCTCACCGTCGTGGTCCAGGCCGCGGTGCGCCCATGGCGGTACCCGCCGGTCGGCGACTTCCTCTACGGCGAGTGGCTGCGTGCTGAGTATCGGGCCGGCCTGGTCCCCGCCCCGGCACCGATGCCGGGGCTGGTGCTGGAGATCGCGGTCGCCCTGGCCGGGGACCGTCCGCTGGTCGGACCCCCACCCGCAGCCCTGCTCGACCCGGCGCCCACGGATCTCCTAGAGCGCGCGAGCGTCGACGGTATCCCCGGGTTGGTCGCGGACCTGCGTCATGACACCCGCAACGTGCTGCTGACCTTCGCCCGCATCTGGACGACGCTGAGCACCGGCGCCGTGGTGCCCAAGGAGACCGCCGCCGACTACGTGCTCGCCCGCCTGGCTCCCAAGCATCGACCGGTCCTCAAGCACGCCCGGGACCTGTATCTGACCACCGCGTATGCGGACGAGACCTGGAGCGAGGAGCTGGCAGCGCAGGTCGGGCCGCACGTCGACGCAGTGCTGACCCAGATCCGAGCGTTGCGGGCAGGCTAGTGCTTGGGTTCGACCCAACCCGTCTCGGTCAGGTAGTCCAGGACCGTGCCCACTGCCTCGTCGACGCTGAGGGTGCTCGTGTCGATCGTCAGCTCCGCGTCGCGGGGAGTCTCGTACGGGTCGTCGATTCCCGTCATGCCCTTGATCAAGCCGGCCCGGGCCTTCGCGTACAGGCCCTTGCGGTCCCGTATCTCGCAGACCTCCAGCGGCGTCGCCACGTGGACCAGCACGAAGCCTGCCCCCGCCAGCGTCGCCATCTCGCGGGCCGTGCGCCGGGCCTCCGCATACGGGGCGATCGGGCAGCAGATCGCCATTCCCCGATGCCTTGCCACCTCGGCCGCCACCCAGCCGATGCGGCGGATGTTGAGGTCGCGGTCTTCCTTGCTGAAGCCCAGGCCCGCCGACAGTTCCCGGCGCACGACGTCGCCGTCGAGCAGCGTCACCGTGCGGTCGCCCGTCTCGCGCAGGTGGTCCGCGATGCCCCGCGCGACCGTCGACTTGCCGGAACCCGACAACCCCGTCAGGAACACCACCAGGCCGCGTTGGCGGCGGGGCGGGCGGGCCCGCGCGAGCTCCTTGGCCACCGCCGGCGGCGTGTGCCACTCGGGCAGCGGGAAGCCCCGGTCGAGCAGGTCGTCGATCTCGTCGTTCGACAGCGCCAACCGGCGGTTGCGCGGCGGGATGTCGTCGCGCCAGCGCCACTGGCCGTCGCGGTTGTCGTAGGCCAGTTCGCGTGGCACCAGGACCCGCGGGCCGCCGCCGGAGAGCATCTCGCCGGTCGAGAGCAGGTGGGTGACGCCGTAAGCGGCGGCGACCCGGGCCCGCAGCAGCGCGTCGCGGATCTCGTCGCCGCGGCGGACCAGCGGCACCGCGACCAGGGTCGCGGGCGGCATCCGGTCGCGCGCGGCGAACACCGTGCGGACCAGGACCTCCGGCGACAGGCCGCCGGGGCCGGCGTCGCCGACCGGGATCAAGATCAAGACATGGGCGGCCAGCGTACGCGCGGCGTGTGCGATCTGGGCCAGTTGCGGCCGGTGCAGTGGGCGGTCGGCGACCACCCCGAGCACCCGGCCGGGCGGGAGCAACTCGCGGACCTCGGCGGGCGTGCGGCGCAGCCGCTGGAAGGGGCCGTGCCGGCCGTCGCCGATCTGCCGGACCATGCCGCCGACGCCGAAGCGGCCCTCGCGGGTCGGCCAGGCGTCGTCGACCTCGATCGCCGCGATCGGGGCGCCCTCCTGGTCGGTGAGCACGATCGAGCGTTGGGCCGGGTCCTCCAGGACGAGGCCGAGGGCCAGCGACTCGGGGACCTCCAGGGTCACCGGCAGCGGCCAGGGAGTCCCGTCGGCGAGCCGCCCGCGCCGCTGGAGCGCGGTCAGGTCGGCTCGGCCGAGGAAACCGGTCAGCGGCGCGTAAGCACCGGTGAGCAGCAGCTCCAGGTCGGCGAGTTCGCCCGGCCGAGGGTTGTATGCCGGCGCGTCGCGCAGCATCTCGTCGGGCATCAGCCACCCGCGCTCGCTCAAACCAACCCCCTCGGTCAATCCGCGCCCAAGTGTCTCAGCCCACCACCCGAGGGGTCGAGTCGGACCCACCTATCCCTTAGGACCGTTCTCAGGGAGAAGTCAGGCGGGACCTGAGGGGTGCGCCGGATCCACGAAGGTGACGCTGGGTCATACGCTGAGCCCCGTGACACTCATCGCGACCGAGTCGCTCACCAAGACGTACGGCGGCCGGGTCACCGCGCTGTCCGACCTGACGGTCAGCGTCGAGCCGGGGATCATCGGGCTGGTCGGCGCCAACGGCGCCGGCAAGTCGACCTTGATCAAGATCCTGCTCGGGCTGCTGCCACCGACGTCCGGCAAGGTGCAGGTGCTCGGGCTGGACCCGACCGTCGACCCGATGGGGGTCCGGGCGAAGGTCGGCTACATGCCCGAGAACGACTGCCTGCCGCCGGACCTCAGCGCCGCCGAACTGGTCACGCACCTCGGCCGGATCAGCGGGCTGCCGAAGACCACGGCGCGTGAGCGCGCCTCCGAGGCGCTGCGCCACGTCGGCCTCTACGAGGAGCGCTACCGCCAGGTCGGCGGCTACTCGACCGGCATGAAGCAGCGGGTGAAGCTGGCCCAGGCGCTCGTCCACGACCCCGACCTGCTGCTGCTCGACGAGCCGACCAACGGCCTCGACCCGGCCGGCCGCGACGCCATGCTGGCGCTCGTGCAGCGGATCGGCACCGAGTTCGGCATCTCCGTCGTGGTCTGCTCGCACCTGCTCGGCGAGGTCGAGCGGATCTGCGACCACCTGATCGCGATCGACGGCGGCAAGCTGCTGCGCTCCGACAACGTCTCCGCGATGACCACCTCGACCGACGTGCTGGTCGTCGAGGTGAGCGAGGGCGACCAGGAGCTCGAGCACCGGCTGCTGGAGATGCGGTTGCCGGTCTCCCGCGACGGCCACGCGCTGCTCGTACCCCTGGAAGACGATCTGACCTATGACCGGATCCTGACCGCGGTGGCCGATCTCGACCTGCCGCTGCACCGCCTCGACCAGCGCCGCCACCGGGTGGCCGAGCTCTTCGCCGACCGGGAGGCCGCGCATGTCTAGCCCCGCGGGTGTCATCCATGACATCGGATACCAGCGGTACGAGGGCGAGCGGCTCGGTCGCGGCGACGTGTTCCTGGCGCTCTACACGCAGAGCCTGCGTTCCGTGTTCGGGTTGGGTCGCAACTTCAAGGCGAAGATCTTCCCGTGGCTGGTCGTCAGCGTGGTCGCGATCGTCGGCATCGTCATCATGGCGATCCGGGCGCAGACCGGCGAGGTCGTCATCTCGTACTCGATGCTGCCGCAGGTCCTGGGCACCCTGATGGTGCTGTTCGTGGCGATCGCCGCACCGGAGCTGGTCTCCCGCGACCTGCACAGCGGCGTGCTTCCGCTCTATTTCTCGCGCCCGCTGCGCCCGGCCGACTACGCGCTGGCCAAGCTGGCGGCCCTGGTCTCCGCGATCGTCATGGTGTGGGGCGGCGGCCAGGTGCTGGTCTTCATCGGGGCCGCGTTCTCGGTCAAGGGTTTCACCAACGTGATGAACGAGCTGGGCGACGCCGGCCTGGGCGTGATCTACACGGCGCTCTACGCGATCGTCTACGGCAGCATCGCGGTCCTGGTCGCGTCCCTGCTGAAGCGGCGCGCGGTGGCGGCGGCGGCGGTCGTCGGCACGTTCCTGATCACCGCGCCGATCGTGGGCGTGTTCTACATCCTGCCGTCCGAGACGGCGCACCAGCTCGCGCAGCTGTTCAACCCGGCGAGCCTGGTCGGCGGCGTCGGCGATTGGCTCTTCGAGCCGACGAGCTCCAGCGAAGAGCTTGGCATCGGTCCGTTCGGACCGCTGTACGCCGCGGTCACGCTCGGCCTGATCGCGCTGTGCGTGACGCTCCTGATCGCCCGCTACCGGAAGGTGTCGCAGTCATGACCCTCGACGTCACGGGCGTGTCCCGCTGGTACGGCAACGTCGTCGCCGTCAACGACGTGACCATGACGCTCGGCTCCGGCGTCACGGGCCTGCTCGGCCCCAACGGCGCCGGCAAGACGACGCTGCTGCACATGATGGCCGGGTTCCTGCCGCCCTCGCGCGGCACGCTGACCGTCGACGGCGAGCCGACCTGGCGCAACCCGGCGGTCTACCGCAAGCTGGGCCTCGTCAGCGAGCGCGAGTCGGTGCACTCTTATCTGACCGCGCACGAGTTCGTGCTGGTCAGCGCCAAGCTGCACGGGCTGCCCGATCCGGCGGCGGCGGCCACCCGGGCGCTCAGCCTGGTCGAGATGGCCGAGTTCCAGGACCGCCGCATCGGCACCTACTCCAAGGGCATGCGGCAGCGCGCCCGGGTCGCGGCCGCGCTGGTGCACGAGCCCGACGTGCTGCTGCTGGACGAGCCGTTCAACGGCATGGACCCGCGGCAGCGGATGCACATGATGGATCTGCTGCACCGGCTCGGCCAGGCCGGCCGGACGATTCTGTTCAGCTCGCACATCCTCGAAGAGGTCGAGCAGCTTTCCGGCACCGTGCAGGTGATGGTCTCCGGCCGGCTCGCGGCGTCCGGCGACTTCCGCACGATCCGCCGGCTGATGACCAACCGGCCGCACGTGTTCGCGGTGCAGTCGACCGACGACCGCCGGCTGGCCGTGGCCCTCATGCACCAGCCGTCGGTCAACGGCGTCGACCTCGGGCGGGACGGGCTGACGGTGCGGGCCGGCGACTACGGCAGTTTCACCCGGGCGCTGCCCCGGATCGCGCTCAAGGAAGGCATCCGGGTCCGCCGGCTGCTGCCCTCCGACGAGTCCCTCGAAAGCGTCTTCTCTTACCTGGTGGAGGCCTGATGTCCACGGTCGCCTGGATCACCACGCGCGGCCTGCTCGGCCGGCGCCGGTTCCTGCTGCTCCTGCCCCTGCCGATCCTGATGATCGGGGTCGCGCTCATCCCGCGGTTCGAAGGGGTCAGCCCGCAGCAGTGGGCCCAGCCGGTGCTCGTCGCGATGGGCTTCATCACGCTGCTGCCGATCGTCTCCCTGATCGTCGGCACCGGCGTGCTCGGCGCCGAGATCGACGATGGCACGATCACGCACATCCTCTCGAAGCCGCTGGCGCGCTGGAAGATCGTCGTGCCGAAGCTGCTGGTGGCGATCGGGGTCACGGCGGCCAGCGCGGCGGTCCCGTTCTACATCGTGGGCGTACTGGCGTCCGGCCCGCGGCTGGGCGTCGGCCTGATCGTCGGCTCCACGGTCGGCGCCGTGCTCTATTCGACGATCTTCGTGGCGCTGAGCCTGATCTCGCGGCGCCCGGTGCTGCTGGGCCTGGTCTACGTGATCATCTGGGAGGGGCTGCTGTCGAACCTGGTCAGCGGCACCCGCGTGCTGTCGGTGCAGCAGTATGCCCTGACCATCGCCGACAAGGCCTCGGCATCGGACCTCCTGAGCGGCAACGTGTCGTTCCCGGTGGCGGTCGTGATGAGCATCGTGGTGACGGTCGGCTTCCTGGCGCTGGCCATCCGCAAGCTGAGCTCGTTCTCGGTGACCGGCGAGACCAGCTAAGGCGTGTTTCGTGTCTGGGGTCGAGGCAGGGCTCCAGGAGAGCCCTAGGGTAGGGCGCTCGGCACCAGCCACTCGGGTAGCGAGCGCAGGAGCGCCACCAGGATCGAGATCACGATCCCGGTGAGGATCATGAGACCGAGACCGGTCAGCCCGGTGTAACGCTTGGGCTGGCCGGTCTTCTTGTCGGGCGCCGGTGGCTCGGGCTCGGTCCAGGGGCGTTCGGCGCGGAGCCAGAGCAGCACCCCGAGCCCGAACGGCAGTCCGCCGAGGAAGAACCAGAACCACCGGGTGCCTAGCCCCGGTGCCGGCCCCTGGACCAGGATCGCCAGGCTCACGAGGGCGATCACCGTGGCCAGCACCGGCGCGAACGGGACGGTCGGTGTGCCCTCCTCAGGCCCGAGCGCCGCTGCCAGCCGCTCGACCTCGGCTGACGGGCGCCCGATCACGCCGCCGTTCTCGACCTCCAACCGCTGCAC
Source organism: Asanoa hainanensis (assembly GCF_900188485.1). GTDB lineage: Bacteria > Actinomycetota > Actinomycetes > Mycobacteriales > Micromonosporaceae > Asanoa > Asanoa hainanensis. The sequence goes on from NZ_FZPH01000002.1 coordinate 236,979, forward strand.
CTGGGCGTAGTGCACCCGCCCGAAACCGGTGCGCCAGACGAGGATGTCGCTGAGCACGCCCTCCTCTTGACCACCGGACGTGAGCCTGATCGACGTGAACCAGAGCGCCGCCCGGTTGGCGTCACCGAACGACTCGACGCTCTGGTGCGCCACGGTCCGGCCGGCCTCGGCGTCGGCGATCGCCTGTGAAAACGTGGACTGCCTGGGCGCCGTCCACCACGCGGCGGCGGCCCAGACCACCCACAACCCGAGGATCACGGAGCGCAACCACGGGCGTACCCGAGGCCACGCCCCCGCTCCCCGCAACGCATCAACCGCCGTCATGACGATGATGGTGACAGGAGGGTGCGACAGGTTTCTATCAGCCTGTGTTGCGCATCCCAGCCGCGATGCCGTTGACCGTCGTCAGCAACGCCCGCTCCAGCGCCTGGCCGTCGCCCGGACCGCGCCGGCCGCCCGGAGCCGTGGCCACCGCGCGACCGGCGGCACCCGAGTCGCGGTACTGCCGCAGCAGCGCGACCTGCAGGTGGTGCAGCGGCTCCAGGTAGGTGTCGCGGACCGCCAGCGTGCGCTGGAGCACCGCGTTGTTCTCGAGCAGCGCCGGCGAACCGGTGATCGCCAGGACCTCGCGCTTCGTGAGCTCGTACTCCTCCTCGATGACCTCGAAGATCCGCCGCAGCGGCTCCGGGACCAGCGTGTCGACGTAGCGCCGCGAGATGGACAGGTCGGTCTTGGTCAGCATCATCTCCACGTTGGACAGGAACGTCCGGAAGAAGTGCCACTCGTTGTGCATCTCCTCGAGCACCGGCGCGAGACCGGCGGCCCGGGCGGCCTGCAGGCCCGATCCGACGCCGAACCAACCCGGCACGATCTGCCGTGACTGGGTCCAGCCGAACACCCACGGGATCGCCCGCAGCCCGCCGAGGCCCGCGTTGGCGTTGGGGCGCTTGGCCGGCCGGGAGCCGATGTTGAGCGCGCCGAGCAGCTCGGTCGGCGTCGAGGCCCAGAAATAGTCGGGCAGGTCAGGATCTTCGACCAGGCCGCGGTACGCCGAGAAAGCCGCCGCCGACACGACATCCATCGAGTCATCCCACTTGGACAGCATCTCCAGCGGCTGGCGCGGCTCGGTGTGCAGCAACGTCGCCTGGAGCACCGCCGCCACGGTCAGCTCGAGATTCTCCCGAGCCAAAGCCGGCAAAGTATATTTGTCGGAAATGACCTCGCCCTGCTCCGTGACCTTGATCGATCCGTCGAGCGTGCCGTAAGGCTGGGCCAGGATCGCCTCGTGCGTCGGACCACCGCCCCGACCGACGGTGCCGCCGCGACCGTGGAAGAGCGTCAGGCGTACGCCATGCCGGGCCGCGACGTCGCGGAGCGCGCGCTGGGCCCGGTGGATCGACCACTGCGAAGTGGTGATGCCGGCTTCCTTGTTGGAGTCGGAGTAGCCGAGCATGACCTCCTGCACGTCACCGCGGGCCCGCACCAGCGCCCGGTAGGCCGGCAGCGACAGCAGCTCGTCGAGGATCTCGCCGCCGGCGGTGAGCTCGGCGGGCGTCTCCAGCAGCGGCACGAAACCGACGTCGGCGCGGTTGTTGTGCACGTCGACGAGCCCGGCCTCGCGGGCCAGCACGGCCGCCGCCAGCACGTCGTCGACGCCGAGGGTCATCGAGATGATGTACGACTCGATGACCTCGGGACCGAACCGGTCCTGCGCCTCGCGGATCGCGGTGAACACGTCGAACGTCTTGCGCGCGGTGTCGGTGAGCGCGGTGCCCACGCCGGCCAGCGGGCGCCGCCCGGACAGCTCGGTGGCCAGCAGCTTGGTGCGCTCGTCGCGGGGCAGGTTGCGGTAGTCGGTGACCTCGCCGACGTGGCCGTAGAGCTGGGCCAATACCGCGTGGTGGGCCTCGGCGTGCTCGCGGATGTCCATGGTGGCCAGGTGCAGGCCGAACGAGGACACCGTGCGGATCGCGCTCGCCAGCTTGCCGACGGCGGTGAGCTGGCCGGCGTTGCGGGCCAGTGAGGCGCGCATCAGCTCCAGGTCGGCGATCAGGTCGACGGTGCCGCGATAGTCACGGCCGGGCACGTGGGCCGTGCCGCGCGCCAGCCGGAGCCGGGTGTTGGCCAGCTTGGCCTTCACGCAACGGGCCTTGAGCCGGTACGGCTCCTCGGCGTTGACCCGGCGGAACCGCTCGGCGACCTCGGGCAGGTTGTCGAGGTCACGGGCCAGGCTCGCGGACAGGTCGAGGGACACCCCGCGCAGCCGCCGGGACACCGAGACCTCGTTGATCAGGTCGTCGAGGGCCTGCTCGGTGGCCTGGATGCCGTGCTCGTACTGAATGAGGAGAACGTCGCGGGTCACCTTCGGCGTGACGAACGGGTTGCCGTCGCGGTCGCCGCCGATCCAGGTGCCGAAGGTCAGCGGGCGCGCGGTCGGCGAGGTCTCGATGCCCAGCCGGCGCAGCGTGTCGGCGAGGTCGTCGAGCACCTGCGGCGCGGCATCGGCGTAGAGGTCGCGCAGGTAGTAGATCGCGTTGCGGGCCTCGTCGGTCGGGTCGGGCCGGTCGAGGCGCAGCTCGTCGGTCTGCCAGAGCAGGTCGAGCAGCTCCGCGAGGCGCCGGTCGTCGGCGTGCGGCGGGGCGCCGTAGAGCACGCTCTCGGCGGCCTCGGCGTCGAGCTCGTCGGCGATGCCGCGCAGCTTCGACAGGATCGACCGCCGGGCCGCCTCGGTCGGGTGCGCGGTGAAGACGGGCCGGACCGCCAGCCTGCGGCCGGCCGCCGCGATCTCGTCGGCGGGCACGCCGCGCTCGGCGATCAGCTTGGCGGCCTGGTCGAGCCAGCCGCCGGCGGTGGCCCGGCGGCGACGCAGCTCCCGGGCGCGGTGCACCTGCTCGGTGATGTTGGCCAGGTGGAAGTAGGTGGAGAAGGCCCGGGCGAGCTTGGTGCCGGTGGTGACGTCCATCGACGAGAGCCGGGCTGCGGCGGCCTCGGCGTCGCCGCGGACCTGGGCGCGGATCTCCTCGACCAGATCGAGCAGCGGGCGCCCCTCCTGGCGGGCCAGCGTGTGGCCGAGCAGCGTGCCGAGCCGGCGGATGTCGGCCCGCAGCGCGGCATCAGGGTCGTCAGGAGTGGTCGGCGCAATGGGGTCGGACACGGGTGCGCTCCTTACGGCGGTGCAGGGCGGACAGCGCTGTCCCGTGCATGATGATGCTACCTGCGCCAGCTGGACCGGCGGGCGGTGTGGCCGTTGCCTACTGGGTGGTTAATCCCGTTTGCGCCGCTGACTAGCCTGCCTTCATGGAGTACGCACCCAAGCCCCGGCCCGGGTCGCGCATCGCGGTGATCTCCCCGTCGGCCGGCTTGCCAGCGATCTTCCCGGAGGTCTTCGAGCTCGGGCTCCGCCGCCTGCGCGAGGAGTTCAAGCTGGAGCCGGTGGAATTTTCCACGACGCGGGTGCTCGGGGCTTCGCCGGCGGACCGGGCCCGCGACGTCATGGCGGCGTTCGCCGACCCGACGATCGACGCGGTGCTGGCGACCATCGGCGGCGACGACCAGCTCCGGATCCTGCGTCACCTGGACCCGGCGGTCCTGCGGGCCAACCCCAAGCCGTTCTTCGGCTACTCCGACAACACCACGTTGCTCAACTACCTCAGCGGCCTCGGCATCATCGGCTACCACGGCGGCTCGGTCCTGGGCGAGTTCGGTCGGGCGGGCTCGATGCACCCGTCGACCCGCGAGTCGCTGGCCGAGGCGATGTTCCGCTCGGGCTGGTTCGACCTGACCGCGTCACCGGACTACAGCGACGAGCCGGTCGACTGGCGCACCCCCGACTACGCGACCGTCGCGCAGCCCATGTTCCCCTCGTCCGGCTGGCGCTGGCACGGCGCGACGGCCTCGGTGAGCGGGCGCCTCTGGGGCGGCAACATCGAGGTCCTGACCTGGCTGCTCGCCGCCGACGTGGTTGCCGCACCCCCGCCAGGAGCTGTCTTCTTCACGGAGACCTCGGAAGACATGCCGCCGGCGACCGAGGTCTACTACATGCTGCGCAACCTGGGCGAACGCGGCTGGCTGGCCGACGTCCCGGCGATCCTGGTCGGCCGGGCCAAGTGCTGGGACAGGCTCAACCAACAGACCCCGAACGCGAAGCGCGCGTACGCCGAAGACCAGCGGGCCGCGATCCTGCGAGCGACGAGCGAATACGCCCCGAACGCGGTGGTCGTCCTCGACCTGGACATCGGCCACACGGACCCGCAACAAATCCTCCCGTACGGCGGAGAAGCCCGCGTCGACGCGACCACGCGGCGGATCTCAATCAGATACTGAAGAGTCGCTTCGCTCTCGGGGCGGACGAATCTTGGCGATGATCTCTTTCAACGATTCGGTTGCTTTTGCGATAACGACGGGAGCCAGCCGCTCGTGCCGGTGAACCAGCCGGCTCCTGAAATCCCGCAACTCGTCCAGTTCGTTTGCCAACTCGCCGTCCAGCATTCCGAGCGCGACGAGCCTCCTCGGTGGCAGCATGGGCGACTTTCGAACCTCCGCGGGCGCGAGCCGACGGACGGTGTCCTCAAGAATGACCCACGTGGCAACGAATCGGCCTAGTTCCATGGTGCCGCGGCTTTCCTCGGGCGGATCCCAGGCCCGGGAGTTTTTCTGAATAGCCCTGTACACATCGTAACGAGAGCCATCTTCGGTGAGTAGCTCATCGACGACCTGCTCGGCCAGCGGTCGGAGTTCCACATTTCCGTGCAGGGCCTGAATGTACGGAGAGAGCTTTTCGGGTGTGTCGATTTCTAAGGTTGCGAGCATCTCGAAAAGCTGATCAACGCGTCCGAGCCCAGAATCGCTCACCGGGCCGTTGAGTGTTGTCGAAGCCTGGCCCAGGAGGTACGCGGCAAGATCATAGTGGTTCATGAACCGTCGTCCGGAAGCCGAACTCCGCTCCTTGCCTGCCCTTTCGAGGCGTTCGAGCGCTATTTCGCCGGTCAGTACCAGGCCGTTGATCTCGTCGAGGATGGCCTCTTCCTCGTCGGAAAGACCGACCTCCAACGGCTTGTAGGCCAAGTCGTGCTCGACCTCCGCCCAGGCGTGCATCAGAACGGATGCGACCTGTATCTCGACTCGGGCGGCGGCGTAGCGCTTGGCCGAGTCCGGTAGAAGCTCCTCTTTCAAGCGGACTCTGTAATGCACAGCTGAATATCCTGTGAAACGCTTTCCTGCGCGCTGATTTCCCGCCTCCGGAAACTGTTTCGGCGGTTCGAGGCGGTCGAACAGATTTTCGACGGACTTTTCTACCTGCCCGCGCTCGCCGGGGAAGTAGAGCGCGATGCGTACACCAGCCAGATCAACGATGTCGTCATAAATATCGGAAATCGATCCATAGGGCGTTTTGTGCGCTCGTTTGCGACACTTCGCTTCGAGCCTGTGAGCGTCTTTTGCCCGGTGCGTCACGATCGCACGCACTCCGGCGGCATCCAATTCAGCCTTGAGCCACTCGGAGGCCATTCGAGCGGCCTCGGCGTAGAAGTCGTACTCGCGCACGTAGCGACTTACGAACTCCTCGATTGGATCCATCGACCGTCCCCGCGTTCGCGCAACGGCCGACATCGAAGGCGAAGGGCCGGATCGTCGACATTAACAATCTCCAGCCGGGGCTGTATCCGCCGACCGGGCAACAGCCCGGCCAGGTCACAGCCCGGCTCCGGATAAACGCGCAGGCGGTCTGTCGTACCCGCGGCGTACCCTTGAGCCTGCACGTCGCACCCCCCGTCCTGGTCGGTCGGGGGGACGTTCTGCGTGCCCGAAAGGATCATCCATGCTTCATGGTCTGCTGGCCGCGGCCCTGGGTGACGCGGGGTTGGCCCGTGCGCGCGACCTTGCCCGGGCCGGGTTTCCCGACGCTGACGGGCTCGATCTCACCGCGCCCGCTGCCCTCCGCCCGTTCGTCGTCGCGGCCGTCGCCGCGACTACCGACGGCGCCGATCGGCCCGTGCTCGCCGTCACCGCGACTTCCCGCGAGGCCGACGATCTCGTCGCCGCGCTGGGCAGTCTGCTGCCCGAAGATCAGGTCGTCAGCTACCCGGCTTGGGAGACGTTGCCCCACGAGCGGCTTTCGCCCCGGTCCGACACCGTCGGGCGGCGGCTTGCTGTTCTGCGGCGGCTGGCCCACCCCGAGGGCAACCCGGTCAAGGTCGTCGTCGCCCCCGTGCGGAGCATGCTGCAACCCCAGCTCAAGCGGCTCGGTGACCTCGAGCCGGTCACCCTCAGCGCGGGCAACGACGCCGACCTCGACGAGGTCGCGCATCGGCTCAACGACATGGCGTACGCCCGGGTCGACCTCGTCACCAAGCGCGGCGAGTTCGCCGTACGCGGTGGGATCCTCGACGTCTTTCCGCCCACCGACGAGCACCCCTCGCGCGTCGAGTTCTGGGGTGACCAGGTCGAGGAGATCCGCACCTTCGCCGTCGCCGACCAGCGGACCATCGACAAGGTCGAGACGATGTTCGCGCCGCCCTGTCGCGAGCTGTTGCTGACCGACGACGTCAAGCGGAAGGCCCGACAACTCAGCGAGCAGCACCCCGAGCTGCTCGAGATCCTCGACAAGCTGGCCGAGGGCATTCCGGTCGAGGGCATGGAGTCGCTGGCCCCCGCACTGGTCGGCCCGGACGAGCTCGAGCTGCTCGTCCACTGCATGCCAACCGACACCCACGTGCTGCTGTGCGACCCCGAGCGGATCCGCACCCGGGCCCACGACCTCGTGCGCACCAGTGACGAGTTCCTGCAGGCCTCCTGGGCCGCGGCCGCCGTCGGTGGGCAGGCGCCGATCGACCTCGGTGCCGCCGCCTTCAAGACGCTGGCCGAGGTCCGGCACGCCGCTGCCGAGCTGCGCCAGCCGTGGTGGTCCGTGTCGCCGTTCGGGCTCGTGGAGAGCGTCGTCGAGGCCGAGCCCCAGCCGTGGGAGGACCCGGTCGAGGCCGTCACCGTCACGCCCGACACCGGTGACGCGATCGCGCTGTCCGCCCAGCCGACCACGCTCTACCACGGTGAGACCGCCCGGGTGGTCAAGGACGTCGAGGAGTGGCGGGCCGCCGGCTGGGCGGTCGCACTGGTCTTCGAAGGGCACGGGCCGGCCCAGCGCGCCGTCGAGGTCATGCGCGACGCGGGTCTCGGCGCGATCCTCACCGAGGGCATCGACGAGCCACCAAGCCCAGGGGACGTGCTGGTCACCTGCGGCGGGCTCAACCACGGGTTCGTCGACGAGGCGTCCAAGCTCGTCGTGCTGACCGGCAACGACGTCACCGGCGGGCGTGGCGCGACGACCCGCGACATGCGCAAGATGCCCAGCCGGCGGCGCAACACGATCGACCCGCTGGAGTTGCGCAACGGCGACTTCGTCGTGCACGAGCAGCACGGCATCGGCAAGTACGTCGAGCTCGTGCAGCGGGTGGTCAACGGCGCGAGCCGCGAATACCTGGTCATCGAGTACGCGCCCAGCAAGAAGAACCAGCCCGGCGACCGGCTCTACGTGCCGACCGACCAGCTCGACCAGCTCTCCCGTTATGTCGGCGGGGAGACCCCGGCTCTGCACAAGATGGGCGGCACCGACTGGCAGAAGGCCAAGACCCGGGCGCGCAAGGCCGTCCGGGAGATCGCGGCCCAACTGATCCAGTTGTACGCGGCCCGCAAGGCGTCCAAGGGGCACTCGTTCGGCCCCGACACGCCCTGGCAGCGGGAGCTGGAAGACGCCTTCCCGTGGACCGAGACGCCCGACCAGCTGTCGGCGATCGACGAGGTCAAGCACGACATGGAGCAGGCGATCCCGATGGACCGGCTGATCTGTGGCGACGTGGGCTACGGCAAGACCGAGATCGCGGTACGCGCGGCGTTCAAGGCCGTGCAGGACGGCAAGCAGGTCGCCGTGCTCGTGCCGACCACCCTGCTGGCGCAGCAGCACTACAACACGTTCTCCGAGCGGATGAACCAGTTCCCGGTCGAGATCCGGCAGCTGTCGCGGTTCCAGACGCCGAAGGAGGCCGAGCAGACGCTCGACATGGCCGCCTCCGGCACGGCCGACATCGTGATCGGCACGCACCGGCTGCTCCAGTCGGCGACCCGGTTCAAGAACCTCGGCATGATCGTGGTCGACGAGGAGCAGCGGTTCGGCGTCGAGCACAAGGAGCGGCTCAAGTCGCTGCGCACCTCGGTCGACGTGCTGACGATGTCGGCGACGCCGATCCCTCGTACCCTCGAAATGGCCATCACCGGCATCCGGGAGATGTCGACGATCGCCACCCCGCCCGAAGAGCGGCACCCGGTGTTGACCTTCGTCGGCGCGCAGGACGACCGCCAGGTCGCCGCGACCATCCACCGTGAGCTGCTCCGCGACGGGCAGGTCTTCTACCTGCACAACCGCGTCGAGTCGATCGACCGGGCGGCGCGCCGGCTGCGGGAGCTGGTGCCCGAGGCGCGCATCGCGGTCGCGCACGGCCAGATGGGCGAGGACGCCCTGGAAAAGGTCATGGTCGGCTTCTGGGAGAAGGAGTACGACGTCCTGGTCTGCACCACGATCGTCGAGTCCGGCATCGACATCCCGAACGCCAACACGCTGATCGTGGAGCGGGCCGACCTGCTCGGCCTGGCCCAGCTCCACCAGATCCGCGGCCGGGTCGGTCGGGGCCGGGAGCGGGCGTACGCGTACTTCCTCTACCCGCCGGACAAGCCGTTGACCGAGCACGCGCACGAGCGGCTGGCCACCATCGCCCAGCACACGGAGCTCGGCGCCGGCATGTACGTGGCGATGAAGGACCTCGAGATCCGCGGCGCCGGCAACCTGCTCGGTGGCGAGCAGTCCGGGCACATCGAGGGCGTCGGGTTCGACCTCTACGTGCGGATGGTCGGCGAGGCCGTGTCGGCGTTCAAGGGCGAGAAGCCCGAGGAGGAGTTCGATTTCAAGATCGATCTGCCGGTCGACGCGAACCTGCCGCACGACTACATCGCGGTCGAGCGGCTGCGCCTGGAGATGTACCGGAAGCTGGCCGAGGCCCGCACCACCGAGAAGCTCGACGAGATCGTCGCCGAGCTGACCGACCGCTACGGCGAGCCGCCGGAGCCGGTGCAAAACCTGGTGGCGATCGCCCGGTTCCGCCTGGTGATGCGCGCACGGGGGATCACCGACGTCTCGGTGCAGGGCCGCCACCTGCGGTTCTCGCCGATGCCGTTGCCGGACTCGCGCCAGCTGCGGCTCAAGCGCTACCACCCGGACGCGGTCTACAAGTCGGCGACCGACCAGGTCAGCGTCCCGCGCCCGACCACCCGCCGGATCGGCGGCGAGCCGCTGCGCGACCAGGCGCTGCTGCAATGGTGCGAGCAACTGGTCAAGGACGTCCTGGGGTGACAACCAGGCGATCACGTAAGCGTGAGAGAGTGTCGACCATGCTTCGTGCTCGCCGCATCGCGTCGATCGTGGTCGTCGCCGCCCTCGGTCTGGGTGGCCTCACGGCCTGCCGTTCCGAGCCGTCCGTCGCCGCCTACATCGGCGACCGGAAGGTCACCGAGGACCAGGTGACGCAGATCTTCAACGGTGCGGAGGCGGGCGCCTCGGCCACGCCGGCAGCGGAAGAGCAGCCGGCCGCCGAGCCGACCAAGGTGCCCGGCCCGGCGGTCAGCCGCCAGCAGGTCGTCGACCTGGAGGTCACCCTGGGCCTGGGCCGGCAGGTCGCGTCCGAGCAGGGCGTGCAGCCGGTCAACGCCGTCACCGCCGACCAGGTGGCCGGCGAGCTCGGCGTCCCGGCGACGAGCCAGTACGCGGTGGACTACACCGAGTGGGTCAACCTGTCGCAGGGCATCTTCGCCAAGATGGGCACCAGCGTGCCGCCCGTGACCGACGAGCAGCTCCAGGGCATCTACCAGGCGCTGGTCAAGGTCCAGGCGATCGAGGCGGGCTTCGACCTGGCGCAGATCAAGCAGGCCTTCGGCGGCGGCGAGTTCGTCTCGGCCGCGTACCAGCTCACCGGCATGCTGGAGAAGGCGGCATCGGCCAGCAAGACCACGGTCAACCCGCGCTACCTGCCGCTGTCCGCCCCGATGGTGGTCTCCTCGCAGGGCGGTGCCGTCTTCTACGACCTGCCGTACCTCGTCGGCAGCGACACGGTCAGCGACCGCGCGTAAGCCTGCAGTGCCCCGCATCCTCCTGCTGGTCACCTCGCCGCGCCTGCCCGCCGGCCTGTTGACCGCGGCCGCCTGGGACGCCGTCCGCGCGCTGCCCGTGCTGGCCGCCGCCGAGAGCCCGTTGACGTCGGCGGTGCGCGAGGCCGGCGGCGACGTGACCATCGTTCCGGCGACGGTCGACACGCTGCTTTCGCGCGCCCGAGACAGCGACGTGGTCTGGCTGGCCGGGCCGACCGGAGATCCAGATCTGGCCCGTGAGCTGGGCGTACGCCTGGCCCGGCAACCGGGTCTGGCCGAGCTCGAGGTGACCTACGGTTCCTGGGATCCGGCCGGCGCCCGGTTGCTCGACGCGGTCGCGGTGATGGACCGCCTCTACTCGCCCGGCGGCGACCCGTGGAAGCGGGCGCAGACCCACCGGTCGCTGGCCCAGTTCCTGCTCGAAGAGGCGTACGAGGCCTACGACGCGATCGAGGCCGAGGACCTCACCGGCCTGCGCGAGGAGCTCGGTGACGTGCTGCTCCAGGTGGTGCTGCACGCCCGGCTGGCCGAGGAGCTCCCCGAGGGGCGCCGCTGGACGGTCGACGACGTCGCGGCCGGCCTGGTGGACAAGATGATCCGGCGCAACCCGCACGTCTTCGCGGGCACCGAGGTCGGCTCGGTCGACGAGATCATCGACAACTGGGAGCAGATCAAGAAGGCCGAGAAGTCGCGCGACTCGGTGCTGGACGGGGTCGCGCTGGCCCAGCCCGCGCTGGCGCTGGCCGCCAAGTTCCTGCAGCGCGCGGAGCGGGCTGGCATCAGCGTCCCGCTCCCCGAGGGCGACGACCTCGGCGCCCGCCTGCTCCGGCTGGTCGCCGCGGCCCGGGCTGCGGGAGAGGACCCGGAGGCCGAGCTTCGTGCCGCCGCGCTCCGTTACGCCGAGACCGTCAGGGCCGCCGAGCGCTCCTGATCCCGCGGGCTCGAACGGGTGAGGCCGAACGCCAATCCCGCCGCGACAGTCAACACGCCCAGCGCCGGCCCCACCCCGGGCAATGCGGTCGCCATCACGGCGGCGGTCGCCAGGGTGGCGACCGGCATCAGGCCGACCAGGATGCCGGCCTGCTCGACGCCGAGGCGCTCCAGGCCGATGAACCAGACGACGAACGCCGCGACCGTCATCAACAGCGCCAGGTAGACCAGCGCGCCGGCCTCGGTCGGGGTGGGGAGCCGCCAGTCTTTGGTCTCGCCGGCCACCAGGGCACCGGCGAAGAGCAACGGCACGGCCAGGGCGCAGCTGTACGCGGCCACCCGTACCGCGCCGAGCCGGGGCAGGACCACGGCGGCGAGCAGCGAGAACAGGATCTCGCCGACCAGCGCGCCGCCGGCGCCGAGCAGCCCGACCGGCGTCGCCTGGCCGGTGCCCTCGACGAGCGCGGTGCCGGCGACCACGACCACGGCGGCCGTGACGAGCCGCGCGCTGGGCCGGCCGCGCCGCCCGCCGACCAGCGGCCCGAGCAACGCCAACCCGAGCGGCGCGGCGCCGATGACGGTGCCGACCACGGCCGGCTCGGTGTCGTGGTGCAGGGCCAGCATGATGCACGCGTTGAAGCCGGCCATGCCGGTCGCCGCGACGACGAGCAGGATGCCGAGCTCACGGCCGGTCGGGCGGACGCCGGGCCGCGCGCCACCGAGCCGCGGGAACCGGTGGGCGATCAGGAAGAGCACGGCCGCGGCGGCGGTGTAGCGGACGGCCTGCGCGGTCAGCATCGGGTAGTCGAGCAGGAGCTCACTGACGGCCACCGAACTGCCGACGAGAGTCATGCCGAGCACGCAGAACGCCACAGCGGTGCCTTTGGAGATGGTCACGACCTCGACGCTAGGAGCACACTGGTCCGGTCAACAGGTCCACTCGACGGGCATTTGAGGAGACCACATGGAAGCGTTGGTCCAGCTCGACCACTCGCGGCCGGCCCTCGGCGAGCAGCTCACGGCCGCGCTGCGGGAGGCGATCGCCGACGGCCGGCTGGCACCTGGCGCCCGTTTGCCGTCCACCCGCCAGCTTGCCGCCGATCTGCGGGTGTCCCGTGGGGTGGTCGTCACGGCGTACGAGCAGCTGGTCGCGGAAGGCCGCCTGAGCTCGCATAAAGGTTCAGGCACGACTGTCGCTTGCTCTGCACCCATATACGCAACACCCGCGCCGAGGGGTGTTGCGTATATGGGTGCAGAGCAGAGCCTGCCGATAGACCTCCGCCCTGGCACGCCCGATTTGGCCGCTTTCCCGAGGGCCGCCTGGCGCCGCTCCTATGAGCGAGTGCTGGCCACGGCCACTGCGGCCGATCTTGGCTACGCCGACGCCACCGGTGCCCCGCAGGTGAAGCAGACGCTGGCCGACTACCTGGGAAGGGTGCGCGCCGCTCGGGTGACCGCCGACGACGTCGTCCTCACCACCGGCGCCGCGCAGGCCTTCGCGCTGGTCGCACACCACCTGCGCCTCGCGGGCGCCGTCCGGTTCGGCGTCGAGGACCCCGGCAGTCCGAGCATCCGGGACCACATGACCGCGCACGGGCTGCGGCTGGTGCCGATCCCGGTCGACGGGGACGGCCTCGACGTGGCGGCGTTGCGGGCCAGCGATGTGCAGGCCGTCATGGTCACGCCGGCGCACCAGTACCCGACCGGCGTCGTGCTGGCCCCGCACCGCCGGGCGGAGCTGATCGCCTGGGCCCGGGAGACGGGCGGCCTGATCGTCGAGGACGACTACGACGCCGAGTTCCGTTACGACCGCGACCCGGTCGGCTGCCTGCAAGGGCTCGCCCCGGACGTCGTCGCGCACCTCGGTTCGGCCAGCAAGGCGCTCGCGCCGGCACTGCGGCTCGGCTGGCTGTGCCCGCCCCGGGACCGCCGCCAGGCCGTGCGCGCCGCCAAGGACGCGGCCGACCACGGCGGACCGGCGCTGGAGCAGCTCGCTTTCGCGGACCTGCTCGCGACCGGCGGCTACGACCGCCACCTGCGGCACGCCCGACGCGCCTACCGCCGGCGCCGGGATGCCCTCGTCGCCGCGCTAGCGAAATACCTGCCGCAGTGCCGGGTGCACGGCGTCGCGGCCGGCCTGCACCTGGTGGTCGAGCTGCCGCCGGGCACCGACGACGCCGCGCTGGCCGCCAAGGCACACGCCGCGGGCCTCGGTCCGGTGCCGCTGAACGCGACCCGGCTCGCGCCCGGCGGCCCGCCGGGTCTGGTCATCGGCTACGCGAGCCAGCCGCCGGACCGGATCGCCGCGAGCGTTTACCGGCTGAGCCAACTGCTTTGATCCTCTAGGTTGGACCCCATGCCCGAGTTCGTGCCTCTCGCCGAGCGGATCGTCGACGCTCTCCTCGACAGTGACCCGCACCTCGCCGCGTCGGCCGGCGACCATCGTCTCGACGGCGAGCTGCCCAACCTGTCGGCCGATGCCGTCCAGGCCCGGTTCGCGATGCTGCGTGACGCGAGTGGCGCGCTGGCCGAGGTCGACACCGACGCGCTCGACACCCAGGAGCAGGTCGACCACGCGATCCTGACCGCCCGGGTCGAGCGCGGCATGTTCGAGCTGTCCGAGGTCCGCGAGCACGAGTGGAACCCGTTGGCGCACAACCCGGGCGACCTCATCCACGAGCTGATCGCGCGGCCGTTCGCGCCCGTCGACGTGCGCCTGGAAAGCCTCACCCAGCGGCTCGAGGCGGTGCCCGATGTCCTCGCCACCGCGCGGGCCGTGCTCACCGAGATGCCGCGGATCCACGTCGAGACCGCGATCGGGCAGTTCGCCGGCACGGCCGCGCTGGTCCGCGACGAGGTGCCGCCCATGCTGGCCGAGGCGCCGGCGATGCGGTCCACCGTGGAGCCGGCGGCCGCCGCCGCGGTCGCCGCGCTCGGCGAGTTCACCGAGTGGCTGCGGGGCCGGCTGCCGGGTGCCGAACGCGATCCCCGGCTGGGCCGCCGGCTCTGGGAGGCCCGGCTCTGGCACACCCTGGACACCGAGCTCACCGCCGGCCAGGTGCTCGAGCGGGCGCGGGAGAACCTGGAGCGGGTCGGCGAGGACCTGCGCCGCGCGGCCGCCGAGATGACCGGTGGCCCGGCGACCGACGAGACCGTGCGCGAGGCGCTCGGCCGGCTCGGGGCGGAGCATCCCGACAACGACACGATCGTCGACCTGGCCAAGGCGACGATGGTCGAGACCACCGACTTCGTACGCGAACACGACCTGGTCACGCTCGTCGACGACCCGTGCGTGATCCAGGAGATGCCGGAGTTCGCCCGCGGCGTCGCGGTCGCGTACTGCGACTCGCCGGGCCAGCTGGAGACCGCCGAGCTGCCGACGTTCTACTGCATCTCGCCGACCCCGGCCGGCTGGTCGCCGGAACGCGTCGAGTCGTTCTACCGCGAATACAACAACCACATGATCCGCAACCTGACCGTGCACGAGGCGATGCCGGGGCACTACCTCCAGCTCGCCCACTCGCGCCGGTTCCACGGCACCACCCGGGTGCGCAAGCTGGGCGTGTCCGGCCCGTTCGCGGAAGGCTGGGCGGTCTACGCCGAGGAGCTGATGACCGGTCTGCGCTTCGGCGGCCTGCCGATCCGCCTCCAGCAGCTCAAGATGCAGCTCCGGATGACCATCAACGCGATCCTCGACCAGGCCGTGCACTGCGACGGCATGACCGAGGACGAGGCGATGGCGCTGATGACCGGCCCGGGCTTCCAGGAGGAGGGCGAGGCAGCCGGCAAGTGGCGCCGCGCGCTGCTCACCTCGACGCAGCTGTCCACGTACTTCGTCGGCTACCAGGAGATCCTGGACACCGCGCTGCGCCGCCCGGCGGGCACCTCGACCCGCGCCTGGCACGACGCGATGATCGCGCACGGCTCCCCGCCGCCGCGCCACCTGCCCCTGCTGCTCGGTCTTGAGCCCCGGTCATGAACCTCGAAGAGTTGCCCACCTCTGAGTTCGCGTTCCCCGGTCCGCTGCGCGACAAGCTGGTCGGCGCGATTCTCGACGGCTCGAAGACCACGACTTCTTCGCTGGCCGCCGGCTATCTCGACGAGCCGCTGCCCGTCGTCGGCAAGGTGTCCGCGGTGCTCGACTCCGCCGGCAACCGGGTCGCCGCCATCGAGCTGACCGAGGTGCGGGTGGTCCGGCTCGGAGACGTCGACCTGCGGCACGCGATCGACGAGGGCGAGGGGTTCACCTCCGTGGCTGAATGGCGCGCCGACCACGAGGACTTCTGGCACAGCCCCGAGGTGCGCGCGGAGCTGGGCGACCCCGGCTTCACGGTGGACGACGACACCGCGGTGGTCACCCAGCGGTTCCGCCTGGTTCCTTAGCGGCGGCGTCGATCAGCCAGCGCGAGATCGAGTAGGCCGGCGGCAGCGCTTCCGGCAGAGCGTTCAACGGCCACCAGCGGGCCTCGGCCAGCTCCTTGCCGTCGACGACCGGCTCGGCGCCGGGCGCGGCGGTGGCCAGGAAGCCGGTGAGCACCACGCCGGGCCCCGACATCGCCCAGGGCTGGCTGCCGAAGTAGCGCAGGTCCGAGACGGTCAGCCCGACCTCCTCGCCGACCTCGCGGTGCACCGCCTCCTCCAGCGACTCGCCGGCCTCGACGAACCCGGCGACCAGCGCCCACAGCTCGGTCGGCCCGTACGTGTGCTTGACCAGCAGGATTTCGTCACCACGGCGGATGGCGGTCAACACGGCGGGCGACAGCTGCATCGGGACGTACAGGTCGCAACCGGGGCAGCGCCGGGCATGCTCGCCGGGCACGTCGGTCAGCTCCGTCGCGCACGCGCCGCAGAACCGGTGGCTGTGCCGCCAGGTGACGATCTGTAACGCCCGGCCGGCCAGCGCGGCCAGCGGCTCGTCGAGCGTCGCCGCCACCGCCGGCCAGGGCCGCCAGCGACCCAGGGAGGTGATCCGGTCAGGCAGGTCGGCCGCCCAGACCCGGACGCCGTCGAGGGCTCCGAGCGGCACCCAGGTCACGTCGGCGGGGAGTTCGTCGAGGTCGGCGCGGCGCGGGAACGGGGTCAACAGCCGGCGACCGGCGACGAGCACGCAGTGGTCAGCTGGACTGGGCGGCGCCGTCGCGACGGCGTCGGGCACGAACCGGCTCACGGAGCCGAGAGTAGCGCCCGATACGCTCCTACGTGGGGAGGCAGCGTCGCGCTGGCGACGGCCCCCAGGGACGCAGCGTCGCGGCCGCGAAGACCACGACCATCAACACACGGTAGGAGTCGGAACAGTGGCCACCATTGAGGGAATCGTCGCCCGGGAGATCCTGGACTCGCGCGGCAACCCCACCGTCGAGGTCGAGGTCGGGCTCGACGACGGCACGATCGCGCGGGCCGCGGTGCCGTCGGGTGCGTCGACCGGAGCGTTCGAGGCGATCGAGCTGCGCGACGGTGACAAGGGCCGATACAACGGCAAGGGCGTCGAGAAGGCCGTCGCCAACATCGAGGACCGGATCGTCGACCAGCTCGTCGGCTTCGAGGCCAGCGAGCAGCGGCTGATCGACCAGAAGATGCTCGACATCGACGGCACGCCCGACAAGTCGCAGCTCGGCGCGAACGCCATCCTGGGCGTCTCGCTGGCTGTCGCCAAGGCCGCCGCCGGCGCCTCGGAGCTCAGCCTGTTCCGCTACCTGGGCGGCCCGAACGCGCACCTGCTGCCGGTGCCGATGATGAACATCCTCAACGGCGGCGCGCACGCCGACTCGAACGTCGACGTGCAGGAGTTCATGATCGCGCCGATCGGCGCGCCGACCTTCCGCGAGGCGGTCCGCTCGGGCGCCGAGGTCTACCACGCGCTCAAGACCGTGCTCAAGGCCAAGGGCCTGTCCACCGGCCTGGGCGACGAGGGCGGCTTCGCGCCGAACCTGCCGACCAACGCCGCCGCGCTGGACCTGATCGCCGAGGCGGTCGAGAAGGCCGGCTACCGGCTGGGCACCGACATCGTGCTCGCGCTCGACGTGGCCGCGACCGAGTTCTTCGCCGACGGCGTCTACACGTTCGAGGGCGAGAAGCGCAGCTCCGACGAGATGAGCGCCTACTACGAGAAGCTCGTCGCGGACTACCCGATCGTGTCGATCGAGGACCCGCTGGCCGAGGACGACTGGGCCGGCTGGACCGGGTTCACCGCCCGCGTCGGCGACCGGGTGCAGATCGTCGGCGACGACCTGTTCGTCACCAACCCGCAGCGGATCGCCCGCGGCATCGCCGAGCGCTCCGCCAACGCGGTGCTCGTCAAGGTCAACCAGATCGGCTCGCTGACCGAGACCTTCGACGCGGTCGACCTGGCGCACCGGGCCGGCTTCTCGACCATGATGAGCCACCGCTCGGGCGAGACCGAGGACACCACCATCGCCGACCTGGCGGTCGCGGTCGGCTCCGGCCAGATCAAGACCGGCGCGCCCGCCCGCTCCGACCGGGTCGCCAAATACAACCAGCTGCTCCGGATCGAAGAGGAACTCGCGGACGCGGCGCGCTACGCGGGTGCCGGGGCGTTCCCGAGGTACCGTTCGGCTAGCTGACCCCGCGTGTGTCCGGGGCCTCCGCGGAGGCCCCGGCACGCCGGGACCTCGGGGGAGGGGGTGTCGGGAAGTGACGCAGCGCCGCATGCCCAGCGGGCAGGGACCCTCCCGTCGCCCGACCGGCGCCGGCCGCGGTTCCGCCACCGGGCGGGCCAGCACCGCCCGGTCCAGCCGGGAAACCGTCGTGGCCGCGCGCTCGGCCGGCACACCGCGGTCGCCCAACCGTCCCGCCGCCGCCCGCCGGGGCGCACCGGGCGCCGCCGCCGGCACTGCCCGCCGCACCGCGGCACCGCAGCCGCGCCGGCTCACCGGCCGGGCCACCGTGTTGGTGGCGGTGTTGATCGCGCTGGCCCTCGCGTACACGTATCCGATCCGGGTCTATCTCAACCAGCAGTCCGACATCGCGGAGATGGAGTCGGCGCAGGCCGCCCAACGCGAGACCATCAAGCGGCTGCAGGACGAGGCCGCGCTCTGGAAAGACCCGAACTACATCAAGACCCAGGCGAGGAGCCGGTTCTTCATGGTCCTCCCCGGCGAAGAGCTGCTGATCCTGCTCTCCGACCCGGACGGCGCCGCACGCGACGCGGGCCTGCCGCCGCCGGGAGCGACGCCGCCCGAGCCCGATCCCTGGTACGGGACGCTGTGGTCCAGCGTCGAAGCAGCGAACGCGGAGAGTGCAGGATGATCCCCCCGCCACCGGTGCGCGAAGAGGCCACCGAACGCGACCGCGCCGCCGTCGCCGCCCAGCTCGGCCGGCCGCCGCGGGCGATCCGCGCGGTCGCGCACCGCTGCCCGTGCAGCCTGCCCACTGTCGTCGAGACGACGCCGCGCCTCGCCGACGGCACGCCCTTCCCGACGCTCTTCTACCTGACCTGTCCGCGCCTGACGGCCGCGTGCAGCCGGCTGGAGTCGGCGGGGCTGATGAAGGAGATGGCCGCCCGGCTCCGGGAGGACCCGGAGCTGGCCGCCCGCTACCGGGCCGCGCACGAGGACTATCTGGCGCGGCGGGAGGCCGTCGCGCACGTCGAGGAGATCGACGGGATCTCGGCCGGCGGCATGCCCGGTCGGGTCAAGTGCCTGCACGTGCTCGTCGGGCACGCCCTCGCCGTCGGCCCGGGCGTCAACCCGTTCGGCGACGAGGCGCTCGAGCAGATCGGCCCCTGGTGGGAGGGCGGCCCCTGCGTCGAGGTGGCCGACTGATGGCCGACGTCGTCATCCGGCGGGCGCGCACCAGCGACGTGCGGGCGATCCGCGGGCTGATCGACGCGTTCAGCCCCAACGGCCGGCTGCTCAGCAAGGCGACGGTGACGCTCTACGAGGACGTGCTGGAGTTCTGGGTCGCGGTCGACGGCGAGATCGTCGTCGGCTGCGGGGCGCTGCACGTGATGTGGGAAGACCTGGCCGAGATCCGCACGGTCGCGGTCGACCAGGCCCACCAGGGCCGCAAGATCGGCTACGAGCTGGTGACCGCGCTGATCGCGGCGGCGCGCGACGTCGGCGTCCGGCGCGTGTTCGTGCTCACGTTCGAGACCGACTTCTTCGGCCGGTTCGGGTTCCGGGAGATCGACGGGGCACCGGTGCCGCAGGCCGTGTACGAGCAGCTCCTGCGCTCGTACGACGAAGGTGTCGCGGAGTTCCTGGACCTCGAACGCGTCAAACCCAACACCCTGGGCAACACCCGGATGCTGTTGCACCTCTCGTAGTGTCGACCTTGTGACCCGGGTAGCTGCCATCGACTGTGGAACCAACTCCATCCGCCTGCTCGTCGCGGACGTCGGCCCCGACGGGTCCCTGATCGACGTGACCCGCCGGATGGAGATCGTCCGGCTCGGCCAGGGCGTCGACCAGACCGGCCGGCTGGCCCCGGAGGCGATCGAGCGGACCCGGGTGGCCCTGGCGGACTACACGGCGCAGATCCGGGCCCTCGGCGCCTCCCGGGTGCGGATGTGCGCGACCTCGGCGTCCCGCGACGCGGCCAATGCCACCGACTTCACCGACATGGTGCTGACCACCCTGGGCGTGGCGCCCGAGGTGGTCACCGGGGACGCGGAGGCGCACCTGTCGTACACCGGCGCCGTGCGCGGCCTGGTCGCCCCGGCGCCGTTCCTGATCGTCGACATCGGGGGTGGCTCCACGGAGTTCGTCACCGGCTCGTCGGCCGCCGGCCCGGACGCGGCGATCTCGGTCGACATCGGCTGTGTCCGGATGACCGAGCGGCACCTACACAGCACCCCACCGACGGCGGCCGAAGTGGCCGCGGCGGAGGCCGACATCGCGGAGGCCGTCGACCGCGCGCTGGCGGCCGTGCCGGGTCGGGAGGCGGCGACGCTGGTCGGGGTGGCCGGTTCGGTCACCACGGTGGTCGGCATCGCGCTGGACCTGCCGGGCTACGACCCGGGCCGGATCCACCACGCCCGCATCTCGTACGACGACGTGGCCAAGGTGACCGCGGACCTGCTGTCGAAGACCCCGGCGGAACGCCTGGAGAACCCGATCATGCACCCGGGCCGGGCGGACGTGATCGGCGCGGGCGCCCTGGTCCTGCGGATCATCATGGAGCGCGCCGGCATGTCGTCGGTGGTCGCCTCGGAACACGACATCCTCGACGGCATCGCGTACAGCCTGGTGTAGCAAAAGGGGCGCCCCCCTCGCGGAGGACGCCCCTTTCGCTATCTGCGGCCGGCTATCGCCGGTTCCCGTTCGGCCGGCGGCGCCGGGATGTGCGGCGTCACGTCGGTGAACTCTTCCTTCGGGTCGTGCAGCTGACCCAGCGAGGTCGTCTCGCGGCGCAGGAACAGCGCCAGCGTCCAGTCGATCAGGACCCGCACCTTGCGGTTCGTCGACGGGATCCGGCTCAGGTGGTACGCCCGGTGCATCAGCCAGGCGATGATGCCGGTGAGCTTGATGCCGTAGACCTGGGCCACGCCCTTGTGCAGGCCGAGACTGGCGACGCTGCCGGCGTGCTTGTGCTTGTATTCCTTCGGCTTGCGGCCCCGGATCACCGAGCGGATGTTGTCGGCGAGCTGCTTCGCCTGGCGCACGGCGTGCTGCGCGCTCGGGGAGCAGAACGCTCCGGGCGGGCCGGTGAGGTCGGGCACCGCGGCGCAGTCGCCGGCGGTCCAGGCGCCCTCGACGACCTCGTCGCCGTCGACGATCTGGAGGCTGGCGTTGGCCGTGAGCCGGCCGCGCTGGTCCTTCGGCAGGTCGACGAAGTCCAGCATCGGCGACGGCTTGACGCCCGCCGTCCAGACGATCGTGTCGGCCGGCATGCTGTCGCCGTCGGAGAGCTTGACGATGCCGTCGACGCACGACTCCAGGCGGGTGCCGAGGCGGATGTCGAGCTTGCGCTTGAGGAGCACCTGCACCGTGTACGCGCCCATGTCGCGGTCGACCTCGGGCAGCACCCTGTTGGTCGCCTCGACGAGCACCCAGTGCATGTCGTCGACGGACAGCTCAGGGTAGTAGCGCTTGACCGCGTCGTGGGCCATGTCCTCCATCTCGGCCACGGCCTCGATGCCGGCGTAGCCGCCGCCGACGAAGACGAAGGTCAGCGCCCGCTCGCGTACCGCCGGGTCGGTGGTCGCGGCCGCCACGTCGAGCTGGTCGAGCACGTGGTTGCGCAAGTAGATGGCCTCACCGATGGTCTTGAACCCGATGCCGTGCTCGCGCAGGCCGGGAATCGGCAGGGTACGGGAGACGGAGCCCGGCGCCACGATGATGTGGTCGTACTCGATCTCGCGCGGCGGGCCGATGATCGGCTGCACCGTGGCGACCTTGCGGTCGTGGGAGACGTCGGTGACGGTCCCGGCGACGATGTGACAGTTGCGCAACTCCCGCCGCAGCGGCACGACGGCGTGCCGAGGGGAGATGTTGCCCGCGGATGCCTCCGGCAGGAAGGGCTGGTACGTCATGTGCGGGTTGGGATCGACAACGGTCACCTCGGCCTCGCGGGCCCGCAGCTTCTTCGACATGCGAAGGGCTGCGTAAAGCCCGACGTGCCCGGCACCGACCACGAGAATCCGTTGAGGTCTCACGCCATCAACGATCCCCTTAACGGCCCCGGATCGTCGCGTCAGAAGGCCCGTTTGTGATGGAGGACAAGCCTGTGAGCTGCATGACATTCATGCTCGGCGTTTGACCAGCCAGCCCAGGAGTGCGGCGATCGTGACGGCGACCACCAGACCGCCCAGGGCGGCCAGGGTCAGCGACGTGTCGCCGCCGATGCCGGCGATCGAGACCAGGAGGACGCCGCAGACCGCCGCGGCCAGCACCACGGCTGCCGCTCGGGCCACCCAGCGGGCCAGCACCTCGGTCGCCACCAGGGCGTCGCTGGGCAGCACCGCGGCCAGCGCGGCCAGGGTGTGCGCCAGGTAGAGCGAGGTCGACAGGCCCAGGAGCCGCCAGAGCTGGATGCCCTCGACCGCCTCGGCCGTCACGATCACCCAACCGACCACGATCGCCACGATGAGCAGCGTGGTGGTCGCTCCGCGCGGGGCGAGCGCCGGCAGCGCGGCCACCACGACCAGGGCGGCGACGGTGCGCCCGAAGAACAGCGCGGGAGGGAAGGCGAAGGCCATCGCGGCCAGGAACGCGGCGAACAGGCCGACCCGGATCAGCAGCGGGACCATCGTGGCGCGGGTGATCGTGGTCTGGAGCCGGCGGAACTTCTGCATCAGCGCGCCGATCATCGACCCACCGCCTTCGGTGCCGAGGCCAGCCGGGCGACGTCACGCAGCACCATGTCGAGGCTGCCGGCGCCGGCCCAGGCGACCACGGGCACGCCGTGCTCGCGGAGCTGGTCGATCATGTTGTCCCGTTCGAGCCGCCAGACCCGGTGGGCGATCTCCGTCCACGGCCCGCGGGCGGGCGGAGCGGCCTGCTCGGGCAGCGTGTCCACCGCGACCACGTAACGGCCGGAGCGGGCCAGCCGGGCCAGCATCTCCGCCGACCGGTTGTCGATCAGCGGGGTGAGCACCACGACCAGGGCGTTGTGCGACAGCACCTGCGAGCCGAAGACCGTGTCGTACGGCTGGAACTCGGCCGGATAGACCTTCACGTCCAGCAGCCACTCCAGCACCGTGAGGTACTGCCGGCGGCCGGTGGCCGGGCGCAGCCGGCGCGCGACCGGGCCGTACTCCAGCAGCGAGACCCGGTCGCCGCGGTGCAGGTAGTGCTCCGCGATGGCCGCCGCCGAGCGGACCGTCATGTCGATCACCGAGGCGGTGCCCTTCGCCCCGCCGGAGCGGCCGGCCTCGTTGAGCACGTCGAGCAGCAGCACGACCTCGGCGTCGCGGTCGGACAGGGTCGCGGCGACGTGCAGGCGCTCGGTGCGCAGGGACACCCGCCAGTCGACCCGGCGGAGCCGGTCACCCGGCCCGAAGATCCGTACGCCGGCGAGCTCGCCGCCCTCGCCCGGCCGCCGGGATCGGTGGCCACCGACCAGGCCGGCGGCGCGGGGCATCGCCTCGTCCGCGTCGAACGGCTCCGTCGACGGGTAGACCCGCACGTTGCGGGCGCCGCTGACCACCGGTCGGCCGGCGATCAGGCCGTCGCAGGCGGTGATCCGGGCGGACGCCGGGCCGAGCGGGTGCCGGCCCCAGCGCAGCGCCTCGCCGTCGAGCTCGATCTCCTTGGCCCCGCCGCGGGCGACCGTGACGACGTGGGGCCGGTCGGCCTTCTCGACCGCGAGCCAGGGCGACACGAGGGTACGCACGACGACCAGGTCGTAGCCCACGGTGTCGCGGTTGACCACCTGGACGCCGGCGGTCAGCCGCGCGCCCTCGACGTGGTGGTTGTCGTCGGTGCCCAGCCGGATCTTGGGCATCGCACCAGGGCGGCGGCGCAGCGCGAAGGCGGTGCCGATCGCGAACGGAGCCGCCAGCACCACGAGGTCGACCCGGCCGAGCAGCACGCCGGCGATCAGCAGCAGGCCGGTGAGCAGCACCGCCCGCCCGAGCGCGCGGGTCGGCACCCACTGCGGCTCGGCCTGCTCGTCCTCGACCGGCGCCGCAGCCTCCGGTCTTGTCTCGAGGAGAGTCATTGCCCGTGGCGGGACGGCGTCGGCACTTCGGCGAGGCGGACCCCGGGGTTGGTGTCGGTCATCGCGTTGTAGCTGGGCAGCGCGCCGCTGGCCGGGGCCGGCGTCTGGTCGAGCACCTCGGCGACGACGAACGACGGGTCGACCCGGCGCAGCCACATCTCGGGCCGCAGCGTGATCCGGTGGGCCAGCGCGGGCGCCGCCACCTCCTTGACGTCCTCCGGCACCACGTAGTCGCGGCCGGCGAGCACCGCCTTGGCCCGGGCCAGCAGCAGCAGCGCCAGCGAGCCACGCGGGGAGGCACCGACCAGCACCGACGGGTGCTC
The DNA here is from genome assembly GCF_900188485.1 of Asanoa hainanensis. GTDB lineage: Bacteria > Actinomycetota > Actinomycetes > Mycobacteriales > Micromonosporaceae > Asanoa > Asanoa hainanensis. The sequence continues at coordinate 261,038 of NZ_FZPH01000002.1, forward strand.
GCGGGTCGCCGCGGTCAGGTTGACGATGTAGCGGCCGATCGAGTCCTCGACGGCGACGTCCTCGATGGCGGCCTGCATGCCGCGCAACGTGCCGGCGTCGACGACGGGCTGGAGCTCGGCCTCCTCCTGGCGGCGCGACATCCGGCGCTGGAGGACCTCCCACTCCTCGTCGCGGTTCGGGTAGCCGAACGAGACCCGCAGCAGGAACCGGTCGAGCTGGGCCTCGGGCAGCGGGTAGGTGCCCTCGTACTCGATCGGGTTGGCGGTCGCGAGCACGTGGAACGGCGGGTCGAGCCGATAGGTGACGCCTTCGACCGAGACCTGCTTCTCCTGCATGGCCTCCAGCAGTGCCGACTGGGTCTTCGGCGGCGTCCGGTTGATCTCGTCGGCGAGCAGCAGGTTGGTGAACACCGGGCCGGCCCGGAAGCTGAAGTCGGCGCGCCGCTGGTCGTAGAGGAACGAGCCCGTCACGTCGGCCGGCAGCAGGTCGGGGGTGAACTGGAGCCGGCGGAAGTCGAGCCCGAGCGCCTGCGCGAACGACCTGGCGGTCAGCGTCTTGCCCAGGCCGGGGAGGTCTTCGAGCAGCACGTGGCCACCGGCGAGGATGCCGGCCAGCACGAGCTCCAGCGCGTCACGCTTGCCGACCACCACGCTGCCGACCGAGTCGAGCACCGCCCGCGCCATCCGGCCGACTTCGTAGACGGGCACCGGGACCAGGTCTTTCATAACCTCTCCAATGACTGGACGTACGCCGTCGCGTCGCGCGGCGCCAGGTTGCGGGTGGGCGGTGTGGCGAGATAGGTCCACAGCGGTTCGCCGAGCAACGCCCGCGCCCGCTCCGGGTCGCCGGCGCGGGTCAGGCCGTGCCGCTGGCGCAGCCGCTCGTCGACGATCTCGGCGAGCGTGCGCTGCACGGCGCGGGCGGATCCGGCGTCGCCGCCGGCCCGCTGCAGCAGGCGCTCCCAGCGGCCGACGACCGTGCGGAGCGCGTCGCGGTCGGTGAAGTTGTACGAGCCGTCCTCGGTCGCCGCCGTCGACCGGCGGCGTTGGCGGGTCATCTGGGACGGTACGAGCGCGCTGGTCACCCGGCGCAGCACGACCAGCGCGACGATGACACCGACGAGGGCCACGATCGGCACCGTGTAGCCGGCCACCCGCAGCCCGAAGATCGCGACCGCGGCGAGCGCGGCACCGGCGAACGTCGCCTTGATCCACCAGCGCAGTCCGGTGCCGGAGCGGCCTCCCCGGCGGGCGGGCTCGTCGTCCTCCTCGAACGTGAAGAGGTCGTCGATCAGCGTCTCGTCCTCGACCCGCTCATCGAGGTCGTCGTCGTAGTCCGCGGAGGTGGTCATGCCGCTATCCCCGCGGTGAGCTCGGTGCGGATGCGCTGCAGGGCCGTGCGGGCCTGGGTGCGCATGCGGTCGTCGACCGTGTGGGTCGCGTAACGGGCCTCGCGGTAGACGTTGGCCAGCGCGGCCAGCACGTCGGCGCTGATCTGGTGCGCGTGCAACAGCCGGGCGACCAGGTCGGTGGGGCTGTCGCCGACCTGCTTGGGCGTGCCCGCGGCGGCGGCGGCCTGCTCCAGCCGCAGCCAGCAGGCGATCACCGCCCGGCGCGGGTCACCGTCGGTGTCGGACAGATCCGTCAGGCCGGCCTCGACGGCCGCGACCACCTGCGCGGCATCGGGCGCCGGCGCGGCCGGGTCGGCGTACTTGACGGGACGTTTGCGCAGCCGGCGCAGGCCGTCGCGGACGAGGATCCAGATCACCAGCACGACCACCACGAGCACGACGGCGGCACAGAGTACGCCGGCGGCGGGCGCGAGCCAGCCGGGCAGCTCGCGGGGCTCGGCCGCGGCGACCTCTTCCTCGGGCGGGAACGACGGCTGGACCGGTTGGCTGAAGTCTTCCTGCCCGCCCTGCGCCTGCTCGGCGGCCGGCTTGGCCTCGACCTGGCCGATCTGCAGCGACGAGTGGCCGGCGGCCAGCGCGGCGAGGCCGAGCAGGCCGACCACCAGCGCGAGCGGCCACCAGCGGCGCAGGGATGCGAGATCCATGCTTATGCCCCCCTGGCCAACTCCTTGGCCCGAGCGAAGATGTCGTCGAGCATCGCGGGCGTCAGCCGGCCGGTGAAGGTGTTCTGCTGGCTGACGTGATAACACCCGAGCAGGTGAGGATATCCACCGTCCGGGCTCGTCCAGTGTGCCCCATGACCGAACGCCGGGCGCGGACTGGGCGGCGCGCCGCCGTACACCCTGCTCATCGCCGGCCACCACGCCGCCCAGGCGAACGCACCCAGCGCGACCACGACGCGCACAGTCGGTTTTATCAGCTCGAGCTCGCGCCAGAGCCAGGGCGCGCAGGTGTCGCGCTCGACCGGCGTCGGCTTGTTGTCCGGCGGGGCGCACCGCACCGAGGCGAAGATCCGTAGGTCGTGCAGCGCGAGCCCGTCGTCGGCGGAGACGCTGGTCGGCTGGTTGGCCAGGCCCGCCCTGTGCAGCGCGGCGAACAGCACGTCACCGGAGCGGTCGCCCGTGAAGATCCGGCCGGTGCGGTTGCCGCCGTGTGCGGCGGGCGCCAGACCGAGGATCGCGATCCGCGCGTCGGGGACGCCGAAACCGGGCACCGGCCGTCCCCAGTAGACCTGGTCGCGGAACGCCGCCCGGCGGGTCGCGGCCACCTCTTCCCGCCACGCGACCAGGCGTGGGCAGGCGAAGCAGTCGACCACGCCGGCGTCCAACGCGACCAGGTCGGCCGAGCCGGCCGCGCGCGCGGCGACCTCGGCGGGGGAGTGCACCACCACCGCTTGTTCTTACACCACGGTGGGCGCCAGTCTCCGCACGGTCTCGATGGTGCGGGCCCAGGCCGTCACCGCGTCGACCCGGTCGTAGCTCTCCGGGCGGTCGTCGTTGAAGAACCCGTGCCGGCTGCCCGGGTAGTCGTAGAGCTTCACCGTGCCGCCGCCAGCGGTGATGGCGTCGGCTGTCGACGTGACCGCGGCCGAGGTGCCGTCTTCCTCGCTGCAGTGGATGACCGCGTGCTTGCCGGCGTAGCCGGACCACTCGGGCGCGACCCACTCCCAGGGCAGCGACGGGTAGAAGCCGACGCCCGCCGTCACCCGTTCGGACAGGGTCGGTGCCCAGAGGGCGAGGCTGCCGCCGGTGCTGAAGCCGACCGCGCCGATGTCGCCGCTGACCTCGGGCCGGGCGGCGAGGAACTCGGCCGCGCCGGTCAGGTCGTGGGCGACCCGGTCGCGCGACAGGCCCGTGGCCAGTTGGCGTGCGGTCTCCCGGTCGGTCGTCGACCGGCCCTGGTAGAGGTCGGGCGCGAGGGCGACGAAGCCGGCCTCGGCGAAGCGGTCGGCGATCGCGGTGATGTGCGGGGTGAGCCCCCACCACTCGTGCAACACGATCACGCCGGGCGCGCCGTCGGTGGCACCGGCCGGCACGGCTAGGTAGCCGTCGGTGGTGCCCTCGAGGCTCGGGTAACTGACCTTCGTACCCATGGGCCGTCCTCCTGTCGGGTCAGACATCGTCGGCTGCCGTAAATGCGGTCCGCGGGTAGCGGTTCCAAAACTTTGCCATGCCGTACGGGCGAACGAAAGACGACGGCGACGTGGCATACACCTCGCTTTTCGCGCTCGGTGCACGCCGCGTCGCCCTCGATGCGGATCGATATGATGTTCAGTTGGTCGGCGTCGGGGTGGGCACCTCAGTCGGCGTAGCGGTCGGGGCCGGCGTGGCGCTCGGGCCCGCTGCCGGCGGCCCCTCCGTCGGCTCCGCTTGTGGTTCGGAGACCTGACCGGCCCGCGGCGCCACGACGTAGGGCCGCTGGTTCGGGCAGTACGGGTACATCGGAGCGCCGGCCTGAGCCTGGTAGAACGCCTCCTGGCACCGGTACGGGTCGCCGAGCTGGATCGGGTTGCCGCCCTGGTCGTACAGCGTCACGTTGGTGAGCGGGTTTCCGTTCTCGTCGTAGACGTAGACATCCTGGACGTAGTCGTAAGGGTTGCCCGACACGCTCTGGGGCGTGTCCCACCCACCCCCGTAGCGGTCGGCCTTGTCGAACACGACCAGGCCGAAGAGCACGAGGAACACGCCACCGATGGCGAGGCCGGTGCGGGGCGTGGACGACAGCGTGGGCTCGCGCCGGCCGAGCCAGATGGAGGCCACCAGGCAGACCGCGAGCAGGAGCGCGGCCGCCAGCGTGCTGCCACCGAGCCGGGGCAGCAGCCCGGCCTCGTTGCCGTTCGACGTCAGCCAGGTGATCGCCATTGCCACCAGGTAGCCGCGCAGCACCCACCAGCCCGGTCTCAGCATGCGCAGGAACTCGCTGGCCTTCCCGTAGCCGAGCAGCGGACCGGTCTTGCGGTCGGCGACGCCGACCACCCCGCGCGCCCGGCGCACCACGGCGGAGATCCGGTCGTCGAGGCCCCGAGCTGCTGGCGTGGCCGCGACGCCGAGACCGGCGGCGGTCCGAAGCTCGGCCGCGTACGCCTCGGGCGGCCCGAGCCGTTCGACCAGCGTCGCGTCCCCCTCGGCCGCGACCTCCGCGAAGTGCTCCGGCAGGTCTTCCAGCAGCTCGTCGCGGACCGCCGGGTCGAGGTCGCTCAACGCGCGCCGGACCGCTTCGAGATATGCGTCCTGCTCCGTAACGGCATTCATGCCGCCACCTCCCTTCGGTCGGTGGAGCATGACTGCGGACAGCTGAGTTGACTGCGCTCGCTGCGCTCGCTCATGCCGCCACCCCCCGTTCGTCGAGCAGGCCGTCCATCGTGGCGGCGAACGTGCGCCAGGTCTTGCCGGCGCGGTTGAACTGGTCGCGGCCGGCGGCGTTGAGGCCGTAGTACTTGCGGTGCGGCCCTTCCTCGCTCGGCACGACGTAGGTGGTCAGGAGCCCGGCCTGGAAGAGCCGGCGCAAGGTGCCATAGACGGAGGCGTCGCCGACCTCGTCGAGCCCGGCCGTCCGGAGGCGGCGCAGGATGTCGTAGCCGTAACCGTCCTCGTCCTTGAGCACGGCCAGCACAGCGAGGTCGAGCACCCCTTTGAGTAGCTGGGTGGTGTCCACGGTGGAGAAGCTACTTCGCATTGCGAGGTAGTGTCAAGAACGCAGTAGCCCCAATGGGTTAAAGCCACATTTCTGGGTAAGCGCGGCGAAAGGAGGCGATGTTTCATGGCGAAGACCCAGCAGCTCAAGCCGCAGTTCCGCCGCATCGACGGGCTCGCCGTCCGGTACGCCGAGAGTGCGCCGCGCAACGCCGACGCCCTGCTACTCAGTCCCTGGCCGGAGAGCGTCTACGCGTTCGACCAGATGTGGTCGCAGCTCGCCGAGGACACCCACCTGGTCGCGATCGACCTGCCCGGGTTCGGCCGGTCCCAACGCCGCGACGAGATGATGTCACCGCACGCGATGGGCGACTTCGTGGTGCGCGTCGCCGACGAGTTCGAGCTCGAGCAGCCACACATGGTCGGCCCCGACGTCGGCACCGGCACCGCGCTGTTCGCGGCGGCCAACCACCCGGGCCGATTGCGCAGCCTGGTCGTGGGCAGCGGGGCCAGCAGCGTGCCGATCACCCTGGAAGGGCCGCTGCGGGACTGGGTGCTGAGCCCGAGCGTCGACGAGTTCCGCGCGGTCGACGGCCGGGTGATCGTCAACGCGGCGCTGGGCACCATCCAGGACTACGACCTGCCGGGCAAGATCAAGGAGGACTACCTCTCGTCGTACGAGGGTGACAGGTTCGTCGAGTCCATGAGCTATGCGCGGGCCTACCCGGAGGACCTGCCGGTGCTGCGGGACAAGCTGGGCACGCTGGACACCCCCGTCGAGATCATCGCGGGCCGGGACGACCGCGCGGTGCCGACGGCGAACGCGCAGTTCCTGCACGACCGGCTGCCGCACAGCAAGCTGGACATCATCGACGCGGCACACTTCGCCTGGGAAGAGGCCCCGACGACGTACGCGGACCTGGTCACCTCGTGGTGGACGGGCGGCTATCGGAAGCCTTAGAGGACCGCTCTCACCGCGGCCACGTCGGTCGCGGCCACGACCAGGATCTCGGGGGCGGGGTCGGCGGCGACGAGGTCGGCGGCCACCACTCGGAGCTGGTCGGGCAGCGAGGCGTCGTTGTCGAGCCGGGGCACCTCCTGGCGGACCCGGCCCTCCACGTCGGCGGCGAGGTCGGCCAGGCGCTGGACCAGGTGGTAGACCGCGTCACCCCGGGTGCCGTCCCCGGTCGCGGCCGGCGCCGCCCAGCGCGGCCCCTGCCAGTGCGAGACCTGCCGGGTCAACAGGTCGACGATCCGCCCAAGGTCCTGATCCGTCACGGCACTAAGTTAGCGCCGGATGTAGCTCAGCAGGCGGAGGATCTGCCAGTAGAGGTAGATCAGGCCGACCAGCATGCCGAACGCGCAGTACCAGGCGTAGCGGCGCGGGAGGCCGTAGCGGACGCCCTGTTCGACGGCGTTGAAGTCGAGGATGAAGGTGAGCGCGCCGACGCCGATGCAGACGACCGCGAACACGTACGGGACCCAGCCGACCTGGCCTGTCCGGTCGTACACCTCCAGGCCCTGGCGGCCGCTGACCCAGAACACGATCAGGTTGGCGAAGGCGAGCACCACCACGCCGATCAGCGCGCCGATCACGAAGCGGGTGAACCGGGGCGTGGCGCGGATGATCCGGGCCCGGTAGAGCAGGCCCATGCCCAGGAAGACGCCGAGCGTGCCGACCACCGCCTGGATCACGATCCCGGGGTAGAGCTCCTCGAAGCCCCGGCTGGCCACGCCGAGCAGCAGGCCCTGGAGGATCGCGTACACGCTGATGATCGCGGGGTTGGTGATCCGTTTGAAGCTGATCACCAGCACGAGCGCGAGGCTGGCGATCGAGCCGCCGATGATCGCGAAGCGCAGCGCCGGGCCCGTCTCGATGGTGAACCAGGCGACCGCGGCGACGGCCGTGGTCAGCAGGATCAGCGCGACCGTGCGGACGACCACGTCGTCGACGGTCATCGCGCCCGTGGCCGGCGCCCGGCCGAGCACCTGGCGCTCGGTGCGGGCCGTGTCGTCGAGGTGGGTCAGGACCGGGTTCGAACTCTGCATGGCGTACCCCCGGCTTCGACCATAGCCACCCAAATGGGAGCGCCCCCGCGTCTCGCGACGGCGGGGGCGCTCAGGTTGGCAAAAAGGTCAGTCGTCGCCTTGCAGGAAGCTCAGCAGGCGCAGCACCTCGAGGTAGAGCCAGATCAGGCTGACCAGGATGCCGAACGCGGCGACCCACGAGTAGCGCTCGGGCAGGCCCATCCGGACGCCCTCTTCGACCTCGTGGAAGCTGAGCACGAAGCTCAGCGAGGCGATCACGATGCAGACCAGGCTGAAGCCGATGCCCAGCGCGCCGTTGTCGCGCAGGCCGGTGTTGAAGCCGAACAGCGACAGCAGCAGGTTGATCATGATCACCGCGAAGACGCCGGCCAGGGCGGCCAGCATGAACTTCTGGAACCGCGGCGTGGCCCGGATGACCTTGGCCTTGTAGAGCCCGGCCATCACGAAGAAGACGCCGAAGGTGGCGATCACGGCCTGGAGCACGATGCCCCGGTAGCCGGCGATGTTCTCGTAGAACTCGCTGATCAGGCCCACGAACACGCCCTCGACCACGGCGTACGTGACGATCAGTGCCGGGTTGGCCATCCGCATGAACGAGATGACCAGGCCCAGGACCAGACCGACGATCAGGGAGCCGATCAGGGCCGGAAAGACCATCGAGTCAGGGATCGCGTTCCAGGCGACCGTGGCCGAGATGCCCACGAGTGCGAGGAGTGCGACGGTCTTGATGACGACGTCATCGATCGACATCGGTCGTACCGCGGGCGGTGCGGCCGGATAGGCTCCCGCGCCCGCCGGGTACGGCTGGACGTAGCCGGGCTGGCCCGCTGCGCGTTCGCGCTCGGCCGCCTGGCCCAGCCCCGCCAGCACCGGGTTGGACGTCTTCACAGTCACGCCTCCATCAGGGAAGAATTTGGTGCCCAAAGGGTACTGGTAATGCGCGAACAAGTGGAGAATCACGTTCCGGTGACGCGTACCTTGGTGCGAATGCCAGCCACCGACACCGACCTGGTGCTCGCCGCGCAGTCCGGTGACGTCAGCTCACTCGGTTCGTTGCTCACCCGGCACCGAGCCGGCCAGCTCGCCGTCGCCTACGGGATTCTCGGCGCCGGCCCCGACGCCGAGGACGCCGTCCAGGAGGCGGCCCTGGTCGCGCTGCGCCGGATCGGTGACCTGCGCGACCCCTCGGCGGTCGGCCCCTGGCTGCGGATGATCGTCCGCAACGCCTGCAAGATGCGGCTGCGTGGACCGGTCTCCACGGCCCTGGACGAGCGGGTGGCCGCGACCCTGCCGTCGAGCGAGCCCGACCCGGCCGAGCTGCTCGAGCAGCACGCCGCCCGGGACTGGGTGTGGCACGCCCTCGACGGGCTGTCCCCGTCGCTGCGGCTGGTCGTCATGCTGCGGCACTTCACCGGTGTCACGTCGTACCAGGACATCGCCGACGCCTGTGCCGTGCCGGTCGGCACCGTCCGCAGCCGGCTCAGCGAGGCCCGCCGGAAGCTGGCCGAGGCGCTCCTGGCCACCGCCGACGAGGCGCACGACGACGTGACCGCCCGCGCCGCCGCTCGCCGCCGCAGCGCCGAGGAGGCCTTCGTCGCGATGGACCGGGGGCACTTCGCCTCGGTGCTGGCCGAGGACTGGTCCCCGACGGTCGAGTCGTTCTGGCCGCCGGGCATCCAGGCCACCGGCCACGCGTTCCTGCTGCGCGGCATGGACAACGACCTGGCCGACGGCGTCGGGCATAAATTGACCAACGTGGTGGCCAGCCGCGACCTCGACATCTGGGAGTTCGACCTGGTCAGCCCGCCGGAGGACCCGACGCACTGCCCGCCGGGCGCGGTGTGGGTGCAGCACCGCGCGGGCGGCCTGGTGCAGCGGGCCCGGCTGTTCCACCTGCCGCGCCCGACCCGGGTCGCGTGACGACGGACACCCGTGTCGGCGTCGAACTTCCTGGGTGATTGCCGCATCTTGGCGGTGTGAGCACAGAATTTGTCGCCTCGGTCGAGGGGCCGAGGCGGAAGCGATGTTCGCCTACGAGAGCGTGTCCGCGCCGGACGTGCGGGCTCGCCTCGGGCTCGCGGCCGCCCGGATCGGAGGCGGGGTGGTGCTGTCCGCGCGCCACGACCCGACCAACTACTGGAGCAAGGCCCTCGGGTTCGGGTTCACCGAACCCGTGACGAGGGACCTGGTCGACCAGATCGTCGGGTTCTACCGGTCGGAAGGGACGCCGAGCGCGGTCATCCAGATCGCGCCCGCCGTGCTTCCGGCCGACTGGGAGGAGATCCGGACGGCGTACGGGCTGGAGCCGGTGTCGTCCTGGGTGAAGCTCGCGGCGCCCATCGACGCGGTCCGGCCGGCCGGTGGCACGCGGCTGCGGGTCGCTCCCGTCGAGGCCGGGGACTTCGACAAGTGGGCCCTGGTGCTGCTGCGGGGGTTCGGCATGCCGGCCGATGGCCTGGACCAGATGATCTCGGGGGCGGTGCGGAACCCGGCGTTCCGGCCGTACGGCGTCTGGGACGGGCCGGAACTGGTCGGGGTGGGGAACCTCTTCGTGCACGGCTCGGTCGGTGCGCTCAGCGCCGGAACGGTGCTGCCCGACCATCGCAACCAGGGCGCGCAGTCGGCGCTGATCACCGCCCGGGCCGAGGCCGCCCGGGCGGCCGGTTGCCGGTGGTTGGTGGCGGAGACCGGCCAGCCGTCGCCGGGTGAGCGCAACCCGTCGCTGGACAACCTGGTGCGCGCCGGCCTGACGGTGCGGTATCCACGGCAGAACTGGCGGTGGATCGCCTGACCTGTGCCGTGCCCGGAGCGGGACTCGAACCCGCACGCCTTTCGGCAGCCGCTTTTAAGGCAGCCGTGTCTGCCGTTCCACCACCCGGGCAGCGTCACCGTCACGGTAACCGCCTGTCACGGTAACCGGTTGGCCGCGGCTACGGTGGAGGCGGCACCTGCCACGCCACTTCGCATACTAGGGTCTAGCGCGTGACCAGCACTGCCCGCGCGGCGCAGCAGGCCGACCCCGCCGACCCGCCACCGGCGCCGGGGCGATCCGCGCGCTGGTCGGCCGCCCGGCTCCGGCCGCACCTCGCGGACCTGGCCATCTGCCTCGGCTTCCTGTTGCTGGCGGCCTGGATCATGCACGGCCTGTGGCCGTCGCCGACCGGCAAAGTGCTCGGCCTCAACCCCGAGGACCAGACGCTCTACGAGTGGTTCCTGGCGGTCGACTCGCGGGTCCTGCACGGCGACTTCTCGCTGGTCACCGACCGGCTGAACGCGCCCGACGGGGTCAACCTGATGGCCAACACCACGGTCATCGCGCTCGGTGCGCTGTTCTCGCCGGTCACGCTGCTGTTCGGCGCGCCGGTGACGTTCGCGCTGCTGGCCACCCTGACCCTCGGGCTCACCGCGGTCGCGTTCTACCTGCTCTTCCGGCGGGTGCTCGGCGCGCACCGGCTCGCCGCCGGCCTCGGTGGCGGGTTCTGCGGCTTCGCGCCCGGCATGATCTCGCAGAACAACAGCCACCTGCACATGACCGCGCTGTGGCTGGTGCCGGTGCTGGTCTGGGCGGTGGTCAGCATCGTCCGCGCCGCCGACCCGGCGGACCCGACCAACGCCGGCCGCGAAGGCGGGCGCAACTGGCGTCGCATCGTGGTCTTCGGTGTGATCCTCGCGGTCACGGTCACGATCCAGGTGTTCATCGGCGAAGAGGTCCTGTTCCTCACCGCGCTCACCCTCGTGATCATGACGCTGGTCTACGTCGGCGCCCGTCCCGCGTTCAGTCGCCGCGCGCTCCGGGGTGCGGTGGGCGGCGTCGCGGTCGCGGTCGTGCTGTCGGTGGTCGCGCTGGCGTACCCGTTGTGGTTCCAGTTCAAGGGGCCGCAGAGCGTGCCCAACGGCGTGTTCAGCCCGCACTTCTTCTCGGCCGACCTGGCCAGCTTCAAGACGTTCTCGCCGCTGTCGTGGGCCGGGAAAGACGAGAACGCGCGGCTGAGCACCGGCGCGGCCGAATACAACACGTTCTTCGGCTGGCCGCTGATCCTGGTGGCGATCGGCTGCGCGGCCTGGCTGATCCGCCGCCCGCTGGTGCTGGCGTGCACGATCGCCGCGGTCGTGATGGCGGCGCTCTCGCTCGGCCCCGAGGTCGTCGTCAACGCCACCCGCACCGACATCAGCGGCCCGTACCGGCTGCTGCTCGGCCTCCCGATCGTCGACGGCGCCCTGCCGATGCGGTTCGCACTGGCACTGATCCCGCTGATCGCGACGGTGCTCGTGGTCGCCGTCGACACCGCGCTCAAGCTGACCTGGCAGCAGCCGGCCAAGGTCGTCGTGCCGGCACTCGTGGCGCTCGCCCTGCTGCCGGTCTTCCCGCGGCCACTGCCGACCGTCGACCGCGCCCCTGTGCCCGAGTTCATCAGCGGCGGCCACTGGCGCGAGTGCGTCTCACCGGGCGGCGTGATGGTGCCGGTGCCGTTGGCGAACCCCAAGGAGCCCTGGCCGATGCGCTGGGCCGCGGCGGCCGACGCCGGCTTCGCGATCCCCGAGGGCTTCTTCATCGCGCCGTACGGCGCCAACGGCACGGCGTCGATGGGCACGTTCAAGCAGCCCACCTCGCAACTGATCCAGCAGGCCGCCACCGAGGGCGTCGTGCCGGGCATCGGCGACTTCCAGCGGGCCCAGGCCAAGTCCGACTTCGCCTTCTGGAAAGCACAGTGCGTGGTCCTGGCCGACGGCACGGTCAACGAGGCCACGCTGCGCACCACGCTGGAGCAGCTGATCGGCCCGGGCAAGCGCATCGCGGACGTGACGACATGGAAGGTCGGCTGACCACCCTGCGCCTCGTCAGCCTGCTCCCGTCCGCGACGGAGATCGCCTACGCCCTGGGCCTGGGCGACGACCTGGTCGGCGTGACCTTCGAGTGCACGGTCCCACCCGGCTTCACCCCCACGGTCGTGGTCGGCGGCCGAGACACCAAGGACTTGACCCCATCCGAGATCGACGCGTACGTGCGATCGGCGGCAGCAACCGGCACGGACCTCTACACGCTGCACGCCGACGCCCTGGCCGACCTGCGCCCGGACCTGATCCTCACCCAGGACCTGTGCCGAGTCTGCGCCCTGCCCGCCGGCCGAGTCGCTGACGCGCTCGATCACCTGGGTTGCCAGTCGGACGTGCTCACCCTGGACCCCCACACGCTCACCGACGTGCTGGAGTCGATCACCGCGGTCGGCGACCGCGCCTTCGCCGCAGCAGCGGCCGCCACGCTGGTCACCACACTGCGCAGCCGACTGTCGACGGTGGCGGCCGCAGTGGCCGACCGCCCCCGCCCACGGGTAGCTGTGGTCGAGTGGACCGACCCACCCTTTGGCGCCGGCCACTGGATCCCGGACCTGGTCACCGCAGCCGGCGGCACGCCGGTGGTAGCTCACCCAGGCGCCCGCTCAGTGGCGACCAGCTGGGCCGCCTTCCAAGAGGCCTCCCCGGACGTGGTCATCGTGGCCCCCTGCGGCTACGACGTGGTCGGCGCGACAGCCCAGGCCCGCACGGTCCTGCCGCACTTCCCGTCGACCCCGGTCTGGGCCATCGACGCAGACGCCTTGATCGTCCGCCCAGGCCCCCGCCTGGTCGACGGCGTGGAGTCGTTGGCTGCGATCCTGCACCCCGACGCGGTCCCGCCACGCCCACCGGGCCAGATCACCCAGGTCGCCTAGCCACCCAACCCGGCCGCCAGATCCCGGGCGCGGGCAAACCCGCCCCCGCCCCGACGCGATCGGCAAAACACCGCCGCATCCGGCCGTCGGGCGGGCGCCAGCCGTGGGCGTGGGTGCCTCCTGCCCGCCTCCTGATGCGGTTCGCTGTCACCGCCGGGCCGCATCGCCCGGCTCTCGGCGGGGCGCCAGAACCCAGGCGTGGACAACCCTCCGCGCGCGCTTCGGCGCCATCCAGACGCCGGCGGGCCGCATCGCTCGCGCGGGCACCCCCGACCGCCTGCCAGCAGGGTGCTTTCGCCAGGCTTTGCTCTGCACCCATATACGCAACACCCCAATCGGAATGTGCGGATCTGGGTGCAGAGCAAAGCGACCGATGCGAAGCCTCGGTTGTGGACCGCGGACCTGGCAGGGCCGGGCCCCCTAGGGCCCGGCCCGGTCTGAGCGGGAGCAACGGTCGTGCCGCCGACGAACCGTGGCAAATCAGATCTTGATTTTGAAGTTGGGTTAGCTAAGCCTCTCCAGGACCATGGCCATCCCTTGTCCGCCGCCGACGCACATAGTTTCTAGGCCGATGGTTTTGTCGTTCCAGTCGAGGGAGTTGATCAGGGTGCCGGTGATGCGGGCGCCGGTCATGCCGAAGGGGTGGCCTACCGCGATCGCTCCGCCCATCACGTTGAGCTTGTCGATCGGGATGCCCAGGTCCTGGTACGACGGGATGACCTGGGCCGCGAACGCCTCGTTGATCTCGACCAGGTCCACGTCGTCGATGGTCATGCCGGCTCGGCTCAGGGCCTGCAGGGACGCTCCGACCGGGCCCAGGCCCATGATCTCGGGGGACAGGGCCGTGACGCCCGTCGAGACGATGCGGGCCAGCGGGGTGATGCCCAGGTCGCGGGCGCGGGCGGCGCTCATCACGATGACCGCCGCGGCGCCGTCGTTGAGGGGGCAGCAGTTGCCGGCGGTGATGCGGCCGTCGGGGCGGAAGACCGGCTTGAGGCCGGCCACACCCTCCAGCGTCACCCCGGCGCGGGGGCCGTCGTCCTGCGACACCACAGCGCCGCTCGGGGTCGTCACGGGGGTGATCTCGCGGGCCCAGAAGCCGTCGGCGATCGCCTTCTCGGCGAGGTTCTGGCTGCGTACGCCGAACTCGTCCATCTCCTCGCGGCTCACGCCCTTGACCTGGGCGAGGTTCTCAGCGGTCTGGCCCATCGCGAGGTAGACGTCGGGCAGGTCGCCGTCCGTGCGGGGGTCGTGCCAGACCTCGCCGCCACCGGCCGCTCGTGCCTTGGAGCGCACCCTGGCCGGGGCGAACCGCTGGTTCTCCCAGGGGCCGCCGACGAGCTCCTGCGCCTCGGGCGGCAGTGAGTCCGACGAGCCTCGGGCGAACCGCGACACGCACTCGACGCCGGCGGAGATGAAGACGTCGCCCTCGCCCGCGCGGATCGCGTGGAACGCCATCCGGGTGGTCTGGAGCGACGACGAGCAGTAGCGGGTGATCGTGGCACCCGGCAGCCCGTCGAGGTCGAGCAGCGTCGCGACCACGCGGGCCATGTTGAAGCCCTGCTCGCCGCCGGGCAGGCCGCAGCCGAGGTAGAGGTCGTCGATCGTGGTCGGGTCGAGCTCCGGCACCTTGTCGAGCGCGGCCCGCACGATGGTGGCCGTCAGGTCGTCGGCCCGCAGCTCCCGCAGCGATCCCTTGACGGCCCGACCGATGGGTGAGCGGGCGGTGGCGACAATGACGGCGTCGCGGTCCGACTGGATGGCCATGTCACACGTTAACCCGAGGCGCCAGGGCCTGGCGGATGTGATTCCTCTCAATCCGCCGGCGTCAGGGCGCGGCTGACCGACCCAGCCCAGCCAGCGCGGACACGGCCGGGAGCAGGGCGTGCGCCCACACCCGGTAGCCGTCGGCCGACGGGTGGAAGCCGTCGAAGCAGAGCGTGCCGGCGTCGGCCCGGAACACCGCGCCCGTCTCCGCCGCGAGGTCGACCACGGCGCCGCCGGCGGCCCTTACCGCGTGGCCCTGTGCCGCCGCGGTCTGCCGGCCCCACCAGCCCGCGATCTCGCGCAGCGGCTGGTCGATCGCGCGGGCCGCGCCCAGGTCGGGGCACGTGCCGACGACGACCTCGACACCGGCGTCGCGCAGCCGGCGCACCGCGGCGGCCAGGTAGGCGGCGGACTCGCCGGGCCGGCGCAGGGTGGTCGCGTCGTTGGCACCGATCAGGATCACGGCCAGGTCGGGGGGCTCGCCGAGCAGCGCCCGGGCCACCTGGGTGGCGAGGTCGGTCGACCGCGAGCCGGAGACGCCGACGGACGAGAGGTGCACGCGGAGCCCGGCGTCGTCGGCGAGCAGCCGGGCGAGCTGGCCGCCGACCGTGTCGCCGACGTCGTCGACGCCCACACCGAGCGATGTGGAGTCGCCGAGCAGCACCAGCCGCACCTCCGGGGCGCCTTCGCGGCCCACCGCGGTGCGCAGGGCCAGCCCGAGCTGCGGTTGCGCGTAGCGCCGGTTGCGGGCGGTGACGAACTCGCCGGCCAGCAGTGCGGCGCCGGCGAGGCCGCTGGCCAGCAGCGTCATGGCGGCCGTGCGGCCCAACCGGCCGACCAGACCGCGTGACGTCATGCCAACTCCTCCACCGTGGACGGCTCCGCGTCATCGCGGGCCGGCTCCAAGGGTAACGTCGGCGCGGTCCCGCGTAGGTTCCCGAACAGGCGACGGGCACCACCCGGGCCGGGGCCGAACCACGCGGCCGGGCGACGGCGCAGCTGCGCCCAGCGGCCCGCGGGGCCCCGGTCGCGGCCCGCGACCTGCGTGCCGCTGACTTCGGTGCCAGGCTGGCGGGCGGCCTCCTGCGCGGCCTGCGGCAGCGAGCGCACGCCCTCGCCGGCCGTGAGCGCGACCCGCTCCTCGGGCGCGCCGAGCGCGGCCAGCACGCTGGGCAGCATCGCCGCGGCGGCCAGCGCGTAGCCGTCGGCGGACGGGTGGAACCGGTCGAGGCCGAACATCCGTGCCGGCTCGGCCGCGAACCGGGGGCCGAGCAGGTCGCCGAGCGAGACCGTCCAGGCGCCGGCCTCGACGCTGGCCACCGTCTGCGCGGCGGCGAGCTGGCGGCTCCACCGGCCCGCCAGCCAGCGCAGCGGCGGCTGGATCGGCTGGATGGTGCCGAGGTCGGGGCAGGTGCCGACGATCACCCGCGCGCCCACGCTGCGGAACTTGCGGACGGCGTTGACCAGGTGGCGCACCGCGATGTGGGTGCTCGTGCGGTGGGTGACGTCGTTGCCGCCGATGATGATCACGGCGACGTCGGGGTGCGGTGTGCGCTCCAGCGCGGCCTCGACCTGGTGCGGCAGGCCTGCCGACAGCGCGCCGACGACGGCGTGGCGGTGCAGCCGGACCGGCCGCTGGAGCCGGCGGGAGACGCCGGTGGCGAGCAGGGCGCCGGGGGTCTCGCGCGGCTTGTGGACGCCGTAGCCCGCGGCCGACGAGTCGCCGACCACCACCATCTCGATCGGCTCGCCCGGGAACCGGGTGCCGTAGACGCCGTCACCGCGCGGCGGTGGCTCCTGCGCCTGCGGGATGCGCCGGCGGGCCTGCTCGGCCTGCCCGACGATGAGCGCGGCACCCGCCACCGCTCCGAACGCCGTCACTCCCGCACCGACGGCCGTGAATCGCGCGACCGTCCGGGCGGCGGTGCGCCAGGCCGCTGCCTCGGCTGCCCCCATTGGCTGTGCCCCCCATGCTTCGCTTCCGGCTACGAGGCTAACTCCGCGACGCCCAAAAAGGTGCTCCACGCTCCCGGGGGTGTTTCGCGGAACAAACCTCGCGGCGGTTCGGGGTGGCGCGTTCTGGGCATCATGGTGCGGAGGAGGTCGATAGCCGATGGCGAAGACGTTGAAGCGCACCGCGGCGTTCGTCGCACTGGGCAAGGCGCTGACCGCCGGTGCCCGCGGCGGTCCGGGTCTGGGCGCCCGCCTGGCGGCGCTGCCCAGGATGATCAAGGCAACTTCGCGCGGCGAGTACGACGGGGGCCTGCGACTGGCTCTGATGACCGCCGCGACGATCTACGTGGTCTCCCCGCTCGACTTCGTCCCGGAAGCGTTCCTCGCGCTGTTCGGGCTGGTCGACGACGTGGTCATGGTGACCTGGCTGGCCGGCAGCGTGCTCGCCGAGACCGACCGGTTCCTGGCCTGGGAAGCCCGCCGCAACAGCGTCATACCCGGCACCGTGTTGTCCTGACCAGCGCACGTAGGCTGGGATCGACCCGCCGACCGGCGGGGCGGACCAGAAGGGCACAACGCCGTGCGCTACTACGACAACGTCGTCGACCTCATCGGTAACACGCCGCTCGTCCGGCTGCGCACCGTCGCCGCCGGCATCGACGCGACGGTGCTGGCCAAGGTCGAATATTTCAACCCCGGTGGCTCGGTCAAGGACCGCATCGCGCTGCGGATGGTCGAGGCCGCCGAGAAGGCCGGCCTGCTCCAGTCCGGCGGCACGATCGTGGAGCCGACCAGCGGCAACACCGGCGTCGGGCTGGCCCTGGTCGCCCAGCTCAAGGGCTACCGCTGCGTCTTCGTCTGCCCCGACAAGGTCAGCGAGGACAAGCGTGACGTGCTGCGCGCGTACGGCGCCGAGGTGGTGGTCTGCCCGACCGCCGTCGCGCCCGAGGACCCGCGGTCGTACTACAACGTCTCCGACCGGCTCGCCGCCGAGATCCCGGGCGCCTGGAAGCCGAACCAGTACGCCAACAAGGAGAACCCGCGCTCGCACTACGAGACGACGGGTCCCGAGGTCTGGGAGCAGACCGGCGGCCGGGTGACCCACTTCGTCGCGGGCGTCGGCACTGGCGGCACGATCTCCGGCGTCGGTCGCTACCTCAAGGAGGTCTCCGGCGGGGCCGTCAAGGTGATCGGCGCCGACCCGGAGGGCTCGGTCTACTCCGGCGGCACCGGCCGGCCGTACCTGGTCGAGGGCGTCGGCGAGGACTTCTGGCCCGAGACCTACGACCGCGACATCTGCGACGAGATCGTCGAGGTCTCCGACAAGACCTCGTTCGACATCACGCGCCGGCTCGCCCGCGAGGAGGGCCTGCTGGTCGGCGGCTCGTGCGGCATGGCGGTCGCGGCCGCGCTCGAGGTGGCGCACCGCGCCGGCCCGGACGACGTGATCGTGGTGCTGCTGCCCGACGGCGGCCGGGGCTACCTGTCGAAGATCTTCAACGACGAGTGGATGGCCCGGTACGGCTTCCTGGCCACGGGCGGCGCCGAGCCGACCGTGCGGGACGTGCTGGCCGGCAAGAGCGGCGAGATGCCGGAGCTCGTGCACGTGCACCCGACCGACCCGGTCCGCGAGGCGATCGACCGCATGCGGGAGTACGGCGTGTCGCAGGTGCCCGTGCTCAAGGCGGAGCCCCCGGTGGTGACCGGCGAGGTGGCCGGCTCCATCGTCGAGAAGGAGCTGCTGGACGCGCTGTTCACCGGCCAGGCGCACCTGCACGACATGGTCGAGAAGCACATGCACTCGCCCCTGCCGATGATCGGTGGCGGCCAGCCGGTCAGCGAGGCCGTGGCGCTGATGGAGAAGTCCGACGCCGCGCTCGTGCTGATCGACGGCAAGCCCAAGGGCGTGATCACCCGGCAGGACCTGCTGGCCCACCTGGGTTCCCGTTAACTTTGCTCCAGTTTCACGTATTTAAGGCAAAACGCGAACTCTGTCCCATTCGCGGTGAATACTGCCTCTTGGAGGTTTATTCGCTTCGGGGGGCGGTTTACGCATGGCCAGGAAAGCCAGATGGTTGGCCGCGACGGCGGTGGGAGCCGTCGCGGCCGGCGCTTCGCTGTGGATGTTGACGCCGGCGACCGCGGCCGGGCCGGTCAACCCGGTCGAGGGCGGGCTCGGCTTCCTCGTGCTCGTCGAACGCGAGGCGTCGCTGACCGGCATCGAGAGCGAAGGCCCGGTCGCGATCGGCGGTGACCTCACGTTCGGCTCGGCCTACCGGATCGCGACGGAGCGCGACGTGCGGGTCGGCGTCGGCGCCAGCCCGCTCGTGGTCGGTGGCCGGGCGTTGATCGGCGCGCCGAAGGTCGTCGACGCCAAGGTCTTCGGCGACGGTGTCGGGGTCGTGCTGCGCGCCAACGACCCGGCGGGTCCGGTCCCGGGTGCCCGCAAGACGAGCCTCGACGCCCAGGAGGCGCTCGATTTCGCCGGGGTGTTCGCCACCTTCCGCGAACGGTCGCAGCAGCTCGACACCTGCGCCGAGACGGTGAAGCTGCGCAACTCCGGCGGTGGTGCGCTGGACCGGCCGATCAGCACGCCGGGCACCCGGGCGTACGTGTCGCTGACCCCGAACCAGACCAACGTGCTGAACCTGACCGGCGACGAGTTCAACAACCTGTCCGACCTGACCTTCAACACGCAGCCCAGCGCCGAGACGCCGCTGCTGGTCAACGTGGGCACGGGCGCCGACTACGAGTGGCGCACCGCCAACTTCGCCGGCATCAGCGACGAGCAGGCGCCGTACATCCTGATGAACTTCCCGGACGCCACCACGATCACCCAGGTCGGCGCGGACACCGCCGAGGGCACCATCTACGCGCCGAACGCCGCGTTCACCGACGTCAACTCCGCCAACAACGAAGGGAACCTCGTGGTACGCAGCTACACGCACGGCACGCCCGCGGCCGGCGGCGGTGAGACGCACGACCTGCCGTTCAACACGACGGTCCAGTGCGGTGCGGCGGCTGCCGACACACCCGTGACCGCACCGCCGGCGACCACCGAGCCGGTCGCGGCGGCATCGACGCGAGCCGGCGTTCCGGTTCGGACCTGGTCGCCGACGCCCGGCGCCACCGTGTCGTTCGTGGAACCGCCGATCGTGGGCGAGATCCCGACCGACCCGGCCGTCCCGACCGATGCGGCGGCGCCGTCGAAGGGCGCGACCGGTGCCGCGGCGCCGACGGGCGCGGCGGTCCCGGACGATCCGGCGCCGATGGACAGCAAGCTGCCCTGGGCCTGGCCGACCGACCCGCGGTTCCTGCCGCAGGAGGAGCCGTCGTCGGCCGCGGCGGCGCCGACGGAGCCCGCGGGGACCTCGGCGGCCGGGGCTCCGAGCGCGGCCCCGGTGCTGCCCGGGGAGGCTCCGGTGTTGCCGGGCGAGCCCGCTCCCGCCGAGGAACCCGCGGCGAACGGCGACCCGGCGGACGACGGTGTGGCGGTGGAACCGGGCGACGACAACCTGCCGTACTTCCCGACCGACGACGCGACGAGCCCGACGGCCACCCCGTCCGGGGCCACGCCCGCGCCGTCGGGCAGCACCGAGCCGGCGGTGGTGGCCAACTACGGCCCGCTGCCCGGCCAGGGCGGTGCGGAGGGCGGCGAGGAGCTGACCCGCCCGTCGACGGTCCGCCTCGTGATCGCCGGCCTGTCGATCCTGGTGGTCAGCGCCGTGCTGCTACTGCTGGGCCGCCGCCGCAAGCGGCGGCACGCTCTCTGACCCCGCACCACCCGGCCGAGCCGGCTCCCTTCGGCAGGGGAGCCGGCTCGACCACGTCCGGGCCTAGCGGGTGCTGAGCTCCGCCGGAACCGTGACCACGTCCACGTACGCGCCGCGGCGCAGCAGGGTCACCGGCAGGCGGTTGCCGATCGCCGGGCCGAGCATCAGCCGTTGCAGGGCCTGGACGTTCTGGATCTGCTGGCCGCCCGCGGTCAGCAGGATGTCGCCCAGGTAGATCCCGGCGACCCCGGCCGGGCTGCCCGGCACGACCTCGACCACCCGCAAGCCGCTGCGCTGGCTGGTGCGCTCGGTGACCTGCGGCGGCAGCGGCACCGGCACGCCCGCGACGCCGAGCCAGGCCCGGCGCACCCGGCCGTCCCGGATCAGGTCCCCGATGATCTGCCGGGTGTTGCGGTTGATCGGCACCGCGAGGCCGAGCCCGTAGCCCGCGACCGCGGTGTTGATGCCGATCACGTGGCCGGACGAGTCGACCAGCGCGCCGCCGGAGTTGCCCGGGTTGAGCGCGGCATCGGTCTGGATCACGTCGTCGATCAACCGGATGGCGCGCCCCTCGCGGGCCGGCAGCGACCGCCCGAGCCCGGAGACCACGCCGGCGGTGACCGAGCCGGCCAGGCCCATCGGGTTGCCGACCGCGACGACGAGCTGGCCGATCTTGAGTCGGTCGGCGTCGCCCAGCGGGGCGGGGCGGGCGCCGGGGTTGCGTACGCGGAGCACCGCGAGGTCGGAGAGCGGGTCGCGGCCGACGACGTCGAAGGCGGCCTCGGCACCGTCGCCGAAGGTCGCGGTGCCGCCGGCCGCGCCCTCGACCACGTGCGCACTGGTGAGCAGGAAGCCGTCGTCGGTGAAGGTCACGGCCGAACCCGCCCCGGCGCCCCGGCTGGTGCGCACCGCCACCGCGGCCACGCTGGGCAGGATCTGTGCGGCGACCGTCGTGACGACCTTTGAATAGGCGTCGAGGGCGGCGGTCTCGTCGCGCTCCGGTTCGGTATCCACGCCATCCTCAACACGGGCTGGCCCGCCGGGATTGCGATATTCGCTCAGAGCGAAAGGGGCGCCGCCGCAGGCGTCGGCGCTGGCCCTGGCCCTGGCCCTGGCTCGATCGGCTCCAGGCAGACCGCGGGCAGGTCGAACCAGCGCAGCGCCTCGAAACCGGGCGAGACCGCGGCGCCGCCGTCGCCCTCGGTGCAGTCGCTGCCGTCGTACCGGCCCAAGATCTTTCTGGCCTCGGCCAGATAGCCCGGCAGCGCCTCCTCGGTGGCCCGTTCGGCGGGCACCGCGTCGCCCCAGCGCACCCCGGCCGCGCCGAAGGCGAGCCCGGTCAGCCGCAGCGCCGGCTCGGCCAGGCCGAGTCGGTGGCGCCAGAGCCCGGAGTACGGGTCGAAGCGGTAGTCCGGCAGCAGCTTCCAGCCGTCGCGGGCGACCAGGTCGACGGCCTCGACGATGTAGCGGCAGACCGCGTCGGTCAGGAAGTAGTTGAAGCTGACCCGCACCCAACCCGGCTTGATCCCCTCGCAGCCGGCCATCACCTCGCGCTCGAACCGGTGCGAGTGCTCCAGGTCGATGCCGAGCAGTCGATGTCCGTACGGCCCGGCGCACGAGCAGCCGCCACGGGACTGGATGCCGAACAGGTCGTTGAGCAGCGCCACGACGAAGTTGTGGTGGAGGAAACGGCCACCCGGCCGGCGTACGACGAAAGACAGGATCGACAACCGGTCGGCGCGCGGGTTGCCGAGCACCTCGATCGCCGGATTCGCCGCCCAGGCGTCCATCGCCGTGCGGCGGAACCGTTCCTCCTGGTCGTGGATCACCTCGGTGCCGACGGCCTGTTTGAGCCCGAACACCAGGCCCGCCCGGATCGACTCGACGATCGCCGGCGTGCCGCCCTCCTCCCGGTGGGCCGGGTCGCTCAGGTAGTGGTGCTCGACCGCGTTGACGTAGTCGACCGTTCCCCCGCCCGGCACCGTCGGCACCCGGTTGTGCAGGAGGTGCCGCCGCACCACGAGCACGCCCGGCGTGCCGGGACCGCCGACGAACTTGTGCGGCGACAGGAAGACGGCGTCCTTGCCCGCCATGTCGATGTCCACGTACGGCCCGGCGGCGGCGTAGTCCCAGCAAGCCAGGGCGCCGTGCTCGTGCAGCAGGGCGGAGATCGCGGCGGCGTCGGTCAGGATCCCGGTCACGTTGGACGCGGCCGAGAACGACCCGATCTTGAGCGGCCGGTCGGCGTGGCTTTCGAGCGCGTTCGTCAGCGCCGCGCAGTCGACGTGGCCGTCCGCGTCCTCGGGCACGACCACCACGTCGGCGATCGACTCCCGCCAGGGCAGCTCGTTGGAGTGGTGCTCGTACGGGCCGATGAACACGACGGGGCGTTGCTCGGGCGGGATCCTGTCGCGGAAGCCGTAGCGGTCGTCGAGCTCGGCCGGCAGCCTGATGCCGAGGATGCGGACCAGCTTGTCGATCGCACCGGTCGCGCCCGAGCCCGCGAAGATCACCACGGTGTCGTCGTCGCCGCCCACCGCGTCCCGGATCACGTTCCGAGCGTCCTCGCGCAGTCTGGTCGTCTGCCGGCCCGTGCCGGACGACTCGGTGTGCGTGTTCGCGTAGCGGGGGAGCACCTCGGCGCGAATGAAGTCTTCGATGAAGTCCAGTGACCGGCCCGAGGCGGTGTAGTCGGCATAGGTCACCCGGCGGGCGCCGTAGGGCCCCCACATCACCTGGTCATCGCCGATGACGCCCTCGCGGATCAGGCGCAGCAGCGGCGGCTCCCCCTCGTCGGGTTTTGCGCCGACCGAAGGTCCAGGCGCCTCAGGAGACTCTGCCCTGCTCATGGGCTCATTATGTGAGCGCGCTACGGGTTTGGGGACGCAATGTCGGGCACCCGCTAGCCCTTACAAACCGGATTATTCCGGGAAGTCGCACAGACTGTCCGATTGCGGGCGACCGCGAGACGGTTCCATATGCGTACGGCGGCCGGCGGGCCGCCGCGAACGAGGGGGACCGATGGTCAGCGTCGACCATACCGTGCGGACCACTCCGGCCCGCGAAACCGCGCCGGACGATGTTGTCGACCGGCTCCTCTGGCAAGACGCCCGGGACATTCTCGGGCGGCACGCACGACCCGGCCGCGACGGTGGCTGCGACGGATGCGGTGGGGCCTGGCCCTGCCACTCCCGGCGCGTCGCCGAGCACGCCTTGGCGGCATCCCGTCGCTCCTGGCGTGAAGGCTGGACAGCCCGGCACGACCTCAACAGCGTCCGTGCGAGCGGGCTGTCAGCTAACTGAAGACCTCAACCCCAGCGGTGACCGCCGCGTGCTCCGCCAGCACCGTGGCAATCCCGCGAACACCCACCCGTGGTCCGGACCGACTAGCCTCCGTCGGTCACGATGCCTCCGGCCAGGCATCACCGGGCGGCGGTTGGGTACGGCGGGCGAGGGTGCGTGACCAATCGGTTCCCCCGCATATCTCGGTCACGCACTCTCGCCCAGCCAACTCCGGCGTTCGTAGCGGAGTTGGCGGGTGGGAGCCGCGCCCATCAGTTCCTCGCGTTCGCGGCCGTCGGGCCGCCAGCCGCCGCGCTCGTAGAAGCGCCGGGCGTGCGTGTTGCCCTCGAGCACCCAGAGCACGACCCGCTCCCAGCCCTTGCGGCTCATCGCCTCCAGCGCGTCGACCATCAGCGCCCGGCCGATCCCGCGTCCCTGCGCCGTGGGGTCGAGATGGATCGCGTACAGCTGGCCGACCTCGGCTTCGTGGTATTCCTCGGGCCCGACGTAGCTGAACCCGACGAGCTGGTCGTCGTCGAACGCCACGGTTAGTCGGTGCGTATCCGACTCGTATGCGAATCTTTCTCGCCACCACGCGGTGAGTGATTCCGGGGAGAGCGCGCTGAGGCCGGCAATGGGCACGAAATCGCGATAGGCGGCAATGCGGGAGTCGTAATGGAGTGCGCCAATGGCGTCGATGTCAGCGGCCTGTGCGGGTCGTAGCGAGAGCGTCACTGAGATGACTCCAAAACGGCTGTCAGCCGATTGCCTGATCGGATCGAACCAGGTCGTCCGTACGGATCGCCTTCAATCCTAGGCAACGCCCCCAGCAGTGCCCCAGAAAGGGTTCGACCCCCGGGGACAACCGTGCTCGCACGGGCCGGCTGGACTGGGCCGGCGCCCCGGGGGTCGGGTGGCTGCTTGAGTTTCGCCGCACCGCTGCCACACGGTCTCGACGAACGAAAACTGTCAAGGACAGCGGCTAGCGGGCAGCCACCTCACGAGTCCCAGTGCTATACAAAGCTGGACCACCTCCTTTCCCGTGTATCGCCACGCTATCCACGCGACGAGGTGCCGAGCAACGGTTTTTTCTGGGTCATATGCCACTTTTGGCGCGAGCGCAGAGATCAATTTTGGCCAGCAACCGGGGAACGGACCGTTGGGGGACGGTCGAGGGGGGATCAGGCGACGTGATCGGTAAGCACGCGGCCCGCCGAGGGGTGGCCCGCTGGACGGTGCTCACCTTCCTGCTGCTGGGGCTGCCGGCCCTGGTGGTCGCGGGGATCGTCCTGGTCCGCAGCGACGGCTGGTCGGCGCTGTCGTCCGGCGACCCGGCCTGCGACCGGAAGCTGAAGGTGGTCACCGCCTCGTCGTTCGCGCCGGTGCTCGCCGCTCTGGCTCCCGAGCTCGGCAAGGCCGACAAGTGCGTCCGGATGGACATCGTGGTCGCCGACGGCCGCGCCGCGCCCGACACGGTCCGGCAGACCGGCGCCGACCTCTGGATCCCCGACGACACCTCGTGGGTCGGCACCGCACCGGACCTCGATCTGGCCCGGCTCGGTCCGGAGAACACGGTGGGCGCCGGCGGGGCCGGCACGGTGGTCGCCGACAGCCCGATCTACATGGTCACCGACGCGGCGACCGCCGCGAAGCTGCGCTCCGCGGGCGACTCCTGGCTGGCGCTGGCCAACCTCCTCGACACCGACCCCGACGTGAAGCTGGCCGTCCGTGAGCCGGGCACGTCCGGCGACGGCATGGTGGGCGCGGGCTCGATGGCCGAGACGGTCTGGGAGGGGCAGGGCATGGACGCGTCCGCCCAGGTGCTGTCCCGGGCCTACCTCAAGACCCGCACCGTACGCGGCGGCGGCGTCGCGCTGCCCCAGCAGCCGGGCGAGGTCGGCCTGGTCGCCGAGTACGCCCTCGTGCCGCAGCTCGGCAAGCTCAACCGCGACCGCGCCGTGCTCGCCGGCAAGGACTGGCGCGTGGCGCTGCGCTACACCTGGTTCCCGACCAAGACGGCCCTGGCTGACGAGGACCGCGCCGCCGCGCTCGGCCGGTTGCTCGACGCCCTGGAGTCGTCCGACGGGGTCGCCGCGATCAGCGGGGCCGGCCTGCGCACGCCGCAGTCCGCCGAACCGGACGAGCCGCCACCTGGTGCCGGCCAGCTCCCGTCGCTGGCGAGCAGGCAGATGCCGTTCCTCGGCGCGCACCACGTCGACCACGTGCTGGCCACCTGGTACGCGGAGGACCGCCAGACCGACCTGCTCGTGGTCGTCGACGTCTCCGGTTCGATGAACGACCCCGCGCCCGGGTCCGGCCAGTCGCTCATCCAGCTCGTCGCGCAGGGTTGCCAGGAGCTCGAGAACCTGCTGCCCGACGACAGCCGGCTGGGCCTCTGGGAGTTCGGCACGCAGCTCGACCCGCCACACGACTACCGCGAGCTGCTGCCGGCGTCGTCGCTGACCGAGTCGCACCGGAAGGCGACCGTCGAGGCCTGCCGCGGCTTGAAGACCCATTCCAACGGCACCGGGTTGTACGAGACGATCCTGGCCGCGTACAAGAGCGCGCAGGATGACGCCCGCAAGGACGTACCCAACCGGGTGCTGATCTTCACCGACGGCCGCAACCAGGACGCCGACTCGAAGCTCACCCTGTCGGCGCTGACGGCGGACCTGCGCGCGGCGGCCGACGACGAGCGTCCGGTGAGCCTGAGCGTGGTCGTGTTCGGCGACGCCGCGGCGACCAAGGAGTCGTCGGCCGCGCTGGAGAAGGCGCTTGAGCCCGCGCAGGGCTACGTCGACACGCTGGCGACGGCCAAGGAGGTGTCGGCCGTGTTCATCCACGTCGCGGCCGGAGGGCTGCACGGCTGAAGCTTTTGAGAGCGCTCTCTTGACATCACGTTCATCTATCTGACAGGTTTCCATACAGTTACGTTCGTCATTGGATTCCTGTTGGTGAGGTGATCGTCGTGCTCCGTCCCCGCACACTGATCGCAGCCGCGGCGAGCGCCGTCTTCGTCGCGACCACGCTGGTCGTGCCGCTGGCCGCCGCCCCCGCCAGTGCCGCACCACCGCCAGGCGCGCTCGTCTGGTCCGACGAGTTCAACGGCCCCGCCGGCAGCGCGGTCGACCAGTCGAAGTGGCGCTTCGACATCGGCGGCAGCGGCTGGGGCAACAACGAGCAGCAGTACTACACGAACAGCACGCGCAACGCCGCCATGGACGGCGCAGGCAACCTGGTGATCACCGCGCGCCGGGAGAACCCGTCGAACTTCCAGTGCCACTACGGCACCTGCCAGTACACGTCGGCCCGGCTGCTCACCGCGGCCACCTTCAACCGCACGTACGGCCGTTTCGAGGCCCGCATGAAGATCCCGCGCGGACAGGGCATCTGGCCGGCGTTCTGGATGTTGGGCAACCCGGTCAACTGGCCGACCAGCGGCGAGATCGACATCATGGAGAACATCGGCCGCGAGCCGAACATGGTGCACGGCACGATCCACGGCCCGGGCTATTCGGGTGCCGAGGGCATCGGCGCGGGCTACACGATCGGTGGCGCGTTCGCCGACGCGTTCCACACGTTCGCCGTGGACTGGTCACCCAACCTGATCATCTGGTACGTGGACGGCAACGAGTACCAGCGCCGCACACCCGCCGACCTGGGCGGTGACCGCTGGGTCTTCGACCACAACTTCTTCATGATCATGAACGTCGCGGTCGGCGGCTACTGGCCCGGCTACCCGGACGGCTCGACCCAGTTCCCGCAGTCGATGACGGTCGACTACGTGCGCGCGTACGCGCTGCCCGGTGGCACCAACCCGCCACCGACCGGCGGCGGCCGCATCACCGGCATCGGCGGCAAGTGCGTCGACGTGGCGGGTGCGGCGACCGCGAACGGCACCGCGGTGCAGTTGTGGGACTGCAACGGCACGGGCGCGCAGCAGTGGACGTGGGCGGCAGACGGTTCGGTGCGAGCCCTGGGCAAGTGCCTGGACGTGCCGTCGGGCTCGACAGCCAACGGCGCGAAGCTGCAGTTGTGGGACTGCAACGGCAGCGGAGCCCAACGCTGGACCTTCACCGGCGCCAACGACATCGTCAACCCGCAGTCCAACAAGTGCATGGACGCCACGGGTGCGAGCTCAGCGAACGGCACCAGGCTGCAGATCTGGGACTGCGGCGGTGGTGCCAACCAGAAGTGGTCGCGCAGCTGACGCTGCCCGCCCGACCACTTCGGCTGAAGGGGCCCATTTCCGTCCTGGGTGGGCCCCTTCGTCTGCCCACCAGTCACACCCAACAGCCTGATCCCCGGCGGAACCGTCAGACACGAAGGCTCGCGCACTGCTCCCGCTCGTAATACAATATGTCATATGACGGTGATTACGTTTCGAGCGGATGACGAGGTCGATCGGGCGCTAGCGGACCTGACCGCCGGAGAACGCGACCGCTCGCAGGTAATCCGCGACGCGATCCTCCTGGCCTGGCGCACTCGACACGAGGAAGAGCTCCGCGCGGAAGCGGAGGCGATCGCCGCGGACGCCGACGATCGAGCCGAGGCGCGCTCGGTCCTCGCGGACATGGAGTCCCTCCGTGCGTGGTGACGTGTTCCAGCTCAAAGCTCCGCGCGATGCACGTGGTCATGAGCAGCGGGGAAACCGCTTCGCGGTCGTCGTCCAGTCTGATCTGCTACCCCTGTCGACATGGCTGGTGGCACCGACGTCCACAAGCGCGCGACCCGCTTCGTTCCGGCCGGAGGTGGAGATCGGCGGGAAGACCACGTTGGTGCTCGTCGAGCAGATCGCGGCGATCGACCCCGAACGCCTCGGCCAACTGGTCGGCCACCTCAGTCAACACGAAATGGCCGCTGTCGATGCGGCGATCCGCACCGTCATGCATGTCTGACCTGCCACAGCCCGTTTGAAGGCGCGTCGTTCGCCAGACCGCATACTTGTCCGCCATGGAGTTGGACGACTACCAGCGCGGTGCCCTGCGCACTGCCGCGCGGCGCGACAGAAAGAACGAGCTGCTCCACCTGGTCCTCGGACTGGTGGGCGAGTCGGGCGAGGTCGCCGAGAAGTTCAAGAAGTGGGTCCGCGACCAGGACAGCGACGAGTCACGCATCGACCGCGCCGACATCGGCAAGGAACTCGGCGACGTGCTCTGGTACCTGGCGGTGCTCGCCGACTATCTGGATCTCTCCCTGGACGACATAGCGAAGAACAACCTGGCCAAGCTAGCCAGCCGCCAAACCCGAGGCGTCCTCGGCGGCAGCGGCGACAACCGCTGAAGCCTGACCCCGCCCGGGCGGGTACGCGACCGAGCTTTTACGGGTCCACGGATCCGCGCCAGGGGTGTCACAATGAGCTATGGAGGTGTGACTCATGTCTACCGGAGCTCAGCGCTTCGACGGTTCGCGGCAGTTCTCGCGCGGCCGCGAGTCACTTGACGAGCAAGCGCGGCGTCGTGGCATCGTCCCCGTCCGCGACGTCGCGGACATGGCTGATTTCGGCATCTTCGAAAGCGACACCGAGCTATCCGCCTTCCTGTCCCACGTCGATGCGGAACGCCACGCCAATCTGGCGTGACCGTGAGATACGTCATCCTCGACACCGACGTCGCGTCCCGCATCTTTCGCAACAAGGTCGACCGAGCCATGTCGGCGCGGCTCGCTGGCACCGTGTGGTGCCTGACCTTTGTCAGCGTCGGCGAGATGACGCAATGGGCTTCGCTACGCGACTGGAGCCACCGTAACCTCGCGGCGCTCGACGGGTGGATGTCCCACTGCCTCATGCTCGACGCCGGTTGGGAGACCGCGCAGGCGTGGGGCCGCTTGTCAGCCGCGGGTCGGCGCCGTGGCCGGATGCATCCGACCAACGACGCCTGGATCGCGGCTTCCTGCCTGACCGAGGGTCTGCCCCTCGCGACCTACAACGTCAAGGACTACGCCGACTTCGTCGAACACCATGGGTTGGTGCTCGTGAACCCCAGCGCATAGCGGTCAGGAGCGCCAGGTGTGTTGGGGGTTGTAGCCCAGGACTCGGCGGGCTTTTTCGATCGACAGGAACGTGCCGTGTTCGCCTACGTCGCGGGTGATGGGGATGTCCGGGAAGACCTCGGCTGCGAGGTCTGCCGACTTCTGCGGCATCACCGAGTCCGCGTTCGCGATGATGAAGATGTCCATGCCTGTCGCGTCCAGTTCCAGGGACAGGCGCACCGCTTGAGCCCCGTCTCGGGCGTCGATGTACGACCAGGCGTTCCAGCTTCGCAACCGCGGATCGTCCGCATAGGACGGGAACGCCGCGTAGTCCGCTGGTTCCATCACGTTCGAGAAGCGTAGGCCGATCATCTTCAGCGCTGGGTTCCATCGGCAGAACTGCGCCGCCATCTGTTCTTCGAGGTGCTTGGCCAGCGCGTACGACGACTGCGGTCGCGCCGGGTACTCCTCGTCCACCGGCAGGTACGGCGGCGGCACCTGGCCGAACGGCAGGCCCAGCAACGTCTCGCTGCTCGCCCACACCACGTTCGTGATGCCGGCCGCGCGCGCCGCGGCGAAGACGTTGTGGGTCGCCGTGATGTTGTGGGTGAACGTTGCCGCGTTGGCGGTCAGGCCCGGCGCCGGGATCGCGCCCAGGTGCACCACCGCGTCGACCGACGGGTAGCGGTCCTCGATCCCCGACAGCGCCTCGACGACCTGTCCGTAATCTCCCAGGTCGATCCGCGTGAAGGGAGCCACCGGGTCAGGTGACGGCACCCGGTCGATGTTGTGCACCTCGTACCCGTGCGAAAGAAGATCCCGCACCACGGCCCGGCCGAGTTTGCCGCTGCCGCCCGTGACGACGACTCGTGTTGTCATTCCACGGAAGCTACAGCGCCGAGCCGATCCGCTTCGCGTAGTCCCGGGCCTCGTCGTCCGACGCGTACTTGGTCCGCGGCCAGAAGAAACCCCGCAAACCATCACCCTTGGTCCGGGGTACGACGTGCGTGTGCAGGTGCGGCACCGACTGCGAGACCCGGTTGTTCAACGCGACGAACGACCCGCCGGCCGAGAGCGCAGACTGCACGGCGCGATCAACTGCCTGCACGAATCCGAAATATCCGGACAACCCAGAAGCCGGCAGATCAGACAAAACCACCAAATGCGCACGCGGTACGACCAAAGTGTGGCCTTTGAACACCGGCCGGGTATCCAGGAAAGCCACGCATTCTGCCGTCGATCCGACCACGAATGCGGGCACCTCGCCCGCCACGATGCCGCAGAACACGCACTCCGCCACCGACGAAGACTAGCCTCCATCCAATGACCTACGGTTTCGAGACGCTCGCCATCCACGCCGGCCAGGATCCGGAGGCGCGCACCGGGTCGGTCGTGCCGCCGATCTACCAGACCAGCACGTACGCCCAGGACGGGGTTGGCCGCCCCCGGGAGGGCTACGAGTACAGCCGGTCCGGCAACCCCACCCGCGACGCCCTGCAGGAAGCCCTGCGCGCGCTCGAGGGCGGTCGGCGCGGCCTGGCCTTCGCGAGCGGCCTCGCCGCCGAGGACACCCTGCTGCGCACCGTCTGCCAGCCGGGCGACCACGTGGTGATCCCCGACGACGCGTACGGCGGCACGTTCCGGCTCTTCGCGAAGGTGGCCGAGCGCTGGGGGCTGACCTGGACCGCGGCCAGCATCCACCACCTCGACACGATGCGGAACGCGATCCGGCCGGGCCAGACCAAGGTCATCTGGGTCGAGACGCCGTCGAACCCGCTGCTCGGTGTCAACGACATCGCCGCGACCGCCGCCCTGGCCCACGACGCCGGCGCGCTGCTGGTCGTCGACAACACGTTCGCCTCGCCCTACCTGCAGCAGCCGCTCGGCCTCGGCGCCGACGTGGTCGTGCACTCGACGACGAAATACCTGGGCGGCCACTCCGACGTCGTCGGCGGCGCGCTGATCGTGAGCGACGACGAGCTCGGCGAGCGCCTCGCGTACCACCAGAACGCCATGGGTTCGGTCAACGGGCCGTTCGACGCCTGGCTGACCATGCGGGGCATTCGGACCCTGGGCGTACGGATGGACCGCCACTGCGACAACGCCGAGCGCGTGGTCGACTACCTGCGCCACCACAAGGCGGTGTCCGAAGTGCTCTACCCGGGCCTGCCGACCCACCCGGGGCACGAGACGGCCGCCAAGCAGATGAAGCGGTTCGGCGGCATGGTCTCGTTCCGCGCGGCGGGCGGTGAGGAAGCCGCTGTGCGCATCTGCGAGAGCACCGAGCTGTTCATCCTGGCCGAGTCGCTCGGCGGGGTGGAGTCGCTGATCGAGCACCCGGGCCGGATGACGCACGCCAGCGCGGCCGGTTCGCCGCTGGAGGTGCCGGCCGACCTGGTGCGGCTGTCGGTGGGCATCGAGACTGGTGACGACCTTCTGGCCGACCTGGAGCGCGCGCTCGGCTGACCTATTGAGACACTGCGGTCTACCGGGTCGCGCTGGCGGCCCGGGACAGTGCGGCCCGATGGGGAGGGTGGCCCGTGCCTGAGACTGTGCCCAGCTGGGTCGGTGCGACCGCGCGTCAGATCGCCCGCGCGGTGCGCCGTGGTGACACGACCGCGACCCGGGTCGTCGCCGACCACCTCGACCACATCACCGCCGCCGACCCGGTCGTGTCCGCGTTCCGGACCGTCCGGGCCGGCGCGGCGATCGTCGAGGCGGAGGAGGTCGACGTCCTCGAGGACCTGTCCAGCCTGCCGCTGGCCGGCGTCCCCGTGGCGATCAAGGAGAACACGGCGATCGCCGGCGTGCCGATCTGGAACGGCTCCGCCGCCGCGCGTACCCCCGTCGCGGCCGAGGACCACGAAGTGGTCCGTCGCCTGCGTGGTGCCGGCGCGGTCGCGGTCGGCATCACCCGGATGCCGGAGCTCGCGCTGTTCGGCATGACCGACGACGAGACCGCGGTGACCCGCAACCCGTGGCGCACCGACCGCACGCCGGGCGGCTCCTCGGGCGGCGCGGCGGCCGCGGTCGCCAGCGGCATGGTGCCGGTCGCGCACGGCACCGACGGGCTCGGCTCCATCCGCATCCCGGCGGCGTGCTGCGGGCTGGTCGGCCTCAAGCCGGGGCGCGACGTGGTGCCCCGCGAGCTCGGCGTCGACGGCTGGTTCGGCCTCACCGAGCACGGCGTGCTCGCCACCAGCGTGGCCGACGCGGCCCTGGTGTTCGCGGTGCTGGCCGGCCGCAACCCGGAGAAGCTGGTCGAGCCGGCGCGACTGCGGGTCGCGCTGTCGACCCGCTCGCCGGTGAGCGGCATCCGGCTGGACGCACCCAACCGCGAGGCGGTCGCGACCGCCTCGAAGCTGCTCGTCAACGCCGGGCACGACGTGGCCGCGGTCGACCCGGTCTACCCGGTCTCGCTCGGCCTGAAGGGCATGGCGCACTGGTTCGCCGCCGCGGCCAGCGACGCCGATTTCGACTCCCTCGACCGGAGCGCGCTGCAGCCACGCAGCCGCCGGCACGCGAAGCTGGGCGACTGGGTCACCCGCCGTGGCTACGTGCGCCAGAGCGACCGCGATGCCTGGCGCGAGCGCTCGATCGACTTCTTCACCGACAACAACGTCGACGTGCTGGTCACCCCGGCCCTGGCCGCCGCGCCGCCACCGGCCGACCTGTGGTCCGCCCGGTCGTGGCGGGCGAACATGACGACCAGCCTGCGGTACGCGCCCTTCGCCGCGCCGTGGAACATCGCCGGGCTGCCGGCGTTGGTCGTGCCGGTCGGCATGCGCCCCGACGGGCTGCCGCTGGGTGTGCAGCTGGTCGGTCCGCCGGGCAGCGAGTCGCTGTTGCTGTCGATCGCGGGTCAGTTCGAGGTGGCCGCGCCGTGGCCCCGGCACGCCCGCTCGTGGCCAAGGGTCGAGGACCCGGCGGGCACCGCCTGATCGGCGTCGATCTCTGCCCAACCGGTTGATCTCCGCGCGTTGGCGCGGCACGGACAATCTCCTCCGTTCAAGATCGAAACCGGGGGATGGGTTCATGAGCCAGGCTGTCCACGAGGGTCGCCGGACCTATCGACTCCGCGCCGTCGGCGTGGCCGCGATCGTGGCGGTCGGCCTGGCCGCGGTGAGCCTGGCGTCCGTCGCGGCGCTGTTCTGGGCGATCAAGGTCAGCCTCGACCGCGTGGTGTCCGCCGACGAGTTGGAGACCGCGCGGGCATTCCAACGCCTCGCGGTGGTCGGCACCTTGGTCTTCACGGCCACCCAGTTCCTTTCGCTGGGGTTGGCCATGATCTGGCTCTGGCGGGCGCGGAAGAACCTCGACGCCTTCCCGGGCGCGGCACCGAACATGTCGCAGGCCTGGGTCGTCGCCGGTTGGTTCGTTCCGTTCGCCAACTTCGTCGTGCCCGGCCGGATCGCTTTCAACGTGGCCCGTCAGAGCACCCGCGAGCGGTCGGTGGCCGCCGCCGTCGTCGTCTGGTGGGTCGGCCTGCTGGTGGCGATGTTCGCGTACCGCGCCGGGGCCGCGTCGGCGGACAGTCGGCGCTACTCCATCGACGTCCTTGACCTGAGGGTCCTGTCGGATTACTACTCCTCGTGGGCGACCACCACCACGGTGGGCGCCGCCGCGGGCCTCCTCGCCGCCGCCGGGTTCGCCTTCGCGGTCACCCGGATCTCCACGGCCCAGGAGGAACGGATCCACCGTGGCTGGTACGAGGACCAGAACCGCGCTCTGGCCGCCTCGGCCGCCGGTGAGGACGTGGCCGGCGCCGCCTGATCGGCGTCGATGTCCGGCCAACCGGTTGATCTCCGGTTCGGCGTCCGGCGCGAGAATCTCCACCGATCAAGATCGAAACGGGGAGATGTGCGATGAGCCAGGCTGTCTTCGAAGGTCATAAGACGTATCGGAACCGCGGCGTCGGTGTGGCCGCGATCGTCGTGGTCGGCCTGAGCGCGCTTTCGATCGTGATCGTCACGGTGTTGTGCTGGGTGATCAAGATCAGCATCGACCGGGGCGGGTCCGCCGCCAACCTCGACACCGCCTCGACCCTGGAGCGTGTCGCCGGGGTGGCCGCCATCCCCTACAGCATCTTCCAGCTCGCGGCGCTGGTGCTGACGATCGTCTGGCTCTGGCGGGCACGAAAGAACCTCGACGCCTTCCCGGACGCGAAACCGTCGCTCGGCGCCGGCTGGACCATCGGCGGCTGGTTCCTGCCGATCGCCAACCTCATCGTGCCCGGCCGGATCATGGCGAACGCAGCCCGGGAAAGCACCCAGAACCGCTGGGTCACCCGGGTGGCGGTCATCTGGTGGATCGCATTGCTGGTCACGTGGGCCGCCGACCGCGTCGGAAACCTGTGGGCCGAGAACGCGCTCTACACCTCGGACATCCTCGACCTGGAGATGCTGTCCGACTACTACGGCGAACTGGCCCGCGCGAACACCGTGGCCGCCGCCGCGGGGGTCATCGCCGCGGCGGCGTTCGCCTTCACCGTCTCACGCGTCTCCGCGGCGCAGGAGGAGCGGATCCACCGCGGCTGGTACGAGGAGCAGAACCGCGCCCTGGCCGCCGCCGCTCCGGCGTTGCGGGAAGGCGACGAGCCATCGAACTCTCCGGCCGCGTCCGGGGTGGGACAGGTGGCGGAGTCGGTCGGCTCAGAGCGGTGGGACCCTACGGCCTCGTCTGAGGCGGGCCAGGCGGCGGAGCCGGTGGGCGCGGAGCGGTCGGATCCTGCGGCCGCGTCCCCTGCGGGCCAGGCGGCCGAGCCGGTGGGCGCGGACCAGCGGGATCCTGCGGCCGCGTCGGCAGGGGTCCAGGTTGCGGAGCCGGTTGGCGCGGTGCGGCGGGACCCTTCAGCCCCGTCCGGGGCGGGCCAGGCGGCGGAGCCGGTGGGCGCGGAGCGATCGGACCCCACGGCCTCGGCTGAGCCGGGCCAGGCGGCGGAGCCGGGAGGCGCGGAGCGATCGGACGCCACGGCCTCGTCTGAGGCGGGCCAGGCGGCGGAGCCGGTGGGCACGGGCGCGGACTCGGGAGGCTTGGGCGTCGGCCCGGATCAGGTCGGCGTCGGCGGAGATCCGGCTAGCTCGGCCACCGTCGGCGGAGGGTCGGCTCAACCGATCGAGGCCGCCGTGGACCAACCGTCCGCCGGTGCAGTGACCGGTGTAACACCACGGGCCGCCGCGCCGGGCGCCGATGGAAGTGCGACCATCGGGGCATGACGGACCTTGTCGGGCTGGCCGACGTCGAGGCGGCGCGCGAGCTGCTGGCCGGCGTCGTGCGTACCACGCCGCTGGAACCCTCCCGCCCGCTGAGCGCCCGCCTCGGCGGCCCGGGCTGGCTCAAGTGCGAGAACCTGCAACGCGCCGGCTCGTACAAGGTTCGCGGAGCGTACGTCCGGATCGCCCGCCTCACCGACGCCGAGCGCGCCCGCGGCGTGGTGGCGGCCAGCGCCGGCAACCACGCTCAGGGCGTCGCGCTCGCCGCCGAGATGCTCGGCACCAGTGCCACCGTCTTCATGCCCGAGGGCGCACCGCTGCCCAAGGTCGCGGCGACCAAGGGCTACGGCGCGGCGATCGAGCTGGTCGGCGCCACGGTCGACGAGTCGCTGGTCGCGGCCAAGGAGTTCGCCGACCGTACCGGCGCGGTGTTCATCCACCCCTTCGACCACCCCGACGTGATCGCCGGGCAGGGCACCGTCGCCCTGGAGATCCTCGAACAGTGCCCGCAGGTACGCACGATCGTGACCGGGGTCGGCGGCGGCGGCCTGGTGTCCGGGCTGGCCGTGGCGGCGAAGGCGATCAATCCGCACGTACGCGTGATCGGGGTGCAGGCGGCCAACGCCGCCGCGTTCCCGCCCTCGCTGGTCGCGGGCACGCCGACCCGGCTGCCGAGCTTCTCGACGATCGCCGACGGCATCGCGGTCGGCTGCCCGGGCGAGATCACCTTCGCGCACGTCGAGAAGCTGGTCGACGAGATCGTCACGGTGACCGAGGAGGACATCTCCCGGGCGCTGCTGATGCTGCTCGAGCGCGGCAAGATGGTCGTCGAGCCGGCCGGCGCGGTCGGCGTCGCGGCCCTGCTCGCCGGCGTCGTGGAGGCCGAGCCGCCGACCGTCGCGGTCGTCTCGGGCGGCAACATCGACCCGCTGCTGCTGATGCGGGTGATCGAGCACGGCCTGGCCGCGGCCGACCGGTTCCTGCGGATCACGGTGCGCTGCACGGACCGGCCGGGGCAGCTCGCCAACCTGCTGGGCCAGATCGCCGACCAGCACGCCAACGTGGTCGACGTCGTCCACCAGCGGCAGAACCCACACCTGCGGCTCGGCGAGGTCGAGGTCGCGCTCTCCGTGGAGACCCGCGGATCGGAACATTCCGACCAGGTGGTCGGTGCGTTGCGCGGCAGTGGGTACGTAGTCTCGTTCGCGTGAGTGCCTTCGCGGCGTACGAGCCGGGTCGCCGCACCAAAGGCGGCGAGCCGGTGCCGGTGCGCCGCGGCACTATCGCCGACGTGCCCGGCTGTGTGGAGCTGGCAGCCGTCGTGGCCGGGCTCGACCCGGTCCAGTGGACCCGCAGCCTGACCGCCAGCGCGACCGACCAGGAACGGATGCTGCACGTCGCCGAGGATGCCGGGCGGATCGTCGGATATGCCCGGTCGGCGGAGTACGCCCCTCCAAAGGACGCACCGCGCAACGCCGCACCGGCCGGCTGGTATCTGCTCGGGATCGTGGTGGACCCGGCCTATCGCCGACGTGGCATCGGCCGGGCGCTCACCACCGCGCGGATGACCGCGATCGCGGAGCGCGCCGACGCGGTCTGGTATTTCGCGAACGCCCGCAACCGCGCGTCCCTGGACCTGCACACGGTGCTGGGGTTCGTCGAGGTGACCCGGGACTTCTGGTTTCCGGACCTGACCTTCGACGGCGGTGCGGGCGTCGGCGTGCTGTGTCGCGCCCCGCTCAGCCCTCGAAAGGCGCGAACTTGACGACGGTGACCTTGATGTCGGCGCCGCTCGGGGCCGTGTAGGTCACGGTGTCGCCGTTGTGCGCGCCGAGGATCGCCTTGCCGAGCGCCGACTCCGGGCTGTAGACGGTCAGGTCGGTGGTCGCCGAGATCTCGCGCGAGCCGAGCAGGAACGTCTCGGTGTCGCTGGCGTCGTCGTCGAAGTGGATCGTCACCACGGTGCCCGGCGCGACGGCGTCGGCGGTGGGAGCATCGCCGACCTGCGCGGTGCGCAGCAACTCCTTGAGGTAGCTGATCCGGTGCTCCTGCTTGCCCTGCTCTTCACGCGCGGCGTGGTAGCCACCGTTCTCGCGCAGGTCGCCTTCCTCGCGGCGGGCGTTGATCTCGGCGGCGATCACCGGGCGGGCCTTGATCAGCTCGTCGAGTTCCGCCTGGAGCCGGTCATGCGCGTCCTGGGACAACCAGGTGACGGGAGTCCCGCGGTCGGTCGTGGACACAGACGATCTCCTTGGGTGGCGGGTGACAAGTACGAACTTCCAACTTACCAGCGATCGACCAACGGGTGTCGCGCCCGAAACACCCGTTTATTGCGCGGGTACGCAGCGCAGCACTTCTCCGATGAATGGCTCAGCGGTCGTGACCAGGCGTTCGGTGACCGTTGTGGTCGCACCGTCGCCGGAGCTCTCCTGGACCCGAACCTCCTGCCGGCCGACCTCCGAGCCGTCTTTCGCGCGCGCCCGCAGGACGCAGGTCGCCTGCCCACCTTCTGGGATCGTGACCCGGAACGTCAGCGTGAGCCCGGCGTCGCTGATGTCGGTGTACGTCACTACCTGGGCGTCGTACGCCGGGTCGCCGTAGTTTTTGTATAGCCGGATCGACACGAGCACGCCGACCACCACGACGACCAGGGCCAGACCGGCGACGACCAGCGGCCGGCGGCGCCGCGGCTCGCGCCGGCGGCCGTAGCGGCCGGGCGGGAACACGGGCGCGGGTGGCGTGGTTGCTGTGGCTGGAGTCGGAGTCTCGGTCAACGGGGGCACCCCTGTGGCTAGGTCCCGGCGAAATCTTGTCGGTGGCATCGGCCAGAATGGCAGGGTTCCATCCTCGCAGCCGAGGATGAGCAGGCCCGAGGCAGGTTCGAGGGGGAGCAGTTCGTGGCAGAGCAGTTGCGTCTGATGGCCGTGCACGCCCATCCGGACGACGAGTCCAGCAAGGGTGCCGCGTCGGCCGCGCGCTATGTGGCTGAAGGGGTCGACGTGCTGGTCGCGACCTGCACGGGCGGTGAGCGCGGCAGCGTGCTCAACCCCAAGCTCGACCGGCCCGACGTCTGGGAGAACATCGCCGAGATCCGCCGCGCCGAGATGGACGCCGCGCGGGCGATCCTCGGCGTCAAGCAGGCCTGGCTGGGCTTCGTCGACTCGGGCCTACCCGAGGGCGACCCGCTGCCGCCACTGTCGGAGGGGTGCTTCGCGCTCGAGCCGCTCGAGGTGGCCACGGCTCCGCTGGTGCGGCTGATGCGCGAGTTCCGGCCGCACGTGGTGACCACCTACGACGAGAACGGTGGCTACCCGCACCCCGACCACATCATGTGTCACAAGGTCAGCGTGGCGGCGTTCGACGCGGCCGGCGACCCCGAGCGCTACCCCGACCTGGGTGAGCCGTGGCAGCCGCTCAAGCTCTACTACAACATCGGCTGGAGCCGGGCCCGGCTGGTCGCGACCCACGAGGCGATGCTGGCCGCGGGCCTCGAGTCGCCCTACACCGACTGGCTCAAAGAGTGGGACAAGCGCGAAGACAAGGGCGACCGGGTCACCACCCGCGTCGAGTGCGGCGAATACTTCGAGACCCGCGACGACGCGCTGCGGGCACACGCCACCCAGGTCGACCCTGACGGAGCGTGGTTCCGGGTGCCGCTCGACCTGCAGCGCAAGGTCTGGCCGACCGAAGACTTCGAGCTGGTCAAGTCGCTGGTCGACAGCCCGGTGCCCGAGTCAGACCTGTTCGCGGGTGTACGGGAGGCGGTGCGCGCCGCCTGAGCGCACGGGCGTAGCGTGAAGGGCCGCTGCCGACCCCCGGGCGAGAAGGAGTGTGCCGCCGATGCGGACTGTCGTCGACGTGCTCGCGGTCAACAACTTCGGTGACACCCGGGAGGGCGGGCTGGCCGGCCCGATGGGGCTGCTGCTGATCATCCTGTTGGGCACCGCGACGGTTCTGCTGATCCGCAACATGAACAGCCGCCTCAAGCGGCTGCCCGAGCGGTTCCCCGGACCGGATGACAGTGTCGTGGATCCGACCACCACGAAATCTGTCGCAGCGAAACCATCTGACCCGATTGACCGTTCCTGACTACTCCTGGATTCGTTCCAGACTGGGCAATCCGGTGCTGACCAGGCACGACGGCACCCATTGACGGCCAAACCAGACGTCTGACCCCTGTTGCGCCCACTCGGATTGGCTTAGCCTTCCGCCGTGGGGACCCGTGTGGGTTTCCGTGGCGTGCGCGGAAGGGGGCGCCGATGACGATCGCCGGCCGCTCCCGGCATGATCTGTCGTTTGCCGATCATCGCCCCGCTCGCGTCGACCGTCCCGTGGGCGGGAGTTGGCGATGAGCGCGCTGCGCGCGGGCATCGACCGCGTCGCCCGGAGCACCGGCGCGGCAGAAGTGCCCGCCCGGGCGTACGCCTTCACCGGTCTGCTCGTGGTCCTCGCCGTCGTCGCGACGATCGGCGGGCTGCTCTGGCCGGCGTTCCTGCGCGAAGGCGACCCGCTGCCGCCGGCCGCCCGCTTCGGCATCGCCTGCGGCCTGATGGCGCTGGCTCAGCTCGCCAGCCTCCGACTACGCATCGGCTCCGGGCGACTATCCGTCACCTGGGGCGAGGCCGGGCTCATCATCGGCCTCTACGCCGCACCATCGGGCTGGCTGCCGGCCGCCACCTTCGCCGGCACGTTCGCCGCCTGGCTGCTCATGTCGGTCTTCGCGAAGCTCCGCACGCCGCTCGAGGTCGTGTTCATCGCGGCCAGCCAGACCGTCGCCGTCGCCGGCGCCGTCACGGTTGCCTGCCTGCTCGCCGACCCGATCGGCGCACCGCTCACCCCGCACCTCGCCGCGGCCCTGATCCTCGGCGCCCTGACCTATCTGCTGGTCGGCGCGCTGCTCGCGGTGCTCTTCCTGCGTCTCGTGCACGGCGTCCCCGTCTTCGCGACCCTCGTGCGCGCCCTCAACGACAAGC
Source organism: Asanoa hainanensis (assembly GCF_900188485.1). Classification (GTDB taxonomy): domain Bacteria; phylum Actinomycetota; class Actinomycetes; order Mycobacteriales; family Micromonosporaceae; genus Asanoa; species Asanoa hainanensis. The sequence continues at coordinate 301,769 of NZ_FZPH01000002.1, forward strand.
TGCTGATGTTCATCGGCAACGTCGTCGTCGGCCTCGCCGTGGTCGCCATGGTCCACTCCGATCCGGCCTGGCTGTTCCTGCTCCCGCCCGCGCTCTGGCTGCTCCAGCAGACCTACGGGCAGCGGCTGCGAGCCGCCGACGAGCGCCGCGCCTGGGAAGAGTTCGCCGGCGCGACCAGCGCCCTGAAGAAGCTCGACGAAGACGAGGTCGCCACGGCCGGGGTCGCCGGCGCGCTGCGCCTGCTGGTCGCCGAGCGGGTCGACCTCGACGTCGTCCGGATGGACGGCGGCTGGCGGCGCTACTACGGCGACGCCGACGGCGGCAGCGGTGCGACGGACGTCGACGAACGCCCGGCCACCGAGGGCGACGACTCCACGCTCGTCCGCGAGCTCACCGTCCGCGGCCAGCTTGTCGGGCAGATCCGGGTCGCGCTGCCGAGGCCCACCCTGCCGTCCGCCCGCGACGAGTTCGCCCTGCGGTCCTTCGGCGACACCCTGGCGGTCGCCCTGCACGACGCCGTCACCCACCGCGCGTGGTCGCTGCTCCAGGAACGCTCGTCGTACGACGCCGTGCACGACGCACCGACCGGCCTGCTCAACCGGGCCGCCGTGGTGGCACAGGGCGACGCGGCCCTGCGCAAGCTCGGCCGCGACCACCCCATCGCGCTGCTGGTCGTCGACATCAACCGCTTCCGCGCCGTCAACGACACCCTGGGCCACGCCGCCGGCGACGAGCTGCTCGCCGCCACCGCGACCCGGATGAACACGCTGACCGGCCCGGGCGAGCTGCTCGGCCGCCTCGGCGGCGACCAGTTCGCGCTGCTGATCGCCGGGCCCGAGCGGATGACCACCTCCCGCGCGCTGGACCGGGCCGACGAGATGGTCGACGCTGTCGCGGCGACCACCGAGGTCCAGGGCATCTCCCTCGCGGTCGAGGCGTCGGCGGGCGTCGTGGTCGTCGCGGCGGGCGGGGCCAACATGGGAGAGCTGCTCCGCCGGGCCGACATCGCGCTCCGCCAGGCCAAGGAGGGTGGGGGCGGCAACACCGCCTGCTACGACCCCAGCCGCGACGAGAGCAGCACCGACCAGCTCACGCTGCTGTCGGAGCTCCGCGAGGCGCTCGAGGCCGAGGACCAGCTCGTGCTCGCGCTGCAGCCGGCGGTCGACCTGACCACGGGCGCGCCGACCGGAGTCGAGGCCCTGATCCGCTGGCGCCACCCCCGCCGAGGCATCCTCAAGCCCGGCGACTTCGTCCGCGCCGCCGAGGACAGCGACCTGCTCGGAGCCTTCACGCTGTACGTGATCGACCGTGCCCTGCGCGTCGCCGCCGACGTGGCCGCACACGACATGGACGTCCCGATCGCGGTCAACCTCTCGGCACACAACCTGCTCGACCAGCACCTGCCGGCCGCCGTCGCCGAGCTCCTCCGCCAGCACAACGTGGGGCCCGACCGCCTGGTCTTCGAGATCACCGAAACCGTGGTGATGAGCGACCAGGAGGTCATCGACGAGGTCCTGGCGGGGTTGCGCTCGATGGGCATCCGGATCGCCCTGGACGACTTCGGCACCGGGTACTCGTCTTTGGCCTTCCTCGAACGGGTGCCGGTCGACGAGGTCAAAGTGGACCGCTCGTTCGTGATGCGCATGGCCGAGTCTCCCCAGGCCGCCGCGATCGTCCGCTTCACGATCAACCTCGGCCAGGAGTTGGGGTTGCGCGTCGTGGCCGAGGGCGTCGAGACTGCGGCCCAGCGCGCGGCCCTGGAGAACCTTGGCTGCGCGGCGGCGCAGGGCTACCACTTCTTCAAGCCGATGCCCGCTGACAAGATCGTGGCCGTTCTTAGTCAGCTCACTGATTCGGCTCGCGCCAAGGTCTTTCCGCTTCGCGCCGATGGGTCCGCTTGATTCCACGATCGGTCGCCGCTCGCGTTGATCGGGTGTCGGTTCGTCGTTGGTCGCGGTCTAGGGCGGGGGAGAATTTTGCGAGTGCCGACAGGCCGCAGAGAGCGCGACCTCTATAGTCGGCATTCGCAATATCCTCCCCCGCCCTGACCCAGCTCAGCGTTGGTCGACTCCGGTTCCTGGTCGTGGGACACAGTCCATTGGCTGATCTCCGCTGTGCGCGATCAGCGGCGGCTGATGTTTTGGGGCTGCCGCCGGGTTGTCGGTGGTCCCCACAATGGTCTTTGTGCGTGTGGTTGCCAGGGGTGTGTCTGGCGAGTGGGATGTCTGGCGGGTTGGGCGGCGGCGGCTCGCTTGGCGACCCGTGTTCGTCACGGGTCTCGTGCCGATCGTTTTCTGGCTGCTCAACTGGATGGCGGCGCTGCTGGCGACCGTCGTCGTGTGGCCTTGGCGGGTGGTGAGCGGGCGTTGGCTCGTGGTCGCCTACTCGACCACCGGCAACCACCCGCATCGTTGGGTGCGCGTCCGGTCTCGTGCTGCGGCCGACGCGTTGGCTCTGGAGTGGGCGTCGGAGGTCAAGGACCGCTACGTCTGCGGTTTGGCTGCCCGCGCCGCCCAGCAGGGCCGGTTGTAATGCCCGTTGAGCTGGCTAGGCTGGCTCGATGACGCGGGCGGTCTATCCCGGGACGTTCGACCCCTTCACGCCGGGTCACATCGATGTCGTCGACCGGTCGCGCCGCATGTTCGATCACGTCACCGTCCTGGTCGCCGTCAACGACCACAAATGGCCGTCCAAGACAACCGCGGAGCGGGCGACGGCCATCAGGAGCTTGCTCTCACCGGACTGGCAGAACGTCTCAGTCGCAGCCTGGCACGGGCTGACTGTGGACTACTGCCGACACAACGGATGCGCGGTGATCGTCCGCGGGCTCAGAGACTCGATGGACTACCAACGCGAACGCGAACTAGCCGCGATGAACGAATCCCTCGGTGTATCAACATTATTCATTCCCACCCGTCCAGAGCTGTCGACGATGTCATCCACCGCAGTACGGAGTCTGAGACGGTAGGCAGGACCGCACGGCTACCCCTGCGTGACGCCACGTCGGTCATCATGGGCTATTCGCCAACGGTGGGTCGGGCCGGGCCGTGAGAACGGTGGTGACGCGGCTGCCTTGCTCGACCCAGCGTCGACTCGTGGGACAAATCCACTCGGTGACCCTCAACGAAGTTTGGTACAGGTTGGCGAGTGGCCGATTGAACATCGGTTCGTGGTGTGCCATCCGGTTTCGGGCCTCATGCAGCGAGCCGACCGCATCGAAGACGGCTGCCCGCCGCTGACGAGGAAAAGCTTTGTGAAGGCAGGGATGCCACAGCCCGCGGTCGTACCGACGAGCGAGAAGGAACCGCCAAAAACCAAGGTTGAGTTCTGCGACGACGCGTCCAGGCGTTTCGGGCCGCCCGTCACGCACGGCACGAGTCCTCGCCTTGGCGATGTCATCGAGGGCCTCGGCGAACAGGAACCCGTCGGGTAGCGTCGACGATCGAGGATTTAGGTACCAGCGTGGCTCGCCGAAGGTTTGGGCAGACCAGCCTTCAAGTTCGCGGTGTAGGGCGTTTCGCAACAGCACCTCGACGTGGCCCAACGTGGCCGAGAGCGCCGTTGTGACCTCTACGTTCCACCGATACAGCGCGAGTGCTGCCCGCAGATCGCCGCCGCATGCCACCTTGTACGGACCGAGGCGCTCAGGAGAGAGGCGCTGTTCGAGCACCATCAGCTCCGCCGCCTGCATGGCCTTTCTCCCGATCCACGTCGAAGTGCGCTATCGTTGCATGTGAAGACCCCGGTCCGCCTCTGCCCGCGAGGGCATGCCGCCGGGGTTTTGTATGCGCTAAGTCCCGATCAGTCGGGCGCCACGGCCGTCCCTGTGAGAGACCCTGGGGCTCTAACGCTTCAAATCGTAGAGCACTGACGATTGGGAGTGCAAGGTTCAGCTGTGCTCGACTTGGCGTCGGAGTACTTGAAGCGGCTTGCCGCTCGGTACGTGGACGTAGATCCAGCCGTTGATCGTTGTGCCAGTCTGCTCGGCGAGCGCTCGTGACGGAGTTGAGAACTGTCTTCCGTCCGCAAGCTTGAGCCAGCCTCGCGATGTGACGGTTGCCTGGTGAACCATGCGTCGTCTCGGCTGCTCGTGCCGTAGAACGTCCCCTGGGGCGAGGACGCCAGCGTTGATCAACGGAAACAGGGCTCCTGGCCGACGCAGCAAACGCCTTCCGGTTGGTGCGGCTTTCTCCTGCGGTTCCTCCGAGCCTCCGCTGAGAAGCAGTCGGCGCAGCACATCGTTTGGCGTGTCAACCAGCGGCTCGCAGTGCTGCTGCAGGAAGGCGAACACCTCGTCATCGACCTCGATGGTGCGTCTGGCCATTGCCGCTCCTAAGCCTCCCGATCGTCACATCTCTACGAGAGTACATGACGATTGAGAGATTCGGGAATGCTCACCGCCGCGCGTCCGTCCATGGGGATCGAGGAGGAAGCCACGCCAGCGTGAAGCGGAAGTTGGCCGATGGTGGACTGTGTTCGCCGCCCGAGGGTGCGATCAACGACGTAGCGACACCCGGTGACACGGGCGGCGACCGGGCCGGGGCCAGCGAGCGCGTGTGACAGGGTGGAACGGTGAACCGGCTAGGTGACGCCACATCTCCCTATCTGCTGCAGCACGCTGACAACCCGGTCGACTGGTGGCCGTGGGGGTCGGCGGCGTTCGAAGAGGCCAAGCGACGAGACGTTCCAGTCTTGATTTCCGTGGGGTATGCCGCTTGTCACTGGTGTCATGTCATGGCGCACGAGAGCTTCGAAGATGCTGGTGTGGCCAAGTTGATGAATGACAGCTTTGTCAGCATCAAGGTCGACCGGGAGGAGCGGCCCGACGTCGACGCTGTTTACATGACCGCTACCCAGGCCATGACCGGGCAGGGTGGGTGGCCGATGACGGTGTTCGCGGCGCCTGACGGGACTCCGTTCTTCTGTGGCACCTACTTTCCGAAGGCCAACTTCTCCCGCCTGCTCGAGTCCGTGACCAAAGCCTGGCAGGACCAGCGCGACGAGGTCATGAGGCAGGGCGCCGCCGTGGTTGAGGCCATCGGTGGGGCGCAGGCGCTCGGCGGGATCAGCGCACCGTTGACGGCCGACGTGCTGGACGGGGCCGCCGCCAAGTTGGCCTCCGAATACGACAGTGAGAACGGCGGGTTCGGGGGTGCGCCCAAGTTTCCGCCGCAGATGAACCTGCTTTTTCTGTTGCGGCACTACCAGCGGACCGGTGACGCGCGGTCGTTGGAGGTTGTGCGGCATACCTGCGAGGCGATGGCGCGCGGCGGGATCTATGACCAGCTCGCCGGTGGGTTCGCTCGCTACTCGGTCGACGCGCGGTGGATCGTGCCGCATTTCGAGAAGATGTTGTACGACAACGGGCTGCTGTTGCGGGTCTACACGCACCTGTGGCGGTTGACCGGGGATCCGTTGGCGCGCCGGGTGGCCGACGAGACGGCGCAGTTCATCATGCGTGACCTGGGTACGCCCGAAGGCGGCTTCGCGTCGTCGCTGGACGCCGACACCGACGGGGTGGAGGGGCTGACGTACGCGTGGACGCCCGGCCAGCTGGTCGACGCGCTCGGGGTCGACGACGGCGCGTACGCCGCTGGGATCTTCGGGGTGACCGCCGCCGGCACGTTCGAGAACGGCGCCAGCGTCCTGCGGTTGGCCCGCGACATCGACGACGCGAACCCGCCCGTGGCGGACCGTTGGGCGGAGACCAGGCGGCGGTTGCTGGCCGCCCGTGACCGACGGCCGCAGCCGGCCCGCGACGACAAGGTGGTCGCGTCCTGGAACGGGATGGCGATCGTCGGGCTGGTCGAGCACTACTTCGCCACCGGCGGCGCGGAGTCGTTGGACGCGGCGATCAAGGCGGCGTCGCTGCTGGCCGAGCGGCACATCGTGGACGGCCGGCTGCGTCGGGTCTCCCGCGACGGCGTGGTCGGCAGTCCGCACGGAGTGCTCGACGACTACGGCGCTGTCGCCGAGGCCTTCTGCGCCGTGCACCAGGCGACCCTCGACGGCCGGTGGCTGGAGCTGGCCGGTGGCCTGCTCGATGCCGCCCTCGCGCACTTCCCGACCGGCAACGGCGGCTACTACGACACCGCCGACGATGCCGAGCGGCTCGTCACCCGTCCGGCGGATCCGACCGACAACGCCACGCCGTCCGGGTTGTCGGCGTTGGCGGCGGCGTTGACCAGCTACACGGCCTTGAGCGGTGAGACGCGTTATCGGGAGGCGGCCGAGGCGGCGCTCGGGGCGGTGGCGCCCATCGTTTCGCAGTATCCGCGGTTCAGTGGTTACGCCGCCGCCACGGGTGAGGCGCTGTTGTCCGGCCCGTACGAGATCGTGATCGCCACGACGGGCGACCCGACCGGTGATCCGCTGGTCGCCACCGCTTACGAGTTGGCGCCGCCGGGTGCGGTGGTGCTGGTCGGTGCTCCGGACGCGCCCGGCGTACCCCTGCTGGCTGATCGTCCGTTGCTCGACGGCGCACCCACGGCGTACGTCTGCCGCGGTTTCGTCTGTGACCGCCCCACGACGGCGGTGGCGGACCTCACCGCGCAGCTCGCCCGCCGGTAACGCCGGGATAGGCTTCGCGCGCCATGGATTCGCGTACCGGACTGCCTGTCGTCGGCATGGTGGGTGGTGGCCAGCTGGCCCGGATGACCCACCAGGCCGCCATCGCCCTCGGCCAGTCGCTGCGGGTGCTCGCCGCCCATACCGACGACGGTGCCGCGCTGGTCGCCGCCGACGTGCAGATCGGCGAACACACCGATTTGGCCGCCCTGCGCACCTTCGCCAAGAGCTGTGACGTGGTCACGTTCGACCACGAGCACGTGCCGGAGGCGCACATCCGCGCGCTGGAGGCCGACGGCGTCAAGATCTTCCCGTCGGCCGACGCGCTCGTGTACGCGCAGGACAAGCGCCGGATGCGGGAGCGGCTCTCGGAGCTGGGCGCGCCGGTGCCGCGCTGGCAGCCGATCACCTCGCCGGAAGATCTCGCCGCGTTCGGTGACAGCGCCGGCTGGCCGCTGGTGTTGAAGGCGTCCCGGGGCGGCTACGACGGGCGTGGCGTGTGGGTCGTCGACTCGCCCGAGGCGGCCGCCGAGGTGCTGGCCAGCGGCACCGAGCTGATCGCCGAGGAGCTGGTGCCGCTGCGTCGCGAGTTGGCGGTGCAGGTGGCCCGGTCGCCGTTCGGGCAGGTCGCGGCCTACCCGGTGGTGGAGACGGTGCAGCGCGACGGGATCAACGTCGAGGTGCTGGCGCCGGCGCCGCAACTGCCGGAGGACGTCGCCGTCGAGGCGCAGAAGCTGGCGATCGACCTGGCGACCGCGCTCGGTGTGGTCGGCCTGCTCGCGGTGGAGCTGTTCGAGACCGCGGCCGGGCTGGTCGTCAACGAGCTCGCGATGCGGCCCCACAACTCGGGGCACTGGACCATCGAGGGCGCGCGGACGTCGCAGTTCGAGCAGCACCTGCGCGCGGTACTCGACTACCCGCTCGGCGACACGGCACTGGCCGCGCCGGTCGTGGTGTCGGCCAACGTGCTCGGCGGCCCGCCCGGTGGCATGTCGATCGACGAGCGGATGCACCACCTGTTCGCCGAGGACCCCGGCGCCCGCGTGCATCTCTACGGCAAGCAGACCCGTCCCGGCCGCAAGATCGGCCATGTGACGGTGCTCGGCGACGACCTCGCGTCGTTGCGCGCCCGCGCCGCCCGCGCGGCCTGGTGGCTACGCGAAGGGACCCACGAGTGACGGCCGTCGGCTTGATCATGGGCAGCGACTCCGACTGGGCGACGATGCGCGCCGCGGCGGAGGCCCTCGACGAGTTCGGCGTCGGCTACGAGGTCGGCGTCGTGTCCGCGCACCGCACGCCCGACAAGATGATCGCGTACGCCCGGACAGCCGCCGATCGTGGCCTTCAGGTGATCATCGCCGGGGCGGGCGGTGCCGCACACCTGCCAGGCATGGTCGCGTCGGCCACCCCGCTGCCGGTGATCGGCGTGCCGGTCCCGCTGAAGTACCTCGACGGCATGGACTCGCTGCTCTCGATCGTGCAGATGCCGGCCGGCGTGCCGGTGGCCACGGTCTCGATCGGCGGCGCGCGCAACGCGGGCCTGCTGGCCGTCCGGATCCTGGCCGCCGCCGACCCGGCGCTGCGCCAGCGCATGGTCGATTTCCAGGCCGGCCTCGAAGTGCTGGTCGCCGAGAAGGAAGCCGCCCTCAAGGCGTCGCTACGGTCGGAATGATCCGGGAGCGACGGGCAGTCGACCTGCCAGGTTGTGTCGCCGCCCTGCGGGCGGTGCACGAGGCCGACGCGTACCCGCTGAACTGGCCCGCGGATCCGGTTCGTTGGTTGGACCCACCCGGTCTCGTGGCCGCCTGGGTCGCCGAGTCGCCGGACGGCACGATCACGGGGCACGTCGCGATCCAGGCCGGCGAGCTGAGCCGGCTGTTCGTCACGCCGGCGGCCCGGCGCCAATCGGTCGGCACGGCGCTGGTCGACCACGCGACGGCCTGGGCGGTCGAGCGCGGCATCGAGCTGACGCTCGAGGTCACCGGGCGGGCGGACGCCGTCGCGTTCTACGCGGCCACCGGCTGGCAGCACACCCACACGACGCGGGCCAACTGGACCGACCCCGCTGGTGGGCCGGTCCACTTGCGGCACTACACGCGTTAGCGCATCCCGCGCAGGCTGCGGATGCGTTCCTGGGCGCGGCGGCGGTTCTCGTTGTTGGCGCCCAGGACCAGCAGGATGACGCCGATCGGCAGGACGACGTAGTACGGGCCGACCCGCGTCACGGTGAAGTGGATCGCCGAGATGCCGGTGACCACCGCGCCCACGATGACCGGCGCCTGCTGCTTGACCATCGCGCCGAAGATGAGCGTCGCCGCCGCGCCGACCAGCAGGAGCAGCTCGCGGGTGTCGGTGGTGTCGCGGGTGAGCACCAGCACCGTGGTCGGCAGGAAGGCCGCCAGCAGAGCCGGGCCGTACGCCACCCAGCTGCCCAGCGACGGGCGCTGGCGGAGCTCGATCAGGCCAGCGACCAGCGCGACCGCGGCGAACGGCAGCGTGTACGCCTCCAGCAGCCGCACGTCGCCGAGGTCCATCAGCAGCCACCAGGCCACGACCTCACAGCCGAGCGCCGAGTAGAACATGACCCGCCGGCGGGAGGCCCGGCGACCGGGGCGACCGGCCGCGGCTCCGAGCACCGCGCCCCAGGCGGCGAGCAGGCCGGCCAGGTGCGGCAGCGAGTCGAAGGCCAGCGCGAACGCGATCAGACCGGCCGCGTAGCCGCTCCACTCGACCGTCGTCGCCTCGCGGCGCGCCTGCGGTTGGCGCAGCCGGGGCACCAGCGCCGCGCCGATCAGCAGCGCGGCGCCGACCCCGAGCACGCCGAACGCCGACGTGGTGCGCGGCAGGCCGCCGACCAGGCCCAGCGTCAGCACGAAGGCCTGCGCCATGATCGCGGCGAACAGCCAGCCGAGGATGCGGGCCCGCTCGGTCTTGCCGTAGAGCGCGGCCGCCGCGCCGACCAGGACCGCGCTGCCCAGCGTGAACAGCGTCATGCCGCGGGTGGCCAGGCTGCCGGAGAGGCCCGCGTTGCCGGCCGCGAGGCCGATGACGAAGCCGGCGATCCGGGCGGAGCGCAACGACTGCGCCAGCTCGGACTCCGGCGGCGGCGGGGTCAGCGCCAACCCGAGCATGGTGACCGCGAAGACGGCCAGCGCCGCCTGCGTGGTCTGCGGCCAGCCGAGGCCGAGCGACACCGGCGTGATCAGGATGGTCACCGCGATGCCGGGCAGCACCACCGGAATCGCCCGGGCCGGTCGGCCGCCGGAGAACGCCAGCGCGGCCAGCCCGGCCGCCACGGTCAGCAGCAGCGCGGAGAGCACGTTGGACGGGTCCACCGCGGCCGCAGGCGGGTCGAGGAGCGCCGGCGGCGGCCCCTCCCACACTCCGTTGACCACCTGGAGCGGATCGATCAGGGCGGCGATCAGGGCGGGGCCGAGAGCATAGAGGGCGAAGAGAATGCCGGGTACGGCCAGCAGCAGCGCGCCCATCGCCGGCTCCAGCGACCAGCGCCGGCCGGACGCGCCGAGCTGGCGGCGCCAGGGGCCCGAGCCGAACGCGCTCCACCGGCGCACCCGCTCCGCCTCGCCGCCCGGCGAGACGGTCGCCCGCAGCAGCTCGGCGAGGATGCCGAGCATGGCGGCGGCCGCCGCATAGACGCCGGGCGAGACGCCCGTGCCCAGGGCGGTGCCGGCGGTGATCGTGGCACCGCCGGCCAGGCCGACGGACGCGTACGCGAGGAACGGCGCCATCCGGGCCCGGGTCAGCGCCAGCAGCGCCATACCCAGGCTGGAGCCGGCCAGGGCGGCCGTCAGCACCACGACGGCCGAGCTGCCGACCGACGCGGCGAAGCCGGCGAGCGCGCCCGGCAGCGCCAGCAGGGCCCCGCCGACGGCGAGCCCGCCGACGGTGCTCAGGTGCGGCGGTGCGGCGACATCGGCCGGGGCGGCCACCCGCTCGCCGGTGGCGGTCGCGCGCGGCCGGGTCATCGTCGCCGTGCCGCCACCGCCGGCCGATGGGCCGAGGTCTTCGCCGGCGGGCACAGTGACTCGCTCGGTGCCGGACCGGCTGTTGGGCACGGTGACCCGCTCGCCGGCCCCCGGCGCGTCGGCACCGATCGGGGCCGCCGACTCCGCACCGGGGTAGCCGGCTGACTCGGTGGTGGCCCCGGTGCCGCCGCCTTGGCGGGTGAAGAGCGTCCACCGTGGGCCGGCGTCGTCGGACGGGCCGGCCACCGCGTTGGCGGCCAGGGCGGCGACGACGGCGCCGATCAGCACGATGATGCCGAGCGCCGCCGCGGTGGTCCACGGGCGCACCACGCTGGCGCCGACGGCGTGCAGGGCGACGGCGGCGGCGACCCAGATCCGGGCGATGCCGGCCCGGGGGTCGGCGGCCATCACGGCGGCCACACCGTAGACGGTGGCGACGGCGCCGCCGACCAGGATCGGCGAGTACCAGGGCAGGCCGAGGGCGGCGGGCGCACCGATCGTGGCCAGGCCGACGAAGACCCCGGCGACGTCGTACGACCAGGGGCGGGGCAGCACGATCGCGGCGGCGCCGGCCAGCAGCACCAGGGCCACCGGGGCCTGCCAGGCGCCGGCCGCGTCGGTGCTGCCGGGCCAGCGGGAGAGGTCGGCCGCCCAGAGCGCGCCGGGCGTCGCCAGGATCCGCAGGCCGCCGGCCAGGCACTGGTAGCCGGCCACGGCCGCGATCACGCCGCCGCCGACCGCGATGCCCAGGGCCGGGCCGCGCCGCCAGCCTTCCGGAAGTGCGCGCACGGCGATCGCGACGACCAGGATCATCGCGGCCACGGTCGCGATCTCGCCGCCGGGCGCGAGGATGGCCGCGATCCGGGCCAGCGCGCCGATCAGCGCGGTGGTCGCGGCCGCCGAGGCGAAGTCGGCGCCGTCGAGCATGCGGTCGGCCCGCCGGCCGTGGTCGATCGACGGCGCCAGGAACAGCAGCACGGCGGCGACCAGCATCAGCGTGCCGACCAGCTTGTCGGCGACCATCGACTGCGGTGCGGCGAACGCGGCGGCGGCGACGGTCATCGCGCCGAGGCCGGTGCCGACCGTGAGCGGGATGCTCAGATGCCGCTCGGCCACCTGGTTGAGCGCGGCGAAGCTGAGCGTCGCGCAGACCGCGAGGAAGCCGGTGGCCAGGATCGGCACCGTGGCGTTCGTGGCCGGCACGGTCGCGGCGACGAAGCTCGCCACCGCGCCCGGGAACGCGAACGCCGCACCGCCGGCCGCCCACTCGCCGACCGGCTCGGAGCCGGCGGCGTTGTCGCGGATCGTCGTGGAGCGGGCGGCCGCGGCGATCAGTGCCCCGCTGGCCGCGATCGCGAACAGCACCGCCGCCGTCAGCGCGGGGCGGGCGGTGGAGGCACCGGCGGCGGCCAACCCGACCAGGGCCGCGCCGACGGCGTGCGCGACACCGGCGCGGTTCGTGCGGGCCCAGAGGCCGGCCACGCCGATGGCGATCGCGGCGATCGCCGGCGGCCATGGTGCGGCCGCCCAGCCGAGGTCGAACGAGGCGGGCGCGGCGAGCGCGGTCAGGGCCGCACCGGCGACCGCGAGCTCGCGCCGGATCTCCTGCGGCGCGGCCAGCACGGCGGCGATGGTGAGCAGGGCGGCGGCGACCGCGAGCTGCCACTGCGCGGAGCCGATGGCCGCGTCGAGCTTCGCGTCGTACGCGGTCAGGTCGGCCCGCCACATCGGCAGCGCGGCGTCGATCGGCGCGATGGCGGCGCGCAGCGTGTTGCCGGCGATCACCACACCGAGCACCAGCATGGCCGCCGTCGAGGCGAGCTGCGGGCCCCGGCGCGACTCGTCCGGCAGCACCCGAAGGGCGAAGCCGATCAGCGCGATGATCGCCGCGACGACGACCAGCGCGTGCCCAGGCAACGCGACCGAGGCGACCCGGCCCGCCGCGCCGATGATGGCCAGCGTCATGATCGCGCCGGCCACGTCGGGCAGCGGGCGGCGGCGGAGCTGGAGTGAGCCGACCAGCCCGACGCCGGCGGACAGCACCAGCGCGATGCCGGCCACCGTGGCCGCCGGCAGGGTGTCTGCCTCGACCAGCCCGGCCACGGCGTAGATCAGGGCGGCGCCGATGGCGATGCCGAACAGCACCCAGGACATCTCGCGCAGCCACCGGGCGGCGACCTCGGTCTGCGGCGGCGGGCCGGACACGGGCGCGTCGGTGGGGCCGGCGTCGACCAGCACCTCGGCTTCCTCGGCGGCACCCTCGGGACGGCGGATCTCTGGGTCGTCGGCGTCGGTGCGCTGGCCCGGGACGGGGCTCGACACGATCCGGGACACCGTCGGGCCGTCGGAGGCCGGGCTCCGGTCGCCGGTCGGTTCCGCCCGGTCGGCGGGCTCGTCGGTGGTCGGTCGGGGCGGTGCCAGTCGGGCCGACCAGGCGGGCGGCACCAGGGAGCCGAAGGCGGCGTACTGCCGGCCCAGCCAGACGTCCAGGGCGGCCACGGCGGCCAGCGAGAACGCCCAGCCGGTCGGCCCGTCGATCGAGCGGTGTGCGAGCAGCGGGATGACCGGTTGCAGCGCGAGCACCGTGGCGTAGCGGGGCACGCTGAGGCCGGTCGCGCTCGCGTAGACCGCGGCGATCGCGGCCGTCGCGGCGAACACGATGCCGCCGAACACCTCGCCCGGCACGGGCCCGGTGCGGACGGCGGGGACCAGGTAGAGGGCGTAGCCGATCAGCGGCACGAGGGTCAGGCCGACCGCGGACACGGTCTCGGCCGTCGAGCTGAGCTGGCGGGCCCGGACGAACGGGGCGACGCCCAACATCAGCGCGGCCGCGCCGGTCAGGATCGCCAGGCGGGGGATCGCGAACGGGGTCACGCCCGCGAAGACCACCGCCGCGACACCGAGCAGGAGGGCGCCCAGGCCGAGGTAGACGTTCTGGATCTCCCGGGGCGACGCCTCCGCGCGTACCCCCTCGTCGTCGAGGTCCATCACCCGGGGCGGCGGAGGCGGCTCCGGGGGCTCTCCCGCACCTGTCGGCTGCTGCCGCGGGATGCGGGCGGCAGTCGGGTCGGCGGCCGGCGAGCGCTTGCTGGCCCGGCGGCGCAGCACCCGGCGGGGTTTCTTGATCTGCTCCTTGAGCCGTTCCTGGTTGGCCGCGGAGAGGATGTCGCGCTGGAACCGGGCGGCCTGCATCCGCTGCGCGAGCAGCCGCTGGTCACGGGCGAGCTGGATGTCCTGGCGGCGGATCTCGGCGATTTCGCGCTCGATGCGCTGCACCTCGTCGGCCCAGCGGCCCTGCTCGGCGTTGCAGTACGGGCAGCGGGGAGCGGGATCGATCTCCCGGCCGCAGGAGGGACACGGATACCTTTCCATCGCACCTCTTCGCGGCAGGACGGTGACGCCTATACCGAAGCATGCCCATACTGGACGTCGATTGAACAGTCCCTTTGGGCGTGTCCGGACGCGACACCCGAAATCGGTGACGTCCCTCCAATGTGAAAGGGCGCCCCCGGGGTACGGAACCCCAGAAGCGCCCTTCGAGCAAAACGACCGTTACGGGCGGCCCATGCCCCGGTAGACCCAGCCGGCCTGGGTCCACAGTGCCGGGTCCAGGCAGTTGCGGCCGTCGATGACCTTCTTGCCGCCGACCAGCTCACCGAGGGCGACCGGGTCGGCGTTGCGGAAGTCGGCCCACTCGGTCAGCACGCAGACGAGGTCGGCGTCGCGGACCGCGTCGTTGAGCGTCGGCTCGTACGTCAGGTCGGGCGAGGCCTTCTTGGCGTTGTCCATGCCCTCGGGGTCATAGACGTGCACGTCGGCGCCGGCCTTGAGGAGCAGCCCGGCGACGGCCAGCGACGGCGCGTCGCGGATGTCGTCGGAGTTGGGCTTGAAGGTCGCACCGAGCACCGCGATCCGGGCGCCGGACAGGTCCGGACCGGCCGGGCCGGAGCGGCGGCCAAGCAGCTCGGCGGCCAGGTTGAGCACCCGGGTGCGGCGGCGCAGGTTGATCAGGTCGACCTCGTGCAGGAAGCGCAGCGCCTCGCCGGCGCCGAGCTCCTGGGCCCGGGCCTGGAACGCGCGGATGTCCTTGGGCAGGCAGCCGCCGCCGAAGCCGACGCCGGCCTGGAGGAAGCGGTTGCCGATGCGGGGGTCGTAGCCGATGGCCCGGGAGAGCTGGGTGACGTCGCCGCCCGCGACCTCGCAGACCTCGGCCATCGCGTTGATGAACGAGATCTTGGTGGCCAGGAACGCGTTGGCCGCGACCTTGACCAGCTCGGCGGTGGCGAAGTCGGTGATGACCAGCGGGACCTCGCGGTCCTCGGTGGCGGCCAGGTCGAAGACGCCCTTGTGGGCCGAGTAGAGCAGGCCGTTGGCCCAGTCGCTCTTGACGCCGACCACGATCCGGTTGGGGCGCAGCACGTCTTCGACGGCGAAGCCCTCCTGGAGGAACTCGGGGCTCCAGGCGACCTCGACACCGAGCTCCGGAGCGACGTGCTTGCCGACCAGCTGCTCGATCCACTCGGCGGTGCCGACCGGCACGGTGGACTTGCCGACGATCAGCGCCTTGCGGTCGAGGTGCTGGGCGAGGTTGACGACCGCGGTCTCGACGTAGGTCAGGTCGGCGCCCATGCCGTCGCCGCGCTGCGGGGTGCCGACGCAGATGAAGTGCACGTCGCCGAACTCGGCGGCTTCCTGGTAGTCGGTCGAGAAGCGCAGCCGGCCGGCGGCGATGTTGCGCCGCAGCAGTTCGTCGAGGCCGGGCTCGTGGAACGGGACCACACCGGCGGCCAGGCCGGCGATCTTCGCCTCGTCGACGTCGAACCCGAGCACCTCGTAGCCCAGTTCGGCGTAGCAGATGGCGTACGTCGCACCCAGGTAACCGGTGCCGAGGAAGGTCAGCCGCGGGCGGGCGGCACCGGAAGGCGGTGTCACCGCCGCGATCGCCGGCATGGGCTGGGTGTTCGGGTACGGGATCGTCACGCCTTGGTTCTCCGCTCACGCTCGGCAGCGCCACTGTGCGCTACGTCGTTGTCGGGGCTGGCCGCGCCCGCACGGCGCGTCAGTTGGGACATCTGTTCTTCTGTCACCGCCGGAGCGGGCTCGCCTACGTGCGCAAGCGAGGATAGTGCGTGAGCCTACCCACTGTGCATCCGAGCCAACGTTACCGGTCGGTATCCTCAGCACTGGGCCGGATAGACACATGCCCGACGCACGCTACCGGTGGCTCTGTCCGCCGGCCAGGGGAGGGCCGCAATCATGACGCAGGGTTCGTTCGACGTTTACCTACTGCCAGAAGAGCACAGCACGATCAGGGCCGCCGTACGCGAGCTGTGTGACGCCCGGGTCGCGCCCAACGCCGCTGACGCGGACGAGACCGGTGAGTTTCCCAAGGCGTCGTACGAGGCCCTGCGTGCCGCCGACTTCCACGCGCCGCACATCCCGGTGGAATACGGCGGTGCCGGCGCCGACGCCCTGGCCACCGCGATCGTGATCGAAGAGGTGGCCCGCGCCTGCGCGGCGTCGTCGCTCATTCCCGCGGTCAACAAGCTGGGCACGATGCCGCTGCTGCTGGCCGGCTCCGACGCGGTCAAGGCCGAGTTCCTGCCCCCGGTCGCGCGCGGCGACGCGATGTTCTCGTACTGCCTCTCCGAGCCCGACGCGGGCAGTGACGCCGTGTCGATGACGACCCGCGCGGAACGCTCCGGCGACGGCTGGGTGCTCAATGGCGTCAAGCGGTGGATCACCAACGCCGGTGTGTCGGAGTTCTACACGGTCTTCGCGGTCACCGAGCCGGGCGCCCGGTCGCGCGGCATCTCGGCGTTCGTGGTGTCCAAGTCGGATGCCGGTGTGTCGTTCGGCGCGCCGGAGAAGAAGCTGGGCATCAAGGGCTCACCGACTCGCGAAGTTTACTTCGACAATGTGCATATTCCGGATTCGCGCCGAATTGGGGATGTCGGCACTGGGTTCGCCACCGCGATGCGCACGCTCGACCACACCCGGGTCACCATCGCCGCCCAGGCGGTCGGCATCGCCTCGGGCGCGCTCGACTACGCGCTCGGCTACGTCAAGGAGCGCCACCAGTTCGGCAAGCCGATCGCCGACTTCCAGGGCGTCCAGTTCATGCTCGCCGACATGGGCATGAAGCTCACGGCCGCCCGCGAGCTCACCTACTCGGCGGCCGGGCGGTCCGAGCGCGGCGACGCCGACCTGACCTACTTCGGCGCCGCTGCCAAGTGCTTCGCCTCCGACGCCGCCATGGAGATCACCACCGACGCGGTCCAACTGCTCGGCGGGTACGGCTACACCCGCGACTATCCCCTCGAACGGATGATGCGTGACGCCAAGATCACGCAGATCTACGAGGGCACCAACCAGGTGCAGCGCGTCGTGATGGCCCGCCAGCTCCTCAACGGCTGACCTGCTCAGAAGCGGCGCGTCGCGTCCGGGTCGGTCGGCGGCGTGGTCGGCGTGGCGTGACCCGGCGGCGGGTAGGCGGCCGGTGGCGGCGGCGTGCCGTGCAGCGGCCGCGTGCGACCGTCCGGGGCGCTCGGCTCGTCGCCGTCGCTGAGCACGGTCGTCTCCTCGTCGTCCCCCTCGTCGGCTGGGGCCTGGTGGCGGCTCGGCAGGGTCGTCTGCTCGTCGCTCCCGGGCTGTTCGTCGGCGGCGGTCGCCGGTCGTAGGACGGTGGTCTTCTCGGCGCTCTCGGGGTCGGGCCGGTCGGTCGGTTCCTCGGCAGCCGTCGCCGGTCGCAGCAGGGTCGTCTGCTCGTCGCTGTCCGCGTCGGACCGGTCGCTCGTCGTCGCCGGCCGCAGCACCGTGGTCTTTTCGTCGCCGTCCGGATCGACATCGCCGGACGGCGCCGCGACGCGCGTGGTCTCGTCCGTCGTCGGGTGCGGCGTCAGCCGGGTCGTCTCGTCGGTGGCCGGGCTCAACCGCGTCGTGGCGTCCGTGGCGTCGGCCGCGTCGCCGGCGCCCGGCTGGCGCGGCACGTGCGGGGTGAACCGCGGCGGCGGGGGCGGCGGCGTGCGTTCCCCGGCCGGCCGGGGTAGGCGCGGCGGTGGTGGCGTGCGTTCAGCGGGCGGGAGGGGCTGGCTGGTCGGCGGTGTCGACCAGGCGCCGCCGCCGGCAGGTGCCGGCCCCGCCGCAGGCGGAGGCCCGGACGCCGGGCGGGGTGGGGGCGGAGCGATCTGCCCGGAAGGCGGGGGCGGCGTCGCGGGCGGCCCACTGACCGGAGCGCTCTGCCCGAAGGGCGGTGCACCGGGCGGCCTGCTGAGCGGAGGGCTCTGGCCGACGGGCGGTGGCGGCAAACTGGGCGGCCCACTGACCGGGACGCTCTGCCCGAGAGGCGGTGGGGTCGCACCGGGTGGCCCACTGGCCGGAGCGGCCGAGGTCGGTGCGGGGACTGCGCCCGGACCGCCGTACCCCTGGCCGTAGAGCACCCCCGTGGAATAGGGCGCGGCGGGCGATCCGGGAGGCGGCGGGAACGGCGGCGGGGCTGGATAGCCGGCGCCGACGGTGGCACCCCGATAGAGCGGCTGCGGCGGCACCGCCGTCGCCGGATGCCGTTGCCAACGCCGCGGGCTGGTCACGGTCAGCAGCAGCAGCGTGCCGACCACCGGGCCGATCGCCACGACCGGGTTGAGCAGGCCGGCCGGGCGGCCGAACACGGAGGCCGTGAACAGGTCCTGGAACGGCCCTGGGTCCTGGGCCGCCCACACGCTGACCACGATGAACGCCAGCCCGGCCGTCGCGGGCCCGACCGGCGAGAGCCGGGTCAGCACGAGCAGGGTGAGCAGCACCCCGGCCGCGGCGAGGGCCGCGTAGCCGCCGACCATGCGCAGGTCGAACTGCCCGACCCCGATCGAGACCTCGTTCATCCCGTAGCCGGCCAGCACCCAGATGGCCGGTGCCAGCACCAGCGACAAGAGCAGCGATCCGAGATGGCGCATCGGGCCTCCCGCGGGGCTGCGGTCGATCCGGTGGATCGACCCAGGTGAAGCGCACCGTACCCCGCGGGAGCGACGAGTTCTGTCGCCTATTCGGCCTTACCGTCCGGGCGGTACGGCGCCGGCGGCGACGACCACGGTGACCCGCCGGCGGTGGGCGTGCCACCGAACGGCTGCTCCGAGCGGGGCGCCGGCACGCCGGCCGGCGGATAGGCCAGCGTCGGCGGGCGGGTGTCTGGGTCGGTGCTGAGCCCGCCGCCGAACAGGTCGGGGTCGGTGTCGTCCACACCGGACCGGGCCGGCGCGGCGGCGACCGGCCAGCGACGCCAGCGCTGCAGGCTGAACGCCGCCATCGCCAGCAGCAGGCCGAGGAAGAACAGGGTGCCGTTGTCGAGCGGCAGCCGCAGCGGCAGTGGGTCGCCGAACAGGCGCCAGCCGCCCGGCACCGCCGACCGCACCCGCAGCGGCGCGATGAACATGCCCACGTACGGCGCCATCAGCAACAGGCCGGCGAGCAGTGGGCCGAGCGGCGACCAGCGCAGCGTGGCGAGCAGGCCGAGCGCGATTCCGGCGGCGGCGAGGTAGACCGCGGGCTCGATCAGCCGGGCCGTGTTGAACGCGGAGGTGTCGGCCCAGGTGGTGATCGTCGAAGTCGATCCGTCCTGGCCGAGCGCGAGCAGAATCCAGACCAGCGGCGCGGCGACGATGCCGGCGAGCAGGCTCCACAGATGACGCACGCGAGCACCGTACCGGAGCGGGTTCCGGACCGTGAATGTGTGCGCGGCACCCACATGTCGTCGGCCTCGCATAGGGGAGGATGGCCGGATGAGCAACGAGGTGTTGTGGACGCCGCCGTCCGACGTACGCCAGACCAGCCGGATCGGCCACTACCTGCACTGGCTCGAACGCGAGCGGGGTCTGGCCTTCGCCGACTACGAGGCGCTGCGGCTGTGGTCTGTCCAGAACATCCCGGATTTCTGGCGCTCGATCTGGGACTACTTCGAGGTGGTCAGCCACACACCACCGACCGCCACGATCGCTGATCGGCACATGCCCGGCACGCGCTGGTTCCCGGGCGCGACGCTCAACTACGCCGAGAACGTGCTGCGGATGCCCGGCCGGGCCGGCGACGACCCCGCCGTGATCGCGCACGGCCAGACCCGCGCGCCGCAGACCCTGACCAAGGACGAGCTACGCGACGCGGTACGGAGGTGCGCCGCGGGCCTGCGCCGGCTGGGTGTCGGCCCGGGTGACCGGGTCGCGGCGTACGCGCCGAACATCCCGGAGACGTACGTGCTGATGCTGGCCTCGGCCAGCCTGGGCGCGATCTTTTCGTCCTGCGCGCCCGAGTTCGGCACCCGCAGCGTCTGCGACCGTTGGCAGCAGATCGAGCCGAAGGTGCTGGTCGCGGTCGACGGTTACCGCTACGGCGACAAGCCGGTCGACCGCGCGGCCGAGGTCGAGGCGATCCGGGCGGCACTGCCGTCGGTCGAGCACCTCGTGATGATCAACTACCTGAACCCGGCGGCGGGTTCCGGCTCTTCCGGCTCTTCCGGTTGGGACGAGCTCACTTCGGCCACGGACGAGCCGCTGACCTTCGCTCCGGTGCCGTTCGACCACCCGCTCTACGTGCTCTACTCGTCGGGCACCACGGGGCTGCCGAAGCCGATCGTCCACGGGCACGGCGGCATCCTGCTCGAGCACCTCAAGATGCTCGCGCTGCACCACGACCTCGGCCCGGCGGACCGGTTCTTCTGGTTCACCACCACCGGCTGGATGATGTGGAACTTCCTCGTCTCGGGCCCGGCAGTCGGCGCGACGATCGTGCTGTTCGACGGCAACCCTGGCGCGCCGAGCCTCGACACGCTGTGGACGCTGGCGGAAGAGACCCGGCTGACCTATTTCGGCACGTCCGCGCCGTTCCTGCTGGCCTGTCGCAAGTCCGGCCTGGTGCCGCGCGCCGACCACGACCTGAGCGCGTTGCGCGGGCTCGGCTCGACCGGCGCTCCGCTGCCGCCCGAGGGCTTCGCCTGGGTGTACGCGGACGTCAGCGACACCCTCCAGCTCCAGTCGCTGTCCGGCGGCACCGACGTGTGCACCGGCTTCGTCGGCGGCGTGCCGCTGCTCCCGGTGCGGTCCGGCGAGATCGCCTGCCGGGCCCTGGGCGCGGCCGTCGAGGCGTTCGGGCCGGACGGTGAACCCGTGCGCGACCAGCTCGGTGAGCTGGTGATCACCGAGCCGATGCCGAGCATGCCGGTCGGCTTCTGGCACGACCCGGACGGCAGCCGCTACCGGGAGGCGTACTTCGACGTCTATCCAGGCGTCTGGCGGCACGGCGACTGGATCACCATCAACGAGCACGGCGGCTGCGTGATCACCGGCCGCTCGGACGCGACCCTCAACCGCGGCGGCGTGCGCCTCGGCACGTCGGAGTTCTACTCAGTGGTCGAGGGGCTGCCGGAGATCGCGGACTCGCTGGTCATCCACTTGGAGGACAGCGAGGGCGGTGCCGGTGACCTGCTGCTGTTCGTGGTCACCACCGACGAGCGCGACCTCGACGGCGACCTGACGGCCAAGATCGCCAAGGAGCTGCGGACCGCCCTGTCGCCGCGGCACGTCCCGGACGCCGTCTACCGGATCCCGGGCGTGCCCCGCACGCTGTCCGGCAAGAAGCTCGAGGTGCCGGTCAAGAAGATCCTCACCGGCACGCCGGCCGAGAGCGCCGCCGCCAAGGGCGCGCTGGCCAACCCGGAGTCGCTGGCCGCGTTCGAGAAGCTGGCCCGCGAAGGGGTCAGCTGAGGTCGCGGGTGACCTGCTCGCTGGCGATCCGGCCGGCGAGCTTCGCCCGGTCGAGGTTGCCGCAGAGCACGATGCTGGCCCCGGCGGCCAGCGGCGCCAGCAGCCAGTCGGCCGGTTCGGGGTGCCGCGCGGCGTCGATCAACACCCGGTCGCCGGGCTGCAGGCCGAACGGGTCTGCGGTTTTCCAATCGGAAGAGCCACGGGGGTACGCGCCGAACACGTCACCGTAGGCCCGGACCGCCACGGTGTAGTCCTGCCAGCCCGTGGGCACCTCGCGCATCGGCAGGGCGAGCGGGTGCAGTGACAGCGCGTAACGATCGCCCGCCGGCCAGTCGCCGGCCTCGGCCACCCGGGCCTCGGTGGCGAACAGGACGTCGACGGGTCCGGGCGCGGTGGTGACCTCCACGCCGGCCGCCCAGCAGCCGAGCAGGACGGCCGCGGTCTGCCAGTGCGGTGGCAACAGGACGCCCGCCCGGTCGCCGTCGCCCAGCCCGGCGCCGTCGACCAGCAGGTTGGCGGTCTTCTCGACCCAGTTGTCGAGCGTGGCGCCGGACAGCTCGGTGCGTTCGCCTGTCGCGTCGTCGTACCAGGTCAAAAGCGGTCTTGTCGGATCTCGCCGGATTGCCGCCGCGAACATCCGCGCGATGTCGCCCGCACTCTCTTCGACCATCGGTCGCACCTTACCGGTTAGGCATCGATCGTTCGCCGTGTCGTCACGGTGTCACCGGCTCCGACCCGTCGCTGGCTCAGCGTAGGCTTGGGACCATAGTGGCCTGGCACACACCGCACCCTTGAGGAGCCCGCACCGTGACTTCCGGTCCGCCCCGCGTACTCGTCGACGCCACCAGCGTTCCCGCTGACCGCGGCGGTGTGGGCCGCTACGTCGACGGGCTTCTAGGCGCGCTCGGCAAGGTCATCGGCTCTGAGGTGGAGCTCGCGGTGGTGGGCCTGCGCACCGACGCGGAGCGTTACAGCCGGATGCTGCCCGCCGCCGAGGTGGTCGCCGCGCCCGCCGCGGTCGCGCACCGGCCCGCCCGGCTCGCCTGGGAGCAGACCGGCCTGCCGCTGCTGGCGCAGCAGGTCGGTGCCGACGTGCTGCACTCGCCGTTCTACACCTGCCCGCTGCGGGCCGGTTGCCCCGTGACGGTCACCGTCCACGACGCCACGTTCTTCACCGAGCCGGAGCACTACGACAAGTCCCGGCGCACGTTCTTCCGCAGCGCGATCAAGACCTCGCTGCGCCGCGCACACCGCGTGATCGTGCCGAGCAAGGCGACCCGCGACGAGCTGATCCGGCTGCTCGACGCCGACCCGACCCGCGTCGACGTGGCTTACCACGGCGTCGACCCCACCGCGTTCCACCCGCCGACCGCCGAGGAGAAGGCCCGCGTCGCCGCCCGGCTCGGGCTGGCCGGCACCGACTACGTCGCGTTCCTGGGCGCCAAGGAGCCGCGCAAGAACGTGCCGAGCCTGATCCGCGGCTGGGTCAAGGCGGTGCACGACCGACCCAACCCGCCCGCGCTGGTCGTCGCCGGCGGCCAGGGGCACGACGACGACATCGACCGCGCGGTCGCCGAGGTGCCCGGCCACCTGCGCCTGCTGCGCCCCGGTTACCTGCGCTACGCCGACCTGCCCGGGTTCCTGGGCGGCGCGCTGGTCGCGGCGTACCCGAGCTTCGGTGAGGGCTTCGGCCTGCCCATCCTCGAGGCCATGGCGTGCGCGGTGCCGGTGCTGACCACGCCCCGGCTGTCGCTGCCCGAGGTCGGCGGTGACGCGGTGGCGTACACGAGCGAAGATCCTGACCAGATCGCCATCGACCTGGCCGCGCTGCTCGACGACGAGCCCCGCCGGATGGCGCTGGGCAAGGCGGGCTTCGACCGGGCCAAGGAGTTCACCTGGGAGTCCAGCGCCGAGGTGCACATCGCGGCCTGGCAGCGAGCCCGGGCATGACCGAGCCTTGGCGAGGGCATCATCAGCAGAGCCCGCGCGGGCAGGGCGGGTCACCACGCAGTGGGGACCCGGCATGACCGGTGGATTTGCGGCGGTCCGGCATGATGTCCCGATGCACGCCGTGATCCTGGCCGGTGGCAGCGGCACTCGACTGTGGCCGTTGTCCCGACTCCACCAGCCCAAGTTCCTCCACCCGCTGTCCGGCAGCCCGATGTCGCTGCTGCAGGCGACGGTCGAGCGGGTCGCGCCGCTGGCCGGTCCGGAGCAGACCATGGTGGTGACCGGCGCGGCCCACGCGGCGTCCGTGGCCCGGCAGCTCACCGCGCTGCCCGAGGAGAACATCCTGGTCGAGCCGTCCGCGCGCGACTCGTGCGCGGCGATCGGCCTCGCGGCGGCGTTGATCGCCCGGCACGACCCGACGGCGATCATGGGCGCCTTCGCCGCCGATCACCTGATCACCAACCCGGCCGAGTTCGTCAAGGTGGTCCGCGAGGCGGTGGCCGGTGCCGAGCGCGGGCTGCTGATGACCATCGCGATCAAGCCGACCCGCCCGGAGACGGGCTACGGCTACCTGCGCTGCGGCGCCGAGGTCGGCCCGGGTCCGGTGCGGATGGTCGAGGCGTTCACGGAGAAGCCGGCGTACGAGCTGGCCAAGCAATATGTCGAGTCCGGCGACCACCTGTGGAACGCCGGCATGTTCGTCTGGCGGGTCGACGCGTTCCTCGCGGAGCTCGCCCGCCAGCAGCCGAGCCTGCACGACGGCCTGTGCCGGGTCGCGGCCGCCTGGGACCAGCCCGACCGCGACGAGATCCTCACCACGATCTGGCCGACCCTGACCAAGATCTCGGTCGACTACGCGGTGATGGAGGGTGCCGCCGCGGCCGGCAAGGTCGGCACGGTGCCCGGCGACTTCGGCTGGACCGACGTCGGCGACTTCCAGACCCTGGGCGACGTGCTGCCCGGCGACTCGCGCGGCAACGTGGTGCTCGGCGGCGGCGCCGACCACCCGGGTGAGAAGCCCGGCGTGCTGCTGCGCGACACCGACCGCCTGGTCGTCGTGCCGCACTCGGGCCGGCTCGTGGCCGCGCTCGGCGTCGGCGACCTGGTGATCGTCGACACTCCCGACGTGGTGCTGGTCTGCTCCCGCGAGCGCTCTCAAGAGGTCAAACAGCTGGTCGACGAGCTGAAGGCTCGGGGCGACGACGGATTTTGCTAGCGCTTTGTCTTTAGGCTGATCACATGACCGCGCCATTGCGCCATGTGGAGTTGTCCGTTGCCGGCAACGAGGCCAGCGACCTGCTGCCCGTACTCTCGCCGGCTCTGTTGGAAGCCCACGGTGCTCGTCGTGGCCTGTGGACGGTGCTCGACGAGGGTCCGGTCGAGGCCTGCGTGGCCCTGCTCGTGCAGGACCACGAGGGCCGATGGGCGGCGCACCACCAGGGCTTCGACGCCGGTGCGGAAGCGGGCCGCACCGAAGACGGCGAGGCGCTGGCGCACCGCGACGGCTGGGTCTACGTCGTCGGCTCGCACTTCGGCTCCAAGGGCGGCCCGCTGCGGCCGAAGCGGGCGTTCTTCGCGCGGTTCCGCGAGGCCGACGCCGCCCGCGGGGTGGTGAAGCTGCACGTGGTGCGCAACCAGCTCCGGCTGCACCGGGCGATCAACGACGCGCTGCTGGCCGCCGACATCAGCCCGCTGCCGCCCGGCGAGCGGGTGCAACGGCAGTTCATCCGGGAAACCCAGATCCGCGGCGCGGCGAAGGCGAAGAGCTGGACCTCGCGGGTGATCACCGGCGATCTGCCGGTCAACGTGGAGGCCGCGGCGTTCACCCCGGCCGGCACGCTGCTGCTCGGCCTGCGCTTCCCGGTGACGCAGGACGGCGAGCCGATCATCGTGGAGATCTCCGACGTCGAGGGCATGTTCGACGCCGACCCGCGCACCTGGCCGGCGGTGGTCCGGGCGTACGCGCTGACCGGCGTCACCCCGCCCGGCACCCTGACGGGCTTCCGGGCCCTGACCGCGTCGGGCGACGGGTTCGAGGCGGTCGTGGGTTCGATCGACGCGCTCGGCAAGGGCTCGGTGCTGTTGGACGACCACCCAACGGGCGGCGACATCACGTGTACGCACGTGCGGTTCGCCCTGGGCTCCAGCTCGCGTGTGCCGGGCGAGGTGGTCGACGACCTGGCGCCGTTCCGCAACGTCGAGGGAATCGCCCTGCTCGACGGCGAGCGCATCTACGTGACGGACGAAGACCACCGCATCGCCCTCTGGCACGACTGAGCCTTAGTCCAGCATTGCCTTCCCGAGTGGCGTCAGGGTGTGCAGCATCGTGTTGCCGTCGCGGCGGCTGACCAGAAGCCCGGCGTTGCGCAGCACGGCGGCGTGCTGGCTGGCGGCCGCGGGCGAGACGTCGAGCCGGCGGGCGATCTCACCGGTCGAGCAGCCGCCGTCGACCACCTCGAGCACCCGGGCGCGGGTGCGGCCGAGCAACGCGGCCAGGGCCGGCCGTCCCTGGTCGGCCGGCTGGTCGAGCCCGCCGAGCCGCTCGACGGGATAGACGAGCACGGGCGGCAGGTCCGGGTCGACGAGCGTGACGGGGGTACGCGCACAGAAGTACGCCGGCACCAACAGCAACCCGCGGCCGTCGAGATAGAGGTCCCGGTCGGCCGGGTAATGGCCGACCTCCAGCACCTCCCCGTCCCACCGCATCCCCGGCCGCAGGCTGCCCAACAACCCGTCGGCCCCGTCGGCGAGCATGGCCCGAGCCCGCTGGCTGCGGTCGGCCTCGACGGCGCTCTCGATCCGGCTCCAGTGGGGAGCGATCGCCAGCGCGCGGTAGGCCTCCATCGAGTCGGTCAACCGATGCAACGTCGTGACGTCACCACGGGCGAGCGCGGCCGCGGTCGCCGGCAGCCGGTTGCGTTTGGCCAGCAGGTTGAGGTCGCGGCGCAGGTTGGCGGTAGGCGTCGACCGGATGGCGTCGAGCGCCGGCAACAGCCCGGCCCGGCTCTCGAACGGGGTGAGGAAGTCGGGGAAGTAGCCCTGCGGTGGGTTGAGGGCGAACAACAGCCGGACGCTGGCGCCGTCGTCGCTGTGCCGGAGCCCGGCGGCGACGTCGCGCCGCCAGCCGGCCAGCAGGGGATCGCGGTCGGCCCGCCGAGCCTGAAAGAGATGCAGGCTGAGAATCAGTTCCCAAACCGGATCCGCACCCGGCGCAACACGCGCGCGCGCGACGTCGTCACGGGTGAAATGAATCCGCAGCACGATCTCGTGGGCTCCGGGAAGGGGTAGCGGGGCGTCCGTGTGGTTGAGCGTACCGGCTGACCTCAATGTTTCAGCTCTGGCTGAAAGTCCTCGCACTCGGCGTGCGCTTTGGCCATGCTCGTGTTAGCGCCCACATGAGCGGGGCGGCATTGCCGTCCGGCCGACCACCAACGAGGGCCCGCGACGCACGTCGTGGAGGTGGCGGCCGGGCGAGCCCGCGCGTAGACCTTCCTCCCGGGTCCGCGCCACAACGGCACCACCCGCCGCGACGTGGGGGCCCGGCGGGTGGTGCCGTCGGCCTATGTCTCGGCCGTCTGGCCGATGCCCTCGCCAGGTCACGCCTTCGCGGCAACACAAGCTGCCCGCGACCCGTTGGGTCCCGCATCGGGTCGCGGGCCTCCCAGCCGGCCGAGGGCGCGGTCGGCCTGCAGCGTCGCGGCGTCCGGGCCGCGTAGCGCCTCGCCTTGGACCTTGCCCGGCTGGGTCTGCGCCCCGACTGCGGATCGCCGATCTTCGGCGGTCGCCTGAGGCTCAGCTGGGTGCGGACATGAATCGGGGGCAGCGGGTCCGGCTTGGTGCCGGGCCTGCTGCCCCCGATTTCGGTGTCAGCGGATGTCGGGCCGGGTCGCTTCGTCGTCGGCCGCGGCGGCCGGTGGCGGCGCTGAGCCGGCGCTCGGCTGCTGGCTGGCCGGGTTGATCACCTGGGTGCGCTCGGCCTCCGGCGTCGGGATAGCCGTGGTCGGCTCGTCCGCCTGGCCGGCGGGCGCCGCCGGGCTGGCCGGTGCCGGCGGGACCGGCGGGGCCGAGACGGGCGGAGCGGTGATCGTCTGGGTCGCCTGCGGTGCGCCGGAACCGGGCACCGGCGGCCAGGTCGCCGGCTCGGCCGACGCGGACGGGCCGGCCGGCGGGTAAGCGCCCGGCTGACCCGGCGCGCCCGGACCAGCCGCGGGCTGGCCGCCCGGAGCGGTGGGACCGCCCAGGCCGGGAGCCGCGCCCGGGTAGGACGGCGGCGGCGGGTAGCCAGGCTGGCCGTACCCGGCGGGGGCGCCGTACCCGGGCTGACCGGGGTGGCCCTGCCCGTAGCCCGGCTGCCCGGGAGCGCCCTGCGGGTAACCAGCCGGGGCGCCGTACATGCCGGGCTGGGGCTTGGGTCGCGGCACGTAGTAGAGGGTCCGCCAGACCTTGTAGATCAGGAACCCGGCGGCCGCGAAGATGCCCGCGTACGCGATGCGGACCAGCAGCCCGGTGAACGCCGCCCGGACCTCGCCGTCGACCAGCGAGCCGAACAGCCAGGCCAGCAGCGCGATCACGCCGAACACGGCGGACACCGCGTATTCGGCCAGGGCCACCTGCGTGACCAGCTTGGCGCGCGGCACGGCCGGCTTGAGATGTGTGGCCAAGAGCACGGCGAGCAGAGGCAGCACGATCGCCTCGATGCCCGCGAAGTCGAAGAAGCTGCCGCCGGCCCGGCTGGAGAACCCGACATTCGCCGAATAGGGCACGAGCAGATCGATGAGCCCCACGAACAGCAGGACGGCGTTGGCGCCGACCAGCACGAGGGCGATCAACTCGCGCCAGGGTTTGGTGATCTGATTGGCCGAGGTCTGTTCAGTCGACCCGGCCTCGGGTTGGGTGGTCACGGCTCCCCCTGGGGCGATGACGGAAGATGGCTTTCGTGAGCGTAGTCGCCCGGGCGCCGGGAAACCGGCAGTGTAGGTAAGGATTGCGGAATGCACATCGTCGTTTTGGCTGGTGGTATTGGCGGCGCGCGGTTCTTGACCGGCGTTCGGGCATATGCCCGGGACACCGGTGCCGAGGTGACCGCGATCGTCAACGTCGGCGATGACGTCACCATGCACGGCCTGCGGATTTGTCCGGACCTCGACAGCGTCATGTATACCCTGGGTGGCGCCGCGGACCCAGAACGCGGTTGGGGGCGGGTCGGCGAGACCTGGGCGGTCAAGGACGAGCTAGCCGCGTACGCCGCCGAGCCCACCTGGTTCGGTCTGGGCGACAAGGACATCGCCACCCACCTGGTGCGCAGTCAGATGCTGAACGCCGGCTATCCCCTCTCTGCCGTCACCGAGGCGCTGTGCCAGCGCTGGCAGCCGGGCGTGCGGATGCTGCCGGCCACCGACGACCGCTTCGAGACCCACGTCGTGGTCGACCTCGACGGCGAGAAGGCGATCCACTTCCAGGAATGGTGGGTACGCCACCGCGGCGAGGTGCCGACCAAGCGCTTCGTCTTCGTCGGCGCCGACACGGCGAAGCCGGCCGCCGGCGTGCTCGAGGCGCTGGCCACCGCCGACCTGGTGCTGGTGGCTCCCAGCAATCCCGTGGTCAGCATCGGCCCGATCCTGGCCGTGCCGGGCCTGCGCGCCGCGTTGACCGCTCCCGTCGTCGGCTTCTCGCCGATCATCGGTGACAGCCCCGTGCGGGGCATGGCCGACAAGTGCCTGGCCGTGCTGGGCGTGCCGTGCACGGCAGCCGGGGTCGGCGGAATGTACGGTGCGCGCCGCGACGGCGGCATCCTCGACGGCTGGCTGGTGGACAGCACCGACGCGGGCACCGAGGTGGCCGGGGTCACCGTGCGCGCCGTGCCGCTGTGGATGACCGACGAGCAGACCACGGCGGAGATGGTCCGCGCGGCCATCGACCTGGTATGACTGCGGCTGACGCGGTAGCGGCGGGCGGGGGAGTGGGCATGCGGCTCGAAGTGTTGCCGGTCGAGGGCATCGGCGACGTGCGCCCCGGCGACGACCTCGCGGCTGCGATCACCACCGCAGCGCCGTGGCTGCGCGCCGGCGACGTGCTGGTGGTGACGAGCAAGATCGTGTCGAAGGCGGAAGGCAGCCTGGTCGACGTGCCGGTCGACGGTGACGAACGCGCCGTCGCCCGCGACGAGGTGCTGCGCGCCGAGACCGCTCGACCGGTGGCGCGCCGCGGGCAGACCCGGATCGTGCAGACCCACCACGGCTTCGTGATGGCCTCGGCCGGTATCGACGCGTCGAACGTCGACCGCGCCCACCTCGTGCTGCTGCCCAAGGATCCCGACGCCTCGGCCCGCGCCCTGCGCACCACGCTGCGCGAGCGGCACGGCCTCGACGTCGCCGTAGTGATCTCCGACACGATGGGCCGGCCATGGCGCAACGGGCTCACCGACGTCGCGCTCGGCGCCGCCGGGATCTCGGCCATCCGCGACCACCGTGGCGAGGTCGACCCCTACGGCAACGAGCTCTCTATCACCCAGATGGCCGTCGTCGACGAGCTGGCCGCGGCCGGCGAGCTGGTGAAGGGCAAATGCGCCCAGGTGCCGGTCGCGGTCGTACGCGGCTATCTGGACACGCCACTGCCGGAGGCCGACGGCGACGGTGCCGCCGTCCTGGTGCGCGGTGCGGATCAGGACCTGTTCTCGCTCGGCACCGCCGAGGCCCGCGCCGAAGGACTTCGGGCCGCTGCCCGCCTGCCCGACCATGGCCGACCTCCCTTCCCCGTGCTCGACGAGCTCGACTTCGAGAAGGCGCTGACCCGCGCCCTGGCGACGATCAGCGCGGAATCCACGGCGACGTTCGCGGCCGACCTGCTGCCCGGCGACGACTCCGGCCGTTGCCGCGTCGTGTGCCGACCGGCCGACTCCGGTGGCGTCGCGCTCGTGTCGTTGGGCGCGGACGTGCAGCGCCTGCGTGCGGCCCTGGCCGCCGATGGGCTCGGCTCCACGATGGAGACTGCCGAGGACGGTCGCGGCACACACGTGGTGGTAACTGTCAGCTGAGGCGGCGCTCGCTCCGAGTTGGGTTCGCTCATACCCTCTTCATCGGAACGAGCCGGCCGGATGGTTCGCGATCGGCCAAGATTTTTCGCGGTGACCGCCGCCACGGGATTCTGTCGGTGGCACCGCCTACGCTTCAACGGTGGCTGATCTGATCCCGACCTCGCCCACGCCGCCGACCGCGGCGAGCATCCGGCGGGCACTGGCGCGCGCCGCAGACGGCAAGGCGCTCGATCCGGGCGAAGCGGCAGACCTGATGGCCGCGCGTGGCGAGGCACTCGACGAGCTGCTGAGCATCGCCGGCGCCATTCGCGACGCGGGCCTGCGCGACGCCGGGCGGCCGGGCGTCGTGACGTACTCGCGCAAGGTCTTCATTCCCTTGACCCGCCTGTGCCGGGACCGTTGCCATTACTGCACCTTCGCCACCGTGCCGCACCGGCTGCCGGCCGCGTTCCTCGACCGCGACGAGGTCGTCGCGATCGCCCGCCAAGGCGCCGCGCAGGGTTGCAAGGAGGCGCTGTTCACCCTCGGCGACCGGCCCGAGGAGCGTTGGCCGGCGGCGCGCGAGTGGCTCGACGCGCGGGGCTACGACTCGACCCTCGACTACGTGCGGGCCAGCGCGATCGCCGTGCTCGAAGAGACGGGCCTGCTGCCGCACCTCAACCCGGGCGTCATGAGCTGGGCCGAGCTGCAGCGCCTCAAACCGGTCGCGCCGAGCATGGGCATGATGCTCGAAACGACCGCGACCCGGCTGTGGTCCGACAAGAGCGGCCCGCATTTCGGCTCACCTGACAAGGAGCCCGCGGTCCGGCTGCGCGTGCTCGACGACGCGGGCCGGGTCGGCGTCCCGTTCACGACCGGCATCCTGATCGGCATCGGCGAAAACCTGGTCGAGCGCGCCGACTCGTTGTTCGCGATCCGCCGCTCGGCGCGCGAATACGGCCACATCCAGGAAGTCATCATCCAAAACTTCCGGGCCAAGCCGGACACCGCGATGCGCGGCATGCCCGACGCCGAGCTGCTCGACCTCGCCGCGACGATCGCGGTCGGGCGGATCATCCTCGGCCCCGGCGCCCGCATCCAGGCACCGCCCAACCTGATCGAGGGCGAATACGACCTGCTCCTGCGGGCCGGCATCGACGACTGGGGCGGCGTCTCGCCGGTCACCCCCGACCACGTCAACCCGGAACGCCCCTGGCCGATGATCGACGAGCTCGCCGCCCGATCGGCCGCGTCCGGTTTCACGCTGCGCGAACGACTGACCATTTATCCCGAGTACGTTCGGCGCGGCGACCCCTGGCTCGACCCGCGGCTGGCCGGCCACGTGGCGGCGTTGGCCGAGCCGGTCAGCGGCCTGGCGGCCGAGGGCACGCTGCCGGTCGGCCGGGCGTGGCAGGAGCCCGACGAGGCGTTCGTGCCCGGGGGCCGCACCGACCTGCACGCGACGATCGACACCACCGGCCGCACCGGCGACCGGCGCGGCGACTTCGACTCCGTCTACGGCGACTGGTCCGAGGTGGCCGACCGCATCGCACCCGAAGCGGTCGACCTGGGCCGCGGTGCGGCGGTCTCGCGGCAGGCCTCCGACGTCCTCGAAGGCCTGCGCCTCGCGGCCACCGACCCGGCGGCGTTGTTGGAGGAGCGACACGAGGCCGCGGCCATGGCACTGTTCAACGCCGACGGCACCGCGCTCGACGAGCTGTGCCGACTCGCCGACGACGTCCGCCGCGACACCGTGGGCGACGACGTGACCTACGTGGTCAACCGCAACATCAACTTCTCCAACGTCTGCTACGTCGGCTGCCGCTTCTGCGCCTTCGCCCAGCGCGAACGCGACGCCGACGCCTACCGGCTGTCGGTCGACCAGGTCGCCGAGCGCGCCGAGGAGGCTTGGGCGGCGGGCGCCACCGAGGTCTGCATGCAGGGCGGCATCGACCCGAAGCTACCGGTGACGGCCTACGCCGAGATGGTCCGGGCGATCAAACAGCGGGTGCCGGGCATGCACGTCCACGCCTTCTCACCCATGGAGATCGTCACCGGCGCCGCGAAGGGCGGCATGTCGGTCCGCGACTGGCTCCAGACCCTGCGCGACGCGGGCCTCGACACGATCCCGGGCACGGCGGCCGAGATCCTCGACGACGACGTCCGCTGGGTGCTGACCAAGGGCAAACTCCCGGCCGCCACCTGGGTCGACGTGGTGTCGACGGCACACGAGCTGGGCATCCGATCGAGTTCCACGATGATGTACGGGCATGTCGACCACCCCCGACAGTGGCTGGGCCATTTCCGGGTGTTGGCCGGCGTCCAGGACCGCACGGGCGGCTTCACCGAGTTCGTGGCCCTGCCGTTCGTCCACACCAACGCCCCGATCTACCTGGCGGGCATCGCCCGCCCAGGCCCGACGTGGCGCGAGAACCGGGTAGTCCACGCGATGGCCCGCCTACTCCTCCACGGCCGCATATCCAACATCCAGTGCTCCTGGGTAAAGCTGGGCGACGCGGGCACGGTCGCGATGCTCAACGGCGGCTGCAACGACCTGGGCGGCACGCTGATGGAGGAAACCATCTCGCGCATGGCGGGTTCGGCCAACGGCTCGTCGCGCACGGTCGAACAACTAAAAGCCATCGCCACGGCAGCCGGCCGCCCGGCCCGCGAACGCACGACGGCCTACGGTCTGCGCTAGAGCGCCACCGCCGGTGTGCTCGGCCGGTCACCCGACGACCGCCGGCCCGGTGGCGTCCGGCGGGCGCCGCTGAGCCGGGTCCACGGTTGTGGCGGTGGGGTGAGACCAGCGCCCGTGTGGCGGTGGGCTGAGCTCGATCGAGGGAATCGCCGTCTGAGCCGGCCGGCCGGCCCCTGAACGCACCACGGCCCACGGCCCGCACTAAAGCGGGATCGGTGCAGGACTCGGCCAGCAGCCCGACGAATCGCCCACTTGGTGGTTCCCGGTGTGGCGTTGGGTTGGGTCCTTCGTTCTGGCGGTGGGGCGAGACCACCGCCCGTGGAGCGCCGCGATACGCCGCAACCGCATCCCGGAACAAGGCGGGCACGCGCCCAACGCACGTTGGCTTGGGCCATCGACGGGCTGGCCCACAGAAATGCTGAGCGGTCGTCGGTCGAGGAAACCTGCGGCCGGTGGCGCAAAGGCCGACCCACCAGCGCCCACCCCCGTCAGTCACTCTCGCCGGCGCCGCGCGGGCTCAGCGACACGCGACTTCGGCCCGGCGACGACCGGCCGTGGGCGGTTCCGGCGGATCGGTAGACGAGGCGGCCCGCCCCAACCGGTGCCGTCCTGAGCGGCCTGCCAGCGCACCGACGCCATGCGGTTCGGTGGGTCCGAAAGCTGACGTTACGTACAGCGAATCGCCAGGTTTGCATGATCATCTGGGATGGGTAATCACCCGCCCGATTCGTGCCCTCGACCGGGGGACTAGCGGAGGCCGGGTGGATCAAGCTAGGGATGTCGTGGTTTGATTCCTTATGTGCGGTTGTGGCGTCTGAGCTGGTGGGAAAGTGGCCGATCGAGCGTTACCCGCCTGGGGTCTGGATCGGTAGGGAGCCGAAGGACCACGGCGCCATCCGCGAGTCGCCCACGGCACGCCGGTTCGTGGGCCTATTTATCAGGTTCCGCTTGACGACGCACGCATTACACGCGTGTAATTTCACTGGGGTCGTTCGAACGGGACATGACAAATCGGACCGTACGGGCGAAAAAGTAGGGCCTTCCGCGAGGGGGTTACGCCGGTCGCAGGCCGGCGTGCGAAAGGAGGCAACGTTATGGATGGTGGCCGTGTCGAGGTCGCCGACCTGCTGGGCAACGCGCCGGAGTGGCAGGAGCGGGCACTGTGCTCCCAGACCGACCCGGAAGCGTTCTTCCCGGAAAAGGGCGGTTCGACCCGCGAGGCCAAGCGGATCTGCTCGCGCTGCGACGTCAAGGCCGAATGCCTCGAGTACGCGCTCGGCCACGACGAGCGGTTCGGCATCTGGGGCGGCCTGTCGGAACGCGAGCGACGCAAGCTGAAGCGGCGCGTCGTCGCCTGATCGGGCAACGAACGCCGGCCGGCACCAGGCGCGGAGGGGGAACCCGCGCCGAGAGCGGCACAAGAACATATCGGGGAACGAGGGCCATCATCGCGAGCGATGCGGGCCCTCGACCGCATCCGGGCTCGGCCAGCGTCCGGCGACGGTCGGGCGGCGGCGGCTGGACCCGTCCAGTGGCCGGCGCCAAGGCGGGCGGTGTCGGCGACGGTGACAACTGCCCGCTAGCCATGGTCGAACGTTGACCCACTTTTGAAGATCAGGAGGCGTCCGTGGCGGACTGGGGGAGATTCCCCGGCTCCACCGGACGGAGCGGGTGCCGATCAAGCTGATCGCTCAGCGGTCCGGGATCTCGCGGAACGCGGTCCGTTGGGTACTGGTGGCGGCGAAGTCGCCGCGGTATCGACGTGGGTCGAGGCCCGGGGTCGAGGGCTGGCGTGGGTCGTTGGTCGACGTTGGTCGACGTTGGTTGAGGGCTGACGTGGGTCGAGGCTCGGGGCCGTTGGTCGACGTTGGTTGAGGGCTGACGCGGGTCGAGGCTCGGGGCCGTTGGTCGACGTTGGTTGAGGGCTGACGCGGGTCGAGGAACGGGGTCGAGGCTCGGCGTGGGCCGTTGGGCGACGTCGGTCGAGGGCCGGTGTGGGTCGAGGGCTGGCGTGGGTCGATGGTCGACGTTGGCCGAGGGCCGGCATGGCCAGGTGCGATCGGCGCGGCCGGGGCGTGTTCGTCGAACCGGTCGTTACCTCGACGCCCACGTGAGGATCCGGCTAGGCCGGTGGGCGATTCACCGTTCATGCCCCGCGAAGGCCGGCTCGATCACGTCTAGCTCCGGGCGGGCCAGCCCGGCCAAGATCAGCGCGGCACGGGCGGTGGGTGGGTTAGCTCAGTTCGTCTGGGTCCAGGCCCAGGAGGTTGGCTACCTGCTCGATGATCACGTCGTGGACCAGGTCGGCCAGGTCGTCGTGGTCCATCGCCCGGAATTCCAGCGGCCGCCGGTAGAGGACGATGCGCGGCGCCATGTCGGCTCGGCCTGGGCGGCCGGGCAGCAGGCGGGCCAGCGGCACTTCGCCGTCTTCGAGCACGTCCGTGTCGTACACGTTGAGCTCCGGCGGCACGTCCTCCACCGCGAACTCGACCCCGGCGAGCTCCTTCGCGAACCGGTGCTCCAGGGTCTCGACCGTGTCCAGGACAAGATCATCGAAGATCTCTGCCTTGGTACGCGCCAGCGGTACCGTCGCGGGGACCAAGCGCCCGCGCAGCCCGCGACCGTGCCGGTCACGGCGCCGGCCGGACGGCGGCCGGCGGTTGGCGGGGCTGGTCATCGTGCACCTCCTGGAGAAAAGCAGCCTCAGCCTAGCCCCGCGATCGGCGTGTCGCGGCGCAAGGCGGGGCAACGCCCGGGTGGGGGAGATAACGTGCCGCCGTGAGGTCTCCACGGCGTTGCTCCAGGAACGGCTGTCCCAGGCCGGCTGTCGCCACGCTGACCTACGTTTATCACGAGTCGACCGCCGTCGTCGGGCCGTTGGCCGCCTTCGCGGAGCCGCATACCTACGACCTCTGCGAGACCCACGCCCGCTCCCTGACCGCCCCCCGCGGCTGGGAGGTGGTGCGCCACGAGGGCGAGTTCCAGCCCCCGCCCCCCACCACCGACGACCTGGTCGCCCTGGCCGACGCGGTACGCGAGGCCGCCCGCCCGGGCCGCTACGACGACTACGACGACCTCCCGCACGCCGGCCACCAACAAGGCCGCCGCGGTCACCTCCGTGTCATCCCGCCCAGCCAGTAACGCCAGCCGACCGAGCGCGCGCGAATCGCCGGCGGACGAACGCCCGGCAATGGGCGTAATGCCCGGCTTGTCGACACCGACGGACCGCGCCGTCGGGTGCGGCTGGCAAACGCTCAAGGCGACGGCCTTCGGACTGGCAATCGCGGTCAGATCGTGTGTGGCTCATCGAGTGGGTAAGCCGGTCAAGCCATGATCGGGTGCAGCCGATCCGCACGACACGCCGCAAGGGTTCCCGACCAGCCGCACATGATCATGGTTGCTCGCGTTCGAGTACATGTTTTGGTGCACCCGATCATGGAGCCGCGTGGTGCCGACCGCGCTAGGCGGCGATGCCCCGCAGCTCGTAGGCAGCAGCTCGACCGGCTGCGGTCCGGCGGGCGGACCGGCCGGTTGAGCGGACCGACTGGCTGGAGATCGAACGGCAGCGGACCCGGCGGGCCGCGCGGGGCAAGTCGAGGTCGGCGAAGCGGGTGCGGATCTTTGCGAAACCGCCGCTATCCGCGATCGTTCTCAGCCGCCGACAAGGCGGTGGATCAGGTCTGCTCGGCGGGAGGCTCGCCCGGTGCGGGCTTCGGTCGCGTCGGCCGACGCTGTCGCTCGCAGCGCCGCGTTGATGCCCAGCCACCGCAGCGGCTCCGGCTCCCACGGCCGCGACCGGTGCCCTACCCAAGGCAGCGAAACCAACTCGGACGGCATCTCGAGGATCAGGTCCGCGAGGGTCCGCCCCGCCAGGTTGCTCGTGCCCACGCCGTCCCCGACGTAGCCGCCCGCCCAGGCCAGGCCTGTCGCCCGGTCCAGGCCCACCGAAGCCGTCCAGTCGCGAGTGACCCCGAGTGGCCCGCCCCAGGCGTGGCTGATCTCCGGCAAGGGCCCCAGGACCGGAAACAGCGACCCCAGGGTCTGGCGCAATGCCGCGAACACCCCCGGCGACTGGTCGAACGACGGCGAGATCGACGAGCCGAAGTGGTACGGCGCGCCCCGACCGCCGAAGGCCAGCCGCCCGTCGGCCGTACGCTGGCCGTAAATGATCAAATGGCGGAAGTCCGTGAAGGTCTCCCGGTCC
Organism: Asanoa hainanensis; assembly: GCF_900188485.1. Taxonomy (GTDB): domain Bacteria; phylum Actinomycetota; class Actinomycetes; order Mycobacteriales; family Micromonosporaceae; genus Asanoa; species Asanoa hainanensis. Next base: position 338,934 of record NZ_FZPH01000002.1, read on the forward strand.
GCCAGCCCGATCTCCTCCCAGGCCGACGCGGGCAGCGGCGCCGTCGCCACCATCAGCGAGTAGATAGGCGCCACCGCGCGCCGATGGCCGGGCAGCTCGGCCGTGTAGCCCTCCGTCGCCCGCACCACCACCGGTGCTCGCACCGTCCCGAACGGTGTGACCGCCGCACCCGGCCGCAGCGAGGTCACCGGCGTGCCCTCGTAAAGAGCGACCCCGCGGGCGGCGACCACCGACGCCAACCCCCGCACCAGGGAAGCCGGCTGGATGGCCGCGCAGTGCGGCGTGAACACCCCGCCCAGCACCGACGTCGCTCCGAGCCGGGCGGACGCCGCGGCCGAAGACAGCAGGGCAACCTCGTCGAACCCGAACGACGCGTACGACGAAACAGTCGACGCGGCACGGGACAGCTGCGCCGGCGACCGGGCCACCGAGACCGTCCCACCCTTGTGGAAGTCGCACGAGATGCCCTCGGCAAGACACACCCGGCCGACCTCGTCGACCGTCTCGTTCATTGAACGCTGGAACGAGATAGCGGCAGCACGGCCGTGGCGCTGGGCCAGCGACGGTAGCGACGACGGCAGCAGCGCCGAGCACCAACCACCGTTGCGGCCCGACGCGCCGAAGCCGGCGTACGCGCTCTCCAGCACGACGACCCGCAGGGACGGGTCCAGCGAGCTCAGGTAGTACGCCGTCCACAACCCGGTGAAGCCCGCCCCGACGATCGCCACGTCACACGACACGGACCCCGGCAGGGGTGGCCGCAACGCCGGCGGCGGGCCCATCCAGAACGAGATCACAGGCGCTGCCACGCCTCCGTCAGGACCGTGCGCAGGATCTGCTCCATCTCGTCGAACTGCTGCTGCTCGCAGATCAGCGGCGGCGCCAACTGCACGACCGGGTCACCGCGGTCGTCGGCCCGGCAGTACAGGCCCGCCTGGAACAGCGCCGACGACAGGAAGCCGCGTAGCAGCCGCTCGGACTCCGCGTCGTCGAACGTCGCCCGGGTGGCCTTGTCTTTGACCAGCTCGATCCCGTAGAAGTAGCCGTCACCCCGGACGTCACCGACGATCGGCAGGTCCAGCAGCTTCTCCAAAGTGGACCGGAAAGCACCTTCGTTTGAACGCACGTGACCGGGAAGGTCCTCCCGCGCGAACACGTCCAGGTTGGCCAGCGCCACCGCGCACGACACCGGATGCCCGCCGAACGTGATGCCGTGCGCGAACATCTCCGTGGCGCCCAGGAACGGCTCGATCAGCCGGTCCGACGCGATCATCGCGCCCAGCGGCGCGTACCCGGAGGTCAGCCCCTTGGCAGTGGTGATGATGTCCGGCTGGTAGCCATAGCGCTCGGCGCCGAAGTAATGACCAAGCCGACCCCAAGCACAAATCACTTCATCCGAAACCAGCAAAATGTCATACGCGTCGCAAATCTCTCGGACACGCGAGAAGTAACCAGGCGGAGGCGGGAAGCAGCCACCCGAGTTCTGCACAGGCTCCAGGAAAACCGCGGCAACGGTGTCCGGCCCCTCACGCTCGATCGCCCGCGCGATCTCGTCGGCCGCCCAACGCCCGAACTCAACTTCGGAGGAGCCATGCTCCGGTGCCCGGTAGAAGTTCGTGTTCGGCACCTTGATCCCGCCCGGCACCAGCGGCTCGAAGTCCGACTTGATCCCCGGCAACCCGGTGATCGACAGCGCGCCCATCGACGTGCCGTGGTAGGCGATGTGCCGGCTCACCACCTTGTGCTTGTTCGGCTTGCCGACCCGCTTGAAATAAGCCCGCGCCAGCTTCCACGCCGACTCGACCGCCTCGGACCCACCGGTCGTGAAGAACACCCGGTTGAGATCCCCGGGCGTCAACGCGGAGATCCGCGACGCGAGCTCGACCGCCGTCGGGTGGGCGTAGGACCAGAGCGGGAAGTACGCGAGCTCAGCCGACTGCTTGGCGGCGGCGTCGGCGAGCTCCGTGCGGCCGTGGCCGGCGTTGACCACGAACAAACCGGACAGACCGTCAAGATAGCGGCGGCCCTGGTCGTCCCAGACATAGGCGCCGTCGCCGCGGACGATCGTCGGCACCTCCCCGTCGCGATAGCTGGACATCCGGGTGAAATGCATCCACAGGTGGTCGGTGGCGTTGGCCATCGCTATCCCCATCGCGTCGTCGTGCGAGCTGGTGAACTCGCAGCACCTACAACGGTTATCGCACGAGATCACTCAATGAGGCAAGGCTTTTCGTCGGTCGAAGGGGCTGTAGCCACGAAATCCGAAGCTAGGCCGTACCCCAGGAATAGGTCTGCTTCCGCAGCTTGAGATAGACGAACGCCTCCGTCGAAAGCACGCCCTCGACCGTCCGGAGCCGCTTGAGGATCTCCAGCAGGTGGTCGTCGTCGCGGCAGACCACCTCGCACAGCAGGTCGAACGAGCCCGCGGTGATCACCACGTAGTCGACCTCGTCGAACTCGGCCAACCGGTCGGCCACCTGCTCCAGGTCGCCGGACACCCGCAGCCCGATCATCGCCTGCCGGGGAAAGCCGAGCTGCAACGGGTCGGTCACCGCGACGATCTGCATCACCCCGGCGTCGAGCAGGCGCTGCACCCGCTGCCGGACCGCCGCCTCGGAGAGCCCGACCGCCTTGCCGATCGTCGCGTACGGCCGCCGTCCGTCTTCCTGAAGCTGTTCGATGATCTGTTTGGCGACGTCGTCGAGCAGCGCGTGGCTGGCCCCGTCGCGGACCACAGCCCGGCGGGGACCCGCCCCGTTGCCCGACATTCCCATCTCGAGATCCTCCTCAGTAAAGGACGCGCATTACAGCCGCAAGTCTTCCGTATTTCGTCGTCAACTACGAGAGCGGCAACGGAATCCCTTGTGACAGGGGTTATCGCATGTCAGGATCGGTCGTCGTCTAGATCCCCCCAACTAGACCGAACCCGGGAGCCCCCGATGCGCAATCGCTCGCGTCCGCCGCTGTCCCCCGAGGCTGCGGCCCTGCTCTCCCTGTCCCGTCGCACCCTCATGCGGGGTGCCCTCGCCTCCGGAGCTCTGGCGGTCTCCGGCGGCGCGCTCGTCGCCTGCGGCACCAAGGGTGCGCAGCAGACGGAGGCGAGCTGCGTCAGCGAAGACAGCTCCGGCTCGGAGAAGACGCTCACCGTCTCCAACTGGCCCCAATATATCGATGTCGATGACAAAGACGAGTCGAAGCGCCCGACCCTCGTCGCGTTCGAGCAGAAGACCGGCATCGCGGTCAGCTATACGGAAGACATCAACGACAACAACGAGTTCTTCGGCAAGGTGCAGAACCAGCTGGCCGAATGCCAGCCGACCGATCGGGACGTCATCGTCCTCACCGACTGGATGACGGCGCGGATGATCCGGCTCGGCTGGTTGCAGAAGCTCGACACCGCGAAGATGCCGAACTTCCAGAAGAACCTGTTGCCCTCGCTCAAGGGCCGGCCCTTCGACAAGAACACCGAGTACGCGGTGCCGTGGCAGTCGGGCCTGGCGGGGCTCGCGTACAACGGCAACGTCACCAAGGAGATCAAGACCGTCGACGAGCTGCTGACCCGGGCCGATCTCAAGGGCAAGGTGACGGCGCTGACCGAGATGCGCGACACGATGGGGCTGATCCTGCAGTCCAACGGGCACAACCCGTCGGACTTCACCAAGGCGCAGTTCGACGACGCGATCAACAAGCTGCAGAAGGCGGTCGACTCCGGGCAGATCCGCCGGTTCACCGGCAACGACTACGCGCCCGATCTCGCCAAGGGCGACATCGCGGCGTGCATCGGCTGGTCCGGCGACATCATCCAGCTCGGCATCGAGGACCCGAAGGTGAAGTTCGTGGCGCCGGAGAGCGGCGCGATGCTCTACTCCGACAACTCCTCCGTGCCAAACAAGGCCGCGCACAAGGCCAACGCCGAGGCGTTCCTGGACTACTACTACGACCCGGCGGTGGCCGCCGAGCTCGCCGCGTACGTCAACTACATCTGCCCGGTCGTCGGCGCCAAGGAGGAGATGGCGAAGACCGACCCGGAGCTGGCGGCCAATCCGCTGATCTTCCCGGACGACGCGCTGCTCGCGAAGACCAAGGTCTTCAAGGCGCTGACCGAGGCCGAGGAGCGCGAGTACGAGGCCGCGTTCCAGCGGGTCATCGGAGCCTGAGATGACGACCCCGGAGACCGGCGACCTGCGGATCACCAACGTCACCAAGCGGTTCGGCGAGTTCACCGCCGTCGACGACCTGACCCTGACCGTCCCGCAGGGCGCGTTCTTCGCGCTGCTCGGCGCGTCCGGCTGCGGCAAGACCACCACGCTGCGGATGGTGGCCGGGCTGGAGGAGCCGACCACCGGCGAGATCCGGCTCGGCGACCGCGACATCACCCGGCTGCGCCCGTACCAGCGGCCGGTCAACACCGTGTTCCAGAGCTACGCGCTGTTCCCGCACCTGGACGTCTTCGAGAACGTGGCGTTCGGGCTGCGCCGCCGCAAACAGCGGGAGGTGAAGGGGCAGGTCGACCAGATGCTCGACCTGGTCCAGCTCGGCGGGTTCGGCAAGCGCCGGCCGGCCGAGCTCTCCGGCGGCCAGCAGCAGCGGGTCGCGCTGGCCCGCGCGTTGATCAACCACCCGCAGGTGCTGTTGCTCGACGAGCCGCTGGGCGCCCTCGACCTCAAGCTGCGCCGGCAGATGCAGATCGAGCTCAAGCGCATCCAGACCGAGGTCGGCATCACCTTCGTGCACGTCACGCACGACCAGGAGGAGGCCATGACGATGGCCGACACGGTCGCCGTGATGAACGCGGGCAAGATCGAGCAGCTCGGCCGGCCCGCGGAGATCTACGAGTACCCGGCGACCGCGTTCGTGGCCAACTTCCTCGGCCAGTCCAACCTGCTGGCCGGCGAGGCCGCCGGGCAGCAGGGCAGCGACGTCCTCGTCGGGGCCTACGAGCAGCGATTCGCCGTGCCGGCCGCGCGTTCGCGCACGCAGCGGGGTCCGGTCTTCCTCGGCGTACGCCCGGAGAAGCTGGCCCTGGTCGCGGCAGGGGCGGCCGTGCCGGCCGGTCACCAGTCGGTGGCCGGCGTGGTCACCGACTCGTCCTACGTGGGCGTCAGCACGCAGTATCTCGTGCGTACCGGCTGGGGCACCGAGCTCGCGGTCTTCGCACCCAACGGCGGTGACGCGGCGCAGCTCGCGGTCGGCTCCGAGGTGACGGCGCACTGGAACCCGCAGCACGCCTTCCTGCTGGAGCGCGCACCGGGCGAGGGCGACCAGACCACCCCGCTGCTGGACTCGCCGGACACGGTCGTCGGGGTCGGGTCATGAGTCTGCTGACCGGCGTCGGCGCGCGTCCGGTCGGCGCGCCCGGCAGCGACAAAGCAGAACGCCGCGATCGTCGGCGCTGGCTGCCGTACCTGCTGCTGCTCCCCGGCGCGGCCTGGCTGTTCCTGTTCTTCGTCGTGCCGACGATCCAGCTCGGCGCGACCAGCCTCTACGACCCGTCCGGCTCCGTCACCGCGGGCTACGCGATGACGTGGGAGTTCAGCAACTACCCGGACGCGATCGCGTACGCCTGGCCGCAGATCCTGCGTTCGTTCAGCTACGCCGCCATCGCGACGGTGATCGGCATCGTGATCGGCTACCCGCTGGCGTACGCGATCGCCCAGAAGGCCGGCCGGTGGAAGAACCTGCTGCTGGTCTGCGTGGTCGCACCGATGTTCACCAGCTTCCTGGTGCGCACCCTGGCCTGGAAGACGATCCTTTCGGACAACGGCTGGCTGGTCGGCTTCCTGCGCGACATCGGCCTGCTCGGCGACGACGGCCGGCTGCTCGCGACACCGGCGGCGGTGATCCTCGGCCTGACGTACAACTTCCTGCCGTTCCTGGTGTTGCCCCTCTACGCCAGCCTGGAGCGGCTCGACTACCGGCTGATCGAGGCGGCCGGCGACCTGTACGCCAGCCCGACCCGCACGTTCTTCAAGGTCACCCTGCCGTTGTCGATGCCCGGCCTGGTCGCCGGCACGCTGCTGTTCTTCATCCCGGCGGTGGGCGACTACATCAACGCCGCGCTGCTCGGCAACACCAACACCAACATGGTCGGCAACGTGGTCAACTCGGCGTTCCTGTCGCGGCAGGAGCCACCCCAGGGCGCGGCGCTGTCGTTCCTCCTGATGGCGATCATCCTGGCGATCGTCTTCGCGTACGTACGCCGCTCCGGCACGGACGAGGTGGTCTAGATGAGGCGTTGGTTCGCCGACCACTGGGTGATGACGGTCGGCCTCATGGTGCTGCTCTACCTGTTCCTGCCGATCGCGGTCGTCGCCGGCCTGTCGTTCAACCGCCCGTCAAACCGGCTGTCGTACGACTTCAACGCGTTCACCACCGACAACTGGACCAACCTGTGCGGCCCGGCCGACCTCTGCGACGCCGTCGGCCGCTCGGCCTGGATCGGGCTCCTGGCCACGGTGTTCGCGACGATCCTCGGCACGCTGATGGCGTTCGCGCTGGCCCGGCACAAGTTCCGCGGCCGGAGCCTGACGAACCTGCTGATCTTCCTGCCGATGGCGACCCCCGAGCTCGTGATGGGCACGTCGCTGCTGGCCCTGTTCACCGCGGGCGGCCTCCAGCTCGGCTTCGTGACCATCCTGATCGCGCACATCATGTTCTGCGTCTCGTTCGTGGTGGTCACGGTCAAGGCCCGGCTGGCCGGCATGGACGCGCGGCTGGAAGAGGCCGCGATGGACCTGTACGCGACGCCGTTCCAGACCTTCCGGCGGATCACCCTGCCGCTGGTGCTGCCCGGCATCGTCGCCGCGGCCCTGCTCGCGTTCTCGCTGTCGTTCGACGACTTCATCATCACGAACTTCAACTCGGGCAACACGGTGACCTTCCCGATGTACGTTTGGGGTGCCAACCAGCGAGGCATCCCGCCGCAGGTCAACGTGATCGGCACGGCCATGTTCGCGATCGCGCTGCTGCTGGTGCTGGCGACGAACGTGCGACGGCGGCGGGGGGCGCGAGTGGCATGAACGTCGGTCGGGCGCTCGCGGACGCGCAGCCCCGGGTCTTCTGGCTCGACCGTCCCGAGCGCCCCGACCCGCTGCCGCCGCTCTCCGGCTCCTTGGAGGCCGACCTGCTGGTCGTCGGCGGGGGCTACGCCGGACTTTGGGCGGCGTTGCAGGCCAAGCAGGACGATCCCGGTCGCGACGTCGTGCTGGTCGAGGCCGGCACCTGCGGGTGGGCGGCGTCCGGGCGCAACGGTGGGTTCTGTGCGACGTCGCTGACCCACGGCCTGGCCAACGGCGCGGCCCGGTTCCCGGACGAGATCTCCACGCTGGAAACGCTGGGTGCGGCCAACCTCGACGCGATGCTGGCCACGATCTCGCTGTTCGACATCCGGTGCGACGTCGAGCGCACCGGAGAGATCTCGCTCGCGACGGCACCCCACCAGCTCGCGGACCTCGCCGCCGATGCCGCGCTGGCCCGGCGGCACGGGCACGACGTGGTGGTGCTCGGGCGGGACGAGGTGCGAGCCGAGGTCGCCTCGCCGACCTATCTCGGCGGCGTCTGGCATCGGGATCGCACGGTGATGCTCGATCCGGCCCGGTTGGCCTGGGGGTTGCGTGCTGCCTGCCTGTCCCTGGGGGTCCGGATCTTCGAGCACACCCGGGTGACCGGGCTGGCGTCTTCCGGGGCCGGGGTGGTGGCGCGCTGCTTTGGCGGAGGCTCGGTGCGGGCGGGTGGTGTCGTGTTGGCCGCCAACGCGTTCCCGCCGTTGCTGCGCCGGCTGCGGGCCTTCGTCGTGCCGGTCTACGACTATGCGTTGGTCACCCGGCCACTGACACCTGCTGAGTTGGCATCGGTCGGCTGGCGGCAGCGGCAGGGGTTGGCCGACTCCGGCAACCAGTTCCACTACTACCGGCTGACCGCCGACAACCGGATCCTGTTCGGCGGGTACGACGCCGTCTACCACTACGGCAACCGGATGGCGCCGTCGCTGGCGCGCTCGGCGCCGACGTTCGCTACGCTGGCCCGGCATTTCTTCTCGACTTTCCCGCAGCTGGAAGGCGTCACCTTCACCCATCAGTGGGGTGGGGTGGTCGACACCTGCACGCGGTTCTGCGCCTTCTTCGGCACCGCGTTTGGCGGGCGGCTGGCCTACGCGACCGGCTTCACGGGCCTGGGCGTCGGCGCCACCCGGTTCGGCGCGCGGGTCGCACTCGATCTGCTGTCCGGCTCTCCGACACCCGTGACCACATTGGACTTCGTACGCAGCCGTCCGATGCCGTTCCCACCGGAACCCTTGCGCTCACTGGTCATCAACGCGACCCGCTGGTCGATGGCCCAGGCCGACGCGCACGAGGGCCGGCGCAACCTGTGGCTGCGTACCCTCGACAGACTCGGTTTGGGGTTCGATTCCTGATGCGTGTCCTACAGATCGGCGCGGGCGGCGTCGGCGCCGCCGCGGCCGCCATCGCCGCGCGGCGCTCGTTCTTCTCGTCGTGGGTGGTGGCGGACTATTCGCTGGCGCGGGCGTCGGCCGTGGTTTCATCCGTTGATGATCCGCGGTTCTCGGCCGCCCAGGTCGACGCGTCCTCGTCCACCGAGGTGCGGGACCTGGCCGCCGGGGCGACCCATGTGTTCAACGCGGTGGACCCGCGGTTCGTGATGTCCATCTTCGACGGTGCGTTCGCCGCCGGTGCCGACTATCTCGACATGGCGATGTCGCTGTCGCAGCCGCACCCGGTCTCTCCCTATTCCTCGACGGGTGTCGTGCTCGGGGAGTCCCAGTTCGCGACGGCGTCGCTGTGGGAGGAGTCGGGGCGGCTCGCGCTGGTCGGGATCGGTGTGGAGCCAGGGCTCTCGGACATCTTCGCCCGCTACGCCGCCGACGAGCTGTTCACGTCGATCGACGAGATCGGCGTACGCGACGGTTCGAACCTGGTGGTCGACGGGCACGCGTTCGCGCCGTCCTTCTCGATCTGGACGACGATCGAGGAGTGCCTGAACCCACCGGTGGTGTACGAGCGCGGGCGTGGTTGGTTCACGACGGAGCCGTTCTCGGAGCCAGAGGTGTTCGACTTCCCGGAGGGCATCGGGCCGGTCGAGTGCGTCAACGTCGAGCACGAAGAGGTGCTGCTGATCCCGCGGTGGGTCGACGCGGGTCGGGTGACGTTCAAGTACGGCCTGGGTGCCGACTTCATCGCCGTGCTGCGCACGTTGCACCGGCTGGGCCTCGACTCCGCGGTCCCGGTCAAGGTCGGCGACGTCTCGGTGGCGCCGCGCGACGTGGTGGCGGCCTGCCTGCCGGACCCGGCCGGTCTGGGCCCTTTGATGCGCGGCAAGACCTGCGCCGGCACCTGGGTGAAGGGCACGGGCGTCTCGGGCTCGCCGCGCGAGGTCTACCTCTACCACGTGGTCGACAACGAGTGGTCGATGCGCGAGTACGGACACCAGGCGGTGGTCTGGCAGACCGCGGTGAACCCGGTGGTGGCGTTGGAGCTCCTGTCTGGCGGGGGCTGGTCCGGCGTCGGCGTCCTGGGGCCCGAGGCGTTCCCGCCGCGCCCGTTCCTGGACCTCCTGACGGCCTACGGGTCGCCGTGGGCCATGCGCTGACCCCTTTTCGCGCATAGCGGAACGCTCAGCTCTGTGCGCCCTCCTGCAGCGGTGTAATGCTGTAATCAAGTAATCAGGAGGTGCGCCATGAGGGGTTTCCGAGGCCCATGGGAAGCAGGCGGCGGCCGTGGCGGGCGAGCCGAGCCACCACCGTCGGAAGGACTGGCGGCCTGGATCGCGGGCGCGGTGCCGGACGGCTGGTTCACCGAACCGCCGGCAGTCACCATCGACCGTGACGAGGTCATGATCATTGGCCGGCTGCCGTCGCCGCAGCTGGGCGACGACGCGTCGGACGCGGACCGCGCGTCGGCGGAACAGGGCCGCATCGCCCAACACCGCGAAGACACCCGAGAGCAACGAATCAAGATCGCACAGCAGATCGAACACCGCTGGCGCCGGAAGGTCAGCTGGGGAGCGGCGTGCGGCTCGACCGAGGCGCTGTTCACCACGTTCTCCGCACCGGTGATGACCCGCCTACGCCAGTCGGACCGCCAGGTCCTCGACACCCTGGTGGACGCCGGCGTGGCCCGCAGCCGCTCCGAGGCCTTGGCCTGGTGCGTGCGGTTGGTCGGCCAGCACGCCGATCAATGGCTGGGGGAGCTGCGCGACGCGATGGGCGCGGTAGACGAGCTACGCCGCCGCGGCCCAAACGCCGAGTCCTCGTAGAGGCGGCGGGCAGCATCGGTTTAACCCACTGCGGACCCGGCAGGGCGGGGCCATGTTTTTCGGCCCCGCCCGTTGCGCGCGGGAGCAAACGGTCGCGCCCACCGCGGACGCGCGTAACAAAGGCTCTAAAGATCCAGCCCCGTCAACACCATGACGCGCGGTTCGGTGTAGTCGTCCATGGCGCTGCGTAGCCCCTCGCGGCCGACGCCTGAGCCCTTCACTCCGCCATAGGGCATCTGGTCGGCGCGGTACGATGGCACGTCGCCTACGATCACGCCGCCGACCTCGAGGGTGCGGTGGGCCGTGAAGGCAGTCTGGATGTTCCTGGTGAAGACGCCCGCCTGCAGGCCGTACGCGGAGTCGTTGATCGCCTCGAAGCCCTCCGCGTCCGAGGCGACCGGCGTGACCACCAGCACCGGCCCGAAGACCTCCTCGCGACTGACTTTCGCGTCTTTCGGGGGTCGTGACAGCACCGTCGGCGGATAGGTGGCGCCCGCTCGCAGACCGCCTACCTCGATTGTCGCGCCTGCGGTTGCGGCCTCGTCGACCCAGGACTCGACCCGCTGCGCCGCCGCCTCGGAGATCAGCGGGCCGACATCGGTCGCGTCGTCGTTGGGGTCGCCCGTCTTCAACGCGGCGACCGCCGCCACCAGCCGCGGCAGGAAACCGTCATAGATCCACTCGTGTACGAACACCCGCTGCACCGCGATGCAGCTCTGCCCGGCCTGGTAGTTGGAGAACGTCGCGATCCGTGACGCCGCCCAGTCGAGGTCGGCGTCCGCCGTCCAGTCCTCGCAGAGCAGCACCGCCGCGTTGCCGCCCAACTCCAAAGTCACGTGTTTGTCGGGCACGGCCCGGCGGATCGAGGCACCCACCGGGCCCGAGCCCGTGAAGCTCACGACGGGCAACCGGGGATCCGAGACCAGCGACGCCGCCTGCTCGTTCGGCAGCGGCAGCACCGAGAACATCCCCTCCGGCAGCGCCGTCTCGGCGAGGATCTCGCCCAGCAGCAGCGCGCTCAGCGGGGTGGCCGGCGCCGGCTTGACGATGATCGGCGCGCCCGCCGCGATCGCCGGCGCGACCTTGTGCGCGACCAGGTTCAGCGGGAAGTTGAACGGCGAGATGCCGAGGACCGGGCCGCGCGGGAAGCGGCGGACCACGGCCAGGCGGCCGGTCGCGGCCGGATCGGTGTCGAGGCGTTGCAGGTCGCCGGCGAACCGGCGGGCTTCCTCGGCCGCCCAGCGGAACGTCGACACGGCCCGGGCCGCCTCGGCGCGCGCCCACTTCAGCGGCTTGCCGTTCTCGGCCGTGATGAGCTGGGCGACCTCCTCGGCGCGTTCCTTGAGCCGGGCGGAGACGTGGTCGAGGGCGGCGGCGCGGGCGTGCGCGGGCAACGCGGCCGCTTCCGGGGCGACAGCCGCAGCCGCGCTGACGGCGCGTTCGACCTGCGATGCCGTCGCGTACGTGGTGGTGCCGACCGCATGACCGTCGAAGGGGTGCCGGACCGTCACCGGATCGGTGCCGTGCTCGGGCCGGCCTGCTACGTAGAACGCGCGCTGGTCCACAGCCCGCAGCCTAACTCAGCAGCCAGGTTCGCGGAAACGGTGGCGATAGACCTTGTCAGCAACGGATTCGGTCGCGAAGATGGCGTGAGAGTTGCGAAAACGACATGCCCCCCAGCCTGGAGACGCCCACCATGAGCGACAAGCAGCAGCTGCGCAACTTCGTCAACGGTGAGTACGTCGACCCGGTCGACGGCAACTTCAGCGATCTGGTCGACCCGTGCACCGGCGAGGTCTTCGCGCAGGCTCCGATCTCCGGGCCCGCGGACGTCGACCGGGCGATGACGGCGGCCGCGACGGCGTTCGAGAGCTGGCGTGAGGTGACCCCGGCGCAGCGGCAGCTCGCGCTGCTCAAGTTCGCGGACGCGGTCGAGGCCAGAGCCGCCGAGCTCGTCGACGCCGAGGTGCGCAACACCGGCAAGCCCCGTCAGCTCACCACCGACGAGGAACTGCCGCCCGCGGTCGACGAGCTGCGCTTCTTCGCCGGCGCCGCGCGCATGCTGGAGGGCCGGTCGGCGGGCGAATACCTGGCAGGGCACACGTCGTACGTGCGCCGCGAGCCGCTCGGCGTCGTCGGCCAGGTGACGCCGTGGAACTACCCGCTGATGATGGCCATCTGGAAGATCGCCCCGGCGCTGGCGGCCGGCAACTGCGTGGTGCTCAAGCCCAGTGACACCACGCCGGTCAGCACGCTGCTGCTCGCCGAGATCGCGTCCGAGTTCTTCCCGGCCGGCGTGTTCAACGTGGTCACCGGGGACCGCGACACCGGCCGTGCCGTGGTCTCCCACCCCGTGCCGCAGCTCGTCTCGATCACCGGCTCGACCCGCGCGGGCAAGGAGGTGGCCGCGGCCGCCGCCCCGGACCTCAAGCGCACCCACCTGGAGCTCGGCGGGAAGGCGCCGGTCGTGCTGTTCGACGACGCCGACGTGGCCGCCGCGGCCGAGGCGATCGCGGTGGGCGGCTACTTCAACGCCGGCCAGGACTGCACCGCCGCGACCCGGGTGCTGGCCGGCCCCGGCATCCACGACGACTTCCTCGCCGCCCTGGTCGAGCAGGCCCGCAACACGAAGACCGGCGGCCCCGACGAGGAGGACGTGCTCTACGGCCCGCTCAACAACGCCAACCAGCTCGGCCGGGTCACCGGTTTCGTGGACCGGTTGCCCGACCACGCCGCTTTGCAGGTGGGCGGCTCACGGGTCGGCGACCGCGGCTACTTCTACTCGCCCACGGTCGTCTCGGGCGTGCGTCAGCAGGACGAGATCATCCAGGACGAGGTCTTCGGGCCGGTGATCACCGTGCAGCGGTTCACCGACGAGGACGAGGCCGTCCGCTGGGCCAACGGCGTCGAGTACGGCCTGTCCGCCTCGGTCTGGACCCGCGACCACGGCCGGGCGATGCGGATGACCCGACGGCTCGACTTCGGCTGCGTCTGGGTCAACACGCACATCCCGTTCGTCTCCGAGATGCCGCACGGCGGCTTCAAGCACTCCGGCCACGGCAAGGACCTGTCGGTCTACAGCCTGGAGGACTACACCCGGGTCAAGCACGTGATGCACAACCTGGAGGGCTGATGGCCTCGTCGGACCTGCACAAGCGGCGCACCGCGGCCGTCGCGCGCGGCGTCAGCTCGGTCATCAACTCCTATGTGGACCGGGCGGGCGGCGGCACGATGACCGACGTCGACGGCAAGGACTGGATCGACTTCGCCTCCGGGATCGCCGTGACCTCGGTGGGCAACTCGGCGCCGCGCGTCGTGGCGGCCGTGCGCGAGCAGGTCGAGCGGTTCACCCACACCTGCTTCATGGTCGCGCCGTACGAGCTCTACGTCTCCGTCTGCGAGACCCTCAACGCGCTGACGCCCGGCGACGTCGAGAAGCGCTCGATTCTGGTCAACTCCGGCGCCGAGGCGGTGGAGAACGCGGTGAAGATCGCCCGGCACGCGACCGGGCGCACCGCCGTGGTGGTGTTCGACCACGCGTACCACGGCCGCACCAACCTGACGATGGCGTTGACCGCGAAGAACATGCCGTACAAGCACCGCTTCGGCCCGTTCGCCGGCGAGGTCTACCGCGTGCCGATGTCCTACCCGCTGCGCGACGGCGGGCTGTCCGGTGCCGATGCCGCCGCCCGCGCGCTGGAGCTCGTCGCGTCGCAGATCGGCGCCACCAACGTCGCCGCGGTGCTGGTCGAGCCGATCCAGGGCGAGGGCGGCTTCGTGGTGCCGGCTCCGGGGTTCCTGCCGGCGCTGGCCGCGTGGGCCCGCGAGGCGGGTGCGGTGTTCATCGCCGACGAGATCCAGACCGGTTTCTGTCGTACGGGTGACTGGTTCGCGTCGTCGCACGAGGGTGTGGTGCCCGACCTGATGACCCTGGCCAAGGGAATCGCCGGCGGGCTGCCGCTGGGCGCCGTGACCGGCCGGGCCGACATCATGGACGCGGTGCATCCGGGCGGGCTGGGCGGCACGTACGGCGGCAACCCGCTGGCCTGCGCCGCGGCGCTCGCCTCGATCGAGACGATGCGCGACCTCGACCTGGTCACGGCGGCCCGGCGGATCGACCTGACGTTGGGCGGCCGGCTCCGCGACCTGGCCGCCGCGGACCCGAGGATCGCCGACGTGCGCGGCCGAGGCGCCATGCAGGCCATCGAGATCACCCAGCCGGGCACCCTGACCCCCGATCCGGTGACGACCGGGGCGGTGTCCGCGGAGTGTCACCGCCGGGGGCTGTTGACGCTGACCTGCGGCACGTACGGCAATGTCCTGCGCTTCCTGCCGCCCCTGGTGATCGACGACAGCACGCTGGAACGCGGGCTCGACGTGCTGGCGTCGGCGCTAGAGACCGTCGGTGCCGCGTAGCGTCTCCAACGCCGCCCGCAAGGCACTCGGATCGACCGCGAACCCTCGGCTGTACGGCAGCTCCACCTGATAGAGCACGAACAGCATGAGGGCGACCATGCCGCCGAGCGTGGCGAACATGAGTCCATTGGGGACTGTGCGGCGCAGGCCGAACAGGTAGAGGAACCCGACGCTGACCAGAGCGCCGCCGATCAGGATCGGCCAGAGGGGGGCGGGCATCCGGGCGTCGGCGTCGCCGATCCGGGCGCGCCGCGCGGTGGCGGCCGTGCTGACCTGTCCGGCCAGGAGCTGGTGCGCGGCTTGCTCGGACTCGGTCACCGGACGCACCGCGTCCACCCGCTCGCGGAGCTCCGTCGACAGGTTCTCCGCGCCCATCGTGCCGCTGTGCGCGGTGCGCAGGTGGTCCCACTCCGAGCCGCCGGCGACCTGGAGGTAGCCGACGATCAGGCCACGCACGTCGTCGCGGTCGGCCGGGGCGAGGCGGTTCGCCGACCAGTACGCCTCGACCAGGCTGCTCGCCTCCGCCTCCGTGTTGCTGGCGGCGTCGGCGCGCGGCTCCCACACCGCGATGGCGGCGATCGCGATCAGGATCGCGTACACCATGCCGATCGTCGAATAGACCGTGCCGGCGGCGTCCCCGTCCGCGACCCGCCAGCGCCGCGGCACCCAGCGGGACACCATGGTGAACCCGATGACGGACGCGAGGGCCGCGGCGAGCACCACGGCGATCCCGGCGAGCAGCAAGTTCATCGACTTCCTCTCTTGGCGGCGGCGCGCGCGGCGACGGAGGCCGCCGGCACCAGCAACGCGACGAAGACCGTCCAGGTCAGTGGGAGACGGTCCTTCTCGTGGGGTCTGGCGTTGGCGGCGACCGGGTGGTGCTTCTGCTCGGGGAGTGGGACCGGCACGGGCGGCGCGCCTTGGTCGGGCACTGCGGCTGGGGCGGGTCCTGCCAGGTTCTTCAGGTCGAGTTGCTGGTCTTTGTCTTCGTCTTTCGCGGGCGGCGCGCTTCTCGTGGTGATCGGGTGGTCCTCAACCTCGCCGCTGTCCGCCGGTCCGGTGGGTTTCGGGGCGGGAGCGTTGTAGCCGTGCGGGCCGCCGTAGAGCCGGATCCGCAAGGTGGACGTTCCTGGCCTGGTGTTCCAGGTCAGCGTGACGGTGCGTTTGCCGCTGTTCACGGTCGCGGTCGCGAGGTCACGGTCGTCGAAGCGGCCGTTCCCGTCGAGGTCGTGCCAGGCGGCGAGCAGGGCCTTGTGCCCGGTCTGGTTCGTGACCGTGATGTCGACGCTCAGCTTGCCGTCGGGTTCGACCGTCGCGGGCCTGGCCAGGGCGTCGTCCTGGTCCTGTTTGACGGCGTCGCTCTCCGGGGTGACGGTGCGGCCGAGGGCCAGACCGTCGGTGATCTTGTGTCGAGGGCCGTTCCGCACCCGGCTGGTCGGGTACGGGGCGTCGGCGTCGCCGTAGTCCCAGGCCTCGGGGCACTCGGCGGCGTCGGAGCTCGCTGCCGGTCTGGTGGTGGCTGTGGCCGTGGCCGTTGTCGGATTGCTGAGCTTGACGTCGTACCCGCTGCCGGTCTGGTCGTGCAGCGCGTGCAGGGTCCCTCGCGGATCGATGGTGATCGCGCCGAACGTGCCCGTCGTGGGGAGTCCGGTCGGCGTGGCGATCGGCTTCGCGGTGCCGGTGTGGGGATCGATCGTGAGGAGCCGGCCGTCCGCGATCGTGTAGAGCTTGCCGCCGTGGAGGTCCCAGTCGGCGATCAGGGGGGCCAGCAGGATGTCCGCGCCCGGGCCGTCGATCTCGTGGCGTTCGAGCTCCTTGAGGGCCGGCATCCGGTACGTGACGACCTCGCGGTCGGTGCGGACGATCCAGCGGTCCTTGGTGCCGGCCGCGGCGCTGGTGGTGTTCCGTTGCTGAAGCGCGGCCGGGATCGGCGCCCGCTTCGTGACCCGACCGGTCCCGTCGAAGCTGATCACCTGGTCGCCGCTGATGGCCCAGAATCTCTCGGTGGCCGGCACGTACGCGAGGGCGTCCAGGGGTGCGTCGAAGCGGGCGACCGGGGTCTCGTTCTTGCCTGTTTTGACCAGGCTGTGGTCGCGCGCCAGGTAGGTGGCGTTGTAGCAGGCTGGTTGTCGTTGCGGCGCGGCCGAGACCGGTGCCGGGGCGCTGAGGAAGGCCGCGGCGCAGACCGCGGCGGCGACGCGGTGGTTCACCGGTCCCGGTCACCGACCAGCCGGGCGATCGCGCGCAGATCCTGGCGCCGCTCCGCGGTGATGCCGGGCTCGAGCTGGTCGAGCGCCGCGCGCAGGTGCCGCGCCGACTCGGCGACACACCAGTCGCGCCAGCCGTCGGCGTCAAGCGCCGCGGCCAGCTCTCGGGCTTCTACATCGGACAGACTTTTCTGGTACGCCTCCGCGAGGCGCTCGGCTGTCGCCGACTTGGACGCGAGCGCCGCGACCACCGGCAGGGTGCGCCTGCGGTGTCGCAGGTCGGGATGCCCGGCGCCCCAGATGCCGCGCTGGTCGTCGACGAGCTGGATGGCGAGGCCGAGCTCGGCGCCGAAACCACGCAGGGCGGCGATCTGGGCCGGTGTGCCGCCGCCGAACAGCCCACCCAGGCCGGCGCTGCACTCGAGCAGGGCACCGGTCCGGCGGCGGGCGGTCCGGAAACCCTCGTCGAGGCCCTTGCTCGCCTGTCCCTCGATCAGCAGGGCGACTGTCGTGCTGAGCGCGTGGGCGGCGGTCGAGCCGCCGGGGTGGCTGCCGCTTTGTGCGGCGAGGACGTCGAAGGCGAGGGCGAGCAGGGCGTCGCCGGCCAGGACCGCCGTGCTGGTGCCGAAGGTCTTCGACACGGTGCTGTTCTTCTCGCGGAGCTGGGCGAAGTGGTGCACGAGCTCGACGGCGACGGCGGCGGGGATCGCGGCGGGCACGGCCGCCACGGCCGCCATGCCGACCGGGGTGCCGCCGACGGCTTCGGCGGCCACGAGCACCAGGGCGGGGCGGATCGCTGTGCCGGGCGTACGCAGGCGGTCCTTGCCCGTGCTGTCCCACCACCCGAAGTGGTAGCCGACGGCGCGCCTCGTGGTGGGCGGCAGGCTGTCGACCGCGGCGCGCATCGCCGGCTCGGTGACCGTCCGCGCGCGCTCGAAGACCCCGGACCCACGGCGCGGTGCCGGGATCGCGGACCGGTTCCCCAGGGTGACAGTCACGTCTGCACCGTCCAATCTGTACAGGTTCGGCTCCGGCGGCCGGTTGGCACATAAGATCACTGCGCCCAAGGCACGCCAAGACCCCGTACGCGGGCTTGACCTGGGGTTTCACCCGTCAGGTATGCCGGCTCCTACCTCAACGCGCGGCGGTGGCCGCGGGACATGGCCCGGCGCTCGGAAACTTCGTGTTGACGGGGTCACATCGATCTATGTCTCCGGGTATCGTCTGCGTGACTTACGGTGATCTCTGCCTGCGGGGTTGGGAGAATCGGCAATGGCACAGCGCGCGGACCGCGCGGTCAACGAAGCCCTCCGCGGGCGCGCCGACGAGGTCCTCGGCCAATACGAACGCCTCCGAGCGGGCATGGCTGAGCTGCGAGAACGCCTGTCCGCGTTCTCGTCGACAGCACAGTCGGCCGACGGCCTGGTGATCGCGACCGTCGACGCCCGCGGCCACCTGGTGCGGCTGGTGTTGGACCAGTCCGCCTACCGCGCCCATCGACCGGAGCAGTTGGCCGCGGTGGTCACGGCGACGATCCGCGACGCCACGTCGTCGTCGGCGGGCGCCGTCCAGGACCTGGTGGCGGGCTATCTGCCGCCGGGGTCGGGGGTGGCCGACTACGTGCGAAGCGGCCAGTTCGACGCCCTGCTGCGCCGTCATGGCTGAGGTCTACCTCGACCCTGCCCTCGTCGTGGCCGGCGCCCGCGACCTGGCTGCGGTGCGCAGGGTCGCTGATATCCCCGGCGGCCAACCGTGGGGCTCGGACGAGCCGGGCGCGACGTTCGCGGGCGCCTACCTTCCCGCCGCGGCGGCCGCCCTGGCCGCGTGGTCCTCGGTGTCGTCGGCCCTGACGCGGCTCGGCGACGCGGTGCTGGCGGCGTCGTCGTCCACGATGGACGCGGACGAGGCGGCGGCTCGCCGCTTCCCTTCGTGACGGTGCTGCCGAGCCCGATCCCGCACCCACTGGACGCGCTGCCCTGGTCGGTGCCGGGTTGGGCGCACGAGTGCCTCGAATGGGTGATCGGCGTCCAGTGGCCGGAGGGCGACGAACGCGCGGTGTTCGAGCTGGCGGACGCCTGGTTCTCGGCGTCCGCGGACCTGGCGCTGGTGTCGTCGGACGCCGTTGCGGCGGCGACGCTGGTGTCGTCGGGCTACGGGGGCCCGACGGCGGCTTCGTTCGCCCTGGAATGGCAAGAACTTTCGCCGGTCCTGGGCCAGCTACGCGGCGCCTTCGCCAGCCTGGGCACGGCAGTGGAGTCGTGCGGTGCGGAGATCGAGGCCGCGAAGATCGAGGTCTGGATCGAGGTAGTCCTCCTCCTGATCGAGTTGCTGGCCTTGGCGGTGGCAATGGCCCTGACGGCGGGGGCGGCAAGCCCGGCCGCAGCAGCCGCGGCGGCAGCCACGCGTGCAGCAATCCACCGAATCTTCGGCCGGCTCGTGGTCAAGCTGTCCCACCCCTTCGCCCGCGTCCTTCTGGCAGGCGCGACGGAATCGGCGGAGGAGGCCGGGACGTCGGCGGGCATCCAGTCGTACCAGCGGGTTGCGGGACATCGTGAGTCGTTCGACCTGCGGGCCGTGGGGATGTCGGCGGTGGGGGGTTTCGCGGGTGGGATGGCCGGTTCGGCCGCGCACCTGACCCCAGCGGCGGGAGCGGTAGCGAAGACAGGACAGTCCGCGGCCGCAGAAGCCCTGGCCGAAACGGCGGCAAGCCTGTCAACGGGAGGCGGCCTTCCGGACGCGACTTCTGCGGCACGAGCCGCAACCTCCGGAGCCACGGGTGGCGCGGTCGATCAAGGATTGGCGGCGCTGGACAAGCCGCTCGGCGTCGAGGTCGCCGTGGCGGCGGGCGGCGCCCTTCCGGATCCGGCGGGAGCCGCGACCTCCGGAGCTACCGGTGGCGCTGTCGAGCAACGGTCGGCGGCGGTGGACGAGCCGCTCGGAGCTGGGGTCGCTGTGTCGGCGGGCGGCGGCCTTCAGCAGCCAGAGGATGCGGCGCGAGCCGCAATGTCCGGTGCTGCGGGTGGCGCGGTCGAACAGGGGTCGGCGGCCGCCGTGGCAAAGGGCGGCGGCCTTCCCGACTCTGCTGACGTGGCGCGAGCTGCACCGTCCGGAACCAGGATGGTCGACGACAGGTCGGCAGCGCCCGACGAACCGCTCGGAGTCGAGGCGGATCCAGTAACCGGCGGCAGTCCTGCGGACCCCGCTGACGTGGCGCGACCGGCGAGATCCGGCGCGGTCGACGTCGGGCCGGCACACCAACCAACCCATCCGGTGAGCCCAGACGGCCCAACTCCGGGACTCGCGACCAGCTTGTCGGTTGGCGATGCGTTGCCAGGCAGGGCCGAGCGTGGCCCTGTTGGAAATCCGGCGCTCGGAGGAGATTCCGCGGGCGGAGCTCTCGCTGATGCGGCGTCAGCTGGGTTGAAGACCGCCGTGTCGGTCGACGCTTCGGCCGCGACGGGCGATGGGTCAGTCGTATCGGCGGCGAGCGGCCCGCTCCGCCCTGTGCAGCTTGATGCCGACGCGCCCGCAGCGGTTGATGCGGCTTCGGCCGACGTGCCCGGCGGAAGCCAGCCCACCGGCCCGCCCGGCAGGACGAGCCTCGGGGACACGGGAGTCGCCGCCGTTTCTCCGCAACAGTCCCTGCCGCCTCCCGTCATCGTCGGCGGCGCGATCGCCGAGCCGCCCCCGGGCGATGTGGCGCCACGCCCCGCTGTGATGCTCAGCGACCCGACCAACCGGCAGCTGAGGGCGATCGGCGTTGGATCCGCGACGTTCGCGGACGTCGGCGTCGACCCTGACACCTTGAGTGCGGCGGAGCGATCACGCTACGAGCGTTCGCTCCCGAAGGTGGCACTGCTGCGCCCGGACCAGATCCGCTTCACGCAACGCAGCGTCAGCCCGACCAACGACGATCCAGCGACCCAAGCCCAGCCAAACGGCTGGCAGGGCGCTCCCATGCACGCAGTCCGCTGGGGCGACGGCAGCTTCGTCACCCTCGACAACCAACTACTCCGCGCCGCCCGCGAAGCCCGCCTCGACCGCATACCCGTCGTGATCCACTCGCCGTCCGAACGCCTCGCGGATTGGCCAGACGCATGGCCACCGGACCACATAGCCGTCCGTGTGCTGAACGATGACATCCGTGAACTTCCGGACGGCACCTGGTGTGTGGGCGGAGACGAAGGACCCGTCCGCCACCCGCGCGGCACCGTCGCGGTGACATTTGCCCAGTCGGCCTTGTTTCATGCCGCCCATCAACGCAGCTTGCTACCGGTCCACCTGTTCGGAACCGAACGGACCCCCGTTGTCCTCGGTTGGAGTGAAGCCGAGTTCGGTGTTGATCTCGACACTGAGGAACGCCGCGTGCTTGACGGCCTCCGCAGCGCGGCCGAAGCGTCTGCCGACGAGATTCAGGCGGATCTCGTGTCCGTGGCTGAGCGAGTCTCGACGATGGTCGGCGCCGAGCCACCGTTGAGACTCGACGGCACGGATTATCGGGTCAAGAGTTTCGCTTCCCTTGCCCGCAAGTACGACGACGAGGCGCGTGCCACGAACGATTCCCCGGACCAGTTCGCCGAAGACGTGAACGACGTCCTGCGATTCTCGATGGTCGTACCTCACGACTCGACCTGCGTGCGGGCCGTGCGTTGCGTCCTCGGTGGCCTCGCCGACCTGGGATATTCCATGGACGCTGGCTCACTCAAGAACTTCTGGGCGGTGGGCAACCGTCACTACGGGCTGAACCTCACGCTTCGCGCGCCAGGCGGCCAACAATTTGAACTTCAGCTGCCGACGACCTACTCGCAGCGAGCGGGCAAGTTGACGCACGGGCTGTATCAGGTTGTTCGCAACAACGGCCCGTCGGGCGACGTCGGCTCCAGCGCTCGTCGTGTTCATGCTTTCCTGCGAACGCTTGCGATCAACCGGCAATTGCGACTGGCCGAACGCATCCCGCCGGGCCTGAGTGAGCTCGCTCAGCCGAGAAATACGAGTTTCGCCAAATGGACAAGGCGAAAGCCGGATGTCTGGAGCGACTACCGTGCCTGGCTTGATGCAAATGGCCTGACCTTCGCTGAGATTGTGCGCGAGTTCGGACTGGACGCGACCGACTTCCCGGTCGATGATCATCTTGGGGTGGGAGGCGACGACGATGTACTGCTACTACGCGGTCTACAACAAGAGGGATAGGGACCAGGCAGCGGGACTCTTCGTCATGGATGTGGGCGCCGGACACGCCCTGCTGTGGGACCACAAGCTCAAGGCCTGGAGCTACAACCCGGACTTGGTCGTGCGTTTCCTCGACGACGACCGCAACGACGACCGTTGGGAGAGCGTCGATCGTGCCGTCGCGGAGCGCATCACTCCCGGGATTACGGGCGGTGAGGAGTTGCCCGATGAAGAGACGATCGCTTGGGTGTTTCGGTGGCGGGGGCGGCCTCCGGGTGGTGACTGAGGGTGGCGTCGGGAACATGACAGTGCGGGTTGTTGCGGGGCCGCTACGTACGGTCTATCTGGCGGCCTTCTGTGACGCCGGTGTCAAGCGCCACGGGGTAGCGTGTCCGCCGGACGTGAGCGCGGGACACGGGAGATGGTGATGATGGTGGGTCGGCGCGGTGGCCGTCGGGTGGTGGCGCTGCTGGCGATCGGTGTCGGGCTGGTCGGCGCGATCGGCGTCGGGCTCGTGGTTTCCGCCGGCACTGCCAGCGCCGCGGACGAGCGGATTGATCTGCGGGCCGCGCGCACCTTCAACGCGGGCGGCAACCCCGGCTCCGCCTCGGTCAGCGTCACTCGGCGGGATCGTGGCTGCATCACCGTGCGTACGGCGCTCGGTATCCGGCTCGCCAGCGGCATGAACGGTGGCCAGGTGCGCGTCGACACCCTCAGGGGTGGGCAGTGGCAGCCCGTTGTCGTCTCGGACGCGGGGCAGGGCGTGGTGGTCACCGAGCGCACCGCGCCGGACCGGTCGACGGTCTGTGAGCGGCAGACCGCGACTGGCCGGTATCGGGTCAGCTTCGCCGACGGAACCCCAGGCGGCAGCGTGACGCTGGTCGGCCAGGTGTTCAACGGGCGCGGGCAGCTCGTCGGCAGTGAGTCGGCCGCGGCCCGGGTCAACGGGGCCAAGGTGACGCCGACGAAGAAGCCGACCAAGTCACCGAAGTCCGCGACGCCCACGACCCGGACGAAGACCGAGGAGCCGCTGACGGCGGACCCGTTCGACGACCCGGCCAAGAGCCCGCTCGCGGTCGCCCCCGTGCCGCCGCACGACTCGGACAGCTCCGGCTTTCTCGGGATGAGCGGGCTGGTGATGTTCGGCGGGCTCGTGCTGGTCGGCGTCGGCGCCGCCCTGATCGTGTTCCTGGTGCGCCAGATGCGTGCCGACCGGGCCGGCCGCAGCCGGACCGCCCTCGACCAGCGCGGCCGTGGGGCAAGGACAGCGGCGCCCGAATCACAGACCATCTTCCTTCCTCCTGTCCGTCCGGCTGTCGGCCCCGGCCGGGACCAGCAGACGGTGATTTTCCCGCGTATCGAGGACTGAGTTCGGGTTATCCACAGCCCCCGGGTTATCCACAGCCCACGAGTGCCTTCAGCAGCCCGCCGAACCCCTCCGTTACGCTCGGCGGCGATACGCTGGCATCGTCCAAGGAGCGAGTGCGTTGTCCGAGCTGTCCCAGATCGTCAAGGCCTACGACATCCGTGGTGTCGTCCCGGATCAATGGGACGAGCGGGTCGCCGAGGCACTAGGAGCGGGCTTCGCGCAGTTCCTCGTGGCCCGTCACCCGGGCTCGAAACGCGTCGTCATCGCCCACGACATGCGTGCGACCTCTCCGGGGATGTCCGCGGCCTTCGCCCGTGGCGTGCTCAGCGAGGGCCTCGGTGTGGTCGAGGCCGGTCTCGGCTCGACAGACATGCTCTACTTCGCGGCCGGCACGCTCGACCTGCCGGGCGCGATGTTCACGGCCAGCCACAACCCCGCCCAATACAACGGCATCAAGCTGTGCCTGGCCGGGGCCAAGCCGCTCAGCCAGGATTCGGGCCTCGCGGAGATCCGCGACAACGCCCAGCGCATCCTCGACAGCGACGCGCAGGCGGCCGCGCCGGGCGCCCAGGCGGAACGCCGGGAGCTGCTCGCCGACTACGCCCGCTACCTGCGCGAGCTGGTCGACCTGCGGGGCATCCGCCCGCTCAAGGTGGTCGTCGACGCCGGCAACGGGATGGGCGGCTACACGGTCCCGGCGGTCCTCGGCGACCAGGCGCTCGAGCCGCTGCCGTTGACGATCGTCCCCCTCTACTTCGAGCTCGACGGCTCGTTCCCCAACCACGAGGCCAACCCGCTCGAGCCGAAGAACCTGGTCGATCTCCAGCACGCCGTCGTGCAGCACGGGGCCGACCTCGGGCTCGCGTTCGACGGCGACGCCGACCGGTGCTTCGTGATCGACGAGCGCGGCGAGCCACTCAGCCCGAGCGCGGTCACCGCCCTGGTCGCCGCCCGTGAGCTGGCCAAGCACCCCGGCGAGACGATCATCCACAACCTGATCACCTCGAGCGCGGTGCCCGAGATCATCAGGGAGAACGGCGGCACGCCCGTACGCAGCCGGGTCGGGCATTCGTTCATCAAGGCCGACATGGCGCGCACCAACGCCGTGTTCGGTGGTGAGCACTCCGCGCACTACTACTTCCGCGAGTTCTGGTTCGCCGACACCGGCATGCTCGCCGCGATGCACGTGCTCGCCGCGCTCGGCGGCCAGCCCGAGCCACTGTCCCGACTCGGCGCCGAGTTCGAGCGCTACGTGGCGTCCGGCGAGATCAACTCCACGGTGCAGGACCAGAAGGCCAAGCAGCAGGAGGTACGCGCGGCGTACCCGGACGCCGTGGTCGACGAGCTCGACGGTCTGACGCTGACCTTCCCGGACGGCGCATGGATCAACCTGCGTGCCTCCAACACCGAGCCGCTGCTCAGGCTCAATGTCGAGGCGCCGACCGCTACGCGCATGGCTGAACTGCGCGACGAGGCCCTGGGTCTCATCCGCCGCTAAGATCGTCGCCGGACGGCCCGCCGCCCGCATCTGGAAGGAGCCGCACGATGGCCCTGGATCAGCAGTTGTTGGACATTCTCGC
Organism: Asanoa hainanensis; assembly: GCF_900188485.1. GTDB lineage: Bacteria > Actinomycetota > Actinomycetes > Mycobacteriales > Micromonosporaceae > Asanoa > Asanoa hainanensis. The sequence continues at coordinate 363,947 of NZ_FZPH01000002.1, forward strand.
GTGCCCTGACACGCACCACGCGCCGTTGACCTATGACGCGGCGGCGCAGACGCTGACGTGCACCGAGTGTCACCGGGTGTTCGAGGTCCGCGACGACATCCCGATCCTCCTGCTCGACGAGGCCCGTCCGGCCGCGCCGGAGGCGAGCTGATGGACACCCCGGTGGGCGGTGCCGCCGGCCTGCGCGGTCAGCGGGTGGCCGACGAGGCCCTGCTCGACAACCAGGACGCGATGGCCGAGAACGACCCCGGCGGCATGCTGCGGATGACGGCCTCGGCCGGCGCGCAGGTGCGCGAGTCCGCGGCCCTGGCCGCCGAGGCCAACCTCTCCGCGCTCGAAGACGACGGTCTGCCCCGCGCGGTCGTGATCGCCGGCGCCGGCACCGCCGCCCGCACCGGTGAGATCCTCGCGATGGCCGCGGGTCCGCGATCCCGGGCGCCCGTCATCATCCACCGCAGCGCCGGTGTGCCCGGCTGGGTCGGTGCCGCCGACGTGGTGATCGCGATCAGCGCGTCCGGCCACAGCCCAGAGGCGCTCGCCGCGGCCGACGCCGCCGCCCGTCGCGGCGCCCGGCTGGTCGGCATCGGCGCGCCCGACTCCGAGCTCCAGTCGGTGGTCGAGCGGGCGCGTGCCCCGTACATCCCGGTGCCCCGCCGTGCCCCGGCCCGCGCGAGCCTCTGGGCGCTGACGGTCCCGGTGCTGCTCGCCGCCCGCACCCTGGGTCTGGTCAAGGTCAACGAGGCTGACTTCGCGGAGACCGCGACCCGGCTCGACGCCGACGCCGAGCGTTGCCGGCCCAGCGCCGAGTCGTTCGTCAACCCGGCGAAGTCGCTGGCGCTCGGCCTGGCCGGCTCGGTGCCGATCGTCTGGGGTTCGTCGCCGCTGGCGACCGTGGCCGCGCGTCGGTTCGCCGACACGCTGTCCGCCAACGCCCGTTATCCGGTGGTCGCCGGAGCGCTGGGTGAGGCCGGTCGTGGCCGGGTCGGCCTGCTCGACGGCGTGTTCGGCGGTCTGGTCGAGACCGACCGCGACATCTTCGCCGACCCGTTCGACAACGAAGACGGCCCGCAGGCGAGCCGGCTACGGGTCGTGCTGCTGCGCGACGGCGGCCTCAACGCCGACGACGACACCGACGAGCCCCACGCCGTCGAGGAACGCCGAGCCGACGCGATCCAGACCCTGGCCGAGCGCCGTGGAGTGCGTTGCGACGTCCTCACGGCCGAGGGCGGGTCTTCGCTGGAGCGGTTGGCGTCCCTGGTCGCCGTTCCGGACTTCGCTTCGGTCTATCTCGCTCTCGCGCATGGTCTCGACCCGATGGCGGTGCCGGCGGTCTCCGAGATGAAGGAGCTCTCCAACCCATGAGTGGCGTGACATGAGTGCCGGCGGCGGCACGCGTGCGATCATCGCGGCGCTCGCCGCCAACCTGGGCATCGCGGTCACGAAGTTCCTGGCGTTCATACTCACCGGCTCGTCGTCGATGCTCGCGGAAGCGATCCACTCGTGCGCCGACTCGGGCAACCAACTCCTGCTGCTGCTCGGTGGGCGGCGGGCCACCCGGAAAGCGACACCGCAACACCCTTTCGGGTACGGACGTGAGCGCTACGTCTACGCGTTCATCGTCTCGATCATCCTGTTCAGCGCCGGTGGCCTGTTCGCGCTCTACGAGGCCTGGCACAAGTACGAGGACCCGCACGGCATCACCGAGTGGCAGTGGGTTCCCATCGCCGTGCTGGTCGTGGCGATGGGGCTCGAGTCGTTCTCGTTGCGCACCGCGATCCACGAGTCCAACCCGCTGCGCGGCAGGGCGAGCTGGGTGGCGTTCGTCCGCCGGGCGAAGGCGCCGGAGCTACCGGTCGTGCTCCTCGAAGACGCGGGCGCGCTGCTCGGTCTGGTCTTCGCGCTCTTCGGCGTCTCGATGACCCTGGCCACCGGCAACGGCAAATGGGATGCGCTCGGCACCGCCATGATCGGCGTGCTGCTGGTGGTGATCGCGATCATCCTCGCGATCGAGACCAAGAGCCTGCTGCTGGGCGAGGGTGCCAGCCCGGAGAACATCCGGGCGATCGAGCAATCGCTGGTCGGCGACGGCATCGACCGGATCATCCACATGAAGACCATGCACCTGGGTCCCGAAGAGCTGCTGGTAGCCGCGAAGATCGCGGTGACGCCCGACGCCCACGCGGACGAGGTCGCACGAGCGATCAACGCGGCCGAGGCACGAGTGCGCGAGGCGGTTCCGATCGCCCGGGTGATCTACCTGGAACCCGACATCTACAGCACCCGGGCCGCCGCGGCCGGCAACGGCGCCGCCGCCGAAACCGCCGAAGGCATCATCAGCCAATAGGACCTCACGGTGGCGCCACTCTGAGCCACGAGACACCGTTTGGCCGAGCAACGGCAACCGTGAGCCGACATGACGGACATCCGGGCGTCACGGCCCGGGTGGCGCGGTCTGTCGGGCGCGGAAGCCGCGAATGACCCGCACGGTTGTCGTACGGGTCACCGTGGCACCCGCTCGGGGTCGACCAGGCACCCGCCGCAAGCGATGATCGGCCGGATGCCCCGCGTAGCGTCCGGGACGGCTCCGCGAGGCGGTCCGGACGCCGAGCAGGTACACGATTCGCGCGACAGCGCCTACCCCAGGGACCGGTCACTGTGGAACTACTCGACAGCCCCATCCGTGATTACGCGTGGGGTTCGCGCACGGTGCTCGCCCGACTACAGGGGCGCGCCACGCCCAGCGCGGGCCCGGAGGCCGAGCTCTGGGTCGGCGCGCACCCGGCCGCACCATCGACATTGGACGGTGAGGACGGCCCGGTGAGCCTGGCCGACGCGATCGGGGCGGCACCGACCGGCTGGCTCGGCGCCGACACGGTGGCGCGCTTCGGCCCGCGCCTGCCGTTCCTGCTCAAGCTTCTGGCCGCTGAGGCCCCGCTGTCGCTGCAGGCCCACCCCGACCTGGAACGCGCCGCCGAACGGTTCACCGCCGGCGACCCGAACTACGTCGACGCCAATCACAAGCCGGAACTTCTCGTCGCGATCGAGCCGTTCGACGCCCTGTGCGGCTTTCGCGACCCGCGCCGTTCCGCGGACGCCCTGGAGGCGCTCGGCGGCAAGGCCCTCGCCCCGATCGTCGACCACCTGCGCCGAGGCGAACTCGCCGACGCCGTGGAACTCCTCCTGACCTGGCCGGGCAACCGCACCGACCTGATCAAACTGATCACCACGGGCACAGCCTCCGACCAAGACGCCGACCCATTCGCGGATGATCTCGCGTTGGTGCGGCGCCTCGCAGAGCACTACCCGAGCGACCCCGGCGTCCTCGTCGCCCTCCTGCTCAACCACGTCCGCCTGACCCCCGGCGACGCGGTCTGGATGCCCGCCGGCAACCTGCACTCGTACCTCAGCGGCTCCGGGGTCGAGATCATGGCCGCCAGCGACAACGTCCTCCGCGGCGGCCTGACCCCCAAGCGGGTCGACGTGGGCGAGCTTCTCCAGGTACTCCGCTTCGAGGTACTCGACGACCCAGTGGTCAAACCAGTCGAAATGGCGCCGGGACTACACACCTGGCCCGTACCGGTCGACGACTTCGCGCTCCACCGGGTCACCACGCCGACTCAGCTCACCCTGAACGGCCCGATTCTGGCCCTGTGCACCGCCGGGGAGATCACCATCGGGGATGCTACGGGCGTGGTCTCCCTCACTCCCGGCAAAGCCGCCGTAGGCCCCGCCGGCGCCGGCCCGCTCATGATCGCCGGGGCCGGTGAGGTCTATGTCGCCTCGCTGGGCGACTGAACCCGGACACGACCTGAAGAACGCCCCGCGCGGCCACCACGACCAAGACGACCGCCCGCGAGCAGCGAGCGGCAGCCAGGCGGCAGCACAGATCAGGAAATATCCGGATTCTCTTGACAGAGGCGATCGCGTGGTGTGACTCTATAACCACGCAGCGTTATCGCGACGAAGGTCCGAGTCACGCGCGGGGGAACCAAACCGGGGGGATGCACGGGGCGGTGTGGGGTCGAGCGGTTTAGTCCGCAGACCACCCACCGCCCCGTGCGCTATGTGCGGACGGGGGCCGCCGGCTTGGCCGAAACAGCCCGCGTAGCAAGAGGGCCAGCCGGGGTAACGCTGCTTCACACGTACCCCCCGCGTAAGCTCGATGGTCGCGATAACAGGCATCGACGCGACCGACTAGGAGCCTTCATGACCAGCACCCTTCCGGCGCACGGCGCGTCGACCGGGGACCGTCCGCGCACCCTCGCCGAAGGCGATTTCAAGGTGGCCGACCTGTCCCTGGCCGCCTTCGGCCGCAAGGAGATCCAGCTCGCCGAGCACGAGATGCCCGGCCTGATGTCGCTCCGGCGCGAGTTCGCCGCGACCCAGCCGCTGAAGGGCGCCCGCATCACCGGGTCGCTGCACATGACCATCCAGACCGCGGTGCTCATCGAGACCCTGACCGCGCTCGGCGCGCAGGTCCGCTGGGCCTCCTGCAACATCTTCTCGACCCAGGACCACGCCGCCGCCGCGATCGTCGTCGGCCCCGACGGCACCCCGGAGGCCCCGGCCGGTGTCCCGGTCTACGCGTGGAAGGGCGAGACCCTCGAGGAGTACTGGTGGTGCACCGAGCAGGTGCTCCTCTGGCCGGACGCCGACGGCGGCCCGAACATGATCCTCGACGACGGCGGTGACGCGACGCTGCTCGTACACAAGGGCGCCGAGTTCGAGGGCCTGGGCGCCGTGCCAAGTCAAGACACCGCCGACTCGGAGGAGTACGCCGTCATCCTCGGCGTCCTGAACCGGTCGATCCAGGAGGACAACCGCCGCTGGACCCGGATCGCCGCCGGCATCAAGGGCGTCACCGAGGAGACCACCACCGGCGTGCACCGCCTCTACGAGATGCAGCAGACCGGCAGCCTGCTCTTCCCGGCGATCAACGTCAACGACTCGGTCACCAAGTCGAAGTTCGACAACAAGTACGGCTGCCGCCACTCGCTGATCGACGGCATCAACCGCGCCACCGACGTGCTGATCGGCGGCAAGGTCGCGGTCGTGGCCGGCTACGGCGACGTCGGCAAGGGCTGCGCCGAGAGCCTCCGCGGCCAGGGCGCCCGGGTCATCGTCACCGAGATCGACCCGATCTGCGCGCTCCAGGCGGCGATGGACGGCTACCAGGTCGCGACCCTCGAGGACGTCGTCGAGACCGCCGACATCTTCGTGACCGCGACCGGCTGCTTCAACGTGATCACCAACGAGCACATGGCGCGGATGAAGCACCAGGCGATCGTCGGCAACATCGGGCACTTCGACAACGAGATCGACATGGCCGGCCTGGCCAAGCGCGCCGACACCGAGCGGATCAACATCAAGCCGCAGGTCGACGAGTGGCGCTTCGCCGACGGCCACTCGGTCATCGTGCTGTCGGAAGGCCGCCTGCTTAACCTGGGCAACGCGACCGGCCACCCGAGCTTCGTGATGTCCAACAGCTTCAGCAACCAGACGATCGCGCAGATCGAGCTGTTCACGAAGCTCGAGGAGTACCCGATCGGCGTCTACACCCTGCCGAAGCACCTCGACGAGAAGGTCGCGCGCCTCCACCTCGACGCCCTCGGCGTCCACCTCACCGAGCTCACCAAGGAGCAGGCGGGCTACCTCGGCATCGCCGTCGAGGGCCCCTACAAGCCCGACCACTACCGGTACTAAATCTTCAAGAGCGGGATCTGGTCCCGGGTTCGTCGGGGGCGCGACCGTTGCTCCCGCCGGGGACCGGGCGAGGGCCAAGAGCGGGCCCTCGCCCTGCCAGGTCCGCGGGTCTTGGCCCTACCGCAATTGATCAAAATCAAGGACGATGGCCCTTCGCCGGGGAACCGGCGGAGGGCCATCGTCTATCTAGGAATCGCACATGCTCACGGATGCCGCGTTCACCCTTGGCGGCACACCGACGTCGTGGGCCGAAGTGCTGGGCTTCCTGACCGGCGCGTTCAACGTCTGGCTGGTCGCGCGCCAACGCATCAGCAACTGGCCGGTTGGCATCCTCAACGTCGCCCTCTTGATGCTGGTCTTCTGGACCTCGGGCCTCTATGCCGACGCCGCCCTCCAGGTCCTCTACGTTGTGCTCGGTCTCTACGGCTGGTGGTCCTGGCTCTACGGCGGCCAGCACCGCACCCGGTTGGAGGTCAGCAGCACCAGCCGCGCCGGTTGGCTGGCGCTCGCGGTGGCCGGCGTAGCCCTGACCGCGGCCCTGTGGCTCTTCCTCGACCGCGCGACCGACTCGACCGTGCCGTTCCCGGACGCCGTCACCACCGCACTGTCGCTGCTAGCCACCTACGGCCAGACCCGCAAGCGTTGGGAGAGCTGGTGGCTGTGGATCACCGCGGACCTCATCTACATCCCGCTGTACGCCTACAAGGGCCTCTACCTGACCGCCGCCCTATACCTGATCTTCCTAACCCTCTGCGTCTTCGGCCTCCAACAGTGGCGAGCGGCCCGCCGCCCAACCCTGGTGACGGCATGACCCGCCAACCCGCCCCGAGCCACCGGCACGGCCTGATCGTCGGCAAGTTCTATCCGCCGCATGCCGGTCACCATGCGCTGATCGACTACGCGGCCGCGCGGTGTGTCGCCGTGACCGTGGTGGTCGCGCCCTCGCGGCGTGAGTCGATTCCGCTCGACCTGCGGGTTCGGTGGCTCCAGGAGGCGCACGAGGCCACGCCGCACGTCCGGTTCGTCGGCCGGTATGACGACCATCCGATCGACTACGACGACCCGGCTGTCTGGGACGCCCACTGTGCGGTGTTTCGCGAAGCCGTCGGCGACGCCCGGGTCGACGCCGTCTTCACCTCCGAGGCCTACGGTCCGGAGCTGGCACGACGGTTCGGCGCTGCCCATGTGCCGTTCGATCCCGGCCGCGAGACACATCCCGTCTCTGGCACCGCCGTCCGCGCCGATCCAGCCGCACACTGGGACGCGCTGCGACCGCAGGTGCGCGCCTGGTTCGTCCGCCGTGTCGTCGTGGTCGGCGCCGAGTCGACCGGCACCACTACGGTCGCCAAGGCATTGGCTGAACAGTTCGACACCCAATGGGTCCCCGAGTACGGCAGAGAGCTCACCGCACGCAAGCTCGCCGCACTCGGCCCGGCCGCGACCATCTACGACGTCACCTGGGACGAGGCCGACTTCGTCGAGGTCGCGAACCGCCAGGAAGCCGCCGCAGACGAGATGGCCAAGGCCGGCGGCCCACTGCTGATCTGCGACACCGACGCCCGGGCCACCGCGATCTGGGAAGAGCGCTATCTCGGCAAATCATCGGAAAAGGTGCGAGCCGCCGCGCGCTGGCCCGACCTCTACTTGTTGACCGACCACGAACGGGTGCCGTTCGAGCAGGACGGAATGCGTGACGGTGAGCACGTTCGAGAGTGGATGACCGGCCGGTTCCGGCAAGAGCTGGCCGGCGCCCCGGTCCCCGTCGTCGAGCTGACCGGGTCGTTGGAAGAGCGACTGGCGAAGGCGTACGACGCATGCGAAAGCCTCCTCGGCAAGGGCTGGAACCTGGCCGAACCCCTCTAATCGGGGCGGCGTTCCGGGCGTTTCGGTCGCACCCAGGTCCACACGCAATAGACCAGCCACCCCACCGCGAGCGCCGTCGCCAACGGTCGCAGCCGCAGGGCGTTGAGGGCGATGACCAACGCCAGCACGGTCAGCCACGGGATGAAGGCCTTCACGGGCGGGACGTTACCTGTTCAACAGCCGGCTTGACTTTCTCATCAAGGCGGAGAGAAGGTATGGCTGCCCTTACTTAGGCGTGCCTATCACCGAGCGTGACCGGAGTCCGCTGACATGTTCGCGACCTACCTGATCGGCCTGCGCGAAGGACTGGAAGCCACCCTCGTGGTCAGCATTCTGGTCGCCTTCCTGGTCAAGTCTCAGCGGAAGGACCGGCTCATCCAGGTCTGGGTGGGTGTCGCGCTCGCGGTCGCGCTCTCGGTCCTGTTCGGCTGGATGCTCACCTACACGACCACCACACTCCTCGCCGACTACAAGGACCGCGAGCTGTTCGAGGCGATCACCTCGCTCGCCGCGGTCGTCTTCGTCACCTGGATGATCTTCTGGATGCGCAAGGCCGCCCGGTCGATCGCCGGTGAGCTGCGCACGAAGATGACCGACGCGCTCGCCGTCGGGTCCATCGCGGTCGCGGTGATGGCGTTCCTCGCCGTCGTGCGCGAGGGGCTGGAGACCGCCCTGATCTTCTACTCCGCGGTGCAGGGCGTGGAGACCGACGGCGGCCCGCTCTACGCGTTGATCGGCGGCGTCGCGACGGCGATCGTCATCGGCATCCTGCTGTACGGCACGGCCGTGCGGATCAACCTCGGCAAGTTCTTCACCTGGACCGGCGCGCTGCTGATCCTGGTGGCCGCCGGCATCCTCAAGTACGCGGTGCACGACTTCCAGGAGTCCGGCGTCCTGCCCGGGCTCAACACGCTGGCGTTCGACATCAGCGGCACCCTCGACCCGGGCTCCTGGTACGGCAGCCTGCTCGCCGGAATGTTCAACATCACCCCGGCGCCCACCGTGCTGGAGACGATCGCCTGGGTCGCGTACGGCATCCCGGTTCTCGCGATCTTCCTCAAGCCGGCGAAACGCGTAGCCAAGCCGGCCGCCGCGGCAAAGACAAAGACAGACACAGACGCAGAGACAAAGACCGAAACCCCCACCTCGGCGACCACGCCGCAGGCCTGATCAGGAGTCCCCGAATGCGCAGCAGATACCTGGCGACCGTCGCGGTCGCCCTGTTGGCGGGTGGCCTGGCCGCCTGCTCCGGCAGTGACGACAAGGGCGCCGACGCCGCCGCGGACAAGGGTGGCCCGATCGCCGTCAACGCCAGCGACACCGGCTGCGAGGTCGGCGTCACCGACGTCGACGCGGGCACGGTGCAGTTCAAGATCACGAACAAGGGCGCCAAGGTCACCGAGTTCTACGTGTACGCCGCCGGCGACCGGGTGATGGGCGAGGTCGAGAACATCGTGCCGGGCCTGAGCCGGGACCTGCACGTCGAGCTGCCCGCCGGCACGTACGAGACGGCCTGCAAGCCGGGCATGATCGGCAAGGGCATCCGTGGCCCGCTGAAGGTCAACGGCTCCGCCGCCCCGCTCACCGAGGACGCCGCCCTCAAGGACGCGACCGACAGCTACTCGCGCTACGTGAAGAGCCAGACCGACGCCCTGCTGACCAAGACCCAGGAGTTCGTCGACGCGGTCAAGGCCGGTGACGTCGCCAAGGCCAAGACGCTGTTCCCGGTCGCCCGCACCTACTGGGAGCGGATCGAGCCCGTCGCCGAGATCTTCGGTGACCTCGACCCGAAGATCGACGGCCGGGAAGAGGTCGTCGAGGAGGGCATGAAGTTCACCGGCTTCCACGCGATCGAGCGAGACCTGTGGAAGACCGGCGACATCTCGAAGTCCGGTCCGATGGCCGACGAGCTGATGGTCAACGTCAAGGAGATCGTCGCCAAGGCCAACGCCGAGAAGCTCTCGCCGCTCCAGCTCGCCAACGGCGCCAAGGAGCTCCTCGACGAGGTGGCCACGGGCAAGATCACGGGCGAGGAGGACCGCTACTCGCACACCGACCTGTGGGACTTCAACGCCAACGTCGAAGGCTCGAAGGCGGCCATCTCCGCGCTTCGCCCGGCGCTGGAGCAGCGCAACGCCGACCTGGTCAAGCAGCTCGACACCGAGTTCGCCAACGTCGACAGCGCGCTGTCGAAGCACCGCAACGGCGATGGCTGGAAGTTCCACAACGAGCTCTCGCAGGACGACCTGAAGGCCCTCTCCGACGCGATCAACGCGTTGGCCGAGCCGATCAGCAAGGTCGCCGCGGTGGTGGCGGGTTAAGACAGATGGGAATCACGCGTCGTAAGGCGATGACGATCGCGGGTGTCGGCGTGGCCGGCATCGCGGGTGCTGCCGCCGGCGCGACGGCCGTGCTGGCCGCTGACTCGGAGCCCACGGTTCCGGTGTCGGCGGCCAGTGGTGCCGTCCCGTTCCACGGCGACCACCAGGCCGGCATCGTCACGCCGGCCCAGGACCGGCTGCACTTCGTCGCCTTCGACGTGGTCACCAAGGACCGTGACCGGCTGGTGTCGATGCTCCAGGACTGGACGGCCGCGGCCGCCCGGATGACCCAAGGCCAGGACGCCGGCACGATCGGTGCGGTCAACGGGATACCGGAGGCGCCGCCGGACGACACCGGCGAGGCGCTCGACCTGCCGCCGGCCGGCCTGACGCTGACCATCGGCTTCGGCCCGACGCTGTTCCGCGACGCGTCCGGCGTGGACCGCTTCGGCATCGCCGCCAAGCGGCCGGCGGCGCTGGAGGAGCTGCCGAAGTTCCCCGCCGACGCGCTCCAGCCCGAGATCTCCGGCGGCGACCTGTGCGTGCAGGCGTGCGCCAACGACCCGCAGGTGGCGGTGCACGCGATCCGCAACCTTGCCCGCATCGGCATGGGCGTGGTGAGCGTGCGCTGGTCGCAGCTCGGCTTCGGCCGCACCTCGTCGACCTCGCGTGACCAGGTCACCCCGCGCAACCTGTTCGGCTTCAAGGACGGCACGGCCAACCTCAAGGCCGAGGACACCGCGCTGCTCGACGAGCACCTGTGGGCCCGCGCGGCCGACGGAGCGTCCTGGATGGACGGCGGTTCCTACCTCGTGGCCCGGAAGATCCGGATGACCATCGAGACCTGGGACCGCACGTCGCTCGGCGAGCAGGAGGAGATCGTCGGCCGGGCCAAGGGCAGCGGCGCGCCGCTGGGCCACCAGAACGAGTTCGACGAGCTCGACTTCACCATCAAGGGCCCGGAAGGCGAGCCGGCGATCGCCGACGTCGCGCACGTGAAGCTGGCCCACCACAGCCAGAACAGCGGCGCCCGGATTCTCCGTCGGGGCTACAACTTCGTCGACGGCTCCGACGGCCTGGGTCGCCTCAATGCGGGCCTGTTCTTCATCTCGTTCCAGCGGGACGCGCACAAGCAGTTCGTGCCGATCCAGCTCAACCTCGCCCGGCACGACGTGATGAACGAGTACATCCGCCATGTGTCGAGCGCCCTGTTCGCCTGCCCGCCCGGGGTGAAAGACGGTGGCGACTACTGGGGCCGCGAGCTCTTCAGCTAGTCGAACTTGCGACCGCGGACGCCGCAGGGACGGGCCCGCCAGGGACCGGCCCGTACTCTGGCGGGAGCGACGGTCGTGCCGCCGACGGACCCGAGTCGATTAGCAATTTTGATCTTTCGATGTCTTGTGTCGCGATGCGTTCCGTCTTGGCGGCGTGTGCCGCCGCCGACCCGAAGAGCATCACGTAGCCGATGAAGCCCAGCCAGGCGAGCGCGCCGATGACGATTTTCAGCGCCGGCGGCATCGACGACGGCGTGACGAACGCTTCGATCACGCCGGACACCGCGAACAGGAAGACGAGGCCGACCGCGACCAGCAGGCCCTCGCGGCCGGCGGCGGCCACCGAACGGGTGCGGGTCAGGTGCTTGGGCGGGCGGATCCAGGCGCCGGCGATCCGCAGGCCCACGCCGGCCGCCACGTAGACGCCCGTCAGCTCCAGCAGGCCGTGCGGCGTGATCAGGCTGAAGAACTGCTCCGCCTCGCCGTACTGGACCATCACGCCGCCGCTGAGCCCGATGTTGAGCGCGTTGTTCCACAACAGCCAGAGGACCGGCAGGATCAGCACGCCCGCGGCCAGGCACTGCACCGAGAGCCAGGCGTTGTGCGTCCACAGGGAGAACGCGAACGTCTGCGGCGAGTACTCGGAGTAGTACGCCGCGAACTCCGTGTCGGCCAGCCGCCGGGCGGCCTCGTCACCGATCAGCGCGCTGGCGACCTCGGGATGACCGGCGGTGTAGAAGATCAGGAAGAAGGTCAGCGCGGTGAACAGCGTGGCGACCGCACACCACCACGGCCAGGCGCGGTACGCGGCGAGCGGGAACCCGACCGTGAAGAACCGGCCGACGTCGGCGAGGCGCGTCCGGCGCCCGGGCGAGATCGCCGCCCGGCCGGCCAGCACGAGTCGGGACAGGCGGGCGATCAGAGCCGGGTCGGGGGTACGGCTGCGCACGACCGACAAATGCGTCGCCGTGCGCTGGTAGAGCGTCACGAGCTCGTCGACCTCGACGGCGGACAGCCGGCGTTTCCCGGAGAGATGCTCCAGCCGGTGCCATTGCGCGTCGTGCTCAGCCACGTAGGCGTCGAGATCCACGCGCTCATAGTGTTCACTGTGCGGGTGACCGCGCAACCTCTCTCGTCCGACCGGGTCGTCACCGGCGAGGCCGTGGAGCTCGAGGTGCGCGCCGCCCGGGCCGGTTCCCGCGTCACCGCCCTGCTCATCGACCTACTGGTCATCGGTGCCCTGGGCCTGGTGCTGTACCTGGTCGTCTGGATGGTCCTGTCGTCGATTCCGACGCAGTTCGACAGCGCCACCATCTCGGGCATCACGGTGGTCGGCACCGTGCTGGTGCTGGTCGGCTACCCCGTCACCTGCGAGACGGTCTTTCGTGGCCGGACGGCCGGCAAGGCCGCGCTGGGCCTGCGGGTGGTCCGCGACGACGGCGGTCCGGTGCGGCTCCGGCACGCGCTGACGCGCAGCCTGGTCGGCATCGCCACCGAGTGGCCCGGGGTGCTGCTGCCGCCGGTCACCTGGGTCGCGGCGCTGGCGACGATGCTCGGCAACCCGCGCGGCAAACGCCTCGGCGACCTGGTCGCCGGCACCATGGTGATCCACGAGCGCACGCCGGCGGGCTGGGGCTGGGTGCCCGGCATGCCGCCGCGGCTGGCCGAGTGGGCGCTGACCCTCGACCTCACCGGTGTCTCCGACGAGCTGGCGTTGGCCGTGCGGCACTTCCTGGCCCGCGGACGCGAGCTGCGCGAGCCCGCCCGCACCGAGCTCGGCCGCACCCTGGCCGCCGAGATCGCGGCGGTGACCACGCCGCCGCCCCCGCCGGACGTGCCGGGCTGGGCCTACCTGGCCGCCGTGATCGCCGAGCGGCACCGGCGGGCCCGGCTGCGGCTCGCCCGCGCCCGCGCGGTAAGCGCGGCGATCTGGCCGGACCTGGTGCCCAAAGCAATGACGCCGCCGCCGGTGATGGTTCGGCCCGCCTTGCCGTACTCCGACGACACGCCCCCACTCGCCTGGCCGGTCACGGCCCACCAGCCGCGACCGTTCTAGAGCCGGGCCAGCGCCTTCAAGGTGAGGTAGGCGTCGGCGACCGCGCCCGCGAACTCCGTCGCCGGGGCGTCGACCACCTCGACACCGCCGCGCCGCAGGGCCGCCGCGACGCGGTCGCGTTCGGACAGTGCCCGGTGGCCGGCCGCGGCCGCGTAGACGTCGGCGGCGGTCGCCGGCTCGCGGATGGTCAGGTCGCGCAGCACCGGGTCGTGCGTGGCCGCGACGACGACCTTGTGCCGGGCGACCAGTCTCGGCAGCACCGGCAGCAGGCCCTCGCCCAGCGCGCCCGGCTCCAGCGCGGTGAACAGCACGATCAGCGCGCGCTTGCGTTCCCGCCGCAGCACCTCGCCGACGACGAGCTCGAAGTCGGTCTCGACCAGCGCCGGTTGCAACGGCGCGAGCGCGTTGACCAGCTTGGCCAGCAGCACCTGGCGACCGGCGCCGGAGACCGACGCGCGCACCGCGGTGTCGACGGCCAGCAGGTCGACCTGGTCGCCGGCCCGGGCCGCGAGGGTGGCCAGCAGCAGGGCCGCGTCCATCGCCGCGTCCAGCCGGGGCTCGTCGCCGATCCGGACGGCCGAGGTGCGGCCGGTGTCGAGCACGCACACCACCCGGCGGTCGCGCTCCGGCCGCCAGGTGCGGACCATCACGTCGGACCGCCGGGCGCTGGCCCGCCAGTCGATCGACCGGACGTCGTCGCCGATCACGTATTCCCGCAGCGCGTCGAACTCGGTGCCCTGGCCCCGGCCGCGGGTGACGATGCTGCCGTCGAGCACCCGCAGCCGCGCGGTCTTCTCCGGCAGCAGCACGCGGGACTGGAAGCGCGGCAACACCCGTACGCGCCAGGGCGGGGTCGCCGGGTGTTCGGCGCGTTGCCGGAACGCGAGGCCCAGCGGGCCGTGCGAGCGCACCGTGACCCCGAGCGCGGGCCGGTCGCCGCGGCGGGTCGGGGTCAGCTCGGCGGCCAGCGTCACGCTGGTGTTCGGCGGGACCTCGACGCGTCCGCGCGGCGTCACCGCGCCGGCCGACGGCACCCAGGCGTCGCGGATGTCGGCGCGCAGCGTACGCGTGCCGCTGTTGCGTACCCGCAGCCGCACGGTGGCGGACTGCCCGAGCCGGACCGCCGAGTCACCCTCGCGGGCCAGCGACAGGTCCCGCAGCGCCGCCGCGAACGCGAAGTCCACAGCGGACAGTGCCAGGACGGCGCAGCCGGCGATCGCCGCGGCCCACCAGGGCGCCGACCACAGTGGCATGGTGAGCGCGGCCAGGCCGAGCAGCAGGGCGGTCCGCCAGGTGACCATGGTCAGCGCGGGGTCGGCACGGTGCCGAGCACCGCGTCGAGGATCTGGTCGACGGTCACGCCCTCGAGCTCGGCCTCGGGGCGCAGCCGCACCCGGTGCCGCAGCGTCGACCGGGTGACGGCCTTGACGTCGTCGGGCGTCACGTATTCGCGCCCGGAGATCCACGCCCACGCCTTGGCCGCGGCGAGCAGCGCGGTGGCACCGCGCGGCGACGCGCCCAGCTCCAGTGAGGGGGAGACCCGGGTGGCCCGGCACAGGTCGACGACGTAGCCGAGCACCATGTCGACGACGCCGACCCGGCCGACCGCCTCGCGCCCGGCGGCCAGGTCGGCCGCGGTGGCCACGGGCCGGATCCCGGCGGCGGACAGGTCGCGCGGGTTGAAGCCCTGGTTGTGCGCGCGCAGCACGCCCAGCTCCTCGTCGCGGGTGGGCAGCGGGACGGCGAGCTTGAACAGGAAGCGGTCGAGCTGAGCCTCGGGCAGCGGGTAGGTGCCCTCGTATTCCACCGGGTTCTGGGTGGCGATCACCAGGAACGGCTCGGGCAGCGGCCGGGACACGCCCTCGACCGACACCTGGCGCTCCTCCATGACCTCCAGCAGCGCCGACTGGGTCTTCGGCGGCGTCCGGTTGATCTCGTCGGCCAGCAGCAGGTTGGTGAACACCGGACCCTGCCGGAAGGTGAACGCGGCGCCGTGCGGGTCGTAGACCAGCGAGCCGGTCACGTCGCCGGGCATCAGGTCGGGGGTGAACTGGAGCCGCTTCATGTCGAGGTCGAGCGCGGCCGCGAACGAGCGCACCAACAGGGTCTTGGCCACCCCGGGTACGCCCTCCAGCAGCACGTGGCCGCGACAGAGCAGACCGATCAACAAGCCCGTGACGATCGCGTCCTGCCCGACCACCGCCTTGGCGACCTCGGCGCGCAGCCGGTGCAGGGCCACCCGTGGATCGGTGTCGGCGGTCGGTCCGGCGGCGAGGGTCACCGTGGTTCTCCTTGGTCGGGCCCGGCGCTGCCGGGCGGGGTGTCGCGGGACGGCCCCGCGGGTACGACGCCGCCGACCTCGTCGGCCACGGTGTGCAAACCCCGCGCCAGGTCGAGCAACTCGTGGTCGTGCTCCGGCGCGGGGCCGTAGAGCAGCCCGTCGACCTGCGCCGGGTCGCGGCCGGTGCGCTGGGCGACGGCGGCGACCACGTCGGCCGGCCCGTGCTCGTCGTCGAGGCCGAGGGCCGGCTCGATCCGCCTGAGCGCGGCCTGGCGGAGCACCTCGGCGGCCGGGCCGCGGGCCCTGGCCCGCTGGTAGAGCCGGCCGCGGCCGAGCACGGTCTCGCCGGAGCGGACCTCGACCGGCAACGGTTCGGTGACCGCGGGACCGAGCCGCCGACCCGCCCAGAGGAGCAGCAGGAGCAGGGCGGCGCCCAGGGTGGCCAGCATCGCCCAGACCCACGGTGGGAACGCGTCGGTGATCGAGGCGCTGTCACCGTCGTCGCCGCCGCGTGCCTCGCCGGGCGGACCGTCGCGGCCGCCGGGAGGCTGGGTGTATTGCTCCTGCGGATTGGTTGTCGGCCGTTCGTAGGTCTCCGGCTCGGACTCTTCGGGCGTGTAGGTCGGCAGCGGCTGCTCCGGCGGCTGGAACCGCTCGTGCAGGTCGAGCCAGACGAGCTTGGGCCGGGTCGCCAGCAGGCCGGCGGCGAAGGCGCGGTTGGCGTGCTCGTCGAGGCGTCCGTTCAGGAAGGGGTCGGCCGCGCCGACCACCACGACCTCCTGCGGATAGCCGAACCGCAGCACGCTCCGGTCGTAGCACGCGTCGTAGCCGCCGGTGAAGGTCTCCTCGACGACGTACGACTGCCGCCGGGCGGCCGAGGCGCCGGCCTCCGTGATGCCGGGGATCCCACAGCCGCCCGAGGACACGGGCGCGGTCGCCCAGCGGCGGTCGCCGCGCAGCAGCGGCACGCCGGCGCCCCGCAGGGCCCGGGCGGGCGGGTCGACGAGCACGATCCGGGTGCTCGCCGGAAGGGACCGCAGCGCACCCACGCTCTGTGGATCGAGGTATTCGGCGGCCGGCACGAACAGGGTCGCGCCGCCGGAGTCGGTGAGCGCGGTGCGTGGATCGGTGTGCCGCACGACGGTCACGCCCTGGCCGCGCAGCACGTCGGCCAGCCGGGCCGAGCCGATGGCCGCGTCGCTGACCGGGGAGAGGAAGTCGGCGTCGCCGCTGTCGGGCGTGTCGACGGCATGGGTGACCAACGTGGCGACGAACAGCACGAGGACCACGCCGAACGGGATGAGGGTGCGCCGCCCGCGCCGCCACCCGCGGCGCAGCGCCGCCCGCCTCCCACCGGTCGTCATGACCCACCTCGCCGGCTCGCGGGCACCCGGCCACCGGCCACCGCCCGGTCCACCTCCGACGCGAGCCGCTTCATGGAGGTGTCGTCGTCTTCCGTGGCCGGCTTCTCGCCGTACCAGATGTCGGAGAAGATCGTGCCGGCCGCGGTGAGCGGCTCGTCGGTGGCCGGCGCGTTCCGGCCGGCGGCGGAGGCGAGCTCGGTGACCGTCCACCCTGGATGGTGGTCGATCACCCGGCGGTCGACCAGCAGCCGGACCACCGCCCGGAGCCGTTCGCGGACCGCCTCGGCCCACTGGCCCTGCGCGGCGAACCGGTCGGCTCGGGACAGGAACGTCGCCGCCGGCAGGTCGGGCAGGGCGTCCGGCTCGGCCTCGTCCAGCACCGGGTCGACGTTTTTCTCGGGCTCGGCGGCGGGCCGGCGTCGGCGGCGGCGGAACCGCAGCCGCAGCCGGGGCACGCGCAGGCGCGACCAGTGGGTCCAGAGCAGGGCGACCGCCGCCGCGAGGGCCAGCAGGATCAGCAGGATCCAGCCGAGCCCGAGGACGTCGCTGAGCGCGGCCGCCGTCTCGGTCCACCAGCGGGCGAAGCCGGTCATCGGCGCACCGCCAGCGGCGCCTCGGCGGGGCCGTGGCCACGGCTGAGCGCGATGTCGAGCCCCTCGGTGCGGAACCGGGTCTCCAGGTGCAGGGTGGCGGCCACGCAGGCGAGGGCGGCGTAGGCCAGCGTGTTGACGGCCACCCGCATGGCGGTGAGCAGCACCCCGAGCGCCTCGGGCGACAGGGGCACGAGCCTGGCGAGGAAGCTGCCGCCGGCCATGCCGACCAGCATCCGGATGAACCACCAGCTGAGGTACGCGAGCAGCAGCACCCACACGCCGCGGGCGCCGGAGCGGCCGGCCAGCACGATGCCCCGCCCGATCGCCCGGAGCGGGTTGACCCGGTCGGTCACCAGCACCGGCACGGCCAGCATGCAGAACCCGAAGCCGACCGCCCACGCCGGCCCGGCGAACGACAGGGTCGCGACGGTCACGCCGGCGAACAGCGCTAGGAAGAGGGTGGCGAACGGGCGCAGGCCGCGCGGGTCGAGCACCGCCCGGTTGTCCAGCGGTCGGCCCAGCAGCAGGGCGCCGGCCGCGCGGGCCGCCGGTGCGGCGACCAGCGCGATGATCACTGCCTCGCAGCCGGCGCCGACGCAGAGCGTCGTCCAGAGCGGGCCGAAGTTGCGGTCGACGGACCGGAACGGATCGAGCATGTCGAGGCCGACCCAGGCGCGCAGGGGACCCAGCAGCCACTGCTCACCCACCGCCAGGACCGCCGCCAGCGGCAGCAGCGCGGCCGCATGCCCGCGCAGCACCAGGAGGGCGGCATCGAGCAGCTCGCCCATCGTGAGCGGGCGCCGGGGGATGGCGGACGTTTCCAGGGTGGGCTCCGGGAGGCTGCGTGGGATAGCGGTCATCGTGGCATGGCGCACATCACGCCCGAGGACCGGAGTGCGGGATATTGCGTACCCGGTGGCCCGGATCAGCGCTCAACGACCGAATTGTGGGGACAGGTCACCGGGTCAGCGCGGATATTCCCCCGGCCGGCCGGTCACACCGCGATGAACGCAGATGGAATATTGGTGCCATGAGAGCCCGGGTTCTGGTGGTGGACGACGATCCCGCGTTGGCGGAGATGCTCGGCATCGTGCTGCGCAGTGAGGGGTTCCTGCCCTCGTTCGTGGCCGACGGCGAGCGTGCCCTGTCCGCGTTCCGTGACAACCGGCCCGACATCGTGCTGCTCGATCTGATGCTTCCGGGCATGAGCGGCATCGACGTGGCCCGGTCGATCCGGTCCGAGTCGGGCGTCCCGATCGTCATGCTGACCGCCAAGAGCGACACCGTCGACGTGGTCCTCGGGCTCGAGTCCGGCGCCGACGACTACGTGGTCAAGCCGTTCAAGCCCAAGGAGCTCGTGGCGCGGATGCGCGCCCGGCTGCGCCGGGGCGAAGACGCGGCGCCCGAGATGTTGACCATCGGCCCGCCCGGCAACCAGATCACCATCGACGTGCCGGCACACACGGTGACCAGGGACAACGAAGAGGTCAAGCTGACCCCGCTCGAGTTCGACCTGCTGGTCGCGCTGGCCCGCAAGCCGCGGCAGGTGTTCACCCGCGAGGTGCTGCTGGAGCAGGTCTGGGGCTACCGGCACGCGGCCGACACCCGCCTGGTCAACGTGCACGTGCAGCGACTACGCGCCAAGATCGAGCCCGACCCCGAGCGGCCGGAGATCATCCTCACCGTCCGTGGTGTCGGCTACAAGGCTGGCACCGGATAACGTTGGTTCCGCTGTGAGCAGAGCGTCACTCCTCGAGATCTCCCGAACGGCCCGGGCCCGTGCCCGGGCTCTTTGGGGTCTCGTCGTCCGGCAGGTGACGCTCTTCCTGGTCACGATCGAGCACACCTGGCGCCGCTCGCTCCAGGTCCGGGTGGTCACCCTGACCCTGGTGGTCTCCAGCCTGCTGGTCGCCGTGTTCGCCTACGTCGTGGCCTACCGCAGCTCGACGATCCTGCTCGACCGGGCCAAGCAGAGCGTCGACGCCCAGCTCGACAGCGGCCAGGCCTTCGCCAGCGAGCAGCTCATCGTCTTCGGCAAGCCCTTCGAGCCCAACGTGCGGGGCACCCTCCAGGACATCGTGTCGAACCTCGCCGGCGGTGACTCGCAGGACCCGAGCTCGGGTCTGGTGGTCGTCCGGGCCGACAACGTCAACGAGATCACCGCCGTGCAGTCCCGCCCGGGCGACATCTCCGGCGTGCTCGGCGGCGACATCACCCGGGTGGTCCGCGACGGTGGCCGGGCGACCGCCATCCGGTCCGGCAACCTCGGCGCCGGGCAGGTGAAATACCTGGTCAAGGGCACGCCCGTCAGCACCAAGTTCGGGCAGGTCGAGCTCTACTACATCGAGCCGCTCACCACCCAGGACTCGGCGGCGACCCAGATCAACGCGACGGTGCTGGCCACCGGCGCCACTCTGGTGCTGCTGCTCGGCCTGCTCTCGGCGCTCGTTACGCGGCTGGTCGTCCGGCCCGTCCGGGTGGCCGCCCGCACGGCGCAGCGGCTCTCCGCCGGCCTGCTCGACCAACGGATGGTCGTCTCCGGCGAAGACGACCTGGCCCTGCTCGCCGCCTCGTTCAACCAGATGGCCGCCAACCTGCAGCGCCAGATCGTCCGGCTCGAAGACATGTCCCGCCTGCAGCGCCGGTTCACCTCCGACGTCTCGCACGAGCTGCGCACGCCGCTGACCACCGTCCGGATGGCGGCCGACCTGATCTTCGCCGAGCGCGAGCGGTTCCCGGCCGACGTGTCGCGCACCGCCGAGATCCTGCAGACCGAGCTCGACCGGTTCGAGAGCCTGCTCACCGACCTGCTGGAGATCAGCCGCTACGACGCCGGCTTCGCCATGCTCGACGCCGAGCCCACCGACCTGGTGCCGCTCGTGCACCGCGGCGTCGAGCCCCTGCGCGCGCTGGCCGAACGGTGCGGGGTCGAGCTCCGGGTCGAGGTGCCGGCCAGCCCGGTGATCGTCGAGGCCGACCCGCGCCGGGTCGAGCGGATCCTGCGCAACCTGGTCGGCAACGCGGTCGAGCACGCCGAGGGTCGGCCGGTCGTGGTGCGCCTGGTGTCCGACGGCGTCGCGGCGGCGGTCGCGGTCCGCGACCACGGCCTCGGGCTCAAGCCCGGCGAGGAGAAGCTGGTCTTCAACCGGTTCTGGCGGGCCGACCCGTCCCGGGCGCGGCAGACCGGCGGCACGGGCCTCGGCTTGTCGATCAGCCTCGAAGACGCGCGCCTGCACGGCGGTTGGCTGGAGGCCTGGGGTGCCCCGGGCCAGGGCGCCCAGTTCCGGTTGACCCTCCCGGTGCGGGCCGGCGACCGGCTCACCGCCTCGCCGGTGCGGCTGGTGCCCGAAGACGCCGACGTGCCCGCGGTGACGCCGCCGCCGCAACCCCGTGCGATCACCCAGGCCCCGGCGGAGGTGGCACCGTGAGTCGCCGCAGGATCGGCGCGTTGGTCGTCGCGGCCGGCCTCGCCGCCGGGCTGGTGGCCGGCTGCGGGATACCCGACCACACCGACGTCCAGGTCGACCAGGCCGGCCCGCGGGCCGGCTCCGACCAGCAGCCCACCATCCCGCAGCCGGCGAAACGGACGGAGGCGAGCACCCCCAAGGAGTTCGTCCGCAACTTCCTGGCCGCCGCGGCGGGCGAGTTCGACCCGGGCGGCCCCACCAGCCAGCGCCTCCAGGACTACGTGGCCGGCGACGCCACCCGCAACTTCTCGCTCAAGGACGAGGTCACGGTCGTCCGGGTCGGCGAGATCACGGTCGCGGACGACAACGTCCACGTCCACGTCGCCGTCGACCAGATCGGCATCCTCAACTCGGCGGGTGTGATCCTCGCGCCGACCTCGACCGCCACCGGGTACGACCTGCAGATCAGGGCCGAGTCCGGCAGCGGCGGTGGCTGGCGGGTCGTCAAGGCGCCGAGCGAGGTGCTGCTCGACGTCGAGGCGCTCAAGAGCTACTACACCGAGCAGACGGTCTACTTCTGGAACACCGACCGCACGGCGTTGGTGCCCGACCTGCGCTGGCTGCCCAGCGAGGTGCCGCTGTCCCGGGTGCCGACCGAGCTGCTGGCGATGATCGAGGGCGGTCCGTCGCCCTGGCTCGCCGGCGTGGCCGTGGGGCTGCCGAAGGACAGCAAGCTGCTGATCAACGCGCCCATCGTCAACGGTCAGCTCACGATGAACTGGTCGCCGACGGCCGTCAGCAACGACTCCGGCGGCGACTACCTCGCGCGGCAGGTGGCCTGGACGGTGAGCGAGCTCGGCACCCAATCGTTGCAGCTCAAGATCAACGGCCAGCTCAAGGGGAAGTACGACAGCGTCCGGGAGCTGATCGACCGCACGCCGTACCCGATCGCTCCCGAGGCGCACGCGTACGCCGTGCTCGACCACAAGATCGGGGCGCTCGGCTTGCCGGCCGGCACGCCGGCACCCGTACCGCTGACCGACGCGGTCAACAAGGACGTGCAATGGGCCGCCTTCAACCGGACCTCCGGCGGGATGGACGCCGCGGTCGTTACGGTCGGCCCCGAGCTGCGGCTGGGTTCGGGCGTCGGCGGCAGCCCCGTCGAGGCGCTGACCCTCGTGCCCGGAGTCAAGCCGACGGCCGCGCCCGTGTGGCTGCCACGGTCCCGGACCGGGCTGGTGCCCACCGAGAAGGGGCTTTACCGTTTCGGCCCTGACCACAAGGCGGACCCGGCCCCCATCAAGGGCCTCAAGGATGTCACCGCGGTGGCGGCCGCACTCGACGGCCAGCGGATCGCGGTCATCGCCAACGGAAAGCTCTACGTCGTGCCGGTCTCGGTCATGCAGGACGGCGAGCTGGTCTTCGGTGACGCGCGGCTGCTCGACCCGCAGCTCGAATCCGTGACAGCCGTCGCCTGGAGTGGCGAGACCGCCGTGTCCGTGGGCGGCAAGGACGGCGCCGACCGCATGTCGATCGTCGACGTCAGCGTCGACGGCGCGCGCCGCACCCCGCGGATCTACGACGCGGAGGGTGCGATCAGCATGATCGCCGCGTACCCGGAGATCCGGGTGCTCGACCGCTCCACCACGATGCTCTACCAGGCCCAGAACCTCGCCTGGCTGGCCGCCGGCTCGTCGACGCAGATCGAACGTTCGATGGTGGTCGGCGCGCCGGCGAGCCCGTCGCCGGGCCCCGGTGGCGACCCTCAGCCGATCGCACCCTTCTTCGTCTACTGACGTGGTCCTCGCCGCGCTCGCCGACCTGGTGCTGCCGGCCGAGTGCGCGGGCTGCCGCGCCGCGCACGTGCCGCTGCGCCAGGGAACGTGCGCCGACTGCGCCGTCGCCCTGGCCGCGCTGCGCCCGCGGGTGGTGCGCCCGGACCCCGCGCCGCCCGGCCTGCCGCCCTGTGTCGCGACCGGGGAGTACGCGGGCCCACTGCGGGAGACGCTGCTCGCCTACAAGGAGCGCGGCCGGGTGTCGCTGGCGGCCCCGCTGGGTGCGCTGCTCGCCGAGTCCGTCGCCACCGCGGCCGGTGGCACCCGCCGCCCGGTCCTGCTGGTGCCGGTGCCGTCGACGGCCGCCGCGGTCCGGGAGCGGCACGGCGACCACCTCCGCCGGCTCGCCGACCGCGCCGCGAAGACGTTGCGCCGGGCCGGTTGGCCGACGATCGTGGCGCGACCGGTGCGCGCGTTGCCGAAACCGGACGCCACCCACCTCGACAGTGCGCAGCGGGCAATTGCCGCAGCGGCAGCCTTCCGGCTCCGGCCGACCAAGCGCACCCGAACCGCCGCGGCCGGGCGCGTGGTGGTCGTCGTCGACGACATCGTCACGACCGGCGCCACGCTCGCCGCGTTGACGACGTTGCTGACCCGGGCCGAGATTCCCGTCGATGCCGCCGCTCTTATCGCAGCGACACGCAAACGTCACCCTCAGTAGATCCGTTTTCACCCGATCGCGCCCACTGGGCGAAACTTCTCCGAACCCCCGGGTTGACAGGGGGTGACTGGGACGCCGAGCGGCGTTAGCGTGAAGTTCACCGGGGTAGGACTGTGGTCCAAGCCCCGAGGGGGACCCGCATCCGAAAGGAGGCGCACCGTCGGTCGGTCGACGCCCAGGGTCATGACGCGCGGCGTTGCCGGCCATTTCATCACCACCGCATCAGCACAGATCGTTGTGGGAGGTAACGCGTGGACATCGTCGTCAAGGGCCGAAACGTTGAGGTGCCCGAGCATTTCCGGATCCATGTAGCCG
This sequence comes from Asanoa hainanensis, assembly GCF_900188485.1. Taxonomy (GTDB): domain Bacteria; phylum Actinomycetota; class Actinomycetes; order Mycobacteriales; family Micromonosporaceae; genus Asanoa; species Asanoa hainanensis. Next base: position 387,620 of record NZ_FZPH01000002.1, read on the forward strand.
ACAAGTTGGCGAAGGTCGAACGCTACGACCAGAAGCTGATCCGGGTCGACGTCGAACTATTCCACGAGCGCAATCCGCGCCAGTCCGACCACTGCCAACGCGTGGAGATCACCTGCGCGTCCCGTGGGCCGGTGGTCCGCGCCGAGGCTTGCGCGTCCGACTTCTACGCCGCCCTCGACCTGGCCATCACCCGGCTCGACAGCCGGTTGCGCCGGGCCGCCGACCGCCGTCGCGTACACCGCGGTCGCACGCCCGTCTCGGTGGCCGAGCACACGGCTTCGCTGCCGTCGGCCACGGCACCACTCGTGCCGAACGCCCGGCAGTCGAGCACCGCGGTCCTCGAAGACCCGGCCGACCGCTACTCGGTGCTCACCCAGGGGGAACAGGACGACCAGCCGTGGCACGTCGCACGGGTGAAGGAGCACCCGGGCGAGCCGATGACCGTCGACGACGCGCTCTTCCAGATGGAGCTCGTCGGGCACGACTTCTATCTCTTCAACGACAAGGAAAGCGGCCAGCCGAGCGTCGTGTACCGCCGCAAGGGCTACGACTACGGGATCATCTCGCTACAGGTGTGAGCCGATAGTGTGCGGGACGAAGTGGGCGTCGTTGCGGGTGATCAGCCCGTCGACGCCCACTCCTTCCCGGATGCCCAGGCCCGCCGGCTCGCCGTCGACCATCCAGACACCGAGCACCGGGTGGCAGTCGCCTTCCGCGCCGGGGAACGACGGCAGCTCGCGCAACTCCTGGTAGACGAAGCCCTCGCGGCCGTACTCACCGGTGTTGGCGGCCAGCGGCACGTTGTCGCGGACGAGCTCGACGTTGGCACCCTCGCGGGACCAGATCGGCTTCTTCGCGTACGACGTCATCGTCTCTGGCTTTTCGAAGTAGGCCGGGAGCAGCAGCTCGCCCTCCGGCTTGTCGCCGAACAGCTCCCAGAGCACCGGCAGCAGGCCCTTGTTGGACCACAGCGCGGCGGTCCACGGCGGCTCGATCCAGACGGTGCCGCGCTTGGTCGGGTCGGCCATGTTGCGGAAGATCGGCCGGCCGCCCTCCTCGTGCCAGAGCCATTCCCACGGGTAGAGGATGAAGATCACGTCGATCTGCGGGCCGACCTCGAACTGCCCCTGCTGGAACCGGACGCTGCCGTCGACCTGGTCGACGCCGATCTGGCTCATCGCGATGAGCTCGGTGGGGAAGCCGGCCTGGGTCGCCGTCTCCATCAGGTAGGCCACGTTCATCCGGTCTTCGCCGGAGGTCTCGCTCGTCTCGTACGCGAAGTAGATTTTGGGCCGCTCGGGCAGCCACGGGCGCGCCGCGCGCAGCTCGGCCATGTTGCGCCGCCACGCCTCGACGAGCCCCTCGTGCACCGCGTTCCACTGCCGCTCGTGGTGGTGGGTCTGGCCGGTCTGCTCCAGCCACGACCACTGGATCACCGCGCTCTCCAGCAGCGCGGTCGGCGTCTGCGCGTTGAACTCGAGCAGCTTCGGCGTGCTGCCCTTGCCCGCGTACCACAGGTCGAACCGCCCGTAGACGCTCGGCGAGTAGTCCGGGGTCTCCGGTCGTCGCGCGTGGGAGCCGAACAGGTCCTTGTCCGCGTGCGTCCAGGCGTCCTTGTCACCGTCGAACCAGGTGCGGATCACCTGCTCGTGCGCGTACTCCGGAACGCCGATCTTCGCTAGCCGGCAGGTGTCCGGCCAGCACTCCGCGGAGAGGTAGGCCTCGCGGCGCACCGTGCGGTCCCGCCGCGGGCAGCCGGCGACGATGTGGTCACCGGCGGCGACGCACATCCGGTGCAGGGTGGTGGCCGCCTGTTCCAGCGCCAGGATCTCGTCGAGGTCGAAGTCGTAGAACGGACCCTCGCGCCAGTACGAGAGGACGCGCCCGTCGGCCAGGGGAGTGGCGTTGTAGGTCAGCCCGAGCGACGCGTTCGTCTGCTCCCAGCCCTGCCGCTGCACACCATGCGCGACCCGTCGCACCTCAGCCGCCGGACGACTTGCTGCCGCTGCTGTCGCCGCCGCTGCCGACCACGTTGGACTTCACCGTGCCGTTGCTGACCCGGCCGGTCGCCGGCAGGCCCCACGCGGTGCGCTGCGTGGTGTCGTTGTAGGCGAACTTCGAGCCGCCGCCGGGCAGCTTCGCGCCGGGCTTGAGACCCTTGGCGTAGCGCGGCGAATGCGCCCAGAAGAAGAACCCGCCACGGCCGTCGCCGTCGTCGTCACAGTCGTCCTCGTCGACGATCGTGTCGTTCTGGTCGACGCAGTAGAACGTGTGGTCGTCGTCGGCCGAATCGCAGGCCGCGGTGCCACCGGCGGCGAGGCCGAGGAACGCGGCACCCAGAACGACGCGCGCGGTGTTGCGCCGCCGAACAGTCATCATCATCTCCCAGGTCCCCGCTGCAAGTGGGCTCACACTAATCGACCACCGCAACGACGGCGATGACCGTTCAGCTGGTCTCCCGGAGATCACCGGGTAGCAGTGCCCAGAGGATGTCGTCGATGCGGCCGCCGGCCATGCCCGGCAAGCGGTTGCGCTGGTAGCCCTCGCGCAGGAAGCCGGCCGCCTCCAGGACGCGCTGCGAGCCGCCGTTGGTCGGGTTGGTGCCGGCGATCATCCGGGCGATCGCGGTGTTGGCGAACGCCCACCGGCACAGCAGCACGCTGGCCCGGCGGGAGAAGCCACGGCCGCGGAACTCCGGCAGCACGCAGTAGCCGATCATCGCCTGCCCGGTCACCGGCTCCTGGTAGTACAGGCCGATGTCGCCGGCCGGCGCACCGGTGGCCGTGTCGACCATCACCAGGTCGACGCGTTCGCCGAGCAGCCAGCGGCTCTCCGCCCGGGCGCAGCGCAGCCGGATCTCCTCGAGGTCCGGCGGCACCGGCGGGACGTGCGACGCGACGATGTCAGGGACGCTGAACAGCTGGTGGTAGAAGTCCTCGTCGCCAGGCCGCAGCGGCCGCAGGGTCAGGTCGCCGTCGGTGAGCTTGCCGCCGGGCAGGTCGGGCAGGGCTCGCTCGACGGGTTTGGCGGGGTCGCCGACCAGCCGGGCCAGCACCGTCACGTCACGCCGGGTTCCGTCGGCGTTGCGGGCCGCGCCCCGGCGGTTGCCCTCGGGGTGGAAGCCGGCCGCCAGCGCGACCCGGAGGCTCTTCGGGTTGGCCAGGTCGACCAGGATCTCGAGCCGGTCGAAGCCCTCGGCGAAGGCGCGCTCGGCGACCGCGAGGGTCGCGGCCGTGGTGACGCCCTTGCCACGCGCCCACGGCGCCACCCAGTAGCCGATCTCGCCCTGCGCCCGGTCGCTGTCGACGTGGTGCAGGCCGATCGTGCCGATCAGCCGGTCGGTGGCCGGGTCGGCGATCGCGAAGCTCGCGCCGCCGGCCTCCCACTGCGACTGGTCGTTGATCCAGGTCAGGGCATGGTCACGGGTGTACGGCCGAGGCAGGGACGGCAGGAAGCGCTGGATCTGCGGGTCGGCGCAGGCGGCCACGACGTCCTCGGCGTCGTCGACGCGCAGCGGGCGCAGCCGTACCGTCCGGGTCTCGATGGGTTCCGGTTTCATGCCGGGGTCCTCCCGTTGAACGGCTCATCGGACGCTAGCAGCGCGGCCGCCCAGGCGTCGATCAGCTCACCACGGTGGTCGAGGTAGCCGCGGTTCGTGCCCTCGAACGTGAAGCCGGCCTTCTCGGCCACCCGCCGGGACGCCTCGTTGCCGACGTTGGCCCACCAGCCGATCCGGTCGACGCCGAGCGCGGTGAAGCCCCAGGCGCAGACCGCCGACAGCGCGGCCGGCGCGAAGCCGCGACCGCGCGCGTGTGGCGGCACCACGAAACCGACGTCGGCGAGCGCCGAGCGGGTGGGGTGCAGGCGCAGGTCCATGATTCCGGCGTACGCGTCGGTCTCCGGGTCTCCGATCGCGAAGACGGCACCGCTGCCGCGCCGCCAGTTGGTCGGGGCGATGTCGCGGACGAAGCTCTCGGCGTGCTCGCGGCGGTAGGGGTGGGGGACCGTGGTCCACCGGACCGTCTCCGGGTCGCTGGAGCTCTCGGTGATCGCGTCGATGTCGCGTTCCTCGAGGGCGCGCAGCTTGATCTCGCCGGCGCGGGTGGTGGCGAAGAGGTCGGGCTGCGGCCGGCTGAACGCCTTTGCGCGGCGGACCTCGGCATCGGCGATCTCCGGGTCGGTCGGGTCGCCCGGCAGCAACGAGCCGACCCAGGCGTCGCGCCGGGTGCTGTCGCGGTCCTCGATGTCGTGCCGGGCGATGCCCTCCATGGTGAAGCCGGAGCGCAGGGCGACCAGCCGCGACGGGTGGTTGCCGACCTCGGCGCGCCAGACGAGCCGGCGTACGCCCAGCTCCTCGATCGCCCACCGGGCCACCGCGCGGGTGGCGGCGGTGGCCGACCCCTTTCCGCGGGCCCAGGGCGCGGTCCAGTAGCCGATCTCGGCTTGTTGGCCCGTGATGGAGATCAACCCGGTCGAGCCGAGCAGGTCTCCGGTCCGCTCGTCGAAGACGCCGAGCGGGGCTCCGGTGCCGTCCCGCCATTTCGTGGGAGAGAGCTGCGCCACGAAGAAGTCGGCGTGCTCGCGGTGGTAGGGCACCGGAACGGAGGTCCAGCGCTGGATGTCCGGATCTTGGCAGGCCCGCTCCACGGCGGCGGCGTCCTGCGGCTGCCACGCCCGGATGACCAGGCCGGCTGTAATGATCTTCGGAGGCTCCACGCGGTCATCCTGCCGGACGCATCACCCCGGGCATAACGGGATTTCGCCTGGCGTTAGCTTCGTTATGTCCGTTATAAGCTGCTCGTCGGGAACCGCCCCTGACAGTCAGCCCGGAGGAGCGCCTACGATAGTTCGGCAGACCGTCTAGGGGAGCGTTGATCCGTGTCGATTCTGGAAAAGTTCCTTCGTGCGGGCGAAGGACGCATGCTGCGCCGGCTCAAGGCCATCGCGGCTGCGGTCAACTCGATCGAGGACGACTACGTCAACCTCACCGATGAAGAGCTCCGCGACCTGACCTTCCAATACCGGGAGCGGCTCGCCGAGGGGGAGACCCTCGACGACCTGCTGCCGGAGGCTTTCGCGACCGCCCGCGAGGCGGCGCACCGGGTGCTGGGCCAGCGGGCCTACGACGTGCAGCTCATGGGCGGCGCGGCGTTGCACTTCGGCAACATCTCGGAGATGAAGACCGGTGAGGGCAAGACCCTGACCGGCGTCTTCCCGGCCTACCTCAACGGCCTCTCCGGCAAGGGTGTGCACGTCATCACCGTCAACGACTACCTGGCGCAACGTGACGCCGAGTGGGTCGGGCAGGTGCACAACTTCCTCGGACTGACCGTGGGCGTCGTCCTGCCCAACCGGCCGGCGACCGAGCACCGCGCGGCATATGAGTGCGATATCACCTACGGCACCAACAACGAGTTCGGCTTCGACTACCTGCGCGACAACATGGCGTGGTCGAAGGACGAGTTGGTGCAGCGGGGCCACAACTTCGCGATCGTCGACGAGGTCGACTCGATCCTGATCGACGAGGCGCGCACGCCGCTGATCATCTCCGGCCCGGCCGAGCACTCCGCCCGGTGGTACTCGGAGTTCTCCTCGGTCGTCGCCCGGCTCCAGGTCGGCAAGGACGGCGAGGGCGACTACGAGGTCGACTACGCGAAGCGCACGATCGCCATCACCGAGCGCGGCGTGGCCAAGGTCGAAGACCGGCTGGGCATCGACAACCTCTACGAGTCGGTCAACACGCCCCTGGTCGGCTACCTCAACAACGCGATCAAGGCGAAAGAGCTCTACAAGCGCGACAAGGACTACATCGTCAACGACGGTGAGGTCCTGATCGTCGACGAGTTCACCGGCCGCATCCTGCACGGCCGTCGCTACAACGAGGGCATGCACCAGGCGATCGAGGCCAAGGAAGGCGTCGAGATCAAGCAGGAGAACCAGACTCTTGCCACGATCACGCTGCAGAACTACTTCCGGCTGTACGAGAAGCTGTCGGGCATGACCGGCACGGCGCAGACCGAGGCCGGCGAGTTCAACAAGGTCTACAACGTCGGCGTGGTCAGCATCCCGACGCACCGGCCGATGGTCCGCTTCGACCGCCCCGACGTCATCTACAAGACCGAGAAGGCCAAGTTCAACGCGGTCGTCGAAGACATCGCGGAGCGGCACGCGCTGGGCCAGCCGATCCTGGTCGGCACGGTCTCGGTGGAAAACTCCGAGATCCTCTCGCAGCTCCTGCGCCGCCGCGGCATCCCGCACTCGGTCCTCAACGCGAAATACCACGCGCAGGAGGCCGAGATCATCGCGCAGGCCGGCCGGCGCGGCGCGGTCACGGTCGCGACGAACATGGCCGGCCGAGGCACCGACATCCTGCTCGGCGGCAGCCCCGACAACCTCGCGGCGGCCGAGCTGCGCCAGCGCGGCCTCGACCCGGTCGAGCACGAGGACGACTACGCCAAGGCATTCGAGGAGATCCTGCCCCGCTGGAAGCAGGCCTGCGACGCCGAGGCGGCCGAGGTCGTCGAGGCCGGCGGCCTCTACGTGCTGGGCACCGAGCGGCACGAGTCGCGCCGCATCGACAACCAGCTGCGCGGTCGTTCCGGCCGGCAGGGCGACCCGGGCGAGTCCCGGTTCTACCTGTCGCTGCAGGACGAGCTGATGCGCCGCTTCCGCGCCGGTGCTGTCGAGGCCGTCATGGAGCGGTTCAACATCCCCGAGGACGTGCCGATCGAGTCGAAGATGGTTACCCGGCAGATCCGCAGCGCGCAGGCTCAGATCGAGGGCCAGAACGCCGAGATCCGCAAGAACGTCCTCAAGTACGACGAGGTGCTCAACAAGCAGCGCCAGGTCATCTACGCCGAGCGCAAGCGGGTGCTCGACGGCGAGGACCTGCACGAGCAGGTCCGCCACATGATCGACGACGTGGTCGGTGCCTATGTCGAAGGCGCCACCGCCGACGGCTATGCGGAGGACTGGGACCTCGACCAGCTGTGGTCGTCGCTGAAGCAGCTCTACCCGGTCGGCGTGACCGTCGACGACATCGAGGAAGAGGCCGGAGGCGAGCGCAACAGCATCGACTCCGAGTTCCTGGTCTCCCGCATGAAGGACGACGCGCACAACGCGTACGACCGGCGCGAGGAAGAGCTGGGCACCGAGGCGACCCGCCAGCTCGAACGGATGGTGCTGCTGCAGGTCATCGACCGCAAGTGGCGCGAGCACCTCTACGAGATGGACTACCTGCAGGAGGGCATCAGCCTGCGGGCCTACGCGCAACGCGACCCGGTGGTCGAATACCAGCGCGAGGGCTTCGAGATGTTCGCCACAATGATGGACGGCATCAAGGAGGAGACCGTCGGCTTCCTCTACAACCTGGACGTCCAGGTCGAGGAGACCCCGGCCCCCGCTGCCGAGCCCACCGCCGGCGGCGCCCTCCCGATGCCCGACGACGCCACGATCGAGATCAAGGCCAAGGGCCTGGGCCGCGCGTCCCGCCCCCAGGGCGGCTTGCAGTACTCCGCCCCCACGATCGACGGCGCCGCCGGCGGCGGTGGGGTAGCGGTCCAGCACACCCAGCCGCAGCCTCCGATGCAGCACGCGCCGGCCCTGGGCGTCGGCAACCCGGCCCCCGCGGCCGGCGGCGACCGCCCGCGCCCGTCGCCGGGCCGCCGCCCGTCACCGGGCCGCACCGCTGCCCAGCCGAGCAACGGCCCGTCCCGCAACGCGCCGTGCCCGTGCGGCTCGGGCAAGAAATACAAGCGCTGCCACGGAGCACCCACCCCGTGACCTGAAGTGCTTCGAGAAGCCCGCCCCCCTTGCCGGGGAGGCGGGCTTTCTCGTGCCGTCCCTCCTTTCGTGGCGGTGCCGGTCCCCGCGCCCACCCGCCGCGGTCCCTGCGGCGTCTGCGTGCCAGCCGCGGCTACGCCCGACACCCGGGTGCGACCGGATGTTTGGCGCGTCGCTGTCGACCTCGCGGCGACCCGCGCGCTTACGCCCCGCGGGCCCTCGCGGCGCCTTGGCGGGCTGAGACGACCCGGTGCCGCGCGGTCCGCAGGAGGGCGAGCTCCCGCGGATCGTCGTCCTGCCGCGCGGTCCGCAGGAGGGCGAGCTCCCGCGGATCGTCGTCCTGCCGCGCGGTCCGCGGTAGGCGAGAAGTCGCCCTGTCCGCGTCTACCGCTGCCCTTGTCCGAGCGGTGGAGCCCGGAGCGCTCACCGGCGTGCCCTGGCCAGGTGGGCGCTCCGGGAGTCATAGGACCTGGAGCACGGTGCCCAGCCAGCGCTTGCTGGTGTGTTCCAGGCGGAAGGCCATCGCCCACGTGCGGGCGTCGGTGCCCAACGCGGCGGCGGCTTCGATGATGCCCGGCGCCGGCTCGCTGATTCTCAGGCGGCGTAGCCGCACCAGATCCGGCTGTTGCTGACGCCGTGGGATGGTCGGAGTGATCGGCATGCGGCCCAGCGCGTCCAGGAGCTGTTCGACCAACGCGTGGGCGTTCGTCGGTCGCGACAGCGACCGGACGTGCGCCACCGGACGGTAGCCGTTGAGGATCTCCAAACACGCCCGCGCGAAGCGGCCCGCGGCATGACGCGCTTCGGGCGAGGCCGTGAGGCGTGGTTCTTGGGCCGCTGTGGTCGGTGGATCGACCACCTGCTCGGGCCGACGGGTCAAGGCAGAGAAGTCGAAGGCGAGCTGCCCGGCCGCCTCCCGGTACCACTCGTCCGCGCCAGGCTCGTCGACATACGGCGGATCGAACGACGGCGCCGGCCGAAGAGTGATGGGTGGGTAATAGCCCTTCGTCACAGTGCGCTTGTGCCGCGGAGACCGACGGATCAGCGACGCGCCCGCGTCATGCGCGAAGCGCACCGGCGCCGATGCTGGCTCGGGAGCCGGGCGGCTTGGCGTGCGTCCGCGTCCGCGGCCGGCGGCAACTCGGTGAGGCGCGGTGGCCCGAGTCGATAGGCCCGAGACGGATGGCGCGTTCGGCCAGCCGGTGCCGGTCGGTGTCACGAGCGGTGGCTCGCGGGTCGGGTCGGTGGTGGGAACGGTGGCGGTCGACATGGAGCAGCCTCCCCGGTGGGCTGATCACCAGACAAAGATCTTGCGTTTGCTTTCGTTTGCCTTCGACCGCATCATCTTCGGGCCAGAGTTCGGCCTTCGTCAATGGCAGGCATGGAAAACGGGGTGCCTGCCGAAAGCAGACACCCCGTTTGCCGGGAAGTTGTGGGGAGCTACTCGGGCTCGTTGTCGACCAGCGGGTTCGTGGCCACCCAGTCCGCGGTCTCCGCGTACTTGTCGGAAATGTATTCCTCGAGCTTGGCCCGTTCGACGCGCCACTGGCCGCGGCCGCCGATCTTGATTGCTGGGAGCTCCCCGCTGCGGACCATGTGGTAGATCTGCGAGTCCGAGGTGGCCAGCTCCTTGGCCACCTCGGACAAACGCAGGAACCTCGGCTCCACCCGGATCACTCCTCAGCCAGCGCGGTTGCCTCAGTTTGCCATCGACTGCCTGCGGACAGCACCTATGCCTCGGCCCCGGGGCCAGTCGGTGGCAGCGCCGCGGCGGCGGACACGTCCCGGCCCGGCAGTGGGCTCGAATAGACCACGCTGGTCGTCACCGCGCCCAGCCCGGCGATTCGGCCCGACACGGACTCGAGATGGCGCATCGAGCGGGCGACCACCTTCAGCACGAAACAGTCCTCGCCCGTCACGTGGTGCGCCTCGATGATCTCGGGCGTCGTGTCGAGCAGGGCGTAGAACGGCTTGTAATTGCCCGTCGGGTAGCGGAGCCGGACGAAGGCCATGATCTCCAGGCCGACCACCGCGGGCGGCACCACCGCGCGGTAGCCCGCGACCACCCCGGCCTCCTCCAACCGCCGCACCCGCTCCGCGACCGCGCTCGGTGACATCGCCACCGCCCGGGCCAACTCCGCGAACGACGACCGCCCTGACGACTGCAGCTCAGCGAGCAATCGCCAGTCGGTCGAGTCAAGCACCGGGGAATCAACGGACACGGGAGCAAAATACCGCGTGACCAACGGCCGATCAACAAAAGTGCCGGGGGGAGCCCATTCAACAAAGGCCAAACCACGAATAGCGTCAACAGGCATGAACGCACAGGAGTTCTTCGCCGCCAAGCTGGCCTTCCAGACCGACGTCTCCGACGTACACGCCGCTCTGGAAAACCCCGATTTCACGCTCGTCGACACCCGCGACCTCGCGGCCTTCCGGCAGGCCCACATCCCCCAGGCGATCCACCTGCCGCGCAGGATGATCCCGATGCGCGCGGCCAAGCTGCTCGACAAGGCCACCCCGGTCGTCGTCTATTGCTGGGGCCCCGGCTGCGACGGCGCCACCAAGGCGGCACACGAGCTGGCCAGCCGCGGCTACGACGTGAAAGAGATGATCGGCGGCATCGAGTACTGGATCCGCGAGGGCTTCCCGGTACGCACGAAGGACGGCCTAGTCACCCGCCAGGCAGACCCGTTGACCGCGCCGCTGGCGGCCGTACCCGCCGGCAGTGTATGAACGTCCGGTGCCTGACGCTCTGATCCGGGTCTACCTGCCGGCGACGCTGCCGATGCTCGCCGCCCTCCGCCACGAGGGCCTGACCGTCGCCGCCGCGCACGCGGTGACCGCCGACCTGAGGGAGTGGTACGCGGAGGGCGACGAGGAGGAGCTCGAGTACGTCGCCTTCACCCGCGCCGCCCAGAGCGCCCTGCGCCTCCTCCGCCAAGATCCGACGGCGCCGCGCCGGCGCGTGGTGGTCTCCGCCGACCTGGGCCGCGCGGCCGTGCAGCGGGTCGACGGCGAGCTCGGCTCCAGCATGGTCAAGCTGACCGGCCCCGTGCCGCTGCAGGCCGTTGCCGCCGTGCACGTCGACAGCCAGGACGCCGAGGAAGACGTCCAGACCGCGGCCGGTCAGGTGGAGGAGGCGCTGGCCGGCGACCCCGACGCGCAGTTCGCCGTCGACAGTGCCGAGGACCACGAGCTGGAGTGGTACGACGTCTCCGAGCTAGACACGCTTCTTTGACGGCAGCGTGCGACCGAACGCGATCGTGGTGGTCAACGCACCGACGAAGAACACGATCAGCGTGTACGTGAGTCGGTCCGCGTCGACATGCGCACGGAACGCGCGGTCGAAGTCGCTCAGCGACGCCACGGCGTCGAGCACCTGCGCGCCACCGACCCGGGTGACCACCTCGGTGACCAGCAGCGCGATGCCCACGCCGGCGCCGGTCACCATGTAGAACGGCCAGCTCAGCGCGCCGCCCTCGGTGGTCTCCCGCTTGGTGACCCGGCGCAGGTAGACGTAGGGCACCAGCCCCGCGACCAGGCCCGCCACCAGCGCGGCCAGCGTGCTCGACCCGGAGATCGGTCCGGCGCCGAGGTAGTTGAGCACGAACTGCACCGCGAACACCGCCAGCGAGCCGGACAGCACCGCGGCGATCAGGGAGGTGGGGCGCAGGCCGGCGATCGCGCCGCCGACCACCGACGCCGCCGCGACCGTGGCCGCGAGGACCCGGCTGCCCGGGCCGTCGTACCCGATGATCACGCCGAGCGCGCCGAGCAGCCCGACCGCGACGCTGGTCACCAGGGCGCCGGCCCAGCGGGTCGACGCCGCGGGGGTCCAGCCCGCGCGGGCGATCAGGTTGACCGCGACCAGGGCCGAGGCAGCGCCCGCGACCAGGCTGGCCGAGACCACCGTGGGCAGCGAGATGGCCGCCGAGGCGATCGCCACCGCGTCGGTCACCGAGGTCGAGATCTCCCGCTGGAGCACCCACAGCGTCGTGCCGAACCAGGCCAGCGCGAGCAGCGCCAACAGGCCGGCGCCGGGGCCAGGAATCAATCCGGTGGTACGGGTGGTCGGCCGGGTCGAGATCCGTACCGGCGCGTCATCGACCTCGTCGTCCGATTCGTCTGTCACGTCCGCGTCGGCAACGGCCTCGTCCGCTGCGGTCTCGTCCGCGACAGGCTCTTCGGCGACCGAACCCTCGGCGAGGGTCTCCTCCACCGCGACCGGCTCGTCGGCCGTGACCGGAGCAGCCGTGACCGGAGAATCAGCCTCGGGTACGCGCTGCGCGACCACCGCCGCAGCCGTGTCGCCGGCAGGGGGCGAGTCGGGTTCGGTGCCCACAGCCCCGGTGCGCTCGCTCATCGTCTCCCCTTCGGTCTGCTCGACCCCGGTCCGCTCGTCGCACCAGGGTACGCGGGCCCCCTGACCGGGCCCGGGCGCGGGCGCACAGCGGTGGCCATGCGGCCGGACGTGCGAATATGGCTTGAGGTCCCACCACCGTGGCAGCGGCATCCGCCGGTCGTCGCGGGCGCGCGCCCGGTTGATCGCCCGGCGCCGGCGGGCCGGATGCCGCCAAAGCCGTCAAGACCGGTCAGGAGCCGTAGATGGACGCCGTGTTCACCACCCCCGAGCCGCGCAACGAGCCGGTGCGCGACTACGCGCCCGGCAGCGCCGAGCGCGACAGCCTGCAGCGCCGCCTCGCCGAGCTCGCCGGCGAGCGGCTCGAGCTGACCATGACCATCGACGGCGTGCGGCGCATGGGTGGCGGGGACGCCATCGACGTGGTCCAGCCACACCGGCACCGGCATGTGCTGGGAGTCACCCATAACGCTTCCAACGCCGATGCGCAGGCGGCGGTGACGGCCGCGAAGGCGGCGGCACCCATGTGGCGGAGCCTGTCGTACGAGGACCGGGCCGCCGTCTTCCTCCGTGCGGCCGACCTTTTGGCTGGTCCGTGGCGGGACACCCTCAACGCGGCGACCATGCTCGGCCAGTCGAAGACCGCCTACCAGGCGGAGATCGACGCGGCCTGTGAGCTGATCGACTTCCTTCGCTTCAACGTCACCTTCGGCCACGACCTGCTGGCCGACCAGCCGCGCTCGTCCAACGGCGTGTGGAACCGCTTCGACCACCGCCCGCTGGAGGGCTTCGTCTACGCGATCACCCCGTTCAACTTCACCGCGATCGCCGGCAACCTGCCCAGCGCCCCGGCCCTGATGGGCAACACGGTGGTCTGGAAGCCGTCGCCGACGCAGCAGTTCGCCGCGCACTTCACGATGCGCCTGTTCGAGGCGGCCGGCCTGCCGCCCGGCGTGATCAACATGGTGACCGGCGACGGCCTGGCCGTCTCCGAGGTGGCGCTGCGGGACCCCGACCTGGCCGGCATCCACTTCACCGGCTCGACCCCGACCTTCCGCCACCTGTGGCACGAGGTCGGCACCAACCTGGACCGCTACCGGGGCTACCCGCGGCTGGTCGGCGAGACCGGCGGCAAGGACTTCGTGGTCGCGCACACCAGCGCCGACGTGGACGCGATGCACACCGCGCTGATCCGCGGTGCCTTCGAGTTCCAGGGCCAGAAGTGCTCCGCCGCCTCCCGCGCGTACATCCCGCGCTCGATCTGGGAGGGCGGCCTGCGTGACCGGCTGGCCGCGACGGCCGACAGCCTGACCTACGGCGACGTCGCCGACTTCCACAACTTCGGTGGCGCGGTGATCGACGCCCGGGCGTTCGCCAAGCACGCCGGTGCGCTCGACCGGATCAAGAACTCGGCCTCCAGCACCGTGCTCGCCGGTGGCACCGCCGACGACAGCGAGGGCTGGTTCGTCCGCCCGACCGTGGTCGAGTGCTCGGACCCGACCAACGAGGTGTTCACGACCGAGTACTTCGGCCCGATCCTCGGCGTGCACGTCTTCGACGACGCGAAGTTCGACGACGTGGTGCGGCAGGCCGAGGGCATCGCGCCGTACGCCCTGACCGGGTCGATCTTCGCGAACGACCGCCGGGTCGTCGACCAGGTCTCCGAGGTCATGCGGTACGCGGCCGGCAACTTCTACATCAACGACAAGCCGACCGGTGCCGTCGTCGGGCAGCAGCCGTTCGGCGGCGCACGGGCCAGTGGCACCAACGACAAGGCCGGCTCCTGGCACAACCTGATCCGCTGGACCAGCCCGCGGACGATCAAGGAGACCTTCGTGCCGCCGACGGACCACCGCTACCCGCACATGAGCTAAGCGGGTCGTACGCCTTCGATGCGGTTCAGGCCGAAGACGCGTTCGTCCTCGCGCAGCCGGCACCAGGCGACCATCCGGTTGCCGTCGAGCTCCAGTGGCTCGACGACGCGGCTGGAGAAGTCGCCGCCGGCCGTGCGGTAGTCGATGCTGACCGGCCCGCCGACCACGATCGCGTAGACCAGCAGGTCGCGTTGGCGGGCGTCGAGCTGTGGGGTGTGCCGCCGGACCTCGGCGGCCACCACCTCGGCCGGCTCACCGGGGTCGGGCTCGGGCTCGGGGCTGTCCGGCACCAGCCACAGCAGCGGGCGCTCGGTGGGCGTGGAGGTGCCGCCGGCGGCCACGAGCCGGGGCCGGGCCGGCTCGCTGACACCCCGGTCGAGCAGGCGCCCGGCCAGCTCGACCAGGTCCACGACCGGCGCCGGCCGGGCCGCGGGGACCTGGCCGGGCCGCCGCCGGGGCGTGGCGCGGACCCGGGGCGCTCTGCGGACCACGGCCGCACCGGTCGCGTCCTCGCCGGCCGGCGAGTAGCCCGCGGCGCGCAGCGCGTCGAGCGTCTCGTCCGCCGAGCGCGGGCTGCTCAGGATCGTCGGTGCCAGCGCGGCCAGGCCGAGGGAGCGCAGCGACCGCGCGCCCAACAGCTCCGTGGCCAGCGCCGGGGACTCGATGCGCAGGACGCAGCCGACCGCCCGGACCCGGACCAGGCCGTGCTGCCGCCCGACGTCCTCGACCAGGTACGCCAGCACCTGCGGCAGCGTGCCGTCGGCGGCCACGATCCGCAGCGCCGCCAGCAGCGTCTCCGCCGTGAACCCGGCGTCCAGCGCCGCCCGCACCGAGCCGGCCGTGAACCGCCACGTCGAGGCGTTGCCGTCGGCCGCCGTGCGCTCGGCCGCCGTGTCGAGCAGGGTGGCCAGCGGGGCCGCCGGCAGCCCGGGCACGAGCGCGGTCAGGTCGGCCTCGAAGATCGCTTCCGCGACCGCGTCCGGCAGCAGCCCGGCGCCGACCGCGACCAACGTCTCGGGCGCTTCGGCCAGCGCGCGGCCGAACGGGCTGAGCGCTCCGTGCGCCACCACGCCGAGCAGCCGGGCCTCCCGCAACGTGCCCTCGACCAACAGGTCGGCCGGCGCGGGCAGCACGACCGGAAGCCGCCAGCGCAGCGCGGCGACGACCTCGCCGGAGGCCGCCGCTCCCCGGCCCGGCGGTAGCGTGCCTAGCAGCCGCAGCAGGCCGGGCCGGCCGTCCAGCACCGGCGCCCAGGCCAGGTCGGGCAGCAGGGCAGCCAGTTGCGGCCCGCCACCGGGTCGGCCGTCGGCGGTGGCCACCGTCGGCAGGGTCAGCCAGGTCGTCAGCAGGGTCGCCAGGCGCTCGGCGGGGCTGGCCGCACGCCACTCGTCGTACGCGGCCGTCGGTGCGACCGTCTCGTCGACCAGGCCGAGCAACCCGGCCGCGTACCCGAGCTCCAGCCAGAGCCGGACCTCGGTCTCGTCGGAGCCGATCAGCTTGGCCGCGCGGCGCAGCTCGCGTGGGCCGACGCCGCCGGTCCGCAGGACGGCGAGCGGGCTGTGCCCGGCCAGGTCGAGCAGCGCACCGGCCCGCTGCAGCGCGAGCGTGCCGGCGGCCACCGCCTCCCGCTCGACCGCGGCGGCCGGAGCGAGGTTGACCGCGAGCGCCGGCAGGCGAGGGTCGAACGGCGCGCGCCAGTCGGTGCCCCGCAGCGCGACGGCGACCTCGCGCGGCATCGTCGCCCGCCGCCAGCCGTCAGGAAAGACCAGCCCTCGGTCGAGGGCCCAGGCGAGCGCCGGGTCGGGCTGGTCGGCCATCGGGCCGTCGTGCGCCAGCCGGTCGAGCAGCGCGCGGGTGTCCGCCGGGGCGGCCTCGACGGCCGCGCGCACCCGCTGCCCGTCGGCGAGCACCGCCGCGACCGCGCCGACCAACTGGCGCGGCCGGTCGGGGCGCACGCGCCAGGTCCCCGCGATGCCGGCCAGCCGGTCCCCGTCGACCGTCTCCAGCAGCGTGCCGGCCGGCGGGCCGAGCCCGAGCGGGAACTCGAAGAACGACCACAGCGGTGCGGCCATCCGCAGCGCGCCGTCCTCGTCGGGCCACACCAGGGCGAGCTCGGCCAGCCCCGCCAGCGCCTCCGTGAGGTCCGGGCGGCCCAACAGGTCGGCGAGGCGGTCCGGCTCGACGCTCGGGCCACCCAGCCCGGCCAGCGCCTCGACCACCTGGGCCTGGGGGAGCGGCACTGTGGACAGCGCGGCCGCCGCCGAGCTCTCCCGTTCCAGGCGTTCGGCGAGCGTGTCGAGATCGGCGGCCGGCAGCGCGTCGGGCCGCCGTTCCAAGATCTTCGCGAGCTCGTCGGGCGAGCGGAGGGCCAGCCAGCTCAGCAACGCGGACGCCACGGCAAGTCAGCCTGCTGCACCCACTCGCGCAGGTCAAACAACCAGGGGTTTAACGTGCGGAGGGTGACCGAAGAGATCCTTCATGACGCCCATTTCGGTGAGCAGGGTGGCCGCCTTACCTATGGCGCCTACCTCCGCCTGCCCGATCTGCTCGACCAGCAGGTCCCGGAGTCGTCGCCGCCCGCCCACGACGAGCTGTTGTTCATCACGATCCACCAGGTGTACGAGCTCTGGTTCAAGCTGCTGCTCTCGGAGCTGACCGACGCCCGCGACCGGATGCTGGCCGGGGAGAGCTACCTGCCCCGGGTGCGGCTGGAGCGGTGCCTGGTGGTGGAGCGGGTCCTGGTGAACCAGGTCGACGTGATCGACACGATGACGCCCCAGGACTTCCTCGCCTTCCGCAACAAGCTCTCGCCCGCGTCGGGCTTCCAGTCCGCGCAGTTCCGCGAGATCGAGTTCCTGTCCGGCGCCAAGGACCCCGGCTACCTCAAGCGGTTCAAGGGGCTGGCCGACGAGGACCGGGCGCGGCTGCAGGCCCGGCTCGACGAGCCGAGCATCTGGGACGGCTTCCTGGCCGTGCTGGCCAAGGCCGGCTTCGACGTGTCGACCGCCGACGCGCGGTTCACGGCGTACGCCGCGATCGCCAACGACCGGGAGCGCTTCGGGCAGCTCTGGGACCTGGCCGAGGCCCTGGTCGCGCACGACCAGGCGTTCTCGCTCTGGCGGGCCCGGCACGTCCTGATGGCCGAGCGGCAGATCGGCACCAAGCCGGGCACAGGCGGCTCGGCCGGCGGCGCGTACCTGCGCTCCCGCATCGAAATGCGTTTCTACCCGGAGCTCTGGGAGCTGCGTTCCCGCCTCTGACCCCGGGTTCGTGCCATCCCGGATTCGGGCCGGCCGCCGGCGGTTTTCCCGCACCTAACTTGGGGCGCGGGGAGGTCGGAGATGGAGCGGTACGAGCGCGGCGACGAGCTCGCCCGGGGAGCGGTCGGCACCGTGTGGCGCGCTCTCGACGGGGAGACCGGCGAGCCGGTGGCGATCAAGGTGCTCCGGCCGGAGGCGGCCGCGGAGCCCGAGCTGGTCGCCGGTTTCGCGGCCGAGGCGAAGATCCTCGCGGGGCTCGACCATCCGGGCGTCGTCGGGCTGCGCGGCACGACCACGCTCGACGGTGCCCCGGCGCTCGTGCTCGACCTGGTCGAGGGCGAAGACCTGCGTCGCCGGGTACGGCGGGACGGCCCGGTGCCGCCGGCCGTCGCGGCGCACATCGCGGCGCAGGTGGCCGACGCGCTGGCGTACCTGCACGGCCGGGGGATCGTGCACGGGGACGTCAAGCCGGCCAACCTGCTCGTGCCCGCCGACGGGGGGCGGGTCCGCCTGACGGACTTCGGCGTGGCGCGGCGGATGGGGGCGCGCCCGCCGGCGGTCCTCCACGCCACGCCGGAGTACGTCGCGCCCGAGGTGGTCGGCGGCGCACCGGCCGGGCCGGGAGCCGACGTGTACGCGCTCGGGATCGTCCTCTACGAACTGCTCACCGGTCGCAGCCCCTACCGTGGTGGCCAGCCGACCCAGGTGATCGCCCGGCACACGACCTGCACTCCCGTACCGCCGCCCGGGCTGCCTGCGGTGGTCTGGCCGGTGATCGAGGACTGCCTGGCCGCCCGGCCGGACCAGCGGCCGGCCGCGCGGTTGCTCGCCGCCCGGCTGCGCGGGCTGGAACCGGCCCTCGACGGCGCGCCCACGCTCGCACCCCTGCGCGGAGAACAGGTCACCTGGTGGCCCCGACCCGGCGGCGCCACGGTGGCCCGCGCGCCGGTGGCCTGGGTGCCGCTGCGGGCGGCGCCGGTCTCGCCCGCGTCCGCGTACGCCGGCGGTCTGGTTGCCATCCCGCTCGCGGGACTCCCGGAGGCAGGACCGGCCCCTGTGGATCCGGGACAACCGCCCCGTTCGGGTCGACATCGGCGTGTCGCGTTGTTTGGTGCGGGGGTGGCGGTGGTCACCCTGGTGGTGGTCGCCACGCTGGCGATCCTGAGTGGTGCAAGGGAAGCGGGACCGGGCCTGAGACCTTCCTGGCAACCCGAGGCGGGCTCGCCACCTGGGGTCGAGCAAACCTCGGTTCCCACCGGTCCCAGCGCTCCCACCAGCACCGCGAGCCCCTCGGCGGTGGTCGGTGAACTGCTCGTGCCACCCGACCTGGGGCCTGTGCCCGGTATCGGGGATCTCATGCCTTCCATGCCTCCGACGACATGATCAAGGCTTTTGCAGCCGATACCGCCCGCCTGGCTCCATTGTCCTTAGCAGACTGTCTGTCACAGACAGTGCATTGTGGAGACGCCTAGTTTTTGATCAGTCGAAATCCTGGACGAGGGGCCGCCTGCGTGCGACCTTTGAGTTATGGCGGATACTGACATCAACCCCACGGCGGCCGCACTGCTCGGTCTGCTCCACGAAGGACCGATGACCGGCGGGCAGCTGATGGCGTCCGCCGAGCGTCGGCTCGGCCCTTACTGGTCGATGACCCGCAGCCAGGTCTACCGCGAGCTGCCGGCGCTGGCCGAGCAGGGCTACGTGCGTCTCGGCAAGCCGGGTCCCCGTTCCAGCCAGCCCTACGCGATCACCGCGTCGGGCAAGCGGGCGTTCTCCCGCTGGCTCAGCGAGACGCCCGGCCGCGACGCCGTGCGCAACCCGACGGCCCTTCGCGTCGCGTTCGGCCAGCAGCACTCCGGCGGCCAGCTCAAGGAGCTCTACGCCAACGCGAACGCGTACCACAGCGAGCAGCTGGCCTCGGCCCGCGAACAGGCCCGCGAAGCGAAGAAGGAAGGCGACGCCTACGGCGCCGCAGCCCTCGACTTCGCGATCAACTACCACAAAGCAGCTCTCAGCTGGCTGAAGGCAGCACCAGCCAAGTAGCACCTGAACCTGATCCCTCGCTCGGCGGCGACACCGCTGAGCGAGGGACCATGTACAACAGCGCTACTCTTTTATGTTGTGACTGCTGCCGACTATTCCGATCAGCTCAAGACTCTCGATGCCACCCTGCGCAACATCGAGGCCGTGCTCGACCTCGACAGGCTGCGCCGGGACAAGGCTGACCTGGAGGAGCAGGCGTCGGCACCCGACCTGTGGGACGACCAGGCCAAGGCGCAGGCGGTCACCTCGAAGCTTTCGCACGTCAACAGCGAGATCGACCGCCTTGCGGCGTTGCGCGGGCGGCTCGACGACGCCCAGGTGCTCCTGGAGCTGGCCGAGGGCGAGGACGACCCCGGTGCCCTCGCGGAGGTCGGCTCGGAGCTGACCGCTCTGCACAAGGCCGTCGAGGAGATGGAGGTACGGACCCTGCTCTCCGGCGAGTACGACTCGCGGGAGGCGCTGGTCGCGATCCGGGCCGGTGCGGGTGGGGTGGACGCCGCCGACTTCGCCGAGATGCTCCTCCGGATGTACCTCCGCTGGGCCGAGCGGCACAACTACCCGACCGAGGTCTACGACACCTCGTACGCGGAAGAGGCCGGTCTGAAGTCGGCGACCTTCGCGGTGAAGGCGCCCTATGCCTACGGCACGCTCAGCGTCGAGTCCGGCACCCACCGGCTGGTCCGGATCAGCCCGTTCGACAACCAGGGACGCCGGCAGACCAGCTTCGCCGGCGTCGAGGTGCTGCCGGTGACCGAGACGACCGACCACATCGACATCCCCGAGAACGACATGCGGGTCGACGTCTACCGGTCGTCGGGCCCGGGCGGCCAGAGCGTCAACACCACCGACTCCGCGGTCCGGATCACGCACATCCCGACCGGCATCGTGGTCACCTGCCAGAACGAGAAGTCGCAGCTGCAGAACAAGGCGTCGGCGCTGCGCGTGCTCCAGGCCCGGCTGCTGGAGCGCCAGCGCCAGGAGGAGCAGGCCAAGCTCGACGGTCTCAAGACCGACGCCGCCGGCTCGTGGGGCGACCAGATGCGCTCCTACGTCCTCCACCCGTATCAGATGGTGAAAGACCTTCGAACTGAGGAGGAGACGGGCAACCCGTCTTCGGTCTTCGATGGGGAGATCGACGAGTTCATCGAGGCCGGGATCCGTTGGCGGAAGCAGCGCGAGTTGGAGTCAGACCCCGCGTAACCCGTTATCTACGGTGACTGTGCGTGTGCGCGTCCGTCTAATGTGTGGAATAAATTTCGGCCTTTCCGGCAATCCGGGCACGATGGATGCCTGGAGGCTTGGAGTTTTCGTTACACCGCGTAGACTCACGACCCGTGATTCAGCTCGAGCACGTGACCAAGACCTACCCGAAGGCTTCGCGGCCCTCGCTTGACGAGGTCTCCGTCGGGATCGAGAAGGGCGAGTTCGTCTTCTTCATCGGCCCATCGGGTTCCGGCAAGTCGACGATCATCAAGCTGCTGCTGCACGAGGTCACGCCCAACCGCGGGCGGGTGCACGTCAACGGCCGTGACGTCACGGCGATGCGGTCGTGGAAGATCCCGGCGTTCCGCCGGCAGATCGGCTGCGTGTTCCAGGACTTCCGGTTGCTGCCCAACCGCACCGCGTACGAGAACGTGGCCTTCGCCCTGGAGGTCATCGGGAAGACCAAGGCGGTTGCCCGCCGGGTGGTCCCCGAGGTGCTGGAGCTGGTCGGCCTGGGCGGCAAGGAACACCGCTACCCCCACGAGCTGTCCGGTGGTGAGCAGCAGCGTGTCGCCGTGGCGCGCGCGTTCGTCAACCGGCCGCTGATCCTGCTGGCCGACGAGCCGACGGGAAACCTCGACCCCGACACGTCGATCGAGATCATGCGGTTGCTCGACCGGATCAACCGCACGGGCACGACGGTCGTGATGGTCACCCACGACTCCAACATCGTCAACCAGATGCGCCGGCGCGTCATCGAGATCGAGAGTGGTCGCATCGTGCGCGACCAGGCCCGGGGCGTCTACGGCTGATGCGCGAAACCCCCGTCGCGCAGGCAGTCACCCGGCAAAGTCGTTAGTCCAGCGGAGCTCCGGAAGGAATCCCCCCGATGCGGTTGAAGTACGTCATGTCCGAGGTGATGGTCGGACTGTGGCGCAACGTGACGATGACCGTCGCCATGATCATCACGATGGCAGTTTCGTTGACGATGCTGGGCGCCAGTGGCCTGATCTACGCGCAGGTCAAGGACATGAAGGCGTACTACTACGACAAGATCGAAGTCGCCATCTTCCTGAAGCCCGAGATCACGGACGACCAGCGCAGCAGTCTCGAGGGCTCGCTCAAGTCCGACCCCCTGGTTCGTGAGGTCATCTACGAGTCCAAGGACGAGGCGTTCAAGAAGTTCCAGACGATGTTCTCCGACGTGCCCGCCGTCGTCGACGCCGTGAAGCCCGGCCAGTTGCCGGAGTCGTTCCGCGTCGGCCTCAAGAACCCCGAGCAATATCAGCAGGTTCGCGAGGCGTACGTCGGCAAGGACGGTGTCGACCAGATCATCGACCAACGGAACCTGCTGGAAAAGATCTTCAACATCCTCGGCTCGGTGCAGACCATGGCGCTGGTGGCGGCCAGCGTGATGGCGATCGCGGCCCTGTTGCTGGTCGGCAACACGATCCAGGTAGCGGCCTACAGCAAACGCCGAGAAGTCGCGGTGATGAAGCTGGTCGGTGCGTCCAACTGGTTCATCCAGGCACCGTTCGTGCTGGAGGCGGTGGTCGCCGGCATATTGGGTGCGATCATCGGCTTCGGAGCGCTGGCGCTCGGCAAGGTGCTGCTGCTGGACGGGTCGCTGTCCGAGCTCACCGACCTGCTGACGCCGCTGTCCTGGAGCAAGGTCCTGGTCATGCTGCCGCTGATGGCGCTGGCCGGCACCCTGGTCAGCTCGATCACCGCCTGGGTCACGCTGCGGTTCTACCTGCGGGTCTAAGTTAGCTGATCCGACGCCCGTCCCATCGCTGAAGCGGTGGGGCGGGCGTGGTGTATGTCCCTCATGTTACTTCGTTTCGCCTTTGTGCCCTCTGTCCCGTAGGTAGCGTCAAGCTCACGTGCGGGTGAAGGGTGCCGAGATGTACTCCTATCGCAGGAGAAGTCCGAAACTAGCGGCGCTGCTGGCCATGATCGTGCTGGCCACGATCGCGCCGGCGGGTGCCGCCCGGGGCGACCCGAGAGACGACAAGAAACGGATCGACGCCGAGGTCGCCAAGGCGTCCTCGATCCTGGAGGGCGCCACCGAGCGTGCTCAGCAGGCGGCCCGCCAGCTCGTCCTGGCCAGCGGCAAGCTCCCGGCCGCGCAGCAGTTGGTGGTCGAGAGCCAGGGTCAGGTCGTCGCCGCCCGCGTCCAGGTGGAGACGGCGCAGCGCAAGGCGGACGACGCCAACGCGGCCGTGTCCGCCGCGCAGGAGCGGTTCGCGACCGCCGACCAGTCACGCCGGGCCGGGCAGGAGCAGATCGGCCAGCTCGCCGCGGCGGCGTACAGGGGTGGCCCGCTCGCCAATCTCAACGTCCTGCTGCGGGCGCAGAACGCGTCCGACACGCTCTACCGCTTCACCTATGTCGACCGGGTGGTCACCGAGCAGCGGCGCACGATTCGCGGCTACCTCGACGCGCTCGCCGTCGCGCGCCGCGAGGAGAACGCGGCCACGGTGGCCCGGGCCGTGGCCGACGAGGCGATGCTGCACGCGGACGCGGCCCTCGACGACGCGTCGGTCGCCGAGGACCAGGCCGAGGACGCTGTACGCGAGGTCGCTCTGCTCGTCAGTCAGAAGGAAGAGGCGCTGGCCATCGCCCAGGAGGAGCGGGCGGCGAGCCTCGCGAAGTACAAGGAGGCCAAGGCGGAGGAGGCCCGGATCGCGGCGGCGCTGCGGGCCTGGGAGGCGAAGCAGCGGGCGGCGGCCGAGGCGAGGCTGTCGGCGGGGCGGTTGTTCCTGCCCGTGCACGGCTACAAGTCGAGCGACTTCGGCAGCCGGTTCGACCCGTACTACCACGTCTGGCAGTTGCACGCCGGTGTCGACCTGGCCGCCGCAGGCGGCACACCGATCCGCGCGGCGGCGGCCGGCAGAGTGATCATGGCCTTGTGGAACGGCGGCTACGGCAACTACACGTGCATCAGCCACGGCAAGTACAAGGGCAAGTCGATGTCGACCTGCTACGGGCACCAGTCCAAGATCCTGGTCCACGAGGGACAGCAGGTGAAGCGCGGCGAGCTGATCGGCCGGGTCGGCACGACCGGCGCGTCGACCGGTGCCCACCTGCACTTCGAGGTCCGGATGAACGGCGACCCGGTGCAGCCGCTGGGCTTCCTGCCACCCTGCCTCTGCTGACGGCTTTCGCTCGGCCCGCGTCCCCGGGACGCGGGCCTTGCCGCGTCGGAACCCAGGTGTCGTCGGCGCGGGTGGCGGGTAGCATTGCACAGTTGTCCGAGCGAAAGAGGTCAAGGTCGTGCCGCGGGAAAAAGGCCGCAAGGTCGTCACGTCCAACCGCAAGGCCTGGCACGACTACGCCATCCTCGACACCTACGAGGCGGGGATGGCGCTGACCGGCACCGAGGTCAAGTCGTTGCGTGCCGGCCGGGCGTCACTGGTGGACGCGTTCGCCCAGGAACGGGCCGGCGAGTTCTACCTGCACGGGATGCACATCCCGGAATACACCCAGGGCACGTGGACCAACCACGAGCCCCGGCGCACCCGCAAGTTGCTGCTCAACCGGCTGGAGATCGACCGGTTGCAGGGCAAGCTCAAGGAGAGCGGGCTGACGCTGATTCCGCTGTCGGTTTACTTCAACGACGGCTGGGCCAAGGTCGAGATCGGTCTGGCGCGGGGCAAGAAGGCCTACGACAAGCGGCAGGACCTCGCCAAGCGCGACGCCGACCGCGAGATCCAGAAGGCCGCCGGCCGCCGCGGCAAGGGCATGGAGTGATTCGTACCCTTCTGGGCGGTTCAGACCTCGGGAAGAAACGACTAGCGCGACACGTTAATCTGTAGTGGTTGCGGCAGTGGGTCGCAGCACGAGGGGGTGACTGGTTTCGACTTCGTCCGTTGCGACAGGGGAAGCGAGCCGAGGAAGCCAACGTCGTCTCGAAAATCGGTCGTTGGAAACTTATAAGCGCCAAGCAGAATCGCGCTCAGTTCGCCCTCGCCGCCTGACGGCGGGTTAGCGAACTTGTCGGCCTGGGAGTGCCTTCGGCCCAGATTGCCGGCATCAGCTAGAAGGCTGGCCAATCGGCCCCGGTCGCGGGGGCCGTGCGGCGAGATCAATCAGCGACTGGGCCCGTCTCACCAACTCGCTCGTGTGATTGGTGGGGCCGAGTAAGGACATAGCGAGCTGCGCTCGGAGAAGCCCTGACAAGGCGCCGAAGGACCCGGGTTCGATTCCCGGCACCTCCACAAGTGGGTGGGCGGGGTCTGTCTGCTTTACAGCGACAGACTCCGCCCACTTGTCATTCCGATACCGGGGGCCGAGCCCCCGGAGACCCCGCGGTTCGGTGGGCGCGGTCCGCGGTCCGCGGTCCGTGGTCCGTGGTCCGTGGTCCGTGGTCCGTGGTCCGTGGTCCGTGGTCCGTGGTCCGTGGTCCGTGGTCCGCGGTTCGCGGTTCGCGGTTCGCGGTCCGTGTGGCGCTGGGTAGACCCAACGTCTCCGTTGGGTCTTGCTCGCCTGCCGGCATCGGGGTTGTTGGTTGAGGGACCAGTTGTCCGGGATCGCGGGTTCGAGCCCCTGAGAGCCGGCGTTCCGACGAATACGATCGGCCATCTTTCGTCTCGTACGATGAACCCATGAGCGCGGAGACCGTTGGCATGCACATGCCCGCCATGGTGACGCTCGACGATCTTGCGGCGATGAATGCCTCGGATCCGAACGGCCACCGGTACGAGACGAGCCCCGAGGGAGTGCTGTCCGTCATGCCGCCGGCAGACTCGGAACACGCGCAAATCGCCAGCCGGGTCTTCGCCTGGTTGCTCATGGCGGGCTGGCCGGCCGAGCAGATACTCCAGGTCGCCGGCATCCGCGTTCCGGGAGCCGGACGAGATGGAGGTCGGATCCCCGACATCAGCGTGTGGAGTAAGGCTCCGCCGCGCGCGGTCTGGCTGTCGGTCGCCGAACTCCTCCTCGTCGTCGAGATCGTCTCGCCAGGTTCGGAGGCGATGGACGAGGTCACCAAGCGTCGGGAGTACGCCGCAGCAGGCATTCCTCAGTACTGGGTCGTAGACCGTGACGGCGCCCAAACAGTGACTCTGTACCAACTGTCAGCAGAAGCCACCTACGCCGAACGCGCAAAGATGCCGCTGGCTTGGCTGCTGCAGACCAGCCCCAGCGACCACCTCTGAGCCATCCGGCCCAGAACCTCACAGGCATCGGCCCGGTGGCTGCCGGTGGCCACTGATTGGTGGGCAGGGTCTGTCTGCTTTGAAGCGACAGACCCCGCCCACTCGTCATTCCGATACCCGGGGCCGAGCCCCAGGACACCCCTGAGGTTCAGGTCACGTCGCTGCGCACGTGACTGTTGGCGTGGCCGCCGCGCCTGAGCCGAGTAACCCGAAAGTTGTGCTGGCTCCGGCTGCTACGGCGCCGTTGTAGCCGGCGTTTCTTACTGTTGCTGTGCTGCCGCTGGTGGTGGCTGTGCCGTTCCAGACTTGGGATACCTGCGCGCCGTTGGCGTAGGTCAGGGTGACTGTCCAGCTCGTGATTGCTCTGGAGCCCGCGGTTACTCGGACGTCGGCTTGGAAGCCGCCTGTCCACGCGCCTACCTGGGTGTAAGCGGCCGTGCAGCTGGCTGAGCCGCTCGGCGGAGTAGTCGTCGGTGGGGTGGTGGTTGGCGGCGTCGTTGGATTGCTGGTTGGTGGGTTGGTGGGGTTGCTTCCGCCGAAATTGACGTCGCTGCAGAAGTAGTAGGACTGGTCCATGTGGCTTGCCTGCCAGATCGTGTAGAACATCGCTCGGCCGCTGCGGCCTGGGACCGACACTGGGATGTCGATCTGGACGCCCTGGCTGGCTGGTTGCCACTGGGACGCTGGGGTGTAGCCGATCTGGCTTACCAGCGTCAGGTCGCTCCAGCGGAGCGGTTGGGTCGTTGGGTCGTATCCCGACCGAGTCACGTACACGCGGATGTAGTCGGCTCCGTGGCTGGCTTGGTCCTGCAGCCGCAGCGAGAAGCTGGTGCTTACCGACTTTGCTTGCCAGTTGCCTACTGTGTCCATTGAGTTGTAGCGGCCTCCCTCGGCGTGGCCTCCGCTGCAGAGTTGGCCGTCCGGGATGTTGGCTTGGTGGTTGCCGGCCAGGTTCTCGCGGTACAGGCCGTTCCAGTTCCACATGGCGTTCGGGTTTGCCTGCCACGCCTGCCAGCACATGGGGTCCTGGGTGGCCATGGTGGGGTCCTGGAAGCGGGAGCCCCAGCGTTCCCAGCAGCCGTAGTTGCGGGACGCCGGGTTGATTACGCTGCCGTGGGCTGATGCCGGTGATGTTGGTAGGACGACGATGATGATGGCGGCCAGCGCGATGAGCGGGGCCACCAGCAGTCGGGCGATGCGCATGAGAGCTCCACGAGTCGTCGACGGAAGCCGCCCCTCGCTTCCGTTCGCTACGTCGCTCCCGCAGCGCGCTCAGGGTGCCACGATGCATCCATCTAAGTCAATGGAATCCCACCAGGCCCGGTGCGTAGGCCACCGCTACGAAGCGGCCGATGCGGCCGGTCAGGCACAGGGTCGCGAAGACCGGTAGGGACATGGGGGTTCGGGCTACGTAGACGGTCGCCGCGATCAGGGGTGGGATGCCGGCCGTGGCGCTCGCGAACAGCAGGGCCGCGGAGTATCTCGGTCGGTCGAGCAGGGTGATCAGCTTGGTCATCCGGTCGCGGAAGGCGGACGGGCGGCTCGGCTTCGCCGGCTTCTCGACGACGCGGCGCAGCAGTTTGCCCTGGAGCAGGCCGCGGGTGGCCAGGAAGATGACCACCTTGCCGGCGGTCTGGCCGATCGCGGCTACGACGCCGGCCGCGAGCGGCGCGGTCTCGGTGGTTGCCGTGAGGCCGATCAGGTAGGCCTCGACCGGGGTGAACGGTTGGAAGGCCGACGCGAACCCGACGGCGGCGACGCCGGCCAGGCTGACGACGTCGGCGCTCATGCCTTTATGGCCACATGCCGGCCCGCCGCGGGTCAACCCGGCGCATGGCATTCGCGACACTCGGATAAACCAGACATATAGCCTCGATGGCATGGCGCACGCGCACGGACCGGTTGGCCCGGCGCCTCGGCGTACCCGGCGGATCATGGCGGCGATCCTGGTGCCGCTCGCGCTGCTCACCGCGATCGGGCTCGCGGTGCTCTGGCCGTACACCGGGCCGCAGACCATCGCCACCGACCAGCCGCCGCGGCTCGACGCGACCGTCATCGCCGTGCGGCCGCAGCCGTGCCAGCAGCGGGCGTCGCGGCAGTGCGGCACCGTGACGGTGCGGCTGACCAGCGGGCCGCAGTCCGGCCAGACGGTGACCGCGACGATCCCCGAAGGACCGGGCTCCCCGGAGGTGTCCGTCGGCGACAAGATCATCGTGGGGGAGAACGTCGCACCCGGCGGACCGCCGCAGTACGCCGTGCTCGATCACCAGCGTGGCGTACCCCTGGCGGTGTTGATCGGGCTCTTCGCGCTCGTGGTCGTCGCCTTCGGACGCTGGCAGGGGCTGGCCGCCCTGATCGGGCTCGGCGTCAGCTTCGCGATCCTGCTGACCTTCATCCTGCCGGCGATCGCGGTCGGGAAGCCGCCGCTGCTGATCGCCATCGTCGGCGCCGCGGCGATCATGTTCATCGTCCTGTACCTGACGCACGGCTTCAGCGTGCAGACCTCGGTGGCCGTGCTCGGCACGCTCGTCAGCCTGACGCTGACCGGCGGGCTGGCGTTCGCGGCCACCGAAGCGCTGCACCTGACCGGCTTCGGCAGCGAGGACACCGGCCTGCTCGCCGTCTTCCTCGGCGAGATCGACCCGCGCGGCCTGCTGCTGGCCGGCATCGTGATCGGCACCCTCGGCGTGCTCGACGACGTCACGGTCACCCAGGCCGCGACGGTCGGCGAGCTCGCCGCCGCGAACCGCACCCTCGGCGCCCGCGCCCTCTACCGCTCCGCCACCCGCATCGGCCGGGCCCACATCGCCTCGACGGTCAACACCATCGTCTTGGCGTACGCCGGCGCGTCACTGCCGTTGCTCCTCCTGGTCATCATCGGCGGGCAGCCGGCTTCCACCGTGCTCACCAGCGAGTTCATCGTGGACGAGATCGTCCGCAGCGTCGTCGGCACGATCGGCCTGATCGCCGCGGTCCCGGTGACCACGGGCCTGGCCGCCCTGGTCACCGCCCCGCACCACCCCGCCGAACCCGCGGAACTGCGCTAGCCTTCGGGCATCGACGACGAGCTGATCGGTTGGCTCCTCGACGGTGATCCGGCGGTGCGCTGGCGTGTCCTGCGCGACCTGGCCGGCGCCACCGAGGCGGAGGTGGCCCGGGAACGTGACCGGGTCGCCGTCGACGGCTGGGGTGCGCGCCTGCTGGCCGAGCAGTCCGCCGACGGCAACTGGGGCGGCGGGGTCTATACGCCGAAGTGGACCTCCACGACGTACACGCTGCTGCATCTGCTCTGGCTCGGCCTGCCCGCCGGCCACCCCGCCGCGCTGCGTGGGTGCGCGCGGCTGTGGGAGTGGCAGGCTCGCAAGCGCGTCACGGAGATCTGCATCGTGGCGATGTTCGTGCGGGTCTCGCAGGCGTTCGGCCATCAAACGGACGAAGTGGCGGAGGCAGTCGACTTCCTGCTCGACCAGCAGCAGGACGACGGCGGCTGGAACTGCTCGGCCCGCGGCGACCGCGCCAAGCACAGCTCCTTCCACACCACGATCATGGCCTTGGAGGCGCTCGACGCACCCGCGGCCCAGCGCGGGCGGGATTTTTTCCTCGACCACCGTCTCTACCGGTCGCATCGCACGGGAGCGGTCGCGATCAAGGCCAGCACCAGGTTTCCCGCGTTCCCGGAGTGGCACTTCGACGTGCTGCGCGGCCTCGAGCACTTCGCCGGCACCAGCGCGCCGGGCGACGAGCGCCTCGCGGACGCGATCGACGTCGTCCGGTCCGCCAGGCGCCGCGACGGTCGCTGGCCGCGCCACCAGCCGTACCCGGGACCGCAATGGTTCACCCTCGAGCCTCCCGGCCCCAGCCGCTGGACCACCATGCGCGCGCTCCGCGTGCTGAACTGGTGGGACTCCTGATTGGAACGCGGCTGATAGAGTTCGGCCGATGTCGACGGAGGCGCCGGAAGACTTCGCTGCTCGGCTGCGGGCCGCGCGCGCCCGGAGCGCGTCCCCAGCGACGAGCGAAGGGCACGGCACCGCCTTCGCCGGCCAGGTGCGGGTGTTCGCGACCGCCGGCCGGCTCCACCAGATCGAGCTCGAGCCCGCGCTCCTGCGCCTGACCCCCGACGAGCTCGGCGCGTACGTCATCGAGGCGACCAACGCCGCTCTCGCCCAGGACACCGGCGAGACCTCGGCGGTCGACGCGGCCGTGCTCGACGACGCGTTGCGCGACGCCATGGAGTCCGGGTCGGCGATGATGCGCACCATCTCCGAGTCGCTCGGCGACGTGATGTTCCGGCTGCGCGAGCGCACCGGGATGAGCGGCGACCCGGGCACCCAGGGGCTGTCGTCCGTGCTCGACGAGGCCGGCGACCTGCTGCGCAAAGCGGCGGCAACGAGCAACGACGGGCCGGCCGAGCAGACCGGCGAGGGTGCCGACGGCGCGGTGTTCGCGACCGTCCGGGCCGGGCCGCGCGTGGTCGAGATCGGCATCGTCGGTCGCGCGCTGCGGCTCGGCGCCTACGCGCTCGCCGAGGAGATCGTGACGGCCGTCAACGACGGCCTCGACAAGCTCGGCGATCAGGCGGAGACCGCAGACGCGGCGAACCCGGTGTCACCCGAGCGGATCCGCGACGTCCAGGACGCGAGCCTCGCGCACATGCAGGCCTACACCGGTGCGTTGCGCGCGCTGCTCGGCAGCGTCGGCGGGCCCGCACCGACCACCCGGGAACGGAGCGACGATGGCTGACCTGGGCATCGATGCGGCGGCGCTGCGCTACTCGGGCGGCGGCGTGCAAGCCTCGGCCGACGGGATCTCGCAGCGGCTGTCGGCGTTCCAGGCCGAGCTGGCCTCGTTCGGGCAACCCTGGGGCAACGACGACCTCGGCTCGCTGATCGGCATGGCGTACGAGACGGTGCTGGAGGTGGCGATGGACTGCATCACCGAGAACCTCGGCGGCCTGGCCGAGGACGGCGCCGGGCTGGTCGGCATGGCCGACTCCTACGACGCCGTCGAGCAGGAGAACGTGGCCGGCAGCCAGTATTTCGACGGCCGGCTCGGCTGATGGGGCTCCAACTTCCCGGCGAGCTCACCGGGCTGCTCGCGATGCTCGGCTACACCTGGCCCGAGGCCGACGAGCAGAAGCTCTTCGAGATGGCGCAGAGCTGGGTGACGTTCGGCGGCGGGCTTCCGGCCGATCTTCAGGCCGCACACGCGTACGCCCAGCAGGTCTGGACCAACAACGAAGGCCAGGCGGTGCGGGCGTTCCAGGCGGCCTGGTCCGACCCGGAGTCGTTCAGCGCGAACCTCGACGACGCGGGCGTGGCCTCGACGATCGTCGGCGCGGCGCTGATGGCCTGCGCCGGCATCGTGCTCGCCCTGAAAATCAACGTCATCGTCCAGCTCGTCATGCTGGCGATCCAGATCGCACAAGCGATCGCCACGGCTGCGGTCACGTTCGGCGCGTCTCTGCTGGAGATACCCATCTTCAAGGAGATCACCGGCCTGATCATCGACCAGATCATCGACCTCGCGCTTCAGGCGGTCCTCAATGGATAGTCGCGACCATGGCCAGGACTAGGGCCGGGGGAAGCGGCGGGAACGCGGGCCTGTTCGAGCCGGCGCTCAAGTGGATGCGCAAGAAGGTGCAGTCCAGTCGGCGGCACCACCACGTCTTCCACGGCGAGGTGCGGGGCTCCCCACCGCGGGGACCGGTCGGCAGTGGCTGGCACCACCGGTTCATGGGCCAGGACCCGCCGGACCGCCGGGTCGTCCGGGTCACCCGGCGCAGCGTCGACGGCACCTACGCGGCCGACGTCGAGATGCGCGGCGGGCCGACCGGCGCGTGGTACCCCAAGCCCGCCGGCAGCTCGTTCTTCCCGGACAATTGGACCCCGCAGCGGGTCGACCGCGCGATCAACGACGCCTTCGACAGCGGCAGTACGATCCCCGGCACCGGCGGTCGACGCTGGCGCGGCCAGGCCGACGGCCTGCTCATCGAGGGTTCGTACCACCGCAACGGAAGGACATGGAACTCAGGATGGCCGATCGTGTCATGAGCGGGGTCACCTTCTACCGCGACGAGTACGGCGGACCCGCCGCGCGCCCCCGCGACGACTCGTGGAGCGCGATCGGCTCGCTGATGACCAGCGACGTGCAGAACGTGGCGACCTGGGCCCTGCGGCTGCTGGCCTGGATCGACGACGTCGCGGCCGGTCGCAGCGCCGGCGAGAGCTGGCAGGGCAACTCGTGGCAGGTCGAGATCGACAGGGCCGGCGTGCACCTCCAGGACCTCCACTCCGACGACTGGACCGGCACGCACACGCTGGCCGAGGCCCGCGCCGTGCTGCTCGAATACCTGCGCTTCCTGCTGCCCGGCCCCGACGAGCGCCGGAGCGAGCTCGCCACCTGGGAGCGCGACGAAGGCCGCGACCACCCCAGCCGGGCGGAGATCTAACGGGGTACGGGCGGCGCGGCATCCCGGCCCACGCCGCCCGTACCTCGGCTAACCTGCCGCGCAGGTCAGTCCTGAGCCAGGGCCGTTGCCGGTGCCCTGGAAGCCGAACTCGGTCGACTGTCCAGCCGCGACGGACCCGTTGTAGGCGACGTTGGTGAAGGTCGTGCCGCTGCGGTTCGCGTTCCAGACGTTGGTGACCGCCGCACCGGCCGGCAGCGGCACCGTGACCGTCCAGCCGCTGACCGGTTGCCCGCCCGCCGTGACCCGGATCGTGGCGACGAACCCACCCGTCCACTGGTTGACCGACGCGGACGCGGTGCAGCCCCCGCCGGCGGGCGGCGGCGTGGTGGGCGGCGGCGTCGTGGGGGGCTGGGAGGTTGGCGGCGGTGTGGTCGGGCCGTCCGTCAGGGTCGGCGTCTGCCAGTCCCGCCACTCCGCGAGGTTGCCCGCCTTCCGGCTCGAGATCCGGAACGTACCAGCGGCGTTTCCGGTCTTCAGCAGGAACTTCTGGATGTGTTGTTGCAGCGGCGTCCGCCATTCGGAGCGGGAGGCGCAGTGCGTGCCGTCCGAGACGTCGGACCAGTACGTGATGTTCTCGCCCGCGCCGAGCGCCTTGTAGACCTCGGCCCCCGCGAGCGCCGCCACGCTGCCGGAGCGGGCCGCCAGCCAGTCGATATGCGGGTTCTCCATGACGAACAGGCCGCGCGGCGCGACCATCGCCACCACCTCGTGCGTGTCGATCGGCAGCGAGCTCGGGTTGCCGGTGTACGCGCTGAACGCGTCGCCGAGCCAGGGCTGCTCCCCGTACGCGCTGCTGAGCGGCTGCGCACCGGACTCACCGGGAATACCGCGCAGGATCGGCACACCCGCACTGCCCGACTCGATCGGCATCGTGAGCGCGATCCGCTGGTCGAACGCGCCGACCGCGAACGCGCCCTTCCCGTACCGCGAGCATCCGGTGACGCCCATCGCGTCCGCCCGCAGGATGCTGCCGCCGGACTGCTCGACCACGTCGATGATCCGGCTGGCTCCCCACGCCCAGGCGGCGAGCAGGCCCGTGCTGCTGGTCGCGCCGTAGATGCTGTAGAACGCGCCCTGCTTGTTGGTCCGCGGAGTGCCTTCCCGACCCACGGCGAGCGGGTCGTACGAGATGACCGCCGCACCCGTCGCCCGG
Organism: Asanoa hainanensis; assembly: GCF_900188485.1. Taxonomy (GTDB): domain Bacteria; phylum Actinomycetota; class Actinomycetes; order Mycobacteriales; family Micromonosporaceae; genus Asanoa; species Asanoa hainanensis. The sequence goes on from NZ_FZPH01000002.1 coordinate 420,929, forward strand.
ATGGTGGCCGTGTCGGCACCGAACCCACCGAGCACGATCACGGCCGGGAACGGCCCGGTGCCGCTGGGCAGTTGCACGCTGGCCGAGAAGCTCGCACTGCGGCCGTTGTGCGCGACGTTGACGGTGATGCCGCTGCTGGAGACCGTGCCGGTGACGCTGGCCGGCTTGCCTGGCTTGTCGCCGTACACGTGCCGCTCGGCAAGCTCTTTGATCTCGGCGCGGCGGCAGCGCCAGTCGGACTTCGACGTGATCCGGGTGCCGGCGACCTTCCGGAACGGATCCGGAAGCCGGGAGCTGGCGATGGGCGATCCTGAGCCGGGCACGGGGCAGTCGGTGCCGTCGTCCTCGACGGCGGCCGCGGCGGCGAGGCTGGTCGTGCGCGCCACCGCGACGCCGGCGACCGCCAGCACCACGGCCAGGAACGCGACGACGACCGCGCGCAGGTGAGAGCGGGTGAGCACGAGGCTCTCCTTCCGGGTGAATCGACGAACACGGATGCCCGGACAGGCTCAACACTCGGTCGGCGCGGTGGTGAACGTCAATATGTTCCGGAAAGTTTCGGAAGCCACACCGGGTAATCGGGAGTGCTCGCGCGCAGCGCCCGGCGGAGGGTGCGCAGGGCCGGCTGCGGGTTGTCGGCGCGCCAGATCAGCGACATCGGGTAGACCGGTGCCGGGTCGCGCACCGGAATGCGCCGCAGGTCCCAGCTGTCCGGCCACAGATAGCGCGAGTGCTCGCCGACCAACGTCGACAGCGAGGCGGAGCCGGCGATCTCGGCCAGCAGGGCCTCGTTGCCGAAGACCGGCCCGGCCAGGTCGATGGTGAGCCCGAAAGCGGCGGCGAGCTCGAGGTAGTAGTCAGCCCACTCGCTGCCGGGCGCCATGCCGGGCATCCAGATCCGGTGCTCGGCAAGCTGGGCGGGCGTGACCACGTCAGCGGAGGCCAGTGGGTGGCGCGGCCCGACCAGCAGCTCGTGCGGCTCGTCGAGCACCCGGGCGGCCCTGATCGCGTCCGGCAGGCGCCGCACGGCGACCGCGTGGAACGTGGCGTCGACCGCGCCGGCCTCCACGGCGGCGATCGCGCCGACGGCGTCGACGTCGAGGGTCACCACGTCGAGCGAGATGTCGGGATGCGCGCGATGGAAGTCCTGCAACAGCACGGCCGGCCCGATCCGGCGACTGTGCACGTCGACCCGCAGCGCCCGCCGGCCGGGCCGCACGGACGCGTCGGCCCGGTCCGCGACCCGGAGCAGCTCGCGAGCGTGCGGCAGGAAGGCCTGACCGTCGACGGTGAGCTGGACCCCGCGCGCCGAGCGGGCGAACAGCCGCACGGAAAGGTCGTGCTCCAGCGCGGCGACCCGCTTGGAGACTGCCTGCTGGGTGATCGCCAGCGCGCCGGCGGCCTCCTGGAACTGGCCGGCATCGGCGGCGGCGACAAAGGTCCGCACGGCATCGAGGTCCACGCCGCGACACTAGAGGCACAACCAACGGTTGTGGCTCGCCGTGGGCGGCGTTGTTTGATGCGCGCCACTCGGCCTTGCTTGGATCCGACGCCATGGCGAGACGATCTCTGGGCCGGCGGTTCCGGTTGCTGTGGGCGGCGTACGCGGTCAGTGCCTATGGCTCCGCTCTGGGCTTCGGCGCCTTTCCGCTGATCGCCCTCGTGGTGCTGGACGCCGGTCCGGCCCAGGTGTCGGCGCTGGCCGCGGTCGGCCCGGCGGTGGGCGCGCTGATCGCGGTGCCGCTCGGGCCATGGGTGGAGTTCCGCCGCAAGCGGCCCGTCATGATCGCGATGGACCTGACCCGCTTCGCGGCGATGATGACGATCCCGGTGGCGTACGCGCTGGGCTTTTTGACGTTCGCCCAGTTGCTCGGCGTCTCGGTCGTGGTCGCTGCGGCCAAGATCGCCTTCGGCGCGGCGAGCGGCGCCTACCTCAAGGCCCTTGTACCACCCGCCGACCTGCTGGTGGCGAACGCGCGGTTCGAGTCGACGACGTGGAGCGCGATCGCGGTCGGACCGCCGCTGGGCGGGGCGGCGATCGGCCTGTTCGGGCCGGTCACCACCGTGGTCGCCGACGGGCTCAGCTACCTGCTCTCCGCGCTGGGGATCGCGGCGTTGCGTGGCGGCGGCGAGGAACGGACCACGCGGCGCCGGGCGCGGGCGGGAGAGCTGCTCGACGGGTGGCGACACATCCTGCGCCACCCCGGGCTGCGGGCGCTCTATCTCAACCAGTTGCTCGTCGCCGGCCTGATCATGGCCACCGAGCCGCTGCTCGCGGTCCTGCTGCTCCAGGACCTGGGCTTCGCACCGTGGCAGTACGGCCTCGCCTTCGCGGTGCCGTGCCTCGGCGGGCTCGTCGGCTCCCGCCTGGCCCGGCGGGTCGTCGCGCGCCACGGCCAACACCGGATCCTGCGTACGGTCGGCACGCTGCGCGCGATCTGGCTGATCGGGCTCGCGTTCGTCCAGCCCGGGTTGATCGGTCTGCTGACCGTGATCGCCGTGGAGATCGCGATCATCATCAGCATGAGCCTGTTCAACCCGGTGCTCGCGACTTACCGGCTGGAGCACACCCCGGACGACCGCGTCGCGCGTACGCTCTCCGCCTGGTCGGTCGGCAGCGGCCTGGCCATCGCGGCCCTGAGCGCACTGGGCGGCGTCCTCGCCGCCGCCACCAGCCCCCGCACGGCCATCGCGGTGGCGGGCGTGGTGATCCTCGCGAGCCCGCTGCTCCTGCCCCGCCGCACCCGCGAGCCGGAACGACAGCTCGAGCCCGTCTGAGGGTTGTCCCTCGTCGCGTCCCTCGACCGGGCCCCCGTGGCAACCGTCGCGGCCACTCAGCGAGTTTCCAGGAAAGCACCGACCCCAACTTTCGGAGGTCGTCCATGCACAGGAAGCAGATCAGGGCCGTCGCCGTCGTGGCCGCCGGCCTGCTCGTCGCGGCGTTGGCCGCACCGTCACCCGCGTCGGCCGGGCCCAGGTTCCGGCCCGGGGCGCCCGGCGTCGGTGACGCCTACTACCCGACGTACGGCAACGGCGGATACGACGTCGCGCACTACGACCTCGACGTCCGCTACGACCCGGCGAGCGACCAGCTCACCGGCCGGGCGACGATCCGGGCCCGGGCCACGCAGAACCTGTCCTCGTTCAACCTCGACCTGGTCGGTCTCACCGTCGAGTCGGTGAAGGTCGACGGCCGCGGCGCCACCTTCACGCGGGCCGGTCAGGAGCTCACGATCCGGCCCCGCAGCGGCATCCGCGACGGCCGGGTCTTCACCACCGAGGTGCGCTACCACGGCGTACCGGAGACGTTCACGCTGCCCGGCACGCCGTTCGAGGCCGGGTTCATGCACACCGACGACGGTGCCGTGATCGCCGGTCAGCCGGAGGTCGCCGCGGCCTGGTTCCCGGTCAACGACCATCCGCGCGACCGGGCCACCTACTCGTTCGCGATCACCGTGCCCGCGGGCCTCGAGGTGATCTGCAACGGGTTGCCGCGCGGCAACACCACCCGCGGCGGCTGGACCACGTCGCGGTGGGTGACGAAGACCCCGATGATCAGCTATCTGGTGACGGCCACGATCGGTGAGTTCGACGTGGACACGACCTGGCACGACGGCAAGCCGACGATCATCGCGATCGACTCGGACCTGCCGCCGGGCTTCGCCGACGACGCCGTGGGTCGCACCGACGAGATCACGGACTTCCTGGAGACGCGGTTCGGGCCGTACCCGTTCGAGTCCAACGGAGCGATCGTCGACGACCACCCGCCGCTCGCGTTCGCACTGGAGAACCAGACCCGCTCGATCTACGCGGCGGGCTGGTTCGCGCCGGGCGTCGACCCGTCCGAGACCGCGGTCGTCGCGCACGAGCTGGCCCACCAGTGGTTCGGCGACCTGGTGGCCGTCGACCGGTGGCAGGACATCTGGCTCAACGAGGGCTTCGCGACGTACGCCGAGTGGCTCTGGCTCGAAAAGCTCGGCACGGCGACGCCGCAGGAGATCTTCGACGACTTCTACGCGGCACCGCTGACGGCGCCCTACTGGGACCCGCCGCCCGGCGACCCCGGCACCGACCAGCTGTTCGACGACTCGGTCTACACGCGCGGCGGCATGACCGTCCACGCGTTGCGGGTCACCGTGGGCGAGAAGGCCTTCTGGCGGATCGTCCGGGCGTGGCTGGACAAGAACCGGTTCGCGACCGGCAGCACGGCGGAGTTCATCGCGCTGTCGGAGCGGATCTCCGGGAAGCAGCTCGACGGGCTGTTCGACGCGTGGCTGAACCAGCCGGGCAAGCCTCCGCACCCGGGTGGCGCGGCGACGCTGAAGACCAGCGTCGGCGCTAACGCTTACGTCGACCGGGTCCGCGCCGGTCGGCACCTCCACGGAAGCTGATCGTCAGGGCGTCCCCGGGCAGCCGGGGACGCCCTGACCCGTCAGGTGGCGGCGAGACCGGCGGCTGTCGCCGGAAGCTGGCCCCACGACCCGATCGCCGACAGGGCCCCGCCGGCGCCCACCGACCAGCCGAAGACCTGGCGGGAGTCGGCGTCCAGCGCGTAGAGGAACCGGCCGTCGGAGGTGAGGTCTTCGTCGCGGAGCCCGGTGTGGCCTTCGATGCCCACACCGGCGGCGGGGTCGTCGAGGGTGAGGCTGCCGTCGTCGCCGATGGCGTACCGCGAGATGCCGCTGTCGGCGAAGTTGGTCGTGTAGAGGTAGCGGTTGTCGTCGGACACCACCGCCCAGCAGATCTCGCTGCGCCCGTTGCCGATCGACGCCGACACCGGTGTCACGTCGCCGCCCTCGGTGGCGTACGACGAGGTCGCCGCCTTGCCCTTGGCGGCGCCGAACGCCTCGACGACCAGCAGCGTGCCGTCGTCGGTGAACGCGAAGCCGTACGGGGTCTGCCCGGACGACGACCGCTTCAGCGGCTCGCCGAGCAGGCCGTCGGAGCCCACCGGGTAGCTGACGATCGCGTTCGCCGACCGCTCGGTGACCACCAGCGCCGAGCCGTCCGGGCTGAAGCCGACCTGGGCCGGGTCGGAGCCCGCCGCCAGCGCCCGCGTCGACCCGGAGATCGGCTCGAGGCCGCCGGCGGTCAACCGCATCCCGCACACCGACGGATCGCCGGTGTTGAGCACGTAGACCAGCCCGTCGTGCTCGGTGGCGCTCTTCGGCGCGGAACCGCACGAGGTCGTACCCATCGCCCGGGGCGCGGCACCGTCGACCGCGACGAGCGAGACGTCGTCGCTGCCCGCGTTGGTGACGAGCAGCGCCCGCCCGTCGCCGGTCAACGTCGTGCAACCCTGTGACGCGAGGTGCGGGACGCCGTCGCCGCCGCCACCGACGGCGATCGGGCCGGGATCGGACAACGCGCCGTTCGGGCTGGTCCGGAAGACGACCACTTGGTTGCCGTCACGCTCGTTGCTCTGGACGTAGACAGCCGTAGGCGCCCTATCTGTGCGCATGTCCGATCTCCCCCGACAATCGCCTAAAGGATCGGCATACCCGCCCGCCGGCGGCTCAACCCGGTCAGTACGTGATGACGCCGCGGAAGCGGAGCTGTCCGTGCAGGAGGCGGTTGTACGCCTCGTCGACCTTCTCCTTCGGGAACACGTCGATCATGGGCTTGACGTCGCCGCGGGCCACGATGTTGAGCGCCTCGGCCAGGTACTCCGGCGAGTTGTGGGCCGAGCCGATCACCTGGAAGCTGTGGCTGGTCATGGCCAGCGCCGGCAGCGGGAACGTGTCGTTCGCCGAGATGCCCATGAGCACGAGCTTTCCCCACGGCCGGATGCCCTTGAGGGCGTCGACCGCCGTCTCGTGGTGCGGCGACGTGTGCAGCATGACGTCGGCGCCGCCGGCCGCCTTCAGCTCGTCCCCATTGGACACCACCTGGTCGGCGCCGAGCTCCCGTGCCAGGTCGTGCTTGTCGGGCGAGTGGGTGACGGCGGTGACGTGGTATCCCGCCGCCTTGGCGAACTGGACGCCCAGGTGTCCGACGCCGCCGATGCCCAGGATCGCGACGCGGGCATCCGGCTTCGGAGCGGCCCGGCGCAGCGCCGCCCACACCGTGTAGCCGGCGCACACCGTGGGCGCCGCGTACTCGTACGGGATGCCGTCCGGCAGCAGGATCGTGCCCTCCTCGTCGGCCGCGACGTACTCCGCCTGGCCCCCGTCGACGTTGACGCCGGTGAGGATCGGGTTCGCACAGTTGTTGGCGGTGACGAAGCTGTACGGGTGCCGCTCGCGGCAGAACTCGCACCGCCCGCACGGCTTCTGCGTGATCGGGAGGCCGACCCGGTCGCCGACCTTGCGCGCGGTCACGCCGTCGCCGACCGCCACCACCTCGCCGACGCCCTCGTGGCCCAGCACCATCGGGAACGGGCGGTAGGACAGGACTCCCTGTGCCATCAAGGCGTCCGTGTAACACAGCCCGCAGGCGTGGATCCGGACCAGGACCTGGTGCGGCCCGGGCGAGGGCAGCGGTACGTCGCGTAGCTCCCATGGCGCGTTCACGGCCGGCACGACCGCGGCCTTCATCTCTTGCATGACCGAACTCCTCCCGTGCGGTGATCTCTTCACGCAACCACGCAAACCGGGCAGGCGGCAGGGTCGCCTCAACCATCGGTCCAGCAGACCCACCCGGCATCGACGTATAATGACGAAATGCCCGGTAATGAGGCTTTGCGGGAGTTTCTGCGGGCGCGGCGGGCACGGTTGACGCCGGCACAGGTCGGCATTCCGGATGGCACCGGGCCGCGGCGCGTCGAAGGGCTGCGCCGCGAAGAGGTCGCCCAGATCGTGGCCGTCAGCGTCGACTACTACACGCGGTTCGAGCAGGGCCGCGTAGCGCCGTCCAACGACATCCTGCTGCGCGTCGGGCAGGCACTGCGGTTGAGCGAGGACGAGCACGCGCACCTGGTGACGCTCGTGCACGGGCAGATCATCAGCGACGAGGGCCGCTACGAGCTGCGGCGGGAGCTGCGGTGGGTGCTCGACGCGATGCGGACTCCAGCGTTCGTCCTGGGCCGCTGCCTGGCCATCCTGGGCACGAACGAGGCCGCCCGCCGGCTCCTGGTGGACTTCGACGCGCGCCCGCCGCACGAGCGCAACCACGCCCGGTGGGTGTTCCTCGACCCGCTGGCCCGCGAACGCTACGCGGACTGGGACGTGGTCGCGCGCGACAACGTGGCGTCCCTGCGCCGCCAGGCCGGCCGCTTCCCCGACGACCGGCGACTGGGCGCGTTGGTCGAGGAGCTCACGGCCGCGTCACCGGAGTTCGCCCGCTGGTGGTCGCAGCACGACGTGGTGCAACACAAGCGCGGCCACAAGCGCTACTGCCATCCGGTCGTCGGTGACCTGACGGTCGCCTACGAGGCGTTCCCCGTCTCGGGCACCGACGACCAGACGTTGTACGTCTACAGCACAGAGCCAGGATCCGCCTCGGAGGCGGCCCTGGAACGGCTACTGCGCTAGGCGGCCGCTGGCGGCGAGCGCCTGGTACCAGTGGGCGCTCTGCTTCCACGTGCGCACCTGGGTGTCGTAGTCCACCCGGATGATGCCGAACCGGCGGTCGTACCCGTAGCCCCACTCGAAGTTGTCGAGCAGCGACCACAGGAAGTAGCCGCGGACGTCGGCACCCTGCTCCCTGGCCGAACCCACCGCCGCGATGTGCCGGCGCAGGTAGTCGATCCGCCGGTCGTCCTGGATCGTCCCGTCGGGCGACACGACGTCGTCGAAGGCGGCGCCGTTCTCGGTGATCATCAGCGGCTGGTTCGGGTAGCGGTCGCGCAGGCTCAGCAGCAGCTCGGTGAACGCCTCCGGGTCGATGTTCCAACCCATCGCCGTGTACGGGCCCGGCTGCGGCAGGAACTCGACGTTGTCCGCGGCGACCCACGGCGAGGCCGTCGACGCGCCGTGGCCGTCGGCGGACGACCGCTCCGAGACACCGTCCCAGGCGCGGACCAGCGTGCTGGAGTAGTAGTTGACGCCCAGCACGTCCAGCGGCACCGCGATCTGCTTCTCGTCGCCGTCGTGGACGAACGACCAGTCGGTGACCGAAGCGGTGTCGGCCAGCAGGTCGGCCGGGTACGCGCCGTCCAGCATCGGGCCGAGGAACGCCCGGTTGGCCAGCGCGTCGATCCGCCGCACCGCGTCGTGGTCCGCGGCCGAGTCCGTCGCCGGGCGGATCACGTGCAGGTTCAGCGTCACCGACAGGTCGGCCGACGGCGCGAGCTCCCGGACCACCCGGCCGGCCAGGCCGTGCGCCAGGTTCAGGTGGTGGACGGCAGCCAGGGCGGCGGCGGGAGAAGTGCGGCCGGGCGCGTGTACGCCGGACGCGTAACCCAGGTACGCCGAGCACCACGGCTCGTTGAACGTCGTCCACGTGTGCACGCGGTCGCCGAGCGCCCCGACGATGCCGGCGGCGTAGTCGCGGAAGCGCAGCGCGGTCTCCCGCGACGCCCAGCCGTCGGCGTCCTCGAGCTCCTGCGGCAGGTCCCAGTGGTACATCGTCGCGACCGGACGAACGCCGCGCTCCAGCAGCCCGTCGACCAGCCGCGAGTAGAAGTCGATCCCGGCCTGGTTGAACGCGCCGGAGCCGCCCGGCTGCACCCGCGGCCAGGAGATCGAGAACCGGTACGCGCCGAGGCCGAGGTCCTTGATGTGCCCGAGGTCCTCCGGCCACCGGTGGTAGTGGTCCGCTGCCACGTCACCCGTGTCGCCGTTGAGCGTGCGCCCCGGCGTGTGGCTGTAGGTGTCCCAGATCGACGGGCCGCGGCCGTCCTCGGTCGCACCACCCTCGATCTGGTACGCGGCCGTAGCCGAGCCCCACACGAAATCCTTCGGAAAGACGTACTCCGTCACAGCCCCACCTCGTAACCCGACGACGATCCCGCGACCAGTTCCGCGGCAACCTCACCATTGTCGTATCGCACCTCGAACTCGGCACCGCCACCGTCGCCCGGCGAGGGCACCCGCACCCGGGTCCGCTGTCCTTCGGCCGGTGCGAACGCGCGCAGGCGTACGCCGTCGGCCCATTCGTAGTCCGGTTTGTCGTCGCGGGAGCCGAACGGGATCACGGCGCCCGGCCGGGCCAGCACCGGCACGCTGTCGAACTCGTGCTTCTCCGTCACCCACGCGGGACCGGTGAGCTGGGCCCCGGTCACCAGGTGGGTCCACGTGCCGGCCGGCACGTAGAACGTGACCTCGCCGTCGGCGCTCATCACGGGCGCGACCAGCACGTCCGGGCCGAGCATGTACTGCCGGTCCAGGTACGCCGCGGTCGGGTCGTCCGGGAACTCCAGCACCATCGGGCGCATCATCGGCAGGCCCTCGCGGTGCGCCTCGTCGGCGACCGCGGCCAGGTACGGCATCAGCGACAGCTTGAGCTTGGTGAAGTGCCGGAGCACGTCGACCGCCTCGCCGTCGAACGCCCACGGGACCCGGTACGAGCCGGAGCCGTGCAACCGGGAGTGCGACGAGAGCAGGCCGAAGGCGACCCAGCGCTTGAACACCGCCGGGTCCGGCGTGCCCTCGAAGCCGCCGATGTCGTGGCTCCAGTAGCCGAAGCCGGAGGCGGCCAGCGACAGCCCGCCGCGCAGCGACTCGGCCATCGCGGCGAACGTCGACTCGCAGTCGCCGCCCCAGTGCACCGGGAACTGCTGCCCGCCGGCGGTGGCGGACCGGGCGAAGACGACCGCCTCTCCGACGCCCCGCTCCCGTTCCAGCAATCCGAAGACCGCCTTGTTGTACGCCTGCGCGTAGTAGTTGTGCATCCGCTGCGGGTCCGAGCCGTCGTGCCAGACGACGTCGGTCGGGATGCGCTCGCCGAAGTCCGTCTTGAACGAGTCGACGCCCATGTCGAGCAGCACCTTGAGCTTGCTCTGGAACCAGGCGACCGCGTCCGGGTTGGTGAAGTCGACCAGCGCCATGCCGGCCTGCCACTTGTCCCACTGCCAGACCGAGCCGTCCGCCCGCTTGACGAGGTAGCCAAGAGCGCGGCCCTCCTCGAACAGGTACGAGCGTTGCGCGATGTACGGGTTGATCCAGACGCACACCTTGAGGCCGCGCTCGTGCAGCCGGCGCAACATGCCCTCGGGATCGGGGAACGTCGCCGGGTCCCACACGAAGTCGACCCAGTGGAACTGCCGCATCCAGAAGCAGTCGAAGTGGAACACCGACAGCGGCAGGTCGCGCTCGGCCATCCCGTCGATGAACTCGGTGACGGTCTTCTCGTCGTAGTTCGTGGTGAACGAGGTCGAGAGCCAGAGCCCGTAGGACCACGCGGGTACCCGCGCCGGGCGGCCGGTCAGCGCGGTGTAGCGACGCAGCACGTCCTTCGGGGTCGGCCCGTCGATCAGGTAGTAGGTCAGGGTCTGGCCCTCGACGCTGAACTGGGCCTCCGACACGACCTCCGAGCCGAGCTCGAACGAGACGTGCTCGGGGTGGTCGACGAAGACGCCGTAGCCGCGGTTGCTGAGATAGAACGGGACGTTCTTGTACGCCTGCTCGCTCGCGGTGCCGCCGTCGGCGTTCCAGATGTCGACGGTCTGGCCGTTCTTGACGAACGCGCCGAACCGCTCACCGAGCCCGTAGAGCGACTCGCCGACACCGATCGCCAGCCGGTCGTGCACGTACGCCGTGCCCTCGGCGTCGGTGACCAAGCCGACGCTGCGCCCGGTCGACGAGGTGAGCACCCGGTCGCCGTGCAGGAAGTCGACCCGCCATCCGTCGACGAGCGCGACGCGGGCGGTCAGCTCGCCGGCGGTGATCGTGGCGGACAGCCCCGAGACGTCCACCGTCACCGGGTGGTCCTCGCCGCTGGCCACCTCGAACACCGGAGTGCGCGGCACCCCGCCGAGGTGGTGGGCGATGGTGACACCGATGACGCCGTCGGCGGGGGAGAAGAACCGGGCGGTGACGACCGGGCGGTTGAGGGTGTCGCCGCGCGTGACCACGCGGCCGGTGGGTGCGTACGCGGTGAACCCGCGCTCTTCGAGCTCGACCGACTCGACCACGCCGGGGCGCAGAACGCTGACCCCCGGTCGCAGTTGCCAGTACCCGTCGGTGAACTTCACTTCTCGGCTCCTGCCGTGATGCCGCGCGAAAGCGTGCGCTGGAAGATGATGAAGAAGAGGACAGCCGGAATGAGGCTGATCAGCGCGCCCGCGTTCGTGGTCGGTGCGTCCATCAGCCGGTCACCCTGCAACGAGGCCAGCGCGACCGGGATGGTCTGTGTGCTGTTGTCGATGAGCATGACCAGGGGGATCAGGAACTCGTTCCAGGTCCAGATGAAGAAGAAGATGAGCAGCACCGCGAGGGTGGGCCGCAGGTTGGGGAACACCACCCGCCACAGCACCGTCCACTTGCCCGCACCGTCCAGCGACGCCGCCTCCAGCACCGACTTGGGGAAGGTGCTGAGCACGGAGGCCAGCAGGTAGGTGCCGAACGCGCTCTGGATGACCGTGAAGATGATGATCACCGAGAGCTGGGTGTTGTAGAGGCCGACCTGCTTCGCCGCGTAGTACAGCGGGTAGATCAGCGCTTCCTGCGGCAGCATGTTGGCCAGCAGGAACAGGCCGACGATCCAGAGCCGGCCCTTGACCCGACCGATGCCCAGGGCGTACGCGTTGAGCAGCGAGACGACCACGCCGAGCACCGCGACGGAGCCGGCGATGAGCAGCGAGTTCCAGAGCTTCAGCGGGAAGTTGACCTGGTGCCAGTAGTTGCTCAGGCCCTTGGTGTAGAACTCCGACGGCCAGCTCAGCGGGCCGCCCGTGGAGTAGTCACCGGGTGACTTGAACGCGTTGAGCAGCATGAACACGAAGGGCACCAGCATCGCGAGGGCGGCGATGGTGACCAGGGCCAGGATGATCCAGCGGCTGACGCCGCGGCGGTGCCGGTCGCTGGACTTCCGCGGGCTCTTGGGCCGGCCGGCCGTGATGGTTGTGACGGCCATGTCAGACCTCCCGGTCCTGGCGCTCGTTGCGGTACTGCAGGTAGATGAACACCGCGGCCACGATGATGATGATCAGCGTCAGCACGGTGGAGATCGCCGAGCCGTAGCCGACCTGGAGCTTCTTGAAGAACGTGTAGTACGCGAAGTACGACGGCACGTTGGTCGCGTTCTCCGGGCCGCCGCGGGTCAGCGCGAACACCGGGCCGAACACCTTCAGCGCGGCGATCGTGCAGGTCAGCGCGACCACGAAGGTCTCGGGCCGGATCTGCGGCAGGGTGATCGCCTTGAACCGGTGCCACCAGTTGGCCCCGTCGACCTCGGCGGCCTCGTGGAGCTCCGGGTCGATCCGCTGCAGCGCCGCCATGAAGACGACCACCGGGTAGCCGATCTGCACCCAGATCATCACGCCCATGACGCTGGGCAGCGCCGTGTTCGGGTCACCCAGCCAGTCGTGCCGCAGGGCACCGAGACCGATCACGTCGAGCAGCCCGTTGAACGCGCCGTCGGGCCGCAGGATCCAGCCCCAGACGATGCCGGCCACCACGACCGGGAGCACCTGCGGCAGGTAGAACGCGGCGCGCAGGGCCGAGGCGGTGCGGGGTTTGAACTTGCGCCCGATCACGTCGAAGAGCACGGACGCGAGGACCAGACCGGCCAGCGTCGGTACGACCACCATCGCGATGATCATGGCGACGGTGTTCTTGAACGACTGCCAGAACACCTCGTCCTGGAAGAGTCGCGTGTAGTTGTCGAAGCCGATGAACGTCGGGTCGCCGATGCCGGACCACTTGGTCAGCGACAGGTAGACCGTGGCGATCAGCGGCCCGCCGATGACGACCAGGAACAGCAGCGCGCCGGGCAGCAGGTAGAGCCAGTAACCGGCGCCGCCGCGCTTGCGCTTGGGCGGCTTCGGTGCGGCGGGGGTGGCCGGCCGCTGCTGGGCGGCCGAGGTCTCGGTGAGTGCCATGGGAGATCCTTCCCGGCGGGACGGGCGCACCGGCCGTGGCCGGCGCGCCCGTAAGCCGACTTACTTACCGGTGATCTCCTTGACGCCGTCGTCGTACGGCTTGGCGATCGCGTCGAGCACCTGGTCGGGGGTCTTGGACCCGTTGATCAGGCTCTGGAAGCCCGAGACCAGGACGTCGTAGTAGCCGGGAACCGGCCAGTCCGGGTAGAAGGCCAGACCGTCCTGCGAGCTGACGGTGTTGAAGTTCTCGATCAGCTTCTTGTTCTTCGGGTCGGTGATCTGCGAGGCGTCGGCCTTCACCGGGACACCACCGTTGTTGCCGATCAGCGCCTGGATCTCCGGACGCATGGTGATGTCGATGAAGTCGTACGCGAGGCTCTTGGCCTTGCTGCTGGTCGGAACGACCCAGAGGTTGCCGGACGAGCCGGCGCTGAACTTGTTGCCGGGGAACAGGAACGAGTCCCAGTTCGCCTTCATCTCGTCCTTGAAGCGGCCGTACCACCAGCTACCCGAGACGATCATCGGCGCCTTGCCGGAGATGAACGCGGTGCCCATGTCCTCGGCCTTGAGGCTCGCCGACTCCTTGGAGACGTAGCCCTTGGCCACGTAGTCCGCGAAGGTCTCCGCGCCGTACTTCAGCGGGTCGGCCTTGAAGTCGACCGGGTTCTTGTAGAGCTGGTAGTTGTCGACGAACGAGCGGTCGGCCTTGCTCAGCGCGAGCTGGTAGAACAGCTGCCCGGCCGGGTACTCCGCACCGGCCTCGGCCAGCGGGGTGATGCCCTTGGCGACGAACTTGTCCATCGCCTGGGTGAACTCGTCGTACGTGGTGGGTACGGCGATGCCGTTCTTGTCGAACAGGTCCTTGTTGTAATAGACCATGACGTACTCGCCGTAGTTCGGCACGCCGTACCAGTTGCCTTCGCCCATCACGCCCTTGTCGCTGTAACGGGCGGTGGTCTGCAGGCTGGGGCTCAGTTCCTTGTCCCAGCCACGCTTGGTGGCCTCTTCGGTCAGGTCGGTCAGCAGGCCCTGGGAGGACAGCAGGCCCGCCGTGGCGTTGCCCTTGTTGTACTCCATGATGTCCGGACCTTCGTCCGAGTTGATGATCATGCCGGCGTTCTGCTGGATCTGCTCGAACGCCTTGCGCTCGAACGTCACCTGCACGCCGGGGTGCTCGGTCTTGAAGATCTCGATCGCCTTGTCCCACGCGATGCCCATCGCGCTGTTCTCGCTCTCGTAGTGCCAGAGCTTGAGAACCTTGGCGTCACTGCCTTCCGCGGCACCGCCGTCGTCGCTGCCGCACGCGGCCAGCGTCGTGCCGGCTATCGCGGCCAACGCGACCGCGACGCCCAGCTTGCGGAATCGCCCCATTGCTATCCTCCTGTTGAGTATCGAGCCCGGTACTTACTGGCCCGCCGTTGCGTGGCAGCGCGGCGGCGGGCCGTCGCTTGTCAACCGCCCGGCAGCCCCGTGCCGGTCAGTTCGTTCTTCGGCCGTGCGACCGGGCACGTCGAGCCCCGGACCTCCAATGCGCACGGCAACAGTTGTTGGTGCTGGGCGCCCGTGCCGTCGAGCTGGCGCAGCAACGCCTCGACCGCGAGCCGGCCCAACGCCGCGCCCGGCGAGGTCATCGCGGTCAGGGCGGGATGGGCGAGCTCGGCCACCGCCGGCGACGTCACCATCGAGACCACCGAGACGTCGTGCGGCACCCGGCGGCCCCGCACGGAGAGCTCCGCGAGGATGCCGAAGATGGCGTTCTCGTTCATGGCCAGAACGGCGGTGAGGTCGGGGGCTTTGCCGAGCGCCTCGGCGAGTGCGGCCCGCCCGCCGGCTGCGCTGTCGTCGGCCGGGATCATCACGGGCTCCAGGCCGTAGCCGGCCATCGCGGCGACGAACGAGTCCCGGGTGCGCAGCGCCGGGCCGTAGCCGGCCGCGATGGTGGCGGCCGAGTGGTTCACGTAGACGATCTTCTGGTGGCCGAGGCCGACCAGGTGGTCGACGGCTTCGCGGACCGTCTGGTCGAAGTCGATGTCGACGTACGACATGTCGGTGGTGTCGCTGGTCCGGCCGATCAGCACCAGCGGCACGCCGAGTTCCTGGAGCGCGGTGACCCGCCCGTCGTCGACCTGCACCTCCATCAGCGCGACGCCGTCGACCATCCGCTGGCTGGCGAGCCGGCGCAGGTCGTCGAGGTCGCCGGCGCCGATGGGGGAGAGCACCAGGTGGTAGCCCGCGTCGCTGGCGGCGGCCGCCGCCCCGGTCACGAAAGCGGTCTCGGTGGCACCGAAACCGCGCTCGCTCATGGGCATCAGGAGGCCGACTATCCGGCTGCGCCGGGTGGCCAGCCCGCGCGCCATGGCGTTGGGCTGGTAGTCGAGCGTGGCCATGGCCTCGAGCACGCGGGCCCGGGTGGCGTCGGAGATCGGCCGGGTGCCGGTGAGCACGTAGGAAACCGTGCTGACGGAGACGCGCGCAAGGCGGGCGACGTCATGCATCGTAGCCACCGCGCACCTCCTTTGGCCTGCAGTGGGACCGCTCCCGTCCGATTGTCGAAGCGTTTCGACTAACCGGTTCGACGAGACCGTAAGTCACGTGTTACGGCGGCGTCAATAGCTGATGTCGAAAGCGGGTCAAACTGGAGACGCCACCGCGGGGGTGCGGGCGGCGGCTAGGACGAGGTCGACGACCTCGGGGTGGGTGATTAGCGGCGGGGTGACCGCGTCGGCGCCGGCTTGGTGGAGGGCCCGGTGGAAGCGGCCATCGGCCAGGAGAAAGGCCAAGATCACGATCCGCTCGGCGCCGTTGGCCCGCAGGCTCTGGACCGCCTCGGGCACCGTGGGCGACGCGGACGCGGCGTAGCCGACGGACGCCGGGACCGGCAGGGCCGCGGCCGTCGCTTCGACCTCGGCGCGGGAGCGGGGGTCGCTCGACCCGGCGGCGGCCAGGACGACCGCGTCCGCCGGCCCGGCGGCGGCGAGCCGGTCGGCCAACACACCGAGCAGCCGCCCGGCGGTGCCGAGCGGCGGCGCGAGGCTCGCGCCGCCGGCGAACGCCTGGGCGATGTCGACGCGGACATGGTGGCCAGCGGTCAACAGCAGGGGAACGACCACCGCCGCCCCGGCCGCCACCTCGCGGACATGCGGCGCCTGGACATCGACGTAGGCCAGCCGGACGGCCCCGGCGTGGCGGCGGGCCACCCGCCGGGCGAGGTCCCGGACCTGCGCCTGCCCGGCCAGCACCCGCGTGCCATGAGCGACGAGCACCAGGGTCATGCCGACGTCCGGAGGCGGTAGCCGCGCTTGATCACGGTCTCGATCAGGTCGGCGGAGCCGAGGGAGGACCGTAGGCGGGCCACGGCCATGTCGATGGCGCCCTGGGTGCCGCTCGGTAGGGCCGACGCCAAGCGGGCCCGCGAGACGACCGTGCCGGGCTGGGCAGCGAGGGCCCGCAGCACCGCCATCGAGGCGGGTGCCAGCGGAAGGAACTCCCCGTCGACGATCGCGGCATGGCCGCGCAGCTCGACGGTCCGTCCGGCCACCTCCAGTCGTCGGGCCCGGGAGGGTAGGGCCTCGGTGACCGCCCGGACGAGGGCACCCAGTCGCGACCGGTCGGGCACCAGCGTCGGCACATCGCGCTCGCGCAGTGGGGCCGCTGTGACCGGGCCGACGCAGGCCGCCAGCACCCCGTCCCGGAAGGCGTCGAGCACGGCCGGTGCCCGCCCGTCGCCGGCCGCGTCCAGCAGCGCGGTGACCGCCGGTGCGCTGGTGAAGGTGACGGCGTCGACCACCCCGCCGATGATCTGGTCGACCAGCCGGCGCAGTGGCTCCTGGTCCTCCCGGGCCGTCCAGCGGTAGACCGGCACCTCGACGACCTCCGCCCCGGCCGTGCGGAGCGCCGTCGTGAACTCGTCCTGCGGTCCGCCGTGCAGCTGCACCGCGATCCGCCGGCCGGCCACGCCCTCGGCGAGCAGCTTGTCGAGGATCTCCGCGCACGACTCCGTCGGCGCCGACCATTGCTCGGTCAGGCCCGCCGCCCGGATCGCGCCGCAGGGCTTGGCTCCCCGCGCGATCAACCGGGCCGCGCCCAGGCCGCCCCGCAGCTCCTCGCCGACACCCCAGCCCTCGGCCGCCTCCAGCCAGCCGCGGAAGCCGATGCCCGTCGTGGCGACCACGACGTCCGGGGCGTGCTCGACGCACGCGACCGTCGCGGCCCGCAGCGCCGCGTCGTCCAGCAACGGGATGATCGTGATGGCGGGGGCCGAAACCACCCGGGCGCCGCGGCGTTCCAGCAGCGCGCCGAGCTCGTCCCGCCGCCGTTCCGCGGTGATCGCGACCGTGAAACCCCGCAGCGGCGTCACGCCGTGCCCACCTCGACCACGCCGCCGCGGACCCGGACCGGGAACACCGGCACGCGGGCGTCCGCGTCCAGACACTCGCCGGTGTCCAGGTCGTACGCCTGCTTGTGCATCGGCGAAGCCACCACCGGCCGGTCGCCGCGGCTGCCGACGACACCCCGGGACAGCACGTGCGCGCCGCTGACGGGGTCGCGGTTGCCGATCGCCCGCACGCGGTCGTCGTGCAGTCGGAAAACCGCCACCTGCGCGTCCCCGATCAGAGCGGCGACGCCGCGCTCCGCGAGCAGGTCGGTGAACCGGCAGACCGGTGTCCAGGTCATGCCCGGGGGCCCAACGACACGAGAGGCACGGGCTGCCCGCGCTCACTGCCGAACGAGATCGACGGGTCCGGCGTCGACGGCGCGTTGATGAACGAGACGAAGCGCCGCAGTTTCACCGGATCCTCCAGCACGTCCCGCCACTCGTCCGTATGAGATGCGACGTGCCGGGCCATCGCCGCGTCGAGGTCGGCGCACAGGCCCAGCCGGTCGTCGACGATGACCGCGCGCAGGTGGTCCAGGCCGCCGTCGAGTCCCTCGATCCAGGCCGCCGTGCGCTGGAGGCGGTCGGCGGTGCGGATGTAGTACATGAGGAAGCGGTCGACGGTCCGGACCAGCGTGTCGGTGTCCACATCAGACAGGAATAGGTCGGCGTGCCGGGGCCGGAAACCGCCGTTGCCGCCGACGTAGAGATTCCAGCCCTGCTCCGTCGCGATGATCCCGAAGTCCTTGCTCCTGGCCTCCGCGCACTCGCGCGCACAGCCGGACACCGCCGACTTGATTTTGTGTGGCGCCCGCAGTCCCCGATAGCGCAGCTCCAAAGCCACGGCCAGCCCGACCGAGTCCTGCACCCCGTAGCGGCACCACGTCGAACCGACGCACGACTTCACCGTGCGCAACGCCTTCCCGTACGCGTGCCCCGACTCGAACCCGGCCGCGACCAGCCGCCGCCAGATCTCCGGCAGCTGCTCGACCCGCGCCCCGAGCAGGTCGATCCGTTGCCCACCCGTGATCTTCGTGTAGAGCCCGAAGTCCCGGGCGACCTCGCCGATCACGATCAGCCGCTCGGGGGTGATCTCGCCGCCGGGTATCCGCGGCACCACAGAGTACGTGCCGTCGCGCTGGATGTTGGCCAGGAAATGGTCGTTGGTGTCCTGCAGCGCGGCCTGCTCGCCGTCGAGCACGTGCCCGTTGCCGAGCGAGGCGAGAATCGAGGCCACCGTGGGCTTGCAGATGTCACAGCCGCGCCCGGTGCCGTGCGCGGAAACCAGCGCCGAGAACGTGCGGATCCCGCGCACCCGGACCAGGTCGAAGAGCTCCTGCCGGGAGTACGCGAAGTGCTCGCACAACGCCTTCGACTGCGCGACGCCGGCCTCGGCGAGCAGCGACTTGAGCAGCGGCACGCACGACCCGCACGTGGTGCCGGCCCGGGTGCACGCCTTGACCGCCGGCACGTCGCCGCACCCGTCGCCGATCGCCGCCAACACCTGGTCCTTGGTGACGTTGTTGCAGCTGCAGACCTGCGCGTCGCCCGGCAACGCCACGTCCGGTGCGCCGGTCGAGAGGAAGTCGGCCAGCCTGCCGGGAACCGGCCCGCCTACGGCGGCCCGCAGCGCACCGTAGGCGCTCGCGTCCCCGACCAGGATCCCGCCGAGCAGCGTCCGCGCGTCGTCGGTCAACGCCAGCTTGGCGTAGAGGCCGTTGGCCGGGTCGGCGTAGACGACATCGAGCGCGCCAGTGGTCCGGCCGAAGCTGGCCACGTCGACCCCGAGCAGCTTGAGCTTGGTCGACGTGTCGGCACCCCCGAAGGTCGCTTCGCCACCCAGCAGCCGGTCGACGACGACGTCGGCCATGGCGTAGCCGGGGGCGACCAATCCGTAGCAACGCCCCTCGACGGCCGCGCACTCGCCGATCGCGAAGACGGTCGGATCGCTGGTCCGCAGCGCGTCGTCGACCAGGACGCCGCCGCGTTCGCCGACCGCGAGGTCGGCGGCCCGGGCCAGGTCGTCGCGCGGGCGAACGCCGGCCGCGAAGACCACCAGGTCCGTGTCGAGGGCCAGCTCTCCGGCGGTGTCGACCCGCAGCCGCTCCCCGTCGGCCCCGATCGCGGTCACTCCGGTGCCGGTGTGCACCGCGATGTCGAGCTCCTCGATCCGGCGGCGCAGCATCGCCCCACCGGCCGGGTCGAGCTGCATGGGCATCAGGTGCGGTGCGAACTCCACCACGGACGTCCGCAAACCCAGCAGCCGCAGGGCGTTGGCCGCTTCGAGCCCGAGCAGGCCCCCACCGACGACGATGCCGGTCGACCGGCCGTTCGCGTACTCCCGCAGGGCTTCCAGGTCGTCCAGCGTGCGGTAGACGAAGCAGCCACGGGCGTCGTGACCCGGAACCGGCGGCACGAACGGGCGAGATCCGGTCGCCAACACAGCGCGTCGTACGGGTAGGACCCAGCCGAAGTCCGCACGACCCGCGCCGCCCGGTCCACCTCCAGTGCGGGCTCACCGAGCCGGATCTCCGTGCCGGACGGCACGCCGGCGGGAGCGAGGGTGAGCTCCTCGGCCGTCACGCCCTCGAAATAGGCCGACAGCCGCACCCGGTCGTACGCCCGCCGGTGCTCCTCGGCCAGCACGGTCACCGACCAGCGGCCGTCCGTGTCGCGGGCGGCGAGCGCCTCGACGAGCCGCTGCCCGACCATTCCGTTGCCGACGACGACCAGTCTCATGCCGCGACCTCCGTGTCAGGGTCCCTCGTGTCCGGGTCCACCATGGACAGCCAATCGACGAGTCCACACACCGCTTCTCGGCAGCCGCCGCAGCCGGTCGTGGCGCGGGTCGCCGCGGCGACGTCCGCGACGGTCCGCCCGCCGGCCCGCCACACCGCCGTGATGGCCGCCTTCCGCACCGTGTTGCACCGGCAGACGACGGCCGCGTCCGGCATCAGCGCGGGGGAGTCGGCCGCGACCGGCGGGTCGGCGCCGTGCGCGCGGCCGAGCAGCAACGTCCGCCGGTCGGCCGGCGCCTCGGCGTCGCGGTCGAAGAGCTGCACGACGGTGCCGACCGCCGGGTTGTCGCCCAGCAGCACGGCGCCGGTGATCCGGTTCTCGTGGAGGACCAGCCGGGCGTACGTGCCGCGGGCCGGATCCGCGAAGCTGACCACCTCGGCGTCGGCGCCGGTCTCCAGCGAGCCCATGGCCGCGAGGTCGACGTCGCTCGCCTTGAGCCGGGTCACCACTCGCGATCCCCGGTACGCCGCGCGCCCGCCGGTGATCCGGTCGGCGACCGTGGCCGCCTGGTCCCAGGCCGGCGCCACGAGCCCGTACACGCTGCCGCGATGCTCCGCGCAGTCGCCGATCGCGTACACGTGCGGGTCGCTGGTCCGCATCGCGTCGTCGACGACGATGCCGCGGCCGACGGTGAGCCCAGCCGCGGCGGCGAGCCGGGTGTCGGGCCGAACTCCGCAGGCGAGCACAAGCAGATCGGCCGGGATCACCGCGCCGTCGAGGTGCAGGGCGTTGCCGGTCCACTCGCGGGCGCTCGCGCCGACGTGCGTCCGGACCCCGAGGCCGGCCAACGTGCGGGCCAGGACACGGCCGGCGTCGCCGTCGAGTTGCCGATCCATGAGGTGGGTGCCGACGTGGACGACGTCGACCGCCAGGCCGCGTCCGGCCAGGCCACGGGCCGCCTCCAGACCGAGCAGCCCGCCGCCGAGCACGACGGCTCGCCGCGCGCCGTCGGCCCGCGCGACGATCCGTCGGCAGTCGTCGAGGGTGCGGAAGGCGTACACATCGGGC
This sequence comes from Asanoa hainanensis, assembly GCF_900188485.1. Classification (GTDB taxonomy): domain Bacteria; phylum Actinomycetota; class Actinomycetes; order Mycobacteriales; family Micromonosporaceae; genus Asanoa; species Asanoa hainanensis. The sequence goes on from NZ_FZPH01000002.1 coordinate 442,033, forward strand.
GAATCGAGGCCCTGCAAGGACGGAAACACCGGCAACCCGCCGGTGGCCAGCACCAACGCGTCGTACTCGTGCTCTTCCCGCGTCGTGCGGACGACCCGGCGCCCCGGGTCGACGGCGACCACCCGCTCGCCGAGCCGCACGTCGGCCCCGGACGGTGCGGCCGAGATCGCCAGGTCGTCCTCGCCGACCTTCCCGGCGAGCAGGGACGAGAGCAGGATCCGGTTGTACGGCCGGTGCGGCTCGGCGCCCAGTGCGGTGACCTTGACGTCGGCATCGCGCGACCGCAGCTCGGCGACCGCCCGCGAGCCCGCCATCCCGTAGCCCACCACCAGGACCCTCATGCGGGTGCCACCCGCGCCGCGCAGACCTTGAACTCCGGCATCCGGGAGATCGGGTCGAGTGCGGGGTTGGTGAGCAGGTTCGCGCCGCCGTAGTGGAACGGCACGAACACGGTGTCGGCGCGGATCGTCGTGCTGACCCGGGCCGGCGCCGTCGCGCTGCCGCGCCGGGTGGCGACCGTGACCGGGGCGCCGTCGTCGACCCCGATTCGGCTCGCGAGGTCGGGGTGGAGCTCCACGTACGGGTCGCCCGGCAGCGCCGCGATCCGGCGGGTCTGCGCGCCGGACTGGTATTGAGTCAGCACCCGCCCGGTCGTCAGGTAGAGCGGGAAGTCCGCGTCGGGCTCCTCGGCCGCCGGCCGGTGCTCGACCGGCGTGAACCGGGCGCGGCCGTCAGGTGTGGCGAACCGGTCGAGGAACAGCCGCGGGGTGCCAGGGTGCGACTCGTCGGGGCAGGGCCAGAAGACGCCCCCTTCGGCGTCGATCCGCTCGTACGTGATCCCGGCGTAGTCGGCCACGCCACCGGAGCTGGCCCGGCCCAGCTCGGCGAAGACCGTTCGCGGGTCGCTCGAGGTCGGCGCGCCCAACCGGCCGGACAGCTCGGCCAGCACGGCGAGGTCGGTCCGCACGCCCGCTGGCGGCGGCGTCGCTCGTCGGCGGCGGATCACCCTGCCCTCGAGGTTGGTCATCGTGCCGTCCTCCTCGGCCCACTGCGCGGTCGGCAGCACGACGTCGGCCAGCGCGGCCGTCTCGGAGAGCACGAAGTCCGCCACCACCAGCAGGTCGAGCGCGCCCAGCCAGCGCCGCACGCCGGCGGCCCGCGGCGCGGAGACCACCGGGTTCGACCCGAACACGAGCAGGGCGCGGACGGCATCCGAGCTGAGCAGCTCGTACGCCGACGGGCCGGCCCCGGGAATGTCGTCGGCCGCGACGCCCCACACCCGCGCCACGTGCGCCCGGGCCGCCGGGTCGTCGATGCGCCGGTAGCCCGGGAGCTGGTCGGCCTTCTGCCCGTGCTCGCGTCCGCCCTGCCCGTTGCCCTGCCCGGTCAGGCAGCCGTAGCCGGAGCCGCGCCGCCCGGGCAGGCCCAGGGCGAGCGCGAGGTTGACGAACGCGGTGACCGTGTCCGTGCCCTTGGCGTGCTGTTCCGCGCCGCGGGCGGTGAGCACCATCGCCTTCTGGGCGTTCGCGAGGCGTTCGACGGTCGCGTACAGGTCGGCGACCGGCACACCGGTCAACCGCTCGACCCGGGCCGGCCACCACTGGGCCACCGCGGCGCGGACCGCGTCGAAGCCGGTGGTGCGCGCGTCCACGTACGCCCGGTCGAGGTGCCCCTCGGTGATCGCGATGTGCAGGAGCCCGTTGCCGAGCGCGAGGTCGGTGCCGGGAGTCGGTTGCAGGTGCAGCGCGGCCAGCCGGGCGGTGGCCGTGCGCCGCGGGTCGACGACGACCAGCCCGTCGCCGCCCAGGTGGCGCACGAACGGCGGCATCGTCTCGGCGGGGTTCGCGCCGACCAGCAGCACCGCGTCGGCGGCGGCGATGTCCTCGACCGGGAACGGCAGCCCGCGGTCGACGCCGAAGGCCCGGTTGCCGGCCGCGGCGGCCGACGACATGCAGAACCGCCCGTTGTAGTCGATCGTGCTGGTGCGCAGCGCGACCCGGGCGAACCGGCCCAGCGCGTACGCCTTCTCGTTGGTGAGCCCGCCCCCGCCGAAAACCGCTACGGCGTCGCGTCCGTGCCGCTCCTGGATCGCGGTGATGCCGGCCACGACGCGGTCGAGCGCCTCCGGCCAGGTCGCCGGCCGCAGCGTTTCGCCGTCGTGTACCAGTGGCGTGGTGAGCCTTTCGGGGTGGCGCAGCAGGTCGGCCGACGTCCAGCCCTTCTGGCACAGGCCACCCTGGTTGGTCGGGAAGTCGCGCGCCTCGACGTCGACCCCGTCCGGGCCGGCCCGCAACCTCATCGCGCACTGGAGCGCGCAGTAGGGGCAGTGGGTGTCGGACATGCCTATCACGGTCGCGAGCTGCCGTTTCGGGGTCGGCTCCCGGCTGTTACCGGGTTGAAAATCGCGCATCACATCGACCTTCGTGCGGCGGTGAGATCAGACGGCGGTCGGCCGGCGCAGGTAGCACCACCAGGTGACCACCAGGCAGACGGCGTAGCCGGCCAGGAAGACGAGCAGGGCGGCGTCGATCGAGCCGGTCCGGCTGATCGACATACCGAACCCGCGCGGGATCAGGAACCCGCCGAACGCGCCGACGGCGGCCGCGATCCCGATGACCGCCGCCGCGGCCCTCTTTTCGAAGATCGCCGGGATCATCCGGTACGTCGAGCCGTTGCCGACCCCGCTGGCCACGAAGAGAAGCAGGAACGCGGCGAGAAACGGGGCGAAGTCGTTCGTCTTCAGGCCGACCAGCACCGCGACCACACCGGCGGCCATCACGGCGAAGGCGGCGACGGTGACCCGGGCGCCGCCGAGCCGGTCCGCGAGCCAGCCACCGACGGGCCGCGCGGCGGAGCCGACCAGCGGGCCGAGCGCGGCGAAGTGCACGCCGGCCACGGCCGGGAACTCGGCCTTGATCAGCAGCGGCAGCGCCGCGGAGTAGCCGATGAAGCTCCCGAACGTGCCGATGTAGAGGAAGGACATGACCCAGGTGTGTTTCTGCCGGAGCGCTGCGGCCTGTTGTCTGAGGGGAGTCCGGGACACCGCCAGGTTGTCCATCCGGAGCCAGGCGAACGCGGTGGCGAGCAACACCGGGACCAGCCAGAGCAGTGGGGCGTACGCGATGCCGGCCACGACCACCAGCGGCACCGCGAACTGCACGACGGCCACGCCGAGGTTGCCGCCGGCCGCGTTGACACCGAGCGCGAGGCCCTTGTGGCGCTCCGGGTAGAAGTAGGAGATGTTCGCCATCGACGACGCGAAGTTGCCGCCGCCGAGCCCCGCGGTGGCTGCCGCGACGGCGAACGCCCAGTAGGGCGTGCCCGGGTTGGCCACGCAGGCCAGCATCAGCCCGATCGGGACGAGCAGCAGCGCGCTGGAGACGGTCGTCCAGTTCCGCCCGCCGAACCGCGCCACCGCCGCCGTGTACGGGATGCGCATCGCCGCCCCGACCAGGTTGGGCAGAGCGACGAGCCAGAAGAGCTGGTCGACGGAGAACGCGAACCCGGCCGCCGGCAGGCTGACCGCGACCGCGCTCCAGAGCAGCCAGACCGAGAAGCCCAGATGCTCGACGACGATCGACCAGACGAGGTTGCGTTTCGCGACCCGACGGCCCGTCGACGCCCAGAAGTCGTCGTCGTCGGGACGCCAGTCGGTGATCCAGCCACGTTGCTCGACGGGCCGGACCTGGGTGAGAGCGGTCGTCATGGCGGTCACTGTCTGGCCCGACCGTTGCGTGGCTGTGACCGCCGGTGTGCGGTGTCGGTGAAATCGGCATCACCACGCTCGTTCTTCCGTGGATAGGTCGCGGCCCGCGCATGATTGAGAAATGACGGCCTACTGGATCAATACGTTCATCGCCATCCACGACGAAGCCAAGCTGGCGCGTTACATCGACCTGGCCGGCCCGGCGATGCGGGCGGCGGGCGGGGTCTTCCTGGCCCGCGGCAACCCGGTGCACGTGCTGGAGGGGCGGTCCGCCCTGCGCACCACGGTCATCCGGTTCGACAGCGCCGACGAGGCCGTCGCGGCGTATCACAGCCCGGCATATCAGGCGGCGCTCGCGGAACTCGGAGACGGCGCCGAGCGCGACATCCGCATCGTAAACGCCGCGGACGAATCGGCATGAGCGGCGGCTCGGCGACGGCCAAGCAGCGGCGGGTGTGGGACAGGAACGCGTCCACGTACGACAGGCAGGTCGCGTTCCTGGAGAAGATCTGGTTCGCCGGCGGACGGGAGTGGCTGGGCGAACGCGCGCGCGGCCGGATCCTCGAGGTAGCGATCGGCACGGGCCTGAACCTGTCCCACTACGGGCCTGACACGACCGTCACGGGCATCGAGCTGAGCCCGGAGATGCTCGCGATCGCCCGCCGCCGCGCCGCCGACCTGGGTGTCCCCGCGGACCTGCGCGAGGGCGACGCGGAACACCTGCCCTTCGCGGACGCGTCGTTCGACACGGTCGTGTGCGCGTTCGCGCTGTGCTCGATCCCGGACCCGCGCGCGGCCATCGGAGAGATGCGCCGGGTGCTGGTTTCGGGCGGGTCCCTGCTCCTGGTCGACCACATCGCCAGCACCTGGCCCCCCATTCACGCGGGGCAGTGGCTGCTGGAGCGGATCACGGTCCCACTGGCGGGCGAACACTTCACCCGGCGGCAGTTGGCCCTGGTCGAGGCCGCAGGATTCGAGATCGTGGAGGTCGACCGCCTGAAGGCAGGCTCGGTCGAGCGCATCCACGCCCGCGCGCTCAGCTGAAGAACGCGTCGATCGGGGCGCGGGCCTCGTCGAACAACGCGGGACCGTCGCGCTCGACCCGTTTCGGGTTGGTGGTGCGCGAAAGCTCCTGGAACTGCTCGCCCGACAGGGCGAACACGACCCGGCCGAGCCCGGCGCGGTCGATCGCGTACGCGCACATGTCGCAGGGCTCGCAGCTCGTGTACATGGTGGTCGCGGCGGCGGTCGACGGCTCGAGCTCGCGGGCGGCCCAGCGGGCGAGCTTGAGCTCGGGGTGAGCGGTGATGTCACCGTCACCGGGCACCGTGTTGTGCGCCTCGGCCAGCACAGCACCGTCGGGCCCTACCAACAGCGAACCGAACGGCCGCCCACCGGTCGCGGGAGCCGCCGCAGCCAACGCGATAGCGCGGCGCAGAAACTGCTCGTCTCGTTGATCCACGCGCTTCAGCGTACCCATTAATTGATCGAAGCCCGTTGACTGCGGCTGGTACCGTGCGCCGCGACTATGAGGATCACGGGGGATCAATGAAGCTTTTCCTGACCGGTGTGACGATCACGGCGCTGGTCGCGCTGTCGGGTTGCGGCACGGAGACCAAGTCGGAGGAAACCGCGAGCTCGCCGGCCCCAGCGGCCACGAGCGCGGCACCGACGACCGTCCCGACCACCGCTCCCGCGATCGACGCGATCACCGCGCAAGCCTGCGCCGACATCAAGAAGGACGTCAAAGACAACGCGGACAAGATCGCGAAAGCGGAGAAAATCGGCCCGCCGGCGGGCCACATCGCGGTGAGTGCACAGTGGATCGCGGGCTCGGCCGCGGTAATCGCCCACTCGATCGGCGCCAACGCGACGGTCAGCGCCGCCGCTGACAAGGTGCAGCAGGAAATGATGACCCTGGGCGAGGAAACCAACAAGTCGGCCAGGGCCAAGCCCAGCCGAAAGGCCCTGGACGCGGCGGTAGCGGAATTCAACACGGCCTGCTCGGCAACCTGACCGCCCCACTGATCCGGCCAATCGGCTGTGCCGGTCACCCAACGGCCACAGCCGATTGGCACCTCGGCGGGAGCCTGCGCCTCGCCACCGAGCCGGCGAACTGGGTGGCAGGTCGAAGGTCAGTATGAAGATAATCCCTCCGTGACGAATCCCGTTGTCGACTGGTCGCCCGCAGACCACCCCGAGGCGATCGCGCTCTCGGAGATCCAGTGGTGGCAGCGCACCGCAGAGCTTGCGTTGTTGCGCATGGACGATCCCGACGATGACAGGATCTCCTGGTTCAGCTCGCGTCAAATCGACGCCCGTCAGCTCGTCATTGCTCTCCGGCAGCTCCTTTACGCTGTTGCCCTCATCGATGGCCACCTGCGTAAGCTCGGTCTTGATCAGGCTCTACGTGATGTCACGCAGGCCCAGGACGCGTTCAAGCAGGCCTTGCCGGGTTTGGCCGACGTGCGCAACGCCCTGGTGCACTTCGACAAGTGGGCGCTCGGCGACGGCCGTGGCCCGCAGAAGCGGCGTGTCGACGCAGGTGCTCCCGCGCGCGAAGTCGCGAGCGAGTATTGGGGTTTCGAATACGACCCCGGCTGCCGGCACCATTTCTCTTGGCCCCCAAACCCTCTCGGTGAGCGCCGTTCCCCTAGCCGTCGCGCAACTCGTGGAAGCCGTGTATCTGGCTGCCCGCGAGGTCGACCGCGCGAATGCCGTCAAACTGGCGCCGACGTCAAGAGTGCCCTGATCGCGGGCGGACTCTCGACAAGCGACGGATCGTCACTCACCAGATTGATCGTTGGCAGCGACAACAAGCTCCGGCTGTCCCTTCGTGCGGACGGACATGCCGAGCAACGAGATCGCGGTTCGTTGGCCAACCGCATCGTCGGCGCGCTCCGTGCGGCCGATATCAGGCTCCTCTCTCACGAGACGCCCGACGAACTCGATGTAGTTGGCCAGTTGGCCAGTGGTCGCGCTCTCATCTGCGAAATCGTTCCCCGCTGAGGCGAACCGCCGCCGGCTCGGCCCGGCCAGGGAAGCCGTGGTGATGTAGAACTTTATGTTCTACACTTGCCTTATGGAGCGCATCGGTGTCCGCGAGCTGAACCAGAACACGAGTCAGGTTCTGGCTCGGGTTAGCGGCGGTGAAACCGTCGAGATCACCGATCGCGGGCGTCCGATCGCCCGCCTGGTTCCCGTCGGCGACGATCGATCCACCCTCAACAAGCTTGTCGCCGGCGGCCGAGCCGTGTCTCCGACCGGCAGCGGCCCGGTCCCGCTGCCCCCGAAGCTCGGTGACGAAGAGGTGGATGTGGCCGCTGCGCTCGCTGATATGCGCGACGAGGAACGCTGGTGATCTATCTCGACTCGGCCGCCGTCGTCAAACTCGTTCGCCAGGAATCAAACAGCGCGGACCTTGTCGCCTGGCTGAACGCGCACGCCGATGCGCCTCTTGTCTCGTCCGCTCTTGTCGAAGTCGAAGTTCCAAGGGCATTGCGACGGTCGGCCCCGCAGGCGCTGGTCGGCGTCCCCGCCGCGGTCGGCCGGCTGTTCCGGCTGGAGATCGACAGCACGATCCGGGCAACAGCGGCAGCATTCACGGATCCGATGCTGCGCAGCCTCGACGCGATCCATTTGGCCACGGCACAAGTCCTCACGAACGAGTCAGGATCGGCACTCCTGGCGTTCGTCACGTACGACCGGCGCCTGCTCGACTCCGCCAAAGCAGCGGGACTCCCTACAGCGAGCCCAGGCCAAAGCTAGATCACAGCCGGAAGCCCGCCACATCGCGTCCGGTGGGTGACCACCACACCGCGGACCGTTTGTGGCAGGCTCCGGCCGTGCGATTCTGTTCGATTCCCGCTCCTGGAGTTTGCCTTGGCCGACCAGTCCACTGACTCGCCTGCCGTCGTTGCGACCCGTTCGCGCAGCTTGCGGTGGATCGGGCTCGTCACCGCTGTCGTTGTCATCGGTGGCGTCGTGGCCGCTGCACTCGTGTGGCAAGCGAACCGAGGCGCTCTTACCGAGGGCAACGCCCAGCGGGAATGTCGGTCCGCGCTGGAGCGGGACGCCGAGAGCCGTGGCGAGATGATGAGCGACGCGGCGTCGTTCACGGTTGACGGTATTGAACTCGAGCAGACACGGAAGACCGCCGTCGGATACTCGATCGACGCAACCGTCAATTACACCCTCGCCCTGGCAGGGCCCGAGAAGTTCCCGTCGTCGCTGAGGTTCACCTGCGAGGTCCTGCGAACTGAGGACGGGTTGACAGCCTCGCTCACCGACCGCTGAACGACCAGGACCGCGCTCTTCCGCTGATCTGAGGCCACGTCGATGTAGTCGCCGTGCATGGACCCAGGCCCGCACGGGGACCTCACGCGCCCCGCGGAGCGCACCCACCACACCGTGGGGTCCGGGGGTCGCCCCCGGAATAGGAAGATGCGACACAAATGGCCGGTGGATCGTTTTCGCGATCTCGCGAACACGATCCACCGGCCATTTGTGGAGCCGAGGGGACTCGAACCCCTGACCCCCACACTGCCAGTGTGGTGCGCTACCAGCTGCGCCACGGCCCCAATTCGCACCCGGTGTCCCGGGCACTCGCGCAATATTACACATGCCCCACCCGTGGGTCATCTCGCAGGGGGTGGGTCAGTTGAGGGCCACGTCCGCCGGGAAGTGGGCCACCGCCGACAGGATGCCGCCCTGGCGGCGTAGGACCATCGGCCACAGGTCGTCCGGGCGGTCGACGAAGGCGTCACCCGGGAGGGCGTCGAACACGAACCACGAGCCGCTCTGGATCTCTTCCTCCAGCTGGCCCGGTGACCAGCCTGAGTACCCCGCGAAAACCCGTATGCAGGTCAGCTTCTCCCGCATCGCGTCCGGGTCGATGGAGAGGTCCAGCGTGCCGATGGAGCCCGACACCGGGTGGAAGCCGCGCATCCGCGGGCGCTGCGCGCGCATGCGGGCCAGGCAGATCGCCGACTCGGGTTGGACCGGGCCGCCTTCGAAGAGCACCGCCGGGTCGCGGGCCAGGGTGCCCCAGGCGCCGAGGACCTCGGAGACCGGCACCTCCGTCGCCCGGTTGAGCACGACACCCAGCGCCCCGCCGGGCTCGTGGGCGACCAGGAGGACGACCGTACGGTCGAAGTTCGGGTCTTTGAGCGCCGGCGTGGCGACCAGGAGTCGTCCGGTCATCGACTCCATCGATCGGCCCCCGATCGCCTGGCCTTCGCCTTGCACGCGCCTACCCTCCGAACCCACCGGAGGGCGGCCGCGACCCGTCGCCGCCGCACGTGGACAGGACATCAGGGGCGACCATCCACGCGCAACACATCCGGGGAGTCGTTGCCATGCATCGCACCCTAGCCTGACCTACGGCCATGGTTAAGGCTGACAGCCTCGGCGAGAGGGATGAAAGTGACAGCACGTGCGGAGCTTGCGGTAATCGGCGGTTCGGGTCTCTACGCCCTTCTCGACGACGCCACGGAACACGAGATGGACACCCCGTACGGGCCTCCGTCCGACCCGATCACCGTGGCCACTGTCGGGGACCGGACCGTGGCGTTCCTGCCCAGGCACGGTCGTGACCACCGTTTTCCGCCGCACAAGATCCCGTACCGCGCGAACCTGTGGGCTTTGCGCGCGCTCGGTGTGCGGCAGATCCTCGCGCCGTGCGCGGTCGGCGGCCTGCGCCCGGAGCTCGGCCCGGGCAGCTTCGTGATCCCCGACCAACTGGTCGACCGCACGACGAGCCGGGTGCAGACCTACTACGACGAGGGCGCAGTGCACGTGAACTTCGCCGACCCCTACTGCCCGGTCGGCCGCGCGACCCTGCACAACGCGACAAAAACCAACCAGATCACCCCCACAGACGGCGGCGCCATGGTCGTCATCGAAGGCCCGCGGTTCTCGACCCGCGCCGAATCCCGTTGGTTCACCTCGATCGGCGGCGCCGTCGTCAACATGACCGGCTACCCGGAGGCCGTGCTGGCCCGCGAGCTCGCCCTCTGCTACACGACCATCGCTCTGGTCACCGACCTGGACGCCGGCGTCGAGGGTGACCACGGTGTCACCCAGGAGGAGGTCTTCCGCGTCTTCGGCGAGAACACCGAGAAGCTCCGCGGCGTACTCATGGACGCGCTCAAGACGATCCCCCTCGACCGCGACTGCCCGTGCGGCCACGCCCTCGACGGCCTGAAACTCCCGATCGAGCTGCCCTAAGCCAACACCTAGGAGCCCACCGGCAACAGCGTCCCGTTCAAACCGTCTAGCACAGGCCGGTCGCCCAACGGCTCGCGGAGGGAAACGGTCACCGGCGAGATGATCAGCTGGTCCGTGCAGGTCCCGTCGTCGCGGGTGACGCCACCGGTGACGACGACCACGTGCGACCGCTCGGCGACGATCGGGGTGATGTCGTGGTCGCACGCGCCGACCCCGAGCGAATAGTGCAGGTTCAGACCGTCGGCGCCGGTGACGCTCTGGGCCGCGACCATCCCCGACGGCACCGCGCGGTCGGTCGGCGTCGCCGCGGGCGAAGGCAGCGGAGCGGGGTCCGCGACCGCGGCGCGCAGGACTCCGCGCCCGTCGCCGATGTCGAACCGCCACGCCGGCACGGTCGCGACGCCACGGCTGGTGCGCAGCTCCATGGTGCGCAACGACACCCCGGACACGGTCAGTCCGACGCAGTCACCACCGACGGGCGCCGACACCGAGCCGTCCGGGCCGGAGGGAACCACGACCGGGGAAGGCGTGACACCGCACGGAGGCGGATCACCCAAATCCATCTTCTGGTACGCCGCCGCGGCGCTGAGCAACGGCGCCTTCAACGAGCCGTCGCGGAACACCACCGTCCCCGGCGCGGGCGGGTCGGTGGGCAGCGTGACGGTCGTCGTCCACCAGCCGGCCGCGAGGGCCTGCTTCTCCGCGCCGATCAGCGAGCCGTCCACGGAAACCGGCTCCTGCAACGGCACGTAGCCCTGCTTCCACGCGGTGTCCGTCGGCGACCAGGCGTCGGCCACGTCCTCGGCCCACCGCTCGATCGCCTCGTCACGGTCGGAGACCGCTGGCCCGCCGCCGTCGCCGACACCACCCGGCGAGGCGCACGCCGACAGCGCCACGACAAGCACAGCACCGGCAACGGCGGCAAGATGACGACCCGCGCGTACGAGACCCATGTGGGTGTGACGGCAGCAGCGCCCGCCCGGTTCCGCGAGATCACCCGATCGGGTCAGGTTTCTCCCCCGATGTCGGTCTCGTACGCGTCGTAGACCAGGTCGGCACCCCGCTGCCGGTGCCGGGACAGCGCCCGCAGCACCTCGCCGCCGCCGCGACGCAACTCGTCCACCCTCGACCCGGGCACGTCGGTCCGGCGCTGCAACGCCGACATCGACACCGCGATCGCGGCGTGCTCGCGGGTGAGCACCTGGACCCGGCGGTGCAGCCGCGGAGCGTGCTCCAGCAGTTCGGCGTAGAGCCCGTCCTCGCCCTCGGTCACCACGATGTGTTCGGCGAACGCACCCCGCAGCGTCCGCAACCGGATCCCGAACCGCTCCCGCCAACCCGGCTCGGCACTCGGCGACGCGATCGCATGCTCGAACAGATGGATCTCGTGCAGCAACGCCGCCCGGTGCCGCCGTGCGATCTGCAACGACACCGCGTCAGTCGAGCTCGGTTGTGTGCCGCCCACCGCACACCTCCTGGTCTGAAGCGACCTCTGCACCGATAGTGACGGCGGTCACACCGCGCTGTAAAGGGGATCGGCGGAACCCGTTCGTACCCCTGCGATCTTGTGGTCCCACCCGCACCGCCGGACCCGCTAGCGTGGCTGACCATGACCCGGTACGGCGCCATGTACGGACCCGACATCACCTTCCTCGGCGTACCCCCGTGTGACCTGGATGTTCCGGATGGCTGGGCGGACGCGGACGTGGTCATCCTCGGCGCGCCGTTCGACGGCGGCACCTCGCACCGGCCCGGCACGCGCTTCGGTCCGTCGGCCATGCGGCAGGCCTGCTATCTGCCGCACGACGGGTCGCGGCCGGCGCTCGCCCTGCGCACGGACGGGCTCAAGGACCTCACGGTGTACGACGCCGGTGACGTCGAGTGCTTCTCCGGCGACATCGAGCGCAGCGTCCGGGTGATCGAGGCGGCGGTGGCGACGATCGCGGGCGCCGGGGCGATTCCGGTCGTGCTCGGCGGCGACCACACGATCGCGCTGCCCGACGTCACCGGTGTCGCGCGCGCCAAGGGCTTCGGCCGCGTCTCGGTCGTGCACTTCGACGCCCACGCCGACACGGGTTACAGCGAGTTCGGTTCGCTGCTCGGCCATGGCCAGCCGATGCGCCGGCTGATCGAGTCGGGTGCGGCCCGCGGCGACCGCTTCCTGCAGATCGGCCTCCGCGGCTACTGGCCCGGTCCGGAGACGCTCGACTGGATGGCCGAGCAGGGCATGCGCGCGTACGAGATGACCGAGATCGTGGCCCGCGGCCTGGACACCTGCCTGTCCGAGGCGTTCGAGATCGCGGTCGACGACTGCGACGGCGTGTTCCTCTCCGTCGACGTCGACGTGGTCGACCCGGGCATGGCGCCCGGCACCGGCACACCCGAACCGGGCGGCCTCACCTCGCGCGAGCTGCTCGACGCGGTCCGCCGGGTCTGCTTCGAACTGCCGGTCGTCGGCGTCGACGTGGTCGAGGTGTCGCCGCCGTACGACCACGCGGAGGTGACCGCGTTCCTGGCCAACCGGGTCGTCCTGGAGGCGCTGTCGGCGATCGCGTTCCGCCGCGGCGGAGGCACCTGGGACCCGACCCGGCCGCTGCTCGACGGTCGGCGCCAGCGATGAAATTGGTCACCGCCGATTGTCCTCGCCGGCCGGTCGCGGTCTGATCGACGCATGGTCGAGGTCACCGGCACCGCGCAACGCGCCGCCTGGCAGCAGAAGACGTTGCCGCCGGTGGAGCTCGTCCGGCCCGGCCTCTGGTCGATCCCGGTGCCGATGACCGGCAGCCCGTTGCGCTACGTCCTGGTGTACGCGCTGGCCCGGCCCGACGGCGTGGCCCTGGTCGACGCGGGCTGGCCGACCGACGACGCCTGGACGGCGCTGGTCGACGGCCTGGCGTCGTGTGGCTACGCGCTCACCGACGTGCGTGCGGTGCTGGTCACCCACTGGCATGCCGACCACCACGGTCTGGCCGGTTCGGTGCGCGAGGCGTCGGGCGCGTGGATCGGCATGCACGCCCTGGACGCCGCGGCGATCAAGGGCCGCAGTGACCCGCGGGACTGGGTCGCCAACATCTCTGCCTGGGTACGCAACCGCGGCGGCAGCGACGCGGACATCGCCGAGACGGTCGGCTCGGTCGAGGACGCCCGCCGGTTCCGCTCGCTGGCCGAGCCCGACCGCCTGATCGAGGACGGCGAGCGGCCGCTGGACGGCATCCGCGCGGTGTGGACGCCGGGCCACACCGCCGGCCATCTCTGCTTCTTCGACGAGGGCCGGCGGCTGCTGCTCTCCGGCGACCACGTGTTGCCGAGGATCAGCCCGAACATCACCCTCCACCCAGGACAGACCGCCGACCCGCTGGGCGACTTCCTCGAATCCCTCACCCGCACGGGTGAACTCGAGGCCGACGAGGTGCTGCCCGCACATGAGTACCGGTTCGCCGGCCTGCGCGACCGCGTAGCCGCGCTGCACACCCACCACGCGGACCGGCTGGCCGAGGTGACCCGGCTGGTCGCCGCCTCACCTGGTGCCACCACGTGGGAACTCGCCTCGCGGCTCACCTGGTCGCGTCCGTGGCCGCAGGTGCAAGGAATGATCCGGCGTTCGGCAGTGGGTGAGACGTATGCCCATCTGGCGCACCTGGCGCGCGGCGGTGTGGTGCGGCGGGCGGACGGCGACATCGACCACTGGCGGCTAGCCTGACCTCCATGAACTGGACCCTGGAAGTCGTCATCGTTCCGGTTTCCGATGTGGACCGGGCCAAGGAGTTCTACGCTTCGAAGCTCGGGTTCGCGGTCGACCACGACACCGCCGGGCCGGGCTTCCGGATCGTCCAGCTGACCCCGCCGGGCTCCGGCTGCTCGGTGGTCATCGGCTACGGCGCGGTCCCCGACATGCCGGCGGGGTCGCTCAAGGGCCTGCAACTGGTGGTCAACGACCTGGACGCGGCCCGGGCCCAGTTGGTCGAGCGCGGCGTCGAGGTCTCGGAAATCGTCGTCTACGGAGCCAGCGGTCCGCGTGCGCGCGAGGAGGGCGACGACCTCAACAACGTGGGCTTCGTCAACTTCACCGACCCGGACGGCAACGCGTGGGCGGTGCAGCAGATCACGAACCGTCCCTGACCGCGCGCCAGCCACTGACCCGCACCAGCACGCCCGCTGAGGTGTGCACGAGCGGTCCACCGGTCGGCGTGGCCAACCCGCCGGCTTCCAGCAGGTTCTGGTCGAGGTCGAGCAGTTCGCCCTGTCGCAGCGGCCAGGGACCGTGCTCGGCGTCGGCGGCCACCATCCGCCCCGACCGCACGCTGTAGAGCCGATGCCGCGCGGTGAGGAACTCCTCGAGCGGCGCCGGCTCGGGAATCGGCTGACCGACCCGCACGGTGGCGTCACAGCGCCGACCGGGTTGGAGATGCCGCCGACAGCGGTAGCGGTGCTCGGGCCCGTCGACCCGCACGGACATGGCGGACCACACGTAGGGCAGCGAGTAGGTGAGGTGCGCGACCACAACGGGCGCGAGCCGCGCGGCGTCGAGGGACAAGAACCAGATCCCAGGCCGCCCATCGGGCCCGATGACGTACGTGCGGACGTTGGTCTCGGGAAACCGGGAGAGCCAGGGAAGCGCGGGCACGTAGGGCGCCCGAACACCGGCCATCACGAACGGCACGAGCCCAACCCAAGCGTCCCCGTCGTACGTGTCGACAGTCAGCCCGTCGGGCAACACGGCTTGCACGTCCGCCGCCGGATAACGCCAGTGCAAAAACGTCAGATCACGCCAGGCCTGAAACATGACCGGACGCTCAACCACCACCGGCGACGGGTTCACGGCTCCAACCGTACGGCGAACGGGCAATATCGAAAAGCCTTTCGGCGACCACGACTAGTCCCACATCCGTCCACATGGGTGAGTGGAACTGATCGGTCGTCCGCTCATTCGAGCGACTTTCTGATTTAACGCGGGTGTAACTTTCCGACAGCCAAAGTCGAAAGGGTGACCGATGACCGAGGAAACGTGGCAGGGAGCTCGGCTGATTCCTACGTCCGGCATCAATGGGCCCGAAGAACAGGAGCGCCGGGCGACCTCCGCGCTCTTGGCGGTCATGAGCGCCGTACGCGAGTTCGGGCGAGCGCTGACCGCACCCCTCGGTGCACCGGCCGGGCCTGTGCAGACCTTCATCGAAGTGCCGTTCGAGCACGGTGGGAAGAAGTATTTCCCGGATGGCCTGCTTCGGGTCTCTCGCGGTCAGCGCCAGTGGACGGCCCTGGTCGAGGTCAAGACCGGTAACAATGAGTTGCAGACGGAGCAGTTGGAGTCGTATCTCGACATCGCGCGAGAGGAAGGCTTCGACGCTCTGATCACGATCTCCAATCAGATGCCGCCGATGCCAGGGCAACACCCCACACCGGTCGACAAGCGCAAGCTGAAGAAGGTCGTGCTGCACCACATTCCGTGGACCGAAATCCTCACTGCGGCGGTCATGCAGAAGGAGTACCGCGGCGTCGCCGACGCCGACCAGGCGTGGATTCTGGGTGAGCTGATCCGCTATCTCGAGCACCCACGTTCAGGCGCTATGGAGTTCACCGACATGGGTCCGGCGTGGGTGACCGTGCGGGAGGCAGTCGCGTCGGGCACGCTGCGGTCGACCGATCCGGTCGTTTCCGAGATCGCAAGCCGCTTCGACGCGCTGGTTCGTTACGCGAGTCTCCGGCTTGGTCGCCGCCTCGGCACCGAGGTGGTGCCAGCCCTGACCCGGCGCGAGTTGGCCGAGCCCGCATCGCGAACGCAGGTACTGACCGGTCAGCTGACGACGAGTGGCACGATGACCGCCGCGCTGCGCATCCCCGGGGCGGTCGGTCCGCTGCAGGTCGTCGCCGACCTGAGAGCTGCGAAGGTGATCTGCTCTGTCGACATCGACGCGCCCAAAGAAGGCCGGCCGACGACGCGGGTCAACTGGGTGGTTCGCCAGTTGAAGAACGCACCAGACACCGTGACGGTCGAAGCGTTCGCGATGCACGCCCGCGGTCAGGGAACGGTTGATCCGTTGCGGCTGGTACGCGAGGACCCGGCCAGGCTCATCGTGGATCCCACCAAGGAACTTCGCGCGTTCCGCATCACGCAGGTGACATCGGCGGGAACCAAGCGGGGCGCCGGCCGCGGCTCCTTCATCGATTCCGTCCTCGCCGCGATCGACGACTTCTACGAACAGGTTTTGCAGTCGCTCAAGCCGTGGATGCCCGCGCCGCCGCGGCTGCGCTCCACGGACGAGCCCACGACGGCCGAGCCGGTGTCGTCGAGCTTGATCGCGTCGGCGATCTCGTCGCAGGACGGACCGGAATTAGCACGAGTCCCACGGCCGGCTGCGGACGTCGACGAAGCCACTCGGGCGGGCTAAGGTCGCGCACGGCACCTGGCGCTGCCCGCCGGGCAAGGCCTTCGGAACCGGTTCGCGATTTCGAGGCCTCGTCGCGATCGACGTGGCGTTCTTCTGGAGGCGCATGCCAGTCGACGTCGGTGGCCACGTCCGCCGCTTCCCGGTGGCCGGCCGCCGTAGCCCGAGCCCGCGGCGCGGGCCTTCGTGTGTGCTTACCTTCTTGGTGTGGCACACCCCATCATGTTCGATGAGGCCGATCCGGTGCTCGGCCGGGTGCGGGCGCTCGCGCTGGCCTTTCCGGACGCGACCGAGAAGATCTCCCACGGTCGTCCCGCTTTCTTCACGACCAAGGTCTTCGCCTACTACGGGGGTTCGGTGAAGGTCGAGGGCGCGTACCAGCAGCATGATCGCTCGGTGCTCGTGCTGGTCGATCCCGACGAGCGCACGGCGCTGCTGGCGGACAGCCGTTGCTACGTGCCGGCCTACCTCGGCGCCTACGGGTGGATCGGCGTAGACGTTGCCGATGACAGCGACTGGGATGAGATCAACGAACTGCTCGACGCGAGCTACCGGCGTACCGCCGGGCCCCGCAGGGTCGCCGTCCTCGACCGTCTTCGCCAAACCCCGCCTGGCTGACCGTGCCAGAATTTCGACCCATGTCCGAGACGTACGACGTGTCGCCGCAGGCACTGCGCGGGCTCCTGGAGACCTACTGGGGACCGCACGGCTGGCGGACGCCCAACAAACTACCTAAAACACCAACCGTCGAGCGCGCCCTCGCGGCCGGCGTGATGTTCGCGGAGCCCTGGACGACCGGCCACGACGACCTCGTCGAACGCGCGGTCGCGGCCGCGGCCGCATTGTCCGCCGGGGAGGTTGGTCAGGCATTCCTGGCCAGTCTGACCAGCCGCAGGCTCGACCTTCGATCCGCGCTCGGCAGTTACGCGGTGGCCCGCTTGCTGCCGTCCCACCCGTTCCAAGAACCATCTGCCGGCAATCCGTGCCGCCTCTGCGGCCTTTATCCGGGCAAGAGGACGGTGGACGTGAACGTCTTGAACTTCGAACGGTTCAAGTGGGGTGGCGTGCGCCGCGACGACCTCGAATACCTGGCCTTCGACCTGGAGCAGTTCACCCGCGCCCCGAAGCTCGATCCCACGGGCGCGGACATCGAAGTCGGGAAGCACCTTCTCGAAGTCCTGCGAACCAGCAGCACCAAGACCACCTCCACGTCGGTGCTTTCGACGCTGCGGATGGTGCCGGGAAACAAAGACGAACGCAGCGCGCTCGTGGAAATCCTCGGTGTGTGTGGCGTTCTGGAGACGCGCGACCACCCCGGCTACGCCGAGAGCTACATACCGTCCGACGAACGCGAACTGCCGGCGCGCCACCACGTCGACACCGCGTACCCCGCCTGCTGGTGGACCGGGGCCGACGGCGTCAACGATGCCAACCTCGCAAAGTTCCTGCCCCAACTCGCGGCGTAGGGCCGTTACCCACCCGGCAATGGTCCTGGAAAGACGGCTCACGGTCTCGACCGAGCCGGCTTCGACGCTGTTCTCACCCACGAGTTGACGTGGCCCGGTCCTACGCCGAACTGTCCCGGGGCCGCGACGTCGTCGTCGAGGTGACCGAGGAGGCCGTGATGCGCCAACCGGTCAAGCTGCTGGACGCCGTGCGCGACGCCCGCCGACGGAACGCGTGGTTCGCCCTGGACGACGTCGGAGTCGAGCCGGCCGGCGTGGCTGCCATGCCACTGATCAATCCGGACATCGTCAAGCTCGACCGCTCTATCGTCCGCGACCGCGCGAACTCGCCCGCCGCACCGTCCGCCGGTCTCGGCAGCCGCTGACCCGGGTCGGACCCCGCCCGGCCTCGGTCACGACCCCGTTCGAGCTGCTGGCGAAGACCTCCGAGGTACGCAGCGCGCGGTACACCGCGTAGGGATGTCGCTCCTGTAGCATACAAATCTATGACAGGTCCGCGGTTCGAGGCCGTCGCTGCTGAGCTGCGTGAACGCATCGCGCTCGGGGACTTCGGGGCCTCCGGTGCGCTGGAGAGCGAGGCCGAGCTTGGTCGCCGTCACGAGGTCAGCCGGGTCACGGTGCGCAAGGCGCTCGAGCGGTTGCGCGACGAAGGCCTGATCGCCGCCCGCAAAGGCGCCGGGTGGTACGTGCGGTCCGGCACCTCGTTCGGCCAGACCCTGGCCCTGGGCAGCTTCCGGCACGCCCGGTCCGCGGTCGCCGACGCTGGTCTCGCGCTGACCCGCACCGTGACCGGCTACGAATACCGGCCCGTCCCGCCCGACGTGGCGACCCTGCTGCGCACCAGCGGCGAGGCGCTGCGGGTGCGGGCCGTCCGGCTCGCGGGCGGGAACCC
Organism: Asanoa hainanensis; assembly: GCF_900188485.1. Lineage (GTDB taxonomy): Bacteria > Actinomycetota > Actinomycetes > Mycobacteriales > Micromonosporaceae > Asanoa > Asanoa hainanensis. The sequence goes on from NZ_FZPH01000002.1 coordinate 460,708, forward strand.
GCTCGACGTCGTCACGGAGTGGGTGCCGCTGGCCTTCGCCAGCCCGGTCAGCCGCGCCGACGCGGAGGAGCCCGGAGTCTGGGAGACCCTGCGCCGGCAGGGCCACGACATCGACGTCGTGCGGCAGAGCATCGCCGCGACCGCGGCCACCGAGTCCGTCGCGCGGGGTCTCGAGACCACCACCGGGGCGCCCGTGCTGCTGGTCCGCCGGCTCGCGGTGCGCGCCGACGGCACGCCACTCGCCCTGTCCGAGCACCGCTACCTCGGGCACCGATTCCGCCTGGAGGTGGAGTTCCGGGGCGGCCCGGGCACCGATCCACCCGGCGTCATGCCCGTCCAATAGGGAGGACCTTCGTGCATCTGCTGGTCACCGGCGCTGCCGGGTTCATCGGCAGCAACTTCGTGCGCTACTGGCTGCGGCACCATCCGAGCGACACGGTCGTGGTGCTCGACGCGCTCACCTATGCCGGCAACCGCGCCAGCGTCCCGGATGGGGTCGAGTTCGTGCACGCCGACATCGCCGACGCCGCGTACGCCCTCACCGGGGTCGACGCCGTCGTCAACTTCGCCGCCGAGTCCCACAACAGCCGGGCCGTGCAGGACCCGCAGGCCTTCTTCACGACCAACGTGCTCGGCACCCAACGCCTGCTGGAGGCCTCCCGGCGGGCCGGAGCGCGCTTCCACCACGTCTCGACCTGCGAGGTGTACGGGGACCTGGCGCTCGACGACCCCGGCGCGTTCACGGAGGAGTCGCCGTACCGCCCGCGCACCCCGTACAACGCCAGCAAGGCCGGCGCCGACCATGCGGTGCGCGCCTACCACGAGACGTACGGGCTGCCCGTCACCATCACGGTCTGCGCCAACAACTACGGGCCGTACCAGTTCCCGGAGAAGGTGATCCCGCTCTTCACCACCCGGGCGTTGCGCGGCCTCCCGCTGCCGGTCTACCGCTCCAGCGCCAACCGCCGCGAATGGCTGCACGTCGACGACCACTGCGCGGCGATCGACCGGGTGCTGCACGACGGCCGGCTGGGTGCGACGTACCACGTGGGATCGGGTGTCGAGGCAAGCGTCGCGGACCTGGCGGTGTCCATCTTGGACCGACTGGGCCTTCCCCGCGACCTGATCGAGACGGTGCCGGACCGACCGGGCCACGACCGCCGCTACCTGCTCGACTCGACCCTGATCCGCAGTGAGCTCGGCTGGCAGCCGACGATAGACTTCGAGCAGGGCCTGACCAAGACCATCACCTGGTACGAAGAGAACCGCGCGTGGTGGGAGCCGTTGCTGGACCGCGCCGCAGTCAACGAGGGCGCCTGGGCCTAGTTCCGCTTCAACACGTCGGCGATTTCCCCGCTCCCGAGTTCCGAGAGCAGCGCCAGCGCGGCGTGCCACTGTTCGCGGGCGATCGTGCCCAGGCCGTTCGCGCGGGCGATGTCGCCGAGCAGTCGCAGGGAGCGCGCCTCGCCCAGCCGGTGGCCGGTCTGGCGGTGCAGGGTGAGCGCGCGCTGTCCACTGTCGACAGCCCCGTCGATGTCGCCGTTGCGCAGGTGGATGCTGCCGAGCAGGAGGTGCGCGTTTCCGGCCGGCACCCGGTGGCCGGCGCGCCACGCGTCCGCCAGCGCGTCCGTGGCGATCGTGGTCGCCGAAGCCAGGTCGCCGGTGTCACGCAACGCCGCGGCGAGGCCGATGTTGGTCCGGGTACGCACGTACTCGCTGCCGGCACCCAGCATGGCCAGCCCGCGTCGGTGCTCCTCGATGGCGCGCTCCGGGTCGCCGCGCCAGTGGTGCACGGTGCCGAGCAGCGAGAGGATGTCGCCCTCGACCATCGGGTCGGCCGCCTCCCGGGCCTTGACCAGGGCCGCCTCGGCGTTGGCCAGGGCCTCGGCCAGCTCACCCCGGTCGCGTTGCACAGCCGCCAGCCCGCTGAGCAGGTGGGCCTGCGAGTAGACCTTCGCCACGTCGGCCTGGAGCTCCATCGCGGCCCGGAACCGGTCGGCGGCGGTCGGCTCGCCGAGCAGGTGCTCGACCGCGCCGAGGTTGTTCAGCGCGATCAGCTGCCCGATCGACGAGCCGATCTCCTCGTGCATGGCCAGCGCCGTCACGCAGTAGTCGGCGGCGCGGCGCAGCTCGCCGAGATCGTGGTAGAGCCCGCCGAGGGTGATCAGCGTGCTGGCCTCACCGGGCCGGTAGCCGTCGGCCCGGTGCAGCTCCAGCGCCCGCTCGCTGCTGCGCGCCGAACCCGCGAAGTCGCCCAGGTTCTTGCGGACCACGCCGAGGTTGCCGGCCGCCGCGGCCTGCCCGCGCGACCAGCCGGCCTGGGCGGAGAGGTCGGCGGCCGCCTCGAACTCGGCCGCCGCCCCGGCCAGGTCCAACTGGCTCTGCCGGGCCAGCGCGATGCTGGTGCGCATCGCGGCCTGGGCCTGCAGGTCGCCCTCCGCCTCGGCGGCGGCGAGGCTGGCGTTGACCGCGGCGAGCCAGTCGACGGTGTGGCTGGTCTGCCAGAAGTAGCCGCGCAGGGCGTCGGTGAGCTGCCAGGACACCTGCGGCGGGCCGGCGGTGGCGGCGTGCCCGATCGCGGCGAGCAGGTTGCGATGCTCGGCGTCCAGCCAGGCCAGCGCGGCCGGGTTCGTCTCGAAGCCGGCCACGGCCGGCAGCTCGCCCTGCGGAAGCCGGATCATGTGCGGGTAGAGCCGCCGCGCCGCCGCGTCGGCGGTCGCCAGGTAGTGGGCGTGCAGGCGCCCGACCGCCGCATCCGCTTCGTCGGGGCCGGTCAGCTCACGCGCGTACGCGCGGAGCAGGTCGTGCAGGCCGAACCGGCCCGGCCGCGGCGTGGTGACCAGGTGCGCCTTGCGCAGGCCGTCGAGCGCGCCGGCGGCCTCCGCCCGGGACAGGCCCACGAGCGCGGCGGCCCCGGCGGCGTCCACGTCGGTGCCCGGCACGGCGCCGAGCAGCCGGAACACCTCACGTTCCGGCGGGCCGAGGCGTTCGTAGGAGGCGCGGAAGGTGTTCCGTACACCGGACAGCTCGTCGCCCTCGATCGTCAGACGGTCGAGCGGGCCCTTGTCGAGCAGGCGGAGATAGTCGCCGAGCGTGCTCGCCGAGCCCGCGGCGTCGAGCTGCGCGGCCGCGATCCGCACGGCGAGCGGCAGGAGGCCGCAGGCCCGCACGAGCTCGGTCGCGGCGGCCGGCTCGGCGTCGACCCGCCGGGCGCCGATGATCGTGCTCAGCAGCGACAAGGCCTCGGGCTCGGTGAGCAGGTCGACGGTGAGCCGCCGGGCGCCGTGGCTGGCGGTCAGCCCGCCGAGCTGAGCCCGGCTGGTCACCACGACCACGCAGCCCGGCGCCCCGGGCAACAGCGGGCGAACCTGCTCGGCGGTGGCGGCGTTGTCGAGCACGATCAGCACCCGCCGCCCGGCGAGCTCGCTGCGGAACAGGGCGCCGGCCTCGTCGGGGTCCGGGGGAATGCGATCACCGGGTACGCCGAGCGCGCGCAGGAACCGGGCCAGCACGTCGATGGGCCGCACGGGAGGCGCGGTCTCGTACCCCCGAAGGTTGACGAAGAGCTGCCCGTCCGGGAACCGGTCAGCGACCCGGTGCCCCCAGCGGACGGCGAGCGCGGTCTTGCCGACCCCGCCGGCGCCGTCGATCGCCGAGACGACCACGGTCGTGCGGCCGTCGCGCAGCAACTCGTCGAGCTGGTCGAGCAAGGCGGCTCGCCCGACGAAATCGGGCACGGCGGCCGGAAGCTGCGCGGGCAGCTTGCCGGCCGGCGCCGGGCGCAGCGCCGGGTCGTCCCGCAGGATCCGGGTGTGCAGCTGGCGCAGCTCCTCGCCGGGCTCCAGGCCGAGCTCGTCACGAACCCGATCACGGATCCGCCCGTACGCGGCGAGCGCGTCGGACCGGCGCCCGTCCCGGAACAAAGCGGTCATCAGCTGCCCGGCGAACCGCTCGTCCAGCGGCGCGGCGGCACACAGCTCGGTCAGCTCACCGACCAGCTCGCCGTGCCGCCCGGCCTCGAGGTCGGCCGCGATCCGCAGGTCGAGCGCGGTCCGGCGGGCCTCCTCCAACCGGGCGGCGAGCCGCTCCCGCCCGGGTCCGACGTCTTCGAGTGCCGGCCCCCGCCAGAGCGCGAGGGCGTCGCGGAGCAGCTCGCCGCGGTGGTGCGGGTCGTCGCTCTCCCGGGCCTCGGCCACCAGCGCGGTGAACCGGTGCGCGTCGACCATCTTCGGGTCGACGTCGATCCGGTAGGAGCCGTTGGCCAGCTCGATCCGGGCATCGTCGCCGAGCAGGGCCCGCAACCGGGAGATGTAGGTCTGCACGACCCCGCGCGCCCCACGCGGCGGCTCGCCCTCCCAGATCAGCTCGACCAACCGGCCGACGGGCACGCCCTGACCGGCCTCGAGCAGCAGGATGGCCAGAACCCACCGCTCCTGCCGCCGCCCGATCCCGACACGACCCCCACAAGCGCTGACCTCGACCGGACCGAGCAGGCGAAACTCCACGCCGACCGACCTTATAGAGCTGCACAACCGGACGAAACCCCAGGCGGTAAGTGATCCGGTATGCGCGGTGCGCCAATCTGGTCCCAACGGGGGCGGCGAGCGTCGCGACTCACCGCAAAGCGGCACCGACTTGTGGGGGCGGTGCCGCTTCGTCGCGACCCGCACCCGATCAAGATCAGGTCCGAGCGTCGAGGACGGCGACCCTGCGGGGCCCGGCGGTGCGCCGGTAGCTCGCGTCGAGCAGTTCGTTGATCTCATCCCAGTCGCTGTCATCGGCAACGTCTACGCCGATCCACCCGTAGGCGCCGAGGTAGGCCGGCACGTAGCAACGGCTGTCCGCCAGCAGCGCCGTGCGCTCGTCGGGATCGACCAGCACGAGAACCGAACGATCATGCTGCTGGTACGCGCCCTCGACCTTCACCGATCCCCCGTAGTAGGCGAAGACCTTGGTCGTGAAGAAAGCGGGACGACCGTGCGAGATCTTCTCGCCCGCGTCCGGAAAGGCCAGCGCGAGCGCCCGCACCCGGCCGAGCACCGGATCGGCCTCATCGAACATGATGGGGTGTGCCACACCAAGAAGGTAAGCACACCCAAGGCCCGCGTCACGGGCTACGCCGAACGCGGTCCCTGGCCACTCCGTCAGGGCGAGCTGCTCGACCTCGACCAGAACCTGCTGGAAGCCGCCGGGCTTCCGGCGGCCCTACGTGGCGAGTTGGGGCAGGAACAGGGCGAGGTTGGCATCGTTGACGCCGTCGGCGCCGGTCCACCAGCAGGCGGGGTACGCGGTGTCGACGTGGTGGCGCACCGGCAGCTCGCGCTGGTCGGACGGTAGGTAGCTCTCGGCGTAGCCGTGGTGGTCGGGCGTCTCCAGAACGCCGCACGCGCCGAGGATTTCCACGAGCGCGCTGCGTTCGTCCTTGTTTCCCGGCACCATCCGCAGCGCGGGAAGCACCGACGTGGACGTGGTCTTGGCGGTGCTGGTTCTCAGGACTTCGAGAAGGTGCTTCCCTACTTCGATGTCCGCGCTGGTGGGCGAGAGTTTGGGTGCGCGGGTGAACTGCTCCAGATCGAACGCTAGGTATTCGAGGTCGTCGCGGCGCACCCCGCCCCACTTGAACCGCTCGAAGTTCAAGACGTTCACGTCCACCGTCCGCTTGCCCGGATAAAGGCCGCAGATGTGGCACGGATCGCCGGCGAACGGGTCTTGGAACGCGTGGGACGGCAGCAACCGGGCCACCGCGTAGCTGCCGAGCGCGGATCGAAGGTCGAGCCTGCGGCTGGTCAGACTCGCCAGGAAAGCCTGACCGACGTCGTCGGCGGACAGTGCGGCGGCGGCCCGGACCGCGCGGTCCACGAGGTCGTCATGGCTCGTCGTCCAAGGCTCCGCGAACATCAAGCCGGCCGCGATGGCGCGCTCGACCGCCGGTGTCTCCGGCAGCCGGCTCGGCGTCCGCCAGCCTCGCGGTCCCCAGTAGGTCTCCATGAGCCCGCGCAGGGACTGCGGCGACACGTCGTACGTCTCTGACATCGTGCGGAATTCTGGCACGGGTCAGGGCTGGCCGAGGCCCGCGTCGCGGGCTCGGGCTACGGCCGCCGCGCGGTCTGCCACCCGGAGTTTGGCGAAGACGTTCGAGACGTTGTTGCGGACCGTTTTCTCGGTCAGGCCCAGCCGGCTCGCGATCGTCGCGTTCGGGGCGCCCGTCGCCATCAGGGTCAGGATCTCGCGTTCCCGCGTGGTGAGCTCGGGGAACGGCGTGGCAACCCCAGCGGCCGGGACGAAGAAGCGGGTCAGGCGGGCCGCGATGGCCGGGCCGAAGATGGCTTCGCCGTTGGCGACCGCCTGGATCGCGCGCAGGATCTCCGTCGGGTCCGCGCCCTTCAAGACGTAGCCGCGGGCGCCCGCGCGCATCGCCGCGAAGACCGAGTCGTCCTCGTCGACCATCGTGACCACGAGGATGGCCGTCGACGGTGCGGTGCGCAGGATGAGGCGGGTGGCCTCGACGCCGCTGAGGCCCGGCATGCGTAGGTCCATCAGGACTACGTCCGGGCGCTCCGCCAGCGCCACCGCGACCACCGCGTCGCCGTCGCCGGCCACGCCCGCCAGGGTCAGGCCCGGGGCGTCCTGGATCAGGGCGCGCAGGCCCTCGCGGAACAGCGGATGGTCGTCGGCGACCACGACGCGGATCATGGCGCCGTCAGCGGGAGGTCCGCGACCACCAGCGTGCCGCCCCCGGCACCCGGGCCGATCTCGAACGAGCCGCCCACCTCGGCCGCCCGTTCGCGCATCGACGCGATGCCGACGCCGGCGCGGTAGCCCGCCGGGATGCCGGCCCCCTCGTCGGCGATGCGCAGCACCAGGCGGTCCGCCGACGAGACCGTGACCGTGATCGGCGCGCCGGGCGCGTGGCGGCTGGCGTTGGCCAGGGCTTCCAGGACGATCCGGTACGCGGCCACCTCCACCGCCGCCGGCAAGGGTGGCAGGTCCGGCACCGAGACCGTGGCGCAACCCAGCCGCAGAGAATGTTCGCGGACCGCGCCGGCCAGGCCGAGCTCGTCGAGGACCGGTGGGCGGAGGTCGTACACGATCCGCCGGATGTCGGTCACCGCGCGTTGGGCCTCGCCGCGGAGTACGTCCAGGTGGGCCGCGGAGGCGCCGCCGGGCAGGGCGCGGCGGACCGTGTCGATGCCCAGCGCGATGCCGGCCAGCGTCGGGCCCAGGCCGTCGTGCAGGTCGCGACGGAGCCGGCGGCGTTCCTCCTCGCGGGCGGTGACCAGCCGTTCCCGGGACTGCCGCAGCGCGTCGGCCAGCGTCACCGCGTGCGCCACCACCGCCACCTGCCGCGCCAGGTTGGCCAGCAACGCCTCGTCGGCCCGGGTGAACTCCGGATGCCGGCTCTGCAACACCAACCGGCCGATCGTCTCGCCGGCGAACAGCAGGGGCAGCTCGCGAACCGGCTCCGGGCCGCGCCGACCGTGGGTCGCCACCGGGACGCCGGACACCTCGATTACCACATAGGACAGTCGCAGGGCGTCAGCCACCACCCGGGCCGCGGCGGCGAGGGCGTCGACCGGAGCTCCGGCCGCGTCCAGGCGCTCGCCGAGCCGGGCCAGGGCGAACGCGGGCTCGTCGCGCAGGCCGTACACGAGATGGTTGATCCGTCTTTGCAACGCGTCGCGCAGGGGGAGCGCGGCGAGCACGGCGACGGCGGTGGCCACCGCGCCGCCCCAGAGCTGGCCGATCAGGAACGCGGTCACGAGATAGACCGCCAGCACCACCGCGGTCAGCAGCCCGTAGACGAGCGCGCGGCTGACCACGACCCGCGTGTCGAAGAGGCCGTAGCGCACGATGCCGACCCAGGCGGCGATCCCGAGCACGACCGGGCCGCAGTTCTCCAGCACCGAGATCTGCTCGGTGTCGCCGGTGGTCATGCCGACGGCCAGGCAGGCGAAGAACGTTGCCGAACAACCGAATCCGGCGTACGCCGCCAGCCGCATCGCCGCGCCCTGGTCGCCGCCGGTCGCCCGGGCCTTGCGCAGCAACGCCCAGGCGGCCAGCGCGATCAGCGGGCCCAGCAGCAGCACGACGATCAGGAGCGCGGAGACCCACGAGCCCAGCGACAGCGGGTTGGGTGTGTCCGAGTCGAGCACCGTCGGCGAGGCGACGGCATAGACCAGGAGCAGAGCCAGGGCGACGCCGTACGTCCACGCGAGCACCCGCCGCCGACGCGAGCCGAGCCGGCCGTCGGGGAACAGCAGCACGCCGAACAGCGCGGCCAGTGGGACGCCGAGCACGAAGAGCGCCGAGTAGACGAGCTCGTTGGCCAAGCCGCCGATCAGGTGCAGCAGGTTGCCTACCGGGAGGGCGACGGCCGAGACCAGGAAGATCCAGCCGACGGGGTTGGCCGGCGCGCGGCGGGCCATCGCCGCACCCACGAGGGCCACCGGCAGGTAGAGCGCGGCGCTGGCGGTCAACCAGGCGTCCAACGGCGGGACGGGGCCACGCGCGGCGAGCAGCACACCGGCGGCCGCGGCGGCCACCGCCACCACGACCGCCGCCCGGCTGATCCACGCACGGCCCATCGACACCGATTGTCCGGCGCCCGGCCCGGCCACGGAATCGGCCCGATCGGTGCTCATGTCAGGCCGCCACCCGTTCGGGCGCCGGCGTCACCGCGGTGCGGGCCGGCAGGTCCCACTCGGCGTCCGGCATGCGCCACAGGGTCACCGCGCAACCGGCCGTCGCGACCAGCAGCAGGCCGTAGGCGACCGCGTCGACGGCCGGACCCAGGCCCATCGCGACCGCGTGCAGGAACGGGCTCAGCCCGAACAGGATGCCCACCCAGGCCGGCACGGCGCGCGACCGCCACAGTCCGATGCCGAGGACCAGCATGCCGATCAGATGGCCGAGCACGAACACCAGCAGTTGGGTGTTGTAGACGGCGTCGGCGCTGACCGCGTCGAGCAGCGCCGCGACGGTGGCCCGGTCCTCGAGCCGCGACCCGTACCAGTAGGCGGCCTCGACACCGCCGATGCTGGCGATCCCGGCCGACCACGCCAGAAACGAGAGCGTGCCGCCGATCGCCGCGAGGCGGGGTGCGCCGCGCCGGGCAAGCCGCGCCGCGAACAGCACGGCGACAGGCATGAGCAGGATCAACAGCGCGACGAGGGTACGCCCGGCGGCGGCCGGAACCGCGGTGCCGGAGACCTCGGCAAGCTGGTCGACCGCGGGCGCGTCCTGATCGAAATGCGGCTCGGTCAACGTGCCGGCGATCAGCCCGAGCGGGCCGAGCACCAGAACGGCGGCGCCGGTGAAGCGGGAGAGTCTGCGGGTGTCCACGGCCGTGTCCCTTCGTTGGGGGTTTGTGGACACGAGCGTCCGACACGCCTTGACCCGGGCGGCAGAGTCACCGGTCCCGGGACGGCCGGGAAAACGCCGGACGGTGCGGTGATCATGAACAAACCTCGGTCGCCGTCACCGGGATGGGTGAGGTGAAACGGGGCGCGGCTACGCGAGACTTGGTAGTTCTGTGCCTGCCCCGGGCGGCAGAAGGGATTGGTATGCCATACAGCGTGTTCGAGCGGTTCGAGGTCGAGGACGGCGAGCTGCGGGTCGAGCTGCTCGTCCAACCGGCCATCAACTACGCCCTGGTGCACAACCGGGTGCCGCTGGTACGCCACGTGGCTCTGACCAATCGCACCGAGGCACCGCTGCGCGACGTTGACCTGCGACTGGAACTACACGGCCCGGACGGTGCCCTCGGCGAGGCATGGGAACGCTCCGTCACCGTGCCCGTGCGGCCGGGCGCGGAGATCGCCTGGGACGACTTCGCTGGGTTCGGGCCGGGGATGGCGCGGCTGCGCGGCACGGACGAGGCCTTCCCGGTCGACTACGTGTTGACGGTGAGCCAGCCGACTCGGCCGGATGTCCGGTTGTCGGCACCCTCGTCGGTGCTGGCGCACAACGAGTGGTTCAACAGCCCAGCGCTGTACGACTCGCTCGCGGCGTTCGTGCAGCCGAACACCGAGGCGGTGGCCGCCGTCCTGCGGTCGGCGGCGCAGATCCTTCTCGACCGGACCGGTTCCGGCTCACTCCAGGGCTACCAGGCCGGTCCGGAGCGCGCCGCGCGGATCGCCGGGGCGGTGTACGAGGCCCTTCGCGGCATCGGGATCCACTATCAGGGCCTTCCGGCGTCGTTCGAGAACACCGGGCAGAAGGTCCGCACGACCGCCGGTGTTCTCGACGGCCGGCTCGGCAACTGCGTGGACCTCTCCGTCACCTACGCGGCGTGTCTCGAGCAGGCCGGCCTTCGCCCGTTGATCTGGCTGACCCGGGGACACGCCTTCGCGGGCTTCCACCTCGACGAGGACCGCTTGGACTCGACCGTGGTCACCGAGGGAAACCTGCTCGTGTCGATGGTCGAGTCCGGCAAAGCGGTCCCGGTCGAGCTGACGGGGATCGGCCCCGGCGCCGAGTCGTTCGACTTCGGTGCTGCGGTCGAGGCGGGGGTGGGCCATTTCCGTGTGGCCGCCGACCTGCTCGGCGTGGTCGACGTGTACCTGGCCCACCGATCGGGTATTCGGCCGATGCCGTCGGCTGACGAGACAGCCGCGCAGCCCACCGTATCGACCGGCCGCGCGGTGGCCGGCCAGGGCTCGATCGACCTGCCGTCGGGGGTCGCCAGGCTCCGGCTGGAGCAGCGCGAGCGCGCCGGCGACGACGCGCCGCAGCAGGTCGACGAGTCGCCGGCGCGCGTACAGCGGTGGAAGCGGTCGTTGCTCGACCTGAGCCTGCGCAACCCGTTGCTCAACCTGCCGAAGCGCGGCAAGGGTCTGGATCTGCACGTGCCGGCCGGCGCGCTCGCGAGCCTCGACGACCTGGTGCACAGCGGCAAACGGCTGGAGATCGTGCCGCAGGACGACTTCAGTCACGTCCACGAGCTGGCCGGCGCCCGGCGTGCGCAGGACCTCGATCCGGAGATGTTGACCCGGGAGCTCCGGGCGGACAAGCGCATCTACGGCAACGTGCTCGCCCAGCGCTACCGGAACGCCATGCGCGGTCTGCAACGCGACGCCCGCACGATGGAGCAGGAGACCGGCAGCAACTACCTGTACCTAACCCTCGGCACACTGGTGCACCCAAAGACCACAGGCGACGACGCGTACGCTCCGTTGTTCCTGCTCCCGGTCCGGATCGAGGGCGGCACCGGACGGCGGGGCTACACGCTGGCCATCGACGGGTCGGAGATCGCGTCTCCGAACTACTGCTTGGTGGAGTGGTTGCGGGTCAAGCATCGCGTCCAGATCTCCGAGCTGGAGCGGCCGATCCGCGACGAGCACGGCATCGACATCCCGAAGACGCTCGCCGCGATCCGCGACCAGCTCGTCGAGAATCGGCTCAACTACCGCATCGACGAAACGGCGAGCCTGCGGCTCTTGCAATTCTCCACGTTCCAGATGTGGCGAGACCTGACCGACCACTGGCAGACCTTCATCGCCAACCCGGTGGTCAACCACCTGGTGAAGACCACCGGTGCCACGTTCGACGATCCGGCCGGTGACGACGTGGATCCGCCGGTCGACGAAGGCGCCCTGCACCTGCCCATCCCCGCCGACGGTTCGCAGATGCAGGCGATTCTGCTGGCTGAGCGAGGTCATTCCTTCGTTCTCGAAGGTCCGCCGGGCACCGGGAAGTCGCAGACGATCACCAATCTGATCGCCCGGGCGGTCACGACCGGAAAATCGGTGCTCTTCGTCGCGGAGAAGCAGGCCGCGCTCGATGTGGTGAAGCGGCGTCTGGGTCAGATCGGCCTGGACTCCTTCGCGCTCGACCTGCACGGTCGCAAGCAGTCGCTCAATGCGATCCGACAGCAGCTCCGCGACGCGTTGGAGCAGGACGACACCGGCGACGACGCCACCTGGACCGCGGTGGAGACCGGCTATCGCTCCCGACTGGCGCCGTTGTCGGCGTACCCGGGACGGATTCACTCGGCCAACGGGGCCGGGATGACCGCATGGTCGGCGTACGAGGCCACCCTCGCCTACGGCGAAGGCATCACCGCCGCGGTGCCCGTTCCCCACCTCGCAGTCGCGGAGGAGCTGCGCGAACGGGTGGAACGAAACCTGCGCTCGTTCCCGGCGGTGGGCCACTCAGCGCGCCTGCGGTGGGACCATCCATGGGCGATCAGCGGTCGCCGCAGCGTCGACGGACTGCATCCCGACGCGCTCGTGCAGCTAGGTCGGGATCTCGAAGAAACGCGGACCGGCCTGCGTGACCGGCCCGCGCTGGCCGTGCTCGTGCGGGAGCTGCCGAACCCGGAAGACGTCGCGCGATTTCTGCCAGCCGCTCGCCTGGCTGTCCGTGGCGCGTTGCCGGACCGCCCCACCACCGTGCGGGCGACCGGCTCAGGCTGGGACGACGCGATCGTCGGGTACGTGTCGAGCCTGGCCGGATTCCGGCGCGAGTACGCCGGTGAGTTCATCACGTTCCGGCCCGAGGTTTTTCAGTTCCCTGGAGCTGGACAGCTGGCGTGACGAGGCGCACCAGGCAGGTAAGCGCCTGCTGAACAAACGCAAGGCGCTGGAGAAGGTGGCCGACAAGCTGCGGCCTCAGCTCGCACCGGCCGCGTCCGTGCTGGCCGAGAACCTACAATGGACTCTCGATCGGCTCGTCGCGGCGCGGGGTCACGCGAGTGCGCTCTACCAGCAGCTCGGCGCCATCGGCGGTCTTCGGCTGCCCGCCGGTTGGCTGCCCACGGCACCGGACGCGGAGCGTCAGCTGCACCAGGCCTGTGAAGCAACCGAGATCAGCCGGGTTCTGCTGCGCGAGCATCCGGCGATGTGGGCTCTCTTCGAAGCCGGATTCGGCCCCGCCGACCTCGAACTGCTGGAGCGGCTGCGCTCTGGATGGCAGGCGTGGCGCGGCGCTCTGCACTGCGGCCCCGCCGAGTTCGCCTTCTGGGCGGGCGAATCCGGCTGGCACGAGGCCTGGCAGCGAGACGGCTCGAGCTGGCTCGCGGCACTCAAAACCGACGGTCTGCTTCCGGTGCAACGATGGGGTGCCGCACTCGCGCACGCCGATGTTCTCGCCGAGGCCGGGTTGACCGAGTTCCGCACGCAGTTGCTGCGTGGCGTGATCGATCCTGACGAGGCCGAGGAGGCGTACCGGCGCGGCGTCGCGACCACGGCCCTCGCGGAACGCCTGCGGGCCGGTGAGGTCGAGTACTTCGACGCGCAGTTGCACGACACCCACATCGACCAGTTCGAGACGGTCGCCGCCCGGCTTCGTGCCGCGCTTCCGGAGCACCTGCCGTCGGTCCTCGTGCGGCGACGGCCGTTCAATCCGCACGAACGTCGTGGGCGCGTCGCGGACTTCACCGCCGAACTGCGTCGCAAGCGGGGCGGCAGGTCATTCCGGGAGCTGTTCCAGTCCTACCCCGATATTGTCCTCGCGCTGACGCCCTGCGTGCTGGTCAGCCCGGCCTCGGCCGGGCACTTCCTCGCGCCGGACGCCGCCAGATTCGACCTGGTCGTGTTCGACGAGGCGTCGCAGATCCGGGTGGCGGAGGCTATCGGCGCGATGGGGCGCGGCACCTCGGTGGTGGTGGTCGGCGACTCGAAGCAGATGCCGCCCACCACCGTCATGCAGGCTTCCCACGGAGAGGAGGAGGACGCACCCGACAGCGGTCCGGTGCCCGAGGACCTCGACAGCATCCTGAGCGAGGCAGTCGAGTCCGGCCTGCCCCAGCGGTGGCTCTCGTGGCACTACCGGAGTAGGGACGAGTCGCTGATCGCGTTCTCCAACCGCTACTACTACGACAACAAGCTTTCGAGCCTTCCCTCGCCGGGTGCCGATCCTGATGCCGGTGTGCGCTGGCGCCGCGTCGACGGTCAGTTCGACCGAGGTGAGTCGCGCACCAACGCGGTGGAGGCGCGGGAGGTCGTGGCGGAGATCGTGCGCCGGCTGCGGGAACCAGCGACCCGCGCCGACTCGATCGGCGTCGTGACCTTCAACGTGCAGCAACGCGACCTCATCCTCGACCTGCTCGAGGACAGCACGGACCCGCTCGTGCGGGAGCGCATGTCCGAGGACGAGACCGAACCCATCTTCGTCAAGAACCTCGAGAACGTGCAGGGCGACGAGCGGGACGTGATCCTGTTCTCGCTGGCCTTCTCCACTAATCCGGAGACGGGCAAGTTGCCGCTCAACTTCGGTCCGCTCAGCCAGACCGGTGGCGAACGACGGCTTAACGTCGCCATCACGCGGGCGCGCAGGCAGGTCGTGCTGTTCTCGTCGTTCGACCCCGGCGACATCGACCTCGCCAGGACCACGGCGATCGGCACCCGCCATCTACGGGCGTACTGCGAGCTGGCCGCGTCCGGCGTGGACCGGCTGGGTGACCTGTCGTCGACCCGCCGGCAGCGCCGGGACCGGATCAGGGAAGAGGTCGCCGCCGCGATCCGGACGCGTGGCCACGAGGTGATCACCGGGCACGGCCTGTCCGACTTCACGGTCGACATCGCGGTGCGCGTCCCCGGCGCCCCGCGTTGGCAGGTCGCGGTCATCCTCGATGGGCCGCAGTGGAGCGCCCGCCCGACCGTCGCTGATCGCGACAGCGCGCCCGCGTACCTGCGCGGCATCATGGGTTGGCCGGAGCTGGTGCGCTTCTGGCTGCCGGCGTGGGTCCGCGACCGGGCCGCGATTCTCGACCGTGTCGACGCCGCGGTCGAGCGCGCGGTGGGTGCGCAGGCCCGGGCGGCCGCGGAGGCGCGGACGGCCGCCGAGGCACAGCTGGCCGCGGCGGCCCGGGCTGCCTTGGAGGCAGCGGCAGCCGAGGAGCAGCCGGAACCCAGCACGCCCGTAGCCGACCCGTTCAGCGGCGAGCAGGTGCGCGCGATCGTCAGCGAGCGGCGCGGGCCGACCCCGACTCAGTCGCCCGCAGAGGTCGCGGTCGAACCCATGTCTTTCCAGCCGTACGAGCCGACACTGGTGGGTGACACGACCGACCTGGACGTTGTGCGAAGCAGCGCGCGGGTGCAAGCGGCCGTCCGAGCCGTCCTGCGTGAGGTGATCGCCACCGAGGGCCCTGTCGAGCAACACCGGCTGGCCCGGCTCACCCTCAAGTGTTTCGACCTGCACAAGACGAACGCGGACCGCCGGGCCTCGGTGCTGGCCCTGGTCGATCCGGGGACGCTGCGGGTACACCCGATCGGCACGTTCGCTTGGCCATCCACATTGGATCCGGAGGCTTGGCGCGGCTTCCGTCGGGCCCGCAACAGCTCGGACCGCGACTTCGACGAGATCGCACCCGAAGAGATCGTCAACGCCGTGTGTCACGCGCTGGCATCCGCTCGACGGGCCGAGCAGGATCTGCTGCGCGCGACCCTCGAGCGGCTCGGCTACCGTCGGCTGACCGAGAAGATCGAGAGCCGCTTGCGGTACGGCCTCGAGTTCGGTCAGGAGCGGGGGCGGATAGCCCGCGACCCCGACGGCCGCTACCGGTTGGGCCCGACGACGTGACCGGTGCCGGGGTGCCCGCCCCCGTGTGCGGGCACCCCGGCACCGGATGTTCAGCGGGTCAGCGCCAACGACGGCGTGGGAGCCGCTTCGGGCGCGGACTCCGTGACGCCGAAGCGGGTGTGGAGGCGGGCCAGCCAGGCCGGCGCCCACCAGCTGTAGCGGCCCAGCAGGGTCATCGTTGCCGGGACCAGGAGCATGCGGACGATCGTCGCGTCCAGTAGGACTGCCAGCACCAGGCCCAGGCCTACCGAGCGGATCGGGACGAAGCCGCCCGCTACGAAGCCGGCGAAGACGATGGCCAGCAGCAGGGCCGCCGCGGTCACGATCCGGCCCGTCAGTTGCAGGCCCTCGGCGACCGCGGTCTCCGGTGAGGCGCCGGCCAGCCAGCGTTCGCGCATCCGCGACAGCAGGAACACCTCGTAGTCGACCGACAGGCCGAAGGCGATCGCCGCGACCAGGACCGGCACCGTCAGGTTCGTGCCGTCCAGCTCCGGCAGGCCCAGGTTGCCCCACTGGAAGACCCAGACGACCGCGCCCAGGGCGGCGCCGATGCTGAGCAGGTTGGTCAGCACCGCCTTGATCGGCAGGATGATCGAGCCGGTGAACAGGAACAGCAGGAGCAGGGTGCCGAGCAGCACCAGCGCGATCGCCCACGGCATCCGCTCGCCCAGCATGGCGCGGTAGTCGATGAGCCGGGCCGCGTCGCCACCGACGAGGCTGTCGACGGGCAGATCGCGCACGGCGGTCGCCACCGCGTCCTGGTGCTCCTGGTCGACGTCCGCCTGGACCAACGACTCGTCGCCGATCGGGCGCACCTCGACCTCGCGTACGCCCGGCATGGTCTGGATCCGATCCCGCAGGGTGGTGACGGCGGGGCTGTCGGGCGCGGCGGCGACCACGGCGGAGACCTCGTCCGGGCGGACCTCGTCGGGGTAGTGGACGACCAGCTCGTCGTAGAGGGCGCGGGTTTGCGTGCTCGCCGGCAGCAGGCGGGCATCGCCGCCGGACAACCGCATGTCGAGCACCGGGATCGCGAGGAACAGCATGGCGACGAGGACCGTCAACGCGGTCACGGCCGGGCGGCGCTGCACGAGCCGGGCGAGCCGGGCGAACACCCCGACACCGGCCGGGCGCGGCGCCCGCGGCTTGATCCGCTTGCCGAACAGGGCGAGCAGGGCCGGCAGCAGGGTCAGCGCGGCCAGCAGATCGAGCACCACGACCGCCGTGCCGGCAATGCCCATGGAGCGCAGGAACGGGTCCGGGAAGACGGTCAGCCCGGCCAGCGCGACCGCGACGGTCAGGCCGGAGAACAGCACGGTACGCCCGGCGGTCGCGGCCGTCCGCAGCACTGCGCCGTCGACCGCGGCGTCCACCGCCCGCTCCTCGCGGAACCGGTAGACGACCAGCAGCGCGTAGTCGACGGCCAGGCCGACGGCGAGCATCGTGACGATCTGGATCGAGTACACGGACACGTCGGTCACCTGGCTGAACGCGAACAGCACGCCGAACGTGCCGCCGACCCCGACCACCGCGATCAGCAGCGGCAGCCCGGCGGCGAGCAGGCCGCCGAAGACGATCAGCAGGAGCAGCAGCATGACCGGCGTACTGAAGATCTCAGCCCGGGCCACGTCGCTGGCCGCCTGTTCGCTGAACTCGTCCTCGCTCAGCGAGCCGCCCGACACGGTCACGGTGCCATCGGAAAGGCCGGCGCGGATGGTGGAGGCGGCCTGCGCCGCGACGTCGTCCGCGTCGTCGCCGAGGTCCATCGTGACGGTGAACAGGAGCGCTCGTCCGGTGTCCGGAGCGGCCACCGGCGGACTGACCTCGGCCACTCCCGGCATGGCCGCCAGGTCCGCACCGACCCGGTCGACCGCGGCCAGCACGGCGGGGTCGGTGGCGGAGATCCCGGTGACGATCGCGGTGATCTCCTCGGGCGCCGGAGCCAGCGCGTCGCGTCGGTCGGAAGCGCGGTCCGACTCGCTGCCGGGCACCACGCCGACGTCACCGACGAGGCGCTCGAAGACGCCGACACCGACGGTGAAGCCGGCTGCGACGACGGCCAGCCAGATCACCAGCACGATGACGGGACGGCGTACGGAGAAGCGGGCGAGTGAGGTTGTCATAGACGAAATCCAACGCCGAACGCGAAAAAAGGGGATCGCCGTCCGGAGTGGACTCCGGCTCACTCGCCGGAGCGAGGAACCACCAGTCCGGCCTCGTACGCGAGGACTACCGCCTGCACCCGGTCGCGCAGGGCGAGCTTCGTGAGCAGGTTGCTGACGTGCGTCTTGACGGTGTGCTCGGTGACGTAGAACTCGGCGGCGATCTCCGCGTTGGACAGTCCGCGGGCGACCGCCTTGAGCGTCTCGGTCTCCCGAGCGGTGAGCGCGGCCAGCCGGGCGTCAGCGAAGCCCCGGCGCGGGGCGGCGGCCCGCGCCACCACGTCAGCGATCAGCCGCCGGGTCACCGTCGGGGCCAGCAAGGCCTCGCCGCCGGCCACCACCCGCACCGCGTTGACCAGGTCGTCGCGGCGCATGTCTTTGAGCAGGAAGCCGCTCGCGCCGGCCCGCAGCGCGTCGTAGACGTACTCGTCGAGGTCGAAGGTGGTCAGCACGAGCACTCGGGTGTCGGACGCGGCGCAGATCCGGGCGGTGGCCGCGATGCCGTCGACGTGCGGCATCCGGACGTCCATCAGCACCACGTCGGGACGCAGCCGGGCCGCTGCGTCGATCGCCTGCGCGCCGTCGGCGGCCTCGCCGACCACGGTGATGTCGGGCTGGGCGTCGAGGATGAGCGCGAACCCGCCCCGGACCAGCTCCTGGTCGTCGGCGACGAGCACGCGGATCGGTTCAGCCACGGACTACGACCGACTCCACGACGGGCAGCGTAGCGTGCACCCGGAACCCGGGGCCATCCGTCGCGGCGCCGGTCAGCAGCGTCCCGCCGCACGCGGCCACCCGCTCCCGCATGCCGATCAGACCGTGTCCGCCGGTGCCGCCCGGCCGCCGGCTCGGGCCGCGGCCGTCGTCACGGACCTCCAGCACCAGCGCCTGGTCGGACCAACGCAGCAGCACCTCGACCCGGGCGGCGCGGGCATGTCGGACCACATTGGTCAGTGCCTCCTGCACGACCCGGTACGCGGCGACGGCGGTGTCCGCGGGGATCGGCCGCCGGTCGCCGGCCTCGTCGAGGGTTACCGCGAGGCCCGCCACCCGGGCCTGCTCGACCAGCGGCGGAATGGCGTCGAGCCCGGGTTGCGGTGTCCGGGTGGCCGGCTCCGACCGCAGCACGCCCAGCGTGCGCCGCAGTTGGGTGAGCGCGTCCCGGCCGGCGTCGGCGATCGCGTCGAACACCTGCTCGGCCCGGGCCGGGTCGCGGCGCACCACCACCGGGCCGGCCTCGGCCTGCACGACGATCAGGCTCACCGAGTGGGCCACGATGTCGTGCATGTCGCGGGCGATCCGCTCGCGTTCGCGGGCCGCGGCCTGGGCGTAGTCGGCGGCCAACTGCTCGGCGCGGGCCTCCAGGTTGGCGATCAGGCCGCGCCGGGAGCGGGCGATGGCGCCGAGCGCGTACGCGCCGCCGAACAGGATCACCGAGGCGCTCACCGGCAGGATGCTGTTCTTCGGCGTCAGCGAGATGGTCAACCCGACGATCGTGCCGACGATGCCGAACGCCCGCCAGGCCGGGCTCGCCAGCGACGCGAACGTGTAGGTGGCCACGAGCTGTCCGAACGGGACCTCTTTGATGAGGTCGTTGACGGCGAGGAACGCCGTGGCGCAGCCGGTGACGAGGGTGACCGGGACGGGCCAGCGGCGCCGCCAGGCCAGGGGCAGCGAGCTCAGCGCCGCGAAGACGTACATGGTGAAGGTGTCCTCGCCGTCGACCACCGGCGAGGCGATCGTCGCGAGATAGCAGAGCAGGGCGATGATCGAGTCGATGACCAGCGGCGGCAGGCGGTACGCGGCGTCCGTCACCTGCCGGACGGCCCGGCGCGCCTGCTCGACCACGCTGGCAGTATCCGTCGCGCCCGACCGCCCGCGCCTCCCTCCCAGGAGGGAGCCCGAAATTAATCTGAGGTGCTGTCGAAAACGGCGTCTCCCCGTTCGACCACCGGGTAGAAGAGGGTCGCGATGGCGGCCCGAGACACAGGAGGAAACATCGTGAAGGTCATGGTCATGATCAAGGGGACCGGCGCCGACGAGGGCAAGATCGCCCCGACCGCGGAGATGCTGAAGACGATGGGCGAGTACAACGACAAGCTGATCAAGGCCGGCATCATGCTGGACGGCGGCGGGCTGCGGCCCAGCTCCGATGGTCGGCAGATCGTCTTCGAGGGCGGCACGACGTCGGTCGTCGACGGCCCGTTCACCGAGTCCAAGGAGATCATCGCCGGGTACTGGGTGTGGCAGGTCAGCTCGATGGAAGAGGCCGTGGAGTGGGCGCGGCAGTGCCCGAGCGACCCCGACCTCGGCGTGCGCGCGGTGCTGGAGATCCGGCCCTACTACGACGAGGCCGACTTCGCGGACCTCAGCTAGAGAAAGAGCGGGGGGAGGGGCGACATGGACGCACGGCGGACCGTCGAAGCGGTGTGGCGGATGCATTCCGGGCGGCTGGTCGCCTCCCTCACCCGGCTCGTCAACGACGTCGGGCTGGCCGAGGACTTCGCGCAGGACGCCTACCTGGCGGCGCTCGAACAGTGGCCGCGCGACGGCGTCCCGGACGAGCCGGCCGGGTGGTTGCTCACCACGGCCCGCCGCCGGGCGATCGACATGATTCGTCGAGAGGGGGTACGCGACCAGAAGTACGCCCTGCTGGCGGTGGACGACGAGGCCGGCGCCGCCGCCGCGACCGACGAGGAGCTGCTCTCCCTGGTGTTCGTGGCCTGCCACCCGGTGCTGGCCCAGGAGTCCCGGGCTGCGCTGACGCTGCGGATGGTCGGCGGCTTGAGCACCGACGAGATCGGCCGCGCGTTCCTGCTGCCGTCGGCCACGATCGGCCAGCGGATCTCCCGGGCCAAGCGCACGTTGGCCGAGGCCGAGGTCCCGTTCGCGCTGCCAGACCCGGACGACCTGCCGGCCCGCCTCAGCGCCGTGCTGGAGGTCGTCTACCTGATCTTCACCGAGGGCCACGCGGCGACCTCAGGCGACGACTGGATCCGTCGCGACCTGGCCGAGCAGGCGATGCGCTTCGGCCGGGTGTTGGCCGCGTTGATGCCCGCCGAGCCCGAGGTGCACGGTCTGGTCGCCCTGATGGAGCTGCAGGCGTCGCGGTTCGCCGCCCGGACCGGCCCGTCGGGGGAGGCGGTGTTGCTGGAGGACCAGGACCGGTCGCGCTGGGACCGCACGCTGATCGCACACGGCCTGACCGCCCTGGCCCGCGCCCGCCGGCTGCGCAAGCCCCTCGGTCCGTACACGGTGCAGGCCGCGATCGCCGCCTGCCACGCTCGCGCGCCAAGCTTCGCCGACACCGACTGGGTGGCGATCCTGGCTTTGTACGACGCCCTGTCCCAGCTCGCCCCGTCGCCGGTCGTGCGGTTGAACCGCGCGGTCGTCCTGCTGCAGGTGGACGGCCCACAGGCGGCCCTGGACGCGGTCGACGAGCTGGGCGCTGATCCGCGGCTGGGCCGCTACCACCTGTACGGCGCGATCCGCGGCGACCTGCTGCTCCGCCTGGGCCGCCGAACCGAGGCGGCCGAAGAGCTGGAACGGGCGGCGGGCCTGGCACCCACCCGCCAGGAACGCAACCTCCTGATGGAACGCGCGGCCGCCGCGACCCGATGATTGAGACCTGAGCCGTCAGGGCACATCGACGGGCATGGGTTCGAAGCAGCGCTGGTCAATCCGTCCAGGCTCGGTGGCGCTGACGCGCGCCCAGTGGGTAACCGCGGCGATCTGCGTCGCGGTCGCCGTCGTCGGCGGCCTCGCGCTGGGGTTGGCCGTGAGCGCCGCGGCGGCGGGCATTCTCGTCGGCATCGCCGGACTGGCGTTGGCGATGGTGGTCGCGTTCGGGCGCCGGCCCCGCCCTTGACCCTGGCCGCCAGGTATGACCTGGGCGGATGCGGGAATGCGGCACGTGTCCGAACGCGTCCAGGAGGCGATCATGACAACGTCCACGCTGCCGATGCTGGAGACCTACCCGCAGGCGATCAGCCTGGATCGGATTCAGTTGGCGGCCACCATCGACATCCTCGACGACTGCGCGGAGGCGTGCACCGCGTGCGCGGACGCCTGCCTGAGCGAGCCCGACGTGGCCGAGCTGGTCAGGTGCATCCGCACGAACCTCGACTGCGCGGACGTCTGCGCGACGACTGCACGCGTGCTGTCGCGGCACACCGGCTACGACGCGACGATCGGCCGCGCGATGCTGCAGGCCTGCGTCATCGCCTGCTCCGCCTGCGCCCAGGAGTGCGGCTTGCACGCCGAGATGCACGAACACTGCGGCATCTGCGCGGACGCCTGCCGCGCCTGCGAGCAGGCCTGCCGAGACCTGCTCGCCGCGATGGACGCGGTTTAGGCCGCCGTTGCCCAGTCGACGTGGTAGTCGAAGACCTTGCGTTGGGCCGCGCTGTTGGCGGCCAGGCGCAGGATCGTGGGTAGCACCGCGTCGCGGATCACCCGGCCGACCGGGCCCGCCGCCTTCGAGCTGTTGCTGCGGGCGGCCGCCTTGATGATGGCTTCGACGCGCGGGCGGCGGGCCGCCTCGTAGCGGGCGAACGCGTCCGCCGGCGACGCGTGGTCGCGCAGGCACTTGGCCAGCACCAGACCATCCTCGATGGACAGTGAGGCGCCCTGGCCCGAGGTCGGCGTCGGAGCGTGTGCGGCGTCGCCGACCAGCACGACCCGGTTGGAGTGCCAGGAGCGCAGGCCACGGACCGACGAGATGGGGTCCATCGGCACGAACTCCGGCGTGGCGTCGATGATCGGGAGTGCGGGCCCTTCGTCGTCGGCGAACAGCTCGCGCAGCCGGGACCGCCAGTCGACCGCGGCCAGTTCGGCGCGGGTCGGTTCGGGGCGGTGCGGCACGTTGGCGAACCACCAGATCTCGTCGCCCGGTGCGACCAGGTAGCCGAAGAACGCCCGCCGGCCGAAGATCATCTCGTAGTGGCCCGGGGCAGCGGTGACCGCCGAGACCGGTGGGGCGAAGCCGCCGTTGCCGACCAGCCCGGCGTAGGCCGGCGGCGGGGCGGTCGGCTCGATGGCCCGGCGGACCGCGGAGTGGATGCCGTCGGCGCCGATCAGCACGTCAGCCGTCGCGGTGGTGCCGTCGGCGAACGAGGCCTCCACGCCGGTCGCGGTCTCGGAGAGGCCCACGAACCGCTTGCCCGTCAACGCCGGGATGTCGCGCTCAGCGGCCGAGGCAGACAGGCCACGGTAGAGATCGCTGCGCCGGAGGGTGAAGCTGCGCGACCCGCCCGTGCTGGACGAGCCGAGCACCTTGCCCGTGGTGCTGCGCAGCGTGATGCCCGGGGTCGGGAAGGCGTTGGCGAGGGCGGACTCCTCGGCGTCGAGCACCCGGAGCGCGTCGACCCCGTTGGGCGCCAGCGTGAGGAACGCGCCGCCGCGCGGTGTAGTAGCAGCCTCGTAGACGGTGGCGTCGATGCCGGCCTTGCGCAGCGCCATGGCGGTGGCCGGCCCGGCGATGCCACCACCGATGACCAGTGCGGTGCGAATCATGACTCGTACCCCTTCTGTCCTGTGTGGAACGCGGCCCATTGCGGACCCCAGCCCGTCTCCGGATCGGTGATCTGGCCGATGAACCGCTCGACGAACGCGATTTCGGCGTCGAGCAGCGCGGCGCGGTAGTCCTCCTCGACGAGGAACAGCGGATGCAGCCCCGATGCGAGGGCGCCGTCGACCAGCGTTCGGGTCGACGACCGCAGCGAACCCAGGCGCACCAGGCGCTGCCGGAGCAGGGCGACCGCCTCGTCGGGTGGCAGCGCCGCGATCAGCGAGAGCGCGGCGACGAAGTGCGGGTATTCGTGGTCGGGCTCGCCGACGAGCTCGCGCAGCCAGTCGTGCAGCTCCGCACGGCCGGCGTCGGTGATCGCGTAGACCGTGCGCTCGGGACGCTGGCCCGCACGGGTGGTCTCCTGCTCGGCGACGAAGCCGGCCTTGGCCAGCTGCGCGATCACCATGTAGAGCGAGCCGTGGTTGAACCGGATGCTCCGGTCGTCGCCGTTGTCGCGCAGCGTCCGCGACAGCTCGTAGGGGTGCTTCGGCCCCATCGTCAGGTAGGACAGCACCGCCAGCGCCAGCAGGTTGCCGACCTTCCGCTTCGCAGCCACCAAAGCACCTCCATTAGTTAGCTTCAACTATCCATCACCAAATAGTTAGAGTCAACTAATGAAATCGCGACAGGTTGCGTACGCGGCGGGATGGCGGTTGGGTCGTTACTCATGGGGCAGGTGAGGCGGCGACCGTTGGTGGCGTTCCTGGTCGCCGAGGGCGCGTCGCTGGCCGGCAACAAGATGACCATGCTGGCGCTGCCCTGGCTCGTCCTCGACTCCAGCGGCTCGCTGACCCGGGTCGGCCTGGTCGCGTTCGCGCAGACCGGCTGCTACGTGCTGGTGAAGATCGCGGGTGCGCCGTGGATCGACCGGCTCGGCCGCAAGCGCTGCGCCGTGGCCGGTGGGTTGGCCAGTGCCGCCGTCCTCGCCGCCGCGCCGGCGCTCAGCCATAGCGCCGGGCTGCCGTTCGCCGCCCTGCTGGTGATCGTCGCCGTGCTCGGCGCCGTCCAGAGCATCACGGACGCGGCCAAGCGGCTGATGGTGCCCGACCTGGTCGCCGCGAGCGGCGCGCCGCTGGAGCGGGTGACCTCGCTGTACGCCGGCGTCGAGCGGCTCTCGTTCCTGCTCGGCACGCCGGCCGCCGGGTTGCTGATCACGTTGCTGGGCGCGGTGAACGTGCTGCTGCTGGACGCCGCCTCCGCGCTGCTGGCGGCGGCGCTCATCGCGGTCGCGGTGCCGTCCGCGCCGCGGCAGGAGACCACCGACGGCTACCTGGAGTCGTTGCGGGTCGGGCTGCGCTACGTCCGCACCGATCGCCTGCTGCTGGCCATCTCCGCGCTGCTGCTGTTCGCCAACCTGATCGACCAGGCGACGATGGCGGTGTACGTGCCGGCCTGGATCAAGCAGGTCTTCGACGACCCGTCGCTGCTGGGCACGATCGCCGGCGCGTACGGCCTGGGCGCGGTGCTGGGTTCGATGGCGTTCGCCTGGCTGGGGCCGCGCCTGCCGCGCTACGCCACCTTCGCGCTCTCGCTGCTGCTGGCCGGGTCGCCGCTGCTGTTCGGCATGGCGCTGACCACCAGCCTGCCCCTGTTGCTCGGCATCTGCGTCTGGGCCGGCGCGATGTCGGCGTCGATCAACCCCATCATCAGCAGCGCGATGTTCGAGCGGGTGCCGCCTGACCTGCACGCCCGGGTGTTCGGCTTCACCGGGTCGCTCGCCTGGGCCGGGATACCGCTGGGTGGGCTGCTCGGCGGCCTGGTGCTGGACACGCTGGGGCGTACGCCGGGACTGTTGCTCTCGGCGTTTCTCTATCTGGGGGTCACCCTGCTCCCGCTGGTCTTCCGGCGGACCTGGCGCGAGCTCGACCGCGACGAGACTCCTGCCCCGCTGGCGGCCGCGGTCAGCGGCTGATCAGCTCTTCTGGTGCTCCACATGGGCCTCCGTGCCCGGGAACACCAGCCCTTCGGTGCCGTCCGGCCAGCGGACCAGGTACGGCGGGCTCCCGTCGGAATGCCGCACCTCGACGATCTCACCGAGTCGCCGCGGATCACCCACGTGGATGCCCTCGACGACGAGTCGGTCACCTACCTCGGCTTGCATGGCGTGCCTCCTCCCGCGCGCTAGACCTGCTCTTTCCCCCGCATTCCCGGTGCACACCTTGACGGGCATCCCAACTAGAGTGCAACACTAGAGTCCGACTCTAGGGATAGGGAGACGACCATGCACGCTGTCGAGGCGTCGGGGCTGGTCAAGGCCTTCGGCGCGACCCGGGCGGTCGACGGCATCGACCTGACCGTTCCGACCGGCTCCGTCTACGGGTTTCTCGGCCCGAACGGGGCGGGCAAGACCACCACGATCCGGATGCTGGCCACGTTGCTGCGCCCGGACGCCGGCCAGGCGCGGGTGTTCGGCCACGACGTGGTCGCGGAGCCGGCCGCGGTCCGCGGCCGGATCAGCCTGACCGGCCAGTACGCCTCGGTCGACGAGACGCTGACCGGCCGCGAGAACCTGACCCTGCTCGGCCGGCTGCACAAGCTGACCCGGGCCGCCACCGCGACCCGTGCCGACGAGCTGTTGGCCGCCTTCGACCTGGCGGACGACGGCGACCGGCTGGTCCGGACCTACTCCGGCGGCATGCGCCGGCGGCTCGACCTGGCCGCCGGCCTGGTCGTGCGGCCGGACCTGCTCTTCCTCGACGAGCCCACGACCGGCTTGGACCCGCGCAGCCGGAGCGAGGTGTGGCGGGTGGTGCGCGGGCTCGTCGCCGACGGCGCCACCGTGCTGCTCACCACGCAGTATCTGGACGAGGCGGACCAGCTCGCCGACCGGATCGCCGTCATCGACCACGGGCGGCTGGTCGCCGCGGGCACCAACAGCGAGCTGAAGTCCTCCATCGGCGGCGGCACGCTGCACGTGCGGTTGCGCGACCCGGGGGATCGGGAGGCCGGGCTGGCCCTGCTGGCCCGGGCATTGGGCGCGGCGGTGCCGGTCGACGGCGATCCGGCCGGGCTCACCGCGCGGGCCGAGGCGGCCGGCGGTGCGGCGGCGGCGCTGGCCGAGCTGTCCTGGGCCGGCATCGAGGTCGCCGAGTTCGCCCTCGGCCAGCCCACCCTCGACGAGGTCTTCCTCGCCCTGACCACGAAGGAGAAGGTCGCATGACCGCCACGCTCGCGTTCGGTGGCCGCGCGCTCAAGAAGTTCCGCCGGACGCCCATCCAGCTCCTCGACGTCGCTGTGCACCCGGTCGTGTTCACGCTGATCTTCAGCTTCCTGTTCGGCGGGGCGGTCGGCGGCTCGATCGACGCGTACATCGGCTATCTGGTGCCCGGCATCCTGGTGATGACCCTGCTCGTCACCACCGGCACCACCGGCGCCGCGCTCAGCGTCGACATCGCCACCGGCGTGTACGACCGGTTCCGCACGCTGTCGATCCGCCCCGGTGCCGTGCTGACGGGCGCCCTGATCGGCGACCTGGTCCGCTATGCGCTGGCCTCGGTCGTGGTGATCGTGCTGGGGCTCGCGCTCGGCTTCCGGCCGGCCGGCGGTGTCGCCGGGGTGCTGGGCGCGGTGCTGCTCGTGCTGCTGTTCGCGGTCAGCCTCTCCTGGCTCTGGACGCTGCTGGCCCTCACCATCAAGACCCCCGGGGCGGTGCTCGCCCTGACCCAGGCGGTGCTCTACCCACTGTCGTTCTTCAGCAACATCTTCACCACGCCCGCGACGTTGCCCGGTTGGCTCCAGGCGTTCGTCGACGTCAACCCGGTCAGCCACCTGGTCAGCGCGGTCCGGGCGCTGATGGCCGGCACGGCGCCCGGAGCGTCCCTGGGCTGGCTGCTGCTCGGCTGCGCGTTGCTGACGGCGGTCTTCGCGCCGTTGGCGGTGCGTCGGTTCAACGCGGCCGGCTGAGGCATGATGCGGAGATGGATCAACGGCTGCTCTGGGAGCAACACTGCTGCCTCCCGCTGGTGCCCGAGGCCGACCTCGACGAGCTGACCCGCTACGAGCGGCCCGGCGGCGCGTACGTGTCGGTGAACGTCGGTTTCTCGCCGCACTCCACGGAGCTCGTCTTCGAGCTCCTGCACACCTGGCGGCGCGGGGTGACCGAGCACGACCAGCTCACGCTCGTCCACGGAGTGGCCGACATCGACGACGCGACCCGCGCCGGGCAGATCGGCGTGGCCTTCGACCTGGAGGACTCGGGGCCGCTCGGTGGGCGGCTGGAGCGGGTGAAGGAGTTCTACGACCTCGGCGTACGCACGCTGTTGCCGACCTACAACCTGCGTAACGCGGCCGGCTCGGGCTGCATGGACGAGGTCGACGAGGGGCTCACCGCGTACGGGCGGGACCTGGTCCGGGAGATGAACGCGGTCGGGATGGTGGTCGACGGCTCGCACTGCAGCACCCGCACGGGGCTCGACCTGGCGTCGGTGACCCAGGCCCCGATGGTCTACAGCCACTCGTGCATGCGGGCGCTGTGGGAGCACGAGCGCAACATCACCGACGACCAGGCCCGGGCGTGCGCGGAGACCGGCGGGGTGGTCGGCATCGCCGGCGTCGGCGTCTTCCTGGGTCCGAACGACGCCAGCGTGGAGGCGATGGTGCGGCACATCGACTACGCGGTGGACCTGATCGGCCCCGACCACGTCGGCGTCGCCTCGGACTACTCCTTCGACCTCGAGGACCTCAACCGGGAGATGGCCCTGAACCCGGAGCTGTTCCCGGAGCCGTACCGGCGCTACGGCCCGATCAAGATCATGCCGCCGGAGGACCTGCTCCGGGTGGAACAGGCCCTGCTGGACCGCGGCTACCCGGCGGACGCCGTCACGGGCATCCTGGGCGGCAACTTCCGCCGGGTGGCGGAGCAGGTCTGGCGTTAGGGTTTGTCGCCTAGCCGGTTGAGCGCGGCTTCGACTTCGCCGATGCGGTCGGCGACCAGGCCGACGGCGCCGACCGCGCGCGACATCGGGTCGTCGTCGGCGCCCCCGAGGGCGCGCTGCCGCAGGTACGCCGCCTTGACCTCCGACCACCGGGTCGCCTGGTCGGAGGTCAGCCGTCCGCGCAGCGAGGCCAGCTTGAGCAGGTTGGCCTCGGCCGCGGCGGCCAGGGTCTGCGCCTCGCCGACGTAGTGGTCGTCGAGGACCGCCTCCAGCTCGTCGTCGTTCATCACCGGCAGGATGCGCTCGGCGAGCTTGTTCATGTTGCGGTACGAGCCCTGGAGCAGGAACGGCGGCTCGGTGCGCGCCGCGTCGTCCTGGCCGGCCGAGGCGATGTACGCCCGGTTGACCGACAGCACCACGTCGCGCACGCGGAGCAGCTTGGCCAGCACCGAGCGGATCTGGGTGAGCTCGACCGCCGGGTACGGATGTGCGAGCTGGTCGGGCAGCACGGAGGTGTCGCCCCGGGCCATCCGCACCAGCAGCTCGACGTCGCCTCTGTCCCTCGTGGACAGCGGGGCCAGCACCGGGTTCGCGGTCAGCGCGTTCTCGACGTAGCTGAGCGCGAACAGCTCGTCCCGGCCCGACAGCACGTCGCCCAGGTTCCAGACGTCGGCGCGGTTGGCCAGCATGTCGGGCACCCGGAAGCGCCGGCCGGACTCGGTGTACGGGTTGCCGGCCATGCACACCGCGAACCGCTTGCCGCGCAGGTCGTAGGTGCGGGTGCGGCCGTCCCAAACGCCTTCCATCCGGCGCTGCCCGTCGCACAGCGAGATGAACTTCTGGAGCAGCTCCGGGGAGGTGTGCTGGATGTCGTCGAGGTAGAGCAGCACGTTGCTGCCCATCTCCAGCGCGAACGAGATCTTCTCGACCTCCTGCCGCGCGGTCGCGTCCGGTGCCGACGCCGGGTCGACCGACGTCACCGCCGTGCCCAGGGCCGGGCCGTTGACCTTGACGAACACCAGGCCGAGCCGGCTCGCCACATATTCCATGAGCGTGGTCTTGCCGTAGCCGGGCGGGGAGATCAGCAGCAGCAGGCCCGACTGGTCGACGCGCTTGGCGTCGCCGGCCGCGCCCACCTGGCGGGCCAGGTTGTCGGCGATCAGCGGCAGGTAGACCTCGTCGAGCAGGCGGTTGCGCACGAAGCCGGACATCACCCGCGGCTTGTGCTCGTCGAGCCGCAGCCGGCGGCCGGCGTCCTCGGCGACCTGGGCCCGGAGCCGCTGGTACGCCCGGTAGGCCGGAACCCGGTTGGTCCGGAACTCCTCGGTGCGGGCCAGCGCCTCGTCCAGCCGCAACGTCAGCCGCCGCTCGGTGATCCGGGGGTGGGTGCCGAGCAGGCCCTCGACGGTCGCCGTCAGCTCGGCCGACGAGTCGTAGCGCGGGAGGTCGCACAGCTCGACCGCCACCGCCTCGGCCAGAAAGTCGGTCTGTCCGGCGTATGCGGCCAACCACGCCTCGACGAGCTGGTGCCGGGCGGCCAGGTCCGGGCCGAGCGCGCGCAGGTCTTCGTCGAGCTCGCGGGCGCGCGGGCGACCCAGCGCCTTGCGGAAGCCGGCCAGCAGGGACCGGGCAGCCGCGCTGGTGCCGAAGCCGTTGCCCGCCGCCAGCTCCTCGAACAGATACTCACCGGCCAGCGGGTGGTCCGGCAGCCCGGGCGCGGCGGTGAAGGCGGTGATCGCGGCCGTCAGCTCGGCCTGGAGGTCGTCAATCGCCGGCGAGCCGCCGAAGACCGCGCGGGCGCGGGCGAGCGAGGCGGCGCGGCGGGTCCACAGTGGCCTATTTGCCTCGGAAGCGCCGTAGGCCCAGAAGAGCTGGGCCGCCGCCCGGGCCGCCGGCGGATAGCGCAGCAGGCCCGCGCCGGTGTGCAGGCGCAGCAGCGCGTCCAGGATCGCGGTCGCGTCGGCGTCGTGGATCCCGCGCTCGTAGCCCTCGTCGATGCGCTCCTCGGCCGCCCGCCGCACCAGGTCGGCCAGCGTGCCACCGGCGGCGGCCGCGTGCAGCGCGTCGAGGTCGGCGGTGGCCAGGATCGACGTGGCGAGAAACTCGGCGCGGCTGACCTCCGGGGATTCCGAGACCAGAGGCTGGTCCCAGAACTCCTTGGTGGTGAGGAATCGCGGGTCGTCGACGGGCGCGCGGAAGTCGGTGCCGGTGACCGCCACCGCCATGGCGCCGTCGTGCGGCACTAGGGCCAGCTCGATCGCCTGGGTGTTGACGGCGAACCGGTGCCGGCCGAGCTGGATCGTCTCGCCGCCGTCGCGGAACAGGTCGATGCGGTCGCGCAGGGCCCGGCCGGCCTCCTGTCGCGTGGCCTTGACCCGGCCGTCCAGCTCTTCACCGCGTACGGCGTCGCCCAGCGCGCGCAGCTCGTCGGCGACCGACCGGAGCTTGGCCACCATCGGGTCGCCGGCGAAGTACGTGTTGACGTCGTCGAGCGTGTCCATCGTGGACGCCCGGCGGCGGACGCTGGTGAGGATCCGGTCCGCCGACTCGACCAGCCGGTCGGCCCGCCGCGAGCGGTCGTCGACCAGCGCCTGCTTGCGGGCCGAGAACGCCTCGTAGACGTCGGTGCGCTTGGTCGACAGCTCGGTGAGGAAGTCGTCGAACTCGCCGTAACGCGACTCCAGGACCTCCACCTGGAGCAACAGGCGACCGAGCTGGTCGTCGCACGCCTCGGGGGTGTCGCTGGCGGCCAGCGCGCCGGTCACCGCCTGGTTGAGCAGGGCGAACTCGGCCGCGAAGCCGGCCCGGCCCTCGACGGCGGCCAGCTCGCGGCGGCGCGCGTCGAGGGTGGCCCGGGCCCGGTTGACCGCGCCGAGCACCTCGCCGATCCGTTCCAGGATCGCGGTGCGCACGGTCGCGTCGGCGATGTCGAGCGTGCCGACCACGTCGGTCACCAGGCGCAGCGCGTCGGCTTGCTCGGTGAGCCGCTCGCCGACGGGCCCGGCGGCGGCGACGGTGGGCACCTGCGCGCCCTCGGTGGTGAGCCCCTCGACCTCGGCCTGGTAGTTGGCGAAGGCGTCGGGGCGTTCCAGGAACCCGACCGCGCGCCGGGCCGTGGCGTCGAGCTGGTCGGACAGCTCCGCGCCCAGCGCGTCGATCCGGGCCAGGTCGACGTAGCGGAGCTCGCGCAGCGTCTCCAGGTGTCCCTGGGCGCGGCGCAGGTCGGCGAGCTGGGTGATCCAGCCGTCGGTGCTGGCCGGCGTCTCGCCGTTGACCCGGCGCAGCAGGGAGGCCAGGTCGGCGGCGGCGCCCTCCAGCGCTTTGCCGGCGGCGGCGGTGAGGGCCTGGACCCGCTCGTACTCGTCGAGCACCTGCTCGGCGGTCGCGCGTACCTCGGCGAGCGGGGTGCGCAGGTCGCACAGCTCCGCCTCGCCCAGCCAGTGGTAGTGGTCGAAGACCCGGACGCACGCGGCGATCAGCGCCTCGAACACCGGCACCGACGGCTGCATCTCGCCGACCATCGTGGCCACCGAGAGTGCGTCGGAGATGCCGCGGACGAGATCGGCGTTGCCGACCCGGGCCAGCGGGCCGGTGCCGGCCGGCTGGCGGGCGGCGTACGCGTCGGACCGGAACGGGGTTTGCCACACCTGCATCGGATGTACGCGGGTCGGCTCGTCGGAGGTGGCCCGGAAGACCACCAGCGTGCCGTCGTCGAACAGCGAGTAGCCGTGGCAGGCGAGCGGGGTGGCGACCTCTTTGCGGATCACGTTGTACGGCAGGAGAAGGCTGCGTCCCTCGACGACGGCGTGGAAGACGAACAGCACGTCCTCGCCGTTGGGCGACCGGATCAGGCGCTCGAAGACCAGGTCGGAGGTGTCGGTCTCGAACGTCTTCACCACACCGGTGGTCAGGTAGTAGCCGCCCGGGAAGATGATGCCGTGGTCCTCCGGCAGCCGCTGGCAGGACTGCCCGATGCCGTCGAGCCGGACCACGCCCTTGGTCCGGGTGTTGAAGACCAGATGGCGCCAGGCGCTTTCCTTGTACGGGCGGACGCGCAGCAGGATCAGCGGGCCGACCCGGGCCCAGTGCACGTCGGCGTCGGCCAGGCTCTGCAGCGGCTGCTCGACGGGCTCCGCGTAGATGCCCTCGCCGGACTCGGTGTTGTCCTCGACCTTGAGGGTGAGGTCGCCTCCGACCGTCTCCACGAACAGCTCGCCCGCGATCGAGATGTGCGGGTGCCGGCCCAGCACGTGGTCGTCGCGGGTGGTCTCCACCCACTCCAGGTCGTGGCTGGGCGGGAAGACGTGGTCCCGCTCGCCGCGGTTGTCGACGTATTCGACGGACCCGTCGGCGGCCAGCGCCCAGCGCAGCACGCGGATGTCCTCGGGCCGCGGGCCGGTCTGGAACACGGCGAGCAGTTTCCCGTCGACCTCGCGCAGCGTGGCCAGCCGGGTCTCTTTGTAGTAGCGGTACAGCTCGGCGAAGTCGCGTTGGAACGTCTCGTCGTCGAGCAGCCCGGGCACCTCGGCGGAGGGCACGTCGTCGAACCGGAACGCGTCGCCGTCGCGCAGGAACCGGTGCAGCGAGAACACGTCGCCGACCGCGGTCTCGGGTTTGAGGCCGAGGAACACGTTGTAGCCGAACAGCATCACGCCGGCGGCCGGGACGATGTCGCGCGGCACGCAGTTGTGCTCGGTGCGGACCCGGTCGGTGCCGACCAGGCGGAGCTCGGTGCTGCCGAACTCGGCCAGCCGCCGGGCGTTGAGCTCCTCCGCGCGGCTGGCCAGCTCGGCGGACCTAGCCGCGAGCCGGGCGCTCAGCACCTCGTAGGTGCCGGCGTCCAGACTCGTGGTGGTTGCCTCAGCCACGGGCGGCCGACGAGTTGAGCGCGGCCAGCGGCGCGTCGGCGACACCGAGCTTCTCCGCGGTCGTCAGCAGCTCGCGCAGTTTGCCGGCGTCGTTGCCACCCGCCTTGATCTGCTGGAGCAGGAAGGCCGACAGCGACAGGTTGGTGATGTCGGCGGTGTTCACCTTGCCGAGTAGCTTGCCCAGGTCGTCGGCGAAGCTGGACGAGCCGTCCAGCCACGGGCCGGCCAGCGAGGTGGCGACCGTCGAGTTGCTGACGAAGCCGTCGACGCTCTTGCCCGTCGAGATCGCGCCGATGAGCCGGTCGAAGAAGATGCTGTCGCCACCGACGATGTCGATGTCGGCCTTCTCCAGCCCCTTGCCGATGAGCTCGGCCTGCGCCTCGGCCACCTGCCGCTGCACGTCGATGCCGGCCAGCCGGATCTCCTTCTCGGCCTCCAGCCGCAGGCGGAACTCCTCGTGCTCGCGGGTCGCGTCGTCGAGCGCGGCCATCGCGGCCGCCTTCTCGGTCAGGCCCTCGGCCTCACCCTTGAGCTTCTCGCGCATGCCCTCGGCCGCCGCGATCGCCTTCTCGCGCTCGACCACCGCTTCGGCCCGGCCGACCTTCTCGATCGCCTCGGCGTCGCGCTCGCGCACCTGGACGTCGGCCAGCCCGGTCGCGGCCGCCTCGGCCTGGGCGCCCTCGGCGAGCCGGATCTTCGCGCGGGTGTCCAGCTCGGCGGCCTGCTGCCGGGCCTCGGCCAGGACGAGCTGCTCGCGCGCCTTGTGCTTGGCCGCGGTTTCCGCCGCCTCGGCCGCCTTGATGTCCTTGACCAGGTTCTCCTGGGCCATCGCCTCGGCCTGGATGATGGTCGACTGGCGCAGCCGCTCGGCCTCTTCGACCACGCGGAGCCGCTTGATGTGCTCCTCCTGCTCGGCGACGGTCTTCTCGACGGCGATGCGCTCGCGGATGACCTCGGCGATCGCCCGCTTCTCGGCCTCGACCTCTTTGTTCTTGGCGATCGTCGAGAGCTCGGTCTCGCGTTCGCGGCCGATCACCTCGAGCATGCGGTCCTTCTCGATCCGCTCGGTCTCGATCGCGATGACCCGCTCCCGGTTCTTCTCCGCGACCGCGATCTCGCGCGCCTGGTTCTCCCGCTGGACGCCGAGCTGCTCGTCGGTGCGCAGGTTCGCGGCGTTGTAGCGCAGCCGTTGCTCGGCCCGGACCAGCTCGGTCTCGGCCTCCTCGCGGGCGCGGATGGTGTCGATCTCGCGCTTCTGCTTGATCTCCGCGTCGGCCTGGCGCCGCTGCAGTTCGAGGATGGCTTCCTTCGCGTCGACGTTCTGCCGCGTGATCTCCTTCTCCTCGTTGCGCCGGAACTCGTTGGTGCGTACGTTCTCGGCGGCGGTCAGCTCGGTGATCTTCCGGATGCCCTGCGCGTCGAGGATGTTGCGGGGGTCGAGCTGGTCGAGCGGGGTCTGCTCCAGCACGTCGATCGCGGCGTCCTCGAGCGAGTATCCATTGAGGTCGGTGCCGATGACGGCGATGATGCGGTCGCGGAACTCGTTGCGCTTGGTGTAGAGGTCGACGAAGTCGAGCTGCTTGCCGACCGTCTTGAGCGCCTCGGAGAACTTGGCGCTGAACAGCTCCTGGAGCGTCTCCTGGTCGCTGGCGCGCGCGGTGCCGATCGCCTGGGCCACCTTCACCACGTCTTCGGCGGTCTTGTTGACGCGCACGAAGAAGGTGATTTTGATGTCGGCCCGGATGTTGTCCTGACAGATGAGGCCGTCGTTGCCGAACCGCTCGATGTCGATGGTCTTCACCGAGATGTCCATGATCTCGGACTTGTGGAACACCGGCAGCACCACGGCGCCGGTGAAGGTGACGTCGACCTTGCGGGTCTTCGAGATGATCAGCGCCTTGCCCTGCTCGACCTTCCGGAACAGCCGGCTGACCAACAGCAGCAGGCCCAGGAGGACGATTATGAGCACCACGACGAGGACGAGGAACCCGAGCGAGATGACGTCCATCAACGGTCCT
Source organism: Asanoa hainanensis (assembly GCF_900188485.1). Lineage (GTDB taxonomy): Bacteria > Actinomycetota > Actinomycetes > Mycobacteriales > Micromonosporaceae > Asanoa > Asanoa hainanensis. Next base: position 495,721 of record NZ_FZPH01000002.1, read on the forward strand.
TCGATCGATTCGAGAGGTCGGCCGGCACGACCCAGAAGAACTCGCCGGCGGAGTCGTAGTCGTAGATGACCGCCCGCGTGCCGAGGGCGAAGGTGTCGGCGCCCGTCTGGCGCACCTGCACGATGGCCGACGATCCGTCGGCGGCATGCACCTCGGCCTGACCGAAGTCGACGCCGACCCGGCCGGTGCGGATCACGCATTCCCGACCGACGAAGTCGTGCCGGGACGCCTCGGGCGCGGTCGGGAAGAACCGGCGCAGCGGGCGGCGGAGCTGGTTCGCGGCCGCCCAGGCGACGGCCAGGCTGGCGATCAGCACCAGGATGTCGAGGAAGGCGTTGTCGGGCAACAGAACCGTGCCAACCAGGCTCGCGAACCAGGCAACAGCCACCACAATGGACAACACGACGGTGGCCGGTGTGCCACCGAGCCCGAGCCGGTCGAGAATGCCGTCGAGCCCACCGTCGGTCTCGGTGTCGAGACCGCCCGCCAGCACGACGATCCAGTAGCAGACGACGACCGCGAGCAGGACGGTGAACACCACGGATGGAAAGCCCAGCGCCGTGTCGATGAAGTCGCCCACCTGTCGAAACCACCCCCATGAATGTTCCTCAGGATGATGGCACGGGCACACAAGCGAGGGGTCATCCGAATGGACGGATGACCCCAGGCAGGGAAGCTGTCAGGCGGACGGGCGCGGCGCCGGCTGCCGGACGACGGCGGCGACCGGGTCGACCTCGGGCGGCGGGCGGTCGGGTCGCGGGACGGGGTCGTTGGCGATGATCGGCCCCAGGCCGTCGATCGCCTGGACGAACAGATGGACGCCGGTCACCCGCATCACCGCGACACCGAGCAGCATGGCCTTCGCGGCGTCGTCCAGCGTCTTGTCGTCGACCAGCGCGACGACGTCCGCGGACAGGCGCTGCTGCTCTTCCTTCGAGGCGCCTTCCAGGAGGTTGAGCGCGAAGGCGGGCAGGACGCCGTAAGCCTTGTCGAACGAGACCTTCGGCATCATCCGCTTCGCGATCATGCTGCGGCGTTTGGCCTGGGCCCGGTCGACCTGGCGGTCGCTGATCGCGAGCAGCCGGTCGAGCAGGCCGCTCGGGCTCCAGTTGACGGTCGACCCGCGCTCGGAGCCGGCGAACAGCTTGGTGCGGAACAGTGCCACGGCGCCGAGCCCGCCGACGAGCACGCGCACCAGATCCTGCGCCTGGCCCGTCTGCCCGAAGGTCCAGCCGAAGATGCGGATGATCGCGAGGGCGGAGGCGCTGGCCGCGCAGTTGATGAGGACGTAGAGCAGGGCGGCCGGGCGGATCAGCGAACGACCGGGGTCGTCGCGGTATCGGCTGGCCAGTTCGGCCGCACCGACCGCTCCGCCGATCGCGGACGCGAGCGCGTAACAGGTGAGGGCGTCCATGCGGTCAGCCGTCGCGGTTGATGCCGCGGATGAACTGGCTGAACGAGCCGGTCACGGCAACGGTGGATTCGGCGTCCAGGTGCTGGCCGTAGGTCGCGCGGTGCAGCAGCGCGTAGGGGGCGTCCGGGCTTTCGCCGCTGATGTCGTCCAGGATCTGCCGCAACCCGTCGGCGGCGGCGTCGTCGGCCTCCAACAGTTGGCCGAACCTCCTTGTGCATTCGAAAAGCAGTCCCGATTTCAGGCCGATGGAGTTGCCCGAGCGGAGAAGCTGTTCGCGCATCTCGTCCAGCTCCTCGGTTATCGCGGCCCGCTCGCCGGCAGACGTGCGATCGAACAGATGGACAACCGCCGTTTTCGTCTTTCGCCAATTGTGCGTGGGCATCTGGGAAATGACCGCTGCCGCGGCCTGAGTCGCCAACATGACGGCATAAGCGTCCATTTGCGCTTGCCTCTCCCGATCGGGCCGGCGGCTCTCTCGAATCTAAGCGCACGGTCACGCAAAATCCAGAACCCGCGAAGGTGGCGTTCTCCCCCGAACGGCGTAGCCCGTTCGTGCTCGGATGATTCTCGCGCATCGCGATGGGGATGTCGCACAAATCGCGCGCAACACGGCATCGGCCGACTCGTTGTCCGAGGTGCCTGGTCCCCGTACGGGGGACATGGCACGGATCGTCGGCAACGAAGGTGATGGGGGAGGAAGATGACTGACACTTGGCAAAGACCTCAGCTTGCGGCAAGCCTCAAGCCGTCCCGTTCGCCGCTCTTTGTCGCGCAACATTCGGAACGCTATGCCCGCCAGGCGCTGATCGGCGAATACGAGGACCGGTACGGCGTAACGCTGATCGTTATGATCGACGCCATTTTCGCGGCGAACGTCACCTATCTCGAAGAGTTGTTGTTCGACGCGGAGGTCGGTCGGCCGCTGCACCTGATGATCGCCTCGCCCGGCGGCGACGGCGAGGCGGCGGTGCGGATGGTGCGGTCCATCAGGACCCGGTGCAGCCAGCTCACGGTGATCGTGCCCGACCTGGCGAAATCCGCCGCGACCCTGATCTGTCTCGGTGCGGATCGCATCCTGATGGGGCCCGCCGGCGACCTGGGTCCCGTCGACCCGCAGTTCCAGATCAGGCGGAGCCTCGTCAGCGCCCGCGAGATCGTCGCGGCCGTGGCGGAGGCCGAGGCGCGGATCAAGGCGGCCCCCGACACCTATCCGCTGTTCGCCGCGCTGCTGAGCGACGTCAACCTGTTGATGGTCGAGCAGGCCCGCAGCGCGATCCAACGGTCGGAGGGCCTCGTCCGCGAAGCCCTCAGCTGCTGCACCGGCCGCGGTGAGGACCTGATCGACCAGCTGACCGCCGCGCTCAAGCGGCCGCTGATCGACGAGGTGTCCACGCACAACACCGTCGTCCCCGCCGACGCGGCCGCGAAGCTGGGCCTGCCGGCGGAAGCGGCGGACGTCACCGGGGACCAGTGGCATCTCCTCTGGAGCCTATGGACCCGGTATTTCCTCCTGGGTTGCTTCCCCGCCGGCCAGAATGCCGTGTACGAAGGCCGGCGGGTCTCGCACGTCGAGGAGCCGGCATAGGTCAGCAGGCGCACCGGGCGGCGGTCACCGCGGAACCGGGCACCGCTGCCGCGGCCGCCTTCCGGACCTTGTCGAGCATCGCTTGGCGGGCCGCGGGGTCGATCACCCGGCCACCGACGACGACCGAGTTGATCCGGGTCGTGTTGCGGATGTCGCGCAACGGGTCCGCGTCCAGCAGCACCAGGTCGGCGACGTTGCCGCGTTCGATCGTGCCGCGGTCGCGGGCGCCGAGGTAGCGGGCCGGCTCCAGCGTGGCGGTCTGCAGCACCCGCATGTTCGAGAGGCCGGCCTGGGACAGCCGGGCCAGCTCGTCGTGCAGGCTGAAGCCGGGCACCAGGTAGGCGGTGCCGTTGTCGGTGCCCGCCATCAGCGGCACGCCGGCGCGGTCGAGGTCGTGCACGAGGCGCAGCCGGCGCTCGAAGATCTCCCGGCCACGGGCGTCCTGTTCCGGCGTACGGCCGTCCAGGTAGATCATGTCCAGGGCGTACTGCCAGAACTCCTGCGTGGTGGCCGGGACGTAGGCATAGCGCGGATCGTTCATGGGTGTGTCGCCGGGCAGGTCGGTGAACGTGTGCAGCACCAGCGTCGGGGTGACCCGGGTGCCGTTGCGGGCCAGCCGCGCGAAGACGCCGGCCGCCTTGTGCCGGTCGAAACTGCGGGCGGCGGCGTACTCGTACGGGTGCATCTTGTTGAGCCAGCCGTTGTATTCGCCGCCGGCGATCGGCACCGACGTGATGGCGCGGCGCAGCTCGTCCTCGCGGCTGGACGTGTCGTACCAGACCTGGAAGAGGTGTTCGACGCTGGCCAGCCCGGCGTCGCTGGCCTCGGTCAGCTGCACGAAGTCGGAGACGTGCCCGAGGAACGGAATCCGTTGCCGGCGCGCCTCGTCGGCGATCGCGTAGAACGACGCGCGCGACAGTCGAGTGTAGACCTTCACGAAGTCGGCGCCCGCGGCCTTCTGCGCGCGGACGGTGGCCCGCGCCTCCGCCGGCGTGGCGACCGCGATGTACGGCGCACCGAGCCCCTCCCACAGCGACGGCGATCCGTCGACGATCGGGCTGCCGATGGTCCACCGGGGTCCGAGCCGGGTGCCCGCCTCAACCTCGTGGTTCCACCGGGTGACGTCCGCGTTGGCGCTCATCTCGCGGACGGTGGTGATGCCGTTGGCGATGTTCAGCGGCGGCTCGATCGCCTCGCCGTCGAACGTGTGGTTGTGCATGTTGGCCAGGCCCGGAATGAGGAACTTGCCGCGCCCGTCGATGACGTCCGCGCCGGGTGGCACGCCCACGCGGCGGCTCGGCTCGACGGCCAGAATGCGCCCGTCGCGCAGCAGCACCGTCATGTCCCGCTGTGCGGGCGCACCGGTCGCGTCGATGACGGTCACGTGCGTGATGGCGGTCACCCGGTCGGCGGCGGACCGCTCCCGCGGCGTCGCGCTGGCCCGCCCGGTGCCGACCGCCGCCCCGGCGGCCAGCCCGACCGCACCGGCGAGCACCGAACGACGGGAGAAGTTGCTGCGCTGCATGGCTGGCACCCCTTCGCGTTTGGGTTGTGCCTCTTACGATCGCCCGCGCACCGGCCCGGGGTCATTGCCGTGAGCGGGCGTATCGACGGTAGGGAAAGCCCCACTAATCCGGTTGTGCCCTCGCTGGGTGTGGCCGTTGAGCTGTCCCTCGCCGTACCCGATGCCGATCTGGACCGGTTGGCCACGCTCGAGGACGGCAACCTGTCGGCGGCGATGGAGTCCGCCAGCCAGTTCCTGGTCAACTTCGACCGGATCGCCCCGCCCGGCGTGCGACCCGGCGTCGAGCTCGGCAACGACCCGGCGGTGCTCCGGGCCGAGATCCCCCGCGGGCAAGGACGACCCGATGGAAGACCTGCGGCGACTCATCCGCCAGACATTCCCGTAAGTTCATCTCTTGCACGCTCGCGGGCCGTGACCGGCCTCCAGGATCGGCGGACCACCGATCTCAGGAGGAATACGCCATGTCCCGATGGCAACGACGTGCCGTGACGGCACTCGCCGCCACCGTGGCCCTCAGCGGGGTGGCCGGTCTGACCGCCGGCACCGCCCCCGCTTCGGCCAAGCCCACCAAGACCTTCGACCTGCAGGCGCACCGCGGCGGCATCGGCCTGCGGGTGGAGAACACCCTCGCATCGTTCGGCAACGCGCTCCAGCTCGGCGTCTCCACGCTGGAGCTCGATGTGCAGATCACCGAGGACGGGCAGGCGGTGGTCACCCACGACCGCAAGACCACTGGTGCGAAGTGCGCGGACACCGCGCCGGCGTTCCCCGGTGACCCGAAGTTCCCGTACATCGGGAAGTACATCAACACGCTGTCGCTGGCCCAGGTGCGCACGCTCGACTGCGGCAGCCTGGCCCAGCGCGACTTCCCTGGCCAGGTGGTGGTGCCGGGTGCGCGGATGCCGCTGCTCAGCGAGGTCTTCGCGCTGGTCAACCGCTACCAGGCGCGCGACGTCAAGCTCAACGTCGAGACCAAGGTCGAGGCGGGCGCGCCGTCCGAGACCGCGCCACGCGAACAGTTCGTGCAGGTGACCGCCCGCGAGGTGCGCGCCGCCGGCCTGCTCGGCCAGGTCACCATCCAGAGCTTCGACTGGGGCTCGCTGATGCGGATGCGCCAGGTCGAGCCGCGCTTGCCGCTGGTCGCCCTGGGCAACCCCGCGATGAACCAGACCGGGCAGCCCGGCAAGTCGCCGTGGCTGGGCGGGCTCGACATTGACGACTTCGGTGGCGACCCGATCAAGGCGATCAAGAGCTTCGGGGCCTCCGCGTTCTCGCCGGTGCACGGCGACCCGCAGAACGGCAAGGTGACCGACGCCAACTACAAGCCGTACGTCACCAAGGCAATGGTCGACCACGCGCACAGGAACGGCATCAAGGTCATCCCGTGGACCGTCGACGACGTGCCCACGATGACCAAGCTGATCGACGATGGCGTCGACGGCATCATCACCGACTACCCGGACCGGCTGCGCACCCTGCTCGGTCAACTGCGGTTCAAGCTGCCCAAGGCGTACGCGTCGCCGTTCGACGTGCAGGCGCACCGCGGCGGCCGGGCCGACCTGCCGGAGAACACCCTGCCGGCGTTCGCCCAGGCGCTGTCCAACAAGGCGATCTCCACGCTCGAGCTGGACACCGGCGTCACGAAGGACGGCAAGTTGGTCGTGCTGCACGACCGGACGATCAACGGCTCGCACTGCGTCGACACCGCACCGGTCAAGCCGCGCGACAAGATGTTCCCGTACGTCGGCAAGCTCGTGCACGACCTGACCCTGGCCCAGATCAAGACGATCGACTGCGGCACGAAGACGTTGCCCGAGCTGCCCGACCAGGTGGCCGTGCCCGGTGCCCGGATCCCGACGCTCGACGAGGTGTTCGCGCTCGTCAAGGGCAGCGATCGGCCCGACGTCCGGATGAACATCGAGACCAAGATCAGCCCCACCGCGAACGACACCGAGGCGTTCGGCCCGTTCACCGCCAAGTTGGTCAAGGCGATCCAGAAGGCCCGCTTCGAGGACCGGGTCACGATCCAGTCGTTCGACTGGCGCACGATCATCCGGGCGCGCGAGCTCGACCAGAAGATCGAGACGGTCGCCCTGGTCTGGCAGTACGGCTCGGCCGAGTGCGCCTCGCTCGCCGACGAGTGCTCGCTGCAGGCGGTCTACGGCGACAAGTCGGTCAAGAGCCCGTGGACCGGCGGCCTGGACTGGTGGAAGTACCGCGACCTCGGCAAGCTGGTCCGCGCCGCGGGCGCCGGCACGGTCTCCGCCAACTGGCAGGTGCACGACCCGACGCAGGGCACGGTCGTCAACTCCGACTGGTACCTGCGCCAGGACCCGAGCTACTACTTCGGCCCCGATGTCCCGGTGCTCCAGCGGCGCGACAAGCTCAAGGTCGTGCCGTACACCGTGGACGATCCGGCCGTCATGCAGCGGGTGATCGACCTGGGCGTCGACGGCATCGTCACCGACAACCCCCGGCTGCTGATCCACGTCGCGATCCGTAACGGCCTGCGCTAGCGCCGTTCCGCTGAGCGCCTCCTACCTGTTGGGGGGGGGCGCTCAGCGGCGGTGTAGGGCGACCACCGCGATGTCGTCGCCGACCGGGGGAGTGGCCAGGGCCAGCAGATGGTCGGCGTAGCGGTCCAGGTCCGGGTTCACCTCGATGGCGGCCGTCGCGAGCTCGGCCAGGCCGTGGTCGATGTCGTGGGTTCGGCGCTCGATCAGGCCGTCCGTGTAGAGGACGAGCGTGCCGCCCGGTGGGAGGACCAGGTCGAGGTCGCCGGGGCGGGGCGCGTCGATGCCGAGCAGCGGTGCCGGGTGCTCGACGAACGTCGCCGTGCCGTCAACGACCAGCACCGGTGGCGGGTGGCCGGCGTTGGCCAGGCGGATCCGGCCGGTCACCGGGTCGAGCATCAGCACGCAGATGGTGGCCAGCTCGCCCGGCAGCAGCTTGCGGAGCAACCGGTCGGTCAGCGCCAGCAGGGCCGCCGGTTGATGGCCCTCGACCGCGTACGCCCGGACCGCGTGCCGCAGCTCGGCCATGACCGTGGCGGCGTAGAGGGAGTGGCCGGTGACGTCGCCGATCGCGGCCAGCAACTGCCCACCGATCATCGTCAGCTCGTAGAAGTCGCCGCCGACCTCGGTCTGGGCGCTGGCGGGCACGTAGCGGACCGCGAGATCGTAGCCCGGCACCGCGGGAATCCGTTGCGGCAACAGGCTGCGCTGGAGGGTGAGCGCGATCCGGTGCTCCTCGTCGTACGTCCGCTGTGCCTCGACCGCGGCGGCCACCGCCTGCACCAGCAGCCGCAGCACGTCGGCCTGGTCGCGCAGGGCCGCGGCGGGGACGGCGACGTGCAGCGGCGGGCGGTCGGCGCGGATCCGGGCGGTGCCGACCGCGACCTCGTCGCCCGGCCAGTCGAGTTGCGGCCACTGGTCCCGCGGGTCGCTGCGGACCAGGGCACCGACCGGCACCAGGACGGCCGCGGCGGGCCATTCCTGGATGACCGGGGTGCCCGCCGGGCCGGGGACGGCGGCCACCAGGCGGTCGCCGGCGGAGCTGCCCGCGGTGACCGTGTCCGCGGCCACCACCGCGCCGCTGGCGAAGATCTCGGCCGCCCCGAGCGCGGCCGCGGTCAACAGCTCCGTGAGGGTGCGGGCCGAGTTCACCGCGACCGTCGTCTCGGCCAGCCGGGTCAGTCCCGCGGCCAGCGTCTCCGCCTGTCGCCGGGCCCGGTAGTAGCGGAGCACCGCGTGCGCGGTCGCGATCAGCTCGTCGGGCTCGATCGGCTCGGCCAGGTACGCGTCGGCGCCGCGGGTCAGCCCCTGGGCCCGGTCGGCGACGTCGACGGCGTGCGCCGACACGTGGATGACCGGGGTCGCCGCCAGCGCCGGATGCGACTTGATCCGCTCGGCCACCTCGAAGCCGCTCATGTCGCCGAGCCGCACGTCGAGCACGACCAGGTCGATGTCGCCGTGCTCGATCCGCTCCAGCGCGGCCGCGCCGCTGTCGGCCTCGACCACGGTGAGCCCGGCCCGGGTCAGCCAGCGGACCAGCAGATAGCGCTTGGCGTCGCTGTCGTCGACGACCAGCGCGGTGGCGGACTCAGGATGTTCCATCGGGTCTCGCAGCCGGCAGCTGGATGGTGAACGTGCTGCCCGCCCCGGGCTCGCTGATCACGCTCATGGCGCCGCCGAGCAGGGTGACCAGGCGGCGGGCGTACGGCAGCCCGAGGCCGGTGCCCTTGGCCCCGGTCGGCGATCGGCCGGGCACCTGGTAGAACTCCTCGAAGATCCGGTCCTGCAGCTCGGAAGGGATGCCGACGCCGGTGTCGACGACCCGGATCAGCCAGTCGTCGCCGTGCTGCTCGGCGGACATCCGCACCTCGCCGGCGGCGGTGAACTTGAGCCCGTTGTGCAGCAGGTTGCGCAGCACCTGGGCGAGCAGCACCTCGTCGGAGCGGATCGTCGCGGGCGGCTCGGGGTCGCTCACGACCAGCTCGACGGCGCCGGTGGCCATCGCCCGCACGGTGCCGCGCAGTTGGCTGAACAGCAGGCGCAGGTCCACATCGGACCAGTCCGGCTCGATCGTGCCCGACTCGGCCTTGGCCAGGTCGAGCAGGTCGTTGACCAGGCGCAGCAGGTCGTCGGAAGAGCTGCGGATCAGGGCCACCTGGCGGGCCTGGTCGTCGGTCAGCGGGTCCGACTCCGGGTCGTCCAGCAGCCGGGCCAGCCCGATCACGGCAGTGACCGGTGCGCGCAGCTCGTGGCTGACGTTGGCCAGGAACCGGGTCTTCGCCTCGCTGGCCGCCCGGAGCTGCGCGGACCGCTCGTCCAGCTCGGCGTAGAGCGCGACCACGCCGCGGTTGGTCTCCTCCAGCTCGTCGGAGAGCTGGGTGTAGAGCGCCAGTACGCCGCGGTTGGTCTCTTCCAGCTCGGCGTTGAGCCGGGCCAGGTCGTCGCGGTGGGCGCGGGTCTCCTCGAGTGCGGTGAGCAGTTGCTCGTTCTGCTCCGCCATCTCGTCGAGCGGCGTACGCGGGGCGGACGCGGCCAGATCGGCCCGGATGCGGTCGAGGCGGTCGGGCGTCAGCTCCACCCCGCCCGGGATCCGCCGGCTCATCCGCACCACCGTCGTCGTCGGTCCGTCGTCGATCGTCAGGCTGTCGACCAGCCGGCCGAGACTGGGCAGCTGCGCCGCCTGGCCCGGGCCGATCGCGACGACCTCCACCTGAAGTTTCCCATCGTCGACCGCAAACCACACTTCGGCGGCGGTCGCCGCTGGTCCGCCGTGGTCGGTGAACAGGGTGCGGCCGACCTCGCTGAGCGCGGTCGCGAGCCGCACCTGGTCCTGATGCTCCAGGCCGACCGCCGCCGCCACCTCGCGGGCTCGCTGGCGGGCCACGAACACATCGGATTCGGAACGCAGCGCGAGGTGCTGCAGGCGGGTTGTCATCGGCCGGCCCTCGCCACCAGCACGCACGCGTCGTCGCGGCGCACGCCGGCATCGCGTACGAGGGTGGCGGCGATCACCTGCGGCGAACGTCCGCGCAGGCCGGGGTAGTCGTCGAGGCTCCACCGGTCGACCACGCCGTCGGAGTGCATGACCAGCAGGGCACCCGGGGACGCGGGATAGCTGAACTCGCGGACCGCGCGCCGCTGGTGTCCGGCGATGCCGGGCAGCGAGACCAGGCCGCGCCGGGTGGTGTCGTCGACGAGGAAGCCGGAGACGTTGCCGAGACCGGCGTACCGGACCTGTTCGTCGTCGAGTTGGGCGACCGCGACGGCGGCGCCCCTCGTGTGCCGCACGGAGCGGTGCAGATGCTCGACCACCGCTGCCGGTGGCCCGGCCGGCGCGGTGTGGAACGCCTGCACCACGGCAGCGGTCGCGGCTGCCGCCAACGGCCCGTGCCCGAGTCCGTCGCAGACCAGCACCTGGGTGTGGCCGTCGGCGGCGCGCGTGGCGTAACCGTCGCCGCAGACCTCTTCGCCGCTCATCGCCCGGCTGACGGCGGCCGCCCGGGCGGGGGCCGGGGCGGGACCGGGCCAGACCTGGGCGACGGAGACGGTGCCGCGGCCCGCGAACGAGCTCATGTCGAGCCAGCCGGCCTGGCGGGCGATCGCGCCGAGACCGATGCCCAGCGTGCCGGCGGTGGAGTGGCCGTCCCGGGCCGACCGCGTGACGTCGCCCATCCCGGGCCCGGCGTCGACCGCGACCAGCTCGACGCCCGCGAGGTCGCCGGAGCGCACCGGCCGCACCAGCAACCGACCGTCGTCGGCGTGCTTCACGAGGTTGCTCGCCAGTTCCGTGGCGAGGATGCCGAGCCCGCCGACCTGGTTGGCGTCGAGCCCGACCTCGGCGCCGAGATCCTGTGCCGCGTGGCGGACCGCGCTGACCGCGCTGGGCTCCTCGAGCCGGAACCAGAGTCCGCCGTCGACGAGCCCGCTGTCGCGGGTCACCGTTACCGCGCCCATTTCGTGACGGTGATCCGGGTGCCCTGGCCGGCCGCCGTGTCGATGTCGAACTCGTCGACGAGCCGGCGTGCTCCGCTGAGCCCGAGGCCGAGCCCGCCGCCGGTGGTGTAGCCGTCGGTCAGGGCCAGGTCGAGGTCCGCGATGCCGGGTCCGTCGTCGCTGAACACGATCCGGATGCCCCTGCGCCGGCCGCCGTCGACCACGGTCACCTCGGCCCCGCCGCCCCCGCCGTACACCAAAGTGTTGCGGGCCAGCTCGCTCGCGGCGGTGACCAGCTTGGTCTGGTCGACCAGCGACAGCTTCGCCGCGACCGCGACGGTGCGCACCAGCTGGCGCACGCGGACCACGTCCTCGTCGGCGGCGATGGTGACGACCTGCGGCTCGCCGAGCCCGACGTCCGTCGTCACGGCGTCGCCGTCGGGCCGAAGCTGTCGAGGTCGGCCAGGTCGAGACCCAGGTCGAGACCCAGGTCGGGTTCGTCCGCCCTGGACTGGGCCAGCAGCTCCATGCCCCGCTCGACGTTCAGCGCGGTGCGGATGCCGTCCAGCGAGAGGCCGAGCTCGACCAGCGTGATCGCCACGGCGGGCCGCATCCCGACCACCACCGTCTCCGCGTCGAGCACCCGGGAGATCGCGGCGATCGAGGAGAGCATCCGGCCGACGAACGAGTCGACGATGTCGAGCGCGGTGATGTCGATGATCACGCCGTGGCAACCGGTCGCGACGATCCGGTCGGCGAGGTCCTCCTGGAGCGCCAGCGCGGTCTGGTCCTGCATGTCGACCTGGATCGAGACGAGCAGGATGTCACCGATCTTGAGGACCGGGACGCGTTCCATCAGTTGCTCCTGCCCTTGCGGCTCGCCTCGATCATGCGCAGGGCGTGGCGCAGCGCGTCGGCCAGTGTCGCCTTCGTGGCGATGTCGCCGAACTCGATGCCGAGGGCGACGATCGTCTGCGCGATCTGCGGGCGGATGCCGGAGATGATGCACTCGGCGCCCATCAGCCGGGCCGCCACCACGGTCTTCAGGATGTGCTGCGCGACCTGGGTGTCGACGGCGGGCACACCGGTGATGTCGATGATGGCGTACGGCGAGCTGGTCTCGACCAGGGTTTCCAGCAGCCGTTCCATGACGACCTGGGCGCGCGCCGAGTCGAGCGTGCCGACCAGCGGGATCGCGACGACGCCCTCCCACAGCTTGACCACCGGGGTGGCCAGCTCCAGAAGCTGCTCGGCCTGGTCGGCGATCAGCTCCTCGCGGGTCTTGGCGTAGGTCTCGAAGGTGAACAGGCCCAGGTCGTCGATCATCAGCCCGGCCGCGATCAGGTCCGCGAGCACCTGCGGGTCGGCTCCGCGCGTGTCGACCACGTCGAAGAGCGCCTTCTTCAGGCCGAACACGGTGATCGCCGTCTCGGAGGCGCTGAAGCCTTGACGGGCGCGGCTGCGCGACAGGTCGACGAGCGCGGCGCGCAGGGCGCCCGAGCCGGCGGCGGCCAGGTCGAAGTCGCCGGAGCGCAGTGCGTCGAGGGTCGCCCGGTGCAGATCCTGCACCTGCTTGAGCAGCTCGGCCCTGGTCAGCCGGCCGCGCAGGGAGACCGCGATCGTGTCGGTCCAGCTCGCCGTCAACTTGTCGGCATGGGTGTCGAGCAGCGCCGCGATCCGGCCGCTCTCCTCCGCGGTGAGTCCCATCCATACCCTCCCCGGTAACGGTCCGGTCGCTCTGGGGGCGGCCAGCCGGGCAGACGCTACCACCGCCGCGTCAATTCCGTGCCTGGCAGCAACTACCTCGATATCTAGGATCAATCGGATGTCATATCGGTCACGGGTACGCGGGTGTCTGCTGGGCGGCGCGATCGGGGACGCACTGGGCAATCCGGTGGAATTCCTTTCTACGCACCGGATTCGGGAACGATTCGGCGCGGACGGGTTGGTCGACCTGCTCGGCGATCCCGCACTGATCACCGACGACACGCAGATGACGCTGTTCACCGCCGAAGGGCTGATCCGGGCGGACGTCCGCGGCAAGGATGTCGCTCTTGTCGTCTACCGGGCCTATCTGCGTTGGCTCGACACCCAACACCGGTCCGGTCCGCCGGATGACGCCGACGGCTGGCTGGCCGGTCACGCGTTCCTGTACGCCCGCCGCGCGCCTGGCAACGCCTGCCTCTCGGGCCTGCAGTCGGGGCGGATGGGCACTCCCGCCGACCCGGCGAACCCGGACTCCAAGGGCTGCGGCGCGGTGATGCGGTCGGCACCGTTCGGCCTGAATCCACGATGGACCGTGGAGGAGGCGTTCGGTGCCGCGGTCGAGTGCGCGGTGCAGACCCACGGACATCCGTCGGGCTATCTGGCGGCGGGCGCGTTCGCGGCGATCACGCACCGGCTCGTGCTCGCCGATCTGGGGTTGGCCGCGGCGATCGAGGGAACCCTGGAGTTGCTCCGGCGCTGGCCGAAGCACGAGGAGGTCACCGCGGCCCTGGAACAGGCGCTGACGCTGGACCGGGCGGCGACCCCGGAACGGGTGGAGACGCTCGGCGGCGGCTGGGTGGCCGAGGAGGCGCTGGCGATCGCCGTCTACGCGGCGCTGGCCCACCCCACCGACGTGCGGCGCGCGCTGCTGGTCGCGGCCAACCACTCGGGTGACAGCGACTCGACCGCGGCGATCGCCGGCAACCTGCTCGGCGCGTGGCACGGCGAAACGGCCCTGCCGGCGGACTGGGTGTCGCGCCTGGAGGGCCGGGCCACGATCGCGGCCGTGGCGGACGACCTGGCGAGCGAGTTCCTGCACGGGGCCGACCTGCACACCGACGACGAGTGGACGACCCGCTATCCGGGCAGCTGAGGTTTTTCCGGGGGCGGGCCCACCCCCGGACAACCTCGATCACGCCGGATGCACGGCGAAGCGCCGGGCGTCCGGGTCGATGGCGGCGATGCGCACCGGGACGATCGCGCCCTCCTCGAGCGGGGCCGGCCACTCGCGCAGCGGCGCGAAGCCGTCGACCTCGCCGATGCGGACGAACGCGCCGAACGGCACGACGCTCACCACGTCGCCGTGGACGACCGAGCCGACCGCGTAGCGGGCGACGAACGCGGACCAGGCCGCGTCGGTAACAGACATGTCGGAATTCACCTCCTCTCGAAACACGCCTGCGAAAGCGGTGGAGGAGGTGCGCCGGCGGGCCGCGGGCCCGCGGCGCGATCAAGAGATGGCCGGGTAACCGATCTCAGCGGGCCCTGTCAGAAGGGCCGACCCGGCAGTCACCCTGCCATCTTAAGTTGATCAGAGGGTCAGCGTCCAGGAGTTGAGGTAGCCGGTGTCGGCCGACGCCGCGTCGCGTACCCGCAGCTTCCAGGCGCCGTTGCGGGCCTCGCTCGACAGGTTGACCGTGAAGACCTGGTCGATGTTGTCGGCGCTGCCACCGGTGCGGTTGGCCAGCGTGTAGAGGCTGCCGTCCGGGGCGACCAGCGTGACGACCAGGTCACCGCGGTACGTGTGCACGATGTGCACCTCGGCCGTCGACGCGCTCGAGGCGTTGCCGGAGCACCCCGACACGGTGATCGTGCTCTCCACCGTGGACAGGTCCGGGATCGTCAGGTCGGTGCCGTTGGTGATCGCGCCGCAACTGCCGACCGGGTTGACCGTCCAGGTGTAGGACGTGCTGCCCGATCCGCCGGCCGAGGCGGTCGCCGTGACCGTGACGCTGTAGGAGCCGGCGGTCGTCGGGGTGCCGGTGACGGTGCCGGTGGACGACGAGATCGACAGGCCCGGGGGAAGGCCGGTCGCGGACCAGGTGTACGGCGCGGTGCCACCGGATGCGGTGTGCGTCGCGGAGACCGCGGTGCCGACGGTCGAGGACCGGTTGCCCGGGTTGCCGACCGCTACGCCGCCACCGGGCGGGCCACCGCCCAGGGAGATCGCCGCCGCGAGGATGTCGGCCGCGAAGTAGCGCACCTCGGTGTAGACGCCGGGCGCGTTCGGCTGGGCGCAGCCGATGCCCCACGACGTGATGCCGACCTGCACCCACTCGTTGCTGGCGTTCCGCTTGAACATCGGGCCGCCGGAGTCACCTTGGCAGGTGTCGATGCCGCCGCCGGGCAGGATGCCGGCGCAGATCTCCTCGTTGGCGATCAGGCCGCTGTAGCTGCCGCCCTGCGCCGCGCACGTGGCGTCGCTGATGAACGGCACCGTCGCCTTGCGCAGGAAACGCTGCTGGCCGCCGCCCTGCGTGGCCGCGCCCCAGCCGGCCACGGTGAACGAGCCGTTGTGCAGCGAGGTGTCGGTGGCGATCTTCAACAGGGGGCTGGCGGTGATCGGGCTGGACAGCCGGATCAGCGCCCAGTCCTTGCCGTTGCCGTTGTAGCCGGGGGCCCGGTAGACGTAGTTGGAGGTGCGGGTGGTCCGGGTCGGGTCCTGCAGGTCGATGACGCCCCAGGTCGCCGTGATCGACGTGTTGTTGCCGGTGGCGCCAACGCAGTGCGCGGCCGTGAGCACCAGGCTGGGCGTGTACATCGCTCCACCGCAGCCCATGGACAGCCGCACCATCCACGGGAACTCGCCCGCCGCGGCCGGCGTGCCGCCGACGATCTGGTCGGGGCCGGTCGGCACCGGGTCTGGTGAAGCGCTGGCCGGGCCGGCGCCGGTGGCCACCATCGCCAGGGCGGCGACGACGCCCAGCGTCATCCGTCGTAGTCGGGACAAGTGATCCTCCCCATCGAACCTTGTGAGTTTCCGGGGAATCTATCGGTTTCGATCGAAGATCGGTCATCCCGAATTGACGGGTAGTGCCAAGTGATGGATTCGCGTCAGGCCGGGGCGATGTTCTGGTTCAGGTGGAAGACGTTGGCCGGGTCCCAGGTCCGCTTCAGGGCGGCCAGCCGCGCCAGCTTCGCCGCGGGGAAGGCCCGCCGGACGCCGGCGGCGCCCTCGTCGCTGAGGGTGTTGAGATACATCCCGCTGGAGTACGGCGTCAGCGGTGCGACCGCGGTCCGGGCGGCCGCCATCCGGTCGGCGTCTTCGGCAGGGTCGTCCCAGCGGGCCGCCGCGACGAGCTCGAAGAGCGTTCCGCGCTGGCCGTACGCCGCGTCGTCGTCCGGCACGTCCTGGATCGCGCCGCCGTAGGCCTGCAGCGACATCGCCGGCCGCAGCGCCTCGGCGCCGCCGCCGCGCTCGACCAGCGCGGCCGCCGCCTCGGCGGGCAGCCGGTCGAGGTAGAGGCCCTTCCAGTAGCGGCGGAAATGGTGTCCGTCGACCGCGTCGTCGATCGTCTGGAGCTCCAGATAGGACAGCTCGCGCACCGTCTCCCGGCGGGCGCGACCGAGCCCGGCCAGCTCCCGGGTGAGCCGGCGCCCGCGCTCGGGGTCGCCGACCCAGACGAAGCCGACGTCGACCCCGTCGGCGCCGACCGTGGCCTGGTAGGTGGCTTCCCGGGGCGCGGCAGCGCTGAGCTCCCGCCAGCCTTCCAGCACCGCGGCACCGTCGGCCGGATCGAACAGGTAGCTGGCGAGCAGGGCTCGGGTGCCGACCTCGTGGAGCTGGAACTCGAACGAGGTCACGATGCCGAAGTTGCCTCCGCCGCCCCGCAGGCCCCAGAACAGCTCCGGGTGCTCGGTGCGGCTCGCGGTGACCACGGCTCCGTCGGCGGTGACCACCTCGTACGACACGACGTTGTCGCAGGACAGCCCGTACCGCCGGGCCAGCCAGCCCATGCCGCCGCCGAGGGTGAGGCCGCCGACGCCCGTGTGTGACACGTTGCCGGCCGTGGTGGCCAGGCCGAAGCGCTGGGCCGCCCGGTCGAGCGCACCGAGCAGGGCGCCGCCCTGCACGCGGGCCCGGCGGGTGCCCGGGTCCACGGTCACGCCGCCCATCGGCGTCAGGTCGATCATCAGTCCGTCAGCCGGCACCGCGAGCCCGAGCACGCTGTGGCCACCGCACCGGACACCGATCTCCAGGTCGCGCTCGCGGGCGTGGCGGACGGCGTTGACCACGTCGGTGACCGTGCCGCAGCGCACGATCAGGGCGGGCCGGCGGTCGACCATCGCGTTCCAGACGGAACGGGCTTCGTCGTAGCCGGCGTCGCTGGGGTGGAGGACCTGACCGGTGAGGGATGTCGTCGTCATGTCACTCACGGTGCCAAGAATCGGTACTGAGAATAAGCTCCGATTCCATGGTGGGATCCTGGACCAATTCCGGCGCCGCGAGCGACCTGCTGATTCCGCTCGACCGGGCGGCCCCGGTCGCGCTGCACCGCCAGATCGAGACGGCGATCCGCGAGGGAGTCCGCTCGGGCCGGCTGCCGTTGGGGGCCTCCGTGCCGCCCACCCGGACGCTCGCGGCCGACCTCGGCGTGTCCCGTGGCATCGTCGTCGAGGCCTACCAGCAACTCGTCGCCGAGGGCTACCTCAGCAGCCGGCCCGGCGGATACACCACTGTCGCGGCGGGCCCGTCGCCCGCGCCGCCCCAGGCGCCGGTGCGGGTGCCGCCCGAGGTGCGGATCGACTTCGGGTACGGCCGGGCCGACGTCGCGCACTTCCCGCGCGCTGCCTGGCTGCGGTCGCTGCGGCGGGTGCTGACCCAGGCGCCCGACGACCGGTTCGGCTACGCGAGCGGCGGCGGTGTGCCGGAGCTGCGGCTCGCCCTGGCCGACTATCTCAACCGCGTGCGCGGCACGAACGCCGCACCGTCCAATGTGGTCGTCACCAGCGGTTTCGCCCAGGGCATCGCGCTGGTCGTCCAGGTGCTCGCCCGGCGCGGCGCCCGGCGGATCGCCGTCGAGGACCCGTCGGCCGACGACGACGCCCGGGAGCACGCCCGAGCCGCCGGCCTCGAGGTGGTCGGGGTGCCGGTCGGCCCCGACGGCGTCGACGTCGCCGCCCTGGCCGGGGTGTCGGCGAACGCGCTGGTGCTGACCCCGTCACACCAGTGGCCGACCGGCGGCGTGCTGCCGCCCCCGGCCCGGGCGGCGGTGCTGCGCTGGGCCCGGGAGCACGACGCCGTCGTGGTGGAGGACGACTACGACGCCGAGCACCGCTACGACCGCGCGCCGGTCGGAGCCCTGCAGGGCCTCGGGCCCGACCGGGTGGTCTACGCGGGCACGGCGAGCAAGACCCTCGCACCCGGGCTGCGGATCGGCTGGCTCGTCCCGCCGGCCTGGCTGGTCGACGAGCTCGCCGCGGCCAAGGTGCGGGCGGACCGGGGCTCGTCCGCCGTCGACCAGCTCGCGCTGGCCGATTTCCTCGCGCACGGCGAGTTCGACCGGCACCTGCGCCGGATGCGTCCCGTCTACCGGCGCCGACGGGACGCGCTGCTGGCCGGTCTGGCTCGGCACCTACCCGGGTTCCGCCCCGCCGGCGTGGCGGCCGGCCTGCACCTGGTCGCCTGGCTGCCGCCCGGGCTCACCGAGGACGAGGTCGTCGCCGCCGGCCGCTCCGCCGGGGTCGGCGTCGGCGGCGTCGGTCGTTACCGGCTCGGTCCCGGTCCCGAGGGACTGATCTTCGGGTACGCCACCCTCGACCCGCCCGCGATCGAGGAAGGGCTGGCCCTGCTCTCCGGCGCCCTCCACTAGGCTCGCGACCTCTCCGGCCGCGAGGTCGTACGCGGTGTAGGCGCCCTGCCCGGCCGCAGTCGTCGCGATCACCGTGGCCAGCCCGAGCCGGCGTTGGAAGAACGACTGCTTGACCCGCCAGCCGATCACCGCGTCGCGGCGCAGCGCGGCCGTCTGCCGGGTGGCCACGCCCGAGCGGACCACCAGATAGCCGTCGTGCACGGCCTGGCCCAGGCTGCGGTACGCCAGGACGGCGCCGGCCGTGGTGACCACCAGCAGGGCGGGGAAGACCCACGCGAACGACGGCCCGCCGGCGATGACCGCGACGGCCGTAGCGATCGCGGTCAACAGCAGCGCCCGCACCAACCGGCGGCGCAGCGCGGCGGGCGGGGCCGGGCGCAGCGCCCGGGTCAGCGCGTCGGTGCGCAGGATCTCGGCGGCGACCGCGCGGGCGACGGAGACCGGGCCGCGGGGCACGGCGTTCCTGCTCAGCCGGAAGTTCCAGTGGCTCGTGACGAAAAACCGACGACCAGCCCGCCGCAGCCGAGGAGGAGGAAACCCACGGCGCCGAGCGCGATGAGCCACCCGGTGTGCGCGCCGCCGGCCAGGTCGCGGGCGTGGTCGAGCGCGTCGTAGCCGAACAGCCGGCCCAGCCAGTAGCCGCCCCAGGTCAGGCCCGCACCAGCGAAGACGACCCAGATGCTGAGGACGTTGTAGAGGACCCAGTGCGGCTCGAACTGGGCCAACAGGTGGCCGGTGGGTTTGTCCGGCTCCTCGCTCGGTATGGCCGTCGCGTCGAGCATCTCGTGCAGGCGCTGTGCCGTGGCCGCCGACACCGCGTCGATCCGCAGGGCGGCCGTCGCGCCGGCTACACCGGTCAGCCCGGCGCCGACGGTGACCACCCGCAGCCCGAACAGCCGGTGGGTCAGCCGCGCGTCGCTGCCGACGCTGCGGATCCGGTCACGGGCGATCCAGCGCTCGTTGCGGACGAACAGCCCGCTGCGCACCTCGACCCGGTCAGGGGTGATCCGGTAGCGGGTCGTGGCCCAGCGGGCCAGGTCGGCCGCCGCCCGCAGCACGCCGACCACCGCCACCACGAGCGCCGGCCAGGCATCGCCCGGGTCCAGGCCCAGCACGCCCGCCGCGATGGCCGTCGGCACCAGGGAGACCGCGGCCCGCACCAGGTCGACCGCGATCACCTTGCGGTCGAGCCGCTGCCAGGTCACGTCGCGTCACCGGCCGTGCGGCCGACGATCGCGGTGAGTCGGGCCGCCAACTCGGTCGCCTCCGCGTCTGGCAGCGCGACCAGCTGGACCGGCCCGCTCGCCGACGCGGTGGTCACGGTCACGGTCGCCAGGCCGAGCCACCGTTGCAGCGGGCCGCGGGTGGCGTCGACGGTCTGGATGCGGGACAGCGGCGCGACGCGCCACTCGCGGACGAACCAGCCGGACAGGGCGTAGACCGCGTCGTCCGTGGCCTCCCACCGGTGCACCCGGTAGCGCAGGGAGGGCACGACGGCGGCGTGCACGACGTCGACAATGGCCAGTGCCACCAGCAGCGGGCCGAGCCAGGGTCGCCAGGACTCGACGAAGGCGAAGACGACGAGCCCCGCGGCGAGCGGCACGACGGCGCTGATCACGTCGCGCACCGTCCACCAGAGCACGGCCTTGGGCGCGACGCGGTGTCGAGGTGGAAACAGTCCGAGTTCCCCCATGCGCACAGGGTGGGGGACGGTCGCAAGCCGCGCAGCTATCCATCGGCTAGCGCGCTTGGCCGGTCGGCCAGGATTACTGGTCGAGCGACGCGCGGCGGGCGTCGTACCCTCGCGGCATGAGCGCGACCCGGCCGAAATCCTTCCGTTCGCCGCGGTGGCTGCTGCCCGCGGAGCTGGCCGGGGTCTCGGTCGACGAGCCACGCCGGCGGCGCACCGTCCGGGACTGGGTGGCCGACGCGGCGCTGTTCGTCTTCGCGCTCGGCTTCCTGGTGGCCGACTCCGGCGGGGCGCCGTACTACGGCGACGCGGTGCCGCAGTGGTTCCACACGGCCGACCCGTTCGTCAGCCTCGCCGCCTGCGTCGCGCTGTGGTGGCGGCGGCGGTTCCCGTTCGTGGTGGCCGGCGTGGTCTTCATGGCGTACCTGATCGGCGACAGCACCTTGGGTGCCGCGCTGGTCGTCGTGCTCACCGTCGCCGTGCACAAGGGCTGGCTAGCCGCGGTGCTCGTGGCGGACGCCTTTCTGGTGCCGTCGCTCTGGTTCAGCTTCGCTCACCCGCCGCCGAACGTCGCGTGGCAGGCGATGGTGGTGATCGTGTTCCTGATGTTCGTCACACCGCTGGTCTCGGGGATGGCCATCCGGTTCCGCCGGCAGGTCGTGGTCAGCCTCCGCCGCGACGCCGAATGGGCGGCGCGCGACCACGACCGGCGGCTGGCCGACGCGCGCCGGGCGGAACGGGAGCGGATCGCCCGGGAGATGCACGACACGCTCGCCCACCGCATCTCGCTGATCTCGGTGCACGCCGGGGCGCTGTCCTACCGCAGTGCCCAGGCCGAGGCCGGTGCCGGGCGACCACTGGACGCCTCCGACGTCGGTGCCGCCATCGACGTCATCCACGGCAACGCCCGGCGCGCGCTGGTGGAGCTCGGTGACGTGCTGGCGGTGCTGCGCACCGGTGACGAGGCACCGGATCCCGGCGACGTCGGGCCGCCGCAGCCCCAGATCGGTGACATCGAACGGCTGGTCGCCGACGCGGAGGCGGTGGGGCAGCGGGTCACCGTCACCGTCGAGTGCGAGCCGACCGAGAGCCTGCGCGGCGCGGTGCAGCGCACCGTCTACCGCACCGTCCAAGAAGGACTGACGAACGCCCGCAAGCACGCACCGGGTACGGCGGTCGAGGTCTCGGTCACCGGCACGCCCGGCAACGGCGTGGTGGCCGTGGTGCGCAACCCGTTGCCGGTCGGCGGTGCGCCGGTAAGCGCCATACCCGGCGCCGGTGTCGGGCTGGCGGGGCTCGCCGAGCGGGTCGCCCTCGACGGAGGCACGCTGGAGCACGGCCCGGACGGGGGCAGCTTCCGACTGGTCACCCGGCTACCGTGGCCGGCATGAGCCGACCGGTGCGGGTGCTGCTCGTCGACGATGACGCCCTGGTGCGGGCCGGGTTGCGGCTGATGCTCGGTGGCGCGCCCGACATCGAGGTGGTCGGTGAGGCTGTCGACGGTTCGTCGGTGCCGGACCAGGTGCGCCGCACGCAGCCGGATGTGGTGCTGATGGACGTGCGGATGCCGGTGGTCGACGGGATCACGGCTACCCGGGCGCTCGGCCGCGGTCCGGCGGTCATCGTGCTCACCACCTTCGACGCCGACGCCACGGTGGTCGAGGCGCTGCGCGCGGGTGCGGCCGGCTTCCTGCTCAAGCACACACCGCCGGAGCAGATCGTCGAGGCGGTGCGGCGCGCGGCGGCCGGCGAGCCGGTGCTCTCGCCGAGCGTCGCGCGCACGCTGATCGACCACGTGGCCGCCGGCGGTGACCGGGCCGGCAGCACGCGCCGCGACCGGGCCCGGGAACGGCTGGCGGTGCTCTCCGAGCGCGAGCGCGCGGTGGCCGCGGCGGTCGCCGAAGGGCTGTCCAACGGCGACATCGCCGAGCGGCTCTACATGTCGGTCGGCACCGTCAAGGCCCACCTGTCCAGTGCGCTGACGAAGCTGGACCTGACCAACCGCATCCAGTTGGCCCTACTGGCCCACGACGCCTCGGACTGAGCGGCTACTTCGGTCGGCGGGCGACCACTTCGTCGTCCTCCTGCTCGCCCGTCTCCGCGAAGCCCAGGCTCGCGTACAACGCGCGGGCCGCGGTGTTGTCCGGCTGATAGGAGAGCGCGAAGCTCGGCGCGTCGATCTCGGCCAGGGCCGCACTGACCGCCGCCCGCCCGTAGCCCTTGCCCTGGTGCGCGGCGTCGACCGTGATGCCGCCGAGCCAGGCCGCGCCGTCGTCCGGGTCGATGGCCCACATCAGGAAGCCGACGACGCCGCCGTCGGTGGTGGTGATGGCCAGCGGGCGCCAACCGACCGGGCTGTAGTGGCAGAGCGCGAGGTAGTACGCCGGCTCGGCGACCCAGGCACGTTGTGCCGGGCTCACGGATAGCCCGGCGACCGCGCGCCAGTTGTCGGCGTCGACCGGTGCGAGGGTGACGGAGATGTCCATGCCGGCGATCGTGCCACCTCGGAATCCGGTTGCGCCCACTGGTAGACAGGTCGCATGACGACCGTCCGGCCCGGCACCCCCGACGACGCGGCTCCGCTTCTCGCGATCCGCGCCCAGGTCTTCCCCTGGCAGGTCAACACACCGGCCGGGCTCCGGCACGGCTGGGCGCTCTCGGCCCGCAACGCCAAGGGCGCGTTGTTCGCGGTCGACGACGAGCGCGGCCTGGCCGGCTTCGCCCGGGCCGACCTCAACATCTGGACCTCGGAGGAGGGCGCGGCCGGCACCGCGGTCATCGTGCGGCCGGACGCCCGCGGCCGGGGCATCGGCACCGCGCTGCTGGCAGCGGCCGAGGCGCACCTGCGCTCGGTCGGTGGCCGCAAGGTGGTCGGCTACGCCGTCGACGAGCCCGCCACGCTGCGGTTCGTCGAGAAGCACGGCTACACGCTCAACCACGAGGCCCGCTACCAGCGGCTGCTGCTCGCCGACCTGCCGCCGGCGCCGGCGATCCCGGCCGACGTCACCACCGCCAGCTTCGCGGAGATCGGTCCGGAGGCGGTGTTCGCCGTCGACAGTGAGTCGATGCTCGACGAGCCGTCCGACACCCCGTTCGACAAGGTCGAATACGACGACTGGTTCGAGGACATCTGGCACGACCCCAACGTCGACCACGACCTGAGCCTGGTCGTGCTGGTCGACGGCGTGCCGGCGACCATGACCTATCTTTACGCCGACCGCGAGTCCGGGCGGTTCATGTCGACCGGCACCGGCACCCGGCGTGCCTACCGGGGTCGGGGCCTGGCCAAGATCGCCAAATCGGTCGCATTCCGGGCGGCACGGGACGCCGGGTTCACGGCGGGATACACCGGCAACGACGAGGTCAACAAGCCGATGCTGGCGATCAACGAGTGGCTGGGCTACCAGCCGATCGGCGCCGAGCGCTCGGCCGTGAAGACGCTGGCAGAGTAACCCGGGCCCGG
Organism: Asanoa hainanensis; assembly: GCF_900188485.1. GTDB lineage: Bacteria > Actinomycetota > Actinomycetes > Mycobacteriales > Micromonosporaceae > Asanoa > Asanoa hainanensis. The sequence continues at coordinate 519,424 of NZ_FZPH01000002.1, forward strand.
CGTCCGGGGCCCGGATCCGGGGTTCGCGCCGGACGGCCTGGTGATCTTCCTACCGTGGAAAACGGGGGGAGATCGGCCATGCTTCGTACTGCCTTGTCCCTCGCGCTCCTGGCACCAACGCTGCCCTTCACGGCGGCGCCCGCCGCGGCCCAGCCCGACGCCAGCCAGGTGGACGTGGCGATGACCAGCGACGGCAGCCAGGAAGCCGAGTATCGCGTCGTGGTGCGCAACCGCACCGAGGCGCCCACTGACCTGACGGTCCGGCAGAGCGTGCCGGACGGTGCCCGCGTGACGGCCACGAGCCCGGCACCCGGGCCGGGCGGTTCGCCCGGTCCGGGGTCGCCGAGCGAGCTCGTCTGGACCGTCCATCTTGGACCGTACGAGAGCACGACGCTCACCACGACGGTCGCGCCTTCCCAGGGTGCGTCGATCTCCGGTGCGGCGTGCGCCTACGTCGGCCTGGCCGGCCAACCGGTCGACTGCTCCGCGTCGGTCTGGACGCCCGCGGACCCGGGCGCGACCGCGAGCCAGGAGAACCGGTGGCAGCTCTGGTGGCTGCCGGCCCTCGCCACGCTGCTGGTCGTCGCGTCCGTCCTGTTCGCCCGGTACGGCTGGCCACGCGCGGCGCGTCGGGTCGCGGCCCTCAGCGACAAGGGCCGGGCCGGCGTCGCCGTGCTGACCGCGATCGTCCTGCTGGTCGGGCTCGGCGTGCTGGCCGCGGCACTGGCGGTGCCCAGGCTGGCCGCGACGGCCGCCGGAGCGCAGCGCACACCCGCGTCCGGCTGGCTGGGCCCGGTGGTCACCGGCGCGCTCGGCACACCGCTGCGAGAGAACGCGTTCGAGTTCACGGCGTACAGCTTCACCTGCGCACCGGCGGGCGGCGGGCAGCGCTGCACGGCGGTCGTCGGGATGACCAACCACAGCGCGGCGCCCGAGTACTGGCACCCGTCGCTGCAACGGCTGGCGGTCGCCGGCGAGGCGCCCGTGTCGACGGACGTGATGGCGACCCGGGCCCTCAACGGCGGCCGGGACGTGTTCGACGCACCGGTCGTGCCCGGGCACCGGCTGCTGGCGCAGCTCTCCTGGTCGCTGCCGGCCGCCGCCGACCCGACCACGCTCGAACTGCACAGCGGCGCGTTCGCGCAGGGGGTACGGATCAGGGTGTGACCCCGAACCAGGTCATCGCCTGGCCGTGCCCGCGGGAGTAGGCCAGTGGCGTGCCGTCCAGGGTGAGCACGTTGTGGAACCCGTCGGTCGGCGGCGCGGGCAGGTCGTCGAGGCCGAGCACCCAGGGCTCCTCCACGGCCAGCCAATGACCGGGCAGCCCGCGCACCACGTCGACGAACGCTTCGCGGCGCGGCCGGGGCACCTGGTAGAGAACGGCGCTGTGGAAGACCACCAACGTCGCGTCCGCCGGCGCCTGGGCGGCCAGCGCCGGCAGGTCGTCGACCAGGTCGCCGCGGACCAGCAGCGGCGGGTCGGCGGCGGCCACCGCGGCCGCGGCGCGCAGGCGGTCGCGGCGGTGCTGGTGCTCCGGCCAGATCAAGGCGTCGAGCCAGGCCACGTCCTCCGGATCGGTCACGTCGAGCGGGTTCAGGTCGAGGCCGGCCCGCCAGACCACCTCCGGCAGCGCGGCCGGCACGGTGATGCCGGTGGCGGCGCAGTCCAGCACCGGATCGCCGTTGCCGACCGCCTGGTCGCCGTAGCGGTAGGCGTACCGGTCCGGGTAGAGGCAGAGCCCGGCCGACGCGCCGACCTCCAGCAGGGCGAGCGGCTGAGGCAGGGAGGCCAGCACGGGCAGCAGCACCGCACACCGGCCGGCTTCGTTCGTCTGCGTCGCCCGGGACCGCATCGCCGGCTCGATCGTCGGCCAGTTCGCCAACACGTACGCCCGGAAGGTCTCGGGATCCTCGACGGGGCCGCCCAGCCAGCGCACGACGCCGAAGAGCAGGTTGGGCTGGCGTTTGGCCTCCGGGAGCTGATCGAGCAGCGCGAGCAGCTCGTCGTCCGTGGAGACCGCGTTGGACAGCCGTTCGTAGGCGGGTGAGACGCCGTGCGCCTCACCCGCCGCGAACTTCGCGTAGACCGTGGCAGTCGTCATGACCACCATGATCGCGTACTCAGCAGGGGCCGAGGTCCCGCCATTGCGCGGTCCAACCGGGCTCGGAGCCCTGCGTCCACCAGTTGGCCTGCCAGAGCCGGAGCTGGCCCTGCCGGTTCGGGTGCTTCACCCGCTGGCCTTCGAGGTAGACCGTGCCCCAGTTCCAGGCGGGCGCGCCGGAGCAGTTGACCGGGTTCTGCGTCGGCGGGTTGGTGGGGTTCTGCGTGGGTGGATTCGTGGGCGGGTTCGTCGGGTTCTGGGTCGGTGGGTTGGTGGGGCAGGTGCCGTTGCCGACCGTGTCCGTGTGCGCGGTGCCGGCCGAGCGCAGCCCGGACACCCGGGTGGCGACCTGCGCCGGCGTCAGCGCCTCGCTGCCCGCGTAGTAGAGCCAGTCGACCTGCTGGTTGTAGACCGCGCGGCCGCCGGTGTGCGTGGCCAGGTCGATGAACCACAGGTTGAAGTTGATCGACATGTTGGTCTCGGGGTAGTACTGGTCGCCGTGGTCGGCCACCTGCACGCCGTCGACGTAGTACTTGACCCGCCCGGCCGAGACGTTGAACTGCAGGTTGTGCCAGCCGTTGAAGCTCTGCCGCTGCTCGGTGTGGGTGTTGACGGCCTGCCAGGGCTCGTTCTGGTACGTCTCCCAGGTGGTCTGGTAGAAGATCGGGCCCTGCTCGCCCCACCCGCCGTTGGGCAGGTACTCGAAGTCGATCTCGCCGTAGTTCGGGTCGAGGTCGCGTTCCAGCGGGGTGATGGTGAAGAACGTCTCCACCAGGTGGTCGCCGTCGTTGCCCGACACCGGTGCGTCGGCGAACTTCACGCGGGCGGCGTACGTGCCTTCGAAGAACTTGCGCTGATGGAACAGCTCGGCATGCGAGGTGCCGCCGGCCGTGCCGTCGGTGGCGGCGGCGAGCTGGAGCACCTTCTGGCCGTCGACGGTCGGGAAGGTGATGTTCGACGCCGGCCAGGCGGCGCCGGGCACGCCGGGGCCGCCGGTGTTGGTGCGGACGGTCCAGTTGCGGGCGGCGATCGCCGGGTCGCTCGACGACGAGTAGGTGAAGTCGTCGAACAGCGCGCCGCACGGTGCGGCGGCGGCGGGTCCGGCGGCGCTGACGGCGGCGATGCCAGCCACCAACAGGCTGGCCGCCGCGGCTGCCCCTAGCAGTTTGGGGACACGGGACATGAGCTTCCTCCTCAAAGGACAGAAGCGAACAAGGGGGTACGCGCTGCGTTGCGCGCGGGTTGAGCCGGGGCGTTACCTGACCGCCCCCGCGGTCAGGCCGGATCTGATCTGCCGTTGGAAGATGACGTAGGCGGCCAGCACCGGGAGCATCGCGATGGTCAGGCCGGCGAACAGGCCGCTCCAGTCGGAGCGGTAGCCCTGGCTCACCGACAGCGCGGCGAGCCCTTGGGCCAGGACGTAGCGGTCCGGGTCCGGGTTGAGCACCAGCGGCAGCAGGTACTGGTTCCACAGGCCCAGGAAGTTGAAGATGGCGACGGTGACGAGGCCGGGGCGGGCCAGCGGGAGCATCACCCGGAAGAACACACCCCAGTGCGAGCAGCCGTCGAGGAACGCGGCCTCGGCCAGTGCCGTGGGCAGCGTGCGGAAGAACGCGTGCAGGAAGAAGATGGTGAACGGCAACGCGTACGCGGTGTAGACCAGGATCAGCCCGGGGTACGTGCCGAGCAGGCCGAGCTGCTTGACCACGAAGAACAGCGGCACCAGGGCCAGGAACACCGGGAACAGCATGCCGGCGACGAACCCGAAGTAGAGCAACCTGTTGCCACGGAACGGATAGCGGGCCAGGGCGTACGCGGTGGTGGCCCCGAACAACATGGTCAGCAGCAGCGCGCCGCCGACCACGAGCGCGCTGTTGCCGAAGTACCGCCCGATCTCCGCCTGGTTCCAGGCTCGCGACCAGTTGTCGAAGTGCGGCGTCGCCGGGAGCGACCAGGGCGAGGTGAGGATCTCCCGATCGGTCTTGAGCGAGCTGACCACGGCCCAGAGCAGGGGAAGCGTGACCACCGCCGCCCAGGCGACCAAGAACGCGTGCGCGCGCCTCATGCCAGCTCCACCTTGTCGCGCCGGCCCGCCCGCATCGCCAGCACGGCGAGGGTGAGGGTGAGGAAGAACAGGGCCACGCCCATCGCGGCCGCGTAGCCGAACTTGGAGAACGTGAACGCGTTGCGGTAGAGCCCCAACCCGATCACCTCGGTGGCGTTGTCGGGACCGCCCGGGCCCACGGTCATCACCTGCACGACCGCGAACCCGTCGAGCGCGAGCACGCCGAGGTAGACGAAGGCCACCTGCACGGTGTCGCGCAGCAGCGGCAGCACGATCCGCCACAGGGTGGCCAGCTTGCCTGCCCCGTCCAGCACCGCAGCCTCGATGATCTCGGTGGGTATCGCCGCCATCGCGGCCGCGAACAGCACCATGTAGAAGCCGACCGACGACCAGACCAGCACCGCCATCACCGCCCACAGCGCGAGGTGCGGGTCGCCGAGCCAGGTGCGGGCCAGGCCGCCCAGTCCGATCCCGCGGAGGAGGCCGTTGAGCAGCCCGTCGTTGGGGTGGTACACGAACTGCCAGAGCAGCGCGATGATCGGCAGGGACAACAGCTGCGGGAAGAAGTACGCGGTCTGGTAGGTCGAGGCGCCACGGATCGCCGAACCGCGGCGCCCCCCGAACGTGACCAGGACCGCCAGCAGCAGCCCGAGCGCGATGGTGACCACCGGCACGACGAGGAGCATCAACCCGTTGTTGCGCAACGCCGCCAGGAACAGCGGATCGCCCACGAGGCGGGTGAAGTTGTCGAGACCGACGAAGTTCACCTGGCCGGACACGCCGGTCCAGTCGGTCAGCGACAGATAGAACGCCTGCGCGTACGGGGAGAGCACGAACACCGCGTACAACGCCAGCGCGGGCAGGATCGCGCCCGCGAGGAAGCGGTATCGGCCGTGCCGGTCGTGGGACATCGCTACCGCTGGTACTTCTTGACCGCGGTGTCGGTGGCGACGGCGTCGGCCGCCTTCTGCACCCGGTCGGACCACTGCGCCGGCGTGATCCGCCGGGTGGCGAGCTCGCCGGTGGCGTCGTCGACGGCCTTGGCGAGCGGCGCGTACCAGGTCCGGAACCGGTAGGTGAAGGTGTTGGGGCCGGCCGCGTCGACCGCCGTCTTCACCGAACCCAGGCCGCTGCTCAGGGTCAGCCCTTCCAGCGCGCCGGCCACGCTCGGCATCGTGCTGTTGAGCTCGGCGAACCGCTTGGCCGCGGTGGTGGAGAACAGGATGCGCAGGAACTCGAGGCCGCCGCGCGGGTTCTTGGCCTTGGCCGGCACGATGAACGACTCGCTGCTGGCGGCCTGGAGCGCGGTCTGTGGCAGCTTGTCGCTCCCCGAGAGCGCGGGCGCCGGCGCCATCACCATGTCGAACCCGGCGGGCGTGATGCCCTTCTGCTCGGCCTCCAGCCACGATCCACAAGGGATGATCGCGACCTGGCTCTGCGACCATGCCGCCTGCGCCTCGGTGTGCGACAGCGCCTCGCTGCCGGACAGGATGTAGCCCTTGCCGGCCAGCTCGGCGATCGCGGTGGCGGCGTCGACCAGGCCCGGCTGCTTCCAGGCGTTGGGTTCGAGGTTGTCGACGGCCTTGACCAGGTCGGGCCCGCCCGCCTTGGCCGCCATCGCGAGCAGCGGGTCGTTCAGGTATTCCGGGTACTTCCCCTGGTAGGTCCACGGCGCGACGCCGGACTTCTTGATCTGGTCGCAGAGTGCCAGCATCGCGTCCCAGGTGGTCGGGAACGTCCAGCCGTTCTTGTCGAACAACGGCTTCGAATACCAGAGACCCCAGACGGTGTACGTGAAGTTGAGCGTCTGGACCTTGTCGTCGAACGTGCCGTCGTCGACCACGCCCGGCAGCAGCGTGTCGCGGACCTTCTTGGCCGGGTCGTCGAGCGAGGGTGCGTCGAGCAGATCGGCCAGGTCGCTCAGCTTGCCGGCTCCGACGAGCGTCGCCAGGTCGAGCCGGCCGGCGCCGGTGTTGTCGACCACGTCGGGCGGGGTGTCGGCGACGAACCTCGGCTGCAGCGCCTCGCCGACCTTCTGGATGCCCTTGTGGTCGACGGTGGCGCCCCGGTGGCGCTGCTGGTAGAGCGACTCCGCGTTCACCGCGTACTCGTCGCCGTAGCCGCCCTTGAAGATGACCACCTCGAGCGGGGTCTTGTCGGGCACGCCGAGCGGGTTGTCCGCGGTCTTCGTCCCCGCGGCGGCTTCGTTCGCGTCGTCGTTCCCTCCGGTGACGCATCCGCCGAGCACCGGCAGGGCCGCACCGGCCACCGCCGCACCCAGCACGGCGCGCCGGGTCGGGTACCGTCTGAGCTGGGAAGAGGGGTTCATTGGCGTGTCCTCACCTTCCTGGTTAAGAGGCGGTACGCCGGATGCGCCCGGCGTACCGCGCTTCAAGCTGTCTGTTGTGTTCGTCGCCGCCGGGCACGTTGTACGAGATGTAGATCGGTGGCGTTTCGCCCGCCGCGACGATCCGGGCGACCACCTCGCACACGAGCTGTTGCGCTAGCAGCGCGCCGGTGACCGAGGAGATCGCGCCGGTCCTGACCTGGGTGTCGCCTAGTTGGATCGCCGCGTCACCGAACGGCGCGGCATTGTCGAGCACCACGTCGGCCAGGTCGGCCAGCCGTGCTCCGGACGGGTGCTTGGGCTCGACCACCATGGTGTGGGCCAGCGACGTGACCGCGATCAGGCGGTGCCCGTTCTCCTTGACCAGCCGGGCCAGCTCGACCACCACGCCGTTGATGCCGGAGTTCGAGGCGATCACGAAGATGTCGTCGGGCTTGACCGGCGCGAGCTCGTAGAGGCGCCGGGCCACCGTCGGGTCGCGCTCCAGGAACGGGTCGTTCAGCACGGCCGGGTCGGCACCGCCGAACAGCACCAGGTCGCGCAGCGCGATCTTGTTGCTGGGCACCAGGCCGCCGGCCCGGCCCGCGATCTCCATCGCCAGCGCCTCGGAATGGCCGGCACCGAACGCCTGCACCACCCCGCCGGCCCGCAGCGCTTCGGTGACGAGGTCGGCGGCTTGGCGTACCGCGTCGCCCTGGGTGGTCGCGACCTGGTCGATCGCGGCCTGGACGGCCGCGAGATAGCTTTCGGCGCCGATCGTCATGATCCCTCCGGTGTTCTGGTGCGCTTGCGGGGCAGGCGGTGCGCGTCGACCGCGCGGGCGGTCACCTCGAACGCCTCGGTGGTGCGTTCGTAGGTGCGTTGCGCGACGGCGACGTAGATCAGGTCGAGCACGAGCAGTTGGCTGTGCAACGCCGACAGGGCGGCGAGCCGGAACGTGGTCTCCTGCACGGCGGTGGTCATCACGACATCGGCGACCTCGGACAGCGGCGACCGCGGGAACGAGGTGATCGCCACGGTGAGCGCGCCGTGGTCGGCCGCCTCGCTGAGCACCTCGATCACCTCGCGGGTCCGGCCGCTGTGCGACAGCCCGATCGCGACGTCGCCCGGCCCGAGCAACGCGGCGTTGGTCAGCGCGGTGTGCGGGTCGGAGCGGTGCCAGCAGGGCACCCGGATCCGCTCGAGCCGGAACGCCATCTCCCGGGCGGCGTTGCCGGAGCTCCCCAGGCCGAACAGCTCGACCCGCTGCGCCGTGGCGACCGCGGCCGCGACCCGCTCGACCGCGGCCAGGTCGACCCGGCCCGCGGTGTCCTGGATGGCCCGGGCGTCCGCGCTGGCGACCACGTCGAGCACCCGGTCCAGCGGCGCGTCCGGGGTGATCTCGTGGTCGATGTCGGTGTCCCAGCGGGCCTGTGCCGCGCGGCCGGTCTCGGTGGCGACCGCGACCCGCAGCTCGGCGTAGCCCCGGTAGCCGAACAACCGGCAGAACCGGGTGATGGTCGCGGTCGACGTGCCGGCACGCTCGGCGAGGTCGACGATCGTCGTCCGCGCCGTCTCCTCGGGTTCGCCGAGGATCTGCTCGGCCACCCGCTGGAGGGCGTCGGGGAGCGTCGGCAGCTCGGTGCGCACCCGGCCCAGCAGCCCGGTCTCGGCCATGCGGTCATTCCTTTCGCTGTCGCTCGGTGATGAACAAAATTATTGTCACTGAGGCACTCGCGTCAAGATGTTTGACATAGACTCTTGTCTTGACGGCGCGGGTCGCGCAGCATGTGTCTCGTGACGTTGGTGATCGGCGGGGACTGCGGCGGCACGAGCACCCGCGTCGTGGTGACCACACTGGACGGTGCGGTGGTCGGCCGCGGCCGCGGTGGGCCAGGCAACCCGGTCGCCCGCCCACCGGCCGAGGCGGCGGCCGCCCTGGTCGGTGCGGTGCGTGATGCCCTCGCCGGGCTCGACCCCACGGACGTGGTCGGTGCGGTGGTCGGTGTGGCCGGCTACAGCCGGCTGACCACGGCGGAGGGCGCTGCGGCCTACGCGTCGGCATGGTCTTCGACCGGCGTGCCGGTGCCGTTGCGCACGGTCGGCGACGCCGTGGTGGCCTACGCCTCGGGCGCGGGTGACGTGCCGACCGGATCGGTGCTGATCGCGGGCACGGGCGCCATCGCCTGCGAGATCGTTGACTGGACGGTCGGCCGGAGGGTCGACGGCATCGGCTGGCTGCTCGGCGACGAGGGCTCGGGCTTCTGGTTCGGCGTGGCTGCGGCCCGGCACACGGCACACGCCCTGCACGCCGGCACCGGCGGCGCCCTGGTCTCTTCGGTGCACGCCGCGGTCGGCGGCACCGGCCCGGAAGGCTTCGTCAGCGCCTTCTACGCCCTGGCCCGCGACAAGATGGCCGCCCTGGCCCCCTTGGTCTTCGAGGCAGTCCGTCTTGGTGACCCCGCTGCTGCCACGATCCTCGAAGACGGAGCCGACCGGCTGGCCGCGACCCTGCTCGCGCTGCCACCGGGCGACGGTCCGATCGTGTTGGCGGGTGGGCTACTGATCGCGGTCCCTGAGTTGCGGTCGGCGGTCGAGGCCAGGCTCGACCGCACCGCACTCCTGGCGGGCGACGCCGCCGAGGCCGCCGCCCGCCTTGCCGCCCTACAGGTGGATGCGGGTGTTCTTCGGGTCGTAGAGGGGGCGTAGGGAGCAGCGGGCCGGGGCGATGCGGTCGGCTACCTCGACCGTCCACTCGCCGCTGTCCAGCCACGCCTGGTCCAGGGCCGCGCCGTCCGGGCGGTCCAGCATCGCCAGGCCGACCGCGCCGCCCAGGGTGAAGCCGTACGAGGCCGCCCGGATGTAGCCCACCGGGACACCGTCGCGGCGGACGATCTCGCCGTGGAACATCAGCGGTTCCGGGTCGGTCAGCAGCACCTGGACCAGCCGGCGGCTCAGCGGGCCGGCGGCCTTGCGGGCCAGCACCGCGTCGCGGCCGACGAAGCCGCCCGGCTTGTCCAGGGCGACCGCGAAGCCGAGGCCGGCCTCCAGCACCGAGTCCGTGTTGTCGATGTCGTGGCCGTAGTCCCGGTAGCCCTTCTCCATCCGCAGACTGGACAACGCCTTCAGGCCGGCGTGCCGCAGACCCACCGCCGCGCCGGCCGCGGTCAGCCGGTCGTACACGTGGTTGGCCTGCTCCGCCGGGATGTAGAGCTCGTAGCCGAGCTCACCCAGGTAGGTGATCCGGACGCACAGCACCCGCGCGAAGCCGAGGTCGATCTCGCGCGCGGTGCGGAACGGGAACACCTCGTTGGACAGGTCGGCACTGGTCACCGACTGGAGCAACTCGCGCGAGCGCGGCCCCTGGATGTTGAGCTGGGCATAGCCGCCGGTGACGTCCGTGACGAAGGCGTGCCGGCCGGCGAACGCCCGCTCCATCATGGACAGCGCGTGCCGGTGGGCCGTGTCCGAGGCGACCACCCAGAACCGGTCGTCTGCCAGCTTCGTGACGGTGAGGTCGGCTTCCAGGGTGCCGCCCTCGTTGAGCCACTGGGTGTACGTGATCCGGCCCGTTTCGCCGTTGACCGCCCCGGCCGAGAGGTGGTCGAGCGCGGCGCCCGCCTCGTCGCCCTGCACCAGGTATTTGGACATGAACGACATGTCCATCAGGATCACGCCCTCGCGGGCGGCCCGGTGCTCGTCGGCCCAGTAGGGGAACCAGTTCTGCCGGCCCCAGGACAGCTTTTCGACGCGCGCCTCAAGGCCTTCCGGCGCGTACCAGTCGGCGCCTTCCCAACCGCTCACGTCGCGGAAGTAGGCGCGTTGCTCGACCAGTCGCGCATGGACGGGCGAGAGCTTCGCGCCGCGCGCGGTCTTCATCGACAGGCCGGGGAAGTGGGTGGCGTAGACCTTGCCCAATGACTCGACGGTACGCGTCGCGCGATAGTCCGGTGTGGACTGATAGCGCTCCAGGCGGTCGATGTTCATTCCCGTCACGTCCACGTCCGGCCGTCCGTCGACGATCCACTGGGCCAGCGCCCGGCCGATCCCGCCGCCGGTCAGGATGCCGATCGAGTTGAGCCCGGCCGCGACGAAGTAGTTGCGCAACTCGGGCGCCTCGCCGAAGACCGGCGAGAGGTCCGGGGTGAACGACTCGGGGCCGCAGAAGAAGGTACGCACGCCCACCTCGCCGGTGATTGGCACGCGGGCCATCGCCTTTTCGAGATAGGGCGCCATCCGGTCCCAGTCGGGCGGGATCGTGCCGAACGAGAACGTCTCCGGCACCCGGTCGACGTGCCACGGCGCGCACTCCGCCTCGAAGAGCCCGACCATCAGGCCGGCGCCCTCCTCGCGGTAGTAGCCGTACGACGACGGGTCCTCCAGCACCGGCAGGTCGCCGGACACGCCGTCGATCGGCTCGGTGATCAGGTAGTAGTGCTCGGCGGCCTGCAGCGGGATGTTCACGCCGGCCTGCTCGCCGAGCTGGCGCGCCCACATGCCGGCGCAGTTGACGACGTACTCGGCCTCGATGTCGCCCTGCGGCGTGCGTACCCCGGTCACGGTCTTGCCGTCGCGCAGCACGCCGGTGACCGGAACGCCCTCGATGATCGTCGCCCCGCGCAGCCGGGCGCCCTTGGCCAGGGCCATCGCGACGTCGACGGGGTTGGCCCGGCCGTCGTCGGCGACGTAGAAACCGGCCAGCAGGTCGGCGGTGTTGGCGAGCGGGAACAGCTCCTTGACCTCGCCGGGGCTGATCTCCTGCACGTCGATGCCGCAGTAGCGGTTGAAGGCGGAGACCCGGCGATATTCCTCGAGCCGGTCCGCGTCGGCGGCCACCTCGATGAACCCGACCTGCTTGAGCCCGGTCGCCTGGCCGGTCTCGGCCTCCAGCCGGGCGTACAGGTCGCGGGTGTATTTGCGCATCTCGGTCGAGGTCTCCGACAGCGAGCCGAAGGTGACCATGAGCCCGGCCGCGTGCCAGGTGGTGCCCGAGGTCAGTTTGTCCCGTTCGAGCAGCACGACGTCGGTCCAGCCGGCCGCGGCCAGGTGGTACGCGACCGACGTGCCGATCACCCCACCGCCGATCACCACGACGCGCGCACGCTCCGGAATACCCACTTCGCCACCTCTCCGAGTCCGACGATGGTAAACACAGCGCCGTGCGGAATGAGGTGGACGCGTGAAGATCACGACGCGGAACGCGACGTTCCAGCAGTGGCTGGCGCTGCTGACCAACCGGAGCAAGCGGCACCGGGCGGGTGAGTTCCTGGTGCAGGGGGTACGCCCGATCAGCCTCGCGGTCGAGCACGGCTGGGAGGTCCGGCAGTTGATCTTCCCGGCCGGGCGCCGGCTCTCCGAGTGGGCGGCGGCGCTACTCGACAAGGTGCCCGAGCCGGTCGAGATGGATCCTTCGCTGCTGGCCGAGCTGGGTGAGAAGGAGGAGGCGGAGCTCGTCGCCGTGGTCGGGCTGCCGCCGGACCGGCTGGACCGGCTGGGCCACCACGTCCCGGACCGGGCGGGCGCGCCGCTCTACGTGGTGTTCGACCGGCCGACCTCGCCCGGCAACCTCGGCACGCTGATCCGGTCGGCGGACGCCTTCGGTGCCGAGGGGCTGATCGTCAGCGGGCACGCGGCCGACCCGTACGACCCGCGGGCGGTGCGGGCCAGCACCGGATCGATCTTCGCGTTGCCGGTGGTGCGGATGGGCGGGGCCGCGGACGTGCTGGACTGGGCGGCGCCCCTGCGGAAGGTCGGCACCGACGAGCGGGCCACGGTCGACGTGGCCGACGCCGACCTGCGCGGGCCGACCCTGCTGCTGGTCGGCAACGAGACGCAGGGGCTGAGCAGCGCCTGGCGGCAGGCCGCCGACGCGATGGTGCGGATCCCGATCGGCGGCGCGGCCTCGTCGCTCAACGCGGCCGCGGCCGCCACGATCGTGCTGTACGAGGCGGCCCGGCAGCGTACCCGCGCGATCCCCTAGCGGACCGCGACCACGGCGGCGTCGGTGCCGCCGCGCCAGGCCAGGCCTACCTCGGTGAAACCCGCCTCGCGCAGAACGGCCTCGTGCCAGGTCGCCGGCGGGGTCCAGTCGTGGTGCTCCGTGCTGGAGAAGATCTTCTTGCGCTCGGCGTACGGCGCCGCCAGGACCTCGTCCCTGCTCACCAGGTCCCACCAGCCCGGCCAGGACGTGGCGGCGCCGGCGGCATAGCGGGCGTTGCGGCGCTCGCGGGCCCGGTCGCGCAGGGTCTTGCTGAGGCCGGGCAGCCCCTCGTCGGGCATGTGGTCGGCGTTGATCACCACGCCGCCGGGCCGGAGCACGTGGGCGATCTCGCCGTAGAGGGCGGCCAGGCGGTCCTCGTCGAGCCAGTGCAGGGCGGTGGCGCTCAACACGGCGTCATAGCCGTCGTGCGGCAGGGCCCCGGTCCAGGCCGGGTCGCGCAGGTCCGTGGTCACGATCGCCGTGCGGTCGTCGAGGCTCGCGCGGGCGATGGTGAGCAGCACCGGGTCGATGTCGACCAGGGTGGTGGTGCCCCGGGGGAAGCGGCGGAGCGTCCGCAGCGAGATCGAACCCGTGCCGCCGGCCAGGTCGAGCACCCGGGGCGCCGGGCCGGCGACGGCCTCGACGATGTCCAGCATCGCGGTGAACCGCTCCTCGCGGTCCGGGAGGAACGCCTCTTGTTGGCGGTCCCAACTCTCCTGCCAGGCCGATGCGTCAAGGTAAGGACTCATATTCGTCACACTAGTTACACGCGTCGCGCGGTGTCCAGCCGGTGTTCGCTCGGAGCGAAAACGCCGCGACACGATCGCGAGATAGCGTCGGTCGGGTGACAGAGAACCTGCCTCGCACGGTCGGGGAGTTGCGGGCCGCCGGCTACACGTATCGGACGGTCAAGGAAGAGCTCCGGGCCAACCTGCTGGAGCGGATGCGCACCGGCCAATCCCGTTTTCCCGGCATCGTCGGCTACGACCAGACGGTGCTGCCCGAGGTCGAGCGGGCCATTCTGGCCGGTCACGACATGGTGCTGCTGGGCGAGCGCGGCCAGGGCAAGACCCGGTTGATCCGGTCGCTGGTGGACCTGCTCGACGAGTGGACCCCGGTGATTCCCGGCTCGGAGCTCAACGAACACCCGCTGCATCCATTGACCCCGTCGTCCCGCCGCGCTGCCGCCGAATCCGGCGACGAGGCACCGGTCGCCTGGCTGCACCGCTCGATGCGCTACGGCGAGAAGCTGGCCACGCCGGACACCAGCGTCGGTGACCTGGTCGGCGACGTCGACCCGATCCGGGTCGCCCAAGGCCGCACCCTCGGTGACCCCGAGACCATCCACTTCGGACTCGTGCCGCGCACCAACCGGGGCATCTTCGCCGTCAACGAGCTGCCCGACCTCGCCGAGCGGATCCAGGTGAGCCTGCTCAACGTGCTGGAGGAGCGGGACATCCAGATCCGCGGCTACCAGCTCCGGCTGCCCCTCGACGTGCTGCTGGTGGCCAGTGCCAACCCCGAGGACTACACCAACCGTGGGCGGATCATCACGCCGCTCAAGGACCGGTTCGGTGCCGAGATCCGCACGCACTACCCGCTGGAGCTCGACCTCGAGCTCGACCTGGTCCGCCAGGAGGCCGCGCTGGTGGCCGCCGTACCCGATCACGTGCTCGAGGTCGTGGTTCGGTTCGCCCGTGCGGTCCGTGAGTCGCCGTCGGTCGACGCCCGGTCCGGTGTCTCCGCGCGGTTCCCGATCGCGGCGGCCGAGACGGTCGCCGCCGCCGCGCTGCGCCGCTCCGGCCTGCTCGGCCTCGGTGCGGACGAGGCGGTGGCCCGGATCGGCGACGCCGAGTCGGTGACCAGCACGCTGCGCGGCAAGGTCGAGTTCGAGAGCGGCGAGGAGGGCCGGGAGATCGAGATCCTCGGCCACCTGCTGCGCACCGCGACCGCCGAGACGTTCCGCGCCCGGCTGGCCGGGCTCGACCTGTCGAGCTTCGTCAACCTGGTCGCCGAGGGCGAGATCGTGGAGACCGGCGAGCTGGTGCCGGCCGACGAGATCCTCCGCCAGGTCGGCACGCTGCCCGGGCTGGCCAAGGTGCTCGACCGGCTGGGTCTGGGCGACGCGCCGACCCGCGGCGAGGCGGCCGCCGGCGTCGAGTTCGTACTCGAGGGGCTGCACCTGACCCGCCGGATGTCCAAGGTCAGCGGCGAGGGACGCACGATGTACGGCAGCCGCGAATGAAGCGCAACCGGTATGGGGCGTGGTCGGGCGGTCCTGATCCGTTGGCACCGCCCTACGACGTGCGCGCGGCCGTCGATGATGTCGGCGCCGAGGTCTTGGAGGGCGGGTCGCTGCGGGAGGCGTTGCGCAACCTGTTGCGGCGCGGTCCCGGCTCCGTCGGTGGCCTCGACGACCTTCAGGCGCGGGCGCGCCGGATGCGCCGGGACGCGATGCGCCGGGGGCAGCTCGACGGGGCGGTGACGCGGGCGCAGCAGCTGCTGGATCAGGCTCTGGCCGCGGAACGGGAGGCGCTGGCTTCGCGGGACGACGACGCGGCTCGCTTCAACGAGGCGGTTCTGGACAATTTGCCCCGGTCGACCGCGCGGGCTGTCGAGGAGCTGTCCGACTACCAGTGGGCCAGCGAAGAGGGTCGGCAGCGTTATCAGGAGATCCTCGACGGGCTGCGGCGTGAGGTGGTCGAGCAGCGGTTCCGTGGCATGCGCGAGTCGCTCCAGGACCCGGCCGCCCAGCAGGCCGTCGCGGAGATGATGCGCGACCTCAACGCCCTGCTCGCCGCACACGCTCGGGGCGAGGACACGACCGACCAGTTCGCGGAGTTCATGCGCCGGCACGGCGACTACTTCCCGGAGCAGCCTTCCACTGTCGACGAGCTGGTCGACGCGTTGGCGCGGCGGGCGGCGGCCGGCGAGCGGCTCATGCGGTCGTTGTCGCCGCAGCAGCGCGACGAGCTGGCCTCCCTGATGCAGCAGGCGTTGGGCAACGGCGACCTGGCCCGCGAGATGGGCGCGCTCAACGACAACCTGCGCGCGCTGCGCCCGGATCTGGCCTGGGACCGCCGGGAGAAGATGCGGGGGGAGGAGCCGCTCGGGTACGGCGAGGCGACCGGTGCGCTGGAGGAGATCGGCGAGCTGGACGACCTGATCGACCAGCTCGGCCAGGAGCATCCGGGCGCGACCCTCGACGACGTCGACGTTGAAGCGGTGTCGCGGGCTCTTGGGCGCTCGGCGGCCGACGACGTGCGCCGGCTGCAGGAGCTCGAGCGCGAGATGCGGCGGCAGGGGTGGGTCACGCGTACCGCCGAGGGTCTGACGTTCTCGCCGAAGGCGTTGCGCCGGCTCGGCGGCACCGCTCTGCGCCGGGTGTTCGCCGACCTCACGGCCGGCCCGCGCGGGCAGCACGACCTGCGCTCCGCCGGCGCGGCGGGGGAGGTGACCGGGGCCTCCCGGGCCTGGGAGTACGGCGACGAGCAGCCGCTGGACGTCGTCCGCACGGTGACGCGGGCGGTGGCCCGGCGCGGCGCGGGCGTACCGGTCTCGCTGGAGGTCGAGGACTTCGAGGTCGTGGAGACCGAGCGCCGCGCCTCGGCTGCGGTGGCGCTCTGCGTCGACCTGTCGTTCTCCATGGTCTCCGAGGGCCGCTGGGGCCCGATGAAGCAGACCGCGCTGGCCCTCTCGCACCTGGTGGCGACCCGGTTCCCGCAGGACGCCCTGCAGATCATCGGTTTCGGCCGCTCGGCGGCGACGCTGTCGCAGGCGGAGCTGGCCGCGATCGAGCCCGACTACGAACAGGGCACCAACCTGCACGACGCGCTCCGCCAGGCGGGCCGGCACCTGCGCAAACACCCCGGCGCCGAGCCGGTCGTACTCGTGGTCACCGACGGCGAGCCGACCGCGCACGTGGACGAGGACGGCTATCCGGTGTTCCGGTGGCCCCCGACCCGAGAAACGATCACGGCGACGGTACGGGAGGTCGACCGGCTGACCCGGTACGGCGCCACCCTCAACCTGTTCATGCTGGGCGAGGACGCCGGACTGCGCCGGTTCGTGGACGCGGTGGCCCGCCGCAGCGGAGGCCGGGTCTTCACCCCGTCGTCCGACGACCTCGGCGCGTACGTCGTCTCGGACTACATCCGCGCCCGCCGCGGCCGCCGGGGGAGCCGGGCGGCTTAGCCGCCGCTGCGGGTCGCCGTGCGGCACGGCTGAGCCGCGCGGTCTGGCACCGCCCTTGGTGGTCGCGAAGCCGGACGGCTCAGCGTGCGCTCCGCGGTCGCGGAGATGCGCGGTTCGCGCTTTGCCGCGCGGCCTGAGCGCTTTGTGACGCGGGCCGCGCGGCTTGGCCCGTGTCCTCTGGTCGCGGAGTCGGGCGGCTTGGCCGCCTTGTAGTCGCGGATCCAGGCTGCGTAACCGCCCCCTGCTGCCGGGGCGGCCTCGCCGCTTAGCCGCCGGCGGTGGTCGGGGGCGGCGAGGCCGGCGCGGTGGCCGGTGGGGTCGCCGGTGGTGGCGGTGCGTCGTCGCTGGCGAAGACGCCGGTCGCGAACAGGATGCCGAGGAGGATTCCGATGGCACCGATCGCCACCGCGCCGATCATCATCGGGTCGCGGGCGGGCGGCGGGGTGCCGGGGCGGCCGCCGCGGGCGGACCGGCCGCCGCCGCTAGCTCCGCCGCCGTAGACCGGGCCGCCGGCCGGAGGTCCGCCGTAGGTCGGGCCTGACCCGCCGTAAGTGGGTCCGCCGCTGGTGGGGCTGCCGTAGGTGGGTCCGCCGCTGGTGGGGGAGCCGTAAGTCGGCCCGCCACTGGTGGGTGTGCCGTAGTTAGGCGCGCCACTGGTGGGGCTGCCGTAGGCGGGCCCGGGGCTGGTCGGGGTGCCGTAGGTGGGTCCGCCGCTCGTGGGGCTGCCGTAGGTCGGGCCGCTGCCCATGGCGCTGTCGTAGACCGGGCCGCCACTGGTCGGGCTGCCGTACGTGGGCCCCGGGCTGCTCGGGGTGCCGTAGGTCGGGCCGCCGCTCGTGGGGCCGCTGCTGGTGGGGCCGCCGTAGACGGCTCCGCCGCTGGTGGGTTCGGGGGCCGCACTGGCCGGCGCGGTCGGGTCGCCGTAGCCGGGGCCGCCGTACACCCGGCCGCCCGGTCGCTCCTGCGGTTGCATGGCAGGCATAGTCGCCTATCGTGGCACTCTCTCGCCAGTGGGATGGCGGAACGTGCGACGGTACGTGGTCGGGGACACACCGATCGCCGCGTGCAGTTGTTGCCGCAACGCCGCTGCCGTGCCGAAGCCGGCGTGCCGGGCCACCTGGTCGACGGCCAGCACCGTGGTCTCCAGGAGCCGCCGCGCGTGGTCGGTGCGCTGCTGCAACAGCCAGCGGGCCGGGCTCAACCCGGTCTCCTCGCGGAACCGCCGGGTGAACGTCCGCACACTCATGTTGGCGTGCGCGGCCATCGCGGCCAGCGTCACCGGCTCGTCGAGCCGTTGGAGCGTCCAGGAGCGGGTCGCCGCCGTGGACGCCGCGCCGTCGCCGGCCGGCAGCGGCCGTTCGATGAACTGCGCCTGGCCGCCGTCGCGCCAGGGCGGCACCACGCAGCGCCGGGCGGCGGTGTTGGCCACTGCCGAGCCGTGGTCCCGGCGGATCACGTGCAGGCAGAGGTCGATCCCGGCGGCCACCCCGGCCGAGGTGAGGATGTCGCCGTCGTCGACGAACAGCACGTCCGGGTCCAGGTCGACGGCGGGGTGGAAACGGCGGAACCGATCCGCGTACGCCCAATGCGTGGTGGCCTTGCGTCCGTCGAGCAAGCCGGCGGCGGCCAGCACGAACGAGCCGGTGCAGATCGACATGACCCGGGCACCGCGGGCGTGGGCCGCCCGGAGCGCGTCGGTGATCTCGGGATCCAGGGTGCCGGACGTCAGCGCCGGCCCGTCATGGATGCCGGGCACGATCACCGTGTCGGCCGTCTCGGTCAGCGCCAGGTCGTGGTCGGGGTGCACGGTGTAGCCGGCGGTGCAGCGGACCGGCCGCCCACCCGCGGTGCACATGCCCACCTCGTAGAAGTGCTGGCCGGCGTCGTCGCGGGCGGTGCCGAAGACCTGCGCGGGGGTGCCGAGGTCGAGGCCGACCACGTGGTCGACGGCGAGGACGGCGATGCGATGGGTCATGGCCGAATTATTGCGCATGATGGCTGTCGGGCCACTCGCGGAGCGTACCCGGGATCGCTCATGCTCTTTCTCGTGCGCCGTCTCGTTCATCCTGCCTGGCTCGTGGCCGCCGTCGCCTTCGTCGCGTTGATCGGCGCGGCCGGGTTCCGGGCCACGCCCAGCGTCATGCTCCACCCGCTGCACGAGGAGTTCGGCTGGCAGCTGGCGACGATCTCCGCCGCCGTGTCGGTCAACCTGCTGCTCTTCGGCCTCACCGCGCCGTTCGCGGCCGCGCTGATGGACCGGTTCGGCATCCGCCGGGTGGTCGCGGCCGCGCTGGTGCTGGTCTCGCTGGGCAGCGGGCTGACGGTGTTCATGCGCACCAGTTTCGAGCTGATCCTGCTCTGGGGCGTGCTGGTCGGCGTCGGCACGGGCTCGATGGCGCTGGCGTTCGTGGCCACGGTCACCGGCCGTTGGTTCGTCAAGCGCCGGGGCCTGGTCACCGGCGTGCTCACCGCCGGCGGTGCGACCGGCCAGTTGATCTTTCTGCCGGTCCTCGCGTACCTGATCGAGCAGTCGAGCTGGCGTACCGCCTCGCTGGTGGTCGCCGGCGCCGCGCTGACCGTCGTACCCCTGGTGCTGTGGCTGTTGCGTGACCACCCGAGCGACCTCGGGCTGCCCGCCTACGGCGCGACCGAGGTCGTGCCGCCGGTGCCGGCCGGCGGCGCCGCCCGGCGCGCGCTCGGTGCGCTGCGCGACGCGTCCCGGACCCGCGCGTTCTGGCTGCTCGCCGGGGGCTTCGCGATCTGTGGCGCGACCACCAACGGCCTCGTCGGTACCCACTTCATCCCGGCGGCGCACGACCACGGCATGACCGAGACGACCGCCGCGTCGCTGCTCGCGCTGGTCGGCCTGTTCGACATCGCCGGCACGATCGCCTCGGGTTGGCTGACCGACCGGTTCGACAGCCGGATCCTGCTCGGCGCCTACTACGCGCTGCGCGGCGGCTCGCTGCTGCTGCTGCCGGCGCTGTTCGGCGACGTCGTGCGCCCGTCGATGGTGGTGTTCATCCTGTTCTACGGGCTGGACTGGGTCGCGACGGTGCCGCCGACGGTGGCGCTGTGCCGCGAGTACTTCGGCGATCGCGGCGCCGTCGTGTTCGGCTGGGTGTTCGCGTCACACCAGATCGGCGCCGCGGTGGCGGCGTCGGCGGCGGGCATCGTGCGCGACCAGCTCGGCAACTACGACCTGGCCTGGTACGTGGCCGGGCTGCTGGCCATCGGCGCCGCAGGGCTGTCGCTGATGCTGTTCCGCCGCCGGGGCGCCGTGGCTTTCGCTCCCGCTATGGCTGGAGCACCCGGATCCGTTCCACGGTGACCAGCGCCTGAAGCCGGCCGAGCGGCGTGCCGTCGCGGGCCAGCTGCTGGCCTTCGAGCCAGACCTCGCCGTCGTAGAAGCCCGACAGGTCGTCGCGCACCTTTTCCACGCGGAGGAACAAGGTGTGCGGTGAACCGGTGAACTTCCAGGTGCCCGGCGGGCATTCGATCACATTGCCAGCGTCGATCATGATTGCCCCCGGCCCGCCGGTGGATTTCGCCGCTTCCGACTGGTCATGTGTTGAATGTTGGGCTTGAGCCTTCCCAAACGCAATGTTGCGGAGCAGAATTCCGCCCACGCGGTACGAAGACGCAATGATCTGCTGGTGTCCACTACGGAATCGCTGTGTCGGGGAGGAACGAACATGCCGACCGAAGACCACGGTTCGACCGTTCCACGCCGGCAACTCGGCCGATATCTGAGAAGGGCTCGCGAAGAGGCCCAGGTCACGGTCAAAGCGGCGGCGGACGCATTGGAATGGTCGACGCCCCGAATCTGGCGCATCGAAAACGGAACAGTAGGCATGCGCGCCCTCGACGTCAAGGCGATGTGCGAGCTTTACGGTGCGTCCGACGATCTGACGACAGCGCTGGTGGCGCTCGCCCGCGAAACCAAATCGAAGGGCTGGTGGCAGTCGTACGGGGACGCACTGCCGAGTTGGTTCGAGTTGTACGTCGGCCTGGAGTCGGCGGCGAGCCGGATTCGCTATCTGCAGACCGACATCGTGCCGGGCCTTTTGCAGACGAAGGCCTATACGCGTGAGGTGATCGCCCTGGACCATCCGGAGTTGGGGCCGGAGGAGCAGGAAAAGCGGTTGGCGGTCCGGATGGAGCGGCAGAACCTGCTGGTCCGGCGCGTGCCCGCGGCGCCGTCGCTGGAGGTCATCCTGAGCGAGGCGGTGTTGCGTCGCCCGATCCAGGACCGCGAGGCGATGGTCGGGCAGATTCGGTATCTCGCCGAGGCGAATGAGCGGCCAAATGTCACCGTGCGTTATCTGCCGCTCTCCGTCGGTCTACACCATTGGGCATCGACGGGCGGTTTCGCCATTCTCGACTTCCCCGAACAACGCGGCCGCGATCCCGAGCCACCAACGGTCTACAGCGACGGCCCGACCGGCGCTCTCTACCTCGACAAGACCCGAGAGGTGGATATGTACGAGTCAATCTGGCGAAGCGCTTCCGAGCGAGCGTACGACCGTGCACAATCGACTCGCGCAATCCGGGCGCTCTCGGAGGAGTTGTACAATGAGTGACGAAGCAGTCACCTGGACGAAGTCGACTTATAGCGGTGCCAACGGCGGATGCGTCGAATGGGCAACGCTGGACAGCGAGATCGGCGTCCGCGACTCGAAAGACAAGACCGGCCCCGTCCTAACCTTCAGCCGCACGGCCTGGCAGTCCTTCGTGGACGCCACCAGCCGCGGCGACTACAGGCCGGACGCGTAACGCACGTCGGCCGACCGCACGGCACGCACGAGACCCGCGAGATACTCGCGGGTCTCGTCGTCCGTCGAGTAGATCAACGTGCCCCGCTCGCTCTTGGCGTTCCAGGGCCGCCAGGTCCTGGTCCATGAGGGGTGACGCTAGTCGAGCCGCCAGGTGTCGCTTTCGGTGGCGACCAGAAGGCGGACGTTCGCGGCCGCGCAGATCTCGTGCCAGGCCCGGTCTTCGAGCTTCGTGACCAGCAGGTACGCCTGGGTGCGGCCGTCGGCGTCGAGGCGGTGCCGGTAGTCGAGGATCTGGCCGAGACCCAGCCGCAGCCGGTCGGTCTCGCTCGGACCCAGCGTGGTGCGGGCCTCCACGACGTGCAACCGGCCGTCCGGGGTGCGCCAGGCCAGGTCGGCCCGGGGGCGGGTGGGCTGGAACGGCTTGATGTCGATGTCGTTGAGCTTGGTCATCAGCAGGACGAGCAGGCGGTCGCGCTCGTCCCGGGCGGCCTCGTGCGCTTCCGCGCCGGCGGCCTGCCACTCCGGGAACGCTCCTAGCGCCTCGCGGCTCCCGTACCCGTGCGTCTCGTCCAGGGCTGGAATGGCCAGGTCCGCCGGGTCGGGCAGGGACAGCGCCTCGGCCGCGGCCCAGGCTTCCTCGGCCAGTTCCGGGTCGTAGCTCTTCTGCCACGCGAACTGGCCGGTGGCGACCAGGCGGGCGTTCATCAGCCGGATCGCCTCGCCGACCGCGGGCTGGTCGAGGAACCACAGCAGGCCGTCGATGTCGGGGCAGTGGTAGACGGTCGCGTCCTCGGCGAACGTGCGCAGCCCGTCGGTGCGCCGGGTGATGCCGAACTTGTTGAGGTCCTCGGCGCGCAGCGAGCCCTCGGCGAGAGCCCGGCTGACCGGGGTGTCGGCCATCCGGAAGATGGTGGTGATCCGGCCGTCGTCGAAGTAGCTGATTTCGGCCGCCCAGCACATGCCGACGGTCAGCCGGAACCAGCGTTCGGCGCCATTCGCGTACGGGGTGAGCAGCCAGTGCTGACCCGCGGACTCGGCGGCGGCCGGGATCGTGGTGCGGATGATGATGCCGGCGATGCCGAGGGCGACCTCGCGCAGGCTCTTCGCGTCGGCGTCGTTGATCGCCCGGATCAGGCCCGGCAGCCGTGGTCCCGCGGACGGGAGTGCGCCGAACGGCTGCGGTTCGCCATCGGCCCGGACCACCCAGTCGGCCAGGGCCTCGCGAGTCATGTAGGACCAGAAGCCGGACGTACGGTTCGCGAACTCGGCCGCCAGCGACTGGCTGTTCATGACGCTCCAGAGGGGAAGACACGGGAAATGCGATAATTGCAGGCAGGAGCCCGGTGTCTCCACTTTGTCCTTCCTTTGAGGGACAGGCCCGTTTTCACCTGTCCGGGGGTCAGCGCGGCCAGACGCCGAAGCTGAAAGGGCCCGCGCACAACACGTGTGCGACGCTCGTCACACAGTTCGGGGACGTGGTCCAGTCCTCGGAACGACCGATCACGCGGGTACGCGCCGTGCGCGCGTCGAACAGCCCGATGAGCTGTTGGCGCGGGCCGTCGTACCGCCAGACCAGAAGTTCCGAACCGTCGATGACGCCGAGCGGCCGCCACGGCGCCGGGTTCGCGCGGACCTGGCCGTTGCGGGGATCGAGGACCACCGCGCCTGGTCCGTCGAAGCCCACGAATGTCTCCGCGACGAACATGTGCTGGTCGTCGACCGGCACCGACACGTAACGCTCGCCGACCTTCCAGGCCTGCCGGCCGGTCAGCCGGTCCAGCGCGACCGTGCCCCGGTCGTTGAGGTGGCAGACGTAGCGGCCGCAGTCGCCGAACCCGGAGAAGATCCCGATGAGGGGGATGGGCCGACGCCAGAGCCGCCGGCCGTCACCCGCGTCGTACGCGGAGATCATGTTCTCGTCGTCGACAACGATCGCGGTATTGCCGGCGACGGTGGCGCTGACCGTCGCCGCGGTGGTCTGCCGCGGCACCTCGGCGACGATCTTGCCGCTGTTCAGGTCGCGTATCCGGAGCCGGTCCGCCACCACCTCGACCTGGTCGGAGTGCAACGGCCCGGCCACGCCGGCGACCACCGCGGTCGGCTCCATCTCGACCGTCCAGAGTGGGGTGCCGTCGGCGACCGCCAGCCCGCGCAGCGGTATCGCGTCACCGTCCATGGGCCCGTTGACGACGAGCACGTCGCCGGTGCGGCCGACGAAGCGGGTCTGCCGTTGCCAGCGGACCGCGCCGGTCGCGGCGTCGAGCACCTCCACCGTGGGGCGCTGACCGACGTCGACGGTGGCGATGCCGAGCCGGTCACCCGCGAGGACGAAGAGCGACGCGAGGCCGACGACCCGCCGCGACCAGAGCTGCGTGCCGTCGCTGAGCCGGTAGGCGCGCACCGTGTTGTTGCCGGAGACGTAGGCGCGGCCGCTGTCCAGCGCCATCGCCTCGGCCGTACCTGCCCGCACGAAGACGGGTTCGAGGGAGTCGGGCCGCACGACGCCGGCGAAGTAGACGGTCGCGGCGACGGCGCACCCCACGGCGGCGGCCGCGGCCACCCGGGTGCGCGTGCGCCAGGGGCGTGGTTCGGGCGGCTGCCAGTCGGTGTCGCGCTCGATCTCGATGACGCGCGCGTGCCGACCGGCCGGGCCGGTGCCCGCCGCCGGCCGGTTGCCGACCTCGCCCCTGCTGGTCATCGCATCATTGCGCCCCTGCTGTAGTGAAGCGCGGGGAACGACGAGGGTCCATGAGCCGAACGGCGGACGTTAAAACTCCCGCACCGCGGCGCCGATGCCCGCCGCGGTCGGGAGTCTTGACCGTCTCCCACCGATGCAGCCCGCGAGCGGTACATCGACAGGGACCTGGTTAGGAAGTCGACTGCCCGGTGAATGGATGCGCCAAACCTCGTTCGCGCCATTAATCGAACGGGTATGGATGGGGCATGGAGCACTTCACGATAGCCGCGGTGGCCGACCAGAGCCCCGACTTCCGCCGGGTACTGGCCACGGGCAAGCACACACAGCTCGTCATCATGACCATCCCGCCGAACGGGGAGATCGGTGAGGAGGTGCACGAGACCACCGACCAGCTGTTGACCTTCGTCAGCGGCGTGGGCGAGGCGCGGGTGGCCGGCGAGAAGAAGGCAGTCAACCCCGGCGATCTGGTCTTCGTGCCCGCCGGCACCAAGCACAACTTCGTCAACACCGGCCCCAACCCCTTGGTGCTCTACACGGTGTACGGCCCACCGGAGCACGCCGCGGACGCGATCCATCGGACGAAGGAGGAGGCCGACCGGCTGGAGGAAAGCGGCCAGGACGAACCACCGGCGTAGGCGTTCAGCTTCGCTAGCTGGCCGTCGGCGGTCATTTCGAGTCGACGGTCCCTGGTGTCGACGGTTTAGCGGCGGTCGGCGGTCATCCGCGCCGGCGGCCGTGGCTCGCCGGCCGCGGTAGTCGGCGTCGCCGGTCGTGGCTCGCGGGCCGCGGTAGTCGGCGTCGGCGGTCTCTAGCCGGTGTCGACGCGTAGCCAGTCGTTGGTGCGGCGGCCTGGTGTGTAGCCGGCGTTTAAGCGTTTGGCGATGACACCGGGCAGGCCCTGTTCCTGGGCGGCGGCGAGGGCGAACTCGCCGCCGCCGTGGAAGGTCGGGGGCGTCTGCCAGGCCGGGCCGGACAGCGCCAGGCCGTCGAGCAGTTCGCGCCGCTGGGCGTACGGCAGGTCGGTCGTGTGCCGTCCCTCCAGCCAGAGCAGGTCGTAGACGAGGTAGCTGACGACCAGCCCCGGCGGTGGTCGGCGTCCGTTGACGGTCTTCGGGGCAGGTCGGACCCGGCCCTGCCGGTCGAACGCGACGATCTCACCGTCGAGCACCGCCTCGGTGGGTGCCAGGGCCGCCCCGAGCTCGCGGACCGCCGGGTAGCTGGCACTGATGTCCTGGTCGGAGATCGAGGTGAGGCGCACCCGCCCACCGGAGACGTAGGCGACCGCGCGCGTGCCGTCCCACCACATCTCGAAGGCCCAGTCGTCGTCAGGTGTGGGAAGCGCGTCGGCGGGAGTCGGCCGGGAGGGCCGGACCAGGTCGGGCAACGGCTCCCACGCGTCGGCCGGCGGCGACATGCGGCGGATCATCCACTCTTCGCGCTTGCCGGGCTCGGGCCGCGCGGTGCGGAACAGCACGTAGCGCCCCGACGCCCGCTGGCCGCGCAGCGTGAACATGACCTCGTCCGGCTTCCACTTCTCCGTCTCGTACGTGCCGGTGTCGAACACCGTCATCCGCCCACCGCCGTACTCGCCGGCCGGGATGTCGCCGTGGAAGTCGAGGTACTCCATCGGGTGGTCTTCGGTGTGCACGGCGAGGTGGTTGCGCACCTGGTCGCGAGGTAACCCGCGGGGCACGGCCCAGGACACCAGCACGCCGTCGCGCTCGAGCCGCAGATCCCAGTGCAGCGCCCGAGCATGGTGCTGCTGGATGACGAACCGGTTGCCCGGACCCGACTGCCGTGGTGCTTTCGCCGGCACGGGTTCAGGGGTGCGTCCCGCATCACGCTTGCGCCGGTATTCGTCCAGCCGGTCGGCCATGGTCATATTGTCGGGGATGACCCGGCGCCGCGCATCGCCGCGGACGGCATGCCAACCTGATGAACGGGTAGGGAAGCTCATGAGCTCATCGACCGCGCAACCAACCGTCACGCTGCCCGGCGACGTACGGATGCCGCTGCTCGGCTTCGGCACGTGGCAGGCACACGGAGAAAGCGCGCACCGGGCCGTGACCGTGGCGATCGAGGCCGGATATCGGATGATCGACACAGCCACCGCGTACGGCAACGAGGACCTGGTCGGCCGAGCGATCGCCGACAGCGGCGTGCCGCGCGAGGACATCTTCATCACCACAAAACTCCCCGCCGAGCGGGTCGGCCGAGAACAACGCACGATCGACGAGAGCCGCCAGATGCTCGGCGTCGACCAACTGGACCTCTGGCTCATCCACTGGCCACCATCCCGCGGCGGCCTGGTCGACACCTGGCACCGCATGATCGAGATCCGCGACGCCGGCCAAACCCGCGCGATCGGGGTCAGCAACTACTCGCTGGCCCAGATCGACGAACTGATCGCCGCAACGGGCGAAGCGCCGGCGGTCAACCAGATCAAATGGGGCCCGAGACTCTGGGACACCGCGGAAGTCCAGGGTCACCACGAGCGCGGCGTAGTGCTCGAGGGCTACAGCCCATTCAAAACCACCCGCCTGGGCGACCCGGTGCTCAACCGCATCGCCGAAACCCACCGCGTCTCCCCGGCCCAGGTAGTCGTCCGCTGGCACATCCAACATGGAATCGTGTGCATCCCGAAGTCGGTGACGCCAGCCCGCATCCGATCGAACGCGGACGTCTTCGGCTTCGAGCTCTCCGACGAAGAGATCGCCGCCATCGACGCGATGGGCCAGTAACCTCGCCACCCCGACCCGCGCCCGGGTCCGTCCAGCGCAGGACGTCGGCCTGCGCCTGGGTCCGCGGAGCGTGCCGGCCTTGCCTCGGTCCAGGACCGCGGAGCGCGCCAGCTGGCCTCCGCGCGGGTCCGCGCACTGGGCCACGCTGACCACCGCCTCGGTCTGCGGCGCGCCGCCCCGACGTCTGCGAAGCGTGTTGGCCTGGCCTCCGTCGGGGTCTGCGGAGCGCGCGACGCTGGCCTGCGCGTGGGTCCGCGGAACGGGCCGCCCTCCGGCCCGCCTGGGCTGCGGCGCCGGCAGCGCTGGCCTCCGCCCGGTCCGCGCTGCACGCTGCGCGGACCGGGCATGGCGGCGTCGCGCCGTGTCGGCTGTCGTGTGGGTGCCCGGTCGGGCCACGCAGTCGCGGCAGACCCTCTGACCTCCGGCCCCGGTGCGTCATTGCGTCTTCATTGGGTCTCGGGTCATGGGGTAGTCGTTCAGCGTGATGGCGTTGGCCGCCGACTGTAGGTTGCCGGTGAGTGCGGCCTTTCCCGGGAGCTTGGTCATCGTGCGGATGACCTGGTTGCGCATCCAGATGCCGGCGCGGGAGCCCGGCGCGAAGCCACGGTCGCCGCCGGGTGGGCGCTTGAGGTTGCGGGTGACGTAGTCGCGCATGCCCGACTCGTAGGCGCGGAACGCCGCGATCGGGTCTGCCGCCGTGGCGAGCTCGCCGGCCAGCACGTAGGCACCGACCAGGGCCATGCTCGTGCCCATGCCGATCGAGCCGGCGAACGCGGCGTCGCCGAGCAGGGTTGCGCGCCCCTGTGACCAGTGGTCGAGTTGGGCGGCGGCGGAGCGGCTGAAGTAGAAGTCGTCGGCTCGCCACATCTGGTCCAAGAGGTGTGGGATCTCCCAGCCCTCGTCGGCGAACACCTGCGCCAGCAACGCCTTCTGCTCCACCTGGTCGCGGCGGTCGTGGCCGAGCGCCGGCGCCCACCAGGAGAACATCGCGCGCACCTCGCCGTCGTTGCCGACGGGATAGAGCAGCAGCACGCGCCCGCCGACCCCGTTGCCCGCCGGGAGGTTGTACATCACCTCCCAGCCGGCCAGGTCGAGCGAGGTGTGCGCGGGGAAGTAGGACACGTACATCCCGAGGTCGCGTACGGGCTGGCGGTTGTGGCGGAAGGCGAGCGCGCGTACGCCGGAGCGCAGGCCGTCGGCGCCGACCACCGCGTCGAAGGTGCGCGGCGGCGCCCGGTGAAACGTGGCGGTGATGCCGTCGGCGCCGTCGTGCAGTGCGGTGATGTGGTCGTCGAAGAGGTATTCGGCCGCGGGTGCGGCGTCGTGCAGGATGCGGACCAGGTCGTCGCGAAGGATCTCGATCTCGGCCACCACTCCGCCGGAGTCGCCGAAGTCGTCGCCCGACATGCGCGCGACCGGGGCGCCGCGACGATCGACGTACATGATGCCGTGGGTGCCGGTGTGTTTGGCCCGGATGGCATCGAGAATGCCCATCCGCTCGACGACGGTGCGCGCGGCGCCGCGGATGTCGATGGCCTGGCCGCCCGAGCGAAGGGCGGGCGCGCGCTCGACGACGGTCGCGTCGATGCCGTGCCGGCCGAGCCAGTGGGCCAGTGCGAGCCCGCCGATGCCTGCTCCTGAGATGAGGACGTTCATGTCGGTGCCTCCCGGTCGCGATGTGCTGCGTACAACGTACATCGGGATGCGTACGTTGTATAGCGCACTAGCCACGCCGGTGGTACGCTCATCACGCACTAGTGCAAAGGAGGATCGAGGGTCATGGTGGAAGAAGCGCCCTACCGGCGGATCGCGGCCGAGATCCGGGAGCGCATAGCTCGCGGCGACCTCGCGCCCGGCGACCGCATCCCGTCGACGCGCGAGATCACTCGCGACTGGGGCGTGGCGATGGCGACGGCGACCAAGGTGATCGGCGCGCTACGCGACGCCGGGCTGGTGGAGACCAGGTCGGGCGCCGGCAGTGTCGTCATCGAGCGCAGTGCTCCGCCCGTCGAGATGGTCGTCCAGCCCGAGGTCCCGCCGCACGCCGGCGGTTTCCATGGTCCGGCCGCACCGCGGCTGCGCCGGTCAGCCGACGGGGAGCTCAGTCGCGAACGGGTCGTCCGCTCGGCCGTCGCGATCGCCGATGCCGAGGGCCTGTCGATGTTGACGATGCGGCGGGTGGCCGCCGATCTGGGCGTGGCCACGATGTCCCTCTACCGGCACGTCCCGGGCAAAGACGAGCTGATCCTCGCCATGATCGATGCCGTTTTCGGCGAGGCGCCGCTGCCCGCCGACCGCCCTGAGCACTGGCGCGACCGGCTGGAAGCGGCGGCGCGCCAGATGTGGCGGGCGTTCGCCGCGCACCCGTGGGCCGCCGACCCGTTGTCGCTGACGCGTCCGCAGCTGCTACCCAACCTGCTGCCCTATTCGGAGTGGAGTCTCGACACCTTGCACACACTGGGGTTCGGCGTCGACGAGATGATGCACATCCACCTATCGGTCTTCGGCCATGTGCGATCCAGTGCCATGAGCCTCGATTCCGAGCTACGGGCTCGCGCCGACACCGGCGTCACCAACGACGAGTGGGCCGACATCCACGGCGGCGAGATCGAGGCCGTCCTCGGCGCGGCTCCACCGGAGCGGTCCGCCGGTCTGCGCTTCGTCGCCGAGCAGGGCTTCGACTACGACATCGAGGCGGTCTTCGAGTCGGGCCTACGCCTGCTGCTCGACGGCGTCGCGGTGGCCCTGGCCCGCCGGGAGGTGAACGGCGATGAGCAGGTGGACCTGTCCGTCGTGTGAGCGCGAGTTCGGCCCCGCCAACCAGTCGCACGTGTGTGTGCCGGCCGGCACGATCGACGAGACCTTCGCCCCACACCGGCCCGAATGGCGTCAGATCTTCGACGCCATCCTGGCGCACACCGAAGAGCTCGGGCCCGTCCACACCGACGCCGTGAAGGTCGGCGTCTTCCTCAAGACCGAGCGCACGCTGGCGGAGGTCCGCCCGCGCGCCCGGGCCGTCGACCTGATGCTGGTGCTGCCGCATTCGATCGACGACGCACGGATACGTCGCATACTGCCGAAGTCCGCCGACCTGGTGGCAAACGTGGTGGCCCTAACCGCCGTCCGCGACGTCGACGACCAGGTCCGCGCCTGGCTGACCGAGGCCTACCACGCCGCCACGGGATAACCCGCGGCGCAACCGGATGGGGAGGATGCCGTGATTCGGGTCTGACGCGGACAGATCAGCTAAGGAATGTCCGCCGCACCGGCAACGAGCGGCGTTCGCGACACCGGTCCCGGGCGGTACGAGCGGGGCCGGTCCTGGGCGGCGCAGCGGCGCAGTTTGGGCCGAGTTCGCCGCGCTGGCCTCGGGCGGGGTTGCGTGCTCGCATCGGGGCGGCGTTTGCGGCGCTGGTCTTCGGCGGCGTTGATGGCGCCGGCTTGGGCGGCAATTCGTGGCGCCGGTCTTGGGCCGAGTTCGCCGCGCGGGTTTCGGGGAGCGCTGCCGCGCTGGTCTTGGGCGGCGTTTTGTGGTGCCGGTCCCGGGCGCGGTTTGCCGCGCCGGTCTCGGGCGCGGCTCGCCGTGGCGGTGTCCACCACGACGGCGCGCCCGCGACCGGCACTATCGATCGGCTAACCCACGGCGCAGGCTGAGCCATTGAGCGCGAACGAAGACGGAGACACATAACCGCCGCCGTGTGTGCCCTGATAACCGAAGGTGGTGCTCGCCCCGGGGGCCAGGGTTCCGTTCCAGGTCAGGTTGCGCGCGGTCACCGCCGACCCGTTCGTGGTCACGGTGGCGTTCCAGCTGTTCGTGATCGTCTGGCCGGAGGGGAGGTTGTAGGTCAGCGTCCAGCCGTTCACGGTGCTCGTGCCGGTGTTGGTCACCGTTACGTCCGCGGTGAAGCCGTTGCTCCACGGGTTGGCCGCGTAGCGGACGCGGCAACCGGAGCCGCCTCCACCGGATCCCGCCAGGGTGGTCGCGGTGCGGCCGGGCGACGTGGCGGAGACGTTGCCGGCGGCGTCACGGGCGCGCACGGTGAAGGTGTAGGTCGTGCTCGCGGAGAGCCCGCTCGCCGTGAAAGACGTGCCGGACGTGCTGCCGGCCAGCGTCGCCGTGCCGGTGCCCTGCTGGCGATAGACGTCGTACCCGGTGACGCCGACGTTGTCGGTGGACGCTGCCCACGAGAGCGCGACGCTCGACGCGGTGACGGTGCCCGCGGTCGGCTGGCCCGGTGTCGTCGGCGCCTGTGAGTCCGGGCCCGGCCCGGTGCCGCCGCCGTTCACCGCGGCCGAGAACGCGCTCACGCCGAGCCCGACGCCGCCGTTCCACGGTTCGAAGCCCGCCTGGATGCTGGTCAGGTACCACGAATTGGTGATCGCCCCGCGCGACCGCACGTCGGCGATGAAGTCCAGCACGCTGAAGTTCCACGAATTGATCGGCGACGGTGCCACGTACGACAGGACGTTGTTTGCTCCGTTGCTGCCCTGCCAGACCTCCCACGTCCGGCCGCCCACCGTCGCCGAGCCGACCGGGCCGCCGATCGGCTGGATCGGGCCCTGCCGGTTGAACCAGATCATGATTTCCATCTGGTTGACCCCGTCGGTGCGGGGGGAAGGGTCGAGCCAGATGTCGTACGACGCGTTGTAGGTGCCGCCGGCAAACACGTAGTTGATCGACGAGGTGGCGCTGCTGATCCGGCTGACCTGCATCGGCAGGTTCGTTCCGGGCGAGCAGTTGGTGTAGTGGCAGCCCAGGAACACCGACGGGTACGACAGCGGCGCGCCGTTCGTGGCCGCCGAGCCCTGCTGGGTGGTGATGCTGAAGCCGGTGTCGGTGACGTTGACGCACTGCTGAGCGCTGGAGCCCCAGCGGTTGTTCTGCACCACGTACCGGCCCTGGATGGTGGTCGATCCGTACTGCTCGCAGATCAGCGTGTCGGCCTGGGCCGGCGACGCCACGACCAGCGCGGCGGTCGCGACCAGAGCGACGGTCACGGCGGCGCGGACAAGTCTGCGCATGCTGCTCCTTCCGGGGACGAGGGAGGAGATGGGAGCGCTTCCATCGACACTAGTCTACGTCCAAGGGGATAGATAGAGGTCCCGACAGCGAGTAATGTTCTGGCTTCATTGGGTGGCCCCTCGACCGCCTCGGAGGCTTCGTCCACATGCTCCCGTCTACGCTGCGCGTCCTCGTCGTCGGCGCCGGCATCGCTGGTCTCGCTGTGGCCCGGGCGCTCCGCCTGGCTGGCTACCGCCCCGACGTCGTCGAGAAGCTGCCCGCCACCACCGTTCCCGGCGCCGGGATCTTCCTGCCGGGCAACGCCGCGCGGGCCCTGCGTGACCTCGGCCTCGAAGACCCGGTCCAGCCACTCGGTGACGTGGTCGAGCGACAACGCTTCCTCGACGAGAGCGGCAGCGAGCTCTGCGAGGTCGACCTCGGCAAGCTCTGGGCGGGCGTGGGCGAGTGCCGTGCCCTGTCTCGCGGCGAACTGCAGCGCGTGCTGCTCGCGTCCGTCGACGGTGAGGTCCGCTACGACACCCCCCTGGCCCGCCTCGACGTCGACACCGACGGCTCCGCGCGCGCCACGTTCGGTGACGGCTCGATCTCGTCGTACGACCTGGTGGTCGGCGCGGACGGCCGCAAGTCGGCGGTGCGCGCCCTCGCCGCGTTAGGCGGGCCGGCCCGCCCGGTCGGCCAGGTCGTCTACCGCAGCGTCGTCTCCGGTGGGCCCGCGATCGCCGAGTGGACCGCCCTGCTCGGCCTTCGTTCGGCCTTCATCGTCATGCCGATGGGTGACGGACGCCTCTATCTCTACGCCGACGAGCCCGGCACGAGCGCACCGGCCGACCCGCTGGCGCGGCTCCGCGAGGTGTTCGCCGACTTCGGCCCGCCGGTGCCGGACATCCTCGACGCGGTCGACAAGGTGCAGGTCGCGCTTACCGACGAGGTCGAGATCGCGTGCTGGTCGCGTGGCCCGGCGCTCCTCGTCGGCGACGCCGCGCACGCCACGTCGCCGACCCTGTCCGAGGGCGCGGCCATGGCGCTCGAAGACGCGGTGGTCCTGGCCGAGGCACTCGGCAACGCGGGGTCGGTGCCCGAGGCACTCCGCCGCTACGAGAGCCGCCGCCGCCCCCGCACGAAATGGGTCCTGGACCGCACCCGCGACCGCGACCGCACCCGCGACGTCACGCCGGCCCTGCGCGACCCGCTTCTCCGCGGCCGAGGCGGCCGCATCTTCCGGGAGCACTACCGCCTCCTGGTCGATCCGGTCTAAGGACCAAGCGACCCGACGCGAGCCGGGGTTTGGATGCGAGCCGGGGTTTGGATGCGAGCCGGGGTTTGGATGCGAGCCGGCGCTCTGGCGCGAGCCAGCCCTTGGGTGGGAGCCGGGGTTGGAGGTGAGCCGGCGCTTGGACGCGAGTCAGCGCTCCGGTGCGAGGCTGGTCGACGACGGCGGTTCCCGGTCCACGTGGTCCAGGGGAAGCGACCCGCCCCGCGCGAGACGGCAGCCACCGACAAGGCCGAGCTGACGCGGATCTAGGCCCCCGTACACCCTGGTGCGTCAGATCTGTGATCTTTCGCCCGCGTTCCGTGACCGACTTTCCGGGCAACCCGGGAAGCGTCCCTAACGGAGCCCCGACCCGCTCCGGCCAGCGCGGGTGTCAAGAGAGGTTCTCACCACCCAGCGCGGGAACCCGCAGATGCGAGGACTATTCTGCCTCCGACACAAACGACGATTGCGGAGGCCTGTGGTGACCACCGTTGCACCGAAGCCGATCGTGACCCGGCCCTGGCCGGTCCGCCAGCCGGTGAAGGGCTCGGCCTTCGCGCGCCTGCTGCGCACGACCGATGCGAAGCAGATCGGGATCATGTACATGGTCACGAGCTTCGCGTTCTTCCTCATCGGCGGGTTGATGGCGCTGCTGATGCGCGCCGAGCTCGCTCGGCCCGGCATGCAGTTCCTGTCGCCGGAGCAGTACAACCAGCTGTTCACGATGCACGGCACGATCATGCTGCTGTTCTTCGCGACGCCGATCGTGTTCGCGTTCGCGAACTTCGTGGTGCCGTTGCAGATCGGCGCCCCGGACGTCTCGTTCCCGCGCCTGAACAGCTTCGCCTACTGGCTGTACGCGTTCGGCGGCTCGATCGCGCTCGGCGGCTTCTTCACCCCGGGCGGCGCCGCTGACTTCGGCTGGTTCGCCTACGCGCCGCTGAGCAGTGTCGAGCACACGCCGGGTGTCGGCGCCAACATGTGGATCGTCGGTCTGGCCATCTCCGGTCTGGGCACGATCCTCGGTGGTGTCAACATGATCACCACGATCCTGACGCTGCGTGCCCCGGGCATGACGATGTTCCGGATGCCGATCTTCACCTGGAACATCCTGGTCACCAGCCTGCTGGTCATCATGGTCTTCCCGCTGCTGGCGGCGGCGCTGTTCGCGCTGGCGGCAGACCGCATCCTCGGTGCGCACGTGTACGACGCGGCGACCGGCGGACCCATGCTCTGGCAGCATCTGTTCTGGTTCTTCGGCCATCCCGAGGTCTATATCGTCGCGCTGCCGTTCTTCGGCATCATCAGCGAGGTCATCCCGGTCTTCTCCCGCAAGCCGGTCTTCGGCTACAAGGGCCTGGTCGGCGCGACCATCGCGATCGCGGCGCTTTCGATGAGCGTGTGGGCGCACCACATGTTCGCGACCGGCCAGGTGCTGCTGCCGTTCTTCAGCTTCCTGAGCTTCCTGATCGCCGTACCCACGGGCATGAAGTTCTTCAACTGGATCGGCACGATGTGGCGCGGCCAGATCAGCTTCGAGACTCCGATGCTGTTCGCGATCGGCTTCCTGGTGACGTTCCTCTTCGGCGGTCTCACCGGCGTCCTGCTCGCCAGCCCGCCGATCGACTTCCACGTCTCCGACACGTACTTCGTCGTCGCGCACTTCCACTACGTGCTCTTCGGCACGATCGTGTTCGCCGTCTACTCGGGCATCTACTTCTGGTTCCCGAAGATGTTCGGCCGCATGCTCGACGAGCGCCTGGGCAAGATCCACTTCTGGCTGACGTTCATCGGCTTCCACACCACCTTCCTGGTGCAGCACTGGCTGGGCGCGGAAGGCATGCCCCGGCGGTACGCGGACTACCGGCCGGACGACGGCTTCACCACGCTCAACGAGATCTCCACGATCGGCGCCTTCGTCCTGGGCATCTCGACGCTGCCGTTCCTCTACAACATCTGGAAGTCCTACAAGGCCGGGCCGGTCGTGCTGGCCGACGACCCGTGGGGCTACGGCAACTCGCTGGAGTGGGCGACCTCGTCCCCGCCGCCGCTGCGCAACTTCGACAAGATGCCGCGGATCCGGTCCGAGCGCCCCGCGTTCGACCTGAAGTTCCCGGAGCTAGCCGCCGGCCGCTCGGTAGCCGGCCCGCCGGAAGGCGGCGCCAAACCGCTGACCACCGAGTCCGACGGCGGCGCCAGCTACCAGGAAGACACCGCGAGCAACGTCGACCGCTAGCTAGCGCTCGAACGAAAGAAGCGGCGCGCAGGCCCAGACACGGGTCGGCGCGCCGCTTCTTTCGTTCAGACGATCAGCACGATCGCCGCAACACCGAGGATCACGTCAACGACGAAACACCATTCGGCGTACGAGCGAGGCACGACTCTGTTGACCCTGTGGTGATAGGCGTCCCAGGCCGCGTGCGCGAGCAGCCCGAGCGAGATCAGCACCCCTCCGAACACCAGCGATCCGGCCTCGATGGCGATCACCGCCACGGCGGCGAACAGCACGGCGGCGACCACCTGAAGGCCGAAGCCGGGCGCCCGCCGCACGGTACCCAGCACCACGAAGACGACGGACGCGACCAGCAGCGCGTACGCCACGTTCAGCTCGAAGATCCGCAACGGCCCGACCGCGACGGCGCCGATCAGCACGGCCGGCCAGGTGATGCCCGGACGGCTGAACGATGCGGGCACCAGATAGGCGAGCGGACAGAGGACGAGCAGGAAAGCCAGGCCGCGTACGTCGTCGAGGCCGTACAGCGTCACCGCGACCAACGGGATCGCGGCCAGGGTGGGCCATCGCCGGGCCAGCCACCGCAGCAGCGACGGGTTCTGGTCGGTCGTCGTGGAAGTCATGACCCCGACCGTGCCAGCGGGCCCGCGCGGCGGAAACGGTACGCGATCGACAGGTCCGATTCCCTGGGATCGGCGGCCTAAGGTCAGGGATATGGAGCCTCGTCACATCGTGATGGTCGGGTACGACGGTGCCGAGCTGCTCGACATCGCCTGCGTCACGTCGACCTTCGGGCTGGCCAACGCGATCGGCCAGCTCCGACCGGGCTATCGCGTCTCGCTGGCCACCCCCGGCGGCCACCCGATCCGCTGCGACAGCGGCCTGGTGCTGCAGGCGGAGCTGGCCCTGGAGCGACTAACCGGCCCGCTGGACACCGTGATCGTCTCGGGCGGTTTCGGCCACGAGGCGGCGGCGGACAACGCCCTGGTGGTCGCCCACGTGCGCCGGCTGGCCCGGGAGAGCCGCCGGATCGCGTCGGTCTGCACCGGCGCGACGGTCCTCGCCGCGACCGGCCTGCTGGACGGTCACCGCGCGACCACCCACTGGCGGTTCGCGCCGCGACTGGCGAGCCGCTATCGCGACGTCCGCGTCGACCCCGCACCGATCTTCATCCGCGAGGGCCGCATGGCCACCGCCGCCGGCGTCACCAGCGGCCTGGACCTGACGCTGGCGTTCGTCGAGGAGGACCACGGCCCCGAGTTGTCGCGCCAGGTCGCCCGAGACCTGGTCACGTACCTGCAAAGACCGGGCAACCAGGCACAGATGAGCGTGTACGTGGCCCCGCCCGCCCCCGAGAACGACCTGGTCCGCCGAGCCGTCGACCACGTGGTCAGCCACCTGGACACGGACCTGTCCACGGCGCGCCTGGCCGACGCGGTCGGGGTGAGCGCCCGCCATCTGACCAGGCTGTTCCTGCGCGCGCTAGGCGACCCACCGGCCCGCTTCGTCCGCGCGGCCCGCGTCGACGCGGCGGCGCGGTTGCTTGACTCGACCGACCTCCCGATGCCCGAGGTGGCGGCCCGCACGGGCTTCGGCTCGGTCGAAGCGTTGCGGCAGGCCTTCGTGGTCCGCTTCGGCATGCCGCCGGCGAAGTTCCGCGCCGTCTCCCGCCGCCCGGCGACCGACCACCCGGACCAAGACAGAGCAACGGCTGACTCGAAACCTGCGTAGTCAGCAGGCCGCCTGCTCTACTACCGAACCCGTAACGTTCCTCCGCCGTGCGTTGTGTGCCGTTTCGAACACCGGCCCGCGCACCCAGACCCGCGGCGGCGCCGGTCTCGTTGCTGGCCGCGCGCGTCATCGCCGATCCGCAGGCCAACGGCGTGGCCTTCGCGCTGGTGTAGCCGGCCTTCGCGGAAGCGGTGGTTGATTGGTCTCGTCGGCCTGACCGACCCGGAACACAAGACGCCGTGCGACTTGTGCGGTCCCGGCCCGTGCGGCTCGTGCGGTCCCGGTCCGTGCGGTCCCGGTCCGTGCGGTCCCGGTCCGTGCGGCCCTTGCGGTCCCGGTCCGTGCGGCTCGTGCGGTCCCGGTCCGTGCGGTCCCGGTCCGTGCGGCCCCGACCCGCGCCTCCGTAGTGGCCGGTGCCAGTCCCTGGCCACGCAGCGATCCAAAACGCGAACGCCCGCCCGGCCTTACTCCGCGACGACCAGCGCCGGTTCGGCCCCCCGCTGCGCGGGCACCCCGGACGCCGGTGGCCGGCGGCGCGACAGATAGACCGGCAGCACGGCCACGGCGACCAGCAACCCCACGACCCCCGTGGCCACGAAACCCCAGCGCGGCGACGAAAGGTCGATGACCCACCCAGCCAAGGGAGCGCCCAGTGCCAACCCGACCGTGATCGCCGAGCCGTGCAACCCCATCGCCTCGCCGCGGACCGATGGCGGTGCCAGGTGGGAGACCGCGTCGGCCGCGGCCGCCAGCGTCGGGGCGCACAACGCCCCGGCGGGCACCAGGACCAAGGCCAGCAGGAACCACTGCGGACCCGCCAGCGCGACCAACGCCGTGCCAAGCCCCAACGCACCCAGCAGGACCACCAGCGACGGCGCTCGGCTCAGTGACCCGTAGACGAACCCGCCGATCAGTGAGTAGACGCCCCACAGGGCCAGCACCACGCCGGTCCAGCTGATCTGGTCGGCTTCGCGGAGGACCGCGACCACCGTCACGTCGGTGCCGCCCAGCATCAGCGTCGTCGCGGCCGCGATGGCCAGGATCGCGATCATTCGCGGCGTCAGCCAGGACCGCCGCGGCGGCACCGGGCCCGAAGCGACCTCCGACTCCGCGCGGACCGGTGGGTTGAAGACGAAAAGCGCGCTGCCCGCCAGCACCACGCCCGCGCCGATCGCCCACATCGTGGCGTGCGGCGACACCGTCGTCGCCATCAGGACGGCCAGCGCCGGGCCGACCATGAAGGACAGCTCGACGGACATCGAGTCGAGGGCGTACGCCGGGCGGCGCCGGTCGGGCGGCACCAGCGCGGCCAGGGACTGTCGGACCACCGAGAACACCGGCAGCGTCAGCACCCCGGCGGCCAGGGCCAGCCCGAGCAGCAGCGGGTACGGCAACGAGCCCGCCACCGACCACCACACACCCTCGGCGATCGTGCAGACCGCGAGCACCGGGCGCAGGCCCCGCCGGTCGACCATGCGGCCGAGCAGCGGTGCGCCGACCGCCGCGCCGATCGTGGACGCGGTGGCGACCAGGCCCGCGGCGAAGTAGCCCCGGTGGAGCTCCTCGACCACGTGCAGGGTCAGGGTCACGGCCGCGGCGACCGACGGGATGCGGGCCAGGATGGCGACGAGGATGAGCGGGCGGACGCCGGGCAGTGCCAGGACGGACCGGTAGGGGGCGAGCCTCACGCGGGTTTGAGCACGGGACTGCCGACGAGCGTGACGCCCGCCTCGCGTAGTCGCTCGAGCGCGACCTCGGTGGTCTCCGGCAGGACGCCGGCGGTGAGGTCGAGCAGCACGGTGGTCTTGAAGCCCAGGCGGGCCGCGTCGAGGCTGGTCGCCCGGACGCAGTGGTCGGTGGCCAGACCCACCACCTCGACCTCGTCGACGTCGCGGTCGTGCAGCCAGGTCGCCATGCCGGCGCCGTCGTCGGTGTGGCCCTCGAAACCGCTGTAGGCGGCCGCGTGCTGGCCCTTCTTGAAGACGGCCTCGATGCGGTCGGTCGCCAGGTTGGGGTGGAAGTCGGAGCCCGGCGTGCCGGCCACGGTGTGCGTGGGCCAGGTGGTGACGTAGTCGGGGTGGTCGCTGAAGTGGGCGCCCGGGTCGACGTGGAAGTCCTTGGTGGCGATCACGTGCGCCCACCGGTCGGGCTGGCCGGCCAGGGCGCGGGTGATCTCGGACGCCACGCCTGCCCCACCGGCCACGGCCAGCGTGCCACCTTCGCAGAAGTCGTTCTGCGTGTCGACGATGATCAGAGCGCGGGTCATGAGCAGAACACTAACTCGCGGGTACGACAGTGACCGGGACCGCCGGATCGCCCGCCGACAGCTTGAGCCCCTCCCACGGGATCGAGATCAATCCCTGCCGCAGGTGCTCCCGGGAGTCGGCCAGCGACGGCAGGTCGACGGGCTCTCCGCCGACGACGTACGGGCGCTGGAGCAGCCGGTCGCCGGTGCGCTGCTCGGGCGCTCCCTGGGAGACCACGATCTCCTCGGTGGCCGTGCCGGTCGGCTTGTGGCGGCGTACCGCGGTCTTGCGCCCGCCGATCGTGGCCTTGTGTTCGGAGCGCTTCACCACCGGCCGCCCGTCGACCTCGACCAGCTTGTAGACCAGGCCGGCGGTCGGCGCGCCCGAGCCGGTGACCACGGACGTGCCGGCGCCGTAGATGTCGACGGGCTCGGCGGCGAGCGCGGCGATCGAGTACTCGTCGAGGTCCCCGGAAACGATGATCTTGGTCTCGGTGGCGCCCAGCGAGTCGAGCAGCTCGCGGGAGTGGTGGGCCAGCACGGAGAGGTCGCCCGAGTCGATCCGGATCGCCCGCAGGTCGGGCCCGGCCACCGCGATCGCGGTGCGGATGCCCTGCGCGATGTCGTAGGTGTCGACGAGCAGCGTGGTGCTCTTGCCCAGCGCAGCGACCTGTGCGGCGAACGCCGTGGCCTCGTCGTCGTGCAGCAGCGTGAACGCGTGCGCGGCGGTGCCGGCGGTCGGGATCCCGTACCGCATGCCGGCGGCCAGGTTGGAGGTGGAGGAGAAGCCGGCCAGGTACGCGGCCCGCGTCGCGGCCACCGCCGCCTCCTCGTGCGCCCGGCGCGAGCCCATCTCGATCAGCGCCCGGCCGCGGGCAGCGGTGACCATGCGGGCCGCCGCCGCCGCGATCGCGCTGTCGTGGTTGAGCACCGACAGGGCCAGTGTCTCCAACATCACGCACTCGACGAACGTCCCGGAGACGGTGAGGATCGGCGAGCCGGGGAAGAACAGCTCGCCCTCGGCGTACCCCTCGATGTCGCCCTGGAAGCGGAAAGCGGCGAGCCAGGCGGCCGTCTGCTCGTCGACGACCGACCGTTCCAGCAGGTAGTCGATCTCCTCGGTGGAGAACCGGAACTCGCGGATCAGGTCGATCAGCCGCCCGGTGCCGGCGACCACGCCGTAGCGCCGGCCCGGTGGCAGTCGCCGCGCGAACACCTCGAAGACGGACTGCCGGTCGGCGGTGCCGTCCTTGAGCGCGGCACTGACCATCGTCAGCTCGTAGTGGTCGGTCAGCAAGGCGGGGTGGCCCATGGTCATCCCACCACCCTAGGCCGGACACCGTCAGCTGTCGGGAACCATCCGCAATGCGGGGCCGAGCTCGCCCCGGCCCGCGACGCCGAGCTTCGCGTAGACGCGCTGGAGGTGGTTCTCGACCGTGCGCGTCGACAGGAAGAACTCGCTGGCGATGTCCCGGCTCGACACGCCGGACGCCGCCAACCGGGCGATCTGTCGCTCGCGGTCGGTCAGGGCGGGTCGGGACAACCCCAACGCGGGGGTACGGAGCATGTCGCAGTGACTGAGCAGCTCGCCCATCAGCCGCGTGGCGTTGGTGGCGTCGGCCGCCCGGGACTCGCGGAACCGGCCGGCGGCACCGGCGGCCGCCTCGGCCGCGTACACCCAGAGGCCCTTGGCCTTGAAGAAGTCGGCGGCGATCATCAGGTCGGAGCCGGACCGGCGGGCGGCCGCCTGGGCGTGCGCCGACATGATGCCTGGCAGGTCGCCGTCGAGCGTGCTGGCCAGCTCGGCGAGCCGGTCCGCGACGGTCTGGCCCGGATCATGGTCGTCCGGCCAGCGCAGTGCCTCGCCCGCCCGGCCCAACCGGACCAGGTCGTGCAGCGCCAGCACCTCGTGGCCCGCGAAGCCGTCGCCGCGGAGCCGCCAGACCAGCTCGCGGAGCACGTCGGCAGCGCCCGGCAGGTCGTCGCCGACGGCGAGGACGGCGGCCCGGGCCTGCTCGCGCCACGGGTAGAGGATCGCCATGATCGGCGAGTGCGCCTCGTCGGAGTCGGCCATCGCCGCGCGGGCCTCGTCGGCCTCGCCGCGCAGCGCGTGTGCCTGGGCCCGCTCGGCGTGGGCCAGCCCGGCGTAGATCCGGCTGGTCGCCAGCGCCGCGCAGGCCTGCAGGCTGGTGCGCAGCGCCTCGCTGGTCTGGCCGCGCAGGCGGGCCGCCTGGGCACGCAGGATCGCCAGGTAGCCGGAGCCGAGCCGGAAGTCGCCGGCGTCGGCCAGGTCGGCGAACTCGTCGGCGACGATCGCGTCGATGCCGGCCAGGTCACCGGCGATCGCCAGCCGGGTGCCGCGGGCCAGCTCGAGGGCGAGCTGGAGGTAGGGCATGTCGGTGCGCCACAGCGGCGCGTCGGCCTGCACGCTGGCCACCGCGCGCTCGCTGGCCCGCGCCTCACCCTGCGCCGCCTGGAGGTGGGCGATCATGCACTGCGCGAGGCCGCGGGCGGAGACCGGCGCGGCCGGGCGGTCGAGGATCGAGCGGGCGATCCGCAGCGCCTCGGCCGTCTCCAGCTTGTGCAGCCGCATGATCGCCTCGAACGACCGGACCCGGGCCTGGTCGGCCGGGTCGGGCAGGGCCTTGGCCTCGACGGCCAGCTCGTCGGGCGTCGACTCGCGGGAAAGGCCCCAGTTGCGGACGAGGCCGCGGACCACGAGCCAGCGCGCCCGGAGGTGGTTGGACGTGGCGTGCTCGTCGACAGAGTCGAGCACGGTGAGCGCCTCGGCGGGCTGGTCGCCGAACATCATCATCGTGGCGAGCAGCTCGGCCGCGCCGAACCCGCCACCCGCGTCGAGTGCGGCCCGGGCCAGCCGCGTGGCCAGCGGCACGTCGAAACCGGCGAACGCCTGCGCGCCGGCCATCAGCAGCTGCATCGGGTCCTGCGCGGTGCCCGAATCGAGCCGCCAGACCGCGACCCGCATCAGGTCGTCGCGGCGCCGGGCGCCGACGTCTTCGACCAGGTCGGCGAGCTGTGCCTCGAGCCGGCGCTTGCGGGTCACGGGGCAGCGCCGGCGGACCACCTCGCCGTAGAGCGGGTGGGAG
This sequence comes from Asanoa hainanensis, assembly GCF_900188485.1. Classification (GTDB taxonomy): domain Bacteria; phylum Actinomycetota; class Actinomycetes; order Mycobacteriales; family Micromonosporaceae; genus Asanoa; species Asanoa hainanensis. The sequence continues at coordinate 561,898 of NZ_FZPH01000002.1, forward strand.
AGCCGGACGTTCGACCGGCGGTCGCTCTCGACCACCCGGATCAGCTGGCGCTCCTCGGCGATCTCGACATCGGCCGCGTCGGTCGCCTTGATCAGCAGGTCGATGCCGATCGGCTCGCCGAGCGCGGCGAGCTCGACCACCGTGCGTACGCCCGGCGTGAGCTGCCCGATCCGGGTGTCGATCAGGTCGGTCAGGCTGGGTGCGAGCTCGAGCCGGCCCGTCCACCGGTGCACACCGAACGACTTGGTGAACTCGCCCGCCTGCTTGGCCGCCAGCACGAGCTCGCGGAGCAGCAGGGCGTTGCCCTCGGAAAGGCGCCACAGCCGATCCGCGCTGGCGTTGTCGACGTTGCCCTCGAGCATCTGCACGAGCAGCAGGTTGGTGTCGTCGACGGACATCGGCTCGATCTCGACCAGCTCGACCAGGTCGTCGGTCCACAGTGCGCGGATCGGGTGCGGGAACTGCTCGCCGCTGCGCAAGGTGGCCAGCACGGTCGCGCCCTCGTCGCGGGCCATCAGGTAGACCAGCGCGGCCGACGACGGGTCGAGCAGGTGTGCGTCGTCGATCGCGAGCACGATCGGGCGACCGGCGGCCTGCTGGTTGAGCGCCTCGACGGCCCAGCGCAACAGGCCCGCCGCGGTCAGGCCCGGTGGCTGGTCGGTGGGCAGCACCTGGGCCAGCCCGCCGAACGGAAGCGAGGCGGTCGCGATGTTGGCCGAGGCGGTCCAGACGGCCAGTCGATCAGTGGGAAGCTGGGAGACTCCCTCGCGGAGCAGGCGGCTCTTGCCGATGCCCGCACTGCCACTAAATATGAGGCCTCTTCCACTTCCGTCAGTGGCGGTCGAGATGAGACGGTTGAGCTCTGCGGCACGGCCGACAAATCTCCACGGACTCATCACCGCAGCATATAGAGAGTAATGGCGATGGGTACTCCCCGTAACGGGTTGAAGTTGAGTAGCCCGCGAAGTCGGCATTGAGTAGTGGCGCACCTGTCATGTTAGGTGGCGGTTCGCATAGCGTTCCGGTGCTCAATGGAACGCGGACGGTGATCGCCCGCGCGCAGTCGGACCAGGAGGCGCAGGCATGGGCTCAGACACGCTCGATCGGCTGACCGGGGCAGAGGTCATCTCCCTGCCGCTGCAGCGGCGCGCCGGCCGGATGGGTGGTCCCGAGCTCGAGCCGATCCCGGACGAGCCGATGGCCGTCGTGGCCCTCGGTGCCCGCGGCAGCGGCCGCAGCGACGTGGTCGCCGCTCTGGTCGGCTCCGTCGGCCCGCTGCTCGACGTGCCGGCCGCCAGCTACCTCGTGGTCCACCACGGCCACGGCAAGGACATCTGCTCCTACCTGCCCGGCGCGCGCAAGGCACACCCGTTCCGCACGATCGCGCCGGTCGACGAGCCGGCCGCGGCCCGCCCGCCGCGCCGGGTCGAGCTCACCCTGCCCGACCCGCTGCTGCGCCACTTCGCCCTCGTCGACGCCCCCGACACCGAGACCCTCGGCGTCGCCGGCAGCCGGGTCCTGCACGACGCCGTCGAGCGCGGCGGCGCGGTGATGTACGTGCTGAGCGCCGGCCAACTGCCCGGCCGCTTCGAGCTCGACATCCTCGGCGAGGTCGCGCACACCAACGCCGCGGTCTTCTTCGTCGTCACGCCGCGCGCCGACGGCACCTGGTTCGCCGCGGCGCCCGCTCTCAGCACCGACGCGCTCGACGAGCTCGACCTGCTCGCGCTGGGCGAGATCGCGCCCGGCCTCGGCGACGACGACCCGGCCGCCGGTGCGGTCGAGGCGCAGCGGCTCGCGATCGCCACCGCCATCCCGGCGCTGGCCGACGCGCCCTGGTTCGCGGTCGACCCGGCCGCCGGCGACACCGCCTTCCTGCGCCGCGCGCTCACCGAGTGGGCGGCCGACGAGGGCATGAGTCGCGCCAGCAGCAACCCGCCGGTGCCGCCGAACGCGATGCGCACCGTCCGGGTCGCCGAGGGCATCCACGAGTCCGACTGGGCCGAGCGACTAGAGACGGCCGCGCGCACCGAGACGCAGCTCGTCCGGCAGCGCCTGGCCATCGAACTCGCCAACATCCACCTGCGCTGCGTCCAGGAGATCGTCTTCGGCACCGGCCCGGCCGGGCTGCCCGAGACGCTCGACCGCGAGATGCACGCGCTGTCGCTCAAGGCCGTCGCCGAGTGCGACGCGACCGTCGACCACCTGCTCAAGGAGTCGGTCACCCAGGTCTTCGGCGCCGAGCCCGACGAGGGCGTCCGGCGCCGGGTGGCGGCGGGCGTCCGCCGCGCGCTCGCCGACGACCGCAACGCCCGCGACCTCGACAAGGTCCTGCTGATCACGAGCACCGCCGGGGTGGCCACGGTCGCCGGCGGCGGCGCGGTGGCCGGGCTGGCGGCCTACCCGGTCGAGGTCGGCCGCACGATCCTCCCGTCGGTGGGCGTCGGGCTGGCCGGCGGCTGCTACGGGCAGTGGCGCACGGCCGGCGCCGCCGACACCAACCGGGCCCGCTCCTGGGCGCAGCGGTCGATCCGCGGAGTCGAGCTCGAGCTCCTCCGCGAGGTCTCCCGCCGCCTCGACGCGACCCACCGGGCGCTCAACGGGGTGCTCGCGGAAGCGATCGACCACGGGATTTTGCTGGCATAGGCGCTGTTTCATGACTGGGGTCGAGGCGAGGCGGAGTTCAGGTGTTGTCTGGGTGTGCGGTGGCTTTGCCCGGATACCGGTGTTGTATCCGGGTAAAGCCACCGTGCGGCCAGGCGGCACCTGGGCCCGACGCAGCCCGGCCCCAGTCATGAAACAGCGCCTTTCCGCAGCCCACGACAGATGAGGGCTATTGGGGCGCATGTGGCGGTCGTCGGTGCGTCGATTTGCTCGTACGATGGCGGTGTGGCAGCCCCGCAGACGACTCCCGTGCAGTCGCCGGACGTCGAGACCCTGCCGGCAACCGACCGTCCGTGGATCACTGTTGTCCACGATGACCCGGTCAACCTGATGACCTATGTGACCTGGGTGTTCCAGAAGCAGTTCGGCTACACCTTCGACAAGGCCCAGTCCCTCATGCTCGATGTGCACAACAAGGGCCGCGCCGCGGTTTCGCACGGTGCCCGCGAGCGGATGGAATACGACGCGTCGTGCCTGCACGGTTACGGCCTGTGGGCGACGGTCGAGCAGCCCTGACCCATGTTCCGGCGCTATGGAAAACACTGTGTGGCGACCTTCGCCCCCGACGAGGTTCGGGTGCTGCGAAAGGTCGCGACCGAGGTCGTCGGCCTGCTGACCGACGGGTTCGACCACGGCGACCCGGTGGTCGACCGGCTCTTCCCCGACGTCTACCCGACCAACAGCGACGACTCGGCCGAGTTCCGGCGCTTCACCGAGGGCGACCTCAAGACGGGCAAGATCGACGCGGCCGGCGCCATCCTGGCCGCGCTGCCCAGCAGCTCCGGCGGTGAGGTCCGGCTCGACGAGGAGGCCGCCGAGGCCTGGCTGCGGGCGCTCAACGACGCCCGGCTGGCGATGGGCGTCCGGCTCGACATCAGCGCCGAGACCGACCTCGGCGAGGAGCTCGACGACGCGGTGCTGTCCGACCCCTCGTCCTCCCGGGTCTTCCAGCTCTCCGTTTACGCGTACCTGGGATATCTCCAGGAATCGTTGCTCACCGCACTCACGGAGTGACCATCGTGACCGCGACCACGTCCCGGCACAGGCCACGCAGACGGTAAGCTTGGGTACGTGCTGAGCATCGACCGGTCGATCATCGACGCGATCATCGCCCACGCACGCCGCGACCATCCCGACGAGGCGTGCGGCGTGGTCGCCGGCCCGGCGGGCAGCGACAAGCCGGTCCGCCTCATCCCCATGGACAACGCGGCCCGGTCGATGACGTTCTACGAGTTCGACTCGATGGAGCAGCTCCGGGTCTGGCGCGAGATGGACGACAACGACGAAGAGCCGGTCGTCATCTACCACTCGCACACCGCGACCGAGGCCTACCCGTCGCGCACCGACGTCTCCTTCGCAGGCGAGCCCGGCGCCCACTACCTACTGGTCTCGACGCGCGAGCCGGATTCGGAAGAGCTGCGCTCCTACCGCATCGTCGACGGTGTCGTAACCGAAGAGCCGGTCCGGATCGTTGAGCCCACCGTGGATCCGCACGCCGTCCAGTCATACATGTTCGGGCAGAGCCCGACGACGGTCGACTACGAGTGTTCGCCCGGCCGCTGACCCCCGCTGCCGTCCGACCATCCGTCCGTCGTTCTTCTCGTTCTTCCCAGGAGCACTGATCATGGCTATCGAAGTCCGCATCCCCACCATCCTGCGCACGTACACCGGCGGCGCGAAGTCCGTCGAGGGCGCCGGCGACACGCTGAGCGCGCTGCTGACCGACCTCGACAGCAAGTACTCGGGCCTGCGTGGCCGGCTGATCACCGAGCAGGGCGGCCTGCACCGCTTCGTCAACATCTACGTCAACGACGAAGACGTGCGCTTCCTCGGCTCGCTCGACGCCAAGCTCAATGACGGCGACAACGTGACGATCCTGCCCGCCGTCGCGGGTGGTGCCTTCGGGTTCGCCGCCGCGGCCGCCATGCTCGGCCGCTCGACGGCGCCCGTCCGCTAGGGGCGACCGCCAATGTCGCGGTACGAGAGCCTGCTCGAAGCGGCGGGTGACACCCCGCTGGTCGGCCTGCCCAGGCTGTCCCCGGCGGTGCCGGAAGGCGCGCCGCCGGTCCGGCTGTGGGCCAAGCTCGAAGATCGCAACCCGACCGGGAGCATCAAGGACCGGGCGGCGCTGTTCATGGTCCGCGAGGCCGAACGCGCCGGCCGGCTCCGCCCGGGCGACACGATCCTGGAGCCCACCAGCGGCAACACCGGCATCTCCCTGGCCATGGTCGCCAAGCTGCGTGGCTACCGGTTGGTCTGCGTGATGCCGGAGAACGTCTCCGCCGAGCGCGCCCAACTGCTCCGGATGTACGGCGCGGAGATCATCTTCTCGCCGGCCGCCGGCGGCTCCAACCAGGCGGTGGCGAAGGCGAAGCAGATCGCCGCCGAACACCCGGACTGGGTGATGCTCTTCCAGTACGGCAACCCCGACAACGCCCGTGCCCACTACGAGACCACGGGCCCGGAGCTGCTCCGGGACCTGCCGACGATCACGCACTTCGTCGCGGGCCTGGGCACGACGGGCACGCTCATGGGCACCGGCCGCTACCTGCGCGAGAAAGTGCCCGGCATCGAGATCATCGCCGCCGAGCCGCGCTACGGCGAGCTGGTCTACGGGCTGCGCAACATCGACGAGGGCTACGTGCCGGAGCTCTACGACGCCTCGGTGCTGACCCGCCGGTTCTCCGTCGGCACCCAGGACGCGGTGCTGCGTACCCGGCAGCTCGTCGAGGTCGAAGGCATCTTCGCGGGTTTCTCCAGCGGCGCGATCCTGCACGCGGCGTTGGCCGTCGCACACCAGGCGGTCAAGGAGGGCACCCGCGCGGACGTCGCCTTCGTGATCGCCGACGGCGGCTGGAAGTACCTGACGACCGGCGCCTACGGCGGCACCCTCGCGGAGGCCGAAGAGGCGCTCGACGGTCAGCTCTGGGCGTAGAACGCGCGCAACGCCCCGGTCAGATCGGCATCGTCGACGCCGTGCCAACTGCCGGGCAGGCTGAGGTGGCGACCGTCGGGCAGCGCCCCGACGATCGCCACCGCCCAGCCCGGCAGCGGCCCGGTGGTGCCCTCGCTGTCGATGACCAGCGTTTTCGTGTTGACGCGTCCGATCAGCTCTAACGAGGTCTGGTCGCCGAGCACGCAGTCGTAGACGAGCGTCGGCGCGACCGCGACCAGCCCGGGCTCGGGCGTCGCGTACTCCTCGGGCACCCCGATCGCGGCCAGAAAGTGCGCGGCCGCCTCGGAGTGCTTGCCGGCGCCGACCAACGCGCGCATCTCACCGGTGAGCGGCGACCCGCCCGGCTCGCCCAGCGGCGGTTCGAGCAGCGCCATCCGGTCGATCGGCACCCCGGCAGCCGCGGCGTGCAAGGCGATCAGCCCACCCGATGAGAACGCGTAGACGTGGGCGCGACCACCCGCGGCGGCGATCACGGCGGCCAGGTCATCGATCTCCCGCTCGACCGCGTACGGCAGCGTGTCACCACTCTGGCCCCGACCGCGCCGGTCATAGGTGAACACGGTGAAGCTGTCGGCGAGCGCGGCCGCGATCGGACGCATGGGGCCGTGGTCGCGATAGGCGCCCGCGGCGTCGACACAAACCACGGCGGGCCCGGAACCGACCCGCTCGAACGCGATGCTCGTGCCGTCCGCGGAACGCGCCGTCTCCGTCATCCCACCACCAAGATCTATATCAAAGTCCAGGTCAATTGCGAGATTTCCCGGGTTCGCGGCGGCTGCGCGCCGTTGCTCCCGCCGGGGACCGCTCCGCTTCGCTGCGCTGCCAGGCCCGCCGTTGGTCACCGCGTTTGCTCTGCACCCATATACGCATCACCCACCGACAAGGGTGGTGGCTAATTGGCCGTGTCGTCCGCGGAATGCGCCGTCTCCGTCATTCCACCTACCAAGATCGATATCAAGGTCCAGGTCAACAGCAGGATTTCCCGGGTCCGCGGTGGCCGCGCGCCGTTGCTCCCGCCGGGGACCGCTCCGCTTCGCTGCGCTGCCAGGTCCGCCGTTGGTCACCGCGTTTGCTCTGCACCCATATACGCACCACCCACCGACAAGGGTGGTGCGTATATGGGTGCAGAGCAAACGCTGGCGCATAGGTCGCGACGACCGTCGAGTCGCACGGTCCCGGGGGGAGCGACGAGCTTGGAGGTGCGCGACCCGGCGGCCGCGTTCGTTGCGGTCGCTGGCGGCACCACCACCTGAGGGAGGCGGTGCCGGCGGAGGTGTGGGGTCCGCGCGGTGGTCTCTGCCCGCACCGACCCTGGAGGCCCCGGACCCGGAGGTGCGGGGCCGACGGCCGTGGTGTCTGCTCGCACCGCCATCCCAACGAGGCGGTGCGGGCAGCGATGCCAACCGTGCGGCGGTGTTAGAGGGCGATGATGGTCAGGGCTATCGACACCGCGAGCGGGATCGTGGCGAAGGCGAGCATCAGCCAGGGTGTGTAGCGGCGCTGGATGGTGACGAAGGCGCCCACCGTCAGGAACACGCCGATCAGGCCGACCACGATCAGGGCCGGCTGGTACCACCCCGGTGCGATGCCGCCGATGATCGCGGCCAGGCCGCGGATGCCCACGCCGACCCCGGCCAGGGCCAGCGCCGTTCCCCAGGCGCAGACGCCGAGCATGTGGGCGCTTTCCGGGGTGGGCCTGGTGTCCGAGTGCACCAGGTCGCCGAGCCGGAAGATGCTGTTCTGGGCGGCCGCCGCGTGCTTGGCCTTGTTGAGGCTCAGCCGGGTGGGCAGGCGCTCGACGCTGACCGCGCCGGCCGGGTCCGCGCCTTCCGGAGCCGCTGTCGCGACGCTGCCGGACGGTGCCGTGTCGGTCGCCGGGCGGTCCGGTTCGACGAGCGTGCGCGCCCCCACGCCGCTCAGGGCGTTGCCGACCGGCGTTTCCGGGCCGGCGACCGTGTCCAGGCCGGTGATGATGGGTACCCCGGGCGTCGTGGTCTGCCGCTCCGACGTGGCCACGCCGCCGGTCTGGCTCGGCGCCGGATTCGGTCCGGTCGGCGGGACGATCGGCAGGGTCTCGATGCCCTCGCCGGGTGCCGGGTCGGCGATCACGCCGGTGGCCGAAGCCGAGTCCGTGCCCATGGCGTGCCGGGGCGACGAAGGCTCCGCCTTACTGTTGTCTGATTTGTCGGCCGAAGGGGTCTCTGCCTGGTTCGACACACGTCACCGTCCCGCGCACCCGTAGGCCCACCGCCTCCCGGCAGGCCCGCCATGGATTCAACGGCGGAATGTGACTACGCGTAACGGCATGATCTCCAACCGCGATCATCCAGAATTGCCGGAATGTACGCGACGCTGCGGTGTCACCTTCGCGACAAGTTCGATCAGTTCTTTCATGAGGTTCCGGGCCACAGCGTAGGCTGCGCAGCGTGACAATCTCGTCGGCTCCGATCTTGTGCCTCCGAAAGGTCGGCGGGCCTGTCAACATGCCGGGAACACTCGGATGCGCCTGACGATCCTCGGCTGTGCCGGCAGTTTTCCCGGCCCCGAGTCGGCCTGCTCCGCATACCTGGTCGAAGCGGACGATTTTCGGCTCCTCGTCGACTTCGGCACCGGGTCGCTGTCCGCGCTCCAGCGCTACTCGAGCCTGCACGGCATCGACGCGATCCTGCTGACCCATCTGCACTGCGACCACATGTCCGACGCGTGCGACTACATCGTCGTCCGGCGCTACGCGCCCGAGGGCGCCTACCCGGCGATCCCGGTCTACGCGCCGGCCGGTGCGCCGGCCCGGATCGCCGCCGGCTACAACAACGAGGTCGAGGACCCGCTCGACGACGTCTACACCTTCTACGGCCTCCAGCCGGGCTCGTTCCCGATCGGGCCCTTCCAGGTCGTCGTCGACCGGGTCAACCATCCGGTCGAGACCTACGGCGTGCGGATCGAGCACCAGGGCCGGGTCCTGGCGTACTCGTCGGACACCGCACCCTGTGACGCCCTGCTGCGGCTGGCGCACGGCGCCGACGTGTTCCTGTGCGAGGCGAGCTACCTCGACGGCGCCGACAACCCGCCCGACATCCACCTGACCGGCGGCGAGGCGGGTGAGGTCGCCACCAAGGCCGGCGTCGGCCGGTTGCTGCTGACCCACCTGGTCACGGCGTGGGGCAGCGAGGCGTTGACCTTCGAGGCGGCGCAATCGACGTACGCGGGTCCGATGGAGATCGTCCGGCCCGGCGCCCGCTACGAGATCTGACCCTTCAGGCACTGTTTGCCGGCCCGACAGCCGGCTGTCGCTCCCCGCACCGCACCGGCACCGACGGTGTGCCCATGCGTATCGCGCTCATCACGGAGTCCTTCCCGCCGGACGTCAACGGCGTAGCGAACTCCGTCGTCCGCGCCGCCGAGCACCTGGTCGCCCGCGGCCACCAGCCGATGGTGATCGCGCCCGCGCCGTCGTCGTCGGCCCGCGGCGTGACCGGTGCCCGGTCGTATCCGGTGGTCCGCATCCCGAGCGTGCCGCTGCCCCGCTACCGCGGCTTCCGGTTCGGGATGCCCAGCGCCCGGCTCACCGACGCGCTCATCGCACACGCCCCGGACGTCGTACACCTGGCCAGCCCGTTCTTCCTCGGTGCCCGCGGCGTGGCGCTGGCGAACCAGCGGAACCTGCCGACCGTCGCCGTCTACCAGACCGACATCGCGGCCTACCTGCGCAACTACCGTCTGGCCTGGGGCGAGGACATCACCTGGCACTGGATCCGCACGATCCACAACGGCGCCGACCGGACCCTCGCGCCCTCGTCGACCTCGGTGTCGGACCTGGCCGAGCAGGGCATCCGCCGGGTGCACCGCTGGGGCCGCGGCGTCGACACCGTCCGGTTCCATCCGAGCAAACGCAGCGCTGGGGTGCGCCGGGCGTTGGCGCCCGAGGGTCAACTGCTCATCGGGTACGTGGGCCGCCTGGCCGCCGAGAAGCGGCTCGACCTGCTGGCGCGGGTGTCCCGGATGCCCGGCGTGCGGCTGGTCGTGGTCGGCGACGGTCCCGGCCGCAAGGACGCCGAGAAGGCCCTGCCGCACGCGGTCTTCCTCGGTCAGCGCGGCGGCGACCAGTTGGCCCGGATCTACGCGAGCCTGGACGTGTTCGTGCACGCCGGCCCGCACGAGACGTTCTGCCAGAGCGTGCAGGAGGCGATGGCCAGCGGCGTACCGGTCGTCGCGCCGGCCGCCGGCGGCCCGATCGACCTGGTCCGCCCCAACCTGACCGGCACGCTGGTGCCACCGGGCGACGGCGACGCGATCGCGGACGCGGTCGGCGAGCTGGTCTCAGATCCAGAGCTTCGCCAGCGGTACGGCCTGGCCGCGCGCGACGCGGTCGCCGGACGCACCTGGGCGGCGATCGGCGACGAGCTGATCGGCCACTACACGGACGTGCTGCGCGGCCGTTCGGTGCGGCCACGGCTGGCCGTCGCCGCATGAGCGAGCGAAGCGAGCGAATCATCAGACTCAGCCCCTATGTGCCTCATGACGGCCCGGAGCGAAGCGGAGGGTCGGCATGAGCTCGGGGGCACACGGGCTGCGGATCGTGCGGCTCGCGAACTTCATCATGCCCAGGTCGGGCGGGCTCCGGACGGCGCTGCGCAGTCTGGGCGCGGGGTACCTGGCCAACGGGCACCAGCCGGTTCTCGTGATGCCGGGCGAGCGCTATTCGGACGAGGAGACCGACCAGGGCCGGGTGATCACGTTGCCCGGGCCGATGGTGCCGCTGACCGGCGGCTACCGCGTGCTGGTCGGCCGCCGCCCACTGGCCCGGCTGCTGGATCGGCTCGCGCCGGACCGGCTGGAGGTCTCCGACCGCAGCACGCTGCGCTGGACCGGGCGCTGGGCGCGCGATGCCGGGGTGCCCAGCGTGATGGTCTCGCACGAGAGCCTGGCCGGGCTGCTGCGGATCTCCGGGCTGCCCGGCGCGGCCGGACGGCGGGCGGCGGACGCGCTCAACGCGCGCAGCGCCGACGCGTACGACACGATCGTCTGCACCACGGGTTGGGCGGCGGAGGAGTTCGTCCGGATCGGTGCCCCGGTGCGGCGGGCGCCGCTGGGCGTCGACCTCGAAACCTTCCATCCCGTCCGGTACGACCCGGAGGTGCGCGCCCGATATGTCCGGCCGGGCGAGGTGCTGCTGGTGACCTGCACCCGGCTGTCGCCCGAGAAGAAGCCGGAGCTCGCGGTCGACGCCCTCGGCGAGCTGGTCCGCGCCGGCGTGCGGGCCCGGCTCGTGGTGCTCGGCGACGGACCGCGCCGGCCGGTGCTGGAGTCCCGGGCCGCAGGGCTGCCGGTGACCTTCGCCGGCTTCCTGCCGGACCAGGGTGCCGTGGCGGCGCTGCTGGCCAGTGCCGACGTGGTGATCGCGCCTGGTCCGGTGGAGACGTTCGGCCTGGCGGCGCTGGAGGCGCTGGCCTGCGGCACGCCCGTGGTGGTCAACGCGGCCAGCGCGCTGCCCGAGGTGATCGGCCCGGCCGGCGCCGCGGCGTACGGCAGCGGTGCGGCGATGGCCTCGGCCGTCGCCGGGCTGCTCGCGCTCGACGAGGATCTGCGCCGGTCACAGGCCCGATCGCGGGCCGAGGAGTTCAGCTGGCCGGCGGCCACCGCGGCCTTCCTCGGCGCGCACCGGGCGGCGGTGACAGCGGGGCGCGCGCGGGCCGACGTGGAGGCCGCCTAGGCTGGCCCCCATGGCTCGACCTGATGGGCGGCGGCCCGACCAACTGCGACCGGTGACGATCACTCGACAGTGGAGCATGCACCCCGAGGGCTCGGTGCTGGTCGAGTTCGGCGACACCCGGGTTCTGTGCACGGCGAGCGTCACCGAGGGGGTGCCGCGCTGGCGCAAGGGCAGCGGCCTCGGCTGGGTGACCGCGGAATACGCGATGCTGCCGCGGGCGACCACGACCCGCTCCGACCGGGAGAGCGTCAAGGGCCGGGTCGGCGGGCGCACCCAGGAGATCTCCCGGCTGATCGGGCGGAGCCTGCGGGCCTGCGTCGACCTGAAGTCGCTGGGGGAGAACTCGGTCGTGCTCGACTGTGACGTGCTCCAGGCCGACGGCGGCACCCGGACGGCCGCGATCACCGGCGCGTACGTGGCGCTGCACGACGCGGTGACCTGGATGGCCGGCAAGAAGATCCTCGCGGGCAAGATCGAGGAGGCGGTGCCGCGCTCGGTGTCCGCCGTCAGCGTCGGCGTCATCAAGGGCGAGCCCCGGCTCGACCTGATGTACCTCGAGGACGGCGCGGCCGACGTCGACATGAACGTGGTCTGCACCGGCGACGGCGACTTCGTCGAGGTGCAGGGCACCGGCGAGGCGGCGGTCTTCAACCGCGCCGAGCTCGACGCGCTGCTCGACCTGGCGGTGGCCGGCTGCGAGTCGTTGGCCGACGCCCAGCGGAAGGCGATCGCGTCGTGAGCCGCCGGATGCTGCTCGCCACGAACAACGCGAAGAAGCTCGTCGAGCTGCAGCGCATCCTCGACGGCGCGCTCGGCGGGGGAGCGATCGAGCTGGTCAGCCTGCGCGACGTCGAGCAGTACCCGGAGCCGGCCGAGACCGGCCTGACGTTCGCGGAGAACGCGCTGCTCAAGGCCCGCGAGGGTGCGAGCCGCACGGGCCTGCCGGCGATCGCCGACGACTCGGGCATCACGGTCGACGCGCTCAACGGCATGCCGGGCGTGCTCAGTGCGCGCTGGGCGGGGAAGCACGGCGACGACACCGCCAACAACGAGCTGCTGCTGGCCCAGATCAGCGACTTCGCAGACGAGAACCGGGGCGCGGCCTTCGTCTGCGCGGTCGCGCTGGTGACGCCGGGCGGGCGCGAGCACCTGGTCGAGGGCCGGCAGCCCGGCCAGCTGCTGCGGGCGCCGCGGGGGACGGGCGGCTTCGGCTACGACCCGCTGTTCCTCGGCGAGGGCCAGGAGCGCACCAACGCCGAGCTGGCGCCCGCGGAGAAGGACGCGATCAGCCACCGCGGCAAGGCGCTGCGGGCGCTGGCCAAGGTCATCGCGAAGGAGCAGATCCGCTAGGGCTGGGGTTTCTGGTGTGGGAGTGACCAGAGTCGGAGCTGGCAGCGGAGCGAAGCGGAGCGGTCACTGGGAGCGACGGTCGTGCCCACGGCGGACCCGAGTCATCGTGGTTTCTCGTTAGCATGGATCGATGGATGCTCTGGCCGGGCTGCTGGACGGGCCGCGGGCGCGAGCCGCGTTCTTGCTCCGCTGCGTGCTGGACCCGCCCTGGTCGATCCGGATCCGCGACGAGGCGCCGCTGTCGATCGTGTCGGTGGTGCGGGGCGACGCCTGGGTGACCTTCGATGACGCGTCGCCCGTGTGCCTGCGTCCCGGTGACGTCGCGGTGCTGCGCGGGCCGGACCACTACACCGTCGCGGACTCGCCCGGCACGGCCCCGCAGATCGTCATCCATCCCGGGCAGCGGTGCACGACGCCCGACGGGGCCTCGCTGCACGACGAGATGGATCTTGGGGTACGCACCTGGGGTACGAGCGTCGACGGCGGGTCGGTCCTGTTGACCGGGACCTACCAGGCCAGCGGCGAGATCAGTGATCGGCTGCTGCGCGCGCTGCCGACGTTGCTGGTGCTGCGGTCCGACGAGTGGGACTCGCCGCTGGTCGGGCTGCTCGGCGCGGAGATCGTGCGGGACGACCCGGGGCAGACGGCGGTGCTCGACCGGCTCCTCGACCTGTTGCTGATCGCGGTGCTGCGGGCCTGGTTCTCGCGGCCGTCTTCGTCGGCGCCGGCGTGGTACCAGGCCCTGGCCGATCCCGTGGTCGGGCGCGCGTTGCGCATGCTGCACAACAACCCGGAGTATCCGTGGACCGTGGCGTCGTTGGCCGCGCGCAGCGGGCTGTCCCGGGCGGCGTTGGCCCGCCGGTTCGGGGAGTTGGTGGGTGAGCCGCCGATGTCGTACCTGACCTCGTGGCGGTTGGCGCTCGCGGCCGATCTGCTGCTGGAGCCCGACGCCACGGTGGCGGCGGTGGCTCGGCAGGTGGGGTATGGGAGTGCGTTCGCGTTGAGTACGGCCTTCAAGCGGGTGCACGGGGTCAGCCCGCAGGACCATCGCAAACGGTCTGCGGGTGCTGCGGGCTCGCCAGGCTTGTCACCTGGACAGGAAGTGGTACCCGATCCAGCACCACCAGCCGAGGACCAGGACGCGGCCGAGCGGGGTGCGCATCGCGGCGGTCAGCGCGGTCGCCACCGGCTCGGGGCCCTTGCCTCGACGGCGGCTGGTGAGGTCGACGACCAGCATCGCCGCGAAGATGACGATGAAGCCCGTGATGAGGATGAGACGAGGGCTCACCGGCTCGCCACCCAGGCTCCGGTGCTCAGCCAGATGACGTAGCCGATCACCCGGGCCGGATAGTTCTCCAGCACGGGGTCGAACGCCAGGCTCAGCGTGGGATGGGCCTGGTCGTTGCCCCAGCCGAAAGCGACCAGCTCCCAGACGCAGAACAGGCCGAGCAGTACGAACCAGGTGACGACGGTCGACCTGGTGGTCTTCACGGTCCGCTTCGGTGTGCGCCGGGTGCCCCAGATGATGATGGCCAGCCCTGGGACGAGCACCGTGAACGACGCCGGCAGCGTCAGCGGGCGGGCGACCGCGGCGAGCAGTGCGTAACCCACGATGAACACGACCAGGGCGGCGTACCTGTTGAGGAGGAGAGGACGGCTGGCGGTCTCCTCACGTTGTCGCGACTCCACCATGCGGACAGTCTGCCGTCGATCACCGGTGTCGCGATGCTCATTCGCGAGTGAGTTGTCGCTCAAGGCGCCTGACGTCGCGACAGGTGTGGCTCGTGATCAATATGCGGCCCGTGTCGGCCGGGCCCGCTCAGCCGGCGGCGGCCTTGATCGCGGCGGCGGCTGCTGCCGGCTGGTCGTGGTGGATGTAGTGGCCGGCGTCGTCGACCACGATGTGCTGGCCCCCCGGGTAGGCGGCGGCGGTCTCGTCGGCCAGTTGCGCGGCGCGCACCTGGAGGGCGGGTAGCTTGCCGCGGGTCGCGGTCAGGACGGTCATCGGCACGTCGGCCGGGGGATTGGCGGCGCGGGCGCGGAGGGCGGCGTCGACGTCGCCGGCGAGGCGGTTCTCGGTGCGGACGGACACGACCTGGTAGCGCTCGGCGTACTCGGCGCGGTAGGCAGCCAGGACCAGTCGCTGGATCGCCGGATCGTCGCTGCACACCTTCATCAGCCCGTCCGCGAACCCGTCGAGCTGCTTGTCGAACCGGCCGACGTACTTGAGCAGCACCATCCAGGCCAACGACAGCTCGGAGCTGACCTTCAGCCGCGTCGGCACGATCGTCATCACGCCTTCGTGGGTCGGGTCGATCAGCACCAGACCGGTCACCCGCTCCGGCCGGGCGGCGGCGGCGAACTGGACGAGCAGACCGCCCCAGCTGTGTCCGACCATCAGCGCCGGCCCGACCGCGTCGAGGAGCGCGACCAGATCGTCGACCTGGGACTCGATGGTGAGCCGCCCGTGCACCGGATCGCTGGCGCCCAGGCCGCCCCGGTCGTAGGCGATGACGTGGAAGTCGGTGGCCAGCGCGGGCAGAACCGGCCCCCAGTCGAGCACGGTGTCGCCCGCGCCGCCGACCAGCAGGATGGTCGGACCGGTGCTGGCGGTCTCGATCCAGCGGAGGTGGCGGCCGTCGTCACGGACAATCTCGCCCCAGCTGAGCTGGGCGTCGGGAGCCAACGCCGAGAGTGCCGTGATTACCGGGTCGCTCTGCCGCCGGCTCGCCATCAGTCGCCTCCTGAGTTCGAAAGAATTGTTTCGAGACGATATTCTCGAAGGGCGGGACTCGAAACAAGAGAGGATTTTGCGCGATGGCTGCACGACTGCAGGGAGCGGCGGCGATGCGTGCGTTGGCGCATCCGACCCGGATCGCGCTGATGGAGGTCCTCCGCGTGCACGACACGCTGACCGCGACGGAGGCGAGCGCGCTGATCGGCGAGACCCCGACGAACTGCGCCTTCCACCTGCGGGCGCTGTCCCGTTTCGGGTTCGTGGAAGAGGTGGGCGCGGGCCCGGGCCGGCGCCGCCCTTGGCGCGCGTTGGACGTCCCGCTGGCCTTCTCGGACGTCCAGGAGGACGACCAGTCCCGAGCCGCGGCCCGGGCGCTGTCGGACGTCCTGATCAGGCACTGGCTGGAGCGAGTGCAGTCGGCCCAAGCGAACCGGCACGCGGAGCCGACCGAATGGCAGGACGTACTCGGCGGTTCAGGAACGGTCGTGTACGGCACGGTCGACGAGGTCCGCGAGATGGTCACGGACATCCGAGCGGTCCTGAGCCGCTACGACGACCGCTTGCGGGACGCCTCGGCCCGCCCGGAGGGGGCGCGGTCGGTGGAACTGCTGCTCTTCGCCCAGCCCTACACCACAGCCGAAAGCTGACAGGTCCACGGCACCTGGGCAACGGCGCGCCCCACCCGAGGCGGCGGCCCAGGCCCGGCGGGCCGATCGGTCCGAGGGAGGGTGCCGCCGCCCGGCAGGAGGGTCAGGTCAGGGGAGCGGGCCGACCTCCGCCTCGATGGCGTTGCGTAGGTCCGTGCCGCTGATCAGTGCCCGCGCCGACTCGATGATCGGCGCAAGGAAGACGTCGGGTCCCGGGGTGCCGGCGAAGCGGGCTACTGCGGCCGTCGCGATCGTGCCGGCCGGCGACGGTGCGAGCGGTCCCCGTAGTTGGATACCGCGGACCGCGGCCAGCAACTCGACCGCGAGCAGGCTGGTCAGGTTGTCGAGCACGGTGCGCAGCTTGCGGGTCGCGGCCCAGCCCATCGAGACGTGGTCTTCCTGCATGCCGCTGGTCGGCAGGGAGTCGACCGACGCCGGGGACGCCAGGCGGCGGTTCTCGGCGACGATGCCGGCCGCCGTGTACTGCGCGATCATCAGGCCCGAGTTGACGCCCGCGTCGGGGGACAGGAACGGCGGTAGGTCGCGCGAGCGGCAGACGTCGAGGAGGCGGTCGACCCGGCGTTCCGCGATGGCGCCCACCTCGGCGGCGGCGATCGCCAGGTAGTCGGCGGCGAAGCCGAGTGGGGCACCGTGGAAGTTGCCCGTGGACTCGACGCGGCCGTCGGGGAGGACGACCGGGTTGTCGACGACCGAGCGGAGCTCGCGGCCGGCCACCTGGGTGGCGAACTCGAGCGTGTCGCGGGCGGCGCCGGCGACCTGGGGTGCGCAGCGCATCGAGTACGCGTCCTGCACCGCGTGGTCCAGGTCGTCGCGGTGCGAATCCATGATCGCGGAGCCCTGGAGCAGGCGGTGGATGTTGGCGGCGGACGTCGCCTGGCCAGGGTGCGGCCGGATGGCGTGCAGTTCCGGCATGAACGGGCGGTCGGAGCCGAGCATCGCCTCGATCGAGAGCGCGGCGGTCAGGTCGGCCATCGCGAACAGGTGCGCGGCGTCGCCGAGCGCCAGCAGGAGCATGCCGAGCATGCCGTCGGTGCCGTTGACCAGCGCCAGGCCTTCCTTGGCGGCCAGCTCGATCGGGCGCAGGCCGGCCCGGCGCAGCGCCTCGCCGCCGTCGATGCGGGTGCCGGACTTGTCGAGCACCCAGCCCTCGCCGAGCAGCACCAGCGCGCAGTGCGCCAGCGGCGCCAGGTCGCCGGAGGCGCCGAGCGAGCCGTGCTCCGGCACCCACGGGGTGACGTCGGCGTTGAGCAGGTCGACCAGCGACTGGGCGACCAGCGGGCGGACACCGGAATGGCCCAGCGCCAGCGACCGGATCCGCAGCAGCATCATCGCCCGGACCACCTCGCGCGGCATCGGGGCGCCGATGCCGGCGGCATGGGAGCGGATCAGCGCGTGCTGCAGCTCGGCGCGGCGCTCGCTGGCGACGAACGTGCTGGCCAGGGAGCCGAACCCGGTGGACACGCCGTAGACCGGGCGGCCGGACGCCTCGATGCGGTCGACGTGGGCGCGCGAGGCCGCCATCGCTTCGACGGCGCTGGGGTGCAGCTCGACCAGGGCGGCCCCGCGGGCCACGGCGTGGACGTCGGCCGGGGTGATGCCGGTGGGCAGGACGGTGACAGTCGTCATTGGGGTGCTCCGTTGTGCAGGACCTTGGTGACCAGCGGTACGCCGGGCCGGTAGGCCAGGTGTAGATGGGTGGGCGCGTCGAGCAGCACGAGGTCGGCCCGCGCGCCAGGGCGGATCACGCCTACGTCGTCGCGGCGCAGCGCCCGCGCGCCGCCCGCGGTGGCCGCCCACACCGCCTCGGCCGGCGTCATGCCCATCTCGCGGACCGCGAGCGCGACACAGAACGGCATCGAGGAGGTGTACGACGAGCCGGGGTTGCAGTCGGTGGCCAGCGCGACGGTGGCGCCGGCGTCGAGCAGCCGGCGGGCGTCGGGATAGGGCGACCGGGTGGAGAACTCGGCGCCGGGCAGGAGCGTCGCGACGGTACGCGAACCGGCGAGCGCGTCGACGTCGGCGCGGGACAGGTGGGTGCAGTGGTCGGCGCTGGCCGCTTCGAGCTCGACCGCGAGCTGCACGCCCTCGCCGGGGCCGAGCTGGTTGGCGTGCACGCGTACACCCAGGCCCGCGTCCTTGCCCACGGTCAGGATCGCCCGCGCGTGGTCGGCGTCGAACGCGCCCTTCTCGCAGAACACGTCGATCCACCGGGCGTGCGGCCGGGCGGCGCGGAGCATCGGCCCGCAGACCAGCCCCACGTAGTCGTCGGCGCGGTTGGCGTATTCCGGCGGCACCACGTGGGCGCCGAGGAACGTCGTTTCGGGCGTGAACTCCGCGGCGATCCGCAGCGAACGGGCCTCGTCGGCGACCGTCAGCCCGTACCCACTCTTGATCTCGATCGTCGTCGTGCCCTGCCGCAACGCCTCGGACCGCAGGCGCTCGACGTTGTCGCGCAGGAGGTCGTCGTCGGCGGCGCGGGTCGCGGCGACGGTGGTGCGGATGCCGCCGCCGGTGTAGGGCTCGCCGGCCATCCGGGCGGCGAACTCGGCGGCCCGGTCACCGGCGAAGACCAGGTGAGCGTGGCTGTCGACGAAGCCGGGCAGGACGGCTCCGCCCTGCGCGTCGATGCGCCGGTCGGCGGCGGGGGCGTAGCGGCTCGGACCGATCCAGGCGATATCGCCTTCTTCGACCAGTACCGCCGCCTTGCGCCGGATGCCGAGCAGCCCGCCCTCGCCGGTGCCCGGCAGGTTGGTCACGAGCTCGCCGATGTTGTCGACCAAGAAACTCACCACAGGCTGTGCACCGCCTCTTCGAGCGCCGCCGGCACGTCTATCCGCACATGGTGCCCGTCGCGGACGGTAACCCGCCCGTCGACCACCACGGTGGTGACATCGGCGGCACTCGCGGCCAGGGGCGCGCCGACCGGCGGGGCGCCGGCCGTGCGGGGGCTCTGGAGGTTGATCGTGACCAGGTCGGCCCGCTCGCCGGCGGCGATCCGCCCAACGTCGGTCCAGCCCAGCGCGTTGTGGCCGGCCACGGCCGCGGCCCGGACCAGCTCGGCCGGCGAGAAGTGCCCCCGCCGCTCGGTGCGCAGCCGCTCGTTCGCCTCGAGCGCGCGGGCCTCCTCGAACAGGTCGATCACGGTCTGGCTGTCGCTGCCCAACGAGAGCGGGCTGCCGGCGTCGGCCAGCGCCCGGGCGGTGCCGATGCCGTCGGCGAGGTCGCGTTCGGTGGTCGGGCAGAAGCAGACGCCGGTGCCGGTGTCGCCGAGCAGCGTGCGGTCGAGGTCGGTGAGGTGGGTGGCGTGGACCGCCGTCGACCGCGGGCCGAGGACGCCGCTGTCGGAGAGCAACTCAGTCGGGGTGCGCCCGTGCGTGGCCACGCAGGCCTCGTTCTCGGCGCGCTGCTCGGAGAGGTGGAAGTGCAGCGGGCGGCCCGCGGTGCGCTCGGCCAACTCGGGCAGCAAAGTGGCCGGCACGGCACGGACGGAGTGCAGCGCGGCGCCGATCCGCACGGTGTCGGCGTAGTCGGTGGCGGCCATCGCGTCGAGCCGTTCGAGCCGGGCCAGGTAGGCGTCGAGGTCCTGGTCACCGAACCGCCGCTGGACGCCTTCGAGCGGCTCGCCGTCGACGGTGGCCGTCAGGTAGAGCGCGTCGAGCAGCGTGATCCGGATGCCGGCCTGCGCGGCAGCCTCGATCAGCACGGTGCCCATCACGTTGGGGTCGGGGTAGGGCTCGCCGTCGACGTCGTGGTGCAGGTAGTGGAACTCCCCGACGGTGGTGATGCCGGCCAGCGCCATCTCCGCGTACGTGGCCCGGGCCAACGCCAGGTAGTTGTCCGGATCGAGTCGGCCGGCGAGGGCGTACATCCGGTCGCGCCAGCTCCAGAAGCTGCCCCGGTCGTCGGTGGTGCGGCCGCGCAGGGCCCGGTGGAAGGCGTGCGAATGCGCGTTGGCGAGCCCGGGCAGGGTGAGCCCCGGCAGCCGGATCGCATCGGCCGGGGGCGTCGCGACCCCGACGGTGATCGCCGAGAACCGCGAGTCCACCACCTCGATCAACACCCGGTCGGTCGGCGTCTCGTCAGACCCCAACCAGGCCCAGTCCGCGTACCAGAGCCCGTCACTCATGCCCGCCCCCCGCTTCGGAAGGACCGGCAAGAGCTCCAGTCGCTGAGTCGACGCTCGCTCATCGCGCCACCCCCTCGCCATGATCAACGAGTGGCCGGGCGGACAGTTCCTCCAGTACGCGGGCCAGGGCCTTCACGCCCTCGGCGCAGTCGGCGTCGGTCGCAGACTCGGCGGGGGCGTGGCTGACGCCGGTGGGGTTGCGGACGAAGAGCATCGCCGTGGGCAGGTGGGCGGAGAGCACCCCGGCATCGTGACCGGCGCCTGTCGGCAGGATCGGCACGCCGCCGAGCAGCGTGGCCAGGCTTTCGGCCAGAGCCGCGTCGAAGCGGACCTCGCCCGTGGTCGACTCGGCCGTGAACCGGATGGCCGTGCCGTCGCGGCCGGCTCGCTCGGTCGCCTTCTTCGCCAGGGCTTCGACCAGCCCGGCCAGCGTCTCGTCGTCGGCGGCCCGGGCGTCGAGCCAGCCGCGCACCGCGGAGGGGATCGCGTTGGTCGCGTTCGGGGTGACCTCGACCCGGCCGACCGTGGCGTGCGCGCCGCGCAGCCGGGCTTCCTTGTTGGCGGCCAGCACCGTGAACGCGTACGTCAGCATCGGGTCACGCCGGTCCGACATCAGTGTGGTGCCGGCGTGGTTGCCTTCGCCCTCGACGTCGAAGCGCCAGCGCCCGTGCGGCCAGATCGCGCTGGCCACGCCGACCGGGCCCGCCAGCGCACGACCCTGCTCGACGTGGAGCTCGACGTAGGCGTCGAAGCGGGCCACCAGGTCGGGCCGGGCACCGGCCGGGACGGAGCCCAGCACGTCGCCCAGACTCAGCCCGTCTCGGTCGGTCAGAGCCGCGGCCCGTTGCGGGTCGATCGCGCCGGTGAGCAGCCGCGACCCGAGGCAGGCCACGCCGAACCGCGAGCCCTCCTCTTCGGCGAATGCGGCCACCGTGATCGGTCGCGTGGGCTGGAAACCCCGCTCGCGGAGAAGATCGACCGCGAGAAACGCGGAGACGATCCCCAACGGCCCGTCGAACGCCCCACCATGCGGCACGGAATCGAAATGACTCCCGGTCAAAACCCCACCTGCCGCGCCCGCAGCCGGCGCCGCACCACTGGAAGTGCCCTCCGTGGATGACCAGACCGCGAAGAGGTTGCCGTTGCCGTCGTCGGTGACTGGCATGCCGCGTCGGGCCGCCTGGACCCGGAACCAGTCGCGTAGCGCCACCTCCGCCGGTGACCAGGCGAACCGCAGGTAGCCGCCGTCGGGTGCGCGGCCAATGCCCGACAGCTCCGCCCACAGCTCGCGGAAGGTGTGGACCAGGGCAGGTTCGGTGGACAACGGGCTCACTCCGCCATCGGGGTGCGGACGCCGCGCTCGTGGGCTACCTCGACCGCGCGGTCGTAGCCCGCGTCGACGTGGCGGATGACGCCCATGCCTGGGTCGTTGGTGAGGACGCGTTCGATCTTTTGACCCGCCAGCGGCGTGCCGTCGGCGACGCAGACCTGGCCGGCGTGGATGGAGCGGCCGATGCCGACGCCGCCGCCGTGGTGGATCGACACCCACGACGCGCCGCTGGCGGTGTTGACCAGGGCGTTGAGCAGCGGCCAGTCGGCGATCGCGTCGGAGCCGTCGGCCATGGCCTCGGTCTCGCGGTAGGGCGAGGCGACCGAGCCCGCGTCGAGGTGGTCGCGGCCGATCACGAGCGGCGCCGACAGCTCGCCGGAGGCGACCATGTCGTTGAACCGGACGCCGGCCTTGTCGCGCTCGCCGTAGCCCAGCCAGCAGATCCGCGCCGGTAGCCCCTGGAAGGCCACCCGCTCGCCGGCCAGCCGGATCCACCGGGCCAGCGACTCGTTCTCGGGGAACAGGTCGAGCACGGCCCGGTCGGTGGCCGCGATGTCGGCCGGGTCGCCGGACAGGGCGGCCCAGCGAAACGGGCCCTTGCCCTCGGCGAACAGTGGACGGATGTAGGCCGGCACGAAGCCCGGGAAGGCGAACGCCCGGTCGAAGCCACCCAGCTGCGCCTCGCCGCGGATCGAGTTGCCGTAGTCGAACACCTCGGCGCCCGCGTCCATGAAGCCGACCATCGCGGCCACGTGCGCGGCCATCGAGGCACGCGCCCGATCCGTGAACTCCTCGGGCTTCGACGCCGCATAGGAAGGCGCGTCAGCCAGCGAGACACCCTCAGGCACGTAGGAAAGCGGGTCATGGGCACTGGTCTGGTCGGTCACGATGTCGATCTCGACCCCTCGACGCAGCAGTTCCGGGAAAACAGCAGCCGCGTTGCCGACGACACCCACCGACAGGGCCCGACGGGAGGCCTTCGCGTCAAGAGCCAAGGACACAGCCTCGTCCAACGACGAAGCCACCACGTCGAGGTAGCGCGTCGCCACCCGCCGCTCCAGCCGCGACTGGTCGACGTCGACGATCAGGCAGACGCCGTCGTTCATGGTGACCGCGAGCGGCTGCGCCCCGCCCATGCCGCCGCACCCCGCGGTCAGGGTCAGCGTGCCGGCCAGTGACCCACCGAACCGTTTGGCCGCGACGGCCGCGAACGTCTCGTAGGTCCCCTGCAGGATGCCCTGCGTGCCGATGTAGATCCACGAACCGGCGGTCATCTGCCCGTACATGGTGAGGCCGAGCTTCTCCAGCCGGCGGAACTCGGGCCAGGTCGCCCAGTCGCCCACCAGGTTGGAGTTGGCCAGCAGCACCCTGGGCGCCCACTCGTGGGTGCGGAAGACGCCGACCGGCCGACCGGACTGCACGAGCATGGTCTCGTCGTCGCGCAGGGTGTCGAGCGTGCGCACGATGGCGTGGAACGACGGCCAGTCGCGCGCCGCCTTGCCCGTGCCGCCGTAGACCACCAGGTCATCCGGCCGTTCGGCCACGTCGGGGTCGAGGTTGTTCATCAACATCCGCTTGGCGGCCTCTTGCTGCCACCCGAGGGCGGTGATGCTGCTGCCACGAGGTGCGCGCATGGAAGGCTCCCTAGCTCACGAACAACTGACGACGGGACGCGGAACGTTCGAACTCTTCGAGCCGGCGCTGTGACTCGGCCGGGGAAGCGTCACAAAGCGCCTGCAGCAGCACCATGGCCAGCGCCATCGGGGCCGCGTGCAGGTCGAACACGAGCTGGGCACCGACAGCGGCGGTCAGCACGACATCGGCATGATCAGCAGCGGGGCCGACAGCGGAGTCGGTGATCAGCACGACGGACAAGCCATCGGCCTGGGCCGCTCGCAGGGCATCGACCGCTTCCCGCGGATAACGGGGTAGGACCATTGCCAGCAAAGCGGTCGCGCCGGCCTCGCGGGCCTGGTCGACCCGGTCGGCGAGCATGCTGCCACCCGTTTCGAGCAGCCGGACGTCAGGATGCACCTTGGCGGCGAAGTAGGCGAAGTAGGACGCCAGCGGCGCCGCGGAGCGTAGGCCCAGCACAGGCAACGGGCGGCTGGCGGCCAACAAGGCGCCCGCGCGGCTCAGCCGATCAGGATCACCCAACCGCGAAGCCAGGTCGTGCAGGTTGTCGGCCTCGGCCCGCAGCGCGACCTGGAGCTCGTTGTCACCGGCCCAGGCGACGTCGATCGACGGGCTGACCACCTCGCGCAGCTTGCGGCGCAGCGCCGGATAGCCGTCGTAGCCGAGCGCCAACGCCAGCCGGGTCACGCTCGGCTGGCTGACCTGCGCCAGCTCGGCGACCTCGGAGGCCGAGAGGTAGGCCGCGGACGAGGCGTTCTGCACGAGGCAGTGCACGATCCGCCGCTGGGTCGGCGTCAGCCGCACCCCACGGAACAGATCCACCACACGAACGCCTTCATTCACGAACGCAGAGTATGCATAGAACCATTCAGAAACAAGTACGTGCGGCGATTCTGTGGTGACAACTAGCTGTGTGACGCAGGTAACACCGTCTGGTACAACTGCCGCGTGAACCGGACGAGACTTCGTAGAGCCATCGCCCGCACACCACTCGCACCGGTGGCGGCCTTCCCGCACCGGCTGCGTCGGGTTGCCCGCCACGACGCGAGAGTCATCGGCACCTCGGTAAGGTGGCTCTTCACCTCCCGCGAACACCACAACTACACCTACGAGCTGACCAAGCTGTCCCGCGAACACCTGGCCTGGTTCGTCAGCATCACCTGCGCGGTGCCGGTGGCCACGGTGCGCGGCTATTTCGCCGAGATCGACGACGACGCGGACCTGCGCGACCACATCACCGCGACCACCGCCGCGTCAGCGCGCCGCGGCCTGGCCGACAAGCAGGTCAGATATGCCAGGCGCATCGGCTGGTACGCGATCGTGCGCGCCCGCCGCCCCGCCCACATCGTGGAGACCGGTGTCGACAAAGGACTCGGCACCTGCGTACTCGCGGCCGCTCTGATCCGAAACACCGCCGAGGGCGCGCCGGGCCGGGTCACCTCGCTCGACATCAACCCCGAGGCCGGCTATCTCGCGCGCAGCACACCGTGGGCCGACGTGGTCGACCTGGTGATCGGCGACTCGATCGCCTCGATCGGCGTGCTGGACCGCAAGGTCGACATGTTCCTGCACGACAGCGACCACAGCGTCGCCCACGAACGCCGCGAGTTCGAGGCCGTCGAGGCCAAGCTGGCACCGGGCGGCATGCTGCTGACCGACAACGTGACGATGACGAACGTGCTGGCCGAGCACGCCGAACGCACGGGCCGCAAGTTCCTGGCCTACCGGGAGACGCCGGCCAAGCACTGGTTCCCGGGCGACGGAATAGGCCTCGCCTGGTGAAGATGGCGGTGGCACTCTGAAACGATGCGACTGGGCGCCATCTACACGTACCCCGTGAAGGGTTGTCACCGCGTCACCCACGACGAGGCGCGCGTCGAGCCGTGGGGCCTGGCCGGTGACCGCCGCTGGATGATCGTCGATGCCGACGGCGTCGGCGTGACCCAACGGGAGACCGCCGCGCTCGTCTTCCTGGGCGCGGCGGTCCAACCGGGCGCGCTGCGGCTCACCGCGCCCGGACGTGACGAGATCACGATCCAAGAGCCCGCACCGGCGTACGACGTGAGCGTCAAGATCTTCAATAGCCGCCGCGCACCCGTGCCGACCCGACCGGCCGGAGCCGAGGCGGATGCCTGGCTCAGCGAGTTCCTAGGCCGCCCGGTCCGGCTGATGTTCCTGCACGACCCCACCGCGCACGTGCCGGGCCTGAGCGCGACGCTGGGCACGATGTCGTTCGCGGACGGCTATCCGCTGCTGCTGGCCAACGCGGCGTCGCTCGCCGCACTCAACGACTGGCTGCTGGAGTCGGGCGACGAACCGGTGCCGATCACCCGCTTCCGCCCGAACATCGTCGTCGAGGGCGCGGCGCCGTGGGCCGAGGACGGTTGGACCGGTGGCCTGCTGCGGGTCGGCGACGTGGTCTTCAAGGCGATCAGCCTGTGCGATCGCTGCGTGGTGACCACGATCGACCAGGAGACGGCGGAGAAGGGCAAACAGCCACTGCGCGCGCTGGGCAAACACCGCAACATCGACCAGGGCCTGATGTTCGGCCTCAACCTGGTGCCGACGCGGCCCGGCCAGATCTCGGTGGGTGACGAGGTGTCAGTTCTCTAGCGCTTGTCGAAGCCGGGCGTCCCGCTCCGACGTCGCGAGTGAAGTCTCGTGAAGGAGTGGTTGCCATGCGCAAGGTCATCTACTGGGTGCACACGTCGGTCGACGGTTTCGTGGACGGCCCGAACGGCGAGTTCGACTGGACGTCGATGGGCCCGGAACTCTCCGCGTACGCGACAGAGGTCCACGACCGCGTCGACACTTTTCTCTATGGCCGCCCGGTTTGGGAGATGATGTCCGCTTACTGGCCGACCGCCGACCAGGTCTCGGACCACCCGCACGACATCGAGTTCGCCCCGATCTGGCGGTCAACCCCGAAGATCGTCTTTTCGCGTACGCTCCGCGGCCCGCTGGACCACGGCGCGCGCCTGGCCGGAGTCGCCGAACTGACGGCCCTGAAGTCCGCGCCGGGCAAGGACTTGCTGCTGAACGGAGGCTCGCAGCTCGCGGGTGTACTGGCCGAACACGGCCTACTGGACGAAATCCAGGTGATGGTCCACCCGGTCGT
Organism: Asanoa hainanensis; assembly: GCF_900188485.1. Lineage (GTDB taxonomy): Bacteria > Actinomycetota > Actinomycetes > Mycobacteriales > Micromonosporaceae > Asanoa > Asanoa hainanensis. Next base: position 588,192 of record NZ_FZPH01000002.1, read on the forward strand.
GCTGGGCGGCGGCAAGCAGGTGCTCCCCCTCGACAAGACCCGCCTCAACCTGGACTTGGTCAACTCCCGCACATTGGACGGCCGGGTGGTGCTGCTGAGCTACGTCCCGCGGTGACACCGGTCAGACGTCGAGCGTCAACCGGACCGTCACGGTATCGCCGATGTCGATGCGCTCAGCCTTCCTGACAGCAGTCTTGAGCGGCACGATGTAGCCGCCATCCTTGGGCCAGAGCGAGGTCGTGAACCCGGTGCCCCCGATCCGCACGGCGACGGGAATCATCCCCCAGCCGTAACTGACGAGGTCAGCGTTGGCGGCCAGCTCCAAACAATGGGCCTCAGGCACAGTTACAAAATGCCACGGTGCCGGCCCCTTCCAAAACCAGATCTCGCCGTCGAACACCAAGTCCATCGACCCACCATAGGCGTGCCTAGAACAACCTGCCCCGGTACGGGTGCGGCCGCTCCCAGGTCTGCTCCCACAGCAACACCTCGGCCTGTGGTCGGGGCAGATCGGGCCAGAAGTCGCGCACGATAGCCGAACTCTCTGGTCGGCTCGCAAGGAAGACCCAGTACAACTCCACCACCTCGCGAAACTCGGCGAGGGTGTACCGGCCGCGTTCTTCGTCGGCCCAGTAGTTGCTGAAAGTCACGCCCTGCTGAGTCAACGTCAGGTCGTAGTGCTCGCTGCTCCAGGGATCGACCGGGCGCCCGGCCGCGACGTCGTAGACCATCGCGAGCGCGTCGAGGCAGACGCCCATCATCAGGGAGATGTCGATGATGGCCCACGCGCCGAGTGCGCGATAGCGCTGGTCCTCGACTTCGAAACGAGCGGTGCCAAGGTCGCTGAGGTGGAACCGGATGAAGCTCATGCGGTCCTTCGTGAGGTCAGGGGAGCACAGGCCAGCCGTGTCTCAACGCGCCGGTCGAAGGGTCGAAGTAGCCCTGGATGACGATCCCGGAGTACGTGCCTTCCCACATGTTAGTTGTGCCGGCGACATGGGTGTGGTTTCGGAAGGCACCTGCGATCGCCGCGTCGACCTGGGCCGGGGTCCAGTGGTCAGGAAAGAAGGAACTGACCCCATCATTGCCTCCCTTGGGCTTCCATCTCCCCTGCGGCGGGTCCAGGGCAGGGTCGAAGTATTCGGGTCGCCCGGTGTAGATACCTGTGCGGGTATCGCGCGTGACCGAGCCCGGACGCAGGCGACGGCCGGGTATGTCTCGGCCGCCAGGTCGGTAGTGGTAACCCGACCCGGTCGACTTCTTCGGTCGAACATCGCCACGGAAGACGTGGTCGAGACCGCGTGGATTCATGCGGCCAGGACGGGGTCGCTTCTTCGCGCGGCGAAGGTAGGCCAGCGCCGCACGAAGCAATTTCCCGCTACCAGCCTTCGTCCTGGCCATCGGTCATGCCTCGAGGAGGGTTGCGATGACCTCGTCGATCAAGGCGCCAATCGCGATGCGGGTGAGTTGTTGGAAGATGGGGATTTCGGCTAGTGACGCGCCGAAGGTCACGGGCGCCGTGGCTATCGCTTGGGCGATCTGGATCGCCAGGATGGTCAGTTGGATGATGACCGCGACCTTCAGCGCCAGCACGATCGTGCCGCAGATGACCAGGCCCGTTCCGGTCAGGACCGCCGCCGGCACGCCGTCGCGCATGGCGGCTAGCGGGCTGTCCTCGTTGGTCCACCACTCCTGGAACGCGGTGATGTCGGCGCCTGTGTTGGTGGACCAGACCGGCGCTGCGGTGGATTGGGCGGATGCTGTCAGCCCGTCCAACGTGGTCGCGAAACGGAGCCAGGCCTCGCCCATTTTCAGCAGCTTGTCTTCGTCGGCCTCGGGCCACGTGTAGCCCAGTACGCCCAGCAGCGACCGCAACTCTCCGGGGAGCTCCAGCGACATCTCATCCTCCGAAGGCGTCGAAGGCGCCGCGGATCTGTTCTTCGACCTCGCGGTAGCTCGTTGCCATGGCGCCTACGTCGAAGCCGGCCGCTTCGAGTTCTTCGGCCGCTGCCTCGAAGCACTCGAAGGCCCACTGGGCCACCTCCTCGTGGGCCGCGCCGATCAGTGAGCCGATCTCGTCGGCGCCCCAGGGCGTGCCGAAGCCGGACAATTCAGCCTGGAAGGCCCGCAAAGCCGACGCGAACTCGCCGGCCACGCCGGACAGCTCCAGGCCTGAGGCGCCCAGGGCCGACGGGTCGACGCTGAAGCCCGGGCTGCTCATCGCGGATCACCCGCCCGCCGGACCAGCGCCGCCTGGGCCGAGACGAGCGCCGAGGTGAAGGCCGTGAACTGCTGCGACGTGCGCTCCTGGAGCGAGCGCAACTGCTCACCCAACGCCTCGAGATCGACGGCCGGCGACGGGAGAGAGGCCAGCGCGGCGTTGACTGCCGAGGTCAGCTCGGCGGCCAGCTCCTCAAGGGGCAATCCGGACACCGAGGGATCGAGGTGGATGCCAGTGAGACGGCCCGGCGACGCCGCGCGCACGACGATCAGCCCGTCGCAGGCCACGCCTTCGGCGGCCACCGAACCCGTAGGAAGCGCGGACGCTGCCGAGGACAAAAGATTGATCAAGTCTGATGGATCGGTCACGTCACGCACTGTAAGGCCCGGATGCCAGAACAGTGACGCACAAAGTGGACGGTGCGCCAATGATGGGATGAGTATTGACGGTGATCCGCGACGTCTGTGACCATTCCGTCACGACATCGAAACTCTCGCAACCCTGAATGTCTGTATCAGTGCAGGTCGAGTGCGTGGTGCCGGGCAAATCAGACGGTCCCACCAGTTTGGAGTGATCGGATGTTAGCGGCCGATGCGGTCATCGCTGTCCACAATCCGGGAACAGGGGAGCTGCTCGGCGAGGTGCAGGTCACCACCCGCGACGGGCTCGAAGCGGTGATCGAAAAGGCGCAACACGGCCAGCGCGCGATGGCGAGGATGCCCGCCCACGAGCGGGCCCAACTGCTGCAGCGCATCGCCGACGGGATCGAGCAAGAGCAGGAGCAGCTCGCCCACCTGCTCGCCCAGGAGAACGGCAAGCCGATCACCCAGACCCGCGGTGAGGTCGCCGCCGCCATCCGGATCTTCCGTGGGCTGGCCGGCGAGGCGACCCGGATCTTCGGGAGGCAGATTCCGCTCGATGCCGTACCCGGCCTGGAAAAGCACCTCGCCGTAACCATCCGCGAACCCCTCGGCGTCGTCGCGGCGCTGGTGCCGTTCAACTACCCGGTCGAGCTGTACGCGCACAAGGCCGGCGCCGCCCTCGCCGCCGGCAACGCGGTGATCGTGCAGCCACCCCGTCGCTGCCCCCTCGCCCTGCACCGCATCGCCGAGATCGTGGAAGGAAACACCCCCGAGCACGCCCACCAACTCGTCAACGGCGGCCCAGAGATCTCCCAGGGTCTGGCGGAGCAGCAAGGCATCGCCGCCGTCTCGCTCACCGGCAGCACCCGCGCCGGCAAGGAGATCGCCGCCAGAGCCAGCGGAACCCTGAAGAAGGTGCTTCTCGAACTGGGCGGCAACGACGCGCTGATCGTCTGTAAAGACGCCGACATCGAGCAGGCCGCCGAGGCCGTCGTGCTCGGCCGCCTCGCCCGCGGCAACGGCCAGATCTGCTGCGCGGTCAAGCGGGTGTACGTGCAGAGCCCCGTATACGACGAGTTCGTCGACGCACTGCTCGCGCAGACCAGCAAATTGAGCGTCGGCGACCAGCTCGACGAGCGCACCGACGTCGGCCCGCTGATCGCCAAAGAGGCCGCGGCCGAGGTCGAGCAGGCGGTCGCCCGGCTCGTCGCCGACGGGGCCAGGCCGCGAACCCGCAACAACAGGAACGGTGCCTTCTTCGACCCCGTGGTCCTCACCGACGTGCCGACCAGCAGCCGGGCCTTCGCCGAGGAGATCTTCGGCCCGGTCGCACCCGTGGCCCGCTTCGACAAACCCGAGGACGCGACCCGGATGGCCAGCGAGTCGCCGTACGGGCTCCAGGCCGCCGTCTGGACCCGCGACATCTCCCGCGCCTTCACGATGGCCCGGCAGCTCGATGTCGGCTCCGTCATCGTCAACGGCTCCACCGCGCTGCGGGCCGAGAACCTGCCGTTCGGCGGCACCAAGGACACCGGCGGCTACCGGGAGGGCATCCACGACACGGTCGCCGACCTCACGAGCCAGAAGACCATCGTCGTCATGGACGCCTTCCAGTGAGCCTGCTCGAATTGATAAACGTCCACAAGGCGTACGCCGGTGTCGAGGTCCTGCACGGTGTCGACCTCGCCGCCGATCGGGGCGAGGTCATCGGTGTCGTCGGCGCGAACGGCGCCGGCAAGTCCACCCTGATCAAGATCCTCGCCGGCGCCGAGCGGATGAGCGCCGGCGAGCTGCGCATCGACGGCGAGCCGGTCGCCTTGGCCAACCCGCACGACGCGCACGAGCGGGGCATCCGCACCGTCTACCAGGAGCTGACCCTCGCGCCCGAGCTCACCGTCACCGAGAACCTGTTGCTCGGCCGCTTCCCACGCGAGCGTGGGCTGATCGACTGGCGCAAGGCACACGAACAGGCCGCCGCCCTGCTCCACGAGATCGGCTTTGGCGCGATCAATCCCCGCAGCAGGGCCGGTCGGCTGTCCGTGGCCCGGCAGCAGATGGTGGAGATCGCCAAGGCCCTGGTGGTCGAGCCGCGCGTGCTGATCCTCGACGAGCCCAGCGCGGTGCTGGCCGGCAGTGACCTCGACGCCCTGTTCGCGCTGGTCCGCCGGCTGAGCGACCGGGGCGTGCTGGTCGTCTACATCTCCCATCGCCTGGTCGAGGTGCTCGACCTCGCCACGCAAATCGTTGTGATGAAGGACGGCGCGATCATCGCGACCACCACGCCGGCGCACACCGACGAGGACGAGCTGATCCGCCTGATGGCCGGCCGCCGCCTCGAACAGATCTACCCGGACCGCCGGCCCCACCGCCACGAACCCGGCCCTGGCAGTCGAGAGCCTGACCCGCGCGGGCGAGTTCGACGACATCGACCTGACCGTCCACGAGGGTGAGATCGTCGGCCTCTTCGGTCTGGTCGGGTCCGGGCGCACGGAGCTCGCGCACTGCTTGTTCGGCGCCACCCGGCCCGACCGCGGCAAGATCACCGTCGGCGGCACACCGCGCGATTTCAAGACACCGCAGGATGCGATCACCGCGGGCCTCGCCCTGGTCACCGAGGACCGGAAGGGCAACGGCATCGTGCCGGACCTGACGGTACGGGAGAACGTCGCGCTGACCACGTTGTACGCGACCACGCGCGCCGGCCTTGTCGACGCCGCGGCCCAGCGTCGCGCCGTCAACACAATGATCGAACGACTGGACATCCGCCCCGCGCACTGCGCCACGATGCCCGTGGTCCGGCTCAGCGGCGGCAACCAGCAGAAGGCCGTACTCGCGAAATGGCTGTTGAAACAGCCCCGCGTGCTGATCCTCGACGAGCCGACCCGCGGCGTCGACATGGCCACCCGCGTCGCGATCTACCGGATGGTCGACGACCTGGCCCGGGCCGGCGTGGCCGTGCTGCTGATCTCGTCGGACCTCACCGAGGTGCTCGGCGCCACCGACCGGGTGCTGGTGATGCGCGAGGGCCGCATCGCCGGCGGGCTCCGGTCGGAAGGCGCCACCGAAGACCAGGTTCTCGCGTACTCGATCGGGCGGGCGGCATGACACTCACCAAGGACGCACCGCGTGTGCTCGCCGGGCGACCGGTCACCCTCGCGCACGGCGCGATCGCGCTGGTCGTGCTGGCGCTCGCGATCGCGGCCGTCACCACAGACGCGTTCCTCACCCAGACCAACCTGACGAACCTGCTCAAACAGATGGTGACCACCGGCCTGCTGGCGTACGGGATGCTGGTCGTGATCCTGACCGGCGGGATCGACCTGTCCGTGGGCTCGGTCGTCGCGTTCGCCGGCATCCTGACCGCCGGCCTCTCGTCGGGCCTGCCGCTGCCGGTCGCCATGCTCGTCGGCATCGCCAGCGGTGTCCTCTTCGGACTCGTCAACGGCGTGCTGATAGCCCGCTTCGAGCTCGCGCCGTTCGTGGTCACGCTCGCGGCGCTGACGACGATCCGCGGGCTGGCGTTCGTCTACTCCGACGTGCCGATCGCGCCCGAGGACGAGTCGTTCTTCTGGCTCGGCTCGGCGATGCTCGGCCCGATCCCGCTGACCACGGTCATCATGCTCGCGGTCTTCCTGGCCGGTGGGGTGTTCCTGAGCCGCACGCCGGCCGGGCGGTCGATCGTCGCGATCGGCGGCAACGCCGAAACCGTGCGCCTGGCCGGCATCAGCGTGCGCAAGCACATGCTCCTCGCGTACACGATCAGCGGTTTCTGTGCCGGCCTCGCCGGCGTGATCCTCGCCAGCCGGGTCGGCATCGCCCAGCCCAGTGTCGGTGTCGCGTTCGAGCTCGACGCGATCGCCGCCTGCGTGATCGGCGGTGCCAGCCTGGCCGGCGGCAAGGGCTCCGCCGTGGCCACCCTCGGCGGGGTGCTCGTCCTCGTGCTCATCAACAACCTGCTCAACCTCTACAACGTGCAGAGCTTCTGGCAGCAGGTCCTCAAGGGACTGATCATCATCGCGGTCATCCTCGTTCACCGGGCCAGCCGCCGGCGCACCTGAAACCAACCCAGGAGGCCACGCATCATGAAACGGCTCGCAAGTCTGTTCCTGGTCGCCGCGCTCGCGGTCGGTGCCACCGCCTGCGGAGACGACTCCGCCGACACAGGAGAAGCGGCGAAGGACTCGTACAAGATCGGGGTCGCGAACTTCATGCTCAGCGGCCCGTACTTCAGCGGTATGGACAAGGCCATCGCCGCCCAGGCGAAGAAGAAGGGCAACATCGAGATCGTCAGCACGGACGCCAACGGTGACGCCGCCAAGCTCGCCGCCAACGTCGAGGACCTGCTGAGCAAGAACGTCGACGCGATCATCATCTCCGGCGGGCCGCTGGAGTCGGCTCCCGCCGCCCTGGCCGCCATCAAGGCCGCCGGCAAGCCGGTCGTGCTGGTCGACCGCAAGTTCCAGACAGGTGAGTACACGAGCTGGATCGGGCCCGACAACGAGGCGATCGGCAAGCAGAACGGCGAGTTCCTGGCGCAGCGGCTCACCAGCGGCGGCAAGGTCGCCATCATCAAGGGCGGTCCGGCGGACAACAGCATCGGGCTCGCGCGTACGAACGGTGTGAAGGCGGCCCTGCAGGCCACGGCGAACATCACGCTGGTCGAGGCGCCCGACTTCGGCGGCTGGAGCTCCGACGGCGGACTGACCGTGATGGAGAGCCTGCTCGCCAGCAACCCGGACCTGGTCGCCGTGTTCTGCGAGAACGACGCGATGTGCCTGGGTGCGCAGCGGGCGATCGCCGACGCGAAGAAGACCGAGCAGATCGTCATCGCGGGTGTCGACGGCCAGACCGAGGCGCTCAAGGCCATCTCCGACGGGACCAACTATCTGGTCACCGGGCTCAACGACGCCGACATCATCGGCGCCAAGGGGTTGGACCGGGCGGTCGAGATCCTGGGCGGCGCGACCGCGGAGAAGGACACCGTCGTCGACTCGCCGATGGTGACCAAGGACAACGCGAAGCAGTACATGGACAAGGGCGCGTTCTAGAGGGTTCTTTTGTGGCGGTCGGCGTCGCCACCCGAATGGACAAGGAGTGACCATGCTCAACAGCAGCACACCATCCATCCGTCGCCGATCGCTCTCCCTCGCCGTGGTGGGGATCGTCGGGCTCAGTTCGCTGGTCGGTTTGCCGGACCCGGCCGCCGCCGACGACCCCACCCGGCCCGGCTGGACGTTGCTCTACAACGAAAGCTTCACCAACCCGATCGACACCGCGAACGCGCCATGGGTACGCGAGACGTACGCCCAGCCGTTCGACACGATCATGGACGACAACGGGCAGTGGTACCGCAACGACTACGGTCCAGCATGGACGACGGCGATGAACTCCTTCCGGACGTACCGTAAGGAGTTTCCGGTCGGTCAGAACGGGTGGCTGACCGCTTCGCTGTCGGCGCGGGACTGGAACGCCGACGGTGTCATCGAGTCGCCGCCGTCCTTGACGCGTGAGGCCCTGGGCAGTGAGTTCGTCGCGAAGATGAACGTGCCCGACCACACGGGCGGGGTGATCCTGCGGCCCTCGCAGCAGCTGCCGGACGCGTACCGGGTGGAATACAAGCTGAAGACCATCGACTTCGGCGGCAAGCGCAACGGGACCATCAACTACGGCGGGCGCGTCAACGGCTACTCGACGACCGGCTGCAAGACGCAGCACCCCTGGGGTGAGGGGTCCGACAGCCCCGGCTGGACCGGCGACGCGTCCGTGCCCTACTGCCAGTGGCAGGACGTGCGGGCCGGGAACTACGGCTACAACGGGTTCCACTTCATGTCCATCGTGGACTTCGCGAACCCGGCGCCGCGCAACAACCACTTCTGGCACTATCGCCGCAAGGTGCTGATGGACTCGTTCTCGCAGCATCCGGACCGGGTCGGCTCGGGCACCGGCGGGCGCGTCTGCGACTCCAACACGAACACCTACTACAACTACCGCGACGGCAACTTCAACACGGTCAACATGTGGATCAGCGGGATGCCCAACTGGAACCCGGGCCGCGGTGGGCTGGCCGGCAACTCGCAGTGGTTCATGACCTCGTGCTCGGGCGGCGTGGCGGAGCAGCAGCTCTCGTCGGCGGCCGAGCTGCAGCCGGAGCTGATGCCGAACACGTTCTACACGTTCGCGATCGAGCGGGACGCGACGGGCTACGTGCTGGAGGCTTCGGGCAACTTCGCCCGGGTCGGTCAGAAGACGCTGCGGTTCCACCGGCCGTTCGTGGTCAACAACAACCCGATCTGGCACTACAACGTGAAGGCCAGCGAGTACAACGGGCAGTTCAACGGCAACCTCGTGCAGAACGACTACAACGGCAGCACGACCTGGCCCAACCAGTGGCCGGCCGGGTCCGCGTACCCGGACTGGTTCGTGATCGGTGACCTCTACACGAACGTGTACGAGGGCAGCGCGAGCCTGACGGACGTTCGGCTCTATGTGCCGTCCGCGGCGCCCACGAACCTGGCGTTGAACCGGCCCGCGACCGCCGACAGCCAGTGCGCGGCCGCCGAGGCACCGGCGAAGGCCGTCAACGGATCGGTGTCCGGTGGCAACACCGACAAGTGGTGCTCGCTGGGCACGTCGAAGTGGATCCGGGTCGACCTCCAGGCGGCCCGCCAGGTCGGCCGGGTGGTGCTGCGGCATTCCGGCGCCGGCAACGAGAAGGCGGTCTGGAACACCCGCGACTTCGACGTGCAGGTCAGCGCGGACGGAGTGACCTGGACCACGGTGGCGTCGCCGCGCGGCAACACGGCGAACGTGACGACGCATACGTTCACACCACGGTCGGCGCGATATCTCCGGGTCAACGTGATCACACCCACCAGCGACTCGGACCGGGCGGCCCGGATCTACGAGCTGGAGGCGTACGCCTCCTGATCCCTGTCTCGGGGGAGGGGTCGTTGTCGGACCCCTTCCCTAAACTGGCTTCCGTGACCACGACCCCGCTCGCCGCCCAGTGGAGCCGCCCCGGCCCGACGCCGGAGCAGCGGCGTGCTGACGTGCTCATCGGGCTCGTGGTCACGGTGCTGGTGCTGCTCAACATGACGCTCACGACCTCCGCGGGTGTTTCGGTGTTCGGTGGGCGGGTGCCCGCGCTGCCTGAGCAGGTGTTCTGGACCGTGGCGATCTGCCTGCCGTTGTGTTGGCGCCGGCGCTGGCCCGAGGCCGTCGCGATCGTGATTTCGGTGGCGTTCCTCGTCGGGCAGCTCCGGGCCGCACCCGAGCAGCAGCTCACCTCGGGCGTGCTGTTCGCCGCGATCTACGCGCTCGGCGCGTGGGGGCGCGACCGGCGGCGGGCGAAATGGATCCGCATCGGCATCACCGCCGCGATGTTCCTGTACCTCTTCATCACCCTGGCGATCTTTCTACCGCGCGCGTCGGAGAGCGACTTCGAGCACGCCAGCGGGTTCCTGCCGCCACTGCTCGCGGTGGCCGTCAACGGCATCCTGGTCAACGTGCTGATCTTCGGTTTCGCCTACTTCTTCGGCGAGATCGCGTGGACGTCGGCCCGGCGCGAGCACGAGCTCGAGCTGCGGGCCGAGCAGCTACGGGCGTCCCAGGCCGAGGCGCGCGAGCTCGCGGTCTCCGACGAACGACTACGGATCGCCCGCGAGCTGCACGACGTGGTGGCCCACCACGTCTCGGTGATGGGCGTCCAGGCGTCCGCGGGCCGCCGGGTGCTCGACAAGGACGCCTCCAAGGCCCGCGCGGCCCTGGAGTCGGTCGAGCAGAGCGCGCGCACCGCGGTCGACGAGCTGCGCCGGATGCTGGGCCTGTTGCGCCAGTCCGGCGACGCGGTGGACGTGGCGGCGGGTGGCGTCGACCGGCTCGACGAGCTGCTGACCAACGCCGGCGAGGCCGGCCTGGCCACGACGCTGGGCGTCTATGGCGACCCGGTGCCGCTGCCCGAGTCGCTGTCGCTGGCGATCTACCGGATCGTTCAGGAAGCGCTGACGAACACCCTCAAGCACGCGGGCGCGACCAGCGTCGATGTCCGCATCCGCTACCTGGCCCACGAAGTGGAGGTCGACGTGACCGACGACGGACGCTCGGTGCTGGTCGGCCAGCGCACCGCCGGCATGGGCCTGATCGGCATGCGCGAGCGCGTCTCCGCGCACGACGGGGTCCTGTCGACCGGGCCGGTCACCGACGGCCCCAGCCGACGGGGCTTCCGGGTCCGGGCCCGCTTCCCGCTGACCCGAGTGGCGGTCGAGGCATGACCGAGCCTTGGCGAGGACATCATCGGCAGAGCCCGCCACCACGCAGTGGGGACGCGGCATGATCGAGCTTTGGCGAGGTCATCGTTGGCAGAGCCCGCCCGGGCAGGGCGCGGCACCACGCAGTGGGGACGCGGCATGACCGCCATCAAGGTGCTGCTCGCCGACGACCACCACCTCGTCCGCACCGGGTTCCGGGTGATCCTGGAGACCGAAGACGACTTCGAGGTGATCGGCGAGGCGTCCGACGGTGAGCAGGCCGTGCGGCTGGTGAGCGCACTCCAGCCAGACGTGGTGCTGATGGACGTCGAGATGCCGGGCCTCGACGGCCTGGCCGCGACCCGCCGCATCACCGCGACCCCCGACGGCCCGGCGGTGCTGATCCTGACCACGTTCGACCGCGACGACTACCTGTTCGCGGCGTTGGAGGCAGGTGCCAGCGGCTTCCTACTCAAGAACGGCACGCCCGAGGCCCTGATCGACGCGGTGCGGGTGCTGGCCCGCGGCGACGCCCTGCTCGCGCCCGAGCTCACCCGCCGGGTGATCGCCACCTTCGCCCGCCCGGGCGGCACGCCGCGCACCAGCGGCGAGCAACTCGCCGAGCTCACCGCCCGCGAGCACGAGGTGCTGGTCGCGCTGGCCAGCGGCGCCACCAACGCCGAGATCGCCGCGTCGATGCACCTGGGCGAGGCCACGGTGAAGACCCACGTCAGCCGGGTGCTGACGAAGCTCGGCCTACGCGACCGCACCCAGGCGGTGGTCTTCGCCTACGAGCATGGCGTCGTCACCCCGGGCGGCTGACCATGCTGATCGACTGGGAGTCCGAGGAGCAGTTGGCCGCGGCCGTGCACGGCGGCCCGGCGGGCGAGGCGTCGTTGCTGGCGGCGGCATCGACCGTCGCGGTAGTCGCCGCACTCGGCGAGGCCACCGGCCCGTCTGGTGTCCCGTTCCTCCGCGACCTGGTGGCCGACCTCACCGCCGACCCCGAACTCCGCTGCGCCGCCCTGGTCGCGCTGGCGAAACGGTCCGGGCCCGGGGCCTCCGACCTGCTGGCCGAAGCCCTCTACGACGGCGACGACAGCGTCCGGAACTACGCGTTGGTCGCCCTGTCGTGCGTGGGCGACGACCGGGCGGTCGACCACGTCCACGCGCTGCTCGCCCTCGATCTGACCGACGGCGAGCGCCATCGCCTGCCGTTCGCCATGCAATACATGTCCATTCCGGCGGTGACCTACCTGCTGCGGCACGCCGAAAGCCGTGCACGGGAAGACGAGTTGGCGAGCCTGGTCCGCGCCAACCTGCCGCGCCTGGGCAAGGTCGAACGCGACTGGCTGACGGTCTTCTGGCCGGACACCGTCGTCGACCCACCGACGGGCAACCGCCCGCACGCCACCGACATGGTGGCCTGGCAGCCGTTGCTGGCCACGATCTATCCGCGCTGACCCGAGCATCGAAGCGGGTCCGGGTTCGGTGGGTCTACTCAGGACGCCGTCTTCGCGCGTCACGCGTGCGGTCCTCCCGCCTGCCGCCTCTTACTCTCACCGGTTCGGCCGACGGCCGCGGGCGCCCCGGCGCGCCTGTCGTCGGGATGCGGCGATGCTGCCACGGGCGGCCCGCGGGTGACCACCGACATCGCGCTTCCGCCCGTGTCTAGGCTGGACTCGTGTTCACGCTCGAGCAGATTGCCGACATCCACCATCGCCTGGGCAGCAAGGACTCGCTGCCCCGTTATCTGCGCGCGCTGCGAGACGTCGGTGTGGCGCGATATGACTCGTTCGTATCCGACGGGCATTCCGTCTACTACGGAGCAGACGGTCAGGAGTTGGTCGGCCCGCCGTTCCACGAGACGTTCGCCGTCGCGGAGGTCGCCGACCAGGAGTGGTTCCTGGGCTACCTGAAAGAGGGTGGCGCTGGCTACGTGGAAATGTCCAGGGCCCTGGCCGACCATGGTGTCGAGAGATGGTCGTTCGACACGGAACAGCTGACCATCACGTACCGCGACAAAGCCGGCAACGAACTGCTGACCGAGCGGGTCGGCTAGCGGCTGAGGGCGCTGACCAGGGCAGCGGCAGACAAGCATCGCCGCGCGGGGGACCCGGGTCCGTCGCGCGGGGGACCCCCGGGTTCGATCTCGCGCCGGACGACGACGAAACCGCCCGACCATAGCCTTTAGGGCATGACGAAGGTGCTTCATCTCGAAGCGATCAACCGGAGTTTCGGCGACCGCCGGGTGCTCCGCGACGTGACGTTCGACGTCACCGCCGGCCGGATGACGGGGTTCGTCGGCGCCAACGGGGCCGGCAAGACGACCAGCATGCGGATCATCCTGGGCGTGCTCGCCCCGGACTCGGGCGAGGTGACCTGGCAGGGCTCGAAGCTGACCCGCGAGGATCGGCGCCGGTTCGGTTACATGCCGGAGGAGCGCGGGCTCTATCCCAAGATGACCGTACGCGACCAGCTGGTCTATCTCGGCCGCCTGCACGGGATGACGCTCGACGGCGTCCGCCGCAAGGTCGACGAGTTGCTCGAGTGGCTGAGCCTCGGTGAGCGGGCCAACGACCCGGTCGAGAACCTGTCGCTCGGCAACCAGCAGCGCGCGCAGATCGCGGCCGCGCTCGTGCACGATCCGGACGTGCTGGTGCTCGACGAGCCGTTCTCCGGCCTCGACCCGATGGCCGTCGACACCGTCGTCTCCGTGCTGCGCGAGCACACCCACCGCGGCGTTCCGGTGCTCTTCTCCAGCCACCAGCTCGACGTGGTCGAGCGGCTCTGCGACGACCTGGTGATCATCGCCGACGGTGGGATCCGCGCGGCCGGCAGCCGGGACAGCCTGCGCGAGGCGTACACCCAGCGGCGTTTCTCCCTGCTCGTGGCCGGCGACGCCGGTTGGGTGCGCGACCTGCCCGGGGTGTCGCTGGTCGACCTCGACGGTGCGCGCGCCGTGTTCGACCTGGCCGACGACGCCGACGACCAGGTGGTGCTCCGCGCCGCGCTGGAGCGCGGACCCGTGCGGTCGTTCGGCCCCGTGACCCCATCGCTCGCCGAGATCTTCCGAGAGGTAACCCGATGAACACGTCGTCCGCCATCAGGCTCGTCGCGGCCCGCGAGCTGAAGGTCAAGATCAAGGACAAGACGTTCCTCATCAGTACGGTCTTCTTCCTCCTGTTCGGCCTCGGCAGCGCCGTCTTGCCGGCGATCTTCGGCGGCGGCGCGTCCAGCGTCGCGGTCGCCGACGCGGCCACCGCGACGACGCTGCGCAACGCGGGCCTGGAGGTGACCCAGGTCGGTGACGAGGCGGCCGCCGAGCAGGCGGTCCGGGACGGAGACGTGGACGCCGCAGTGGTAACGGGGGGCGGCGACCCCAAGGTCCTGGCGATGGAGGACGCGCCCGGCGACGTCGTCTCGGCGCTCAGCGTCGAACCCGCGGTCCAGCTCCTGGATCCGGACGCGGTCGACCCGCTGCTGGCGTACCTCGTGCCGTTCGGTTTCGCGGTCGTCTTCTTCTTCACGTCGTTGACGTTCGGACTCCAGATCTCGCAAAGCGTCGTAGAGGAGAAGCAGACGCGGATCGTCGAGATCCTGGTCGCGAGCGTGCCGACCCGGGCGCTGCTGGCCGGCAAGGTGATCGCCGGCGGCGTGCTGGCGCTGACCCAGGTCGCGCTGATCGCGGCCGTCACGGTGATCAGCCTCCAGCTCACCGACAGCGGCGGGCTGCTGTCGCTGGTCGGCCCGGCGATCGGGTGGTTCGTGCCGTTCTTCGTGGTCGGCTTCGTGATGCTCGCGGCCCTGTGGGCGGCGGCCGGCGCGCTGGTCAACCGCCTGGAGGACCTGCAAGGCGTCTCGATGCCACTGCAGCTCCTGGTGATGCTGCCGTTCTTCCTCGTGGTCTTCCTGAACGACAACAAGCCGGTGATGACGTTGCTGTCCTACATCCCGTTCTCCGCGCCGACGGCGATGCCGGTCCGGCTGTTCAGCGGCGACGCCGCGGCCTGGGAGCCACTGGTCGCACTGGGCATCATGGTGGTCGCGGCGCTCGCGCTGATCGCGGTCGGCGCCCGGGTCTACGAGGGTTCGCTGCTGCGGACCAACGGCAAGATCTCGTTCGGCGCCGCCTTCCGCGACAAGGAGAGCCGCCGGCTGGCGGAGATCAACAAATAAGGGTCACTTCGGGTACGGGGCGGGACTGCCGGAGATCTTCACGAACTCCTTCGACGTCTTGTCCTCGTTGACGGTCAGCTGGGTCGCGGAGCACACGTAGCTCTGCGACCCACTGCTGCTGCCCACGGTCATGGGCTCGTCGTATCGCTTCTCGCCGTTGACCCGGATCACCCAGCTGCCCTTGGCGGTGCCCTTGCTGTAGAGGCCGACGCCGTTCTTGCCGCTGAACCTCCACCGCATCACGCCGCTGTACGAGTTGTCGTACGTGGTCGATCCGGACCTGCCCCGGGTCGTCACGCCCTTGCGCAGGTCGTGCCAGACCGAGCCCTCGGCGCTGTAGTGGGTGATCCAGCCCTTGCCCTGCAGGTGCAGGTCGACGTCGACGCCCCAGAAGTCGACGTCGGTCTCGTCCCAGGCGGTCAGTTGCCACGAACCGATCAGGCAGGGGTCCACGAGCTCGTTGCCCGTCGGGCTAGGGCTCGGGGTGGTGGTGGGGCTCGGCGACGAGGTGAGGGAAGCCGGCGCCCCGCCACCGCTCTTTCGGTCGGGTGCGAACGCGAAGGCGGCCGCCGTCGCGACGCCGACGGTCGCGATGCCCGCGGCCAGCACGGTCACCCGGCGCGACCACCGGCGCCCGCCCGTGGGCGCCGAAGCCACGGGAGGTGCGTCAGGCCGCACCAGCTCGGCGAGTGGCAGCACGGCGCCCTCGGCGACGGCCAGCTCCGGCTGCTCGACGACCGTCGGCGTGACGCCGAACGCCTGGTGCAGCAGGGTCACCACCAACGGGTAGCGGCTGGCCCCGCCGACCAGGTAGATCCGATTCAGCGCACCGGCGGGCACGGCCGCGGTGTCGAGGGCGGCGCGGCTCGCCTCGATGGTGCGGTCGAGCAGCGGGCGGGCCAGCGCGTCGAGCTGCTCCCGGCCGAGGGGTGCGTCCTCGTCGAACAGCGGCAGCGCGATCCGGGTCGACGTGTGCCGGGACAGCGTCTCCTTGGCCGCTCGCACGGCGTCCCAGAGCTGGCGGCGGGCCCGTCGGTCCACATCAGACGCCGGTGAGGCGAGGCGCTGCCACAGCTCGGGCGCCCGCCCGCCGAACACGTCGCCGAGGTGGGCGACGATCGCCGCGTCCAGGTCGAGGCCGCCGACACCGGAGATCCCCTCGGTGGCCAGCAGCGCGTAGCCGTCGGCCGTCCGCCGCACCACCGACGCGTCGAAGGTGCCACCGCCGAGGTCGTACACGAGCGCACTGGAACCCACCGCCAACCCGGCCACGGCGGCGAAGTGCGCAGCCGCCGCGACCGGCTCCATCGCCAGGTCGCACTGCGGCACCACCTGAGCGGCCGCCGCCCGCAGCACGGCCCGCCGCTGCTCACCCCAGCCGGCCGGATAGGTGACCACCATCCGGCCCGGCGCGCCGCCGGCGACAGTTGCCGCCTCGGCGACGACGCGCCGGAGCACGGCGGCGAACAGGTCGACGACCGGGTATTCCACATCGGACAGCAGCACGGACACGTCGTCGACGCGTTGCTTGGGATGGAACTCGGCGCCGGCGGGGTGGAACGTGGCGGCCTGGACCGCGTCGCGGCCGACGAAGAGCTTGCCGGTGCCGTCCGGGTCGGCGCACACCACCGAGGGCAGCAGCGGCGAGCCGTCGAACAGCACCACCCTGGTGCGGCCGTCCGGCCAGTGCAGAGCGGCCGCGGTGTTGGAGGTGCCGAAGTCGACACCGAGCACGACCGTCATGGCGTCCACCGTATCCGGCGCGGTCGATCCCGACCGAATCTCGGTGGCGACGCCGGGGCTCGACCCGGATCATTCGTGCATGGCTGTTCCGCCCCTCACCGCGTCCCTGTCCGACGCCGTGGCCGCCGCTCTGGCGACCGCGGGTGTCCCTGAGGTCGCGCCGCGGATCCGCCGTTCCCAGCACGCCGACTTCCAGGCCGACGGGGTGCTCGCCTCGGCCGGGGCGGTGCGCCGCGACCCGCGCGCGCTGGCCGCCGAGGTCGCCGCGGCCCTGCCGACCGGCGACCGGTTGGCCGCCGCGTCCGTCGCCGGCCCGGGCTTCGTCAACCTCGACCTCACCGACGGTGCCCTGCTCGACCAACTGGCCGCCCGGCTCGCCGACCCCCGGCTCGGCGTCGGCACGCCGGAGTCGGGCGTCACCACGGTCGTCGACTACTCGCAGCCCAACGTGGCCAAGGAGATGCACGTCGGCCACCTGCGCTCCACGATCATCGGTGACGCGCTGGTGCGTACCCTCGAACATCTCGGCGGCGACGTGATCCGCCGCAACCACCTCGGCGACTGGGGCACCCAGTTCGGCATGCTGGTCCAACAACTGGTCGAGCATCCCGAGCCGGCCGCGCCGTCGATGAGCCGGCTGCTGGAGCTCTACCGGGCGGCCCGGGTCCGGTTCGAGTCCGACCCGGCGTTCGCCGACCGCGCCCGGCGGCGGGTGGTCGCGCTGCAGAGCGGCGACCGGGCGACGGTGGCCGCATGGCGGGAGATGGTCGACGAGTCCGAGCGCTACTTCACCGAGGTCTACGACCGCCTGGGCGTACGGCTGACGCCGGCCGACGCGGTCGGCGAAAGCGCGTACAACGACGCCCTGCCCGGCATCGCCGACGAGCTGGAGCGCACCGGCGTCGCGGTGACCAGCGACGGCGCGCTCTGCGTGTTCACCGACTTCACGTCGACGCCGCTGATCGTCCGCAAGAGCGACGGCGGCTACGGCTATGCCGCGACGGACCTGGCCGCCCTGCGGCAGCGGGTCGGCGAGCTACACGCCGACCGGCTCCTCTACGTGGTCGACGCCCGCCAGTCACTGCACTTCCGGCTGCTCTTCGCGGCGGCGACGCGGGCGGGCTGGCTGCCGGCCACGGTGTCCGCGACCCACGTGGCGTTCGGCACGGTCCTCGGCAACGACGGCCGCCCGTTCCAGACCAGGAGCGGCGACACGGTCCGGCTGATCGACCTGCTCACCGACGCGGTCGACCGGGCCCGCACGGTGGTCGCGGCGAAGAACCCGGACCTGACGGGTGCGGCCCTGGACGAACGGGCGAGGGCGGTCGGCATCGGCGCGGTCAAATACGCCGACCTGGCGACGGGCCGCACCCGCGACTACGTCTACGACCCGGACCGGATGCTCGCCCTGACCGGCGACACGGGCGTCTACCTGCAGTACGCGCACGCCCGAATCCGCTCGATCCTGGCCCGGGCCGGCAGCGCCCGGCCGCAGGTCGCGCCCGGTGTGCCGGTACACCCGGCCGAACGCGCCCTGATCCTGGACCTGGACGCTTTCGCGGAAACGCTGGCGGATGTGGTGGCGACCTACGAGCCCCACCGGCTGTGCGCCTACCTGCACCGACTGGCCCAGACGTTCACCACGTTCTACGACCAGTGCCCGGTCCTACGCGCCGAGGGTCCGACCCGCACAAACCGCCTGGCCCTCTGCCACCTAACAGGCGACACCCTCCACACGGGCCTGTCCCTACTCGGCATCGAGGCCCCCGACCAGCTCTAGCTCGGACGCCCCCGGGGCGTCCGAGCCGCGCATATGTGAAATGTAGGGTCGACGGGACTCGAACCCGCACTTTTACGGACCTAAACCGTTTGCCTCATGCCAATTGGGCTACGACCCCTCGTGGGCTGCCGTCCGGTATACCAGCCGGGTTCGGTGATCGGAACCCCGCCTCGATCGGGTGAATTCGGACGGCAGGCCCCGTCGTGGGCCGCCGTGATCGGCATGACGGGCCTTACGGCAGGGCCGCGGCCTTGCGGAGGAGTACGTCGCGCTCGCGGGTGTTTGTGCACAGGCGCGCCGCCAATTCCAGTTCCGCCTTCGCCTCTCGCGTGCGGCCCAGCCGGGTCAGTAGCTCGCCGCGTACGCTCGGCAGCAGGTGTCAGCCCGACAGTCGCGACGTGGCCACCAGCTCGTCCACAATGGAGAGCGCCGGCCCGGGGCCCTGGGCCATCGCTACCGCCACCGCTCGGTTCAGGTCGACGATCGGGGACGGGGCCACCCGGCCGAGTGCCTCGTAGAGCAGCACGATCCGGTCCCAGTCCGTCTCCGCCACCGACGGCGCCGACGCGTGGCAGGCGGCGGTCGCGGCCTGGAGCCCGTATGGGCCAAGGCCTCGGCCCAGCGACGACGCCCGGTCCAGCGCCGCCTGCCCCCGCCTGATCGCCGAGCGGTCCCACAGCCGCCGGTCCTGGTCCTCCAGCAGGACCGCCGAGCCGTCGGGCGCGGTCCGGGCCGGGAACCGTGCCGCCGTGAGCTCGCACAACGCCAGCAGGCCGAACGCCTCCGGCTCCGTCGGCAGCAGGGCGGTGAGCATGCGGGCCAGCCGCAGCGCCTCGTGCGCGAGGTCCGTGCGCAGCAACCGGTCACCGGCCGTCGCCGTCGAGCCCTCGGTGAAGATCACGTAGAGGACGCTCAGCACTCCACCCAGGCGGTCCCGGCGATCCGCCGCCGGCGGCAGGGCGAACGGCACACCCGCGGCGGCGATCGTCTTCTTCGCCCGGGTGATCCGGGCCTGGATCGTGGGCACCGGCACGAGGAACGCGCGGGCTATCTCCTCACTGGACAGTGCGCCGACGGTACGCAGGGTCAGCGCCACCCGGGCCTCGGGGGAGAGCACCGGATGGCAGGCGATGAACATCAACGCGAGGATGTCGTCCTCGACCTGGTCGGGGTCCCACAGCAGGTCGTCGGAGGACGGCGGGGACACAGCGACCGCCGCGTAGCGGTCGTCGAGGGCCGACCGCCGCCGGAAGCCGTCGATCGCCCGCCGCCGGGCCGTGGCCAGCAGCCAACCCACCGGCGAGTCCGGCACCCCGTCGCGGGCCCAGCTCACCAGCGCCTCCGCCACGGCCTCCTGGGCGACGTCCTCGGCGAGCGGGAAGTCCCCCGTGTAGCGGGCCAGCGCCGAGACGATCCGGGCCGACTCGATGCGCCAGACCGCCTCGACGGCCCGCCGCGCCGACTCGGACGTCGGCGGGGTCGGCGGGCCGTCACCGGCGCCGGGCATCAGAGCTGGCCGGTCCGCTCGCGGAACGCGCGCTCCTTGACGACCCACTCGTTGTCCTGCGGGAACTCGTCGATCGTCGGGACGCGGCGGATCTCGCACTTCGCGCCGGGCATCCGCGGCAGGCGCTTGGCCCACTCGACGGCCTCGTCCTTGGACGCCACGTCGAGCAGCCAGAAGCCGCCGAACAGCTCCTTGGTCTCCCCGTACGGGCCGTCGGTCACCACCGGCGTCTCGTTGCTGAGGTCGACGACGACGCCCTGGCCCGGGTCGTCCAGGCCCTCGCCGGTGAGCAGCACGCCGGCCCGGATCATCTCCTCGTTGACCCGCCCCATCGTCGCCATCATCTCGTCGAACGGCGTCGCCATCATCGTCGCGATGGTCTCGTCCGTACCCCGCATGATCAGCATGTACTTCGCCATGATCGTTCTCCCTGAAGCCCTGAAGGGTCGCGGCTCGACCCTTTCACGCCAAGGTCGAACGGCTCCGCCGAGGATCGACACGACCACCGGAAGAAAAATAAAATGACCCGGTGAAGGCCGCATTCTGGCTCGACGAGGCGCGCAGGGCGGCGTACGACGGCGCGCTCCGCACGGCCGACTTCGAAGACGCCTGGGGTGACATCGCCCCGGTCACCTTCGCCGCGACAGCCTGGCAGGCCGCGACCGCCACCGCGTACGCCCGCTGGCACCCCCGGGTCACGGACGCGACCTGCCGCCGCAACACCTGGGACGGCACCCTCACCGCCGACGTGGCGATCGTCGCGCCCTGGCCGACCGAGCTGGCGTCGAGCCGCCCGTGGACGCGCGACCGCGGCTGGCGGGACTGGCCGCAGACATTCGGCCAATACCTCGTGCCCACCGACCACGACGTGGCCCGGGCGCCCCACCTCCGCACGCAGCTGTTGATCAGCGCGACCGTCCCGGCCGACCACCTCCCGCCGGCGCCGCACGGCCCGGCCGACGAGGTGGGGCAGGCCGCCCACCACGCCGTCGCCGTCATCGCCCGCGAGCTCGACGACCTGCTCGGACCGCTCCTCGCCCAGCTCGACGACCAGCGCTCAGGTCCGCGCGAAGTCCTCACCTAGCGCGGCCCGCAAGCGCCCCAGGGCCCGGCCGTTCTGGGTCTTGACCACCGACACGGACACGTCCAGGATCCCGGCCACCGTCTCGACGCTCAGGTCCTCCCAGTGCCGCAGCACCACGATCGCCTGGTCACGGACCGGCAGGTCGGCCAACGCCCGCAGCAGCGCCACATGCGTCTCGACGGTGTCGGCCGGCCGCTCGAAGGCCGACTCCGGAAGCGAAGCCACCACCACCTCACCGGCGCTGCGCCGCTTGCGCTGGTCGAAAACGGCGTTCATCAGGACCCGGCGGCTGTACGCGTCGAGGTTGGCGGTGTGCCGGATCCGGCCCCACACCTCGTACATCTTGACGAACGTGGTCTGGGTCAGATCCTGGGCAAGATGCCAGTCGCGGCACATCAGGTACGCCGTGCGGCGCAGCCGGGGCGCGGCCGCCTCGACGAACGCGGTGAACTCCGCCTCCTGCTGACGCCGCCGGGCCGCACCCCACGGGCCGATCATCCGGCCGACCCGACGCTGACACCGTCCGGGCAGGCGCTGTCGATCACCTGGTCGACGCCAGGCGTGTTCCGGATTCGCAGCACGAGTTCGTGGTATCCCGACCAGACGGTCACTTTCACCCGAAACGACTCCGGCATCTGCGAGACCTGGACGGCGGAGACCAGTTCCGGGTTGTCGCTGAACATCGCCTGGAAGTTGAGGTACGCCTGGTCCTGGCTCTCGAACCGCACCTGGTGCACCGTCTCGACCGACTGCAGGAGCACGTCGACCCTCTCGCGCTGGGCGTCGGTGACATCCGGGTTGAGGAAGACCGACAGGTCCGTCGGACGCTCGCGCGCTGGCGTCTCACAGGCCGGGTTCAGCTGCGATTCGAACCGCGCCGGCACGGTCTCTGTCGGTGCCGCCCCGGTGGCCAGGTTCACCGCACCGAGCGCGGCGACCAGGGCGACCGCCGCACCACCGGCCAGCACCAACCGGCGACGGCGCCGCCCTCGTCCGATCGCGACCACGTTCGCGGCGAGGTCGCCGGTCGGCGGATCGGGCTCGTCGGCCAGGGCCTGGCCGAAGAGCACGTGCAGGTTCGGGTCCAAGGCTGCCTCCCTCGTCGCGGTGGACTCTCACCTGAGATGACTGCCTGACCACCCGGATCGGTCACATCGTCCGCTAGGCGGTGTCCAGCGTCGCGCGGGCGCGGCTCTCCCATTCGAGCCAGCGCAGCAGCGCCAGCCCGAGGGTCGCGTAGAACGCGCCCAGGAGCAACTCCGTCAGCAGGGCGCCGCTTACCGAACCCAGGCTGCGGCC
Organism: Asanoa hainanensis; assembly: GCF_900188485.1. Classification (GTDB taxonomy): domain Bacteria; phylum Actinomycetota; class Actinomycetes; order Mycobacteriales; family Micromonosporaceae; genus Asanoa; species Asanoa hainanensis. Next base: position 610,613 of record NZ_FZPH01000002.1, read on the forward strand.
GGCGGCCAGGTCGTGGGTGGCGTGGATGCCGTGCGTCATCGGCAGCCATTGCGCCACGCCCTGCATCCAGCCGGGCATCGCCCCGACCGGCACGTTGACGCCCGCGAAGACGATCAGCGTGCCCAGCACGATGTTGGACATCACGGCCGTTTCCCGGACCCGCAGGGCGACCGCGGCGCCGAGCAGGCCCAGGCCCGTGCACGAGATCGAGCAGGCCGCGATGGCCACGGCGATGCCACCCCAGGTGGCCGGCGGCAGGTCGACCCGGAGCAACAGCGCGCCGACGACCAGGGCGAAGACCGCGACGAGGAAGCCGTTGAGGATCACCGGCAGCGCCCGACCCAGGAACAGCGGCACGCGCTTGGCCGGCGACGCGATCAGCAGCGGGAGGGTGCCGGCGTTGCGCTCGCCGCCGATCGTGTTGCCCATCGCGAACAGGCAGGGCACCGCCGCGTTGACGACCGCGTTGCCGATGAGGAAGAACCGGTCGTCGCTGACTCCCGCCGTCCGTCCGATATAGACGAACAGGAAGATCTGGAACAGCGGCGCGAACAGGAACGTGGGGATCAGGATCCAGGGCGACAGCCAGCCGAACAGCGCGCGGTAGCTGATCAGGCCGCCCACGAAGAAGAGCCGGAGACTGTTCATCAGCTCAACGCCAGGGTCGCGTTGGCGCGGGCGGAGTGCACCATCCAGCGGGACACCAGCACCGCGATCACTCCGTAGCTCGCCGCGGTCAGCAGGCACCAGCCGAGGTTCGCCCACGGGCTGTGGCCGGTCGCCGCCGACCGCATCGCCGCCACGCCCCAGGTCGGTGCCAGCACCGCTGACAACGGGCGTACCCAGGCGGGCAGGTCGTTGATCGCCACCAGGAACCCGCAGATCAGCCAGACGGGCATCTCGAGCGCGGAACCCACCGCCCAGGCGCTGCGGTACCTGATCGACGAGATGGCGATCAGCATCCCGAGCATGCCGATCGCGAACACGGTGACGACCACCGCGAGGACGAACGCGACCGGGTCGGCGATCGAGATCTCGATGCCGAACGCGATGCGGCCCCACAGCAGCGTGGCGACCATGCTGTAGGCGCCGATCGTCGCCATCGACAGCGTCAGCGGCACCAGCAGGAGCGCGAACGGCTGCGGCGCGAGCACCAGCAGCTCGAGCGTGCCCTGCCGCCGCTCCATCTGCAGCGCGAAGGCGGAGGTCGTGCTCACCGCCGACCAGATGCCCATGGCGCTGGACCCGACGGCGGCCGACAGCAGCGCCGGCCCGGAGGCGTCACCCTGCCGGAACATCATGAAGATCGTCGTGGCGAAGAAGCCGGGCCACAGCAGCGACAGCAGGCCGTCGAAGGCCGACCGGCTGCGCATCTTGACCTGGAGCCACCACGCGACCCCGACCAACCGGAGCATTCTCACGCGGCGTTCACCAGCTCGATGTACGCGTCTTCGAGCGTGGGCTCTCGAGTGATCACCCGGCCGAAGCGGCTGCCCTCCAGGTGCGCCATCACCGCCTGCAGCACGTCGGCACCGGGCTGGGCGTGCACCGTCAACACCTGCGCCTGACCCTGCACGTCGACGACGACCGACTGCACGTCGGGCTCGGCCCGCACCTTCTCCAGCACCCCGTCCGGCAGGCCGAAGATCTCGATCTCGATGACCGTGCCGGTGGTCACCTGCTGCTTGAGGTCGGCGGGAGTGCCCTGCGCGACGATCCGGCCCTGCGCGATCACCGCGATCCGGTCGCACAGCTCGTCGGCCTCGAACATGTAGTGCGTGGTCAGCAGCACCGTCGTGCCGGCGTCGACGAGGTTCTTCACCGTCGCGCGCAGCTCGCGGGCCCCGACCGGGTCGATGCCGATGCTGGGCTCGTCGAGGAACAGCACCTCCGGCCGGTGCAGCAGGCCACGGGCGATGTGCAACCGCTGGCGCATGCCGCGCGAGTAGCCCTCGACCCGCTCCTTCTCGCGCCCGACCAGCCCGACCAGCTCCAGCAGCTCACCGACGCGCTGCTTCGACTCACGCGCCGGCACTCCGTACAGCTCGGCGAAGTAACGCAGGTTGTCGAGCCCGGACAGCCGTTCGTAGAGCCCGCGGTCGCCACCGAAGACATAGCCGACCTTCCCGCGTACGTCGTGCGCGTCCTTGACGACGTCGTGGCCCAGCACCCGCGCCCGGCCGGCGGTCGGCAGCAGCAGCGTGATCAGCATCTTGATGGTCGTGGTCTTGCCCGCGCCGTTGGGACCCAGCAGGCCGAACAGCTCGCCGCGCTCGACCGTGAAGCTGACGCCCCTGACGGCCTCGACCTCCTTGCCGGAGCGCCGGAAGAGCCCCCGTCTGGTGTGGAAGGTTCGGACCAGTTCGTCGACCTGGATCACCGGCTCAGCCACGCGCACCATCCCCGTCCGTCTCGGTTCGCGACCGGTGCCACGGTGCTACACGAACGGGATTCGCGCTACCCGGTTGCTCCGTCGCCGGCGCCGTACTCGCCGCGAATGGGCAGGTAGTAGGCGGGCAGGAAGGCCGCGATGATGACCACTCCCGCGATCGGCACGAACGCGCCGACGATGATGCCGGACCCGATCCAGCCGAGCGCTAGCGCGAACCGGCGCCCGATCGACCGCACGGCCAGCGGACCGAGATCGGGGTCCAGCAGCCCCCCGCGACGGAGGTGCGCCCAGATCACGTTGAACAGCGCGGCCGCGGTCCACAGCGTGGTGCCGTAGAAGACGACCGCCGTGCCCAGGCCCGCCTCGGCCCGCAGCGCACCGGCGAGCAGCGAGGTGCTGAACGGCAGGAACGCGATGACCATCAGCAGCAACGTGTTGAGGAACAGCACCTGCCGGTCGACGTGCCGGGCGCGGTCGAACATGACGTGATGGTTGACCCAGACCTGGCCGATGAGCAGGAAGCTGAGCGCGTACGCCAGATACGAGGACCACAACGCCCCGAGGCCGCGCAGCTCCCCTGACGTTCACCCATCCCACCACCGTACGGGGGCGAACTGCCCCAAAGCGCCCAGGAGGGCCGGCAACACGACCGTGAAAGAATCTCATCGTGCAGGTCGGGATACTTGGCTCATTCGAGGTTCGCGGGGACGACGGCGTGGTGGCCGACGTGCCCGGCGCCCGGCTACGCGCGCTGCTGGTCGTCCTCGCGCTCGGGCCGGGGCGCACCGTGCCGAAGTCGGTCCTCGTCGACTGGATCTGGGGCAAGAACCCGCCGGCCGACGCGGCGAACGCCCTGCAGCGCCTGGCCTCCCGGCTGCGCAAGGTCCTGCCGGCCGGGGTGCTCGAAGGCCAGCCCGGCGGTTACCGGCTGATGGTCGAGCCCGACGCGGTCGACGCACTCCGGTTCGAGCGACTCACGGGCGAGGCCCGCCAGGAGGAGGGCCTCCAGCGGGTCCGGCTCCTCCGCGAAGCCCTCGGCCTGTGGCGCGGCGCGGCCATGCGGGACGTCGGCCTGGAGGACAGCGAGGCGTTCGACGCGGCGGTGACCCGGCTCGAGGCCCTGCGCCTGACGGCCCTGGAGGACCGGTTCGAGGCCGAGGTCAGCCTGGGCAACGGCGCCGGCGTGGTGGCGGAGCTGACCGACGCCGTGACCGCCAACCCGCTGCGCGAGCCGCTGGTCGCCTCGTTGATGCGCGCGCTGGTCGCGGCCGGCCGCGACTCCGAGGCGCTGCTCGTCTACGAACGGACCCGGGAGGCCCTGTCCGACGCCCTCGGTGTCGATCCGTCGGCGGAGCTGTCGGCGTTGCACGTCGCGATGCTGCGCGGCGAGGTCGGGCGGCGCGACGAGAACCGCAGGACCAACGTGCGGGCCGAGCTCACGAGTTTCGTCGGCCGGGAGGCCGACGTCGCCGCGGTCCGCGAGCTCGTCGCCGGCCACCGGCTGACCACGTTGATCGGGCCCGGCGGCTCGGGCAAGACCAGGCTGGCCACGGAGACCGCGCGCACGATGGTCGACGACCTGCCGGACGGGGTCTGGCTGGTGGAGCTGGCCGCCATCGGCGCCGACGGTGACGTCGCGCAGGCGACCCTCAGCGGCCTCGGGCTCCGCGACACCCTGCTCGGCGCGGGCAGCAGCGCGGACCTGACCGACGGGCTCGTCGCCGCGATCCGCGACCGCGAGGCGCTGCTGATCCTGGACAACTGCGAGCATGTGATCGACGCCGCAGCGCGGTTCGCCGAGCGGGTGCTGGGGGAGTGCCGGCGGCTGCGGATCCTCGCGACCAGCCGGGAACCGCTGGGCATCACCGGCGAAGCCCTGTGGTCGGTCGAGCCGCTGGCGGTGCCCGGCGCGGACTCGCCCGCTGTGCGCCTGTTGCGCGACCGGGCCGGGGCGGTGCGCAAGGACCTTGGCACCGACGAGCACACCCTGGCGACCATGGTGCGCGTCTGCCGGGCGCTGGACGGGATGCCCCTGGCGATCGAGCTGGCCGCGGCCAGGTTGCGCACCATGACCATCGACCAGCTCGCCAACCGGCTCGACGACCGGTTCCGCCTGTTGACCGGCGGCAGCCGCACCGCGCTGCCCCGGCACAAGACGCTGCGCGCGGTGGTCGACTGGAGCTGGGAGCTGCTCACCGACGCCGAGCGGACCGTCCTGCGCCGGCTCGCCGTGTTCTCTGGCGGGGCGGGTCTCGCGGCGGCCGAGCGGGTCTGTGGCGGCGAAGAGGTCCTCGACCTCCTTACTTCGCTGGCCGAGAAGTCGCTGCTGGTCACCGAGGGCGAGGGCGAGCCACGCTATCGGCTGCTCGGCACGATCAAGGAGTACGCCGCGGACCGGCTTGCCGAGGCGGGGGAGTCCGACTCGGCGCGCCAGGCGCACCTCGGCTACTTCGTCGAGCTGCTGGAGACCGCCGAGCCGCACCTGCGCCGCGCCGAGCAGCTGGAGTGGCTGGCCACGCTCGCGGCCGACCACGACAACATCGGCGCCGCGATGCGGGCGGCGATCGCGGCCGGTGACGCCCAGTCCGCGATGCGGATCGCCGCGTCCGCCGCCTGGTACTGGTGGCTCGGCGGACGCCGCTCCGAGGGCCTCGAGCTGATGATCGCCGCGGCCTCCCTCGACGGGGAGGTGACGGACGAGGTCCGGGCCCTGGCGTACGGGATGGTCGTGCTGTTCGTGACCTCCGGCCGGGGCGACGAGCACCTGGGCGCCGAGTGGATCCACAAGGCCTACCGGTTCAGTCAGCAGTCGCAGCAGCGCAATCCGTTGCTGGGCCTGGTCGCCGCGCTCGAACGCATCCTCGAAGCGCCGGAGACCGCGGTGTCCGCGTTCGAGTCGGTGCTGGACAACGAGGATCCGTGGGTACGCGCGCTGGCCCGTTGGCAGGCCGGCAAGATGCGCATCATGCTCGGCCAGGTCGGCCCCGAAGCTCAGGCCAATGTGGAGCTGGCGAACGCGGAGTTCCGTACCCTCGGCGAACGGTTCGGAATGTCCCTGGCCCTGTCGGAGCTCGCGACCCTGCTCGCGATGCGCGGTGACTTCGCCGCGGCCTGCGCCCACTACGAGCAGGCGGCCGTGGCGGTCGGCGAGCTCGGCGCCGTCGAGGACGTCATCCGGGTGCGCACCCAGCAGGCGCGCCTGCACTGGCTCGACGACGATCGGGACGCCAGTGCGGCCGCGATAGCCGAGGCGCAGCGGCGCGCCGAAGGGGTCACCTGGCCGCACGCCCTGTTCGAGCTGGCCCTGGCCAAGGCGGAGCTCGCGCGGTGGGGCGGCGACATCGCAACGGCCCGCCGCCAGCTCGGGATCGCGACCGCCGTGCTGAGCAGCGACGAGGCGGAGCACGCCCAGATCAGCGGGGTCATCCACGACCTGCTCGGCTATCTGGCCGACGACGTCCGCGAGGCGCGTACCCACCGCGTGGTGGCCTGGGAGGCGGCGTCCGCGGCCGGCCACCCCTTCCTGGTCGGCCAGATCCTCGTCGGCATCGCGGACCTGGCGCTGCGGCGTGAGCAGTACGAGCAGGCGGCCCGGCTGCTCGCGGCCGGCGACGCCGTGCGCGGCATGCCGGACCGCTCCCAGCCCGACGCGGCCCGGATCGAGCAGGAAACGCGACGTCACCTCGGCGAGGAACGGTTCGCCGAGGTGACGTCGGAAGGTGCGCGGACGAGCTATGTCGAGCTGGTCGAGGTCGCATTCGCGTCCTGACCGCGTGCCGTCAGGCGCGCTTCTTGAAGGTGGACAGGGACCAGACGTAGCCGACCAGGGCGATTCCCACGCACCAGGCGGCGGCGACGAGGGCCTTGCTGCCCGACGGTTCGCCGGCGAGCAGGCCACGCAGGGTCTCGATGATGGGCGTGAAGGGCTGGTACTGCGCGAACTGCCGCACACCCGGTGCCATCGTCTCGGCCGGGACGATCGCGCTGCTGAGGAACGGCAGCATGATCAGTGGGACGGTGACCAGGCCGGCCGACTCCGGGGTCTTCGCGGCCAGGCCGAGCGCGACCGTGATCCACGTGGTCGCGAACGAGACCAGGACGAGCAGGCCGATCGCACCGAGCCAGTCGGTGAAGCTGCCCGGCGACCGGAATCCGAAGGCCAGGGCCACACCCGTGACGGCGGCCAGCGCGATCACGGTACGCAGCAGGCTGGCCGCGACGTGTGCACTGAGGACGGCGCTGCGCGAGATGTCCATGACCTTGAACCGGTTGATGATGCCCTTGGTCATGTCGGAGTTGACCGAGAGCGCCGTCGCGGACAGTCCATAGCAGATGGTCAGGATCAGCATGCCCGGCGTCGCGTAGTCGATGTACTTGCCGGGTATGTCGAACGCGCCGCCGATGACGTAGACGAACATCAGCAGGAGCACGATCGGGAACAGGATCGCGTTGAACACCGCGACGGGGTTGCGGAGGGTGTGCTTGAAGTTGCGACCGAGCATGGTCGTCGTCGAGCTGGCCATTACGCGCTCACCTTCGGGTCGGTCGTGCTTGTGGTGTCGGTCGTGTCGGTCGTGCTGGTCTTGCCGGTCAGGGCGAGGAAGACGTCGTCGAGGTCGGGGGTGTGCACGGAGAACTCCTCGACGTCCAGGTTGTGGTTGTCGAGGTGGGTCAGCAGGTCGCGGACGGACTTCGCGCTGCCGTCGCTGGGGGCGCGCAGCACCAGGTCGTCCTCGGCGTCACGGGTGGCACCGGTCAGGATCGTGGCCGCGGTCTCGAGGTCGAGATCGGAGGCGAAGCGGAGCCGCACGTGGCTCCCGGGGATCTGCCGCTTGAGCTCGGCCGGCGTGCCCTGGGCGACGATCCGGCCGCCGTCGAGGACCGCGATCCGGTCGGCGAGGCGGTCGGCCTCGTCGAGATACTGCGTGGTCAGGAAGATCGTGACGCCGTCGGCCACGAGCTGGCGGATGATCTCCCACATCGTGCGCCGGCTGCGCGGGTCCAGGCCGGTCGTGGGCTCGTCGAGGAAGATGATGCTGGGCCGCCCGACCAGGGTCATCGCCAGGTCGAGCTTGCGGCGCATGCCGCCGGAGTAGGTCGAGGACAGCTTCTCGGCCGACTCGGTCAGGTCGAAGCGCTCCAGCAGGTCGGCGACGATCTGCTTGCTCTCGGCCGGCCGGATCCGCTTCAGGTCCGCGATGAGCTGCAGGTTCTCGCGGCCGGTCAGCAGCTCGTCGACCGCGGCGAACTGGCCGGTGACGCCGATCGCCGCTCGCACGGCCTTGGTCTCGGTGGCGACGTCGTGGCCGGCCACGCGGATGGTGCCGCCGTCGGCCTTCATCAGGGTGGTCAACACGTTGACCGTCGTGGTCTTACCGGCCCCGTTGGGGCCGAGCAGGGAGAAGATCGTCCCCGTCGGGACGTCCAGGTCGATGCCGTCGAGGACGACCTTGTCCTTGTACGCCTTCCGCAACCCGGAGGCGGTGATCGCTGAGCTCGTCATGCGGACTACTGTCGGCGCCCCTTCCGCCACCGCCCTGACACGCGGCTGACACGGCGTCTGACACGCTCACCTGACCCGACGAAGCACGACGAGGGCGGCCACCGACAGCGCGGCGGCCGCGGCGAACCCGACGGGGTATCCGGTGGTCGTGGCGAGCAGCCCGAAGCCGAGGGCGCCCGCGCCGAAACCGGTGTCGTACGCGACGCTCCACAGCGCAGTGACGACCCCGTAGCGGCTGGGCGACGTGGCCTGCAGCAGCACGGCCATGCTGGCGTTCTGCACGGTGCCGAAGCCGGCGCCGAAGACGGCCATCCCGATCAGGACTGCCACGGGGTGGGTGGTGACGACGAGGACCGCGAGCCCGGCCGCCCCGGTGACCACGCCGGGCACGAGCAGGCGGTGTGCCCCGTGCCGGTCGCCGAACACCCCCGCCCACCACCGCGCCGCGGTCCCGGTGACGGCGTGCACGAGCAGCGCGATCGCGACGAATCCCTCGCCGGTGTGCGGCAGCGCCTGCGGGAGGAAGGTCGCGACGATGCCGCTGAGCATGGCGGCGCCGGCGAAGACGATCGAGGGCCGGACAAGGGCGGGGGTGCGTAGAGCGGCGACTACGCCGGTCGCGTCCCCCTGGCCGGTTCCACCAGGCAGGGTCGGCAACGCCGCCAGGCCGAGGAGGGCGAGCACCGCGCCGGCGACGAACACGGCGTCGAAACCGACCTGCGTGGCCAGCCACAGACCGGCCGGCATACCGACGATGGCCGGCACGCCGGCGACCACGCCGAGCAGGCCGAGCCCCTCGCCGCGGCGCTGGGCGGGCACGAGCTCGGCACCCCAGGCGCCGCAGACGACGAAGATCGCGGCGAGGCCGGCGCCGCGCAGCACGCACACCGCGAGGACCATCGGCAGGCCGGCGGAGAACGGGAGGGCGAGCGCGGGCAGGCCCAGCAGGAGCAGGCCCGCGGCCAACACCGCGCGGTAGCCGAACCGGGCGACCAGCCGCGGGAGTGCCAGCTCCGCGGCGACCGTGGTCAGCATCAGCGTGCCGGTCGCGAGCCCGGCGCCCACCCCGCCCGAGACGTACGCGGGCACCACGGACAGCAGGGCGTAGAAGCTGGTCAGCCCCAGGAAGTCCGCGGCGGACAGCAGCATCAGCGGGCGGGTGACCAGCCGGGGCCGAACCGGCGTCGCGGTCATCGTCATCGTGGTCATGAGCTGACCGTAGGAGCGAATCGGTCCCCTGATGAGAGCCGAAACTCAGCCGAGAATCTGGACCAATTTCTACCCGACTGCGGCGGCGCCGATCATCTCGGGCGATCCCTGAATTCCCGCGCCGAGGTATCGCCCGCCGAGGTCGTGCACCCGCTCGGCGGTCAACCGCGCTTCCATTGGCGTCGCCGTGTGCATGCCGACAATCGTCTGTCCGGACAGGTCCGCGTTGATTTCGGCGAGGCATTGCCGCACCGCCGCGTGGTCCTAGAGAGGCACGACCGCGACCCTTGGTGCTGGTGCCTTGACCCTGCGCATGGCACCATGGTCGAACGTGAAGGCGGCTTGAGGTCAAGCTCGTCCGCGCACTTAAGAATCTCCTAAAGAACTGTTGCCCGTATGACGGCGATAACAGTTTTTCTCTGCGATTTTCGCCGCTTCAGTTCTGGGTCTTTGGGCTCAAGACCCGGGCTCCGCGCATCACTAGCGTTCGCTGGCGTACTCGATCTTTCTGCCAGCAATGGAGAAATCCTGATGAGATCCCGTCCCCCGTCCGCCCATCGCTCGTCGCGATCGCGCCGGTTCACCAAGGCCGGCATCGGTCTCGCGCTCGCCGGTCTCGTCGGTTGGTTCGCCGTCGGGCAGCTGCACCTCGCCGGCGCCGAGGAGACCGTCCTGTCCCAGGGCAAGCCGGTGCTCGCCTCGTCCAGCGAGGGGCGCGCCTTCCCCGCCGAGGCGGCGGTCGACGGCGACACCAAGACCCGCTGGTCGAGCACCTTCTCGGACCCGCAGTGGCTCCAGGTCGACCTCGGTGCGCCGGCGGCCATCGAGAAGATCGCGCTGAACTGGGAACGGGCCTCCGCCAAGGCGTACGAGCTCCAGCTGTCGGACGACGCCAAGACCTGGACGACGGTCTACAAGACCGCCACGGGTCCCGGCGGCAACGAGACCCACAGCGTCAGCGGCACCGGCCGGTACGTGCGGATGTACGGCACCGTCCGGTCCGGGGGATACGGGTACTCGCTGTTCGAGTTCCAGGTGTTCGGCAAAGCCGCGGGCTCCGGCTCCGGCGACCAGCCCACCACCGCGCCGACCACCAGCGCGCCGAACGACCCGTCGTCGAGCGCGTCGCCCACCACCGAGCCGAGCACCTCGACCAGCCCGTCGACCGGCACGCCCGGCAACTCGGGCGGCGGCACGAACCAGGCCGGCTGGATCATGGCGCCGAACCCGGTGACCAACGTCAAGCCGTCGCACGCGATTCCGCCGAACAAGGGCGGTTTCCACGAGTTCCAGGCGAACTGCACGGTGAGCCGGACCAACCTCGGCGACGACCCGATCGTCTTCCCGAACCTGCCGGGTGCGGCGCACATGCACACGTTCATGGGTAACACCACCACGAACGCGAAGAGCACCATCGAGTCGCTGTCGAAGGGCCAGACCACCTGCAAGGCCAAGGGCGACCTGTCCGCGTACTGGATGCCGACGCTCTACAACGGCGACACCGCGGTCAACCCCGAGGGTCTGCAGACCATCTACTACAAGAGCGGCGTGTACGACTACCGCAGCGTCCGCCCGTTCCCCAAGGGCCTCCGGTTCGTGGTCGGCAACGCCAAGAACACCGACGCCGACAAGTTCCTCGCTGCCACCGAGGAAGGCTTCGAGTGCGGCGACAGCTACAAGAACAAGAACATCCCGAAGACCTGCCCGACTGAGCGCAGCGTCAAGCTCAACATCCGCTACCAGGCACCGAGCTGCTGGGACGGCCTCCACCTGGACTCGCCGGACCACCAGAGCCACATGGCGTACCCGATCGACACCCACACCGCCTCGGGCGTCGTCTGCCCGGACAGCCACCCGGTCGCCGTGCCGAAGCTGGAGTTCAAGATGGCGTGGCCGGTCAACGGCGACATGTCGAAGGTGAAGTTCTCGAGCGGCGCCGGCCCGACGTTCCACTACGACTTCATCAACAACTGGGACGACCGGACCCTCGCGGCGATGATCAACGGATGCATCGTGGCGGCCCGTCAGTGCGACCCGCAGGGCCACGACGGCCGGGACGACCAGCAGCCCGCGCCGTACGTCCTGAACAAGGACTACCTGCTGCCGTAACTGTTCCACAGGGCAGGGGGTGTCTCGTGGATCAGAGCGCACGCCCGGACGCCGCCTGGACCTCGCCGCGGCACCACCCTGATCCACGAGACACCCCCCGGGGTGGGGCGGCTGCCGTGGCCGCTCCACCCTTCGTCGTATTGTCGACGCTGCCGGAATTGACCAGCACCACCGAGGAGTGCGCGTGGCCAACGGCATTGCGCCGGACACCGTGCCGAGTCACCAGCGCCCCCGCCGCCGTCAGTGGCTGGGGCTCGCCGTGGTGATCGCGGTCGTCGCCGTCGCAACCGTTGCTGTGCCGCCGCTCATCACGCCGAACCACGAGGCCCGGCCGGCGCCGTCGTCCTCGCCACAGGCGGCCGTGATCGCGGCCGCCTCTCCGAGCCCCACTGCCGCCCCAACCGTCGGGGTCAGCCCATCGGTCCGGTTCGGGCCGATCACGGTCGAGGCCGAGAACCTGGACAACAGCCTGACCGGCGGCGCGGCACCGACCGAGTGCGCCACCTGCCGCGGCGGCGCTCGGGTTCGGTACCTGTGTGTCACGTGTCAGGTGATCGTCCGTACCACCGTGCCGGTCTCCGGAGAGCGCACGATCACGGTCGTGTACGAGACGGACGGTTACCGGGCACTCAAGGTGAAGGTCAACGACGGCCCGGCACGCACCTTCCAGGTGGGCGGCACCGACTGGACGACACCGCGTTCCTTCCGGTTCACCGTCGATTTGCCGGCCGGCCCGGTGCGGGTGGCGCTCTTCAACGACCACACCCCGGCCCCCGACGTCGACCAGGTAGTCATCTCCTAGCGATTCCTATAGCGTGCGGCTGCGGGCGAGGGGCGGAGCGGGCAGTGATCGGTGTCGGGCGTGAGGTCGCCGCTGCGGCGCTGGCCCGGGCAGTGCTGATCGGCCGCGCGGCCGCCACCATCACCGCGGCCGCGGCCGGCCTCCTGCTGGTCCACGACCGGATGCCGGTCATCGCCGTGATCGTCCTGGTCGTGGTGGCGACGGCCGCGCAGTTGGCCGCCCTCGGCCGGTGGCCCACCCTGGTCGCCCGCCCGTTCGCCGTGATCGCCGTCGACTCCGCGCTCGTCCTCGCGGTGCTCGCCGTCAGCAGCGGCAGCGTCGCCTACTTCTGTTACGCCGCAGGCGCCGGAGCCGTGGCCGGGGTCCTGCTCGGCCTGCGCGCGCTGCCGGTGTGGGCCGCCCAGGCCGCCCTGGGCTACGCGGTCATCGCCGAGGTGCTGCGCCGGACCGAGGCGCCGGTCGAGATCGTGGCCTTCGTGGTCGCGTTCCCGATGGCCGCGGCCGTCGCCGGCCTCGGCGCTGCGATCGCCACCACGGCGCTGACCCATCAACTCGAGCTCTCCACCCAGCTCGTCGCCTCCGCGCAACGGTCCGCCGTCGCGTCCGAGCGGGCGCGGCTGGCCCGGGAGCTGCACGACTCGGTGACCAAGACGCTGCGGGGCGTCTCCCTGGCCGCGCTCGCGCTGCCGTCGGCGCTGCGGCGCCAGCCGGCGCTGGCCGAGCACCTGGCCGGCACGGTCGTCGCGGGCACCACCGCGGCCGCCCAACAGGCCCGGGAGCTGCTGGAGGCGATGCGGTTCGACGTGGGCAACCTGGCCGCGGGCGTCTACGAGCTGTGCCAGGCCTGGAGCGCGTCGACCGGCATCCCGATCCGGGTCTCGGCGGCCACGGTCGACTCGCCGGACTCCGTGTCGTACGAGCTGATCCGGATCTTGCGCGAAGCGCTGGCCAACGTCGCCCGGCACGGACGCGCCCGACGGGTCGCCGTCCGCCTCGCCCGACAGCCCGACGGCCTCGTGCTCGAGATCTCCGACGACGGCGTCGGCTTCGTCGTGCCGGCCGACCTGGCGGGTCTGCAGACCGCCGGCCATTTCGGCATCGTCGGCATGAACGAGCGGGCCAGGACGGCCGGTGGCGTCCTGCACATCGACTCCGTGCCCGGTTCCGGCACCAGGATCACAGTGCACGTGCCGGCGGACTCGTCCGTCCGATCGGTGGGGGCGCGATGACCCGGGCCCTGGCCACCACGGTCGACGTGCTCGTGGTCGACGACAACCCGATCATGCGGGACGCCCTGCGCGGGATCCTGGCGGCCGACGACCGGATCCGGGTCGTGGGTGAGGCCGCGAACGGCCGCGAGGCGCTGACCCTGGCCCGCGACCTGCGCCCGGCCGTCACGTTGCTGGACCACCGGATGCCGATCGCGGACGGGCTGTCGGTCGTGGCCGCGCTGGGGCAGCTCTCCGCCGTGCTGGTGCTGACCAGCTCCGACGACCCGCAGACCATCGGCGACATGCTGCACCGGGGAGCGCGGGGCTACCTGGTGCACGGCGAGTTCCAGCCGGGCGACCTGCTGCGCGCCGTGCACGAGGTCGTCAACGGTCGGGGTTGGCTCTCCCCGATCGCGGCGTCCGTGGCGGTGTCGCTGGCCCGCGAGCAGACGACCCCGCGCCGCCAGCGCCCCGACGCCGGCCTGACCGAGCGCGAGCTCCAGGTGGTCAACCTGCTCTGCCAGGGCCTGTCCAACGCCGGGATCGCGCAGGAGCTCTGGCTCACCGAGAAGACGGTGAAGAACCACCTGAACCACATCTTCGCCAAGCTCGGCGTACGCAGCCGCACGGAGGCCATCGTCCGCTGGACGTCGGAACGGGCTTAGCCCCGCAGCCCGCGCAACGTGTTCTCCAGCGTGGCTCGCTGGGCGAACAGGTCGTGCTCGGACGTCGCTTGCGGGTCCTTGAAATAGAACGACAGCCAGTCCTGCACGCCTGTGCGGCCGGCGCGCTGGGCCAGGTCCGTGAACAGCACCAGGTCGAGCACGAGCGGGGCCGCCAGGATCGAGTCGCGGCACAGGAAGTCGACCTTGATCTGCATCGGATAGCCGAGCCAGCCGACGATGTCGATGTTGTCCCAGCCCTCCTTCTGGTCGCCGCGGGGCGGGTAGTAGTTGATCCGCACCTGGTGGTGGAAGTCGCCGTAGAGCTCGGGGTGCCGCTCCGGCTCCAGGATGTGCTCGAGCACGCCGAGCTTGGACCTCTCCTTGGTCCGGAAGCTGTCGGGGTCGTCCAGTACCTCGCCGTCACGGTTGCCGAGGATGTTGGTCGAGTACCAGCCCGCGAGCCCGAGCATCCGGGTCTTCAGCATCGGAGCCAGCGCGGTCTTCACGAGCGTCTGGCCGGTCTTGAAGTCCTTGCCGCCGATGGGCACTTGGTTGATGTGCGCCAGCTCCACCATCGCCGGCACGTCGGTGGTGAGGTTGGGCGCCCCGTTGAGGAAGGGCACACCCTCCTTCAGGGCCGCGTACGCGTACAGCATGGAAGGCGGGATGTTCTGGTCATCGGCGTCCAAGGCGGCTTCGAACGCTTTCAGGCTTTCGTGGGCCGGGCTCGGCTCGAGGTAGACCTCGGTGGACGCGCACCAGATCACCACCAGCCGGTCGCACGCGTTGGCGGCCTTGAAGCCCCGGATGTCCGCGCGGATGGCCTCGGCCAGCTCGCGCTTGGTCGCTTTCGACTTGACGTTGGTGCCGTCGAGCCGCCGCACGTACGCCTGGTCGAAGGCGGCCGGCATGGGCTCGATCTCCTTGAGCGCGGCCGCGATCGGTTCGATGTGGACGTACCGGTCGAGCACGCCGCACCTGAGCGCGGCCTCGTAGGCGTTGTCCGGGAACGGATCCCAGGCGCCGAACACAAGCTGGTCGAGGTCGGCCAGCGGCACGAGGTCGCGGATCCGCGCGCCGTCGACGGTGCCTAGTTGGGTGAGCGAGCCGATCGGCTGGGCGAGCCCCTGCCGGACGAGCTCGACCCCGGCGATGAAGGTCGACGCGACGGCGCCGAGCCCCACGGTGAGCACGCCCAGTTTGCCGGTCGCCGGCACGATGGTTTCCAAGAAAGTCTCCCTCATTGTTGGCGGGGGCGAAGCTCGCCACCGAGCGCCGCGAGGCGACGCAGGGTGTACTCGGCGGCGTCGAAAGCGGTGCAGCCGTGATAGATCCGGCCGTGGTCGTCGAAGAGCCGGCCGATGAACTCGCGCTCTCCGACCTCGTCAGGTGACCACCGATCGAAGAGAACCCGCCGCATGGCCTGCACGGCATCGGTGTGGACGAGCTCGTATCCCTGGTCGTGAAGCACACCGATCAGGTGCTCGGCCGCCTTGACCTCCATGCCGTCGGCGAGCACGCCGTCCTCGTACACGACGCCAGGAAAGTCGATAGGAGCCGAAGCGAAGTCGCGGGGCCGCATGAACTGGAACACGAACGTCCGGCGCAGCACCTCCTGCACGTGCTCGGCCATCAGGGCGCGGCGGCCCTGGCCGGGTCGGCGGCTCTCCCAGACCCGGAGCTCCTGAGCCCGATCGGGATCCCAGCCCGCCATCCCGCCGACGATGACGTCGGGTTCGGGAAACTCCGCGTACCGCAACCGCCACATGCTGACGGTCTTGGCCTCGACCCCGAACATCGCCGCGATATCGCCGACGCTGAGCATCTCTTTGACCATGGCTTGTGCCCTCCCAGAGGTTCGTAGAACCTCATCTACAAACTAACGGGACCGGCCGGTGGTTTGTCAACCATGGTCTACAAACTCGTGGCGTCGGCTCCCGCGATGACGACCCTCAGGCAGTCGCGGAACAGGTCGTCCACGGTGCGGCCTGGGGCGAAATAGTCGGCGACCGCGGCCACGACGGTTGGGTACTGCTCGGTGAACGTGGCCAGGTCGAAGCCCTTCAGCGCCTCCGCGTCCGGGCGGGGGGCCTGTTCTTCGAGGACGTGGCCGACCGTGAAGCGCTCGACGGTCAGCACGATCACGCGGGCCTGGTGCAGCGGGATGCCGCGCGTCACCAGGCTGCTCATCGCCAGCTCGGAGATCGCCGCCATCGTGCGGGAGAGCTGCGAGGAGGAGAGCACCCGGGCGCCGTCCGGGTGGGCGAGCAGTGCCCGGCGCAGCCGTTCGGCGAGCCCGCTCAACCAGTCCTGCCAGCGTTGGCCCGGCGCGGGCGGTTCCCGGTCGCCGAACTCCTGGTCGAGTATCGCGTCGGCGATCGCGGTCACCAGGGCCGCCTTGTTCGGGAAATGCCAGTAGAGCGTCGGCGACTGCACACCGAGCCGCGCGGCGAGCTTGCGCGTCGTCACGCCGTCGAGCCCTTCGGCGTCCAGCAGGGCGACTGCCTCGGCGACGATCCGCTGTCGATCCAACGTCAATTCGGTCCCTCCCGCTCGTACTCTATCAGTGCTAGAGTCCCCCTATCAGTGATAGAGAGAGCGGAGACGACGATGGCGAACCTGCTGCACCGGGCCACGCACCGCATTCCCGGGGTTCCCGCGCACACCGAGCGACCGGCCGGACATCACGGCCGCGGCGCCGACCACAGGTCGAACCACGCACACCTCCGTGCGCCCCGGTTCCTGCCGGCGTGGCAGCGCCGCATCGCACGGCTGTTCGGTCAGGCGCCGCGATGAAGGCGGCGCGAGCCAGCACTACATCGCGCGACTGCCGGCGATTCCCGCCTTCGACGGCATCGGGGCACTGCCGGACGGCACCCTGGTCGGTTTCGGCAACCCGCGCCAGCCCTACGGCGCGCTGGCCGAGCGGACCGTGGTGCCCAAGGGCGCGTACGTGCCGATCCCCGAAGGTCTGGATCCGGCGATCGCGACGGTGCTGGGCTCGGCGATCACCGGCATGTCCATGAAGACTGCCGCAGGCTTCGTTCCCGGCGAAACCGTGCTCGTGCAGGGCGCCACCGGAGTCGCGGGACGGCTCGCGGTGAAGGTGGCCCGGCTGCTCGGCGCGGGCCGCGTCGTCGCGACGGGGCGCGACGACGACCAGCTGCGCGAGGTCGGCGCCTGCTGCGTGCGCTGGTCCCGACGTCGTTCGCGTTCGCGAAGCCGACCCGATTGGTCCAAATCGGAGAGTCCGCCGGCTCCGGCCTCGTGGTCGCTGCCGAAAGCCTGCGCACGTCCGGCATCGAGATCTGCGGCGCGGCCAAAGGACTCAGCCCAGAGACGATGCAGGAGGTGTACGGCCAGGTGGTGACCTGGACGCGGTCGGGCGTCCTCACCTTCGACGTGGTCCGGGTGCCACTGAGCGACATCGAAACAGCCTGGCAACGCACGGACCTACGAGGCAGCAGACTCGTTGTGCTGCCGTGAGATGATCACCTCATGCCGTTCGATCGCTTCAGCGGTACCTCCCGCCTCGGTGCGCCACCCGCTGAGGTCTTCGAGTTTCTGCTGGATCCGCACAGCTACATCGAGCTCGCGCCATTGATCGTGGCCGTGCGCGACATCCGCCGGGACGGCGACTCGATCCGATACGTGTCCGTGGAACGCTTCCGCGTCGGTCCGTTCCGTTGGGACAACCCGATCGACGTTACGATGACGCCAACGGTGCCGGGTCACACGCTGAGGAGTTCGGTGGTCTCACCGGGTGGGGTGCGGCTCGAATCGACGCTCACCCTGGCGGACGCGGTCGGCGGCGGCTCGGAGGCGACCGAGACGATCGAGCTTCGCTCGCCGACGCTCCTGCACTCCTTCGTGCTGCGCAAGGCTCGTGAGGGTCAGGACGGCCGCCTGACTGCCCTGGCCGCTCGTTTCCCCGCACCGCTCAGGCGGGATCGACAGTCTTGACCATGACGCAGTTCTTCAAGCCTTTGGGCCGGTCGTACGTGAAGCCGAGCCGCTCGTACAGCCGACGGGTGCCGTTGTAGAGGAACGACGACGACATCTTCTTGGTCTGGTCGGTCAGGTCGTGGGGATAGCTCTCGACCCGCCCGCCACCGGCCCGCGCGATGAGGTCGAGCGCACCGGTGATCGCGAGCTCCGTCACGCCCTGCCGGCGGTGGCGCTTGTCGACGAAGACGCACGTGATCCGGTAGTCGGGATCCGCGGTCTTGGTCGCGTCGTACTGCTTGCGGTGATGGATGGTCGGCAACTCGACGGGAGTGCCGTACTCAGCCCACGCGATGGCCTCGTCGCCGTGCATCACCAGCGCGGCGTGCGCCCTGCCCTGCTCCACATAGGACTTCTTCAGCGCCCGGTTGGCCTCGGCACCCTGACCGCGCTCGGGCCCGTCGGGGTGGAACCAGATGCACCAGCAACCGCCGAAGATCCCGTTGTGCCGCAGAACCAATGCATCGAAGGCAGACCAGGTCTCAGAGCTGAGCGGCGCGATGGTGTACGACTCCGTAGCCATGCCATGCACGGTATGCGCACCACGCGGCCCGATGTGACCCGCCGCTGAGCTGCGGCGCAACATTGTCACAACGGGTGCGCAACCGCCGGGCCCTTCGATGCGGGCAACAACGATCCCGTACCGAAGGGGAGGGCCTGATGTTCAAGAGGATCGCGCGTATCGCGGCGGTCAGCGTGGTGGCCGTGGCCGGCGTCCTGCACGTCGCCTCGGCGCCGGCGGCGGCCGCGCCGTACGGCGGCTACCACGCGAGCTGCAGCACCGTGGTCAACCCGGGCAACGAGTACTGGTACCACGACCGGAGCTGGTCGGAGTTCCTCGCGCTGGACGACTTCTATTTCGAGAACGGATACCGGATCACCGAGCTGGACGTGGTCGGCCACGACGTCACCGCGGTCTGGCGGCCCGGTTCCGGTGCCCAGTGGGTCCACGGCCACATGTCGATCGGCGAGCTCGAGCTCTGGGACGACATCTACTACAACCAGGGCCTGCGGATGGCCGAACTCGACCGTGACGGCGACGAGTTCTTCGCGGTCTGGCGTCCGGGCAGCGGCGACCAATTCTGGCGTACCGCCATCCCGACGTGGACCGACTTCAAGAACCAGGACGACGTGCTGTGGGACCAGGGCTTCCGCATGGTCGACATCGTCATCCGCGAGGACGGCAAGATCGGCGGGCTGTGGCGCTCGGACCAGGGCAGCTCGGGCCAGCGGTGGAACTACGGCATCCTGGCCACCGGAGCCGACCAGAACAACGAGAGCGCGTTCCAGAAACTCAATCGGGAGCGCAAAGAGGCAGGGTACGAGCTACGAATCCTGAAGGCGTTCAACAACGACGCCTATCGGGTGGCCGTGTGGCGCTACCGGGGTGGCACGTTCAACCAGTCCACCGCGAACTTCATGACCACCGACGCGATGCGCAGCTGGGAAAAAGCCTGCCGCGCCGGCGGCATGCGGATCGTGACGCTCGACGTCACCTAGGACCGCTCGCCAATACCGCGAGGACCCCGACGGTGGTCCTCGCGGTTTTGACCAGGCAGCGAGGTGGACGCCGCGGACAGGGATCGCACACCGAATCGCATTTCGGCAGGGTCTCCGGCGGGTCGGTTTGCGTGGTGAAAGGCTCTAACCCAGGGCCGGAATGACGTGCCAGCCCCGACCGTAGGGACATTCGTAGGCGTTCGAGTCAGGCTTGGCGTCGGCTAACCGCCGCGCGAAGTGCTCTTGGTAGATCGGTCGGTCGCAGCCGCCGCACACAGGCACAGGACCATCGAGAACCGCCGGGGGATGCGGTTGTTCGTCCCGGTCCATCATCGCCCTCCAAAGCTCCGGCTGGTCAACCGTATAGACGTTACTTGGTGCCTGAGCCGCCGCAGGAACGGCAGACTTCGAAGCTGTCCTCGGTCCGGACCTTACCTTTGGGGTCCATGTACTTGCGTTTGACGACCACCAGGCCCGAGCCACCGCATGTGCCGCACGGATGTGGGCGTTTGGTCATCGACATCGGCGCAGCCCAACCGCCGAGGTGGTGATAGTGAGCCTTCATGACGACCTCCCCAGATCCCAGAGATTTAACCCTGTGAATCCAGAAGAACTCACTGTACCGAAACAGTCAACCCTCTGTTCCGGATGAGCTTACTCGGGCGTGGGTTCCTAGGCCGGGAACCGGTACCGAAGTTCGTACGCTGAGGCGTCCAGAACCATTCGGTTGACCTCTACGCACCGGCCACCGGCCGCGTACGCGTACCTAGTCACCTCGATCACCTCGACCCCGACTGTCGGCAAGCCGAGGTCGCGCACCTCATCCGAGCTCGGCCGGCGCACCACAACACGCTCCTCGAACTCCGTGGGTCCGACCCCCAACTCCGCAAGCCGCGCGTAGATGCCGCCCGGTCCGGAGTCCGCCTCTTCCATCCGGGTGCCCCCAGCCAGGTCCAGTGGCAGATACGAGCTAGCGACCTGCACCGTGCGACCGTCCACGTCGAACCGTCGGTGACGCGCGACGGCTTGCGAACCCGACGCCGCCCCGAACGCGTCGGCCACCGCGACCGGAACGTCCTCACGCCGTACTTCCACGCTGACCGTCCGCCGCCGCGCGCCAGTATCGAGATCTTGGATCGCTTCTCCCGCCCGCCACCTGCTAGCAGTGAGCCGATCTGGCGAGTTGCGAACGATGCGAGAGAACCGCCGGACGAACACCCCAACGCCGTGCCGGTGCTCAGTGAGCCCCTCGACGCGCAGCAGATCCAACGCGGAGACCACTGTCGTCCGAGAGACCCGGAAGCGGTCTATCAACGCCGTGATCGAGGGCAACTTCGCACCGCTCGGCAGGTCACCGGACTCGATCGCAGCTCGCAGTTCCGCGGCGATGCGGCGGTACGCGTTGGTTTCGGGGACCAAGGATCCTCCCGACCGGACTGTCCATTAACAGTGTCGCGAGTGTATCGGCAAAGCACCCCGTCAACGCATAGGCCAGACCGAGGCCCCACCGTTGTCAGGCCCTCGAGCCCTCGAGGACGCGTTCGGGAATCAAGCGACAAGCGATGACGCCGAGCCGGCGAGAACGGGAATCGATCAACGCTGATCTGGCGATCGGGGCGGCGTCGTAGATGGTCTGGGTGCCGAGAGCTCTCATGGCCGACGAGGAATGGGCGGTGTGGTACGGCTCGCCGCGGTGTTTACCAGGTCCGGTAGGTCTCGCCCGGCCACCGAGGGTTGCTCTCGCGTGACTGGCGCGATCGGTGCCGGCTCGACCGCGGGATCGGCGACTCGGGCCACGCGTGCCCGCCCCGTCTCGGTTCGCGTCATCGGTGGACCACTGGTCGTTGCCGGCGGCGCGGTGTCGGCCGGCCCCGCCGCGGAGCCTGGCGCGTCCGTCGCCGACGACGCCTCCACCGGGCCGGTGGCCGACCGGCCGGCCCCGTTACGAGGCGTTCGGCGCGGTCCGGTTGCCGGCAGGAGCTGGGCGAGCTCCGCCTGCAGCGCTGCCCAGTCGGAGCGGGGCGGGGCGGGCTGGTCAGTGGTCGAGGTGAGCTGCCCCGTGCTGTCGGACCCCTCCACGTGCCGGTCGGTTCGACCGGGCGTGGCCACCGGGGACCGATCCGATCCCGAGCGCTCGGCACCCTCTCCCGCCTGCGCGGTCGCGTTTGCCTGCTGAACGGCGTCCGCCGCCGCGACCGGGTCGGGGACGTGGACGAGCGGCCGCTGCGGCGTATCGGCGAGCAGCCGCGCGGCCGAGGCTAGGGCGACGGGGTCAGGTTGACCGGACCGACGCCACCGCCGGCGACGGCCGCCCGCCGGCAGGTTCCCGGCCAACACGCGCGCAGGTGCCAGATCGGCGGCGATCAGCGTGGTGAGCCCGTCGTAGTCCGCCTGCTCGGCCAGCCGTCGGGCGATCTCGTCGAGGTCGTACACCGCCATGGCCATGTCCGCGGTGGTGGCGTCCAGCGCTCGGGTGATTTTGCGGTGCAACACCTTGCTGAGCGCCGCCTGCCGCCGCTCGCCGCGAATCTGCGCGCGGGCCGCGTCGAGGGAGCCGTACAGCCCGAGGCCAGGGTCGGCCTTGGCCAGCGAGCGGGCACGGCGGGTCAGCCACGGCTGTCGCAGCCAATGCCCGACCGGTTCGTACGCCGGTGTGGTGGGTGGCAGCTGTTGCCTGGCGAGCAGCCGGTCCCGCCGCTGGTTCTCGGTGTTCATCAGCCACACCAGATAACCGAGCAGAGACATGCCCGCGTAGAAACCGCCTTCGAGGTGGTTGCTGTGAGCCAGCCAGTTGAAGGCGACCGCGCCGGCAGCGATGCCAGCAGAGAGTACGCGGGACAGCATCGCCCGTTCGCCCAGCCGACGGCGTACGTCGGCGTTCGCCAGCACCACGATGCCGCCCAGCTCCAGCGCGCCAACAGCGGGGAGGGCGATGTACCACGGCATGCCGAGCCGTTCCATCGCCCCGGACACCTGGCCCCCGAGCGCGACGAGCAGCACGACAACGTAGAACCCCGTGCGCAGTACGGCGACCCGCCGCACCGCCCGGGCCAGCTCGGCGTCCGACCCCTCCGACGGGTCGACGCCGTGCACCCCGCCGGTCGAGCTTCCGCCAGTCGTCCGGGTCCGGTTCGGTTCCTGGAACACGCCGAGCAGGTTCCTCTCTCACTCCGGCCCCGGCCTGACCGGCGCCTCGGCGGCGGCGCGACCCGGCGGTGCCGCCCGCCGAGTGGTATCGAAGCCACGCTCCGCCGGCCGCCCGTCGTCCGCCGCATGCTACAAGTTGCCGGGCCGATTTGGACACCACGCGGTGCCCACCCACCGACACCGTAGCCGGTGCTGCGCCGGGCAGGTTTCCTGCAGCTGCGCTCGTTCCATCCGCGCAGGTCAGCAACCGTTGGTGGCTGCAGTCGCGCCGGTTCTGATCGAGGGCGGGTCACGCCAAACACGCGATGGAACTGGGCCGGGTGCAAGTTGTTCACGGGTATCCACGGAGAGTTGCCCGGGCCGCCTCCGTCGCGTTGGACTCGTGGCGAACGGTCCCCGATCACCTCAAGATGCGCGCCTAATCAACGTTGACTAGACGTTTCGTCCTCGTGTACTTTGGCCAAGTAGTCAAACTTGCCTAGCTCGCCAATCCGTTCGCAGCGCCGAGAGAAGGAATCGAACCCATGGGAAAGCTCGCGATCGAGACGAGAGGGTTGAGCGGTGGTGGGCGCGTGTCGGCGACGAAGCTCCTGGTGCTCGGTATCGTGCACCTCTCCGGCGGCGCGCATGGCTACCAGGTGCGGTCCGAACTGCAGAGCTGGGGTGCGGAGAGTTGGGCCAAGATCAAGCCCGGCTCGATTTATCACGCGCTGAAGAAGGCGGCGGCTGATGGCCTCCTCACCGAACACGCCGAGCCGGGCAACTCCGGGCCGGAGCGCGTTCTGTACCGCGCGACAGCTCGGGGACGTGACGAGATGGTCGAACTGGTCCGCGACGGTCTGCGGCGCACCCACGACCCGGACATGCTCAACGCGTCCATCGCCATGTTGCCCATGCTGACCAGGACGGATGCCATCGCGCACGTTAACGAGCGGGTCGCGCGCCTGGAAGCGGAGCTCGTAGGGCAGGCCAAGGGGTGGGAGAACCCGAACCCCGACATTCCCGAACACGTCCGCGATCAGGCCGAACTGTGGGCGGGACACGCACGCACCGAACTGGAGTGGGCGAAGAGCCTGAGCAAACGACTGTCTGAGGGCGCCTACACCATGGCCGATGATCCGGGTTCGTGGCAAACGGTCCACAATCCCCTCAAGATGCGCTTCTAATCAACCTTGACTAGACGTTTCCTCCTCGTGCACTCTGGCCAAGTAGTCAAACTTGACTAGCTAACCAATCCGTTCACAACACCGAGAGAAGGACTCGAACCAATGGGAAAGCTCGCGATCGAGACGAGAGGGTTGAACAAGTCACTGGTACCAGGTCCGGACACGACAAGGAGAGCCGAATGAGCACCATCCCCAAGAACAACTCGGAAACCGTTGCGCACACGCCCGGGCGGGCGAGCAGCATCGGGGTCTGGATTCTGCAAGTCGTGTTGGCGGCGATTATCGCCGGCGGCGGAATCTCGAAGCTCGCCGGCGACCCGGTCATGGTGGACATGTTCGCCGACATCGGGGCTGGCCAGTGGCTCCGGTACCTGGTCGGAACGCTGGAGGTCGCGGGAGGGGTTGGACTTCTGATCCCGGCTCTGGCGGGCCTGGCCAGTCTCGGGTTGGCGGCATTGCTGACCGGTGCTGTCATCACCGATCAGTTCGTGCTCGAGCAGAGCCCTTGGCTGCCGCTCGCCCTACTCGTCGTGGCGGCCGTGATCGCAAGGACGCGGTGGTCGCGCACCGAGGCCGTCGTCGGCACGCTGCTCAGGCGTTGAGACAAACCTCTCGAACGGAGATGTGAGATGAACGAGATGGCCTTTCGCGTGACATCAAACGATGGCACCACCATCGCCTACGACAGGGAAGGAAGCGGTCCGGCCGTCATTCTCGTGGGCGGAGCACTCGACGAGGGGGTGGAGAACGCGCCCTTGGCGCCAGCTCTCGCCGAGCGCTTCACGGTCTACAACTATGCCCGTCGGGGACGCGGCGCGAGCGGCTTCACCGAGCCGTACGCCGTGGAAAGGGAGATCGAGGACCTGGATGCGTTGATCGCGGAGGCGGGCGGCTCGGCACACCTGTTCGGGGCGTCTTCAGGCGGCGCGCTGGCGCTGGAAGCGGCCGCGGCAGGGTCAGCCATCGACACGATCGCCGTCTGGGAGGTGCCCTACGCGGTCGGAGACGACATACGCCCGCGATTCGAGGAGTACATCGCAGACACCCGACGCGCCTTCGACGCCGGGCGAGACGAGGAGGTTCTCGAACTGTTCATGCGCATGACCGGCGCCTCCGACGACAACATCGCGGCCAGGAAAGCGGCAGGCAAGCAGACGGCGCATTGGGCGGATTCGGTCGCCCTCGCGCCCACGCTGGTCCACGACAGCGTCTTCCTCAACCGCTACCAATTGCCGGCCGATCGACTGGCAACGGTCACCCAACCGGTCCTGGTCACAACCGGAGGACCGATCACGGTCCCCTACATGGCAGGCCTGCCCTCGGACTTCTTCGACCGCGCGGCCGACGAGCTCGCAGACCTACTACCCCACGCTCAACGGGAGACCCTCGAGGGGCCGGATCACGTCGTCGACCCACAGACCGTCGGCCCGCAGTTGCTACGGTTCTTCAGCAGCGAACACTGAGGGGCCCGCGAGGTGTTGGGGAAGACCGATTAGGCACCGCGCAAGCAGATCTTCGTCGCGCCAGGGACACGGGGCGGACAGGTGGTGTCGAGGTTGATGTCGTCGGCGGCATCACAGGCCTGATCCTGGGCGTGCTTGTCACCAACGTCTTCGTCACCACGCAAGGCCGGGCCGTCGTACTGACCTGGGCCTCAGTGGGACTCGACCTGGCCTACTCGCTGCTCATCGGCTCCGTCGTCGGTCGTACCCCGAAACTCGGGCCGACTCAGTACCGCCCACCGAAGCCCTGCGCAGCACATGACCTGGCACCTCGGTAGGGCCAGTGATTCCGGGCTGTGGTCGCATGCGGTCACCGTTCCCGGGCGGTGGCCCGGTGCCGAAAGTGGTGCGCACGGAGCGTGCCGATGATCGTGACCGGCGTGCGCCTGTCCGCGGCGGCCGTCCAGCGGCTGGACGAACTGGCCGGCAACGACAGAGCCGGACGGTCAGGCCTGATCCGCCGGGCGATCGACGAGTTCCTGGCCAGGCACACACCCGAAACGGCTTGACGACCGACGACCCGGATGCCGGCAGGCGAGGTAGACCCAACGCGAGCGTTGGGCCTACCTCGCGCCCATGCGAACCGCGCCCACCGCACCGTGGGGCCTCCGGGGGTCGCCCCCGGAATAGGAATGACAAATCCCCACCCAGACCCTGTCCGCGAAGCGGCCAGGGTCTGGGCAGGGATTTGTGGACCAAACGTGGCAGAATCCGAACCGCATTCCAGCAGCTCAGGGGCCGTTTGTGGCTGTCGCACCTGTGCGAAATCGGCGGTTGTAGCGCGATCGTGGCGCAGGGTCGAACCCTCGGCGGGTCACGCCAAGCACGGGAACGGGATTCGATCAACGCTGACCCGATGGTCGTGACGGCGTCGTGGCGTCTGCCCAGGCTAGATGACGTGCTGAGTTGGTGCGGCGCGGACCCATCTATTGGAGGTTGGGCGCAGCATCGGAAGCGTGAAGGGCACGCGGGATGCGCCCCTTTCCGGGCTAAAAGAGCAGGTGATGGGTGCCAGCGGTGCTGCTGACGCAGTGCCCGGGGTTCGGGTGAGTGGCCAGGTGTCGCGGCCAGAGGTGGCCACGTTTTCGACCGTTCTGACCGACACAAAGGTCAGCGGTGACCTGCAAGCCGGCCGGCAGTCGGTGGGTGCCGTGGTGGGGAGCCAGCATCAACGAGACGTGGGCGGGGCTCAGCCCGGTCTTCGCAAGCCACGACAGAACTGGAGCGCCTGCATCACCAAAGACGATGAGCCGCCCCGGTTCGGCGTTCTCGAATACCAGTGACATGTTGTTGTTGGCCCGACGCATCGCATCCCAGACTCCGCGAAATTCCTCGCTGTGGTCCTCGGGCAGGTTTAGCTGGCTGATGTCCCGGAGCGCCAAGTCTTCGTACGCATCGTCATCTTCATCGAACTCCCCAATGTCGAGTTCGGAGCGGCCCGCCAGGTGCATCAGATTTGACTGCAGCTCTGTCTGTAGCCAGCCACCGGCCCGAGCCGTCTCGAGGTTGTCGCGCAGCGAGGTGTTGCCGCTCCCGGCGAGCGCATCGGCAAGTTGGTCGAACCGGGTTACCGCGCTCTGTACCTGGCGGACGAGGCCGGCCGGCAGCACGGGCAATGGCCAGAGGACTTCGTATCCGTGCTGACCAGCCACGAAGGCCCCGTCCAAGCCCCGCGCTGCCGGGGCATAGCGGAACGGGCCGTCGGTCACCTCTCTGAGAGACAGGGCCAGATCAAGGTTGCGGATTCCGGTCACGGTGCTTGCCAGCGCGAGGTACCGCCAAACGTACTCTTGAGCGATCTCCGGGATCCGCGGTGAAATGAGTCGCATCGACCGGAAGCGTTGCCCGCGAGCCCGCATCCGCTCAGCAAGGCGCACGAAGCCGAGGTAGTGGTCGGTGTCGAAGTGGGTGACGACGATAGTGTCGATCAACTCCGGCCTGCCTTCGAGGGCCTCGAGAAGGCGACTACAGACCTCATCGGCGGAGATGCTGTCGCTGCCGCAGTCGATGACCATGACCGACTCATTGCCGTCGCACAACGACCGGACGACCGTGCAAGCACCGTCACCAACGTCGAGGACGCTCACGAGATCGCTTCGGGACGCGTACGTCACCGCTGCCTCGTCCTCGGAATCGTTTCGCCCAGGATCGGATTCTCCATGTACCAGTGCGCCCAGTCGCCGTCCGTCGGGATCCGACGGTAGACCGCATATCGTCATGATGGAGCCGAGGCTGTTCAGCAGGTCGGACTGGATCGCGTGACGGGGTACAGCCGTGTTGATCCACTCCACCGCCCGGGTGTGGCGTTGGTCAGCCGGCGCGTCAGGCCGGTACCGATAACGCCCGACGACGCGTCCGATGGCCAGGTGGTCGGGTCGGCAGTGCAACGGCATGGCGACGTAGTCCAACGGACGCATGCGCCTGAGAAACGTCCATAGTTGGCCGGCATGGTTGCTGAGGCGCTTGTCGGCGTCGTGCGGGTAGGCCCGGCGTAGCCGGGCGCGGACTTCTTGCTGGCTGCCGCAGAGCGTGAGGTCACCCAGCTCGGGCCAAACGGCGAAGAGAAGGCTCTGGCGAAGAGCCGCCTCCTCCGACCCGTGAGGGAGACCGGCCCGCACCATCCACGATCGCGCCATTAGTCCCCCACATCTGACTGTCGAAGTTGTATTCGACGTGTTCGACCCAGCCTTCTGCTTGACCGAGTTCCGGTCAATGCCCCGACAACGTCCGTCCAACGGCGCACCGCTGCGATATGTCATGAACTGCAGAAGCTCGTCGCGCTGCCCGAGTCGCGGAAAGCGCACCCGATGCCCTCTGCTGGTGGGCCCTGATATGCCGGCCGTGGACCGCGTCGCGTCGGCCATCGTTGGCCGGTGGCTTGCTGCTGGTTGCACAGCGGATCTACAGCAGCGTCCGGCACTGCCGCCACCGCTGAGAACGCTCAGGAGCGGTCGGCTCTGGGTGTCACACTTGCGGTGTGTGTGGGCAGGTGACAATGGACGCGTGCCTCTAGAGCAGCCCAGCGTCATCAGCGATGTCGGTGCGCGTCCAGCCGATGGTGAGCGCGCCGCCGTTGTCGGATTCAGTGGTCAGTACGGGCTGGCTGCGCGGACCGTGCGCGCGAAGATCACTAGTCTGGAGTGGATTCGAGTCGCGGACCCCGACGCGGGGGTCGCGGACGATTTCCAGTTCCAGGCCGGGGGAACCCGGTACGCCCTGCAGGTTAAGTGGGCGCAGTACCCCGGCGTCTTTGGCTGGGCCGAACTGGTCAACGCTTCGAAGGATGCGACACCGCTCATCGGGCGGCTTGCGCAGGCGTGGCAACACATTCGTGAGAACTGGTCCGGACCGCTCGAGATCCGGCTGTGGAGCAACGAGAACCCCTCGGTGACCCCACCGCGTGAGGGCTCTGTCCTGGGGTCCTGTTCCGCGCAGCCGCCCCGGCATTTTGCCGCCTTCTTGGCCAGGTCGTGGATACCGACTCGAGAGCGCCTGCGCGCTGGCAGCGACGGCTGGTCACAGGTGGCGACTCTGCCCGAGGTGACCGGCTGGCAGCCGGCGTGGGAGGCACTGCGCATCGCGACTGGGCTGGACGTCGACGCGTTTGCTGCGTTCGTCGGCGATCTGGATTTACACTTCGGCCCTGCCGTGGAAGATCAACTGTTGCGTCCAGACGAGGCACCCCGAGACAACGACCTGGAGCACCTCGCCGCGACTCTGCAGGCGCTGGTCGCTGACCCGG
Source organism: Asanoa hainanensis (assembly GCF_900188485.1). Classification (GTDB taxonomy): domain Bacteria; phylum Actinomycetota; class Actinomycetes; order Mycobacteriales; family Micromonosporaceae; genus Asanoa; species Asanoa hainanensis. The sequence continues at coordinate 639,566 of NZ_FZPH01000002.1, forward strand.
CCCGGCCGATACAGCTGAGCCGCGAGGCGCTACTCGAGCGGCTCGGCTGGACCGACAGGCTGCGCTTCCGGAACCCTCATGCCTTCCCGATGCCCGCCGTCTATACGGCAAACGAGACTGCCCGGCGGCAACTGCAGGTACGGCTTGACGAGCTGACGGGTGGCTACGTTGCGTTGGTCGGTCCGGCCGGTGCGGGCAAGTCGACGTTACTGGCCAGCTTGACCTGGCCACAGCGGCGGGTTGTCCGGTACTACGCGTTTGTTCCAGACGCCTCGGACCCGCTGAGTGGGCGCGGCGAGGCCGACAGCTTCCTGCACGACGTCAGTCTCGCGCTGGAAGGTGTCGGCTTCCGCCGCCGCGGCTACGCCAACGACCTGCGTACCCAGCGTGCAGCGCTGCAGGAGCAACTTACCGACGCCGGAGAGCGGTGGCGTGACAGCGAGGAAGCGACCGTCATCGTGGTCGATGGGCTCGACCACATCCCGCGCGAGCAAAACCCGTCGCGTTCGCTTCTAGAGGAGTTGCCCGCACCGGCAGGCATACCAGAGGGCGTCTTCGTCGTGCTCGGCACACAGACGACTAGCATCCTGCCGCGGCCGATTTGTGAAGCGCTGACCACCGAGGACCGGACGGTGGAGCTGCCGCCGCTGGCGCCGGGCGAGGTGCTTCGGCTGGCCGATGCCGCTGGGCCAGGCGAGTGGCTGCTTCCCGGCCAGTGCGAACGCCTCGTCGCCGCGAGCGAGGGTCACCCGCTTGCGTTGACTTATCTCCTGCAGGATCTCGCGGCGCTGGAGTCCGTGGAGACTGATCCGCAGCTGCGTAGACTGGCCGCGGATTCGCTGCTAAGCGATGCCTCGGCGTACGGCCGGGAGGTCGGGGTCCGATACCGCGGTTACCTGCTCGCCGTCGGTGAGGATCGCGAGCTGCTCGACGTTGTGGCTGCGGTCGCCCGTCTGCGCACACCAATGGATCTCGAGTGGCTCAAGACATGGGTAGCGACGCCGGTACTTGAGGAGTTCGTACAGAGGACGGCGACGTTCTTTCGCCGCGAAGGAACGGTGTGGCGATTCATCCACAACAGCTTCCGGCGGTTCCTCACGGAGGAGACGTCCCGAGTCGCCGGGACGTTCGACGTCGGGCGGGACCGGGACCTGCACGTCGCGCTGGCCGACGTCTGCGGACGCTCCGATCAGCGGTGGACCCTGTACCGGGATGAGGAGTTGGCGCATCGTTACCTAGCAGGGGATTACGCACGGGTCATTGAGCTGGCGACGCCAAACCTGCTGCGGGACAAGCTGTTGGCGCTGCGCCCGATCGCCGTCGTGCGAGACCAGGCACGGCTCGCGCTGCGGGCAGCCGCCGACACGAGCGATTTCGCCAGCCTCGTTCGAATGCTGCTGTTCCATAACGAGCTCTGGCAGCGAGAGCTGGTCATCAGCGCCGAGAAACTCGCCAGCGTGATGGTCTACCTTGGACCACCCGAGCGAGCTGTCGAGCACGTCGTCGCAGCGGGTCTGTTGCGGGTGCCGGTGGGGGCCGCGCTTGATGTCGCCGTCCGCTTCACCCGCTCCGGGTGCTTTGAGGCCGCGGTGCAGATTCTGCGCGCTGCTGGAGCTTTGGCCGAGATCGTCCGCGACACACCCAGGAGCGCTGCCGACTGGGCTGAGGTGACATATCGCATCTCCGGTCTTGACGAAGTGCTCGCGCAACTCGATGACCAGCTGACGGCGCCGACCGCCGACCCTGTGCCCGAAGATCCGCCGGCTGCACTCGACGGCCAGGCGAAGGGTGCCAAGCGTCGCCGACGTGAGCACGAAGAACGCATCGCTCAGATCGCGTCGGCACGCAACGTGATGCTGGCCCGGTGTTTCGATCTGCTCAGCGAGGTCCGTGACGAGACCGGCTTGACGATCCTGCGCGACAGGATCGACCAGGAGTCGTCCGTGGGCTGGCGCGCTCGGGCGCGGGTGGTGCACGCAATCGCAGCCTGCGAGGACGGCGACGTGAGCTCGGTGCTGCGTTGGACCCGCGAGGTTGTCAAGCTTCATACGTTCGACCGAGACGACGAACACGATGAAGAGGACGGCTCACCAACGGAGCCAGGTGTGGTCCCGCTCAGCCTTCGCCTCAGGGCCGGGGACATGCTTGTCGCCAGCGGTCTAGCTGATGCCCCTGAAGTCGATCTGCTCGTGCCGCCCGGCACCGTCGCCGATTGGCCGTCCGTTCCGTCGGGGCAGGACGGGTTGACGCCGTTCCAGACGTTCATCGACCTGGCCAAGCTGCGCGTCTTGCGTACTGCGGCCAGCGCCGCGCCCACAGGCGTCTCGTCAACGGCTCCGCCCAACCTGCGCGACGCCGGAACGGAACGGTTTCGGCACGCCCTGAACACTCTGGCGCAACTGGAGGGGCGCCAGGCTGCAGCCGACATCGGCCGCGGGAGCACACCGAACGTCGCTGCTGAGGCAGATCCAATTATCCGCCTGTTCGAGGTGCCGAATCGCCAGACAAGGGATTGGACAGGTTGGTACTACGTCCAGGACGCGGCACCCGGGCTGTTCCGGCGGCTCACGCGTCTCGCTGCGGCTGGCGGACCGGACTCTGTCAATGCGCTCCTCGACCGGTTCGCCGCAGCTTGGGACGACCCGCATCGCGCCAAGTTCTGGCCACCGCAGCGGCAGTTGCATGTCCTGCGCGCTGTGCTGTCCGTCGCGAAGGCCGATGTTATCGTTCGCGTGCGCCATCATCTCGAACGACTCGACGCCGCCATTGGGGGGTTGGCCGCCGGACCGCACGAGCTGGCTGAAATCTGGCTCGATCAGGCGAAAGGTTGGAGCAAGGCCGGGACCTTGCAGCGGGCTGAGGGCGCCGTCCGGTCAGCGCTGCGCACGTCCTGGGGCCCCGGCATTCACCACGACGACCGGCAGCTGACCGCCTGGCTCGACTGGCTGAGCGTTGCTGCCGCCGACAGCGTGCTGACGCGCGAGGAGTTCCTCGCTGCTGCCCGTTGCTACGCAGGCCGGCTCGCCGCGGCAAACGACGCCGACCAGGACGTTGCCGAGGCGGCCGCACAGCTCATCCAATTGGTGTGGCCGGTGGATGCCCCGCTGAGCACGACGCTGGCAGAGTCACTGTGCGAGACCGGCATCATCGAAGAGGACGATGCGGTCGAGGCCGTACTGCTGGGAAGTGCGAGTGACCCGCAAGTATCGGTTGAACTCGTCGCCGTAGCGGCAGCGGAGCTGCTCATCCCGTTGCGCAGGCAGCCCTCCCACGAGCTACGTCGGAGGATCGAGCAGCGCCTGGATCCGCGAACGCCGCAGGCGGTCGCCACCATCGACGATGCCATCGCGGTGTGGTCGGTGCCGGAAGACGCCGACAGCCTCCACTTCGAGGGTTCGGACAGCGCTAGTCCAGTCGCCGCGTCGACGGAACCTGGCGACGTCCCGGCGCTGGCAGCGTCTCCAACGAGCGTTACAGCGTTGTTGGCTGAGATGCGCCGCACCTCGAACGCGGGCGCCGGGCCCCTCGACTGGGGTCGCGCGGTCGAGGCAGTGGCTGGCGATGATGTGGGGTTTGCCGTTGCCGGGGCCCTGCTGAAGGAAGCGGCCCGGCTGCATCTCGACGGCGAGGCCCTTGGCGGCATCGCCGCGCTGGCCGCACGAGCCGGACTGGCCGAGCCGGCCGCAGAAGTGCTCGCCGGCGCCCTCGCCCGCACTCCGGCCTACGGCTGGATCCACCACTACGACGGCGGCAGCCGCCTCAACCTGCTGCGGGCTGCGCTGCGGCACCATGATCCGACTATCGCACGACTGGCAGCCTCCGATCTCGCCGGGGCGTTGTCGACCGGTGCTTTGTCGGGGCAGATCCAGCCCACCGACCTGCGCCGGATCCTCGAGACGATCGCCGGCGAACGCGCCGTCGCATCCGCGTGGCCGCAGGTGGCGGAACACCTCGACGTGTATGCGCCCGCAGCCCACGGCGTGCCCCGCCCCGAGGAGCCAGTCGCCGCTGCCGGCACGCCAGTAGAGGCGCTGCTGCGATGGGTCGCAGGCTACTTTGGCCACCCCGTTCGGCCACGCGACTTCGGCGCTAGGCGCGTCCTGCACGCTGGACTCGACATGGCGCGCACGGAGGCGGAGACCGTGCTCGCCGAGTCCAACGGAAAGGGCGGATGGCAGGCAGAAGCAGCGCTGCATACCCTGGCCGTGTACGAGCCGCCGCAGGGCGCGTTGTCGTCCGCGCTCGCAGAGTCACTCGCAACGGCAGCGGCGTCGGATGACGCGATTTGCCGCGATCTTGCCCGGCAGCTGTGCGCTCGGCACGGGCTCGCCGCCCCCGTGCCCCCATCGCGTCCGCTGGCGCGCACCTACGAGCTGGCGCTGCCACCATTGCCAGCGCGCGCCGCACCGGAACCAGACAGCCGTGGGGTTCCTATGATCGACATGCATGATCCGCAGCAGATCCTCGCGCCGTTCGACGAACCTCTACGCATTGCGGCTAGGGTCGCAGGACTGCAAACGGAAGCCGTCCTACACCGCGCAGCTGCCATCGCGGTTGCCCTGGAAATGCCGTGGTTGCGCGGTGGGCACAAAGCACACGCAACCCGCTTGGCGACCCGAGCGCAGCGCCACACTTACCGCCCGTGGGGGTTCATGGCTGGGCGTCGCGCGCTCGGGATTGTCCTCGCCGAACTGGTGGACGCCGGGGCCCTCGATCGTGGTATCGCCGCACCCTCCTACGCGCTCGGGCTCATCGACGAGGTGCTGGTACACGTAGTTCCCGAGCCGCTAGACGACACGACACCGGCCCCGTGGCGCGCGCCCACCGACGCGAGCTACGACGTTCGGGGCTGGTGCAAGCAGACAGAGGACGCTGCACAGACGTACGCGAGCGCGGCGGAAGTGACATCGACGTACGTGCTGGCGGAGTCCACCGAGTGGGCCCAGTTGGAGTGGGGGAAGCCCGAGGAGCGCCGGACCATTCGGACCGCTCACGGCCTGGCCGACGCGGGCGGCGTCATGCTGCCTCGCCGAGAACTGTGGGAGACGAGCTCCACGCCTGCAAACAACTACTCCCAGGTTCCGGACCTGGTCTGGGCAGACGAGCAATTGGTTGTCGAGGGATGGGAGATGCACACCGACCCACCGTGGTACCGGTGGCTAGCGCTCCACCCTGCGGTCGGCCGCCACCTGGGCTGGACACCCGACGTGACCGAACTCTTCTGCTGGCACGGCGACGACGGAACCTGGAGGGCGCGCTCGATCCGGCGCGCGCGTGGACAGCTCAGCCACCAGGCGCCCGGCCATACATACTGCGCCGAGGGCTGGCAAGTTGTCCTGAGCGACACTGGTCTCGCTGAACTACGCCAGTCGTTCGGGCCGCTGCGGCGTAGTCTCCTCGTCCAGCGGACCCTGCCCGCCCGCCTCCGCGAGGACCGGCCGGCCGCAGAGACCAGCCGCTACCGCATCCCGCTTGCAGAGCCGCGCTGATCTGACCAGAGCGAAAGACGTTCGTCTGCCAGTCATGAAGCCGCCGCTGCTGAATACTCGGCAAGCCTGGCCGTATGTTTGCAATGTCCGGACATGGCGCAGCAGCAGCGGAGGGCGCCGGGATGCCATGTGGAGGCACCCGGACGCACCCACGGGCGACTCGACGGTGCGCGGGGCCACTGGGCGTGCCATGCCGCGCCGGGGGCTTCTGCGTACCGTCCGACTGGCCAGACGAATGACTTGCCCGGATGCTGCGTGAGGCTACATGTGCTCCTGTCCAGGTCGGAGTTCCCACGTAGCGACATCCATGTAGAAGTGGTCGAAATACTTCAACCACTCGGCTATCGTCTCGGCAACCCGACGGGCCTCGCTTGACCCAAGCCCGATCCTGTTGCCAATCGACAACTGGATGTCCAGGTTTGTCAGTCGTTCCCCCTTGAGAAGGCCCCTCACCTCGGGTATCGCTCCGAGGCGCTCTCGAACCGCGTCGTTAAAGGCGGCTTCGTCGAGACCCGGCGGCACACCGAGGAAGGCGAGGTCACGGACGCATCCGTCGCGCACCGCTGGCGACGCGTCGGCCTTACCGAGGTATACGGCGTAGAGGCGGTCCGGCCGGCGAGTACTCGGATACCAAGCCGCAGGGGGGGCGTCATCGCCCGGAATGATGATGGCAGTGCCTTCTGTTTCCTGAAGCAGCTTCGCCTGTTCTCGGATGGCTATGGCCATAATTTCGGTGGCAGGAACAGCAGTCAGCTCAATGTACTGGAGCAGGTATTGGATCTCAGGGTGGTCCGCACCGACCTCGACGAGGAGTTCAAGGTTGGGCTTTGGGGCAGTGCCGAATGCCTTACGAGTCATATTCGCTGATCCAGCGAGGCCAGCCGTGTCCGCGAGGAAAAGTTTTGCGTGCAGATTGTGACACAGGCGCACACGGAGACGCTGGTCCTCGCGCACCAAATAAATGATCTCGGGGTCAGATACGCCGGCGGCGACCTCAGCGGCCGACCAGCGGGTTACGCAGTCGATCCGCTGGACCGAAGTCGGCGTCGCCGAGAGCACGGCTCGGAAGACGTCGAGCTTGATGAAGGGAGCGATCAGCTGAACGTTGTCGGCGGCGCCGTGGATCAGTGTCCGCACCTGTTGCCAGATGCGTTCGTCACCGGCACTCATTCGTCGTCGTCCTCGCCGTCAATGAAGTCCCGGGCGTAGCGGCCCCAGTCTTGGCGTGCCTCGCTAATCTTCGCGCGCTGCTTCTCGCCCGGGATCTCGTCCTCCATCCTGGCCCACGAGAACAGCAAGAGCTTGAAGGTGTTCGCAGCCCGGCTAAGACGCTCGCGGAGAGCGTCTGCCTCGGCGTGATCAGGGACATCTTCGAGAACGGCGATGAGTTCGCGGTGTAGCGGGTGGTTGCTGTTGAAGATGACTTGCAGCATGCCAGCCATGAGGTCGATGCTGAAGAAGGCGGGCGAGTCCTGGAAGCTGGAGATCCACCGCACGCGAATGTCGCTGGCCAGGTCCTCATCGACGAGCGACTCCGCGGTCTGCTTGTCGATGTGATGCCGACTGGTGAGCGCGTCGACTTGTTCCTGACGCTTCTGCTCCGGTTCGGTCTCCTGGTCCAATTTGTCGGTCTGGCCGAGGCGACCTTCCTCCCGGCGCCGGTTGATCGCGTCGTTTGCCTTGTTGGCGGCCTCGTCCTCGTGGCGCTTGTTCGTGCGAGCACCCACCCGCTGCTGGCGGAGCTGGCGGCGCATGCTCGGCAGCAGCCGCTCCTGCAAGTAGAACGCCAGGTCGATCAGCGGCAGCCGCGGATCGCCGCGCTCGTTAAGGCGATCCTTGAACGCCTTGAAGGTCTCGCCCGGCTCGGCTTCAGCCTCCCAATCGAAGTGGGCCAGCGCCGAGAAGTTAGTCGCGGTCTGCTTGTTGTTGGTAACGCCGAAGGCCGCGTCGAGCTCGCGCGGGAAGTCGACCTCCACGCCCCACCATCGTTCGACTGGGTCGTAACCGATTGCCCATGACGTATCGAGATCGAGTTCGCGGCCCTGGCGGACGAGGGAGACACCGATGTTGCGCTTGGCGTGCTTGCCCCACAGCTGCTGGCCAGGTTCGACGTTCTTGTTCGCGTTTGCCGGCCAAGGATGGCCGCTCACATCGGACTGGCGTGCTTCCGGGCGGGCGATGGACGCCCTGATGATGACGTTGTGTGTCTGCCCGTCGTAGGTGATGGGCATGTGGACCACGCCGGGGTTGTCACCGTCGCCCATGTTGAACGGCATGAACATCGGCTTGTCTGCGAACGGTGGGGGCGTACAGGTCTTGGCGGTCAGGTAGAGCGGGTCATTGGGGCGTACGGGCCGTTCGCCCTCGATAATGGCGCCGTCACGCACGGGCACAAGCCGGATCTCGACGCTGCGGTGGCCAGAGCCTTCACCTGGATTTAGGTAGTGCCGGTAGACTCGACCAATGAGTTCCTCTGTGTTGCGTAGAGTCGCGGCGGCTCCGTACCACATGACACGCTCGAGATCGCTCCAGACCACAAGCGTCCCCGCCTCGCCGAGGCCTTGGCTTAGCTGTTGCCATTCGTCGGGGACGCGCTGGTGCACTGGCTCGGGGACATCGTCGAGGCCATTGAGGATCTCGTCGAGCGAGAGGTAGGTGTAGAGCGCGTTGCCGGCGCCGTTGGTCCAGGACCAGACTCCGACCCTGCGGCATTGGGACATGCTGGAGTTCGGCAGGCCCATGCCGAAACGGCCGATGCGTTTGCTGTCACCGCCGCGCCCGTCGCCGAACTTCAGCGCGCGCCGCAGCGTGTCGCCGTCCATGCCCTTGCCGTTGTCGAGCACGGCGATCGTCTCGATACGTGGCCTTACGTGGCTTTCACCAGGCTTGGGCCTCTCCTCACAGGCAAAGACCTCCACCAGATGGGCTTCGGCATCGATGCTGTTGTCGATGAGCTCCGCCAACGCGTATGCGGTGTTCTTGTAGCCGCTGTCGCGCATCGCCTTGACCGTCAGCTCCGGGCTGACGATTCGATAACCGGTTGCCGCGTCAGTCACGCTGCCTCCCATACGTCTTCCCAGTTGATGAAGGCTTCGGCCACGTCACCGAACCCGGGCAGCTCTGGGTCGACCACGGTGACGATCTCGCATTCGGGTGTACCGCCGGCCTTCGGGCCGCGGATGACTCTGCCGACCATCTGGCTGTAGAGCACGAGCGACTTGGTTGGCCGCGCGATGATCGCCGCGCTCGCCGCTGGAGCATCGAAGCCGGTTGTCAGCACGCCGTAGTTGCAGAGCACCATGGGCCGCGGTGATCCGCTCTTGAAGCGGTTGATCACCTGTGTACGGTGCCGAGGCGCCGACTCGCCGGTGACGAAGGCCGCGTCAAGCCCAAGCGCGGACAGCACGGCCGCGATAAGCCGGCAGTGGTCCACCGAGGCAGCAAAAACGAGGATGCGATGGTGCCGCTTGACCAGGTCGAGGGCGGTCCGCACCACCTGCAGGTTCCACTGCTCGTCGCTGGCGAGCTTTGTGACGATATCGGCGGGGATGTCGAAGGAGGTTGCCAACAGGCGCCGGTCGCTGTCGGTCAGGTGCAGACCAGTTTCCGATGCGACCGTGCGCATGGTGGGCCGGGAGAGGTAGCCCTGGTCAATGAGGGCCGTCACCGGATTGGCGTAGCCGTCAATGCGAAGCATTACCTTCTGGCGAAAGAAGAAGGACGAGAGCTGCTCATCCTTGGCGATCTCGGCCCAGGTCCTGCCAGGTGTGGCCGTGAGACCAAGGAGGCTAGCGCGAGGGTTGATGGTCAGGTCTTCGACGACGCGTTGGTAGGTCGGCGCAATGATCTGATGCGCCTCGTCGAACACGACGAGATTGCTCTTGGCGGCGAGGCGGCGCAGGAACATCTCGTCGCGCTTGGCGGCTGACACGGCTTTCTCAACACCGAGAACTAGTAGCCCGTCATTGACCTCGGCGAGGTCGCTGCTCTCACCTCCCCAGAGGCGGACTAGGTCCACGGGACGGTTGCCTAGCTTCGACCACGCACGTCCGAACTCGGCAGCCGCTTGCTCCAGTAGCTCCTGCCCATGTGCGAGCCAGACAACGAGCGCCGGCTCGTGCTGCCGCAAATGGTCGCAGATAAGGTTCATTCCGGTGCGGGTCTTGCCCACGCCGGTGGGTAGGTGTAAAACGACCCGTCGGATTCCGTCGTACAGGTGGTCGCGTACGCGTGCAGCTGCGTCCCGCTGGTGCGGGAACAGACCATAACTCGGCTCGTACTCCCCGGCCGGCCGTATCGCCGGCGTAGGGACCCTGTCCACGGTGAATCCGAGGAACTCCAGCAGCTCTTGGCGCTGGTGCACAGTCCACTTCGCCGACTTTAGGTACGCCGCCGGGTCCTGCCCGTCGTCATTGCCGAGCCGATGCGCCAGTTCAGCCTGTTTAGACGCGGGCAGGTATGTGAGAAAGGCTTCGCGGGTGTCGTGCCCGGCGATCAGCTTCTCGGCGTCGATGGCACCGGCCGCCACAGCACGCAGCTTCGCGTCCTCGGCGACGCCCCCCTCGATGAGGTCGAGCAGATTACATAGGTCGGTGCCAAGTTGATCGCGGACGTAAGAGACCGGTGCACACTCGAGGACGGCTTTGAACGACATGCCCGGTGACCACGATGTCACGTGATGATCACCTCTGCTAGCCCTCGGTGCATCGTGCCGTTGAGGCCTTCCCTGACTCAGGAGCGCATTCGGGTACGACAGAACGACGTCAAGGGTAACGCGGTCGGTGCAGTCGGTAATAGAGCCGTTTGTATGACCTTTGCCGGGCTCCGATCCACTCCCCGGAAGATCTAGCGATCATCGCAACGGTCTGTGCACAAGCGACACACTCACGACTTCCTCAAGGAGACTTCGCTACACCACGCATTTGGCCGGGCCATCAGGTCTCGATTTACTCCTGGAGGCAGCGCGCCGCCGGAGCTTCTCGACCACCAGGAGCACATCGAGCCTGCGTTCTGATCAGGGATCAGCTCAAAGGAGGCGACGCAGCGATCCGGCCGACGCTTCGCAAGATGGACTGGAACGCGACCGCCCGGTGACGTCGACAGCTCTTGGGCGAGCCGGGCGGAGTCGCCACAGGCGGTGATCGATGCGCATGTGCGGCATCTTCAAGTACGGGCGCATCCCTCGCGTCGGCCGTTCCCACGGAGGCGGCGGTGGCCACCTAGTCCGTACCGTTGCTCCCGACGTCCCGTTGAGTTGAACCCGTCGCCGTGGAGAGCCCACCAAGACTCGCTCACCGTCGGAACAGGACATTTGTACGGTAACCTAGCAACCCATGATCACGCCTGGTGGTGTGTGTCGGAGGTTCCGCGGATTCCCACCAGCCCATAGGGTGGACACGAGCGAAGGGGGAAGGGTGGTCCAGACAGGCACCGCCATCGTTTACCTCGATTACAACGCCACCGCTCCGATACGGCCGGAAGCGTTGGCAGCAACCACGACGGCCCTCCGCACGGTCGGCAACGCCTCGAGCGCGCACGGCCCCGGCCAAGAAGCCGCCTATGCGGTCGATCGGGCGCGCGCGCAGGTTGCGACACTGCTGGGGTGCGCCGCGAATGAGCTGATCTTCACCTCTGGAGCGACTGAGGCCAACAACCTGGCGATCCGCTCCGCTGCAGGACCCGGTTGCGATTTGGTCGTTAGCGCCGTAGAGCACCCTGCCGTAAGCGAGGCCGCCGCCGAGGTAGCCGCACACGCCGGCGGCACGGTACATACCATTGGTGTCTACCGCGACGGCACGCTGCGTCTCGATGAGTTGGAGGAGGCTCTCTCGGCGAGACCTGCCTTGGTGTCGATCATGGCGGCGAACAATGAGACCGGAGTGTTGAACGACCTGGATCTTGTTGTGAAGTTGTCGCATGAAGCGGGCACGCTGGTTCATTCTGACGCGACTCAGCTGGTGGGCCGACTGCCCATCGATCTTCGCAAGCTTCAGCTTGATGCGCTGTCGCTCTCCGGCCATAAGTTCGGTGCCCCGCAAGGCGTCGGGGGGCTGTTCGTGCGCCGCGACACAGCTTTGGCGATTCGTCCGTTGGCGTACGGCGGAGGTCATGAACGCGGGCAGCGGCCAGGGACCCTGAACGTCCCCGGCATCGTCGGCCTAGGTGCTGCCGCGGATGCTGCCGCCTGTCACCTCGATCAAGAAATGGTGCGCGTCCGATTGCTGCGAGACCGCTTCGAGACCGCTGTCATGACAGCCCTACCCGGCACGCGCCGGAACGGGCACCCTGACCTTCGCCTCCCCGGCGTCTCAAGTCTGACCTTTGACGGGCTGCCGGCCGATGCGGTGCTTGCCGCAATGCCCGCCCTCGCAGCGTCCGAGGGCAGCGCCTGCTCGTCCGGTGCGCTAGAACCGAGCCGTGTCTTGCTCGCTATGGGTCTCACCCGGGACGAAGCCGACTGCACCATCCGCTTCTCTCTTGGGTATGCCACCACCACCGTTGACATCGATGACGCCGCCCACCACGTGATCGACGCTGCGCGCCGAGTTCGCGCTGCTCTGTATCCGAACACCACAACGACCGCCTCCGGACTCGCCGGGGGACAGGAAGGACAGCGGAGACACGATGCTTGAAACCAAGCTCAAGGACGTCGCCGAGCCGTCGTTCTCCCGCCACGAAACCTTTCACCCACGGTTCGGCTGGCTACACAAGGCTTATAGCGCCCTAACTGATCAGAACGTTGGTAGCGACGTCTTCCTGCGCGACGACGCGACGGTGACGTTGGGCGTGGGGAAGAACATGGTCAACGCGATCAGGTTCTGGTCGTATGCGTTCAAGCTGACCGTCGAGTACCCGAAAGATCCAACGTCCCGGGCCAACGTTGCCTCCCCCACGTGGGAAGCGCGGTGGCTGTTGGATGAGGATGGCGCCGATCCCTACCTGGAGGACACCGCAAGCCTCTGGCTCTTGCATTGGTGGCTCCTGGCGAAGCCCTGCTACACCCCGACCTGGTGGGTCGCCTTCCACGCACAGTCAACATCACGATTCACCACTGGCGATCTCACTGAGACCACTCTGCGTCACGTGCGGCTGGCTGGCTGGGAGCCTCCGGTCGAAGCGTCCATCGCCAAGGACGCCGACTGTCTCACCAAGATGTACGCGCGCCGCCGTGAACCGACCGCGGGGCCAGGGGGAAGCTTTGAAGATCTGCTGGACTCGCCATTCCGGGAACTTGGGCTCCTAGAGCCCACGGGATTCGGCAGAAATAACGCCGCTAGTCGTTGGCATTTCACAAGCACCGCCCGGACCTCGTTGCCGCCCGCCCTGGTGACCTATGCGTGCCTGGACTACGCCGCGCGCAGCGAGCCGCTGCAGGGCGGTTCCATCGCCCTAGCGCGTCTCACTAACGAGCCGGGTGGCCCGGGGCGGGCATTCCGGCTCAGGGAGCCGGAGATCGCGCATGCGCTGGAGGAGATCGCCGCAGAACACCCGCAGCTGACCTTGGTGGAAGGCATCGGACAGCGCAGCCTGCGGTTCGATGCCAACCCCAAAGAAGCGGCATGGGATGTACTGGATGGCTACTACGGCAACGTCCGAACTCGCGAACGCTTCCCGAGTCGGGAGGCGTGGTACGCGAGTCTGCCGCCCGGGATGCTGCGCGAAATGCGGCGACGTGGCCGCGTCGACCTGCTCGATCAACCGACCCTCGACCGACTCGCAGGAGCCCTGGTATGACGTCCACAGGCGCACGCTCAACCGTTAACGCTCAGACGCCGGCGGGGATCAACATCGTCAGCACCCGGCTGCGATCGACGAACCTCGAGCGCGACGTCCGTAACGAGCATCTCGGCCCGGTGCACATCGGAATCCGGGCGCAGGACATGCTCGAACGCGTCACTGCGGCGCTTGAGGATCAAGCCCACACTCGAGCCTGGTCATTGACCGGTCCCTATGGGTCAGGCAAGTCCACGCTCGCCCTAGTCGTTGTGTCGTTGCTCGGCCGCCCAGGCAGTCGTCGCGCAGAGGCCGAGAAGGTCCTCGCCGAAACGAGTCCAATCCTCGCCCGCCGTTTGACGGCCTCCCGCGACCGCACCGCACCCAACGGATTCATCACTTGCGTCGTCACCGCGCGACGAGAGCCACTGCTTGACAGCATCACTCGGGCGCTCCTCGATGGTGCCGCCGAAGCGTGGGACAACGACGACATGCCCACGACCGTGCGCCGTGCCCTTGCGCCGCTCACAGCTCCTGGTTTCAGTAGTCGGGAACTGGTATCTGCCATCAAGGTCCTCTGCGATCAGGCGCCGGTCATGCTGGTCGTCGACGAGTTCGGTAAGTCGTTGGAGCACCTCGCTTCACACGGCGAGTTCAGCGATGCGGGCAGCGACGTGTTCTTGCTTCAGGAGCTCGCAGAGCTCGGGGCCGGCAGCCGGGGCGTGCCGCTCTACCTGCTCACGCTGCAGCACCTTTCGTTTGCGGACTACGCGTCGCGAGCAAGCGCGTTGCAGAGCCGGGAATGGGCAAAGGTCCAGGGCCGGTTCGAAGATATCCTGATGACGATCCATCTCGGCGACACCGTCGCGCTGGTTCGCCGGATCCTCGACCACAAGGGCGTGTCAACGGTGGGCCGCAAGCTCATCGCCAAGCACGCGGCCGCGTCCACTCAGGCATGGGCGGAACGCGGTCTCGAAGGTGTCCTCGCCGCGGACGACGACATGTTCGCCGATGTATATCCTCTACACCCGCTTACAACCGTGGTCGCGCCGCTGCTCGCTGCGCAGATCGGCCAGCACGACCGGAGCATGACCGGATTTATCGCGAACGACGAGCCCTACACGGTGAGACGCTTCGTCTCTACCCACGCCTCGGCCCGACCCACTTGGGCGTCCACGGTTCGTATCGCCGACGCGTTCGACTACTTCCTCACTGCAGGCCGCACCACCATCCTGGCCTCGGCGAACGCAAGCCGATGGATGGAAATCGATAACCGCATCGCCGAGGCCAACGGTCTTCCCGAGCAAGATCAGGTCATCCTTAAGACCATCGGCATGCTGAACCTCGTCGACGCCTCTGGTGCGCTACGCGCCAGTATGGACACCATTCTGTTCGCCTTGAGCGACCCCATCGCACTGAACGACGGCAAAGCCCGGCAACAACTCGCCGACCAAGTCACCAGCCTCGTCGAACGCGGCTTCCTAGTATATCGACAATTCAGCGATGAGTATCGGGTATGGCAGGGCAGCGATGTCGACTTGACCGGTCACATTGAGCAGTTGATCAGCGCCTGCGACGATCACGCTGCGGTCAAGGTCATCTCGACCTATCTGCCGACAGCTGTAGTCGCTGGAAAACACAGCCAACGAACCGGAATGTTACGCCACTTCGTCACCAGGGCAACCGATGCCGGGTCGCCTGAGCTTGTCGGGCCGTCCGCCGCTGATGCCGAAGACGGACTCCTCTTGTTTCACTTCGGAGAAAAGGACACCATTCCCACGGTCCGAACCGACCGCCCTATTATCGCCGGCGTAAGCGCCCATGCCCAAAAAGTGCTCAGCACCGCGCGCTACTTGCATGCCCTGCACGAGCTACCGTCCAATGTTGAACTCGACGCCGTCGCCAGCGCCGAGATCAGCGAACGCATCGCGCAGGCGAGCGCCGAACTGGCCACTCGGGTAGCAGAGGCCTTCCTGCCGAGCCAACTCGCCCCAACCTGGTATCTGCTGCCGGCCAAGGCGAGCGCCGCCAGCTACAACGCTGACGCGGGAACCATCAAGGGCAGAAGCCTCGCCGAGTTGGTCTCCAAGGCATGCGAGAGCGTGTTCCCCCACGCACCGCACATCCGCAACGAACTGTTGGGGAGACACAAGCTGACCAGCCAAGCGGCAAAAGCGCGCCGCGAGCTGATCACCGCCATGATCAAGTCCCCGACCCGGCAGTACCTCGGAATTGAGGGCTACGGGCCCGAACGTGCGATGTACAGCGGAGTCTTGGAGTACCTCGACCTTCACCGTCCCACGAACCAGCGCGCCGATGACGACGCTGAGCTGCTTCCGTTCGGATTCTTCGAGCCGAAGCCCGGCAACTCGCTGTACCCAGCATGGAACGCCATGCGGCAGCAGATGCAGGCGACGACCGAACCGCTGCGGCTTGACGCGGTCTACGAACTCCTCGAATCGCCACCCTTCGGGATACGACCCGGCGTCATTCCGATCATCGTGCTCACGGCGCTCATCATCGGCAGCCAGGAACTCGCCCTGTTCGAGGAGGGTACTTACCAGACTCGGCTGACCGACGCTCTCGCCGAGCGGATGATCAAGAATCCGGAACGGTTCGCCGTCAAGGCCATGGGTCTGCAGGCCGGTCCGCGCAAGACCGCGGTGACCGAGATTGCCCATGAGATCGGCGCCCGATTGCCTGCAGTGCCCCCGATGAACGTCCGCAACGTGGAGCCGTTGGCGATTACTCGCCAGCTGCTCGACCGGGCAAGGACGCTGTCTGCGTACGCCGACCACACCCAACAGATCCCCGAGAAGGCACGCGCTGTACGCCAGGCGCTCAAGACGGCCCGGGAACCCGACACTCTGTTGTTCACCGACCTACCCACCGCTCTCGGCCTCCCGCCGATCCCGGCGCTCGGCAAGGTGGATGAACAAGCGGCTCGCCGTTACGCCGAGTCGCTGAACAAGGCGCTCACCGAGATCGGCGGCGCGGACGAGCGGCTACGCGCACAGGTCATCAAGGCCATCGCGGACGCATTCCACATGCCCACGAACCTCGGCAAATTGCGCGAACGGCTCGCTGCGTACACCCGACACCTTGCCAACGTGAACCTGGTCGAAGCAAAAGTGCGTGGTGCCATCGCACTGGCTCAAGACACCGTGCTCAAAGACGGCGAGTGGCTAGACCCATTTGTCGTGCGGATCGTCGGTCGCGGGCTCTCCGATTGGCGCGACGGCGACATCACAGCCTTCGCCCACGAGGTCCGCGCCGTCGCTCGCGCCATCGAGCGGTTGGCCAACCTGCATCAGCCCGTGCGCCAAGAAGCGACGCGCGCGTTCGCCTCCCAGGCGATCACCATCACCCACCCCAACGGACGAGAGCTCCACACCGTCGTCCACTTCTCCGACGACGAACGCGGGCGCGCGGAGGCGCTGCTGCCCGAGGTGATCCGCCTAGCACGCGAAGCGATCAGCGAGAACGGCGAGCGGGCGCTGCTCGCTCTACTGGCCGAAAGTGTCACAGCCGAGAACGACACTGTCAGCGACAGTGCACCCTCCACGAGAAGGAAGTCGACCCGATGACCGCACCGCGGCAACGAACTACCGAGGAGACCCGCCACGTCCTGGGCATCTCGGGAGGCAAGGACTCCTCCGCCCTGGCGATCTACATGCGGACCAAGGTGCCACAGATGGAATACTTCTTCTGCGACACTGGCGCTGAGCTACCCGAGACGTACGACTACCTCAACCGACTCGAGGCTGCCCTCGGCAAACAGATCGTACGGCTCAACGCGACCCGCGACTTCGACCACTGGCTTCAGGTCTACCAGGGAACGCTTCCGAGCGCATCCATGCGATGGTGCACAAAGAACCTTAAGATTAGGCCGCTCGAGGAATGGCTCGGCGACAGTCCCGCCGTTTCTTACGTCGCCATCCGGGCAGACGAGAACCGCCTCGGCTATGTGAGCACCAAACCCAATATCAACGCCGTGTTCCCTTTCAGGGAAGATGGCATTGACCGGGAGGGGGTTAATCGCATCCTGGACGAATCCGGCATCGGGCTACCGGCGTACTACGAATGGCGGACCCGCTCCGGCTGTTACTTCTGCTTCTTCCAACGCAAACACGAGTGGGTTGGCCTTGCAGAGCGGCACCCCGACCTCTTCGAGCGAGCTGTCGAGTACGAAGACAAAGTGAACTACCAAGCTACCGCCATGCGCGGCCGCCAGTACACATGGTCGCAAGGAGAGTCGCTGCGCGACCTCCTCGAACGGCGCGACGAGATCGAACAACGGCATACCGCAGCGCTCGCTCGCGCTGCGGCAAAGCCCCGCCGGAACCTGCCCCTCATCGAGGTGCTCTCTGATGCACTAGACGAGGACAGCGACGAAGCGGGATGCGCCGTATGCCACGTCTAAGCGTCGCCCTCTACAACGACAGGCACAAACAACACGTCCGCATCCTTGGCCAATCTGTTGAAAGACTGGCGCCACCATGACCTGGCGTCCGTCGCATCAGCGAACAATCCAACTGCTGCGGCGCGCCGGCTCACCGTGTGAACGATCAGCGCCACAACCTTTCCCGAGCCAGGCTCTTGGGCCTCGAACAATGCGGAAACCATCGTTGGCGTCAGGTCGACTAACGATGCTGGGTCACGGAAAGTTCCGGTAGCCCTTTGCACCGACGACGGTGGGATAACGGGCGCGATATATACAGCCTTTTCGCCGGCCGAATTTTCAACCGCGAACTCAACTTGGTTAGCGGCAACATAGAATGCTTTTACGAACACCTTAGCTCCAGTGGTCAGGTCCGATCACTAGACTGTGTCCCCGAAAGACCCGACCAGGTCAAGCCTAGCTCGCTTGGTGAATGATCGATTCACATCAGCAGCGAGCACCACAACGCTACAGAGAGGATGGACGCCGTTACGGCATCGCGGCACGCGGGTGCGTCCGAGCGAGTAACCTGTGTGATCTCGGCGACAAAACCAGCAGGATCGATAACGATGGACGGCGCTCAGGTGATTCCTCGACACCAGACCGCGATCACCCGACCACACCTGTCCAAACCCGTCTCACTCGCGTTGGCGGACGGAATTCTGAGGCCCGAGTTAACACTGTTCGACTACGGCTGCGGACGCGGTGGAGACATCACGCTTCTCCAGGAGATGGGGTTCACTGCGCACGGCTGGGATCCCGGGTACAGCCCACACGCCCAGCAGCATGCCGCTGACGTGGTCAACCTCGGATACGTCATCAATGTGATCGAAGACCCCGCCGAACGAGCGGAAACGTTGGCGTCAGCATGGGCGCTGGCCACCCGTGTACTTATCGTCGCAGCTCGACCCGACTGGGAGGCTCGAACCGTCAGCGGCCACCGCCACGGCGATGGCGTCATCACCAAGCGCGGTACTTTCCAGAAGTTCTACACCCAGGAAGAATTGCGAACCTGGATCAACAAGGAGCTCCGCTACAACAGCGTCGCTGCCGCTCCCGGAATCTTCTACATCTTCCGGCGAACCGCCGACGCCGAGACCTTCCTGGCCTCACGCACGCGACACCGAGCTGTGTCCACACGCCAACCACGAATACGTCAAGCCCTCTACGATGCTCATCGCGAGGATCTGAACGCGCTCGCCAGCTTCATAGCCAACCGTGGCCGCCTTCCCGAGCCCGAAGAAATGCCGGAGCCTTCAGACCGACTCTTGAGGGGATTCCGATCCTTAAACCAAGCGGCAGCGACCCTGCGCACCATCATCGGAAGCGAGGACTGGGACAGAGATCTCGAACAAGCCCGTCATCGAACAGAACAAGACCTGTTGGTCTATCTCGCACTCGCCGCATTCAGAGGACGCCCGAGAGCCTATGAGCTTCCAAGGGACATGCTTCTCGACATACGCGGCATCTTCGGATCTTACAGAGAGGCCTGTTCGAGGGCAGATCAACTGTTACACGCCATTGCGGACCAAAGAGCGCTGAACAACGCGTGTATTCGCTCCCAAATCGGGAAGCTCGTTGCCGACGCCTTGTATATCCATGCGGCGGCAATTCAATCACTCGACCCACTCCTGCGGATCTACGAGGGATGCGCGCGGGCACTAACAGGCACCGTAACAGAGTCGACAATCATAAAACTTTCGCGAACAGCCGCCAAAGTTTCGTATTTGTCATATCCGAACTTTGATAAGTCACCGCACCCGACGTTGTCGAGGTCTCTGCGTGTAGACCTACGGAAACTCGACGTCAAGTTCACCGACTTTCGAGAATCAACGAACCCGCCTCTACTCCATCGCAAAGAGACGTTCGTAGCGCTTGATTACCCAGGCCGGGAAAAGTTCGCCCGCCTAACCAAACAGGAAGAGCGGGCAGGCCTGCTGCTCGAGACCACGACCATTGGGACACTCAGCGGATGGGAACAGCGCCTTAAGGATCGAGGATACCGGCTAGCCGGCCACCGACTCGTCCGCATCGCAGACCGTGATTGAATGGCACCATAAAACGCCGGTCAGGAATCCGCAGAATCAAATTGACGACGTTCCGAGTTCATGCCAAACCTCCCCAAGGCGCCCGAGGCAGCCGGCACACCATTCAGCGGCGCTATAACGCTGCGCGAAGTTTCTTGATCGTGGCAGCTACATCATCATCCATGCGTTGCGGAAATGGTAAATATCCGACTCCCGTCGCATTCTTCCCGCGATCCCAATATGTTCGGAGTGTCGCGGCATGCTCCAGGAAGGCCTCAAAGCTTTCTGGGGGCGGGAACTGATCCAAAAGCCCAGCCCGACCTATGATTATCTCGGTGAGCTCGTCGTTGATCCGGAGGATGCGCTCAACAATCAGCCGCCGACGCTCGGTCTCTTCACCCTTTATCTCTTCAATATGATCGATCAAATTCCACTTTGTGACGCCCGGAATGGCATCGGGAATGCCCGGCAGTTGCCTCCAAAGCTTCCTACTCAACTTGCGCCTCATGTATAGAGGACCGTACAACTCGCTCAGTTGTCGGATCCGATAGTCTCTATCGCGCTGGATCTCTGCGGCTTTGCGAGTTCCTCTGACGCCAAGATACGAAAGCACTGCCGCCAATATTCCGGCGCCGGCGGCGATTGCCGCCGCCAGCAAAGTGACATTCACGCCCTGCACGGTCGGACTGTCGGCAGCCACGATGAAGCTCATCACGCACTCTTCCGTGAGAAGATGTTGATCCATTTCCCGTGCGCGATTCCGGGTTCTTCGGCGGCCGAGAGAACGACCAGCCCAGCCTGCTCCACGATTCTGATAAGTTGGCTGAGGCGGTAGTAATGGAACCACCGTCTGCCATTCCCAGCTGGGCGCCATTCCGCGCCCTCGCCGCTGGCTACGGAGAGAAAGAGGACTCCGTTAGGGAGTAGGACCCGCCGTGCTTCAGTAACGGCACGAGTGACATCCGGAGGCGACAAATGAACCAATGACGCGCAATGCCAGACTCCGCCGAAGGTCGATCCAGCGAAGGGCAAGAACCGAACGTCGCCATTAGCTAGTTGGGCCCGCGGCGCGGCTCGTCGGGCGCACGAAATCATGCCGCTAGATAGATCGAGCCCCACCACTGCGCGCCCGAGGTTTGAGAGACGAGCGAGGTCGCGCCCTGGGCCGCATCCAGCGTCCAGAACCACTGACCTCGCCGGAAGCTCGTTGAGGAAAGTCATGAGATAACGCTGAAAGTCAACGGAGGCGAACCGCTGGCTGTACTCCTCCGCGCCCAAGTCGTACGCAGCGACGGTCTCCGTCACGGCACCTACCGGCGTCGCAGCCCATCCAGAGGAAAGGTGACCTTTGCTCACGTCGTGACACTAGCCGATAGGTACGACAATCCGTCCCTCTGAGCGTTCGTGGTTGGCGGCCTTACGTTGCCGTCGACGGCACTGGTGGCGGACGACTCACCGCGCGAAGCTGTCGGACTTCACGGAAGCGGCGTTCGGCCCGATCAAGCTGCAGCTTTGCCGGCACGAATCGCCTGAGCCACCGCGATTGTCGGCCCAGCCGTGGCTCCGGCAGACTCAGTTTGTTCTGGGCCGGGCCCGCTGCGTAGGGCGACCGTCGCTGCTGGCCGTCGAATGCAACGCCGCCGCTGACCGCTCCGCGGGCCTTGCCGGTAACAAGCGTGTGTTCGGCCAGCTGAGCGGCGAAGGCGCAGACGGGTGGAGGGTGGGCGGCGAAGCTAATCGCAGCCCCGCGTCGATCGCGGTCGACAACAAGGACGAGCACGCCGAGGATCCGCAGGTTGACGCCGCCTGTAGCGGCGAGACACCACCGGGCCGGACGCGCGCGGGGACACGACGGCGTAAATGACCGATACGAACAATGTCAGGGGGAGGTCGGGCCACAACAGCACCGACCAGCCAGGCTGTTCGTCTGATCGCCCTTGCGCCAGGTCGACCGAGGTCCAAAGGCGAACGGTACCAACGCTTGGACGGCGACCACGACGGTCGCAATCGATACAATCCCAGCGTAGATCGCGTTTCATATCTGCGAGGGAGGCCGCAAGATCTCCTGAGCGGGCTTGTGGCGATCATCGGTGCAGGGGATATTTTCAGCCTCCCGCGATCCCGACGGAGCCGCTCACAGCCATTCCTTGCGGTGAGCGCGGTGGACGGATCTTGTCACCGCTTGATCGTTCGGAGGCGGAGCGACGGGCGCAGGCAGATTCAGCAGGACGAATCCAGAGGTAGCACGGTCGGGTAAGCGCTGTGAGCGTGGCCAGGTTGCGGTCGCCAGGTGCCGCGCGGCAACGGATGGCAGACTCGATGCGTACGTCGGTGGGCTTTCTGTGCCGCGTTACGCGCGGCCCGTTTGTCGCACTCATGGATTCCACAGGCACAAGGCAGGACCCCGACTAGTTCGTCGGGGTCCGGAGTTTGGCTGGGCGGCGGGTGGCGAGCGGCGGTGATCGCTGGTTTCGCCACCGCTCACGCGTTGACGAGTTGGTTCAGGACGCCCTCCAGTGTGCGGACTTGGCGTTCCGGGACGGTGAAGGTGGTCGTTACGCCGTCCTCCGTGAACGACAGCTCCACAAGCGTGAGGGGCTGAGCGTCCGGTCGCACGAGCGTGAGGCCCTGAGCGTCCAGTTGCACGAGCGTGACTTCGATGCCGATGAGATCATCAGCATTGTCTGCTTGTAGGGGCAGAGAGGCGTGCCTGCCGGTTGTCGAGCAGTTCACGCGGCGGCACCACGGTGGGTGCTTGATCAGTTGTTCCACGGTGTTCCTCCTTCTCAGTAGCTTCGTGCCACTGCGTTTGTGATTGCTCTGCGCTGCTGGCCGGGCGTAGTCAGGCCAGGCAAGCAGGTGGCCGGTGCCCATCTCTTCGATGGACACCGGCCCTGGGGCTCGGTCGATGAGCCTCAACAAGGGCCAACTCGGAATGCTCAACCCAGGCCCTAGCTGGGCGTCGTCGCGCTACGGCGCGGCGCCCGCGACCCCCAGTGCCAACCGGTGGGGTCGCCGTCACAGGTTCCCAATGGACCATTGGGTAGTCAAGCCACGGCTTTGGATGTATTCCTATGAAGGCCAACCGCGAAAGGCCCTCCGTTGCCGCAGTACAGGTATGAGCAGATTGCCGAAGACCTTGAAGCCCGGATCGAGTCCGGCGAGTTTCCTCCCGGCTCGAAGTTGCCGAGTCGCTCGCAGCTCACTGCCCACTACGGCGTGACGGAGCCCGTCATCGACAGGTCGATGCTCGTCCTTCGCCTCAAGGGACTCACGGAAACGCTGTTCGGCGTCGGGGTCTTCGTAAAGGAACGCTGACGACTTCGGGTCAGGCACGGCCGCTTCCGTCTCGGCGGTCTCGTGGTCGGAGTCCCCGGCGGCCGGCGGCGGTGGGCATCGTCATTCCGAGCTGGTAGACCGCGTAGCTGTTGCCGCCGTCGTTGTGCTTGGCGTGGTACATCGCGGCGTCGGCTCGGCGCAGGACGACGTGTTCGATCGGGTCGCTCGGGTCGGCGAGGGCCAGTCCCGCGCTCACGGTGGGAGTTAGCGTGATCGTGGCGCCGTTCACGGTCAGGCTGGTCGGCTGGGCTATCCGGGCGATGAACGCCTGCCCCACGTGCCGCAGTTGGTGATCTCCTGCCGGGAGGTGCGCGGCGTATTCGTCCCCGGACAGCCGTGCGGCGGTGCCGCCGAAGGCGGCGGCGACGTCGCGGATCCGTTCGGCCACGGTCGTGAGGAGAGAGTCGCCCGCGTCATGGCCCCAGGTGTCGTTGACGACCTTGAAGTTGTCCAAGTCCAGGAGGACGAGGATCATCGTTCGACGGGTCGAGTGGATCGCGACGCTGTGCGCGGCCAGGAGGCCGTCGCGGTTGTAGAGCCCAGTGAGTCGATCTCGGATCAGCAGTTCTCCTACGTCGACAATCTGCTGTCGCATGCGGCGGATGAAGGGCCAGCTCGTGAGCAGGCCCAGGGCGAAGCCGGCCGCGCTCGTGGCGATCAAAGCCAAGAGTGGGAACACCGAGGTCCTCCTTTTGGAGAACCCGGGACGTCGCCGTCTCGAGGCGTGACGTCCCGGGTCCATAACGACAAAGGCCCGCCAGATGGCGGGCCACTTGTTTCGCTTCGGGAATCGACGGGTCTACTGCTCGGAGGGGGACGCCTCAGACCCGATATGCCATGTCGCACCGACGCGGACGGGGAAGCGACCTGCGCTGGTCGGCTCTCCGTGCCACGACGGTTGTGTGGGCTCGTCGGTGCATGGCCGCCGTCGCAGTAGGACGGTAAGTTCCCTGCAGGCACCCGGTTGACGATCCTCGTACCGCTCCGAGAGCGGGTTGACGTAGTCGACCGAGGACGAGTAGACGGCGTAGTCGCCGTGCACCGCTATTCCGCCGAGGCGGTCGCAGCAGGCGACGTTGACCGGATGCCAGCCGTTGACGGCCACGGTGGCGATGTGGCCGCAGTCGAGCGACAGGTCGAAGATGCACAGGCGATGGACTTCCATGCCTGGCTCAGTCACGCGCCCGGTGTTCGCCGCTGACTGCCCCCTGAGGTACGGGCGGACGGTCTCGACGTTGAGCGGATCACCGTCGATGTGGGTGGGCGCAGTGATCGGGCGCCAGCCCTGCGGTTCGCAAGCCACCCAGGTCTCTCCGTCCGAGGCGGTCTCAATGGCGACGACGTCGCCGACTGACAACGACCGCAAGCCGACTATCCGGTAGACCCATGGAGCCACCCTCGCCTCTGCATCTGCCAGTTCCATGCGAGGCAACCAGAACTGGTCGAGGTCGACGTTGAAGGCGTGGAACGCCCAGTCGGCCGCGTTCTTCGGGGTGGCGTGCGTTCCAAGACCGGGACGGCAACTAATGGCTCCGGTGAGCCAGTCGCCGTCGTTGTACGGCATGAACCGGGAGGTGAGGTTGTGATACACGCTGACGAGGTAGGCGGACATGACCACGCTCCGACTACTCGGCCGGGCTGACTAGGGCCAGGTACGCGCGCTTGAGATCGCCCGCGACGAACTCGCCGCCATCGCCCGCGCTAGTGAGCGCGTCGGCAACCTCCCGAGTGAAGCCGGCGGGCGATGTGCCGGCCGCAGCGGCGATCCTGGCGAGATCGGCGAAGCGTTGGAGCGTCTGGGCGAGGTAGGCATGCAGCAGCGCCATGCCGTTCACGACCCGAGCCAGCTCGTCTTTGTCGCTGATCCCGATGCCATTGGTTGCGGTGTCGAGGAGCCGTGTCGCTGACAGCAGTCCGAGCCGCACTGCGAGTTCGGTGTGCTCGCGGTCGAAGAGTCCTTCGTCGCTGAGGAGCACGACGGCCGACGCGTAGGCCGTCGCGAGTTGATGGGCTTTCGGATGGTCCGCTGTCAGGAACGGCTCGGCGAGAAAGTCGCCGCTGACGAGGTACCACGCGGGCTTGAGCATGTTGCCTCCTTGAGGCGTGATTGAGCGGCGGTCGTCGGTCGGACCGCGGCTAGCGAGGGGGATGTGGCCGGGGCGTCGGCGAGGCGACGCAGCCCGCCCGGCTGCTGATGCTGGGTCCGGCGATGCAGCGGCCAACCAGGTTGGTGGGCGCGGTTGCCGTCGGGACGCGGCGGGTCAGCAGGTGAAGAGAGACAGAGATTTCAGGCTATGGGCCTGCACGCCTCGGGCCGCCGAGCTGTCAGGACGGCCCAGCTCGCTGAACCTGACAGGCGAAGACCGACCGATGCGTTCGCCACATGTCAGCGGCGTCGGAGAACCAGGACGTCTTCGTGGGCAACGAGGTGCACGGGGATGCCGTCGGCGCGGGATCTGCGCACGGCCATGAGACCGAACATCGACGCGCGGTGGACGATCTGGCCGTCGCGGACGGCGGCGAGCATCGCGGCGCACCGTTCGACAGGTACGAAGCCGACCGACCGAGCGACGGCCAAGAGTTCGCCAGGTAGGTCGATGAGGTCGTCGGGGCGACGGCGTACCGGGCGGCAGGTGATGACGGCAGTGCCGCCGGGCCGCAGCAGTGTGTGCGTGGCGGCGAGGATCGCGGCGAAGCCGTCGAGAAGGCCGGACCAGCCGACGTAGGCGAGGTTGCCGCGTTTCCGGTCTCCGTAGAGGTGTGCGCGCTTGCTGACACCGGCCCTGGTGATGGTCACAAGTCCGTGGGTGGATCGCCCGTAGGGCGGTGAGGTCAACACCAGGCCGACCTGCCCGAGCGCGGATGCGGGGATCAGGTCGAGGAGGCCTGTGGCGTCGCCGGTGATGACCTTCGCCGTTCCGGCCGCGCCCTGGGAAGCGGCGAGGGCGACGTTCGCGGCGGCCAGTGCGCTGAACCGGGATTCGATGTCGACGCCGAGGGCGTCGCGGCCGAGGTGCATGGCCTCGACCAGCGTGGTGCCCGAGCCGCACATCGGGTCGAGGACCAGGTCTCCGGGTGCCGTGTACGAGGCGATGGCGTGCGCGGCGAGGTTGGGCAGCATCTTGCCCGGGTGTGTCGACGACTCCGGCATGTACCGGCCGCGCCGCTGGTCGCGCGACTGACGCGGGCACGTCAGCCAGATCGACGTGACGGGCATCGTCTCAGCCATTCTGGTCACCTCCCCCGTGCGGGCGGGTCAGTACCAGGACGTCGGTGTGGATGTTGAGTTGCGTGCGGTTGCCGGGTGTCGGCGCTCGGTGCGCGGCGACGATGTGCTGGAGGTACGACAAGCCGGCGGCTTTGGCGGCGATGACGACGTCGACCGGCCGGATCGGATCGCCGTGCGCGAGCAGCACCGCGACGCAGCCGCCGCGGACCAGGCTCGCGAGGCATTGGCCGAAGAACGCTTCAGCGGAACGAGCACTGTCTGCCAGCGGCCATGCCGTGACGATCAGCGCGGCGCGGTCTTGGCCCCAATCCGCCGCGCTCGCCGAACAAGACTGTCCGCGGCGGTGGGCGGAGATGATGGCCCGGGCAAGCTGCGGGCCGGTGGTGAGGTCGATGATCAGGTCCGAACGATGAGTGAGGTTGTGGACCAGCCGCACGCCCATCGGAGGCGACATGGTCTCATCCGGCTCGGGTGCCGGTAGCGGCCAGACGGTGATCGGTACGGGCGGGTCGCCGGGCACGACGTCCCCGACGGGGACGGGCGCGGCCTGGTGGTGGTTGGGATCGGTCATCGGCATGATGGCCCCGGACCGGCGCGGGCGTACTGACAACCCCCAGTGCGCGGCTGTCAGCGCGATCGAACCCGCCACCGCGCTGACAGATCCCGTCACGCCCGACGGCGCGACCCACGTGTCAACCGCTGCGGCCGTTGCCTCGGACCTGACAGGACCTGACCGCCGTCGAACATTCGCTCGTCATGTCAGGGCCGGCTGTCCCAATCGAGGTCTCGCTTCCGCCGTCTGGCGTCGGCGCCTCGACGAAAGGGACTGTCATGTCGACCCGTCTCCGCTCCGCACTCACCGCCGCCGAGACCGCGTTCGGTTTCCTCGTGTGCAAACCGGCGCCATTGGCTTTGGACGCCCGGCTGGTGCCTGGTCTGCCCGACCAGCTACTGCCACTCGACGAGCTGCGGGAACTCTTGCTGCGCCAACCGCACGACAGCACCACCACAGACGCGGTCTGGTCGGAACTCGCGCACCATGCCCGCGAGTGGGGACCAACCTGGGTCGTCGGCGCCGTCGGAGTCGCGTTGCCCGGTCTGACGCGGATGGCCGCGAAGATCAGTCGCGGGCATGTACGGCACGCCGATGACGTGGACTCCGAGATCTTGGCCGGGTTCCTCGACGCGTTGCGCACGGCACCGCTCAAGCCGCCCCGCCTGTGGCTGCGGCTCTGCTGGGCCGCTTGGCGAGCCGGTACAGCTGTCGTCGCGGTCGACGAAGCGGACGAGCTACCACCAGATGTGCCCACCGGCTCGCAGTCGCCGGCGCTGCCCTACGGCCACCCGGATCTGCTCCTCGGCAGGGCCGCCGCCGCGGGACTCATATCGGCCGAGGCCGCCGAGCTCATCAGCTCCACCAGGTTCGGTGACGCGCTGATCGAACAACTCGCCGCCAACGAGGGAGTCTCGGCCCCAGCATTGCGGATGCGCCGCCGACGCGCGGAGCGCGTCGTGGCCGCCGCCGTGCATCGAGGGGATTTATCCGGTCCCGCACGCGGTCAACTACACCCCGCCGCGTGACCCGCCGCACGTGTGTCAGGCCGTGACAGCGGGCGTGCGGGTTCGATCGGCCTGACAGCCGAGATCTGTTGAATGCGTGCCAGCCACGGCACGTCCGCCCGGTGGGGATCCACCCCGGCGAGACAAGTTGGTCCGGCACGGCTGGCGACGGCGTACTGACATCGAGCCCTTCGCGACCCGCAAGGGAGGAGCGCCCCCACCGGACCACAGTCTCGCGGATCCCCGCCGCGGCGGCCCACCTCGCACGTGGAGCGCCCGCTATGCACACGACACTCTCACTTCTGGCCGACGCAGTCGCCGCGGCGCCGGCCGCGCCCAAGTCCATCTATGAGGTCATCGACGGAATCACCGGCTGGGTGATGGGGATCCTGGGCGCCGTCGCGACCATGTTCTTCGTCATCGGCGCCCTGCTCTACATGGGCGCCGGCGGCGACACCAGCAGGGTCGAGCAGGCCAAGGGCTACTTCAAACGCTCACTGCTCGGCTACGCCCTGGCCGTGATGTCACCGGTGCTCCTGCAGATCCTGCAGGGCATCCTCCGGAACTAGGCCCCGTCATGGTCGACCGTTTCCTCAACGGCTTCATCAAGTGGGCCGCCGACCAGGTCGTTGACATGCTGGGTGGCGTCCTGGCGTTCCTCACCTCGGCGATGTTCTTGTCACCCGACGTCACCGTGCTACCTCAGGTGCAGATGATCGCCGCCAGGAGCGCTCTGATCGTCAACGCCTGTTTCGGGTTGGCGATCGTCACGGTCGGCATCGCGGTGATGGTCAGCGGATCCGTCGAAACCCGTTACAAGGTCAAGGACCTTATCCCTCGGCTGGTGGTCGGGTTCGCGCTGTCGACGTTCGCCGTTCCGCTGTGCTCCGTCGTCATCGAGGTCGCCAACGCGCTGACCGTCTCGA
Source organism: Asanoa hainanensis (assembly GCF_900188485.1). GTDB lineage: Bacteria > Actinomycetota > Actinomycetes > Mycobacteriales > Micromonosporaceae > Asanoa > Asanoa hainanensis. The sequence continues at coordinate 668,290 of NZ_FZPH01000002.1, forward strand.
TGGTGGGTCCCGCCACACCGACCGTGGACGCGGTCAAGATGGCTCGTACCCACGTGATCGCCGCTCTCGCCGACTCCCGCGTCGCCGTGGTCGCGTTGTTGGTCGGCGTACTGATCGTGGGACTGCTGTTCACGCTCGTTGTGGGGTGGCTGGTCCGTGTCGGCGTCCTGATCATCTTGGCGGCGGTCTCTCCGCTCGCCTTAGCCGGGTTCAGCTTGCCGTGGACCGAGGCACTGGCTCAGCTGTGGTGGCGTGCCCTGCTCGGCTGCCTGGTGACCCCGACCCTTCAGGCGATCACGCTGTCCATCGGTATCGAGCTGATCCTCGATCCGCGGTCGAGCATCCCGGTACTGATCGGGCTGCCGCAGACCGACCTGCTCAACCTGCTGGTCGTGGTCGTCGTCCTGTGGGTGACCGTCGCAATCCCGGGCTTCGTCCGCCGCCTCGTGAAACAGGCCCCCGGCCGCAACCTCGGCGCCGTCGCGGCGCGCGCCGTCATGTACCGGTCCCTCGGTCGACAAGCCCGACGTCAGAGGCAGACGCCAGCGACGCGCGTTCACGTCAGCAACCACACCCACCACCACTACCGCCGTCTGCGCCGTGGCGTCCTGAACCGGGAGAGCTGATGCACGACATCGACGACGCTCCCCGCGCAGTGGTGCCCGCCAACATCAACGAGCCCGACAAGATCGCGTTCGGACTGACCTTCCGCCAACTGGCCATCGTCGGCGGCGCAGGTCTGGCCGGATACACCACCTACCGCCTCGCCGGCCACCTGCTCCCGCCCACGGCATGGCTGCTCATCGCGGCGGTCGTCGGCGCTATCACTGTCGTCGTCGCGCTCGGCCGCCGTGATGGGCTTCCGCTGGACGTGTGGCTGCGCAACGGCATCAGCTTCACCAGCGCCCCCCGAACCCTGACGCCCGGCTCACCACAGAGCAGCGCCCTCGCCGCTGTCGCGGGTGAAACGGTTATGCCCGCGCCGCTGCGCCTTCCCGTCACTGCGGTCAGCCAGGGCGGCGCGATCAGCAGTGAAGGCGTTGACCGTGTGGTCATCGCGTGCGGCACGACGAACATTCACCTGCGCACCGGCGATGAACAGGAAGCGCTCCTTGAGGGATTCGGTCGGTTCCTCAACTCGCTGACCGGTCCGGCGCAGATCGTGGTAGCGGCTCAACGCCAAGACCTGTCCGGGCATGCCGAGGCGATCGCGGGTTACGCGTCCCGGCTGCCGCACCCGGCGTTGCAGGCGGCAGCGGAGGACCACGCCGCGTTCCTGCTCGACCTGGCCGCCGGCCGTGATCCGCTGCGCCGCCAGGTCCTCACGGTCGTCACAGGCTCGCACGCCGCCGATGCCGCGACTCGCGCGCTGACGGCTCTCGGTGTCGACGCCGCCGCTCTTGACGGGCCGGCGGTCACAGCCGCGCTCGCCGGCATGGTCGACCCGTTCTCCCCGCCCGTGCCTGGCCCCCGCGCGGCGCCCGGCACGCCGATCACCATGCGGAGAAATCCATGAAGACGCTCCTCAAACCACCAAAGCCCGCCCAGCCCGGCGCTGGGATGCCGTCGCCGGCTGCGTTGCAGGTCGCCGCGTCGCACGTGCGGGTCGGCGACGGCTACGCCGCCACCTACGTGGTCTCGGGCTACCCGGCCGAGGTCGGCCCGGCCTTCCTCGATCCGCTCCTGTCCTACCCGGGTCGTGTCGACGTGGCTGTCCACATCGAGCCGGTGGCACCGCAGATGGCCGCGCCCCTGCTCCGACGCCAGCGCAGCCGCCTGGAGTCCTCACGTCGGATCGACGCCGACCATGGACGCCTCGGTGACCCGCTCGTGGAAGCCGCCGCAGAGGACGCGGCTGATCTCGCCGACCGCGTTGCCCGCGGTGCCGCGAAGCTGTTCGACACCGGAATCTACGTGACCATCCACGGCCGCGACCTCGACGAGCTGGCGGTGGTCACCGCGGGGGTCAAGGCGGCTGCCGCAAGCGTGCTGCTCGACCTGCAACCGGCGACGTTCCGCCACCAATAAGGCTGGGTTGCCACACTGCCCCTCGGCACCGACCCGCTGCGCGTGCGCCGCGTACTGGACACCACCGCCCTCGCCGCCACCTTCCCGCTCGCCTCAGCGGACCTGGCCGCACCTACCCCGGGAGTGGTGGCGCCGCACGACGGCGTGCTCTACGGGGTCAACACCAGCAGCAACGGTGTCCTGGTCTGGAACCGGTGGGCCCAGGACAACCACAACTCCGTCGTCCTGGCCCGCAGCGGCGCTGGCAAGTCGTACCACGTCAAGCTCGACGTCCTGCGCAACCTCTACCAGGGCACCCCCGTATCCGTCGTCGACCCGGAAGACGAATACGTACCGCTGGCCGAACACGTCGGCGGCGCGATCGTGCAGCTCGGCCGGGCCGGCGTGCGCATCAACCCGCTTGACCTGCCCGCCGATAGCCGCCCGGACACCCTGACCCGTCGCGGCCTCTACCTGCACACGCTGATCTCCGTCATGCTCCGCGCCACCCCACCACCCGCCGAGAGCGCCGCCCTCGACAGGGCGATCATCGCCACATACGCCCGCGCCGGCATCAACACCGACCCCGCCACCTGGACCCGACCCGCGCCACTGCTCCGCGACCTCGCCGACACGCTGTCGGCCGACGGTGACCCGGCCGCGGCGCAGCTCGCCGCCCGGCTCGCGCCGTGGACCGTTGGCAACTTCGCGAGCCTGTTCGACGGGCCCACCACCACCCAAGCCCACAGCCACCTGGTGGTGTGGTCGCTACGGCATCTGCCCGACGAGCTGCGCACCGTCGGCACCCTGCTTGCCCTGGACGCCATCTGGTCGAGCATCGACGCACCCACCGACACACGGCGCCGGCAGCTCGTCGTGGTCGACGAGGCGTGGTTGTTGCTGCGCGACGGCGCGGGCGCCCGTTTCCTGTTCCGGTTGGCGAAGGCTGCACGCAAACGAAGTGCTGGACTGTGTGTGATCACCCAGGACGCCGCGGACGTCCTGTCAACCGAACTCGGCCTGGCTGTGGTTTCGAACGCGGCCACCCAGGTGTTGATGCGCCAGTCCACGCAGTCGATTGACGCGGTGGCCGAAGCGTTCGACCTGACCGCCGGCGAGGCCCGGCTACTGCTATCGGCGCCCCGCGGCGAAGGGCTGCTCGTGGCCGGGCGCAACCGCATCCCGTTCCGTTCCGTCGGGTCGGCCAGCGAGCACCAACTCGCCGTCACCGGGATCGGCGAAGCCCCATGACATCCATCCCGACCTGGCCGATCGACGCCTGGCACTGGACCGTCGCGCGGCCATGGCTCGCGGCGGTCGCCGTCGCCATCGTGGCCGCCGGACTCCTCGGGCACAACCGGGTGCGGGCGTGGCGGCACCGGCGCATGACAGGCGGCGCGCGGCTCGTGACGATCGCGCCGCCTCCTGAGGTCACCGCTGAATCGGCTGCCCTGTTCTGGACGGTGCTGGTCGGCGTCCTCACTCCGTCGGTGTGGCGTCGCCGAGTCTTCGGGATCCCGCACGTCGCCTGGGAGTACCTGTGGTCCGGCCGAACCCTGACCATCCGCGTGTGGGTACCCGGGACCGTGCCACCCGGCGCCGTCGAGGCCGCCGTCCGGGCCGCCTGGCCCGCCGCAACGCTCACCGTCACCGAATCCGACCCGCCAATCCCGGTCGGCGTCGGCGAGCAGGTCGGCGGAGCGCATTGGCCGCAGCACACTACCGTGCTGCCGCTGCGCGCCGACCACGACGTGGATCCGCTGCGAGCGCTCCTCGCCGCCGGCGCCAACGTGCGCCAGCACGAACACGCGTGCGTGCAGGTCGTTGCCCGACCAGCTCGGGCGTCCCGCGTCCGGCGAGCTCGCATGACGGCGGCCAGAGAGCCCGAAACGTGGATTTGGGCTCTCCTGGTTGGATTCAGTCTCTTGTTCGGCCTGGCTTGGGTTCTCAAGGCAAACACCAGTAACCGACCCGTAGATTTCATGATCCGCCTGAGTGCCGATCTGACCACGTACTTCAAGATTCAAGCCGACATTCAGTACCGCGTCCCGAGCAACGCCGGCAGCCAGCCGGCCACGATCGAGGGGCAAGCAACGCCACTGACTTCCGACGACACCTCGGCCGAAGAGCCACCGGCCCTCGGGTCCGCGGAAGGCGGTGATGAGCCTTAATGGACTTGCGGGCGGCGTTCGCTGGAACGCCGCCCGGTCCACAACCAAAGCCACCAGCCATGACTGCTAGGGCGACCTGGCTGTGAGGACTTGCTCGACTCGCGCTCGCAGCTGCGGGTACGCAATTCGCGCAGTCGTGGCAACTCTCGTCGCCGTCCACCAGATGATTGCAGCGATGTAGGCCAGGGTGATGGCTCGGTTGTTCCCGAGGCTGGAGACGCTGAAGCCGCCGATCGTGAGGATTGCGGCGGTGAGCAGTTGCAGGCGTCTGCTTCGGATGAGGGTCACGGCGATGGCGAGACCGGTGGCAGCGCCGCCGATGCGGATGATGATCGACGAAAGCCCTGGACTGATTTGCGCGGAGACCGCGTAGCGCATCGCGAGGATGCCGAAGCTGCCCAGCAGGACGGCGGACACCGGGTGCCGCAGTTGGGTGAGCCAGGCGGCGACCGCCGCAGCAGGAATCGATCGCGCGAGTGCGGCGACAAGCAGCGCTCCGGCAGCAACGGGTACAGCGGGCACGATCGCGTGGGATGCGTACTCCGTCGTGATGGCGCCGACGAGCGCGCCGATGGCCAAGCCGTACAGCGCCGCGATGACGATCCCGAGCGCGCCAGCACCGGCGAAGGTGGCGCGGATCAATGTGGTGCCCTCGCTCACGTTGGAGTCGCCGGCCAGGTAGAGCGTCGGGAGAAGGTGGGCGACCGACCAGGCGGTGAGGACGGCAACGACGGCGGCGGCCGAGATCAGTTCCTCGGCGAGGTGGACGGTCAGACCGGTCGGACTGTCACCGGTCCACAGGGTCATCGCGACCGCCGCGAGGAGTGCCATGGAGGACGCCGCGAACAGGGCTGGACGGATGAGGTCTGTCGGGCGGAGTTTCACGCGCGGCAACTCGGCCGGGACCGCTGCTCGCACTTCGGAACCTACCGCCGCGGTTAGCGCGCCCTCGGCTGCGGCGATGTCGGTCCGGACTGGAACCTGCGGCTCGTGACAAGTCGTCGATGCGAGAACCTGTTTCATGCCCGGCATTGCTGCGTTGCCGCCGGCCAGCACCACGAGTGACAGGTGAGTGCCGGCGATGTCAGCCGCGGATAGCACTTCAGTAACGGCAGCACTGAGGGCCGCTAGCGCGGGCTGGACGATCTTGGCGAGGTCGGTTCTGTCTACGACGACGGGCGGGTACGGGTCGTGGAGAGCGACGGCTGTCCGTTCGTGGTCGAACAGATTTACCTTCGCGTCCTCAGCCGCCGCGAGCACGGATCGCCATTGGGGATCTTGCAGGTCCGCTGCTGAGGCGGGCTGGCCCGGCGGTGTGACTGCCGCTATGAGGTGGGCGGCGACGAGCTGGTCGAAGTCGCGCCCTGACGCGCCCGCTGCCACGGTGGTGGCGAGCTGCTGAAGTCCGTGATCGTCGTGTTCGAGGACGGTCAGCGTGGTGGCCGCTGCTCCCGCGTCACACACCAGCATGTATCCGCCGGCCGTTGTGCGGTTGGCGGATGTCGAGGCGAGGTAGGTGGCGATCGCTGCCGGTGCCGAGACGAAGACGACGTTCGTGAAACCCGCCGTGGTGGCCGCCTCGCGCAGCGCGTCGCGCCGGATCCGGCCCCACGCTGGCGGGACGGTCAGCGTGACCAAATCGAGTTGGTGTCCGGCGATGCGGGTCGCCTCTGCCTTGATGGCCGTCAGGATTGCGGCGAAGACCTCGACCGCGTCGACCGTGCGGTCGCCGAGTTGGATACTGGCGCCAGCGATGGTCAACATCGGGTCGGCTAGGTAGCGGTCGGGGTGCTCGAGCGCTGCGGCGCGTGCGGCTGAGCCGACGAGAAACCCGCCGTCGGGCAGGGCGAAGACACGGCTGCGCATGCGCGGCGACCCGTCCGGCATCAGCGGCAACCGTGCGCCACCTGGTAGCGCCAGGACGGCCTTGGTGGTGGCCGAACCGATGTCAACGCCGAGACGGGCAGTCACGGACATTGATGCAGTCTGCCCAGCCTCCCTGTCGCCCGCCGACCGATTGTCGATGGGTGATCAAAGATGTGCGGATCGTGAACATTTCTCGATCGGAAGGTTGAGATGTGACCGTCGATGCGAGTAAACGCGAAGTACCTGCCTGCCCGCTGCCCCCGGAGGCTGCCCTGACCCGATCTCCGGATCGGCCGACCCGCGACCGAGACGATCTCCTTCGCCAGGAGACCGTCTGGCGCGCTCTACCCCCAGCCCGCAGGCCCACCCTGGCGCAGCGGGTCGTAACGTTGGTGCGGACGGTCGGCGCCGCGCTGACCTTCGCCGTGTGGCTGGTTGGAATCCCGGTCGCTCTTGCGCTCGTCGCGGGGTGGCCGGTGCCCTCGACCCTCCCGACGGGACGGGAGATCCTGGACGCCCTGTCGCAGCCGGACCTGCTCACCGAGCAGAACTTTCTCAAAACCGCGGCCGGACTCGTCTGGCTGATGTGGGGTCTATCCGTCGCGTACACCGCATACGTATTGGCCGCCGTCGCGCGGCCGCGTCAGCGTCGAATCCCTGTTCCGAGGCTCGTCCGCCGGGTCGTCACCGGCCTCGTGGGTTCGATCTCCGTTGCGGCCACGGGTCAAGCCGCCGCCATTGCAGCGCCCGCCGTCACGGCCCCCGCTGCGCCAGAGCTCGAACTGCCAAACCAGGTCGCGGCGGAGCCTCAGCCTTCGACCGACCCGGCCGCAGGTTCGACGCCTACGGCGCAGTCCAGCCCCACGCCGTATCGGGTGGTTCGCGGCGACACGCTGTGGGACCTCGCGGAGGACCGCCTCGGCGACGGCCAGCGGTGGGACGACATCTACGACCTCAACAAGGGCCGGCGCCAGCCCGACGGCCAGGCTCTGCGCGATCCCGACCTGATTCAACCGGGGTGGAGACTCATGATCCCTTCGGCGCCGGCGGAGGACGTCACACCCACTCCCACGAGCCCGAAGGAATCAACCGAAGATCCGCGGCCAACGCCTCCTGAACCACCCACACCAGCGCAAGCAGCCCCGACGCCCTCGGCACACGCGGAGGCGCGCCGGGACGTCCATGTCACCAGGACAGATGACGAAGGCGTTGAACTCTCCGACGGAAGCTGGATTCCCTGGACTCTGGTCGGCGGACTCGCGACCGTCACGGCTGCCGTTTGGGCCCAGCGGCGCCGCCGATACAGCGGCAAGGATGCCGAGAATCTGCCGACCATGCCGGCGCCGGCCCTCGTCGCGATTGACCGCGTCGCGGCGAGGGACCGGAAGCAGCACTCGGACGACAGACGGGTCCCAGCCGACAGCAGTGCCACCTCGTCTATGCCGCTGTCAGGAGTCAGTGCGCTGGTCGGCGATGGCGGGTTGGGCGTCGCGCGTTCCGCGCTGGTGGCAACTCTCGCCGTTGCCTCCACCGACCACACCGAGTTGCGCGGCGAGGTCGTGACCGATCGGGCGTCGCTGGTGGCGATGCTCGGACCCGCCGCGGGCGTGCTCGGTGGATGGGCGCGGCTTCACGTAGCAGCGGACGTGTACGAGGCCGCCGGCATTCTCGAAACGCGGCTACTGCACCGCGCCCGAATCCTCGAAAGCCAAACGTCGGAAGAACCGCCTCCACCGTTGTTGTTCATCTGCGCCGCGCCGCAACAGCCCGACCGAGGCCGCTTGAGCGCGATCCTCGACCAGGGCCGCCCCTTGGGCGCAAGCGCGCTCCTGCTCGGTGAATGGTCGGCAGACGAGACGATCACCGTCAGCAGCGACGGCACCGTACGCGGCTCCGACGGCCGGCCTCCGTCGCGGCTCGCTGTTCTCACCGTGCGCGCCGCCAATGAGGCCATCAACGCGTTGCGTGAAGCTCAGACAGGCGAGACAGCGGGCGCTCCAGCCAGTGTCGACCTCGTGCCACTTGTGGCGCCCCGCGCCCTGGAAGCCGCGACAGCAGCGCCCGCCATCGTGGCCGTATCTGCTGCCGACCAACCGGCGGCGAAGGCCCGGCTACGTGTCTTGGGGTCGCCAGGAATCGACGACATCACTGAACCCGGCCGCCCACTGCGGGCGAAGGCTCTCGAAGTAGCAGTGCTGTTGGCCTGTCACCCCGACGGCCTGACGACCCGTGACATCGGCGAACACGTCGAACCTGATGCCAAGCTCAAACAAGCCGACGAGCGTGTCCACACCAACGTCTCCAACCTCAGACAGGTGTTCGGTCGAGCGGCAGGCAAGCGCTCCGACGCCTACGTCGTCAGGACCAGCGGCAGGTATCGGCTCGATCGCGTCTCCGTCGACGTCGACCTCTGGGAACTGCGCGACCTGCTTCGCAACGCTGCCACGGCCAACCACGGGAAACGACGTCGACTGCTTGAAGCGGCATGCGAGCTGTATACCGAGCCGCTAGCGGCGTCGAGCCTCTACGACTGGATTCAGCCCCACCGCGAGGCCGTCCGCCGATGGGGAACCGAGGCACACCTCCAACTAGGAGAGCTGCTCCTCGCTGAGGATCCCGCCGCCGCCTCCGCGCTTCTGGACAAGGCGATCAAACTCGACAGGTTCAACGAGGCGCTCTACCGGCTAGCGATGCGCGCCCGCCACGCACTCAACGACACCGATTCCGTCGACACGCTCCTGCGGGCCCTGGCCCGGGCGCTTGCCGAGATCGACGCCAAGCCCGCTCAGGAGATCACTCAACTCGCGCGCCAACTCCAGGCCCGCTGAGCATCTGCCACCAACGGCGGCGACGGCATCGAGCCGGTGCCGCCCCGAAGTACGCCCTGGCAAGTCACGGTCATCAGAAGGAGGACGCCATGAAGACGATCACATCACCTCGCCCGGGACCCCTCCAGCGCCCGGCATGTCCTCGGACGGCCTATGGCGGAACCGGCTAAGCCCGCGCGGAGGCAACAGAAGATCCGGACCACGCCGGTGGTCGTCGAGCCGCCACAGACGTCGCCTCTCTCCGAGGCCGACCGCCGACAGGCGGTGACCGCGCTGTCTGCCCTCATCGCCGAATGGTGGGAGCGCCAGCAAGCCGACGAGCCCCCAGCTCGCCCATCCGCAGAACCGCCTCCGCACTGACGGATCACCCCACACCGGCCGGCATGACGCCCACGCGTCGTGCCGGCCTTTCGTTGTTTCCGCAGCTCAGACCACTCGCCAAGCTTGACCGACTCCACCCAATGGCGGACGGTCGACCTGGCGAACCCCTCAAATGATCTTGAAGGGCCATTGACCCGTGTCTAGGAAGGCTCGAAACACCGCACTGCGGCGGAGATTGGAGGAAGCACCGTCTCGCCGCGTCGCGATCTACCTTCGGCGCTCGACCGATGAGGACAACCAGCCCTACAGCCTGGAAGCCCAGGAGACGAGGCTCCGAGCGTTCGTGGCCTCACAACCGGGCGACTGGCAGATCGTGAAGATCTATTCCGACGACGCCTCCGGCGCCACGACTGACCGCGAAGACCTTCAGAAGATGCTGCGTGCCGCGAGGGTCGGCATGTTCGACACCCTGCTGGTCTACCGAGTCGACCGCTTCTCCCGCAGACTGCGTGACCTCGTCGCGCTCCTCGACGACCTCGAAGACGCCGAAGTGGTCTTCCGCAGTGCCACCGAACCATTCGACACCTCGACCCCGGTCGGTCGGATGCTGGTCCAGATGCTCGGCGTATTCGCGGAATTCGAACGCGAGGTCATCATCGACCGCGTCATCGCCGGCATGGAACGCAAGGCGGCCAAGGGCCTCCTTACCGGCGGCCGGGTCCCGTTCGGCTACGCCAAGGACGCCGAGACCGACAACTACATCATCGACCAAGCGCAAGCGGTCACCGTCCGTCTGATCTTCGACCTCTACACGAAGGACCGCCTCGGCACACGCGCCATCGCCAATGTGCTCAACGACCGCGGACTGCGTACCCGTGCCGGCACCCTGTGGTCGCAACGCTCGGTCGAGTATGTGATCACCAACCGGCAGTACCTCGGCGAGAAGAGCTTCCGCGGGATCAGAGTGATCGACGCACACGAGGCGATCATCAAGCGGCGTCAGTTCAACGACGCGCAGCGCATCCTCGCCCAACGCAGCGAGCGCATCGGCCAGCGCGCGGCCAACGCCTCCGACTACACCCTCACCGGCAAGATCTCTTGCCCATCCTGCGGCCGCAAGTACATCGGCACCCCGGCGCACGGCCGCACCCGGCGCTACCGGTACTACACCTGCTGGAGCCGCAACCGCTACGGCACCAAAGCAGGCTGCCGGATCCACCGATTCAACGCCGACGAAATCGAACAGGCGATGGAACGTGCCTTGATCGACTTCTTCACCAACGCACACGAGGTCATCGACGACGCCATCCGCGCCTTCATCGCCGACCACGCAGCCGCCGCCGGCAACCACCGCGACGAACTCGCCACGATCAAACAACAGACCAAGGAAACCGCCAACGCCCTGGACCGCTACCTGACCGCTTTCGAGAAAGGCACCCTCGACGACGAGGACCCCGACATCCAGGCCCGGCTCACGAAGCTCAAAGCCCGCTCCAAGCAGCTACGTGACCGCCGCGCTGAGATCGAGTTCGACCTCGATGAGCCGCTGAGGGCGCCAACTCGTGCCGAACTCAACGTTATCCGCGACCACATAGCCGAGACCGTCCGCGAGGGCAACGCAAAAGCGAAGAAGGCCCTGTTCGAGGCCCTGATCGAAAACATCACGGTCACCTCGGCCAGCACCATCGTGCCGAACTTCCGCATCCCCCTCGGGGCGACCGACGGGATGGCGACCGAAGCGCCATCCCGTGATCAACAAGATGCGGACAGCGCGGTTCGCGCACTGCCACGTTTGGTGGGGTCGGCGGGACTCGAACCCGCACTGAAACGGACCTAAACCGTTTGCCTCCTGCCAATTGGGCTACGACCCCGTGGGCGCGAGCGCGCGTTAGCGCGTGCGCCCCGGACATTCTGGCGTACGAGCGTACGGCTTGCTAGTCGAGTCCCAGGTCGCGGCGCAGTTTGGCGACGTGGCCCGTGGCTTTGACGTTGTACAGGGCGTGTTCGATGCGGCCCTTCTCGTCGATCACGAAGGTCGACCGGATGACGCCGGTGATCGTGCGGCCGTAGGACTGCTTCTCGCCCCAGGCACCGTACGCGGTCAGGACCTTCTTGTCCTCGTCGGACACCAGCGGGAAGGTGAGGGCGTCGTGTTCGCGGAACTTCGCCAGTTTGGCCGGCTTGTCCGGGGAGATGCCGACGACCTCGTAGCCTGCGGCCTGCAGCGACGCGAGCGAGTCACGGAAGTCGCACGCCTGCTTGGTGCATCCGGGTGTCATCGCCGCCGGGTACGCGTAGAGGACCACCTTCTTCCCGCGCAGGTCCGCGAGCGTGAGGGTGTCGCCGGTGTCGGTGGGCAGGGCGAAGTTCGGTGCCTCGTCGCCGGGGCTCAGGCGTTCCGTCATGCGCCCGACTCTACCGCCGGGGTCCCGGAGGGCTCGTCGTCCACGGGGCGGCGGGCCGCGGGCAGGGGTGGGCGCTGCGCCGACGACCGCATCCGGAGCGCGGCCGCGCCCGCCACTCCGGCGCCGGCGGCGATGACGACGGCGACCAGGAGGCGACCGAAGAGGCCGGACCACGGCACGGGTACGACGCCGTTCGTGAACGCCGCCGCATTGCTCACGCCGGCGAAGATGGCCACGCAGACACCGGCCAGCGCCAGCGCGAAGTCACCGGCCGGCCGGCGGGTCAACGCGAACACCCCGGCGGCGATCGCGGCCAGGCCGGTCAGCACCGGCCAGATCTGTCCCGCGAAGAGCCCGCCGAGCACGGCGCCGAAGCCGGAGTTGCCGGCGTCGACCTCCCGGCCGACCGAGTAGACCACGGCCGCCACCCCACCGACCGCCGCCACCGCAGCCAGGACCGGGAGCACCCAGCGGACCGGGGCCCCGGCAACAGAAACAGAGCTGCGCACGGTCAAAGAAGAGGTCAACCGGCGCAGCCGGCCGACCAGCCCCAGGAACGCGACCGCCAGAGCGGCGACCACCACCCAGGTCCACCACACCGTCCCCGACGGCGGCGGCACCCAGTCCAGCGTCCCCCGTACCTCGAGCGTGTGCACCCCGTCGACCCGCAGCGGAACCACCCAGTCCCGTACCCGCTGCGCCCGGTTCGGCGCCGCAGCCACGGAAGGCGGAGGTGTCGACAGCATCCAGTGCGAGCGATGATCATGCCACCGCACCACCGGCACGGTCGACGCCTGGCGCCAGGTCGGCGGCAGCGTCGGGTCGGCCATCGGCGGCAGCGTGGCCTCGCCGGTCAGCGTGGCGTTGAGGTAGACGGCCGGGGAGTGCACGTTCTCGTACACCCCGTCCGGCCGTACCTCCAGGTAGGGCTCGTTCTGGTAGCCGAGCACCTCGACCGTCGTACCCGTGTGGTTGGTGAGCTCCAACCGCGCACCCGCCTCGACCGCGCGGACCCGCAGGCCCGGGCTGGCCGGGCTGACCGCCGTCACCACCGTGCGGTAGTCGGTGCCGTCCGGCGCGTCCGCGCCATGCGCCCAGGCGGGCGAGGCCGAGACCAGCACGCCTCCGAAACAAAGAGCAAGACCCAACAACACACGCACGGGCCAGAACCCTACGCGGCGTTCACGGCGGCCACGATGGCGTCCGGCGTCGGGTTCGGGATGACCTGGCCGTTGACCACGACGGTCGGGGTGCCGGTGACGCCGGCCTTGGCGGCCGCGTCGGTGACCGAGGCGACCCATGGCTTGTAGCGGCCCGAGTCGATGCACTGCCCGAAGCTGCCCTGGTCGAGCCCCATGCCGGTGCCGATCGCGATCAACTGGCTGTTCGACAGCCCGGCGCTGCCTTCAGCGGGCTGCTGGGCATAGAGCGCGTCGTGGTACTCCTTGAACTTCCCGCCGTCGGCGGCGCACGCGGCGGCCGCGGCCGAGCGGGTCGAGTACTCGGTGGTCGACGCCGGGTCCAGGTACGCCACCGTGTTGTAGGTGACCTTGATCTTGCCGTCGTTGACCAGATCGTTGATCGCCGAGCCGCTGGTGGCCTCGAAGTCCTTGCAGTGCGGGCAGATGAAGTCCTCGTAGAGCTGCACCTGCACCGGACCGGTGCCGAGCGTCTCGCCGGTGGTCGTGGTGGCCGACGCGGGCGCGACCAGCGGGCCGGCGTCGGAGCGCTGGCTCTGGTAGACCCCCCACCCGATTAACCCGGCGATCACCAGGACGGCCACCGCCGCGATCGAGACCCACATCGTGCGCTTGCGGCGACGTTCGGCCGCAAGCTGCTTGCGTACCACCTTGGCAGCGCTCTTGCCCTGTTGGCGTTTGCTCATGTCGTGCCCTCCAGCCACCTGTCGATGGACAACCTGGTGCGGGGCCAGACGAGAAGGAATGCGGCTAGGACCAGGAAGCCGAGGTCGCGCGCGATCTCCGGCGCGTAACTGGGGCTCTGACCCGCGGCGAGTTGGCCCCCCGAGCCGAAGCAGCCGCAGTCGATGGACAGCCCGCGTGCCCACGCGGACGAGATGCCGGCGATGAAGACCAGGAGCAGCGCGGACGAGATGGCGGCGGCCGCGCGGGTGGCGAGGCCGACCACGAGCAGCACGCCGAGGGTGATCTCGACGAACGGCAGGGCAGCCCCGATGACCTTGGCAACTTCGAAAGGCATCACCTGGTACGCGTTGACCGCGCGCCCCGAGCCGGCGAGGTCACCGACCTTGGCGGCACCGGCGAACAGCCAGACGGCCGCCAGCCCGAGCCGCACGAGGGTGCCCAGCCACGGCCGCAGGCCCGGCCAGGTCACGTCACGGGTCAACGTCGTCACGCTCATATAGTCGCCCCGTATTGGCCAAAGGTTCCAATGCTCAGCTTTTTCCCAGTTTTCTGATAGCTGGGATTCAGCTTGCGCCGGCCTCGTCCAACACGGCGACGAGCTCGGCCCGGGCGCGCGCGACCCGCGACCGGATGGTGCCGACCGGCACCCCTTCGACCTCGGCCGCCTCGGTGTAGGAGAGGCCGATGAGCTGGGTGAGGACGAACGCGCTGCGGCGGTCGGCGGGCAGCCGGCGCAGCAGCTCCGCGCTGGCGAAGCGCTGGGCCGGGTCGGGCTCGGCGGCCGCCATCACCGACCGCTCTGGCTCCGGGTGCGCCTCCAGGCGCGACCGCAGCCGCCGGCGGCGGACGACCGAGCGCAGATGGTCGGCGCAGGCCCGCCGGGTGATGCCGAGCAGCCAGGTGCGGGCGCTGGATCGTCCCTCGAAGTCGGGCAGCGACCGGAACGCCCGCAGGTAGGCCTCCTGTGCCAGGTCGTCCGCGGCGTCCGGATCGACCAACGCTGCGGCGAGCCGCCAGACCTCGGTCTGGGTCGCCCGCACGAAGGCGGCCTGGGCGACCGGGTCACCGCTGCGCGCGGCGAGCGCCCAACGGGTCGCGGCATCGAGGTCGACGGTGCTCGTGGGCACGGCCTCGGGCGCGCGCTGGGCGGGTATCATGGCAACCCAATGTACGCGGTCGACCCCTCCGCGCGGCCGCGCGACGGACGCCGTGTCGTCCGCCACGCCGACCTGAGAAATCGCCGGGAACCAATCACCGCTCGCGGACGACTACCTGACCATGATGTGCGAGCACGTCCGGGGAGCGCTGTCGGCGCGCCTCGATGGGGAGGCGGTGCCGATCCCCGTCGAGGAGATCGACGCGCATACCGCCACCTGCGCCGGTTGCCAGGCCTGGCTGACCAGCGCGCAGCGGCTCGACCGCCTGGTCAGGGCCACTCCGGCGCCCGCACCGGACCTGACCGCCAACGTGCTCGCCGCCGTCGCGGCCGACCGGCACCGGCGGTCCGACGAACCCGCCGGCCGCCGCCAGGTACTCCGGGTCGCGGTCGGCGTGCTCGCCCTCGCCCAGCTCGTCTCCGCCACGCCGGCGCTGTTCGGTGCCGAGACGGGTGCACATGCCACCCGCGAGATGGCCTGCTTCGACATCGCGCTCGCGGTCGGCTTCGCGCTCGCTGCTCTGCGCCCCGAGCGCGCCCGCGCCCTGCTGCCCATCGCCATCGTCCTGGCCCTCTGCCTGGCCGTCACCAGCGCCGTCGACGTGGCCGGCGGGCGCGCCGCCGCCGTCCACGAGTTCGGCCACCTGGCCGCCGTCGTGCAGGCCGCCGCGCTGTGGGCCCTGGGCCGCGGCGCCTACCGCGGCACCCCGCTGACCACCGCGACCGCGGCAGGTCGCGGGTGAGCAAGGTCGTCTCGCGGCTCGTCATCGTCGCCGCGCTGGTCGTCGGCTGGGCGGCCCTCTTCCTCGCTCCGGCGGCACCGGCCAGCGCACACGCGGTCCTGGAGAGCACCAGCCCCGCCGCCAACTCGATCGTCCCGGCCGCTCCGCCCGAGGTCGTGCTGACCTTCAGCGAGGATGTCCGGCAGGTTCCGGACAAGATCCACGTGGTGGCGCCGGACGGCTCGCGCGCCGACACGGGCGCTCCGGTGTTCGGCGACGCCGCGGTCCGGATCCCGTTGAAGCCGGGCGGGGCCAACGGCACCTACCTGGTCAACTACCGGGTGATCTCGGCGGACAGCCACCCGATCGCCGGCGCCTTCACGTACTCGGTGGGTGAGCCGTCGGCCGCGCCGACCGACAGCAACGCGCCCGCGACCGAGGAGAGCACCGCCCTCAAGATCGCGTTCCCGATCGTCAAATATCTCGGGTACGCGGGCCTCGTGCTGCTGATCGGCCCGGCGATGGTGCTCGCGCTGCTCTGGCCGCAACGGTTGGCACGGGCGGCACCGAGCCGGCTCGCCTGGCTCGGGCTCGGGCTCGTCGGGCTGTCGACGGTGGGCGAGCTGTTCCTGCAGGCGCCGTACACGACCGGCGGCGGCTACTTCGACGGCGGCGCGTTGCGCGACGTGCTCGGCAGCACGTATGGCACCGCCCACCTGATCCGCCTCGGCGTGCTCGCGGCGGCGGCCTTCCTGCTCCGCCCGGTGCTCTCCGGCCGCAGCGGGGTCGCCGACCGCGTACTGCTCGTCGTGCTCGGCGTGATCGGGTTGGCCACCTGGCCCATCTCCGGCCACCCCGGCGCGTCCCCGGTGCCGGCGGTCTCGGTCGTGGTCGACATGGCCCACCTCGCCGGCATGGCGGTCTGGCTCGGCGGGCTGGTCATGCTGTTCGCCTTCCTGTTCCGCCAGGCGTCGCCACGCGAGCTCGGCGCGATCCTGCCGGTCTGGTCGCGCTGGGCGACGCTGGCGGTGACCGCGCTGTTCCTCGCGGGGGTCGTCCAGGCGCTGGTCGAGGTCTCGACGATCAAGGCGCTCTACTCGACGACGTACGGGCAACTGATCATCGCCAAGGTCGTGCTCTTCGGTGTGGTGCTCGGGGTGGCAGCGTTCTCCCGCAACCAGGTCCGCAAGCACGCGGAGCCGGACGACCCGCGCCCGCTGCGCAAGGCCGTCCTGATCGAGATCGCCGGCATCGCGGTCGTGCTCGCGCTGACCTCGGTGCTGGTGCAGACCACGCCGGCCCGCACCGCGTCGGCCACGGTCGCCGCGGGCGCGGAACAGCCGGGCTACTACTCGGCCATGATCACCACCAGCCCCAAGCTCAACCTGCAGGTCGAGGTCGATCCCGCCAAGCAGGGCAACAACGACATCCACCTGTACGCGTACACGAAGGACAACAAGCCGCAGGTGGTCGTGGAGTGGAAGGGCACCGCGTCGTTGCCCTCGGCGGGGATCGAGGCCATCGACATCCCGCTGCTGGGGCTCGCGCCCACCCACGCCAGCGGCGCGATCCAGCTTCCGCGTCCCGGGCAGTGGGAGCTCAAGTTCACCGTCCGGATATCCGACATCGACCAGGGCACGGTGACCGCCACCGTGCCTGTCACGTAGGAAGGCTCACCCATGATCCGTAGCCGGCTGGCCAAGGCCGCCGCTCTCAGCGTCGGCGCCGT
The DNA here is from genome assembly GCF_900188485.1 of Asanoa hainanensis. Taxonomy (GTDB): domain Bacteria; phylum Actinomycetota; class Actinomycetes; order Mycobacteriales; family Micromonosporaceae; genus Asanoa; species Asanoa hainanensis. Next base: position 685,381 of record NZ_FZPH01000002.1, read on the forward strand.
CGTGGTCGCCCTCGGCGTCGCCGGACCCGCGTTCGCGCACGTCACCGTCAACCCGAAAGAGGCGACGCAGGGCGGGTACGGGCGGCTGGCGTTCCGCGTGCCCAACGAGAGCGACACCGCGTCGACCGTCAAGCTCGAGGTGAACCTGCCCGAGGACGCCCCGGTGGCGTCGGTGTCGACGATGCCGGTTCCGGGTTGGACGGTGGCCGTCGAGAAGCGCAAGCTTGCGACGCCGCTGACCGTGCACGGCAGCCAGGTGACCGAGGTGGTCGGCAAGCTGACCTTCACGGCGGCCGCCGGCGGCGGGGTCAAGCCGGGCGAGTTCCAGGAGTTCCCGGTCTCGATGGGCCCGCTGCCCGAGAAGGACCAGATGATTTTCAAGGTCCTCCAGACGTACTCGGACGGCGAGATCTCCCGCTGGATCGACGAGCCGGTCGAGGGCGGCGAGGAGCCGGAGCACCCGGCGCCGGTGCTGAAGCTGGCCGCGGCAGCCGACGAGGCTGCCGCTCCCACTGCCGGGCCGACGGTTGCGGCCGTCGCCTCGTCTGACGACTCCTCCTCGGGCACCGCGACCGGCCTCGGCATCGCGGGTCTGATCGCCGGTGTGCTCGGCCTGGTGCTCGGCGGTCTCGCCTTCATGCGTGCGCGGCCGTCTTCCGGCTCATAGCTCTCTTCGCTCGGCGGAACCCGCCGGTCCGGGGCGTTGTCCCTGGACCGGCGGGTTTTTTCTTTGTCCGCGTGCCACGCCATCTGCGTCGTGTGTTCGGATCGTCACGTTGAGTACAGTTTGTCCGGTAACGCGATCAAGGGGGAGACGCTGATGCGGGTCGTACGCACGGTCGCCGGTCTGGTGTTGCTGACCATCGGACTGCCGGTGCTGCTGGTCGGTGGTGCACTGTGGACGCTCATGCAACATCGGGACGCGGGTGGCGCGTTCAGTGGCTCCCTGGAACAGGTGTCCACCACCGGGCGCGCGATCGTCGTGCCGGACGTCGACACCCTGCTGCGCGAAGACGCCGCGTTCGTCCGCGCCGGCGACACCCGGATGCGGTTGACCGTCCCGGGGGAGACCTTCCTCGGCCTGGCGCCCGCGGCTTCGGTGCGTGAATACCTGGCCGGTGCGGCGTACTCCCGGGTCGACGCCGTCACCGTCGCGCGCGGCGACCTGCCGGTGCGGATCGCGCCGGTGGACGCGTCGGGGTTGGCCGGTCCGGCCGCGTCGGACGTGGCGCCGGGCAGCCAGTCGTTCTGGACCCGGCAGGGCAGCGGCAACCTCGAATGGACGGCCGACGAGGTCGAAGGCCGCGAGGTCAGCCTGGTCATCATGCGGGTCGACGCGACACCGGGGCTCACCGTCGACGTGCGTGCGTCGGCGACGCCGGGCTGGCTCGCGCCCGTCACCTGGACGCTGGTCGCCCTCGGCGCGCTGCTGCTGGCCGCCGGGATCGTCTCGCTGGCCTGGCCGGTCCGGTCCCGCGAGGTGGTCTTCGTGGTCGACCCGAGCCAGGTCCCAGAGGTCTCCGCCCGGCTCGGCGGCCTGGAAGGCCCGGCGGGCCCGCCACCGGTCTGGCCGGCACTGCCCGCGACCGAGGTGGCCGAACCGCTTCCGGTGCTGGCCGGCGACGAGCCCCGGCCGGCCGACGGCACCTGGCCGCAGTGGCCCTCCGACAGCACGCCCGGCCGCCCGGCCACGCTGGCCGACGCGCTCGCCGGCGCCGGCAAGACCGTGCCGCCGCCGCCCGGCCCCGCCTGGCCCCCGGCGCAGCCAGGCGCGGCGGACCGGACGCCCGACCCGGCGCAGCCGAACGCATGGCGCCGTGCCGAGGCGGCCCGGCTCGCGGGCCTGCCCGCGGTGACCGCCGCGGCGGCGCAGCTTTCCGTCGAGTCCGTGCCGACCTCGGACGCCCCGGCCGGCGCGGCCACCGCGATCCCGACCGAGTCCGGCCCGCGCACCCCGTCGCCTCGTGCGGAGGCCGACGCCGACCAGGACGGCCCGCCGACTCCGGGCGTGGCCCACCTGCGCTCGGTCAAGACCGACGGCCCGGAGCGGCCGGCCGGCAAGCGCGGTTCGCGGACGGCCACCAAGAAGCGCCCGGTCGTCTTCGTCGACACGGCGGTGGAGCCGACCGGCGAAAGCCCGGACCGCCCGGTCGTCGCGACCCGCACCCGCACCAAGTCGGCACCGCAACCACGCGACGCCGCCAGCCCGCAAACCGCGCCGGCCAACACCGAAACGGCGCCGGCATCGACCGACGCGGAGCCGACCGTCGCCGGGTCGGCGACCAGCGTGTCGGTCGAGCCGACAGCGGCCTCCGTCGACTCGACCACCGACGCGGATGCGGTCGAGGCGCGGCCGGCGGTCGCTGGGTCGGTGACGGGTGCGTCGGTCGAGCCGACGACGACGGCTGTTGTCTCGACCACCGACGTAGAGGTGGCTGAGGCGCGGCCGGTGGTCGCCGGGTCGCCGACCGGTGCGACGACGACCTCTGCGGGATCTACCACCGACGTGTCGACATCAGGCGACGTCCTCGTGGGTCTTGGCCGTTCCGAGACGGCAAGTGCCGCCGCGCCTGCCGCGGGCAAGACGGCGAAGCGCAAGCCCCGTCGCACCGCGGCGAGCGCACCAGCCCTGCTCACCGAGGCGGAGCTGGCGGGCGGCGCCGCCGAGCCCAAGGCGTCCAGCGCCGCGGAGATCGGTGCGGCTGGCGGGACGGTCGCGGCGCGGGCCGGCGCGGCTGCCGCCGGCGGGCCGAAGGCGGCCAGGTCGACGAAGTCCAAGAAGCGTGACGCGGCGGTCGCCGACGTCGTGGAGCCGACCACGGCGGTCGCCGACGTCGTGGAACCGACCACGGTGGGCACGGAGGTCATCGAGTCGACCGGGTCCGACGCGGACCAGGCGGATGCTGAGCACGGCACGGTCTCGGCCGGCGCTCCGGTTGGCACCGGCGCCATCGTCGGGACGACGGGCGACCCGGCGCCGGAGGCGGCGGCCAAGCGCGCTCGTCGGACGACCCGTGCGAAGAAGGCCGCCGACCCCGAAGCCGCGGCGAAGCCGACCAAGGCGACCCGGACCCCGCGCCGGAAGGCGGAAACCGAAGCCGCGCCCGAAGCCGCGCCCGAAGCCGCGCCCGAAGCCGCGCCCGAGGCCGCGGTCGAGACCCCGGTCGAGACCTCGGTCGAAGTGCCGGGCGGGACCCCGGCGAAGGCCGCGCCCAAGGCTGCGGTCGAGACCGAGGTCGAAGTGCCGGCCGGGACCCCGGCGAAGGCTGCGGTTGACGCTCTGGTCGAGAGCTCTGTGAAGGCCGCGACCGAGGCGCCGGTCGAAGCCCCGGCCAAGGCCGCAGTTGAGCCTCCGGCGGAGGCCGTGACCGACTCTCCGGTCAAGGCAGCGGCCAGCGACGGCAAGGGTGAGTCGGCCGTGGCCGGTACTCCTTTCGGGGGAATGCTCGGCAATGCGGCTCCGGCCAAGGCGCGGCGGCGGAAGACCGCTGCTGGGCTGCCGGCGCCCGAGGCCACCGACGCGGGGCCGGCGCACACCGCGGTCGCCGCGCTGGCCGCCAAGCGGCCCAACACCGCCGCCCGCCGGCGCCCCGCGAAGGCGCCGAACGCCCGTCCGACCGACCAGGCAAGCTAGCGAAACCCCGGGAAAAACAGAGCGTCCCTTCGCGCTGCCGACGCGAAGGGACGCTCTCACCGGGGGAACGGTGCAACTGGAGAACTTGATCCGTTAATGCCAGTTTAACCCTTCCGGTGTCGACTGGCTAGGTCTGTCCAGTTCTAGGCGGTTCTGGTGGGCGGATCCGCGCGCGGGCCGGTAGCAGGGCTACCAGTGCGAGCGCTGCCAGGACGTACAGGTTCCGCAGGAGGAAGTCGCCGATCGTGCGGGTCGGGTCCGGGGCTATGCCCCAGTCGATGAAGGTGTTCACGCCGTACAGGGCGACCGCCAGCGTCCCGCCGGCCAGGGCCAGGTCCCGCCGCCGTCCCGAGTCGACCAGGACGACCAGGGCCGGCACGAACCAGAACACGTGGTGCGGCCACGTGATCGGGCTGACCAGCGCGCCGACCAGGCCGGTCAGCGTCAGCCCGGAGAGGTCGTCCCCGGCGCGGAAGGCCCGGGCCGCCCGCCACATGCCGAAGCCGGTGACCGCCAGGGCCAGCAGCAGCCACCAGATCTTGGCCGGTTCGGAGGGCGCTACCAACCTGGCCAGCAAACCCTGCAAGGACTGGTTGCCCGTGTAATCAGGGCGGCCGACCCGCTCGGTCGAGAACAGGGACGACGTCCAGAACTGCCACGAGTCGCGCGGTGCCACCGCTGCGGCCAGCAACGTCGCCACCACGGCCGTGCCCGCCGACACGGCTGCCTCCCGCCAGCGGCGGGTGACCAGGAAATACAGGATGAAGATGCCCGGGAACAGCTTGATCGCCGTCGCGAGGCCCACGCCGGCGCCCGCCCAGAACCACCTGCGGGGCACGGCGTGGCAGAAGTCCGCCAGGATCAGCAGCACGAGCAGCATGTTGATCTGGCCGAAGAAGTACGTCTCGCGGCTCGGCTCCACCGCCAGCGCCACCGGGAAGAGCAGCCCGGCCAGGAGCCAGCGGGGCGGGCCCCGGCGGTCGGCGATCGGCGCGGTCAGCCACCAGGCGGCCACGGCCACGGCAGCGACCGTGAAGACGCAGAAGAACCCGATCGTGAAGCCGAGCGGCACAGCCGCGAACGGCCGCAGCAGCAGGGCCGCGAAGGGCGGATAGGTGAAGTACAGCTCGCCCTGGACCCGGTCCGGCTGGGCGTAGTCGTAGAGCGGGTGCCCGTCGGCCCACCAGCGCAGCGCGCTCACGTAGATGCGCAGGTCGAAGAAGTCGCGGCGGGCCGCGTACACCCAGATGAACGCGACCGAAGCGGCGGTGAGCGCGATCACCACGGCGATCCGCCGTGCGGTGCCGGGGTTGATCTTCATGGGTGGCGCTGCTGCCTGCACGCCCGGCAGCCTAGTGGAGGCTCACCGAGAGCGACCTGCGCGTAGGCTGTCGATCGTGGCTGATCTTCTGGTCTGGATCGACTGTGAGATGACCGGGCTCGACCTCGGCAAGGACGCGCTGGTCGAGGTCGCGGCGTTGGTGACCGACCCCAACCTGAACGTCCTGGGTGAGGGGGTCGACCTGGTGATCCACGCCTCCGACGCGCAGCTCGACGGCATGCCCGACGTGGTTCGGGAGATGCATGCCAAGAGCGGGCTGACCGAGGAGGTACGCCGGTCGACGGTCACCCTCGAACAGGCCGAGGACCAACTCCTGTCCTACATCACGACGTACGTGAAGGACCCGCGCACGGCGCCGCTGTGTGGCAACTCGATCGCCACCGACCGCGGTTTCCTCGCCCGCGACATGCCCCGGCTCGACGCGCACCTGCACTACCGCATGATCGACGTGTCGTCGATCAAGGAGCTGTGCCGGCGCTGGTACCCGCGGGTCTACTTCGGCCAGCCCGCCAAGGGCCTGGCCCACCGCGCCCTCGCCGACATCCGGGAGAGCATCCGCGAGCTCGAGTACTACCGCCGGACGGTGTTCGTGCCCCTGCCCGGCCCGGACGTGGAGACCGCGAAGGCGATCGCGGCGGAGCTTTAATACCCTGTCGACGGGGCCGGGCGGCGTATGGCTATCATTGGTCGGCGCCTCGCCCGGCGGAAATGCCGGCGCGGGTCGACATGGTGGCTGTAGCTCAGTTGGCAGAGCACCGGGTTGTGGTCCCGGGTGTCGGGGGTTCAAATCCCCTCAGTCACCCCACCGTGTGACGGCTCGACCGGGTTTCCCGGCCGGGCCGTTTCGCTTTGTGATCAAGAAAGCGATCGCCCGGGGCGGCGGCGCTCGCTCACCCGTCATACCGTTCGGCGGTGACGCAGCCAACCCCTCCGCCGCCAAAGCCACCCACCTGGCCCTGGCTCGTCGGTGCAGCGGCTGCCTTCGTCATGATCCTCGGCCTCTCCGCCGGCACTCTCCTGGCGTTGCGCGACAGCGACGGCGACGGCGACGGCGACCGCGAAACCGTGGCACCACCGCCACCGGTCGGTCAGACCGATCCGAACACCGCGGAAGAACCGATGCCCCGGATCACCACGGCACCTGGTGAGTCGCCCAGGCCGTGGGCGATGGGGAAGGACGTCACGATCAGCGGCCGTGGCGACCGGACCGTCGACGTCGGGCTCGTGCCCGATGCCGTGTACGTCGCGACGATCACCCACGACGGCACGGCGAACTTCATGGTCGACACGCTCGGCGACGGCGGCCGCAACGTCGGGCTGATCGTCAACGCACAGGGCGACTACTCCGGTGAGCGCACCGTCGGCCTGGCCGAGTTCGACACCGTGGCGGCGGTCCGGGTCCGGGCGGACGGCAACTGGAAGATCGTTCTGCGCGACGTCAGAAAAGCGCGGAAGTTCACCGGCAAGGCGACCGGTCGCGAGCCAGCGGTCTTCCTGGTGCCGAAGGACGCCGGTTTCAGCGCACGGCTCACGCTCAGCTACCGCGGGACCGGGAACTACGTCATTCGCGGCTACGGCGAAGACAGCCGGATGGGCCTGCTCGAAGACGGCATCGGCCCGTTGAGCTGGTTGGTCCACCTGCCGCCGGACACCCGGGTGATCGAGGTCGACACGCAAGGCGACTGGGACCTCGAAGTGCTGCCCTGACGGCGTAGCGTCGGAATCGTGGAGATCCGCGGGGTGAACTACGACACCGGCCAGAGGCTCGACGACTTCCACACCAGGTCGGTGTTCGACGACGACGCGGTGCGCCGCGACATGGCGGCCATCGCCCAAGACCTCCATGCCACTGCGGTACGCGTCTCCGGCGACGACCCCGACCGGATCCTCACGGCCGGCCGGCTCGCCGCCCAGGCCGGGCTCGACGTCTGGTTTCTCGCCGTTCCCCTACGACCTCGACGCCGCCGAGCTGGTCGGTTACCTGACGGGTGCGGCCGAGCGTGCCGAGCTCCTGCGTCGCGAGACCGAGCGCGAGGTCGTCATGGTGCTCGGCTGCGAGATGACCCTGTTCTGCAAGGGCTTCGTGCCGGGGGAGGGGCTGCCCGGCCGCACGGCCACGATGACGAACCCGGCCACCTGGGCCACGGAGGAGGGCCGGGCGCCGCTGCTGGCCGGTTTCCAGCGCGCCCGGGACACACAGCGCGAGACCGTCGCCGCCGCCCGGCAGGTGTTCGGCGGCCGGCTCACGTACGCGGCGGGAATGTGGGAGCAGGTCGACTGGGACCAGTTCGACATCGTCTCGGTCGACGCCTACCGGGACGCCGGCAACGCCGAGCGCTATGCGGACGAGCTGCGCGCGTACCACCGCTTCGGTCGTCCGGTGGTGGTCACCGAGTTCGGCTGCTGCACGTACCGGGGAGCGGCCGACCGCGGCGGTCTGGGTTGGACGATCGTCACCGAGGACGGCACGATCCCCGCCGAGTACGAGCGGGACGAGGCTGAACAGGTCCGCTACCTGCACGAGCTCGACGCCGTGTTCGACGAGGAGCGGGTCGCCGGCGCGTTCTGGTTCACCTTCGCCGGCTTCGAGTTGCCGCACCGCCCCGACGACCCGGCGCACGACCTGGACCTGGCGTCGTACGGACTGGTGGCGATGCGCCCGGACGGCGGCTGGGAGCCCAAGCTGGCCTTCCACGCCGTGGCGGCGCTCTACGGCGGTCAGCCGGCCAGGTAGGCCTCGGTCAGCCGGCTCGGTGCCTTGGCCAGCCACGCGTCGACCAGCGCGGTCTCCAGCGTGACCCGGTCGACCTCGGAGAGCTGGATCAGCACGGCCGCGTAGCCGTCGAAGTGCGAGATGGTGAAGACGCCAGGCGCGCCCGCGGCGAGCACCGCGTCCTTCTCGGCCAGGTCACCGACCGCGGTCGCGACGATCGGACCCTCGGGCACCGGCTCGTCGCCGTACCGCTTGATGTCGGCCTTGCTGAACGGCCGCTCCCACGCGAACACCTTGCCCGCCACCGACCAGGCGCGGCTGCCCCGCCGGTCGACCATGTCGGTCTCCGGCAGCCGAGCCGCCAACTGCGCCACGTCGTCCAGGGTCACCATGCGCGAACGGTACGGCAACCCGTCGCGACAAGCCGTCCCTTACGGCATGGTGTCGCCGCCGCCGGTGCGGCGCTGCGCCTCGTCGACGCCCTTGTCGATCTTGTCGCCGTACTTCCCGCCGGTGCGCTCGTCCATCTTGTCGCCGGCCTTGTCGAGGCCCTTGTCGACCTTGTCGTCGTGCTTGCCCATCATGTCCTTGATGCGGTCCATGAATCCCATGGCGGCCGTCTTCCCCCGCCCGTCCCGGCCAAACCGTCACCCGCCGTGACCTGCCGGAAAATGCGAGAGATGGTACGAGTGGGGCTCACGTAGCATCCGGGCATGGCCCGAACCACCCACCGCGGCGCCTGCCCGCTCGACTGCCCGGACACCTGTGTCTGGCAGCTCACCGTCGAAGACGGCAAAGCGGTCGAGATCCGTGGCGACGCCGACCACCCGTTCACCCGGGGCGCGCTGTGCGGCAAGGTCAACCGCTACCTCGACGCGGTCAACGGGCCGGACCGGCTCACCCAGCCGATGGTCCGCGTCGGCCCCAAGGGCGAGGGCCCGATCGCCTTCCGCCCGGCGACCTGGGACGAGGCGGTCGGCCGGGTCGCGCAGGGCCTGTCGGCCAGCATCGACCGGCACGGTCCGGAGTCGGTCCTGCCCTACTACTTCGCGGGCACGATGGGCGCCGTCCAGGGCTACACGATGGGCCAGCGGCTGTTCGCCCACCTCGGGGCCAGCCGGCTGCGCACCACGATCTGCACGGCCGCCGCCGGCGCGGCGCTCGACTCGCTCTACGGCGGGATGGTCGGCTTCGAGCCCGAGTCCATCGTCGAGAGCAAGCTGATCCTGCTGTGGGGCGCCAACCTGCTCTCCACCCACCTGCACCTGTGGCCGTTCGTGCAGGAGGCACAGCGCCGCGGCGCCTACGTGGTGGCCGTCGACCCGTTGCGCACCGACACCGCCGGGCGTTGCGACGCCCACGTCGCGCCGCTGCCCGGCACCGACGGCGCGTTGGCGCTCGGCCTGATGCGGCAAGTGGTCGACGCGGGCGCGGTCGACCACGAGTGGCTCGACGCGCACGTCGACGGCTGGCCGGAGCTCGCGGCCCGCCTCGCCGACTGGCCGGTCGAGCGGGCCGCCGCCGAGTGCGGGCTGGACCCGGCCGTGCTGCGCGACCTCGGCGACCGGATCGCCACCAGCCGGCCGACCGCGATCAAGGTCGGGCTCGGCCTGCAACGGCACGCCGGCGCCGGCCAGGCGATCCGGGCGATCTGCGCGCTGCCCCTGGTCACCGGCGACTTCCGCTACCCGGGCGGCGGCGCGCTGTGCATGACCTCCGGGCACTTCCCGGACAGCGACATCGACGTCGCGCGCCCGGCCGACCTGCCGCAGCCGCCCGCCCGCGGGGTCAACATGAGCCGCCTGGCCGCCGTGCTCACCGGCGAGGCCGACCCGCCCGTCACCTCGCTGGTGGTCTTCGACGCCAACCCGGCGGCCACCGCGCCCGACCAGACCAGGCTGCGCACCGGCCTGCTGCGCGCGGACCTGTTCACGGTCGTGCTGGAGCAGCGGTGGACCGACACCTGCGACTACGCCGACGTGGTGCTGCCGGCCACCATGCAGCCGGAGCACCTCGACCTGGTCAGCTCCTACGGGCACCACTACACGGCGCTCAACCTGCCGGCCACGACGGCGCCCGGCGAGGCGCTGCCCAACACCGAGATCTTCCGCCGGATCGCCGCGGCGCTGGGCCTGACCCACCCGAGGCTGCGCGAGAGCGACGAGGAGATCGTTCGCCAGCACCTGGCCGGCGGCCCGGTCACGTTCGAAGAGCTCAGCGAGCGCACCTGGGCCCGCACCACCGGGGTGCCGGTCGGCAGTGCGCCGTTCGCCAAGGGTGGCTTCCCGACGCCGACCGGGCGGGCCCGGCTGCACGACCCGGCGCTGCACGCCGTCGGCGTCGACCCGCTCGTCGGCTACACCCCGCCGGCCGAGAAGGACACCGCCGGGCTGGTGCTGATCGCGCCGGCCGGCCGGTTCTTCCTCAACTCAACCTTCGCGTCGTTGCCCTGGCACGAGCGGAAGATGGGTCAACCGAAGATCCACCTCCACCCGACCGACGCGGCCGCCCGCGGGCTCGTCGACGGCACGGCGGTCAAGGTGCACAACGCCAACGGCTCGTTCGACGCGGCGGTGGCGGTCGACGACGCCACCCGGCCCGGCGTCGCGTTCACCTTCAAGGCCTACTGGGCCAAGCGCAGTCCCGGCGGCAACACCGTCAACGCGGTCACGGCCGTGCGCGACGCCGACCTCGGCGGCGCACCGACCTTCCACGACATCCGCGTCGAAGTGACCGCCTGCTGAAAGGGGCCTGTGCCCGTGTGGTTCTGGTTGGCCGGTGCGATCGTCTCCGAGGTCGTGGCCACGCTGTCGCTGCGCGCCTCGGCCGGGTTCACCCGGCTGGTGCCGACGGTGATCCTGGTGGTCTGCTACGGCTTCGCGTTCTACGGCCTCTCCCAGGCGCTGAAGCTGGGCATGAACGTCAGCGTCGCGTACGCGGTCTGGTCGGCGGTCGGGGTCGCCCTGATCGCCATCATCGGCGTGCTGTTCCTGCACGAGTCGCTCTCACCACTGCAGATCGGCGGCCTGCTGCTGATCATCGCCGGCGTGGTGGCCCTGGAGCTCGGCCGATCGGGCACCCACGCCTGAGCCCCGGGTGGCGCGGCGGGCATAGGGTTTCGGCCATGACGGAGTACGTGGACACCGGCCGCGTCAAGCTCGCCTGTCGCACGGTGGCCGGGCCGCCCGGCGCCGTGCCGATGGTGTTGCTGCACGGCGGCGGGGGCGACGGCACCAGCTGGGACCAGCTGGCACCCCGCTTCGCGCAGGACCGCCCGGTGTACGTGCCCGACCTGCGCGGCATGGGCGCCAGCGAGCGCTCCGGCCCGTACGGGCCGACGGTGTTCCGTGACGACCTGCTGGCGCTGCTCGACAAGCTGAGCCTTGACCGGGTCGTGCTGGTCGGCCATTCGCTCGGCGGCCTGGTCGCCCTGCTGACCACGCTGGCCGCGCCGGACCGGGTCGCCGCCCTGGTCCTGGAGGAGTGCCCGCCACCCACGCCGCTGGGCATCCCGGTGCCCACCGACCTGCCGGAGTCGGCGCCCTTCTACGACCGCGAGATCCGCCCGTCGGTGCTGGCGGCGCTCAACGCTCCCGACCCCGCCTGGTGGGACGGGCTGGCCGGGATCAACGTGCCGGTGCTCGTCGTCGCGGGTGGCCCCGACAGCTTCCTGCCGCAGGACAGGATGGCCGAGATGGCCGAGCAGATCCCGGCCGGTGAGTTCACCACCATCCCGGTCGGCCACGTCGTGCACCCGAACGCGCCCAACTCGTTCGCCGACGCGGTCGAGACCTTCCTGGCCGGCCGGTGAACACCACCGCGGCTCGGCGCGGCACGGCGATCGGTGCCGGCATCGCGATCGTCCTCACGACGCTGCTCGGGATCCTGGTGGTCGACCGGCTCCGCCGCGCCGGCCCGCGCCCCCTGTTCCAGCTGCCCGTGGCCTGCGGCGAGACCTGGCGGCTGTCCACCTATCCGGGCCACGACGACTTCGACGTCGACCTGTTCCCCACCGAGGGCGAGTCGTGGGGCCGCCCGGTGCTGGCGGCCGCCGGCGGCACGGTCACGGTCTCGGGCATCAACGGCTCGCTGGGCGGGCGCACCCCGGAGAAACCGAACGGCCCCAAGGGCCGCGGCGGCGGCTACTGGGTGAAGATCGACCACGGCGGCCGGTGGGAGACCCAGTACCTGCACATGCTGGAGCCGCCGCTGGTCCAGGTCGGTGACGAGGTCGCGCCCGGTCAGCAGATCGGCAAGGTCGGCAGCACCGGCAACTCCGGCGCCCCACACCTGCACCACGAGCAGCGCCGGGCCGGCGAGAAGATGGAGACCTGGTTCGGCGGCGAACCGTCCGGGATCACCACCGACGACGAAGAGGTCGAGCTCGAACGGGTCAGCGCGAACTGTCCGTGAACGCCGCCACGGCGTCGGCGGCCAGGGTCGCGGCGCGCTGCGCGGTCTGCCGGGTCGCGCCCGCCAGGTGCGGGGTGAGGACGACCCGGGGTGCGGTGCGCAGCCGGGAGTCGGCCGGCAACGGCTCCGCGTCGAACACGTCGAAGGCCGCGGCGCCGAGGTGCCCGGACTCCAGCGCGTCGGCCACCGCGGCGTAGTCGAGCAGCCCACCGCGGGCGGTGTTGACCAGCACGGCTCCGGCCGGCAGCCGGGCGAGCTCGGCAGCGCCGATCAGTTGCGCGGTCTCGGGCGTCAGCCGGGCGTGCAGGCTGACCACGGTGGACCGGTCGAGCAGTTCCGGCAGCTCCGTCGAGGCGACGTCCGCGTACGGGTCGTGCACCAGCACCCGGGCGTCGAACGCCGTGAGGATCCGCGCCACCCGCCGGCCGATCTCGCCGTAGCCGACCAGCCCGACCGTGCTGCCGGCCAGCTCACCGCTGACCTGGTCGAGCGCGTAGAGGTCGCTGCGCCACGCGCCGGCGCGTACGCCCGCGTGCCGGTCCGGAATCTGCCGCAGCGCGGCCAGCATCAACGCGATCGTGTGCTCGGCCGCGGCGACCGCGTTGCGTCCCGGCGTGGTGCGCACCGTGACACCCGCTGTGTCGGCGGCATCGAGGTTGACGTTGACCGGCCCGCCCCGGCAGACCACCAGCAGCCGCAGCGTGCCGGAGACGGCGGCGAGCACCCGGGCGGTGAACGGCGCCATCTGCGTGACCGCGATCTCGACCCCATCCAGCGCCGCGATCAGCTCGTCCTCGTCGCCGGACGCCTCGTCGACCTCGGCCACCCGGCCGTACGGCGTGAGGGGCCAGGGCAGCAGCAGCGTGCGTGGCTCGACGTGTGGGCCGACCCGGCCGCGCAGGGCGGCCGTGAGCAGGTCGTTGGTGACGAAATGATCCCCGGCGACGAGTACGCGCATGCTCAGCTCCAGTTCGGTCGGGCCGCTTCGACGTGCGCGAGATACCGGTCGTAGCCGGCGCGGTAGCGATCGCCCCCGACCGGCTCGAAGACCCGCCCGGCCGGAGTCCAGCCATTCGGCTCGGAGGCCACCGTGGACAGTGCCGCCAGTGCGGCGCCGCGCGCACCGATCTCCTCGCCGGCCAGCACGCGCACCGGCCGGTCCAGCACGTCCGCGAAGATCTGCGCCCACTCCGCCGAGGCGACCCCGCCACCGCACGCGGCCAGCTCGCCGGTCAGCTCCGCCGCGGTCAGGCAGTGCCGGGCGCTGTAGGCGATCGCCTCGCAGGTCGCCCTGACCAGGTCCGCGGGCGCGTGACCCAGGTGCAGCCCGTCGATCCGGGCCCGGGCGCGCGGCGCGACGAACGGGGCACGCTCGCCGGCCTCGGCGAAGAACGGCAGCACCGTGAGCTCGCCCGCGTCGCCGTCGGTCAGCAGCGTGGGCAGGTCGGCCACTGTGGCACCGACCAGCCGCAGTACCCAGTCGAGGGCGGCGGTGCCGACCATCGCCGGCAGCGCCCGCAGCCACCGGTCCCGCTGCCAGGTGCTCAGCGTCAGGCCGGCCGGCTCGCCACCGGTGTCCACCGTGTCCCGGAGCACCTGGCAGGCCAGCGTGGTGCCGACGGTCAGCAGCCCGTCGCCCGGCGTGCGGACGCCGGCACCCCAGGCGGAGGCCGGCAGGTCGTAGGGCGCGCCCACGACCGGCAGCCCGACAGGCAGCCCGGTGGCGTCGGCGGCGGCCCGGCTCAGCGGTGCGTGCGGCGCGTCGTGCACCGGTGCGAGCAGGCCCGCCCGGTGGGTGAGACCGCAGGCGGCGATCAGCTCCTCGTCGTACCGCCGGGTGTGCGGGTCGAGGAACGGCGCCGACGCGTCGGACGGGTCCGTCGCCCGCAGCCCGGTCAGGCGCTGCACCACCATGTCCTTGCAGTAGCCGGCGGTGGCGGCCCGGTCCAGGTGGTGCGGCTCGTGGGCGTCGAGCCAGGCCAGCAGCGGCCCGGCGCCGCCGGGGAAGGGGTAGTTGCCCGTACGCCGGTACGCGAGCGCGGCGATGCCGTCGGCGGTCCAGCGTTCGAGGATCGGCGTCGCCCGGGCGTCGAGCCAGGAGATGCCGTGCCGGACCGGCCGACCGTCGCCGTCGAGCAGCCAGAGCCCGTCGCCCTGCCCGGTGACGCCGACGGCGGCGACCGGCCCGGGCAGCAGTTCGCGCAGCTCGCGCAGCACCGCGACCACGGAGCCGAAGACCGCGTCGGCGTCCTGCTCGTAACGCCCGTCGCCGACCCGGTCGAGCACCGTCGGCCGGGCGGACCGGGCCAGCGCCACCCCGTCCGGGTCGAACGCGACCGCCTTGGTCACGGTGGTCCCGGCGTCGACCCCGATAATGATCATCGCGACACGTTGTACGACAGGAGCCCGACCGGCTCGGGAAAGCGCAGCGTGACCGTCGCGGCCGGGTCGAGCACGGGAAGCCGGCGCCGGTACTCGGACAGCGGCACGCCGAGCACCGCGCACACGACCAGCCGGATCAGGGTGCTGTGCGCGACGACCAGGATCCGCTGCCCGTCATGCGCTGCCGCCAGCTCGTGCAGCGCGGCCAACCCGCGCTCGGCCGCTTCGCCGGGCGGCTCTCCGTCGGGGAAGTGCCCGGCCACCGGGTCGGCCTCGAACCGGGCCACCATCGCCTCGTCCGCAGCGCGCAGCTCGGCCAGCGTGTGTCCCTCGGCGACGCCGAAGTCGAGCTCGCGCAGCCGTGGGTCGACCACCGGGGTCAGGCCGGTGATGGCCGCGGCGGTCTGCCGGGCCCGCACCAGCTGCGAGCAGGCCAGCGCGGCGAACCCCTGGTCGGCGGCCCAGGCGCCCAGCTCGGCCGCCTGGGTCACGCCGACCTCGTCGAGCGGCACGTCGCTGCGGCCGGTGTAGCGGGTCGGCTGGTGCCAGGCCGTGCGCCCGTGGCGGGCCAGCACCACCGTCGTGCTCGTCATTCCGGCTCCTTGGCGTAGGCGGCGAGGGCTTCGTCGACGTAGCCGCGGGCGGCCAGCGCGTCGACGAAGCGGGCGAACGGCTTGGCGAACCGGTCGCCCGGGCGCGGCGCCACGATGTCGGCCGTCCGGACCATCCGGGCGGCGGTCTCGGTCAGACCACCGTCGCCGGCCGCCGCGACCACGGCCATGCCGAGCGCCGGTTCGGGGGTCGCGGGGATGAGGACGGGGCGGCCGAGCACGTCGGCGCGCAGCTGCGACCAGTAGCGGCTGCGGGTGGCACCGCCGGTCAGCGCCAGCGAACCGGTCGTGTCGGCGCCGAGCCGGCGCAGGTGGGCGTAGCAGAGCCGCTCGACGTAGGCGACGCCCTGCAACAGGCCGGCGTAGTGGTCGGCGGGGCCGCTGAACTCGCCGAGCGTGAACGCCTCGGCGTCCGGCCGGACGAACGGGAAACGCTCGCCCCGGCCGCGCAGCGGGTAGACCACCGCGCCGGCGGGCTCGTGTTTCACAGCCTTCAGCTCCAGCCCCGCGCGGTCGGCGTCGGGGAACCGGTCGTCGACGGCGGCGGCGCCCACATTGGACGCACCGCCGGGCAGCCAGCCACCGTCGGGGTGCCGGTGCGAGTAGACCCCGCCGGACGGGTCGGCCAGCCTGGTCGTGGTGACGCCCTTGACCACCAGCGTCGTGCCGAGCACGGAGTTCCAGCTTCCCGGGGCCAGCGCGCCGGCGGCGACCTGCGCGGCGCAGCCGTCGGTGAGCCCGGCGCGCAGCGGTGTGCCGACCGGCAGCCCGGTGTGGGCGGCGCCGGCCGGCCCGACCGTGCCGATCAGCGTGCCCGGGCGGACCACCTCGGGCAGCGCGGCGGCCGGCACCTCGGAGGCGGCCCAACCGTCGTCGTAGCCCGTCTTCAGCGCACTCGTCCAGTCGGTCGCGACGAGCTCTCCGGACAACCGGTCGGCGAGATGGTCGCCGCAGTGCCGCACGACGAGCCGGCCGTCGGCCAGGCCGGTGCGCACCTCGTCCGGGCCGTGCCGGAGCAGCCACCGCAGCTTCGGCAGGGCCCAGGTCCCGGTGGCGCGGGTGTCGTCGTACATCAGGGCCGGGGTGTGTGGTGTCCCGGACCGGTCGGCGAGCAGGAACGTGCCCGAGGTGCCGCAGATCGCGACCGCGCCGACCCGGTCCGGCCCGACCTCGCGGAACGCCGCACCCAGCGCCGCCCACCACTCCGCCGGGTCCTGCTCGTGCCGCCCGCCGGTGCGCCGGCTGGTCAGTGGCCGGCCAGCCCGGGCCACCACCGTGCCGTGTTCGTCCGCGAGCAGCACGCGCAGGCTCTGCGTGCCCACGTCCACCCCGGCGAACAGCATCGGCTCACTCCACTCTGGTCGATCGGCTGCCCGCGGTGGTCGGTGCGTTGTAGGCGACCAGCAGGTGCGGCCCGTCCGGACCGCCATGGTCGATGACCGTGTACGAGCAGTTGAGCACGGGTGCGAAGGCGCGTTCGCCGGGAGCGGGCACGCCGAGCGCCTCGGCCGTCGCCACCCGGATCGGTCCGCCGTGCGTGAACACGACCACCGTGCCGGTCGCTCCGGCGGCCGCCTCGTCCAGCGCCGCCCAGACCCGCTTGCGCACCTGACGGTAGGTCTCGCCGCCGCCGCGGGCGATGTCGACACCGCCGTCGACCGCCGCGATGTCGTCCGGATGGGCGGCCATCACCTCGGCCCGGGTGCGGCCGGTCCAGGTGCCCACGTTGATCTCGCGGAGCCGGGCGTCCTCGCGTACCGTGCCGTCGATCAGGCGGCGATAGGGCTCGGCCGTGTCCCGGGCCCGGGGCAGGTCGCTGCTGACCACCATGCCCGCCGCGCCGAACCGTCCCACGAGCACCTCGGCCACGGCTTCCGCCTGGGCGACCCCGGCCTCGGTCAGTCCCGAGTCCTCCTGGCCCTGGTAGCGGTCCTCGACATTCCAACGTGACTCGCCGTGTCGCACCAGCACCAGCCGTACCCGTGGATCGGTCATATGTTTGATCTTCATCGCCAGGCCTCAAGTTCTCAAGCTGGAGGACTCCCTCCTTAACCACGGCTAGGCTGATATTGGCAGGGGTGGCCTTGACGCGCGCATTGCGCGGCCATGTGCCCGGCGCGACCTTTCGCGGTTTTCCGCCTCGCTCGATAAGGGCACCCGAGGCACAGCCGGATAAGGAGTCGGAGTCGTGAAGAAGCTGATCAACGATCCAGAGGGCGTGCTCAACGACGCGCTGGTGGGATTCGCGGCCGCGAACCCTGACCTGATCGTGAACCTGGAAGACCGGTACATCAGCCGAGGCCCGACGGCCGGCAAGGTGTCCCTGGTGTCCGGTGGCGGATCCGGCCACGAACCCCTGCACGGCGGGTTCGTCGGCTACGGGATGCTCGACGCCGCCTGTCCGGGTGAGGTGTTCACCTCGCCCGTGCCGGACCAGATGCTGGCCGCGACCAAGGCCGTCGACGGCGGCGCGGGCGTGCTGCACGTCGTGAAGAACTACACGGGTGACGTGCTGAACTTCCAGATGGCGGCCGAGCTCGCCGGCGACGACGGTCTGCAGGTCGAGTCGGTGCTCGTCAACGACGACGTCGCGGTGGAGAACAGCACCTACACGGCGGGCCGGCGGGGCACCGGTGGCACGGTCTTCGTCGAGAAGATGGCCGGTGCGGCGGCCGAACGCGGCGCCGACCTGGCCGCGGTGGCGGCGGTGGGCCGCGAGGTCAACGACCGCTCCCGCTCGTTCGGCGTGGCGCTGACCGCCAACGTCATCCCCGCCACGGGCAAGCCCGGCTTCGAGCTCGGCGACACCGAGATCGAGCTCGGCGTCGGCATCCACGGCGAGCCCGGCCGGACCCGCGGGCAGATGTCCACCGCCCGGGAGATCGCGGGCGTGGCGCTCGACGCCATCCACACCGACATGCCGCTCTCGGGCGACGTGCTGGTGATGGTCAACGGCCTGGGCGGCACACCGCTGATCGAGTTGTACGTGGTCTACGCGGCCGTCGCCGAATGGCTCGAGGGGCACGGCGCCACAATCACCCGCAACCTGGTCGGCAACTACATCACCAGCCTGGAGATGGCCGGCTGCTCGATCACCGTGGCCCGGATGACGCCGGACCTCACCGAGCTGTGGGACGCACCGGTCCAGACGCCGGCGCTGCGCTGGGGTCGTTGATGGACACCAGCGCTTTCCAGGCGTGGGTGCACGAGGCGTCGTTGCTGATCACCGAGCATGCCACTCGGCTGACCGAGCTCGACTCGGCGATCGGCGACGGCGACCACGGCATCAACCTGCGCCGTGGCTTCCAGGCGGCGGACGACATGATCGAGAAGTCGGAGTCCGACACCGAGACGCCCGGTGCGGTGCTGCGGACGGTCGGCCGGGCGCTGATCAGCAAGACCGGTGGCGCCTCCGGCCCGATCTACGGCACGGGGTTCCGCCAGGCCGGCAAGGCTCTGGGAGACGTGACCGAGGTCGACGCCGTGCTGCTCGGCAGCGCCTTGGAGGCCGCGTTCAACGGGATCCAGCAGCTCGGCGCCGCCCAACTGGGCGACAAGACACTGCTGGACGCGCTCGGCCCGGCGGTCGTGGCGTACCAGGCGGCGGTCGGCGAGGGTGGCGACCTCGCCGCGGCCACCCGGGCCGCAGCGGACGCGGCCGAGCGCGGGCTGGCGGAGACCATTCCGATGCTGGCCCGCAAGGGCCGCGCCAGCTACCTCGGCGAGCGCACCATCGGCCACGAGGATCCCGGAGCGGCGTCGACCGCGCTGATCATGCGTGCGCTGGCGATGGTCGCCGCCGGCGAGACATCGTGACGGCGGTCGCGCACCGGTGGACCGGGGAAGGGGTCGCGCCGGGCGCCGCTGTCGCCGGCTCGTGGCGCGCTGACCGACCGGTCGCGGCCACCACCGTCCACATCGGTCCGGCCGAGGTGGAGGCGGCGTTCGCGGCCGTCGCGGCCGAGCTCGAACAGGCCGCCGAGCGCGTACGCCGGGAGGGCCGCACCGCCGCCGCCGACATCGTCGAGGTCGGTGCGCTGATCGCCGCCGACCCGGACCTCGTCGACTCGGCGAAGCAGGCGGCCGGTGCCGAGCAGCCGCTGCCGGCCGTACGCGACGCCGTGGAGAGCTACGCCACCGTCCTCGACTCGCTGCCCGACGACGCGCTCAGCCAGCGGGCCGCCGACGTACGCCAGGTCGGCCGGCGGGTGCTGGAGCGGCTGGCCTACCCGGACGGTGCCCGCGACGCACCGGCGGGGGACCGGTTCGTCCTGGTCGCCACCGACATCGGGCCCGCCGACCTGATCGACCACCTCGGTGAGGGCCTGGTCGGTGCGGTCGCGGTGCGCGGCGGGGCCAACTCGCACGCCGCGATCGTCGCCCGCTCGGTCGGGCTGCCGCTGGTGACGGGCGTCGACCCGGAGGTGCTCGACCTGCCCGACGCGACCGACCTGCTGGTCGACGCCGACGCCGGCACCGTCGTGGCCGAGCCGTCCGCGACCGAGGTGGAGCGCACCGAAGCAGCTTCGGCCCACGAGCGCGAACGCCGGGCCCAGCTCGCCGCCGAGCGCGGCCTGCCGCACGTCACCGCCGACGGTCAGCCGTTCGGCCTGTACGCCAACGTGGCCTCCGACGTCGAGGTCCGCCTGGCGCTGGAGAGCGGCGCCATCGGGAGCGGGCTGGTCCGCACCGAGCTCGAGTTCCTGGAGGCCGACCGGTGGCCCGGCGAGGCCGACCACCGGCGGACGCTGGCGCCGCTGCTCGCCGACGCACACGGGCGCCCGGTCACGGTGCGGTTGCTCGACTTCGCCAACGACAAGATCCCTCCGTTCCTCTCCCCGCCGGCCGGCCTGCCGTCGCTGCTCGCCAACCCGGCGGCGCTCACCGCCCAGATCCGCGCGATCGTCGACCTGGGCCGCGGCGTCGGGCTGCGGATCATGGTGCCGATGGTCACCAGCCCCGACCAGATCGCACCGGTGCGCACCATCGTCAACGCCGCCTCGGTCACCTTCGGCGTGCCGGCACCGCCGGTCGGCGCGATGGTCGAGACCGTCGCCGCCGTGCGCGACATCGAGGCCCTCTGCCGGGTCGTCGACTTCGTCTCGATCGGCAGCAACGACCTGACCTCCGAGGTGCTCGACCTCGACCGGGTCGACCCGCGGGCGCGCACCGAGCTCGCCGCACACCCGCGGGTGCTGTCCCTGATCGGCCGGGTGGTCGCCGCGTCCAACGCCGCCGGGCTGCCCCCGTTGACCGTCTGTGGCGACGCCGGATCCCACCCGACGACGCTGCCGTTGCTGCTCGGCGCCGGGGTGCGGTCGGTCAGCGTGGCCGTGGCCCGGATCGACGAGACGCGGTGGAGGCTGCGCAGGTTGGACGCCGCTGAGTGCCGCACACTGTTCACCGACGCGCTGCGGCTCGGCGGCGCAGGCGAGGTTGCCGAGTTGGTCGACGAACGGATCGAGGTGGCGATGCCATGACCGAAGGCCTGGGGCTCGTGGGGATCGTGCTGGTCTCCCACAGCGCCGCCCTCGCCGAAGGCGCGGCGGAGCTGGTCCAACAGATCTCCGGTGGGGCGACGGTGGTGCCGGCCGGCGGCACCGACGACGGCGGGCTGGGCACCAGCACCGCCCGGATCGAGGCCGCGATCGACGACGCCGAGGCCGGTTCGGGCGTGCTGATCATCCCCGACCTCGGCAGCGCGGTGCTGAGCACGCGCGCGGTGCTGGCCGACCTGGCCGGCGAGACCACGGCGCGGCTCGTGGACGCACCGTTCGTCGAGGGCGCGGTCGCCGCGGCGGTGGCCGCCGGTGGCGGCGCCGACCTGGACGCGGTCGCCGCGGCCGCCGAGGAGGCCCGCGATGCCGCCAAGTTCTGACGACGGCGCCGCGGAGCGGGTGGTGGTGCTGCCGAAACCGCTGCACGCGCGCCCGGCCGGGCAGCTCGCCCGGCTCGCCGGCCGGCACAAGGAGACCACGATCCAGCTCGTCGCGGGCGCGAAGAAGGCCAACGCCCGCGGCGTGCTCGCGGTGATGGCCATGGGCGCGGTGACCGGCACCGAGGTGACGCTGACCGTCACCGGCCCCGATGCGGAGGCAGTGGCGGACGAAGCCGCCGGCATTCTCACCGCGGCTGAAGCCGTC
Source organism: Asanoa hainanensis (assembly GCF_900188485.1). Taxonomy (GTDB): domain Bacteria; phylum Actinomycetota; class Actinomycetes; order Mycobacteriales; family Micromonosporaceae; genus Asanoa; species Asanoa hainanensis. Next base: position 706,619 of record NZ_FZPH01000002.1, read on the forward strand.
GACGGTTAGGGTCGCTTCCGCCCGTACCCCGGGACGCCGGCACCTGGGGTGAAGTCCGTTCGCGTGTGTCCTAGTACCGTCGACTCGACGGCGGCCTGGTCGGCCGTCTGAGCGAAGGAGAAGCGGCATGCGACTGATGCGGATCGGGCCGGCCGGCGCCGAGCGTCCCGTCCTGCTCGACGGGTCTGGTCAGTATTTCGACCTCGGGGGCCTCACCGCCGACATCGACCCGGCGTTCTTCGCCGGCGACGGCATCGAGCGGGTCCGCGCGGCGCACGCCGCCGGTTCCCTGCCGGTGTTCGACGCGACCGGCCAGCGGATCGGCGCACCGATCGCCCGGCCCAGCGTGGTGCTCTGCATCGGGATGAACTACGCCGCGCACGCCGCCGAGTCCGGCGCGCAGCCGCCGGAGCAGCCGGTGATGTTCTACAAGGCCCCGAACACGGTCGTCGGCCCGAACGACGACGTGCTGATCCCGCGCGGCTCGAAGGAGACCGACTGGGAGGTCGAGCTCGCGGTCGTGGTCGGCCGGCGCGCCCGCTATCTCGCGTCGCCCGACGAGGCGCTCTCCTACGTGGCGGGCTACGCGATCGCCAACGACGTGTCGGAGCGCGAGTTCCAGATCCGGCAGAGCGGCGGCCAGTGGTCCAAGGGCAAGAGCAGCGAGACCTTCAACCCGCTCGGCCCGTGGCTGGTCACCGCCGACGAGGTGGCCGACCCGCAGGCATTGCGACTGCGCTCCTGGGTCAACGGCGAGCCGCGCCAGGACTCGTCGACCGCCGACATGATCTTCAACGTGGCCACGCTGATCTACCAGCTGAGCCAGGTGACGGTCCTGGAGCCGGGTGACCTGATCAACACCGGCACCCCCGAGGGTGTCGCCCTCTCGGGCCGCTTCCCCTACCTGACCGCGGGGGACGTGGTCGAGCTGGAGATCGACGGTCTCGGCCGGCAGCGCCAGCTCCTCCAGCAGGCCTGACCTGTTCGCGCGGGCACGCCCTGGCGGCGTGCCCGCGCTCACGGGATGACGCCCTCGGCCCGTAGCTGCTGTTGCGCCTCGTGCAGGGTGCTGGCGGCGAGCTCGGCCACGTCCGGCGCCAGGTCGCGTCGGCTCACGGCCCAGCCCGCCGTGGCGCTCAGACCGGGCCGCAGGGAATGCTCGGACAGGAACCTGCGGAGCTGCTTGCCGACGTCGTCGCGGCGGCGCAGGGAGATCATCCCCGCGCGCTCGGCCACGGCTTTGAAGCTCCGGGGTACGACGATCAGGGCGCCGTCGTCCGGAAACTCGACGTTGTCGAAGTCCATGCCGTCAAACTCGGCGTAGCGGAAGTCGCTGGACGCGAAGGTCACGTCGCGCAGGAGCATCGGCGCGGGCTGGCCGCGTCCCAGGAACCGCACCTCGGCCAGCCGGCCGGTGAACCGGCAGTCGACGAAGGCACACGCGGTGAACTCGACGTGCCGCAGCGCCGGGAACGTCGTACCCGTGAAGGTCGTGTGGTCGGCGCTGAGGTGGTTCGACGTGATTCCGGCCAGGTGCACCGACGACCAGATGCCCCCGGCGACGACCGCCTCCCGGAGGTCGGCCCGCCGCATCGTGCACTCCGTCAGCCCGCCGCCGACGAGCACCGCGGCCGACAGGTTGGCCCGGTCGAATCGGCACCGCCGCCACCGGACACCGGTGAGGTGTGCGTGGGCGAACCAGGCGTGGCTGAGGTCCGCGCCGACGACCTCGCCACCGTGCGCGTCCAGGCCGCCCGCCGGCAGCCCACGCAGGTCGACCAGGCCGTCCACGGTGGCCAGTCCGAGCCCGTCCAGCGCCGTGCCCTTGGCCAACCGCTCCAGGACGTCGCGCGCGCGGGCGACCCCGTCGCCGGTGCTCCAGCGCCGGACCAGCTCGTCAGGCGGCACGTCGACCCCCTCCTCGGGCGTCAATGTACCGGGATTCCGCTTGGCATTTCGTCCCCGAAAAGGGCTGATGGCCGGATTACCATGTGTCCACTATGCGCAGAATATTCAGCACGTTCGCGGTCCTGCTGACCGTGCTCGCCGCTCCGGGCGCCGCCGTCGCAGCTGTCGCGGGGGAGCCGGCTTACGACGGCTCGGTCGTCACCATCACGACCGCGGCCGTCGGGGCGCCGGACAACCCGGCCGTCGCCGTGGTGCCGTTCACCGACGCCGTCTACCGGACGTGTGCCGACGCGCCGGTGTCCTCGCGCGGCTGTCTGATGGTCGGGCGCGTGGGATATCCGTACCAGATCGGTCGGCTCGAGATCACCGTCAAGCAGTGGGTGGCGTTCCTCAACACCGCCGACGCGGACGGGCGCGACCCGCACAACCTCTACGACGTCACCGAGAGCTCGACGGCCTGGCCGCGGTACGGGCAGGTCGACTTCGCGCCGCGCGCCGGGCGGGGGCAGCACTACTCGGTGGCCTATCCACAGTGGGCGGACAAGCCGTACGGCTTCGCGACGTTCCTGCGGGCGGCCCGCTTCGTCAACTCGCTGCAGAACGGCCGGGTGATCGCTTCGCAGACCCGTCGCGCCGGTAACTTCCGCTACACCAGCTACCAGGTCCGGTTGTCGCCACGCACCGAGACCGGCATGTACGACATGGCGCGGCGCGCGCCGACACGTACCAGTGCCGCTGGCTTCGTGGTCCCGAGCCAGAACGAATGGATCAAGGCGGCGTACTACGACCCGGGTCGACGCTCGTACTGGAAGTACCCGACCAACCCGGGTGTCTACGGCGACGGCGACGACACCGCGCCCAACCAGACCGTGCTCAACCCGGCGACCGGCGACGTCACCAACGGGTCGGTCCAGCCGCTGGCGTCCTTCCACGCCAGTGGGACGAGCGCGCCGGCCTGGTGCCCGGGACAGGTGCCGGACGAGCTCTGCACCACCGTCAACCCGATGGGGCTCGACCCGCAGACGTACGCGTCGGTTTACCAGGGCAGTCTCGCGACGGTCGGGCAGGCCCGCACGCTCTCTCCGTGGGGCACCCTCGACCAGGGCGGCAACGCGGTCGAGTGGACCGACACCGTCACTCCGCCGCCGGCCGGGCAGGACGGAGCGCGGGTCTGGCGACGGCTGCACGGCGGCATCTCCAACGCGCCGGCCTTCCAGATGTGGCCGTCCGCGGTCGGGCTCAACCCTCAGGACAACTCGTTCTTCGAGCACACGTACCCGTGGCTCGGCATCCGGATCGGAATTGTCGGAGGGCTCCGCTAGCGTCCGGCGCATGGGTGAATTCGTTGCGACGTCGGCGTTCCGCACTGACAATGCCGACCAGGTGCTCGCGAGCGTCGAGCGCTATGTGCGGGCGCACGGCTGGAGCACGACGTCGGTCGGTGAGTCCTACGACTACGAGAACGACGTGCTCCAGTTCGCGCCGGCCGGTGGTTGGTCGGTGGTGCTGTGGCCGACCTACTTCTCCGACGTGCCGGCGGCGCGGTTCGTGTCCGACGAGCTGGGCGTGGTGGCCAGCACCGTGCACATCCACGACGGCGACTACTGGGCGCACACGCTGGTGCGCGACGGCGCGGTGCTCGACCGGTTCGCGTCCATGGTGGACTACTTCACCGACGATCTCGCTGTGGTCGCCCACCTACGGCGAGGGTGGTCGGGTGATCCGGCCGTGGTCGCCTCGGCTTTTGGGCGGTCGGTCGAGGAGCTACGGCCTTACCTGGTGCACATCGACCTGGGCGACGACGACGAAGAAGAACCGCCTTCGGTGAAGGCGTTTCCCGACGACGAGTTCACCCTCGACAACGCGTGGGTCTTCGTCGACTTCTGGCGGCGGCTGGGCATCACCTATCCGGCCGACGTCGGTGGTTTCGCCGGTCGGCTGGCCCTGACCAAAGACTGGTTCGGCAAGCTTCCGGAGGGCGAGGAGGGGGACCTGTAGACCGCTAGAAGAGCGTCAGGGGCTCTTCCGGCGCGGGTACGGATGCCGGCTCGGGGAGCGGTCGCAGGCCGGGCACCTTGGCGCGCACCTCGTCGTGGAACCGGCGGGCCAGCGCGGGCGCGTCAGCGTTGTCCGGCGTGTGCACGAAGACGGTGGGGGACCGGCCCTCGCGCAGCCAGCCGGCGGTGATCTCGACCCACCGCTGCCAGCCTTCGACCGTCGTGTCGGTGGCGTCCCGGCCGAGATAGCGGACGATCGGGAACTCGGTCAACGCCCGCGTGCGCAGGGGCATGCGCGGCTTCTTCGTCCAGGCCTCGCGCTCGGCGGCACTGGTCGGCGGGCTTCTGAAGAAGGAGGTGGTGTCGAACGGCACCCATTCCGCGCCGTCCAGCGCCCGCTCCAGGGCCTCGGCCGCCCTCGGTTCGGTGAAGAAGGCCGGGTCGCGAACCTCGACGGCACACCGGTAGGCGGCCGGCAGGCGGCGCAGGAAGAGCCGCAGCGCGCCCAGGTCGGCGGGCGTGAACGAACCCGGCAGTTGGATCCACAGCGCGTGCGTGCGGGGGCCGAGCGGCTCGATCGCGTGCAGGAAGGCGCGCAGCGGCTCGTCGGTGTCGACGAGCCGCCGCTCGTGCGTGATCTCTTTCGGCAGCTTGACCACGAGCCGGAAGTCCGGATCCGTCTGCGCGGCCCACGACTCGACGGTCGCCCGGCTGGGCGTCGCGTAGAAGGTGGTGTTGCCCTCGACCGCGTCGCACCAGCCGGAGTAGTGGCGCAGGCGCTGTGCCGACTGCGGCCGCAGGAAGCGCCCGTGCCACGACTTGAGCGACCACATCGCGCAACCCACCGCCAGACGCATGGGCTCTACGGTAGGTCAGCGCTGGATGGACTTCGTCTCCAGGAACTCCGCCAGCCCGTACGGGCCGAACTCGCGGCCGTTGCCGGACTGCTTGAAGCCGCCGAACGGGGCCAGCGGGTTCCAGTGGCCGCCGTTGACGTCGACCTGACCGGCGCGCAGGCGGCGGGCCACCGCCAGGGCCTGCTCGGGCGGGCCGAAGACGCCGCTGGTCAGCCCGTACACGGTGCTGTTGGCGATGGACACGGCCGCGTCCACGTCCGCGTACGGGGTGATCGTCAGGACCGGGCCGAAGATCTCTTCCTGCGCGATCGCCGAGTACGGGTCGACGGCGGCGAAGATCGTCGGTCGGGCGTACGCGCCGCCGGTCAGGCCCTCGGGGTGGCCCGGGCCGCCGAAGACCAGCTTGGCGCCGTCGGCGATGCCCCGCCGGATGTAGCCGTCGACCTTCTGCCGGTGCGCCTCGGAGGCCAGCGGGCCGATCCGGGTGGCCGGGTCGGTGGGGTCGCCCACGGTGTAGGCCCCCGCTGCCGCGACCGCCAGCTCGATCGCCTCGTCGTGGAGCTCGGCGGGCACCAGCAGCCGCGGCCACGAGCCGCAGACCTGTCCACCGTTGATGAACGCCATACCGAGGCCGGCCTCGATCGCGCCGGCCAGGTCGGCGCCGGGAAGGATCACGTTCGCGCCCTTGCCGCCGAGCTCCAGCGCGACCCGCTTGACCGTTCCGGCGGCCACGGAGGCGATCCGCCGGCCCGCCCGGGTCGAGCCGGTGAACGAGATCATGTCGATGTCCGGGTGTGCCGAGATCGCCTCGCCGACGACCTCTCCGGTGCCGTGCACCACGTTGAAGACGCCTCTGGGCAGGCCCGCCTCGACGGTGGCCTCGGTCAGGATTCTCGCGGTCAGCGGCGCGATCTCCGAGGGCTTGAGCACGACGGTGTTGCCGGCGACCAGGGCGGGCGCCAGCTTCGCGACCACCTGCTGGAGCGGGAAGTTCCACGGGGTGATCGCGCCCACGACACCGATCGGCTCGTGGGTGACCAGCGAGCTGCCGAGCTCCTCGGTCCAGGCGAACTCCGTCGCGAGGTCGGCCATCGAGGTGGCGACCGCGATCGGGAAGTCGACGTGTGCGGTGCTGGACAGGTTGACCGGCGCGCCCATCTCGGCGGTGATCGCGGCGGCCAGGTCGGCCCTTCTCGCGGCGAGGCCGGTGCCGATCCGCCGGACTGCTGCCGCGCGCTCGGCGACGCTCGTGGCCGCCCAGCCGGGGAACGCGGCCCGGGCGGCGCCGACGGCGCGGTCCACGTCGGCGGCGGTGCCGGCCGGGACCACCCCGGCCACGCTGCCGTCGGCCGGGTTGATGACGTCTATCGTCGTGGCGTCGGCCGAGGGCACGGCCACGCCGTCGATCCAATGCGAGTCGCTCATGTGGTCGAGTCTTGGTCGGGGTGCGGAGCCCATCCAGGGACAACTGATCCGTGGAACAGCCTCGGCGCTTTGGTTGTTCTTGCTCGTGGCGCGGTCCCTTTCCCTTGGGTGACCCGCGTCACGGGAGGAAGCATGGACCGCACCGGACTCGCCGAGTTTCTGCGGACCCGACGGGCGGCTGTGCAGCCCGAGGACGTGGGGCTGCCCCGCGGCCGGCGGCGCCGCACGGGCGGTCTGCGCCGCGAGGAGATCGCCGCGCTGAGCGGCATGTCGACGGACTACTACAGCCGGATCGAGCAGCGGCGTGGCCCGCACCCGTCCCGCCAGGTGCTCGGCGCGATCGCCGGCGGCCTGCGGCTGTCGGGCGAGGAGCGGGACCACCTGTTCTCGCTCGGTGGGTATCCGTCGCCGCCAGCCCGGCCTGCCACCGACGACCAGGTCAACCCCGGGATGCTGGAGGTCTTCGCGGGACTGCGGGACGGCGCCGCCCAGGTGGTCAGCGACCTCGGCGAGACGCTGACGCAGACCCCGCTCGCCTCGGCCCTGTTCGGCGACCAGACCGTGCACAAGGGACTGTCGCGGAGCCTGCACTACCGCTGGTTCACCGATCCTTCGGCGCGGAAGCTCTACCCGGTTTCGACGCACGCGCGGCACGGGCAGTTGCTCGCGGCGGACCTGCGTCGCACGTACACCCGCTCAGGTCCGGACTCCCGAGCCGGCGCCGTGGTCCGCGCCCTGCTCGCGCGCAGCCCCGAGTTCGCCGACATCTGGCGGGAGCATCCGGTCGCGGTCGCGAACTGCGGCACCAAGCGCATCGAGCATCCGGCGCTCGGCCCGCTCGACCTGCACTGCCAGATCCTGCTGGACCCCGACCACTCGCAGGCCCTCCAGGTCTTCACCCCGGTCGCGGGCACGGGCACGGCCGAGAAACTCCAGCTGCTAGCGGCATGAATCGGGGCTATTTCGGTACTAGCCTGGCCGTGTGCTTCTGTCGCGCCCGCGCCGGGCCATCGGTGCCGTGCTCTTCTTGGTCCTGCTAGCTGTCGCGGTGGCCGGTCCGGCCCGGGCCGACGACCCGTTCCGGCTCAACTCGCAGCTCACCGACCGGTCCGACGTCCTCGGCTCACGCGCGGGCACGGCGGCCGCGTCCTTGCAGCAGTTGCGTACCAACACCGGTCTGCAGCTGTTCGTGGTCTTCGTGCACACCTTCTCGGGCGTGCCGGCGCAGCGGTGGACGGACGAGACCGCCGTGCGCAGCGGCCTGGGCGATCGCGACGGGCTGCTCGCGGTGGCCACCCACGACCGGGAGTTCGCGTACTCGTTCCCGCAGAACTTCCCGCTGAGCGACGCGACCCTGGCGGCCGTCGCCGCGACCGCCATCGAGCCGCCGTTGGCCCAGAACGACTGGGCGGGCGCGGTCGTCGGAGCGTCGAACGGCTATGCCGCCGCGCTGGCCGGCCAACCGATCCCGGCCCCGGTGATCCAGCCGGGCCAGCCCGACACCGTCTCCGGTGGCAGCGGCCGCGGCGCCCTGATCGGCGGCCTGGTGGTGGCCGGTCTCGTGGTCCTGCTCATCATCGGTTACGTCGCCTACCGGCGCCGCCGCCGCGCCCCCGCCCTGACGGCTCCTTCGCCGGCGGGCGAGCCGATCGCCAAGCTGCAGGACCGCGCCAACACGCTGCTGATCGAGCTCGATAACGAACTGCGGTCGAGCGAGCAGGAGCTCGCGATCGCCACGGGCCAGTACGGCGCAGCGGCGACCGCCGAGTTCACCGCGGCGCTGGAGAGCGCGCGAACCGAGGTCGCGGAGGCCTTCCGCCTACGCATGACGCTCGACGAGGAGCCGCGCGACGAGCCCGCGACCCGAGCCGTGTTGACGGAGATCATCCAACGCTGCGCGGCAGCCGACGAACGGCTGGACGCCTCGGCCGACGACTTCGACCGGCTCCGCGAGATCGAACCGCGCGTCGAAGAACTGTCGGCTTCTCTGAGCGAACGCGCGACCGCCGTCTCGTCGCGGCTGCCGGCCGCCGAGTCGGCGGTGGAGTCGCTGGGCCGCAGCTACACGGGTCCGGGAGTGTCGGCGGTTTCGGCCAACCCGGCGCAGGCCCGAGAACGGCTCTCCTTCACCACCACCGCACTGTCCCGGGCGTCGGCAGCGGTGGCTGCGGGCCGGCGTCCGGAGGCGGCGTTGGCGGTTCGGGCCGCCGAGGAGTCTCTGCGGCAGGCGGAGACGTTGCTGGACGGCGTGGACAAGGCGGGCGTTGACCTTGCCGCCACTCGCGCGGCTGTAGATGCGCTGCTGGTCGAGATCGACGGGGAGGTAGCGGCGGCCCGGTCCGCCGCGAGCACCGACGGCGAACTGGCCGCGGCGGCGTCGGCGGGCGCGGCGGCCACAGAGTCGGTGCGAGCGGGCTCGTCCCCGACGGACCCGATCGCCGACCTACGGCGCCTACAGGAAGCGGACGCACGACTCGACCGGGCGCTGGCCGCGTCGCGGGACGAGTCGGAGCGGGTGGCCCGGGCCCGCGCCCTGCTGAACCAGGCGCTGCCGGTGGCCCGAAGCGAGGTAGCTGCAGCGGACCAGTACCTGACCACCCGCCGGGCCGCGGTAGGAACCCAGCCCCGAACCCTGCTGGCGGAGGCGACGCGGCAACTGGCCCGCGCGGAGGCGCTGGCACTGGACGACCCGGTGGCGGCCCTGGCGGCGGCCCAGGAGGCGGGCCGCCTGGCAAGCGCGGCGAGCGAGGCCGCGTACTCGGAGGTAGCCGCCTGGCAATCAGGCGGCTGGGGCCAACCCCGCTACGGCCGAGGCGGCAGCGGTGGTGAAGCGTTGCTGGGCGCGATGCTCGGCGGAATCCTCATGGGAGGCGGCTCACGCTACCGAGGCCGCTACCGCGGCGGCGGCTGGGGCGGCGGCTGGGGCGGGGGTTTCGGTGGCGGTTTCGGCGGCAGCATGAGCCGGGGTCGCCGATCTGGCGGCGGCGGTTTCGGTGGTGGAGGCCGCCGCGGCGGAGGCGGCCGCTTCTAACGATCGCTATGCCTTCGGCAGCGGCCGCTGCCGAGCCCCACCGCGGGTGCCGCGAGGTGCGTCGCCCAGGGCTGGCGCCCTCCCAGGTTCGCCGCATCGCGCCGCGCATCGTGGCCTAGGCGACTCCCGGGGCCCGCCTAACACGCCAGATCAGCGTTGCTCGCGTCGGTACGCGCGGCACGGTCGATCAGGTGGCTGATGGTCGGCGCTCGCGGCCAGTTCGCCCCGCCGGACCGTCCTGGCGGCGCCGATGTTCGGCGGCCGTGCGGCGTGCCCGGTGACAAGGGGCCGACGGCCGGCGCCCGAGCCGAGAGAAACGAGCCCGCTCCGCTCGGGCGCCGGCCCTCTTACGGTCTTTCGTGGTCGGCCGGGGATTCGGGCGCAGGAAGGTTGCGGGGGTTGGCGCTGACGTAGACCGCCCGTCCCTGCTGACCGACGATCAGACCCTGGGTACGCAGGACGATCATCGCGCTGCCGATGGTCTGGCGGCTGACCTGGTAGGTCTGGCACATCTCTCGGCAGGTCGGAAGGGTGGCGCCGGGGGTTAGCTCGCCGTCGACAATCTGTTGGCGGATGTCGTCGACGATGTCCAGGTAGCTCGGTTGGTGGCCCATCACGCCCTCCCGTCACTGGTTACAATGGCTACTATTGCTGCGACGGCCGCCTGGCGTCAAGGCCAACTTTCCACCAACGGCGGGCGTGGTTGCGGCCGATCCGACGAGCTGCAGGTCACGGAACGCCCGGCAGGGTGGCTACCCCTGCTGCCGCTGATTACAAATCCGCGATTCCCGGCAGCCGCCCGAGTCGGCGGAGCAGCTCACACCACTGGTCGCCCTCTTCCGCGGCGGTCAGCGTGAGATAGGCCGGGCCGCAGACGACGCCCAGGAAGAAGCGTTCCAGGCTCGGCGCGAGCTGGTCGAAACGGTCGCTCATCCACCACGTCACTCCGGTGTCGGGGAAGCCCCAGACGGTCTCGTCGGTGCGGTCGATGAACCAGGGTTCGTCGTTGACGGTGCCGGCGCAGAACCAGGTTTCCGGCGTCAGCCGGACGGGAGCGTCCTCCTGATGATCCGCGTAGAACTGCATGGTGGGGACGGTCGCCGAGTCGAACAGCACGACCGGGCCGCAGATGAACCCGTCCGCCACAGCGAGGAAATCCAGGTAGGCCGCCGGTACGTCGGGCGGCGCGGGCGGTCGAGCCGGCCCCGGCATGGAGTTCATCATTCGCCACTCGCGTTCGAGCGGCAGCGACGACCGGATCGTCTCCACGACGGCGCCGACTTCGGAGGAGATCATGGGCGGTCGAGCACCCGCTGGATCAACTCGGTGGTCGAGATTCCTGCCGTACGCCGGACGTATGCGAGTTTCCCGGCTGCCGCGGCGGGCCCGTACACGAACTCGGCCGCCTCGGGCGACAGGTCGTCGCCGTGCACCACGGTGGTGATCCCGTGCTCGGCGAGAAACTGTTCGGTCACCTGAAACGGGGCGTCCTCGATCACCTCGTCGACGTACCTGCACGACTCGATCACGGCGACCCGCTCCGCGAGGGTCATGATGGGACGACGCTTGTACGAGGCCGCGGTGTCGTCCGACAGCACGCCGACGACCAGCCAGTCACCATGGCGGCGCGCCTCACGCAACAGCGACACATGGCCCGCGTGGAACAGGTCGCCAACCATGTCGACGTAAACCCGTGCTGTGGCAGCCGCTCCCACGTCCACTACACCTCACCGCTCATGGCCCGAGTTCGTCGACAATAGTGCTGACCGGTGTCCGTTGCGCAAGTGTCGGATCGCGGCCGCCGCGGCGTCCGGGCGGTCGACGCTGATCACCAGCGACCTCCCCGAGTGCAGGTCGATCCGCAGCGCCGGGCCCGATCGGCTGGCGATGGCCCGGTGCCAGGTGATCGGCCAGGGCCACCACCAGAGGTCCACGGACGTGCCCGGGCCGACACCGCACGCACCGCCCGGATCTCGCGCAGCGGCACGAGCGCCGTCGGCCCGGGCAGCAACGGATGGCTCACCTGGACGTGGTACGCGTCGGCCTCCACACGCAAGCGCGACGTCGCCGCAGCGGACAGTGCCGCGACAAATGACGCAACGACGCCACAGAGTCCGAGCGCGACGGCCGCCAACCGCCGTGCCAGATGGTCCGCGGCCACGATGTCGGGCAGGACCCACGCACCGGCGCCGAAGGCGGCCGCCGCGAGCGCCCAGCCCGCCGCCACCGCACCACCGGTCGCGTGTCCCACCCAACTATTAGCGGCGAAGCCGCCCGTGACGCGTTTGGTCGACATCTCAAGCGCGGTGTCGGGTTCGATGACAAAGGCCGGGCTCGACATGCCTCGGGCGCTGATCGCGACGCGTCCTTGACGGCCAAGCCTGCGGTGCGGGCTGCCGGTGCAGGTCAGTAGGCTGTTTCCGCTCGACGGAAGCCCTCGGTTCGGGGTTGCCGCAGGGCATCAACCTGGATGGCCGACACGGGACGCCGGATGAGTTTGCGATTTGAAGAGCTGGCTTGGCGGCAGACGCCGATGGGTGAGATCAGCCTGCGGCGGCGGTGGGACGCGACGGTCGACGCCGACGTGTACGAGGTCAAGCTCGGCGACGAGTTCCTCATGTCCAGCCTCTTCACCGTCGCCGAGATCGAGTTGGCTCGGCTGGGGCTCGCCGAGGTCGTGGGCGACGATCTTGAGGTCGTCGTGGGTGGGCTCGGCCTCGGCTACACCGCCCGCACCGTGCTCGAGGACCCGCGGGTGCACGAGCTGATCGTCGTCGATGCCCTGGACGAGGTCATCTCCTGGCACCAGCGCGGCCTGCTGCCGTTCGCCTCGGCCGTCGTCGCCGATCCGCGTAGCCGGCTGCACCACGGTGACTTCTTCGCGATGAACGCGACGGGCTTCGACCCGCAGCAGCCCGGTCGGCAGTTCCATGCCGTGTTGCTCGACGTCGACCACAGCCCGAGCCACCTGCTGCATCCCAGCCACGCGCCGTTCTACACCGCCGACGGGTTGCGGCGGCTGGCCGATCACCTGCACCCGGGAGGCGTGTTCGGCCTCTGGTCCAACGACCCGCCCGACGACGCGTTCACCGCGGTCATGGCCGAGGTCTTCGACGGCGTTCGCGCGCAGGTGGTCACGTTCGCCAACCCACTGCAGCGGCGTACGTCGACCAACACCATCTACCTCGGCCGGCGGCCGTCAGCCTGAAGTGCGGGCGGCGAGGGACCACGCAGGCCCCCCGCCGCAAGCACACAGCAGGGTCAGAGCGCCGTGCAGCTCAGGCTCCGCACCGGGTTCGGCGCCGGACCGTTGGCCTGGAAGCCGAACTCCGTCGCCGCGCCCGCGGCCAGCCGGCCGTTGTAGGACACATTGGACACCTGGGTCGTGCTGCCCGATCCGCTGAACTGACCGTTCCACGAGTTGACCACGGTGTTGCCCGACGGCAGCGGCAGGCCGACGCGCCAGCCGTTGATCCCGGCGCTGCCCGCGGTGACCCGCACCGATGCCACGTACCCGGCCTGCCAGTTGCTCGTCACCCGGAACACCGCGGTGCAGCCACCATTCCCGGAAGGCGGCGGCGTGGTCGGCGACGTGGTCGTCGGCGGGTTCGTCGGCCCACCGCTGTTCAGGCCGAAGAACGCGATCGCCGCCGACGCCTGCACGGGCAGGTTGTGCGAGGTGTTCGCCATGCTGATCGCCTCGACCTGCACGACGCCCGCGGTGTTCGCGTAGCGGGTGCGGGTCCACCCCGACTGCGGGCTGTCCGTCGACGTGGGGGTCTGGCTCAGCCCGTGCACGTTGGTCCACTGTTTGACGGCTTCACCGAAGTTCACGTACGACAGGATCTCGTCGTTGGTCCCGTGCCAGAGCTGCATCCGCGGTCGGGAGCCGGTGTAGCCGGGGTACGCGTTGCGGACCAGGTCGCCCCACTGTTGCGGCGTGCGGGTGAGCTGGCCCTGCGCGCACTGGCTGTTCCACTTGCTCGACCCGGCGAAGCAGCCGAACGGCACGCCGGCGAACGCGGCGCCGGCGCGGAACACGTCCGGGTACGCGCCCAGCAGCACGTTGGTCATCATCGCCCCGGACGAGACACCGGTGACGTACGTGCGGGCGGGGTCGGCGTTGTAGGTCTGCTGGGCGTACCGCGTCATCGACACGATGCTCAGCGAGTCGCTGCCGCCGTTGTGGGTCAGGGTGGCGGTCGAGGCGACGTCGAAACAACCGTCACTGGCGGTGACCGAGGGATAGACCACGACATATCCGTACTGGTCGGCCAGGCGCGCGAACTCGGTGCCGCTGTAGAAGGCCGGCCCGCTGCCGGTGCAGTAGTGCACCGCCACGAGCAGGCCGGGCCGGGCGGCGACGCGGTCCGGCACGTACACGTACATCCGTAGGTTGCCGGGGTTGGCGCCGAAGTTCGTGACCTCGGTCAGCGTGGCGGCCTTGGCGGGCGACGCCACGAGCAACGTGGCTGCCACGACGGCGGCCGCGAACACGATCCAGAGGGCATGCAGTGCCTTGGGAAGCCTCATCTCGCTCCTCATGCGGGATGCGCGGGCTCGGCCCGCGTTCGAGCCCTGCCGTTGCCCTCGGCAGATGACGAGACGGCCGCACACCAGCGCGGCCGTGTCGGCTCCCGATGGGAGCCTAGGCGCGGGCCGCCCCGACAGCACGCGTTTTCGAAAGGTGGTCCTTCGGCCTCCAAGAGTGACCAAGGTTCCGTTGACGACGCAGTCCCGGCCGGACAGGATCGCTCGCGATGGAGTGGCGCCGCCCGGGGGGATAAAGAGTGAAAAGTAGGAGAATATCGCTCCTGGACATCGGCCTCGACGACTCCTTCGACGCGTCGATGAACCTCGTCCAGTCGACCCTGCAGAGCATCAACCTGCATTACCCGGACCCGGTGGTCGACATCGACTTCGTGCGGTCGCGTGATCCACAGACGGTGATGGCGGCGTTCACGGCCTCCTCGGACGTGCTGCACGTCATGGCCCACGGCGACCACACCGCGACGCCGACCTTCAGCAGCAGCGACGGCGCCACCCACGTCGCGCTCGAGGATCTGGGCGAGTACGCCGTGGAGCACGGTCGCGGCCTACAGGCCAGCGCGGTGCTGGCCGACGGCTGCAAGACCGGCATCGGTGCGTGGCAGAAAGCCGTCCGGGACTGTCTGCAGGGAGAGATCACGTATATCGGGACCTCCGGGCAGGTCGGCTGGCACGAGGGCACGGTCTTCTGCTCGGCGTTCTACGGGGCGTTCTTCCGCAACAAGGGAAAGGGCCTCACCGCGGCCGAACGCGCTCTCGACGCCGCCGATCGGGCAATCGAGGCCTACACCACGATCACGGACCGGCCGTGCCCCTACAAGGCGACCTTGTTGACGCCGAGTCGTCGGGCCCGAGCCCTGGTGGTGTGACCGCACCTTCCGCGGATAACAGAATTTCGCGTTTTCGAACCGAAGCAGCAGCCGATCGGACCGATCGTGTCGATGCTCGTCACCGGTCGCGCCGAAGTTGGCGCCAGTGTGTTGACCTGCAGGTTCTCGGCGGGCGAGGCTGGCCGTTGCCCGACGATCTTCGTCGGGGGCGACGAACCAGGACGGGGGTGGGCGGAGGGGCTCCGCCTACCCCGTAGTCCCGCAAACGGCAACAGACGAAGGATCAATGGTGCGGACGCTCGTCGAGTACGCCGCCGGGGTGGTCACCCTCGTCCTGCTCACGCTGGCCGTCATGGTCGGTGTGCTGGCAACCGACCGCACGGTGCTGCGGCCCCGGCATCGGGTGTTGCTGCAACCCGTACACAGCGCCTTGAGCGTGCTCGCCGTCGGTGCGGTCGTGCTGCACGTCGTGAGCATGATCGCCAAGGGGTACGCGTCGACGCTCGACGTGTTACTGCCGTTCCTCGGCGGACGGAGCTTCGAGGTCGGGATGGGCGCTCTGGCGCTGTACCTGATGGTGAGCGTGTTCTGGACCGGCCTGATCCGGGCCCGGTTCGCCGGTTCCGGCCGGCCGTGGCTGTGGCGGGTCCTGCACAGCGGGGCCTACGCGGCGTGGCCGATCGCGCTGTACCACGGTTTCGAGGCGGGCCGCGCGGCCGCCGCGTGGGTGGAGCTCAGCTACTTCGCCTGCGCCTTGGCCGTCGTGGCCACGCTGCTCGCCCGGCTCGCCGGCTTGTTCGCCCGCAAGCGCGGCGCCCGGCCCACGCGCTACGTGCGGCTACTCGACGAATCGACCCAGCTCCGCTCCACCCCCACCGTGCGACCCGACCGGGGCCGGACCGCTCGCACGCCCGACGTCGACTCGTTCGACGACGGCGACTACTGGGCCCAGTTGCGGGGCACCGCGACGTGACCCGCTCCGCCCTCCCGCCCGTCACCCACCTCGCGACGCCACGGTTGACCGCCGGGCTCGACGAACACGGTTGGTTGGACGCGGCGACCCACCGTCGCGTGCACGGCCCGCTGCGGCCGCTGCCCACCGACGTCCTGGTGCAACTCGTCGACGACATCCAGCTCACCGGCCGGGGCGGCGCGGGCTTTCCGTTCGGCCGAAAGCTGCGGGCCGTCCTGGAGTCGGCACGGCGCCAGCAGCGGCCACCGGTGGTGACGGTCAACGGCTCCGAGAGCGAGCCACTGTCCTTCAAGGACAAGGTCCTGCTGACCCGCGCACCTCATCTGGTCCTCGACGGCGCCGCACTGGCGGCCGACGCCATCGGCGCCTCCGAGATCGTGGTCGCGGTGACCGACGACGAGGGTGCCGAGCGATCGCTGCGCGCCGCGCTGGCGGAACGGCAGATGCCGGTGCCGACCAGCGTCCACGTCGTTCCACACAGGATCGTCTCCGGCCAGAGTGGCGCGCTGGTCAACGGCATCAACGGGAAGAAGCACATCCCGCCGGCGACCTCGCAGCGAACCAGCGACGCGGGTGTCAAATCCCATCCGACGTTGCTCTCGAACGCGGAGACCTACGCCCAGTTGGCGATCGCGGCCCGTCGCGGGCCGTACGGATACACTTCGCTCGGCCTGGTCGACGAGCCCGGCACCGTGCTGCTCACGGTGACCGGCGCGGCCGCCCGGCCGGCAGTGATGGAGGTGCCGACCGGCACGCCGCTGTGGCGGGTTCTGGAGCTCTGCCACGCGCCGGCCGACGCCGCGGTGCTCACCGGCGGCTACGAGGGCACCTGGATCAACCCGGAGTCGGCGCTGCGGGCGACGATCTCCCGCGCCGGCTTCGCCGCGGTCGGTGGCACGCTGGGCCCCGGCGTCATCGCCCCGATCGGCCCCGACACGTGCCCGCTCGGCGAGCTCGCCCAGGTGGTGCACTTCCTGGCGGCCGGGTCCACCGGCCAGTGCGGGCCGTGCCGGCTCGGCCTGCCGGATCTCGCGCGCAGCGTCGACCTCATCGTGGCCGGGACGGCGCCGACGGCGTTGGTCGAGGCCGCGGTCGAGGCGGTACGCGGCCGGGGCGCGTGCGGCCACCCGGACGCCACGGCCCGGATGTCCGCGTCCGCGCTGATGGTGTTCGCCGCGGACATCGCCACCCACGGTGCCCGCCACGGCTGCGGCCGGCCCGTCAAGGGCCAGCTCCTCGTGCCGCCCGGGCCGGCCGACACCAACGCCAGGCTCAGCGTGGACTGGTCCCGCTGCGACGGTCACGGGCTCTGCGCCCACGTCCTGCCGGAGCTCGTCAGCCTGGACGCCAACGGGTTTCCGGCCCTCCCGCAGTCGCCCGTGCCGGTCTGGCTGCATGGCCAGGCCCGCCGGGCGGTGCGGATGTGCCCAGCGCTCGCGCTGCGGCTGACCACGGAAGGCCATCATGCCGCTTGAGAAAGGACGCGCCTACCGGCTGGCCGGCGTCGCTGCCGCGTTGATGGTCACTGCGGTGGCGATCGTCGGGGTGCGAACGCTCGATCGCGACCCGGACGGACCCACCGCAGCAGCCGCGACGGGGACCGCGGCCGCGACCACGGCCGGCAATGCGGCCGCGACGGGGACCGGAACCGGGACGATCGTCCTCAACCCCACCGATGACGCGTTCCTCCAACTCATGATCCCGATCGACGAGAGCGCCCTGACCTTCCTCGAGGAGGCGCAGACGATCACCAGCTCCCCGGCCCTGCGTGCCCTGGCCGCCCAGCTCGCCGAAACCCACCGGACGGAGCTGAAGGACATGCGGGCGCTGCTGGCCGCGGGCGGAACACCTGAGCAGAACATCCACGAGGGCCACCGGATGCCCGGCATGATCTTCGACGACCAGCTCGCCGCGCTGCGCACCGCGCCGGAGGCCGACCGGGACGCCCAGGCGATGACGCTGCTCAAGGGGCACCTGGAGCAGTGCGAGGTGCTCGCCACGGGCGAGGAGGCGGCCGCCGGAAGCGACGAGACCCGCGCCTTCGCCGTGCGCCTGAAGCAGCGGCGCACCGAACAGCTCAACCAACTGGCCGCGATCGGGTAGCGGCCCGCCGCCGCGACCGTGGGGTTGCCGTTCGAGCTCGCGTACTCGATGACCAAGGCGACCATGGACATCTTCACGAAGACGTTGGCCTGGGATCGCGCGATCGCCGAACGGCACATCACGGTCAACGCGGTGCGCCCGAGCCTGGTCGACACGGACATGGCCGCCTACCTGGTGCACGTGCCGGAGCGGTTCGAGTGGGCCGCGTCGCAGGCGGCGGTGCGGGCGGCGGCCGGCCCGGCCGACATGGCCGGCGTGGTGGCATTCCTGGCCTCCGCCGATGCCCGGTTCGTCACCGGCCACGTCCTGGACGCGACGGGCGGCACCGGACTCGGACCGACGGGACTCTGACAAGCCCTCGTATTGATGTTTGTCTTCGTCTAGATTGGCTCTGTCAGGCCATCGGGGAGGTTGACATGACATCGCTGGACGACACGACGGCGCTCGCGCTCCCGCTTCCGCCGGCACCCAGCATCTACCATCCGACGCCGCGACTCGCCGAGTTGCGTGCCAACCGGCCGGTCGCCGAGGTCGCGTTCAAGGACGGATCGACGGGCTTTCTGGTCACGAGGTACGCGGACGTCCGCCAGGTGTTGATCGACCCGCGGTTCAGCCGCGCGGCCGCGGCGAGCACGTCCGCATCCGACACCGGCCTCGCCATGGTGGCCACCGACTCGATCCTCGGCATGGACCCGCCCGAGCACACGCGCCTGCGCCGGCTCGTCGCCGGTGCGTTCACCGCGCGCCGGGTCGAAGAGCTGCGGCCCACGGTCAGGGCGCTGGTCGAGGCGCTGCTCACCGACGTCGCCGCGCGGCCGCGCCCGGTCGACCTGGTCGAGCACTTCTCGTTGCCGCTGCCGGTGCGCGTCATCTGCGAGCTGCTCGGCGTGCCGCCCGAGGACCAGCACGTCTTCCACGCCTGGTCCGACACGATCCTGTCCGACGCGGGCGCCGACCCCGCCGAGATCCGGGCGGCGATGGGCAAGCTCGGCGCCTACTTCGGCAAGCTGATCGCCGACAAGCGGGCCACGCCGGCCGACGACCTGATGACCGCGCTCATCGCGGCGCGCGACGACCAGGACCGGCTGACCGAGCAGGAACTGGTCAACCTGTGCTTCGGCCTGCTCATCGCCGGCCACGAGACCACCGCCAACCAGATCAACATGTTCCTGCTGACGCTGCTGCACTTCCCGGAGGAATACCAGCGGCTGGCCGAGTCGCCGGAGCTGATCCCGCAGGCCGTCGAGGAGCTGATGCGCTTCGTCCAGCTCGGCGAGGGCTCGGGCCTGCCCCGCGTCACCACCGAGGCGGTGGAGCTGAGCGGCGTCACCATCCCGGCCGGCTCCGTCGTGATGACCTCGATGGTGGCGGCCAACCGCGACGAGTCGGTCTTCGTCGACGCGGACCGGCTCGACCTGACCCGCGAGATCACCCAGCACCTCGGCTTCGGCGCGGGCGCGCACCACTGCCTGGGCGCTCAGCTGGCACGCTTGGAGCTGCAGGAGGCGTTGCGGGGTCTGCTGCGACACCTGCCGGGCCTGCGGATCGCCGTGCCCGACTCGGAGCTGCGGTTCAAGACCGGCATGATCGTACGAAGCCTGCACGCCCTGCCGGTGACGTGGTAGGGCTGCGTCCGATGTGGAATGTCGAGGTGTCGTCCGAATGCATCGGGTCCGGCGTGTGCGCGGGCAGCGCTCCGCGGCACTTCGCGCTCGGGGCTGACGGCCGCTCCCGACCACTCGCGACGCCCGTCGACCCGGACGACGCGGTGTTGGGGGCGGCCGCCTCGTGCCCGATGGAGGCGATCGGCGTGAGCGACGCCGGCACCGGCGTACCAGTGCCGTTCTAACGCCGTTTTCCCCCGGGGAAGCCGGGAGGCGGCGTCAGGTCGAACACCTTCAAGTTCTCCGGGGTGCGCTCCGACCAGGTGTACGTGGTGGTGCGGGTGAGAGCGCCGAACTCGTGCGTCGTGGTGATGGTGCTGCGATGGGGGAGGTAGCTGTCGGCGTCCACCCAGAGCTCCATCGTCGTGGGGGTCGTCGCCGTGGGACCGGCCTCGATCTCTGTCTCCAGCCGCAGTCGGAGCGTCTCGTGACCGTCGATCGTCTCCTTGCCGACGATCTCCAGGGTGCCGTCGGCGAGCGCCTGGCTGATGCTTTCCGGGTTCGCTTCCGGGAGGTCCTCGAAGAAATCAGGGAAGGTGTGCTCCATTTCGGCCGGGGTCCGCTGCCAGTGCGCGTACCAGCGGTTGAGATAGTCGATCTGGAGCCCGCGCTGGCCGCCGTCGGCCTCGTTCGTCACCACGACGGAGACCGACAGCTTCCCGTCTCCGTACCAGTCCGTCCGGACGCGGCGGGTGGCGGCATCGGTCCACTTGTCGACGCGGTAGGGGGCGCCGTTCGCCGTGCGGGCCAGCACAACGTAATCGGTGCTTCGGGCGAGCGCGTCGGTCACCTGGGTGCGCACGTGGGCGACGTCGACCAACTCCGGATCGGCGCGGTCGGCGCCCGGCACGGCCACGAGACCGACCGCCCCGGTGATCGCGACCACGGCGACGGCGCAGGCTCCCACCAACAGCTGTCTGCGCCTGGCCCGGCCACGCAGCCGGTCGGTCAGGTTCGGAGCGGAGTGGACGTCGGACAGTTCGTCGCGCAGCAGGGTGGCGAGTCGCCGCCCGAACTGGTCGTCATCAGTCATGGTGCGCCCTCGCAAGGTGGGTGGTGTCGTTGTCGTTGTCGTCCAGCAGCTCGCGGAGCCGGGCCAAGGCCCGGGAGGTGTGGGACTTGACCGTTCCCGGCGGCATGTCCAGCAGCTCGGACGTCTGCTCCACGCTCAGGTCCTCGAAGTAGCGCAACACGACGACCTGCCGTTGCCGCTCCGGCAGGCGCGCCAACGCCGCGACGACCAGGTGCCGTTCCGCGACCGCGTGGTCGTGCGGCCCGACGGCCGCGACCTCGTCGTGGGTCGGCGCCAGCGGTCTCTCCCGGACACGGCGCATGAGCCACCGCACCCGGTCCCGAGACAGGTTCAGCAGGATCTTCCGGACATAAGCGCCGGGCCTGTCGCGCGCGGCGGCCCACCGCCGAGCGGTCCGCAACAACGCGACCTGAAGGAGATCCTCGGCGTGGCCCCGGTCATTGGTGAGGAGATAAGCGAACCGCAGCAGCGCTGTGGACTCGCGCTCGACGAAGGCGTCGAAGGTGGGATCGACCCGCATGTCCCTCAGAACTCCGGTGGGCGCGGATCGGTTGCATCAGCCGGCCCGGCGTGCGCCTTCGCGTGGCGGCAGCTCGTCGTCGTACGCGCCGCTGCGGCCGGCGTACCGCCGGCCGTCGAGGTACGGCCAGGCGTTTGGCTCGCACCCGTGCAGGCCGAGCGTCTGCTGCTGCATCACCGGTGCCGGCTCGCCCCGGCCGGGGCACAGCTCGTGGCCGTGGCCGAGCCGGTGCCCGACCTCGTGGTTGACCATGTACTGCCGGTAGGTGCTCAGGTCGCCACCGTAGCCGGGCACGGCCTTGACCCAGCGCGCCACGTTGAGCACCACCTTGTTGCCGTTG
The DNA here is from genome assembly GCF_900188485.1 of Asanoa hainanensis. Taxonomy (GTDB): domain Bacteria; phylum Actinomycetota; class Actinomycetes; order Mycobacteriales; family Micromonosporaceae; genus Asanoa; species Asanoa hainanensis. The sequence continues at coordinate 727,848 of NZ_FZPH01000002.1, forward strand.
CGGCACGAGGTGTAGCCGTCGGGGACGTCGTCGCACAGGTCGTCGCGGGTGCCGGGGGTGACCAGGTAGATGGTGAAGTCGGCCGGCTGTTCGGGGCCGACCCGGCGCAGTCGCCAGGTCCCGCCTGCGGTCCACCCTCGCCGGTCGTTCAGCGTCGCGGTGATCGCTTTGGCCACGCCGGCGACCGGTAGGCCCTTGATGTCGCGCTCCACCGACACGCGGTAGCGCAGCAGCTGGCCTCCGCCGGACGGGGTCCGCCCCTCGCCGTCGGCGGTCGACCAGGTTTCGCTTCCCGTGGCCGGATAGCTGACGGGTGGGACCGGCGCGCGGGACATCCGCGCGGTCCCCGCGGGGGCGGCGTTCTTCTCCGGCGTCGTCGTGGGTTGGCCGGCCGCCGGGGCACCACAGCCGGCGAGCAACAGCGCCAGCAGCACTGCTCCCGTACCCTTCCTCAGCATGTCTCTCCCCTCGCGCCGCTGTTATTCGGCTGCGCGGAAAGGGAGACGGGTGACCGGCCTAGAAAGTTGATCTTTGTGAGACTCAACCTATTTCCGTCGCCACCCGTCCTTTGCCTACGTGGAACGGGAGAGGGGTGGCGGTGACCCGGGGTGACGCCGAGTTCGTCGAGTTCGCACAGGCGGCGTCCGCGCGGCTGGTGCACGCGGCGTACCTCATGACCGGCGACCACCACCGGGCCGAGGACGCGGCACAGACGGCGCTGGTCCGCACGTACGCGTCCTGGTCACGCATCCGGGAGGGCGACGCGTACGGCTACGCGCGCAGCGTCCTGGTCAACCACCTGGTCGACGGCTGGCGGCGGCCGATCCGCGAGTACCCGACCGAGGACCTGCCGGACCAGGGACGCGGCGACGTCGCCGAAGAGGTCACCACCCGCCGCTGGCTGGTGACGGTGCTGGGCGCGCTCAGCCCGCGGGAACGAGCGATCGTCGTGCTGCGCTACTACTTCGACCTGGCGGAGGCGAAGGTGGCCGACGAACTGGGCGTTTCGCTCGGCACGGTCAAGAGCACCAGTTCGCGTGCGCTGGAGAAGCTGCGGGCCGCGAACATCCGAGCGTCAGAGACTCAGGAAACGTGCCGATGAGCGAGCTACAGCGGCTGCGCGAGGCCATGCGGGTGACCGAGCGGCCCAGTTCCCTTGATCTGGCCGCCATCATGCGCGACGGGCGACGCCTGCGCCGGCGGCGCGTTTTCGCGCGCAGCGGAGGCGCGACGCTGGCCGCCGCCTTCGTGGCGGCGGTAGCGGTGGTCGCGGTGAACCAGGACGACCCGTCACTGAACGAACACGTCCCCACACCGGCCGCGGTGGCGCCGACACCGTCGCCTGCCTTCGAGTCGGAGTCGCGCAAGCCGATCGGCGCCGTGGTCGACACCGGCATCTCGTACGGCGTCGAGCGGCGGGTCTATTACTTCGTGCCCGTGGAGGTGCCCGGTCACCCCAAGGTGCGGATGGGACTGGTCGGTGGCCGCCTGCTGCCGGGTGGCTCGCTCACCTCGGACTATTTGGTCAACGACGTCGAGGGCATCGACCGCAGCGCCGGCTTCCACGAGATCGGCAACGACGAGTCGGGCCCGGGCCAGACCCGCCCGCCGGTGCCCACGTTCGGCTACTTCGTCGGCCCGGCCCAGTCGATCGTCGGCACCGTCGACGGCAAGGACATAAAAGCGCGGTTGGCCCGGTGGAGCGAGGACGCCCAGGTAGTGATCTTCTGGTTCGACCCGACCGACCTGGCGCCGGGCGTACCCCTGGACGGGATCATCGCCCGTGACAAGAGCAACCGCCGGCTGTGACCGGGCCCGGAAAGAGTTCAGGGACGGGCCTATGTGGGCCGTCCCTGAGAGTTATTGCTGGTGCGCCGCCAGGGACTCGAACCCCGAACCCGCGGATTAAGAGTCCGCTGCTCTGCCAGTTGAGCTAGCGGCGCTCGTTCGGCAACGAGACGTACGTTAGCACGCGCCCTGAGGGATGTTCCAACTGGTGGCGAACGACCGCCCGAATGCCTCAAACACCCCCATATAACCAGCGGCGGCTAGAACTACGCCGGTCGATCGTCGAAGATAGAGCGTCGTGGTTCTCCTGAATGCGAACAAATCTAACCTCAGCATGCACAAAGGGGCGCTGACCTGGGATTACTTCGGGGAAATCGTCGTTAGTGCGAGGTTCCGACCGGTTCGCGCCCCAGGGTTACCCATGTGGCTGAGGCGGGGAGTGGACGTCATCTGGCACCCTGCCGGATCGAGGTACATAGCGGGTGTGGCTGGGGCACGATGACCCCAAGGTTGCGAAGGAACGGGGACATCTAATGGGCCGGTTCGTGACACGTGAAGCAGCCATCGGGAAGATCCTTGCCGCCACGGCGGTCGGGGGTCTCGCACTCACCCTTGTCACTGCCTGCGGCGATGACCAGGCGAAGGCGCCCGCGTTCGTCAACCCCAACCAGGCGGCGGCGCCCTCCGCGTCACCGACCGCACCGCCGGTTCCGTTCGAGTTCGCGGTCACGCCGGCCGACAAGAAGAAAGACCTGCCGGTCAGCACCGAGATCGGCACCAGCGTCAAGGGTGGCGAGATCACCAGCGTCACGCTGACCGACAAGGCCGGCAAGGCGGTCAAGGGCAACCTGCGCGACGACAAGTCGTCGTGGGTGCCGAGCGCGCCGCTCAAGTACGACACCAGCTACACCGCGACCGTCGTCGCGACGAGTGCGGCCGGACAGGCCGAGACGAAGAAGGTGTCGTTCTCCACGCGGGGCAAGTCGGGCAACGAGATCGGTTCCGGCATGTACCTGTTCAACGGCAAGACGTACGGCGTCGCCATGCCGGTCGTCATGGAGTTCAGCCCGGGCATCCCGAAGAAGGACCGGGCCGCCGTGCAGCGCCGGCTGTTCGTGCAGACCGACCCGCCGCAGCCGGGCGTCTGGCACTGGGTCAGCAGCGGCACGCAGGCGTACTACCGCGGGCCCGAATACTGGCAGGCCGGCACGAAGATCACTGTGCGGGCGGCGCTCGAGGGCATCCCGCTGTCCAACGGCCGCGTCGGCGACCAGGACCGCAAGGCGAGCGCCAAGATCGGTGACAAGTTCGAGATGAAGGTCGAGAACAAGACCAAGAAGATGCAGGTCTTCAAGAACGACAAACTGGTCAAGACGTTCCCGGTCAGCCTCGGCAAGCCCAGCACGCCCTCGTCCAGCGGCACGCTCATCGTGATGGACAAGCAGGAGCACACGGTCTTCGACACCTTCGCCGAGCTCGGCCCGGAGGAGGGCTACCGCACCGACATCGACTTCGCGCAGCGGCTGACCTGGGGTGGCGAGTTCATCCACTCGGCGCCGTGGTCGGTGGGTGACCAGGGCCGGCGCAACGTCTCCCACGGCTGCGTCAACCTCGCGCCGCAGAACGCGAGCTGGTTGTTCGGTCAGACCAAGGTCGGCGACCCGATCACCATCCGGGGCACCGAGCGCAAGCTCGAGGCCGGCAACGGCTGGACCGCCTGGAACCTGTCGTGGGCGGACTTCGTCAAGGGCAGCGCGCTGCCCGTTCCGGACAGTCTGAAGTCGGTGGGTTCGACCGCTAACGCCACGCCGACACCGACGCCTACCGATTAAGTCTCTTTCGGGTACCGTTGCTCAGCTCGATCGTTCGTACACTCGTCTGCGTGTTACCGCACACGGCACGAAACCGTGAGGTGTTCCGAAGCGTCTTTCGGGCAACATGACTGCGGTACACGGACCTGTGAGGGGATCTCATGCTGAGCAGCCGAAAGTGGCGTCCCACTCGCCGAAATGGCGTCATGCTGGCGGCCGTCGCCATGGCCGGGTTGCTCTCGGTCACAGCGGGTTGCACGAAGAGTGGCAACGCGGCGTGGTCGGACGGTGCGAAGCCGGGTTCGTCGCAGTCGGCCGAGCCTGACACGAAGGCCAAGGCGACGATCACCGAGCCGGCCGCCAACGCCGCCGACGTGCCGGCTTCGACCGCGATCGCGTTCGACACCACCGACGCGGTCGACACCTCGGTCGAGCTGAAGTCGGCTGACGGCGAGACCGTCAAGGGCACCCTGTCCGCAGACAAGAAGAGCTGGCTGCCGACGGGCGCGCTCGACTGGGGCACGAGCTACACCGCGACGGTGACCGCGACCGGCGACGACGGCAAGGCCGCGACGGCCGAGAGCACCTTCAAGGTCATGGCCAAACCGGGCAACACGACCGCGGTGAGCAGCTTCCTCGGCGACGGCGCCGTGGTCGGCGTCGGCATGCCGATGATCGTCAAGTTCGGCAAGGCGATCCCGCAGGATGCCCGCGCCGACGTCCAACGGCGCATGAAGGTCACCACGACGCCGGCGCAGGAGGGCACCTGGGCGTGGATCAGCCCGACCGAGATCCACTTCCGCCCCAAGGAGTTTTGGAAGGCCAACACCAAGGTCCACTACAAGCTGCAGACCGGTGGCCTCCCGCTGGGCAACGGCTCGTTCCTCCGCAACGACCTGACGGTGGATCTGAAGATCGGCCCGGCCCTGGTCATGACGGTCAACAACAGCACCAAGCGGATGACGGTGACCAAGGACGGCAAGGTCATCAAGACCATCAAGGTGAGCCTCGGCAAGAAGAGCACCCCGTCGTCGACCGGCACGATGATCGTGATCGAGAAGAAGCGCAAGACGGTCTTCGACACGTTCGAAGAGCTCGGCCCGGAAGAGGGCTACCGCACCGACATCGACTTCGCGCAGCGCCTGACCTGGGGCGGCGAGTTCATCCACGCCGCACCGTGGTCGGAGGGCCAACAGGGCACAACCAACGTCTCCCACGGCTGCGTCAACGTCTCGATGAAGGACGGCGAGTGGCTCTTCGGCCAAACCCGGATCGGTGACCCGATCACGGTCAAGGGCACGGAGCGCAAACTCCAGAACGGCAACGGCTGGACCGACTGGAACATGTCGTTCGCCGAGTACGCGGAGCTCAGCGCCATCCCCCTTTCCGAGCAGTAGCTTTCCCGGGTCCGCGGTGGTGCGGACCGCCGCTCCCGCCGGAGACCGGGTCGGGCCCTCGGGGGCCCGACCCTTCGGCGTCCGTGGGTCGAAAAGCAAGATCCGCGGCGAAGCAGGGCGAGGGCGAGGGAACGTTCGGTCCCTCCGTCCTGACGCGCGAGGCCGTGCGTGGCGCGGCGACACGTCCCGGGTTGCGGGGCGGGTCTCCGGCGGAAACGACTGCGGGCGTCGTGCGCCCGTTGCCCGGACCGCCAGGAGGTACCCGGCCCGGACGCTCGGGAGATATCCGGCCGTTGCCCGGACCGGACGCCCAGGAGGTACACGCCCGTTGCGCAAAGCCGCGCCGCCGCGGCGTCCGTGCCTACCGCGGAGTCGGGTCTGACGCCGCGTCTGGCGTGGCCACCCCGGGTGGCCCCGGGCACGCCCGCTTGCTGTGGTGTGGCCCTGAGCGCACTCCGCCTGGTGGTCAATGCCCACCAGGGTCCGGGTCATTTCGCCGCCCGCGGCGGACCGGGTCGACCGGAGGCCCCTTCGCCGCGTCGACGGTCGCGGGCGTTGACGGCTCGTGGACCGCGTCCGGGCTCGTGGACCGCGTCCGGGCTCGTGGACCGCGTCCGGGCTCGTGGACCGCGTCCGGGTTCGCGGACCGCGCCCGGGTTCGCGGGCGTTGACGGCTCGTGGACCGCGTCCGGGCTCGTGGATCGCGTCCGGGCTCGTGGACCGCGTCCGGGTTCGCGGACCGCGCCCAGGTTCGCGGGCCTTGCCGGCTCGTGGACCGCGCCCGGGCCCGTGGACCGCGCCCGGATTCGCCGGCGTTGACGGCTCGTGGACCGCGTCCGGGCTCGCTGCTGCGGCAAGGCCTCGGGAGGATCTAGGCCTGGTGCACCTCGCGGCCGGCGAAGGCGGCCAGGCGGTCGTATAGGTGGGCTTCGGCTGAGATCGGGACCTCTGGGCCGAAGGATTTGCCTTCGCTTTCGGGGCCGCGGAACTGGGGGACCAGCGTGCCGCGCATCCAGTCGAGGGCCAGTTGGCCCACCTCCGGGTCTAGGTTTGTCGATTGGCCTGTTGCTCGGGCCAGGTCCCAGGCGTGCACCGCGAACTCGGCCGTCTGTAGGTCGACCGGGAAGCGGGCCGGCACCTCACCCATCCCCGGGAACGTGACCGTGCCCGTCAGGTCGCCGGCCGCGCGCCAGGCGTCGAGCAGGTCTGCGGCGCGCGATCGGAATATCGACGGCCGCTCGGCTGCCGGCACCACCGCGGCCTCGGCGGACCAGTCGGCCTTGCCGCCGGTGGCCGTCAGACGGAACTGGCCTAGGTCGTGGACCACGTGGTCGCCGAGTTGGGCCACCGTCCACGAGCGACACGGGCTCGATAGGTGTTCCTGGTCCGCGCGGATCTCCGAGAGCACCTCGCCGACCTGGTCAAGCGCACGTGCCAGCAGCGTGAGCGGTTCGTTGTCCACCGTGAACTCTCCATGTCGTCCCACGTGACAAAGACAACCACACACCTACGACATTTCCCGGACTGACGGCCACGAGCGGAGTACCTCGGCCACGTCGGGCGACGCTGCCGAGAGAGCGGCAGCATGGGCCGACGCCAACACGTCGTCGATCACGACCGGCAGGCCCGTGGACGCCGACTCGACCGCGCAGAGGACCATCGCCAGGCTCATCACGTTGAAACGCACAGCCGTTGCCGGGGGTCGGCCCGACCGCAAAGAAGAGACGAAGACCGACAACGACGCACTGATGGTGTCCAGCAAGGTGTTGGCGTCGGCCGGAGAGCGATCGCCGTCCCAGAAGGCCGTGCCTCCGGCGGCCACCGCGCGCCAGTTGCCGTTCCACGACGTGTCGCCGCCGTCGGCGCACCAGGACGCCAGGTACGAGTAGCGGGCGCCGGACGCGAAACGGAACAGGGCGTTGGCCGACGCGTCACCGGCGTACCAGCTCCAGGACGGGTTGTACGCGTCGCAGTACACCGAAACAGGGTCGTCGTCGAGCAGGTAGCGGGCCGTGTCGAAGGCGTGGATGGCCATGTCCAGCAACAGCGGATTGGCCATCGTCTCGCGGAAGCCGCCGAACCGCGCACCCCGGTAGAACTCCGTGGTCAACGAGCCGACCGGGCCCAGCGCGGAAAGCCGCGACTTGAACGACGGAAGACCCCGCTCGAAGCGCCGCGACTGGCTCACCACGAACAGCGAACCCGTCAACGACGACAACGCCGCCAACGTCAACGCCTCCGGCAGCGTCGCGGTCAGCGGCTTCTCGCCCAACACCGGCAGGCCCAACCGCAACGCCGAGGCCGTGACGGAGAAGTGGGCCGACGGCACCGTGGCGTTCACGACGAAGTCGGCACCGGAGGCGACCGACGCCAGCGTGGTGGAAGACGGAACAACGCCCTGAGCCGCGCGCTCCGCAGCCGCCAAATCGAGATCAACCACGGCGGCCAGCGTCACGTCCGGGCTGGCGGCGATCGCCGAAAGCCACTCGACACCCATAGCGCCGGCCCCCACCAACACAGCCCGAAGACCACTCACGACCCCACGAACCAATCAGGCGCCGCGTACGCGATCGGGGTCGACGAACGCGGACCGGCAGGCGCGGCCCAGACGGCGGCGTTGGCGATCACCCGGCGTACGTCCGGATGGTGGTAGACGGGATAGTCCTGGTCCCCGGGGCTGAAGTAGAACACCCGGCCCCGCCCGCGGCGCCAGGCGCACCCGCTGCGGAACACCTCACCGCCCGTGAACGAGCTGACGAAGACGAGCTCGTCGGGTGCGGGGATGTCGAAGAACTCGCCGTACATCTCCTGGCTCGGTATCGAGATCGGGCTCGGCACCCCCGCCGCGACCGGATGCGTGGGATCCACCGTCCAGACCAGCTCCCGGTCGTCGCCGTTGCGCCAGCGCAACGCGCAGCTCGTACCCATCAGCCGTTTGAAGATCTTCGACCAGTGACCGGAGTGCAGCACGACCAAGCCCATCCCGGCGAGCACGGCCTCCTGCACCCGGTCGACCAGGTCGTCGCTCACCTCGTCGTGGGCGATATGTCCCCACCAGGTCAGCACGTCGGTCGAGTCCAGCACCTCCGCCGGCAGGCCCTGCCCAGGATCGTCGAGCGCGACGCAGCGGACGGTGACCGCCGAACCGGCCTGCGAAGCGATGCCAGCGGCGATCGTCGCGTGCATGCCGTCGGGATAGAGCTCACGCACGTTCGCGTCGCGCTTCTCGTGGCGGCCTTCGCCCCACACCGTCACCCGGATCGGTTCATCACCCATCCCGGCATTCTCGGCGAGCGCGGCCCGGCCCGCCACCAACAGACGAAGCGCTAACGTGTGGCCGGCGTCCGATGGGCCATTCGCCGCTCGAGGTCGAACTTGATCGGCCCGCCGACCTTGACCACGTCCCGCCCCAGCAGTCCGTTGATGAGCGCGGCCGACCCCGCGTACCAGGCGATCAGCGCCGTGATGACGCCCAGATACCCGCCGACCCGCACCGCCGTGCTGTTGTCGACGAAGAAGCCGATGCAGAGCACGACCTCGGTGACGCCCAGGAAGAAGAACAGCGCGAACAGGGCCTCGTTGACCTGACTGGACCACAGCAGCAGATAGAAGTTGAACAGGGCGAACGCCAGCAGGATCCAGGCGAGGTCGTTGCGTTGTGCCGCCGCGTCCGCGCTTGGTGCGACCAGGGTGAAGTACAACGACAGTCCGAAGTAGAACGCGGCGTACATGGAGAACGCGACGGTCGCGAACAGGTTGCGGTTGCGGAAGGACCACATCCCGGCGAGCAGTTGTACGAGGCCGCCGGCCACGAACCCGAAGCTCAGCCAGGCGGTCGTGCCACTGGTCCAGCCGGCGTTGAACACCGAGAACAGGAAGGTCGACAGCGCGAAGGCGGCGAGCCCCAGCGGTACGGCGTCCGCGACCCCGCCGGTCCGGGTTTCGGTCTCTCCGGCGGAAAGTCGGGCAGATGGCATGCGCGGGTCAGCGTCGGTCATTGTGATCCCCTCGTCAGACGTGCGCAATTCCGACTATTCCACCGAGCAAGAGCCGCTGGCCAGGGTCCGCCGCTTTACGGGACGGGATGGGCGGATGTGGTGCCGGCCCGGGCGGAAATCAGCGCCGCCACGCCGTCGAGGATCCGAGCCAGGCCGAAGTCGAGCGCCTGGTTCAACTGACCGCCCGCCCGCGCCGCCGACACCGCCGCGCTCAGCGCCGGAAACCGCTCTTCGCGGCCGGCGACGAGGGCGGCGATGGCGTCGTCCAGTGCCCCCTCCGCGTCCAAGGGCATGCCCGCCGTCTGCTGCGCCAGGCTGCGCACGTGGCCGGCCAGGGTAGCCGCCACGTCCAGCATCTCCGCGCCGTGCAGGCCGGTGTCGGTCAGGGCGGCGACCGCCGCCTCCATCCAGCCGAGCTCGTTGGGCCCGATCACCCGGGCCCCGACCGCCGCCTCCAGCGCCCACGGGTGGGCGGCGAACGCCGCGAAGAGCGCGTGGGACCAGGCATCCAGCGCGGGCCGCCAGTCGTGGCCGGAAAGGGGCGGTGGCTGGCCGATCGCGAGGTCGAGCATCAGTGCGACCAGCTCGGCCTTGCCGGGCACGTAGCGGTAGAGCGCCATCTTGGTCACGCCGAGCTGGTCGGCGACCCGCTGCATGGTGACGGCCGCGAGGCCGTCGGAATCGGCGATCGCGATGCCCGCCCGGGCGATGTCGTCCAGCGTGAACGCCGGCCGTGGGCCCCGCCTGGGGCCGGGCGGAGGCCCCCACAACAGCTTGTCCATCAGTCGCCACCTTAAGGGCTTGCCGGGTCACCGTAACTGTGTCTATCGTAAACAGCATCCGAGGGACACAGTTACGAGAGGAACAAGAATGAGCGGCAAACTGAGCGGGTTCCGGGTCCTGGTCTCCGGCGCGGGCATCGCCGGCCCCGCGCTGGCCTGCCGGCTCGCCGACGCCGGCGCCGAGACCACCGTGGTCGAGGTGGCGCCCAGGTTGCGCACCAGCGGGTTCGCTGTCGACTTCCGGGGTCCGACGCACCTGCGGGTGCTGGAGCGGCTCGGCGTGCTCGACGACCTCAAGGCGGTGCAGACCCACGCCGGCGCGATGCGGACGGTCGACGCCGCCGGGAAGACGATCTTCGAGCTACCGGCCGAGTTCGCGGGCGGCGACGTCGAGGTCCGCCGGCGGGACCTGACCGCGGTGCTGCACCGGCGCAGCGCGGACCGCGCCCGCTACGTCTTCGGCGACTCGATCGCCGCCATCGACGAGCGCGGCCGGGCCGGCGTCGAGGTCCAGTTCAAGAGCGGCAGCAGCGGCGTGTACGACGCGGTGGTGGGCGCCGACGGCATCCACTCGACGGTCCGGCGGCTGGCGATGGGTCCCGAGGAGCGGTTCGTGAAGCACCTCGGCTACCACATCGCCGGTTGGGACCTGCCCAACGACGTGGGCGCGTTGACCGTCTCGCAGCAATACAACGTGCCCGGGCGGATGGCCAGCGTCGCCGCCGACGACCGCGACCCGAGCCGGGCCGGTGCGCTGACGGTCTGGGCGTCCAAGCCGCTCGGCATCGGCTGGCAGGACCTCGACGCGCAGAAGGCCGTGGTCCGTCAGGCTTTCGGCGGGCTCGGCTGGCACGTGCCCCGGTTGCTGGCCGGGCTCGCCGACGCGCCGGACCTCTACTTCGACGCGATCAGCCGGGTCTCCGTGCCGACGCTGCACAAAGGACGGATCGCGCTGCTCGGCGACGCCGCGTGGGGCGTGACCCTCGGCGGCATGGGTGTCGGCACGGGCGTGGTCGGCGCCTATGTGCTGGCCGGCGAGTTGGCCCGCACGAGCGGCGATGTCACGGCCGCGTTCGCGGCCTACGAGCAACGGATGCGGTCGTACGCGGGGCGCTGGCAGAAGGGCGCGAGCCCGGGTCATTTCCTGGCCCCGGCGACCCGCACCGGGCTGTGGCTGCGCGACACGATGTTCCGCCGGGCGGCCGTCCGGCGGCTGCTGGTCAGCAGCTCGACCGCCCTGGCCAGCGCGGCGGACCTGCCGGACTATCCGTAACCGGGATCACAGCGCGCGCGGAGGCGCGGAGCGCTAGCGTTCTGACAGTTGTCAGAAGCTCAGAACGGGGATAGTGAAATGAGCCTGCCATTCCAGGACGTGGCCGCCGACGATCCGCGCTACACCAGGCGAGGCGCGATGTTCGTGCCGGCCGGCGAGGGAATCCAGCGCTGGGTCTGGGGCGACATTTACTCGGTCAAGGCCACCAAGGACAACACCAACGGCCTGCTCGGCTTCGTCGAGGCGTCGGTGCCGCCCGGCGGCGGGCCGGTGGCACACGTGCACAACCGCGACAGCGAGGCGTTCTACGTGCTCGACGGGCAGCTCGAGTTCCTCGACGGCGACGAGACCCGCATCGCGCGCTCCGGTGACTTCGTCTTCGTGCCGCCGGGCATCCGCCACCGGTTCCTGAACACGGGCCTGCACACGGCCAAGATGCTGTTCCTGTTCAGCCCTGGCGGGCTGGAGCAGTCCTTCGTGGTCGGCGGCGACGAGCCCGTGCCCGGCCAGCCGGTGCCGGCCTGGGATCAGAAGCGGGGCGCGCGGATGGCCGCGGAGATCAGCCACCTCGAACTCGACACGGACATCCTGCCCTAACCCTGGAGAGTTCCCCCGATCGGGGCGCGTCTGCCGGCCGGCCAGCGTCGTTAGGCCCAAGGCTGGTTGGCAGACGACCCCGGGGGCTGTTTTGACGTCCGTAGTTCCAAAGCCGATCGTTACGCGTCCATGGCCGGTGCGGGACCAGCCGCACGGGAACGCCCTGTCGCGGCTGATCCGCACCACCGACGCGAAGCAGATCGGGATCCTGTACCTCACGACGAGCCTCGGGTTCTTCGTCGCCGGCGGCATCATGGCGCTGTTGATGCGCGCCGAGCTCGCCCGGCCCGGCATGCAGTTCCTGTCGCCTGAGCAGTACAACCAGCTGTTCACGATGCACGGCACGATCATGCTGCTGCTGTTCGCGACGCCGATCCTCTTCGCCTTCGCGAACTTCGTGGTCCCGTTGCAGATCGGCGCACCCGACGTCGCGTTCCCGCGGCTCAACGCTTTCGCGTACTGGCTCTACCTGTTCGGTGGCTCGCTCGTGCTGCTCGGGTTCCTCACCCCGAGCGGGGCGGCCGACTTCGGCTGGTTCGCGTACACGCCGCTGAGCGACGTCGAGAACTCGCCGGGCATCGGGCCGAACATGTGGGTGATCGGTCTGATCATCTCGGGTCTGGGCACGATCCTCGGCGCGGTCAACATGATCACCACGGTCGTCACGCTGCGGGCGCCGGGCATGACGATGTTCCGGATGCCGATCTTCACCTGGAACATCCTGATCACCAGCGTGCTGGTCATCATGGTCTTCCCGCTGCTGGCGGCAACCCTGTTCGCGTTGGGCGCCGACCGGATCCTCGACGCGAAGGTGTACGAGCCGTCCCACGGCGGCCCGCTGCTCTGGCAACACCTGTTCTGGTTCTTCGGCCATCCCGAGGTCTACATCGTCGCGCTGCCGTTCTTCGGCATCGTCACCGAGGTCATCCCGGTCTTCTCCCGCAAGCCGCTGTTCGGCTACAAGGGCCTGGTCGGTGCGACGATCGCGATCGCGGCGCTATCGATGAGCGTGTGGGCGCACCACATGTTCGCGACCGGCCAGGTGCTGCTGCCGTTCTTCAGCTTCCTCAGCTATCTCATCGCGGTGCCGACCGGCGTGAAGTTCTTCAACTGGATCGGCAGCATGTGGCGCGGCCAGATAACGTTCGAGACGCCGATGCTGTTCTCCATCGGCTTCCTGGTCACGTTCCTGCTCGGTGGCCTGACTGGCGTGCTGCTGGCCAGCCCACCCGTGGACTGGCACGTGTCCGACTCGTACTTCGTGGTCGCGCACTTCCACTACGTGCTCTTCGGCACGATCGTGTTCGCCGTCTACTCGGGCATCTACTTCTGGTTCCCGAAGATGTTCGGCCGCATGCTCGACGACCGGCTGGGCAAGATCCACTTCTGGCTGACCTTCGTCGGCTTCCACACCACGTTCCTGGTGCAGCACTGGTTGGGCGCGGAAGGCATGCCCCGGCGGTACGCGGACTACCGGCCGGACGACGGCTTCACCACGCTCAACGAGATCTCCACGATCGGCGCGTTCATCCTCGGCGCTTCGACGCTGCCGTTCATCTACAACTGCTGGAAGGCGTACAAGGCCGGTCCCGTGGTGTTGGCCGACGACCCGTGGGGGCACGGCAACTCACTGGAGTGGGCGACCTCCTCGCCACCGCCGCTGCGCAACTTCGACCGCATGCCGCGGATCCGTTCCGAGCGGCCGGCCTTCGACCAGAAGTTCCCGGAGCTCGCCGCCGGCCAGCAGTCGATCGCCGGCCCGCCGGAGGGTGGTGCCAAGCCGTTCAGCCGCGAGTCGGACGGCGGGGCCTCGTACCCGGAGGACAAGCCGCGCCGGTAAGGACACGGCGGAAAACCAGGCATCGAAAAATTTCGTTAGGTCTATTTACTGTTAGGTTTGTTTACCTTACTCTTGCGGCCAGAAGGGATCGGTATCGCTCTATGAAGTGAGGAGGACTTCATGCGTAGACGCATCATGCTTCCGGTGCTGACGGTCGCCGCCCTGCTGGTCTCGATGTTCCTGGCCGCACCCGCTCAGGCACACGGCTACATCTCCTCACCGCCGAGTCGGCAGGCGATGTGCGCGCAGGGCCGGGTCGCCAACTGCGGTGACATCGTGTACGAGCCGCAGAGCGTCGAAGCCCCCAAGGGCTCCATGCAGTGCAACGGAGGCGGCAGCCGCTTCTCCGTCCTCAACGACAACAGCCGGGCCTGGCCCGCGACCTCGGTCGGCCAGAGCGTGACGTTCAACTGGGTCATCACGGCCCGGCACGCCACCAGCACCTGGGAGTACTTCGTCGGCGGCAGCCGGATCGCCAGCTTCAACGACGGCGGCGCCCAGCCCGGCGCGACCAAGTCCCACAACGTCAGCCTCGGCGGCCGCACCGGCCGGCTCACCGTGCTGGCCCGGTGGAACGTCGCCGACACCAACAACGCCTTCTACGCCTGTGTCGACCTCCAGGTCGGCAGCGGCGGTGGTGGGACCAACCCGCCGCCGCCTCCGCCGCCGACCAACTGCGGCACCGCGTGGAGCGCGAGCGCGGTCTACAACGGCGGCGCGATCGTCTCCTACAACGGCCGGCGTTGGCAGGCCCAGTGGTGGACGCAGGGCGAGACGCCCGGCACCACCGGCGAGTGGGGCGTCTGGCGCGACCAGGGAGCCTGTTCCTGAGATTCGAGTGGCCCGCGCCGCCTTGGCGCGGGCCACTTGCTCTGCATCCATATCCGCATCACCTGTCGGGCTGGGTGATGCGTGTATGGAAGCAGAGCAAAGCCCACCGGCAAGGGAGGTCCGGGGTGACGGGACGACGCGCGTTTCTCGCGGCGGTGCTGCTGTTGGTGGCGGGCTGTGCCGGGCCCGCGCCCGCCGCGCCGGCCCCACCACCACCGTCCTACAACGACACCGACGTGATGTTCCTGCAGATGATGCTGGCCCACCACGAGCCGGCCGCGAAGCTGTTGACGCTGGGGGAGAAGCAGGCCACCCGGCCGGAGGTCAGGGCGGCCGCGACCGAGCTCTCGGCCGCGCAGGCGGCCGAGACGACCACCATCCGGGACCGGCTCGCGGGCTGGGACGAGCCGCTGGTCTCCACCGCACACGCCGGCCTGCACGAGGCACACGGCGGCCTGCCCCTGCTCGACGACGCCGAGCTGCTGCGGTTGGCCGGACTGACGGGGGCCGAGTTCGACAGCACCTTCCTCACGATGCTGATCGGTCACCAGCACGGGGCGGTGGAGCTGGCCCGCATGGAGACCACGTCGGGCATCGACCCGCCGACGCGCGAGCTCGCGGCCCGCACCGACGAGACCGTCCGCGCCCAGATCCAGAAACTGCTCCGGATGGTCGGTTAGGCCCTGTTTCGTGTCTGCGGCCGGGCTGCGGCGGGCCCAGGCGCCGCCTGGCCGCACGGCACCTTTGCCCGGATACAACACCGGTATCCGGGCAAAGCCGCCGCACACCCAGACGACCCCTGGACTCCGCCTCGCCTCGACCCCAGACACGAAACAGGGCCTAGAAAACGACCCGGGCGGCGGAGAGAGGGCTGTCCTTCGGGAGTTCGACGCCGTCGCGGCCGGAGAGGTGCAGCATCATCGACAGGGTGTCGGCGGTGACCGACTCGACCGGTGCTCCGCGGCCGAGCTCCCACACGCCACCGGCCGGGCCGGTCAGCTCCAGCCGCAGCGGCGGGCGCTGCCAGCCCTGGTCCAGCTCGCGGACCACCTGGCCGACGATCTCGTGGTCATGGTCGTCCACGTCGAACACCCCGCCGGTCGCCCGGGCCAGCTCCATGCGGTGCATCCAGGTGTCGCGCGGCAGGATCACGTCGGCCAGGTAGCCGAGGTTCGACTCCTGCAGGGGTGACTCCGGGAAGAACCGCAGGGTCGAGATCCGCCGGAACAGCCCTGGCATCAGCCGGATCCGCCGGAGCGCCACCGGGCCCAGCCGCTGCAGGCGGCCGAACAGCTCGGCCGGCGGCAGCCCACCCAGCTCGTCGATCTGCACCTGGTTGTGCCCGTCGAGGGCGATCTTGTCGGGATAGCGCTGCCGCGCGACACGCAGCCGGTGCAGCAGCACCGTCGGCTTGGCGAGCTCCTCGTACTGCCCGCAGACGTGGGCCACGACGTCCTTGACCGTCCAGTCCGGGCAGTCGGTGGGCCTGGCCCAGTCGGCGTCGTCGAGGGACGCCAGCGCGGCGCCGAAGGCGCGCAGCTCCGCCGCGGCCACCTCCGCCGCCCGGCGCCGGCTCAGCGCTTGCGGCCGGGAGTCGACAACCATCGCGATCACCTCTCTCTTGGAAAGCTAAGCGCGACACGCCAGGCATTCGTGCCGAATCCGGCCAACTTCCGTGATTCGCCTTTTATGCGAAGTTTCTCTGCATACAGTCACCCCTGGGAGTGTTGTGAAGGGAGAAACCAATGGGGAAACTGCGCACGAGGGTGGGCTTGGGCGCGGCGGTGGTCGGGTTCGCGCTGGCGCTGAGCTCGCCGGCGTTCGCGGACGGTGCTCGCTTTCAGATCACCAGTCCGCAGACCGGCTCGACCATCTCGAACACGCCGACGGTCCGGGGCGTCGGGCAGCCTGGCGCCCGGGTCGCGGTCGAGGCATTGAGCCAGCGGAACAACGACAACAACCACTGGAACAACGGCAACGGCAACGGCCAGCCTGGCAACAACGGCCCGGGCACCGGTCCGGCCAACAACGGTCCTGGCGGCCGTCCGAGCACCGGACCCAACAACAACGGTCCGGCCAACAACGGCCCAGGCAACGGCCCGGCCAACAACCAGCCGGGCAACAACGGCAACCAGTGGAACGGTGAGCGGCCGACCGAGAGTGACGCGGAAGCGGCCGGCACCTGCAACACCACGGTCGGCGACAACGGCTACTGGTCCTGCACGATCTCGCCGCGCTTGCGTCCGGGGACCTACCGGATCGTCGCACGGCAGAGCATCCCGGGCGGGGGCAACGAGGTCTCCGCCGTCGACAACCTGACGGTGCCCGGCGGCGCGCTGCCGGTCACGCCGGGTCCTGACCCGGTCCCGGTCGTCGCGGGCGGCCTGGTGCTGCTCGCCGGTGGCGCCGTCGTCGTCGCCGCGACCCGCACCCGCCGCCGTGGGAAGCACGCGGCCTAGGTGCCCACACCCGAAGTGGAGTCGCCCGCGACCGTGGGCGGCTCCACTTTCGGGGTAAGGACGAGATCGTGGAAGACCAGCATGTACGCCCGCCCGGGCTCGACGACGACACGGTGGCCGCCCTCGGCAAGCTCAGCGAGGCACTGGAGACCGTCGAGCGGGTACGCGGCCACCTCTACTCGATGCACCAGCTCACCGGGCACGCGGACCTGATGCTCGACCAGGCGGTCGACCTGCTGCGCCGGGCCGGCCACGACGCGCTCGCCGACGAGGTGCGCGACGAGCTCATCGGCCGCAACGTCATCGAGGGCCAGTGGACCTACCAGATCGTCGAGGACTACGACGCCGGCTACTACGCGGCCTTCCGGGACGTGGAGGCCAAAGCCCGCGATCAACTAGCCGGCGGCCGCCGCCACCTCTACGAGGCGGAGATGAAGGAGCGCCGCCGCACCAAAGGTCGCCGCGGCCACGAGGCTTAGTGACGAGTCCCGCTCAGGACGGCGGAAGGGCGGAGGACCGAGTCAAGCCAGCCGAAGGCACGTGCGTGGAAGAGCGTTCGGGCGCCCGCCTCGCAGTGGTCGCCCGCGCCCTCGGCCACCGTGAAGGTGATCAGCTCCTTGCGGGTGGTCAGCGCGTCGTAGAGCTCGGGTGCCTGGGCGCCCAGCGGGTCGGACTCCGCGTGGCAGACCAGCGTCGGGCAGGTGATCCGCCCGGCCCGGCCCTTCATCGTGTAGTCCCGGAGCATGTCCAGATAGGTCATCGAGTCGGCCGCGCCGTGCACGAGCTGGCCCCGGCGCAGCGACCAGCCGGCGGTCGGCCGGCGGTCCAGGCCGCGCAGGGCCCGGCGCAGCAGCGCCGCCGACGACGAGCGCCCCTCGGCGAAGCCGCGCGCGATAGGCGCCGGCATCCGCTGCAGCACCGCGTCGAACAGGTCGTACTGGCCGCCGTCGGCGATGCAGGCGGCCAACCGGTGCTCGCCCGAGGCCGCCCGGGGTGCGAGGTAGCCGCCGAGGCTGAGCCCGACCAGCGCGATCCGGTTGACGTCGACGTCCGCCAGGCCGAGCACGTAGTCGACCACCGGGGTCACCACGTTCTCGTAGTCCGGCCGCATGACCATCCCGCGCTGGAGCAGGGCCGTGCCCTGGCCGGGGCCGTCGAAGGTCAACACGTCGTAGCCCCGGGCCAGCGCCGCCGCGCCGTTGAAGAAGTAGCCCTCCTCGGCCGTGCTGTCGTAGCCGCCCAGGCAGATCAGCATCGGCCGGTCCCGCGGGTCGCCGGCCCGGAAGAGATAACCGGGCAGCGAGCCGTCCGGGAACGGGATCTCCACCTGCTTCGGCGGGAGCGGCAGCAGGGCGGCGCCGCGGCGGAACGCGTCGGTCTGCCGCAGGTTGGCCTCGACCACCCGCCGATCCAGGGGCGCGCCGAGCAGCATCGTGCCGGCGTTGCGGAAGTAGTTCGACGCCCGCCAGTACGCCAGCCGGGCGCTCTCCACGTGCCCGGCGGCCTCCTCGGCCTCGGCCAGCGCCTGGAGGCGGTTGGCAGTCAGCGTCCACTCGCCGTACCAGCTGTCCAGGTCCGTGCCCTGCACCCGGGCCAGCGTCGCCAGGCATTCGCCGATGTCGGCGCCCCCGTACGGGGCATGGCCCATGGTCCGCAACGTCTGTGCGCCGAACAGCTCGTCCTTGGCGCCGATTCTGGTCATCGGAACCTCCACCTGGGCTGGCCTCTGGCCAGCGTCGCACGACCCGGACTGGCAGGCTGGACAAAGCCGAAAGCGGGGAGAAACGGATCATGACGCGAGCCGGGAGTACGCGGAGCCGATCGTCCGCGAGCTGGTGGTGCCGGTGGGGCCGACCGAGGCGTTCGACCTGTTCACCGGCCGGATCGGCGACTGGTGGCCGAAGTCGTTCACCGCCAGCGGCGCCGCCCTCGCCGCCGAAGGTGGCTGGACCCAGGTCCTCGAGTCCTACCGGGCGAAGGCGCTTTAGACCCGCCGCGCCACCAAGACAGCGGCGGCGCCGAGCAGCGTCGACAGTGTCAGGGTTCCGGCGAAGGACCACCAGGCGCCGAGGCCGGCCAGCGACTGGAACAGCAGGCCGGCCAGCGCGAGGGCGAGGCTGCCGCCGACCACGTCCGCGATGCTCTTGGCGGCCGTGTTGAAGCCCTGGGTGCCCGGCTCCGAGGCGGCCAGCACCAGCGTGCTGACCCGGGGATACATCAGGCCCATGCCTGAGCCGGCCAGCAGCCACCCGAGGCCGACGAACAGCCAGTGCGGGCTGACCAGCGCGGTCACCAGCTCGGCGGCGGCGCCGGTCGCGAGGAACAGCGCGCCGAGCCGGAGCACCGCCGAGTCGGTCCACCTGTCACCGATCCGGCCCTGCACGTGCGAGCCGGCCGCCCAGGCGATCGCCCCGACGGTCAGCGTGAAGCCCGACAGCCAGCCGGGCAGCCCGTACCGGTCGTGCAGGAGCAGCGGCAGGTAGACCTCGGTGCTGAAGAAGGTGCCACCGGCGGCGGCGCTGAGCAGCACCGCGCCGGGCAGGCCCGGGCGGGCGCGCAGCGTGCCGGGCGGCAGCAGCGTGCGGACGGACGCCAGCAACAGCGCGACGGCGACCGCCACGACGAGCCAGCCCCGGGCGTCCGGCAGCTCACTGGACAGCCCGGCCGTCACCGCGGCGACGGCCACCACCGCGGCGGCGGCGATCCGCTTGCCGGCACCGGCCGAGACCGTGCCGGACGGGACGACCGTGGACCGGAGCACCGGCACGATCACCAGCGTCGCGGCGGCGACCAGCACCAGCACGCCGAGGAACACCCAGTGCCAGCTCCACGCGTCGGCCACGAGGCCGGCGACGAAGGGGCCGACCATCGACGGCACCACCCAGGCGGCGGCGAACAGCCCGAAGATGCGCGGGTGCAGCACAGCCGGGTAGACGGCGGCGATCAGCACGTACAGCGCGACCGTGATGCCGCCGGCGCCGAGGCCTTGGAGGAACCGGCCGGCGACGAAGACGCCCATGGTGCCGGCCGTGCCCGCCACCGCCAGGCCGGCCGCGAACACGACGATCGCCACCAGCAGGGCCCGCCGTGGGCCGCGCCGGTCGGCCCACGCACCGGCGGCCACGCTGCCGACCACGTTGGCCGCCGTCGTGGCCACGAACGCCACCGAGTAGAGCGACCGGCCGTCGAGCTCGGCCGTGATGGTGGGCATCACGGTGGTGACCGCCAGGGCCTCGAACGCGGCCAGGAACACCAGGCTGGTCGAGCCGGCGGTGGCCAGCGCGTAGCGGCGGTCGAAGAGTCGGGTCTCGGGCTCGATGGCGGTGACGGTCACCGCACGATGATCTGACCTCAAGCGGGGTTGAGGTCAACCGAGTTTCAGCCCTCCGCGGTGTGCTCCCGGGGCACGACCTCGTCGGCGCGCACCGGCCCGGGCGGGGTGCCGTCGCCGAACGGGCGCCCGCCGAGCGCCTCCCGGCCGTGCGGCGTGAGCCAGCCCGACAGGTCCGGACCTGCGGGCACGATCCCGGTCGGGTTGATGTCGCGGTGCACCTCGTAGTAGTGCCGCTTGATGTGGTCGAAGTCGACGGTGTCGCCGAAGCCCGGCGTCGCGAACAGGTCCCGCGCGTACGCCCAGAGCACCGGCATCTCGGTCAGCTTCTGGCGGTTGCACTTGAAGTGCCCGTGGTAGACCGCGTCGAACCGGACCAGGGTGGTGAACAGCCGCACGTCGGCTTCGGTGATCGTGTCGCCGACCAGGTAGCGCCGGTCGGCCAGGCGGTCCGAGAGCCAGTCGAGCCGATCGAAGAGCCGGGTGTACGCCTTCTCGTACGCCTCCTGCGACCCGGCGAAGCCGGCCCGGTAGACGCCGTTGTTGACGTCCTTGAAGACTACCTCGTTGACCTCGTCGATCTCCGGCCGGAGCGCCTCCGGGTAGAGCTCCGGCGCGCCCGGGCGCTGGTGGTCGCGCCACTCCAGCGACATGTCGATGGTGATCTGCGGGTAGTCGTTCGTGACCACCTCGCCCGTGGTGACGTCGACGATCGCCGGCACCGTGATGCCCCGCTCGTAGTCGGGGAACCGCTTGAAGAAGGCCTGCTGGAGCCGCTCGTAGCCGAGCACCGGGTCGATCCCGCCGGGAGCGAGGTCGAAGGTCCAGCTCCGCTTGTCGTGCGTGGGCCCGGCGATGGCCATCGAGATCGCGTCCTCCAGACCGAGCAGCCGACGGACGATCACCGCGCGGCTGGCCCACGGGCAGGCCCGGCTCACGACCAGGCGGTAGCGGCCCGCTTCGACGGGGTAGCCGTCGCGCCCGTCCCGGGTGATCCGGGAGGCGATGTAGCGCTGGTCACGGGTGAACTCACCGGCGGGGTTGACGTAGACCCCCTGCTCGGTCGTGATGTCGGGCATGCGTCCCATAGTGCCTCGCGATCACGCCGACCGCCCGTCCAGATCTTCCCGCCGGGTTGCGCCGCGGGGTAGCTTGGCCAAGCATCGATGCTGGTCGAGTTTCCCGTCCCGAGCGCCAGGAGGCATTCATCCATGTGCGTCAACGACCAAGAAGCACACCAGAGCGCCCCTCCGATGACGGAGGAGCAACGGACCACCCTGACCCGGCGCGGCGCGCTGCGGGCCGCGACCGTCGCGGCGGCAGCGGGGGCCGTCGGGGCCGTGGGTCTCGGCGCCGCCCCGGCGAGCGCGGGCGGTCGCGGTGGCAGCCACGGCCGGGTTCCCCGCGACAACATCAGCGTGCAGCTCTACACCCTGCGTGACCAGCTCTCCGCCGACCTGCCGGGCACGCTGCGCGCCCTGGCCGACATCGGCTACACGCGGGTGGAGCACGCCGGCTTCGTCGGCCGCACCGCTGCCCAGTTCAAGGCCGCGCTCGACGCGGTCGGGCTGCGGGCGACCTCCGGGCACGTCGGCATACCTCAGCCGTTCGACGCCGCGGCCTGGCAGGCGGCGTTGGCCGACGCCCGGCTGCTGCGCCAGCGCTACATCGTGCACCCGTTCTTCGGCGTGGGCGCAAACGGCGTCATCCGCGACTCGGCGACGTACCGGGCGTTCGCCCGCGACCTCAACAAGGCCGGCGCGCTGGCCAAGAAGGCCGGGCTGCGCTTCGGCTACCACAACCACCACTTCGAGTTCTTCCGCCTCGACGGTGGCACCACCACCGGTTGGGACATCCTCACCAACGAGACCGATCCCGATCTGGTGCATCTCGAGGTCGACCTGTTCTGGGTCACCCGGGGCGCGCACGACCCGGTCGACGTGATCCGCGAGAACCGCGGTCGCATCAAGCAGTTCCACGTCAAGGACATGAACGACGGCGGCTCGTTCGCGGACGTCGGCGACGGTCTGATCGACTTCGCGCGCATCTTCCAGCACGGCCGCGAGGCGGGCATCGACGAGTTCATCGTCGAGCGCGACGACGCCGGCACGGCACCGCGCACCCCGGCACAGTCCATCGACACGGCCCGCGTGGGCTACAACTACCTCGCCAACCTGAGGTTCTAGCAGGGCGCGGCCGCGGCTATCCGACGGGAGTCGGCGAGCCGCGGCCGAACTCCTCCCGCAGGGCGCGCATCGCGTGCTCGACGACCTCGATCAGGGTCTCCTTGACCGCCTCGCGCCGGCGGGCATCGGTCATCAGCAGCGGCACGCTGGGCGGGATGGCGAGCGCCTCGCGCACCTCGTCGACCTCGTACGTCCGCGCGCCGTCGAAGCAGTTCAGCGCCACCAGGTACGGCAGGTTGTGCTTCTCGAAGTAGTCGAGCGGCGCGAACGCGTCGGTGATCCGCCGGGTGTCGACCAGCACCACCGCACCGACCGCGCCGCGGACGAGCTCGTCCCACATGAACCAGAACCGGGTCTGCCCGGGCGTGCCGAACAGGTAGAGGATCAGGTCGTCGGCCATCGTGATCCGGCCGAAGTCCATCGCCACCGTGGTGGTCTCCTTCTCCGGCACCTTCGAGCGGTCGTCGATGCCCGAGCCGGCCGTGGTCAGCAACGCCTCGGTGGTCAACGGGGTGATCTCGGAGACCGCACCGACCATCGTCGTCTTGCCGACGCCGAAGCCACCGGCGATCACGATCTTCGCCGAGATGATGCCCCGCTCGCGGTCAGAGCTTGCGTAGTCCACTTAGCACCCTCTCCAACATCTCCATCCGTTCCTCAAAGCGCTGGGCGGGTGCGGCGCTGTGCAGCGTCAGCAGCCGCTCGCCGACCATGTCGGCCACGATCACCCGGGCCACACCGAGCGGCAGGCGGGTGTACGCGGCGATCTCGGCCAGCGACTGCGGAGTGGACTGGCAGATCTGCGCGATCCGGTACTTGTCGTGGCCGGCGAACCGGGCCTCGGTGACCGCCTGCACGCTGGCCGTGAGCACGGCCTCGAGGGCGATGTGCCGCGACGGTTCGGTGCGGCCGCGGGTAACCGCGTACGGGCGCACCAGCGCGCCCCTGGGATCGCCGTGCGGCGGGTCCATGCGCGGTTACCTCCTCACGGTTGTGCGGGGGCGGCACGTTCTCGTCCACCGTGCTACGACCGGCGGCCGATCACGGCTTCGCGGCGGTCCGGCGACAGGGCCTTGCCGACGCGTTCGACCAGCAGGGCCATCTCGTAGCCGACCTGGCCGACGTCGCTGTTGCGGCCGGCCAGCACGGCCATCGACGAGCCGTCGCTGATCGACATGAGGAACAGGTATCCGCTGTGCATCTCGATGACCGTCTGGAGCACGTTGCCGCCGTCGAACATCCGCGCCGCACCACTGGTCAGGCTGACCACGCCGGCGGTGATCGCCGAGAGCTGGTCGGCCCGGTCCGGGGGTAGGTCCCGCGACGAGGCGAGCAGGAGACCGTCGGCGGAGACGGCGACCACGTGGGCGATGCCGGCGACGCTGTCGGCGAAGTTGCTCAGCAACCAGGCCATGTCCTGCATGGTCGGTGCCCTGTTCATCGGCTCTCCTTGCTCGCGTCGGGTTGGTCGAGCTCGGCGCCGGCCGTGCGGCCCCGCTGGACACCACGGTGGTAGGCGGACAGCAGGCCGCGGACCTCTTCCGGCGCGCGCTTGACGCCCTCCTTCGGACGGGTCTCGACGCCACCGGGCACGAGCTGCGCCTGGGGCACCCGCTTGGGCAGGCCGGACCGGGTGGTGCCGTCCGTCGCCGGTCGGGCGGCCCGGGTGGCCCGTTCCCAGCCGTCGTCGGCCGCGGTCCGCCACAGGTCGTCGTCGGCCGCCGGCGGCGCGGTCGGCCGGGCGGAGCTCGCGGGCGGCTGCGGCGGGACGGCGGGCGGCGTGGGCGCGGGAGCGGCCGGTGGGGGCGGGACGGGTGCCGTCGGGCGGGCGGCCGCTGGCGCGTAGTTGTCCGGCAGGTGCAGGATCTGCGTGGAGCTGTGGCCGTGTGACTGGAACCAGACGGCTTCCATCTCCCGGAAGATCGGCATTTCGGTGGTCGCCTCCCGGCTGGGCTCGGCGAGCAGCGCGGCCTCGCCGCCCGCGACAGGTGGGACGGGCGGTGCGGATGCGGTGCCGAACGCGGGCCGCTGTGGCAGCGAGACGTCCCACTGGGCCGGTGCGGCCGGTGGCTCGGCCAGGGTCGTCGCCGACGCGCGGTTGGCCCAAGCGCTGCCGCCGGGCGCGTGGCCGTTGCTGGCGGCCAGCGAGCCCACCTCCGCCGACGCCGGCACCCGCTTGCGGGGCAGCAGGGTCGGTGGGTGGCCGGCGTGCTGCGGCACGACCACGATCTCGGCCGGCAGCGTGACCAGGGCGACCGTGCCCTGGTCCAGCGTGCGGCGCAGCTCGACCTGGATCCGGTAGCGGGCCGCCAGGCGGGCGACGACCGCGAGGCCCATCAGCCGGAACGCCGACACGTCGACCGGTGACGGCGCCTGCAGCCGCTGGTTGAGCACCTCGATCTGGTCGTCGTCGAGGCCGAGGCCGCGGTCTTCGACCTGGACCACCACGTAGTCGCGGATGCGCCGGGCGTCGGCCACCACCACGGTGTTCGGCGGCGAGAAGCGCGTGGCGTTGTCGAGCAGCTCCGAGAGGATCCGGACGACGTCGTTGACGGCCTTGGCGGACACGGAGATGTCCGGGTCGACCGTGCCGAACTCGATGCGGTTGTAGAACTCCACTTCGGACTGTGCGGCGCGCAGAGCGTCGATGAGCAACGCGTCCTCGCGGCGTGGTGGCGCGGTATCGGCGCCGGCCAGCACCAACAGGTTCTCGTCGTTGCGCCGCATCCGGGTGGCCAGGTGGTCGAGCACGAACAGCTTGGCCAACCGCTTCGGGTCTTCCTCGCCGCGCTCGATCGAGTCGAGCTCGCCGATGATCCGGTCGACCAGGGTCTGGCTGCGGCGGGCCAGGGTGAGGAACATCGCGGAGACGCTGGTGCGCAGCGCGGCCTGCTCGGCCGCGATCCGGACCGCCTCGCGGTGCACCACGTTGAACGCGGCGGCGACCTCGCCCACCTCGTCGCGGTTGGTCAGGCGGATCGGGTCGCGTACCTCGTTGACGATCTCCTCGACGCCGCCCTCGCCGAGCTTCTCCAGCTCGCGCAGCCGGCCGACGGCCTCGGGCAGGCCGTGGTTGGCGACGGTGAGCGCGCCGTCCCGCAGCCGGAACAACGAGCGGTTGAGGGACCGGGCGATGACGATCGCGAGCAGCAGCGCGACCAGCAGCACCGTGAGCACCAGCGTGCCCTCGATGGTGGCCTGCCGCACCGCGGCGGCGCGCGCGTCGTCGGCCTGGCCGAGCAGGTCGCGCTCGAGGTTGGTCTCGGCGTAGCGCATCAGGTCGTTGACCGCGCCGATGGCCGGGCTGCCGACCGAGGCCGGGAAGGGCGCCACCTCGCCGACCGAGCGGGTCAGCTGGGCGGAGACCTGGTCGGCGAGCAGCGAGGCGTCGCCGGTGACGGTCCGGTCGACCGCACCGCGCTGGGCGGCCGAGGCCGAACCCGCGAACGCGGCGAACGCCTCCTGCTGGCTGGTCAGCGTCGCGACGAAGGCCGAGAACTGTTCCTGGCTCAGCCCGCCCGAGGACAGCGCGCCGAAGACCACCGCCTCCTCCTCAGCGGTGGCGGCCTTGGCCCGGGCGAACGCGGCCATCGCGCGGAGGCTGTCCGCGAGGTCGCCCTCGCCGGACACCTGCCCGACCGCGTCGCCGTACGCCACCAGGTCGCCGAGCACGACGCCGTAGCGCAGGGTCGCCTCCGCGACCGACATCTGCCCGCGGGCCAGCGTCTCCTCGCGGATGCCGGCGAGCCCTTCCAGGTGGTCGTCGATGGCCGCCAGCCGGTCGCGCACCGAGCCCGGCAGGTCCGGCAGGTTGGCCCGGCGGGCCTGGTAGGTGGTCACGAGCGCGTCGGTGCTGCGCACCCGCAGGTTGTACGCGTCCGCCTTGGCCTCCGGCGCGGCCAGGAACGCGGCGGCGGCCATCCGCTCCTTGTGCAGGTTCTGCGTCAACGCCGAGACGTCGATCGAGAGCTCTGACAGGGAGCGGATGAGCGTCGCGTCGGAGGCCTGTCGGGAGACGTCGACCAGCCGGACCGCGGCGAGCGCGATCACGGCGACCAACGGCACCAGCAACAGGAGGCCGAGCTTCGAGCGGATGCGCGCGTCGGCGAGGCGCGGCAGCCCGCGCCGGTCCAGCCCAGGGGTCCTGGGGCTGCGCGTAGACAGCGTCATCCGTCCGGTGGTCACGCCATCGCCTCCGTGGTGGGTTACGTGGCGGGTCCGCCACCGGTCGTCACGGCGCCCCCGCGGCTCACGCGGCACGGCGGCGATTTCATCAGTTTCTGAGGGTGTACGGAAGGGGGATGGGGGTAGCAAACGGTCGTCGCGTGCACAACAGACAGTCGGCGCCTCAACCTGTCCTTTCGGACAACGCGCTGAGCTGCTTGGTCGCGATCTCCGTGTCTGTCTGAGCACGGAAAGTAATGTCCATTGTGCGGACGGATATCTCACGCATTGAGACAATCAGATATGGGAATTCTTCAGCTTGACCAGAGCTGATGAGCTTGGCAAGGTTTCTCAACGCTTGCCGACCGCTGCCGGTCGTTGTCTCTCCACTGAGGAACACCGTCCAGGAGGCATCCCGTGACGTCCGTCAATTCCTTGACCCGCTCGCTCGCCGTCATCACCGCGACGGCGCTCGCCGTGACCGTGGCCGGCTGCGGTGGAGACGACGACGCCGGCGCGGTCGCGTCGGGCGGCCCGATCGTGGTCGCCGCGGACCTCGAGCTCTCCGGCGCCGACGCGGCCGCCGGGCAGGCCTTCCAGCGGGCGCTGGAGCTGCGGGTCGACCAGCTCAACGGCTCCGGGCTGGCCGGCGGCCGCACCATCAAGCTGGTGGTCAAGGACAACCGCTCGGACCCCGGTGAGAGCCTGCGCAACATCCAGGACTTCAGCGCCGACCGGGCGGTCAGCGCGATCATCATGGGCGCCTGCGCACCCTGCGCGGTCAACGCCGCCCGGACGCTCAACGACAAGGCCATCCCGGCCATCTCGCTCGCCGCCGCGGGCGCGGTGGCCAGCCCGGTCGCCGAACGGCGCTTCATGTTCAAGCTCGGCCCCAACGCCAACGACAACGCGGCCGCGCTCGCCGCCGAGCTGAGCCGGACGCCCGCGCTGCGCAAGGTCGGCCTGCTCTACACCGCCGACGGCTATGGCGCCGAAGGGGCTACGGCCCTCGACCGCGAGCTGGGCAAGGTCGGGCTGAAGCTGGCGGCCAAGACCGAGGTGAAGCCGACCGAGGACAACCTCGACGACCCCATCGAGCAGCTCGTCGCCGACGCGCCGGACGGGATCCTGGTGTGGACCGGCGCCGAGCAGGCCGTGAAGGCCGCCTCGGCGGCCGCCGAGGCCGAATACCAGGGCCGGCTGTTCCTCGACGCCGCCGCGGCCGGTGACCTGTTCCTCGGTGGCCGCGACGGCTCGACGCCGGACGGCACGACGATGGTGTTCACCCAGACGATGGTGATCGACGACGTCATCGCGACGACGCCCGCGAAGGCCGCCCGCAAGCAGTGGTTCCGGGACTACACCGCCCGCTGGGGCAGCTACTACGGCATCGCCTCGTTCGCCGCCGACGCCCTGCAGCTCGTCACGGACGCGACGCTGCGGGCCGACGCCGACCCGGCGACGCCCGACCGGTCGGCGATCCGCGACCAGATCGAGATGTCGCAGATGGACGGTCTCTCCGGGCCGATCCGGCTCACCCCGGACAACCACTCGGGCCTGATGCGCCAGTCGCTGACGATGCTGGTCGCCCGCGGCGGCCGCTGGCGCCTGGCCGGCTAGCCCGTGGTGGCTTTCACCCAGGGCACAGTGACCCGCTCGATGGCGACGAGCGCGTAGAACAGGACGATGCTCATCAGCGAGAGCAGGGCCACGCAGGCGAAGGCCAGCGCGGTGTTGCCGCTGCCGCCGGACGAGCTGATCAGGTAGCCGAGACCGGCGTCGGACGCGAACAGCTCACCGACGACGGCACCGACCAGAGCCAGCGGCAGGGCGACTTTGAGTCCGACGAAGATCTGGGGCAGCGCGGCCGGGAAACGGATCTTCACGAAGGTCTGCACGCGGGACGCGTCCAGGGAGCGGGTGAGCTCGACGAGGTCGGCCGGCGTGCTGCTCAGCCCGGCGGCGGTGGCCAGGGTGATCGGGAAGAAGCAGAACAACACGGCCATGACGATCTTCGGCGCGCTGTCGAATCCGAACCAGACGATCAGCAGCGGGACGATTGCCACCTTCGGCGCGGCGTTGAGGGCGACCAGCATCGGGTAGACCGCCCGCTCGACGGTCCGCGAGCCGGCGATCAGCGCGCCGATCAGCACGCCGGCGACGACCGAGATGCCGTAGCCCGCGACGGTCTCCCAGAGCGTCACCTTGGCCTCGGCGAACAGGTCACCGGGCATGTCGGCGAACACCCGGAGCACCTCGAGCGGGGTCGGCACGAGGTAGGGCTGGATCTCGAAGGCCACCACGGCCAGCCACCACAACGCGACGGCGGCCAGCGTGCCGGCCACGGGGATGGCGACCGCGAGCACCCGCCCGCCGCTCGCGGGACGGGCGAGGTCGGGCGGAGTGCTCGCGGTCATCGTGGCTCCACAGTGGTTGTCAGGCGGAGGGCTTGGGGATCAGGTCGAACGAGATCACGTCTTCCGGCTTGAGGCCGTCCGGAATCGCGCCGGCGCCCTGGAGGATCGCGATGCTGCGGGCGGCGCGGGCCTGGTCGATCTGGCCGAGACCGGTGCCGAGGTCGACGTACGGTCGCATCAGCGTCATCTCCGCGGCGGCGACCGGCGCCGGCTGGGTCTTCTCGAACTTGGCGTAGATCTGGCCCGCTTCCTGCGGGTTGCTGATCGTGTCCGAGAGCCCCTTGAGCAGCGCGGTCATGAACCGCTTGACCTGGTCCGGCTTCTCCTGGGCGGTCTTCTTCGAGACACCGATGGCGCCACCGAACAGGTCGGTGATCACGTCGGTGTACGGGAGCACGACCGCCTTCTTGCCGCCGGCCGCCCGCTCCACGCCCGGCTTGCCGACCGGGAACTGGGTGATCACGTCGACCTTCTTGGAGGCCAGCAGTTGCGGCTGCTGCTGCGGCGCGACGTTCTGGAACTTCACCTTCGCCGCGTCGATGCCGGCGAGCCGGGCGTACGTCGGGAACAGCACCTGGTTGACCGAGCCGGGCTGCGCGCCGATCGTCTTGTTCTCCAGGTCGCGCGGCGTGCTGATGCCGCTCTCCTCCAGCGCCATCAGCGCGGTCAGCGAACGCTGCTGCACGGCGCCGACGATGGTGAAGTCGTTGATGCCGCCGGGGCGGCCGTACTCCAGGAACGCGCCGGTCAGGTCGATCGAGGCGTACTGGACGGCGCCGGAGCTGAGCGCCTTGAGGTTGCCGTTGGTGCCGACGCCGGGCTTGACCTCGACGTCCAGGCCGGCCTCGCGGAAGTAGCCCTTGTCGATGGCGGCGTAGACATAGGACTCACGGCCGAAGAGGCCGAAGCCGCTCATGTAGACCACCTTGTCCAGTGGCTTGTCAGCGGCGTTCTGGGTGTTGCTGGCGGGCGCTTTGTCGTCGGAGCCGGAGCAGGCGGCCATGGTCAGCAGCAACGCCGCTGCACCCACGGCGGCAACCGCGCGGAGGGTTCGCATAACGGGAGGTCCCTTTCGTGGCATCGAAGGATTGACACACATTGGGCGGGGGACGACGCATCACCCTAGGGGAAACCCGGCGTTTGGCAACAGCCCGCACACCTATCCATCCGAGGCACGAAAGGGATAACCTGGCGTCGATGTTTCTCCGGATCTTCGCCTCCACCAAGGGCGGCACGAGCTACGCGGACATCCTCGGCCTGGCAAGACATGCCGAGGCCTGCGGCTTCGACGGGTTCTTCCGTCCCGATCACTACCTGCCGCTCGGCGGGCCACCCGACCACACCCCGACCGACGTCTGGACCACAGTGGCCGGTCTGGCCCGCGACACCACGCGGATCCGGCTCGGCTCGTTGATGAGCGCGGCGACGTTCCGGTCGCCGGGCGCCTTGGCGGTCGCGGTGAGCCAGGTCGACGAGATGAGCGCGGGGCGCGTGGAGCTCGGGCTCGGCACCGGCTGGTACGAGGCGGAGCACGCCGCGTTCGGCCTCCCGCTGCCGCCGCTCGGCGAGCGGTTCGAGCGGCTCGAGGAACAGCTCGCGATCGTCACCGGGCTGTGGACCGCGCCGGACCGGTTCGACCACGCCGGCAGGCACTACACGCTGGCCGGAGCCCCGGGCCTGCACACCACCCAGCGGCCGCATCCGCCCGTGATCGTCGGCGGCAAGGGGCCGCGCCGCACCCCGCGGCTGGCCGCGCGCTACGCCGACGAATACAACGTCCAGTTCGCCAGTCCCACCGACACCAAGGAGCTGTTCAACCGGCTCGACGCCGAGTCGGCGAAGCTGGGCCGGGCGGTGCGGCGCTCGGTGTGCGTGTCCGTGGCGTGCGGTCGCGACGCCGCGGCGGTCGAGCGGCGGGCGGCCATCCTGCGCCCGCCGGTGCGGGCGGCCGCGTCCGGCGCGTACGGCTCGGTGGACGAGGTCGTCGACTATCTCGGCCAGTTCGCCGCGCTCGGCGCCGAGCGGGCCTACCTGCGGATCACCGACCTGGCCGACCTCGACCACCTCGACCTCATCGCGTCCGAGGTGCTGCCGCAGGTGGCCGGATGATCCAGCTCTTCGGGGTCTCGCAGGTGTTCACGGGCCGCTCCGGCTCGGTCGAGGCGCTGCGCGACATCGACCTGAAGATCGAGGAGGGCGAGTTCGTCGCGGTGGTCGGCCGGTCGGGCTGCGGCAAGTCCACGCTGCTGCGCCTGGTCGCCGGGCTGCTTCC
Organism: Asanoa hainanensis; assembly: GCF_900188485.1. Taxonomy (GTDB): domain Bacteria; phylum Actinomycetota; class Actinomycetes; order Mycobacteriales; family Micromonosporaceae; genus Asanoa; species Asanoa hainanensis. The sequence continues at coordinate 758,994 of NZ_FZPH01000002.1, forward strand.
GCCGACCAGCGGCGAGATCCAGGTCGGCGACGAGCGGGTCACCAAGCCCCGGCAGGACATCGCGATGCTCTTCCAGCGCCCGGCCTTGCTGCCGTGGCGCAGCGTGCTCGACAACGTGCTCCTGCCCGCGGAGATCTTCAAGCTGGGCCGGGCGGCGTTGCGGGAGCGGGCGCTCGCCCTGCTGGAGATGGTCGGGCTGGCAGGCTTCGAGAGGCGGTTGCCGCACGAGTTGTCGGGCGGCATGCAACAGCGGGTGGCGCTGTGCCGTTCGTTGCTGTCGGGCCCGCGCGTGCTGCTGATGGACGAGCCGTTCTCGGCTCTCGACGCGCTCACCCGTGAAGACCTCTCCACAGAACTCCAGCGCATCCACATGGAAAACAAAGCAACCATCATGTTCGTCACGCACTCGATAGACGAGGCCGTCCTCCTCGCCGACCGCGTGGTCGTCCTGAGCCCCCGCCCAGGCCAGATAGTGGATGTCCTGAACATCGACATCCCACGCCCGCGTTCGCTGGGCCGCACAGCTCAACTGGACCAGGTCATGGCGGCTCGCGCGGAGCTCCACGACCTGCTGATGCGCCGGGAGCCCGCGCGAGCCTAGCCGACGGTCAGGCGGTCGGTTGCCAGACGAACTGTTGGGCCGGCACTGAGGTCAGTGAACGGAAGCGGTTGTTGACCGTGGCCGCCTCGGTGCTGTTCGGGAACGCGTTGGTGCAGGAGACGGGCGCGCTGCTGCCGGACATGAGGTCGGCGCACAAACCGGTCCTGCGGTCCGGGAGGCCGAGGATGTGGCCGAACTCGTGTGTGGAGATGCGCGGCTGGTAGTAGCCCTGGTTGACGGCCTGGCGGCCCATGTACCAGTAGCCGTTGCCGAGCGACGTCGTGTAGGTGCGCGGCCAGCCGTTGTCGGCGTAGACCCGGATGTTGGGCGTGCGGCCGGCGGGCACGGGCTCCAGGCGCACGTTGGTCACGCGGCTGTTCCAGTTCGCCGCGCCCTGGCGCACCACGGCCACGAACTCCTGGGACTGGCTGGCGTCGTAGTAGAGCACCCGGACGGCGGCCTGGGCGACGCCGGCCGATGCGAGCTGCACACCGACGAGCGCGACGGCTGTCAGGACGAGGGCGGAGAGTCTGCGGCGTAGGGCCATCGGGGGGCCTCCTCGTGGGAGCGGAAGGGATGGGGTGTCGGCCCATCCTATCGAGCTGCATCGATCCGATGGTCATCCCGACGGGCACCTACCGCCGGGCGATGGTAGGGCGGGCACTACCCCTGGTTGGGGTACCTGTGGCAGTGACCCGGCGTGCTCGGATCGGAAGAGTGGTGGTCGATGGTTCCGTGCGTTCGACTGGGGGAGCGGTGATGGGTGCACGATCCACAGTGGGCATGAGGATGGCGGGCCTGCTGCTGCTGGCGCTGTTGGGGATGACCGCCGGTGGGGTGCTGGGGCGGCTGCCGGCGTTGGCGGACTACTCGCCGGTGCCGGTGCTGCCGGTCGTGGAGTGGGCGGTCGGCGGGGGTCGGTAGGGCCGCGGGGTCTCCGTGACATTTAGGGCATAAGCCGCGTTATTGAATGCGGGCCGGTGCCCCTGCCCTGAACCCACGGAGGCTTTGTTGAAGAGATTCCAGGTCGCCCTGCGGCGACGGTTCCCCCTGTTGTTCGCGGCGGTCGCGGTCGCGCTGCTGGCGTGGCCGGCGGTGGTCGTGGCCCGGCCCGCGGCCGAGGACGCCTACCCCCTGCGGCCGACGATCGTGCTCGTGCACGGCGCCTGGGCCGACGGCTCGTCGTGGGACGGCGTGACTGCCCGGCTCCAGGCGGCCGGCTACCCGGTGCGGGTGCCGCCGAACCCGTTGCGCAGCCTGCCCGGCGACAGCGAGACGATCGCCGACTTCCTCTCCACGATCAAGGGCCCGATCGTCCTGGCCGGACACTCGTACGGCGGTGCGGTGATCACCAACACCGCCGAGGGCAACGCGAACGTCCGGGCGCTGGTCTACGTGGACGCGTTCGCGCCGGACGAGGGCGAGAAGGTGGTCGACCTGGTCGGTCCCGACTCGGTCCTGGCCGGCGACCCGGCGACGATCTTCGACTTCGTGCCGTACCCGGGAGCGCCCGACGGCGACGCCGACCTCTACCTGCAGGAGCAGGTCTTCCTCACCGGCTTCGCCAACGGCGTCCCGGCAGAGCAGGCCGCGGTGCTCTGGGCCAGCCAGCGACCGCTGGCGGCCACCGCCAGCAACCAGCCCTCGGGGCCGGCCGCCTGGAAGACCATCCCGTCCTGGTACGTGGTCGGCACCCAGGACCAGGTGATCCCGAAGGACCGGCAGCTCTTCATGGCCAAGCGGGCGGGCTCGGCGGTCACCAAGGTCGACGCCGGCCACCTGTCACTGGTCACCAACCCGGACGAGGTGACCGCGGTCGTCCTCGACGCGGTCAAGCACGTCTCCGCGACGTGAACCCCGGCCGCCGGCCGGTCCCGTCTTCGTCAGGCGGGCCGGCTGGCGGCGCCGTCGCGGGCCTCGCGCAGGCCGCGGTTGGCCAGGCCGTCGGCGCGCTCGTTCTCCGGGTGGCCCGAGTGGCCCTTGACCCAGAACCAGCTCACCTCGTGCGGCTCCAGCGCGGCTTCGAGGCGCTGCCACAGGTCGACGTTCTTCACCGGCGTACGCGCCGAGGTCTGCCAGCCGTTGGCCTTCCACTTCGGCAGCCACTTCGTGATGCCGTCGCGCACGTAGACGCTGTCGGTGTGCAGCCGGACCACCGACGGCCGGGTCAGCCCCTCCAGCGCGCTGATCGGCGCCATGAGCTCCATGCGGTTGTTGGTGGTCGCCGTCGCCTCGCCGCCGCACATCTCCTTCTCGACCGTGCCGTAGCGCAGCAGCGCTCCCCAGCCGCCCGGCCCGGGGTTGCCGCTGCACGCGCCGTCAGTCCAGATGTCCACGGTCATTCCGGCACCCTACGCGATGTCGATCCGGTTGTACCATCTGGTACATGATGCTGACGACGAGCACCGAGGCGCGGGCGTCCCAGGCCGCGACCTGGGCGGTGTTGCGCGACGTGACCGACTGGCCACGCTGGACGCGGTCGATGACCTCGGTCGAGCGCCTCGACGACGGCCCGCTGCGCCTCGGCAGCCGGGCCCGGATCAAGCAGCCGGGCATGGCGCCCCTGGTCTGGGAGGTCACCACGTTCGCCGACGAGACGGAGTTCTCCTGGACGAACCACTCGCCGGGGGTACGCACGGTCGGCCGTCACCTGATCGACGCCAACCCGGACGGCTCGACCCGCATCACGCTGGAGCTGCACCAGACCGGCCCATTGGCCGGACTGCTCAACCTGTTCCTCGGCCGGCGGAACCGGCGCTATCTGGAGCTGGAGGCGGCCGGCCTGAAGGCGGCGAGCGAGGCCGCGTGAGCGCCGCCCGCGAGGCACTGCTCGACCGCTGCTTCGAGGTCGTCCGCCGGCACGGGTTCAGCCACCTCAGCCTGCGCGAGATCGCCGCCGAGGCCGGCACCAGCCACCGGATGCTGATCTACCACTTCGGCTCCCGGGACGGGCTGCTGGCCGAGGTGGTCGGCCGGATGGAGGCGGAGCAGCGGGCCCTGCTCGCCGACCTGGTCACGGGCGACGCCGACATCTTCACGGCGTCCGCGGCCTTCTGGGCCCACCTGACCAGCCCGGAGGTGCTGCCCGCGCAGCGGCTGTTCTTCGAGATCTACGTGCAGGCGCTGTACGGCCGGGAGTGGACGGCGGCCTTCCGCGAGTCGGTGATCCGCGCCTGGGAGGAGCCGCTGATGGCGCTGTTCGAGCGGGCGGGGGTCGCGGGCGACCGGGCACGGGCGCACGCCCGGCTCGGGCTCGCGGTGACCCGAGGCCTCGGGCTCGACCTGCTGATGAGCGGCGACCACGCCGAAGTGGACGCGGCGATGACCCTCTTCGGCGAGCTGGCCCGAGCCGACCTGCGTGACTAGCGGGACTGCGGTGCCAGGGCGGCGGCGGTGACCGCGACGGCCGCGGTGAGCAGGTCCTCGGCGACCGCGGCCACGAGCGCCGTGACCTGCTCGGTGCCGGCCCAGCGCCGCCAGTACGCGCCCGCGTAGCTGCCGGCCACCGCGCCCACGCCGCCGCACAGCGCACCGAGTGCGGGGTTGCCGCGGGTCCGCTGCGCCAGCGCCGCCCCGCCGAGCGCACCGGTGGCGATCCGGATGGCCAGCCCCCGCGGCATCAGGCGGCTCGGGGTGCTGGGCAGCTTGTCGCCGACGAGCTCGGCGGCCGCGCCGGTGGTCAGCAGGACCCGGCCGGGAGCGCTGGCCGCGCGGTCGAGCCACATCGACGACGTGCCCGGGCGCGTGGTCAGCGCGATCGTCGCGAGGCCGGTCATGCTGCGCCCACCGGCGGCGACACCGGCCAGGAACGCACTGGTCAGGGCGGCCGTCTCCATGCGCTTCAGGCTAGCCTGCCGGCGCGGCGCGGCGGGCCTACTCCACGAGGCGCGACCGGGCCGCCGCGAGCACGGCGCCGTCGACGCCGCAGTCGGCCAGGTACTTCGCCACATCGCCGTAGGTCTGCCGCAGGTGGTCGAGGGTGTTGACCATGGCTTCGCGGTGAACGCCGTCGGTCAGCGCGTAGTCGTCGGCGATGTCGTCCTCGGCCACGCCGGCGACCAGCAGCAGGAGGGCGACGAGCACGCCCGTGCGGTCCGCGCCCGCGTGGCAGTGCACCACGACGCCGCCCGGCGGCGCCTCGGCCACCGCCCGGAACGCGGCGCCGATCTGGGGCCGGTTGTGGTCGAGCAGGGCCGCGTACGTGTCGGGCAGGATCTCGTAGTCACCGTCGCCGATCAGTGGGGCGTTGACGTAGCGCGGGTCGCCGCCGAACGGGCTCGGCCACTTGGTGTTCTCGCGAGCCCAGCGCAGGTCGACGATCCGCCGTACGCCGCCGGCCCGGATGGCCGCGACCGTGTCGGCGGTCAGTTTGTGGTGGCCGTCGGAGCGCAACAGCGCCTCGGACCGGATGCGCCGGCCGTCGGTGGTGGCGAGGCCACCGAGATCACGAACGTTCGTGCAGTCCGGCCAGTCCAGGATCACCGTCGGGCTCCTTCCGTGGGGGATACGGATCATGATCCCCCACGGAAGCGACCAGCGGCGATCCGTTTTACGCGGTGCTGCGCCGCGTGACGCGGATCCGCCACCGCCCGAACAGGACGGTGCCGACGACGAACAGCGCCGCGACGGCGGCCAGCACCAGCAGCCACGGCTGTGGTCCGGACGGCGCGGTGTTGGCAACCGGTTGCGCCTCGACCGCAGCCGGTGGGTCGTCGACGGCCGCCGCGGGCGCGGCCGCGGTGAACGGGTCGCGCTGCTGGTCGACCGGCAGGACCGGCGGCCTGACCGCGCCGGGCCAGTATTCCGCCAGCTGTTCCTTCGTCGGCGCGACCACCGTCGGTAGCTGCTGGAGGCCGCCCTTCGCACTGATCGTGCCCACCTCGTACGGTGCGAACCAGCCCTGGATCCCGACGACGGTGAACGGGCCGTCGTGCGGCAGCACGAGCGAGACCGCGTAGTGCGCCGGCTCCTTGAGCTTCACGGCCGCGAACTTCGTGGCCGTGCCCTTGCTGTCGACCAGTTGCAGGGCGACCTCGCTGAGCTCGCCGTCGTACGGGTGGAAGCCGTGCTGGAGCACCCACGTGCCCACGGTGTACGTCTGGTGCGCCTGAAGCTGCCCGGGCATGGGCTCGAGGACGGTCGCCGCCCAGCCACCGGCGTGGGCCGGGCCAGGCGCGGCGATCGCGGCGACCGTCGCCGCGAGCAGGGCCGCCGTGGTTGCCGCGAGGGCGCGCAAAGTGTTCGACATGTTCGCCACCTCCGGTGGTGACGAGCCGCACACCCGCCTGCCGGTTCCCGCTGTCACGTTTCCCGGTGGCCGCCTCGTCGTGAGGGCATGCGAGTACTAGTCATCGGAGGCTCGGGTGTGGTCGGGCGACCCACCGCGGGCGCGTTGTTCCAGCGTGGCCACCAGGTCGCGGTGCTCAGCCGTGGTGGCACGGCCGGCCCGGCCGGGACCGAGGCGTTCCAGGGTGACCTCACCACGGGCGCGGGGCTCGACCGGGCGTTGGCCGGCGTCGACTGCGTGGTCGACTGCGCCAACGTCGCGACCATGTCCCGCGCGGCGGCGGTTCGCTACTTCACCGACACCACCACGCTGCTCGGGCGGCGCGCCGAGGCGGCCGGGGTCAAGCACCACGTGGTGCTGAGCATCGTGGGCATCGACCGGGTGCCCAACGGCTACTTCAGCGGCAAGCTGGCCCAGGAGGAGGCGGTGCTCGGCGGCCCGGTGCCGGCCACTGTCCTGCGGGCGACGCAGTTCCACGAGTTCGCGGGCCAGGTGATGGGTCAGCTGGCGGTCGGGCGCTTCGCGTTCGTGCCGCAGATGCGGACCCAGCCGATCGCGGCCGCCGAGGTCGGTGCTGCCCTGGCCGAGGTGGTCGAGGACGGCCCGCGCGGCCGGGTCCCGGACATCGGCGGACCGCGGGTGGAGTGGTTGCCCGACCTGGCCCGGCAGTTCGCGCGGCACCGCGGCCTGGGCCGCACGGTGGTGCCGCTGTGGGTGCCCGGCAAGGCGGGCCGGGAGATGCGCGGCTCGGGCCAGCTACCCGGACCCGGTGCCGTCCTGCGCGGTCCGACCTTCGGGGAGTGGTTAAAGGACCAGTAGCGTCTTGCCGATCGTGGAGCGCGCCTCGATCGCCGCGTGGGCGTCGGCGGCGCGCTCCAGGGGGAAGCGCTGTCCGATCACCGGGCGGAGCCGGCCGTCCGCGGCGAGCCGGAGCGCCTCCGCGGACAGGGCGCGCAGCTCGTCGGGCGTGCCCGTGGCGCCGCGGATCAGCGTCACGCCGCGCGCGGTGGCCTCGTCGTCGGTGACGTCGGACCAGGCGCCGCTGGACAGGCCGTAGCTGAGCATCCGGCCGCCGGGCGCGAGCTGTTCGAAGGCCGCCCGGGCGACGTCGCCGCCGACGCCGTCGAACACGACGTCCAGCGGGCCGATGCCGCTCGCCCAGCCGGGCGCGGTGTAGTCGACGGCGAGATCAGCACCTACGTGCGCCAACTTGCCCGCGCTGGCGGCCCCCGTGACCACAGCGCCGGCCGCCTTCGCGAGCTGGACCAGCAGCGTGCCGACCCCGCCCGCGGCGGCCTCGACCAGCACTCGCTCGCCGGGCTTCGGCGCCGCCCCGCGCAGCAGCAGCAGAGCGGTGCGGCCGTCGGCGAGCAGGGCCACCGCGGTATCCAGGCCGAGTCCGTCGGGCACAGGCACGAGGCCGGCCGCGTCGACCACCACCTGCGACGCGTAGCCGCCGGAGCCGCCGGTCGAGGTGACCACCCGCGTGCCGACCAGCGCGGGGTCCACCCCGGTGCCGACCGCGGCGACCACTCCGCCGACCCCGTTGCCGGGCACCATCGGGAACTCGCCCTTGAAGGGGCCGAAGCCCTTCGCCCGGAACATCGTCTCGACGAAGGTGATGTTGGCGTAGGCCACGTCAACCAGCGCCTGGCCCGCGGCGGGGGATGGGTCCGGTGCTTCACCGGGAATCAGCACGGATGGGTCGCCGAACTGCGTCAACCACACGACTCGCATGCGACGAAGGATCACACCTCAACCCACGTTGAGGTCAACGCTCCGCCACACCGCCGACGACCGGCTTGACGTCGACGATCGGCGTACCGTCGAGCGCCTCCAGGTTGTCGACCTTGACGTTGAGGCCGTCGATTTCGAGCACGGTGACCCGGTGCAGGCCGATCGGGTTGGGGCGGTCGGGGGAGCGGGTGCTGAAGACGCCGGTCAACGGCCGGTCGACGGCGCCGCGCGGGCGCACCCGCAGCACCGCTCGGTCGGCCCGGTCGAACCAGGTGAGCAGCAACACCTCCTGGCCGGGCGCGAGATCTGAGAGCGCGTCAGCGACCGCCGGGTCGAAGCGCAGCCAGGCGTCCGGCGCGCCCTCGTCGCCCTGCTTCGGCGCGGTCGCAGCGTCGGTGAGTGGGGAGGAGACGAACCCGATGGGCGAAATCTCATACATCTGGCGATCCTAGGGACGCGAGGCGCCGGGCCAGGTACTCACGCTCCGGTTCGTTGCCGACCAACGCCAGCGCGGCGCGATAAGCCTCGCCTGCCTCGGCGGTGCGGCCCAACCGCCGCAACAGGTCGGCGCGGGCGGCCGGCAGCAGATGGTAAGAGGCCAGGTGCCGGTCCGCGGCAAGCGAGTCGAGCAGCGCCAGCCCGGCCTCGGGACCGTCCACCATGGCCACGGCCACCGCGCGGTTGAGCTCGACCAGCGGCGACGGCGCCACCGTGCGGAGCACGTCGTAGAGGGCGACCACCTGCGGCCAGTCGGTGGTCGCGACGGACGCGGCGTCGTCGTGCACGGCGGCGATCGCGGCCTGCAGCGCGTACGCGCCGGGTGGCCCGCCCGTCAACGCCTCGACGACCAGCCGTCGGCCCTCGGTGATGGCGTCGACCGTCCACAGCGAGCGGTCCTGGTCCTCGAGCAACACGAGCCGGCCGGAAGCGTCGACCCGGGCTGGTCGGCGCGCGTCGACCAGCAGCATCAGCGCGAGCAGGCCGGTCACCTCGCGCTCGGCGGGCAGCAGCCGGTGCAGGATCCGGCCTAGCCGGATCGCCTCGTCGGTCAGGTCGGCGCGGACCAGCCTGTCGCCGCCCGTGGCCGCGTACCCCTCGGTGAAGATCAGGTAGACCACCTGCAGCACCGCCGGCAGCCGGTCGGGCAGTTCGGTCGCGGAGGGCACCCGGAACGGGATCCGCGCCTCGCGGATCTTGCGTTTGGCGCGCACCACGCGCTGCGCCATGGTGGCCGGCGGCACCAGGAACGCCCGCGCGACCTCCGGGGTGGTCAGGCCGGCCAGGCAGGTCAGCGTCAACGCGAGTTGGGCGTCGAGCCCCAGCGCCGGGTGGCAGCAGGTGAAGAACAGCCGCAGCCGCTCGTCGGGCGCGTCGTCGCTCCACACCGGGTCGATCGGCGGCGGGCTGTCCCGGCGGTCCGCCTCGACCTGGAGCAGGGCCAGCTTCGCGGCGAACACCTTGTCGCGGCGCAGCAGGTCGACGGCGCGGTGCCGGGCCACGGTGAGGAGCCAGGCGCCAGGGCGGTCGGGTACGCCGTCCTTGGGCCAGCGGGCCACGGCGGAGGCGACGGCGTCGGCGGCGACCTCCTCGGCCAGGTCGAGATCGCCGAGGGTACGGACGAGCCCCGCCAACAGCCGCCCCCACTCTTCGCGGAAGACGGCCTCGACGGAGGCGGCGCCCGTACCCATCGGCTGCTGCTCGGTTATTCGCCGAACTCCATCACGGGCCGGACCTCGACCGAGCCGTACTTGGAACCGGGGCAGCGCTCGGCCCACTCGATCGCGGCGTCGAGGTCGGGCACGTCGATCAGGTAGAAGCCGCCGAGCACCTCGCGGGTCTCGGCGAAGGGGCCGTCGGTGACCGACCGCTGGCCGTCCTTGACCCGCACGGTCGTCGCGGTCGTCGACTCCTGCAGCGCGTCGCCGCCCTTGCCGATGCCGGCCTTCTCGATCGCCTCGGAGTAGGCCCAGTACTCGTTCATCACCTTCTCCGCCTCGGCGGGGTCCGGCGTCCCGCGGTTCTCCTCGCTGTAGATCAGCAACAGGTAGCGCATGGGGTTTCTCCCTTGGCAGGCGGTGGTCGGTGACCACCTCTCATCCTGACGACGAGCGACTTCGCCGCAATCGACATCGCGGTGAGAATTTTTTAGACCGGTACCGAAAGAGTGACCGTCAGCCCCTGCTCGACGTCGCCGGTGACGGTGCCCAGTTGCAGCGAGTAACCGTCGCTGAACACCATGTCCGTCTCGAGCGAGGTGTTGCCCATGTTGCGCACGCTCTGCTCGTAGCCGCTGGTGGCGTACACCTTCGTGCTGGCCTCCTCGGGCAGGGCGAGCTGGCTGGTGCGCAGCTTGTCGGCGGCGCTCGTGGCCTTGGCCAGGTCCGCGTAGACCTCGAAGTGGATGTGCGGCCAGCGCCCGTCGTACGCGGCCGGGTAGACGCTGGTGAAGGTGACCTTGCCGGCGGCGTCGGCCACCTGGACGCCCCGCAGGTAGTTCTGCTGCTCGACGCCGTTCGAGTAGAGCGAGTAGCGGCCCTGCTGGTCGCAGTGCCAGAGGTAGACGGCCGCACCCGGTCGTGGGCTGCCGCTCGTGTCGACCACCGTCAGCGCGATCGTCAACGGCACGCCGGTGGCGACGCCCGTCGCGGTGCCGAAGCTGCGGGTGAGGTCGCTGCGCACGATGCCGCTCTCGGTGAGGACGTTGACGCCGTTGGACCCGTCACCGGGGAACGGCCCGGCGGTCTCCTCGGGTATCTCGGTGCCCGTCGCCGTCACGGCCGCGGTTTCGGCCTGCTTTCCGGGTGCGCACCCCGCGACGGCGGCGGCGCCGGCCGCGGTGAACAGCCCGAGGACCCGCCGACGGCTCAGCAGCGTCGGCAGGTCGAGCGACAGTCCCTGGTCGTGCTGGTGCATCGGTGGCCTCCTCGGTTCGGTGGCCTCAACCCTTCGTCGGCTTACTGCTGCGCTGCTTTCGGCGGGCTGTGCGGTGGCTGTGCGTCGAGCTCCTCGAAGAGCGTCACGTGCAGATCGCCTGGCGCGTCGAGGCGCGAGTTGAGCGACCGCCACGGCGTCTGGGTCGGCGGCGCCACCGTCTCGGCCCCGGCCGCCGTCAGCTTGTCGGTGTCCGCCGCGGCGTCGTCGACCTCGAACGCGATCCGGAACCGGGGTGCCACCGGCCGCCCGACCTCGACCTCGTCGATGTAGCGGTGGTGCGCCGGGTTCGCCAGCTCCAACGTGGCCCGACCGGCCTCCAGGATCATCACCTGGGCGCCGTCGCCGCCGCTGAACGCCGCCTCCTCGGTGAGCCCGAGCGCGTCACGGAAGAACGCCACCGCCGCGTCGTAGTCCTCGACCTCGACCACGAGCCGCATCTGTTTGACCGTCATGCCGGCAAAGCTAGCCGCGACTGGACCTCGTCCGCAGTTCGCGCAGGTGCTTGGCGATCGCGCTGATGTCCCGCTCGCCGTAGCCGTCGTCCAGCGCGGCGGCGATCGCGGCCTTGTTGGCCTGCGCCTGCGGCACGGGCACCCCGGTGCGCTCGGCCAACGCCAGCACCAGGCCGGCGTCCTTGTCGACCAGGTCGAGCGAGAACGCGACCTCCGCGTGGTCGGGATGCTCGAAGACTTCGCGCTTGTACTTCAGGTACGGCGCACCGGTGGCACCGGCCAGGAACACGTCGTACGCGGTGGCGGGGTCGATGCCGGCCGCCTCCGCCAGCACGTACGCCTCGGAAAGCCCCTGGTTGATCGCGATCAGCAGGGTGTTGATCGCGACCTTCATGGTCGCCCCGGTGCCGGTCGGCCCGATGTGGAACACCTTGCCGAGGTGGCCGAGGACGGGCCGGACCCGGTCGACGTCGGTGGCCTCGCCGCCGGCGAGCACCGCGAGCGTGCCGGCCTCGACGCTGGACCCGCTGCCGGAGACCGGGCAGTCGACGTGCACCCCGCCGGCGCCGCGCACCATCTCGGCGAGCCGCAGCGTCGTGCGCGGGTCGATGGTGCTCGTGTCGACGATCGGCGTGCCCCGGCCCAACCCGGCGACGATCCCGTCGCGCCCTTCGTGGGCGGCCAGGTCGGCGGCGTCGTTGGCCAGCGAGACGAGCACGACGTCGGAGGTGCCGGCGGCCTCCCGTGGAGTGCCGGCGACGGTCGCGCCGGTGCGGGCGGCGACGGCGTCAGCGCGCTCCCGGGTGCGGTTCCAGACGGTCACCGGATAGCCGGCGGCGCGCAGCCGCACCACCATCGCGCCACCCATGTGGCCCGTGCCGATGATCGCCACCCGTGTCGACTCGCTCATCACCCCATCCTGTCACCGGGCGAGGGCCTCCTGCCGGACCTCCTCGGTGAAATGGCAGGCCACGGTGCGTGGGTCGGTCTCGCCGAGCGCCCGGAGGGCGGGCGTCTCGGTGACGCAGCGCTCCTGGCTGAAGCGGCAGCGGGTGTGGAAGCGGCAGCCGGTCGGCGGGTCGCTCGGGCTGGGCGGGTCGCCGGCGAGCATGATCCGGCTCGACAGCCGCCGCCGGGTGCGGTCGACGACCGGGGAGGCGGACAACAGCGCCTGGGTGTACGGGTGCCCGGGCTCGTCGTACACGGTGTCGGTGTCGCCGACCTCGGCGAGGCGGCCGAGGTACATGACGGCGGTGCGGTCGGCCACGTGCCGGACGACCGACAGGTCGTGCGCGATGAACAGCAGCGCGATGCCCATCCGCTCCTGCAGGTCGCGCAGCAGGTTGACGACCTGGGCCTGCACCGACATGTCGAGGGCGGAGACCGGCTCGTCGCAGACCAGCACGCGGGGTTCGAGGGCGAGCGCCCGGGCGATGCCGATGCGCTGGCGCTGACCGCCGGAGAACTGGTGCGGGTAGCGGTGCATCAGCTCCGGCGCGAGGTTGACCAGGCCGAGCAGCTCGGCGACCCGGTCGCGCCGGGCGGCCGTGCCGGTGACCCGCTTGTGCACGACCAGCGGCTCGCCGACGAGCTCGAGCACCGTCATCCGGGGATCGAGCGAGGTGTACGGGTCCTGGAAGACCATCTGCACCTCGGAGCGCAGCAGCCGGCGGTCCCGGCCGCGTACTTTCGTGACGTCTTTGCCGTGCACCGTGATGCTGCCCGAGTCGGGGCGTTCGAGGCCGACGATCATCCGGGCCAGCGTCGACTTGCCGCAGCCGGACTCACCGACGATGCCGAGCGACTCGCCGGCCCGCAGGTGCAGGCTCACGCCGTCGACCGCGCTGACCCGGGCCCGGCGCAGGCCGGAGCGGCCCGTGTGGAACGTCTTGTGCAGGTCCTGGGCGTCGAGCACCAGGTCACCCGGCGACGGCGACATGGCCGACCTCCTCGGAACGGTGACAGGCGGCGAACCGGGCGGCGTTGACCGTGCTCGCCAGAAGCGGTGGGCGCGTGGTGCGGCAGTCGTCGACGACGTACTCGCAGCGGGGATGGAACGGGCAACCAGCCGGTTGGTTGGCCGGGCTGGGTGGGCTGCCGGAGATCGCGTGCAGCCGGCCCTCGCGGCGGTCGGCCCGGGGCACGGACCGCAGGAGCGCTTCCGTGTACGGGTGTGCCGGCCGGCTGAGCAGGTCGTCCGCGCTGCCGGCCTCGACCACCCGGCCCGCGTACATGACCATGACCCGGTCCGCAACCTCGCTGACCACGCCGAGGTCGTGGGTGATCAGCAGGACGGCCATGTCGAGATCGCGGCGCAGGGTGTCGAGCAGTTCGAGGATCTGGGCCTGGACGGTGACGTCGAGGGCCGTCGTCGGCTCGTCGGCGATGATCAGCTCCGGGCGCAGCGCGATCGCCATCGCGATGAGGATGCGCTGGCGCATGCCGCCCGAGAACTGGTGCGGATAGTCGGAGATCCGGCGGGCCGGCGCCGGGATGCCCACCTGGCCGAGCAGGTCGACCGCCGCGGCGCGGGCCGCCTTGCGGGACAGGTCGCGATGCTCGCGGAACAGCTCGCCGAGCTGGTCCCCGATGGACAGCACGGGGTTCAGCGCGGACAGCGCGTCCTGGAAGACCAGGCTCATCCGGGTGCCGCGCAGCTTGCGGTGCCGCTGCTCGGACAGGGTGCGCAGGTCGGTGTCGCCGAGCTTGAGCGTGTCGGCGGTGACGGTCGCGTTGCGATCGGACAGCCCCATGATCGCGCGGGCCGCCGCCGACTTGCCGGAGCCGGACTCGCCGAGGAGCGCGACGAGCTCGCCCCGGGCGACGTCGAGATCGACGTCGACGACGGCGGGCACGGGGCCGCGGCGCGTGGTGAACGTGACCGAGAGGCCCCGCACCTCCAACGCCCGTGACGTGGAGTCAGTCGACGATTCCATTGCGTGTTCTCCCCAGCAACGAAACGGACGTTCCTGCCCGTAGTTCACCATCTCGGCGTCCACGACGCCCGTTCTTCTTTTGCATCTTGACTATGGCGCCGGATTTTTGCAACCCTCCCATGCATCGCCGAGCATGCTTCGCCGATCGCGGGTGCCGGGCGACGAAATCTGCGACACAGAGGGAGGGCTTCGATGCTGGAGAGCGCGAAGCGTTACACCGGATACACGGCTTACGACTACCTGGAGCCAGGCAAGGACTACAAGGTCTTCGAGTACGCCGAGCAGATCAGCCGGGTACCGGCATACGAGGGCCTCGAGCTCTCCGACAGCCAGCGCGAGCGGGTCGTCCGGCTGCTCACCGACGAGATCGTCATCTCCCTGCACGACCACGTGCAGGTCTTCCCCCAGGACATGGGGCAGTTGCGCGAGCACATCCGGCAGGGTCGCGAACCCACCGGCTACCGCGGCCTGGCCCGGTCCGGCATGACCGCCGTCTTCGACAACGGCATGGACGGCACCTGCTGCATCTCCAGTGACGCCGGCTGGAAGTACCAGGACGTGCTGTTCGACCTCGGCGTGCGGATGGCCGACATCGCGCACCAGGACTTCGTCATCAAGGGCGAGACGCTCAAGGACATCTACCGGGCGCACGAGACCGGCCGGATGGCGCACGTCTTCGCGCTGGAGGCGGCGACCCCGATCGAGAACGAGGTCGACCGGCTCGACGTGCTCTACGGCTTCGGCGTGCGCCAGATCGGCATCGCCTACTCCGAGTCCAACTACCTCGGCAGCGGCCTCAAGGAGCGCGGCGACGGTGGCCTGACCTACTTCGGCGAGAAGGCCGTCGAGCGGATGAACAAGCTCGGCTTCGCCATCGACATCTCGCACTCCGGTGACCGCACCGCGCTGGAGACCGTCCAGCACTCGACGAAGCCGGTGTTCATCACGCACTGCGGTTCGCGCGAGGTGTGGCCGACCAACCGGATGAAGCCGGACGCCGTCATCAAGGCGTGTGCCGAGCGCGGCGGCGTGCTCGGTCTCGAGGCGGCGCCCCACACGACGCTGTCGGCGGCCCACCCCCGGCACAGCCTCGAGTCGGTCATGGACCACTTCACGCACTGCGTCGACCTGATCGGCATCGACCACGTCACGTTCGGCCCGGACACCCTGTTCGGTGACCACGTCGGCCTGCACAAGGCCTTCGCGAGCAACCTGTCCACAAAGGAAGCCCACGGTCGCGTGGAGTTCCCCGAGGTGGAGTACGTCGACGGCCTGGAGAACCCGGCCGAGTGCTTTTACAACATCATCGGATGGCTGGTGAGCCACGACTACTCGGACGACGAGATCCGCAAGGTCGTCGGCGGCAACACCATCCGCGTCCTGGAGGAGGTCTGGGTCTAGATGCGCCTTCGTCAGTCCCTGATAGCGGTCGCCGCCGTCGTGGCGGTCTCCGCCGTGACCGCGTGCAGTCCGAGCGCGCCCGACAAAGCCGACGACGCGGCGGGCAGCGGCACCACGCTGACCATCGCGACCACGACCGACGTGGTCAACTTCAACCCCCTGGTCGGCAACAGCCGCACCGACAACTGGATCACCAGTTTGATGTACCCCCGGCTGCTCTCGATCTCGGCGGACGGCCAGAAGTCGCCGCTGCTCGCGAAGGACTACGGGTTCACCAACCCGACGACGGCGTTCTGGAACCTGCGGGACGACATGAAGTGGAGCGACGGCCAGCCGGTCACGGCCGACGACGTCGCGTTCACCATCAACTCGATCCTGCGTGACAAGCCGGCCGGCAACACGACCTACGGCCAGCTGGTCAATGTGGACTCGGCCTCGGCACCGTCGCCGACCCGGGTCGAGCTCAAGCTCAAGCGGCCCGACTCGACGGTGGTGACCGAGGTCGGCTTCTGGATGAACGTGGTCCCGAAGCACGTCTTCGAGCCGTCCGGCAACGTGGCCAAGTTCGCCAACGACAAGGACTGGGTCAGCGCCGGCCCGTACAAGCTCACCGGCGTCGCCAAGGGCCAGAGCTACACGCTCGAGCGGGTCACCCCGTACCCGTTCGCCCCCAACAACACGCCGGTGGTCAGCAAGATCGTCTACCGGGTCTACCCCGATATCAACACCGAGATCCTGGCGCTGAAGAACAACGAGGTCGACCTCATCGCCAACGCCCTGCCGCCGGCACAGGTCAAGAACCTGCAGAACACGCCGGGCATCAAGGTGCAGGAGATCCCGGGCCTCGGGTACGCGCACATGACGTACAACATGAAGCACCCGGCTCTGGCGAACCTCAAGGTGCGGCAGGCGCTCTCGCACGCCGTCAACTACGACGCCATCCGCTCGGTCGTGCTGCAAGGGCAGGCGGTCACGACCGGCTCCAGCCCGATCCCGCCGGTGCTCAAGGAGTTCGCCGACCCGTCGAGCCAGGAGTACGCGTTCGACATCGAGAAGTCCAAGCAGTTGCTCGCCGAGGCCGGCTACGGCCCGAGCAAGCCGCTGACGCTGACGATGATCTACTCGCTGCAGGACGCGGTGACCTCGCAGTGGGCCAACCTCGTCAAGGACGACGCGGCCAAGGCCGGCATCACCATCAACCTGCAGGGCATGGACCGCAACACGTACCTGGCCAAGACCGCCGCGGGTGAGTACGACATCTACGCCGGCAACTTCGCGATCATGGACGACCCGACGACCAACATGGCGTTGACCTACCTGCCCGGTGGGGCCATCAACTACTCGCTGGTCGACGACCCCGCGCTGAACTCCCTGATCACGCAGGCGCAGGGCACCACCGACAAGGCCGCGCAGAAGCAGTTCGTGCAGCAGGCGGCCACGATGGTCCGGGACAACGTCTACGACAACGTCATGTACATGCAGAACCTCTACGTCGCGCACAGCGACAAGTGGAGTGGCTTCGTCGTCAAGCCCAGTGAGCTGCTGTCCGTCGTGGACCCGCAGTCGCTGGCGAACGCGACGAAGAACTGACGGCGAGCTGACGGAGAACGACGATGACCCAGGTTGTCCGATTCACGGCGCGCCGGCTCGGCAGGGCCCTGTTGACCGTGTGGTTCGCGGTCACGGTCACCTTCCTGCTCCTCCGGCTCCTGCCGGGTGACCCCGCGCTCGCGGTGGCCAGCCCGAACATGACGCCGGAGGCGCGGCTGGAGCTGTTGCGCCAGTACGGCCTGGACGAGCCCCTCCTCGTCCAGTACGGCAAGTACCTGTGGCAGCTCCTGCACGGCAACCTGGGCATCTCGTTCGCCCGGCAGGTCCCGGTCAGCGACGTCCTGATGGAGCGACTGCCATGGACGCTGCTGCTCACCTTCTCCTCGCTGTTGGTCACGGTCGCGGTCGGCATCCCCCTCGGGGTGCTGGCCGCGACCCGGCCCCGCGGCTTCCTCGACCGCTTCACCCAGGTCGGCGGCGTCATCGGGCAGTCCCTGTTCGTGCCGAGCGTCGGCATCTTCCTGCTGTTCTTCCTCGGCCTGAAGCTCCACCTGCTGCCGATCGGCGGCTCCTACTCACCGGGCGTCTACGGCCCGGCGTGGTACCTCGACGTTCTCAAGCATCTGATCCTGCCGTGCCTGAGCCTCATGCTCGTCCAACTCGGCTCGTACGTGCTGACGTTGCGGTCCACGCTCATCGACGCCCTCGGTGAGGACTACTGCGTGCTCGCCCGGGCGAAGGGCATGCCCAACCGCAAGGTGGTCTGGAAGCACGCGTTGCGCAACGCCCTGCTGCCGACCACCACACTGGTCGGCCTCCAGCTCGGCTATCTCGTCGGCGGTGCGGTGCTGACCGAGACCGTCTTCGCCTATCCCGGCATCGGGCGCGGCATCTACGAGGCGGTCACGCAACTCGACTTCCCCGTGCTGCAGGGCGCGTTCGTGCTGCTGGCCGTCACGGTCGTGATCGCCAACATGCTGACCGACCTGACGTACGGCGTGCTCGACCCGAGAGTGAGGACGGCATGACCGCTACTGTCGCCGGCCTGGACAGCGTCACCAACGACCAGGTCACCGCGGCCCGGGCGACCTGGGCGGCGTTCCGGCGCAACCCGCTCGGCATGATCTCCGTCGGCATCCTCGTGCTGCTGGTGATCGTCGCCGCCTGCGCGCCGCTGATCGCCGCCTATCCCACCGGGTACGGCGACCAGGTGCTCCAGGCGCCGTCGGGTGCGCACTGGTTCGGCACCGACAACCTCGGCCGCGACATCTTCGCCGAGGTCGTCTGGGGTGCGCGGCTCAGCATCGTGATCGCGGCGCTGTCCTCGGCGCTCGCGATCGCGATCGGGGTCGTCGTCGCCGTGCTCGGCGCGTACTTCCCGAAGGTCGACTCGATCGTCGGCACCGTCGTCGACCTGTGCCTGTCGCTGCCCGTACTCCCGCTGATGATCCTCGTCGCGGCCCTGGCCGGGCCGAGCCTGGTCACCCTCGTCCTGGTCATCGCGTTCTTCTCCTGGCCGGAGGTGACCCGGGTCGTCCGGTCGCAGGCGCTCTCGGTGGTCCGACTGCCCTATATGGACGCGGCCCGGCTCACCGGTGGCTCCTCGATCTGGATCATCCGTAAGCACCTGCTGCCGGCGGTCGCGCCCGTGATCGTCGTCTCGGTCGTGCTCACCGCGTCGCGGGCGGTGCTCTCCGCGGCCGGCCTGGCCTTCCTCGGCCTCGGCGACCCGACGAGCTGGTCCTGGGGCCGGATCCTCTACGAGGCCCAACAGTCCGGTGCGATGCAGAGCGCCTGGTGGACCACGTTGTTCCCGTCGCTGGCCATGCTCGCTCTCGTCGTGTCGGCGACCCTGATCTCGATCGCGTACAACGACGCGCGTAACCCGCGCGCCCGGGAGGACTAGTCCATGCTGGACACCCAACGGTTGCCCGCCGCCTTGTACGCCGCACTCCAGGACGACCTCCGCGTCGCCCTCGCGGCGGAGGGACTCGACGCGGTCATCGCCGACCACCCCGACGACGTCGCCTACCTGACCGGCTTCTTCCACCACCCCAACGAGCGGCCGGCCGTCGTGCTGCTCTCCCAGGAGGGCCCGACCCTGCTGCTCGTGCCGGAGCTGGAGCGGGAGTACGCGCTCGCCCAGCACGCGGCGGCCGAGGTCGTCGCCTATCCGGAGTTCCCGGGGCTGCGCCCGCCGCTGCACTACCTCGGTGCGGCGGCGGAGACGGGTCGGGCGCGGCGTCTCGGCTATTCCGGCGACCTCACCGTCGACCGGCTCGATCAGGTCCGGGCCGCTTTCCCCTCCGCGACGCTGGTGCGGTCCGAGGTCGTCATGCACGCGCGCTACGTCAAGCGGCCCGAGGAGGTCGCCCTGCACGCCGAGGCGGCCCGGATCACGGACCTCATGCTGGTGGCCGGTCGCGCGCTGGTCGAGGAGGCTCTTTCCGCCGGGGGCTCGCTGCCGAGTGAGGCCGAGATCGCCGCGCACATCGGGCGGGTCGGCACGTCCACCATGTACGCCGATCACGCCGAGGTCGTCGTGGTCTCGTTCCTGGCCGGCGGGCTGGTCTACTCGGGCGCCAACAGTGCCCGCCCGCACGCGCTGCCGTCGGGTCACCGGCTGCGGCCGGGGGAGACGTTCATGCTCTCGTTGGGCTGCGCGGTCGGTGGCCGGTTCGTCGAAGGTGAGCGCACCTTCATCCTTGGCGAGCCGAGCGCCGACCAGCGCCGCTACTACGAGGCGGTGCGCGAGGCGCAGGCGGTCGGCGGCGCGGCGCTGCGGCCGGGCGTGCCGTGCTCCGAGGCCAACCGGATCTGCCTCGACGTGATCCGGGACGCCGGGCTCGGCCAGTTCCTCCGCCACCGCCAGGGGCACGGCATCGGTCTCGGCATGCACGAGGCGCCGTGGCTCTCCGACGGCGACGACACCCCGCTGGCCGCCGGCATGGTCGTCTCGAACGAGCCGGGCATCTACATCCCCGGGCACGCCGGCTACCGCATCTCCGACTCGATGCTGATCACCGAGGACGGCGCGCGGCCGTTCACCTCGTACCCCCGTGCCTTCGACGACATCGTCATCCCGGTCTGACCTTCTGAGAGGAACCATCCCGTGCGGCTGAGAATCAACGACAACGAGCTAGAGGTCGAGGTCTTCGGCGCCGACGACGCGCCGGTGCTGATCGCCCACCACGGCGCGCCGGGCCTCGGCTCCCGGGCCGAACCGCGTGCCACCTTCGCGCCGTTCGCCGACACGTTCCGGGTCATCGTCTTCGACGCCCGCGGCTCCGGGATCAGCGAGGGCAACGGGCCCTTCACCCACGAGCAGTGGGTGGCCGACGTGGACGGTCTGCGCGAATGGGCCGGTGTCGAGACGTTCGTGATGGCCGGTGGCTCCTACGGGGGATTCATCTCCATGGAGTACGCCATCCGCCACCCCTCCCGCGTGCGGGCGCTGGTGCTCCGGGACACGTCGGCGGACCACGAGAACGACAAGGCGGCCCGGGCCAACGCGCTCTCCTCGACGCGGGTCGACATCGACGTGCCGAAGTTCGACCGGATCAACGACGGCGTCGTGTGGGACGACGACGACCTGCGCGACTGCTGGCGCGAGATCCTGCCCTTGTACGACCACGTCTACGACCCGGCCAAGGTGATCGAGAAGGTCGAGGCGACGCCGTACCGCTACCAGACCCACAACTTCGCCTTCTCGGTCAACATCCCGAACTACGACATCAAGGACCAGCTACATAGGATCACCTGTCCCACGCTGGTGACCGTCGGCCGCGACGACTGGATCACGCCGGTGGCGAGCAGCGAGACCATCACCTCGCTGATCCCGAACGCTAGGCTCGTCGTGTTCGAGAAGTCCGGCCACTCCCCACAGGTCGAGGAGGCGGAGTTGTGGCGCCAGACGGTCCGGGACTTCCTGCGGGAGGTAGGCGCGGATGACCGCTAGCGGTCACCTCGACGAGCTCGACCGGCGCATCATCGCCGCGTTGCAGAGCGACGGTCGGGCGAGCTGGACCGAGATCGCGGAGCTCTCGGGCAGCTCGGTCGCGACCGTCGCCCGGCGCGGCCAGGCGTTGCTGCGCGACGGGGTCGTCCGGGTCGCCGCCATTCCCGGCAACAACCATCCCGGTCCGGCGGACCTGTACGTGCTGCGCATCACCTGCTCGCCCGGCACGCAGTTCGAGGTGCTCAACGAGCTCGTCCGCTTTCCCGACCTGCGGTTCCTCGGCCTGGTCACCGGACCGTACGACATCCTCGCCGAGCTCAGCCTGCGCCGGGAGGAGTCGCTGCTGTCCCGCATCGTCGAGGAGATCCTCGCGATCGACGGCGTGCAGCGCTGCGACACCGACCTGACGCTGCACGTCTTCAAGGTGTCCAGCGACTGGGCCCGGCAGTTGCTGACCGACGAGGCGCCGCACACCCCGGGCGAGGCGCACCAGTGCGATCCCGGCCACCTCGACGAGGTCGACCACGAGATCGTCGACCTGATGCGCGACGACGGCAGGGCGAGCTTCCGGACGGTCGCGACCGCCATCGGCCTCAACGAGAGCACCGTGCGGCGCCGCTTCGAGACGATGATCGGCCGCGGCTGCCTCCAGGTGACCACGCTGGTCCCGGCGGCGGCGATGGGCTTCGAGTCCGAAGTGATCCTCAACATCACCGTCGCCCCGCCGTTCCTGGACGAGGTCGCCCGCACGCTGTCGGCCTATCGGGGTGTCCGGTACGTCGCCGCGATGCTCAGCCACAACGCGCTGATGTGCGAGCTGATACTGCCGACCACCAAGGACCTGTTCGCCTTCACGACCAACACGCTGGGCCGCCTCGAAGGCGTGCAGGGCTGGACGGCCAGCGTCGTGCTCCTGGTCCTGCGCCGCGGTTTCGTCGAGACCCCCTGGTGGCGCGACAGTCTCGAGCGCGGCCCCAGCCCGGACGCCTAGGGTCCGTCTCGCAGTCTTGGGCGGCGTTATCGGCCTGGTGGGCCGACGATTGCGGCTGGGTCCTGGTGGGTGGTCTCCGTGTCCGCGAGCCGGGTCGCGATGTGGCTGAGGGCGGTGTCCAGGTCGGCGCGCGTGGGGCGGTGGCCGTCGCGCTCCGGGAGCTTGGTCAACAGCCAGGTCTTCCAGGCTTCGGCGAGCTTGGTGTACGCCTCTTCGCCCGGGCCGGTCAGGCTCAGGCACTCGTCGTCGTCGATGGCGACCAGGCCGCGCCAGGCGGCAGCCGCGAACGCCGGCCGCAGCACGGCCCCCGGCAGCTGGTAGGCCCGTCCGACGCCGGCGAGGTCGATCGGGCCCGCGTACCGGGTGCGCAGGTGGATCTGGGCCAGGCACCAGGCGTCGGCGGCGCTCAGCTTGGTGCCCGAGGCGGCCAGGACGCTCGGCGCGGCCGCCGGGCCCTCGCTGCGGAAGACGCGGGAGATCGCCTGCTCGAGCTCGGCGTCCGAGCTCTGCGCCTCCGGCATGCCGAAGCCCTCGCCCAGGTCCGGCGCGGCGGCCCGGGCCATGTCGCGCAGCGGGACCTCCTTGAGGAACAGGGCGATCGCGAAGGCGATCAACGGGACCGGGACCGCGTAGAGGAACAGGCTGTGCACCGACTGCGCGTACGCCTCGATGATCGGTCCGGATTGCGCCGGCGGCAGGCTGTGCACCGCGGTCGGCACGCCCAGCACGTTGGGTGGGATGAAGCCGGTCTGGCGCAGCGCGTCGGCGAGGTGGTGGTTGAGCTGGTTGGCGAAGATCGTGCCGAACACCGCCGCGCCGAACGAGCTGCCCAGCGTACGCAGGAACGTCACGCCCGAGGTGGCCACGCCGAGGTCCCGGTAGGCGACCGTGTTCTGCACGATGATGATCAGGATCTGCATGGAGAGCCCGATCCCGACGCCGAACACGAACATGTAGACGGACGTGATCAGCACCGACGTGCCGGAGCCCATCCGGGACATCAGGAAGAGCCCGAGCGCCATGACCAGGCCGCCGGCGACCGGGAACAGCTTGTAGCGGCCGGTGCGACTGACGGTGGTGCCGGCCAGCACGGCCGTGACCAGCAGGCCGAACACGAGCGGCAGGGTGCGTACGCCGGAGACGGTGGCGGAGACGCCCTGCACCCACTGTAAATAGGTCGGCAGGAAGGTGAACGCGCCGAGCAGCGTGAAGCCGACGAAGAAGCTGAGCGCCGACGACACCACGAACACGCGCGACTGGAACAGCCGGATCGGCAGCACCGGCTCTTTGGCGCGGCGCTCGGCGAACCCGAACGCGATCAGCAGTCCGGCCGAGACCGCGAACAGCACGATGATGATGGGGGAGCTCCACGGGTACTCCGTGCCGCCCCAGCTCGTCGCCAGCGTCAGGCCGGCCGCGCCCGCACCGATCAGCACGATGCCGAGATAGTCGATCACCGGACGGCCGCGGCTGGTGATCGCCGGAATGGTCCGGGCGGCGACCAGGATCACCACGACGGCCAGCGGCACGTTGATGTAGAACACCCAGCGCCAGCCGAGCCCGCTGTCGGTGAACAGCCCGCCGATCAACGGACCGACGACGGTGGCCAGGCCGAACACGGCGCCCAGGCCGCCCTGGTAGCGCCCGCGGTCGCGCAGCGGGATCACGTCGCCGATGAGCGCGGTGGCGGTGACCAGCAGGCCGCCGGCGCCGATGCCCTGCACGGCCCGCGAGGTGACGAGCCAGATCAGGCTCTGCGCGGCGCCACACAGCAACGAGCCGAGGATGAAGACCAGCGCGCTGACCTGGAAGATCCGCTTGCGTCCGAACTGGTCGCCGAACTTCCCGGCGAGCGCGGCGGAGATCGTCTGGGTCAGCAGGTAAGCGGTGACCACCCACGACAAATGATCGGCGCCGCCCAGGTCCCCGACGATCGTGGGCAACGCGGTAGCGACCACGGTTTGGTCCATGGCGGCGAGCAACAGCCCGAGCGCGACCGTGCCGTAGATGACGTTGATCTGGCGTCGGGACAGCTCAGGTCGGCGCACCTCGTCGTCGTCCGTTGCCATGACCGCCACGCGCCCGCACCCCCGTACGCCCGCCCGCTGGATCTTCAGCGTACGGGCGGCACCAGGACGCTGAGGCAGGTTACGCAACCTTCGAGCTTCTCGTACTCGCTGATGTCGACGACAACAGGCGCGAACCCGAGCTGGTGGATGAGGTCGGCGGTGTGTGGCGCGGAGGCGGCGATGAGCACACGCTCGTCGCCGAGCGGCACGAGGTGACAGCCGGCTTCCTCTTCGACGGGAAGGAGCTGCGGGAGGGCCTGGATGTCGAGCAGCCCGGGCAAAGCGACCAAGGTCCCGTCGGGAAGAGCGGTAACGGCGGATTTGAGGTGCAGCACCCCATGCAACCCAACCGCGGTCGTGGTCCGCCCACGGGTCTTGAGGTGATCACGGAGCTGTTCGAACCCCGCCTGGTTGGTCCGCCCACCAACGCCGACATAGACCCGGTCCCCAACCTGAAGCACGTCACCCCCGTCGAGCATCCCGGGCGCCTCGATCTCGACGACGTCGAGGAGCAACGCCTCGGCAGCGGCCCGGGCCCCAGCGATTTCGGGCCGGCGCTCCGTGGCACCGGGCCGGGTAAGCACGGCAAGGTCGCCGCAGACCACGAGGGTGTCCTCGACGAAGACGCTGTCGGGGCAGTCGTCGGCCGGCGCCACGTCCACCACGGACCACCCGGCGCCGGCTAGGGCCGTCCGGTAGTCGTCGTGCTGCCGTCGGGCAAGATCAAGGTCAACGGACGTGCGCTGGATGTGCGTGACGATGCCCTCGGCCAACCGCGAACTAGGCGCCCGAACCAACGCCGTCCCACCAGCGATCATTGGTCGATTCTGAGCGCGACTGCCCAATGCCGCAACGCGCGGGTGAAGCGGACAGGTCTGAGCGCGACCGCCGAGGGCGGCAACGCGGTGGCGTTGGCAGTCGGGTCTGAGCGACCGCCGAGGGCGGCAACGCGGTGGCGTTGGCGGTCGGGTCTGAGCGCGACCGCTAGTGCCGTAATGCGGTGGTGATGGTCATTAGGTCCGATTGGGTGATGGGTGAGCCCTTGCCGCCTCGCGCCTCTTGCATGGCCTTGGCGAGTTGGGCTCGGCGTAGGACCTCGCCGACGTCGGCTCCGCTGAAGCCGTGGCTGGCCGCGGCCAAGGCGGCTGGGTCTACGTCGGCCGCGAACATCTTGAAGCCCGCGTATTCGTGGCGTTCGGTCAGGTCTTGGATCTTCATCTTGAAGATCTCGGCTCGGCCTGCCTCGTTGGGTAGCGGGATCGAGAGTTTGACGTCGAAGCGGCCCGAGCGGATCAGGGAGTCGTCGACGCGGTGTGGGAAGTTGGTGGTCGCTACGACGATCACGTTCTGGTTGTCTTCGATCAGGTTGTTCATTTCCTGCTTGAAGATGCCCGCGACCGCGTTGACCGCCTGGCTGGCCGCGTCGCCGCCCGTGCCTGCGTAGCTGATGATGCTGTCGAACTCGTCGAAGAGCATCACCGTCGGGTGCCGGTAGCGGCGGGCCTCTTGGAAGATGGTTTTGATGTTGCGTTCGGAGCCGCCGAGCCACTTGTCGAGGATCTCGGGTGTGCGGATCTCGCGGAACGTCGCGCCGATCTCGTTGGCCAGCGCTCGCGCGAGCATGGTCTTGCCCGTGCCGGGCGGGCCGTAGAGCAGGATGCCCTGCGGTCGGCGGGCGCCCCAGCGGGCCATGATGTCGGGGTGTCGGAAGCTGACCGCGATCTCGCGGAACTGGCCGACGATCGTGTCGAGGCCGCCGACGTGGTCGAGCGTGACGTTCTCGGTGCGGGTCGGGCCCGGCGCGGCGGCCGATTGCTGGTCTCCGCTCGGCGGAGACTGCGACTCGCGCTTGCCGATCACGTAGGTGCGGCCGCGTAGTGGCGCGTCGCCGCCCACGAACTCGCCGACCACCCGCAGCACCAGCAGGGTCATCTCGCGTAGCAGGTCGGTCGACATGTCGGCGCTGGGCACGCTCGCCCGGATCGAGACCGTGCGTGGCCCGCCGCGCAGCGGCCCGTCGGCCGAGAACGGGTTGCCGCCGCCCGAGCCGTTGCCGGTCGGGCCCTGGTAGGTGATGGTCGCCTTGAGCCCCGCCGCGTTGGCGGCGGCCAGTGGGTCGACCTTCTCGCCGTAGTCGTCGGGTGGCCAGATGGTGCGGACCAGCCGGCTCGGCACCGAGCCGATCACCTCGGCGCCCTGCGCGATCTTGCTGGCCACCGGGCCGTCGTTGCCGAACTTGCGGGCGAGCATCGCGCCCAACGGTGCCGCGGCGCCGAGCATGGCGGCGTCGAACATCGTGCGGGCGCTCGGCCCGCCGCGGACGCTGACATCGGCGGACAGCTGATGCATCGCGGCGCCGTCGATGTGCGCGGTGTCCAGCCAGTAACGCACGTCTTGCACCGGCGGCGGGAAGTAGCCACCGCTGAGCAACCGCACCCGCGTCTCGCGTGCCGCGACGATGATCGCCGGGCCATCGTTGATCACCAGTCGCCCACCGAGCACCTCGACGGTC
>NZ_FZPH01000014.1 GCF_900188485.1 Asanoa hainanensis
CCAAGATCGACACTTCGGACAAGTCACATCCCGGACCCGCCAAACCACACCCTAACCAACCCCCTCTTGACAGAGGGGCGCCGGGAGCGACGGTCAGGACCACCGCGGACCCGGGAGCGCCTTGGCCTTGGCCCCTGCGTTTTCAGCGACATCCGCCTGTTCGTTATCGGCAGGGTCTGGTGATCCGGACAACCGGGGCGAAACTGCTCGGGTCCGGTCGGCGTCTTGTCGGACCCGGCGACTAGCATCGCTCGGGTGAGCGACCAGCCCCGGATCCTGCTGCTTGATGGCCACTCGTTGGCCTACCGTGCGTTTCACGCCCTGCCGGTGGAGAACTTCTCCACCGCGACCGGGCAGTCGACGAACGCGGTGTTCGGGTTCACGTCGATGCTGATCAACATGCTGCGCGACGAGAAGCCGACGCACATCATCGTGTCGTTCGACGTGTCTCGGCAGTCGTTCCGCACCGAGCGCTACGCCGAATACAAGGCCGGGCGGTCCGAGACGCCCAAGCCGTTCCAGGGGCAGGTCAGCCTGGTCAAAGAGGTGCTCGCGGCGCTGCGGATCCCGGTGGTCGAGAAGCCCGGCTACGAGGCCGACGACGTCATCGGCACGTTGACCACGCAGGCGCGGGCGGCGGGCATGGAGGTGATCATCTCGTCGGGCGACCGTGACGCGTTCCAGCTGGTCGACGAGCATGTCACCGTTCTCTACCCCGTGCGCGGTGTGTCCGAGGTGTGGCGGATGAACCCCGAGGCGGTCGAGGCCAAATACTTCGTGCCGCCGGCGCGCTACCGCGACAAGGCCGCCCTGGTCGGCGAGACCAGCGACAACCTGCCGGGCGTGCCCGGGGTCGGCGACAAGACCGCGGCCAAATGGATCAAGGAATACGGCGGCATCGACGGCGTGATCGCCAACGCCGACAAGATCAAGGGCAAGGCGGGCGAGAACCTGCGCGCCAACCTGTCCAACGTCATCCGCAACTACGAGCTCAACGCGCTGGTCTGCGACCTCGAGCTGCCGATGGGGCCCGAAGACGCGCGCTGGCACGGCTGGGACCGCGAGGCCGTCCACGAGATCTTCGACGCGCTCGAGTTCCGGGTGCTGCGCGAGCGCCTCTACCAGTACCTCGACGCGGTCGAGCCCGAGGCCGAGGCCGGCTTCGACCTGTTCGGCGAGGTCCTCGCGGCGGGCGGCGTCGCTCCCTGGCTGGCCGAGCACGTGCGACCGGGCGTCGCGACCGGCGTGGCCGTCGCGGGGCGGTTCGGCCGGGGCACCGGCGAGCTGACCGGCATCGCGCTGGCCACCGCCGACGGGCCGGCCGCCTGGTTCGACCCGACCCAGCTCGAGCCGGCCGACGAGCAGGCGGTCGCGGCCTGGCTCGACTCCGCCGAGCACCCCAAGGTGCTGCACGACAGCAAGCCGGCCCGGCTGGCGTTCTCCGCCCGCGGCTGGGGGCTGCGCGGCGTCGCCCGCGACACGGCGATCGCGGCCTACCTGGCCCGTCCCGACCAGCGCACCTACGACCTGGCCGACCTGGCGCTGCGCTACCTGCACCGCGAGCTACGCGTCGACGTCCCCGAGACCGGCCAGCTCACCCTCGACGGCCTGGGCGACGACGAAGGCGTTGTCGAGCAGAACCTGATGCTGCACGCCCGCGCCACGCTCGACCTGGCCGACGCGATCGACGCCGAGCTGTCCCGCGACGGTGAGCTCTCGATCCGCCTGATGTCCGATGTCGAGCTGCCGCTCTCCGAGGTGCTGGCCCGCATGGAGCAGGTCGGCATCGCGGCCGACACCGAATACCTGACCGACATCGAGGCGCACTTCGCGGCCGAGGTGAAGGCGGCGGCCCAGGCGGCCTACGCGGTGCACGGTCGCGAGTTCAACCTCGGCTCGCCCAAGCAGCTCCAGGAGATCCTGTTCACCGAGCGCGAGCTGCCGAAGACACGGCGGATCAAGTCCGGCTACACCACCGACGCCGACGCGCTGCAGGGGCTGTTCGCGCAGACCGGCGACCCGCTGCTGGAGCACCTGCTGCGGCACCGCGACGTCGCCAAGCTCAAGTCCACGGTGGACGGCCTGCTCAAGTCGGTGTCGGATGACGGCCGCATCCACACCACCTACTTCCAGACCGTCGCGGCCACGGGTCGGCTCTCGTCGACCGACCCCAACCTGCAGAACATCCCGATCCGCACCGAGGAGGGCCGGCGGATCCGGCGGGCCTTCGTCGTCGGGGAGGGCTACGAGACGCTGCTGACGGCCGACTACAGCCAGATCGAAATGCGCATCATGGCCGACATGTCCAAGGACCAGGCACTGATCGACGCGTTCAACTCGGGCGCCGACTTCCACGCCGCGACCGCGTCCTCGGTCTTCGCCATGCCGCTCGCCGACGTCACCGCCGACCACCGGCGCAAGATCAAGGCGATGAACTACGGCCTGGCGTACGGGCTCAGCGTCTACGGCCTGTCCCAACAGCTCGGCATCCCGACCGAAGAGGCCCGCGGCCTCATGGACGAATACTTCGACCGCTTCGGCGGCGTCCGCGACTACCTGCGGGCGATCGTCGACCGGGCCCGCCAGGACGGCTACACGGAGACGATCCTCGGCCGCCGCCGCTACCTGCCGGACCTGGTCAGCGACAACCGCCAACGCCGCGAGATGGCGGAACGGATGGCGCTCAACGCGCCCATCCAGGGCTCGGCCGCCGACATCATCAAGGTCGCGATGCTCCGGGTCGACGAGGCGATCAAGGAAGCGGGCCTACGGTCGCGGATGCTGCTCCAGGTCCACGACGAGCTCGTCTTCGAGGTCGCCGAGGGGGAGCGGGAGCAGCTCGAGGCCCTGGTCCGCGACGCGATGGGCGGGGCTTATCCGCTCGCGGTGCCGCTGGAGGTGTCGGTCGGCCTGGGCCGCGACTGGAACAGCGCCGACCACTGACGCGCAGCGTCCCGATCTGGGTAGCGACGAGCCGGCCGTGGACATTGGCTGGTGGCGGGGCCAGGGCCTTACGACTTGAGGGGGTCGTGGCCCCAGTTCATCAGGGAGTGTCGCCACGTTGTGTCGGTGACGTCGCCCTTCGGACGTTGGGCCTCGTGGCGTTTCACGTAGCCCACGACCTTGCGCATGTGGGCCCGGTCGTCGTCGGTGAGGTCCGACTTGTTCGTGCGCAGCAGGGTCACGATCCGCCGGCCCGACTCGTGGCCGGTCGACTCGCCGCCGCCCGACGGTTTCTGGCCCGCCGCGCGGGAGTCGTCCGTCGCCAGCCAGCGCTCCAGTTCGCCCGCCGTCATGTTGACCGCCGACCCGAAGTCGGTCACCTCGTCACTCACGGCGCAGCGCCTCTTCCGTGTGCACCGCGTCCCGGCCCGTCTTGTCGCTACGGACCCGGTACTGCGGTTCCTCCGCCGACGCGTCCACGGTGCGGCCCGCCGCCGACCGGCGTGACGTGATCCGCTCCTCGACTGTTCCGCGTACCCGCTGGCCGTGGCTCTGCCAGCTCACCTTGTCGCCCTTGTGGAGTCCCATGCCGGACCCCTACCCGGCAGAAAACGGACAAAACCTCACGGAGTGCGGTCGGGTTCCCGGGGGCCCGCGGGGGAGACCGGCGCCGACGCCTCGGAAGAGCGGCGGCGGCCGGCCGCGTGCATGCCGTACGCGAAATAGAGCACGAACCCGAGAGCCATCCAGATGACGAAGCGGATCCATGTGTCGACCGGCAGGTTGATCATCAGCCACAGGCACGCGACCACCGCGAGGATCGGGATCACCGGGACCCAGGGGGTACGGAACGCGCGCGGCAGGTCCGGTCGGGTCCGGCGCAGCACGATCACCCCGAGCGCCACCACCACGAACGCGAACAGGGTACCGATCGACGTCAGCTCCGACAGCTTCGCCAGCGGCACGAAGCCCGCCATCAGCATCACCACGACTCCCGTGCCGATGGTGATCAGCCACGGGGTTCCGAAGCGCGGATGCACCCGGGCCAGCGTCGGCGGCAGCAGGTTGTCGCGGGACATCGCGAACAGCACCCGTGACTGGCCGAGCAGCAGCACCAGGATCACGGTGGTGATGCCGCAGATCGCGCCCAGCGAGATCACTTTGGACGCCCATTCGACGCCGACGTCGCTGAACGCCTTCGCCAGCGGCGCCCCGGTGTCCAAAGTCGAGTACTTCGCCATTCCGGTCACCACCAGCGCGACCGCCATATAGAGGACCGCACAGATGCCGAGGGACCACAGGATTCCGCGGGGCATGTCGCGTTGCGGGTTGCGGGTCTCCTCGGCGGTGGTGGCGACCACGTCGAAGCCGATGTACGCGAAGAACACGATCGACGCCGCCGCCACGATGCCGAAGAAGCCGAACTGTTGCGGCACGATCCCGAGCAGCGCCTGGAGCAGCGGCTCCTCGCCACCGGACGCCCCTTCCGTGGGCTGCGCCGGCGGCACGAACGGGGTCCAGTTCGAAGCCTTGACGTAGAACAGCCCGAGGCCGATCACTAACACGACCACTGCGATCTTGACCGCCACCAGCACGCCGGTCACGCGCCCAGACAGCTTCGTGCCCACCACGCCGACGACCGTCAACAGCGCCACGACGAACATCGCGCCCCAGTCCGGCGTCGCGTTGTCACCCGCGAGCCAGGGCGGCAGGTCGAAGAGCGTCTGCAGGTACGCGCTCCAGCCGCGCGCCACCACCGCCGCACCGAGGCCGAGCTCCAGCACCAGGTCCCAGCCGATGATCCAGGCCACGAGCTCACCGAGGGTCGCATAGCCGAAGGTGTACGCGCTCCCGGCCACCGGCACCGTCGACGCGAACTCGGCGTAGCACAACGCCGCCAGCGCGCAGACGACCGCCGCGAGCAGGAACGAGATAACGATGGCCGGGCCGGCGTTGCGGGCCGCCTGCTGGCCCGTGAGCACGAAGATGCCCGTACCCACGATCACCCCGACCCCGAAGACGGTGAGGTCGAGCGCGCTCAGCTCGCGCCGCAGTTTGTGACCGGGCTCGTCGGTCTCCGCGATGGACCGCTCGATGCTCTTGGTGCGCAGGACGGAGAGGGCCATGGATGCGATTCTGATCCCGCGGGCCGGGAACCGCAGCGCGAGTGAAGCGACCCTAGGGCCGCGCCGCCACGAAGATCGCCGTGCCCGGGAAGAGCCGGCCCCGCAACGGGCTCCACTGCCCCCAGATCGCCTCGTGCCCTTCGGGCCACTCCGGCTCGATCAGGTCCTCGAGCACGAACCCGGCGCCGACGAGCTCGCGGATCCGGTCGCCGAGGGTCCGGTGCTGCTCGACGTACGTCGGCACCCCGGCCGGCGTGGTCTCCACGTACGGCCGCCGGTCGAAGTACGAGTGCACCGCCACCAGCCCGCCCTCGCCCGGGTCGTCCAGGAAGATCCACCGCATCGGGTGCGTCACCGCGAACACCCACCGCCCACCCGGCCGCACCACCCGGAACACCTCGCGCATCAGTGCCGCCGAGTCGGCCACGAAGGGCACCGCACCGAAGGCCGTGAAGGCGATATCGAACGATTCGTCGCGGAACGGCAGCGCCAGCGCGTCGGCCTGGACCAGCGGCATCCGTACACCCGACGCTGTGTTCCCGGTCACAGCGTGCCGCAGCATCCCCGCGGACAAATCAGTCGCAACCACCGACGCGCCGGCCGCGGCCAGCCAGCGCGAGGCGGCCGCGGCGCCCGCGCCGACCTCGATGATCCGCCGACCGGCGACCGGGCCCAGCAGGTGCGCGTCCGCCTCCCGCAACCCCTCCGGGCACCAGCGGAACTCGACCTCGCCCAGGAAGGCCCCGTGCTCGGCCTGGTAGGCGTCGGCATCCCTGTCCCACCAGCCACGACTGGCTCGCCGCGCCTCGGCGTCGGTCACCGCGCGCCGGCCCACTCCGGGATCGTCGTCAGACACGGTGACCACCCCATCACGCGGTACGTTGACGGCGCGGCTTGGGGAGGGCTTGCACGCTGTGGTAATGCGCACGGTAAGCTAGTCGATGCGCACGCGGATTGTGTGCCTCGGCAGGGAGCAGGCGTCCGCGGTCCACGGACACCATCAATGATCATGGGCGATCGTTGCGGTGTGCCTTACGACCAATTCGCGGGCGCACACAGGTCATTAGCTACCCGCACCGCAGCTGTGACACACCATCCGACCGGAGCAACCGCCCACATGACGAGCAGCATCGAGGCCACCTCGAGCGCCAACAAGGTCACCATCGACGATCTCGGTTCCGAAGAGGCTTTCCTCGCCGCGATCGACGAGACCATCAAGTACTTCAACGACGGCGACATTGTCGAAGGCACCGTCGTCAAGGTCGATCGGGACGAGGTCCTGCTCGACATCGGCTACAAGACCGAGGGCGTGATCCCCTCTCGTGAGTTGTCGATCAAGCACGACGTCGACCCCGCCGAGGTGGTGTCGGTCGGTGACCACATCGAGGCCCTCGTCCTCCAGAAGGAGGACAAGGAAGGTCGTCTGATCCTCTCGAAGAAGCGCGCGCAGTACGAGCGGGCGTGGGGCACCATCGAGAAGATCAAGGAAGAGGACGGGGTCGTTCGCGGCTCGGTCATCGAGGTGGTCAAGGGTGGTCTGATCCTCGACATCGGTCTGCGGGGCTTCCTGCCCGCGTCCCTCGTCGAGATGCGGCGGGTCCGGGACCTGCAGCCGTACGTGGGCCGCGAGCTCGAGGCGAAGATCATAGAGCTCGACAAGAACCGCAACAACGTGGTTCTGTCGCGCCGCGCCTGGCTCGAGCAGACCCAGTCCGAGGTGCGCACCGAGTTCCTCAACAAGCTCCAGAAGGGCCAGGTCCGCAAGGGTGTGGTCTCGTCGATCGTCAACTTCGGCGCGTTCGTCGACCTTGGCGGCGTCGACGGTCTGGTGCACGTCTCCGAGCTCTCCTGGAAGCACATCGACCACCCGTCCGAGGTCGTCGAGGTGGGCCAGGAGGTCGAGGTCGAGGTGCTCGACGTCGACCTCGACCGGGAGCGGGTCTCGCTGTCGCTGAAGGCGACGCAGGAAGACCCGTGGCGCCAGTTCGCTCGCACGCACGCGATCCAGCAGATCGTGCCGGGTAAGGTCACCAAGCTGGTGCCGTTCGGCGCGTTCGTCCGGGTCGACGACGGCATCGAGGGTCTGGTGCACATCTCCGAGCTGGCCGAGCGCCACGTGGAGATCCCGGAGCAGGTCGTCCAGGTCGGCTCCGACGTCATGGTCAAGGTCATCGACATCGACCTCGAGCGCCGGCGGATCTCGCTGTCGCTCAAGCAGGCCAACGAGGGCTTCGTCGAGGGCGAGGAGCACTTCGACCCGACCCTCTACGGCATGGCCGCGACGTACGACAACGAGGGCAACTACATCTACCCCGAGGGCTTCGACCCGGAGACGGGTGAGTGGCTCGAGGGTTACGACAAGCAGCGCGAGACCTGGGAGACGCAGTACGCCGAGGCTCGTCAGCGGTGGGAGGCGCACACCAAGCAGGTGCAGTCGTCCCGCGCCGCCGACGCCGAGGCCGCCGCGGCCCCGCCGGCTCCGGCCGGTCAGGGTGGCGCGACGTCGTCCTCGTCGTCCTCCTCTTCGCCGGCTCGCGCCGCCGAGGAGCCCGCTGGCACGCTGGCCACGGACGAGGCGCTCGCCGCGCTTCGCGAGAAGCTGGCCGGTAAGTAAGAGTTGACGGGTCCCCCCTGTCCGCGGAAAGCGCGGACCGGGGGGACTCTTCCTTTATGCCTGCTCCGGGGGCCGAGCCCCCGGACACCCCCACGGCGGTGGTTTCGCGCCCCTCGTCGCGCGCGGCCGTCCCGCACCAGCTTGGCGGGACGTTTGTTCTTGTAGCCTGGCTGGCGTGTTGCAGGTGGGGTTGACCGGCGGGATCGGTGCGGGGAAGAGTGCGGCGGCGGCGCGGTTCGCGGCGGCCGGTGCTCTGGTGATCGACTCTGACCGGCTGGCGCGTGAGGTGGTCGAGCCGGGCACTCCTGGGCTCGCCGAGGTGGTCACCGCGTTCGGGCCGGACGTGCTCTCCGTCGACGGCGCACTCGACCGGGCGGCGCTCGGCCGGGTGGTCTTCGGCGACCCCTCGGCTCGCAAGCGGCTCGAAGGCATCCTGCACCCGCTGATCCGGGCGCGCAGCGCGGAGCTCGCCGCCGCTGCCCCGCCCGACACGATCGTCGTCAACGACGTTCCGCTGCTGGTCGAAGGTGGTCTCGGGCCCGCGTACCACCTGGTCGTGGTCGTCGACGCCGCGCCGGAGGTGCGGATCGAGCGGCTGGTCCGCGACCGGGGGATGACCCGTGAGGACGCGACAGCCCGGATCGCGGCGCAGATCGACGACGCCACCCGGCGCGCGGCCGCCGACGTCGTGCTCGACAACGGCGGCGAGCCGGCAGCGCTGGCCGCGGCCGTCGACGCACTGTGGACCGACCGGCTCGTCGAGTTCGAGGCGAACGTACGCGCCGGCCGCTGGGCCGACAAGGATCCGCTGGCGACGCTGGTCGACTACGACCCGACCTGGCCGGAGCAGTACGAGCGGCTGGCGGCCCGGATCCTGCGCCGCGTCGGTCCCGCGCACCGGATCGACCACATCGGCTCGACCGCCGTGCCCGGGCTCCCCGCCAAGGACGTCGTCGACATCATGCTGACCGTCGACTCGCTGGCCGAGGCCGACGCGCTCGCCGAACCGCTGACCCTGGCCGGCTTTCCGCGCAAACCGGGCGTCTACCAGGATCGGCCGAAGCCGCCGGACGCCGGGCCGTGGGAGAAGCGGATGCACGCCAACGCCGACCCCGGCCGCCGGGTCAACCTGCACGTCCGGGTGGCGGGTTCGCCGGGCTGGCGGACGGCCCTGCTGCTGCGCGACCACCTGCGCGCCGACGCCGCCGACCGCGACGCGTACGCCGCGATCAAGCGAGCCAACGCCGGCCGGCCGATCGACGACTACCTGGACGCCAAGGAGCCGTTTTTCGACGAGCTCTACGTGCGCGCCGACGCCTGGGCGGCGCGCACCGGCTGGCGCCCTTAGCCAAGCCGCCCCGTCGGCAGGGTAGGCACCGTGGCGTCCTCGATGTCGATCTGGCCGAAGGTGCCGGCCCGGGTACGCGCCTCCACCCGCTTGACCGCGCCCGTCTTGTCGAGCCAGTAGCGCATGCGGGCCTGCCCCCGGCCGATATTGCCCTGCTCGGCCGGCTTGGCGATCTCGAACACGGTCACCGTGACCCCGTCGACCGTGTCCTTGCGCAGGAACGACGCGTGGTCCGCGAAGTAGTCCGCGCTGTCCTGGGTCGGCGCGGCCACCGCGAGCGCCTCGCCGAGCAGCAGGTCGATGTCGAGGCCGCCGCGGGCGTCCGTGCGCTGCGCCCAGGTCTGGAACGTCCAGCCACCGTCCGGCGCCGGCACCGGCGGCTCGTCGATCGCCTTGCCCGTCTTCGACTGGAACGCCACCCCGTCGGTGTCGGCCCGCAGGAGCACCACGTCGGTGAGCTTGCGGACGTCGTGCACGGCCGCGTACGCGACGGTGTTGTTCCAGTCCAGCCAGCCGGTGCCGCGCAGGTGGGCCAGCGGCAGGGTGGGCACGTCGACGGTGAACTTGGCACCGGCGCGGTCCTGGTTGCGCTGCCGCATCTTGGCCAGCAGTTCGGCCTCTTTCTTGCTCGGCGCGCGCGGCGTGATCGCGCGGCCGCCGAACGCCGCGACCGCGTTGACCTCCGCGCGGTTGGTGCGGTCGAGGTCGACCCGGGCCGGGAGGTTGCCCGGCAGGAGCGCCTCGAACCGGCGCAGCTTGGCGGTCGGGTCGAGCCAGTAGCGCAGGGCGCCGCCGAGCTCGTTGAGGGCGGTCGGCGGGGCGGTGCGCGACGGGCTGGGGCTGGCGCTCGGGCTCGCCGTCGCGTTGGTCTTCGTCTTCGTCTTGGCCGTCGGGGTGGCCGTCGGCAGCGGCTGCGGCGGGACCGCCGGGCCGAGCAGCACGTCGACCGTCGTACCCCCGATGCGGTCCTGGCCCGTCCACCGCGCGTCGCTCTTGGCCAGCAGGTCGGCGTGGTCCGGCTTGGTGTTGGCGACGACGAACACCAGCGACAGGAACGTGTCCAGCGGCGTCGCGGTCTTCCCCGAGGGGGTCCAGGCCCGCAGCTGCCAGCCGTCGGTCGGGGGATCGGCCGGCGGTTCGGCGATCGGTGGCGCCGGCTTCGTGGCGTCGCTCGGTCGGGGGGCCTCGGCCTCCGCGGCCGCTTCGGCCGGCGTCGCGGGCCGGGTCGCCACCACGCCGGGTACGGCCTGGAGCAGCCCCCGCTGGTCGCCGGCGCCCGGGCCACCGACCCGCAGGTACGCCAGGGCGCGCTTCCAGTCGACCCAGCCGGCGACCCGTACCTGCGCGTCGCCCTCGCCCCAGGTCGCGTTGACGCCAGAGCGCTCGTCGCGGTAGTTGGTGACCCGCATCTCGGACAGCCGCTGCGCCTCGGCCGCCGTCAGCGGGCGGGGCTGCGGGGCCGTCTGGTTCGGCGCGCAGGACACCAGGCCACCGATCAGACCGGCGAGCGATCCGAGGGAGACGCAGACGAGGACGACCAGCGCGACGACGCGCCGGCGCTCCGCGGGACGACGAGAAAGGGTCACGCGTGGTTGAACGGCGGATGCGTGGCAGAGGTGACGTGTGGGGAGGAGTGCACGTGAAAGGGCGCTCGCGGCGGCCGGTCTGCGCATCGCGCGACCGCGTCGGGTGCGCACGCCGACTGATGTAGTCGGGGCTGCAACCACAGCGCCGGGGACGACCGGCCGGTGTGGAGGCCCGATCATGCTCCCGGTCGGCCGCCGCGAGCGGCCTACGCTCAAACGGTAACGCGGTGACCTATCCCACACAATGGCAATATCGAAGCCGATCACGCACGCATCGTCCCGTCGCGGGAAGATGTCGTACCCCCGACGTAGTTTTAGAGGCATGACCCTGGACATCCCCCGCACCGACCGGCGGTTCGAGGTCGTCAGCGAGTTCAAGCCCGCCGGCGACCAGCCGGCGGCCATTGACGAGCTTGAGCGGCGGGTGCGCGCGGGTGACCGGCATGCGGTGCTTCTCGGCGCCACCGGCACCGGCAAGAGCGCGACCACCGCGTGGCTGATCGAGCGACTACAGCGGCCCGCCCTGGTGCTCGCGCCCAACAAGACACTCTGTGCACAGCTGGCCAAGGAGTTCCGCGAGCTGCTGCCCAACAACGCCGTCGAATACTTCGTCTCCTACTACGACTACTACCAGCCCGAGGCCTACATCCCGCAGACCGACACCTACATCGAGAAGGACTCCTCGATCAACGAAGAGGTCGAGCGGCTCCGGCACTCGGCGACGATGTCGCTGCTCACCCGGCGCGACGTGGTGGTGGTCGCCACCGTGTCGGCGATCTACGGCCTGGGCACCCCGTCCGAATACCTCGACCAGGCGGTCCGGCTCAAGCGCGGTGCCGAGATCGACCGTGACAAGGTGCTCCGCCAGCTGGTCGACATCCAATACACGCGCAACGACATGTCGTTCACCCGTGGCACGTTCCGGGTCCGCGGCGACACGCTCGAGATCATCCCGGCCTACGAGGAGCTGGCCGTCCGGGTCGAGCTGTGGGGCGACGAGATCGAGAAGCTCTACTACCTGCACCCGCTGACCGGCGACGTGATCCGCGAGGTCGACGACCTGTTCATCTTCCCGGCGTCGCACTACGCGGCCGGCGCCGAGCGGATGGAGCGGGCGATCGGCCGCATCGAGGTCGAGCTGGCCGACCGCCTGGCCGAGCTCGAGGGGCAGAACAAGCTGCTCGAGGCCCAGCG
Source organism: Asanoa hainanensis (assembly GCF_900188485.1). Classification (GTDB taxonomy): domain Bacteria; phylum Actinomycetota; class Actinomycetes; order Mycobacteriales; family Micromonosporaceae; genus Asanoa; species Asanoa hainanensis. Next base: position 11,812 of record NZ_FZPH01000014.1, read on the forward strand.
ACTACGGATGCGCACGACCTACGACGTCGAGATGATGCGGCAGGTCGGCTTCTGCAACGGCATCGAGAACTACTCGATGCACATCGACGGGCGCGACTACGGTGACCCGCCGTTCTGCCTCCTCGACTACTTCCCCGACGACTTCGTCACGGTGATCGACGAGTCGCACGTGACGGTCCCGCAGATCGGCGCGATGTACGAGGGCGACGCGTCCCGCAAGCGCCTGCTGGTCGAGCACGGCTTCCGGCTGCCCAGCGCCGCCGACAACCGGCCGTTGCGGTTCGACGAGGTGCTCGAGCGGGTCGGCCAGATGGTCTTCCTATCGGCGACGCCGGGGCCGTGGGAGATGCGCGAGGCGGGCGGCGAGTTCGTCGAGCAGGTCATCCGGCCGACGGGTCTGATCGACCCCGAGGTCGTGGTCAAGCCGACCAAGGGCCAGATCGACGACCTGATGCACGAGATCCGGGTACGCACCGAACGCGACGAGCGGGTGCTGGTCACCACGCTGACCAAGAAGATGGCCGAGGACCTGACCGACTACCTGCTGGAGCACGGCATCCGGGTGCGCTACCTGCACTCCGAGGTCGACACGCTGCGCCGGGTCGAGCTGCTGCGCGAGCTGCGCAAGGGCGACTACGACGTGCTCGTCGGCATCAACCTGCTGCGCGAGGGTCTCGACCTGCCCGAGGTGTCGCTGGTGTCGATCCTCGACGCCGACAAGGAGGGCTTCCTGCGCAGCGGCCGCTCGCTGGTGCAGACCATCGGCCGCGCCGCGCGAAACGTGTCCGGCCAGGTCCACATGTACGCCGACAAGATGACCCCGTCGATGGCCGAGGCGATCGACGAGACCAACCGCCGGCGGGCCAAGCAGGTCGCGCACAACGAGGCCAACGGCATCTCGCCCGAGCCGCTCCGCAAGAAGATCCACGACATCCTCGACGACATCTACCGCGAGGCCGAGGACACCGAGGGTGCGCTGGGCGGCCACGGCCCCGGCGGCGCGATCGTCGGTGGCGGCGGGCGGCAGATGTCCCGAGGCAAGGGCCCGGTGCCGGAGACCAGGTCCAAGGGCAAGGCGGCCGCAGCGCGGCCTTCTCCCGAGGGCATGGCCCGCCACGAGCTGGCCCAGCTCATCCAGCAGCTCAACGACCAGATGCTGGCCGCGGCGCGCGAGCTCCAGTTCGAGCTGGCGGCCCGCATCCGCGACGAGGTACACGAGCTCAAGAAGGAGCTACGCGGCATGGACGTGGCCGGAGTCAAATGATCGGCTACACCGTCGGAGCGCCCGCGGGCGCGCTCCGACGGGCCGTCGGCCCCTACGTCGGCTACACGGAGCGGGCCGCGTATCCGCTCGCCCGCCGCGAGGTCGCCGTCTCGCGATGCGTCCTGGTCCTCGGCTGGGGCGTGCCGCTCGACGTCCGCGACCCACGCGGCCCGTCCGGCGGCGCGACCGGCGTGGCCTCGTTCGCCGCGGGCCTGTCCGACAGCTACGTCGACACGCTCACGGCGCCGGGCACCGCCGCGGGCATCCAGGTGATGCTCGACCCACTGGTCGCGGCCCGCCTCCTGGGTCGGCCGTTCGGCGAGGTCGCCAACCGGGTGGTCGCCGTCTCCATGCTCGACGGCGCCGGCCTGCGCGACCTCCGGGCCTTGCCGGACCGGCTCGGGGCGGCGACGAGGTGGGACGAGCGCTTCGCGTTGCTCGACCGGGCGTTCGGCGCGCGGCTGGCCGACACCCCTGAGCCGGACCGCCGGTTGGCCGGCGCCTGGCGACAGCTACGCCTCAGCGGCGGCGGGATCCCGGTCGACCGGCTGGCCACCCTGACGGGTTGGAGCCGACGCCACCTGAGCGCGGTCTTCCGGCGCGAGCTCGGCCTGCCACCCAAGGTCCTGGCGCGCCTGATCCGATTCGAACGCGCCTACGGCTCGGCGGGGCGGGCAGCGTCCGATGGTTGGGCCGCGGTGGCGGCGGACGCGGGCTATTACGACCAGGCGCACCTGATCCGCGACTTCCGCACGTTCACCGGCTCGACCCCGTCGCGCCTGACACCCCCGCCGGCGGACAGCCCGGCCCTCCAGACGGCGGCGACGCAGGCCTGACCGCCTTTGCGGCGTCGTGCACCGGGCTGGCTGCGGACTTCGTCCGCGACCAGGCCACCCGCCACGTCGGAACGGCCGGCACCTACCTCAGGCGTTCCGGACCTGTCGAGCGCGCGACACGCTCCGCGCGTCTTACGCCCAGCATCCGCCTGTTTCGCACTGCTCCGCGGTGCGAGCATGCGCGTCGGCATTCGACACGCCTGCGGCGATCAACACGCGGCGGTCGTGACCTCATGGGCAATGTCGGCTTGGTTCGCGAGCATCGACAGGGCGTGGCCCGGTCGTTGGCGGGTGGGCTGCCCCGGTGGCGCGCGGCGGACTCGGCGGTCGCGGTTCGTCAGCCGTAGCGGTTGAAGCCGCCCTCCGAGTCGATGACCTGGCCGGTGACCCAGGACGCGTCGGGCGAACAGAGCCATCCGACCAGCCGCGCGGCGTCGTCGGGGGTGCCCCACCTGCCGCCGGGGAAGAGTCGGGCCGCGGCGGCCTGGTCGTCGGGCGTGGCCCAGCCTGTGTCGGTCGGTCCGGGGTTCAGGCAGTTGATCGTGATGCCGCGGTGCATCAGCAGGGTGCCGAGCTGCTGGGTCAGGTTCTCCACGGCGGCCTTGCTGACCGCGTACGGGATCTCGCCCGTCATCGGACCCAGCCGCTGGCCGCTGGAGAACAGCACGACCCGGCCGGCGCCGCGGTCGTGCGCGGCGGCGTACGCCTCGATCAGCAGCATCGTTGCCCGCACGTTGACGATCAGGTGCCGGTCGATCTCGCCAGCGTCGAGGTTGCCGAAGGTGTTGCTGGTCGAGTACGTGTGCACCGCGACCAGCGTGTCCACCCGGCCGAACCGTTCGACGGCGGTGCGCACCAGCGCGGCCGGGGCGGCGGGGTCCGTCAGGTCGCAGGGGGAGTAGTGGTGCGGGCCGCCGGTCAGGTCGGCCATGATCGCTGGGACGCCGTCGGGGTCGCCACCATAAGGCTGGTCGTCGTCGTAGGACGCGAACCCACTCAACAGCAGCTGATGCCCGTCATCGGCCAGCCGGCGCGCGACCGCGGCGCCGATGCCCGCCCGCCTGCTGACCCCGGTCACGAGCGCCACGCGATCCGTCATCGGGCGACTAAAGCACATGTCGATCTCTTGGCGCGCGCCTAATATGGCGCGATGCCCGAACTCCATCGGCTCGCCGCCGGTCATGCCGACGCTCTGCTCCGGTTCGAGCGCGAGAACCGGGCCTACTTCACGCGGTTCATCTCCGACCGCGGCGACGCGTACTTCGCCGAGTTCGCGGCGCGCCACGCGGACCTGCTCGCGGCCCAGGCCGCCGGCTCGGACCACCTCCACCTGCTGATCGACGACGACGGTCAGACGGTGCTCGGCCGATTCAACCTGGTCGACGTGGCCGACGGCAGTGCGGAGCTCGGCTACCGCGTGGCAGAGCACGCATCCGGCCGCGGCGTCGCGACCGACACGGTCCGCCAGGTGTGCGACCTGGCCCGGGACAGCTACGGCCTGCGGCGCCTGTTCGCCTCCGCGGCGCTGGACAACCATGGTTCGCTGACGGTCCTCCGGCGCAACGGCTTCACCCCGATCGGCGAGGTCGACCTGCCCGGCCGCCCAGGCCTACGGCACATCCGCGACCTCCAACCAGCCGCGTCCCCGGCCGTGACCCCCTAAGGCAATGCACGATCCAGGGTCGACCTCGTCCCGACGTCCGACTGCGCGGACGCGAACGGCCGCCGACGACCCAAACGTCCGCTGGTCGCCGGCGGACCGAGACCCGCCGTCAGGCGTCGGTCGGGACGTCCGTGAAGTGTTCGACCAGTGGGGGAGCGGCGAAGTACGGACCGATCAGCGCGCGCCATTCGCCGAACCGGTCCGAGGCCCGGAAGTTCTCCAGGTGGGCCTCGACGCTGTCCCATTCCACGAGCAGGACGAAGCGCGACGGTGACTCCACGCCGCGGGTCATGCGGATGGAGCGGAAGCCGGGCGTACCCCGGACGATCGGGTGGGCCTTGCGGTAGGCGGCGGCGAACGCCTCCTCCTCGCCCGGCCGGATGTCGATCAGCGCAACCTCGAGGATCATGGTCGGAAGCCTCCCACGACCCGGCGGTGACATCCGAAACATCCTAGGACGCCGTACGCGGGGTGTGATGTCGCACCAGATCACAGGCGAGTCGCGATGGTCGATGTGTCAAAACCGGGTCCCATGGGGGAGAATGGCCCTCGAGGAGGGGAGTATTCCCCCGCAGGCGTTGTCGTCAGCACGGCAGTCGCCCGGCGTGAGCCGGGCGTCGACCCGGCACCGTCGGTCGCAGGGCCAAACCAGGCCCGGCGATGGAAGAGACCTCCCGACAGTCACGACCCAGCACTTCGTCAATCGGCGATGTGGTGTGCCTGCCGGAGGTCTATTTGAACGCGCCGTCCTTGCACATAACCCCGCTCGTCTGGGCCATCACCCTCGTGGTGATGGTCGCGGTCTTGCTGGCCGATCTTTTGATCATCGGTCGACGGCCACACGAGCCGAGCATCAAAGAGTCGACGATCTGGGTTTCGATCTATGTCGGCCTTGCCCTGTTGTTCGGGCTGGGGTTGTGGTTCACATCGGGCGCCACCTTCGCCGGTGAGTTCTATGCCGGCTGGCTGACCGAATACAGCTTGAGTGTCGACAACCTGTTCGTGTTCGTGATCATCATGTCGCGGTTCGCCGTGCCCAGACATCTGCAACAGGAAGTGCTGCTGGTCGGCATCATCCTGGCGCTGGTGATGCGCGGCGGGTTCATCGCCGCCGGTTCGGCGCTGATCAGCCAGTTCTCGTGGGTCTTCTACATCTTCGGCGCGTTCCTGGTCTACACGGCGATCAACTTCGCGCGGCAGGGTGAGCCCGAGGAAGACGACTTCAAGGAGAACATCGTTATCCGATGGGTACGGCGTGCCGTCCCGTTCTCCCGCGACTTCGACGGCGCCAAGCTCACGACCACCGACACCATGGGCAAGCGCCTGTTCACGCCGATGCTGGTCGTGATGGTCGCGATCGGCACGACGGACCTGATCTTCGCGCTCGACTCCATCCCCGCGATCTTCGGCGTGACCAAGGAGCCCTACCTGGTCTTCACCGCCAACGTCTTCGCGCTGATGGGCCTCCGCCAGCTGTACTTCCTGCTCGGCGGCCTGCTCGACCGGCTCGTCTACCTCAACATCGGCCTGGCCTTCGTGCTCGGCTTCATTGGCGTGAAGCTGGTGCTCGAGGCGCTGGCCGACAACAACCTGCCGTTCATCAACGGCGGCGAGCACATCAGCTGGGCACCGCACATCCCGATCTGGCTGTCCCTGACGGTCATCCTGGGCACGCTCCTGGTAGCCACCATCGCGAGCCTCGCCAAATCGGCCCGAGACAAACGCAAGGAACGCGAGCTGACCGCCGTCGGCAGCTGAGCCAGCCACAACGACGACCCCCGCCAGCCCCGGCCGGCGGGGGTCGTCGCATCTTCGTCGCCGATCGGCCCGGGCTCCGCCGGAAAGCCGGACGCGCCGGAAGCCGAACGCTCAGAATGCCGAAAACGCCGCTCCCGGTGTTGGCCGGGGCGGCGTTCTCAGGTGTCGGTGTGCAGGTCGCCTCTCGGCGAGTGGCGCGACGCGGCTCCAGCCTGACGGTATTCCGCGACGGCAATTTAGGTGAGGCCCGGGGACACTGAACACACCGACACTGATCACAACCACGGACCCGCCAGGACCATTCCCGGGGGTACGGGCGAGCTCAGCCGGCCACCCGGTGCGCCGCGACCAGGGTCGCCTCGCGGGCCTCCGGGAGCGGCTCCTCCACCACCCGCCGCTGCGTGTAACAGGCGTGCAGCATCCGCCGGTTGCCGGTCACGATGCCCACGTGGTGGATGCGGCGGCCGGGGCGGGCGAAGAAGTACAGGTCACCCGGGCGCTCCGAGCCCAGCCCCACCGACTCCGTCGCCTCGGCCTGGTCGGCGGCGTCGCGGGGGAGGACCACCCCGCACCGGCGCCAGGACAGGTGCACCAGACCCGAGCAGTCGATGCCGTACGCGGAGAGCCCGCCCCACACGTACGGCACGCCGCGCAGTCGGGATGCCACGTCGAGCGCTGCGGCCGGCTGGCCGACAGTGGTCACGTCAGCGGCCGCCACCCACATCAGGCCGTCGCCGGCGCCGACCGGCCACCAGCCGTCCACGAGCTCACCGAGCGGCACCAAAAGGGTGCCGATCATGACGTTGGCCAGCACCACCGGGCCGCCGGGGGTGGCGCGCAGGTCGGTCGAGGTCGCGTCGACGACAAGGGTGGTGTCGTCGCGCGCGGGGGTTTCGCCGGCCAGCAGGAGCTGCTCGGTCGGGATCCAGCCCGGGTAGCCGCGCGTGTCGCGGGCGCCGGGCTGCTGCAACGCGACCACCTGGGCCCAGCCGTCGTCGCGTACCTCGTCGACGCGGACCCGCTCACCCAGCAGGAGCTGGCTCAGCACGCCGTCGCCGATCTGCTGCTCGGCCGACATCGACGCCACCCAGGAGGGGATGTCGGCGGTGCGCCCGAGCGCGCAACTGTCAATCGGACGAACCGCGTCGGGTGTGGACCACAGTGTCGCGACGGCCACTCGAACCATCGCGTCGCTGCCTGCCCGCACCTCGCGCTGCCTGTCCGTTAGCACTCGCCCGCCCCCCGTCCGCACCGCCGACGGGGTCCCCACCCCTGTCAGTCAGGCTACGAAAGTCTTCGCCGTCACTCAATCGCCTGCTGGAACTCTCCTTCATTCTGCCCACATGGCCGACCCCGATCGCCCGACTGGACAGTCGTTCCATCCCGTGAGACAAAAACGCGTTTCGGCGACAACCTGGACGGCGTACTAAGGATTCAGGCTCAGCCCGAGCCCGGGCTCGGAGGGCAGGATCACCGTGCCCGGCTCGTACGTCAGGCCGCCCGTCACCGGCGAGCTCGCCAGCCACCAGGCGGCATCCAGGTCGGCGACCGAGGTGGTGCCGTAGGCCGCGACCAGGCTCGCGGCGGCACCCACCCCGACCGGGCTCTCCATCATCGTGCCGACGATCGTGCCCATGTCGTGCGCCTCGGCCAGGGAGAGCAGGGTGCGGGCCGGGCCGAGTCCGCCGCATTTGGCCAGCTTGACGTTGACCATGTCGGCGGCGCGGTTGCGGATCACGGTGACCAGGTCGCGGATCCCGTAGACCGACTCGTCGGCGAGGATCGGCACGTCGACCCGGTCGGTGACCCAGCGCAGCCCCTCGATGTCGCGGTGGTGCACCGGCTGCTCGACCAGCTCGAGGTCGGCGCCGAGGTCCTGGGCGGCGCGGATGATCCGGACCGCCTCCTTCGCGCCCCAGCCCTGGTTGGCGTCGAGCCGGATCCGTGCCCCGGCGCCGGCCGCCGCGCGCACGTCGCGGATCCGGGCGAGGTCGGTCGCCGGGTCGGCACCGACCTTGACCTTCAGGACCGTGAAACCCTCCGCGACCCGGGCCCGGGCGGCGTCCGCGACGCCGATCTCGTCGGCCGCGGTCAGCGTCACGTCGGTCGGCACCCGCCTGGCCGTGCCTCCGAGCAACCGCGCCAGGGGTACGCCGAGGCGCCGCGCGGCCAGGTCGTGCAGCGCGACGTCGACGGCCGCCTTCGCCGCCTCGTTGCCGGCGACGGCTCCGGCGGTCAACCGGGTGAGCGCGACCAGATCGTCCGGGTCCCGCCCGACCAGCAGCGGCCGCAGGATGGACGTGACGCACGCCTCCGAGCCGGCCAGCGAGGCCCCGGTCACCTGCCAGACCTGCGGTGCCTCGCCGAAGCCGGACCGGCCGTCCCCGTCGACGATCTCGACGATCAGCGTCTCCACGGACGTCGCCCGGCGCAGCGCCGTGACGAACGGCGTGTGCAAGGGGGCGCGTACCCGATGGGTTCTGACATCCTCGATCGTCACGTAGGGCACCCTATCCGGAGGGGCTGAGAGTGACGGAAGGATCGTCCATGGCGGTGGAATGGTCGTTGTCGGGTGCGCCGAACGCCCGTGACCTCGGTGGTCTCGTGGGAGCCGGCGGGCGTCCGGTGCGGGCCGGCGCGCTGATCCGGGCCAGCGGGCTGGGCCGGCTGGTCGACGACGACCTGCCGACGCTGACCAAGCTGGACCTCGCGTGCGTGGTCGACCTGCGCAGCGCGAACGAGATCGAGGTCGCCCCGCCCGACCGGCTGGCCGGCGAGCCGCGGATCGTGCACATCCCGATCCATGACCCGAGGCACCCGGTCTTCACGTACGTCTCGGCGGTGATGCTCGGTCACGACCTGTCCGCGTACGAGGCCCTGGCCCGCGAGGGCACCGTCGGCGCGATGGAGGCGATCTACCGCTGGTTCGTCGCGGACCCGATCGCGATCGAGGCGTTCAGCCGCGCCGTGCGGACCGTCGCCGAGGCGGACAACCTGCCCCTCCTGTTCCACTGCAGCGCCGGGAAGGACCGCACGGGCTGGCTGACGGTGATCCTGCTCACGGCCCTGGGCGTCGACGCGGCGACGATCCGCGCGGACTACCTGCGCACCAACGACCTGGCCGACGGCGTCAACGAACTGATCATGAGCGCCATGCTGGGCCGCCGCCCCGGTCTCGACCTCGACGCGATCCGCCCGGTCCTGGAAGCACGCGAGACCTACCTCGACGCGGCGTACGACGAGGTCACCCGACGCCACGGAGACATGGACACGTACCTCCGCGATGCCCTCGGCATCGACGATGCGCTACGCACCGACCTCCGGGACCGCCTCCTCGACTGAGCCCGGGCGCTACGCGGTCAGCGGGCCTGCCAGGCTGCCGCCGACACCGAGGCGACCAGGGCGCAGGCCTCGTCGTCGGGCAGCGTCGTCGTCGTGCAGACCACCACCGTGTACGGAGGTGCGTCGTCCGGGAAGACCACGCCGGCGCCGTGGCGTACCCCCGTGATCCAGCCGTTCTTGTGGGCCACCCGGGTGCCTTCCGGCAGGCCGGCGACCAGGTCGTCGCGGTGTTCGTTGGCCTCCAGCAGCGCGAGCACCTCGCGCCGCGCCGCGGGCGGGACCAGGTCGCCGGCCACCACCGCGCCGAACAGCGCGGCCAGGTCGCCGGCGGTCACCAGGTTGTCGATCCCCGCGAGGCGGGCGGCGCTGTCCTCGATGCCGCGGGCCGTGACGCTGTGGGTGGCTCCGGTCAGCCGCCACACCGAGTTCACCGCCGGCACCCCGACCGCGCCGAGGCACAGGTTGGTGGCCAGGTTGCCCGATCGCACGATCATCTGGCGGGCCAGGTCGCGCAGCGTGCTGGTGCCGCCGAGCAGCGCCCACGTGGCCGTGTCGCTGTCCTCGGCCGGGTCGTTGGCGAAGGGCTCCGCGCCGGGCAGCGCCGACTCGTGTCTGTTGTGGACCGGCACCGGCGCGTCGAGGTCGAGGCCCGCGCGGTGCAGGGCGACCAGCACGCCCACCTTCATCGTGCTCGCGGCGTAGTGCGTCGCGTCGGCCAGCCGTGCGTAGACCGGCGGCCCGCCGACCGGCCCGACCCAGGCGGAGGAGGTGCCCGGCGCGGCGGCCAGCGCAGAGTCGATCTTGTCCCAGCTAGTCATCGGCTCCGACGATAGTGTGCGCTGTCCGCGAACATCGGCCCGCCCGGCCCGGTCACGGGGTTAGCGTGCCGGCATGACCGCCCCTCCCGCGTACGACGCCTATGCCGACTGGTACGAGGACTACACCCGGGTCGCTTCGTCCTATATGGAGCGCATCCAGGCACACCTGGTCGACCTCCTCGGCCGGGGCGACGGGCGCTGCCTCGACCTGTGCTGCGGCGGGGGAGGGCAGGCCGCGACCATCCGCGGGCTCGGCTGGACCCCCGTCGGCGTGGACCTCTCCCAGGGCCAGCTCCGCTGGGCGAAGGGCCGGCTCCCGGTGGCCGCCGCCGACGCCACCCGGCTGCCGGTCAGGGACAGCAGCGTGCCGGCCGTCGCCTGCGTGCTGGCGCACACCGATCTGCCCGACTACGCGGCGGTGCTGCGCGAGGCGGCCCGGGTGCTGGCGCCCGGCGGCCGGTTCGTGCACGCGGGCGTGCACCCCTGTTTCGTGGGTGCGTTCGCCGACCGCTCCGACGCCGACCTGATCACGATCAACACCCGCTACGCCGAGACGGCGCGCACCTTCGACGCCTGGGCGCCGCACGGCGTGCGGGCCCGCGTCGGTGCCTGGCACGTGCCGCTGGCCGACCTGCTCAACGCCGTCGCCGACGCCGGGCTGCGGATCGACCGGGTGGCCGAGTCGAGCCCGAACGGGATCGCCGACACCTTCGCGTTCCGGGCGGTCAAGGTCAGAAGTCGAGGCACTCACAGTTGGTCATGAGCGAGCGCACGTTGTCGACGTAGCCAGGGTTCGGGATGACCAGGCCCGCAGGGGTGTCGACCGCGCCCGGCCCGAAGTTGTACGCCGCGATCACCACGTTGAGCAGGCACAGGTCCGAATGGTCGGCACAGTCCGCGGCGGAGACCGAGTAGTCGCTCTCGAAGTAGGCGTCGCCGAAGTACTTGATCAACCAGGCCAGGTAGTTGGCGCCGAGCTGCGCGTTGTCCCGGTACGCGTGGAGGTCGTAGTTCTTCTCGAAGCGCTGGTTGACGAACTCGGCCGTCGGCGCCATGACCTGCATCAGGCCGACGCCGCCGTCGCAGGCGATGACGTTGGACTGCCAGCCACTCTCCTGCCAGGCCGTGGCCTTGACCAGGTCGAGCGGCACCTTGATGCTCGGCGCGCTGTTCGGCCAGTACGTGATGGCGGCGGCATCGGTCAGCGCGGTCTTGACGTCGGCCTGGGTCTGCCGCGCGCCCAGGTAGCGGGGCCGCGTGCAGCCCGGGTCCGGCGGCGGCGCCTTCGACGGGAGCTTCTCGGTCGTCGGACGACGCGGCGGGCTCTTCTTGGTGGGCTTCGGGCGCGGCGACGGCGGAGTCGTCGTGGCAGCGGGCGCGGCACCGAGGCCGGCCGCGGTCTTGGCCTCGGCATCCGAGGAAGAGGAGGAGGACGAGGAGTCGCCGGCGTCCTGCTCGCTCGAACCGGCCGCGGCCACCTGCTGGACGCCACCGCCTCCAGCGGCCGAGCCACCGCTGCCCCGCTCGTCGCAACCGGTCACCAGCAGCGCCAGCGCCACCGCACAGACCGTGATCGAAAGACGACGTGACCGTCGCATCGCACCTCCCCGCGTGACGGGGGGACGCTATCAGCCGCGGTGCGTTCCTATCGCCCCGGTTGCGGCGCCGGAGCCAGCCCGCCACCGTCTGAACCGGACAGTTCGGGCGCCGCGTCGGGAGCGTCGAGCGGCGCCTCCACGTACCCCGTCGGCTCCTCGCTCGTCCCGTCGTCCCGGCTCGCGAAGGCCACCATGAAGAAGAGGGTCCACATCACCCCGAGCAGCACCGAGGTCGCCGTCTCGCTGGCCACGCTCCACCCGAGATAGAGGCGGGCGCCGCTGAGGCTCACGATGGCCGCGGCCGCCACCGTCCAGAGGGCCACCCGCAGCGGCCAGCGCCGGCGCCGGGACAGCAGCCAGGCCAGCGTGCAGAAGCCGGCGGTGATCACCGCGTTCTGGCTCGGGAACAGGCCCGACACCGAGGAGCTGGCCGGGGTCAGGTCGCCGGCCCGGGTCAGGTCGGAGATCACCGCGAGCAGCACCAGCGGCACGAACGCGCCGGCGGTGGTGACGACGGTGACCAGGTCGCCACGCAGGGACCGGTGCCGCCAGGCGAGCAGGACCGCGACCAGCGCGACCACCAGGATCAGCAGGGAGCCGCGCAGGATGCCGAGGGTGTCGCGGGCGGCGTCGACGACCGGGTCGGTGCGGCGCAGCGCGAACCAGCCGGCGATGTTGTCGTCGATCACGCTCAGGCCGCTCTGGTCGACGGCCCACTTCATCACGAACGCGAGCCCGAACCCGATGCCGAAGAGCAGCGCGACCCCGGCGACCAGGTTGGCCAGCAGCGCCCAGCCCCGGCCGAGCCGCATCGTGAGCAGGAAGAACAGCACCCCGAAGCGCTGGTTGACCCAGCCCAGCGGCGGCAGGGCGCCGGCCCGGGCGACCAGGGCCCGCCACGGGTCGGGGTTGCGGCCCAGCCAGCGGCCGGCCAGCACGATCACCACGATCGTCAGGAGCAGGATCGCCACCGCGCCGGTGGCCTTGCCCAGGTATTCGGAGACCGTCTCGTAGGACTCGCCGGCGACGTAGCCGACCAGCACCGACGTGCTGACGAAGAGCAGGACCCCGGGCACGTTCCAGACCACGAACCGGCGGTACGGCATGCCGGCGGCACCGGCCAGCCGTGGCACGAGCGTGCGGCCGAAGGCGACGAACCGGGCACCCAGGACGCCGCGGCCGCCGAGGCGGTGCAGCATGCCCTCGGCCTTGGCCCAGCGCTCGGCGCCGACCCGCTCGCCCCAGCGCCCCTCGCGCAGCCGGGTGCCGTAGCGCCGGCCCGCCCGGAAGGCCAGCGAGTCACCGAGCAGCCCCGCGACCACCATCAGCCCCAGCGTCACCCGCAGGTCGAGGGTGCCCGTGAAAGAGAGAAACCCGACGAGCAGCAGCGTCGCCTCGGCCGGGAAGACCAGCCCGAGCAGCACCGCGGTCTCGCCCGCGATCAATGTGAAGGCGATCACGTAGATGACGGCTGGCGGCAGATCTGCCAGCCGTGTCAGTAGATCGACCATTGCGTCCCCCGGCCCACCGGTCCAGCATGCCAGCGCGGGATGTCGGAAAATAGCGGATAACCAGAGATCCGGGCCACCTCCGGGATACCCCGACGGGGTCGCCGCGCGCGCACCCGGGAGGATGGAGGCATGCCGACCCGTTCCGATCTCCGCAACGTCGCCATCGTGGCCCACGTCGACCACGGCAAGACAACTCTTGTCGACGCGATGCTGCGCCAGGGCGGCCAGTTCCATGCCCGCAACGAGCTCACCACCGACCGCATGATGGACTCGATGGATCTCGAGCGCGAGAAGGGCATCACCATTCTCGCGAAGAACACCGCCATCACGTACGCGCCTGCCGAAGGCGACCCGGTGGTCATCAACATCATCGACACCCCGGGCCACGCCGACTTCGGCGGTGAGGTCGAGCGCGGCCTGACCATGGTCGACGGCGTCGTCCTGCTGGTGGACGCCAGCGAGGGCCCCCTGCCGCAGACCCGGTTCGTGCTGCGCAAGGCGCTCAAGGCCCGCCTGCCGATCATCCTGGTGATCAACAAGGTCGACCGGCCGGACGCCCGCATCAAAGAGGTCGTCGACGACACGTACGAGCTGTTCCTGGATCTCGACGCCGACGACAGCCAGATCGACTTCCCGATCGTGTACGCCTGCGCCCGCGACGGCATCGCCTCGCTCGGCCAGCCCGTGGACGGCACGGTGCCGACCGACAGCGACTCGCTGGAGCCGCTGTTCCAGACGCTGCTCGACACCATCCCGGCGCCGTCCTACGAGGAGGGCGCACCCCTCCAGGCGCACGTGACCAACCTCGACGCGTCGCCGTTCCTCGGCCGGCTGGCCCTGTGCCGGGTCCGCGAGGGCACGATCCGCAAGGGTCAGACGGTCACCTGGTGCAAGATCGACGGCACCACCGAGCGCGTCCGGATCTCCGAGCTGCTGATGACCGAGGGCCTGGAGCGCAAGCCGGCCGAGTCCGCCGGCCCCGGCGACATCATGGCCGTCGCCGGCATCCCGGAGATCATGATCGGCGAGACGCTGGCCGACGCCGAGGACCCGCGCCCGCTGCCGCTGATCACCGTCGACGAGCCGGCGATCTCGATGACCATCGGCACCAACACCTCGCCGCTGGTCGGCAAGGTCAAGGGCGGCAAGGTCACGGCCCGGATGGTCAAGGACCGCCTCGACCGCGAGCTGATCGGCAACGTGTCGCTGCGGGTGCTCCCGACGGACCGCCCGGACGCCTGGGAGGTCCAGGGCCGCGGCGAGCTCGCCCTGGCGATCCTGGTCGAGCAGATGCGCCGTGAGAACTACGAGCTGACCGTCGGCAAGCCGCAGGTGGTCACCCGGGAGATCGACGGGAAGACCTGCGAGCCGGTCGAGCGGCTGACCATCGACGCCCCGGAGGAATACCTCGGCGCGATCACGCAGCTCCTGGCCACCCGCAAGGGCCGGATGGAGCAGCTGGTCAACCACGGCACCGGCTGGATCCGGATGGAGTGGCTGGTCCCGGCCCGCGGCCTGATCGGCTTCCGCACGGAGTTCCTCACCGACACCCGCGGCACGGGCATCCTGCACCACGTGTTCGAGAGCTACGAGCCGTGGTTCGGCGAGCTGCGTACCCGGGGCAACGGCTCCCTGGTGGCCGACCGGTCCGGTTCGGTGACCGGCTTCGCGATGCTCAACATCCAGGAGCGCGGCACGTTGTTCGTCGAGCCTGGCACCGAGGTGTACGAGGGCATGATCGTCGGCGAGAACTCCCGCTCCGACGACATGGACGTCAACATCACCAAGGAGAAGAAGCTCACCAACATGCGGGCGTCCACCTCGGACGAGACCGAGAAGGTCATCCCGCCGCGGAAGCTCTCCCTGGAGCAGGCCCTCGAGTTCTGCCGCGAGGACGAGTGCGTCGAGGTCACCCCGACCTCGGTCCGGATCCGCAAGGTGGTCCTGGACCAGACCGCCCGCGGCCGGGCCGCCGCCCGCCGCAAGCACGCCGGCTGACCTTCCGCACGCTCAACGGGGCCGCACCGTCGATGTTCGACCGTGCGGCCCCTTCACAGTGGACGATGATCGCTCCATCATGGCTCGGGGAACCGAGTAAGGGGTGACATGGCGGATCTGTCGTACGACGTCATTGTGGTCGGTGCGCGTTGCGCGGGGTCGCCGTTGGCGATGCTGCTGGCCCGGCAGGGCCATCGGGTCCTGCTGGTGGACCGCGCGACCTTTCCGAGCGACACGGTGTCGACCCACGTCATCCACCCGCCGGGCGCGGCCGCGCTGGGCCGGTGGGGCCTGCTCGACCAGGTCGTGGCGACCGGCTGCCCGCCCGTGGGCCGCTACTCGTTCGACTTCGGGCCGGTCACGCTGGCCGGTGCGCCGGGCGACGCCGAGTCGCCCTACGCGTACGCGCCGCGCCGCCAGCTGCTCGACAAGATCCTGGTGGATGCCGCCGCGGCCGCCGGCGTCGAGGTCCGTGCAGGGTTCACCGTCGACGAGGTGCTGGTCGACGACGGCCAGGTGACCGGCATTCGCGGGCACGACCACGGCGGTGCGTCCGTTGTGGAGCGGGCCCGCGTGGTGGTCGGCGCCGACGGCCGCAACTCGGTGGTGGCCAAGACGATGGCGCCACCGGTCTACGAGGACCGGCCCGCGCTGACCGTCGGCTACTACTCCTACTGGAGCGGCCTGCCCACCGACACGTTCGAGGCGTACAGCCGGCCCGGCCGGGGTTGGGCGGTCTGCCCGACGAACGACGACCTGACGCTGGTGATCGGCGGCTGGCCGCACGCGGAGCTCGCCGAGCACCGCAACGACGTCGAGGCCGAGCTGATGGCGACGTTCGAGACGTCGCCCGCGTTCGCCGAGCGGATCCGCCGCGCCAAGCGCGAGGAGCGGATCGTCGGCACCTCGGTGCCGAACTACTTCCGGCTGCCGTACGGGCCGGGTTGGGCCCTGGTCGGCGACGCCGGCTACTGCCGCGACTTCATCACGGCGCAGGGCATCACCGACGCGTTCCTCGACGCCGAGCGGCTCGCCGAGGCGCTGGAGGCGGCGCTGGCGGGCAAGGAGGCCTACGACTCGGCCCTGGCCGGCTACCACGCCGCCCGCGACACCCGCGCGATGCCGGTCTACCAGATGACCCTGCAGATCGCCGCTCTCCAGCCGCCGGACGAGCAGATGGTCCAGCTCGTCTCGGCGATCGCCGGCAAGCAGGACGCGATGGACGCCTTCATGCGCCTCAACTCCGGCGTCACGTCACCGGTGGAGTTCTTCGCACCGGAGAACATCGGGAAGCTGGTGGGCTAGCGCCCCCGGCGGACCGGCGCACCGAGGCGGAGGGCGCGGGGGATCTCGGCGATCTCGTCCACGTGGACCACGAGGCGGGCGAGGTCCTCGGTGGCCTCGGCGGAGTCCACCTCGACGGTGTACGTGATGCCGGTCGACGCCCAGGTGTCGTCGTCGAAGCCGCCCCGGGCGGTGACCCGCACGCCGTCCAGCACGAGGCCGCGGGTGGCGGCCTCGCGGTAGAGGTCGTTGAGCACGCAGCCCGCCGCGGCCAGGTGCAGCAGGTGGGCACCGGTGAAGTCGGCCTCGACCGTCACGCCCTCCGGCGTCCAGCGGTGCGGGAAGTGGACCACCGACCCGTCCTCGGACCGCAACGAGCCGGCGCCGACGGCGACCGCGAACTGTTCCACGTGCTTTCCCCCTGGGCTACGGCCGGAGGCGTACGCGATCCGGTCCGAGCTGGTCGATGGTGCGAGCTCCGAGCAGGGCGAGCGTACGCCGCACGTCCGCGCGCAGGATGTCGAGTGCCCGGGTGACACCGTCCTGGCCGCCGGCCATCAGCCCGTACAGGTACGCCCGGCCGACCAGGCAGGCCCGCGCACCGAGCCCGACCGCGGCCACGACGTCGGCACCGTCGAGGACCCCGCCGTCGAGGTAGACCTCGGCCCGGCCACCGACCGCCTCGACGACGGCCGGGAGCACCTCGAGCGGGGTGGCGACGCGGTCGAGCTGGCGGCCGCCGTGGTTGGACACGACGACGGCGTCGGCGCCCGCGTCCACGACGGTCCGGGCGTCGGCGGCGTCCAGGACGCCCTTCACGATCAGCGGCCCCGTCCAGACGTCCCGCAGCCAGGCCAGGTCGGCGAGCGTGATCGACGGGTCGAAGACGCGGTCGACCAGGTCCGCGAGGGCGCCGTCGGTGCTGTCCAGCGAGGCGAACCGCAGTGGCGGGGTGCTCAGCAGGTGCCACCACCAGGAGGGGTGGCGGCCCATGTCGACCAGCGTGCGCAGCGTCAGGTTCGGCGGGATGGTCAGCCCGTCGCGGACGTCCCGCAGGCGCGAGCCGGACACCGGGGTGTCCACGGTCAGCATGAGCGCGCGGAAGCCGGCGGCCGCGGCCCGGGCCACGAGGTCTTTGGTGGCCGCCCGGTCCCGCCAGAGGTAGAGCTGGAACCAGCGCTCGCCGCTCCCGGCCAGCTCCTCGGGAGCGACGGTGCCCATCGTGGACAGCGTGTACGGGACCCCGGTGGCCGCGGCCGCTGCGGCGACGGCGTGCTCGCCCTCGTGGTGCATCATCCGGGTGAAGCCGGTCGGCGCGAGGACCAGCGGGAGCGCGGCGGGCCGCCCCAGCAGGGTGGTGCCGGTGTCCACGTCGGACACGTCCCGCAGCACCCGGGGCCGGAACTCGACCCGCGCGAACGCGGCCCGGCTGCGCGCGTGGCTCAGCTCGCCCTCGGCGGCGCCGTCGACGTAGTCGAACGCCGCGCGCGGGGTGTGCCGGCGGGCCAGCGACCGCAGGTCGGCGATGCTGGCCGCCCGCCGGACCCGCGCGCGGCGCCGCCACGCCGGCACCTCGACCCGCACCAGCGGCCGAAGCTCGGACCAGCGTGGCACCTGCCGCCGCACGTGCCGCTCACCCATCGACGAGAGCCTACGCCCGGCGTCAGAGCTCCAGCACGTCGTCCAGGGCCAGGCTCGCGCCCTGGGTGGTGAGCCGGCGGTACGGCTCGTCGCCCAGGTCGCTCCGGAGGCGCTCGGCGGTCTCGGCGTGGGATTCGCGGTCGATGCCCCAGACGTCACTGCCCAGCACGCCGCGTACGCCCAGGGCCGCACCGAACAGGGTCGCGGCGCGGTCGGTGTCGCCCGTCCGCTCGGCGACCGCGGCCAGGGCGTCCAGCGCCCGCGGAATGGTCTCCCGGCTGCCGAACCGTACGGCCCGGTGCAGCGCGTCGCCGATCTCCCGGCCGGCCGCCGCGAAGTCGCCCTGCCCGAGGTGCGCCCGCCCGAGCGCGACGAGGCCGTTGCTCAGCAGGGCGTCGTCCTCCATCTCGGCCGCGTACCGCTCGCCCTCCTCCAGCGGGGCGATCGCGTCGTCGGCGCGGTGCATGGTGACGCGGGCCGAGCCCAGCGCGCATAGGGCGAAGCTCAGATACCAGGGGTCGCCCAGCCGCCGGAACGTGTCGACCGCTCCGGAGAGCTGGCGTTCGCCGTCGGCCGGGTCGGCGGGGACCCGCATGAGACCGAGCGCGACCGATGCCGTCGCCGCCTCCCGCTCGGCGTCCTGCCGGGCGAACCGCTCGTGCGCGGCGGGCAGCACGTCCGCCGCGCGGGCGTAGTCCCCGCGCAGGAAGGCCATCATGCCCAACACCAGCCGGGCGTGCGCGCGCGTGCCCTCGGGCAGGCCCGGTCCCGACCCGAGGACCCGCTCCATGGCGTCCTCGACGTCGGTGGCCAGGCCCTGGGTGAACAGCACCGGCCAGATCGCCAGCCCCATCCGTACCGCCGAATCGGTGTCGCCGGTGGCGAGGAACCACTGCAGCGCCGCGCGGAAGTTGTCGTGGTCGGCGACGCACAGCTGCACGAGCGGCCGGATCCGAGGGTGGCCCGCGACCGCCGCGCCGACGTCGAGGGTCTGCTGGCGGAAGTACTCGGCGTGCCGCTGGCGCAGGTCGTCGGCCTCACCCGCGTCCGTCAGGCGGCCGGTCGCGAACTCCCGCACGACCTGGAGCATCGCGAAGCGGGGCTCTCCGTGCACGGAGTGGTCCGGCCGCAGCAACGCCTTGTCCACAAGGGACGAGATGCCGTCGAACACCGGGGCCGCCGGGTCGGCGCCGCAGATCGCCTCCGCCGCCTCCAGCCGGAAGCTGCCGGCGAACACGCCGAGGTGGGTGAACAGGAGCTGGTCGGCCTGGTCGAGCAGGTCGTAGCTCCAGGCGATGGTCGAGTGCAGCGTGCGCTGCCGGGAGGGCAGGTCGCGGGCGCCCGGCGCGAACATGTCGAAGCTGTCCTCCAGCCGCCGCAGCAGGTCGTCGAGCTCCAGCATCCTGGTGCGCGGCGCGGCCAGCTCGATGGCGAGCGGGAGGCCGTCGAGGCGGCGGCAGATCTCCGCGATCGTGCGCACCTCGGCGTCGTCGAGGCGCAGGTGCGCGCCCGCCGCCTCCGCCCGGTCGGCGAACAGCGCGACCGCGTCGCAGTGCCTGGCGTGGTCGGTGCTGTCCGACCAGTCGGGCAACCCGAGCGCCGGCACCTCGAACACGTGCTCCCCGCTGAGGTGCAGGGGCTCCCGGCTGGTCACCAGCACCGTCAGGCCGGAGGTACGCGTCACGAGCTCGGCGATCACCGGGGCCGCGTCGACGACGTGCTCGAAGCTGTCGAGCAGGAGCAGGACCCGGTGCGCGTCGACGGCGCCGACCAGCGCGTCGAGCAGCGCGATCCCGGGTGTCTCGGGGACGCCGAGCGCGGCGGCGATCGCCGGTGGCACCTGCGACGCGGCGGACAGCTGGTCGAGGTCGACGGTGGCGACGGAGGCGAACTCGGGTGCGACCGCCGCCACGAGCTCCACGGCCAGCCGCGTCTTGCCGATCCCGCCGGGCCCGACGAGCGTGACCAGCCGGGTCTGCGGGTCGGTCGACAGCGCCCGCAAGGTTTGCAGCTCGTGCCGGCGCCCGACGAACTTGTTGGTGGCTGCTCGATGGCCCGGCGCGCGGCGACCCGGGCGTCCGCCAGCTCGTTCATCGTCGAGCTGACGAAGACCCGAAGGCGTTGGTCGGGCGTGCGGATCTCGGTCATGAGGGCCGTCCAACTTTCGAGCTTAATCCCGCGGGGTCCCGATCGCGGGCGGTTCGGCGGGAAAAGACCGCGCGGGCGGGCGGGTGCCCATGTCAGGATGCTCGCCATGTCTTCGCGCGCGCTGAGCTTCGGGTCCGTGGCGGAGGCGTACGAACGGTTCCGGCCCGGCTATCCGGACGAGCTGCTCGACCTGGTGCTGGCGTACGCGCCCCGGCCGGTCCGCACCGCGCTCGAGATCGGTGCCGGGACGGGCAAGGCGACCCGGCTGTTCGCAGGGGCCGGGATCGAGGTCACCGCGACCGACCCGGACGAGGCCATGCTCGCCGAGCTTCGCCGGCACGTGACCGTCCGCACCGTGCGGGCCACGTTCGAGGACCTGCCGCTGGGGGACACCTACGACCTGTTCTACGCCGCGGCCGCACTCCACTGGACCGATCCGGCGGGGCGGTGGGCGAAGGTGGCCGCGCTGCTGGAGCCCGGCGGCGTCGTCTGCTCGTGCGGCGGGCCGTTCCAACTGGCCGATCCCGCCGTCGCCCAGGCCGTGCACGTCGCCCGGGCGCCGTTCCTGGAGACCGACGAGATCCCGTCGCCCGACGGCATACCGCCCGAGCACGAGATGCAGTGGCCGGGCACCGAGCTGCGGGCGTCGGAGCTCTTCACCGACGTGCGCCAGTCCGTTGTGGAGCGTCGGCTCAGCGTGGGCGCGCGCGACTACGTCGGCTATCTGTCGACCGTGTCGGCCTATCTGGAGCTGCCGGTCGCGGTGCGGGAGCAGGTCTTGGCGGCGATTCTGCGGGTCCTGCCGGCCACAGTGGAGCTCTCGGCCGACATCTGGGTCCACCTCGCGCGCCGGAGTCCGCATACGATGGCGCGATGACCGACGAGGCGTTGGCGCATCTGCACGCGGACCGGCCGCATCCGGCCCGGGTCTACGACTACCTGCTGGGCGGCAAGGACAACTTCGAAGCCGACCGGGCCGCCGCCGCGCAGGGTCTGCGGGCCAACCCCAACAGCCGGATCCCACCCCGGGAGAACCGCGCCTTCCTGCGCCGGGTGGTGCGCCACCTCGCGGCCGAGGCCGGCATCCGGCAGTTCCTCGACATCGGCACCGGCATTCCGACCTCGCCCAACGTCCACGAGGTCGCCCAGTCCGTGGCCCCGGACGCCCGCGTCGTCTATGTGGACAACGACCCGATGGTGCTCGTGCACGCCCGGGCCCTGTTGACCAGCAGCGCGGAGGGGCGCACGGAATACCTGGACGCCGACCTGCGCGACGTCGACGCCCTGCTCGCCTCGCCGGCCCTGCGCGCGACCATCGACCTCGACCGGCCGGTCGGCCTGCTGCTCATCGCGATCATGCACTTCGTCGGTGACGGCGACGACCCGTACGGCGTCGTCCGGCGCCTGCTCGACGCGTTGCCGTCCGGCAGCTACCTGGCGCTGTCGCACCTGACCGGCGACTTCGACCCGGGCGCCTGGGAAGGCGTGGCCGCGGTCTACCGGCGCAGCGGTGTGACCATGCAGGTGCGGTCCAAGCCGGACATCGAGCGGTTCTTCACCGGCCTCGACCTGGTCGACCCGGGGGTCCAGGTGCTGCCGGCGTGGCGTCCCGACGCCGACGCGGGGGAGCCGCCGACCGACACGGCGGTGTCCGTCTACGGCGGGCTGGCCCGCAAGCCCTAAGTAGCGGGCTCCTCGACCACGGCCGGCGCCTGCACCACCGCCGGCACCACCCGGTGCGCCGTGGCCAGCACCGAGGCCACGACGAGGCTCGCGGTGCCGGCGATGCCCAGCGCGCCGCCGCCGTACGCGGTCAGCAGCCGGGCCCGGCTCAGGTCGTCGACCGGTGTCGAGAGCACCTGGTTCGTCAGCCCGATCGCGAGCCCCGCGCCGGCGAGGAACGCGAGCCCGGCCAGGCCGAGGGTGACCAGGGCGACCCGGTTCGCCCGCCCGTAGTCGACGTCACCGTGGCCGCGCTGCGCGACCACGATGAACAGGCCCGCCACGCACGACCAGACGCCGACGACGAGCAGTGCCGCCACCACGTCGCTGGGCCGGTGCCAGCCGGCCGACAGTGTGGCGACGCCGACGATCGCGGCGGCGGCCGCACCGAGCACGGCGCCGACGCCGCGCAGCCGGGCCGGCAGCACCAGCAGCAGCCCGACGGCCACGGCCGCCGCGATCGTCGTGTGCCCGCTCGGCAGGCTGTTGCCGGCCGCGGCCCGCTCGACGTCGACGCCGATCTCCGGTCGCACGAGGAGCCGCTTGAGCACCTGCGTCGTGACGTTCGCGCCGACGATGAGCACGATCGCGCCAGCGGCGACCGCCACGCGCCGCCGGATCAGGGCGATGAAGCCGATGGTGGCCGTGGCGGCGAGCAGCGAGACCGCGGAGACGGTGTTGAGGATCGTGTCGACCACGTCGCCGATCCGGGCCCGCCCGATCCAGTTGCCGCTCAGGGCGACGGTGTCCAGTTGCTGCCCGTGCTCGGAGAGCACGAAGAACCGGACGACCGCCACCAGGCCGGCGAGCTCGGCCGCCGCCAGCACGAGGAACCAGAGGGCAAGCCCGATCGGCCACCTACGCATGGCCAGCAACCTAGCCCACCCGGGGTTCAGGGCGAGCGGGACCCGGCCGTACGGGCGTGGGCGCCGCCCGGTCTGGCCGGCAGCCCGTCGAGGATCTCGTCGAGCCGTTTGATCATCGGGTCGTCGACGTCGGCGACGTAGTCGGCCGGGATCGTCCGGTCGCGGCCCGGCGGGACGCGCAGCAGCCGCAGCAGCAGCGTCAGCACCGTGGCGACGAGCAGGTTCACCGCGAGCGCGACGACTCCGACGTAGACGGTCGACCCCGTGTCGCCGACGGGCATGCTCGACCCGCCGAAGTGCGCCTTGACGACCTGGCCGCCGGGGCCGACCTGCTGGATGTCCCAGAGCAGCACCAGGCTGGTGACCAGGCCCGTGCCGATGCCCGCGACCAGGGCCCGCCAGTCGAACCAGCCCGTCGCGAGCCCGACGAACACCGCCGGGATCGTCTGCAGAATGATCACCCCGCCGATGAGCTGGAGGTCGACGGCGTACGACGGCTGGAGCAGCAGGATGACGCCGAGCGCGCCGAACTTGACGACGAGCGACGCCCAGCGGCTGACCCGGGCCTCCTCGGCCGGTGTCGCGGCCGGCCGCAGGTACGTCCGGTAGATCGAACGGGTGAACGCGTTCGCGGCCGAGATCGACATGACCGCCGCCGGGATCAGGGCGGCCACCCCGAGGGCCGCGTACGCGATCCCGGCCGACCAGGCCGGAAAGAGCTTCTGGAACATCTGCGGCATGACCGTGTTGAGGTCACCGTCGAGCGGCCGGATCCCCTCGGTCAGCGCGAAGAAGCCGAGCAGCGCCATCAGGCCGAGGACCAGACAGTAGATCGGTGAGGCGGCGATGTTGCGGCGCACCGTCGCGCGGTCCTTGGCCGCGAGCATCCCGGTCACGGCATGGGGGTACGCGAAGACCGACAGCACCGAGCCCAGCACCAGCGTGACGAAGCCGAGCTGGCCGGTGTCGCTGAGGATCAGCCCGTCGTTCGGCGACGGCGTGGTGGCGAACCAGCCCCCGGCCCGCCGGAAGATCTCGCCCCAGCCACTCGACATCGTCACGACCAGCAGCGCGGAGAGCACGACCCAGGCCAGCAGGATGTCCTTCGCGATGGACAGCAGCGCGGGTGCCCGCAGCCCGGACCGGAACGTGCTGAGCGAGACCATCGCGACCGCGATCAGCAGCGGCCACTCACCCTTGACCCCGACCGTGCTGAAAACCGCCTTCAGGGCCAGGAGCTGCACGGCCACGTACGGCATGGTGGCGACGATGCCAGTCAGCGCGACGAGCGCGCCCAGGCTGGTCGAGCCGAACCGCGCGCGGGCGAACTCACCGGGGGTCAGCAGCCCGTGCCGGTGGGCCACGGACCAGATCCGGGCCGTGAAGACGAAGGCCAGCGGCGTCGTGATGATCGCGAAGGGCACGGCGAAGAAGCCGACCGCGCCCACGCCGTACGTCAGCGCCGGCACGGCCACGAAGGTGTAGGCCGAGTACATGGTGCCGCCGAGCAGGAACCAGCTCACCCAGTTGCCGAACGCCCGGCCGCCGACGCCCCACTCCTCCAGGCTGTGGATGTCGTCGGGCCGGCGCCACCGGGCCGCCGCGAAGCCCAGCAGCAGCATGGCGCCCAGCAGCGTCAGGAAGACCGTTACTGCCATCCGTGCCGCCGCTCGCGGGTCGCCACGTGCACGAGGGTGATCAAGACCATCGCGAGGACCGCGCACATCAGCTGGTACCAGTAGAAGAAGGGCAGGCCCCACAGCGTGGGCTCGATCCGGTTGTACAGCGGCGTCAGCAACGGGGCCACCGTCGGCGGGACCAACAGCAGGTACCAGATCCGGGATGCGCGAGCGCGGCGCGCCATCGGCTCCTCCTCGATGTCAACCGACGGGACGCGCTCGATCACAAACGGTGCGCAGTGAGAAAGCAAAGACCAAATTCCACTGTCCCCATAGGCGCATCACATAGATCTATGCATCCTGTCGACCAGGAGGCGGGCGCCCGGTGCGAGCGCGCCCTTGCGGAACAGCAGGCCGTACGTGACGTCGATCGGCGGATCGAGGCGCCGGACCACCGCGCCGCGGGCCGCCGCCTCCCGCGCGTAGCGGTCCGACACGAAGGCCGCGCCGGCGCCGGCGAGCACGAGCGGCACGATCGCCTCGCGGTGGGCGCTGCGCACCGCGGGACGCATCACCACCTGGTGCGCGGCCAGGGTGGCGCGGATCGTCGCCCGGGCGGCGGTGAACTCCCGCAGGGTGTCGACGAGGGCCAGGCCGGAGAGCGCGGCCAGCGGCAGCGGGTCGGGCCGGCCCGCGTCGGCCGGCGGCAGGATCAGGCTGACGTCGCGCGTGCCGAGCACGTGGCCGCGCAGGTCGGGGTGGCGCACCGGCAGGTAGGTCAGGGCGACGTCGCAGTGCCCGTCGACGAGAAGCCGGACGACGTCGTCCTCGTCGCGGGCCGCGAACAGCCGGGTCGACAGGTCCGGCCGCGCGTGTCGGAGGTCGGCCAGCACCTCGGTCAGCTCGACGGCGAGCATGTCGTGCACGGCCAGGTTGAGCACACCGAGGGCCGGCACATCCGGGTCGTGTACGGCCGCCCGCGCGGCGGTGACGTCGTCGAGCACCCGCCGCGCGGGGTCGAGCAGCGCCTTGCCGTCGGTGGTGAGGCTGAGCCCGCGGTGCCGCCGGTCGAACAGCGTCACACCGAGCTCGCGTTCGAGCGCACGGATCGACTGCGACAGCGACGGTTGGGCCACGTGCAGGGCCGCCGCGGCACCGCTCACGCTGCCGTGCTCGACGACGGCCACGAAATGTTCCAGTCGACGGATGTCCACGCTCACCCGCGCACGTGGTCGACGAAGGCCTCGGCGATGGCGGTGAGCGGGGCGGGCCGGTGCACGAGCCCGTACGCCAGGTGCAGTGGCGGGTCGATGACCCGTACGACCGCTCCGCGCGCGGCGATGGCGGCCGCGGCGGCGTCGGGCAGGAACGCGGCACCCACCCCGGCGAGCACCAGCGCCGCCGACAGGTCCCGCTGGCCGTTCTCCACCACGACGCGGGGCCGGACACCCCGGGTGTGCAGGGCGGCCTTGATCAGCCTCCGCTGGCTCGCCCCGGGCGGCACGCCGATGAGGGGTCCGTCGTCCAGGATGCTGAGCGGCACCCGCCGGTCGGGCAGCCGCGTGCCGGGCGGGAAGGCCAGGACGAACGCGTGCCGGCCGAGCTCGACCGTGCGGAGCTCGACGGCCGGCCCGGACAGGTATGCCAGGCCGAGCTCGCTCGCTCCACTGCGGACTCTCGCCAGCACCGTGTCGTCGTCGCCCGCCGACCGGTCCGGCACGCGGTCGATGTGCACGAGGACGTCCGGGTGTTCCGCGACGAAGGACCCGACCAGCTCGGCGCCGGGATGGGTGGCCAGCGGCGCACCGGCGACGAGCTGGAGCACGGGACGCCTGTGCCCGCCCACCGAGGCGCCCAGCCGCGCCAGGTCGTGCATGAGCTGCCGGGCCGGTCCCACGAACCGGCGTCCCGCGCCGGAGGGCACGACACCGTGGGAGTCCCGGCGGAACAACGCGACACCGAGCTCGCGCTCCAGGGCCTTCACCGACTGCGACACCGTCGGCTGCGCGAGACCGAGTGCGGCGGCGGCGCGACCGAACCCGCCGTGCTCGACCACCGCCAGGAAGTAGCGCACCTGACGCGGATCCATGGCGACCAGTGTTACGGCAGTGTGTCGCCGCACGGAAGGGCCGACCGGGTGCCGCCCCGCCGTCGCACGGCGCGGGCGGGGCGGCGGGTCGGTCACAGTCCCTTGAACCGGACGTCGCCGAGGGCGCAGAACGTGCAGGTGGGGCTCAGGAAGTCCGTGGTGCGGCGGAAGCTCTCGCCGGCCAGCTGCCACCGCAGCCAGGCGGTGATGATGTGCTGGCCATTGCGGGTGGCGTAGATGTGGTCGGTGCCGTCGAGGACGGTGAACCAGACCGGCACGTCGGTGTTCGTGTAGTCGCGTTCCATGTTGGCGGTGGCGAAGTCCTCGTCACCGCCGATGTACAGGGTCGGCTTGCGCAGGTTGTCCGGGCCGTTGCCGTCGAAGGAGCCGCCGGCCACGTGGATGGTGGTCGTCAGGCGCGGCTCGTCGGCCACGTCGAACGTGCCGATCGACCCGCGGGAGTGGCCGCCGAACGCCACCGCGGACGTGTCGAGGTCCTGGTAGAGCGGGCTGCTCGGGCTGGCGTTCTGGTCCTCCAACCAGTCCAGCGCGGCGACCATGTAGGCGCCGCTGCTCGACGAGACCTCGCTGTAGACCACGAACCCGTGCGAGGCCCACTGCCGCAGCATGTCCGAGTAGTCGGCGGGACCGGACCCCGCGCCCGGCCCCCACACGAGGATCGGGTGGTCGACCCCGTTCTGGCCGGCGTTGGTCGGATACACCAACCATCCGTCGTCGTCGGGACCGGCGGTCTGGTCGACGGTCACGGCGTACGGCCCGGGCCGGGTGACGTCGCTGACCGGTGGCAGCGAGCCGCCCGGCGGGTCCGGGTCGTCGCCGTCCTCGGCCACGACGAGCACGTTGTCGACGGTCAGGGTCTCCAGCACGCTGCTGGCGTTGAGCGAGAAGCGCAGCCGCAGCGCGCGGCCGTCGACCGCCGGGGGCAGGTCGAACGACGCCGCGCCGCTCGCGGTCCGCGCGGACTCCAGCGTGGTGAACGCGCCGCCGTCCACGGAGTAGGCGGCGGTGAACGACTCACCGAGATCCAGACCCGAGGTCGCCTGGGTGTACGAGAGCGTCGCGTCGCCGTACCCGGTCAGGTCGATGGTCCTGGAGGTGATGGCCGCCGCCGATCCGCGCAACCGGGCCCCGTAGCTGCCGGTAGCGACGGAACCGGACGCGGTGAAGGTGCCGAGGCCGGCGGCGAAGGTCTCGCTGTAGACCGTGGTCGCCGCCGACGCCGGGGTGGCCAGTGCGGCCAGTGTCACCACGCTCAGGGCCGCCGCCCCGAGTATTCGGGTCCGAGACATGTCGAGATCCCTCCGTCATCGATGAGATTTGTAGCCATCGATTCAAGCGGGACTCTCGCCGGTGCGGATCGGCGAAATCACCGGTCAGCCGAAGACGTCGAAGCTCTCGACCGGGTCGAAGACGGTGATGGTGATCATGACGTCGATCGGGGTGGTGGACTCCGCGTGGAGCAGGAACTCGACGCCGCCGGCTTCGCCGCCGGGCTGGCCGTGCGGACCGATGTTGGTGATGTAGACGTTCGGCTCCTGCCCGGGCTCGCCGAGGACGGGACGACCGGCGGCGCCGAAGATCCCGCCGGAGAACTGCCACTGCGCGGCCGTCATGAGGACGGCGGACTCCTGCGAGATGGCGTCCCAGTTGTGGTTGTGGCGGGTCCGGCCCTGCCGGTTGCGGAGGATGAAGCGGATCGAGCGAGCCATGGCCGTCTCCCAACGCCGCGCCTGTGTTCCCGGTCCCGCAGGCTATGTCGGCGGGTGCGGCGGCTCTGTCCGATGACCGACGGGCCTCGGGCGTTCCACCTGCGCGGGGTCGCCCGATCGGGCCTAGTCCAGGTCGACGATGTCGCGACCGAGGGGCCAGAACGCGACTGGGACGAGCTTGAAGTTGGCGATGCCGAACGGAATCCCGATGATCGAGACGCACTGCGCGACCCCGGCGACGATGTGGGCGAGCGCCAGCCACCAGCCGGCGACGACGACCCACACGATGTTGGCGGCACCGGTGGCCACGCCGGCCTCGGGCTTGCTGACGACCGTGCGCCCGAAGGGCCACAAGGAGTACGCGGCGAGCCGCATAGCCGCGACGCCGAACGGAATGGTGATGACGAGCGCGAAGCAGAGAAGGGCGGCGATGCCGTACCCGATCGCGAGCAGAAACCCACTGCCGAAGACGAACCAGAGGACATTGAGGATCAACCGCATACCCCCAGCATGACCGACCCCCGCTACCCGCTGATCCGGGCGACCGCCTCCCGGCACGTGTGCACGAACAGGTCGTCATGGAAGACCGCGGTCTCGTCGTCCATCGCGCGGAACGTGCGCTCCTCGTCAGCGACGATGCGGCGCAGTTGCGGCAGCACGGCCGCCGCGGCCGGGCCGATCTCCGCGAGGCAGCGGGCCACGGCCAAGTCGCCCTGCCCCCGCTCGAGCTGGCTCGCCAGGAACGGCACGACGGGCTCGGCGTTCCCGGTCAGGTACCAGTACGCGATGGCGGCGTTGCGGGCGATGCCGTTGCGCTCAGGCACCGGAAGGCTTTCGTAACGCGACCCGTCGAACAACGGGACCAGCGACGGAGCCAGATCGGCCGCCGCCGTCTCGACGTCGGCCAGGGCGTCCAATGCCCGCGCGTTCTCGAGGTCGACCCGCGCGACCTCGATGAGCTGCTGTGTGTCGCCGGTGATGCGCCAGATGGCCCAGGCCGCGTTGAGCCGGTCGACCTCGTCGCGCGCCGTGTCGCGCAGTGCGGTGAGCTCGGCGAGGGCGGGTGCGGCCGCGGGCCCGAGCTTGCCGACCGGCCGCACCGCGAAGCGCGTCTGCCGCACGATTTCGCGCCGCAGCATCGGCAGCAGGTCGGGCGACTTCATCCGGCCCGCGGCCCCGAGCATGATGATGCGCTCGTGCTGGTCGTCGGTGCGCTCGATCGTGCCGCCGATCACCGCGGCACAGGCGATTGCCCAGGACCCCAACGCGTCGACCGCGTGTTTCAGATCGCCGAGGTCCGCCTCGCCAGGGCCGGACAGCCGTTCGGCGAGGTATGTGTCGGCGCGCGGATCGCGGATCCGAGCCAGCGCGATCAGCGCCCAGGTGGCGGCACCCCCGCCACCGAGCACGGTGGCCCACAGCTCGTCCGCCGCGGAGGAGATCGGCCCGACGCCGGCGGCCGCGAGGCTGCAGGCCGCTGCGAAGCGCACGATCTCGGAGCTGTCCGACAATGCGGCCGCCAACGCCGGGGCCAGCTTCGCGGGGGCGGGTCGCCACGCGGACATCGGCGCGATGGCGGCGTGGGCGGCGCTCGCGCGTACCCGGAAGTCCGGATGACCCAGCCACGAGGTGACCAGTCGGACCTGGACGTCCCAGTGGGGTTCGACGCAGCCGAGCAGCCAGAGGAACGGCAGCCGCCCGACGCCGGGGCGGGACTTGACCCACGGGATCGCCTCCGGCCTCGTCCCCTCGATGACGGCGACGACCGCGTCGTCGGCACGCGTCGAGACGAGCACCAGCGCGGCGGCGAGCCGCACCAGGTCGGCCGGGTCGGCGAGGAAGCCGTCCACCGGCACACCGAGGTCACCGAGCGCGATGACCGCGTCGGCACGCACCTCGTCGCTCGGGTCGGACTTCGCGGCCCGCCGCAGCCGCGCGGTCGTGCCGGCAGCGTCAGGATCGTCGGCGAACAGCAGGCCGATCGTCTGAGCCGCCGCGCGCCGCACCTCCGGGCCGGGATCCTCCTGGAGCAACCGCAGGAACACCGGCCGCCCGGCGCAGACGACGGCGTGCTGTTGGTCGCCCTCGGGTTGGAACGGCGAGTGGTAACTCCCGACAGCGATCCTGGCGAGCAGCCCCAACACGGCGACCCGGTCGACACGAGGCGAGTCCAGCGTCTCCACGAGAAACGGAATCGCCGCCGTGGTGGCATCGGTGCTCATACCTTGATGCCAGACAAGGTTCGTGAGCTCGTCAAGCTCCTCTTCGCTTCCGGCCGCCACGCCCCGAATGACGCGCGGCATGTCCGCGTACCCGCCGTAGGGCCCAAGCCCTTTCCAGTCGAAGCGGTCGAGATCCTCAAGCACGGCGGGTCACTATAGGCGACCCCGATTCGGGTACGCGCATCCGCGTATCGCTAACCCCGTGACCGCTCCGCACAGTTATCCCCACCGATCCCGCTGTGGGTTCGGTTCGAGGGGGGATTGTGCGTGAAGCGCATGCGGAAGAGGGTGCGGTCGCTGTTGGCGGTCGCGCTGGCGACGGTCGTGGGGGCGGCCGTCCTGGTTGGTCTGCCGGTCACGCCGGCGGCGGCCAGTTATGGTTCGACCGTCTCCGTCACGGCCAACGAGATGCATACGACGGAATGCCTCGACCGGGTCTGGCTCGTCATCTGTGACACTCCGGAGCTCTTCGGGGTCGCGATCATCACTCAGGACAACGGGCAGCAGTTCCGGTGTGAGATGGCGCTTCCGGCCGCCGGCGGGACCGACATCACCACGCCCAACACGATCTGTGCCACCCCGCGGACCGTCACCGGGGACTTCCGGGTCAACTTCGAGCTCTGGGAGGACGACTCCACCGAGGGTGGCAGTCGCGAGCAGGCCGACCTCAACCCCGGCACGGCCAAGGACTGGGCGACCTACAGCCTGCTCGGCGGGCGCAACAACACCTCGACGTGGCGCACCAGCGGCGGGCCGTCGTGGGCCCTGTTCACGGTCACGGTGACGGCCCGGCCGACGACCATCACGCTCAACTCGCCGCCCACCGCGGGCGTGCCCCGCGACTTCGACCCGCGGCTCGGGGAGACGCTGACGATCAGCGGCAACCTGTCGGTGCCCTCAGGGCTGCGGTTCGTCGTCACCTCGCTGAGCACCGGCGCCGCGTTCGTCCTCTACGAGGCGCCGTTCTACGGCACTGCCTTCAACATCACCTGGGACGGGCGGATGCCGGACTATTCCTTCGCACCGGTCGGGGCGTACGACGTCACGGTCGTCGACCCGATAGACGCGAGCACCGCGCGCGTCGGCCATGCCCGGGTGATCCAGCGGGCCGGGCTGACCTTGACCAACATGGCCAGCCAGCCGGTGTCGCAGTGGCAGTACCGCAGCGGGCCGATCACCGTCAGCGCGGTCGCGTCGGCCACCGGCACCTTCCGCATGGTGGTGTTCCGGGCCGGCGTGGAGGTCTTCCGCACCGGCGACCAGCGCCGGGCCGCCGGACCGATCTCGTTCCTCTGGAACGGCCGGCACGCCGACGGGACCTGGGCGCTGCCCGGCTCGTACGTGTTCACCCTGCAGGGCAACGCCGACGACGGGCGGCCGTTCCCGCCGGTCTCGCTCACGACGAGCGCGGTCGACCCCCCTCCGGGCCTGGAGGTGTACGCGCTGGCCGAGCCGGGCGTCCCCGCGGTCAACCCGCAGGCCGTGCCCGGCACCTCCATCCGCGCGAAGGTGGTCGCGGGCGACCACAACCCCCGGCCGGCGGCGCGGATCACCGTCGAGATGAGCCCGGCGGGCTGGATCACCCGGCCGCTGCCCCTGGCACCGCGGGTGGTCAAGACCTGCGTGCAGACCGCCGAGTGCCAGGCGGTCATCCCGTCCGACATCCTCGCCGGCGACGCCGTGGCCTACCGGATCACGGCGAGCGAGGCCGAGGGTGTGCCGGACCCGGCGACCGCGACGGCCGACTGGCGCATCACCGACCTGAACTCGCCCGAGCCGTCGCAGGGCCCCGAGGTCACCCTGGTGCCGTTGTGGCGGGCCAGCGTGCCCGCCGCGGTCAACAAGAACGGCCAACTCGCCAACAGACCCTTGAACCAGACCCTCGACGTGGCGTACGCGCCGGGAAGCGGCTACAACACCTCGACGCTCGTGGGCGCGCGGCAGCTCGGCGCCGCCGTCGAGGACAACGCGTGGCAGTTGCTCGGCGTACGCGGGCGGATCTTCCCTAGCTCGGTCGCCACGCACTGGTCGCAGGTGGGCATCTGGGTGCAGAACATCCCGGTGGAGGTGAAGGTCACCTCGGACACCGACGCGCTGTGCGAGCGCGGGCAGTTCAGCCCGGTGAGCTTCGCGGAGGCGAACGGGATCCTGCACACGGTCAACTGCCGCGACAACGCCACCGGCAACATCTTCACGGCCGACTCGCCGACCGTGGGATGGCACGAGTTCCATCACGACGCCTACCACGAGGGCGACGAGTACTGCTGCGACGGCGGCTACTCGTTCGGAGCGGGGATCAACACCTACAGCTCGCAGGCCGCCTGCCAACGCGACGGTTCGAACGCGAGCACCTGCAACGAGATCGCCGACAGTACGGGCCGGACCGGCTGGTGGCGCAGCGACGGGCCGACGTCCGACGTGATGATCAGCAACACCGTGGAACGCGCCGACGACCTGCGGGCGGCCGAGGCGGCCTTCGCGAAGTGTGGGAGGGCACAATGCTGAGCCGACGTACCCGATTGGTCGCCGTCGTGGTGTTGGCCGCAGCGGCACTGGGGATGGGTGCCATCGCGGCCCAGGGCGCGCCGATGCGGGCCGCTCCGGTCCAACCGGCACCGTCGGTCGACTTCACCGACCCGCTTCAGGGCGCGCACGTGCGACTCGGGCTGCGCGTCTCGGCGTCGGCGGTGACGCCGACTCTCATGGAGATCGACCGGGGCTTCACCTCGTCGCTGCGTGGCTCGACCGGGCCGTTCTCGGTGCGGCTGCGGGACAGCGCCGGTGCCGTGCTGGACACCCTGACGATGGACGACCCGCTCGCCGTGCGCACGTACGACTCGAAGCAGAACGCGCACGGGCTGCGGCGGCTCGAGGAGGCGGAGGTCGTGGTCGACCTGCCGTTCGTCGACACCACCGCGACCGTCGACGTGGTCCTCGGGCGCAAGGTGATCGGGACGATCGACGTGGGCTCGTTGCTCCAGGCATGCCAGGGCAAGCCGTTGCCCTGCGCGGTCATGTAGGACGCCGGCCGGGCACCTCCAGGATGCCGAGCTCGACCGCCCTCATCACGGTGGCGACCGGCCCGGAGGTGCCCAGCTTGCGGTGCACGTTCTCCAGGTGTTTGCGCACCGTGCCGGCCGCGAGCCCCAACCGGCGCGCGGTGGCCGGCACGGTCAGCCCGTCGGCGATGCCGCGGACGACCTCGACCTCCCGCGCGGTCAAGGGCGCGCTGTCGGAAGCCGGCCTCGGCCGATGGAGGGCGATCAGCGCGGGCTGGATGCGTTCCAGCAGGTCCATCTCCCGGGCGTCGAAGGCGCGGTCGCGGTTGAACTGGTACCAGCTCAGCAACGGCGGCGACCCGACCACGAGCGCGACCGTGTGCGCCCCGATGCCCTGCGGGGCATGGATCTCGCGGTAGACCGCGTGCTGCCGCCACTGGCGTTCGGGAAGCACGTCGGTGACCTGCAAGGGCGGCCCAGGGTACGGGCGTGACCCGCGCACGGTGGCCGCGAACAGCGGATGGGCGGTGAGCCGGTCGTGCATCTGCCGAAGCAGCGCCCGCTCGACGGGCCGGTCGGCGGCGAGGTCGGGCAGGCGCAGGGTGGCCAGGTCGAGCTCGGCGTAGGTGGCGAGGTCGGTGCCGAGCCGGCCGCCGATCGCGGCGATGGCGGCGTCGGCGAGCGGCCGGCCGCGCAACGCACTGACTTCCGCGGCGGTGGCGCGTACCCACGACTGGTCGCTGTGTTGGGTCACGGCCGGACCATAAGAACCGCGCGCCGCCCGCCCGGTCACCGATTGGACAGCGGTCGGCTTTGCGTCACAAGATCGATGGTGTGGACATCAACTGGCAGTGAGCCGTTCGCCGACGCGTCGAGTTTGATCGATAGCTTGGCGCGATGCGACAGAAGAGACAATGGTTCGCTCTGGCCGGCGTGCTCGCGCTGGTGGTCGGCCTCCTGCCCGCCACGCCGGCGGCCGCGGCGGGCGTGACGTTCAAGGCCGCCACCCTGAACATCTACAACGGACTTGACCAGGCCGACTTCCTCCACGACCTGAACCTGATCGCGGGGAAGGCCGACCTCGTGGGCCTCAACGAGGTCGGCAACCGCAAGGCGCTGCTGCAGAGTTGGGCCACCGACAACGGCTGGTGGTTGTACGCGCCGGGCGGCACCAACCAGGCGGGCGAGGCGCTGATCGCCCGGAAGAGCGCGTTCGACGTGGTCGACCAGGGCTCGATCTTCGTGTGCGACACGAACGGGCCGGGCGAGGTGCCGCCGGCCCGCTACAACAACTGGGTCAAGTACCGGCACAAGGCCAGCGGCCGCAACGTCGTCCACATCAACGCGCACGCCGTGGCGAGCATCGAGAATGCCGGGCGTCCGGAGGACCTGCCCCGCACGAAGTGTGCGGAGGCGCAGTTCCAGGGTCTCAAAGACCTGGCGGTCGACAAGCAGCGCGAGGGCCAGGTGATCGTCAGCGGCGACCTCAACGTCGACTTCAGTGCCGACCGGGCGTACGGGTACGCGAAGTTCCCATGGCAGGTCTTCGAGGCCAACGAGCTGCCCAACCTGCGCTCCAACTACAACCTGTACGGCGAGCAGGGCACCGGCACGCACGGCAACCGGCACATCGACTACGTCTACTTCTGGAAGCGCCTGCCGGCGTACCAGCTGATGTGGATGACCGGCTACGACATCGTCGGCGGCACGAAGTCCGACCACAACGGTGTCGTGGCGACCTTCTCCGTCGAGCAGGCCTAGAGATCGGCCGTGGCCGCGGACGCCTGTTGGGCCTCGATGGCCGACAGGCGTTCGCGGAGCGTCGTGGTCATCAGGTGCCACGCGTCGGAGCCCAGCACCAACCGGCGGGGTGGGTCGGGGGAGTCGGCGGTCGCGATGATGGCTGCCACCGTCTTCTCCAGGCTGTCGGTCAACTGCTCCTCGGGTACGGGTGGCCGGTCGGCGGGACCACCCCGGTACGGCTCGCTGACCGGCACCCGGGTCGCCGCGTCGAAGAAGCCCGTGCGGACCATGCCCGGCTCGATCAGGGTGGTCTCGATGCCGAACGGGGCCACCTCCGTGGCCAGCGCCTCGTAGAAGCCCTCGATGCCCCACTTCGAGACGTGGTACAGCGCGAAGGCCGGGAACGCGATCTGGCCGCCCATGCTGGACAGCTGCATCAGCCGGCCGCCGCCCTGCGCCCGCAGGCCCGGGACGACCGCGCGGGCGAGCTGGATCGACGCCGTCAGGTTCGTGGCGATCATCTGGTCGATCTGCTCGTCCGTCAGGTCCTCGGCGACGCCGAACACGCCGTACCCGGCGTTCGAGACGACCACGTCGATCCGCTCGTGCTCCGCGAACGCGGCCGCCACCACGGCGCGCAGCCGTGCCGTGTCGGTGACGTCCAGCGCCGCGCGCCACAGGCGGTCGCCGTGTTTTCGCGCGAGGTCGTCGAGGTGCGAGGGCCGGCGCAGCGTTGCCGCCACCCGGTCGCCGCGGTCCAGCGCCTGCTCCACGAGCTCGCGGCCCATCCCGCGGGAGGCGCCGGTGATCAGCCAGGTCTTCGCCATGCGGGTTGCTATACCCGCGGCGCGTACATGATTACCGCGACGCCGGCCAGGCACAGGATCGCGCCGGCGATGTCGTAGCGGTCCGGCCGGAACTTGTCGACGATCACGCCCCAGGCGAGGGAGCCGGCCACGAAGACACCGCCGTACGCGGCCAGGACCCGGCCGAAGTGCGCGTCGGGCTGGAAGGTGGCGACGAAGCCGTATAGGCCGAGCGCGGCGACGCCGGCACCGACCCACAGCAGCCCGCGGTGCTCGCGTACGCCCTGCCACACCAGCCAGGCGCCACCGATCTCGGCGAGGGCGGCAGCGACGTACAGGGCGATGGACTTGCCGATCGTCACTCGATGCGACCGATCGGCTCCCGCTTCTCGGCCTGGAACACGTCCTCGGTGCGACCGCGCGCCCAGTAACCGGAGATGGAGATGGCCTCGCGGGGGACCGCGCGGGTGCGCAGGACCGCGCGGATCGCCTTGACGGACTCCCGCTCGCCGTGGACGAAGACCTGGACCCCGCTCGCGTCCGGCCACGGCCCGCCGTCGACCGCGCGCGCCAGGAAGGCCACGTCGTCGAAGTCGGGGTTGACCAGCCAGTTCAGGGCCACCCCGGCCGGGCATTTGAGGTGGAGGATGTCGGCCTCGGCGGCGACCTCGAGATAGGCGGCGCCCTTCGCGTCGGCGGGCAACGCCTCCAGAGCCGCCGAGATGGCGGGCAGGGCGGAGAGGTCGCCGGCGAACACGTGCCAGGCGGTCGCCGGGTCCGGCGCGTACGCCCCGCCCGGGCCGGACAGCACGAGCTCGTCGCCCGGCACCGCCCGCATGGCCCACACCGCGGCGATGCCCGTGTCACCGTGCGTCACGAAGTCGATGGCCAGCCGCTTGGTGGCCCGATCATGCCAGCGGACGGTGTACGTGCGGGTCACCGGTCGCTCGTCGGCGTCGGTGAACCGCAGCTTCACGTACGCGTCGGTGTGCCCGTTGCCGCCGAAGTCGGCCAGGGACTCGCCGGAGAGGACCACCCGCACCAGGTGCGGGCCGACCTGCTCGGTCGACTCCACCGCGAGCACGTGCTGCGGGCGGCCTTGCCGCGTAGGCGCTGTCATGCCGTACCTTCCGTCGGATCGCTAGGGCCCGTCGCAGGCCGCGTTGAACGGCAGGACAGGCCCTAAGGCCACCCTAACCCCTTGTTGCTCGGGTGCGGCGCACCGCTACGTAGCGCCGCATCTTCTCGGTGGTGCCGCAGTCCTCCATGCTGCACCAGCGGCGGCTGCGGTTCTTGCTCTCGTCGACGAACAGGAATCGACAGCCGCCGCAGCCCTTGATCCGCTCGCGCGGCCCGGCGGTGAGCAGGTCGACCGCCGCGTGCACCACCGGCCACAGTGGCCGGAGAGCGCTGTGGTCGTCGTGCCAGCTCCACGCGAAGCCGGCGTCGAGGCGCGCGTGGGCGATCGCCTCGGCCTCGTCGTCGCGGAGCCGGTCCAGTGCGGCGGCGCTCGGGGTGCCGCCGTCGGCCAGCGACCGGAACAGCTCGTCGAGGTAGTCGCGGGTGCGCAGCGCCCGTTCGAGGGCGGCCGCCTCGCCGGCCGGTTCGTCCACGGCGGCCTCCACCACGCCCGCGTACGCGGCCCACGCGACCAGGTCGCGGTAGCTCGTGAGCACGTCGTCGTCCGGCGGGCCGGTGGGTGGCCCACTGCGCGTGTTGACGAAGTCCAGGGCGACGTTGCCGCCCACCAGACGCATCCGCTCGACTGTTTCCATCAAAACGAACTTTACCAGTAGCGCCGCGTCGAACGTGCCCGTTAGTCTGTTTCCACCATAACGTCGTTTGGGGGTAACTCATGAGGAACCGGCGCGCGGTAGGAGCCCTGATCGGCCTGGCGGGCGGCACGTTCCTCTACACCACCGCCGAGGCGCTGCCGATCGGCCTGTTGCTGCCGATGGCCGCCGACCTCGGGGTCCCGCCGACCCGGGTGGGTGCGCTCGTCACCGCGTACGGGGCGGTGGTCGTCGCCCTCTCGATCCCGCTGACCGCGCTGGCCAGGCGGATTCCCCGGCGGCGCCTGCTGTCGGCTCTCCTGGCCGGCTTCGTGGTCAGCACCGTGACCACGGTGTTCGCGAGCGGCTTCGCCCTGGTCCTGGTGGCCCGGCTCGCGACGGCCGCGACCCATGCGCTGTTCTGGGCCGTCGTGGTGCCGGCCGCGGCCGAGCTGTTCCGGCCCGGCGTGCGCGGGCGGGTGGTCGCGGTCGTGTTCGCCGGCGGCAACGTCGCCCTGGTGCTGGGCGTGCCCGCCGGCACGTGGCTCGGCGAGCGGGCCGGCTGGCAGGCGTCGTTCCTGGCGGTGGCCGGGCTCGGGGCGATCGTGCTGGTCACCGTGGCCGCGCTGTTGCCGTCGACCCGGCCCGACGAGGGCCACGCGGCCCGGGGCGCGACCCCCGACGCACGGCGGTTCTGGCTGCTCGTCGGTGTCGCCGTCCTGACGACCGCCGGCGCCATCGCCGCGTACACCTATGTCGCCCTGTTCGTCACCGAGGTCAGCGGGCTGGCCGCCGCGTCGCTCGGAGCCGTCCTCCTGGTCCGCGGCGTCGCCAGCGTGCTCGGGATCCTGGCCTTCGGCGGGTTCGTCGACCGCCGGCCGTGGCCCGCCCTGGTTCTCACCGTCGGGCTGCAGGCGGTGGCCCTGGTCGGCCTCTACGCG
This sequence comes from Asanoa hainanensis, assembly GCF_900188485.1. Lineage (GTDB taxonomy): Bacteria > Actinomycetota > Actinomycetes > Mycobacteriales > Micromonosporaceae > Asanoa > Asanoa hainanensis. The sequence goes on from NZ_FZPH01000014.1 coordinate 50,182, forward strand.
CTGGGCGGGTGGCCGGCCGCCGCCGTCACCCTGCTCGCGCTGTCCGGGCTCGCGTTCGCGGCGTTCACGGCGGCGCTCGGCGGCCTGGTGCTGCGGGTGGCGCCCGGCCGCTCAGACCTGGCCGCGGCCACCCTCTCCGCCGCGGTCAACGTCGGCATCACCGCCGGCGCCTGGCTCGGTGGCCTCGTGCTGCCGAGCCACGGCCCGCGCGGAGCGGTGCTGGTCGGCGCCCTGCTCGGCCTCGTCGCGCTGGCCCTGGCCCTCGCCGAACGACTCCTGCCCTACGCGGATTCGCGTACGCCCGATGTCGCTCCCGAACCGACGACGGTGCCGCGGGGCGCGCGCACGCTGTGAGGCATGGACCTTTCGAATCAGGTGGCCCTGGTGACGGGCAGCTCGCGCGGGATCGGTGCCGCGATCGCGGAGACCTTCGCCGCAGCGGGAGCCGACGTGGTGCTGCACGGCCGTTCGGCGAGCGCGCTGGCCGAAGTGCGGGAGCGGATCGGTGGTGACGCCCTGGTCGTGACCGGCGACGTCACCGTCGCCGCGGACCTCGACCGGATGCACGACCAGATCATGGAGCGGCACGGCCGGGTCGACGTCCTGGTCGCCAACGCGGGCAACACCACGAGCCGGCCGGCGCCGATCGAGGACATCACCGAGGAGAGCTGGCGCGCCGACCTCGACCAGAACCTGACCGGCACCTTCCTCACCGTGCGCCGGTACCTGCCGGGCATGAAGCAGCGCCGCGCGGGCACCATCATCACGCTGTCGTCGGCCGCGGGGCGCAAACCCAGCGAGCGCACCATCGTGGCGTACGCCGTGGCCAAGGCGGGTGTGCAGCTCTTCACCCAGGACCTGGCCGCGCAGGTCGGTCCGTTCGGCATCCGGGCCAACTGCATCGCACCCGAGACGATCCTGACCGAGACGAACCGGGGCTGGATCCCGGAGGAGACGCAGCGCGCGCTGGCGGAAGCCCACCCGCTGCGCCGCCTCGGCACCCCGGCCGACGTCGCCGAGACCGCGCTGTTCCTGGCCTCGGAGCAGTCGAGCTGGATCACCGGCGTGATCGTGGACGTGGCCGGCGGGGCGGTCCTCGTCTAGCGGCGCCCGCCGAAGGTCCAGTTGTGGACTTCGACGGCGGCGTACCGGTCCCCTGTGAGGACGGTGCGTGCGTCCTCCTCGTCCGCGGCCCGGACCAGGGCGGCGGTGCCCAACCAGGCGGTGCCGTCGTCGGAGAGCAGCGGCCCGTACGCGATCAGGTCGTCGGGTCGGGGCGGCACCGACAGGTCCACGGCCTCTCCCGCGCCGAAGCCGAACACCAGGAAGCAGGCCTCCTCCGTGCGGCCGCCCGGGAAGTCCCACATCGTGCGCCCCAGGGCGTTGTGCCACCGGCGCAGCAGCACGTCGCGGTAGACGCCGGCCTGGTAGTTCGGCTCGTCGAAGGCGAACGCCCGGGCGGCCGCGGGGTCGGGCAGGTCGACGATGTGCACGCTGCCGGTGGCCGTCTCGCCGTCGTCGGTCAGGGTCGGTCCGCGGGCGATCAGCTCGGCCGCGTAACCGTCCATGTAGGACCAATGCGCCTCGGTCAGCTCGGCGCGCAACGGCATCGATCCCGGCCGGTCACGGTGGTAACAGAGGAACTCCATGCCACCGATCCTGACATCCCGCAAGGCCCATGATCACCGGCCGGGCAGGAGGATAATTGCGGCGTAGGGGACAACCCTGACGAGCGGAGGTGGAGCCATGTCGGTCGACACGGAACACCAGGCGCATCTCGCGACCCACGAGCACATCCACGGCATCGACTGCGGCCACGAGGCGTTCGAACACGTGGGCCACATCGACTACCTGCACGACGGCCACCGGCACCACTCCCACGACGGCCACTACGACGAGTGCCTGGCCCAGGACCACACGAGCACCGAGGGCCACCAGCACCAGCACGGCAAGAGCTGCGGCCACATCGGCCTGCAGCACGACGGGCACGTCGACTACCTGCACGACGGCCACGCGCACACGAAGCACGGCGACCACTACGACGAATGCTCCGTCAAGGACCACGTCGAAGCGGAAGCACACACCCACGTGCACGGCGACGGCTGCGGACACCCGTCGGTGGCACACGGCGACCACGTCGACTACCTGCACGAGGACCACCGCCACGCGGCCCACGAGGGTCACTACGACGAGCACTGACGGTCACGGAGTGGCGACCTAACGCGCGGCCGCCTCCTCGATATAACCGGCTTTGAGCTCCCACACGGGGGGATCTCGACGTCATCGAGGAGCGAACGTGAAAGCTGCGACCCGAAACCGGGTGCTGACCGTCAGCGGACTGGTCGCCACGGTGCTGTTGGCCTTCGGCAGTTTCGCCCAGGCCGAGCCCGAGGCGGCCTCCGTCATCAACGCCTGCGTCAACCGGAAGACCGGTGACGTGCGCATCCCGAACCCGCCTCGGGAGGCGCGGGAGGCCGGCCGCGGCTGCGATCGGGGGGAGCAGCGGGTGAGCTGGAACGTCCAGGGCCCGCCCGGTGAGCTCGGGACCCCCGGCGTCATCGCGGACACGGCACCGATCCCGGCGAACACGTCCGACGAGTCGATCCTCGCGTTCTGCCCGGACGGGACCCTGCTCAGCGGAGGCGGGTTCGAGGTCGACCAGGGCAACCTGTCCGTCGTCGCCAGCGCGCCCGTGGTGGGACCGCAGGGTGGCCTCGTCGCCTGGCGGGCGAGCTTCACCAACCCGACCGACACGGTCGGTCAGGGCACCGTCTGGGCGGTCTGTTTCCGGCCGGCCAGCTGAGGGGTGGGGGCGCGCCCCCACCCGGCTACCAGCCGCGGGCGCGCCACTCCGGCACCGACGGGCGCTCGGCGCCCAGCGTGGAGTCCTTGCCGTGGCCCGGGTAGAACCACGTCTCGTCCGGCAGCGCGCCGAACAGCTTGGTCTCGACGTCGCCGATCAGCGACGCGAACGCCTCCGGGTCGTCGTGGGTGTTGCCGACGCCGCCCGGGAAGAGGCTGTCGCCGGTGAACAGGTGCGGCGTGCCCTTCGGATCGCGGTAGAGCAGCGCGATCGAGCCCGGCGTGTGGCCGACCAGGTGGATGACCTCGATCTCGCAGTCGCCCACCGGGATCCGGTCGCCGTCGACCACCGGCGAGGTGCTGATGGGCAGGCCCTCGGCGTCGTCGGGGTGGGCCAGCGGGCGGGCGCCGGTCGCCGCGACGACCTCCTCCAGCGCGACCCAGTGGTCCATGTGCTGGTGCGTGGTGACCACCGTGGACAGTGGGCGATCGCCGACCAGCTCCAGCAACCGCGGCGCCTCGTTGGCGGCGTCGATCAGCAGCAGGTCTCCAGTGGACAGACATTCCAGCAGGTACGCGTTGTTGTCCATCGGGCCGACCGAGACCTTGGTGATGCGCAGGCCGGGCAGCTCCCGGACGTCCGGCGCGCCGCCGGTCTCGACGTTTCCGGTGTACGACGACATGGGCGGAATCCTTACATCCAGTCGGGCGGGTTGGGCAGTGGACCGTCGGGTGTCACGGTGAGGTCGACTCCGGCGGAGCGGCCGGTGAGCCACGCGACCAGCTCGCACGCCGAGCCGGACACGACCGGGCCGCCGGTGCCCACCTCGAGCGGGTGGCCGATGTCGGCGGGCCGCAGCACCAGCGGCGTGGTGCCGTCGAAGCCACCCACCACGTCGCGCAGCAGCCGGTGGGCGAAGGCGTCCGGCCAGTCGTCGGGGCCGTAGCCGGCCGCCAGGTCCACGTGGTGCAGCTCCACCTCGCGCAGCCGGCGCCAGGTGCTGTAGAGGGTGGGCTGCGGCCGGCCGGGCACGTCCAGGATGGTCGACCACTGCTCCGGGGTGAGGGCCTCGGCCGCCTCCGCGTACGCCCGGGTCGACTCGCGCAGGTCGGCGAGGTGCACCGCGGCCGGCCGGTCGGCGTCGCGGGCGATCTCGCGGTCGCGCTGGCCGGGTTGGTACTGCAGGGTGACCACGCCGGTGCGGGCCCAGACCAGCAGGTTGCGCAGGCCGTCGGCGTTGCGCGCGACGTGCGCCAGCACGTGTCCGCGGGTCCACCCGGGCAGGGCGGACGGCTCCGCGACGGCCGCGTCGTCGAACCCGGCGGCCGTCGTGATCAGGCGCTCGGTGGCCCGGTCGACCTCGGCCATCAATGCCAGCGGATCCGTGCTCACAGCGGCCCCTTTCGCCTCGCCTGACAAACCCTATCCGGGCCGGCGCCAAATTCGGTTTCGGCCCCACCGGGTCGGCCTTACCGTCGATGCCAACGACGAAAGGCACCCATGACCTTTGATCTCGCGTCCCTCGGTTGGGACGCCGCGTACTCCGCCGGCCTGCCGGCGTTCGACGCCGACGTGGTGCCGGGCCGGGTGGCCCGGGTCGACCGCGGCGTCTGCACCGTGCTGTGCGCCGACGGCCCGGTGCGGGCCAGCCTGGCCGGCGCGGTGCTGGCCGCGGCGTCCCGCGACCCCGCCCGGCTGCCCTGCGCGGGCGACTGGGTGCTGGTGCGCGCCTGGCCCGACGACCGGGTCACCATCGAGGCGGTGCTGCCCCGCCGCACGGCGATCGTCCGGCGCACGGCCGACAAGGACTCGTCCGGCCAGGTGCTGGCGGCCAACCTCGACGTCGCCGCCGTGGTCGAGCCGCTGGAGCCGGCGCCCGACGTGGGCCGCGTCGAGCGGCTGCTGGCGCTCGCCTGGGACTCCGGCGCCCGCCCGCTGGTCCTGCTCACGAAGTGCGACACCGTGCCCAATCCGGCCGCTGTGGCAGAAGACCTCGCCCGGTCAGCGCCCGGCGTCGAGGTGCTCTGCGTCAGCTCCCAGCGCGGCACGGGTCTCGACCAGGTGCGCCCGCTGGTCGCGGCCGGCCGCACGCTCGGCCTGCTCGGTCCGTCCGGCGCCGGCAAGTCCACGCTGGTCAACGCCCTCGCCGGGGCGGCCGTGATGGGCACCCGGGCCGTCCGCGAGAGCGACGGCAAGGGCCGACACATGACTACCTACCGCGCCCTGATCCCGATCCCCGGTGGCGGCGCCGTGCTGGACACGCCCGGCATGCGCCAGGTCGGCCTGCTCGACGGCGCCGAAGGTCTGGGCCAGGCGTTCGCCGACGTGGCCGAGCTCATCGCGGCCTGCCGCTTCGCCGACTGCACCCACCAGGCCGAGCCCAACTGCGCGGTCCGCGCGGCGCTGGAGTCCGGCGAGCTGAGCCCCCGCCGATGGGAGAGCTGGCAGCGCCTGGCCCGGGAGATCGCCTACGAGACCCGCAGGCGCGAGTCCCGCAAGGCGGCCGTGGAGCGGGCCCGGCTCAAACAACACCGGGTCCGCGACACGAGCCGTCACACCTGAGGCTTCTTGGCCACCGGGTCGTACTTGTAGAGGTTGTACGCCTTCATGATCTCGATCAGGTCGCTCGCGTACGAGGGAGAGGTCGCGTAGCCGGCCTTGTGGATCTCCTTCGCGAACTGGTTCGGGTTGTTGCTGTACTTGAACGCCGGCTTGTAGCGGCTGTTCACGGTCAGGAAGTAGCCGTGGTCGGCGAAGGACGCGGTCGCGTTGCGGTACGCCCGGAAGGTCGCCGAGGTGTCGTAGCAGCTGTTGCCCTCGCACTCCTGCGTCGCGTACGTCCGGCAGCCCAACGCGATCGTCCCGGGGTTGCCGAAGCACTTGATGCCGAAGTAGCTGTGGTCGCGCCGCGTCAGGTAGGAGCGGCCCCAGCCGGACTCGAGGATCGACTGCGCGATGGTCACCGAGGCCGGCACCTTGTACTTCTGGAAGCCCAGCTTGGCCGGCTCGGCGACCCGGGCGAGGAACTGCGCCGCACCCGACGCCGGCACGGTCGGCGGTGCCTGGCCGCACCAGGGCAGGTTCGGCATGCCCTTGCTGTACGAGACGAGTGCGTCCGACACGTACCGGCCGTCGGTCAGCCGGTCCCAGGCGTAGGTGGTCCGGACGTGCCCGACCACCTTCTGGCCCCACACCTGGCAGTTGATCGCCAGCCCGGTGCCGTTGGTCAGGGTGCCGATGCGGGCGCTGCTCGTGGTGGCGCCTTCGCGGACGTTGATCGAGCCGCCGCCGCTGCTGACCGTGGCGACGCTGGCACCCTTCGGGGTGCACCAGGGCAGCCAGGGACGCGATGGCGACCAGCGCAGGTAGCCGTCCGAGACGTAGTTTCCGTTGGACAGCCGGTCCCAGTACGGCGTCGCCCGCTCCGTGCCCTTGATCTGTTCGCCGAACTCCTGGCAGACCGCGGTCACCTTCGTGCCGTCGGCGACCGAGCCGGCCCGGGCGTCCGCCGTGGACGGTCCGGTGCGGAGGTTGAGCGGGCCACCGGCGACCACGGTGGCGGTCGGCGCGGCGGCGGCTATGCCCGGCAGCAGGGCGACCGCGGCGGCGCTGGCCAGCACGCCGGCGGTCAGCGCACGCATCAGAGCAGACTTCATCGTCGGTCCCCCTTCCGACCTGACCGGTGGCGATCCACGCCGCCATCGGTCAATTCAGGCTATTTGCCGGAAATGGGGTCGGTGGGAAAAGAGAGAAATTCGCGAAAAGGCGGGCTCAGGGTGCGACCGTGAACCGGACCGCCGAGGGCCGCGCCTCGTCGTGGAACACCCAGCGCTGCCCGCCGCGCAGCGTCACCGCGCTGCCGAGCGGCTCGCCGGTGCCCGGGTTGCGCGCCCACCGGGGGTGCGCGCCGCCGGCCACCTGCACGCGCAGCCGGTGCCCGGGCGCGAACCGGTACGCGGTCGGGTACATCGGCACGCGCACCTCGGTCACGCCGTCGGCGTCCCGCCGGAACCGGCCCGGCGCGACCCGCACGAGCCCGTCGCAGATGTTCCAGGACCGGCCCCGGGGATCCACGTCGCACAGCCGCACGAACACGTCGAAGAACTCCGGCTCGCCGTGCGTGTAGATGGTCGCCTCGACCTCGCCGACGAGGTCCAGCGGTTCCTCCACCGGGTCGCTGGTGAAGACCAGCACGTCGGCGCGGCGCTCCACGGCGGCGTTGTCGACGCGCCCGGCCTTGTTGGCGGCCAGCACCGCACCGCCGGCGGACGGGGTCGGGTCGGCCGGGTCGTAGTAGAAGCGCGACGGCTCGCCGGCGGCCGGTTCGGGGCTCGGGCCCAGGCCGCCGTCGGGCCGCAGGAAGATCTCCCCGGTGCGGCCGGGCGGTGGCCATTCGGGCACGTCGCGCCAGCCAGAGTTGGTTACGTGCAGGCGTACGTTCGCGTTCGTGTTCGGCTTCGGCGCCTGGGATCGCAGGGCCTCCGCCGCCAGGGCGCCGCGAGGCATCCGCTCGCACAGGAAAGCCAGCCCCTCGCGCATCCAGGCGCCGAGCAGCCCGGGACTGCCGTGTGTCCAGGGCCCGATCATCAGGTACGGGTCGGCGCCCGCGGCCTTCAGCGCCGCGTAGTCGCGCAGCTGCGCGGGCAGGAAGATGTCGTGCCAACCGGTGATCATCGCGATCGGCGCGCGCACCTCGCCCACGGTGGAGTCGAACCGCCGGTCCGCCCAGTACGCCGCGTCCGGCTCGACCTCGCGCAGCCACTCCTGGAAGAACCGGACGGGCGCGCCCACCGCGACCTGGTCGGCCGTGTCCAGCGGCAGGGTGGCCAGCCCGCGCATCAGCTTCGGCTGGCCGCGCTTGAGCTCGCGCTGCCGGGTGAGGAACGGCTGCCCCTCGGCGGCGAGCAACTCGGCCCAGGTCAGCGCGGTGTCGAGGGAGAAGGACTCACCGGCGTACGTGGAGTCGCGGGCCGACGAGGTCGTGCAGACCAGCACCATCGCGCGGAGCTCGTCGCCGATGTAGGGCGCCACGGCCCACTGGGCGAAGCCCTGGTAGCTGGAGCCGAACATCCCCAGGTGCCCGTTGTACCAGGGCTGCCGGCGCAGCCAGTCGACCGTGTCGATGCCGTCGGTGCGCTCGTGCAGCATCGGCTCGAAGCTGCCGCCCGACCCGTACGTGCCGCGGCAGGACTGGATCACCGTGTGCAGCCCGCGCTCGGCGATCAGCCGCCCGAGCAGGGTGACCACGCCACCGCGTCCATAAGGTGTGCGGATCAGCACGGTGCCGGCGTCGGGCACGTCCGTCGCGTAGTGGTCGGTCACCAGCGCGACACCGTCGCGGGCGCGTACCCGCTGATGTCGGTGGGCGGTCACCCGGCCCGGCACGGCCGGGGGCAGGCGGAGCGCACGGGCGGCGGCGAAGGTCGCGACCTGGGCGAGCACGATCCCACCGTACCCAGCCGCCGCCCGTTTTGGCTCGTCAGACGCCGATCCGGCGCCAGTCTCCCCAGATCGCGAACGTCATCCCGGCGCTGGCCTGGATGTTGACGAACAGCGTGCCGCCGTCGGGGCTGAACGTGGAGCCGGCGAACTCGTCGTTGCTCCGGTCCGTGCCGGCCGCCGACTTCAGGCGGTTGAGCGCGATGTCGAACAGCTGGCCGTTGCGGCCCAGCCCACGCAGGTAGTTGTCGTTGGTGTTGTCCTCGCAGACCACCAGCGTGCCGCGGGGGCTGGTGGTGACGTTGTCGGGGAAGTCCAGAGTGTCCGGACCCGGCGACTGGTAGACGGCGCGGAGCACCTCGTGCTTCGGGTAGTAGGCCCAGATCTGCCCGTGCCCGTTGCCGTAGCCGCCGGTGGCGTGGGGCCCGAGCTCGGTCTCCGCCTCGCCGCCACCCTGGGTGGAGGTGAAGTAGATGACACCGTCGTCGTACACGGCGCCCTCGAGTCTGGAGAAGTAGGCCGCGCCCCGCTCCCAACCCTGCTTGGGCACGTGGATGGTCGCGTCGTCGTTGGTGGTCGGCGCGGTCTCCCCGGGCGTGTAGGGGAACGTCGGCGAGGGGTCGTCGATGTCGACCCACTTCACGTCGTACGTGGCCCCGCGCTGCTGGTTCGCCTCCAGGTGGATGTTGGGCCGCTTGCGCACGGCCAGCATCTGCAGCCGGCCCCGGTTGTCGAGGTAGCCGAGCCGCATCGGGTCCTTGCGCGGTTTGTAGCGGAAGAAACCGGACGGGAACTCGAAGCTGTCCTCGGTCAGGTAGAGGTAGCCGGAGTGCGGGTCGTAGGCCACCGCCTCGTGGGTGAACCGCCCGGCCGCGGTGATCGGCTCGCCGGTGGCCTCGCCGCGCACGGGCACCTCGAACACGTACCCGTGTGGCTTGGTCAAGGGGATGTTGGAGACGTTGGTGAAGTCCGGGCCGACGTCCGGCCCGTTGACGGTCTCCTCGCAGGTCACCCAGCTGCCCCAGGGCATCCGCCCGCCGGAGCAGTTCATCATGGTGCCGTTGACGCTGGTGTACGCGCGGCGCACCTCGCCGCGCGGGGAGACGTGGACGGTCGTGGTGCCGCCGCGGGCCATGGGGTCGTAGGGCGTACGCGGCCCGAACGCGGGTCCGGGGTTGTTGACCTCGTGGTTGCGGATGAGGACGATGTCGTCCCTGCCTTTGCCGCTCTTGTCGCCCTTGTCGCGGAAGGCGCCCATGCCGTCGTGCCGCCCGGGGAGCGCGGTGCCGTCGTCGAGGGTGATCGGCGACTCGGTGTCGTGGAAGGAGCGGTACTGGAAGCCGGCGGGCACGTGCAGCCGTACCTTGCCGTCCCGCAGGTCGGCGATGTTGTCGACAAGAGGCGCCGTGGGGTGGGCGGAGGCCGCGTCACGGTTGACGAACCCGAGGAACGGCCCGCCGAGCGCGACACCACCGGCCGCGGCCGCGGCACCCCGCAACAACGTGCGACGATCGAGATCAGACATCGAGGACTCCTTTGTCGGAATCCATCGATCCTCACGAGGCCCAGCCGGGCGCGCAACCGCTGGTTGGCCAGGAGTTAACCTCCCGTCCACCTCTTCCTGTATATACTGGCCTTCGGTTCTGTATATACGAGGGTGGTGTGCCGTGACCAAGGTGCTCATCGACGTCGACGACGAGGCGTTGGCCGAGGCTTCAGCGCTGCTCGGCACCAAGACGAAGAAAGACACGGTCAACACCGCCCTACGGGAGACGGCCAACCAGCTTCGGCGGGCCAAGGCGCTGGCCCGGCTGGCCGAGCTCGGCGAGGCCGGAGCGTTCGACGATCTGCTCGACAAGTCCGCCTACCGCGAATGACGCCGGCGCGGTTCCTGATCGACACCAGCGCGGTGATCCGGCTGCTGCGCGACGGCTCCGTGCGGCAGCGGTGGCAGCCCCAGATCACCGCCGGGGTGCTGGGCATCTGTCCGCTGACCGAGATGGAGGTGCTCTACAGTGCCCGGTCCAAGGCCGACCGGGAAGAGCTCGTGGAACTGCTCGGCGTGACCTTCACGTGGATCCCGATACCGGAACGGGTCTTTCTCCGGGCCGCCGAGGTGCAGGCCGCCATGACCGCGCGCGGTAGCCACCGTTCGGCCGGGGTCGTCGACCTGCTGCTGGCCGCGACGGCCGAGCTCAACGGCCTGGCGCTGGTGCACTACGACCACGACTTCGACGAGGTCATCTCCGTCACGGGCCAGCCGGCGGTCTGGATCGCCACCCCCGGCTCGATCGCTTGAGGTCACAGCCGTCGCTTCCGGGTTAGGCCACACGGTCAGCGGTTTCCGTCGTCCGTCCAACGCGCGAGTCGCCGCGAGCTTTATCCCTTTTAGTCAGATTTCACGGTGACCACACCCGGGCATTCATGGGATCGAGATGCCTGGCCGCGTTGATCCGACCGCGATCCCGGAACCCGGAGCATCCAGCGTGACCTATCAGCCGCCGCAACCCCCGCAGGGTCACGGTCCAGCCTTTCCGACTCCGCCTGGCGGCGTTCCGTATTACGGGCCGCCCATCATGCCGACGAGGAAGCGGCACAACAAGGCGCCCTGGATCGTTGGTGGCGTCCTGCTATTCGCTTTGTGCTGCGGCGGGTTCGGCGTCGCGGCACTCAGCTCTGATGAAAATCCGGTAAGCCAGCAACCTGCCGCAGCCGAACCTGCGGCGTCGGCAGGGGCGGTCGAAGACGTCGTCGCCACGACTCGTGGACCCTTTGGCACCTGTGCCGAAGCCGAACGTGCTGGTGCGCTTCCACTCCGCGCTGGCGATCCTGGCTACTCACGCGCACTCGACCTCGATGAGGACGGACAGGCATGCGTTGCCGCCACGCCAGCGCCGATGAAACCGGCCAAGCCTGCACCGAAGCCGGTGCCAACGATCGAGGACGGAATCTGGACGGTGAGTGAGGACGTCCCGGCCGGCACCTACAAGGTGACGCGGCCGATCTCCGGTATGTGCTACTGGGCGATCGTGAAGTCAGGCACCAACGGATCGGAAATCATCGAGAACGACCTGCCGTCGGGCGGTCTGCCGCGGGTGACGATCACCAGGGGACAGGACTTCAAGACCAACGGCTGCGGCACGTGGAAGAAGGTCGGTTAGCCGCCGCCACAGCCATCAGGTTCGTGTAGTCCAGCGGTGCTCCCTGCGCCCAGGCGTCCTCGTCCGGCGGCGCCGGTTCCGGCCATCGGGTGGCGCGGAGCCGGCGGCGCAGGTCGTCGAGTGCTGCCTGGGAGTGGCGCACTCAGAAGCCGGGGAACACCCGGCGCAGGTCGTCGATGGTCAGCGGGCCGTCGAGCTTGACCGAAGCCGGCGTGAACTCGGGCTTGAGCCGGCCGGTGACCAGCCGCAGCCAGGTCTCGGCGGGCAGCCGCAGGGAGCCGTCGGGGTTTTCCGGCGTCGCGGTGAGCGCGACCTCCGGGCCGAGCGTGAGCCCGAAGGTCTCGGGTACGTCGGTGATCTCGACGGCCAGGGTCGCGGTCTTGCCGTCCAGCTGCTCCGGCTTGGCGAGCCAACCGAACATGTGCGCGGCCTGGCCGAGCAGCAGGGACGCGGAGGCGGCGTCCACGGTGGCGGCCGGATCGAAGCCGACCGCGACGTCCCAGGCGTGCAGGGCGAACTCGTTCAACCGCATGGTCCCGGCGGCGGCGACGTCGACCGGTGCCGGCATCCAGGCGTACGTGATCCGGACCGCCGCACGCTCCTGGTCGTCGAGGGCCTCGAAGCGCTTGACCAGCGCCTCGTTGGCGGTGACGACCCACTCGGCGCGCTTCTGGCGGGTCGCGTTGTCCCACTTGGCCCAGACGCCCTTGTTGAACTCGCCGTCGGGCGGGGTGCTGCCGGTGATCCCGGCCTCGAGGATCGCCAGGTTGATCTCGGCGCCGCTGCCCAGGTGGCTGAGCACCTGGGAGACGTCCCAGTCACTGGCGCCGGAGGGCTTGGCGAGGTCGTCCGCGGTGAACGCGGCGACCGTGGCGGTCAGGTCGTCGTGGCCGGCACGTAGCACCGCGATGACGCGGTCGGCTTGGGATGCCATCGAAGTTCTGCTCCAAACGCGAGGGGGGTTCGCACCGAGCCTATGCCGCGTCGCGGCGGCGGCGGAAAGTGTCAGAGGTCGCCGATAGCGTCGTGTTCATCACCGATGAGAGGGGCATGGGGATGCTTCGGGGTTTCGCGACGATCAACTACTGGACCGACGACCTGGCCGCGGCCAGCGCGTGGTACGCGAAGGTGCTGGGCGTCGAGCCCTACTTCGAGGTGCCGGGCGGCTACATCGAGTTCCGCTTCGGCGACTATCAGCAGGAGTTGGGCCTGGTCAACCGCGCGTTCGCGCCGGAGGGTGTCCCGACCACCGCCGGCGGGGTGGTCGCCTACTGGCACACCGACGACATCGAGGGCGAGGTGGCCCGGCTGGTCGAGCTCGGAGCGACCCTCCGCGAGGCGCCGCGCGACCGCGGCAAGGGCTTCGTCACGGCAACGGTCACGGACCCTTTCGACAACATCCTGGGGCTCATGTACAACCCGCACTACCGAGACGTCCTAGCCGGGCGTAATCAGTAGCCGGTCCGGTGCACGGAGCGGCAGTCTGGCGCGCATGAGTTCCACGACGATCGAGGTCGACAGCGCGCTCGCGGATCGATTGGCGGCGCTCGCCCGTGCGCGGGGCATCACGATGCAGACGCTGCTCCTGGCTGCGACGGATCGACTCGAGCGCGACGCGTTCTTCGCTCGCGCACAGGATCAGCTCGAGCGCCTGCGCCGAGCGCACCCGGCCGCCTGGGAACAAGACCGGGCTGAGTCACGGGCCTGGCAGCAAGGCACGGATCGCAGAAACCAGATCGACGACGACGAACCAGGATGGTGGGAATGACGAAGATGACGCTGATCGGGTCCGGTGTGCTGTGACCTCGCCGCCAGGTCGTTGAGGGGCGGCCCCGTCGCGGGCCAAGCGGACGGCGTTGGCCTTCGAGCGGGACCAGCCTGCTAGGACCGGCGGCGGTCGCCGAGGGGTGGCCCCCGCCGCGGGCCGACCGGATGGCGTTGGCCTTCGAGCGGCACCAGGCTGCTAGGACCGGCGGCGATCGCCGACGGGCGGCCACGTCGCGCCCCAACCGGATGGCGTGGGCCTTCGAGCGGGCTCAGGCTGCCAGGACCGGGCGGTGATCGCCGAGGGTGACGACCTGGTCGGTGCGGCGCTGAAACCGTGGCCCGTCGGGGGTCAGGCGAACTTGGCGAAGACCGTGGCCGCGATCTCGGTGGGTGCGGGCATGGCCGCGATCTCCGTGGCGACCTCGGTCGAGGCGGTGCGCAGCGACGCGTCCTCGACCAGGCGCCGCACGGCGTCGGCGTCGATCCGCTTCATCGGCACCGCGAGGCCCGCGCCCCGGTCGGCGACCAGCTGGGCGTTGTGCGCGCGGTCGCCGGGCCCGGGCGTGACGAGCTGCGGCACGCCGGCCGCCAGCGCGGCGAAGATGGTGCCCGCGCCGCCGTGGTGGACGATCGCGCTGGCCGTCTCCAGCGCCTCGGGGAGCGGCGCCCAGCCGATCGCCCGGACGTTGGGCGGCAGGGTCCGGCCGGCCAACCGGTCCGCGGCGCGGATCAGCACGAACTCGGCGTCCACCGACGGCGCGAGGCGGACGATCCGATCCAGCACCGCGGTCGACCCCGGGCCGGCGATGGTGCTGTGGCTGACCAGGACCCGGGGCCGGCTGGCCGGCTCGCGGAGAGAGGAGGGCAGGGTGGCGCCGCCGCCGTACCCGACAGGCCGCATGGGCTGACCGCTGGCGCCGGGCACGAGGCTGTCGGGGCTGATCCGGAGCACCGCGGCGCTGGCCGGCACGTCGACCCGGGGCCGCATCTTCGCGGTGGTCACCGTCAGCAGCAGCGCGTCGTCGAACAGCGTGTTGCCGTGCAGCACGGCCGGCACGTCGTGCCGCGCGGCGGCGACCGCGCCGGCGCCGGCCAGCGGCTCGTGGACGACCACGTCCGGGCGCCAGCGCCCGACGAGCTCGGTGGTAGCGCCGACGAAGCGGTCGTTGACCGCGCCGAAGATGTGCCCGACGGCGTCCGTGCCGGCCCGGCCGGCGAGCTCGCGCACCAACAACTTCGGCCGGCTGAGCATGGTGCCGAGCGCGATCCGGCCGAAGTTGAACGGACCGGCCACGTCCTCGACCGGGAACCCGGCGGGCGGCCGAGCCGAGGCGTCGCCCCCGGAGGCGACGAGCACGTCGTGACCCGCGGCGCGCAGGGCCTCGGCGAGCGGGATCATCGGGTAGAGGTGACCGATCAGCGGGGCTGCGACGAACAGGATCCGCACGGGTGGTCCTCATCTCCTCGGCCGTGCCACGTACAGAAACGACCCTAGTCCGCGATGTCACGACCCGTCGCCGACCGACACCGTGCGGCGACCACCAGACGCCAGGCCGGCCGCGCGCCGCGGACGGTTGGCGGCCGCGACCGCAGACGGCCCGCGCGCCAACGTCCGGTCGTGCCGCGACTGATCGACCCGACGCACAGGCGACCGGATCCTCGAGACCGGCATCGCGCGGCGGCCAATATCACGAGGCCAGCGCCGGCGCAGAGCCCGGCGGCCACCGCCCCCGCTGGTAGGTTCGAGCCCATGGCCAGGGTGATCTTCGGTATGACCGTGTCGGTCGACGGCTACGTCGAGGACGCCGACGGCAGCGCCAGCGCGCTCTATCCGGACCTCGCCGAACTGCGCCCGACCCACTACATGACCGAGATGATCGACGAGACCGGAGCCGTCCTGATGGGCCGCCGGACGTTCGCGATGGGTGACCCCGACGGCTACGCCGGCACGTACGAGTTCCAGGTCCCGATCTTCGTCGTCACCCACGAGCCGCCGCCCACCCACCCGCGCGAGGCCGGTGGGCTGACCTTCACGTTCGTCACCGACGGCGTCGAGGCGGCGGTCGCCAAGGCCAAGAGCGCGGCGGGCGACCGGGACGTAACCGTCGTCGGCGGCGTCGACCTCGGCCACCAACTGCTCACCCGTGGCCTGGTCGACGAGCTCAGGCTCGACATCATGCCGGTCCTCCTCGGCGGCGGCCGGCGGCTGTTCGAACCCGATGCCGACCTGGCCACGCTCGGCCTGCGTACGACGCGGGTGGTCGAGGTCGGCACGCGTACCTCACTGCGGTTCTCGGTGTCCCGGTGAGGCACGTCGCCTTCGACCGGCTGCACAACTTCCGCGACGTCGGCGGGTACTCCACATCGGAGGGCCGCACCGTCCGCTGGGGTCGGTTCTACCGGTCCGACGGGCTGGGCAAGCTCGCCGGCGCCGACTGGGTGAAATTCCAGGCGCTCGGCGTACGCACCGTGATCGATCTGCGCTACTCCGAGGAGGTCGCCCGCCGTGGCCGGGTGCCCGACTACGACGGCCTCGCCTACTACAACCTCTCCATCGAGCACCGCCCGTGCCGGCAGGCGACGGTGGCGCCCCAGGTCGAGCCGGTCCGCTTCCTCGCCGACCGCAACGCCGAGGTGCTGGCCGACGGCGCGGTCGAGATCGGGCAGGCCCTGGCCGTGATCGCCGCCGCGGGAAGCGTCCCGGTCGTCATCCACTGCGCCGCGGGCAAGGACCGCACGGGCCTGCTGGCCGCGCTCGTGCTCGCGCTGATCGACGTCAGCGACGACGACATCGTCGCCGACTACGCGCTGACGGAGCTGGCCACCGCGAAGTTCATCGCCGACTGGGAAGCCAACCCGGCCAACCCGGCGATCACCTGGCCGGGCTACGGCTTGGCCCCGCCCGACGCGATGCGGTTGACACTGAAGGAGCTGGCGGCGACCTACGGATCGGTGCACGACTATGCCCGCGACCGCCTCGCCGTCGACGCCGCCCTGCTGGCCGGCCTGAGGGCCACCCTGCTCGACCCGTAGGGTGGTCGTCATGCGGGTTTCGTACGGAGCGGACGACGCGAACGAGACCACGCGTGCCGTGCAGCAGGCCCTCGCCGACCGGGGCATCGAGGTCGTCGACGTGACCGGCGACCGGCAGTGGCCGGACATCGGGGCCGCGGTCGGCCAGGCGGTCGCCAAAGGCACCGCCGACCTCGGCGTCGTGCTGTGCTGGACCGGCACCGGCACGGCCATCGCCGCCAACAAGATCTCCGGCGTCCGTGCCGCGCTGGCCTGGGACCCCTGGATCGCCTCCGGCGCTCGCAAGTGGAACGACGCGAACGTCCTGGCGATGAGCCTCAAACGCCTGGCCCCGGACGTAGCCGTCGAGGTCCTCGCGGCGTTCCTCGACACGCCCGGCCCGGACCCCGACGAGGCCGCGAACATCGCAAGGCTCGGTGCCCTCGATGACTGACCTACGCCGCGCGACCCCCAACGACCTGGCGGCGATCCTGGCCGACCTACCGGCGTACTGGGGCGACCGCGACGTCCGCCACCTCCACCACCCGATGTTCGTCCGCGAGTTCGGCGACACGGCGTTCGTCTCGGGCGACGTCGACGGCTACCTGTTCGGCTTCGTCGCACCGGCCCACGTCGGCTACATCCACGCGGTAGCGGTCCACCAACGCAGCCGCGGCAGCGGCCTCGGCCGCCACCTGCACACCGCGTTCGCCGCAGCGGCCCGAGCCCGCGGAGCCACCCGCCTCAAAGCGATCACCGGCGCCGCCAACACCGAATCGATCCGCTTCCACGAACGCATCGGCTTCACCGCCTGCCTGATCACGGATTACAGCGGCCCAGGCCAAGACAGGGTTGTGCTTACCCGCGACCTGCCTTAGGTCACCTTCGAACCAGGACCAAGCTGTCCCGGGTCCGCCTGGGGCGCGACCGTCGCCGGGGACCGCTCCGCTTCGCTCCGCTGCCAGCCCCGCCTTGGGCGAGCCCACATTCCTCGAACCCAGGAGCAGGCTGTCCCGGGTCCGCTTGGGGCGCGACCGTCGCTCCCGCCGGGGACCGCTCCGCTGCCAGCCCCGCCGTGGGCAAGGCCAGAAACCAAACAACCACACCCCGCGTGGCCGGGCCGACCCCGACGAGGCGACTAACCCGTTGGCGCCCGCCGTCGCTCTCGCAGGGTCAGGTCGCGACCGCGCGGGCGGTGGTTGGGTCTTCGGCGGCGAGGACCGCGGTGGCCAGGCGTTCGCAGTCGGCTTTGGTGTGTGCGGCCAGGGCGTCCCGTACCGCGGGGATCGCTCGGGCCGGCATCGACAGGCTGCTGATTCCCAGCCCGGCGAACACCGGGGCCAGGCCCGGGTCGGCCGCCGCCTCGCCGCAGATGCCCACCGGCTTGCCTGCCGCGCGGCCGGCGCGGGCGCAGGTCGCGATCAGGTCCAGCAGGGCCGGCTGCCACGGGTCCAGGAGCTCGGCGAGATCGCCCAGCATCCGGTCGGCAGCGAACGTGTACTGGCTCAGGTCGTTCGTTCCGATCGACACGAAGTCGACCTCGCGCAGCAGCGCGCGTATCCGCAACGCCGCGGCCGGGATCTCGACCATCACGCCGGCCGACGGCAGGCCCGCCGCGCGGGCTCGGATAACGAAGTCACGGGCCTCGGCCGGGGTCGCGATCATCGGCGCCATCACCCAGGCCGTGGCACCGGTCCGGGCCGCGGCCGCCGCTATCGCCGCGAGTTGCCCGTCTAGGAGTGCCGGGTCGCGACGGGCCAGCCGCACGCCGCGGACGCCCAACGCCGGGTTCGGCTCGCCGGACTGGTCCAGGAACGGCAGCGGCTTGTCGGCACCGGCATCCAGGGTGCGCACCACCACCTTGCGGCCGCCCAGGGCGTCGAAGACGGCCGCGTACGCGTCGACCTGTTCGTCGTGTCCGGGTGCCTTCTCGCGGTCCAGATAGAGCAGCTCCGTCCGGAAGAGGCCCACACCCTCGGCGCCGGTCACCGGGTCGACCGCCGAGCCCACGTTGGCGAGCAGCTCGACCGCCCAGCCGTCGGCGGTGCGGCCGGGGCCCGTCGACGCGGCGGCGCGGGCCCGGCGTTCCTGCTCCCGCCGCCGGGTGTCGGCGACCGTCGCCTCGTCGACGCCCACCCGCACCGCACCGGCGGCGCCGTCCACCGCGACCACCATCCCGTCGCGGAGGCCGGTCGCACCACCGCAGCGGACCACGGCCGGGATGCCCAGCGAGCGGGCCAGGATCGCGGTGTGGCTGGTCGGTCCGCCGGCCTCGGTGACCAGCGCGAGCACCAGCTCGGGGTCCAGGCCGGCCGTGTCGGCGGGGGCGAGGTCGGTCGCGACGAGCACGAACGGGTACCCCGGTGACGGGATGCCCGGCATCGGCGCCCCGCTCGACACGGCCACCGCGCGGTCGCGGAGATCGTCGAGGTCGGCCACCCGCTCGGCCAGGTAGCCGCCGGCCTCCAGGAAAGCCTGTCGGTGCACCGCGAACGCGGCATCGATCGCGTGGGGCGCGTCGGAGCCGGCCCGGATCGCGTCGGCCACCGCCTCGTCGAGCACCGGGTCCTCGGCCATCATCACCTGGGCCCGAAGGATCTCGGCGGCAGTGGCGTCGCGCGTGGCGTCCGCGCGCCGGGCAAGCTCGGCCGCGACCGCACGCAACGCGGCAGCCGCACCGGCCAGCTCGGCCTCCACGTCGGCGACGTCGCGTGGCGCGGGCATCGTCGGGGCCGCGCCGGCCCGGCAGACCGGACCCGCGGCGAACCCGGGCGAGACGCCGATGCCGCGCAGCGGCTCCGCACCGGGCTCGCGCGCCACCCGAGCGGCTTGCCCGCCACCGGATTGGCCAGCCTGCTGCGCAGCGCCCGGTCCACGAGACGGCTGCCGAACCGGCTCGCGGGCAGGTCGCCCACCGGGTCCTCCGTCGGTCGGCCCACCGGGCCCGCCCACGCGCGATCCACCCAGACCGCCCGGTCCGCCCACCCGCGGCCCGCCGGGTCCGCCGGCAGGCGGCTCTCCGCGTCTGGCCATAGGTGGCCCACCGGGTCCGCCCGCAGGTGGGTCAGGGTGTCTGGCGGTGCGCGGCCCTGGTCCGCCCGCAGGCGGCTCTGCGCGCCTGGCCGTAGGTGGCCCGCCGGGTCCGCCCGCGGGCGGCCTGACCGGTCCGCCCTCCGGTGGGCCAACCGCCTCAGCCATCGGAACCACCCTCGTCCGCGTCCAGGTCGCGGGCCAGCAGCGTCGCCAGGTCGTCCAGGACGGCGTCCGCGCCGTCGCCCTCCGCCGAGATGGTCACGGCGGTACCGCACTTGGCACCGAGGGACAGGACGGAGAGCATGCTGTTGGCGGGTACGGGCTTGCGCCCCTCCACATTGATCTTCACCGGCACGGGAGCGGAGCCGGCGGCGGCCACGAACAGGGCGGCCGGGCGGGCGTGCAGGCCGGTACGCGAGCCGACGGTCACGGTGCGGGACGGCATAGCGGGTAACCCCCTCAGGGCTCGATGGTGACCTTGATGGCCGCGCCGCGCGCGACGATGTCGAAGGCGTCCAGCGCCTCTGTCACGGGCAGGCGGTGGGTGATCAGGTCGGCTACCGGGACCGCGCCGGACGCGATCAGGTCCAGTGCCTGCCGGTTGTGCGCCGGGCTGGAGCCGTTGGCCCCGACGATGGTCAGCTCCTGGTAGTGCACCAGGTTGCTGTCCACCCGGATCACCGGGTCGTCCTTGGGCAGCCCGCCGAAGAAGCTGATCCGCGCCTGCCGGGCGCAGAGGGCGAACGCCTGCTCCTGCGCCGCCTTCGACGCGGCGGCGGTGATCACGACGTCGGCGCCTCTGCCGTCGGTGAGCTTGCGTACCTCGTCGACCACGTCCGTGTCGGCACCGCAGATCGCGGCGTCCGGCCGGACCCGGTCGGCGGAAAGCGACAGCCGCTCGCGGTTGAGGTCGACCAGGAACACCCTCGCGGCGCCCCGCGCCCGGGCGAGTCGCACGTGCAGGCAGCCGATCGGGCCGGCGCCCATCACCACGACGTCGTCGCCCTCGCCCACCCGGGCCAGCGTCTGTCCGTTAAGGACACACGCCAGGGGTTCGGCGACGGACGCTTCCGCGTACCCGATGCCCGGAGGGATCCGGTTGAGGCCGTCGACGGCGAGCACCTTGGCGGGTACGAGCATCAGCTCCGCGAAACCACCGTCGTAGTGGTAGCCCATCGACTCCTGGTTGGGGCAGACCGTCATCCGACCGCGCCGGCACTCGCCGCATCGTCCACAGGGGATCGCCGCGATCACCTGTACCCGGTCGCCGGCGCGCCAGCCGGTGTCGCCGCCGTCGACCACCTCACCGGCGATCTCGTGGCCCATCACCCGGGGCGGCCGGATGTGGTGGTGCCCGAACTTGAAGATCTTGACGTCGGTGCCGCACGTCGAGCAGTTGTGCACCCGGATCAGCACGTCGCCACCGGTGCGGGTGGGCTCGGGGGCGTCCTCGATCCGTACGTCGCCGGGCGCGTGGAAGCGCACGACCTTCATGCGGTCTCCTCGATCGGGGTCAACAGGTCGTAGACCGTGTCCTGGTCGGTGGCCGCACGCAGCGCCGCGGCCCGGTCGGGGTCGAGCAGGATCTGGGCGAGCTCGCCGAGCACCTCGACGTGCCCGTCGCCGCGGGCCGCGATGGCGACGCACACGGTGACCGGCTGGCCACCCCAGTCGACGCCGTCCGGGAAGCGCAGCACGGCCAACGCGTCGCGCAGCACGGTCTCCTTGCCGGCCAGGGTGCCGTGCGGGATCGCCACACCTTCGCCGACGTACGTCGAGACGGACTGCTCCCGGTCGAGCATGGCGGCCACGTACGCGGGAGCGACCGCGCCCACCTCGACCAGCACCTCGCCGCAGCGGCGGATGGCCGCGTCCCGGTCGGCGGCCGTCTCGGCGAGCCGGATGGCGGCCGGTTCGAGCAGCGCGCCCAGGCCCTCAGCCATCGAGCTCGCCGCCGGACTCGACGGCCTTCACCAGTCGCGTCACCGCCGGGTCGCCGATGAACACCTGGACCGGCACGATCACCGTGTCGGGCGCGCTGCCCCGGGCGCGGGCGACCAGGCCGGCGTGGCAGACCACGACGTCGGCGTCGGCCGGGATCGAGTTGACCGGGGTGTGCTCGACGGTGACCTGGTGCTTCTTGAGCTGGCGCCGGAGCTGGCTGGCGAGCATGACGCTGCTGCCCATGCCGGCGTCGCAGGCCACGACGACCTTGTGGATGTCGCTGCCCTTGATGTTGGCCATGACGATGCCTCTCGGGGGATGAAGGAAGGGACCCTTGTTATCGCTTTCCGCATAGGAAGGGTCCCTTCCTGACGGTCATCGGTTGCGTTGTCGGGTCGGCGCCAGGCGCCGCGACCGCGGGCTCGCGGGTCGGTTCGGGACGGTCGCGGGGTGCGTTGTCGGGGGACGGCTCCGCGACCGCGGGCTCGCGGGTCGGTTCGGGACGGTCGCGGGGTGCGTTGTCGGGGGACGGCTCCGCGACCGCGGGCTTGCGGGTCGGTTCGTCACGGGGTGCGTTGTTCGGGGACGGCTCCGGCGACCGCGGGCTCGCGGGCCGGTTCCGGCTGGGTGCCGGGCTGCGGATCGGCATCCGGGGGTACGACGGCCGCGTCTCCGTCGGCCACCGTCGGGTCCTCTTTGGGTTCGAGGCGGCCGAAGCCGAGCAGCATCGCGGCGACCGCGAACGTCACCCCGGCGGCGATCACGACACCGAGCAGCATGGGTACGTAGCCGCCGCGCGGCGTCACCGCGAAGTAGGCGAAGATGCTGCCCGGCGACGGCGTCGCGGTGAGCCCGGCGCCAGTGATCATGAAGGTGCCGACGCCGGCCGCGCCACCGGCGATCATGGCGATGATCAGGCGGGGCTTCATCAGCACGTACGGGAAGTAGATCTCGTGAATGCCGCCGAGGAACTGGATGATCATTGCGGCCGGCGTGGTGGCCCGCAGGTTGCGCGGCCCGAAGAAGAAGAACGCGAGCAGCAGGCCGAGGCCGGGCCCCGGGTTCGACTCGATCATGAACAACACGGACTTGCCGGTCTCGGCGGCCTCGGCCACCCCGAGCGGACCGAACACGCCGTGGTTGATGGCGTTGTTGAGGAACAACACCTTGGCGGGCTCGACGAGTACGGAGGCCAGCGGCAACAGGTTGCGGTCGACCAGCCAGTTGACGGCGTCGCCGGCCCCGTTGGTGACGGCCCGCATGATCGGGCCGATGGCCCACGCGCCGAGCAGCGCCATCCCGCCGCCGATGATGCCGGCGGAGAAGTTGTTGACGAGCATCTCGAACCCGGGCCGGATCCGGTCCTCGACCAAGGTGTCGAACTGCTTGAGCAGCCACGCGGTGGCCGGACCGATGATCATCGCGCCGAGGAACATCGGCGACGCGTTCTCGAGCTCGGTGCCCATCACGGCGCCGGCACCGACCGCGACACCGACGGTGGCGACGGCACCGACCACGGCGCCGCGCTGCCCGTGCACCAGCCGGCCACCGGTGTAGCCGATCAGGATGGGCAACAGGAAGAAGATCATGGGGTTGACCAGCTGACCGAAGTCGTCGTTCGGTATCCAGCCGGTAGGTATGAACAGCGCGGTAATCAGGCCCCAAGCGATGAACGCGCCGATGTTCGGCATGATCATCGCGGCCAGATTGCCGCCGAACCGCTGCACGGTGGCACGGAATCCGGTGCCCTGCACCGCCGGCGTGTAGCCGGTTTCCTCGGTCGTTGTCACCGAACGCTCCCTTCGGGGGTGGGGGAGGGGTCCGTCAGCCTCGCGGTGCCAGGCCCCGGACGAGATCGGAATCGGGATGGATCACAACAGCGTCCCGCCGCAGATCAGCGGGACGCGGCATGCGGCTACCGGGCAGACTGACCGCCGCGGCACCCCACGCCAGCCCTTCAGCAAGGGCGGCCACGAGATCAGGCCTGCTGGCGCCGACCCGGCCGTCGCCGTCCGGAGCACCGCCGTTGCCGACGGCGGAGGCCGCGTTGGCGTCATCGGTGGTTGCCGCTTCCGTGCGGCTGAGGGCGGCCAGGAAGCCCGCCAGCAGCGCGTCGCCGGCGCCGACCGTGCTGCGGGGGGACGGGACCACCGCGGCGCCGCTGACGACGGTGTCCGCGGTGACCAGGATGGCGCCCTCGGCTCCCAGGCTGGCGAGGACCGCGCCGGCGCCCCAGCCGCGTACGAGATCGGCGGCCGAGACCACGTCCGACCGGTCGGCCAACGGATGGCCGACCACTTCGGACAGTTCTTCGCGGTTGGGCTTGACCAGGTGGGCGCCCGCCTCCGCGGCCGCCCGCAAGGCCGGCCCGCTCGTGTCGACCGCGAGCCGCACCCCCGCCGCGACGATCCGCCGGCACAGCCGGCCGAACGCCTCCGGCGAGACACCCGGCGGCAGACTCCCGCAGACCACCACCCACCCAGCGGTCCCGGCCGCGGCCAACGCCTGGCCGGTCACCGCGTCGAACTCGACCGCGGACAACGAAGGCCCAGGCTCGTTGACCTTGGTCACCGTGCCGTCGGGTTCGGCGAGGGTGATGTTCGAGCGGGTGTGGCCGCCGATCGGGACGGCGACCAGGTCGACGCCCTCCTCGGCCAGCAGGCGCACCAGTTGGGCGCCCTCGTCGCCGCCGCACGGCAGGACCGCCCGTGATGGCACGCCGTTGGCGAGCAGGGCCCGGGACACGTTGACACCTTTTCCACCGGGGTCGAGGCGGCCGGAACGGGCCCGGATGACGTCGCCCCGGGCCAGCGAGTCGATCTCGACCGCTCGGTCCAGGCTCGGGTTGAGGGTGACGGTGACGATCATGCGCGGACCACGCGGACGCCGGCCGCCTCGACGTCGCCCGCCAGTTCGTCGTCGAGGCCGCTGTCGGTGATTAGCACGTCGAGGTCGGTGAGCGTGCCGAAGCGGGCCAGGTAGTCGTTGCCGACCTTGGTGTGGTCGGCGAGCAGCACCACCCGGCGGGCCGCGGCGATCATCGCCCGCTTGACCGTCGCCTCGGCCGGGTCGGGGGTGGTCAGGCCGCGTTCGACCGAGCAGCCGTTGGTGCCCATGAACGCGACGTCCACGTACATGTCGGCGAGCGGGCGCAGCGCCCAGTCGTCGACGGTGGCGAGGGTCTTGCCGCGGACGCGGCCGCCCAGCAGCAACACGGTGAGGTTGGCCCGGGTGCCCAGCACCGTGGCCAGCACCGGCGAGTTGACCACGACGGACAGTTCGCGGTCGGTCGGCAGGGCCTGGGCGAGCCGGGCCGTGGTGCTGCCCGCGTCGAGAATGACCGCGCCCTCGTCGGGAAGCTCGGCCAGGGCCGCCTTCGCGATGCGCTCCTTCTCGGCGATCAGCACGGAGTCGCGGGCGGCGAGGGCCGGCTCGAACCCGATCCGCTCGACCGGGATCGCGCCACCGTGCACCCGGCGGAGCACGCCGGCCCGCTCCAACACGGTCAGGTCGCGGCGGACCGTCTCCGCGGTGACCTGGAGGTCCTCGGCCAGCGCGGCGACGTCGACCCGCCCCTGAGCACGGGCGAGCCGCAGGATCTCCTCTTGCCGCTCCTCCGCGTACATGTTGCTTTGCCTCCGTATCACTTTGTTTTGTTTCTGTTTACGCTTGAGTCTGTGGGAAGTCAAGACATGGAAATGCCCCGAACCGTGGGGTACGGCCGGGGCAACGGTGAAGCGACAACTAGGAGGCCGCGAGCGACCCCAGCAACGCCAGTGAGCGGGCCGACTCGCTCCCGGGTTCGGCGTGATAGACACCGAGCACCAGGCCGTCCGCGCCGGCGATGGCCAGCTTCTCCGCGAACAGATCGAGGTCGCCGACCTCGGGATGGCGCATCAGGCTGAACCGGCCCTCGGGCCGGCGCACGTCGTGCCGGGCCCAGAGCTCGCGGAACTCCTGGCTCTTCAGCGACAGCTCACCGACCAGCGCGGCCAGCACCGGGTCGTCGCCGTGCCCGGTCGCGTCGGCGCGCAGCCCGGCGACGACATGGGCCACCGCCTCGGCCCAGTCCCGGTGGAAGGTCCGCTCGGCCGGGTCGAGGAAGACCTGGCGCAGCCGGTTGACGCCAGGAGCCAGGCTCGGCGTGAGGGCCAGCGCCATCCGGTTGGCGGCCAGCACGTCGAGCCAGCGGGTCTGCACGAACGCGGGCACGGTCTGCGCGTCGAGGAAGTACCGGATGCTCTCCGGAACGACGGGCGGCGCGGAGCGGGCCGCGACGGACCGGGACGTCGGCTGGCTGAGACTGATCATGTACGCGGTGGCATCCGCGTCGAGCCCCAATACCCGGGCGAGCGCGTCGAGCACTTGCACGGACGGGCGCCGGTCGCGGCCCTGCTCCAGCCGCAGGTAGTAGTCGGAGCTGATCCCGGCGAGCATCGCCACCTCTTCGCGGCGCAGCCCCGGCACCCGCCGGACGCCCACGCCGGGACCGAGGCCGACCTCGGCGGGCGTGACCCGTTCGCGGTGCGCGCGCAGGAAGTCGCCGAGGGCGTTGCCGGTCTCCATGCCATCGACGATAGGCGCGTCCGGGACGCCCCGGGTGGCCCTGCCACACCCAGGAACAGCGCGACTCTGCCTGTCGACGGCGGATCGCGGCACCGTGGCCGCATGACGACTTCAACCACCCTCCACCTGGCCGACGACCTCACCATCAGCCGCATGGGTTACGGCGCGATGCAGCTGGCCGGACGCGGCGCGTTCGGACCGCCGCGCGATCACGACGAGGCGGTCGCGGTGCTCCGGGAGGCGGTCGCGCGCGGTGTCACTCACATCGACACGAGTGACTACTACGGCCCCGTAGTGGTCAACCGGCTCGTCCGGGAAGCTCTCCACCCGTACCCGGAGAATCTGGTCATCGCGACCAAGGTGGGCTCCCGGCGCATGCCGGACGGCGCCTGGATCCAGTCGCTGCATCCCGAGGACCTCAAGGCCCAGGTGTACGACAACCTGCGCAACCTCGGAGTCGACGCGCTCGACCTGGTGAACCTGCGGGTCGGTGGCGTCGAGGAGACCCGGGACGATCCGCTGGCCGAGCCCTTCGGCGCGCTGGCCGAGCTGCGGGAGCAGGGTCTGATCCGGCACCTGGGGCTCAGCGGCGTCACGGTCGGCCAGCTCCGCGAGGCGCAGTCGATCGCGCCGGTCGTGGCGGTGCAGAACCTCTACAACCTCGTGAAGCGCGTCGACGATCCGCTGGTCGACGTGGTCGCCGCGGAGGGCATCGCGTTCGTCGGCTTCTTCCCGCTGGGCGGCTTCTCGCCCCTGCAGAGCACGACGCTGTCCGCCGTGGCGGAGCGGTTGGGCGCGTCGCCGCAGCAGGTCGCGCTGGCCTGGCTGCTCCAGCGGTCGAAGACCATGGCGGTCATCCCGGGTACGTCGTCCGTGGCGCACCTGCGGGAGAACCTGGCCGCCGCCGACCTCGTGCTGCCCGCCGACGCGGTCGCCGAGCTCGACGGGATCGCGGGCTAGTTGGGGGAGACCAGCGGGGTGCCCGGCCAGCGTAGCGCGCGGGACGCCGGCGCCGGACGACCGAGATGGAAGCCCTGGGCGTACGGCATGCCGAGCGCGGCGAGCGTCCGTACCTCCAGGGCGTTCTCGACCCCCTCGGCGATGATGTCGGTGACTCCGGCGCCGGCGGCGAGCAGGCGGACCGCCCGTACCACCGTCGGGTCGGGCAGTCCCGGCTCGTCGTCGTGGAGCAGCTCCCGGGAGATCTTGATGCCGTCGATCGGCAGCCGGCGGACGCTCGCCAGCGACGAGAACCCGGTGCCGAAGTCGTCGACCAGCACCCGGATGCCGGCCCGGCGCAGCTCGATGAGTTGGGCGCGGGAGCGGGCCGACGCCAGCAGCGCCGACTCCGTGACCTCGATGCGCAGCTCGTCGCCGGGGATGCCCTCCTCGTCGAGGGCGCGCAGCACCTGGCCGGCGAAGGCCTCGTCCTCGAGCTGCATGACGCTGACGTTGACCGAGAGCCAGGTGTTGCGGTAGCTGCCGTAGCGGCGCTTGTCGCGCAACGCCCGGCGGAGCACGCGCAGGCCGATGTCACCGATCAGGCCGTTGCGCTCGGCGGCGGCGATGAACGCGTCCGGCGACACCCAGCCGCGTTCCTGGTCGGGCCACCGGGCCAGCGCCTCGTGCCCCACGATCCGGCCGCCGTCGAGCGCGACCACGGGCTGGTAGTGCACGGTGAGCCGGTCGGCCTCGACGGCCCGCCGGAGGTCTATGTCGAGCGAGACCCGCTGGTGGGCCTCGACGTCCATCGGGCCGCGGCAGACGGTGACGGCGCCCGGGGCGCGCCGGCTCGCGTCCTCCAGGGCGAGGCTGGCGCGGGAGAGCACGGTCTCGCCGTCGTCGCCGGGGCGGGCCGCAGCGGCACCGGCGCTGAGCTGGCCGTACACGGTCGGAGTCCAGCCGCTGCCCTGCGCGACGAGCTCGTGCATGCGCTTCTCGAGCCCGTCGGGGCTGTCCAGCGCGAGCAACATGTTGCCGTCCGGCAGCACCGCCAACATGTCGCTCGGGCCGAGGCGCGACCTGATCCGGGTGCCGATCCGGTCGAGGAGCTCGGTGGCCGCGGCGGAGCCCAGGGTGGTGCGGATCTCGCGGTAGTCGTAGATCGCGAACCGGGCGACCGCGTACCTGGTTCCACGCTCGTCAGAGAGCGTCGCAAGGTGATTACACAGAGTAGTCGGCTCGACCATCGTCGGCGGAGTGGGCACACGCGTCGTCAGGTCCGCTGTCACAATTTCCCCCTGAGCACGTGGGTCGTCCCAGCCGACGGCCCTGCGCACTGTGATTACCGGACGCCCCACCGTACGTGATGGGCGGGGCAAATCGGGTACCCAAAATGACCGAAATCACCGGCCCCTGACATCTCCCCTGATCGGGGGAATGCCTCGGCTCCAAAAAGTGTCATACCCCGCGGCTAAAGTTGCCACGGCAGAGATTCTGCAGGTCTTTCATCATGTCAGGAGTGGGTTGGGCTGTGGCCGACCGACTGATCGTGCGCGGCGCGCGGGAGCACAACCTGCGTGACGTCAACCTGGATTTGCCCCGCGACGCCATGATCGTGTTCACCGGGCTGTCCGGGTCCGGCAAGTCGAGCCTCGCATTCGACACGATCTTCGCAGAGGGTCAGCGACGTTACGTAGAGTCGCTGTCTTCGTACGCTCGGCAGTTCCTCGGCCAGATGGACAAGCCCGACGTCGACTTCATCGAGGGCCTCAGCCCGGCCGTCTCGATCGACCAGAAGTCGACCTCGCGCAACCCGCGCTCGACGGTCGGCACCATCACCGAGGTCTACGACTACCTGCGGCTGCTCTACGCGCGGGTCGGCGAGCCGCACTGTCCGGTCTGTGGCGAGCCGATCGCCCGGCAGAGCCCGCAGCAGATCGTCGACCGGGTGCTCGCGATGCCCGAGGGCACCCGCTTCCAGGTGCTCGCGCCGGTGGTCCGCGGCCGCAAGGGCGAATACGTCGACCTGTTCGCCGAGCTCCAGTCCAAGGGCTTCGCGCGGGCCCGCGTCGACGGCGTCGTGCACCCGTTGACCGAGCCGCCCAAGCTCAAGAAGCAGGAGAAGCACACCATCGAGGTGGTCGTCGACCGGCTCGCGGTGAAGGCGTCCGCCAAGCAGCGGATGACCGACTCGATCGAGACCGCGCTGCGGCTGGCCGCCGGTGTGGTGCTGCTCGAGTTCGTCGACGAGCCCGACGACTCGCCGGCCCGCGAGCGCATCTTCTCCGAGCACCTGGCCTGCCCCAACGACCACCCGCTGGCGATCGAAGACCTCGAGCCCCGGGTGTTCTCGTTCAACTCTCCCTACGGCGCCTGCCCGGAGTGCACCGGCATCGGCACCAAGAAAGAGGTCGACCCCGAGCTCGTGGTCCCCGACCCCGAGCGCACGCTGCGCGAGGGCGCGATCCAGCCGTGGTCGACCAGCCAGACACTCGAATACTTCCTGCGTCTGCTGCAGGCGCTGGGCGACGCCGAGCACTTCGACCTCGACACGCCGTGGCGCGCCCTGTCCAACCGGGCGCAGAAGACGATCCTCTACGGCTCCAACGACCAGGTGCACGTCCGCTACCGCAACAAGTACGGTCGCGAGCGCTCCTACTACACGGGCTTCGAGGGTGCGATCCAGTGGATCGAGCGCCGGCACGGTGACACCGAGTCCGAGTGGTCGCGCGACAAATACGAGGGCTACATGCGCGACGTGCCGTGCCCGGTCTGTGGCGGCGCGCGGCTCAAGCCCGAGGTGCTCGCGGTCACCATCGACGGCAAGAACATCGCCGAGGTCACCGGCATGTCCGTCGGCGACTGCGCCGAGCTGCTCGGCGCGATGGTGCTCAACGACCGGCAGAAGCTGATCGCCGAGCGGGTGCTCAAGGAGATCAACGCCCGGCTGCGGTTCCTGGTCGACGTGGGTCTCGACTACCTGTCGCTCGACCGGCCGGCCGGCACCCTGTCCGGCGGCGAGGCGCAGCGCATCCGGCTGGCCACCCAGATCGGCTCGGGCCTGGTCGGCGTGCTCTACGTGCTCGACGAGCCGTCGATCGGCCTGCACCAGCGCGACAACCATCGGCTGATCGAGACGCTGGTCCGGCTGCGCCGGCTCGGCAACACGCTGATCGTGGTCGAGCACGACGAAGACACGATCCGCACGGCCGACTGGGTCGTCGACATCGGCCCGGGCGCGGGCGAGCACGGTGGCGAGATCGTCCACAGTGGCTCCTTCGAGGACCTGCTGAAGAACGAGACCTCGGTGACCGGCGCCTACCTGTCAGGCCGCCGGCAGATCCCGACCCCGATGATCCGCCGGCCGGCCACGCCCGGTCGCGAGCTGGTCGTGGTCGGCGCGCGCGAGCACAACCTCAAGAACCTGACGGTGCCGTTCCCGCTGGGCCAGTTCATCGCGGTCACGGGCGTCAGCGGCTCGGGCAAGTCGACGCTGGTCAACGACATCCTCTACACGGTGCTGGCCAACCAGCTCAACGGCGCGCGCCTCGTGCCGGGCCGACACCTGCGGGTCACCGGCCTCGACGACCTCGACAAGGTGGTCGGCGTCGACCAGTCGCCGATCGGCCGCACACCACGCTCCAACCCCGCGACCTACACGGGCGTCTTCGACAACATCCGCAAGCTGTTCGCCGAGACCACCGAGGCGAAGGTCCGCGGCTACGGCCCGGGCCGGTTCTCCTTCAACGTCAAGGGCGGCCGCTGCGAGAACTGCGCGGGCGACGGCACAATCAAGATCGAGATGAACTTCCTCCCGGACGTGTACGTGCCGTGCGAGGTCTGCAAGGGCGCCCGCTACAACCGCGAGACGCTCGAGGTGCACTACAAGGGCCGCACGATCTCCGAGGTCCTGGAGATGCCGATCGAGGAGGCGTCGACCTTCTTCGAGGCCATCCCGGCGATCCACCGCCACTTGAAGACGCTGGTCGACGTGGGCCTGGGCTACGTCCGCCTGGGCCAGCCGGCCCCCACCCTCTCGGGCGGCGAGGCCCAGCGGGTCAAGCTGGCGTCGGAGCTACAGAAGCGCTCGACCGGCCGCACGGTCTACGTCCTCGACGAGCCCACCACAGGCCTGCACTTCGAAGACATAAGGAAGCTGCTCAAGGTCCTGGAGAGCCTGGTCGACAAGGGCAACACGGTCATCGTCATCGAACACAACCTCGACGTCATCAAAACCGCCGACTGGATCATCGACATGGGCCCGTCCGGCGGCCACCGCGGCGGCCTGGTCCTGGCGGCCGGTACCCCCGAGGAGATCGCCGAGGTCCCGGAGAGCGCGACGGGCCAGTTCCTACGCCACACGCTGGAACTGACGGGCCCGGCCAAGGGCTCAGAGAAGGCCACCGCGCGAGCAGCGAAGGCCAACGGCACCAACGGCAAAGCAGCCGGGGCCGGCAACGGCAAGCCCGCGGGTGCCGGCAACGGCAAGGCAGGCGCGGCCGCGGGGGCCAACGGCAAGGCGGACGCGGGGACGGCCACCAACGGCAAGGCCGCAGCGGGCAACGGCCGGGCGACGAAGCCGAAGCCGGCCACGGCGGCGAAGACCACCGCGGCAAAGGCAACCAAGACCGCCGCAGCCAAGGCCACGACGGCCAAGACAACGGCCGCGAAGGCGGCCAAGACAACAAGCACCACCCGGTCCAAGCCCACGCCGGCGGCGGAGGAGAAGCCGGCGAAGAAGGCCGCAGCACCCCGCGCCCGGACCGGCTCGAAGGCCACGACGCGGACGCGCGGCTAGGGAGTCGTTGGGCTCGGCGCCCGGATCGGGGGCGCGCGGTCAGGGGTGGTTGGGGCCTGGCGCCGGATCGGGGTTGTCGGCCGCCGTGCAAGCGCGCGGCCAAGGGCGGTCCGGCTTCGCGTCCATTTCGGTTCGAGGGTTGGTACGCGCGACGCGCTGGGATCGTCGGGTTCGGCGCCCGGGTCGGGGGCGTGCGGTCACGGGTGGTTGGGGCCTGGCGCCGGATCGGGGTTGCCGGCCACAGCGCGAGCGCGCGGCCAAGGGCGATCGGGCTTCGCGTCCATATCGATTCGCGCGCGACGGCCTGGGGATCGTCGGGTTCGGCGCCCGGATCGGTGTTGCCGGCTGGCGCGCGGCTAAGGGCGGTCGGGCTTCGCGTCCATTTCGGTTCGAGGGTTGGCACGCGCGACGCGCTGGGGACACGCGCGACGCGCTGGGGAATCGTCGGGCTCGGCGGCCTGCCGAGCGGGCGCGCGGTTTGTGATCGTTGGCCCCGCGCCCGCGCTGGTTCGAAGGCGGAGACGTGGCGTGGCTTCGGATCGTGGGCTTCCCACCTAGCTCGCGATCTGCGGCTGCAGTTGGGGCCTCACGACCTGCGGTTAGTAAGCGCTTACCAACCGCAGGTGAGTGAGCGCCCACTACCGCCCGGCGGGTAAGCGCTTGGCGCCCGGATCGGCGGCGCGCGGCCGGTGGTAGTTGGGCATCGCGTCCCGCATCCGGTTGAGGGCTGCGACTCGCGACGCGCTGGGGAGGGTTCGGAGGCCGGGACGTCGGCCTGGCTTTGGGCCGTGGGCTTGGTGCCTCGATCGGCATCTGCGGCTGCCGTGCGGGCGTGCGGTCAGGGGGTTGGGCGCAGCGCCCGGATCGGGTCGACGGTGGAGACGTGGGTCCGCGGACAAGGACTCGGCCACGCCTGCCGTGCCGGCCCAGGTCGCGCATTGCCGATGACGGCGGTATGCGTGGCCCTGCCGTCGATGTCGGGATGTGTCGGCCATCCCGGCCGCAGCATCTGCCAGGACCTACGTGTTGTTGCATGTCCGTACGTGCAACAACACGTACGGTCCGCAGAACACGCCTTCGTCTCTGCGTGAACGCGCGGGCGGACCCTGTGCGGAGCGACATTCCCCTCCCGTGCGACCTGATGAGGCGCCGCGGTCAGAGCGTTGACGGGCCGCCTTCCATGCCGAAGAGCCAGTGCCGGTCGGGGTGTGGGGTCGGTGGCAGCTTGTCGTCGATCAGCCGCGTGATGGCCTCCGTGGCTACGTGGCCCGCCTCGCCGATGATCACGTCGTAGGCCCAGAACCAGCGTCCGCCGTACTCGACCTAGCCTGTTTGCTCATAGGTTCGCCAGCGTTCGGGCCTCGCGCATGATGGCCGCGCCGCCCTCGACGTTGCCGTGGTGTGCTGCCCACAGGGCCGTTTCGACTCGGCGGGCTGCGGACCACTGGGCGATGCGGTCGCCGGATATCGACAGCTCGGCGGCCAGCAGCGCGATGCGGGAGCGGAGCTCCCGGGCCGGGTCAGACGTCGAGAACGGGTCGTCGATCTGTTCCAGCAGCGGCCACGGGTCGTACGCCGGGTCTCCCGTCATCGGTTTCGGGTCGATCGCGAGCCAGGTCCCCGACCGCCCGGAGAGGATGTTGCCCGGGTTGAAGTCGCCGTGCAGCAGGACCGTGCGGTCGGCCGACGCCGGCAACTCGCGGAGCAGGCGGGCGCCCTCGGCTACCAGTCCCGGGTCGTAGCCCGGCCGCACGACGGCCATTCGCTCCTCGACCAGGTCCGCCCACTCGGCGGTGACCGTGCCCAACTCCTCGAAGGTCCCCGCAGGCGGCACGTTCCACAACTGCCGAAGGACGCCGCAACCCGCCCGCAGGGCGGAGGCCGCGTCCAGGCCCGCTGAGCCCAGCGGCTCCCCGGGCACACATCGCTCCAGGAGGAGCGCGTGCCGGACAGGGTCCTCCGCCAGCAACCGCACGGCGCCGTGGCCCGCCCAACGTCGCAGCGCTGCGGGCTCGCCGAGCATCTCCCGGTGTGGCCACCCGATCTTCACGATCACCGGGGCGCCGTCCGGCAGCGCCGCCGGTGCGACCCAGCTGCACGAGCCACCGTGCACCGGCGGAGACAGCGACAGGCCGAACTCGTCGCGGACCTCCGAGATCAGGGCCGGCAGCGACGCCAACCACGGCTCGGCCTCGGCCAACCGACCGAGTTGACGGACCACGGGCAGCGTCGGCGGCAAAAGCGCGAGCGACGCGACGTGTATCTCTATCTCGACCGCCTCCCAGCAGGGCACAAGCTTCAATCAGTATCGTGCCTCGAACCAAATGTCCTGACCCGCGCGTGATGAACCGGGGGCCGCCGACCTGCGTATGGGTTGGCGGGGAAGTCAAACATTCAACCGACCGTGCGGCCGAGGAGAGGCATAGCGGATGAGTAGGGAAGAGGCGGTGACCAGCCGGCGCACGCTGCTGGCCGGCGTGGGAGCGGTGGGGGCCGTGTCCGTGCTGGCGGCCTGTGGCAGTGACGACCCGGCCGGGTCCGGGGCCGCCACCAACGGTGGCAGCAACCCGGAACCCACCGACCAGGCGGAGGAGCCGAGCGGCGACACTGGTGGCGGCGAGGTCGTGGGCAAGGTGGCCGACGTGCCGGTCGGAGGCGGCGCGATCTTCGCGGCGACCGAGATGGTGGTGACGCAGCCGACCGCGGGGCAGTTCCACGGGTTCCGGGCGGTCTGCACCCACCAGGGTTGCCCGATCGCCAGCGTCGACAGTGGCACGATCAACTGCAGTTGCCACGGCAGCAAGTTCTCGCTGGACACCGGCGAGCCGCGTAACGGGCCGGCCACCCGGGCCCTGACGGAGCGCCAGGTCACGGTCAAGGGCGACGACATCGTCCTGGCTTGACGGAGGGCCGGCGGGTCGGCCACCAAGATCAAAGGATCTTGTCACAGGCGAGCGATACGCTTTCCACCGTGGCTGACCCGTCGACCTACCGGCCCCCATCGGGCTCGATTCCGGACCTTCCGGGCGTCTACCGGTTCCGGGACGCGACCGGCCGGGTCATCTACGTCGGCAAGGCCAAGAGCCTGCGCAGCCGCCTCAACTCCTACTTCGCCGATCCGTTCGGGCTGCACCAGCGCACCCGCCAGATGGTCACCACGGCGACCTCCGTCGACTGGATCACCGTCGGCACCGAGGTCGAGGCGCTCCAGCAGGAATACACCTGGATCAAGGAATACGACCCGCGGTTCAACGTCCGCTACCGCGACGACAAGTCCTACCCCTACCTGGCCGTCACGCTCGACGAGGAGTTCCCCCGGCTCCAGGTGATGCGGGGCGCCAAGCGCAAGGGCGTCCGCTACTTCGGCCCCTACTCACACGCCTGGGCCATCCGCGAGACGCTCGACCTGCTGCTCCGGGTCTTCCCGGCGCGCACCTGCTCCAAGGGCGTCTTCAAGCGGGCCGGCCAGATCGGCCGGCCGTGCCTGCTGGGCTACATCGGCAAGTGCTCGGCGCCCTGCGTCGGCTCCGTGTCCGCCGCCGAGCACCGGCAGATCGTCGACGACTTCGTCGACTTCATGGCGGGCAAGACCGACACGTTGGTACGCCGGCTGGAGCGCGAGATGCTCGAGGCCAGCGAGCAGCTCGAGTTCGAGCGGGCCGCCCGCCTCCGCGACGACGTCGCCGCCCTCCGCCGGGCCATGGAGAAGCAGACCGTCGTGCTCGGCGACGGCACCGACGCCGACGTGGTCGCCTTCGCGGAGGACCCCCTCGAAGCGGCCGTCCAGGTGTTCCACGTCCGCGGCGGCCGGGTTCGCGGCCAGCGCGGCTGGGTGGTGGAGAAGACCGAAGACCTGAGCACCGGCGACCTGGTGCACCACTTCTGCTCGCAGGTCTACGGCGGCGAGCAGGGCGAGACCGACGTGCCGCGCGAGCTGCTGGTGCCGGCGGTCCCGGCCGACGTCGACGCGCTCGCCGACTGGCTCAGCCAGCACCGGGGCAGCCGGGTCACGATGCGGGTGCCGCAGCGGGGCGACAAGAAGGCCCTGCTCGAGACGGTGGCCCGCAACGCGCAGGAGGCGCTGACCCGGCACAAGCTCAAGCGCAGCGCCGACCTCACGACCCGCAGCCAGGCGCTGGAGGAGATCGCCGAGGCGCTCAACATGGACACGGCGCCGCTGCGCATCGAGTGCTACGACATCTCGCAGATCCAGGGCACCGACGTCGTCGCCAGCATGGTCGTCTTCGAAGACGGGTTAGCCCGCAAGAGTGAATATCGGCACTTCGTCATCAGGGGTGCGACCGACGACCTGTCCGCGATCTCCGAGGTGTTGCGCCGCAGGTTCGCCCGTTACCTCGACGCCCGGGCCGAGACCGGCGAGCTCGGCGACGAGATGGAGATCGATCCCGACCGGCCCGGCATCGACCCGCGCACGGGCAAGCCGCGCAAGTTCGCGTACCCGCCGCAGCTCGTCGTGGTCGACGGTGGCGAGCCCCAGGTGCGGGCGTCCGCCGCGGTCCTGCGCGACCTGGGCATCGACGACATCGCGCTGTGCGGCCTGGCCAAGCGCCTCGAAGAGGTGTGGGTCCCCGACGATCAGTTCCCGGTCATCATGCCGCGCACGTCCGAGGGTCTCTACCTGCTGCAACGCGTACGCGACGAGGCGCACCGCTTCGCCATCACGTTCCACCGGCAGCGCCGTTCC
This sequence comes from Asanoa hainanensis, assembly GCF_900188485.1. Lineage (GTDB taxonomy): Bacteria > Actinomycetota > Actinomycetes > Mycobacteriales > Micromonosporaceae > Asanoa > Asanoa hainanensis. Next base: position 86,352 of record NZ_FZPH01000014.1, read on the forward strand.
AAGCGGATGACCGTGTCCCAGCTCGACAGCATCCCGGGGCTGGGCGAGATCCGCCGCAAGACGCTGCTGCGGCACTTCGGCTCGGTCAAGCGCCTGACCGCGGCCTCGGTCGACGAGATCTCCTCGGTGCCGGGCATCGGCCGGGTCACCGCCGAGGCGATCAAGGCAGCCCTGGGCGGCGATCCGGCGACGCCGGCGGAGTCGACACAGGAAACGGAGACGACACCAGAGACGGCGGCGCCGGAGGCGGCGCCCGGGACGGAAGAGGGCGATGAGTCCGATGTTTACCGCGATGCCTAGGATTTCGCGTCGTGGGTGAGCGCGAGCACGACGAGCTGGACCGGTCCGACACGACGCTCGTGATCGTCACCGGCGTCTCGGGCGGCGGCCGGAGCACGGTGGCGCGCGCGCTGGAGAACGTCGGCTTCTACGTCGTCGACAACCTGCCGCAGGCGCTGATGCTGGAGATGGCCGAGCTGGCCTACGCCGCCGGCAGCCCGGCCCGGCTCACGGCCATGGTGCTCGACGTGCGCAGCCGCGCGTTCTCCGCCGACCTGACGGGCGCGGTGCACGCGCTCAAGGAGCGTGGCTTCAACCCGCACGTGGTGTTCCTCGACGCCGCCGACGACGTGCTGATCCGGCGCTTCGAGAGCGTCCGTCGCTCGCACCCGCTGCAGGGCGACGGCCGGCTGGCAGACGGGATCGCCGCCGAGCGCAAGCTGCTCGAGGAGGCCCGCGAGCAGGCCGACGTGATCATCGACACCAGCCACCTCAACGTCAACCAGCTCCGCCGCCGCGTCGAGGAGATGTTCGGCGGCGAAGACGCCCGGCGCCTGCGGGTGACCGTGCTCAGCTTCGGCTTCAAATACGGCCTGCCGCCCGACGCCGACTTCGTGCTCGACGCGCGCTTCCTGCCCAACCCGTTCTGGGTGCCGGAGCTGCGCGACCAGACCGGCCGCGACGAGGCGGTCAGCGACTACGTGCTCGGCCAGCACGGCGCGGTGCCGTTCGTCGACACGTACGCCCGGCTGATCCTCGGCACCGCGCCCGGCTTCGAGCGCGAGGGCAAGCGCTACCTGACCGTGGCCGTGGGCTGCACGGGCGGCAAGCACCGCAGCGTCGCGATCGCCGAGGAGCTGGCGACCCGCCTGCGCGAGTCCCGGCTGTCGGCCTCCGCCCAGCACCGTGACCTGGGGCGCGAGTGATGCGCGTCGTCGCGTTCGGAGGCGGCCACGGCCTGTCCGCCTCGCTGCGTGCCCTGCGGGGGCAGGGCCACGACATCACCGCCGTGGTGACGGTCGCCGACGACGGCGGGTCCAGCGGCCGGCTGCGGTCCGAACGGTCCGCGCTGCCCCCGGGCGACCTGCGCCAGGCGCTGGCCGCGCTGGCCGCCGACCGCCCCGACACGAGGCAGACCGCCGAGCTCTTCCAGCACCGGTTCGCGCCGGACGGCCGCGACCACAGCCCGCTCGACGGCCACACTGTCGGAAATCTGGTACTCGTCGGCCTGATGGAACAGCTCGGCGACCCGGTGTCCGCTTTGGATCACGCGGCGCGGATGGTCGACGCCTCCGGCCGGGTGCTGCCGATGGCGGTCAAGGCGGTGGGCATCGAGGCCGACATCCGGGGTGCGGACCCCAGAAGGCCGGGCATGCTGCTCACCGTCGTCGGGCAGCACGCGGTCGCGGTCGCGCCCGGCCATGTCGAGGCGGTCCGGCTCACTCCGGCCGACCCTCCGGCGTGTCCCGAGGCGGTGGCGGCGGTCGAGCAAGCCGACTGGTTGATCTTCGGTCCGGGCAGTTGGTACACCAGCGTGATCCCGCACCTGCTGGTGCCCGAGCTGGCCGCCGCGATCGTGGCCAGCCGGGCGCGCCGCCTGGTGACGCTCAACCTGGCCGCCGAGCCCGAGACGTGGGGCCTGTCGGCTGCTGATCACCTGGCCGCGCTGCGCTGGTACCTGCCGGAGCTGAAAGTCGACACGGTTCTCGCCGACGGGACCGCCGTCGGTGACCCCGAACCCGTCCGTCGTGCGGCAGAATCGCTGGGTGCGCGGCTGGTGCTCGCCCCGGTGGCGGTCGCCGACGGGAGTCCCCGACATGATCCCGAGGCCCTCGGGGCGGCCCTGGTGCCTGTCCTGGGTGCCAGTCGTTAAGCACGTGAGAACCCACCGGCTTCGGGCCGGAGAACCGGCACGCGAGGTGACGATTAGTTATGGCGATGACCGCCGCGGTCAAGGACGAGCTGAGCCGGGTCGACGTGCCCAAACCGTGTTGCCGGCGGGCCGAGATGGCCGCGCTGCTCCGGTTCGCCGGCGGCCTGCATATCGTCTCGGGCCGGGTGGTGGTCGAGGCCGAGCTCGACACCGGGGCGGTCGCGCGCCGGCTGCGCCGGGAGATCGCCGAGGTCTACGGCTACCCGAGTGAGATCCACGTGCTGGCCTCCGGCGGCCTGCGCAAGGCCAGCCACTACATCGTGCGCGTGGTCAAGGACGGCGAGATCCTGGCCCGCCAGACCGGCCTGCTCGACGTCCGCGGCCGTCCCGTCCGGGGCCTGCCGCAGCACGTCGTCTCCGGCAACGTCTGCTGCTCGGTGGCGGCCTGGCGGGGCGCGTTCATGGCGCACGGCTCGCTGACCGAGCCCGGCCGCTCCAGCGCGCTGGAGATCACCTGCCCGGGCCCGGAGTCGGCGCTGGCGCTGGTCGGCGCCGCCCGGAGGATCGGCATCACCGCCAAGGCCCGCGAGGTCCGCGGCGTCGACCGGGTCGTGGTCAAGGACGGCGACGCGATCTCCGCGCTGCTCACCCGGATCGGCGCGCACAGCAGCGTGCTGGCCTGGGAGGAGCGCCGGGTCCGGCGCGAGGTGCGGGCGACCGCCAACCGCCTGGCCAACTTCGACGACGCCAACCTGCGCCGCTCGGCGCGCGCGGCGGTGGCCGCGGCGGCCCGGGTCACCCGGGCGCTGGAGATCCTCGCCGACGACGCGCCCAACCACCTGACCTCGGCCGGCAAGCTGCGGCTCGACCACCGCCAGGCCTCCCTGGAGGAGCTGGGCGCCCTGGCCGACCCGCCGCTGACCAAGGACGCGATCGCCGGCCGGATCCGGCGCCTGCTCGCGCTCGCCGACAAGCGGGCCCGCGATCTGGGCATTCCGGACACGGAAGCCGCTGTGACGCCCGACATGCTGGTGGTCTGACGAGCTACCTGCCGCGCCAGGCAAGACGCGTCTCAGATAGGGTCGTCAGGTACGGCGACGGGGCCGGCAACCGGTTCTAACACCGGCCGGCGTACGCGGAGATCGCGGCGGCCGGCAATCTCATTCATCAAGGAGATGAAACCTGTGACCATCCGGGTTGGCATCAACGGCTTCGGCCGCATCGGCCGCAACTTCTTCCGGGCCGTCCTCGCCTCCGGGGCGGACGTCCAGCTTGTCGGCGCCAACGACCTCACCGACAACGCCACCCTCGCCCACCTGCTGAAGTACGACTCGATCCTGGGCCGGCTCCCGTACGAGGTGAAGGCGACCTCCGACGAGATCTCGGTCGGCAGCCAGACGTTCAAGGTGTTCGCCGAGCGCGACCCGGGCAAGCTGCCCTGGGGCGACCTGGGCGCCGACGTCGTGATCGAGTCGACCGGCCTGTTCACCGACGGCACCAAGGCCCGCGCGCACGTCGACGGCGGTGCCAAGAAGGTCATCATCTCCGCGCCGGCGAAGCACGAGGACTTCACGGTCGTCATGGGTGTCAACGACAACCTCTACGACCCCGCGAAGCACACGATCATCTCGAACGCCTCGTGCACCACGAACTGCCTCGCGCCGATGGCGAAGGTTCTCAACGACACCTTCACGATCGAGCACGGCCTGATGACCACGATCCACGCGTACACCCAGGACCAGAACCTGCAGGACGGCCCGCACAAGGACCTCCGCCGGGCCCGGGCCGCCGCGCTGAACATCGTGCCGACCTCGACCGGTGCCGCCAAGGCGATCGGCCTCGTGCTGCCGGAGCTCAAGGGCAAGCTCGACGGCTACGCGCTGCGCGTGCCGATCCCGACCGGCTCGGCCACCGACCTCACCGTCAACGTGGGCCGCGAGACCTCGGTCGAAGAGGTCAACAACGCGATGAAGGAAGCCGCCGCGGGTGCGCTCAACGGCTACCTGACCTACACCGAGGACGAGATCGTCTCCAGCGACATCGTCACCGACCCGGCGTCGTGCATCTTCGACTCGGGCCTGACCAAGGTGATCGGCAACCAGGTCAAGGTCGTCGGCTGGTACGACAACGAGTGGGGCTACTCGAACCGCCTGGTCGACCTGGTCAAGCTCGTCGGGGCCTCGCTCTGACCATCATGAAGACGCTTGACGATCTCCTTGCGGAGGGAGTCGCGGGTCGGCGCGTCCTGGTGCGCGCCGACCTGAACGTCCCCTTCGAGAAGAACAACCCCGGTGTGATCGCCGACGACGGCCGCATCCGGGCAGTCCTGCCGACCGTCGAGGCGCTCCGCGATGCGGGCGCCGCGGTGATCGTCATGTCCCACCTGGGCCGCCCGAAGGGCGCGCCCGACCCGAAGTACACCCTCGCGCCGGTCGCGAAGCGGTTCGGTGAGCTGCTCGGCGGCGAGATCCACTTCGCCACCGACACCGTCGGCCCGGATGCCACCGAGAAGGTCGCGTCCCTCGGCGGCGGCCAGGTGCTGCTGCTCGAGAACCTGCGCTTCAACGCGGGCGAGACCAGCAAGGACGACGCCGAGCGGGGCGTGTTCGCCGACCAGCTCGCCGCGTTCGCCGAGGCGTACGTCGACGACGCGTTCGGTGCCGTGCACCGCAAGCACGCGAGCGTCTTCGACGTGCCGGCCCGGCTCCCGCACTTCGCGGGTGGCCTGGTGCTGCGCGAGGTCGAGGTGCTGGCCCGGCTGACCGAGAGCCCCGAGCGGCCGTACGCGGTGGTGCTCGGCGGCGCGAAGGTCTCCGACAAGCTCGCCGTCATCGAGGCGCTGCTCCCCAAGGTCGACAAGCTCCTGGTCGGCGGCGGCATGTGCTTCACGTTCCTCAAGGCGCAGGGCCACGAGATCGGCAAGTCCCTGCTCGAGGAGGACATGCTCGACACCTGCCGCGACCTGCTGGCCCGCGGTGGCGACAAGATCGTCCTGCCGACCGACGTGGTGGCCGCGACCGAGTTCTCGGCCGACGCCGACCACGACGTGGTGGCCGCCGACGCGATCCCGGCCGACCGGCTCGGGCTCGACATCGGCCCCGCCAGCGTCGCCGCGTTCGCCGGAGCTCTCGCCGACGCCCACACGGTGTTCTGGAACGGCCCGATGGGCGTGTTCGAGCTGGCGCCGTTCGCGGCCGGCACCCGGGGCGTGGCCGAGGCGATCATGAAGGTCGACGGCCTCACGGTCGTCGGCGGTGGCGACTCCGCGGCCGCGGTGCGCGCGCTCGGCCTCGACGAGGACGCGTTCGGCCACATCTCGACCGGCGGGGGAGCCTCGCTGGAATACCTGGAGGGCAAGCGCCTTCCCGGCATCGCCGCTCTGGAGTCCTGATGGCGCCGCAGTCGCGCCGGCCGCTGATGGCCGGCAACTGGAAGATGAACCTCAACCACCTCGAGGCCATCGCGCTCGTGCAGAAGCTGGCCTTCAGCCTCAACGAGCAGCAGCTGACCGACGTCGAGACGGTGGTGATCCCGCCGTTCACCGACCTGCGCAGCGTGCAGACCCTGGTCGACGGCGACAAGCTGCTGATCGGGTACGGCGCGCAGGACCTCTCGCCGCACAAGGGTGGCGCCTACACGGGCGACATCTCGGGCCCGCTGCTGGCCAAGCTCGGCTGCTCCTACGTCGTGGTCGGGCACTCCGAGCGCCGGCAGTACCACCACGAGGACGACCAGGTGGTCAACTCGAAGGTGCAGGCGGCGCTGACCTACGAGCTCACCCCGATCTTCTGCATCGGTGAGGGGCTCGAGGTCCGCGAGTCGGCCGCGCACGTGGGGCACTGCGTCGCACAACTCGACGCCGGCCTCGACGGTCTCAAGGCCGAGCAGGTCCGCAAAGTTGTGATCGCGTACGAGCCGGTCTGGGCGATCGGCACCGGCAAGACCGCGACCCCGGACGACGCGCAGGAGGTCTGCGGCGCGGTCCGTAGCCGCCTTGCCGAGCGGTTCGACACCGAGACGGCCGAGACCACCCGCATCCTGTACGGCGGCTCCGTGAAGGCGGCCAATGTGGCCCAGATCATGGAGATGCCGGACGTGGACGGTGCCCTGGTCGGCGGCGCGAGCATCGACGCCGACGAGTTCGTGCAGATCGTCCGGTTCCCGGAGCACATCAAGAAGTAAAGGCATGGGTGGCCGGGTCCGCACCACGCGGACCCGGCCGCTATCCTTGCGAAGTCGCGTCACGTCGAGAGGACAACCCACCGCCATGCCGATCGCATTCGCCTACACGTTGATCGTGTTGCTGATCATCACGAGCGTGCTGCTGACGATGCTGGTCCTCCTGCACCGCGGCAAGGGCGGCGGCCTGTCCAGCATGTTCGGCGGCGGCGTCAGCACGAACCTCGCCGGCTCGTCCATCGCCGAGAAGAACCTCGACCGTTACACCATTCTGGTGGGCATCGTCTGGTTCGCGTGCATCGTGGGTCTGGGCCTCTGGCTCAAACTCGCCGTCGCCAGCTAGCACCGATCCCGACCAAATAGTCGTAAAATCGTGCGCGGTCCGGACCAGGTTCCGGGCCGCGCATGAATGTATTTCCAGCTCACGTCTGTTCCGCTTCACCGCGTCGCGAAGCCGCATTCCCCGCGGCCGACCCCGCACGACGACAGGAGCGACATACCGTGCCCAGCGGCAGCGCAATCCGTGGCACCAGGGTCGGTTCCGGCCCGATCCGCCCCAGCGAGCGGTGCGAGCCCGCACCGCGGCGCCCGGTGACCTACTGGTGCGCCAACGACCACACCGTAGAGATCTCCCTCGCCGCCGAGGTGGCCCCTCCGGCGACCTGGGACTGCCCGCGCTGCGGGCAACCCGCCGGCCTGGACGCCGCGAACCCGCCCGGCCGGCAACGCCCGGAGCCCTACAAGACCCACCTGGCGTACGTGAAGGAACGGCGCACCGACGCGGACGGCGCGGCCATCCTCGCCGAGGCGCTGGCGAACCTGCGCCAACGCCGCGGCGGGGTCTAGCCCAGCAGCCAGTGGTGGGTCGTCGTCCAGCCCAGGAGCCGACGACCCCGGCCGGGGTGCGGTCGCCGTCGAAGCGGCCGCCGTGCGCGACGTACCCGAGGCCGGTCAGTGCGGGCGCCAGCCGCTCGCGGACCGGCCCGGGTGCCGCCGCCAGGTCCTCGCGCAACTGACCGAGCACGGTCCGTGGGTCCACGCTCTCCGAGAGTGACAAGAAAAAGATCATCTGCCGCCAGGCGTACGCGATGTCCTTGACCGTGCGTAGGGGGCGGGGATTGTCGTCGAGCTGTCCGGCCAGCCGCACCACCGTCGCGAACGCGCGCCGCGCCAGGCTCGCCCAGCCCTCGGCCGGCACGACCGCCAGCGGACCGGCCAAGGTCGCGAGGTTGTGCGTGGTCAGGATCTGCGCCTGCTCGATCACCATGCCGTTGCCCGCCACCGACCAGCCGCGGTGTTCCGGACCGGCCCGCCGGTGGCAGAGCTCGTCGAACGGCGCCAGCTCGCGGTTCGACTCGGCCGGCGGGGGCAGCGCCGCGTAGTCGATGTCGTAGTAGCGGGCGTAGAGGCTACCCGCCAGCAGGTCGCCGGCGAGCCGGGCGGCGTGGGCGAACGTGGCCGAGAACCGGCCCATGAAGATGTCGGCCGCGAGCTCCGCCACCCACGGGAGCGCTTCGCCGGCCGTCCGGCCGAGCGCGGCGAGCTCGACGACCAGCGGGTTGGGCAGCAGCGTGGCGGGGAACCGCTCCAACGCCAGCTCGCCGAGCCGGCGCAGGGTCTCCCGCGCGTCGTGGCGCTCGTCGTCGCCGACCGCCCGGTGCGGGCGCAGCGCGGCCATCCAGGGCAGCTCGAACAACCGCACCTGGTGCTGGAGGTCGAGCAACAGCAACGAGCGGCGGCGCCGGAACGCCCGGTAGGTCGCGGCGGCCAGCGCCCGCAGCGCGGCATCGGGGTAGCCGCTCGCGCTGACGGTGCCGCTGATCTGCGGCACCAACTGTGCGAGCACCTCGGCACTCGGGAGGACGCCCGCCGCCACGAGCTCGGCCACGGTGCCCGCGGTCGCCCGCCGGACGATCCGCCGGATCGGCTCGGGGACCGGCGTGCCGGCCGGCACCCCGTGCGTGGCCGCCTCGCCGGCCGTGACCGGCGCACAGATCGCGTCGACGTCGTCGATCCCGCCCGCCGGGTCGTACGCGTCGAGCCGGGCCCGCACGACCCGGCCCAGCTCGTGATGCGCCGGCAGGCCCGCGTGCCGGGTCTGAGCGGACCGCAGCGCCGCGTGCCCGGCCGAGCCGGGGCGCCCACGCTTCGCCAGCATCGTCGCGACCGCCTGGTCGACCAGACCGCGCCGCACCGCGAGCACCCGGTAGCGGTCGAGCAGCGCGCCCGCCCGCTCGACCCAGCCGGGCGGGACCGCGTCGTCGCCGGCCGCCAGCCAGAGCTCGAGCAGTTCGTCGGCGAACGGGTTCCAGACCGTCAGGGCCTCCCGCATGGCCGCGACGCGCGGGTTCTCCAGCCGGGCCGCCAACGTCGCGCCCGCCGCGCCGGCCGGCTGTCGCCACGCCACGGCCGGATCCCGCAGGGCCGAGGTGGCGGCGGGAACGGGTGCGAAGTCGAGCCGGTCCGCGTACGCACCGATCTCGTCGAGCACCGCGAGCGCGCGGGCGCGGTCTCCCGCCCGCAGCAGCCAGGCCACGGTCAGCAGGGCGGCCTGCTCGGGGAGGTCCACGCGGTAGGCGCCGCTGTCCAGCAGCGCGCCCAACTCCGCCTGGCCGGCCTCGCCGAGGTACCAGGCGAACAGCGCGGCCCGGGTCGCCGGTACACCGGCCCGTGCGGCCAGCGCGGTCTCGTGCGGCGCCAGCGGGCCGCCGGCCGCCGCCGCGCCGGTGGCGAAGCCGCCGTGGCGAGATGGCACCGCGCGGACAGAGCGTAGAACACGGGCGCAGGCGCGAGCGCCCGTATTGTCAGCTGCGGACGCTGCGGAAGGTTCGGCGGACCTGCGTGGCGGCGGCGCTGTCGAGCTGCCAGATCGTGCGGTTGACGCCGTGCACCCCGGCCGCCGGCAGCTGCACCGGGCCTGCCCCGGTCAACGCCATGCCGACCGCGCCGGCCTTGTCGGGGCCGGCGGCCACCAGCCAGACCTGGTCGGCGGTGTTGATCGTGGGCAGGGTCAGCGTCGTGCGCACCGGTGGCGGTTTCGGGCTGCCCCGCACCGCGCTCACCGGGCGCGTCTCGTAGGCCACCGGGTGCTCCGGGAAGACCGACGCCACGTGGCCGTCCTCACCCACGCCCAGCATCAGCACGTCGAAGTGGGGGAGCGGGGCCGTGCCGGGGCGGGCCGCCCGGGCCAGCTCCTGGGCATAGCGGGCCGCGGCCGCTTCCGGGTCGTTGCCGTCCGGGCCGTCCGAGGGTGGCATCGCGTGCACGCGGGCCGCCGGCACCCGGAGCGCGTCGAGGAGCTGCTCGCGCGCCTGGGTCTCGTTGCGGTCCGGGTGGCCGGCCGGCAGGAACCGCTCGTCGCCCCACCAGAAGTCGACGCGCGTCCAGTCGACCGCGTCGCTGGCCGGGAAGTCGCGGACCGCGCGGTGCACCGCGCCGGCGATGCGGCCGCCGGTGAGCACCCACGACGCCGCGCCGCGTTCGGCCTGGGCGTCGATCAGGGTGACCACCAGCCGGGCCGCTACCGAGTGCGCCAGGACGTCGGGGTCGGAGTGGACGATGACGCTGGTCTCGCTCATGCGTCGGTGCTCCCGGAGGATGGCGTGGTCGGCGCCGAGCCCTGGGCCGTGCCGGCGCCGGCCGAGGCCGGGCGGACCCGGTCGCCGGTGCGCGGCGGCATGTCCTCCACCTGGGTGGGCGGGCCGCCGCCGACGATGCCGGGGCCGAGACCGGGCGCGTGGCCGGCGGTCATCGGGTCCTTCCAGACGTGTACGCGGTGGGCCGGGCGCGTGTCGAGACCGGTCTCGCCGGTCATCGCGCTCAGCGCCGCGGCGTACACCTGGTCGGGGTCGAGCCTGCGCAGCTCCTCCGCCAGTTCCTCGCCCAGCGGCCGGCGGACCAGCGGCAGCAACCGCTCCGCCTGGTTGGTCCGCATGAACGTCGCGACGTCCTGGTCGCGGACGAGCGAGAGCTCGTCGTTGTTGGCGGCGACCAGGCAGACCGAGTGCATGATCCGGTACGCGTCGGTGTCTTCCCACCGCGGCTTGATGTCGAGCCGGGAGGCCAGCCACCCGGACATCAGCGCCGCGGTCGGGTCCTTCTTCGGCGCCTCGATCCGGGCGCCGACCAGTCGCTGCTCGGTGGTGTCGAAGGCCGACGCGACCAGGGTGCGCCACGGGGTGATCCGGGTCCAGGCGAGGTCGGTGTCGCCGGGCGCGTAGTCGCGGGCCCGCTGGCGCAGGGCGGCGACCGGATCCTCGGTCTGCGAGACGTCGGTGATCCGGCGGTCGGCGACCACGCCGAGGAAGTCGTTGGCGATCCGCTCCGGCGGCTCGCCGTGCCACCAGGTGACCACCGGCACGTCGGGCACGAGCAGCGGCATGACCACCGACTCGGCGTGCAGCGCGAGCCGGCCGTACATCCGCATGACCACGGCCTCGCACGGGCCGAGCCGGCCGCCGACGACCACCTCGGCGTCGAGCCGGTTGCTCGGCCGCTCGACGTCGGCGCGGACCACCATCAGCAGGCGACACGGGTGCATCGAGGCGGCGATGGTCGCGGCCGCCTCGGCCTCGCGGACCCGCTTCTCGTCGACGACGACGATCAGGGTCAGCGCCATCCCGCTGGCCACGCCGCCCGCGGAGCGCCGCTCGGTGGCGAGCGCCTTGACGACCTCGTTGCCGGTGGTGTCCCAGAGTCCGATCATGCCCGCCTCCAGTGCCGGCCGTCGCGGCGCAGCAGTTCGTCGGCCGCGTGGGGGCCCCATTCGCCGGCCCGGTAGGGCTCGGGGGTCGTGCCGTCCCAGGCGTCCTCCAGCGGGTCGATGACCCGCCAGCTCTGCTCGACCTCGGCCGCGTCCGGGAACAGCGTGCGGTCGCCGACCAGCACGTCGAGCACCAGCCGCTCGTACGCCTCCGGGCTCGACTCCGTGAACGCGGCGCCGTACTCGAAGTCCATGGCGATGTCGCGTACCTCCATGGTCGTGCCGGGCACCTTGGAGCCGAACTTGAGCACCACGCCCTCGTCGGGCTGCACCCGCACGACGAGCTGGTTGGCGCCGAGCATCTCGATGTCGTGCGGGTTGAACGGCAGGTGCGGCGCCTTCTTGAAGATGATCGCCAGCTCGGTGACCCGGCGGGGGAGCCGCTTGCCACAGCGCAGGTAGAAAGGCACGCCGGCCCAGCGGCGGTTCTGCACGCCGAGCTTCACCGCCACGTACGTCTCCGTGGTGGAGTCGGACGGCACGTCCTTCTCCTCGAGGTAGCCGACCGCCCGCTCGCCGCCGACCCAGCCAGGAAGGTATTGCCCGCGGACCGTCTCGTCGCGGATGTCGCCGGGCACCTTTATCGCCCGCAGCACCTTGAGCTTCTCGGTGCTGATCTCGGCGGCGTCGAAGCTGGTGGGCTCCTCCATCGCGACCAGCGTCATCAGCTGGAGCAGGTGGTTCTGGAGCACGTCGCGGGCGGCGCCGGCGGCGTCGTAGAAGCCGGCCCGGGTGCCGATGCCGACGTCCTCGGCCATAGTGATCTGCACCGAGTCGACGTATTTGCTGTTCCACAGCGGCTCGAACAGGTTGTTGGCGAACCGCAGGGCCAGGATGTTCTGGACCGTCTCCTTGCCCAGGTAGTGGTCGATCCGGAAGACGTCCTTGCGGGTGAACACGTCGTCGACCAGGCCGTTGAGCGCCTTCGCCGAGGCCAGGTCGTTGCCGAACGGCTTCTCCACCACGACCCGGCGCCACCCGCCGGACTTGGCGTTGTCGGCCATCCCGGTGCGCGCGAGCTGCTTGAGCACTATCGGGAAGGCCGGTGGCGGGATCGCGAAGTAGAACGCCGCGTTGCCGGCGATGCCGTGCGAGTCGCGCAGCTCGTCGAGGGTCGACGCGAGCTGGTCGAACGCCTCGTCGTCGTCGAACGCGCCCGGCACGAACTTGATGCTGCCGGCCAGCCGGGCCCACACCTCTTCACGCCACGGGGTGCGGGCCCCCTTCTTGACCGCGTTCATCGCCACGGTCTCGAAGTCGCCGTCGCCCCAGTCGCGCCGGGCGAACCCGAGCACCACGAACCCGGGCGGCAGCAGCCCCCGGTTGGCCAGGTCGTAGATGGCCGGCAACAGCTTCTTGCGAGACAGGTCGCCGGTCACGCCGAAGATCACCAGAGCACACGGCTCCGGGATCCTCGGGAGGCGGCGATCCTGGGGATCGCGCAGCGGGTTCACCACAGCTCCTAGTGTGAATCCTTGCTGGCGGGCAGGCTTGCCAACGCGCGCAGCAGTTGATCGAGGCCGGCCGCCCGGTCGGTGAGGTGCAGGTGGACGACGGGTCGTCCCCGGTCGGTCATCGCCTTGCGGTCACCGGCCGCCTGGGCGGCCTGCAGGTCGCCGAAGGTGTACGGCTTCCCGGCGATCGCGAGGTCCTCGGTGACCGCGCCGGTGATCTGGAGGAACGAGCCGACCTGCGGACCGCCCTTGTGGTACTGGCCGGTCGAGTGCAGGTAGCGGGGTCCCCAGCCGAACGTCACCGGTCGGCCGGAGGCGGTGGCCAGCAGCCCGCGGGCCTGCTCGGCCCGGGCGTCGCCGAACCGGTCGAGGAAGGCCAGCACGGCCAGGTAGCCGTGCGGGTCGATGCCATCCACGAGTGCGCCGAGCACCGCCGCGAGGCTGTCGCCGCCGCCGCCGTACACCTCGATCGCGCCCTCGGCGAACGACGGCGACTCGGCCGGGAGGCCCTCGGCGAGGATCCGGGTCGTGTTGTTCTTCGACTCGGTCACGTTGGGCTGGTTGAACGGGTCGATGCCGATCACGCGGCCGGCGATCGCGGTGGCGAACTCCCAGAGCAGGAACTGCGCGCCGAGCGGGCCGTTGACGGCGAGGTCGGGCCGGACGCCGCCGCCGGGCACGGCGAACGGCGGCTGGGCGCCGCCGACCGTGACCGTGAGCACGTCGGTGCCGTGCGCGCCGGGGCTGTCCGGGGTCTCGATCACCACCGGCAGGATGCCCTTGCCGTCCTTGCCGGTCGACTCGGCGATGAGCTGCTCGGCCCAGTCGCCGAGGCCGACGATGCCGGTGCCGTCGGAGACCAGCGCCACCTTGTCGCGACCCGCGTGCGCGGCGGCCCCGAGCGCGGCGCCCAGCGCGAGGCCGGGGTTGCCGCTCTCCTCGGGCAGCGCGGCGAGCAGGTCCTCGGCCTGGTCGAACAGCTCGGCGACGTCGACGCCGGCCAGGGCGGAGGGCACGACGCCGAACGCGGTCAGCGCCGAGTAGCGGCCGCCGACCTCGGAGTCGGCCAGGAACACCTGGGCGCCCAGCTCACGGGCGGTGGTCTCCAGCGGCGAGCCCGGGTCGGTGACCATGACGAAGTGGCGGCCGACCTCGGCCTCGGACATGCCGGAGTCGAGGAACGCCTGCCAGTACGCCCGCCGGTGGCTGTCGGTCTCGACCGTGCCGCCGGACTTGCTGGACACCACCACGAGCGTGCGCTCCAGCCGGTCGGCCAGCGCCGCCCGGATCTGGGCCGGGTCGGTGGTGTCCAGGACGGTCAGCTCGACGCCGAGCGTGCGGGTGATCACCTCCGGCGCGAGCGACGAGCCGCCCATGCCGGCCAGCACCACGTGGTCGAGGTCCGCCAGCTCGGTGCGGAGCTCGGCCAGCCGCGGCAGCAGCTCGCGGCTGCGGCGGAAGGTGTCGACCCAGCCCAGCCGGATCTTCGCCTCGGCCTCCGCGTCGGGACCCCAGAGCGCGGCGTCCTTGGCGACCAGCTTGGCCGGCACGTCGGCGTCGACCAGCGCGGCGCGGGCGGCCGCCGCGTCGGTGCTGCCGGCGCCGTAGACGGCGATGCCGGCGGCGGCGACGACACCGTCGGCGAATGCCGGACCGGTGTCGTCGCCGTTCTCCGGAACTCCGTCGGAACCGAATCCGAAGGTGCTCATGCCTTCGCGGCCGCCTTCAGGGACGCGTCGACGCCGTCGATCAGCTCCTGCCAGCTCGCCGAGAACTTCTCGACGCCCTCGCGCTCCAGCGTGTCGAACACGTCGTCGAGGTCGATGCCCACCCGCGCCAGGTCGGCCATGACCTGCTTGGCGTCGTCGTAGTTGCCGGTGACGGTGTCGGCCTGGGTCTCGCCGTGGTCGGCCCAGGCGTGGATCACCGGCTCCGGCATGGTGTTGACGACGCCCGGCGCGATCAGGTCGACCACGTAGAGCGTGTCCGGGTAGTCCGGGTTCTTGGTCGACGTCGAGGCCCAGAGCGGCCGCTGCGGCTTGGCGCCCGCGTCGGCCAGCGCCTGCCAGCGCGGCCCGGCGAAGACCTCGGAGTAGCGCTCGTAGGCCAGCCGCGCGTTGGCGACCGCGCCCTTGCCCCGCAGCGCCTTGGCCTCGTCGGAGCCGATCTTCTCCAGCCGCTTGTCGATCTCGGTGTCGAAGCGGGAGACGAAGAACGACGCCACGGACGCCAGGTTGGTCAGGTCGTGGCCGTTGGCCTTGGCCTGCTCCATGCCGGCCAGGTACGCGTCCATCACCTGGCTGTAGCGGTCGAGCGAGAAGATCAGCGTGACGTTGACGCTGATGCCGGCGGCCAGCGCCGCGGTGATCGCCGGCAGGCCCTCCTCGGTCGCCGGGATCTTGATGAACGCGTTCGGCCGGTCGATCAGCCACCAGAGGCCCTTGGCCTCGGCGATGGTCTTCGCGGTCTCCCGGGCGAGCCGGGGGTCGACCTCGAGCGAGACGCGGCCGTCGACGCCGTCGGAGGCGTCGTAGGCGGGCCGTAGCACGTCGCACGCCCAACGCACGTCGTACGCGGTGAGCATGCGGACGGCCTCTTCCGTCGAGACGCCGCGGGTGGCCAGGTCGCGGACCTGACCGTCGTAGGCGTCGGCGTCGGAGAGCGCCTTCGCGAAGATCGTCGGGTTGGTCGTCACGCCCACGACGTGCTGCTCGCGACGCAACTGGTCAAGGGTGCCGGTGCTCAGCCGGACGCGGGACAGGTCGTCGAGCCAGATGGCGACGCCCGCGGCGGCAAGCTCGGCCAGGCGGTCGGTCATGATCCTTCGCTCCCTCAGTTGCCCGTGGTGGTGCCGGTGATGGTGCCGACCTTCGCGAGCGAGGCGTGTGCCTTCGCCACGACGTTGTCGGCGGTGAATCCGAACTGTTCGAAGAGCACCGTGTGCGGCGCGCTGGCGCCGTAGTGCTCGATGCTGACGCTCTCGCCGAGGTCGCCGACGATGTCGCGCCAGGACATGGCGATGCCGGCCTCGACGCTGACCCGGGCCTTGACGGCGTGCGGCAGCACGCTCTGCCGGTAGGCCTCGTCCTGCGCCCGGAACCATTCCTGGCAGGGCATCGAGACGACCCGGGTCGGGGTGCCGTCGGCCTCCAGCCGCTCCTGGGCGGTCAGGCAGAGCTGCACCTCGGAGCCGGTGCCGATGAGGATCACCTCGGGCTGGCCGTTGGACGCCTCGGACAGGATGTAGCCGCCCCGGGCCACGCCGTCGGCGGGCGCGTAGCGGTCACGGTCGATCGTCGGCAGCGCCTGCCGGGTCAGCGCGAGCGCGGTGGGGCGGTCGATGTGCTCCATCGCCATGCGCCACGCCCAGGCGGTCTCGTTGGCGTCGGCCGGGCGGACCACGTCGAGGCCCGGGATGGCCCGCAGCGCGGTCAGGTGCTCGATCGGCTGGTGCGTCGGGCCGTCCTCGCCGAGGCCGATGGAGTCGTGCGTCCAGACGTACGTGACGGGCAGCTTCATCAGCGCCGCCAGCCGCACCGACGGCCGCATGTAGTCGCTGAACACCAGGAACGTGCCACCGTACGGGCGGGTCGCGCCGTGCAGCACGATGCCGTTGAGGATCGCGCCCATGCCGTGCTCGCGGATGCCGAAGTGCAGCGTCCGGCCGTACTCGTCGCCCGGGAACTCCTTGGTGGCGTGCTCGGCGGGCACGAAGGACGGCTCGCCCTTCATGGTGGTGTTGTTGCTCTCGGCCAGGTCGGCCGAGCCGCCCCAGAGCTCCGGCAGCACCGGCGCGAGGGCCTCCAGGATCTTGCCCGAGGCCGCCCGGGTCGCGATGCCCTTGGCGTCGGCCGGCCACACCGGCAGCGCGTCGGTCCACCCCGCCGGCAGCTCGCGGGCGAACAGCCGGTCGAACAGCGCGCGGCTGTCGGCGTGGTCGGCCGACCAGACGGCGAAGGCCTTGTCCCACTCGGCGTGCGCGGCCTGGCCGCGGGCGACCGCCTCGCGGGTGTGCTCGAGCACCTCGGCGGAGACCTCGAAGCTCTGGGCCGGGTCGAAGCCGAGGACCTTCTTGGTGGCGGCGACCTCGTCGGCACCGAGCGCCGAGCCGTGGATCTTGCCGGTGTTCTGCTTGTTGGGCGCGGGCCACCCGATGATCGTGCGCAGCGCGATGAACGACGGCCGGTCGGTGACGGCCTTCGCGGCCTCGATCGCCCGCCAGAGCGCCTCGGGGTCCTCGCGGTAGTCGCCCTCGTCGGCGTGGCCGCTGCGGAAGTCGACGGTCTGGACGTGCCAGCCGTACGCCGTGTAGCGGGCCGCGACGTCCTCGCTCTTGGCGATCCGGGTGTCGTCCTCGATCGAGATCTCGTTGTCGTCCCAGATCGCCACGAGGTTGCCCAACCGCTGGTGCCCGGCGAGCGCGCTCACCTCGTGGCTGATGCCCTCTTCGATGTCACCGTCGGAGACGATCGTGTAGACGTGGTGGTCGAAGAGCGGGCTCTCGGGGTCGAACAGGCCCTTCTCCCGGCGGGCGGCCATGGCCATGCCCACGGCGTTGCCGATGCCCTGGCCCAGCGGGCCGGTGGTCGTCTCGACACCCTTGGTGTGGCCGTGCTCGGGGTGGCCCGGGGTCAGCGAGCCCCACTGGCGCAGCGACCGCAGGTCTTCCAGCCCGAGGCCGTAGCCCGTCAGGTAGAGCTGGATGTAGAGCGTCAGGCTGCTGTGGCCCGCGGACAGCACGAAGCGGTCGCGGCCGACCCAGTGCGGGTCGGTCGGGTCGTGCCGCATCACCTTGTTGAACAGCAGGTACGCGGCGGGCGCGAGACTCATGGCGGTGCCGGGGTGGCCGTTGCCGGCCTTCTCGACCGCGTCCATCGCGAGGACGCGGATCGTGTCGACCGCCTTGCGGTCCAGCTCGGACCAGGTGAATGAGGCTTGCTCTGAGTTGCTGGCAGGCACGATGTATGCGCTCCTCGGCGAGTGTTTCCGGTCCCTCACCTCTGACCCTAGCGACCCGTGCTAAACACGTGCCGCCGGATCTCGCCCTGCGGCGTGTGTTGTGGGCGGACAGACACTCCTCGGGTGGTTCTCGCCGCACCGCGTCGGGTCGCCGATCAGCGCGGATACGCGCCGCGTACGCTGTCGATCGGCTTGTTGACCGTCGCCGGTCGCGGCTTGACGACGAAGCGCCGAGGAAGGTGGACACGGCCTTGAGCATGGTCACGGAGCGCCCGTCGCCGACCCTGGTGCCGGGCCCGGTCCCGGTGCCGCCGCGACGCGACCCGCTCGCCTTAGTCCGTGCCTACGTCGCGTTGACCAAGCCGCGGATCATCGAGTTGCTCCTGGTCACCACGGTGCCGGCGATGATGCTCGCGGCCGGTGGCATCCCACCGGTCGGCACGATGGTCGTGGTGCTGGTCGGTGGCACGCTGGCCGCGGGCGCCGCCAACGCCCTCAACTGCTACATCGACCGCGACATCGACCAGCTGATGCGCCGCACCAAGCGGCGCCCGCTGCCCACGCACGCCCTCGCCCCGCGCAGCGTGCTGGTGTTCGGGCTGGTGCTGGCGGTGGTCTCGGTGGGCCTGATGGCCGGGTTCACCAACTGGCTCGCCGCCGCGCTGACCGCGGGCGCGATCGCCTACTACGACCTCGTCTACACGCTCTGGCTCAAACGGACCACGCCGCAGAACACGTTCTGGGGCGGCGCCTGCGGTGCCGCTCCGGTGCTGATCGGCTGGGCGGCCGTCACCGGCGGCCTGTCGCCGCTCGCCTGGGCGCTGTTCGGGGTGGTCTTCTTCTGGCAGATGCCGCACTTCTACGCGCTGGCCATCAAATACAAGGACGACTACGCGCGCGCCGGCATCCCGATGCTGCCCGTGGTGCGCTCCGCCGCCCGGGTCAACCGCGAGATCGTGCTGTTCACCTGGCTGACCGTGGCCACCTCGGTGGCCGCCTGGCCGCTCGGGCTGGGCCCGCTCTACGGCGTCACGGCACTCGTCAGCGGCGTGTTCTTCCTCATCGAGGCGTACCGGCTGGTGGGCCGGTCGAAGCGGGGCGAACCGCTCAAGCCGATGCGGCTGTTCCACTGGTCGATCACGTACCTGACGATCGTGTGCGTCGCGGTCGCGATCGACGCGCTGCTCTGATCGGGCGCCGGCCCGATATGGGCGGTTGGGCCGTGAATCGCGGGAAAAGACCGATCTGCGCGGCGCCCACGGACGGGGGATGGCAGTTGTCCGAGATGTCATCCGAATTTAACCGGATATGTCTCGCTTTGGTCGTTCAAATTTCCTGTGGCCTCTCTTAAATCAGCCGATGACAGGAGTCACAAAACACGATCGGATGGCACGCGGATTCCGGTAGGCGTGCTTACGCTCTCCGGCATGGCAGATGGTTCCGATACGACGCTGACGACCGAACAGCCCGCCGCCACGACCCCCGAGGGTCTGGTGCACGGCATCCGGTCGTTCGCCGCCGGACACGGCGGCGCCAGGGCGGTCATCGAATACGTCGGCAAGCGTGGCGCCCGGATCGTCCTCGTCGGCGAGGACGGCACCTGGGCGGACCAGTTCGCGGATGGCACTGACGTGGCCCGTGCGGCGTGTGAGAGCGCGGGGGTCGCGATCGAGAACGAGTGGGAGCGCGAGCTCATGGACCAGATGCGGCCGAGCAACGACCTGTGGCGGTCGATGGCCCGGCGCACACTCTCGCGCTGACCCACACCACCAGAAAGCGGTTAGTTGACCACCACCACATCCACCCACGACCAGGCGGCGACCCGGGAGACATCCCGGGTCGCTCTTGTTACCTGCGATCAAATTCCTGACCTCGAGGACGACGACCGGCTGGTGCTGGCACCGCTGGCGGCCCGCGGGGTCGCCGCCGAGCCGGTCGTCTGGGACGACCCCACGGTCGACTGGGCCGCGTACGACCTCGTCGTGCTGCGGTCTCCCTGGGACTACGCCCCGCGCCACGCGGAGTTCGTCTCCTGGGCCGGCCGGCTCACCAACCTCGCCAACCCGGCCGACGTCGTCGTCTGGAACACGGACAAGCGCTACCTGAGCGAGCTGGCGGAGGCCGGCGTCCCGGTCATCCCGACGACCGTCGTCGAGCCCGGTGGTTGGTTCCTCTACGACCTGCCGACGGACGCCGTCATCAAGCCCGCCATCGGCGCCGGCAGCGTCGACGCGGGCCGCTACCGGATGCGGGAGGAGGGCACCGCGTTCAACGAGCACCTGAAGCGACTCAGCGACGCCGGCCGTACCGCCCTGATCCAGCCGTTCATGGCGGCGATCGAGGCGGCTGGTGAGACCGCGCTGGTCTACCTCAACGACGGCACCGGGCTGCGGTTCAGCCACGCCGCCCGCAAGGGCGCCATGCTCAGCGGCCCCGACGAGGGCGTCAGCGGGCTCTACAAGGAGGAGCGGATCGACCCGGCGGAGGCGTCAGCCGCGCAGCTGGCCGTCGCCGAGCGCGCCCTGGACGCCGTTCCGGGCGGCCGGGACCGGCTCCTCTACGCGCGGGTCGACCTGGTGCCCGACGACAGCGGTGCGCCCGTCCTGATCGAGCTGGAGCTCACCGAGCCCTCGCTCTTCTTCGGCACCAGCGGCGGTGCTCCCGAGCGCTTCGCCGCCGCCGTCGCCCACGCCGCGGGTTGACCAGAGCACGCTGAGCGTCGCCAGCCAGACCAGGCAGGCGCCGAGCATGTGCAGGCCGACCAGGATCTCCGGCAGCCCGGTGAAGTACTGCACGAAGCCGATCACGCCCTGGCTCAGCTCGATCGCGAGCAGGACCAGGGCGGCCCGGGCGGTGCGCCGGGCGCCGGTCGCGCGGGCGGCGAACCACACCGCCAGCGTGAGGCCGAGCAGCAGGAAGACGACGTCCGCGTGCACCTGGGAGATCGTCTCCGGGTCGAGGCCGGTGCGGTGCGCGTCGACGTCGCCGGCGTGCGGCCCCGAGCCGGTCACGATCACGCCGAGCGCGACGACGGCCAGCGAGACGACGGTCAGCACCCAGACGAGCTGCCGGAGCGGGCTGGGCACGACGGTGCGGCGCGGGCCGGGACCGTCCACGGTGCGGCGCCAGAGCGCGTACGCCGCGGCCAGCACGCCGATCGAGGCCAGGAAGTGCAGACCGACCACCCACGGGTTGAGGTTGGTGAGCACGGTGATCCCGCCCACCACACCCTGCGCGGGGATGCCCAGGAACACGCCCAGCGCCAGCCGGTTGAGCCTGCGGCTGCCGACCGTGCGCTCGCGGCGGTGGTGCACGAACGCGGCGATCAGGGTGGCCAGGGCGACCGCGCCGACCACCCAGCCGAGCATCCGGTTGCTGAACTCGATGACCCCGTGGATGCCCATCTCGCCGTTCGGCACGTACGAGGCGTCGGTGCACCGGGGCCAGGTCGGGCACCCGAGGCCGGAACCGGTCAGCCGGACGGCCCCACCGGTGACGACGATGGCGACGTTCGCGATGATGTTGGCCAGCGCCAGACGGCGGAGCAGGGGGATCACCCGCGAGATCCTACGTAACGTAGGAGAGAGATCGGCCGTCGCCCCCGCGCCGCCGCACCGAGGCGGTGATGTCGATCACTGGCGTGCCAGTTTGCTCCCAGCGGTGGAAATACGTAACGTTGTGGTAGTGAAATACGTCGCGATGCTGCCTCCGCAGGCGGAGACGACCGGTTCCCGGTCCGTCCCCGCGGATCGGCGCACCCGCGACCGCGTGCTGGCGCTCCTGCTGGAGCGGGGCACCGCCACCGCCGCCGAGCTCGGCGACGCGCTCCAGCTCAGCCCGGCCGCCATCCGCAAGCACCTCGACGCGCTGCTGACCGACGGCGACGTGGTCAGCCGGCAGCGCCCGGTGCGGGCCGGTCGGGGGCGCGGCCGCCCGGCCAAGGTCTTCACGCTCACCGACGCGGCGCGGCTGCGCTGCGGGCGCCACACCTACGACAACATGGCCACCGCCGCGATGCGGTGGATCGCCACGCACGGTGGTGAGGGCGCCGTCGACGCGTTCGCGGCCGACCAGGTGTCCGCGCTGGAGAGCCGCTGCCGCGAGGCCATGGAAGGCGCCGGCGACGACCCCATCGCGCGCGCGGAGGCACTCGCCGAGGCGCTGACCGCCGAGGGCTACGCTGCCAACGCTTCCACGATCGCCACCGGAGGGCAGCTGTGTCAGCACCACTGCCCCGTGGCCCACGTGGCGGCCGAGTTTCCCGAGCTGTGCGAGGCCGAGACGGCGGTTATTTCCCGCCTGGTCGGCACCCACGTCCAGCGTCTGGCCACCATCGCACACGGTGACGGGGTATGCACAACGCATATCCCGGCTCAGCAAGGCACCCCGACAGGAACTGTGAGGACAGATAAATGACCGAGCAGATCGTCCAACCCGTTGTGACCCAGGAGGAGCACCTCGCTGCCCTGGCCAACTACCAGTACGGGTGGGCCGACTCCGACACCGCCGGCGCCACGGCGCAGCGCGGGCTCAACGAGGCGGTGGTGCGTGACATCTCCGCCAAGAAGAACGAGCCCGAGTGGATGCTCGACCTGCGCCTCAAGGGCCTGCGGCTGTTCGGCCGCAAGCCGATGCCCGACTGGGGCGCCGACCTCGGCGGGATCGACTTCGACAACATTAAATACTTTGTGCGCTCGACGGAGAAGCAGGCGGCGAGCTGGGACGACCTGCCCGCCGACATCAAGAACACGTACGACAAGCTGGGCATCCCGGAGGCCGAGAAGCAGCGGCTGGTCGCCGGTGTGGCGGCGCAGTACGAGTCCGAGGTGGTCTACCACAAGATCCGTGAGGACCTCGAGGAGCAGGGCGTCATCTTCCTCGACACCGACACGGGCCTGCGCGAGCACCCGGAGCTGTTCAAGGAATACTTCGGCTCGGTGATCCCGGTCGGCGACAACAAGTTCGCGGCGCTCAACACCTCGGTGTGGTCGGGTGGCTCCTTCATCTACGTGCCGCCGGGCGTGCACGTGGAGATCCCGCTCCAGGCCTACTTCCGGATCAACACGGAAAACATGGGCCAGTTCGAGCGCACGCTGATCATCGTCGACGAGGGTGCCTACGTGCACTACGTCGAGGGCTGCACCGCGCCCATCTATTCGTCCGACTCGCTGCACAGCGCGGTCGTCGAGATCATCGTGAAGAAGGGCGCCCGCTGCCGTTACACGACCATCCAGAACTGGTCGAACAACGTCTACAACCTGGTCACCAAGCGCGCCGTGGCGCACGAGGGCGCGACCATGGAGTGGATCGACGGCAACATCGGCTCCAAGGTCACGATGAAATACCCCGCCGTCTGGATGATGGGCGAGCACGCCAAGGGCGAGGTGCTCTCGGTCGCGATGGCCGGCGAGGGCCAGCACCAGGACGCCGGCGCCAAGATGGTGCACGCCGCGCCGCACACCAGCAGCACTATCATCTCCAAGTCGATCGCGCGCGGCGGTGGCCGCACCTCCTACCGCGGCCTCGTGCAGGTGCTGGAGGGCTCGTCGCACTCCAAGAGCACCGTCAAGTGCGACGCGCTCCTGGTCGACACGATCTCCCGTTCCGACACGTACCCCTATGTGGACATCCGCGAGGACGACGTGGCGATGGGTCACGAGGCGACCGTCTCCAAGGTCAGCGAGGACCAGCTCTTCTACCTGATGAGCCGGGGCCTGACCGAGGACGAGGCGATGGCGATGATCGTCCGCGGCTTCATCGAGCCGATCGCCAAGGAACTCCCGATGGAATACGCCCTGGAGCTCAACCGGCTCATCGAACTGCAGATGGAAGGGGCCGTCGGCTAAATGCCCACGGAAACCGAGGTGGCGGTAACCCCGCCCAAGACGTCGAGCGTGCCCAAGACCAAGGCGCAGAGCCTGCGCTCGGCCGACGTCGCCGACTTCCCGGCCCTGACGGGCCTCGAAGAGGAGTGGCGCTTCACGCCGCTGAAGCGGATGCGCGGTCTCGCGACCGGCAACCCGGCGGCGGAGACGACCCTGCGCTTCGAGCACGACGGCCTGCCGGCCGGCATCACCGTGTCGGAGCTGGCCAAGGGCGACGAGCGGATCGGCCGCGTGCTGGTCCCGTTCGACCGGGTCAGCGCGCTCGGCTTCGGCGGCGCGACCGGTGCGACGCTGATCGCGGTCGCGCCGGAGGCCGAGGTCGCCGAGCCGGCGACGGTACGGGTGATCGGCGGCGGCGCCGGGATCGCGTACGCGCACACGGTGATCGAGGTCGGCCGCTTCGCCAAGGCGACGTTGGTCGTCGAGCAGGTCGGTTCGACCACGCTGGCCGACAACGTCGAGGTCGACGTCGCCGACGGCGCCCAGCTCACGCTGGTCACCGTGGCCGACTGGGCGTCCGACGCGGTGCAGGCCCAGCACATCAAGTTCCGGCTCGGCCGGGACGCCCGGGTCACCCACGTGCAGGTCAGCCTCGGCGGCGACCTGGTGCGGCAGTACACGAGCGTCGACTACGCGGGCCGCGGCGGCGACGCGGAGCTCTACGGGCTCTACTTCGCCGACGGCGACCAGCACCTGGAGCACCGCCAGCTCGTCGACCACAGCATCCCGGACTGCCGCAGCTACGTCGGCTACCGCGGCGCGCTGCAGGGCGACGGCGCGCACACCGTCTGGGTCGGCGACGTGCTGATCCAGGTGGCGGCGACCGGCACGGACACCTACGAGATCAACCGCAACCTGGTGCTCAGCGACGGTGCCCGCGCCGACTCGGTCCCCAACCTGGAGATCGAGACCGGCGAGATCGTCGGTGCCGGGCACGCGAGCGCGACCGGCCGGTTCGACGACGAGCAGCTGTTCTACCTGATGGCCCGGGGCATCCCGGAGACCGAGGCGCGCAAGCTGGTCGTCCGCGGCTTCTTCGCCGAGCTGCTGCAGAAGATCCCGGCCGAGTCGCTGCGCGACCGCCTCGGCGACGCCATCGAGGCCCGGCTCGCGAAGGGCCAGCAGTGAGCCTCGTCCGCCTGTGCTCCGTCGAGGACGTGCCCAAGGGCACGGCGATCCGGGCCGTCGTCGACGACCTGGAGCTCGCGGTGGTGCACGGTGAGGACGACAACTTCTACGTCGCCTACGACGAGTGCTCGCACGCCGCGGTCGCCCTGTCCGAGGGCGAGGTCGACGGCTGCACGCTCGAGTGCTGGCTGCACGGTTCCCGTTTCGACCTGCGCACCGGCGAGCCCACGGGCCTGCCGGCGACCGAACCCGTTCCTGTCTACCCAGTCGAAGTCCGTGACGGCGAGGTCTTCGTCGCCCTCACGCCGAGCAATGGAGTAATGCCCGCATGAGCGTTCTGGAGATCCGCGACCTGAGGGTCTCGGTCAAGCTGCCCGACGGCCAGCTCAAGCCGATCCTGGCGGGCGTCGACCTCACGGTCCGCGCCGGGGAGACGCACGCGATCATGGGCCCCAACGGCTCGGGTAAGTCGACGCTGGCCTACTCGATCGCCGGCCACCCGAAGTACGAGATCACCGGCGGCTCGGTGACGCTGGACGGGGCCGACGTGCTGTCGATGACCGTCGACGAGCGCGCCCGCGCCGGCCTGTTCCTCGCGATGCAGTACCCGGTCGAGGTGCCCGGCGTCTCGGTCGCCAACTTCCTGCGCACCGCGAAGACCGCGATCGACGGCGAGGCGCCGAAGCTGCGCACCTGGGCCGGCGAGCTGCGCGGCGCGATGGAGCGGCTCCAGATGGACCCGGCGTTCGCCCAGCGCAACGTCAACGAGGGCTTCTCCGGCGGTGAGAAGAAGCGGCACGAGATCGTCCAGCTCGAGCTGCTCAAGCCGAAGACGGCGATCCTCGACGAGACCGACTCCGGCCTCGACATCGACGCCCTGCGCGTGGTCAGCGAGGGCGTCAACCGGGTCCGGGAGACCGGCGAGACCGGCGTCCTGCTGATCACGCACTACACCCGGATCCTGCGCTACATCACTCCCGACTACGTGCACGTCTTCGCCGGCGGGCGGATCGTCGAAGAGGGCGGTCCGGAGCTGGCGGAGAAGCTCGAGGCCGAGGGCTACGCGCGCTACCTGGCGGAAACCGGTCCGGCCACCGCCTGATCGACGCACGAAGGGCTGCCCAGTCATGACGTCTCTCGCGATCCCGTCGACGTTCGACGTCGCCGCGTTGCGTGCCGACTTCCCGATCCTCGGTCGAGAGGTCAACGGCCACCCGCTGGTCTATCTGGACAGCGCCAACACGTCCCAGAAACCCCGCCAGGTGCTCGATGTCATGCGGGCGCACCACGAGCGGCACAACGGCAACGTGTCGCGCTCGGTGCACACGCTGGGCACCGAGGCGACGCTCGCCTACGAGGGCGCGCGCGAGAAGGTGGCGGCGTTCGTCAACGCGCCGGCCGCGTCCGAGGTGGTGTTCGGCAAGAACTCCACCGAAGCGATCAACCTGCTCGCGTACGCCTTCTCGAACGCCTCGGCGACCCCGGGGAGTGATCCCCGGTTCCGCCTCGGCCCCGGCGACGAAGTGGTGATCTCCGAGATGGAGCACCACTCCAACATCGTCCCGTGGCAGCTGCTGTGCGAGCGCACCGGCGCGACCCTGCGCTGGTTCGCGGTCACCGACGAGGGCCGGCTCGACGAGTCGGAGCTCGACACCCTGGTCAACGAGCGCACCAAGCTCGTCTCGATCGTGCACATGTCCAACATCCTGGGCACGATCAACGACCCGGCGCGGATCGTCGCCCGGGCGCACGAGGTCGGCGCGCTGGTGCTGCTCGACGGCTCGCAGTCGGTGCCGCACTTCCCGGTCGACGTGCAGGCCCTGGGTGTCGACTTCATCGCGTTCACCGGGCACAAGATGCTCGGGCCGACCGGCATCGGCGTGCTCTGGGGCCGGGCCGAGCTGCTCGAGGCGATGCCGCCGGTGCTCGGTGGCGGCTCGATGATCGAGACCGTGACGATGGAGAAGTCGACGTTCGCGCCGGCTCCGGCCCGGTTCGAGGCGGGCACCCCGCCGATCGTCGAGGCGGTCGGCCTGGGCGCCGCGATCGACTACCTGACCGACATCGGCATGGCCGCGGTGCAGGCCCACGAGCAGGAGATCACGGCGTACGCGCTGGAAGCGCTGGCTTCCGTGCCCACGCTGCGGATCTTCGGCCCGGGCGTGCCCGAGGGGCGCGGCGGCACGATCTCGTTCGCGCTGGAGGGCATCCACCCCCACGACGTCGGCCAGGTGCTCGACGACGAGGGTGTGGAGGTGCGGGTCGGCCACCACTGCGCGCGGCCGGTCTGCGTGCGCTACGGAGTGCCCGCGACCACCCGCGCGTCGTTCTACGTCTACACGACGACCGAGGAGGTCGACGCGCTCGTGCGAGGGCTCGAGCGGGTGCGAAAGGTGTTCGGCTGATGCAGTTCGACCAGCTATACCAGGAGATCATCCTGGAGCACTACAAGCGGCCGCACGGTCGCGGGCTCCGGGAGCCGTTCGGCGGTGAGGCGCACCACGTCAACCCGACCTGTGGTGACGAGGTGACGATCCGGGTCGCCGTGGCCGGCGACAAGCTGGCGGACGTCTCGTACGAGGGGATGGGCTGCTCGATCAGCCAGGCCTCGGCGAGTGTCCTGCACGACCTGCTGGCCACCCTGCCGGTCGACGAGGCGTTCAAGGTCCACGACGCGTTCGTCGAGCTGATGCAGGGTCGCGGCCAGGTCGAGCCGGACGAGGAATTGTTGGGTGACGGCGTGGCGTTCTCCGGAGTGGCACGTTATCCGGCGCGCGTGAAGTGCGCGCTGCTGCCCTGGATGGCGTTCAAGGACGCGGCGGTACGCGCCGGCGTGACGGTGGGACCCGAGGTGAAGGCATGAGTGAAGAGACCGTGAGCCCCGCGAAGGCGTCCGTCGACGTCATCGAAGAGGCGATGAAGGACGTCGTCGACCCGGAGCTCGGCATCAACGTCGTCGACCTCGGCCTGGTCTACGGCGTGCACGTCGACGAGGAGAACGTCGCCACGCTGGACATGACGCTGACGTCGGCGGCCTGCCCGCTGACCGACGTGATCGAGGACCAGACCCGCGCGGCCCTGACGACCGGCCCGGGCGGCGGCATCGTCAGCGACTTCCGGATCAACTGGGTGTGGCTGCCGCCGTGGGGCCCCGACAAGATCACCGACGAGGGTCGGGATCAGCTCCGGTCGCTCGGCTTCAACGTGTAGGTCTCCAAACTTCTGATCAACATGTCCAGGCCGAACGCGAAGCGTTCGTCGCTGTCGGCCTGGATCAGCTCGTCGACATGCTGCCGCAGGCTGGGAAACCGGTCCTGCGGCAGCGTCTTGTAGTACTCGTGGATCTCCGACAGGTGCGCCTGGAAGTGCTCGCTCGCCTCGGGTGAGTCGAGCTTGTAGCGCGAGACGATCAGCGCACCCTCGTACGAGTCGGCGGCGATGTAGAGGGACAGCCGGTCGGTGGCCAGCGCGGCCACGTTCGACGGCACCCCGCCGGCCAACATGATCGCCAGCATGCACTCGCCGACCCGCAGGGCGTGGTAGCCCACCGGGATGTTGCCCAGGCTCAGCCGGGCGATGTCGCGGTGCTGGGCGTGCGCCCGCTGGATCTCGAACGCCAGCTCCCGGATCTGGTCCTGCCAGCGTGCCGGGTCAGGCTCCGGCAGCCGCACCTCGCTGAGCACCCGCTCCCGGACCAGGTCGAGCAGCTCCTCCTTGTTGGCGACGTGCGCGTAGAGCGACGCCGCGCCCGTGTGCAGCTCGTCGGCGACCCGCCGCATGCTCACCGCGTCGAGCCCTTCGGTGTCGAGCACCTTCAGCGCCGCGTCGACGATCTTGTCGGCGGTCAGCGGCTCACGGCTCGGCGCGGCCGGCCGGCGGGGCTTCTTCCAGGGCGGAGTCGGGAGGACCTCGGTCACGTCGAACATCGTACTTGACGCGAACACTGTTCGAGCGTAGAACAGTGTTCGTCCAGGTTCGAACGCTGTTCGCTTTCGGGAGTGCCGATGTCCGTCGCCGCCACCGCCGCTGTAGCGGCGCCCACCGCCGACCCACCCGCGTACCGCTGGCGCTGGGTCGCCCTGTTCGCGATCCTCACCGCCGAGGTCATGGACCTGCTGGACGCGCTGGTCACGACCATCGCGGGCCCGACCATCCGGGCCGACCTCGGCGCGCCCGAGAGCACCATCCAGTGGCTCGCCGCCGGCTACACGCTGGCCATGGCGGTCGGCCTGGTCACCGGCGGCCGCCTGGGCGACCTCTACGGCCGCCGCCGGATGTTCCTGGTCGGCACGGGCGGCTTCGTCGCGGCCTCGCTGCTGTGCGCCGTCGCCCAGGGCGAGGGGACGCTGGTCACCGCCCGGGTCCTGCAGGGCCTGTTCGGCGCCGTCCTGCTGCCGCAGGGCCTCGGTCTGATCAAGGAGATGTTCCCGCCGAGCCAGGTCGGCGCCGCGTTCGGCCTGTTCGGGCCGGTGATGGGCCTGTCGGCGGTCGGTGGCCCGATCCTCGCCGGCTGGCTGGTCGACGCCGACCTGTTCGGCCTCGGCTGGCGCATGATCTTCCTGGTCAACCTGCCGATCGGGCTGCTCGGCCTGGTGCTCGCGCTGCGCTTCCTGCCGGCGTCCCGGGACACCGCTTCGCCCCGGCTCGACCTCGTGGGCGTCGGCCTGGTATCGGCCGCGATGTTCCTGCTGGTCTACCCGATCGTCCAGGGCCGCGAGCTGGGCTGGCCGGCCTGGACGTTCGCCTCGATGGCTGCGGCGTTGGGGATCTTCGGCCTGTTCGGCTGGTACGAGGTCCGCCGCCAACGCCGCGGGCTCGACCCGCTGGTGGTCCCGACCCTGTTCCGCAAGCGGGCCTTCACCGGTGGCCTGGTGGCGGGCACGGCCTACTTCGCCGGCATGCTGGGCTTCTCGCTGACCCTGAGCCTCTACCTGCAGCTCGGCCTCGGCTTCTCGCCCCTGCGCACGGGCCTGACCACCGTGCCGCAGGCGATCGGCGTGGTCGCCGGCTTCGGCCTGTCGGCCGCCGGCGGGTTCGCCCGGAAGCACGGCCGGGTGGCGCTCCAGGCCGGCGTGACCGTGATGGCGCTGGCGGTGCTCGCCTTCCTCGCCACGGTGCACCTCTCGGCGGAGGTGTCGTCGTGGCGGCTGGCCCCGGCCCTCGCCCTGTTCGGCATCGGCATGGGCCTCGCGATGGCGCCGTTCTTCGACATCATCCTGGCCGGCGTCTCGCCCGGGGAGAGCGGCTCGGCCTCCGGCGCCCTCAACGCGGCCCAGCAGTTCGCCGGCGCGCTCGGCGTGGCCACCCTCGGCACCCTGTTCTTCAACCGCGCCACCGGCCCGGCCGGCGTCCCGGGCGCGATCGAGTCGGTGCTCTGGGCGGTGACCGGCCTGCTGGCCCTGACCTTCGCGCTGAGCTTCCTGCTGCCCCGGGTCGCCCGGCCGGAGTGATGAGTTGTCGCGCCCGCGGCCGTCATACCTAGGAGAGGGCACGACGGGACGGAAGGATGACGCGATGGGTGTGGGTGGGCTGACCGAGGTCGACGAGCCGGCGTTCGCGGGGTTGGCGGAGCGGCACCGGCGGGAGCTGCACGTGCACTGCTACCGGATGCTCGGGTCCTTCGAGGACGCCGAGGACACCGTGCAGGAGACCTTCCTGCGGGCGTGGCGCCGGCGGGAGACCTGCGCGGGGCGGTCGACGTTCCGGGCCTGGCTCTACCGGATCGCCACGAACGCCTGCCTGGACCTGCTGGCGCGAAGCCGCCCGGAGCCGGCGGCCGGCGGCGAGGTGCGCTGGTTGCAGCCCTACCCGGACCGGCTGCTCGACGAGGTGCCGGCGGGCGGCGCGGACGAGCCCGAGAACGCCGCGGTCGCACGGGAGACGATCGAGCTGGCGTACGTGGTCGCGGTCCAGCACCTCGCACCGCGCCCACGGGCCGTGCTGATCCTGCGGGACGTGCTCGGCTGGCCGGCGAAGGACGTCGCGGACCTGCTCGGCGACTCCGTCAACTCCGTGAACAGCGCGCTGCAGCGGGCCCGCGCCGGCATGCGGGAGCACCTGCCCGCACGGAGGCACGAGTGGACCGGCGGCTCGCAGGACGCGGGAACCCGCGAGCTCGTGCGCCGCTTCACCGAGGCGAGCGTGGCCAAAGACCTCGACCGGCTCGCCGCCCTGCTGCGGGACGATGTTCGCTGCTCGATGCCGCCGACGCCCGGCCTGCACGTCGGCCGCGCCGCGGTGGTCAAGGACTGGACCGAGAGCGGCTTCCTGGACCTCGGACCCCTGCGCACCGTGGCCACCTGGGTGAACCGGCAGCCCGCCGTCGCCTTCTATCTCTGGCGGGAGTCGGAGAGCGCGTACCTGCCGCTGACGCTCGACGTCCTGCGCGTCACCGGCGGCGCGATCGCCGAGCTCACGACGTTCCACGCCGACCGGTTCCCGCGGCTGGGGCTGCCGGAGCGGCTGACATGATCCGGGTCGGCGTGGTCGCCGCGCTCGGCGCGGTCCTGGCCGTCACGCTCGCCGCCGCGCTCGCCCGGGCGGTCGGCGTCGACTTCGAGATCCCCGACGGTGGCGAGACGATCCCGTTGGCGGGGTTCGCCGTGGTGACGGGCTTCTGCTCGCTCGTCGGCGTGGTCCTCGCGGTCGCCCTGCTCCGGTGGAGCGCTCGCCCCACCGAGCGGTTCCTGTGGACGGCGGTGTCGCTTACCGCGATCTCGTTGGTGCCACCGTTCGTCGCCGGGGGGAGCGGCGCCACCACGATCGCGCTCCTCGTGCTGCACCTCGTCGCCGCCGCGGTGGTGGTGCCTGCCCTCGCGCGTGGCCTCCGATCCGCTGAGGCGGGGCGGTGACGTTCCTCCTGCCAAGGTCGCCCGGCCGGGCGACCTTGGCGAGGCCGGTCACCTGGGGCTGCGCCGCCCCTTGGCATCGGTGAGGCGGCGGCGCAGGTCGTCACGCACGTCCATCACCGCGGCGTGCAGGTCGTCCTCGGTCGAGGTCGTGACGATCTTGTCGACGTCGCGGGTCCAGCACTCCAGCGTGACCTTCTGGCCGGGGGACTGGCGGTCCTTGACGGAGATCTCCAGCTCGGTCGCGTCGGCGTCGAACGACGCGAGGCGCGCGTCCAGCGGCTCGAACTGTTGCGCGATCCACGCCCGGTCGCCCTGGGTGAATCCGGCACCCACGCGCAGGCATTGCTCGACCGTGGCCGGGTTGGCGACGCCACTCATCTGACCTCCTCGAACGGTTCAAACGATCAACCGTGGTGTTCCCCGGCCCGGGCCACGGCGAAACCGCCGTGCTGAAATGCGGATGCGCGGGCCGGTGTCCGTACCCGATGATGTGCGGGTGATCGCATCCACCAGGTCCCAGGTCTCTGTCGCGACGGCCCTCGCCGGTCGCCGGCAGCAGCGTGGCTCCTGGTCGGTGTCGATCGCGGCTGATCCGCTATGACCGACGCCTTCATCGCCGGCCTGCTGGCCGGCTACGGTGTCGCGATCCCGGTCGGTGCGATCGCCATTCTGATCATCGGGCTGACCGCCCGCACGTCGTTCCGGGTCGGTGCCTCGGCCGCGCTGGGCGTGGCCACCGCCGACGGGCTCTACGCCGCGGTCGCGGTGCTCGGTGGTGCCGCTCTCGCGGGGGTCATCGAGCCGGTCGCCACCCCGCTGCGCTGGGTCGCCTTCGTCGTGCTGCTGGTGCTGGCCGCACACACCGCGATCGCCGCGGTGCGCCATCACCGGGATCCGGCGCGGGCGGCCAGGTCGGGCGTGGGCCTGGGCACGCCCTGGCGCGCGTACGGCGGCATTCTCGCCCTGACGCTGCTCAACCCGATGACCATCGTCTACTTCGCGGCGCTGGTGCTGGCCCGGCAGGCCGGCGACGAGCTCACCGCGGGCGGCGAGGTGGTGTTCGTGCTGGCCGCCTTCATCGCCTCGGCGAGTTGGCAGCTGCTGATCGCCTCCGGTGGCAGCCTGGTCGGCCGGCTGCTGACCGGGCCGCGAGGGCGGCTCTGCACCGCCCTCGCGTCCAGCCTGCTGATCGTCGTGCTGGCCGTCGTGTTGGTGGCCGGCTAGGTCTTAGCGCTGCGGCGCGTCGAAGTGCTTCGCGTACATGTCGACCAGCATCGCGCTGCCCTTGATCGCCGAGGCTTCCTCGGGGCCGCCCACGCCGGTGGGGAGCTGGGTGGCCCCGCCTTCGGGCCCGAGCGGCACGATGATCATGACCGGACCCGCCTCGTACGCCTCCGTCGCGTCGCCGCCGTCGATGGCGGACCGGATGTTGGCCGCGACCACGGCGGCCTGGCGGGTGGCGGCGCCGGCGGTGTCGCGGTCGGCGGTGCTGATGTCGCCGAGGGCGTACACGCCGTCTCCGCCCTTGATCCGCAGGTGCGCGTCGACCGGGAGGTAGCCGCGCTCGTCGCGGACCGCGGCCAGGTCGCCACGCAGGTAGTCGGTCGCCGGGCGGACGCCGAAGGCGCGGAACCAGATGTCGGCCTCGACCGTCTCGCCGCTCTCGGTGGTCACGGCGATCGGGGTCGCGGTGGCGGGCGGGCCGTCCGGCAGGGCGGTCAACGGGCTGCCCAGCACGAGCCGGACACCCAGCTTGTCGAGCTGCCGCTTGAGCTCGTCGCGCAGCTCCTGCTCGAACGGGCCGTGCATGATGTCCGCGTTGACGTCGACGACGGTGACGTCCTTGTCGGGGAAGAACGCCTTGATCTCGCCGGCCAGCTCCAGCCCGGACGGGCCGGCGCCGACGATCAGGGCCCGGCGGGCGCCGAGCAGCTCGTCGTGCGCCGCCTGCAGCCGGTCCTTGGCGCTCTGCTGGTCGGTGCCGCCGGCCTTGGCGGGGAACGGGTACTGCGAGCCGGTCGCCAGCACGAGGTAGTCGGGGGTCAGCTCGATGCCGGACTCCAGGGTGACCGTGCGGCCGTCGACGGCGACGGCCCGGTCGCGGACGAACCGGCCGTGGTGCAGGAGCCGGTCGAGCGGCAGGAAGATCCGGTCGATCCAGGACGGGTCGACCAGGGCGCGCCAGGACGCGACGTTGTGGTGGAACGCGCCCGACGGGTCGACGAGCGTGACGTCCGC
Source organism: Asanoa hainanensis (assembly GCF_900188485.1). Taxonomy (GTDB): domain Bacteria; phylum Actinomycetota; class Actinomycetes; order Mycobacteriales; family Micromonosporaceae; genus Asanoa; species Asanoa hainanensis. Next base: position 119,960 of record NZ_FZPH01000014.1, read on the forward strand.
GACGTCGTCCAGCGCCTTGGCGGTGTTCAAGCCGCCGTAGCCGCCGCCGAGGACGACGACGGAAGGGCGCTTGACCTCGGTGTTCGTCACCAGTGTTACCTCCGTGAAAAGGCTAGCGACCATTGCGCGGCTAGCTGCTTCGGAAATACTAGCGACCTCTCGCGCGCTAGCATTGCGTGGTGACCGAAAGCGCGGTACGTCACAGCGAGGACATCCGGGAGCGGTGCACCCGCGGGGATGTCGCGCTGGCCCGCGCCTTCAGCTTCCTCGGCAAGCGCTGGTCAGGCCTGGTGGTGGGCAGCCTCAGCACCGGCCCGGCCGGGTTCCGCGAGCTGTCCCGCCTCGTCGGCGGGGTGAGCGACTCGGTGCTCTCCGACCGGCTGGCCGAGCTGTGCGAGCTGGGGCTGGTGACACGCGAGGTCGACGCGGGACCGCCGGTGTCCGTCACCTACTCGCTGACCGAGGCCGGGGAGGGGCTCCTGCCGGCGCTCACCCTGATCGCCGAGTGGGCCGAGACGCACCTGCCCGAGCCGCCGACCTCCTGCTAAAGGTTCTTCAGCGCCTCGCGTCTCGAGAGGCCGGACAGGTCGGTCGCTGCCACGAACGCGCGTACCGCCGCCGGGTCGGTCTTCGCGTACTCCCGTAGGGCCCAGCCGATCGCCTTGCGTACGAAGAAATCGGTGTGCCCTTTCTGCCGCGCGCAGTAGTCGAACAGCCGGTCCGCGTCGGTGTCGCGCTTGTAGAAGAGCTGGTGGAGCAGGGCCGTTCTGACCACCCAGAGGTTGTCGTCGTCGATCCAGGCGTCCATGACCCCGCCGTGCTGACTCACCATCGGCCCGACCACCCGGGCGGCCAGCAGGTCGACCGTGTCCCACCAGGGCTTGGTCGTGATCAACCTCCGCACGGCGGGCAACGCGTCCAGGCCGCCCAGCACCGCCACGTGCCGGCGCAGGTAGTCGCAGGCGAAGTACTGGTACTCCCGTTCCGGCCTGGCCCAGCAGGCGTCGGCCAGCGCGATCAGCCCGTCCCGGGTCGGCTTGGCGGCGCCGGCGGTCGCCTGCCGGGCCAGCGCCCGCTGCCTGGGCGACGCGATGCCCAGGAACTCGAACTGGTCGCGCATGTACGCCCGCATCCCGGCGGCCCGCTCCGGGTCGCGGTCGGCCTCGAACAGCGGGGTCAGGCGGTCCAGCACCGGCTCGGTCATCCGGACATTGTGGCGTGCCGTACCGTCGCGGAATGACCACCAGCCGACCGGCCGCGGGTGGCGGGCGCTGGGTCGACGTCGACCCCGACCGGCTGAGCCGCTGGGTCGAGGGCTTCCGCGAGCGACACGGCGCGTACGCCCAGCGGCCCACCGACGACGGTCTGCTGCTCGCCGCGTTCGACGGCGCCACCGCGGAGCTGCACCCGCCACCGGGCGCGCCGTTCGCGGACGACCTGGCCGACTTCGTCGAGACCGCCCGGGCGCCTCGCCACCTCGGTCTGCTGCTGGCCCGCAAGGCGGCGGTCGCGGTCGGAGTGGCCGACGGCACAAGGCTGGTGACGTCCAAGGTGGACAGCTCGTACGTGCAGAGCCGCACCGCCGCCGGCGGCTGGTCGCAGCAACGGTTCGCCCGCCGGCGGGACAACCAGGCCAAGGCCGCCGCCAAGGACGCGGCCGACCTGGCCGCGCGGCTGCTGCTGCCGGCGACGGGGGAGCTGGCCGCCCTCGTCTGCGGCGGCGACCGGCGCACGGTGGACGCGATTCTCGCCGACCCGCGGCTGGCGCCGCTGCTCCCGCTGCGCGCGGACCGGCTGCTCGACGTCACCGATCCTCGCCACGCCGTCCTGGTCGACGCGGTGGCCGCCGCGCGCGCGGTATCGATCCTGGTACGCGACCCCGACTCTTAGGGGGTGTCTCGTGGGCCAGGGCGGCACTGCGCCGGGTCCAGGCGACGACCGGCCGCACGCGGGGACCGGCCGGATACAACACCGGTATCCGACCGGTCCCCGCGCACGCCCGGACGCCCCCTGGACCTCGCCGCAGCACCACCCTGACCCACGAGACACCCCCTAGGCGGTACCCTCCCGCCATGGTTTCGGACGAGGCCCGGCGGGCCGGCATCCTGACGGCCGTGCTGCTGGTCGCCGGCCTCGTGGTCGGCGGCTTCTTTCTCTTCCGTGGCCACCGCGATCCCGAGCAGGGTGCCCGGCTGGCCGCCGACTCGTTCCTGACCCGGCTCGCGGCCGGCAACATCGGCGGCGCCTACGACCAGCTGTGCAACGAGACGCGCGAACGGGTCGAGCGCGACGACTTCGTCGCGGGGATCGGCGGCCGGCCGGCGGTGTCGAGCTACCGGATCGACGGCGTCGCGGCGACCGGGCCCAGCGACGCCACCGTCACGGCGGAGCTGCTGGACCCGGTCGGCGCGAGCACGCCGTACGAGCTGCGGGTCACCGACGACCGGGGCACGTGGCGGGTCTGCGGCAACCCGCTCGACTCCACCGGCTGAGCCCGCTCACGACCCGAAGGTGTTGCAGGCCTTCGGGTCGCCCGTGTCGTAGCCGGTGCGGAACCACTGCTGGCGCTGCGCCGACGTGCCGTGGGTGAACCCGTCGGGGTTGACCTCCTGGCCGGCCTGCTTCTGGAGGGTGTCGTCGCCGATCGCGGCCGCCGTGTCCAGGCCTTCCTTGATGTCCTGGTCGGTGATGCTCTTGAAGATCGGGTCGCCGTCGGCGTCGGCCGTCTGGGTCGCGTTCTTCGCCCACGCACCGGCGTAGCAGTCGGCCTGCAGCTCCAGCTTCACCGACAGCTCGTTGGCGTTGTCGGGGTCGCGCTCCTGTTGGCGGCGCATGTCGGCCTCGGTGCCGATCAGCGACTGCACGTGGTGCCCGTACTCGTGGGCCAACACGTACGGCTGGGCGAACTCGCCCTTGGCACCGAGCTGGTCGGCGAGCACCTGGTAGAAGGTCAGGTCGATGAAGACTTTGTGGTCGGCGGGGCAGTAGAACGGCCCGACGCCCGAGTCGGCCGCCCCGCACCCTGTCTGCACCGCCTGGTCGAAGAAGACCGTCGGCGCGGGCTGGTACTGCTCGCCGAAGCTCTCCGGCAGCCGCTTGGCCCACCACGACTGGATCGAGTTGACGTAGAGGGCGTTGCGGCAGTCGAGCTTCTGCAGCTTGTCGGCCGCGTCACAGCTCTGCTCGATAGCCCCGTTGTCGGCCGGCGCGTCGTCCCCCGTGATCGCGTTCACACCGAAGCCGCCGCCGACCAGCACGGCGATCAGGGTGACGATCAGGCCGACGATGCCACCGCCGCTGGTCGGGATGGGGATCGGGAAGCCGCCGCCCCCACCACCTCCGCCGCCACCGCCCCGCCGGTCCTCGATCTGGCTGGTGTCGACATCGGCGCGTTCGTTGAGTTCCATCACCCATCCAATCGACGCATGTGGACGCGGCGGGATGTACCCGATGATCTTCACCGTTAATCCGGTGGGGGTTCTTCCGGGCAGCCGGTACACTTCACGCCGTGCTGCTCTGCGAAGACTGACCAGCCCCGGCGCCGACGGGAAACTCCCCGATCGGCGCTTTCGTGTGCCCTTAGGGCCTGTCTCGTGGATCAGGGTGGTGCCGCGGCGAGGTCCAGACGACGACCGACCGCACGCGGAGCCGGGCCGGATACAACACCGGTATCCGACCCACCTCCGCGCACGCCCGGACGCCGCCCGGACCTCGCCGCGGCACCACCCTGATCCACGAGACAGGCCCTAGTCAGCCTTCCTCACAGAGAGAGCGTTTCTGATGATCACTGTCACCGGGCTGGAACTGCGCGCCGGAGCGCGGATCCTGCTGTCCGACACCACCCTGCGGGTGCAGCCTGGCGACCGGATCGGCCTCGTCGGCCGCAACGGCGCCGGCAAGACCACCACGCTGAAGGTGCTGGCCGGCGAGGGCAACCCGTACTCGGGCCAGGTCGAGCGCACCAGCGTCGTCGGCTACCTGCCGCAGGACCCGCGCACCGGCGACCTCGAGGTCACCGCTCGCGACCGGGTGCTGTCCGCGCGCGGCCTGGACACCTTGCTCAGCGAGATGCAGGTCGTCGAGGCCAAGCTCGCCGAGGACCCGACCGACGCACTGGTCCGCCGGTACGGCTCGCTCGAGGAGCGGTTCGCCTCGCTCGGCGGGTACGCGGCCGAGGCCGAGGCCGCCCGGATCTGCGCGAACCTCGGGCTGCCCGACCGGGTGCTGGCCCAGACCATCGGCACGCTCTCCGGTGGCCAGCGCCGCCGGATCGAGCTCGCCCGGATCCTGTTCCGCGACGCGGGTGAGGAGGGCGCGGGCATCCTGCTGCTCGACGAGCCCACCAACCACCTCGACGCCGACTCGATCGTCTGGCTGCGCGGCTACATGGCCCAGCACAAGGGCGGCCTGATCGTGATCAGCCACGACGTCTCGCTGCTCGACGCGGTGGTCAACAAGGTCTGGTACCTCGACGCCAACCGGTCCGTCGTCGACACGTACAACGTGGGTTGGAAGACCTATCTCGAACAGCGCGAGACCGACGAGCGGCGCCGCCGTCGGGAGCGGGCCAACGCGGAGAAGAAGGCCGGCGCCCTGAAGGCGCAGGCCGACAAGATGCGCGCCAAGGCGACCAAGGCGACCGCCGCGCAGAACATGGCGAAGCGGGCCGAGAAGCTGCTCTCCGGGCTCGAGGACCAGCGGGTCGGCGACCGGGTGGCCAAGGTGCGCTTCCCGGAGCCGGCGCCCTGCGGGCGTACCCCCTTGACCGCTGCCGGTCTGTCGAAGTCCTACGGCTCGCTGGAGATCTTCACCGACGTCGACGTGGCCGTCGACAAGGGCTCCAGGGTCGCCATTCTGGGCCTCAACGGTGCCGGCAAGACGACCCTGCTGCGGATGCTGGCCGGGGTCCTGACGCCCGACACCGGTGAGGTCGTCGCCGGGCACGGGCTGCGGCTGGGCTACTACGCGCAGGAGCACGAGACGCTCGACGTCGACCGCACGGTGCTCGAGCACATGCGCTCGGCGGCGGCCGACCAGACCGACGGCGACCTGCGCCGGATCCTGGGCGCGTTCCTGTTCAGCGGCGACGACGTGAGCAAGCCCGCGGGCGTGCTCTCCGGTGGCGAGAAGACCCGGCTGGCGCTGGCCACGCTGGTCTGCTCGGGCGCCAACGTGCTGCTGCTCGACGAGCCGACCAACAACCTCGACCCGGTCAGCCGGGAGCAGGTGCTCGACGCGATCGCCCGCTACCCGGGCGCGATCGTGCTGGTCACGCACGACCCGGGTGCCGTGCTGGCGCTCAAGCCCGACCGCGCGATCCTGCTGCCGGACGGCGACGAGGACGCCTGGAGCGACGACCTGCTGGAGCTCGTCGAGCTCGCCTGATCCTTAGGTCAAGATCGTTTTGATCACGATGGCGGTGACCGCGCCGGCCGCGACCAGCAGCAACGGGGTCGGCACGGTCTCGCCGCCCTGGTGGCGCGGTGCCACCGCGGCCATCGTCAGCCAGGGGAAGAACGGCAGCCAGGAGGTCTCGGCCCCGCCCCGGGCCAGGCCGGTGACCAAGGTGAACAGCACGCCGATGCCGGCCGCGACCAGGAAGGGCCAGCCCGGCGTATTGCGCGACTTGCGCAAACTGGCATAGAGCGCCGGCCCGGCCGCCAACAGCAGCACGACCAGGCTGATCCCACTCCACCAGAGCACGGACCGGTGCGGTTCGACGCGTACGGCGAAATCGTGGCGGGCGTCCATCAGCCCGTCGACCCAGTTGAAGCCGAGCCGCTCCGCGACGACCACGGGGATCAGCGCGCCCAGGCCGGTGAACAGGTTCAGCGCGACCCGGCGCCGGGCGAAGTAGAGGAACGCCGCGGCCAGGCCCAGCCAGGGCGCGCCGTACGCGAACAGGGCGGCGACGCCGAGCAGCAGCCCGGTCACGCTGGCCCAGATCCCGGCGCGGATGCCGGTGCGGCGCTCGTCGGAGGCGTGCACGCCCGCCGCGATCATGGCCGCGCCGAGGACCGCGACCACACCCTCGACCCCGCCGGCCAACCAGACCGCGTACGGGGCGAGGACCAGCAGCGGCAGGTACCGGCGGGCCGCCAGATCACCGCAAACACCGCGAACCGCGAACAGCACGAGGGGTACGACGGCCGCCCCGACGGCGGTCAGCAGGAGCCCAAGACCGATACGGTCCGTGATACCGATGCGCGTCAACGCCCATAGCAGAAGGATCGGCCCCGGTGGATGGCCGCGGGCGACCACGGAAGGGATCATCCCTTCGGTGGTGTAACCCCGCAGATAGTGAAGAGGATGGTCACCCACTCGGGTGGCGTCGGCCAGATAGTCATCGGGAACCATCAATGGGCTGGTGAGTCCGTCACGGCCGTTCACGACGGCGAGCGACACCATCCAGAGCACCGCCACGAGCCACCCGGAAAGCAGCGCGAGCGGCCATTTCATGCGCTCCCACCACCCCCGGTAGGCCGCTGCCACCACCGCGGCGGCGACGGTCGGCGCAAGCACGCTGGCCAGCGAGATCGTGAGCGCGTACGAGCCGAGGAAGGGTGCTCCGGCGGTGCCGAGGCGCGCCCCGAAACGCACCGCGAGCCACGTCGCGAGGGCGCCGACGGCGGCCAGAACGAGCCACCCGGCAAGGTCGGTTCGCTCGTCCCGATGGGCGGCTCGAGCCTCCTCAGGAGTCACGGGCCATCACGGTATCGGGTTGCCGACAGTACCGTGCGTGTCGGTTGGCGAAGAGTTGATATCTAGCGCATGATCGTCCTAGGCGGTCTAATAGGTGGGACCGCATGAAACCGCACAGTCTGGGACGTGAGGAATCAACATGGCAGCCACCGGCACAGCCACCAGCACTGAGAAGGGTCGCCGGATCGTCGGGGCCGAGCGGCAGACGCTGGCCAAAGACCTGGTCAAGCGGTACACCTCCGGTGAGAGCATCCGCGCCCTCGCGGCCTCGACCGGTCGTTCCTACGGTTTCGTCCACCGGGTCCTGACGGAGTCGGGTGTTCAGCTTCGCCAGCGCGGCGGTGCCCGCCGTCGCAAGAAGTCCTGAACCCCATCCCTCCCGGTCTCCCGCAGGTCGTGGATCGTTGCCCGCGATGACCACCAGCGGGGTAGAGCTCAACCACGCCGGGCCGGTCGCGACCGTGACGTTGCGCCGGCCCGACGTGCTCAACGCGCAGACGCCGGAAACCTGGGCCGCTTTGCGCGAGATCGGCCGCTCGCTTCCCGGCGACGTGCGCGTCGTCGTGGTGCGGGGCGAGGGGCGGGCCTTTTCCTCCGGTCTTGACGTCTCCTCGGGTGGGCCCGGGTTCATCGCCGAGCTCACGTCGTTGCCGCCGTCTTCTGCGGCTGACCGGATCAAGCCCGCCCAGGAGGGCTTCACCTGGCTGCACCGGCCCGACATCGTCTCGGTGGCCGCGGTGCAGGGGCACGCGATCGGCGCGGGGTTCCAGCTCGCGCTCGCCTGTGACCTGCGGGTGCTCGCCGACGACGCCCGGCTGACCATGGCCGAGATAACGCTGGGGTTGATCCCTGACCTGGCCGGGTCGAAGCGGCTGGTGGAGCTCGTCGGGTACGCCCGGGCGTTGGAGATCTGTCTGACGGCTCGGCGGATCGGGGCGGAGGAGGCGCTGCGGCTCGGTCTGGCCACGGTGGTCGTACCCCGTGCTGATCTGGACTCTGCCGTTTCGGACTTGGTCGCCGCCGTGCTCGCCGCGCCGCGCGACGCCGTCGTGGAGATGAAGGCGCTGTTGTCCGGTGCCGCTTCGCGGACCTGGCCGGAGCAGCTCGCGGCCGAGCGCGAGGCGCAGGTGCGCCGGCTGCGCGATCTGGCCGGGCTCGCGGAGTAAGGGCTCCCCGGGAAGATCCGGATTACCCCCAATGTTGTCGTACCCGTCGGGGAGACTGACCCCGTCAACCGACAGCTAGGGGGCACGGGGTGACTCCGCCAGGCGGAATGAACGCGTGGACGATGCTGCGCGCCGAGCGCGACCGCGACTCCATCGCGACCCACAAGCTCGCCCGGGGCACGTGGCGACGGATCATGCGATTCGCCCGGCCATACCGCCTCGACATGTCCGTCTTCCTGCTGACGGTGGTGATCGGCGCGGCCATCGGCGTGGCGACACCGATCCTGGCCGGCCGGGTGGTCAACACGATCACCCGCGGCGGCTCGGGCGCGGCCGCCGAGATCGTCCGCATCGCGGTGCTGATCGCGATCCTGGCGGTGGTCGACGCGCTGCTCTCGCTCGCCCAGCGGTGGTATTCGGCGCGCATCGGCGAGGGCATCATCCTCGACCTGCGCACCCGGGTCTATGACCACGTCCAACGGATGCCCCTGGCGTTCTTCACCCGCACGCAGACCGGCGCGCTGGTCAGCCGGCTCAACAACGACGTGCTCGGCGCGCAGCGCGCGTTCACCTCCACGCTCTCCGGCGTGGTCAGCAACACGATCCAGCTGGTGCTCACCGCGGTCGTGATGTTCACCCTCTCCTGGCAGATCACCCTGCTGTCCCTCGCGCTGCTTCCGATGTTCATCATCCCGGCCCGCCGCGTCGGGCGGAAGCTGGCCGCGATCACGAAGGAGTCATACAACCTAGACGCCAAGATGAACGCCACGATGACCGAGCGGTTCGGCGTCTCCGGCGCGCTGCTGGTCAAGCTGTTCGGCCGGCCCGAGCTCGAGGCCCGACGGTTCGGCGAGCGGGCCGAGCGCGTCCGCGACATCGGCATCCAACAGGCCATGTTCTCCCGCACCTTCTTCGTCGCGATGCTGCTGGTGGCCTCGCTGGCCCAGGCGCTGACCTACGGCCTGGGCGGCTACTACGCGGTGACCGGTGCCGTCAGCGCCGGCACGGTGGTCACGCTCGCGCTGCTGCTGACCCGGCTCTACGGCCCGCTCACCGCCCTGTCCAACGTCCGGGTCGACGTGATGGGCGCGCTGGTCTCCTTCGACCGGGTCTTCGAGGTGCTCGACCTGACGCCGGCGATCACCGAACGGCCCGACGCGGTCGCCATCCCGCGCGACGCGGGCTCGGTCGAGTTCCGCGACGTCTCGTTCCGCTACCCGTCGGCGGCGGAGGTGTCGCTGGCCTCCCTCGAAGACGTCGCCGTCCTCGACCGCACGGTCTCCGACCCGGTGCTGCACGGCATCTCGTTCTCGGTGTCACCGGGCCAGATGGTCGCCCTGGTCGGCCCGTCCGGCGCAGGCAAGTCGACGACGTCGATGCTGGTGTCCCGGGTCTACGACGTGACCGGCGGCTCTGTCCTGGTCGGCGGCGTCGATGTCCGCGAAGCGACCCTCGACTCGCTCCGCGACTCGATCGGGGTGGTCACCCAGGACGCGCACCTGTTCCACGAGACGATCGCCGAAAACCTGCGCTACGCGAAACCGGACGCCACCGACGACGACATCTGGGCGGCCCTCGAGGGCGCGCAGATCGCCGACCTGGTCCGCGACCTCCCGGACGGCCTGGAAACGATGGTCGGCGAACGCGGCTACCGCTTCTCGGGCGGCGAGAAACAACGCATCGCCATCGCCCGCCTACTGCTCAAGGCCCCATCGGTGGTCATCCTCGACGAGGCCACAGCCCACCTCGACTCAGAGTCGGAGGCCGCCGTCCAACGCGCCCTGTCGACGGCCCTGTCGGGCCGCACGGCCCTGGTCATCGCCCACCGCCTGTCGACGGTCCGCGAGGCCGACCAGATCCTGGTCCTCGACCACGGCCACATCGTCGAACAGGGCCGCCACGAAGACCTGGTCGCCGCTGAAGGCCTCTATTCGGAGCTGTACCGGACACAGTTCGCGGTAGCCGACTCCCCAACCCCCTACACGGACGAAGACCCAGAGGTAATCGTCACGGCCCGAGACCCCGCCGCAGCCCGCGACTGAACCCTGCCGCGGCCCAGCCGAAAACCACCCGGCGCAGCCCCGAATCCTGGGCGGGTCACGCCAAACATGGGGAACGGGACTCGATCAACCCCGACTTGGCGGTCGTGGGCGCGCCGTCGCGTTTGGCCAGCTACGCGCGCCGTATCCGCGCATTACGTCGATCACGGAAACCCGAGCGATGTCGATGTGTGGAAGGCCGCCAATGTCTCTTGGAACCCGGCGGCCATGCGTGACACGCACTTTGCATGTTTGGCGGTACCCGCGCTCGTCAGGGGAAGGGTCAGCCTCAGCGTGCAGCCAACTGCGACCGATAGTCGCCGCAATCACGAAAGTTGGTGAGTCCCGCAGACAGGAATACCGACGGTCTACTGCCCGATCAACCGACTCCACAATGGATCGACGCGCGAGAGACTTTCCCCAGTGAGCTACCAGCCCAAATCGGCTCACTCGTAGTAGTGGGATCTCCGACCAGCGCGAAGTCAGCGCTCGAAACGGTGAGCGTCCGCTTGGGCGCGCACGCTTCGGTCGCTCCTGAGAGCGACATACATCGTTGTCATTAGCGATGGCATGTCGTGGTCGGGTATCTGTTGAAGCTCGCGTGTCCTTTATCGGCGGACGGGCCGTCGCAGCCACCGGCGGACACGGCGCACGAACAAGGGAACGGTGAGGACAAAGACGATCAAGGCGGTGGCGAACTTGAGCCCGATGGTGACCTCGGGCAACCAGCTCCAGCCGACGAGGACCGCGGAGACGATCGTGGACCACATGGGTGACCTCCCAACAAGGGCGAACAACGACGTGGTCCACGGTGTGGCCGCAGGCGTCCAGCCCCGTCCAGGTCTGGATTCTGGACGGCTGCCGATCCGGCGCCGACAGTTGGTCCGGCACCGGCATGAAGGCGTGACGTGATGCGTGACCAGCTGCTTCGCCTACTCGAGCTGGCGGGTTCACCGACCAAGACCATGCTCAAGGAACACGCCGACCGGTGCGAGCACAGCGTGAGTCGGGCTGCGCTGGCCGGTGTGACGGCCGACAGCGATTCCGCGCCGCGGTGGGCCACGGTCGAGGCGTTCATCGACGCTTGCGCCAGTTACGCCAGCTCTCGCAGGCGGCCACTGCCGCTGGAGGAGGTGGACATGCTGGTGTGGCGAGCCCGCTACGACCAGGCCTATCCAGGCCAACGCAACGCGCGGGCCGTCGGCGGGCCGCGGCAGGTGGGGCTGGTGCCGGGCTTGGCGGACTGCTTCCAGCCTCGCGAGGTGCTCGAGGAGCTGGCCCACGCAACCGGCAACGGTGGCACTGCGGTGCTGACCGGCCCGGCAGGCCCGGCGGCGTCTACTCAGCTGTTGTCCGGCATGGGCGGGGTCGGCAAGACGCAGCTCGCGGTCCACCTGGCCAAGCACCTTTACGACAGCGGGCAACTGGACCTGCTGGTGTGGATCTCCGCGACGTCCCGCCAGGCGATCACCGCGAGCTACGCCCAGGCGGCGGTCGATCTGGCGCTGCGCGGGGCGGACGGCACCGACACTGACACCGACGCCGCCCGATTCCATGCCTGGCTTAGCAGCACCGATCGTCGCTGGCTGATCGTTTTCGACGACCTCCGCGCCGCCGCTGACCTCAAAAGCCTCTGGCCACCGATCAGGCCCACCGGGCGCGCAGTGATTACCACCCAGCAGCGCAGTTCGGCGCTGGCCGCGACGGGCCGCCGTCTTGTTCCCGTCGGCGTGTTCACCGGAGCCGAATCCGTCACCTACCTACGGGCTCGGCTGACCGACCACCCGCACCTAGCCGATGACCTCGACGGGCTCGCCGATGCGCTGCACCACCTGCCGCTGGCTCTCGCGCACGCCACCGCCTACCTCATCGACGAGAATGTCGATTGCACCGAGTACCAGCGGCGGCTCACCGTACGCGGCCTGCAGTTGGATGAGCTGGCGCCACCCGTCGACGCGCTGCCTGACGACTACACCCGCACTGTCGCCGCCACCGTGTCCCTGTCCGTGCAGGCAGCCGACCAAGTCCGGCCCGTCGGACTGGCCACCCCCGTCCTGCGCCTGGCCAGCGTGTGTGACCCTGCCGGCATCCCGGCGTCGATGTTCACCACCACCGCCGCCGCCAACTGGCTCAGGTACGCCCACACCCTCAGTGGCCAGACCGCCAATCCCGCCAGCTTGGACGCTGCGACCATCCGCTCCGGGCTGCGGGTGCTGCACCGATTCAACCTGATCACCGACGCTGGGCCCACCATTACGGTGCACGGCTTGGTCCAGCGCGTCGTCCGCGACCACGTCATCCGCAGCGCTACCACCGCCGACGACACCGTCATTGACGATCCTGTCGCCGATCTCGCCTGGACCGTCGCCGACGCCCTGCTCGAAGCCTGGCCCTCCGTCGAACGCGACCCCGTCCTCGGGCAAGCCTTTCGCACCACCGCCACCGCCGTCTACCGGCACGGCGGCGACACCCTCCTTGCCCCTTACACCCACGCCGTGCTGCACCGAGCACACAACAGCCTCGGCAATGCCGGAGACCCGACCGGCGCGGCTACCGCGTACGAGCGGCTGCTGGCCGACCAGGTGCGGGTGCTCGAGCCAGACGACCCAGACACCCTTAGCACCCGCAACAACCTCGCCCACTGGCTGGGTGCGGCTGGGGACGCGGCAGGTGCGGCCGCCGCGTTCGAACAGCTCCTGGCCGACCTGGTGCGGGTGCTCGGCCCCGACGACGCCGATACCCTCACCGCGCGCAACAATCTCGCCCATTGGCGGGGTGAGGCCGGGAATCCGGCCGGTGCGGGTGCCGCGTTCGAGCAGGTACTGACCGACCGGCTACGGGTGCTCGGCCCCGACCACCCGCACACCCTCACCGCGCGCAACAACCTGGCCCGCTGGCGGGGTAAGGCCGGGGACGCGGCCGGCGCGGCGACCGCGCTCGAGCAGCTCCTGGCCGACCTGGTGCGGGTGCTCGGCCCCGACCACCCGCACACCCTCACCGCACGCAACAACCTCGCCCACTGGCGGGGTGAGGCCGGGGACGCGGCTGGTGCGGCCGCCGCGCTGGCGCAGTTGGTCGCTGACCGGCTACGGGTGCTTGGCCCCGACCACCCGGACATTCTCGCCACCCGTGCCGACCTCGCCCATTGGCGGGGTGAGGCCAGGGACGCGGCTGGTGCGGCCGCCGCGGTTGAGCAGTTGGTCGCTGACCGGATGCGGGTGCTCGGCCCCGACGACCCCGATACCCTCACCGCGCGCAACAATCTCGCCCATTGGCGGGGTGAGGCCGGGGACCCGGCCGGTGCGGCCGCCGCGTTCGAGCAGCTGGTGGCTGACCGGATGCGGGTGCTTGGCCCCGACCACCCCGATACCCTCACCGCACGCCACAACCTCGCCTACTGGCGAGGTGAGGCTGAAGACCCGGCCGGTGCGGCCACCGGGCGCGAGCAGCTGCTTACCGACCAGGCGCAGGTGTTCGGGCCAGACCAAGCCGACCACCTCGCAGCGCGCAACAACCTCGCCACCCGCGCCAACTTCGCCTCCTGGCGGGGTGAGGCCGGGGACCCGGCCGGTGCGGCCGCCGCGCTCGAGCAGCTAGTGGCCGACCAGGTGCGGGTGCTCGGCCCTGACCACGCCGATACCCTCACCGCGCGCAACAACCTCGCCCACTGGCGGGGTGAGGCTGGAGACGCGGCCGGTGCGGCCACCGAGTTCGAGCATGTACTGGCCGACCTGGTGCGGGTGCTCGGCCCCAACCACCCCCACACCCTGGGCACCCGGGCCAACCTCGCCCGCTGGCGGAGTGAGGCCGGGGACGCGGCCGGTGCGGCCGCCGCTCTCGAGCAGCTAGTGGCCGGTCAGGCGCGGGTGCTCGGCCCCGACCACCCCGACACCCTCGCCACCCGAGGTGAACTCGCAACCTTCAGGGGGAAGGCCGGGGACGCGGCCGGTGCGGCCGCCGCAGTCGAACAACTAGCGGCTGACCGGCTGCGGGCGCTCGGCCCCCACCACCCCGATACATTCACCGCGCGCAACGACCTCGCCTACTGGCGGGGCGAGGCTGGAGACGCGGCAGGTGCAGCCACTGCGCTCGAGCAGCTGCTGACCGACCAGGTGCAGGCGCTCGGCCGCGACCACCCTGACACCCTTGCCACCCGCGGTGAACTCGCTACCTGGCGGGGTGAGGCTGGGGACGCGGCAGGTGCGGCCAATGGGTTCGAGCAATTGCTGACCGACCAGGTGCGGGCGCTCGGCCGCGACCACCCAGACACACTCGCGACCCGTGCGGACCTCGCCTACTGGAGGGGCAAGCTGAGGACGCCGCCTTCCCGGTCACCGCGCTCCAGCAGCTAGTGGCCGACCAGACGCGGTGCTTGGCCCGAACCACCCCGACTTGAACCGCCCCAGCGCACGCGATGGCGGCGGCTGAATCGCTCACGACAACGGAGCAGTCACAGCCGGTTCCCGTGGCCGATCATCCGCACCGCGCTAGGGCCTACGGCTCAACACGTTCGTGTGGGCTTTCGGTGCCACCTTGCCGGCCGCGCGGAGGCTTTCCACGTTCATGTCCAATTAGTCAGTCCGCGCGGCGTCCCCACGCCGAGATCAGCGGGGCGAGGGTTAGATCGAGCTCGCCGGCGTCGATGGCGGCCAGGTGTGTGTCGATCTCGGTGTCGTCGGCCAGGCCTGCGGCGAGCAGTTCGGCGCGGACCATGCGCACCGTCGCGGCCTCCAGCCGGTCGCAGGCAACGCCGCCCACGGGGAAACAGCCGGTCGCCGCGACATCCGTCAGGCCCGCCGCGCGCAACGCCTGCGGCAGCGTGCGGCCGTAGCGCAGGTCGGCGCCGCGGCGGGTCATCAGCTCTCGGACGGCGCGCCGCAGGCGGTTGGCCCGTTGCTGGGCCGGGCCGACCTCGTCGAGGCAGGCCAGTGGCTGCAGTTCGGTGTCGGCGTCCTCGACCAGCAGCCAGCCGCCGGGGCGCAGCGCCGCCACCATGTTGGTCAGCGCCCGGGCTCGGTCCGGTACGTGCACGAGCACGAGCCGCGCGTGCACGAGGTCGAACGTGCCCGGCTGCGGCGGCGGGTCGGCGACGACGTCGTGCTGGCGCACCTCGTAGCCGCCGGTCGCGTTCAACCAGGTCGGGTTGATGTCGGTGGCGAGGACGTAACCGGTCGGTCCGACGGCGGCGGCGAGCGCCTCGGGAATGCTGGGGCCGCCGGCCCCGACGTCCCAGCACCGCCAGCCCGGGCTCAGCCCGAGCCAGTCGGCGTGCCCACGGGTGACTCCGTCGAACAGCTCCGCGAGCCAGGTGAACCGCTCACCTGCCTCGACCCGCGCGTTGTCCAGCAGGTACCGGCGATCGCTCATGGTCACATTCTTGCGCAGAACTCGTTGCCTTCCGGGTCCGCGAGGACCTGCCAGCCCTCGTGCTCGGACACCACGGTCGCGCCCAGGCGCAGGAGGTGGGCCAGGTGGGCCTCGTCCCGGAGCCGGACGTCGACGTGCATGCGGTTCTTTCCGGTCTTCGGCTCCGGGACCTCCTGGAGGAAGAAGACCAGCGAACCGTCCGGCGAGTCGATGGCCACCGTCGGATCGGTCTCCGGGGTCAGGCCCAGGGTGGCGAGCCGCGCGATCTCGGCCTCGTCGTAGGGGCGGATCCGCCAACCGAGCGCGACCTCCCAGAACCGGGCCAGGCTTGCCGCGTGACGGCAGTCCAGCACGATCTCCACGAGGTGGCTCACCCGGCGAACGCTACTGATGCCGCTCGGACGGCGCCACCGTCGACAGGATTGCGGTGAGCGACCAAGCTGGTCGGATGGAGCTCACCGCCGCCGTGTTCGCCGAGCAGGTCCAAGCCCTTCGACCGCCGGCCGGGCGCGACAGCGTGCGGATGGGTGACGTGTTCGCGCTCGCCAAGCGGTTCGGTGACCTGCCCGTCGCCGAGCTCGATCGGCTGTTGGACTCCGACGTCCATCTGGTGCGGGTCGGTGCGCTGCGGATCATGGGCAACCAGGCCGTACACCGGAAGGCTTCCGAGGCCCTGCGTGCGGAGCTGTTCGCGCTCTACCTGCGCCGGACCGACCGGATCGACACGTGGGACCTCGTCGACCTCAGCGCGCACCAGGTGGTCGGCGGCTATCTGCTCGACACGCCCCGGGACGTCCTCTACGAGCTGGCCCGCTCGCCGCGGTGGTGGGAGCGCCGCATCGCCATCTTCGCCACCCTGACCTTCGTGCGGGCCGGCGAGGTCGACGACACGTTCGCCCTCGCCGAGATCCTGGTCGACGACCCGCACGAGTTCGTGCGGACCGCGGTCGGTGGGTTGTTGCGTGAGGCCGGCAAGCACGACCGCGACCGGCTGCTGGCCTTTCTCGACCGGCACGCGCCCACCGCGCCGAGGGTGGTGCTGCGGTTCGCGATCGAGCATCTCGAACCGCAGCAGCGCGCCCACTACCTCAGCCGGCGTTAGGGACCCGGTCCAGGAAGCCCAGCACCTGGGTCAGCCGGCCGTCGTCGCCCGTGGTCGCCACGTCGAAACCCACGATCGGTGCCTCGGCGCCGGCCGGGCCCAGCTCCCACGTGAACCTCGCCTGGTTGTGGTGGCCGTCGACCGGGCCGGCCAGGCGGAACGTCATCCCGGGGAACTGGCCCTGCACCGCGGCGACCGTCGCGTCGATCGCGGCTGGGCCCTCGGCCACCGCCAGCGGGTCGACGTAACGGCCGTCGGGCGCGAACAGGTCGTCGATGTCCTGGCGCCGTTTGGTCGGATCGGTCTCGTTCCAGACCGCGATGTAGCGCTCCGCCAGCTCGTCGTACGTCGTTGCCATCGAAATCTCCTCTTCGTCGGTGCCGTTCTGGAGGAGATGGTTGCCGGGGCGGCGGTGCCGTGTCGATTACCTCGGAGGTAATGGTCCGGGCGCGCGCACGGTCGTTAACGTCGGTGGTGTGACGACCGTGACCAGGCCGCGGCGGCCCGTCGGCGAGCTGCTGCGGGAGTGGCGCCAGAGCCGCCGGATGAGCCAGCTCGACCTGTCGATCGAGACGGGCATCTCGACCCGGCACCTGAGCTTCGTGGAGACCGGGCGCTCGCGGCCGAGCCCGGAGCTGATCCTGCGCCTGGCGGAACAGCTCGACATCCCGCTGGCGGACCGCAACACGATCCTGCTCGCCGGCGGCCACGCGCCCGCGTACCCCCGGCATGAGCTCGACGACCCGGAACTGGCTCCGGTACGGGCGGCGGTGCGCCAGATTCTCGACGGACACAGCCCGTACCCGGCGGCGCTCGTCGACCAGCACTGGCACCTGGTCGAGGCCAATCCGGCGATCGCGCTGTTCACCGAGGGCGCGGCGCCGCACCTGCTGACGCCGCCGGTCAACGTGTTGCGGCTCATCCTCCACCCCGACGGCATGGCACCGCGCATCCGCAACCTGCCGGAGTGGCGCGCGCACCTGCTGGTCCGGTTGCGGCAACAGGCGACGACGACCAACGACGACGCCTTGTACGAGCTGCTGGAGGAGTTGCGCGGCTATCCGGGCGGCACGGCGACCACGGGACCGGCCGCGGGCATCGTGGTTCCCTTGCGCTACCGCGACCTGTCCTTCTTCAGCACCACCACCCTGTTCGGCACGCCGCTGGACGTCACCGTCGCGGGCCTGGCCGTCGAGGCCTTCTTCCCGGCGGACCCGACCACCGCCGAAGCCCTCCGCGCCCTAAGCCACCCGTAGGGCGGCGACCGCGTCGGCGATCGCCTCCGGGTGCTGGCTCTGCAGGAAGCCGTGCGACGCACCCGGCACGACGCGGTGCTCGCCGCGCGGCACGGCCGCGGCCATCGCGCGGTGCATGGCGTCGATGCCCGCGTGGGCGCGGGTCACCAGGTCCGCGTTTGCGAACTGTTCCCAGACCGGGTTGCGGGCACCGGCGGTCAACACCAGCAGGGGTACGTCCGGCGGCGCGCCCCCGGCCCGTACCTCCTCGTAGATCTCGGTGTCGAAGTTGCGGGTCTCGTCGATCGCGGTCCGCCAGTGTGTGAGGTGGTAGTCGACCAGTGCCTCCCGCTCGTCGTCGGGCCAGGCGGCGTAGAGCTGCGCGTACTGGCCGCGGGCGGCGGCCACCTGCGCGTCGGTCAGGTCCGGCAGGTCGGTGGTCTGCCGCTTGATCTCGGCATCCAGGTCGCGGGCCTCGGCGGGAAGGAAGTCGAAGATGTCCTCGTGGCCCGGGTCGATCAGCAGCAGGCCGGCGACCTCGGTGGGGAAGAGCTGCGCGTAGCGGCGGGCGTAGAACGCGCCCAGGGAGTGCCCGGCCAGGATCACCGGGCCGCTGATGCCCTTGCCGATGAGCGCCGTGTGCAGTTCCTCGGCGACGGCCGTGGCGCTGCGGGGGAGCGCGACCTGCTCGCTCCAGCCGGTGCCCGCCCGGTCGTAGATCACCGCCGGCGCGCTCAACCGCTGAGCCGCCCGGAAGTCGAGGCCGACGAGCCCGGCGCCGGGCAGGAAGACGACGGTCGGCCCGGAGCCGCGCGGATCGTGGTCGAGCCAGAGGTTGGTCATGCGCCTAATGTTCGCACGATTGCGAACAGTGTCAAGTGTGAGACAATTCGCTGATGGACACCGTCGAGCTGCTCGTGCACCCGGTCCGGTTGCGGATCGTGCACGCCCTGTCCGGCGGGCGGGTGGTGACCACGGCCCAGCTCGTCGATCGGATGCCCGACGTCTCCAAGGCGACGGTCTACCGGCACGTCGCGGTGCTGGCCGACGCCGGCATCATCGAGGTCGCGGGCGAGCATCGGGTACGCGGCTTCGTCGAGCGCAGCTACCGGCTCCACCGGGAGCGGGCCACGATCCCGCCCGACCGGGCGGCGGCGGCGACCCCCGCCGAGCTGCGACAGGCCTTCGCCGCCGCGATGGCGACCCTGATCGCGGAGTTCGACGGCTACCTCGACACGGCCGATGCCGACCCGGCCGCCGACCTGGTCGGCTTCCGGCAGCACGCGATCTGGCTGTCCGACGCGGAACGGGCCGACCTGGTCGAAGCGATGCGGGCGGCCCTGGCGCCCCGCGTCGGCAACCCACCGGCCGACGGCCGCCGCCCCCACCTGCTCAGCCCGATCCTGTTCCCGATCTCCGGCGACTAGCCCGCGTTGTGGCCCGCGACGGGGTGCGGCAGGATCCAGACATGGACCTTGGGCTCGCCGATCGCGTGTACGTGCTGACCGGCGGCACCCGAGGCCTTGGCCTCGCGACCGCGCGGTGCCTGGTGGCCGACGGAGCCAGGGTGGTCGTCTCCTCCCGGCATCCGGACCATGTCGAGGAGGCGGTCGCGGAGCTCGGCGGCCCCGACAAGGCGCGCGGCGTGGTGGCCGACCTGGCCCACGACGACTGCGCTGACCACCTGGTCGCGCTGGCCCACGACGCCTTCGGCCGGCTCGACGGCGCGCTGCTCTCCGTTGGCGGTCCGCCGGCCGGCACCGCCCTGGGCGCCTCCGACGGTCAGTGGCGTGAGTCGTTCGAGACGGTGTTCCTGGGTGCCGTGCGCACCGCGCGGGTGGTCGCCGCCGCCCTGCGACCCGGTGGCGCCATCGCGCTGGTGCTGTCCTCGTCGGCCCGCACGCCGATCACCAACCTCGGCATCTCCAACGGCTTCCGCCCGGGCCTGGTCGGGGTGGCCAAGGACATGGCCGACGAGCTCGGCCCGCGCGGCGTACGTGTGGTCAGCCTGCTGCCCGGCCGGTTCCTGACGGACCGCACCCGGGCCAACTACGGCGACCCCGCCGACCCGACCCGCCCCCGCGAGGGCGCCGGCGATGACGTGCCCCTGCGCCGGATCGGCGACGCCGCCGAGTTCGGTCGGGCCGCCGCCTTCGTGCTGTCACCGGCAGCGTCCTATGTGACCGGTTCGTCGATCGCCATCGACGGTGGCCTGATCCGCGCCCTGTGAAGCCCGACCGCCCCGAGCGCCCCAACCGCCCCACCAAGGCCGACCTGGCCGCCGCGGTGCACCTGACCCTGCCGGACGTGATCGCGCCCGAGCTGCGGGTGCTGTTCTGCGGCATCAACCCGGGGCTGTACTCGGCCGCGACCGGCCACCACTTCGCCCGCCCGGGCAACCGCTTCTGGCCGGCCCTGCACCGCGCGGGCTTCACGGACCACCAACTCGACCCGGCGGAGCAACTGTCCCTTCTGGACGCCGGCCTCGGCATCACGAACATCGTCGACCGCGCCAGTGCCCGCGCCGACGAGCTCACCCCTGCCGAGCTCGTGGCCGGGGGAGTGGCGCTCGCGGCCAAGGCCGAACAGTGGCGCCCGCACTGGATCGCGATCCTCGGCGTGACGGCCTACCGGGCGGCCTTTCGCCGCCCGAAGGCGAAGATCGGCCCTCAGGACGACCCCGCCGGCCCGTCCCGCGTCTGGATCCTGCCCAACCCGAGCGGCCTCAACGCCCACTTCCAGATCGCCGACCTGGCCCGCGAGTTCGCCCACCTTCGCGCGGCCAGCGAACAACAACATTGACGCCAGGTCAGTCCGCGCGGTGGCGGGCCAGGCGTTCGCGGACCAGTTGGCCGAACAGGCCTGCCGGTTGGCCGCACGAGGTGCACGTGAAGGTCTCGTCCACGAGGCCTGTGTCGCACGAGCCGCAGCGGCCGTGGTCGCGTGGGTCGTGGTAGGAGCGCAGTGCCTCGGCCAACGCCTCGGCAGCCGCCGGGCTCAGGCTCACCGCGACCGTGAGTGGCGGGCCGGAGGCCGGGGCCAGCGCATCGATCCGCGCGGCGAACTCCTCGAGCACGGCCTGCACGTCTGAAGGAACCACAGCTCACCTCACCAAAACCTGGACGGCTACCAGCACGAAAAGCACGTCCGGGCCGCGGACGACCTGGCGGATCAGGTCGACCGGGACCACGCCCATCGGGGTCTCGGCGACCGAGCCGCCGTAGACCATCGGGCCTCGGGTCGCCGCGCGGTAGACCGTGGCGGCAACGCCGGCCACGAGCAGCACGGCCAGCCAGAGTGGTCCCGCGCCGACCGCCGGCACTGTCGCGAGCCACCACAGGGTCGCGGCCAGCGCGGGTACGACCAGGTGGATCAGCTTCAGCGACGCGTCGCTGCCGCCCATCGCGCGTCGCAGGCCGGCCGAGCGGGAGATGCCGCGCAGGCCGCCGGCGAAACGGTCCGCCGCCAGGTACGCCGCGATCACCTGGACCGCGCCGGCCACCGCTGGCAGCGCGATCGCTACGGCGTACACCGCGAGCACCAGGACCGCCCACCAGGCCAGCGCGGCTCGGGTGCGCGCGACCCGGCGGAGGTCCGCCTGCAGCAGCACCCACCACCGCGGGCCGGGGAGGAAACGGCGGCTGCGGACCCGGCCGACCGCGCGCCAGCGCTGGTTCTCCACCACCGCCGCCAGCATCGACGGGTCGAGCAGCAGGATCGCCGACGACGCCGCCGAGGCGAAGCGGGCGCCGGTCGACAGCGAGGCCCGGTCGATCCGGGGGAGGGCCCGGACCGCCAGGACCAACAGCACCACCGCCGGGAGTACGCCGGCCAGCGCGACCGCGGGCAACAAGGACGTCCCGGGGGTGGCGGGCGACCGGTCCCACAGCCCGTGCGCCAGCACCACGGCCAGGACCAGCAGGCCACCGACGCCGGACAGCACCGCTGCGGGCCAACGACGAGCGACACCGGCCTGCACGGCCGCCGCACCAGCCGTGAACGCGGTCCCCCAGGCGAGCCCGGCCAGGCCCGCCCAGACGTAACCGCCGGACCGCCCGACGGCCGCGGCCGCCGCGCCCAGCAGCGCCGCACCGAACGAACCCGCCAGCACCAGCCCGGCGAATCGCGGCGCGAGCAGCGCCCGCCGGGACAGCGGCGTGCTGGCCAGCCAGCTCTGCACGGCCGGGCCGATCTGGAGCGGGCCGACCGCGGTCAGGCCCTGCCAGACGAAGCCGGCCAGGGCGATCCCGGCGCCGACGCCGATCCAGTAGCGGGCGCCCGGGTCGGCCGGCGCCGCGGCCACCTGGCGGTGCAGGAAGTCGCCGGCCGAGTCGATGGCCGCCCAGCCGTAGATCGCGATCAGGAAACCGATCATGTAGAGGTCGGTGAGCAGGTCGCCGATCGACCGGTCGCGGTGTTTGCGGCGCGCCCGGCGCAGCCGCGCCTTCAGCTCGCCGGACGGTGGTGGCGCCGCCCCGGGCGGGGGCACCAGGGCAGTCGTCGTCACCCGCCGATGCCGATCCGGACGTCGGCGACCGCGTCGATCAGCTCCGCGTCGTGCGACGCCATCAGCACCGCCGTGCCGGCCGCCTTCTCGCGCCGGAGGCGGTCGGTCAGCCAGGCCCGGCCGGCGACGTCGAGGCGCTGCTCGGGCTCGTCCAGTATCAGCACCTTGCGCGGCCGGACCAGGCACGACGCCAGCGCGAGGCGGCGCCGCTGGCCGCTGGACAGGGTGATCGGCAACTGGTCGCGGGCCCGCTCCAGGCCGAGCTCGACCAGCACTTCGTCGACCGGGTCGCCGCCGTCGCCGTGCGCGTACGCGAGCAGGGCCAAATGCTCATAAACGGACAGATCAGGGAAGAAGTCGATGTCGTCCAGGGCCGCGGCCATGATCGAACGGGCCCACGCGTCCGTCTCGTAGATCCGCTTCGCGCCGATCCGGACCACGCCCTCGTCCGGCCGGTCGGCGCCGATCACGCAGCGCAGCAGCGTCGTCTTGCCGGAGCCGTTGGCGCCCAGCACGACACCGACCTGACCCGGCGCGACGGCGAAGCTCACCGCGTCGAGCACCACGAGGTTGCCGAACCGACGGGTCAGCCCTTCGACCGTAAGCGCGTCCACAGCCGTCCACTCTCCCAGAGTGGATCAAATCGCCGGCGCCGGGCCCATCCGGACAGCCGCCCGCGCGCGACCGGGGCGCTCTGGCCGTCGTACCGCCAGGCCGCTTCCCGAGCGGCGAGCTCCGCCGCGGCCGTGCCCGTCAGCGGGGCCAGCGACCGGGCCAGGTCCCACCCGTCACGCAGCGAGCCGTTGGTCGGCCGCCGCGCCGCCCAGGCGGCGAACACCGCCTGCCACTGGTCACCCTGGGCCGCCGCGAGCATCGGCCACGCCCGCGCGACGTCGCCGGCCCGCTTGCGCAGCAGGGCGTCCCGGGCCACCCCGACGAGCCGAGGGTCGAATCCCGGCGGTACGGGCGCGCCCGAGGCCAGTGTGGCGACCAGCGCCGCCTGGCGGGCCGCGAGGTCGCCGGTCACGTGACCGCCGGGTAGCCGGACGCGGCCGCGATCGCGTCGAGCTCGGCGCGCAGGGTGTCGGCGGCGGGGTACGCGCCGTCGCGCTCCAGCAGCAGCGCCGGTGGCCGTCGGCGGGCGCACAGCTCGGCTACCAGCTCCAGCACCGGCTCGGGCACCGCGTGGGTGTGCGTGTCGTGGTAGATCCCACCGGCCTCGGCGCCACCGGCGACGTGGCAGTAGGCGATCCGGTCCAACGGCAGGGCGTCCAGCAGGGCGAGCGGGTCGGTGCCCCGGTTGCGGGCGTTCGCGTAGACGTTGGCGATGTCGAGCAGCAGCAGCGCCTCGGTGCGGTCCAGGATCTCGGTCAGGAACTGCGCCTCGGTCAGCTCGTCGTCGGGCCAGTCGAAGATCGCCGCGATCGGCTCCAGGGCGATCGGGACGGGCAGTTCGGCCCGCGTACGCGCGACGTTGGCGACCACCGCGTCGACCGCCTCGCGGCTCCGGGGCAGCGGCAGGAGGTGACCGGCCTCGACCCCGCCCGCGCGTACGAACGCGATGTGCTCACTGACCAGCGGAGCGTCGAGCCGCTCGGCGACCGCGGCCAGGTGGGTGACCCGGGCCGGGTCGACCGGCTCGGCGCCGCCGAGGGAGAGCTTGACCCCGTGCGGCACCACGGCGACGCCCTTGGCCCGCAGATCCGCCAGCCCCTGCGGCACCGGCCCGTGGTCGTGCACCGACTCGGCGACGACCTCGACGAACCGCAGGCCGGGCAGCTCGGCGACGAACCCGGCGATCTCGGGCCGCCAGCCGATCCCCACGCCGTAGTCGGTCACGACCCGCCACCTCCGCCGCCGCAACCCCCGCCACCGCCACCGCCGCAGCCTCCGCCGCCGCCACCACCGCAGCCTGACGAGCCACCGCAGCCTGACGAGCCGAAGTCGTGGCTGGCGAAGCCGCTGCCGACCGCGCCGGTCGGGCCGATCAACGTCTCGACCCGCATCTGGTGCACCTCGACGTCGTCGGCGAACGCCGCGTCGACCTGGTACAGCGAGGACGCGCCGAACAGCGCGATGCCCATGGCCGCGGTCTTGGCGTCGTACGTCGGATAGCTCGGGGTGTGGTCCGGCGCGAGGTGGCTGTGCCGGGACCGGAGCTCCCGCAACGCCTGCCGGCCGGCCCTGGTCGTGGCGGGCAGCTCGCGCAGGCTCCAGACCAGCCAGGTGAGCAGGACCGCGCTGATCAGCACCAGCCAGAGCACCGGCCGGTCGTGCCGCAGGCCGATCTGGATGCGTGCGCCGCCGTACGCGAGGACCGGCACGACCAGGAGGGCGGCGAGCCGCACCTGCCGCCGGTCCCGCCGGGTCGGAATGAGCCCCGCGCGCTCCAGGCTGCGCCGCACCTTGCCGAGCGAGCGCGCCACCCACGGGTCGTGGCCCAGGTCACGCACGTGCCGGTGCATGCCGGCGGCGCCGTAGACCGCCTTGTCCAACGAAGGAGCACCCCTCCGCAGCGGACCGGTCTGGGCCAGCGTGCGGTCCGGTCGGGTGCCGATCGCGCCGGCCCGGCGCAGGCCGCCAACGGTCGCGATCAGCGCGAGCTTGGGGCCGCCGTTGAGGTAGGCCACCTCGTGCGGGCGGAGCCGATCGTGGTGTGGCTCGTCGACCGGCCCGCGGGCGACCCAGTAGCGCACGAAGGCGGTCAGGCCGACGTCCGCCGCGCCGAGGGCAAGGTAGAGCGCGACGTAGGCGTTCATCCGCCGCACCCACCGCCGCCGCCGCAGCCGCCTCCGCCACCCCCGCAGGAGCTGCCGCTCCCGCACGAGCTGCTGGAACCGCAGGACGAGCCGACGTCGCTCGACGGTCCGCCGCTGGTCGCCCGGTTGATGTCGGCCTCGGCGGCGAACGCCGGGTCGAGCAGGAACAGCGTGGACGCGCCGAACAGGGCGACGCCCATCGCCGCCGCGCCCGCGCCGTAGGTCGCGTAGCTCGGTGCCTGCCCGGGCGCCAGGTGGTGGTGGGTTCCACGAAGACCGGTGAGGGCCCGCTTGCCCGCCTTGGTGCGCTGCGGCGCGCGGGTCAGGCTGACCAGCATCCAGATGCCGGACACGATGACGAGCAGGATGAGGAAACCGACCGGACGGTCGTTGGCGAGGCCGTCGGAGATCCGCGCGACACCGAGCAGGACCACCGGCAGCAGCACCAGGGCGGCCAGTCGCGACGCCCGGCGCTGTCCACGGGTCGGCAGCAGCCCGGCGTTCTCGAGACTGCCCCGGATGTCGTCGAGCGCGCTCGAGACCCACGGGTCGGTGGTCAGTTGCCGGGTCCGCAGCCGCTTGCCGGCCGCGTTGTAGACCGCGGTGTCCAGCGGTGTCGAGCCGGCCGGCAGCGGGCCGGTCGGCACGAGCGTGCGGTCGGGGTTGGCCCCGATCGCGCCACCACGACGCAGGCCACCCAGCGCCGTGTACGCGGCCAGCAGCGCCCCGCCGTTGAGGAAGGCGGCCTGCTCCGGGTGCAGGCTCGGGAAGCCCGGACCGGCCGGCCCTCGCGAGAGCACCGAGCGGATGATCGCCGTGGCGATGATGGCGGCGACCACCAGCGCGACGTAGATCCCGAGGAAGGTGGGGCCGGCAATGCCCCAGGTGTCGCCGGACGCGGCCAGTGTCATCGCGGGCCCCCCGATGTCGCAGGACGTTTGTGCCCATTGTGGAGTCGCCACGCCACCGTGCATAAGACCGCGCACGGGCGGTTGAGGTAACGGCGAAGTAACTGCTAGGCGGTCGCGCGGCGAACGGCTTCTTCGACCAGATCGAGCACCTTGCCGAGGTCGCCGGCCGGGCGGCCCATCGCCAGGTGCAGGACCAGGCCGTCGTACGCGAGCTCCAGGAACTGGGCCAGCACGTCGAGGTCGACGTCGTCGCGGAGCACGCCGGCGGCGCGCTGGCGGGCCAGCCGGTCGCGGGTGGCCTCGGCGATCGCGGCCGAATGCACCGCCCAGCGCTTGGCGAACTCCGGGTCGGTGCGCAGCCGCCGGGAGACCTCGAGCTGGCTGCCGAGCCAGCCGGTGGTGTCCGGCGAGGCCGCCTGGTCGAGCAGGTCGCGCATCACCTGGACGAGGCCGTTGCGGGCGACGGTGGCGACCATCGCGGCCGCGTCGTCCTCGGCGACGGCGAGGAACAGGGAGTCCTTGTCACGGAAATGGTGGAAGATCGCACCCCGGGACAGCCCGGTTTCCTCTTCGAGCCGGCGGACCGTGGCACCCTCGTAGCCGTAGCGCGCGAAAGCCGCACGCGCCGCGGCCAGGATCTCGTGGCGGCGGGCGTCGAGCTGGTTCTGGCTCACGCGGGGCACGTGTCGATCGTGTCAGGTGGCCCCCGGCGATGCAATCCGTACGTACGGCTTGCGTGTCACGGTCACGGTCGCGGCCCGACCAGCAGCGCCTGGGCACCCTGCCCCACCGCGCCGCGGTCGTCGTAGAGAAGCGTCGTCGCCAGCCCGGTGCCGCCCTCGGACAGGGTCGTGCGGGCCCGCACGCAGATCCACTCGCCGACCGGCGGCCGGTGCAGGTGCAGCGTCAGGTCGGTGTTGATGAACCACCACGTGGCCATGTCGAGCACCCGGCTGAGCCCGTTGCCGGAGTCGGCGACCGCGACCAGCCGTTGCATGGGCGACATCGGCTCACCGGCGACCAGCGGCACCCTCGGTCGGGCCCAGACCAGCGCCGGCCCCGGCTTCTCGAAGTGCCCGGAGATGAACCGCCACTCGACCGCGCCGAGATAGCCGGTCTGCCAGGCCGGGTCGCCGAAGATGCTCGCCGCGGCCGGCCGCATCGGCGCCGGCTCGGTGCGCGGCTGGGCCTGGCGGGGCAGGTCGAGGGGAGTGCGCCGGATCCGCCAGCCCCGCGCGGTGAGCACGGTCCGGCCGCCGGCCGCGGCCGACGCCTCGACCAGCTCGACCGACCGGCCGGGCCGGACGACGGACGCCGTGACGGTCAGCTCCTCGACCGGCACGGCGCCGAGGATGTCGACGGTCAGCCGGGCCAGGTGGGGCTCGCCGGACAGGGTGCTGGGCAGCGCTTCGACGGCCCGGGCCAACAACGCCGACGGCGGGCCGGCGTGCTGCAGGCCGGCACCCCACGGCCCTTGGGTGAGCGCGGTCGACTCGAACCGGGACGGGTCGCCGGTCGGCCAGTAGAAGGCGTCCTCCACAAGAACGATTCTCGTCGTACGATGCCGCCGTGGACACCCCGCCGGCGACCGAGTTGACCGTCGCCGCGGTCCAGGCGACACCGGTGCCCGGGGACGTCGCCCACAACGCCGCGGTCGCCGCCCGGCTCGTCGGGCAGGCCGCCGACGCCGGCGCCCGGCTGGTCGTCCTGCCGGAGCTCTTCCTGTGCGCGTACCACCCGCCGACCTTGCACGAAGACCCGGTGGCGACCGACCTGCCGGCGGCGGCCACGGGGGAGATCGACGACGGCCGGCTCGACGCGTTGCGGTCAGCGGCGCGTGACAGCGGCAGCGTGGTCGTCGTGGGCGCCTCCGTCCGGCACGCGGACGGCCGGCGCACCTGCTCGGCCGTCGTGGTCGACCGTGTTGGTGACGCTGTCGCCGCGTACGACAAGCAACTGCTCTGGGGTCCCGAGGAGAACGCGCTGTTCACCCCCGGCACGACCGGCGCCACGCTGCTGGTCGACGACTGGCGGTTGGGTCTGGGCATCTGTTACGACGGCTGTTTCCCCGAGCACGGCCGGGCGGCCGCCGACGACGGCGCGCACGGCTACCTCGCGCCGAGTGGCTACGTGGTCGGCTCGGCGCACCGGCGCGACGTCTACTACGCCGCCCGCGCGCTCGACAACACGATGTACGTCGTCTTCGCCAACTCCGTGGGTGGGGACGCCGACTGGTCGTTCAACGGCGGCGCGGCCGTCTACGACCCGGAGGGCCGGCCGGTGGGCCGCGCTCCCGATGAAGGGGAATCGGTCGTCGTCGCGACCCTCGACCCCACCGAGCTGGCCCGGGTCCGGGCCGCTCACACGATGCTGCGTGACCGCCGTGAGCTGGGCGGACGCCGCATCCTCACGGCCCGCTGAGCCGCGTTTCCGACACCTGTGACCGGCACCACTTGACATCCCGGGTTCGTCGGTTGCATGGTTAGTTACATGAGTAATGAACCGACGAGCCATGGATGACGACCGGCCGATCTTCGTCCAGATCGCGGAGCTGATCGAGAACTCGATCATCGACGGGACGCTCGCGGAGGAGACCCAGGTGCCGTCCACCAACGAACTGGCGGCGTTCCACCGGATCAATCCGGCGACCGCCGCCAAGGGAATCAACCGCCTGGTCGATGACGGAATCCTCTACAAACGCCGGGGGATCGGAATGTTCGTGGCAACGGGGGCCCGCGAAACGCTCCGGGAGCGTCGCCGGCTCGACTTCGCAACGCAGTACGTGCGCCCGCTCGTCGACGAGGCCCGCAAGTTGGGCATCGGCACCGAGGAGCTCAAGAAACTGATCGAGACGTGGGAGGAACAGCGGTGAGCGAGCGAAGCGAGCGCAGGCAACTCAGCCGTCTGCGGTCTTGTCCCGCCGACCGAAGGGAGGTGGCGGCATGACCGTCGTGGCGGCTAGCGGCCTGACGAAGCGGTACCGGGACGTGACCGCACTCGACGACGTCAGCTTCACGCTCGAGGAGAACGCGATCTACGGCCTGCTCGGCCGCAACGGCGCGGGCAAGACCACGCTGATGCAGCTGATCACCGGCCAGACGGGCGCCACGTCCGGCTCGTTGGAGCTCTTCGGGGAGCACCCGTACGAGAACGAACGTGCGCTCATGAAGGTCGTGTTCATCAAGGAGAGCCAGAAGTACCCGACGGCGTACAAGGTGAAGCACGTGCTCAGCCTGGCCCGTCACCTGTTCCCCAACTGGGACGAGGACTTCGCGCAGTCCCTTGTGGACGACTTCAACCTGCCCCGCAAGCGCGACGTGCGCAAGCTCTCCCGAGGCATGACCTCCGCGCTGGGCGTCACCATCGGCCTGGCGGCGCGGGCACCGCTGACCTTCTTCGACGAGCCGTACCTGGGCCTCGATGCCGTGGCCCGCCAGCTCTTCTACGACCGGCTGCTGGCGGACTACGCCGAGCACCCGCGCACCGTCGTGCTCTCCACGCACCTGATCGACGAGGTCGCCGACCTCATCGAGCAGGTGCTGCTGCTCGACCGGGGCAAGTTGGTGCTCGACGCCGACACCGACGAGCTGCGCGGCGAGGTGATGGACGCGACCGGTCCGGCCGAGGCGATCGACGAGTTCGCCACGGGCCGCCAGGTCCTGCACCGCGAGCAGCTCGGCGGGGTGGTCCGGGTGACCCTGCGGGGCTCGTTCGACAACGCGGAGCGGATGCGGGCCAAGAAGCTGAGCATCGACCTGCAGCCGGTGTCGCTCCAGCAGGCGGTCGTGCGCCTGACCATGGAAAGGAAGACCGACCGATGAACCGCATCGTCGACGTCGCCCGGATGCACACCGTCGCCTGGGTGAACCAGCTCCTCTGGCCGTGGGGCATCATGACCGCCTCGCTGCTGATCAACATCCTGATCTTCGCCTCGATCGACGAGGCGTCGCCCGGCAAGACCAGCACCGGCGGCCTGTCCAGCCTCTACGTGGTCTCGGCGATCATCGCGGGCGTCTCGATCAGCCAGGTGTTCCCGTTCGCGCTCGGCATGGGCGTCACGCGGCGCACCTTCTACCTGGCCACCACGCTGGTCAACCTGACACAGGCGCTGCTCTACGGCGTGCTGCTCTATCTGCTCAACCTGATCGAGGGCGGCACCGGCGGGTTCGGCATCGGCTTGCACTTCTTCCGGATCCCGTACATCGATGTCTCCAATGGACTGTTGCAGATCCTGGTCTACGCGGTGCCGTTCCTGTTCCTGAACTTCCTCTGCATCTTCGCGGCGGTCTGGTACGTGCGCTTCGGCACCAACGGCCTGTTCGCCACCCTCGCCGCGACGATCGTGGTGTTCGGCCTGCTCGCCGCGCTGGTCACCTGGCAGGGCTGGTGGGGCGACGTCTGGCACTGGCTGAGCACCCAACACCAGATCAGCCTGCTGGTGGGCTGGCCCGCTCTGGTGGCCGGGCTGGCCGCCCTCGGGGGGATGGCGGCGATCCGAAGGGCCAACGCCTGAAGGGTCTCCCACCAGGCGATCGCCGGTCCGCACCACGCGGGCCGGCGATCGCCGTGTCCGGCCCAAGATTGTTTACATTGCTGGGGTTTTGAGGGATCGGCCTCGTCCCGTACTGTGCGCGAGTGCCCCTCATGTTCCTCGACCTGGACAACACCGTTCTGGACCGGACCGGCGCCTTCCGCGGCTGGGCCGAACGCTTCCTGGACGGGATCGGGGCCCCGTCACCTGACCTCGACTGGCTGATGTCGGTCGACGCCGACGGGCTGACCGACCGGTGGGACGTCGCCGACGCGATCCGCGACCGCTACCGGCTGACCACCTCGTCGGTGGACCTGGTCGACGAGATGCGCGAGGGCGTGGTCGCCAACAGCCGGCTCGACCCGTTGGTCGCGTGCGCGCTGCGGATCGCCGACGACGCCGGCTGGGTGCCGGTGGTCGTGACCAACGGCGCCACCCGACAGGAAGACACCACAATCCGGCGTACGGGCCTCGACCGCTACGTGGCCGACTGGGTGATCTCCGAGGAGGTCGGGGTCAGCAAACCCAACCCCAGGATCTTCACCCTGGCGGCGGAACGGGTACGCATGCGGCTCAGCGGAGCCTGGGTGGTCGGCGACAGCCCGGAGACCGACATCGGCGCCGCCGCCGAGATGGGCCTGCCCAGCGTCTGGCTGCACCGCGGCCGCCGCTGGATGGAGTCGCGCTTCGAGCCGACCGCCACGGCCGGCGGGTTCCTGCCAGCGATGGCCGCCGTCCTCGCCGGATAATTCACTTGCGCTCCCGGCGTGGTGCCGGGAGACTCGCGATCTAGTTGGACCAGGAACCAGACCTGGCCGCGCCGTGACGTGCGCTGCCCGGTCGTCGAGTCGGAAGGGGTGAGTTCTGTGGCTGTCGTTGTCGCGAACTTTTCGCTGCCCTCTTCCTTCTTGACTCAGGAGTTCCTCCGTTGCGTGAGCACGAGTTCGAGCCGGCCCCTCGCGGCCGTTCTGGCAAACGTCGTTTCGACGACGACGATCCGCAGTTCCTGAAGCGCGCGCGTCACCAGACGCCCGTCGCCTTCGACACCAACGCCGACACCGACACCCCTTCGACTGGCGACGCCTGGTCGACATGGGACGACGCCGTGCACGGCCCGCTGCCCCGCCCCTCGTGGGTAGTTACGGACCTGGCCGCTGTCGACGTCGAACTAGGCATTCTCAAGACCGGCAAGGAAGCCGACGTCTTCCTGGTCCGGCGCGGTATCCCGGACACCGACCGCAGCTGCCTGCTCGCGGCCAAGCGCTACCGGGAGCCGGAACACCGGATGTTCCACCGCGACGCCGGCTACCTCGAAGGGCGCCGGATGCGGCGCTCCCGGGAGAACCGCGCGATGGCCGGCCGCACGGCGTTCGGCCGGCAGCTGATCGCGGGCCAGTGGGCGGCGGCGGAGTTCGACGCGCTGTCCCGTCTCTGGGAGGTCGCCACGTCGTACGGCGCGATCTCCGTCCCGTACCCGATCCAGCTCCGCGGCACCGAGCTGATGCTGGAGTTCATCGGCGACGCCGAGGAGGGATTGGCCGCGCCGCGCCTGGCGCAGCTACGCCCGTCACCGGTCGAGACGAAGGCGCTCTGGGACCAGCTGATGGACGCGCTGACGGTGCTGGCCCGCGCGGGCCTGGCACACGGCGACCTGTCGCCGTACAACCTGCTGGTCCATGCCGACCGCCTCGTGGTGATCGATCTGCCCCAGGTGGTCGACGTGGTCGCGAACCCGAACGGGCCGGCCCTGCTGGCCCGCGACGTCAAGAACGTCACGACCTGGTTCGCGGCGCGCGGCCTGGTACACGACCCGAACGAGGTCACCCGCCGCCTGCTCGACGAGGCCGGCGTCCGTTGACCCCCGATGGTGGCCGGGCCGCTTCCCGCACGCCGGGGAAGCGGCCCGCCCCGCGCCCACCCCGATCGGGTCGCCAAGAACCGACGGAGCCCGCCCGACGCCGCTCTGAAAGGCCGCACCGGTGAACCGCGAGAAGGCTTCCCAGATCGCCCATGCCCACCACCCGATCAAGGCGCCGCTCGACGACGGGTCGGTGCGCCGGCTTTTGGGGCACGCCCTGCCGCGCGGGGACGAGCGGGTGCTCGACCTCGGGTGCGGCACCGGCGAGTGGCTCCTGCGTGCCCTCGAAGCCGGGCCCGGCGTACGCGCGGATGGTGTCGACATCTCGGCCGACGCTCTCGACCATGCCCGGCGGGCCGCGACCGACCGTGGCGTCCAGGAACGGCTCGACGTCCATCTCGGCAAGGCGGAGGACTTCGCCCCCGGGCGGACGTTCGACGTCGTGCTCAGCGTCGGCGCCGCGCACGCGTTCGGTGGTCTGCTGCCGACGCTCGCGGCGGCGCGTGCTCACCTGGCACCCGGTGGTCGCGTCGTGATCGGCGACGGGTTCTGGGATCGCCCGCCCTCCCCGGAGGCTGTGGAGATGCTCGGTGACTTCGCCGACCTGGCGACCACGATGGACCTCGTCGCCGAAGCCGGCTGGACACCCGTCCATGGGCACGTCAGCAGCCGCGGCGAACTCGACGACTACGAATGGGCCTGCTGGGGCACGCTGGCCGACTGGGCGCTGGACCATCCGGACGACCCCGACAGCGCCGACGCGCTCGCCCTGGCGGGCATCCGTCGAACCGAATGGCTGCGGACCTACCGTGACACGTGGGGATTCCTGACTCTGGTCCTTCGGCGGACGGTCGACTGACGGCGCGTGGTGGCAGGATGTCGCCCAGGACCGGAACGATCATCTAAGGACGTGTGTCATGACATCTGTCGTAGATCTGGTCGCCGCACTGGGATCCGGCTCGATCCGGGTCGTCGACCTCACCAACCCGTTGTCGTCGAGCACGCCGACGTTGCGCCTGCCGGAGCCGTTCGCGAACCTGGTCGACTTCAGTCTCGAGCAGGTCAGCGCGTACGACACCCCGGGGCCGTTCTGGAAGCACCACAACATCCGGACTGGTGAGCACATCGGTACGCACCTCGACGCGCCCGTGCACTGGATCAGTGGCCGGGAGGGGCACGACGTCTCGCAGATCCCGCCCGCGCGGCTCGTCGGTCCGGCGGCCGTCATGGACTTCACCGCCGAGGCGTCGGCCGACCCCGACTTCCTGCTCGAGGTGCACCACATCGAGGCGTGGATCGCCGAGCACGGCGAGCTCGCCCCCGGCACGTGGCTGCTCTACCGGACCGGCTGGGATCGCTACGCGCACTCCCAGGAGCAGTTCATCAACGCCGACGAGAACGGCTCGCACACGCCCGGCATCACGGCGGCCTGCGCCGAGTGGCTCGCGAAGACGCCCATCTCGGGGTTCGGTGTCGAGACGGTCGGCATCGACGCGGGCAACGCGGGCGGGCTCGAACCGCCGTTCCCGGCGCACTTCCACCTGTTGGGCAACGACAAGTACGGCATCACCTCGCTGCAGAACCTCGCGCAGCTTCCGCCGACCGGCGCGCTGATCGTCGTCGCCCCGCTGCCCATCGTCGGCGGCACCGGCAGCCCGACCCGCGTGCTGGCGCTCGTGGACGGCCAGTAGTGCCCACCGTCGCCGACGTGGTCGGCCGCACGCTGGCCACGCTCGGCGTCGGGCACTGCTTCGGCGTGGTCGGCAGCGGCAACTTCCACGTGACGAATGCCTTGCGGGCCAACGGTGTCCCGTTCACGGCCACCCGGCACGAGGGCGGCGCGGCGACGATGGCCGACGCGTACGCCCGGATGTCCGGTCAGGTCGCGCTCCTGTCCGTGCACCAGGGTTGCGGGCTGACCAACGCGGCCACGGGCATTTGTGAGGCGGCGAAGAGCCGCACGCCGCTGGTGGTGCTGGCCGCGGAGGCCGGCGGCGCCACGTCGAACTTCGCCATGGACCAGATGGGGTACGCCCGGAGCCTCGGCGCCGTCGCCGCGCGTGTCCATAGTGGTGAGTCGGCGGTGGAGGACACGGTCCTGGCGTGGCGGACGGCGCGAGACGAGCGGCGGACGGTGGTGCTGAACCTGCCGTTGTCGGTGCAGTCCCTCCCGGCGTCCGCGGTCGAGGTCGGGCCGGATCCACGTCCAGCGCCCGTTGCTCCGTCTTTGGCGGACGTGGCCGCGCTGGCCGCTTTGTTCCGGCAGGCCCGGCGGCCCGTCATCGTGGCCGGCCGGGGTGCCCGCGAGGCCGGACCGGCGCTGCGGCGGCTCGGAGCGGCCACCGGCTCGCTGCTGGCCACCTCGGCGGTGGCGAACGGGCTGTTCCACGACGACCCGTACGCCCTCGGCATCTCCGGCGGTTTCGCCTCTCCCACGGTGGCCCGGCTGATCTCGGAGGCCGACCTGATCGTCGGGTTCGGGTGCGCGCTCAACATGTGGACGATGCGGCACGGTCGCCTGATCGGGGCCGACGCGAAGGTGGTGCAGGTCGACGTCGACGCGGCCGCGCTCGGCACGCACCGGCCGATCGACCTGGGCGTGGTCGGCGACAGCGGCGCCACGGCCGCGGCGGTGCTGGAGTCGTTCGGGGACGCCACGCCCGGTTACCGTCTTTCGTCGGTGGCCGACGACATCGCCTCCCGCGGCCGATGGAACGACGAGCCGACCGACGACCTGTCGACCGGCGACCGCATCGACCCGCGGGTGCTGAGCCGGTCGCTGGACACGATGCTCCCGGCCGCCCGCGTCGTCTCGATCGACTCGGGGAACTTCATGGGCTACCCGAGCGCGTACCTCGGCGTGCCCGACGAGTTCGGTTTCTGTTTCACGCAGGCCTTCCAGTCGATCGGGCTGGGCTTGGCCACGGCGATCGGCGCCGCCCTGGCCCGCCCCGACCGGCTCCCGGTCCTCGCGGCCGGCGACGGCGGCTTCCTGATGTCGGTCGCGGAGCTGGAGACCGCGGTGCGCCTGGGCATCCCGCTGCTGTGCGTGGTCTACAACGACGCGGCCTACGGTGCCGAGGTGCACCACTTCGGCTCGGACACCGACCTCGGCACGGTGACCTTCCCGGACACGGACATAGCGGCGCTGGCGACCGGCTTCGGAGCGCGGGGCCTGACCGTCCGGAGCGCCGCCGACCTGAGCGGCGTCACCGACTGGCTCGAATCGGCACCGACGGGCCCGCTCGTGGTCGACGCCAAAATCGTGTCGGACGGCGGCTCGTGGTGGCTCGCGGAGGCCTTCAAGGGCCATTGACGGCCTGCTCTCCTACGGCCGGTTGTTGACCTGGCGAGCTTCACTGGAGTCCGACGGACAGGACCGTCGACGGGTCGGCCTCGCGGGAGTGACGATGCAGGAGTTCGCTGCCTTGATCGGTGTCGTCGTAGGTGGCCTGTTGACCTTTACTTTGACGAACCTCGGTGAACGCGCGCGCTGGCGTCGAGATCAACGAGTTCGTTGGGACGCGGCGCGGCTGCAGTCGTACACGGAGTACTGCAACGCGGTGAAGCGGATGGTGCACATCTCCACCGGCATGGCCAAGACACGAGGTCTGCAGCATTCATCTGATGCGGTGCCGCTCGCCCGCGGGCGGGTCGAGCTCGCGGCAGCGGCCGGTGAGCGGACCGCCCGCTGGGAGTCCGTGCTGCTCCTGGGGACCCCGGCCACCATCGACGCGGCCCGGGCATGGCATCAAAGCGTGTGGCAGCTCGAGTTCTATGCGCGCGGCGTTCTCACCGGCCAGGAGGGATGGGCGGCCGCGCTCGCCGAATACGAACGAGAGCGCGCGGTGTTCTATCGCCACGCTCGAAAAGATCTCGGCCTCGAAGGTGACGCGTCCACATCATCTTGGCCGCCGGCGTGGTACGAGCGCCTCGATGCGGCACAGCAGCTGGCAGTGCGGTCGTCGACGGACGCGAACGAGAAATAGCGCTGCGGCGCTCCTAGGTGCGGTTGGCGTAGCCGAGGAGGGTCTGGCGGTAGTCGTCGGGCACCTGTGGGGCCAACTCGGTGAACGCTTCCAGATCGGCGGCCGATCCCGTCGAGCGGGCCCGGTACGCGGCGGCGGCCGCGCGCATCGTGACGTCGTCCGGTTCCAACTCCTCGCCGCGCGTGGCCAGGGCGGCGGCCTCGGCGAAGTCGCCCTCCTCGGCCGCCAGGTCGGCGAGGTCGAGGTGCAGCGACCAGTTGGTCGGATCGAGGGCCAGGGCACGCCGGAACGCGGCCGCGGTTTCCGGGCGGTTGCCGAGGTGCCGCCACGTGCCGGCGCGGACGACCTCGGTGAACGCCAACCGCCGCACGGCGTCGGCCCGGTCGCACAGCGCGAACGAGGCGTCGGTCCGGTCGCAGGCTCGCAGCAGAATGGCCATGCGGGCCATCGCGTCCGGGTCCGGGTCGCGGCCGCAGACCACGTCGATCGCCGTCAGCCATGGGGTCAGGTTCGCGCGTACCGCGTCGGTCCGTAGGTCCCGGTCGTGGTCCCGGATGCGCATCGTGCCCTCGGCGAACGCCGCCGCGGACACCGTGCCGAGGAACCGCTCGTCTCCGAACCAGGGTGCGTCCGCCCACGGGATCTCCGGCTGGAAGCCGGTGACCGAGCCCAGCGATATCGCCGCTTCGTCCATGTCACCGTCCACGAAGGACAGGTAGGCCCGGGCCACCACGGGTCCGACCGTCGTCGCCGCGGCGACGACCGCCGAGACCTCGTCGGGCAGCGCTCGCCTGAGGTCCTCCAGCGCCGACCACGGCTCGGCGGTGCATGGGTCGGCGGCCACCGCTCGCACCAGGTAGGTCACCGCGGCCTTGGGCGAGCCCCCGCAATGAGCCAGCACCTTCGCGATCGCCAGCGTTCCTGTCATCGACACGACCGAGACTGTAGCTAAGGCCGCCGTGTGCTCCGGGGGAAGTGCGCCGCGCCGAGGAACAAGCCGAAGATGACCAGGTTCAGGATCCATCGGGGATCGTCGAGGTGGAGCTGCTCCAGGTGCTGGGCGCGCTCGGCCGCGGTCAGCGGGGTGGTCGAGTGTTCCGCCGCGGCGAAGTCCAGGCGTCCGGAGGCGAAGACCAGGTAGGTCCAGACGCGATGCAGGAGGTACAGCGCGGACGCGGCCAGGATGAG
Source organism: Asanoa hainanensis (assembly GCF_900188485.1). GTDB lineage: Bacteria > Actinomycetota > Actinomycetes > Mycobacteriales > Micromonosporaceae > Asanoa > Asanoa hainanensis. The sequence goes on from NZ_FZPH01000014.1 coordinate 157,314, forward strand.
GGTTCGGCGGATTCCGGTGCGCCAGCCGAGCACCAGCAGGCCCGGCACGACGAGCAGCTCGGTGGGTACGTTCGCCGCGATCGCGACCGGGATGCTGGGCATGAACATGGCCACGAGTGTCTCGCCGGTGAGCGAGGAGCTGTCCATCGCTCCGTTGAGCACCAGCAGGCCGGCGAAACCGCCGAACGCGAACAGGGCCATGGCGATTGTCCCGAGCACCACCAGCCCGTCTTCGAGCCGCGCGGCGAGCATGGCGGTGCGGCTGAGCCGGCGGGCCAGGAGGGCGATGCCGACGCCCCAGGCGGCGCCGACGAGGAATGCCACGGGTGCGGGCAGGAACTCGGCCAGCGATAGACCCTCGACGACGGTGGTGAAGGTCGCGGCCAAGGCGATCGGGAGCGGGCCGGCGGCGCGCGCCGGCAGGACGGTGGTGGGTGCGGTGGTCGTCACGAGGCGCCACGCTAGGCACCGTCGCGCGGCGCTGGCGTCTGCCGAATGGCAGGTTTAGTGGGGTTTAATCGTCGCCCACCAGCAGCCCGGCCTCCCGCGCGTGGGCGACCGCCTGCAACCGGGTCGAGGCGTCGAGCTTCTGGAAGATGTGGTTGAGGTGGGCCTTGACGGTCCCGGGCGCCACGAACAGCGCCGCGGCGATCTCGCGGTTGGACCGCCCGGCCGCGAGCTGGGCCAGCACCTCGCGCTCGCGCGGGCTGAGCGGCTCGACCGGCACCCGAGTGAGGCCGGACGGTGCGACCACGACGGGGACCGGAGCGGGTCGCGTGGCGGGCGTCGGGAGAGCGGCGGCAGCCGGTGCGCGGCGGAACCCACCGGCGACCGCGACCGCGACGACGAGGACGGCCAGCCCGAACACGAGGATGGCCCACCACTGGTCGACGCCCCGCTCGATCAGCGCGAACGCCAGCCCGACCACCACCATCATCCAGACGAAACATCCGGCCAGAGCCGCACCCACCACGATCCGGCGACGAACCCGGGGGAGCCGCAGGAAGCCGACGAGCGTGGCGATGGCGGGGGCGGACATCCCAGCAGCCTAATGCCCGACGGTGCCGGCGTGCCTCGTCGACGGCAGATGCGGCCGAGGGATCGCTCGCGTCAGCCGGGTTGCGGCTGCCCGACGAGGCAGACTGGCGCCATTTAGGAATATCATTTACTCGCGAACAGCACTCGTTTACAGGCTAATGCGGCCACCAACGGGAAACGATCGGCCGATGGTGGGACCAACGGCCCTCTCGTCTACTTGAGCAGGCAACTCCTGTCTTGATTAGCGGCTGATCCGATCATCAACGCACCTTCTGGAATTCGCGGGAGGTGCTGATTAAGGACGTAGCGATGGCTTTCAACCAGCTCGAAGAAATGCACTGAGGTGATTCGGTGCCATTCGGGCTCAGCCGGCGGGCGGGATGGCTGGCGCTAGCGGGAGTGTTTCTGCTGACCGGGCTCGCCGTCGCGGGTTGGACCGTGTTTCGAGACTCCGAAAAGCCTCCGGCCGCAGCCTCGAACACCGCCACCGGCACGCCCAGCGCCCAACCCCTCGACAGCCCGCGCGCCGCCGCGTTGTCCGAGCAGTTGACCTCCGGTGACGAGGCGCGAATTCGCGCGGTGCTGGCCATGCCGTCCGGGCAGGCGCTGGAACCGGCCGCTGCCGAGCAGCTGGCCTCATTGGGCTCGATCAGCTTCGACCTCGCCACCTTCACCTATCTCGACGGCCGGACGGCGCAGGTCCAGGGCACGGTGGCAACTCCACCCGCCGCCACGAGCCCGCGCTGGACCTTCACGCTGCTGCACGTCGGCGACGAGTGGAAGCTGGTGGACGGGAGGCCGAACGCATGAGGCTCCCCGGAGCGCTGACCGCGCTGCTGCTGGCCGCGGGCCTGCTGACCGTCCCCTCCGCCGCAGCCCGGGCCGCCGGCTGCAGCGGCAACTCCACCAAACCGTCCGCGAACCAGTCCGCCGGTCGGAGGCCCGTCATCTTCGTCCACGGCTGGACGGCTGACGGCAACGCGTTGACAGGCACCGGGAAGGCGTTGGCGGAGCGCACCGGCAAGCGCATCCAGCCCTTCTACTTCGACTACGGCACCAACAGCACGACCTGGGCGGCGCACGTGCTGGTCGCGGGCTGCCTGGCGGACTACATCGCCGCGGTGTCCGATGCGTTCGCGAAGAAGCGCGGTGGCGACCGCAAGGTTGTTCTCGTCGGCCATTCGATGGGTGGGCTCGCGTCGCTCTACGCCGCCCGGGATGTCAAGACCACGGACCGGATCGGTGGGCTGGTCACCTTCGACACCCCGTATCTCGGCAGTCCGTTCGGCAATACCAGGGTGGCGGAGATCTTGCAGCGGAGCGTTGGCGGCAAGCTCATTCCGCCGATCGGCTCCGACGCCCAGGTCTGCCTGGGGCAGCACCGGGACGGCGCGGGGCCGGCCAAGGGCTGCGCCGGCGTGCTGCCCCCGTTCCTGCCGGTGGCGGCGGGAGTGACCACCATCGCCGGTGACATCACCGTCAAACGCACGTTCGGCCCCTTCCACGTGTACGACGTCCCGCTCAGCAGCGACGGCATCGTGTCCGTGGACAGCCAGCACGGCTACCTCCAGATGCGGCGGAAGGCGGACTGGCCGAAGGGCCAGAAGATCCGCCTCAGGAACGCCACGTGTACGACCACCAACGACTCGATGATCCGGACGCTTACCGCCGCCGGCGGGGGCGGTGCCATCGGCGCGACGCTGGAAATCATCGCCGAGCTGAAGGTGGACGAGAACGCCCTGGACGGGCTGCTGGCGGACCGGCTCACGCCGGCGTTGGTGGTCTACCTGGGCGTGGCCGCGATGACGGCCGAGTGCAGCCATACCAAGGTCACCAGCCACGGCGGGGCGTTGGACCAGGCGGCCGAGGCGCTGAAGGAGTACCTCGACCTGCTCGACCCGGGCACGACGGTCCGCGACCTGAAACCGGTGACCTCCGCCGGCCGGGTGGCCCCCGGTTGGACCGCGGTGGACGCGCCGGATGCCGGCGGGTTGGACTGCAGCTTCAACAGCGCCAGCCCGTCGGCCCGGAAGGGCGACATCTACTACTGCAGCCCGAGCGCGGCCGCGGCGGACGCCTGCTGGGTGGAGGCCGGCGGCGACTCGATGCTCTGCCTGCAGGACCCGATGGGCCGCACCGTCGCCCGGCTGTGGATGGAAGGCTCGGTCGGCGCGATGCAGCCGAGCGGCCCGGCCAGATACAGCGGCACCCCGTTGCCGATCCGACTGGATCTCGACTCCGGCACGCGGTGCCGGCTACGGAACGGCGGGAGTTGGGACGCGCAGGAGAGCGACCCGGACCTCGCGGGCTTCTACCGCTGCGACAACGGCGAGGCGGTGTGGGCGAAGCAGAACAGCCCCGGCATCGACCGGTCGAGCAAGACCTGGACGGTCCGCACCGGCAAAGCGACCGGCGGGCTGACGAAGCGCAAGGTCCGGACCGCCTACTACGTGGCGACCGCGGATTGACGGCGAGGCTCGTCGAAATCGGCGCCTGCCCGTTCGACCTATGGGTATGAAGGACACCATGACCTCGCCGAGCACGACTCGCAACCTCGACCGGTACGGCCATCCCGCGCTGCCGTGGAGCCGCCCACGTGACGCGCTCGTGAGCGAGACGCCCACGGCCGACCTGACGTTCTTCGTCGCCACGGTCCGGCCCGACGGCCGGCCGCACTCCGCCGGCGTCGGGGCGGTGTGGGTGGACGACGCGCTCTATTTCACCAGTGGCCCCGGCACCCGCAAGTCACGCAACCTCGCCGAGAACCCGACCTGCAGCGTGTCGGTCCGGCTGACCGGCATCGACCTGACGCTGGAGGGTACGGCCGAGCGGGTCACCGACCCCGAGACCGTCGCCCGCCTGGCCGAGGTCTACAACAGCGGCGGCTGGCCGGCAGAGGCCGACGGTGACGTGTTCACGGCCCCGTTCAGCGCCCCCAGCGCCGGCCCACCGCCCTGGCACCTCTACCGCCTCGCGTTGCGCCGCGCGGTCGGCGTGGCAACTGCCGAACCGCACGGCGCGACGAGCTGGGAGTTCTAGTTACTGGAGGTAGCCCTCGACCTCGGAGACCGGCTCCGCGTTGATCGAGTCCGGGTCGGCGCCCGCCGCGCGGGCGGCCCGGCGCCGGCGGAGCAGGTCCCAGCACTGGTCGAGGGACTCTTCGAGCTGGCGCAGCCGGGTGCGCTCGTCGTCCGAGGAGATCTGGCCGGATTGCACCTGGGTGCGGAGTTGGTGTTCCTCCTGGACCAGGTCGTTGATCCGGGTCAGCACGGTCTTGTCGTCCATGCATCGAGCCTTGCACAGAGAAGGGCCCCCTGCGGTGCAGGGGGCCCTATGACAAATCAGCTCTCCAGCATCTTGCGCAACACGAACTGCAGGATGCCACCGTGCCGGTAGTAATCGGCCTCCCCAGGCGTGTCGATGCGCACAACCGCGTCGAACGAGACGCCCGTGTCGGTCGTCACCGCGACCGTGCGCGGGGTCGACCCGTCGTTGAGCGCCTCGACGCCCGTGAACGAGAAGGTCTCCGTGCCGGTCAGGCCCAGCGACTCGGCCGTCTGGCCCGCCGGGTACTGCAGCGGGAGCACGCCCATGCCGATCAGGTTCGAACGGTGGATCCGCTCGTACGACTCGGCGATCACCGCACGCACGCCCAGGAGCATCGTGCCCTTGGCGGCCCAGTCGCGCGACGAGCCCGACCCGTACTCCTTGCCGGCCAGCACGACCAACGGAATCGAAGCCGCCGCGTACGCCTCGGAAGCCTCGTAGATCGTCGTCTGTGAACCATCGAGGTGGTTGACCGTCACGCCACCCTCGACGCCCGGCACGAGCTGGTTACGCAGCCGGATGTTGGCGAAGGTGCCGCGGATCATCACCTCGTGGTTGCCGCGCCGCGACCCGTACGAGTTGAACTCGTGCTTGGCCACCCCGTGCGAAGCCAGGTACTTGCCCGCCGGCGAGTCGACCTTGATCGCGCCGGCCGGCGAGATGTGGTCCGTCGTCACCGAGTCGCCGAGCTTGGCCAGCACCCGCGCACCGGAGATGTCCGAGACCGGCTGCGGTTCGCGGGCCATGCCCTCGAAGTACGGGGGCTTCCGCACGTACGTGGACGAGGCGTCCCAGGAGAACGTGTCACCGCTCGGCGTCGGCAGGCTCTGCCACGCCTCGTCACCGGCGAACACGTCGGCGTAGTCCCGCGTGAACATCTCGCTCGCGATGGCCCGGCCGATGACCTCTTCGATCTCGGCCGCCGACGGCCAGATGTCGCGCAGGTAGACCTGCTCGCCGTCGGCACCGACGCCGATCGGCTCGTTGACCAGGTCGATGTCCATGCTGCCGGCGAGCGCGTACGCGACCACCAGCGGCGGCGACGCCAGGTAGTTCATCTTGACGTCGGGGTTGATCCGGCCCTCGAAGTTGCGGTTGCCGGACAGCACCGAGACCACCGACAGGTCGTGCTCGGACACAGCCGCCGAGATCGTCTCGGGCAGCGGGCCGGAGTTGCCGATGCACGTCGTGCAGCCGTAGCCGACGAGGTGGAAACCGAGCTTCTCCAGGTACGGCGTGAGGCCGGCGCGCTCGTAGTAGTCCATGACGACCTTGGAGCCCGGCGCCAGCGTGGTCTTGACCCACGGCTTGCGGTTGAGGCCCTTGTCGACCGCGTTGCGGGCCAGCAGCGCCGCGCCGATCATCACCTGCGGGTTGGACGTGTTCGTGCAGGAGGTGATCGCGGCGATAACGACCGCGCCGTGGTCGAGCTCGAACTCGGTGCCGTCGTCACCGACGACCTTGACCGGCTTCGAGCTGCGGCCGTTGGCACCGCGCGCCGCCGACTCGTAGTCAGCCGGCTGGTCGGCCGGGTCGTCGTGGTCGTTGGCCGGCGGGTCGCTGGCCGGGAACGACTCCTCGGACGCCTCGTCGGCCGGGCCGCTCGTCGACACGTAGTCGGTGAGCACCGAGCGGAAGATCGGCTTGGCGCTGCCCAGCGGCACCCGGTCCTGCGGGCGCTTCGGGCCGGCCAGCGACGGCTCGATCGTGGCGAGATCCAGTTCGAGGCGCTCCGAGTACGCGGGCTCGCGCTCCGGGTCGTGCCAGAGGCCCTGCTCCTTGGCGTACGCCTCGACGAGCGCGACCTGCTGCGCGTCGCGACCGGTCAGCTCGAGGTAGTTGATCGTCTCGGAGTCGATCGGGAAGATCGCGATGGTCGAGCCGTACTCCGGGCTCATGTTGCCGATCGTCGCCCGGTTGGCCAGCGGCACCGCGGAGACGCCCGGGCCGTAGAACTCGACGAACTTGCCGACGACGCCGTGCTTGCGCAGCATCTCGGTGATCGTCAGGACCAGGTCGGTCGCGGTCGTGCCGGCCGGCATCTCGCCGGAGAGCTTGAAGCCGACGACCCGCGGGATCAGCATGGAGACCGGCTGGCCGAGCATCGCGGCCTCGGCCTCGATGCCACCCACGCCCCAGCCGACGACGCCGAGGCCGTTGACCATCGTGGTGTGCGAGTCGGTGCCGACGACCGTGTCCGGGTACGCCTGACCGTTGCGCTCCATGATCGTACGAGCCAGGTATTCGATGTTGACCTGGTGCACGATGCCGGTGCCCGGCGGGACGACCTTGAACTCGTTGAACGCGGTCTGGCCCCAGCGCAGGAACTGGTAGCGCTCGCGGTTGCGCTGGTATTCGAGCTCCACGTTGCGCGCGAACGCGTCCTCGCGGCCGAACAGGTCGGCGATCACCGAGTGGTCGATGACCAGCTCGGCCGGCGCCAACGGGTTGACCTTGGTCGCGTCGCCGCCGAGCTCCTTGACCGCCTCGCGCATGGTGGCCAGGTCGACCACGCAGGGCACGCCGGTGAAGTCCTGCATCAGCACCCGGGCGGGGGTGAACTGGATCTCGACGCTCGGGTCGGAGCTCTCGTCCCAGCCGGCCAGCGCCCGGATGTGGTCGGCGGTGATGTTGGCGCCGTCCTCGGTCCGGAGCAGGTTCTCCAGCAGGATCTTGAGGCTGTAGGGCAACCGCTCGTGCCCGTCGACCGTCGTGATCTTGAAAATTTCGTAGCTCGCGTCGTTGACGCGCAGCTGGCTCTTCGCACCGAAGGTGTCGAGGCTCGCCACGTCTTACTCCTTCTCCGCCTGTTTCGCATCAGTCTTTCGCAGCAGGCTGCGCTCGCCGGGCTTAGGTTCGGCTAACCGCACGCAAGTAAACCGTACGTCCGTCTTGTTTTGTGGTCAACCCGGGGTCATGCTGATCCGCATGATCCATCACGTGCAGATCGCGTGCCCCAGGGGCACCGAAGATGTCCTGCGTTCGTTCTACTCCGGTCTGCTCGGTCTCGCCGAGAAGCCGAAGCCCGCCGCGCTGGCCGGTCGGGGTGGTTGCTGGTTCGTCGGCCACGACGGGATCGAGCTGCACCTGGGCGTGGAGGAGCCGTTCGTACCCGCGCGAAAGGCCCATCCTGGGTTGATCTGGCGGGATCTGGACTCGTTGGCTGCGCGTTTGACCGCCGTTGGGCACGAGGTGACGTGGGCCAACGACGAGTTGCCCGGCTTTCGCCGGTTCCACGCGTTCGACCCGCACGGCAACCGCCTGGAGTTCCTCGAACCCACCGCGTGAACGGCGCGTGTCCGGCCGGTGCTAAGGTGCGGCGCGTGACCGACGTGCACCTTCAGCCGCAGCCCCGCATCGACGTCCTGGTGACGGACTTCGAGACGGAAGAGCGCGTCCTGCGCACCGACTACGCGGGCGTGGCCTACCTCGGCGACGAGCCCGACGAAGAGACCGGTCTGATGGGCGGCGCGTACGCCAAGCGCGCGGTCGACACGCGGCTCTTCCTGCCGGACACCCACTGGTACGACGCCGACCAGCTGGAGAGCGTCGAGGTGCAGGTCACGGCCGGCGTGCTGCAGGTCGCCCCGACGGAGCGCGGCACGCAGGGCCTGCTCGGCGGGCTGTCGGCACCCGAGGTCGAGTTCTACGAGCACCCGGGTGACGACGAGGGCGTCGGCGTCTGCCTGTGGATCCGTGGCGAGATCCTGTCCAACGTCGCGCTGTCGTACCGGGTGACCCTGGTCTGTGACCCGAGCGCCGTGCAGCGCAAGGGCGCGAGCGAGCTCGAGGAGCTGCCGGCGGTCAGCTGACCGCCTTAGCTTTCTCTCTCAACTTCGTCTTGATCTCGTCCGGCGTGTAGTTCCGGCGCTTACGCTCGGCCCGCGCCACCACCACCCCGGTCGCGGCCACTCCGACCAGCCCGGCAACGCCCAGCACCTTCCACCATCGCATTCCACATAGGGTAGAGGCATGGCCATCACCCTGGACGCGGCGGTCGAGCTGACCCGGACCGGCGATGTGTGGCTCTTCCGCGGCAGCTCCGTGCCGGACCGGGCGATCCGGCTGGCCACCAACAGCCCGGTCAACCACGTCGGCATGTCGGTGGTGATCGAAGACCTGCCGGCCCTGATGTGGCACGCGGAACTGGGTCGCTCGCTGCGGGACCACTGGACGGGCACCTTCCAGCGCGGCGTGCAGCTGCACAACCTGCGCGACGCGGTGCTGGTCTGGGCCCGTCGCTACGGCCAGCGGGCCTGGTTGCGGCAACTCCAGACGCCGGTGTCGGCGGAGATGGAAAATGCGGTGCTGCGCACGATCGCCCGCCTGGACGGCACGCCGTTCCCGTCGACGGCCAGGCTGGCGTGGCGCTGGGCCCGGGGCCGGGTGCCGGACCTGCGTACCGGGTTCTTCGCCGGCGACGCCCAGGCGGCCGGTTCGCCGCCCGACGCCCGGCTGGAGACGGCCTACTGCGCGGAGGTGGTCGCGGTGACATACGAGGCGATGGGCCTGCTACCGGCGGGCCGACGCCCCAACTGGTACGACCCGGGCCGCTTCTGGAGCGGCGACGAGCTGCTGCTGGAGGGCGGCGGCCAACTCGGCGAGGAGATCGCCGTGGAGATCACGTAGCTTGGGTCAGGTGACGCGCATTCCCGGCCTGGTGCTGACCGACCACACGTTTACGGTCCCCCTGGACCATGCTGCTCCTTCCGGCGAGACGATCTCGGTCTTCGCGCGCGAGGTGGTGGCCACCGACCGCGCCGGCGACGACCTGCCGTGGTTGCTCTTCCTGCAGGGCGGCCCGGGAGCGAAGTCGCCGCGGCCGTCCGGCCCTTCCGGAAGCTGGCTGGGCCAGGCGCTGAAGACCCACCGGGTGCTGTTGCTGGACCAGCGGGGCACGGGCCGGAGCACCCCGCTGAGCGGGCGCACGGTGCGCGACATGAGCGCCGCTTCTCTGGCGGCCTACATCCGGTTCTTCCGCGCGGACAGCATCGTCCGGGACGCGGAGCTGATCCGCCGCTCGTTGTTGGGCGACTCTCGGTGGGAGACCCTCGGCCAGAGCTACGGCGGCTTCGTCACCATGACCTACCTGAGTTTGGCGCCGGAGGGCCTGCGGTCGTGCTACGTGACGGGCGGGCTGCCCGGCCTGTCCGCGACGGCGGACGACGTCTACGCCTGCACGTACCCGCGGGTGGCGGCGAAGAACGCGGCGTACTACGCGCGCTATCCCTCCGATGTGGCCGCGGTGTCGCGAATTGCCGACCACCTGGCGTCGACGCCGGTCCTGCTGCCGGACGGGGACCGTCTGACGGTCAACCGCTTCCGCGTCCTGGGCAACGCCTTCGGCATGGGAGACGGCTACGAACGCCTGCACTGGCTACTGGACGACGCGTGGCACGGCTCTGATCTCTCGGACCTGTTCCTGCACGAGGTGATGACTCGCACGGGCTTCATCGACTCGCCGTTGTTCGCGTTGCAGGAATACTGCTACGGCCAATCAGGCCGCCCGACGCGCTGGGCAGCCGAACGCGCGATCCAGGAGCGGCCGGAGTTCGCCACAGACGCGACCCCGCTCCTCTTCACGGGCGAGATGATGTACCCCTGGATGTTCCAGGACATCGCCGCGCTCCGCCCGTTCGCCGGCGCCGCGGACCTGCTGGCCGAGGCGGACGACTGGCCAGACCTCTACGACCCGACCCGCCTGTCGTCGAACGAGGTCCCGGTGGCGGCGGTCGTCTACTTCGACGACATGTACGTGGACGCGGACCTGTCGTTGGCAACAGCCGCCGCCGTGGGCAACACCCGAGCGTGGGTGACAAACGAATACGAGCACGACGGCGGAGCGGTCTCCCGGGGCAAGGTCCTATCCCGCCTCATGGACATGGCCGCCGGCCGCATCTAATGAGCCCAGATCATCGAGAGCTGCCCGTCCAGTGGCGCGCGCGACGCCGTCTCGGGAGGCTCGGCCTTCAACGCCGAACCCCTAGGCAGCGCGGATCATGTCCGCAGGCCGTCCCCGAGACGGAGGACGGCTGATTTGGACGAAGCCGTTCAGCTGCGCATATAGTCGCTGACCAGCGCGTCAGACGGCCGGAAACAGTCCACCCGTCACTGTCCACGGAGAACTTCCCACACTAGGCTCGGCTTACGCGCCGGCCCCGAGGATGCCAATGTCAGACAAGCAACAGAACGACGTCGAACTTCGAGTTATCGCGAACGAAGAGTTTGCAGATGAGGGTGTAGTTGGCGGAGACGATCAAGATACTCCGATTCCGGAGTTAGAGCCGATGTCGTACTTTGGTACAGATTTCGATGTCCACGGTCTTGTCCGTCGCTTAAATGTTAGTGACATCGTTGTTCCAAATTTCGACCCGGCGATCGATTCTGAGTCAGACTTGTCGGGCTTCCAGCGAAACTTTGTCTGGAAGAAGCCTCAAATGGACCGATTCATCGAATCACTGCTGCTCGGTTTCCCTGTTCCGGGGATCTTTTTGGTACAACAAGCAAATAAACAGCTGCTCGTGCTCGACGGGCAGCAGCGGCTACGGACCCTGCAGCGTTTCTACGCTGGGAAGATCAATCCAAAGGTGGATTTCAAGCTTGAGAACGTTACAGATAATCTAAAAGATCTTACGTACTCGACGCTTGAAGACGAGCAGCGACGCTTGCTCGATAACACCTTCATTCACGCCACTGTAGTCAAGTACAACGCACAGTTGGGGGGAGATGAAAGTGTCTACTCCCTGTTTGAGCGCCTTAACACGGGTGGCACCAATCTTTACCCGCAGGAAATCCGCGTAGCCTTGTTTCATGGCTCCCTTGTAGAGCTGCTAAGGGAACTCAACTCGCACCCGTCATGGCGAGAGATCTATGGGCCGGTGTCCGAGCGCTTGAAGGACCAAGAGCTCATCTTGCGCTTTCTGGCGTTTCATGAGGAGGAGGGAAGCTATCGGAGGCCCTTGAAGGTATTTCTGAATACATTCCTTTCCAACCACCGCAACCTTGAAAACCTTGACGTCAACAAGTTGCGTCGGGTATTCGAGTCAACCTGCGACGCCTTGGCCCGCACGCTTGGTCGAAAGGCCTTGCGGCCGGAGAACCAGATCAACGCGGCGTTCGCAGACGCGGTTCTCATTGGTATGAGCTCCCGGATTAGCAGAGGTCCTGTTAATGATGAGACGGGCGCCGTTGGGGTCAGGGAGCGGCTCCTTCAGAATTACGAGTTTGTAAGCGCAATAGCTCGTGCAACCGCGGACGAAGATCGCGTCCAGCGTCGACTTCGCCTCGCTAAGGATGCCTTTGAAGAGATCACATGAGATCTCGACCAATCCACTCGACTGGTGCGCGGTCTGAGGTTGATCGCCTCAAGAAGGAGCTCGAGGAACTGTACATCAGGGCGGACCCGCGTTCCGTTGATGATCCAGAGTTGGCCGCAGATCTCGGTCAATACCTGTGTTTGCGGGTATCGGGTTATCTTGAACAAGCGGTCGCCGTAATTCTCAGAGACTACTGTTCGAAGAATTCGTGGGGTTTCGCTCAGCAGTTTGCCCACTCCTGGATCGACCGTATGCCGAATCTTAACGCTGATGCCCTAACGAAAATGGTTCGAAGATTCAACGGGGTTTGGGCTGAAAGGCTTGACGGCTTTCTTGCTGAGGAGGAAAGGCGAACAAGCCTAAACTCGCTCGTTGGCATTCGCAACGGCGTTGCTCATGGTAAGCAGCAGGGGCTATCACGCAAGCGAGCTTGGGAATACTTCGAAGTCGTCGAGGCGATTGTTGAGTGGCTCCTTGTTTGCTTTTCTGAACAAGCCACTAAGGTTCCCGTACAGCGGACCTAGCAAAATCACCGCTATCAACGACGTTCGAGCACGCCCAGGAAACGCCCACCACGTACAGCGGCACTGTTGGGAAGCGGTTCGACCTCAGCTGCGGTGATCGACAGAATCTCAAGATGATGGTTTCAGAGACTGGTGGATCTTCTGGGCACTTCTCCTGATTCTATCCCGTTTGATCAATCCGCACGCGCTGGTGTTTCTTCTGGACGCAACTGCGATGCTGTGCGACCCAACTGATCCGATGGCCACCGCCACATGGCTTGCGCACTTCGTGAGCCAGTTAGATCAGCGCTCGTCCAACGCTTCTCGAGGTCATCACCGCCTGAGGTCCGTCACTATCGCGCTCAACAAGGCTGGCCTAGTCGATTATGATCGAGTCCGGTCGGTCGGTAAACGGCGCCGGGCGATCTTCGATCAACACTTCCGCACCGCGCGGCCGTTGGCTAGTAGAGGCGTTCTACCGAAACTGCTGACTGGTAGAGGGCCCTGCTCAAACCAAGTGGGTGGACTCGACCCTCTCCGATATGGCGCGGAAACCTATGCCGATAGCAAACACCGCGCCAGTGGGACTGGACCAAGCGATCTGCCGAGGGGCCGCTGACGTATGGGCGAGCTGACGAGTGGCCTTCCACGTTAGCGGTCCAGTATGCGGGGCTGAACGGTTGGATCAATCGCGCTTTATGGTCCGACCCGGGCGGTCAGGCGCTGGCCTATGACAGGGCCTCACCGGGCTCGGACACCCATGCCGAAAAAACGGGTAGGCCCAGCCAGGCCGAGCCTTCGGAGGTGTTTGGTTGCCAGCCGTCCTGCCACGGGCGGTCTGCTACCGCTACCACCGCGTACGGGCGGTCGAAGCGCACCTCGGCCGTCCGGCGCAAGCCGTCCTGGGGGATAGGGAACCCGACCGCCACCGCCATCGACGACACGGCCGCTGCCTCGAAGCCGACCCGGCTGTACCGCGCCATCGCCGACTGGGCCGCCGAGTGCCTCGCGCCAGGCGTCCCGAGGGCCCGCTTCGCGCCCGTGGCCGCGGCCGGGATGCCTAGTTCCGGGCGGTCCAGGTCGTGCTTGCTCTCTGCCGACCAGGCCGGCAGCACCACCCGGTGCACCTCTTCGCGGCCACCACCAGCAGCCGTCTGGACCGGCTCCTCAGTAAGAGTCCACGCCGGACCTTCGCCCAGTGGCAGGTCGAACAGCGACCGCCGATCGAGCGAGCCCCGCGTCGCCGCCGCGACCGCGATCTCGTAAGCGGCGCCCAGCACCGAGACCGCCTCAGCCCCCGACGGCCCGATCACCGACGTCACGCGCAATCCCTCCGCCGCGTACGCCGTGTGCACCGCGACATCCCCCAACGCCGGCACCCGGACGATGAACGCCTCGTGCCCGCGACCAGGCATCTCCAGCACCTGAGAGACCGCACCGCGCCATGGGCTGGCAGCGCCCAGCCGGGACGACGGCGCCAGCGTGAATGGCTGAACCCAGGAGACCTTCGTGGCCAGCGCCGTGGCCAACAGCAGCACAGTGTCCGGCGTGAGGGTCAGCGGCATCTTCTTGATCAGGCCGAGGGTGTGCTCGTCGGCCCACGCGTCGGCCAGCGACTGTGACGGCATCGGGCCCGTCGTGACCGTCGTCGGGAGCGCCGCCAGCCAAGCGTCCGTCGCCGAAGTCGGTGGCCCCGCCAGCCACAGTGCCGCCGCAGACAGGACCGCCGGGTGCGGGTCGTCCAGCAGGGCGGACGCCACCGCCTGGGCGCTGGCCAGGTCGACGCCGAGCGCCTCCTCGAGCTCGGCGGACCCGACCGGCGCGCACAGCGCGGCCAGCAGCCACGCGCCGAGGGGCGAAGCCACGTGGTGGGTAGCGCCCGCCGGCCCGTGCAGCAAGGACGCATACCGCGCCAAAGGTGCACGCAGGTCGACGGCGGTAGTCATGCGACCCACTCTGCCAGCCGCACCGGGTTTGCGCTGACACGCCAGCGGCAACTACCACAGCCGTGAACGCCAAGACCGACCTTGACGTCCTGTCCGACTTCTTCGACCGGTACGGGTCCGCGTTGACCGCCGGCGACGTACCCGCCATCGCCGGCTGTTACGCCCTCCCGGGCAGCGTCGTCGCCGACGCGTACACGTTCACCTTCTCCTCGCCTGCCTCGGTGGCGCTGTCCTTCATCGGCGCGGCGCCCGACTACCAGGACCGGCAGCTCATCGCCGCCCACGCCAAGATCGACGACGTGCAGCGGATCAGCCACGCGCTCGCGCTCGTCACCGTCGAATGGGAGTTTCTCGACAGCGGCGGTCAGTGCGTGCCCGGCGAGCGCTACGTGTACCTGATCCGGACCACCGACGAAGGGCCGGCCATCTGCACCGTCATCCACGCCGCCTGAGAGGGCGGTGATGCGAGACGGTGATGAGAGGATCCTCGGATGGATCTGACCCGGCAGCGGGCCCACTGGATCGACCGGTCCACGGTCGTCTGGCGTTTCGAGGGGCCTGTCGGCGACCGCCGCTGTGACCTGGTCTTCTCGCCCGACGCCGCGCTGGAGATCATCGACGGGGCCCTGACCGGGCCGCACGAGACGCTGTCGCTGCGGCCGAAACCGTCCGGGCTCAGCACCGCGCAACGCCAGAAATGGCCGCACCTCGCCGACCACGCCGCTTTCACGGTCGAGGCCGACGAGGACACGATCAAGTACGCGTTGCGCGGCCAGGTCGCCGTCACCGCCCGCGACGACGGCGGCTGGCTGCTGGTGGTCACCGGCGCCCAACTCCCCGGAGTCCTCGACGATCTGTACGCGGACGCCGTACACGCCGATCTCGGTTGCCGTTTCCACGACGACGGCGGCGTGACGATCTCGGTCTGGGCCCCGACCGCGCGGACCGTCGCCCTTGAGTGGGACGACGACGGCGAGACCCAGCCCATGTGGCGCGACGACCACACCGGCGTCTGGCGGGTCGACGGCGACTGGGGCTGGACGGGGCGCCGCTACCGGTTCCGGGTCGAGGTCTTCCACCCGGCGACCCAGCGGATCGAGACGATGAGCGTCACCGACCCGTACTCGGTCGCCCTCACCGCCAACTCCACCCACAGCGTCGTGGCGAACCTGCTCGACCCGCTGCTGATCCCGGCCGACTGGGCGACGCTGCGCAAGCCGCCCGCGGTCGCGCCGGCCCGCGCCCAGGTGCACGAGGTCTCCGTGCGGGACTTCTCGATCTACGACCGGAGCGTGCCGGAGCAGCGGCGGGGCACGTTCGCGGCGTTCGGCACACCCAATAGCGCCGGAATGCGGCATTTGCGAAAGCTGGCCGACGCCGGAGTGACGCATTTGCACCTTCTGCCGGCATTCGACTTCGCGACGGTGCCGGAGCGCCGCGAGGAGCAGGCCACGCCGGAGACGGATCTCGCCGCGCTGCCCTCCGACTCAAAGGCTCAGCAGGCGGCGATCGCCAAGATCAGGGACAAGGACGGCTACAACTGGGGGTACGACCCGCTGCACTACTCCGTACCCGAGGGCAGTTATGCCACCGACCCCGACGGCCCGGGCCGGACCACCGAGTTCCGCGAGATGGTCGCCGCCCTCAACGGTGCGGGCCTGCGGGTGGTGATGGACGTGGTCTACAACCACACCGTCGCCGGCGGGGTCAACCCGCACGCGGTGCTCGACCGGATCGTCCCGGGCTACTACCACCGCCTGCTCGCCGACGGCCGGGTAGCGGACTCGACCTGCTGCGCCAACACCGCGCCGGAGCACACGATGATGGGCAAGCTGGTGGTCGACTCGGTGCTGCGCTGGGCGGTCGACTACAAGGTCGACGGCTTCCGGTTCGACCTGATGGCCCACCACCCGAAGGCCAACATCGAGGCGGTCCGCACCGCGCTGGACCGGCTCACCCCCCAGCGCGACGGCGTCGACGGCCGGGCGATCCTGATCTACGGCGAGGGTTGGGACTTCGGCGAGGTGGCCGGCAACCAGCGCTTCACCCAGGCCAGCCAGCACCAGCTCGCGGGCACGGGCATCGGCACCTTCAACGACCGGTTGCGCGACGCGGTCCGCGGGGGACAGGCTTTCGAGACCAATCCAAGATCGCAGGGATACGCGTCGGGCCTCTTTACGGATTCCAACGAGGACGCGGTCAACGGCCCGCCGGAGCAGCAGCGGGCCCTGCTGCGCCACCAGCAGGACCTGATCAAGATCGGGCTGACCGGCAACCTGGCGTCTTACTGCTTCGTGGCGGCCAGCGGCGCGATCGTGTCCGGCGGCGACTACCTCTACAACGGCTCGCCGGCCGGCTACTGCGCGGCGCCGGGGGAGTGCGTGACCTATGTGGACGCGCACGACAACGAGATCCTCTACGACACGCTGGCGTTCAAGCTGCCGACGACCATCACGCCCATCGACCGCGCGCGGATGCAGCTGCTGGCCCTGTCGTTCACGGTGCTGGGCCAGGGCATGGGCTTCGTAGCGGCGGGCTCGGAACGCCTGCGCTCGAAGTCCCTGGACCGCAACTCATTCGACTCGGGCGACTGGTTCAACGCGATCCGCTGGGACCCGGCGGAGGGCAACGGCTTCGGCCTGGGCCTGCCACCGTCGTGGGACAACCAGGACAAGTGGCCGTGGGCCGCCCCACTGCTGGCGAACCCGTCGCTGGTCCCGCCAGCGGAGGTGGTGGAGTGGACGGTAGAGCGCTACCTGGAGCTCCTCCGAATCCGCCGCGACTCACCCCTGTTCGGCCTGGACACGGCGGTCGAGGTGCAGGACCGGGTCTCGTTCCCGCTGTCCGGCCCAGGCGAGACACCCGGCGTGATCACCATGCGGCTGAGCGGCGTGGGAGAGCTGGTGGTGGTCTTCAACGCGGCGCCAGCGACAGTGACGCAGAAACTGCCCGACCTGCGGGGCGGCGACTTCGTGCTGCACCCGCACCAACGGGCGGGCGACGACCCGGTCCTGGCCAGCGCGGCCTTCGACCCGGCGACGGGCATCTTCACGATCCCCGCCCGTTCGGTCGTGGTGTTCACCGGCTCGGCGCGGCGGCGGTAGGGACCCGCCGTCCTAAGACCCCGCTTGGCATGTACGCAAGATCGAACGCATACACCACCAACTTTTCGGTTCGGGCCCGAAGCGCAGGCTGCGGCAACGCGACCTTCTCGCGGTCCGGAAACCGTGGCTCTGGTGAGGTCTGGACAATGTGCAGCAGCGCGACGAGCATGCTCGAAGGAGCCGTGTCGCCGCCGAACTATGTGGGGTGGAACGCCGTCCGATCAGAAATTTGGTGGGCTCCTCGATCGAGTCGATGTATCGGATGCGGGATGAGGTCCCCAAATAGTGGCGGGATATCGCGCGTTGGTGGTTGGCCGCAGTCAGTTCAGATCGCGGTCGCAGGCGTTCCAAGCAGATGGTTTACCTCGCCGCGCGGCCTGTGCGCGACCTCCGGTTCAAACTTGGCCCTCGCAGAGGCCGATATGATCGCAGACAGCAGAATCGAGACGGGAATCCTAACCGCACTGGCGGCACTGGGCGGCAAGGCCCGGCGGAAGGAAGTCCTGGATCTAATCGAACTCCGGCTCGGGCTCCTGCTGCACGGCGACGACACGCGGCGACGACCCAGTGGAAGCGACGTCGTCTGGAAGAACCGGGCGTCGTTTGTCCGCATGGCCTTGGTAGGCCAAGGATTTCTTGAACCGATGGCTTCCTCTGGGCGGGGCTTCTGGGCCCTTACCCCCGAAGGCAAGATCAGGGCATCCAGTCTTGCATCGGACGTGGTCTTCTGCCCTGCCTTTCGCTCCATTTCCGTCGATGTCGCGAAGCGGATGCGTGACGGACGGTCAGTCGGCTTGGTGCCAGGTGAGACGACGTTCACGGACAACGTCCTTCTTCGTCTCGCGGTTACCTTCCGGGGAAGCATCCATATCCACCGCTTCAACACGAAGCAGGAGGCCGACAACGGCGCGGACTGGGAGTGGTGGATCCGGGGACATGACGGATACGTCGGATTCCGGGTGCAGGCGAAGCGTGTTGATCCACGCTCCGCGAGAGTGGCGCTCGATCAACCGGCCGCGGATAGTCTGCGTTCCCGTTTCCCGCGTCAAATCGATGCCTTTCGAGAACGCTGCCTGCGCGACGGCATCGCAGGAATCTACTGTGTGTACAACGATGGGCTGTCGGTGCCGAGTCGCGGTCAGCTAGGTTCCTGTCCGCACGGACTGGATGACCCCGACCTGTGGGGCTGCGCGATTGTCTTGGCTGATACAGCGACGAGGCTTGCCAACGAACGGATCTTCGACGCGGCGACCGTACTCGGCGCCGCGACGCCGTGGCACCGGCTTGTGTGTCGGGACCCGCTGGCGACGCTTACTGAAGGTGTGCTCGAAGCGTTTGGACGCATGTGGACGGCTGAGCTCGCGAATCGACGCGGCCTGAACGAGCGCTATGGCGACCAGGTGGAGCATTTCGACGAACTGGAGTTGGACCTGGGACCTGCGCCCGCCACAGAACCACCGGACGAGGTTTTGTTGGCCTTTGACCAACGCGACGGAGTTATCGAGCGTCCTTGGTCGGAGGAGCTGGCCGGCATCGTCCTCATCGACGCCACTGGGCAGTGACGTGTGCCCGAGTCAGACCCACGGAGTTCGTCTCCGACCGCCACAGCCGTCCAACGAGCCAAACCTCGCCTTAGGCACTCTGGCCGGAGCAGATTGGTGGTGGTTCTTCACCGGCTCGGCGCCGCGGCGGTAGGTGGACCTCCGTGAGGGACCAATCGCGGCATTCGGCACGGACCCTGAAGCCAGGGTCCGTGCCGCAGTCCCGGCAGATCGGGGGCGTCAGAGGTGGGTGGCGATCTGGCCCAGGAGCCACGGCAGGTGGGGGGCCGCCGCCCGGCCGCCCTTGTGGAGGACCAGGACCACGACCGCGTCGGCCTTGCGGATGGCGCCGCCTTGGTCGGTCATGAAGGCCTCGTCGCGGATGCCCGGGACCGGGGTGCCGCGCTTCGCCGCTGCCCAGAACATCTTCGCCAACGGGCCGCGCTGCAGCTGGATCATCGCGACCGGTTTGCCGTCCGACGTCTCGTACAACGCGTTGATCGGGCCTATCGCGCGGATCTGGATCGGTGCGCCTACCGCCCGGGCCATGTCCTCGACGGTCAGCACGTCGGCCGCCGCCTGCGTGCGCACCGCGACCGGGAGCGGCCTCTTCCGCTCGCCCAACGCCTCCAGGACCAGGTTGTCGGTGTTGTCCGTGGTGTCGAAGCCCCGGTGCAGCGAGCGCCCGCCGCCTTCCTTCAGCACCGTCAGGGCGACCACCCGGCGGCTCCAGCGGCGCACTCCGACGCGGACCACGTCGCCGGGTGACGATCGCGACCACCAGTCCGACGGCAGGCCCCAGGCCGTCGTGCGGTCCGCGGTGCCGTCGTCGACCGCGAGGTAGTGCAGGTACGGCACGGACGGGCTGTCCTCGCCCTGCGACGCCGAGCGCCAGGTCTCGATCCAGAGCACCTCACCGGTGATCTCCACCGGGGTGTTGTGGTCAACCGCCGCGCGGACGATGCGGTAGAGGCCCCAGCCGATCAACAGCGTGGCCAGCAGCGCCGTGGTCAGGCGGGTCGGTGACGCGACGGCCGAGATGTCCGCGCCGCCCCACGAAGTGTCGAACGCGCCGGCCTGGTCCGGCGTCACGTCCGGGAAGCTGCGGCTGACCAGGGCGGCCACGAAGCCCAGGGCCAGCCGGATCAGGCCGCCCTTGACCAGTTGGCCGGTGGTCATGCCGTACCGGGACAGCATCCGGGGGTAGCGCACCTTGACCCGGCGCCAATGATCGCCGTACGAGGACCAGACGAGGTACTTCGAGCCCATCCCCAGGTCCAGCGCGGCGGTCGCGGCGTGGGCGACGTGGACGGCGGCCCCGTACCCGAGGTAGCGGTCCCAGACCATCACCGCGGCCGGCGGCAGGTCGCCGAACGCGTCGTGGCCGGCCAGCCAGTCCCGGACGCCCAGCCAGCGGGCCGCGACCTGGCGGCCCAGCGGGGTGGATCGCTCGCCCCGGTAGCGGCCGGCGATCAGGCCGCAGGTGGACGTCACGACGAGGAGGGAGAAGAACATGGCGACGTAGCCGCCGCCCTTGTCCTCGGGCGCCGCGTTGCGCTCGATCTGCAGGAGGAGCGCGAACCCGATCGCGAGCGCCGGCACCACCCCGGCCAGCGACAGCAGCGAGATCTGGGCCTTGCTGATCCGGCGTCGGGACAGGCCGAGCCGGCGGGCGTGCGCGACGACCTCGGCGTCGAACCGCCGGCGCCAACCGCGCGCCTGCGATGCGTCCCGGAACGTCAGCGCCGTCAGCGGCACCACACCGCCGACCGCCGCCGCCCGGATCCGGGACAGGAGCCGCTCCTCGAAGGGCAGCAGCGGCGGGCCGGACGGCGGGCGCGACGGCAGGTGGATCGTGCTGTGCACCGGGTCGTCCCCGGGCTGGCGGATCTCGTAGTAGCGGCGGCCGGCCAGGTCGAGCAGGGTCGCCTCCGCGGCGTCCTCGTCCGGCCGGGTCCACCGGTTGGCGAGCAGGTTGACCACGGCCGGCGGCTCCGGGCCGAGGTCCATGGTGGCCGGCGCCGGTGACGGCGCGAACGACCGGGTGATCAGCAGGATCAGGCCGAACAGCCCGACCCAGGCCGCCGTCGCCAGGACCGCGACGGCAATCGCGATGGTGAGGGACATTCAGAAACGGACCTGGACCGGAGCCTGCTCGGCGCCCGACGCCTGGAAGTAGGCCGGCGGCCTGATCCCGGTGACACCCGCGACGACCAGGCTCGGGAACGAGTGGGCGGTGTTGTCGAGGGACTGGACGGCCGTGTTGTAGAACTGCCGGGCGTACGCGATCTTGTCCTCGGTGTTGGCGAGCTCGTTCTGGAGGGCGAGGAAGTTCTGGTTCGCCTTGAGATCCGGGTACGCCTCGGCTAGCGCGAACAGCCGGCCGAGCGTCTGGGTCAGCACACCCTCGGCGGCGGCGCGGTGCTCGACCGACGGATCGGCACCGGCGGCCATCGCACCGGCCCGGGCGGCGACCACGGCGTCGAGCGTGGCGCGCTCGTGTCCGGCGTACCCCTTGACGGTTTCGACCAGGTTCGGCACCAGGTCGTGCCGGCGCTTGAGCTGCACGTCGATCTGCGCCCAGGACGCGCGGACCTGGTTGCGCTGGCGGATCAGCACGTTGAACGTGCGGATCGCCCAGAACGCGACCAGGACGACGAGGACGGCGACCACGATGGTCGCGATGAGCAGCGGACTGAGGTTCATGGCGCATGGTGAACCGGATTCGATGAACGACAGGCAAACGTGTCAGGGACCGGACAGAATTCAGGCGCGCCGCGCCCCGGCCGGCCAGATCACGGTCACCGGCAGGCCGTTGGCGCGGGCGGTGCGGACCACGTTGGCGGTGCTGCTGACCACGTCGGACGGTGCGCCGTCCCAGACCGCGACGAGGTGGTCGACGCGGCGCAGGAGCTCGTCGCTGGCGGCGAAGTAGGCCTCCGGGCCGGACGTCGCGAACGGCAGGTAGTCGACGCGGACGGCCTTGCCGAGCAGGTCGTCGAAGGACTTCACGTCGCTGACCACGGTGCGGTAGTCGGCGGCCGGGAGGACCACCTCGTACGTGCCGCCGAGCGCGGCCACCGCGCGGGCGAAGAGCTGGTCGGCGCCGTCGGCGAGGCAGGTCACGCCGTGCACGGGACCGTGCGCCGCGAGGGTCGCGGTGAGCGCCGCGTACACCAGCTCGGCAGTGCCCTCGGCGAGCCGCACGTGTCCAGTGACACCGATGCGCGGCATGCCCGTCTCCTAGGGGGTGCGGAGCCGGACGATGCGGAAGCCGGCATCCGCGAGAATAGCCGGCAACTGCCTTATCTCGTCGAGATTGCGGGTACGCATCTCGTCGCGCAGCGCCGGCCAGGCCGCCATCGCCGGGTGCAGTTTGTGCTCGTCGTCGCGTTCGGCGGCGAAGCGCCAGCCCTGGCCGACCCGGTCCTGGCGCCAGCGTTCGTGCTCCATCACCGCCAGCCGCTCGACCTCCGCGTCGGCCAGCACGTGCTCGCGCCCCGGCCCGACCCGCGGCGACAGCGTGCAGCCGATCGCGCGCAGCTTGCGGCCGATGTCCTCGGCCTGGGCCCGGTTGGTCAGCCGCAGCCGGTCGGGCAGGTCGTCCCACGGCACCAGGGCGGGCCCGCTGGCGCCGCGGCCGGTCAGGTCCAGCACGTAGCGCTCGTGGATCACCCGGGCCAGCCGCTCGACCAGGTCGTCGCCGATCAGCGCGGGGTCGCAGGCCGCGTGCACGACGCCGAACAGCCGCAGCGTGCCGGACAGCTCGTCGAGCACCCGGTCGCCGCCGTCGAACGCCTCCCGGAGGCTGGCCAGCCGGTCGAGCCGGACGACCACCGAGCCGGGCTCGCCGGGCCAGACCTGCTCGGCGGTGAGGGCGGCCTTGAGCGCCTGCTGCTCGTCGTCGTAGCAGATGAACACGCGGTCCGGGACCGGCCCGTCCGACGGCGTGGCGAGCAGCCGTTCGAGGTCGTAGTCGTGCGGCGTGATCTTGCAGACCCGGGTCAGGAACGGGTACCGCTCGGTCAGGTGGGTCACCGCCGCCCCCGCGGTCGGGTCGACGATCTCGATCGGCAGTGGCTCGGCGGCGGGGTCCCGGATGCGCCATTGTCGGGCGAGCTCCACGAGGACCGCGCGGCCGAACGCGGTGGCGCCGAGGATCGCGATCGTCGGCGGTCGCGCGCCCGGCAGCGTCAGCGGCTCGCGCGCCACCAGGTGCCGGGCGGCCAGGTCGTCGATGTTGAAGAAGTCGAGCCGCCTGCCCCGCCTGGTCGGTGCGCTCAGCAGCCGGGCCTGCAGCGCGGCGCACACCTCCGGGTCGGCGACCTGCGCGTACACGGCGAGGGCCGACCCGTTGCGGCGCGGCCGGGCCGCCGCCAGGGCGATCGCGGTGTTGGCGGCGCTGTCGTCGGTGCAGGCGTAGACGGCGCGGGCGCGCCCGACGCTGGCCGCGCGCAGGATGTCGGGGTCGCGGGCGGCGCCGGCGACCCGGGGCGCCGGACCGGCCTCGGTCGCCTTGCTGGGCACGGTGACCACCTGGTCGCCGGCCTGCCGCAGCCGCCGGGCCAGCGTGGTGGCCACCAGGGTGTCGCCCACGACGATCACGTGCCCCCGCGCGGTGCGGGCCCGCAGCTTCCGGATCTCGGAGGCGAAGAGCAACCGGCTGGCCTCGATCAGCGCGTACGCGGTGACGGTCGGCGCGGCGAACCGGGCGAAGTCGAGAATTGCCGGGAACGGCCCGCCGGCGTCGAGCGGGGGAGAGCCGAGCACGAACAGCTGGAGGGCGTAATAGAGGATGTCGAGCGGCTGGCCGCTGTAGCCGAGGTCGGGGTTCTCACGGAGATATTGCTCGAGCCCGATCAGCCCGCAGCCGAACGAGATGACGGCGAGGATCGCGAACGCCAGCCACAGCACCGGAGCGACCGGGGTCCGGGGCAGATCACCGAACCCCCCACCGCTCCGGCCCGCCATTCGCTCATGTTATCCGTCGATATGGCGGGCCGAACTGTCCACTTCGTGCACTAGCAGGTCAGGCCACCATCGAGCCGACCACCGGCTTGGTGAGCAGGGCCGACTGGTTGCGGGTGATGCCCGGGTCGAGCGTGCGCGCCACGAAGATGGCGTGCCAGATGCAGAAGATCAGGACCGTCCAGACCTTGCGGGAGTTGTCGACCTCGCCCTTCTTGTGCTCGTCGAGCAGGCGCAGGGCGTAGTTCAGGTCGATCAGCTCGCCGGCGGCCGAGTTGGCGATGATCCAGCGGGCCCACTCGTACATCTCGCCGGCCAGCCAGACGCGGGTCGGGGTCGGGAAGCCGAGCTTCTTGCGGTTGACGATCGCCGGGGGTACGACGCCCTGGAGGGCCTGGCGCATCGCCCACTTGGTGGCGTCGGAGCGCGGGGGGAGCTTGAGCTCGACCGGGATCCGGGACGCCACGTCGAAGACCTCGCGGTCCAGGAACGGCACCCGGACCTCCAGCGAGTGCGCCATCGAGATCCGGTCGGCCTTGACCAGGATGTCGCCGCGCAGCCAGGTGTAGAGGTCGATGTACTGCATCTTCGTCACGTCGTCGAGGTCGGGGACCTCCGCGTAGATCGGCGCGGTGACGTCGGTGTAGCGCACCGCCGGGTCGTACCGCCGCAGGAGGCCCTGCTTCTCCTCCTCGGTGAACATCCGCGCGTTGCCGTAGTAGCGCTCCTCCAGCGGCGTCGTGCCGCGCTCCAGGAAGCTCTTGCCCTTCACGCCCTGCGGGATGACCTTGGAGACGGCCCGGAGGCCCTTCTGCATCTGGTCGGGCAGGCCGTTGACCGCCGACAGCGACAGCGGCTCGCGGTAGATCGTGTAGCCGCCGAAGAACTCGTCGGCGCCCTCGCCGGACAGCACCACGGTGACGTGCTCGGCGGCCTTCTGGGCCACGAAGTAGAGCGGCACCAGCGCCGGGTCGGCCACCGGGTCGTCCAGGTGCCAGATGATCCGCGGGAGCGCGTCCATCATGTCCTGCGGGCCGATCTTGGTCGGGATCGTGGTGACCTCGAGGTGCCGCGCCGACTCCTGGGCGACCTCGATCTCCGAGTAGCCCGGGACGTCGTACCCGACGGTGAAGGTCAGGATGTTGGGGTTGAACTGCCGTGCGAGCGCGACCACCGCCGTGCTGTCGATGCCGCTGGACAGGAACGAGCCGACCGGCACGTCGGACCGCATGTGCAGCCGCACGCTCTCGCGCAGGGTCTCGCGGATCTCGGCGAACAGCCGCTCCTGGTCGGGCACCGGCGCCGGGTTGAAGACCGGGCGGTACCAGCGCCGGACCTCGATCGGGTAGCCGGGCGTCCAGCTCAGGCACTCGCCGGAGCCGATCCGGGAGATGCCCTGGTGCAGGGTGCCGGGCTCGGGCACGTACTGCAGCGTCAGGTAGTGCGACAGGTTGGCGGTGTCGACACCGGCGTCGCCGGCGTGGGCGGCGGGCGCGAACGGCAGCAGCGCCTTCTTCTCCGACGCGAGGTAGACGCCGTCGACGGTCTGAAGGTAGTGCAGCGGCTTGATGCCGAAGTAGTCGCGGGCGCCGAACGCCCGGCGCTCCTGGCGGTCCCAGATGACGAAGGCGAACATCCCGCGCAGGCGGGTGAGCACCTTCTCGCCCCAGAAGTGGTAGCCGGCGGCGATCACCTCACCGTCACCCTGCGTGGCGAACGTGGCGCCGTAGTCGCGGGCCAGCTCCTCCCGCAGCTCGATGTAGTTGTAGATCTCGCCGTTGAAGGTCAGCAGGTAGCGCCCGCCCGCGTAGGGGAGCGGCTCGTGGCTGAACGCCACGTCGATGATCGAGAGCCGCTTGTGGGCGAAGACCGCGTCGTTGCCGATCACCTCCACCCCGGTCTCGTCGGGACCACGGTGGTGAAGGCTCTCCAACGCTCCGGCGATCGCGTCCGCGTGGGCGCCGGCCGCGCCGTGCGCGCTGAAGAAGGCCAGGATTCCGCACATGGCGGCCATCTTTTCACGGGTCGCCCGACGCCCGGCCGCCTCCCATCGGATTCGGGTGGCGTGGCGAGGTAGCGTCTCCTCCGGGAACGCGATCGATGGGGAGGCGTCTGCGGTGTTTGGTGACGAAACAACCGAGCCGGTGATGAGTGAGAGCACCGCGAAGGTCGAGGCCCACGACCCGGCGTTCCCGCCGAAGTTCCTGGAGTTCATGCGCACCGGCTGGGCGGAGGACTCGCTCGCGGTGCAGCCGTCGCCAGCGGTTTCGCGTTATGCCGCCCGCCGCGAGGCGATCTCCGCGCGGTTCCCCGGTGAGACGTTGATCATCCCCACGGGCCGCGAGAAGACCCGGGCCAACGACACGGACTACCCGTTCCGGGCCGGCAGCGACTTCGCGTACCTGACCGGTGACCTCGACCCGGACAGCGTGCTCGTCCTGCACCCGGTCGGCGACGGCCACGACGCGGTGCTCTACACGAAGCCCCGCAACTCGCGCGAGACGGACGACTTCTTCCGCAGCCGCGACGGTGAGCTGTGGGTGGGCCGGCGGGCGACGCTGACGGAGAAGTCGGCCGCGCTCGGTGTCGACACCACCGTGCTGACGGATCTCGAGCGCGTGCTGGGCGACTGCGCCCCGCGGCGCACCCGGGTGCTGCGGGGCTTCGACCCGGAGGTCGACGCGGCGGTGCGGCCCTGGACCGAACGGGACGAGAAGGATCAAAAAGCGCGAGACGGGCGTACGCGCGACCAGGAGCTGGCGACCGCGATCTCCGAGCTGAAGCTGGTCAAGGACCCGTGGGAGATCGAGCAGCTCCAGGAGGCGATCGACTCGACGGTCCGGGGCTTCGAGGACGTCGCCCGGATCCTGCCGGCCGACCGCGGTGTGCGCGAGCGCCTGATCGAGGGCGTGTTCGGAGTGCGGGCCCGCTACGAGGGCAACGATGTCGGCTACAGCTCGATCGTCGGGGCCGGCCGGCACGCCACGACCCTGCACTGGATCACCAACTCGGGCGTGACGACGCCGGGCGAGCTGCTCCTGATGGACATGGGCGTCGAGGCGCGGAGCCTGTACACGGCGGACGTGACCCGGACGGTCCCGGTCTCGGGCCGCTTCACCCCGTTGCAGCGCGACGTGTACGACATCGTCCACCGCTCGCAGCAGGCCGGCATCGACCTGATCAAGCCGGGCGTGAAGTTCGAGGACATCCACCTGACCTGCATGCGGGTGCTGGCCGAGGGCCTGGCCGACCTGGGCGTGCTCCCGGTCAGCGTCGACGAGGCGATGTCGCCGGAGTCGACGGTCTACCGCCGCTGGACGCTGCACAGCTTCGGCCACATGCTGGGCATCGACGTGCACGACTGCTCGAACGCGCGGAAGGAAAACTACCGCGACGGGGTGGTGGGCGAGAACTACGTGCTGACGGTCGAGCCGGGCCTCTACTTCCAGGCGGAGGACGAGCTGGTGCCGGCGGAGCTCCGCGGCATCGGCGTCCGCATCGAGGACGACGTCCTGGTGACGGCGACAGGCAGCCGGGTGATGTCGGCGGGCCTCCCGCGCACGTCAGCGGCGGTCGAAGAATGGCTCGACACCCAGCGCGCCGCGGGCCCCCGCCTACCGGGCGCGTGACATGCCCTATTTACCCGATCGTTCGCATGGCGGTCTATGTCTGCAATCAGGACGTGGCCTGCAAGCTGGACACTGCCGATTTCCGGTGCCGGTAGCGTAAAGTCGTAATGGTGGATCGGCGATGTGGCCGATTGCCAGGCTGAGTCGGCTAGATCGGCACCGGAGGCCAGCGGCATGACACTCGCAGGAAGCCAGCAGACCCCTGACCCCGTGCGGCAGCCGGGCCTTGTCGATGTCACCGACGTCCAACTCGCGGATTTGTTGGGCGCGGAGGAATCCGCATTCGCCGAGACGTTCCGTCGGTTTGTCGCCGAGGCCACCGACCAGAATCGCAGCGTATTCGCCGCGTTCCAGAGCGCTCTTGGGGAATGAACTCGGAATGGCCCAAGAACGCAGCAGGGATGTTCGACGAGTTCTGGGCGCGGGGCTGGCGACCGACCGCCTTTCGTGAGTTCGTGCTCAAGATCCACCAGCGGTGCAACCTGGCCTGCGACTACTGCTACGTCTACCACCTGGCCGACCAGTCCTGGCGCACGCGGCCGCATCAGATGCCGTCGCGGGTCTGGCGGCAGGCGGTGGCCCGCATCGCCGAACACGTGTCCGCGCACGGGCTCGACCCGGTGCACGTGGTGCTGCACGGCGGCGAGCCCTTGCTGGCCGGGGTCGACACCATCCGGGAGATCGTCGAGGACCTGCGCGCCACCGTGCCGTGCGGGGTGCGCGTCAGCCTGCAGACCAACGGTGTGCTGCTGACCGAGCCGACCCTCGCGGTGTTGCACGACCTCGGCGTTCGGGTCGCCGTCAGCGTCGACGGCGACGAGCGGACGCACGACCTGCACCGGCAGGGGCCGGACGGCCGGGGGAGCCACGCCGCGGCGGTCCGGGCGCTCGCCCTGCTGCGCGACGACCGTTACCGCACCGCGTACGCGGGACTGCTGTGCACGGTCGACGTGCGATCCGATCCCGTCGCGGCGTACGAGGCCCTGATCGCCTACGAGCCGCCGGTGATCGACTTCCTGCTGCCACACGCCAACTGGGCGAGCCCGCCCGGCGCGCCGCACGCTGACTGGTTGATCGCCGCGTTCGACCGTTGGTACGACGCACCCCGACGGGAGACCGTGGTGCGCCTGTTCGAGTCCGTGGTGCTGCTCCAGCTCGGCGGGCAGGGCCGGTCGGAGCAGGTCGGGCTCGGCCCGGCGGCGCTGGTCGTCGTCGAGAGCGACGGGGCGGTCGAGCAGGTGGACGCGCTGAAGTCGGCCTACGAGGGCGCCGCGGCGACCGGCCTGCACGTCGAGACCGACCCGTTCGACGCCGCGCTGCGCCACCCGGGCGTCGTCGCCCGGCAGATCGGGACGGCCGCGCTCTCGCCGGACTGCCAGCGGTGCCGACTCGTACGGGTGTGCGGCGGCGGCCATTACGCCCATCGCTACCGGCCAGGAGCCGGCTTCCGGAACCCGTCGGTCTACTGCGCCGACCTGATTCGGTTCATCGACCACGTGGGCGCGCGGGTGCGAAAGGACGTCGAGCGGGTGACGCGCGGATGAGAACCCATCGACTGGCCGAAGCGGACCTCGACGCCCTCGCCACCGGGCTGGGCGGCCCCGCCCTCGTCGGCGACCTGCTGCTGGGCCAACGGAGCCGCCGGCTCCTGCTCCTGAAGCTGATCACGGAACGGTCGCCCGGGCTGACCGCCGAGCATCGGCACGCGCTCGCCGTGCTCGGTGAGGCGGACCGGCACGACCCCCGCTCGGTGGCGGCCCTGGTCGACACACCGATGTTCGGGAGCTGGTGCGGCTCGACCCTGGGCCTGATCGCCGGCGGGGCGGAGCCGTGGACGGTCGAGCGGCAGCTTGACCGGATCGTGCCGTACGCCGCGGTGGCGGCCCACCGTGCGGGCATCGCGGCCGAGCTGCTGGGTCGGGTCCATTCCGGCACGGTGCTGTTGCCGACCCTCGGCCTGATGCGGTTGGCGACCGGGCACCAGGCCCAGGTGAAGTTCGTCAGCGGGTCCGACGGCATCTGGGTCGACGGGCGCGAGGCCGCGCTCCACACGCCGGGCTGGCAACCGCTGCGCGTGCTGCGGGCGCCCGGTCCGCCCGCGGTCGCGGTGCCGATCGACGACCTCGATCCGGGCCGCGACAGCTACCACATCGAGGCCAGCCCGCGGCTCACCAGCCCGACGGTCGCCCGTTGGCAGCAGGCGTTCGCGGCCACCTGGCAACTCGTCGCGCGGCACCTGCCCGAACGGGCGGCGGAGCTGAGTGTCGCGTTGCGGACGGTCGTACCGTTGCGCAAACCCGACCTCCAGGCGGCCCGCAGCGCGACCGCGCGGGAGGCCGTCGGGGCCGTCGGGTTGGATCTCCCGCTGTCCCACGCCGAGTTCGCGACGACGCTGGTCCACGAGATCCAGCATTCGAAGCTCACCGCGGTGATGGACATCGAGCCGTTGTGCGCGTACTCCGGTGAGGCGACCTGGTTCGCACCGTGGCGCACCGACCCTCGGCCCCTGGCGGGCCTGCTGCAGGGCATCTACGCCTTCCTCGGCGTCGCGGACACCTGGCGTGCCCTCTACACCGGTTCGGACGGGTTCCCCGAGGCGCCGAAGCAGTTCGCCCGGGCGCGGGCAGACGTGACCGCGGCCGTCGAAGGGATCGGCCCGACGGACGAGCTGACACCAGCGGGACGCCGGTTCGTGGCGGGGATGGCGGCCGCCGTCGACCGGCTGGGCTCGGTCAGCGTGCCCCGGTCACTCGTGGCCGAGGCCGAAACGCGTGTCGCCGCCAAGCGCGTGGCTTGGCGGCGACATCGCGGGCTGGACTAGACCGGTGGTGGCTCGATGTCGCAGTTGATGCGGCGGCCGTCCATGGCCAACAGGGTGTCGGGATGGGCCGGGCCGATGTTGGGCATGCGGCGCATCTTGTCGATCGTGTCGGCGCGCAGGGTCTCGCCTTCGGCGCGCTCGCCGGTCGCGATCAGGTCGACCGCGTGGTTGACGGCACAGGCCAGCGTGTATGGGTGGTCCTCACCACGCACCTCGCGGGAGTGCTGCAACGTCCGTGCCGACAGCTCGCAGGCCGCGGCGTTCTCGTTGAGCGCGTCGAGGTCGCTGGCCAGGTTGGTCGCGCAGCACAGCGTGTAGGGGTGCTTCTCGCCGAGCTGGCGGCTCAGCCCTTCGAAGGCCTCCTCGTTGAGCTTCCGCGCTTCGCGGACGCGGCCGGCCTGGCGCAGCACGATCGCGTGGTTGGCACAGCACACGTAGTAGAACGGGTGCTCCGGAAGGCGCTCGCGGTAGACCTCGAGCGTCTCCTGGCCGATCCGGACCGCCTCGGCCACCTCGGAGTTGTCGCGGAGCGCGTTGAGCAGCGTCTGGTTGACGAGCAACGTCTCCGGGTGGTTGTCACCGAGCCGGTTGCGGAAGGCCAGCCGCAGCGCCTTCGCGTCCTCGGCGGCCTTGTTGACCTGACCGAGCTTGCGCATGCTCATGACGATCGTGCGGCGGGCGAGCAGCACGAAGAGGTCGTCGACACCGAGCGCGCGGTCGAGCAACGGTAGCTCTTCGGACTGGCGGCGCAGTGCCTCGTCGAACCGACCGAGCGAGTAGAGGTCGCGAGCCACGTTGGACGAGCACACCAGGGCCATCCGGTCCTCGGGACCGAACATCCGGCGCGCGGTCGCGGCGGTCTCCTCGTCGAGGTCGAGCGCCTGGTCGTAGTCACCGACCATGCGGAGGTCGACGCCGAGGTTGCTGGCGGACCGCAACGTCGCCCGGTCTTCGGAACCCAGCACGACGAGCTGCGTCTGGTAGTTCTCGTCGTCCAGGTCGCGGGCCTCGGCGAACCGGCCCAACGCGCGCAGGTCGGCCGCGTAGGTGTTGACCGTGGCCAGCGTGTGCTCGTGGCTGGCCCCGAGCGTGTCCCGGAACAACGAACGCAGCTCGTGGTTGATGCGCAGGGCCTGCGAGGGGAAACCGAGGGCCCGGATCGCGTTGGCGCCGTGTCGCCGGGCGATCAGCGTGAAGACGTCTTCCCGGTTGCCGTGGCTCTCCCAGATCTGGACGGCCTGGGTCGCGAGCGCGTTGCTCGACTCGAAGTCACCGATCAGATAGCGGTAACGGATCTGGTCGAGCACGACCTGGCGGTGTTCGTCGTCGTCGGACTGGACCACGCCCGAGGCGACGATGTGCGCGGAGAGCTGTGCGTGCTTGCGTCGCTCGTCCTCGTCGATCAGGTCAGGGTTGCCGGGGTTGGCGTAGGCGAGCATCTCCTGCACCGTCTGGCGGACCTCGTCGCGCAGTTCCTGGGTCATGTCGGCCTGGACCATCGTCTGGACGAGCCGGTGGATCTGGAACCGGGTGTTGCGGCTGTCGTAGCGGGCGAGCTCCAGCCGGTTGATGTCGCGCACCGTGCGGACCAGCGGCGCCTGGTCGCGGAGCACCTGGCCGAGGCTCTTGGAGAACTTGGTGGCCAGTCGCCCCCGGTGGAGCATGTCGAGGGAGATCCATTCCGGGCCGAAGTAGGACCCGAGCTGCAGCAGCTGTGCGGCGAGCTTGGAGACGCTGCGGAGCTGCTCGAACGCGATGTTCATCGCCGCCGCGGCCTCGCGCGGATATTCGGGGCGCTGCTCGTCGGGGCGGCGCTCCAGCTCCTCGTTGAACAGCTCGAGGTAAGCCGAAGCCGGCTGGCCGGTCTCCTTGAGCCAGGCGGCGGCCTGCGCCAGCGAGATGGGCAGGTCCTGCAGGCGCTCGGCGATCTCGTCGGCCTCGGCCTCGCCGGTGCTCGCCCGGGCGCGCAGGAGCGTCACGCTCTCGCTGCGGTCGAAGCTGCCGACCTCGACGGCCCGGCCCTCGGTCTCCCAGCCACGATCGCGGGTCGTCACGAGCACGTGCCCGTTGCGCGGGTCGGGCAGCAGGTCACGGATGGTCGACGGCTCGCCGACGTTGTCGAACACGATCAGCCAATGCGGATAGGGCTTGCGGCCGGCCAGCGTGTCGCGAACACGGCGGATGGTCTCGGACGTGTCGTTGGTGACCGGGATGTTGAGCTCGTCGGCCAGGTCGACAAGGGAGCGCCGGACCTCGGCCGGGTCTTCCGCCGCCACCCACCACACCAGGTCGTAGTCTTCCCGGTGCCGGTGGACGTATTCACCCGCCAACTGCGTCTTCCCGACGCCGCCCAAACCGTATAGTGCCCGCGGCAGCAAGATCGCCGTCTGGCTGCGATTGACGAGCATGTTGCGCAAACTAGCCAGCATATCGTCACGGCCGACGAAATTGGCGTTCTGCGGCGGGATCGACTTCCAACCGATCGGCGTCTTGCGGCTTCTCGTCGCGGAGGACGTCTGCTGGGATTCGATCACCTTAGCGTCCTCACCTGGGGAATGGCCAGATTCACTACTGTTTTCTACCACAGATGGGTGAGTCGGCGGGCCGGTGGCTCCAGTGTCGACGGTGGCTGTAGAACTGGATATATCCCCAGGTGGGGAGCCATTTATGAGATCGGTTTCGGCGCTTCCATCTGTTGCCTGATTGATCTGTTTCTCCAGGCGGAGGGCCTTGTCGCGGTAGGTTCCCCCGATCGACTTCAGCACGTCAATAGTGATCTTGGCGAACGCCAGGCTGCGCTCGTCGAGTTCGCCGACAGCGCGGTCCATCTCGAGCAGTGCGAGGAAGTCCAGGTCAGCTCCCCAGCGCTGGACGAGATAGCGGGAGACCTCGGTCAGCACGCCCAGGGCGTCGGCGCGGCCGAGCTTGGCAACCAGTTCTTCGCGTACGCCGGGCAGGAAGTCATAGGTGGTTTCGGGCGGGTCGGCGCCTGAACTTCCGTTCACTATTTCCAGCAGGTTTCCCAGAAAGACTTCCGGCACTGTGCTCGGCGGCGATAACGGCAACTTCGCTTCTTTGATCAGCCGAATTACCGGGAGCGTAAGGGGCCCCGCGGCGGCCAGTAGTTTCGCCAACTCGTATGCGTCCGGCGATGCCTCGGCGACGAATCGCGCCACGACGTCGGGCGGCGTCTGCGCCCGGTCGTCCTGCGGGTCGGGGATGCCGCGCATGAGGCCGGTGAACGCCGCCCGGCCCGGCAGCCGTTGGGACCCCTCGCCCGAGACCAACATGGCCCAACTGGCCAGCCAGCGCTCCGCGAGCTCGATCACCGGGATAACGCTGCCCAGCGCGGCCAACTCGTCCGGCTCGGTCTCGAAGTCGGCGAAGAACAGGTCGTCGAACTCCACCGACAGGTGCCGGTTGGGTGCGCCGGGTCGATCCCCGCGGAGCGTCACCTCGCGGGTGGACAGTCCCGATCCCTCCCAGCGGCGTTGCGGCAGCGGCTGGACGACCGCGACGGGCGCGGACCTCGCCCACGCGTCGAGGATGTCTCCCATCCGCCCGTCCCGCCAGCCGGCGCCCAGGCAGTCGGCCACGACGACGATCGCCCGGCGGCCGGAGGGGTCGACGATCTCGCGCGGGTCGTGCCACGGCGTGTCGGGGCCACCGGCTCGGACCCGTGGCTGGCTGTCCTCGCTCGTGCTGTCGACGAACCAGACCCGGACGTCCCGGAACGCGCCCAGGTCGTTCAGGATCGCCACGAGGTCGTGCACGGTCTGGTCCGAGACCACCATGGACGGCGCGAGGTCGACGACCACCGCGACGTCGAGCCAGCGCTCGGCGCGGGGCGCGAAGATCGGCACGAGCAGGTCGGTCTGTGCGGCCTGGCGGGCGGTGGCGTCCGCGTCCAGCGTCCCGACCCCCTTGCCCCGGACCTGCTGTTTGAGCGGTCGCAGGGCGCGCGCCATGCCGAGGCGGGCGAGCGCGGGCGCGGCGGGCACGCGCAGCGGTACCTGCGACGGTTCCGGCTGGTCCCGCGGCACCTGGATCGCGACCTGCGGCGCGGGCTCGAGCGGAGTGGTCTGGGCCGGAATGAAGACCGCCGGCTCGTCGTCGTCCGGCTCCCGCTCGTCGTCGGTCACCGGCTCGACGGGCGGCCCGGCCTCGACGCCGCCGGCGGCCTCGTCGCCGAGCGACGACGGGTCCGCGGCGTCTGTCGGGCCGCCGTCGTCGTCACCCTGCGGTGCTTCTTCGGCGCGCCGTGGGCGGAGGTGGCCGGCGAACCAGATCAGGTCCGCGACGCTGTCTGGCGTGGCATCGTGGTCCGCCTGCCGCAGGAGGCCGATCGCGCGGTCGATCAGCTCGTCGCCGCTCACGACTGCCCCGATCGCGCCTCTCGGATGAGGCTGCCGGCCATCATCCGCTTTCCGTCATCGCCGTCGCCGCCGGCGGTGTACAGGTAGGCGGCATTGAGGAGCAGGTCGGTGGGCAGGCCGCCGGCGGCGTCCCGGGCGGTGGTGAAGTCCACGCAGAGCTGCTCCGTGGCGGCGAGGGTGTCGGCTCCGAGCTGGGTGCGGACGATCTCCTTGAGCTTCTCCTCGCCCGGGAGCGGAATGGTCACCTCCTGGCAACGACGGAGGAAGGCCCGAGGAAACACCCGCTCGCCGTTGCTGGTGATGATGATGATCGGGAAGGCCCGGGTCCGCACGTGGCCGCCGCGTACCAGAACCGTGTCGCCGTCCTCGGTCGTCAGGGCGACGGGCTCCGCTCCCTCCTCCCGGACCAGCTCGGGGATGGTGAACTGGCCCTCTTCGAGGATGTTGAGCAGGTCGTTCGCGAGATCGATGTCGCCCTTGTCGAACTCGTCGACGAGCAGCACGCGGGGCTTGTCGCGGGCGACCAGGGCGGTGCCCAGCGGCCCCAGGGTGATGAACGGCCCGGCCGAGGTGGTCGGCGGGCCCGCGTCCGGGGAGAGGCGGCGGAGGTTGGCGTCCTGCAGGCGGCCCACGGCGTCGTACCGGTAGAGGCTGTCCTGCAGGTTGGACCGGCTCGTGATCGACCAGGAGAGCACCGGACCCAACCCGAGCTCCCAGGCGATGCTGGAGGCGAGCGTGGACTTGCCGGTGCCGGGCTGGCCGGTGACGAGCAGCGGGCGCCGCAGATAGAGAGCCGCGTTCACCTTCTCGACGACGCTCCTCTCCGGCCGGTACGTCTCCGCGCGGATCGCGGTGCCGGGCCGCGCGTCGCGGACCGGGTGCCGCGGCTCGTCGCCGGTCGCGATGATCTCGCCGTCGAACTCCCGCCACGGCGGCGGGGGAGGCAGGCGGTCGAAGTCGGTGTGCTGCTGGCCCTCACCCCGGTAGATGTGCCACGCCGAGCCGTTATCGGTCATGATCTCCTCCTGGTGGGGGCGTTCAGGTCAGGGCCGCTGGACGGGGTCGGCGTGCGTTCTTCGTCGCAGACCATCAAGGTGAGCTCGGCTGCGAGTGGGTCGTCGGCCGCGTCGGCGGCCCGCCAGGCAGCCACGACGTCGACGAGCGCGCGCACGGGGCGCTCGGCGAGCGCTTCCTCGAGCCGCGTCCGCATCGTCCCCTCGAGTTCGGGGTCACGCACCCAGAGCAGATAGGCGATGCCGGCAGACAGCGCGGCCGCGTACGCGTCCGGGGCAGGTTTGTCGGGTTGTCTGGCCGGTGGCCCACCCATGGCGAGGAGCAGCTTCTCGTCGCCGCGGAGGGTCTCACGGACCATCAGCGGGGTGTCGGTGCTCGCGTGGCCGAGAAAGTGCATCGCGCTCGGGTCCGGATCGCGTTGCGCCTGCGCGAGCTTCCACTTCTTCCGCCACTGGGACCGGACCTTCGGCTCCCGCATCCGTTCGAGGCTCCGCAGCACCACCGGGAAACGGCGGCCGATCTGGTCCTCGAGGAAGTTGTCCGTGATCGGCCAGGTGTCGACCGGCTCGGTGACCAACGAGCGGGGCACGGCCACCTCGATCATGAAGGTGTCGTCGTAGTCGACGATCTCGAGCGCCCGGTCGATCGTGGCGTCGACCTTCCGGATGAGCTCGTCGAGCGGTTGCGGCTGGTCGCTGGCGACGAGTTGCCGGCGCGCGGCGCCGCCGCGGTCGAGGACGATGGCGAGCAGGAACTGGCTGCGGTCGATGGAGTCGGGCACGAGCTGCACGCTCATCACCGGCCGCTCCAGCGGGACCGTCAGCGACGGCACCGACCGCCGCAGCGTCGCCACGTCGACGTAGTGCGCCCCGAGCCGGGCGCTCACCCGGTCGCCCCAGTCGTGCAGCGCGCTGCGCAGCTCCGGCAGCGACGCCGCGAGATGTTCGGTGAACTGGATGATCCGCGGAAGCTGGTCGGCGCGGCTCGACAGCGACTCGATCCGCCGGACCAACTGGTCGGCCTGGGTCCGGTCGGCGGTGGCCACCGACTCGAACGGGTCGACGCAGGCCCGCTGTGCGGCGTTGAGCACGTCGTCGGGTGCGGTGCTCGCCTGGGCGACGAGCTCGTCCCGCTCGCCGTCGGTCAGGATGCGTTCGATGCAGATCTGCTCGACGACGAGCATGAGCTCGCCGAAGCCCGTGCCCTGCGTGCGATCCGCCGGTGGGATGCCGTCGACGAACAGCCGGAGCGACCCGGCGATCGGCAGGCAGACCTCGATCAGGTTTCTCGCGTCGGCGTAGACGTCGTTCGACACCGCCAGGGTGACCTCGCGGTGGAGCTTGTCGCGTACCCGCCGGGCAAAGGTCTCGAAGTAGACCCGCCGGGTCGCGAGGTCCAGGAAATAACGCATGTGCGCGAGGGCGTCCGTGAGGTTGCGCACCTGGTTGGCCGTCAGCACGTCGGGCGTCTCCGCGGACGGGGTCTCGCGCGGCACGCCGTGGCGGTCGAGCGCGGTCTCCAGCGCCTCCGCGAGCGCGGTGGGTCCCTCGAAGTACTTGACGAGGTCGGCGAAGCGGCGCAGGTCCTGTCGGGTACGGCAACTGTCCACGATGTGCGCCAGGGAGTGTGGAGGTGGCCCGATCTCCGCGCGGACGTCGGCCGGCAGGAGCGCGACGATCCGTTCCTGGTGGTGGAGCAGCGCCTCCGAGCCGTCGAGCTGACCGAGCACGTGGTGTGCGGCGGCGGGGGTGACCAATCCTCCATTGTGGTCGTCCAGCATCCGGGCCAACGGGCTCCAGCGCCCGGCGACGACCTCCATCGGGATCATGAACGCGGCGACCCGCTCCGACCCGGTCACGCTGCTCACCACGATGCCCACGACGCGGTCGCCGACCAGGACGCCGCCGCCGCTGAAGCCCCGCTCGATCCGTTCGTTGTGCCTCGCCATCCCGCCGGAGAGCTGCACGAGCTCGTTGGCGGGGCCGACCGTGTCGGCGATCCGGCCGTCGCTCCACACGCCGTGGTCGACGCCCCGCGGGTGGCCGAAGACCTTGGCGGACCGGCCCTGCTTGTCGCGTCCCTTGCCCAGGGTCGCGGGGGCGACGTCGGCGGCCAGCGACGTGGCGAAGCGGAGGACGGCGATGTCTCCCTGGCCGTTGGGGCCGATCGGAACCCAGCCGTCCTGGACGACCTCCGCGACGGTGTCGGTGGCTGTCGCCGACCGCGGGAAATGGAGGACGAACGGGCCGGTGGGCCGCTTTTTCTGGGTGGACAGCACGTGGGCGCACGTGATCACGTCGCGGTGGGACACGAGGACGCCGCAGCCGAGAACCTGGCCGTGCTGGTCGGAGATCCGCACCTGCCACGCGCCGGCCGAGGGCTGTGTATCCACGGCAGCGGTCAAGACTCCCCGCCCGGGTTCCGTTCCCACGCGACGGTGACCGTCATGTTGGCCTGGGCGCCGGCCTTCGCGATGACCGCGTTCGCCTCCGCCGTCACGGTGACGCCGAACACGATCTCGATCTTCGACGGGGCCGACTCCATCGCGATCATCGTGCGCAACGCGTCGTCGGCGGTGTCGCGGATGTCGTCAAACACCTCGACGACGGACGACGCCGCTTTGGCCAAGGCCTCACCCGCACTCGTGCCGACGCGGACGACGCCGTGTTCCTCACCGACGTCGACCCAGATCTGGCCGCCGGAGGATAGTCGCAAAGGAACAACCTGCCGCATTGGTGCCCGTCCCTTCGCAAAGGATCGCATCGAGCGGCGCAACGTTGCGTGCCCGGATGGCCACGCGATTATATGGCCGTTCATTCACGACTCCGTATCCTCCGACTGGTGGCCGAAGGCGTACGGGCAGTGAATATCCTTTGAGGGCAGGGCTTGTGCGGCAGTCACCAATCCGACTCAGCCGCTAAAGAGCAGCCTCTTAAAGCTCGTCGATCAGGTCGGCTACCGATTCGATGATGCGGCTCGGGCGGTACGGGTAGCGTTCCGCCTCTTCGCGGGTGCTGATGCCGGTCAGGACCAGGATCGTCTCCAGGCCGGCTTCCAGTCCACACAGGATGTCGGTGTCCATGCGGTCGCCGATCATGGCTGTGGTCTCCGAGTGGCCGTTGATCGTGTTCAGGGCCGACCGCATCATCATCGGGTTGGGCTTG
Organism: Asanoa hainanensis; assembly: GCF_900188485.1. Taxonomy (GTDB): domain Bacteria; phylum Actinomycetota; class Actinomycetes; order Mycobacteriales; family Micromonosporaceae; genus Asanoa; species Asanoa hainanensis. The sequence continues at coordinate 196,061 of NZ_FZPH01000014.1, forward strand.
CCCACGAAGTACGGCTTCACGTTCGTGGCTTTTTCGATCATCGCCGCCACCGAGCCGGCCGCCGGCAGGGCGCCCTCGGTCGACGGGCCCGTCGGGTCCGGGTTGGTGCAGATGAAGCGGGCGCCGTCGTTGATCAGCCGGACCGCCCTGGTGATGGCCTCGAAGCTGTAGGTGCGGGTCTCGCCCAGGACCACGTAGTCGGGCGCGTAGTCGGACAGGACGTAGCCGACCGCGTGCATCGCCGTCGTCAGGCCGGCCTCGCCGATCACGTATGCGGAGCCGCCCGGGCGTTGATCGCTCAGGAACTGGGCCGTCGCGAGCGCCGCCGTCCAGATGGACTCCTCGGGCACGAGCAGGTCCATCCGGGCCAGGCGGGCCTGGAGGTCGCGGGCCGTGTAGATCGAGTTGTTGGTCAGCACCAGGAACGGCTTGCCGCTCGCGCGCATCCGGCGCACGAACTCGGGCGCGCCCGGGACCGGCTGGCCCTCGTGGATGAGCACGCCGTCCATGTCGGTCAGCCAGCTCTCGATCGGCTTGCGCTCGGTCATGATCACGGTCTCCTGGCTGGTGGCGTGCAGCAGTCGGCTGGGCAGACGTCCCAGGCGGGAAGCGTACCGAGCCGGTCCTGCGGGCCGGTGGCGGCGATCCGTTCCTGGACCAGCTCGCGGACCATCGTCACGAAGCGGGGGTCGGTGCCAGGGGTCGCGGCGCGTACGTAGTCGAGGTTGCGGTTCTTGGCCGTCGCCGCGGCCTCGTTGTCGAGGTCCCAGATGACCTCGAGGTGGTCGGAGACGAAGCCGATCGGGCTGACCACGACCCCCGTCACCCCGGTGTCGGCGAGCGCGGCGAGGTGGTCGTTGACGTCCGGCTCCAGCCACGGCACCTGCGGCGGGCCGGAGCGGCTCTGCCACACCAGGTCCCACGGCAGGTCCGGCGCGGCGGCGGCGGCCACCAGGGCGGCGGTCTCGCGGAGCTGGGCGACGTAGCGGCCCGGCGGGGCCACCGGCGGCGGGCCGGCGGTGGTCGCCATCGAGGTCGGGATCGAGTGCGCCGTGAAGACCAGGCGGGTGGTGGCGCGCTTGGCCGGGTCGAGCGTGCCCAGCGCGGACCGGACCGCGTCGGCGTGCGGCTCGACGAAGCCCGGGTGGTCGGCGTAGTGCCGCAGCTTCTCGATCACCGGGGCGCCGGTGCCGACAGCCGCCCGGGCCTTCGTCAGGTCCTCGAGATATTGCCGGCACGACGAGTAGCCGCCGTACGCGCTGGTCACGAAGGCCAGCGCGTGCGTGATGCCGTCGGCCTTCATCGTGGCGACCGTGTCGGCCAGCATCGGGTCCCAGTTGCGGTTGCCCCAGTAGACCGGCAGGTCCAGACCGTTGGCCGCGAAGTCAGCGCGGATCGCGGCCAACAGGTCGCGGTTCTGCTGGTTGATCGGCGACACGCCGCCGAAGTGGTAGTAGTGCTCGGCGACCGCGGCGAGGCGCTCCGGGGGGATGCCCCGTCCCCGGGTGACGTTTTCCAGGAACGGAATGACGTCTTCCGGGCGTTCCGGGCCGCCGAACGAAACCAGGACCAATGCGTCGTACGGCATCAGACGATTGTGCCTTGCCCGGTCAGACGGTCGTCGCCTCGGCTCCCAGCGCGTGATATCCACCATCGACGTGGATGATCTCGCCCGTCGTGGCGGGGAACCAGTCGGAGATCAGCGCCAGGACGGCCTTGGCCGCCGGCTCCTGGTCGCTCAGGTCCCAGCCGAGCGGTGCCCGGTTGGTCCAGGCGTCCTCGAACTGCTCGAAGCCCGGGATCGACTTGGCCGCCATCGTGCGCAGCGGCCCCGCCGACACCAGGTTGCTCCGGATGCCCTGCTTGCCCAGGTGCAACGCCAGGTAGCGGGACGCCGACTCCAGGCCCGCCTTGGCCACGCCCATCCAGTCGTAGACCGGCCAGGCCTTGGTCGCGTCGAAGGTGAGGCCGACCACCGAGGAACCCCGCTGCATCAACGGCAGGGCGGCCATGGCCAGGGACTTGTAGGAGTAGGTCGAGACGTGCAGCGCGGTGGCCACGTCTTCCCAGGTGGTCTCCAGGAAGTTGCCGCCGAGGGCGCTGGCCGGCGCGAAGCCGATCGAGTGGACGAGGCCGTCGATGCCGTCCATGTGCTTGCCGACCTTCTCGGCCAGCGTGTCCAGGTGCTCCTGGTTGGTCACGTCGAGCTCGATCACCGGCGCCTCGGCGGGCAGCCGCTTGGCGATGCGCTCGACCAGGGACATCCGGCCGAAGCCGGTCAGGACCACGGTCGCGCCGTTCTCCTGGGCCAGCTTCGCCACCGAGAAGGCGATCGACTGGTCGGTGATCACGCCGGTGACGAGGAGGCGCTTGCCCTCCAGCAGTCCTGCCACGGTGCAGCCTCTCTGTTCTTGTTCGCTCTGGTCGGGTTGTCAGTGGCCCATGCCGAGGCCGCCGTCGACCGGGATCACGGCGCCCGAGATGTAGCCGGCGTTGTCGCTGGCCAGGAACGTGACCGCGGCGGCGATGTCGTCGACCGCGCCGAAGCGGCCGGCGGGGATCGACTCGACGTATTTCTTCTTCAGGTCGTCGGGCAGCCCGTCGGTCATGTCGGTGGTGATGTAACCGGGCGCGACCACGTTGGCGGTGATGTTGCGGGTGCCCAGCTCACGGGTGATCGACCGGGCCATGCCGACCAGCCCGGCCTTGCTGGACGCGTAGTTGACCTGGCCCGGGTTGCCGGACAGCCCGACCACCGATGAGATGAAGATCATGCGGCCGAACCGGGCGCGCAGCATCGTCTTCGAGGCGCGCTTGGCGACCCGGAACGCGCCGGCCAGGTTGGTGTCGACGACGCTGGTGAACTGCTCCTCGCTCATCCGCAGCAGCAGCGTGTCGGCGGTGATGCCGGCGTTGGCGACCAGCACCTCGACCGGGCCGAGCTCCTGCTCGACCTGGGAGAACGCCTCGTCGACCGAGTTGGAGTCGGTGATGTCGCATTTGACACCGAGGACCCCTTCGGGCGCGCCCGTGCCCCGGTGCGTCACCGCCACCTTGTCGCCCTGCGCGGCGAAGGCCAGCGCGATGGCCTTGCCGATGCCGCGGTTTCCGCCGGTCACCAGCACCGTGCGCGCCATCTCAGTTCTCCCCACTGCCAACTGCCTCAACGGATGGGACATTACGGCCTACCCGGGGGTACGGCTAATTCGCCTCGCCCGGTCCTGATTCTCGTACCTGGGTATGACATCTCGGATGGCTCTCCAGCGGCACGCGTCCTGTCGTACCCCCCGCGTAGCCTCCGGATGGTGAACGAGAGCGTCTCCCGCGGCAGCCTGGCTGACCTGCGCCGGGTGCTGATCGGGAAGGACTTCCCGCCACCGGCCCAGCGCCGGCCGCTGCGGCCCAGGTGGGAGCGCCTATGGCAGCGCTGGCGCTCGTTGATGGTGCCGCTGGTGCTGCTCGCGGTGACCGGCCTGGGCGCGGCCGCGGCGCAATATCTCACCGGTGCCCGGCACATCGACAACCAGTTCGCCCTGATGCTCGCCTACGCGACCACGCTGCCGGTCCTGCTCGCCTACCACCGCCCGCTCTGGGCCTGGCGGCTCTCGTTCGTCATGCTGTTCTTCGGCACGATGAACGCCCCGGCGTCCGAGGCGTGGCCGTGGAACCCCGTGCAGATCGTCTTCTTCCTGATCGTGCTGCTCTCGCTCGCCCTGCGGGCCGACGCCGGTGTCGTCGCCTGGGCCGGGCTGCTGACCCTGATCCCGGTCTTTCTCTACGTCAACTCGGCCAACGCCTGGGGCGTCTCCGTTCTGTTCGTGATCGTGCTGATCTTCGGTGACCAGATCCGGCGCCAGCGCCAGCGCTCCCGCGCGCTCACCCACCAGCTCGCCGAGCAGGAGGAGCAGTCCGAGCTGGAGAAGGCCCGGCGGGCGGTGCTCGAGGAGCGCACCCGGATCGCCCGCGAGATGCACGACGTGGTCGCCCACCACATGTCGATGATCGCAGTGCAGGCCGAGACGGCGCCGTTCCGACTACCGGAGCTCGACGATCCGGTGCGCTTGGAGTTCGCGTCGATCGCGGGCTCGGCCCGGGCGGCGATGGTCGACATGCGCCGGCTGCTGGGGGTGCTGCGCAGCGAGCAGTCACCGGCCCTGACCGCGCCCCAGCCGGGCCTGGCCGAGATCGCCGACCTGGTCCAGGCGGCCTGCCGGGCGGGAGTGCCGGTCACCCTGCACGGCGTTATGCCTTCGGGGGTCGACGGGCCCGTCGCGCTGGCTGCCTACCGGATCGTGCAGGAAGCGCTGGCCAACGCGGCCCGCCACGCGGCGGGCGCACCGGTCCGGGTCGCTGTCACCCACGCCGACGACGCGATCGCGATCCGGGTGGAGAACGACGCCCCGTCTAGCCCAGACGCCGTCGCGGATCCAGCGGCGGCGGTGGCGGGCCCGGGTTCGGGCTCCGGCGCGGCAGCGGGTTCGGGCGCAGCGCCGGGTCCGGCCATGGCAGCGGGTTCGGGTCTGGGAGTGAGCTCGGGCGTGGTGGCGGGTTCAAGCCTGGCGGCGGGCTCGGGCGCAGCTGCGGGTTCGAGCCTGGCAGCGGGCTCGGGCCCAGCAGCGGATTCGGGCGCGCCTGCGGGTTCGGGCCTTGCAGTGGGCTCGGGCCTGGCGGCGGGCTCGGGCGCGCCTGCGGGTTCGGGCGAGGCGGTGGGTTCGGGCGAGGCGGTGGGTTCGGGCGAGGCGGTGGGTTCGGGCCTGGCTGCGGATTCGGGCGAGGCGGCGGGTTCGGGGCTGGCTGCGGGTTCGGGCCTCGCAGTGGGATCGGGCGCGGCTGCGGATTCGGGCGAGGCGGTGGGTTCGGGGCTGGCTGCGGGCTCGGGCCCGGCGGCGGGCTTGGGCCCGGCGGCGGATTCGGGCGAGGTGGCGGGTTCGGGCCCCGCGGCCGAATCGGAATCGGGCTTGGTGGCGGGTTCGGGGGTGGCGGGCGCCGCCGGTGTGCCGGTTCCCGCGGGCGAAGGGCACGGCATCGCCGGCATGCGGGAGCGGGCGACGCTGCTCGGCGGGACGTTCGAGGCCGGTCCTACGGTGTTCGGTGGGTTCGCGGTCGCGGCGACGTTGCCGACCGCGCTGCGCGGCGGCACGCCAGAAGGGCAGGTCGTGTGATCAAGGTGCTCATCGCCGACGACCAGGCGATGGTCCGCGAGGGGTTCGGGGCGCTGCTCGCGGCGCAGGCCGACATGCTGGTCGTCGGCGCGGCGGCCGACGGGGCGCAGGCGGTCGCGGAGACCCGCCGGCTCGACCCCGACGTGGTGCTGATGGACATCCGCATGCCCGTGCTCGACGGCCTCGCCGCCACCCGGCAGCTGCTCGACGGCCGCCCGGTCGGCAGCCCGCCCCGGGTGCTCATGCTGACCACCTTCGACCTCGACGACTACGTCTACGAGGCCCTGCGGGCCGGCGCCAGCGGCTTCCTGTTGAAAGACGCCCCCGCCGCCGACCTCGTCAACGCGGTGCGGGTGGTGGCCGGCGGCGAGGCCCTGCTGGCGCCGTCGGTGACCCGGCGGCTGATCGAGGAGTTCGCCGCCCGCCCCGGGCCGGCCCGGCCGCGACCGACCGCGCTGGCCGCTCTCACCCCGCGGGAGACCGAGGTGCTGCGGCTGATCGCGCGCGGCCGGTCCAATCAGGAGATAGCCGCGGACCTCGTGGTGGCCGAGCAGACCGTCAAGACACATGTCGGCCGGATCCTGGCCAAGCTCGCCCTGCGCGACCGCGCCCAGGCGGTGGTCTTCGCCTACGAGACCGGTCTCGTGGCCGTGGGGGAGTAGCCCCGGTCATCCCCAGGTAGCACGAGCAAGATCCCGCCCCGGTACGACGATTCGGCACCGTCCACACCGGCATCGTTCGGCGCATGATGCGACGGACACTTCTCCTCGGCGGCGTGGCCGCGACGCTCGGTGCCGGCCTGCTGGTGCCGACGTCCGCCCCGGCCGTCGCCGCGCCGGCGGCCGGTCCGACGCCCGCGCTGGCGTACCCGGCGGCCGCGGCCGCGATGCGTGCGGCGGGTGGGGCGTACGCGGGCTGGGCCCGGTCGGGTCGGGATTTCCTCGCGTTCGACCCCCGCGGCGACGGCACCGCGGTCGAGGTGGTCGGCGACCTGGCCACCGCGGACCGGATCGCGGTCGTGGTGCCGGGCGTCGACACGACGCTGGCGACGTTCACCGACGGCCTCGGCGGGGTCGCCCGGCGAGCGCCGGCGACCCAGGCCCGCTCGCTGTACGCCGCCGCCTCGCCAGGCGACGGCAACGTCGCGGTGATCGCCTGGCTCGGCTACGACCCGCCGGAAGGCGTCGGCTTGGAAGCCGCCCGCGAGGTCCGCGCCAAGGCGGGCGCGCGCAACCTGGCGGCGTTCGCGAGTTGGCCGCCCGCCGTCCGTCCGCACGGATCACCCTGATCGGCCACAGCTACGGCGCGATCGTCGTCGGCCTGGCCGCGCGCACCGTGCCGCCGCAGGTGACGTCGCTGGTCGCAGTCGGCGCGCCGGGGATGGGCGCCGACGACGTGGCGGCACTGCACACCCGCGCGGCGGTCTACGCGGCCCTCGCACCCACGGACTGGATCCGCCGGATCCCACAGGTGCGACTGCTCGGGCTGGGCCTGGGCACCCGCCCGGCGACCCCGTCGTTCGGCGCCACCGCGCTACCCACCACGGGCGTCGAGGGGCACGACTACTACTTCTCCCCGGGTACGGCCAGCCTGTCCGCCATCGCCGCGGTGGTGACCCGGTGAACACCCGCCGCGACGCCGCCATCGACGCCGTCCGCGCCCTCGCGATCGCCGGCGTCGTAATCGGTCACTGGCTGGTCACCGCCCTGGTCGTCGGCGACGACGGCGCCCTGCACGTGCACAGCCCACTGGCCGCGCTGCCCGCCGCCCAACCGGTGAGCTGGCTACTCCAGACGCTGGGCCTGTTCTTCCTGGCAGGCGGCTACGCCGCCGCGGTCTCATCCGCCCGCCGCAGCCGTCAGCCGGCAACCCCGACCAGCGGGCCGGAGGCGTCGCGGGCTCCGGGCGGCGAACCGCAAGGGGTGCCAAGAGCACCGGCCCGGTCGCGGGCGCTGACCGCGCGCGGGACCGGCACGGGCGGGCGGCGGAAGCTCCGGGTGCCGCGCCGATTGGTGATCCTCCTGATTCCGGTGGGCTCCCTGCTCGGGCTGCTCGCCCTCGCGCTCACCGCCGGCGCGCTCGCCGGCGTGCCCGAGGAGACCTTGCGTACCGTCGGCAAGCTCGTCGTCAGTCCATTGTGGTTCCTGTTGCCCTTCCTGGCATTGACGGCCCTCGTCACCCCGATCGCCCGCCTGGTTCGCAGGTTCGGCCCGGTGCCGCTCGCCGCCGGGGCCACCGCGGTCGTGCTCGCCGCCGACCTCGGCCACGGCTTCCTGCCCACCACCCTGATCGCCGCCTGGACCGTCCCGTTCGTGCTCGGCGTCGCGCTCGCCCACGGCCGCCTCGGACAGCGGCGGCGCACCGGCTGGCTGCTCCTCGTCGGTGGCGCGGCCGCGGTGGTCGCGCTCGTCGGATTCGCCGACTATCCCGCCAGTGCCGTCGGTGTGCCCGGCGAAGGACGCTCCAACCTGGACCCGCCCTCGCTCGCCGCCATCGCGCTGGCCGTCGCCCAGGCCGGTGCCGTCCTGCTGCTGATGCCATGGCTGCGCCGCCTCGGCGGCCACCGCGCCGTGCGGGCGCTCAACGGCGCCGCGCTGCCCGTCTACCTCTGGCACCAGGCGACCATGATCTCCGTCACGGTCGCGCTCGCGTGGTTCGTCGGGCGGCGACCGGGGCTGCTGGCCGAGCCGGACGACTACGGCTGGGCCGCCGCCCGGCTCGCCTGGCTTCCCCTGTTCGCGGCCGCTCTGGTGCTGGTCGTCCGCATCGCCGGGGCCCGGTCGGCGGCCGGCCAGCCGGCGCGACCAATTCGGACGGTCGGTGGCCAACCTTCCGGCCAATGCCGCGCGGCCGGGAGCCGGGTTATAGAATCACCGTTGGTTCGTGTGCCCGGCCGACGTCTGGAGGTGATCGCCGTGCGAGACAGCGATCCTCCGAGTCGCAGCCGGGCCGCCGTCCGGTCCCGCTGACTCAGCCGCGACCGCACGACAGCCAGACCTCCGCCTGCCGGCACCCCGCCGCGCCGCGCCCGCATCCATGCGTGCTCGGCGTACGCGTGACGCCGTCCGGCTGCGACTCTCCCCCGCCGCGATTCCGCACAAGCCCCGCCAACTCGCATCGGAGAGCCGTGATGAACCGTCGTTACGTGGCCCCGCTGGGCTTCACCCTCGCCGCCCTCTGGGTGTTCGTGATCGCCATGCTCGTCAACAACACCAACTGAGAGTTAAGGCAACCGCGACGACCAGACGAGGCTCAGGCCCGCCGCGATCAGGCCGAAGAGCAGCGCGAAACCCGCGTACCAGTGGGTGACCTCGCGTGGCTCCACCCGGTGGCCGATCGAGCTGCCCATGTCCTCGTACACCCGCTTGAGCTCGGCCGCGCTCGCGGCCTCGTAGAAGAAACCACTCGTCGACTCGGCGAGCTGGGCCAGCGCCAGCCGGTCGACCGGCACCCGCTGGAGCTGGCCGCCGATGTCGACCGTGCCGTTGTCGGTGCCGAACGCGATCGTCGACACCGGCACGTTCGCCGCCTGCGCCGCGCTGGCGGCCTCCTCCATCGGCCGGCCCGCCGTGCGGAAGCCGTCGGAGAGCAGCACGATCCGGGCCGGCGGCAGCTCGTTGGCACCGTCCGCCGGCACCGAGCGGATCGCGTCCAGCGACGTGAAGACCGCTTCACCCGTCGCGGTCGCCTCGGCCAGCGTCAGCCCGTCGATCGCCGCGCTGACCGCGGAGCGGTCCTTGGTCGGCGGCACCAGCACGTTGGCCGACTTCGCGAACGACACCAGACCCAGGTTGTACGTCGGCGGCAGCTCCTGGACGAACTGCTTCGCCGCCACCTGCGCGGCCTCCAGGCGGGTCGGCGCCACGTCGCTGGCCTCCATCGACAGCGACACGTCGATGGCCAGCATGATGGTCGCCCGCTCCAGCGGCAGCTCGCGGTCGATCGACGGCCGCGCCATCGCCAGCGCGAGCCCGAGCAGGCTCAGCAGCAGCGCCGCCGCCGAGACGTGCTTGCGCCAGCCGAGACCGCGCGGCGCCAGCGACTTGAGCAGCTCGACGTTGGTGAACCGGATCGCGTAGTCGCGCCGGCGCAGCTGACGCCAGACGTAGGCGCCGGCGACCAGGAGCACCGGCACGATGGCCAGCAGCCACCACGGTTGCAGGAAGCGGATCATCGTGTCGTACCCCGGGTGCGTGCGTGTCGCTGTGCGGCGACGAACCTGACGATGTCGAGGAGCCAGTCGGAGTCGGTACGCAGCCGCAGGTGCTGGGCACCCGCCGCGCGCAGTTCGTAGGCGATGGCGGAGCGTTGGGCCGCGGCACCGGACGCATAACGGGCGCGGAGCTTGGCGTCGCCCGTGTAGACCTCGTGCAGCGCGCCGGTCTCCGGGTCGGCGATCACCAGCACGCCGACGTCGGGCAGCTCGAGCTCGCGCGGGTCGACCACCTCGATCGCCAGCACGTCGTGCCGCACGGCCAGCTTGCGCAAGGGCCGGCCCCAGTCGGCCGGCGGCGCCATGAAGTCGGAGATCACCACGGCCAGACCCCGGCGGCGCGGTGGGCGGTTGAGCATGTCGACCAGGGCGCCCAGGTCGGTCCGGCCCGGTTTGATGGGTGTACGCGCGATCGCGCGCAGCAGCCCCTGCGCCTCCTTGCGCCCGGGGCGGGCCGGCAGTCGCGCGGTGTGGCCGCCGCCGGTGCCGACGACCGCGCCGATCCGGTTGCCGGCCCGCACGGTCAGGTGGGTGACCGCCGCCGCGGCCGCCACGACCAGGTCGCTCTTGAGCATCTGCGCGGTGCCGAACGACAGGCTGGCCGACAGGTCGATGGCCAGCCAGGTCTCCAGCTCGCGGTCGGCCACGGTCTGCCGGGTGTGCGGCACAGTGGTCCGCGCGGTCACCGGCCAGTCCATCCGGCGCACGTCGTCGCCGGGCCGGTACTCCCGGGACTCGCCCGGCTCCGTGCCCGGACCCGGCAGCAGGCCGATGTAGTCGCCCTGGAGCAGCCCGTCCAGCTTGCGGGTGATCAGCAACTGGAGCCGGGACAGCACCTGCTCGGCCCGCGCGGTCGCCACGCCGCCGCCGGTGCCGGCCTGACCGGTGCCGGCGATCCGGGCTTCGCGCCCGGACCCGAGGCGGGGCGGGTCGACGGTCACGGCAGGCGGCCCGGCCAGGCGCCGGTGGTCTGCTGCGGCGGTTGCTGCGCCGGGCCAGGGGTCGGAGTGGCCTGCTGCCGCGGCGCGACCGACGGCATCGGCACCGCGGTCATCAGCCGCGCCACGATGTGGTCGGCCGGCACGTCGTCGGCCAGCGCGTCGTAGCTGAGCACCAACCGGTGCCGCAGGATGTCCGGCGCGATGTCCTGCACGTCCTGCGGCAGCACGTAGTCGCGGCCGCGCAGCAGCGCCAGCGCTCGGGAGGCCCGGACGATGCCGAGCGAAGCCCGCGGCGAGGCGCCGTATTGAATCAGCTGCGCCAGGTCCGGCACCCCGGACTCGGCCGGGTTGCGGGTGGCCAGCACCAGCCGCACCGTGTAGTCGACCAGCGCGTTGTGCACGAACACGCCGTCGGCCTTGGCCTGCAGCGAGACCAGGTCGGACGGGCTGAACACGACGGCCGGCTCGGGCGGCTTGACGCCCATCCGGTAGACGATCTCGCGTTCCTCGGCGTCGGACGGGTAGCCGACCAGGATCTTCATCAGGAAGCGGTCGCGCTGCGCCTCGGGCAGCGGGTAGACGCCCTCCTGCTCGATCGGGTTCTGGGTGGCCATCACCAGGAACGGGTTGGGCACCCGGTGGGTCTCGCCGCCGATCGACACCTGCTGCTCGGACATCACCTCGAGCAGGGCCGACTGCACCTTGGCCGGCGCCCGGTTGATCTCGTCGGCCAGCAGGAAGTTGACGAACACCGGCCCGAGCTCCACGTCGAACTTCTCGCTCGACTGGCGGTAGATCCGGGTGCCGACCAGGTCGGCGGGCACCAGGTCGGGGGTGAACTGGACCCGGGCGAAGGTGCCGCCGACGACGGTCGCGAGCGTCTCGACGGCAAGGGTCTTCGCGACACCGGGTACGCCTTCGAGCAGGCAGTGGCCGCGGGCCAGGAGCGCGACGAACATCCGCTCGACCATCCGGTCCTGGCCGACGATCACCCGCTTGACCTCGAAGAGCGCCTTCTCGAGCAGCGTGGCGTCCTGGGCCGGGGTGGTCGCCGGCGGGTCACCCGGCTGCCCGCCGGTCGGCATGACCGGCCCGGCGCCGTTGGGGGCGTCGGGTTGCGGGGCGTCGGGTGCGGTCGGCTGGGCCACGGGTCCTCCACAGTCGCGTCTCGTGTCGGCGGCGCTCGGTCACATCATGAGGTGCGAACCTGGGAGCGCGGTACAAGCCTTCCATGCCGACCGGCGCGGCGTGCGCGCAGAACCGGATTCGGCTCACGGCGACGTCCCGGGATACACGGGTAGACAAAGAGGGGAACGTCACGTGTACGATTCCTCCACGCCGGGCGACTTCCCCCGTGGTCGCCCGGCCCTAACTCTCTTCGCGCCAGCCGTAGACTGAGTCCGGTGGACGCCGAGATCGAGCCTGTTTGCTCCGCCAAAGGCTGCCGGCGTGAGGCGCTTTACGAGGTCCGCTGGAACAACCCGAAGATCCATCCGCCCGAGCGGCGCAAGGTCTGGCTCGCCTGCGAGGAGCACCGCGAGAGCCTGGCCGATTTTCTCGACCGTCGCGGCTTCCTCCGTGAGGTGGCGCCCTTCCGGTGATCCCCTACCCTCATAGGGGTGGATATCGCCGCTGCCGGGCCGACCAGCCCCCTGGAGCCCTGGCCCGACACCGTCGACTGGCAGCCGGTCTCGCGTGACCTGATCTGGGTCGAGCTGATCCGGTGGGGCGCGATGGCGGCCATGCTGCTGGTGCCGCTCGGCATCCTCTGGGGCATCTTCGGCCTCTGGCCGCTCGGGCTGGCCTTCGGCGCCGTCCTGGTGCTGATGCTGTGGCGGTTCTGGTCGATCTTCAGAGCGGTGCGCGCCTGGGGGTACGCCGAGCGCGACCACGACCTGCTGGTGCGCCACGGGCTGGTGGTCCGGCGGTTGTCGATCGTGCCGTACGCGCGGATGCAGTTCGTCGACGTCAGCGCCGGCCCGCTGGAGCGCGTCTTCGACCTGGCCACCGTGCAGCTGCACACCGCCGCCGCGGCGAGCGACGCCCGGGTGCCGGGCCTGCGCCCCGCCGAGGCGTCCCGGCTGCGTGACCGGCTGACCGCGCTCGGCGAAGACCGGGCCGAAGGGCTGTAGGGCGGTGGTCATCGACGAACCGCGGCGCCGGCTCCACCCCCTGAGCCCGTTGCTGCGCAGCGCCAAGGCGCTCGTGGTGATCGTCGTGGCACTGTCCTGGCAGACGCTGGGCCAGGTCGGCATCGGCTGGTTCGCCCTGATGGTGCTGGTGCTGCTCGTCGGCGCGATCATCATGTCGGTGGTGAGCTGGTACAACACCGGCTACCACGTGGTCGGCCACGAGCTTCGGGTCTATGAGGGCCTGCTGTGGCGGCGCACCCGGGCGATCCCGCTGGAGCGGCTCCAGTCCGTCGAGGTGGTCCGGCCGCTGTTGGCCCAGCTCACCGGGCTCGCCGAGCTTCGGCTCGAGGTGGTCGGCGGCGGGAAGACCGAGGCGCCGCTGGCCTACCTGTCTTTGGCGGACGCGGCGGCCCTGCGGGACCGGCTGTTGGCGATCGCGGGGCGGCCGGTGGCGCCGGCCGACGGTGCGACCGAGGTCGCCGGTGTGGCGCCGGTGCGCGTACCCGGTGATGGTCCGTTGCTCCTCGCCGTGCAGAACCGGGACCTGGTGATCAGCCAGCTCCTCACCCCGCAGGCCCTGTCGTTGCCAATCGGTGTGGCGTTCGTCGTGCTGCAGTTCGGGTTCGACCCGTCCTGGTCGTTCATCGGCGTGGCGAGCACGCTGACCGCGATCGCCGGTGTGCTGCTGCAGCCGGTCCGGCGGATCCTGAGCGACTGGAACTTCCGGCTGTCGCGCGACGACACGGCCCTGCGGCTGCGGTTCGGGCTGGTCGAGACCCGTTCGCAGACCGTGCCGGTCGACCGGGTGCAGGGGGTGACCGCGACCTGGCCGCTGCTCTGGCGCTCCCAGGGCTGGCTGCGGCTGACCCTCGACGTCGCCGGCGTGGCCGGCCAGGACAACGGCAACGGCAACGAGACAGACCGATTGCTTCCGGTGGGTACGGCCGACGTGGCCGAGCGGGTGGCCGCGTCGGTGCTGCCCGGCGTGGTGCTCGGCGCGCTGACGTTCCAGCCGCCACCGGAACGGACGCGCTGGTTCCACCCGCTGGCCCGGCCCAAGCTCGGCGTGGCGCTGACGGACAAGATCGTCGCGACGCGGGAGGGGCTGCTGACCCGGACTGTGATGATGGTCCCGTTTGCCCGGATCCAGAGCGTCCGGGTGGTCCAGGGCCCGCTGCAACGCCTGCTCGGTGTCGCCACCGTCTACGCGGACACGGCGCGGGGGCGCTCGGCGGCGCTGCGCGACCGGGACCTGGCCGAGGCCTGGTGGCTGGCCGCCGAGCTCGCCGAGCGCGGGCGGGTGGCCCGGTTGGCGGCTCCGGACCGCGGCCCGGTGGTGGTTCCGGCACCGGCGCTGGACCCGGGGACCGCCCCGCTGCCCAGCACATGAGCAGCCCATCCATGGTTATCCACAGGTTGGCGGGGCTCGTAGCCTGAGCGTTGCGGAGCGCCTACTCTGTGGGTCATGGAGCAGCAAACGGAAGCGCCCTTCGCGCCGGGCTTGAGCGCGCGGGTGGAGCTGACCGTCACCGACTCCGACACCGCGCAGGCGCTCGGCTCCGGCGACGTGCCGGTGCTCGCGACGCCGCGGGTGCTCGCGTTGGTCGAGGCCGCGACCGTCGCCGCGACGGCGACCCGCATGCCGACCGGCATGACCACGGTGGGCACGCGGGTCGAGCTCGACCACCGACTACCGACAGCGATCGGCCGCACGGTGTTCGCGGTGGCGCAACTGGCCAAAGTCGACGGTCGCAAGCTCCTCTTCGAGGTCACCGTCACCGACGGCCCGGGCCGCGAGGGCACGGCGATCGTCGCCGAGGGCCGGGTCGAGCGGATCTTCCTCGACCGGAGCCGGTTCGTCGAGCGGGCCGTCGACGGCTCATGAGCTCGTCCACACCGGCGTTCGTCGAGATCGCCGACCGGGTCTTCGTGCTGCGCTACCCGGTGTTCGACGTCAACGTGACGCTGGTGGTCGGTGACGAGGCCGCCGTGCTGGTCGACACGCTGTCGACGGGCGCGCAGGCCGCCGAGCTGCTGGCCGCGGCGCGGCGGGTGACGCGCGCGCCGTGGGCCATCGTCAACACGCACCACCACTTCGACCACGCGTTCGGCAACGCGACGTTGGCCCGGCAGGAGCCGGCGGGCGACTCGTTCCCGACCTTCGGCGACCCCGGCGCCGACGCGGCCGCGCACACCCGGATCTGGGCGCACGAGGAGACCGCGCGCTTGCTCGGCCACGAGGAGACGGCCCGCCGCACCGCCTGGGAAGCCGTCCGCGCGGGTTCCCATCCGGAGCTGGCCGACGAGGTGGCCCGCGTGGCCGTGCTGCCGCCCAACGAGATCGTCCTGACCGAGGCCGCGCTCGACCTGGGTGGGCGCGTCGTCGTGCTGTCCCACTTCGGTCGCGGGCACACGGCCGGCGACCTGGTCGCGCACGTCCCCGACGCCGACGTCGTGATCGCCGGTGACCTGGTCGAGGAGAGCGGGCCACCCGATTTCGGCGACGCGTACCCGCTGGAATGGCCCGGCACGGTCGCGGCGCTGCTGCGGCTCACCACGCCGGAGACGGTGGTGGTGCCGGGGCACGGCGCACCGGTCGGCCAGGGCTTCGTCACGGGCCAGCACGAGGAGCTCACGGAACTCGAGTGGTTGATCCGCAACGGTCACGCCGAGCGGGCCCGGGTCGACGACCTGGCCCGCCGCGCCCCGTTCGGCGCGGCGGCCCACGTGGCTGTCAAGCGCGCCTACACGCTGCTCGACGGGGAGTGAAGGGGAGCGCCCCGGCGCCCCCCTTCACGCACGTCACGAACCGACGCAGGTGACCGCCGGCAGCGTGTTGGTGCCGCTGTGCGTGCCGAGGAACCCGAACGTCGTCCGGCCGTTCGGCGCGACCGAGCCGTTCCAGCTCGCGTTGCGTACGGTCACGTTCGTCCCCGAGACCGTCGACGTGCCGTTCCAGACCTGCGCGAGCGTCTGCCCGGACGGCCAGGCCCACGAGGCGGTCCAGCCGCCGTACGTCCGCGTGCTGTGGTTCATGATCTCGACCTCGGCCTGGAAGCCGCCGTTCCACGAACCGATGATCTTGTAGACCGCCATGCAGTCGCCGCTCGGTGCGGGCGTGGTCGGCCCAGCGGTCGGGGTCGGCGTGGGGCCCGTTGTCGGCGTGGGGCCGCCCGGGTCGGTCGGGTTCTCGCTGCCCGGGCCGACGCCGGTGACCTGCCCGTTGCCGCCGTCGAAGGTGACGTCCGAGCAGCCGAAGAAGTTCTCGTTGCTGTCGGAGCGCACCCAGCGCGAGTAGATCAGGTGCCGCCCGCTCTTGTTGGACGGCAGGTTGCCGCTGAAGTAGTAGTGCCCCTCGTTGGTGCCCGGTCCACCGTTCTGCGGCGGGTTGGTCACCGTGAGGAACGGCGTCGACTCCAGGTCGTTCCAGGCCAGCGCCCGGGTCGGGCTCCAGCTGTCCTTGGTCACGTAGAAGTAGAACGTGCCCGGGTGGTGTGCCCAGTTGCTGTACTTGAAGTCGAACCGCGCGCCGGCCGTCAGGTGGGTCAACGGCCAGTCGTTGCGGGCCTGGTTGTACGCGGCGAAGGTGGCGTTGCCGCCGCTGCACAGCTGACCGTCGGCGATGAGGCCGACCGTCCGGCCGGCGGCGTCCGAGCGCAGCACGCTGAACCAGTTGTAGAGCGGGTTCGTCCCGCCCTGCTGGACGGCCGCGGTGCAGGCCGGGTTGTGCGGCTGGATGTCGCCCTGCTGCGACAGGCCGTCCTTCCAGCACAGGAACGTGCGGCTGCCCGGTGACATCGGCGTGCCGTGTCCCTGGGCGGGCAGCTGGCTGACCACCGACACGAGGCCGGCGGCGAGCATGGCGGCGGCACCGAACACCGCGGCCCTGCGGATGAGTCTCACGGGATTGCTCCTCGGGGAGTCGGCGCGTCTGGCGCGCCGGAGTCGACTCGGGGAGCGCGGGCTCGCGAGCATGCCGCGGCGCGCGCTGACCCACCTGTGCACCCGTGTGGTGGGCGGCGCCATCCGCGTGTATTGCCCGGCGTGAATATCGGACCACGACGGGGGGTACGCCGGCAAGGGCGGGCTTGCGAAGATGCACCCCATGGCATACGCGGTGGTGCTCGGTGAGGCGTTGATCGACCTGCTCGACGGCGAGGTGGCCGGCGAGCGGGTGTTCCGGCAGGCGATCGGCGGCGCGCCGTTCAACGTCTCGGTCGGGGTGGCCCGCCTGGGCGGCGAGGTGTCGTTCGCGGGCTCGCTGGGCGACGACGCCCTGGGTACGCGGATCCTCGACTTCCTCACCCGCGCCGGGGTCGGCGACCGCGCGGTGGTGCGGGTGCCGGTGCCGACCACGCTGGCCGTGGTCACCTTCAACGGCGCCGACCCCGAGTTCCGCTTCTACGGCTCGCCGCCCTCGTACTCGCTGCTGACCGAGGTGCCGCCGGACCTGCTGGCCGGCTCGGGCGTCGTCTACTGCGGCTCCATCGTGCTGCTGCACCCCGAGTTCCTCCGCGCCGCCCGGTCGGCCTGGTCGGCCGCCGGCGGCCTGCGCGTCTTCGATCCCAACGTGCGGCCGACCCTGCTGCCGACGCCGGCCGACGTCGACGACTTCCGGTCGGTGGTGGACGAGTTCTGCGGGACCGCCGACCTGGTCAAGCTGAGCCACGCCGACGCCGCGGTGCTCTATCCCGGGTTGTCGCTGTCGTCGGTGGCCGGCGACCTGCTCTCCCTCGGTGCGGGCGCGGTCGTGATCACCCGCGGTGCGGCGGGCGCGCTGGTCGCGTTCGGCGACGAGCGGGTCGAGCTGCCGGCCCCGGTGGTCGAGGCGGTCGACGCGACCGGCGCCGGCGACTCGGTGATGGCGGCGCTGATCGCCGGGCTGCTGGCCGACGGTTCGCCGAGCACTGTGGACGGCTGGACCCGGCTGGTCTCCTACGCGCTCCAGGTGGCCGGGCTGGTCTGCGAGCGGCCGGGTGGCGCGGTGGCCATGCCGACCCGCGCGGAGGTGGCCGAGCGCTTCGGCGCATGATCGACGGGTGACGCAGACCTACGCGACCGACCCCGGGCGCCACGCGGCGCTGTTGGACCACCTGCCCGCCGACGTGGAGGCGCTCGGGATAGTGGTGCGCAACGTCGTCGGCGGCGCCGGCACGCCCGGTGCCGACCACGCCCGGCTCGTCGACCTGCTCGACGCCGACCAGGCGCGGTATCCGGGGCAGGGGCTCCGGGTCCCGCGGGGCCGTCCGGTCGGCGGCACCTGCCGGTCGGCGGCTCTGCTGATGGTCGCGGCGCTGCGCCACCGCAGCCTGCCGGCCCGATCCCGCGTCGGGTTCGCGCCCTACCTCGGCGACGCCGCGCACGTCGTGGTGTCCTATCACGACGGTCGGCGCTGGCTGACGACCGACCCACGCGTGCCGGGCGCCACCGGTTTCGTGTTCCCCGGCGACGCCTGGCTCGCCTACCGGGCCGGAACGCTCGACGCGGCCCGCTTCGGCGGCGGGGCGGCCCTGCGGGACGCGGTGCTGCGCGACCTCGCCCACGTCAACGGCACCGAGGTGCGGCTCACCGACGAGTGGGGTCCGATGGGTCCCGACCTGGTCGACGGTCTCGACGTGATCGACGACCTGGCGGCCCTGCTGGTCTCGGTTTCGCGGGGCGACGCGGTGGCAGCGCGGGAGCTGGTCGAGCGTTACGCCAGCGACCACCGGATCCGCGCACCGCGGCTGGTGCTGGCGACGACCTGATCGGTGGACGCGCCCCGCGGGCCGGTTGGCGACAATCTGCGGTCATGGCACTCTTCTGTCGGCTGGGCTGGCACCGTTGGACCGACTCCGGCGGCCGCGTCCTGTGCCCCCGCTGCCGCAGCGTGGCGGTCGCGCCCCGGCCCCGGCTGGTCCGGATCGCGTCCTGGACGCTCGTCGCCATCGCGCTCGTCTCGGTGGTCCGGGCCCTGGTCGCGGTGATCGTCACGCCGCACGTGGACGAGGCCGAGCAGCAGTTCGGCGCGCTCGTCGGCGAGGTGCAGACCGCCGTGTACGAGACGCGGGACGTGCTGGGTTACAGCATCGTCGCCGGCGTTCTCCTCGCCGCCCTGCTCGTGCCGGTGCTGCTGGCGCTACGGGGTCCGCTCAGCGGGGCCCGGTGGGCGACGGTGGGTCTGTTGTCGGCGTCGCTGATGGGCCAGATCCTGTTCGTCGCCAGCGACCTGTCCGGCGGCCCGCTGCGGTGGCGCATCGTGCCGCGCTGGTACCCGCTGACCCAGCAGCTGATCGAGCTCGTACTGATGCTGGCCTCGGCCGCCGTCATCGTCCTGTTGCTGCACGGGACGTCGCGCGAGTACTTCGAGGAGGGCATCGCCGACGCCGACGCGGACGACGACATGGAGCGGGCGCTGGCGGCGGCCCGCGCCCGCCGGGCGGCGGAACAATGAACTGACCCGCCACCTCCGCCCGCCGTCGATGGTCTGACTAGATGACGACGACGGTGAATCGAGGTGACCGTGGACGGGGAGACGGATCTCCGCGCGATCTACGCGGCCTCGGCGGGTCGCCTCGTGGCCGTGCTCTACGGGCTCACGGGTGACTTCGCCGAGGCGGAGGACGTGGTGCACGAGGCGTTCGCCCGGGCACTGAGCCGGCCGGCCCGGCTCCGCGAGGTGGCCAGCCCGGAGGCGTGGCTGCGGACGGTCGCGATGAACATCGCCCGCACCCGGTTCCGGCGCCGGCTGCTGCTCGACCGCATCGTCCACTCCGGACGCTTGCGCCGGCCGGAGAGCACGCCGCCGATCTCGCCGGACCGGGTCGCCCTGGCGGCCGCGCTGCAGGAGCTGCCCCGGCCCGTACGCGAGTGCCTGGTCCTGCACTACATCGCCGACCTGGCGATCGCCGAGGTGGCGCTGGCGCAGGGGTGCAGCGTCGACGCGGTCAAGTCCCGCCTGATGCGCGGCCGCCGGGCGCTGGCCGCCCGGCTCGGTGACAAGGAGGAGAGCCGTGCCTGACCTCGACCTCGTGGGTCTCGGCGAGGAGACCCGGCAGGTGTTCAAGCCCCGCTTCGAGGAGGTGCTCCGGCGGGCCCGGCGGCGGCGCCGGTGGCTGGGCGCGCTGACCGCGACGGTGGTGGCGCTCGCGGGTGGAGGCGTGGCGGTCGGCCTGGCCGGCGGCACCGCGAGCCCGCCGCCCGACCGGGCGTCCTACCGGGGCACTGCCACGACGCTGGTCGTCGCGGGGGACATCTGGCACCTCTACCAGCTCACGGAGACCTGCGACACCGGAGGGTGCCGCGCGCACTTCGCTGTCTCCGCCGACCGCGGCGCGAGCTGGTCGCTGGTGCCTCCGCCCGGGCCGGACGGCGCGGACCGCCAGGTCGTCTCGGCGGCCAACACGACCGTCGTCGTCGCGACCGCTACCAACCGGTGGATGACTGTCGACGCGGGACGGACGTGGTTCGAGGCCACCTTCGAGAGCCGTGCGACGACCCAGACGGACCAGTTGGCGTACGTCGACGGCTCCCAGGTCCTGGTCGTCCGGCCGGGAAGGGGAGTGCTCGCGCCCGTCGCGGCGGCGCAACCGTTGAAGGAGGCGCGGTCGTTCGACGGGGGCGGGGCCATGTGGATGGTGGGTTTCGAGGAGGACGGCGGCCGCGGCCTGTCGACCGCGGTGAGTGGTGACTTCGGCCGCTCGTGGCAGGTCCAGCGTCTGCCGCGCGACGACGGGTTCCTCGACGTCACGAGCGCCAACGGCGTCGACCTGTACGCCCTCTACGGCGGCGACGACGCGTTCGAGGTGTTCTCGAGCCGCGACGGGGGCGCGACCTGGACCAGGACGGCGACGGTCCGGCGCGGGCCGGGCGACGGGCGGCTGCTCGCCACGCGCTCCGGCATCCTGTGGCTGTCGACGCCGGGCGGCGTGTTCCTCAGCACGGACGCCGGCCGGACCTTCTCCGTACCCGGCTTCACCGACCTCGGCGGGGTCGCCTTCGACACGTCGATCGACGGTGCGTACGTCGCGTCGACGGTCGGCGCCGACCCCCGGACGTGGGTCTCGGAGGACGGCTACGAGTTCGAGGAGGTGCCCTAGCGCGGCCCCTCGGGGGTGTTGCCCAGCGCGGGCGTCGCCCCCTGGGTGATCTTGTCGATCTCGGCCAGGTCGTCCTCGGTCAGGGTGAGGTCGGCCGCTTCGGCGGCCGCCTCGATGTTGCGGGCGTGCCGGGCACCGACGATCGCCACGTGTACGCCCTCCTGGGCGAGCACCCACGCGACGGCGAGCTGGGCGACGGTCATCGACCGGCGGGCCGCGAACATGGCCAGGTGGTCGACGATCTCCAGGTTCTTGATGAACGTGTTGCCGGAGAACGCGCTCGACTTGGCCCGCCAGTCGTCCTCGTCGAACCGGGTCGACGCGTTCAGCGCGCCGGTGAGCAGGCCGCTGCCGAGCGGGCTGTAGGCGAGGATCCCGATGTCGAGGCGCCGGGCGTACGGCAGGATCTCGTCCTGGATCTCCCGCTGGAACAGGTGCAGCGGCGACTGCAGCGTCTCCACGGGCCGCACCGCCTCGAACGCGCTCAGCTCCGCGACGTCGTAGTTGGACACCCCGACATGCCGGATCTTGCCCTCGTCGACCAGCTCCTGCAGCGCGGTCGCGGTCTGCTCGGCCGGCGTCGCCGGGTCCGGCCAGTGCACCTGGTACAGGTCGATGTAGTCGACGCCGAGCGCCCGCAGGCTGGACTCGACGCCGGAGCGCAGGTGGGCGGGGCGTGCGTCGCGGGTCCGTTTGCCGGCCGGGTCGATGCCGCCCTTGGTGGCCAGCACGATCGACTCCCGGTCGGCCCGGAGCTCCGACCGCAGCGCGCGGCCGAGCACCTGTTCGGCGGTGCCGTACCCGTACCCCTGTGCGCTGTCGAACAGGTTGATGCCCAGCTCGTACGCCCGTCGGATGGTCGCGATCACCCCCGACTCGTCGAAGCTGCCCCAGTCGCCGCCGAGCTGCCAGGTGCCGAACGCGATGCGCGAGACCGCCAGCCCGGACCGGCCAAGTGTCGTGGTCCGCATCTTCAAAGCCCACACCCGCGGGGTGGCGCGTACGACCGATTTGGCCTGATTGAGAAGCAGATCACCCTGGAACGCGGCGTCCGATCGGCGCCAGACTGGTGCGTCGTTCTCGATCAAGCTCTTCCCCATGGACAACACACTTGACGGCAAGGTCGCCCTGGTCACCGGCGGCGGACGGGGTATCGGCGCGGCGGTGGCGCTGCGGCTGGCGGGGGAGGGCGCGGCGGTGGCGCTGACGTTCCAGCAGGACCAGCGGCGGGCGGACGAGATAGTCGAGCGGATCGTGGCGGCGGGCGGGCGAGCGGTCGCCGTCCAGGTCGACAGTGCCGACGCGACCGCGTTGGTAGCCGCCGTGGACCGGGTCGCCTTGTTGCTGGGCCGGCTGGACATCCTGGTCAACAACGCCGGTGCGTTCCTGCTCGGCCCGTTCGGGGAGCTCGGGATGGCCGAGTTCGAGCGGACCGTCGCGGTCAACGTCCGGGCGCCGTTCCTGGCGACGCAGGCCGCCGTTCGGCACATGGCGGCCGGCGGGCGGATCATCAACATCGGCAGCAACGTGGCGGAGCGGGCGGTGTTCCCGGGGTTCGCCCTCTACGCGATGAGCAAGACCGCCCTGATCGGATTGACCAAGGCGCTCGGGCGTGAGCTGGGGCCGCGGGCGATCACCGTGAACCTGGTCAACCCGGGGCCGACTGACACCGAGCTCAACCCGGCTGACGGGCCGAACGCTTCGGCGGTCAACGGGCTGACCGCGTTGGGGCACTATGCCGAGCCGGCCGACATCGCGGCGGCGGTGGCGTTCCTGGCTGGTGCTGGCGGCCGCTACATCACGGGCGCGACGGTCAACGTCGACGGTGGGTTCACTATCTGAGCTGGTGTAAAACTTTGTAGACATGAGGTAAAAGATTCGCTACCTTCGTGGTGTCAAAGATTTTGTACACCCCCGCCGCGAAGGAGTGGGTCGATGACCCTCGAAGAGAGACGGGCCTGGATCGGACTCGTCGTGGCCGTCGTCGGCTACGGCGTCTACCTGGTCGTGGTGCTCGGCCGCGCCGACGGTCTGCCGCTGGCGGAGGTGGACTATGCCGCCCCGCTGCTGTGGACCGTCGGCGCCGGCATCGCCGCCGCGATCGTCGCGGAGATCCTGTTCGCGATCGCCAACCCGCGTGCGTCGCAGGTCAAGGACGACCGCGACCGCGAGATCAGCCGCCTCGGCGATCACATCGCCCAGCCGTTCATGGTGATCGGCGCGGTCGCCGCGATGCTGATGGCGATGGCCGAGTGGGCGCCGTTCTGGATCGCCAACGTGATCTACCTGGGCTTCGTGCTCTCCGCCGTGGTCGGCGGCATCGCCAAGGTGATCGTCTACCGGGCCGGCGTGCCCGAGTGGTGAAGCCGACCCGCGTGACCAACCGCATTCGCGCCCTGCGGTTCGAGCACGACGAGATGACCCAGGCCGACCTCGCCGACCGGATCGGCGTGACCCGCCAGACCCTCATCGCCATCGAGCAGGGCCGTTACTCGCCCTCCCTGGAGATGGCGTTCCGCATCGCCCGCGTGTTCAAGGTGCCACTCGACGACGTCTTCCAATACCCCGAGGAGCCTTCATGAAAGCGATCGCGCAATCCGTGTACGGCCCGGCCGACGTCCTGTCCCTCCGCTCGGTGGCCTCCCCGGAGGCCGGCCCAGGCTCCGTCGTGGTCTCGGTGCGCGCGGCCGGGGTCGATCCGGGAGTGTGGATCAACATGACCGGGCAGCCGTACGCGGCTCGGGCCGCTTTCGGTCTCAGGCGGCCGAAGGTGGCGGTCCGCGGTCGGGCCCTGGCGGGCGTGGTCTCGGCGGTCGGCCCCGGGGTGACCTCGTTTGCCCCAGGCGACGAGGTGTACGGGACGACCGGGTCCGGCAGCTACGCGGAGTTCGCGGCCGTGCCGGTCAAGCTGCTGGCCCGCAAGCCCGCCAGCCTTTCTTTCGCCCAGGCCGCCGCCGTGCCGATCTCGGCCGTCACCGCGCTGGCGGGCGTCCGCGACGTGGCCGCGGTGAAGCCCGGCCAGCGGGTGATGGTGATCGGGGCGGCGGGCGGCATCGGCGCGTACGCGGTCCAGATCGCCGTCGCTCTCGGTGCCGTGGTGACCGGGGTATGTGGTCGCGGCAAGGCCGACCTGGTCCGTTCGTTGGGCGCGGTCGACGTCATCGACTACACGTCGGCCGAGGTGGACCGCGACGGCGCGGTGTACGACGCCGTCATCGACACCGCGGGCTGCCGCCCGCTGTCCCTGCTGCGCCGAGCGGTCGTGCCGGCCGGGATCGTGGTGCTGGCCGGCGGCGGTCATGACGCGGGCGGCTTGCTCGGCGGCTACACGCGACAGCTGCGGGCGCCGTTCGTGTCGATGTCGACGGGGCCGCGGGTGCGGGGAGTGGTCGGCCGGGAACGTTCGGAGTCGCTCGACGAGGTGACGACTCTGATCGAGGCGGGCAAGGTCAAGCCGGTCATCGACCGGGTATACCCGCTGGCCGAGGCACCCGACGCGATCCGCTACCTGGCCCAGGGCCACCCCGCGGGCAAGGTAGTCGTAACGATCTAGCCCGCGGGCGAAGCAAGGGTCCCTTGTTAACGCTTTTCGCAGCGGAAAGGACCCTTGTCAACGTCGCGGCCGCGACGGCGGCGGTTGATGTCGTACCCCTGTGATGGACTGCCGGGCATGGAGAACTCCCGCTACCTCGAATGCCTGGCCGCCGATTTCGGCCGGCTGCGCACGGTCGCTCAGCTCGACCCGGCCGGAGCGGTGCCGACCTGTCCTGGGTGGACGGTCGCCGACCTGACCCGGCACGTCGGCGAGGTCTATCTCCACAAGACCCTCGCCATCCGCGACGGTGCCGAGCCGGCGCAGTGGCCACCGGCCGAGCTAGCCGCCGAAGAGCCGCTATCGCTGCTCGACCGCGGTTATGCCGAGCTACGCCACGAGCTCGAGTCGCACGCGCCGACGGACCGGGCCGGCTCCTGGTACGCGCCGGACCAGACCGTCGGCTTCTGGATCCGCCGGATGGCGCAGGAGACGGTCGTCCACCGCATCGACGCCGAGCTGGGCGCGGGGCAACCGGTCGCACCGATCCCCGACGACCTGGCCGTCGACGGAGTCGACGAGTTGCTCAAGGTCTTCGTCGCCTATTCCGTCGGGGAGTGGAGCGAGGCCTTCAAGACGACCCTCGATCCGTCACCGGGGCGGCTCTTCGCCGTCCACACCGACGGGGCGGCCTGGCGCGTCCGCACAGGCCCGGCCACGTTCGCCGTCGAAGACGGTGATGCCCCCGACGCCGAGGTCACGATCAGCGGCCCACCGGCGGAGCTGTTGCGCTGGGTGTGGCACCGCCAGGTCGGCGCCGAGGTGACGGTCGCGGGGGCGCCGGAGGCGCTGGCAGAGCTACACAGCTGCATCACCATCGCCACCCAGTAGGGAGTTGGCGGAACCCCATCCTCGTCAGCCGGGTCCAACCGTGATGGGGATGGTGCTGACGGACTTCGGCCGGATCGCCGCGGGAGGCATATGTGGGCTGCTGTTGACAGGCTTCGCCGCCGGCTGCGGTGCGGGTTCGGGTGATGCGACAGTGCCGTTTGAGGCATCGGCGCAGTCCGGCTCTGCGGGCTCGCCCCCGCCAAGTGGGTCCGCCGGGCCGGGAGCAGGCGAGCTCGACCTGCGGCGATCTGGTGACCTGGCGTTCTATCAAACGTTCGATGTGGATGCGGGTGCGTCGGCGCGGCACTACCGCGACCTCGACGAGGGGGCGCGGGCGTCGACCGCGGTGGTGGTGGCGCGGGTGGTCGACGTGGTGATTACCCGGACGTTCGAGGGGGAGGTCGCTGACGACAGATTTCCGATGATCGGCGTGGTGCTCCGGCCGACCGACGTCGTCACGGGGTCATTACCACCACGGGCCGTCGACCGGCTGACGGTCGAGTTCATCGGCACCGGATACGACGAGGAGGAGGTCGCGAAGCTGAAGAGGCGCCTGCCGGCACAACCGGGTCTGTGGTTCCTGCGGTTCGACGATGAGCGGCCACGCGACGGGTTCTTCCACGTGGTCTCGCCGCAAGGCCTGTTCGTGCAGGGCACCACGGGAGTCGAGACCCCACTCACCAACGAGGGCGACGGCGACCTGGGAGCAGAAGGCCGCACCTACCGCCGACTCAGCGCACTCGTCCAACGAGTCCGCGGGGTCCGCTAGCTAGATGAGCGGGCGCTCGCACGCGGCTACGCGCACGCGTGCGGGATGGGCGGGGCATCGCGGGCCTCTGGCGGCTGCGTGGCGCGCCCGCCGCACGGGCGGGGCGTGATAGGCGGCTACGCGCACGCCTGCGGGACGGGCGGGGCGTTGCGGGCGGCTGTCTGCGTTCCTGCTAGATCAGCGGGGCGTTGCAGGCGGCTACGAGGGCGCCGCGGCAGGCGGCGGCCAGGGGGCGTAGGGCCGCGTCGCGGGCCTGGACCTCGAAGCCGTTGACCGCGCCGCCCGGGGCTACCTCGTCGGCCAGGGCCAGCACCCGGTCGAGCACGCTGGCGCGGGCGAACAGCCGGCGCGAGCGGGGGTCGAAGCCCGGCGGCAGCTCGTTGGCGCTGTCCGGCTTGCGGATCGCGGCCAGGGCACCGGCCAGTTCCGGGCGCCACTGTGCGATGTCGAGCCGGGCGAGGGTGTTGGTGGCCTCGGCCAGCAGCAGGTTGAGCTCGCTCTCCGCCTCGGCGACCGAGACGGGCGCGGGTGGCGGGGCGCCGGCGGGCAGCGCGAAGCAGCGCCACAGCACCGTCTCGAAGGTCACGCCGGAGCCGGAGGTGTGCGTGCGTACCTCGGGGATCAGCCCCAGGTCGCCCGCGATCACGGCTTCGCCCGCGACCAGTGCGGCGCCGGTGAACTCGCCGGGGCCGGGCAGGCCGCGCGGGTCGCCGGGCACCGGCAGCACGAGGCGGATCTGGTCGGGGGTCAGTTTGGAGAACGCCGTCAGGCCCTCGCGCAGGGAGACATCGGTCCAGGCGCCGGGTGCGTCGGCGACGAGGTGCTCCTCGTCGCGGGCGACCTCTTCGGCTACCTCGTCGTAGGGCACCAGGCCGGCGCGCCACGACCGCACCCAGGTGACGAGCCGGCTAGACCGGCGCGTCGCGAGGGTGGTGGCACCCGCTGCGGTGGACATGCAGGAAAGGGTACGTGCTGACCGCCCCGCTGTCTCGATCGCGCGACCTCCAGCACCCGCGAGGAACACCACACCCGCCCGAGCTGGACAGTCCGGCGGGAACCGGTCGAGACGGCGCGTCGGGCGGGAGCGGCGACACCCGGGCGGCTAACGTCCGGATTCATGTATGGGGAGGACGTGCTCGCGGGCAACTGGCGCCGCCGCAAGGTGACGCCCGAGGTCGACGCCGAACCGGACCTGGTCGTCGAGGACGCCGACTCCGGCTTCTGCGGCGCCGTGGTCGGGTTCGAGATGGGCGCGGTCGTGCTGGAGGACCGGTTCGGCAAGCGCCGCAACTTCCCGCTGCTGCCTGCCGCCTTCCTGCTCGACGGGCAGCCGGTGACCCTCCGAAAGCCAGCCGCCGCAACGCCGCGACAGCAGACCCGAACCCGGACCGCCAGCGGCTCGACAGCGGTGCAAGGCGTCACCGCCCGCGTCGCCCGAGCCAGCCGCATCTGGGTCGAGGGCATCCACGACGCCGCCCTGGTCGAGCGCATCTGGGGCGACGACCTCCGCATCGAGGGCGTGGTCGTCGAACCTCTGGACGGCATCGACGAGCTGGAGCACGAGGTCGCCGCGTTCGGCCCCGGCCCGGGTAGCCGGCTCGGCGTGCTGGTCGACCACCTGGTGCCCGGCTCGAAGGAGAGCCGCATCGTCGCCAAGGTGACCTCGCCGCACGTGCTGGTCACGGGCCACCCGTACGTCGACATCTGGCAGGCCGTGAAACCCGCCGCGATCGGCATCCGGGCCTGGCCGGTGGTGCCACCGGGACGCCCGTGGAAAGAGGGCATCTGCGCGGCCCTAGGCGTGGCCGAACCGGCCGACATGTGGCGTCGCATCCTCAGCACGGTCCGGTCCTACAAGGACGTCGAGACCCCGCTCGTCAACTCGATGGAGCGCCTGATCGACTTCGTGACCACGGAAAACTAGGGCCCCAGCCGATCCGGGTGTCGCGTGTAGATGAACGTCGCGATCTCCAGCGCCACCGGAACCCCGTGCTCGTCCCGCCGCACCGTCAGCACCTCGCCGTCGTTGGGCCCGCCCCGCCCGCGCCACCGATCCGTGCCCTCGGAAGCGAACCGGGTCGCCTTCGGCGCGCCGACCCGCAGCTGCGACAGCACCAGCTCACCGGCCGCGTCGTCCCACGCCAGGTCGTACTCGATGCCCATCCACCACCAACGGCCCGTCAGCGGGGCCAGCGGCGGCGGAGGCGCGCCGGCCGGGCGCCACGGCGCCGGCAGTTCCGGCTCGCGGTCGAGCACGTCGGTCAGCACCTCCCGACCCAACGCACCGATCGAGCCCTGCCGGAAGCTGTACGCGTTGGCGAAGCCGACCACACCGGTGCGCGACCGGCGGTGCACCGCGAGACAGGCGACGTAGCCGGGCATCGAGCCGCCGTGGCCCACGTACACCCGCTCCCCGACGCGGTAGAGCTCCAGACCAAGGCCGTGCCCGGCGGTCCACGCCTCCAGGTCGCTGATGATGACGGGCGCGCACATCTCGGCCAGCGTGTCGGCGGCGAGCACCTCGGGGCGGGGCGCCGCGAGGAACGCCGCCCAGTGGGCCAGGTCGGCCACGGTGGACCAGAGCTGACCGGCGGGCGCCATCGCGCCGGTGTCGGTCCGCGGTTCCTCGCGCAGGGTCGACGACCACGGGTGTACGACGTAGCCGCGCGCGAACGGCTCGACCGGGTCGTACGTCGTGGCGCGCATCCCCAGCGGGTCGAACAGCCGCTTGGTGAGCAGCGTCGTCCAGTCCTCACCGGTCACCCGGCGCAGCACGGCGCCGAGCAGCCCGTACGCCAGGTTGGAGTAGTGATAGGTCCGATGCGGCGGGAACGCCACCTTGTCGGGGGTGAGGCCGGCCAGCAGCGCGTCGATGTCGTCGCCCTCGTGCCGCTCCCACCACTTGCCCTCGGGCTCGCGCTGCAGGCCCGCCGCGTGCCCGAGCAACTGGCGAAGCGTGACCATGCCGACCGGCGTGCCCGGCAGGTGCCGGTAGAGCAGGTCGTCCAGCGCCAGCCGGCCCTCGTCGCGGAGCTGGAGCACCAGCGTCGCGGTCATCGTCTTCGAGATCGAGCCGATCCGGTAGCGCGTGTCCGGACCCGGTCTGGCGTCCTGCGGCGAGGCGGCACCGCCGGCGGTCGCGACGTGCACGAGCTCGCCGTCGCGGACCACTCCGAGCGAGATCGACGGGACCTGGCCGGTCGCCTGGGCGCGGGCGACCGCGGCATCGACGGAGCGGGCGGTCTCCGGAAGCAACGACGTCATCTCGAGTGGGCTCCTCGGGCTGGGGCGCGGGGCGGTTCCGGAGGGTCAACTGCTTCTCCAGACCCGACGTTACCGTCGTGCGACCGTTGCGCAGTCGCAATGGGTGCGCCGCCGTGACACGATCGATGTGTGGATGTCGTTCTCTGGGTCGTTCTCGGAGTGGTACTCGCGGTGGCGGAGATGTTCACCGCGACCCTGTTCCTGTTGATGATCTCGGTGGGTGCGCTCGCGGCGGGAGCCGCTGCCGCACTGGGAGCACCCGCGATCGTGCAGGCGATTGTCTTCGCCGCTGTCTCGGGCCTGACCGTGTTCGCGGTCCGCCCGATCATCCAACGGCACCGGCTCTCCGCGCTCGAGACGAACTCCGAGCCGATCGGGCTGGAGGCCATCGAGGGTTCGAGCGCCCTGGTGCTCGAGCAGGTCGACGCCGACCAGGGCGTCGTCAAGATCGACGGAGAGACCTGGCGGGCCCGGGCGTACGACGCCCACCAGGTGTTCGCCCCTGGCGAACGCGTACGCGTGATCGAGGTCAAGGGCGCGACCGCCATGGTCTGGCGGGATGACGTAGCAGATACGGACAAACCCGGGGAAAAGGTGGATTAGGGATGGAAATTGCCATTGCGGTCGTGGTAGCGGCGATCGTGCTCGTCGCGATCATCACGATCGTGCGCTCGGTGCGGATCGTTCCGCAGCAGCGGATGGACGTCATGGAGCGGCTCGGCAAATACAAGCGGACCCTGTCGCCGGGCCTCAACCTCCTGGTGCCCTTCATCGACGCGGTACGCACCAAGGTCGACATGCGGGAGCAGGTCGTCAGCTTCCCGCCCCAGCCGGTGATCACGTCCGACAACCTGGTCGTCTCGATCGACACGGTGCTCTACTTCCGGGTCGTCGACCCGGTCCGGGCGACCTACGAGATCGCCAACTTCCTGCAGGCGATCGAGCAGCTCACGGTGACCACGCTCCGCAACGTCATCGGCTCGCTCGACCTGGAGAAGGCGCTGACCAGCCGCGAGGAGATCAACCGCCACCTGTCCGGTGTGCTCGACGAGACCACCGGGCGCTGGGGCATCAAGGTCACCCGGGTGGAGATCAAGGCCATCGAGCCGCCGCCGAGCATCCGCGACTCCATGGAGAAGCAGATGCGCGCCGAGCGTGATCGCCGGGCCGCGATCCTCAACGCCGAGGGCCACAAGCAGGCGCAGATCCTCACGGCCGAGGGTGAGAAGCAGGCCGCGGTGCTCCGTGCCGACGGTGACCGGCAGTCCCGGATCCTCCAGGCGGAGGGCCAGGCCAAGGCGATCCGCACGGTGTTCGACGCGATCCACACGGCCAACCCGAGCCAGAAGGTGCTGGCCTACCAATACCTCCAGGCGCTGCCGCAGATCGCCAACGGCACCGCCAACAAGGTCTGGATCGTGCCGACCGAGCTGACCAAGGCCCTCGAGGGCATGGGCGGCGCGCTGGGCGGGCTGGCCAACATGGTCGGTGACCAGCCGACGCAGGGTGTCGACTCCAGCGCGGTCGAGCGCGAGGCCAACGAGGCCGCCCGGGCCGCGGCGGAGGCGGCGGCCGAGGTCAACCACGAGGTGCGCCAGGCGGAGGAGCAGGTGTCGAGCTCGCCCGGTCTCCCGCCGCAGACGCCGGGGATCACGGCCGGCGACCCCGTGCCACCGTCCACGGTGCTCGGCGAGGAACGCGACCGCGAACGCGGTTAGAACCACAAGAAAGGGCCTCTTCTGGTACGCCCGAAGGGGCCCTTTCGCGTGTCTACTGAAAGTTCCTCACGGTTTCGCCGATCCAACGCGAGGTGGTCTCGGAAGCTGTCAAGATTCGCGTAGGTAACGCACGGTCACCCTAGGGTCACGGGCGCCATGCGCGTTCCGTCGCCGGAGGACCGTGGTCCGTTCCGCCGAGAATCGAGGTGACGGCGATGGGTCACGTGGCGAAGCACTCCGCCGGCGCGGGGTCCGACCGGGACCGTTCCGCGCCGCCGAGCAAGCCGGGCGAGCCCGCGGAGACACCGGCGGAGCCGGTCGCGGTCAAGCCAGGCGAGCCCGGCGACCGGCCGGACGACCCGGCCGGCTCGGTCGTCGCCCGGCCGATGGACGCGCGCACCCGTTCCGACGCCGACCGGACCGTGGTCCGACCCACGATGCCCGCCCGCGGTGGGCGCCGCTGGTGGCAGTTCGGCCGGGCTGCCGACGAGCCGCGCCCCGTCTCCCACGCGGCCGGCGCCAAGGCCCAAGCTGACGAACACCGGCGGGACCGCGACCCGGCGAAGAGCGTGGCGACCGGGCGTTCCCGCGTGGAGCCCACCGCGGACCGCCCCGCGGCCAACGGCGGGCCTTCCACCCCGGCGGACCGCGCCGAGCAGGCACAGTCCCGCCGGGAACCGGCCGGCTCGTACGGCGCTCGGCGGGCAAGCGCCGACGCTCCGAGCGTCGGCAGCGCGCCCGACGTCGCTGACCGCTGGCGGGACCGGTCCGGCTCGCTGGAGTCCGTGAGCGGGTTGTCCGCCTGGGGCGCGCTCGGGTCGAAGGAGAGCCCGGACGACCGTTCCCCGATCACCGGCCTCGCGCCCTGGCTGGGGTCGGACAGCTCGGACGATCGACACGACGACGGCGACGGCCTACGGGTGAAGTTGCGCGACGGCGAGCGGTCCGCGTTGCGGCCGACCGCGCCGACCGGCACCCCGACGTACGAAGGCGACGGGATGGGCGTCGAGGACACCGCCGTGCTGCCCAAGCTCGGCAGCCCGATCCAGACGCAGCGCATCTGGACCACCCGCCCGGACCCGGCCGACGCGGACACCGAGGCCAAGGACGACAAGGGAAAGAAGAAGAAGCAAAAGAAGATCGACGTGACCAGCCTGCTGGACGTCGGCATCAAGCTGCTGCCGGAGCTCGAGCCGGCCGCTCCGGACGGACCCATCACCAACGCCCGCTGGGCCGCCCTGGTCCGGGCGGCCGCGCGGCGGATGATCTGGAGCCTGCCGGTCGCCGGCGTGGTGGCGGGCGCCGCGTCGATCGGCGCCATGGTCCGCGGCGGACCGGCGCACTACCTGAGCGGTGCCGAGCCCTTCCGGCTGATCGCCTGGGTGACCAGCGTGTGGCTCGGCATGCTCGCGATGATCTGCCTGGTCGGGATCCTGGCGGCGGTACGCGTCCGCGGCACCGCGCTGCTCGGCCTCATGCTCGGCCTGCTCGGCGGCGTCTCGATGCTGATGTTCGCCGCGGTGCCGCCGGCCACTCCGATCTGGGGCCTGAGCGCGAAGACGCTGACGCTGTCCTGCGGCGCTCTCTACAGCGCCGGCTGGATGGCGATGGGCTGGGCGGTGTTCCGGTCCCGCATGTTCACCCGGGGCGACGGCCTGATGCTCGTCCTCTGTGGTCCGATGGTCGGCATCGCGGGCCTGTGGATGTCGCCGTTCCACACGGCCGGCGCGCTGCTGATGATCGCCGCCGGCCTGGGCATCGCCTGGAAGTCCGGCAGCACCCTGCGCGCCGTCCGCGCCGGCCGTGAGGCCGACCTGGCGGAACGGGCCGGCCCGCCCCTGGAGCTCGCGGAGATCCGGCCGCGCCGGGCCCGCAAGGAGCAGAAGCCGCCCAGCAAGCGCCGCGCCCGCGCCGCCAAGCGGGCGGAAGCCAAGAGGCAGGCGGCCGACGCCAAGCAGGCAGCGGCGAACAAGGCGGCGGAGGCCAAGCAGGCGGAGAAGGACCGGAAGGCGACGGAGGCCAAGCAGGCGGCCGAGGCCAAGCAGGCGGCGAAGGACAAGCGCTCGCGCCGTGGCAAGCAGCCCGACCCGGCGAGCACGCAGTCGGGCCAGGCCGGCCTCGCGGACCGGGCCGACGCGGCGAGCAGGCAGTCGGGCGACGCCGGCCGCAGTCAGACCGACGGGGTGAACCGCCACACGTCCGACTCGTCCAGGCCCTCGGAGTGGTCCCGGCAGGGCAGCCAGCACGCGGCCCACGGGGACCGGCGACCGGACGGGCGCGAGCCGGCCGACCCGGCCAAGGATTCGGCCCGGCCCGATGCCGGCCGGCCGCAGGGGACGGCCACGCCGGCCAAGGACGAGAAGGCACCGCGCGGCCCGGGCAAGCGCCGCCTGCGGGTGGGCGCCACCACCGCGGACGCCCCGGCGCCGCCGCCCGAACCGGAAGGCGACCGCCGCCGGCGCTGGGGCTTCAAGCGCGACGGCAAGGACTGACCGACGAGGACCCGGGCACAGCCGCCCGCCGCCCACCCGGCGCCGGCTGTGCCCGCCTTCGTGTCAGCTGAGGCGCTTCGCCCGCAGAATCGCGCCGGTCAGCGGATGCTCGCCACCTTCGCCGCCGATGTGGATGTCCCAGTAGTGCGGCGCGACCCGGTCCGGATCGACCTCGTCGGCCTCGAACGAGAGCGGCACGTGCGCCGCGTAGACCCCCTTGCCGGCCAGTGCGTCGTGCAGGTTGAGCACCCAGTTGCGCAGGGCGGCGCAGGCAAGGGCGACGTTGCCCATCGAGGGCGTCGGCCGGACCGAGCCGGGCCCGGTTGTGTACAGCAGCGTGCCGCTGCCGCGTTCGAGCATGTCGGGCAGCACCTGGCCGGTCGCGGTGATCGCGCCGTGCACGTAGAAGTCGAGGTGGGGCTGCACGTTGGCCACGCTGACGTCGAGCGGCCCGGCCAGCACCAGCCCCTTCTCTGGTCCGCGCGGCGCGGGCGAGAACTCCAGCACCTCGACCGGCTCGTGGTTGGCGGCGATGTCGCGGAACGCCCGCACCAGGCTCGGCCGGTCCATGATGTCGGCCGGATAGCCCGCCGCCGCGATCCCGGCGTCCGCGAGCTGCTCCACCAGATCGTCCAACGTGGCCGCCCGGCGGGCGATCAGGGCGATCTCGAACCCCTGCTCGCCGAAGACCTTGGCGACGGACAGCCCCAACCCGGGACCGGCCCCGACGATGACGACCGTTCCCACTAGCGCCGCGTGTCCACCACGAGCTTGCCCAGCTTGTGGCTGCCGAAGTCGGCGAGCGCCTGGGCCGCTTCGGACATCGGGTACGTGTGGGTGATCGGCACCCGCAGGGTTCCGGCGGCGATCGAGTCCAGGATGGTGCCCACGGTCTCCGGCGTCGCGGTCGGCACCACCGGCGTCACGGTGATGTCCTTCCGCCCGACCGAGCCCGCGTCGGCGCCGAGGGCCGACGACATCCGGCCGCCCGCCGGCAGCAGCGCGGCCAGCATGGTCGCGTCACCCGCGGCGTGCACGACCGCCGTCAACCCGGGCGGTGCCGCGAAGCCGTCGGTGTAGTCGACGGTCTCGTTGGCCCCGAGGCCGCGGACGAACTCGGTCGGCTCGCCGGGGCGGGCCGTGGCGTACACGGTGGCACCGACAGCGCGGGCCAGTTGCACGGCGAACGCGCCGACGCCGCCGGTCGCGCCGGTGACGAGCACGGTGTCGTCCTCGGTCAGCTTGAGCGTGTCCACGAGGGCCTTGGCGGTGACGGCGGCCAGCCCGGCGGCGGCCGCCTGCTCCTCGCTGATGCCCGGCGGCAGCGTGGTCACGCGGCGGGCGTCGAAGACGATGGTGTCGGCCAGCGCGCCGCGGGCCATCGAGGTACCCGTGATCACCCCGGCCACCCGGTCGCGCGGGCGGATGGTGGCCACGCCGGGGCCGACCCGCTCGACGGTGCCGGCGAAGTCGCGGCCCAGGACGACGGGGAACCGGTGCGGCTCGGACTCCCAGAAGGCGCCGGCGCCGGCGGCCACGTCGATGCCGTTGACCGAGGCCGCCTCCACCGCCACCCTGATCTGTCCGGGGCCGGGGTTGGGCACCGTCACCTCGACAACCGCGGGGGACCGGTCGCGGCCGGCGACCGCCAGTGCTCGTGCCATCGCGAGACCACCTCACCTAACTGGGGGATTGTCCCTGCTTAGCTCCTTCTGCGACGCTAGCACGACCAGAGATCAACCCCCGGTTACCGTCGTAAGGTATCGACCATGTCTCCCGGGAGCCTGCGGGCCGACGCCGAGCGCAATCGCCGCCAACTCCTCGACGCCGCCCGCGCGGTCTTCGCCGCGCGCGGTCTCGATGCGCCGCTGGACGACATCGCGCGGCGCGCGCGGGTCGGCAACGCCACCCTCTACCGGCGTTTCCCGCGCCGCCGCGACCTGGTCGGCGCGGTCTTCGTCGAGCCGCTGCGCGAGGTCGTCGCCACGGCCCGCGCCGCCCTCGCCGACCCCGATCCGTGGCTCGCGTTCGCGGGTCACCTGCGGTACCTGTGCGAGCTGCAGGCCCGCGACCGGGCGCTCGCCGAGCTGCTGACCGCGCGGATGTCCGAAGTGGACGAGCTGGACGACCTGCGGGACGTCGCGTTCGACTGCCTGACCGCGCTGATCGACCGCGCGCGCCAGGCCGGCGTGATCCGCGCCGAGGTCGACCACGCCGACGTGGTGCTGATCCTGATGGCCAACGCGGGCCTGGTCGAGCGGACGGCGGCCAGCGCGCCGGACGCCTGGGGCCGGCACCTGGGCTACGTCCTCGACGGCCTCCGCCCGCCGAAAACACCGGCGCCGCCGCGCCAGCTCGCCGACCGCCTGACAGGGGGCTGACCGGGCCGGGGAGAATGGCCGGCGTGCCGGTCACCGTGATCACCGAACCTGGCGACGAGCGGCTCGCCGACTACCGCGCGCTGACCGACGTCGAGCTGCGTACCCGCTGGGAGCCCCCGCACGGCCTGTTCATCGCCGAGGGCGAGCTCGTGCTGCGGCGCGCGTTACGCGCCGGCTACCGCCCGCGGAGCTACCTCGTCGACGAGAAGCGGGTCGACCAGCTCGGCGACCTGATCGACACCGCACCCGTGTACGCGGCCGGCCAGGCCGTGCTCGAACAGGCGACCGGCTTCCACGTGCACCGGGGCGTGTTGGCCAGCTTCCACCGCCGCCCGCTGCCCGACCTGGGCACGATCCTGGCCGGCGCGCGAAGGCTGGCCGTGCTGGAGGACGTCAACAACCACACCAACGTCGGTGCCATCTTCCGCGGCGCGGCGGCCCTCGGCATCGACGCCGTGCTGCTCTCGCCCACCTGCGCCGACCCGCTCTACCGGCGCAGCGTCCGGGTCAGCATGGGCGAGGTCTTCGCGGTCCCGTACGCCACCCTCACCCCGTGGCCACGCGGCCTCGAAAAAGTCCAGGACGCCGGCTTCACCGTGATCGCGATGACCCCGGGCGCCGACGCCGTCCCACTGCAGCGGCTCACCCCCGAGCAGCGGGGCAAGGCCGCCCTGATGCTCGGCGCCGAGGGTCCGGGCATCACCCCGGCCGCGATCCGGGCCAGCGATGTGCGGGTCGCGATCCCGATGCGCCGTGGAGTGGACTCGTTGAACGTCGCCGCCGCTGCCGCGGTGGCCTTCTGGGAACTCGGCCGCGACGACGTACCGTAGCTGCTTGCATGACCATGCGCCCTGGTGAATAATCTTCCCCGTGTCCAAGGTTCTCACCTCCCTGCCCACGGGCGAACGCGTCGGCATCGCCTTCTCCGGCGGCCTCGACACCTCTGTCGCGGTTGCCTGGATGCGCGACAAGGGCGCCGTTCCGTGCGCCTACACCGCCGACATCGGCCAGTACGACGAGCCCGACATCGCCTCGGTGCCCGGCCGCGCGCTCAGCTACGGCGCCGAGGTCGCCCGGCTGGTCGACTGCCGCGCCGCCCTGGTCGAGGAGGGCCTGGCCGCGCTGACCTGCGGGGCATTCCACATCCGCTCGGGCGGGCGGGCGTACTTCAACACCACCCCGTTGGGCCGGGCCGTGACCGGGACCCTGCTGGTGCGGGCGATGATCTTCGACGACGTGCAGATCTGGGGCGACGGCTCGACCTTCAAGGGCAACGACATCGAGCGGTTCTACCGGTACGGCCTGCTGGCCAACCCGCAGCTGCGCATCTACAAGCCGTGGCTCGACAACGACTTCGTCACCGAGCTCGGTGGGCGCAAGGAGATGTCGGAGTGGCTGCTCGAACGCGGCCTGCCGTACCGGGACAGCACCGAGAAGGCGTACTCCACCGACGCCAACATCTGGGGCGCCACGCACGAGGCGAAGACTCTCGAGCACCTCGATACCGGCATCGAGACGGTCAACCCGATCATGGGAGTCCGGCACTGGGACCTGTCCGTGGAGATCCCGACCGAGGACGTCACGGTCGGCTTCGACCAGGGTCGCCCGGTGACGATCAACGGCAAGGAGTTCGGCAGTCCCGTCGACCTGGTGCTGGAGGCCAACGCCATCGGCGGCCGACACGGCCTGGGCATGTCGGACCAGATCGAGAACCGGATCATCGAGGCCAAGAGCCGGGGCATCTACGAGGCGCCCGGCATGGCGCTGCTGCACGCCGCGTACGAGCGGCTGGTCAACGCCATCCACAACGAGGACACCCTGGCGAACTACCACAACGAGGGTCGCCGCCTCGGTCGGCTGATGTACGAGGGGCGCTGGCTGGACCCGCAGGCGCTGATGCTGCGCGAGTCGTTGCAGCGCTGGGTCGGCGCGGCGGTCACCGGCGAGGTGACGTTGCGGCTGCGCCGGGGCGAGGACTACTCGATCCTGGACACCACCGGGCCGGCGTTCAGCTACCACCCCGAGAAGCTGTCGATGGAGCGCACCGAGGACTCGGCGTTCGGCCCGTCGGACCGCATCGGCCAGCTCACCATGCGCAACCTGGACATCGCCGACTCGCGGGCGAAGCTGGAGCAGTATGCCACCCTGGGTCTGGTCGGCGGCGCGACCCCGGCGCGGATGATCGGCGCCGCGCAGGCGGCCTCGACCGGGCTGATCGGTGCGATGCCAGAGGGCGGCGCGGAAGCCATCGCCTCCCGGGGCGTCTCCTCCGCCGGTGACGAGCCCCTCGACCGCGCCGCGATGGAGCTCGGCGTCGACTGAGCGAGGGCTAGGGGAGCAGCTTCGCGTACGTCTCCGGCACGAAGTGCGGGCCGCCCGGCGTGAAGACCTCGGTGTCGGACGCCGCCGACCAGGCCTCGGACGGCACGGCCGCGACCAGGGCGGTCACCACCGGCGACCCGGACCACGCCGGCTGGCGGGACAGCAGGCCGAGGGCGACCAGCGACTCCTCGACCTCGCCGACGCACTCGAACGGCTTGTGCCCGTCGATGCCGAGGATCTCCAGGTAGCCGGGGATCTGCGCGGGGTCGGCGAACAGGTCCAGGCCGAAGATGTTGGCCAGCCGCTCGGGCGACATGAACGGGGCCATGGCCAGGAAGACGAACCGGCACTTCGGGCAGTGCCCGCACCAGCGGGCGGTCGCGTCGCGCAGCTTGAACGCCTGGTTGCAGCTCGTCACCACGTCGTCGTAGCCGGTGAAGCCCGCGAACAGCTTGGCGATGTGCAGCTCGGAGAGCGTCCGCAGCAGCGAGAAGTACGGGTCGACCAGCCCGGCGTGCGCGGCCAGCGCGGCCCGCAGCAGGCCCTCGGCCTCGACGCCCTTCGACCACTGGTGGTTGACCTCGTGACCGTTCCAGATCAGGTTGGGGTCGGAAGCCGAGCGCTCGTTGGACATCACCACCGGCCCGAGCCCGTGCAGCACGGCCGTGGCGACGGCGATCAGCGAGTTGATCGCGGTGACCGGGATGTGCCCGTTGAGCGCACCGGACGCGTTGAGCTCCAGCAGCCGCGGGTCGAGCTTGCGCCGGGCGGCCAGCGCCGGCACGCCCGAGGCCGCGTTGACCGCCTCGATGATCCGGTTGGGGTTGACGGAGAACGGCACCGGGTCGAACCCGCCGGCCCGCAGCGTCTCCAGGCTGACGATCGAGTCCTTGCCGCCGCCGACCGCCGACAGCGGCCGTCCCTCGGTCAGCTCCGGCGCCGCCGGCAGCGGCGCCGCCACGCCCGCCGACTCCGGCACCAGCGACAGCACGTGCGGCAGGTCGTTGCGGTACGCGTACTCCGCGAGCCCCTTGGTGTAGAGCGCGGTCACGTATTCGACCACCGCGTCGGACACCGGCGCGGGCAGCTCGATCCGCGGGGGAGCGGCCGCCTTGTAGTAGCTGACCCCGGCGACCAGGTGCAGCAGCGAGAGCACCCGCCGGACGGCGGCGAGCCGCGCCTCGGACGGGGGCGAGGACGGCACCGGAAGGGTGACGGTCTCGGTGAACGACAGCGCTCCGGCCGGCCCGTCGAGCTCGTAGGAGAGGGTCGCGACACCGGTGTCGGGGTCGAACGACGCGGACGGGAAGCGGAACACCGCCATCTGGCCGAGCTGGTCGTTGAGCACACGCCATACTAGTTCGGCGCCCGCTACCGGGCCCTTCGACACCACGAGGAGCACTCTGATGAGGCTGGCCGACCTCCGGGGACGCCGGGTCGCCGTGTGGGGCACCGGGCGCGAGGGCCGGGCCGCCGTCGTCGCGGTCGCCGCACACCACCCGGCCGACCTGGTCGCCGTGGACGACAGCGGCAACTTCCTCAGTCTGCCCTGGGAGGGCGAGCTGGCCGCCGCGGCGCCGCTCACCGACCGTTACGAGGCGCTCGCGGAGGCCGACGTCGTGGTCCGGTCGCCGGGCATCCCGCAGACGCATCCGTGGATGGTCAAGCTGCGCGAAGCCGGCGTAACGGTCACGCAGGGCACCGCGCTGTGGCTGGCCGACCACGCCGACCGCACCGTCGGAGTCACCGGCAGCAAGGGCAAGAGCACGACGTCGAGCCTGGTCAGCCACCTGCTGGCGGCGCTCGGTCGGCCCAACCTCTATGGCGGCAACATCGGCGTGCCGGTGCTCGACCTGCCCGGTGACGCCGACCAGTACGTGCTGGAGCTGTCCAGCTACCAGTGCAGCGACCTGACGGTCTCGCCCGCGGTCACCGCGGTCACCGCGCTGTTCCCCGAGCACCTCGACGCGCACGGCGGCGAGGAGGAGTACTACCGGGACAAGCTCAACCTCGTCGCCCACGGACCGAAAGCGATCATTTACAACGCGGCCGACCCGCGCCTCGCGCCAAGGGTGCGGGACCTGCCCGGTGCGATCCCGGCCAACGACCCCGCTGGCTTCCACATCGATGGCGACCACGTAAAAGCGCCCGACGGCACCACGCTGTTCGAGCGGTCGGCGCTCAACCTGCCCGGCCGCCACAACGCGGGCAACCTCTGCGTCGCGCTGGCCGTGCTGACCGCCCTCGGCATCGACTGCGTCGCGCGGGCCGACGACCTGCGCGCGGCCGCCGCGAGCTTCCAGCCGTTGCCGCACCGGTTGACCGAGATCAGCGATCCCTCCGGCATCACCTTCGTCGACGACACCCTCGCGACGAGCCCCCATGCGACCACACACGCCATCGACGCGTACGTCGGCAAGCCGTTGACCTTGATCGTCGGCGGCAACGACCGCGGCGTGGACTACACCGTGCTGCGCGACCACCTCGAGGCCCTCGGCGCGATCACCGTGCTGGCCGTCCCCGACAGCGGCCCGCGCATCGTCGACGCCCTCAAGGGCCTCGAGCACGTGCACGCCGAGGTGGTCGACGACCTGGTGGCCGCGGTCCACCGCGCCCGCGAGCTGACCGCGCCCGGCGGCGTCGTGCTGATGTCACCGGGAGCGCCCAGCTACGGCCGGTTCCGCAACTACGAGCACCGCAGCGAGGTGTACGCCGAGGCGATCAGGGATTCCGCGCCGGCGTAGAAAGCCCACCAGGGTCCCAGGTGTGCTAGACCGTGAGGATGACGAGCACCGACGACCTGCTGGCGCGGCACAAGGCCGTGCTGCCGAGCTGGATGCCGCTCTACTACGCCGAGCCGCTGGAGATCGTCTCCGGCTCGGGGCGGCATGTGACCTGCTCCGACGGCCGCACCTACCTCGACTTCTTCGGCGGCGTGCTGACCACGATGGTCGGCTACGACATCCCGGAGATCACCGAGGCCGTGGAACGCCAGCTCCGCACCGGGGTGGCGCACACCTCGACGCTCTACCTGATCCGCGCGCAGGTCGAGCTGGCCGAGAAGATCGCCCGCCTGTCCGGCATTCCGGACGCCCGGGTGTTCTTCACGAACTCGGGCACCGAGGCCAACGAGGCGGCCCTGCTGATGGCCACCAACCATCGGCGGTCCAACCAGATCCTGGCGGTGCGTAACAGCTACCACGGCCGGTCGTACGCGGCCATGGGCATCACCGGCCACCGCGGCTGGTCGTCGAGCTCGCTCAACCCGCTCCAGGTGAGCTGGCTGCACTCCGGTGACCGGCTGCGCGGCCTGCTGTCCCGGCTGGGCAGCGAGGAGCAGGTCGACGCCGCCGTCGACGACCTGCGTGAGGTGCTCGCGACCCAGACCGCGGGCGACGTGGCCGCGCTGATCGCCGAGCCGGTCCAGGGCGTGGGTGGTTTCGTCGCCGGCCCCGACGGGCTGTTCGGCGCGCTGAAGAAGGTGCTGGACGAGACGGGCATCCTGCTCATCTCCGACGAGGTGCAGACCGGCTGGGGGCGCACGGGCGAGCATTTCTGGGGCTACCAGGCCCACGGTGTCGTGCCCGACCTGCTCACCTTCGCCAAGGGCGTCGGCAACGGTTTCGCGCTGGCCGGCGTGGTCGGCCGGGCCGACGTGGTCAACAACGTGCCGGCGATCTCGTTCTCCACGTTCGGCGGCAACCCGATCTCGACCGCGGCCGGCAACGCCGTCGTCGACTACGTGCTCGACCACGACCTCCAGGGCAACGCGGCCCGGGTCGGCGCGATCCTCCGGGACGGCCTGACGGAACAGGTCGGTGACAACCCGATCGTCGGCGAGATCCGCGGCCGGGGCCTGATGTTGGCCATCGAGTTCGTCCAGCCGGGCACGACCGTGCCCGACGTGCCGGCGACGGTACGGGTCTTCGAGGCCTGCCGCGCCGGCGGTCTGCTGGTCGGCAAGGGCGGTCTCTACAACAACGTGCTCCGCATGGGCCCGGCGTTGACGCTGACCGAGGAGGAGGCCCGCGAGGCCCTGAACATCCTGGTCAACGCCATTCGGGAGACATCCGCCGCCTGATCGTTACCGCTTCGAGAACCCCGCCGGTGCAGGCTGCCGGCGGGGTTTCGCGTGCGTATCGCCGCGTAACAGTTTGAAAACTTCACCCAAAGTCTTGACACAGAGGGGCCTTCAGTAAGAACTTTTACCACTAACAGTTAACACTCTTTTTTGAAAGGCGGGCCCCATGATCGAGCGCGAGGCCGACTCGACCGCGACCGCGGTCGTCGATGCCTCGCCCGCCGACGGGGTCCTGCTCCGGGTGCGTGCGGGACTTCCCGAGTTCACCGGTGCGCTGCAGCGGGTGGCCGAGCAGGTGCTCGCCGACCCGGCCGCCGCCGCCCGGGCGACGATCGTCGAGCTGGCCGAGCGCAGTGGCACCTCGCCCGCGACGATCACCCGGTTCTGCCGGGCGCTCGGCTTCGACGGCTACGCCGACCTCCGGCTGGGCATCGCCGCCGAGACCGGCCGGGCCCGCTCGGCCGGCTGGACGTTCGACATCGGGCGGGAGATCCAGCCGACCGACCCGCTCGACCGGGTGCTCGGCCAGATCATGGCCGCCGACACCCGGGCCATGCACGACACCGCCGCGCTGCTCGACCTGGCCGAGGTCGAGCGGGCCGCCGACGCGATCGCCGCCGCCACCCGCGTCGACATCTTCGGCGCCAGCGGCAGCGCGCTGGTCGGCGAGGAGATGCAGTTCAGCCTCCACCGCATCGGCGTCGCCGCCTGGGCCTGGACCGACGTGCACAACGGACTGGCCAGCGCCGCACTGCTGCGCCCCGGCGACGTGGCCCTCGGCGTCAGCCACAGCGGCGCCACCCGCGAGACCAT
Organism: Asanoa hainanensis; assembly: GCF_900188485.1. Lineage (GTDB taxonomy): Bacteria > Actinomycetota > Actinomycetes > Mycobacteriales > Micromonosporaceae > Asanoa > Asanoa hainanensis. The sequence continues at coordinate 238,850 of NZ_FZPH01000014.1, forward strand.
CGAGATGCTGGCCGAGGCGGGCAGCCGGGGCGCGACCACGATCGCGCTGACCAGCTTCCCGCGGTCGCCGCTCGCGGAGCTCGCCGACATCGTGCTGCTGACCGCCGCGCAGGCGACCACGTTCCGGCCCGACGCGCTCTCCGCGCGGCACCCCCAGCTGGTCGTGCTCGACCTGCTCTACATCGCGGTCGCGCAGCGCACGCACGACCGGGCGCACGCGTCGTTCCAGCGCACCGCGCAGGCGGTCGACGGACACAAGACGGCCAAGGGGGCGGCATGACACCGGCCATCGCGGGGGTCTCCGCCCGGGGCTACGCCGACGCCGTACGCCCACTGCTCGACGGTCTGCTCGACGCCCAGACCGACGACCTGGCCCGCGCCGCGGACCTGATCGCCGACAGCCTGCGCGACGGGGGAGTGCTCCAGGCGTTCGGTGCCGGCCACTCCGCCGCGTTCGCCGCCGACCTGGTCGGCCGGGCCGGCGGTCTGGTGCCGACCAACCGGCTCGACATCCACGACCTGGTGCTGCACGGCGACGCCCACCGTGACGTGCTCGGCGACCCCAAGCTCGAGCGTGACCCCGGCATCGCGCACCAGATCTACGAGCTGGCCCGGCCGCAGCCACAGGACGTGTTCGTGGTGGCCTCGCAGTCCGGGATCAACGGTTCGGTCGTCGAACTGGCCTCGCTCGTGAAAGAACGCGGCCACCAGCTGATCGCGGTCACCTCGGTGGCGCACACAACCCGGGTGGCACCGCGCCACCCGTCGGGTCGGCGGTTGTCCGACCTCGCTGACGTCGTGCTGGACAACGGCGCGCCGTACGGCGACGCACTGCTGCCGACGCACGACGGCGGCACGGTCTGTGCGGTCTCGTCCGTCACCGCCGCGCTGTTGGCGCAGCTGTTGACGGCCGAGGTCGTGCGACGGTTCCACCAACTCGGAGAGGTTCCCCCTATCTACCTCTCCGCCAACGTCCCCGGTGGGGACGCGCACAACCACGCCCTCGAATCGCGGTATGCCGGGCGTCTCCGGCGTACCGCATGACCCCGATCGATTGAATCGAGGAGACAAGATGTCGCAACTCCCCGACAGCACGTCGGACCTCAGTCGCCGCTCGCTGCTGCGCGGTACGGCGGCCGCCGGTCTGCTCGCCACCCCTGCCGTCGGCCTGCTCTCCGCATGCGCCGGCAGTTCCACGGGGGATGACAAGGCCGACACCGGGGCCAAGACCGACGACAACCCGTTGGGTGTCGCCGACTCCGGCAAGGTCGACGTCGTCGTCTTCAACGGCGGCCTCGGCGACGCGTACGCGAAGTTCGACGTGACCGTGTTCAACAAGAAGCACGCCGGCGTCACCGTCAACCTGAGCTCGACGCAGAAGATCAAGACCGAGCAGCAGCCGAAGTTCAGCACCACGCCCGCCGACCTGATCAACAACGCCGGCGCCGACATCATGGCGCTCGACACGCTGGTCAACGAGGGCGCGCTGACCGAGCTCACGCCGCTGCTGGACGCGCCGAGCTGGGACGACCCGAACACGAAGGTGCGCGACACGCTGCTGCCGGGCACCGTCAACGACGGCACGTTCGACGGCAAGGTGTTCGTGCTCAACTACGCGTACACCGTCTTCGGCATGTGGTACAACCAGGCGCTGTTCGACAAGAACAGCTGGACCGTCCCGACGACCTTCGACGAGTTCTTCACGCTCGCGCCGAAGATCAAGGCGGCCGGCACCGCGCCGTTCGCGTTCGCGGGCAAGTACCCGTACTACATGCGCTGGGCCATCATGAGCTGGATCTGGCAGTCCGGTGGCAAGTCCGCGGTCGTCGACATCGACAACCTCAAGCCCGGCTGCTGGAAGACCCCCGAGGTCATGGCCGCGCTCGAGGCGACCGAGAAGCTGGTCAAGGACGGTTACACCCTGCCCGGCAGCGCGACGCTCAGCCACACCGAGTCGCAGCAGGCGTTCCTCGACGGCAAGGCCGCTCTACTGCCGTGTGGCACCTGGCTGGAGAACGAGATGCGCCAGACGATCCCGGCGGGCTTCCAGATGAAGCTCGCCAACTTCTGGGGCGTCAGCGCGAACGACAAGGCCAAGGGTGCGGTCTTCGCCGGCTCCGGCGAGAACTGGATCGTCCCGAAGAAGGCGGCCAACGCGGCGGCTGGCATGGAGTTCCTCCGGGCCATGTTCTCCGTCGAGGGCGCCGGCAAGTTCGCCGAGCTGACGAGCTCGCTCTCCTCGCGGATCGGCTCGGGCGACAAGGTCACCAACTCGACCGCGCTGGTGTCGGCCGGCGAGGTCATGAAGAAGGCCTCGGGCGACCTGGTCTCCTTCAAGCACCCCGACTGGTACGCCGACGTCGACAAGGCCGAGCAGAACGCGATCGGTGAGCTGATGGCCGGCCGCATGACCGCCGCCAAGTTCGCCGATACGCTCCAGGCGGCCACGGACAAGGTGGCCGGCGACAGCTCCATCAAGAAGTTCACCCGCGACGCCTAGAACGGATAGTCGAGATGCGGCACGGTAAAGCCCGCTTCGTCACGAGCTTTCTGTTCCTGCCGGTGCTTCTGTACGTGTTCTACGTGCTGTGGCCCTACGCGCAGGACATCGGATACTCGCTGACGAACTGGGGCGGCTACTCCGACACACAGGAGTTCGTCGGGCTGGACAACTACGTCCGGCTCGTCAAGGACGAGCTGATCCGGAAAGCCTTCTGGCACAGCGTTTTCTTCCTGGTCACCGTGCCGGTCTTCACGATCGCGCTGGCCCTGCTCTTCGCGTTCCTGCTCAATGTGGGCGGCCGCGGGAGCAGGGCCGGGGTCCGCGGCGTCTGGGGCTCCCACGTCTACAAGGTCGTCTTCTTCTTCCCGCAGGTGCTCTCGCTGGTGCTGGTCGCCATCATGTGGCAGGCCATCTACCGCGGCGACGAGCAGGGCCTGCTCAACGGGTTGCTGATGAAGATCGGCCTGGTCGACCCCGAGAAGCCCCTGCAGTTCGTCGCCGACCCCTCGCCGTTCCTCGGCGTACCCACCGTGCTCTGGTGGTTGTTGTTGATCGCGGTCTGGGGTGGCACCGGTTTCTACATGGTGCTGTTCTCCGCCGCCATGCAGTCCATCCCGAAGGACATCTTCGAGGCCGCGACGCTCGACGGGGCCACCCGGGTCAAGACGTTCTTCCGGATCACCCTGCCGCTGCTGCGTGACTCGGTCTCGGTGGCCTGGGTCTATCTGGGCTTCATCGCGCTCGACATGTACGCCCTGGTCTACGTCATGACGCCGAGCCAGGGCGGGCCCGACCACGCGAGCGAGGTGTTCGCGTCGGTCATCAACTTCACGGCCTTCAACAAGGGCCAGTTCGGATACGCCTGCGCGATCGCGGTCGCCCTCGGCATCTTCACCCTCCTGCTTGCCGCCGTGCAGCTTCGGGTCACCCGCCGCGAGCGGATCGAGTACTAGGAGTCCGGCATGAGCACGACTACTACACCTCCGTCGACCGGAACGGTCGGGGTGCAGCCGGCGCCGTCGGGTCGCGGTCGGTCCGGGAAACAGGGTTCGTCGGTCGGCGACGTCGCGGTCAGCGGCTTCTCCCACCTGTTCCTGCTCGTGTGGGGCGCCATGGTGGTGCTGCCGCTGTTGTGGGTCGTCATGTCGTCGTTCAAGACCGACGCGGAGATCATCAAGAACCCGCTGTCGATGATCCCGGACGGCCTGCACTGGGACAACTTCTCCCGGGCCTGGAGCAACGGCCATTTCACCGACGTCTTCCTCGACACGGTCATCATCGTGGGCGGCGGCGTCTTCTTCACGATGCTGCTGGGCTCGATGGCCGCGTACGTGCTGGCCCGCTACGAGTTTCCCGGCAACCGGATCATCTACTACCTGTTCCTGGCCGGCCTGACGCTGCCCGTCTACATGGCCGCTGTGCCCCTCTACAAGGGCATCGACAACATGGGCCGGATCGTGCCGTTCCTCGGGCACAACCAGTACGTGATGCTGATCCTGGTCTACGTCGCCTGGTCGCTGTCGTTCACCGTCTTCTTCATGCACTCGTTCTTCCGCACGCTGCCCTCGACGGTCGCGGAGGCGGGCCTGGTCGACGGCTGCTCGCACTCGACGCTGTTCTTCCGCGTGATGCTGCCGATGGCCAAGCCGGGCCTCATCAGCATCGGCATCTTCAACGTCATCGGGCAGTGGAACCAGTGGTACCTGCCCGTCCTGCTGATGCAGCCCCAGAGCGGCGAGGACAAGAAGGCACCGATCGCGCAGGCGCTCATCGACCTGTCGGTGAACCAGGGCTACCGCTCCGACTGGTCGGGCATGTTCGCCGGCCTGACGATGGCGATGCTCCCGGTGCTCGCGGTCTACATCATCTTCCAGCGCCAGGTCCAGGCCGGCCTGACGGGCAGCATCACGAAGTAGTTGTCGTACCCCTGGGGTTAGATGACCTCGTGCTGGTCGCGGCGGTTCCGGGGGAGGGCGGGTCGGGTCGGCTCCTGCCGCTCGACGACGGGGGTCGCCCAACCGGTCCTGCCGTGACCGCGCCGTCGCTGGCCTCGGCGGTGGCGTCCTGGGAGTCGTCGGCCCGACCGCGCTGGGTCTGGCCCTCGACTCTCGCGGTCTATCCGGGTCTGCTCGCCGCCGGGGTGCGGGTCTCGCGCTGCCACGACATCGAGCTGACCGAGGCGCTGCTGCTGGGCTCGGCCGGCTCGTGGGGCGCGCCGCGTTCGGTCGGCGCCGCGCTGGCGCGGCTGCGTGGCACGCCGGTGCCGCCCGACCCGTTGCCGGTCGCGGCCGCGCCACCAGGTGCCGGCCAGGGCGAGCTGTTCGCGGCGCCGGTGGCCGGTTCTCCGGTCTCTCTCGACGACCTCGTCACCGTGTACGCGGACCAACGGGCCCGAATGGCGGCTGTGCCGTCGCCGCCCGGGCGGTTCCGCCTGCTGGTCGCGGCGGAGTCGGCGGGTGCCCTGGTCGCGGCTGAGATGGGCATCGCCGGGTTGCCATGGCGGGCCGACGTGCACGACGCGTTGCTGCGCGAGCTGCTCGGGGCACCGTCGGCGGTCGGTGGGCCGCCCGCGCGGCTGGTCGCCCTGACCGCCGAGATCGCGTCGGCGTTCGGTGTGCGCTCGTTCCACCCGGAGTCGCCAGGCGAGCTGCTCAAGGCGTTCCACCGGGCCGGGGTCGACATCCCCAACACCCGGTCGTGGACCCTGCAACGGGTGGACCACCCGGCCGTCCGCCCGGTCCTGGCCTACAAGGAGCTGTTCCGCATCTGGACGGCCCACGGCTGGGCGTGGCGCGACGCCTGGGTCCACGAGGGCCGCTTCCGCGCCGAATACGTGCCGGGCGGGGTGGTCTCCGGCCGCTGGGCGAGCCGGGGCGGGGGAGCGCTGCAGATCCCGAAGGTGGTCCGGCGCGCGGTGATCGCCGACCCGGGCTGGCGCCTGGTGGTCGCGGATGCGGCCCAGCTCGAGCCGCGTGTGCTGGCGGCGGTCTCGGGCGACGCCCGCCTGGCCGCCGCGGGCCGGGCCGGTGACCTCTATGCGGCGCTGGCCAACGACGCCTTCGACGGCGACCGGGCCAAGGCCAAGGTGGCCATGCTGGGCGCCATGTACGGCCAGACCGGCGGCGCGGCCATCCCGGCCTTGGCGGCGCTCCGCACCCACTACCCGACGGCGTTCGACTACGTCGAGAGCGCGGCCCGCACGGGCGAGGGCGGCGGCCTGGTGCGGTCGTGGCTGGGCCGCACGTGCCCGCCGTCGTCGGTCTCGGTCTCGCTGGCGGAGTCGGGCTACACGGCGGGCGACACCCCCGACGCGGGCCGCTCCCGCGCGCGGGGCCGCTTCACCCGCAACTTCGTCATCCAGGCCACGGCGGCCGAGTGGGCGCTGGCCCTGCTGGCGACGCTCCGCACGGCGCTGGCCGGCACACCGGCGGAGCTGGTCCTCTTCCAACACGACGAGGTCCTGGTCCACTGCCCGGCCGACCAGGCGGAGTCAGTGGTCGAGGCGGTGCGCGCGGCCGGCGCCCGAGCCACGGCGACCCTGTTCGGCGAGACGGAGGTCCGTTTTCCCATGGAAGCGGTAGCGGTCGAGTGCTACGCGGAGGCCAAATGACAGCAGCCCTACGTCAGTCCCATTCGGCCAGGACGAGCCGCAGGGCGCCCGCCGCGTCGGTCTCGTCGTGTACCCGGCCGTCCCGGGTACCGACCACGTAGCGCCCGGCGTCCGCGCCCGGCGCCACCACCGGATGGTCCCGGGTGAACGGCCACTGGCTCGTCGTGCTGAAGGACAGGTTCCAGTGGCTGGTGTACGGGTACAGCGCGCGCAGCCGCGGCTCGTGGAACGCCAGCGCGACGAAGCCTCCCAGCCGCGTAGCCACCTGGTCCGCGCAGTGGTTCTCGTGGAGCCACAGCCAGCGTGCGGCGCGGCGGTCGCCACGCTCCCGCGCTTCGGCGAGCGCCACCGAGCCCAGCCAGGGCCAGGCCGCCGCGACCTGGCCGGGTCGTTCGCCGGACACCCATTGCCGAGCCGCGCCGGCCGTGGTCGTGAGGTCCGGGGCGAATCCCTGCAGCGCGGTCGGCTGACCCGCCCGCAGCGCGAGATAGAACTGCCGGCGTCGCGGGCTCAGCAACAGGTCCGCCCGCCGGTCACCCCGCTCGACAGTCGCGCTGCGCGGGTTGTCCACGATCCGCGGCCGCACCCACGACGGTGTGCGCAGGCGATCGAGCTCGGCCTGCCACGCCTGACTCAGCCCGCCGGCCGCCACGACGTCCGGATACCAGTGGGCAGCTTCAGCCCACGCACCAGCCACCTCACCCATCACTCCATGATGCCCACCACCTGCTTGGCTCCTCCAGCTCGACCGTCTTGAGGTGTCTACGGGCCGTTCCGCCGGCCAGCGGTGGCGGGGTGCGGTCGGATAGGCGACTGGTGGGGTGCGTGTGACGCGTGTGCATGGTGAGACTGCAAGGCGTATCGATTCGGTCGCCGTGCGGAGGCTGGCGTGGGACGGATCGCGGGGATTGTGGTTGCTGCCGGTGGCGGTCGGCGCATCGGAGGCCCGGAGGCGTTGCTCAGGCAGGGTGATGCGCTCCTGGTCGACTCGGTGTGTGAGCTCGCCGCCGAGGTCGGCTGTGCGCCGTTGGTCGTGGTGCTGGGCGCCGCGGCCAACCAGGTGCGCACCGCGGCCCGGCTCACCGGTGCCACCGTCGTGGTCGACAAGGCGTGGGGGACCGGGCTCGGGTCCAGTCTCCGCAAGGGGCTCGAAGCACTGAAGGACGACGAGGCCGACGCCGCGCTCGTGCTCACGGTCGACATGCCGGGGGTGACCGTCGAGGCTGCCCGGCGCGTCGCCCTGCTGCCGCACCCGGGTGCGTTGGTCTGCGCCACCTACGACGGGCTGCGCAGCTATCCGATGCTGCTCGGGCGCCGGCACTGGGCCGGCGTGGCCACGCTGGCCAAATCCGACGTCGGGGCCCGTCCATATCTCCTGGCCCACAAGGACGAGATCGTCGACATCGCCTGTGACGCGGTCGCCGACGGCAACCACCTCGACAACCCCGACGCGCTCACCCTCTACGGGCTCGACCGGGCCAAGAACGACTGAACCGTGCATCCAACCGCCCCACCCGGGGTAGGGAGGAGGCATGGGTGAACCCGAAGAACGAGACGAAGAGCCCAACGAGCCGAACGAGTTCGGTTTCGCCGGCGCCGCGACCGGGCCCGAGCCCAACCTCTCCGAGGACGACGTCTCGGAGGGCGAGGAGATCGCGGTCCCGGCGGGCGACATCACCGGCGCCATCGTCAGCGCCATCGAAGGCGACCACGGCTCGGACAGCGACGAGGACGAGCAGAGCAAGAACTAGAGCTCGAACCGCGTGCCGACGGTGTTCGGCCTGGTCGCGGACGGCATCGCCGCCGCCAGGGCCTGCTGCGCGGTCCACGACGTGCAGTGCGACGGCACCAGCAGCCCGGGCGACAGGTCGGCCAGGGCGGCCACCGTCTCGGCGACCACCGGGCCCGCGCGGAGGTGGAAGCCGCCCAGCACCGCGTAGACCTGGTCGACGCCCGTCAGCCGGCGCGCGTACCGGACGATGTTGACCACCCCGGCGTGCCCGCAGCCGGTCAGGATGACCAGGCCCTTTCCCGCGACGTGCAGCACGAGCGCCTGGTCGTCGTGGATCAGCGGGTCCGGCTGCCACGCGCCCGACACGTACGCCTCGTGGTTGGGCAGGCCCTGCTCGAACGGCACGGTCCGGTCGACCTCACCGGTGACCAGCAACATCCCGTCCAACAGGTACGACGGCTGCCGGCCCTCGATGATCGAAAAGCCCACTCCCTCGATCGCCGAGCGGGACGGCACAGGCAGCTCGAACGCGCGGTCGGGCCCGGACACGAGCCGCCGCTGCCGCCAGAAGTCGGGGTGCAGGTAGACGGGCATGTTCGACGTGCCGAGCCGGCGCACCAGGCCGTCGAGCCCCATCACGTGGTCGAAGTGCCCGTGGCTGAACACGATCGCCTCGAACGAGTCGGGCCGAAGCTGGAGACGGTCGAGGTTGCCGATCAGGCCGTCCGGGGTGACGCCGGCGTCGAACAGGATCCGCCGCACGCCCCCGGCGACCCGGAGCTCCACGAGCGCCGAGAAGCCGTGCTCGGCGCGCAGGCCGTCGCCCGTCTGCCCGCTGACCGAGATCGAGTCGGGCACCGGCGCCGCGCGGCCACCGGTGCCGATCGCGCCCCACCGCTTGATCGGGCCCTCGTCGGGTAGGAGCACGTCGGTGTAGTTGTCGATCAACGTCGTGACGTGCACGCCGTCGACCGGACGCAACGCGACGGAAGCCTCCATCTCCTCATAATGCCCGTTACGGCCGTCGCACGGTCAGGATCAGGTCAGCTACCAGCGCCGTCCAGCCGGTCTGGTGCCAGGCGCCGAGGCCGGCCCCGTTGTCGCCGTGGAAGTACTCCGGGAACGAGATCAGGTCCCGCCAGTCGGGGTGAGTCTGGAACAGCTCGCACGCGCCGTAGATCGCCCGTCGCCCGTTGCGGTCCCGGGTGAACAGGCCGATCACCCTCCGCGACAGGTCGTCGGCGATCTCGTGCAGCGGCAGCTTCGACCCGGACCCGGTGGGGTACTCGACCAGCAGATCGGAGCCGAAGAAGGACCCGAACTCGCGCAGCGCCCCGATCAGCAGGAAGTTCGTCGGCAGCCAGATCGGGCCGCGCCAGTTGGAGTTGCCGCCGAACAGCCCGCTGGTCGACTCGGCGGGCTCGTAGCCGACCGTGAACTCCTGCCCGCCCAGCGAGACCGTGAACGGCTTGTCCAGGTGCTGCCGGGATAACGTGCGCAGGCCGTACGGCGACAGGAACTCGGACTCGTCGAACATCCGGGCCAGCATCCGCACGAGCTGGTCCGGCGCGACCATCGCCAGCAGCCGCTGCTGCCGGCCGTCACCGGACCGGCGGCGGGTGCCGACGACCAGGCCGTACTCCGGCCGGTTGTGCAGGAACCAGCGCAGCCGCAGGGTGAGCTCGGGCAGCCGGTTGATCATCATGGCCGACATCGACGCGGTCGCCGCCAGCGGCAGCAGCCCGACCACCGAGCGCACCTTCAGCGGCACCCGGGAGCCGTCCGGCAGCCGGAGCACGTCGTAGAAGAACGCGTCGTCGGGATCCCACAGCCCCTGCTCGTACGCCGCCGATGCGATGTAGGCGAAGTGCTCGAAGAACTTCGTGGCGATGTCCTCGTACGCCGGCTCCTTCACCGCCAGCGTCAGCGCCATGTCGAGCAGGTTCAGCGCGTACATGGCCATCCAGCCGGTGCCGTCGGACTGCTCGAGCACGCCGGCGACCGGCAGCGCGGCCGAGCGGTCGAACGGGCCGACGTTATCTAGCCCGAGAAAGCCGCCCTCGAACACGTTGTTGCCGGTGACGTCCTTGCGGTTGACCCACCAGGTGAAGTTGAGCAGCAGCTTGTGCATCGCCCGCGCGAGGAAGTCGACGTCGCGCCCGCCGTCGATCTCGAACACCCGGAGCGCGGCCCAGGCGTGCACCGGCGGGTTCACGTCGCCGAACGCCCACTCGTACGCGGGGATCTGGCCGTTGGGGTGCATGTACCACTCGCGGAGCAGCAGGAGCAGCTGCTGCTTGGCGAACGCGGGGTCGACGCGGGCCAGGGTGACGCAGTGGAACGCGAGGTCCCAGGCCGCGAACCACGGGTACTCCCACGGGTCCGGCATGGAGATGACGTCGAAGTTGGTCATGTGGCGCCACGCGCTGTTGCGCCCGTGCCGGCGCCCGGTCGGCGGTGCCGGCGACCCGGGGTCGCCGTCGAGCCACTGCCGCACGTCGAAGTGGTAGAACTGCTTGCCCCACAGCAGACCGGCGATCGCGGCCCGCAGCACGGCCCCCTCGTCAGCGGAGGCACCGGCAGGGGTCAGCGCGGCGTAGAACTCGTCGGCCTCGGCCCGCCGCGCGGCGAACACCGCGTCGTGGTCGGCGCCGAGGTCCAATGAGGGCGCGGCGGCCGGAGCGCCGGGCACCGCGGTCGAGCTCAGCCGCAGCTTGATCGTGGCCGACGAGCGCGCCGGCACGTCGAGCACGTAGTGCAGCGAGCCCTTCGTGCCCGTCCCCGCCGGGTTGACCGTCGCCGCGCCCTGGGTCACGTGGTCGTTGATGCCGTCCTTCGGGTACGCGGTGCCGCCGGCCAGACCCCAGAGCCGCTGCGCGTTGGACTCGTTGTCGCACAGCAGCGGCTCGGGCTCCCCGTCGCCTTCGAGCACGAGCTCGCCCATGACCCAGTGCTTGCCCACCAGACGGTTGGTGCCGTCGGCGGCCAGCACCGGCACGTCCGAACGACCGGGCAGCCCCCACGACCACGTGTTCCGGAACCACAGCGTGGGCAGCACGTGCAGCGTCGCCGCCTCGGGACCCCGGTTGGCCACGGTCACGCGCACGCACATGTCGGTCGGGGAGGCCTTGGCGTACTCGACCGTCACCGCCCAGAACCGGTCGTCGGCGAACACCCCGGTGTCCACCAACTCGTATTCAGGCTCGTCGCGGCGCCGCAACGCGTTGACCGCGACCAGCCGGTCATAGGGAAACGCCGCCTGTGGGTAGTGGTAGCGCCAGCGCAGGAGCGAATGGGTGGGAGTCGACTCCTCGTACCACCAGTATTCCTTCACGTCCTCGCCGTGGTTGCCGCCGTCGCCGCCCAGGCCGAACATCCGTTCCTTGAGGATCGGGTCGACGCCGTTCCACAGGCCGAGCGCGAAGCAGAACGTCTGCCGGTCGTCGCAGATCCCGCCCATCCCGTCCTCGTTCCACCGGTAGGTGCGGGACCGGGCGTGGTCGTGCGGGAAGTAGTCCCAGGCGGTGCCGTGCTCGCTGTAGTCCTCGCGGACCGTGCCCCAGGCCCGCTCGGACAGGTACGGCCCCCACGAGCGCCACGGCCGCACCCCGCTGTCGGCCTCCGCGAGCCGCGCCTGTTCGGCCAGCACCTCGGGGGTCACCTCCATGTCAACGATCTTCCCTTGCGTCGTTGTTCATCGGCCATTCTGCGGCGGGCGTGTTTCCTTTGTGGTCATTGGTGGCGGACCGCATCCTGCCGCATGGCGCGCCGGTAAACGACATATTTCGCGGCATTGAGGGGTCTTTGCCGCTGATTGCCCTAGGCTCCCAAAAGACCCAGTTGGCACGCCGGCACCCGCTCGGGTGCCTATCGCCGTATGTCCAGGGTTTACGCGAGGGGGCCGGGCCATGAAACGCACCGCCGACGTTCTCGACGACGAGCCGATCACCGGTTCGGGCATCAGGCGTGTCCTGATGCTGTCGTGGGAGTACCCGCCGGTGGTGGTGGGTGGTCTCGGTCGGCACGTGCACTCCCTGGCCACCTCGCTCGCCCGGGCCGGCCACGAGGTCACGGTGGTTACCCGGCACGCGGCCGGCGCGCCCCTGGAGGAATACCAGGAGGGGGTACGGATCGTCCGTGCGCCCGAGGACCCGCCGAACTTCCCGCTGGCCACACCGTCGCTGCTGGCCTGGACGATGGCGTTCAACCACACGCTGACCCGGGCGGCCCTGCGCGCGGCCGAGAGCGGCGAGTACGACGTCATCCACGCCCACGACTGGCTGGTCACGCACACCGCCGTGACCCTCAAGGAGCACCTCGACCTGCCGCTGGTCGCCACCATCCACGCCACCGAGGCCGGCCGGCACCAGGGCTGGCTGCCGGACGAGATGAACCGCTGCATCCACAGCGTCGAGTGGTGGCTGGCCCGCGAGGCGTGCAAGATCCTCGTCTGCTCGTCGTACATGAAATGGGAGGTCTCCCGCCTCCTCGAACTGCCGCCCGACCGCGTCGAGGTGATTCCCAACGGGGTCAACGACCGGGTCTGGCGGGCCGGGCCGCGCGCGGTCGCGACCGCCCGCAAGCAGTTCGCCGGTGACGGCCCGCTGGTCGGGTTCGCCGGCCGTCTCGTCTACGAGAAGGGCGTGCAGCACATTATCCGGGCGGTGCCGAAGCTGGCCGCCGACCACCCGGGGCTGCGCGTGGTCATCGCCGGCGACGGCCCGTTCCGCGGTGAGCTCGAGTCCGAGACGCACCGGCTGGGCATCCCGGACAAGGTCAGCTTCGTCGGCTTCCAGAGCGAGGCCACCCTGCCGGCGCTGCTCGCCGCGACCGACACGACCGTGGTGCCGAGCCTCTACGAGCCGTTCGGCATGGTCGCGCTGGAGGCGGCCGCCGCGGGCGCCCCGCTGGCCGTCGCGGCCACCGGCGGCCTGGCCGAGATCGTCGAGTCGGGCGTCACCGGCGTGACCTTCCCGCACAGCGACCCGGACGCGCTCGCCGGCGCCGTCGACTCGCTGCTCGGCGACTCGCGGTTCGCCCGCAAGGTGGCCAAGAAGGCCCGGACCATGGTGGCCAAGCGCTACGGCTGGTCGACGATCGCCGAGCGCACCGCCGACGCGTACGGTGCCGCGATGCGCGAGTCGCAGGAGTTCCTCACCCGGGAGGCGGCGGCCCGGCTCGCGTACGGGCAGCCGAAGCTGGTCGTACCCGCGGGTAACCTCCTCGCGTAGCGCTACGGTCCCATCCGCGGGACAATCACTCCATCGATCGGGGCTTCATCAACTCGGCTCCGGTCACTATGGTGGATGCGCGGACCAACAGGGATCGGACGGTTGCAGCGGACACTGATCGCCGAGCGTTACCGGCTGCTCGAATCCGTGGGCAGCGGGGGGATGGGTCGTGTCTGGCTGGCCCGCGACGAGATGCTGCACCGCGACGTCGCGGTCAAGGAGGTCCAGCCGCCCGAGTGGATGAGCGCGGCCGAGCGGGCGGAGCTCGGCCAGCGCACGCTGCGTGAGGCGCGCACCGCCGCCCGGCTCAGCCATCCCAACGTCGTCCAGATCTACGACGTGGTCTACGCGCAGGGCAGCCCGTGGATCGTCATGGAATACGTGCGCTCCCGCTCGCTGCACGAGGTGATCGAGAGCGAGGGGCCGCTCGCGCCGGAACGGGCCGCCGCGATCGGCCTCAAGATCCTCGACGCGCTCTGCGCCGCGCACTCCCGCGGCGTGCTGCACCGCGACGTCAAGCCGCACAACGTGCTGATCAGCGAGGACGACGGCCGGGTGGTGCTGACGGACTTCGGGCTCGCCACGTTCGACGGCGACAGCTCGGTCACCCGCCAGGGCATGGTGATGGGCTCGCCGCAATATGTGGCACCCGAGCGGGCCAGCGACGGCACCTCGACCCCCGAGGCCGACATGTGGTCGCTCGGCGCGACGCTCTACGCGGCCGTCGAGGGTCGGTCGCCGTTCTTCCGGCGCACGACGCTGGCCACCCTGACCGCACTGGCCACCAGCCCGCCGGATCCGGCCAAGCTGGCCGGGCCGCTGCGCCCGGTGCTGACCGGCCTGCTGCGCAAGGACCCTCGGCAGCGGCTGACCGCCGACGACGTCGACCGCCTGCTGCGCCGGGTCCTCGACCCCACCGTCAAACCGCGGCCGCGCCGGCTGCCCCGCCCGCGCCGGCCCGAGAGCGCGACCACGCAACAGGTCGACCCGTCCTCGGCGCCCACCGTCGCACTCGACCCCGACGGGCGGCCGCGGGCGACCACGTGGTTCGGCCGGGGCCCGACCGAGCGACTCGGCGGCTCCGGTCGCCGCCGCGTGGCCGTGGCCGGCGCCGGCGTTCTGGCGGCCCTGCTGCTGGCCGGCACCGCCTGGGCGCTCAACCGACCTGGCGGCGACCCGACGGCCGTCCGCTCGACCGGGCCGTCGTCCACGACGCGCGCGGCCGGTGCCGGTGGCGGCCTCCTGCCCTGCCAGGCCCCGGCGGACGCGGTCACCGACACGGTCCGCGAGACGCCGCTGCCGGCCGACGAGAAGTACGGGCTCACGTCGGGCCTTACCTGGTACTCGTCGCCGTTCGGCTACCGGTTCCCGGCGCCGATCGGCTGGCGCGCCTACACCGAGGCCGCGGGCACCACCTGCCTCTACGACCCGGACATGGAACGCCTGATGAGCGTCGAGGAACTGCCGGCACCGCAGGCCGACCCGGTCGGCTACTGGCAGCGGCAGGCACAGCTCGAGCAGCGGTCGGGTCGGCTGGTCGGCTACGCCGAGGCGACCATCGACGGTTCCGACCTGTTCGACGGCGGCGCCGAGTGGCAGTTCGACTTCCTGGACGGCGCCGGCACGACGCAGCGGGTGATCCGGTTCCTCCACAACGTCGGGTCGCGGGCGTACGTGATCACCTGGGCCTGTCCCGTGCTCGACTGGGACCCCGCCGTGGTGCGGGTCATCCGGGTCGGCTTCCGGCCGCCGGTCTGATGCGCTTCGAACAGCGGCTCCGCGACGGCATCGCGGACGGGACGATCACCGCCGCCCTGCGGCGCTGGCGCCGGCCGCAGGTGGTCGTCGGCGGCCACTACCGCACCGGCCAGGGCATGGTGGAGATGGTCGCGGTCGAGCCGGTGAGCCCGTCCCGGCTGCGCGCCGCCGACGCCCGCGCCGCCGGCTTCCCGACGATCGCGGCGCTGCTGGCCGACGTGCCCGCCGGCGAGGGCCGGCTCTACCTGCTGCGCTTCCGCCGCCTCGACACGCCCGACCCGCGCAGCGTGCTGGCCGCCGACGCCGACCTCGACGCCACCGCGCGGGCCACCATCGACGCCCGGCTGGCCCGGCTCGACCAGGCCAGCCCGCGCGGCCCGTGGACGGCGACGACCCTGGGCCTGATCCGGGACCAGCCGGGGGTACGGGCGCCCGACCTCGCCGCGTCGGTCGGGCGCGACACCCCGTCGTTCAAGATCGACGTGCGCAAGCTCAAGGCGCTCGGCCTGACCGAGAGCCTGCTCGTCGGCTACCGCTTGTCGCCTCGGGGCCGCGCGTACCTCCGGACGGACTAGATTTGGCAGGGTGACGGGGGCAAATCCCATCAGAACGCCCGATGACCGGCTTCGGGTGTTCGTCAGCTCCGCGATCGACGAGCTCGCCCCCGAGCGCCAGGCCGTGCGCGACGCGGTGCTGGGGTTGCGGCTGATCCCCGTGATGGCGGAGAGCGCCGCCCGACCGCACCCGCGCCGCGACATCAACCGCGCCTACCTGCGCGAGAGCCACCTGTTCGTCGGCATCTACTGGCAGGGCTTCGGCGAGCCGCCAGGCGTCGCGGACGAGTTCGAGCTCGCCGCCGACCTCCCCAAGCTGGTCTACGTCAAGCAGCCCGCACCGGACCGCGACCCCCGGCTGGCGCTGCTGCTGGAGCGGATCAAGCTGGACCAGCGGGTGTCCTACCGGGTCTTCGGCACGGCCGGCGAACTGCGCCACATGATCCGCGACGACATCGCGCTGCTGCTCAGCGAGCGTTTCGCGGCGCCGGAGCCCGAGCCGGCCCAGCAGGTGGCGACCGTGCCGGCCCCGGCCAGCCCGATCCTCGGCCGGGACGCGGAGATCGCCCAGTTGCGCAAGCTGCTCACCGACCCGGACGTGCGGTTGGTGACGCTGACCGGGCCGGGCGGGGTGGGCAAGACCCGGCTCGCCACGGAGCTGGCCGGGATGCTCGCCGGCGCGTACCCGGACGGGGTCCGGTTCGTCGAGCTGTCCACGGTGACCACACCGGACCTGGTCGGCGCGGCCCTGGCCCAGGCCCTGGGTCTGCACACCACGGCCGGCCGCCCGCCGATCGAGGACGTCGAGGCGTACCTGCGGAGCCGCACCCTGCTGCTGGTGATCGACAACTTCGAGCAGGTGGCCGAGGCCGCTCCGGTGATCAGCCGGCTGCTCTCCGCCGCGCCCGGGGTCACCGCGCTGGCGACCAGCCGGGCCGCGCTGCGGCTGACCGGCGAGTACACCGTCGAGGTGCCGCCGTTGCCACTGCCGGACCCGAACAGCGACTACAGCGACGCGCGTACGGGCGCCGTCCGGCTGTTCGTCGACCGGGCCCGCGCGGCGAAGCGCGACTTCACGCTGACACCCGAGAACACGCAGGCGGTGATCGAGATCTGCCGGCGGCTGGACGGGCTGCCGTTGGCCATCGAGCTCGCGGCGGCGAAGGTCCGGGTGCTGCCCCCGCCGGCGCTGCTCGGGCGGCTGCGCAAGGGTGTCGGCACGCTCAGCGGCGGCGCCCGCGACCTGCCGGTCCGGCAACGCACGCTGCGCAACACCATCGCGTGGAGCCACGACCTGCTGACGCCGGACCAGCAACGGCTCTTCTGCATCCTCGGCGTGTTCGCGGGCGGGTTCGACCTGGCCGCCGTCGAGGCGATCTGCGGGCCGGAGGAGATCGAGCTGCTCGACGTGCTGGTCGAGTCCAGTTTGGTCAAACAGGAGGCGGGAGAAGGTGAGCCCCGGTTCCGGATGTTTGACAGCATCCGCGAGTACGCCCTGGAGCAGCTGCGGGACACGGGTGAGTGGCACGACGCGCACGCCAAGGTCGCGGCCTACTTCGTGGCCCTCGCCGAGCGGCTGGAGCCGTTGCTGGGCTCGGAGAACTCGGCCCTGCAGCGCCTCGAGACCGAGCACGACAACGTCAACGCGTCGATGAACTGGCTGATCGACAGCCGGGAGTACGGCCGGGCGATCCAGCTCTCCTGGATGCTCTGGGTCTTCTGGTGGCTGCACGGGCACGTCGAGGAGGGCGTTCGTTATCTCGACCAGGTGGTCGACGAGGCGCGCGACCTCTCCGAGCACGAGACCGCCCGACTGCTCGTGGGCACCGGCGCGATGGCGTTCGTCGGCGGCGACCTGGAGCGCAGCGAGGCCGACCTGACCAGGGCACGGGCGCTGCTGTTGGCGCTCGGCGACCACGCCGACGTGCCGGCGGTCAGCGGCCTGCTCGGCTCGATCGCCATGCGCCACGGCCACAACGCCCGCGCGCGCGAGCTGCTGGAGGAGACCCGGCTGCTGGGCGAGCGGTTCGGCAAGGAGTGGGTGAACTCGCTGTACTACAGCCGGATGGGCAACATCTCGCTCAGCGAGGGCGACACCGACGTCGCCGCGCGGATCTTCGAACAGGGGCTGGAGATCGCGGAACGGTCGCACGACCGGCTCGGCGCCGTCGTCGACCTCTACAGCCTCGCGGTCACGGCGATCACCACCGGCGACGTCGACGGTGCCGAGGCGTACCTGCGGGAGGGCATCACCCATTCCGCGGAGGCGGGCGACCGCGGGAGCATGGCGTTCTGGCTGGACGCGATGGCCGACATCTGCGTCCGGCAGGGGCACCCGGCCCGGGCGGTCCGCCTGACGGCGGCGGCACGGACGCTGCGCAGCGCGTCGACCGCGGTCTGGCTCCGGTCGTTCGCGCCGGAGTGGCCCAGTGCGAACGGTGGCATGCCGGCGATGCGCACCGAGCTCGGCGAGGCGTCGTTCACGGCGGCCTGGGCCCGCGGGAGCACGGACGACCTGGGCTCGGCAGTGCGCTTCGCGTTGGGGCTGGATTCGGCATAAACCGGACGAAAGGCCAAGCCTGGGTCGGTGGTCCTGGTCCCGGGTTACGGTCAGGGAAGACGGGCGCCCCGGGGGGAGGACGCGTCATGTCCACTGTGGAAAGCACGGGTGGCACCCTGAGCGGTGCCGAGACCGAACAGGTGCGCACCCGCGTACGCCTGCTGATCGAACTGACGTCCCGAACCAACGAGTATCGGCGCGGTCTCGCGGCAGCGGCCCGGCGGCTCAGCCCCGAAGAGGCCACCGTCCTGGTCGATCTCGAGAAGCACGGCATGCAGGTGCCGCAACTCCACGACGTCCTCTGCGGCGGCCACGTGCTGGTCGACAACCCGCAGCTGTACGAGGACTGGCGGCACTCCAAGGGCGCCCGCGAGCGGATCTCCAGCCACCACAAGCAGATCGACAAGAAGAAGTGGCCGGACATCGGCATGCGCGGCTCGGTGGTACGCGAGAAGCTGCACGGCCGCACGGCACAGGGCACCTGGGTCCAGCTCGAGAAGACACCGGCCGCGTTCGGCAAGAAGAAGCTGCCGAGCCTGGACGACCTGCGCCACCTGATGGACTACTTCACGTACAAGATCACGCGCTCGAACGTCGGGCCGTGGGGACTGTCCCGCAAGACCGAGCGCCGTCCCATGTACCTGTCCCCGGACGTGGCGATGCCGCAGAGCGTCCCACCCGCGGTGGCGACGTCGCTGAGCAGCGCATTGAAACGACTGGAGGAAGGCGACGACGTCACGTCGGCGTCGGTCGACCTGGCGGTCATGTTCCCGCCACCGGAGCGCGACGATCCGGTGGACGAGCTCGGCCGCTCGATGTCCAACGGCGCCGGCCGGGGCCTGTTCGGAAACTCCAACGTGTGGGTCTCGGAGACCACGTCCGGAACAGCGGCCGCGATCCGCGGCCGAGACAGCGATCGCCGCGGCCCCGAGTCGCTGCTCGCGGAGATGGGGTTGTCGTGACGACCGCACAAGTACCTGGTGACCTGGTCTCGTCCGTGGTCGACCTGGTCGACACCGGCCCGGTCCTGTTGGGTGCGTACACGTCGGCGGAGCTGACCGCGGTCGACGCGGTCGTCGACTTCCTGGAGGCCCGCCCGTCCGACGAGGTGCTGGCGGAGGCGGTCCGCTCGCTGGCGGCCCGCGAGCTCCTGGTCGCGAGCGACGGAGACGAACAGCTACAGGTCCGAGGTGATCTCGGGATCGCGGTGGCCTTCCAACAACGGGCCCGCACGGTCCTGGACGCCCGCGTCTCGGGCACGTCCCCGGGTGAGCCGTGGCGCATGCTGCTGCTCCCGCAGCCGGAGCCTGTGTCGCTGCTGGTCCGGATCGACGCTCTGGGTGTCCACGACCTGGGCCTGTTCCCCGCGGACGACGCGCTGGACCAGCTGGTCGAATGGCTGCCCCGGGGTGACTACGAGAAGGGCGGCGAAGCGGCCGAGGTGGTGTCGGCGAGCGAGCGGTCGGCCCTGGTCACGGTCGTGCACTACACGTCGGAGGGTTCGGCGGAAACGGCCGGCGACACGGACGACCTGGTGCTCGCACGCCGAAACGGCGACCTGTACGCGTTCGGCCGAGACGCGACGGACCACGGCCGCCTGGTCCCACGCCGCTTGGACGACAACAAGGTCGACGACACCATCAAGGCCATGCTCGTCGTCTGACGCGACAAGACGCGCGGCGACGCCTCCGCGAGACCGCCCTCCAGGAGGCTTGTCGGTCGAAGGCCGTGTCCCTCGTTAGGGTGCGCCGAGTCGACGCTCTCGGCCGGTGATCCGATGAGAATGCATGGATGACGCGGACGGGGTGCTGCCGGCGCTGGTGCAGCCCGCGGGTTGCACAGCGGCTTTCTTCGTGCTGCTCGCTGTTGTCGGACTGGTGTATCGGCTGCTGGCCGAGTGGCAGCGCCGCGTGACGCTTGATCGCTTACTGACGAAGGCGCCCGGAGGCAGCGTGATCCTGCAGGAGAAGAGCGTGGCCGGTCCGGCGATCCAGGTCTGGGTTGGCGACGCCTGCCCGCCGATCGTCGAGGGTCCGCGGTCGGCACCTCGTGACCTATGAACGGGGCGCCGCGCTGCGGCAGGTCGAGGACCTGTTCCGGAGTACTTCTCCGAAGCTCTTGCGGGAGGCGCTGTTGGGTTCCGGAGGCGACCGGGCCGCGGCCGAAGATCTGGTGCAGGACGCCTTCCAAGCCATGTGGTGTGCGTGGGATCGGGTCGGTGGCCTGTCCGCCGATCAGCAGCGAGCCTGGTTGTTCGGCACGTTGCGGCACAAGATCGTCGACCGGTTCCGTTGGCGTCGCAGGGAGTTCCTGATCGAACCCGACCAGTTCACATTGCTGTACGAGGAACGATCGGTCCCCGCCGAGGCCCGACGGATCCTCGCCGGCGAGATGCTCGACCGCTGCTGGCGGGTGATCGAGGGAATGCCGCCTACGCAACAGCACGTGTTCTGGCTGCGGGCCCACGAGTGGAAGACCGCGGAGATCGCGGACTGCCTCGGCATCAAAGCGACGACGGTGCGTGACCATTACCGCCGCGGCATGCAGCGGCTGAACGACGAGGTCGGCAATGGAAAGACGGTCTTCGGAACGTTGGACGGCGACGATCTCGAGGGCGGGGCGGCGGGATGACCCACGAGGATTCGACGGACAGTTCAGGCGCGGTCGAGCTTGCCGACCTGTACGGGTTGCTCCGGCTCCGGCTGGCGGAGTCGGAGCCGCCGTACGATGTCGAAGCGGGACTCGCGCGCTTCGGCCAATGGGTCCGGGACCAGTCCACGTCGAAATCGAACGCGGCCGCCGGCGGCTTCGACAGCGCGCTGCTTTCCCCGATCCCCCCGTGGCGGTTTATCGGCCGCGCCAGGGAGTTCAACCGCCTGCTGTCGGCCGCCGCCAACGGAACGGGGATCGGGCTCATCTTCAGCGGCAAGGCGGGTATCGGCAAGTCACGCCTGCTCCGGGAGAGTGTCGCCGCCCTCTCCACCGACCGGCTGGCGATCTGGACGGCGTCGGCCAACATCGCGACTGCTTCTCTGCCGCTGGGCGGCCTCGCACAGGTGTTGCCGAGCGAGCAGCCGCCCGGATTGACGGCCGCCGGCCTGCTGCGCTGGGCGGTCGAAGCGCTCAACCAGCAGGCCGCCGGTCGGCCGATCGTGCTCGCCATCGATGATGCCCACCTGCTGGACCCATCGTCGGCCGCGCTGGTCTACCTCATGGCCCGGGACGAGGGCGCGACCGTCGTGGGAACGGTGCGCAGCGGGGAGGAGGTGCCGGCTCCGATTCGCGCACTGTGGATGGACGACCTGGTCGACCTGTCGGAGCTGGAGGCGCTGTCGGTCGACGACGTGCGTCGGATGTTGGGACAGCTCCTGGGAGGTGACGTCGAGTCCACCAGCGCCGAGCGGTTGTGGCGTCTGTCTGAGGGCAACCCGTTGCTGCTCCGCGAGGTCGTGCTTGCGGCCAAGGAGGCCGGCGATTTCGTGGAGTCCTTCGGTGTCCACCGGTGGACGGGCCGCGTCGAGCTGGCGCCCAGCCTGACCGACCTGATCGACATGCGGATCGGCCAGCTCACACCAGGCCTGCGCACGGTCGTCGAGCTGGCCGCGCTGGGCGAGCCCATCGGAGTCGACCTACTCGTGAGCGCGACGAACGCGGCCGATGTGGAGTTGGCCGAGGAACGCGGCCTCATCCGGGTGGTGCAGAGCGACCGACGTGCCAATGTCCGGCTCACTCATCCGCTCTACGGCGAGGTGGTGCGCCGACGGTGCCCTGTAACGCGCCAGCGCCGGCTCGAGGCGCAGCTCGCCGACCTGGTCGAGGCGGTCGGCGCCCGGCGCCGCGACGACCTGTTGCGGGTCGCGGTCTGGCGGCTCGAGTCCGGCACCGCGCAGGACCCGATGCAGCTGCTGATGGCCGGGGCGCAGGCGTTCGCTGGCTTCGACCTGCCGCTGGCCACCCGGCTGGCCAGGGCCGCGTTCGACGCGGGCGGCGGGTTCGGCGCGGCCGAGCTGCTGGCCACGATGTTGATGTTCGGCGACCAGCAACACGAAGCGCTCGCGGTGCTCGACTCTGTCGAGGAGCTCTCCAGACGATCTTTCCGGGCCCGTTGGCTGGTCGTTCGCGGCCTGGTCAACTACTGGGGTCTTGGCAGCGAGTCGACGCCCGACGACCTGACCATAGAGACCAAAGCGCTCGACGACCCCGCCGACGAGTCCAGGGTTCGTTCCGCCGAGGCCGTCATGCGCTTGCACAACCTGGAGACAGCGGAGGCGCTACGCCTGGCCCGCGCGGTCCTCGACCGTCCGGCCAGCCCGGTCGCGGCGCGGGCTCTCGCCCTGTGTGCGTTCGCCCATCTCCAGGCAGTCAAAGGGGAGCTGCGGGCCAGCGAGCGTACGGCGACCGCAGTCCTCGCCGACGCGCAGCTGTGGCGTACCGACATGCCCTACATCCAGTTCGCACTGGAGCTGGCCCAGGGCACCCGGCTGGCGATCGCCGGCGACCTGGCCGGTATCGACGCGGTCGTCCTCGACGAGCTGGCCGACCTGGCCGACACCGGCGATTTCCGGCTCGGCTCCGGGTTCCTGTCGATCCTGCGCGCCCAAGCAGCCAGGTTGCGCGGTCAGACCGGCGAGGCCCTACGCACCAGCGTGCAGGCCTGCGCTTTCCTGGCGACCAGCCGGATCTACGCCGGGCTGGCGCACGCCGAGCGGGCGCATGCCCATGCCATGCGCGGCGAGGTCGACGAGGCCCAGGCCGCGATGGCCGATTCCGACGCGGCGCGCGCGTCGAACATGGCGATCTTCTACCCGTGGCGCGAGCAGGCCCGGGCCGCCGTGCTCTCCTCCGCCGACGACTTTCCGGGCGCCGCCCAGGTGCTGCGCACCCTGGTCTGGCAGCTTCGGATCGACGGCCTCGCGGGTCACGAGGTGGCGGCGCTGCACGATCTCGTACGGCTCGGTCGCGCTTCCGAACCGATCGGCTGGCCCGAAGAGCATGATCCCGAGCAGAGTGTTGCCGGGCGGCTCGGCGAGTTGGCCGCGACCCTCGACGGCGACTTGCCCGAGATCATGTCGCTGCACGCCAAGGCCGCCGCCGGCCGGTCCGGGCCCGACCTCCTCGTCGCCGCCGACTTGTTCAAGGCGAAGGGGCTCTGGGTGTACGCGGCCGAGGCGGCCACGAGTGCTGCGGAGCTCCTTCGGCAGACGCGGACCGCGCAGCAGGCTGGTGCGGCCAAGCGGTTGGCGGCCGACTTGCTCAGCTATTGCGACATGCTGCGTACGCCCGCCCTGGGCATGTCCCGGCCGGCGCTCGATGACCGGGAGCGGCAGATCGCCCGGCTGGCCGCGTCCGGCCTCTCCAGCCGGACGATCGCCGACGAGCTGTTCCTGTCGACCCGCACGGTCGAGAACCACCTGCAACGGGTCTACGCCAAAATCGGCGTTGCCAGACGCGAACCGGACCGACCTTCGAAGACCGGCGCCTCCGGGGTCTGAGGAGGCCGGGGTTAAGCGACATTGTTGTCGCGCCGGCCGGGTAGCGCTGCGGGGCGACGGTGGCGGGGTGGGCGGACGGTCCGGTAGAGCCAGGTGTCGACGTGCGGTCCGACGGTCGCCCACAGGCCCGTTTCCTCGTGGATCTCGCGGACCAGGGCCACCCGCAGGCTTTCGCCTGTTTCCGGCCGCCCGCCCGGTAGCTCCCACTCGCCGCGGTCGTTGCGCAGCAACAGGAAGCCCGCCGGCAGCCGGATCACGCCCTTGACCGATACGACGGGGCCTATGGGGGCAACGGTAACCGCCTACAGTGGCCGGATGACCTTGATCGATCTGGATCGGGAGGACGTCACCGGCCGGCGGTCCGCCCGGCATCCCGGGCGGACGGTCGCCGCGTTGGGGGTGTTGGCGGCGCTGGTGGTGTTGCCCGGCGAGATTCCGGCCGCCCACGCGCCCAAGCCGGCCCCGGATTGCACCGTGTTCCTGGGCAACGGGCCGGTCGCGGGCAACGAGTCGATCGCCTATCGCGCGGTGGTCGATCCCGAGACCGGGGCGGTGCTCTTCGAGGTGCCGGAGGACGAGGTCACCGCCGTGATCATGGCGATCTGCCCCGACTGAGCCGTGGACGCCGAGGAGATCGTCGCCGCGCTGGCGTTCGTGCCCGAGGTCAGGGCCAGCGTCTCGGGCGATCGGGTCACGATCCTCGTGCCGGCCCTCGGCGACAGCGTCCAGCTCCACGCCGCGGACGTGCGAGGGGTCCGCCGCATCTGGGCGCCCGACGGCGCGCCCGCGCTCGAGTTCGCGGTCGGCGACCGCCCGCTCATCATCGTCGGCACCGACGTCGTGTTCCAACCCGAAGAGCCGCAAGCGGTGCTCGACACCCGCATGCGGTACGTCGTCGGCGACATGCCGCACCTCGTCGCCGATACCGAGATGCTCCGCGACGCCGAGGCCCACGGCAGCCGCACGGGGTCGGGCAGCGTCGACTACGCCGCACTCGGCGCGGCCTTCCTGCTCCTGCGCTGCGTCATCGTCGGCGCGGCCCGGTTCGGCCTGCGGCCGGTGGCGGCGGTCGGTTGGTGGGACCGGGGTTGGCGGGCCGTCGAGGACTGGGCCCCGCTGCCGCCCTGGCGCACGGATCCGTGGTGGGACGATCTGTCGGCCGAGGCGGCCCGGTTGCCGGAGCTTCCGTCGACGCTGCCCGCGGTGCGCGACGAACGACCCGACGCCGCCGCCGTCGTGGTGGCCGACTTCGAACGCCTGGCACCCGGCCTCACCGTGGTCGGCCTCGACGAGCAGTTCGTCTCCGCCTGGCGGCGGTGGGTGCCCGTCGCACCGGGCACCTTCCATGCCACCCTCACCCGCGGCTTCGTCGACGCCAACGCCGACGTGTCCCTCTACCCGGAGGGCGGTGGAAGCATCGACCTGCGGGTCGGACGCGCGTTCCTGCAGGCCCGCTTCACGTACTCCGACGGCGAGCTGGCGATCGACGAGGTCAGGGTTCCGGCGGGTACGGGCGGCGGTGTCTTCCAGCGCCTGATGTTCAACATCGAGCAGGTCGCGGTCCTGCTCGGAATGCGGCGCATCACGTTGCACGCCACCGGCATCGGGGCGTACGCCATGGCGCGGGTGGGTCGTTATCCCCGCGACCCGGAGCTCTACCGACGCTCACGCATCGCGGACGAGTGACCGGCGCAGCGCCGCCATCGCCTCGGCGCCGACGGCCTGCTCCACCGACGACGCCATCCGGGCGCACAGTTCGCGCGCCCGGGCCAGCTCGGCGTCAGCGTCCTCGACGTCGCGCCGCAGCCGCCCGGCCTCGTCGGCGCCCACCACGCGGATGTCGCGGACCTCGACCGACCGGGTCTCGCGCAACGTGAGCGCCAGGGCCCGCACGTAGTCGGCCCGGTCGGCCTCGGTCTCGGTCTCGGAACCCGCGGCGACGCGGTCGATCGCCGCCGTCGGCAGGAAGAACAGCGTCGTGGTCGAGTACGTGCTCAGCTTCCGCTGCTGGGCCCACCGCGTCAGCAGGCCCGACTTCCCGTCCAGGAACGGCGACAGGCGCAGGTAGAGCTCTGCGTCGATGCTCGTCAGCAGGGCGCGTGCGGCCACGATCGAGTCGCGCAGGTCGACGATGGTGATGACCTGTTCGTCGAGCAGCCGCCCGAACTCGGTCTCCGTGGCCTGGTCGGCCACGCCGTCGGCAAACCGCCGGGCCTGAGCCAACAGCTGGTCGCCGCGCAGGCACAGGTCCTGGAGCAACACCACGATGTCGAGCAGCCGGCGTGCCACGTCGGAGTCGCGCACCGTACGCCGATGATCGAGGAACCGCAGGCCGTAGTTCGCGAGAATCTCCGCCAGCTTCTCCACGAGCGTGAACACGCAGCGAGCCTAGCGTCGCGTCGGTTTTGTCGCTCTCTCAGCTGGGCATGGGACTCTGTTCGTCTACACGTCGATCTTCGGAGGGGACGCCCGTGGGGGGCTATGGGGTGCAGGTCGCGCTCGTACTCGTGCTGGTGTTGGTGAACGCGGTCTTCGCCGGCAGCGAGATGGCGCTCGTGTCGTTGCGGGAGAGCCAGATCCGGCGGCTCGAACGCAGCTCGCGCGGTGGGCGGGTGCTGGCCCGGCTGGCCGACGACCCCAACCGGTTCCTCGCGACCATCCAGATCGGGATAACGTTGGCCGGCTTCCTGGCCTCGGCGGCCGCGGCCGTCTCGCTGGCGCAGCCGCTCATCGAGCCGCTCGGCTTCCTCGACGATGCGGCCGAGCCCGTGGCGATCGTGCTCGTGACCATCGTGCTGACGTTCTTCACCCTCGTGTTCGGCGAGCTCGCGCCCAAGCGGATCGCCATGCAGCGGGCCGAGGGGTGGGCGCTGATGGTGGCCCGGCCGCTCGACGTGCTATCCACGTTCTCCCGACCGCTGGTATGGCTGCTCGGCAAGACCAGCGACCTGGTGGTCCGGCTGACCGGCGGCGACCCGGAGGCCGGGCGCGAGGAGGTCAGCACCGAGGAGCTGCGTGACATGGTCGCCGCGCAGCAGACGATCCCGGCCGACCAGCGGATGATCATCAGTGGCGCGTTCGAGGTCGCGGACCGGGTGCTGCGCGAGGTGCTCACCCCGCGCGGGCAGGTGTTCACGCTGGCCGCCGACACGCCCGCGAGCCAGGCGCTGCGCGACATCGTCAAGGCCGGGCAGTCGCGGGCGCCGGTGGTCGGGCCGACCGGGCTCGACGACGTGCTCGGCGTGGTGCACATCCGCGACCTGGTCGACAGTGCGGGCGCCGTCTCCGGCAGCGCACACCCGGCCGTGTTCCTGCCGGAGACGCTCAAGGTGACCGACGCGATCCGCCAGCTTCGCCAGCAGCGCCAGCAGTTCGCCGTCGTGGTCGACGAGCGGGGCGCGGTCGACGGGATCGTCACCATGGAGGACCTGGTGGAGGAGATCGTCGGCGAGATCTACGACGAGACCGACCGCGACGTGCAGGCCGTCGTCCGGACCGCCGAGGGCGATCTGCTGCTGGTCGGCACGTACCCGATCCACGACCTGCCCGACATCGGTGTCGACCTGGGCGACGAGGAGCCGCGCGACTACACGACGATCGCCGGGCTGCTGCTGTCCCGGCTCGGCCACATCCCGAAGGAACCGGGCGAGACGGTGGAGCTACCCGGGCACACCGCGGAGGTCGTCGAGGTGACCGGGAGGGCGATCACCCGGGTCCGCGTCCGGGCGCGGGTGGACACGGTAGGGCAAGCTCAACGCTGATCACTGCTGGTCACGGCAGGTCACGGCTGCACGGCTACGGAAGGACGGTCAATGCTCCACGTCACCGCCCTCGGGTGGACGCTCACGATCCTGGTCATCCTCGGGCTGCTCGCCCTTGACCTGATCATCGGAACGCTCAAGCCGCACGCCGTGCACTTCAAGGAAGCCGTCGCCTGGTCGGTCTTCTACATCGCGGTCGCGGTCGTGTTCGGTGTGATCTTCGCGTCGATCTCGGGGTGGGAGCTCGGCACCCAGTACTTCGCCGGCTACCTGGTCGAGAAGAGCCTCTCGGTCGACAACCTGTTCGTCTTCGTGATCATCATGTCGACGTTCGCGGTGCCGGCCGCACACCAGCAACGCGTGCTGACCTTCGGCATCGTGCTCGCGCTCGCCTTCCGCGTGGTCTTCATCGTCCTCGGCGCGACCCTGCTGAACCTGTTCTCGTTCATGTTCCTGGTGTTCGGGCTGCTGCTGATCTACACGGCGGTCCAGCTCTACCGGCATCGCGACGAGGATCCGGACGTCGGCGACAACGCATTGATCCGGGCGACCCGCCGGCTGGTCCCGGTGACCGACGAGTACCGCGGCGGCAAGCTGTTCACCAAGGACGACGGCCGGCGCGTGGCCACCCCGCTGTTCGTCGTGCTCATCGCGATCGGCAGCACCGACCTGCTGTTCGCCCTCGACTCGATCCCGGCGGTGTTCGGCGTGACCGAGGAGACGTACATCGTCTTCACCGCCAACGCCTTCGCCCTGCTCGGCCTGCGCGCCCTGTTCTTCCTCGTGAAGGGCCTGCTGGACCGGCTCGTCTACCTGTCGACCGGCCTCGCCATCATCCTCGCCTTCATCGGCGTGAAGCTGGCCCTGCACTGGGCGCACGTCGACATCTCCGAGAGCGTCTGGGAGATCTCGACCAACCTCTCGCTGGTCGTCATCGCGGCGGTCCTGATCGTCACGACGGTGGCGAGCCTGATCGCGGTGCGCCGCGACCCGAGCAAGAAGGCGCACGCGGGCTCGGTCCGGGCGCGCCGCGAGGGGCCGGAGAAGCCGGACGCTAGCTGAGCTTCGACACCTGGTAGTGCGCGATCCGCCAGTCGTCGGCGGTCCGGCGCACGATGACGCAGAGGGAGAGGTTCAGGGTCGGCCGGTCGACGAACGAGAAGTCGACGCTCAGGTAGCCCAGCACGGTGTCGTCGGCGAGGCGGCGGGTCTCCCGGATCTCGTACGCGGGTGACATCCCGAGCGGCTGGGCCGCGTAGTACGTGGCGACGCCGGCCGGGCCGACGCTGTACGGGTGCAGACCCTGGAAGATCGCGTCCTCGGTGAACAAGGCGCCGACGCGCTCGGGCTCGTGCGCGTCCACGGCCGACTTCCACTGGTCGAGGACGCTACGCAGGATCTCGGTCTCGGTCGTCATGCCCCACATCTTGACCCAGCCGACCCGCACCCGGCACGACCGCCTGGCTCACTGCTGTTAGGCACAGCCTCCCAGCGCGCTAGCGTGGTAGGGGTGGAGTTGCGCCAGTTGCGGTATTTTGTCGCGGTTGCCGACGAGCTGAACTTCGGCCGAGCCGCCGCCCGCCTCCGGATCGCCGGCCCGTCGCTCTCCCAGCAGATCAAGGCACTGGAGCGGGACCTGGGCGTACGCCTCTTCGACCGCGACCGCCGCTCCGTCGCGCTGACCGCCGCGGGGGAGGCCCTCCTGCCCCGCACCCGGGCGCTGCTCGACCAGGCCGACGAGCTGCGCCGGTCCGCGGCGGGCACGCCGGCGCCGCTGCGGCTCGGCTACGTCAACTGGCGGCCGACCGACCTGGCCGAACGCGTCTCCGGCGTGGCGCAGGTGCACGTCGACGCCTGGGTCCTGCCGTCGCACGCCCAGGCCGGGCGCGTCGCCGACGGCAGCATCGACCTCGCGATCTGCTGGGTGTCGGCCGCCGACCTGGCCGCACACGACCTCGACGCCCGCTTGGTCGGCGCGGACCTGCTCTACGCGGTCGCGCCGGGCGCCGACCCGGCACCCGTCCGCGCGGCCGACACCGTGGTCCTGGCGGACGCCGACGCCGCCACCTGGTCGTCCTGGAACCGCTACGCGGAGGAGCTCGCCCTGGCGACCGGAGCGCGACTCGTGCACATCGACGACGGCGGCATCACCGGCCCCGCCTTCTTCGACCAGGTGCGGCGGCTCGGCGGCCCGGTCGTCAACTCGCCCAAGGGCCAGACGACCACACTGCCGCCCGACCTGGTCCGGCGGCCGGTGGTCCGGCCGACACCCTGCTGGACGTGGGCGCTGGTCTCCCGCCGGGCCGACGACCGCGCCGCGGTCCGCGCCGTCGTCGAGGCACTGACCCGCGACGTGGGCCCGCTCGATCCCGCCACCTGGTTGCCGGCGGACGACCCGTTCAGCCCGGGTCGCTCGGGTGAGGCGTCAGCGGGGTGACCGTGTCGTGCCGCCACACCCGCAACGGCATCGACGCCAGCACGGCCTCGAGCTCGTCCGGCCCGGCCGCGCTGAACAGCCCCCAGGTCCGCCACTCGCCGGGCTTCAAGGGCGGTCGCCACAGCCGCCGGAGATGCCCCTGCGCGGCGAGCTCGGCGGCCCGGGCGCTCTCGCGGGCCCGCATCTCGGCGACCTCGTCGTCCGACGTGCCGGGCGGGACGGTGGTCACCATCTCGACGAAGAACTCCACGCCCACGACGCTACGTCGCGGGTAGAGCAAGGGTCCCTTCCCACGCGGAAACCGCTGAGCAGGGACCCTTGCTTCGGTCAGGCGGTCACGCCGGATGCCCGGCCCTCATGCAGCGTGATGTTGCGGCCGTTCGACGGGTCGAAGAGGTGGATCTTCTCCAGGTTGACCCAGATCTGGGCAGGGTCGCCCTCCTTGACCCGGGAGTCGGCCGAGAAGCGGCACACGAGGTTCGAGCCGCCCGACGGCAGGTCACCGCTGCCCACGTCGGCCGCCAGCTCCTCGAGCTCGGCCGCCGACGCCTTCTCGCCCTCGACGGTGAAATAGACGTACTTGTCGGAGCCCATCGACTCCACGAGGTCCGCGGTCGCGGAGAACTCGGCTCCCCGCTCCCGGATCGAGTCCTCGATCAGCGACGCGTCCTCGAAGTGCTCCGGCCGGATGCCCACGATCAGCTCGCCCGAGGAGATCTCGCCGCGCATCTGCTCGCCCAGCGGAAACTCGCCGAGCGGCGTGGTGAGGCGGCCCGACGACACCGACGCCGGGAAGAAGTTCATCGACGGTGAGCCGATGAAGCCCGCGACGAACAGGTTGATCGGGTGGTCGTAAAGCTCCTGCGGCTCGCCCACCTGCTGCACCGCGCCGGCCCGCATGATCACGACCCGGTCGCCGAGGGTCATCGCCTCGGTCTGGTCGTGGGTGACGTAGACCGTCGTGGTGCCGAGCCGCTTCTGGAGCCGGGACACCACGGTGCGCATCTGGACCCGCAGCTTGGCGTCCAGGTTGGACAGTGGCTCGTCCATCAGGAACGCCTTGGGCGAGCGGACGATCGCCCGGCCCATCGCCACCCGCTGCCGCTGGCCGCCGGACAGGTTGGCCGGCTTGCGGTCCAACAGCGCCGTGAGCTCCAGCACCTTCGCGGCCTCGTCGACCTTTCGGTCGATCTCTTCGCGGGACAGCTTGGCCAGTTTCAACGGGAACGCCATGTTCTCCCGGACGGTCATGTTCGGATAGAGCGCGTACGACTGGAACACCATCGCGATGTCCCGGTCCCGCGGCGCCTTGTCGTTGACCCGTTGCCCGTCGATCCGCAGCTCGCCGGAGGTGATGTCCTCCAATCCGGCGATCATGTTGAGCGTCGTCGACTTGCCGCAGCCCGAGGGGCCGACCAGGATAACGAACTCCCCGTCGGCGATCTCCAGGTTGAGCTCCTGCACCGCGAGCGTGCCGTCGGGGAACGCCTTGGTCACCTTGTCGAGAACGATGTCTGCCACGTCTACCCCTAACCCTTCACGGCGCCGGAGGTCAGGCCGGACACGATGCGCCGCTGGAAGAACAGCACGAACAGGATGATCGGGACGGTGATGATCACGGCCGCCGCGGAGATCGCACCGGTCGGGTCTTCGAACTGCGAGGCGCCCTGGAAGAACGACAGCGCGGCCGGGACCGTGCGCGAGCGCTCGGTCGAGGTCAGCGAGATGGCGAACAGGAAGTCGTTCCAGCAGAAGATGAACACCAGGATCGCGGTGGTGAACACGCCCGGCGCGGCCAGCGGCGCGATCACCCGGCGGAACGCCTCGCCCTGCGTCGCGCCGTCCATCTTGGCCGCCTTCTCCAGGTCCCACGGTATCTGCCGGAAGAACGCGGACAGCGTGTAGATCGCCAGCGGCAGCCCGAAGGTGATGTAGGGCAGGATCAGGCCGGGCCAGGTGTCGAACAGGCCGATCGAACGCTCGATCTCGAACAGCGGCGACACCAGCGACACCTGCGGGAACATCGCGATCAGCAGCGAGATGCCGATCAGCAGCTTCTTGCCGGGGAAGTCGAGCCGGGCGATCGCGTACGCGGCCATCGTCCCGAGCACCACCGCCACCAGCGTCGAGATCAACCCGATGCCGATCGAGTTGACCAGTGCGCGTACGAACTGGTCGGTGCTGAAGATGTTCCGGTAGTTCTCGAGCGTCCACTCCCGCGGAATGAAGTTCCCGTCGGTGATCGTCCCCGGGGTCTTGAACGACAGCGACGTTATCCACAGGACGGGAATCAGTGCGAACACGATCACCACGAGGTCGATCAGGCTCCACCGCCACCTCGCGCGGGCAGTTTGGTCGATGACGGCCATCAGCGCCGGCCCTCCTCTTCGCTGCCGGGTGCGGCGGTGCCGAAGAGCTTCACGAAGACGAACGCGATCACGGCCACCGCGAGAAAGATCAGCACAGACATGGTCGACCCGATGCCGAGGTTGAGCCCGCGGATCAGGTTGTTGTAGGCCAGCATCGAGACCGACGAGGTGTTGTTGGCCCCGGCGGTCAGCACGTAGATGTTGTCGAAGACCCGGAAGGCGTCGAGGGTACGGAACAGCAGCGCGACCAGGATCGCGGGCTTCATCACCGGCAGCATCACCTTCGTGAACCGCTGCCACCCGGTGGCGCCGTCCATCGAGGCGGCCTTGAGCAGGTCCTCGGGCACCAGCGCGAGGCCGGCCATCAGCAGCAGCGCCATGAACGGCGTCGTCTTCCAGATCTCGGCGAGCATGATGATCGCCAGCGAGCTGGCCCGCTCGGTCAGCGGCGCGCCGTCCGTGAACAGGTTCGCGAGATAGCCGGTGTCGGGTGTCCACGCGTACTTCCACGAGAACGCCGCGACCACCGTCACGATGCCGTACGGGATCAGCGCCGCCGTGCGGACGATCCCGCGCCCGACCAGCGTCTTGAACATCACCCAGGCCAGCGCCATGCCCAGCACGAGCTCGACCGCCACCGTGACGACCGTGATCAGCGTGGTGATGCCGAACGCGGTCCACCAGTACTGGTTGCTCAACACGGTCACGTAGTTGCCGAGCCCGATGAACTCGCGCTGGTCCGGGAACTTGAGGTCGAAGCGCTGGAACGAGAGCCAGACCGAATAGAGGATCGGGTACGCGGTGACCGCGATCATCACGATCGCCGCCGGCGCGCAGAGCAGCCAGCCGAGCTTCCGCTCCTGCTTCTTGCCCTCGCTGAGCCGGGTCTTGGCCTTCTTCGCCGCGCGTACCCGATGCGTCGTTGGTTTCTCGGCGGTAGCGGTCACGGGAGGACACCCTTCGACTCGAGCGCGTCCTGGATCGAGCCGCGCAGGTCCTTGGCGTCCTGGTCCGGCTTGATGTCGGCCGGCGGCGACAGCGTCGCGGAGAGCACCGTGGACAGGTTCTGGTAGGCCGGGGTGATCGGCCGGTTCGCGCCGTCCTTGACCTGGGCCAGGATGTCGGCCTTGAACGGGTACGCCTCGTCCATCTTCGGGTCGTCGTAGACGGACTCGATGGTCGGCGGCACACCGTCGTTGATCGCCGAGAACAGCTGGTGCTCCGGGGAGCGCAGGCAGAGCGCCGCTTCGTACGCCTCGGCCGGATGCTTCGAGTACGAGGAGACCGCCAGGCTGTAACCGCCGATCGTCACCTTGCTGGGCGTGCCGGCGTCGATGCCCGGATAACGTGCCCACTTGACCTTGTCCTTGAGGTCCGGCGCGCCCTCCTGCAGGGCCGGCCAGACGAACGGGTAGTTGAGCTGGAACGCGCCGTCGCCGCTCTGGAACTGCAGCCGGGCGCCGTCCTCCTGGGTGTTGGTGAAGGACGGGTTCGTGACGCCGGCCGACGCGAACTTCTGGAGCGTGCCGAGCGCGTCGACGGCACCCTGGTCGAACTCGACCTTCGCGCCGTCGTCGCTCAGCATCTTCCCGCCGCTGCTGGCGACCATGTTGTTGTAGAGCACCACGAGGCCCTCGTACTGCGCTCCCATGGTGTCGATCTCGTACGGCTTGCCCTGGCTCTTCAGGTCCTGGGACATCTTGATCATCTCGTCCCAGGTCTTCGGCGGGTCCGGCACGAGGTCGCTGCGGTACCAGAGCAGCTGCGTGTTGGTGTTCTTCGGCGCCGCGTAGAGTTTGTCCTCGTAGGACGCCGACTCCAACGGCTGCTGCAGGGTGCCCTGCGACGCCTCGTCCTTCTCCTTGCCGGTCCACTCGCGGATCCACTTCGCGCTCGCGAACTCCGCCGTCCATGTCACGTCGAGCCCGAGCACGTCCATGCCGTCGTCCTCGGCCGCGAGCCGGCGCACCATCTGCACGCGCTGCTCGTCGGCGCCGCGCGGCAGCACCTGGTAGACCATCCGGTAGCGGCCCTGCGCCTGCTGGTTGCAGTCGTCGACGACCTGCTGGAAGTTCTCCTCCGGTGCATAGTAGACGTTGATCTCCGGCGCGCCACCGTCGCCGCCACTGCCGCAGGCCGCTGCCGGCCCGAGCAGCGCCACCGCGGCGAGCGCGGCCGCCCCCCACCGTCGCCTGCTGATTCCCCCAGATCGTTCCGCCATATCCGGCCTCCGTTCCCGCGCCATTGCGGTTCGCCGATCTCGGACCATGCCCCGGCGGCGGGGAAAGCAAACCTGGACCGCTGTACACCTCGTGGACGACGGCACGACACGGTACGGTCGCCTTACGTAACGTGTCGCCCCCGCCCGACCCGCGGAGGTAGTGCCGTGCAGGAGACCACCCAGGCCCTCGCCTTCGAGGTGCGCGGCCTGCCGCCACAGAAGACCGAGACCCTGTCGATCCTCTCCGCCGGCCATCGCCAGGCCGAACGCGTCCGCGCGTTGCTGCTGGCGGCGCTGGCCGCGGCGCAACAGAGCGGCTGGACCCCGTCGCGTGCCGC
This sequence comes from Asanoa hainanensis, assembly GCF_900188485.1. GTDB lineage: Bacteria > Actinomycetota > Actinomycetes > Mycobacteriales > Micromonosporaceae > Asanoa > Asanoa hainanensis. The sequence continues at coordinate 273,416 of NZ_FZPH01000014.1, forward strand.
GGTGTCACTGGAGGTCGTCGTGCGCGGTTCCGCCTCGCACGTGGGCTCCGCGCCGCGGTTCCTGGCCGGGGTCGCCGACGTGTTGAGCGACAAGCGGGGACGCCTGACCGGTACGCATCTCGGGGTGCTCGCCGACGTGACGCTGTACGCGGACGAGCGGCAGATCCGGTCGATCAGCTATCGCGAGGAGCCCGCCGACGAGCCGTCCTACCTGGTCCGGGTGGCGGCGCTGGGCGTTTGACCCGTCACCGCCCTGGGCATCTGACCGGTATGGCCGCGGAACCTCATGTCACGCTCGAACCGGACCCCCACGACCCCGTCCAGCGCAAGCTTCGCGGGCCGCTGCAGGAACAGTTGAGCTCCGCCCTGCAGGCGGCGACGGAGCGGGTCCAGGCGTCGTACCGGGGCGAGTCGTTCGACGTCGTCTGCCGGCGGTTGCTGGACGAGACCAAGGCCGGCCTGCACCCGGACATCGCGGCCGGCTTCGAGCCGGACATGGACGAGCTGGCCGGGGTCGCAGTGGCAATCGTGCGGCGGGCCTAGTACTGCAACGGCACTTATGGCGGTATCTGTCCGCGCCGGTGGTAGTGGCTGACGCGGGCTTGCCATTGGCGGCGTCGTCGGAAGTAGGACCAGGCCAGGACGTGGTCGGGGGTGGTGGGACGCGTCAGGGTGAATGCCAGGAGCAGGCGCCGGACCTCGGGTACGGTCAGCGCGATCAGCATGTCCTGCGCGAGGCTGGGTTTGCTTGTGTGGCAAGGGATTTCGCGACGACGAGTAGGGCGTGGGTGGCCATGGACAGGGTGATGTGGGCGTACCACGCCCGCCAGTCCCGGGCCTGGTACTGGTCCAGGCC
>NZ_FZPH01000026.1 GCF_900188485.1 Asanoa hainanensis
GGTTGGCGATGATCTAACGGCCCAGGTGCTACCCGGCCATCCAACAACCAGGCAGCACCAGGATCACCCAATGAGCAACGGTCGCGCCCCCGACGGACCCGGGACCGCATCTTGACCTTGGCCTTGATCTTGACCTTGGCCTTGATCTTTGTTTTGGTTATCAGCTCTGACTTGCCCTGGTTGCCGGGCGAACTGGGCGGAGGATGTTTTCTGGGCTCATCGAGCCGAGGAGTTTTTCCAGGGCGTATTCGACGTCGGACTTCCACGAGAGCGCGGTCCGCAGTTCGAGGCGTAGGCGCGGGTAGCGCGGATGCGGACGAACGGTCTTAAAGCCGACGGACAGGAAGAAATCAACTGGAGCTAGGCAACCCGGCTCCTCTGGGGCGTCGCCGAACTTCGCGTCGCCGAACGCCTCGATCGCTTTCACGCCGCGTTTTACCAGGTCGCGGGCCACTCCCTGGACGAGCATGCGGCCCAGGCCGCCGCCGGCGAACGCAGCGACCACGTGGGCGTTCATCAGCAGGGCGGCGTCGGCGGAGACCGGGGAGGTCGGGAACGCCATCGAGCGGGGCACGTAGGCCGGCGGGGCGAACATGACGAAGCCGGCCGGCATGCCGTCTACGTAGATCAGCTTGCCGCAGGAGCCCCATTCGAGGAGGGTCTGCGAGACCCAGGCCTCCTTCTCCAGGCCGGGGTCACCGGCGGCGCAGGCGCGCTCGGCGGAGACGGGGTCCAACTCCCAGTAGACGCATTGCCGGCATGGGCGCGGCAGGTCTTCCAGGGTGTCCAGAGTCAGGCTGACCAGACGACGTGACATTGCGGAACCTCGAACCGCTCGCTTGCCAGATCACGGCTTTCGGAGCACGGTGGATGTCGCGTGCGGCCCGCCTTGCCCCCAACCAGCGATCGTACGCCGGAACCGGGCGGTAGGGGAGAGGTCGGACATCGCGCGTCCGGGGGTCTGACCTGCTGGGGGCCTCGGGTTCCGCGATATGGACTGCCCTGCGGTAACCCGAAGGTGCCTCGTCGGTGCGCGGTCTACCATCAACCAACCAGCGCAGCGCCCGAAAGTGAGGTAGGGCATGACCGGGACGACGCTCGACGACTATACCGACCGCTATGCGCGGCGGGTTCGCGGCATGACGGCATCGGAGATCCGAGCTCTGTTCGCCGTCGCCAGCCGTCCCGAGGTCGTCTCGCTCGCTGGTGGCGCTCCCTACATCGCCGCACTGCCGCTCGACGCGGTCGGCGAGATGCTCGGCAGCCTGGCTGCTGATCATGGCACCAGCACCCTGCAGTACGGGATCGGGCAGGGCACCCTCGAGCTTCGCGAGAAGATCTGCGAGGTGATGGCGCTCTCCGGCATCGACGCCTCCTCCGGCGCTTCGCCGGACGATGTCGTCGTCACCGTCGGGGGCCAGCAGGCCCTCGATCTCGTGTCCCGGCTCTTTCTCGACCCCGGCGACGTGGTTTTGGCCGAGGGCCCGACCTATGTCGGTGCGCTCGGGGCGTTCCAGTCGGCGCAGGCCCAGGTTGTGCACGTCGCCATGGACGACGACGGGCTGATTCCCTCCGCTCTGGAGGCGGCGATCGCCGAGGTCGCGCGGTCCGGGCGGCGGGCGAAGTTCCTCTACACGATCCCGACCTATCAGAACCCGGCCGGCGTGACGCTGACCGATTCGCGGCGCGACCAGGTGTTGGACATCTGCGAGCGGGCCGGGCTGCTGGTGGTCGAGGACGACCCCTATGGGCAGCTCTCCTTCGACGGCGAGGCGCCCTTGCCGTTGCGGGCCCGGCGGCGCGAGGGGGTTTTCTACCTTTCGACGTTCTCCAAGACGTTCGCGCCCGGGCTGCGGGTCGGCTGGATCCTGGCTCCGCACGCGGTGCGCGAGAAGCTGGTGATCGCGTCCGAGTCGCAGATCCTGTGCCCCAGCGCGTACGCGCAGGCGGCGGTGACCACGTACCTGTCGACGATGCCGTGGCGTGAGCAGATCAAGACGTACCGCGAGGTCTACCGGGAGCGGCGGGATGCGCTGCTGGAGGCTTTGACGGATCTGATGCCCGAGGGTACGACCTGGACGCGGCCCAGCGGTGGCCTGTTCGTCTGGGCGACGCTGCCGCCGGGGCTCGACTCGAAGGCGATGATGCCGCGGGCCATAGCCGCGCGGGTGGCCTACGTGCCTGGCACGGGCTTCTACGCCGACGGCACGGGCGGGGGCAACATGCGGCTCAACTTCTCGTTCCCGTCGCCGGAGCGGATTCGTGAGGGCGTACGCCGGCTGGCTGGCGTGATGGAGCAGGACCTAACGATGCGGCAGGTGTTCGGCGCGATCAGCGCGGTCGCCAATCGCCGCCGTGGGCAGGCCGGATCCGACGTTCCCGGCCCAGACTTGGCATGATCTGACCCATGGGTACGACCGATCTGCGCGTCCTCGTCCTGGCTGGCGGGCTGTCCTACGAGCGGGATGTCTCGCTCAAGTCCGGCCGGCGGGTGCTCGACGCCCTCCGGGCCGCCGGGATCGACGCGCAGCAGCGCGATGCTGATGTTGCACTGTTGCCGGCGCTGCGGTCGGATCCGCCGGACGCGGTGGTGATCGCGCTGCACGGTGCGACCGGTGAGGACGGGTCGCTGCGAGGGGTGCTCGACCTGTTCGACGTGCCCTATGTGGGTTGCGACGCGCTGGCCTCCCGGTTGGCGTGGGACAAGCCGTCAGCGAAGGCAGTGCTGCGGGAAGCTGGTATCCCCACCCCTGATTGGGTGGCGCTGCCGCACGACCGGTTCTCGGAGCTCGGGGCGGTCGCGGTGCTGGAGCGGATCGCGTCGCGGTTGCAGCTGCCGTTGATGGTCAAGCCAGCCCAGGGCGGCTCTGGCCTGGGGGCGGCGGTGGTGCGTGACGAGAGCGCGCTGCCCGCGGCGATGGTCGGGTGTTTCGCCTATGACTCGACCGCGCTCGTGGAGCGCTATGTGACCGGGATGGACGTCGCGGTCACGGTGATCGACCTGGGCGACGGTCCGCAGGCGCTGCCGGCCGTGGAGATCGTTCCGCGTAACGGGGTCTATGACTACGCGGCGCGTTATACGGCTGGGCTGACTACGTGGCACGCGCCGGCGCGGCTTTCCCCGTCGGTGGCGTCGGAGGTGGCGTCGGTCGCGGTCGCCGCGCACAGCGCTCTGGGGCTGCGTGATCTGTCGCGGGTCGACCTGATCGTCGACGAGTCCGGGGCGCCACACGTGCTCGAGGTCAACGTGGCGCCGGGCATGACGGAGACATCGCTGCTTCCGATGGCGATCCAGGCTGCCGGGTTGGACTTCGGGAAGGTCCTCGCGACGATGGTTTCGCGGGCGGCCGGGCGTTCGGCTCTCAGCTGATCGTCGCTCGGCGCATGCCTACTCGGGGCCAGCGATCGAGGCCGTGGTCGGCTTCTTGCTGGCGCTTGGCTGCTAGCCCTGGTGTGAGCTCGTCGTCCGGGATGATGTGGAAGCCGCAGCGCTCGTAGTACGGCGCGTTCCAGGGGACGTCTCGGAACGTGGTGAGGGTCAGGGCCGGCATGCCGTTTGTTCTTGCTTCGGTGGCTGCGTGCTCGATGAGTTGGCGCCCGAGGCGTTTTCCGGCGTGGGTCGGGTGGACCGAGACCTGCTCGATGTGCAGGTTGCCGTCGATCGGCTCTGCGATGAGGTAGGCAGCCACCTCGTCGTCGACGGTCATGACCCAGGCTGTGCCGGCGTCCAAGTAGGCCGTTAGCTCCTCGACGGTTGGCGGTTCGTCGTCTGCGACCTCTGGCATGCCGAGTTCGCGGAACGCTTCGCCGGCTGCACGCTCGATGTCCTGCAGGTTGGTCAGATCGTCCCGTCGTGCCTGTCGAATCTGCACCCAGCCATTCTGTGGGTGGTTTGGTTTCACGTGAAACATCTTTCTCGCTCGGTGGGGTTGGTTTGCCGCGTGGGGGTGGTGGGGGCAGGGACGCTCGGGTCGTGCGGACAGTTCGCTGGTGTCCGGGGTCCGCTGAGCGTCCGCGGGTGGTGTGCGATCGGCGGGTCGGGGTCATCCCGCTCGCGGTGGTCTACCTGTTCACCCGCTCCAGCGGCGACGTCGACGGGGTGAGTCGGCGCGGCTGGGCATCCGGTCAGAGGTGCGGTCAGGCGTTGCGGGGCCGTGCGAACGGAGCTTGTCGCGCTGGCTCCTGGTGCCGGCCGGAGGCAATGCCCGCCTGATCGTGGTTTCGGCGCTACCGCCGTCCTCGTGCGTTTGCCGTTGGGCCCCAACGAACTTGCGAGCTGACGGGCCGCATAACTAGCTCTCCGATGACGCTCCCAGCGCCGCATGAGCACCGAACCCACCCAGGATCGTGTGGCTACCTGGTGCCACGGGGGCGTTCAGCTCGAACCACGGCCGCGACGCCCCTTCCCGACCTGCAGCGCAGTCACCGCGTTTTGCACGAAACGCCCCTCCCGGGGCTTGAGAGTGGGCGCGATGCTCCGCCGCGGGTGTCCATGGCAGCCGCAGCCGAACCTCGGCAGGCACGCGATGGGCGGCCGGCCGTCGACGGCGAGCGAGCGACGCGGGAGCTAGAGGCGGTAGCGGGCAGCCGTCCACCACGGACGCCCGGTAACCACGCCACGGGCGGCAGGCCGACGACGGAGCGATGCGGTGCTGGAGACCGCAGCAGGCAAACACAGCTCACCACCACGGACGCCCGGCACCCCCCGACAAGCGGCAGCCCGACGACGGCGAACGAGTGACGCGGGGGCTAGAGGCCGCAGCAGGCCACACAGCCCTCCACCACGGACGCCCGGCAGCCGCACCACGGGCGGCAGGCCGACGACGGCGAGCGACCGACGCGGCGCTAGATGTTCTGTCCACGGACGTTGGTGACATGAAAGAGATCTTGAAAGGGTGAGGACCTCCGGGTGGAGTGGAGCTTGCGACAGTTCCCGCCCACCTTGGAGGTCCTCGTGGTCCACGCTAACGCACCGTTGACCGAACGCGGCCGGCTGCGGCTGGCCCAGTGTGTCGTGGATGACGGCTGGGCGTTGCGGCGAGCCGCGGAACGGTTCCAGGTCACGGTCACGACCGCGAAACGGTGGGCCGACCGGTACCGCGAGCTCGGCCCAGCGGGCATGGCCGACCGGTCCAGCCGCCCCCACCACAGCCCGGCCCGGACCTCGGCACCCACCTAACGCAAGGTCCTGCACCTACGCCTGACCCGCCGGTGGGGACCAGCCCGGATCGCCGGCCGCCTCGGCCTGCCCACCTCGACAACCCACAAGATCCTGGCCCGCGCCGGCGTGCCACGCCTGGCCCACCTGGACCGCGGCACCCGTCAACCGGTCCGCCGCTACGAACACCCGAACCCCGGTGACCTGATCCACGTCGACGTCAAGAAACTCACCGACGAATGGGCCTACAGGCAAGGCCTACACCTCCGAGGCCGCCCGCCGAGCAGCACTACCGACCTGGCTCCACTTCTACAATCACCACCGAGCCCACACCGCCCTGGCCGGCAACCCACCCGCCAGCCGCGTCCCCAACCTCAATGGGCAGAACAGCTAGAGGCCGCAGCCGGCAGCCCCTCCACCACGGACGCCCGGCAGCCGCACCCCGGGCGGCAGGCCGACCACGGCGAACGACCGACGCGGCGCTAGAGGCCGCAGCCGGCAGCCCCTCCACCACGGACGCCCGGCAGCCGCACCCCGGCGGCAGGCCGACCACGGCGAACGACCGACGCGGTGCTAGAGGCCGCAGCCGGCAGCCCCTCCACCACGAGGCCCGGCGACCTTCTACTGCCGCAACGTCGGCGCACCCGACAAGTTTCACGGGAAACCTGAGAGGCCTGCGCGGGGGATGCAGCGGGCCGGGTCCTGACCCATGCACAGGTCCCAGCGGGAGAGTGGCAGCCGATATTGGGGAGCGCTGGAGTGCGCCAGGCCGCGCGAACCAGGGATCGTCGCGGCCCAGTTGGAGCATGTCTCGTCCCGGGTCGACGTCTTGTCGCACGCTTACCGCCGGTCTGCATCGCCGAAAGAAGCCCCCTTGGTCAGTCCGAGCTACAGCGGCGGACGTGAACCACCTCAATCTTGGTGAAGCGGGTCAGGTGTCACGGAAACGAAGCATTGCGAGGGAACGCGGTGGCTCGGCCCGTGGCCTGGTCCGCAATTCGCGTCGCGACAAGCGATCCGCTCAGCCGGGTGCCTGCCTCTTCGAACGCTTCCTGGATCTGCGCATCGTGGGGAGGAGTGGTCTCACAGGCGTCCGACCCCCTTGCCACTGCTCGCCCCCGTGCGGGCGGTGCAGGCGGCGCTGACCGCTGCACGGCGTGAGTGGTTAGGCCGGCACGTGCTGGGTGTGCTGGGCGCGGCTGTCGGTTGGACGGTGTGGGCGGTTGGGGGGTCGCCCGTGGCGGCGGGACGGGGCGTTGACGGCGGTGCCGGGCTGCGCGGGCTTGGGCCGCCAGCCGGCGCAGGCCTGACCATCTGACGCTTTAGGGCCTTCCCGTGCTCGGCGTTGGACGGGATCGGCGACGGGCAGCGCTGCGTAACTGGGCGGGCGGCTGCACCGTCCTAGCAGCGGCGAGAACGCCCGCGTCGTGCTCGCAGGTGACCCGTCGCCGGCCGGGTCGCCGCCCGGCTTGCGGGCTAGGTCGTAGTGCGCCTGCTGCCGGGCTGAGCCTTGCGCTGGTTCGGTACTTGGCGGACATTGGCCCGCGGCGGCCCGAGACGTGGTGGGCCGTGCTGGACGGGTCGGCTGCGAGGGCGCGGTGGGATTGACGGCGGATTAAGCCTGTAGTCCGCAGTCGTAACCCGCTCGGGCTTCCAAGCCATCCGCCGGTGGTCAACGGGGGCCAACGGTGGCGACAGGAGGTGGGCAAGGTCGAGGGGGCGTCAGCGGGTAAAGCCCCGTTGGCGTTATGGCTCTTCGCCACGAGGCGCCAACGGCGTTGTGCTAGTTCGATCTTTGGGTTTCCCGTGAAACATGCCGGCGTCGCGTAGAGCGTTGTTCGGACTCCGGTCGTTGCATCTAGGCCTCGGCGCGCCATCGTGGGCTGCCTCCGCTGATGGCCCGCCAGTCCCTGGCCGGACTTGGGGCGCCGCAGTCGCTCGGGTTCAAGGACGACACAGGGGTACGCCGACCTCGGTGCCACAGCGCCGACCGGCTCGGCTTCGATGGGGCCTGCAGACGGGCCTACCCCCGCTGGGCTCCGAGTCGGCTTCGTGGTGCTCCCGGTCCGTGCCACCTCGGCAGCTTCGCTTTGGTCCCGACTCACGCTTCGACGGCTTCGGGAGCTCCCGGCCCTGCGGTGAGCGCTTCGCGTTTGGTTCCCCACGAACCAACGCCTTGGGATGGGCATCAGTTCAACTGCGGGGTGGCCACATTCGTCGCGTCGAAGGGCCTCGGCTTCGAGGGCCAGGACGGACCCTCCGGGTCAACGCTGGATTCCTGCGCGCTCGACCGGCGGCAAAGTCAGGTACTGCGGCGGGATCCGCGGCTTTGGCGTTCACGGAGGTGGTTGTTCCTCTGGCCGCGAACTGGCGCTGACCACTCTGGCGGCCGAGGGTTTCCCGTGAAACGCACTGCGGCTAGAGCGGCAGACTCGAAATGGCGACCGTGCCTCGCGTGGTTCTACGGATCCGATCCAGGTGTTTCACGCGAAACCACGAACCAAGAGCCACCAGTGGCGGTCTGGCGCCAGTGATCGCTCGGCGGGCGGAACATGGGCCCACGCGTTCAGGTCTTCCGCCATCGACGGCTCAGGCCGGCAGCAGCCGCTACCGGCACTAAGGGTGCGGTCGGCCAGCCATCAGTGGCGTTCGGTGCTGTCACGTCGACAAACGCCTCGGTCTTGACGTCTAGGGTTGGGCGCCGGTTTCGTCGTCGTGGTCAGACCTCACCCGTGGCCAATGTTTCACGGGAAACCAGAAGATCACGATGAGCGGGTGCCGGGGTTCGGTGCCGCATCGAGCTTCACTCACCGGCGACGAGCGCGAGGCATGCGCGGACAGCGCTGCGGCCGCGTCACGGCATGGGTTGGCGGTGAGGCGGTCAGGCTACGAGTGGTGGGCCACTGGTGGCGCGCCACGCCCACCCCGCCGGCACGAGCTGCCCGCCTGACGCGCGGACATCCACCACCGCTCACACGCCAACGCCATACGCGCCACCTGACCGGACGCGGTTGCAGCAGCCGACCGTCGCGCGACCCTCAACACGGCGGAAGTCGGGGCCGCTGCGTCCCAGCGAATACCAACAGCGCCAGGTCGCCACGATGCTGGCGCTCCCCGACGCACACCTCGCGAAATCGCCGTCCTTCACACATTGCTGTCGCCCCGTCCCGACGCGGGCGCGGCCACCAGGTCCGGCGAATTGCGCCCGCTGCGACGTTCGAACCCTCGGCCGGCAGCATGACGCGGGTGCACGACCGGACTCAGGGTCGCGTCAGGGTCCACGGCCGCCGTGCGCTCGCCGTCGCCGGGCTCGACGACAGTCTCGGGCTCAGACGCAGCGGAGTCCGCGTAGGAGATCCCCCGTGATACGGGTCGTCCGGGCCACTCTCCTCCGGGTTCCTGGACACCCGTTCGCCAGGCTGCTGGCGCTCGCCGACGAACGTCTCGCGGAATCGCCGTCCTTCACCCCTGCTGTCGCCCGTTCCGAGCACGGGCGCGGCCACCAGGTCGGGGGAACGCGCCCGCCACATGTTCGAACCCGCGGCCAGGTCGGATATGTGGCCCATCCAGCGAACGCCCATCAGTGACATAGGCACTGCCGCTCTCCGGAGGGCAGGCCCGATGTTTCACGGAAACAATGAGCGCACTGGGTCGTGAGGACCCAGTGCGCTCAGGTGTTCGTGTTGCGGGAAGCTACGGCTTCGTGGGCTTCGTCGCGCCGGCTACGACCACCGGGGCCGGTTTCCGCTCGGCCGTCTCGGCCACCGCGACCGCCTCACCACCACCGGCCAATGTGCTCTTCGCGTCGCCGACAAGCGCAGGGCGGGCCGTCCCAGCGGGAGCCCCCTGAGCGTCCGCGGGCGATCCGGCGGCGGGCGCCGACTGGGGCGCGACCGGAGCAGCGGGGGCAGCGGCAGCCTTAGCGCGGTCGAACGACGGGGCGACCTTCGGAGCGTCGGGAGCCGGCGCCACCCCGGCCGTCCCCTCCGGCGCCTCGGCGATCGCGACCGACAGCGGCTCCACGACCGTTTCAGCGGCCGCAGCGACCGCGGTCGGGGTCGTCGCCTGTGGGGTCAGGCTGGACGGCGCCTGCCACTCGATGTGGGGCGGCTCGGCGATCGCGGTGCCGCCGAACTCGGCGAGCCAGGCTGCCACCAGCGCCAGGTTCTCGCGCCATACCGACTCCGCGATGGGCGGCAGGATGTCGTCCCACAGCGAGAGGAACGTCCCGCGGAGCTGAAGCTGCCCGTACGGCCGCGCCAGGAACCACATGTGCAGGTGGGCTGAGCCGTCGCCCCAGCGGTTCACGTGCACCCGGGCCACGCCGTCGAGCGATCGGACCGCGCGCTCGAGGCGGACCGTCATCACTCCGAGCTCGGCCGCGAGAAGGTTCGGGAGGTCGCCGAGGTCGAGGTGGGATCGGGCTTCCAGGATGAGCACCATGGGCAGGCCGGTCGGCCGCTCCATCGCGCGTACCCGCCAGCGTTCACTCACCCAGATGTAGGCGTCGTCCGGGGTGTTGCAGGCGACGCAGTCGGCTGCGTCTTCGCCCTTTCGCCGGGGCTCGGCGTCGACGGGGTCGGCAAGGCTCTTGACGCGCAGATCGCCCTCGAACGGGAATGAAGGCCACTTGGTGTATGCGGGGACCGAGTCGGCGGAGTGAGGCACGAGGGTGACCCTATCGGAGGATGCGGGCCGCCGTCCTTCCCCATTTCGGGCGGTCGAGGCCTTCACTCCACTTGTTCATCCACAGGCCCACAACCCCTCCGACACGGGGTTTCGCTCTTTCGGAGGGGTGCCTGTGGACAACGCCTGTGTAAAACTTCTGGCCCCGCGAATCGGGGTTTCACGTGAAACGGCCGCGAACCCGAGTGGGGTTCGCGGCCGTCGCGCCGAGTGGCGGCTACTCCTCCGAGGGAGGCTCCTCGGTCATGCCAATGATCCCGACGATGCGCTCCAGGTCGTCGACCGTGGCGAACTCGATCGAGATCTTGCCCTTGTTGCGGCCCAGCTCGACCTTGACGCGCGTGTCGAAGCGATCCGACAGCCGGTCAGCCAGATCGGTGAGCGCGGGCGCAACCGCCCGCACGCGCCGCTTCGCCGGCGAAGCCGACTTGGCCGGGCCGTCGGCGAGCGCAAGAGTCACCAGCTCCTCGGTGGCCCGCACCGACAGCCCCTCCGCCACGACACGGTGCGCGAGCTGTTCCTGGGCGTCGGCGTCGTCGAGACCGAGCAACGCACGCGCGTGCCCGGCCGAGAGAACACCGGCAGCAACCCGACGTTGTACGACCGCCGGCAGGTTGAGCAACCGAATCGTGTTCGAGATCTGGGGGCGGCTCCGGCCGATCCGCCGCGCCAGTTCCTCATGCGTCGCGCCGAACTCGTCGAGCAGTTGCTGGTACGCGGCCGCCTCTTCGAGCGGGTTCAGGTTGGCCCGGTGGATGTTCTCCAGCAGGGCGTCCCGCAACATGGCGTCATCCCGCGTGTCGCGCACGATCGCGGGAATGGTCGTACGCCCGACAGCCTGGGCGGCCCGCCACCGGCGCTCGCCCATGACGAGCTCGTACCGGCCGCTCTCGTCCGTCTCGCGCACCACGATCGGCTGCAGGAAGCCGACCTCCTGGATCGAGATCTTGAGCTCGTCGAGCGCCTCGTCGTCGAAAACCGACCGCGGCTGACGCGCGTTGGGCACGATCGCGTCGACGGGCAGTTCGGCGAACCGCGCGCCAGGGACCGGAGCGAGCTCCGACTCGGGATCGGTCTCGGACGGCACCGAAACGACGGCCTCGGCGACCGGCGCGGCCTCAGGAACCTCAGCGGGTACGGGCGCCGCAGGCTCGTCGGCCGGGGGAGCGGACACCTGCGCGGGCGCTGGCGGCGAACTGACGACGGGCGGCGCAGGCGATGCCGCCGGTGCCTCGGGCGCCGCCGGGGGTGGGGCGACCGCCACCGACGACGCCGGTGCCGGCGCGGTGGGGATCAGGGCGCCCAACCCCCGTCCAAGACCGCCCCGCGGACGGTTCTTCATGCCTTGCCTCCCTTGACGCCATGCTCAGCGATCTCCTGGGCCGCCTCGAAATAGCTGGTGGCGCCTCGCGACCCCGGATCGTAGGTCATGACCGACTGGCCATAGCTCGGCGCCTCGGAGACCCGGACGTTGCGGGGGATGACCGCGCGCAGGACCTTGTCGCCGAAGTGGTTACGCACGTCCTGTTCGACGGCGTCGGCGAGACGGGTACGGCGGTCGTACATGGTCAGCAGGATGGTCGAGACGTCGAGCGTCGGGTTGAGGTGCTGGCGTACCAGGTTGATGTTGTTGATCAGCTGGTTGAGCCCTTCCAGCGCGTAGTACTCGCACTGAATCGGGATCAGCACCTCCTGGGCCGCGACGAGCGCATTGACCGTCAACAGGCCGAGGGACGGCGGGCAGTCGATGAAGACGTAGTCGAAGGTGTCCGGGTGCGCGGCGATCGCCCGCGACAGGCGGGACTCACGCGCGACCACTGAGACAAGCTCGATCTCGGCACCGGCAAGATCAATGGTCGCGGGTACGCACCAGAGGTTCGGGATGCCCTCGACCGCCTGGGCGACGTCCGAGAGTGGCACGTTGTCGATCAGGCAGTCGTACACGTCTGGAATGCCCGCGTGGTGCGGCACGTTCAGGCCGGTTGACGCGTTGCCCTGCGGGTCGAGGTCGACGACCAGGACGCGGTTGCCGTGCAGCGCGAGCGCGACGGCGAGGTTGACGGTGGTCGTGGTCTTACCCACGCCACCCTTCTGGTTGGCGACGCACATGATCCTGGTGTGATCCGGGCGCGGCATGGTGACCACGCCGCTCGGGTTCAGGATCTGCACGGCGCGCAGTGCCTCCATGGCCAACGGTGGGTCGTCCTCTTCGCGCGTCGGGGTTTCACGTGAAACGTACGCGTCGGTCACCGCTTCCTCCGGGGTCGCCTCGGGTGCCACGGTGGGTGCGTCCGTCCGAGGCTGGGCAGGCCGGGGCGGGGCAACATCGACCCGATCCGTGCTAGGTGTCGGCTGCGGGCGGGGGGCCGGAGCCGGGTAGCGCTCAGCCACGTCGGGCCGACCTGGAAGCGCGGCGTTGCCACCACTCTCCGGGCTAGAGAATGGTACGGCGAGAGGGACTCGCGTTGCAGACCCGGACCCGTCCGTTGCGCTGGCGACCGGTTCTGACTGTCCATTCGCGACTCGGGGGTCGGGGACCGGGGCCCGCCTACCTACGGCCCAACCATCGGGCCCGGTTTCACGTGAAACATGAGGCGCCGTCGCGCCGGGGTCGTGGTTGCCGTTGTCATGCACGGTGTCGTCCCTGTCCGCTCGGGGTGTATCGGCTTCGCCGAAGCTCGAGGTGATCGCGTATGGCGGCGACATCGCTCCGGCCGGCCCAGACGAGGCACTGTGTTCCTGGTCGGCCGGCGCAGGGGAGTGGGGTCCCTCCACGCGTTCCGCACTATTGCCGCGCGGCCAGCCTACGGCCGAACTCCGCTCGGGGCCACGGCTGTTCGGCCCGTCGATGGTTTCGGTACCCGAGTGTGGAGGGACAAACACCAGGAACCCGTCAACGAGTCGCAGGTAGCCACCCCGACGTGGCGTGGCAACCGGCGGCCAGCCTGTGCCACCTACCGGGACGCGACGGGAACCTGACACGCCACCGCGCCGATTGGTGGTCTTTCCGGCCTCCTCCGGGCCTTCCGCGTCGAGGTCCTTTGCCTCGTCAACGTCCGCATTCGGGGCCGGACGCGGAACCTTGGTGTTTGGCCTGGGCGAGCGACCGCCGAGCTCGCCTGGTGGCTGATTCCTGGGCTTTCTACGCATGTCCGGCGCGGCCGGTTGGTCCCCTCGCGTACCGGGTTGCATAGCTGTCGGCGCCGCATTGGCTCGCCGACCCGTCAGCTCTTCCTGGTTTGCCTCGTTAGCCCGATCCACGTATTCAGCCGCCTTACGACCAGCCCCGCCCGATGTGTGCCGGTAGTCGTTCCGCCCCGGCTCACCGCCCCGCATAACCGAACCAGACACCGCAGAACCTCGACTCGACTCGCGCGATCCTCTGCCCTTACTCGATCCCCTCAGCTCGCCTGCCTCAGGACGAGCCGAGACGCTGTCGGCGCTCGACCGCTCGGCGCGTGCGCCACGCCGCTTGGTGTCGGACGGGGTCGGTTCGCCCGTGTTCACCTCAGTGCGGTCCGCGCGATCTTCGGTCGCGCCCCTTCGACCCTTGCCGCGCCCGGTGGTGCCTGCCGGGCGCCGCGTCGTGCGGGTTGGTTTGCCCTGGCCGGCATCACCCTCGGCCCGAGCGCCCGCGGCCGAACTGTCGCGTTCGGGGTGATCAGCCTCGCCATCGCTGTTGGTAGCGGCGGTCGTGTGGTCATCCGGCGCTGGGGCAGGTGCGGCCTGCGCCAGCGTGGCGGGTGTCGAGGTGGTGCCCTTGCGGCGGGCGCGTGGGACGACGGCTGCTGGAGTTCCAGACCGTTCGGGCGCCTTGCGTACGCGGGGGAGAGGCCCGCGCGCGGCGTCGGAGGTTGACGTGGGCTCCTGCGTCTCTGAACCGCCAGGAGCAGGAAGGTCCAGCGGGAGTTGCGGGTCCATTTGCACCGCCGTTGGCCGGCGGCGCGCCGCGGGCGTTGACTGTGTGGTGGCCTTCGAGCGCGACCGGCTCCGCCCGGTGCCACCCGGGCCGGGGTCGGCGGCCGGAGCTACCGAGACCGCAAGTGGCTCCTGGGTCGCCTTCGAGACCCCGGAAAGACCAGGATTCGAGCGCGCACCGACCGGTCGCGCGGCTCCGGACCGCGCGGGCGTCGATTTCGTCGCCGCCGACTGTGCATCCGCTGATTTGGCCACTTCCGACCTCGCAGCGATCGGTTCCGCCGCCACCGACACTCCAGCCACCGGTTCCGCAGCCACCGACACCCCAGCTAACGGTCCCGCAGCCATGGGTTCCGCGGCCAAGGGTTCCGCAGCCCTTGACTGCGCAACTCCCGATCCTGCAGCCCTCGATCCCGCAGACGGAGACGCGGCGGTTCCCGACCTTACGGCCGCCGGCCGCCTGGGTGCCGGCTGGCCAGCCGTGGAGAGGGCGGTTTCCGACGTCGCAGCCACCGACCGCCGACGACCAGGCGCCGACGGGCCCGGAGCGGCAGGGACTGGCTCGTGAAGGTCCGCTTGCTGCCTCGGCGACGGCGTCGAGGAACGAGGCACCGCCGTGGTTCGCTTCGCTCTGGGAGCCGGGGGCTCGATGCCAGGTGCCGGCGAGCCTGTGCGACGAGTCGCGGCGGCACCAGGACGCGCCTGGGTCTTTGATGTCGCCCGGCCGGTGCTACCCGCCAGGGGCTCCGCGCGACCCGGCAACGCCGACTTGCCCGCCGGCTTGGTGCGGCCATGCACGGTTCCGGCTTCCAACGCGGTTCCAGGACCAACGGGCTTGGCCGAAGCCGGCTTACGACGGCGACCTACCGGCACAGTTGTGGGCGCCGACTCAGCTGGGGTGCGCGAGTTGGGCGCCGCCCCAGACTCGACACCAGGCGCACCAGACTGCCGCTCTGATTCAGCCACGATGCCCGAACCTGAAGGCGGCAAAGACTCCTCAGCCTGCGAGCCGGACGCCGGCGCGGCTTCGCCGCTACGCGAGCTCGACCGCGTCGCTGCCTTGCCAGCGCGCGAACCCGACCGCGGAGCGGCCTCACCCCCACGCGCACTCGACCGCGACGAAGGCGCTGCCGGACCGCGTGAACTCGGCTGGGCCGCCGGCTCAGCCGCGCTACCCGAACTCGACCGGGACACAGCCTTGGCGCCGCGCGAACTCGACCGCGGCGCGGGTTCGGTATCACGCGAACCGGACCGCAGGTCACGCGCAGCAGCGCGCGAGGCCGACCTTGGCGCAAGCTCAGCCGCACCGCGCGCACTCGACCGCGGCACAGACTCACCACCACGCGAACTCGACCGCGGCGCGGGTTCGGTATCACGCGAACCGGACCGCAGGTCACGCTCAACGGGGCGCGAGGCCGACCGCGACGAAGGCTCAGCCGCGCCGCGTGGACTTAACCCGGATGGGGCCTCGGAACCGCGCGCGCTCGACGGCGGCACGGACGAACCGCCGCGCGGACTTAAACGCGGCGTAATTTCGGCACCGGGTGAACCTGAGCGGGGTGCTTTCTCGGCATTCGCCGCGTCGACGACCGCGGCACGCGCACCGCGCGCAGCCCGCACACCCGACCGGGGCGCGCCCTCGGCATCGGCCGCGTCAACGACCACCGCACGCGCACCGCGCGCAGCCCGCACACCCGAGCGGGGCACGGCCTCGGCATCGGCCGCCCTTTTTGCAGCCACGCGCCCACCGCGCGCAGGCGCAACGGAAGGCTTGCTCGAGACCGAAGCGGCCCGACGCCCCCGAACAGACGCGGGCTCCGAAGCCGCAGCGGTCAACTCGTCTCCGCCACTACCGGGCGTCGAGGCGCCACCGCGTCGACGAACCTTCTGCGCCGACGGACCCGATTCAGCCGCGGCGGTCGGGGGCACGCTACGCACGCGACCGGACGACCCAGCAGCGGCCTCCGCCGAACCCCTGCTCACAGACTTACCGCGGCGTGCACGACCCTCCGCCGGCGAGCCCGCGATCGGGGCAGCAGACGCGGACTTACGAGGACGGCCAAGGGGCACCACGGACGCCGGATCGCCTGTTGATGACGGGGAGGCTGACCCCGACCCACGACGGCGGCCAGGCGACGACGCGGTGCGGCCATCGTCCGAAGGCGGCGGGGAAACCGACGCTGAGCCGCGCCGACGAACCGGTGCCGACGCAGCAGGCGAATCGTCCGCAGAACCCGAGGAGACCGACGCCGGCCCGCGACGGCGGGTGGGCGGTGGTGCGGTGGGTGGGTCGGCCGTAGGCGGCGGGGTAGAGGTCTCGAACCCAGGTGCTGGTCCCCGCCGGCCCATCTAACCCCTCCGCGTTCTCCCGCGCCCACCGCCGTCCGGAGCGGAGCGGCGGCGACCCCGGTCCGCCGACGCCGACCGGGGGCGTGCTGGCTCGACTACGCGCTCGCGGACGATTTCCACGACGGTCGTCGGCGGGTCGACCAGGCCGACCCCGCAGTGCCGGACGACCGGCGTGGAACCACCCAGTCGACCGATCGCGGTCTGGTGTTCCGCGATCTCGTCGGAGGCCGACGCGCCCTTGAGGGCGAGCAGCCGTCCGCCGGGTGCGGTGAGGGGGAGACACCAGCCGGCGAGCCGGTCGAGCGGCGCGACCGCCCGAGCGGTGACCACGTCGGCGGGGACAACCGCGTCCCGCGCCTCCTCGGCCCGGCCTCGGACGACTGTCACGGTGTCGTCCAGGCCGAGTTCAGCCACCACCTCCGCCAGGAAAGCGGTCCGTCGTGCCAATGGCTCGACCAGGACCATGGTCAGGTCCGGCCGCGCCACCGCAAGCACGATACCGGGCAAACCCGCCCCAGACCCCACGTCAATCACCGAAGCGCCGGACGGGATCAATTCGGTCATCGTGGCGCAGTTGAGCAGGTGGCGGTCCCAGATCCGGGGGGCCTCGCGCGGGCCGATCAGGCCGCGCACCACGCCGTCGGTCGCCAACAGGTCCGCATAACGCACAGCCAACGGGAGCCGCGAGCCGAAGAGGGCCACGGCCGGCTCATGAAACGGCCCGGGTGGCATACCACCCGGGCCGGAAGAGACATCAACCATCAGGGAGCCGGGCGTACGACGATCCGGCGGTGCGGCTCGACGCCCTCGGACTCGCTCTCCACACCGGCGAGAGCGTTGACGACATCGTGTACGCACTTGCGCTCGAACGCCGACATCGGCTCGAGGCGCACGGACTCGCCATACTCCTTGACCTTCTCGACCGCGTTCTTCGCCACCGCGGCGAGCTCCTTGCGCCGGTTGGCCCGGTAGCCGCCCACGTCGAGCAGCAGTCGGCTCGGCGAGCCCGTCTCGCGGAAGACCGCCAGGCGGGTCAGCTCCTGCAGCGCCTCCAGCGTGGCGCCGCGCTGGCCGACCAGCGGCTGCAGCCGGCCGCCGACGACCTCGACCATCGGGCGACCGCCGGAAACGAGCTCGTCGATGTCGCCGTCGTAGTCGAGGATGTCGAGCAGGCCCTCGACGTAGTCCGCGGCGATCTCGCTCTGCCGGAACAGGTCGCTGTCGCTGGTCTCCTTGGTCTCGGCGACAACCGCACCGGCCTCGTCGGCCGAGTCGTCGTCAGCGTCGTCGGCCTCGTCAGCCTCCGCGGGCGAGTCGGTCAGCTCCGCCTCGTCGGTCACGTCAGCCTCGTCCGCACGCGCAGCAGCCTCGTCGTTCTCCTCGTCGAACGGCTTGTCGGTGCGGGGGATGCTGGTCTCGGTCACGGTGTCATCTCCGTATGTCTCGCGCTGGACCCCTGGGTCCGCTGGTCAGCCCGGGCGGGTGAGCGAGTCACCCGGCCGGGCACGTCTGTGTCGCGAGGCGCGGCCGGTGGAGGAGTCACCGGCCGCAGCGCTCACTTGCGTTTAGCCGGGCGGCGGCCGCCGGCCTTCTTCGGGTTCACCGGTTTAGCGCCCGGCTTGGGCGCCAGGGCCTTTCCATCGGTGGCGGGCTTGGCGTCCGCGGACTGCGCAGCGCCGTTGGACTTGGCGCGCGCGGCCGGCTTGCCGTTGGCCGCACCCTTGCCGACCGCCTTGGGGGTCGCGCCGGGCTGCGGGGCAGCGGCGGACTTGGCCGCGTCGGTGATGCGGCTGAGCAGGCCACCGGACTTCGGCTGCGACTGGGTCTCGCGGGCCGCGGCGGCGGCCCGGGCCTTCTCGCCGGCTTCCGAGTAGCGGTTGACCGTGTTGCTCTTGCTGACCGGCGGCGGCGGGAACTTGCGCAGGACCCACTGCTGCTGAGCGAGCGTGAAGAGGTTGTTCGTGACCCAGTAGATGATCACGCCGATCGGGAAGATCGCACCGGAGATCAGCAGCGAGGCCGGGATGCCGTACAGCATGATCCGCTGAAGCATGCGCTGCTGCGGGTCCTCGGCCCAGCCGGTCTTGAGGATCATCTGGCGGCTGGTCAGGTAGGTCGTCGTGATCATGATGGCGACCAGGATGGCCGCGATGACCTTCACGGTGACGACGCTGGCGTCCAGGGCGGCGAGCTCGGTCGCGCTGGAGCCGAACCGGCCGGAGATGGGTGCGGTGAACAGGGTCGCGTGCGACGCGCTGTCGAACTGCGCGGCCGTCCAGCCGTACAGCTCCTTTGCCTGGTTGTTCGGGTTTACCCGTTTCAGGACGTGGAAGAGGCCCAGGAAGACCGGAATCTGCAGGAACATCGGAAGGCAGCCCATGAGCGGGTTGGCCTTCTCCGTCCGGTACAGCTCCATGATCTCTTTCTGGAGCGTTTCCCGGTCACCCTTGTGTTTCTCCTGCAGCTCCTTGACCTTGGGCTGCAGGGCTTGCATAGCGCGCTGCGACTTGATCTGTTTGACGAAGATCGGGAACAGGATGACGCGGACGGTGACGACCAGGAAGAAGATCGCCAGGATCCACGACCAGGTGGTGCCGAGCACCGCCTTGTCGGGCACGCCGATGGCATCCCACACCCCGTGCCAGCGCAGCAGGATCCACGAAATCGCGTAGTAGATCCAGTCGAGACTGATGTGCACCAAGGGCTCCCGTCACTCGGCCAGGGGTTCCGCCGTGTTGGCGGGGCGACGACGACGCGGTTCCGGCACCGGGTCGTAGCCACCGGGGTGGAAGGGGTGGCAGCGCAGCAGCCGCCAGATCGCCAGGCCGGTTCCACGGATCGCGCCATGCCGCGACACCGCCTCGAGGGCGTAGGCGCTACATGACGGATAGAACCGACAGCGAGCCGGCAGTGCCGGGCTTATCCAACGACGGTACGCGATGATGCAAAAAGCCAGTACGCGGGCGGGGAGACTGATGTTTTTGGGTGTCGAGTTGCTGATGGTTTCCTGAGAACTCACGACCGCTCCCGACCCTTTCGCCGGGGGTCGCGGGCCAACGCGATCGCGTTGTCAAGATCGACACCCAGTCGCTGGTACGAGCGGTCGGCCGCCCTGGGCAGCGCTCGGACCACCAAGGTCGTGCCCGCCGGCAGGCTGTCGAGCCGCTCGCGGGCGAGGTGCCGCAACCGGCGCTTGACCTGGTTGCGGACGACGGCACCGCCCACCGCCTTGGACACGACGAAGCCGACGCGCGCCGGCGGTGTGGCGTTGGCCGCACCAGGGGCGGACGTCGGCTCGTCGAGGTCGTGCGGGTGAGACTCGAGGTCAGGCTGGGACGGGAGGGTCAGATGGACGACCACCGCACCGCGACCGGCGCTGCGGCCGGTGCGGACTGCGGTGGAGAACTCGCTGCGGCGCCGAAGTCGCTGCGCTGCGGCCAGCATCGCTGCCCTACTTCCATCCCGGTGCCGGACTGAGGTCAGGCCGACAGCTCCTTGCGGCCCTTCGACCGGCGGGCGGAGAGGATCGCGCGGCCGGCGCGGGTGCGCATGCGCAGCCGGAAGCCGTGGGTCTTGGCACGCCGGCGGTTGTTCGGCTGGAAGGTGCGCTTGCTCACGTCAGGCTCTCCGTCGTCGGGCGGCCCATGAGGAGGCGGGCCGGGTCGTGTGGTGGTCGATGCGCGAGGCGACAAATGTGCGAGCGCATCAGCCGGCATGCGCGAGAGGCGTTCACACACCTACGCAGCAAACATCCGCCACCCTACCAGAGGGCGACGGAGCGGCCGCTCAAGCCTACGCACGGACGCAATGACCGTCAAACACCGGCAAACAGCGCGTCGCCGCAGGCCGCGGCGGGTACGACGCACCGCACCCCTGCCCTCTTTCGCGTATGCCGGGGAGGCAGTTCTGTGGACAACGGTTGTAGGGGTGTGGACAACGCTGTTAGCGTGCCGGGTTGCTGGTCGGCGATCTGGGGGGCTCACGACTGCCATACGGGGCAAAACCGGGCGAGGTGGTCAATCGTTCGGCACGGTGTAGCCACACCGATGCCGGATCGGCTGAGTCCGGGTCGTCAGTTCGTATGAGTAACGGCACCACGATCGGTCAGCACACAGGCTGTGGACAACTTGTGGACAGCGGTCAGGCCAGCCGCCCGTACGCGGGGGTTATGCCAGGTCAAGGCGGGTCTGGACAGAGCCCACCGTGGCCGAGCACGTGAAGCGAGGGGGGTGGCAACGGGGTGTCCGAGACGATCGATCTCGCCGGCGTCTGGATGGCGGCGACGGACGAGCTCGCGGATGAGATCGTCTCCGCCCAGCAGCGTGCCTACCTCCGCCTGACCCGGCTCCGCGCCATCGTCGAAGACACCGCGCTGCTCTCCGTGCCTGACGCGTTCACCCGCGACGTCATCGAGTCCCGCCTGCGCCCGGCGATCACCGAGGCGCTGTCGCGCCGGATGGGCCGCGCGATCCAGGTGGCCGTCACGGTCCGCCCGCCCGAGGACGGCCAGGGCCGCCCCGCCGGCACCGTCTATACCGGCGCACCGGAGACCCCCGGCGACTTCGCCGGGCCACCCTTCCCACCGCAACAGCGCACGACGGCACCGGACGAGACGTCGACGCCGGACCGGCCGCACCTGGCGCCGGCACCGACGCTGGGCCAGCTCGACTTCCCGCAGCCCCAGAGCCCGGCCGCGCCGCCGGCACCCCGCCCGGCCCTCGCCGCCCAGCCGGCGCCGCAGCCTCCCGCGCAGCGGCCGAGCCCGACGCCGCCGGCCAACAAGACCGAGAGCGCGCCCGAGGAGTCGGTCAGCGCGCTGAACGCACCGACCGCCCTGCACAGCGTCATCCAGCCCAAGCCCAACCCGCCGATCGACCCGGCACCGAACAGCCCGGCAGCCCCGGCCTCGGCACCGGCCCCCGCGCAGGCCCGTCCGGCGGGCACCGGAGCCGTCGGCACGGCGCGCCCGCCGGTCCCGTCGGCCAACCCGCAGCCGCGGGACTCCGACCGCGACCGCCAGGACGCGCTCTTCGCCACCCCGTACCCGCCGGCCCCGCCCTCGGCCTCTGCCGGCTACCAGTCGGGCGGAACGACCTACGGCACGCCGACCCCGTACTCACCGCGCCCGCAGACGCCGGCCACCGACCGCGGTGACAGCCGGCCGGGCGGCGACAACCGCGGTGTCCTGCCCTACGACGAGCCACCGACCCAGCCGTTGCGCCGCGACAGCGGTTCCGACAGCGGGCCCGGTCGTTCGGGCGATCCGCGCCGCGACGACCGCCGGGCCGGTGCCGACGGCGGCGGCAACCGGTTGAACCCGAAGTACATGTTCGAGACGTTCGTCATCGGCTCGTCCAACCGGTTCGCGCACGCCGCGTCGGTCGCGGTCTCCGAGTCGCCGGCGAAGGCCTACAACCCGCTGTTCATCTACGGCAGCTCCGGGTTGGGCAAGACGCACCTGCTGCACGCGATCGGCCACTACGCCACGACGCTGGGCAACGCCCGCTCGGTGCGCTACGTGTCGACCGAAGAGTTCACCAACGACTTCATCAACTCGCTGCGGGACGACAAGACCAGTGCGTTCCAGCGCCGCTACCGCGACGTCGACATCCTGCTGATCGACGACATCCAGTTCCTGGAGAACCGCGAGCGTACGCAGGAAGAGTTCTTCCACACCTTCAATACCCTGCACAACGCGAACAAGCAGATCGTCATCACGTCCGACCGCTCACCGAAGCAGCTGGCCACATTGGAGGATCGGCTGCGCACGCGGTTCGAGTGGGGGCTGCTCGCCGACATCCAACCGCCGGACCTGGAGACGCGGATCGCGATCCTCCAGAAGAAGGCGGCACAGGAACGGCTGTACGCGCCACCGGACGTGCTGGAGTTCATCGCCTCCCGGATCTCCAACTCGATCCGCGAGCTCGAGGGCGCGCTGATCCGGGTGACCGCGTTCGCCTCGCTGACCCGGTCCCCAGTGGAGCTCGCGATCGCCGAAGAGGTGCTCCGCGACTTCATCCCGGACGGCTCGGGCCCGGAGATCACCGCCGACCAGATCATGGTCGGTGCGGCCGACTACTTCGGAGTCTCGCTCGAGGACCTCCGCGGCCACTCCCGCTCGCGCGTGCTCGTCAACGCCCGTCAGGTGGCCATGTACCTCTGTCGTGAGCTGACCGACCTGTCGCTGCCCCGGATCGGGCAGGCGTTCGGCGGCCGCGACCACACCACGGTGATGCACGCGGACCGGAAGATCCGTCAGCAGATGGCCGAACGGCGCTCGCTCTACAACCAGATCGCCGAGCTGACGAACCGGATCAAGCAGTCCTCCTGATAGCACCCGGGTCTTCACAACCCGGTCGCGCTCGATCCACCAATTAGGACCTTATCCACAGGCCGACGTCTATCCACAGACCGGCACTGTTTTCCCCAGCTTGCCCACAGGCGTACCCCCAGCGGTGTCCACACGACGAAAAACCGTCGCTGCCCGCGTTTCCAGTATTGTCCGGATTAGGTTGTTTACTAGGATTAGTCTGGATCACTCTGCGTCCCCAGGTTTCTGCACAGGTAAGGAGCGGTTATCCCCCGAACACACAGGTGACTCGCGTCTATCCACAGTTCCCACATCGAATCCACAGCCGCTGTCCACCGTCGTGGACGGCGTCGTGGTCGTGCCCGTCGATATCCACACAGGCTGTGGACGAAGGCTGGGGACAGTGCTGTGGACGTGGGGCCGAGCATCCACAGCGACGGTGGACATGTGCGCATCGTGTTGAAGGTTCTGGGGAAAGCCAGAAGATGATCTCCAGGGCCTGGGGAGAAACCGTGGGGAAACCCGGTGGACAACCGGTGGACAACTTCGCGTCGCTGTGTGCGAAGGCTCGCCTGTGGAGAAGCGGCCGAGTTACCCGCAGGCTTCTCCACATGTTCGACACCGGTGGATAACGGGTCTGAGCTGCGGAAACTCGGGTTCTCCACAGTTCGCACAGGACCGATGAAGACGACTACTTATCTCTTTAGAGAGAAGAAAACCAATCATCACGTCTGGGGATTTGTGCATGGCCGTAGAACCTCGCCAGAAATCACCGGGGTCGGGCGCACGTCAGGCCGAGCCTCGCCTTAAGGTGCGGTGGGGCATCTTGTATCTGACCCGGCCCCGTCCTAGCCGACCCGGAGGCAACGCATGAAGTTCCGTGTGGAGCGCGACGCGCTCGCCGACGCCGTGGCGTGGACGGCGAAGAGCCTGCCCAGTCGCCCGTCCGTGCCTGTCCTCGCCGGTGTGATGCTGCGTGTCTCCGACGGCAGCCTCGAGGTCTCCGGCTTCGACTACGAGGTCTCCAGTCAGGTGACCGTCGACATCCAGGGTGACGCCGACGGCGCCGCACTGGTCTCCGGCCGCCTGCTCGCCGAGATCACCAAGGCGCTACCCGGCAAGCCGGTCGACATCGCCGCCGTCGGCTCGCACCTCGAGCTCGTCTGCGGCAGCGCCCGGTTCACCCTCCCGACCATGCCGGTCGAGGACTACCCGAGCCTGCCGGCGATGCCCGCCAGCGCCGGCACGATCGACGCCGCGGCCTTCGCCACAGCGGTGGCCCAGGTCGCGATCGCCGCGGGCCGTGACGAGACGCTGCCGATGATGACCGGTGTGCGCCTGGAGCTCTCCGGCAACAACATCGCGCTGCTGGCCACCGACCGCTACCGGCTCGCCATGCGCGAGCTGGAGTGGCGCCCAGAGGACCCCGAGATCAGCCTCAACGCCCTCGTGCCGGCCCGCACGCTCAACGACACGGCAAAGACCCTGGGTCCGCTCGGTGGCGACGTCACGATGTCGCTGGCGCACGGTGGCGCCGGCGAAGGCATGATCGGGTTCTCGGCCGGCACTCGACGCACCACGAGCCGGCTGCTCGACGGAGCCAACTACCCGCCGGTCCGCTCGCTCTTCCCGGCCAGCCACAACGCCGAGGCCCGGGTATCCGTGCCGGCGCTGGTCGAGGTCGTGCGCCGCGTCGCCCTCGTCGCTGAGCGCACCACCCCGGTGCTGCTCAGCTTCGGCCCCGACGGCCTGGTCGTCGAGGCCGGCGCCAGCGAGGAGGCGCGGGCGAGCGAGGCGATGGAGGCCACCTTCAGCGGCGAGCCGCTGACCATCGGCTTCAACCCGCAGTACCTGATCGACGGGCTGCAGAACCTACTCGCGCCGACGGCACTCCTCTCCTTCGTCGACGCGTACAAGCCTGCCGTGATCTCGCCCGCCGGTGACGACGGCGAGATCGTCTCCGGATACCGGTATCTGATCATGCCGATCCGGGTAACCCGCTGATCGGCGGGCACGGCACGAGCAAAGGGCACGTCAACGGGAGGAGAACCCGCTATGCAGCTGGGGCTCATCGGCCTGGGCCGGATGGGTGGCAACATGCGCGAACGTCTGCGCGCCGCCGGTCACGAGGTCGTCGGATTCGACCATAAGCCAGAGATCTCCGACGCCAAGAGCATGGCCGACCTGGCCGCGAAGCTGACCGCTCCGCGCGCCGTGTGGGTGATGGTCCCGGCCGGGGTCACCGACTCCACCATCGACGAACTGGCCACCCATCTCAGCCCCGGCGACATCATCATCGACGGTGGCAACTCCCGCTTCAGCATGGACGGCCCGCGGGCGGAGCGGCTCGACCCGCAGGGCATCGGCTACGTCGACGTCGGCGTCTCGGGCGGTGTCTGGGGCAACGAGCTCGGCTACGCGCTGATGGCCGGCGGCTCCGACGAGCACATCGCGCGGCTCATGCCGATCTTCCAGGCGCTCAAGCCGGCCGGCGAGTTCGGCTTCGTGCACGCCGGCCCCGTCGGCGCCGGGCACTACGCCAAGATGGTCCACAACGGCATCGAATACGGCATCATGCACGCGTACGCCGAGGGCTACGAGCTGCTCGGCGCCTCCGAGCACGTGGTCAACGTCCCCGGCGTGATCAAGTCGTGGCGCGAGGGCACGGTCATCAAGTCCTGGCTGCTCGACCTGCTCGACCGAGCGCTCGACGAGGACCCGGGCCTGGACGCGATCAAGGGCTACGCCGACGACACCGGCGAGGGCCGTTGGACGGTCGAGGAGGCGATCCGGCTCGCGGTGCCGTTGCACGTCATCGCCGCGTCGCTGTTCGCCCGCTTCGAGTCGCGCGAAGACGACTCGCCGGCGATGAAGGCGGTGGCCGCACTGCGCAACCAGTTCGGTGGACACCCCGTCCATAAGAGCTGACGGTGTACGTCCAGCGGCTCGAGCTGGTCGACTTCCGCTCGTACGAGTCGGTCGCGGTCGACCTGTCCGCTGGCACGAGTGTGTTGGTAGGCCCCAACGGGGTCGGCAAGACCAACCTGCTGGAAGCGCTCGGCTACGTGGCGACCCTGGACAGTCACCGGGTCGCCACGGACGCCCCGCTGGTCCGGGCCGGTGCCGCCGCGGCGGTGATCCGGTGCTTGATAGTCCACGATGGACGCGAACTGCTGGTCGAGCTGGAGATCGTCCCCGGCAAGGCCAACCGGGCGCGGCTGGGCCGGTCTCCGGTCCGCCGCGCCCGCGACGTGCTCGGCGCGCTGCGGATGGTGCTGTTCGCGCCGGAAGACCTGGAGCTCGTCCGCGGCGACCCGGCGGAGCGCCGGCGCTATCTCGACGACCTGCTGGTCGCCCGCCAGCCGCGGTACGCGGGCGTGCGGGCCGACTACGACCGGGTTGTCAAGCAGCGCAACGCGCTGTTGCGCACCGCCTACCTGGCCCGCAAGACCGGCGGCACCCGCGGCGGCGACCTGTCCACACTGGACGTCTGGGACACGCACCTGGCCCGGCACGGCGCGGAGCTGCTCGCCGGCCGACTGGAGCTGGTCAACGCGCTCGGGCCGTTCGTGGCCAAGGCCTACGACGCGGTGGCGGCCGGCAAGGGCGCGGCGGGCATCGCCTACCGGTCCGGCGTCGAGGTCGGTGCCGGCGACCGGGCCACGCTGGAGGAGGCGCTGCTGGAGGCGTTGGCCGACGGCCGTTCGTCCGAAGTGGATCGTGGCGTGACGCTGACCGGTCCGCACCGCGACGACCTGACGCTGACGCTGGGCACGCTGCCGGCCAAGGGCTATGCCAGCCACGGCGAGTCCTGGTCGTACGCGCTGGCGTTGCGCCTGGCCGCCTACGACCTGCTGCGGGCCGACGGCATCGAGCCGGTGCTGGCCCTCGACGACGTGTTCGCCGAGTTGGACGCGGGCCGCCGCGAGCGGCTGGCCGAGCTGGTCGGCGGCGCCAAGCAGCTGCTGGTGACGTGCGCCGTTCCGGAGGACGTGCCGGCGTCCCTGCGCGGCGCCCGCTTCGAGGTCTCCGAAGGGACGGTCCGCCGTGCCGACTGACCAACCCGGCCGGGGCGAGCCGAAGAAGACACCTGACGCGCCCGACAAGGGAACGACACCGGCCGCGGCCGCCGGCTCGGCTGACGGGCCGTCCGGACCGCAGCTCGCCCGCGCGGCGCTGGATGCCGCGTTGGCCAAACGTGCCGCGGCCGCGCCTCGGCGCCGATCAGCCGTCAGCGGCGACGGTGGCGGCCGGGGCAAGCGGCTCCGCGGCTACTCGGGGCCGGGTCCCGATCCGCGCGACCCGCAGCTCTTCGGTGTGGTCCTGGAGCGCCTCGTCAAAGCCCGCGGCTGGCAGAAGCCGGCGGCGGAGGCAACCGTGTTCGGCGCGTGGGAGAAAGTCGTCGGCCCGGACATCGCCGCACACTGTCGCCCGATCAAGCTCGCGGACGGCGAGCTCACCGTCGAGGCCGAGTCGACCGCCTGGGCCACCCAACTGCGCCTGCTGGCCGCGAACCTGCTCAAGCGGATCGCCGGCGAAGTCGGCCACAACGTCGTCAAGAAGCTCCACATCCACGGCCCGGCCGCCCCGAGCTGGAACAAGGGCCCCCGCCGCGTCCAGGGCCGCGGCCCCCGCGACACCTACGGTTGACCCGCCCGCCACCCGTTCGGGTTGTGTGCCGCGGACCCGGCAGGGCAGGGCCCACGCAGTGGTGCCCTGCCCGTTGCGCGCGGGAGCAAGCGGTCCGGACCACCGCGGACGCGCGTAAAGCGCCCTTTCGAGACTTTGACTTAGTAGTCGGCGTAGACGGCGAAACCTCGGTCGGCGCAGCGACGGTAGAACCTGGACAGCACAGCTAGCTCGCTGCGGGCGAAGCTCCACTGCGGCGCGTCGCCCGACTCGTCGAGCAGGGCGTCGAGCCGCCCGTCGAGCCAGCGCAACTGTTGGTCGGCGAGGCGCCCGCCGGACAGCGCGGTGTGCAGCACGGCACCGACCGTCTCGAAGGTGACCGACTCGCCGTGGGGCCGGTGACCCTCGACGAAGCGCTCCAGGCCGCCCGCGATCCAGGCGCACCCGTCCGGGTCGATCACCGGGTCCTCGTCTTCCGCCGCGGCCTCTGTGGCGTAGAGCACACCTTCGAGACCGAGGAGGAGGTCGACCAGTTCCGTGTACGCCGTCGCGCGGACCGTGCCCGTCTTGGCGATGTGGCCCGCGAGGGCGGCGGTGGGCGCGGCGACGCGCGGGTCGTCGGCCAGGTCCGCGAAGTCGACGAACTCGGCCGGTGCGACCGGGTCGTAGAAGCGGCCTGTGCGCGGCCACTGGACGGCGACGTTGTCCAGCCCCATCGGGTCACCCTTCTCCGTTCCGCGAGATTCCGAAACCGGCGAGGACGGCCCGGATCGCGCCGCAGAAACTACGGCACGGCCGCAGGTTCGCGCGACCCCCGAAGGGTCACCTTTGGAGTGCGGATCATGGCCCGGATTTCCGATTTGCCCGGACCATCGCTCCCGGCGGCAACACCGGCCACCGAAGCCGGCTCATGATCCACGGCGAAAAGGGGCCGACGGCGGGCTGGCACTCGCGCAGGGGGCATTCGTGTGGGGGGAGTCGCGGATACCGGGGTTCGCGCCGCTGTGGCGCTTCTAGCGCCGTTTTTGGGGTGCGCCGGATGGGTGTTCACGCTTCCGGCCCGGTAACATTGGTGGCAGACGAAGGACGACGCGCGGACGACCGTATCGGGTCCTCCCCGGCCCGGGGCCGCCCGCGTGTCATGTCCAGCCGATCGTGACCGCGGGAAGGCGCGGCGAGCGGTGCGCCCATGACCCCGGTCGCGCCGGTCGTCGCTGGCCATCCCGCCATACCCGCGCACCAGCGTCGCACGACGACGCTGGGGCGGCGCGAGAAAGTGGCCAGAGTGGCAACGCAGAAAAAGCAGGAGTACGGCGCCGAATCGATCCAGGTGCTCGAGGGGCTCGAGGCCGTCCGCAAGCGCCCCGGCATGTACATCGGGTCGACCGGTGAACGTGGCCTGCATCACCTGGTCTGGGAGGTTGTCGACAACGCGGTCGACGAGGCCCTGGCCGGCTACTGCGACACGATCGACGTCGTGCTGCTGGCCGACGGCGGCGTGCGCGTCGTCGACAACGGCCGTGGTTTCCCGGTCGACCTCCACCCGAAGCTCAAGAAGCCGGGTGTCGAGGTCGCGCTGACCGTCCTGCACGCCGGCGGCAAGTTCGACGGCAAGGCGTACGCGGTCTCCGGCGGTCTGCACGGCGTCGGCGTGTCCGTGGTCAACGCGCTGTCCACCCGCATGGAGGTGGTCATCCACAAGTCGGGCAACGTCTACCGGCAGTCGTACGTCAACTCCAAGCCGTCGCCGCTGGAGAAGGGCGAGACCACCAACACCACCGGTTCCTCCGTCTCGTTCTGGCCGGACCCGAAGATCTTCGAGACCATCGAGTTCACGTTCGAGACGATCTACCGGCGCCTCCAGGAGTACGCGTTCCTGAACCGCGGCCTGACCATCCACTTCCGCGACGAGCGTCCGACCAGCGAAGAGGACGGCAAGGCGCGCGAGGTCACCTTCCTCTACAAGGGCGGCATCGCCGACTTCGTCCGGCACCTCAACAACACCAAGTCGCCGATCCACAAGTCGGTGATCGAGTTCGGTGGCGAGGAGGAGGGCATGGCGGTCGAGATCGCCATGCAGTGGAACGAGTCGTACGGCGAGTCGGTCTACACGTTCGCCAACACGATCAACACCCACGAGGGCGGCACCCACGAAGAGGGCTTCCGCGCGGCGCTGACCGGTGTGGTCAACAAGTACGGCGCCGAGAAGAAGATCCTCAAGGGCGACGAGAAGCTGACCGGTGAGGACATCCGCGAAGGCCTCGCGGCGATCGTCTCCGTCAAGCTGGCCAACCCGCAGTTCGAGGGCCAGACCAAGACCAAGCTGGGCAACACCCCGGTGAAGAGCTTCGTGCAGCGGGTCTGCAACGAGTGGCTCAACGACTGGCTGGAGCGCAACCCCAGCGAGGCCAAGACGATCATCACGAAGGCGACCCAGGCGTCCCGCGCCCGGATCGCCGCCCAGCAGGCCCGCAAGCTGGCCCGCCGCAAGTCGCTGCTGGAGTCCGGCTCGATGCCGGGCAAGCTGGCCGACTGCCAGTCGACCGACCCGCGCGAGTCCGAGGTGTTCATCGTCGAGGGCGACTCGGCCGGCGGCTCGGCCAAGCAGGGTCGTGACCCGCGGGTGCAGGCGATCCTGCCGATCCGCGGCAAGATCCTCAACGTGGAGAAGGCCCGGATCGACCGGGTGCTGAAGAACAACGAGGTCCAGGCGCTGATCACGGCGCTGGGCACCGGCATCCACGACGACTTCGACATGGAGAAGCTGCGCTACCACAAGGTGGTGCTGATGGCCGACGCCGACGTCGACGGCCAGCACATCCAGACGCTGCTGCTCACGCTGCTGTTCCGCTTCATGCGGCCGCTGGTCGAGCTCGGCCACGTCTACCTGGCGTCGCCGCCGCTCTACAAGATCAAGTGGAACAAGAAGGGCGACGACGCGCAGTACGCGTACTCGGACCGTGAGCGCGACGGGCTGATCCGGCTCCGCCAGGAGAGCAAGCCCAACGCCAAGCCCGACGACATCCAGCGGTTCAAGGGTCTGGGCGAGATGAACTACCCGGAGCTGTGGGAGACCACG
The DNA here is from genome assembly GCF_900188485.1 of Asanoa hainanensis. Classification (GTDB taxonomy): domain Bacteria; phylum Actinomycetota; class Actinomycetes; order Mycobacteriales; family Micromonosporaceae; genus Asanoa; species Asanoa hainanensis. The sequence continues at coordinate 30,130 of NZ_FZPH01000026.1, forward strand.
ATGAACCCGGCGACCCGCACCCTGCGCCAGGTGACGCTCGACGACGCGGCGACCGCCGACGAGCTCTTCAGCGTGCTGATGGGCGAGGACGTCGAGGCCCGGCGCTCGTTCATCCAGCGCAACGCGAAGGACGTGCGGTTCCTCGACATCTGACGCAACCGTCCGGGGCTCGGCTCGCGTGTATGAGTCGGCCCCGGACCGAGCGAGCGCTGAAGTTATCCACAGACAGGTCGGTTTCCACAGCCGTTATCCACAGGACAAAGACGGCATTTAGGGCGAAAAAGGATTAATTGTGACGGATATCCCCGAGGCCAACGAGCCGGATCTCGAGGCGGCGGCGGCCGCGGTAGGCAGTCGCGACCGCGTCGAGCCGGTCGGGCTCGAGGTCGAGATGCAGCGTTCGTACCTCGACTACGCGATGAGCGTCATCGTCGGGCGTGCGCTTCCGGACGTCCGCGACGGTCTCAAGCCGGTTCACCGCAAGATCCTTTACGCGATGTACGACTCGGGCTACCGGCCCGACCGCGGCTACGTGAAGTGTTCCCGCGTCGTCGGCGACGTGATGGGTCAGTTCCACCCGCACGGCGACTCCGCGATCTACGACGCGCTGGTCCGGATGGCGCAGACCTGGTCGCTGCGCTACCCGCTGGTCGACGGCAACGGCAACTTCGGCTCGCCGGGCAACGACCCGGCCGCGGCCATGCGATACACCGAGTGCAAGCTCGACCCGCTGGCCATGGAGATGCTCCGGGACATCGACGAGGACACCGTCGACTTCCAGGACAACTACGACGGCCGGGCCAAGGAGCCGGTGATCCTGCCGTCGCGGATCCCCAACCTGCTGGTCAACGGCGCTGAGGGCATCGCGGTCGGCATGGCCACCAAGATCCCGCCGCACAACCTCCGCGAGATCGCCGACGCGGTCAAGTGGTGCCTGGACAACCCGGAGGCCGACGAGCCGACCACGCTCGAGGCGCTCCTGGAGATCGTCAAGGGCCCCGACTTCCCGACCCACGGCCTGATCGTCGGCACCCAGGCGATCCAGGACGCGTACCGCACCGGTCGTGGCTCCATCCGGATGCGCGCGGTGGTCGAGGTCGAAGAGGACAAGAAGGGCCGCGCCTGCCTGGTCGTCAGCGAGCTGCCGTACCAGGTGAACCCCGACAACCTGGCCGAGCGGATCGCGGAGCTGATCCGCGAGGGCAAGATCGCCGGCATCGCGGACATCCGCGACGAGTCGTCGGGCCGCACCGGCATGCGGATCGTGATCGTGCTCCGGCGCGACGCGGTCGCCAAGGTCGTGCTCAACAACCTGTACAAGCACACCCAGCTCCAGGAGACCTTCGGCGCCAACATGCTGGCGCTGGTCGACGGCGTGCCGCGCACGCTCAACCTGGCGCAGTTCATCCGCTACTACGTCGAGCACCAGATCGACGTCATCCAGCGTCGTACGGCTTACCGCCTGCGCAAGGCCGAGGAGCGCGCGCACATCCTGCGCGGTCTGGTCAAGGCGCTGGACGCCCTCGACGAGGTGATCGCCCTGATCCGGCGCTCGCCCACCGTCGAAGACGCCCGCGGTGGGCTGCGGACCCTGCTCGACATCGACGACATCCAGGCCACCGCGATCCTCGACATGCAGCTCCGCCGCCTCGCGGCCCTGGAGCGGCAGAAGATCATCGACGAGTTGGCGAAGATCGAGATCGACATCGCCGACCTGCGCGACATCCTCGCCAAGCCGGAGCGGCAGCGGAAGATCATCGCCGACGAGCTCAGCGAGATTGTGGCCAAGTGGGGCGACGAGCGGCGCACCAAGATCGTCCCGTTCGACGGCGAGGTCTCGATGGAAGACCTCATCGCGCGCGAGGACGTGGTCGTCACGATCACCCGCACCGGGTACGCGAAGCGCACCAAGGTCGACCTCTACCGCTCGCAGCGGCGGGGCGGCAAGGGCGTCAGCGGCGCCGGGCTGCGGCAGGACGACATCGTCAGCCACTTCTTCGTCTGCTCGACGCACGACTGGATCCTGTTCTTCACGAACAAGGGCCGGGTCTACCGCGCCAAGGCGTACGAGCTGCCGGAGGCGAGCCGCACCGCCCGCGGCCAGCACGTGGCCAACCTGCTGGCCTTCCAGCCGGACGAGCACATCGCCCAGGTGATCGAGATCGCCGACTACGGTGTGGCGCCCTACCTGGTGCTGGCGACCCGCAACGGCCTGGTCAAGAAGACCAAGCTGGAGGAGTTCGACTCCAACCGGTCGGGCGGCATCATCGCGATCAACCTGCGTGACGAGGACGAGCTCGTCGGCGCCGCGCTCGCCGGCACCGGCGACGACCTACTGCTGGTCTCGAAGATGGCGCAGGCGATCCGGTTCAACGCGACCGACGAGGCGCTGCGCCCGATGGGCCGCGCCACGTCCGGCGTCATCGGCATGCGGTTCTCCGACGACGACGAACTGCTGGCCATGGAGGTCGTCGGCGACGGCATGGAGCACCTGGACGTGCTGGTGGCCACCAACGGTGGTTACGCGAAGCGCACGCCGATCTCCGAATATCCGGTCCAGGGGCGCGGCGGGAAGGGTGTCCTCACCGCTAAGCTCACCGAGCGTCGGGGCGGTCTCGTAGGAGCGGTGGTGATCAGTCCCGACGATGAGCTGTTTGCTATAACGAGCAATGGTGGTGTTATCCGGACTCCGGTGAAGCCTGTACGCCGAACGCGCGATCGGAACACAATGGGGGTCAAGCTCATGGACCTTCCGGACGGCGTAACCATCGTGGCCATCGCTCGCAATGCCGACGAGCCCGACGAACAGGACTAGTTGATGACGGAGACAACGGCGAAGTCGGGGACTGCGGGGGCCTCGACCACCCCGGCCGAGGGCGAGGCCGCCGACAGCGGCGCGTCCGCGACCGGCCGCGCGGCAGTAGGCCGGGCGGTAGTCCCCGCCGACGCACCGTCGCCCAAGTTCACCCGTGCACCTGGCATGCCGGCGCCGCCGGACAAGCCCGGTGAGAGCGGCAACGCGTCCGACGGGGGTGCCTCGTCGTCGTCCTCGTCCGGTGGGTCCGGCTCGGGCGCCGGCTCCGCTTCTGGCTCGGGTTCCGGCTCGGGCTCGGGCTCCGGTTCCGGTTCGGGTTCGGCAGGCTCCGGTCCCAAGTCGCCGGTCTCCGTCGGCACGTCGGTCGGTGGTGGCCTGTCCGGTGGCGGGTCCGTGCCTCCGAGCATCACGCGCCCGGGCGCGTCGCGTCCGGGCGAGCGTCCTGGTGAGGCCGGCTCGGGCCTCGGGCTTGGTTTCGGCGGGGCTGGTGCCGGCCCGGGCGTGACCCAGGCGAATGCGACCTCGGCGCCGACCCGGCCCGGTGCGGCCGGTGCCGCCGGCGCGGCGGGCCCGGCTTCGGCGGTGGGTGCGGCCCGGGTGACCGAGGCGGTGCGCACGGCGCGCTCGACGGTGGCCGGCGGGGCCGCGCGTGGTCCGCGGCGGGCCCGGCTCAACGTCAAGCGGATCGACCCGTGGTCGGTGTTCAAGTTCTCGTTCGCCGTGTCTCTGGTGCTCTTCATCGTCGTGATCGTGGCGACCTCGGTGCTCTACCTCGCGCTCGACGCGATGGGCGTCTTCGAGAAGGTCAACACCAGCCTGGGCGACCTGATCAGCGCCAGCGGCGGCAGCGACGGCAGCACATTCAAGATCACGGCCAAGGGCGTGATCGGCACGTCGGCCCTGATCGGCGTGGTCAACGTGGTGCTCTTCACCGCGCTGGCCACCCTGGGCGCGTTCATCTACAACGTCTGCGCCGACCTGGTCGGTGGGGTCGAGCTCACCCTGGCCGAGCGGGACTAGTTTTCGTCAAGGAGGCGTGACGCTTCGGCGTCGCGCCTCCTTGTCTGTCCGCCCCCCAGGCGCGCCGGGTATCCAAGTTGGGGGAAGCCGGGGCGGTACGGTAACCTTGCCCGGTCGCACGGGGCTATAGCTCAGTCGGTTAGAGCGCAGAGCTGATAACTCTGAGGTCGCTGGTTCGATTCCAGCTAGCCCCACTTCAGACGGTTGCGAGCGTGAGGGGATTCCCCCAATGTTGAAGAAGCTCCTGATCATCGTCGGAGTCGTGGGCGTCGCCGCCCTGGTGGTCAAGAAGGTCAAGGCCTCCAGCGACGAGCGGGCCCTGTGGCACGAGGCGACCACCGCCCCCGACCTGCGATAGTTTTCCGATCTGGCGGCTCCACCCGCCGTCGGGGCCGTAGCTCAACTGGCAGAGCACTGCCTTTGCAAGGCAGGGGTTAGGGGTTCAAGTCCCCTCGGCTCCACGAATGCCTGCCTAGAGCACGTCCGCATACGCGGCCACGATCTAGGCAGGCATTCGTCTTTCCTGGCTCCGGGGGCGACCCCCGGACATCCCACGGTCTGGTGCGCGCGGTCCGCGGGTATGCGAGCGGCCGGACCCAACGTCACTCGTGAGCCTGCCTTTCTCGGCCGGCGCTGTGGCCGCGGCGGCTCGCTCGTCGCGCTCCCGGGCACGCCGCTGGTTGCGGCGGTGGCCAACCCAGGCCGCTTCCGCGTGAACGCTCGAGGTGACGACTGGTCGGACGGGGCCTAATAGCTGAACGTCCGAGGTGGTGACGACCTACGCAGGCCGTGATCGGACGAGGCGCGCGAGTGGACGCTCAAGGTGGCGACCCACGCAGGCCCAGATCGGGTGAGGCTCGAGAATGGCGGTCGGGCCAGGTCCAGCTTCGGTGGCTCCAGTCCCATTGACGGGCCGGTCAGGTCTGGACTGGCCGCGAAGAGACGATCGCGGATCCGTCTAACGGCCACGAAGGCCACCTGTTCACGCAAATCCCCGCTTGAGCGCACGCCGGTACGCTGCGCGCGTGAGCTATGACCTCATGTTTCTGCGCCGCCAGCCGGACCAGAGCTGGGACGAGGCGCTGGAAGCCGCCGAGGACTACCAGGATTTCGGTGCTGGCCCTGACGACGAGGTCTGGCAGCGGGTGCTCACCCGGGCCAGGCTCCTGCTGGGCGAGGTCACAGCCGGCCTGACCGACGACGGCGGCGAGATCAGCCACGATCGCACGGGCATCCAGCTCTCCCTGTACGCGGACTCCGCCGAGATGAGCGTCCCCTACGGCGAGACCGGGGAGGGCGCGACCGCCGTACTGCGGACGATGTTCCTGCTCGGCCAGGTGGTGGAGGAGGAGACGGGCCTGGAGGGCTACGACCCACAACTGGAGCAGCCCATCCGCGCGGCCGCCGCCAACCTGGACCTGGGCGCGGCCTCGTTCGACATGGTCGCCCGCATGCTCAGCAGACCGGCCGGCTAGGCCCCTGTCTCGTCCAAGAGATCGCCCGATCGCCCAATTGGCCGGCGAACGTACGCCGCGCGGCTTCCATGGGGCTTTGGCCGCGCGGTCTCCGTCGGCCGTGGACGCCGGGTGCGGTGGGCTCTCAGCGTTGGGGCTGGTGTCGGCCTTTGGCCTCCCGGCTGGCCATCGGGCTCTGACCGCTGGGCTGCGTCGGCTTTGGGGCCTGGCGGTGTATTGGTCTTGGCCTCGGGGAGTGCGTTGGGCTCTGACCGCTGGGCCGCGTCGGCCTTGGTCGTTGGGGGTGGTGTCGGCCTTTGGCTGTCCGGGGGTGCGTTGGGCTTTGACCGTTGGGGTGCGTCGGTCTTGGCGTCCGGGAGTGCGTTTGGCTTGGCCGTTTGGGTGCGATGGCCCAGGCCGCTGGGCTGCGTCGGCCCTGGCCGTTGCGGGTTTGTCGGTCTTGGCGTCCGGGAGTGCGTTTGGCTTGGCCGCTTGGGTGCGATGGCCCAGGCTGCTGGGCTGTGCCGGCCTTGGCCGTTGCGGGGATTGTCGGTCTTGGCCTCCGGAATTGCCTTTGGCTTGGCCGATTGGGGGTGCGGTGGCCCTGGCCGCTGGGCTGCCCGGCTATGGCTGCTGAAAGGTGTCGGCCCTGGCCGCCTAGCCGCGTTCGGCATTGACCGCTCGGCGGCATGCGCGCCGGCCGTTTGGGGGTGCGTATCCCCGGGGCGTTGACGGGCTTCGTCCTGCCGGGTTGTTCGTGTCGTCTGCTGCCAGTTTGCTTCGCTGGTTATGGCGTGGTGATGTTCCAGCGCTCCGCGAGCTGGCGGCGGCCTTCGTCTGTGATCCGGAGGGCGCGGTGGCCCGGTGCGCGACGGACGAACCAGCCGTCCGCGAGTGTCTGGGCGCACAGCGCCGCGCCGAGGGCGCCGGCCAGGTGGGGGCGGCGTTCGGTGAAGTCGAGGCACGAGCGGGCGAAGGCCCGTCGGCTGGTTCGCGCACCCGCCACGTCCACGCCCGCCTTGGCCAGCGTCTCGGCGCCCGCCGGAGTCAGGGTGAAGCCGTCGCCGCCGGCTGCCAGGATGTCGTCCGCCACGAAGGCGTCGACCAGGGAGACGGCCACGACGCCGGCCAGGTGGTCGTAGCAGGTGCGGGCGAGTGTCATCGCCTCGTCGGTGCGGGACTGGCGCAGCGAGCGGATCGGACGTGGTGGGCTGATCGCACCCAACGCCTCGAGGGCGTGCGCCACGTCGGCGGAAGCCAGGCGGAAGTAGCGGTGCCGACCGCTGTGGGTGACCTCGACCAGGCCGCCCTCGACGAGCTGGGACAGGTGGCCGCTGGCTGTCGACGCCCGCACGCCGCCGGCCCGGGCGAGCTCGCCCGCGGCCAGCGCCTGGCCGGAAAGAAGCGCGTCGAGCATGGCCGCCCGGGCCGGCTCGGCGATGAGCCGCGCGGCCGCGGCCAGGTCGACGTCTGTGGTCATCGCCCAACGGTAGGCCGCCGACAGTTCGGCGCCGACCGAACTGTTAGGCACCTACCTTCGGCCTCATGATCGTTGAACTCATTCCGGCGGCGGTGGACGAGGTGCTGGGCCGCGCCGAGAGCTGGCTCGGGTGGGACGGCCGTCCTGTCCATCGGGACGGCAACGCTTGGACACCCCACAAGGCGATCCGCCGGGTCTCCGACCACCTGGTCGACCACCTCGCCGAGATCGACTGCCGGCTGGCCGGCCTGCCGACCATCCCCGACGAGTGGCACGGCCGAACGGTGACCACCCACGCCGACTTCGCCTGGTTCACGGAGGTCGACCTCGACGAGGCCCGCAGCCGGCTGACCCGACTCGCGGCCTGCTACCGGGCCAGACTCAGCGCGCTAGACACCGAAACCTTGGACCACGAACCCGAAGACGGCGCGTGGCCCATCCGCAAGATCGTCGAACACGTCGCGAACGTCACCTACTACGCCCGCATGCTCGACCCGAATCCGCTGCCGTAGCCGGCCAGTCCCCTTGAGTGCTGCGTCGGCTGGCCGAGCAGCTCCACCGCGCTGTTCGCCTTTGCCGGCCCGCCCTGCCGTGCCGAACGGCGGCTTGATCGATGGCAAGCCATCGTGTGTGCTTGGTCGGGTAGATCAGGCGCCTGCCGAGTGATCATGTGCACGCCTTCCGGTCGACACGCCGTGCGAGAACTCGACCAGATGCACCCGATCATGCGGTCCGGGTCGGCGAGGCTTGATGTGCCACACCCGATCATCACCGGCCCTCTCCGGCGGCGTCCGATCCCAGCCGGGTCGGCCCTGGCCGGGCGGATTGACCGCACCGGCCTTGGGCGGCGCGAGCCTTGGTGGGGCCGGCCACGCGGGTGAGGCGGTGCAGGCTTGATGGGGCTGGGTCGTGCGGGTTGACGGCGCCGGCTTTTGCGCGGGCTGCGCGGGCCTTCGGTGGGACGGGGCGCGTGGGCCTCGGTGGGGCCGGCCATGCGGGTGGGGGCGGTGCTGGCTTTTCAGGGGGGCTGGGTCGTGCGGTTTGACCGCACCGGCTTTGCGGGCGGGCGCCCGGCCTTCGGTGGGACGGGGCGCGCGGGCGTCGGCGGGCCGGGTGGGGCGATGCCGGCTTCCTGGGGGCGGGGCCGTGCGGGTTGACGGCGTCGGCCTTAGGCGGTCGCGCTGCGCGGCCCTCTCGACACGGGGCGCGGACCTCGGTAGGGCCGGGCGGTGCCGGCCATCCTGGCCGGGCAAGTGCCGATCTCTTAAACGGGCAGGGCCGTGCGGGACGAACGCGCTGCCCACGGGCGGGGTGGGGCCCCGCGCGGGCCGTGGCGGGTCCGGGCGGGGTGGGCCTTGACGGGAGGGTGGTGCCGGCCCTCACGGTGCCTGGCCGTGCGGGTTGACCAGCGCTTTCCCCGGCGGGCCTTCACCGCGTCGCCTCTTGAGCATCGCGAGTGCGGATTGCCAGCTCTTCGTCTCCGCTCATGGTGATCCGCAAGACGGCGCAAGGGTCTGTCTCGAAGTGTTGACCGGGCTGCGGTGAAATCCAGACGCCGCCCGGAACCACGCCGGGCACGGCCCTGCCCTGCCCTGCCCGGCGCGGCCCCCGCTGACCCCTTGGGGCTTGCCGCGCTCCGGCCCTCAGGTCGAGGCGGGCGCTAGTTGCTCGGGGCCTCGGTGGGGTCGGGCGGAGCCAAGGTCGGTGACGGTGGGTCGGACGGGCTTTCCGGTGGTGGTGCCGGCGTTGTCGTGGGCGGCGGGGTCGGTGTGGTTGGCCGCTCTGACGGCGTCGACGAGCGGGTGGGCGGTGTCGATGGTGTCGGGGTCGCGTGGGTTTCGCGGGGCGTCGGTGTGGTCGACGGTGATGGCGGGCTGTCGCGTTGCTGCGAGTTCGAGCCGGGCCGCTCGCCGCCCGTTGCGTTCGGCTGTCCCGGGCGCAGCAGGAGGTAGCTGACGAAGGCGAGTACGAAGATCAGTAGGAGCACCACTGTGGAGAGCCGGATCTTGCCCAGCTTCAGGCCGCTCATGAGGCGGCCATTGGCTCGGCGGTGTCCAGTGCCGTGGCTACCCGGACGCCCTCGTGTTGGAAGGCGATGGCTACCCGGGAACGTAGCTCGCGGCCCACGTCGAACTGTTTGCCCGGCAGGGTGCGGGCGACGATGCGCAGGTGCACCGAATCCACTTCGAGGCTCTGCACGCCCAGCACCGTCGGGGCGTCCAGCAGCAGCTGGCCCAGGTTCGGGTCTTCGACCGCGGCCGCGGTGACCTCCTGCAGGATCTCTCGTGCGCGCGTCAGGTCGACGCTCGTCGGCACCGGGACGTCGATGACGGCCCGCGCCCAGTCACGCGACATGTTGATGACCTGCACGATCTGGCCGTTGGGGATCATCACCACCTCGCCCTGGAGCGTGCGCAGCCGGGTGATCCGGAGGGTCACCTCTTCGACGGTGCCCGTCACGCCGCTCTCCGAGCCGAGCGTGCCGATCCGGATCGTGTCACCGAAGCCGTACTGGCGCTCGAAGATGATGAACGTGCCCGCCAGGATGTCCTGCACGATCCGCTGCGCGCCGAAGCCGAGCGCGACACCGAGCACCGCCGCGGGTGCGACCAGGCCGGTCACCGGGACGTTCAGTTGCTGCAGGATGAGCACGGCGGCGATCGAGTAGATCGCCACGATGATGAGCCAGGTCAAGCCCTGGGTCACGACGTGGCGGTGTTTGGCTCCCTCGTCGGCGATCTGCCCGGTGCTGGTCGGATGCGCGTCGATCCGCTGGTAGATGCGTCCGCTGATCCACCGCGTCAGTCGGGACAGCAGGATCGCCCCGACCACGAACAGGACGACCAACAGCCCACTGCCGCGGAGCCAGTCGGTCAGATCGTTCGTCGAAGCCATCGCCACCACCATGGCAACCCATCCTGACATGGCCCATCAGCGCCCGCACCAGCTGACCGGGTCGTCAGGCCGCTTGGAGAGCGGTAAGAATCACCTCCCCGAGCTGAACCGGGCGGGTGAACTGCGGCCAGTGCCCCGTCGGCAGGTCGATGTAAGAGACATCACGCAGGCGGGCGAGCTCGGCCGTGTAGGGCGAACCCTGGTCGATCAGCGAGCGCAGCTCCGCGCTGGGGAACTCGCACGCGATCACCGTCGCCGGCACGTCGTGGCGCCGGGGGTCCGATAGTCGGATCGGCCCGGCGGCGACCTGAGCGGGTGACGGGATCGCCCTGGCCCGGAAGGTCGCGCGCAGTGAGTCATCGAGGTCGACCAGGTCCTCGTCGTCGAACAAAGACCAGTCGGGCAGCGGCACCTCGCCGCCAAGAGACGGCAGGCTGTCGTTGATGCAGTCGCCGTCGGAGGCCGGCACCGCGTCGACATAGACGACCCGGTCAACCAGCGCGGGCCGGGCGTCGGCCACGGCGTGCGCGATCGCCCCGCCGCCGGAGTGGCCGACCAGCACGACACCGTCGGGCGGGTCCAGGTCGTCGACCACCGCGACCACCGCCGCGATGTGGTCAGCGACGGTGATCGAGGCGCGGGAGGCACCGACCACCATGCCCGGCAGCGTCAGCGCGTGCGCCCTGTGCCCGGCCTTCTCGATCACCGGCACGACCTCGTCCCACGACGAGCCGTCGAGCCACAGGCCGGGAATCAGCACGATGTCCATGCGGGGAGGCTAGGACAGGCCACCGACAATTTTGACGTGTGGCCGCCGGCGCAGCCGGACCCCGAACGCGACCGCGACCAGCACGAGCAGCAGGAGCGCCGTGACCGCCGCGTGCAGCAGCCCACGGTCGAAGTAGCCGACCGAGGTGTGGTCGATCGCGTACGTGCCGATCTCCCGGCTGAACCAGAACGGCAACAGCCGGGCCGCGTTGCCCGCCGGGTCGAGGATCATCTGCAGGCCGACCACGGTCATCAGCACCAGCATGCCCTCGAGGTCACGGGGCAGCAGCGCGCTGAGCGCGAGCCCGAGCAGCGGCGCGACCAGCACGCCGAGCAGCATGATCACCGCGATCGCCCCGTACCGGACGTTGTGTTGATCGAAGCGGATCAGCAGGAAGTACGGCGCCGACAGCAGCAGGCCGAGCGTCCAGAGGGCCAGCAGCCGGCCGAGGAAGAGCTGGTGGGTGCGGTAGCCCGACAGCCGCAGCCGAGGTTCGAGCGACCGCGCGGAAGAGCCCACGAACAGCGCCGCCGCGCTCAGCACCCAGGCCAGCCCCAGGCAGACGAACCGGATCGACTGACCGAGGTGATCGCCGCGCCGGCCGAGATAGAACGCCAACGGCAGGACCAACAGCAGCACGAGTACGCCGCGCCGGCGTACCGTCTCGCGCAGCGTCATCTCGGCGATCGTCATGGTCTGGTTCATGCCGCCACCCCCGCCCCGCCGGCCGACAGGTCGAGCACGATGTCGACCCGGTCGAGCTGGTTGAGCAGGTGGGTGACCACCACGACGGCCCGCCCCGCGTCGCGCCAGCGCCACACCTCGTGCCAGAAGTCGAGATAGGTGCCCCGGTCGAAGCCCTGGTACGGCTCGTCGAGCAGCAGCACCTCGGGATCGCCGAGTCCGGCGAGCACCAGGTTGAGCTTCTGCCGCGTGCCACCGGACAGGTGCCGGGCCTGGGCGTCACCAGGCACCCAGTCGAGCGCGGCCGCCCGCCGGGCGCCCTCCCGCGCGGCCGCCGAGCGCGGCACCCCGCGACCTGCGCCGATCAACGCGAAGTGCTCCTCGGCCAGGAGGAAGTCGGCCGTGCCGCCGGCCTGTGGGCAGTAGCCGACCGTGCCGTGCAGCTCGACGTGGCCACCGTCGGCACCGACGAGCCCCGCGCAGATCCGCAGGAACGTCGACTTGCCGGACCCGTTGGCGCCGACCACCGCCGCGACCTGGCCGGCGTGCACCGTCAACGAAACCCCGGAGAGCACGGTGCGCCGCCCGTACCGCTTGGAAATGTCGACGGCCCGCAGCCGCACCGGGCCGACCGACGAGCGGGTGGAAAGGGCCGGACCACCGACGCTGTCCGCGACGGCCGCCGCATAAGCCGACGGTGGACCGAACGCCCGCAGCGGCGGCTCGCCACTGTCGCGCAGGTGCCCGGCCGCCTCGGCCACCACGTGCGCGGCCAGGTCTGGGCCGACGCCGTGCCGCCGGAGCTCGTCGGTGAGTGCGGCCAGCCAGATCTCGTGTCTCACCGGGCCGTCCTTTCCTGGATTATCGCGCCGACCCCGCCGGCGAACGCCGCCCACTGGCCGGCGGCCTCGCCCAGGACCGCGAGGCCCGCAGCGCTGATCGTGTAGTACTTGCGGGCCGGACCGCCGCCGCCCTCGCGCCAGTAGACGGTCACCAGGCCGGAACGCTGCAACCGCAACAGCACGGGGTAGAGCGTGCCGCCCTGGATCGTGCCGAGGCCTGCGGACTGCAGGGACTGGGCCAGCTCGTAGCCGTAGGAGTCGCCGCGCGCGAGCAGCCCGAGCACGCACAGGTCGAGCACACCCCGCAACCACTGCGCCCGGCGATCCTGATCCACAGTCGAGCACGCTAGCACGGCCATCTAGATAGTGAAACCACCTAGTTAGGGAGCGGCCAGCGCCGCGGTCGGCGCCAGCCGGGCCGCCCGCACCGCGGGATAGAGCCCGGCCACGGCCCCGATCAGCAGGGTCGCCGCCAGCGCGCCGAGCGAGGCCCAGGCCGGCACGACGGCAGGCCAACCCTGGGTCAGCGCGTACGCGGACGTCACCCCGATGCCCAACAGCACGCCACCGACCCCGCCGAGCCCGCACAGCAGCAACGACTCCGCGAGAAACTGAGCCCGGATCTGCCCCCGCGTCGCACCGAGCGACCGGCGCAGCCCAATCTCGCCCCGCCGTTCCAGCACCGAGATGACCATCGTGTTGGCCACCCCGACCCCGCCGACCAGCAGCGCGACCGCGCCGAGCCCGAGCAGCAGCCCGGTGAACGCGTCGTCGGCGGCCCGGCCCGCCGCCAGGGCGTCGGACGGCCGCGACACCTCCACCTCGGAAGGCGCGGCCGGGTTGGCGGTGTTGGCCAGCACGGCAGCCACCGCCTCGACCGAATCCTCGTCGGCGCGGGTGTAGATGGTCGTCGGATACCCGTCGAACCCCAGCTCAGCGGTGGCAGCCGGCCACCCGACCAGGGCCGACGAGTCGAGCTCCGGCGCCAGCGGCACCGGCGCGAGCACCCCGACCACGGTGAACCAGGTGTCGCCCAGCCAGACCGGCTGCCCGATCACCGCGCCCAGCCGGTCGGCCGCCACCGCGCCCAGCACCACCGCCGGATAGCGGGCGGTCGCCTCGTTGAGCCAGACCCCGCGGGCGACCACGGCACCCACCGTGGCTGGCAGGTCCAGGTAGCTGGCCACCACCGCGATGCTGCCGTTCTGCGCGGCCGGGATCCGATCTGTCCGATAGACCTTCGCGGACACCCGCCCGGTCGCGCTGACCGAGGTCACCGGGCCGATCCGGCCGACCATCGCCGGCGCCTCGACGGGCAGCGTCGCCGGCTCGTCCGCGAACAGCTTGCTGCCCGGGCCGACGGTGAGCAGGTTGGTGCCCAACCGGTCGAGCGTGCGGTGCAACTCCGCGCGGCTCGACGCGGAGACGCCGACGACCGCGGTCATCGCCGCGATGCCGATCGCGATGCCGAGCGCGGCGAGCACGGCCCGCGACGGCCGGGAGCGCAGCCCGGCGGCACCGAGTCGGAGGAGGTCGGAGAAGCTCATGCGAGCCGCCCGTCGCGGATCTCGACCCGCCGGGGCAGGCGCCCGGCGATCTCCCGATCGTGGGTGATCACGATGATCGTGGTGCCGCCCGCGTGCAGCCTGTGCAGCAGATCGAGGACGGCCCCGCCCGACGCCGAGTCGAGGTTGCCGGTCGGCTCGTCCGCGAGCAGCAACGCCGGTGCTCCGACCACCGCGCGGGCGATCGCGACCCGCTGCTTCTCACCACCGGAGAGCTCGTGGGGCCGATGCCGCAGCCGGTGCGCGAGCCCGACCGTGTCCAGCGCCGCGCGGGCCCGATCGAGCCGAACCGAACGCCGTACCCCGGCGTAGAGCAACCCGTCCGCGACCGCGTCCAGCGCCGGAACCCCCGGCGCCAGGTGGAACTGCTGGAACACGAAGCCGATCCGGGTCGCCCGCAGCGCGGAGAGGCGACGGTCGGACAACGCGGCGATGTCGGACCCGGCGAACTCCACGGTCCCCGAGGTCGGCCGGTCGAGCGTGCCGACCAGGTGCAGGACCGTCGACTTGCCCGAGCCCGACGGCCCGACGACGGCGACCAGCTCGCCCTCGTCGACGGAGAGCGAGATGCCGTCGACGGCGACGACCCCGCCCGGGTACTCCTTGCGGACGTCCCGCAACGCCACCAGTGTCATGACGGCATCCCCACGGTCAGCCCCTCCACCAGCCCGGCACCACTGATTTCGACCCGGCCGCCCGCGAACAGCCCGGTCTCGACCGCCAGGAACCGGCTCGTGCCGCCGTCGACGACCTGCACCCCGTAGCCGCCCTCGGCCAGCGCGACCAGGGCAGCGACCGGCACGGTCAGCACGTCGGCCCGGCTGCCGGCGGTCAGTGCCACGTCGACCGGCCCTTCGCGCAGGTCGCCCAGCGCACGCTGGTCGGCGACCGACACGGTGACCTCGACCGTCGGTGGCCCGCCGTCCGGCCCGGCCGTCGCGACCGCGCCGACCGTGGCCACCGTGCCCTGGGCCGTCTCACCGGACGGCAGTTCGACGGTCGCGGCCGCACCGGGCACCGCCAGGTCGCGGTCGCCGACCGGCAGGTCGATCGTCACCAGCCGGGTGGTGCCGGTGTAGCTGACCACGGTGCCGCCCGCCGGCGCACCGACCGGGGACCCGTGTGCGGCGATCCGGATCGGGCCCGGCGCGTACGCGACCAGGCCGGCCGTGACGACGCCGGTCGAGGACACGCCAAGGTCGTCCTGCCACTGCCGGACCGCGCCCGCGGTCGCGCCCGTGTAGTCGTCGTCGACGGTGAACCCGTCGTAGCCCAGTGCGGCCAGGTTCTGCTCGAACTGCCGGACGTCCGGCCCGTCGACACCCGGCGACAGCGGCCGGTAGACCGGCAGGGGCCCGTAGAGCAGCACGACCGGTTCGCCGGAAGACCGGAAGACCGGCTTGCCGCGGGTCACCGTCGAGCCCTCGGCCGCGAGCCAGGTGACCATCCCGCCGGTGCCACGCAGCGCCACGGGCTCCCCGTACCCCAGGCGTCCTTCGACTTCCGAGGTGTCGACCAACGTCTCTCGGGTCACCGTCGCGGTCTTCGGCGGCAGGTCGGCGGCGTGCGCCGTGCCCCCGTCTCCGCCGCCCCCGAAGAGACCGACCGCGGCGGCGACCGCCGCACCGGCCGCGACCACCGCGACGCCGGCCACCAGCACCACCCGCCTCACCGGCGGACACCGCCGCTGGGCGTGGGCACGACGTCGCGGCACGTCTCCAGCGCGGCAAGCACGTCGGCATCGTGCTTGTCCAGGATGTACTCGCGGACAGCCGCGCCGCCGTCGGGATCCGGGTCGGGGAAGTCCGGCACTCCGTTGGCCCGCATGCACTCCGCCAACGCCCGCTGGCGTTCGAGTTGGTCGGGGTTGAGCTTGACGTCCTTGCCACCGCCGGGCATCAGGTCCCGGCACGCGTCGACGGCGTCGAGCACCTTGTCCTTGTCGAGCTTGTCCAGCTCGATGCCGAGCTTGCTGCCCGGCTGCGGGTCGGGCATGTCCACGCCGTGCTCGCGCATGCAGGCGGCGAACGCCCGTCCCCGCTCTTCGTCGCCGGAGGGGGCGGCGGCGCTCGCGCTCGGTGCGCCACCGCCGGCGGAGGCAACGCCGGGCGTCGCGCCAGCGCTGTCACAGGCCGCCAGACCAAGGCCGAGAACCAGCAGGGGTACGGCCAACGTACGTCTCATGACTGCTCCTTTCGGTGTTCGTCGCGAAGCAGTCCAGCGATGGCCGGATAAGGCCGGCGTCAAGGCGGTCCAACCGCTTATGGCGGCCTTATCCGCTGGTGGGCGACCATGGCGGGGTGCGGGTGCTGGTGGTGGAGGACGAGCGGTTGCTGGCGGACGCGGTCGGCGAAGGGCTGCGCCGCGAGGCGCTCGCCGTCGACGTCGTCTACGACGGGGACGCGGCGTTGGAACGGCTCGGGGTCAACGACTACGACGTGCTGGTGCTCGACCGGGACCTGCCGGTCGTGCACGGCGACGACGTCTGCCGGGCCGTGGTCGCGTCGGGAGCGGAGACCCGGGTACTGATGCTGACCGCGGCCGTCGACGTCGCCGACCGGGTCGCCGGCCTGGGCCTGGGTGCCGACGACTACCTGCCGAAGCCGTTCGCGTTCGCGGAGCTCGTCGCCCGGGTGCGGGCGCTCGGCCGGCGGGCCCGGCCGGCCGCGCCGCCGCTGCTGTGCCGGGCCGGCCTGGAGCTCGACCCCGGCCGGCGCACCGTGATCCGGGACGGCCGACCGCTCGCGCTGTCCCGCAAGGAGTTCGCGGTGCTGGAGGAGCTGCTGCGGGCCGACGGTGCCGTGGTCAGCGCCGAGCAACTGTTGGAGCGGGCCTGGGACGAGCACATCGACCCGTTCACCAACGTGCTGCGGGTGACCGTCATGACGCTGCGGCGCAAGCTCGGCGAACCGCAGGTGGTGCTGACCGTGCCGGGAGTGGGGTACCAGATCCGATGAGACGCCTGACTGTGCGGGTCCGGCTGACCGCCGCGTACGGGCTGGTGTTCCTGATCGCGGGCGTCGCGCTGCTGAGCGTCACGTACGTGCTGATGGACGCCACCCTCGACCGCCAGAAGATCGACGCGTCGGCGCTCCTCGCCAAGGTCAACGGCGAGAAGCTGCCGGAGGGCGCGAAGGACCTGCTCGGCGGCATCGCGATCGACAAGAAGCTGATCAACAAGGCGATCGAGGCCCGGCCGCTGACGGATGCCGAGCGGCAGAAGGTCATCGAGAACGTCGAGCTGGCCGAGCAGCTCCAGGAGGACATCAACCAGCGCACGCTCAACTCGCTGGTCACCCGGGGCGGCGTCGCCGTCGGGATCGTCACGGTGGTCGGACTCTGGGTGGGCTGGCTGCTGGCCGGCCGCACGCTGCGCCCGCTGACCCAGATCACCGCGACCGCCCGGCGGGTCGCCGACCGCAACCTGCACGAGCGGATCGGGCTGTCCGGGCCGCGCGACGAGCTGCGCGAGCTCGCGGACACTTTCGACGACATGCTGGCCCGGCTGGACGCGGCGTTCGACGGCCAGCGGCGGTTCGTGGCGAACGCGTCGCACGAGCTGCGTACGCCGCTGGCCGTGAACCGGACTCTCCTGGAGGTGGCGATGGGCCGCCCGGGCGCACCGACCGAGCTGGTCCGGTTGGGCGAGACGCTGCTGGAGGTGAACGCCCGGCACGAGCGCCTGATCGACGGCCTGCTGACGCTGGCCCGTTCGGAGCAGGCGGTGTCCGACCCGGTGCCCGTCGACCTGGCCGAGGTGGCGACGCGGGTGCACGACCAGTTCGCCGGCGAGGCCCGCGCGGCGGAGCTGTCGTTCGACCGGTCCGGGTCGCCGGCGCCGACCACGGGCGACCCGGTGCTGCTCGAACGCCTCGCGCAGAACCTGGTGGAGAACGCGATCCGGCACAACGTCGGCGCGGGCCGGGTCACGGTGACCACGGGCTCGTCGGCCGACCGCGCGCTGCTGACGGTGACCAACACCGGCCCGATCATCCCGGCGTACGAGGTGGCGGGCCTCTTCGAACCGTTCCGCCGCCTGACCGACCGCGTCGGTTCGGCCCGCGGCACCGGCCTCGGCCTGTCGATCGTCCGCTCGGTCACCCACGCCCACGGCGGCGAGGTAACAGCCCACCCGCGTCCAGGTGGCGGGCTGGTCGTCGACGTCGCCCTCCCGCTCAGTCGGGGGTGAGGCGGAAAACCGGCCAGCCGATCTCCGTGCGCCAGGCGTTGGGTGCGTCGGTGTCGCGTGGGCCGACCAGGTACGTCTCGTAGACCGGGCCGTCGACGGCCAGGGCGTGTTCGACCACCCAGGAGCCGAGCCGGCCGTACGTGACGTCGATGTCGTCGTGTGGGCCCTCGTGCACGGTGACGGCGAGGTCGATCGCCGGCAGGTCGAGGGCCTCGATCCGGCCCGATCGGTGTGGCTCGCGGACCGGGCGGAAGACCGTCACCGCGCCCGTGCCCTCGGCGAACAGCTCGTTGGCGTAGCGGCCGCCGGGTGGGCCGGTGCGGTCGGCCGCCGGGAAGACCGCGTCCAGTTCGGCCATCGCGGCCGCGTACCAGGGGAGCACGTCCGCAAGGGCGACCCGGTCGTCGCTGACGGCGGCGACGGTCCGGGCCGGCACGGAGCGGAGCTCGACCGCCAGGTCTGCCGGGTCTGGCCGGAGCAGTTGGCGGAGGGACACCACCGCGGACCGGGTGCGGTCCAACTGGTCCTCCAGGCGCTGGAGGTGGCCGGAGATCAGCTCGGTCCGTCGCCGCGGGTCGTCCGTGGCCAGGATCGACTTGACCTCGGCCAGAGGCACGTCCAGCTCACGGAGGCGGTGGATGACCTGCGCGGGCGGGATCTGGTCGGCGGAGTAGTACCGGTAGCCGGTGAACTTGTCGACCTGGGCCGGCTCCAGCAGGCCGGCCTCGTGATAGCGGCGCAGCGTGCGCACGCTCAGGTGGGTGAGCGCGGCGAACTCGCCGATCGTCAATCCTGGGCGCATTGGCCCAGTTTGCTCCCTCTCCCTGGGGGAGAGTCCACGAGTTGACCCTCTCCCGGCGGGAGGGGTCACGGTGGGTTCATGAACCTGCCAGACACGATTACCGCATATCTGAAAGCTCACCAGGCCCGCGATGTCGAGACCGCGCTCGCGGTCTTCACCTCGGACGCGGTCGTGCGTGACGACGGCCACACCCATCGGGGTACGGCCGAGATCCGGGACTGGCTCGGCGGAGCGGCCGTCGAGTACACCTTCACCACCGAGCTGACCGGGGCCAGCCGGGTCGACGCCGAGCACTACGACGTGCGGCAGCGGCTCGAAGGCGACTTCCCCGGCGGCGTGGTCGACCTGCACTTCCGTTTCACCCTGCGCGGCGGGGCCGTGTCCGAGTTGGTGATCGAGCCGTGAGGACGTGGTTCATCACCGGCGGCACTCCCGGTGGCTTCGGGTTGGCCTATGCCGACGCCGCTCTCGAGCTCGGTGACCAGGTGGTGCTCACCGCCCGGCGCACCGAGGCGCTGCGGGACTGGGAGCGGGAGCACGGCGACCGGGCGCTCGTCGTGCCGCTGGACGTCACCGACCCCGCCGCGGTGGCGGCAGCCGTGAAAGCGGCCGAGGACCGCTTCGGCGGCATCGACGTGCTGGTCAACAACGCCGGGCGAGGCTGGTACGGGTCGATCGAGGGCTCCTCCGACGCGGCCGTCCGGCAGCAGCTCGAACTCAACTTCTTCGCCGTGCTCACCGTGCTGCGGGCCGTCCTGCCCGGCATGCGTGCGCGGCGCAGTGGCTGGGTGGTCAACATGTCGTCCGTGGCCGGCGTGCGCGGGGTGACCGGGTTCGGCTACTACAGCGCGGCCAAGCACGCGGTCGAGGCGATCACCGAGGTGCTCCGCGCCGAGGTCGCCCCGCTGGGCATCAAGGTGCTGGCGGTCGAGCCGGGCGCGTTCCGCACCCGCGCCTACGCCGGGTTCGCCGACGAGCCGATCGAGGAGGAGCTCACGGACTACCGGCCGATGCTCGACGGGGTACGCGCCGCGATGGTCGACCAGGACGGCAACCAGCCCGGCGACCCCCGGCGCGGCGTCCGGGCAGTGCTGGCCGCCATGGCCCAGGACCCGCCACCGCACCGGCTGGTGCTCGGCAGCGCCGCCTTCGACGCCGTGACCATGACGTTCGAGGATGCGCTGACGGACGTCCGAGCCTCCGAAGCCGCCGCCCGGGCCTCCGACTTCCCAACGGGCGGATAGGCCCGCGCGGGGCCGGCCACCCCGGCCACGAGCGTGCGAGGATCGGCGCTGTGATGGGAACGCTGAAGACTGAGCCGGCGCTCGGCCGGACCGACCTGTTGGCGAAGCCGGTTGTCGAGGCGCTCGAGCGCTGGCCGAGCGACGCCGCCGTGCCGGTCGAGGACATCCTGGTCGCGCCGATCGATGCCGACCTCGCGGACACCGCGGCGTTCTGCGAGGCGTACGAGGTCGGGCTGGACGTCTCGGCCAACTGTGTGATCGTGGCCGGCAAGCGTGGTGGCGAGGTGCGCTACGCCGCGTGCATGGTGCTCGCGACCACCCGCGCTGACGTCAACGGTGTCGTGCGGAAGCTGCTCGACGCCCGGAAGGCCAGTTTCGCGCCCATGGACGAAGCCGTGACCTTGACCGGCATGGAGTACGGGGGCATCACGCCGATCGGGTTGCCGGCCGACTGGCCGATCCTGGTCGACGCCCGCGTCGCCGGCACGACGCGGGTGATCATCGGGTCGGGCGTGCGGCACAGCAAGATCGAGCTGCCGGGTGCCGCACTCGCGTTGCTGCCCAACGCGCAGGTGGTCGACGACCTGGCGCGGTGATGGTCATGTTCCACGTGGAACATGAAGATCAACTAGCCGAGGCCGCCTCGCGCTTCTCGACCTCGGCCAGCACCTGGAGCAGGGTGCCCACCTCTTGCGCGCCGCTCACGCCGTACTTGCCCGCGAAGATGAACATGGGCACCGCGGTGATGCCGAGCTCGCGCGCCTCGGCCAGCGCGGCCCGCACCTCCGCCTCGCCTCCGCCCGACGACAGGTGCGAAGCCGCCTCCGACTCGGACAGCCCGATCGAGCCGGCCAGCTTGGCGAGCTCCTTGTGCGAGCCGACGTCGACCCCGTTGACGAAGTGCGCCTCGTAGAGGGCCTCGACCATCTCACCCGACTTGCCGACCTGGTCGGCGAGCTGGACCAGGCGGTGCGCGTCGAACGTGTTCGCCGCCAGCGACCGGGCGAAGTCGATGTCCAGCCCGTCGCGGGCCGCGGTCTTCGCGGTGTGCTCCGTGATCTGGCGGGCGCGCTCGGGACCACCGAACTTCTGCGCGAGCGCCTCGATGGTCGGGATCGGCTGCGGCACGGGGGACGGGTCGAGCTGGAACGGCCGGTACCGGATGGTCACCTCGCCGGGGTACGCGTCGAGCGCCTTCTCCAACCGCCGCTTGCCGATGTAGCACCACGGGCACACGACATCGGCGTAGATTTCGATCTCCACGCCAGCCCCAACCCGCGACTCAGGCGATCTGTTCCCGCACCTGCCGCTTGAGTCGCGCCAGGATCGCACCGCCGCCGCGGACCCGCAGCGGGCTGATCGCCTGGGCCAGGCCCATCTGCTGGTAGAGATCGTCGGGCACGGAGAGCACGTCGTCGGCGCTGGCGCCGGAGAGCCCCTCGGCCAGGATTCCGGCGAAGGCGCGGGTCGTCGGCGCCTCCGGCGGGCAGTCGAACCAGGTCGTCACGGTCTTGTCCGCGGCCACCTCGGCCTTGAGGAAGAACGGCGTCTGACACTCGGGTACGGGCTCCATGCCGGCGTGCCCCGCCATCTCGGGCGGCAACGCCGGCACGGCGTCCGAGTATTCGAGCAGCATCTCCAGCACCACGTCGCGCGGTGCGGAGCGGAACTCGTCGACGATCTCGGCCAACTTCGGCGGCATGCCCCTAATCTAGTTCCGCTGCGCGGTGGCTGCCGTCTCGTGGATGAGGGCCAGGTCACCCAGGGCGATGATGCCGACGAGCTGGCGCTCGGTGTCGGCGACCAGGATCCGGCGGACCGACCGTTGCCGCATCAGCTCGGCCGCCTCGCGCAGGGTGGCCGACTGCTCGATGATCACGATCTCGCGGACCGCGACCTCGCCGAGCGTCACCGACGACGGCTTGCGGTTGGTCGCGACCGAGCGGGTGACGATGTCGCGGTCGGTGACCATCCCCGCCAGGTTGGCTCCGTCGGTCACCACCACGTCACCGATGTCGGTTTCGGCCATCGCCCGGGCGGCCTCGTCGAGCGGTGTCTCCACCGGCAGGTACACGATCCGCTTGGTCATGACGTCCGCAACTCGCACAGTGGCCACGGCCCCTCCCCGCTCCCCGTCGTGCCGCTGGCACCTTTCAGCCTTCGCTCAGCTAAGCCGACGGTACGCCGGAAATCGCCGTGCGAGTCGCGATCGCGTCAGCCACCTCGTCGACGGTCAGGTCTGTCCGTTCACCGGTGGCCCGGTCGCGCAGCTCCACGTATCCCTCGGCGAACCGGCGGCCGACCACCACGGCGACCGGGACGCCGATCAGCTCGGCGTCGGTGAACTTGACCCCCGGTGACACGTTCGCGCGGTCGTCGACCAGCACCCGCAGGCCAAGCCGGTGCAACCGCTCGCCCAGGGCGAGTGCGCCGGCGATCTGGTCGCCCTTGCCCGCGGCGACCACGTGCACGTCGACCGGCGACACGGCGGCGGGCCAGACCAGGCCGCGCTCGTCGTGGTGCTGCTCGGCGATCGCCGCGACGGCCCGGGAGATGCCGATGCCGTACGAGCCCATCGTCGGTCGGACCGGCTTGCCGTCGGCACCCAGCGCGTCGACCGCGAACGCGTCGGTGAACCGGCGGCCGAGCTGGAAGACATGGCCGATCTCGATGCCCCGGCGCATGGTCAGGGTGCCCTCGCCGCAGGCCGGGCAGGGGTCGCCGGCCCGCACCTCGGCTGCCTCGATCGTGCCGTCGGCGACGAAGTCGCGCCCGTGCGTCACGTCGATCGCGTGCCGGCCGGCCTCGTTGGCGCCGGTCAGCCAGGCGGTGCCGACCGCGACCCGGGGGTCGACCAGGTAGCGGATGCCGAGCCCGGCCAGCACCTGCGGCCCGATGTAACCGCGGACCAGCGACGGATGCGCGGCCCAGTCGTCGAACATGGCGACGGTGGCGGGCTCGAGGGCGGCGCCCAGGCGCTTGAGGTCGACCTCCCGGTCGCCGGGCACCCCGACCACCAGCGGCGCGCCCTTCCCGCCGGGCGGGGTCACCGTGACCACCACGTTCTTGAGGGTGTCGGCGGCGGTCCAGTCGGTGCGGCCGCCCAGCTCACGGGCGTTGGCCAGCGCGACCAGCGACTCGATGGTCGGTGTCTCCGGGGTGTCGTGCGTGGTCGCCGCGGGCCGGGCGGCCGGGTCCGTCGCCTGCACGGGCGGGGTCACGACGGCCTCGGTGTTGGCGGCGTACGCGCAACGAGCGCAACCCACGTAGGTGTCCTCGCCGGCCGGTGCCGTCGCCAGGAACTCCTCGGACGCCGAGCCGCCCATCAGCCCGGACATCGCCTTGACGATCGTGTAGTCCATCCCGAGCCGGTCGAAGATCCGCTGGTACGCCGCGCGCATGGTCGCGTAGGAGTCGGCCAGCCCGGCGTCGTCGAGGTCGAACGAGTAGGCGTCCTTCATCAGGAACTCACGGCCGCGCAGCAGCCCGGCCCGCGGCCGCGCCTCGTCGCGGAACTTGGTCTGCACCTGGTAGAGCAGCACGGGATAGTCGCGATAGGAGCTGAACAGGTCGCGCACCAGCAGCGCGAACATCTCCTCGTGGGTGGGCGCCAGCAGGTATTCGGCGCCGCGCCGGTCGGCCAGCGTGAAGATGCCGTCGCCGTACTCCAGCCAGCGGCCACTCGTCTCGTACGGCTCGCGCGGCAGCAGCGCCGGGAACTGCACCTCCTGCGCGCCGACCTCGGCCAGTTCCGCGCGGACCACCTCGGTGACCCGGTCGAGCACCAGCTTGCCCAGCGGCAGCATGGTGAACCCGCCCGGCGCGGCCCGCCGGATGTATCCGGCCCGCAGCAGCAGGCGGTGGCTGGCGACCTCGGCATCGGCCGGGTCCTCGCGCAGCGTGCGCAGGAACAACGTGGCCATACGGAGCAGCATTCGCGCAGCTTAGGGCGACTGGCGAAAGAGAGTCGACCTACTTTCGCGGGACCGACAACCATTGACGGGTGTTCCTTCGTCTGGGGTGACGACGCGAGGAGGCACCAGAGTGGACGAGTTCGACGACTTCGTCCGGGCGCGGACGCCCGCCCTGCTCCGGTCCGCCTACCTGCTGACCGGCGACCAGCACCTGGCCGAAGACCTCGTCCAGTCCGCGCTGGCCCGGACCCATCGGTCCTGGCGCCGGCTGGCCGCGCCCGAGAACGCCGAGGCGTACACCCGCCGCACCATGTACCACCTCCAGATCTCCTGGTGGCGCCGGCGCGGCCGCAGACCCGAATGGCTGACCGGCGACCTGCCCGAGCCGCGGCCCAGGGCGGCCGGCCCCGACCACGCACACCAGGCCGCGGTCCGGATCACCTTGCGCAACGCGCTGATGCGGCTGACGGACCGCCAGCGGGCGGTGCTCGTCCTGCGCTTCTTCGAGGACCACACCGAGGCCGAGGCGGCGGACCTGCTCGGCGTCTCGATCGGCACCGTCAAGAGCCAGACCGCGCGGGCGCTGGCCAGGCTGCGGGCTGGCCCTGCACCGCGCGCCGGACGGGTCGGTCGCCACGTTGGGCCAGGTCGTGACGGATCAGGGAGGGATCGGCGGCGGGTTCATAGCCGAGACCCTGATCG
Organism: Asanoa hainanensis; assembly: GCF_900188485.1. Lineage (GTDB taxonomy): Bacteria > Actinomycetota > Actinomycetes > Mycobacteriales > Micromonosporaceae > Asanoa > Asanoa hainanensis. The sequence goes on from NZ_FZPH01000026.1 coordinate 54,505, forward strand.
GCTCGCCGGGACAGGTAGAGGTGATCTGGCGCGACGGGACGGTCGCGACCGCCGAGCGGCAACGACGGGCGTACCAGTGGACTGGCATCGGGTTCATACAGACCAGCGGTTCGACGTCGTTCCCACCCGCGGCGTACGACGTGCGGATCTCGGCCGAGCCGGTCCGGCTGGTCACCAATGTCGCCGGAGACCGGGTGGGCGACCTGGAGTTCACCGTCGAGAACCGGGCGACCGTACGACGGTGACGATGCGCCTGGTCTACCCGAAGGGCACGCGGCCGACCGGCGGGATCTTGTCGATGGGCGCCACCGGCGACACCACACCGGGCGACAACCACGTCTCCTTCGTGGCGCAGTGATGTTCCTGACCCGAGTGGGGGTTCTTCCCGGCAGTCAGTGCCAGAATGCGCAATGTGCGTTGGGGGAGTTACGTAGCTGTTGGCGACAGTTTCACCGAGGGGATGGACGATCCCTACCCGGACGGCACCTACCGCGGGTGGGCCGACCTGGTCGCGGCGCGGTTGGCGGCCGACCGGCCGGACTTCCGCTACGCCAACCTGGCGATCCGTGGGCGGCTGTTCCCGAACGTGGTCGCCGAGCAGGTGCCGGCCGCGGTGGCGATGAAGCCGGATCTGATCAGCTTCGCGGCCGGCGGCAACGACGTGCTGCGGCGCTCGTTCGACCCGGAGACCCTGATGGGCCGGTTCGACTCGGTGATCCGTGAGCTCCGGTCGACCGGAGCCGACGTGGTCGTGTTCCGGTTCGCGGACGTCACCTCGCGGCTGCCGGGCCAGCGGATCATCGGCCCGCGGGCGGCCATTCTGAACCAGGCCGTCGGCGCGACCGCGGAACGCTACGGCGCGCACCTGATCGACCTGTTCGCCGACGACGAGTTCCGGAACCCGGTGATGTGGGGCCAGGACCGGCTGCACCTGTCGGCCGCCGGGCACCGCCGGGTCGCCGGGCACGTGTTGACCGCGCTGGGCGTACAGGCGGATCCCGAATGGTTGGTCCCGCAGGCGTGGTTGCCGTCGGCGCGCTGGCTCAAGGCCCGCGCGGCCGACGCGATGTGGGCGGGCCGCCACCTCGCGCCATGGGTCAAGCGCCGGCTGACCGGCCGTTCCTCGGGCGACCTGGTCACGGCGAAACGCCCGGAGTTGTCGCCGTTCGGCGAGCTCGGTTGACCCACGTGTGACCTCGACGGTGTTCACTGTCCCGCATGGCACAGCTGAGCCGCCGAGGTCTGCTGGGCGCGACAGCCGCCGTCGGCCTCGTGGGCGTCGCGGCGTGCGAGGGCGAGGGTGCACCCCCGAAAACCCCGCCGCTCGACCCGCGCGACTGGGCGAGCGTCCGGGCCCAGTTCGCCCTCGACCCGGCCGTGGCGCACCTGTCCACCTTCGTCTTCGCGCCACACCCGGCCGGCGTGCGGGCCGCGATCGAGCAGCACCGCGCCGGGTTCGACCGCGACCCGATCGGCTATCTGCACGCGCACGAGGCGCAGGCCGACCGCCGGGTGGCCAGCGCGGTCATGAACTACCTCGGCAGCGGCGTCGACAGGGTGGCGTTCACCGACTCCACGACACTCGGCCTCGGGCTGCTCTACGGCGGGCTGCGACTCGGCGCCGGCGACGAGGTGCTGACCACCAACCACGACTTCTACGCGACGCACGACGCGCTGCGGTTGCGCACCGAGCGGGACGGGGTCGCGGTTCGGCAGGTCGAGCTCTACTCCGACCCGGCCACCACGTCCGTCGACGAGATCGTCGGCCGGCTGACGGCCGCGGTCGGGCCGCGTACCCGCGTGGTCGCGGTGACCTGGGTGCACTCCAGCACCGGCGTGCGGCTGCCGATCCGGGCGATCGCCGATGCCCTGGCCGGCCGCGACGTGCTGCTCTGCGTCGACGGGGTGCACGGGTTCGGCGCCGTCGACGCGACACCCGAGAGCCTGGGCTGCGACTTCCTCGTCTCCGGCTGCCACAAATGGCTGCACGGCCCGCGCGGCACGGGCCTGGTCTGGGGCTCCGACCGCGGCTGGTCGAGGTTCACACCGAGCGTGCCGTCCTTCGACGGGCGCAGCCTGGCCGCCTGGCTGACGGCCGGCAAGGCGCTGACCCCGCCGGGCCCGGCCGCGACGCCCGGCGGCTACCACAGCTTCGAGCACCGCTGGGCCCTCGCCGAGGCGTTCCACCTGCACGAGAACATCGGCCGCGGCCGGGTCGCCGGCCGGGTCCGCGAGCTGGCCACCCGGCTCAAGGACGGGCTGGCCGCCATCGCCGGCGTCGAGGTGGTGACGCCGCGCGACCCCGACCTGTCCGCCGGGGTCGTCTGCTGCCGCATCGGCAACATCCAGGTCGACGAGGCGGTGGGCCGGCTCGCCGCGGCCAAGGTGGTGGCCACTGCGACGCCCTATCGCACCACGTACGTGCGGTTCGGTCCGAGCATCGCCAACAGCGAGGAGCACATCGACGCGGCGCTGCACGCTGTTCGTGGCCTGGTGGGGTAGTTACAGGTATAGCGTTGGTCTTATGCCCGTTTCGAAGGACCCGGACCCGCGGCTGCAGGCGTACGCCGACCCGCAGTCCCTGGTCACCACGGAGTGGCTGGCGGAGCACCTGGGCAGCGACGGCCTGGTGGTCGTCGAGTCCGACGAAGACGTGCTGCTCTACGAGTCCGGCCACCTCCCCGGCGCGGTCAAGGTCGACTGGCACACCGACCTCAACGACGAGGTCAGCCGCGACTACGTCGACGCGGAAAGCTTCGCCGCGCTGTGCGCGAGCAAGGGGATCAGCCGCGACGACACCGTGGTCTTCTACGGCGACAATTTCAACTGGTGGGCGGCGTACGCCCTCTGGGTGTTCTCGCTTTTCGGCCATCAGGACGTGCGGCTGCTCGACGGCGGCCGGCAGAAGTGGGTCGCCGAGGGCCGCGAGCTGACCCGGGACCGGACCCATCGGCCGCCGACGCCGTACCCGGTGCCGCGCCGCGACGACGCCCGGATCCGGGCCTTCCGCGAGCAGGTGCTGGCCCACGTGCAGGCCGGCCGCCCGCTGGTCGACGTGCGCTCGCCGGACGAGTACACGGGCAAGCTGCTGGCCATGGAGGCCTATCCGCAGGAGGGCGCGCTGCGCGGTGGGCATATCCCGGGCGCGCTCAGCAAGCCGTGGAAGTCGGCGGCCAACGACGACGGCACCTTCAAGTCGGCCGACGAGCTCCGCGCCATCTACGAGGACCAGCTGGGTCTGTCCGAAGGGGACGACGTCATCGCGTACTGCCGGATCGGCGAACGCTCCAGCCACACCTGGTTCGTCCTGCAGCACCTGCTCGGGTTCACCCACGTGCGCAACTACGACGGCTCGTGGACCGAGTGGGGCAACCTGGTGCGTTCGCCGATCGCCAAGGGTGAGCAGCCGGGCTCGCTCAAACGCTGAACGTGACGTCCAGCACGCCAAACTGCCGGACAAAACCCCCCATAACCCACCCAATTACTAGGCTAAATTCAAGATCGCGACATCTTGTTGGTCTTGACAGCTGGCTAGGCTGGCCTCGTGACGCTGGAACAACAAGCGGACCCCCGGCATCCGGCCGCGTCCACACCGCCCAAGCGCCGATCGCGGCGTGACGAGATCCTCGAGATCGCGGTCGGCCTGTTCGCCTCCCGCGGCTATCACGGCGTCTCCATGGACGACATCGGGTCGGCGGCCGGGGTCACCGGCCCCGCGCTCTACCACCACTTCGCCGGCAAGGAAGCGATGCTGGTGGCCGCGCTGATCCCGGTCAGCGAAGGGCTGCTGGCCGGTGGCCGGGAACGGGTCGCACGGCACCCGGACGAGACCGCCCTCGCGTCACTGGTCGAGTTCCACGTCGACTTCGCCCTGGCCAACCCCGCCGTGATCGCGCTGCACCTGCACGAGCTCGACCGGTTGCCGGACGACCCGCGCCGCCAGATCCGGCGGCTCCAGCGCCTCTACGTCGAAGAGTGGGTGAAGGTGCTGCTGCGGATCCGCCCCGAGCTCACGGCGCCCGAGGCCAGGGCCCTCGCGCACGCCGCTTTCGGCCTGATGAACTCCACCCCGTTCCTGGGCGGGGAGGTCGACCGCGACCGGCTCGCCGAGCTGCTGGGCGCCGCCACCATGGCGGCATTGCGGCCGACATCCTGACCCGCCCCCGCACTGAACGACCCCTCAGGTAAACATGGTTGGCGGGCACCGTCGCCCGCCGAGAGGGGAGTTCTGATGATCGAGTCTCTGCTGGTCGCCAACCGGGGTGAGATCGCCCGCCGGGTGATCCGCTCCGCGCGCCGGCTGGGCGTGCGCACGATCGCCGTCTACTCCGAGGCCGACGCCGACCTGCCGTTCGTCAAAGAGGCCGACGAGGCGGTGCTGATCGGCCCGGCCAACGTGGCGCAGAGCTACCGCAACGTCGAGGCTCTCCTGGCCGCCGCGAAGACCACCGGCGCCCAGGCGGTCCACCCCGGCTATGGCTTCCTCTCCGAGAACGCCGAGTTCGCCCGCGCCGTCGAGGCCGCCGGCCTGATCTGGGTCGGTCCGAGCCCCGAGGCGATCAGCGCGATGGGCGACAAGATCAACGCGCGCAACCTGATGGCCGCCGCCGGTGTCCCGGTCGCACCCGGCACCACCGACCCGGCCGCGTCGGTCGACGCCGCCGTGGCGGCCGCCGCCGAGATCGGCTACCCGGTGATGGTCAAGGCCGCGGCGGGTGGCGGCGGCATGGGCATGGGCGTCGCCGGCGACGAGGCCGCGCTGCGCACCGAGTACGACAAGGTCCGCACCTTCGCCGACCGGATGTTCGGCGACGGCGCCGTGCTGATCGAGCGTTACTTCCCCCGCGTACGCCATGTCGAGGTGCAGATCCTGGGCCTGGCCGACGGCACCGTCGTGGCGCTCGGCGAGCGGGAGTGCTCGGTGCAGCGCCGCAACCAGAAGCTGGCCGAGGAGTCGCCGTCGCCGGCCGTCTCCCCGGAGCTGCGCGCCCGGCTGCTGGCCGCCGCCGTCCGGGCCGGCGAGGCGGTCGGCTACCGCAACGCGGGCACCGTCGAGTGCCTGCTGGAGCCCGCGACGGGCGAGTTCTTCTTCCTGGAGATGAACACCCGGCTGCAGGTCGAGCACCCGGTGACCGAGCTCGTCTACGGTGTCGACCTGGTCGAGGAGCAGTTGCGGGTGGCATCCGGCCTGCCGCCGGCGTTCGACCCGGCCGCGCTGGCCCCCCGCGGGCACGCGATCGAGCTGCGAGTCAACGCCGAGGACCCGAAGCGGTTCCTGCCCGGCCCGGGCGCGGTGACCACCTGGGTCGAGCCGACCGGCGAGGGCGTCCGGGTCGACTCGGGGTACGCCGCAGGGACGACGGTGACTCCGTTCTACGACTCATTGATGGCCAAGCTCGTTGTGTATGGCGATGACCGTGCGCAGGCGCTCGAGCGGGCCCGGGCCGCGGTCGCCGCGTTCGAGATCGTGGGTCCGAAGCAGAACCTGCCGTTCTTCGCGGAACTGCTGGACAACGCCGAGTTCGGTTCGGGTGACTACGACACAGGCATCGTGGCTCGCATGCGATAAGTGGGGTTAGTGACCATTTTTTCCCATTCACCTGCGTGACCCCGTTCAGGCCAGTTCGTTACCTAAGGCAGTGGCGGTCATAACCGGTCAAATCAGGCCGGACCGCCACCGCTAACGAACCGGCGAGCGGGAAGGCGGGCCCATGATTCGGTCGGGAGTCGCGCGCGTCAAGCGCCAGGCTTCACGCCGGGTCCTGGTCCGCACGCTCGTCGTCGGTGGTCTCGCGGGAGCGGCCTGGCTGCTCTCCGCGTCGGCTGCTCAGGCCGCCGCCGCGGAACCGTCCGCCGACCGGAGCACGGGGTCCGTCCTCGAGCCCCTGGGCGGCGTGCTGGAAGCCGCGAAGCCGGTGTTGAGCACGGCAGAAGGACTGCTCGGGGGAGCATTGGCGCCGGCAACGGCGCAGGGTTCCACAGCGCCGGTGACGGCGCGCGGTTCCTCTGCGCCGGCAATGGCGCACGCTCCCGTCGAGCAGCCGGTGTCGACCGGCCGGACCGCCGCGCGGCGGGTGAGCTCCGATTCCGCCGTCGCCGTCGTCGCACCCAGTACGACGGCGAAACGCTCCATCACCATCGCGGACGCGGCGCCGGCCCTCGGGTCGGACCAGGCCGCCGTCCGTACGGCCGACCGCGCCGGCGCCCCCCACGGGTCGCCGAACCGCTCGGCGGACCGGCCCGAACCCCGCGTCAGCGGGTTGGCCGGCATCGGACTGGTCGCTCCGCTCGGGGTCACCCGTGCGCTGACCGTCCCGGGCGCCCTGCTTACCCCGGTGGCTCAGGTCGCCCTGCCGGCACTCGCGCCGGTCACCGCGTTCTTCCGTCCACTGACCTCGATGCTGCGGTTCGCCGTGGTGCCGTTGTTCAGCACGGCGGGCGTGGTGGCCAAGACGGTGACCGGCACCCTGCCCGGCCCCCGTGGCCGGCCAAGCTCGGTTGTCACGCCCAACGGTCCCGTCGGCGTGCACGGAGGCGTGTCATCCGGCACGACCGGCACGGTCGCCGCGGGTGCGGCCTCCGCGGCCGCGGTTGGGGCCGCTCACACCGAGCCGAGCACCGACCGGCAGCATGCCGGCCGGCCGGAACGCGCGGTCGAGGCCGTGTCGTCCCGGAAGAAGGGCGATGCGCCCAGCCTGCCCCATCCCGTGCCCGCACAGGGTGAAGGCAGCGCTTCGGGGACCCCGGCCAGTGCGGCGGGTTCACCGATGGGCGGTGGTGCGTTCGCCACCGTTCCCTCGTCGGTCGCGGACAGCATGGTGGCCTACCAGTTGCTGCCGAAATCGGCCGACACAGTGGTACCGCGGCGTGACGCCGAGGAACCGACCGTCTCACCTGACTAGTGATGAAGGACCTGCACCGGCGACGGGCAGGAGCCGACCAGCCCCACCGGGCCACCGGGCCCGTGTAGCGCGGCAGACCAGGGATTCCGATGACCGCTCGCACTAGCGGCGAAACCCTGGCCGGACATCACGAACCACACCTGGGCGCAAGTCGACAGGCGGAGTCAGGGCACCTCACGGCACCGTCGCGCCCGGACAGCGACACCACGGCAACACCCTCTTACTGACATTTATTGAAAGGTCACTTCACCCAATGAAGACTTGGGTTCGCAAGTCCATCAGCGTTGGCGTCATGGCGGCTGGTGGTCTGCTCATCACCCAGGCGGCGGCCTCGGCCGACGTCATCAGCAACGGCAACTTCGGCGTCGGCAACGGCACCCAGCTGTACGCGCCGATCCAGACCGTCGCGGACATCTGCGGCAACAGCATCGCCGGCGTCGGCGGTGCCGCGTTCGCGCAGTGTGACGGCGGCGCGGCCGCGGTCAACGGCGGCGGCAGCAACTTCATCACGTCGAACAACTTCGGTGTCGGCAACGGCAGCCAGGTGATCACGCCGGTCCAGACCGTCCTGGACGTCTGCGGCAACGCCATCGGTGCCGCCGCCAGCGCGGCCTTCGCCGCCTGTGACGGTGGCGCCCTGGCCGTCAACGGCGCCGGCGAGAGCGACGACAACGACGGTGGTTACCGCAAGCACCACGACGCCGACGAGGCCCTCAAGATGGCCGAGGGCAAGAGCAAGAAGCACAAGAAGGGCCGCGGTGCTTGGGACGACCAGGCCACCAACGTCATCTCGTCGGGCAACTACGGTGTCCTGAACGGCACCCAGGTCTACGCGCCGATCCAGACCTCGATCAACATCTGCGGCAACGCGATCCCGCTGGTCGGTGCCGCGGCGTTCGCCTCCTGCGACGGCGGCGCGGCCGCGGTCAACGAGAGCGCTCGCGCTGAGGGTGGCGACTACGACGGTCGGGGCCACGACGGCCGGGGTCACCGTGGCAGCCGCGGCGACGGCGGCGGCACGCTGGTCTTCACCGGCGGCAACTACGGCGTCGGCAACGGCACCCAGGTGTTCGCGCCGATCCAGACCGTGATCGACATCTGCGGTAACGGCATCGCCGCCGCCGGTGGGGCCGCGTTCGCGGCTTGCGACGGTGGCGCCGCCGCCGTCAACGAGAGCGCCCGCGAGGAAGCCAACGTCATCTCGACCGGCAACTACGGCGTCGGCAACGGCACCCAGGCGTACGCGCCGGTCCAGACCGTCCTGGACGTCTGCGGCAACGGCATCGCCGGCGCTGCGGCGGCCGCGTTCGCGCAGTGCGACGGTGGCGCGATCGCCCTCAACGAGAGCGCTCGCGCCGAGGGTGCGCGCGACGAGGCGCTGCCGGTTCTCGGCTCGCTCCCCGTCGTCGCGGGCCTGCCGGTCGTCGGGTCGCTGGGGCAGAACACCGCCCCGGCCGCCGCTCCCAAGATGGACACCGCGCCGGGTGCCCGCTCGGGTGCCACCGAGGGTGACGACTACGACAACGACCGTCGTCACGGCAAGCACGGCAAGAAGAACGGCCACCGGGGCAGCGTTGCCTCCAACGGTGGGACCAACGTGATCACCACGGGCAACTACGGTGTCGCCAACGGCACCCAGGTGTACGCGCCGGTCCAGACCGTGATCGACATCAGCGGCAACGCGATCGCCGCCGCCGGTGGCGCCGCCTTCGCGCAGAGCCAGGGCGGGGCGCTCGCCCTCAACTGATCCACCGTTCGACCGCTTCAAAAGGGCCCCCGCGACCTGCGGGGGCCCTTTCGTTTGCGGATGTAGTACCTTAACGATAGTTCAGTCGCGTTGGCGAAGGGGTCGGTGTGGCACTCGACGACGAAGAGCTCGAGCAGCTCGGCAAGCGGGTCCGGGCCGGTGGCGCGGAGCGCTACCACGCGGCCAACGCAGCCAAGGGCAAGATGTTCGCCCGCGAGCGGGTGGCGCACCTGGTCGACGAGGGCTCGTTCGTCGAGGACGGGCTCTACGCCAACGCCCTCGCCGAGGGCCTGCCGGCCGACGGCGTGATCACCGGTCAGGCGACCATCGACGGCCGTCGGGTCTGCCTGATGGCGAACGACTCGACGGTGAAGGCCGGCTCCTGGGGCGCCCGTACCGTTGAGAAGATCATCCGGATCATCGAGCGGGCCTACCAGTCCGGTCTGCCGATGGTCTACCTGGTCGACTCGGCCGGCGCCCGGATCACCGACCAGGTCGACCTGTTCCCTGGCCGGCGCGGCGCCGGGCACATCTTCTGGAACCAGGTCCGTGCCTCCGGGTCGATCCCGCAGGTCTGCGCGCTGTTCGGGCCGTCCGCGGCGGGCGGTGCGTACATCCCGGCGTTCTGCGACGTGGTCGCGATGGTCGACGGCAACGCCAGCATGTACCTCGGGTCCGACCGCATGGTCGAGATGGTCACCGGCGAGAAGACCACGCTGGAGGCGATGGGTGGCGCCGCGGTGCACACCCGTGAGTCCGGCGTCGGCCACTTCCTGTGCAAGACCGAGGACGAGGCGCTCGACACCGTTCGCCGCTACCTGTCCTACCTGCCGGCCAACTACACCGAGCAGCCGCCGGCCGTCGAGGCTTTGGCGCCGCCGTCGGCCGACCTGGCCGCGATGGTGCCGCCCAACGAGCGGCAGGCCTTCGACATGCGCAAGTTCGCCAAGGGGCTGCTCGACGAGGGCACGTTCTTCGAGATCCAGGCGCTCTGGGCCAAGGAGCTCACGGTCGGGTTCGGTCGCCTCGACGGCCAGGTCGTCGGCGTCGTGGCCAACAACTCGATGTTCAAGGGCGGGGTGCTGTTCGTCGACTCCGCCGACAAGGCCACCAGGTTCGTCCAGCTTTGCGACGCTTTCAACGTGCCGCTGCTGTTCCTCTCCGACGTACCCGGCTTCATGGTCGGCACCGCCGTCGAGAAGCAGGGGATCATCCGCCACGGCGCCAAGATGATCACCGCGATCTCCGAGGCCACCGTGCCGAAGATCTGTGTCGTGGTGCGCAAGGCGTACGGTGCCGGTCTTTATGCCATGGCCGGCCCCGGTTTCATGCCCGACGCGACGATTGCCCTGCCCACCGCGAAGATCGCGGTGATGGGCGCCGAGGCCGCCGTCAACGCGGTCTACGCCAACAAGATCGCCGCTATCGACGACCCGGAGGCGCGGGCCGCCTTCGTCGCCGAGCGGCGTGAGGCGTACGAGCGGGACATCGACATCGTCCACCTCGCGAGCGAGCTCGTGATCGACGCGATTGTGCCGCCCGAGCACCTGCGGGCCGAGCTCGTCGCTCGCTACGCGGCTGCCCGCGGCAAGGACCGCCACTTCTCCCGCCGTCGCCACGGCGTGACACCCGTCTAACCACAAGGAGCCCGCCATGCTCAACGAAGAGCACGAGGCGCTGCGGGAAAGCGTCCGCGAGTTCGCCAACGACGTGGTCGCGCCCGTCATCGCCAAGCACTACGACAACCACACCTTCCCGTACGACATCGTCGCGCAGATGGGGAAGATGGGCCTGTTCGGCCTGCCCTTCGCGGAGGAGCACGGCGGCATGGGCGGCGACTACTTCGCCCTCTGCCTGGCCCTCGAAGAGCTGGCCCGGGTCGACTCGAGCGTGGCGATCACCCTGGAGGCCGCGGTCTCGCTCGGCGCGATGCCGATCTACCGCTTCGGCACCGAGGAGCAGAAGCGCCGCTGGCTGCCGCCGCTCGTCCGGGGAGAGGCCCTGGCCGGCTTCGGCCTGACCGAGCCGGGCTTCGGCAGCGACGCCGGCGGCACCGCCACCCGAGCCGTCCTCGACGGCGACGAGTGGGTGATCAACGGTGCGAAGGCCTTCATCACCAACTCGGGCACCGACATCACGTCGTTCGTGACGGTGACCGCGGTGACCGGCACCCGGCCCGACGGCAGCAAGGAACTCTCGACCATCATCGTGCCGTCGGGCACGCCCGGGTTCACGGTGGCGCCGGGCTACTCCAAGGTCGGCTGGTGCGCGTCCGACACACACGAGCTCAGCTTCGAGGACGTACGCGTGCCGGCCGCGAACCTGCTCGGCGAGCGCGGCCGAGGCTTCGCCCAGTTCCTGCGCATCCTCGACGAGGGCCGCATCGCGATCGCCGCGCTGGCGGTCGGCCTGGCGCAGGGCTGCGTCGACGAGTCCGTGCGCTATGCCAAGGAACGCCACGCCTTCGGCCAGCCGATCGCCGGCTTCCAGGCGATCCAATTCAAGATCGCGGACATGGAGAAGCGCACCCACCTGGGCCGGCTGGCCTACCACGACGCGGCCGAAGACATGCTGGCCGGGCGCGACTTCAAGCGCAAGGCCGCGATCGCGAAGCTGTACGCGAGCGAGAGCGCGGTAGACAACGCAAGAGACGCCACCCAAATCCACGGCGGCTACGGCTTCATGAACGAGTTCCCGGTAGCCCGCTTCTGGCGAGACTCGAAGATCCTAGAGATCGGCGAAGGAACGTCCGAGATCCAGCGGATGGTAATCGCGCGAGAGTTGGGACTCTAGCTGGCTGTGCTGGCTGGGCTCGGTCGCTTTCGTGGCGCTTAAAGGTCGTGTCGCGCGGTGCCGGCCGACCCTTGCTTCGCTCGGCCGGCCGACACCGCGCGACACGACCGCGCCACTACGCTCCCTCGCGTGTGCGGCCGCCGTCTTTGGTCGCCGTAGTGGCCACGGTTTGCGGTTCACCGTCTCACCGTGACGCTGGGCAAGGGCTTGTCGGCTCGTTCGCCCTCGTCGGCCGCCGGGTGCGTGGTTGTTGCGCGGCGGACGCACCTTCGTGGTTCCGTTTGGGTCACTCTGGTGTCGGGCAAGGGCTTGTCGGGTCGGTCTCCGTCTTCGGCCGCGGTGCGCGTTCTGGTTGCGCGGTGGACGCACCTTCGCGGTTGCGGTTGGGGCGGGCGCTCGACCTGTGGCTAAGGGCTTGGCGGCCGTTCGCCGTTCCTGGCGGGCGGGCTCGTGGTTGTTGCGCGGTGGACGCACCTTCGCGGTTGCGGTTGGGCGGGCGCTCTACCGGCGGGCTAAGACCGCGTCTCATTTGGGGTTGTTGTAGTCCAACATCATTCGTTGTACGAGCGTGAGTGATGTGGAGAAGTACTGCCCGGAGTCGTTGTGGCATCTGGTGCAGCCGCTGCTGCCCGAGCACCCGCAAAGGCATCAGGGTGGCGGGCGGCGGCGGATCGATGATCGGGTTGCGGTAGCGGCGATCGCGTACGTGTTGCAGACCGGCTGCGCGTGGGACGCGTTGCCGGAGTCGTTCCCGATCTCCCGGGCGACCGCGCATCGCCGGTTCACCGAATGGGTCGAGCAAGGCGTCATGCAGGCGCTGCATCAAGCTGTGCTGGACGTCCTCGGCGTCGCCGGGCAGATCGACTGGTCCCGCG
>NZ_FZPH01000001.1 GCF_900188485.1 Asanoa hainanensis
CGCGGGATCCGGCTACTACGACCCTCGTACCGCAACCGGACCCCACGACCGGACGAACACCTGCTCAAACCCGTCCGGCAACTCATCGAGTCAGTCAACGACACCCTCAAGGGCCAACTCGACCTCGAACTACACGGCGGACGCACCATCGAAGGTGTCGGTGCCCGCATCGCTCAACGACTACTCGCGATGACCGCCGCCATCTGGCACAACCGCGCAACCGGCCAGCCCGTGACCAGGTCACTCATCGCCTACGACCACTGAACCCGTTAGGAATTACTCGTCTAGAACTGGGTGAACGCCCGCCCGTGCGGCTCGCCGTCCTCGAACAGCTCGCTCGCGGGGCCGACGATCTGCGGGTCCGGCGTACCCACGATCTCCTCGTCCTTGTTGTCGTAGGGGAACCGGGTCAGCACGTGGCGCATAGCGGCCAGCCGGGCGCGCTTCTTGTCGTTGCTCTTGATCATCGTCCACGGCGCGTCGGCGGTGTGCGTGTAGAAGAACATCGCCTCCTTCGCCTCGGTGTACTCGTCCCACTTGTCGAGCGACGCGAGGTCGGTCGGCGAGAGCTTCCACTGGCGCACCGGGTCGACCTGGCGGATCAGGAAACGCGTGCGCTGTTCGTGCCGGGTGACCGAGAACCAGAACTTGATGAGGTTTATCCCCGAACGCACCAGCATCCGTTCGAGCTCGGGCGTCTCCCGCATGAACTCGAGGTATTCGCCCCGGGTGCAGTAGCCCATCACCCGCTCGACACCGGCACGGTTGTACCAGGACCGGTCGAACAGCACCATCTCGCGCGCCGCGGGCAGGTGGGCGATGTAGCGCTGGAAGTACCACTGCGACGTCTCGCGCGCGCTGGGCTTCTCCAGTGCGACCACGGTGGCGCCACGCGGGTTGAGATGCTCCATGAAGCGCTTGATCGTGCCGCCCTTGCCGGCCGCGTCCCGACCCTCGAACAGGATCACCAGGCGCTGGTCGTTGGCCTTGATCCAGTTTTGCAGCTTGAGCAGCTCGATCTGCAGCAGGCGCTTGTCCCGCTCGTAGTCGGTGCGATCGAGCCGCTCCTCGTACGGGTAGTTCTCGCGCCAGGTGTCGACCAGCTCGCCGTCGGACTTGAGCAGGACCGGGTCGTCATCGTCGTCGTCGAGCACCTTGTAGCCGTCGTACCTGTTGAGCAAGTTCGGGGTGCCACTGTCCGCGCTCATGGGGTGACGCTACCCAGCCACGGTGACCATCAATCGCGCATCGGGTGAACAGCGGTAGCGTGGGCGAATGATGATCGACCTGTCGGGAAAGACGGCCGTGGTGACCGGTTCGTCCTCCGGGATCGGGCTGGCCATCGGGGCCGGCCTGGCGGCCGCCGGCGCGCGCGTGGTGCTCACCGGGCGCGACGAGGAACGGCTCAAGGCGGCGGCGGAGTCGCTGCGGGCCACGGGCGCGGTCGTAAGGGCCGTCGCGGTCGACCTGGCGGCCGACGCCGGCCCACTGATCGAGGCCGAGCCCGAGGCGGACATCCTGGTCAACAACCTCGGGATCTTCGAGGCGCGGCCGCCGCTGGAGATCACCGACGACGAGTGGCAGCGCTACTTCGAGACCAACGTGCTCGCCGGTGTCCGGCTGACCCGGCACTACCTGCCGGGCATGATGGACCGCGGCTGGGGACGGGTGCAGTACATCGCCAGCGACTCCGCGGTGGTGACGCCGGCCGAGATGATCCACTACGGGATGACCAAGACCGCGCTGCTCGGCGTCTCGCGCGGCTTCGCGAAGGCCGCCTCCGGTTCGGGCGTCACCGTCAACACCGTGATCGCCGGGCCGACGCACACCGGTGGGGTGGAGACCTTCGTCCGCCAGCTCGTGCCCGGTGACCTCCCGTGGGAGGAGGCGCAACGGCGGTTCATGCGAGAGTATCGGCCGCAGTCGCTGATCCAGCGGCTGATCGAGCCGGAGGAGATCGCGAACATGGTGGTGTACCTGAGCTCGCCGCAGGCGTCGGCGACCACCGGCGGCGCGCTGCGCGTCGACGGCGGCTACGTCGACGCGATCCTGCCCTGATGCCGGCCGGGCCGGCGCCGGCCACGTCGGCGGCGGAGCGGCACGCGTCCTGGCTGGAGCTCTTCTTCGACCTGGTCGTGGTCGTCGCGGTCGCTCAGCTCGCGCACCAGCTCGAGGGTGAGCCCACCGTGCGCGACGCGGGCCTGTTCGTGGTGCTCTTCTACGCGGTCTGGAGCGTGTGGACCAGCTTCACGTTGTACGCGAACGTCGCCGCCACGAAGACGCGTACGCGGGCGATGCTCGTGGCGATGTTCGGCATCGCGGTGATGGCCGCGGCGATCCCCGAGGCGGCGGGGGACCGGGGTGAGGCGTTCGCGATCGCGTACGTCTGCTGCCGCTGGCTCGGGATGCTCTCCTGGCGGCGGACCGGCCAGTTGCTGTTCAGCTGGCCGGCGGCGCAGGCGGGCGCCGGCTTCGTGCCGTGGGTGGTGTCGATCTGGGTCCAGCCGCCGGCCCGCTACTGGCTGTGGACCGCGGGCGTCGTGCTGGACATCGCCATCTCGGTGTACCAGGGCAGCCGCGGACCCGAGCTCCTCGCGCGGATGCGCCGCTCGCCCTCCCGGCGCGGCCAGTCCCGTCAGCTGGCCCCGGCCAGCGTGGACGTGACCCACCTCGGCGAGCGGCTCGGCCTGTTCATCATCATCGTGCTCGGCGAGGCGGTGGCCCAGGTCGTCCTCGCGGCCGCCGAGGTGGACTGGACCCGGCCGTTGTTCATCGCCGCCCTGGCGGGCTTCGGCCTGCTGGTCTGCCTGTGGTGGCTGACCCTCGAATACGGAGCCCTGGCCGTGCCCCGGTTCGGCGAGCACCGCATCGAGGCCTGGCTGGGGCTGCCGGCCCACTTCCTGCTCACCATGGCCATCACCAGCGTGGCCGCGGGCCTGGGGATGCTGGCGGAGGACCCGTCCGAGCCGCTGTCGCTCGCGTCCCGGTGGGCGTTGTGCGGGGGACTGGCGCTCTACTTCCTCACCACGACGGTGGTCGGCTTCCTGACCGGTGCGCCGAAGGGCTGGCTCTACGGCCGGGTCCTGCCGGCGACGGTGGCCTGCGCGCTGCTGGGGGCCCTGGGCTGGTCGTTGGAGGCGCGTTGGCTGGCGTTGGCTCTGGTGGCGGTCGCGGTCTGGCAGGTGCGCTACGCCCGCCGGCACAACGTGGAATCGGCCGGATCCAGCCCGGCGTAGCGGTGCAGGGCCGGCACGTCGAGCAGCAGGATGCGGCCCGGTTCGAGAGCCAGCCAGCCGCGGCGCTCCAGGCGGGACAGCACGGCGCTGACCGACTGGCGGGCGCCGCCGGCCACGTTGGCCAGCACGGTGACGCCGATGTCGACGCTCATCGGGTCGGTGTGCCGGGCCATCCGCAACAACGCCTTCGCGACGCGCCGGGCCAGGTCCAGAATCATCAGGTCGGCGCGTTGTTCGGCCAGGGTGCGCACGTGTCCGGCGAATTGCAGAACGACATTGCGGGTGAGTAGCACCGACGCCGCCGCCATCGTCACGACCGGTGGCGCGGGAATCGCCAGAATGACGCTATCGCGGATTACTTCCACCGACGCCAGGTGCGGGCGGCGGTCGAATACCGCGATGTCGCCGACCGCGTGAGGCGGGCCTTTCACGTGCAACACGGAACGGCGCCCGGATCGGCTCGGTTGAAACTCGCACACCTGGCCGCTGTGCACGACCACCAGGTCGAGCGGCTCGTCGCCCTGGTTCCAGAGGATCATGCCGGGGTGTACGGCGAACGGTGTCACCTGCGTCGTCAGGTCCGCCAGCGCGTCCGGCGGCAGGCCACGGAAGAGCGGGCACCGGGCGAGAGTGGTGGTGATCTGGGCGTCGGTCGGGATGCGCGCGGAATCGTCGGCCATCGGGCTCCCTCGGTCGGGTGGCGCTGGTGGTCGGTCCGGGTGAATCACCGTTGTGCATGACATGAATAGGTTGGCTCATTCGCCGGCGGAGCGATTGTGAACCAACCAGCATCGCAGGTCGATCGGTAGTCGTAAACCACGTCGTCCGATGTCCAGTATGGATGCTGACGAACGCAAGTCAATCGCACACCATGGTGTTGCGGCAATGGCAATTGTCATTGGCACGACAGAAAACGCCGGAGGCGTTACTGGGGGTGGCCGCCGTGGCCCGACGGCGGCCACCGTGGCGGGGGCACACGGGACGGGCGGACGGGCGGTACCTTGGGCACCGCCATGGACGCTCACCGCACCTTCCAGGTCGACCTCGCCGGCCTGGTCGACCTGCTCAGCCACCATCTCTACGCCAGCCCGCGGGTCTACGTCCGCGAGCTGCTGCAGAACGCCGTCGACGCGATCACCGCGCGCCGCCTCAAGGAGCCGGGCGCGCCGGGCAGCGTCGCGCTGGACACCGCCGGCGACGGGCTGCGGGTGACCGACTCCGGCGTCGGGCTGACGGAGGCGCAGGTCCACGAGCTGCTGGCCACCATCGGCCGCAGCTCCAAACGCGACGACCTCGGCTTCGCCCGCCACGAGTTCCTCGGCCAGTTCGGCATCGGCCTGCTGTCGTGCTTCCTGGTGGCCCGGGAGATCGTCGTGCTCACCCGCGCGGCCGGTCACCCCGCCGTGCGCTGGACGGGGTACGACGACGGCCGCTACCTGGTCGAGCGGGTCGACGGCGAGCACCCGGTCGGCACCACCGTCACCCTGCTGCCCCGCCCCGGCGCGAAGAGCTGGTTCGCCCCGGCCACGGTGCTCGAGCTGGCGCGGCTCTACGGCGACCAGCTGCCGGTCGAGGTGACCGTCGACGGCACACCGACCACGGGCCCGGTGGTGAGCGCGCCGTGGGAGACGACCAGCACCCGCGCGTGGACCGCGTACGCCGAGCGCACCATGGGCCTGACCCCGTTCGACGTGATCCCGCTGGCGGTGCCGGAGGCCGGGCTGACCGGCGCGGCGTTCGTCATGCCGCAGCCGCTGAACCCGGCGCAGCGCGGCGGCCACCGGGTCTACCTCAAGCACATGCTGCTCGCCGAGAGCGCCGAGCGGCTGCTGCCCGAGTGGGCGTTCTTCGCCCGCTGCGTGGTCGACACCAGCGAGCTGCGGCCGACCGCCAGCCGCGAGGCGCTCTACGAGGACGGCCTGCTCGACAGCACCCGCGAGGCGCTCGGCGACCAGTTGCGCGGCTGGCTGGTCCGGCTGGCCCGCACCGACCCGCGCCGGCTCGGCGAGTTCCTCCACGTGCACCACCTCGGCGTCAAGGCGCTGGCCCTGCACGACGACGTGATGCTCGACCTGGTCGCGTCGTGGTGGCCGATGGAGACCAACGTCGGCCGGATGACGCTGCGCGAGTTCCGCGAGCGGCACGGCGTGATCCGCTACAGCGCCACCACCGACCAGTTCCGCCAGCTCGCCGGCATCGCCGCCGCGCAGGACCTGGCGCTGGTCAACGCCGGCTACACCTACGACGCCGAGATCATCGAGCGGCTGGCCCAGGTCGAGCGGGGCGTGCGGATCGAGCGGCTCGACCCGACCGACCTGGCCACCCGGTTCGAGACCGTCGACCCGGCCGTCGAGCTCGGCCTGCGCGGGTTCAGCACGGCCGCGCAGCGCGCGCTCGACCGGCTCGGCTGCGAGGTCGTGCTGCGCGCCTTCGACCCGCCGTCGGTGCCGGCCCTCTACCTGGTCGACCGGGAGACGACGTTCCGGCAGGAGCTGCGGGCCACCCGCGAGAAGGCCGACCCGGTCTGGTCCGACGTGCTGGCCGCCCTCGACGACCGCCGCGCCGACACCCGCCCGCAGCTCGTGCTCAACCACCGCAACGCGCTGGTCCGCCGGATCACCGTGCTGCCCACCGCCGACCTGGTCGAGCTCGCCGTCGAGGCGCTCTACGGCCAGGCCCTGCTGCTCGGCTACCACCCCATCCGCCCGGCCGACGCCGCCCTGCTCAACCGATCGTTCCTGGGGCTGCTCGACCGGGCCGTGCCGACCGATCCGGAGGCCGGGCCGTGAACGTCACCGAGATGCTCGACCAGGCGCGCGAGCTGCCCTACGGCGCCGCGCAGATCGCCCTGCTGGAGCAGGCGATCGCCCACGCCGACGCCCAGCGGCTGACCGACGAGGCGTTCGAGGCCCGGATGCTGGCCACCACCGGCTACATCTACGGCGGCGAGCCGGCCCGCTCGTTCGTGACGTTCAGCTGGTGCCTGACCGAGTTCGATCAGGACCCTGTGCGCCACGGCGGCTGGACGCACAGCCTGCTCTGGTCGTTCAAGGCCATGGTCAACGCGATGAACAAGTTCCCGGAGATCCCACTCGGGCGCACCGTGGACGTCCTCGACGACATGGAGCGCCGATGGCGCGCCGGCGGCCACAGTCCGCACGCCGTCTACGCACACCGGCACCTGCTGGCCCGGCACGTGGGCGACCTCGACGCGGCCGAGCAGTGGTTCGACCGCTGGAACACGGCGCCGCGCGACGACCTGTCCGACTGCGTTGGCTGTGACCCGACCAACAAGGCAGTCTGGCTGGCGACGCGCGGCCGCGACGAGGAGGCGGTCGCCCTCGCCGAACCCGTGCTCGCCGGCCGGCTGACCTGCACCGAGCAGCCGCAGTCGATGTACACGACGCTGCTGCTGCCCTACCTGCGCACCGGGCGCGCCGACGCGGCCCGGGACGCGCACCGCCGGGCGTACCGGCTGCACCGCACCCACCTGGCCGACCTCGCCGACATCGCGCAGCACGTCGCGTTCTGTCGGCTGACGGGCAACGACGTCCTCGGCCTGGAGATCGTCGAGCGGCACCTCGGCTGGCTGGAACGTTCGCCGACCCCGTTCGCGACGATGACGTTCGCCGCGGCCGCGGCTTCCGTGCTGCGCGGCCTCGACACGTCCGGCAACGGCGGTCTGACCGTCGCCGGCCGGTCGGTGGGCGCCGTCGCCGAGGAGCTGTCCGCGCGGGCCCTCGAGCTCGCGGCCCGGTTCGACGCCCGCAACGGCACCGCCCACCAGTCGGAGGGCACGCGGGAGACGCTGTCCGCGGTGCCGATCGATGCCAACTTCCGGCTGGCGGTGCCGGGCTCCCGGAGCGCGCACGCCGCGCCGGCCGTCGCGGAGCCGGCCCCGGTGCGTCCGGTGTGGACGGATCCGGTGCCGGTCACCGACACTCCCGACGAGCTGCTCGACCTGGCCGAGGCCGCCTTCCGCGGGCGCCGGGAGGAGGAGGCGTTCGCCGCCTGGACCGCCTTCGACGAGCGCTACGGCTCTGGGCCGCTGACCGACCTGCAACAAGCCCGCCGCACCGACGCCGCGGGCAGCCGGGCGTCGGCCGACGACGACGCCGCCGGCGCCGAGACGGCCTGGCGGCAGGCGGACGCGCTCTACGCCGCGGCCGGTGACGAGGTGCGCCGTCAGGTGGTGCGCGGCCGGCTCGGGATGGGGCTGCTGCGGGCGGGCCGCGCGCGCGAGGGCCGGGAGCTCATCGAGGCGTCCACCGCGTACCTGGTGGCGGAGGGCACGCCGAGCCGGCTCGCCCGGGCCTATCTGCGGCTGGCGTACGCGCAGGCGGCCACCGGCCTGATCCCGGAGTCGGTGGCCACCGGCCGGATGGCGCAGGAGCACGCCGACGCCGCGGAGGACCCCTCCGTGTACGGTCAGATCCTCGCGCTGCGGGCCCAGGCGCTCGGCCAGCTCGGCGAGACCGAGGAGGCCGAGGCGGCGGCCGCCGAGAGCCGTGACCGGTTCCGGGCGGCCGGCCTGCCCGACGAGCTCGCGCACGCCTGCTTCCTGCACGGTGTCACGCTCCGCCAGCTCGACCGGGGCGAGGAGGCGCTGGTGGCCTTCGACGAGGGGCTCGCGGCGCCGTGCGCTCCGGCCGTACGCCGTCTGGTCACCCGGCAGCGCGCCGGCCTGCTGGCGAACTCGGCGCGGGCCGCCGAGGCGATCGCCCCGCTGGCCGAGGAGATCGCCGCGCTGACCGCCGCCGACGATCGCGAGACCGTCCCGCACACCCAGTTCGAGCTGGCGATCGCGTACCTCAACGCCGGTCGGCCGCTGGACGCGGCGGAGGTCGCCGAGGAGGCGCTCGCCGCGTTCGAGGCCGCCGGCGAGCCGCAGGCGCTGGCCGTCCGTGACCTGCTGGTCGCGGTCTACCAGGAACTGTCCGAGCACGAGTCGGTGCTGGCCCAGCTGACCGCGATGGCCACGACGATCGCCGCCGGCGACGACCCGGAGGCCCTGGCCCAGATCACGGAGCGGCTCGCCGAGGCGCTCGACCGGCTCGACCGCGACGCGACCGCGGCAGCCCGGTTCGCCGACGCGGCCGCCGCCTGGTCCACCGCCAAGCGACCGGTCGACGCCCTGCGCGCCCGCCGCCGGCACGCCACCTCGCTGCTGTGGGCGGCCCAGCCGGAGCCGGCGCTGGCGGCGCTGGCCGAGGCCGACGCCGCCGCGGCGGCGCTGCCCGACGAGCCGCACGCGATCTGGGAGCGGGCGATGCTCGACTACGACGGTGCCCGGCTGCTGGATCGCCTCGACCGCTCGGACGAGGCGATACCGCGGGCGGCCCGGGCGGCCGAGGGCTTTCGGTCGCTGGGCGCCGGCACCCAGGTCGGCTTCGCGGGCCTGCTGCACGGCGAGCTGCTGCGGTCGGTGGGGCGGGCGGCGGAGGCCGGGCCGGTGCTGTCCGCCGCGCTGGCCCAGGTGCCCGACGACGAGCGGGCCCTGCGCGGTCAGCTGGAGAGTGCGCTGTCCGCCGCAGCAGAAGACCGGTTTTGATCGGTCCGGATCGGGGCATTCCCCTGTCATGTCGACCATCGAAGCCACCGACGACCCGCCCGCCATCGCCCAGGTCTCGCCGGGCATGGAGGTCCACGACGCGGCCGGCGTGCCGGTCGGCATGGTCGACGCGGTCCAGCAGCCCGACACCGAGATCCGGCCCCAGCTCCCGGCCGGGCCGGCCGAGCTCTACATGGCCACGGGCTACCTGCTGGTCGACCGCGGCGAGCAGTTCGAGAACGACGTGTACGTCAGCGGCGCCCAGGTCGACCACGTCAGCGGCACGGGCGACGGCGCCCTGGTCACCCTCAATGTGAGTTGGGCCGAGCTGGACCGCGCCATCGACTGAGTCCCGGTAACGTGGCGCCATGATCGAGCCGCAGGCGGTGCTCGCGCCGCTCAGCCGTGCCGCGTTCGTGCTGGTCGTCACCATCGACGACGGTGCCGACGCCGCCGCGCGTACCCGGGACCTGTGTGGCGACCTGCCGGGTCTCGTGCGTTCCGTCGGCTTCCGCGACCTGGAGGCCCAACTGTCCTGTGTGGTCGGGTTCGGGGCCGACGCCTGGGGCCGCATCTTCGACGGGCCCAAACCCGCGCGGCTGCACCGGTTGCCGTCGATCCGCGGCGAGCAGCACGAGGCCGTGTCGACCCCGGGCGACCTGGTGTTCCACATCCGCGCGGCCCGGCCGGACCTCTGCTTCGAGCTCGCCACCCGGATCCTGGCCCGCCTCGACGGCGCCGCCATGGCGGTCGACGAGACGCAGGGCTTCCGCTTCTTCGACTTCCGCGACCTGCTCGGCTATGTCGACGGCACGGAGAACCCGACCGGCCGCGCCTCCGAGGAGGCCGCCCTGATCGGCAGCGAGGACCCCGACTTCGAGGGCGGCAGCTACCTGGTGGTGCAGAAGTACCTGCACGACCTGGCGGCCTGGAACAAGCTGACCGTCGAGCAGCAGAACAACATCATAGGGCGCGACAAGCTGTCCAACGTGGAGCTCGACGACGACGCGATCCCGTCGTCCGCGCACCGGATGCTCACCACGATCAAGGACGCCGACGGCACCGAACACAAGATCATGCGCGACAACATGCCGTTCGGGAGCCCGGCCAAGGGCGAGTTCGGCACCTACTTCATCGGGTACGCGGCCCGCCCCTCGGTGATCGAGCAGATGCTGCGCAACATGTTCATCGGCGACCCCGCCGGCAACTACGACCGCATCCTCGACTTCTCCCGCGCCGTCACCGGCAACCTCTTCTTCGTACCGTCGAAAACGTTCTTGGATGCCCTCGGCGACTAACGTATTCGGGTGATGCGCGGAGCGTCCGTTCGTCGGCAGCGTGGACTGGTCTGTTCGTTCCGTGCAGGACGGGGGTCCGCTGATGCCGTACGTGACCGTGGGTCAGGAGAACACCGAGCCGGTCAAGATCTACTACGAGGATCACGGCTCGGGCCCGCCCGTCGTGCTCATCCACGGCTACCCGCTCAGCGGGCAGTCCTGGGAGAAGATCGTCAGCCCGTTGCGGGGCAAGAACCGGATCATCACGTACGACCGGCGCGGTTTCGGCAAATCCTCGCAACCGGGCAGCGGGTACGACTACGACACGTTCACCGCGGACTTCAACATCCTGATGGAGACGCTGGACCTGCGTGACGCGGTGCTGGTCGGGCACTCGATGGGCACCGGCGAGATCACCCGTTACCTCGGCCAGTACGGCTCGGCCCGGGTCTCGAAGGGCGTGCTGCTCAGCCCGCTGGCGCCGTTCCTGCTCAAGACCGGCGACAACCCCGAGGGCGTGGACGGGTCGGTCTTCGAAGGCATCAAGCAGGCCTGCGCGGCCGACCGGCCACTGTGGATCAAACAGTTCTTCGACCTGTTCTTCAACGTCAAGGACACCATGGGCAAGCAGCTCAGCCAGGAGGCCTGGAACGCGCACTTCAACGTCGGCATCACAGCGTCGCCGATCGGCACGTACGACTGTGTCGACTCGTGGCTGACCGACTTCCGCCAGGACGTGGTCGGGATCGACGTGCCGATGCTGGTGGTGCAGGGCACGGCCGACCAGGTGCTGCCGTTCGCGTCGACCGGCAAGCGGCTCCCGCCGCTGGTCAAGGACCTCAAGCTGGTCGCGATCGACGGCGCGCCGCATAGTATCCCGTGGACCCACGCGGCCGAGTGCGATGCCGCGATCAAGGACTTCATGGCGGCCTAAGTCTGGCCAAAAGGGGATTTTGGACCACCAAACGTCGCACGCTGTTACCGTGACGTTGCAGCCAGTTACGGCTGCGGCACGTGTCGTATCCGGTTTCAGCATCGAACGAACGGGGTCTCCACATGCTTACTGCTCTGCTGGGTAGCGTCGTCACCTTCCTCACCGGTGTGCTTGGCAACCTCGGCGGCATCCTGAGCTGACGCGGACAAGAGGTGCCCGGACCGCACGGGTCCGGGCACCTCTCCCCGTCACCACTGCGAGTTCGAGCCTCCGAGCGCGAGCAGCACCTGGTCGTACAGGTTGCCGTCGTTGTCGTCCGTGTAGGACACGACGATCTCGCCCCACGGCGACACGGCCAGGCTGAGCTGGTCCTGCCGTCCGGTGGTGGTGTTGCTGTAGGTCTGCGCCGGCAGCCGGCCCTCGGTCGTGCCGTTCGGGTTGAACCCGCGGGCCCAGACGTCGTTCGCGGCGACGGTCCAGCCGACCACGGCGTTGGCCTGGTCGTCGATGCCGACCGCGGGGTTCGCCGCGCCGGCCGTGCTGGTCACCTCCACGTCGGCGTGCTTCGGGTCACCGTTCGCGGCGAACGAGCGCGACCAGATGCCGGGCGTACCCGTGTGGTCGGATTCCCACGCCACCGTGAAGTCGCCGGTGAAGTTCGCCGCGATCGCCGGATGCCGTTGCTGGCCGCCGCCGTTGCTGTTGGCCGCTCGCCGGGTCAGGTTGACCGCGCCGTTGCCGCGGGCCAGCCGGACCAGGCCGATCTGGTAGAAGCCGTTGCCGTCGCTGTCCTCGTCCCACACGATCAGCGCGTCGCCGGACGCCGACGCCGCGATGTCGGGCAGGTGGTGCGCGCCGGTCGACTGGCTGGCCACGACCTCGTACAGCTTGGTCGCGACGTTGCTGTAGCCGGCCGCCTTGATCCGCGTGACCGTGCCCTGCACGTCCTCCCAGACCACCGAGAACGCGACCGACGACGGGTTGCTGGCCGTGCCGTCCGGGTCCACGGCCACCTTCGGGCTCAGCTGCTGGCCGGCCGAGTCCGCGTTGACCTGGCCCTGGCCGAGCACGGTGCCGGCCGGCGAGACGACCCGATAGACGACGTTGTACGTGCCGTTGCCGTCCGGATCGTCGTTCCAGACCACGACCGCGTTGCCCTTGTCGTCGAGGCCGACGTCGGGGCTGACGTGCTTCCACGGCACGCCCGCCGTGCCGCCGGCGGAGAGCTTCTTCTCGTACGCGCTGGTGCCGTTGCGGAACAGCCGCACGTAGATCTCGGAGTTGGTGTTGTCGCCGGGGTTCGACTCGGCCCGGTCGTCCTCCCAGACGACGGCGACGTCGCCGTTGCGGTTGGTGGCGACGGCGCCGCCGTCCTGGTCGCCGGTGGCGACGCTGTTGGCTGCGCTGACCGTGACCCCTGCCGGAAGGGCGAGCAGGGCCGCGACGAGCACGGTGTTCAGTGGCACGTTGTCTCCTACAGGGCCTGGAGGCCGGGGCGGCCGTCGAGGATGGCGAACGACTTGGCGGTCGTGACGGCGGCGCCGTGCTCGGTGACGCTGGCGACCGCGCGGAAGTCGGCCCGGATCTGGTCACGGCTGACGGTGGTCCGGGTGTAGCCGCGGCGGTCCTGGTAGAAGCGCAGGTGCGGGTTGGTCGCCACGTTCGGGATCGCGGTCGTGCCGCTGCCGTCGCCGGTCGACGAGATGGAGGTGCAGACGAGCTCCGTGCCGATCGTCGCCGAGTTCGGGTTGGCGTAGTCGGCCTTCAGGTCGTTGGCCCAGGCCCGGTGCACGTCGCCGGTGAGCACCACCGGGTTGCGTACGCCCCGCTGCTGCCAGCCGGTCTGGATCCGCGACCGGGACGCGCGGTAGCCGTCCCAGGCGTCCATGCTGGCCGCGCCGGTCGAGGTGAACTGCCGGGCGAAGAACACCTGCTGCCCGATGATGTCCCAGGTGCCGAGCTTCTGACCGAGGCCGTCGAGCAGCCAGGCCTCCTGCGCCGCGCCGGTGATGCTGCGGCTGGCCAGGTCGGCGTCCGCGCACACCTTGCTGCCGTCGCCGCAGGCCTGGTCGTCGCGGAACTGGCGGGTGTCGAGCATGTGGAAGGTGGCCAGCGCGCCCCACCGGACCCGGCGGTAGAGCGGGATGCTGTTGCCGCTCGGCGCGGACGCCGGCCGCAGCGGCATGTTCTCGTAGTACGCCTTGTACGCGGCGGTGCGCCGGGCGGTCCACTGCGCCGCCGTCAGCACCGGGGTGTTGTTCTCCCGCACGGTGCCGGCGTAGTTGTTCTCCACCTCGTGGTCGTCCGGCACCGTCAGCCAGGGTGCGGCGTGGTGCGCGGCCTGCAGGTCCGGGTCGGACTTGTAGAGCGCGTAGCGCCGCCGGTAGTCGGCCAGGCTGACGATCTCGGCGCCGACGTGCTGGCGTACGCCGCTGCCCACGCCGCCCTCGTAGATGTAGTCGCCGAGGTGCAGCACGAGGTCGGGCCGGTCCTCGGCCATCCGCCGGTAGGCGGTGTAGTAACCGTTCTCGTAGTGCGCGCAGGACGCGAAGGCCATCGTGAAGTCGCGGCCGAAGGTGCCGTTGGCCGGCGTGGTGCGGGTGCGCGCCACCGGCGAGATGTGGCCCTGGGCGCGGAAGCGGTAGTAGTAGTCGGAGTCCGGGGCGAGGTTGTTGGCGACGACGTGCACCGAGTGTGCGTCGGCGTAACGGGCGGTGACCGTTCCTTGGCTCTGGATCGTCGCGAAGGTGTCGCTTGTGGACACCTGCCAGTCCACCGTCACGTCGGCGTTGGGCATGCCGCCCTGGCCGTCGGCGTTGAGTGGGGTGGGCGCGAGGCGCGTCCAGAGGACCACGCTGTCGGCCGCGGGTTCACCGCTGGCGACACCGAGCTTGAAGGGGTACGGAGGCGCCGCCAGGGCGCTGGACAGGGGGGCGATCGTCGCACCTACAGTGGCCAGTCCACCGAGGACGAAGATGCGCCGGCTGAGCCGTGTCATGCGCAGCACATTGACGGTGCCTGATGAATAGAAGATGATCTCCAGGGGTCCGGTCGGCTGACCATGAGATGGCCGTGGGCTGTGCATTCGGTGCCGGGGCCAGCGGCGTAGGCTGTCGTGATGCGCGCGGCTGGGGCCCCGGTCGCCCGGCCATTCGGTGCCGGGCGCCACGTGTGCTGGGCCTACGCCGACCGCGCCGAGTTCGTGGCCGTGGCCCGGCGGTTCTTCGCCGAGGGTCGCGCCGCCGGTGGCGCACTCCGGTTGGTCGGCGGCGGCCTGCCCGACATCGACGGAATCCGGTGTTCCTCGTTCCCGGACCCGGCCGCGGAGCTCTCGACCTGGGCGGCGGCGACCGAGGCCGCGCTCGCCGACGGCTACACCGGGCTGTGGGTGGTGGGCGACGCGACTCCGCTGGCCTCGCCGGCGTTCGCCGCCTACGAACACCAGATCGACCGGTTCATCGCCCGGCATCCGTTGTTCGGGCTCTGCGCCTACGACCGGCGCGTGGTCGATCCGGCCGCGCTGGCTGATCTGGCCTGCCTGCACCCCACCCACAACGTGCCCGGTGTGCCGTTCCGGCTGCACGCCGAGGAGGGCACCGGCCACCTCGCGATCTCGGGCGAGCTCGACTCCACCGGCACGGCGGCCCTGGCCCGGGCCCTCGACCGGGCGGCGCCGGCGGTCGTCGACGGCGAGCTCGTGGTCGAGGCCGGCAGCCTCGACTTCGTCGACCATCGGTCGTTGCTCCAGCTCGCCTCCTATGCGCGCGATCGCGGTGCGACGGCGGTGCTGCGCACGCCGTTGCCGGCCGCCGCCCGCCTGGTCGAGCTGCTGCGCGTTCCCGGCATCCGGGTGGAGGCGTCATGACCCGCAGCGGCGCGGCGGCCGACCACGTCGGCTATTTCCACGAGGCGGTCTACTACGACACCGACGACGAGCTGCTCGCCGTTCTGGTGCCGTTCCTGTCCGGCGGGGTCGACGAGAAGGAACCGACGGTGGTCTCGCTCGGGCCGGAGAAGGCCTCCCTCGTGCGCCGCGCCCTTCCAGCCGGCGTGCTGGGTGGGGTCACCTTCATGACCGGCGGCAGCGTGTACGCCCGTCCGGCCGCGGCTATCCGGGCCTATCGCGAGCTGCTGGCTGGCTACGTCGCCTCGGGCGCGGCGCAGATCCGGATCGTGGGCGAGATCCCGCGGCCGTCGTTCGGCGCGACGTGGCACTGGTGGGCGCGCTACGAGTCGGCGATCAACCACGCGTACGACGAGTTCCCGTTGTGGAGCCTGTGCGCGTACGACTCGCGGATCACGCCATCCGCGGTTTTGGCCGACGTCGCCCGCACCCATCCGCGTTCGCTGCACGCCGACGGCTCGCATCGCCCGAGCTCCGCGTACGCGGTGCCTTCCTCGTTCCTCGCCTCGTGGCCGCCGGTCCCGCCGGACGTGCTGCAGACCGGGCCGCCGCTGATCACGCTGGTCGACCCGACCGCCTCGCGGGCCCGGGGCGCGGTGTCGCTGGTCGACCCCGGCCTGCCGGCCGACGAGGTCGACGAGTTGGTCGTCGCGGTCAGTGAGGTGGTGACCAACGCGCTGCGGCACGGCCTGCCGCCGGTGCGGGTCTGCTACTGGGCCGGCCCCGACCGGATCGTGGTGTCGGTGACCGACGGGGGGACGGGGCCTCGCGACCCGTTCGCGGGGCTGGTGCCGTCGCGCGACAGTGCGACCGGCGGGCTCGGGTTGTGGATCACTCACCAGTCGTGCAACTACGTCGCTTTCTCGCGCGACGAGTCGGGCTTCACGATGCGACTGACGGCGGGGAATCCGCTCTAGCGTTGTCAACTTGTGTTGACGGTTTCGGCGTTTGTCAACTACGGTTGACGGCATGGTGGTCGTTGTCGTGGGTGCCGGGCCGGTCGGGTTGATGCTGGCTTCGGAGCTTGTGCGGTCCGGTGTGCGTCCGGTGGTGCTGGAGGCGTTGCCTTCTCCGAGCGTCGCGCCGAAGGCCAATGGGGTGGTCGGGCTGGCCGTGCCGTTGTTGTACGACCGCGGGCTGTTTCCGCGTCGGGGGCCGGCGCCGCGATTCATGTACGGGGGGTTTCCGCTCGACCTGCGGCGGCTGCCTGACAACCCGGTGTACGTGCAGCCGGTGCCGCAACGCTCGCTCGAGTCGGTGCTCGCTTCGCATGCCGGCGTGCCCGTCCGTCGTGGGCACACGGTTGTCGGCCTTCGGCCGGCGTCGTCCGGTGTGACTGTCTCGGTGTCGGGGCCGGCTGGCTCGTACACGATCGATGCTTCTTATGTCGTGGGGTGCGATGGTGCGCACAGCCGGGTGCGCAAGGCGGCGGGGATCGGGTTCCCGGGTGTGTCGGACTCGCGGGTGGTGTCGCGGAGCGCGCACGTTTCGCTGCCGCTGTCGTTCCGCTTGGGTCGCCATCGGCCGTACCTGTTCCATCGGACGCCGCACGGGGTGTTCTCGTACGCCCGGTTCGGCCGCGGTCCGCATCTGGTGACGACGCTGGAGTGGTCCTCGCCGGTGGACTCGGACGCGCCGGTGACCCTCGACGAGGTGCGGCTCAGTTTGGGGCGGGTGCTGGGTCGGTCGGTCAGGTTGGGAGCGCCGTCCGGTCCTGGGCCGCACGTGCTGCGGCGGTCGACGGCGCGGCAGAACCGAATCGCGTCGTCGTACGTGTCCGGGCGGGTGCTGCTCGCGGGGGACGCGGCGCACGTGGTCGCGGGTTTCGGCGGTCCTCTGCTCAACCTGGGGTTGCTGGACGCGGTCGACCTGGCGCCACGGTTGGCGTCGAACGACGTCTCGGGCTACGACGCGGCGCGGCGGCCGTGGGCGGAGCGGGTGCTGGCCTCGTCGGCTGAGCAGGCCGCGCTGCTGTCGCCGGGCGCGGAGACGGACGCGCGGCGGGCGGAGTTCGCCCGCTATCTCGCGACGCCCTCGGGGCTTCGGCGGGTCGCGTCCACGATCGCCGGTGGCTGAGTGGTTTTGTCGTACCCCTAGTGCAGTCTGCTCCGTGTAGCCGACTCGAGGGGGATTGTGATGATCGGAAAGCTGGAGGCCGTGGTGTTCGACGCGGCCGACATAGCCGGCCTGTCGGCGTTCTACCAGGGCCTGGCCGGCTGGAAGGAGACGCGGGTCGGCGCTGACTGGATCACGCTCCGCACGCCGGACGGCTGGCGCGTCGACCTCCAGGCGGCGCCTGACCATCGACAGCCGCGGTGGCCGGACCCGGCTCATCCGCAGCAGGCGCACCTGGACCTACGCGTCCCCGACCTGGAGGCCGGTGTGGCGCTGGTGGTCTCGCTGGGCGGCAAGCTCCTACGCCGCAACGAAACGTGGCACACGGTGGCCGACCCGGCCGGCCACCCCTTCGACCTGTGCCTGCGGGCCGACGACCCGGCCACCACGCTGGTGGGCGTCATGCTCGACTGCCCGGACACCAAGGTCCTGAGCACGTTCTATTCGAAGCTACTGGGCAAGCCGCTCACCTACGAGGCCGACGGCATGGCGATGATCGGCGAGGAAGGCGCCCGACCGGTGATGTTCCAACAGGTGGCCGACTATGTTGCGCCGCGCTGGCCGGACCCGGCCTATCCGCAACAGATCCACCTGGACATCGAGGTCGACGACCTGGACGCGGGGGAGCGCTCAGCGGTAGCCCTGGGCGCGACGGTGCTATCGGCAAGCGAGCAAACCTTCCGAGTCTTCGCCGACCCAGCCGGCAAGCCCTTCTGCCTGAACCTCCCGGCATAGCGGCGGCCGACAGAAGGGAGCGCGCTTGGAAACAAGAATGCCAAGCGCCGAAGGCGACGATCGCTCGCCGCGCTAGCGGCTCAGCCGGCCGGGCCGAACGGCCCCGCCCTGGTGACGGGCGTTCCAGGCTGCCACCCGTTTCGCAAGGTGTAGCCCTGCCGCGCTGCGCTGGCCGTGCCGCGCTGCGCTGGCCGTGCCGCGCTGCGCTGGCCGTGCCGCGCTGCGCTGGCCGTGCCGCGCTGGCCGTGCCGCTTGGCCACGCCAGCTGGCCGCGCCGGGCTGGCTGGCCGCGCCGCGCCGCGCTGGTGGGCCGCGCCGCTTGGTCGCGTAGGTGGGCGGACGGGTCGATGGTCAGAGTGCGACTGCGAGGAGGTGGACGCCGGCGGTGAGGGCGGCGCGTGGGTTGGCGCGCCAGTCCGGGGTGGGCGGCGCCAGCGACGTCGACAGTGGATAGCGGTCACGTAGGTCGGGGACGTGCGTCTGGATCGCCGTGGACCGGGCCAGCCACTCGTCCGCTCCGTCCGATGACATCCGCTGGTAGGCGGCGGTCGTCGAGGCTGTCGCGCGCACCGTCGCGTACAGCATCGTGACCGCGGTCGAGCGGCGTTCGTCGGGGACCTGCCAGGTCGACAGGATCCCGGCCAGGCGCTCGAGCCAGTCCTGCTCGTTGGGGCCCTGGCTGGCCTGCGACCAGTCGCGTTCGGTCAGCCAGGGGTGCGCCAGGTAGACGTCGAACAGCGCCGACGACCACGCCAGCAGTGCGTCGGCCAGCGTCGACGGTGGGTCCGGCCACGGTGGCATCGCGCTGGCCTGGTCCTGCATCAGGGCGAGCAGGTTCTCCTTGGTGCCCACGTACGGATAGAGGGCCATCGCGGTCTTGCCCAGGCGGGCCGCGACCGCGCGGGTGGAGACCGCGGCCAGGCCGTCGGCGTCCGCCAACGCGATGCCGACGCCGACGATCTCGTCGAGGTCGAGCTGCTGGGCCGGTCCGCGGCGCGGGGTGGGCACGGTGGCGCCCCGGTGCCGCCAGAGGCGGCGGACGTGGGCATCGATGTCGGCTGCGCTCATAGTCCTTACAGTGTATAGTGTTTTTATGGCCATCGCACGCATGCATGACGACCTGACCATCGACGTGACCGTCTGGGGCACCGGGCCGGCCGTCCTGCTTCCCCTCAGCACCACCGTGATCGAGGGCGACGCCGCCGAGCAGATGCGCGCCTGGGGTGCCGACCCGGCCCTCGGGCACACCCTCGCCACCGGGCTCGCCGAGGCCGGCTTCCGCGTGGTCACCGCCGACTACGAGGGCCACCTCGCCCGCCACCCCAAGCCCACGACCCTGACCGCGGCCGCCGTCTCGGCTGATCTGCTCGCCATGGCCGACGCGGCCGGCGCCGATCGGTTCGCGTACTACGGCTACTCCTGGCTTGCCCTGGCCGGCTTCCAGCTCGCCCTGCGCACCGATCGGCTCGCTGCCCTCGCGATGGGCGGGTACCCGCCGCTGGGCGGTCCCTACGCGGCCATGCGAGAGGTCACCGCGGCCGCCCACCGGATGGCCGTGGCCAACGAGGGCAGGCAGTTCCCCGCCGCCGAGCCCGGCGACTGGGACGCCGCCGAGGTCACGGCGACGCCCGACCAGACCGCGCAGTACGTAACGCTCTACACGTCACTGCGCGACTTCGACGAACGCACCGCCCTGCGCCGGCTGACCGTCCCTCGCCTGGCGTTCGCCGGCGCCGACGACACCGTCACCTACGGCCCGAAATGGGGCGACGTCCACGTCGCGATCGGCGAGCCGCTGGCGCGCCACCGCACCGAGCTCGAAGAGCTGGGTTGGACGGTCGAGCTGGTCCCGGGCGCAGACCACCTGAGCGCGATGCGCGCGGAAGCGGTCCTGCCGATCCTCAAGCCGTGGCTGGGGGAGACCCTCCCAGCGCGCGTCGCCTGACCGCTGCGCCGAATGTGGAGGGCTGGGTTGGTGGTCGAGGTGGTCTCGGGTGCCGGGCCGTCTGAGGGCGTTGCGGTCCTGCCGATCCTCACGCCGTGGCGGGGGGAGACCCTCCTCGCGCGCGTCGCCTGACCGCTGCGCCGAATGTGGAGGGCTGGGTTGGTGGTCGAGGTGGTCTCGGGTGCCGGGCTGTCTGAGGGCGTTGCGGTCCTGCCGATCCTCACGCCGTGGCTGGAGGGAGACTCTCCCCGCGCGCGTCGCCTGACCGCCGCGCCGAATGTGGAGGGCTGGGCTGGGTGGTCGAGGTGGTCTCGGGTGCCGGGCCGTCTGAGGGCGTTGCGGTCCTGCCGATCCTCACGCCGTGGCGGGGGGAGACTCTCCCCCCGCGCGTCGCCTGACCGCCGCCGCGAAGTTCGGGCACTGGGTCAGGTCGTCGGCCGGACAGCGGGATCCGTGGTCCAGTGCGTCGCGGGCGGTCGTGAGCGCCCGGATCCGGGCGTCGACCGCGTCACGATGGGCGCGCAACGCCGCCCGGCGGGCCGGTCCCGGCGCGCCTAGCAGCTCGCGGATGTCCGCTAGGCCGAGTCCCGCTTCCTTGGCCAGCAGGATCGCGCCGATCCGCTCGGCGTCCGCTTCGGTGTAGCGCCGGCGGCCGGCGCCGGTCCGGGTCGGGCGCAGCAGGCCCATCTCCTCCCAATGCCGCAGCACGTGGGTGGCCAGCCCGAACCGGGCGGCAAGGTCGCCGATCGCGACGGTTGACTTCAGGTCGACCTGAACTCGCATGCTCACCATCATGACGATTCCCGCGGGATTTCTGACCGCCCTCGACCGCTTCGAGACGCTTCCGGCGTCCGCGCGGCTCCGTGACCACAGTTACGACCTGCTCGCGCTGAACGCGAAAGACCGGGTCGTCGACGTCGGCTGCGGCACCGGGCGGGCGGTCGCCGAGTTGGCCGCCCGGCACAGCGTCGCCGTCGGCGTCGACCACAACGCGGCCATGGTGGACGTTGCCCGAGGGCGTCACCCGGACGGTGACTACCGCGTCGGCGACGCCCACCACCTGCCGTTCGCGGATGGCGAGCTGCACGGCTACCGCACCGACAAGGTGTTGCACGACCTGACCGACCCGCACCAGGCCCTCAGCGAGGCCCGCCGCGTGCTGAGACGGAACGGCCGCCTCGTCGTCGTCGACCTCGACTGGGACGCGATCAGCATCGCCAGCGACGACCCGGAACGGACCCGCGCGGTCGTGCACCAGCGCACCGACAAGCTGGCCGCAGGCTTCGCCGCGCGCCAGGCTCCCGAGCTCCTCCGGGCGTTGGGGTTCGCCGACGTCAGTACCACCGCGGCGTCCGAAGTGGTCACCACCGCGGACCTGGGCGAGCTGTTCCTGAGCCGGATCGCTGGTGACTCCGACGACTGGCTGGCCGACCAGCGCGCCCGCGCCAAGCGCGGCGACCTCCTGCTGGTGATCCCTATCCTGGTCAGCTCGGCCACCAAACCCTAGGGCGTGACTGCTCGGCTCGCGTTGATCAGCAGTTCGCGGCGGGCTGTTGCGAGGCGGGCGGCCTGCGGCAACGGCTGGTGTGACCTGCCGATCAACGTCGCCTGCGACCGGCACAGCCGCCGACCGGCGGTGTCTCGGGATCGCCGTGGCGCGCCAGGGGTATCCGGCGATCCCGGGCCACCTGGCGGTGACGCCGGCTCGGCTCGCGTTGATCAGCAGGTAACGCTGGGCCGTTGCCAGGCGGGCGGTCTGCGGCAACGGCTGGTGTGACCTGCCGATCAACGTCGCCTGCGACCGGCACGGCCGCTGACCGGCGGTGTCTCGGGATCGCCGTGGCGCGCCTCGGGTATCCGGCGATTGCGGGCCACCTGGCGGTGACGCCGGCTCGGCTCGCGTTGATCAGTAGGTCGCGGTGGGCCGTGGCCTGCGACCGGCACAGCCGCTGACCGGCGGCGTCCCAGGATCGCCGCGGCGCGACACCGGTATCCGGCGATTGCGGGCCACCTGGCGGTGACGCCGGCTCGGCTCGCGTTCGTCAGTAGGTCGCGGTGGGCCGTGGCCTGCGACCGGCACAGCCGCCGACCGGCGGCGACCCGCGATTGCCGAGGTACAACACCTGGCTCTGCGGCACGGCGCGGACGGCCGGACCGCATACGTTGCCCACAAAGCTCAGCCACCCACTGATCGCGCACAGCGAAGATCAGCCGATGGACTGTGTCCCGCGGCCAGGAATCGGAGTCGACCAACGCTGAGCTGGGTCAGGGCGGGGGAGGATATTGCGAATGCCGACTATAGAGGTCGCGCTCTCTGCGGCCTGTCGGCACTCGCAAAATTCTCCCCCGCCCTAGACCGCGACCAGCGACGAAGCGAAACCCGATAAAGCGAGCGGCGACCGATCGTGGAATCAAGCGGAAACCATCGGCGCGGAAGCGGAAAGACCACGGTGAGCCGGATAAGAACGGCCACGATCGGAATCCGGGCGAGCCCAGGCCACCTGCGGTGACGCCTGCTCGGCGCCCGTGGGAAGTGCGCCTAGGCCGTTGCCAGGCGGGCGACCTGCGGCAACAACCAGGGCGCGATCACCTGTTGTACGCCCTCCGGTGTGAAGTGCAGGCCGTCGCTGCGGACCCGGACACCGCCGACGTCCCACGCGAAGGCGCCGCCCGGGCAGACCACCGCCTGCAGGTCCAGGACCGTCGCGGTGCGCTTAGCGGCGGTCGCGCGCAGCAGCCTGTTCCAGGCGTCGACCCGTGCCGGCTCGTCCTCCGGCCACAGGCCGCCGTCCGGGCGCTCCGCCCGCCGCGTGTACGGCGCGGTCAGGACGGCCACGCGCGCGCCGCGTACGCCGACGATGTCGATCGCGAGGTTGAGCTCTCGAAGCAGGTACGCGTCGAACTCCGGCTCGCCGACGTGTTGGTAGCGGCCGTTCAGCTTGCGGTCCATCAGCTCCCACCGGTCCAGCAGGAGCACCGCGACGTCCGGGTCGTCGGTCGTGATGTTGCGCCGCCACCGCTGGTCCCACGTGTCGCAGCCGGGATAGGTCGGGTGTGGCGAGCCGACGTAGAACACGTCCGGCAGCCGGGCGATGCCGCACCCGGGCACGCCGCGCGCGGTGACCTGGAGCTGGGACTGCTTCGGCAGATACGTGCCGAGCGACCACGACACCGAGTCGCCCATGAACGCGATCCGGGGCAGCGCGCCCGGCGTCCGGCCCGCCCGCTGGATCGGCGGGGTGGCCGACGCGCTCGGACCCGGCCGGGTGTCCAACGCGATGGCGGGCGCCTGCCGCGCCGGCGGCGGCACGGTGACGAGCACGGCGAGCGCCGCCGTCGCCAGCACCGCCACACCCGCGACCGCACCACCGAGCCGGGGCCGCCCCCGCGTCCAGCGCGCCGTCCGGAGCGGCCGCTCGACCAGCAGGTACGACGCCGTGGCGACCACGAAGACGGCGGCCAGCCGCACGCCGAGCAGCGCGGGCCCGCTCAACCCCGTGCGCGCGGACGTCAGCCAGCCGAACAGCGGCCAGTGCCACAGATAGAGCCCGTACGAGATCCGCCCGACCAGCACCAGCGGCAGCAGGCCGAGCAGCCGGGCGGTCGGCGACCGGGGGCTGACCACGGCGTGCGCGATCACCGCGGCGGTCGCCAGCGCGACCAGGAGCAGCCCACCGCGATAGAGCCACGGCGAGCCGCCACCCGCCGAGGCCCAGAACAGCCCGGTGACGGCCACGCCGACCACAGCCAGCGACCCCAGCACTGGGTGCCGACCCCGGCGGCCGACCCGGCCGGACAGCAGCACCGCGAGGGCGCAGCCGACCAGCAGCGTGACCGCCCGCGTGTCAGTGCCGTAGTAGACCCGGTCCACGTCGGACCGCGAGAAGAGCACCGCCGCCGCGGCCACCGACAACGCAGAGCCCACGGCGCAGACAACCAGCAGCACGGCCCGGGACCGGCGAAAGGCGAGGGCCGCGACAAAGATGAACACCAGTGGCCAGAGCAGGTAGAACTGCTCCTCGATCCCCAGCGACCACGTGTGCTGCAACGGCGAGGGAGCGCCGGTCGCCGCGAAGTAGTCGCCGTCCCGGAACATCATCCGCCAGTTGGCGAGATAGGCCACGGCGGCGAGCGAGTCGAACCGCAGCGCGGGCCACTCGGGAGGCGGCAGCAGCCACCGGGAAACCACCGCCACAGAGGACAGCACGAGCAGCAGCGCGGGCAGCAGCCGCCGGGCCCGGCGACCCCAGAAGGCGACCAGATCCGTGCCGCCGGTCGCCGAGCGTTCGACGAGCAGCAGCGAGGTGATCAGGAAGCCGGACAGCACGAAGAACGCGTCGACGCCGAGGAAGCCGCCCGGCAGCGCCGCCACTCCACCGTGGAACAGCAGCACGGCCAGGACGGCGAAGGCCCGGACCCCGTCGAGCGCTGGTTGGTACGGAAGGCGCGCCCCGGACATATCCCCCTAAAGCTACCGGGGCGCGCGTCCCAGGATCAGCGCCGTGCGCGAACCGCTGCCGCCAACTCCTCGAGCAGGGACGAAGTGGTGGACCAGTCGATGCACGCGTCCGTCACCGACTGGCCGCGGACCATCGACGACCCGCCCAGGTCCTGGCGGCCGGCGACCAGGAAGCTCTCCATCATCACGCCGGCGATGCCGCGCTCGCCCGCCGCCAGCCGGGCCGCGATGTCGCGTACGACGCCGGGCTGCCGGTTGTGGTCCTTGCCGCTGTTGCCGTGGCTGGCGTCGATCATCAGCCGCCGCGGCAGGTCAGCCTTCGAAAGCGAGGCCAGCGCGTCCGAGACGTGCGCCGCGGAGTAGTTCGGCCCGCTCGCCCCGCCGCGCAGCATCAGGTGGACGTCCGGGTTGCCGGTCGTGGTGACCAGGGCGGCGATCCCGTCCAGGTTGATGCCCATGAAAACGTGGCTGGCCGCCGCCGCGCGGATCCCGTCGACCGCGTCGCCGACGTCGCCCGAGGTGGAGTTCTTGATCCCGATCGGCATGGACAGTCCGCTGCAGAGCTGGCGGTGGGTCTGGCTGGCCGCCGTGCGGGCCCCGATCGAGCCCCAGCTCACGATGTCGGCGATGAACTGCGGGGTGATCGGGTCGAGGAACTCGCAGCCGACCGGCAGGCCCAGCGCCGACACGTCGAGCAGGAGCTGGCGGGCCAGCCGCAGGCCGCGGTTGACGTCGAAGCCACCGGACAGGTCCGGGTCGTTGATCAGACCCTTCCACCCGACGGTGGTACGCGGCTTCTCGAAGTAGGTCCGCATGACGACCCGGATATCGCCCGACAAGCGGGCGGAGACCGCGGCCAGGCGCGACGCGTACTCCAGGGCGGCGTCCGGGTCGTGGATCGAGCACGGACCGACGATGACCAGCAGGCGGTCGTCACGACCGTCGAGGATGTCGACGACCTCGGCCCGGCCGCGGCTGACCACGTCGGCGACCTCGGGGGTGACCGGGAACTCGTGGCGCAGCAGGGCGGGGGAGATCAGCGGGCTCATCCGGGCGATGCGGGCATCGTCGAGCGCCGCGGTGGTGGCAGACATGGCGTCCTCTCATGGGCGAGCCGCCCCGGGACGCGTGCCGAGCCGGCTCAGTGATCCGGCTCCGGGGGTGAAGGTCAGCGCGGCGAATCGCCCGCCGACCCATTCCGGGCCGGGGGTGTAAACCGATACCAGCGCTGCACGGGCGCAACCTTAGCAGGCCGCCACGCGTTCTGGTGAGGGCCGGGCCACGCCGGGCCACGCCGGGCCACGCCAGACCAACTGCCTGACTCGCCCTCCTAAGCGGCGCTACATCCCATTCGTCCGGTTAGGCCGTACTCTCTTCCCCGAACGGGCGACCTTCGGGGAAGGAACGAACATGATGAGGTCGGTTACCGACGCGCGCGACGTGGTCGTCACCGGCATGGGTTTCTGTCTGCCGGGCCTCGGCCGGGCGACGATCACCACCCAGGACGTCTGGGAGATCGTCTCCCAGGGCAAGACCGCGATCTCCTCCCGCGACGACGGCGTCTACTACGGCTCCGTCGACCTGCCGGTGG
Source organism: Asanoa hainanensis (assembly GCF_900188485.1). Lineage (GTDB taxonomy): Bacteria > Actinomycetota > Actinomycetes > Mycobacteriales > Micromonosporaceae > Asanoa > Asanoa hainanensis. The sequence continues at coordinate 25,748 of NZ_FZPH01000001.1, forward strand.
AGACGTTCTCCGAGTACTTCCCGGAGATCCCGGGCATCTTCGCCGCGCACTTCACCGACACGCACCGGTTCGGGCTGATGTCGTTCCTGGAGGCGTGCACCGACGCGAAGCTCGACGTGCGGGCCGGTGCTCTCACCAACGCCGGCATCCTGGTCGGGCGCGGCGGCGTCGACACCAACATCGCCGGCTACCTCAAGGTGCTGAACACCGAGATCGGCGACCTGAACATCATCGAGGCGACCTCGCTGTTCATCGAGAGCTCGATCGCGGTGACCTCCTCGGACGTGGCGCTGGCCCAGTCGGCCTTCGCCCGTACGACCGGGCCCTGTTACACCGCGAACGCCGGCTGCTCCTCGTCGAGCGTGCAGATCAACAACGCCCGCCTGCTGATCAACAGTGGCGCGTCCGACGTGATCGCCGTGACCGGCGTCGACAACTTCTACTACCCGCTGCTCAAGAAGGTCTTCGACCTGGTCAAGATGGTCCAGGGCCAGGACGCCGACGCCCGGCCGACCAACGCGCTGCCGGACGAGCCGATCGAGTTCGACCGCCTGATGCGCCCGTACGACCAGCGCCAGGGCTGCGTCAACTACGGCGAGGGATCGGTCTCGCTGATCCTGGAGAGCCGTGAGCACGCCGAGCGGCGCGGCGCGGCGATCTACGGCCAGGTGCTGGGCCAGGCGATCACCCGCGACGGGCTGCCCCACCCGCTGGCCAGCGACCAGGACGGCGGCGGCCTCGTCGCGGCGGTCCGGCAGGCGCTGGGCGACCGGCCGATCGAGCAGGTCCGGTACGTGCACGGCGGCAGCGACGGCGGCATGGCGCAGCAGGAGGCCGCGGCGATCCGCACCCTGTTCGGCGCCGGCGCCGCCGACCTGCTGATGACCTCGCAGGAGGGCAGCTTCGGCCACAACGGAGCGCCCACCGGCGCCCTCGGCGTCGCGCTGACCCTGCTGATGATGCAGAACCGGATGGTCTGCCCGACCGCCAACTGCGAGCGGCCGCTCGACTTCCTGCCGTTCGACCCGGTGCCCGGTTTCCAGAGCGTGCCGATGGCCTTCGACCACGCGCTCAGCTTCACCTACCAGTTGGGCGGCGTGCAGAGCGCCATCCTGCTCGGCAGCCCCGACGCCCTTTAACCCAGAAAAGAGCCTGCTCCAGTGGAACACGAGCACATCGCGATCGTCGGGATCGGCTGCCGGCTGCCCGGCGACGTCGACTCGCCGGCCGCCCTGTGGCGCCTGCTCGCCGACGGCCGCGACGCCGTCGGCCCCTTCCCGGCGGGCCGACCGGCGCCGGGTGCCGCGACGCCGCCCGACGGTGGCTGGCTGACCGACGTCTCCGGCTTCGACGCCGACTTCTTCGGCGTCTCCCGCCGCGAGGCCGACGTGCTCGACCCGCAGCACCGGCTGATGCTGGAGGTCGTCTGGGAGGCGTTCGAGCACGCGGGGCTGGCACCCGACCGGCTGTCCGGCGAGCCGACCGGCGTCTACCTCGGCCTGAGCTACGACGAGTACATGCAGCGCCTGGCCGGCCAGCCGGAAGAGCTGGCCGGCGGCATCCTGACCAACGGGCACTGCGTGGCCGCCGGGCGGATCTCGTACCTGCTGGGCCTGCACGGCCCCGCCGTCACCGTCGACACAGCCTGCTCGTCCGGTCTGGTCGCGGTGCACCAGGCCGCGCAGGCGCTGCGCGACCGGGAGTGCGACGTCGCGGTCGCCGGCGCCGTCAACCTGATCGTCGACGAGCGCACGACCCGTGAGTTCAGCCGGTTCGGCATGCTCTCGCCGACGGGCCGGTGCCGGGCGTTCGACACGCACGCCGACGGCTTCGTCCGCTCCGAGGGCGCCGGCGCCGTCGTGCTCAAGCGGCTCGGCGACGCGCTGCGCGAGGGCGACCGGATCCTGGCCGTGGTACGCGGCTCGGCGGTCAACCAGGACGGCCGCTCCGACGGCCTGTCGGCGCCGTCGGCCGAGGCACAGGAGCAGGTCTACCGCGCCGCGCTGGTCCGCGCCGGCCTCGACGCGAGCCAGGTCGGCTACGTCGAGGCGCACGGCACCGGCACCCGGCTCGGCGACCCGACGGAACTGACGAGCCTGACCCGGGTGTACGGGGGACAGGGCCGGGCGGTCGCGATCGGCTCGATCAAGACGAACGTCGGGCACCTCGAACCGGCGGCCGGCATCGTCGGACTGATCAAGACGGTGCTGTCCCTGGACTACGGGCTCATCCCGGGCAACCTGCACTTCACCGGTTGGACGCCGGGCACCGACCCGTCGGCGGCCGGCCTGTTCGTGCCGACCGGCACCACCCGCTGGCCGGACGGCGCCGCCGTGCGCCGCGCCGCGGTCTCCTCGTTCGGCTTCTCCGGCACCAACGCGCACGTCGTGCTCGAAGAGGCGCCGAACCTGCCGTCGGCGCCGGCCGTACCCCGGCCGACCGCCGAGCCCGAGGTCGTGGTGATCCCGGCCGGCTCGCGCGGGGCGCTGCCGGCCGCGGCCAACCGGGTCGCCGACTGGCTCGACGGCGACGGGCGCGACGTGCCGCTGCGCGACATCGCCCACACGTTCGCGCTGCGCCGTGGGGCCGGGCGCGGGCGGCTCGGCGTCGTCGCCCTCGACACCGAGGAGCTCTCCGACCGGCTGCGGGCGTACGCCGCCGGGCACGTCGACCCGGCCGTGGTCGACGGCGAGGTGCACACCGGCGTCGTACGCGGCGCCGTCTGGGTGTTCTCCGGTCAGGGTTCGCAGTGGCCCGGCATGGGAGCCGAGCTCCTGGCCACGGAGCCCGCCTTCGCCGCCAGCCTGACCCGCACCGACGCGCTGATCGCCAGCGAGGCCGGCTTCTCGGTCCTCGACGTGCTGCGCTCCGGCCAGCCGGTGTCCGGCTGCGGCTTCGTCCAGCCGGTGCTGTTCGCCGTCCAGGTGGCGCTGGCGGACCTGTGGCGGTCGTACGGCGTCACCCCGGCCGGCGTGCTCGGCCACTCGATGGGCGAGGTCGCGGCGGCGGTCGTGGCCGGCGCGCTGTCGCTCGCCGACGGCGTCGCGGTGGTCTGCCGCCGCTCGGCCCTGCTGGAGCGGATCGCCGGCGCCGGCGCGATGGCCAGCGTGGGCCTGCACCGCTCGCAGGTCGAGGCGGACATCGCGGCCGCCGGCGCGGGCGAGGTGGTCTCCGTCGCGGTGGTGGCCGCCCCGGCCAGCACTGTGATCGCCGGTGACGACGAGTGGGTGCGGCTGCTGGTCGACTCTTGGGACGCCGAGGGCGTACCGGCCCGGCTGGTCGCCGTCGACGTCGCGTCGCACTCGCCGCAGGTCGACCCGCTGCTCGAGGACCTCGACGCGGCGCTCAAGGACCTGCGGCCACGCGATCCCGTCGTGCCGTTCTACTCCACCGTGCTCGACCCGCGCTCCGAACAGCCGGCGTTCGACGCCGACTACTGGTGCCGCAACCTGCGGCAGCCGGTGCGCTTCTCGGCCGCGGTCGACGCGGCGGCGGCCGACCGGCACCAGGTGTTCCTCGAGGTCTCGCCGCACCCGGTCGTCGTCGCCGCCCTGCGCGACAACCTGCCGGAGGACGCCGCCGTGATCGGCACCCTGCGCCGCGAGGAGCCGGAGCTGGCGACGTTCCGGACGGCGCTGGCCGCGCTGCACTGCGCGGGTGTCCCGGTCGCCTGGTCCGTCCTGTACGGCGACGCCGACCTCGCCGACCCGCCGGCCATCACGTACGACCGCCGCCGCCACTGGGTCGACGCCGCCCCGGTCGCGCCCGCGGCGCCCCCGCTGGGCCTCCCGGGCCGCCACACCGAGGTCGCCGGCGATCCCGTGCGGCACACCTGGGTCGGCGACGCGGGGCTGCTCGCGCTGCCGTTCCTGGCCGACCACCGGGTGCACGACGAGCCGGTGCTGCCGGGTGCGGCGTACCACGCTCTGGCGCTCAGCGCCGCCTGCGCGGTGTTCGCCGCGCCGGCCGACGAGGTGGCCGTCGAGGACCTGACCTTCCACGAGTTGTTGCGGCTCGCGGACCACACCGAGGTCGGCACCACGGTGACCCGCACCGGTCCGGACCGGGCCGATTGCGAGATCTTCGCCCGCGGCCGCGACGGCGCGTGGCACCGGCACGCCGCCGCGGTGCTCCGCGCCGGCCGCTCCGGCATCTCGCCCGACGAGGTCCCGCCGTGCGAGGTGCCCTTCGACAGCGAGGCCCTGTACGCGGCCATGCGGTCCCGCGGCATCGAGCACGGGCCGGCGTTCGCCGGGCTGAGCGGGCTGACCCGGTCCGTGGACGGCTCCGCCGCGCGGGCCGTGCTCAGCCCGCCGCTCGCCGGTGCGGGCGAGCTCGCCATCCACCCGGTGCTGCTCGACCTGTGCGCCCAGCTCCTGGTCGCGACCGTGCTCGACGCGCCGGGAGACGGGCTCGTGCTGCCGGTCGGCATCGCCCGGGTCACGGTGACCGGCGACCCGTCCCGCGCCGCCTACGCCGAGGCCCAGCTGGTCGCGGCCGACGACGACGGGTTCGCGGGCGACGTCGTGCTCCGCGACGGTGCCGGCGCCGCCGTGCTCACCGTCGACGGACTGCGCTGCGTGCGCCAGCGCGTGCCCGCCCCGCCCGCCGCTCGGTCGGAGTCCTGGCTGCTCGAGCCGCGCTGGGTGCCCGCACCACCGGTGGCCGACGCGGTGGTCGGCCGGGTGCTGCTGGTCGGCGAGGGCGGCGGCGCCGTCCTGCCCGTCGCGGCCGCGCTGCGGGCCCGTGGCGCCGCGGCCGACGTGCTGGACCTGCCGCTCGACGAGCCGGTCGACGGCCTGCTGGGCGAGGTGCTGCCGGGCGTCGTCGCGCTGGTCTGCGGCGCCGCCGTGGGCGCGGGCGACGCCGCGCTCGACCGCACCCGCCGGGTGGTCGCCGTCGCCCAGGCCCTGTGCACCGAGGCGGTGCCGCCCCGGCTGGTGCTGGTCACCGCCGGTGCCCTCGACGAGGCGGCGCTGCGCGGCGTCGTCCGGGTGCTCGCGATCGAGCACCCGGAGCTGCGCGCCACCCTGGTCGAGTCGACGGACGCGGACCTGCTCGCCGCCGAGCTGCTCGCCGACGGTGTCGACGACGAGGTCCGGCATCGGGCGGGGGAGCGGGCGGTGGCCCGGCTGTCGTACGCGCCGGTCCCCGAACCGTCCTTCGTGGACGCTCGCTGTGGGGTCGACGGCTTCCGGCTGCGAGCCGGCCGGATCGGCGACCTGTCCGGGCTGGAGCTCGCGGCCTGTTACCGGCGTCGGCCCGGGCCGGGCGAGGTGGAGGTCCAGGTGACCGCCGCGGGAGTCAACTTCCGCGACGTGCTCACCGTGCTCGGCCTGTTGCCCTCCGACGGTCACGACGTCCGCTACCGGATCGGCTTCGAGTGCGCGGGCGTCGTCAGTGCGGTCGGCTCCGGTGTGCCGCTCTCCGTCGGCGAGACCGTGCTGGCGGTCGACCTGCGCGGCGGCGCGTTCGGCTCCTTCCTCACCGTGCCGGCGACCGCCGTCGCGCGGATGCCCGCCGGCCTCGACCCGGTCGTCGCGGCTGGGCAGCTCACCGGCTACCTGACCGCCTGGTACGCGCTGCGGCACGTCGCCGGGGTGCGCTCCGGCGAGCGGGTGCTGATCCACAGCGGCACCGGCGGCACCGGCCTGGCCGCGATCGCGGTGGCCCGCCGCCTCGGCGCGACCGTGCTCGCCACGGCGGGAACGCCGGAGAAGCGGGCCCGGCTGCGCGAGCTCGGCATCGCCACGGTGATGGACTCGCGATCGCTGGACTTCGCGGCGGAGACGCTGGCCGCGACCGGCGGCGAGGGCGTCGACGTCGTGCTCAACTCGCTGGCGGGGCCGGCGATCCGGGCCGGGCTGTCGACGCTGCGGCCCTTCGGCCGGTTCGTGGAGCTCGGCGTGCGGGACATCCTCGCCGACCGGGCCCTCGGCCTCGCGCCGATGCGGCACAACATCACCTTCAGCACGGTCGACCTGATCGAGCTGCAGCACCGGCGCCCCGACGTGTTCGCCACGGTGCTGCGGGAGGTGCTGACCGGGCTCGCCGACGGGTCGCTGCCACCGCTGCCCGTGCGGTCGTACCCGCTGACCTCCGCGACCGACGCGTTGCGGACGATGGCCGCGGCCGCCCACCAGGGCAAGCTCGTGCTGACCGTGCCCGGCTCGGGGACGGTCCGGGTGGCGCGCCCCGACGGGCCGCCGGTGCGGGCGGACGGGTCGTACATCATCACCGGCGGCCTGACCGGCGTCGGCCTGGCGGCGGCGTCCTGGCTCGCGTCGCGCGGCGCCGGGCACCTGGTGCTCAACGGGCGGCGGGCGCCCTCTTCGGAGGCGGCTTCGAAGATCGCCGACCTCCGGGCGGCGGGGACCCGGGTCACGGTGATCCGCGGCGACATCGCGGCGCCGGGCACCGCGGACGCGCTGGTGACGGCGGCGACCGCGTTCAACCGGCCGCTGCGCGGCGTGCTGCACGCGGCGATGGTGCTCGCCGACGCGGCGCTGCTCACCGTGGCGGACGACCACTTCGACACCGTCTGGCGGCCGAAGGTGGTCGGCGCCCGCGCGCTGCACACCGCGGTCACCGGGCACCGGCCGGACTGGTTCGTCGTGTTCTCCTCCATGGCCTCGCTGATCGGCAACGCCGGCCAGACGGTGTACGCGGCGGCGAACGCGTGGCTCGACGGCTTCGCGCGGTGGCGGGCGGCGCAGGGCCAGCCGACGCTGGCGGTCAACTGGGGCCCCTGGGGCGAGACGGGCGCGGCGACCGACTTCGCGGCGCGCGGCTGGACCACGATCGGCACCGCCGACGGCTTCGCCGCACTGTCCACATTGCTGATCCACGACCGGGTACGCACGGGCGTGCTCCCGGGGCCGCCGTCGACCTGGGTGCCGGCGCCGGACGCGCCGTTCTTCGCCGAGCTCCTCTCGCCCTCGGCGGAGGAGCCGGCACCCGAGCCGGGTCCGCCGGCCGTGGACGTCCGGGCCGACCTGGCCGCGACGCCCGCGGGTCTGGCTCGCCGAACGGCCCTGGAGTCGTACGTCGGGGGCCACGTCCAGGCGGTGATGCGGCTCGGCGACAGCGTCCTGGACCCGCAGGTGCCGTTACGCGCGCTGGGCTTCGACTCGCTGCTGGCGATGGAGCTCCGGGCCCGCCTGGAGGCCGGGCTGGGCGTCAAACTGGCCGGCAACTTCGTGTGGCAGCACCCGACCCTGGCCGCACTGGCCGAGGGCCTGGCGGACCACATGGAGCTGGCCCTGGACGCCGAGGAGTAGCCCGCCACCACCAGATCTGCCGCGGCCGGGGCAACGAAGCCCCGGCCGCGGCGCTGCCGAATTTCAGGATCGGAAGCCGAGCACAGACAGGTCGGCGCCGTGGCAGGGGCTAACCGATCTTGCCTCGGTACGCCTTGCCGATGTGGTAGACGTTCTGATGGGTCATGCCGTATTCAAGGGCGAGAGCGGTTCCCTTTTCGCCTGCGGCCAGCCTCCGGGCGATCTCGTGGTTCCGCGCTAGCCGTGCCGGCGGCACGTAGCCGCGGCGGTGCTTCCTCGGCGCTGGCGGCTTAATCGGATGTGGCGAACGTGGCGCGCGCTTCACACGGGGCCGACGCGCAAGGACGAGGGCGAGTTGTTGGCTGCGGCGAGCACCCAGCACACCGGAGAAATGTTGGATGATCTCGGACGCCCTTGCCACGCCGATCGTCGTCGACCATATTGGCGACCATCCGGCTCGGCGTGGTGGTTGAGATCGAACGGTTCCGCCCATCATCTCGGCCGCTCGACGGACCACTGCCTCATCGGTCATGTGCAGGCCCAACGACTGGAAGCTGAAACATCCTTCGCCCTCCAACAGGCCGCCCAACCATGCCCATTCCACGTCGTTGGCGACCGCCGCAGCTATCTCGGCTTCGATCGCGGCTATTTTCGAGGCCTGGGCCAAGAGATCCTCGATCGGTCGAACATCTCCTCGGAGGAGAGCGTTGACCGATTTCGGCTTGACTCCATACCGCTCTGCCAACTCAGCCCGGTGAACGCCGGCAGCCTTGAGAACCCACATCTCGGCGACCTCGGTCGCGTAGGGCTTCCGTTTCGCGTCCAGCTCGCGCTTTGACAGGGCCCTGTCGATCTGAGCCTGGCGGCGTGGGCTCAAGCCCGGTCGAAGCGCATTCATCAGCTCAACGGCACGACGTCCCCGTACGCGCCACGTCAAGACGTCTTTGTGCCCCGGCATTCGCGCCCGCATGGGCCAACATGCCGTAGCCTCGACGATCTCCGCGCTGCGCTCGACCACGTCGAAGTCGGTCATCGATAGGACGACGGCAGCCTGGTTGGGGGAAGACGGTGATGGTGCCAGGAAGGCACCCTCTCCTTCCAGAAGCCCGGTGAGGTAGGCCAACGTGGTCGGTCGCCGCAACGAGGTAAAACCGGAGAGCACAAGAAATTCTATGACCTGGCCTCACGTTGAGGTTGCCCGCTCGATCCCAACGAAGCGTCAAATATCGTTGCCAGCAGCGCCGGTCAGTCCTACCGTTGGTTCGCAGAGGACGCGAGCGAGGAGACACCGAAGATGCGGCAACCCAGCCTGAACGCGACACGGTGTTTGCCGTGTGCGGTCGTGGGTCTGCCCTCCGGTGGCCCAGCCGCAGGCGCCGTGTCGCCAGCTTTCGCAGCACGACACTTGCGCTAACCCCGCCGCATTTGCGCTTGAGCTGTCTGGCCGCCACTAGGCGGCAGGCGGCGGCAACATTTCGGCACCCCTCCTGGCCTGATCGCGTCGCCGGTGCGGCGGCCGGTCCGCAAAACCGGATCCCGGAAACGGGCGAGGGATTCGACTTCCCGTCAGGCCTCAAGGATATCCACTAAGGAGAGACGATGAGTTACACGCTGCTGCCGGGCACGCGGGCGCCGGTTCGGGTCTGGACCGACCCGGCGACGATCGAGGCCGACGCGAGCCGGCAGCTTCGCAACATCGGCACGCTGCCGTGGGTCGACGGGGTCGCGGTCATGCCTGACGTGCACTACGGCAAGGGTGCGACGGTCGGGTCCGTCATCGCGATGCGGCAGGCGCTCGCGCCCGCGGCGGTCGGGGTCGATATCGGCTGCGGCATGTCCGCGGTGCGCACGAACCTGACCGACGCCGACCTGCCCGACGACCTCGGGCCGCTGCGCCGGGCGATCGAGTCGGCCATCCCGGTCGGGTTCAACGCCCACGACGAGCCGGTCAACCCGCACCGGATCCACGGCCTGCCGACCGCCGGCTGGGCCGAGTTCTGGAAGGGCTTCGGCACGCTCACCGCGGACGTCGGCGGCCTGGAGACGCGGGCGTCGCGGCAGCTCGGCTCGCTCGGCGGCGGCAACCACTTCATCGAGGTCTGCGTCGAGCAGGGCGGCCCGGACGCCGGGCGGGTCTGGCTGATGCTGCACTCGGGCTCGCGCAACATCGGCAAGGAGCTCGCGGAGCGGCACATCCGGGTCGCCCGCGGGCTGCCGCACAACGCCGACCTGCCGGACCGGGACCTCGCGGTGTTCGTGTCCGGCACGCCGGAGATGGACGCGTACCGCCGGGACCTGAGCTGGGCGCAGCAGTACGCGGCGCGCAACCGGGCCATCATGCTCGCGCTGCTCTGCCGGGTGCTGCGGGAGGCGGTCGCGCACGTCCGCTACGACGAGCCGATCTCGTGCCACCACAACTACGTCGCGGAGGAGACCTACGACGGCGTCGACCTGCTGGTGACCCGCAAGGGCGCGATCCGGGCGGGCCGGGGTGACCTGGGCATCATCCCGGGCTCGATGGGCACCGGCTCGTACATCGTGCGCGGCCTCGGCAACGACGACGCCTACAACTCGGCGTCGCACGGTGCCGGTCGGCGGATGTCGCGGACGAAGGCGAAGAAGACGTTCACGGTGGACGACCTGGCGCAGCAGACGGCCGGCGTCGAGTGCCGCAAGGACGCGGGCGTCGTCGACGAGATCCCGGGCGCCTACAAGGACCTCGGTGCGGTCATCGCCGCACAGGCCGACCTGGTCGAAGTCGTGGCCCACCTGAAGCAGGTGGTCTGCGTAAAGGGCTGAACAGCCGCGGCCGGCGCCCCTTCGGTGCCGGCCGCGCGTATATTCAACGGCTCATGGAGCACCACGACGAGACCCTGCGGGCGTACGTCCGGCGGATGAAGGCCGACCCGCACGCGATCGCGGTCATCGCGGTGGGTTCGGTCGCGCGCGGCACGGAACGGCCCGACTCGGACGTCGACGTGTATCTGGTCGTGCCCGACGACGTGTTCGACGCGGCCCTCGCCGCCAACCGGGTGATCTTCGTCGAGCGCACCGACGCGACGTATCCGGGCGGCTATGTCGACGTCAAGCTTGCCACGGTCCCGTTCCTGCGGGCTGCCGCCGAGCGTGGGGACGATCCGGTTCGCGCGTCGTTCGAAGGTGCCCGGGTCGCCTGGGCCCGCGCCGGTCACGACATCGCCGGGCTGGTCGCGGCGATCCCCGTGCTTCCGTCGGCGGTCTGGGAGAGCCGAGCCGTCTCGTTCATCTCCCAGGCGCGCCTGCACGGCACCGACTTCCTCCGCGAGGCCGTCGCCCTGGACAACACGTTCCTGCTGCATCACGCCGCTGTGCACACGGTCGCCGCCGGCGGGCGGGCCCTGCTCGCGCTGAACCGCAGGCTCTATCCCGGGCCGAAGGACCTCGACGCCACACTCGCCGCGCTGGACCGCGTGCCGGACGGGTACGGCGACCTCGCCCGGCGGCTCCTGAAAGAGCCCAGCAGGGAAGCCGCCGACGCGTACGTCGACGCGTTGGAGGCCTTCCACGACTGGCCCGTGGATCGCGTGACGAGTGACTCGATCTTCATCCGGGACACGGAGCTCGCCTGGTTCACCGCCGCGCGCGGCGAGTAACCAGCACGACGACCACGACGATCGCCGCCACCAGCACCAACGCGAGGACGATCGCGATCAGGGCCCAGTTGCCGCTGGAGCCCTCGTCGCCGGCCGCGTCCGCCGGTGCCGCGCTGGTGGACGCGGGCGCCGGGGGAGCGCCCAGCGGGTTCGCCTCGACGGTCGGCACCTCGCCGGTCAGGGCCGCGAGCACGTCGACCGAGCCGAAGCCGTACTCCGGGTCCCGGCCCTTCGGGCCCCGGTCGCGGGCCGTGCTGACCACGCGGTTGACCACGTTGGCGGCGTCCAGGTCGGGATAGCGGGCCCGGACCAGGGCGACGACACCCGAGACGATGGCCGCGGAGGCGCTGGTGCCCTCGTACACGGCGTAGTCGTCCTTCGCGACCCCCGGCCGCGTCGGCGCGACGATGGCCTCGCCGGGTGCGGAGATCGCCATCGGTGGCCCGACGATCGTGCCGTCCCACAGCGCGCCGGACCGGGTCGCGCCGCCGACGGCGATGACGCCGGGGATCTTCGCGGGCATCGGCATCTCGAGGTAGGTGCTGCCCGTGTTGCCACTGGCGGCGACGACCACGACGTCATGGCTCAGCGCGTAGGCAACGGCCTCGACCACCGACGGGTCGTCACGTTCCGTGCCGAGCGACACGTTGATGACGTCGGCGCCTTCGTCGACGGCCCACCGGATGCCGGCCGGCGCCTCCCGCAGCCCGGACGGCCCGAGACTCACCGGGAGGATCTTCGCCTCGGGGGCGATGCCCAGGGCGTGCTCCGCGGAGCCGCCCCGGGCGGCGATGATGCCGGCCATCGCGGTGCCGTGCCCGGCCGTCTTGTCCGGATCGGTCTGGCCGTCGTCGGTCGAGCCCGGGCCGAACCCCTTGCCGGGCAACACCTGGCCTGCCAGGTCCGGGTGGGAGGCCTGCACGCCGCTGTCGACCACCGCGACCACGACGCCCTTGCCCTTCGACAGCCGGTGCGCCTGCGGGATCTTGAGCGCGTCCAGGTGCCACTGGAGGCTCCGCACGTCGGCGGAGGCGGAGGCGGCGCGGGCCGGCGCGGGTGCCGCCAGCGGGCCGACGCCGGTCGCGGCGGCCAGCACGAGCACGGAGCAGGCCGACCGGACGACCTTCCGGAAACGCATGATCTCCCCAATGGTCTACGTGGACACGAGCGCCCGCGACGCTATCTCGCCCAGGTGGACCGCGCAGCCCCAGGGCCGCGGCCGGCGCACCAGGTGTGCGCCGGCCGCGCCGCCCACTGATCAGGCCCCGCGTTGGGCTCCGGTCCCGTTGCACGTGTAGAGCTGCACCTTCGTGCCGTTGGCGGTGCCGCTCGCGGTCACGTCCAGGCACTTGCCCGATGCCGGCACCAGGATCGAGCCGTTGGACTGGAAGGTGAACTTCTGGGCACCCGTACCGTTGCACTCCCAGATCTGGATCTTCGTGCCGTTGGCCGTGCCGCTCCCGTTGACGTCCAGGCAGCGGTTCCCGTACACGCGAAGCTCGTTCGCCGCGGTCCGGGTCCACTTCTGGTTGGTGCCGTTGTGGCAGTCCCAGATGTGGATCTGCGCGCCCGGTGTGGTGCTCGCGCCCGAGACGTCCATGCACCGCGCCGACTGGGGGTTGACCAGCGAGACCGGGACGCCGACCGGCGGACCCGCGAACTGCAGGCTGGCCGGCACTGACAGCAGCGCGGAGTACCAGGTCGCGGCCATCTTGTCGTAGCCCGCCTGGTTGGGGTGCACGCCGTCGGCGAGGTCGGCGGTGGTCAGCGGCGAGTGCATGTCGACCAGATGGGTCTTGCTGCCCTTGCCGGCGACGATGCCCGGGATCGTCGCGTTGTACGCCTGCACCCGCGCCTCCAGCGTCGCGTTGGACTCGGGCGTGATCTGGGCGACGAACAGCTCGACGTCGGGAGCGTTGGCCCGGATCTTGTCGATCAGGGCGGACAGCCGCGCGGGCGCGTTGGCGATGTCGTAGTTCTGGTTCATGTCGTTGGTGCCGATGTGCAGCAGGATGGTGCGCGGGGTGTACGTGCGCAGCCAGGTGACGATGTTGGCGTCGAGCTGGTCGATCCGCCAGCCGGAGTGGCCCTCGTGGTCGTGGTCGCCGAGGCTGGCCGGCCCGTTGAACCCGGAGCCGACGAAGTCGACGGTCTTCCCTGCGGTGACGAGCCGTTGCCACAGGTTGATCCGGTAGCCGCCGGGCACGTTGAAGCCGTCGGTGATCGAGTCGCCGAGCGGCATGACGCGTACGCCGCCGTTGGACTCGGCCTGGGCGGGGTTGGCGGTCCCGGCGATGACGCCGGCCGTGAGTGCGAGCGCGAGGCCGATTCCGGCCAGTCTCCTGCGCATGACGCGTTTCCTCTCGTCGGTGCCGTCCCTGGGACGGTCGGGACGGGCCTTGCATCGAGGATCAGCGATGTCGCGGTGGGTCGGGGAGCCGTGCGGGCGGTCGGGCGGGCTGAGCGCCCGGCGTGCTGCGCCGAGCGGTCCGGCTTCGCGGTGGCGGGTTGTCGTAGGGTGCTGCCATGCTGGTCGGATGTGCAGAAACATCCGGGTGCTGAGCAACTTCGAACCGCCGGCGAGCGAGGACGAGATCGAGGCCGCGGCTTTGCAATATGTGCGCAAGGTCAGCGGCGCCACCCGCCCGTCGGCGGCCAACCAGGAGGCGTTCGACGAGGCGGTGCGGGCGGTCACCGAAGCCACCCGGACCCTGCTGGAAGCCCTGGTGATCAAGGCGCCGCCGCGCGACCGCGAGACCGAGGCCGCCAAGGCCCGCGCCCGCGCCGCCGAGCGCTACGGCCCCCGGACCGCCTAAGGCGTGCGGCGGCCACCGTACGACGCGGTCAGCGCCTCGGCCACGACGGCGGCGTCCCCCTCGGCGACGTCGGCGGGGTAGGCGGGCAGCAGGTCGTCCCAGACGGGCAGCCACGAGCCGAACAGCTGGGCCTGGCCTTCCGGCCGCGCGAAGAACCAGATGTGCAGGTGCGCGCCACCGTCAGCGCGTGGTAGAACAGGTCGCCGAGGCTGATCGTGAAGGCGAGCACGCCGTAGAGGCTGTGCTCGACGCAGGCACCGACCAGACGCTGCCGAAGATGACGTGCCGGGCGCAGTGCCGCCGCACCCCACAGCACGACGCCGGGCCGGCGGCGCAGGTGCCAGAACGCGAGCCCGCCGGCGACGAGCAGCACCGGGATCGGGCTGCCCGGGCTGCCGAGCAGCGCGTACCCGCCGACGGCCCCGAAGAACACGACGACGAACTCGACACCACGCACGCGCCGCAAGCTACCGCCCGACCCCGAACGCCAGGCGTGGTAGGACTGACCGGGTGAGCTACGAGTCGTTACACCTGAGTGTCGCCATCGAACGACCGCCGGCCGAGGTGTACGCGTTCGTCGCGAACCCGGAGAACCTGCCGCGCTGGACGGCCGGCCTCACCGGGGCGGTCGTGCGGGTCGACGAGCGCTGGGTGGGTGACACGCCGGACGGTCCGATCGTGATCATGTTCGCGCCGCCGAACCCGTTCGGGGTGCTCGACCACGACGTGACGTTCCCGTCGGGGCAGACGTTCTACAACCCGATGCGCGTCTTCGCCAACGCCGACGGCAGCGAGGTCGTGTTCACCGTGTTCCGCCGCGAGGGCACCACCCCGGAGGCGTTCGAGGCCGACGCCGCGGCGGTGCTCACCGACCTGCGTACGCTCAAGTCCCTCATGGAATGAGCTCGTCCCGCAGGAACTCGGCGATCTGGTCGCGCGCCGCCCTGGCCTGCGGCACCATCCCCGGCATGCTGAGGAACGCGTGACCCGCTCCCGGGTGTTCGGCCAGGTCGACGGGTGTCCCGGCCGTGGCCAACCGTCGCGCGTACGCCCGGCCCTGGTCGGCCAGCGGGTCCAGGGTCGGCACCACGACCAGCGTCGGCGGCAGCCCGGTCAGGTCGTCCGCGTACAACGGTGACAAGGCTGCTGGGTCTGTCCCTTCTGGAACGGCCAGGCGGCGGAACAGCTCCATCTGCTTCACCGTCAGCGTCGGAGTGTCGGCGTGCTCGGCCATCGAGGGATAGTCGAGCGCCGTCGAGGTCAGGTCGACGCACGGGTTGACGAGCACCTGCGCCCGCAACGCGTCCCTGGTGCTCAGCGCGGCCTGTGCGGCGACCAGCGCTCCGGCGCTCTCGCCGAAGACGGCGACCCGGGTCGGGTCGATGCCCCACCGCTCCGGGTCGCGCAGGACGTGCTGGAGCACGTCCCGGCCGTCGTCGACCGCGGCGGACATCGGAGTGCCTTCGGCGACCAGCCGGTGCTCGACCGACACGACCACCGCGGGCACCCGGCCGGCGAGGTGGCTGTTGATCCAGTCGCTCTGCACGGCCGTGCCCACGAACCCGCCGCCGTGCACGTGGAGCACGAGCGGGAGGGTGACGGTGCCGGTGCGGGCCGGCGACGGGCGGTAGACCCGGACGCGCAGCACCCGGTCGGGCAGCGGCACCTCCTGCCAGTCGATGGTGGTGCCGCGGTTCGGGAATCCGGTGACGACCCGCATCAGCGGCGACGACCGCCGGCGGTTCTCGGCGTCCCGGAACGCGTCGAGCCGCTCGGCCGGCATGGTCAACCAGTCCGGTTCCTTGCGTACGGCCTGCAGCAGCCTGAGCCTGATCGGCTGGCGGGTTTCGCTCATGGCTCCTCCTCGATCGCAGTTTCGCTACTTCGAGTATCGAAACCGACGGTAGCATAATTGCTAGGCTCTGGCCATGGCACCCGACCGGCCGCCGGGCCGTCCCCGCTCGAGCGTCGACGCGACCGTCTTCGCGGCGACGCTGCGCACAGTCGACGAGCTCGGCTACACGCACGCCACCGTCGACCGCATCGCCGCCGCGGCCGGGGTCGCCAAGACCACGATCTACCGGCGCTGGCCGTCCAAGGGCGCGCTGATGACCGCCTGCCTGGTGGACGCGTTCGGCCCGCTGCCGCTGGCGGGCGGGAGCCGAGCGGAGATCATGTCGGCGGCGGTCCGCTGGGGCGCGGCCAAGATCAGCGAGCCCGGAGTCGGCGCGGCCTTCGCGGGCGTGTTCACCGACGCCATCAACGACCCGGCCCTGCGCGAGATCCTGTCGACCCAGCTGCAGGACCCGTACCGCCTCGTACTCCAGGAGACCCTCGACGAACCCGAGCAGCGGGTCCTGTTCCTCATCGACGTCGTCATCGGCACCCTGCTGCACCGCATGGGCATGACCGGCGAGCCGATGATCGACGCGGACGTCGACGCCCTCGTCGAGATGGTCGTCCGCGCCCTGCGCTAGGGCCGCGTTCGCGCATTCGCCCGCGCGGGCCGCTGACCTGGTGTGATGCTGCCACGGGAGGTCTGTGCCGTGGCGGGTCTGCGCGAGGAGTTCGACGACATCGTCGACCACCGTCGGGTCACCACGCTCTTCCAGCCGGTCGTCGACCTGCGGACCACCCGGGTGATCGGCTACGAGGCCCTGACCCGGGGTCCGCGGGGATCCTCCTTCGAACAACCGATGAAGCTGTTCACGTACGCCTATCGGGTCGGCCGGTCGGCGGAGCTGGACTGGGTCTGTCGCGCTACCGCGATGCGGGCCGCGCTGCTCAACCGGATGCCGCCCGAGGTCACGCTGTTCCTCAACGCCGAGCCGGTCTCGGTCGGCGTGGACTGCCCCGACGACCTGCTCGACACCATCGTGGTGGGTGCACGGCAGCTCAGCGTCGTGGTCGAGCTGACCGAACGCAACCTGACCCACGACCCCGCCGGCGTCCTGCACGCCGCGTTCCTCGCGCGCGCCAACGGGATCGGCATCGCCATCGACGACGTCGGCGCCGAACCGGCCAGCCTCGCCATGATGCCGCTCGTCCGCCCCGACGTCATCAAGCTGGACCTCTCCCTCATCCAGAACCGGCCCGACCTGGTGGTGGCGCGCACGGTCAACGGCGTGCTCGCCGAGGTCGAACGCACCGGCGCCACCGTGCTCGCCGAGGGCATCGAGTCGCCCCGCCACGCGACGATGGCCCTGGCGATGGGCGCGACCCTGGGGCAGGGCTGGTTGTACGGGCGGCCCGCGCCGCTGCCCCACGACTGGTCCTCGTCGGCGGGGGCCGGCACGCTGACCATCAGCCACGACCCGCTCTCGTCGCGGACCCCGTTCGAGGTGGTGACCGCCGAGCGGCCCACCCGGCCCGCGAACCGGCAACTCCTCGCGTCGATGAGCCGGCACCTGGAGTATCGCGCCGCGGACCCCGCCGAGCCGAGCGTGCTGGTCGCGTGCTTCCAGGACGCGCGCCGGTTCAGCCCCGCCCTCGCCCAGCGCTACGCCTCGTTGGCGGCCGCGAGCGTCATGGTCGCGACCTTCGCCGTCGACATGCCGGACGAGCCGGCCGACGGCGTACGCGGCACGGCACTGCGCGCCGACGACCCGCTCGCCCGGGATTGGGTCGTGGTGGTCGTCGGCCCGCACTTCGGCGCGGCGCTGGTTGCCCGGCAGCCACGACCCGCCGACGACGCGCCGTTCGACTACGCCGTCACGTACGAGCGTGATCTGGTCATCGCGGCGGCGCAGAGCCTCGTGCGCCGCATCGAGGCATGATGGCGGCATGCCGTCGGTCTTCTCCTTGGTCATCGCGGGCGAGCTGCCCGGCCGGTTCGTCTACCGCGACGACCGGGTGGTCGCGTTCCTCAGCATCGCCCCGCTCACGCCGGGCCACACGCTCGTCGTGCCGGTGTCCGAGGTGGACGACTGGACCACCCTCGACCCGGCGCTGTGGGCTCACGTCACCTCCGTCGCGGCCCTGGTCGGCCGGGCCGTGCGAAAGGCGTTCGACGCGCCGCGCGCGGGCCTGGTGATCGCGGGCTTCGAGGTGCCGCACGCCCACGTGCACGTCTTCCCGGCGTGGGGCCTGGCCGACTTCGACTTCGCCAACGTCCGCCACGACCCGCCGGCAGCGGAGCTCGACGCGGCGCAGAGCCGGATCCTGGCGGCCCTGGAGTGATCCGCGCGCTGGCCGGCATCGCGGTCGCGGTCGTGGCCACCTGGCTGGTGCTGGTCGCCGCGCTGGCGCTCGGGCGGCCGCGCGGCGGGCTGCTCAAGGAGGCGCTGCGGCTGCTGCCCGACCTGCTCCGCCTGCTGCGGCGGCTGGCGGTCGACCGCGACCTGCCCCGCGGGGTCCGGGTGCGGTTGGCGATGCTGCTCGGCTACCTGGCGCTGCCGATCGACCTGATACCCGATTTCATCCCGATCCTGGGGTACGCGGACGACGCGATCCTGGTCGTCATCGTGCTGCGGAGCACGGTCCGCCGCGCCGGCCTGCCCGCCGTCCGGCGCCACTGGCCAGGGACCGACGACGGCTTCGCGGCCCTGCTGCGCTTGACCGGCGGAGTGCGATGATCCTCACCGTGGTCCCCGTGAATGTCCGGAGCGTTGTCGGGCTGCTCGGCGTCGGCCTGGTTCTCGCGGCCGTGGTGCGCTGGTCGCCGGACGTCGGCAGCGCGTCGGTGGAGGAATGGCGGCCACCCGCCGGATATGCCGTCGCGGACACCGTGTCACTGGACGCGTCCCGCACCGTGCGGCTGTGGGTCGGCCCTGCGGGCTGGTACGTGGAAAGCGGCTCGGACGGGCGCGGTGACTCGGCGGTCGGCGCGAGCGGTGGACGTGACCAGTTCGCGGTGAGCGAGGTCCTGGGCGGGTTCGTCGGCACCGTGCCGACCCGTGGCGCCCGCGCGGTGACGGTCCGCGCTCCGGGCGGCACGACGGTGCGCGCCGCCGTCCACGACGGCCTGTTCCTGACGCGCGCGTTCGCGACGGAGTCGCAGCTTCTCGTGACGCCGCTCGACGCCGTCGGCACCCCGCTCACGGCAGAGGTGACCGTGCCGCTGACCCTCAGCTGATCTGGTTGACGAAGATCCCGACCGGGATCGACACCGCGACCGCGGCAAGGAACCACCAGAGCGCGTCCCACTTCATCCGCTGGGCGACCCGCTCGGCGATCGTGTCGACGTGATCCTCGGGGTCGCCGATCGGGCTGAGCGCCGCACGGTACGGCGGTGGGCGCAGCCGCCGCGAGGCGGGCGCCGTCCGAGAAGCTTTGTGCCGCATCCGTCGGGCGTAGTCGGCTCGGCTGAGGTCCTCGTCGATGTCGTCGGTCAGCGACCGCACGGCGCGCGTCGCCAGCGTTCGGGGCCGGTCCGCGTAGGCCGACCGCCGCGCTTCCTCCCTTGCTTCGTACCGGCGCATCCGCAGTTCCAGCGCCAGCACGGCAGCGGCCGTGAGCAGGGCGATGCCCGCGAGCCACAAGGACCACGGCGGATCGGCGCGGATGCCGGCGGCGGCCGCCAGCAGAGCGAACAGCACGACGACCCGAGCGAACGAACTCATCCCGCCATCCAACCGCCGCGCGGCCTCGGGGGTTGTCACCCGGCGGGCTGACGACCTTGACGCTCCCGGCTAGTGTGCCGACCGTGGATCCCGAGCCGTTCCTCGCCCGCGGCTTCACGCTGGTCGAGTCGACTTTCGACGAGCGCGCGATGGGCAGCAGCCGAACCGTCCTGACCGACGGCGTCATCGACGTGCACCTGTTCAACGACCGAGGCGAACGCGGAGTCGTCGCAGGAGTCCACGGCGACACCGCGTACGTGATCGACGTCTGGGCGCGTGCGCTCGGCCTGGACCCGGCGGGCTCACCGGGCGCCATCGACGAGCAGGTCGCCTGGACCCTCGACCACCTGAGCGACCTGCACGCGGCCTCCGAGCGCGACCCGGCCTTGGGCGAACGGCTGCGCGACCTCAACTGGGAAGGCGTGAAGCAGGCCCTGGACCTCGCTCCGGACGCGGACCATCGCGACCCGCGAACGTGGAAGCGGCAGCCGTAAGGAATCCGTCCGGCGCCGTCCGCGACAACGGGCTCGTACCCCCGCAAGGCGGCGCCGCAGAGGCCGTACCCGTCGCCGCGGAACGGTCGTTCATCGGTGGTGGAACGGGAAGTGTCGCGGCGGGCCGTGTTGGGCGCCGGGGTCGGGGTTGCGGCGGCTGTCGGTGGTTTGGGCTCGCCCGCCGTGGCCCGGCGCGGTGGCGAGCGGCTCGGTCGCGTGCCGGTCAGCATGTCGATGCACACCCACTCGTCGTTCAGCGAAGGCGGTAGCTGGGCCGACGGCGGCGGTGGCGCCAGCATGTTGGCGCAGCTCGAGCAGGCGAAACAGACCGGCACCGACGTGGTCTGGTGGACCGACCACGACTGGCGCATGGAGGCGTACGGCTACTACGACGGCATCCGGTTCGACGGGACCGACGAGGGCCAGCAGCTCGCCTGGGTTCCGCAGAACGAAGGGCCGGTCACCGACGCGCGGCATGCCTTCGTCGACGAGCCGCACAGCCCCGACGAGCCGGGTAAGGCGTTGCGGGTCACCGCGACCGGGACCAGCGCGGCCGAGTGGGGTGCGGCGTGGCTGTTCGCCGACGGTGGCAACAGCTTCTACACCACGAACCTCACCGACACGACGCTGTTCGTCGACGTGCTCGCCGAGCGGATCGGTCCGGACGCCGAGGTCGTGGTCCAGCTCGAGACCTCCTATCGACCCGCGACGGCCGGCCGGCCCGCGGGTGTCTACGTGCTCGAGTACCGCGTCGGCGGCCAGGCATCGCGCACCCTGCGAGGCGAGCTGACCGGCGTCGTCACCGTGCCGGCGACCGGCGGCTGGCAGACACTCAAGATCCGGCCGCGCAAGGACATCCATACGTTCTGGCCGGAGATCATGGCCGAGGACTCCGCGCTCGCGCGGCTGCGGTTCGGTGTGCGGGCCCGCAACAACGCGACCGGGCAGGGCGTGTTCGACCACCTGCGGATCAAGCGGACCCGGGACCAGACCCGTTGGGCGGTACGCGAGCAGCGTGACCTGATGAAGCGGCTCGGGCGCCGCTACCGCGGGATCACCCAGCTGCTCGGCTCCGAGGTGTCGATGGTGCGCCACCTCAACGTCTACATGGAGCACTTCGAGCTGTTCCCGTACGCGGACCGCGGCGTCGCACCCGTCCTCGACGACAGCGTGGCGGCGGCGCGGGAGATGGTGCGGTGGTACCACCAGCGCGGCGCCCTGGTGCAGTACAACCATCCACCGATCGACGCGGCCGAGCTCGTGGCGAGCCGGGCGCTCGGCTGTGACCTGATGGAGACCGTCGACCCCGGCGGCGTCTCGACCATCACCAGGCAGCGCCTCGACCTGTTCGACGTCGCCGCCCGCAACGCGCTCTTCCTGACCGCGACCAGCCGCAACGACGACCACGCCGGGCGGGACTGGACCACGAAGGACCTCTTCCAGACGTCGGCGTGGTCGAGGTCGCGCCGGGCCAGAGATCTGATCGCCGCGCTGGCCGCCGGCCACGTGTTCCTCAACCACCAGCGGCTGTGGCGCGACGGCGCGCTGGACCTGCTCGTCGACGGGCGGCGGGCGATGGGTCAGGTGATCAGGACCGATGCCGCGTACGCGCCGGTCGAGATCTTCGCGGACCACCTGCCCGTGGGCGCGCGCGTCGACGTCGTGGTGGGTGTCTGTGACCGTGGCGGAGCGACCAGCCGGAGCATCGAGCGGCAACCGTTCCCGGCGACGGCGTTTGCCGGGGGCGAGGCGCTGCCGTTCCGGCTCGACCGGGCCAGCGGGCGCTACCTGCGGGTCGAGGCCTATGCCGCGGACGAGACGCCCCTCGGTTTCAGCAACCCGGTGTGGCTGCTGCCGGACGACGACACGATCGAGGTGCCGAATGCCCGCCGGTTTGAGCTGCGTCACTAACCGGGTGCCGGGCCGTCACACGCGGGCGCGCTACGCCGTCCACCGGTCATGAGACGAATCGTTCCGGCAATCGCCGTTCTGCTGGCGCTCGTGACCCTCGCCGCGGGCTTCTGGTGCCTGGTCGCACCGGCCGACTTCGCGGCGCTCGTGGACTTCCCGCCGAGCCGGCACTTCGTGCACGACGCGGGCGCGTTCCAGCTCGGCCTCGGGGCCGGGCTGCTGCTCGCGGTCGTGTGGGCCGACGGCTTCACGGTGGCGTTGGGCGCGTACCTGGTCGGTGGCGTGGCCCACACCGCGGCCCACATCGCCGACCGTGACGTCGGCGGCTCCACCGGCCAGACCACGCTGATCGCGGTGGCGGCCGCGGTGGCCGCCCTGGCCCTGGTGGAACGGTGGCGCCAGCTCGGCTGGGTCCTCGGCCACGTCGGCGGCACCGCGGCGCCGGACTGGGCGCCGTTCGTGCGGCAGAAGACGGTGGCGCTGACGACGTTCCGCCGCGACGGCACACCGGTCACGACGCCGGTCAGCATCGTGGTGGTCGGCGACCGGGCCTACGTGCGCAGCTACGAGAAGGCCTGGAAGACCCGCCGCATCCGCAACAACCCGGCCGTCACCGTCGCGCCGTCCACCGCCCGCGGCGTGCCGACCGGCCCGGCCGTCCACGCCGTCGCGCACCGGCTGACCGGGGCGGAGAACACCGCGGCCGCCCGTGCGCTCCGGGCCAAGTACCCCCTGCTGCACCGGGTGCTCGTGCCCCTGACGCACCGGCTGGGCCGGCGCACGACCGGCCGCACCGTCCACTTCGAACTGGAGCTCAGCTGACGCGCGGGTCCTCGCCCGGCTGCTTCACGAGCCGGTCGCCGACCTTGACCCGCTTCCAGGTCTCGCGGTCGACCTTGACGTCCTGTTCGGTGCCGTCGTCGAGCCGGACCTTGAGACGTCGATAGAGGTTCGACCCGTCGAGCAGCGCGCGGGCCTTCTTCACGACGGTGCCGCTCCAGGCCTCGCCGTCCGTCATCGGGATCCTCCTCGGTAGTGCGACACCACGACCCTGCCGTCGACCGTACGCGCATCGACCAGTTCCAGGTTCTGCCGCTGTTCCGGCGCCGCGAACAGCCGGCGACCGCCGCCGAGCACGACCGGGTGCACGGCGACGTGGTACTCGTCGACGAGCCCGAGCGCGGTCAGCGCCGCCGCCAGCGTCGCGCCGCCGGTGAGCAGCATGTCCCGGCCGGGTTGGGCTTTGAGCGCCGCCACCGAACCGGCCAGGTCGTCGCGGATGACTTGGCTGGTCCACTCGTCGCCGGGATACGAACGCGAGAAGACGATCTTCGGTGTGGCCCGCCAAAACGGGGCGAAGGCGGCGACGTGCGGGTCGTCCGACATCGACTCGGCGTTCGGCCAGAACCCGACCATCATCTCCCAGACCGGCCGGCCGAACAGCATGGTGTCGACCCGGGTGTCCAGGCTCTCCGAGTACGCGGACAGCTCCGGACCCATCCTCGGCCAGTCGAACTCCCCGTTCGGCCCGTCGATGAACCCGTCCACCGACGTGTGCACCCAGTAAATGATCTTGCGCATCGGTTGCCTCCTCGTGTGCCGTCACAGCTACGTCGGAGCCGACCGCCGCGGTTCGACAGCCGCGGAACTCGTATCTTTGGCGACATGGATCTGGTGCGGGCAGCCACGCTCCTCGCGGCCGAGCAGCGGTTCGCTCACTCCAGCGTGACCGCGCACGGGCACCTGCTGCGGCTGCTCGCGGGCGGCGTCCCGGCCGGCGGCGTGATCGGCGAGACCGGCACCGGCTGTGGGGTCGGCCTCGCGTGGTTGACCGAAGGCGCCCCGGACGGAGTCCGCCTGGTCAGCATCGAGCGCGACCCGGAGCGCTCCGCCGCCGCAAAGGCACTGTTCGAAGGCCGCCGGAACGTCACCGTCCACACCGGAGACTGGCGCGACCTCCGCGAACACGGACCGTTCGATCTGCTGTCCCTCGACGGCGGTGGTCACGGCAAGACCCCGAACGCCGGATTCGCGGAGCCGGGGGACTGGCTGAAGCCCGGCGGCACCGTGGTCATCGACGACTTCACGCCGACCACCGACTGGCCGCCCCGGCACGCCGGAGAGGTCGACCACGCCCGCCTGCGCTGGCTCGACCACCCGCACCTGCACGCCACTCAGATCCGGCTCGCCCCCGACCTGGCTGTCGTGATCGGCACCCGGAGAAGCTAGCGGAGCACCGCGTACGTCAGGTGCGTGGCGTGCGGCGAGACCACCACGTCGGTCTGGCGCAGCCTGGGTGCGGGCTGGTCGCCCGGGCGGAAAAGTGGCGTGCCAGCGCCGACCAGGCACGGCGACAGGTGCAGGCGCAGCTCTTCGGCCAGGCCCAGCAGCACGCTCTGGCGTACCACCTCGGCACCGCCCATGACGACCACCGTCTTGTCGCCGGCCGCCGTCCGGGCCTGGCCCACCGCCGCGCAGATGTCGGTGGCGAAGCTGAACCGGTCGCCCAGCCGCCACGAGTCCGGCGGGGAGTGGGTCACGACGACCACCGGCGGGCCGCCCGTCGCCTGGTCGTTGCCGGCGCCGTAGCCGAGCTCGTCGGTCCAGCCGTGCGGGCCGTCGACGAAGTCGAACAGCCGGCGGCCCATCACCACCGCGCCCGTCTCGTCGAGGCCGCGGCACAGGATCTCCGAGTCGACCGGGTGGCCGGCGAAGACCCAGCCGTGGATCGGCTCGCCGTCGATGCCGAGGCCGTGTTCGAGGTCGGCCCCGCGCGCTGCCACGTATCCGTCGAGGGAAATGGAAATGTCAGCGACAACCTTGCCCATATCGGACTAGCCTACGCCGATCTGCTCCGGCTGTCGTGACCGCTGCGCGGGGATCGGAGCCCGCGACCCGCGGCGGCGCAGAAGGCGCATAGCGGGCGCCTCGACGTATCGGTGCAGGGGCAGGGCGACGGCGTACGAGACGACCAGGAACCCCATGCCCAGCGACATCGCCTGCCATGCGGGGTAGTCGTGCGATCGGCCGAGGATGGTCATCGCGGTGGTGACGATCGTCAGGTGGACCAGGAAGAAGGCGTACGACGCGTCGCCGAGCCGGACCAGCACCGGGTGCCGCCAGATCGACCGTGCGCCGGTCAGGTCGGCGGTCGCGGCGGCCGGGATCAGCAGCGCGGTCGTGGCCAGCACCGCCGCCGTGTCGCGTACCTGGTGGGGGAGCAGGTTGACGACCAGGTAGTTGGCGGCGAACAGCGCCGACGCGAGCGGCAGCCCGGGGCCGCGCCAGGCGCCGGAGCGCACCAGCAGCGCGAGCGTGATGCCCAGTGCGAACTCGACCGCCCGGGTGGCCGGCAGGACGTAGACGAACCAGCGCTGGTAGGCCGGGTCGACGAACAGGTGCGCGATCAACGGCATCAGCAGGCCGAGTACGACGAAGAAGGCTGCCGCGCCGGCCAGCGCCCGGCCGGTGAGGCGGCGCAGCAGCGGCAGCAGCAGCGGGAACGCCGCATAGAACGCGATCTCGCACGAAAGCGACCAGGCCACCGGATTGATGCCGAGATAGGTGACATCATCCGGATACCACGCCTGCACCAGGAACAGGCTCGTGGTCAGGTTGTGGCCGTTGACCTGGTTCATCCGGTTGCCGACGGGATCGGCCAGGTCGCCGACCCATTTCGAGGCGACGGCGAGGGCCAGCGCGACGACGTACGCGGGATAGATCCGCAGCACCCGTCCCGCGAAGAAGCGGCCGAGCGGCCGCGCGCTGCCACCCTTGGCGGCCCAGGTGAGCACGAAGCCGGAGAGCACGAAGAAGAACGAGACGCCGAGGTCGCCAGGGTCGAGCAGCAGGTGCCCGAGGTCGTGGGCGAAACCACCGACGGGGATGAACGAGTACGCGTGCACGCCGAACACGAGCAGCGCGGCGGCGAACCGCAGACCCGTCAGCGACGGCAGGCGTGAGGAGGGGGCAGCGGCCCTGGGGGAGGCGGGCATAGAACGGCGACCCTATCGGGGTCGCGCGTCGATCGCATCCGGGCGTACCCGAATTGTGGACAAACCCTCAGGACGCGCGGCGCCGCCGAAGCAGGAACAGCGCGACGAGCCCGGCGAGCACGACCGCACCGCCACCGACGGCCCAGGGAACGACGGTGCTCGACGGCTCGCCGCCGGGCAGCACGGCGACCGGCAACGACGCGAGCGGCACGTCGGTGCGCGGAGCCGCGCTCGGCTCCACGCTCGGCGCCACGGTCGCCTCCGGTTCCACGGTCGGGGTCGGCCCGGGCGGCGCCACCTTGTTGGTGAACGTGTAGCTGCCCGAGATCGGGTGCCCGTCGCTGGAGACCGTCTTCCACTCGACCTTCACCGCGCCCACGGCCAGCGGCCGCACCGGCTGGGTGATCGTCTTGTCGAGCACCGTGGGCGCCGCGTCCTGGTATTTCGCGCCGTCCGCGCCGCGGACCACGACCACGGTGCCGTCCTGCCGGATCAGCCCGCTGAAGGTCAGCGTCAGCGCGGTGACCGGCTTGGTCACGGTCGACTTGGCCGCCGGCACCGACTTGGCCAGCTTGGTGTGCGCCGCCGCGGGCGTCGCGGGTGCGACGACCACGACCAGCCCGACGAGCAGGGCGGCCAGAGCTGCGGCAGGGTGGCGACGCATCGATCCTCCAGGTGTCGTTCCGGACAAACTAGCGGCTCGCCGGGGACCGGTGTGACATCGGGCCGCCGCGCGGCGCTGGTGATCGTGTGGAGGAGTCACTGACCGATCGCCTCGACGACCTGGAGTGGTGGCTGCGGATGCTCCGCCGTCCGGTCGTCGACCTGCTGGTGCCCGGCCTGCCGGCCGACGGGACCGCTCGGCACGGCCCGCTGCCGCCCGTGGTCGTCGAGTGGTTCGGCTGGCACGACGGCGTCACCCGCGCCCCCGGTCAGGACCACGGGGACATCGAGGTCATCCCCGGGTACGCGCCCCTGGCGCTCGCCGAGGCGGTCGGGCTGCGTCCCGCGTACGAGGAGGATCCGGTCCTGCTGCTGGGCGACGGCTGGCTGCCGCTGCTCGCGTCGGAGGCGGGCGACCTGTTCGCGGTGCTGTGGTCCGGCGCGTACGAGCCGCGGGTCGTCGCGGTGCGGTCCGGCGAGCCGACCCGGATGGCGTTCGTTGACCTGCCCGCGATGGTGGCGTTCTTCGTGGAGTGCTTCAAGCGCGGCGCCTTCACGGCGGACCTCCGGTTCACCGTCGACCACGCCCGTTATGACCAGCTGTATGCCGAGCTCGACGGTCCGCACTGAGCCGATGCGGCTGGAACGCGATCGCTGGGCGGACGGGCGCGGGTCCCGCCTCAGCCGGACGGACCCCACCGCGGACCAGATCGAGGCGGCGGTGCGCGCGCTGGACCAGCGCTGCCACACCGAGGTGGTGCTGACCGGGCACGACGGTCAGTACCTGGCCGTCGAGGGCGGCGCGGGGGAGTACCTCGTGCACCTCGGCTCCGACGAGCACGACGACGTCATCGCCCTGCGTACGCCGTCCGCTCCGCCGGGCGAGGTCGACGTCGTCGCCGCCGGGCAGGTCCGCCGGGTCGACCGCCGGGCGGTCGTCGACCTGGCCACCGCCCTGCGTGCGGTGCGCGCGTTCGCCGTCGACGGCCGGCCCGACTCGACTCTCTACTGGGGATCAGGCTGACGCGAGCGCTTCGGCCGGGCGGCGCTCGTCGAGCCGGACCAGCGCGACGCCAGCCACGATCAGCGCGCCGCCGGCGATCTGCACCGTGGTCGGCAACTCGTCCAGCACGAGCCACGAGACCAGCACCGCGAACAGCACCTCGGTGAGCCCGACGAACGAGGACAGCCGGGCGCCCAGCGCGCGGGCCGCGGCGATGCCGGCCACGTAGGCGACCACGGCCGCCACCAGCGACAGCCCGGCCACCGGCACGAGCCAGCTCATCCGCTGGTCGCCGAGGGTGACCTGGCCGAACGTCGCGTGCATCGGCAGCAGCCCGGTCGCGCCGAGCACGAGCAGGACCAGCGCACCGATCGCCATGCCGGCGGTGGCCAGGGCCAGCGGGGGCACACCCTCGACGCCCTCGGGAGTCTCGCGGGCGCCGAGCACGAAGTAGGACGCCAGCCCGACGCCGGCGAACAGGCCCCACGCGACGCCGACCAGGGACAGCCGGGCACCGCCGCTCAGGTCGAGCACGAGGACGAGCCCGACGACGGCGGTGACCGCGCCGGCCGTGGTCAGGGCCCGCGGGCGCTGGCCGTGTGCCGCCCACATCCAGAACACGACGAGCACCACGCCCAGGTATTCCAGCAGCAGCGCGACGCCGACCGGCAGGTAGCGGATCGCGTTGAAGAAGCCCACCTGGGCGGCGCCGACGCCGAGCACGCCGAACAGCGTGATGCCGGTCAGGTCACGGCGCACCGCACCCCAGCGGCCGCGCAGCGCGATCGCAGCCGGCACCGCGAGCACCAGCGCCGCGACGCCGACCCGGGTGGCCACCGCCGCCGGTGCCGTCCAGCCGGCGCCGAGCAGCGCGTGTGCGAACGGGCCGGACGTGCTGAACGTCAGGGCCGAGAGCAGCGCGAGCAGCAGGCCGAACGAACGGGTCGGTGCCATCAAGATCCCCTGTCATGACCAAAGCCGGCTTACACTGATGACGTTAGGTGCGCGACTGTTAGGGGTCAAGATGGTTTTCGCTCATGACACCGAGGTGGCCCTCGTGCAGGTCGCCGCGCTGGTCAACACCCCGCTGGCCGACATCGCCGCGCTCGACGCGTTCCTGCTCGAACACCAGGACAGCGGGGTCCGCACCGGCACGCGCGCGGAGCTCGACTCGGTCCGTGCGCTGCGCCCGCGGTTCCGCCGGTTCTGGGAGCTCGGCGAGGACGACCTCGTCGAGACC
Source organism: Asanoa hainanensis (assembly GCF_900188485.1). Taxonomy (GTDB): domain Bacteria; phylum Actinomycetota; class Actinomycetes; order Mycobacteriales; family Micromonosporaceae; genus Asanoa; species Asanoa hainanensis. The sequence continues at coordinate 54,343 of NZ_FZPH01000001.1, forward strand.
GTCAACGCGTTGCTGGTCGAGTGCCGGCCGTTGCCGCAACTGGTCCGCCACGACAACTGGGGCTACCACCTGCACGCGGTGCCCCGGGACGCGCCGCTCGCCGTCCGGATGACCGTGGAGGCCGCGATGGCCCTGGTCGACGTGGTCCGCAGCGGTGCGCTGGACCGGCTGCGCGGCTGCGCGTACCCGGACTGCGACAACGTCCTGGTCGACCTGTCCAAGAACCGCTCGAAGCGGTTCTGTGACGCGGGTTGCGGCAACCGGTCCGCGGTCAACGCCTACCGGGCGCGGCGTGCGGCCGCCGGTGGGTCTTGATCAGGTCTGCTACCGTTCCATCGAAGATGGCTACTCGGCGGGGCCGTCGTCCGACCAACCCTGGAGAGACGATGTCGCGTAAGACCGGTAGGCCGTCCTATGTGCGCCAAGCGGAGCTCGACCGCAAGCGCCGGGTGCCCCTCGCGGCCACCATCGCCGGCATCGTGGTCGCCGCACTGGCCGCCGGGCTCGTTGGTTTCCTGGTCGGACGCCCCGACGCGACCACCCGCGCGATCGACGACATCAAGGCGGCGGAAGCCCAGCGCGACCGCGACCAGATCACGTCGCTGACCGACGTGGCGCGGTCCTCGCAGGAGAAGCTGACGACGCTGCTCACCGGCTTCGACGCGGCCGTCGCGGGCGGCAAGCCGGCCGACGCCGCGACCATCGCGGGCTGGCAGCAGGTGGTCAAGGACCTGGTCGCCGCGCACGCCGACAGCCCCTCCGGCACGACCGCCACCAACGTCGCCCGCGGCGCGTTCCGTGGCGCGATCGGCGACTTCCAGGTCGCCGTCGACCTCTACGCGGCCGCCGTCGCCGGCCCCGCCGACCGGCAGCCGGCCCTGATCGAGATCGCGGACCGCGCCCGCACCGCCGCCGCGACCTCCTGGTCCGTGGCCGCCGCCCAGCTCGACCAGATCAATGTGGACGCCGGCTTCGGCCACCAGCACGTCTACCTGGAGACCGAGCAGGGCAGCGGCGCCTTCACCGCCGACGGTGAGGAAGAGGGCCACACCGGCGGTTGACGAACCTCTTGCGCTGACGGATCGACATCCCTAGTGTCTTCACCACAGCGGTCTATGAAACGTTTCACGGCCGGGAGGTGCGATGCTGGCGCTGCAGCGGGTGAGCAAGTCCTTCGGCGCTGTCGCGGCGCTGCGCGACGTCGACCTCGAGCTGGTCGCCGGCGAGGCACACGCGCTGGTCGGCGAGAACGGCGCCGGCAAGTCCACGTTGGTCCGGATCCTGGCCGGAGTGCACCCGCCGGACACCGGCACGGTGCTGCTCGACGGCGAACCGGTCACCTTCGGGGGCCCGGCCGACGCCCGGGCGGCCGGCATCGCGGTGATCTACCAGGAGCCGACACTGTTCCCGGACCTGTCGGTCGCGGAGAACATCTTCATGGGCCGGCAGCCGCGCCGCAGCCTCCGCCGGATCGACACCGCCGCGATGCGCGCCCGGTCCCGCGAGCTGTTCGACCGGCTCGGCGTGCGGCTCGACCCCGACCGCCCCGCGCGTGGGCTGTCGATCGCCGACCAGCAGCTCGTCGAGATCGCCAAGGCGCTGTCCACCAACGCCCGGGTGCTCGTGATGGACGAGCCGACGGCGGCACTGTCCGGTGTGGAGGTCGAGCGGCTGTTCGCGGTCGCCCGCTCGCTGCGCGACGACGGCGCCGCGGTGCTGTTCATCTCGCACCGCTTCGACGAGGTGTTCGACCTGTGCGAGCGGATCACGGTGATGCGCGACGGCCGTCGGGTCGACACCGCTCCCGCGGCCGAGCTCACCGTCGACGCGCTGGTCCGCAAGATGGTCGGCCGCGACGTCGCCACGCTGTTCCCGAAGGTCGACACGACGCCGGGCGACGTCCGGCTCGACGTGCGCGGCCTGACCCGTCACGGGTTCTTCGAGGACGTCAGCTTCACGGTGCGGGCCGGCGAGATCGTCGCGCTGGCCGGCCTCGTCGGCGCCGGCCGCAGCGAGGTCGTGCGGGCCGTCTTCGGCGTCGACAAGCCGGACGCCGGTGAGGTCCGCGTCGACGACAAGCCGCTGCCGCCCGGCGACACGCCGGCCGCGATCGCCGCCGGGCTCGCGCTCGTCCCCGAGGACCGCCGCCAGCAGGGCCTGGTGATGGAGCTGTCGGTCGAACGCAACGCCACGCTGCCGCGCCGCTGGGCCCTGTCCCGCGCCGGGCTGCTGTTCGGCGGCGCGGAGCGCCGGTCCGCCGCGACCTGGACCCAGCGCCTCCAGGTCAAGGCCGGCCGCCCGACCGACCCGGTCGCCACGCTGTCCGGCGGCAACCAGCAGAAGGTCGTGCTCGCGAAGTGGCTCTCGACCGAGCCACGGGTGCTGATCGTCGACGAGCCCACCCGGGGGATCGACGTGGGTACGAAGGCCGAGGTGCACCGCCTGCTCTCGGAGCTGGCGGCCGACGGGGTGGCGGTGTTGATGGTCTCCAGCGAACTGCCGGAGGTGCTGGGAATGGCCGACCGGGTCCTGGTCATGCGGGAGGGCCGGCTCGTCGCCGATATCCCGCGGGCCGGCGCCGACGAGGAGTCCGTGATGGTCGCCGCGACCGGGGCCCGGCCGTGACGGCCCCGACCGCCGCCGTCCACCGCGTCTTCGTGGTGCGCGAGCTCGGCATCGCCCTGGCGCTGGTGTTGCTGGTCGGCGTGACCTTCGCGGTCAACACCCGGTTCCTGTCGGCGCAGAACATCAAGGACCTGCTGCTCGGCTCCACGATCCTGGCCATCCTCGCGGTCGGCCAGGCCATCGTCATCATCACCCGCAACGTCGACCTGTCGGTCGGCTCGATCCTGGGCCTGGCCGCGTTCGCCACCGGCAACCTGTTCGTCGGCAACCCGGGCCTGCCGATCCCGGTCGCCCTGCTGGCCGGCATCGGGCTGGGCGCACTGTGCGGCGCGGTCAACGGCGGGCTGATCGCCGCGGCGCGGGTGCCGGCGCTGGTGGTCACCCTGGGCACGCTGTACGTCTTCCGGGGCATCGACTACACCTGGGCGACGGGTCGCCAGATCAACGCGGCGGACATGCCGCACGACTTCCTCGCGCTCGGCACCCGCACCGTCCTCGGCGTGCCGGTCCTGGCCCTGTTCGCGGTCGTGGTGCTGATCGTCGCCGGCGTGTTCCTGAAGTCGTACCGCAGCGGTCGCGAGCTCTACGCCATCGGCTCGGACCCGGACGCCGCCCGGCTCTACGGCATCCCGGTCGGCCGCCGCGTCTTCTGGGCCTTCGTCGCCAGCGGCGCCCTGGCGGGCCTCGCGGGAGTCCTGCACGCGGCCCGGTTCGGCACCATCGACGCCAACGCCGGCCTGGGCAGCGAGCTCAACGTCGTCGCGGCGGTCGTCGTCGGCGGGGTGGCGATCTTCGGCGGCAGCGGCTCGGTCTACGGCGCCGCGCTCGGTGCGGTGCTGCTGACCACGATCGGCAGCGCGCTGCCCGTGCTGGGCATCAACCCGTTCTGGCAACGGGCCGCGGTCGGCGTGCTGATCCTCGCCGCCATCGGCCTGGACCGCTCGCTGGCCGTGCGGCTGGCCCGGCGACTTCGAGGAGGCAGCGACCGTGGTCGTTGACACGCCGGTCCGCGAGCCGGTCACCCCGCCGTCCCGTACCCGTGCCCGCGGTGTGCTCGGCTCCTGGGACCTGCTCGTCGTCGTCGCCCTGATCGCGGTGATCATCGTCGGCAGCCTGACCATCGACGGGGTCGGCAACCCGCGCTTCTACCGCTTCGTGATCCTCGAGGCGATCCCGATCGCGTTGATCGCCCTGCCGATGACGCTGATCGTGATCACCGGCGAGATCGACCTGAGCGTGGCCTCGACGGTCGGCCTGACCTGCAGTGTGATGGGCTGGCTGTGGCAGGCGGGCGTGACCTCGCTGCCGTTGCTGATCGCGATCTCGCTGGCGCTCGGCGCGGTGCTGGGCGCGGTCAACGGCGTCTTCGTCACGGTCTTCGGTCTGCCGTCGCTCGCGGTCACCATCGGCACCCTCGCGCTGTATCGGGGGCTGGCCTACGTGGTGCTCGGCGACCGCGCCGTCGCGGACTATCCGATCTCCTGGACGACCAACATGATCGCGCCGATCCCCGGGACGGTCGTGCCGTGGTTCGTGCTGGTGGTTGCCGTGCTCGCGGTGCTGTTCGGGGTGCTGCTGCACGCGACCCCGATCGGCCGGGGGCTCTACGCGATCGGGAACAACGCGGAGGCGTCCGCGTACTCCGGGATCGCGGTCCTGAAGACGAAGTTCTGGTTGTTCGTGGCGACGGGTGTGGTCGCCGCTCTGGCGGGCGTCTTCTGGACGTTCCGGTTCGCGTCTGCCCGGGCCGACAACGCCAACGGCCTCGAGCTGTCGGTGGTGGCGGCGGTGTTGCTGGGCGGCGTGTCCATCTTCGGCGGTCGCGGCGGCCTGCTCGGTGTGGTCGCCGCGGTCGCGCTCCTCGGCACTTTACGCAACGCGTTGCAACTGGCCGACGTCCCGGCCAACGCGTTGACGATCGTCACCGGAACGCTGCTCATCGCTTCCGTCGTCGGGCCCAACGTGGTGCGCATGGCCCGTGGGCGGCTACGCCGACGACCACCCCCTGCAGAAAGGACCCAACCATGAGGACCACAGGTGTACGCGTCGTCGCGGCGACCGTCCTCGCGGCGTTGACGCTCGCGATGGGCGCCTGCGCGGAGGACGGCTCGGGCACTGATACGGGCTCTTCCGATGCCGGCGCCGCGCCCGGCACCATCAAGGAGGGCTTGAAGATCGCCTTCCTGCCGAAGCAGGTGAACAACCCGTACTTCGAGACGTCCGACAACAAGGGCGGCAAGTCGGCGGTCGAGGAGTTCAAGGGCGCGTACTCGCAGACCGGCCCGTCCGAGGCGAGCCCGTCGGCGCAGGTGTCGTACATCAACACGCTGTCCCAGCAGCAGACCGACGTGATCGTGGTGTCGGCCAACGACAAGGACGCCATCTGCGGCGCCCTGACCGAGGCCAAGACGGCCGGCGCGAAGATCGTCACGTACGACTCGGACACCAAGCCCGAGTGCCGCGACGTGTTCGTCAACCAGGCGACCGCGGACGGCATCGCCAAGTCCCAGATCAAGCTGATCTCGGACGCGGTGGGCCCGGACGGAGGCGAGATCGCGATCCTCTCGGCGACGGCGAACGCGACGAACCAGAACGCCTGGATCGAGATGATGAAGACGGAACTGGCCAAGCCGGAGTACGCGAAGCTCAAGCTCGTCGACACGGTCTATGGCGACGACCAGGACGAGAAGTCGTTCCAGGAGGCGCAGGGCCTGTTGGCCAAGCACCCGAACCTGAAGGGCATCATCTCGCCGACGACGGTGGGTGTGGCGGCGGCCGCGCGTTACCTGTCCGGGTCCTCGTACAAGGGCAAGGTGCAGTTGACCGGTCTGGGCACCCCGAACCAGATGCGCGCGTTCGTGAAGGACGGCACGTGCAAGGCGTTCGCGCTGTGGAACCCGGCGGACCTGGGCTACCTGGCCGCCTATGCCGGTGCCGCGCTGGCATCCGGAATCATCACCGGCAAGGAGGGTGACACCTTCAAGGCTGGCAAGCTCGGTGAGTACAAGGTCGGCGCCGGGGGAGAGATCGTCCTGGGCGACCCCTTCACCTTCGAGGCATCCAACATCGACCAGTTCGACTTCTAGTCTGTCTATCGTGGAGGGTGGCGTGCGCCGGATCTGTTTCACACTCCAGGTTCGCCCTGAGCTGCTGGAGGAGTACCGGCGCCGCCACGCCGCCGTCTGGCCGGAGATGCTGGCCGCGTTGAGTGCGGCCGGCTGGCACGACTATTCGCTGTTCCTGCGAGACGACGGCCTGCTGGTGGGCTATTTCCTGACGTCAGACCTGGACGCGTCGCTGGCCGCGATGGAGGCGACGGACGTCAACGCCCGCTGGCAGGCCGACATGGCACCGTTCTTCGTGGACCTGCCGGACGGCCGCCCGGACCGCGGCTTCGTCGTTCTCGACGAGGTCTTCCACCTGGCGTAACCCGTAGCATGGTCCGGATGACCGACTGGAGCGCGGATCTCACTGGCACGGGCGGATACGCCGACGTCAACGGCATCAACCTGTACTACGAGCGGTACGGCGCCGGCCGTCCGTTGGTCCTGCTGCACGGCGGGCTCGGCTCGGGCGAGATGTTCGGCCCGGTGCTCCCGCTGCTGGCCGCCGAGCACGAGGTGATCACCGTCGACCTGCAGGGCCACGGCCGCACCGCGGACGTGGACCGCCCGCTGTCCCTGGACACGATGGCCGCCGACGTGGCAGCCCTGATCTCCCACCTCGGCCTGCCGCGGGCGGACGTGGTCGGCTACTCCCTGGGCGGCGGCGTGGCGATGCACGTGGCCGCCAACCACCCGGCCGTGGTCGGCAAGCTGGTGATGGCGTCGGCCTGGCTGCGCACGGACGCGATCTACCCGGAGCTGCGGGCGATGCAGGGCCAGGTGAACGCGGCGGCGGCCGAGTTCATGGTCGACACCCCGATGTACCAGCTCTACCAGAAGGTCGCCCCACGCCCGGAGGACTTCGGTCGCCTGCTGGACAAGATCGGCGCGTTCATGCAGCAGGAGATCGACTTCACGGCCCAGGTGCGCTCGCTGACCGTACCGACGATGGTGGTCGGCGCGGACGCGGACCAGGTCCCACCGACGGCCTTCATGGAGATCTTCGCGCTCCTCGACGGCGGCCAGCGCGACGGAGGCTGGACCGGCGAAGGCCGCCCAGCGGGCGGACACGCCCTGGCCATCCTCCCGGGCGTCACCCACTACTCGATCTTCAACTCACCCTTGTTCGCGGCGGTCGTCCTCGACTTCCTCGCGGAGTAGGCCCCAGGACGGGTCAGCGGTCGTCGATGTTCTGCGCGAGAATGGGCTCGTTCGCGCGACGACAACGGGGAGCGTCAGCATGGGCAGGTCCTGGGTTTCACGCGTCAAGGTCGGCACGGTTCTCGGGTTGGTCCTGGTGGTCGGCGCCGTGCCGGTCGGTCCGCCGGCTTCCGCGGCCGATCCCGTCTTCCGCCCGGGGGCGGCCAGTCTGAACGACGTGCTCATGCCCGGTCTGGGCAACGGCGGCTACGACGTCGGCAACTACGACATCCGGCTGCGGTGGGCGCCGGACACCGGCCGGCTCAACGGGAAGACCACGGTCACCGCGACCGCGACCCGCAACCTGTCCCGGTTCAACCTCGACTTCGCGCTGCCGGTCACCGCGGTGACGGTCAACGGCGAGGCCGCGACGTTCACCCAGCGCGACTGGGGCGACTACGTCAACCACCGCGAGCTCGAGATCACGCCCGCGCGGGGACTGCCCAAGGGCACCGGGATGAGCGTCGTCGTCACCTACGCCGGCCGGCCTGCCGACGTGATGATCGAGTTCTACGACTCCGGGTGGCGCTCGACGCCGACCGGCTCCATCGTCTGGAACGAGCCGGATCCGGTGTCCGAATGGTGGTTCCCGGCCAACGCCCATCCCAGCGACAAGGCGACCTACGACGTGCGGGTGACCGCGCCGGCCGGGTTGACGGCCATCACCAACGGCCGCCTGCTCTCCCGGGTGGTCGATGGTGACCTCGCGACCGCCCACTGGCGCAGCGACGACCCGATGGCGACCTATCTGACCATGCTGGCCATCGGCTCGTACACGGTCGAGACCGGCACTGTCCTGGGGTCTGTGCCGGCCTACTACGCCTACGAGACGAGCAACGGCATCATCAACGACCGGGCCAGGCGCGACATCTCGCGTACGCCGGAGGTGCTCGCGTTCCTGCAGCGCAAGTGGGGGAAGTACCCCTTCACCGCCGCCGGTGCCGTGGTGACCGGCGAGCCGTACGGCAGCGCCTTGGAGATCCAGACCCGGCCCGTCTACCAGGGCGGCCGTTGGCGCAACTCCGTCGACAACGTGTGGGTGGTCGTCCACGAGAACGCCCACCAGTGGTACGGCGACAGCGTCACCGCGCGGACCTGGAGCGACCTGTGGCTGGCCGAGGGCTTCGCCACCTACTCGGAGTGGGAGTGGTCGCAGGACCAGGGCACCGGCACCGCGCAGGAGCTCTTCGACTACTACTACGCGACCGCTCCGGCCGGCGACCCGATGTGGGCAAGCCCGTTGAACGCGCCGCCGTACCCGCTGGACCGGTCCGCCTACCAGCGCGGCGCCATGCTGCTGCAGGCGCTGCGCAACCGGGTCGGCGACGCGGACTTCTACCAGATCATGCGCACGTGGGCGGCCCGGCACCGGCACGACAACGCCGACAGCGCCGACTTCGTCACGCACGCCAGCAGCCTGAGCGGCCAGGACCTCACCTCGTTCTTCCAGGCCTGGCTGCACGATGCCCGCCGGCCCGACCCCACCGTCGACAACGGCTTCCCGACCGGGGCGCCGGCCCGGCCGAAGCAAGCGCCGCCGGCCGCCGCGGCGCGCTCCTAGGAGGTCAGTTTCGGCCCACCGACCGATCGGGTACCGGTGGGCATGGATCGCAACGTGGTCAAGGTGCTGTTGGGCGCGTGGGAACGGCCTGACTTTCGGGCCGGGCTGCAGCACCTGATCGACCTCGACGAGGTGACCTCGCTGCTCGCCGCGCTGGCGGTCGACGACGAACGCGACGACGAGGTGCGGCGCCGGGCGATGGAGTTGCTGCGGTCCGCGCTGGAGACCGCCGAGATCCGCCGGGCCGTGCTGCTGCTGATCGAGACCGACGACATCCGGCACAGCCTGACCGCGGCGGTCTCCGACAACCTCACCGACCGGCCTGCTCTCGCGTCCTCGATCCGGTCCGCGGTCGACGATCCCGCCGTCCGCGCCGAGATCCGCGACGTCCTGGAGTCGCCGAAGATCCGGGCGCTGCTGTGGAAGGTGGCCGAGGACGAGTTCCGCGGCCGCCGGCTCACGCTGGCCGGACAGGTCGCGCTCCTGCTCCTGCGCCACCGGACCGCCCGCCGGCTGGCCTGGGCCCTGAAACGGCACGGCGTCGTTCGCGCCCTCCGGGTCAGCGGCTCTTGAGGCAGATGAAGGGTCCGCGTACGCCGGCGCTGTAACGCTCCGCCGCGGCCAGCGCGCTGAGCACCCGCCGTCGTGGCGTGAGGCCCGCGTCGGCGGTGGCGTACAGCGCGCCCAGGGCGATCTGGTCCCCGCAGCCGACCGCGGCGAACCCGTCGGCCGCCTTGGCCACCTGGTAGTCGTCGTGGATCGCGAACAGCTCACCTCGTACGCCGACCAGGAACGTGCCGCCTTCCTCGCGCTCGTTCTCCTTCGCCGCCCAACCGCCGGTCTTGAGGCACTCCCGTAGCGCGTCGATGAAGGTCGTCGACATGAACGCGTCCAGGTCGCCGGTCGGCTTGGGCAGGGTCAGCGAGTAGCGGATGAGCTGGCCCATCCGGAACGAGGTCGTGAAGCCGAACAGGTAGCGCTTCTTGCGGAACACCTTCGCGTCGGCGCGCACGGTCAGGCTCATGCCCGAGACGCCCGCGCTGTCGCCTCCGATGTAGACGGATCCCGACTGCACCAACCCGACGATCGCTGTCATCGCCTCACGATGACAGCCGGCCTCACCTCAGGGCTACTGTCACCCCGCCCGAGAACGCGGAGCCGTGCAGCTCGACCGTGGCGAGCTTCGTACCCTTCGGCACGTCGAACACCAGCTTCCCCCGCAGCTCGCTGCCGGGATCGATGTCCCGCAGGAAGACGTCCGTGCCGCCGTTGGCGTACTGGCCGGCCGCGCCGTCGTGCGAGAACTCGGTGCCGTCGCGGTCGAACGCCTTCTGGGACGAGCCGTCGAACAGCTGCGCCCTGCTGCCGATGTTGCGCACGGACAGGTCGACGAGGCAGTACACACCCAGGGCGTCCTCACCGCCGACCCGCGTCGTACCACAGGCGACCTTGAAGATCGTGAACTCGAACCTGCCGTCACGGGCGGGCTCGTTCAACCCCGGCAGCGTCCGCTTCGCCGGCACCTGGTCCACGGCGTCGGAGCGGACAGCGGCGCCGGTCTTCGGGGCGTCGCCGCCGATGTCGAGCGCGGCGACCGCCACTCCGCCGCAACAGAGCAGGAGAAAGGCCAGGCCGCCGACGATCCACGGCGCTTTCGAGCGGGGTTTCTGATAGGACATGGCGGGGCTCCATGTTCGGAATCGAAGCGGCCGAGCGCCCGACCGCGAACGCCATGCAACAGGGTGAAAACGGCTCATAACACCAACAACACGGAAATCGGGTGTACGGCGCTGCCGGGCGCCCGAGCGGGCGAACCCGATAGAGATCGACCAGGTCCCCGGTCTGACCTTGTGGCGGATTCTGATGTGGACCGGCCACGCTACGATCGGTGGCAGAGCCGATCCGGGCTCTGCAAGCCCTCGTAGCTCAGGGGATAGAGCAGCGGCCCTCGGAGCCGTGGTCGGGTGTTCGAGTCACTCCCGAGGGCACGACCAGGACGTGGTTGCGAGCCGTGAGGACGATGGATCGGTGAAGCTCACGCGACGAACGGTGATCTTCGCGATCGGCGGCGTCGCCGCGGGCGGCCTGGCCGTCGCGGCTGCGGCCTTCGGCGCCCAGAGCGTGGAGTTCGCCAGTTGGCTGGCGGGCATCGGCAGTTTGGCGGCGACGGTCGCCACGTTGACCTCAACCCGCGGGGGCCCGCCGGCCGCGCAGCCCGGCGACACGACCTCCTCGACCGATGCCAGCTCCCCGGCCGCGATCCCGACCCAGGCGCCCGCACCCGAGGCCGCCCCGCCGGAGATCATCTCCTCCCCATCCTCCCCGGCGGCGCCACCACAGGCCGCAGCGGACGCGCACCTGGTCGTGTCGGCCAGCGCGTGGACAGCTCAGCTGGAGCGTCCCGGCGTCTCCGAGGGCCTGCTCCGTGGCGCGGCGATGCGCGAGATCTCGGCCGACCTCGCCCCGCTCGACGACCTCCTCGCCCACTCGCTGCCGCACCTCCGCGTAGAGATCCGCACCGCGTACCGGCCGCGTACCGTCCAGGTTGGATCCGTCGACCAGTTCTGGACCGTCATGCTCGTCGACTCGATCCTCCACGACGGAAGCATCGGTCTCCAGCGGTGGTTGCTGCGCGCGACCGACCTGATCCTGTCCGCGGAGCGCCACCATGTTCCGCGGCTCACCGAGTTCTGGGAGTGGTTCTTCGTCACCCACCTCGCCGCGACCGCCGACGAACCGGCCGACGGGCTGATGGCGACGTTCGTGACCGAGGCGATCCGCCAGTCCGGCGACGACCACAAACGGCTCTACCCGATCATCGACCTCTTCATCCGGATCGCCCGCGACGACCCGGCCACCCTGCGGCTCATCCGCGACGCGCTGACCCGGCACGACGAAGTGCTCCGCGAGCGCGGCAGCAGCCCGGCGCTGTTGAAGCGGGTCCAGGTGCTGCTCGGACGGCTCGGCGCGGCGGTCGGACCGACGCCGTTCCGGCCCGTGCTCGTGGACTTCGCGCCCGATGCGATATGTCCCTACCCGTTCCGGGCCATGGAGGTGCCGCTCACGGTCGGTGACGTCGACGCCATCCTCCGCCGCGCCAGCGGTGCCGATGCCGCCATGCCCCACGTGCTCAGCCAGGGCAGCACCGACGGCACCGCGTTCGGCGGGCTCTGCCGGGAGCTGACCGACATCCTCGGCTCCTTGTTGCGGACCAGCGCCAGCGCCAGCGCCGGCGCCAACGGCAGCGACGAGTGGCGGTGGGACATCCCGACGGTCGCGGAATGGGTCAGGCTCGCCGGTTGCGTCGACCAGCCCTACCCGTGGGGGCACGACCTCCCGACGCCCCTGCACGCCAACCTCAAGTTCGATCGGGGCAGCCGGTTGAGCCCGGTGCGCACCTACATGGCGGGCCGCACCGCAGCGGGCGTCTACGACTGTTGCGGCGGCGTCCACGAGATCGTCCGCGAGCAGAAGCACGACACCTTCGACACCGACCGGCGCTTCGAGGGGGCGTTCCGCCTCGCCGGCGGCTCCTATCTCAGCCCTCCGCACGGTGTGACCGGGCAGCGGTTCCGCCACCTGTCGGCCCGGGACCGGGGCGGCCGGCCGAGTTGTGTCGGCGTCCGCCTGATCGCCTACCGTGAGGTCGACGAGGCGCGACGGTGGGAGTCGCTGAAGGCCTTCCGGCTGGGCCGGCAAAGGCCGCCGCTCGCGAGGACCACCCCGACCCAGCGCCGTGCGACGGCCGGCCATCGCACCCGCGGCACGGTGGGCTAGCCGGGTAGCTCAGCGGGCCGGTGCGCCGGCGACCGCCGCCTCCGCGTACGACTCGTCCGCGATGGTCGGCTCGGCCGTGTGCTGGTGGTTGCGCGGCACCAGCAGCGCGGCCAGCGCCGCCCCGACGCAGGCGAGCCCCAGCACCGCGAACCCGATGCTGTAGCCCCGCTCCGTGGGCAGGCCGCTCGGCAGCACGTGCGCCCCGACGATGCTGGCCATGACGGCCGCGCCCATCGCGCCGCCGATGCTGCGGATGTTCGCGTTCATGCCGTTCGCCGCGCCCGTCTGGTGTGCCGGCACGGCTGCCACGATCACGTTGGACATCGTCGCGAAGGCCGCGCCGAAGCCGATGCCGAGCAGGGACATCGAGACCAGGATCTCCCATTGCCGCCCGTGGGCCAGGGTGAGCAGGGCGAACGAGCCGACCGCGAAGACGGTGCCGCCGACCAGCACGCCCTTGGCGCCGAAACGATAGGTCAGGCGCGGCGCGGCCAGGCCCGAGACGAACATCGCCACGCTCAGCGGCAGCATCAGCAGGCCCGCCCGGGTCACGCTGGCGCCGAAGCCGTAGCCAAGAACCGGAGCCGTCTGCATGAACGCCGGCAGGAAGCCCATCAGGCCGTACATGCCGATGCCGAACAGCAGCGCCACCAGGTTGGTGGTCCAGACCGCCGGCGCGCGCATCATCCGCATGTCGATGAGCGGGCTCGCCGAGCGGGTCTCCACGACGATCCAGGCGACGAGGACCACGACCGCGACCGCGAGCAGACCCAGGACCCGCACCGAGCCCCAGCCCCACGAAGCGGCCTCCGTCAGCGCGACGAGCAGCGCGACCAGCCAGAGGGCCAGCAGGCCGGACGCGACCCAGCTGAACCGGCCCGGTGCGTGTGACCGCGACGCCGGGATCCGGAAGTGGGTGGCGACGGCGGCCACCACGACCGCGATCGCGGGCAGCCAGAACAGCGCGCGGTAGTCCAGGAGGTCGACGATCGGGCCCGCCAGGACGATGCCGAGGCCGGCCCCGATGGCGAGCAGCGCGGCGATGAGGCCGACGGCGGGAGCGACGCGTTCGCGCGGCAGCTCGTCGCGGACGATGCCGAACGCCAGCGGCAGCACGCCTCCGCCGACGCCGGACAGGGCGCGGCCCACGAGCATGACGGCGATGTTCGGTGCGACGGCCGAGAGCAGCGCGCCGGCGGCCAGGGCGATCAGCGCGACGAGCAGCACCTTGTCCTTGCCGGCCCGGTCGCCCAGACGGCCGAGGATCGGCGTGAAGATCGCGGCCGAGAGCAGGTTGGCGGTGAGCACCCAGGTGACCGTGCTCTGCGAGGTGCCGAGATCCTGCTGGATCACCGGGAGGACCGGGGCGATGAGGGACTGGATGAGCGCGTACGACAGGACGCTCAGGAGGAGCACGGGAAGGATCAAACGCTTTTCAGGAGGAGCCACGGTACGAACGTACGCGTACCTTCGAACTCAGCTCAACTCAGTGTGAGCAGGAACAACCGCGGTGAGGACCGCGTCGAGCAGGCCGGGGAAGCGGGCGTCGAGGTCGTCCCGGCGCAGGGCCGCCCGGAACTCCCGGCCGTTGCGCTGCACGCCGACCACGCCGCTGTCGCGCAGCATCCGCCAGTGGTGGGTCGCCGTGGACTTGGGCAGGTCCGGCAGGAGCTCGCCGCAGGTGAACCGGAAGTCTGTCGTCGCCGCGAGTTGGGCCACGACGCGCTGCCGGATCGGGTTCGACAGCGCCTCGAGGACGCGCGAGATGTCGAGTTGCTCCCGGCTGGGCTGCGGCATCGTCGTCATGGTACGAGCCTACCCGTACGATCGTGCCCATGACTCGCGCAGCGCCGCGACCGTCTCCCGCAGGGCCGGGCGCGCGGCCGACGCGGCCCGCCACGCGACCGTGACCCGCCGGGTCGGCCGGGGCGCGACCGCGACGGTGGCCACGCCGGCGGGCAGCGTCGGCCGGGCCAGCCGGGGGAGCATCGCCACGCCGAGCCCCGCCGCGACCAGTGTCAACTGGGTCTCGAACTCGCCGACCAGGAAGTCCGGCTCGACGCCCGGCAGCACCCGCATCAGCCACTCGTAGCAGATCGCGCCCGGCGGGGCCGCGATCCACCGCTCGCCGATCAGCTGGTCACGGCGCACCGGGCCGGCGGCCGACGCCAGCCGGTGGCCGGTCGGCACCACCAGGTCGGCGACGTCGAGGCCGAGCTCCGCCGTGGCGATCCCGGCGGGCCAGGTCAGCGCGGCCTCGGGCCAGTCGTCGAGCACGGCCAGGTCGACGTGGCCGCGCTGGAGCAGGTCCAGCGCGTGGTGCGGGTCGCCCTCCAGCAGGCCCGTACGCAGGTCCGGGTGGTCGGCCGCGAGCCGGTGCAGCGCGTGCGGCAGCAGCCCGCGGCAGGCGGTCGCGAACGCCGCGATCGTCACCCGGCCGGTCACGGTGTCCCGTTGCGCGGCCAGCGCCGCCTCGGCCTCGTCGAGGGCGGCCAGCACCTTGGCGGCGTGGGCGGCCAGGACCCGGCCGGCCTCGGTCAGCCGGATCCGCCGGCCGTCCTTCTCGACGAGTGTGGCGCCGGTCTCCCGCTCGAGCTTGCCGAGCTGCTGGGACACCGCCGACGGCGTGCAATGCAGTGCCGCACTGGCCGCGAGAACCGTCCCGTAGCTGGCCACGGCGTCGAGCGCGCGGAGCCGACCCACCTCGATCATGTAGCGAGGCTACCGGGACGGTGTAGAAACTGTCGCTGGTGCTAAACGATGCCGCGCCCAGACGATGACCGGGTGAAACCACGCGACATCGCCCTGGCCGTCGGGGTGGCCGCCCTCTGGGGCGTCAACTTCGTCGTCATCCGGGTCGGCCTCGACCACTTCCCGCCGCTGCTGTTCAACGCCCTGCGGTTCACCCTCGCCGCGGTGCCGGCGGTCTTCTTCGTCGGGCGACCCCGGGTGCCCTGGCGCTGGATCCTGGCCGTCGCCCTGGCTCTCGGCGTCACTAAGTTCTCCCTGCTGTTCGCCGGAATGGCGGCAGGCATGCCGGCTGGCCTCTCGTCGCTCGTCCTGCAGAGCCAGGCGATCTTCACGGTCCTGCTGGCCGTGTTCCTGCTCAAGGAGCGACCCGGTCGCCGCAGGGTCGCCGGCCTGGCCGTCGCGGCGGTCGGCGTCGTCGTGGTGGCCGTCGGCGTGGGCACCGACGTCCCCGGTGGTGCTTTCGCCCTGGTGATCGCCGCCGCGGCCGCCTGGGGTGTGTCCAATGTGGCCACGAGAAAGGCCGGCGCCACGGACATGCTGCGTTTCATGGTCTGGGTCAGCGCGCTCGCGTCACCGTGGCTGATCCTGCTCTCCCTGCTGGTCGACGGGCCGACCACCGACCTCGAGGCGCTGCGTTCCGTGCCCCTGAGCGGAGTGCTGGCCGTCCTGTTCGTGGCCGGCGCGGCCACCCTCGGCGGCTTCGCCGCGTGGGGACACCTGATCAGCCGGTACGGTGCCTCCACGATCGCGCCGTTCGCGATGCTGGTGCCGCTGTTCGGCATCGCGAGCGCCGCCCTGTTCCTGGACGAACGGGTGCGCCCGACCGACGTACTCGGCGGCCTGCTCGTGATCGGTGGCGTGCTTGCGGGGCTCGTGTCGATTCCGGCCCGCGGCGTACGGCAAGATCGTCTTCATGGTTCTCCAGGACGAGCTCGAGCGGCGCGCTGACCTCCGCGACGCACCGGCCGTCGCCGTCGGGATCTCCACCGCCGGGACGCGAACCGTGGCGTCGCGGGGCCAGGCCCGTTTCCGGATCGCCTCGCTGACCAAGACGGTCACCTCGGCCGCGGTCGTGCTCGCCCTGGCCGAACGGAGCATCCCGCTGGACACGCCCGCCGTCACCCTGCTTCCGGGGCTGGAACCCGACTGGCGCGCCGACCGCACCATCACCGTCGCGCAGCTTCTCGGCCAGGTGGCCGGGCTGCGCGAGGACGTCGACGGCGCGGCGGTGGCCGCGCTGGGCGACGGGACCTTCGCGATCCAGGAGGCCGCCCGGCTCGTGGTGCGGGCCGGCAACGCGCGCCCGCCCGGCAGCCGCTGGTCCTATTACAACGGCAACTATTTCGTGGCCGGCGCCCTCCTCGCGGCCGTGACCGGAACGGCGTACGAGCTGGCCGTGGGCGAGACCGTCCTGCGGCCCTGGGGCCTCGACGGCACCGGCTTCATCCCGACGGCCGACTACCCGCGCGGCCGGCGCCCGAGCGGAGGCCTGTGCTCTGGCGTCCCGGACCTGCTGACGCTCGGCGAACGCCTGATCGGCGACGCGACCCTGCTGGCCGAGACCCGCCGGCCGCGGACGGAGCCGGACGACCCCATGGCGTACGGCCTCGGCTGGGCGCTCGGCCCCTCGGGCCAGCTGTTCCTCAACGGTCGCCTGCCGGGTCACCGGGCGGCGCTGCTGCTGGTCCCGGACCAGGGTTTCGTGGCCGTCGCGCTGGCCGCCGACGAGCGGGTGCTGCCCGGGCTGGCCCGCCTGCTCAGCGACCTGCAGCACCCCCTGACCGGCGACGACCTGGGCCCGGCCATCGACGCCTTCGCGGCCTGAGCCGCACCAGCGCTCCTGGCTAGACTCTCGTGAGTGACCGTCGAGCTGGTCCTGCTGCCGCGGGTGGCCTACCGGGGCCAGGAGATCACCGGCTCCGGGCCGGGTGGCCTGCTCGCGCTCCTGGCCGACGCGCCGAGCACGGGCGCCAGCACCAACCGGCTCGTCGCGGACCTGTGGCCCGAGAAGCGCCCCGACCACCCGGCCAAGGCCCTGCAGGTGCTGGTGTCGCGGCTGCGGGCGCGGCTCGGCCCTGAGCTGATCGCGTCGACGGCCACGGGCTACCGCCTCACGCTGGGGCCGGACCAGGTCGACGCCTCGGCGGTGCGGCTGTTCGCGGAGTCGAGCGGGCGTTCCGCGCGGGCCGGCGACCACGCGTCCGCGCTCGCCTCCGCTGAAGCCGGCATCGCGCTGTGCGCCGGCGTGACCGCCGACCCGGGCGAGGACCCGTTGGCCGCGCTGCGCGCCGCGCGGGTGCCGGTGCTGGACGCGCTGGTGCGGGCGCGCGCCCTGGCCCTGGCCCGGCTGGGCCGGCCCGCCGAGGCCGTCGAGCCCCTCCGCGAGGTGGCCGCCGCCCACCCGCGCGACGAGGAGGTGCTGGCCGAGCTGCTGCGGTGCGAGGCGGTCCCGGAGGCCCTGGCCCGGTACGACAGCTATCGGCGCGCCCTGCGCGACGAGCTGGGCACCGATCCGGGGCCGGCGCTGCGAGAGGTCTACCAGGGCCTGCTGGCCAGCGACGCGCCGGCCGTCCGGCACGGGGTGTCGGAGGAGCCGAACCCGATGCTCGGCCGGGACAAGGACATCGCCGCGGTGGCCGACCTGCTGCGGAGGTCGCGGGTCGTCTCGATTGTCGGCCCCGGCGGGCTCGGCAAGACCCGGCTCGCCAACGCCGTCGCCCGGCAGGCGGAGCAGCGGACGGTGCACGTCGTCGGGCTCGCGGGTGTGGCGACGGACGCGGACGTGGCCGCCGAGGTGGGCTCGGCCGTCGGGGCGCGGCCGGCGCATGCCATTCTCGACGCCCTCGGCCCCGGCGCCGCCCTGCTGGTGCTGGACAACTGCGAGCACGTGGTCGACGGCGTCGCCGAGCTGGTGCGCGCGCTGGTGTCGACGAGCCGGGACGTGCGGGTGTTGACCACCAGCCGGGCTCCGCTGCGGTTGGCGGCCGAGTCGGTCTACCCGCTGCCGTCGCTCGACCTCCCCACGATGGTCGAGCTGTTCGGCCAGCGGGCCCGGGCGACCCGGCCCGACGCCGACCTGCCGCCGGCGGTGGTGGCCGAGCTGTGCACCCGCCTCGACGGGCTCCCGCTGGCCGTCGAGCTCGCCGCGGCCCGCGTACGCGTGATGTCCGTGACCGAGATCGCCCGGCGGTTGGACGACCGCTTCGAGCTGTTGCGCGGCGGCACCCGGGACACCCCGGACCGGCACCGCACGCTGCACGCGGTCATCGACTGGAGCTGGCACCTGCTGGCGCCCGAAGCCCAGGCCGCGATGCGCACGCTGTCGGTGTTCCCGGGTGGCTTCACCGCCGCCGCGGCCCGGCACGTGCTGGGCTCGGACGCCGTCCTCGAACAGCTCGTCGACCAGTCGTTGCTGCGGCTGACCGAGGGCGCGACGGGCACCCGTTTCCGGATGCTGGAGACGGTGCGGGAGTTCAGCGCCGCCCGCCGGGACGAGGCGGGCGAAAGCGCGGCGGCCATCGGCCGATTCCTACGCTGGGCCGGCGACGCCGACGTGTGGTGGGCGCCCGGCGCGCTCGGTCTGCCCGATGTGGACAATGTGCGGGGCGAACAGGACAACCTGCTCCAGGCGCTGCGGTACGGGCTCGACCGCCAGGACGGCGCCGCGGTCACGGCGACCGCGGCGTGGCTCGGCGGCCTGTGGGTCACGGAGTCCAACTTCACCCGCCTCATCGCGCTGGCCCGCGACACGTCGTGGTTGCTGTCCCACTTCCGGCCGGGGCCCGACCTCGTCGAGGCGACCCGGATGGCGGCCGTGCTGAACGCGATGATCGGCTTCGTGATGCCGGACGCGAGCCCGTTGCGCGCTCTGGCGGTGCTGCGGCGGCTGCCGATCGCGCCGCCGGACAACCTGATCCGGGCCATCGACGTGGCGCTGCGGGCCCGGGACAACGCGGCTCTGGACGCGCTGGCTTCGAGCGACTCGCCTCTCCTGGCGGCGATGGCCAACTATGTGCTCAGCTACCGGTGGGAGCAGGTCAACGAGCCCGCGCTGGCAGTTGCCGCGGCCCGGCGGATGCTCGCGTGCCTACAGGCCGACGACATGGAGCTGATCCGGGCGCTGGCGCACAGCCGGGTCGGTGAGCTGTGCCTGATGGTGGAGCCGGGCGAGGCGGCCTACGAGCACATCGCGACCGCGTTGGAGACGGCCGAGCGACTGGGCTGGTCCACCAAGACCCGCGGCCGGTGGGCGCTGGTTCAGGCCAACCTCCAGCGCGGCGCGTGGGACAAGGCCGAACGCGGGCTCCTCGAGGCTCGCGAGGACCGCGGCGACGACCCGGTGGACGCCGCGCGCTTCGAGCTGTGCGCCCGGGCGCAGATCCAACTCGGCCGCGGCGACGTCGACGGCGGACTGCGCCTGTGGCGGCAGGCGGCGAGGCCGGTCGACCCCGCCACTCTCGGCACCGAGTTCGGTTTGTGGCCCTTCGAGGTCGAGGCGGCCGCGGTGCTGCTACACGCCCGCCACGGCCGGCTGGACGAGGTCCAGGACATTGTGGACGCGCTGCCGGAGATGCTGTCCGGGCTGCTGCCCACCGCACCACCGACGATGTTCCCGGTGTGCGGCACGCTGCTTCTGGCCATGGCGGTGTCGACGTCCGGTCCTCGCGCGGCGCGGCTGGTCGCGCTGGCGTCCCGCTTCGGCGTGTTCCGCGGGACGCAGCCGGACCTGACGCCGGAACTGGTCGAATCGCTCGGGCGACAGGCAGACGCGCCGGCGTACGCCGAGGCGGTCTCGTCGTACGCCGGCCTGTCCATTTCGGACTTGAAAACGGAGACGTTGGCTCAGGTCACCGGATCGCGCCGGAACAGCAGCCGCGCCCAGCCGTAGCCGGCCAGCGTCAGCCCGACGCACCACACGATGGCGACGATGCCGTGGTTGTCGACGGGCGTGCCGAGCAACAGACCGCGCATCGTGTCGATGATCGGCGTGAACGGCTGGTGGGTGGCGAACCACCGCACGACCCCGGACATCGACTCCGGTGGCACGAACGCACTGCTGACGAACGGCAGGAGCTGGGCGGCGAACAAGAACGGTGTCGTGCCCTCGGGCGACTTGGCGGCCAGGCCGACCGCGACGGCGAGCCAGGTCAGGGCGAGCGTGAACAGGGCGACGAGCCCGGCGGCGGCCAGCCAGTTCGCCGCGTCGGCGTGGGGCCGGTAACCCAGGAGCACCGCGACACCCACGACCAGGACGGAGCTGAGCAGCGTACGGGCGGTGGACACGATCACGTGCCCGGTGAGCACCGACGTGCGGGAGATCCGCATCGTGCGGAACCGGGAGATGATGCCGGACGTTACGTCCTGGTTGACCGCCATGGCGGTCTGGCTGGCCCCGTAGCCGACGGCCATCAGCAGAATGCCGGGCACCAGGTAGTCGATGTAGTCGTCGCCCTGAACGGCCGCCCCCAGCCCGATGTTGAGCGCGCCGCCGAAGATCCCGACGAACAGCAGCAACATGAACACCGGCAGGGCGATGGTCATCACCACCACGACGGGGTTCCGCCGGGTGTGCCGCACGTTGCGGCGCACCATGGTCATCGCGTCACTCATCGCACGGCCTCCTGCTCCGCCGTCGGGTGCCCGGTGAGGGCGAAGAACACATCATCGAGATCCGGCGTGTGTACGGAGAGGTCGTCCACTTCGACGCCGGCGCGGTCCAGTTGATCGAGGATGTCGCGCAGCGCACGGACACCGCCGTCGCTGGGCACCTCGAGGGTGAGCGCGTCGTCGTCCCTGGTCGCCTCGTGGAAGACCCCGGTCGCGGCACTCAGCTGGGTCAGGTCGGCGAACCGCAGCCGCACATGCCCGCCGGGCAGCCCCCGCTTGAGCTCCTCGGCGGTCCCTGCCGCGACGATCTTTCCGTGGTCGAGCACCGCGATCCGGTCGGCGAGCTCGTCGGCCTCGTCCAGGTACTGGGTGGTCAGGAAGATCGTCACCCCACCGGCCACCAGCCTGCGAATGGTCTCCCACATCATCCGCCGACTACGCGGATCAAGCCCGGTGGTCGGCTCGTCGAGGAAGATCACCCGCGGGTCGCCGACGAGCGTCATCGCCAGGTCGAGCCGCCGCCTCATCCCGCCCGAGTAGGTGGAAGCCGGCTTCTTGCCGGCCTCGACGAGGTCGAACCGCTCGAGCAGCTCAGCGGTCCGCCGCCGCCCCTCGGCGCGACCGAGGTGGTTCAGGTCGGCCATGAGCTCGAGGTTCTCCTCGCCGGTCAGCAGATCGTCGACCGCGGAGAACTGCCCGGTGACCCCGATCGCACCCCGCACGTCGTCGGCCTCCTTGCCGACGTCGTACCCGGCCACCTTCGCCTGCCCACCATCAGCCCGAATCAAGGTCGACAAAATCCGAACGGCTGTGGTTTTCCCGGCCCCGTTGGGCCCGAGCAGGGCGAAAATGGTGCCGCCCGCAACCTGAAGATCAACCCCGTCCAACACGACCTTGTCCCCGAACGCCTTACGCAGCCCGACGACCTCGATCGCCGCCCCTGCTGGCACGCCTGTCATGCCCGTCCTCCCAAAACCGCGGCCCGACCGGCCACGCCTGAGAGAAGAGTGAAACCACCCGGTTTCACCACGGCTTCACCCCGGCATCACCGGTGGCGTTCCTCGACGGTGAGCCGCCGCCGTGAGGTGACAGGGGATGGATCCGGGGACAACTCCCCCCACAGGCGAAGGCCCGGCCAGCCCGGCTCAGGCGAACCTGAGCCCGGCTGGCCGGGCCGTGTCGGGCTAGGCGCCGTGGGAGCCTGCGCCGGGGAGTGCCCGTACGACGGTCAGGGTTACGTTGCCGTGGCGGTAGGAGACCCTGAACTGGTGGCGGCCCGCGGTCAGGATTCGGCGTTCCGGGAGGGAATGGAAGGTGCCCTTGATCGAGTCGCCGCTCATGATTGTCAGGACCGTGCCTGGCGTGAGGCGGGCGCGGACGTCCAGGTCGAGTTCGCCCTTCAGCTCCAGGTCACCTCCGGCCCGTACGCTCGTGTAGTCCTGGTCGCCGGAGATGGTGATCGCGAGCCGGGCCCCGCGGCCCAGCGTCACCTCGCGGCCGACCCGCAGCACGTTGCCGGGTGTGACGTCGGTGAAGGTGAGGGACGCCGCGGCCGCCGCTTCCTCGGCCGACAGGCCCGGCTCCAGCACGCCGTCGCGGACATCGATGTTGCGGGCCACGAAGCCCGTGCCGCCGAGGGTGCCGCCCTTGACGTCGATCGAGCTCGCGTGTGAGCCGTTGATCGCGAGCTTGCCGCCTAAGACCGTCGTGCCGCCCTGGTACGTGTTGTCGCCCGTCATGACCAGCGTCCCGCGGCCTTTCTTGACCAGGGAAGCCGTGTAGAGGTCTTTGTGGATCTTGTGCTGGATGTGGGCCGCGCGGGCGTCCATCCAGCGCTTGCGCCACTTGAGGGCATCCGCGTAGGGGATCTTGTCGTACAACTCGGGATGGCCGTCGGTCGCGGCTTGCACGGCCGGGTCGGCCAGCAGGCCCTGCAGCACGAAGGCCTGTGCGTCAACCGTGCCGTCGCGGTGCAGCACATTGGGGCTGAACTCGCCGGCGTACGCGGTGCCGTGCTTCCTGTAGCCCGCCAGCCACCGCAGATCTTCCTTTTCCCGCTCCTTGATCGCGGTCTGGCTGATGTCGTTCGACCAGACGTCCAGGGGCGCCTTGTCCATGTCGTACGTCATCGGGCTCAGGAACTGGCCGGGGCCGTACATGCCCTTGGCCAGGTCGGGAATTCCCCAGCCCCAGCGCTCGTCCGGAACACCGTCGGGAGCGGTCCAGGCGATGGATGCCCCGGACGGTGAGGTCTGCCCGGTGCCGAGGAAGCGCACGCCGTCGGACATCTTGTTGTTCGCCGTGGTGAACATCAGCTCGCGCACCTGCATGGCGTCCATGTTCGGGTAGCGGGAGAGCAGAACCCCCATCACCGCTGTCGCGACGGGCGTCGCCGGTGACGTGCCGCTCGAGTTCGAATAGTTGGTGTCACCGGCGCTGCTCGTGGTCCGCACGCTGTTAGACGGGGTCGACACGGTCCACCACCTGGCGAGCCCGGCCTCGTTGAACCCGAACTGCTTCGTGTATTCGGGATTGGCCGCGGTGGGCGGTTGCACCCCGCCGACGGCCACCCACTGCCGTTCGGCCATGGGATTGAACAGGGGGTACGCCGGGCGGAAGTACGGATTGCTCCAGTCGTTGTTGCCGGACGATCGCACGTTGACGGTGCCGCTGTCCTTGATGGCGTCCCAGATGGCGTCCATGAAGGACTGTCCGGGGTGGTCCGGATTGAACTGGATGCCGCCTGCCGAATAGCTCTTCAGGAAGAAGAAGTACTGGTACTCCAGGTCCTTCAGAAACTCGTTGGGGACGATGGTCGCCATCGCCGTGGGGCTGACGCTGTCCTTGCCGACCAACTGGTAGCCGTTGGCGAGGTTGCCACCGACTCCGAGGTCGGTTCCGAGACCGTCGAAGCGGGCCCGGTCGATCGTCTGGACGAACGAGCCCCAACTGCTGTTGATGACCTGGGCGCCGGCCGCGACCAGCGCCTTGTTGGCCGTGTGCCAGTAGACGTAGTCGTGGAAGGGGCCGTGCGACTGGGTGTCGGAACCGCCGGTCTTGGCCACGTACATCGTCGGTCCGATGGCGATGCCGTGCTGTTCCTTGCCGTCGCGGATGCCGGAGGTAACCCCGAGCATTCCGGTCCCGTGGCTGTAGTCGGTCGTTCTCGCCTGGTCGCCGGCCACCGTGAACGACTCGCCCGCGGTGAACGGGTTGGCCGGGGTCGCCGTGTTCCGGTAGCCGAAGCCGGACGTGCCGTAGACGCCCTCCGCCCGCACCGGAACGATCAGCGCCGTCTGAAACGCTTCGTGCGTGGTCCGGTAGCCCGAGTCCATCATGCCCAACGCGACACCCTGCCCGAAGTAGCCCAGGGCGTACGCGGTAGACGCGTTCACCGCGACGAGCTGCCACGGGGCATCGACCGCTGTGCCGGGGTTAGCGGGATTGTGACCGGTGTAATAACCGTATTCCGGCGTTTCCCAACTGGCCTTGGCGGCAGCGAACTCCTCTGGACGCGTGGCGACGAAGCCAGGGTCTCCCGGGTACGTCGGCGGCACGCCGCCAGAAAGGCCAGGCGTCGGACCGGTCTTGGGCGCTGCCGAGGCGAACCCGGCCGGAAGGAACGCGATGCCCGCTCCGGCAGCGACCGCGCCCCCCACCTGCCGTAGGAACTGTCGCCGACTCGTGAACCCCATGCTCATTCCGGCTCCTTCCCGAGGGGTAGATATCTTCGACGGCCGCTTCTCACCCGAGGTGGATCGACCGCACCTGGTTGCCCTTGGTGTCGACGTAGACCCGGTAGTCGCCGACCTGGTAGGTGCCGGCAGCGTTGTTGCGAATGGTGAATGTGGCCGCGACAGGAGACGTGCTGCCGTCGACGTGGGTCCGCTTCACCGTGATGGTCAACTCGTTCGTGTTGCCCCGCAGCTTCTTGACCACGGCCGACGGCTTCGCACCGACGACCGCGTTGGCGACCGTCACGTAGACGGCGTCGGGGGAGGAGAACTCCGCGTTCTTCTGCCCGTCACCGAACTGGAAGAAGCCCCGCTGCTCGACGGCACCACGCCCGGGGAACGGATCCGGGTTCGCGGCCAGGTACGTCGGGTTGACCGTGTAGAGGTCCGTCTTGGAATCCGCGAGGACCGGCTGCACCCCGGTGTACGGCGCATCGGTGATCGCGAGGTTCACCGACAGGTAGATGGCGTCGGGGTTGGTGGCCGAGACGCGCGAGGAGAAGTACTTGTCCGCACTCTGCCCCGCCGGCACGGCCAGCGGCACGACCTGGTCGCCGACGCGGATGTTGAACTGGAAGTCGCCGTAGCCACCGGCGCGGAACGTCGCCCAGGCAGCGTCCGACAGGTAGCCGGGGCGCTCCACCTTGAACTCCAGCCGCATCGGTGCCACGTACGTGCTGTTCAGGTATTCGGCGTCGGTGAGGGGCAGGTAGACACCGCCCGGGGCGTGCCCCAGCGCGAAGGCCGCCGCCGTCGGGGCCGAGTTGCCGCGCACGTTCCACATGGGCACGTTGAACGAGGTGGCGGCGAGCAGGGCCTGGCCGTCCAACTGGCGCTTGTCGACGGCGGCCGTCGCGTCCTTGAAGGTGCCGATCGTGACGTCGAGCAGGTCGAGGTCCGACCGGTCGGCGTTCAACCCCGGCATGTCCGCCCACATGAACTTGGCGCCGGCTGGCCCGGAGTAGCGGGCCATCTCCAGCATGCCGTCGGCCATGATCTTGGTCATCTGGACCGCCGAGTCGACCTTCATCCGCTCGTTGGCGGTGTGCCACCAGCGCTCGTTCCCCGGGATGACGGCGCCGAAGGCGGTCATCTTGTTGCGGAAGCTGCTGGCCAGGGTGCCGCCGGTCGTGCCCTGCGGATAGACCACGTCCTTGAGGGCGTTCGGATCCGCGAACTCCTTCGGGTTGCCCTCGACCGAGGCCCGGTAGCTCCCGAACTGCAGAGCAGTCAGCGGGTTGTCGTGGTCGACGTACAAGCCGGCGCCGACGGGCGAGCCGAGGTCGCCGATGGTGAACCCCTTCGCCTGGAAGGCGGCGGTGACCGCCGCCGTCGCCTGGCTGGAGTCAGCCGCCGTGACGTGCATGCTGCGCACGAACATCGGCATGCTGAGCGTGCCGGTGGCGTCGGTGTAGAAGCTCGTCGGGGTCTCCGAGTTGATGCCGCCCATGAGGGCGAAGGTCAGGTTCGGCGTGCCGTTGCTCGGGTTGCGCAACAGGTTCGCCGGGATGCCCATGTACTTGCCGATGTAGGCCTCGCCCTCGACACCGTCACGGAAGAACAGGTCCGCGATGCCGTCGGCGGCCTTCTTCAACTGCATGTCGGAGGCGCGCACCGCGCCGAGCCCCTTGGAGAGCAGGTACATCCCCCACACGACGGCGTTCTTGCCGTACTGCGGTGTCGGCATCTCCATCGCCACATCGGTGTTGACCTCCAGCGTGAGCGAGTCGCCGGTGATCGTGGTCTGCACCTTGGGCGTGGTGTGGCGAGCGGCCGGGAGCCAACGCTTCGACTTCGCGGCGTCGGTGATCGCCGACACGAACCGGCGGCGCTCGGCGGAGCTCGCTCCGGCCACGTCGAGGGTGAAGATGGCCCGCGAGGCGACCTGCGTGGTGCTGCCGTACGCGATGTCCTTGAGGGTCGGGTCGCATTCGCGCAGCGTGACGCCGGCCGTGGCACCCGTGAGCCGGAAGGCCTTGGCGCTGTCCGCGGCCAGGCTCATCGACACCGCCGGGGTCACCGCACCGGAGTTGCCGACGATGACCGGGAACCGCGAGTCCGAGGTGTAGGCCGCGATCGGCATCTCTTCCCGGTTGAGGTTCTTGTACGCCCAGTTGTCGTAGAAGGTCGGGTTCGAGTTGTACGGGATGGACTGGAAGGTGGCGGTGTTCGTCGTCGATGGCGTGCCGGGACCGCCGTCCTCGTAGATCCCCATGACGATGCGGATGCGTCGGTCGATGGGCAACCCCGCCTCGAGCAGCGCCTTGGCCGCGAGCAGCGTCGCCAGCGTCGGGCCGCTGTCGTCCTGGATGCCCGCCCCGTAGACCCAGCCGTCCTGGATGTAGGGCGAGTGGTAGGCGCCGGGAGTGCCGAGGTTGCCGTCGGCGTCCCGCCAGCGTGCGAGCTGGGCCGCGGTGACGGAGGCCGTCGGCGAGTCGAGGTGGCTCAACGCCATGACCATCTCCGGGGCGTCCGGGTCACCGATCTCCGCGTAGACGTACTTGTCGGGTTGGCGTTGGACGACCACCGGGAATCCCAGGTCGGTGGCCAGCTTGACCACCCAGGCCAGCTTGGCGACCTTGCGGTCGTACTCGTTCTGGTTGGCTTCGGTGTTGCTGACCGGGAAGGGGTACGCCGTCGCGGCCGTGCCGCCCCGGGAGATGGAGTCGTAGCTCGACCCGTCCAGCATCGCCCCGATCAGCGTGAGCGGGTCGTAGCTGCCGTCTCCCGCCCGCGCGCTGTTGACGCGTCCGGCCAGCGCCTCGACTTCCGCGTGGATCGCGTCGCGCTCGGCGTCGGTCACCGACAGGTCGTAGGTGACGCTCGGCTCGAAGCGCTTCTTGCCGGAGCCGGTCGCGGCCGCGCTGGCCGGCACACCCGTGGACAGGAGCAATGACATGGCAAGTGTCAGAGCGAGAGGCTTCTTCCGCATCTGCGCGATCTCCCCGGTCGGTCCATCGTGGACGACAACGGCAGCCTGCAACGTTCCGGAATGGACACGTCCAGCCGAGGCCGATTGGTTCGCCTCGATGCTAATGATCATTCGCGATTCTGTATCCTGCAGTTATCTCGCCGTTACCTCTGCTCACGCGGGGTGATCGCAGACCGGATGCCGCCGGCGGGCAGCACGGGGTGCCCCGGCAGGTCGCCGGGGCACCCTGGTCAGCTCAGCGGACGACGAGGTTGCCGCCGGTCAGCCTCAGCTCCTGGCTCTTCGCGCCGGTCCATTCCGACGAGAAGAGCAGCGTGCTTCCGTTCCAGAGGGTGACCGCGAACGAGTCCGCCGATCCTGGCGAACCCCGGTCGCTCACCGTCACCTGCAGGGTCAGCCCGCTGGCCACCAGCGTCGGGGTCGAGGTGGTGACGTCGTTCAGGTTGGCCTTCGCGCGAAGGTCAGCCCGGGTGACACCGCCGGCCGCGCTCGAGCCCAGCGACTCGATCGCCGTCGTCCGGATCTCGTACGTGCGGCTGCCGCTCTGGAAGCGGACCGTTGTCGGGCTCTTCGGTGTCAAGTCGACCTGTGAGCCGAGCCTGGCCGGATACACCCCGGCGGACTTCAGCGGCCGGATGGTGCCGCTGCCCGTGATCGAGCCGGCAGACCTGGCCACCGTGACCAACCCGGTGTCGCTGCCCACGTAGTAGCCACCAACCGAGACGGTGATCGTGTGCGAGCCCAGCGACAACGGCGCGGCGCACGACGCGGACCCCACCGTGAAAGCGGTGCCTACCAGGCCGACCGGGGCCGTGCACAGCGTCGTCCCGCCTTCCGTGAACGTCACCGTGGCGTTGCGGACGTCGCCCGGCGCGCGGTCCGTCGGGGCCGCCAGCGCCGCGCCGTCCCGGACCGTCGCCCGCAGCACGACGGTGCCGGCAGAGGCGAGCGTGTCACCCGTGTACGTCACCTCGGCGTCCTCCCGGACCACCACGATCGTGAAGGACGTGGTGCCCGCGACCCCGGTGGAGTCGCTGACGGTGACCGTGACGGGATAGCTGCCCGGGGCCGCCGTCGCCGCTCCGGCGACCGTCCAGGTCCGGGCGCCCGGCCGGACGGAGTCACCCGACGTCGACGCGACCGCCAGTGACATGCCCGCCGGCAGGCCCACGGCCGTCGCCGTCAAGGCCGAGCCCGCCGTGTCGGCGTCGGTCGCCCGCACCGTCACCCGGGGCGACAGGGCGTCGCTGTACTGCACCTGCGCGACACCGCCCGGAGCGTCCGACGACACGACCGGCGCAGCGTTGATGGTCAGGTCGGCGTCGTTCAGGTCGAAGAAGATGTTGCCGACCGCCTCGATCTTGATGCGGCCGCGCGTCGTGCCGACGTTCGGCAGCGTCACCGACTCGGTGCCGTCGTTCGCGGTGCTGGCGGCCAGGACGTGCGGGAAGGTCGCCCCGCCGTCGACGGACAGCGAGATGCGCACGTCCGCCGCGTTGACCGGCGCCGCGTCGGTCCCCGCCACGTCCCAGCTCAGGGCGACTGGCGTGCCACCCTCCAGCGTGGTCGCCGCGGACTGCGACGTGACCAGGAACGGCCCGGCAGCAGGCGCCAGGGTAACCGCGACGTCCGCGTTGGCCACACCGCCGCCACCCGAGTGGCCGTCGCGGGCGGTCAGGCGGAAGTGCATCGTGCGGTCGTTGTCGAAGCCGACCCAGTCCGCGGTGGGCAGGAACTCCGAGTAGCAGTCGCGCACGTCGGCCGGCACGTTCGAGCCGCCGGACGTCGGCGGTGGCGGGGCCGGGGGACAGGTGCCGGTCACCGCGTTCGTGTTGCCCGCGGCGATCTGGGCCAGGTCGGGGAAGACCCGGGTCGGATCCGTCGACACCGCGTTCTCGCCTGGGGAGTAGTACTCCAGCGTGTCGGTCGGGCTCACGATCGCCGCGGTGCCGAACTGGCGGAACAGCGGGCCGTTCGTCTTCACGTTGTTGACCAGCGCCGTCCCGACCGTGCTGCCGCCGGAGCTGCCACCGCGGTCGTTCTGCTCCCACAGGTAGGTGAGGGTGTCGCCCTCGGCGTCGGTGGCGCTGCCGGTCAGGGCGAACGGCGTGCGCACCGGGATCGTCACGGCGGCGGGGACGGTGACCACCGGGGCGTGGTTGCCGGTCAGCTCGACCACGTTGCCGCCGTTGTCGATCGGCCCGCCCTTGGCCGTCTCGCCGACGAACCCGGACGCGCCGGCGAACGTCAGCCCGAGCGCGGCCACGTTGGCCGCACCGCCGAAGGTGACCTGGAACCCGACGTCCGTCAACGCACCCGTGCCGCCGAACGCCGCCACGGTGACGGGCGCGCCGACCACGGCCTCGACGGCCGCGTCGATGTCCGTGAGCGTGTACGACGTACCCCGCACGATCGGCGCGGAGGAGACCCCACCGAAGTCGAGCGTGAACGAGTCGCCGTCGGTGTCGAAGTCGCGCAGCGAGACCGTCTGCACCTCGTTGATCGCCGGCCGCGCAGAGGTGACGTACGTCGTGATCTCGGTGAAGCTGCGCTGCGACCAGTAGGGATCGCTGTGCGGCTGGAGGTCGTCCTGCCGGCAGATCCCCGCGTACGCCATGATGGACGACCCGCTGCCCGGCTCGACCGAGTTCGCGGCGCTCCGGTTGCCGCCCGAGCAGTTGAGCTGGGTGCCGTTGAACGTGTGGTTGCCGGCGAACTGGTGGCCCATCTCGTGGGCCACGTAGTCGACGGCATAGAAGTCGCCGACCGGCGTCGGCAGGCCCGTGCAGCCGCGCGCCTTGCCGTCACCACCCACGACGCCGAGACCGGCCACGCCGCCGCCCGCGACGCCGAGACCGAGGTGCCCGACATCGTAGTTGCTGGCGCCGACGAGTTGGCCGAGCACGATCCGGTTGCGGTTCAACGTGCCGCCGGTGCACCCGGTGAGCTGGGCCGGCGTGAAGCACGCCGACGCGCCGCAGGGCCCGTTGGGCTCGGTGGCCAGCGCCGCCGTGTTCAGGTTGGTCTTGTCGGTGTCGTTGATCAGCACGAGCCGGATGGCCGTCTCGTCCTCGTACACCTGCGTCACCCGGTTCATCAGGGTGACCTTGGCCGCGGTCACGTTCGCCGCGCCGAAGAAGGTGGCGTACGACGGGTCGGTGACCAACGCGACCCGATAGGTGCGCAGGGACACGGGCGCCCCGGCCACCGCGGCGACCTCGTCGGAGAGCGCGTCCGCGGCCTCCGTGACGTCCTCCCGCTCGACGAACTCGCCATGGTCGTCGGTCAGGTCGCGGCCGTAGTAGCTCGCGTACAGGCTCTGGTCCTGGTTGTAGTAGGGGTCGATGTACCAGGCACCGTGCGGCGAGCGGACCGACGCGTGGAACCCCAACGGCGTCAGGTCCGCCCGGATCGTCGCGGTCGGGTCGTCGATGCCCTTGCCGGCGTACGTCGTGATCTCCGGATGCTTGGCGGCGAGCCCGGCTTCCATCACCGGTGAGTCGACGAGTGTGAAGCGCTGGAACCCGCCGGCCGGGGTGGGTAGCGAGATCACCAACGGTCCCGCTGCGCGGGCGTGCGCCTTGGACAGCTGCGACGTCAGTGCGGCCCGGTCGAGGGTGTGCGCGGCGAGCCGTTTGGCCTTGATGTCGGCCCGGTGGGCGCCCTTGGCCGCCGCCGGCTTTCCGCTGACCCTGGTCCACGGCGCCTTCGGGTCGGCGGGAGCGGCGGCGGCAGGGGCTGACGCGACCATCGGCAGCAGTGCCGCCACGAGCAGGGCGACCACGACGGCGGCGAGCCTTCGCCTCCCATGGCCCGAGTCTCGATTGTGGACAGGACGGGTCACGGCCATCGGGCTCATCTCCTTCGACGGGCAGACGCACCGACACCGTATTCAGTTCGTCGATGCCGTGACCATGGTCCGTACGGAGGAGAAATCGAGAACTGTCAACGCTTGGTGATCACGGCCTGGAGGTAGTCCATCCGCAGGACCAGGGTGGCGTCGTCGGAGACGTTGAAGCGCTTGACCGTCTCGACCATCTCGGCCCGCAGGTCCGCCGCGCGGTCGGGCTCGAGGGCGCCGAGGGCCTTGTGGGTCGGGCCGTAGAAGCTGCCGAAGAACTCGGCCTGGTGCTCGGGCGACGGGAACCGCCACAGGAACTCGCGGGCCGGTGCCTCGATGGTGACCTCCGGGCCGAACAGCTCCCGCAACCGCTCGGCGCTGCCCCACTGCGCCGGCGGCCGGAGCCCGGGCGGGGGCGGCACGTAGCGGCCGAGGGCCTGGAAGAGCTGGCCGACATAGCTGTCCGGGGTCCAGTTGACCATGCCGATCCGGCCGCCGGGCCGGCACACCCGCAGCAGCTCGGCCGCCGTCTTCTCCTGGTCGGGGGCGAACATGGCGCCGCAGGTCGACAGGACCGCGTCGAACGAGTCGTCGGCGAACGGCAGCGCCTCGGCGTCGGCCTCCTGGAACGTCGCCTCCAGGCCTTCGGCCCGGGCGCGGCCGCGGGCGCGCTCCAGCAGCGAGGGGACGTAGTCGACGCCGGTGACCTGGCAGAACCGGCGGGCCGCGGCGAGGCTGGCGTTTCCGTTGCCGCAGGCCACGTCCAGCACCCGTTCGCCGGCGCGCAGGTCGACGGCCTCGCACAAGAGCTCCGCGGTGAGCAGCAGGCGGGTGCCCACGGCCGAGTAGTCGCCCGAGGCCCAGGCGGCCTGCTGCTTCTGCTTGATGACGGTGGTGTCCATTGTGTTCCTCCTTGTCGGGTCAGGAGGAACGCTATGGACTCTCGGCCCTGGACGAATCGGGGACGCGTCCCCAACTCCCGTCGGCCGGCTCCCCATCTTTCGCCGGGGCGATCCCTAGCTCGGCGGCGCGCGCGGCGGCCTCGTGCCGCGACGCCACGGCGAGCTTGGCGAGGACGGCGGAGACGTGGTGGCCCACCGTCTTGGTCGACAGCGACAACCGGGTGGCGATCTCGGCGTCGCGCAGCCCGTCGGCGACCAGCACGAGCACCTCGACCTGCCGCGCGGTGAGGCCGGCCGGGTTGACGGAGGTGGACCGGGTCGGCCCTCGGGGGACGCGTACGCCACGGGTGCGCAGATCGCGGCGCAGCCGCTCGGCCGTCTGCCGGGCGCCCAGCGCGTCGAGCCCGGCCAGCGCCTCCAGCACCGCCGCGTCGTCCGTGGAGTGTGCCAACGCCAGAGCCCGGTGGTACGGGCAGCCGAGCGCCTCCCACGCCGCGGCCGCACCGCGCCAGTCGCCCCCGAACAGGAGCCGGTACGGCTCGGCGGCCACCAGGTCGGCCGGCACCGGCGTGCCCGCCAGCAGCAGCCAGTAGCCCAGCTCGCCCGCGAACCACGGTTGACCGGCCTCGACGGCGAGCGCGAACGTCTCCTCCAAGGCGGGGTCGGCGCCCCCGTGCAGCCACCGGTGCTCGGCCCGCGCCGCGACCGCCGGGGCGATCCACTGCAGGTCGCCGGTCGCGAACGCGAGGTCGGCGGCCTCGGCGAGGGTGGCGTCGGCGGCCGGGTCGCCGCGCCGGGCCTGGAGCAGGCCCAGGGGCACCAGCGCGTCGACCACCCGGGCGCCACCGTGCACGAGCTCGGCCAGGGCCTCGCGCGCGTCCCGCTCGGCGCCCGGCCAGTCGCCCCGGTCGAGCCGCAGCCGGGCCCGATGACCGAGCAGGTGCTGCGTGTAGCCGGCCAGCTCGCGGGGCCGGGTGAAGGCCAGCGCCCGGTCGAGGTCGGCGCCGGCGTGGCGGTAGTCGCGCAGCTCGCTGGCGGTGGTGGCCAGGTTGCACAGGGCGCGGGCGGCATGGTCGTCCAGCCCGGACGCGACCGCGACCTGGAACGCCTCGTCGAGGGCGGCCCGGCCGCCCGCGTCACCGCCCTGGAGCCGGGCCGTGCCGATGTTGGTCAGCGCGTGGGTGAGGATCTCCTGGTCGCCGAACTGCCGGGCCAGCTCGATGGCCGGCGCGGCCCACCGCGCCGCGGCCGACAGGCGGTACGCGAGCATGTCGAGCTGGGCCTGGTTGCTGTAGGCCATCGCGAGCCGCGGGCCGGGCGGCAGCTCGCGCAGCACCGCGATCGCCTGGGCCGCCGTCTCCTCGGCCGCCGTCCGGTTGCCGTCCCACCAGTGCAGGCGCGACAGCCACCGCAGGCCGTCGCCGACCTTCTCCCGGTCGCCGGCCGCCTCCCGCAGCGCCAGCGCGTTCCGGCGGGCGGTGACCGCCTCGGCGGAGAGCCCCGACAGGTAGCACTCGACCGAGTAGCCCTCCAGCACCTCGGCGGGCACCGGCGCGCCGAGCCGCTCGGAGTGGGTGAGCACCGCGCGGTAGTGCCCGACGGCCTCGCGGTGCGCGGCGACCGCGGCCGCCTGCCGCGCCGCTTCGGGCCCGTACCGCAGCACCGCGCCGTCGTCGCCGGCCTCGCGAGCGTGGTGCATCAGCCTGGCCACGTCGACCGGGCCGCCGGAGAGGGCCGCGAGGATCCGCCGGTTGAGCTCGCGGCGGTGCAGCACCGACAGCGATCCCTCGACCGCCCGCCGGAGCAGCTCGTGCCGGTACGCGACCGCGTCGTCGCGGACGACGAGCAGCCCGGCCGTCTCGACCCCGGAGGCCGGCACGGTCGCGAGGCGCTCCAGCAGCCAGAGCTCGGCCGAGGTCGGGATCACGGCGACGAGCCGGAGGACCTCGCGCACCTCCTCGGGCAGACCGCCGACGCGGGCCAGCACCAGGTCGCGAATGGTCATCGGCACGCCGGCGTCGGCGGTGGCCAGCACCTCGGTGACCAGCAGCGGGTTGCCGCCGGTCAGCGCCCGCAGCCCGGTCGCCGGCCGCCCGGCCCGGTGCGCGAGCTCGGCGACGGCAGCGGACGACAGGCCGTCGAGCGGCAGCCGCCGCACCGACTCGGCGGGGAGGCGACCGACGACGGTCCGCAGGGGATGGTCGGCCGCGAGCTCGTCGTCGCGGTAGGTGACGACCAGCAGCGCCGAGGTGGTCGCGATCCGCCGGCCGAGGAAGACCAGCAGGTCCAGCGTCGCCTCGTCGGCCCAGTGGGCGTCCTCGACGACCACGACCCGCTGGTGACCGCCACCGTCGAGCTCGTCGAGCAGCGCCGTGAAGAGCTGCTCGCGGGAGCCGCCCGCGGCCAGCAGCGCGGCGAGCCGGCCACCCGTCTGGCGACCGAGGTCGTGCAGCGGACCCAGCGCGCGCGGGGTGAGCAGCGGGTCGCAGGCACCGACCAGGAACCGGGCTTCGGTCGCGTGGCGCCGCGCGAAGTGCCGCACGAGCGCCGACTTCCCGATGCCGGCCTCGCCCGTGACGAGGACGACGCTGCCGCGCGCGGCGGTCAGCGCCTCGGCCAGTGCGTCCAGCACCGCGGCACGCTCGAGCAGCTCCATCAGGAGCGACGCTACCGGCTTACGGAGGCTCGATGCCTCCGTCGGGACGGCGGATCCGGGTCGACCAACGCTCGTGGCCGTAGTGCCGTGGCGGATACTTCGCCGCCGCCTTCTCGTCGAGGTCGATGCCCCAGCCGGGCGCCGGCGACGGGGTCAGGTAGCCGTTCGTGTGTCGCAGCGTGCCGGGGAAGACCTCGTGCACCTCCTCGGCGTACACGTGGCCCTCCTGGATGCCGAACGCGTGGCTGGACACGTCGAGCGCCAGGTTCGCGGCCATCCCGACCGGTGACACGTCGGCCGGCGAGTGCCACGCGGTGCGCACGCCCGCCAGCTCGCACAGCGCGGTCAGCTTGCGGGCGGGGGTCAGCCCGCCGATGGCCGAGATGTGCAGGCGCAGCAGGTCGACGCCGCCGGCCGTGACGAGCCGGGCCGCGTCGGGCACCGAGCCCACCTGCTCGCCGGCCGCGATCGGCACCGGTGCCGCCGCCCGCAGCTCCGGCAGCCGGTCGTAGTGCTCCGGCGCGATCGGGTCCTCGACGAAGAACAGGCGGTAGGGCTCCAGGGCCCGGCACAGCACCAGCGCCTGCTTGACCGTGAGTCGGCTGTGCACGTCGTGCAGCAGCGAGACCTCGTCGCCGAGCGCGTCCCGGGCGGCCGCGAACAACCGCGGGGTGACCGCCAGGTACCGTTCGACGTCCCAGCCGTCCGGGTTGGGCGCCGAGGGGTACGCACCCGGGATGCCCGGGGCGCCGTACGTGCCGACGCCCGGGCCGCCGGTCTGCAACCGGACGTGGCTCAAACCGGAAGCGATCAGCTCGCGGGCGTGGTCCACCGTGTCGGCGATCGTCGCGCCGCTGGCATGCAGGTAGATCGGTACCGCCGCCCGCACCCGGCCACCGAGCAGCTCGTAGACGGGCATCCCGGCCCGCTTGCCGGCGATGTCCCACAGCGCCATGTCCAGACCGGACAGGGCGTTGTTGAGGACCGGACCGTTCCGCCAGTACGACGACAGGTGCACCATCCTGGTGATGTCCTCGATGTCGGCGGGGTGCCGGCCGACGACCAGCTCGGCGAGGTGCTCGACGACCGCTGCCACCGCACCCGCGCGCTGGGTGAAGGTCGCGCAACCCAGGCCGTACAACCCGTCCTCGGAGGTGTCGACCCGCACCACGACGAGCGTCGCCTCGGGCGCGGTGACGATCGCCCGCACCCGGGTGATCCGCAGCCCGTCGCGCGCCGCCCAGGGCGGCTGGGCCTCCTCCATCGTCATGCCGGCTCCTCCTCGATCAACGTGCGTGAGCCTAACGGCCGGGGCCCCAACGGCAGTGACCGCGCGGCCGTGAAGCCCAGCAGCCGCCGGGCCGGCTCCAGGTCGACCGGCAGCGTCCGCCCGGGGAACCGCGCCCGCGTCGGCACGCCCGGCAGGAACGCGGCCAGCAGGTCCTCGGTGGGATACGGCGCGAGCGTCTCCGGCGCGGCGACGAACAGCACGTGGGCGCCGACCGGTGCCGCGCTCAGCCCGAGCAGGCAGGCCGCGGCCGCGTCGGCGACGTGCAGGTAGGACCACAGCTCCAGGGCGCCCGACGCCGGGTCGGCGTGGAACTCCTCCGACCGCCGGAGCAGCCGGTCGTTGCCGCCCAGAAAAGGGAAGCGCAGCGCCGTCACCGCCATCCCGTGCCGTCGGGCGACCATCGCCGCCGTCGCCTCGTCGGCCTGCTTCGACAGCGCGTACGGGTCGGAGACCTGCAGCGGATGCCGGATGTCGACCGGCAGGTAGACGGGCTCGAGCGGGACCTGCGCCCAGGCCAGTCCCAGCACGGACATGCTGCTGGCCAGCACGACGCGGCGGATGCCGGCCAGCGCCGCGGAGTGCAGCACGACGAAGGTGGCCCGGGTGTTGCCGCCGAACACCGCCAGCGGCGTGTCCAGCGTCGGCGCGGGGATCGCGGCGAGGTGGATCACCGCGTCGACGTCGGCGAGCGCCCGCTTCACCACGGCGGGGTCGCCGGCGTCGCCCACCACGACCCGGTCGGCTCGCAGGTCGCCGGGGTCGACCCGGTCCAGCGCGGTCACCTGGACACCGGTCAGCGCGTCGAGCACGGCCCGGCCGAGCAGGCCCGCCGCGCCGGTGACCAGCACCCGGTCAGTTCTTGACCGCACCGGACAGCCCGTTGACGAAGTACCGCTGGAGGGCGAGGAACAGCACGATCACCGGGACGACGAGGATCAGCGAGCCGGCCATGATCTCGTTGTACGAGGGCACGGTGCCCGACGCGAGCCGCTCCAGCGCGAGCGGAAGCGTGTAGCGGGACTCGTCGTTGAGCGACACCCGGGTGAGCACGTACTCGTTCCAGGTCGGCACCGCGGTCAGCACGCCGATGGTGATCAGCGTGGGCCGGGCCAGCGGCAGGTAGACGCGCCAGAAGATCCGCCACTCGCCGGCGCCGTCGGCGGTCGCGGCGTCGTGCAGGTCGAGGGGTATCGCGCGGAACGCGTTGGTCAGCATCAGCACGGCGAGGGGCGCGGTGCCGTTGACGAACGGCAGGATCAGGCCGGCGTGCGTACCCAGGATGCCCAGTTTGTTCTCCAGGATGGTCAGCGGGAGCAGCACCGTGATGCTCGGGACGAACAGGAGGGCGACGAAGAACCAGAACACGACGCGCCGGCCCGGGAACTCGATCATCGCGAACGCGTACCCGGCGAGGCTGTAGACGACCAGCACGCCCAGCACCGTGAGGCCGGTGACCTGGAGGCTGTTGAGGAAGTAGTCGAAGAAGTGCAGCCGGCTCCAGGTGTCGGCGAGCGTGTCGAGGGTCGGCCGGCGGGGGATCAGGTGGCCGCCTTCGAGGATCTCCAGGCGGTCCTTGAACGCGCCGGAGACCATCCAGACGAACGGGTAGAGGCTGACGGCGGCGTAGACGATGAGCGCGAGCAGCGGGACGATCCGTCTCATCGTTGCCCCCGCAGCAGCCGGGCGTTGACCACGGCGAGCAGCAGCGCGGCCAGGAAGATGAGCCAGCCCAGGGCGCTGGCGACACCGAGCGTGGGGGACAGGCTCTGGAAGAACGCCTGCTGGTACGCCTTGAGCCCGAGCACGTCGGTGTGCCCGGCCGGACCGCCGTTGGTCATGATGAGGAAGATCTGGAAGCCCTGCATGGTGTCGCGCAGGCCGAGCAGCACGATCGCGACCGTGATCGGCACGAGCAGCGGCCAGGTGATGTGCCGGAGCCGCCGGACCGCGCCCGCGCCGTCGAGCGCGGCGGCCTCGATCACGGCGGGATCGATCGCCTGCAGGCCGGCCAGGTAGAGCAGCATCGCGACCGGGACGCTGCCCCAGATCATGATGACGATCAGGGTCGCCAGTGCCGTGTCCGGGTCGGCGAGGAAGCCCTGCGGCCGGGCCAGGCTGCCGAGCCCGACCGCCCGCAACGCCAGGTTGACGGCGCCGTCGGGTTCGAGCACGTAGCGCCAGGCATAGTAGACCGCGATGCCGGCCGTCACGTACGGCAGGAAGAAGATCGACCGCAACGTGCCGCGCAGCCGGGTGATGCTGTTGAGCAGGGTGGCCAGCGGCAGGGCGATCAGGACGGTGCCGAACGAGACGGCGACCATCGCGATCCCGGTGTTCAGGGCGGCACCGCGGATCTCCGGCGCCAGCCGTGGGTCGGCGTAGAGCAGGTCGCGGTAGTTGTCCAGGCCGACCCAGTCCCAGCTCGGGGAGAAGCCGTTCCACTTGGCGAAGCTGAGCCCGAAGCTGTAGACCAGCGTGTAGAGCCCCATCACCAGGAAGAGCACGACCGCGGGGGCGATGAACGCGTAGCCGACCAGGGCCCGGCGCCCCCGCTGCCGGGACCTGGTGGTGCGGCGCGGCTCGCGTACGAGCCGCGCCGCCACACTGCTGTCGGTGGTGACGGCCACTTACTTCGCGTCCCACATCGCCTTGATGACGGTGTCGAGCGTGCGGCCGGTGGTGGCCGCGTCGGCCTCGCCGAG
This sequence comes from Asanoa hainanensis, assembly GCF_900188485.1. GTDB lineage: Bacteria > Actinomycetota > Actinomycetes > Mycobacteriales > Micromonosporaceae > Asanoa > Asanoa hainanensis. The sequence continues at coordinate 93,026 of NZ_FZPH01000001.1, forward strand.
GGGAGCGAGCTTCAGCAGCGGGTTGCCCATCTCGACCTCGTCGTAGTCCGGCGGGCGGAAGCCCCGGTTGCCGGCGTCGTAGGTGCTGTCGGCCGGTCCGGTGAAGAACTGTTGCAGCGCCGCTAGCTCCGGCCCGATCAGCGTCTCGGCCTGCGTGCCGAGGTCGGTGGCGGGCAGGTCGAGCGAGCCCTTGGCGAAGATGCCGGCGCCCTCGGGCGAGGTGAGGAAGTCGACCCACTGGCTTGCTGCGGCGGCGTTGCCGCTGGTCGAGGTGACCGACAGGCCGGTCAGCGCCAGCGGTGCCAGCCGCAGGTCGCTTACGGCGCCCCCGGTCGCGGGCGGGATCGGGAAGGCCAGCACGTTCTCGGGCTTCATGCCGTTCTGGGCGAGGAAGGCCAGGGTGAACGTGCCGCCGACGTTGAACGCCGACTTGCCCTGCGCGAACGCGATGTCGGCCTCGTCGATGCCGAGCGCGCTGACGCCGGGGATCCAGTAGGGCTTGAGCTGCGCGTACAGGTCGAGCGTCTTCAGCCCGTCCGGCGAGCCGAAGCCGGCCGTCGTGCCCTTGCCGAACAGGGCTTCGAACTTCTGCTGACCGAGGTACGCGAACGCGAGCTGCTCGTACACCCAGTTGAAGCCGGTCTGGGTGACCTTGAGCCCGAGCGAGAGCCCGCCCTGCTCCTTGTCGGCGGTGGTGGTCGCCTTCAGCGCACTCAGGAACTCCTCCCAGGTGGCCGGCGGCTTGGCGGGGTCGAGGCCGGCCTTGGCCAGCTTCTCCTTGTTGGCGTAGACGATGCCGAACGTGCCGGCGGTGAACGGGACACTGTAGAGGCTGCCGACGGTCGCGCCGGACAGCTCCTCGACGCTGTCCTTGCGCTGCTGGGTGACCCGGCCGGACTCGCGCGTGGGCGCCAGGAACCGGTCGAGCTTGCCGTCGAAGTCGCCCTTGAGGTCGGCGAGCAGCCCGCCGCCGCCGACCCGCAGGTCCTCGCCGCCGGAGTGCAGCTCGAGCACGTCGGGCAGGTCCTTGGTCTGTGCCGCACTCTGGATCTTCGCGGTGAAGACGTCGTCGGGCGTGAACGCCTCGATCTTCACGTCGATGCCACTCTTGGTCTTGAACGCGGCGGCGGCCTGTTGCAGGGCCTCGACGTGGGTGCGCTTGAACGTCCACATCGTGAGGCTCTTGCCGCCGTCGCCGCTCTCGTCGTCGCCGCCGCACGCGGCGACGGACAGGCTCAGGGCGACGGCGGCCACCGCCGCGAGGAAGCGTCTGTTTCCGATCATGGTCTGGCCCTCCCGCTGGACGAAGGGGATCTATCGGGCTAGCAAATCGTTAAGACTGACCGGCAATCTACCCGCAACCCGGCGGAAGTCAAGAGGCTCTATATGTACGGGCGTCAGTCAGGTCGACTGGCGACGGATCAACTGGGTCGGGATGACGATCTCCCGTGGCGGGCCGGCCACCCCGTCGATCCGGTCGAGCAGCAGCCGCGCGCAGGCCACCCCGATCTCCCGGGCCGGGTTGGCGATCGTGGTGAGCTGCGGGGTGACCAGGCTGGCCGCGTCGATGTCGTCGAAGCCCATCACCGCGAGGTCGTCGGGCACCCGCAGCCCGCGCTCCCGGGCCGCGTCGAGCGCCCCGATCGCCATCATGTCGTTGGCGCACAGCACCGCGTCGGGCCGTTTCCGTTGGCGGATCAGCTTCTCCACGCCGTGCGCGCCGCCGGCGCGGCTGAAGTCGGTGTGCACCACGAGGTTCTGCTGTGGACCGACGCCGGCCTCCGCGAGGGCGGCGCGGTAGCCGGCGACCCGCTCGGCGGCCGGCCCCTCGGCCGCCGGCCCGCAGATGAAGGCGATCCGCCGGTATCCATTGTGGATCAGGTAGCGGACCGCGTCGCGGGCGCCGCCCTCGTCGTCGCTGTGCACGAGGTCGACGCCGGGCTGCGTCTGCCGTCCGCCGAGCCGGACCACCGGGATCTGCGCGTCGATCACCGGCTGGAGGTCGTCGGGGTTGGTGTTGAAGACGGCGAAGGCGACGCCGTCGACCTGCCGCGAGATCATCTTGTCGAGGGCGGCCCGCTCCAGGTCGCGCACGCCGTTGGTGTTGGTGATGATCTCGTCGTAGCCGGCCGGCCCGAGCACGTCCTGCACGCCGCGGGCGAGCACCGGGTAGAACGGGTTCGTGATGTCTGGGATCACCAGGCCGATCGTCAGGCTGCGGCCGGCGCGCAGGCCCCGGGCGACCACGTTGGGCCGGTAGCCGAGCTCCTCGATCGCGTCCATGATCCGCTGCCGGGTCTGCGCCGACACCGGCCGGCGCCCGTTGAGGGCGTGCGAGACCGTGGTCGCGCTGACCCCGGCGAGCTGCGCGACCTGGCCGATCCGCGGCCGGTCGCCGCGAAACGCCACCCGGGACCTCCTCGGTTCGGTGTCCTGCTGTGGCCGGATCGTACCGCGCGCGCAGTGACGTCCGTCGAACTCAGTCAGACACGCCGGGGGAGTCGGTACCCCAACGTAGTTGACCGGTGACCTAAAGTTACCGGCGTTTGCCACAACAGGGGAGTCACGGGGAATGGGATCGTCGCATGTCGCGCTGCCCTCGGACGGGCGGCCGCACCTGCTGCGGGAGTGGGGGCACCTGGTGCCCGCCAGCTGGCGATGGGCCGCGGATCGGGACATTCCCGTGGCCGTCGACGCCGACCCGCGGGCGATCCGCGCCCTGTTGCGCGCCACCTACCCGCGATTGGTCCCGACGCGGGTCCTGGCGCCGCCGCCGCACGACACCACGTTGTGGCTTCCGCCGTCCGTGGCCCTGCGGCTCGCGACGGAGGCGCGGCTGCCGCGCCTCGCGCCCGCGCCGGAGCGGCGTCGACCGAGCGTCCGCATCCGCGGGGGCCGGTCCGACCCCGAGGTGGCCGAGGCCGCGTTGGCGGCGGCGGACGAGGTCGACGAGTGCGCCGTGGTCGTCCGCGAGTCCGTCCTGATCGGATACCTGACGTTGCTGCCCGGCTGGCACGCCGAGCCTGAGGTGCTGCGCGACTACCTGGCGAACCGGGTCGCCGCGCCCCGGGTGCCGCGCCGGTTGCTGGTGCTCGACCGCTTCCCACGGACCCCGGACGGCGCGATCGACCGTAGTGCCCTGCCCGCCGGCTAGGCCCGGTCGCGCTGGGCGCGCAGCGCCGCCGTCGACCGCTCGACGGACAGCGGCGGCGAGAGCAGGTGGCCCTGGCCGTAGCCGCAGCCGAGGTCGAGCAGCGCGTCGAGCTGGGCCTGGGTCTCGATGCCCTCGGCGAACGCCTTCATCGACAGGGAGTCGGCCACCGCCATGATGGCCCGGACGATGCCGCGGCCGCCGTTGCCCGCCTCCGGCATCGCCGCCACGAACGAGCGGTCGATCTTCAGCCCTTCGACCGGGAACCGCTGGAGATAGGCCAGGCTGGAGTACGACATCCCGAAGTCGTCGAGCGCGAAGTGCACGCCCGCGTCGCGCAGCGACGACACCTGGCTGGAGATGTCCTCGGCGGTGTCCATGTGCTCGGTGACCTCGAGCCAGACGTCGGTCGGGTCGACACCGGCCGCCCGGATCACGTCGAGCAGCTCGCCGTGGCCGCGCTCGAGCTGCACCGCGGAGATGTTGACGCTCATCGTCAGGTGCTCCTCCGGGAACTCGCGCTGCCACATCGCGAGCTGCCGGCACGCCTGGTCGAGCACCCAGGCGCCGATCGGGACTATCGCGCCGGTCTCCTCGGCGAGCGGGATGAACACGTCAGGAGGCACGTTGCCGCGCTCCGGATGGCGCCAGCGGGCCAGCGCCTCGAACGAGCGGATCGTGTTGCTCTTCAGCTCGACCATCGGCTGGTACACCACCGAGAGCTGACCCTGGTCGAGCGCCTCGGACAGGTCGGAGCGCAGGTCGAGCCGGTCTATCGAGCGGTGCGAGGCCTCGTCGTCGAAGACCTCCAGCCGGCCGGTGCCGCGTGCCTTGGCCGCGTACATCGCGGCGTCGGCGTCGCGCAGCATCGCGCTGGCCGAGGCGGTGCCGCGCCGGCCGAGCACGGCGCCGATGCTGGCGGTGACCTCGACGCGCTCGCCGCGCAGCGGGAACTCGTCGGCCAGCGCGACCTGGATGCGCCGGCCCATGTCAGTGAGGTCCGTCAGGTCGGAGGCGCCGTTGATCAGCAGCACGAACTCGTCGCCGCCGAACCGGGCCAGCATGTCGCCCGGCCGCACCACCTTGCGCAGCCGCTGCGCCACCTGCTGGATCAGCTCGTCGCCGGCCTCGTGGCCGAGCCGGTCGTTGACCGCCTTGAACTTGTCGAGGTCGAAGAAGAGCAGCCCGGCGACGCCGGTCGGCGAGTTGGCCAGCGCCTCGTCGATCCGCTGCGCGGCGGTCATCCGGTTGGCCAGGCCGGTCAGCGGATCCCGCGAGGCCCGCCGGTGCAGCTCCTGCTCGCGGGCCTTCAGCCGGCGGTAGTGCTCGCCGTTGGCCATGGCCACGCTCAGGTAGCTGGCCAGCACCTGGGCGATCTCGACCGACGACTTGCCGAACGACCGGACGCGCCGGCCCCGGGCCGCCAGCACCGCGATCACCGTGCCGTCGCGCATCACCGGGACCAGCAGGATCGGGTCGTCGCTGGTCGGGTTCGGACCGACGTACGCCTCGCCGGCCGCCAGCCGCGACCAGCCGGGCAGGTCGGTGGCGGGTCTCGGCCACCGCTTTCCCGTGTCGCCGGCGGCGTCGGCCACCGCGGCCACCTCGGCGAGGTCGTCGCGCACCGTCAGGACCCAGGCGGCGTCGGTGCCGGTGAGCTCGCGCAGCAGCACCACGGCCTCGTCGAGCAGCGACCCGACGTCGAGGTGGCGGGCCAACCCGGGGCCGGCCTGGGCCAGCCGCTCGATGGCGGCGCCGCGCTCCCGCGACTCGACGGCCGAGTACATCCGGTAGGCCATCGAGAGCAGCACCTGGAGGTCGGCCGGCGTGAACAGGTCGCCACCGCTGCGGTAGAGGGCGAGCACGTCGCCGGCGAACTCGGTGCCCATGCCGGAGAGCGGGATCCACGCCGCCGACGTGCCCTCGACGTCGCGCAGCGGCGGCGGGCGGTCGGCGGGCGGCACGGCGTGCCGGGCCGCGGCGCTGCCGGAGGTGATCACCCGGCGGGCCGTCGGGCCGACCGGCCAGCCGTCGGTGAACGCCGGGTCGTCCTCGGGCAGGCCGCAGGACGCGGTGACGAACAGCCGGTCGTCGATCGCCTCGGCGATGCACACCACGTCGGCGGCGAACACCTCGGACAGCACGGTCAGGGTGCGGTCGATCAGCCGGCCCGGGGACGACGGCGTGCCGATGACGGTCAACAGCCGGATCAGCCGGGCGGTGTCGCGGTAGGCGGCCGCAGCCGCGCCCTCCGCGCGGGAGAGGGCGGCGCGCAGGGTCTCCGCCTCGGACTCGAAGCGGGGTGTCTGCGGGTCCCCGTAGGCCACCATCGGCCGGTCAGAGTGCCATCGCGGCGATGGTGGCGTTGTGGTAGCCCGCCACGCCGGTGGTGCGCGCGAACTCGCCGTACGTGTAGTAGCCGAACGTGGGCGCGTTGCCCGCCGCCCGTTGGAGCCGGCGCGCCTCCTCGTGGCCGCGCTCGCCCAGGATGTCGAGCCGGGCGACGCAGTCGAACACCAGCACGACGGCCGGCTCCTCCGCCTCGACGACGCCGGCCACCACCCGCTCGCCGACCTCGAGGAGGTCCTCGGCGTCGCAGGAGACCACCTGGACGGCGGAGAAGGGCGGCAGCGGCGAGAACGTGCGCAGGTCGCCGTCGCTGTCGATGAACGCGCCGCGGATCAGCAGGGAGCCGTCGGGCTGGATGAGCCCGAAGGCGTGCTCCGAGTGGTATCCGCCGGCCCGGGGATAGAGCTTGTGGTCGGTCACGCGCGGCCGGAAGTTCTCCTTGTAGACCTCCAGCGCGGGCCGGCCGCCGAGCTCACGCACTATCTGCCCGTCGACCCCGCTGAGCATCAGCGGCAGGCTGGTCGGCTGCCAGCCGTGCCCGCCGATCACCCGCAGCGGCCGGTCCGAGCCGATCCAGATGGCCACGGCGGCGTCGCGCAGCACCTTGTCGCCGGCGAACACGAACGTCTCGGCGAGGTTGCGGTCGTCGGCGGCGGCGCCGCCGACCACCGGGATCTGGAACCCCGTGACCTTGTGGATGCCGTTGAGCAGCTCCTGCTGGTCGCCGGCCAGGCCGTCGGAGAAGATCAGCACGGCCTCGTGCGGCGAGCGCTCCGGCCCCACGGCGTCGAGCGCGGCGCGGGCCAGCGAACGCCCGGCGCGGGTGGCGTCGGCCTGCACGCCGGTGGCGTGCCCGAGGCCGAAGCGGTAGCCGCCACCGGCCAGCGCCAGCACGGCGATGCCGTCGCCGGGCTCGGTGAGCTTGCCGTTGTGTAGCTGGCCGGAGCTCGTGGCACCGGCGATCACGGCCGGGCCGGCGGCCGCGTTGACGGTCTTCAGCACCGTCTGTAGGTCGTACCGGACAGAGGCGTACACCAGGACCAGATCGGGCTGGCGGCCCTCTAGCGGGCGCAATGCCTCGTTGACCGCCTTCTCGGCGGCCACACGCGTGTCGGTGCCGTTGCCGGTGCCGACGCCGCGGTAGGCGCGGTTGCTGGTCAGGACCCTCACCCCCCACACGAATGCGTGGTCGGACAACCACCGATTGTAGTGGTGAGGCCTGCTCGTCTTCAGGGTGCAGTGGCCCTGGTCATACCGTGTTCTGGGGCGGTTGGCACCCGGTGGTCCCCGAGGGGCGGGAACCACCGGGTGCCGTTGCTCACCCTACGACCGACTTGAGCGGGATACCGGCCGCGCGGAGGTCACTGACCAGATCGCGCAGGTACGGGTGCTCGTCGGCCTGCAGGCCCTCGGGGTTGGGGATGACCACCCAGGCGTCGCCGCCGGCCTGGCTGACGCGGGCGGTGCCGGTGTAGCCGTCGACCACCCGCTCGGCGCGGGCCAGATCGCCCGAAGCGACCTTGATGGTGATCGGGCGCCACTCGCCGCCCAGGTTCTCCGGTGCCGGCGCGGCCGCCGCGGCGGCGCGGGCCGGGTCGGTCCCTGCGGGGCCGGCGGTGCGGGCCAGCGGCTGTCCCGCCGGGTAGAGCACCGAGTTGGCGAGCATCTGGATGCCGCTCTCGTTGTACGCCCGGAACAGCGGGTTGAAGGCGAACAGCACCGCCCGGCCGGCCCCGGTGGGCTCGTCGACCACGGCCGCCGTGCCGGCGAGCAGGTGCTCGTCGACCGTGAAGCCGTTGTGCCAGAAGGTGTCGTCCGTGGGGTAGGTGACGACGTTGGTGCCGGTGGTGCTCGGGTTGAGGATCGGGTCCTCGTTGTTGAACTCGAAGTCCTCCGCCGGCCGGCCGGCGCCCACCGGGCTGCTGCCGTCGACGTCGACCCGGAAGTGCGAGCCGATCACGGTGTAGTCGGGGGTCTGGGCCTTCTCGGTGGTCGAGGTGAGCCCGGCCGCCCGGGCGACCCGGGTGCCTTCGTTGCGCAACCCGATGTACGTGTTGCCGGCGGCCACCCAGTTGCGCAGGTTCTGTTGCCCGGCCGCGGTCAGGCCACCGGTCGCGCTGCTGCCGTCCGGCACGAGCACCACCGTGCGGTCGGTGAACGCCGCGGTGTTCTCGTTGATGTCGGCCGTGGTGACCGGCTTGAGGTCGAGGCCCCAGCGGCTGCCGAGCACGTAGCGCGCCTCGCCGTAGGAGCCGGAGGTGGTGGAGATGCCCGTGCCCCGGAACAGGCCGACGTCGGGCAGGGTGACCGCGGTGCCGGAAGGCTTCTTGCGGTTCGCGGTGAGCGTCACGCCGAGCCCGACGGCGCGGTCGTCGAGCGCGCGGGTCAGCCCCGCCTCCGGGAACGAGGCCACGTTCGCGTCGTCGCGGCTGACGGCGACGCCGGCCCCGAGCAGCGCGAAGGTGAGCTCCGCGGCGCCGGCCGAGTCGAGCCGGAACTGGTAGGAGCCGCCCCGACGCGCCGTGTCGTCCTTGCCGCCGGCCGGCCGCGTCACGCGCTGCGCCTTGGGCTTCAGGTCGTCGCCGGTGTAGACGGTGTCGATGCCCATCAGGAGCGGGTTGCTCCAGGACGACACGTCGTAGAAGTACGGGAAGGGAACGTACGGGTCCTCGCCCAGCGTCGCCTGGATCCAGTGCTTCTGCGGCTGGGCCATCGGGATCCAGTAGGCGCCCTTCGGCACCCGCAGGTTCTTCGCCGTGCGCCCGCCGAACACGTTCGCGTTCCGTACCGTGATCGAGTCCTTGAGCTGGTAGACCTCGACGTCCATCGCCCGCAGCCGCTCGACCAGCCGGCGCACGTCGGCCTGCTGGCGGTCGGGAAGCAGGAAGTACGACTTGATCTTGATGTCCGGCACCGGGAACTGCACCGTGTTGTCGGGCTGCACGACCTCGTTGGGCTCGAGCGCCCCGGCCTTGCCCTCGGCCAGCGCGTCTTCCCAGATCTTGAAGTAGCCGCTCAGGACCTCCCGCTTGTTGTCGGAGGCCCAGCCGATCGTCGACCACTGGGTGTTGAACTGCTGCTGCACCCGGTCCTGGACGGCCGACGCGCTGCCCTTCTCGTACGTCATGCCGGCGGCCCCGAAGCCCGCGGCCGGCACGGTGTCGCCGTACCCCATGTAGAAGAGGTCGTAGACGTCGTAGTTGAAGTAGCACTCGGTGGTGACGGTGTCGGTGCAGGCGCCGTTGTAGCCGAAGCCGGCCTTGTTGGCCTCGCCGATCCGGTTGATCCAGTCGACCGGCTCGCTGGCGATCTCGTGGTGGATCGGGTCGGCGTTCGGCGGGAAGAAGTAGCGCCGGCTGCCCATCTCGTGCGCGTCGACGAAGACCTGCGGCGGGTACCTCCGCAGCAGCTCGATCTTGCTGTCGGTCTCGGGCTGGGTGCGGGCGAACCAGTCGCGGTTGAGGTCGAAGCCGTACTCGTTCTGCCGGCGGCTGGCGGCGCGGCCGTCCGGGTTCTGGGTCGGGATGATGACCGTGAGCAGGTTGTCGTTGCGCTCGCGCACGTCGCAGGACAGGCCGGCGGCGAGCTCGTAGAGGGACTTCAGCGCGGCGTCGGCGCCGCTGGTCTCACCACCGTGGACGTTGCCGGCGATGTAGACGATGGCCGGGTCCTCGCGCGCGATCTTGGCCGCCTTGGAGCGCGACATCGTGCGCGGGTCGCGCAGGTCGCGGACGTTCTCGGCGATCTGCGCGAGCCGCGACCTCGTGACGTGCTTGGAGTCCGAGACGATCGCGTACGGCAGCGGCTGGCCGGTGACGCTGGTGGTCATCGTGCCGGTGACCACGCGGTCGGAGGCCTGGTCGACGGCCGCGACGTAGTTGCGGATCTCGTCGTTGGTGACGACCCGCTGCTGTCCGACGCCGAGCGGGAAGCCGAGGAAGGCCTCCGGGCTCGGAACGCCGGCGAGGTGGGCCGCTGGGTTCGGGTCACAGGTCGGACCATGGTTGGTGGCGGCCGCGGGGACGCCGTTGAGCAGCGGCAGCGTGCCGGCGAGGAGCAGCGCTGTCGCCGCACCCGCCAGCCGTTTCGCGCGGTTTGGTAGTCGCATTTAACCCGCTTCCCTTCCAAGAAAGGTGGAGTGAAAGGCAAAACGAGCGTAGGACCTGACATTTCCCAAGGTCAATCGACTCGGCGGGGCTAGGAGAAATCTTGAGGTCGGATGTCGAAACCGGGCCCGCCCGTTCGCTGCACCGGTGAGGACCGCCCGCGACGTGCGGGTGGCGTCGACGCAAGGAGACCGACATGTCGTTCCAGGCCTACCTCGACGCGGCGGAGGACAAGACCGGTAGGACCCCGCGCGAGCTGGTCGACGAGGCCCGCGCCCGGGGCTTCGACGCTCCCGCGGTCAAGGCGACCACCATCGTGGAGTGGCTGCGCGACGACTACGGCCTCGGCCGTGGGCACGCGATGGCCCTGGTCCACGTCATCAAGAAGGGGCCGCAGATCTCGTCGAAGCACGTCGGCCGCGCCGGCTCGCACGGCGACGCCTCCGACCTGCTCTGGCTGGACGGGAAGGCGAACCGGCCGGCATAGTCGCGGCATGTCGCTTGAACCCATCGAGCGGGCCTCGGTCGACGAGCTGCGCGCCGTCCAGCTGGACCGGCTCCGCTGGTCCCTGCGGCACGCCTACGACAACGTCCCGCACTACCGGTCGGCGTTCGACGCGGCCGGCGTACACCCGGACGACCTGAAGTCCCTGGACGACCTGGCGGCGTTCCCGACGACCAGCAAGGACGACCTGCGGGCCAACTACCCGTTCGGGATGTTCGCCGTGCCGCGCGAGCGGGTGGTCCGGGTGCACGCCTCGTCGGGCACCACGGGCCGGCCGACGGTGGTCGGCTACACGAAGGACGACATCACCACCTGGGCCCGCCTGATGGCACGGTCCATCCGGGCCTCCGGCGGGAGCCCGGGTGACGTCGTGCACGTGGCGTACGGCTACGGCCTGTTCACCGGCGGCCTCGGCGCCCACTACGGCGCCGAGGAGCTCGGCTGCACCGTCGTGCCGGTGTCCGGTGGGATGACCTCCCGGCAGGTCATGCTCATCCAGGACTTCCAGCCGTCGATCATCATGGTGACGCCCAGCTACCTGCTCGCGATCGTCGACGAGATGGAGAAGCAGGGCGTCGACCCGCGCGGCACCTCGCTGCGGACGGCGATCCTCGGCGCGGAGCCGTGGACCGAGGACATGCGCCGCGAGATCGAGGACCGGCTCGGCATCGACGCGGTCGACATCTACGGCCTGTCGGAGGTGATGGGCCCGGGCGTGGCCAACGAGTGCGTGGAGACCAAGGACGGCCCGCACATCTGGGAGGACCACTTCTATCCGGAGATCATCGACCCGGTGACCGGCGCGGTGCTGCCCGACGGCTCGTTCGGCGAGCTCGTCTTCACCTCGCTGACCAAGCAGGCGATGCCGGTGGTCCGCTACCGCACCCGCGACCTGACCCGGCTGCTGCCCGGCACCGCGCGCCCGATGCGCCGGATGGCGAAGATCACCGGGCGCACCGACGACATGATGATCGTGCGCGGGGTCAACGTGTTCCCAACCCAGATCGAGGAGCTGATCCTCGGCACCGCCGAGCTCTCGCCGCATTTCCAGTGCGTGCTGCGCCGGTCGGGCCGGCTGGACTCGCTGACCGTCCGGGTCGAGCGCCGGCCCGGTGTCGACGCTTCGGCGGCCGCTCTCGCGCTGGCGGCGATGGTGAAGGACCGGATCGGCGTCACCATCGAGGTCGAGGTGCTGGAGCCGGACGGTGTCGAGCGCTCGATGGGCAAGATGCGCCGGATCGTCGACGAGCGCTAGGTCGGCAACAGGCGTGGGCGGCGGCGGGCGGCGAGGTCCTCCACCCAGCCGACGTGCATGACCACCATGACGAGCAGCCAGAGGCCGATCGCGGTGTAGCCGACCTCCGCGATCGTGTCGCCGAACACCCAGACGCGCAGCAGGTCGCCGAGCGGGAAGGCGGCCGTGATCGCGGCGTTGTGCCACAAGTAGATGGTCACGGCGCGCGAGTTGAGCAGGGTGACCGCGGCGTCGGCGCGTCGGCGCCTGGTGAGCCAGTCCATCCTGGGCGCCAGCCGCAGCAGCACGAGGACGAAGCCGATCGAGTAGACCGCGTACGCCACCGGGCTCTCGCCCAGGTCGACGCCGCCGGCGCCGTGGTGGGTGAGCACCCAGCCGACCGCGCCGAAGGTGGCCACCACCGAGATCGCGAGGACGGTCGGGAGGCGCAGGCGGCGCAGGTCACCGTCGCGGTGCGCGAAACCGAGCAGCCAGCAGGCCGCGAACGTCAGCACGTCCTCGACGACGGAGGCGGACCGGTCGCCGAACGGCCACGGCGCGAGCTGGTAGAGCGGCAGGATCGCCAGCGGGGCCAGCACGGTCAGCAGCCGGGCTTTGCGGTAGAACCTCAGGAGCAGGGGCGAGAGCAGGACCAGCCAGAGGTACGTGACCAGGTACCAGAGCACGCCGCTGACGGGCTCGGCCCAGGCGCTGGCCGGTGGCTCGGCGATCGGCAGCAGCCAGAGCAGCAACTCCGGCCAACGTGGGCGGTCGTCCCAACCGAGCAGGAGCATCGCGGGTACGAGCACCGCGGCGAGCAGCCACAGTGCGGGGAGCAGCCGCCTCACGCGGCCGCGGACCGCTCGGGTGGCCGAGCGGTCGACGGACCGGGCCATCAGGGAGCCGCCCAGCGCGAACATCACACCCATCGCGGGGAAGCCCAGGCCGAGCCAGGCGACCGGGAACATGTGGTAGAGCACGACCCGCAGGATCGCGGCGGCGCGCAGGAAGTCGAACCAGCGGTCGCGGCCGTTCTCCGGGGCTTGTTCTCGCCCGGCGGTGGCCCTGGCCCAGACGGTGGGCTCGGGCTGCCGTGGTGGCGCCGGTGGTGCGGCGGTCGCTGTGTGGTAGCGCGGCGGCCCGACCCAGTCGTCTTCCCTCGCGGTCACGGGCCGACCATAACCACGGGCGGAGCCGCGCCGCGGGCGCTCGTACCCCGGTCGGGGGAAGGCTTTCCGGTCGGTCATCGCACCCGATGGAGCCGTAACCTCAGAGTGCCGAGATCGTCTCCGGGGCGCGCTCCCGGCGGCTCAGCGCCCGCACGATGGCGACCTGGCCGTGCCGGGCGACCGCCAGGTCGGTCAGCAGCCCGAGCACCGGCCGCAGCACCGGCGGCGGGAAGTCCGGCGTCGGCAGTTCGACGCTGACCGCCAGGTCGTCACAGTGGACGGTGATCTCCATCATCCGGGTGAGCAGCAGGTCGTCGAGGCTCAGCGCCCAGCCCGTCCACGGCAGCAGCACGCTGGTGTCGCCCGGCACGGCGGGCAGGGTGCCCCGGATCGCGACGAGGTCCGCGCGCAGCGTCTCGACCACCCCGGCGTGGCCGGCGGCGGCGAACTCGTCGCTCTGCGCCCGGATCGCCACGTTGGCCGGCGTGTCGACGTCCTTGCCGAGCCAGGCCGAGGCGCCGTAGTGGGCCATCAGGTCGCGCGGGCGCTGTTCGGTCTTGGGCGCGTCGAGCAGCTCCACCATCATGTGCACCTGCCGCCCGAGGTGACCGGCGAGGCCGCCGACGCTGAACTCGGCCAGGGCGCTCGGCTCGGCCCAGCGGTCGGCGACGGCCGGGTCGGCGAGCAGGTCGACGGCGATCGCCGCCGCGTCGAGATAAGCCGCGCTGTGCATGCGGCCGACCCTAGTCTCTAGTTGATCGCGACGCTGACCTCGGTGGACTTGACCAGGGCGAGAACCTCGTCACCTTCGCTCAGGTCGAGGTCGTTGACGGCGTCGTTGGTGACCACCGCGGTGAGCGCGCCGCCGCCGTCGACCGCCACCTTCAGCGTGGTCATCGCGGCGCCGCCGGTCAGCGACGTGATCCGGCCGGGGAGCTGGTTGCGGATGCTCAGGTCGCCGACGGCGCCGGTGGCCAGCGCGACGTCGGTCGCCTTGACCAGCATCGTCACGGGCAGACCGGCGATCAGCTCGAGCTCGTCGGCGCTCTCGCGGGTGATCGCCGCGGTCACCTCCTGGCCGCTGGCGAGCTGGGCCTTCACGGCGGCCATCGCGTCGCCACGGGACACCGACAGGATCGTGGCGTCGAGTTGGTTGCGGATGCTGAGTCGCATGGGCCGTCCAATCGCGATCATTTGGTACGCGTTTGTCCCCAACCATCCTGCCCCCGGTCTCGGAACCCGAACCGTGCGACACGCGGCTCGGCCGCCCTGCGGATGGCGTCGGCGCCGGTCGGACCAGTAGATTGCAGTCCGAGTGCAAATTCTTCTGGCACGTTCCTGACTGAGGGGGGGACGCGATGGCGTCGGTGATGACCGAGGCCGACCTGCGGGCGCGGATCTCGGCTTTCCTGGCCGAGCACGATCCGGCCGCGGCGGCCGGCGGTGGCGACGCGGACCGGCTGGCGTTCCTGCGCGCCCGGTTCGACGCGGGCCTCGCCTGGGTCCACTTTCCCGCCGGGCTCGGCGGGCTTGGCGCCGGGCGGTCGCTGCAACCGGTCGCCGACGACGCGTTCGCCGAGGCCGGCGCGCCCGACAACCGGCCCGGCCGCATCGGCATCGGCCTGGGCATGGCGGCGCCGACGATCCTCGTACACGGCACTGACGCGCAGCGCTCGCGTTTCCTGCGTCCGCTGTGGACCGGCGAAGAGGTCTGGTGCCAGCTGTTCAGTGAGCCCGGTGCCGGCTCCGACCTCGCCGGGCTCGGCACCCGCGCCCGGCGCGACGGTGACGACTGGGTGCTCGACGGCCAGAAGGTGTGGACCTCGATGGCCCACGTCGCCCGCTGGGCGATTCTGCTCGCCCGCACCGACCCGGACGTCCCCAAGCACGCCGGCCTCAGCTACTTCGTGCTCGACATGACCGCGCCTGGCGTCGAGGTGCGGCCGCTGCGCCAGCTCACCGGCGAGGCCGAGTTCAACGAGGTCTACCTGACCGGCGCCCGGATCCCCGACGCGCACCGGCTCGGCGATGTCGGCGACGGTTGGAAGGTCGCGCAGACCACGCTGATGAACGAGCGGGTCTCGATCGGCGGCGGGGCGATGCCCCGCGAGGGCGGCATGATCGGCGTGCTGGCCGCGGCCTGGCGCGACAACCCGGGCGTGCGCACCCCGGGGATGCACGACACCGTCATGCGGCTCTGGGTGCGGGCGGAGGCGGCGCGGCTGACCGGCCTGCGGGTCCGCCAGCAGCTCGCCGCGGGCGCACCGGGGCCGGACGGCTCCGCGGTGAAGCTCTCCTTCGCCACGCTCAGCCAGCAGATCTCCGCGGCCGAGCTCGACCTGCTCGGCGACGAGGGGCTGCGCCGCGACTCGTGGGCGATGGGCCGACCCGAGGAGGTCGACTTCACCGGACGCGACGCGGGCTACCGCTACCTGCGCGCCAAGGGCAACTCGATCGAGGGTGGCACGTCCGAGGTGCTCCGCAACATCATCGCCGAGCGGGTGCTCGGCCTGCCCGCCGAGCCACGGGTCGACACCCGTGTCGCGTGGAAGGATCTGCCGCGATGAGCGACCTCGTCTTGGTGTCGTCGGCTGACGAACAGGACCTGCGGTCCGGTGTGCGGGACATGCTCGCGGCCGAGTGCACCGGGCAGTCGGTGCTGGCGTTCGTCTCGTCGGGTGCGGACGCGTATGACGCGAAGCTGTGGCGGACCGTGGCGACCGGGATGGGGCTCGCCGCGCTGCTCGTGCCCGAGGCGCAGGGCGGCGCGGGCGCGCAGTACCGCGCGGCGGCGGTCGTCGCCGAGGAGTTGGGCCGGGCGGTCGCACCCGTGCCGTTCCTATCGAGCGCGGTCGTCGCGACGACGGCCCTGGGCTCGTCGGCGTCGCACGAGCTGCTCGGGCGGTTGGCCTCGGGCGAGCTGACCGCTTCGTTGGCGGTGCCGTACGGGCTCTGGTCGGCGCCGCCGCTGCTGTCCGCCCAGTACGGCGCGGTGACCGGCAGCGTGCGCGGCGTCGCCGACGCCCTCGGCGCCGACGTGCTCCTGGTGCCGGCTGACGACGGCCTCTACGCCGTCGAGAGCGCCGCCGCCCGGCGCACCCGGATCCCGTCGCTGGACGAGACGCGCCCGCTGTGCGACCTCGAGCTCAGCGAAGCACCGGCCCGGCTGGTCGCACCGCTCGCGGCGGTGCCACGCGCGCTGCGGGTCGCGGCCGTCATGGTCGCGGCCGAGCAGGTCGGCGTGGCGTCGTGGTGCCTCGACACGACGGTCGCGTACCTCAAGGAGCGCTACCAGTTCGGCCGCCCGGTCGGGTCGTTCCAGGCGCTCAAGCACCGGCTCGCGGACCTGTGGGTCGAGCTGACCCAGGCCCGCGCGGTCGTCGCGTACGCCGTGGCCGACCTCGCCGCCGGCGGCGACGACGCTTCGGTGGCGGCCTCGTTGGCCAAGATCGTGGGCTCGGAGGTCGCGGTGCGGGCGGCCGAGGAGTGCGTGCAGATGCACGGCGGCATCGGCTTCACCTGGGAACACCCCGCACACCTCTACCTCAAGCGGGCCAAGGCGACCTCGGTCGCGTACGGTTCCCCCGACCGGCACCGCGCGCGCCTGGCCACCCTCGTCGACCTGCCCCTGGAGGCGTCGTGACCGCATCCCTGTCCGGCCGGGTGGCCCTGGTCACCGGCGCCAGCCGGGGCATCGGCCTGGCGGTCGCGACCCGGCTGGCCGGTGCCGGCGCCCGCGTCTGCGTGACGGCGCGCAAACCGGAGCCGCTGGCCGAGGCCGTGTCGTTGCTGGGCGGGCCGTCCGTCGCTATCGGGGTGGCCGGCCGAGCCGACGACCCCGCACACCAGGCGGAGGCGGTCGCGGCGGCGGTCGAGGCGTTCGGGCCGGTCGACATCCTGGTCAACAACACGGGGATCAACCCGGTCTTCGGGCCGTTGATCGACATGGACCTCGGCGCCGCGCGGAAGATCTTCGAGGTCAACCTGCTGGCCGCGCTGGGCTGGGTCCAGGCGGTGTACGCCGGTGGCCCCCGCCCCGGCGTCGTCGTCAACGTGTCATCGGTGGGCGGCCGGGTGCCACCGCCGGGCATCTCGTTCTACGGGGTGACCAAGGCGGCGCTGGAGCACCTGACCCGCTGCCTGGCGGTCGAGCTCGCGCCACATGTCCGCGTCAACGCGGTCGCGCCCGCGGTGGTGAAGACCAAGTTCGCGACGCTGCTGTACGAGGGCCGCGAGGAAGAGGTCGCGTCCACGTACCCGCTTGCCCGGTTGGGAATTCCGGACGACGTGGCGGCCGCGGTCGCCTTCCTGGCCTCGGACGAGGCGGCCTGGATCACCGGCCAGACGCTCGTCATCGACGGCGGGGTCACGCTGACGGGACGGGGCGCGTGAGCGAGCGAAGCGAGCGCGGCCAGCTCTGCGCCGGGCGGTCTTGCTCCGCCGACCGAAGGGAGGCGGCGGCATGACCGCGGAGGAAAGGGTTGACGGGCGTACGGCGCGCGCTGAACGGACCCGGGCTGCGATCGTCGATGCCCACCTCGCGCTGATCGGCGAGGGTGACCTGCGCCCGACGGGTGAGCGGATCGCGGAGCGGGCCGGGGTGTCGCTGCGGGCACTGTGGACGAACTTCAAGGACATGGAGACGCTGTTCGAGGCCAGCGGTGCGCGGGTGCTCGCGGAGTACGACGCGGCCTTCGCACCGGTGCCGCCGGACCTGCCGCGCGCTGACCGGGTGGCGCGCTACTGCCGGCAGCGGGCGCGGCTGCTCCAGCTGATCTCGGCGCCGGCCCGAGCGGCCGCGATGCGCGAGCCGTTCTCGCCGCAGCTGCGCCGCAACCGGCAGAAGCACATCGAACGCCTGCGCGAGGAGGTCGACGTCCTCTTCGCCGCCGAGTTCGCCACACCCGGCGGAGCGACCCTGCGCGACGCGGTGATCGCCGCGTCGATGTGGCCGGCCTGGTCGATGCTCCGCGAGGGCCTGGCCCTGACGCCGACGGAGGCGGAGGCCGTGATGACCCGGACGATCACCGCCCTGCTGCTAACCGCCGACGACTAGCCGGGCGGCCTCGCGGGCACAGCCCCAGGAGAGGCTGACCCCGGTGCCGCCGTGCCCGTAGTTGTGTACGACCGTGGTCCGGCCGCGCTGCTCTCTCTCGACGCGCACGGCCGGACGCTCGGGCCGCAGGCCGGTCGCGACGCCCTGGATCTTCGCGTTCGCGAGCCTGGGCTCGAGCGCGCGGCAGCGTTCCAGGATCGCGGCGGTGATCTCGTCGGGGGTGCGGTCCCAGCGGTCCTCGATCCGGACGCCGCCGCACACCACCCGCGTTGGGTGCGGCATGAAGCTCGTCCACTCGCGGTCGCGGCCGAGCTCCATGAAGGCGTGGGTCAGCCCGGGGTTGTCGAGGACGACGTGCTGACCGAAGACGGGCCGGACGGTGTCGTCGCCGGCGAGTTCCCTGGCGGCGACGCCGGTGCAGTTGACGACCCGCTCGCCCGCGCTTTGGAGGTCTTCTTTTTCGCGCAGCTCGACCTGGGTGCCGGCCGCGGCGAGCCGTCTCGTCAGGTAGTCGAGGTACGTCGGCATGTCGACGACGGGCATGCGGCCCCAGGAACCGGCGTCGTACCCGGGTGGCAGCTCGTCGGGGGTGGCCCGGCGCAGACCGGGGATGAGCGCGACCTGCTTCGGCAGGTCGTCGGGCAGTTCGCCACCGCCGACGGTGAGCACGTCGCTGATCCGCACGCCGGTGCCCGGCTCGGCTGCCAGGTCCTGGAAGTCCACGAGGGACTGAGCGGTCCATGCGAGCGTCTTGTCGTGCGGCTGCTGGAAGGAGGGCCCCCAGAGCGCACCGGCGGCGACGGAGGTGGTGTGTTGTGGCCGTTCGGCCGCGAGCACGCGGGTCTTGACGCCACTTTCGGCCAGCACGATCGCGGTGGTCAGCCCGCTGACCCCGGCCCCGACGACGATCACCATTCCGTACCCTCGTGCCCGTGCGGTTGATCTCGGAGAACGAAGCGTTAGCGTACGCCGGCCCGGACGCTACCGTGGTCCATTCATCGTCAGTGACCTACGCTGTCGGGCCGACGGCGACCGTGGTCGCCGTCGACGCGGGCGACCGGCCGGGCGGCAGCGGCCTGTCCACGCGCGACAGGCTTTCGCTTCGTTCTCCGTTCCCGCGGGCGGCGGCAGAACGGCTAGGTGGGTCGCGCCAGGATCGCCCCATCCACGGCTTCGTCCGTACCCCATCGGGTTGGGTCCCGTTGGGC
The DNA here is from genome assembly GCF_900188485.1 of Asanoa hainanensis. Taxonomy (GTDB): domain Bacteria; phylum Actinomycetota; class Actinomycetes; order Mycobacteriales; family Micromonosporaceae; genus Asanoa; species Asanoa hainanensis. Next base: position 111,804 of record NZ_FZPH01000001.1, read on the forward strand.
CTGCTGCGGGTGACGATGACGGGCTCGCGGCCGACGGGGTCCGTGCCGTTCACGTGGAACGGGGCGGACGTGCCGTGGGAGCCGGAGTGGCTGGTCGAGTGCGCGTTGACCCTGGACGACCCGCTCCCGTTCGACGTGCTGGACGTGGTGCGCCCGACCCCGCCGGCGCCGCCCTCCGACCTGAGCTGGCTGTCGCACCTGCCGGACTCTCCGATCTCGGCGATGCACGGTTTCGTCGCCTCGTGGTACGCGGACCTCCCGCCAACCTCCGACGGCATTGTCGACGCGCCGCTACCGCGCCCGCTGCTGGAGCTCTACCGCGCGGCCCGCGGCCGGCACGAGGTGCTCTGCTGGAACAACCGGATCTTCCCGCCGGAGGAGATCTACCCGTCGGACGACGGCCCAGGCATCGTGATCGGCAGCGAGAACCAGGGCGTCTTCCGCCTCCGCATCGACCCGGCGGAGGCCGACCCACAGGTGTGGTACCTGGACCTCTTCGACCCACCGCCAGGTGGCATCCCGTCAAATGATGCATGGATCGTTACGTTGGCCGGCGTGAAGGTCCACTCTTAATGGTGTCGGCGCGGACGCGCCGGCTGGCTACCCTTTGTATCCGTGACCAACGCCGATCTGATCCCGCTGCCAGTACGGCGGTACTTCAGGGACCTTTCCGCCTCGCATTCGACGTTGGGAAAGATCGACGGCATGTGGCGGGACCATGGGTTCACGCTGTCGGACGTGCCGAACGACGAGTCCGGTGAGCGGCGGTCGCGCTGGCGTCGCTATGAGGACGGCGTTGATTGGACGGACCCGGCGGACGCGCGCCGCGTGCTGAAGGTCTACGAGCACCTGCTCGACGAAGGACAGCTCACGAAGGATGAGCTGAAGGCGGCGCGCGCGGCGCTGCGCCGACACGACTTCGTCATGTATCCAAACGGGATGATCGATTCGCAGCGCTTGTACGCGGCAAGGCTGCGAAAGTCAGTGCCTCAGCCTCCGGCGTCGCTGAGCGCTCTTCGCGATCCGTCGATGATCCTGGACTCGTTCGGCCGGATCGCGCGGGCACTGCCCGACGACCCGGCGCAGGCGATCGGGTCGGCCAAGGAGCTAGTCGAGGCCACCGCGAAGACTGTGCTCCAAGAGCGTGGCGTGCCTTTTGACGACCGGAACGTCAAGCTGCCGTGGCTCGTGGATACGACGCAGAGAGAGCTGCACCTGCACCCGCAGACGCTCGCGCCGGGACCGGATGGGAGCCTGGCCGTGAAGCGCATCCTTGGCGGACTGTCAGGAATCGCGATGGGCCTTGTCGAGCTGCGGAACGAGGGATACGGCACGGGCCACGCGCCGGCAGGTCCGCGAATTGGGCTGCACCGTCGCCATGCCGTTCTCGCTGTCGGCGCGGCCCACGTTTGGTGCCAACTGGTGCTCGACACGTTCGCCGACCCAGGCGCGCCCTGGCGGACAGCCGCTCCTGTGGCGCAAACGGCGGCGGCGCCGGCCGGACTCTAGTGCTCGGCAGAGTCCTGCCCGGTGGCGGTCGCGGCGCGGCCTCCGCGCTCCATTGCACGCCGAGCGGCGGCGCGGGCGGCCTGGCGGCGAGCCACGTCGAGGTCGGCCGTAACGTCAAGGTCGAGATCGGCGCTGATGGTTACCGACACGTCCAGGTTGGCCCCGGGATCGATAGGGTTCGAGGTCACGGTGGGTTGCCTTCCGTTGAGATTGTTCGATGCGATCGGCGTTACGCAACGTTAAGTGACGGTGCGCGGTAGCGGAATGTAAGGCGATCACGCATTGTGACGCCCGTACACTGCATAAAAATGTGGCTGCCCGTACAAGATCCGAGCTGCCCACCCCGTGGTCGGCAACCGCAGGTGACCATGGGGTCATCCCCCACCCATCTGACCTGCGGATATAGCCAAACATCGCTGTCGATCTCACGCTACGCAAGACATCAACCTTCGTCATTGCTGCATAATATGCGATCGATCTTTGTCTTCGTGACGAAGCGTGACATGGTTGATGTGACTCTCTGTCACGCCGCATCAAGCGACGTCGCGGCTCGTGATGTTGCACAGCGTGACAAGCATCGACGGCACTGCGCGTGATGCTCGGCGCTTGCGCTTCGCGTCAGCGGTGAGGCGCACCGCGCACCGACGACCGGCACCGATGCTAACGCCGGGGCGGGTGCGGGCCATGAGGCCTGGGCCAGTCAGCGAACGGGGGCTGGCGTTCGCAGGGCCAGCGGGTCACCTCGGCGAGCGGGCTGCCCTAGTCGTCCGGTGGCGCGATGAATGGCGGCTCAAGATATTGGCGGTTGTGGCGCCAGCGGCCCAGTGATCGACCATCGTCAATCAGTGAGTAGTAGTCCGCCCAGGCGTCCGCTTCATCTTCCGGCGGGTAGGCGGCGTGCTGCGTCTGCTCGGCCGGGGCGCCCGTGTAGTCGGCGCAGCGGTAGACGGTTAGGTCCCATCCCCACGGGCGGCTGATGTGCTCTTGGAGCTGCACGAGGGCAAGCGCGGTCGGCGGCCGGTCGGTGGTCATGAGCCAGGCCGACGCCCGCGTCTGCGCGACACCCCGGCGTTCCACCACCCGGCCAGCGTATCGAACGCGTGTTCTAGGCGAGACACCCCGCTGAGGCCGTGCCGGCCCCGTGCCCGGAAAACTCCAGACACCGGAGTAGGCCGTAACAAAATCTCGATTGGGACGAGGTCGGCATGGTTCGAGCCTCGCACATCGCGACGTCACGGAGACGTCGTGCATGCAACCGACGGGGTAAGCACCTCTAGGTCGATCCTTCTGTACCGGTCACCCTGAGGCGCAGTGACGCAGGTTTGGGAGGCGCGCACGACGTCACGCGGCGGCACGATGACCTCGGCGTCCGACCGACAGACGGGCGCGAAGGTATGTATTGCGTGCATTGCGGCTCGCCGTGACGTCACTACGCCACAGTTGTGACGTCACCGCAAGACACAATGACGGCGTCGTGGTGTCAGGAACCGTTTGTGCTGGGGTGTGTTTACGCTATGGGCACGGAAGTTACGTGCGTGAAGTTCCACGTGGAGTCCACACCCGAGGGAGGCCGTAAGCAGCGGTGAGCACGAACGCTCGCCGTGAAGTGGAATCCCACGTGGGAGGCCTTGAATGGCCCTGCACAACCTCCGGTATCGCGGCAGGCACCGTTGCTGTACTTGTCCGCGAGGAGGGTGGGTTCGCAGCCTGATCCAGGTTGCGTATCTCGTCTTCCAGCTCTTGACGCTGGTGGACGGGAGCGGCCCCGTCTGAGCTTGCCGGCTCAGACGAAGCCACCATCCGAGAAGGCGTCCCCCGTCAGGCCCTAGCAAGTCAGGCGGGGGCGTCTTCGCCCACTTGTCACGCGACAAACCTAGCCACGTGCGACCTGTTCTAGTCCTGTGTTGACTAGAACAGGTTGACAAGTTACTTGGCATTGTATGTCCAGCGGACTAGACCGACTGCCGGCAACCCCGTAGTGATTCCGGCGCCGCAACGGTTTCGGGTCCGGCGCCGCGCAGAGTCCCGAGCAGGGCACTCGGCGTAGGCGTGCCGCCCTGTTCCTCGCGATCGGGTTGCGAGAACTCGTTGACCTGCGGGCATTCGTTGCCGTCGTTCGTTACTCGCCCCACATGCGTGGTGACCCGCGGATGGCCGGGTGTGGCCATTGCTCGGGTTAGCGGGGCCGCGAGCGGGTCGAGCTACTCGGCGACGTACGTGCCGGACCCCTGGACGCCCACCACGATCCCGCGAGCCTTGAGCGCGTCTACGGCGCGGGCCACGGTGCGCCGGGCCGAGCCGTACTCGGCGGCCAGTTCGTCGTACGTCGGGAGACGCTCCCCCGGCCGGAACTCGCCAGCGCCGATCCGTCGCAAGAGATCGTCTTCGATCTCTCGGGCGGTGTGAGGAATCGGCACGCCCACAGGCTGCGCCTACCCACCGTAGGGGCCACTTGCACCCATTGCACTAGTGGCACTAGTGGCACTACTGTCGATGCCGGGTCGCAAGGGGCGTGAGTTATCCGTGGCAGGGTGCCCCTACATCCGCAGGATGGTCCCTTGCGGCCCGCCAGGACGGGCGTGGCCGGTCGGTGTCAGTGGGCCTGGCCGGTCATGCCGCTAGCGAGAGGGCCAGGCCTCATGGGAGACGCGCGCACGGACGTCGATCGTTTCGCGTGGGGCTGGGCTCAGCTTCAGGCCAGCCAAACCGTCGGCGTCCATCTCGGGTGGGCCGGGCCGCCAAAGCTAATCGGCGAGCGTTGGTGCGTCGACTGCCCGGAGGATTCACGGGAGTTGTGCGAGCAGTTCGCGGGCGCGCTGCGCGTGCTGCTGGCGGGGCCGACTCCTCCGCAAACCGTTGTGGCGAACCACATCTAGCCGCGCGGGCGGTGCGGTGCCGCCCGCGTAGCGCCGAGCGGAGCGAGGGGCGGCCGGGCGGGCGACGCCATGATGATCGCCCGGCCCGGCCCGGCCCGGCGCGGTTGCTCCTAGACGGTCGGCTTGCGCTTCGCGCTGTACTTCTGCCGCGCCTCGTATTCGACGCTGTCGATCGCCGAGCCGAGCGCGGCGCGCGCCTGCCCTAGGGCGGCGTTCGCGGCGGCAGCGCCGCTGTCGTCCTGGCCGTTGGTCAGAGCCTCCAGCGCAGCGGCGGCGGCCTGGAATGCCGTGGCGGCAGCGGTGACGGAGTTGGTCAGTGCCATGGTGTTTCACCTCCCCTCAGTCCCGAGTGGTCGGTCAGTGCGTCCTACGCGGGCCGGCGGATGCGGGTCAGCGTGGCGTTGGTCAGCACCAGATAGCCACGCGCGATCAGCTCACGCCTGAGCGACCGACGCAGGTGCCCCTGAAACTCGTGGTCTCCGCCATCACGGTCGATGCGGGTCACCAGGTCGACGAGGTCGCGGGCGTTGCGCTCGGCGATCCGGTCGGCCTCGGCCTTGGCGGTCGAAGGCGTTGGCTGCGGCTCGTGCTCAGGCGTCGGGGCCGGCGTCGGCTCAGCCGCCGGGGCGGGCGTGCACCCGTACGAGAGCGCGTCGAGCGCCTCGGCCTCGGCGGCCATCTGGCGGCGCCGCTCTGCCAGACGAGAGCGCTTGGCTGCCCCGCGCTTGGGCGGCGCCGGACGGTCGAGGGGACCCGTACGGCGCGGTCGATGGCTCGGGCGGGCGGTCATTCGCTCGCACTGTTCGGCAGAGCGGCGAAGTATTGCGTGACCTCGGAATCAGCAAAGGGCAGCCGGTACGCGAGATCCGTCTTCGCGACCGCGTATCGGTACCAGGTCTCTCCGTCCTTGGCGTCCAGTACCAACATCGCTCGGGCGGCCGACAGGTACTCGTCTACCGCAGCGACGGCGCGCTCGACGCGCTCGCGGCGCTCGCGCAACGCTTCCGCCTGACGCGCGAGGCGGGCAGCGCGCTTGATCTCCTCAGGGGTCGGCGGCGGGACGGGCGCGGCCTTGGGCTTGGCGGCAGAACGGGCACGCTTTGCCGGGGGCTTAGCGGGCGTCTGAGCTGGCTGCACGGAGGGCTGAGCGATCAGGCCGGGGTGTTCCTCGGCGATCTCGTAGGCGCCGTTCACTTGCGACGCTCCCACTGCGGCTTGCTCAGATCCTCCACGAACGCGGCCGAATCGAAGTCGTCCGCCTCAAGGCTGATGTTGTCGCTGCCTGGTGCGTTCTGCCCACGCAGGGTCTTGGCCTCGGCGCTCCTGCGACGGGAGTACTCGTCGGCGGCCTGGCGCTCAGCCAAAGAATCGAAGCGGTCGATCTCGTGGAGTTCCTTGAAAGTCATGTCGTCGCCCTCGTCCAGGCGCCTGCGCAGCGCTTCGATGCGCTCGGCGTGCTCGCGCTCGGCGGCGGCGGCGTGCTCGGCGGCGATGGCCCGGCGGATACGGTCCTGCTCGATGCCGCGCAGGATGCCGGCCATGCCGTCCGGGTCGTAGTCGGTTGACTTGCCATCGGCGACGTCGGCAAGGATCTGGTCGATCTCGTGCTTTTCGAGGGTCATGGTGGGTCGCTTTCGTTGCCGGGCGTCTCCGCGTTTCCGGCATGGTCCGAGCGCCAGGCGGCGTCGGGTGGTTTGGGTCGGGCAGGCGCGCAGCGCTCAGTACGCGCGGTCGCGGTGGGCGGTCACGCCCAGGCGGCGATGAACGTCCGCGCGGGCGGTCCGGCGGGCGGTCTCGCGGTCGCGCGGGTCGAAGGCGAGCGGCGGCGGGCACTCATCGCAGGCGGTCACGTAGGCGCTGGCGTAGGGGTGCGTGGCGTCTGCGTCCAGCTCGATGAGTAGGGCGGCCTCGTATTCAGCGGCCCAGCGGGCGGCGTAGGCGTCCAGGTCGATCATGCGTGCTCCCGGGGAGATCGGACGGGCGGTGTCTGATCTCCGCGCGAGCGCGGGCGGGCGGTGGGGCGGGCGCGAACAGCGCGGCCCGGCGCAGCGCGATTAAGTGACAGACGCGTACTGGCCTGCTCTCGGCCGCGTGCACAGAAGTGCACCTTGCACACCATGTGAGCTGCGGTTGCGTGCAGGGCGGGGCGCGTTCGGCCGGTAATAAGTGACAGACGGGACTGTCGGGCGGGACGGTTGAGCTCAGCCGCGACGGCGCGACCAGAAGGCGTCTGCTCGGGCGAGGTTCGCGGCGGCGTGGCGCGCGGCGGCGTCGTGCATGGCGTACGCCTCGGCGGCCAGCCAGGCGGCCGGGTAGCGGCTCGTGAGCAGGCGGCGGGCGACGTAGGCGCGGTCCATCACATGGGCGTGCTCGGCCTCAATCTCATGGATGGCGGCGACGGCGGCGGGGCCGGCGAGGGCGGCTGCCTGCGTAGCGGTTGCCCATTCAGCGCGGGCGGCGTGGCTGGCGCGTTCACATGCGGTGCGGTCGGCGCGACGGCAGGCGGGCGTGCACCATCGCGGCGGGCGACCGCGCTTGCCCGGTTGCTGTGGCATCTCGGCGGCGCACTGCTGGCAGACGCGATCGAAGCGGCCGGCGGCGGCCTGCGCCGTGGTGCGCTTGGCGTGGCAGCCGGCGCAGAGCCATCGCAGCGAACGGATTCGATGGTCGTCCCTGTCGCCGACGTGGTCAGTTTCGCCGTCGGGCACGTGCTCTTCGGTGGTGTCGCGCGAGCAGATGGCGCATCGGTAGGCGTGCAGGCGGGCGACGGTTGCGCGGCGGGCTGCCCAGTCCGACGGCAGGTTACGGGGTGCGGTCCACACGTGGGGGCTCCTGGATTGCCTGCGCGCGGAGCGCTGCGGCGGCGATGGTGGCGAACGTGCTGGCGGTGGCGCGGGCGGCTGCGTGCCGCTCAGCGGCGTGCGTGGTCCGTTGCGCACGCCGACCGCCTCGGCGGCGCGGTCGTGGCTGGTCGTGGTTCGTAGACATGGGTGCTCCTCGATACAAAAGCGCCCCGGTCGCTGCGAGCCTGGGGCATTGGCTCAGCAGCAACTCGGGGCGCTTGATTGTGGGCGGGCGCGCGCTCCCATGCCCCGGGAGCGGTGTGCCTCGCGCGGTGTGAAGTTGTGTCAGGCGGCGGCGCGTACGGCGTCACGCAACGCGCGGAGCGTGGCCAGCTCGGCGGCTCGGCGGCGGCGGTTGGCTCGCTGCTCGCAGGCTCGCGAGCACCAGCGGCGAGGGCGGCCGGTGCGCTGGGCGGGTAGCGGCGCAGGGCAGTTGGCGCAGTTGGGCAAGGCATCCTCCTCGGAGTGTTGAGCGGCCCGCGGACTTTTGCTTCATGTAGTTACTGCGCCTCAGCGGCACAAAGTGTGCGGTCAGGGTCGTGTGGCAGCCGGTTTCCGCTTCATGTAGTTAGGGGGCCTCGCGGCGCCAAGGTGTGCGGCCCCATAGACAGCAAAACGCCCGGCGCCCTACGCGGGTGTAGAGGCCGGGCGTCTGTGGCGCTGTGCGGTCGCTCAGGCCGTCAGGCAGTGGCCATGCGAGCGCTGGCCAAGTGCCGGCGCGCCGTACGCGCGGACACGTTCAGCGCGGCCATCACCTCGGCGGCCGTAGCGGTCGGACGGTCGGCCACGAGAGCGGCCACGCGTGCGGCCGTGCCGGTCGGCCGGGCAGACGGGCGCGGCGAGGTCCCGCGAACAGCGTGGCGGGCCACGATCGGCAGCGCGCGGGCGCCAGCGGGCATGACGGGCGGCCGGGCCGGCGGCAGGCTGGTCACGAGGCCGGCGGCAGACTGACCAGCCGTGGCCGGCGTGGCCGTGGCCGGCGTGGCCGTGGCCGGCGTGCGGCCAGAGCGCGCCAGCACTTCAACGGTCAGCAGCAGCGCCACGGCGGGCCAGGCGGAAACGACGCGCGAGACGGGCGAGGCATCGGCCGCCATGACGTTCGCGGCCAGCGACGCGGCCACGCCGACGGCCAAGGCGACCCATGCGGACCCGCGATGCCGGCGGCCGTCGCCGAGTGCGACCGTGGCCACGAGGACCAGGCCGTCAACGGACAGCGGCAGCATGGCGGCCAGCGCGGGCGACTGGCCGGCGGACAGCGCAAGCTCGTGCATGTGGTCGTAGCTGGCCACGGCGGCGATGGTGGTCACGGCCACGGTGCCGAGGATCGAAGCGATGCGGCGGCCGTTCACAGCGCCACCGGCCAGGCATCGAAGCGGTAGACGTTCGGGGCGTCCGCGACGCGCCACGGCAGGCCGGGCAGGTCGTGCTGTTCGGCAGCGGTCAGCAGCAGCTCGCGCGGCCAGAAGTCGTCGGTGCCGCTCGCCTCCAGAACGGTCGCGCTCACGACGCGGACGCGGACGGCGTGCAGGGGCCGGCGCTCGGCGGCCGGCAGGCCTTCCGCCTGCCAGGCGGCCAGGATGGCGGCGGCGGTCGCTGCCAGCTCGGCGGCCGGCGCGGTGGGCGGGACGTGCTGGTCGGGGTGCATCGGGGTGGAGCCGGTAGCGTCGTTCATTGGGTTGCCTCCAGGTTGAGTCTGGCGGGTGATCCAGTCCGGGCGTCGGGGCGGGAACCCTGGCGCTCGGGCGCTTACTTGGGGCGGCGGTCAGCCGCCGTACCAGTCCAGATCGCGTTTGAGTTCGGCGAGCGTGGCGAACGGCTCGATGTCCGACCAGCGGTATCGGATGCGCTGGGCAACCGGCATGCGGCCGGGCAACACAGTCAGCTCGGCGAATGCCTCGGCCAGCAGCGACCGGCGCCACAGCACGTCATCGGCGCGCCGCTCCCACTCGTCGCGAAACGTGCGGCCGGTAGGGCGCCACTCGGTGTGCCGCTGCACCGGCATGGCGGCCAGGGTGTCTCGCTCGATTTGAAGATCAGTGATCCTCGCGAACAGCTCGGGCGTGGCCTGCCGAGACAGCGCACGCATGGCGTCGGCTAGGTCCGACTCGACGCGTTCGCGCTCGCCTCCACCGGCAACGGTGACCACAGGGGCAAGCATCTCGTTGTCACCCACCGCGCCGAGGTAGAGGCCGACCAAGTACGCCTCGGCGATGTCGGCCTTGATGCTCACGCGGCGCGGGCAGAACAGGCTGAGGCGGTCCGACGGGCAAAAGTACTGCCGCTGCCGGCGGGCGTACCAGATGTTCATCGGTCGACCGCAGCCCGAACAGCTCATGAGGTTGGTCAGCAGGTGGGCCGGGGCTCGGCCAGCGCCACGTCGGGCGCCACCGCGACGGCCAGACAGGGCGGTGCGTACGGCCTCCACGGTCGCGGGCGAGAGGATCTGCGGCCAGGGGCGAAGGACGTTGCCCGCCTCGTCTAGCAGTGGTTGCGTGTCGCGATGGCTGGTCGACCGGTTCCCGGCCGCGTCGCGGAGACGGACCATGACGGCCCCGGTAAGCGCGTAGTTGGTCAAACACTGCTTGAGCGTCGAGCGGGACCAGCCGGACGTCCGGCGGGCTGGCGCATTGGCGGTCATCCATCGGGTGACATCCCCAAGGGTGGTGCCATCCTCGGCGAGGATCATGGACGCCGCTTGCTGGATTGCGGCGGCCTCTACGGGCTCAATGTCCAACACCTTGCCCTTGCCGTCCGGCGCCGGAACCACGCGGTAGCCGTACGGAGCGCCCCCACCTGCGAACCGGCCGGCGGCGCGCAGCCGGGCATCCTTCGCGCGGTTCCGTGCGGAGATTCGGGCGCGCTCGGCCCGGCCCACCTCGGCATCGATCACGAACCGGAACCGGAACGCCGACTCATCGCGGGAGTCGGTGCCGTCGCTCCCCAGGAACCGAACAGGCGGGAAAACGACGCGTCCCGTTAGCGGGTCCTTGCCTTCCACAACGTCGAGGACCAGTGCGCCAGCGTTGACGCCCTCACGCGTCAGGCGGTCGGTGTGCCAGGTGCCGAGGGCAGACGCGGCGCCGGTCCGCCCGTCCGCAAGCCACGCTAAGAATGCCGGCCGGTTGCGGACGGCACCGCTGATGCCGTCGTCAACGTGTACAGGCTGCCCCTGGCACGATTCCGGGCAGTCAGGGCCAGGGTGGGGAGCGAGCGCATAGCCGTAGCGCTCTGCCATGGCCACCACGTCGGCAACCATGCCCGCAAGGCTGACGTTGGTGTCGCCGTGCTCCTTGCTCAGGCGGACGTAACCGCTCAAGTACTCGGTGATCATGAGCGCGACTGTATCTGACGGCATGCCGGCCCTCGCGGAGCGGATGCGACTGAGCGCGTTCCTGGTGCGTTTCCTGCTGTGCGAAGCGGCGTTCGGCCCGTACGGCGGCTACGCGTCGGTCCCGTCCGCATCGGTGGGGGAGCTGCTCGGGCAACTCCGACAGGTGCCGCTACCACCGATGCGCTGGCCCACGGACCCAACCCACCACTACGTCGGCCCAGGCGTCGTCGTGATGCTCTGCGACCCGGGCGACGGTGACGTGGAGGTCTACATCGGGAGCCGCCACCGAGCAGCCCTGCGCCCATACCGAACCCCAGGCTTCGTCTGGGACTCCTTCAGCGGCTAACCAAGGCAAATGTGTCGCGCGTGGCGGCAGCGCCGCAGCGCCGCGCGGCAGGCAGCGCCGCTGGGCATCTTGGCCGCCTGGTCCGCCCTTTCTCGCCCTGGGTTGGCGCGCTGCGCCTTGACCTAGGCCCCGTGCTTGACCTTCGCCCTGCGCCCCGGGCTAGCTGCTGGCGCCGCGCGCCGTGCGGCCTACCTACGTCCCGCGCCCTGCGCCTTGACCTGGGGTGGCGGCCTGCATCGTGCGCTTTGATCTGGGATGGCGCCCGCGGCTTGCGCCCGCGCCCGCGGCTTGCGCCCGCGCCCGCGGCTTGCGCCCGCGCCCGCGGCTTGCGCCCTCGCCCGCGCGGCTTGCGCCCTCGCCCGCGCGGCTTGCGCCCGCGCCCGCGGCTTGCGCCCGCGCCCGCGCGGCTTGCGCCCGCGCCCGCGCGGCTTGCGCCCGCGCCTTGCGCCCGCGCCTTGCGCCCGCGCCTTGCGCCCGCGCCTTGCGCCCGCGCCTTGCGCCCGTGCCTTGCGCCCGTGCCTTGCGCCCGTGCCTTCCGTCCGACCTGGCGTGACGGTCGCACCCCGCCCTGACCCCGGGTGGCGCCTGCACCCCTGACCTGGGCCGACCTAAGCCGGCCGGCCGTTGCTCCCGGGTGGCCGCCGCCCCAGTGCCTCACCCCAGGCGCCGGAAGACCCCGGCGGGTGACATCGGGTTACCTGGCGGACCCAGGCTTTGCCGCTAGAGTGCGCCAGTGCGCATGACGAGCCGACTGCTTCAGATCCTGCCTACACCGCTGCGCAAGCACGTGTTCCGGCGGCGGGAGGCGGTCAAGTTCATCGCCGTCGGCGGCTTCTGCTGGGTGCTCACCGCTGTGATCAACTATGCACTCAAGGTGACGTGGTTCGAAACCAAGCCGGTCACGGCCCTGACGGCAGCCACGATCATCGCCGCGTTCGTCTCGTACGCCCTCAACCGCGAATGGACCTTCCGCACCCGCGGCGGCCGCCGAGCCCACCACGAGTTGGCGCTGTACATCGTGATCAACGCGATCGGCATCGCCCTCAACTCGGCGCCGCTGTACCTGGCCCGCTACGCGTTCGCCCTCCAGACCCCCCACATCTCCCGCGCCGCCCAGGAAGTCTCGGACTTCCTGTGGGGCATGATCCTGGGCACCCTGCTGGCGATGGTCTTCCGCCTGTGGGCCTACCGCAAGTGGGTCTTCCCGGACGCCGGCGCCCGCACGTCCCGCCCCTCCCGCCGGGCACGAGTCGCCACCCAGACCCGGGTAACCGTCGGATCGCCGACGGAAGAACGCGACCGCAGGGTCGCCTAGCTCCGCCAACATCGGCGTGGCGCCGGGAAGATCGTCCTGCGCGACCGCCACCGACGTGGTCGGACGCAGTCGGCGCCGGCTCTAGCGGTCGTGAGAGCGCGATCCGGACGCCGCCGCGTTAGTCGAAGAGGACGACCGAGCGGGCGCCTTCGCCTCGGGACATGCGGGCGAAGGCGTCGGGTGCGGCCTCCAGGGGGATGCGGTCGGTGATCAGTGGCTCCAGGTGGAGTGAGCCGGCCGCCACCGCGGTGGCTAGGGCCGGTAGGTCGCGGTCCGGGTCTGACGAGCCGTAGACCGATGAGCGCAGCGTGCGCGCCGAGTGGAAGATGTCCAGGGCGCTCAGGCTGACCAGGTCGTCGCGGGCGCCCATGCCGACGACCGTTACCTGGCCGCCGCGCCGGGTGGCGCGCCAGGCGGCGCTGATCGTCGCCGATCGGCCTACGCACTCGATGGCGTGGTCGGCGCCGCGGCCGCCGGTCAGGGCACGGACCGCCTTGGGCATCGTGTCGTCGGAGACGACGAAGTCGGTGGCGCCGGCCGCCAGCGCCAGGTCGCGTTTCGCCTTGCCCAGGTCGACGCCGATCACCGGGTCGGCGCCCGCGGCCCGTGCGGCGATCAGGGCGGCCAGGCCGACGCCGCCGAGGCCGATGACGACCACCGACTGGCCGGGCCGCACCTCGGCGGTGCGGTTGACCGCGCCGGCGGCGGTCAGCACCGCACAGCCGAGCAGGGCGGAGACGTCGGCGGGTAGGCCGGCCGGGACCGGGACCACCGCGTGGCTCGGCACGACGACCTCCTCGGCCAGCGCGCCCAGGCCCAGGGTCACGTGGGTCGCCTCGCCGGAGACCAGGTGGCCACGGGGTGCCGACGGTCGGCCGCCGTCGGCGCACAGCCACGGCTCGCCCTGGACGCAGTGCCAGCACTCCCGGCACGGCGGTGCCCAGTTGAGCACCACCTCGTCGCCGACGCTGACCCGGGCGCCGGCGCCCACCTCAGTCACCATCCCGGCCGCCTCGTGCCCGAGGACCAAGGGATAGGACGGCGCCAGGGTGCCGTTGACCATCGACAGGTCGGAGTGGCAGACCCCGGCCGCGCGCACCCTGACCCGCACGTCGCCCGGACCCACGGGTGGCAGCACCACGTCGGCGACCGATGGGACCTCGCCCTTGCCCGTGACGACCAGTGCCTTCATGAAGGGGTCCTCATCGTTGGATCGACTTGGTCTCGAGGAACTCGGACAGGCCGTGCTCGCCGAGCTCGCGGCCCACGCCCGACTGCTTGTAGCCGCCGAAGGGCGCCAGCGGGTTGAACGCGCCGCCGTTGATGTCGACGGCACCGGTGCGCATGCGGCGGGCGACCGCCAGCGCGCGGTCTTCGTCGCCGGACCAGACGGCTCCGGCCAGACCATAGCGGCTGTTGTTGGCGATCTCGACCGCCTGGTCGTCGTCGGAGAAGGGGATGATCGACAGGACGGGGCCGAAGATCTCTTCCTGGGCGATCGTGTCGTCGGGGTCGACGTCGGCGAACACGGTCGGCGCGACGAACCAGCCGCGGGCCGGCACGGGTGCGTCGGGGCCGCCCGAGACCAGCCGGGCTCCGTCGGCCAGGCCTTTGTCGACGTACGTGCGTACGCGATCGCGTTGGCGCTCGGAGACCAGCGGGCCGAGCCGGGTCGCCGGGTCGAACGGGTCGCCGGTCACGTAGCCGGCCGATGCCGTCGCGGCCAGCTCGACCGCGTCTTCGTAGACGGAGCGGTGCACCAGCATCCGGGTCCACGCGGTGCACGTCTGGCCGGCGTTGAGGAACGCGTTGCCGACCCCGACCTTGACCGCCTTGGCCAGGTCGGCGTCGGGCAGGATCACGTTGGCCGACTTGCCGCCCAGCTCGAGGGTGACCCGGGCGATGCGGTCGGCGGCCAGCCGGCTGATCGCCGCGCCGGTCGCGCCGGAGCCGGTGAACGACACGATGTCGACGTCGGAGTGCGCGGCCAGGGCCGAGCCCGCGACCGGGCCGGAGCCGGTGACCAGGTTGACCACCCCATGGGGCAGGCCCGCCTCGTGCACCGCGTCGAAGAGCAGGTACGCGGTGAGCGGCGTCAACTCGGCCGGCTTGAGCACGACCGTGCAACCCGCCGCGAGCGCGGCGCCGACCTTGGCGACCACCTGGTGCAGCGGGTAGTTCCACGGCGTGATCGCACCGACGACACCGGCGGGCTCGCGCACGACCAGGGAGTTGCCGATCGTCTCGGGCTCGAACCCGGCCCGCGCCCGGGCCGCGTAGTCGCGCAGCACCAGCAGCGGCAGGCCGGTCTGCACCCGCTGTGCCACCTTGATCGGCGTGCCGACCTCGATGGCGATCGTCGCGGCGATCTGCTCGGCCCGCGCGCTCAGTGCCACGAGCAGCCGGTCGAGGTGGTCGGCGCGGGCGCCGGGCGACAGGGCGGCCCAGGGGCCGAACGCCGCCCGGGCGGCCGCCACCGCGCGGTCGACGTCGGCGCTGCCGGCGGCCGGCACGTGGGCGACGACGTCTTCGGTGGCCGGGTCCTGCACGGGCATCGGCAGGGCGTCCAGCGGGGTCAGCCACTCGCCGTCGATGTAGAGCCGGTCGCGGTCGGCCAGCTTGGCGGCGGCGCGGGCCTCGGTCTGGTCCATGCGGTTACCTCCCGGTGGAGCGGGTCGAGCCGTGGAATGTGTGGTCGGCGGCGACGACCACCTCTTCATACGTGATCCGGAGGCCCTTGATGACCGCTTCGAGCCCAAGCTCGAACGCGCCCTCGTCGACCTCGCGCTGGTGTGCCGCCAACCGATGGGCCTGCCCCAGGTGGGGATAGTCGGAGGACACGTAGATCGCCGGGTCGGAGGCGAAGCCGCGCGCGAACGACCCGAGCGCCGAGCCGGCCACCAGATAGCGCATCAGGGCACCGATGTGGGTCGCCCGCGCCGGCGGCCAGCCGGCCCGGACCAGCCCGCCGTAGACGGCGTCTGCCATTGCCAGGGCCCGCGGCCGGCGGCCGGGGCCCCTGGCTAGGTGGGGAACGATGTGCGGGTGCGCGGCCAGGGCGGCCCGGTAGGACCGGCCCCAGATCAGCAGAGCCTCGGGCCACTCGTGGGTCGCGAAGCAGTCGATGTCGACGTCGGCGGTGATCTCGTCGGCGACCGCGTCGAGGATCGCGTCCTTGTTGGGGAAGTGGTTGTAGAGCGACGGGCCGCGGACCCCGAGCTGCGCGGCCAGCCGCCGGGTCGACACCGCCTCGAGCCCTTCGGCGTCGATCAGCTCGGCGGCCGTGTCGACGATGCGCTGCCGGGTGAGCAGCGCCTGACGCGGTCGGGGCATCTCGGCACTCCTCTCTCGGGTTGTGCACAACTCGTGTTGCGGGGTGGACAGAAGAAAACTACCACCGTTAGTTTATTCGTGTGGACCTCATCCTGTCACCCGAGCACGAAGCGAGCCGTTCCCTCGCCGCCGAGTTCGTCGCCCGCGAGGTCACGCCCCACGCCGCCGAGTGGGACAGGCGCGAGGCGGTCGACCAGTCGATCATCAAGCGCCTCGGTGACCTGGGCTTTCTCGGCCTGACCATCCCCGAGGAGCTGGGCGGCTCGGGCGGCGACCACCTGACGTACTGCCTGGTGCTCGAAGAGCTCGGTCGGGGCGACTCGTCGGTGCGCGGCATCGTCTCGGTCTCCCTCGGCCTGGTCGCGAAGACCATCGCAGCACACGGGTCCGACACTCAGCGGGCGTCGTGGCTGCCCCGACTGTGCGACGGCACGGCGCTGGGCTGTTTCGCGCTGACCGAGCCGGGCACCGGCTCCGACGCCGCCAACCTCGAGACGCGGGCCGTCCGTGACGGCGACCACTGGCTGCTCACGGGCACGAAGCTGTTCATCACCAACGGCACCTGGGCCGACGTCGCGCTCGTCTTCGCCCGCACCGGCGGTCCGGGCCCGCGCGGCGTCACCGCGTTCCTCGTCGAGACCGACACGCCGGGCCTGACCCGCCGCGAGGTCCACGGCAAGCTCGGCCTCCGCGGGCAGGCAACGGCAGAGCTGACCTTCGACGGCGTACGTGTCGGCGACACCGCGCGCGTCGGCCCCGAGGGGCACGGCTTCAAGATCGCGATGTCCACACTCGACAAGGGCCGCATGTCGCTCGCCGCCGGCTGTGTCGGGCTGGCCCAGGCCTGCCTGGACGCGGCGGTTCGCTACGCCGGCGAGCGCACGCAGTTCGGCAAGCCCATCGCCGGCCACCAGCTGGTCCAGCGCCACCTGGCCCAGATCGCCGTCGACGTGGCCGCCGCCCGACTACTCGTCTGGCGGGTAGCCGACCTCGTCGACCGCGGCCAGCCGTTCGGCACCGAGGCGTCGATGGCCAAGCTGTTCGCCAGCGAGGCCGCCGTCCGCGCCGCCGACCGTGCGCTACAGGTGTTCGGCGGCTACGGCTACATCGACGAATACCCGGTCGGCAAATACCTGCGCGACGCCCGGGTCACCACGCTCTACGAGGGCACCAGCGAGATCCAGCAACTACTCATCGGGCGGGCGCTCACCGGCGTCACCGCCTTCTGAGAAAGGTCAGGCAAGCGATGCGACCGGTCTACTTCGCCGCGGCACGGCGTACCCCCATCGGACGCCTGCGCGGCGCGTTGTCGGCGGTTCGCGCCGACGACCTCGCCGCGCGGGCGCTGTCGGGGGTCCTCGCCGACCTACCGGCGCTCGACCCGGCGAAGGTCGACGACGTCTACTGGGGCGCCGCCAACCAGGCGGGCGAGGACAACCGCAACGTCGCCCGGATGGCGGTGCTGCTGGCCGGCCTGCCCGAGACGGTGCCCGGTGCGACCGTCAACCGGCTGTGCGCGTCCGGCCTGGAGGCCGTCACCAGCGCGGCCCGGGCGATCGCCGCCGGTGACGCCGACGTCGTGGTGGCCGGCGGGTCCGAGTCGATGAGCCGCGCGCCGTTCGTGCTGCCGCGTCCCGAGGAGGGGTTGCCGCGCGGCATGGAGATCTTCGATACCCGGCTGGGCTGGCGGCTGGTCAACCCCCGGATGCGCGAGCTGCACGGCGTGCTGAGCATGGGCGAGACCGCCGAAGAGGTGGCCCGCCGCTACGGCATCGGGCGCGACCGGCAGGACGCGTTCGCGCTGCGCAGCCACCAGGCCGCCGCGGCGGCGACAGCCGCCGGCGACTTCGCCGCCGAGCTCCTACCGGTGAGCCTGCCCGACGGCGCGGTCTTCGAGACTGACGAGGGCATCCGCGCCGACACGTCGCTGGAGAAGCTGGGCCGGCTCAAGCCGGTGTTCGACAAGGCCGGCACGGTCACGGCGGGCAACTCGTCGCCGCTCAACGACGGCGCGGCGGCCCTCGTGCTGGTCAGCGAAGAGGCGCTCGGCTCGCTGGGTGTCGAACCCCTCGGGCGCTGGGTCGGTGGGGCGAGCGCCGGCGTACACCCGGATGTGATGGGCATCGGTCCGGTCCCGGCGACCCGGCGCGTGCTCGACCGGCGTGGTTGGACGCTCGACGACATCGAGACCGCCGAGCTCAACGAGGCCTTCGCGGCCCAGGCGCTCGCGGTCGTCGACGAGCTCGGCATCGACGAGAAGCTGGTCAACCCGTCCGGTGGCGCCATCGCCATCGGTCACCCGCTGGGCTGCTCCGGCGCCCGCATCCTCACCACGCTGCTGCACCGCATGCGCCGCACCGGCGCCCGGCGCGGCCTGGCCACCATGTGCATCGGCGTCGGCCAGGGCACGGCCGTGCTCGTTGAGCGCTGAGACAACCAACCTGAGCAGGGAGATTCAGAGATGAGCGACAGGTTCGCCGATCGGGTCGCGATCGTGACCGGCGCGGCGCAGGGGATCGGTGCCGCGACGGCCCGCCGGCTGGCCGGCGAAGGTGCCCGGGTGGCGGTGGTCGACCTCGACGCCGACCGCAGCGCGGCCACGGCCGACGAGATCAAGGGCGCGGGCGGTGCGGCCATCGGCTACGGCTGCGACGTGACCGACCCGGAGGCGGTGGCCGCGATGGTCGACGCGGTGGTCGCCGAGCACGGCCGGCTCGACATCCTGGTCAACAACGCCGGCATCACCCGCGACAACATGCTGTTCAAGATGCCGGCGGCTGAGTGGGAGTCCGTGCTGACCACCAACCTGAGCAGCATGTTCTACTGCTGCCAGGCAGCGCAGAAGCACATGGTGGCGGCCCGCTACGGCAAGATCGTCAACTTGAGCAGCCGGTCGGCGCTGGGCAACCGGGGCCAGGTCAACTACGCGGCCGCGAAGGCGGGCGTCCAGGGCCTGACCGCCACGCTCGCGATCGAGCTGGGCCCGTTCAACATCAACGTCAACGCCGTGGCACCCGGCTACATCGCCACCGCGATGACGGCCGCGACCGCGACCCGCGTCGGCGCCGCGCCCGAAGACCACCAGAAGATGGCGGCCGAGGTCACCCCGCTACGTCGGGTCGGCCAGCCGGAAGAGGTCGCCGCCGTCATCGCCTTCCTGGCCAGCGACGACGCGTCCTACGTGAGCGGCCAGACCCTCTACATCAACGGCGGCGCGCGTTAGGCGGTGTCTCATGGATCACGGCGGCGCGCGAGTCGCGGGTGGAGGCCCGCCGGACGCGGCGGCGGGTGTCCGGCCGCGGGCGGAGGCCGGGCGGAAGCACACCATCGCCTGCCACGCGTCCCCGGACGCCGTCCGGACGTCGCGGCGGCAGTGCCCTGACCTCGAAGACACGCACGAATCACCCTTCCAACAATGGTCCGGCGCCGCCCCACGTGGCGCCGGGCCACAATCCGGACGTGAGCTGCCCGGATTAGCGCGTACCACCGGCCGGTTCTGGGGAGGACCATCGTGGACTTTTCGCTGAGCGACGAGGAGAAGGCGATCCGGGAGACCGCCCGGACCTTCATCCGCAAGGAAGTGATGCCGCTCGAGCAGGAGGTGCTGCGTCGCGAGCGTGCCCACGAGCCCGGGCTGCGCCTCGACGAGTTGCGCGAGCTGCAGACCAAGGCGCGGGCGTTCGGCTTCTGGGGGCTGGCTACGCCCGAGGAATACGGCGGCATGGATCTGCCCGCCGTCATGCAGTCGCTGATCTGGACGGAGATCGGCCGGTCCTGGGTGCCGTTCCGGTTCGGTGGCGAGGCCGACAACATCCTGTTCTTCGCCAACGACGAGCAGAAGGCCGAGTTCCTCCGCCCGACCATCGAGGGCGACCGGATCTCCTGCTTCGCGATCACCGAGCCCGGTGCCGGTTCCGACGCCGCCAACATCCGGATGACCGCGCGCCGCGACGGCGATGACTGGATCCTCGACGGCGAGAAGACCTTCATCACCAACGGCAACGACGCCGACTTCGCGATCGTGGTGGCGGTGTCCGATCGCGACCAGGACGTACGCGCGGGCGGCAGCACCGCCTTCCTCGTCGACCGCTCGATGGGCTGGCGTTCCGAGTTCATCCCGACGATGGGCGAGGGCGGGCCGGCGTCGCTGGTCTTCGACTCCGTGCGCGTCCCGGGGCGCAACGTGCTCGGTGAGGTCGGCCAGGGCTTCGCGCTCGGCATGCAGTGGATCGGCAAGGGGCGCTACATCATCCCGTCGCACGCGGTCGGTGTGGCCGAGCGGGCACTGCGGATGGCGATCGACCACGCCAACACCCGCGAGACGTTCGGCAAGCCGCTGGCCACCAACCAGGCCATCCAGTGGATGATCGCCGACTCCGAGACCGAGCTCGAGGCCGCGCGCTGGTTGATCCTGCGCGCGGCGTGGACGGTCGACCAGGGCGCCGACGCCCGGCACGCCTCGTCGATGTCCAAGCTGTACGGCGCCCGCATGGTCAACGACGTCGTTGACCGGGTGCTCCAGATCCACGGCGGGATGGGCTACACCCGCGAGCTGCCGATCGAACGCTGGTACCGGCAGATGCGCTTGCTCCGCATCTTCGAGGGCACTGACGAGATGCAGCGCCTGATCATCTCCCGCGACCTGCTCCGCGGCTACACCGAAATCGGAGGACACCTGGCATGAAGCGCGAGTTCGCGTCCGTCGACGAGCTGGCGGCCGCCGTCGGCGAGACGCTCGGCCCCGGCGAGTGGTTCGAGGTCGACCAGTCCCGCGTCAACCTGTTCGCCGACGCGACCGACGACCACCAGTGGATCCACGTCGACCCGGACCGGGCCGCGGCCGGCCCGTTCGGCGGCCCGGTGGCGCACGGCTTCCTGACCCTGTCGCTGCTGCCGTCGCTGGTCGGTGCCCTCTACACGGTCAAGGGCACGCGGATGGGCGTCAACTACGGCCTCAACCGGGTCCGCTTCCCGGCCCCGGTCCGGGTCGGCACGTCCGTCCGGGTCCACGCGGAGATCGCCGCGGTCGACCCGGTCCAGGGCGGCGTCCAGCTGGTCGCCAAGGTCACGGTCGAGAACAACGCGAGCGAGAAGCCGGTCTGTGTCGCCGAAACGGTCAGCCGCCTATACGTCTGACCTGCCGTATCGCCCAGGTCAGGGCGCCGACGGTGCACGCCCCGCGGCACGTGCACCGTCGGTTCACCCGCCGACCGGCGGCGCGATAGGGAGTCGCACCGACTCTCGGCGTGCGGGAGGGGGTTGCGCCGCCCGGCGCGGCGACGCGGGTTGCGCTGGTTTGTGGTTTGGCGGGGAGTCGCGCGGGCTAGTGCCGCGATGCGCCGTCGCCTTGGTTTGTGTTTCGGGGGTCGGGCCGGTTAGCACCGCGATTCGGAGTCGCGCTGGTTGCGGCTTGGCGTTGGAGTCGCGCTGGTTAACGTGCCGATGCGAGATACATGCCCAGATCGGCGCCGCGCGTGCGGCGTCGACGAGGTCGTTGACGTGCCGTCGGGAGCAGGCGGACTTGCGCTGTGTCCTGCCGCGATGTGGCGTCGCGTTGGCTAGTGCCGCGACGCAGGCTCGCGCGGCGATGCGGGTGGCGCTGTGTTGTGTCGCGATGTGGCGTTGCGTTGGCTAGTCCGCGATGCGGGCTCGCGCGGTGATGCGGGGTGGCGCTGTGTTGTGCCGCGATGTGGCGTTGCGTTGGCTTGCGCGGTGATGCGCGGTGGTGCTGTGTCGTGCAGCGATGCGGCGTTGCGTGCGGTTAGCGCGGCGACGCGCGGTCGTGCTGTGTCGTGCAGCGGTGCGGCGTCGCGTGTGGCTATCGCGGCGACGCGGGGTCGCGTTGGTGTGGTTCGGTAGGGAGTGGGTCCGGTTAGTGTCGCGACTCGGCGGCGCGTTGGCTTGTGGCGTGGGAGTCGGACTGGCTGGCGCCGCGGTTCGCCCTCGCGCTGGTTGCGGCGCCAGCGGAGCCGGGCGCGCGAGTGCCGCGACAGACAGCCATGCCGGTCAGCGCCGCGATGCCGACCGACTGCCGCCGTGACGTCGAGGCGCGGTGGATTTGGCCAACCGCGGCCGCTGCTGACCGGCGCTGTCGCCCGGCACGTGTTGGCATGACTGCCGTTCGGGCATGACCCGTCGACGGGCTTGCCGAACCATCGGTCTAACAGGCGCGTGACGCCGGGCTGTGCCGTTGGCGGGCCCGGCGTGGCGGCCAGGCCCGCCGGCACGGTCAGCGCAGGCCGACGGAGCAGGCGTGCTTGTCGCACTCGGCGGCCAGGTTGCTCACGACCGCCGCGGGTGCGACCGCCACCGCCAGCGTTGCCACTGCCGCGGCCGTCACCAGGATGGGGCGTACCTTCGTGGACAGGAAGCGCTTCTTCATGTTTCCCCCTTTGGGCCCGGGCGATGAAGGTCATCGCCCGCTTCAGGACAATCGATCCACGTGTGCCCCAGTGGTTCGGAGCACACCGTGGCCCCCGATGGCGCGACGCTAGGACACCGCGTCCCGGATTCGTCCCGAAACTGTCCCGGGAGCGTGAAAGGGCTACAACCCGGCGAGCTTGGCCCGCACCTGGTCCGCCTCCGGATGCCGCAGCTCGTCGAGGATCGCCAAGGCTCGTTCCCAGGCATCGCCCGCCAAACCCGACGCGCCTGCGGCCACCTGGGCGTCGCCGATGTGGGTGAGCGCGACCGCCTCGTAGTAGCGGTCACCGATCTCCCGCACCAGCGCCAGCGCATGCCCGTAGCAGGCCACCGCCTCGTCGTGCTGGCCGAGCTGGTGGTGCGCGTACCCGATGCTGTCCCAGGTCGCCGCCTCGGCCGGCCGGTCGTCAAGGTTCTGCAGCAGCGGCAGCGCGGCCCGGCAGGTCGCGATGGCCTGTTCGTGGTCGCCGCGCAGCGTCAGGTACCACCCGATGCCGTTGAGGCACCGCGCCTGGCCACGGTGGTTGCCCACCATCCGGTACAGGTCCATCGCCAACCGGATGTGGTGCAGCGCCTCCTCGTTGCGGCCCTGCCTGTCCCAGACATGCGACAAATTCTGTTGCGAGTGTGCCTCTTCGAGCCGGTCACCAGCCTCAGCACTCAGCGAGACGGCGACCTGCAGGTGGGCGTGCGCTTCGTCGAACTGCCGGAGCCGGGTGTACGCGTTGGCGAGGTGGCGGTGCGCGGCGGGCTGGATCGCGAGATCACCCAACCGCTCCGTGGCCGCCAGCGCCATCCGCTGTGTCTCGACCCAGCGTTGCCAGTTGCCCTGCCGGTCGAGGAAGTTGCGCAGGGTCCAGGCGAGCTGCCACGTGTGACTGTCGAACCCCGCCGCCGCGGCATGGTCGACCGCGGCCAGCAGCACCCCGTGCTCGACGGCGAACCAGTCGCGCGCCCACTGCGGGTCGCCGGCAGGTTCCGGAGACACCCCGGCCGACGGCGGCGCAAGGCTGAGAGGATCACGCCCAGGATCCAACAGCAGGGCGGCCGGGTACGCCGTGTGCACATAGTGGTCGAGCAGGCGGCCCGTGGCGGCACGCCGCTGCAAGGACGGCTCGACAGCCTCAGCGAGGTCCCCGGCATAGGCCCGCAGCAGGTCGTGGAAGGTGTACCGCCCAGGACTGTGCTCGACGAGCAGGTGCGCCGTGGTCAGCTCGTGCAGCAACGGACTCAGGTCCTCGGCGGGCAGCCCGGCGAGGCTGGCGGCCGCGGCCGCGGAGATGTCGGGCCCGGGATGCAGGCCGAGCAGCCGGAACAGCCGCGCCCCGGCCGGGCTGAGCGCCCGATACGACCACGAGAACACGGCCCGCAGGTCGCCGTCCGACGAGTCACTTGTGGACAGTGCGTCGAGCCGGCTGGTACGCAACTGGGAGGCCAGCGTGCCCAACGACAGCGACGGGTTGGTGGCGGCGTTGGCGGCGACCACGGCCAGCGCGATCGGAAGCCGGGCGCACAGCGTCACGATCTCGTCGACGGCGCCGGGCTCGGAGTCGACCCGGTCCCGACCGAGGCGGGTGGCGAGCAGGTCGAGCGCCTCCGGAACGGTAAGCAGGTCCAGCGCGACCGGCCGCGCACCGACGGCCGCGACCAGACCGGCGAGCCGGTTCCGGCTGGTGACCAGCACCAGGCAGCCGGGGGAGCCCGGCAGCAGCGGCCTGACCTGGTCGGGATCCCGGGCGTTGTCGAGCACGACGAGCATCCGCTTGCCGGCCAGCAGCGTCCGATAGAGGTCGACCTGCGCCTCCGGGTCGGCGGGGACCCGGGCGGGCGGCACGACGAGCGCATCCAGGAAACGGCGGACAGCCTCGGCCGGGGTCACCACCGTCCCGGACGCGTCGAAGCCACGCAGGTTCACGTACAACTGGCCGTCCGGGAAGGTCGCTCGCACCCGATGTGCCCAGTGCACCGCCAGTGCCGTCTTGCCGACGCCGGCCGTGCCCGACACCGCGGAGATCACCACCGCGCTCGGCGGCCCGTCGGTGCGCAGGAGCGCGTCGAGGGTGGCCAGCGCGGCTGCCCGACCGGTGAAGCCGAACACCTCGGCGGGGAGCTGAGCCGGCACCGGACGGCCAGGGACGGCGCGGGTGCCGACCGCCGTCAACGCCGGGTCGTCCGCGAGGATCCGCTCGAACAGCCGGCGCAGCTCCCGCCCTGGCTCGACCCCGAGCTCGGACGCCAGTGCCCGCCGGATCTGGTGGTAGCGGGCCAGCGCCTCGGCGCCGCGCCCGGCCTGGCACAGCGCCAGCATCAACACGGTCGTCAGCGGTTCCCGGAGCGGATGCCGGTCGACCTCCGCCACGAGCTCGTCGACGACGACCGCCGGTTGGCCGAACTCCAGCAGGACCTCGGCCCAGCGGGTCAGCGCCGACAACCGCCGCTCGGTCAGGCGCGTCGCCGCCAGCTCCGCGGCCCGGCCGCCCACTCCCGCCAGCGCCGGTCCCCGCCACAACGCCAGCGCGGTCTCCAAGGACTGCCTGGCCAACGCGGCGTCGCCGGCGGCGGTGGCCATCTCGGCCTGCACGAGGTGGTCCTCGAACCGGCAGGCGTCGACCCGATCGCGCGGCACCGCGAGCACGTACCCCGAGCTGCGCGCCTGCAGCCGCTTGCCACCGATGTTCTGGCGCAGCAGGGAAACCGTGTTCTGCAGCTGCTTGCGCGCCGTGCCGGGAGGCCGGTCTTCCCACGCCGCGTCGACCAGGTTGTCGACGCTCATCACCTGGCCGGGCGCGCACGCCAGCGCGGCCAGCACGCGTCGGCACTTCGGGCCGCCGATGTCCAACCGGCGATCCGCGTCCCACACCTCGAGCGGCCCCAGTATCCGGAACTCCACAAACGGCCCTTCGTCCGCGCCCGTGCACGACGATACGGTGGCCGGTCGGTTGTCCACAGACCCGATCCAAGATCCCAAAACGTAACGTACGGCTGTCAGACTGACCGCATGTACGACTTCGACGTGCTTGTGCTGGGGTCGGGGCCTGGCGGACAGAAGGCGGCGATCGCGGCGGCGAAGTTGGGCCGGCGGGTCGGGGTGGTTGAGCGCGACAACATGATCGGCGGCGTGTGCATCAACACGGGCACCATCCCGTCGAAGACGTTGCGCGAGGCGGTGCTCTATCTGACGGGCCTGAGCCAACGGGAGATGTACGGGCAGAGCTACCGGGTCAAGGACGACATCACGGTCGCGGATCTCGCGGCGCGCACGCAACACGTCATCGGCCGTGAGATCGACGTGATCCGCAACCAGCTCAACCGCAACCGGGTCGCGCTGCTCAGCGGGTTCGGCAAGTTCGCCGACCCCAACACCCTGACCGTCACCGACGCCCGGGGCCGCGAGTCACACGCGAGCGCGGCCAAGGTGGTCATCGCCTCCGGCACCCGGCCCGCGCGGCCGACGTCGGTCGACTTCGACGACCGCACGATCATCGACTCCGACGGCATCATCAACCTCGAACGCGTGCCGCGGTCCATGGTGGTGGTCGGCGCGGGCGTGATCGGCATCGAGTACGCGTCGATGTTCGCGGCCCTCGGCACCAAGGTCACGGTCGTCGAGCGGCGCGACCGCATGCTCGAGTTCTGCGACCTCGAGGTGATCGAGGCGCTGAAATACCACCTGCGCGACCTGGCCGTGACGTTCCGCTTCGGCGAGTCGGTCGCGTCGGTCGAGCGCTACGCCCAGGGCGCCGTCGCGGTGCTCGAGAGCGGCAAGAAGATCGCCGCCGACACGGTCATGTACTCCGCCGGCCGCCAGGGCACCGCCTCCGACCTCGAGCTGGCCGCCGCCGGCCTGTCCGCCGACGCGCGCGGCCGCCTCTCGGTCGACGAGCACTTCCGCACGGCGGTCCCGCACATCTACGCGGTCGGCGACGTGATCGGCTTCCCGGCGCTGGCCTCCACCTCGATGGAACAGGGCCGCCTGGCCGCGCACCACGCCTGCGACGAGCCGGCGCGGGCGATGCCCGCCCTCCAACCGATCGGCATCTACACGATCCCCGAGATCAGCTTCATCGGCCGCACGGAAGACGAGCTGACCGAGGCCCGGATCCCGTTCGAGGTGGGCCTGGCCCGCTACCGCGAGCTGGCCCGAGGCCAGATCATCGGCGACTCGTACGGCATGCTCAAGCTCCTGGTGGCCCCGGAAGACGGCCGCCTACTCGGCGTCCACATCTTCGGCACGGGCGCCACGGAGCTGGTCCACATCGGCCAGGCCGTCATGGGCTGCGACGGCACGGTCGACTACCTGGTCGACGCGGTCTTCAACTACCCGACGTTGGCCGAGGCCTACAAGGTCGCGGCCCTCGACGCGATGAACAAGATGCGCCACCTGTCCCGCCTGCACTGATCGGGCGCGGGGCGGGGCGTCCGACCGGACGCCCCGCCCCGCGGCTCAGATCGTCGACACGTGGGTCGTCAGCCTCGGCACCGTCCGGAAGATCCGCATCGAGCGCACCAGCTCGAAACCCACCGCGCTGGCCCCGGGATCGCTCTGGACCGACCTCGTGACCATCTCCACCTGGCCGATCCGCGGGTTCTCGAAGATCGTCCGCAACGCGGCCCTGAGCAGATCCACCCAGACCTCGGTCCGGATGTCCTCCGGCAGCGACGGGTCGGTCGACATGTGCTCGATCCGGGCGATGGACTCACCGGCGGCGTAGCGGTAGGTGAAGTAGCCCCGCATCGCGCCGTCGCGGAAGACGAGCCACAGCGGGACCCCCTCGGCGACGATGCGCGCGGCGGTCAGCTCGGTGTCGGGGTGGGCGTTGTAGTGCAACCGCTCGAACGCCGCGAAGTGCCTCTCCTCGTACGGCAGCACGGGGTTGACCGGCTCGGCGACCTCGCCACCGCGCGCGAACGCCAGGTTGTTGAACACCCCGTCGGGGAGGAGGCCGTTGCAGGCAGCGAAGTCCGTGACGATCCTGTTCGCCCGGTCGCAGAACGCCTCCAGCTCGTTCTTCTCGGCGGGGATGTGCGGCGACAGCGCGGCGTACAGGGCGTCGGCCGCCTCGTCGAGCGGCGCCCACGGCCCGTGCAGCCAGGCCCTGCTGGACTTCGGGTCCCACTCGGCCATCATGAGGCCGACCCGCTTGCCCCGATGGTGCAGCTGTGCCAGCACCGCACCCGGCGACAGGGCTTTCAGCTCCACGTACACCTGCTCGCCGACGCTGCCGAGGTAACCCACGTAGGACGCCGGCAGCCGGTTGCGCGCCGCCAGCCACACGGCGACGTCGCGGAGCTCGTCGTCCGGCAGGTCGGCGACCTTCGACACGGCGAGCTTGACGGAGGAGTCGATCGTGCCGTCCACCGGTCGCACGAACCGGGTCCAGCGGTAGGCCACCGTGAACCCGAGCGCCTCGCAGACCCACAGGTCCTGCGCCACCGCCTCGTCGAGCATCACGCCGAGGCCGGCCGAGGTCAGCCCGGCGGCGAGGAAACCCCGCAGCGCGGACGCGACCAGCGCGGCGGTGACCTGACGACCCCGCTCGCTGCGGCGGACGGCGATCGAGTCGATCCAGCCCTGGCTGTCTCCGGGCGAGTTCTGGACGAGCAGGCAGCCGACGACCGCACGCGACACCGGGTCCAGCGCGACCCGGGACAGGTCGGGGCGGAAGCTCGGCTTGGCGAGGATGGTGCGGAACTCGGACTCGCCGTCAGGCCCCTTGACGTGTGTCTGGACCGCCAGCACCGCCGCGTCCAGGTCACTGTGAAGGGCACCAGGTCGAGCCCGTCGACGGCCGCCGGCAGGCTGTCCGCGGTGACCGGCCGACCCATCTCGACGAAGGTGGCGGCCTCCCGGAACCTGAGGTGTTTCAGCGTCGTCCGCAGGTCCGCCTCGGTGTCGGCGGCGTCGGCGATGGTCGTGACCGGGCCCAGCAGCTTCGCCCACGCCTTCGCGGTGGTTAGGGACCAGAGCATGAGGCGGGTGCCGATCCCTTGCCGGCGGGCCTGCGGGTCCACGGCGCCGGCGAGGCGGAGGCTTCTTCAGCCTCTACGCCGATCGTCGACAGGCGTTGACGGCGTGGGAGACCGGGCAGCGCAAGCAGTGGTCCTGGAAAGAGCTGACCAGCCGGCTACCACGATTACGGGGACCCATGGCGCGAGCAGCGGTACCAAGGCGACTGACCGGCGGGCCCCCGGATCTCGATGGGGTCACCGACGTTCATGCCCTCCAGCAGATACGGGGACACCTCCCCGTCGTGCACGGCCTGGATGGTCAGCTCGACGCGGTCGACGTCAAGCTCACGGCCGAGGACGGCATCCGCCCGGAGCAGACGGCGGCGACGCGAAGCGCGGCCTTCCCCTACGTCGTACCCGTACCAATATTATCCTAGGATGCCTTAGGCGATGTGCCGGACCGCGCAAGGCTGGTAAGACTTTGGGGATGGGCATCGTCTCACCGGGGTTCTTCGGCCGCAGAGGGTCGGGGGACACCAAACTGCCGCCTGGGCAGTACCTGACACACGACTTTCCCGTCCTCTCCGCCGGCCCCACGCCGCGGATCGATCTCGACCGGTGGCAGTTCACCGTCAGCACCGAGACCGGGCAGCGCAAGCAGTGGTCCTGGAAAGAGCTGACCAGCCTGCCCAGCGAGGACATCACCACCGACATCCACTGCGTGACCAAGTGGTCGAAGCTCGGCACCCACTGGAAGGGCGTGCCGGTCGAGACGCTGCTGAATGACGTCGAGACCGCGGCCGACTACGTGATGGCCCACTCGTACGGCGGCTACACCACCAACGTCCCGCTGGAGGACCTGCTCAACGGGCAGGCGTGGGTGGCCTACGAGTTCGACGGCGAGCCGCTGGCGCCCGAGCACGGCGGTCCCGCCCGGCTCCTCGTACCCCACCTGTATTTCTGGAAGTCCGCCAAGTGGGTCAACGGCCTCGAGCTCATGCTCGCCGACGAACCGGGCTTCTGGGAGACCGCCGGCTACCACGATTACGGGGACCCATGGCGCGAGCAGCGGTACCAAGGCGACTGACCGGCGGCCGGCTGCTGTGGCGAGTCGCCACACTGACCGAGCGCCGCCGCGAGAGCGCGACAGCGAGCACGCTGGTGTTCGACGTGCCCGACTGGCCCGGCCACCTGCCCGGGCAGCACGTCGACGTCAAGCTCACGGCCGAGGACGGCTACTCCACGGAGCGCTCGTACTCGATCGCCAACCCGCAGGACGGCGACCGCGTCGAGCTGACCATCCAGGCCGTGCACGACGGGGAGGTGTCCCCGTATCTGCTGGAGGGCATGAACGTCGGTGACCCGATCGAGATCCGGGGGCCGATCGGCGGCTGGTTCGTCTGGCGCGACACCGACACCGACCCGGTCGTGCTGATCGGCGGCGGCTCCGGCGTCGTGCCGCTGATGGCGATGGTCCGCGCCCGCGCGGAGGCGCGCAGCCGGGTGCCGTTCCGCCTCATCTACTCGGTGCGCACGCCCGAGGACATGCTCTACGCCGCCGAGCTCCGGACCCGGCTGCGGGACGACATGGGTCTGGACATCGCGTACGCGTACACGCGTGAGGCCCCGCCCGAATGGCCGGGCGAGGTCGGCCGGCTCAAGCTCGCGACCGTCGCGACCCACGGCTGGCCGCCGGACCTGCAACCGGCGTGCTTCGTCTGCGGCCCGACCGGCTTCGTGGAGACCGTGGCCGACATCCTGGTCGCCCAGGGCCACGACCCGCGCAAGGTCAAGACCGAGCGTTTCGGTCCTAGTGGCAGCTGAGTGGCCCGAGCGGCACCTAGCATCCGAGGGGAGAGCACCAATGTCCGACCTCTACACCGACGGCAACGCCCTGGCCGGCCCGCTCACCGAGATCTTCGCGGTCGACATGTCGATGGCCAAGGGCACCTGCGCCTCCTGCGGAGACCAGGGAATGCTGGCGCAACTGCACGTCTACGACCACGCGCCCGGCATGGTCGCCCGCTGCCCGAACTGTCAGGAAGTGAACATGCGGCTGGTCCGCGGCCCGGACCGCGCGTGGCTCGACCTGCGAGGCGTGGTCTCGCTCGAAATACCGCTGGCGGCGCCCACCGAACGGGCGTGAAGAGCCGTACGATCGGCGTGATTGGTGGGTGAGCGTGCGGTGAAACAGGGCGAGGTGTGGACGATCGGGCAGCGCGCCGATCTGCGCTACCGCGTAGTCGTCCTCTCCTCCGAGGCCCACAACGACCGGCCGAGCGCCGCACCCTTCTGCGCGCCCGTCGTGCGCCAACGCGGCTCGGCCGACGACCTGCCGCCCTTCGCGATCGCCCTGGCCGAGACCGACCCGATCTCCGGCGTGGTCGTCCTCAACCGGATGCGCCGCCTGCCGGCCAGCATCGGCGCCGAACGCCTCGGCCTCCTCACCGGCGCCAGCATGGCGAAGATATCCGCCTCCCTGAGAGAGCTTTTCGACCTCTAGAGCGAAGATCGTTAGAAGCGTTGGTCCCGGGTTCGTCGGCGGCACGACCGTTGCTCCCGCCGGGGAATCGAGCTTCGCTCGAGCCAGCTTCGCGGTGACAAGGGCAATAACCGGTCGTGCGAAACACGGGCGCCGGGTTTACTGGCCCGCGAAATCAATCGCTCGATCGAGGAGTGTCGTTTGTCGGACATTCGTGCCGTCGTCGAAGGGTCCGGGCCGCCTGTCGTGCTCGTGCACAGCGGCGTCGCCGACCACCGCAGCTGGGACCGGGTCGCCGAGGTGCTGGCGGAGAACTACACCGTCATCCGCTACGACCTGCGGGGATTCGGCGGCACACCGCCCCCCACCGCCGGGTTCCGGCACCGCGACGACCTGGCCGCGTTGCTCGACTCGCTGGGGGTCGAGCGCACCGCGGTCGTGGGCAACTCGCTCGGCGGCTACGTGTCGCTGGAGTTCGCCACCCGGTGGCCGGAGCGGGTCACCCACCTCGGGTTGCTCGCCGCGCCGGTGTCCGGCTGGGAGTGGGGCCCGGAGGTGCGGGAGTACGGCGCCGCCGAGGGCAAGCTGCTCGAGGCCGGCGATCTCGACGGGGCGCTGGCCCTCAATCTCGACATGTGGGTGCGCGGCCCGGTGCGCGACTGGTCGCCCGTCCTGCGGTCGCTGGCCGACGAGGTCGCTCCGGCGATGCGGGTCGCGCTGGCCAACCAGACGGTGACGGAGTCGCACGAGCTACCCGACGACACCGCCCGGCCATCGACGCTGCTCGACCTGATCCAGGCGCCGGCGCTGGTCGCGGTGGGTGACGCCGACGCGCCCGACTTCCCGGCGATCGCCCGTACCCTGGCCGACGGCATCGCCGGCGCCCGGCTCGTGGAGCTCGCCGGTGCGGGCCACCTGCTGCCGGCGGAACGCCCGGAACAGATCACCGCGGAGATCGGCGATCTCCTGGCTCGGTGAGCGTCGCCACGGCGGGCTCGGCGTGTCATGCCATGGCCGATATAGTGGCACGGCCAATGATCAGGGGGTTGGTCCCGCGCGCCCGCCGTGTCCGTTTCGCGGCCGCCGATGGCGGGCGGCACCGCCCATGCGGTGCCGGACAGGCCCGTCGCGGTGGAGGAGGCAGCGGTGTCGAGTTCGCCCGCCGTCGCGTCGAATCGTGTCCTCACTCTGCCCAATCTGATCAGTTTCCTGCGGCTCGTCGGAGTCCCGATCTTCCTGTGGCTGATGCTGGGACCGCACCACGACGTAGCGGCCGTGATCGTGCTGGCGGTCGGCGGCAGCAGCGACTGGATCGACGGCTGGGTCGCCCGCCGGCTCGGCCAGGTCAGCCGCCTCGGTGAGCTGCTCGACCCGCTCGCGGACCGGCTCTACATCCTGGCCGTACTGGTCGCCTTCACCTGGCGCGAGATCGTCCCCTGGGAGTTCACCGCCGCCCTGGTGGCCCGCGAGCTGATGATGATCGTCTGTCTGGCGGTGCTCCGGCGCAACGGCTTCGGCCCACCCCAGGTGCACTACCTGGGCAAGACGGCCACCTTCATCCTGCTCGCCGCGTTCCCGGTGCTGCTCCTGGCCAAGGCGGTGCCGGCCATCGAAACCGGAGCCGCCGCGGCCGGCTGGGGCCTGGCCTGGTGGGGCATCGTCCTCTACTGGATCGCCGGTTTCCTCTACGTCGGCCAGGCGTCCCGGGTCATCCGCGCCGGCCGCGCGGAGGGCGCCGCCGCCCGCACCGGGGAGCCGGCATGACCAAGCCTCGGCGAGGGCATCGTCAGCTGATCCGGCCAGGGCGGGGCGGGTCTCCGCCCACCGGGCGCCGGCAGGGCCGAGCCTCGGCGAGGGCGTCATCAGCAGGGTCCGCCTGGGCGGGGCGGGTTGCCATGCACCGTGGGGCGGGGATGGCCGAGCCTCGGCGAGGGCGTCATCAGCAGGGCCCGGCCCGCGCGCAGTGGGTTGCCATGCACCGTGGGGCCGGTATGACCGAGCTTGGGCGAGGGCGTCGGCAGGGCCAGTCTGGGCACGGCGAGTCACCACGCGTTGGGGGGCCGGCGTGAGCGGCCCAGTGGAGAAGCCCGAGCAGCCCGAGCGGCCGGTCCAGCGGCGCTGGATGTCGCCGGACTTCCTCTCCGAGCTGTTCAGCAACCCGCTTGATCCCGGGTACGCGGACGCGGCCGCGCGTCGCGCTAAGTCCGGCCCGCCTACCGGCTGGCGGCAGACCACCCGGCGGACCGCGGCGGTGCTGGTGGCCGGGCTGATCGGGCTGCTGTTCGCGGTCGCCTATCGGCAGACCATGGCCGACGAGCCGCGTCGTAGTCAGGCCCGGGCCGACCTGGTCAGCCAGATCAAAGCCCGCCAGGCGACCACCGACAGCCTGCGCGGCCAGGCCGACCGGCTGCGCGACGAGGTGGCCCGCGAGCGCGACGCCGCTCTCGGCGCCAACCAGGCCGCGAAGCAGCGGGAGACCGAGGCTGCCACCGGCCTGCGCCGGGTCACCGGCGACGGGCTCGTCGTGCGGCTGACCGACGCCGCCGACGCGGCCGAGGACGGTGGTGAGCACGAGCTCGGCCGGATCTTCGATCGCGACCTGCAGCTCGTCACCAACGCGCTGTGGGCGTCCGGCGCCGAGGCGATCGCGGTCAACGACCAGCGGCTGACGGCGACCTCGACGATCCGCAAGGCCGGCGGCGCGATCCTGGTCGACTTCCGGCCCGTGACGAGTCCCTACGAGATCCGCGTGATCGGCCCCGGCGACCTCGAGGACCGGTTCGAGGACAGCGCCGCGGCCGCTCTCATGCGTAAGGTCGCCGACGTCGAGCACATCGGGTTCGACACGCACCAGGAAGACGACCTCAACCTGCCGGCGGCCACCGAGCCGACGCTCAACTACGCGACCCTTCCGGCGCCGCCCAGCGCGACCCCGACGCCCGTGACATCCTCCTCGAGCCCGTCCGGAGGCGGCTAGATGATCCCCGTACTCGCCCTCGTCGTGGGTGTCGTCCTCGGCCTGGTGTTCGGCCCGACCGTGCCCGGCTGGCTGGAGCCGTACCTGCCGATCGCGGTGGTCGCGGCCCTGGACGCGGTCTTCGGCGGCGTCCGCGCCAAGCTCGACGGCATCTTCGACGACCAGCAGTTCGTCATCTCGTTCATCTCGAACGTGCTGGTCGCCGCCCTGATCGTCTACCTCGGCGACCAGCTCGGCGTGGGCGGGCAGCTCTCCACCGGCGTCGTGGTCGTGCTCGGCGTGCGCATCTTCGGCAACGTGGCCGCCATCCGCCGCCACCTGTTCCGGGCCTGACGCGGGAGGACGACGATGACCGACGCCCCACGCGACACCACCGGCGACGACCCGACCTCCGACGAGCCGACCCGGGCCCTGCAGCCACCGGCCCGCCGGCCGACCCCTGGTCGCTCGGCAACGCCTCGACCAGCGCCCAGCCCTGTTCCGGCCGAGAAGCCTGACGAAGGCCCGGACGAGGAGACGGTGCGGCTCACCCCGCTCACCGACGACACAAACGGGGAGTCGTCCCCACCCGAGCCGCCTGACGCCGGCGCTGACGAGGAGACGGTGGCTCTGCCCCGCGGCGAGCGCTCCTCCGGGGTTACGGACGCTCCGTCGCGCGTATCAGATGACGATTCTGATCTTGACGATCCTCCACCGGCCGCTCCACGCAAGAAGCGCAGCACTGCGGGTGTGATCATTCTGGTCCTGCTGGCCCTACTCGGGTTCACGCTGGCGATTCAGCTTGGTGGGAAGTCCGGCGACTCCGACCTGGCGGCCATGCGCGAGGACGACCTCGTGCGGCTCCAGTCCGACCTGCAGGCGCAGGAGGACCGCCTCCAGCGCGAGATCGCCTCCCTCCAGGACAGCCAGCGCCAGCTTCAATCGGGCGCCCAAGGCCGCACCGCGGCGCTGGAGGAGGCCACCAAGAGGGCCGACGAGCTGGCCATCCTCGCCGGCGCCGCGAAAGCCCAAGGCCCCGGGTTGACGATCCGGTTCGTCGCCGGTCCACAGGCGATCGCGGCGTCCGACATCCTCAACGCGGTGCAGGAGCTGCGCGGCGCCGACGCGGAGGCCATGCAGATCGCCGGCGCGGACGGCACGCTGGTGCGGATCGTGGCGAGCACCTATTTCATCGACGCCGAGGGCGGGCTGGAGGTCTCCGGCAAGCGGCTGACCGGCCCGTACACGATCACGGTCATCGGAGATCCACCGACGATGCGCACGGCGCTCAACATTCCGGACGGGCTGGTGCCGTCTATCAAAGCGGACGGCGGTAACGTGATCGTCGACGAGCACGACACGGTCGAGGTCACGGCCATCGCCGCGCCCGTCGATCTCGAGCACGCCAAACCGGTCAGCTGACGGACGAAGGAACGATCGTGATCCCTGACGACCTGCGATACACCGCTGAGCACGAGTGGATCCGCAGTGGCGACGGTCCGGTGCGGGTGGGCATCACCCACTTCGCGCAGGACTCCCTGGGCGACATCGTCTACGTCCAGCTTCCCGAGCAGGGCGCCCAGGTCTCGGCCGGCGACTCGTTCGGTGAGGTCGAGTCCACCAAGAGTGTCTCCGAGATCTACGCTCCAATCTCTGGGACCGTCGTCGGGCGCAACGAGAAGCTCGTCGACGAGCCGGAGACCATCAACGCGGACCCGTACGGGGAAGGCTGGTTGGTGGAGATCGACCCCAGCGACCC
Source organism: Asanoa hainanensis (assembly GCF_900188485.1). Taxonomy (GTDB): domain Bacteria; phylum Actinomycetota; class Actinomycetes; order Mycobacteriales; family Micromonosporaceae; genus Asanoa; species Asanoa hainanensis. The sequence goes on from NZ_FZPH01000001.1 coordinate 146,926, forward strand.
GGCGGCGCTCGACGGCCTGCTGACCGCTGACGCCTACCGCGAGCTCACCGAGGGCTGACCGAGCCTTCCCGACAGCACAGATGTGCCCGCGCGTCCGGTTGACCCTGGATTTCAGGGCTGGCTAGGCTCGCGAAGTTGTTTTTGACTTGTTCCAAGCTGCTGCCCACTGGCGGCCGGGGTGCCCGGCGCCGCTGCGAAAAGATCCGTGAGGTGGACCGATGACGCGCCCCGACGACGAGTTTCCCCCACTCGACGTCACGTCGACGCTCAACCTGGGCTCGCTCGACGAAGTGCTGGAGGGCCCCGACGCTGACGTCGTGCCCGGCCGCATGTCGGGCTCGCTGCCGCCGGGAATGGCCTTGCTGGTCGTCCGGCGCGGGCCCAACGCGGGCGCGCGGTTCCTGTTGGACCACGACGTGACGACGAGCGGTCGGCACCCCGACAGTGACATCTTCCTCGACGACGTGACGGTCTCCCGTCGCCACGCGGAGTTCCACCGCGACGGCGGCACGTTCACCGTGCGCGACGTGGGCAGCCTCAACGGCACCTACGTCAACCGCGAGCGGGTCGAAGCGGCGACCCTCAGCAACGGCGACGAGGTGCAGATCGGCAAGTTCCGGCTGGTGTTCATCGCGGGGCCGCGCCCCGACGAGGAGTCCGCGCGCGGCTAGGGAGTGGGGCGACGCGTGACCGAACGTGCCACGGGCGCGGCGGCCGGCGCCGACCCGCGCACGCTGCCATCGCGCGTCGGCGCGGCCGACGCTGAGCCCCGCATGAGCATCGGCGAAGTTCTGGCGGAGCTTCGTCCGGAGTTTCCCGACACCACCATTTCCAAGCTGCGCTTCCTCGAGGCCGAGGGTCTCGTGGAGCCGCAGCGGACGGCGGCCGGCTACCGGAAGTACAGCTGGCGCGACGTGGAGCGGTTGCGCTTCGTGCTGTCCGCGCAACGGGACCGCTACCTGCCGCTGCGGGTGATCCGGGACGAGCTGGAAGCCCGGGACACGGGTGACGACGTGGCGCCGCGCCGGCCGGTGCTGGTCGCGGTGCCGGACGAGCCGTCCGCCGTGCCTGTGCCTCCGGCCGACGCCCTGGTGCGGCGGGCCGAGTTGGTCGAGCGCACCGGGATCGACCCCGGCAGCCTGGCCGAGCTCGAGGAAATGGGCATGATCACCCAGCGCACCCCAGGCTGGTACGACGCGGACGCGCTGGTGATCGCCGCGGCGGTGGCCGGCCTGGTGTCCTACGGGCTCGAGGTGCGGCATCTGCGCACCTACAAGGCGGCGGCCGACCGTGAGGTCGGTCTCTTCGCCCAACTGGTGGGTCCGCTGGCCCGGCAGAAGGACCCGGCCGCCCGGGCCCGGGCCGCGGCGGCCGCCCAGGAGCTGACGGGGCTGGCCCAGCAGCTGCGGGCCGCGCTGGTGCGGGCCGGCCTGCGCGACACCCTGGGGCGCTGACGCGCCGGCCGGACTGCCGCGTGGTCACCCAGATCACGTAGGCTCGAACCTGGTTCCCCCTTGGCACCGACGGCGCGTGCGGGACGCACTCCGCTCGCGCGTGTACCGTGCAAGGAAGGGGCCGGTGACGGTACTGGGACGACGACAACGACACGGAGGCGCAGTGCGTGAGCTGAGCGTGGTCGGGGTTCGGGTCGAGTTGCCCAGCAACCAGCCGATTGTGCTGCTCCGAGAGGTCGAGGGCGACCGCTACCTGCCGATCTGGATCGGTGCGGTGGAGGCGACGGCGATCGCCTACGAGCAGCAGGGCGTCAAGCCCGCCCGGCCGCTGACCCATGATCTTCTCCGCGACGTGCTGGCCGCGCTCAAGCAGCCGCTCAACGCCGTGGAGATCGTCGAGCTCAAGGAAAACGTCTTCTACGCGGACCTGTTGATCGGCGACAACAACCTGCGGATCTCCGCCCGGCCGAGCGACTCGATCGCGCTGGCCCTGCGGGTGGGTGCGCCGATCCGGTGCGCCGAGCAGGTGCTCTCCGAGGCCGGCATCGTCATCCCTGACGAGCAGGAAGACGAGGTGGAGAAGTTCCGGGAGTTCCTGGAGCAGGTCCGTCCTGAGGACTTTGCAGGCTGAGTCGCCCGGAGGACTTCGCGGGCTGAGGCTCGCTACTCCGAGCGTTGCTCGGGTGATGTCCTCAGATCGCGGCGTGTCGGCGCAAAGCCTGCGCCCTCACCGTCGATCTGAGCTATAGGGTTGGCGCTGTTGACGGGTGCGCGTTCCGGCACGACGCGGCACCCCGCTGGCGGGGAGGTAGCCACATGCCCGACCCACGTGATCCTGATCCTGCGGGTAGATCCAACGCCGACCCGGCGCAGGCCCCCACGGACGACGACTCCGTCGGCTACCGAGGCGTAACCGCCTGCCACGCGGTCGGCATCAGCTACCGCCAGCTCGACTACTGGGCTCGCACGACGCTGGTCGTGCCGAGCGTGCGCGACGCGTCCGGGTCCGGCACGCAGCGCCTCTACTCGTTCCGGGATCTCGTTGTCCTCAAGGTGGTCAAGCGCCTCCTGGACGCCGGAGTCTCGCTCCAGAACATCCGCAAGGCGATCGACACGCTGCGTTCGCACGGCGTCGACGATCTTGCCGGGATCACGCTGATCTCCGACGGCACCACCGTGTACGAGTGCCGTTCGCCGGAGGAGGTCGTCGACCTGCTCCAGGGCGGCCAGGGCGTGTTCGGCATCGCGATCGGCGGTGCGTTCAAGGAGATCCAGGGCTCGCTGTCGCACCTGCCGGCCGAGCCGGCTGAGCCGGCCCCCGCCGAGGAAGCCGCGGACGACGCCCCCAGCGGCGACGAGCTCGCGGCCCGCCGGGCCCGCCGCCGCGCCGGCTGAGCTCCAACACTTAGCCCTTGCGCTAAGTGTTTTCGGTGGCAATACTTAGCCTCATGGCACAGTATGTGGCCGAGCTCGACGGCGTGTTCGTCGCGCTAGCCGACCCGACCCGGCGCGGCGTCGTCAGGCGGCTCGGCCGGGGACCCACGAGCGTGGGCGACCTGGCGCGCGAGTTCCCGATGACGCTGCCGTCGTTCATGAAGCACGTGCGCACGCTGGAGACGAGCGGCCTGATCCACACGGTCAAGGTGGGGCGGGTGCGCACCTGTGTGCTCAACCGCGAGCGCCTGGCGCTGCTCGACGACTGGCTCGCGGACCAGCGCGCCGTCTGGGAAGGCCGCACCGACCGCCTGGCCACCCTGCTCGCGGAGGAGGAGTCATGACCGATCCCGAGCTGGATCTCACGCTGGAGCGGGTGATTCGGGCGTCGCGGGCCGCTGTCTGGCGGGCCTGGACCGACCCGGCCCGGTTCGCGCGCTGGTGGGTGCCCGCCCCGGCCGTGTGCCGCGTCGACCGCCTCGACGTGCGGCCGGGTGGGGCGCTCGTGACCGCGATCGGCGACGCCGGTGGTCCGTTCGTGCCGCATATGGACGCCACCTTCCTAGTCGTCGACGACCAGGAGCGGATCGTGTTCACCAACGCGGTCGACAGCGCCTGGCGCCCGGCCGCCCCCGAACCGGTCGCGATGACCGCCGAGATCACCCTCGCGGACCACCCGGACGGCACCGACTACCGCGTGGTCGTCCGGCACGGCGACCCCGACGCCCGGGACCGCCACGAGAAGCTCGGCTTCCTCGACGGCTGGGGCACGGTCACCGCACAACTCGCGGCGGTGGTCGAATGAGGATCGCGCTGACCGAGTTCGTCTCGCTCGACGGTGTCAGCCAGGGCCCCGGCTCGCCCGACGAGGACACCACGGGCGGCTTCACCCGCGGCGGCTGGCTCACCCCGCACCTGGACGGGCGGTTCGTCGAGGCGGCCGCGCACTGGCTCTCCTTGGCCGACGGCCTGCTGCTCGGGCGGCGCACGTACGAGGAGTTCGCCGCCGCCTGGCCGCAGATCACCGACCCAGAAGACCCGTTCACGGAGCGGATGAACGGGCTCCCGAAGTACGTCGTGACCGACACCCTCACCGACGCGCCCTGGCAGCCGGCCACGTTGCTGCGGTTCGATGAGGTCGCGGCGCTCAAGGAGCGACCCGGCCGCGAGTTGCAGATCCACGGCAGCGCCCGACTCGGCAACGCCCTGCTCGCCGCGGGCCTGGTCGACACGGTCCGGCTCGTGGTCGCCCCGACCGTGGTCGGCGCGGGCCGCCGCCTGCTCGACCATCCGGGCGCCGCGGTCGGCCTGCGCCTGGTGTCCCACGAGGCCACCACGACCGGCGTGCTGCTCCTGGAGTACGAGACGGCGGGCGACGCGCCCACCGGCACGTACACGGGTGTCTAGCGCACCGCCCCGGAGGTCTTGCTGGCGATCAGGCTGCTCGTGTCGACCACCTCGAAGTCGCTGCCCGTCAACGACTTCAGGGCGCGCAGGGCGTCGTTGTCCCAGTGTGAGTCCGGCGCCCCGGAGATGTACCAGGCCGACCCGTGGTCCGCGACGATCACGCCGTACTTCTTCATCGCCTCCGCCACGACCCGCGCCTGTTTCGGCATCGAGCCCGTGCTCACCGACGACTTGAGCCGCAGGCGCTGGCCGAGCTGGGGGAGGTTCGCGTCGGTGGCCGACGAGGCGGAGTGCGTGGCCGGCCAGGTGAAGCCGGTGCGGGTCTTCGGCACCGTGATCCGGATCGCGTGATCGATCCGCCCGGTCGCGACCTCCTCGTAGCGGACCAGCCCGGCGAAGATCGACAGGCCGGAGGCGTCCGCCGAGGTCCAGCCGGCCGGCCGCAGCTTGTTGGACCGCAGGTCGAACACCGCGCCGGAGCCGGCCTTCCAGCCACTGCCCTGCGGGTACGCGGAGAACAGCTCGTAGACCTTGCACGCCGCCTTGTCGAACGCGATCACGTGGCGGTCGCCCGACGATTGCGGCCCGCCCTCGATCTTCGCGTTGGCCGGGATCGGATACGGCCCGCGGTCGCTCTCGTCGGCGTACTCGAACTCGACCGGGATCTTCTTCTGTCCGGCCGGCACGCTGGTGACCGGAATCCCGATCGGCGCGCCCTCGTAGTTGCCCGAGCCGAAGTCGGGATGCATCCCCGCCGACGCGCCGATGCTCGCCACCATGGCCGCCGAGCGGGCGTGCACGGGCAGCTTGGACACGTCGGCCCGCCAGACGTTGTCGGCCGGCAGCGCCCCGCTGCAGCTCTTGGTCGCGGCCTTTGTCGGCGTCGCGGTGGGGGTGGGTCCATGGCCGAGCGCGTCGGTGCCGCCGGCGGGGGAGGCGCTCGCGGCGGACGAGCCGGGCGCCGGTTCGAAGGACGGAGCCGGGTCACCACCACAGCCGGCCAGCAGAGCCACGAGACCGACGATCGCCACGGCGGGGAGGAGGGGAGCGCGCACCCGCGCATCCTGCCAGGGCGGAGATCAGTTGGCGAGAGCGTCCTGCACGCCGGTCTCGCGCGGCCCGAGGAACACCGGGTCGCGGCCCGTCGCCACGTCCCACGCTGCCTTCACGCCGGCGAGCTGCTCGCGGAACGCGCCCCGGTCCCAGGCCCGCTCGAACCGCTTCACCGTCTCGTCGCCGACCCCGACCGCGTCGATCCCGGCGTCGCGGCACAGCGCCACGGCCCGGTCGACGTGGAAGCCCTGGGTCACCACGATCATGCGGTCGACACCGAAGATCTTCTTCGCGCGTACGCACGAGTCGTAGGTGTCGAACCCGGCATGGTCCTGCACGACCTTGCGCTCCGGCACGCCGCGCTCGACCAGCCACCGGCTCATCGCGCCCGGCTCGTCGTAGCGGAACTCCCGATGGTCGCCCGAGACCAGCACCGCCTGCACGGTGCCCGCGTCGTAGAGCTGCCGGGCCAGGTCCAGCCGGGCGGCCAGGAACGGCGAGGGTGTCCCGTCGGGATAGACCTGCGCGCCGAGCACCATCACGACCGGGGCCGCCGGCACCGAGGCGAGCGGAAAGACGTGGCCGCGCGCACCCGACCGCAGCCACATGCCGGCGCCGACCACTGCGGCGGGCACGGCGATCACCGTGACGACGAAAGTGATCAGCAGCGCGCGCAGCCAGCGGCGCCGTTTCCGGGGCGGCGGCGACTCCGATGTGGGCATCGCCTCATTGTGGATCATCGCCGCCACCCCCGGCGCCGGCTCAGGCCGGGTTGGTCAGCGCACCGTCGATGGCGTCGAGCTCCGCGGCCGAGAGGGCCAGGTTGGCCAGCGCCCCGATGTTGTCCTCGAGCTGCCCGACGCTGCTGGCGCCGATGATCAGGCTGGTCATCCGCTCGTCCCGCAGCGCCCAGGCCAGGGCGAGCTGGGCGAGGGTCTGGCCGCGCTCCTTGGCGATCAGGTTCAGCTCGCGCACGACGCGCATGGTCTGCTCGTCGAGCGCGCTCTCCTTGAGGAAGCCGCCGGTGGCCACCCGCGAGTCGGCGGGCACGCCGTCGAGGTAGCGGTCGGTCAGCAGGCCCTGCTGCAGCGGGCTGTAGGCGATGCAGCCGGCGCCGGCCCCGGCGAGCGTGTCGAGCAGGCTGTCCCGCTCGATCCACCGGTTCATCATCGAGTACGACGGCTGGTGTAGCAGCAACGGCGTACCCAGGTCATGCAGGATCTTGGCCGCCTCGGCGGTCTGTGCCGAGGAGTAGTTCGAGATCGCGACGTAGAGGGCGCGCCCCGACCGGACGGCGTAGTCGAGCGCCTGCATCGACTCTTCGAGGGGCGTGTCCGGGTCGGGCCGGTGGTGGTAGAACACGTCGACGTAGTCGAGGCCCATCCGCTTGAGCGACTGGTCCAGCGACGAGATCAGGTACTTGCGGGAGCCCCATTCGCCGTACGGCCCCGGCCACATCAGGTAGCCGGCCTTGGTCGAGACGATCATCTCGTCGCGGTACGGCTTGAGGTCGCGGGCCATGATCCGGCCGAAGTTCTCCTCGGCCGAGCCGGGTGGCGGGCCGTAGTTGTTGGCCAGGTCGAAGTGGGTCACACCGAGGTCGAACGCGCGGCGGCAGATGGCGGCCATGCGCTCGATGGGGCGCTCGTGGCCGAAGTTGTGCCAGAGGCCCAGCGAGACGGCGGGGAGCCGGACCCCGCTGCGGCCGGCCCGGCGGTAGGTCATCGCGTCGTAACGGTCACCGGAGGGGAGGTAGGTCACGCGCGTCAGCGTAGGCGAATCCCCCTCTGGATCATCAACACTGCTACCGTTCACTTGAGCCGAACACATCCGCGTGGGAGAGCTCGCCGGGCCTCGGCCCGGTGGCGCCGAAGGGGCAAATCCTCCCCGGAACCTCTCAGGCAAAAGGACCGCGCGGACATGGCGACTCTGGAGGACCCGTTTCGGGTACGACAGAGGGGGAGGTTGCTCGTCGACCTCGTCCTTCGCCCCTCCAGGAGTTCCCGCCGATGACCGCTTCCTCCTTCGCCGACCGCCACATCGGGCCGGACCGCGACAGCGAGCGCCGGATGCTCGACCAGGTCGGCTACGGCACCGTCGACGAGCTGATGGACGCCGCGATCCCCGAGGTGATCCGCTGGCACGGCGGGCTCGACCTACCGCCGGCCGCGTCCGAGGCCGAGGTGATCGCCGAGTTGCGCGCCCTCGCCGACCGCAACACCGTCAACGTCTCGATGATCGGTCTCGGCTACTACGGCACGCACACGCCGGCCGTGATCCGTCGCAACGTGCTGGAGAGCCCGTCCTGGTACACGGCCTACACGCCGTACCAGCCGGAGATCAGCCAGGGCCGCCTCGAGGCGCTGCTCAACTTCCAGACGATGGTCTCCGACCTGACCGGGCTGACCACGGCCAACTCGTCGATGCTCGACGAGGGCACCGCGGCCGCCGAGGCGATGACGCTGGCCCGCCGGTCGTCCAAGAACGCCTCACCCGTGTACGTCGTCGACGCCGACACGCTGCCGCAGACCCTCGCCGTGATCGAGGGCCGGGCCGAGCCGCTCGGCATCATCGTCCGGGTCGTCGACCTGTCCGCCGGCGCGTCCGCGCTGCCGGCCGACTTCTTCGGGCTCCATTTGCAATATCCGGGTGCCTCCGGCGCCGTCCGCGACCAGGCCGACCTGGTCGCCGCCGCCCACGAGGTCGGCGCGCTGGTCACCGTCGCGGCCGACCTGCTGGCGCTGACCCTGCTGCGCTCGCCCGGCGAGATCGGCGCCGACATCGCCGCCGGCACCACGCAGCGGTTCGGCGTGCCGATGGGCTTCGGTGGCCCGCACGCCGGCTACCTCGCCGTGCGCAAGGGGCTCGAGCGGACGCTGCCGGGCCGGCTCGTCGGCGTGTCGAAGGACGCCGACGGCGCACCGGCCTACCGGCTCGCGCTGCAGACCCGCGAGCAGCACATCCGGCGCGAGAAGGCGACCAGCAACATCTGCACCGCGCAGGTGCTGCTCGCCGTGATCGCCAGCATGTACGCCGTCTACCACGGCCCCGACGGGCTGCGGGAGATCGCGCGGCGCACCCACGCCCGGGCCGCCAAGCTCGCCGCCGGGCTGCGGGCCGGTGGGCTGGCCATCGACTCCGACGCGTTCTTCGACACCGTGACCGTGTCGGTGCCGGGGCGGGCCGCCGCTGTCGTCGCGGCCGCCGCCGCGCACGGGGTCAACCTGCGCCAGGTCGACGCCGACCGGGTCGGCATCGCGTGCGACGAGACCACCACCGACGCCCACCTGGCCCTGGTCTGGCAGGCGTTCGGCGTACCCGCGTACACGGGTGATGTCGATGTGGCCCTGCCGTCCGGGCTCGCGCGCACCTCGGAGTTCATGACCCACCCGGTGTTCCACGCGCACCGGTCGGAGACGGCGATGCTGCGCTACCTGCGCCGGCTCTCCGACCTCGACTACGCGCTGGACCGGGGCATGATCCCGTTGGGCTCCTGCACGATGAAGCTCAACGCGACCACCGAGATGGAGTCGATCACCTGGCCGGAGTTCGCCAACATCCACCCGCACGCGCCGGCTTCGCAGACTTCTGGTTATCGCGAGCTGATCACCTCGCTGGAGAGCTGGCTGGCCGAGGTGACCGGGTACGACGCCGTCTCCGTGCAGCCCAACGCCGGGTCGCAGGGTGAGCTGGCCGGTCTGTTGGCGATCCGTGGTTACCACCGCTCGCGCGGCGGCCACGACCGCGACGTCTGCCTGATCCCGTCGTCGGCACACGGCACCAACGCCGCGTCCGCGGTGATGGCCGGCATGCGGGTCGTCGTGGTGGCCTGCGACGAGGACGGCAACGTCGACCTGGTCGACCTCGACGCGAAGATCGCCGCGCACGCCTCCCGGCTGGCCGCGATCATGGTGACGTACCCGTCGACGCACGGCGTCTACGAGACCGGGATCGCGTCCCTGTGCGCGAAGGTGCACGACGCGGGCGGCCAGGTCTACGTCGACGGCGCCAACCTCAACGCGCTGGTCGGCTTCGCCAAGCCCGGCCGGTTCGGCGCCGACGTGTCGCACCTGAACCTGCACAAGACGTTCTGCATCCCGCACGGCGGCGGCGGTCCGGGTGTGGGCCCGATCGGCGTACGCGGTCACCTGGCCCCATTCCTGCCCGGCGACCCGCTGGGCGCGACCTCCTCCCGCACCTCGCACTCAGCCCGCGCCGGCGGCACGGCGGGCGGTGCGGCGGTGTCCGCGGCCCGGCACGGCTCGGCCGGCATCCTGCCGATCCCGTGGGCGTACCTGCGGATGATGGGCGCCGAGGGCCTGACCCGGGCGACCGGCGCGGCGGTGCTGGCGGCCAACTACGTGGCGGCGCGGCTGCGGGAGCACTACCCGGTGCTCTACAGCGGCAACAAGGGCCTGGTGGCCCACGAGTGCATCCTCGACCTGCGGCCGCTGACCAAGGCCACGGGCGTCACGGTGGACGACGTCGCCAAGCGGCTGATCGACTACGGCTTCCACGCGCCGACGATGTCGTTCCCCGTCGCCGGGACGCTGATGGTGGAGCCGACCGAGAGCGAGGACCTGGCGGAGCTCGACCGGTTCTGCGACGCGATGATCGCGATTCGGCAGGAGATCGAGAGCGTGGCGTCGGGTACGTGGCCCCGCGACGACAACCCGCTCGTCAACGCGCCGCACACAGCGTCGATGGTGTCGGGGGACGAGTGGTCGCACGCGTACCCGCGCTCGGTGGCGGCGTACCCGTTCGGTGTGTCGCGGGTCGGGAAGTACTGGGCGCCGGTCCGCCGGATCGACGGTGCGTTCGGCGACCGCAACCTGGTCTGCTCGTGCCCGTCGCCGGAGGCGTTCGAAGACTGACTGGCGGCGCGCTGTGCCCGGCCCTGGCGTTTTCGGGGCCGGCACAGCGTGGGTGCGGGTGAGCGACGGTGCTCGTGGTTCTCTTAGGCCGGAGGCCTACGATCTAGGCCGCGAGGACGGCGTGGCGGGCCGGCCCGCGGTGGGGGGCGATGGTGCTGCCGTCGGGCAGAAGCTCGCCGGTGTCCTCGAAGAGGATGACGCCGTTGCAGAGCAGGCTCCAGCCCTGCTCGGGAAAGGCAGCCACGGCCCTGGCGGCGTCGCGGTCCATCGCTTCAGCGGTGGGGCAATGCGGTTGGTGCTGGCACATCGGGTTCTCCGGACGATGGGGGTGCTGTGTCATGGTTCACATGACAGTGACGGAGGCTACTCCCTCAACGGGGGCACCTACGAGCAAGTTCCGGTCCAAACACGAAAGAATCCACCCTTCGTATGAGTAACCATGGGCCGGTCGGAGTGGGAACGCTTCCAGCCCTCTCCGCTGGATTGGCTGGTCGCGGGCATTCGTGCACGCTCCGTATAAGAGAGCGCTCCAGATGGGAGTGGCGCTCTACGGACGGTGGCGATCCGGCTCAGCATCTCGAAGATTTCCTTGTCGCTGACGGACTGGACGTGCGGTCCCTCTCAACCCCGAGCCTGTCACGCTCCGTAGCGAAAAGCGACCCCGGAACCCTCTGCGGCGCCGCGGTGTTGATCTCCGCAGCGGGCGGAGCCGCCATGCTCCGGGGCGCCCCTGTGGCCCGCGCCACCCCCGCACCGGCGGTCCCGGACGTCGTAGCCGTGGTATATGAGCACGCGGTCGCGGATGGGACCGGTGCGAACACGGACAGACATCGTGTCCCCACACCTGGTCACCTGCCCTCTTCGGCGCCGATAACTCGGAAATCTTTTGGCTCGCGTCCGCCAGGTGAGACGGCTTGGCACCTGGGGGAGTGGACCCCGAGCTGGACGGCCGCTGAGCACGCGGCGGCGGTGTCCGCGGTCCGTTCGGCGATCGGCCGGGGAGACGTCTACCAGGTCAACGTCGTGGGCCACGCCTCGGCGCCCTACGTGGGCGACCCGCTGCCGTCGCTGGCGCGGCTGAGCGGCCTGCCGGGGGCCCGCTACGGCGGTCTGCTCACGGGCGCGGGCTGGGCGGTGGGCTGCGCGTCGCCGGAGACCCTAGTCGCCGTGTCAGGCGGCCGGGTGGTGATCCGACCGATCAAGGGCACCCGCCCGGCGACGGCGCTGGGACGGCACGAGCTGCTCTCGTCGGCGAAGGAACGGGCCGAGCACATCATGATCGTGGACCTGGAGCGCAACGACCTGGCGCGAGTGGCCCGCACGGGCTCGGTCCGGGTCGAGGAGCTCTTCGCCCTGCGGCGCTGGGTCGACCTGTGGCAGGCGGAGTCGGTGGTCTCGGCCACGCTGGCGGACGGAATCGGCCTGGCGGACCTACTGCGAGCCACATGCCCGGGCGGCTCGGTCACGGGCGCCCCGAAGCTGGCGGCGCTGGGGGAGATCGCGGCCCTGGAGCCGGTCGGCCGCGGCCCGAGCATGGGAGCCCTAGGCTGGATCGACGCCTCGGGCGACCTGGACCTGGGCCTGACGATCCGCACCGCGGCGGCGGACGCGGACCGCTTGCACCTGTGGGCCGGCGGAGGCATCACCTGGGACAGCGACCCAGTGGCGGAGGTAGAGGAAGCAGCCGCCAAGGCGGCCCCGATCCGCCGCTTACTCGCATCTTCCTAGGACGCTGTAGAGGCGGGGACCTGGGTCCAGCCCGTTGGGGGTACGCCACGTGGGCCTTTTGCGGCCAATGCTGGAATCGCTCGGGAGCAATTGTGAACGAGCTGGCTTGCCGGCACAGCCGTCCGCGAGTCGAGCTGAATCGATCAACCATTCCCTGTACGGTCGCCGGCACGCGTTGAGTGCTGGCCGCACTTGTCTGGTGGACCGCCGAACGCAGACGTCGACGTCAAGTCGAACCAGAGTAGTCGCGCCGTTGCCTGGAAGTTGCCCGCACCAACGTAGGGCGGCGCTTATTGGTACATAAGCGGTTAGCTTCGAACGCTTGCTGTCAGTTGGGACGTGCTTATGCCTCGTCGACTTCGCCAGGTCGCTACCCCGAGACTGGGCCGCGCCCGGCAACCGTCAGCCTCGCGACCTCTCCAGCGGGAAAGCCAGCGCCGTCCGCTGGGCGGCTCGCCAGTGGATCTGGCGGTCCTCGTAGCTGCCCTACCAGTAGTGCTCGCCGGTATCCGGCTGTACGTCGTCGCCGACGGTGACCGTTCGACCTTGCGACTGTTCGCGACCACGGCCAACATTCCAGCGATCCTTTTCGGCACCTACCTCAGCCTCACGCCGGTCTTGTTGTTCGGGGTCGGCTTTGGGCTCTGGGTCTACTGGCTGAAAGCAAGGCGTGACGGCGCGGCTGCGCCGCCCTGGGCTACACCCCTGGTATCTGGCGCGATGATTATCCTGGCTGTGTTTATCTCCCCGCCTTTGTTGTTGGCGACATTCGTGTTGATTGTCGGGTTCTTTTATTTCGGAAACTTCTTGATGGTCTTGCTCGAGCCAATCAGCGGACCATCGGTTAGCGATGAGGTGCGCGACCGGGAGCGGCGAAGGTGGAAGGAGCGAATCGCCGAGGCTGAGCGGCGTGGCTGGAGTAAGACCCGACGCGTGGCGTACGCGCTGCGACCGGACATGGCGGCTCCGCTGGAACAGCCTATGGTACGACTTTTCCCTGTGATTTTTTTGGGTATGTTACTCGTAATTCCAAGTCCCTGGCTGCCGGCTGAAAGAATGCAATTGCGCGGAGCGGCTCCGCAGACCGTTTTTGTTGTTCAAAGAGAGGAAGACTATCTGACGGTTCTGGTGAAGGAGACCGGCGAGAGCACAACCATTCGACGCGACTCGATCGTGGCGGAACGCCTCTGCGATGACAGCCCTGACAAACCGACGTGGGTGACCGATTTCACGATTATCGCTCTCATGAACGAACAGAGGCCCAGAACCCCCCGCTGCCAAGACCTTCACTAGCGGCGGACGGGCGCTCTGGCCCCCGGGGGTGAAGCCCTGCGGCAGCGCGAGAATCATTTGGCCAGAAGGCCACGGCGTCATCCTAGGACGGTGTGCGGAGTGGCCTTGCGGCTGATGACTCAGCCTCGGCTCCGAAGCACCTTGTTCCCCGCCGGCCGTCTCAGCAACAAGCCGCCCCGGCCCGGAGGTCCCCCCGGCGAGTTCGGTCAGGCGAACAGCCAGCCATGGCCGCTGCGCCTCAGCCCGAACCCGACCCGGTCAGCCCCTTAGGGATGGGTCAAGCTTCCGGCCGGGCGGAAACCGCTCGATCGGCCGCACATGACGGTTCCGGGTGATGCGAGAACCCGGTTGGGCCGGCTGGGTTCCGCTGCCGGCGACGGGGGTGGAAACTGTCGGCACGTGTTGCGAGAACACCCTGGCGTTCTTGACCCTGCACCCGCAGTGGTGAGGAGGTTGACGCTCGGTCGGCGGATCATCGAGGTCGGCGCGGGCGCTGCGGCCGCCTCGCGCTGGCTGGCCGCGGCCGGCCCGTCGGTTGTTGCGACCGAGCGTGGCACGGCTCAGGTCGTGCGCGGCCCGCAGTGTGAGCACGATCCGGGCGGGCTCGTCGATTGCCCGGAGTCCCTTCACCGGGGTCGGAGCCCGGCGTGCGCCTCGACCCTGGTGACGTCGATCCGGGACATGCCGCTGCCCTTGCCGGTCGGCTGGACGGGCCTGGTCGGTGACGGCCGGATCCCGCGAACCTGGCACCGCGCCGCATTCAGACCGCCATCTTCCATCCTAGGATGCCTTACGGGGTGTGCGACGGCTGACAGAATCGGATCGGGCTACGACGGGGGAGAGGGTCGGTCGTGCGGGTTTCGATGCCGAGTGATGCGGATTCCTGGTTGCGGATCACCTTGGACGTGCCGGGAGCCTCGCCGGCCGAGGTGGTTGGGGCCTTTCTCGATCCGGCTGCGGTCAATCGTTGGTGGGGTGGTGCCCAGCTCACTGTCGAGGAAGAGGTTGGTGGGCAGTACGTCGCCTATTTCGATCGCCTTGACCAGACCATGCGTGGCGTCATCACCGAGCTCGACCCCGATGCCGGGCGATTCGGGTTTTCCTGGGCCTGGGATCACGCGCCTGAGCTGCCCCGGCGCCAGGTCGACATCCAGGTCCAGCCGGGTGCGGTCCTACAGCTGAATCACGGCGAGTACGACCACTCCAGCCGGATCGATCGGGACGATGCCGTCAGTCATCGTGACGGGTGGGAGTTCTTCCTGCCGAGACTGGCCGAGGTTGTGCGGGCCCAGCGCTGAGGTTTCGCCGCCGACCAGGCAGGGAACTCTCACAGTTGCCCGAGGGAAACAATTCGGCGACTGGAGTGACGATGAGCTTCACCGACAAGGTGCGTAACAAGGTCGAGGAACTGAAGGGCGGCGCCAAGGAGAAGTACGGCGACGCTACCGACGACGAGCGGCTTCAGGCCGAGGGGCGGGCCGACCAGACCGGTGCGCACGCCAAGCAGGCCGGCGAGCACGTCAAGGACGCCGGGCGCGACATCAAGAACGCGTTCGACAAGTAAGAAGGCAACAAAAAAGGGGGCCCCGATCAACGGGGCCCCCTTTTCTCATGCCTGCGCGGCCCACCAGTCCTGGCCGGACTTGGGGAGCGTGTCGATCGGGTCGTAGTACGGGAAGCGCTTCGTCAGCGCCTCACCGTCCGAAGCCTCGATGGACGTGCGGTAGTTCTTCGTCCAGTACGAGATGCCGCGCTCGCGGTCGTACTCCGTGAGCATGTGCACCCACCGCTTCCCCACGAACGGCACGTCGCAGACGATCCGCGGGGTCGCGTACCCGGGCAGGTAGCCCATCACGTCGTGCTGGAGCTGGTGGGCCTGCCACACCGGCACCCGCCAGTGCTCGGCGTTCGGGATCATGTCGCACATGTAGAAGTAATAGGGCAAAATTCCGGCTTCGCCCTGCAGCGCGAAGCACAGGTCGAGCAGGTCGGACGTGGTGGCGTTGACGCCCCGCATCAGCACGCCCTGGTTGCGCACGTCGCGGACGCCGACCTCCAACGCGGTCTGGGCCGCGCGCGCCACCAAAGGCGTCAAGGACTGCGCGTGGTTGACGTGCGTGTGGATGGCCAGGTTGACGCCGCGGCGGGCGGCGGTGCGGGCGACCCGCTCCAGGCCCTCGACGACGTCCGGCTGCAGCCAGTGTTGCGGCAACCCCATGAGCGCCTTGGTGGCCAGCCGGATGTCCCGGACGGTCTCGATCGAGAGCAGGCTCATCAGGTACGACTCGAGGTTGCGCCACGGCACGTTGGCGACGTCGCCGCCCGAGACCACGACGTCCCGTACCCCCGGATGCGCACGGAGGTAAGAAATGTGGGCCTCGTAGCGGTCCACCGGCTTCAGCGTCAGCTTCAGCTTGTCGACCGCCGGCGTGGAGTTGCCGACAAGGTCCATCCGGGTGCAGTGGCCGCAGTACTGCGGGCACGTCGACAGGAGCTCGGCGAGCACCTTGGTCGGGTAGCGGTGGGTGAGGCCTTCGGCGACCCACATGTCGTGCTCGTGGAGCGAGTCCCGCGACGCGTAGGGGTGCGACGGCCAGTCGGTGCGCCGGTCGGAGGCGACCGGGATCATGTAGCGCCGGACCGGGTCGAGGTAGAACGCCTCGGTGCTCATCGGGCCGGTGGGCATCATCGTGTTGATCATTTGCGGGGGTACGAGCATGGACATGGTGGCGAGGGCCTTCTGGTCCTCGATCAGGTCCTTGTAGAACGTCTCGCCGACCAGGTCGCCGAGGACGGCCTGGAGCTGTTTGACGTTCTTGACGCAGTTGACGCGTTGCCACTGCGCGGACTCCCACTGGTCGCGGGTGACGTGCCGCCAGCCGGGGAAGCGGGTCCAGTCGGGCTCGACGAGCGGGCGCCTCCGGTATTCGTAAGGCTGTCCGGCGCCCACCTCGGTGGGTATCGCTTCGGGGGTCCGCGAGCCGAGGTCGACGGTCACGTGGTTCCTCCTCTTTCCCGGCGGTGGGGTGTACCGCAGCGAGCGAAGGCTACTGGAAAATCTTTTGTCAACAAACTATTCTGCCGTAAGTTTTCCTGCCATACCGATTTGATCAAGGAGTCGTCCGTGACCTCACCCGTCGGTCTGCACCGCGTCGTCGAGCCGGCGGGCGTGCTGCCGCAGGCAGCGTGGCGTGTGGACAATCGTCCCGAAATCGGGCCGAACGAGGTGCGGATTCGGGTAGAAAGGCTCAATCTCGACGCCGCCAGCTACCGACAGTTGCGGGAGAAGCACGGTGGCGACGGTGACGCGGTGCGCGCCGAGGTGCTGAGCATCGTGGACAGCCGGGGCAAAATGCACAATCCGGTAACGGGTTCGGGCGGGATGCTGATCGGGGTCGTCGAGGCGAAGGGCGCGCGATCCCCGCTCGACGTGACCCCGGGTGACCGTGTCGCGACGCTGGTGTCGCTGACGTTGACCCCGCTGAAGATCACGGACGGCCTCAAGGGCTGGGACGGCCACAGCGAGCAGGTGCCCGCCGAGGGCCACGCGATCCTGTTCGCCCGGTCGATCGTGGCGAAGCTTCCTGACGACCTGCCCGCCGAGCTCGCTCTCGCGGTGCTCGACGTGTGCGGCGCGCCGGCGCTGACCAGCAGGGTGGTCAGCGACCGGAAGGCGTCGCGAGGCGGCAGCCTCGCGACGGCTGAGGACCCCCGGCATCCAGCCGGCGACACGGTGGCGGTGCTCGGCGGTGCGGGCAAGAGCGGTTCGCTCGCGCTCGCGGCCGCCCGGCGCGCCGGCGCGCGTCGCACGGTCGGCATCGTGCCGACCGACCACGAGGCTCACCGCCTCCAAAAAGCCGGGCTCGCCGACACCGTCGCGATCGCCGACGCCCGCGACCCCGTGAAGCTGGCCGAGGCCGTCACCCGCGCGCTGGGAAAGCCCGCCGACGTCACGGTCGTCTGTGTCGACGTCCCCGGCTGCGAGCATGGGGCGATCCTGGCCACCGACGAGGGCGGCACAGTGATCTTCTTCTCGATGGCGACGAGCTTCGCGGCCGCCGCGCTGGGTGCCGAGGGCCTGGCGGCGGATGTGACGATGCTGGTCGGCAACGGGTACGTGCCGGGCCACGCCGAGTTCGCCCTGAGCCTGCTGCGCTCCGAGCCGGGCGTTCGGAGCCTCTTCGACGCGCGGCTGCGGGCAGACTGAGCCCATGGAATCGACGCTCTACACGGGTGGCGCCCTCTACGCGCCGGCCGAGCCGCAGGCGACCGCCCTGCTCGTCCAGGACGGCCGGATCGCCTGGCTGGGTCCCGCCGCTGACGCCCCGCGCGCGGACGTGACGGTGGACCTGGGCGGTGCCCTGGTCACGCCGGCGTTCGTCGACGCGCACGTGCACGCCACCGACACGGGCCTGGTGCTGGGTGGGCTGGACCTGAGCGCGGCGGCGTCGGCGGGTGAGCTGCTGGACGCGGTGGCGCTCTACGCGACGACGCAGCCGGCGGACGCGATCGTCATGGGTCACGGCTGGGACGAGTCGAAGTGGCCGCAGCAGGTCCCCCCGACCGCGGCCGACCTGGACCGGGTGGCGGGAGGCCGCCGCGTCTACCTGACGCAGGCGTCGGTGCACAGCGCCCTGGCCTCGACCGCCCTCCTCCAAGCCGCGCCAAGAGCCACCAGCGAGCCGGGCTACTCCGACACCGGTTGGGTCCGGGAGGAAGCCCATCACGCGGTACGCGAGGTCGCGCTCGGCTCGATCGGAACGGCCCAGCGGGAGCACGCGCAGCGCACCGCGCTCAAGCGGGCCGCACAGCTCGGCATCGGCGCCCTGCACGAGTGCGGCGGCCCCGGCACGTCGAACGAGGCCGACTTCACCGGCCTGCTCGCCCTGGCGGGCCCCGAGCACGGCCTGCCCGAGGTGTACGGCTGGTGGGGCGAGCTGATGGCCGCCGCGAAGGCCAAGGAGCTCGGCGCGGTCGGCGCGGGCGGCGACCTGTACGCCGACGGCGCCCTCGGCTCGCGGACGGCGTACCTGCGGGAGCCGTTCCTGGGCGGTGGCGGTTGTGGCTTCTCCTACGTTTCGGCGGACCAGGCCCGCGACCACATCCTCGACTGCCACGCGCACGGCACCCAGGGCGGTTTCCACGCGATCGGTGACGCGGCCCTGCACGACGTCCTCGAGGGCCTCGCGGGCGCGGCGAAGGTGCTGGGCCTCGACGCGGTCCGGCAGGCCCGGCACCGGGTCGAGCACGCGGAGCTCGTCGACAAGGCGATGATCGCGGCGTTCGTGGAGCTGAACCTGACGGCGAGCATGCAGCCGGCCTTCGACCGGCTGTGGGGCGGACCGAGGCAGATGTACGCGCAGCGCCTGGGCGTGACCCGCTCGATGGAGTCGAACCCGATGGGCTCGATGCACGGCGTGGGTGTGCTGCTGGCGTTCGGCTCGGACTCGCCGGTGACGCCGCTGGACCCGTGGGGTTCGGTGCGGGCGGCGGTGTCGCATTTCAACCCGGCGCACCGGATGGCGCTGCGGTCGGCGTTCGCGTCGCACACCAAGGGCGCGTGGCGGTCGATCCACCGCGACAGCGAGGGCGTGCTCGCCAAGGGCGCGCCGGCGACGTTCGCGGTGTGGCAGACCCCGGCGGGAGTGACGGGCGGCCTGCCGAACCTGGTGTCCACGAACCCGGAGGAGCGCGGTCCGGACGACCCGACCCCGCTGCCCCGGGCGCTGCGCACGGTCGTACGCGGTGTGACGGTGTTCGAGGAGTGAGGTAGACGGATGGCGAAGCTGGATCTCGACCCGGCGCTCGTGTCCCGGGCGCGGGAGCTGGCCCGCCGGGCCGGTCAGCCGGTGGTGGACCTGGCCCGCAGCCACACGACGGTGTCGGTGGAGCGGGCGGTGCTGCGGTTGGCCGGGGTGACCGGTGCCGACCCGGACGGCATCCCGTGGGTGAACCGGCTGGTCGACGCGGTGGTCGACGAGATCGGTCTGGAGCACGGGGTGGCCCTGCCGGTCTTCGACGCCCTCGCGCGAGAGGGACTGCCGGCCACTGACCTGACGTTGCTCGCGCAGAAGGCGGCGGCCGGCAGTGTCCGGTTCGGCGTGCCCACGGGAAAGGCCGCCACCGCGGCGCGCAAGGTCGCGTCCAAGGCGACCGCCGTGGGCATCAGGGCCGTTGACCGCAAAAGAGCAGAACGCGACCGGCTGATCAAGCGGTTCGGCGACCCGAAGCAGCGGCCGTGGATCTACCTGATCGTCGCGACCGGCGACATCTACGAGGACATCCCGCAGGCGCAGGCGGCGGCCCGGGCGGGCGCCGACGTGATCGCGGTGATCCGCTCGACGGGCCAGTCGCTGCTGGACTACGTGCCCGAGGGGCCGACCCGGGAGGGCTTCGCCGGCACGTACGCGACGCAGGACAACTTCCGCCTGATGCGCGCGGCCCTGGACGAGTCGTCGCGGGAGCTGAAGCGGTACGTGCGGCTGACGAACTACGCGTCGGGGCTGTGCATGCCGGAGATGGCGACCCTGGCGGGCCTCGAGCGCCTGGACATGATGCTCAACGACTCGATGTACGGGATCCTGTTCCGCGACATCAACCCGATCCGCACGTTCGTCGACCAGCGATTCTCGCGGCAGGTGCACGCCCGCGCCGGGATCATCATCAACACCGGTGAGGACAACTACCTGACGACGGCGGACGCGGTCGACGAGGCGCACACGGTGACGGTGTCGCAGCTGCTCAACGAGTTCTTCGCGCACGAGGCCGGCCTGGCCGACTGGCAGCTCGGGCTCGGGCACGCGTTCGAGATCAACCCGGAGGTGCCGGAGTCGTTCCGGCTGGAGCTCGCGCACGCGCTGCTGGCCCGGGAGCTGTTCCCGGACGCGCCGCTGAAGTGGATGCCGCCGACGAAGCACATGACCGGCGACGTGTTCCGCGGCAACCTGCTCGACGGGTTCTTCAACCTGGCGGGGACGATGACGGGCCAGGGCATCCTGCTGGTCGGCATGATGACCGAGGCGGTCGTGACGCCGTGGCTGTCGGACCGCGACATCGCCCTGCAGAACGTCCGCTACGTGCTGGGCGCGGCCGGCGGGCTGCACGAGGACTTCGTGCCGGCACCGGGCGGCTTCATCCAGCAGCGCGCCAACCAGGTCCTCGGCGAGGCGATCACCCTGCTCGAGAAGATCGAGGGCGACACGCTGCTGCAGGCGATCGCCGACGGCACCTTCGGGATCATGAAGCGCCCGCCGGACCGCGGCAAGGGCCTGGCCGGGGTGGCCAAGCACGCCGACGACTACTTCAACCCGGCCACGGACCTGTTGGAGGCGGCATGAGCATCGTCCGCCCCTACGGGGACACCACCGGCGACGGGATGGTGCAGCTGTCGTTCACGCTGCCGATCCCGCACGACAAGCGGGCCGAGGGCGCCGCGCTGCAGCTGGCGGCCAAGATGGGCATGGATCCGGCGATGCTGGTGCACGCCAAGCAGATGGGTGACGGGTTCACCTTCTTCGTCGTGTACGGGCGGGTCACCCATCTCGTCGACACCGACAAGGTCGAGGTCGTCGAGCGGGACTTCCCGCTGCTGTCGGCCAAGGAGGTCAACGCCCTGGTCAAGCGGCGGCTGCGGCGCAAGCTGTCCGTCGTCGGGGCGTGCATCGGGACCGACGCGCACACCGTGGGCATCGACGCGATCCTCAACGTCAAGGGCATCGCGGGCGAGAAGGGCCTGGAGTACTACCGGGAGTTGAAGGTGACGAACCTGGGCGCCCAGGTGACCGTGCCGGAGCTGGTCGCGGCGGCGCAGCGGGAGCGGGCCGACGCGGTGCTGGTCTCGCAGGTCGTCACCCAGCGGGACGCGCACCTGCACAACACCCGGGAGATGTCGGCGGCGTTCCGGGAGGCGCTGCCGGCCGACAAGCGGCCGTTGCTGGTGGTCGGCGGGCCGAGGTTCGACGAGTCGATGGCGGGGGAGTTGGGCGTGGACCGGATCTTCGGGCGGGGTACGACACCGGGCGAGGTCGCCTCGTACCTGGTGCACGAGCTGGTGCAGTCATGATCACGGTGACGCATCGGCGGTACGTGCCGTACTCGCACGCCCACTACGGCGGCAACCTCGTCGACGGCGCGTACGTCGTCGGGCTCTTCGGTGACGTCGCCACCGAGGTGTGCATCCGGATGGACGGCGACGAGGGGCTGTTCGCGTCCTACCAGGACATCCAGTTCCGGGCGCCGGTGCGGGCCGGCGACATCCTGGACGTCGAGGCGCGCGTGGTCGAGGTCGGCAACCGCAGCCGGCAGATCGAGTTCGAGTGCCGGGTCGTCTGCCGGGCCAAGCCGCACCACGGCGAGTCGGCGGCCGAGGTCCTCGACCCGCCGATCGTGGCGACGACCGCGATCGGCACGGTGGTCGTCCCGCCGAAGCCGTGAGCCTGGCGCTGTGCGCCGACGTCGGGTCGACGTACACGAAGGTCGTCGTGGTCGACCTGGCCGGCGGCGAGGTGGTCGCGGCGGCCGACCGGCCGACGACCGCGGGCACCGACGTGCTGCACGGTCTGGACGCGGCGGCGGCCGCCACCGGCGTCACCGTTCCCGCTGATCGCTGGTACGTGTGCTCGTCGGCCGGCGGTGGCCTGCGCCTGGCCGTGGTCGGCTACGAGGCCCTCGTGACGGCCCAGGCGGGCCACCGGGTCGGCCTGTCCGCCGGTGCCCGGGTCGTGCACGTGTCGGCGGGGCCTCTGGATTCCCTGGCCGAGCTTCGCGCCGCCCGGCCGGACGTGGTGCTGCTGGTCGGCGGCACCGACGGCGGCGACGCGGCCGTCCTGACGCACAACGCGCGGCGGCTGGCCCGGGCGCGGTGGCGGATCCCGGTGGTGCTGGCCGGCAACGCGGACGCCCGTGACGAGCTGACAGCGGTGTTGGCGGACGCCGGGGTACCCGTCACCGCGACCGGCAACGTTCTGCCCCGCATCGGCGTCTTGGAGCCGTCCCCGGCCCGGGCGGCGATCCGTGACGTGTTCCTGTCGCACGTGATCGGCGGCAAGCGGCTCTCGAAGGGCCGCCGGTTCCCGTCCCTGGTTCGCGCGGCCACCCCGGACGCGGTGCTGACCGGTGTGGAAACCCTCGCCGACCACCTGGGCGGCGACCTCCTGGTGGTGGACGTGGGCGGCGCGACCACGGACGTCTACTCGGTGCTGACCCCCGACGGCCGCAGCGACGACGTCGCCGGCACGCTGTGGCGCTCCCGCACGGTCGAGGGCGACCTCGGCATGCGCTGGACGGCCCCGGACGTCATCGCCGCCGCCACCGCCGAACGCCTGCCCGTCGACGACGGGCTCGAGGCCGCCGCCGCCAAGCGGGCCGGGGCGCCCGGGTTCGTGCCCGACAGCGACGCCGAGCGGGCTCTGGACCGTCGGATAGCGGCCCTGGCGGCCACCGTGGCGGTCCGGCGACACGCCCGGGATCCCGCGGGCCGGATCGCCCGGGATCTGCGCGACGTGCGGCTCCTCGTCGGGTCCGGTGGGGTGCTGCGGCACGCCGCGCCGGGCGAGGCCAAGGAGGTGCTCGACGCGGTGCTGACGGACTACGCCGGCGGGTGGCCGGTGCCGCGGGCCGCGCACCCGGTGGTCGACGGGTCCTATGTGCTGGCCGCCGCCGGGCTGCTCGCCGCGGACCATCCGAACGCCGCCCGGGCGCTCCTCGATCGGCACCTGCGCGGGGCCTGATCGGGCATCCGCGGGCGCCGATCAAGCCGCAAACCCAACACGCCGACGGCGACACGCCGGAACGCGGAATCCGGTGTCCCGCAACGGTTGACACGCACCCCGGTGCGCCGCGTACCGTCGTTGAGTCCTACAACGGGAAGCGATCTGTCGTTCGCTCTTCCCTCACTCCCGCTGGCCGAGCGGGGCCGACGGTCCGCGACCGTCCGGCGCCTGCGGCGGCCAGGTCCAGCGGGTCGAGGGGACGGCCGGCGCGGGGCGGCGCACCGGGCCGCCACGAACGACCGCTCGCCGATTCCGGTGTACGGGCAAAGGGGGTAGGCGCGGCCAGTAGACAACGGCCCGGCGGGGGTATCCAACCGTCGTCCGGTCGGAACGAAGGTCACGCGGACGGCCTTTGCCGCACCGGCCGGGGATGGGCCTGGGAGCATCGGGGCGTGATCGCGAGGTCACGCCCCGATTTCTTTGGCGTCTCAGCTGTTCGGCACAGCTCGCGATCTTGAGTGTGGCCTGCCGTACCCTTCCCCGCATGGGTGAGCGATGGTGACCATGGTCGAGGCGGCCCCCGAGACGGTCGTGCCGCCGGCCCCGCGGCCGCTGCCGGGCAAGATAGCGGTGCCGCTGGCGCTCGCGGCGGGCCTGACCCAGCTGCTCGCGTTCCCCCGCTACGACCTGTGGTGGCTCGCACCCGTCTCCGTCGCCCTGCTCGCCGCCGCGGTCCACCGCCGCCGCGCGCTCGCCGGTGCCGGGCTGGGCCTGCTCGCCGGGCTGGTGTTCTTCGGCCCGCTGCTCGAGTGGACGAACCTGCACACCGGCATGCTGCCGTGGATCCTGCTGTTCGTCGCCGAGTCGCTGTTCGTCGCGCTGCTGGGCGCCGCGGCCGCGTACGCGAGCCCGCTCGTCGACCGGCACCGCTGGACCTGGCCCCTGCTGACCGGGCTGCTCTGGGTCGGCCAGGAGGCCGCCCGCGACCGGCTCCCGTTCGGCGGCTTCCCCTGGGGTCGCCTCGCGTTCAGCCAGGGAGACGCGCCCACGCTGCGGTTCGCGTCCCTCGGCGGCGCCCCGCTCGTCACGTTCGTCGTCGCGCTCGCCGGCGGCCTGCTGGTCGCGGCGGTGTGGCGGCGGCGGGGCCTGCCCAGCGTGCTGCTCGGCGCCGGCGCCGTGGCCACCACCGTCGTCGGCTTCCTGGTCCCCGTCGGTGGCGGCGCCGGGCAGCAGCCGGTGCGGGTCGCGATCGTGCAGGGCAACGTGCCCCGCCTCGGCCTCGACTTCAACGCCCAGCGCCGCGCCGTGCTCGAGAACCACGTCACCGGGACCGTCGAGCTCGCCGGGCGGGTCGCCACCGGGCAGGAGCGCAAGCCCGACCTGGTCATCTGGCCGGAGAACTCCAGCGACGTCGACCCGTTCCTCGACCCTGAGGCGGCCGCCGCGATCACCCGCGCCGCCGACTCGATCCAGGCGCCGATCCTGGTCGGTGCGGTGCTGCGTGGCCCCGGCGAGAACGAGGTCCGCAACGCCGGCGTCGTCTGGCTGCCCGGGCAGGGCGCCGACGAGTCCCGGATGTACGTCAAGCAGCACCCGGTGCCGTTCGCCGAGTACATCCCGCTGCGGAACATCGCCCGCATGGTCAGCAAGGAGGTCGACCGGGTCCGGTCGGACTTCGTCGCCGGTGACAAGCCGGGCGTCCTGGACATGGGTGCGGCCACGATCGGCGACGTGATCTGCTTCGAGGTCGCCTACGACGGCATCGTCCGCGACACCGTGACCGCCGGCGGCGGCATCCTGGCCGTGCAGACGAACAACGCGACGTTCGACGAGTCCGAGGCCCGCCAGCAGCTGGCCATGGTGCGGCTGCGGGCCGTCGAGCACGGGCGGGACTCGCTGATGGCGTCGACGGTCGGGGTGTCCGGTTTCGTGACGTCCGACGGCGCGGTGCACCAGGAGACCGGATTCAACACCCCGGGAGTCGTGGTCGCCGAACTCACGCCGCGCGCAACGCGTACGCTTGCTACGCAGTTGGGCTATTGGCCCGAGATGGTGCTGTCCGGGCTCGCGGTGGCCGCGCTGGTCGCCACGGCCGTGATCCGGCGCCGCCGGCCTGTGCCCGGGACACCCGGCGGAGCAGGCGCGGATCCGGCACCATTGGCATCAGCACCACCACACACAGCATCGACGCCGGCGGACGAGGGCGACGGGTCGCGAACGGAGGCAGGGTGAGCGAGGGCAACACGCCGGTTGGCGACGTGACGGAGGGCTATCCCGGCGTCGGGCGGGTGCTCGTCGTAGTGCCCACCTACAACGAGGCCGACAACCTCGAGGTCATCGTCGGCCGGATCCGGCGCGCGGTGCCCGCCGTCGAGGTCCTGGTCGCCGACGACAACAGCCCCGACGGCACCGGCGAGATCGCCGACCGGCTCGCGGCCGCCGACGAGCAGATCCACGTGCTGCACCGCCCCGGCAAGGCCGGCCTCGGCGCCGCCTACGTGCAGGGCTTCCGGTGGGCGATCGACCACGGTTACGACGCCGTCGTCGAGATGGACGCCGACGGCTCCCACGCCCCCGAACAGCTGTCCCAGCTGCTCGACGCCGCCCGCACCGCCGACGCCGTGATCGGCTCGCGGTGGACGCCCGGCGGCAAGGTCGTCAACTGGCCCTGGCACCGGTTCGTGATCTCCCGCGTCGGCAACACGTACGTGCGGCTCGCGCTGGGCATGCCCCACGGCGACGCGACCGGCGGCTACCGCGTCTACAAGATCCCCGTCCTGGAGAAGATCGACTTCGAGTCGGTGTCGTCGCAGGGCTACTCGTTCCAGGTCGAGCTGACCTGGCGTACGCACAAGGCCGGTTTCCGGATCGTCGAAGTGCCGATCACCTTCGCGGAACGCGAGCGGGGCGCGAGCAAGATGAGCTCGTCGATCGTCCGCGAGGCCCTGATGCGGGTCACCGTGTGGGGCCTGCGTTCCCGCCGGGACGCGCTGTTCGGCCGCCGCGACACCGGGGACAAACCCTGACGCGACCCTGACGCCGGCCGTGCACCCACGTGTCATGCTGGATTGATGCGACGTCGAGGTCTGATCCGTTGGCTGCCGCTGGCGATCCTGCTCACCGCGGCGGTCGAGATCGCCGTCTTCATCCTGGTCGCGCACCTGATCGGCTTCGGCTTCACGGTCCTGCTGGTGCTGATCGCCTCGGCGGCGGGCGTGTTGCTGCTGCGCCGCGAGGGAACCCGGGCCTGGCGTGGCTTCAAGGCCGCGGCCGACGCCGGCCAGCCACCGGGAGCCCAGGTCACCGACGGGCTCGTCGGGCTGTTCGCGGGCGTGCTGCTGGCGATCCCCGGTCTGGTCACCGCCGTGATCGGGATCCTGCTGGCGCTGCCGCCCGGGCGGCAGATCGCCCGGTTCGCGGTGCGGCGGGCCACGGAGCGGCGGCTCTCGTCCGCGCAGGCCGGTGATCTTTTCGGACCCCGGCGGGTACGGGTGCGGCGCGGCACTCCCCGCCGTCCCGACGACGGCGGCGGTGCCGGCGGCCCCGGACAGCCGCCGCCGACGACCGGCCCCGGCCCGGCAGGTCCCACCGTCACCGGCCCGGCCGAGGCCGGCCCGCGGATCCACGCGACGACGTCTGGCGCGGGTCCGGCCGGCGACCCCGGCCCCGGCCCCGGCCCCGTGATCGAGGGCGAGGTCGTCGAGGGCGAGATCGTGGAGCCCGGCCAGCGCCGCTGAACACGACAGAAAGCCCCCGCACCGGTTTGGGTGCGGGGGCTTTCTCGTCAGCCTCTAGGCGGTTACTTACCGCCGCGCCGGGCCCGGACCTCTTCCAGGCGCTCGGCCAGGATGTCCTCGAGCTCGGCGATGGAGCGCCGCTCCAGGAGCATGTCCCAGTGCGTACGCGGCGGCTTGACCTTCTTCTGCTCCGGCTCGCTTCCGTCGACCAGCCGGGCCACGCTGCCGTCGAACTTGCACTCCCAGGTCATCGGGACCTCGGCGTCGACTGCGAACGGCACCTCGAACTGGTGCCCCTTCGCGCACAGGTACTCGCGGGTCTGGCGTGGGGCGAGCTCGGTGTTGCGGTCGGATTCGTAGCTGACTGCGCCTAGACGGCTGCCGCGCAGCATGCGCTCGCCCATGATCGGCTCTTCCCCTCGGTCGTCTTGCTAGTAGTCCACACGAAACAACGACGGGAGAAGCCGGGGGATTCCCGGCACTCACGCGCGTCTCGCTCCTTACAAAGGTACGTCGTCGTAAACGGTCAGAGCGTAGCGGCAGACGCGCGTTCATGAGCGGTTGTCCGACAGCGCGCCCCCGGAGTTCTGGCACCCAGTGTCCGTTATGTACGGGGTGTCCGCGGGCAAACGTCCGTTCAGCCGATGCGATCTAGGTCACCAGTCTCGCCAACCTGTGCGACAGCTGTGGATCTCGGCTCGGGCGTGGCGGCGCGGGCCGCACCGAGGGAGGCGAGGGCGGCCGCGAGGTCACCGACCTGCCCGGCGAGCTGGGCGACCCGGTCGCGGGCGGCGTCGCGCTCGGCGGTCGCCTCGGCGAGCCGGGCCCGCAGCTCGGCGTGCGCGGCCTGGGCCGCCTCCCTGACCTGCTGCTGGACCTTCTCGCGCTGCCCGGCCCGGTCGCGTTCGGCGGCGAGCTCCTGCTCGGCGACCGCGGTGGCGGCCCGGGCCTCGTCGGCAGTGGCGGTCGCCGCGGCGGCGTCCTTGCGGGCCTCTGCGGCGGCCTGGGTGGCCGCGGTCGCCTCGGCACGGAACCGGGCCGCCTGCTCGACCGCGCTCGCGGCGTTGTCGGTGGCGCGGCGGGCGTCGGCGAGCGCGGTGTCCCGTTCCCGACTCAGATCGGCGACCTGCCGCCCGCTGGCCTCGAGCTCACCACGCAGCGCGCGCACGTCCCGCCGGGCCGCGTCCCGGTCAGCCTCGGCCTGGGCCCGCAGCGCGGCGGCGGCCGACGCGGCCTGCCGGGCGCCGTCACTGACCCGCTCGGCCTCGCGCGCGCGGACCAGGGCCTCGTCGGCCTCCCGGCGAGCGGTGTCGGCGGCGTCCTTGGCGGTAGCGGCGTCGCGCTGGGCCCGGTCGCGCTCCTGCCGGGCGGCGTGCGCGTCGGCACCGCTGCGCTCGGCGGCGTGGCGGGCGTCGTCGCGCTCGGTCTGCGCGGCCGCGACGGCCGTGGCCGCCTCGGCCCGCACCTGCGCGACCTGCCGCTCGACCCCGGCCGGCGACAGCTCGGCGTGCAGGGCGTCGGAGAGCGTCTCGACGACCTGGTCGAGCCGGTCGACGACCTCCCACGTGCGGGCGAGCTGCCCGGTCAGCCCGGGAGCGCCTCGCTGGCGCATCCGCGCGTTACGGGAGGCCTTCTGGCACTCGCCGTCGTTGTCGCGGCAGTAACGGAAGGGCCGCCCGGCACCCACGTTCTGCTCGACGGGGCGACCACAGTGGGCGCAGGACCGGGTCTCGGCGGCAACGGTGTCCACGGTGAACGCACGCTACCGACCCAGCCGCGCCGCACCACCACGCCGCGCCGCTGGGCTCTGCACCCAGATCCGCACCGTTCGACGTGCCCGACGCGAACATGATGGCGCTGGCCCTTCGACCCGGCGGGAAAGGTCCCGGCAGGCACCACCCCGCTACGCGGAGGCGTTCGGGGTCTAGCGGTCCAGGTTGCGGTAGCGGGCCACCGACAGCGGGAAGAAGATCGCGATCAGGGCGACCGGCCACACGATCGCCATCAGGATCGCGTGTTGGGCTACCCAGGAGTCGCCGCCCCAGCCCGGGTTGCCGAACAGCTCCCGGGCAGCGCCGACCGTTGACGACAGGGGGTTCCACTCGGCGATCGTGCCCAGCCAGCCCGGCATCGTCGACGGCGCCGCGAAGGTGTTCGAGAGGAAGCCCAGCGGCCAGACCAGGATCTGGACCGCGACCAGGGCACCTTCGCCGCGGACGACCAGGCCCAGGTAGATGCCGATCCAGAGCATCGCGAAGCGCAGCAGCAGCAACAGGCCGAACGCGGCCAGGGCCGCCGCCAGGCCCGAGTGCCAGCGCCAGCCGATGGCCAGGCCGGCCAGCACCAGGACGGCCAGTGAGACGACCGCGTTGAGCAGGTCCGCGACGCTGCGGCCGACCACGACCGCCGAGGACGCCATCGGCATCGAGCGGAACCGGTCGGTGACGCCCCGGGACACGTCGGTCTTGATGGCCTGGAACGTGCCCTCCAGGCCGAACACCATGGTCAGGGCCAGGGTGCCGGGGATCAGGAACTCCCGATAGCCGGCCGCGCCCGAGCCGCCGGGGACGGTCATGCCGCCGCCGAGCAGGTAGCCGAACATCAGCACGATCATCACCGGGAACAGCAGCCCGATGACGAGCTGGGCCGGCTGCCGCGCCCAGTGGTCGAGGTCGCGGCGGGTCAGGGTGGCGCCGTCGGCGAGCGCCCAACGCAGCCGGTTCACGCGGTCACCTTCTCGTGGTCGGGGGCGGTCAGGTGCAGGAAGACCTCGTCGAGGGTGGGCCGGCGCAGGGTCACGTCCTCGACCGCGATCCCCTCGTCGGCGAGCGCGCGTACGGTCGCCGTCAGTGCCGCCATCCGGTCGGAGACCGCGACGCCGACGCGGCGGTTGTCCTCGTCGGTGTCCGGGGTGTTGCCGGTGATCCGGGCCAGCAGAGCAGCCGCCGCGCCCAGGGAGGCCAGCGAGGACACCACCACGTCGATGCGGTCCCCGCCGAGCTGTCCCTTGAGGGCCGACGGCGTACCCGTGGCGATGACCCGGCCGTGGTCGATGACCGTGACCTGGTCGGCGAGCCGGTCCACCTCCTCCAGGTACTGGGTCGTGAGCAGCACCGTCGTGCCGCCGGCGACCAGGGCGCGGACCGCGTCCCAGACCTCGCCGCGGCTGCGCGGGTCGAGGCCCGTGGTCGGCTCGTCGAGGAACAGCACCGGCGGCGCCGTGATCAGGCTCGCGGCCAGGTCGAGGCGGCGGCGCATGCCACCGGAGTACGTGCTGACCGCGCGCGATCCGGTGTCGGACAGGCCGAACTCTGACAGCAGCTCGGCCGCGCGGGAACGGGCCCGGGCGCGGCCCAGGTGGTGCAGGCGGCCGAACATCTCCAGGTTCTGCCGGCCCGACAGGATCTCGTCGACCGCCGCGTGCTGGCCGACCAGGCCGATGTGGGCGCGTACCCGGTCGGGGTCGCGGCGCACGTCGAAACCCGCCACCGTCGCCGTGCCGTCGGTGGCGCGCAGCAGCGTGGTCAGGATCCGCACGAGCGTGGTCTTGCCCGCGCCGTTCGGGCCGAGCAGCCCGTGCACCGAGCCCGCCGGTATCGCCAGGTCGACGCCGGCTAACGCCTCGACCGGGCCGAACCGGCGGCGCAGGGCATGCGCCGTCACTGCCTCCATGGGCCACCCCTTATGATCAGTACGCTGTACGGGACGTTCCGTACGGCGTACGGTACACCGTACGGAACGAGGTGCCAAACATGGCGGTCGAATACAGCGGGACCGGTGACCCCGCGCGCAGCATGGCGCTGCTCTGGCGCGCCGCCGACCGGGAGGGCCGCACCGGCCTGTCCGTCGACCGGATCGTCGCCGCGGCCATCGAGCTCGCCGACGGCGACGGGATCGCGGCGCTGTCCATGCGCAAGGTCGCCGACAAGCTCGGCGTCGGCGCGATGTCGCTCTACACGTACGTGCCCGGCAAGGGCGAGCTCGTCGACCTGATGGTCGACCAGGTGCTCGGCGAGCCCGAGCGCCCCGAGCTGCCCGCGAGCTGGCGGGCCCGGCTCGAGCACGTCGCCCGCTCCAACCTGGCCCTCTACCGCGCGCACCCGTGGCTGCTGCAGGTCGGCACCGCGCGGCCGCCGATGGGCCCAAACCTGCTCGCCAAGTACGACTACGAGCTCGGCGCGCTGGAAGGCACCGGCCTGTCCGACGTGGACCTCGACACGACGCTCACCTCGGTGCTGGCCTACGTCAACGGCGCCGCCTCCGCCGCCGTCGAGTCCGCGCAGGCACCCGACCGCAGCGGCATGAGCGACGAGGCGTGGTGGGAGGTCCAGGCACCCCTGCTGGAGAAGGTCTTCGACCCGCAACGGTTCCCCCTGGCCGCCCGGGTCGGTGCCGCCGCCGGCGAGGCGTACGGGCTGATCGACCCCGACCACGCCTTCGAGTTCGGCCTGCAGCGGCTCCTGGACGGCATCGAGGCGTTCATCGCGCGAAACTGACGTGCCGCCGCCCGCGCCGCGCGGATAGGTTGGCGCGATGGACCTCGATCAGCGCCGCGAGCGGATCCTGTCCGCGTTCCTGCGCGACGGCCGGCTCACCTCGATCCCGGCCCGCGCCGCCAAGCGCCAGGTCGTGCTCGAACACATCGTCACCGTCTTCGAGCCCGGCGTGAAGTTCCCGGAGAAAGAGGTCGACGCGGCGCTGCGGGCGTTCTACGAGCCCGACTGGGTCTCGCTGCGCCGCCACCTGATCGACACCGGGCTGATGGCCCGCGAGGACGGGCTCTACTGGCGCACCGGCGGCTACGTCGAGATCTGAGCCGCCCGCGCCGTCAGATAGGCCCGCTCCGGCTCGCTGAGCGTCTGCCGGGCTGCCTCCTCGTAGGCCGCCTTCGCACCGGTGTGGTCGCCGGCCGTCTCCAGCAGGTGCGCCCGTACCGCCGCGACCCGGTGATGACCTGAAAGGGCCGGCTCCGCGGCGGCGAGCGCGGCCAGCCCCGCGTCCGGGCCGTGCACCATCGCCACCGCGACCACCCGGTTGAGCGTCACCATCGGCCCCGGCGCGATCCGCTCCAACGCGTCGTACAGGCCGAGGATCTGGCGCCAGTCGGTGTCGGCGGCGACGGCCGCCTCGTCGTGCACCGCCGCGATCGCCGCCTGCAGCTGGTAGGGCCCGACCGCCGTCCGCGTCAACGCCGCACTGACCAGGTCGACACCCTCGGCGATCGCCGCCCGGTCCCAGCGGCCCCGGTCCTGCTCGGCCAGCGGCACCAGGGCGCCGGCAGGGTCGGTGCGGGCCGGCCGGCGGGCATCGGTGAGCAGCATCAGCGCCAGCAGCCCGGCCACCTCGCCGTCGCGGGGCAGCCGGGCGTGCAGCAGCCGGGCCAGGCGGATCGCCTCCGCGGTCAGCTCGACGCGGTGCAGCCGCTCGCCGGAGCTGGCCGTGTAGCCCTCGTTGAAGACCAGATAGAGCACATGGAGTACGGCGGCCAGCCGCGCCGGGAGCTCCTCGGCCGGCGGCAGCGTGAACCGCGCCCCGGCCGCGCGGATCTTCTGCTTGGCGCGGCTGATCCGCTGCGCCACCGTCGCCTCCGGCACCAGCAGCGCCCGGGCGATCTCCGCCGTGGTCAGCCCGCCGACCGCCCGCAGCGTCAACGCCACCTGCGACGCCGGGGTCAGCGCCGGATGACAGCACAGCACCAGCAGCGTCAGCGTGTCGTCCGCGGCCGGTGCCGGCGCGGCCGCCGGTGCGTCCAGGCGGGTCGCCGTGCGCTCCCGGCGCTCGCGGGCGCTGTCCCGGCGCCACGCCGCGATCCGGGCCCGGGACGCCACCGTGACCAGCCAGCCGCGCGGGTTGTCCGGCACCCCGTCGACCGGCCACTGCGTCGCGGCCGCCAGCAGGGCCTCCTGCACCGCGTCCTCACCCGCGTCGAAATCGCCGTACTGGCGCACGACCGCGGCCAGGACCTGCGGTGCGAGGTCCCGCAGCAGCGGTTCGAGGTCGGCCACCGCCCGATTCTCGCTCGCGCGCCGCCCGCCGCGCGGGCACACTGCCGGCGTGAGCGAGATACCGAGGTTCCTGCGCCCGTTCGTCGCCGAGCACCCCGACCTGCCGCCACCCGTCGCGGTCGCCGGAAACCTCGACCTGTACCTGCCCGACGGTCCCGGGCCACACCCGGTCGTCCTGCTCGTGCACGGCGGGCCGATCCCCGACGACCTCGACGTGCCCCCGCGCGGCTGGCCGGTCAAGCACGGCTACGCCGCCCTGCTGCGCGCTCAAGGCGTCGCGGTGGCCGTGGTCGACCACCGGCTGCACGTCGTCGACGGGACCGTCGACGCGGTTACCGCCGCCTCCGACATCGCCGCCGCGACCGACGCGGTGCGCGCCCACCCCGAGGTGGACGGCGAGCGGGTGCTCTACTGGGCGTTCTCCGGCGGCGGGCTGCTGTGCGCCGACTGGATCCGGGCGCGGCCGGCCTGGCTGCGGGCGATCTTCCTGAGCTACCCGTTGCTGGCCTCGCCCGCCCCGTACCTGCCGGAGGAGGACCGTCTCGCCATCGACCCGCGGTTCGCGCCGATCGACGCGGTCGCCGAGGCCGGCGCCGACGCCCCGCCGATCGTGCTGACCCGCTGCGGGCAGGAGCGCGCGCTGTTGGCCCGCTTCGTCGAGGAGTTCGTCGCCGCCGCCAAGTCCGTGGAGATCATCGACGTGCCGGACGGGCAGCACGCGTTCGACGTGCTCGACGACACCGACCAGTCCCGGGCCGCCCTGCGGGCCGCCGTCATCCGTGCGGCCGAGGTCCTGAAGGAGCAGGTGTCCTACGATCCGGAACGTGCCACCCGCTGAACCGCTCGTCGTCGACGACTCCGCCGCCTCACCGGACCTGGCCGCACTGCGCAGGGCCCTCGACGTCCGCGACTGGGACACCGCCACCGGCGTCCTGGCCGGCCCCCGCACCGACGCCCGCACGATGCTGATCCGCTGGGCGGCCCGGGACGCCGACCTCGACTTCCTGCGCAAGGTCCACGAGAGCGACCCGGCGGACAGCACCGCCGGCGCGATGCTGGGCGAGCGCCTGGTGCTGGACGCGTGGGCGATCCGCACCACCCGCCGGGCCCGCCACGTCTCCCAGGCGCAGTTCGACGCGTTCCACACCGGCCTGGCCGAGGCGGAGCAGGTGCTCGCCGCCACCGCCGCCCACGACCCGGCCGACCCCGCCGTCTGGACGTCGCGGCTCAAGACCGCCCGCGGCCTGGAGCTCGGCGAGGCCGAGACGCACCGCCGGTACGCGGCCCTGGCCGCCGTCGACCCGCACCACACCAGCGGCCAGTGGCAGCTGCTGCAGCGACTGTGCCCGAAGTGGGGCGGCTCGCTGGAGGCGATGCACGCGTTCGCCCGCGAGTGCATGCTGGCCGCGCCCGAGGGCGCGCACGCCGGGTTCCTCGTCGCCGACGCGTACCTGGAGGAGGTCGGAGATCTGCCGGACGCGGCCGCGCAGTCCCGCTTCCTCGGGCACCGCAGCGTCCGGGCGGCGTTGCGCGAGGCCGCCGAGCGGTCCGTGCTGCATCCCGCGTTCCCGCGTACGCCCGGCTGGGTCCAGGTCGCGGGCACCTTCGGGATGATCCTGACGTACGCCGGCGAGCTCGACCTGGCCCATCGGACCTTCCAGCTCGTCGGGCCGTGGGTCTCGGCGTACCCGTGGGGCGGCACCGCCGACCCGGTCGGCTACTTCCGGCGGATCCGGGCCGAGTCGGCCACCGGCCGGCAGCGTGCCGCCGCCACCCTGCGCCGTGCGTTGGGGCGACCGCCGCGCTGAATGTCCGGCGGGGCACCGGCGTTGGAAAAGATCACTTACGCTCCGGCGATGCCAGCCATGATCCGCACCGAGGTCGACGGGGTGCCTACCCTCGTCGCGCCGACGGTCGGGCCACGCCGAGCGGGGCTGGTGTTCCGGGTCGGGCAGGCCGACGAGACCCTCGCCCGGCGCGGCATCACGCACCTGGTCGAGCACCTGGCGCTGCATCCGATCGGCGGCAGCGCCTACCACCACAACGGCAGCACCGGCCTGACCACCACCACGTTCTACGTCCAGGGCGACGACGCCGACCTCGTCGACTTCCTCGACCGCGTCACCCGGTCGCTGACCGAGCCCGACACCGGGCGCCTCGCCACCGAGCGCGACGTGCTGCGCACCGAGGAACACAGCCGGGGCAACGGACCGACCCGCGACCTGCCGCTCTGGCGGTACGGGGCCCGCGGCTACGGCCTGGTCAGCTACCCCGAGTGGGGGCTGCACGCGATCACCCCCGACGACGTGCGGGACTGGGTCGCGGCGCACTTCACCCGCGACAACGCCGTGCTGTGGATCGCCGGCGACGGCGTCCCGGCCGGGTTACGCCTGCACCTGCCCCCCGGCCGGCGCACCCCCGTCCCGGCACCGACGTCGACGCTGCCGGTCGCACCGGCCTTCTTCGCGGGCGCCGGCCCGCACACCGCCCTCGACGCCGTGGTGCCCGAGTCGCCGGCCGCCCTCGTCTGCGCCCACCTGCTGCAACGCCGCCTGCACAAGGCGCTGCGGCTCGACGGTGGGCTGTCCTACACCACGGCCGTCGAGTACGCCGAGCGCGGCGACGGGCAGGCGGTGATCAGCGCGTACGCGGACGCGTTGCCCGACAAGCAGGGCGCGGTGCTCGGTGGGTTCGTCGACGTGCTCGGCGCCCTGTTCGCCGTCCCCGTCACCGACGCGGAGCTCGCCACGGCGGTCAGCACCGCCGTCCGGGAGGCCAGCTTGCCGGACGCCGCCGCGAACGAGCTGCCCACGCAGGCGTTCCGGCTGCTCACCGGCCGCCCGCTGGGCTCGGCCGGCAGCGAGGTCGCCGACCTTGGGGCCGTCACCGCCGGGGAGGCGCACGCGGTCGCCCAGGCGGTGCGGGCGACGGCGCTGCTGATGACACCGCCCGGTGGCGCGCAGTGGGCCGGGTACGCGCCGGCACCGACCACCTCGGACGCCACGGTCGGCGGGCGCGTGCACGTGCCCACCGGCGGCGGGCCGCGGATCCACGTCAGCGACGCGGGCGTCAGCGCGGTCGACGCCGAGGGCAAGATCGCCACGGTGCGGTTCGCGGACTGCGCCGTCGTGCTGGCCAACCCGGACGGCTCGCGGGTGCTGGTCGGCCACGACGGGATGGTGGTCGTCGTCGAGCCGGCCCGCTACGGCGACCTGTACGCCGGGATGATCGACCGGCGGGTCCCGGCCGGGCTGCTGGTGCCGATGCCGGGGCGGCCGCCGTCGCCGGACTCGACGCCCGCCGCAACGCCCGCCTCGAGGCCCGCGGGGCGGCTTTGGCGGCCGGCGCCAGCGTGGCTGCGGGTCGCCGCGCTAGGGCTGGTGACCCTGGTGGTCGGCGGTGCCGCGTTGGCGTACACGGTCGCGATGATCGCCGGTGTGGCCCAGGTGCGGGTGTTGGGTCTGCTCGGCGGGTGGCTGGTCGCCGGCTGGGTCGGGCGGGCGTTCCTGCGGGCCTGGTCCGCCGAGCGGGTCAGACCCTGATGCGAGAATCGCCTGCGTGAACGCTCCTACCCTCGACGACGTACGCGCGGCCGCCGACCGGATCGCCGGCGTCGCGCACCGCACCCCGGTCCTGCGGTCCCGCACCCTGGACGCGCGCGCCGGCGCCGAGGTGTTCCTCAAGTGCGAGAACCTGCAGCGGATCGGCGCGTTCAAGTTCCGCGGCGCGTACAACGCGGTGTCGAAGCTGTCCGACGAGCAGCTCGCGCGGGGCATCGCGGCGTACTCGTCCGGCAACCACGCCCAGGCGGTCGCCCTCGCGGCCCGGGAGCGCGGCAGCACCGCGGTGATCCTGATGCCGGCCGACACCCCGGAGTCCAAGATCGCGGCCGTCGCCGGCTACGGGGCGGAGATCCACACCTACGACCGCTACACCGGCGACCGGGTCGCGCTCGGCGAGGCCCTGGCGGCGTCGCGCGGGCTGGCGTTGATCCCGCCGTACGAGCACCCCGACGTGATCGCCGGCCAGGGCACCGCGGCCCTCGAACTGCTCGACGAGACCGGCCCGCTGGACGCGGTCGTGACACCGGTCGGTGGCGGCGGGCTCATCGCCGGCACCGCGACCGCCGTCAAGGGACTGCTGCCCGGCATCCGGGTCGTCGGTGTCGAGCCGGTCGAGGGCGACGACACCCGCCGGTCCCTCGCGGCCGGCGAGCGGGTGCGCATCCCCGTGCCGCACACGATCGCCGACGGGCAGGCGGCCGACATCCCCGGCGAGCTGACCTTCTCGGTCAACCGGCGGCTCGTCGACGAGATCGTGCTGGTCACCGACGACGAGATCCGCGACGCGATGCGGTTCGCCTTCGACCGGCTCAAGATCGTGCTGGAGCCCAGTGGGGCGACCGGCCTGGCCGCCGTGCTCACCGGGCAGCTCTCCGGCCGCGTCGGCGTCGTCCTCTCCGGGGGCAACATCGACACCGTGCGGTTCGCGAAACTGCTGGCCGGCTGAGATGGTGGACGGGTGAACCTGGAGGACCTGGTCCGGCTGCGCCGCGCGCGCGACGCGATGGACCGCGACTACGCCGAGCCGCTCGACGTGCCGATGCTGGCGCGGGGCGCCCTGATGTCACCGGGCCACTTCTCCCGCAGTTTCCGGTCGGCGTTCGGCGAGACGCCGTACAGCTACCTGATGACCCGCCGCATCGAGCGCGCCAAAGCCCTGCTGCGGCGCGGCGACCTGTCGGTGACCGAGGTCTGCTTCGCCGTCGGGTGCACGTCGCTGGGCTCGTTCAGCACCCGGTTCACCGAGCTCGTCGGCGAGAGCCCGAGCGCGTACCGATCGCGGGGCCACGACGACGGCGCCGCCATCCCACCCTGCGTCGCCAAGATCTACACGCGGCCGGTCAGGCACGGATAACCCCGGCGACTAGCCTGGTCGGCATGGCCATCTCGCTATCCACCTGCTTCATCGCGGTCGACGACTTCGACAAGGCGATCGCCTTCTACCGCGACGTGCTCGGCATGGAGGTTCGCAACGACGTCGGCTTCGAGGGCATGCGCTGGGTGACGGTCGGCTCCCCGGAACAGCCGGGCGTGGACATCGTCCTCGAACCGCCCCTGGCCGACCCGAACGCCTCGCAGTCGGACAAACAGAACATGGCGGAGCTGCTGGCCAAGGGTCTGCTGCGCGGCGTCATCTTCACCACCGACGACGTCGACGGCACCTTCGAGCGCATCCGCGCGGCCGGCGGCGAGGTGCTCCAGGAGCCGATGGACCAGCCCTACGGCGTACGCGACTGCGCGTTCCGTGACCCGTCGGGGAACATGCTGCGGTTCAACCAGCCCCGGAAGCGTTGATCCGGGCCGCCTGGCGGGTGAGGTGGTCCCGCTCCGCCAGGTTGGGCGCTGAACGGGCCGCCTCGGCGTAGAGCCGCGCGGCGGTGACCGGGTCGCCGGCCCGCTCGCGCAGGTACGCCTCGGCGGCCGTGTAGCGGGGCAGGGCCGGGTCGAGCGTGGCCAGCGCGGCCAGCCCGGCCTGCGCGCCGTCGGCCTCGCCGACCGCGACGGCCCGGTTGAGGCGGACCACCGGGTTGTCGGTCAGGCGCGCGAGCTCGTCGTACCACTCGACGATCTGCACCCAGTCGGTCTCGTCGGCCGTCCGCGCGTCGGCGTGCAGCGCGGCGATCGCGGCCTGGGCCTGGAACTCGCCGAGGCGGTCCCGGGCGAGGGCCGCCTGGAGGATCTCGACACCCTCGGCGATGAGCGCGGTGTCCCACTGGCCGCGGTCCTGCTCGGCGAGCGGCACGAGCTCGCCGTCGGGCTTGCGCCGGGCCGGGCGCCGGGCGTGGTGCAGCAGCATGAGGGCGAGCAGCCCGGCGACCTCCGCGTGGTCGATCGCGGCCGCGAGCTGGCGGGTGAGCCGGATCGCCTCGGCGGCCAGGTCGATGTCGCCGGAGTAGCCCTCGTTGAAGACGAGGTAGAGCACGCGCAGCACCGTGGCGACGTCGCCGGGCTCGTTCAGGCGTACCTCGGAGACGGTCTTCTTGGCGCGGCTGATGCGCTGCGCCATCGTGGCCTCGGGCACCAGGTAGGCCTGGGCGATCTGCCGGGTGGTGAGGCCGCCGACGGCGCGCAGCGTGAGCGCCACCGCCGAGGACGGGGTCAGCGACGGGTGCGCGCACAGGAAATAGAGCTGGAGCGTGTCGTCGGCCTCCCGGGCCGGGCCGGGCTCCGGCTCGAGGTCGACGCGCTCCTCGCGTAGCCGGCGGGCGGCGTCGGAGCGGGCGGCGTCGAGGAACTTGCGCCAGGCCACGGTGACCAGCCAGCCCTTGGGGTCGCGCGGCGGGTCGGCGGGCCAGACGCGGACGGCCTCGACCAGTGCTTCCTGGACGGCGTCCTCGGCCGCCGCGAAGTCAGCTCCGCGCCGGCCGAGGATCCCGATCACCGCGGGGGTGAGCGTCCGCAGCAGGGACTCGTCCACCGTCATTCGGTGATGGTCGGCGGCTGGGTCAGGAACGGGCGGATCTCGAGCCACTCGTGGATCGGCTTGCCGCCCTTGCCCGGTGCGGCGGACAGCTCGCCGGCCACTTCCAGGGCCCGCTCGTACGAGTCGACGTCGACCACCGACCAGCCGGCGATGAGGTCCTTGGTCTCCGCGAACGGTCCGTCGGTGATCGGCGGCCGGCCCTCGCCGTCGTAGCGGACGAACGTGCCCTCGGGGGACAGCGCGTAGTGCTCGACGAACTCGCCGGTGGTCTCGAGCCGCTTGCCCCAGTCGACCATGTACTGGATGTGGTTGGAGATCTCCTCTGGCGTCCACTGGTCCATCGGCACGTCGTTGACCCCCTTCGGGGCGCCCCGGTAGTGCTTGAGCAGCAGGTACTTGGCCATCTGTTGTGCTCCTCCGTCGTCGTACGGCCCCATTCTGGCCGTGTTCTAGCCCTGGGACGGAGCCGCCTGGCGGTTCTCGACATTCTTGCGCGCCCGTTTCTGGATGAGTTCCTCGACCGCGCTGGGCAGGGTCGTCTCGAAGTCGATCAGCTTCGCCCAGGTCGGTGTCACGACGATCCGGACCATGCCGTCGTAGAGGTCGCGGACCTCGGCCTCCCAGTGGACCCGTTGCTCGGGCGTCATCGTGTACGTGCCGTTCATCTGGAGGTACTCGTCGGGGATGCCCGCGACGACGTCGAGCTCCGCGCGGCCCCGGATCAGCAGGATCTTCGGCGGGTGCACCTCGGTGTCGATGGTGAGCGCGACGGCCGGGTTGGCCCGCAGGGCGTGCAGCTTCGGAGCGTTGGTGCTCGTGCACATGACGACGTGGGTGCCGTTCCAGGTGAACCCGATCGGGATGGTGCGCGGGGTGCCGTCCTTGGCGACGTACGCCAGGCGGGTCAGGTCGCGGTCCAGCAGCTCGCGGCTGAGCGGACGGTTCAGCACCTCGGTGACCTCGTGGGGTTGCACGGCTCGTTCCTCCTCGGACGGTGCGCGGCGCGGTGTCGGCCGCGGTTCAGCCCAGGGACGGACCTGCCCGGTCGTTCTCGACATCAGCTTTGCCGGTATTACTGGATTACTGTTATCGGTAATCCAGTAATCCTCTGAGCGTGGTCCAGCCGAAAAATCGGCGTACACCATAATGACCGTTATGGTGTAACGCCGGAATTCAGCGGGTGATGTTGGTGGTGACCAGGCGTTCGAGCACAGCCAGCTGCTCCTCGGCCGGGCCGCCGGTGACCGCCAGGCAGAAGTTGTGCCCGTCCGGCCGGTAGACCTTCACGTACGTGGTCTCGCCGTCCCTGGTGAGCAGGAGCTGGCTGCCGTCGGGCGCCCAGTCGGACGGGACGTCGAGCACCCCCCCTGGTAGGCCCGCGACCCCGCCGTCGACCACCATGACGACCCGCCAGACACCGCCGCCCGCAGCGGCCGCGTAGGCCGACCGGGTGCCCCCCGGGGGCAGTCCGACGAGCGCCGGCGCCCGCTTGATCACCTCGGCCACGTCGCCGGCCGGGGCGAGACCCGGCGGGAGCCCGTTGAGCGTTGCCGCCGGTGATGCGCTGGCGGCAGGGGGAGACACCGGTGCCTCCGAGGTGCCGGGAAGAAGGAAGCCGACCGTCACCGCGGCCGCCACCGCCAGCGCCGCGGCCACGGTGGCCAACGTCGCCGCGCCCGGACGTGAGCGACGTTTCGGGCCGGACACGCGCGCGAGCACGTCGTCGGGGTCCAAGCCGAGCTCGTAACGCGAACCGGTCAGCTCGCGGCGTACGCGCTGCTCCAGGTCGTCGGTCATCGCCGGACCTCCACGTTCGGGTTGTCGTGCAGGGCCGCGCGTAGGGACCGCAGGGCCCGGTGGCGCAGCGCGCGCACCGCACCGGGACGGCGCCGCAACTGGTGGCCGATGGTCACGTCGTCGACGTCGTCGAAGAAGGACAGGACGACGACCGCGCGCTGGACGGGCGACAGCGTCCGCAGCGCCCGGCGCAGGTCCACGCCGTCGTCGACCGAGCCGAACCCGTCGTCGGCGGGCAGGTCCTCGAACTCGGAACGGCGCAGGCGCCCCAGCCGCCGCAGGGTGCTGATGTGGGTGCGGACCATGGTGGTCTTGGCGTAGGCCAGCGGGCTGCCCGCCTCGTCGACGCGGGGCCAGGCCCGGGCGAGCCGGACCAGACTGTCCTGCACGAGGTCGGCGGCGTCCTCCCGGTGGCCGGTCAGCACGTAGGCGTAGCGGCCCAGCGCCGGGAGGTTGCCCCGGACGAACTCTTCGAACTGTTCCTGGCGCATCGGCACCTCCACCTACTGATACGCCGCCACGAGCGTTCGCGTTACGCGCCGATCAGCACCGCGCCGGTCACCATGACCACGAAGACGATCGTGACCAGGACCTTGATCTGGCGATGGTGGGCCAGCCATTGCCGGTCCCAGCCGCCCTCGGCGTCGTAACCCAGGTTCGCCAGCACCATCAGGCAGCGTCCCAGGCCGAAGCCGGCGCCGGCCACCACGGCCGCGACCGGCGAGGCGAGCAGGGCGATCGCCGCGACCAGGACGTACGGCAGGCCGGTGGGCAGATAGGTGCGCACGCCGGTGCCCATCTCCACGCCGAACTGAAACGGGCCGAGGTGCCGGCCCAGCCGGAACACCGTCTCCGGGACCAGTCGCCGGTTCTCCGGCAGGCCGAACCGGAGCAGGCCGAGCTCTCGCGCGACCATCACCACGAGCCAGGCGGCCACCAGGGCCACGCGCAGCCACCACGGCATCGGCGCGCGCACCACCGAGCCCACCACCAGGAACGCGGCGCTGATCAGCACGCCGCCGACCAGGAGACCGGCGCAGAACGCCAGAACGGGAGAGCCTCGCCAGACCGGCGAGCCCAGCACAGAGGCTGAGTTGCGGCTTCAGGTGGAACCGCTGGCGGCGTACCCAGCCGCGATCGCGGCGAGCAGCCAGAAGGACAGGGTGGTCCACGTCGGACCGCCACCCAGGACCGCGGCCGCGGTGACGCCCGCGGCCAGCGCGCCGATCACGGACGCGATGAGCCGTGGGTGCCACAGCGACGCCAGCCCGGGCGAGCGGGTCGCATCCAAGGTCAGTACCGGCAGATCGTGGTGTACGTGTACGACGACCCGCCGCCCGACACGGTCGTGCGCCCGTCCGAGCAACGCCACCAGGTGCCGCCCGCGGTCCACCGCCAGGCGTTCTTCTTGGTGCTCGTGCCGCACAGCGTGGAGATCGGCGTGTAGTAGTAGGTCACCGGCGAGTCGCGGACCGTGCCCGAGCGGTGCCAGCCCGAGGAGCAGTAGGTGCTGCCGCGGTAGTCGCCGCCGAAGCAGGCGGCCGCCGAGTTGACGTACGAGCCGACGTTGTCGCGCTGTTCGGCGTACCCGTTGGGGTAGGCGTCCTTGCAGTCGTTGCGGTCCCATCCGGTGAGCCCGCCCGGCCCGGTCTCGGCCCGGGCCCCCGGCGTCAACCGGCTGCTCCAGTCGGCCACGACGGCGCCGACCGTGACGACGCCCAGGGTCATCGCCCGAAGCACCGTCCGCCGCGTCGGCGGGGTGGCGAAACCGGACAACGCCGCGGTGCGTGCGGCGCCGCTCGGCGCTTCGTCACGCAGTGGAATGTTCGCCAACATCGATACGTCCCCTTCGCAGAGTGGTCGACCATTCGCTGAGCACCCGGTCCACCTCGGCGGTGTCGACCGGCAGGACAAGTCGCTGCACGTCGCCCTCGGCCGACAGCAGCAGCAGGACCGGTGGTGACAGGTGACCGATCACCTGCCAGCTCTCCGGGTCGCTGACTACCGACAGGGCGCCGGTCGGCACGTCGGCCCAACTGTCGGCGGCCTCGTGGGTCAGGAGCGTGACGGGCACCTGCGCGGCGGCCGAGACACCGGCCGCGCGCAGCGCTGCCGCCACGCACAGCGGGCAGCCCGACTCACCGGCCAGGACGATCCGGGTGCCGACGCCGGCGAGATTGGGCATCCGGAGCGCGACCCGGGTCGCCGCGAACTGCGCGGCGCTCTGATCGACCTGGCCGCGCAGCAGGCGCAGGTCACGGACGACCGAGCCGAGGGCGGCGAGCAGCAGCAACAACGCCACCCAGGTGACGATGGCGACCGCGATCCACGGCTCCACCGGTCACTTCCCGCCGGCCGTGTCGGCCGCCCAGTCGACCTGGATCTCGTTCATCCAGGCCAGCAGGGCGTCGTCGGACAGGTCCGGCTCGGGTGTCAGGTGCACCTCGCTGACGCCGCGCGAGAAGCCCATCGTGAACAGGTAGTCGCTGATGCGGGAGGCCTTGTCGACCCCGCCCACCAGGCCGCGCCAGACCTCGCCGTGCCGCGTGGCCTGGCCCTGGTGAGCCGGGACATGGTGGCGCATGTGTGCCGGGCCGGGCACGGACACCAGGCCGCGGCCCGCCACCGCGATCGTCAGCAACTCGGAGAACTCGTTGAGCAGGGTGGCGTCGAGCGGCTTGACGACCATGCCGTCGGCCCGGTCCTCGATGGTCAGCGTGGAGAACAGGCTGATCACCGCCTCGCGTGCCGGCGGCGGCCCGCCGTAGACGGTCATCAGCTCGTGGTAGTCGCCGATCAACGCGGCGGTCGCGCCGGCGCCGTCGATCTGCCGGGCGACGACCACCTCGCGGCCGTGCACCACGAACCGGTCGTGGACCACCGAGGCGGCAACGTAGGTGGACGCGAACTTCTGGAAGCCGCGCGAGCCGATCTGGAAGCCGCGGGCGAGCGAACCGCCGGCGTACCGGATCGACGCCGAGACGTTGGCGACGGTGGGGGTGTCCGCCAGATCCACCGTGACGCGGTTGCCGCTGGGCGAGCGCAGACGTAGA
This sequence comes from Asanoa hainanensis, assembly GCF_900188485.1. Taxonomy (GTDB): domain Bacteria; phylum Actinomycetota; class Actinomycetes; order Mycobacteriales; family Micromonosporaceae; genus Asanoa; species Asanoa hainanensis. The sequence goes on from NZ_FZPH01000001.1 coordinate 190,957, forward strand.
CGCTGAGCCATGAATCCTCCCCCGTGGGTAAAATCATGTCTGTCCGCGGGTGACGCTATCGGTGAGCGCTCTCTCGCTCCATGCTTTTGCAGCATTAGTATCGACAGACATGTACGTCGAGGTCGTGACGAGGACGGCCCTGCTGGTCGTGTTCGGCGTCGCCGCAGTCCAGAAAGGACGAAGTCAGGCGGCTTTCCTGGCCTTCGTTTCCGCGCTGCGGTCGTTCGGCCTCGGGGGTGCCGCCCGGCCCGTCGGATACGCGGTCGTCGCTGCCGAGACCGTGGCCGCGCTGCTGCTCGCGTGGCCGCACACAGTGACTGCCGGCTATCTTCTCGCCCTCGCGCTGCTGACCGTCTTCATGGCCGGCATCGTCCGCGCGTCCCGGTCGCCCACTCCCGTGGCCTGCCGGTGTTTCGGGTTCGGCGGCGGTCCGCTGGGCATCCGACACCTGATCCGCAACGCCGTGCTCGGCGGGATGGCCGTCGTCGGCCTGCTGGCCGACCGCGGGCCCGTTGACGCGGGCGCCGCGCTGGCGGCCATCGGCGGTCTGTTCGTCGCACTCGTCGTGATCCGGTGGGACGACCTGGCCTATTTAATGTCGGCGACGCGGCGCTGACCCTCTTCTAGGGTTGGGCCGGTGCACACGGAAATGGGCGGCCGACCGACGCTCGTCCTGACGGTCGGCCTGCCCGGCACCGGGAAGACGACCCTGGCCAAGCGGCTCGCGGCGCAGCGGCGCATGGTGCGGTTCACGCCCGACGAGTGGATGGCGCCGCTGTTCCAGGACAGCGAGGCCGGCGGGCGGCGCGACATTCTCGAAGGCCGCATGATCTGGACCGCGCACGAGGTGCTGCGCAGTGGGGCCTCGGTCGTCCTGGACTTCGGTTGCTGGTCGCCGGAGGAGCGCTACGCCATCCGGGCGATCGCGTCGCTCGCCGGTGCCTCGTTCGAGCTGAGCTACCTCGAGATCCCCGAGGCCGAACGCCGGTCGCGGGCCAGCCGTCGCTGGGACGAGAGGCCGGAGTCGACGTTCGCGATGACCGACGCCGACCACGACCGGTTCCTGGAGCTGTTCCAGGCGCCTACGGCTGACGAGCTCTCGTACGGGCCGATGCCCGCTCCGCCGGCGGGATTCGACTCCTGGCCGCGGTGGGCCAGCTACCGGTGGCCGACCCTGCCGGAGTTGTCATGACGTACGCCGACGTGCTGGCCCGCGCCGAAGCGGACCCGGACGTCGTCGGGGTGATCCTGACGGGGTCTCAGGCGCGGGGCACGGCCGGCCCGCACTCCGACTGGGACGTCCTTGTCGTCGTGCGCTCGCACGCTCCGCGGTGGACCACCTCGCTCACGCCGGCGCTCGACACGGCCGTGCTGACCGTCGCCGAGCTGGCCGACGTCTCCGACCGGTGGGCGCGGTACGCGTACCGTGGCGCGGTCGTGCTCCTCGACCGCGGTGGCATCGCCGAGCTCGTCCACGCCCAGGCCGCCCTGTCGCCGGACGAAGTGGACGCGTTCGTGCGGGCGGAGCTCGACGGCTACATCAACTTCGTCTACCGGGCCGCGAAGAGCCGCCGCGACGGGCACCACGACCTGGCGCGGCTCGACGAGATCGAGGCCGGGCCCTGGTTCCTGTGGACGCTGTTCGCCATCTACGGGCGGGTCCGGCCCTACAACAAATACCTGCGCTGGGAGTTGGAACACCATCCGCTGCCGGCGCCGTGGACGTTCGAGCGCGTGACCGACCTGCCGTCGGCGCTGTTCGACGACCTGGAGCGGGTAGCCCGCGCACACGGCTACGGCGACGTCTACGACGCGTGGGACGACCTGTCGCTATTGCGTGCGGGTGATTAGGACGATCGTGTCGAGGATGCGGTGCCAGTCCAGGTCGGTCATCGGTCGGCCGGCGAGGGCACCGAGGGTGGCCATCGCGGTGAGCACGCGCTCGGGGTCTGGTGGTCGCTCGGCGGTAAACCGGGGTGAGCGGGCGAAGCGGACGAGTGAGTCGGGCAGTGCGGCGGTGGGTGCGCTGTCCGGGTCGCTTTCGCGCAGGTCGACCTGGAGGTCGGCGCCGAGGGCCGCGGCCAGGCCGGTGATCGCGGTCAAGGTCGGGTTGCCCCGGCCGTTCTCGAGGTTGGCGATGTAGGGGACCGACAGGCCGGCGTCCGCCGCGACCGACGCGATGGTGCGACCCGCCGCGGTGCGCCGTGCCCGCAGCCGCCGACCCAGTTCGACTATCTCCACGGAAGCATCTTGCCATCTCGTGTCTTCTGAGAATAGTGTCCGCGGCCATGGGACTGCTGCGGCGCAACCGCGACTTCCGCCGGTTGTACGCGGCGACGGCGATCGACGGGTTCGGCTCGTGGTTGCTGGTCTTCGCGGCGCCGCTGCACGTGTACGCGGTGACCGGCTCGGCCCTGTCGACCGGTTTCGCGCTGGCGGTGCAGGCCGTGCCGGCGGTGCTGGTCGCGCCGTGGGCCGGAGTCGCGATCGACCGCTGGCCACGGGTGCGGGTGGTGGTGCTGGCGAACCTCGCGTGCGCCGGCGGGGTCGCGCTGATGCTGGCCGGGCCTGCCGGCTTCGTGTTCGTCGGGCTGTTCGTGGAGTCGGCCGCCGCCTGTTTCCTGCGGCCGGCGTTGCGTGCTTTGACCCCGTCGGTGGTGCCGGACCCGGCCGACCTGGCGACCGCGAACTCGTTGACGACGTTCACCGACAGCGCGTACCGGATGATCGGGCCTCCGTTGGGCACCGCCCTGGTGGCGGCGGACTGGTTCCCGGCGGTGGTGCTGGTCGACCTAGGCTCCTACCTGGCTGCTGCCGCGCTGGTCGCCCGCCTGCGCGTGCCCTCCTTCGTTCCTGATGCGCGGGTGCGGATCAGGAACGGGTTCCGGGCGCTGGCCCGTACCCCCGTGCTGCGTGGTCTGGCCGTGTCGAGCTGTCTGTACTGGACGGTCAACGCGGCACTGACCGTGCTGTTGATCCCGTTCGCGGTCGAGCGGCTCGGCGGGTCCGGGCGGGTGGTCGGCTGGCTGATCGCCGCGCTGGGCGCCGGCTACCTGGTCGGTTCCGCGCTGGCCCGGCCGCTGATCCTGCGGTACGCGACGCGCACGGTGCTCTTCGTCGGCTACGCGGCCGTCGGCGGGTGCTTCGTCGTGGCGTTCACCGCGACGTCGGTGCCGCGGGCGTTGGTCGCGGTCGGGCTGAGCGGGATGCCGGGCGCGATCACCCAGATCGCCACGGGCCACCGGCTGCAGGTGTCCACGCCGGACGCCGTACTCGGCCGAGTGGCGGCGGCCTTCCACCTCTCCGACGCGGTGGCGGCGGTGGCCGGCGCGCTGCTGGCTCCACCGTTGCTGGCCGCGGCAGGCCTGGCTCCGGCCCTGGTCATCCTGAGCGTCGCGGTCGCCGCAATCGGCCTGCTGCCACTGGCGTTGCTGACTCCCGCGGAGACGCGGCTCGCGCGATGACTCCGCCTCAGCTCAGCGCGGCGTGGGCGTCGGCCATCGCCAGGTCTGCGTTGATCATTGCGCCCGCGTTGAGGCCGGCGGCTGCGCTGACGATGACCTGGGCGCGTAGGTCTGTGATGTTGCCGGCTACGTAGACGCCCGGGACCGAGGTCGCGCCGTTCGCGTCGGACTTGACCGCCGTGCCGACCTCGATGTCGCCCATCAGCACCGGGCCGGTTTCCACGCCCAGGTCGGTCAGCAGGTCGTCGCGGGCCGTCATCCGGGTCGGGACCACCCACACGTCCGGGGTCAGGGTCGCGCCGCCGGCCAGGTGGGCCGTGCGGTCTGCGTCGACGGCGGTGACCCGGTCGTCGACCACCGTGATGCCGCGGGCGGCCAGCAGGGCCGCGTCCTGGCCGGTCGGGGCCGGCTGGCCGTTGAGGACGACCGTGATGTCGGCGCTCCACTGCCGCCAGAGCAGGGCCGGATGGGCGACCGCGGCGGTCGTGGCGATGATGCCGATCGCCTGGTCGCGGACCTCCCAACCGTGGCAGTACGGGCAGTGCAGCACGTCGCTGCCCAGCCGCCCGGCCAGGCCGTCGATGTCGGGCAGCTCGTCGGCCAGGCCCGTGGTCACCAGCAGCCGGCGTGCGGTGAACGTGCGGCCGTCGTCGAGGGTGACGGTGAAGCCGTCGTCGGTGGCCTTCGCGCCGGCCGCCGTACCCGTGGCGAAGCTGGCTCCGTAGCCCTCGACCTCGGCCCGGGCTATCGCGAGCAGCTCGGCCGGCGGGGTGCCGTCGCGGGTGAGGAAGTTGTGGACGTGGCCGGCGTTGGCGTTGCGCGGCGTGCCGTTGTCGACCACCAGGACGCCGCGCCGGGCGCGGGCCAGGGTGAGTGCGCCGGCGAGCCCCGCTGGGCCGCCGCCGACGATGATGACGTCAAAGGTTTCCATGCCGGCCACGGTCCACCCTGCCCCCGAAAAGTGGCAACATTCGTTGCCGCTCTGGCAAATTCTCAGGCATGGACCCTTCGAACGTGGGCGAACGGCTTCGGGCGCTGCGCAAGCAGCGCGGTGCCACCCTGGCCGAGCTGTCCGAGGAGACCGGCATCTCGGTCAGCACCCTGTCGCGGCTCGAGTCCGGCGGCCGCCGCCCGACCCTGGAGCTGCTGCTGCCGCTGGCGAAGGCCCACCAGGTGCCGCTCGACGAGCTCGTCGGCGCGCCCGAGACCGGCGACCCGCGCGTACACGCCCGCCCGATCCGCCGGGGCGCGGTCACGTTCGTGCCGCTGAGCCGGCGGCCGGGCGGGATGCAGGCGTTCAAGCACATCCTCGGGGCCCGGTACGAGCCGACGATCGACCTGCAACGGCACGAGGGGTACGAGTGGTTCTACGTCCTGTCCGGCCGTGTGCGGCTGCGGCTCGGCGAGCACGACCTGACCCTGGTGGAGGGAGAGGTCGCGGAGTTCGACACCCGCACCCCGCACGCCATCAGCAACCCCTTCGACCAGCCGGCCGAACTGCTGAGCCTGTTCGGCCCGCAGGGCGAGCGGATGCACGTCCGGGCGCGGACTAAGGGTGCAGGGTCGCGCCCTTGAAAACCTTGTCGACGTCGTTTCGGGGGCCGTAGATCGCGATGCCGACCAGGTCGAGCTTGTCCGCGTGCACGGCGGCCACCGCCTCCCGGTTCGCGGCGTCGTGGCCGGTGGCGAACAGGTCCGCGGTGAAGATCGCCGGGGTCAGGCCACGGCGCAGCGCCCGCTCCCGGGCCGCGGTGAGCAGCGCGCCGTCGCCGGCGAAGACCATCACCGGTTGGCGGAACATCGGCAGGTACGGGGTGTCGTCCGCGTCCGCGTACGGCTGGCCGATGGTTTCCGGTCTGGTGCCGGCGATCCCGCTGACCAGGAACGCGGTCACGTTGAGCCGCTGCCAGGTGGCCAGGTCGTCGCGGAGCAGCACGGCGATCTTCGTCTCGAACCTCATGCCGCCCAGCGTCCCGCCACCCGTGCCCGCCGGTCTTGTACGTTCCTGACATGGAGGGCCAGCGGCTGCGCGCCTGGCGCCCGGCCGTGCCGGGGGTCGCCGAGGTGCTGCACGCCCGGTTCGTAACGCACGCGTACCCGCCGCACACCCACGACGCCTGGACGCTGCTGGTCGTCGACGACGGCGCGATCCGGTACGACCTGGACCGCCACGGGCACGGCGCGGTGGCCGACCAGGTGACGCTGTTGCCGCCGCACGTGCCGCACGACGGTCGCGCCGCGACACCGGGCGGCTTCGTCAAACGGGTCGTGTACCTCGACGCCGACGTGGTCGGGCGGGAGCTGACCGGTGCGGCGGTCGACCATCCGGCGCTCGCCGACCCGCTGCTGCGCCGGCGGGTGGCCGAGCTCCACCGGGTCCTCGACGGCGGGCCGGGCGAGGAGCTGCACGCGGAGAGCCGGCTGGCCCTGGTGGTGGACCGGCTCCGCGGCCACCTGGGTGGCCCGGTCCCGCGCGCGCCGCTGCCGCCGCGCCGACTGGCCCGGGACCTGCGCGACCTGCTGGACGCGCACGTGACCGAGGGCCTGACCCTGGAGGCCGCGGCGACCCGGCTCGGCGCCCATCCGACCCACCTGGTCCGAGCGTTCACGGCGGCGTTCGGGCTGCCGCCGCACGCGTACCTGGTCGGCCGCCGCGTCGACCGCGCCCGGGCCATGCTCCTGGCGGGCCAGCCGGCCGCCGCGGTGGCGGCGTCGGCCGGTTTCTACGACCAGGCGCACCTGACGCGTACGTTCCGTCGCTACCTCGGTACTACTCCCGCGAAGTTCGCGGGCGACGCGGCGCGCCGCACGGCCGGGCCGCCGCCGGCTGGCTAGCGTCTGCGCGTGACCTCGCTCGTGCCGGCTGGCCGCAGTGTGCCGGCGCCGCGGTCCGGTGCGGGCGAGTTCACCGACGCGTGGCTGGCCAACCGGCGCCTCTCGGTGCACACGCGGGCGGCCTACAAACGCGACGTCGGCGGGTGGCTGGCCTGGTGCGGCGACCACGGTGTCGACCCACTCGCGGCGACGTTCCTGGACGTCAACGCGTACGCCCGCGAAGTCGAGGAAACCGCCGCCCCGACCACGGTCGCCCGCAAGATGTCGGCGCTGTCGAGCTGGTACGACTTCCTCGTCAAACTCCGCGCCCTGGACGCCAACCCGGTCTCGGGCGCCGACCGCCCCCGCGTCGACCGCGACCACTCGGCCACCGTCGGCCTGGCCCCCGAGGAGGTCGACGCGCTGCTCCGCGCGGCCGCCGCCGCGACGGGCCCGACCGCCGCCCGCACCCGGGCCGCCCTGGCCCTGCTGGCCGACCTCGGGCTGCGCGTGGGCGAGCTGGTCTCGCTCGACGTGGCCGACCTGGGGGAGGAGCGCGGACATCGCAGCATCCGCTTCACCGGCAAGGGCGGCAAGCACCGCCGACGCGCCCTGACCCCCGGCACGGCGGCGGCCGTCGACACCTACCTGGCCGCCCGCGCCTCGGCGGCCGGTGTCCGTGCTGCCGACCTGACCGGCCCGCTCCTAGCCACGGCGTCCGGCGGCCGCCTGGACCGGCACGCGGTCTTCCGCCTGGTCCGCAAGGTCGCCCGCGACGCCGGCATCCCAGCCGCGGACCGGCTGTCGCCGCACTCCCTGCGCCACGCGTTCGCGACCACGGCCCGCGCGGAGGGTGTCGCCCTGGAGGACGTACAGGACGCCATGGGCCACGCGGACCCACGCACGACCCGCCGCTACGACCGCGACCGCCACAACCTGGACCGCGACCCGGCCTACGCGATCTGGGCCGCCCGAGCCCGCCGCACCCCGTAGCTCAGGTAACGCGCGAGCCGCAGCCTTTGCGTGGGCCATACGCCCGCATCCCGTCGCTCCACCGTGCGGCGCCGCGCAACCCCGTCACGCTGGGCGGCGTCAACTGGAGTTTCTCGTCCGGCCGGTCCCATGTGCCCCGCGCCCGTCTCAGCTGCACCTCCTTCCTAACCGCAAATCCCCGCGTCCGGCTCGCGGTCTAGCTCTTCGCGTCGGCTGTGGACCCTGGGCGTGTCCCGCCGGGGGCGGGACGTTCGCGCGAACCCCACATGATTTCGCATGTGCGTACATGGAAGAACATGTCCGCTTCCGCGAGACACCACCGCCGGGCGCAGGCCCGCCTAAGCCGATAGCTCCCGCTCCAGTGGCGTGCGGAACTTGGGTTTGACCCGGGCGTCGCCGAGCCAGGCCTCCAGTTCGGACGCCGCGGTGGTGATGCGCTTCTTGGTGCCTGCCGGCACCTCTTCGAGTAGTCGGTGCACGACCTTGCCGTCCGGGCGTTGGGACCAGCCGCCGACCACCCGGCCGTCGACCCAGACCGTCGGGCCGGGGTTGCCCGAGCGGTCGAACAACGCCGGCGAATGCGGCCCCAGATACCATTCGCGGCCGACCCAGCCCATGATCGTCGGGTCGAGCGCCGGTAGCAGAGCCACCCACGGATCAGGCGACACGACCGGCTCGACGTCGTCGGCCAGCACCACCGCGGCCGTGCCGTCCTCCAGGGTCACCGACGCGACGTCGAGGCCCGCCAGGGCCGCCTTGACCTGGGCGCCCGTCCAGCCCGCCCACCACTTGAGGTCGGCGGGCGTGGCCGGGCCGAACCGGGCCAGCCACAACCGGGCCAGCTCGACCCGGGCCGCAGCCGCGTCGTGCTGGTGCAGGCCCCCGGGAACCCACGCGGACGCCGGCGCCCACTCGTACTGCGTCGACAGCCACGACCCCCGCGGCCGCCCCCGGACGATCAGGCCCTGCATGGACAGCAGGTTGAGCACCCGCGACGTGATCGCCGGCGCGGCGCCATAGGGCTTGTCCTCGTCGATCGAGAGCTGCGTGCGTAGTCGGGGCTCGTCGGCGGACAGCTGGGACGCGGTGGCGGAGCCGCGCGCGACCAGCGCGGCCAAGGTGGCCTGCTCGACGTCGCGTAGCCACGGGTCACCGCCGTCGTGGCCGGCCTCCGCCAGGTGTTTGAGCAGCAGCTTGCGCTGCACCACGGCGATCGCGTCGGTGCAGGCGGCCTGGACGACCGGGGCGTGCTCGACGGGCGCCACGAACATGGTGCGCCGCATGCCGAGCATCCGGATCAGCGTGCGGTCCGCGTACAACGCGTGCTCGAGGTCTTTGATGACCGGCGCGTGGAGCCGCGCCGCGGCGCCTAGGTAAACAGTGGCCGCGTCGGTGGCGTGCAGCACCACGAGGTCGCGGGTGACCTCGACCGGGTCGTGGGCGGGCGGACCCGCCAGGCGGTGCCGGATGCCCAGGCGGGCCCGGCGCTCGGTGTTGTCCATGCGTCGCGTCACGGCAGAAATCGTCGCACGACCCACCGACAAGAACCGGATGCAAAGAGTCCCTTGCAAAGAAACCTTGGCAAAGATATCTTTGCATACATGACAGAGCGCGAAGTCAATGTCGATGCCACAACGCTGCGCGGCCTGGCGCACCCCCTGCGCGTGCGGATCCTGGGCCTGCTGCGCGAGAATGGGCCGGCGACCGCGACGATGCTCGCCGAGCGGCTGGGCCAGTCGAGCGGAGCGACCAGCTACCACCTGCGGATCCTGGCCAACTACGGCTTCGTGGTCGACGACCCGGAGCGCAACGTCGGCCGCGAACGCTGGTGGAAGGCCGCACACCGGAGCACGCGCCTCGCCGACTCGGAGCTGCCACTTCCCGAGACGGAGGGCTACCTGCGCGCGGTCGCCGCCCAATATGCCGACCAGACCGTCCGCTTCCTCGACGAGATGGCATCGATGCCGCCGGATTGGCGCGACGCGTTCACGATCAGCGACTGGCGGCTGCGGCTCACCCAGGCCGAGGCGATGGAGCTCAACGAGGCGATCTTCGCGCTGGCGGAGCGCTACCGGCGGGACGACCCCGACGTCGAGCACCCCGACGACGCGGAGAAGGTCCAGCTCCAAGTGCACATCCTGCCGTTCCCCGCCGCGCCAGAAGAAGGGGAGGAGCGGTGAGCAGCCGGCGCGCCCTCGTCGCCCTGCTGACCGCCGACACGATCTCGGCCGTCGGCACCCGGATGAGCGCGCTCGCTCTGCCCTGGTTCGTGCTGGTCAGCACCGGTTCGCCGAGCCGCGCGGGCATCGTCGCGTTCGTCGAGATGCTCCCGTACGTGCTCGCCGCCGGCGCCGGCGGCCCGTTGATCGACCGGATCGGCGGCCGCCGCTTCAGCATCGTCGCCGACGCCGTCAGCGCCCTGGCCATCGGCGCGATCCCGCTGCTGCACGACCGGATCGGCTTCGGTGGCCTGCTCGTGCTGGTCGGCATCGCCGGCGGCCTGCGGGGGTTCAGCGACACCGCCAAGGAAGCGGTCTTCCCCCGCGTCGCGCGGCAGTCCGGCATGGAGATGACCCGCGCCGCCAGCCTGCAGGACGGCCTGCACCGGCTCGCCACCCTGCTCGGCGCCCCGGCCGGCGGTGCGCTGATCGCGGTGCTCGACGCGCCGACGGTCCTGCTGTTCGACGCCGGCACGTTCGCGGTCGCGGCCGTCCTGGTGCTCCTGCTGGTCCGCGTGCCACCGGCGGAAGCACCGGTCAAGGAGGAGTCCTACACGAAGGCGCTGCGGGCCGGCATCACCTTCGTGCGGCGGGACCGGTTGGCCGGGGCGATCATCGTGATGATGTTCGCGACCAACCTGTTCGACGCCGCGTACAACTCGGTCCTGTTGCCGATGTGGGCTACGCTCGTCGGTTCGTCGGTCGTGCTCGGCCTGGCCAGCGGCTCGTTCGCGATCGGTGCGGTGCTGGGCAACATCGTCTTTACCGCGTACGCGCCGCGGGCACCGCGCTGGGCCCTGTTCACCATCGGGTTCTTCGTCGGTGGCGCGCCACGTTTCCTCGCGGCCGGCTTCAGCGACGAGGTCTGGCTGCTGTACGCGGTGTCGTTCGCCGCCGGTGTCGGCCTCGCCGCGATCAACCCGATCATCGGCGCGGTTCTCTACGAGCGCATCCCGGAGCACATGATGGCCCGGGTCCAGGGCGTCCTGACGGCGGTGGCCTGGGCCGGCATCCCGCTCGGCGGGTTGCTCGGCGGTGCGGTGGCCGGCGCGGTGGGCCTGAAGGTAGCCCTGATCGCGACGGGGGTGCTCTACCTGGCGGTCACGTTGCTGCCGGTGGTGCGCCCGGTCTGGCGGGACCTCGACGTGCGACCCTCGCCGGCGGTGCCGTCACCGCGGCCGGCCGAAACTACAGCCGACCTCCAGTCGAGGTAGGCGTTCAGCGCGGCCGCGCCGGCGAGCATGGCGCGGCCGCGGGCGTCGAGGCGGGCACGCCAGTCCCGCAGCATCGACTCCAGCGGCGCGACACCGCCGGCCGTGCGGACCTGGGCGATCAGCGGGGCGATCCGACCCAGTGGGTAGCCGCCCCGGCGGAGCTGATGGGTCAACAGCGCATCGCGTACGTCGGCCGGGCGGTAGATCCGGTAGCCGGTCCGCGGATCCCGGCGCGGCTGGACCAGGCCGGCGTCCTCCCACTTGCGCAGGGTCGCCGGGCGGATGCCGAGCCGCCGCGACAGGGGGCCGACGAACGTGTCGCCACGCTCGGCGGCCGGGACCGGTTCGAGGTCGTGGAGCGCGGCTTCGACGGCGCGCAGGGTCCGGCGGTCGTCGAGCAGTTGGGCGTGGCTCTCGTCGACGAGCGTGAGCGCGTCCGCGGTCGCGTGCCCGTTGATCGCCCGCATGATCTCGGTGGCGGTCTGGTTGCCGTGGCCGCGCACGAGGGCTAGGTAGGCGGCCAGGGCCAGGTCGTGGTCCCCGGTGTAGGTGCGGTAGCCGCTCGCGGTGCGCTCGGCCTCCGGCAGGATGCCGGCCGCCTCGTAGTTCCGGATCGCCTGGGTGGACCGGCCGTAGCGTCGGGCCAGGTCCACTGGCCTTTGAAGCTTTTCGCGCACCGCTCCGCCTGTCGTCGTGCGGAAGTCTCAACCAAAGGTTCAACGATACTGTTGAGTGGCATGACTGTGCTGAAGCTGCTGCCTGGACGACCGCGCATCCTCGGGCTCGGTGAGCCCACCCATGGCGAAGACGTGCTGCTCGACGTACGCAACGAGGTGTTCCGATCGCTCGTCGACGAGGGGTACCGGACCATCGCGATCGAGAGCGACTGCCTGATGGGCTTGGTCGTGGACGAGTACGTCACGACGGGGCGCGGGTCGTTGGACGAGGTGATGGCGCGCGGGTTCAGCCATGGTTGGGGTGCCTTCGGCGGCAATCGTGAGTTGGTGCGCTGGATGCGCGCGTACAACGAGGGTCGTTCGGCGGGTGAATGGGTGCGGTTCGCGGGGTTCGACGGGCCGCTGGAGATCGAGGCCGCCGCGAGCCCTCGGCCGGCGCTGGTCGCACTGCACTCCGCGCTGGCCGACCGGGTCGACGCCGATCTGCTCCCGTGCGACGCGGCGACGCTCGATCGGCTGCTCGGCTCTGATGATCTTTGGACGAATCGCGCCGCGATGATGGATCCGGGTGCGTCGGTCGGGCGGGCGCGGCCGGAGCTTCGGGCGGTCGCCGACGATCTGGTGGCCTTGCTGGCGGAGCAGGCGCCCGTTTTCGCTCCTGACGAGCTGGTCCACCTGTACGCGCGTACCGCTGTCGGACTCCTGCGGTATCACTTCTGGATGGCCGACTCGTCACCTGGCCGGCTGGCGCGGCTGGCGGGGGTGCGGGACGCGATGATGGCCGCGAACCTGCTCGCCCTCGGGGCGGTCGGCCCGGTGTTCGTCCATGCCCACAACAGCCACCTGCAGCGGGATCGCAGTGGGATGCGGATGGGTGGTCAGGAGCTGTCGTGGTGGGGCGCCGGGGCTCTCGTCAACGCCCGACTTGGGGCGGATTATGGGTTTGTGGCCACGGCGATCGGCACGATCCGTGGTCGCGGGGTTCCGGTGCCGCCGCCGGAGACTCTCGAAGGCCGGTTGTACGCGCTGGCGGGTGACCGTTTTGTCGTCTCTCCTACGGAGCTGGTTGACGTGCGCGAGCCCCGGGTGTCGCCGTGGTTCGGCTACGCGCCGCTGTCTCCGGCCCACCTTTCCCAGATCGACGGGATCGTCTTCGTGAGAGATGTGTAATCGGCGCCACAGGCGGTGAACCTTCTTGCGGCCCGGTGGTACTCACAAGCGATGGACGAGTCCGACGAGGCGCTGGTGCGCCGCGTGGCGGGCGGCGACGAGCAGGCACTGGAGCAGCTCTACGCCCGCCACGCGGCGGTGTTGCTGCGCTATGCGGTGCAGCTGACCGCCGACCGGGGGCAGGCGGAGGAGGCGCTGCAGGACACGTTCGTCGGCGTGTGGCAGGGCGCGGCGGCCAGGTTCGCGGGCGGGTCGACCGTGCGGACGTGGCTGTTCGGCATCTGCCGCCGCCAGTCCGGCAAGCGCACCCGCTCCATGCCACCGCCGTCCCTGCCGTTGGACGCGGCCGCGTCGATCCCGAGCAATGTGGCCACGCCCGACGAGATCGCTCTGGCCAGGGCCGACGTCGCCGCGGTCGGTGGGGCGCTGGCGCGGCTGCCCGCGGGTCACCGCGAGGTGCTCCACCTGACGTTCGTCGCCGAGCTGCCCATGGCCGAGATCGCGACGCTGCTCGGCATCCCGCTGGGCACGGTCAAGAGCCGGCTGTTCATGGCCCGCGCCGCCCTGGCCAGGGCCCTACCCGTCGACCAGCTCACCGCGAAGGAGGCCGGCCGATGACCCACCCCGTCGACCAGCTACCGGCCTATGCGGCCGGCACGCTCCCACCGCCCGAGGCGGCGGAGATCGCAGGCCACCTCGTCGGTTGCGCATCGTGCCGCACCGACGCGGCGTCGTGGTCCACGTTGGCCACGGGGATACGCACGGCCACCCTCGCCGCAACCCCGCCGGACCCGCCACCGTTCGCGGCCGTCCGGGCCAGGCTGTCGGTGGGCACGCGACCGCCCGAGACGGTTGGATCCGAGCTCGACGTGGCCTCGTCGCCCGACGTGGTCGGGCCCGAGCAGGTCCCTTCGCCCGGGGCGCTGCCGTCGAACTGGGGTGCTGTTCGGTCTGATGCCGCGTTGTCGCCGTCGGACGGGCGCGCTGTCTGGGCTGGCTCCGGACCGTCGCCCGCGCATGACGCTCGGGCCTCGACGAGCGGGGAGAGCGTGCGATCGACCGGGCCAACTGTCCGAGGCAGTTCCGCGCTGTCAAACCACGATCAGATCGCCGCTCGCGAGTTCGTGCCGGCAGGCGAGGGCGCCTTGATCGTGCCTCGCTATCTCCCGACGAGCGCGCCGGCCCGGCGCTGGTTGGCGTCCGCGCGGGTCGCGTGGGGGCTGCTGGCGCGGCAGGTCCGGCTGATCGGGTGGCGGGTGTGGGCGATCGCGCTGGTGGTGATCGCGGCCGCCGCCGGCTACGCCGCGTCCGCACCGGCTGGGCGGGCCGGTGACCTGCTCGCGCTGGTCGTGCCCCTGGTGGCGGCGGTCTCGGTGGCCGCCGCGTGCAGCGCCGACGGTGAGGCCGCCGAGCTCGTCCGCGCCACGCCCACCTCGACCCGCGTACTCGTCCTCGCCCGCCTCACCCTCGTCTTGGCCGTGACCGTCGGTCTCGGCACGGCGGCCTCGCTCGCGATCGCCCTGCCGCGCGGCGACCTGCTGCTCGCGGAGCTGTTCGTGACCTGGTTCGGCCCGCTGGTGCCGCTATCCGCGACGAGCTTCGCGCTGGCGGTGCTCTGGCGTTACGAGGCGGGCATCGCGGTGGTGATGGCCTGCTGGGTGCTGCGGCTGCTGGCACCGACCTCGATTCTGGACCACGGCGTCGCACCGATCCTCGACGCGCTGTGGCGACCGGGCCTGCCGCTGGTGCTCGGCGCCGTCGTGGTCGCGGTCGCGACGGTGGCCCTCGCACCGCTGGCCGGCCGGCATCGCGCAATTCCCGCCGTTCTCCGATGAACCTTTCCCACCCCACCCGGTACCCATCACCGTGACCCTCACCATCTGGCTCCACGAGGCCCGCCGCGCGGGCCCGGCGGCGTTGCTGGCCCCGCCCGCCGCCCTGCTCTTCGCGGCCGCGATCGCCGTGTTCATCCGGGCCACCAACGGCAGCCGCGCCCAGGCACAGACGCTGCTGCTGGCCGGGCTCGAGGCGATCACGCCGCTCGCGGTCGCGATGGTCGCCCTGACCATCGTCACCCGCGAGAGCTGCCGCGAGCTGCACCTGTCGCTGCCGACCCCACACCTGGCCACCATCGGCCGCCGGCTCGGCGTTCTCGGCGCGGTCGCCGCCGTGCTCTGCCTCGCCTACGCCGCCGTGGTGGCGCTGGCCGGTTACCGCACCGGCTCCAGCGGCGTGGCGGCCCTGCTGGTGTGGGCGGCGCCGACGCTCTGGCTGGCCGGGTTCGCGGCGCTGGTCGCGGCGGCGACCCGCAGCACGGTGCTGGCCAGCAGCGCCGTCGCCCTGGTGTGGCTGGCCGAGCAGGTCTGGGCGTCGGCGTTCGTGGGCAGTCCGCTGCTGCGCCCGCTGTTCCTGTTCTTCACCAGCCGGGTCGGCGACGGTCCGGGCTGGGCCGCGAACCGGGTCGGTCTGCTCGCCGGCGGCCTGTTGTTCCTGGCGGTCACCGCCGCTGTCCTGAGCAAGCCCGAACGACTGCTCTCCGAGGAGGACGCGTGACCGCGCTGCTGGCGGTGGCCCGCTACGAGTTCCGCATGCAGGCCCGCAAACGCTCACTGTGGATCGCCGCGACCCTGCTCGGCGGCGCGCTGATCGTGCTCCAGGGCGACCGCGGCCCGCGCAGCCTCCCGGTCGGCACGCCGGCGCGGGAGGTGATGGGCACCTGGGCGTTGCTGTTCGCGATCCTGATGCCGCTGGCCTACGGCATGCTGCTCGCCGACCGGCTGGTTCGCGACCGCAAGCTCCGCGTCGAGCCGCTGCTGGAAAGCCTGCCGCACGCACCGGCCACCCGGCTGGCGGGCAAATACCTCGGCGGCATCGGCGCGTGTGCCCTACCGGGCCTGGCGGCCCTGCTGCTGGCGGCGATCACCGAGCTACCAAAGCGGCACGACCCGGCCCTGATCGGGTGGGCGCTGGTCGCGTTCGTGGTGGTCACGCTTCCCGGGATCGCGATGGTGGCGGGCTTCGCCCTGGTGTGCCCGGTCATCGTCTCGGTGCCGCTATTCCGGGTCCTGTTCGTCGGCTACTGGTTCTGGGGCAACATGCTCGCGCCAGACTTCCTGCCCTCGCTGACCGGCACGCTGCTGACCCCGATCGGCGACTACGGCGCGACCTGGCTGCTGGCCAACGGCCACACCGCCCTGTTCGCCGGCACTCCAGGCTTCCTGTCCTTCCTCCGCCCGGACCCGTCCGCCGCGACCGCGGCCCTCAGCGTGGCCGTCGTGGTGCTGTGCGGGCTGATCCCGCTCGCCGCCGCGGCGGTCGTCGCACACCGCAGCACCCGCCAGACCTGGCCGTCGAAGGCCTGAGAGGACCCATCGTGCACATCGAAATCGCTGACCTGCGGCGCCGCTTCGGCCGGGTGACCGCCCTCGACGGTGTCGACCTGACGGTGGCCGGCGGGATGTTCGGCCTGCTCGGCACCAACGGCGCGGGCAAGACCACCCTCATGCGGATCCTGGCCGGCGTGCTGCCGGCCACGTCGGGCCGCGTCATCGCCGGCGGCCACGACCTCTCGACCCGCGCCGGCCGGGTAGCGGTCCAACGCCGCCTCGGCTACCTACCCCAGGACCTGGGCCTCTACCCGGACCTGACGCCGACGGAGTTCCTCGACTACGTGGGTCTGCTCAAAGGCCTCGACGACCGCGCGGCCCGCCGACGCCAGGCCGCCGAGCTGCTCGACCTGGTCGGCCTGTCCGACGTGGCCGGCCGCAAGCTCAAGGGCTTCTCGGGCGGCATGCGCCGCCGGGTCGGCATAGCGCAGGCACTGCTCGGCGACCCGGCCCTGCTCATCGTCGACGAGCCAACCGTCGGCCTCGACCCCGAGGAGCGGATCCGCTTCCGCACCCTGCTATCCAGCCTGGCCGACGCCCGCACGGTCCTGCTCAGCACCCACATCGTCGAAGACGTGGCCCAAACCTGCCGCCAAACAGCCGTCCTAGCCGGCGGCCGCGTCGCCTTCACCGGCGCGGTCACCGACCTGACGGCCCGCGCCGAGGGCGTCACCTGGGAGATCGTCACCCCCGGCCCGCCACCCACCGACGGCGTCGTGGTCTCGGCGATCGCCCGCACCGACGGCACCCACTACCGCGTCGTCAGCCCCCAACCACCAGCCCCCGACGCCGTCCTGGTCACCCCATCACTCGAGGAGGGCTATGTCGCTTTGATGCGCTCAGCAGCGCCAGCACCAGTGGGCTGACCGGCCAGCCAACGGCCCCGCAACGCGGTGGCCGGTCGGACGGTCGTCGCCCGCATCGCGATCGGCGCCAACGCCGCCCCGCGCAAGCCGCTCGCTGCGCGGCGCGAGCTCGGTGACCTGGCTTTATCGGCCGGTGGCGACCCGTAGCGGCCGGCTCGCAGCGGCGGACATCGTTCGCGTCGGGAACGCTGCCTGCGCTGCCTCGGTGACGCCGCTGGCTGGGCGGTAGGACTGATTCGGAGCGACCGGACGCCCTCCCATCCGCGCCGAGCCGTAGTCCCGCCACGCAACGGCCGCGCAGGCGGGTTGGGGTCTGCCTCTGGGCGAGCCCGGAAGCGCTTGGTGGAGAGCGCTAGGCCCCGCCGGCCATGCCGGGCGGCCGTCCAACGTGCGGGGTAACCGCTGCGGTCGCCGACGCTGGTTTCGGGCGCCGGGTCAGCCGTTGGCGAGCAGCACGACCAATACGGTCGTGGCGATCGCGACCAGCGCGCTGAGGGTCACCACCCAGGCGAGCCCGGCGCGGCCCGAGGTCAGACGTGGGGCGGCCCGCGGGTGACCAGGGGCGGCGGGATCCCCGCTGTAGCCGGTCGCGGGGCTGGCCGGAGCCGGGTACCCGACGGCCTGACCGGGTCCGACGTAGCTCGGCGCAGGCCCCACGGGCACGGTCAGATCCGCCGCGTCCTGGCCAGAGAGCGACTCGCTCGACGCGCGCTGCCCGGGCACCGCGTAGCCGGGCGTGGTCGGTCCAGCCGTCGGCGACACCGGCCAGTCGGACGCGGGTACGACCCCGCCGGGCACCTGCTGCCCGGGCATCGCGGAACCGTGCCCTGTGGGCCCGGGCATCGGGGAACCGTGCCCGGTGGGCCCGGCTGTCGGTGACACCGGCCAGTCGGATCCGGGTCCGACGCCGCTGGGTCCGTGCTGCCCGGGCATCGGGTAGCCAGGTGCGCCGGGCCCAGCCGTCGGTGATACCGGCCAGTCGGATGCGGGCCCGACCCCACCGGGCCCGTGCACCGGGTAGCCGGGGGCGGTCGGTCCGGCGGACGGTGAGACCGGCCAATCGGACGCCGGCCCGAACCCGCCCGGTCCCCGCTGCGCCGGCACCCGGGGTGCGGCGTCCGCGCTGACCGCGCCCTGGGCCACCACCGTCTCCGGCTGCTCCAGCGCCGTCGGGGCGATGCCCAGTTCCTGGTGGATCAGCCGGGCCACCAACGGCATTCGGCTCGAGCCACCCACCAGGAAGATCCCGACCAGCTCGTCCTCGGACAGGCGGGCGTCGGCGATCGTGCGGGCCAGGCAGTCGACCGTCCGGGCCAGCATCGGTCGGGACAGCCGCTCCAGCTCGTCGCGGGTGACGTGGGCCGCCACCTCCAGCACCGGCAAGTGGACGTCCGCCGACGACGTGCGGGACAGGGCTTCCTTCATGCCGCGCACGTCGTCGTACAGCAGCGCCCGCTGGCGGCGCGCCGCCGTGTCCGCCGGGGTCAGCAGGCCGTTCCACACGGCGGTCCGCGACGACGAGTAGCCCTCGCCCAGGTGTTCCACCAGCGCCTGGTCGAGGTCCAGGCCGCCGACGTCCGGCAACCCGCTGGCGGAGAGCACCTCGAAACCGGCGGGGGAGCGCCGCACCACCGCGGCGTCGAACGTGCCGGCTCCCAGGTCGTACACCGCCAGCGCCGCACCCTCCGGCACCGACGCGCGCAGCACCGCGGTGAAGTAACGCGCAGCCGCGACCGGTTCCGGCAGCAGGGTCGGGTTGTCGGGCAGGCCCGCGAGCGACGCCGCGTCGACCAGGACCGAGCGGCGCTGCGCCGACCAGCCGGCCGGGTGGGTGAGCACCACCGAGTACGCCTCGCCCGCCCAGCGCCGGGCCTCTTCCGCCACCCGGGTCAGCACGGCGCCCACCAGCGACGACACCGGGACCGTCCGCGTGCCCAGCAGCACCGAGCCCTCGTCGACCCGGCGTTTCGGGTTCGGCTCGAAGCGGGCCGGGTCCAACCGGGCCGCCCGCACCGCGTCCGAGCCCGCCACCAGCCGGCCCGACTCGTCCAGGAAAACCGCGGACGGCAGCAGCGGTGAGCCGTCGAACAGCAGCGGTCGGGGCGGCGCGTCATCGACGGCGACCACCGCCACCGTGTGGGACGTACCGAAATCGATGCCCACCGCCCGCATGGCCGACACCCTATCGTCGGTTCGGCCCGGCATACTCCGTCGCGTGCACCCGTACCTTGACGCGCCCACGCCGATCGCGTTCGCCCACCGGGGCGGCGCCGCCGACGGCGACGAGAACACCGCCGAGGCGTTCGCTCGTGCTGTCGGGCTCGGCTACCGCTACGTCGAGACCGACGTGCACGGCACGCGCGACGGCGTCGCGGTCGTCTTCCACGACTCTGACCTGCGCAGACTGACCGGCCAACCAGGGCAGATCCGCAACCTGACGATCAAGGACCTGGAGACGGTACGCGTCGCGGGGTCGGCCGCCGTACCCCGGCTGGACGATGTCCTGGCGGCGTGGCCGCAGGTCCGGTTCAACATCGACGTAAAGGCGACACCGGGCATCGAGCCCACCGTCCAGACCGTCAAGGACGCCAAAGCACAAGACCGCGTCCTGCTCGCCAGCTTCAGCGACACGAGACTGGCCCAGATCCGCAAGCTGGCGGGCCCCGAGATCGCCACCTCGCTCGGCATGCGCGGCGTGACCAGGCTGTGGCTGGCCTCCCGACGCAACAAACAGATCAAGATGCACCCCTCGGTGGTCGCCGCCCAGGTGCCACCCCGCTACGGGCGGCTGACCGTTGTCGATCCGCGTTTCGTCGCGTACACCCACCGGCTCGGCCTGCAGGTCCATGTCTGGACGATCGACGATCCCGAGCCGATGCACCACTTACTTGATCTCGGCGTGGATGGCATCATGACCGATCGCGTCGACGTGTTGCGCGACGTCTACATCGCCCGTGGCCTCTGGCCCGCCTGACCACCCCCGAGGATCATCCGATGGCCGAGGTCACCGCCGCCACACCTGTCGACGCCGCGCCGCCGCCGAGCACCAAGCGGGAACGCACCGGCTGGTACATGTACGACTGGGCCAACTCGGCCTTCCAGACCACGGTCATCACGGTCTTCCTCGGCCCGTTCCTCACGACCGTCACGGAGCTCGCCGCCGGTTGCGCGCTCGGCGCCGACGAGTGCGACGGCCGCGTCAGTCCACTGGGGATCGGGATCGCGGCCGGCTCCTTCTACCCGTACCTCATCTCGCTCTCGGTCCTGCTCCAGGTCTTCGTGCTGCCGATCGTGGGCGCCGTCGCCGACCGCACGCCGCGCAAGAAGTGGCTGCTGGCCGGCTTCGCGTTCCTGGGCGCGCTCGCGACGATCCTGTTCGCGTTCGTCACCGGCGACCGCTACCTGCTCGGCGGCGCGCTGTTCCTGGTCGCCAACATCTCGTTCGGCGCCGCGTTCGTGGTCAACAACTCGTTCCTGCCGCAACTGGCGAACCCCGACGACCGGGACAAGGTGTCCAGCCGGGGTTGGGCGCTCGGCTACCTCGGCGGCGGCCTGCTGCTGCTGCTGAACCTGGTCGCGGTGACGCTGCTCAGCGAGGACGGCAACGACCAACGCACGATGGACCTCGCCCGCTGGTCGATCGTGTCGGCCGGCGTGTGGTGGGCGCTGTTCACGGTGCTGCCGCTGCTCTGGCTGCGCGACCGGCCCGTCGTGGTCAACCCCGACACCCCGGCGCGGCGCGGCAACGTGCTCACCGACGGGTTCCGCCAGCTCGGCGGCACGATCCGCCACCTGAAGGCGTACCCGTTGACGCTGTTCTTCCTGCTCGCCTTCCTGGTGTTCAACGACGGCATCCAGACGGTGATCACGCTGGCCAGCCAGTACGGCACCGAGGAGCTCAAGCTCGAGCAGAACACCTTGATCATCACGATCCTGATCGTGCAGTTCCTGGCGTTCGGTGGTGCCCTCGCGCTCGGCCGGCTCGCGGAGCGGATCGGCGCGTGGAAGACCGTGCTGCTCAGCCTGATCCTGTGGACCGGCGTGATCATCGCCGCGTTCTGGCTGCCGGCGGAGGAGCCGCTGCCGTTCATGATCCTCGGGGCGTGCATCGGCATCGTGCTCGGCGGCAGCCAGGCGCTGAGTCGGTCGCTGTTCAGCCAGATGATTCCTGAGGGCAAAGAGGGCGAATACTACGGCTTCTACGAAATCAGCGACAAGGGTACGAGTTGGCTCGGCCCGCTGGCCTTCGGTTTGGTGTTCCAGCTCACCAACTCGTACCGCGTCGGCATCGTGTCGTTGGTGTTCTTCTTCGTCGTGGGCTTCTTCCTGCTGCTGGCGGTGCCTGTCCGCCGGGCGATCGTGGCCGCGGGGAACACGCCGCCGCGCGTGCTGTGAGCGGACTTCGCGTATCCGGCAGTTAGGCTGCCGGATCGTGACCGACGACCTCGCACTGGCCGGCTCCGCCCTGGCCAGCACCTGCCACGCCGCCGGCGACGGGCGGTTGCGCCACGGCGCCGCCCTCAAGTTCTTCTGGGGGCCGATGGACTGCGGCAAGTCGACGATGGCGCTGCAGATGAACTACAACCACGCCCGGCAGGGGCGGCGCGGCCTGGTGCTGACCCGGATCGACCGGTCTCTCGGCCCGCAGGTGACCACGCGGATCGGGTTGGCCCACGACGCGATCGAGGTGACCGACGACCTCGATCTGGTCGCCCTGGTGCGCTCCAAGTGGGCCGACGGGATCGGTGTCGACTATCTGATCTGCGACGAGGCCTGCTTCTACGGCGAGCACCACATCGAGCAACTGGTGGAGCTCGTCGACTGCTACGACGTGGACGTGTTCGCGTTCGGGCTGGCCAGCGACTTCCGTTCGGTGCTGTTCCCGGCCGCCCGGCGGCTGTTCGAGCTGGCCGACTCGGTCGAGCGGATCCAGGTCGAGGTGCTGTGCTGGTGCGGGCGGCCCGGCACGTTGAACGCGCGGGTCGTCAACGGGGTCGTGGCCCGCTCGGGCGAGCAGGTGGTCATCGGCGACACCGCTTCCGACGCCGACGTCCGTTATCAGGTGTTGTGTCGGCGGCACTTCATGGCTGGTGACCTGGGCGCGGCGTTGCCGCAACAGGCGCTGCCGGGCATGTGAGAAATTCTTCGCGCGTACGCGAACCAAAACGGTCCCTCATTCCGATGAAGAGGATGTGAGACCACCACCGACCGACGCCGACCTGTTGGCCCACGTCGCCGCCGGCGACCGGGCCGCCTTCGAGGCGTTCTACCGGCGACACGCCGCCTGGCTGGTGCTGCGACTGCGGCACCGGTGCCCCGACGACGGGCTCGTCGACGAGGTGGTGCAGGAGACGTTCCTCGACCTGTGGCGTGGCGCGGCCCGGTTCCACGCGTCGTCCTCTGCTGATGTCGCCGGCTGGCTGTGGCGGGTCGGGCCGCGGCGACTGGTCGACGCGCTCCGCAAACGCCAGTCCCGGCACCGGCTCGGCCGCCTGTTGGCCCGGTTCCGCCACGGCGACGCGCCTTCGGCCGAGGAGCAGGTGCTGCTCGGCGTCGAGCACGGCGACCTGTCCGGCAGCCTGGCCTCGCTCACGCCAACGTCGGATGCGCGTCATGACTGCGGGTCGGGACCTCGCGGATCGGCAACCGGAACTGGCTCACGCCACGGTCGGACGGGCGTCGTGACCGCCGGCGGCCGACCTCGCGGCCCGGCACGGGGGCCGGGGATGGTGGTGGGCGGGCAGCGGTCGCCGGGGCGGCGACTGTGCCGGTGCTGCGGGCGGCCCGGTGGACGCCGGTGCTGGCCGCGTTGCTGGTCGGATACGCCATGGTGGGCGTCCCGGCCGTGGTGTCCGGGCCGTCGGACCCCGCGACCGTCGTCATCCTGCTGCGGCTGGCGATGCTGTGCGCGGGTCTCGGCGTCGGGTTCCTGTTCGACGACCCGGCGCGGCCGACGACCTCGACCTCGCCCACACCAGCATGGCTACCCCTGGCCCTGCGGGTCGCGGGCGGCGGCATCCTGCTCGCCGGCTGATGGTGGGGCACCCTCGCCACCGCGGCCGAGGCCGCTGGGGCGCCGTTGCCCCGGCGCGACCTGACCCTGGAAGCGACCGCCGTGGTGGTGGCGGTGCTCGCGGTGGCGGCACTCATCTGGCGCCGGTCGGCCCGACGCGGAGTCGGCCTGATCGCCGCGCCGACCTTCCTGGCCGTCGCCTTCCTGGTGGGATTGCTGCCGGACCGGGTGGCGCTGCTGGTACCCCTCAACGACGCGGTCTGGGCCGCCGCCCACGACCGCTGGACCGTCACCCTGGTCGCTGCCTCCGCTATCGCACTCGCCGCGTCTACCTGGTCCGGCCCAGCCAAAGCCCGGTTCACCGTCTAGCACCAGCCTCTGGCGGCGGCCCACGTTGGAGGGGGGCTCGGCCGGCGGGGTAGGCCGGGTCGGCAAACTCCGACCGTGCGGGCTCAAGCGGCGGGTCGGTCGTTGACCGCTGGCCGAGGGAAGCGGTTAGCAGGTCGGAGCCTCGGGTCAGCGCCACGGCTCCTCGGGAGTGCCCCGACTGTTGTGGTGGGCCAGCAGCGTCGACAGGAGGTCGGTCAACCGCGCGCGGTCCTCGAGCGACAGCGGCTCCAGTAGCCGCTCCTGGGTTTCGGCCAGTTGTTTCTCCAGGCGCCGCAGTTGGCGTTTGCCCTCCGCTGTCATGGAGATGACGTTGCGGCGGCGGTCGGAGGGGTCTGGGGCCCGTTCTACCAGGCCTTCGTCGGCCAGTTCGTTGATCGTCGCGACCATGTCGCTCACGTGGATGCCGCTGCGGCGGCCCAGCGTCGCCTGGCTGGCCGGGCCGTGCTCGGCCAGTGTCGCCAGTAACCGGTAGTGGTAGCCGCGCGCTCCGACGGACGCGAATCCGTCCGACACCAACCTCTGCGCGTGGCCGGCGGTCTGGGTGAGCAGCCAGCTCGGCAAGCCCTCCCACCGAGCGGACGGGGTCTCCATGTGACGAGCCTATCCGATCGTTGGTCGCACCAACGATCGTGCTACCGTTTGGAGGACAAACGTTTACCGCACCAACGATCGGAGCCACCGCCATGATCAAGCCATTCCACATCCACGTTCCCCAGGCCGACCTCGACGACCTGGCCGACCGGCTCGCCCGGACCCGCTGGCCCAACGAGGTCGCCGACGCGGGAGAGGACTACGGCTTCCCGCTCAAACGGCTCCAGGAACTGGCCGAATACTGGCGCACCGGCTACGACTGGCGCGCCCACGAGGCCAAGCTCAACGAGCTTCCGCACTTCACCACCGAGATCGACGGCCAGAACATCCACTTCGTCCACGTCCGGTCCGCGAAACCCGACGCGCTCGCGCTGGTCCTGACCCACGGCTGGCCCGGGTCGTTCCTCGAATTCCTCGACGTCATCGAGCCGCTGTCCAAGGACTTCCACCTCGTGATCCCGTCGATCCCGGGGTTCGGTTTCTCCGGGCCGACCAAGGAGCGGGGCTGGGACATCGTGCGGGTCGCGCAGGCGTGGGCCGAGCTGATGAGCCGGCTGGGCTACGAACGCTACGGCGCACAGGGCGGCGACTTCGGTTCCGGCATCTCGACCGCGCTCGGCGCCGTGGCACCCGACCGCGTCGTCGGCGTGCACGTCAACTACCTGCCGACCCGACCGGTCCCCGGCGTCGAGGTGTCCGAAGCGGACGAAGCCCGCCTCGACAACATCCGGCAGCTGATGGCCAACCGCCCGCCGTACCAGGCGCTGCAAGCCCTCACCCCGCAGACGATCGGCTACGCCCTCACCGACTCGCCCGTCGGTCAGCTCGCCTGGATCGCCGAGCGGTTCGCCCAGTGGACCGACCAGCCCGTCAGCGACGACCGGATGCTCACCAACATCTCCCTGTACTGGCTGACCGCGACCGCCGCCTCCTCGGCCCGGCTCTCCCGCGAGACCCCGCGGGCGAACCTGCCCTGCCCGGTGCCACTCGGCGTCGCCGTCTTCGCGCACGACATCACCCAGTCGGTGCGGCCGCTGGCCGAGCGCCTCTACGACATCCGACACTGGTCGGAGTTCGACCGCGGCGGCCACTTCGCCGCGATGGAGGTCCCGGACCTGCTCGCCGCGGACGTCCGAGCCTTCTTCGCGAGCCGTCAGGCGGAAGCCAGCACCGGCAGCAGCGCGGTCAGCGTCGAGACCGTGTAGGTGGCGGTCAACCGCCCCGGCAGGCGCCGGCCGTGGCGGTTGACCCACGCCGTGTCGATGCCCAGCGCGCCGGCTCCCGCGATGTCCGACGCCGGGCTGTCACCGACGTGCAGGACGTCGGCGGCTTCCAGCCCGAGCCGCCGCAACGCCAGTTCGAAAGGCTCAGGACGCGGCTTGTACGCGCGTGCGTCCTCACTGGTCACCACCGACGCCACGCTGATGCCGTGGTGGTCGAGCACCGCCGTCAGCGGGTCCCGGTCGGCGTCGGACACGAGGCAGACCGGCACGTCGACGCCGGCCAGGAACGGCACGCTGTCAGCGAACAGCCACGGCCGCTCCGACGGCCGACGCAGCCGCGCGGGATCCACGCTCACCCCGAAATGGGCCGCCGTTGACGCGAGCGCGTCGAGGTTCAAGTCCACCAGGCGCCGAAAGTCCGCACCGTACGCCGCGGACGCCAACTCCCAGACCCGCGCCGTCCACTCCCGCGCGACCACCTCGGGGGAGACGCCGGCCGACAGGGCGACCTGCGACGCCGCCGAGACCTCCCACGTCGCGTCGTCGTGCACGAGCGTGCCGTACACATCGAGCAGTACAGCTTTGTACACGCCGCCGATCGTAGCCACCTGCCGTCCGGCGAGCCGCGCGTGCCTTCCGGCGCTGTTGCGTGGTCGCGCGCCCGCGCGGTCGGTTAACGTCGGGCCAACCCGTTCCCCGCCCCGCGAAGGAGCCGCATCCATGGCCCGGTTCGTGCAGCCGCTACCGCCGCCGCCGGATCCGTACGCGGGCGATCGATTCCTGCGGGTCTGGCTCGACCGGCAGCTCGGCGTGACCGGGCACGCCCTGGCCAAGGCGCGGCTCACCGACCTGGCCGCCGACGTCGCCGGGCCGCTGCGGGCCGCGCACGCCGACGCCGAAGCGCATCCGCCGACCCTGGTCCGCTACGACCCGTGGGGCGCCCGCGTCGACCGCGTCGACACCTCCGCCGGCTGGCAGGCGCAGCGGGCCGCGGCCGCCCGGCACGCCGTGGTCGCGCTGCCCTATCTCGACGAGGCCCGCGGCACCTGGGGCGCCGCGACCCGCACTGTCCAACATGCCCTGCTGCACCTGTACGGCCCGGAGTCCGCGACGTTCTCCTGCCCGGTCGCGATGGCCGACGGCGCCGCCGCGCTGCTGTGCCGCGGCGACGTCGACCGGGACGTCCGCGACCGGTGGCTGCCCCGGCTGCTGTCCACCGACCCGGACACCGCGATCACCAGCGGCCAGTGGATGACCGAGTCGCAGGGCGGCTCCGACCTGGCCCGGTCGTCGACCGTCGCCCGCCGCGACGGCGACCGGTGGCTGCTCTCCGGCGAGAAGTGGTTCTGCTCCGCCGCCGACTCAGCGATGGCGGTCGCCCTGGCCCGCCCCGAGGGCGCCCACCCGGGCAGCCGGTCGCTGGCACCGTTCCTGCTCGCCCGCTACGAGGGCGGCGGCAACGGTGGCGCGCCGGCGCCGGGCGTCACCGTCCACCGCCTCAAGGACAAGCTCGGCACCCGCGCCCTCCCGACCGCGGAGATCGGCCTGTCCGACGCCGTCGGCGTCCCGCTCGGCAACCCGGACCAGCCCGGCGGCCTCGTACGCGCGATGACCCTCGTCGTCGTCACCCGGCTGCACAACGCCGCCGCGGCCGCGGGCGGCATGAGAAGAGGCCTCGACCACGCGATCGCGTACGCGAAGGCCCGGCACGTCGCCGGTGGTCTGCTCTTCGACTCCCCGCTGCACCGGGCCACGCTGGCCACCCTCGCCGTCGACGCGATGGGCGCGTTCGTCCTGGCCGGGCACGCGTTCGCGCTGCTGGGCCGGGTCGAGGTCGGCTCCGACCCGGCGGCGGCCGCCGAGCTGCGCCTGGTCGCGCCCCTCGCGAAGCTGGCCACGGGACGGCTCGCGGTCAGCTCGGCCAGCGAGTACGTCGAGTGTTTCGGCGGCGCCGGCTACGTCGAGGACACCGGGGTGCCCCGGCTGCTCCGCGACGCGCAGGTGCTGCCGATCTGGGAGGGCACCACCAACGTGCTGGCCCTGGACGCGCTGCGGGCCGTCGCCCGCGACGACGCCGGGACCCCGGTGGTGGCCCGGGTCGCGGCCGCGGCCGACCTGGCGCGCGGGCTGTCGCCGGCGGTCGCCGACACCCTCGCGGGCGCGGCCCGCGACCTCGGCGCGCGGCTGAAGGAGGCGGCGGCGGACCCGACCGCGGCGACCGTCGTCGCGGGCGCGCGGGGGCTGGCGCTGCGCACCGCGTACGCCCTCGCCGCCGCCCTGCTGGTCGAGCAGGCCGCCGACCGGGACGATCTGGCCGAGACGGCGGCCCGGCTGTGGTCTCGGCGCTGGCTGCGCGGCGAGGACATCGCCGTGGACGCGGCCAACTACGCGGACGTGCTCTGCGGCGGGGCCTAAGCGGACGGCGGTCCCCAGAAGCGGGCCAGAGCCGCTGTCGCCGGGTCCTCTGACCCCAACAGCGTCTCCCAGCCCGACGACGCCGGGTCGAGGCCCGCATAAGCGGCCAGGTCGGTCGGCTCCGGCACATCCGACGGCATCAGGTCGGCCGGGCCCAGCGTGCCGAGGGTGGCCGGGTCCGTCCACGGTGCGCCGTCGACCGGCTCCGGCAGGTCGGCGCCCAGGTCGAGGGCGGCCGGGAACTCGTGGGTGGGCCAGAGCGCGTCCGTGTACGCGGACACGTCCGGGTCGAGGCCGAACAGCCCGGTGGCGTCCAGCGGCGCAGGTGTGTCGTCGGCGTCGAGCGCGTCGAGGCCCGCCGCCCAGTCGTGCTGCTCGCTGACCAGGGCGTGCGGAGCGAAGGGATCGTCAGCGCCGCTGTCGTCGTCCCACTCCTGGTGGTCGTCGTGCGTGGCCAGATGGTGGTCGCCGAGCTCCACGCCGAACGGGTCGGTGTCGGCGCCGCTGTCGAACTCCGGCTCCTCGTACCCGCCGTGCTCGTCATGCGACCCATGATCTTCGAGATGGTCCCCGTGGTCCCCATGATCAGCGTGCCCGTCGTCCCAGGTCCAGTGGTCACTCATGCCTGCTCCTGGTCGTCGGTGGTGGTCGGTGCGGGTGAGAGGGTGCGGGCGCGGACCAGCACCGTGTCGACCTGCTTGATGCGGGAGCGGATCGCCTCGCGTTCGGCGGCGACGCCGGCCCGCCGCCGGGCCCGTTCGGCCTTGTCGTCGGCGAGCGCCTTGTCGATCTCGGCGATGTGCGCGTCGAGCTGGGCCAGCCGCCGCTCGATCGCGTCGTCGAGCGACAGCGTCAGCGCGTACTGCAGGTCCGTGAACCGGTGCATGATCTCGTCGGAGAGGGCGGCGCGGGCCTCGCTGAGCACGTCGCGCAGCCACAGCCGGGCCTGGGCCCGGTCGCTCTGCGCCCGCCGCCGGTAGAGGATGAACGCCCCCGCCGCCAGCCCCAGCCCGAGGCCGGCGACCGGCACCAGCAGCCCGCCGCCGAGCAGCGCGCTGGCGCCGAGCGCGGACGCACCGGCCATCGCGCCGCGGCCGGCCATGAACGCCATCCCGCCCGCCGACATCGCGATCATCATGTTGTCGGTGCCGGTGTCCCGCGGCGGCCGGCTGGTCAGCGCGTGCCGCAGCGTGGCGTTGAGCCGGGCCAGCACGAACTGGAGCTCGTCGGCGCCGAACACCTGCGCGAGGACCTTCTCGGCGACCTTGCGGAACAGGTGCTCCAGGTCCTGCGACAGCCGCACCGACAGGGCCTGCAGCGCCGTGTCCAGGTCGCTGGGCAGCGCCTTGAGCTCGTCGCTCTTGGCCTTGTCGATCCGGGTGAGCAGCTCGTCCTGGAGCTCGGCGACGTACGTGCGCAGCTTGCCGGTCGCCTCCACCCGCGCCCGCTGCGTCTCGGTGTTAAGCGTCAGCGACCACTGCCGCGACTCGGTCCGCTTGCGCGCGGCCAGGGCGGAACGGTCGGCGCGGGCCTTGGCGACGTCGGCCGGGTCTGGGTCGGTGGCGGTGAGCCGTTCGCCGGCCCGCAGGTCGAGCCGGACGAGCTCGCTGCGCACCGCCCGCAGCAGGTTGGCCTGCCGCAGCAGGTGTCCCTTGCCGGCCAGCTCGATCAGGGCGTGCTGCAGCGGCGCGATCCGCGACTCGCGGACGAGCTCGGTGCCGGCCTCGCCGGGCATGGTCATCGACAGTTGGGCGAGCCGCGCCGACACGGGGAACCAGGGTGCCTGCGCGAACCGGGGCGCGTGGGTCTGGAGCTGCGCGCGGTCGTCGGAGAGGATGGTCCGCCAGCCCGGGTACGCGTCGGTCTTGGTCAGCGCGAACACCACCACGTTGACGCGCTTGCTGGCCTCGATCAGGAACTCGAGCTCGGGGCGGGTGAACGGCCCGGACGCGTCGACCACGAACAGCAGGGCGCCGGCCTGCGCGGCGGCGTCGAGGGCGACCTCGGCGTGCAGCGGGTCGAGCCCGCCGGTGCCGGGAGTGTCGACCAGGCTGAGGTATTGCAACAGCGGCGCCGAGTGGGTGACCTCGATCCGGCGCGGCGGCCGGGTGTCGTCGGGGAGCTGCCCGAGGACGGTCGCCCAGTCCCGCAACTGCCCGAGCTCCAAGGGTACGGGCTGGGCGCGGTCGGGCAGCCACGCCTGCGCGCCGGGCGGGCTGCCGGGCACGAACTCCAGGTAGGTGGCGGTCGCGACGGCCGCGTCGACCGGCGACAGGTCCGGCACGCCGATCAGCGCGTTGACCAGGGAGCTCTTCCCACGCTTGGTCTCGCCGACGACGACGACCGACGGCCGGGTGACCGCGCGGCGGCGCAGCGCCTCGATGTCGGCGGCCGCGTCGGCGTCGGCCCGGCGCAGGAACGCGAGCGACCCGTCGACGGCCTCGCCGAGCAACGTACCCAGGTCGGTCATGTCGCGACCTCCGCCCGCAGCCGCTGCGAGAGCAGGTGGAAGCCGCGGTGCACGACCAGCGCCACCCGGGACTGGGCGGGCGTCGCGCCGGCGACCGCGAAGACCCGCCAGCGGGCGGCGGCGGCCAGGGCGGCCTCGCGCAGCTCGTCGGCGCCGGCCGTCGGCAGGCTCAGGATCCACTGCGGGTCCTGCGACAGGGCGAGCCGGGTCAGCTCCTGTTCCATCGGGGCGGGCAGCTCGACGGTGCCGCCGCTGACCTGCTGGGCGACCTCGAGCAGCCGCAGCCGATGGTATTCGGGGCGTTGCAGCACCCGCTCGATCGCGTCCCGGAGCACCTCCCGGTCGGGAATGGTGTCGGCGTGCCCGGCGGTCTTCTCCAGCGTGGACAGCGCCCAGCCGGCCTTGATCGCGTCGGTGCGCCACCGGAACGCGTGGTCGAGGGTGTGCCTCAGCCGTGGGAACCCGGACGCCTGGTAGAGCATCCGGACCAGGTCACCGCTGCCGAGGGTGGGGTGCGCGGCGAGCTGCGCGAGGGAGAAGCCGATCCCGTACAGGTCGAGCAGGGTCAGCAGCCGTTGGCGGTGCTCGCGGGGCACGGGTGCGGGCCGGGACACGAACAGGTCAACGGATGCGAGCAGCAGCGTACGGTCGGCCAGCGGCATCGCGGACAGCACCCGCAGGGCTTCGCAGTCGGCCGCGGTGAGCCGCCCGGCCTCGGTCGTCTCGGCCAGCAGCCCGACCACCGGCACGACCCCGGAGACCACCCGGCGCAGCGCCTTGCCCTGGTCGTCGGCCAGGCTCTCGGCGACCGGCCACGGGTCGGCGGCGCCGTCGACGAGCTTGTCGGCCTTGTTGAACAGCCCCACCGAGTTGATCGGGTTGCTGGCCAGCCGCGCCGACACGGACCGGAACGCCTCCAGGGCGGCCACGTCGTCGTCCCGGACCGCCTGGGTGAACACGTACACGATGGCCTCGGCCCCGGAGATCGCCCCCGCGGAGTCGGCGTCAAGCCCTTCGTCGATCGGCGCGGTGTTGTCCTCGAAGAGGAAGCGGCGCGCGCCGGCGCTGACGGAGGCGTTGGTCGACGAGAGCCCGGGCGTGTCGACGACGGTCAGGTCACGCAGGTTCGCGCTGGTCAGGGCAACATCGACATAGGCGACCTCAGCCGCGGGTACGCCGAGGCGTTGCGGGATCATCCCGGTCTCGTCCAATGGCAGGCTGACCCGGCTGCCGTCGCGCCGCACGACGTCGACCCGGTCGGCCGTCCCGTACCGGAACTGGGTGACCACGCGCGTGCACTCGCCGACCTCGGTCGGGGCGACCCGCCGCCCGATCAGCGCGTTGACCAGGGTCGACTTGCCGGCCTTGAGCCGCCCGGCGATCGCGACCCGCAGCGGCTCGTCGAGCCGTTGCCGCACCCGCCGCACCTGGACGCGGGCGGCGTCGGAGGTGAGCTGGGGCCCGACCTCGTCGCACAGCCCGGCGACCACCTGCCGCAGCGCGATGGGTGCCGTCACGCCGGGACACTCCCCTGCAAACCGCCCTTATCGGGCATGATGCCCGTGCTGGGGTCGTCAGGTCGCGGGGCGTCGGCGACAATGACGGTGGCCCGGCGGGGGTGCGCGGTCATCTTGGCGTGGTCCTCCTGGCTGGGTCGGCTAGACCAACACTACGAATATCCTGCCGGCGGCAGGATCCCATGTTCGTGCCACCGGGGCTCGCGTCCATCAGCGGCCCCGAGAGTCGGAGGATGAGTGCCGCACGCACCGGGCACCGGCGTCGCCGACCGTGCCGCCGGCGAACCGGCGGACGCGGCGCCCGACGACGTGGTCGCGCGGGCCAGCGCCCTGCTGGCCAGGCCCGGCCTGGTCGTCCTGACCGGGGCACCCGGCGCCGGCCGCAGCACGGCGTTGCGGGACCTGGCGGCCGCGTTCCGCGGCCCGGTCTTCGCCGGCGGCGGCCTCTCGATGCTCCAGGACGTGCCGGCACTGGCCCTGTCCCGCGCGGTCCGGGTCCGCCTGCCGGCCCACGACACGGCGCTGCTCGCCGAGGCCGTGCGCTCGCGGGTCCGGTCCGGCCTGCTTGTCGTCGACGACCTGCAGTGGGCCGACCCGGCGACGGTCGCGGCGGTCGCCGCGCTGGCCGCGCACACCCGGGTCGCGGTCGCCCTGCGCACCCCACACCGGCTGCCCGCCGAGTCGGTGGCCGCGCTGCGGGCCGCGTCGGCGGGGTGGCTGGCCGTGCCGCCGCTGTCGGTCTCCGCGGCCACCGACCTGGCCCGGCGGGTCGCGCCCGCGCTCGGTGATGCCGCGTTGGCCGAGGTGGTCCGGCGGGCCGGGGGTGTTCCGCTCGCGGTGACGGCCCTGGCCCGGCACGCGGCCGCCGGCCGACCCGCCGCCGCGGATCGCGGCGCTGAGGTGACCGGCGCGCTGCCGGTCGTGGTGCCGGCGACGCCGGAGGTGGACCAGGTCGCGTACGCGGTCGCCGAGGCCCTCGCGGACCTGACCCGCCCGGCCCGCACAGCGATGGCGGCCCTGGGCCTGCTCGGCCGCCCAGCGTGCCCGACCGTCCTGGGCGCGGGCGTGGCGGAGCTACGCGAGGCAGGCCTGGTCATCACCGTGTCAGCGCCGGCCGGCGCGCCGTCCGAGCCCGGCGCCTCGGCGCCGATCGAGGGAAATCCGGACAGCGGCGCCGCCGGGGCACCCGCACCACCTGGCCCGGGTCCGGCGGTGCCCGCCGACGGAAGCCTCGACCCCGGCCGATCCACCGGGGATACGGATCCCGCGCTCTCCAGCGGTCGTTCGCCGCTGACCGACGGCGAGAGCCCGGACTCCGGCGGATCCGCCGAGGTCATCGCACCGGCCGGTCAGAGTCTGGCGTTGCCAGACGATGGACGCTCGGACCCCGCGGGCGTCAACGCGGCCGGCGTGCCCGCGGTGGTGCCGACCGACATAAGCGCGGACCTCGACCGGTCTTCGCGTGCTGCAACCGTGTCGACGGTTGCCGGAGCGGGGGCTGTGGTGACCGCCGACAGCCTCCGAGACTCTCAGCCGATCCCGCCCGCGATTGGCGTGGCAGGGGCGGGTGATCGACGCCCGGACGACGGCGGATCTGCTGGGTCCGCCGCTCCCGTCTCGGAGCCTGCCGTCCCGGACCTGGTGGCGCCGACCGAGCGAAGCCCTGGCAACGGCACCGCTGCCGATGCGGTCGCGCCGGAGGTGGAGGGTGAGTTGGTCGCACCGGCGTCGCCCTATGTGGCCGAGGTGGCGGCCGGGATGTTGGATCCCGCCTCGCGGGTGGCGTTGCATCGCCGGCTTGCCGAGCTGACCCCGGACCGGGAGGCGGCCCGGCATCTCGCCGCAGCCGGTGACGACGCAGGTGCGGCCGCGCGGGCGTTGGCCGCGGTCGCGCGGGCCGGCACCGCCGGTGAGCGGGCCGAGTTGTTGCTGCTCGCCTGCGACCTGCCCGGCGTGCGCCCCACTGACGCGACCCGGACCGCCGCCGCGGCCGCCGCTTTGGCCGCCGGTCGGCCTCGCGACGCGGTGCGCGTGCTTGCCTCCGGCGGGCCGGTCGGCGTCGACGCCGCCGTGCTGCGGGCCGAGGCGCTGCTCCAGATCGGTGACCTCGCGGGGGCGCGGGCCGCGGCGGCGCCCGTGCCCGACGACGCACCCGCGTCCGTGCGGGCGGCTCGGGACCGGGTGCTGCTGCTGGCGCGGCTCGCGACCGACCCCGCCGGTGCGCTCGACGTCGCGGCCGGGCACGGTGCCACCCCGGAGCACGCCGGGCTGCGGGCGGCGGTCGCCGCGGTGCGGGCCGCCGGGCGGGTGCCGGGCTGGGAGTACGGGCTCGCGTCCGCGGCCGAGGCCGCCGCCGCTGCCGGCGACCTGCTCTCGACGCGGTGGAGTGCCTGGCTGCTCGTCGAGACATTGGCCGCCGACGGGCGGCTCGCCGAGGCCGCCACCACCGCACAGCGGGCTGCGGCGGCGTGTGCGAGCGACCTCGCGTACAGCTGGCAGGCCCGGTTCCTGGCCGCTGCCTTGTGGTGCGAGGCGCTGCGTGGCGACCCGGCCGGGACGCCGGCCGACGACGTGGTGCGCCGCGCCGCCGACCTCAACGACCGGACGGTGCCGACGTTGGCGCGGGCGTACGCGGTCGCCGCGGCCAGCCTCGTCGAGGCCGACGGTGGCCTGCTCGCACCCGCGCGGGCCCGGCTCGCGGCGGCCGCGCCCGCACCGGCCGCCGCCGCCCTGCTGGACTGGGTCGGTCGGGAGGCCGCCTGGCTCGACGGGCAGCCCGACCGGGCCGCCGCCCCGGACGGCACCGCCGCGCCGCCGTTGGTCGACGGGCTGCGGCGGATCACCGCGCGCTGGGCCGCGTACGACGCCGGTGTGGTCGACGAACCGGACCCGGCGGAACTCGATGCGACGGACCGCGCGTCCGCCGGGCTGCCCGCGGTACGCGAGACCCTCGCGGCGTGGTCGGGTACGGGCGGGTTCGACCTGGCGGCGGAGGCGTGGCACGACCTGGTGGTGCGCGAGGAGGTGCGCTGCCTGCTGGCGGCCGGCCTGCACGAGACGGACCCGGAGCGTGCGGTGGCCGCGCTGCTGGCCGCCGAGTCGCTGGCGGAGTCGGCGGGCCTGGTGGTGCTGCTCGGCCGGGCCCGGCGGGCGTTGCGGCGCCACGCGGTGCGGCGGGAGACCCGTGGCCCGCGGGCCGGCTCCGACCTGACCGACCGGGAACGCGACGTGCTGCGCCTGGTCGCCCGCGGCGAACCGAGCCGCCGGGTCGCCGGCCAGCTCGGCATCTCGGCCGAGACGGTGGAGACCCACATCCGAGCCGGGATGCGCAAGCTCGGCGCCCGCACCCGCACCGCGGCCGCCGCGATGGCGTTGGAGCAACTGCGATGACCGGGGTGGGGCCGTGACCGACGTTGACCAGCCCCGCTACGTGCTGCCGAACGCCGGCGACGCGACCACCGTGTTGCGCCGCCTGGCCCGGTCCGGCTGGACGACCCGGGAGGGCTTCGCCCTCACCGAGCAGTCCTGGGACCTGACCGGCAACCGGCTGCTGCTGTTCGGCCGCGTACCCGACCGCGAGACCGTCCGCCTCGTCGTCCTCGCCGCGGCCCGCGGCGCCGGCGTGGTCGCGATCACCGACGCCACCGGCGACATCGGCCGCTCGCTGCTGGCCGACCTGACCAGGCTCGGCCCGGTCCACCGCGACGCCGGCGGCGCCGACCTGGGCCCGGCCGAGTCCGGCGACCTGCTGCCGGAGCAGCGCGCCCTGCTCGACCGCCTGGCCGGCGGCGAGACCATCGCGGCCGCGGCGGCGGCCGAGTTCCTGTCGCTGCGGACGGCCAACCGCCGCATCGCCCAGGCCCGCGAAGCCCTCGGCGTCCGCACCACCCGCGAGGCCGTCCTGGCCTACCTGAACCAACGCGGCAGCTGAGCCAATACGGCACCCGAGCTGACGCGGCAGCCAGACCAGCACGGAGCCTGACCTTGACGCGGCAGCCAGACCAGCACGGAGCCTGAGCTTGACGCGGCGAGCCGGCCAGCGTGGCGCCCAAGCTGACGCAGCCGGTCCGTCGTACGACCGCGTGGGCTGGCCGGTCACCGCCGACTGCTCGGTGGCCGGCGGACCGGGACAGGACTCGTGGCTGGTGCAGGTGGGCGCTTGTTGCGTGCACCAGCGCTGGCGGTGGCCGACCCGCTGGGCCTGTTCCGTGGCGCAACGACGGCGCGGAAGTGTCGGGGGTGGACGCTAAGGTGCGGCGCATGCGATCGCTGACTGCCGCCATTGCCGACCACGACGACGCCGCCGGTTTCCTGGCCTGGCCCGGTGACTTCGAGCTCGACCGGAAAGACCATGTCGAGGAGGTCCACCTGGCATCGGGGGCGACCCTCGAAGGCTTCGCGGGCGACGGGGCCGGTGGCACGTTCTTCTTCTGCGGCGATGGTGGCGAGGAACGCCCGGTCCTCTACGCCGACTCGGAAGGCGGCGCGGCCCTGGTCGCGATCGGCCTCGAGCAATTGCTGCAGCTGCTGCTGGTCGCGCCGTGGTGGCGGGACTGCCAGGCGTTCACCGAGGAGGAGAGCCGGGAGCTGGCCGCCGAATACCTGGAGGACATGCCCGACCTGACCGACCGCCGCGACCGGGCAGCAGCGGCACTCGGGATCGAGCTACCGACCGAGGCCGAGGTCCTGACCCGACTACACCGAGTCGCAACGGAAGCGGGCGACGACTTCGTCCTGGTCTACACACCGGAGGGCAACGAGTACGAACGCCTGATCACCGCCTGAGCCAGGCCGCCGAGCCAGCCCGGCACGCCTGTCGCCGCGCCCACGGCTTCGACCCGGATGGCAAGACAGCGTCAGGCGGGCGAGACGCGCTCTTGTGGTCGAGAAACAGACCGGTCTGCCGGCCAGGTCGGGTCAACGAACCTCGCTCCGGTCGTTGGGCGGCGGGACAGGTCCGCGGACCTGGTCGGCTCGGCGGAGCTTGCTCAGGTCGTTGGGCGGCGGCGGTAGCGGCGCGACAGGTCCGCGGGTCTCGTTGGGTCCACGTAGCGTGGGCCGCCCATTTCGTCCTGGCGGATTTCCGCGAGGGTGTCCGTCAGGCCTTCGATGATCCGTTCGGTGGCGCGCTGCGCCGCGCCTGGGACGCCCGGGACCAGGTCGGACAGGTCGATCGGGGTGCCGAAGTGGACTTTGATCGTGGGGCGGCGCCAGGCTGAGCGGGCCAGGCCCGCCAGGACGCTGCGGAGGGACGCCGCGTACGGGATCACCTCGTGGGAGCCCCACTGGGCTACCGGGACGACCGGGGCGCCGCTGGCGAAGGCCAGCCGGGCTGTGCCCGTGCGGCCGCGTTCGGGCCACATCGTCGGGTCCAGGCCGATGCGGCCCTCGGGGTAGACCATCACCACCGACTCGCGGACCGCGTCGACGGCGACCCCGAGCGCGTCGCTGACGTTGGCCTCGCGGCGGTCGACGCGGATGTGGCCGCTGGAGCGCATCGCCCAGCCGACGATCGGCGCCCGGAACAGGCCGCCCGTGGCCATGATGCGCGGCGCGATGCGGCGTACGCGGGTCGCGGCGGTCAGCACGATCGGGTCGAACGGGCTGATGTGGTTGGCCGCCAGGATCAGCGGGCCGTGCCGCAGCGGGTCGGGGACGTCTCCGCTGACCTCGAGCTTGGCCAGCAGGGCGATCGCCGCCCGGGCGGTCAGCTGCAGGGCCAGCCAGAAGCGCGGCGCCTGCCAGGTGGCGGCCGGCGGCGTGCTCGACACGGTCTCCGCTTCCATCAACAGTTGATCGTGCCACACCTGGCGATCATGGGATCAGCGGTCGAAGCTCCGTACGCCCTCGCCCGGTCGCCACAGCTCGATGACGAGCTTGTCGGCCGCCGGGGACAGGCCCGTGTAGACGGCCTCGGACAGGTCGAGGCGGAACAGGTGCATGCTGTCGGGTGATCCGTCGGCGATCACGGCCCAGAAGCGGTCGAGGTCGGTGACCTCCTCGGCGACGCCGCTCAGCTTGGCCTCGCCGGGCCACGACGCCGGGTCGCCGCCCGGGTCGACGGGTGCGGAGTGCAGCGCGAAGCGCGGGTCGCGCAGCAGGTCCTGGGCCTTGCGGGCCTGCCACATGCTGCCGAGCCAGACGTCGTCGCCGGCGAAGATGGTCTCGGTGCCGCTGATCCGGGGCGCGCCGTCGCGGCGGAGGGTGGCCAGGGTCTTGTGGGTGTTGGCGTCGAACGCCGCCTTCACCCGCACCGCCAGCTCCGGGGCCTCCGCCGCGAAGCGCGCCCACGTGGTCATCTCAGCCGACGTCGCGTAGCTCGGCCAGCCGCGCCTCGATCTCGGCGAGCTCGGCGCGTAGCTTCTCGGCCTGCGTCTCGGCCTCGGCCCGCTCGGAGGCCATGATCTGCTCGACGGCCTCGTGCACGCCGGGGACGTCGACCAGCGCGACCATCTTGAGCGCCTCGGCCGGGCGGATCGTGTAGGGCTTGGCCAGGCTCTTGGTGCCCTGCGCGGCCGCGACCGTCCACTCGCCGTCGGCGTAGGCCAGCGTCACCGTCAGCCCCGCCGGACCCTTCGGCTTGGCCACCTTCGCGGCCCGCTTGGCCGGGCGCGGCGCCTCGGCGGTCGGCTCCTCCACCGTGGACGTCGTCACTGTGCTCTCCTCACGTGGTGCCGGAACAGGGGCTTTGGAAACAGGCGGCAGCAGCCCAGGCCCGGGCGGGGCCTCGTCGACCGGCGCCACCGGCTTGGCGGCGGCAGCCTTGGCCGCCGCGGCCGTCGACCGGGCGGCCGCACGCCGGGGGGCGACGGCCAGGTCGGTGGGGGAGAACGGCAGCTCGTCGCGGCCGAAGCGGACCACCACGAACTCGTCGGACACGTCCGGGTCGGTCAGCTCGATCACCTGGCCGGTCTGGCCCTCGATCTGGCCCGCCGACGCCGTGAACACCACCTTGGGCTTGCGGCCGGCGGCCAGGCCGTCGCGGATCGACGACAGCTCGTCGGTGGAAAGACCGCGGACAGCGGTGCGCGCGGCGGCCATCAGGGAACCCCTCTCATCCGTACACCTGTTTGATTGTGTGCAGGCTCTTCATATCAGGAGGCTCCGACAAAACCGAACGCGGCACGCCGCTCACGCCGACCAGACCGCCGTGACCCTGGCCGCCTCCGTCGCCGCCTGCTCCCGACCGGCCCGGGCGGACGGCGCCCGCGCCGCCGGATCCAGCACGTTGCGCCCGATCGCCCGCCGCGCCGCCGCGTCCGGGGTGACCACCACCACCGAGGCTCCGGCGCGGCGCAGCGTCGCGAGCTGCCGGTCGAGCCGGTGGTGCCGGCCCAGCGCGCGAGCGATCGGCGCCAGCAGCACCACCCGGTCACAGCCGGCGGCCAGGTCGACGTTGGTCGCCGACCGCACGCCGCCGTCGACGTACCGCCGTCCGTCGATCGTCACCGGTGGCCAGACGCCCGGCACGGCGCAGCTCGCACCGACCGCGTCGACGATGTCGACCCCGGACTCGCGGGTGAACACGGCGGTCTGGCCGCTGCCGGCGTCCACGGCCACGATCCGCAGGTCCCGCTCCGGCCACGTGGCCGCGGGAAGGCGCGCCGCGATCGCCGCCCGGCGCCGGTCCTCCGGCATCGTCGGGGCCCGCAACGCCATCGCGCCGACCCGCGCGGCGGCCCGCTCGGCGGTTCGGGACGTCGCCGCCGCCCAGACCCACGACGCCAGCGGACCGAAGCCGAGCTTGGCCGGCGTCCCGGTCTCCGGCGGAGCCAGCTGAGAGGCGTACAGGTCCGGCACGGGCACACCCGAGGCGATGCTCGTGCCGACGAACGACCCGGCCGACGTGCCGATCACCAGGTCCGCGGCCGCCAGGTCGATCCCGGCGTCGGCGAGCCCGGCCAGCATGCCGAACTCCCACGCGATCCCGGTGACGCCGCCACCGCCGCACACCAAGGCCCTGCCACCCATGCGCACCTCCGGGAGAAAGTGCACCCAGCGTACGGCCCGGACCCGGCGAGTCGACAATGGATGATCCCCACTGTCGAACGCACATTCGCGCACGCCAATGCCAACGATTGAGAACGCCAATAGGTTGCGGCGAACGACCCACCCCGGGCGTTTACCGCCGTCGATGCCTGCGGCGGTACTCCTCCGGCAGGTACGTGGCCCCGCTCGAGAGGGGCCACGGCCGGACGCCGCCGGGGATCTTAGCCGACGGTCAGCGGGCGCAGTCCCAGAGCGGCGAGCCTGGCCCCGTCGTCGTCCGAGACGGGATGGCGGCCGGTCGCCATGCGCAACACTGCCGCGTCGTCGCCGCCGAGTGTGGCGACCGCGTCCGCCCAGCCCTGACCGAACAGCGTCGGCAGGAGGTGCTCGGTGGCCCCTGCGGTGAGCCACGGTGGGCGTTCCAGGGCGTCGGCGACGTCCAGGCCGTGCACGGCCGTCTCGAACAGGCGGGTGAGGAGGAAGTCGGACAGGAGCATGGCGTCGCCGTGTCGGGTCAGCACGACCCGGTCCGCCGGTTCCCGACGGCAAACCTCGACCACCTCGTCCGCGGCGCGGCGCAGGTCGCCGGCCGGGTCGGAGACGCCACCCCGGTCGTGGGCGGTCCGGACCCGGTCCGCGTTCGCGGCCGCGCTGAACCGCTCGTCGGCGCGGTAGTAGCCGGTCGTGGTCGTGTCGGCCCGGTCCGGCGCGGGCGCGGCCACCATGTCCGGCACGCGGCCCAGCACGGTGACGACGTGGCCGACGACGTCGCGGACGCACCACGGCGTGCACCGGGTCGGCCGGTCCCAGTCCACCTCGGACAGCGCCGCGGCGAACGCGTGGGCCTCGTCGTGGAAAGCGGTCAACGCGGGGGAGTCCATCCCACGCAGGTTAATTGATCATGGCTAGGGCAGGGGAGAGGGCTATGGTTTCCCCGCATGAGGAGGGGGCCGGAGGAGATGGACGCGTTGATTCGGGTGGCCGACGACGGGGTCCTCGGGCGGGGGCGCACCGAGGACTTTCCGATGGTGGCCGCGCAGGCTCTGGCACGCGGTGTCGACTTACCGGCGTTGCGGGAGCTGGCCGGACTCGGGCGCGATGACGTGCGGGACGCCGCGGACCTGTTCGAGCGGGCGATGACGGAGCTCGGTCACCCGCTGCGGGAGGGGGACGCGATCCGGTGGGCGCGGATCCGGGAGGCGGCCACGAGCCTGCTGGAGAAACGCACCGCCCCACCCAACGCGGCCGGGGAGATCGCCGAGCTGCTGCGTACCCTCGATGATCCCGACGGGCGGACCGAGGACTTCGCGTGGCACCTGCACGTCCTGTCCGTGATCTGGGAGGACCATCCCGCCGACCGGCCGGACACGGTCGCCACCATCAAGTCCACTGTGTCCGAAATCATCGGATATCGCCGCTAGGTCGGGCCAGGTATGCCGTCTTCGCGTCCGGGTCGAAGCCGCACGCTCGGTAGAAGGCGTGTGTGGCGGGGGTGCGGGATCCGGTCATCAGCATCGCCTTGTAGCAGCCGGCGTCCCACGCCGCCTGGAGGGTCCCGGCCATGATCTGGCGGCCGAGCCCGGTGCCGCGCAGGGAGGCGTCGACGACGACGTTCTCGACGACCGCGTACGGGGCGCCGCCGCGGGTCAGGTTCGGGATCACGTTCAGGTAGGTCGTCGCGACGACGACGCCGGAGACTTCGAGCACGAACAGGTCGAGCCCGGGCGTCGCCAGGATCCGCCGGAACGTCTCCGCGGCGTCAACCGGCGGCGGGTCCGCGGGGTGCAGCTGCTGATAGAGACCCAGGATCGCCGGGAGGTCGCCCTCCCGTGCCACACGGAACATGCCAGGACACCCCACCAATTATGAGTTGTTCGATAATGCACATTATGTAAACCTGCACCGGAAACGCGAGGTGTCCTCTCGATCTAGGATCCTCACCCATGGACGTCGACCGCTTCTGGGCACTGCTCGCCGAGTCCGCCACCGGCGCGCGCGGCCGCGACGCGCGAGAGGCCTTCTTGCGCGAGCACCTGCTCCGGGCTGACCGCGCCGACCTCCTCGACTTCGTCGCGCACCTCTCCGCGACCCGCGAGCCGGCCAACACCTACCGCCTGTGGCACGCCGCCGACTTCTTCTACGAGGGCTACTGCAGCGGTGACAGCTTCCACTACTTCCAGATGTGGCTCGTCGGTCTCGGCCGCGACGCCTACGACGCCGCGGTCGCCGACCCCGACAGCCTCGCCGCGCACCCCGCGGTGCAACGACTCGCCGCCCTGCCGCAGCCCTGGGCCGACGACGACTACCCGGAGTGGGAAACGCTGGAGTACGTCGCGGTCAATGTCGGCAACGAACGGCCTGACGTCGACGGCGACGTTCGTGATGTGCTCACCGAGGAACGCGGTATCCACCTGCGGTTCGACCCGCACCCCGTCGACGTCGAGTGGCGCCAACCGGACATGGCGCGCGCCTACCCGCGCATGACGGCGTTGTGCGGTCCCCTGCCCCACTCATGATCCATTAAGGGACAGGTCCACGACCAGGGGCCGGTGGTCCGAGACAGCGACCTGCGGAGTCGCCGCTGACACCGTGTGCGGCCATCTGCCCCACCCGCGTGGGTCCGCGAGCACGTGATCGAGCTGGACCCGCGGGCCCGACGACGGGAACGTCGGCAGCCGGCCCAGCGGACGCCACCCCGACGCGACCGAAGCCGGCCCCGCCGGCAGGTTCAGGTCACCGAGCAGAACCCGCGGCGCCGGGTACGTGCGGAGCAGCCGGACCACCTGGCGAAGCTGCCACAGGTTCCAGCCGGGTACGAACGACAGGTGCGTCGCACCCACCGTCACGTCACCCCACGGTGTGTCCAGGACCGCGACCACCAGCGCGCGCGGCTCGTCGCGCAGCAGCATCGGCCGGCCCCGGCCGCCCGGCCCCAGTGCGTAGATCGGCCCCGGCACCGGCGACGGCGAGAGCCGCAGCGTCCGCCACGACCGCACCGGATACCGGCTCACCAGGCCGATGCCGTAGTTGGGCTCGTCGGCCCCGTCGTCGTCGAAGGACAGTGGACGGTACGTCTCCCCCGGCGTCCCCACCACCGCCGCCACGAACCGGTGGGCGACCGCCCCGGACGCCTCGGCCGCGACCGCCGTCAGGTCGAGCGAGCCCGAGCGTGGCTGGAGGCGGTCGACCTCCTGCAGGGCGAGCACGTCGGCGTCGATCGTCGCCACCGCTTCCGCGAACCGGGTCCGGTCGACGATTCCGTCGTCGATGGACCTGCCATGGAGCACGTTGAAGGTCGCCAGGCGCACCTATGCACCCTACGGGGTCGTGTGACAGGGTTGCCGCGTGATCTTCAAGCTCCTGGTCTGCGCCGCGCTCGTGTTCATCCTGATCGGCATGGCGGGCATCTACCTGCGTCGTTCCCGTGACCGCTGACACGTGCGACACCTGCGACACGCGTGCGCCCTGGGATAAAAGGTAAGGCTGCCCTTAGTAGGCTGTGGGGGTGAGTGGCACGACGGCGGAGCCCCTCGGCGGGCCCGACCCGTCGACCACCGCGCGATGGCTGGAAAGCCACCGCCCCGACCTGCACCCCGCCTACCTGCGCGAGCTGCCCGCGGCCCGTGCCGCGATCCGGCACCGCCTGGTCACCGCGATCGCCCGCGAGCACCTGCGGACGCCGTCCCAAACCAGTCAAGATCCAGCCGAGATCCTGCGCGCGGCAGGCCACGAAAGCTTCGCCGCCGAGGTCGACAACAGCGTCGCCAACCTCGCCCTAGCCCAGGCCACCCAGCCGCGCCCCGACGGCGGCCCCCCGGCCCTCACGAGGCCGACCCCACCGCACTGGGAGCAGCTCGTCGTCGACGGCCACCCGCTGCACCCCGGCTGCCGCACCCGCACCGGCATGACCACCGCGGACGTCCTCGCGTACGCGCCCGAGCACCGCACCGTCGTCGACCTCGTCCAGGTCGCCGTGCCCGAGCACCGCTGGCACACCACCGGCGCGGGCCTGCCGCCGCTGCTGCACCTGCACCCCTGGCAGGCCGCCCGGATCGACGACGCGGACCTGCGCCGCGTCGGCACCCGCCGAGCACGGCCGCTGATGTCGCTGCGCACCCTGGCCCCGCTCGACGACCCGACCGTGCACCTCAAGACCGCGATCGACGCCCAGCTCACCAGCGCCGTGCGCACCGTCTCCCCGGCCGCCGTCGAAAACGGACCGAACCTGACCGCATTACTGCAGGACCTGACCCAAAACCTCACGATCCTGCGCGAGTACGCCGCCGGCGCCGTCCTCACCGACGGCCGCCCCGACCGCCGCCTCTCCGTCCTCCACCGCCAGGCACCACCACCGGAGGCCATCCCCGTCGGAGCCCTGTCCGCGCCGTCACCGGCCGACGGTGCGCCCCTCGCCCGCGAAGCCGTCCGCCTCGCCTACAACGGCGACCCAAGAACGTTCCTGGCCGACCTGACCCGCCTGCTCGTACGAGGCCCCCTGGAGCTCCTCGACCGCGGTATCGGCCTCGAAGCGCACGGCCAGAACACCCTCGTCACCCTCCACCACGGACGCCCGGCCACCCTCTACTACCGCGACGTCGGCGGCATCCGCGTCGACCCGAAACGCCTCGAGCACACCGGCGTCACCCCGCCGCCCCTGCACGGCGACCTGACCGCCACCGACCCCGACGAGCCCGAG
The DNA here is from genome assembly GCF_900188485.1 of Asanoa hainanensis. GTDB lineage: Bacteria > Actinomycetota > Actinomycetes > Mycobacteriales > Micromonosporaceae > Asanoa > Asanoa hainanensis. Next base: position 235,064 of record NZ_FZPH01000001.1, read on the forward strand.
ACGACCGTCCTGGCCGCCCTCACCGTCGTCTTCGGACAGCTCGTCGGCACCCTCGCCGGCGCCACCGACACCGACCCCGCCCACCTGTGGGCCGCCGTCGCCCGCACGGCCGGCGACCTGCTCACCCACCGCGACACCCTGCCGATCAAAGCCACCACCACCATGCGCCTGGCCGCGGACCCCCTGGAGCCCCGCTGGGCGTACGTGCCGAACCCGCTCCTGGAGCACCGGTGAACAGCGATCTCGACCACGCCGCCAGGCACACCGCGCAACGCCTGAACCGGGTCGCGCCCGCGCTCGTCGGGCCGTTCCGCGACGCCCTCCCGCACGCCGCCGCCGTTGTCGGCCGGCGCCTCGCGGGCGCCCTCTACCGGGAGGACATCGGCGACGCCCGCGACCGGTTCGCCGGCCTCGGCCGCCGCCACGGCTTCGACCGCCTCGAGGTCGACAAGCTCGACGACCTGCCCGCCGGGCCCGCCGCCCTGCTCCCACCGGGCCTGCCCGGCGCCGGGAACCTCGCCGAGGAGCTCACCGACGCCACCGTCAACCTCGCCCTCGCGTACGCCCGGGTGCGGCCGCCCGACCCCGGCGCCGACCCCGACGCCCGCGCCCTGGCCTACGAGCGCCTCGCGATCGACGGACACAACCTGCACCCGTGCGGCCGCACCCGCCTGGGCTGGGACACCGCCGACACCCTCCGCCACGACGTCGAAGCCGGCACGACCACGGTCGCGTTCGTCGCCGTACACCCGGACCTGCACGTCGGAGACGACCTCGGCGCCACCCTCGCCGACCTGTACGACGACGCACCGCGCGGCCACCACGTCATACCCGTGCACCAGTGGCAGCGCGACACCGTCCTGCGCCACCGCTACCGGGAGCTCTACGAAGAGGGCCTGCTCCGCGACGTCGACGGCACTCTGGCCGCCGCGCCCACCGCCGCCGTCCGCACCCTGCTGCTCCCACCGGCCCGCGACGGGCACCGCCGCTACCTGAAGCTGTCCCTCGACATCCAGGTCACCTCGACCCGCCGCAGCATCTCCACCGCCAGCACCCGCAACGGCCCGGCGATCTCCGCGCTCCTGCACAAGCTGCTGGCAGAGGACCCGACCGTCCTGCTGCTCGCCGAGACCGCCGGCACCGCGATCAGCCCCGGCACCGGACGGGACGGCTCGGCCATCCTCCGTGACGGCCTCGACGGCCACCTGGCGGACAACGAGACCGCCATCCCGGGAGGCGGCCTCACCGCCGGGGACACCCTCGAAAGGCTCGTCGAACCCGGAGCGGGCAACGCCCTCCGCTTCGTCGGCGACTACGCCCGCCTGCTCCTGCCACCCGTGGTCACCCTCGCCGCCCGCCACGGCATCGCCCTCGAAGCCCACCTCCAGAACTGCCTGCCGACCTTCGTCGACGGCCGCCCGCACCGGATCGTCTTCCGCGACTTCGCCGGCCTGCGCATGTACCTGCCGCGCCTCGCCGACCCGCCACCCCTGTGGCCCGGCTCCGTCATCGCCACCGACGACGTCGACGTCATGCGCGCCAAGCTCGGCTACACCGCCCTGCAAGCCCACCTCGGCGAGCTCGTCGTGCGCCTCACCGAATCCCACGACCTCGACGAGGACCGCGCCTGGCGGGCCATCCGCGACGCCCTCGACGAGGCGTACGAGCCGCTGCTGTCCGACCCGGCCAGCGCCGCCGCGGCCCGCGCCGACCACGCCGCCCTGACCGCACCCACCGCCGCGCACAAAGCACTCGTCCGGATGCGGCTCGCCGGCCACGGCGACCGCTACGTCCCGGTGCACAATCCGCTACATGATCCCTGACCGGGTCGCGGCGGCCCTGCGCGAAGCCCAGCGGCCCGTCTGCGCCTACGTCTACGACCCGGCCGTCGCCACCGACCGGATCACCGCCCTGCGCGAAGCCCTCCCGGCAGGCACCCGCGTCCTCTACGCCGTCAAAGCCAACAGCAACCCCGACCTCGTACGCGAGATCGCCCGACACGCCGACGGCCTCGACGTCGCCTCCGGCGGAGAGCTGGCCCTGGCCCGCGACACCCACGCCAAGGAGATCGCGTTCGCCGGACCCGCCAAGACCGACGCCGAGCTCGCCGCCGCCGTCGACGCCCACGCGATGATCCACGTCGAGAGCGCCCACGAGCTGCGCCGCCTCGCCCACATCGCGGGCGGACGACCCACCCGGGTCGCCCTGCGGGTCAACCGGGCCGCCGACACCCCCAGCGGCACCCACCGCATGACCGGCACACCCACCCCGTTCGGGATCGCCGAAGAAGACCTCGACACACTGCCCCGCGACCTGCCGATCAGCGGCTTCCACCTCCACGCCGTCTCCAACAACCTCGACGCCGCCGCCCACGCCGCGTTCATCGACGACGCCGTCACCTGGTCCGTCGCGACCGCGCGCCGCCTCGGCATCGACCTGACCTACGTCAACGCCGGCGGCGGCTTCGGCATCGACTACACCGGCGACACCACCTTCGACCTGAGCCGCCTCCGCGTCAGAAACCCACCGGAAGGGGTCACCCTCGCGGTGGAGCCGGGCCGCTGGATCGCCGCCGACACCGGCTGGTACGCCGCCGAAGTCATCGACCTCAAACGCAACCACGGCCGCTGGTTCGCCGTCCTCCGCGGCGGCACCCACCACTTCCGGCTACCCGCCGCCTGGGGCTACAGCCACCCCTTCACCGTGCTGCCCGTCGACGACTGGCCCCACCCGTACCCCCGCCCGGAGGTATCGAACGTGGACATCGACGCCACCGGAGAGCTCTGCACCCCCCGCGACGTCCTCACCCGCGGCCAACACGTCGACCACCTGCGCGTCGGCGACGTGCTCGTCTTCGCCCGCACCGGCGCCTACGGGTGGGACATCTCCCACCACGACTTCCTCACCCACCCGTACCCGGAGGTGACGGTCCTGAGCCCCGTGGGTTAGCGTCGCCCCGTGACGCCAACCATCCTGCGCTCCGGCCGCCACGTCCACACCGGACGCCGCCTCGGCCAGGTGATCGGCCGCAAACCCACCGGCGTCACCGCCGGCCAGTGGAACACCGCCGCCAACGTCGTCGTCCACTACCTCGTCACCGACCCCGACACCGACCGGCCCGAGTTCGCCCTGCTCTTCACCCCCGCCGCGGACACCAAGGTCGCCCGCATGACCACCGCCGTCTGCGACGCCGTCGGCCTGCCCCTGCTGCGGATCACCTCACCGACCCTCAGCGCCGCCGAGAACGGCACCCAGATCATCGGCTACATCCTCGACGCCCGGGCCTACGGCGCCGACGCCGACTTCGGCGGCTACCGCGACATCGTCGGCCGCCTCCCCGACGGCCGCACCGGCTACGTCAACGACCTCTCGTCCGTCGCCCGCGCCACCGCCGTCGACGCGTACGCCGCCCGCCAGCTCTTCGACCCCATCATCCGCGGCATCCGCGTCCACTGGACCGGCGGACCCGCCGAAGGCTGGGCCTGGCTCCAACTCCACGAAGGCGGCTACGTCTTCGAACGCGTCCAGCTCGAAGAGCACCGCACCACCTGCGGCGTGCCCGCCGACCGGCTCGCCGAAGACCTCGCCGGCGCCGCCATCGGCCAACGCCTCAAACTGCGCCACAGCGCCCAGCCGGACCTCGTCGACCTCGCGACCATCGAGGCCCGGCTCCGGGAGCTGTCCGCACGCCGCGACGACCTCGTCGACGGCTTCCCCTACGAACACCTGCTCGCCGACCAGCCCGCCGCCCGGTAGAACGGCGCCCGTCGGCTCAGCCCGCCGCCCGATAGGCCGTGCCCATCGGTGTCAACTGGCCGCTCTCCTTGTAGAGGCCCGTGTGGCTGTCACCCGTCGACGGCAGGCCGAACCACGAGTAGCGCTCCACGTACGACAGGCCCTCGAGCATGTCCGTCGCACCGTTGATGAACGCCACCTGCTGCGCGTCCGTCGGATAGTGCGCACCCGACCCGTCGAACCGGATCAGGGCGAACTCCGTCAACCAGATCGGCAGCCCGTACTTCGCGTGCACCTGCTGGATGTAGCCCTTCAGCTGCCCCACGGCCGCCGACGAGAAGTCACCCCCGTACCAGTGCAGGGTGATGAAGTCGACCCGGTAGCCCTTGTCCTTCGCCCCCTTCATGAACGTGTCCAGCCACTTGCCCGAGTCAGCCGCGCCGAACGCCACCGACGGGCTGCCCAACCGCATCCCCGTCGCCTGCAGCTTCGGCCACAGCTCCAACGCCTTCGCCGGCGTCATGTTGGCCTGCTCGGCCATATCCGGCTCGTTGAACCCCAGCAGCGTGTCACCCTCCCGCTTCGCCTGCGCGAGAGTCGAGTCCGTCGCGTTCGCCGTGCCCCAGATCATCGGCACGAACTCGACACCCGACGCCGGCATCCGGTCGTTGTTGGCGCCCCAGTTGTAGTACCACGAGGCTCCGACAGCTTTCAGGCCCGCGCTCACCTTCGGGAAGTCCCAGACCGCCGCACCCTTCTTCTTCGTCGTCCCGGTCGGCGGCAACGGCGCCTTCGCCGGCTTCTTCACGGGCGGCTTCGCGGTGGGCGAGACCGTCGCCGACGGCACGGCCGTCGGACTCGGCGTCGCATCAGGGGATACGAGCGGCGACGCGCTGACGCTCACCGGAGGCAACACCGCCGCGGCGGGCACCGCGTCCCCGTTGTTCCGGACCACGCCGAACGTGACCACCGCCGCCGTCGCCACCGCGACCGTCGCGACCGCGGCCGCCACCGGCTTGCTGATCAGGAACCCCTTCACCAACCAGCCCGCACTCTTGGCGGCAGTGCTCGCGGCCCCCACGGCACCGGAGCCGCCTGCCCCCGTGGCAGCGGCCCCCACACCCGTCGAGGCGGCGCCGCCGCCCAGGCCCGGCATCGCCGCCGTCGCGGCCGCCTCGGCACCCCAAGCACCCGCGGCGGTGCTCCCGGCGCCCGCGGCGGTGCCTCCCGCTCCGGCTGTCCCGGCACCGGTCCAGGCGGCCGCACCGCCGGTCGCGGCCGTCCAGCCCGCGCCACCGATCGCACCGCCCACCGCACCACCGGCGGCACTGATCGAAGCCGCCACCAGGCCCGCGGCCGGCGCGACCAGGCCGATGCCCGCCAGCAACCGCTCCGCCGCCACAAGCTGCTCCGACGCCGGCCCGCAGTACGCGCACTCCCGGATGTGCCGGGCCAGCCGCTTGCGCCACAACGCGTCCGGATGCCCGGACCAGCCCACCAGAACCCCGACGAGCTCCGGGCAGCGCGGACGACTCGACAACGCCCGCACCACCGTCCGGGCCGTGTCGAGGGTCGCCTTCATCCGCTGGACACGTACCGCCGCGTGCTGGTTCGTCACCCCCAACGACTGCGCCAGCTCGTCCCGGGTCAGCTCGCCGGAGGTCTCCAGCCACCACAGCGACAGCAGCTCCTGGTCGTCCTGGTCGAGCCACCTGGTCGCCTCGACGACCTCACGCCGCTGACCGGACAGCTCCAGCCGAAGAATCGTCAGGTTCGCGAAGTCCGCCGCCGGGTCCGTCACGTCGTCGGTGCCGGGGTAGCCGAACTGACCGGCCTGCCGCGCGCGATAGGGGTCCGCCTGCCGGTCCCGCACCTGCCGCACCGCGATCGCGACCAGCCACGCGCGGAAGCTCGCCGGGTCGCGCAGCCCCCGCAGCCCCGTGACACAGCGCAGCATCGTCTCCTGCACCACGTCGTCGACGTCGGCGTGCCCGTCGAGCGCGCGTCCGACGACGTTGTAGACCAGCGGTAGGTATTCCGCCACGAGCCGTTCGACCGCCCGCGGATCACCGTCCTGAGCGGCGAGCACCAACGCCCGCTCGTACCCTTCGCGCATCGCACCTCTCCTTGAAGCCGCCCCATCGTGGCGCACAGGAGACGACCGGGGCGACGGCGGGATAACACAATTAAGGGATCCCTAGGACTTCCGCGACCGTGCGTAGCGCCATCGGCGCTGGCTTGTCATCGCGACTGGCCGCACACCCTGTAAGGCGTCCTAGGATGCGAGGTTGGCGATCAGGTCGGCCCGGATGGCGGCGTCCTGGTCGGAGGCCGCCGGATGCCAGGGGCAGGCCACGTCGAGCGCCACGACCCGACCGGTCGCCATGACCCGCCGGACGGCCGCGAGCACGGCCTCCGTAGAAGGGCCGTGCGGCGCCGGGAAGAGCAGCCCGGGCAGCTCAGCGGCGTCGATCACGTCCACATCGACGTGCAACACCAACGGCCCGTCCGGCAGGTCAGCCGCGTCGGCACCCGGCCTCCACGGACGGGCCGGGGCGGCTCCGGCCGCCAGCGTCCGCGGACCGGCCAGCGGCAAGGCTGTGTCCGGCATGCGCGGGCGAGCCACGGCGTCGACGACGACCCGGGCGGGACCGTCGGTGGCCAGGTAGGTGGCCTCGGCCGGGTCGAGGTCGCGGGCGTCCACGAGGAGCGCCTGGTCCGTTGTGAGCGGCCGCAGGCCGAGCGGGACGGCGACCAGGTCGGCGTGCGCCCCCAGGAGCAGCCGCAGCGACAGGCCGCCGAGGTAGCCGGAGGTCGTGGTCTCCAAAGTGTGCACGTCGCCGTGGGCGTCGAACCAGACGACGCCGGCGTCGATCCCGGCCCGCTGCACGCCGGCGACGGTGCCGAGGGCGACCAGGCAGTCGCCGGAGACCACAGTCGGGATCGCGCCCGCGCTGACCTCGGCTGCCACCCTGTCCGCCACGGCGCTGTGCAACGCGGTGAGCCGGTTCCAGACGGTGCCGTCGGGCAGGACCGGCTCAAGGGTCTGCGCGCCCTCCGGGACCGGGAGATGCCCGTCGGCGAGCCGCTCGTCCTGGTGGAAGGGAACGTGGAGGGTCGGCACGCGGTGCGGCCTACCCACGACTCACTTCCCAGCGGCGCACGCGCTCGCGGGCCTTGTCGAGGTAGCCATGACCGCGGACTGTTCCTCTGCCGCGTTCCTCGGCGAGGTACCGCTGCTCGGCGCCGAGGAGGGCCAACAGCGGATCCGGCCCGTGCATGAACCGCGGCCACACCACAGCGCCGGCCGGCCCGACAAAGTCGACGCGGTGCGCGTCACCGTCGCGACTCACGAGAAACGCCAGCCCGTCCTCGGCGACGAGAGCCCGCGCTTCCAACGCCAGCGGATGCTCGTCGATGTCCACAGGACCAGACTTTACGTAATGCGGCGGGCCCAGGGGGTCGCGCGGATCTCGCGAAGCGCCTCGCGGCGGGTCTGACCCTTGAGGCCGTCCACGTACAGGCGACCGTCGAGGTGGTCCGTCTCGTGCTGCAACGCCCGGGCCAGGAACCCCGTGCCCGACACCGTCAGCGGCTCGCCGTGCTGGTCGAAGCCCGTCACCGTCGCGTGCAGGGCCCGCGGGGTCGGGAAGAACAGCTCCGGAATGGACAGGCAGCCCTCGTCGCCGTCCTGGAGCTCCTCCGACACCGTGAGGGTCGGATTGACCACATGCCCGCGCTGGCCGTCGGCGTCGTAGACGAACACGCGCGCGCTGACGCCGATCTGGTTGGCGGCGACGCCGGCCCGGCCGGGCTCGCCCAGCAGCGTGTCCATCAGGTCGGTGACCAGGGAACGCAGCTCCGCGTCGAAGGAACGGACCGGATCACACTCGGCGCGCAGCACCGCGTCCCCGATGAGCCGGATCGGCCGGATGGTCATGCGCCGAACCCTATCCCCTCCCCCGCCGCCGGTTGATCTCTGTACCAGGGCACACCCTCTAAGGCATCCTAGGATGATGATTCGGTCGCCGCGCCAAGCCGGGAAACGGTTGGATGGACGGCATGGCGGAGATCGTCCTGGTCCGGCACGGGCAGACCGAGTGGAGCCTGACCGGGAAACACACCTCGTACACCGACGTCGAGCTGACCCCCGACGGTGAGCGACAGGCCCGCGAGATCGGCGAGCGACTCGCCGGCCGCTCCTTCGCCGCGGTGATCAGCAGTCCGCGGCTGCGGGCGGTACGCACCGCGGAGCTCGCCGGACTCGACGTCACCGAGCTCGACGACGACCTGGCCGAGTGGAACTACGGCCGGTACGAGGGGATCACCTCGGCCGAGATCCACGAGAACCACGACCCGAAGTGGTCGCTGTGGACCGACGGCGCACCCGGCGGTGAGCAACCCGAGCAGGTCGGCGCCCGGGTCGACCGGGTGATCGCCAAGGCGGCCAAGCTGCTCGACCAGGGTGACGTGGCACTGGTCGCACACGGCCACCTGCTGCGGGTCGTCGGCGCCCGGTGGATCGGGCTCGGCCCCGACGGCGGCGGCCTGCTCAAGCTGGACACCGCGACCCTGTCCGAGCTCGGGTTCGAGCACGGACAGCGCGTCATCCAGCAGTGGAACTCGGGTCGCTGAGGGACACCTTCGGGACCCGGCCCTCGTACGGCGTCGACAGCACGACGGTCGTGCGGTGCGTGACGTTGGCCGCCGTCCGGATCTCCTGCAGCACCCGCTCCAGGTCGGCCGGGCCCGCCACCCGCACCAGCAGCAGGTAGAAGTCGTCGCCGGCGACCGAGTAGCACGACTCGATCTCCGGGATGTGCGCGAGCCGCTCCGGGGCGTCGTCGGGCTGCGACGGGTCGAACGGCCGGATCGCCACGAACGCCGCCAGGGGCAGGTCGATCGCGTCGTACGCCACCTTGGCGGTGTAGCCCTTGATCACGCCGCGCTGCTCCAGCCGGCGGACGCGCTGGTGCACCGCCGACACCGACAGCCCCACCCGTTCCGCGAGGTCGGTGTAGGACAGCCGGCCGTCGGCGGTCAGGGCTGCGACGATGGCGCGGTCAATGTCCTCCACGGCAGAGAAAATACCGGCCGGCGAGCGCGACGGCGATGTCGATCCCGCCATGGTGCCGTTCGTCATCCTCCGACACAGTCCGTACGAAGCCGGAAAGGCGAGCAGATGCGCTACGTGATGATGATTTGCGGACCCGAGTCCAACTGGACCGGGCCAGGGATCGACGAGCTGATGGCGACCGTCGAGAGCTGGTGGGAGAAGTGGCACGCCGAGGGCGTGGTCGTGCAGGGCGGCGCCGAGCTCCAGCCGGTCAGCACCGCCAAGACGGTGCGGCGGGGCGCTGACGGGAAGGCCGTGGTCACCGACGGCCCGTACATCGAGCTCAAGGACGTGGTCGGCGGGTTCGTCCTGCTGGAGGCCGACACGATCGAGGACGCGGTCGCCGTGGCCGCGACCTGGCCCGGCATCGAGGCGGTCGGCGACCAGGTCGAGGTCCGCCCGACCACCGGCCGCTAGCCCTCCAGCGCGGCGAGGCGGCGGCGCAGCAGGTCCCGTTCGGCGTCGTTGGTGGCCAACGCCAGCGCGCGCCGGCTGGCCTCCGCCGCCTCGCCGGTGCGGCCCAGCTTGACCAGCAGGTCGGCCCGGGTCGCGTGCCACATCCGATAGCCGGAGAGGCGTCCTGAGAGGGCGTCGACCTCGGCGAGGGCCACGGACGGCCCGTCGACGAACCCGGTCGCCACCGCCCGGCCCAACGCCGCGACCGGCGACGGACGCAGCGCGAGCAGCCGGTCGTAGTGGCCGCGCACCGCCGCCCAGTCGGTGTCCGCGTAGGACGGCGCCAGCGCGTGCTGGACCGCGATCGCCGCCTGGAGCTGGTACGGCCCGGGAGCGCCGAGGGCCACCGCCTGCCCGAGCCGGCGTACCCCCGCGAGGATCATGGACCGGTCCCATCGCGACCGGTCCTGGTCGGCGAGCAGCACCAGGCGGCCGGCGGCGTCGACCCGGGTCGCGGCCCGGGCCTCGTGCAGGGTGAGCAGGGCGGCGAGGCCGGCCGCCTCGGGCTCGCCGGGCATCAGGTCGGCGAGCTGGCCGGCCAGCTCGAGGCCCTCGCGGGCCAGGTCCCGCCGGACGGCGTCGTAGCCCTGGTTGAACACCAGGTACACGGTGGCCAGCACGGCCGGCAACCGGTCAGGCCGCTCGTCGGGCCCCGGCACCGTGAAGGAGGCGCCGCGCAGGGCCCGCTTGGCCCGCACGAGCCGCTGGGCCATCGTGGCGGTCGGCACGAGGTACGCGGCCGCGATCTCGTCGGTGGCCAGCCCGCTGACCGCGGACAAGGTCAGCGCCACCTGGGACGGCTCGCTCAGGGTCGGGTGGCAGCAGGCGAAGATCATGGCGAGCCGGTCGTCGCCGGTCGGTGCGGCCGGCGGGTCGAGGTCCAGGGCCTTGGCTCGGCCGGTGGCCTCGCGGCGCAGCACGTCGAGGGCCTTGCGCCAGGCGGTGGTGACGAGCCAGCCGGCGAGGTTGTCCGGCACACCATCGACCGGCCAGCGCCGCAACGCCTCCCCGACGGCGTCCTGCAAGGCCTCCTCGGCCCGGTCGAGGTCGCCGCCGAGCCGCCGCGCGAGGACGGCCCGCATGCCGGGAGCGTCGGTCCGCCAGACCGCGTCCAGAGCGGCGACCGCGTCAGCCACGAGCCGCCGCCGCCCGGGAGGCCCGCCCGCCGAGCTCGGCCAGGTGCGCGATCAGCTCAGGCGGCTCGTGGACCTCGAACTCGCAGCCCAGGGTGAGCAGCCGCCACGCCAGGTATTCCAGGGTGTCGGCGTGCCCGCGCAGCAGGCAGCGGTCCGGACCGAGCGGGGTCAGGTCGCCGATGCGGCCCGCGAGCCGGGACGCCGGCGCGTGCAGGGTCGCCACCGCCTCGTACACGGGGGCAAACTCGGTCAGGGACGCGGTCACGAAGGCCGCGGCGTCCCGGGAAGGGAGGTCGCGCGGCGCGAACCGCACCCCGGTCGGCTGCGGCGGCGCGAGCCGGTCGACCCGGAAGACCCGCCAGTCGGCGCGGTCGAGGTCGTAGGCGACCAGGTACCAGCGGCGGCCCGCCGACACGAGCTTGTGCGGGTCCGCGTGCCGCTCAAGAGAGGTGCCGTCATGCCGGGTGTACGCGAACCGCAGCCGCTCCCGCCCGGTGATCGCGGTGGCCAGCGACGCCAGCACGGACGGGTCGGCCGCCGGCTGCCCCCAGGTGAGCAGCGGTTCCGTGGCCCGGCCGAGGGCGCCGACCCGCTGGCGCAGCCGGGCCGGCAGCACCTGCTCGAGCTTGGCCAGGGCCCGCACGGAGGCCTCCTCGACGCCGGCGGCCGCGTGCGCGCGCAGCCCGACCGCGATCGCCACCGCCTCCTCGTCGTCGAGCAGCAGCGGCGGCATGGCCTTGCCCGCCACGAGCCGGTAGCCGCCGACCGCGCCCATCGTCGCGTGCACCGGGTAGCCCAGGTCGCGGAGCTTGTCGACGTCGCGGCGGATGGTGCGCAGGCTGACCCCGAGCCGGCCGGCGAGCTCGCTGCCCGGCCACTCGCGCGGGGTCTGCAGCAGCGACAGCAGGCTCAGCAGCCGCGCGGGGGTGTTCGACATGGCCCCCAGAATGCCAGCCATGTGTGACATCAGCTGACCTACATGGCTTCTAGCGTGGTCCGCATGACGCCTTTCCGGATCGACATCCCCGACGCCGACCTCGACGACCTGCGCGACCGCCTGGTCCGCGCCCGCTGGCCCCGCCAGCTTCCGGGTGACGGCTGGAGCCGCGGCGTCCCCGTCGACTATTTGCGTGACCTGGCCGGCCACTGGGCCACGACGTACGACTGGCGGGCGCACGAGGCCCGCCTCAACGAGTTCCCGCAGTTCGTCACGGAGCTCGACGGGCTGGCGGTGCACTTCCTGCACGTGCGCTCCCGCGCAGAGGACGAACTGCCCCTGCTGCTTACGCACGGCTGGCCGAACTCGTTCGTGGAGTTCACCGACCTGATCGGGCTGCTGACCGACCCGGCCGCCGACATGCCCTTCCACGTCGTCGTGCCGTCGGTGCCCGGCTTCGGGTTCTCGGAGGCGGCGCCAGAGATGACGGTCGAGCGCGTCGCCCGGATGTGGGCGACCCTGATGGACCGGCTCGGCTACACCCGCTATGGCACCCAGGGCGGCGACCTCGGCGCCTACGTCGCGCCCGAGGTCGCCAAGGTCGCACCCGAGCACGTGGTCGGCGTGCACATCGACGGCGGCTTCGGCTTCCCGACGGCGGCCGACGTGCCGGGCATGGACGAGGCCGAACGGGCCGAGTGGGACCAGATGCAGCAGTGGATGGGCGGCGGCAACGACCATCACGCGCTGCTGCGCACCGCCCCGCAGACCATGGCGTACGCGTGGAACGACTCCCCGGTCGGCCTGCTGGCCTGGCTGACCCACAAGTTCAAGGAGTTCGCGTTCCTGGCCGAGACCCCCGACCAGGTCATCGACCGGGATCTGATGCTGACCAACGCGAGCCTGTGGTGGTTCACCGGCACGGCGGGGTCGTCGTCGTGGCCGATGTACGAGCGCGTCACGCTGGCCCCCGACGGCGGTTTCGCCTGGCCCAAGGGCCAGAAGAAGGTCCCCTCCGGCGTGTACGGCGGCGGCTCGCCGCTGATGCGTCGCCTCGCCGAGCGGGACAACACGATCGTGCACTGGCCGGAGGGGAACCCGGGCAACCACTTCGTGGCGATGGAGCAGCCGCGCGCACACGCGGCCGACATCCGGGCGTTCTTCTCAGCCTTTCGCGAGTGACCGGGCCACGACCATCCGCTGGATCTGGTTCGTACCCTCGACGATCTGGAGCACCTTCGCCTCGCGCATGTAGCGCTCGACCGGGTGGTCCGCGACGTAGCCGTACCCGCCGAGGACCTGGACCGCGTCGGTGGTCACCTTCATCGCGACGTCGGTGGCGAACAGCTTGGCCTTGGCGGCCTCGACGGAGTAGGGCCGGCCGTGGTCGCGCAGCCGGGCCGCCGACAGGGTCAGCGCGCGGGCCGCGGACACCTGGGTGGCCATGTCGGCGAGCATGAAGCCGAGGCCCTGGAACTCGATGATCGGCGAGCCGAACTGCTCGCGCTCGCGGGCGTACTCCGTCGCGTAGTCGAGAGCCGCCTGGGCCAGCCCGACGGCGCAGGCGGCGATGCCGAGCCGGCCGGAGTCGAGGGCCCGCAACGCGATGCCGAACCCGGTGCCTTCGTCGCCGACGAGCCGGTCGGCGGGCACGCGGACGCCGTCGAACGCGATCTGTGAGATCGGCGAGGCGTGCAGGCCCATCGTGCGCTCCGGCGCCTGCGGCACGATCCCCGGCGTGTTGGCGTCGACCAGCAGGCAGGAGATGCCGCCGGCGCCGGGGCCACCCGTGCGGGCGAACACGTTGAAGAAGTCGGCGTCGTGCGCGTGGGTGATCCACGCCTTGGTGCCGTCGACCACGTACGCGTCGCCGTCGCGGACCGCCTTCGTGCTCAGCGACGCCGCGTCGGAGCCACCCTGCGGCTCGGAGAGGCAGTAGGCGCCCAGCAGCTCGCCGCCGAGCATGTCGGGCAACAGCTTGCGCTGCTGCTCGCTGCCGGAGCTGGCCACCGGATAGCAGGCCAGGGTGTGCACGCTGACGGCCTCGGCGGCGACCAGCCAGCGCGACGCGAGGATCTCCAGGACCTGGAGATACACCTCGTACGGCTGCCCGCCGCCACCGACCTCCTCGGGGTACGGCAGGCCGAGCAGCCCGGCGCGGCCCAGGGTGCGGACCAGCTCGCGCGGGAACTCCTTGCGCGCCTCGTATTCCGCCGCCCGGGGCGCGAGCTCGCGGTCGGCCAGCTCGGTGGCGAGGTCCAGGAGATCTCCGGCTTCCTCGGTGGGCAGGATGCGGTCGATGGTCATAGTTCGGCCAACTCCGTGGGTGTGGTGTTAAGGACGTCTACGCCCCCGTCGGTGCAGACGACGATGTCTTCGATGCGGGCGCCGTGCCGGCCCGCGAGGTAGATGCCCGGCTCGATCGAGAACGCCATGCCGGGCTCCAGGGGCCGGTCGTTGCCGGCCACGATGTACGGCTCCTCGTGCCCGTCGAGGCCGATGCCGTGCCCGGTGCGGTGCAGGAACGCGGGCCCGTAGCCGGCGTCGGCGATCACGTCGCGGGCCGCCGCGTCGACCTGGGCACAGGTGACACCGGGACGCACGGCGGCGACCGCCGCGCGCTGGGCGGTGTGCAGCACCGCGTACCAGGCGGCCACGTCGGCCGGCGGTGCACCGACCACATAGGTGCGGGTCGAGTCGGAGCAGTAGCCGGACGGCATCGTGCCGCCGATGTCGACCACCACGGGCTCGCCGGCCCGGATCACCCGGTCGGAGAGGGCGTGGTGGGGGCTCGCGCCGTTGGGCCCGGACGCGACGATCACGAAGTCGACGGTGGCGTGCCCGGACTCGATGATCGCCTCGGCGATGTCGGCGCCGACCTGGCGCTCGGTGCGGCCCGGCAGCAGCCACTCGGCCATCCGGGCGTGCACGGTGTCGATCGCCGCTCCGGCGGCGCGCAGTGCCTCGACCTCGGCGGGCGACTTGCGCATCCGCAGCTCGTCGAGGATCTCGCCGGCCAGGCGCTGCTCGGCGGTCGGGAGGGCGGCGCGGAGGCCGAGGACGTGGGCGGCCCACATGCGGTCGCTGAGTGCTAGGACACTCAGCGGCCCGTCGAGGGCCTCGACCACGAGGGGGTACGGGCTGTCGCCGTCCTGGTGGTCGACGATCTTGAGGTGTTGGGTCGCCACCTCGGCCGCGGGCCGCTCCAACGTCGGCACCACCAGGGTCGGCTCGCCCCGGGCCGGCAGCACCAGGCAGGTCAGGCGCTCCTGGGCGTGCGCGTCGTAGCCGGTCAGGTAGCGCAGGTCGGAGCCGGGCGTGACGAGCAGCGCGTCGAGGCCGACGGCCGCGGTCGCACGCTGGGCGGCCACGAGCCGCTCGGGTGGGTACAGCTCCGCGTTGAGCACGCCTCAAGCTTAACGGTCGTTCGGGCCGAGCCCCGCACCGTTCAGCCCGCGCGCCGCGGCCCGGGCGCGTCCGACATGTGACAGCACGTCCGTGCTGTCCACCCACTGGTCGACGGCACCGGTCCTGGGTTGCCACGGCGTGAGCGCGTCGGCGAACCTCGCCGCGCCCAGGACCATGATCGGCCGGTCGTGGAACGGCCTCGGGGTGGGGTCCTCGGCGGTGCCGAAGATCTCGTTGGTGCGCTCCCCCGCCCTGGTCGCGGCTTCGAGGAGGTGGCGCTCGCGTTGGTGCCAGTCGTCGGCACCAAGGGCTGCTTGGAGGGCCGCACGCGGTGCCGTGGGGAGCTTGTCGAACGCGGTGCCGAGCCATTTGCTGTACGGCGGGTAGCGGCGCTCCAGCAGCAGGAACAGCCGCATCAGGTCGCGGGCCAGGCGGGCGGCGACGATCCGGCTGCCCAGGTCGTCGCCGAGCTCGCCGCAGCGGCCGACGAACGGCTCCTCCTGGTCGATCCTCGTCCACTGGGCGGCCACGACGTAGCGCCAGACGTCGTCCGGGTACCAGCGGAGGGCGTCGCGGGCTGCCGTGAGGCCGCCGAGGTCGTCGCGGAAGACGGCGCCGCCGGTGAACTCGGCCAGGCGCTGCGTCGGGGCCGCGAGCCAGTCGTCGGTCGTGGGGTTCGCGGGGTCCTTCATGGCCAGGCTCGCGGCGAGGTAGTCGTCGAGCGCGTCGACGGTGACGCCGATCCGCTCGCCGTGGTCGCTCGTGGGTATGCCGTGGAAGGTCTCGGGGAGCACGATTCGCTTGTGTGCTTCCGCTGCTGACTCGCGGTCCGCCACGAAGACCTGGAGGCGCGGCCCCCAGTCGTGGTCCATGGACCGTTCGGTGTCGAAGCCGAGCACGTCGGAGCCGCTGTCGACGCGGCCGGCCGCGTGCGGGACGCTTTTCAGGGCGGGCGCGACCACCTCGTCGTACAGCCGGCGACTGACCGCCAGGCCCGGCGTGAACTCCACGGCCGCCTCCCGTCGCGGGGATAGGGTTGTCGGGTGGCCCAACCCGAGATCGTGTCCCGCGAGCAGTGGCAGACCGCCCGCGATGCCCTGCTGGTCAAGGAGAAAGAGGCTACCCGGGCACTGGACGCCCTCGCGGCCCAACGGCGGCGGCTGCCGATGGTGCGGATGCCTTCGTACGCGTTCTCAGGCCCGGGCGGCGAGGTCGACCTGCGGGACCTGTTCGAAGGCCGCTCACAGCTGGTCGTCTACCAGTTCATGGACAACGGGACCGACGACGTCTGCTCCGGCTGCGCCAGCTTCACCGACAACGTCGGCCGCCTCGAACACCTGCACGCGCGCGGCGTCTCGTACGCGGTGGTCTCGAACATGCCGTTGCGGCAGTTGCTTTCCGTGCGGGGCCGGATGGAGTGGACGGTGCCGGTGTACTCGTCACGCGGCACCACCTTCAGCACCGACATCGGCGCCGGTGGCGGTTTCGCGCTGGCCGCGTTCGTCAGCGACGGCGTCGACGTGTTCCAGACCTACGTGACCAGCGGGCGCGGCGTCGACCGGCTCAGGTTCGACTTCAACATCCTGGACCTGACCGCGTACGGGCGGCAGGAGACCTGGGAGGACTCGCCGCTCGGCTGGCCGCAGACGGAGCCGTACAGCTGGTGGCGCCTGCACGACGAGTACTGAGTGTTCACCGTCCGCCCCGCCGCTGTCTCGGATGTGGACGGCCTCGTCGCGCTCCTCGGCCAGCGGGCGTTCTTCACCGAGACCCTGGCCCGTCCGCCGGCGGATGGTGTGCTCCTGGTCGGCGTCTTGGACGGCCAGCCGGTCGGTGACGTGTGGGTGTCCTTCTCCCGGGCGCCGGAGGCCGAGGTCAACCGGTACCTGCCCGGTGTGCCGATGCTGGTCCACCTCGAGGTCGTGTCGGTGCTGCGGGGTCGCGGCTACGGCACGGCTCTCGTCGGTGCGGCGGAGGACCTGGTCCGCTCTCGGGGGTATGCGCGTGTCGTGCTGGGCGTCGGCATCGACAATCCCGGCGCGCGGCGCCTTTACGAGCGGCTCGGGTACGCGGAATGGCCGCACGGTCAGATCGACACGGGCTACCACGCGACGGGCGACGACGGCGTGCGCCGGTGGCACCCGGAAACGATCACGATGCTGGTCAAGGCCCTCACGGCTGAAAGCGGTAACCCATCCCCGGTTCCGTGAGCAGGTGCCGCGGGTGACCCGGGTCGGCCTCCAGCTTGCGGCGTAGTTGAGCCATGTACTGGCGGAGATAGTTGGTCTCCGTCTGGTACTGCGGGCCCCACACGTCCTGCAGCAGTTGCCGCTGGCTGACCAGCTTGCCCGGGTTGCGCAGCAGGATCTCCAACAGGTGCCACTCGGTCGGCGTCAGGCGCACCTCGGTGGCGCCGTCCGGTGGCTCGACCGTGTGGGCCGACAGGTCCACGTTGAAGCCGCCCACCTTGACGACCGGGGTGGCGTCCGAGGTCGCGCCCATCCGCCGGGTGACCGCCCGGATGCGGGCCAGCAACTCGTCGACGCCGAAGGGCTTGGTCACGTAGTCGTCCGCACCCGCGTCGAGCGCCGCCACCTTGTCGGCACTGTCGGCGCGCCCCGACAGCACGATGATCGGGACGGTGGTCCAGCCCCGCAGGCCGCGGATGACCTCCGTACCCTCGATGTCCGGCAGGCCCAGGTCGAGCACCACCAGGTCCGGCGGCCGCGCGGCCGCCGACTTCAACGCGGTGCCGCCGTCGGCCGCGACATCCACGTCGTAGCCGCGGGCCCGCAGGTTGATCCGCATCGCCCGCAGAATCTGCGGCTCGTCATCGACAACCAGAATCCTGGTCACCGCCCACCACCCCGCGACGGCGGCGTGTCGTCACCGTCCGGCTCGTTCGCCCGCACCTGTCCCCTACCACCTTCGTCGGCGCCCGTTCCGGGCTCTTTGCTCGTTCTATCGTCGCTCGTTCGGGCGGCGCCTTCACCGTGACGCATACCGCGGTTCCGGCGCGGCCGGTCACGCCCACTCACGTGGCTGTCCACCGGGTCCTTCTCTCCGCCGGCCTCAGCACCGTCGTGGTCCCGCACGGTCCCTGCCCCCTCGTCAAAGCGTGCCCGGCCCGCGTCGCCGTCGCGGTCTCCGGGGGTTCCCGCGCTCGCGTCAACGGCGCCGCTCGCGGCACCCGCGTCACCGTGAACGCCAGCATCACCACCGCCGTCGCCTACTGCCCTGTCGACATGGACCAGGCGCCCAGCAACCGCGTCGCCGTCAGCGTCAGCTTCACCGCCGAGGTTCCCCTGGGTTTCCGCTTCCCCACCTCGGCCGCTGCTGCGCTCGGCTCCGCCTCCGCCTGCGGCGGCCGCACGGCGGACAGCGCGACCCAGCCACGAGCGACGCTCAGCGCCCGAATCGCCGTCCGCGCCTGCGGCCGCCGTACCGCCGTCAGGACTTCCATCGCCGGCCCGCGAACCAGCGCTGCCGTCACTTGCCGCGTGACGGTCGCCGTCGCCGGCAGAGTCCGTACCGCCGCCTCGGGTTCCATGACCGCCCCCGTTTCCGGCGGCATCCCGCTCGGCCAACCGCGACGGATGCACCGGCTCGGGCACCAGCCCGCGGTCCGGCCGGGCGGGCTCACCCACCGCGAGGTCCGGCGTGGCCGCCTCGCCGAGCCGCGCCGACAGCTGCGCGTCCCGGGGCCAGCGCCGCAGCCGCTCGCGGATCGCCTGGTCGGCGAGCTCGGTCGCGCGGGTCTCGGTCGGCTCGACGTCGGCCTCCGCCGACGGGAGGGCCAACACCATCGTCAGCCCACCGCCGGGCGTCGTCTCCGGCACCAGCGAGCCGCCCATCGCCTCCGCGAGGCCCCGCGACAGCGCCAGACCGAGACCGACGCCTTCGTGGTTGGTGCGGTCACCCAGCCGCTGGAAGGGCTGGAACACCCGGTCCCTGGCCTCGTCGGGGATGCCGGGCCCGCGGTCGATCACCCGCAGCTCGACCTGCCCCGCGTGCTCGCTGGCCGTGACCGTCGGCGGCCGGTCGGAGGGGCTGTAGCGGATCGCGTTCCCGATCACGTTCACCAGGATCCGCTCCAGCAGCCCCGGGTCCGCGTGCACCAGGGGCAGATCGTCCGGCATCCGCAGGACCACCGGCCGCGCCGGGGCGCCGAGCTCGTCCAACGCGTGCGGTACCGCCTCCTCGAGGCCCAGCGACGCGGTCACCACGCCCAGCGCGCCGGCCTGCAGGCGGCTCATGTCCAGCAGGTTCGCCACCAGCCGGCTCAGCTTGTCGAGCGACTCGTCCGCGGTGGCCAGCAGCTCGTCGCGGTCGTCCGGGGAGAACTCCACCTCGTCGCTGCGCAGGCTGGTCACGGCGGCCTTCGCGGACGCCAGCGGCGTACGCAGGTCGTGGCTGACCGCCGCCAGCAACGCGGTGCGCATCCGGTCGGCCTCGGCCAGCGGCAGCGCCTCGGCCGCCTGCTCGGCCAGCCGCTCCTGGCGCAGCGCGACGGCGGCCTGGGCGGCGAACGCCTCGATGACCCGCCGGTCGCTGGCCTCCAGGGTGCTGCCCCGCAAGACGAGCGCGAGGTCGTCACCGATGGGCACGTCGCTCGTACCCTCGGCCGGGGTGTGGCTCGGTCCTGCCCCATCGGTGGCGGCCACCCGCCAGGCGGTCGGGTCCCGCCGGCGCTCCGGCACGTCGACCGCGCCGGGCGCGCGCTCCAGCAACGTTACCGAGTCGAGCCCGAACATCTCGCGGAGCTGGCGCAGCAACGCCTCCAGCGGCCGGGCGCCACGCAGTACGCTGCCTGCCACGGTTGCCAGGGTCTGTGCGTCGGCACTGGCTCCCGCCGCCTCCCGGGTACGCGTGGCGGCGGTGTCGACCACGGCGCTGACGGCTATCGCGACGACGACGAAGACCGCCAACGCCAGCAGGTTCTCCGTCTCGTTGACCGTGAACTTCCGCAACGGCGGCGTGAAGAAGTAGTTGAGCAGCAGGAAGCCGGCCACGGCCGCCGCGATCGCCGGCCAGCGGCCACCCACCAACGCCACCACGACAACCGCCAGCAGGAACAGCATCATGTCACTCGCCAGTGACAAGTTGTCGATGAACGGCACCAGGATCGCGGTCAGCGCCGGCAACCCGATCAGCGCGACGAGAAACCCGGCGATCCGCCGGCTCCGCGACAGGGCCGCACCACCGCGCCGGAACCGCCGCCGGCCGAGGCCGATCTCCTCGTGGGTCACCAGGTGCACGTCGATCGGCCCGGACTGCGCGGTCGTCGTCACCCCGACCCCGGCGGAGAAGATCTGCTGCACACGCCCGCGCCGGCTGGCGCCGAGCACGAGCTGGGTGGCGTTGACCCCACGGGCGAAGTCCAGCAACGCGCGGGAGACGTCGACGCCGACCACCTGGTGGTACGTGCCACCGAGGCTCTCCACCAGCAGCCGCTGCCGTCCCAGCAGGGCGGGGTCCGCGTCGACCAGGCCGTCGCTGCGCGACACGTGCACGGCCAGCAGGTCGGCACCCTTGCTCCGGGCGGCGATCCGCGCGGCGCGGCGGATCAGCGTGTCACCCTCGCGCCCACCGGTCACCGCGACGACGACGCGCTCGCGCGCCTCCCAGGTGGTGCCGATGCCGTGTTCCTCGCGGTATCGGTCGAGCTGCTCGTCGACCTTGTCCGCGAGCCAGAGCAGCGCGAGCTCCCGCAGCGCGGTCAGGTTGCCGACCCGGAAGTAGTTGCCCAGGGCCGCGTCGATCTTCTCGGCCGGGTACACGTTCCCGTGCACCATCCGCCGCCGCAGCGCTTCGGGCGTCATGTCGACGAGCTCGACCTGGTCGGCCCCGCGTACGACGCTGTCTGGAACCGTCTCTCGCTGCACCACCCCGGTGATCTGCTCGACGACGTCGTTGAGCGACTCCAGGTGCTGGATGTTGACGGTGGATAGCACGGTGATCCCGGCGTCCAGCAGCTCCTGGATGTCCTGCCAACGCTTCTCGTTGCGGGAGCCCGGGACGTTGGTGTGGGCGAGCTCGTCGACGACGGCGACCTGCGGGTTGCGGCGCAGAATGGCGTCGACGTCCATCTCGGTGAACCGCGCGCCGCGGTAGCTCATCTCCCGCCGCGGCGTGACCTCGAGATCGTCGAGCATCTCGGCGGTGTGCGGCCGCCCGTGCGTCTCGAGAAACCCGATCACCAGGTCGGTCCCCCGCCCGGCCCGCCGCTGGGCTTCTTCGAGCATGGCAAAGGTCTTCCCGACACCGGGAGCGGCGCCGAGATAGATCCGCAACTGTCCACGAGCCATCGCGTTCAATACTCGCGCGTCGCCGGGGTCACCCGGGCCGATCTTGACGTGATTTCTACGCCCTGATGCGCGACTCAGCGCGCACCGTGCCACGGTGCGCCAGGCGTCCGGTTCGGGCCTGGCCGGTTACGCGTCACCCAGCGCGAACCGCGCGACCGTGCGCCAGGCGTCCGGTTCCGGCCCGCCGGCTACGCGTGACCCAACGCGAACCGTGCGCCAGGCATACACTCCCGGCCCGGCTGGCTACGCGTCACCTACGCGAACCGTGCCACGGTGCGCCAGGCGTCCAGTCCCGGCCCGCTCGGCTATGCGTCACCTAGCGCGAACCGTGCGACCGTACGCCAGGCGTCCGGTTCCGGCGCACCAACCATCAGCAGCACCTCGCGCGGCTCCGCCCGCAGCGGCAGGCGGGCCGCGACCGCCTCGGCCGCGGCGGTCAGGTCGGCGACCGGCACGTCGTGGCCGATCGTCAGATGAGGTACGACCTCGGTGAACTCACCCCGGTAGGGCGGGAAGTCGGGAAACCGCGCCCACAGCGCGTCGGTCAGCGCCCGGAACGGCTGGTCGGGCGTAGGCGCGAGCCACGCGACCTGCTCACCGAACCACCGGACCTGCGCGAACTCGACCTCGAACCGCGAGGTACCGGCCACGATCTCCCGGACGGCCTCCAGCAGTTCGTCGGTCACCGCCTCGGGCGGCACGAACGGATAGAGCGCGGTCACGTGCGCCGGCACTCCCCACCGCGCGGCCTGGTCGTACCGGGCGCGGTGCGCACCTACGACGTCCTCGGCCTCGGGCACCGGAACGATCAACGCGGTCTCGATCGCTTGCACGCCGCCAGTGTCGATGCCACCGACCGGAAGATCAAGAACCGCCGTCCCACGACCCAGCCAGAGCACACCCACTAGGGCATCCTAGGACGATTCCTGTCCCTGTCGTCGACGAACGGGGAACAGGGCCGCGCTCGGCGGCGGATGCCGGCCTGACCGGCTGCGGCTCGACGCCGCACTAGCCCGCGGGGCTGGTACTCCCATCGCGAGCGGGGGCCCGTGGGGCTGATTGCCCGTGGGCTGGCACTCCCATCGCGTGCGGGCCCGTGGGCTGGCACTCCCATCGCGTGCGGGCCCGTGGGCTGGCACTCCCATCGCGTGCGGGCCCGTGGGCTGGCACTCCCATCGCGTGGGCCCGTGGGGCTGGTTGCCCATGGGCTGGTGCTCCCACCGCGTGCGGGACCCGTGGGCTGGATGCCCGCGAGCTGGTGCTGCCCATCGCCCCGCCGAGGTGCTCGGCCCTTCCGACCCGCCAGCCGGCCCGGCGCTGACGCGACGGACCCGCAGTCGCATCGTTGAGCGCGCCGCTCGCGACCACCTGGAGCCGAGCCTGGGCAACGCACCGGAATCAGGGAGCCCGTACCTCCAGTACCACAGCCGTCCCGCCCACGGTGGCACCGTCGTACATGTTGATCACCTGGCCAGGCCGAACGCGCCGCCATCGCTCGGGCCGCAGCGGCGCGAGTCGCACGGGCGCTCGTCCGCCAGGCTCCAGGGAGGGCTTAAACTCCACCCAGATCCGTGCGATGTCGAGAATCGGTTCGCCGGACGGGTCGACATTTCCCACGTCCCACGGGGGTCGCGACACGCCGGCCCCGCTCATCGGCGTTCTCCGCCGTGCCTGGTCCGCCGGTCGGAGCGTGAGCTCGGCACGCACGATGCCATGCCGGGTCTCGTAGGCACGCCATTGACACCAAGCAGCACTCCTCGGGAGCAGCAGCTGTTCGGCCGCACCCGCCAGCGCTTCCCAGAACGACAGCGGAAGAGAGTCGACGTCGCCGAGTTCCTGCAGCAGGTCGACAGCCACTTCCCACTCGTCGTGGACAAGGTAGTCCCAGACATCCGCCACCGTGGGGTCGTTCGCGGTCGCGAGCTCCTCGGGAACCAACAGCGAAGCGGACTCGAGCAGCTTCGGGACGTCCATGCCGGACAAGCCGCTACTCACGAACCAGGTCAGCCACGGGCGGCTCCCCACCCGAGCAGCGCGGCGATGCCCAGCGCGCTCCGCGGCGCGTAGGCGCAGCGCCACAGCCCGCCGTGTGCCGCGTACTCCGCCTCCTCGTGCCAGACCTCCGCCGCCGGGCGTGGCGGGTTGCGTAGGTCGTGGACCAGCAGCGCCGCCATCAGCGTGTTGCTCGTCGCCGGCTCGAAGACCTCGACGCCGAAGCGGTGGGCGCCCGCGTAGGCCGCCGCCAGCGCGCGGTTCTTGACCACCGACCGGGTGCGGGTCGGCGGGGCGACGTTCATGCTGACCGTCACGCCCTCGGAGCGGGCCACCGTCGCCCGCCAGCGGTGGATGCGTTTCGCCAGCGCGTAGTTCGGGCCCTGCTGCGCCACCAACGAGTCGCAGATGCCCGGGTCGTCGCCCGGCGCGTAGTTGCGCCGCAGCATCCGACCGCCCGACACCAGCCGCAGCGGCCGGCGTAGTCGGGCGACGCCGGCCGGTGACCCGTACGCGCGTTCGCTGTGTGCCACCGCCTCGCCCGGCACGGCGAACACGTCGGTAGGCGTGGCCAGGAACGCCAGCGCCGTGTCTGGGCGTGCCTGGCGCAGGTGGCCGGTCAGCGCGTCGACCGCGGCGCTCAGCCGCACGTTGATCGCACCGTCGGCGTAGACGTAGTTGCCCAGCACCAACCGGCCGTCGAAGCTGTCGAGCCAACCCGCGACCGACCCGATGCCGTGCAGCAGGTCGGCGCCGGCCCGCTCGGCGAGCTCGCCGTCACCTTTGACCGCCGGGACGTGCAGGCGACCCGCATAACGACCCGCGGTGTCGACCAGCCGCGACCACAGCGCGGGCCGCGCCAGATCGACGGCGACCACCGGGTTGCCCCACCGCAGCAGCGACGGCACCGGGCCCATCTCAGCGCCGGCACCGAGCGCGACGACCGTCGTGCCGCCGAGGTCGAGCCAGTCGGGGTTGGCCTGCACCGCGCGGACCGCCTCGGCGCACGACGGCTCGATGACGCCCGCCGCCAGCCACGCGTCGAGCCGGCGTTTGATGCCGTCGCCGCGCAGCCGCTCCCCCCGGTAGGGCAGCGTCAGCTCCTTGTCGACCCGACCCTGCCCGCCGACCGTCGCGGTCGACAGCGGCTCGACCGGCCCCGCGAACGCCGCCGCCAACGGCTCCACCGCGCCCTCGGCCGTGCGGAACCGCATGCGCTCGTGAACCGACGCGAGCCCACCGGCGGCGATCTGCCTCGCGGCGTCTCCGCTGCCGAGACCCGCCTCGACCAGCCTGCGGAAATGCACCAGGTAGCCACGTCGCCAGTCGGTCTCGCGCTGCGCCGCCGCCGCGCCGATCGGGTCGACGCCGCGCAGCGCGTCACCGACCACCGCCCGCCCCAACGACGAGGTCAGGCCGGTGCCGCTGGCGGTGGGCGGGAAGATCACGCCGCTCGGTTCAGTCACGGGCACATCATCGCGCGACCCACCGACACTCGCACCGACAGATCCCGCCCCCAACGCCGACGCGACATCACGAATCGATATAGCAACCCGCAGTTTGCCGGGAAACCGTTGCCCGGCTCGAAAAACACCGCTACCGAGACCCGAGCGCCATCGGTACGTTCGATCCGGCGGCGCAATCGCAACAACAACGGGCAGCAGCGGGGTTCGCGAGCCAACATTCCGACTGGTGGCGTTCTGCAGACGTCCCCGTCACCCGGGACGATTCCTCTGGACCAGCCTTGAGAGTCACGCCCCAATCAGGCCACGGCTTTGAGGTTGCTCGCAACGACATCGCGCGACCCGGACCGACCCAACGGTGTGTCCTCCGGATCGCGCTCAACGGACTTCGTCTCAACGAAGCATTCCATCGCACCAACCGATGAAGGCACGCCCCAACGCAGTCACAACGCCGATTTTGCTCGCGTGACTCGGACCGGCTCAACGGTGCGTCGCCCGGATCGGGCTCCGCAGACGTTCCTGTCGACCACGCATTCCGCTGGACCAGCCTTCTGGCCCCGCGAGCCCAGCCACGACCGCTACACCTTCATGGAGGTCGCCCAGGACAAACCCCGCTCAACCCGTGCGTCGTCAAGCCCGCAGCCATGGACAAGATCGCGCCCTCTGCCGTCAGCAAGCCGTGCTGACCAGGTTGAGACAGGCGCCGCTCGCCCAATACCTCCGACGACACGTGCGACATGCCGCCCGCGAATGCCGTGTCGAGTTGGGCGAGCCGGCCCGTGAGGAAAGGAGGTGGGGTGTGGTGGGCGGTCCGCCACCTGAGCGGACCGCCCACCACGCGAGAGTCGCGTCAGACCACCGTGCAGGACGAGCCACCGACCGTGAAGGTGGTGGGCTCGCTGGTTCCGCCGGTGTGTGTGCCGTTGAAGCCGATCGTCGTGGAGCCGCCCGGCGCGAGCGTCGAGTTCCACGACAGCGGGGTCGCGGTCACCGCCTGGCCCGACTGCGACCACGTCGCCGACCAGCCCGGAGGCGTGATCGCCTGACCGCTGGGCAGCGTGAACGCCAGTGTCCAACCCGAGAGCGAGGAGGTACCCGTATTCGTCAGCACGACACCCGCCGTGAAGCCGGGGGACCCACCCCAGGGGCTGATCGTGTACGCGACCCGGCACGACGACGACGGCCCCGGCCCGCCACCGCCGGCCGTTGTCGTCACCGAGGCGACCGACGACAGCGACGACACGTTGCCGGCCGCGTCCCGGGCGCGCACCTGATAGCGGTACGTGGTCGAGGCGGCCAGACCACTGTCCACGAAGGACGCGGACGACGGCGTCCCGACGACGGCGAACGAGCCGCCGCTCGCGCCCGGAGCCCGCAGCACGTCATAGCCCGTGACACCGACCGCATCCGAGGAGGCAGTCCATGACAACGAGAGACCGGACGAGGTCACCCCCGAGGCGACCGGTGTCCCGGGCGTCGTCGGTGGCGTGGTGTCCGGATTCGGGCTGGTGCCGTCGTCGAGCGCGTCGTGGATCGCGGTGTAGGCCGGCTTCGTCGAGTAGTTCGCGTCCCAGGGCAGGGCCGCGCCCTGACCGGAGAAGGTGTCCGGCACCCACGAGTACTTGTCGGTGAAGCCCCAGATCGTGACGCCCGCGCACGCGGTCACGGCCAGGCAGCCCTGCACCACGTTGCGGTAGTACGTGGCCTGGGTGGCGTCCTTGGTGCTGTCCCGAGGCAGCTGCATACGCACGTCGAGCTCGGTGATCCGGACCTGCACACCGAGCGCGGCGAACCGGTCCAAGTTCTCGCGGAACTGCGACGGGAACCCGTACTGGATGGCGAGGTGACCCTGGAATCCCACACAGTCCACCGGCACGCCGTCGGCGCGTAGTTGGCGCACCAGGTTGTACATGGCCGTGCTCTTCGCGTTGATGCCCTCGACGTTGTAGTCGTTGATGCACAACCGCGCGTTGCTGTCGGCGGCGCGGGCGTAGCGGAACGCGTCGGCGATGTACGACGAGCCGAGGGTGTTGTACCAGAAGCTGGTGCGCATGTTGCCGTTGTCGTCGAACACCTCGTTGACGACGTCCCACGAGACGAGGGCGGCGTTGTTGGCGTAGCGGCCGACCACGGTCGCGATGTGGTCCTGCATCGCGGTTCGCATCGCGCTGGCCGACAGGCCCTGCACCCAGCCGGGCGTCTGGCTGTGCCAGACCAGCGTGTGCCCGTGTACCTGCTGGTTGTTGGCGGTCGCGAACGCCATCACCTGGTCGGCGCCGGCGAACGTGTAGTTACCGTCGGACGGTTCGGTCGAGTCCCACTTCATCGCGTTCTCGGCGGTGACCTGGTTGAACTCCGACGCGGCGACGGACCGGTACGCGGCCTCGTTGGCGAGCGGGCTGGTGCTCGCCGCGTAGCCGATGAACTTGCCGCGCGCGGCGGCGTGCACGCGCAGCGGCGCGTCGGCCGCGGCGGGCGGCGCGGCCGCGATCGGCGCGACGACCAGCGGGACCGCGAGCGCCGCGACGGCGGCGAGCACGGCCGTCCGCGCCGGGCGGGCGCCCCGGGCAGAAATGATCATGGGGATGGTTCCTCCTCACGAGAGGTATGGGCGACAGCGCGCCACGGACGACCGTCGGGTCCCGTTCGCGCCGTGCCCGCCCGGAGGACACGAACCCGCCACGGACGCCCATCCGTGGAGCAACGTAGATGGAGCAACGTAAATGGAAGCGCTCCCATACTGAGTCGCTGAGACCAGCCCCGTCAATACCTTTCGATATTCTGCTGTGATCCTGATTAACCGATAAAAGTCCATGCTCGGGGTGACTTATGACAAAATGACCAGCTACGGTTTACGGGATGTTCAGGGTCGAGGCACCCCCGGCACTCCTGACCCCACGTGTCGGCGCAGCCGCACAGGGGTTCGCGCGCCGCTGGCCCCGCGCCCTGGCCGCCTACGCCGTCGGTGTCGTGCTGCTCGGCCTGCTCGGGCTCGCCCTGTCCGCGACCGTCGGCGAACTCAGCGACGGGTTCGGCCATCCCGAGTTCTGGTTGATGGCCGGGTTGGCGCTGTTGGCCGACGCACGGGCGTTCATCGCCCTCGGCCGCCACGGCAAGCCGGTGATGATCTGCCCCTCGCTGTGCTTCACCTTCGCCATCCTGCTCTGTTGGGGGCTGGGACCCGCGATCCTCGTGCAAGCAGCGGCCGCGGGCGTGGTCGCCTGGCGGATGCGCTATCCGGCCGGTCGGGCTGCGGTCATGGCCGGGCAGTTCGCGGTCGCGACGGCCGCCGCGTTCGGGGTCCTCGTCGTGGGACGCCCGGACCCGTTCAACTCGATCGGCACCGTCGACGCGGTGCGCGACGCCGTCTCCGTCATCGCCGCCGCCGCGGTCTGGCTGATCGCCTACCAACTGCTGCGGACCGCCGCGGGGCTCGCCTCCCGGGGCCGCACCGGCGTGCAGATGCTCCGCCCGGCACCGGCGTACGAGCTGTTGTCCATCGCCGCGTTGTTGCTGCTGAGCCCGCTGCTGGCCGTCGCCGCGCACGTGAGCGCCGCCTTCGTGCCGCTCGTGTTCGTGCCGCTCTACGCCTTCGAACGGATGGCCCGGCTGTCCGCAGAGCGCGACCTGACCGCCCGCCGCGACCCGCTGACCGACCTGGCGAACCGCACCGGGCTGCGGGCCGCGTTCGGCCGGCTCCGGCGGGACGGCCGCGACCCGGCGCAGGAGCCGCCGCTCGCGATGCTGCTGCTGGACCTCAACCGCTTCAAGTACGTCAACGACGCGCTCGGCCACGAGGTCGGCGACCGCCTGCTGATCGCGGTCGGCAGCCGGCTGCGGGCCGCCCTGCCGCCGGGCGCCGTCGCGGCCCGGCTCGGCGGTGACGAGTTCGCCGTCGTCGCACCGGTGAGCACCGAGACCGAGGCCCGCCGCCTCGCCGAGGCGGTCACCGAGGCCATGGCGACGCCGGTCGTGCTCGACGGCCTCCAGGTCGACATCACCGGCTCGATCGGCATCGCGCTCTCGCCCCGCGACGGCACCGACTTCGCGACCGTGATGCGGCACGCCGACGTCGCCATGTACCTGGCCAAGCAGCGCGGGTGGCCCATCCAGGCCTACCGGGCCGAGGACGACCACAACTCCCCCGAGCGCCTCGCCCTGCTCACCGATTTCCGGCGGGCACTCGACAGCGGCGAGGACGCGGTCGCCCTGCACTACCAGCCGCAGATCGACCTGGCCACCGGCAACGTCGTGGGCTTCGAGGCGCTGCTGCGCTGGAAGCATCCGAGCCAGGGCGCGATCCCGCCCGCCGACCTGCTCCGGATCGCCGAGCACACCCCGGTCATGCGCATGATCACGCAGCGGGTGATCGACGAGGTCGTCGCGCAGCAGGCCCGCTGGCTGGCCGCCGGCGTCTCGTTGCGTACGTCCCTCAACGTCAGCATCCGCGACCTGCACGGCGACGAGATCATCACCCAGCTCACGCAGCGGCTCGCGGAGCACAAGGTGCCGCCGGAGCTGATCCAGGTGGAGATCACCGAGAGCGCGCTGACCGCGGACCTGGCCCAACTGCGGGACACCATCGACAAGCTCGCCGCCGCAGGGGTCGCCATCTCCCTGGACGACTTCGGTACGGGCTACTCGTCCCTGCAACACCTCCGGCGCCTGCCGCTACGCGAGATCAAGATCGACCGGTCGTTCGTCGGGGGCATCGCACACAACGCCGACGACGCGGTCATCGTGCGGTCGACCGTCGACCTGGCCCGCGCGCTCGGCCTGCGGGTCGTCGCCGAAGGCGTCGAGAACCGCTACACGGCCCGCCTCCTCACCGAGGCCGGCTGCGACCTGGCCCAGGGCTATCTCTACGCGCCAGCCATGCCGGGCGACTCCGTCGTCGCGTGGCTGGACCGCCACCCAACCCACGCCTAACCAACCCACGGACACCGCACACGACGCCGTGTTCCTCCGCGGCGGGGGCGTAGGTCCGGGCCGCGTTAAGTGCGGAGAAACTGCCCGCGCCCTCCACGCCCCGCACGTGCCGGCCCGGGCGGCCACCTGGCGTGGCCGGGTTGGGCGGCACCCGACGTCGCCCGGTCCGGCGACACCCGACGTCGCCCGGTCCGGCGACACCCGACGTCGCCCAGTCCGGCGACACTCGACGTCGCCCGGTCCGGCGACACCCGACGTCGCCCAGTCCGGCTGCACTCGACCTCGCCCGGTCCGGCGACACCCGACGTCGCCCAGTCCGGCAGCACCCGACGTCGCCCGGTCCGGCGACACCCGACGTCGCCCAGTCCGGCGACACCCGACGTGGCCGGGTCGGGCGGTCCGGGCGGCCCGGACGGCCCGGACGGCCCGGACGGCCCGGACGGCCCGGACGGCCCGGACGGCCCGGACGGCCCGGGTTTGCTGTCTAAGGCAGGGCCAGCGCGGACCCGGCAGCGAAGCGGTCCCTCGCGGGAGGAACGGCCCGGACCACCGCGAACCCGAGTAAGGCCAGACGCGGTGGAAGACCCGAGGTGCGGAAGCCCAACGAACGGGACGGCGCGGATCGCCGTAACACCGACCGAGGCACGACCCGAACCAACGCCCCACGAGCCGACGGTGCGGATCGTCCTGACGGCGACCTTGGCGAAACTGATCGAACTCCGCTCTTCGGTGGCGACCAGCGTGGCCGCAGGCTGAGCGGCAACCCTCGACCACCCTCATCGCGACGTCTAACAAACGCCCGAGCACCCCCTGTTGACCTTCGCCGCGTATGGTCGGTCAATGACGCCCGCCGACGCCATGGGTCTTGCGGTTGCTGCCGTCGCTGCTGGGCTTCGTAAGGATCGCGAGGCGCTCGCTGTTCTGCTGAACATGACTCCCGACGACGCGGTCGACGTTGCCGGTGGGATGGTCGATCTGGTCGGGACGCTCGCGCGCATCGTCGGCGACCGCGAACAGCTCACCCCGACCGAGGCGATCACCGCCGCCGCCGACGGCCGGTCCGACCTGGTCAAGAGCATGGCGGAGTTCGCGATCGGCGTCATCAACTCCGACCCCGTGCGGTCCGCCACGGTCGACGCCAGCGACGTCATCGTCGGGCTGGGCGCGCTGGCCGGCCGGCTCGCGGAGCGGGTGGCGAAATACGAGGGCGAGTCCCCACTCGAGCTCCTCGGCCGGATCGGCACCGGCGTGGCCGAGCTGGAGGCCTTCGACCCACCGGACTAGGGCTGCCGATCAACCGGGTCCTCTCTCCAAGCGGCGGCGCCCGCCGGCCGCGGCCTCGCCGCCGGGATTCGGCCACGACCGACCGGATCCGGGGACGCCACCGCCTTGATCCAAGAGTCGCCGCCCAACGCCGTGCGGATCTCGGCCACCAGCACATCCGAAGCCGCCGTCACGGCCCCGATCCGGCGCGTGCGCCACGGCTGTTGACGGGTCCGGCCGCCAACGACCTGCCCGCAGAACCCACCCCGAACAACGCTGACCTGCGGGGATTCTTCGGCGTGGCACGGACGTCGCGACCCAATGGCCAGGAAGGCTGGACATCGCGACTGGGGCGAAACCTCCTACGCAGCCATTGATATCGATCTCACTCCGAGTTAACGTGCGTTCACTTGCCGTTACTCGGCGGTAACTCGTGCACCTTTGGGAGGTCGCGTGAGTACTTCCACATCCCCCCGTCGCCGGCTCGTCACCGTCCTCGCCGCCGCCGCGCTCGGCGTTGGCACCCTCGTAGCGGGCGGCCCCGCCCAGGCCGACCCCGGACCCCCACCGAGCTCCATGGCCAGCATGGGTGACTCGATCACCCGGGGCTTCAACGCCTGTGGCTTCTACTTCGACTGCACCTCACGGTCGTTCAGCACCGGGAGCGAGTCGGGGATCAACAGCCACTACCTGCGGATCCGCGCGAGGAACAGCGCGATCAACGGGAAGAACTACAACCAGGCCGCGTCCGGCGCCAAGGCCGACGACATGCCCGGCCAGGCCACCGCGACCGTCGGCCGCAACCCCCAGTACGTCACGATCCTCATCGGCGCCAACGACGCCTGCACCAGCTCCGAGAGCTCGATGACGGCCGTCAGCACGTTCAGGGGGCACATCGACACCGCCCTCGCCACCCTCAAGAGCGGCCTGCCCAACGCCCGCATCGCCGTGATCAGCATCCCCGACATCAAGCGCCTCTGGGAGGTCGGCCGGACGAGCGGCACCGCCCGCACGGCGTGGTCGCTGTTCGGCATCTGCAAGTCGATGCTGGCCAACCCCACGTCAACGGCAGCAGCCGACACCCAACGACGCGATCGGGTACGCCAGCGCGTCGTCGACTTCAACACGCAGCTCGCCCAGGCCTGCGCCGCCTACGGCCCGAACTGCGACTTCGACGACAACGCCGTCTTCAACTACCCGTTCGCCTTCAGCCAGGTCTCCGGCTGGGACTACTTCCACCCCAACGCCGCCGGCCAGACGGCCCTCGCCCAGGTGAGCTACGCCGCGGGCTTCAACTGGTAGACGAACAGCCGCCCCTTGTCACCGCGGGGAAGCGGTGACAAGGGGCTTCACCAAAAACGAGATCAGGCCGGCCGCAGCCACAGCGCACCCAGCGGCGGCACCCGCAGCCGCGCCGACGCCGGCATCCCGTGCCAGTGCACGTCCTCCGTCGTCACCGCACCCAGGTTCCCCACCCCGGAACCCCCGTAGTCGGCCGCGTCCGTGTTGAGCACCTCGGTCCACGACCCGGCCCGCGGCAACCCGACGCGATAGTCCTCGTGCGGCACGGCCGCGAAGTTCACGACACACACCAGCGGCGACCCGTCCGGCGCCAGCCGGATGAACGCGAGCGTGTTGTTGGCCGCGTCGTCGGACACGATCCACCGGAACCCGGCCGGCGTCGTGTCCTGCGACCACAATTCCGGCGATGACCGATAAATGCGATTGATGTCCCGGACCAACCGCTGCAACCCCGACCGCTGCGGATCACCAGCCAGCCCCCAGTTCAGCCCCCGCTCCTCGTTCCACTCCTCGTCGTCCCCGAGCTCACACCCCATGAAGAGCAACTGCTTCCCCGGATGCGCCCACATGAACGCGAGCAGAGCACGCACATTCGCCAGCCGCTGCCACAGATCACCAGGCATCTTGGACAGCAAGGACCGCTTCCCGTGTACGACCTCGTCGTGCGAGATGGGCAGCACGTAGTTCTCGGACCACGCGTACACCATCGAGAACGTCACCTGGTTGTGGTGGTACTGGCGGTGGATCGGCTCCTTCGACGCGTACAGCAGCGTGTCGTGCATCCACCCCATGTTCCACTTGAACCCGAAGCCGAGCCCACCGCCCGACGTCGGCCAGGTGACGCCGGGATAGGCCGTCGACTCCTCCGCGATCATCACCACGCCCGGGTGGTGCTTGTAGACGGTCGCGTTCGTCTCCTGCAGGAAGCCGATCGCGTCGAGGTTCTCGCGCCCGCCGTACTGGTTGGGCTCCCACTGCCCGTCCTCGCGCGAGTAGTCGAGGTAGAGCATCGACGCCACCGCGTCGACCCGCAGCCCGTCGACGTGGAACTCGGCACACCAGTAGAGCGCGTTGGCGACAAGGAAGTTGCGCACCTCGCGCCGCCCGTAGTCGAAGATGTACGTACCCCAGTCGGGGTGCTCCCCCCGCCGCCAGTCGCCGTGCTCGTACAAAGGCGTGCCATCAAAACGAGCGAGCGCCCACTCGTCGCGCGGGAAGTGCGCCGGCACCCAGTCGAGCAGCACCCCGATCCCCGACTGGTGCAGCCGGTCGACGAGATAACGGAAGTCGTCGGGCGAGCCGAACCGCGCGGTAGGCGCGAAGTACCCGGTGACCTGATATCCCCACGACCCACCGAACGGGTGCTCCATGACGGGCAGAAACTCGACGTGGGTGAAGCCCATCTCGACCACGTACTCGGTGAGCTGGTCGGCGAGCTCCCGGTAGCCGAGCCCGGGCCGCCACGAGCCGAGGTGCACCTCGTAGACGCTCATCGCCTCCTGGTGCGGCTTGGCCGACGCCCGGCGGGTCATCCACTCGGCGTCCTTCCAGTCGTACGACGACTCGTCGACGACCGACGCGGTGCGCGGCGGGACCTCGGTGCGGCGGGCCATCGGGTCGGCCTTCTCGCGCCAGACGCCGTCGCGGCCGAGGATGCGGTACTTGTAGTGGTGGCCGACCGCGGCGTCCGGCACGAAGATCTCCCAGACGCCGCTGCTGCCCATCGAGCGCATCGGGTAGCCGTCGTGCGGGCCCCAACCGGCGAACTCGCCGATCACGCGTACGCCCTGCGCGCTCGGTGCCCAGACCGTGAACGCGACGCCGCCGTCGCGGGCGTGCGCGCCGAGCGCCTCCCAGAGCTTCTCGTGCCGGCCCTCGTTGATCAGGTGCAGGTCGAGCTCGCCGATCGTCGGCCCGTAGCGGTAGGGATCGTCGAAGACCCGCCCGTCGGCGTCGACCCGGTAGTCGAGGACCTCGCCGGGCACGACCGCTTCGAAGATCCCTTCCGGGTGTACGCGCGTCGCGGGGTGGCGTTCGTCGCCGACGACGATCGCGACCGTGTCGGCACCCCGGCGCAGCGTCCGGATGGTGGTGCTCCCGGCGTGCGGGTGCGCGCCCAGGTAGGCGTGCGGGTCGTGCTCCGCGCCCGAGATCAGCTGGTCGGTCATCTGGTCAGTCCCTACCTCACCCCACGCCTCCCGGCGCGGTTCTCGCCCTCACCGACGCGGTCGCACCGAGAGGATGTGCGCCGGCTCGAGGAACGGGTCGAGCCGGACCGCGTTGCGCTGGCCCCAGTCGTACGTGCCCCCGGTGAGCTGGTCGGTCACCACGAACCGTTCGTGCCAGTCCAGCCCGAGGGCCGGCATGTCCAGTGTGGTGTTTCCCCACTGGTCCCCGCTCGAATCGAACGAGCAGATGACCAGAACGGTGTTGTCCGTACGCGGGTCGCGTTTCGACCAGCACAGCAGCGCCGGGTTGTCGATCTCGTGGAAACGCAGGTTGCGCAGCCAGTGCAGGGCCGGGTTGTCGCGCCGGATCGCGTTGAGCCGGCCCAGGAAACCGGCCAGCGAGCGGCCCGCGGCCTCGGCGCCGGCCCAGTCCCGGGGGCGCAGCTCGAACTTCTCGTTGTCGAGATATTCCTCGGCCCCGGGGCGGGCGACGTGCTCGAACAGCTCGTAGCCCGCGTAGACACCCCACGAGGGCATCAGCATGCTGGCCAGCACCGCGCGGATCTTGAACATCGGCGGGCCGCCGTGCTGGAGGGTCTCGTGCAGGATGTCGGGCGTGTTCGGCCAGAAGTTCGGCCGCATGTGGTCGGCCGAGGCGACGAGCTGCTCGCAGTACTCCCGCATCTCCCAGGCGCTCGTCCGCCACGTGAAATAGGTGTAGGACTGGCTGAACCCGATCTTGCCCAGGCCGTTCATCATCGCCGGCCGGGTGAACGCCTCGGCGAGGAACAACACGTCGGGATCGACGTCCTTGACCTCCGCGATCAACCAATGCCAGAAGTTGACCGGCTTGGTGTGCGGATTGTCCACGCGGAAGATCTTGACGCCTTGCGCGACCCAGTGCAGAACGACCCGCCGAATCTCCTGGCGGATCCCTTCCGGGTCGTTGTCGAAGTTCAGGGGGTAGATGTCCTGGTACTTCTTCGGCGGGTTCTCCGCGTACGCGATGGTGCCGTCGGCCCTGGTCGTGAACCACTCGGGGTGCTCCTTGACCCACGGGTGGTCGGGAGCGCACTGCAGCGCGAGGTCCATCGCGACCTCGAGCCCATGCTCGGCCGCCGCGGCGACGAACGCCCGGAAGTCCTCGAGCGTGCCGAGCCGCGGGTGGATCGCGTCGTGCCCACCCTCCTCGGCCCCGATCGCCCACGGCGAGCCGACGTCGCTCTCCTCGGCGACCAGCGCGTTGTTCTTCCCCTTGCGGTTGACCCGGCCGATCGGGTGGATCGGCGGCAGGTAGAGCACGTCGAAGCCCATCTTCGCGACGCCCGGCAGCCGGTTCTGCGCGGTCGCGAAGGTCCCCTGCTGGCTGTGGCCGTCACCGACGACGGCGCCTTCGGAGCGCGGGAAGAACTCGTACCAGGCCGAGAACAGGGCTTTCTTACGATCGACCCAGACGGGGTACGCGTCGGAGCGCGTCACGAGCTCGCGCACCGGGTAGCGCCAGAGCAGGTCGGCGAGGCCGAGCGCGGGCGAGACCCGAATCCCGAGCGCGAGGTCCTCGGCGCGCAAGGCCTCGGCCGCCTTGGTCACCCTGGACCGTTGATCATCGGGTACGCCGGTCGCGGCCCGATCGAGCAGCGCCGCGCCCTCGACGAGGTCGTTGGCCAGGTCGGTCACGTCCTGACCGGCAGCGATCTTCTTCTCGACGGCGTCGCGCCAGCTCAGATAGGGGTCACTGAACGCCTCGACAACGAAGCTGCCCGCACCGACGGCCTGGGGCTCGAAGGCGGCATGCCACCGGTCGGTGCCGGGGTCGCCGGGGGTCATCCGAGTGAACGGCCCTTCGGTGCCGTCGGGATCGCGCCAAACGACGTTGGCGCCCACGGCGTCATGGCCCTCGCGGAAGACGGTGGCGGAGACGGGGATGATCTCGCCGACGACGGCCTTGGCCGGGTACTTGCCACCACTCACCACAGGACCGACCGCGTCGATAGGGATCCGCCCAGCGGCGGGGTCCGGCTCGACCGGAACCTGCCGCCTTGCCTTGGGCGCCCGCGCCGCGTCGGCGGCGGCGGGCTGGTCGGGCTTAGGCGCGGCGGTCACCTGCGGCGCGTGAACCGGCGCCGGCGCGGGCGCAGCGCTGCCCACGGGCCGCGCGGACTCCGGGGACGGGGTCGACGAGGGTTTCGCCGCCTCAGCGGCAACCTGCGGCACCGGCTCGGAAGCCTCCGCAGCCGCGAGTGGCGTCGGCGTCGATCCACCCGCCGCAGGGGGCGGTGTGGGCTTTGGGGCCTCCGCCGCCGAAGGAGCGGGCTTCTCTGCCCCGGCGGCGGAACCATCCGCCGTCAAGGGTGTGGGCTTCGGTGTCTCCGCTGCCGGCGGGACCGCCGGCTTCGCCGGGGGCGGTCCTGGCTTCGGGGCCGCCGGCTTGCCGTTGACCGGGCCGGGCTTCGGGGCGCCTGGCTTCGACGGTGGTGGGCCTGGCTTGGGTGGCGCCGGGCGGGCGCTCTCGGGCGGCGGCCCAGCGGCCCCGGAAGGGGCGGTCTTCGGCGGCACGGGATCGACCTCAGCCATGATCTCCACCGTAGTCGGGTCACCGGCCCTCGTCGCGTCGAGGACGAGGATTGTTCGTCTGCGGCCGTTCGGAGGGTCGGTGTCCGGTTCAGGCTTCGACCCGTTGACCCTTTCCGATCACCACGATGCCGTTGTCGGACACCGTGAAGCGGCGGCGGTCGCGCTCCAGGTCGACGCCGATCTCCGCCCCCTCGGGGATCACGACGTTCTTGTCGAGGATCGCGTTGCGGACCACCGCGTGGCGGCCGATGTCGACACCCTCCATCAGCACGGACCCGGCCACGTGCGCCCACGAGTGGACCTTGACGTTCGGCGAGACCACCGAGTTCTCGACCAGCGACCCCGAGATCACCGCGCCCGGGGAGACCATCGACCCCACCGCCCGGCCGACCCGTTCCTGCCAGCCGTGCACGAACTTGGCCGGCGGCCACGGGTTGTAGTCGGTGTAGATCGGCCACTCGAAGTTGTAGAGGTTGAACACCGGATGGATCGAGATGAGATCCATGTGGGCCTCGTAGAACGAGTCCAACGTCCCGACGTCGCGCCAGTAGCCCCGGTCGCGCTCGGTCGAGCCCGGCACCACGTTGTCGGCGAAGTCGTACACGCTGGCGGCCTGGCGCTCGACCAGCATCGGGATGATGTTGCCGCCCATGTCGTGCTTGCTCGACGGGTTCTGCGCGTCGCGGGTGACCGCGTCGATCAGGGCCTCGGCGGTAAAAACATAGTTGCCCATGGAGGCGAAGATCTCGTCGGGTGAGTCCGGCAGCCCGCGGGCGTCGGTGGGCTTCTCGCGGAACGCCTGGATGCGCTTGCCGTCGCCGGCGACCTCGATCACGCCGAACTGGTCGGCCATCGCGATCGGCTGGCGGATGCCGGCCACGGTCACGTCAGCACCGGAGTCGATGTGCTGCTTGACCATCTGCGCCGGGTCCATGCGGTAGATGTGGTCGGCACCGAACACGATCACGTAGTCGGGCTTCTCGTCGTGCACCAGGTTCAGGCTCTGGTAGATCGCGTCGGCCGACCCGGCGAACCAGCGGGGCCCGAGCCGCTGTTGCGCCGGCACCGGCGTCACGTAGTTGCCCAGCAGGTTCGACATCCGCCAGGTCTTGGTGATGTGGCGGTCCAGCGAATGCGACTTGTACTGGGTCAGCACGACCATCTTGAGATAGCCGGCGTTCGCCAGGTTCGACAGGACGAAGTCGATCATCCGGTAGATGCCGCCGAACGGGACGCCTGGCTTGGCGCGGTCGGCGGTCAGCGGCATCAGGCGCTTGCCCTCACCACCGGCGAGAACCATCGCGAGGACTTTGGGTGCCATGAGCAGACGCTAGCCACCGAGCGCGCCGCGCACCAGCGGAGGGGGCCGCTGTTCGTGAAGAGCCGTCTAAGGTTTCCGCTGTGGACAGGATTCGAGTCGATCTCCTCACGCGCGAGTACCCGCCGGAGGTGTACGGCGGCGCCGGCGTACACCTCGAGTATCTGGCCCGTGACCTGCGGCGGCTCGCCGACGTCCGGGTCCACTGCTTCGGCGCGCCACGATCCGAGCCGGGCGTCACCGCGTACCCGGAGCCAACTGGTCTGAAAACCGCCAACCCAGCGCTGCGCACGCTGGGCATCGACCTCGAGATGGCCGCCGGCACCGAAGGCACCGACGTCGTGCACAGCCACACGTGGTACGCGAACCTGGCCGGCCACACCGCCAAGCTCCTGCACGGCGTGCCGCACGTGGTGACCACCCACAGCCTGGAGCCGCTGCGCCCGTGGAAGGCCGAGCAGCTCGGCGGCGGCTACCGGCTCTCGTCGTGGGCGGAGCGCACCGCGATCGAGGCCGCCGACGCGGTCATCGCGGTCTCCGCGGGCATGCGCCGCGACGTGCTGACCGCCTATCCGGGCGTCAACCCCGACCGCGTACGCGTGGTGCACAACGGCATCGACACCGTCCAGTACCAGCCGGACCCCGGCACCGACGTCTGGGACCGGACCGGCGCCGACCCGGCCCGCCCGACCGCGATCTTCGTCGGCCGGATCACCCGCCAGAAGGGCCTGCCCTACCTGCTGCGGGCGGCCCGCGAGCTGCCCGCCGAGGCCCAGCTCGTGCTGCTGGCCGGCGCACCCGACACGCCCGAGATCGCCGCCGAGGTCCGCGAGCTGGTCGACGAGCTGCGCCGGCGCCACGACCGGATCTTCTGGGTCCCCGAGATGCTGCCCAAGCCCGACGTCATCCAGCTCCTCACCCGCAGCACGGTGTTCGTCTGCCCCTCGATCTACGAGCCGATGGGCATCGTCAACCTGGAGGCGATGGCCTGCGAGACCGCCGTCGTGGCGACCGCGACCGGCGGCATCCCGGAGGTCGTCGACGACGGCGTGACCGGGCTGCTGGTGCCGATCGAGCAGGCGACCGACGGCACCGGCACGCCGCTGGACCCGGACCGGTTCGTCGCCGACCTGGCCGCCGCCATCAACACGCTGCTCGCCGACTCGGCCCGGTCGACGCGGATGGGCGCCGCCGGCCGCGAGCGCGCCGTCACCCACTTCTCGTGGGCGTCGATCGCCGACCGCACGATGGCGGTCTACCAGGACGTGCTGGGCTAGGGCACGAGCACCGCGACGCCGTCGACGCGGTCGCCGGCCAGGTCGGCGAGCGCCTGGTTCGCGGCGGTCAGGGGATATTCCTGGAGGTGTACGACCGGCGGGTGGGCCTCGGCGGCGGCCAGGAACGCCCGGCCGTCGGCGCGGGTGTTGGCGGTGACGCTGCGCAGCGTGCGCTCCTCGAAGAGGTGCTTCGCGTAGTTCAGCGCCGGGATGTCGGTCAGGTGGATCCCGGCGACTGCCAGGGTCCCGCCGCGGTCGAGGGCCGCGAGGGCGACCGGCACCAGCGTGCCGACCGGAGCGAACAGGATCGCCGCGTCGAGCTTGCCCGGCGGTAGGTCGCGGTCGCCGCCGGCGGAGGCCGCGCCGAGCTCGAGCGCCAGCCGCTGCGCGGCCATGGACCGGGTCATCACGTGTACGGTCGCACCCTGCGCGATGGCGATCTGCGCGGTCAGGTGAGCCGAGCCGCCGAACCCGTAGATGCCGAGGGTCCCGCCCGGCGGCAGGTCGGCGCGGAGCAGCGCCCGGTAGCCGATGATCCCCGCGCAGAGCAGCGGGGCCAGCTCGCGCGCGTCCCGGTCGGCGGGCAGCGGATAGACGTACGCCTCCGGCGCGGCCGCGTACTCCGCGTAGCCGCCGTCGGCGTCCCACCCGGTGTAGCGGGACTCGGGACACAGGTTCTCGCTGTCCCGCCGGCAGTACACGCAGGTGCCGTCGGTGTGCCGCAGCCAGGCCACGCCGACCCGGTCGCCGGACGCGTACGCCGTCGCCTGGGAACCGCGGGCGACCACCCGGCCGACGATCTCGTGGCCGGGCACCACCGGGCTGCGGTGCGGCGGCAGGTCACCCTCGGCGACGTGCAGGTCGGTCCGGCAGACCGCGCACGCCTCGACCTTGACCAGCACCTCGTCGGCGCCGGGCGCGGGCACGGGCAGCTCGGCGCGGCGCAGCGGGTGGTCGGCCAGCGGACCCGGCGCGACCACCTGCCACGCCGTCATCGTCTCCGGGAGATCGGTCACTCACCCATCTTGACCGCTCGCAGGGTGTACGAGAGCGGAACGCGCTCGCGGCCCTCGGTCAACCGCCACTCCCCGTCGTCGCCGCACACCATCCGGCCGGGCAGCGCTTCCCAGGGCACGCTGTCGTGCTCGACCAGCATGGTCAGCCGCAGCCCGTGGTCGAGCAGCGCGGTGACGATCTCGCCGAGCCCGTGGTTCCACTCGTGCGTGAGGTTCTGGGTGAACACGGCGTCGGTGCTGACATAGGTGCCGCCCTCGGTCCAGACCAGCGGCTCGGCGGTCTCGAAGTAGGGGTAACGCACGACCAACCCTTCAGCGGCGTCGTCGAGCGACCACAGCATCGGGTGGCCTTCGCGGATGAACAGCCGGCCGCCGGGCTTGAGCAGCCGGGCCACCACCGCCGCCCAGCGGTCGACGGACGGCAGCCAGCACAGCGCGCCGATGCCGGTGAAGACCAGGTCGTACGCGCCGGCCTCGAGCACGTCCCCGGCCGCGTACACGTCGGACTCGACGAACTCGGTCCGATCGCCGAGCCGCTCGGCGAGCCGGCGCGCCTCGGCGACGGCGGCCGGCGAGAAGTCGAGGCCGGTCATCCGCGCGCCGAGGCGCGACAGCGAGATCGTGTCGGTGCCGATGTGGCACTGCAGGTGCACGCCGCGCAGCCCGGTCACGTCGCCGAGCCGGGGCAGGTCGAACCGGACCACCGGATGCAGGTGCGCCGGGTCGGCGGCGAACAGGTCGAGCCCGTAGTCCGGCGACGCGGCGTGCGCGGGCGCACGCTCGTCCCAGTTGGCGCGGTTGACGGTGCGATAGTCAGCGGTCACGACCGCGAAAGCTATCAGCGGAGCCCTACCAGACGTAACCGAAATACAGCTCGGTGCCGGCGGCGCCGCCGCTAGTCGGGTGGCGGCGACGCGGTCAGGTCCTTCGATGCGGCGACACGCACGCGGCGCAGTTCGTACCCGATGATGGCGACCGCGTAGAAGACCACGTCCGCGGCCAGCTTGCCCACGACGACTCCCGTGGCGGTGGTGCCCAGCGCGCGGCTGGCCAGGTACATCGCGCCCGGACGCACGAGCAGGGTGTCGAGCAGCTCGGCCGGGCCGAACTCCAGCACCATGTCGCGGACAACGGCGGCGGGGCGGCCACCGGCGCGCACGTCCCGGGCGAAGATCATCGCGTAGAAGCCGATGGTCTCGCCCACGGTGCCGGCGACGGCGGCCGCGCCCGGCTCGTCGAGCGGGGCGGTGGCCAGGAGCGCGCCGGTGATCCCGGCGGCCTCGGCGGGGGCGTACCGGGACAGCCACGCGCGCACGCCCATCGCGCTGGTCAACGACGCGGCCGGTGCCGGGTGGTGTGCGGTAACCCGTCAGTGGCGCAGCTCGCGGCGGGAGCTGATGCCCAGCTTGGCGAAGATCTTGCGGAGGTGCCATTCGACGGTACGGGGGCTCAGGAACAGCCGTTCGCCGATCTCCGGGTTGGACAGCCCGTCGCGGGTCAGCTGGGCGATCTGGGCCTCCTGCGGGGTGAGCTGGCCGTTGGGCACGACGGCCCGGCGCGGCGCGGCCTCACCGGCGGCCCGCAGCTCGCGGGCGGCCCGTTCGGCGAAGCCGTCCATCCCCCGCTCGGCGAACGCGTCGTGCGCGCGGCGCAACTCGACGCGGGCGTCGGCCCGGCGGCCCGCACCACGCAGCCACTCCCCGTAGATCAGCCACGCCCGCGCCAGCTCCCCGGCCAGCGGTGTGCGCGACAGCTGGTCGATCGCCTCGCGGTACGACTCCTCCGCGGCCGGCCCGGCCAGCGTCAGCGCCCGGCTGCGCGCCTCGATGCCCCGCGCCCACGCGGTGCCGGCCGCCGAGGTGGCCACGGTGAGCCGGCTCAGCGCCGCCGCCGCGCGATCGGGTTGGCCGGCCCGGGTCGCCGCCTCGACCAGCTCCTCGAGAATGCCCCAGGGCGGGAAGCCGAGCACCGCCGGCTCCTGGTCGCCCGCCTCGGCCGCGGAGATGGCTTCGAGGTGCTCGCCGCGCCCGTTGTGCAGGATGGCCTGCGTCCACGCCGGCGAGACGAGCCCGGCGCCCTCGCGCCGGCGCACCGCCTCGGCGACGGTGGCCTCCGCGAGTGCGGTCGCCGCCGCCGTGTCGCCGCGCCAGGCCGTCAGCAGCAGCTCGCCGAGCGGCAGGAAGGGGCGTGCGGTGGTCGCCTCGGTCGCGGCCCGCAGCTCGTCACCGAGTGCCGCCGCGCCGGACAGGTCGCCGGCCAGCACCAGCGACGAGCTCCGCACGTTGAGCGCCTGCGGGAGCGTCGCCAGCGCGCCGCTGTCGCGGGCCAGCCCCACGAACCGGTCGCCGAGCGCGGCCCAGGACTCGTAGTCCCACACGTGCGTCGCCGCGGTGCAGGCCAGCCACAGCCAGCGCAGGGAGTCCGGGCCTGCGAGCGGGGACTGCCGGAACGCCCTAACGGCCTGGCGCAGCATCGGCAGGCCGGCCGCGTAGCCGGCGTTGAAGCGCAGCGCGAGGCCGTCCAGCAGGAGATCCTCGGCGTCGCCCGGCGCCGCCGCGGGCGGGGCGGCGCGGGCGGCCCGGGCCGCCTCACCCAGTTGCTCGGGGGCCAGCGTCCCGGCGAACATCGCCGCCGAGACCGCGTCCAGGTAGGTGGTCCGGGCCAGCTTCCGCTGGAACGGCTCCAGCTCCGCCGCCGCCGCGCGCAGCAGCGGGGACGCCGTCGCGTCGCGATTGACGGTGAACGCCACCCGCGCCCGGATCAGGTGTGCGGCGGCCCGGTGCGCGTCGTCCAGCCGGCCGGCCTCCGCCTCGGCGACGAGGGCCAGCGCGGCGTCCGCGGCGCCCGCTTCGAGGCTGCGCTTGGCCGCGGAGAGGTTCCGCTCGGCCCGGCGGGCCGGATCTCCGGTCAGCTCGGCCGAGCGGCGCAGGAAGCTCGCCGCGGCCACCAGTCCCCCACGGGCCTGGGCCTGGCCGGCGCTCTGCTCCAACCGGTCGGCGATCTCGTCGTCCGGGCGGTCCACGGCCTGGGCGGCGTGCCAGACCTGTCGCGCCGGGTCCGCCTCCGCGTCGGTGGCCATGGCCAGCGCGGCGTGGGCCCGCCGCCGGTCGTCGTCCGGTGCGGTGCGGTAGATCGCCGAGCGGACCAGCGGGTGCCAGAAGCGCACCTGGGAGCCGATCTCGATCAGGCCGGCGGCGGCCGCGGGCGCGACCGCGTTGGCGGGGATGCCCAGGGCCTCCGCGGCCCGCCAGAGCAGCACGGGGTCGCCGGTCGGATCGGCGGCCGCGACCAGCACGAGCAACCGCGTCGAGACGCCCAGCGTGGCGAGCTGGCGACGGTAGTGCTGCTCGATCCGGGCCGGCAGCGGCGTCTCACCGAGGTCGCCGGGCGCGGGTCGCAGCTCCAGCAGGGCGAGCGGGTTGCCGCGGGCCTCGGCGACCATGCGGTCGCGCACCGGTTCGTCCACCGGCCCGGGCAGCACGGTCCGCAGCAGTTCGCGCGCGTCGTCGTCGGGCAGGCCGGTGACGTCCAGCTCCGGCAGGCCCGCCAGCTCGGCCGGACCCGGCGGCCGGGTGCCGAACACGATCGCGACGGACTCGCGCCGCAGCCGGCGGGCGGCGAACGCGATCGCCTGGAGCGAGGCGCGGTCCACCCAGGGCGCGTCGTCGACGATCCAGATGACCGGCCGCTCGGTCGCCACCTCGGAGAGCAGGTTGAGCACGGCGAGGCCGACCCGGAACCGGTCGGGCGTCGGGCCCGAGCGCATCCCGAGCGCGATCGTCAGGGCGTCGCGCTGGGGCTCCGGCAACGCGTCGAACCGGTCGGCCGACGGCGTGCAGGACTGGTGCAGGTAGGCGAAGGCGAGCTCCATCTCCGACTGGACGGCGGCCGCGTAGATCACCTTGCAGTCCGTCGCGCCCATGGCCAGGTAGTCGAGCAGCGCGGACTTGCCGATGCCCGGGTCGCCGCGCACCACGAGCGCCCGACTCTCCCCCGCTCGGACCGTGTCCAGCAGCCCGTCCAGGACGGCCCGTTCGGGGCGCCTCCCTAGCAACATGGCGGCTCCCCCTGAAGCCACGGTAGGCCGCCGGGCGCCGGCCCGTGGGCGGACGGGGTTTTCGCACTGGCAGTGCAGTATTGACACCCGTGATCCGGAGTGCCTACCGTCGATTTCCCCTATCCACCTCCCGGAGGAGCGCGTCGATGCGCCGTACCCTCCTGTTCCGCGTCCTGGCCTGCACGGTGGCGGCCGCCACCGCCGTGACCGCCATCCCGACGGCGGCGGCGGCCGGTGGCACCCCCGGCAACCAACCTCTGCCCGGCTACACGATCGTCAACCCGCCGCTGACCCCGGCCACCGTGGACGGTCGCCCGACGACGGTGCGCCAGGGCACGCACCGGCACGCCGCGTACGTCATCGAGGTCCCCGCGAAATGGAACGGCGACCTGGTGATGTGGGCGCACGGCTATCGCGGTCAGGGCACCGTGCTGACCGTCGACCCACCCGCGTACGGCCTGCGCCAGAAGCTGC
This sequence comes from Asanoa hainanensis, assembly GCF_900188485.1. Classification (GTDB taxonomy): domain Bacteria; phylum Actinomycetota; class Actinomycetes; order Mycobacteriales; family Micromonosporaceae; genus Asanoa; species Asanoa hainanensis. Next base: position 279,993 of record NZ_FZPH01000001.1, read on the forward strand.
TCGACCGGGGCTACGCGTGGGCGGCGTCGTCGTACTCCGGCAACGGGTTCGACATCCGCGCCGGCGTGGTCAGCACCAAGGAGCTGACCGAGCACTTCGGCACAGTGGTCCGCCGGCCGCACCGCACGTACATCGCGGGCGTCTCGATGGGCGGCTACGTCATCGGCCGCTCGCTGGAGGAGTACCCAAGGCTCTACGACGGCGGCCTGCCGATGTGCGGCGTCATGGGTGACCAGCGGCTGATCGACTACTTCCTCGACTACCAGCTCACGTCCGAGGCGCTCAGCGGCATCACCACGTACCCGGCGGGCGCCGACTACCTGACCGCCGTCGTGCCGGCCGTGCAGCAGAAGCTCGGCATCGCGACGATCACGCCGGTCGCACCCGAGCCGGCCAACCCGCTGGGCCAGCAGTTCCGCGACATCACCGTCAACCAGAGCGGCGGCCCGCGGCCGGGCGCGGCGGCGGCGTTCGCGTACTGGAAGAACTTCCTGTTCTCGCTCAGCGCACCCGCGGCCTCGTCGGAGACACCGGCGCAGGACCCGGGGCTGATCTCGACCAACCTCTTCACCCGTTACAAGCCCAACACGCCGGTCGACGTCAACCGGTCGGTGCGGCGGGTCGCGCCCGAGGAGCCGTACCAGCGGCTGTCCCGCCGGCTCACCCAGGTCCCGAAGATCGAGGGCCGGCCGCGCGTGCCGGTGCTGTCCTTGCACGGCCTCGGCGACCTGTTCGTGCCGTTCGGCAACGAGCTCCAGTACAAGGCCGACGTCGACCGCAACGGCCGCGGCCGGCTGGTGGTGCAGCGGGCGATCCGCAGCACCGAGCACTGCGAGTTCAGCCCCACCGAGGTCGGGACCGCCTGGGACGACCTGGTCACCTGGGTACGCCACGACCGCAAGCCGGCCGGCGACCGCCTGGACCCGAAGTCCGTGGCGGCCCCCGACTACGGCTGCCGGTTCAGCGACCGCGCGGCCTACACGACAGGAACCCGACGGCTTTACGCCGCCTGCGCCTAGCCGCCTAGCGGGACGGGTAGCGGGGCAGGCTCCGCTGCCCGTGCCGCCGGCGGCTCACCAGGGACACGCCGCCGGCCGCCAGGGCGACCTGCAGGGCCAGCTCGATCCAGTCGATGCCGTCGGTGTCGGCCACGCCGAAGACCGACGCGATGCCGGTGCCGACGAGGGCCGCGACGATCCCGATCAGCAGCATCAGCCAGATCGGGATGTACTGCTTGCCGGGCAGCACGAGGCGGCCCAGCGCGCCGATGACGAGTCCGATGACGATCGCGCTGATGACCCCGTCGATCTGCACAGCGTGCTCCTTCGTGGTTCCGCCGCGGCCGGTGCCGCTCCCGCACGTCCCATTGTCCGCACGGTCGCAAGCACCGGCCCCGACGTCAGCGAGCGCCCGGCCGGGCGCCGTTCGACGCCGCCGGCTCGCCGGCCGTCGGCGCCGGCTCCTCGGCGTCCGCGACGGCGTCGATCGCGCCCGCGGCCGTGGAGATCGAGCGCTCCGTGTCCGCCAGGTCGAGGCTCGTGCGCAGGGTGACCGGGCGCAGCAAGAGCGCCGCGACCACGCCGACCACGGCGATGGCGGCCGAGATCAGGAAGATGTGCCCGGTGGCGTCCCCGTACGCGGCCCGCACGATGTGTTGCACCGTGTCCGGCAGCGCGTTGAGGTTGAGCGCGCTGGTGCCCGACGACGAACCGCCGGCCGGGACGCCGGCGGCGCTCAGGTCGTGGGTGATCTGGTCGGTCACCCGGTGGGCCAGCACCGCGCCCAGGACGGAGACGCCGATCGTGCCGCCGAGCGAGCGGAAGAACGCGACCGACGAGCTCGCCGCGCCGATGTCCCGCAGGTGCACGGTGTTCTGCACGGCGAGCACCAGGTTCTGCATGGTCATGCCGACGCCGATGCCGACGAGCAGCATGCCCGCGCCGACGAAGACCAGCGACGTGGAATGGTCGATGGTGCCGAGCATCGCGAAGCCGGCGACCAGGACGACCGCACCGGTCACGATGTACGGCTTCAGCTTGCCGGACTTCGAGATCATCCGGCCGGCGATGATCGAGGACAGCAGCACGCCGGCCATCATCGGGATGGTCAGCAGGCCCGCCTCGGTCGGCGAGTAGCCGCGGCCGATCTGGAAGTACTGGCCGAGGAAGACGGCGCCGCCGAACATCGCCATGCCGACCGCGAGGCTGCCGAGGATCGACAGGGCGGTGGTCCGCTGCTTGACGATGTGCAGCGGCACGACCGGCTCCGCGGCCCTCGACTCGACCAGCACGGCCAGCGCCAGCAGCACCACCGACACGCCGACGAGCGCGAAGGTCTGCCAGGACAGCCAGGCGAACGTGCCGTCGACGAACGAGATCCAGATCAGCAGCACGCTGACTCCGGCGGCGATCAGCGTCGCGCCCAGGTAGTCGATCTTCACGTTGTCACGGCGGATCGTCGGCAGGCGCAGGGTGGCCTGCAGCAGCACCAGCGCGATGATGGCGATCGGCACGCCGACGAAGAAGCACCAACGCCAGCCGAGCCACGAGGTGTCGACGATGAGGCCGCCGAGCAGCGGTCCGCCGACGGTGGCCAGGGCCATCACGCCGCCGAGGTAGCCGTTGTAGCGCCCGCGCTCGCGCGGCGGGATCATGGCCGCGATCGCGACCTGGACCAGCGCCTGGAGGCCGCCGACGCCGATGCCCTGGAACGCCCGGGCCGCGATGAGCTGGCCGGCGTTCTGGCTGATCCCGGCGATCGCGGAGCCGACCACGAAGATCACGATCGAGATCTGGATGAGCTGTTTCTTGTTGAACAGGTCGGCGAGCTTGCCCCAGATCGGGGTCGTCGCCGTCGCGGTCAGCAGGGTGGCCGTGACCACCCACGTGTACTGGGTCTGCGATCCGTTGAGCTCGCCGATGATGCGCGGCAGGGCGGTCGAGACGACCGTGCTGCTGACCAGGGCGACGAACAGCACGAGGAGCAGCCCGCTGAGGGCCTCCAGGGTCTGCCGATGGCTCATGGCGCCCGGCTCGGTGACGGGCCCGGCGGTTGTCGTGGTGGTGCTCATGGCAGGGGGATCCCTCCGAGACTGGTCGATCTCCCCCAGCATGCTCCCGATCTTGCGCGTTGGGCAAGTTTTCCCACTGAGAAACGAGTCACGTCGATCGGCTCAGGCGGCTTTGAGATGCTCCGGGTCGATGCCCCGGTCGACCAGCCAGCCACCGAGCTCGTAGAGGTCGCGGGGGTGGCGCAGGGGCGCGTTGCCGACCCGGCGGCCGGTGCGGCGGTAGACGCTGACGTGGCCGGCGTCGCGCACCTCGATCCGCCACTCCAGCCCGAGCCGGTCGCGCGGCGTGTTCCACACCTGCACCCCACCGACGCTAGGCCGACTTTCCCGACAAAAAAGGCAAATCAGCCGGCGTACGAGATCGATAAGCTACCGGCGTGCATGACGACCGGACCGTTGTCGAGGATCGGCTGACCCGCCTGCTGACCGAACGGCTCCGGCCCGCGGTGCACCGCGTGGTCGGCGGCCTGGACGTGGCCGCCTGGCACGTGCCGGGCGAGCCCGTGCCGCCCGCGGTCGCCCTGGCCGACGGCGACTTCCAGCCGTTCCCGGTCGGCGGAGCCTGGGGCCCGCCGTGGGGCACGACCTGGTTCCGGCTGACCGGCGCCGTGCCGGAGCTGCCGCACGTCGAGCTGGTCGTCGACCTGGGCTGGAACGCGGCCTCCCCCGGCTTCCAGGCCGAGGGCCTGGTCTACCGGCCGGACGGCTCGGTCCACAAGGGACTGCACCCGCGCAACGACTGGGTGCCGGTCTCCGGGCCCACCGTCGACCTCTACGTCGAGGCGGCCGCCAACCCGACCATCCTGGACGGCTTCCGCCCCACCCGGCTCGGCGACCTGGCCACCGCCGGCGACGCGCCGCTGTACCGGCTCGCCCGCGCCGACGTCACCGTCCGCGACCCGGAGCTGGCCGCGCTCGTCCACGACTTCGAGGTGCTGGCCGAGCTCCGGACGCAGCTGCCGCCCGGGGAGCCGCGCGGGCACGAGATCCTGCGAGCGCTGTCCCGCGCGATGGACGCCCTCGACCCGGCCGACCTGTCCGCGACCGCCGGCGCCGCTCGCTTCGCGCTGGCTGAGGTGCTCGGCCGGCCCGCGCACCCCAGCGCGCACCGGATCAGCGCCGTCGGGCACGCGCACATCGACTCGGCCTGGCTCTGGCCGCTGCGGGAGACCGTGCGCAAGGTCGCGCGTACTGCGTCCAACGTCGTGGACCTGCTCGACACCCACCCCGACCTCGTGTACGCGATGTCCTCCGCACAGCAGTTCGCCTGGCTGGAGGAGCACCGCCCAGAGGTGTTCGCGCGGGTCGCCGAGCACGTCCGCGCGGGACGCTTCGTGCCGGTGGGTGGGATGTGGGTCGAGTCGGACACCAATATGCCGGGCTCGGAGGCGATGGCCCGCCAGTTCGTACACGGGAAGCGGTATTTCCTCGAGAAGTTCGGCATCGAGACCCGGGAGGCGTGGCTGCCCGACTCGTTCGGCTACTCGGCCGCGCTGCCGCAGATCGTGGCGCTGACCGGGACGCGCTGGTTCCTGACGCAGAAGATCTCCTGGAACCAGACCAACCGCTTCCCGCACCACACGTTCTGGTGGGAGGGCATCGACGGCACCCGGGTGTTCACGCACTTCCCGCCGGCCGACACGTACAACGGCGAGCTGACCGGCGCGGAGCTCGCCCACGCGGTCCGCAACTTCCGCGACAAGGGCGACGCCACGCGGTCGCTGCTGCCCTTCGGCTACGGCGACGGTGGCGGCGGTCCGACCCGCGAGATGCTCGCCCGCGCTTCTCGGGTGGCCGACCTGGAAGGCTCGCCGCGTGTGGCCATCGAGCCGCCGGCCGCCTTCTTCGCTTCGGCCGAGGAGGAGTACGGGTCGCGCGCCCCGGTCTGGGTGGGCGAGCTCTACCTGGAGCTGCACCGCGGCACGTACACCTCGCAGGCCGCGACCAAGCAGGGCAACCGGCGGGCCGAGCACCTGCTGCGCGAGGCGGAGCTGTGGTGCACGACGGCGTCGGTGCGGCTCGGCGTGCCCTATCCGCACGCGGAGCTGGACCGGCTCTGGAAGACCGTGCTGCTGCACCAGTTCCACGACATCCTGCCGGGGTCGTCGATCGCGTGGGTGCACCGCGAGGCCCGTGCTACGTACGCTTCGGTGACCTCGTCGCTGTCGTCGTTGATCTCTTCCGCGCTCGCCGCTCTGGCCGGTGCCGAGGGCGGGCACGAGGTGTCGTTCAACGCCTCGCCCTTCGCCCGGGACGGTGTGCCGGCGATGGGTGCCGCTCCCCCGCCGCCGGTCTCGGGCGTCGTGCGGGTGTCCGACCGGTATCAGCTCGACAACGGCCTGCTGCGGGTGGAGATCGACGCGCGCGGGCTGGTCGTGTCGGTGCTCGACCTGGTGGCCGGGCGCGAGGTGCTGGCCGGGCCGGCGAACCTGCTCCAGCTCCACCGGGACGAGCCCAACCGGTGGGACGCCTGGGACGTCGATCCGTTCTACCGCTCGCTGGTGTCCGATGTGGACGGCGTCACGGAACTGTCGGTGGCCGGCGATACAGTGCGGGTCTCGCGGGCGTTCGGTTCCTCGACGGTGCTCCAGGAGATCACCCTCGCCGCCGGTGCGCGGCGGGTCGACTTCAGGGTGGAGGTGGACTGGCACGAGCAGGAGAAGTTCCTCAAGGTCGCGTTCCCGGTCGACGTGCACACCGACAAGGCCGAGTTCGAGACGCAGTACGGGCACCTGACGCGGGCGACGCACGAGAACACGTCGTGGGACGCGGCGCGCTTCGAGGTGTGCGCGCACCGGTGGGTGCGGGTCGCCGAGCCGGGCTACGGGGTGGCGCTGGCCAACGACTCGACCTACGGGCACGACCTGCGGCGGGTTCCGCGTCCCGGCGGCGGCACGGCCAGCGTGGTGCGGCTGTCGCTGCTGCGGGCGCCGCGGTTCCCGGACCCGGCGACGGACCAGGGCCGGCACGTGTTCTCCTACGCGCTGGTGCCGGGCGCGTCCGTGGCCGACGCCGTGCGGGCTGGCTACGAGCTCAACCTGCCGCTGCGTACGGTCCGCGGCGCGGCCGTCGAACCGCTGGTGCACGTCGTCTCGTCGCCGCCCTCGTCGGTGGTGGTCGAGGCGGTGAAGCTGGCCGACGACGGCTCGGGCGACGTGGTGGTGCGGGTCTACGAGGCGCTGGGCGGGCGGGCCACGGCGACGCTGACGCCGTCGTTCGCCGTGGCCGGCGTGACCGAGACCGACCTGCTGGAGCGCGACCTGGAAAGGGACGCCCTGGGCGAGGGGCTCTCGCTTCGGCTGCGCCCGTTCCAGATCGCGACGATCCGGCTGCGCCGCTAGGCCGTGTTGCCGGTCTGGGGTCGAGGCCGGGCGGAGTCCAGCGGTGTCCGGGTGCTCGAGGGCGTCTCCGCGTGTCCGCGTGTCCGGGTGTCCGCGGAGGTATTGCGGCGGCTTTGCCCGGATGCCGGGTGGTCTCCGGTCGAGGGTGTCGTGCGGCCAGGCGGCGCCGGGACCCGCCGCAGCCCGGCCGCAGAACACCTAGCTCTTCGCCAGCTCCTCGGCGATGGTGTCGGCGATCGGGGTGGTCGGGCGACCGATCAACCGGGCCAGGTCGCCCGGCGTACCCGCGAGGGCGCCCTTGTTGATGGCACCGTCGACCTCGACCAGGATGTCGACGAGTCCGTCGGGCAGGCCTGCCCCGCGCAGGATCCCCGTGAGCTCCGTCGGGGTCAGGGTGGCGTGCGCCACCGGCTTGCCGCTCTGCCGGCTGACCTCGGCCGCGAACTCGCCGAACGTCCAGGCGGTGTCGCCGCTGAGCTCGTACGCGGCGTTGAGGTGACCGTCGCTGGTGAGCACGGCCGCGGCCGCCGCCGCGAAGTCCTTGCGCGGCGCCGTGGCGATGCGGCCCTCGGAGTCGACGGCGTTGGCCACCGCGCCGCGGGCGATGATGCCGGCGACATCGCCGGTGTACATCTCCGCGTACCAGTTGTTGCGCAGGAACGTGTAGGGCACGCCGCTCTCGACGATCAGCTGCTCTGTCCCGCGGTGGTCGGCGGCGAGGGCGAACCAGGCGTCCGGCCCACCGAAGACGCCGGTGTAGGCGAGCTGCGCCACGCCGGCCGCCTTCGCGGCGTCGACCACCGCCCGGTGCTGCGGGATGCGCCGCCCCGGCTCGCTGCCCGAGATCAGCAGCACGCGGTCACCCGCCGCGAAGGCGCCCGCGAAGGTGTCGGGCTGGTCGTAGTCGGCGACGTGCAGCCGCACACCCAGGTCGGCGCCCTTCTCCGCGCTGCGCACGACGGCGGTGATCTCCTCGGCCGGCACGCCGCGGGCCAGCAGGTCCGCGATGACGAGGCGACCGAGGTGCCCGTTGGCGCCGGTGATGACGATGCTCATGGTGGTGTTCGTCCCTTGTTGTCTGGTCGGTTGGGCCTCCGGTAACGCTACGTGCGGTACATGCCCTGCCGTAAGTACCCACCTTGAAGTAAGGTACTGACATGGCCGTAAGTGAAGTCCAGACGCCGAACGTCTACCTTGCCGACTGCCCGTCCCGGGCGGTGCTGGAGCACGTCACCAGCCGCTGGGGCGTGCTGGTGCTGGCCGAGCTGCGGTCGGGCTCGCACCGGTTCAGCGAGCTGCGCCGGGCCGTGGGCGGGGTGAGCGAGAAGATGCTCGCCCAGACCCTGCAGACCCTGGAGCGCGACGGCTTCGTCCACCGAGACGCCAAGCCGGTGATCCCGCCGCGGGTCGACTACTCCCTGACCCCACTGGGCCGCGAGGTGGCCGACCAGGTCTGGACCCTCACCCGCTGGGTCGAGGCCAAGATGGACGACGTCTTCGGGGCACGAGAGTCCTACGACAGCCGCCGCTAGCGCTTCAGGGGACGACCACCACCGGCCAGTGGGCCAGGCGGACCAGGCGCGTGGCGATCGAGCCGACGAAGCGGTGGCCGGCCTGGGCTGAGGCGCCTACGAAGACGAAGTCGGCCTTGATGGAGTCGGCCACCGCTGCTAGTTCGGAGAACGCGTCGCCGCGGCGGGTGACCAGGGTGATCGGCACGCCGTATTCCTCGGCCGCTCGGTGCGCCTCCGCTCGCAGGTCGGCGGCGATCTCCTCGAAGGCCTCCTGCTGCGCGTAGCCGACCTGCGGCGCCAGCGAGGCCAGCAGCCCCGGCGCCGCGACGAAGACCATCGTCAGCCCGCAGCCTTGGCGGCGGGCGACCCCGAAGGCGGACGCGGCCGCGCGCAGCGAGGTCTCGGTGCCGTCGACGCCGACCATGACGACGCGCGGGCCGTCGGTGCCGCGTTCGAACTTCATCGGGCGTACGGCCGGACCGTAGTGTTCCTCGTCCGGGTGCCGCGCCACCGAGGTGCCCATGCCGCTCCGATCTTTCCGGGGCCTGGTCCCCATCCTTGTCGCCATCGACGTGAGCCGCCACACCCCGCTCACGAGCGACGTTCGCGTTCAGCTTGCCATCAGATTTCTCGATGCGCAAAGTTGCTCATTGAGCAATACTCATCATCGCGCGATATCGTGCAAGGCGTGGAGACAGCGACGGCGGAGGCTCAGACCCTGCGCGAGCGCAAGAAGGCGGCCACCGCCGACGCCCTCCATCGCGCGGCGATGGAGCTGGCGATCGAGCGGGGCCTGACCGAGGTCACGGTGGAAGCGATCGTGGACGCGGCCGAGGTGTCCCGGCGCACGTTCTCGAACTACTTCGCGAACAAGGAGGACGCCCTCCTCCACGGCGAACGCGAGCGCCTCAACCGCTTCCTGCTGGCCCTGCACAACCGCCCGCTGACGGAGTCGGCCTGGCAGGCCATCCGGCTGAGCACCAGGGCCCTCTTCGACGCGGAAGGCGAGCCGGACCCGGAATGGGTCGCCCAGAGCCGCCTGGTCCGCCGCCACCCGTCCCTGACCGGCCAGCAGCTCGCCCGCCACGCGGCGTTCGAGGAGGACGTGGCCGCCGACCTGGCCCGCCGCGTGGGCGACCCGCTGCGCGCCCGCCTGATGGCGGCGGCCTTCACGGCCAGCCTCCGCGTGGGCACGGACGTCTGGCTGGAGCGCCGCGGCGAGGGCACGCTGAGCGACGAGCTCGACCGCATGCTCGCCACGATGGGCGAACGCTTCGACTGACGAGCCCTCAGCTCGTCGGGAGCGCCCGCCACCGGGCCACCAGGTCCGGCCGCACCGGTGTGATCTGCTCCTGGACACGCCGCCGCACCTGGGCGTCCTGCAACGCCGGCGGAAGCGGCACCGGTTGGCCCTGCTCGTGGAGCCGCACGAGCGCGTCGACGGCGAGGATCGGGTCGACGCGGTCCAGGCCCCCGGCGAGCGCGACGGTGACCAGCGTCGCCAGGCGGTGGTCGACCTCCCGGCTCCGGCCCAGGAACGCCAGGACGCAGCGCAAGACCCCGTCGGCCATGCTCGCGATCACGGTGCGGCTGGCACCCTCGGTCATCGTCTCGAGGACGTCCGCGGCGGTGGCCGGGCTCGCGCCGCCGTCGGTGCTGAGGCGGCTCAGCAACAGCTCGCCGAAGCTGATGCGGTCGTCGTCCGTCCAGTGTGGTAGGTGCGCGACGACGACGGCCGTGGCCGCGCGATAGGCGGCGCCGGACGGGTCGGCCCAGACCTTGACGAGCGCGTGCGCCGCCGATTGGAGCTCGCCCTCCTCGACGGCGACGAAGGTGTTCAGGGACAGCGGCAGCCGGTCGGCGATCGGCTCCAGCGCGTAGCGGACCACGTCCTCGGGCCTGCCGCACTGGAAATAGGCCTCGCGGCGGTCGCCGGTGAGAAGGCCGTAAACGTAGGGATGGTCTGAGTCCAGGGCGAGCGTCCACGCTGGATCGATGACCGGGCGGTCCAGTCCCTGACCGAGCGTTAGCCGGACCTCCCGTCGATGGGTGTCCCTGCTGCGCTCGAGCGCGACCGCGTCGACCAGGCCCCGCCATGCGTGGGTGCTGAGCTGAGAGCGCCAGAACAGGGTCTGCGCGTGCCAGGGACGCACCGGGTCAAGCGCTCTCGGGTACAGCTCGCCGGCCAGGACCGGCCCCATGCAGAGCCCGAGCAGCAGCAGGTTCACCGCGTACGTCGCGTATCTGGTCGGCTCGCCCGACCGCGTCGGTTGATAGCCGGTATAGCGGGACGAAGGTGGTGTGTGGTCAAGCCGCTGGAACAACGTCAGCAGCACATTCCGGACATCTTCCCGGCCGGTGCTCTCCTCTGCGGCGGCAAAGGCGGCCAGGAAGGAGACGATGTCCCGCCGGTCGCTGAGCGGCTGGAACGACAGCAATGCCCGCAGCAGGTCGTCGTCGATGGGAATGCTCGCGAACGACGACAGCCGGGTCGCGGAGGCCGCACGACTCGCAACATCCCGCAACGCCCACCAGGTTAGGCGGGAGACGAGATACTCGCCGAAGGTGGCATGGAGGAACTCGTACGTCTCGAGGCGGTAGTCGTCGCGCGTGGCCTGCGCGCGGTGGACGAAGAAGAACCTGCCGAGAACCAGCCGGGCCGCGGTGGCGGGCATCCGCAGGTCGAGGTTCATCGGCTGGCGCTCCGGACTGGTGATGCCGAGCGCCGCGAGATCCTCATCGAGTCCGGTGTCGGTGACCCACTGAGCCCCGCGATTGAACATCGCCATCGCCACGACCGACAGCTTGTTGATCTCGTCCTCGACCGCCGACCGCACGTCGTGCTCGGACAGGTTCGGGACGCGCTTCTCGACCTCCCGTCTCGCGAATCCCCACAGCAGCCGTTCGTAGAGCTCGTGGTGCCGCAGGTCGGTGGCACGGCGTTGAAGGTCGTTATCGCCGGCGTCGTAGATGGCGAGCATTAGCAGCAGCAGCGGCTGTTCCGCGAGCTCAGGGTAGGCGCGCAGGGTGGCGGGCTCGAGGGGGGTCAGGCCACGGTCCGCGAACGCGCCGGCGTTGGATTCGTTCCAGACGGCCAGCCACTCGGTCACCCGTCGTTCGTCGAAGGGCTCCAGGTGCAGTGCCATGGTCTCCTCGGGCCGGCGGGCCCGGTCGGCGACGACGGTGCGGCTGGTTACGATCACCGCCACCGGACGACCCTGCACCAGCTCACGCTGCTGGAACCGGGCGACCTTCAGCAGATAGTCGGTCTGGCTCACGCCGGTCGCCTGGATGAGCTCGTCCAGCCCGTCCAGCAGGATGACGGACAGCGCGTCGCCTGCGGAGAGAGCCCATTCAGGCCAGGTGATGCGCTCGCCGGTAGTCTCTCGGATCGCCTCTTCGACCTGTTCCCAGATGTCGGCGTCGGCCTGGGTTTGCCGCAGCGCGACGCGGATCGGCATGAAATCGGTGGCCGCCAGTCGAGCGGCCAGGATCAGCGTGAGCACCGACTTGCCCGAGCCGGGCTGGCCCAGCACCAGCAGCGGTGTCTGGACCGCTCGCGAAGAGGTGAGGTAGTCCCGAACGAAGTTGTCGAGGTCTTCGCGGACAGGCTGTTCAGCCCACCAGCGTTCATCGCTCACAGGAGCGGCCGGGGGCGCCGCGGCGGCCCGGAACAGGGGTGAGACGTATCCCCTTTCCAGGGTCGGAAACACGATCCCGTCGGCGACTCCGGTGTTGACGACGGGTCGTTCCAGGACCGTTTGATAGGCCCGGGCCAGGTACTCGCGCCGGCGGTCGTTAGGCGCCGCGCCGAAGGAGACCTTTCCGAGGCTTTCCCGCAGGCTGGCAAGTGCGGACCGGATCTCAGAATGCTCGGCGGACATGATCCAGAAACCGACCTCGGGGACCTCCGCGGCGAGGCGCGCCAAGGAGTCCCGATAGCGGTCGATAGCCCGGTCCGCGGCCTCGGTCAGCTCCCGGGTGATGCGATTGCGTTCCGGCGCGGGAAGCGGATCCCACGCCGCCAGCCCGCTGACGAACTCGTGCATCCGGTCGGCGAGGTCGAGGTAGTAGCGGTGCAGGTCGGCTTCCCGGGACTCCGCGGGCTGCAACGGGTTCGGCACGAACCGGACGGCCACGTCGACCAGCTTGACGAGGCCGTCGTAGCCGGGGAGCTCGCTCGCCTCGACGGTCGACGCGCGGTCGCTCAGGAGATCGGGCAGGCGTACGTCCCGCAAGCTGTCGAAGAACGCCGTCACCACGAGCACGGCGTGCGCGGCCTCGATGCGCCGCGTACGGTCGTACCGCGGAAGGCCACGTAGGCCGCTGGCGAAGCCCTCCAGAGGACCCTCACTGGGCCGCGCGTCGTCGGCGTCGAACCAGGCCAGCACATCGGAGACCGAGGTCGCGCCGGACGGCACGACGAGGCGGCCGATCCGGTAGCCGGTGCCACCGACCAACTGGACGGCGTCCGCGAAACCGACTGACCCTTGCGCCATGGCCCTCATCCTGCCTCTCCGTGGTGCGGCGGCGCCGCAGGCGCCAGTGGGGCCAGGCGCCGCGCCAGGTCGGGCCGGCGCTCCTCGACCGCGAAGACGAAGGCGTCGAACAGCTCCCGGGACGCGAGCTGCGCGACGGACGGCGGAGGCAGACCGCGTTCGACCAGCCGGACCAGCACCAGCGCGGCCGACGCCGCATCGACATCGGCGAGATCGGGCAGCAGCATCGCCTGGAGCACGCCGGCGATGCGGTCGTCGCTCGCGCCGTGGTCGAGATGGGCGAGAGCGCACAGGACCATCTTGGATCTCAGTTCCGTCGGCAGGTGGGCCCACACCGACCCGTGCAGGCTCTCGATGACCTCCGCGGCCTCGTCCGGCGCGAGGTGGCCCGGCACGCCGATCTGGTTGAGCAGCAGGTCCACGAGCCGCAGCCGAGCGTCCAGGGCCAACCCGTCTGAGGCCGCCGCCCGTACGCCGCCGTGAATGGCCTCGATCGAGGACCCGGCCGCGAACAACACCAGATCATCGACGGGGTCGCACCGAAAGTTGATCAGCACCCGGACGTCGTCTGCCATGGCGAGGGCCCCGCCCGGTCCGGCGAAGGACCAGCCCGGGTCGACGGGACCGGGCACCCAGTCGGCGCGGGCCGGCCCGATGCGAAGGTCCCGGACCCCACCCTCCCAGTCGCGGTCCACCGTCAGCTCGTCCAACAGGCTCCGCAGGCTCGCGGCGGGCAGCTGCGACTCCCACAGCCGCGCCTGGGCTCGCCATCCGCCGATCACGTCCGGGGTGCCGTCGAACAGCTCGCTCGCCCGGACGGACCCGCAGATCCACACGAGCAGCAGCACCAGGTTCGCGCGATAGGTGGCGTACCGCGCCGCCGGCAGGTCGGGTACCGCGCGGAACATCCGCACCAACGCGCGCCGGACGGCGACCAGGGCGCTGGGCGTCAGCTCCGTCGCCATCTCGGTGAGGAAGTCGAGCACCGCCCGCCGATGGGTCAACAGCCGCACGGAGAGCAGTTCGCGCGGCCCACGGTCGGACGGCACCGGCTCGGTGGGCTTCTGGTCGGTCGCCACGGCGAGCAACGCGTTCCAGACGAGCCGCGCGACGAGCACGTCGGCGAAGGAGCTGTACGTGAACGCGTACGCGTGCCGGCGGCGGCGGAACGGGAACCGCCCGAAGACGCGCTCGGCCCGGCGGAGCGGCATGCGGGTGTCCGACCCTGGTCCCTCCGGCACCGCGCCGGCGTTGACGAGGTGCCGGTCCAGGTCGATCTCGGTGATCCAGCGGTCGGCGCGCTGGAAGGTGCTGAGGGCCACCCCGGCGAGCAGGGCGACCTCCTTCTCGACAGCCGAGTCGAGGTCGCGCGGGCTCCGCCCGGGTCGGTACTTGGCCACCTCCCGGGCGCTCACGAGTTTGATCAGGTGTTCGTGCGGGGCCGCCGACCGTTGTTCGCCCGCGGTGTACGCGGCGAGCAGGCCCAGCGCCAGCGGCAGCTCGACGAGGTCCCGCTGCGCCAGGATCGGCTCCGGTGCCAGCGGCGCTGCCGCGTTGACGGCGTTCCAGCCCGCGATCCAGGCGTCGACCTGCTCGGGCCCGAACGGTTCCAGGCGGATGGCGACCGTCTCGTCCGGGATGCGCGCCTGGTCGGCCACGTCGGTGCGGCTCGTGACCACGGCGGCGACCGGCCGGTGCTGTCCGGCCTCCCGGCTCTGGAAGGCCGCGACCTTCTCCAGGAAGTCGGCCTGGTTCAGGTCGGTGGCCTGCAGCAACTCGTCGAACGCGTCGAACGCCACGACCGTGACGGCGTCCTTGGCCGATTCCACCAGCCCCTGCCAGCCCACGTCGGAACCGGTGGCGTCGGTGATCGCCTGCTCGATGCGCTTCTGGATGTCGTCGAGATCCGGCCTGTCGCGCAGAACGACGCGTACCACCAGGTAGTTCTCGGCAGAGAGCTGGGCGGCGAACACCCGGGTGAACGCCGTCTTGCCCGTGCCGAGGTCGCCGACGACGTACAAGGGGGCTCGGGTCGCCTTGTCCGTCGCCAGGTGTTCCTTGAGGAAGGCGACCGGATCCTCGCGGCTCGGGCACGCTTCCCAGGCTTCCTCGTCGCTGACCAGGTCGGGCCCGGTCACGGCCATCACCCGGAACATCGGCGGCACGTAGAGCTCTTTCAGCGACGGCGCCTTGATCCCGGCCGGGAGGGTGCCCAGGTCGGTGGCCCGCGCCCGCAGGCCGTCGGCGTGCGCGGCGGCGAGCCCGGCGCGGCGCTGGTCGGGCGCGCGCCCGGCGTGCACGGCGTCCAACGTCGACTGCATCGCCCGGTGCTCCAGCCCCTCGGCCCAGAAGGCGACATCGCGGAAGACCGCGACGAGCTCGAGGAGCGAGTCCTGGTAGTGGACGAGCGCCCGGTCGGCCGCGGCGCGCAGCGTCTCGGACAGCTGCTCACGTTGGGCGTTGGACAGCTGTTCGACGGCCGCCAACCCGTCGAGGAACCGGTCGACCACCTCGACCATGTTCGCGTAGTAGGCGCGCAGGCCACTCCGGAAGTCCTCCGTCGACTGTCCCTCAGCGGGTATGAGCCGCCCGGCCGCCATGATCTGCGTGACGAACGCGTCCGGCATCGCGGCGGTGTTGGTGCCGAGGGCGATCTGCTCACGCTTCGTGATCTTGACCGGCAGTGGTGTTCCCCGCAGGCCCTCGAAGAAGGCGCCGATCACGATGACGGTGTGGGCCGCTTCGATCCTTGCGAGCCGGCCGTGGTCGGCGAGCCCGCTGCTCCGTTCGTAGAAGTCGCGGACGGCCTTCTGGCTGAGCCGGCCCAACTCGGCCTTGTAGTCGAACCAGCCGAGCACATCACCCACAAACGGGGCAAATCCGGCCATCAACCAGCCCGCGGCCGTCTCCAACATGCCGACGACCTTGCTGTCCTGCCCACCGAGCAACCGCACGGCGTCGGCGAAGCTGAGCGATCGGGGCACCGGTCCATGATGGAGTCTGCACGCCCAACACGGCTAGGGCGGATCTGCCCTGATCAGCCGGTCGGCTGGCTGCGGAGTTTGGTGAGGCGGCGTTCCGTGTAGGCGACGCGGGAGGCGAGGAAGTCCGCGAAGCCCTGGTAGCGCTCGACCTCCTGGCCGTCGGAGAACCAGATGACCGCGCCCGCCTGGGGAAGCCCGTTGCGGATGATCGCGAACACCGTCGGCATTCCCGGGCCCGCGCCGATCGGGACGATGTCGGTCAGGCCCACGCCGCTGTCGTCGAGGACGCCTTCGTTCTCGTACGTTTCCAGAATCTGTTCGCCGATGGGCCACGAGCCGCCGCCGCGCAGTTCTGGCAGGCCGAACAGGTCCACGTCGAAATGGAGTTTCGGCCAGCCGTCGGCGTGCAGCAGGAAATCGCGGTATTCGGTCGGGATCCGTTCGCCGATCTCCGTCTCGAAGTCGGCGACGTCGCTCTCGGTGGCCTTGACGCGGGGCAGCGTGTGCGGTTGCAGGTGCTGCGGGTCGGCGGCGTCGACGTCCGCGCGGACCTCGATCAGGCGGCCGATCAGGGCCGGCCAGTTCTGCGGTGCTGTCACTACGTCTCGACCTCGTAACTGAATTCCGTCGGTTGGTAACCCTCGGGATATCGGCCCGATTGCGATCCTAGAACGCTGTTGATGCGGTTCGTGTGACGACCCCAACCGCCTGGCGGGTCGGCCTTTCCGGTCCACGTGGTGTCCGGCAGGTGCGCCGCGACGTCGTCGCCGTACGCGGTGTCGTTGGGGTCGTTCGCCGCCCGGGTGCGCTCAGCCGCCGCGGCCTCGTCCTTGTCCTGGGCGAGCTGTCCCTTGACGCTGACGCGGCCGGTCGGCGAGAGCTCGCCGTCCCGTTTGGCCTTGTTGGCGGCGTCGACGTACTCCTGGGCCTGCGCCTTCTCGGCCTCGGTCGCGTCCTTGGGCAGCCGGAACTTCACCGGACCCGACTGCGTACCGGCCCGGCGTTGCTCGGTGCCGAAGGTGACCGGCCGCTTCTTCCGCGGTGTCGACGGCGGCACGCCGCTGACGCTGCGGGCGACGAAGTTCCCCTGTGGTGGACCGCTCCCGGTGCCACGGCGGCGCCGTCCACCCCAGCCACCGGAGCCACCCTCGGCCCCGGACCCGCCCGACCCGCCTTCGGGCGCCGGCCCGTCGTCCCCGCCCGTGTTCCGCCGCCTAGCCACCGATCAGCTCCTGGATCACCATGTCGATCAGCTGGTCGACGATGATCTTCGTGATCATCCGGAAGATCGGGATCTGCGCGAGCGAGGCCCCGAACGTGACCGCCGCGGTCGCGATGGCCTGCGCGATCTGCACCGCCAGCAGGATCAGCTGGACGATCACCTGGATCTTCAGCGCCAGCACCAACCCAGCACACGCGATCAGCGCGGCACCCAGCGTCGTCGCGGCCGGCTGACCGGGTTGCAACACCGAGGCGGGACTACCTTCAGCCCCCCACCACCGGCTGAACGCCTCGATCGCCTGACCCTGGCTCTCGGCCGTGATCGTCTGGACGGCCTGCTGGCTGCTGCCGACCGCGCCGCCGAGGGTCTCGCCGAAGCGGATCCAGGTCTGACCGAGCTCGTACAGTGCGGTCTCGTCGGATTCTGGCCAGTCGACGCCGATCAGGCCGAGAATCGGCACGAGCTCGCTGGGAAGTTCCAGGCCCATGACTCACATCAACCCGGTGAACGTCGTGTTCGCCGACTCGTCGGTGCTCACATAGGAGTCCGCCATGCCGACGACGTCGTCACCGGCGCTGATGATCTCGTCTGCGGCGGCGAAGAAGTTGCCCATCGCATAGTCGACGGCGGCCTGGTAGGCCTCACCGATCAGCATGCCGATGTAGTCGCCGCCCCACGGCTGCCCGAACGACGCGATCGCGGCGTCGAACTGCTCCAACCCCTCGCCGAGCCGGACACCCACCGACGCCAGCGTCACGCCACCGGCACGCAACGCCTCCGGATTGACACGAAAGCCCTCCGCCATCAGCCCCCCGCTCCATCGTGTACGCGCTTGACAGCCTAAAGCTCCACCACCCGTGCAGTCATCGGCGGAGGTCGCTGCCCGCGTTTGCGTAGGATCACGGCGGAGCCAGAACCGACCGGAGGTGTCCATCGTGTACGACGAGCAAGGCCTGGAGCAGCAGCTCAGAGAGGCTCGAACGGCCCTGCGCCAGGCGCGCACTGAAACCGGCGACGCGCCCGCACCCGAGGAGATCACCGCGGAGGCCGCCGACGGTCAGGTGCGGGTGACCCTCGACGCGTCCGGCCGCCTCACCGCCATCGACATCCGGCCGACGATCCTGCGCCACGGCACGGAGTCCCTCGCGGAGGCGCTCATGGCGGCCGTCAACGAGGCCCTCGACACCCGGGCCGCGACGACGGGCGGCGGCCAGCCGGCACCCGACCTCGACGCCATGAGCCACACGATCGAACGGCTGCAGGACGAAAGCCTCCGCCAGATGCGACAGATCACGGCGGCGTTCACCGAAGCCACCCGCCGCAACGCGAACGGATAGGGGCTCAGGCGCACCGGGCCGGCGCCGCCGTCTGTGCGAAATCTCGCGCGGGTGACGATCGTAGATCTATTAGAGTCGGTGGATGGAAACGGTCCTCGCGTTCGACTCGCTGCTGCTCGACGCGGTGCGTGACCACGAGGCGTTGCGCCGGGTCTACGAGATGCCCGGCGACGGCGCCGTGCGCAAACAGCTGACCGAGCTCACCGACCAGACCCGGCAGTTGATCGCCTGCGCGTCGCTGGCCCTCGTCGCCAGCGTCGACGCCGAGGGCAACTGTGACGTCTCCCCGCGCGGCGGCCCTCCCGGGTTCGTGGCCGTCCTGGACGCGCGAACGGTGGCGATACCGGACGCGACCGGCAACAAACGGCTCGACACCCTGGAGAACGTCATCGCGACCGGGCGCGCCGGGCTGCTGTTCGTCATCCCGGGACGCACCACGACGCTGCGGCTGAACGGCCGGGCCTGCGTCTCCACCCGCCCCGAGCTCCTGTCGCAGCTGACCGCCGTGGGCAAGCCGCCGGCCAGTGCGCTGGTGCTCGGGATCGAGGAGGTCTACCCGCACTGCCCCAAGTCGCTGCTCCGCGGCGCGGTCTGGAAGCCGGACCAGTGGCTGCCGGCCGACGCCCAACCGACCTCGGCCGAGGTGACACTGGCCCAGCTCCGCAGGCCCGACCTCACGATCGCCGACGTCGAGCGCGCGGAGGCGGACGCACTGAAGTACCGCTACGAGTGACGGGCGTCAGCGCGGTGTGGCCGGGAGCTCGTGGTTGGCCTGGAAGAGCCGCGTCGGGTCGACGGCGTCGCGGATGTGGCACAGCCTGGTGAAGTCGTCCCAGTCGAAGCCGCGGCTCGGGTCGCCGCGGACCTCGTCGTAGTTGAGGTACATGCGCCCGCGCGACCACTCCGCGACCGCGTCGACCGTACGCTCGCAGTCGGCGATCGTCTGTTTCGCCAGGTCGCCGACCAGGATGCCGGCGGCCAGCATGAGGAACTGGCCGTCGAAGCGGGCCGCGGCGCCGGCGTCCGGTTCGATCCGGGCCAGGGCGCCGCCGAGCTGGCGGATGTCGATCACGTTGAGGGTGTTGCCGGAGCCGGGTCCGGCCGCTTCCATGAGCCGGTCGATGGCCGCTGGCGGCAGGTCGTCCAGCATCACCGACCGGCCGCCGCCCGGAACGGGCTGCTCCGGATCCATGTGCAGCCGCGGCAGGGTCGACACGGGAACCCGCGTGAAGGTGTCGATCTCCGGGCCGAGCGCGCGCAGCGGGGCCAGGATCGCCTGCGCCTGTTCGTCGTCACCGAGCACGGCTCCGTCGACGAACACCAGGTTGCGACCGCGGAACACCTCGGGCACCTCGGGGATCGGCGGGAACCGCATCAGCCGGAAACACGTGGTCGCGGCCTCGGGCGCGGTGACCGACCACGGCGCCCACGCGCTCAGCACCCGGTGGGCCTCCGACATGTCCCAGACCAACATCCCCGCGTACGCCGTCTCGATCGGGAAGAGCTGGAACTCGATCGCGGTGACGACGCCGAAGTTGGCGCCGTTGCCGCCGCGGAGGGCCCAGAAGAGGTCGGGGCGGTGGTCGGCGTCGGCACGGACGATCATTCCGTCGGACGTGACCAGCTCCACGGCGGTCACGGTGTTGGCCGCGAGGCCGTGCTTACGGGCGTACCAGCTCAGGCCACCGCCGAGCAGATAGCCGACGACGCCGGTGTCGGGGCTCGAGCCGTGCAGCGTGGCCAGGCCGTGCTCGGCGGCCTTCTCCACGACCGGCAGCCAGACGTCTCCGGCGTGCACGCGGGCGGTGTGGCCGCGGATCTCGATGCACTTGAGCTCGGACATCCGCATCAGCACGGTGCGCGACAGGTCAAGGCCTTCGAGCGGGTGCGCGTTGTGCCCGGTGCCGAGGGGCGCGACCCGCAGGCCGGCCTGCGCGGCGGCGCGGACCACGGTCGCGACCTCCTCGACGGTGCGCGGAAAGACCACGGCGGCCGGCCGCAGGTCGACGGCGAGGGCCCAGGTCGTGCGCGCCTGGTCGTACCCCTCGTCGCCCGGCAGGAAAACGCCGCCGCTGGCCAGTCCCTTTTCGATGCTCATGTCTGTTTCCCCCGTTGCGCAATGTCTTTCTCACAGTGAGAGTAACCATTTTGGCGGGCGGGTCACGCGGTCGTGATGCGGATCTCGCGGTTGCCCGAACCGGCGGGGGTCCTTCTAATCTGAAGCTCCCTCGCGCGAGAAGGAGCTCCCCATGCGATTCGGACTGGTCGGCTACGGGTTCGGGGGTCGCTACTTCCACGCGCCGCTGCTCGCGGCGGCTCCGGAGATCGACTTCGCCGGCGTGGTGACCCGGTCGCCGGACCGCCGGGCCGAGCTCGCCAAGGAGCACCCGGGCGCCGCGGCGTACGACTCGCTGAGCGCGCTGGCCGCGGACGGCGCCCAGGCCGTCGCGATCTCCACACCGGCCGACACCCACATCCCGCTCGCGCTCGAGGCGATCCGCCTCGGTCTGGCGGTCGTGGTCGACAAGCCGTTCGCCCTCGACGCCGCCGAGGCCCGCACTGCCCTCGAAGCCGCCTCGCAGGCCGGCGTGCCGATCAGCGTCTACCAGAACCGGCGCTGGGACTCCGACCTGCTGACCGTGCGGCGGCTGATCGACACCGGCGCGCTGGGCGACGTGACCCGCTTCGAGTCGCGGTTCGAGCGTTTCGCGCCCGACCCGGGCCCGCCGGCTGCCGGCGGCGGCAACCTGCGCGACTTCGGCGCGCACCTGGTCGACCAGGCCCTGTTGCTGTTCGGGCCGGCGGAGCACGTGTACGCGCGGATGAGTGCCCGCGACGACGACTTCTTCGTCAGCATCCAGCACACCGGCGGTGTCGACGCGCAGCTCTGGGGCAGCTGGGTCCAGGGCGCACCCGGCCCGCGCTTCCGCGTCACCGGCACGACGGGCACGTACATCGTCGGCGGGGTGGACGGCCAGGAGGAGCAGCTGATCGCCGGCCGCACGCCCGCGACCGAGGGCGACCGCTGGGGCGCCGAGCCGGCGGAGCGCTGGGGTCACGTCTACCGCGGCGGCGCGGGCGAGGTGGTGCCGACCGAGCGCGGCCGTTGGGACACCTACTATCCGGCGTTCGCCGCGGCGGTGCGCGGCGAGGCTCCGCTGCCCGTCGACCCGTGGGACGTCGTCCGCAACATCGAGGTGCTGGACGCGGCCCGGGAAAGCGCCGCGACGGGCCGGACAATCACTCTGTGATCTTCCCGACGGGGCGACTATTTACTGTCGAGTAAACACGGAGCGTTCAACTGCCGCCGGTACGGTCCAGCCGTGTCCGACGCGTCCCCACGATTGATCGCTGGCCGTTACCGGCTCGTCGAACCGCTCGGACAGGGCGGAATGGGGCGGGTCTGGCTCGCGTACGACGAGCTGCTCCGGCGGGACGTGGCCCTCAAGGAGCTCGTCCCGCCGCCCGGGCTGACCGACGACGAGCGGCGCGAGATGCGCGAGCGCTCGATGCGCGAGGCCCGCGCCATCGCGCGCCTCAACCAGATCAACGTGGTACGCGTCTTCGACGTGCTGCACACCGGCGACGATCCGTGGATCGTGATGGAGCTCGTCGACTCCCGTTCGTTGCACAGCGTGCTGGCGGCCGAGGGGCCGTTGCCGCCGACCCGGGTCGCTGCCATCGGGCTGGCGGTGCTCGCCGCCCTCCGCGCGGCGCACGACGCCGGAGTGCTGCACCGGGACGTCAAACCGTCGAACGTGCTCCTAGCCGCCGACGGCCGGATCGTGCTCACCGACTTCGGCCTGGCCACGGTGCCGGGCGACCCGAACGTCACCCGCACCGGAATGGTGCTCGGCTCCCCCGCGTATCTCGCCCCGGAACGGGCGACCGACGGGCACACCGGACCCGCGGCCGACCTGTGGTCGCTCGGCGCCACGCTGTACGCGGCCGTCGAGGGGCGGTCGCCGTACGCGCGGTCGTCGTCCATCGCGACGCTGGCGGCGCTGGCCACCGAGCCGCCCCCGCCGCCGCGGCAGGCGGGACCGCTCACGGAGGTGCTGGAAGGCCTGCTCCGCAAGGATCCGTCGCAACGCATCGACGCGGAGACTGCGGAGCGACTGTTGCGCCGGGCGGCGCTGCCGGTCACGCCGTACGGTCCGATCGAGGTCCGGCACGTCGTGGTCTCGGACGCGTCCCCTCCGCTTCCGACGGACGCCGCGGCCGGTCCGGACGTTCCGGTCGCGGGCCGGATGCCGCCTCGGCCGGTCACGCCCGATCCCGCGACGGGGTCGTCGACCGCGAGCGGCCCGCGCCGGCCGCGGCGACGACGGCTGGTCGCGTCGGTGGCGGCGGTCGTGGTGATCGGAATCCTGGCCGGTCTGCCGCTGATCGTCCGGAGTCTGGTCGGTGATTCGGGCCCCGGTCTGGACTCGTCGCCGGCCGCCGGTACGTTGCCCCCGGTCGCGGCCGGCTGGCGCTACTACCAGGATCCGAGCGGCTATGCGGTGCCGGTCCCGGACGGCTGGTCGCCCCGGCCTTCAGGCCCGCGGGTCGAGTTCGGTCCACCGGACGGTGCCGAGGTGCTGACCATCGAGCGGCTCGCGCCGGCCGCGCCTGACCCGCTCGCGGAACTGACCGCGCAGGAGCGGGCCAACTCTTATGCCGGCTACCACCGGATCTCACTCGGCACGGCCCGGTATCAGGTGCGGGCGGCGGACTGGGAGTGGACGTACGACGGTCCGGGCGGGGAGCGCCGGCACATGCTGCGCCGGTCGTTCCGGACAGGCCCCGACCAGGCGTACGCGATCAGCTGGTCCACAAAGGAATCGACGTGGGCGGCGCGCCGCGACTCGCTCACGTTGGTCGTCGACGGTTTCCGCCCGGCCGCGGCACCGTCGGCCCGGCCCAGCGGCACACCCGGTCGCACACCCGGCTCGCCGGCCAGCGGGACACCTGGTCAGGCCACGGTGACGCGCGGTGCGCCGCCTCCGCCGGCACCACCGTCACCGACGAAGACGGCCGGGACACCCGTCAGCGGACGGCCGATCGTCGGGCACGGCAGCAACCGGTGCATCACCATCCCGTCCGGGACCGCGACCGCCGGGCAACAGATCCAGGTCGCCGACTGCCGCGACCTCCCGGGCCAACGGTGGACCCTGGGCAGCGACCGTACGGTCCGGTCCCTCGGCATGTGCCTGGACGTCGCCGGCGGCTCGACGGCGGACGGCGCGCGGTTGCGGCTGGCCACCTGCGACGGCCGGTCGTCGCAGCGGTTCAACCTGAACGCGGCGCACGACCTGGTCAGCCTGCCCGCCGACAGGTGCGTCGACGTGATCGACATGAGCACCAGGAGCGGTGCGCCGCTGCAGATCTGGCAGTGCGGCGGCACCGACAACCAGAAATGGAGCCTCGGCTGACCGTTACGCGCGGCTGGCGTACGCCGCCGTCCTGGCCTCGATGAAGGCCTTGACCGGGTCGCCGAAGTAGGTCCAGGTCCAGCCACCGACCTGGTCGCCGATCAGGTCGAACACTCGGGCGGCGGTCTCGAGCTCGCCGGACATCCGCAGCCCCATCGCGAGCGCGTTCGCGCGCGGAACCCACCCGAAGCTGGGCGTGAAGGCCGGATGCAGGACGGACCTGTCCGCCGCGGCCACGATCTCCTTCCCGACCTCCGGGCCCGCCATGTACGCGTCGTCCTCGCCACCCGGCAACGACATCCACTTCTCGATGTGCGCGATCGCGACAAGCTCGGGCAACAAGCTGCCGTCGGGCGCCTGCGCGGTAGCCTCCCGGGCGAACGCGAACATCTCGTCGTCGCTGCCGAACCACTTGGCGCACAGGTACTGCAGCCGATGCTCGTGCGCGACCACGTGGCCGGGGTGCCGCTTCACCACGGCGTCGAAGCGGGCCTGGGCCTCGTCCGGTGGCACCTGCCGGCCACGCGACGCCATGACCAGCCAGGTGCGGGCGGTCACGTCGTCGGGGTCGCGGTCGATGACCTCGTCGAGCAGATTCTCGGCGACCACGAGCCGACGGAAGAACTCGCGGAACTGCTCGTCCTTCGTGTACTTGGCCCGCTGGGCACCCCGCGCCTCCCACGCCCAGTTGACGGCGTGGCAGCCCTGGACGAGCAGGGGAAGCGTCGACTCGGGCTCGGCGTCGACCCATTGCCCGATCCAGTCTTGAACACCGTCGACCTTGGCGGCGATCTCCATCAGGTAGGCCCGGGCGTCCGGCTCCTCCGCGGCGGCGAACAGGTCGCGGGTCGTCTGCCAATCGCGGCCGTCGAGGGCGTCGATAAGAGCCCGCGCCCGCGGATCACCCTGCGCCGAGTCGATGACAAGCCCAACGGCCTGCTGACGCTTCTTGAACGGCCACATCCGAATCACCCTCCCCGTAGTGAGCGCGGTGATTCTACGGTCGGCCGACGCGAATCCGCAGACCCTGTCTAGCATCGCAGCGTGGCACCGCTGCGTTTCATCAAAGGCGACGCGACCAGTCCCCAGGCGAAGGGCCCAAAGGTCATCGCGCACGTCTGCAACGACCTGGGCGGCTGGGGCAAGGGCTTCGTAGTGGCGATCTCTCGGCGCTGGCCGGAACCGGAACGCGCCTACCGCCAATGGCACCGCGAACGTTCCGGTTTCGCCCTAGGAGAGACGCAACTGGTCCAGGTCCAACGGGACCTGTGGGTAGCGAATATGGTCGCCCAACACGGCATGCGCACGGGCAGCAACGGCCCGCCAATCCGCTACGGAGCAGTGGAGCGCTGCCTGACCACCCTCGCGGAACACGCGGAACGGCTCGGCGCGTCCGTGCACATGCCCCGCATCGGTTGCGGGCTGGCCGGGGGCCGCTGGGACCAGATCGAGCCGCTGATCCTGGGCACGCTGTGCGCCAAGAACATCGACATGACAGTGTACGACTACGACTGAGCGGCGTCAGCCCCGGTGCTCGTCACGCTCCACGTCGGCCGGCGACGCCGCAAACTGCGCGACCGTCTCGCCCGTGGACGGCTCCGACACCTCGACCTCGAACTCACCGTCGGGATAAACCTCGACGACATAACCCACCATGCCCGCGACAACACCCTCGCCGGCGAACCGCGAGGTAACAACCCGCACGCGGTCGTACAACTGAATCTCGGTCATCGCACAAATCCCGTGAATGGTGTGTTGAGCGTAAGAGCGCCATCCGGTCGAACCATCCAACCAGACTTGACGGTCGTCGAGCGCCCAACGGCCGGCCCCTGACCGACAATGTCGATCGGAATGGTGACACGCTGACCGTGGTGGTCCTCGCGACCGAGCGTGTAGTCCCCGGCCTGATAGCGAACGGTGCCTTGGCGGGTGTACTCGGCGGCCAACTGCTCGCTGTGCGTACGGTCGTACCCATAGGACCGGAACACCTTGTCCTTGCCGTGCGTCGCACCCGGTTTGAAGATGTAGTCGCTGAACTTCCGGACCGTCGCAGGCGACGGGGGCAACGTCGCCGGAGACCGACGCGGCTCCGCCGCACGCCCCGGGCGTTTCCTGGCCTTGCGCAGGAAGCGCAACGCGGCGCGGATCAGCCGCCCACCGCCCGACCTACCAGCCACCACTCCCCCGCCGCACCGCGAGCCATCGACGGACGCATGGTCGCGGGTCAGTGCCGGGCGCAAACGCACGCACGGTGCGTTTGGTGACCGGCTATGAAGATTTGGTGCCGGGTTTGCGTCGACGCTCGTGGACTCGGCCGGCTTTCGTGTCTCCGCTGAGGCTCTCCGGACCGTTGCTCTCGGCCGCGGTCCGTCTCTTCGCCTTGGAGGCGGCAGCACCGCCTCCTCCGGCCACCAATACGAGCAGGAGCACGGGAAGCAACCAGGAATAGTCGACCTTCGCCGCGTCGGCCTCGACGGGCGACCAGGTGTGTACCCGCAGCCTGATCGCTCGGGCTGATCCCGACCGTTCGAGGAAAACGACGGTCAACGCGCTGCAACGTCGGTCGCTGGTCAAGGCGCAGTAGCGGTCGCCAGCCCGAAGGTCGGCGTAAAGGATGGTTCCCGGACGGTAGTTGTGGGCGGCGGCGCAGTACGCGTACGAAGCTTCCTGCCCGCCAGACACAGGGCCAAGTCGACCGAGACGTTGCGCGTTGCGAGTCCGAACCCCTCGTTGACGACGTCGTGGATGCCGAGGCTGCTGGCGCATGGTCCAGTCCGCACACAGCGAGTCCAGGTCGCCGCCGTAGCCGGGCGACAGCGTCATGGTGTCGTCGCGTCTCGTGGGCTCTCGGCCGGCCGCCCGGTCGCGGTCGTTAGCTCGGGCGCGGAGCAGGGAGGCGTGGACGGGAAGGTGGAACCCGATGGGCTGGAACGCGCGGTCGCGCTCCTTGTCGGTTGATCCGCGGGACCTTCACCGTCGTCGTCGACCGCTGCGGTGATCCAGGCCGCCACACACGAAATCGGCAACACCACAGCGAGCGCGACCAGAGGTTGCTTGTTTCCCCAGGGCTTCGATCGCCACTGAGCCGGTGGCTTCAGCCAGTTGACCAGCAGCGACACGACCAAGCCGAGGACGAACCACCGAGACGCCCAGCAACACCGGCGAGCATCCGTCGAGACTGGCACCGCCGACAGTTCCACCGGCGTCCGTCGATCCGATGGTGCTAGCAGGTGGAGTGGAAGAGGCCGCCGACGGCGGTGGTCGTGATGAGGTTGTTGTAGATCGCTACGGCGGCTCGGGTTTCGGCGACGTGCACGGTCACGCCGCGCTCTTCCAGCCAGGACAGTGCCTCGGGGGTCACTTCCAGGACCTGGTCCATGCCGCGGGAGAGCACGACTGTCGTCGCGCCGGCTGTTACTAGTTCCTCGACGTCGGCGGTCTGGATGCCTGGGCGGTGGCGGGTGCCTGTCTCGTTCCAGTCCCAGGCCCGGCCGCCGCCGGGGTAGAGCTTCGCGTCCTTGACGGTGCCCAGGCCCTCGATCTCGAGGCGGCCCCACTCGACGTGCAGGATCCGCGGCGCGTTCTCCACACCGGTCAGTTTACGAGTCGTCTGCGAAGATCGAATGCACGAGTCTGCCGGCGTACGTCGATGCCGTGGTTTTCGATTGTGATGGGTTGCTGGTCGACACCGAGCCCGGTTGGACCCGGGCCGAGACCGTGCTGTTCGCGGAGAACGGGTTCCCGTTCGGGGTCGAGCAGAAGCAGGTTGTCATCGGTCGCACGCTCGAGGCCGCCGGTGAGGCGATGGCCGTCTACTTCGGACGGACCGGTGACGGGCCGGCGCTGGCCAAGCAGCTCCACGACCTTGTCACGGTCGAGCTCGCGGCCGGTGCCGACCCGCTGCCCGGCGCCCGCGCTCTCGTCGCGGCGCTGCGGGGGCGGGTGCCGATCGCCGTGGCCAGCAACAGCCCGCGGGCCTTCGTCGTCGCCGCGCTGGCCTCGGCCGGGCTCGACAATCTGTTCGACCACGTCCTCGCCGCCGAGGACGTGACCGACGCGAAGCCGGCACCCGACCTCTACCTCGCGGCCTGCGCCGCCCTCGACGCCGACCCGGCCCGCAGCGTCGCGTTCGAGGACTCCGCGACCGGCGTCACGGCAGCCCGCAAAGCCGGCATGTACGTCGTCGGCGTGCCATCACTGCCCGGCGTCGTCCTGGAAACCGACGCCACCTACCCGACGCTGGAGGACAAGGCCCTCACCGCGTGGGCCGCCCGTCACCGGTAGGCGGGCGCCAGCAGCTCGTACAACCTGTTCCAGTTCGGGATGTCCTCCGCGGCCAGGTGAGCGGTCAGCCGGTCCAGGAACGCGTGCGTGCCCGGCAGGAAGCCCTGGGCGTTGCGCAACCCCAACCCGTGGTGCGTGAAGACCAGCACCGTCGCGTCGCCGTCCTCCGTGAGCTCGTAGCGGACCACCCCGGCCTCCACGATGCGTTGGTGCCATTCGTGTTCGAGCACCGCGGTCCGGTTGCCCGCACCCGACGGCGGCTGCCACGTCAGGATCGTGCCCGTCATGCGCTTGGCGTCCGGTGGCACGGGCGGGTCGTGGGGCAGCATCGCGATCGCGCCACCCGCGAGCGGCTCGATGGTCGTCGTGCCGAACCAGGTCTCGCGTGCGTCCGGATCGGTGATCGCGTTCCAGACAGCCTCGATGGGGTACGGCAGGCGGCGCCGGAACGTCATGGTCACGGACTCGCCGTGTACGTCGAGGTGGCCGAGCCGGTCGTCAACAGTCATGGTTTCTCTCCAGGTGGTGAGGCCAGATGCGCTTCGATCGCGTCCAGGTGGCTCGCCCAGTACTCGCGGTAGCGCCCGAGCCACGCGTCGACCTCCGACAGCGCCTCGGGTCGCAGCGTGTAGATGCGGCGCTGGGCCTCCGCCCGCACGTCGACCAGGCCGACGTCGCGCAGGACGCGCAGGTGTCGGGAGATCGCCGGTTGGGTCAGGGCCGGGAAGGCCGCCACGAGGTCGCCCGCCGGGCGCGCGCCGCTCGTCAGCAGGTCGAGCAGCGCGCGCCGGGTCGGGTCGGCCAACGCGGTGAAGACGTCCACCGCGCTAGTATCACTCAACAGTCATATAAGCACAAGCTCATATAGCTGAGAGCAGGCGCTGCTCCTCTTCCGCCGACAACGGCTCGACGCCGTCCCGTGGGCCACCGCGGGCGTTGTCCCACGCCAGCACGTCAGCCACGATCTCCGCGACCGGACGGCTCGTCAGGCCCGCCGACACCGCACGGGAGCGGGAGACCAGGTTCGCCGCGGCCCATTCGGGATCGGCGATCCAGAGGGGTACGCCCATCCACGGATCGGCACCCGCCGCCAGCAGCCGTTCCGTCGGCACCCAGACCGGTGACTCCGCCGAGCCCGTCACCACCCGACACGCATCCAACAGCGAGCCCATCGGCATGACCGGCCCGACCACGTTGAAGACGCCGCCGGCGGCGGCGCCGAGGAGGAACGCCGCGAGGTCGCGTACGTCGACGAACTGGACCGGGTCCGACGGGTCGCCCGGCGCCAGGATCGGCCCGGGCCGTTGGAACCGCCGCGGCCAGTACGGGAACCGCTCCGTCGGATCGTGCGGCCCGACGATGAGCCCGGGCCGGGCGATCAACGCGCGATCCCCGAAGACAGACGACACAACCCGTTCGCACGCGGCCTTACGACCGCCGTACGAATCGTCGGAGAGGACCGGAGAGCCTTCGACCGGCGGCACACTCTGGTCGGCGTACACGGAGACCGACGAGACGAACACGTAGCGGTCGACGGCGTCCCGCAGCGCAGCGGCCGAGAGCGCCACCACCGACGGGAGATAGCCGGCACAGTCGACGACGAGGTCGAAGCGCCGCCCTTCAAGAGCGGCCAGGGAGACGGTGCGGTCGCCGACCACGGTCTCCAGGTGCGGATAGAGCTCCGGGGCCGTCTGGCCGCGGTTGAAGAGAGTGACCGAGGCGCCGAGTGCGAGCGCCCGGTCGACTACGGCACGACCGACGAAGCGGGTGCCGCCAAGAACCAGGACATGCATGGTGGTGAGCAATCCTTCACAGGTGAGGAAATCAGGGCATGGATGAGGAGGCCGTGCGCAGACATAGCCTCACCCCGATATCTCACCGGCCGACTCCATCGACGGAGGCGGCAACCGCAACAGGACATTAACATCACCGCCATGGAGGCGCGGTCGAGGTTCACCCGACGGTCGGTGCTGGTCTCCGCCGGCGCGTTGCTGGTTGGCTGTTCGCCGGATCCAGAGCCGGGCACGGTCCAGCTGCGCCTCGCCACCGGGCCCGCCGGTGCCGTCTACCGCCGCATCGGCGGGGCGCTGGCCGCGCACATCACCGAGCGGGTGCCGGGTGCCGTGGTGACCACCGTGCCCAGCGGGGCCTCCACCGACAACATCCGGATGCTGCGCGCCAACACCGTCCAGCTCGGACTGTCCAGTCTGGATGCCGTCATCACCACCGGCGGTACGGCGCCGGACGGCATCTCAGCCGTGTGCCGGCTCTACGACAGCCACCTGCACCTGGTCGTCATGGCCGGCTCGGCGATCGACGAGTTCCGGGACCTGGCCGGCAAGCGGGTGTCGCTCGGCGCGCACGACTCCGGCACCGAGTTCACCTCGTCGCGGGCGCTCGCGCTCGGGCCCGTGGACGCCGACGGGCGCAACCTCAGCCAGGCCGAGTCGGCCGCGGCCCTGCGCGCCGGCGAGATCGACGCGATGTTCTCGCTGACCGGGGTGCCCACGCCGGCGATCACGGAGCTCGCACAGCAGCGGGCGATCCGGCTGATCCCGTTGGACCGCCAGGCCGACGCGCTGGTCACCGCCTATCCCGGCCCGTACGCGCCGGCGACGATCCCGGGCACCGCGTACGCCGGGGTCCCCGCCACCCGTACCGTCGCGGTCCCGAACGTCCTCCTGGCCCGCAACGACCTGTCGTCCGACCTGGTCTACGCCGTCACCGACACGATCTTCACGCAGACGATCACCGCCGCGAGCCGTGGCGACGCCGAGGCCATCCCGGAGGCGTGGCAGATCAACGTGCGCACGGGCATCTCCACCGGCACGATCCCGCTGCACCCGGGCGCGGCGCAGTGGTTCCGGGACCGCAAGCGCTGAGGGGCCGGTGACGGACCGCGAGCGCTGACGGACCGCGAGCGCTAAGCCTCGACCAACGGCAGCGCCACGACCGCCGCGAAGCCGAAACCCGAGCCGTCCGGCCGGGGCAGGCCATCGTCCAACCGCACCGAACCGCCCGCCGCACCCACCAGGTCCGCGCAGATCGCCAACCCGAGACCGGTCCCGGGTACGTTCTGGTGGCGCGGCGACCGCCAGAAGCGCCCGAGTACCTTGGCCCGGTCGGCCACCTCGATGCCGAGGCCGTCATCGGCGACGACGATGGTCACGACAGAACCGTCCGACGACGCGGTCACCGAGACGACCGACGCGTCCGAGAGCCGCAGCGCGTTGCTGATCAGCTCGTCCAGCACGCTGCCGAGCCCACCCGGCGGCTCCAACAACCGCAGTCCAGGCGGCGCCGACACCAACAAGGCCTGCCCCGCGGACAGCGTCAGTGCCCGCCACCGGTCGACCCGCGTGGCCAGCACCGCGTCCAGGTCGACGGGAGACGCCGTACGCATGCTCTCCATCCGGGCACTGGCCTGCAGCGCGTTGAGCATCCGCTGCATCGCCTTGAGCTCGTCGACGGCGACGTCGAACACCGGTCGGCCCGGGTCGGTCAGGTGCGGCGACAGGCTCTCCACCGCCAGCCGCAACGAGGTCAGCGGGTTGCGCAACTGGTGCGACGCGTCCGAGACGAAGGCCCGCTGGCGCTGCACGGCGTTCTCGACCGCGTCCATCATGGTGTTGAACGACTGCGCCAGCCGGCGCAGCTCGACCGGCCCGGCCTCGGAGTCGGCGCGGATCGTCAGGTCACCCTCGGAGATCCGTGCGGTCGCCGCGTCGAGCTTGCGCACGGGCCGCAGCACCCAGGCGGACACCGGCCAGGCGACCGCGGCCAACGCCACCAGCGGCAGCAACCCGAGCCCGGCCAGCCGCCCCCAGCGGAGCAGAATCCGGTCCCGGGTCGAAGACAGGTCCGAGATGGTGACGACCGCGCCGACCACCTCGCTGTCGCGGCCGACCGGCTCCGCGACCACGAGCGCCGAGTCGTCCCACGGCGCCCACTCGCCGGACGGCTCGGACCTGGTGCCGGCCAGCGCGGCGGTGACGATCCGGTCCAGGGCCGGCTCGGAGCGGGCCGCCTCCTCGTACGCGCCGGCCGGACCGAGCAGCACCGCCCCCGAGACGTCGATGACCACGACCGGGACGCCGTACAGGTCGTGGTAGCGGGACAGCTCCTGGCGTAAGGCCTCGGTGCGCCCGGTCGTCAGCGCGGTCTCGGCGAGGGAGGCGAACCGGCCCACGTCGTTGAGACGGTCGACATACGTCTCCTGCATCTCCCGCTCGGCGACGGTGACGCCCAGCGGCACCCCGAGCGCGGCGACGAGCAGCACCGCGAGCGGCACCAGGACGACCAGCAGCCGACGATGCACCCCGGCTCAGCCGATCAGCTCCGGCGCCTCGGCGAGGAGCCGGTAGCCGACGCCGTGGATCGTGCGGATCAGCACGTCCGGGCCGAGCTTGTGGCGCAGCGCCGCGATGTGGGTGTCCAGGGTGCGGCTCGACGACTCCCAGGTGGCGCCCCAGATCAGGTCGAGGATGACGTCGCGGCTGACCACGTTGGGCGCCCGGCGGGCCAGCAGCAGGAGCAGCTCGAACTCCTTGCGGGTCAGCGTGATCGGCGTGGCGGCGACGCTGACCTCGCGGGTGCCGACACCGATCCGCATCGGACCGACGACGAGCGGCCCGTCGGGATGGGTCGCGGCGCGGGCCGCCCGGGTGCGGCGCAGCACGGCGTCGATCCGGGCCAGCAGCTCGGGGACGCCGAACGGCTTGACGATGTAGTCGTCGGCTCCCGCGCGCAGGCCGCGTACCCGCTCATGCTCTTCGGACCTGGCCGTGACCGCGATGACGGCGGTCTCGGGTCGGTCGCGCAGGCGGCGGATCACCTCGATGCCGTCACCGTCGGGCAACCCCAGGTCGACCAGGACCACGTCGGCGGGCTCGGCGCGGGCCGCCTCGGCCGCGGTCGCGATGCGGTGCACCTCGAAGCCCGCCTGGACCAGGACGGTCACCAGGCCCCGCGCCACGCGGTCGTCGTCCTCGATGACCGTAATCCGCATACCGGCGGATTGTACGGCCCGACAACCATCCGGTCAGCCATCGAGTTCTTGGGATTCCTCTGACACCATGAGCCGCCGCGCCAGCCGAAACTGGTGCCGCGCATCGACGAAGTTGAACGCTCTGACGAGGAGGGCGCATATGAGACGGACAAGCCGCGCCGCCGCGGGGTTCATCGCCGCGGTCGGCGTCCTGGCGCTTGTCGCCGCCTGTTCCGACAACGGGGGCGGCTCGGGCAACGGCAGCGGGGGCAACGCTTCGAACTACCCGAACCAGAACATCACGTTCGTCGTGCCGTTCAGCGCGGGCGGACCGACCGACACCGTCACCCGGATGATCGCCGAGCCGATGGGCAAGAAGCTCGGCGCGCAGATCGTCGTCCAGAACGTCGAGGGCGCGGGCGGCACGGTCGGCGCGGGCGAGGTCGCGCGGGCGGACCCGGACGGCTACACCGTGCTGATGCACCACATCGGCATGTCCACGGCGCCGGCGCTGTACGCGAACCTCGACTACAAGCCGCTCGAGGACTTCGAGATGGTCGGGCTGGTCACCGAGGTGCCGATGACGGTCGTCGCGCGCAAGGACTTCGCGCCGGCGACGTTCCAGGACCTGGTGGCGTACGTGAAGGCCAACTCCGACAAGGTGACGCTGGCCAACGCCGGCATCGGCGCGGCGTCGCACCTGTGCGGCCTGCTGTTCCAGTCCGCCGCGGGCGTCAAGCTCCAGGAGGTCCCGTACCAGGGCACCGGCCCGGCGCTGACCGACCTCGTCGGCGGCCAGGTCGACTTCATGTGCGACCAGACGACCAACACCAGCGGTCAGATCACCGCGGGCAAGGTGAAGGCGTACGCGGTGACCACGCCGGAGCGGGTGAAGAGCCTGCCCGACGTGCCGACCACGGCCGAGTCCGGCATGCCCAACCTGCAGGTCAGCGTGTGGCACGGCCTCTACGTGCCGAAGGGCACGCCGCAGGAGGTCGTGCAGAAGCTGTCGGAGGCGCTCAAGGTCGCGCTGGCCGACCAGGCGGTCATCGACCAGATGGCCAAGCTCGGCACCGCGCCCGTCCCCGCGACGGACGCGACCCCGGAGGCGCACCGCGCGCACCTGGACGAGCAGCTCAAGACCTGGGCGAAGATCATCGCCGACGCCGGGGTCAAGGCCTCCTGACGATGGAACGTCGAAAGTCACTGGCGGACGTGATCGCTGGGGGAATCTTCGTCCTGATCGGTGGCGCGTTCGTGGTGGGGGCGCTCAGCTACTCGCTGGGCACCCCACTGCGGATGGGCCCCGGCTACTTCCCGGTGCTGGTCGGCGGCGTCATGACCGCGCTGGGCCTGGCGATCGTCGTGAAAGGACTGGTCGCCGGCGACGTGGTCACGCTGACCGCGGTGCCCTGGCGGGCGATCGCGGCCATCGTCGTCGCCGTGGTCTTCTTCGGCTTCACCGTGCGGCGCCTCGGCTTCGTGCCGACGTCGTTCGTGACCGCCCTGCTCACGACGCTGGCCAGCTCCCGCGCACGCCCGTGGTGGGCGCTCGCCGTGGCGGCCGGCCTGACCCTTGGCGCGACGCTCATCTTCGTCGTCGGGCTCCAGCTGCGGATCCCGCTGTTCGGCCCGTGGCTCCAGTTCTGACGCGCAACCCGGATTGAGGCATGGAACTTCTCGACAACCTCGCGCTGGGCTTCTCGACCGCGTTCCTGGTCCAGAACGTCCTGTGGTGCTTCGTGGGCGTGCTGCTCGGCACGGCCGTCGGTGTGCTGCCCGGCATCGGCCCGACGGCGACGGTGGCGATGCTGCTGCCGATCACGTTCAACTTCGAGCCGGTTACGGCCCTGATCATGCTGGCCGGGATTTATTACGGTGCGCAGTACGGCGGGTCCACGACGGCGATCCTGATCAACCTGCCGGGTGAGTCATCGGCGGCGGTCACCGCTCTGGACGGTCACGAGATGGCCCGGCAGGGGCGGGCCGGGCCCGCGTTGGCGGCGGCGGCGATCGGGTCGTTCTTCGCGGGGACCGTCGCCACGGTCATCCTGGCCGTCGCGGCGCCGCCGTTGGCTGACGTCGCGCTGAAGTTCGGGCCGGCGGAGTACTTCTCGCTCGTACTCCTCGGCCTGATCGTGTCTATTGCTCTCGCCCGGGGTTCCGCCCTGAAGGCGCTCGCGATGATCGCGCTGGGGATCCTGTTCGGGACGGTCGGGCAGGACATCTACACGGGTACGCCGCGGTTCACGTTCGACGAGCGTTCGTTGTACGGCGGGATCGA
Organism: Asanoa hainanensis; assembly: GCF_900188485.1. Lineage (GTDB taxonomy): Bacteria > Actinomycetota > Actinomycetes > Mycobacteriales > Micromonosporaceae > Asanoa > Asanoa hainanensis. The sequence goes on from NZ_FZPH01000001.1 coordinate 314,932, forward strand.
CTTCGTGTCGGTCGCGGTAGGCCTTTTCGGCGTCGCGGAGATCCTGCGGAACCTGGAGAACGAGTCGACGCGGTCGGCGGTGATCTCGAAGGTCCGCAACCTGTGGCCGACGCGGGAGGACCGGCGCCGGCTGGTCGGGCCGATCCTGCGGGGCACGGGCCTCGGATCGGCTTTGGGCGTGCTGCCCGGCGGCGGGCACGTGCTGGCGTCGTTCACGTCGTACGCGGTGGAGAAGCGGGTCTCGAAACGCCCGCAGGAGTTCGGCCGCGGCGCGATCGAGGGGGTGGCGGGCCCCGAGTCGGCGAACAACGCGGCGGCCCAGACGTCGTTCATCCCGCTGCTGACGCTGGGTCTGCCCGCCCACCCGGTGATGGCGCTGATGGTGGGCGCGTTCATCGTGCACGGCATCACCCCGGGCCCGAACGTCATCAACGACGAGCCGGCCCTGTTCTGGGGCCTGATCGCCTCAATGTGGATCGGCAACGTCCTACTGGTCCTGCTGAACCTGCCCCTGATCGGCATGTGGGTCCAAATGCTCCGCATCCCATACGCGGTCCTGTTCCCAATGATCATCCTGCTCGCCGCGATCGGCACGTACTCCCTGAACTTCAACTCCTGGGACGTGTACGCGATCGTCTTCTTCGGCCTACTGGGCTACATCCTGATCAAATGCGGCTGCGAACCCGCGCCGATGTTGCTGGGCTTCGTCCTTGGGCCGCTCTTGGAAGAACACCTCCGCCGAGCCCTGATCATCTCCCGCGGCGACGCGACGGTCTTCCTGACCCGTCCGATCTCCGCGGTCCTGCTGGTGGTGGCGGTGGCGGCCTTGGTCGTCGCAGTGCTCCCAACAATCCGCAAACGACGCGAGGAGGTCTTCACCGAGGAGGAGTAGGACGCCCACTGAACTCGGGCGAGATCGCGGTCTCGAAGGGGTAGTGACCCTCAAAGACAGCGCCAAACCCAGTCGTCGAGGTCGGCAACGCGCAGCGGGCGAGGGGCATCGTCAGCATGAGCCGCAACGACAGTGGGATCGCGCCTTCGCTCGAAGCCAGGCTGGACGTGTGAAGTCGTGTCGCTCCGCGGACACAAACCCGATTTCGCGGCGGCGGCGATTGAAGACCATGGCCTTAAGCACCCGACGGTAAGGGCGCGCCCTCGTGGAGGCCCTAAAGTGGGGCCGCCGCAAAACGAAGGCCTGGGCACTGTCAAGGACGCGAAGCTGTACCCCGGCGGCGGCCGGGACTGGAACGAGATGGGCACCCGCCATCGCCCGGGCATCCAAACCGCCGACGTCGAGGAACTAGTCACAGCCGGCGCTACGACAGTCGTGCTCTCCCGCGGCATGGACCAGGTCCTGGAAGTAACCCCCGAGGCATTGACCTGGCTGGAAAAACGCGGCGTGACCGTGCACGTGGCCCAAACCCGAGCCGCCGTAGCGACCTACAACGCCCTGATCGCGACCACCGCCGTCGGTGGCCTCTTCCACTCCACCTGCTGACCCACCCTCAACGGCGCACCTGATAGCTCAGGTGGAGCACCCGGTTGCTCTGGAGCACCACGTCCGGGTCCGCTAACAGGTGTTGTGCCTGGACCGACCCGAAGAAGCGCTTGCCGGATCCGAACACCACGGGTACGACGTCCATGCGCACCTCGTCGACCAGGCCCGCGGCGAGCGCCTGGCCGCCGACGTCGCCGGCGGCGACCTCGACGATGCGGTCGCCCGCGAGTTCCTGTGCCTTGGCCACCGCCGCCTCGACGCCGTCGACGAAGTGGAACGGCGCCTCGGGGTCCCAGCCCTCGGGTGCCGGCCGGTGCGTCACGACGACCACGTGGTCGATCCCGCTCGGCGGCTTACCGTCCCAGCCGTCCGTCAGGTCGAAGACGTGGCGGCCGGCGATCGTCACGCCGATCTGGTCCCAGTACGGCCGGGTGTAGTCGTACGACGTCTGCGACACCTTGACGTAGCCGCTCTCGTCCAACGGGACGTCACCGCTGGTCAACCAGTCGAACAACGGGCCTGGCTGGTCCTTCTCGTCCGCGATGAAGCCGTCCACGGACACCGAGCTGTACATGACCACCTTGCCCACAGCGCTCTCCTTTGGTTTGGGTTGCCCCAAGCTAGCGCGCCGATGGGGGGTCGCTCTTGTAAGAAATCAATCGGCCGGCAGCGGCCAGCCCTCCAGCACGTGGCCGGGATGTTCGCGCAGGAACCGCTGCCGGACCTCGACGTACCGCGTGGGCGTGAGCCCGGTGAACGCCCGGAACTCGTGGCCGAAGTGCGCCTGGTCGAAGTAGCCGGCGCGAGCGGCGAGCTCGCCCCAGTCGATCGGTCCGGCCGGGTCGATCGTCAACATGGTCGTGGTGAAGCGGTAAGAGCGGGCCAGCCGCTTCGGAGTGACGCCCACGAGCGACTTGAACCGCTGCGCCAGATGCGTGCTGCTGACACCGGCCGCCGTACGCAGGTCGCCGATCGCCACCGCCCCGCCCGTCGCGGCGATGACGCTGCCCGTGTGACGGACCAGCCCCAGGCCGGCGGTCTCGCCCAGCCGGCGCATCAGCTCCTGCTCGAGCAGCGTCAGCATCTCGTGCGGCCCGTCCGCGGCGGCCAACCGGTCGCGCAGCCCGGCGACGGCGGGACGGCCCCACACCTGCTCGATCGTCACGGGCCGGTCGCACAACTCGGCCGCGGGCATCGGCAGGAACGGCGCCAGCCCCCACGGCTTGACGTGCGCACCGACGGACCGGGTCGGGATCGGGTAGCCGAACTCGTACGCGCGAGTGGGCATGGTGACCACGCAGCCGTCGGCGTAGTCGGCCGACTCGAGGTCGCCGCCGGCGCGAATCCGGAACGGCGCGCCGAGGTTGACGATGAGCAACGCCCCCGGCGCCGGCGGCAACATCAGCCGGGCGTACGGCGGCACACCCTCCAGGTAGTAGAGGTCGTCGATCAGCCGGTCCAGCGGCGGCCGCGGCACTCTGGACACGTACTCCACAGACACAGCATCACGGCGACCCTGTCCCCGATCAACCCCGCCCGCAGAGGTGCTCTCAATGCCACCGGCTCATCCAGTCCCCCGGGTGGGTGACGCGGAAGTCGGCCAGGGCCTCGTCCGTGCGGGCCGCGATCATGATGAGGTCCTGTGATCGCCGGAGGATCACGTCGGGGCTCACGTGCCACGGTGCGTTCCACTCCATGGCCGGCAGGATCGTGGACAGCGGCGTGAAGGCGTCGAACAGCTCCCCGTCGTAGTCCGTCAGCTTCCGGCAGTCGTGACGGTCTCCGGCCTCCACCGCCTCCCAAAGAACCAGCTCGACCAAGCTGAGAGAGAAGCGATCGGTGTACGGCTGCGGCCGGTGCGGGAAGTTGACGTAGACCGGCGGGTCGTCGCGCCACGGTCGTAGTGGCACCGAGAAGAACGCGGTCGCCTGGTGGGTGCACCTGAAGGTCAACATCCCGTCGTCGTACGAGAGCTCCTCCAGCTCGTACAACGCGCCTTGTCGGCTCGTCAGGTCCGGGTTGTTGCCGATGAGCTGGTATGCCTGCCGGACCACCTCCGGGAGCTCGAGCGCGCCCAAACCGGCCACGATGTCGAACCCCATGGCGCGACAGCATAGGAGTCAGTTGGCCGACACCGTGCAACTCCCGGCCGGGACAGGTCGTCACCTTGCATATGGACAGCCGTCGTCCGGGTTTGGAGGATGGACACGGCTGGACGGTGCGCGACGACTCACGGGGGGCCATCATGCGCATCCATTTCACGCGGCTCGACCTGGCACGGACACAGCTCGCCGACGGGCCGGATCCCATGTGGGAGACGGTCAACAGCTTGCAGGCCCTGCAGGGCCGGTACGGGCAGGCCGACCTTGCACACTGGCGGTCGGAGACCGCGCACGAGCTACGCGGCAGCGGGCTCGCCACCGCCGTCCGGCACCAGCTCTTTCCGCTGGTGCCCCACGCGGCGTACTTTCCGGATCTCGTCACGCCCCTGGAGGGCGCGCTCGGGCTCGAGGCCGGCATCGACGCCATGCTGTCGACGCCGCGCAGCCGCATCGCCGCGGAGATCGACCAGCTGAAGCCCGACCGCGCGGGGCGCGCCCAACTCGAGCGGTTCCGCGACGGCCGGGCGAGCGACCTGGCCGCCTGCGGCGACCTGATCCGCGCCTACTACAAGGCCGCCGTCGACCGCATCCACGAGACGATCACCGCGGCCGTCGACCGGGACCTCGCCGTCCGGCGGACCGCGATCCACACCGGCGGCGTCGAGGGGATGCTGTCGAGCTATGAGCCGCTGATGCGGTGGCGCTACCCGGTGCTGGAGCTGCCGTCGCATCCGTCGGCACGCGACGTGCATCTTCAGGGTCGCGGGCTGCGGCTGATCCCGTCGTACTTCTGCCGGACCCACCCACTCACCGTGTACGACGGGTCGCTCCCGCAGGTCGTCGTCTACCCCGTGCGGCACACCGCCGAGGCGGGCGACAATCAGGCGTTGGCCCGGCTGCTGGGTGAGACCCGCGCCGCGGTGCTGATCTCGATCCACAAGGGCTGCGGCACGGGTCAGCTCGCGGAGCGGGTGGGCATCTCGGCACCCGCGACGAGCCACCACATCGGCGTGCTGCGGGAGGCCGGGCTCGTCGCCAGCAGCCGTTCGGGCACCACGGTCCACCACACCCGCAGCCGGCTCGGAGACGCCCTGGTGCGCCGGCACCGAAGCGGAAACGGACCTGGATCGCTCTGACCAGCGTATTTCCACCAGGATGGAAACCCCTCCCCCAGGAGGCCAGGCCCGGGGAGAGTGGGCCGATGGCTGACCGCATCGAGCCGTTCCGCATCGAGGTCCCGCAGGACGAGCTCGACGACCTGCACGCCCGGCTCCGGCACGCCCGCTGGCCCGACGAGACCCCGGGCGAGGGCTGGAGCCGTGGCGTGCCGCTCGCCCGCCTGCGCGCGCTGGCGGAGCACTGGCAGTCGGGCTTCGACTGGCGCGCCCAGGAGGCCCGGCTCAACGCGTACCCCCAGTTCACGACCGAGATCGACGGCCAAAGGATCCATTTCCTGCGGGTGCGCTCGCCGCGGCCGGACGCGATACCGCTGCTGATCACGCACGGCTACCCGAGCTCCGTGGCGGAGTTCCTGCACCTGATCGACCTGCTGACCGCACCGGAGCAGCCGGACGCGCAGGCGTTCCACGTGATCGCGCCGTCCCTGCCGGGCTACGCGTACTCGACACCGCTGTCCGGCCCAGGTTGGGCGATGGGTCGCGCGGCCGCCGCCTGGGTCGAGCTGATGCGCCGCCTGGGCTACGACCGCTACGGGGTGCACGGCGGCGACGTCGGCGCCGGCGTCTCGGGCACGGTCGCCGGGCTCGACGGCGACCGCGTGATCGGCGCGCACGTGGTGACCGACCCGCTGACCGCCGCGAACGTCGCGACCTTCCTGCCGGGCATGGCCGACTGCCTCGACGCCGCCGACCCGGTCGACAAGACCATCCTGGAGCGGATGGACGCGTTCCGCCGGGAAGGCTCGGGCTACCTCGCGATCCAGAACAGCCGTCCACAGACGATCGGGTACGGCCTGGTCGACTCGCCCCTGCTGCTGCTCGCGTGGATCGCCGAGAAGGTCCACGAGTGGACCGACCTGCCCGTCGACGACGACCTGCTGCTGACGAACGTGTCGCTCTACTGGTTCACCCGCAGCGGCATGACAACCGCGCACACGCTCTACGAGCAGGCGCACTCCATGGACTGGGGTCCCCCGGCGTCGGTGCCACAGGGCTTCGCGGTCTTCGGCACCGACGAGACCGTCCGGCGGATCATCCCGACCCCGGCCGGGACGCACTGGTCGGAGTTCCCCCGCGGCAAGCACTTCCCGGCGATGGAGGCTCCGGCGGAGCTGGCCGCGGACCTGCGGACGTTCTTCGGACCGCTCGCCTAGAAGACGCCCGCCGGCGCGGGAGAACGGGGGACCGCGCCGGCGGGGCGCCTTCAGGACTCGGCTCGGCCGTTCTTCCAGTAGCCCATGAAGGCCACCGACTTCCGGTCCCAGCCCTGCTCCTTGACCAGGTGGCGGCGCAGGGTGGTGATGGCGGCCGACTCCCCCGCCAGCCACGCGTAGCGGTCGCCGACCGCGCCCTCCTCCGGGACCTCCCAGATGTCGCCGTCCGGGTCGAGCTCGTCGACGACCGCCCGCACGCCGGCCGGCACCGGCGTGCGGTTGCCGGCCACCACGTGCTGCACCGCCGCCACCAGGCGGGCGCCGTAGTCGTGCGCGCCGTCCCGGCACACCCACTGCACCCGCAGGCCGGTCGGCGCCGGCAGGTCCAGCGCGTCCCCGAGAGCGGGCACCTCCAGCACCACGTCACCGCGGGCGTCGGCGGGCAGGCGCGACAGGATCGCCGCCACGGCCGGCACGGCGGTCTCGTCGCCGGCGATCAGCAGCCGGGCGCCGATCGGCGGGCGGAACTCCAGGCCGCCGTGGTCGCCGGAGTGTTCGGCGTTCGGGCCGAGCAGGACCAGCTCGTCGCCGACCGTGGCCAGCAGCGCCCACTGGGAGGCCGGGCCGCCGTCGCCGTGCAGCACCATGTCCACGTCGACCTCGGCCAGGTCGGGTCGGACCGCAGCCGCCGTGTAGGTCCGGATCGGGTTCCGCCGATCGTCAGGCAGGGCCCGCCACGAAGACCACCAGTCCTCGTGCATCGGCAGGTGCGCGAAGCCGTGCGCGGGGACCGGCAGGCACAGCTTGATCCGCTGGTCGTAACCGTTGTCGGCGAACGATTTCAGACAGTCGCCGACGAAGGTGACCCGGATGAACGACGGGCTCAGCCGCCGCACCGCGCCGACCGTCACCGGGAAGAACCGCCACGAGGGGGTCATGAAGCGCCTCCAGACGCGGTACGGGACCGCCACAACAGCCAGATGAAGTACGGGGTGCCGATCAGGGCGGTGATCAGACCGGCCGGGATCTGCGCCGGCGCGATGACGGTCCGGCCGATGGTGTCGGCGGCGCTGACCATCAGGGCGCCGAGGAGGGCGGCCACCGGGAGCACCCGGGCGTGCCGGCCGCCGACCAGCGCCCGGGCGGCGTGCGGTGCGACCAGGCCGACGAAGCCGACCACGCCGACGGCCGACACGGCGGTCGAGGTCAGCAGGGCGGCGGCGACCAGGGCGATCATCCGGGTGCGTTCCAGCCGCACCCCGAGCACCCGCGGCGTGTCCTCGTCGAGGGCGAGCAGGTCCAGGTCGCGCCGGGCGTACGCGAGCAGCGGCACCGCGATCAGCAGCGCCACCAGCACCGGCACCACCTGGCCGGCGGTGCGGCCGTAGGTGGACCCGGACAGCCAGGTCAGCGCCTTGCCGGTGTTCCACGGGTCGGTGGCGATGATGATCATCGTGATCACCGCGAACAGCCCGGTCTGCATGCCGATCCCGACCAGGACGAGGCGATCGGAGCTGAGCCCGCCGCGCCACGACAGCCCGTAGACGATCGCGAACGCCAGCAGCGCGCCCAGGCCGGCCACGCTCGACATCACCCAGACGCCGGCGAGCGGGGCGAACGAGATCAGCGTGACCGCGCCGACGCCGGCGCCGGCGGAGATGCCGAGCAGGCCCGGCTCGGCCAGGGGGTTGCGGCAGACGGCCTGGACCACCGTGCCGGCCACGGCGAGGGCCGCACCGGCCAGCAGCGCCGCGAACACCCGCGGATACCGCTGGTCGAGCACGAACGTGTACGCCGGCCCGGTCTTGTCGGAGAGCCAGTTGACCACGTCGCCGAGCAGCACCCAGGTGTCGCCGAAGAGCATGCCGGCCACCAGGGCGCCGAGAACCAGCAGAGCGGAGACCGCGAGCACCACGAGGAACGCGCCCCCGGTACGCAGGCGCCCGGAGGTCCCCTGTGGCGTGTTGCCGGCGTCCCGGTGGCGGCGCGCGAGCCAGATCAGCAGCGCGGCGCCGAACAGCGAGGTGACCACGCCGGTCGGCACCTCGACGCCGGCCTGCGCGCCGACGATGGCCCGCAGCAGCACGTCCGAGCCGACCACGACGAGCATGCCGACGATGCCGGACAGCGGCAGCAGCACCTTGTGCCGCAGCACGCCCGGCACGGTGCGGGCGAGCAGCCGCACGATCACCGGCGCGCACAGGCCGACGAAGCCGACCGGGCCGACCATGGTGACCGCGGCCGCCGAGAGCAGCACGGTCAGCAGCACGACGACGAGCCGGGTGCGCCGCACGTCGACGCCGAGCGAGGTGGCCGGGTCGTCGCCGAGGGCCAGGATGTCGAGCCGGCGGGCGGCGAGCAGCAGGCCGACCACCGCCAGGGCGATGACCGGGCTGAGCCGGGTGACCGCGGTCAGGTCGCTCTGCACCAGGGAGCCGTTGCCCCACGCGTACAGGCCGATGGTGTTCTGCTCGAAGAGCAGCAGGAGCACCGTGGTCAGCGAGCCCAGCGCGAGCGCGACCGCCGTGCCGGCGAGGATCAGCCGGGTCGGGCCGGCCCGGCCGCCGGAGGAGAGCGCGAGCACGAGGCCCGACGCGAGCAGGCCGCCGAGGAACGCGAGACCGCCCGAGGGCAGCACGCCGAGGCTGACGCCGAACGCGGACACGGCGACCACCGCGAGGTAGGCGCCGGCGTTGACCGCGAGGGTGTCCGGCGAGGCGAGGGCGTTGCGGGCCAGCGACTGGAGGCCCGCGCCGCCCACGCCGAGGGCGATGCCGACCACGAGCGCGGCCAGCAGCCGGGGCAGCCGGGAGGCGACCAGCACCTGGGTCGTGGCCGCGTCGTCGCCGCCGAACAGCAGGCGCAACAGGTCCGTCGCGCCGACCGACGAGGTCCCCTGGGTGAGGTGGACGGCCGCGAACAGCACGGCCAGGGCGCCGGCGACGGCGAACGCCACCGCCACCCGGCCGCGCCGCGGAACGGGGAGGCCGGCGGCCGGTGGGGCCGCCGACTCCACTGTGGATACGCTCATCAGCCCTTGTACGCCGCGACGACCGCGTCGATCCACTGCGTGCAGGACTTCGGGCCGCCGAAGGTCCAGATGCCGTTGGGCAGCTTGGTCACCTTGTCGGCCTTGACGAACGAGAGGTTGTCCCAGATCGCGTTGCCCTTGAGGCCGTCGGCGAAGACGTCGACGCCGTCCGAGGCGTTGTAGAAGAAGCGCACGTCCTTGCCGTCGAGCGCCTTGACGCCCTCGACGTCGGTCTGGCCGAGGCCCCACTGCGGGTCGCCCGCGGCGGTCCAGGCGTTCTCCAGGCCGATCGCGGTGCCCAGGTCGGAGACCAGCGCGCCCTTGCCGAACATCCGGATGGAGACGGTGCTGCCTTCCTTCCAGCCGTCGGCCATCGCGAACTGCTTGCCACCGGCGGCCGCGGCGAGCTCGGTCTTCGCCGACGCGATGCGGGCGTCGAGGTCGGACATCAGCTTCTCGCCCTCGGTCTTCTTGCCGACCGCGGTCGCGATCATCGTGACGTCCTCGCGCAGCCGGTCGAGGTTGCGCTTCGCGTCACTGCCGACGGTCACCAGCACCGGCACGTACTTCTCGAGCTGCGCCACGATCGGCGCGCCCCGCTCGGCCTCCATGACCACCAGGTCGGGCTGCAGCGCGACGACCGAGTCGACGCTGGGCTCGCCGCGGGTGCCGACGTCCTTGACCGAGGCGTCCAGCGGCGCCGAGGTGACCCAGGTGGCGTACCCCTTGTTGTCGGCGCTGCCGACCGGCATCACGCCGAGGCTGGCCAGGATCTCGGTCTCGCCCCACTCGAGGCTGACCACCCGGGTCGCCGGCTTCGGCAGAGTGATCTCCTTGCCCCGGCCGTCCTTGACGGTCACCGGTCCGGTGGCGGCGTCGGACGACGCGGCGGGCGTGGGCGCACCGGCCTCCTCCGTGGTGCCGCAGGCGCCGATCGCCAGGGCCGCGACCGCGGCGACGGCGAGCAGGGGGATTCGCTTCATACGGATTCTCTTTCAGGGGTACGCGACCGGCGATGGTGCCGGCCGACGGGTCGGGTGGAGAGGTGGCCGGTCTCGGGGTCGACGAGGACCTCGACCGGGATGCCGTAGGTGTCGGTCAGGGCCGCCTCGGTGAACACGTCGCGGGGCTCGCCGGCGGCGACCACGCGGCCCTGGGAGAGCAGCACGACCTGGTCGGCGACGGCCGCCGCCTGGTCGAGGTCGTGCAGCACCACGCCGACCGCGACGCCGTGCTCGTCGGCGAGGTCGCGGGTCAGGTCGAGGATCTCCACCTGGTAGCGCAGGTCGAGGAACGTGGTCGGCTCGTCGAGCAGCAGCACACCGGTGTCCTGGGCCAGGCAGGTGGCCAGCCAGACCCGCTGGCGCTCGCCGCCGGAGAGCTCGTCCACCGCGCGGTCGGCCATCGCGGTCACGCCGGTGACCTCCATCGCCCAGGCGACCGCCCGGGGACCGTCCGGGTCGTCGGCCTTCCAGCGGCCCCGGTACGGGTGGCGGCCGTAGCCGACCACGTCGTGGACGCTGACGCCGGCCGGCACCGGTCGGCTCTGCGCGAGCAGCGTGACCTGCCGGGCGAAGTCGCGCGGGGACAGCGCCAGCGCGGACGCGTCACCGAGCAGCACGTCGCCGTTGACCGGTTTGTGCAGTCGAGCCAGCGCGCGCAGCACCGTCGACTTGCCGCTGCCGTTCGGCCCCACGAGTGCGGTGACCTGACCTGGACGCAGCGTGATCGACGCGCCGTGCACGACCGGAGCGCCGTGGTAGGCGAGGTCGAGACCGGCGCCGCGAAGTTCCCCCTTGGACACGAGGTTAGGTTAGCCTATCTTCTGACCAGGTCAACCTAACCTCCGAGCGCGCACTCGCTGTGACGACACGGGCGCGATAGCGCTGACGCGCCGTGACAACACCCGCTAACGTCATGCGGTGCTCTCGCTGCCACGACGCCTCGTCACCGCGCTCATGGTGCTGCTCGCGATCGTCGTGACGGCCGGCCTCGCCTTCCACCGGTCGGTGCCCAACGTCGCCGGCTTCGGCAGCGTGCTCGACACCGCCGCGCCGCTGTTGCTGCTGGCCGTGCCGGTGCTGATCCTCGGCGCGGTGGTGGCCCGCACCAAGCTGGCCGTCGTCGCGGTGCTGGTGCCACTGCTGGTCTGGGGCCTGCTGTTCGGCCGGGCCTGGTTGCCCAAGGGTGACCCCGGCGCCACCCAGCTCCGGGTGGCCAGCCAGAACGTCAACGCCGCCAACCCCGACCCGGCCGCCACCGCGGGCGCGGTGGTGGCCACCGACGCCGACGTGGTCGCGCTGGTCGAGGTGGCCGAGGGCCTGCGCGACTCGACGGCGGAGACGATGGCCGCGCACTACACGCACCACGTGCGGGTGTCCACCGTGGAGCTGTGGAGCCGCTACCCGATCGTCGACTACGCGCCCGTCGACACCGCGCTGGGCTGGGAGCGCGCCCTGCGCGCCGTCGTCGACACGCCCGAGGGCGAGGTCGCCGTGTACGCCGTGCACCTCGGCTCGGCCCGGCCCGGTGTCACCGCCACCCGCGACCGCTCCCTGCGCGCGCTGGCCGACACGGTGGCCGCCGACCCGGCCGAGCGGCTGGTGGTCGCCGGCGACCTGAACACCGCCATCACCGACCGCGTGATGGCACCGCTGCGCGACCACGTGCGCGACGCGCAGGCCGACGCCGGGCGCGGCCCGGGCGCCACCTGGCCGGCCTCGCTGCCGGTGATCCGGCCGGACCAGATCTTCTACCGCGGACTCGTGGCGACGATGTCCACAGTGGTGCATACGCCCGCGACGGACCATCGGGCTGTGGTGGCAGGCTTCCACTTCGGCTGATCCACCATCCACGATGGATTCTAGATCCACTGTGGCTAGTCCGATTTGTCGATAGCTGCAAATGGCGAACGCGAAGTTTCAAGCTCGTTAAGGACGGGTAGCTTCGGCGCCGTGGAAATGAAAGCGCTTTCAAAGCCGAAGACGGCGACGATCTACGAAGTGGCCCGGCACGCCGGCGTGTCGATCGCCACCGTCTCGCGCGCCCTGCGGGACTCGGATCTCGTCACCGAGTCGACCCGCGCCCGGGTCCGCGCCGCGGTCGAAGCGCTCAGCTACACCCCCAACCAGCTCGGCCGGTCGCTGGCCGAAGGGCGGCACGCCGCCAACGGGATCGTCTTCCCCGACCTGACCGGCCCCTACTACGCCGAGGTCGTGCTCGGCTACGAGGAGGCCGCCTCCGAGCTCGGGCGCAGCGTGCTGATCCTGGCCACGCACGGCCGGCGCGACGCGGAGGCCGCGGTGCTCGACCTGGCGGGCCGGGTCGACGGCCTGGCCGTCATGGGCAACACCGTCGGCGACGACACCGTGCGGTCGATCGCCGCCACCGGCGTCCCGCTGGTGCTGCTGGCCCGCCCGCCGGTCGACGGCGTCGACACGATCCGCACCCGCAACGAGCGCACGGCCGCCGAGCTCGCCGCCCACCTGCTGGCACACGGGCACCGGCGGATCGTCTTCGTCGGCGACCCCGAGGCCGCGCCCGACATGGCCGGCCGGTACGCAGGCCTCGCGAAGACCATGCGCGCGCACGGCCTGCCCCGGCCGGACTGCCGGCCGTGCTCCTACGACGTCGAGGCCGGCGAACGGATCGGCGCCGAGCTGATGGCCGACCCGCCGGACGCCGTGGTCTGCGCCAACGACGAGGTCGCCCTCGGTGTGCACCTGGCCGCCGAGGCCGCCGGCCGCTCCGTGCCCCACGACCTGGCCGTGACCGGATGGGACGACGTGCTCGCCGCCCGGTTCGCCGGCCTCACCACCGTCTCGCAACCGATGCGGGAGCTGGGCGCCACCGCGGCGCGCTGGCTCGACGGGCGCATCGCCGAACGTACAGCGGGCCCGGAACGCGCCACACCCCGGCGCCGGGTCCTTCCCACGCAGCTCGTCGTGCGACGCAGCTGCGGGTCACACCCCGTGGAAACACCGAATCCCCTCGGAGGTACGGCATGAGAAGGAGCAGGTTCGCGGCCGTGGCGGCGGTCGCGTTGGCTGCCTCGATGGCGCTGACCGGTTGCGGTCGCGACTCGGGCGGCGGGCAGGACGAGGCCAAGTCCGTCGCCGACGGCAAGGCCAGTGGCGAGATCACCGTCTGGGCGATGGGCACCGAGGGCGAGAAGCTCGGCGAGTTCGCCAAGGCGTTCACGACCGAGAACCCGGACGCGAAGGTGACCGTCACCGCGGTGCCGTGGGACGCGGCGCACCAGAAGATCGCCAGCGCGATCGCGGCGAAGCAGACACCGGACGTGTCGATGATCGGCACGACCTGGCAGGGCGAGTTCGCCAAGACCAGCGCGCTCGACCCGACCCCGCCGGATCTGATCAAGAAGGACGACTTCTTCCCCGGCGCCTGGGACACCACGGTCGTCGACGACACCTCGTACGGCGTGCCGTGGTACGTCGAGACCCGCGGCATCTACTACCGCAAGGACCTGGCCGCGGCGGCCGGCTTCCCGGACGGCCCCAAGACCTGGGACGACCTCAAGGCCATGGCCACCAAGATGAAGGCGGCCGGCGTCCGCGAGGGCTTCCACCTGCAGGGCGCGAAGACCGGCACCTGGCAGTCGATCATGCCGTTCGGCTGGTCCAACGGCGCCGAGGTGAGCAACGGCGACAACTTCTCCTTCGACACCCCGGAGATGACCGAGGCGCTCGAGTACTACCAGTCCTTCTTCAAGGAGGGCCTGTCCAACGCGGACCTGCCCGAGGGCGCGCTGGAGCCGGACTTCGTCAGCGGCAAGATCGGCGCGTTCATCTCCGGCCCGTGGCACATCGGGATCCTGGAGGAGAAGGGCGGCGCGGCCTTCAGCGACAAGTTCGGGATCGCGCAGATGCCGATGAAGAAGTCGGCCACCTCGTTCATCGGCGGCAGCAACCTGGCGGTGTTCAAGGACGCCAAGAACCGGGACGCGGGCTGGAAGTTCGTGCAGTGGCTGAGCAAGCCCGAGGTGCAGGTCAAGTGGTACCAGACGGTGAAGGACCTGCCGTCGGTGCAGTCCGCGTGGGACGACAGCACGCTGTCCGGCGACCCGTACCTGGCGGTGTTCGGCAAGCAGCTCGAGGACGCCAAGGCGCCGCCGGCCATCTCCACCTGGGAGCAGGTCGCGGCCGCGTTCGACCTCGAGGTCGAGAAGCTGTGCAAGAACCAGGCTGACGCGGCCACGACGGCCAAGGCGATCCAGCAGAAGGCCTCCGCCATCGGAACCGGGGCCTGAGATGACCAGCGCCCCCGCGGCGACGGCGCCGGCAGGGTCGGTCGGGACCACTCCCGACCGGCCGACCGGGTCGATCCGGCGGCGCCAGCGCCTGCGGCGGGCGCTGACCGGCTGGGCCTTCTCCGCGCCGTACACCGTGCTGTTCCTGGTCTTCATGGCCGTGCCGGTGGTCGTCTCGCTGGTCATGAGCTTCACCGACCTGCGCTCGACCGACCTGCGCAACCCGTTCGCGGTCAACTTCGTGGGCCTCGACAACTACACGCGGCTGTTCTCCGACGACCTGTTCCTGCGGTCCTCGGTCAACACGCTGGTGTTCGTGGTGATCGGCGTGCCGCTGACCATCGTGCTCGCGCTGGCCGCCGCGACGGCGCTCAACTCGGGCCTGCTGCGCTTCCGGGCGCTGTTCCGGGTCGGCTTCTACCTGCCGGTGGTGACCAGCATCGTGGCCGTCGCGGTGGTCTGGCGGTTCCTGCTCGACCCCGAGGTCGGCCTGGTCAACAACCTGCTGCGGGTGGTCGGCATCGACGGTCCGGCCTGGCTGTTCGACACCAAGCTGGCGCTGCCCTCGCTGATCCTGATGGCCGCCTGGCGCAACTTCGGCTTCCTCATGGTGATCTTCCTGGCCGGCCTGCAGGCCATCCCGGGCGACCTCTACGAGGCGGCGACCCTCGACGGCGCGACCCGGTGGCAGCAGTTCCGCAACGTCACGCTGCCCCTGCTGCGCCCGACCCTGCTGTTCGGTGGCGTGGTCACCGGCATCGGCTATCTCCAGTTCTTCGAGGAGCCGTTCGTGATGACGCAGGGCGGCCCGCTCTCGTCGACGCTGTCGGTGTCGTACCACATCTACAACCAGTTCGGCTTCGGCAACTACGGCTACGCGGCCGCGGCGTCGTACGTGCTCTTCGTGGCGATCGTCGCGCTGTCGGTCATCCAGTTCCGCTTCCTGGGAGACCGCAAATGAGCGCCCAGGTGCGGCAGCGGGACCGGGTCGCCAAGGCGGTGCTCTACGCGATCCTGACCGTCGGGCTGGTCGTGGTCGTCGGACCGTTCGTGTGGATGGCGCTCTCGTCGCTCAAGCCCGAGGGCGAGATCCGCTCCGTGCCGCCGACCTGGCTGCCGGAGCACTGGACGCTGGACAACTTCCGCGACCTGTTCTCCCGGCTCGACTTCCCGCTGTTCTTCTTCAACTCGGCCTTCGTCGCCGTCGCGGTGACGCTGGGCAACCTGCTGTTCTGCTCGCTGGTCGGCTACGCGCTGGCCAAGCTGCGCTACCCCGGCAAGAAGGTGCTGTTCCTGGCCGTGCTCGGCATGCTGATGGTGCCCGGCATGGTGACCTTCGTGCCGCAGTTCGTGCTGGTCAGCAACATGGGCCTGACCAACTCGTACGCCGGCCTGATCCTGCCGTTCCTGGTCGGCCCGTTCGGCGTGTTCCTGATGCGCCAGTTCCTCCAGTCGATCCCCGACGACCTGATCGAGGCCGCCCGGGTCGACGGCGCCGGCGAGTTCCGGATCTTCTTCCGGGTCGTGCTGCCGCTGTGCCGGCCGGCGCTCGCCACGCTCGGGATCCTCACGTTCCTCGCGTCCTGGAACAACTTCCTCTGGCCCCTCGTGGTCGCCAGCACGGAGGACAAGTACACGCTGCCGGTCGCCCTGGCGCTCTACAGCATCGGGCAGAACCGCACCGACTTCGGCCTGCTGCTGGCCGGCGCCGTGGTGGTCGTCGTGCCGGTGCTCATCGTGTTCCTGCTCCTCCAGCGGCACTTCATGCGCGGTATCGCGACCACCGGACTCAAGTAAGGAGACTCATGCGACGCATCCTCGCCCCGATCGTCGCGCTGGCGCTGGTGTTGGTGAGCGGCTCAGCCGCTATTGCCGCACCTGACGCTCGCGGCGCTGACCGCACGCTGACCGCCTATGCGAAGGACACCTGGCGGTCGTTGGTCGCCATGACCGACCCCCGCACCGGGCTGGTCGCCGACAACATCAACGGTGACCTGAAGACGCCGTCGGCCTATACCTCGCCGACCAACATCGGCGGTTACATGTGGTCGGCGGTGGTGGCCCGCGAGCTGGGCTTCATCTCGCGCAAGGAAGCCCGGGACCGGATCTCGAAGACGTTGGACACCCTCGCTCGGCTCGACCACCACGAGCCGTCGGGCATGTACTACAACTGGTACGACCCCAAGGACGGCTCCGTCGTGCGGGTGTGGCCCGAGGACGGCAACACGGTCTACCCGTTCATGTCCAGCGTGGACAACGGCTGGCTCGCGGCGTCGCTACGCGTGGCCAAGGGTGCGGTGCCGGAGCTTCGCGGCAAGGCGGACTCGATTTTGTCCAAGATGGACTTCGGGTTCTACTACAACCCGGCCGCCACGACGCCGTTCGGTGCGAGCGGGCTGATCGCGGGTGGCTGCTGGGACGAGGCGCCGCCCGGTTGTTCACAGCAGCGGGACGGTGTCTGGTTCACCTGCAACCACTACGACATCACGGTGACCGAGCCGCGGATCGCCACGTACCTCGGCATCGGCGCGGGCCAGATCCCGGCCGAGGCGTACTACAACACCATGCGCACGCTGCCGGCCACCTGCGACTGGAACTGGCACGAGATGCAGCCGGTCGGCTTCAACACCACCTACCAGGGCGTGCCCGTGTACGAGGGCGCGTACGAGTATCGCGGCATCCGGTTCGTGCCGAGCTGGGGCGGCGACATGTTCGAGGCGCTGATGCCGGACCTGTTCGTCCCCGAGGAGCGCTGGGCGCCGAACAGCTGGGGCCGCAACCACCGCGCGACGGTGGCCGGCCAGATCGAGCACGGCATGAACGACGCCGGGTACGGCTACTGGGGCTTCTCCCCCGCCAGCGACCCGAGCGGCGGCTACGCGGTCTGGGGCGTGGACGCGATGGGCATGGACACCGACGGCTATCCGTCGGACGTGGAGAAGTCGAAGTACGACGCCGGCTTCGGTGACTGCCGCCCGGCCGGTCCGGCGCCCGACTACGGCGACGGCGTGGTGACACCGCACGCGGCGTTCCTGGCCCTGCCGTACGCCAAGGGTCCGGTGGTCTCGAACCTGGCTGGTCTCAAGCGCAACTTCGACGCGTACGGTCCGGGCGGGTTCTACGACGCGATCGCGGTCGGCAGTGGGAAGGTCGCCAAGCGCTACCTGTCGCTGGACCAGGCGATGATCATGGGTGCGCTCGGCAACGAGCTGTCCAACGACCTGATCCGGCGCTCGTTCGTCGACAAGCGGTTCGAGCAGCGGATCCGGCCGCTGATCGGGCAGGAGACGTTCAACATCCCGGCCGACCAGGCCCTGCCGCAGCTGCGTGGTGCGGGCGCATGACGGTCGGCGACATCGCCGCGCAGGCGCGGGCACAGTGGGTCGCGATGATGGGCAGCGGCGGGGCGCAGGATCGCGCTCCCGGCGAGCCCGACGCGGCCGACCTGCCCGCGCCGGCGGGGCTCACCGCGGTCACCGGCCGCGGCCAGGTCACCTTGAGCTGGGAACCGGTCGAGGGCGCCATCGGGTACGCCGTGCATCGCGCCTCCGCGTCCACGGGTCCGTTCACGGTCGTGGACCACGGCGGCGGTGACGTCCTCGCCGTGCCGCACGGGCCGTATGCGGACACGACCGTGGAGCCGGAGCGCGAGTACTGGTATGCGGTGGCGCCGCTGGCCACCGTGACCGCGATGGGTCCTTTGTGCACGCCGGTGCGGGGTGCGGCGCTCGGGCCGGACTCGGAGGTCGCGCCGTTGGCGCTGCGGGTCGAGGCCTCCTCCGACGCCGGCCCGCTGGAACGGCCGTGGCGGTTCATGGTCGGCTCCGAGCACCTGTCCCATCTGCTGTCCACCGACCGCACCGGCGGCCGGGAGATCGGGGCCGAGCTGCGCGACGCGCTGGCCCGGGTGCACTCCGAGCTCGGCGTGGAGACGGTGCGGGCGCACGGCATCCTGGACGACGACCTCGGCGTCTACCGCGAGGTCGATGGTGCGCCGGTGTACGACTTCTCCGGGATCGACCAGGTCTACGACACCGTGCTGGCGTTGGGGATGCGGCCGATCGTCGAGCTGGGCTTCATGCCCCGGGACCTGGCGAGCGACCCGGCGCGCACGGTCTTCACGTACCGCGGGATCATTTCGCCGCCGAAGGACTGGGACCGCTGGGCGGACCTGGTCGCTTCCCTGGTGCGGCACCTCGTCGACCGCTACGGCCTCGACGAGGTGCGCGACAACTGGGCGTTCGAGGTGTGGAACGAGGCCAACCTGTCGGTGTTCTGGTCGGGCACGCCGGCCGAGTACTGGCGGCTCTACGAGCTGGCCGCCCGCGCGGTCAAGTCCGTCGACCCGGGCCTGCGGGTCGGCGGGCCGGCGACGGCCGCGGTCGGTTGGGTCGACCGGCAGCTCGAGGTCGACGCGCCGGTAGACTTCGTGTCCACGCACATCTACGGCAGCCCGCCGCTGGACCTGCGGGCCATCACCGCGGACCGGCCGCTGTGGTGGACCGAGTGGGGCGTCACCGCGACCCACGGCAACGAGATCAACGACACGGTCTTCGCGGCCACGTTCCTGCTGCGCGGCATGCGCTCGGCGGCGGGCCGGATCGAGTCGCTGGCGCCGTGGGTGGCCTCGGACCACTTCGAGGAGCTGGGCCGCCCGCCCCGCTTCCTGCACGGTGGTTTCGGGCTGCTGACCGTCGGCAACCTGGCCAAACCGAAGTTCTGGGCGCTGTGGCTGGCCCAACGCCTCGGCGACACTGCGGTCCCGGCTCGGCTGTCGGGCGACGGTGCCGACAGCCTGGTCGAGACCTGGACCGCCCGCGACGCTTCCGGCGGGGTGGGCGCCCTGGTCTGGAACGGCACGCTGGACCACGCGAAGCGCGACGGCGACAAGGCCCTGGACCGCGCGGTGACGATCCGCTTCGAGGGCCTGACCGGCACCCGCTACGAGCTGCGCCAGTGGCGGATCGACGCCGACCACGGCAACGTGGCGGCCCGCTGGCAGTCGATGGACGGCGGCGACTGGCCGTCCGACGAGCAATGGGCCGCACTGGCCGCGGAGGACACACTGCCAGAGACGGTGTCCATCGTGGAGGCCGAGGGCGGCGTGGTCGAGCTGACGGTGGACCTACCGAACCCGTCGATCGCCTTCGTAGAACTAACACCCGAAGGAAGGGACCCTTCTTAACGTTTTCCGGATATGAAGGGACCCCTTGTTAACGCTCCAGGGCGCGGGCTCGGTCGAGCCCGCGCCCTCAGCGTGGACGCGGCCTGCGGCCGCGTTGACGGCGGAGACCAGGTGCAGGTAGGTCGTGCCCGCGACCCGCGCCAGAACGATGTCGCCGACCTCGACCTTCGCCGCTCCCATCGCCGCACAGCATCCCCCGCCTGCCGACACCGCGCGAGCGGGTTTAGGCCTGCGGGACGATGGTCAGCGGGGACGATCCGACGACCGTGCCGGCGCGGTCCAAGGCGTCGACCACCACGAAGACCGCCGTCGGCGGGAGTGCGACCGTCGTTTCGAAGCCGGTGCGGGTGGCCGTGGTAATGCTGGTCAGACGGTCCGGTTGAAGGCCCGCGCGGGCCTGCCAGCGGGTCACCGCGGTGGCGCCGTTCCAGCTCACGTGCGCCGCGCCGTGGACCGCGGTCACCGCCGGCCGGTCGGTGGGCGTGCCGGTCCAGTCGAACTTGTACGCCCGGTACGAGCCGTTGTCCGCCGGCAGGCTGCCGCGGGCGACCAAGGTGCCGTCGGCGGCGTACTCGGTGAAAGCGGGTTGCTGTCCCCAGCCGACCAACGAGCCCCGGCCCGGCAGCTCCTGCACCGAACCCTGGCTCGGGGCGAGCAGCGCGTCCGGGTGTTGGAGGGCGCGGACCAGCCGGGCCGTGCGGGCGGTCTCGTCGACGTCGAGGACCAGGCCGCGGGAGGCGTTCGAGCGGTTGGTGATGCCGGCCTCGTTGTCGAACAGGCCCAGGGTGCCGTCGGACCGGCGGCGGGCGTCGTGCTGCCACGCGAAGGCCGCGTCCGGGCCCATCCGGATGTCACTCCGCTTGCCGCCGAGCCGCCACCGGACGGCGCCCGAGCGACGGTCGATCTTGTAGATCGTCCAGGTGTGCCGGGCCGAGACGAGCAGCGTGCCGTCCCGGTCCACCTCGACCGAGTTGGCGTGCAGGTAGTCGTACGGGACGCGGCCCGTGGGCGTCGCGTAGGACTCGTCCAGGCTGACGTGGTCCCGCGCCCGCCACTGGAAGACGATCGCCCCCGTGGCGACGTCGACCTCGTAGAGCACCCCGTCGACCAGCGCCCCGTCGGCCGGGCCGCCGTGGGCGGACAGGTCGGCGGCGACCGGCTCGTACGCGAAGAAGATCGCGGTGCCCTCGGGGGTGAGGATCAGGTCGTGCTGGTCGGCGGGCACCGGCCCGGGGGCGCGCAGGCGCCGAAGCTCCCGGTACGACCGGTCGACGATCACGAACTCCCCCGCGCCGATCCCGTACCGGGGGTCGATCGTGCCCTCCCACCAGGTGATCACCGGTTGGCCGGCGAGGCGTTGGACCCGCGCGTCGATCGCGATCACGCCGGGCCCGCTGACCTGGTGGAACCAGACCGGCTGGCCGGTGCCGTCGACCAGCAGCGGGCCGCGCCCGCCGACCCCGGCCGCAGGGGTGAGGAAGACCAGGCCGGGCGCGGTCGGGCCGGTCGCGGTCACCTCGACGACCGGCACGGCCAGGTCGGGGCGGCTCACGAACTGGCGCAGGGGTGCGGGCTCGGCCGGCGGGTCGGCGGGCGTGCCGACGCCGGACCGGCCGACCGCGAAGCCGCCAGCACCGACCGCCGCCAGCCCGGCGCCGCCCGCGAGGAGCCGGCGTCGGGTCAGCCGCGGGCGGGCGTTGTCGCTCATCGGGAATCAGCCTGCCGGGAAAGGCTGACCGAAACGTGGGCGGAAGCTGGCCGTTCGCTGAAGAGCGCGTCTGGCACACCGCGCCGCCGTGGCTTAGCGTTACCGCCGTGCCCACCACCGAACCGTCCGCGCTGCGCGAGCGGCTCCGCCGTACCCTCCGTGACGCCCTGCGGGCCCGAGACGCGGTAGCGGCGGGCGCGCTGCGGGCGGCGATCTCCGCGATCGACAACGCGGAGGCGGTGCCGGCCGAGTCGGCACGGGCGTCACTGAAGCCGCTCGGTGTGGTGGGCGTGGGCGCTGCCGAGGCCACCCGCCGCCACCTGGACGACGACGAGATCCTGCGGATCGTCCGGGCCGAGGTGGCCGACCGGATGGCCGCCGCGGCCCAGTACGAGCGCCTCGGCCAGGTCGACGCCGCGGGCCGGATGCGGTCCGGTGCGGAACTGCTGGCGGCGATCGCGGCGGACGCGAGTTGATCGAGCGGGGACCACGGTAGGGAGCGCGGTGGAACCGGACGCGCTCGCCGCGCCCAGCCTGGTCGACCTCACTGTCGCCCGGCTGAGCCGGGAGATCCTCAGCGGGCGGCCCGGGCCGGGCGAGAAGCTGGTCGAGGAGCAGATCACCCGGCGATACGGGATCAGCCGTGCGCCGTTGCGGGAGGCGCTGCGGCTGCTGGCCCAGCGCGGGCTGGTCGAGCACGTGCCACGCCGGGGCGTGCGGGTGGCGACGCTGTCCGAGCGCGACGTCCGTGAGCTCTACGACCTGCGGGACGTGCTGGAGCGGCACGTCGTGCGCACCGCGCTGCCGGCCACTCCGGGCGGGCTCGCCGACCTGCGCGAGGCGCTGCGCGCGATGGCGGAGGCCGCGACCGCCGGTGACCGGCTGTCGGTCGCCGAGGCACACCGGGCGTTCCACGTCGCGGTCGTCGCGCTGGGCGGCAACCGGCAACTGACCGCGGCGTACGCGGCGACGCTGGAGAAAATCCAGCTCTACATGGCGGTCAACCTGCGGCGGGAGGCCGAGACCGCGCACGCGCCCGACGGGGTCGATCGGCACGCCCGCCTGCTCGACGCGGTGGCCGGCGGCGACCCGGCGGAGGTGCTCGCGGTCCTCGACGGCCACGGCGCCCGGTCCTACCTCGGGTAGCCGCCGAAACATCGCTGTTACGGCACGGCGAAGTACCTGAAAATCATTCTGTCGACAATAGACAGCATGCCTCGGCGGCCCGTCCCCGATCTCCGCGTCACCGCGCTGCGCGCCGCGTACGACAGCGGCGGGCTGCGGCCGGCGGACGTCGTCGACGAGGTGCTCGGCCGGATCGCCGACGACCACAGTTGGATCACCCTGGTGCCGGCCGACGACTTCCGCGCACGGGCGGCCGAGCTCGAAGCCAAGAGCGACCGGCCAAAGCTCTACGGTGTCCCGTTCGCGGTCAAGGACAACATCGACGTGGCCGGGCTGCCGACCACCGCCGGCTGTCCGGACTTCGCCTACCGGCCCGACCGGACGGCCGAGGTGGTCACCCGGCTGCTCGACGCCGGTGCGATGCTGGTCGGCAAGACCAACCTGGACCAGTTCGCGACCGGCCTGACCGGGACCCGATCCCCGTACGGTGCCTGCTCGAGCGTCTTCGGCGGCGGCCTGGTCTCGGGCGGGTCGAGCTCCGGGTCGGCCCTCGCGGTGGCGACCCGCACGGTCTCGTTCGCGCTGGGCACGGACACGGCGGGCTCCGGCCGGGTGCCGGCCGCGCTCAACGGGATCGTCGGCCTCAAGCCGACGCGGGGGCTGCTCAGCGCGGCCGGCGTCGTGCCGGCGTGCCGGTCGCTCGACTGCGTCTCCGTCTTCGCGGGCGACGTCGCCGGTGCCGCCGCCGTGTTCGAGGTGGCGCTCGCGCGGTCGCTCACCGACCCGTGGAGCAGGTCGGTGGCGCTGCCCCGCCGCGCGCCCGGGACGCTGCGGCTGGGTGTGCCGGCCGCGCCGCTCGACGACGCCGACCCGGGACAGGCCGAGGCGTTCGCCCGCGGCCGCCAGCGGGCGACCGCGCTGGCCGCGCGGACGCGGCCGGTCGACGTGCGCCCGTTCCTCGCCGCCGGTGACCTGCTCTACGAGGGTCCCTGGGTCGCGGAGCGGCTGACCGCGGTCGGCGACTTCCTGGATGCCAAGCCCGACAGCGTGCTGCCGGTCACCCGCACCGTGCTGGAGACCGGGCGGAGGCACTCGGCCGTCGACGCGTTCCGCGCGCAGCACCGGCTGCGGGAGCTCGCCGCCGTCGTGGAGCAGGGCTGGCGCGAGATCGACCTGCTCGTCCTGCCGACCGTCGGCACCACCGTCACGCACGCCGAGGTCGCCGCCGACCCGATCGGGCGCAACGCCGCGCTCGGCCGCTACACCCATTTCGCCAACCTGCTGGACCTCGCGGTCGTGGCGGTGCCCAACGGGTTCACCCCCGACGGCCGCCCGGCCAGCCTGTCGCTGATCGGCCCGGCCGGCAGTGACGTCACCCTGCTGCGGTTCGCCGCCGCGCTCGCCTGATCCACCGGGAGGACCCATGGCACGCATCGGGCCGGTCAAGGCCGAGCCCTACCCCTGGCCGTACGACGGTGACGTGCCCGTCGACCGCACGGCCCTGCTCTGCATCGACTGGCAGACCGACTTCTGCGGGCCGGGCGGCTACGTCGACAGCATGGGCTACGACATCTCGCTCACCCGCGCCGGGCTGCCGGCCACCGCCGCGCTGCTCGCCCACGTGCGCGCGCTCGGCATGCTCGTGGTGCACACCCGGGAGGGGCACGACCCCGCCCTGACCGACCTGCCCGCCAACAAACGCTGGCGGTCGCGGCAGATCGGCGCCGAGATCGGTGCCGCTGGGCCGTGCGGCCGGATCCTCGTGCGCGGCGAGCCCGGTTGGGAGATCGTGCCCGAGGTCGCGCCGGTCGCCGGCGAGGTCGTGGTCGACAAGCCTGGCAAGGGCGCGTTCTATGCCACCAACCTCGACCTCGTCCTGCGTACGCACGGCATCACGCATTTGATCCTGACCGGCATCACCACCGACGTGTGCGTGCACACCACCATGCGCGAGGCCAACGACCGTGGTTACGAGTGCCTGATCCTGTCGGACTGCACGGGCGCCACCGACGCCGGCAACCACGCCGCGGCGCTGCACATGGTCACCATGCAGGGCGGCGTGTTCGGGTGCGTGGCCGCCAGCACCGACGTCATCGCCGCGACCATCCACTAAGGACGTCGACATGGCCACAGTCCCCGCGCGCCCTGCGCCGTTCCCCTTCGACCCCGACACGACGGCGCTGCTCGTCATCGACATGCAGCGCGACTTCCTCGAACCCGGTGGCTTCGGCGAGACGCTCGGCAACGACGTCGGCCAGCTCCGCCGGGTGATCGCCCCCACCGCCGCGCTGCTGGCCGGGTGCCGCGCGGCCGGGCTGCGGATCATCCACACCCGGGAGGGCCACCTGCCCGACCTGTCCGACTGCCCGCCGGCAAAGCTCCTGCGCGGCGCGCCCGACCTGCGGATCGGTGATCCCGGGCCGAACGGCCGGATCCTGGTGCGCGGCGAGTACGGGCACGACATCGTCGACGAGCTCGCTCCCCTGCCCGGCGAGCCGGTCGTCGACAAGCCCGGCAAGGGCGCCTTCTACGCGACGGAGCTCGCCGAGCTGTTGACCGGCGTACGCAGCCTCGTCGTCGCCGGCGTCACCACCGAGGTCTGCGTGCACACGACCGTGCGCGAGGCCAACGACCGCGGCTTCGAATGCCTGGTGCTGGCCGACTGCGTCGGCTCGTACTTCCCTGACTTCCAGCGCGTCGGCCTGGAGATGATCGCCGCGCAGGGCGGCATCTTCGGCTGGGTCGCCACCTCCACCGAGTTCCTCGCCGCACTCCCCGCCCGGCACCTCGAGGAGATCTCATGAGCCAACCGACGGCCCTCCGGATCCCGTGGTGGGTCCGGGGCGACACCAACGCGTTCTTCGGCTTCGGCGTCAACGTGCTGGTCAACGTCCTCACGCTGACCGGCCTCTGCCTCGGCGTCGTGCACCTGGCCTCCGGCGTCGTCTTCGGCACGATCCTGCCCGCGCTGGGCATCGCGCTGGTATTCGGCAACGTCTACTACACGTACCTCGCGCGCCGGCTGGCCCGGCGGGAGAACCGCACCGACGTGACCGCGCTGCCGTACGGGCCGAGCGTGCCGCACATGTTCATCGTGATCTTCGTGATCATGCTGCCGATCTACCTGCGTACCCAGGACCCGGTGCGGGCCTGGCAGGCCGGGCTGGCGTGGGCGTTCATCATCGGCGTCATCGTGCTGATCGGCGCGTTCGTCGGCCCGTACATCCGGAAATGGACGCCCCGGGCGGCCCTGCTCGGCACCCTGGCCGGCATCTCGGTCACCTTCATCTCGATGAACCCCGCGGCACAGATGTGGGCGGCGGCCTGGATCGCGCTGCCCGTGCTGGCCCTGCTGCTGGTCGGCCTGCTCACCGACGTGAAGCTGCCCGGCAACATCCCGATCGGCCTGGCCGCCCTGCTGCTCGGCACGGCGATCGGCTGGATCGGCGGCTTCATGTCGGTGCCGGACGTCTCGGCGGCGGCCCGCGACATCGCGATCGCGGTGCCGGACCTGCGTCTCGGGCTGCTGCTCGACGGGCTCGGCGACATGGCGCCGCTGCTGGCGACCGCGATCCCGCTGGGCGTCTACAACTTCACGGAGGCGATGACCAACGTGGAGTCGGCGGCCACGGCGGGCGACAACTACAACCTGCGCAGCGTGCTGCTGGCCGACGGGTTCGGCGCCATCGTCGGTTCGGCGCTCGGCTCGCCGTTCCCGCCGGCCGTCTACGTCGGGCACCCGGGCTGGAAGGCGGCCGGCGGCCGCACCGGCTACTCGATGGCCACCGGCGTGGTGATCGCGCTGCTCTGCTTCTTCGGGCTGTTCGGGTTGCTGGGCGCCGTCTTCCCGACACCGGCGATCGTGCCCATCCTGCTCTACATCGGACTGCTGATCGGCGCGCAGGCCTTCCAGGCCTCGCCCAGGGCGCACGCCCCGGCGGTGGTCGCGGCGCTCGTGCCGAACATCGCGGCCTGGGCGACCGGGCAGATGGACAACGCGCTCGCCGCGGCGGGGACGACCGCGCTCCAGGTGGGCGACGCGGCGCTGCAGGGCGCCGGCGTCTTCTACCACGGGCTGATGGTGCTCGGTCAGGGCGCGATCTTGGCCGGTCTCGTGCTCGGCGCGATCGTGGCCTTCATTATCGACAAGCGGTTCCTGCACGCGGCGGCGTTCGCGCTCGCCGGGTCGCTGCTGTCGTTCGTGGGCCTGATCCACGGCGAGAAGGTCGAGTGGAACGCGAACGGCCAGGTGGCGCTGGGCTACCTGTTCGTGGCCGGGGTCTGCGCCCTGGTCGCCCTCGGCCGCCGCCCGGAACCCGTCGTCGTGGCGGAGCCGGCGGAAGCACCGGAACCGGTCGCGGCGAAGGTCTGACCCGGCATGGAGATCGACCGTCCCGACATCGTGGCGGAGGTCGCCGTCGCCTTCGCCGCCTACGAGGCCGCCCTGGTCGGCGCCGACCCGGACGCCGTCGTGGACTTCTTCTGGGACTCCGCCGCCGTCGTCCGCTTCGGCGTCGCCGACCACCAGGTCGGCGCCGCCGAACAGCGGACGTGGCGGCGGGCCCAGCCCCCACTGCCACCCGGCCGCACCCTGCACGACACGCGGATCACCGCCTTCGGCCCGGACACGGCCGTGGTGACAACGTTCTTCGGCTACCCGGGCGACCCGGCGGTCGGGCGACAGACCCAGACGTGGGTACGGCTGCCGGAAGGCTGGCGGATCGTCTCGGCGCACGTGTCGATGGAGGCCACCCGTCTGGTCAGCCCGCGTCTGCTCTAGGACCAGGCGCCGGTCGCGGCGGTGTCGCGGGCGTAGTCGGCGAAGTCGCGTGGTTCCCGGCCCAGGGCTGCCCGGACGCCGTCCGTGGTGTGCACGTTACGGCCGTCGAGCACCTCGCCGAACAGGTAGGTGATCAGCGCGACCTCGTCGTCCGCCAGGCCGTAGCCGCGTAGCTCCTCGGCGTAGGCCGGCACCGGGACGGGAACGAAGGTGACCTCGCGGCCGCCGGCCTTCGAGATCTCCGCGGCGGCCTCGGCGAAAGTCAGCGCCCGCGGCCCGGTCACCTCGTAGACGCGACCCGACGGCGCCGAGCCCGTCAGCGCGGCCACCGCCACGTCGGCGATGTCGTCGCAGTCGACGAACGGCTCGGGCACGTCGCCGGCCGGCAGCACCAGGGTGCCGGAGCGCACGCCGTCGGCCATGAACGCCTCGCTGAAGTTCTGCATGAACCAGCTAGCCCGCACCACGGTCCACGCGCTCCCGGTGCCGGCAACCGCCGCCGCGAACGCCTCCTCGCTGGCCTGCGCCTCCTCCTCGCCGCGCCCGGAGAGCAGCACGAGGTGCTCGACACCGGCCGCCGCCGCGACCCGGGCCAGGGCGGCGAGCACCGCCGGGCTGCCGGGCACGGCGAGGTCCGGGTAGTAGGTGACGTACGCGGCCCGCACGCCTTCGAACGCGGGCGCCCAGGTCGCAGGGTCGCCCCAGTCGAACCGCGGCGTGCCGGTGCGCGAGCCGATCCGCACCGGGACGGCCCGCGCGGTGAGCCGGTCGGCGACCCGCCGCCCGGTCTTACCGGTGCCGCCGATGACGAGAATGGTCTGGTCGTTGGTTGTCATGCCTCGAGTACAGCCGGGATCGGCGTGTGCCTGAATGGCTCAAGCGCTCGCGGGCATAAGCGGGCGTCTCAGTGCGCCACGTAACCCAGCTCCACGACCCGCCGGGCCGACTCCGCGTAGGCGGCCGGGTCCGTCGGGGCGAACGTGGCCAGGCCGTCGACGTAGCGGTTGAACATGCAGAACGCGGCCGCGATCAGCACGGTGTCGTGGATCTCGACGTCGGTGGCGCCCGCCGCCCGGGCCGCGTCGACGAGCACCTCGGTCACCGCCTTGCCGTCGGCGCGCACCGCGGCCGCGATCGCCAGCAGGGCGCGCAGCTTCGCCGAGATCGGCGCCGTCTCCGGGTGGGCGCGCACCTGCTCGACGAGGATCATGCCGGGCTCGAGCTGCGCCGCCGCGAACGCAGCGTGCGAGTCACGGCAGAACGCGCAGTCGTTGAGCGCGGACACGTGCGAGGCGATGAGCTCCCGCTCGCCACGCGAGAGCGAGTTGGGCGCCACCAGCAGCGCCTCGGCGAGGGCCGACAGCGGCCCGCCCGTCTCCGGCCGGTAGCGCATCAGCCCCACGATGCCGGGCGACTCGTGCTCGTCGAACCCCAGGTCGATATGTGCCATGAGCGCGAAGCCTGCCACGCTCCGGCGCGGCCGTCAGCCCCGTGACCGATTGACGGGCACCACCGCCGGGGAACAGGGTGGGGCGATGCGCGTACTCGGCCTGAGCTCCGGCACCTCGCACGACGGCATCGACGCGGCACTGGTGTCCTTCACCCGGACACCCGACGGCGACGAGCTGCGGGCGCGGTTGCTGCACCACGCCACCACGCCGTACGAGCCGAAGCTGCGCTCCGCGATCCGCAAGGCGCTGCCGCCCGGGAAGGTCGGGCTCGGCGCCGTCTGCGCGCTCGACACCCGGCTCGGTCAGGCGTTCGCCGGCGCCGCGACCGCCGTGCTGGA
The DNA here is from genome assembly GCF_900188485.1 of Asanoa hainanensis. Classification (GTDB taxonomy): domain Bacteria; phylum Actinomycetota; class Actinomycetes; order Mycobacteriales; family Micromonosporaceae; genus Asanoa; species Asanoa hainanensis. The sequence goes on from NZ_FZPH01000001.1 coordinate 343,751, forward strand.
CGCGGCCGGCCCGGCCGACCTGGTCTGCTCGCACGGGCAGACCATCTTCCACGCCGCCACCGACGGGACGCTCCAGCTCGGCCAGCCCGCCTGGATCGCGGAGCGCACCGGGCTGCCGGTCGTCGCCGACGTGCGGGTGCGCGACGTCGCGGCCGGCGGGCAGGGCGCGCCGTTCGTGCCCGTGCTCGACCTGATGCTGCTCGCCGGGCGCGAGGGCCGGTGGGGCGCGGTCAACCTCGGCGGGATCGCCAACCTCACCGTGGCGGTGCCGGGCGAGGTGACGGCGTACGACACCGGGCCCGGCAACGCCCTGATCGACGCCGCCGCCCTCGCGGTGACCGGTGAGCCCTACGACCGTGGCGGTGCGCTGGCCGCCACCGGCACCGTGCGGTCCGAGCTGCTGGACCGGCTGCTGGTCGAGCCCTACTACGCACGGACGCCGCCGAAGTCGACGGGCAAGGAGCTGTTCTCGGCGGCCTACCTGGACGGTGCGGGCGGCTACCCGCCGGCCGACCTGCTGGCCACGCTGACCGAGCTGACGGCGGCCACGGTCGCCGCCGAGCTGCGCCGGCACCGGCTCGACCACGTGCTGCTCTCCGGCGGTGGCGTGCACAACCGCACGCTGCTCGACCGGCTCGCCGCCCGCGCGCCCAAAACCACCGTGCACCGCTCCGAGGAGCTCGGGCTGCCGGCCGACGCGAAGGAGGCCGTGCTGTTCGCCCTCGTCGGCTGGCTGACCTGGCACGGTCTCCCCGGTGCGGTGCCGTCCGCGACGGGTGCGCGCGGGCCGCGGGTGGCCGGATCGATCACGCCCGGCGCGCAGCCGTTGCAGCTTCCGCACCCGATGGAGAACATGCCGAAACGGCTGGAAATGCAGTGACCGGGTACGGGCCGAAGCCCGTACCCGGTCAGCTGAAAGAGATCAGTAGGTGCGCACGCGCACGTTGCGGATCTCGATCAGGTCGTTGGTGCCGTGGTTCTGCAGACCGATGAAGCCACTGACGAACTGCCGCAGGTCGGTCGGGGGGTCACCCGCCCGCGACGAGTTCTTGCCCGGCGTGTTGTCGAACTCGTTGATCACCACGCCGTTGCGGATCATCGTGTAGTGCTGGCCGACCACGCGGATCTCGTAGTCGTTCCAGACACCCTTGGGGGTGGGCCCGGCCTGCGACAGGTTGTTCGGGTCGAAGTTGTAGACCGAGCCGGTCTTCTGCACCTCGCCCGTCTCGCCGTCGTAGATCTGGATCTCGTGGCCGCAGAAGATCGCGACCCAGGCCTGGGACGACCGCGCCGAACCGACCGTGCCACAGGTGCCCGGCGGGCGTTGCTCCAGCGGGGTACGCGGGTCCGGGAATCGGACGAACACGCCACCGTTGGCCCGTACGTTGTCGGGTGAGACGTCCTTGAACTGGATCTTGATCGAGTAGTCCGCGAACTCCTGGTCCGCGTACCACAGCATGCCCAGGCCGCCGCTGCTGCGGATCGAGCCGTCCGGCCGCAGGCCGAACGAGCCACCGGGTGCCTGCCGCCAGCCGGCCAGCGAGTACGCCGTGCCGTTGAACAGCGTCTGGTAGCCGTTGGTGGCACCGATCGGCGACTGGGTGCCGGTCCGCCGCAGCGTGTTGGCCTCCTGGTTGTCGACGACGTGGGCCGCCGTGAGCTCCGCGATCACCGTTTCCAGGTGGTCGGCGAAGGAACCACGGTTGGGCCAGGTCGTCTCGTCGTCGATCAGGTCGTTGATCGTGCAGCCGCCGCCGACCTGCCGGTTGGCGACACCGCTGTCGGTCTCCAGGAAGTAGACCGTCGGACGGGCGTCGGCCGCGACACACCCGGCGGTGACCGGGATGCTCGACTCGACGACCTCACCGTCGGCGTACGTCACCTTGAGCTTGGCGGTGAAGGTGCCGTAGCGCTTGTAGGTGTGCTTCGGGTGCGGCGCCGTGGAGCCCTTGGTGCCGTCACCGAAGTCCCAGTCCCAGGCGACGCCACCGACCCTGTTGCTGGAGAAGTCGATGGTGCGCGGCGTGCTCGGGGTCGCCGAGATCGCCGTGGCCAGACCCGGGTTCGGGGTCGCCTGGCCACCGGTGTAGGTGATCCGGATCAGCTTCTGGTTGCTGTGCAGGCTGAAGAAGCCGCCGGCGTAGTCGAGCATGTAGAGCGCGCCGTCCGGGCCGAACTTGGCGTCCATCCAGGACTGGAGCTGGGTCTGCCCGTTGGTGCCGCCCGGGATGATCCGCCGCAGGTCCTCGGCGAAGGCCGGTGCGCCGGCCTGTGCCGCCGTGTCCGGGTTGACCGTGACGGCCACGCGGTTGTTGGCGTTGGACTGGTCACCGATGAACCACTTGTTGTCCCAGTACGCCGGCCAGGCCACGCCGCTGTTCACGTCGACGTTCGCGAGGTGGTAGGTCGGACCGTCCATGATGGCCTGACCGCCGCCGCTGAGGTACGGCTGGGTGTAGGTGGTCTCGGACTGCACGTAGGTCGGCAGGCCGCTGCCGTCGGTCCGCTTCGGGAAGACCGGTCCACCGCCCTGGGGCGAGTACCAGATCATGTTGTTGCGGATCGGCGGGAGGTTGACCAGACCGGTGTTGCGGGGCGACTCGTTCTTCGGGTTGTCGCAGTCGTACCACCCGGTGAGCTGGGTCGCGTCGGTCGTGCTGCGGTCACGGTACGGCTGCCGGTTGCCCATGCAGTACGGCCAGCCGTGGTTGCCGGCCTGGGTGATGACGGTCGCCGTCTCGTACTTGGCCGGGCCGAGCTCCGGGCTGGGAGCGCCGGCGTCCGGGCCGACCCACGCGGCGGTGAGCCAGTCGTTGACCGGGTCCCAGGCGATCCGGGCGATGTTGCGCACGCCCATCACGTAGATCTCCGGACGGGCCTTCCCGCCACCGCCCTCGAGGCCGGTGAACAGGTTGCCGTCGGGGATGGTGTACGTACCGTCGGCCTCCGGGTGGATCCGGATGATCTTGCCGTTGAGGTCGTTGGTGTTACCTGCGGTGCGGCGCGCGTCCTGGAAGGAGGTGCCCGCGAACTCCTGCGTCCAGTTGTTGCCGGAGTAGCCGTCGGAGCCACCGGACGAGTTGCTGTCACCGGAGCCGATGAACAGGTTGCCCGACTCGTCGAAGGTCATGCCGCCACCGGCGTGGCAGCAGCTGTGGATCTGGGTGTCCCAGTGCAGCAGGTCCTTGCGGGTGCCCTGGTCGATGGTCTGCGCGGCCTTGTCGTAGGTGAACCGCGAGACCGTCCGCTGGCCGATCCGCTTCTCGCGGTCGATCGACTCGTGCGGCATCCAGTAGACGTAGACCCAGCCGTTCTCGGCGAACTTCGGGTCGAGCGTGATGCCGACCAGACCCTCTTCGTTCTTGACGAGCTCGCTGCCGCTGCCCCGGTTGCCCATCACCTTGAGCGTGGTGAGGAGCTTGACCGCCTTGGTACGCGGGTCCCAGGAGTGGATCGTGCCGCAGCCGAGGCCGACGTTGGGGTTGTTCCAGTCGACGATCGGGCCCGACGGGCAGGCCGCCTTGCCGATGTAGAACACGGTGCCGTCCGGCGCGATGGTCAGGCCGTGCGGCTCACCGATCTGGTCGAGCTGGCCGGGCTGGTTCGCCGCGGTCAGCCGCTCGACCTTGTAGTTCGCCGCGATGGTCGCCTGGCAGTCACCGCGCACGAGGCCGGTGGTCCACTTGATCGCGCCGAGCAGGTGGCCGAGGAACCTGGTGTCGGTGGTGTAGCTGGCGTCGGTGCGGCCCATCCCGGTGTAGAAGGAGCGGCCGCCGTCGTAGTCGCGGCACCAGGAGATCGGGTGGAACGCGCCGTTGCCGGACAGGCCGGCGTTGTACGTGTTCTCCTGCACCTGGGCGATGGTGTGCACGGTCCCGGTCGGGTTCGGGTCCCAGTTGATCCACTGGTCCGAGCGGGTCCAGGTCAGCGGCAGGCCGTCGTTGGCCGGGTGCTGGCGGTCGGTCAGGCTGACCGTCGCCTGTTGCACGTTGGCTTCCGGCGGCGGGCCTGCGTCCGGGCCGATCAGGAACAGCTCGGCGAGCTGGATGATCGGCTCACCGCTGTTGGCCGAGACGTCCAGCCGGTAGTACTGGTAGGCGGTGGTGTTCGTGAACGTGTACTGCTTGGTCAGGAACCGCTGGTCGAACGTCTGACCGGTGCGGGTGTCCAGGTCGGTCCAGGCCTGGCCGTCGTTGGAGCCCTGCAGCTTCCAGTCCCGCGGGTCGCGGCCCTGGAAGTCGTTGGCCGAGGTGAGCGCGTACCGGTTGATCACCGTCGGGGCGGCGAGCTTGCCCTGCGCCCAGCCGGTGCGGGCGAAGGTCAGCCACTTGGTGCCGGTGCGGCCGTCAAAGAGCTGGGCCACACCCTCGTTCGGGGTGTTCTGGGCACTGGCCGCCGACTCGACGACCTTCTCGGCGTTCGGCAGGCTCGGCGCCGGCCGGCTGCCGACCAGCCCGGTGAACCACTCCGAGGCCGGCTGCGCGCGGACCGCGTCGTGGACGCCGACGAAGCCGCCGCCACCCTTGACGTACGCCTGGAAGGCCGCCTCCTGCGCGTCGTCGAGCGTGACGCCGTTGGCGGACAGGAAGACGACGCCGCGGTACTTGGCGAGGTTGTCCTTGTTGAAGTCGGCCGGGTTGCTGGACACCCGGACGGTGAAGCCGTTCTCGTTGCCGAGCTTGCGCACGGCGGCGACCGCCTTGGTGACCGGGTCGTCCTGCTGCTCGACCGGGCCGTGGAAGACGAGCACGTTGACCGCGTTGGCGCCCCAGGTCGGTGCCGCTGCCGCGGCGGCCGGTGGGGATCCCGGTCCCGTCATGATGCCGAGCGTGAGCACGGCCGCCGAGGCCAGCGCTATCGCGCGGCGCAATCTCGGCCGCTGTCGATGGGCCATTCCTGCTCCTTCGTGAGGCTCCCGGAATCCTGTGGTCATCACGTCCCGCTCCCCTGGTGACCGGCGTGCGCGGCCGGGGCACCCGCCGCCGACACCGGCGCGTGGTCGGCGCTGTGCGGTGCGAGGGTGCCGTCGGGGTTGAGGACGTGCAGCATCGTGGCCATGCCCTGGTCGGAGTGGAACTGCATGTGGCAGTGCAGCATCCAGTTGCCCGCGCCGACCGAGTCACCGGCGACGACCTGCACCCCGAACGAGTCGCCGGGGCCGAGCGTCTTGTTGTCGATGACCGGCACCGAGTCGACCAGCGCCTTGTTGGTGCCGTCGAGCATCCCGGTGCGGGTGTCCGCCCAGGAGTGCCCGTGCAGGTGGAAGGTGTGCATGTCGTTGCCCATGCCGACCACCAGGAACTCGACCCGCTCGCCCTTCTTCGCGATCAGGCAGGTCGGGCCGGGCACCGGGTTGACCGGGTCACAGGTGTCGGTCGCGGCACCCCGGCGCAGGTTGATCGACTGCAGGTCGCCGAAGACGGTCACGTACGTCCGGTCGGGGCGCACGTCGCCCTGCCGCCGCACCACCAGCCCACCGAAGAGGCCCGAGCTCAGCCCCCGCGTGCCGTGGGAGGTGCCGACCATGTGGTCGTGGTACCACCAGTAGCCGGCCGTGCCCTGCGCTCCCGTGCTGGGGTTGCGGGGCTTGGCGAACCAGATGTACGTGCGCTGGCCGCCCGGCGGCACCCACGAGTCCGTGTGGATGGTGCCGTCGGAGGTCGGCGTGTACTTGACGCCGTGGGTGTGCAGCGAGACGCCGAGCGGCAGGTTGGGGTCCTGCCGCAGCGCCGCGAGCGTCGCCTCGGGCACCTGGTTGTGCAACGTGATCGCGAGGCACTCCCCCTCGATCATCTCGATCAGCGGTCCCGGGTACGAGGCCGTCTCCGGGGTCAGGCCGTAGCCCAGCCGGATCTGGGTGCCCTCCTTGGGCAGCTCGACCGCGTACAGCTGGATCCGCCGGTCGGGTTGGATGCAGCCGTCGGGGCGGTCCCCCGGCGCGAGGGCCGCCAGGGCGGCCTTCTCGGCGGAGATCGCTGCCGGTGCCGCCGCGGGTGCCCCCGGCCCGGCGGCCTGTTGGCCGCCGAACCGGAGGACCCCAGCACCGACCAGCGTCACGGCGAGGATCGCGATGGCCCACATGCGCGGACCACCGACGTGCCCGAAGCGCGTGGTTTCGTTGTCCACTGGTCTGTCCTTTGCTTACGGGGTCAGCGGAGCGATCCGGATGTTGCGGAAGCTGACCGTGTCCGCGGCGCTGTGGTTCTGGAGGCCGATGTAGCCCTCCGCGTTCTGGCGCCCGTCGGTGCCCGGGTCGTCGGCGCGCGGCGGGTTGAACAGCTGGCCAGGACCGTTGGTGAACTGGTTGATCAGCTTGCCGTTGCGGAAGATCGAGTAGTGCTGGCCGACGACCCGGATCTCGTAGTCGTTCCAGGTGCCCTTGGCCGTCACTCCCGCGTCGGCCAGGTTGACCTGGTCGAACCCGTACACCGAGCCGCTCTTGTACTGGTCGCCCGTGGGGCTGTCGAAGATCTGCAGCTCGTGCCCGTACTTGATGGCCACCCACTCCGGCCGCGGCTCCTGCGGGTGCTGGTGCACCTGCGGGAAGCGCACGAAGACGCCGCTGTTGGCCCGGCCGGTGCCCGGAGCGTCGTCCCGCCACTGGAGCTTGATCGAGAAGTCGCCGTACGTGCGGACCGGGAACCAGAGCATGCCCAGGCCGTCGACCGGCTTGCTGGTGATCGAGCCGTCGGCGTTGCGGCGGAAGCCACCGGCGCCGACCTGCTCCCAGAGCTTGAACGAGGCGGCCTTGGTGTCCAGCAGCGGCGCGTAGCCCTGCACCGCCTCGGACTTGCCCACATTGGACTCACGGGCCTCGCGGACGAGACCGTTGCGGTCCCGCAGCGGGATCAGCGAGCGCTGGTGCCAGCGGTCGGCGAGCGCCGTGACGTGGTCGACGAACTCCGCGGTGCTGGCCCACGGGGACTCGTCGAGCACCAGGTCGTTGATGCTGCAGCCACCCTCGACGACGCGGTTCGCGACGCCCGAGTTGTGGGTGCCCATCCAGACCGTGGTGCGGTTGTCGGCGACCCGGCAGCTCGGCGGCGGCGGACCGCTCTCCACCACGACGAACGTGGCGGACGCCGTGCTGGACACGTTGCCGGCCCGGTCGGTGGCCCGGTAGGTGAAGGTGTGCGTGCCCGGGGTGTTGATGGTGACCGGCCCGGTGTAGACCAGGTAGCCACCACCGTTGACCGCGTACTCCGTGCGCAGCACACCACTGCCGGCGTCGCTCGACGTGAGGGTCACCGTCGCGCTGCCGACGTACGCCCAGCCACTGTTCATCTGGCCGGTGATGGCGGCGTTGACGGTCGGCGGCGTGGTGTCGGCGGTCGCCGAGACGACCCGGAACTGCACGCTGCCCGGCGTCGACGTGTTGCCGGCCCGGTCGGTCGCCCGGTAGCTGACCGTGTGGCTGCCCGGCTGGTTGACGCTGACCGGCGCGGTGTAGGCCGCGTACGGTGCGCCGTCCAGCGAGTACTCCACGGTGGCCACGCCCGAGTCCGTGTCGCTCGCGGTCACGGTGACGGTCGCCGCACCCACGTACGCGCCGGTGTTGTCCCGGTTGCCGGCCACGGTCGCGTTCGCCGTGGGCGCGGTCTGGTCCGGGTTCGGCGCGTCGACGACGGCGAACTGCACGCTGCCCGGCGTCGAGGTGTTGCCGGCCTCGTCGGTGGCCCGGAACGTGACGGTGTGCGCACCGGTCGCGGTGACGGTGACCGGTGCCGTGTACGGCGCGTAGGCGCCGCCGTCGACCGCGTACTCCACGGTGTCCACACCGGACTCCGTGTCGGTGGCGGTGACGGTGACCGTGGCGCTGCCCACGTACGCACCCTGCTCGTTCTGGTCTCCGGCGACCGCGGCGGTCACGGTCGGCGCGGTGGTGTCCCCGCCGGACGCGTCGGCGACGGTGAACTCCACCGTCTCCGGTGCCGAGGTGTTGCCGGCCTCGTCGGTGGCGCGGGCGCTCAGCGTGTGCGCACCCGGCTGGGTCACGGCGACCGGCGCGGTGTAGGCCGCGTAAGGAGCACCGTCGAGTGAGTACTCGACCGTGGCCACGCCGGAGCCCGCGTCGGTGGCGGCGACGGTGACCGTCGCGGTGCCGACGTACGCCCCGTCGCCGTTCTGCTCGCCCGCGACCGTGGCGGTCACCTCGGGCGCGGTGTTGTCCGGGTCCGGCGCGTCGACGACCGCGAAGGCGACCGACTGCGCGCTGGACGTGTTGCCGGCCTCGTCCGTCGCCCGGAACTGCAGCGTGTGCTGCCCGACGGTGTTGACGGTGACCGGCGCGGTGTAGGCGGCGAAGGCGCCGCCGTCCAGCGAGTACTCGACCGAGGCGACCCCGGACTCGGTGTCGGTGGCGGTCACCGTAACGGTGGCGGAGCCGACGTACGCGCCGTTCTCGTCCTGGTCACCGTCGACCGCCGCGGTCACCGTGGGTGCCGTGGTGTCCGGGTCGGACGGTGCGACGACGGTGAACTGGCTGGTCCCGATGGCCGAGGTGTTGCCGGCCACGTCGGTCGCCCGGTAGCGCACCGTGTGCGCGCCGGGGCTGTTGACCGTGACCGGCGCGGAGTAGGTGCCGAACGGGCCGCTGTCGAGCGCGTACTCGACGCGGGCCACGCCGGAGCCGGCGTCGGTCGCGTCGACCGTGACGGTCGCCGCGCCGATGTAGTTGCCGTCGCCGTCGCGGTCGCCGGCGACCTGCGCGCTCACCTCGGGCGCCGTGGTGTCTCCGCCGTTGCCGGTGACCACCAGCAGGCCGGTCATCTGGCCGTGGCCGGGAATCGCGCAGAAGTAGCGGTAGGTGCCCGGGGTCAGGTTCACCTCGACGGTGTGCCGGCCGCCGCTGCCGTCGGACGGGTCCGCCATGATGTTGACGTTGACGTCGCTGTTGTAGCGCGGGTCACCGGTGTCGAAGGTCAGCGTGTGCTGCATCCCGGTGGTGTTGCCGGTCGCCGCGCTGTTCTCGAAGACGATGGTGGTCGGTCCGGCGGTCGCGGTGGTGGGCACCGAGGCGTACGCCTGGAAGCTGTCCGCTGCCGTCCAGGTGAGCACCTGGGCCTGTAGCTGGGGCGCGGCGGCCGAGGCCGGGCTGGTCCCCGAGATGACCCCAGCCAGCACGACGCTGGCCAGCATGGTGGTTACGGCCGCGAACGCGGCGGACGGCCGGGTGAACCGGCCTTGTCCGAGTCTCGTGAGCAGGCGCCTTCGCCTGGAAACAATGGGCATGTCCGGCATACCTTCCGCAAGTCGACCGACGGATGACATGGCAAGGCAGACCTCGCCCGCCCGCTGTCGCGGGTCGGCGATGCCTGGTGGTCGGGGACGTGGGCGTGTGAACGACGCACGAGGTGCACAGCTCGTGACGCCGTTTACATTGATGAAACCTTCTGGTGTGCGACCGACCCTAATCGCTGATCATCAACATGTAAACATCTTTCGATGATGTTGAGCAGACTTTTATCTTCGTGAGCAAAAGTACGGACGATCCTGATCGTTTTGATCTGTTGGTCCACCACGGACAGCGGCGGAGGGCCCTTGTGGACGGCCGTCGGTCAGGCGCTTTCGGCCGCGAGGCGGGCGCCGAAGGCGGTCAGGGCGGCGCCCGTGGCGGCGTCCAGGGCGCGGCGGACCCGGCGGCGGCTCAGCACCCGGTGCACCCGGTGCAGCCCGGCGACGACCAGCAGCGAGTAGAGCAGCCCGAGGGCGGCGTGGGTCAGGGCGAACACCACCAGCACCGCGACCGGGGTGCCCGGGCCGAGGAACTGCGGCAACACCGCCAGGTAGAAGACCAGCACCTTCGGGTTGGTGATGTTGGACAGGAAGCCCTGCCGCCAGCCGGTCCACGCGGTGCCGGTGACGCCCGGGCCGCCTTCGATGGCCGCGTAGTCGCCGCGGACGGCCGAGCGGAACGACTGCGCGGCCAGGTAGAGCAGGTAGCCGATGCCGGCCCACTTGACGGCCTGGAACACCGGCTCGACCCGCACCACGATCGCGCCGAGGCCGGCCACCGCGAGCAGGCCCTGCACCACATTGGACGACGTGATGCCGGCGGCGGTCCACTGACCCTGGCGGCGGCCGCCGACCAGCGTGCTGCGCACCGTCACCGCGAAGTCCGCGCCGGGGATCGCGATGAGCACGATCGCGAAGACCACGAAGGACCCGTACGCGCTCCAGCTCATGATCCGACCTTACCCAGCGTCGGTCCAGGCGTTCACGGCCAGCCGGCCGGTGGTGCCGAGGTCGAGGCCGCCGTCGGGGGTGAGCAGCTGTTCCTTCGCGCCTTTCGTCGGCGCGACCGACAGGTAGGTGGCGATGACGGGGTCACCCGCGGTCACGGTATTACGCCACAGCACGCGGGCGCGTGCCGTGCCGCCAGGTGGGACCGTCACGGCGCGGGCTGGGGCGTCCCAGGAGTCTTTCGCGCTCACCGGCTCCGAGCCGTTGCCGACCGTCACGTCGACCGCGGCGCGCTGGTCGTCGAGCACCCGCACGACCGGGAAGCCGTGGAGGGTGTACGGGCGGGTGCCGCAGTTCTCCAGCACGATGCCCATCGCCCGCAGGCCGGAGGCGGCGTCGACCGGGCCGGCGGTGAGCCTGACGCCGTCGACGCAGGCGGCCGTGGTGGCGGTGGGCGGCGGCGTGGGCGGAAGGGGCGGCGGCCCCGGCGCGTCGCACGCCGCGAGCAGGGCGCCCGCGGACAGCAGCGCGCCGAGGCGCCGGGAGACGGTCGTCATGCGAAGGTGTACGGCTTCAGGTAGTCGGGCAGGACGATCCGGGTGCGCGGTGCGACCCGCCGGATCGAGGTGATCATCGCATCCAGCCGCTCGCGGTCGGCCGGGGCCACCGGCGGCGGGTTCTCCAGTGGCTTCTCGAAGTTGTCCCAGTGCACGGGCACCACGACCGGCGGCTTGCCGAGCGCCTCCAGCAGGCGGGGCACGTACTCGTGGGTGGTGGTCGCCGAGGCCATGGCCACCATCGCGATGTCCGGCCGCATCCCGTCGACGTTGCGGGCGACGAAGTCGCTGGCGCCCATGAAGAACACCGCCGGGCCGTCGCGGACGCTCAGCAGGTAGGCCAGGGTGTCGCCCTCCGGCAGGTCGCCGACCGTGGCCGGCTTGGGCGGTGGGCTCAGCCGCACGCCGGGGATGCCGACCGAGTAGCTGGCGTTGCGGCTGTGCAGCGATCCGGCCACCTCGACGGTGTAGTCGCCGAAGTCGAGCACCTCGCCGCCCTTGACCGGGCCGAGCTGGCCCACGGGGATGCCGGACGCCAGGCCGAGCTGGTAGGTGGTCATGGTCCCGAGCACCCGGGCCTTGGTGCGGATGGCGATGTGGGGCACGTCGTTGAAGTGGTCCCAGTGCGAGTGGGTCACGAGGATCGTCTCGGGGCGGCCGACGTTGGCGTCGACGGTCGCCGTGGCCACCGTCAGCGGCGTCGACAGCACCAGGCCGGTGTCGAACAGGCCGGTCCAGTAGCGGCTGAGGTACGGGTCGACCAGGACGGTCCGGGCACCGATGTCGATCCGCCAGCCGGCGGTGCCGAACCAGCGGAAGGTCGCGGCGCCCGGGCGCCAATCGCGCGGGGCTTTGGCCTGGGCGGGGGTCGCGAGACCGGCCGCCCCCGTGGCGGCCAGTCCGGTGACAGCCGCAGTGCGCAACAGGCCTCGACGGTTGAGTTGTGTCATGGGTTGAGACCCAAGCACCGGCGATCGCTTGGCGTCCAAGATCAAGATCATAAACAGCCGATATGGATACGCGTATCGGTGCTGGTCAGGGCGGTTCCTCGGGCGCCGTCGTGGTGGGAAACTCAGCTCGCCCGCAGCGCTTCGACGGCTGTGCGGGCCGCCTCTCCCATCGCGAGGTCGACGTCGATCCGGCGGAAGTCGAGCTGGTGGGCGCGGGCGAAGATGGCCAGGGCGTAGCGGCCGCCGTCCGGGTATTCGACGACTCCCGCCTCCATGTGCAGGCCGGGCAGCGTGCCGGTCTTGGCGGAGACGCGGACGCCGTTCGGGAAGCCCGAGGCGATCCGGGTGAAGAAGATCTGGCGGGCCATCAGCCCGCGGACCATGGCCGTCGCGGCGGGTGGTCCGGCCTCGTCGCGCCAGATCAGCTCGAGGAGCCGGGTGACCTCGCGGGGCGTGCTGGAGGTGGTCTGGTCCGGGTCGAAGACCCGCATGGCGCGTACCCGGTCGGGGTCCAGGGTTGGGAAGATCTTCACGAACTCCTCGTCGCCGGCCGCGCCGACGTCTTCGTACATCGACTCCAGCAGTTCGCGTGGTCCGCCCGTGATCCGGGTCGAGGTCAGGCCGAGCTCGGCCGCGAGCAGCGGGAGCACGTCCGGGCCGACCCGGCGCAGGAGCAGGTCAGCCGCGGTGTTGTCGGTGAACGACATGGCGAAGTAGGCGAGGTCGCGCAGCGACAGCTCAGCGTCGTCGGCGCAGCCCGCGGTGCCCCAGCCGCCGAGCCGGTCCGCCGCCCGCACGAGCACCCGCTCGGTCGGGTCGAGCTGGCCGGCCGCCGCCTGCCGCGCGAACTCCAGGACCAGCAGCACCTTGAAGATCGAGGCGAGCACCACCCGCTCGTCGGCGCGCACCGACAGCTGGGTGCCGCGGTCGATGTCGACGGCATGCAGCTGCGCGTCCACCCCGACGGCGGCGAAGATTCCGGCGATCCGATCCAGGTCCGACACGGGGACCGACGGTACCGCGCCGCGACTCATATCCGAACGCATATCCTCGGCCGGGTGGACCTAGCCCGGCACCTGCGGCAGTTCCTCGTCGTCGCCGAGGAGCTGCACTTCGGCCGGGCCGCGGACCGGCTGGGCATCGCGCAGCCGCCGCTGAGCCAGGCGATCCAGCGGCTGGAGCGCGAGCTCGGCGTCGAGCTGTTCGACCGCTCCCGGCGCCAGGTCGCGCTGACCGTGGCGGGCCGGCTGCTGTGCGCGGAGGCGCCTTCGCTGCTGTCCGCCGAGGAGCGGATCCGGCTGCTCATGCGCAAGGTCGGCGACGGCGAGCTCGGCACGCTGCGGGCCGGCGTACCGCCGGAGACACCGGCGGTGACGCTGCAGGCGCTGCTGGCCGGAATGGCGTCGCGGGCGCCCGGGCTCGAGGTCGACCTGCACGAGCTGACCAGCGCAGAGCAGCTCCGGATGCTGACCGAGGCCCGGCTCGACGTGGGCCTGGTGCACCACCCCGTCGACGGTTTTGCCGCCGGACCGGTGGTAGCGGTCCGACTCGGGGTAGTGCTCCCCCGCACGGCGTCGCTGGCCCGGCTGCGGGAGGTTTCCCTGGCCGACCTGGCCGGTCACGACCTGGCGATCTTCCCGCGAGCCACGGCACCGGGCTGGTACGACGAGATCCTGGACGCCTGCCGCGACCACGGCTTCCGCCCGACCCGGGTGCGGCACGCCCACAACCCGGACTTCCTGCTGGGCCTGGTACTGGGCCGCCAGTGCGTGGCGTTCGAACCGGAGACCACCGCCCGACGCGAGCCCCGCGTCGCCTGGCGCCCACTCGCCGGCTCGGTGCTGGAACGCCGCACCTCGGCGGTCTGGCCGGACCGCTCACCCCACCCGGCGGCACCGACCTTCGGCGCGGTGGCCGCAGCGATCCTCGCGGGCCCGAACCTGGTCCGGCAGCCGACCGCAGGCCCCGACCGGGTGCAACCGTGGTCAGTCGTCTACCCCTAACTCACCTTGTTTCCGCGACAAGCCGGGCAGCCACGCCGGCCTGGCCGGTCGGCGACACCCGACTCACCTGCTGTCGGCGACGAGGCGGGCGGCCAGGCCCGCGAACACGGTGGCGGAGGCCCGTTCCATCCACCGCCTGATGCCGGGGCGGGCCGTGATCTTCTCGGACAGGGTTCCCGAGAGCAGGCCGGCGGTGCCGTCGACGGCGAGGCCGACCACGATGAAGACCAGGCCGAGCACGAGGAGCTGGGCGGTCACCGGCCACGTGCCCGGGCCGGTGCCGACGAACTGCGGCACGAACGCGAGGTAGAACAGGATGACCTTCGGGTTGGCCAGGTTGGTCAGGGTCGCCATCAGGTAGGTGCGGCGCAGCGACCGGCGCTGCACTGCTTGCTGCTCCAGCTCCATGCGGCTGCTCCGCCAGGTCGCCACCGCCAGGTAGAGCAGGAACGCCGCACCGGCGATCCGCACCGCGGTCAGGGCCTGCGGGGCGGCGCTGATCAGCGCGCCGAGCCCGAACGCGGCGGCCACGGTGTGCGCGGCCAGCCCGGTCGACATGCCGAGCGCGGCGAGCACCCCGGCCCGCCGGCCACCGGCGGCGCCGTTGGCGACCACGAACAGCAGGTCCGGACCGGGCGCGAGCGACAGCAACGTGCAGGCGGCGACGAACGCGAGCACGAGATGGATATCCACTATGGACCCCCTGGGAACGGTGCGATGAAGCCGTGTCCGAAACAGTTGAACCCGGCGGCCGCCGCCCGCACGTGCGGGTCGGCGTCGCGCAGCGCGTGCTGGGTCGCGGCGAGCGCCACGGCCGGCGGCGCACCGGCCGCCAGGCGCTCGTGGTAGCCGACCATCACCGGCTCGGTGGCCAGGTCCGGGATCGGCAACACCGGTGCCACCAGCTGCGCGGTCCCCCGAGCGGCCAGCGTAGCGCTGAGCCCGAGCAGTTCGTCACCCGCGTAGACGGCGGCCCGGCCACTGTCGCAAGCGGCCAAACTGACGGTGTGCGGAGTGCTCTCCAACCGTTCCAGGTCGTGCACCAGCAACGGCCCGTCGGCGAGCAGCAGGTCGGAGAAGAGCGGGTTGCCGGTCGACAGCCGCCCATGCGCGGCCAGGTGCAGCACAGCGACCTTCCCCATCACCGCGAGCACCTGGTCGACGGGCGCGTCGAGCAACGGCACGACGCCGTGAATCGCGGCGACCCGCCGCGCCTCCTCCCGCGCCCCGGGCAGCCTCGGCCCCGCGACCACCGCCACCTCCGCACCAGCGGGACCCCGGCCTGCCGCGTACCAGAGGGTTGCTGATGGGGAGACCGCGATCGGGCGGCCCGCGCAGGACGGGAGGATCGACCACGGCACGCTGTGCAGCGCGCCCGTCGGAGAGATCACCAGGGGGCCGTCCGGCAGCCCGCTCAGTAGGGCGGCGTCGAGTCGGGACGCGGCGCCCGAGAGTAGGGCCTCGGCGGCCGCGCGGCGGGCGTCGCCCGGGCGGGCCAGCCGGTGCAGGGCGAACGGCAGGCGGCGGACCAGGTCGGCCAGCGGCGGCAGCGGGCCGAGTGGGCGCGCGGTGAGGCGGCCGCCGGTCAGGGTCAGGCGGTGCAGGATGCCGTCGGACTCGACGAACTCGACCAGGACGCGGTCACCCAGCGCCGCGGCCAACGGGGCGACCGCGACCGGCGTCCACAGTGGGGTGTCGCCGGCCGCGCGGTGGGTGCGGACATGGTCGCGGATCCGGCGTTCCAAAGCGACCTGGCGCGGCACCAGCCGGGCGGTCTCCGCCGCGCCCGCGTCGGCGAGCTCGAACGCGACGCCCCGGAGCTGCGCCAGCAGGTCGGCGAGCAGCGGGTCGGCGGGCGGCCGCGCCGGCCGGTGGACCAGTCGGGTCGCCCGGCCTCGCTCGGCCCACTCCAGCAGCCGATGCGGACGCCCGTCGCGCAGCGCGAGCCGGACTCCCAGCGCGGTCAGTTCGCGGCGGTGGGCGGCCGAGTGCACCCGCAGGTCGGCGGCGCCGAGCGAGGCGCTGTGCTCGTCGAGGATGCGCAGCCCGGCGCGGATCGCGGCGACGGCCCCGGCGGGCTCGGTGTGCTGGCGGCGCAACGCCTCCGCGTACCAGCCGCGGGCCCGGATCGCCGCCGGCACCCGGCGGTGGGCCCACCGGGCGGCGGCGGCCAGGTGGGTGTCGGCTACCCGGGGTCGCAGCGCGGCCGCGACCAGGTGTGCCTCGACCGTCGCGGCCGGCCAGCCGGCGTCCGTCAGGGTGGCTACCAGGTCGTCGGCGCCGCGGGCCGGGCGGGCGCCACCCGCCCGCAGGCCCGCCTGGAGGAGGGTGAGCCGGGCCAGGGCGGCCCACTCCACCCGGTGCTGGGCGGCGAACTCCCGGGTCGCCCGGCGGGCGTTGTCCGCCGCCGCGCGCCAGTCGCCGGCCGCCGCTGCGGCCTGGGCCAGCAGCAGCCGGGCCTCCGGCACCTTCAGCCGGTGTCCCTCGCGGCGCATCATGGTCGCGGCCCGCTCAGCCGCCTGCCGCGCCTCGGTCGCCAGCCCGGCGGCGAGCAGCAGCACGCCACGGTCGTACACGGCCAACGCGACGTGGCCCCCGTTGGCGGCGATCACGGCCTCGGCCCGGTCGATGTGGGCCAGCGCGGCCGGCACGTCACCGCGCAGGGCCTCGGCGACGCCGAGGTTCTCGACGATGATGCCGACGGCGAGCGGGCGGCCGAGCCGGGCCGAGATCGCCTCGGCGGCGCGCAGGTCGGCCACGGCGGCGGCGAACGCGTACCGGTGGGTGTGCAGCACTCCCCGGTTCGTCAGCAGGCGCGACACCGCGATCTCGTCGCCGGCCGCGCGCAGCCCGGGGAGCGCCGCCTGGAAGTCGGCGAGGGCCTCGTCGTGCCGGCCGATCTCGGTCAGGATCACCGCCCGTTGGGCCCGCGCCCGGTCGGCGGCGACGCCGTCCAGGGCGCCCAGGGCGGCCTCGACCTCGGCCAGCGCCTGGCGCGGGCGGCCGCGCATCACCAGCGCGTACGCCAGCTTGCCCCGGGCCTCGCCCGTCACCGTGGTCAGCCCGGCCCGCCGGCCGTGCGTGATCGCCGAGCGCAGGTGGCGGATGGCGTCGTCCATCTCGCCGGTCTGGAGCAGCGCGTGGCCCCACGCCCGCTGGGTGATCGCGGCGGCGGCCGCGTCGCCGGAGCGGCGTGCGGCGACCAGCGCCCGCGCGGCCAGCGGCGGCACCCTGCCTGGGTGGGTGTCGGCGAGCAGCGCGACCGCGTCCGCCTCGGCCCGCGCGTCCACGCCCTCATCCTCGCGGGGGACGGCGTCCGTACTCCAGAAAAATTAGCCGAGGGTGTATCAACCGCGACCGATAGTGTGTCCGTGGGTCGACCGCGTCGTCCGTCCGTTCCGCTGGAGGAACCCGTGACCGCCTTCCTAGAGCCCTCCGACGACTACACCGCCGGCGACCTCGTCGTCGACCATCCCCATCGTGAGCTGGTCAAGAAGCGCATCAGGGACCTCGGGCTCGACGTCACCGAGGTCGCGGACAGCGAGGCGCTCGGCCTGAGCCGCCTGCACCTCGAGGGCGTCCCGGCCTTCGGCGCGAGCAAGGGCCTCCCCGCCGACGACGTCGCCGCCATCGAGCTGGTGATCGACGAGTTGCGGCAGGCTTTCGCCGCCGATTTCGGCGGGTGGGTGCCCGAGATGGCGCCCGACCCGACGATGACCGGCATCGTGGGCTACCCGCACACCAAGCCGATGGCCTTCACCACCGACCTCATGCCGGCCCCGGCCAGCCAGGCACCCATCGCCGACAGCACGGTCGGCGCGGGCGTGCGGGTGGCGGTGCTCGACACCGGGCTGGTCGACCACCCCGCGCTCAAGGGCCACGCGACCGAGGCACCCGGTGGAGCGGATGCCGCCAACGACCCGGTGGAGGCCTGGGCCGGCCACGCCACCTTCGTCGCGGGGCTGATCGCCCAGCGCGCACCCGGCTGCGAGATCGTGGTGCACAAGGTGCTCAACGCCCACGGCCGCGCCACCAACTGGGAAACCGCCGTGGCGCTGGCCAAGCTGGCCGACGACCCCGAGGGTTACGCCGTCGTCAACCTGTCGCTGGGCTGCCGGCTCGGCGGTCCGAACGGGCCGCTGGCGTTGCGCCGCGCGGTCGCGCGACACGGCCGGCACACGCTGCTGGTCGCCGCCGCGGGCAACCACGGCGGCAGCGACAAGCCGACGGTGCCGGCCTGGCCGGCGGCCTTCCCCGGCGTGATCGCGGTCGGCGCCACCAACCTCGCCGGTGACCTCGCCCAGATCACCCCGGAGCTGCCGTGGGTCGACTGTGTCGCGCACGGCTCCGGTGTCACGTCCACCTACCTGACCGACGTCACCCTCACGATCGACGACAAGGTTCTCGACTTCACCGGGTACGCGACCTGGAGCGGCACCTCCTTCGCGGCGGCGAACGTCAGCGGCGCGGTCGCGGCGGCGCTGCGCCCCGGCGAGCGGCCCGCCGACACGCTCGCACGACTGCTCGGCGATCCCGCCTCCGACGTCAGGCCGTTCCCGCTGTCGGCGGCGGGTCATGCGGGATGACCCGTCGGTCGTCGACCTGGTCGTGCGGGCCCGGCACGGTGACGCGCGGGCCTGGGACGCGCTGGTCGACCGCTACGCACCGCTGGTGTGGGCGATCTGCCGGCGCTTCGGGCTCGGCGGCGCCGACGCGGAGGACGTCGCCGCGAGCGTGTGGCTGCGGCTGGTCGAGCGCCTCGACACGATCCGCGAGCCGGCGGCCCTGCCCGGCTGGCTCGCGACGACGGTCCGCCGGGAGTGCCTGACGGCGCTGCGGGGGCGCCGGCACCAGGTGCCGGTCGGCGACGAGTCCAACCTGGACAGCGTCGACGACCCGGCGTTCGAGGAGCTGCTGCTGGCCCAGGAGCGGCACATCGCGCTGCGGGCCGCGTTCGAGAACCTGCCCGAGCACTGCCGGCACCTGCTGACGTTGCTCTTCGACGACCCGCCGGCCCCGTACGCCCAGATCAGCAGCAGCACCGGCACCCCGATCGGCGCGATCGGGCCGACCCGCCGGCGCTGCCTCGACCGGCTGCGGCGCGACCCCGCCCTGGCCGCGGTCGCGGGGGTGGAACAATCATGACGGATGCCGAGATCGTTGCCGCGCTGGCCGAAGCGCGGAAGGCCGCTGCCGAGGTGCCCGAGCGGATCCGGGAGATCGGCCGGGCCGCGTACGCCTGGCGGACCGTCGACGCGGAGCTCGCCGCCCTGTCCGCCGACACCGACACCCCGGTCGGCACCCGGGCCGAGCCGGCCGCGGTGCGGGCGCTGACCTTCGCCGCCCGCGACCTGACCATCGAGGTCGAGCTCACCGACGACGCCCTGCACGGTCAGGTGGTGCCGCCCCGGCCCGGCGAGATCGAGCTGCGCGACCGCTCGGGGGTGGTCGCGGTCGCGCAGGTCGACGAGCTGGGCTGGTTCGTCCTCGGCCCGATCCCCCGCGGCATGTTCCGGCTGCACCTGCGCGCCGGCGACGCCGTGGTGGTCACCGAGTGGATCACGATCTAAGCGATGTCGCGGCAGAGCACGTCGTCGATCGTCTCCCGACGGACGACCACCCGGGCCGCACCGTCCCGCACGGCGATCAGCGGCGGGCGACCGACCAGGTTGTAGTTGGACGCCAGCGGCAGGTGGTAGGCGCCGGCGCCGGGAGCGGCCAACAGGTCGCCCGGGCGCAGGTCGGCCGGGAGCGGCACCGCGCGGGCGAGCACGTCGCCGGCCTCGTCATGACGGCCGACGATCGTGCTCGACACCGTGGGACCGGTGCCGGCCCGGCCGAGCAGGACGGCCGTATAGCGGGCGCCGTAGAGGGCGGGCCGGGGGTTGTCGCTCAGCCCTCCGTCGATGGCGAGCAGCTGGCAGCCCCCCGGCTCGCGGCGAACCGCCACGACCCGGTACAGGGCCACCCCGGCGCGGGCGACGACCGCCCGACCCGGCGTCACCACCAGCTCCGGTTCCGGCACACCCTGGCGTTCGCAGGCCAGACCCAGGACCGCCCGGGCCCGGCCTGCGAACGCGGCGACGGCGAAGGGGGTTTCGCCGTCGACGGCGGGCGCCGCGTGGCCCCCACCGATGTTGATCTCCCGGACCACGATTCCCTTGGTACGGGTGAGATGTCCCGCCACGCTGACGAGGCGCTGGATCGCCCGCTCGTAGCCGCCGAACCGGCTGATCTGCGAGCCGACGTAACAGTCCAGGCCGTACAACTCCAGCTTGGGTTGGGCGACGATCCGCTTGACCAGGTCGTCGAACGCCTCGCTCGGCGCGGAGACCCCGAACCGGTCGGCGTCGCTGGCCGCGGGAATGCCGGCGACCCCGTCGAACAGGTCGTCGTGGGCCGGCAGCACCCGGATCAGCACCTTCTGCTTGCTGGTCGCGAGCGCGGCGAGCCGGGTCACCTCCGACGCCGACTCGATGACCACCCGGCCGACGCCGTAGTCCAGGGCCGCCTGCAGGTCGGCCGGCGTCTTGGCGTCGCCGTGCAACACGATCCGCTCGGCCGGGAAACCGACCGCGGCGGCGACCGAGAGCTGACCCTCGGAGTAGACGGAGAGCCCCAGCCCCTCCTCCATCACCCAGCGGAGCACGGCCCGGCTGGTCAGCGCCTTGGCCGCGTACACGACATGCTCCTTGCCGAAGGCCGCCCCGTACTCCCGGCAGTGGTCCCGGACCTCTCCCTCGTCGATGACGTACGCCGGTGTGCCGTACTGCTCCGCCAGCGTGGCGAGATCGACGCCACCGATGCTGATCGCGCCGTGCCCGGTGTGCCGGGTCGACGACGGCCAGATCTCAGTGCACAGCCGCTGCGGTGGCAGCGACGTGCGCAGTGACGGGATGAGATCCGAGAGGCTCATGCCAGCTCCTTGTTTTGTGCGGGCCGAACGGCCGCAGCACGAGGTGGGTCGAGGTGCGTCCGGCCCCGGCGTGATGCCGGAGCCCACGGACCAGGCCGTCGAGGGCCGCCATGTCCCGGCACCGCACCCGGACGACGGCATCACTGTCGGCGGCGACCCACCAGGCATCGACCACCTCCGGCCGATTCGCCAGGTAGGCCTCCAGGCAGGGCGCGTCCTGGGTGTGGTTGAGCCACACCAGAACCACCGCTTCGACCTCTCCGCTCATGCCATCGATCGTGCGGCGCGCGGGAGGCGGGTGAAAAGGACCTTGACGCGCTCGCTACGCGCTCGGCCCCGCTCCTGACTCGTCCTTGACGCGATCTTCGCAATCGCTATGCTCCGGTGCTGAAACCGTCGATTTTTCCTGGAGTCAGGCCGATGACCGACGAGGACCAGGTATCCACGCTCGACACGAGCGCGCCGCACAGCGCCCGGGTCTGGAACTACTGGCTGGGCGGCAAGGACAACTTCGCCGTCGACCGGGAGGCGGGCGACCGGGTCCGCGCGGTCTTCCCCGCGATCGTCGACAACGCCCGGGCGCAGCGCGCGTTCCTGGGCCGGGCCGTGCGCCACCTGACGGCCGAGCGGGGCATCCGCCAGTTCATCGACCTGGGTACGGGGCTGCCGACGGCGGACAACACCCACGAGATCGCGCAGGCGGTGGCGCCCGATTCCCGGGTGGTCTACGTCGACAACGATCCGCTGGTGCTGGTGCACGCCCGCGCGCTGCTGACCAGCAGCCCGGAAGGTGTCACGGACTACATCGAGGCCGACGTCCGCGACCCCGACACCATCCTGCGCGAAGCGGGCAAGGTGATCGACTTCGGGCAACCGGTGGCGGTCATCATGCTCGGCATCCTGGGCAACATCCCGTCGTACGAGGACGCGCTGGCGGTCGTCGCCGCGTTCGTCGAGGCGGTGCCGCCGGGCAGCTACATCGTGATCAACGACGGCACGGACGCGAGCGACGAGATCACCGAAGGAGCGAAGGTCTCCCACGGATACGTCCTGCGCAAGCCGGCCGAGCTCGCCCGGTATTTCGAAGGCCTGGAGCTCGAAGAGCCAGGCCTGGTGGCCACGACCCGCTGGCGCGCCGACCCCGGCGACACGGCCGAACTCGACGGCATGGGCGGCGTCGCCCGCAAGCCGTAGCCGTAGTCGCCAGCCGCTAGTCGCGGGTCGCGCCCGGCACGACCAGGCCGGTCTCGTACGCGGCGACCACCGCCTGGGTGCGGTCGCGCAACCCAAGTTTCGTCAGCATGCGGCTGACGTGGGTCTTGACCGTCTCCTCCGTCACCACCAGGCGGGCGGCGATCTCCGGGTTGGACAGTCCCTCGGCGACCAGGCGCAGCACCTGGGTCTCGCGCGGCGTCAACGCCGACAGCGCCACCGGGGCCGGTGCCGACGGGCGGTGCTGGCGGGCGAACTCGCCGATCAGGCGGCGGGTCACCGTCGGGGCCAGGAGGGCCTCGCCCGCCGCGATCACGCGTACCGCGTCGAACAGGGTCTCCGCCCGGACGTCCTTGAGCAGGAAGCCGCTCGCTCCCGCGCGGATCGCGTCGTAGACGTACTCGTCGAGGTCGAAGGTCGTCAGGATCAGCACCCGGGGGTGGGCCGCCGTCGCCGTCAGCAGGCGGGTCGCCTCGATGCCGTCCATGCCGGGCATCCGCACGTCCATCAGGACGACGTCCGGCGAGCGCGCGGCGCAGACCTCGACCGCCGCGGCGCCGTCGGCCGCCGTGCCCACCACCGAGATGTCCGGTTGGGTGGCCAGCAGGCCGGCGAAGCCGCCGCGGACCACCTCGTGGTCGTCGGCCACCACCACGCGGATCATCGGTCCTCCTCGGTCGGGACGGGCAGGGTGGCCTCGACGACGAAGCCGCCGGCGGGGCCGGAGACGCCGGTGCGGAGCCGGCCGCCGACCGCTGCCGCGCGCTCGCGCATGCCGCTAAGGCCATGGCCTCCGTTAGACGCGGGCCCGGGTCCTGGGCCGTTGTCGCGGATCCGCAGCACCAGACCGTCGGCGCGGTAGCTGATCTCGACATCGACCGCGGCGCCGGGTGCGTGGCGGCGGGCGTTGGTCAGGGCCTCCTGGACGATCCGGTACGCGGCGAGCTCCACCCCCGGGTCCAACGGCACCGGCGGGCCGCGCAGGATCAGCCGGGTGCCGGAACCGGACGCGTCGCGGGCCTCGTCGAGCAACGCCGCCAACTCGCGCAGGCCCGGCTGGGGCTGGCGTTCCGGCTCGGCCGGGGCGTCCGAGCGCAGCACGCCCAGCAACCGCCGCATCTCCGTCAACGCCGCGCGAGCCGTGCCACCGATCGCCGCGAACCGCTCCGCGCCCGCCGGCGGCAGCCCCGGTGTGGTCAGCCGCGCGTTCTCCGCCTGCACGGAGATCATCGAGATGTGGTGTGCGACCACGTCGTGCAGCTCCCGGGCGATCCGGGCCCGCTCGCCGCGCGCGGTGTGCTCGACCAGCGTCCCGGCGAACGCGTCCTGGGCCGCCAGGTGCGCCGCGTCGGCCCGGCTCACCCGGCGGGCCACCCCGGCCAGCGCGAACCCCGGCACCAGCGCGGCCAGCACGACACCGACCGGGGTGAAGAAGGCCAGCACCAGGTACGGGAGGCCGAGCGGGACCGCCACGGCCAGCGCGCCCCGGCGGCCGACGCGGTAAGCCGCGGCGAGCTGGGCCAGGAGACCGGCCACGGTGAAGAGCCCGAACCCGGCCAGGGCCACCACCGACGCCGCGGTGACCACCAGCGCGGCGGTCGTGTCCCGGCGCAGGGCGAGCGGCGCCGTCGACGCCACCGCCAACGCGGCCAACAGCACCAGGAACGCGCCGGCGACGTCGCGGGACGCCACGAACCGCACCAACGCCTCGGCCGCGGCGGCCACCGCCAGCGCGGCGACGGCCGCCGGACAGGTCCCGGGCCGATTCACGGTGCCATTCTCGCCTCACCCGCCGCCGGGGTCGTCCCTCGTGTCAGGGATGTCGAAGATGGCTCCCGCGCGGGACGACCCGGGCCGCCGCGGTTCGTAGCGTGACGTGTCATGGAAGCCACCATCGAGGTCAACGGCCTGCGCAAGGCGTACGGGTCGACCGTCGCGCTGGACGGGATGACGTTCACCGTCACCCCGGGGCGGGTCACCGCGTTCGTCGGGCCCAACGGGGCCGGCAAGTCCACCACCATGCGCGTCGTGCTCGGTCTCGACCGGGTCGACGCGGGCACCGCCCTGGTCGGCGGCCGGCCGTACCGGAGCCTGCGCACGCCGCTGCGGCACGTCGGCGCGCTGCTGGACGCGTCCGCCCTCCACCCGGCCCGCAGCGGCCGCGACCACCTGCTGTGGCAGGCGCACTCGCAGGGGCTGCCGGGCCAGCGGGTCGACGAGGTGCTCACGCTGACCGGGCTCGCCGACGTCGGCCGGCGCCGGGCCGGTGGCTACTCGCTCGGCATGCGCCAGCGCCTCGGCGTGGCCGGTGCCCTGCTCGGCGACCCGCCGGTGCTGATGCTCGACGAGCCGTTCAACGGGCTCGACCCCGAGGGGATCCGGTGGATGCGGGGCTTCCTGCGCGCGCTGGCCGCCGAGGGCCGGGCCGTGCTGGTCTCCAGCCACCTGATGAGCGAGCTCCAGGACACCGCCGGGCACCTGGTGGTCGTCGGCCGGGGCAAGGTCGTCGCCGACACGAGCGTCGCCGACCTGATCGCCGCCGCGTCGAGCGACCGGGTCACCTTGCGGACCACGGCCCGGACCGAGGCGATGACGGCGCTGGCCCGGGTGGGCGCCACGGTCGCCGTGACCGAGCGCGACACCCTGACCGTCGACGGGCTGCCGGCCGACCGCGTGGTGACCGTGCTCAGCGAGGCCGGCGTCCCGTTCTCGGAGATCGCCGCGCATCGGGCGACGCTCGAGGAGGCGTACATGGAGCTGACCCGGGACGCGGTCGAGTTCCGGGCGACGGAGGTGGCCCGATGATCGGGTTGGTCCGGGCCGAGCTGACCAAGTTCCGCTCCGTACGCGGCTGGCTCGTCGGTTGCGGCATCGCCGTCGTGCTGATGGTGCTCCTCGCCGTCGTGGCGGCCGCCGGCACCGACGCCCGCGTCGGCGGTCCGGGCGCACGGGCCGAACTGCCGCGCGCGTCGGACGGGACCCCGGTGCTCGACGGCTTCACGTTCCTCCAGCAGCCCCTCGCGGGCGACGGGACGCTCACGGTGCGGGTGGCCTCGCTGACCGGCGTCGCGCTGCGGCCACCGACGCCCGACGAGCCGGTGCCCACCGAGCGGGAGGAGGCGACGCCCGAACCGTGGGCGAAGGCCGGCCTCATCATCAAGGACGGCACCACGCCGGGCTCGCCGTACGCGGCGGTGATGGTGACCGGATCCCATGGCGTACGCCTGCAGCACGACTTCATCCACGACCTCGCCGGGCCGGCCGACGCGCGCTGGCTGCGGCTGGTCCGCCGCGGCGGGACGGTCACCGCGTACGCGTCGACGGACGGCGCCGCCTGGACGACGGTCGGCAGCGCGCCGCTGGCCACCGGTGAGATGAGCGCCGGGATCTTCGTCGCCACCCCACCGCACCAGGAGTACGAGCAGTTCGTCGGCGGCACCAGCGTGGTCGGCGGCGGGGCGATCGCGACGGGCACGTTCGACAACCTGACCGGCCCGGGCGGCGACTGGACCATGGTCGACGTCGGCGCCGACGACTCGCCGAACCGCCCGGAGGGCACCTCCACCCGCACCGGCGACACGTTCGTCCTGCGCGGCGGCGGCGACATCGCGCCGGTCGACGGCGGCACCGGTCCGAAGCTGGAACAGACGCTCAGCGGCGGGTTCCTGGCGCTGACCGTGCTGGCCGTGCTCGGCGTCCTGTTCGTCACCACCGAGTACCGGCGCGGGATGGTCCGCACCACCTTCGCCGCGACGCCGTCCCGGGTCCGGGTGCTGGCCGCGAAGTCGGTCGTGCTCGGCGGGGTCACGTTCGCCGTCGGCCTGGTCGCGGCCACTGCCGCACTGCTGGTCGGCACCGCGATCCGGGGCGACAACGCCTATCCGGCCGACGCGCTGACCCAGGTGCGGATCGTGGTCGGCACCGCGGCGCTGATCGCCGTGGCGACGGTGCTCGCGCTGGCGATCGGTACGATCCTGCGGCGCGGTGCGGGCGCGGTGGCGGCGGTCGTCGTGCTGATCACGCTGCCGTACATCCTCTCGGCGGCGGCCGTGCTCCCCGCCGCGACCGCCGACTGGGTCCTGCGGATCACGCCGGCGGCGGCGTTCGCGGTCCAGCAGACCGTGCCCGAGTGGCCGCAGGTCGACCAGGCGTACACGCCGGCCTTCGGCTTCTTCCCCCTCCCGGCCTGGGGCGGCTTCGCGGTGCTCTGCGCCTGGACCGCGCTGGCCCTGGCGATCGCCGCCGCCCTGTTGCGCCGGAGGGACGCATGAGATCGGCGTTGTACGCGGAGTGGACGAAGCTGCGTACGACCGCCGGGCCGTTCTGGCTCGTGGTCCTGGCGGCGGTGCTCACGACGGCGCTGAGCGCTGTGGCGGCCCGTGCGGTGAGCTGCGCCGCGACGGGTTGCGGGGTGGACGCGCCGCTGGTCGCCCTGACCGGGGTGCAGCTCGGTCAGGCGGTCGTGGCGGTGCTCGCGGTGATGGTGGTCGGCGACGAATACCGGACCGGGATGATCCGCACGACGCTGGCCGCGACGCCGTCCCGGGCGATCCTGCTGGGTGCCAAGAGCCTGGTGGTCGCCGGTGCGACGCTGGCGGCGGCGGTGCCGGGCGTGCTCGGCGCGTGGCTGGCCGGCCGACTGATCATGCCGGGTCGGGGCTTCACGGCGGAGCACGGGTACGCGCCGCTGTCGCTGACCGACGGCGGGACGCTGCGGGCGTTCGCGGGCTCGGCGCTCTACCTCACGCTGGTCGCCCTGCTCAGCCTGGGCATCGCGGCGGCGGTGCGCGACGCCCCGACGGGGGTCGGCGTCGTGCTCGGCGTGCTCTACATGGCACCGATCCTGGTCGCGGTGGTCTCCGACCCGGACTGGGTGCGCCGGCTGCGGCAGATCATGCCGAGCGACGCGGGCACGGCCATCCTGCACACGGTCGACCTGCCGTCCCTGCCGATCGGCCCGTGGCCGGGGCTCGGGGTGCTGGCCCTGTGGTCGGCCGGCGCGCTGCTGCTCGGCGGCCTGCTACTGCGCCTTCGCGACGCCTAAGGCGTGTTTCATAACTGGGGTCGAGGCGAGGCGGAGTCCAGGGGTCGTCTGGGTGTGCGGCGGCTTTGCCCGGATACCGGTGTTGTATCCGGGTGAAGGCGCCGTGCGGCCAGGCGGCGCCTGGGCCCGCCGCAGCCCGGCCCCAGTTATGAAACACGCCTTAGCCGGCGAACGCGGTAGAGGACGCTCACGGCGAGCGCGAGCAGCGCGGCGCCGGCCGCCGCCAGCGGGAGGTGGTCGGTCGGCGCCCCCGTCCTGGCCAGCGCCGCCGGGTCGCCGGGGCCGACCTGGACGCCGTGCAGCGGCGTCGTCGTCTCGGCGGCGCCGTCGTCGTCGGTGCCGGCGGCGTTGAGCGTCCAGGCGCCCGGGCGCAGGCCCGTCAGCTCGCACGACCAGCTCCCGCCAGGGCCGACGGGCGCGGCGCAGGACGCGACGTCGAGCGCCGGGCCGCTGCCGGTCGCGCCGGTGACCACGACGGTCGTGCCGGGTCGGGCGTCACCGCCGGACACGGTGAGGGCGACGCCGTCGGCGTTCGTGGTGGTGATCTCGACGGCGCTCGCCGCGGTGCCGGTCAACGCGAGGACGATCGCCGCGGAACCCAACCCGATCGCCGTACGCAACAGCATCACGCAATGGACGATAGGCAGGAAATGGTACGAATCGTCGCGGATCAGCGAATCTGGGCCAGCCCGATCTGCTGGTCGGCGACGACCGGGCCGAGTGCCTGCCAGTCGGCGGTGTCGAGGACCCGGGTGCGCTCGGCGAGGCGGCCGAGCGCGGCGAGGGCGGCATCGCCCGGTTCGCCGCCGCTGTAGCCGACGAAGGCCACCAACCCCGGCGCCGGCTCCCACGCGAGGGTCGCGCTGCCGCCCGCGACGCCCAACATCACGGCCGGCTGCCCGTCGACCGTCCCGCCGTCGCGGGTGGCCTCGGCGTAGAGCTGGTCCTCGAACCAGCCACCGCTGGTCACTCCGGTGTAGACCAAGGGGCCCAGGGCGGCCAGCTCGCCGACGTCCGCGCCGCCGTAGCGGAGCTCGTGCAGCGACGGCGCCCGGTACGGACCGCGGGCCACCACCGTGAACCCCGCGGGCGGGTCGACGGTCGGCCGGCCGTCGACGACGTGGGTGAGCGCGGCGAGCTTGACCAGGTCGGATTCGGTCAGGTCGCCCCGGACGCGGGCGTTCTTGCCGGCGATCGGCCACGTGACGACGCCGCTGGCCGCGCGGGCCCGCGCGGTGCCGACCAGGACGGCGCGGCCCGACCGCAGCGGGTCGGCCGGGAAGGTCACCACCGCTCCCCCGCGGCCGAGCGAGCCACCGGGCCCGCGCACGACCACCGTCCACGGCCCGTCGACGGCCGTGCGGTCACAGCGGTCGAGGGCGCCGCCAGCGGTCGCGGCCTGGTCGATCCGCAGCCCCGCCACGGGTGCGGGAAGCGCCGGGCGCTGCCCCCAGCCGACCGGGAGGCAAGGTGGGCCGGGATGCTCGGGCGCACTGGGCGACGGCGGGGCCGAGGTGACGACGGGGCTCGGGCTCGGGCGGGACGCCACCGGTGGCGTCCCGGGCTCGTCGCCGAGGGCAAGGACGGCGATCGCGCCCAGGGCGACGGCGACCAGGCCGGCCCCGACGATGACGACCCGGCGGGTGGGCCGCCGGGGCCGGTCGTCAGAACCGAAGCTGATGACGTCGGGCACGGCGTCCATTGTCGGCGCGCACGCCGTCAGTGCAACGCGGACCGGGTGGTGGGCGCGAGCCGCAGCAGCTCGACCGGCCCCGCCAGGCCGGACGTGTCGAGCCCGGCCACCCGCTCGGCGAACGCGTCGACGTCGTCACCAGGATCGAGCCGGGCGAACCACACGAACACGTCCTCCCCTTCCCGGACCGGCAGCGCGGGGAAGGTGTTGGTCTCGTGGATCGTCTGGCTGGTGCCGAGCAGGGTGGCCCCGAGCCCCGGCCGAACGACGCGGTCGAAGTGTGCGGCGTAGTCGGTGCTGGCCAGTGGGCACAGCCCCGCCACGACGACCCGCCCCGGCGGGACCGGGGTGTCGCGGGGCTCGTACCCGCTGAAGGGCTCGATCGCCCGCATCAGCAACACGTTGTCGGAGTCGAGCATCGTCGCGTTGGCGGCGTCGCGGTGCTCCTTCCAGACGGGTCCGGAGTAGAACCCGGTCAGCGCCGCCTGCCGCACGGCCATCGACGGGAACTCGCGCACCCAGACGAACCGGTCGGGCCGGTCGAGGTCGCGGAACTGGCCGACCACCCGCATGCCCTCGGCCTCCTGCGACTCCACGAAGTTCGCGTCGAACAGCGTGACGAGGGTGTCCCGCTCACCGGGCACGAGGGTGTACTGCCGAAGCTCTACGATGGTCACGCCACCGATCCTGCCATGATCATCCGATCGACCGCTGCCCGCAGGCGGCGCAGCGGGTGCGTCGGCGGCGGCCCGACAGCCACACGCTCGCCGGGACCGCGGCGGCCGCGACCACCGTCGACACGACCGCGGTCAGGACCGCGCCCGAGAACTCCGGCCAGCGTTGCTGGCCGGGCTCGGCCAGCCGGGTCAGGGCCAACAACAGGATCGGACCGAGCAACACCTGGGCCGGCAACCAGCCCCGGGCGTCGCCGCGGGAGGTGAACACGGCACCGGAAACGGCGATGACCAGCGCGAGGCCCACCGCGGCGAAGGCCAGCACGTCCAACAGGTTGTAGTAGAAGAAGTCCCCACGGATCAGCACGGCGGCCCCGGTCGCGGCGACCGCGACCACGATCGGCTCGTAACTCACCCGCCGGGCCGGCAGGAACAGCGCGAACAGGCCGAGCGCGACCTGCGGAACGAGCACGAACAACGGCGGCCGGGCGTACGACGTCAGCCAGGAGACCGGGATCGTGGCGACGGTGACCAGGAGGGCGACCAGCACGACCGGGCGGCTCCACCCGGCCAGCGCCGCGACCGCCGCCAGCAGCCAGGCGATCCACGCCACCGCGCCGAGGGTGGCGAACGGGCCGACCGACGTCCAGAACACGCCCATCGGAATGGTGACCGTCTCCGCGGCGACGAGCCACACGGCGGCCAGCGCCGTCGCGGTCGACAGCGCCAGGATCGCGGCGAACGGCAGCGCGTCGGCCAGGCCGTGGGCATGGCGAGCCCGCAGGTGTTGGCGGAGGCCGCCGCGGGCCAGGTCGGCGACATCGGCTGGGCGGGGCCGGCGCTGCCCCGGTTCGGCCAGGTCGAGATAGGTGTCGACGAGCTCGTCGCCGCGCTCGGCGCGGTAGTCGGCCGGGTAGAAGCGCAGCAGCGACCGGTAGCGGTCGGCCAGTGAGCGCGTCATGCGACGGCCGGTCGCTGGGTCGCGCGGGCGGACAGCCGCGCCTGGGCGGCGCGCACCGTGTGGCTCAGGCGCTCGACCTCGGCGCCGAGCGCGGTCTCGCCCCGGTCGGTCAGCCGGTAGTAGCGGCGCGCCCGACCGTCGACGATCTCCTCGCGGTCGCGCTCGACCAGGCCGTCGTCGGCAAGCCGGTCCAGCGCGCCGTAGAGGGTGCCCGGCCGCAGGTCGACCCGCCCGCCGGACAGCTCCGCGACCTCGGTGATCAGCCCGTAGCCGTGCATCGGCGCGCGGGCAAGCGCGGTGAGAATCAGAAACGTGGGTTCACGCATGCCCGCCAACGTATCGGACACGACGATATCTTCGCAACGAAGATATTCGAGTCAGTGCAAAGCGATGTCTGCCAGGTCGAGGGTGATCGGAGTCCACGACAGGTCGGGCGTACGGTCGTCGTTCCGCAGCTGGATGTGCCGCCGCGACGGCACCGGGACGCCGTCCACGACCTGATGATCACGGACGTAGTGGGCAACCGGCGTGCTCCCGTTGACCTCGGGCGCGTAGTCCATCCGCCTTAGCCGCGCGGCGTCGTCGTAGTAGTAGAGCTGGGTCGCGTTGTGCGTGTGGATCGTCTCCGGGAAGGTGACCCGCAGGACCCGCCACGTCTCGTCGCCCTCGGTCCACGGCTCGACCTCGCGCGCCTCGACGCCCGGCCAGGTGAACAGGTATGGCTCGACCAGGTAGTGCCAGGTGGCGTACGCGCGGAAGTAACCGATCTGAGCCAGGCTCCACGGGGTCTCCGGGGTGTAGCCGGCGAAGGTCAAGCGGGGATTCTCGAGCTTGTCGAGCACGGCGCCGTCGACATCGGTGACCGTGAGGCGGTCTGCCGCGCGGTCGAACACGAACTCCCGACCGGTGGCGGCGTCACGGTGGCGGATCCACTGGTCCTGGAGGCGCGCCTCGACGAGGCTCTCCCCCACGAAGCCCGGATGGCCCTTGAACTCCCAGAACGGGCCGCCATAGGTGATGCGGGAGGTGAGTGTGGTGCGGGTGCGCCAGCGGTCGAGCCCACCGTGGGCGTCGAGCACGCGGCCGAGCTGTGCGTCCATGTCTCACTCCTAAATTAGGACCGACGAGTGCGACACTAGCACCGAGCGGTGCGGGTTCGTACACTTGATCCATGTCACAGCGCAGCTACGAGGACGACTGCGGTACCGCCCTGGCTCTCGACGCGGTCGGTGAGCGGTGGGCGTTGCTGGTGGTCCGCGAGCTGGTCTTCGGCCCCAAGCGGTTCCGCGACCTGCGCGCCGGCCTGCCCAAGGCCAGCCAAAACGTGCTGAGCCAGCGGCTCCGCGAGCTCGAGGACAGTGGCGTGGTCCGCAAGGTCGAGCTCGGCCCGCCGGTCAGTGCGTCGGCCTACGAGCTGACCGACCGGGGGCACGCGCTGGAGCCGGTGCTGGTCGAGCTGAGCCGATGGGGTGCCAACGCGCCCGGGGCGCACGGGCCGGAGATGAGCACCGACGCGTTCATGCTGCTGCTCAAGGCGCTGCGCCGGCCGGCGCCCCGACCGACGGCGGTCCGGCTGCTGGTGGGCGCCGACGCGTTCGACGTCACGCTGGCAGCCGATTCGGTCGGCGTGACCCGCGGCGCGCACGCCGAGGTGGACGCAACCGTCCGGGCCGACGTACCCACGCTGTGGCGCTTGATCTTCACCGACCTGACCGTGCCGGCGGCGATCGCCGCCGACGACCTGGACCTGACCGGCGACCGGGCCGCCGCCGAGCGCTTCTTCGGGAGCTTCGGGGTCAGTGGCCCGTAGTGCTGAAGTGCTGGTAGTCCGGGTTCGCGCCGCCCACGTTCCACTTCCAGCCGACCGACGCGAATGCCTTGACCAGCACGCCGCCCTTGACAGCCATGCCCGGGCGGTACGGCGAGCGGTCCACGAACTCCCGGCCCGACGGTGGCAGGACCTCGTCGCCGAACAGGTACGGGTTCTCCACCGGGTTGACGTCGATCGCCTTCCCGTACGCGTGCACCGACCAGGACGGCTTCCCCGACGACACCGCGTTGCGGCAGTTGAACGCCGACGTGTTGTCGGCCGCCATGGACTTGTCGTCGCTGCCGCCGTACTCGCTGACGGGTTTCAGGCTTCTGATCGGGAAGCGCTTGGCGAACAGCGTGCGGAACACCGCGGTCACGTCGGCGGCCACGTCCTTGTGCACGACGATCCCGCCCGTGTGCGGCTCGTCGTCGAAGCCCCAGTAGCTCAGCCGCAGCAGCCGCAGGCTGGCCGGGCCGACCGGGCAGCCGGACTTCCAGCTCGCGCCGAGGTCGGCGGCGGTGACCTTCTCGGTGGCGGCGGAGAAGGCCGGTGCCTCGGCTGGCGCGGACGGCGACGTGGAGGGCGGCGGCGGTGAGTCGGACGGCGGTGACCACGCGGCGGATTCGGCCGGTTGCCCAGCGCAGCCCGCGATCACGAGGGCCACCGCCAGGACCGCCAACCGGTAGGGTTTCGACCGCACCATCGTCCATACGATACGGATCGGGGTTCGCGTGCGTGCACTGCGGCGGTCGGCGCTGGCAGTCCTGACCGTGCTGGCCCTCGCGGCCTGCGGCACCGTGACCGGCGAGCAGGGCGCGGTCGCGGGCACGCCGGGTGCGGCCGACCTGATGGAGGCCCGCGACGGGCTCGCCCGCCGCGCGGACGTGCCGACCCCGAGCGCCAAGCCCACCCCGAGCCGGTTGCCCAGCCCGAAGCCGGCCGGCACCAAGACGACGAACGACGCGTCGCGGCTGCGGACGCTGCCGGCCGACACCACCCAGGTCATCGTGGTCAAGGCCAACGGCTTCGGCACGAGCACCGGCACGCTGCAGGCGTTCGGCAAGCGCGGCGGCAACTGGACACCGGCGTTCGACTCGATGCCGGCCCGCCTCGGCACCAAGGGCTTCAAGGACAGCAAGGTCGAGGGCGACCTGACCACCCCGACCGGCGTCTACAGCTTCGGCGGCACCATGTACGGCATCGCCGGCAACCCGGGTGTCCGCTACGGCTACCACAAGCTGGTCGCCAACGACTGGTGGAACGAAAACCCGGCCACCGACGGTTACAACTCGTTCTTCCACGGCCCCGACCCGGGCGGCGCGAGCGAGGCGCTCTGGGAGACCAACCCGCAGTACCGGTACTTCGCGGTCATCAACTACAACATTCCGGTGCGCGAGGCCAACCCGCCGCGCGGCAGCGGCATCTTCCTGCACGTCTCGGTGCCCGGGCGCTCGACCGCCGGTTGCGTCGCGCTGGTCGAGTCCGATCTGGTCAAGGTGCTGCGCTGGCTCGACCCGGCGGCCAAGCCGCGGATCGTGATGGCGCCGGCGAGCGAGCTCGACCGCTACTAAGACTACTCTCAGCGAACTGTCAGATTCGCCTGGTACGGTCCCCCGCACGGTCGCATCCTCCGATGTGGAGTGCCGCGCGCAACGTGTTGCGCTGCACCGGATCGCGGCCCTGACTGACGACTCAGGAGAACAACGTGGTCTTCAAGAAGATGCTGGGCGCCCTCGGTGTCGGCGGCCCCAGCGTCGACACGGTGCTGTCCAATTCCAACACCCGCCCGGGCCTGCCGCTCACCGGCCAGGTCAACCTGACCGGCGGCAACAGCGACGTGGAGCTCGCGCACATCACCCTCGGCCTGGTTACCCGCATCGAGGTCGACAGCGACCACGGCGACCACAGCACGGTCGGCGAGTTCCACCGCACCGCCGTGGCCGGGCGCACCAAGCTGGCGGCGGGCCAGCAGCTGTCCATCCCGTTCCAGGTCGACATGCCGTGGGAGACGCCGGTCACCGACGTCTACGGGCAGCGCCTGCACGGCATGACGATGGGCCTGCGCACCGAGGTGGCGATCGACCGCGCGGTCGACAAGGGCGACCTCGACCACGTCGCGGTGCACCCGCTGCCGGTGCAGGAGCGCATCCTGGAGGCGTTCGGCCGGCTCGGCTTCCGGTTCAAGGGCGCCGACCTCGAATACGGCCGGCTGCACGGCGTGCACCAGAGCCTGCCGTTCTACCAGGAGATCGAGTTCTACCCGGGCCCGCAGTACGCGCACGGCATCAGCGAGGTCGAGCTCACGTTCGTCGCCAACCCGCAGACCGTCGAGGTGGTGCTCGAGTTCGACAAGCGCGGCGGCATGTTCGTCGGCGGCCACGACGCCTACGGGCGCTACACCGTGCCGCACTCGCACGCCGACACCGCCGACTGGGCGCAGGTCGTCGACGGCTGGGTGCGCCAGGCGGTCGAGGCCCGGCAGGCGTTCTTCGCCAGCCGCGGCGGCTTCGCCGGGATGGGCGGGCACGGCAAGAGCCATGGCCACGGCGGTCACCACGGCAGCGGGATGGGCGGCATGGTCGCGGGCGCGGCGCTCGGCGTCGCGGGCGGCATGATCGCCGGCGAGCTGATCGAAGAGGCATTCGAAGACGACGGGGGCGACTTCGGCGACTTCGGCGAGTAACCGGATCAGTGGGGGCGGCCCGGTTCGGGCCGCCCCCACGTCCGTCTACTCCGAGGGGAACGCGACGTACTCGCCGAACGGCTCGAGCGCGCCGTCGTACCCGTTCCAGCCGGTCTGGGTCAGCCGCCCGTCCACGTACGCGTAGGACCAGGTGGCGCCGTCCTCACCCTCGAACGAGACGGTCCCCCAGCGCACGAAGGGCGCGATGGCGACGAAGAACGCGGTCGCCTCGTCCTTCCACTTCGGATCGCCGTCCTCGTCGTGGGCGAACTCGATCCAGTCGCCGTCCCTGGTGAGCGCGGCCGCCGCGATCCAGGCGATGTCGCACAGCGTGTCGTGCGGAGGCCAGCCGGCCGCGTCGAACGGGCGCTCGAGCCCGGCCCAGGCGGCCTTGACGGCCTTGACGGCGGCGGCGTCGTCCGACGCCGCCAGGTGAAGTCGCCCCGAAGGCGCCACGTGGTATCCCACGGGGCGTCAACCTACCGAAGACAGGCCCAGCTCGCCGACCGCCCACTCGCGCATCTCGACCTTGCGTACCTTGCCGCTGATCGTCATCGGGAACGACTCGACGGCCCGCACGTAGCGCGGCACCTTGTAGTGGGCGAGCTGGCCCTGGCAGAACGCGCGCACCTCGTCGACCGTCAGCGCGTCGGCCGGGTCCCGCAGGATCACGCAGGCCATGACCTCCTCGCCGTACTTCTCGTCGGGCACGCCGATCACCTGCACGTCGGCGATCTTCGGGTGCCGGTAGAGGAACTCCTCGATCTCGCGCGGGTACACGTTCTCGCCACCCCGGATGATCACGTCCTTGATCCGGCCGACGATGTTGACGTAGCCGTCGGACCGCATCGACGCCAGGTCGCCCGTGTGCATCCAGCGGGCGGAGTCGAGCACCTCGGCCGTCTTCTCGGGCTCGTCCCAGTAGCCGAGCATCACCGAGTAGCCCCGGGTGCACAGCTCACCCGGCTCGCCGCGGCGCAACGTCACCCCGGTCGCCGGATCGACCACCTTGACCTCGAGGAACGGCAGCACCCGGCCGACCGTCCCGGTGCGCCGGTCGAGGTCGTCGTCGACCCGCGTCTGCGTCGACACCGGCGAGGTCTCGGTCATGCCGTAGCAGATCGACACCTCCGACATGTGCATCCGGTCGACCACCTTCTTCATCACCTCGACCGGGCACGGCGAGCCGGCCATGATGCCGGTGCGCAGGCTGCTCAGGTCGTAGTCGGCGAAGTCCGGCAGGTCGAGCTCGGCGATGAACATGGTCGGCACCCCGTACAGCGACGTGCACCGCTCGGCCGCGACGGCGGCGAGCGTCGCCGCCGGCTCGAACGACGGTGCCGGGATGACGATGCACGCGCCGTGCGTGGTCGCCGCGAGGTTGCCCATCACCATGCCGAAGCAGTGGTAGAACGGCACCGGGACGCAGATCCGGTCGTGCTCCGTGTAGCTGATCAGCTCGCCGACGAAGTAGCCGTTGTTGAGGATGTTGTGGTGCGACAGCGTCGCGCCCTTCGGGAAGCCGGTCGTCCCCGACGTGTACTGGATGTTGATCGGGTCGTCGCTGGTCAGCGTCGCGGTGCGGGCGTCGAGGTCGGCCGCGGTCGCGTCGGCGGCGCGGGCGAGCAGATCGGTCCAGCTCGGGTCGTCGAGATACACGACGGTACGCAACCCTGGGCACTCGCCGGCCACGGACTCGACCATCTCGCGGTAGTCGCTGCCCTTGTGCGTGAGCGCGGAGACCAGCACCGAGATCCCGGACTGCCGGAGCACGAAACCGACCTCGTGCCGCCGGTACGCCGGATTGATGTTGACCATGATCGCGCCGATCGCGGCCGTGGCGTACTGGACGAGCACCCACTCCGGACGGTTGGGCGACCAGATGCCCACCCGGTCGCCCTTGCCGACGCCGAGGGCCAGGAACGCGCGCGCCAACTCGTCGACGTCGGCCGCCAGCGAACGGTAGGTCCACCGGCGACCGCTGGGCACGTCGACCAGGGCCTCGCGGTCGGGGAAGCGGGCGGCGGTGCGGGCCAGGCTCTGCCCGATGGTGTCGGCCAGCAGCTCGGTGTCGGACGGTCCACTGGCGTACGCGAGCTCACTCATGTCGCCTCCTCCTACCGGCAACCTACGTCACTCCAGCAGCTCGATGTAGCCGTCCGTTCCGTGCACGCGGATCCGCTGCCCGTCGGCGATCAGCCGGGTCGCGCCGGGCACGCCGACGACCGCAGGCAGGCCGTACTCGCGGGCGATCACCGCGCCGTGGGTCATCTGCCCGCCGACCTCGGTGACCAGTCCGGTGATCGCGACGAACAGGGGCGACCAGCTCGGGTCCGTGTACGCCGTGACGAGGATGTCGCCGGGTTGGAGGTCGGCCCTGGCCAGGTCGAGGATGACGCGGGCGCGGCCCTCGACGGTGCCGGCGGAGACCGGGACGCCGACCAGCGCACCGGCCGGCACGTCGTCGCGCCGGTACGCACCGTTGAGCGCCTCGCCGTCCGAGGTGAGCACCCGGGGCGGGATGAGCGTCTCGTAGGACCGGAATGCCTCCCGGCGCCGGCCGACTTGGTCGTTCGCCTGGTTGGTCCGCGCGACCTCGTGGAACTCCTGGAAGGTCAGGTAGAAGGCGTCCTCCCGGGCCGCGAGCACACCGGCCCGCACGAGCCGGTCGGCCTCCGCCACGAGGGCCTGCTTGTAGGCGAAGTAGCGGGCGATGATGCCGTACTTCGGGTACTCCCGGTAGCCGGTGAAGATCCGTACCCGATCGATCATCCGCTCCGTCTCGTCGGCCTTGCCTGCACCGTCCGGCAGGGCGCGCACGCGGGCCAGCACCTCCGCCCGCTTCTCCTCCGCCGTCCGCCGGCCCGCCTCGAAGCGGCGCTCACCCGCGCCCGGCTCGAAGAACGTGACGTTGTCGAGGATCAGCGGCACGAGGGCGCTGGGCTGTTCGCTCCACCGTGGCCTGGTGATGTCGATCTCGCCGACGCAGCGCATGCCGTACCGGTCCAGGTAGGCCTCGATGGCGTCGCGCGCCTCGACTCCGCCCGCGAGCTTGGGCAGCTCGTCCAGGAAACCGTCGTCCACGCCGGCCCGCAGGAATGACACCACCTCCGGGTACGGGCGGACGACGTCCGCGACGTCGAGCAGCGCCAGCCCCATCTCGGCCGTGATGTTGCCCGGCGCGGAGAGCGTGAGCTGGTCGGCCGCGTTGCGCTCACCCAGCCACTCCAGCAGGTGGTCGTTGAGCCACCAGGTGGCCTCCATCCCGGCCATGATCGCCTGAATGCTCAACGGGTCGGCGAGCACCCGCTTGTGCTCGCCGAAGGCCTCCAGCAGGAACTCGAACAGAGCTGGTCCGGTCTTCGTGGCGATGTCGCGTTTCAGCGCCGCTAGCGAGGCCTCGCTGCGGTCGACGAGCTCGGTGACGATGGCCGGGTCGTTCGCGATCGGCTCTCTTTGGCCCGGTCCTTGGGGCGGGGCGGCGTCCGGCAGCGTCGGGACGAAGTCGCCCCGGTCCAGCACCGTCTCCAGGGCGTCCCTGGTCAGCGGATCGGTCCGGCCCGCCATCGCCAGGAAGCCCGCGCGGCCAGCCGGCGTGGACAGCACCCGGGTCGCGTCGACCCACAGGCGCCCGCCGGACTCGATCATCGGCGCCATGGCCGTGAGCTGCCACATCGACCAGCCCAGCGGCTTCATGGCGTCGGTCATCATCTGCTGGTGCGCCACGGACAGGTAGACGTGGTTGGTGCCGTCGGCGGCGTGCGCGGGCACGGGGAACAGCGTGGTGATCGGCCGGCTCTGCACGATCTGGAAGTCGTCGTCGACCAGGCACCACTCGATGTCCTGCGGGCGGCCGAAGTGCGCCTCGATCCGCCGGCCGAGCGCGGCGAGCCGCACGACCTGCTCGTCGGTCAGCGCCGGCTGCTCGCGCTCGCTCGGGTCGACCTCCCGGACCTGGGTGCCGCCTTCCTTTAGCGCGTACATGGCGAGTTGTTTGGCGGAGATCTCCCGTCCGACGACGTCCCCGTCTTTCACCTTGAAGACGTCCGGGTTCACGATGCCCGAGACCAGGGCCTCGCCCAGGCCGAAGCCGGCGTCGATGGCCGAGACGGTGCGGTCGCCCGTGACGGGGTCGGCGGTGAAGAGGATGCCGGACGCCCGCGGCACGACCATCCGCTGCACCACCACGGCCATGTGGACCTTCCGGTGGTCGAAACCGTTCCGGATGCGGTAGGTGACCGCGCGCTCGGTGAACAGCGACGCCCAGCACCGGCTGATGTGGCGCAGGATCGACTCCGGCCCGACGACGTTGAGGTACGTGTCCTGCTGGCCCGCGAACGACGCTGTGGGCATGTCCTCGGCGGTCGCGCTGGACCGCACGGCGTAGGGCGTGCCGTCTTCGATCGCGGCGCGGACCGTCGCCGCCACCTCCGCGGGAAGGTCGACCGCTTCGATGGTCCGGCGGATCTCCGCGCTGAGTGCGGCGATCTCCTGGCGGGCGTCCGGGTGCAGGCGCGCCAACCGGTCCAGCTGGTCGTGGATCGGCGGCGCGGCGGCGACGAAGGCCTCCGTCGTCACGCAGAAGCCGGCGGGCACCGCGACGCCGTCGATTCTCGACAGCTCACCCAGGTGTGCACCCTTGCTGCCGACCACCGCGACCTGGGTCTCGCCGACCTCGGTCAGATCCACAACGTACCGTTCGCGCATTTGCGACACCTCCGAGCCGGCGATTCTGCGGTACGACCCGGGTCTTGCCGCAAGACCCCCAATGCGTTATACGTTAAGAAGGGCAAGGAGATCTCTCTCCTCGCCCTTCGTCGTTTCCGTGGCTCGCTACTCGACGCGCGGCCCGCTCTTCTTGCTGACGCCCAGGTCCAAGGTGACCGGCATCTGCGGCGCGTCCAGGGCCTCCCGGGCATGTGCCAGGGCCTGTTGCTCGATCCGGTTGCGCACCTCTGCGACGCGGGCGTCCGCGGTGAGGTTGACCTTGACGCCGAGCCGAGGCTGGATCGGGTCGCCGTAGACCCGCACCTTGGCCGCGTCGACGCCGCGGTAGCTCTGGATCTCGTTGGTCAGCGCGTCGCGCAGCGCGGTCGCGCCTACGGTGGTCCGCGCGCTGCCGTCGATCGAGATGTCGTGGGCCTTCGGCGGCCCGCGCAGAATCTTGATCAACCAGATCAGCGACAGCACGCCGAGCAACGTGGCCGCCGCGGCGGCGATCGGCCAGAACCAGGTGCTGTGGCCACCGATCCAGCTCACGGCCGGATTCTCCAGCAGCGTCCGCTGCGGAAACCCGCTCGCGAACAGCCCGGTGTTGGCCGCGATGATCGCGCCACCGATAGCGGCGAAGATCGCCCCGAGCACGATCATGATCGTCCGGTTGGTCCGGTCAGCGTGTCCGCGCATCACCGCTCCCTTGCCGTGGCCAGTTTGACGGTGATCTTGGGTGGTCGGCGCAGGTGTAGCTCGTCGACCGCCCGGTGGGTGGCGTCGGCGACCGTCTCGGTGGTGATCCCCTCGGCCGCCTCCGCCCGCCTCCGGGCGTCGACCGTGACCTTGTTGCCGTGCAGCGCCACCCGGGCCTGGCTGATGCCGTCCAGGTCGCCGACCGCCTGTTGCACGGTGCGCACCACGCTGCGCCGGTCGATCGCCGCGTCGATCTCGTCGCGGCCGCCGCTCACCTTCAGCCGCTCCTTCTTGCGCGGGATGAGCTGCAGGCCGAGCAGCACCAGACCGCCGAGGGCGCACAGCCCGCCGATGATCCGTACGCTGCGGGAGTTCCAGGTGTGGGTGGCCATCCAGTCGTACAGGCTGTGCCAGTTGACGATCGCCGGACCGGCACCGGCCCGCTCGAAGATCAGCTCCACGACGATCAGGATCGCCAGGAAGATGAAGCCGAGCGAGAAGAGGATCGCGAGGATCCGGTTGAGCTTCTTCATCGGAACTCCGTCAGGCGACGAGGTCGGTCACGGAAATGCGCACCCGTGCCACGGTCAACCCGGTCCACGCCTTGATCCGGTCTTCGACCGTGTCCCGGATGCGCTCGGTCACGTCGGCGAGCGACTCGGGCCAGCGGACGCTGATCGCCATGTCGACGTAGACCACCGACGAGTCGATCTGCGCGCTGGTCTTCGGCCGGGCCGCGAGGTCGGACGAGCGGATGCCCATGTGCCCGGCGCCCGGCGCCACGCTGCCGAACAGCCGCGGGGCGGCCGCACCGGCGCTCGGCGTCTCGTACACCGCCTGCGACGCGATCTTGGCCACCACCCGCTCGGAGATGATCACGTCGCCGAGGTAGTCCGGGTCGGGCAGCACCCGCACCGGACTCTCCAGCCGCGACCCGGTCACCACCGGCCGATCCTGGGTCACTGGTTGCTCCGCGACAGGTTGCTCCGCTGGAAGCGGCGCTGGATCGGCTGCATCGTGGCGCCCACGTCGATCTTGCCGGTGACCACCTTCGTGACGCCGTATCCGACCAGCGCGAACAGGCCGACGAGGGCCAGGTCCCCGAAGTTCCCGAACGCCACGGCGAACCCGAGCGCGATGCCGATCGCCGTACCGAAAATCGTCTTGGTCATCTCTCCGTACCCCCCGTGATGTCGGCCACCACGATGTCGACCCGGTGCCCGCCGGCCAGCGGTCGCACCGCCGCCCAGACCTGCTGGGCCAGTTGCCCGACCGTCGACCCCCATCGGAGCCGCACCTGGATGGTCACCACGTCATCTTCGATCCGGATCCCCGTGACCCGGCGCCGGGGAAGATACGTGGCGGCCATCGCCGGCGGACCCTCGACGAGCGCGTCGACGGCCGGGCAGTCCTGTGCGGCGGCCGCGATCTTGTCGACGTCGACACCGTCGACCGTGGCGTCGGTGGTCGCCTGGACGCTCATGACACCCGGGTCTGGCCGCCGCTGCTGTTGGCGTTGGTGCTGAAGCTCCCGCTCCCGCTGCCGCTGCCGCTCGTGAGGCCCTCGCTGTCGTCGGGCAGGTGCACGTCGTTGATGTTGACGTTCACCTCGACGACGTCGAGCCCGGTCATCTTTTCGATCGACGACTTCACGTTGCGCTGGATACCCCGGCCGATCTCGCTGGCGGAGACGCCGTAGTCCACCACGATGTCGAGATCGACGGCGGCCTCGTTCTCGCCCACTTCCACCCCGACGCCCTGGGCCGGGCTCGAGGTCGTGCCGGGCAGCGCTTCCTTCACCGCGCCCATGGTCCGGGCGGTGCCGGTGCCCATGGCATACACCCCGGACACCTCGCGTGCGGCCATTCCGGCGATCTTCTGGACCACGCCGTCGGCCACGGTGATCTTGCCGTCACCGTTCTGGCCACCGCCCCTGAGGTGCTGCTGCGTGTCCGTCCTGCTGGCAGTCTGCGTCATCGCTACGTCCTGTTCATGAGGATTGACGGCAGGTAGTGCAACGACACTTGTCTTACCGTAATCATTGCTGCTAAACCCCCATAGAAAGGGTTTCATCGCCCCGGCGTGGGTAGGGCATGGCACCGGTCGGTTCGGGGAACATGGCCGCATGGCCAGGTATGCGCTCAACAAGGACGCCGTGCGCAAGGCGCGCCAACTGATCGACGCGAAGCAGTACGTGCTCGACAGCGACTGGGGTGTCGCGCAGCCCCGGGCCGACGACGAGAACTCCTACCTCGAACGGCACAGCTGGGCCGACCTCGCCGAGTGGCACCTCGGGCTGACCGAGGGCGCCGCCGACGAGACCAAGGCCCGCTACGCGTTCGTGTACGGCGACC
This sequence comes from Asanoa hainanensis, assembly GCF_900188485.1. GTDB lineage: Bacteria > Actinomycetota > Actinomycetes > Mycobacteriales > Micromonosporaceae > Asanoa > Asanoa hainanensis. Next base: position 386,199 of record NZ_FZPH01000001.1, read on the forward strand.
TGCGCCGGCTGCACCGCAGCGGGCTGATCGCCGTGGTCTACCGGGCCTCCTCGTGGAAGCACAAGGAGGTCGAGCTCGCCGCGCACGACCTGCTGCAATATCTGGACAAGGTCACCGGCTGATGGAACGCGACCTGCGCCGGCTGGCCGCAGCCCACGGGGTGGTCACCGCCTACGACGCGGCCGACGGGCGGCGCACCCAGGTCGACCGGGACATCGTCGTACGCGTGCTCGGGCTGCTCGACGTCGACGCGACGAGCCCGGCGGCGATCCGCACCGCGCTGGCCGCGGCGACCACCGACCGCGGGCTGCCCCCGACGATCGTGGTCCGCGAGGGCGACCGGCGCGACCTGCGGGGCACCGTGACCCTCGAGGACGGCACGACCCGGGAGGTCACCGAGCTGGCCGGGCTGCCGCTGGGCTGGCACCGGCTGACCGTCGACCACCAGCAGGCCACGCTGGTGGTCGCGCCACGGCGGTTGCCGCCGCCACCCGCGGCCTGGGGCTGGATGGTGCAGCTCTATGCGCTGCGCTCGCGGACCTCGTGGGGCATGGGCGACCTCGGCGACCTGCGCGAGTTCGCCGGCTGGGCCGCCGGCACCGGTGCCGGACTGGTGCTGCTCAACCCGCTGCACGCGATCGGCCCCAACCACCCCGTGCAGGCCTCCCCCTACTCCCCCTCCAGCCGCCGGTTCGCCAACCCGCTCTACATCCGGGTCACCGACACCGTCGAATACCTCCAGGCGGACCCGGGTCTCCAGGCCAAGGTCGACGCGCTGCGGCCCGACGACGGCGAGCTGATCGACTACGACGCGGTCTGGACGGCCAAGCGGACCGCCCTGGAGCTGCTGTATCCGGGGCCGCAGCCGGCGGACGACCCGGGGCTGACCGCCTTCGCGACCTACTGCGTCCTCGCCGAGGAGCACGGCACCGACTGGAGGCAGTGGCCCGCAGGGCTGCGCTCTCCGGGGAACGCGACAGCCGATCCCCGCCGGGTCGGCTTCTACGTCTGGCTGCAGCGGCTCTGCGACCAGCAGCTCGCGACGGCCGCCGAGGCCGCGCGCGACATGCCGGTCGGGATCGTGCACGACCTCGCGGTCGGGGTCGACCCCGGCGGCGCCGACGGGTGGCAGCTCGGCGACGTGCTCGCGCAGGGCGTGCGGGTCGGCGCGCCGCCGGACGCCTTCAACCAGCTCGGCCAGGACTGGGGCCTGGCCGCCTGGCGGCCCGACCGGCTCGCGGCGACCGGCTACGCCGCGTACCGGGACATGCTCCGCGCCCTGCTCCGGCACGGCGGCGGCCTGCGGGTCGACCACGTGGCGGGCCTGTCCCGGTTGTGGTGGATCCCGCCGGGCGCCGGCGCGGCCGAGGGCACCTACGTCCGGTACGACGCCGACGCGATGTTCGGCATCCTCGCCCTGGAGGCGCACCGGGCCGGCGCGGTCGTGGTCGGCGAGGACCTCGGCACCGTGCAACCGTCGGTGACCAGGGCGCTGCGCGGGCGCAACATGCTCGGCTCGACCGTGCTGTGGTTCACCCGCGACGGCGAGGCGTTCGTGCCACCGCGCGCCTGGCCGCGTACCGCGCTCGCGACGATCTCGACCCATGACCTGCCGACCGCGAAGGGCTTCCTGACCGAGGAGCACGTGCGGGTCCGGTCCCGGCTCGGGCTGCTGGCCACCGGTGAGGACGCCGAACGGTCGCGGGCCCGGGCCGACCGGCAGGCACTCATCGCGATGTTGCGTGACGCCGGGTTACTGTCCGAAGAGGACGATGACTCGATCGTCACTGCGATGCACGCCGCACTGGCGGCCAGCCCAGCCCGCTTGATCACCGCTTCGCTCTACGATGTCCTCGGCGAGACCCGCCAGCCCAACCTGCCGGGCACGACCGACCAGTATCCGAACTGGCGGCTGCCGCTACCGCTGTCTCGGGAGGAGATCCAGGAGCATCCGGGAGCACGCGCCACCGCGCGTCTGCTGGCCGCGGCGCGGCCACCGCGGAGGCGGGATTAAATCGGGCAGACAGGGTTTGCTATTGCCCCAGAGGGGCACCCGCGTCAACACGGACGGCGGCTCACCGGTCAGCGTCGACGAACCGGCCGCCCGCGTGACAGAAGAGCACGGAGGGGTAGATGAGCACGGAAGCTCGCGCCGAGATCGGCGTGACCGGCCTGTCGGTGATGGGTCGCAACCTCGCCCGCAACCTGGCCCGCAACGGGTTCAGCGTGGCGTTGCACAACCGGACCGTCGCGCGCACCAACAGCCTGGTCGCGGACCACGGTGACGAGGGCGACTTCATCCCGAGCGAGTCGATGGCCGACTTCGTCGCGTCGCTGAAGCGCCCGCGCGCCGTCATCGTCATGGTCAAGGCCGGCAAGGCGACCGACGCCGTGATCGACGAGCTCGTGCCGCTGCTGGAGAAGGACGACATCGTCATCGACGCGGGCAACGCCCACTTCGTCGACACGGCCCGCCGCGAGCGTGACCTGGCGGCCAAGGGCCTGCACTTCGTCGGCACCGGTGTCTCCGGTGGCGAGGAGGGCGCCCTGCTCGGCCCGAGCATCATGCCCGGCGGCTCCGCGGAGTCGTACCGCAAGCTCGGCCCGATCTTCGAGAAGATCGCCGCCCAGGTCGACGGCACGCCGTGCTGCGTCCACGTGGGCCCCGGCGCGGCCGGCCACTTCGTCAAGATGGTGCACAACGGCATCGAGTATGCCGACATGCAGCTCATCGCCGAGGCGTACGACCTGCTCCGCGCGGGTCTGGGTGCCTCGCCGGCGGAGATCGCCGAGATCTTCCGCGAGTGGAACAGCGGCGACCTCGACTCGTTCCTGATCCAGATCACCGCCGAGGTGCTCGCGCACACCGACGGCAAGACCGGCCAGCCGTTCATCGACGTGGTCCAGGACCGCGCCGAGCAGAAGGGCACCGGCCGCTGGACCGTGCAGAGCGCGCTCGACCTGGGTGTGCCGATCACCGGCATCGCCGAGGCGACGTTCGCGCGGTCGCTGTCGGGTCACGTGGCTCAGCGCGCTGCCGCTCTCTCGACCTATGAGGGGCGCGCCGCCGACACCGACATCGCGGGCCTCGTCGAGGACCGCAAGCAGTTCGTCGAGGACGTGCGCAACGCGCTGTACGCCTCCAAGATCGTCGCGTACGCGCAGGGCTTCGACCACATCCGCGCCGGCAGCAAGGACAACGACTGGGGCATCGACCCGGGCGCGATGGCGACGATCTGGCGCGGCGGCTGCATCATCCGGGCCAAGTTCCTCGACCGGATCCGCGAGGTGTACGCCGAGAACCCGCACCTGGAGAGCCTGCTCGTGGCGCCGTACTTCGCCGAGGCTGTTGCCAACGGCTTCGAGAGCTGGCGCCGCGTGCTGGTCACCGCGATCCGCGGCGGCGTGCCGACCCCGGTCTTCTCCTCCTCGCTGGCCTACGTCGACGCGCTGCGCCGCCCCCGGCTGCCCGCCGCACTGATCCAGGGCCTACGAGACAACTTCGGCGCGCACACGTACCAGCGCGTCGACCGCGACGGCTCCTTCCACACGATGTGGGCCGACGACAAGCGGGAGGTCGACGCCTAACGGGGTGTCGCCTCCGGCCGCGGCCCCAACCATCCTGGGGCCGCGGCGACGGGGAAGAGGCGAGGACGATGAGCGAGCAGGATGTATCGGTGCTGAGCCGGCCGGTCCGGCGCTTCGTGTTCCACACGGGGCGGTCGTACGACCAGTTCCGCAAGCAATGGGAACGTGCCGTGCCGTCCTGGTCCTGGGGCACGGCGGTAGCGGAGGCCAAGGGCGGCGGAGGCTGGCCGGCCCTGGAAAACCTGTCGAACCGCAGCGCGGGCGACGGCCTGGTCAACATCTCGACGTTCGACCCGAGCGCGGTCATGCGGCTGGCAGGCCACGAACTGCGCGCGGTCACGTACCTGGCCGACAACCTGGTGATCGAAGAGGGCCTCTACAAACACGACCCGGCGATCATCGAATATCTGCCGGTGCGGCTGACCATCTCAGAGCAGCCCGGCGATGACTCGACGCTGACCTTCGACAAACCGTGCGACCTGTTCGCGGGCTACGCGATCGCGGACCTGACCGACCACGCGACCCAGGTCGAAGAGGCCATCGCCACGGTCCTGCAGAAGGTCGACCTGCCGGTCCCACCGGAGCTGACGAGGCCTTAAAGCTGGACGACGTCGCCGTCGACCGTGACCTTCAGGCCCGGCCGCCGCAACGCGGTCACGTCCGCGAGTGGGACGTCCGAGAGGACCAGCTCGACCAGGCTTGTCATCCGCAGCAGCACGCCGAGATCGGCCAAGGCCTCGCAGCCCTGAAAGAAGACCCACTCGAGTTTCTCGAGCGAGCCCAGGGCGATGATGTCCTCGAGCTCGGGGAGGCCCGCCAGCGTGAGGTGCGTGAGCTCGGTGCACCTTTCCACCCCACCCAGGCTCCTGAGCCGAGCGTGGCTCCGTCCGTTGACCACGAGCGAACGCAGCGTCGCCGGCAGGAACGCCAGGTCGGCCCGATCGTCGGGGACCGTGACGGTGAGATCCTGCAGCGACCCACTCTCAGCCAGCACGTCGTGGTCGGCGGCCGGGATCATCTGTGCGTGCAACTGCCGCAGCGCGGGCAGCGCCGCGAGCACGGCGAACGTGTCCACGTCGGAGAAGGCAACATCCACGTAGGTCAGCGCGGGCGCCTCTGTGAGATGGCTCAGATCGCTGACGGGGGTAAAGGCGAGCACGAGCCGGGCAAGCCTCGTCGGTGAGACGGCCGTGATGTCCGTCAACGACCCACAGTTCCTGACGTCGAGCGACGCGAGCGGCGCGCTCTCGAGCCCGGCGAGCGAGCGCAACGCACCGCACGTGTCGAGCCGCACACTCGCGAGCTCGGTCAGCCCGGTGAGCGGCTCCAACGACTCCAGGTCGGGCTCGAAGCCCAGGCTCAGCTCGGTGAGCGTCGGCACCCGCCCGATGATCTCCAGGTTCGCGCGGCCGGCCGGCACGCTGAGCCTGACCGCGCGGAGCATCCGTAGCTCGGAGAGGTACGGAAGGTGATCCAGGTCCGTCAACGACAGTGTCCCGTCCTCCAGCGGGGAGTCGGCAAGGACGGTCCGAACGTATGCCTCTGGCGGGAAGCTCCGCCACGCCCGCAGCAGCTCGCGTACGACCGATCGGCGGCGGTCCGTGCTGTACACAGCCAGAGCGATGAGCGCCGGGTCTCCGCCGATCTGGGCCAGCGCCCGGACCGTGGCGGCGGCCTCGTTCGCGCGTAGGCGGCCCAGCCCGGCCAGGTGCGGCACGGCCGCCACGCCGGCCGCCGCTAGCGCCTGCGCGTCGCGGATGGATTTCGGCGGAACGAGGTTTTCCAGAGCGACAGCAACCTGCTCGCGTGTCTCGGGCTTCAGCTGTGGTGAGGTTTCCAGGCAGGCGACCGCCAACAGGTGGAGCCGGTGGCGGAGCCGCGGTCGTTCACGACCGGCGGCCAGGAGCCCGTTGACAAGTTCTTCCCGCTGGTTCAGCGACGCGTGGCCCGCGGCCATGATGACGACCTCGCGCCAAGAGTCCTCGCGCGCACGTTCGATCAGCATCGACACCAGGTTCTCGTCGACAGCGGCCTTGGCTGCCAGGTATTCCTGGAACGTCTTGTGCACGAAGTCGACCCGGCCGGACGAGGGTTGCCTCAGGACGCCACTGCGCAGCAGGAGATAGTCGAGGACCTCCTCGGCGGAGTGGCTGATCTCCGTGAGTCGCAGGCGCTTGGCCACCTGCGGCTCGATGTCGGAGCGATCGGCTTCACTTCGTTCGGCGAGCTGGAACCACCAGGCGATGTTCTGGAGAATGTCGAGCTTCTCGCGCAGCGATAGGCGTATCTCGGCGTTCGGGACATTCCGCTCGTCGTCCCGGCGTTCGACCAACATCTCCAGCGCGACGCGGTACAGGTGCATCCGGTCTTGAGGAATCGAGCTGCGCATTCCACGGTTGAGCGCGCAGAGCAGAGCACAGAGCAACGGGGTTGTCGCCAACTGACGCAAGGCGGGCTGGTTGAGGATGCGGGCGGCCAGAGGCACGGCCAGCGCGAGGATTTCCCGCTTCTCGCTGCCGTCCTCCACGCCGGACACGGCAGACTCGTGCCAGTGTCTGATGAACTGCACGACGTCGGCGAGGCTCATCGGCTCCAGCCGGTAGGTACCCAGCCCGACCTCGTCGAGCCAACCTTCTTTCACGGCGGCAGGACGCGAGGTCAGGATCACCCTGACGTTGAACTCGTCAACGAGTCGCTGCAGCCACGGCTTGACCGCAGAACGCTCAGCCGGTGGCAACTCGTCGAGCCCGTCGACCAGCAGTAGGCAGCGACCGCTGTCCAGCTGCCTGCTCATCCAGCCCTTGGGCATGCGGTCGGCCAGGTTCGGCGCGGCGGTTTCCAGGAACTGGCCAGGGGTCGGGAGTTTCGCGCCTCGGTAGTGCCGGAGCTGGATAAAGACCGGAACCACCGCGTTCCATAGTTCCAACGGACCCACGAAGGATTGTTTGGCGGCGTTCACCGCGAGCCATTGGAGCAACGTCGTCTTGCCGGAGCCCGCATCACCGACAACGAGCGCGCTATCTGCGAAGGCGAGTAACTCGTCGATCCGACGACTACCAAACTCGCCGAACAAGCTATGTTTGACGTCGTAGCTCACCAACGTCGAGAGATGCGTCGTCTTAGCGGCTGTCCGCGAACCCTTCAACGGGGACCAATGGGCGCGCAAGACTCGATCTTGGATGCGAAAGGCGCTCGGCGCCGCAACCGTCACGACGGTCGGCGGCGACAAGAACCGAACGTTAGTGGATTCTCTTAACCACTGTGCCCCAGCCCACAAGGCATCAAGCTTGTCAGCCGCGAAAGCACCATGAATGCGTTTGTCGGCGCGGTCCGCGTTCTCAGCCGTCAGCGTGATGTAAGCGACGCTCAGTGCGTAGCGACTCTGGGTGCCACTGGCATCCAGGCCGAAGAGCTGGAGCCAGTCGAGGTGTCGGGCAAGGTGCATCCGGTAGCGCCCGAGAAACTCGTCATCCGAGCCCTCCGGGCTGAGCTTGGCGGCCGTCGGCATCTCGTCGAGGATGCGGCGCACCAGCGTCAGCAGTTCGCTGTCGCGGGTCATCAGGTCGCGGGCCGCGGCGCTCTGGAAGTCCGGCAGGCTCATCACCATGTCGATGACGTAGTTGCTTAGGTCGCGGACCAGCTGGTCCACGAAGACCCGGCCCGCGTCGTTCAACAGCGCGACCTCACGGACGAAAGTCGGGTCGTTTTTCAGCTGCTGCTCCAGGGCGGCCGGGTCGAGATCCATCTCCAGGAAATCGGCGGCTGACAGGTCGCTGCGGTCCAGCGTGCCGGCGACGGCCAGGCTCGCCGCCTCACGCTCGTTGTCCAGCAGCGACGGGTACTCCACCGCGAGGATGGGCTCCAGCTTTCGCGCGACCTCGTCCGCGATCTCCCCGAGCCGGCGCGTCGCCCGGCTGCGCTGGAACGGCTCGGTGAACCGGCCCGCCAGCAGCGCGTCTGGTGTCGCGTTCTTCAGCGTCAGCCGGTGCTTCCGCGCCCAGGCCCGGTAGGTCATCGTGGCCGCCGACGTCGCCAGCCGGAACAGGGTCGCTTCGGTGACCATCGACACGCCTCCGACGTGAAGGGATGCCCAGCCTAGTGCGGCGGCCTTGCCTTGACATCGGGGGAAAGGTTTAGCGTCGGGTGCATGCTGATCGGGGAGTTGGCCGAGCGGGCCGGCACGAGCACCCGGGCCTTGCGCTACTACGAGACGCACGGGCTGTTGTCGGCCGCGCGGTCGGCCAACGGGTACCGGGTCTACGACGACGCGGACCTGCGGGTGGTGCGGGAGATCCGGACTCTGCTCGGGATCGGGTTCGGGCTCGACGACATACGTCCGTTCGTCGACTGCCTGCGGGCCGGCCATTCGTCCGGGGACGTCTGTCCGGACTCGGTCGCCGTGCTGCGGCGCAAGATCGCTGAGGTGGACGCCGGGATCGAGCGGATGCGTCAGGTGCGCGAGCGGCTCCACGGCCAGCTGACCGTCGCCATCGAGAGTCGGGAGAGCACATGCTCCAGCAGGACCTGCTAGTCACCGTTACCGACGAGACCTTCGCCGATCTCGTCCTCGCGTCGCCTCGGCCTATCGTCGTCGACGTCTGGGCCGACTGGTGCCCGCCCTGCCACGCGATCTCGCGTAGCCTCGCCGAGCTCGCCGTCGAACTCGACGGGCGGATGACCGTGGCCACCCTCGACGCCGATGAGAACCCGGCGACCTGTCGGGCGTACCAGGTCAGGTCCTTGCCCACGCTTCTGATCTTCCGTGGCGGCGAGCTGGTCAGCGCCACCGTCGGCGCCCGCCCCAAGTCGGCCCTGCGCACCCTGCTCGTGGAAAACGGGTTGCCGGCCTGACCGGTGTCTGATGAGCTGAAAAACCACGACACAGAGAGGATTCCCGAGATGCGTCCAGCTAGCGAGTTCGTTCCGTCGGCCAGTTCGGTTCACTCAGCCGCCCACGCGAAGGACAGCTCGCTTGCGCACGCTCAATCTCGGAATTCTCGCCCATGTCGACGCCGGTAAGACCAGCCTGACCGAGCGGCTTTTGCACGCCGCCGGTGTGATCGACGAGCTCGGCTCTGTCGACGACGGCAGCACCCGCACCGACACGCTCGCCCTCGAACGGCAACGCGGCATCACGATCAAGGCCGCCGTCGTGTCGTTCCCGATCGGCGACGTGACCGTCAACCTGATCGACACGCCCGGCCACCCGGACTTCATCGCCGAGGTGGAGCGGGTCCTCGCCGTGCTCGACGGCGCCGTCCTCGTGGTCTCCGCCGTCGAGGGCGTCCAACCACAGACCCGGGTGCTGACCCGGGCGTTGCGCCGCCTGGGCATCCCGCTGCTGGTCTTCCTCAACAAGGTCGACCGCGGCGGTGCCCGGCCGGAAGCGCTGCTCGCCGACCTCTCGCGACGGCTCGGCCTGTGCCCGCAGCCGATGGGCGCCGTCCGGGACGCTGGGACGCGCGCGGCCACCTTCGTACCCGGTGAATCCGGTCTGGCCGACCTGCTCGCCACACGCTCCGACAGCGTCCTGGCCGCCTTCGTCGAAGACGGCGGCGTCCCGGCGGGCACGCTCCGCGCCGAGCTCGCCGTCCAGACCGCCAAATCCTGGATCCATCCCGTGTACGCCGGTTCGGCGATCACCGGCACCGGCGTACCCGAGCTGATGACCGGGATCCACGACCTGCTCCCGGCCACGCACGGTGACGAGAGCGCCGCGCCGTCCGGCACGGTGTTCAAAGTGGACCGTGGCGCGGCCGGCGAGCGGCTGGCGTACGTGCGGATGTTCGACGGCATCCTGGCAGTGCGCGACCGGGTCGGCGCCGGCACGAAGGTCACCGGGATCGGCGTCTTCGAGAACGGTGCCCTCACCGCGCGCTCGACGGTGTCAGCCGGGCGGATCGCGGTCGTGCGCGGCCTTTCGGAGGTCCGGATCGGCGACACCCTCGGCCGGCCACGGCCCGGCGCCCAACAGCATTTCGCGCCGCCGTCGCTGGAGACCGTCGTGGTGCCAGACCGTCCCGCCGACGCCGGCGCGCTGCACGCGGCCCTGACCGAGCTGGCCGAGCAGGACCCGCTGATCAATCTGCGCCGCGACGACGTGCGTGACGAGACGTCCGTGTCGCTCTACGGCGAGGTCCAGAAGGAGGTGATCCAGGCGACCCTGGCCGACGAGTACGGCCTGGCGGTCACCTTCCGCGAGTCGACCACGATCTGCGTGGAGCGGGTGGTCGGCACGGGCGCGGCGTACGAGCTCAAGCACGAAGCGCCGTTCCTGGCCACCGTCGGCCTGCGGGTCGAGCCCGGCCCGGTCGACTCGGGGACCACGTTCCGGCTCGGCGTCGAGCTCGGGTCGATGCCGCCGGCGTTCTTCGTGGCCGTCGAGGAGACCGTCCACGAAGTTCTGAGCGCCGGGCCGCACGGCTGGCGGGTGCTCGACTGCGTGGTGACGATGACGCACTCGGGCTACTACGCGCGGCAGAGTCACGCGCACGGCACGTTCGACAAGAGCATGTCGAGTACGGCCGGCGACTTCCGCAACCTGACGCCCCTGGTGTTGATGGCCGCGCTGCGTCGGGCCCGCACCGCCGTGCACGAGCCGGTGCACCACTTCCGCCTGGAAGTGCCGGCCGACCTGCTCGGCGCGGTGCTGCCGGTGCTGGCCAAGCACCGCGCGCTGCCCACCGACACCAGCACGGCGGGCCCGGTCGCGGTCGTCGAGGGCGACATCCCGGCCGCCCGGGTGCACGCCCTGGAGACCCGGCTGCCGTCACTGACCCGCGGCGAGGGCGTGCTGGAGAGCGCGTTCGACCACTACGCCCCGGCACCGTGCCCGTGGCCGGAACGCCCGCGCACCGACCACAACCCGCTGGACCGCCGCGAGTACCTGCTGCACGTACAACGTCGGGTCTAAGAACGCGACCCGTGGGCCTCGACCAGGCCGTCGACACCGCGTAGGAAGGTCGCGCAGATCGCGGCCGGGTCGAACAGGCACCCGGCCGCCATGGCGCCGTCGCGCAGCATGACGAAGTGCTGCGCGGCGCCTTCGGCCCCGGTCTCGTCGATGCGTGCCATCAGGGTGTTGATCGTGTCGAGGAACCACGAGCGGTGGGCGAGGACGGCCTGGTGCACGGGATGGGCGAGATCGGGATACTCGGCCACCGCGTTCAGGAAGGCGCATCCGCGGAACCCGGGCGACTGGATGCCCTCGGCGATCGCCGCCGCGACCGCGCGGACGGCGTCGCTCGCCGAGATGCCCGCGCCGGTGATGGCCGTTTCCACCTGGTCGCGAATGGCCTGGTCGGCGCTCTGGAGGTAGGCGAGAACCAGGTCTTCCTTGCCCGGGAAGTGCCGGTAGAAGGTGGCCCGGGTCACCTTGGCCTCGGCGACGATCCGGTCGACACCCACCGAATGGATGCCTTCCGTGTAGAAGACGCGGGTTGCCGTGGTCAGGAGCCGAAGGCGTGCCTCGGACGGCTGGGTCCCGGGTTCGCTGCGAGCCATGCGCCCAGCGTAGCGGATAGAACGTTCTGTCTTGACAAACCCGAGCCGCGATTGTCATCGTGAGCGAGACAGAACGTTCGTTCTGCCCCGCCATCGAAAGGCTGACCATGACCACCGTCACCGCACCCGGGGTCTCGACGACGGCGACCGCACTCCGGCGCCTCTACTTCGCCCGCTTCGGGTTCGCAGTCGTCTGGGCCGTCGTGACGTTCGCGATCGCCGACGAGCTCAGCGCGCTGACTGCCACCCTCCTCGTGATCTACCCGTTGGTCGACGCGGCCGCCGCGGTCGTCGACCTGCGCTCGTCGCGCACCACCACCCTGCTGTCCGTCAACATCGTGGTCAGCCTCCTCGCGGCCGTCGGCCTGGCCGTCGCCAGCACGTCCGGCATCCCGGCCGTGCTGCGCGTGTGGGGTGCCTGGGCGGTGGTGGCCGGGCTGGTGCAGCTCATCGTCGGCGTCACGCGCCGCGGGATGGGCGGCCAGTGGCCGATGATCATCAGCGGCGGCCTCTCGGTGCTCGCCGGTGGGGCGTTCGTGGCGGCCGCCTCCGCCGAGGACCCGGCGCTGACCAACGCGATCGGCTACGCCATCCCCGGCGCGATTCTCTTCCTCATCGCGGCCATCCGGCTGCGCCGCACGGCTAAGACCAACTGAGCCACCCCGATCGAGAAGGAAAGCGATTTGCCAACCAAGATCACGTTGATCGTCGACAACCCGGCGAACCCGGACGAGTTCGAGAACGCGTACGCGGAGGTCCGCCAGGCCGCGGAATCGCTGCCGAAGCTCCGGCGGCTCGAATCGGCCAAGGTGTGGCCGAAGGAGGACGGCACACCCACACCCGCCTATCGAACGCTCGACCTGTACTTCGACAGCTACGAGGACGCTTCGACCGCGGTCAAGACACCCGCCGCCGCTGCCCTGTTCGGTGGGCTCGCGGGAACGCAGGTGACGTTCATGGGCCTGTTCTCGGACATCGAGCAGCCGTAGCGCGGCGGCTGGCGGGGCCGCGTGCTGAGTACATGTTCTGTCACGTACGTACGTGCCAGACCACGTAGGCCCAGACCACGTAGGCCGCGCGAGAACCCCTGCCCGCCGCCGTGGGCGGGGGCTAAGGGCTCGTCGGCTCCGGTGGCACCGGCAGGTCCACCTTGAGCAGCACGCAGGCGATGGCCTGTCGGCTGTCCGAGCGTGGCCAAGGGCACCTCCGCGATAGCAGCTCGACCACAAAGGCGCGGTCACGGCGGGAGCCTGCCTCAAAGGCACTCCCGCGACAGCAACTCGACCACGAAGGCGCGGTCACGGCGGGAGCCTTCCTCAAAGGCACTCCCGCGACAGCAACTCGACCACGAAGGGCTGGTTACGACAACAGTGCGACGCGGCCCGGGTTGGCGCGGTTTGCCAGCAGGGCCACGGCGTCCGCGGCCGCGTCGAACGGTAGGTCGACGTGCCGCGGGTCGAGGTGACCCGCGGCGAGCAGTGCCCACAGTTCCGCCCGCAGGTCCTCGACCACGGACGGCCGGGTGCGGTGGAGGGTGCCGATCGTCAGGGCCGTGACGGTCTTCATCCCCGGCAGCAGCGCTCCCGCGTCCACCGATCCGCCGCCCGCGCTGAACGCGACCAACCGCCCGAACGGCGACAGCGCCTCGATGCCGCGGGCGACCAGCGGGCCTCCGGCCCCGTCCAGCACCAGGTCGACCGGGTCGCCCCACGCCGGTTCGTCGTAGGTGACGACCGCGTCCGCGCCGCACGAGCGCACGAAGTCCGACTTGTCGGGCGAGCTCATCGCTCCGACCACCCGGCCCGCGCCGAGTGCCCGCGCCAACTGCACCGCCAGGTGCCCGACCCCGCTCGCGGCCGCCGTGACGAGCACCGACTCGCCGGCCGAGAAGCGGCCGGTGCGCGACGCGGCCAGCTCCACCAGCCCGCCGCGGACCACCGCCACGGCAACGCCCGGCGCCACCTCCGGCGGGATCGCGCTGATCAACCGCGGATCGGCGACGACGAACTCCGCGTACGCGTCCGCGAACACGACCCCGCCGACCCTGTCGCCCACGGCGAAACGGTCGACGCCGGAGCCGACCACGACGACCGTGCCGACGATCTCGCCGCCGGGTGAGCCAGGTGTGTCGGCGGCCAACGCCCGGAGCAACCCGACGCCCGCGCCCACGGCCTCGGTCCGGACCAACACCCGCCCGGCCGCCGGCTCCGGCCGGGAAACCGTCACGACCGACGCCGCGCCATCCGCGAAACTGAGCATCCGCACAACAGTGATCTTGGTCGCGCCAGCGGACTGCGGCAAACCGATTTCGCGTACGGACAGGACAGGCGGTTCAGGCCGTCGTGGGGCGGCGGTCGACCCAGTCCACGATCAGTTGGCGTTCGGCGAAGAGCCAGCGACCTTCGTCGCGGACGAAGCGGTCGTGGTAACGGATCGACATGACCATCAGGACGCGCTGGCCGTTCTCGGTCCACAGGTGGTGGGCCAGGCAGTAGGTCTCGCCTGTCGCGTCGTCGCCCTCGATCGTGACCGTGCTCTGGCCGTTGAAGTGGGTCGTCTGCTCGTAGTTTCGCAACGCGCCGAACTCATCGGCGAGCCTCGTGCGGCCCTCGATGACCGGCGCCGGGTCTCCGCCGTCCGCTCCGCCCATGAAGACCGAGACCCGGGCGTCCGAGGTGAACAGCGCGGCCTGACCGGTCGCGTCGCGGCGGTCCGCGAGGCGGGCGTATGCGTCGACCAGGTCGCGCAGCGCCGCCCGGTCCGATTCGTGGTTGCTCATGGGACCGATCTTGCGGCGGACCGGGCCGGGCCGGCCAACACCGGTTGCCTGACACGCCGCCAGGTAGAGCCCGTGGCTCAGCCCGCCTCGGTGAGGTCCGTGCTGGTGGCCAGGTCGGTGACCACCTCGCGGAGCCGGCGCAGCGCCGGCGCGGTGTTGTCCGGGCGCCACACCATGTCGGTCGGCATGAGCTCGCCGGTCAGCGGCACGAAGACGACTCCCGTGCGGCGTAGGTGGTGGGCCGACCGGCCCAGGCGGGTCACCCCGACCCCGGCCGCGACCAGGCCCAGAACCCCTGGACGCTGGCGTCGCGGGCGACGACCTGAGGGCTGAAGCCCGCCGCCCGGAAGCTCTCGTCGAACGCCCGGTGCCACGGCTCCCACGAGCTGCGTGGCGTCATCACCCAGCGCTCCCCCGCCAGGTCCGCCAGGGACAGCGCGGCGCGGTCGGCGAGTGGGTGGCCGGCGGGCAGGACCGCGCAGACCTGTTCGGTGGCGATCGTGTGCGACGCCAGGCCCGGTACCTGCGGCGGGCGGGTGAAGGCCAGGTCGAAAGATCCGTCGAGCACCCCGTCCACCAGCGACCCGATGGCGGTCTCGGTCGTCAGGACCGAGACCGATGGAAGCCGCGACCGGGCGGCCCGGACGATCGGCGGCAGCAGGTGGTTCGCGGTGGTCGCCAGGAACGCCAGGCTCAGTTCGCCGGCCTCCCCGCGCCGCGCCCGTGCGACGACGGCCACCGCCTCGTCCGCGCGGGCCAGCGCCGCCCGCGCCTCGGGGAGGAACAACGCCCCGGTATCGGTCAGTCTGGTGCCCCGGCTGTCACGTTCGAACAGTTTGACCCCGAGGTTCCGCTCCAGCGCGGTGATCTGCTGCGACAGTGACTGTTGCGCGATCATCAGGCGGGTCGCGGCGCGGGTGAACGACAGCTCCTCGGCGACGGCCACGAAGTACCGGAACTGCCGAAGATCTGGGGTCACAGCCCGAACCTACCGCTGCGCCAGGCAGCCGGTGTTGGCCGCGGCCGACTACGCCGCCGCAGCATCGACCGCATGCAGAACAGAGTTTGGTTGATCACCGGGTGTTCGTCGGGTTTCGGCCGGGAGATCGCGCTCGCCGCGGCGGCCGCCGGCGATCGGGTGATGGCCACGGCGCGTCGACCAGCGGCGCTGAGCGACCTGGCCGAGCACGAACACATCAGAACCACCACGATGGACGTCACCGACCCCGACTCGATAGCAAGAGCGGTCAAGGCAACCCTCGACGCGTACGGCCGGGTCGACGTTCTGGTCAACAACGCCGGCTCGCTGGTGCTCGGCGCCGTCGAGGAGATCACGATGGCCGAGCTGCGCGAGCAGTTGGAGGTCGTGTTCTTCGGCGCGGCCGAGGTCACCAAGGCCGTCGTGCCGCTGATGCGGGCCCAGGGCAGCGGGACGATCGTGCAGATGAGCTCGCTCGGCGGACGGAAGACATACCCGGCGTTCGGTGCCTACCACGCGGCCAAGTGGGCCCTGGAGGGCTTCTCCGAGACCCTGGCGACGGAGCTCGCGCCGCTCGGGGTGCGGGTGCTGATCGTGGAGCCCGGCGCGTTCCGCACCGAGTTCAACAACAACAAGTACGTGACCCGGGAGCTGCCGGCGTACGACGCGACGGCGGGTGCGACCCGACGGTTCACCCGGGAGCTGGAAGGCGCCGAGCCGAACGACCCGGTCAAGGGCGTGGCGGCGATCCTGGCAGCGCTCGACAGTGCCAAGCCCCCGCTGCGGCTGCTGCTCGGCGACGACGCGGTCGACGGCCTGCGCGAGCACCACGCGGCCCTGCTGGCCGAGGTGGCGGAGTGGGAGCACCTCAGCCGATCGACGGCGATCTGAGCGAAAGGGGGCGCGGCACCGGGCCGCGCCCCCAAAAAACTCAGATGCCTTGCGCCAGCCGGTGGTACGCGGCGCTCCAGCGCAGCTCCTTGGCCAGGCCGCGCCGGGTCGTGCCGGCCTCGATGTGTACGAGCTCGATGCCCAGGTGGTCGGCCAGGGTGCCGATCTCCTCGGCGGTCACCGCGGTCGACAGCACCGTGTGGTGCGGCCCGCCGGCGGTGAGCCAGCCCTCGGTCGCGGTCGAGAAGTCCGGGCGCGGCTCCCACACGGCGTGGGCCACCGGCAGCTTCGGCAGCGGCTCGTTCGGCTCGACCAGGTCGACGTCGTTGGCCACCCAGCGGAACCGGTCGCCGAGGTCGGCCCAGCCGACGGTCACGCCCGGACCGGTCGCCGCCGTGAAGACCAGCCGGGCCGGGTCCTCGCGGCCGCCGATGCCCAGCGGGTGCACCTCGACGCGCGGGCGGTCGCCGGCGATCGTCGGGCAGACTTCCAGCATGTGCGCGCCGAGGATCTTCGGGGTGCCAGGGCCGAGGTGGTACGTGTAGTCCTCCATGAAGGACGTGCCGCCCGGCCGGCCGGCGCCGACGACCTTCAGGATGCGCAGCAGGGCCGAGGTCTTCCAGTCGCCCTCTCCCCCGAAGCCGTAGCCGTCGGCCATCAGCCGCTGCACCGCGAGCCCGGGAAGCTGACGGAGGCCGCCCAGGTCCTCGAAGTTCGTGGTGAAGGCCCGGAAGCCGCCGGAGGTCAGGAACGACCGCAGCCCGGCCTCGACCCGCGCCTGGTAGCGCACGCTCTCGTGCCGCTCACCGCCCGGACGGAGATCGGGAGCGACGTCATACAGCTCCAAATAGGACGATACCACGTCGTCAACCGCTTCGGACGACACGGAGTCCACAACGGACACCAGGTCGTTGACGCCGTAGCCGTTGACGGACACGCCGACCCGCAGCTCCGCCTCGACCTTGTCGCCCTCGGTCACCGCGACGTCGCGCATGTTGTCACCGAACCGGGCCAGCCGCAGCGAGCGGGCCTCGGCCACGCCGGTCGCGGCCCGCGCCCACGAGCCGATCCGGGCCGCCACCACCGGGTCGCTGACGTGCCCGGCGACCGTGGTCCGCGGGACCCGCAGCCGGGTCAGGGCGAAGCCGAACTCCCGGTCGCCGTGCGCGGCCTGGTTGAGGTTCATGAAGTCCATGTCGATCGTCGCCCACGGCAGGGCGGCGTCGGCCTGGGTGTGCAGGTGCAGCAGCGGGCGGCGCAGCGCGTCGAGACCGGCGATCCACATCTTGGCCGGCGAGAACGTGTGCATCCAGGTGATCACGCCGACGCAGGCCGGGTGCTCGTTGGCCCGCCCGATGATCTGGCGGATCGCGTCGGAGCTGGTCAGCACCGGCTGCCAGACGACGCGCACCGGCAGGTCGGCGGAAGCGTCGAGCGCGGCCGCCACCCGCTGCGACTGCGAGGCGACCTGCGCGAGGGTGTCCTCGCCGTACAGGCCCTGGCTGCCGGTCAGGAACCACACTTCCTTGCCGGCGAAGGGGTCGTCGATCACGATGTTTCCTTTCAACGCTGCCCGTAGACGTTCTGGTACCGCTCGTAGAGGGAGTCGATGTCGGCCTGGGCGATCGGCAGGGGCGCACCGAGCTGCCGCGACAGGTGCACCGTGCGGGCCACGTCCTCGCACATCACCGCCGCCTTGACCGCCGACCGGGCGCTGTCGCCGATCGTGAAGACGCCGTGGTTGCGCATCAGCACGGCCGGCGAGCGCTGGCCGGCCAGCGTGGCGACGATGCCCTGGCCGATCGAGTCGTCGCCGATCAGGGCGAACGGGCCGACCGGGATCGGGCCGCCGAACTCGTCGGCCATCGCGGTCAGCACGCACGGGATCGCCTCGCCACGGGCGGACCAGGCGGTCGCGTACGGGCTGTGCATGTGCACGACGCCGTTGACCTCCGGCAGGTGCCGGTAGACGTAGGCGTGCGCGGCGGTGTCGCTGGACGGGGCGCGCACCCCGTCGACAACCTCACCGTCCAGGTCACAGACGGTGATGCCTTCCCAGGACAAGCCGTCGTACGAGACGCCGCTGCCCTTGATCACGAAGAGGTCCGCGCCCGGGACCCGCTCGGACACGTTGCCGGCGGTCCAGGTGACCAGGCCGTAGCGGACCAGTTCCTGGTGCAACGCGGCCACGGCACCCCGCTGCTCCTGGTGCGAGCCGTTCTCAGAACGCTGAACGGGGACGGTCGTCACGCTGACTCCTTGGCGGTGCGGCGGATGTCGCGCAGCCGGTGCAGGACGTCGTTGCCGCCCCGGCCGAAGTGGTCGTGCAGGAGCTGGTACTCCGCGTAGAGCGCGTCGTAGGCGGTCGCCCGCTGGTCGTCCGGCACGTACACGGCCCGCCGGACCTTGCCCATCGCCTCGGCCGCGGCATGCACGTCCGGGTAGGCGCCCGCCGCGACGGCCGCGTGGATCGCCGAGCCCAGCGCGGGACCCTGCTCGGAGTCGATCACCGACAGCGGGCGCCGGCAGACGTCCGAGTAGAGCTGCATGAGGAACGCGTTGCGCAGCAGCCCGCCGGCCACCACGAGCTCTGCCACCTCGACGCCGTTGCTCTCGAAGGCCTCGACGATGGTCCGGGTGCCGAACGCCGTGGCCTCCAGCAGCGCGCGGTAGACGTCCTCGGCGCGGGTGGCCAGGGTGGTGCCGACCAGCACGCCGGACAGCTCGTGGTCGACCAGCACCGAGCGGTTGCCGCCGTGCCAGTCGAGCGCGACCACGCCGTGCTCGCCGACCTCCTGCGCGGCGGCCAGGGCGGTGAGGTGGTCGTGCACGCTGATGCCCGCGGCGGTCGCGGATTCCACATAGGACGCGGGTACGAAGTTGTCGACGTGCCAGGCGAAGATGTCGCCGACGCCGCTCTGCCCGGCCTCGTATCCGTACAGCCCCGGCACGATGCCGCCGTCGACGACGCCGCACATGCCCGGCACCTCGCCGAGCCGGTCGCTGTTCATCACGTGGCACGTGGAGGTGCCCATCACCATCAACATCTGGCCGGGCTCGGTGGCCTTAGCGGCCGGCGCGGTGACGTGTGCGTCCACATTGCCCACGCAGACCGCGATGCCCTCAGGTAGACCCGTCCATTCTGCGGCCGAGGCAGTCAGCCCACCCGCCAGCGCGCCGAGCTGGCCGATCTCGTGCTCAAGCTTGTCGGTGACGAACGACGCGAACCCCGGGTTCAACGCCGCCAGATAGTCAGCCGACGGGTACGCGCCGTCCTGGTAGATCCCCTTGTAACCGGCCGTGCACGCGTTGCGCAAATAGCTGCCGCAGAGCTGCCACACGATCCAGTCGGCGGCCTCGACCCAGCGGTCCATGGCCGCGTACACGGACGGATCCTCCTCGAGCACCTGGAGCGCCTTGGCGAACTCCCACTCGCTGGAGATCTTGCCGCCGTAGCGGGCCAGCCAGGTCTCGCCGCGCGCGGCGGCCAGCGCGTTGATCCGGTCGGCGTGCGGCTGGGCGGAGTGGTGCTTCCACAGCTTCGGGTACGCGTGCGGCCGGTCCCGGAAGGCGTCGAGCTCGCACAGCGGCGTGCCGTCCGTGGTCGTCGGCAGCACGGTGCAGGCGGTGAAGTCGGTGCCGATGCCGATCACCTCGGCGGGGTCGATGCCGCTGGCGCGCACGGCGGCCGGGACCGCGTCGCGCAGCACCGCCAGCCAGTCCCCCGGCATCTGCAGGGCCCAGTCCGGCGGCAGCTGCTCACCGGTGGCCGGCAGCCGGCTCTCGACCACGGCGTGGTCGTACACCGAGACGGCGCTGCCCAGCTCGGCCCCGTCCGCGACCCGGACCACGACCGCCCTCCCGGACAGCGTGCCGAAGTCCACCCCGACGACGTACATGAGTCACCCTTTCCCCCGGGCCGGTGGCGCGGTGGTCGCGCGCACCAACAACTGCGGCACGACCGGTCGCGGCCGAGCCTGTTCGCCGCCGAGCAGCCCGAGCACGAGCTGCACCCCGCGCCGCCCCAACTCGGCGAAGTCCTGCCGGACCGTGGTCAGCGGCGGGATGTAGTAGGGCGCCTCCGGCACGTTGTCGAAGCCGACGACGCTGACGTCGTCCGGCACCCGCAGGCCGGCCTCGTGGAAGGCGTTGAGCAGCCCGAAGGCCATCTGGTCGTTGGCGACGAACACGGCGGTCACCGACTCGCCCCCGCGCCGGCGGGCGACCAGCTCCCGGCCGGCGGCGTGCCCGGAGGCCGGCCACCAGTCGCCGCGCAACACGGACGGCAGTGGCGCGCCGGCGGCCTCGAGGACCGCCCGCCAGCTCGACGCGCGGGCGGCCGCCTCGATCGACCCGGCCGGCCCGCTGACGTGGTGGACGGTGCGGTGGCCGAGGTCGAGCAGGTGCCGGGTGGCCAGCGCGGCGCCCGCCTCCTGGTCGACCCAGACCGCCGGGCCGTCGCCCTCGCCGCTGGCCTGCACCGCGATCAGCGGGACGGCGGCGTGCACCTGGCGCAGGGCCAGCACGGCCTCGTCGTAGGTGCTCAGCGCGACGATCGCGTCCACCGACTGGGTCGCCAGCCGGTCGACCGCCTCGGTCATCGTGCGGGCGCCGGCGTCGTCGAGCACCGAGACGGTCAGGAAGTAGCCGGCCGCGCGGGCCGCGTGCTCCAGCCCGAGCATCGTCTGTGCCGGCCCGTACTGGCTGATGTTCGACGTGACCAGGCCGATCGTGCGGGTCGAACCGGTGGCGAGGGCCCGGGCCGCCCCGTTGGGGCGGTACCCGAGCTCCGCGATCGCCGCCAGGACCCGTGCCCGGGTGGCCACCGCCACGTTGGGGTGGCGATTGATCACCCGCGACACGGTCTGGTGCGACACGCCCGCGCGGGCGGCCACGTCCGACATGGCCAGTGGCCGGGTCGGGGCGGAGTCCGCGGTCGGTGCGTCCATCGGTGCGATCAGCGACGTCAGCGGTTGGCGCCGACGCGACGCTTGTTGTAGATGTCGAACGCCACGGCGAGCAGCAGCACGAGGCCCTTGACGACGGACTGGACCGACTGGTCGATGCCCATCAGCTGCATGCCGTTGCTCATCACAGCCATGATCAGACCACCGACCATGGCGCCGACCACGGTGCCCACGCCGCCGGCCACGGCCGCACCACCGATGAAGGCGGCGGCGATGGCGTCGAGCTCGAACATGTTGCCGGCCGCCGGCTGCGCGCCGTTGGACCGCGACGAGTAGATGACACCCGCCACGCCGGCCAGGAAGCCCATGTTGACGAACATCCAGAAGTTGACCGACTTGACCTTGACGCCGGAGAGCTGCGCGGCCGACAGGTTGCCGCCGATCGCGTACACCTGGCGCCCGAAGACCGTGCGGCGGGTGACCATGCCGTAGGCGATGACCAGGACGGCCAGGATGATCAGCACGATCGGCAGGCCGCGGGCGTGGGCGAGCTGCCAGGCGAAGTACATGATCACCGCGCCGACCAGCAGGATCCGCAGCACGAAGAGCGGGAACGACTCGACCGACTGCTCGTAGCGGACGCGGGCCGCCCGGGTGCGCCAGCCGCTGACCGCGATGCCGGCCACCGCGACCGCGCCGATGATCAGCGTGAAGGCGTCGTAGCCGTTGCCACCGAGCAGGCCGTTGAGGAAGCCGTTGGCGATCTTCTGGTATTCCGCCGGGAACGGCGACAGCGAGATGTTGTCGAGCACCTGGAGCGTGAGTCCGCGGAAGAGCAGCATGCCGGCCAGCGTCACGATGAACGCGGGCATGCCGACGTACGCGACCCAGAAGCCGTGCCAGACACCCACCGCCAGGCCGACGGTGATCGCCGCGACCACACCGACCCACCAGGGCATGCCCTGCTGGATGACGAGCACGGCGGACACCGCGCCGGTCAGCGCCACCACCGAGCCGACCGACAGGTCGATGTGGCCACCGATGATCAGGATGACCATGCCGATCGCGAGGACCAGGATGTACGAGTACTGCAGCAGGATGTTCGTGATGTTGCCCGGGCTCAGCGAGACGCCGTCGGTCAGGATCGCGAACAGCCCGACGATCACCACGAACGCGACGTAGATGCCGCTCTGCCGCAGGTTACGCATGATCAGCGTACGCGGGTCGCTGGTGCCGGTGTGCAGCGCGACCGCCGGAGCGGTGCCGGACTCCCGCGTCTCGGGGGGCTTGGTGTCGGTCATCCGGCGAGCTCCTTCTCCTTGGTCATGAGCGCCATGAGGTTTTCCTGGGTGGCCTCGCGCACCGGGAGCTCCCCGGTGATGCGGCCGGCCGAGAGCGTGTAGATGCGGTCGCAGATCCCGAGCAGCTCAGGGAGCTCGGACGAGATGACGATGACCGCCTTGCCCTGCGCCACCAGCTTGTTGATGATCGTGTAGATCTCGTACTTGGCACCGACGTCGATGCCGCGCGTCGGCTCGTCCAGGATCAGCACGTCCGGGTCGGTGAACAACCACTTGGACAGCACGACCTTCTGCTGGTTGCCGCCCGAGAGCGTGCCGACGGTCGCCATCACGTTGGACGTCTTGATGTTCATGTCACGCCGGCTCTGCTCGGCGATCTTGATTTCCTCGTTGCCGTTGACCCAGCCACCGCGGGCCAGCTTGCCCAGGGCGGCGGCGGAGATGTTGCGGCACACGTCGGCGATCAGGTTGAGCCCGTAGCGCTTGCGGTCCTCGGTGGCGTACGCGATGCCGTTGCGGATCGCCTCCGCCACCGAGCGCGCCCGGACCTCCTTGCCGTGCATGAAGATCCGGCCACTGACGTCGCGCCCGTAGGAGCGGCCGAACACGCTCATCGCGAGCTCGGTGCGCCCGGCGCCCATCAGCCCGGCGATGCCGACGACCTCGCCGGCGCGCACGTTCAGGTTGGCCCCATCGACGACCTTGCGGTCCTGGGTCGGGTGCCAGGCGGTCCAGTCCTCGATGCGGAAGACCTCGTCGCCCGCGTGCGACTCGCGGTCGGGGTAGAAGCTGTCGATGTCGCGGCCGACCATGCCGCGGATGATCCGCGCCTGTGTCGCGTTCTGCGACGGAGCATCGAGGGCGCTGTCGGACGATTTCATCTCGAGCGTCTCGACGGTGCGGCCGTCGCGGATCACCGTGGTCGAGTCGGCGATCGCGGTGATCTCGTTGAGCTTGTGGGAGATCATGATGCAGGTGATGCCCCGGTCGCGCAGGCGGCGGAGCAGGTCGAGCAGGTGCGCCGAGTCGATGTCGTTGAGCGCGGCCGTGGGCTCGTCCAGGATCAGCAGCTTGACCTCTTTGGACAGTGCCTTGGCGATCTCGACGAGCTGCTGCTTGCCGACGCCGAGCTGGATCACCGGCGAGGTGGGGTTCTCGTCGAGGCCGACGGACTTGAGCAGCGACGCCGCCTCGGCGTTGGCCCGGTTCCAGTCGATCAGGCCACCCGTGCCGCGCCGCTCGTTGCCGAGGAAGATGTTCTCGGCGATCGAGAGGTAGGGCACCAGCGCGAGCTCCTGGTGGATGATGACGATGCCCTGGGACTCGCTGTCGCGGATGCCGTTGAAATGCACCGGCTTTCCGTCGAACACGATCTCGCCCGTGTACGAGCCGGTCGGGTAGACCCCGGAGAGCACCTTCATCAGCGTGGACTTGCCCGCGCCGTTCTCACCGCAGATCGCGTGGATCGCCCCGCGTCGGACGGCGATCGACACGTCCTCGAGCGCCTTCACACCGGGGAAAGTCTTGGTGATGTCGCGCATCTCCAGCAGCACGTCGGTCATCCGTCCTCCTTCTGCGTGCGTGCGGGGCGGCAGGCCCGGTGACCCACGCGGGGTCACCGGGCCTGCCGGTTGGTCACTTGGCCTGGCCGGCCGCGACCTCGTCAGCCGTCCAGTAGCCCGAGTCGATCAGGCTCTTCTGGATGTCATCCTTGTAGACCGTCTCGACCGGCAACAGGTACGAAGGAACGACCTTGACGCCGTTGTCGTACGTCTTGGTGTCGTTGGCCTCCGGCGTCGCCTTCTTCAGGAACGCCTCGGCGGCGATGACGGCCTGCTCGGCCAGCAGTCGGGTGTCCTTGAAGATGGTCGAGCTCTGCACGCCGTCGTTGATGAGCTTGACGGACGCGATCTCGGCGTCCTGGCCCGTCACGACCGGCATCTTGCCCTTGTAGCCGGCGTTCTGCAGCGCGGTGATGATGCCGCGGGAGAGGCCGTCGTACGGGGAGAGCACACCGGCGACCTTGGCGCCGTCGTTGTAGCTCGAGGTCAGCAGGTCTTCCATCCGCTTCTGCGCGGTCTCCTGCTGCCACCGCAGGGTCGCCGCCTGCTCGATGGAGGTCTGCTTCGACTTGACGACGAGGGTGCCCTTGTCGATGAACGGCTTGAGCGTGTCCATCGCGCCGTCGAAGAAGAAGTGCGCGTTGTTGTCGTCGAGCGAGCCGGCGAACAGCTCGACGTTGAGCGGGCCCTTGGCCGTGCCCTCCGAGCCGTCCTTGTTGAGCACGCCGAGACCCACGAGGAGCGCCGTCGCCTGCGCGACGCCGACCTTGTAGTTGTCGAAGCTGACGTAGAAGTCGACGTTCTTGCTGTCGCGGATCAGCCGGTCGTACGAGATGACCGGGATCTTCTTGTCGGCGGCGGCCTGGAGCTGGCTGCTGAGCGCCGTGCCGTCGATGGCCGCGATGATCAGGACGTCGGCGCCCTGGGTGATCATCTGGTCGACCTGCTGCGACTGGGTCGGGATGTCGTCACCCGCGTACTGCAGGTCCACCTTGTAGCCCTTGGCCGTCAGCTTCTCCTTGACGGAGTTGCCGTCGGCGATCCAGCGCTCGGACGTCTGCGTCGGCATCGAAACGCCGATCGTCAGCTCGGTCGGGGCCTGGTTCGCGGTGTCGGTGCCACTGCCGGCGCCCTCACCGCTGCAAGCCGCCATGCTCAACGCCACTGCCGCGGCGCCCAGAGCGGCCAGAAGTCGCTTCTTCAAGCTGTCCCCCCTTCGGGGTTCGTATGCCATCAACGTTCCGGGTTACAACGAGCCACAGTGTTAGCGCTAACAACAATGTCGTCAAGACCTCGCACCGACATCTTGCGGTCACGGTCTCGTAACAAGGCAAACGCTGGTGACGCGCTCCCAGGGCAGACAACAGCGCAGGTGTGAGCGTTAACAGCAATTGCGACTCGACGGACACCGAGCGTGACAATGCGCTCTACCCAACATGGACGGACATGTCCGAATCGGCAGCCTGTACGGATCGCGGGACAGCGTGACGAGGGTCGATGCGACTAGCCTCTGGCGGATGGGCTGGTTCTCGCGGGCCTACGGCCGGTTCACCGGCTGGGTCGACCGCCTCGTCGGCTGGCAACGGCTGCCGCGACCGCTCGGCCTGGCCGTGCTGGTCGGCCTGCGCGACACGTTGCGCCGCTCCAACCTGCACGACGCCGGCGGCACCCCGACGGCCGCGCCGTTCGTCGCCGCCTGGACCACCCAGCGCACCGCCGACGGCTCGTGGAACGACCTCGACCAACCGGCGATGGGCATGGCCGGCGCCCGGTTCGGCCGCAACATCCCGCTGCGGTCGGTGCTGACCGGCGATGCCCGCGAGGTCCTGACACCCAACCCGCGCACGGTGAGCCGCGCACTGCTCACCCGCCGGTCGTTCAAGCCGGCGCCGAGTCTCAACGTGCTGGCCGCGTCCTGGATCCAGTTCATGGTCCGCGACTGGTTCACCCACGGCCACGGCCCGGCCGCCGACGCGTGGTCGATCCCGCTCGCACCCGACGACCCCTGGCCGGGCGGGTCGCTGACCATCCCCCGCGTCGCCGGCACCGACAACCTGCACACGCACTGGTGGGACGGCTCGGTGCTCTACGGCAACAGCGTCGCCGAGCAGCGGGCCGCCCGCACGGGGTCCGAGGGCAAGCTGCGCGTCGGCGCCGTGCGGCCCGTGCTCGCCGACGGCGGACGCGACCCTTCCCAGGAGCCCGGCTTCTGGCTCGGCCTGGTGATGCTGCACGACCTGTTCGCCCGGGAGCACAACGCGATCTGCGACCGGCTGCGGTCCGACCACCCGTCGTGGGGCGACGAGGAGCTCTTCCAACGCGCCCGGCTGGTGCTGGCGGCGCTGCTGGCGAAGATCCACACGGTCGAGTGGACGCCCGCGATGATCAGCCATCCGACCACGGTGACCGCGATGCGGGCCAACTGGTGGGGGCTGGCCGGGGAGCGGGTCCGGCGCGGGTTCGGTCGGATCAGCGCGAACGAGGCGATCAGCGGGATCATCGGCTCGGCGACCAACCATTTCGGCGTGCCGTTCACGCTCACCGAGGAGTTCGTCGCCGTCTACCGGATGCACCCGCTGATCCCCGACGACTACGAGGTCCGTGCGGCGTTCGACGACGCGCTGATCCGGCGCTGGAACCTGCGCGAGCTGTCCGGGCCGGCGGCCCTCAAGGTCGCCGCGGGCAGCCGGATGGCCGACCTGTTCTACTCGTTCGGCATCGCCCACCCGGGCGCGCTGGTGCTCGACAACTTCCCGCGCCTCCTCCAGGAGTTCGAGCGGCCCGACGGCCGCCTGGTCGACCTGGCGGCGACGGACCTGCTGCGGATCCGGGAGTTGGGTGTGCCGCGCTACAACGAGTTCCGGCGGCTCATGCACCTGCGTCCGGCGACGAGCTTCTCTTCTTTGACGGGCGATCCGCTGGTGGCGGCCCGGCTGCGCACCGTCTACGGCGACGACATCGAGAGCCTCGACCTGATGGTCGGCATGTTCGCCGAACGGCCGCCGCGCGGGTTCGCCTTCAGCGACACGGCGTTCCGGGTCTTCGTGCTGATCGCGTCGCGCCGGCTCAACAGCGACCGGTTCTTCACGCGCGACTACACGCCGGCCGTCTACACCCAGGCGGGGTTGGACTGGGTCGCCGACAACACGATGGTCTCGGTGCTGTTGCGGCACCATCCGGAGCTGCGGCCGGCGCTGCGCGAGGTCGCCAACGGGTTCGCGCCGTGGCATCGGGTGGGCCGCTGAATACAATCCAAAACATTTGTCGAAACCAATCAGACTTCTATTCGTACGATTGAAAGTTCCGAATAGGTACGCCTATCTTTTGGTCATGCGAACCCGTCTCCTCGCAGTCCTCGCGTTACTAGTCGGAATTGTCGCCCCTATCGCCCCCGTCGCCGCGCCGGCTTGGGCTGCCGGCTCCGTGCCCGTCCCGGCGGTCAGCGGCCCGATCGCGGCCACCACCGCGGTCGGCGACCCCGGCCACGGCTATCCGTTCCTGGCCACCGACGTCGACCTCCCCGCCGCGGGCTACGTCGAGCAGGAGTTCTTCGTCAGCGGCACGGCCGCCCGCTACGCCACGAGCGGCACCGCCACCGCGACCGCCGTCAGCACCGGGCACCCGTACGCCACCCGGATCGTGGTCCGTCGCCCGGTCTCCCCTGGCGCGTTCAACGGCGTCGTCGTGGCCGAGTGGTACAACGTCAGCAACCAGTGGGACCAGGAGGTCGACTGGTTCCAGTCGCACGAGCACTTCCTGCGGTCGGGCTACGCGTGGGTGGGCATCTCCGCGCAGCGGGCGGGCGTGCACTCGGCGACGGGGCTCAAGGCGTGGAGCCCCAGCCGGTACGGCACGCTCGACGTCACCGCCGGCGGCACGATCAACGACGACTCGCTGTCGTACGACATCTTCAGCCAGGCGGTCCAGGCGGTGCGCTCATCGGTCTTGGGCGGGCTTCCTCGGCCGAAGCTGGTGATCGCCACCGGCCACTCGCAGTCGGCGGGCCGGCTCGCCACCTACTACAACGGCGTGCAGCCGCTGGCCGGCGTCGTCGACGCGGTGGTCCTGCACGGTGGCGGCGGCGTGCTGCGCACCGACCTGACCACCAAGGTCTTCCGCATCAACTCCGAGGGCGACGTGGCCAGCGGCATCCTCTCGGCGGCGGCCCGTGCCCAGGCCGACTCGCCGGTGCTTCGCGCCTGGGAGGTGGCCGGCGCCTCACACGGCGACTGGAAACTGATCACCGACTACGGCCCGCTACGCAAGCGCGACATCGGCACGTACCCGGGTGGTTTCCCGGGCGAACCCCAGACCTGCGCGCTGCCGTCGCTGTCCCGGGTGCCGCAACACATGGTCCAGAACGCGGTGTACGACCACACGGTCGCGTGGGCTCTGCGCGGGGTAGAGCCACCGACGGCGCCTCGCATCTCCATGAACGGCACCGCGGTCGCCCGCGACGAGCTCGGCCTGTCACTCGGCGGCATCCGGCTCGCGCAGCAGGAGGTGCCGGTGCGGGTCAACAGCGGCAGCAACTCGGGGCCGGGCTTCTGCTTCCTGGACGGCAGCTCGCTGCCGCTGACGGACACCCAGCTCGCGGCGCTGTACCCGACGGTGCTGTCCTACGCCTCGCCGTCGGTGACCGCGACCGCTTCGGCCGTGCGCGCGGGCTACGTGCCGCGCTCGGTGAGCCGGGACCCGGCCTGGTACTCGGACCTGCGCTACCTGATCGACGACCACGCGGCCGCCGGCCGCATCCCCGCCCGGGTCGCCACCGACCTCCGCGCGAGCCTGGCGCGAGCGGAGCGGGAAGGCACCGCGGGCCACGACCTGACGGCGATCGTCCACTTGGCCCTGGTCTCCCTGCAAGCCACCCTCCGGGTGCCGGACCCAGCCACGCGCGCAGCAATCCTCCGCGAAACCTCGGCGCTAACGGGAGTGCTGGCCCTGACGTAGGCGCGGTTGTGGATACTTGGAATCCGAAATTGGCGTAAAATCGGTCGATATGGTGATGCAGTCGACGGCCCCGCCACACGCGGGGTCGTCGCTGCTGCATCGGTGGTTGGCCCGAGCGGCGTTCCTGGCCGTGTTGGCCGCGTTCGCGGTTCCGGTGGTGGTAGCCGGGGCCAAGGGCAGCGTCGCGATGGTGCTCATCGCGGCCGGTTGCCTCGTCGTCACCGTCGCCGCCGTCTGGTGGTTCCTGGCCCACTCGGGGGTGCTGCGCTGGCTCGCCGCCGCGCTGCTGGTGGCCGCGCCGCTCGCCGTGTTGTTCGTCTTCGCTCTGCACCACCTCGTCTGGGTCGCCGCGGTGTCCGCCGGGCTGCTCGTCCTCGGCGGCGTTTCTGGGCGCCGCGCGCTCACCCAGGCCGCGCGGGCGCCGCACGAGACCGCCACTCCCCCGCCCCGCCAGCCCTTCCTGATCATGAATCCGCGCTCCGGTGGCGGCAAGGTCGGGCGGTTCGACCTCGCGGAGAAGGCCCGCGCGCTGGGCGCCGAGGTGGTCCTGCTCGACACCAACGGCACCACCGACGTCGCGGCGCTCGCCCAGGACGCCGTGCGGCGCGGTGCTGACCTGCTCGGTGTCGCGGGCGGTGACGGCACCCAGGCCATCGTCGCCGGGGTGGCCGCCGAGCACGACCTGCCGTTCCTGGTCATCTCGGCCGGCACCCGCAACCACTTCGCGCTCGATCTCGGCCTCGACCGGGACGATCCGGCCGCCTGCCTCGACGCCTTGACCGACGGCGTCGAGATCAGGGTGGACCTGGGCGACCTCGGCGGCCGGACGTTCGTCAACAACGCCTCGTTCGGCGTGTACGCGGCCATCGTCCAGAGCGACGCCTACCGCGCCGACAAGGCCGGCACCGCGCTCGCCCTGCTCCCCGACCTGCTCACCCAGGAGGTCGGGCCGCGGCTCAGCTTGCGGGTCGGCGGCACCGTGTGCGCGGGACCGCAGGCGGTCCTGGTCAGCAACAACCCGTACACGGTGGACGATGTCGCGGGTCTCGGCCACCGACCGCGGCTCGATCGCGGCCGGCTGGGCGTCATCGCCGTCACGGTCGAGTCCACGGCCGACGCCGTCCGGTTGCTGCGCGGTCGCAACGCCGCGCCGGTCACCCTGCGCGTCGCGCACGAGGCGGTCGTCGAGGCCGGCGGCGCGCCGGTGCCGGTGGGCGTCGACGGCGAGTCACTGCTGCTCGACACGCCGCTGGTCGCCCGGATCCGGCCCGGCGCGCTGCGGGTCAGGGTGCCGCGGGACCGGCCGGGCGTACGCGAGGCCCGCGCCGCCCTCGACTGGGCCCACCTGGGACGGCTGGCCCTCTCGGGGCCTACACGCAGACGTTCTTGAGGGATGTCGGGATGCCCTCCAAAGTGGGCATGCTCTCCGCGAGCGGGCGCTTGCTCAGCGACGAGATTGTCTTGGCCGCATCCGTGATCGCCGTCTTGACGTCGGCGTTGATGTCCTGTTTCGACAGCAGGTCGAGCTGGTAGCCCCACCACTGCATGGTGTCGTCGACGGTCTTCTCGGCGGGAGCAGCGGCCTCGCCCTCGCTGCCGCCGTCACCCAGCTTGTCGAGGGCGGCGGCGAGGTCCTGGAGTCTGGCCTCGCTGTCGGCGATCGCCTCGTCGCAGGCCGAAGCGGTCACGACCGCCTTGTCCTCGGCCTTCACCTCGCCGGACCCGGACCCGGACCCGGCCGAGGCCGCGTCACCGTCCGAACCGCACGCGGCGGCCCCGAGTCCAACGAGCCCGACAACGAACACCGTCGCGATACCGCGCCGCATACCAGCCGCTCCTAGATACTGGGATTCCGAGCGGCCAGGCTAGCTGATCATGACGGTCCGACACCTTCGAGCGTGAACAATCCCACGGCCCCTGACCTGCTGTAACTGCGACGACACACGCACCGACGGGGTCGCTGGACCAGCGCGCACGGCAGTCGCGTCGTTACACCGGCGTAACCTGAGCGGCGGTACCGTACGCCACGATCTCGGACAGTCCATTGCCGATGTCGGACGAGTCGAAGCGCACCCCGATCACCGCGTTGCCGCCGAGCTCGTGCGCGTGCCCGACCAGCCGTTCGAACGCGGTGTGCCGCGCGGCGTCGACCACCTGCGTGTACTCCGGGACCTCGCCCTGCCGCAACGCCTTGAGCCCGCCGGTCACCCCGCGAACCACGCCGACGCTGCGCACGATGATCCCCCAGGCGATGCCGTACGTCCGTTCGACCCGATAGCCGGGCACCTCGAACGTCGTGGACGCCAGGAACTCCGTCGTCGTCATGCCTACCATCCTGACCCGCACCGCCCGGCCGGGTAGGCGGTTTGGCCCAGCTCAGCAGCGCGGCACGCCGGGGATGAATCCGTTGTGGCCGGTCAGCACGAACGTGTCGGAGACCCAGCGGCCCGTGCCGATCCGGTTCCACACGTTGCTCGTGCCGAACGTGCCCGTGACGGTCGTGCCGGTCGCCTGGCACCAGACGGTCACCCCCGCGCCGTCGGCCACCGAGCCCACCACGGCGTAGCCCGTTCCCGGTCCACTTCGGACATTAAGGTTCGTGGACGCGGTGTCGACGGTGCCGCTGCCAGTGCCCGTGACGCCGTTGACGAGCTGCAGATAGTACGTCCAGTTCCAGTGCGGGCCCGGATCCGTGTGCGTCGCGCCCGGCACCTCGCGGTGGCCGATGATGTGGGAACGGTCGCGCGGGATGCCGTACTTCGCGGTCAGGTTGCGGGTCAACGCGGCCGACGCCCGGTACATCGCGTCGGTGAACCAGGCCGGGTTGTCGACGAACCCCTCGTGCTCGATGCCGATCGAACGCGTGTTGTAGTCCCAGTTGCCCGCGTGGTAGCCGATGTCCTTCTCCCGCACCGACTGCGTCACGGCGCCGTCCGACGAGCGGAACGTGTAGTGCGCGCTGACGTTGGACGCCGGGTTCTGGAACCAGGCGATGCTCCCCGCGTACGAGCCCTGCGTCACGTGGATGACCACGTAGTCGATCGGGTAGCTGCTCTCCCGGCTGGACACGGTGTAGTTGCCCGGGTCCGCGGGCGCCCAGACCGCCGGCGCGTAGTCGGCACTCAGGACGCGGGCGTCGCCGGTGCCCCAGGCGGGCACGTCGGCGAGCTTGCCGCGATCGGGCGTGACCGGTCGGGGCGCGACGCCCACCGCCAGCCGGTCGTACACCGTGTCGGCGAACAGCCGCGCCACCTGGTCGTCGACGGCCCCGGCGAACCTCGCGACCGGGAGATACCAGCGGTCGAGGTCGGCGCGGCCGATGGCGTCGAGCCCCGCCGCGTCGGCGTAGGAGCGCAGCACCGCGGCGGCGCCGGCCACGTTGGCGGCCTCGCTGGTGCGCAGCTCGGCCCGGGACCGGCCGGTCAGCGCCGCCGCCTCGGACAGCGTGTGCACCACGGCGTTGTCGGCGAGCTGCATGATGCCGTGCGCGCCCGCGCGCCCCGCGGCCCGATGGTCAAGCCTGGACTGAACGAAACCCAGTGCGATCAAAAGCTCCGGGGGTACGCCGTAACGCGCGGCCGCGGCGGCGAAGGAGCGCTCGACGGTGGTGGCGGCGGACGGGGCGGCCGGCACGGCGACGAGGCCGACCACCAGCGCGGCGGAGAGCAGCAGACGGCGAACCATGGCGGCACCGTATACGGTGATGCCTATCTATGTAAAGGATGTCCAGCCTAAGGGGTGGCTACGTATATTTCCTTCAAAAAAATCGCTACAATCTACGCGGTCGAACGTCAGTCGGCCTTCCCCGCGCGGCCGGGCCGGCGGGGCATCGGCGCGAACAGGCCGCCCGCACCCGTCTGCAGCGACCAGGTGATCAGGTGCCGCACCGCCAGCACGATCCCCGCCGACAGCGCCCGCAGGTAGGTCGGGTCCGCGGCCAGATGCAGCAGCCCGGCGACGGTAAGGAAGTCCAGCAGCACCGCGAGCGCGGCCATCGGCTTCCGGGTCGCCGCCAGGCTCGCCGCGGCGACGACGATGCCCATCGCCACGGCGACCGCGCTGGCGGCCTCTGTGACCTCGCCCAGGCTCACGTCCGCGACACCCGGTCGTCGCCGCGGCCGGCCGCCAGTTGGCGGCGCTCCTCGTCGATCTCGCGGCGCAGTGTCCAGTTGAGTGCCGTGCGGATGGCCGCGATCGCCGCGAGTTGGCCGATGTCGCTGAACGATGGTGAGATCGCGGTGCGCAGGATGTCGCCGGCCAGCTGGAACTCGAGGCCGAGCGTGAGAATGCGGCCCAGGTCCAGGCGGACCTGCACGAAGGAGGTCGTGTCGCGGTCGCGCAGCGTGAGCCACAGCAGCCGGCCGAAGGCATAGGCCGCCCCTACGCCGATGATGATCGCGCCGCCCGCCTCGACGATCGTGACGAGCACGTTGACGGCGTCGCTGACCCGCTCCTCGACGCTCACCCGTCAACCTACTCATCGCCGCGCCGGCTCCCGCCGGCATCCACGACGCCAGTCACCCGGACGGGTGATCTTCGCGAGGAAGGACCGCGACGGTCACCGGGCGAACCCCTGCCGCTCGCCGGTGACCGCCGCGGCCGACTAGGGCGGGTTCCGGCCGTCCTCGGGGAGCAGCACCCGGAACGTGGCTCCGCCGCCTGGGGTGGGGTGCAGCTCCACCCGGCCGCCGTGGCTGGTGACGATCGCGGACACGATGGACAGCCCGAGTCCGGAGCCGCCGCTGCGCCGGTTGCGGCTCGGGTCCGCGCGGTAGAGGCGTTCGAAGACCCGCTCGGCGTGCTCCACGGGCACGCCCGGCCCGCCGTCGGACACCTCCAGCACGGCCAGCGGGCGGTCGGCGGGCACCTCCCCGACCGCGGCGGCGGGCGGGACGCCGCCCGCACCCGGCAGCCGACGACCGACCCGGACCACCACCGCCGCCGGGGCCACGCTGTGCTGCAACGCGTTGGCGACCAGGTTGGTGGCGACCTGCCGCAGCCCGTGCTCGTCGCCGAGCACCGTCACCGCCTCGAACGGGGCGTCGTCGCCCGCGCCACCCACGGCCGCCAGTGTGACCGGGCGGTCCGGCTGCCGGGCGTGCGCGTCGCGGATGGTGTCGGCGGCGATGGCGAGCAGGTCGACGGGCTGCCGCTCGGGGCGGCGTTGCAGGTCGAGCCGGGCAAGCTGGAGCAGGTCCTCGACCAGGAGGCCCATTCGGGCCGCCTCGGCCTCGATCCGGCCCATCATCTCGTCGAGCCGCGGCCCGGGCACCGCTCCCCCGCGCCGGTAGAGCTCGGCGAAGCCGCGGATCGAGGTGAGCGGCGTACGCAGCTCGTGCGAGGCGTCCGCCACGAACTGGCGCAGCCGGCGCTCGGACGTGGTCCGGGCGGACACCTCGGCCTCGATCCGGTCGAGCATCGAGTTGAGCGCGATGCCGAGCCGGCCGGGCTCGGTGTGCGGGTCGGCGTCCCGGACCCGCCGCGACAGGTCGCCGCCGGTGATCTCGGCCGAGGTGCGCTCCATCCGGGTCAGCGGCCGCAGGCCCATCCGGACGACCAACGCCGCCACGACCGCCAGCAGGGCCAGGACCACCAGCATCACCACGACGTCGATGGCCAGCAGCAGGTCCGCGGTGGCGTCCACCGCCTGCAGCGAGGCGCCCGAGACAATCAGGGTGCCGTCCCGGTTGGCCACCACGAGCAGCCGCCACGTCATCGTGCCGTCCACGGCGTTCACCGTGAACGGCTCGCCGCCGGCCCGCTCCAGCAGGGCCGCGTACGTCGGCAGATCCGGTGAAGGCACTCCCGCGGCGACGGCCAGCAACGGCGCCTCACCGTTGGGCGGGACCAGCGCCATGGCACGGTCCACGTCGAACCGCCCGCGCGGGAACGGGTTCGGTGGCGGCGGGGTCTCCCAGGTCCGGCGCTGGCTGGCGCCCTGGCCCATCGCGTGGAGCTGCTCGTCGATCCGGTCGGTGAGGTTGCGGCGCAGCAGCGCGAGCCCGATCGCATTGGCGATCAGCAGCGCGAACGCGGTCAGGGTGGCCACCGCGACCACCAGCCGGGCGCGCAGCGTCCAGTGCCGCCAGCGCCGCGCCCGGATCATTCCTGTTCCCGTGGCAGGCGCAGGGCATAGCCGACGCCGCGGACGGTGTGGATCAGCGCGGGCCCGCGGGCGTCGATCTTCTTGCGCAGGTAGTACACATAGGACTCGACGATCCTGCCGTCGCCGCCGAAGTCGTAGCTCCACACCCGGTCCAGGATCTGCGCCTTGCTGACCACCCGGCCGGCGTTGACGAGCAGGTAGCGCAGCAGCTTGAACTCGGTCGGCGACAGGTCGACCAGCCGCCCGCCCCGGCGCACCTCGTGCGCGTCCTCGTCGAGCTCGACGTCCGCGTACCGCAGCACCCCGGGATCCGAGTCGGCCGCGTGGCTGCGCCGCAGGATCGCCCGGATCCGCAGCACGACCTCCTCCAGGCTGAAGGGCTTGGTGACGTAGTCGTCGGCGCCGACGGTGAGCCCGGAGATCCGGTCCTCGACGGCGTCCTTGGCGGTCAGGAACAGCACGGGCACACCCGCCCCACCGCCCGCGCGCAGCCGCTGCGCCACTTGGAACCCGTCGAGGTCCGGCAGCATCACGTCGAGCACGACCAGGTCGGGCCCGAAGTCCTCGGCTGCGGTCAGCGCCTCGAAGCCGCCCGACGCCACCCGCACGTCGAAGTCGACCAGCCGGAGCGTGGCGGAGAGCAGGGCGCAGATGTTGGGCTCGTCGTCGACGACGAGCACCCGGGTGGCTCGAGCTGGCACACCGTATCTCTTACGGGTCGAGGATCGGAACTGCCTGGGAGCGCGCTAGGAAGAGGCTGTGACAACGTCCCGGCCGTCGATGTGTGCCACGGTGGCCAGCGTGTCCGGTTCGTCGCGCGCACCGGCCGCTACCTGCGCGGGAAGGGCGCCGGGCACACCGCCACCCACGGACACCGGCACCGCGGGGTAGGTACGCGATCGTGACCCACAGCAGACTCTCAGCGGACCGCCACACCGGCCGCGCCAGCCGTCTCGGGCACCGCCGGTCACCAACCATTGTGGATGAAACTGATCCGGACTCCCGGCACTGGCCGGCCGGTTAGCCTGACATAGGTGATCCGTTGCGGCCGTCATTCGCGCCGCCGGAATTCGGGCGAGACCTCGCATCTGCCCCACTATGCCGTAAAAAAAGAGCAATTCTCGTGTTTAAAGCCGTTGGCCGTGGCCCTATCGGAGGTCCCGTGCTTGACTGACGTTGAGAGAGGGCGAATCCGAATATTCAGACATAGCCGTTAGTTACGTGTCTATTCCCCGGTTGGGGCCTTCATCCTTTTTGTTGGCCTTGAGGCGCGCTCCTGGCGGTGACTGCCACCAACGATTCGCCAGTTCGCACTGTTGGGGGGCTAAAGCTGTGGCTGGAATTCGAGGAATTCTCAGCAGACAGAACATCGCGGTCCAGATGATCGCAGAGTTCCTGGGCACGATGATTCTGATTCTGTTCGGTGTCGGCGTGGTCGCACAGGTAGTGGCCGGTGGTTCCGGCCTAGGTGACCACGACAGCATCGCGTGGGCGTGGGGCCTCGGTGTTGTGCTCGGTGTCTACACCGCGGCACGCATCTCCGGCGCCCACATCAACCCGGCCGTCACGATCGCGTTGGCGGCGTTCCGCAAGTTCCCGTGGAAGAGCGTGGTGCCGTACATCATCGCGCAGGTGGCGGGCGCGTTCGTGGGCGCGCTGCTCGTGCGGTGGGCGTACAACTCGGTGCTGCACAACTTCGACCCGGGCCTGACCGCCAAGTCCCAGGGCGTCTTCTCCACCCTGCCCGGTAACGGAACGTTGCCGGTCAGCCTGTGGGGCGGCTTCCTGGACCAGGTCATCGGCACGGCGATCCTGGTGTTCCTGGTCTTCGTGCTGACCGACCGTCTCAACGACCCGCCGCTCTCGAACCTGACACCCTTCATCGTGGGTCTGGTCGTTGTGGCGATCGGTATGGCGTGGGGTACGAACGCCGGTTACGCCATCAACCCGGCTCGTGACTTCGGGCCCCGATTGGCGTCCTACATCACCGGATACGGAACGGCGTGGCGAGATCAGTACAACCAGCTCTATTGGTGGGTGCCGATTGTCGCTCCGATCATCGGTGGCCTCATCGGTGGTCTGATCTACGTGACGCTCATCGGTCGGGTTCTGCCGTACCTGCAGGGCACCGAGGCGCCTGCCGGCCGCGGCGGCGAGATCGAGACGCCGGTGGACGCGAGCGGCGAGGCGCAGACGAACACACCGCGCGGCGAGCGGGGCTACATCGAGCCCACTCGAGGCGAGCCGGGCCGACCCGACCGAGGCTTCGATCCCGGCACAGGGCGCATCGATCCGGGAGATCCACGAGATCCCGGTTCCGGCCCAGTGGATCCGGGGCCCGGCCCCAACACGAGGTAGGCGACCGGACCCACAGACCCGGAAGGAACGACTGAGATGGCGGATTACGTAGGCGCTATCGACCAAGGCACGACAAGCACGAGGTTCATGATTTTCGACCACGAGGGGCGCGAAGTCGGTCGCCACCAGGTCGAGCACGAGCAGATCCTGCCGCAGGCCGGGTGGGTCGAGCACGACCCGCTCGAGATCTGGCAGCGCACGCAGGAGGTGATCACCACGGCGATGTCCCGGCAGAACCTCTCGGCCAGCGACCTCGCCGCGGTGGGCATCACCAACCAGCGCGAGACGACCGTGGTCTGGAACCGCCGCACCGGGCGGCCCTACTACAACGCGATCGTCTGGCAGGACACCCGGACGGACCGGATCGCGGCCGCGCTCGATCGCGACGGCCGGGGCGACGTCATCCGGCGCAAGGCCGGTCTCCCGCCGGCGACGTACTTCTCCGGCGGGAAGATCCAGTGGATCCTCGAGAACGTCGACGGGGTCCGCGAGGCAGCGGAGAACGGTGATGCGCTCTTCGGCAACACCGATGCCTGGGTGCTGTGGAACCTCACCGGCGGACGGGACGGCGGACTGCACATCACCGACGTCACGAACGCCAGTCGGACCATGCTGATGAACCTGGAGACGCTCGACTGGGACGACGAGCTCCTCTCGTTCTTCAACATTCCGAGGCAGATGCTGCCCGAGATCCGGCCGTCGTCGGACCCGAACCTGTACGGGATGACGAAGGCGGACGGCCCGTTCCGTGGCGAGGTGGCGCTTCCCGCGTCGCTCGGCGACCAGCAGGCGGCCACGGTCGGCCAGGTCTGCTTCGCCGTCGGCGAGGCGAAGAACACCTACGGCACGGGTAACTTCCTGCTGCTCAACACCGGCAACGAGGTGGTCCGGTCGAAGGCCGGCCTGATCACCACGGTCTGCTACAAGTTCGGCGACCAGGACCCGGTGTACGCACTGGAGGGCTCGATCGCGGTGACCGGCTCGGCCGTGCAGTGGCTGCGCGACCAGCTCGGCATCATCAAGAACGCATCGGAGAGCGAGACCCTGGCGCGCAGCGTCAAGGACAACGGGGGCGTCTACTTCGTACCCGCGTTCTCCGGTCTGTTCGCACCCTATTGGCAGTCCGACGCGCGGGGCGCGATCGTCGGCCTGTCGCGGTTCAACACGGCCGCACACCTGGCCCGGGCGACTCTGGAGTCCATCTGCTACCAGTCCAAGGACGTGGTGGAGGCGGCCCAGAAGGACTCCGGTGTCACGCTCGACATCCTCAAGGTGGACGGCGGAATCACCGCCAACGACCTGACGATGCAGATGCAGGCCGACGTCCTGGGTGTGCCGGTGAGCCGGCCGGTGGTCGCGGAGACTACCGCGCTGGGCGCCGCGTACGCCGCCGGCCTGGCCGTGAAGTACTGGAACTCGGTGGAGGAGCTGCGGGCGCACTGGCACGAGGATCGCCGCTGGACGCCCGAATGGAACGACAACCAGCGCGCCGAGGGTTACAAGATGTGGAAGAAGGCCGTCGAGCGAACCATGGGTTGGCTCGAGGTCGACTGATGTTCCAACCGGGGCGCCGCCTGCGTACGCGCACGCGGCGCCCCACCGCATGACAGCAGGAGGTTGACGTGGAGGCCGTGGCCCTTTCCGCAGCACAACGCAGCCGGGCCCTCGCCGGTATGGCCGAGCGCGAACTCGACGTCCTGGTCGTGGGTGGAGGTGTGGTCGGCGCCGGCTGCGCCCTCGACGCGGTCACGCGTGGCCTGTCGACCGGGTTGGTCGAGGCGCGCGACTGGGCGTCCGGCACGTCGAGCCGCTCCAGCAAGCTGATGCACGGCGGCCTGCGCTATCTGGAGCAGTTCGAGTTCGGGTTGGTTGCCGAGTCCTTGCGGGAGCGCGGTCTGCTCCTGCAACGGATCGCGCCGCACCTGGTGCACCCCGTGCAGTTCCTTTACCCACTCAAACACCGGATCTGGGAGCGCCCGTACGTGGGCAGCGGCCTGATCCTCTACGACACGATGGGGCTGACGTCCGGCACCGCCCGCGGCGTGCCGCACCACAAGCACCTGACCCGCCGGGGCGCGCTCAAGGTGGCGCCCGGGCTGAAGCGGTCGTCGCTGATCGGCGCCGTGCAGTACTACGACGGCCAGGTCGACGACGCCCGGCACACCATGAGCGTGGTCCGCACGGCGGCCAGCTACGGCGCGCTGGTGGCCAACCGCGCGCGGGTGGTCGACTACCTGCGCGAGGGCGAGCAGGTCGTCGGCGCGCTGGTCGAGGACCTGATGACCGGCGCGACACGCGAGGTGCGGGCCAAGGTGGTGATCAACTCGACCGGCGTCTGGACCGACGACACGCAGCAGCTCGCGGACACCCGTGGTGAGTTCCACGTGCGCACCTCGAAGGGCGTGCACTTCACGGTGCCGCGGGACCGGATCCCGATCGACACCGGGCTGATCCTGCGTACGGAGAAGAGCGTCCTGTTCGTCATCCCGTGGGGCCGGCACTGGCTGATCGGCACCACGGACACCGACTGGGAGCTCGACAAGGCCCGGCCGGCGGCCACCGCGACGGACATCGAGTATCTGCTGGAGCACGTCAACCGGGTGCTGGTCAGCCCGTTGACCGAGGCCGACATCGAGGGTGTCTACGTCGGACTGCGCCCGCTGGTGGCCGGCGCCGCCGAGTCGACCAGCAAGCTGTCCCGTGACCACTCGGTGGCCAGCCCGGTGCCGGGCATGGTCGTGGTGGCGGGCGGCAAGTACACCACCTACCGCAAGATGGCCGAGGACACCGTCGACCTGGCGGTGCGGCAGCTCGAGCAGGAGAACGTGCCCGAGTCGCCGACCAAGGACATCCCGCTGGTCGGTGCCGACGGCTACAAGGCCCTGTGGAACCAGCGGCACGAGCTCGCCGAGGCCTGGGGGCTACACGTGCACCGGATCGAGCACCTGCTCAACCGGTACGGGTCGCTGATCTTCGAGCTGCTGAGGCTGGTCGCGCAGGACCGCGGCCTGGCCGAGCCGCTGCCGGGCGCCGACGACTACCTGCGGGTGGAGGCGATGTACGCGGCCAGCCACGAGGGCGCGCTGCACCTCGACGACGTGCTGGCCCGGCGCACGCGGGCGTACTTCGAGACGTTCTCGCGTGGTGTCCAGGCGGCACCGGACGCGGCCCGGCTGATGGGCGAGGTGCTCGGCTGGACCGACGTCGACGTGGACCGCGAGGTGGCCGCGTACGAGCAGGCCATCGAGGCGGACCGCAAGGCACAGGAGGCACCCGACGACGCGGCCGCCGACGCGGCCCGGCTCGTCGCGGTCGACCTGGGCTGAGCACCGGAGTCAGGGCCCCTCCTCGACGAGGGGCCCTTTCTCCGGCTTCAACAAGCTGTATAGTACAGCTATGTCATCGGCACCGACCACCAACCCGTTCAAGCAGCCCCGCGCCGTCTGGGCCGTGGCGTTCGCCTGCGTCGTGTCTTTCATGGGCATCGGCCTCGTCGACCCGATCCTGCCGGCGCTCGCCGACGACCTGCACGCCACGCCGAGCCAGGTGTCCCTGCTGTTCACCAGCTACCTGGTGGTTACCGCCGTGGCCATGCTGATCGTCGGCGCCGTATCCAGCCGGATCGGGGCCAAGCGCACGCTCGTGGTCGGCCTGGTGATCATCGTGGTGTTCGCCGCGCTCGCCGGCGCCTCCGACTCGATCGGCGGGATCGTCGGCTTCCGCGCCGGCTGGGGCCTGGGCAACGCGCTGTTCATCGCGACCAGCCTCGCGGTCATCGTCGCGTCGGCCAGCGGCGGCTTCGCCGGAGCCATCATCCTGTACGAGACGGCGCTCGGCCTGGGCATCGCGGTCGGCCCGCTGCTCGGCGGTGAGCTCGGCAGCATCAGTTGGAAGG
This sequence comes from Asanoa hainanensis, assembly GCF_900188485.1. Classification (GTDB taxonomy): domain Bacteria; phylum Actinomycetota; class Actinomycetes; order Mycobacteriales; family Micromonosporaceae; genus Asanoa; species Asanoa hainanensis. Next base: position 427,021 of record NZ_FZPH01000001.1, read on the forward strand.
GCCCGTTCTTCGGCGTCTCGGCGCTGATGTTCATCGCCCTGGTCGCGACCGTCGCGTTCGTGCCCGCGCTGCCCAAGCCCGCGCGGCCGACCAGCATCGCCGCGCCGCTGCAGGCCCTGCGCCACCGTGGGCTGCTCATCATGGGCCTGACCGCGCTGCTCTACAACTGGGGCTTCTTCACGATGCTCGGCTACGCGCCGTACCCGATGGAGCTCGAGGCCCACGAGCTCGGCCTGGTGTTCACCGGCTGGGGCCTGTTGGTCGCGCTGTTCAGCGTGTTCTTCGCCCCGCGCCTGCAGGCGCGGTTCGGCACCGCCAAGGTGTTGTACGTCAACCTGGCCGCGCTCGGCATCGTGATGACGGTGATCGGCGCGGGGGTGGACAACCCGACCACGGTGATCGTCGCGGTCATCGTCAGCGGCGCCTTCATCGGCATCAACAACACCCTGACCACCCAGGCGGTCATGCTGGTCTCACCGGTCGAGCGCCCGACGGCATCGTCCGCGTACGGCTTCGTCCGGTTCATCGGCGGCGGCCTGGCCCCGTTCGTCGCGGGCAAGCTGGCCGACGCGTTCAACCTGTCGGTCCCGTTCTACCTGGGCGGCGTGGCCTTCGTGCTGGCGATCGCCGTGCTGGCCACCGGCCACTCGCTGATCGGCCGGGCCGAACGGGAGCTGGCCGCGCCCGTGGACGCCGAGGAGGTCGAGGCGGTCGGCGCGGCCGAGGTGCCGGCCTAGACTGCGGCCGTGCGCATCGGAGTGCTGGGCGCCGCGCGGATCGCGCCGGCGGCATTGGTCAGGGCGGCGGAGGCCGTCGACGGGGTCGAGGTCGCGGCGGTCGCGGCGCGGGATCGCGAGCGGGCGGCGACGTTCGCCCGGCGGCACGGCATCGCCACCGTGCACGGGTCGTACGAGGACCTCGTGGCGGATCCGAGCCTGGACGCGGTCTACGTGCCGCTGCCCAACGGCCTCCACGCACGGTGGACGCTCGCCGCGATCGCGGCCGGCAAGCACGTGCTCTGCGAGAAACCGTTCACCAGCAACGCCGCACAGGCGATCGAGGTGCGGGACGCGGCCGCCGGCACCGGGCTCGTGGTGATGGAGGCGTTCCACTACCGTTACCACCCGCTCGCCCGGCGGATGGCCGGCGCCGTCCGGGAGGGTGAGCTCGGCGCGATCGAGCGGGTGGAGACCTCGATGTGCTTCCCGCTCCCCCGCTTCCGCGACATCCGCTACCAGTACGACCTGGCCGGCGGCGCCCTGATGGACGCCGGCTGCTACGCCGTGCACTGCCTGCGGATACTCAGCCCGGGCGAGCCCACGGTGACGTCCGCCCAAGCATTGACGCTGCGCCGGGACCCGCGGGTCGACCGGGCCATGACGGCCGAGTTCGTGCTTCCCGGCGGCGGCACCGGGCGGATCCAGGCCTCCATGTGGTCGTCGACTCTGCTGCGGATCCGCGCCCGGGTGGTCGGCACCCGCGGCACGATGTCGGTGTTCAACTACGCGACACCGCAGCTGCCCTCGCGGTTCTCGTTGACCGTCGACGGGCGGCGGCGCCAGGAGCGGTTCGGCGGCGAGCCGACGTACGTGCACCAGCTCCGCGCGTTCGTGGCCGCCGTCGACGGCAAGCACACCAACCTGACCCCGCCCAACGACGCGGTCGCGACGATGTCGCTGATCGACGCGATCTACGGAGCCGCCGGGCTGCCACTGCGGCCCTGAGCCGCGGCCCGGTGTGCGGCGACGCGGACCCGGCTGGCGCAGGTCGCCCCGCAGAACCGGCGGGCCGGGCCCGGGCCGACGCGGAGCAGCGCGTCCCGGCAGTCGCCGGCGGCGCACCGGCCGAGCACCCCCACGCCGTGCTCGGCGACCAGCAGCGCGAGCCCCATCGCCCCCGACGCGGCGAGCCACCCACCCCACGACGAACCCGGCGCGTCGACGTGCAGGTGCAACGGCACGCCGGCGTGGGCGGCCAGCCGCGGGCGGGCGCTGCTGGCCAGCATGGCGTTGAGCCGCTCGGCCAGCGCCTCCTCGGAAGCCGCCTCGAAGACGCCGTTGAACGCCTCCCGTGCGGCCAGTGCGTCACGCAGGTCGGCGGCGTCGACCTCGACCGGCTCCGGCTCGTCGTGCGCGCGCAACAACGCCGCCAGCTCGGTGGGCGTCGTCAGCAGGTCGGGATGGCGCTGACCCGGCGCCGTGTTGGCGAGCGCCGTCGCCAGGGCCGCCCAGCGCGAGAATCCGAACACGGCTGTTACGGTACTCCTCGTGCAACCCGTTACAGCCGCGACCCGCCGCCTGCTGGTGGCCGCGACCGGATCGAGGCTCGCCGACGAGGCGGCCGCCGTCGCGGTCGCGCTGCACGTGGTCGCCCGCACCGGGGACGCCGGGCTCGCCGGCCTGGTCGTCGCCGCCTTCGCCCTGCCGACGCTGGTCACCGGCCCGGTGCTGGGCGCCCTGCTGGACCGGCTGTGCGCGCCCCGCGCCCTCTTCCTGGCCAACCAGGTCGCGCTGGCCACCGGCCTGGCCGGCATCCTCGTGCTCGCCGGCCGGGCACCCGCCGTGGTGCTGATCGGCCTCGGCCTGCTCGCGGGCCTGACCGCACCGGTCCTCACCGGCGGCTACAGCGCCCTGGTGCCGCGCACCGGCGAGCGCGGGCTCGCCCGGGCGAACGCCCTCGACGCGGCCAGCTACGACGTCGCCGGACTGGGCGGCCCCGCGCTGGTCGCGGTGGTCGCCAGCCTCGCCGGCGCCGGCCCCGCGCTCGCCGCCACGGCGGCCGTGGCCTTCGTCGGGCTGGCACTGGTGGCCGGTGCGCCGATGCCCGGGCCCACCACGAACCCCGGCAAGCCGGCCGCGCCGCACGAGGGGCTGGTGCTGCTGTGGCGGGTGCCGGAGCTCCGAGCGACCACCGCCGCGACCACGATCGGCTTCGCCGCGCAGGGCCTGCTGCCGGTGACCTTCCCGCTGCTGGCCCTCCACTTCGGACACCCGGCCGGACACGGCGCCTGGTTCCTCACCGCGCTCAGCGCCGGCTCGCTGGCCGGTGCGCTCGCGTCGGCCCGGCTGCTGAGCCGCTTCGACCCCGTGCCGGTGCTGGCCGTCGCGCTCGCCGTGCTCGGGCTGGCGCTGGCCGGCATCGCGGCGACGCCGACCCTGCCGCTCGCGCTGGCGGTGGCCCTCGTGGGCGGCGTCGCGACCGGCCCGATGCTCGCCGCCACCCTCGCGGTGCGGCAGCGGTCCGTCCCCTCTGGACGCTACGGCCAGGTGGTCGCGACGGCTGCCAGCATCAAGGTCGGCGCGTACGCCCTCGGCGCCGCCGCCACCGGCCCGGTCACCGCCTGGCTGCCGCCGCGCGGCGTGCTGCTCCTGGTCGGCGCCGCCCAGCTCGTCGCCCTGCTTCCCCTGCGCGTCGCCGCGCGTTCCGCGATTCCCCGGACAGCCGGCCGCGCGGCGGCCTAACCTTGGACCCGACGGGCCGATCCCTTGGGAGGATCGCCATGCGCTCCTTCGACTACATCGTGGTGGGCGCCGGCACCGCCGGTTGTGTGCTGGCCACCCGCCTGTCCGAGGATCCCGACGCCAGCGTCCTGTTGCTGGAGGCCGGCACCGCCTTCCCACCAGCGCTCGCCCGTGACCCACTGGCCTGGCCCGCGCTGGCCGGCACCGAGGTGGACTGGCGCTACACCACCGTCCCGCAGGAGGGTGCCGACCGGCAGCCACTGCCGTATCCGCAGGGCCGGGTGCTCGGCGGCTCCGGGGAGATCAACGGGCTGACCCACGTGCGCGGCGACCCCGCGAGCTACGACGCGTGGGACGAGGCGGGCGCGATGGGCTGGACGTACGAGTCGATGCTGCCGTTCTTCATGCGCAGCGAGACCACTCTCGGCGGCGACCCGGCCTATCGGGGCCAGGCCGGGCCGGTGCCGGTCGACCAGCCGGCCCACACCGACCCGCTGTGGGAGGCGTTCTTCACCGCCGCGGTCGAGGCCGGGCACCATCCGAACCCCGACAGCAACGGCCCGAACGCCGAGGGCACCTCGTGGAACGAGGTGACGGTGCGGGACGGCGTGCGGCTCGGCGCCGCCGAGGCCTACCTCGCTCCGGCGGCGGCGCGGCCCAACCTGACCGTGCTGGCCGACGCGGCGGCGGTGCGCCTGGTGGTCGAGCACGGTGCCTGCCGGGGCGTCGCGTACCGGGTCGACGGGCACACCGGCGTCACGTACGCGGACCGCGAGGTGGTGCTGGCCGCCGGCACGATCGGCTCGCCACGGCTGCTGCTGCTCTCCGGCATCGGGCCCGGCGACCACCTGCGCGAGGTCGGCCTGCCGGTGGTCGCGGACCTGCCCGGCGTCGGAGGCAACCTGCAGGACCATCCGCGGTCGCAGGTCGCGTACGCCGCCAGCCGGCCCGTGGGTGACGGGACGCTGGCCCGCCGACCGCACGTGCTGGCCCGCTCCGGCGCCGGTCCGCCGGACCTCCAGCTCGCCTTCGTGGCGGAGCCCATCCATCCACGGTGGACGCCCGGCGACGAGCCCGGCTACTCGGTGGTCTTCGCCCTGATGTCCCCGGACAGCCGCGGCACGGTCCGGCTCGCCGGTCCGGACCCGTTCGAGCCACCGCTGATCGACCCCGCGTTCCTCACCGACGACGGCGACGTCGACCGGATGGTGGCGGGGCTGCGGGCGGCGCGGGACGTCGGCGACGCGCCGGCGCTGGCCGACCTGCGGGCCGCCGAGGAGTACCCGGGCGCCGGGGTGACGAGCACGGCCGTGCTCGCGCAGTACGTCCGGGACACGGCGACGAGCTCGTTCGACCCGGTCGGCACCTGTCGGATGGGCATCGACGGCGCGGCGGTGGTCGACCCGACGCTGCGGGTGCACGGGATCGCGGGCCTGCGGGTCGCCGACGCCTCGGTGATGCCGACGATCGTGTCAGGCAACGTGAACGCGCCGACCCTGGCCATCGCGGAGCGCGCCGCGAGCCTGATCGGCTAACCTCCGGTTTGTGGTGGTCTGGTGCGGTTGACGACCGGCGCCGTCAAGCGCCTCTGGACCGATGTCGCCGTGCGCCGGGCCGCCCGCGCGGCGGTCGTGGCCCCCAGCGTCTTCGCGATCGGCCTCGAGGTCATCGACAACGTCGCGATCGGCACGTTCGCCGCGATCGGCGTGTTCTGCCTGCTGCTGCTCGTCGAGTTCGGCGGGCCGATGCACGAGCGGATCGAGGCGGAGGTCGGGCTGATCGTCGCCGGCGGCGCGCTGATCGCCGTCGGCACGCTGATCTCCCGGCACGTCTGGCTGGCGGCCCCGCTCACCTTGCTGATCGCCTTCCTGATCCTGTTCTCCGGCGTGGTGAGCTCCGTTCTCGCCGGCGCCAGCATCTCCCTGCTGCTCGCGGTGATCCTCGCCGTGTCCCTGCCCGCTGGCCCCGACCAGGTCGTGCCGCGGCTGGCCGGCTGGGGCCTGGCGGCGGGCGCCTCGCTGCTCGCGGTCCGCTTCCTCTGGCCCGCGCCGGCCCGGGACCCGCTGCGCGCGCCCACGGTGGCCGCCTGCCGCGAGCTGGCCGGCACCCTGCACGCGGGCGCCGCGATCTGGCGCGGTGCCGGGCCGTCCGACGAGGGGTACACGGCGCTGCTCGACCGGGCCGACCAGGCCGTCACGGGGCTGCACCGCAGCTTCCTCGCGACGCCCGTGCGCCCGACCGGCCTGTCCACCTCGGCCCGCACCCGGGTGCGGCTGATCGACGAGCTGACCTGGATCCGCGACGTCGTCCGGCATCCGACGGCACGCACGGTGAGCACCGAGGCGGCCGCAGCCGGGAAGGACGCCGCCGGCGACGTGCTCGACGCGGCGGCCACGCTCCTGGAACGGCCGGAGACCTCACCCGACACACTGCACGCGGCCCATCGGCGGCTCGACGCGGCACTGAGCCAGTTGGGCCAGGAGACGACCACGACGCCGCCGGCCGGCCGGATGGCGACGTTCGTCAGCGCGCTCGCGCCGAGCTTCCGGGTGCAGGAGGTCGCGTACGCGATCCGCCTCGTGGCCCGCGACGTCGAGGTGAGCGTGGCAGCCGAGCGGCGCACCTGGGTCCAGCGGTTCCTCGGGCAGCAACCCGGCGGGCTGGCCGGGCCGCTGGCCACCGCGCGCGACCGGGCGGTGGCGCACCTGGAACGGCACTCCACCTGGCTGCACAACAGCCTGCGCGGGGCCCTCGGCGTGGCGGCGGCGGTCGTCGTCGTGCACTACACGGACGTGCAGCACGCGTTCTGGGTCATCTTCGGCACGCTCGCCGTCCTGCGCTCGAACGCCCTCGCCACCGGGCAGAACGCGGTGCGGGCCATCCTCGGCACGGTCGTCGGCTTCGTGATCGGCTCCATGATCCTGATCGGCTTCGACACCCACCTCACCGTGCTCTGGGCCCTGCTGCCGTTCGCGATCCTGACGGCCGGCGTCGCACCGGCGTTGATCTCGTTCGCGGCCGGGCAGGCGGCGTTCACCGTCACCCTGCTGATCCTGTTCAACATCATCAAACCGGCGGGCTGGCAGCTCGGCTTGATCCGGGTCGAGGACGTCGCGATCGGGGTCGGCATCAGCCTGTTGGTCGGGCTGCTGCTCTGGCCGCGCGGCGCGCGCAAGGAGCTGCGCAACGCGCTCGCCGCCGCGTACACCGACTGCTCCCGCTACCTGCACGCGGCGATCGCGTACGCGGCGTTGTGCTGCGACGGCACCGCGCGCCCGCCGGTGCCGACCGCCGAGGCGCAGCGGGCCCTGGCGGCGTCCCGCCGGCTCGACGACACGTTCCGCACCTACCTGTCGGAGCGCGGCGCCAAGCCGATGCCCCTCGCCCAGATCACCGGCCTGGTCAACGGGGTGGCCGGGCTGCGCATCGCCGCCGACGCGGTGCTCGACCTCTGGCAACGCGGGCGGCCCGCGGCCGGCGACCGCGCTGCCGCCCGGTCGCTGCTGCTGCGCACGAGCCGGGACGTCGGACGCTGGTACGCGGAGCTGGCCGACAGCATCGCCGGAGAGCGCCCCACGCCGGCCCCGGCACCGCCGGACCTGGTCGCCGACGGTCAGCTCGTCGACGCTGTGCAGCACGACCTGCGCAGCGGCGACGACGGAGCGACCTCGACCGCGGTGCGGGTCATCTGGACCGCCGACCACATCGACGCCGCCCGCCGGCTGGAGGTGAGCCTGGTCGAGCCGGCCCGGCTGGCCGAGGAGACCAAGCCGCACGCCGTCACGGGTTGAGCAGCTCGTCGACCATCGCGTTGCCGAACTTGCCGGTCGGGTCGGCCCGGGCCCGCAGCGCGCGGAAGTCGGCCATCCGGGGGTAGCTGCCGGCGACGTCGGTGGTGGCGAAGCACTTGCCCCAGTGGGGCCGCGCCCCGAGCGGCAGCAACGCGGCCTCGAGGTCGGGCAGCAGCGCGTACACCCGGTCGGCGTCCTTGACCCAGGTGAAGTGGATGCCGACCACGTCGGTGCCGTAGGCGGGACTCAACCAGAGGTCGTCGGCGGCGACGGTCCGGATCTCCGAGATCTGGAGCACGGACGCGATCCGCGGGCCGAGGGGCCGCAGCGCCGCGAACGCGTCCTGGACGGCCGCGCGTGGCACGAGGTATTCGGTCTGCAGCTCCTCGCCCCGGCTCGGGGTGAAGGCCAGCCGGAAGTGCGGCAGCCGCTCGTGCCACGGGCCGGGCGCCCCCTGCTGGCCGGTGACCGCCTCGGTGCTCCCGCCGGCCAGCATGTGCACGGGCTCGCCGGCCGCCGCGACGCCGAACAGCTCGGCCGGCAGCGTGCCACGGCTCTTCAGCCAGACCTGGGCGATCCGGTCGGTGTCCCAGTCGACGAACAGGCTCACGCTGTAGGCGGCGCCGGTCAGGGCGTCGAAGTCGGTCTCGACCAGCGACCAGGGCAGGTCCCGGTAGACCGCCTGCCGGACCACATAGGACGGCTCGACGTCGAGGGTGACCCGGGTCACCACGCCGAGGGCGCCGAGCGCGACGACGCTGCCGGCGAAGTCGGGCTCACCACGGGAGACCCGGCGCAGCGCGCCGTCCGGGCCGATGATCTCGACCGCGCGTACGCCGGCCGCCAGCGATCCCGTGCGGTCGCCGGAGCCGTGCGTGCCCGTCCCCACCGCCCCCGCGACCGAGATGTGTGGCAGCGACGCCATGGTCGCCAGGGCCCAGCCCCGCGCGTCGAGCTCGACCGCGACCTCGCCGTAGCGGGCACCGCCGCCCACCGTCACGGTCCTGGCGGCCTGGTCGAGCACCAGGTCCATCGGCAGGGCGGCGGTCGACAGCAGCAGGCCGGTGGTGTCGGCGATGCCGGTGAACGAGTGCCGGGTGCCCAGCGCCCGCACCCGGTCGGTGCCGGCGACCAGTTCCCGTGCCTCGTCGACGGTCACGGGACTGGCCACCCTGGCGGCACCGTACGCGTGGCTGCGTGCCCAGTTGAACTCCATGGGCACCAAACTATTGGGTCAGCGGCGGCTCTGGAAACGCGAGGCCAGACCCTGGGGGTCGGGGCCCGACGTCGGCCGGGCGGGCTCGTTGCGGGCGGCCAGGCCGTGCGGGTCCGGAGCGGGGGCCGTGCTCTGCGGGCTGTCGGTCCGCCCGGCCATCCGGTTCTGGAGATACTCGGCGCCCGCGCGGTCGTCGGCGGTCGGTGCGGCGAGCACCGCGTAGACCAGGCCGATGACGACCAGGATCACGGCGAGCACGATCGGGACCAGCAGGTTGGAGGCGGTCGCGCCGGACTGGGTGCCCTGTTCCTCGTGCAGCTGGGCCGACATCGAGTACATGCCGGTGAAGTGCATGCCGTTGACCGCCACGCCCATCACCAGTGCCGAGCCGATCACGGCGAGGGTGCCCTTGACGTTGGTCGCCAGCCAGAGCGCGACGGCGGCCGCGACGACGGCAATGGCGATCGAGAGAACGACCTTGGTGGTGTCGTAGTGGACTTCGGCGTTGAGCCGCATCGCGGCCATGCCGGTGTAATGCATCGCCGCGACGCCGAGGCCGGCGATCACGCCGCCGACGAGCACCTTGAGGAGCATCGGGCGGCCCATTCCGGCGATGAACAGGCCGATGCCGACCATCACGATCGCCAGCAGCGCGCTGGCCGCGGTGAGCCCGATGTCGTACCGGATCGGGGCTCCGGTGACCGAGAATCCGAGCATCGCCATGAAGTGCATGCTCCAGATGGCGGTGCCGCCGATCGCCCAGGCGGCCAGCATGAGCCACCACGAGCGTTGTGCGGTGCCGTGCGCTTCGCGCGCCCGCTGGGCACAGATCAGGCCGAGTGCCGAACCCAGCACCGACAGCGCGTAGCTCAACGCTGGAGTAATCCAGCCGTACCCGAATTGATCAATGTGCGCCATTATTCGCTTCCGTTGTCCGGCCCTCTGGTTGCGAGATCAACAATGTCCTACCAACGGGACGATGACCATGACACTTTCGGTCATAAACCGCTGGGTAGCCTCACGATGACCGGGCGAGGGCCGTCAATGCGGTCCGCTGTGTCCGGGTCAGCTTGGGTATCGCCCGGTAAGCGGTGCCGTGCTCCCGGCGAATTACTACCGGTCCGGTCAGATCGGCACGCCGTACGGCGTCGTGCAATGCGCGCTCGACCCGGGTCGCCGGCCAGTCGAGCCCGGCACTCAGGGTGGCCGGCCGCAGGGCCACGCCGGCGTGCACCAACGCGGCGGTCACGGTCAGGACGTCGGCGACCTCGGCGTCGGACGGACCGCCGGACATGTCGTCGCCGAGCCGGCCGAAGAAGCCGGCCAGCTCCGCGAGCCGGACACCGGCCGGTGACTCCCGGCCGAACACCGCGGCGCCGCGGGCCGCCGCCTCGGCCCAGGCCAGGTGGGCCCGCGCGCTGGTCTCCCACGAGCGCGACCAGACGTCGTCGTCGACCAGGTAGCGCTCCCGCCGGCCGACGCGTTCGCGGCGCAGCAGGTCGAGCGCCGTGAGATAGCCCACCGCCTTGGACACCGACGCCGGGCTGACCCGCAGCCGCTCGACCAGCTCGCGGGCGGTGAGCGCGCCGGCGTCGGTCGTGTAGAGGCAGGACAGCACCCGGGCCACCGTGCGCGGAATGCCGGCCCCGGCCATGATCGCGGCGAACTCCTCGACGAACGCCCGCCGCTGCTCGGCGTTGTCCGCCGAAGGCGGCTCGTCGGCACCGAGCGCCGGCTGCTGCCGGCGCGCCCGCCGGGTGGTCGCCCGATGCGCCCGGTCGGCCGCGTAGCCGCGCGGGCCGCCGTTGCGGGCCACCTCACGGGTCACGGTCGAGGTCGGCCGGCCGAGCGCGCGGGCGATCTCCGCGTAGCCCTCACCCTCGGCCAACCCGGCCGCGATCGCCATCCGCTCGTCGTGCGTGAGCCTGCCACCGGGCACGGCCACCTCCGTTGCGTTCATCGTCAGCCCATTGCAACAACTGTTGCGTTTCCGGCCACCGCCATTGCAATGATTGCCGGAATCCGTTGTCAGCAAACGACTTTACCGTTGACGGTGCCGTGAACGAAACCTACTGTCCGCCGGTATGACAGTCATCGACGTCGACGGCATCCGGATGCGCTACGGCCCGGTCGAGGTGCTCCACGACGTGACCTTCCGGGTGGGCGCGGGCGAGACGGTCGCGGTGCTCGGCCCCAACGGCGCCGGCAAGACCACCACGATCGAGATCCTGGAGGGTTTCCGGCGGCCCTCCGCCGGCCGGCTCACGGTGCTCGGCACCGACCCGGCGCGCGGCGACGACGCGTGGCGGGCCCGCGTCGGCATCGTGCTCCAGTCCTGGCGCGACCACGGCAGGTGGCGCGTGGGCGAGCTGCTCGACCACCTCGCCGGCTACTACCCCAGGCCGTGGCCGGCTGTCCCGTTGCTGGCCGCCGTCGGCCTCACCGGCCAGGCCGACCAGCAGGTCCGGACGCTCTCCGGTGGGCAGCGCCGCCGGCTCGACGTGGCGATCGGCGTGGTCGGCCGTCCCGACGTGCTGTTCCTGGACGAGCCGACGGCGGGCTTCGACCCGGTTGCCCGCCGCGAGTTCCACGACCTGGTCGCGGGGCTGGACACCACCGTGCTGCTGACGACGCACGACCTCGAGGAGGCCGAGCGGCTCGCCGACCGGATCGTCATCCTCGACCGGGGCCGGGTGGTCGCCGACGGGACACCGGCCGCGCTCGCGCACGAGATCGTCGGCGCCGACGAGGTGCGCTGGCGCCTCGGTGGCCGGCGGTTCCAGGAGTCGACGCCGGACTCGACGGGCTTCGTCCGCGAGCTGTTCGCCGCGCACGGCTCGGCGATCGCCGAGCTCGAGGTGCACCGGGCGTCGCTGGAGCAGACGTATCTCACCTTGGTCCGGCACGCGGAGACGGAGGTGGCGGCGTGATCGCGCTGCGCTCGGGCTGGCGCCGGGGCCTGATCCTGCTTCGGCAGTCGTTCAGCAACGGCCCCGAGCTGTTCTCCCACCTCCTCTGGCCGCTACTCATGGTCGGCGCCGCGGTCGCGCTGCGCGGCCGCGATTTCGGCGCCTTCTCCCTCGGCGCGCTGGCGGTGCCCAGCATCCTCGGCATGAACGCGGCGTTCGGGATGGTCTCGCTGAGCCAGCAGCTCACCGCCGACCGCGAGGACGGCACGCTGCTGCGCGCCCGGGCTACCCCGCACGGCCTGCCGGCGTACCTGATCGGCACCCTGCTGCTGGTCGGCGGCGGGCTGCTGGCCGACCTCGCGGTCTTCCTGGTGCCGGCGGCCCTGCTGGTGCCGGGCCTGGTGACCGGCGGCGCGGGCACCTGGCTGACAGTCGTCGGCCTGCTCGCGCTGGCGATGGTGGCGACGCTGCCGCTGGGCGTGGTGCTGGGCTCCGCGTTCGGCACCGCCCGGGCGCAGAGCCTGCTCACCCTCCCGATCCTGGGCCTGGTCGGCATCTCCGGCATCTTCTACCCGCTGGCCGCCCTGCCCGGCTGGTTGCAGGCGATCGGTCAGGTCTTCCCGTTCTACTGGCTGGGGCTGGGCATGCGGGCGGCGCTGCTGCCGGACGCGGCCGTGGCGGTCGAGCTCGGCGACTCGTGGCGGCACGCGGAGACGGTCGGCGTGCTGGCGGTCTGGGCGGTGGCCGGGCTGCTGGTCGCGCCGGTGGTGCTGCGCCGGATGGCCCGGCGGGAGTCCGGCTCGCTGGTGGCGGCCCGCCGGGACCGCGCGTTGCGTCGGGTCGGCTGACCAGAAAACGTGGTGCGCGGTGGCCGTCGTGCGCGATAGGAACAGGCATGCCCGCGCTGCAGCCACCCACCGTCGATGTCCACCGGTCGTTCCTCGCGGCCATGACCGAGTTCCAGGCGGAGGGGCGCGGTGCCACCGACGACCAGACGATGATCGGATCCGAGCTCCGCGAGTACGGCGACCGCTGGGCGGAGCCTGGCGTGTTCGCGGAGTACGTGGCGGGCCTGCGCGCCGACGAGGAGACGCCCCGCCGGGCGGGCTTCGTGCCGGCGACGACGCTGTGGTGGGTCGACGGCGACACCTACCTCGGGCGGCTCGCCATCCGGCACCGGCTCACGGAGGGGCTACGTGAGCTCGGTGGGCACATCGGCTACGACGTGCGGTCGACCGCCCGGCGGCGCGGCCACGCCACCGCCATGCTGCGCGCCGCGCTGCCGATCACCCGCTCGCTCGGCATCGTCTCGGCGCTGGTCACCTGCGACGTCGACAACGTCGGCTCACGGAAGGTGATCGAGGCCAACGGCGGCGTGTTCGAGGACGAGCGCGCCGGCAAGCTGCGGTTCTGGGTGCCGACGGCGCCGGTAGGCTCGGCCCCTGTGATCTACAAGCTGCTGGCCACCGCCGAGTGGCGCGCCGCCGAGGCCGCCGGGGTCTACGCGGGCTCCGACTTCGACCGCGGTGACGGGTTCATCCACTTCTCCGGCGCCGACCAGGTGGTCGAGACCGCCGCCCGGGTGTTCGCCGGGCAGACCGGCCTGACCATGCTGGCCGTCGACCCCGACGTGCTGGGCGACGACCTGCGCTGGGAGGCCTCCCGCGGCGGTGCCCTGTTCCCCCACCTGTACGCGCCGATGCCGCTGACCGCCGTCGTGGCCGTGATCGCCCTGCGCGACGACATCCCCGTCGACGAGGCGGTGGCCGCGGCCCTCCCGTGAGCGCCGCGGCCAGCCCTGCTTACGAGACGGTGAACGGCACCGTCACCGTCGACTGCCTCCCCTCGGTGGCGGTGGCGTCGACCCGCACCGTGGTGGGCGCGTTGCCGATCGCGTTCCACACCTCCAGCCGCGCACAGCCGCCGTTCATCGCGGCGAGCGTGCCCGACGAGGAGCGCAGCCCGGCCGCCTGGGTGTAGTTCTCCGTGCCGACCACCGGGTCCGTGGCGAAGTAGTTGTAGGTCTCCAGCCGGCTCCAGGTGCCCGTGCCGGACGGGTCGTAGGAGACCCGCGCCTGCAGGCCCTGCGCCACCGCACCGCCCGCGTCGACCTGGAGGCTGAACGCGGTCGCGCCGCTGACCGGGCCGCGCAGCCCGCACAGCGTGAAGGTGGCCTGGTTGTGCGGGGTGCCGTCCCAGTTGCCGTTGGCCGCCGCCAGGGTGACGGTGGTCGCGCCGGCACCGGCCGATGTGGACAGCAGGCCGCCCGAGCGCACGAACAGCCGGTTGGAGCCGACCGGTGGGTTGCTGGTCGGCGGGTTGCTCGTGGGTGGGTTGCTCGTGGGTGGGTTGCTGGTCGGGGGGTCGGTCGGCGGGTCGGTGGGCGGGTTCGCCACTCCCCCGCCGCCGCTCCAGGTGAAGGCGCCGGTGGTGGCGGTGCGGCCGGCGGCCACGGTCAGCGTCCGGCCGTCGGAGAACCGCACGGTGACCGGGTTGGCGGTCACGTTCGTCGCCACGTACGTGCGGACGCCGTTCTTGGTGAACACCGCGTAGAGCGGCGTGTCCGCGGTGACGGTGGCGTCGACCGTGCCGAGCGCGGCGACGTTGCGGATCCAGTGGAAGGTGTGTGCCCGGCTCTCCCCTTCTTCCGGCGGATAGCTGGGGTTGGCCCGCAGCGCCGCGAGCGCGGCGTCGCCGGAGCCGCCCGAGCCGAGCGCCCGGAACGACCACAGGATGTCCTGCCAGACGGTCGGTTGGCCGCCGTTGTTGCGTACCAGCTCGTCCCAGTTGGTGTTCACATAGGACGGCCGCTGGCCCATATAGAGCGAACCGCCGGTGATCGGCAGCAGGTTGATGCCCTGGATCATCTCCGGCTCGCCGCTGAACCAGGTGGCGTACGCGCCGCCGTCGCCCCAGACCATGCCGACCGCGCTGTGCCCGAACGCCGCCGGGTAGTTGGTGTCCGACGAGTCGAACCAGTACTCCTGGATCGCCTGGGCCTGGGTCGTGTAGATGAACAGGCCGGCGTCGCGGACGGCGGTGTTGCCGGTCGCGATGCCCCACTGGATCAGCGCGTTGGCGAAGTTCATGCCCTCCGACGACGACTCCTGGTTGTTGCCGGCGCCGAACGCGGCGTGCCCGGAGGCCCAGTCGTGCCCGGCGTAGATGTCGAAGTCACGCAGGAACGGGAACATCGGGTCGTTGCGCTGCCAGCTGTTGGCGTCGCGGATCAGCAGGTTGACCATCGCGCCGTACTGGGACTGCGCCGCCCAGGCCGGGTCGAACCGGGCGAGGGTGGCCGCCGCCGCGATGAAGTAGCCGTAGTGGAAGTGGTGGTCGTTGAGCTCGGTGTCCGAGCCGTACGAGGCCGGGAAGCCGACCAGGGTGCCCCAGGCGGCGTCGTACGCGAAGACGCGCTGGGTCTTGCCCGACGAGGCGGTGAACCAGTCGGTGAGCCTGGTCTTGATGGCCGCGAGCATCCGGTCGCGTTGCGCGGTGCGGCCGAGCTGGTCGGCGATCTCGGCGAGCCGGGCGGCGCGGCCGAGGCCCTTGCCGGTCCAGTAGGTGTCGTTGCCGAAACCGGCGAGCGGGTCGCTGTTGGCCGACTGGTCCAGCAGCGTGCCGAGGGTGGTCAGGTCGGCGCCGGTCGACGTGGCGACGGCCGGGACCTCGGGCAGCACGCCGGTGAACTTCGTGGCGGTGGTGAAGGACGACGCGCCGACCAGGGTACGCATCGGGCCGCGCGCCGACACGTACGTCGGTGTGATCGGGGTGCCGGCGGCCAGGTTCTTCCACTGGTGCGGGTAGAGGCTGACCACGGTGCCGCCGCCGCTGCCCTCGCGGGCGGTGGTGGCGAACGCGTACGTGGCGTTGACGGTGCTGGTGGCCTGGTTGAACGACCAGCTCACCGTGGTGCCGGTGACGTGCCGGTGCGCGTAGGTCGCGTAGCTGTCGGCCAGCGCGGTGCGCTCCGCGGCCGGCGTCGAGGTCGTGGTCGGCAGCAGCGCCACCGACAGGTAGCCGCGACCGGCCAGGGTGGACGTGATGGTGGTGCCGCTGACCGTCCACGTCGCACCGGTCGGCGCGAACGCGACGTAGTCGTGGCCCCGCATGGTGAAGCCGACCCGGGTGCCGCTGTTGACCCAGACGGCCGGCGCGCTCGGGAAGCTCAGCACCGCGTTGCCACCGGTCACCTGGGCGTACACGAACGGCAGCCCGTGCCCGATGGTGGTGCGCAGGGTGCGCCCGCCGCCGGACCAGTAGGGCGAGACGGTCCAGTCGGTCCAGCCGTCGACCTTCACGTCGGGCGAGCTGAGCCCGGCCACACCGAGGGTGAATTCCCGGCTGTACGGGTAGTGGTACTCCCCCACGGTCGTCGGCGTGCCGGAGACGGTGGCGGTGGTGGTGTACGAGACGCCGAGGCCGTCGGCGGCGGGCTGGAACGACATCGGGTGCGCGTGCAGCGGTGCGGAGTACTGGCAGCCGACGTTGTCCCGCTTGTAGAGCAGGGACGACCACCAGTCGTTGGTCGGCACCGCGCCGGTGGGCGCGTTGGCGGTGACGTAGAGGCGCGGGTTGGCCGAGACGCCGGCACAGGCGACCGGTGCGGCGGCGCCGGCCGGCCGGGTCGTGGCATAGCTGCCGGCGCCCAGGGGTGCGGCGCCGGCCCGGTCGATCATGGTGAACGAGAGCACGGTGGTCACGAGCGCGACGGCCAGGACGGCGGCGGTGGCGCGCCATCGGCTGGAGAGCGATTTCATGGTGCCTCCGGGGACGGTCGGGGGCGTTCTGTTGCTGAGCAGGTGACCAAACCCAGAGGCAGATGTCAATGGCTTCTCAGTGGGCGAGAGAGCGCTCTCACGAGGTGGTCCCGGCTGCCTCCGGGTCCCGCGCCCGACCGCGCAGCACCGCGACCACCAGCAGAGCCATGCCGGCGGCGTCCGCCAGCGCCATCGCCATCGCCAGGCTGAGCGTGACCAGCATCGGCGGCAGGTCACCGATGCCGGGCACCCGGTCCGGGTCCATGCCGTCGAACGTCCACCGCAGGCTGTCGAACCACCATCCCAGGGCGAGGCTGCCGGCGAGAACCGCGAACCCGGCGATCGCGGCGCGGGCCGCCGCACCCAGCCGCCGGCGGAGCGCGATCGCCGCCACCAGACCGCCCAACACGATCGCCGGATGCACCAGGCCCATGATCATGAGGTCGCCCCGGCGGTGTCGGCGACGGGCTCGACCGCGGCGACGCGCGGGGAACGACCGGCGAAGACGGACAGGACGACCAGCAGCATCCCGGTGGAGTTGACCACCCAGCCGACGTTCGCGAGCAGGCCCATCCGCCGCACGATGGCCACGGAGTCGCCGTCCTCGAACAACTGGAACATGGTAAGCGCCCAGGCGAGGTAGTTGACCAGCCCGAGTGACAACAGTGCTGACCCGATCCCGGCCAGCCAGGCCGCGGAACCGAGCCGACGCCGCCGGGACAGCACCAGCGCCAGACCGACGAGCAGGACCAGCAACTCGGGCAGTACCTCCGCCACAACCAACGACAGCAACCGCGCCCCCCGCATCGATGATCAAGTCGGATCATCGTAGGTGCCCGGTGCGGCCGGCGTGGGTCCCTACGGCCGCCAGGACGGGTCGCGGCCGCTGACCGCGAGGACCGTCGCGAAGGGACCCACGTCCGGGGTGACCGGGACCGGTGGGGCGAAGATGCCCATCGCGCGGCCCTGTTCGGCCATCTCGGCCATGAAGCGGGCGGTCAGGTCGACGGCGGCCGGGTCCGGCTCGTAGTCCTGATTGGTCGCTCGGGCCAGGTCCCAGCCATGGATGGTCAGGTCCGCGGCGAGCATCGCGGCCACCGCGGCCGGCGGCATCTCGTGCCCGCCCATCGAGATCGGCGCCGCCGGCGGGGTGGCCCAGCCCTCGAACGCGGCGGCGGCGTCGGTGGCGAAGCGCGCGGCGAAGCCGTCGTCGACGAGCTCGGTCGTCCACAGCTCGCCGGGCACGGGACCGCCGCGCCCGGCCAGCGCCAGCGCGCTGCCCACCTGCAGGAGGTGATTGACCAACGTGCGCACGTCCCAGTCGGCACACGGCGTCGGAGCGGCGAGGCGGCCCGCCGGCACGCCGCGCAGGACTGTGCCGGTCTGGCCGGCGGCGGAGGAGATCACGGTGTCGAGGTGCATGCGGCCCACGTTAGGTGCGCGTCCAGGTGGCCGGCTTGAAGAAACGCGACACCGGCCCGCTATGCCCACGTCCTCGATCGTCAGGCGTAGCGTCGGGGCATGAGGATCGTCATCGCCGGCGGCCACGGCCAGGTGGCCCGGCTGCTCAACCGGCGGCTCGCCGACGCGGGCCACACGCCCGTGGCCATTTTCCGCGACGCGGACCAGTCCGCCGACGTGGTCGCGTCCGGTGCCGAGCCCGTGGTGCTCGACCTGGAGAGGACCTCCGTGGACGCGGTCGCCGCAGCGCTGCGCGGGGCCGACGCGGTCGTGTTCGCCGCCGGTGCCGGCCCGGGCAGCGGCCCGGCGCGCAAGAAGACGGTCGACCGCGACGCGGCGATCCTGCTGGCCGACGCGGCCACGGCGGCCGGCGTGCGCCGTTACGTGCTGCTCTCCGCGATCGGCGCCGACGACTTCGACCCGGCCCTCGACGACGACTTCGAGGTCTACCTGGAGGCCAAGAGCGCCGCCGACGCCGACCTGCGCCGGCGCGACCTGGACTGGACGATCCTGCGGCCGGACGGCTTCACCGACAAGCCGGGCACCGGCAAGGTGACCGCCGCCGAGACGGTCGCCCGCGCCAGCATCCCGCGCGCCGACGTCGCAGCCGTGATCGCCGCCGTGGTGACCGGCAACCTGGCCGTGCGCCGCCAGTTCGAGGTCACCGCCGGCGACACCCCCATCGAGGCGGCGATCGCCGAGCTCTAGGCCGGTTTCGGGGCGGGCGGTGGGTCGACCGACGACTCCACCGTCGGTGGCACCGGCGGGTCGGTGGTGTCCGGTGGTTTCGGCTCGTCGTCGTCGGTCGGCTCGGTGCCCGGCGGTTCCCGGTCCGGGGTCGGCTCGCCGGTCGGATGGTCGACGAGATAGCGCACCGCCGTGTTGGCCACCGCGAGGATCGGCACCGCGACCAGGCCGCCGACGATGCCGCCGACGACGATGCCGGTGGCGATCGCCAGGATGACCGACAGTGGGTGCAGGGCGACCGCACGCCCCATGATCAGCGGCTGGAGGACGTGGCCCTCGAGCTGTTGCACGCCGATCACGATGGCGAGCACGATCAGCGCGCTGATCGGCCCCTGGGTGACCAGGGCGACCAGCACGGCGGCCGCGCCGGTGACGGTGGCACCGACCACCGGGACGAACGCGCCCAGGAAGACCAGGGCCGCCAGCGGCAGCGCCAGCGGGATCCGCAGGATCGCCAGGCCGATGCCGATGCCGACCGCGTCGACGAAGGCGACCAGCACCGTGGCCCGCACGTACGAGACGAGGGTGTGCCAGGAGTAGTGCCCGGCCCGCGCCACCGGCACCCGGGCGCCCCGGGGCAGCAGCCGGCAGAGGAACGTCCAGATCTGTTCGCCGTCGCGCAGGTAGAAGAAGAGCGTGAACAGCGCGAGGAAGAACCCGGTGACGACCTCGCCGACCGTCGTCGCCGTGCTCAGCGCGCCGGTCGCGAGGCTCTCGCGGTTGTCGGTGAACTGCCGCTGCAACTGCTCGATCGCGTCACTGACCTGCGCCTGCGAGATGTGCAGCGGGCTCTGCGCCAACCACCGCTGAATCTCGTCGATGCCCTGCCCGACCTGGTCGGAGAGGTCGTCGAACTGGGAGATGAAGGTCTGCACGATCAGGCTGAGCCCGCCGAACACGACGATCAGGCCGCCGATCAGCACCAGCGCGGCGGCCAGCGACTTGTTGACGCCGCGCCGGCGCATGGCGGCCGCGACCGGCTCCAGCAGCGCCGCCAGCAGGATGGCCACCACGACCGGGATGAGCACGACCCGGAGCAGACCCATCACCCGCAGCAGCAGGTACGCGGCCCCGACGAACAGGATGATCCGCCAGGCCCAGGCACCCGCGACGCGTACGCCACGGGGAATGCCGTCGTCGACGCTCGGTGCCTTGTCGACCAGCACGACCGGCGTCTCGCGCGGCGCCAGGCGCTGCGGCGGCGTGAAGGGCGGCGGGTCACCCCGGCGCCCGGCGGTGCTCAGTGTGCTGCGCGCCCGCGCACGGACGGACTCGACCCAGGTCATGCCGCCAGCGTTGCCCATCCACGCAAGGTCGGAAACCCCCGAACGGTGCGGTCGACCGCACCAGCGCCAGGCGGGCGGCCCGGTCGTGCCCGCACCCGGCGGCGGCGAGGCTGGTCGGCATGGATGACACACCGGTGGTGGCGGACGGGCTGGGTCGGCGGTACGGGGATCGGTTCTGGGCGTTGCGGGACGTCTCGCTGGCCGTGCCGGCGGGCCAGTTCGTGGCGGTGATGGGCGCGACCGGGTCCGGCAAGAGCACGCTGCTGCATTGCCTGGCCGGGTTGGACCGACCGACGGCGGGCCGGGTGCGGCTGGCCGGCCGGGACGTCACCCGGCTCCGCGAGGCCGCGCTGACCCGGCTGCGCCGCGACCGGGTCGGTTTCGTGTTCCAGTCCTACAACCTGCTGTCGACGCTGACCGTCTCCCGCAACGTGCTGCTGCCGGCCCGGCTCGGCGGCCCGCGGATCACCCCGGCCGCGCTCGCGACGATCCTCGACGCGGTGGGCCTATCCGGGCTCGGCGACCGGCTGGTCGGCGACCTGTCCGGCGGGCAGCGCCAGCGGGTCGCGGTGGCCCGGGCGCTGGTCACCCGCCCCGCCGTGGTGTTCGCCGACGAGCCGACCGGGGCGCTCGACCCGACGACCGGCGGCCAGGTGCTCCGGCTGCTGCGGGACGCGGTCGACCGCGACGGGGTGACGGTGGTGATGGTCAGCCACGATCCGCTCGCCGCCGCGCACAGCGACCGGTTGCTGCTGTTGCGGGAGGGGCGGTTGGTGGCCGACACGCGTACGCCGGACGCCCCGTCGATCTCGGCCCTGCTGGCGGTGGCGGCGTGAGGGCGGGGATCGCGGCCCAGGCGCTGCGCGCTCACCGATGGGCGTTCGTCGGCCCGGCCAGCACCCAACTCGTGGCGGCCATGGTGCTGAGCGCGACGCTGACTCTCCGCCTGACGGTCGACGGCTCCCCCGACCTCCTGGACGCGCTGACCGCGTTCGCGCTGATCGCCGTCTACCTGACGATCCTGCTGGTCGGGGTGACGATGAACGCCGCGATCGCGCAGCAGGCGCGGGACGTCGCGCTGCTGCGCGCCATCGGCGCCACACCCGGCCGGATCCGGCGTGCGGTGGCCCTGGAGGCGGCGGTGGTCGCGCTGCCCGCCGGGGGCGCCGGCTACCTGCTCGGCCTGCTGGCCGGCTGGGCCTGGCTGGGCAGCCTGGTCGACCACGGCCTCGCACCCGCCGGCGCGCGGTTCACGCCCGAACCCCTGCTGCTGGCGCCGATCCTCGGCGTCCTCGTGGTCACGTCGACGGTCGGCGCGCTGATCGCGGCCGTCCGCCCGTCCCGCGCCCGGCCGGCCGTCGCGCTCGCCGAGGCCGAGACCCGCCGCCCACGGTTCACCGCGGTAAGGGCCGCGTTCGGGCTGCTGCTGGTGGCCGGCGGTGTGACGCTGTCGGTGTCGATCGCCGACCTGGCACCGGATGCGGCGGACGACGCGGCGTTCTTCGTGATGCTCGCGCTCTGCGTCGGCGTGGGGTTCCTCGGCCCGTTCGTGCTGCGGTCCGCGGTCGCGGTAGGCCGCCCGGTGCTGGCCCTCGCCGGTGGCACCGGACACCTGGCCGCCGACAGCGTGGCGGTGCTGTCCCGGGCGCTGTCCGGCGCGCTGGTGCCGCTGGTACTCGCGGTCGCGTTCGCCGGCGTGAAGATCGCGGTGCACACCACGACCACGCACGTCACCGGCCGCGCCGGCCCGGCGGCGGAGGCCTGGCTGGACTACTCCGGCACCACGGTCTACTGCCTGTTCGCGGCCGTCGCGGCGGTCAACACCCTCGCGACCGTCGTGGTCGGCCGGCGCCGCGACCTGGCCCTGCTGGGGCTGGCCGGCGCCACGCGCGGGCGGGTGCTGGCGGTCGTGGTCTGCGAAGCTGGCATCGTGACGGTCACCGGTCTCGTCCTCGCCACCGGCGTCGCGGGCGTGACGCTGATGCCGATGGTCCACACGGCCCTGGGCACCTGGATGCCTTATGTGCCAACAACCACCCTCGCCGCCGGCGTGCTGGTCACCGCCGCCGTTGTCGCCGCCGGCACAGTCCTACCGGCCGCGCTGTTGACCCGCCGCCCGCCGGTCAGGGAGGTCAGGTGAAAGCCATGGCGCGCACCGGGCGCGAGATGGCCTACGCGGTGGCCAGCCTGTTGCTTGCCGCTCCGGCCGTGCTGGTGCCGGCGGCCCTGCTGGTCGCGGCCCCGCTCGCGCTCACCGTCGTCGGCCTGCCGCTGCTGGTCGGGGTGCTGCTGCTGGCCCGGCACCTGCCCGGCTGGTTCGGCTTCGTGGCCCGGCCGCTGCTGGGGTGGGACCTGCCGGCGCCGCCGCCGCTGTCGGGCCGCACGGCGATCGCGCGGGCGCGCGAGGTGCTGACCGACGGGCGGGCCTGGCGGGCGGCCGTGTACGCGTTCGCCAAGGCGCCACTCGCGGCGGTCACGGCGTACATCACGCTGCTCGGCACGGTCTTCGGGGTTCTGCTGCTGACCTCGCCGCTGTGGTGGGAGCCGAACACCCGGGACCTGGGCCTGCCGGCCGTCGACAGCCGGCCCGAGACCGCTTACGCGGCCGCGATCGGTGCGGTCCTGCTGGTGCTGTGCCCGTGGTTGCTGCGCGGGCTGGTCGCCGTCGACCGGACCCTGGCCTTCCTGCTGCTCGCACCTGGCCCGGCCGAACGGCGGATCGGTGAGCTGGAGACCAGCCGCGCGGCGCTGACCGCCGACGCGGCCACCACGCTGCGGCGGCTCGAACGCGACCTGCACGACGGCACCCAGGCCCGGCTGGTCGCGCTGGGCATGACGCTGGCCCGGATCGAGAAGCGGCTCGGCCCGTCCGACCTCGTCGGTGAAGCCCGGGCCACGGTGACCGACGCGCTCGACGAGCTCCGCGAGATCGTCCGCGGCATCCACCCGCCCGCGCTGGACGCCGGGCTGCCGACGGCGCTGGGCACGCTGGCCGCGCGCAGTGGCCTGCCGGTGGCGGTGTCCGTCGACCTCGACCACCCGCCTCCGCCGGACGCGGCGACCACGCTCTACTTCACCGCGGCCGAGCTGCTCAGCAACGCCGCGCGGCACGCGGGCGCGACCACGGTGCGGCTGTCGCTCACCGGCGCCGACGGGTGGTTACGGTTGGTCGTGACCGACGACGGCCGCGGCGGTGCGGCACCTTCGCTCTCGGGTACGGGCCTGCGCGGGCTGGTGGCCCGGGCGAAGGCGCTCGACGGCCGGCTCGACGTGACCAGTCCCGACGGTGGACCGACCACCGTGACGATGCGCCTGCCGGCGGCCTGACATGCGGGTCGTCATCGCGGAGGACAACGCCCTGATGCGCGACGGCATCGCCGCGCTGCTGACCGACCACGACGTGACCGTGCTGGCTACCGTCTCCGACGCGACCGCACTCATCGCCGCCGTCGCCGAGCACCGCCCGGACGTGGCGATCGTCGACGTCCGGATGCCACCGACCTTCACCGACGAGGGTGTCCGTGCCGCGATCGCGATCAAGGCCGCCCACCCGGCGACCGGCGTGCTGGTCTTCTCGCAGTGGGTCGAGACCGTCTACGCCAACGCCCTGCTGCGCGACCACCCGGAGCGGGTCGGCTACCTGCTCAAGGACCGGATCGTCAGCACCGCCGCGTTCCTGGACGCGCTGCGGCGGATCGCCGACGGCGGCGTGGCCCTCGACCCGGAGGTGGTCCGGCAGTTGTTCGCCGCACCGGACGCCGGCCTGGCCCGGCTGACCGCCCGCGAGCGGGAGATCCTCGCGCTGGTCGCGGAGGGCCGCTCCAACCCGGCGATCGCCACCGAGCTCCGCCTGGCCGGCCGCAGCGTCGAGAAGCACGTGACCGCCATCTTCACCAAGCTCGACCTGCCGCCCTCGGCCGAGGACCATCGCCGCGTCCGCGCCGTCCTGCGCTACCTGGATGCCCGCTAGGGGTGTCTCGTGGATCAGCGCGGTGCCTCGGCGAGGTCCAGGCTGCGTCCGGGCCCGGCGGGTGCCCGCCATGATCCACGAGACACGCCTCAGCCGCCCCCGGCGAGGAGCAGGTCGCGCTTCGCCCGCAGGCCGACCGCGCCGTCGGCCGGTGGGCCGGCGGACTGGCCGTTGATCGCGGCCAGGAGCCGGTCGAGCTGCACCGCGAACGGGTTCGTCGGCGTGAAGTCCAGCGGCTGTCCGTTGAGGACGATCGTGCCGCCGCCCTCCGGGCCGAGGGTGCCCTCGCAGAACGCCGAGCCGCGGTCGCCGAAGAGCTCCAGGCGGGTGTACTCCGCGAACTGGATCGAGGCCAGCACGTCGACGCTCGCGCCGGACGCGAGTTGCGCGGCGATCACCGCCGACTCGTCGCGCCCGCCCCACCGGGTGGTGTTGAGGACCGCTTCGAAGCGGGTCCAGTCGGCCGGGTCGTCGGCGAACCAGCGGGCGAGGTCCAGGCAGTGGGTGCCGGTGGCCGACAGCGACCACCAGCGCGCGACGTCGCTCCGCGCCCGCCAGTTGGACTCGTCGATGGGGAACGACCAGGCCAGCCGCAGGTAGCGGAGCGCGCCGAGCGCGCCGTCGAGGATCTGGCGCCGGAGCAGCTCGTGGCCGGCGTGACAGCGCAGGTGGTAGCTCACCGCGAGCACCAGGCCCCGCTCCGCCGCGAGGTCCACCAGGGATTGCGCGTCGGCGAGGCTCAGCGCCATCGGCTTCTCGACGAGGACGTGCTTGCCGGCGCGCAGGCTCGCCTCGGCCTGGGGAAAGTGCAGCCCGTCGGGCGAGGCCACCACGACCAGGTCGATGCCCGGGTCGGCGAGGAACGCGCCGAGGTCGTCGTACGGCGTGGCGGCGTCGACCTCCAATGTGGTCAGAAAGTCCCGCGCGGCGTCGACCCGCCGGGACAGCACGCCCACCAGGCGCGCGCCGGGCGCCGCGGTCACCACCGGGCCGTGACACGCGGCCGCGATGTAGCCGGTGCCGATGATGCCCACACCGATCTGGTCCACCTCGAGCCCCCCGCTCGTCGCCGCTAGGCCGCGCGCCGGCCCGACTTCTTCGCCGTGGTCTTCTTCGCGGCCGCCTTCTTGGTCGTACCCTTCGTCGCCGCCTTCTTCGCCGTGGTGGTCTTCTTTGCCGGCGCCTTCTTCGCGGCGGTCTTCTTCGCGGGCGCCTTCTTCGCCGTGCTCTTACGGGCCGGCGCCTTCTTGGCGCTGCCGCGGCGCGAGCGGGCGTCCTCGACGCTGCGGCGCAGCACGTCCATCAGGTCGCTGACGCCGGTCGCCGCAGGAGCCGCCTCGGTCGCGGTGATCTCCTGGCCGGCGTGCTTGGCCTCGATGAGCTCGTTGACCCGGTCGGTGAACGTGTCGCGGTACTCCTCGTGCTTCCACCCGCCGGTCATCGAGTCGATGAGCTGACCGGCCATGCTGATCTCGGCCGACTTGAGCTTGATCTTGCCCGGGACGTCGCCGATGTCGCTCGGGTCACGCACCTCGTCAGCGAAGTACATGGTCTGCAGCACCAGGACGTCGCCGACGCCGCGGATCGCGGTCAGGTACTCCTTGCCGCGCATGACCAGGGTGCCGATCGCGGCCCGGTTGGCGTCGGCCATCGCGTCGCGCAGCAGGGCGTAGGTGCGGCCGGTCTCCTCGCGGCCCGGACCCAGGTAGTAGGCCTTCTGGTACGAGATCGGGTCGATCTCGTCGAGGTCAACGAACGTGTGGATCTCCAGGCTGCGGGACCGGCCGGGCGCGATGGAGTCGAGCTCGTCGGGGTCGAGGATCACGTAGTCGCCGCCGCCGACGTCCGCGCCCTTGACGATGTCGGCGTACTCGACCTCTTTGCCGGTGCGTTCGTTGACCCGCTGGTAGCGGATGCGGTCGCTGGTGCCCTTCTCGAACTGGTGGAACGAGACCTCGTGCTCGCGGGTCGCCGAGTACATCCGCACCGGGACCGCCACCAGCCCGAAGCTGATCACACCGCTCCAGATCGGACGCGCCATCGCCACCACCTCCAGCGGAATCGGTATACCCGTGAGCCTCGCATCGGAACCTGGCCAGCCGCTGACAAACAACTGTCTTGCACACTTGTCTAAGACGTGCGTACCATCGTCGGCATGACACGCATCGCGAACGCGAAGATCCTCGTTTCGGGGGCCGGCATCGCCGGCACGGCGCTGGCCTGGTGGCTGGCCGAGCACGGCGCGCGGGTGACGGTCGTCGAGCGGGCATCCGCGCCGCGCGACGGCGGCTACAAGGTGGACATCCGCGGCGCGGCGCTCACCGTGGTCGAGCGGATGGGCCTGCTGGAAGCGATCCGCGCCCACCGCACGGGCGTGCGCACCGGGTCGGTGGTCGACGCTCGCGGGCGCCAGGTGGCCAGCATGGAGGCCGACACCTTCGGCGGCCGGGTCCACGACGACGCCGAGCTGCTGCGGGGCGACCTGGCCCGGCTGCTGCGCGAGGCCACCGGCGACCGGGTCGACTACCGGTTCGGCGACGCGATCGCGGCGCTCGGGTCGGCCGTGACCTTCGAGAGCGGGCGACAGGAGACCTACGACCTGGTGGTCGGCGCCGACGGGCTGCGCTCGCGGACCCGCTCGCTGGCCTTCGGCGCCGGTGGCGTGCACGACCTCGGCCACTACGTCGCGATCTACTCGGTGCCCAACCACCTCGGGCTCGACCGCGCGGAGCTGACCTACGTGGGGCCGGGGCGCACCGCGCTCGTCTACAGCACCGCGGGCCAGGCCGACGCCAAGGCGATGTTCCTGTTCACGGACCCGGGCGGTGAGCGTCCCCGCGGACGCGAGGAGCAGGAAGCGTTCCTGGCCGACGCGTACGCGCACGAGGGCTGGGAGGTGCCGCGCCTGCTCGACGGCCTGGCCGGCGCCGACGACTTCTACTTCGACTCGATCAGCCAGGCGCGGCTCGACAGCTGGTCCCGTGGTCGGGTGACGCTGGTCGGCGACGCCGCCTACTGCGCCTCCCCCGCGTCCGGCCAGGGCACCAGCCTGGCGCTGGTCGGCGCCTACGTGCTGGCCGGCGAGCTCGCGGCCGGCGGGCTCGACGCCGGGCCACGCGCCTACGAGCAGCGGATGCGGCCGTTCGTCGAGCGCAACCAGGCGCTCGGGCCGGCCAACATCAAGCGGATGGTGCTGCGCAGCCGGGGCCAGGTGCGGATGTCGATGCGCATGCTCGCGGTCGTCAACCGGCTGCCGGGCAAGGAGCGCCTGCTCGCCAAGGTGGTGGAGCCGATCCACCGGGCCGCGACGGCGATCACCCTGCCGACCTACTGAGCCTTGGCACCACCCGCCCTTGCGTGTGGTGCCATCGTGGTGCCATAGTAGTGCCATGGACCTGACGCCCTACGTCGACAAGCTCCGTGAGGAGTTGGCCGTCGCCGCCGAAGCCGGTGGCGACGACGCCCGTGCTATCGCCGAGCGGCTCACCGCCCCGCTGGACTCGGCCGTCCGCCTGGCCTTTCTCGAGGCGCTGTCGGCCGCGGCCGACGAGATCACCCGCGAGCTCGCCCCCGGCTCGGTCGACGTGCGGCTGCGCGGCCGCGACCCGCAGTTCGTGGTGTCGGTGATGCCAAGTGGTGCCACGGAGGCACCACGGCCGGCGGCGACGCCCATCGACGATGCCGCTCTCACCGCCGGTGCCGCCTCCGCCCGGATCAACCTCCGCCTGCCCGACGAGCTCAAGTCCCGCGTCGAGGCGGCCGCCGGCCGGGCGCACGTCTCGGTCAACACCTGGTTGGTGCGCGCCGCCGCGACCGTCCTCGACGCCGACCAGCACCAGCGGACCGCCACCACCCATGTCGGCGACGACGGTGGCCAGCGGTTCACCGGCTGGGTCCGCTGACCCGGTCCAGACACTCACACGAGGGGATCACCATGCCTACGTTCACCACCCCCGGCCCGATCGACGTCAACCTCAGCCTGGTAGTCGCCAACGTGCGGATCACCGCCGGCGAGCGCGCCACCACCGAGGTCGAGGTGCGGCCCGGCAGCTCGTCGTCGAGCTCCACCAAGATGGCCGAGGAGACCCAGGTCGAGTTCGCCAACGGCCAGCTGCGCATCCGTACGCCCAAGAACCTCACCCGGTGGCTGGGCAGCAAGACCGGCCGGATCGAGGTCGAGATCGCGCTGCCCGCCGGCTCGCGGCTCGACGGTGACAACGGCGCCGGCGACCTGGACGCCGAAGGACCGCTCGGCGAGACCCGCTACAAGACCGGGTTCGGCGCGATCCGGCTCGGCGACACCGGCAAGGCGCGGCTCACCACCGGCGCCGGCGACATCACGGTCGCCCGGGTCGCCGGCGACGCGGAGATCTCCACCGGCACCGGCCAGCTGCACGTCGGCGCCGTCGAGGGCGTCGCCACGGTGAAGAACTCCAGCGGTGAGACCTGGGTCGGCGACGCCGGCGGCGCACTGCGGGCCAACTCGGCCAACGGCGACATCGCGGTCGACCGGGCCCGGGGCGGCGCCGCGCTGAAGACCGCCAACGGCAGCCTGCGGGTGCTCGAAGCGGTGCGCGGCCGGGTGTCTCTGGAGACCGCGGCCGGCTCGCTCGAGGTCGGCATCCCGACCGGCACCGCCGCCTGGCTCGACCTCGACGTCAAGAACGGCGCTGTGCGCAACAGCCTCGGCGGGTCCTCCGGCCCGGCCGAGGGCGAGGAGACCGTCGAGGTGCGCGCCCGCACGTACTTCGGAGACATCGTGATCCACCGGGCCTGACCCTCCCCTTTCACCTTCTTCAGAGCCGCGGCAGCACTGCTGCCATGGCTACCCATGCTGCCCTGGCAGCAAAGAGAGGACCACACCATGAGCGCGATCGAGGTGTCCGGCCTGCGCAAGGCGTACGGCAAGCACACCGTGCTCGACGGGATCGACCTGCGCGTCGCCGAAGGGACCGTCTACTCCCTGCTCGGCCCGAACGGCGCCGGCAAGACCACGACCGTCGAGATCCTGACCACCCTCCAGGCCCCGGACGCGGGCGTGGTGCGGGTCGCCGGACACGACCTGGCCAAGGACCCCGAGGGCGTACGCCGCTCGATCGGTGTCACCGGGCAGTTCTCCGCCGTCGACAACATGCTGACCGGTGCGGAGAACCTCCAGCTGATGGCCGACCTGCTGCACCTGGGTCGGCGCCCGGGCCGGGAGCGGGTGGCCGAGCTGCTCGAGCGCTTCGACCTGGTCGACGCGGCCGGCCGCATGGCGGCCACGTACTCCGGCGGCATGCGACGCCGGCTCGACCTCGCGATGACGCTGGTCGGCCGGCCGCGGATCATCTTCCTCGACGAGCCGACCACCGGGCTCGACCCGCGCAGCCGGCACACCATGTGGCAGAGCGTCCGAGAGCTGGTCGCGGCCGGCACCACGATCTTCCTGACGACGCAGTATCTGGACGAGGCCGACCAGCTCGCCGACCGGATCGCCGTGCTCAACGGTGGCGTGCTGGTGGCCGAGGGCACCCCGGCCGAGCTCAAGCGGCTGGTGCCGGGCGGCCACGTGCGGCTCCAGTTCAGCGACCCGGCCCGACTCGACCACGCGGCGACGCGGTTGGCCGACGGCACCCGGGACGACGAGGCGCTCACCCTCGACGTGCCCGGCGACGGCGGGGTGGGCACGCTGCGTACCCTGCTCGACCGCCTGGCCCACGAACAGGTCGAGCCGGACGGCCTCTCGGTGCACACCCCGGACCTCGACGACGTCTTCCTCGCCCTGACCGCCAAGACCCCCGCCATGTCCACGAAGGACGGTGCCCGATGACCACCACGATGATCGACTCGGCGACGATGTTCCGCCGGGACCTCAAGCACGCCCTGCGGTACCCGGTCATGACGATCAGCGGCATCGGCACCGCGGTCATCTTCCTGCTGCTGTTCGTCGGCGTCTTCGGCAACGCGCTCGGCGCCGACTTCCTGCCGGCGGGCGCCGGCCGCTACATCGACTACGTGGCGCCCGGCGTCATCCTGATGGCCGCAGGCACCGGCACGGCGGCGACCGCCATCAAAATCAACCAGGACATGCTCGAGGGCTTCATCGCCCGGTTGCGGACGATGTCCATCGCCCGCATGTCGGTGCTCACCGGCCAGGTGATCGGCAGTCTCGTCCGTACGCTGATCAGCGGTGTCCTGGTCGTGCTCGTCGCCGTGGCCCTGGGCTTCCGCCCGTCGGCGACGCCCGTCGAATACCTGGCGGCGTTCGGCGTCTTCGCGATGCTGACGTTCGCGCTGACCTGGATGGCGGTCGCGTTCGGGCTGGCCACGAAGACGGTCGCGGGCGCCAACAGCCTGACGCTGATCCTCCAGTTCCTGCCGCTGATCTCCAGCGCCTTCCTGCCCACCGACTCGATGCCCGCCGGGGTGGCCTGGTTCGCCGAACACCAGCCATACACGCCGATCATCGAAACCCTCCGCGGCCTCCTGATGGGCTCGGGCATCGGCACCAGCGCCTGGTGGGCGATCGGTTGGTGCGTCGTCCTGGCGGCCGTGGGCTTCTTCTGGTCGCGCGCCCTCTACAACCGCCCCCGCGGCGCCTGACCGCACCACCTCGGACCCGGCGCGGCCACCCGGCCCGCCGGGTTCGTCAGTCGTGGACGGTCAGGACGCCGGCCACGTCGACGTCGGCCGAGGTGCCGGGGTAGCCCGACTCGGCGATCAGGCGGGCGCCGAGCACCGCGCTCCAGAAGGTGCGGGCCTCGACCTCCGGTGGGCGGTCGACCGACCAGCCGCGCCGGGTCAGGATCGCGGTCAGGTAGTGCTCGGCCTGGCGGAACAGGACCGTCAGGTTCTGCTCGGCCAGCGTCCGCAGTTCCGGGCGGCGGCGGGTGATCGACATCGCCTCGACCACCGCGGGCAGCGACGGCAGGGCCAGCGCCGTACGCGACAGCGCGGCCCGGAACGCGGCCGGGGTGCGTTGGCGGCGGCCGATCGGCTCCAGGCGCGCCGCGTCGCGCAACAGCATGAGGAACGCCGCGTGAACGAACAGGGCGTCCTTCGAGCCGAAATAGTAGGTGATCTGGTTCGGGTGCGCGCCCGCCGCGGCGGCGATCGCAGCGACGTTGACCTGGTCGAACCCGCGTTCGGCGAACAGGTCGACGGCCCGGTCGAGGATCAGCGCGCGGGTGCGCCGCCCGCGCACCCGGGGCGGCACGGCGGTGGACACCTCTTAGTTGTATGCGATACAACTAACGCATGTCCACCTCCCCAGTCGATGTCGTCGTCACCGGATTGGGCGCGACGACTCCGCTCGGCGGCGACGTCGACGCCCTGTGGCAGGGCATGCTCGCCGGTCGCTCCGGTGTCCGCCGCATCGACGACCTGGTCGCCGAGTTCGCCTTCGCCGACGACCTGCCGACGAAGATCGGCGCGCCGATGGCGGTCTCCCCCGCCGACGCGCTGACCCGCGTGCAGGCCCGCCGGATGGACCGCGCCGAGCAGGCCGCCTTCGTCGCCGCGCGCGAGGCCTGGGCCGCGGCCGGCACGCCCGAGGTCGAGCCCGAGCGGCTGGCGGTCGCGATGGGCACCGGCATCGGCGGCGTCACCACGCTGCTCGACCAGGACGACCTCATCGAGGATCGCGGCCCCGGCAAGGTCTCGCCGCTGACCATCCCGATGCTCATGCCCAACGGTCCGGCGGCCTGGATCAGCATCGAGTACGGAGCCCGCGCCGGCGTCTACACGCCGGTGTCGGCCTGCGCCTCCGGTGCCGAGGCGCTCGCGCTGGGCGCCCGGCTGATCCGCGACGGCGAGGCCGACGTGGTCATCGCCGGCGGCTCCGAGGCCGCGATCAAGCCGCTGACCATCGCCGGCTTCGCGCAGGCCCGCACGCTGAGCCGGCGCAACGACGACCCGGCCGCCGCGTCCCGGCCGTTCGACACGGGGCGCGACGGCTTCGTGCTCGGCGAGGGTGCCGGCGCGATGATCCTGGAGCGCGCCGACTTCGCCGCCGCGCGCGGCGCCCGCGTGCTGGGCCGGCTGGCCGGTTTCGGCATCACCGCCGACGGCTTCCACATCACCGGGCCCGACCCGACCGGCGCCGGCCAGATCCGGGCGATCCGCAAGGCCCTCGCGGACGCGGGCCTCGAGCCCGGCGACATCCGGCACGTCAACTGCCATGCCACCTCCACGGTCGTCGGCGACATCGGCGAGTCGGCCGCCGTGAGCGCGGCGCTCGGGCCAAACGCGGTGCTGACCGCACCGAAGTCGAGCATCGGCCACCTGGTCGGCGCGGCCGGCGCGGTCGAGGGCATCGTCGCGCTGCTCTCCGCGGTCGAGGGCGTGATCCCACGCACGCTCAACCTGGAGACCAAGGACGCCGAGGTCGCCCTCGACGTCGTGACCGGCGAGACCCGCACGGTCCGCCCGGGCCCGGTGCTGAGCAACTCCTTCGGCTTCGGCGGCCAGAACGTCAGCGTGATCTTCACCCCCGCGTGACCGCAGGGAGGTCCACGCGGCGTCCGGGCGTGCGCGCGGGTAGGTCGGATGCCGGTGCCGCATCGGCCCGGCTCCGCGTGCGGTCGGTCGTCGTCTGGGCCCGGCGGGGTGGCCGCGTGATCCCACGGGACAAGCCCTAGGCTCAGCGGGTGAAACGGTGGAGTGCGGTGCCCGCGGCGGCGCGACCGATCGCGGATGCCGCCGACGATGCGGTCACGGCGGCCGGGGAACGCGACGCGGAGGCGTTCGAGTCCGCGATCGCGCGCCTGTCCGGTGTCGACCCGGCGCAGGTGGGCCTGCTGCTCGGCACCGTCGTACGCCATGCGCTCGAAGAAGGTAACCCCGACGGGCTGGACAGCTCCGACGTGCGGGACACCCTGACCGCGGTGGTGACCGGGGCCCGCGAGTGGCAGGCCGACGTCGACCCGCAGGTCGTGCTGCTGCTGCTCGCCGGCGCGCTCGGCGTGCACGAACCCGACCCCGACGAGCCGGCACTCAAGGCCGACGTCTCCGCCCGGCACGGCGTCCTGCTGGCGGCCCACCTCGTCGACCCCGCGACGTTCGCGGCGCGGCTGGAGCGGGCCGCCACCGAGTTGGCCCAGCACGCCGAATGACGGCGCGCTACGTTGACCTTGTGGGAGCGACACTGTGCTGAGGCGCCACCGTGGTGATCCGGACGACGAACGCCACGACAAGCCGTTGCGCCTGTTCCGGCAGCTCGCGCGGTCCGGGCAGCTGCCGGTCTACCAGCCCGAGCTGTGCGGGCATCTCGACGAGATGCCGGCCCGCGACGTCGGCCACCCGACGACCTGCGAGGACCACCTGCCGACCGACGAGCCGGTGGTGCACCTGCGGGTCTGCCTCACCTGCGGCCACGTGGGCTGCTGCGACTCGTCCGTGCCGCGGCACGCCACGAAGCACGCGCACGCGACCAGCCATCCGGTGATCCAGTCGGCCGAGGTCGGCGAGTCGTGGCGCTGGTGCTATCCGGACGAGCTGCTCGGCTGATCCCGCCACCGGCACCCCGCCGGCCATGCAAGACTTTTGCGAGGTATGCCCGGATTTTTCGGATATGGGGACCTGGCGGGAGCGAGCGATGCGGACGAACACCGAGCTACGCCTGGCGCTGGTCCTCGACGGCGGCGCCGACCGCGCCGTCTGGGCTGCCGGCGTCACCCACGAGCTCGACCGGCTCCGGCGGGCCGAAGGACCGTGGCGCGACCTGTGCCGGGACACCGACACCACCGTCGTCGTCGACATCATCGCGGGTACGAACGCCGGCGGCCTCAACGGCATCCTGCTCGCGTGCGCCGTCGCCGCCGGCGAGCCGCTGCCGACCGAGCTGCGCGACCTGTGGGTGCGCGACGCCGCCCTGGCCACCGGCAAGCTGCTCGACGACACCAGCGAGCGCCCGCGGAGCCTGCTCGACAGCGCGTACCTCACGAAGCTGATGCGGTCCGCTGTCCGGCCCCGGGCACAGCGCGTCGCCCGGCGCGGCGGCCCGCCACGCGAGCCGGTAACCCTGTTCGTGACGGCGCCGGCGACGGGTGGACCCCGGCGCTACCGGTTCGTCGCCGACGCGCAGCGCCAGGTGCACCACCCGGAGATCGGCCCGCACCCGACGGCCCGCAACGACTTCACCGCGGACGAGGCATTGGTCACCGCCGGGCGCGCGGCCGTGGGCTTTCCGGGCGCCTTCGAGCCGGTGAGCGAAGAACCCCTGCGCGCCCACCGGGATTCGGCCGACGACTCGCTGTTCGCAGCCGTGGTCGAGGAGATGAGCCGGCGCACGGTCAGCGGGCCGTACCGGCGGGTCCTCGCCTACGTCGGGCCCGGCAACCGGCGCTGGGGTCCCCTTCCTCCTTCCCCGCGGGAGGCGGCCTTCCGCGCCCTCGGGGACCGGCTCGCGGCCGCGGCGGAGTCGCCCGTCGACCGGCTCTTCGACCGGCTGCCCGACGAGGGCCTGCTGGCCACCGCGGCCGGGCTGGTGGAGGAGTACCGGCGGGCGCGCACCGTCGACGGGATCTGGCAGGCCCGCCGCCTGCTCGCCACCGACCCGGGCCGCCCGGCTCGGATCGACGTCACTAGTCTCGACGCCTTGTGGGTGCCACCGGCCGGCGCGCGGGTCGACCAGGCCATCGACGGTCCCCTGTGGACATGGGGTGTCTCCGCCGCCCGGCAGGTCGTCACGACCCTGCTGCGGGAAACGCGGCGGCACCTCGACGGGCCGGCGCCCGCCCGCACCATGGCCCTGAGCGCGGCCCTGACCAAAATCCTGGCGATCGACGACGCGGTGCGCGACGCGACCCGATCGCGGGCCGCCGCGGACGGCATCGGCCCGACGGCGTCCGACAAGGAGCTCGCCGCGCTGGTCGACGGCGTGGTCGCGGAGCAGCGCGTGCGGGAGCACCTCCTGGTCGTGGTGCGGTCCGCGGCTGCCGCATACGCGGAGTCGGTCGGCGTGCCCGCCCCCGTGGTCGTCGAGCGGGCACTGGCGGCGGAGGTGCTGGCACGGGCCTTCGCGGCGCCGTCGGTGCGGCCGCACACGCCGCCGTTCGACGTCGCCCGGATCTGTCCGGACGTCAGCCGCCCCGAGCAGCGGCTCTTCGGTGTCCTCGGCACCGCGACCGGGCGGGCGGACGAGTGGCTGTGGGGACGGCTGGACGCCGCGGCGCACCTGGTCCGCCTCGTGCTGGCCGACCAGCCCGAGGTGGTCGTCGCGCGGCGGATCGAGTGGATGCGGCGCGCGATCCTGGACGACGAATCGGGCCGGGCCGGTGCCGCCGACGGTGCCGCGCTGGAAGCCCGGCTGGCGGCGGCCCACCACCGGCCCACCGGCGAGCGCCTCCGGACGTTCCTACGCACGGACGACGGCCGGGCCACCGCGACCGGCCTGGCGAGGTCGGCGACCCGGCTGCTCACGCACGGGCGTCCCACCGCGGTCGACCGGGCCGGCTGGCAGCACACGCTGGAGGCCGTCGTGGCCGAGGACCGTCCGGCCGACCTGTCGTTGCTCAACCGGCTCGCCCGGGCCAGCACCGGGCCGCTGCGGTCCGGGCTGTGGAGCGCGCTGCGCGACGACCCCACGCGCGTCGCCACCCGGCTGCGCAACCGGCTGGTCCTGCTGCTCCTGGGCTTCGCCGGGCTGGTGTTCGCCCTCGGCGGCCTGGTCGGTGCGGCCGTGGCGCTCTACCACAGCGGCGACCCGGTGTTCCGCTGGACCGCGTTCGGGCTGGTGCTGGCGGTGCTGGTCGGCTTCCTCACCGCGGCCGTGCGCACGCTCGCCGCACCGGATCCACCGCCTGCCGCTTGAGTTTCGAGAGCAGTTTCGGTTCGCCGACCAGGGGTGTACGGTGCCGACACAGCCCTTGGATCGAAGGTTTTCGAAACTTATGGCAGCCACCGGCCGGCCCACCATGGCGGAGATCGCCAAGGAGGCCAACGTCGCGATCTCCACAGTGTCCAAAGTGCTCAACGGCCACACCGACGTCTCGGCGGCCACCCGCACCCGGGTCGAACGGCTGCTCACCGAGCGGGGCTACCGACGCCCCCGCGCCGTGCGCCGGGCCGGCCGCGGCAGCGACCTGGTCGACCTGGTCATCAACGACCTCGACAGCGTCTGGGGCCTGGAGATCCTCTCGGGCGTCGAAGAGGTGCTCGAAGCGGCCGGCCACGCCCTCGTCGTCTCCACCGTCCACAACCGGCAGTCGCTGACCCGCCGCTGGGTCGACTCGGCCCTGGCCCGCGGCTCCCAGGGCGCGATCCTGGTGCTCTCGGAGCTGACCGGCCGGCAACAGGCCGACCTGGACCGGCGCGGCCTCCCGATCGTCGTCGTCGACGGCGTCAGCCAGCCGCCGCCGGAGGTCGCGTCGATCGGAGCGACCAACTTCGCCGGTGGGTACGCGGCCGCGGAGCACCTGATCGGTCTCGGTCACCGACGGATCGCCGCGATCGGCGGCCCGGAACGGCTGCAGTGCACGCGGGCCCGGATCGCGGGCTACCGCGCGGCGCTGGAGTCGGCCGGCCTGCCCGCCGACCGGCAACTGGTCCGCTACGGCAACTTCATGCACGAGGGCGGGCTCCGCGGCGCGGAGGCGCTGCTGGCCCTGCCCGACGCGCCGACGGCCATCTTCGCGGGCAGCGACCAGCAGGCGACCGGCGTCTACGAGGCGGTGCGCCGGGCGGGCCTGACCATTCCCGGCGACGTCAGCGTGGTCGGCTTCGACGACCTGAACTTCGCGGAGTGGACCGCTCCCCCGATGACCACGGTCCGGCAGCCGCTCCACGAGATGGGCGTCGCCGCCGCGCGCACGCTGCTGCGCATCGTCAACGGCGAGCGCCTGGAGTCGACCCGGATGGAGCTAGCCACGCACCTGGTCGTCCGCGGCAGCACCGCGCAACCAGGGCGGTGACCCGGCATCGCCGGTGGCCTCGATGCGCCGCACGGCAGTCGCGAGCAGGTCGGAGAGCAGGGCCGGGTCGCCATCCGCGACGGTCAGCGACACGGTGACGCCGTCGTGGTGGGCGACCAGACGATTCCGGCCCGCGTACGCCCGACCGCCCGCGACGGGCAGCGGCCGGTCCAGGGCCCGCGAGACGCCGCCCGCGACGACGGCGGGTGCGCCGGCGAGCACCATGACGGTGAGGAGCGCACGACCGGTGCCGCTGTCGACGTACTCGGCCGTCCGCGCGGCGCTCCCGGCCGACAGGCGGTTCCGGGACAGGATCACCCGACGGCCGAGCGCGTGGCCGACCTCGGCAACGGTGAGCAGGTGTTCCGGCCTTACCTGGCGGGTCATCGCCGCCGCCTCGGCCGCCCGCCGGGCCGATTCCCGCTCCGCCGGTTTAGGCAGTGATCCCGGCTCGTCCACGTACGGGTCGCCCGGCGCGGCGCGCACCACGCCGATGCCAAGCACCTTGCGACTGAGCGGCTGCACCTCGACCGTCACCACGTCTCCGACCTGGAACGAGCCGGCGAGCTCCTCCAGCAGGATCCACGCCTCGGCCTCGTCGCCGCTACCGTCGTCGACGACCAGGTGGTAGGTCACCGGCTGGCTGTCGTCGCCCCGGGCCGGGTAGTCGGCGTAGTCCAGGTCCGTGGTCCGGTTGAGGGCGCACCAGATCACCTCGCCCGTGACGGTCGCCGGCGGTGCGGTCGGCCGCGCGCGCAAGGGGTTCCAGCTCTGCGGCGCGGCAGACGCCCGCACGGGATACCGCACCCGAACCTGCCGCCACGCCCCGGTGTAGGACGACCAGATCCGCCGGTCGTAGGTCATCCCCAGGTCGACGACCCACGGCGCCAACCGGCTCACGCCGAGCGCGGTGCCGTACGCGACCTGCCGACCCCAGGTCGAGACCGCGGTCGGTGGTAGCTCGGCGAACGACTCGTCCCCCGCCAGCGCCGCCCGCAGCCCGAGCCAGCGCGCGGCGGCAGCCCGACCCGCGGCGGTCTCGCGCTGGCCCTCGCGATATCGGCCGAAGATGCTGAGGAACCCGAAGACCACGACGCACAGGCCGGCCCCGGCCGCGTACTGCTCGTCGCGCGACAGCTCGCCCGCGTCGACCCGGGCCACCGCGTGGATGACGCCCCACGCGATGCCCGCCGCGACGAGCAGGGTGAGCACGCGCAACGCGGCGACCATCCGCAGCGAGAACCGCGGTCGGGTCAGGCCGAGCGCCCGCGCCTCCTCGACGACGTGCCGGGTCAGCCGCCGCCACCAGTCGGCGTAGCGCCCGCCGTCGTTGAAGGCCAGCGCGAGCAGCGGGACGGCACCGCCGCGCGCCCGGTCGGCCACCCGGTCGAGCACCAGGCGCTCGTACCGGTTGAGCTCGAGCGGGTCACGACCGGTCAGGCTAGCCGTCGTGTGGCGCGGATCCGGGCCGTCGTGACGCAGGTCGAGGTAGCCACGGGCCGCGAGGTCGAACACCGTGGACCCGGCCGCGTCCGCGGTCACCTGCCAGTCGTTGACGAGCAGACTGACCACGGCCGGCGACTCGCTGCCGGGAAGGTCCGTCGACGCCGGCCCGGGCGTGACAGGTCGCGGCCGGTTGTGCCGGCGGGCGGCGAGGTTGACACAGATGAAGAGGACGAAACAGGCGGCGGGCAGGCCGACTTCGATCAGCAGGTCGACGGTGGTCATCGGTCACCACGATCGCCCGGTCGGGTGTCGACTTCGTGCTCCCGGGATGCATTCGCCGTGAACAGCGTCAGGAGGCGACCAGGGCCTTGATGCTCACCGTGGCCGCGCCACGGGCCCACTGCTCGAACGGCAACGGGCGGATCGAGAGTGGGCAGTCGGCCGCCGCGCCGAAGGCCTGGCGCTGGAAGCTCTCCCGGATGCGCGGCTCGAACAGGTCGTAGGCCGACAGGCCCTCGCCGGAGACGACGATCCGGGCCGGGCCGACCAGGTTCGCGACCGCGGCGATGCCCGCGCCGATCGCGTCCCCGGCCCGGTCGAAGACGGCGCCGACGGCCGCGTCGCCCGCGCGGGCCAGCGCCACGGCGTCCGGGAGCGTGAGCTCCGGCCGGCCGGCGACGGCGCGGGCCTGCCGGACGATCGCGGACGCGCCCGCGAGAGCCTCGACGCATCCGCGGCCGCCGCAGTGGCAGTCGGGACCGTTGGCGTCGACCGCGATGTGGCCGATCTCGCCGGCCACGCCGTGCGAGCCCGAGACGAGCCGGCCGCCGACGACCAGGCCGCAGCCGATGCCGGCGCCGACCGTCACGAGCGCGAAGGACTCGGCACCGACGCCCTCGCCGAACCAGTGCTCGGCGGTGGTCAGCGCCTTCACGTCGTTCTCGACGGTGACCGTGAGGCCGATGACCTGCTCGGCCCGCGACCGCAGCGGCACGTCACGCCAGCCCAGGAACGGTGAGTACCGCACCAGGCCGGTGGAGTAGTCCACATCGCCCGAGACGGCCAGCCCGAGCCGGCGCGTACGAGCCCGGAAGTCTCCGTCAAGGAGCTCGTCGACGAGCGACGCGAGCGAGGCGAGCACCTGGTCGACGTCGGGCGTGGGTAGCGGCCGATGCGCCGACGCCCGGATCTCGGCGCGCAGGTCGCAGACCACCCCGATCAGCTCGTCCCCGGTGATCTTCACGCCGACGAAGAACTCGCGGTCCGCCCGCACCGCGAGCGGGCTCGCGGGGCGACCCGCGCCGGGGCCGGTGCGCTCGGTCGCCGCCAGCTCTTCGAGGTAGCCCAACTCGATCAGTGGCCGGGCTCCCTTGGTCACCGCGGCCGAGGACAGGTCGAGGCGGCGGGCGAGCGCGACGCGGCTGAGTGGACCCTCGGTCAACACGGCGGTGAACACCGCCGTCGCGGCCGGAGCCAGGGCAGCCTCGTGGAGCATGGGTCGAAATCTAGGGGTAATAATTTCCTTCGTCAAGTATTGATTCGCGTGCACAGCCGGACCTACGCTCGCGCCGCCTGATCTCGTCCAAACAGGAGGCCCGACCGTGAGGTCACCGCTACGCATCGCCATGCTGACCGCCGCGCTGCTCTTTCCGCTGAGCGCGAGCGCCGTGCCGGCGATGGCCACTCCCGGACCCAAGCCGAGCCCACCGCGCACAGCGGCCCCACCCGCCGTCGCGCTCCTGTCCGCACCGTCGGAAGCGCCCGCCGACGGACCCGGCGACCCCTGGGCCGCCAAGCCGTACCTGGGCTGGAGCAGCTACAGCATGCAGGTCTACACCGGCAACGGTAAGTGGATCACCGCCGACCAGCTCGTCAAGCAGTCCGACGCGATGAAGGCGAAGCTGCAGAAGTACGGCTACAACCGGATCAACGTCGACGCGGGCTGGAACGACGGCGTGGACGCCAACGGACGGCCGAAGCCCAGCGCCACGCTCTACCCGCAGGGCCTGCAGACGGTGATCGACCACGTCCACGCGAACGGGCAGAAGTTCGGCCTCTATATGATTCCGGGCGTCGGCCCGGACGTGTACAACGCGAGCCTGCCGATCGCCGGCGCGCCCGGCTGCACGACGCACGACATCGCGGCGCAGCCGCTGCGCCCCGCCGACTACTGGCACATCGGCTACAAGATGGACTTCGCGAACCCCTGCTCGCAGAAGTACATCGACTCGATCGTCGACCAGTTCGCGCAGTGGGGCGTCGACTTCGTCAAGTTCGACAGCGTCACCCCCGGCTCCGGCATCAGCGACCTCTCGCTCGACGCCCGGGACGACGTCACCGCGTGGTCGGCGGCGCTCAAGCGCAACAAGATCTGGTTCGAGCTGTCCTGGGCGGTCGACCCGAAGTACGCCGACTTCTGGCGGTCCAAGGCCAACGGTTGGCGCATCGACTGGGACGTCGAGTGCTACTGCGGCGACGAGGCACTGACCCAGTGGCAGAACGTCGCCCGCCTCTTCCCGAACCTCGCGACCTGGTGGCGCTACGGCGGCAACGGCGGGTGGAACGACCTCGACTCGCTCAACATCGGCAACGGCACCATGGACGGGCTCACCCGCGACGAGCGGCGGACCGCGATGACGCTGTGGTCGATCTCCGCCGCGCCGCTCTACCTCGGCAACGACCTGACCAAGCTCGACGCGTACGGGTTGAGCCTGCTCACGAACCCCGAGGTGATCGCGGTCGACCAGGCCGGCGTCCCCGCACGACCGGTTTCCACGACGACGCAGCAGCAGACCTGGTACGCGCGGGGCGACGACGGCAGCTACACCGTCGCGCTGTTCAACCTCGGCCGCGCCGACAAGGACATCACCGTGGACTGGTCGGACCTCGGCCTGACCGGCGCCGCCACCGTGCGCGACCTGTGGGACCGCAAGGACCTCGGCCGCTTCACGGACAGCTTCACCGCCCCGGCGGTGCCGATCCACGGCGTGCGCCTGCTCAAGGTGACACCCCAGCGCGGCGCCACGGTCGCTGTCAACGACGACGCGCTGCGGGTCGCGTACCAGGGTGAGTGGACTCGCAACGACGGCCGCGAGGTGGCCGCGACCAGCCAGCCGCTGACGGTCGACGTCACCGACACCGGCCACCCCGCCCCGCCGTCGACGGCCGGCCCGGTCCGCACGATCACCCACGACGACACCGACCCTGGCATCGCGTACGTCGGTTCGTGGTCGCAGAGCACCGGCCGCGGGCTCGGTGACTACAACGACGGCGTGCACTACACCGAGCGCAACGGCGACTCATTCCAGTACACGTTCCAGGGCACGGGCGTCTCGTACGTCACGGAGATGGACTCCTCGCAGGGTGACGTCGACATCTACGTCGACGGCGAGTTCGTCAAGACCGTCCACACCGGACGCGAGGAGGGACAGCCACGCCTGGCGCAGCAGACCGTCTTCACGGTCAACGACCTGCCTGACGGGAGCCACACGCTGACCGCGGTCAAGAAGTCCGGCTCGTTCATGCTGGTCGACCGGATCGACGTGCTGCAGCCGAGCCTGCTCGACCCGCCGGCCGCGTCGTTCGACCGCCAGGCACCGTCCGATGTGGAGATCAAGCTGCTCCGCGACGGCGCCGAGCTCGTCGGCGTCTCCCGCGCCGGCGTGGCGCTCACCCGGGGCACCGACTACACCGTGGCGGGATCCACCGTCACCCTGCGCGCGGCCTACCTCGCCGGGCTTCCGGTCGGCGCGGCGCAGCTCGACTTCGCGTTCCGCGGCGACCACCTGGACGACGTCCACGCCACGACCCGCAACGGCGACTCGGTCTCGTACACGTTCACCGGCACCGGTGTCGACTGGATCACGGCCGTCGCGCCGGACCAGGGGCTGGTCGACATCTTCGTGGACGGCAAGCTCACCGGCCGCGTCGACACCCACGGCGCGGCGCGCGCGACCCGGCGGACGGCGTACAGCGTCTCGGGCCTGCCGAACAAGCAGCACACCTTCAAGGCGGTCAAGGTGTCGGGCGACGTCCTACGCACGGACGTCATCCGCTACACCGTCCGCTGACCTCTGAGAGTGTGAGTTGCGAAGATCAACTCTTTGCGGCGACACTCCCTGAATGCAGCCGTTGGAGACGCCGCCGACCCCACGACGCCCGCCCTGGTTGTGGCTCGGCGGCTTTCTCGGCCTCCTGCTCGCCGTCGGCATGTTCCGCGCCAGCTACAGCGGCTCGCGGCCCGAAGAGCCGGTGCTGCCGCCGATCTTCGGCACCTTCGTCGTCTCCGGCGCCGTCGTGCTCGGCGACAGCGCGTCGTTCACCAAGGACGGCCACGGCGGCTGCGCCGGCACCGGCGCCCACGCGGGCGTCGTCGACGGCGCCCGCGTGGTCGTCACGACCAGCAGCGGATCCACCAGCGGCACCCTGACTCTGCCCCGGCTCGCCGACGACGGCACGTGCTGGTTCTCGTTCTCCGTCCCGGACGTGCCGTCCCTGCAGGCGCCGTACGCGGTCGTCGTCGCCGGTGAGAAAGCCCGCGAGTACACCGAACAGGAGCTGACCGCCGGCCTGACCAGCCTGCGGCTCGACTGACCTTCAACAGTTTGTTGACAAACAGGTTGTTGAAAGCCAGGCTGAGCGGCGTGGACGACGAACGGCGTGCCCAGGCCCGGCTGACCGAGCGCGGCGGCAAAGACCTTCCGCGGCTGCCCTGGCTCGCGGACGGCCAACCGCAGGACGCGTTCACCCTGATCCGGCAGGCGCTGTGGCGGGCCAACACCGACCGCGGCGCGTTGGAGCTGCCCGACGACCTGCTCGACGCGATCGCCCTGCTCGCGTCGGCCCGCGCCGAGCTCGACCAGCTCGAGGCCGGGCTGCTGTTCGTCGCCCGGGCCGAGGGACTCACCTGGGCCCAGATCGCGCCGGCGCTGGCGCTGCGGACCGCGCAGGCGGCACAGCAGCGGCACGAGCGCGTGCTGGCCCGGCTCGACGGTGAGGCCGGCACGTGACCGTCGTCCCGCTGGTCGACGCCGGCCCTGAGTGCGGCGGCAAGGCGCACGCGCTCGCGGTGCTGATGCGTGCCGGCCTGCCCGTGCCGGACGGGTTCGTCGTGGTCGGACCGACCGACCCGGAGGAGATCGTCGGTCGGCTGCGCGGCACCGCCGTCGCGGTGCGGTCGTCGGGACTGGCCGAGGACTCGGCGGCGGCGTCCTTCGCCGGCCAGCTCGAGACGGTGCTCGGCGCCCGTGGCCCCGCCGAGGTGCTGGCCGCCGTCCGGCGGTGCGCGGCTTCGGCCGGCACAGACCGAGCA
Source organism: Asanoa hainanensis (assembly GCF_900188485.1). Lineage (GTDB taxonomy): Bacteria > Actinomycetota > Actinomycetes > Mycobacteriales > Micromonosporaceae > Asanoa > Asanoa hainanensis. Next base: position 470,272 of record NZ_FZPH01000001.1, read on the forward strand.
CGCGGCTACCGGGCCCACCTCGGCCTCGCGGACGAGGCCGACGTACCCGTGATCGTCCAGGAGCTGATCCCCGCCGACCGCGCCGGGGCGCTGTTCACCCGCGACCCGCGCACCGGCGCCGACGCGGTGGTGGTCAACGCGTCCTGGGGGCTCGGCGAGTCCGTGGTCTCCGGGGTGGTGGTGCCCGACGAGGTCGTCGTCAGCGCGGCCGGCGTGCGGGTCGTCGTCGGGAGCAAACAGACCCGGCTGGACCTACGGGCGCAAGGGCTCGTGCGCACACCCGTACCCGCTCCGGACCGGAACCGCCCGTGCCTGGCGCCTGACGAGGTGGACCGGCTCGTCGCGCTCGGTCGGCGCTGCGCGGAGGTGGCGAGCCGGCCCCAGGACGTCGAGTGGGCGATCGACGGCGACCGGATCTGGCTGCTGCAGTCACGGCCGATCACCGCGTTCGGGCCGCCGTTGGCCACCGGTGTGCCCAGCGGCTCCGGCCGGGCGACCGGCCCGGCGCGGCTGGTGCGGTCCGTCGACGAATTCGCCCGCGTGCGACCCGGCGACGTCCTGGTGTGCCGAGCCACTGATCCAACGTGGACACCGTTGTTCCGCCTCGTCGCCGCGGTCGTCACCGAGAGCGGCGGCGTGCTCAGCCACGCCGCCATCGTCGCCCGGGAGTTCGGCATCCCCGCCGTCGTCGGCGCCGACCGTGCGATGGTCGACCTGACCGACGGCGCGCCGGTCACCGTCGACGGCATCGCCGGCACCGTCACCGCCGGATCCCACCGATGACCCACCGGTCGCCGGTGGACCTGCTCGTGCTCCACGCGGTGCGGCTCAACGGCTTCGCCAGCACCGCGGCCGTCGCCGCCCGGTTCGGCCTCGACACCGAACAGACCCACGAAGACCTGCTCGACGCCCAGGCGTACGGCCGGGTCAGCCGATCCTCGTTCGCCGACCTGACGGGCTGGTCGCTCACCGAGCTCGGGCGCCGGCACAACGAGGCGGAGCTCCGGGACGAGCTCGACCGCACCGGCGCGCACGGGACCGTCGCCGCGGTCCACGAGCAGTTCGGGCCGCTCAACGCCCGCGCGTTGCAGATCTTCACCGCGTGGCAGCTGGAGCCCGACCGCGCCCCGGAGACCGTGCACCAGCTCTCCGACCTCGCCGACCGACTGCGCGACCTCGAACGCCCCCTCGCCGAGAGGTTGAGCCGCTTCGCGGGCTACCACGACCGCTTCGCCGCGGCGCTGGCCCGGGCCGAGCCGCGTTGGATCACCGGCGTCGAGGTCGACTCGTGCCACAAGGTCTGGTTCGAGCTCCACGAGGACCTCGTGGCCACGCTCGGCATCACCAGATAATCGGAAACGGGCAAACGTCGGCGGCGCAAGCGTTACGGTGGTTCCTTGATCTCGCGACGACCGCGCATCGCCCGCCGTCGTTGACGTTCGCGCGGCCGCCCTCACCAGCTCTGAGGAGCTGACCCGTGACGACCCAGGCGAACACCAAGACCACCGTGCACAGCGTCACCTACGACCTGCTGCGCGATCTGGGGCTGACGACCATCTTCGGCAACCCCGGCTCGACCGAGGAGACGTTCCTGGCGAACTTCCCGGACGACTTCACGTACGTGCTCGCGCTGCAGGAGGCGTCCGCCGTGGCGATGGCCGACGGCTTCGCCCAGGCCACCCGCCGGCCGACGCTGGTGAGCCTGCACTCGCACGCCGGGCTCGGCAACGGCATGGGCAACATCATCAACGCCAGCCAGGCGCACACCCCGCTCATCGTCCTGGTCGGCAACCAGCACCGCGAGATGATGATCGGCGACCCGTACCTGAGCAACCCTGACGCGCCGGTGACCCCGCGCCCGTGGGTGAAGTGGGCGTACGAGCCCTACCGCGCCGAAGACGTGCCGGAGGCGTTCATGCGCGCCTTCGTCACCGCGTCCCAGCCGCCCGCCGGACCGGTGTTCCTGTCCGTGCCGCTCGACGACTGGAACCGCCCGCTGGAGGGTCCGGCCGTCCGGCGCCGGGCCAGCACGAGCTTCGCGCCCGAGGCCGAGCGGCTGCGGCACTTCGCGGACCGCATCTCCGACAGCGACCACCCGGCCCTGATCTTCGGCCCGGACGTGGACCGCGCCCAGGGCTGGGACGCGGCCGTCGCCCTCGCGGAGAAGCTCAACGCCGCGGTGTACGGGACGCCGCTGCCGGACCGGGTGTCGTTCCCGGAGGACCATCCGCTGTACCAGGGTCCGATCGGTGAGTCGCTCAAGTCGATCAGCGGCACGTTGGCCGGGCACGACCTGGTCGTCGTCATCGGCGCCCAGGTGTTCCGCTACTACGCCTTCGAGGAAGGCGACGTGCTGGAGCCCGGCACCGACCTGCTGCACATCACGCACGACCCGCACGTGGCCGCCGCGGCCCGGGTCGGCGACAGCATCCTGGGCGAGCTGCGGCAGTCGATCGAGCAGCTCACGGACCTGGTCGCCGCCAACGGTCGCAAGGCGCCGAAGCCCATGGACCGCACGCACACCAAGGTCCCGGCCGAAAAGGGCGCGCTCACCCCGGACCAGGTGTACGCCGCACTCGCCGACGTGCGACCCGAGCACGCCGTGCTGGTCAACGAGTCCACCTCGACGATGCCGCAGCACCAGGAGTGGCTGCCCACCGTCGAGACCGACGCCAACTACGCCACCCCGGCCGGCGGCATCGGCTGGGCCCTGCCCGCCTCGGTCGGCATCGCCCTGGGCAACCGCGACCGCGGCGACACCCGCCCGGTGGTCGGGCTCATCGGCGACGGCTCGTTCCAGTACTCCATCCAGTCCCTGTGGTCGGCCGCGCGACACCAGGTTCCCAACGTGTACGTCGTCATCCGCAACGGCGAGTACGCGGTGCTCAAGGAGTTCGGGCAGATCGAGCACACGCCCGGCGTACCCGGCCTGGAGCTTCCAGGTCTGGACATCGCGTCCATCGCCCGCGGGTTCGGCTGCGCGGCCGTCGACGTCAGCACCACCGCCGAGCTCAAGCGCGAGTTCACCGCCGCCCTCGGCGGCGGGTCGGACCGCCCGACCGTGATCGTGGTGACCACCCGCCCGGACTACGGCACACACGCCACCGGACCCGGTGGGTGAGCTACCGAAGGAGTGACCCGATGAACGTCAACCTCGAAGTCGTCAGCATTCCCGTGTCGGACGTCGACCGGGCCGCGGAGTTCTATCGCGACGTGCTCGGCTGGCGGGTCGACATCGAGATCAAGGACGGGGACACGCACGTCGTGGAGATCACGCCGACGGGCGCCGGGCACGCGTCGATCGTGTTCGGGCTGCCGATGCCCGCGCCGCCGGGATCCATGCGACACCTCGAACTGGCGACCCCGGACATCGTCCAGGCGCGCGACGAGATGGCCGAGCGCGGCGTCGACATCACCGAGGTCTACCACGGTGGCGCCGCCGCCGTTTTCGAGCCGGCGGCCCGCATTCCGGGACCGGACCCCGATCGGAAGAGCTACGAGTCGTACGCCTCGTTCGCCGATCCCGACGGCAACGGCTGGACGCTCCAGGAAGTCACCACCCGACCGTCGGACCGCGCGCCCGCCTCATGAGTCGGCTTCGACCGCGAAGGTGTTGCCGTCCGGGTCCTGGAACCACGCGATGCGTCCACCGCCGGCCCGCGGGGTGATCCCCTTCGCGTCGTGCTCGAACTGCTCGTAGCGGGTGAACTCCACCCCGGCCGCGGTGAGCTCGTCGACGATCTGGTCGAGGTCGTCCACGTACCAGGTCGCCAACGTAGCGGCGGTCTGCCCTGCAGTCGCCGACTGGTAGACGTTGAGCGCCGGCCCGCCGCCCGAGCCGTAGACGCGGCCGCCCTCGGCGATGCGGGCGCTGGGTCCGGACCACAACGCGCGAAGGCCGAGTTTGCCTTCGTAGAACGCGACCGCAACCGCGATGTCGGACACGGCGATCGAAGGTCGGAGATTGTGCGCACTCAAGGGCATAACCCACCCTCTCATCCGAATCGCTGCGCCGCTCAGATGATGGTCGTAATCTAAGAGTCACGGATCTTGTACGCGCTGTTCGAGAAGGAGATTCCATCATGACCACCGAGCTCAACCACCTCGACGCGACCGCGATCGCCGAGTTGATCCGCACCGGGCAGGTTTCCTCGGCGGAGGTGGTGCAGGCGCACCTGGACCGCATCGAGGCGGTCGACTCCAAGACCAACGCGATCGTCACGCTCGCCGACGGTGCGCTGGACGCCGCGCGGAAGGCCGACCAGGCACTGGCGTCGGGCGCGGAGGTGGGTCCGCTGCACGGCGTGCCGTTCACGTCCAAGGACTCGTTCGACACCGCCGGCGTCGCGACCCAGCGCGGTTCGCCGATCTTCGCCGGGCGGGTCCCCGACACCGACGCCACGGCCGTCGCACGCATGAAGGACGCCGGCGCGATCCTGCTGGCGAAGACCAACCTGCCGGAGTTCTCGTACTGGATCGAGTCCGACAACCTGCTGACGGGCCGGACGAACAACCCCTGGGACCTCGACCGCTCCTCCGGCGGCTCCAGCGGCGGCGAGTCCGCGGCCATCGCGGCCGGGATGTCACCCATCGGGCTCGGCAGCGACCTGTCCATCTCGCTGCGCGGGCCGGCGGCGGACACCGGCATCATGGCGTTCAAGGCCACCCACGGGCGCGTCCCGATGACAGGGATCTGGCCCCGCGAGCCGCGCCGCGACTGGCACGCCGGCCCGATGGCCCGCTCGATCCGCGACCTCAAGCTGGCGTACGGGCTGCTGGCCGGTCCGGACGGCTTCGACGGCTACTCCGACGTCCCGCGCGACGTCGACGTCGGCCTCGGCGAGGCACCGGACCGCCCGGTCCGCGTCGGCTGGCTCGTCGACTCGGGACTCGGCCCGGTCGACCCCGAGGTAGCGGCAACCGTACGGGCGGCCGCCGATGCACTAAGCCAGACGGGAGCCCAGGTCGACGAGGTCACCATCCCGGCCCTGGAACGGGACAACCCGCTCGACCTGTGGACGCGAGAGCACCGCATGGAGATGAAGCCTCCCGTCCGGGAGGTCACCGCGGGTCACGAGGACCAGATGTTCCTCTACTCCAAGACGCTGCTCGACCTGCCCGACCTCACGGTGGCGGACTATGTGGACACCGACGAGGGCCGCGAGCGGCTCCGGGACGGCTTCACCGACTACTTCCAGCGGTACGACCTGCTGCTGCTCCCGGTGACGACCTTCCCCGCGCACGCACACGGGATCTCCGAGATGAAGGTGGACGGCCAGACGGTGAGCGCGTTCCACGTGAGCTCGACGACTGTCCCGTTCAACCTGACGGGTCTGCCGGCCCTGTCGATGCGGTTCGGCACGAACGGTGACGGCATGCCGATCGGCGTGCAGCTCGTGGCCAACTGGCACGCGGAGTCGACGATCCTGCACCTCGCCGCGCTGCTGGAGTCCATGAGCCCCGTGCGCGATCTGCACCCGGCCATCTGACGGTCTGTTGACGGGCGTCACAATTGCATTAGTGTTAGCCGATGGTCGAGTTTCGCCTGAGCGCCGAGCATCGGGGGTTCGTCGACTGGGCGCGGGCGGCGGCGACCGAGCGGCTCGCCCCGCTGGCCCGGCACGACGGCCGGGTCAACCGCCCGCTCCTGCGGGCGATGGGCGACGCGGGGCTCGTGCGGGCCGCGTTCGGCGGCACCGGCGACCAACCACGCGACGCCGCCGCCCTCCAGCTCTGCCTGCTGCGCGAGACGCTCGCCCAGGTCAGCGCCGAGGCCGAGACCGCACTGGCTCTGCAGGGCCTGGGCAGCTATCCGATCCTGCAGTCGGGCCGGCCCGAGTGTGCGGCCCGGTGGATCCCGCGGGTCGTGTCGGGCGAGGCCGTCGCGGCGTTCGCCCTCTCCGAGCCCGACGCCGGCTCCGACGCCGCCGCGCTGAAGCTCCGGGCCGAGCGGGACGGGCCCGGCTGGCGGCTGACCGGCGAGAAGATGTGGATCTCGAACGCGCCGGACGCCGACGTCTACTCGGTGTTCGCCCGCACCACCCCGGACGCGCGGGCCAAGGGCGTCACCGCGTTCGCCGTGCCGGGCGACGCCGCCGGGCTGTCCGGCGAGCCGCTCGACATGCTGTCGCCGCACCCCATCGGACGGCTGGTCTTCGACGGCGTGTGCGTCGGCCCGGAGGCGCTGCTCGGCGAGGTGGACGGCGGCTTCGCGGTGGCCATGCGGACCCTCGACCTGTTCCGGCCCAGCGTCGGCGCGTTCGCGGTCGGGATGGCCCAGTCCGCCCTCGACGCGACCGTGGCGTACGTCCGGACCCGGGAGGTGCACGGCGGCCCGCTGGCCCGGCAACAGGCGGTCGCCCACCGCGTCGCCGACCTGGCCACCGAGCTCGAAGCCGCCCGGCTGCTCGTCTACGCCGCCGCGGCCGCGTACGACGCCGGGGACCAACCGCGTGACCAGCGCCGCCGGTCGGCGATGGCCAAGCTGTTCGCCACCGAGGCGGCGCAGCGGATCGTCGACGGCTGCGTGCAGCTCCACGGCGCGGTCGCGCTGCGCGGCGGCCACCTTCTCGAACAGCTCTACCGGGATGTACGGTCCCTACGCATCTACGAAGGCGCCTCCGAGATCCAGCGCACCATCATCGCCCGCGACCTGATCGACTTGGATGCCAACGGATGACCGAGCCCTACCGGTTCCACGCCTCGCCCCGGCTGACCACGTCCTGGAACCACTTCCGGTTCGCCAAGGCCGACGGGGTGGCCGCCGTGACCCTGGACCGCCCCGAGAAGCTCAACGCGCTGACCTTCGAGAGCTACGCCGACCTGCGCGACCTGCTCGCCGAACTGCCCCACCACCAGGACGTACGCGCGTTGGTAATCCGTGGTGAGGGCAAGGGGTTCTGCGGCGGCGGCGACGTCAACGAGATCATCGGTGAGCTGGTCCGGATGGAGCCGCGCGACCTGATGCGGTTCACCAAGATGACCGGTGACGTGATCCGGGCGATGCGGGAGTGCCCGATCCCGATCGTCAGCGCGATCCACGGCATCGCCGCCGGCGCCGGGGCGGTCGTCGCGCTGGCGTCGGACTTCCGGGTCGTCGGCACGTCCGGCCGGTTCGCGTTCCTGTTCACGAAGGTCGGGCTGTCCGGCGGCGACATGGGTGCCGCGTACCTGCTGCCGCGCGTGGTCGGCCTGGGGCGGGCGACGGAGCTGCTGATGCTCGGCGCCACCATCGACTCGGCGACCGCCGACCGGTACGGCCTGGTGTCCCGGCTGGTGTCCGACGACGAGCTCGACGCCGCCGTGACCGACCTCGCCCGCACGCTCGCCGACGGGCCGACGCTCGCCTTCGCCCAGACCAAGTCGCTGTTGACGCGGGAGCTGGACATGCCGATGTCGGCGGCGATGGAGCTCGACGCGATGACCCAGGCGCTGCTGATGACCACGAAGGACCATGCCGAGTTCCACGCCGCGTTCACCGAGCGGCGCCCGCCGCGCTGGCAGGGGCGCTGATGGAGGGCCGCGTCGCGCTGGTCACCGGCGCGAGTCGTGGGATCGGACGCGTGGTCGCCCAGCGGCTGAGCGCGCAGGGGGTCCGGGTCGCGCTGGTGGCCCGCGACAAGCCGGCGTTGGACGAGGCGGCGGCGGACTGCGGCGGGCCGGTCCTGGCCGTCCCGGCCGACGTCACCGACCCGGCCCAGATCGAGTCCGCGTACGCCACGGTCGAGCGCACCTGGGGACCGGTGGAGCTGCTCGTCGCCTGTGCCGGCGCGGGGCACTCCGCCCGGCTCGACCGCACGTCCGACGCCGACTGGCAGCGGATGCTGGACCTCAACCTGACGGCGCCCTTCCGCTGCGTCCGGCGGTGCGTGCCGGCGATGCGCGCGGCCGGCTGGGGGCGCGTGGTCGTCATCGCCTCCTCGGCCTCGCACGTCGGTGAGCCCTACATCGCCGCGTACACCGCCAGCAAGCACGGTGTGCTGGGCCTGGTCCGGTCGGCGGCCGCCGAGCTCGCCGGCACCGGGGTCACGGTCAACGCGGTCGCACCCGGCTACGTCGACACCCCGATGACGGACGTCACCGTCGAGACGATCGCGGCGACCACCGGGCGCAGCCCGGCGGAAGCCCGGCGGCTGTTGGAGCGCAAGCAGCCGATCGGCCGGCTGATCCGGCCGGACGAGGTCGCCGACGCGGTCTGGTTCTGCCTGACCAACGGCGCGGTCACGGGACAGGCCATCAATGTGGACGGAGGCGCGGTGCAGTGACCGTGGAGCGGGTGAACCCACCATCGCTGGCGACACCGCGGGGCTTCTCGCACGCGGTGGTCGGCCGGGGCACGGTCATCTTCCTGGCGGGGCAGACCGCGCTGGACGCGGACGGTCGGATCATCGGTGCTGACGTCGTCGCGCAGTTCCAGCAGGCGCTGACCAACCTGTTGACCGCGCTGGCGGCCGCCGGCGGACGACCCGACCAGCTCACGAGCCTCACCGTGTACGCGACGGACCTGGCCGACTACCGCGCCCGCGCACCGGAGATCGGCCGGGTCTGGCGGCGGCTGGTCGGCACCGACTACCCGGCCATGGCCGGCATCGGGGTCTCCCGGCTGTGGGACGTCGAGGCGCTGGTCGAGGTGCAGGGCTTCGCGGTGGTCTAACCCGCGCGGACCGCGTCGACGAACCGGTGCGCCGCCGCGCCCAGGCGGTCGTGCAGTGCGAAGAAGACGTCCGCGGCGCGCACGCCGTTCCAGTCCGGCGGGAGGGTCTCCAGCGGCAGGCCCGGTTCGAGGTACGGCAGCCGGCGCCAGTCCGTCAGCGCGTTGACGTGGTCCGCGAACGCCTGCGCGTCGTCGACCCTTCCGCCGCGCGCGTAGGCCGCGGCCATGGGCTCGTACCGCTGGAGGAAGTCGTCGTTCAGCTTGCTCAGCCGGGGCAGGTCCCACCACTGCGCCACCCGGGCGGCCGTGTCCGCGAAGGCGAGGTGGTCGCCGCGGAACAGTTCGACGTAGACGGCCAGGCCGTCGCGCTCGAGCGTCTCCCGTGCCTCGTCGTAGAGGTGGGCCGGCGCGATCCAGACCCCGGCGGAGACCGTGCCGAAGCCGAGCCAGGCGAGCCGGGACCGCAGCACGTGCCGCTGGTCGCGCTTGCTCTCCGGCACGCTGAACACCGCGAGCAGCCAACCGTCGGCCGGTGTCGCGCGATGCCGGGTGAAGATCCGCCGGTCGCCCTCGTGGAGGATCTCGCGGCCGGCGTCCGACAGCGCGTAGCCGGCGACGCCGTCGACCCGGACCGCGTCGAGCAGGCCGCGCCGCTTCAGCCGGAAGATCGCCGACCGGACCACCGGCTCGTCCACCGCGCACTGGGCCAGCAACCGGATGATCGAGGCCACGCTCAGCCAGCCGTCGGTCTCGCGCGCGTACAACCCGTACACCGAAACGATCAGGGCTCTTGGTTTCTGGCCGCGACCGCCCGAATCGTCCGTCTCCACCACCACGGAGAAACCATATCTGATGCGTTCTCTTGACTGCCGTCACGGAATACGAATACTTGGAGAATGACGTGGGACTATGCGACCGCGCTCAAACCGTCCGCACACGTGGACACGTTCTGCCGCGACCAGCTCCCGCCGTTCGCGCAGTGGCCCGAGCTGCTCGTCGAGGCCGGCCCTGACCGGCTCAACTGCGCCGTCGAGCTGCTGACCGCCGACGCCGACCGCCCCTGCCTACTCACCCCGTCGGGCGAGACGTGGAGCTACGGCGAGCTGGACCGCTGGTCCAACCGGATCGCCACGGTGCTGACCCGCGACCACGGCCTCGTGCCCGGCAACCGCGTGCTGCTGCGCGGTCCCAACAACCCGTGGCTCGCGGCGTGCTGGTTCGCCGTCCTCAAGGCCGGTGGCGTGGTGGTCACGACGATGCCGCTGCTGCGCCCGGCGGAGCTGACCGCCGTCGCCTCGATAGCCCAGGTGGATCTTGCCCTGTGTGACGGCCGGTTCGTCGACGACCTGCGGCTGGCCTCGCTCGGTGGGGCTCCCGTTGTCACCTACGACGAGCTCGTCCTTGATGGTGCTGGCGACCGGTTCGCCGCCGTCGACACCTCCGCCGACGATGTCGCGCTGCTGGCTTTCACCTCCGGCACGACCGGGCGGCCCAAGGCCACGATGCACTTCCACCGCGACGTCCTGGCGATCGCCGACACGTTCTCGCGGCATCTGGTGCGGCCGCGGCCCGACGACGTGTTCACCGGCACTCCCCCGCTGGCGTTCACCTTCGGGCTCGGCGGCCTGCTGGTCTTCCCGCTGCGGGTGGGTGCCGCGACGCTGCTCATCGAGAAGGCCACGCCGGACCAGCTCGCCGACCTGATCGAGCGGCACGCGGCGACGGTCTGCTTCACCGCGCCGACCGCCTACCGGGCGATGCTGCGCTCCGGCCGGCCCGAGCGGTTGCGCAGCCTGCGCCGCGCCGTCTCCGCCGGCGAGCACCTGCCGGCCACCACCTGGCACGACTTCTTCGAGGCGACCGGGGTGCGGCTGATCGACGGCATCGGCTCCACCGAGCTGCTGCACGTGTTCATCTCCGCGGCCGACGACGCGATCCGGCCCGGCGCCACCGGCCTGCCGGTCCCGGGCTACCAGGCCGCCGTCCTGGACGACGCGGGCGCGCCGGTGCCCCGCGGCACCCCGGGACGGCTGGCCGTCAAGGGTCCCACCGGGTGCCGCTACCTGAGTGACCCGCGGCAGGCCGCGTACGTCCAGAATGGATGGAACTTCACCGGCGACACCTACGTGCAGGACGAGGACGGCTACTTCCATTATCTGGCGCGGCGGGACGACATGATCGTCTCGTCGGGCTACAACATCGCCGGCCCCGAGGTCGAGGAGGCGCTGACGGGCCACCCGGCGGTCGACGAGTGCTGCGTCGTCGCGGCTCCCGACCCGGCGCGCGGGCACATCGTCAAGGCGTACGTGGTGCTGCGGGACGGTTTCGACGGCACGCCGGCGTTGGTCGCGGAGCTCCAGGAGTTCGCGAAGCGGCAGATCGCTCCCTACAAATACCCACGGGCCGTCGAGTTCATCGCCAGCCTGCCCCGGACGAGCACGGGCAAGGTCCAGCGGTACGTGCTGCGGCGGCAGGCGTCCGCGTGAGGATCGCGGTGGTCGGCGGTGGTCCCGGTGGGCTCTACTTCGCGGCGCTGGCCCGGCAGTTGGGCGTGGCCGACGAGCTCACCGTCTGGGAGCGCAACGCCGCCGACGACACCTTCGGGTTCGGCGTGGTGTTCTCCGACGAGACGCTCGGCGGCATCGAGCATGCCGACCCGCGCATTTTCGAGCGGATGGCCCGCGAGTTCGCCCGGTGGGACGACGTCGACGTCCATTTCCGCGGCCAGGTGCACACCAGTGGCGGGCACGGGTTTGCCGCCATGGGCCGCAAACGCCTCCTGGAGATTCTCCAGGAGCGTTGCCGGGAGCTCGGCGTCGACCTGCGGTTCTCCACCGCGGCGCCCGACGTCGAGCTCCTGCGCCGGTCGTACGACCTGGTCGTCGCCAGCGACGGCGTCAACTCGACCGTGCGGACCCGCTACGCGGACGAGTTCCGGCCGTCGGTGACGCCCACGCGGTGCCGCTACATGTGGCTCGGCACGGACAAGGTCTTCGACGCGTTCACGTTCGACATCAAGGAGACGCCGCACGGCGTCATGCAGCTGCACGGTTATCCGTACGACGCGCGGGCGAGCACCTTCATCGTCGAGATGAACGAGCGGGTGTGGCACCGCGCCGGCTTCACCGATCTTTTCCTGCTGCCAGGCGAGTCCGACGAGAAGTCGGTCGAGGCGGTCCGCTCGCTGTTCCAGGACGTGCTGGGTGACGCCGCCCTGCACGTCAACAACTCGCGCTGGCTCACTTTCGCGACGGTCCGCACCGAGAGCTGGCGGCACGACAACGTGGTGCTGTTGGGCGACGCCGCGCACACCGCGCACTTCTCCATCGGCTCCGGCACCAAGCTGGCCATGGAGGACGCGTTGGCGCTGGCCGCGTGCCTGCGCGAGCAAGCCGGCGTCGATGCGGCGTTGACCGCCTACGAGGCGGAGCGGCGGCCGGTGGTGGTGTCGACGCAACGGGCGGCGCAGGCGAGCCTGGAGTGGTTCGAGAACCTGGGGCAGTACACCGACCAGGACCCGCGGCAGTTCGCCTTCAACATCATGACGCGCAGCCGCCGGGTCACCTACGAGAACCTGCGCGTACGCGACCCCGAGTTCGTGGCCCGGGTCGACGCCTGGTTCGCGGGCGACGGCGAGGTCCGGCCGCCGATGTTCCAGCCGTTCAAGCTGCGCGGGGTTTCCCTGGTCAACCGCGTCGTCGTGTCGCCGATGGACATGTACTGCGCCCAGGACGGACTGCCCAACGACTTCCACCTGGCCCACCTCGGCGGCAAGGCACTCGGCGGGGCGGGCCTGGTGATGACCGAGATGGTGTGCGTCTCACCGACCGGCCGGATCACCCCGGGCTGCACGGGCCTCTACACGGATGCGCAGGCCGCGGCTTGGCGGCGCATCGTCTCGTTCGTGCACGAGCACTCGGCGGCCAAGATCGGTGTCCAGTTGGGACATTCGGGCCGCAAGGGCTCCACCCGGTTGATGTGGGAGGGCATGGACGACCCGCTGCCGGCGGGCAACTGGGAGGTCGTCGGGCCGTCTTCCTTGGCGTACCGGCCGGGCATCAACCAGACCCCACGCGCACTCTCCGTCGATGACCTGGGCGTCGTCAGGGAGCAGTTCGTGGCCGCGACCCGCCGCGCGGCAGAGGCGGGCTTCGACCTGCTGGAGCTGCACTGCGCGCACGGCTATCTGCTCTCCTCGTTCATCTCCCCACTGACGAACCACCGGACCGACGCTTATGGCGGCTCGCTGGCGAACCGGCTGCGCTTCCCGCTGGAGGTCTTCGACGCGGTGCGCGCGGTGTGGCCGGCGGACCTGCCGACCAGCGTGCGGATCTCGGCGACCGACTGGATCCCCGACGGCATCGACGGGGACGACGCGGTTTCGATCGCGCAGGCGTTCGCGCGGGCCGGCGCCGACATCGTCGACGTCTCGACGGGCCAGGTCTCGCCGGACGAACAGCCGGCCTTCGGCCGCTCGTACCAGACCCCGTTCGCGGACCGCATCCGCAACGAGGCCGGCATCGCGACGATGGCGGTCGGCGTGATCTCGTCGTACGACGACGTGAACTCGATCCTGCTCGCCGGCCGCGCGGACCTGTGCCTGATCGGCCGGGCCCACCTCTACGATCCGAACTGGACGCTGCACGCCGCCGCCGAGCAGGGCTACTCCGGCCCGGGGGCGCAGTGGCCGCAGCCCTGGCAGGCCGGCTCACGCCGACCGCAGAGCGGCCGCAGCGACGGCCCACGACCGCGCCTCGACCTCATCCGCACCGGCGACACCGGCACCCGCCACCGCCGCTGGCGGCCGTAGCCCTGGTCCCGGCGACAGGACTCCCCCGCACGCCTCACCAGGGTTGGACATTCGTCGCACCCGGCGGCGCCGGGCGCGCAGGCGACGTCCTCGATCGGCGGGCACGGATGGCCGAAGCGGCCGAGAGCTGTCCCAAGTGGACCCTGGCACCGCGACGTCGAGCCGGCACCGCCGAGCCTCCAGGACGCTGTGCGGCGGTGTCGCGCGGCGTAGCGTGCCCGTCACTACGCCGCACCGTTTGGGGGCTGGCCATGAACTCCTCGCCTTGGTGGAATCGCTTCGGCATCGACCAACCTGAGCCGCCGCGCGGTTGCTGGGAGGACGAGTCGACCGCGAAGCTCCGCACCACGGACATCTTCTGCGCCGACCACGACCGGCTGCTGGCGCTGAACCTCGAGAAGCCGAGCGCCGCCCGGTGGGTCTGGCTGACGCTCGCCGCACTCGCCGTCTTCGGCGCGTTCCTCGTCGCCGGACTGTCCGACAACCACCTGCCGGTGTTCCTCGTCGCGACGGGACTCGGCACGCTCGCGTTGGGCCTACCGCTGCGGCGGTACACGTCGACGTGGCCGGCGGTGCTCGCCTACTGGATCGGCGGCACGTTGACGATGGCGGTGCTCGCGGAGGCACCGACCGGCGCGCACCAGGTCGCCCGCCTGGTCCTGCTCGCGCTCACCCTCCTGGTGAGCGGCTGGTTCCTGTATCTCAAGGCCGGCGTGCACGATCAGACCGCGACGACGCGAGCCGTCGTCCTGCCGGTGACGCTCGGCAACGCCGCGCTGCTCGCTTGTGCGTTCGTCGCGGTCAACCCCATGACCTGGTTCCCCGAGGTCGGCGCCGCGACGCTGACGGCCCTCGTGCTGGTCGGGCTCGCGGGATGGCTGTTGGCCGCCGTCGTGGTGCTGATCGTCGGGTTCGTGGACGGGTTTCCGACCAGCGTGCGACCGGTCGAGCCGCTGCTCAACCGCCGCCGGCCACCGCGCCGCCGGCGCGCCTCCAGCAACATCGTCGACCAGATCAGCAGCACGCTGGACCTCGCGCTCAAGTTCGTCGGCTACGTCCTGGGCATGTCCGGCATCCTGGCCGTCAACGGCGTGTGGTTCGTCCTGGTCGTCACCGCGCGCCGGATCCGGATCACCGTGATCCACGCCGCGCTGCGGGCCCTGGCCGCCGCCTTCGCCGCCGCCACGGCGCTGGGGGTGACCATCCGCGCGATCATCGCGCCGGTCTCGCTGCTGACACTCGGCGGCTGGCTGGCGCTGGTGTTCGCGCGCCAGACCCGTGACTACCTGGTGACCGACGCACCCGCGGCACTGGGCTGGTCGCTGGCCACGGCCGTCGGCGCGAACGCGGTGCTCTTCGCGGCCTGGGCGCTGCTGGTAACCGGCGGCGACCGAGACCGAGCGGAGCCACTGCGGTCAGCGGCGGAATCCGCCAAGATCGTCGTTTCCTACTGGCTACTGCTCCAGGTCGTCGGCGGCTGGCTGGTCGGCCTACCCGCCCTCCTCGGCTACGGCAACGTACGCGTGGGCTGGTTCACCTACGGCTGCTCGGCCGTCCTGGTAGGAGCCTTCGCACTGAACCAGATCCAGCGCGCCCGGGCCGCCGCGGACGAGCACGCGGTCGAACCCGGCACGAGCCACTAACCTTCGGCGATGCTGTTCCTCGCCAGGCACGCCATGCCAGCCCTAGACCCCGAGGTCCGACCCGAACACTGGGAGCTCGACGCCGAGGGCCGGCAAGGCGCGGAGACGCTCGCCGGTCTCATCCCGCCGGACGTCCTGCTCGTATCGAGCGAAGAGCCGAAAGCACGCCAGACACTCGAGCCCGCCGGCCAAGTCGACACCGACGCCCGCTTCAACGAAGTCGCGCGCGACGAGCCCTTTCACGGTGACTTCCGGGCCCGCCGGCGCGCCTACCTAGCGCGCGCCGACCACCCTGGGTGGGAGCGACGCGACTTGGTCGTCGCACGGTTCGACGCCGGCATCCGGCACTGGCAGGCCCGCGCGGACGCCCGACCGCTGGTCGTCGCCACCCACGGCATGGCGATGGCCCTGTGGCTGGCCGACATCGTCGACCCGATCGCGTTCTGGGACGACCTTCGGCTGCCCGACCTGTTCGA
The DNA here is from genome assembly GCF_900188485.1 of Asanoa hainanensis. GTDB lineage: Bacteria > Actinomycetota > Actinomycetes > Mycobacteriales > Micromonosporaceae > Asanoa > Asanoa hainanensis. The sequence goes on from NZ_FZPH01000001.1 coordinate 485,854, forward strand.
GGTCGACCTGGCCGCCAGGACCGCGAACCGCGTGCCGCTCAGGTGATCTTGCGCATCCGGGCCACGTGGACCGCCCAGATCACGAACGAGGCCGTGACCAACAGCAGGAAGCCGAGCACGGTGAACGAGCCCGGCTCGCGTAGGGCGGCGTTCTCGGGGTTGTTCACCGGGTCGGCGAGGAGGATCACGGCGGCGTCCAGGACCGCGATCAAGCCCACGATCGACGCGAGCACGATCAGGACGATCAGGCCGGCCTTCGACGCTCGGCTCGGCGCGGCGGGCGTTCGGGGCCTCGGCCGCGGAATCGCGGTCGGCTCTCGTGCCGGTAGCCGCATGAGGTTGCCGGGCGGAACGCTCGCGTCGATGCGGGCCAACTGGTCGGCTTTCACGGGAAAGACGGTGGGCTCGACCCGCACGGAGATGCCGTCCAGACCGATGAGCTGGCGACCGCCGTCCGGCCAGGCCATGGCGAGCGCGCATTCGGCGTACCGCACGGTGAGCGCATGGTCGCCGTCGACGACGCTGACGCCCTCGGCACCGACGACGAGTCGCGCCGCGCCGCCCGCCCGGGGCTGGTAGCGGAGTCCGTCGACCACCGTGTCGGAAAAGGCCGGGGCGAGCGCGTACCCGGCCCACTCCGCGTCGTGCCCGCGCGGCACCAGCAACAGCCCCGAGCCCGCGGTCTCCATCGCCACTTCGTGGAGGTCGTCGACGGTGACAGCGCGTACCTCGTCGAGAAGCTCTGCGGCGGTCTGGTGCGGGTGTCCGACCAAGGCGTTCACGGCGGCGGCCGGCAGCCGGGCCGCGTCGCTTCCGTCGTGGCGCAACGCCTCCTCCGCCTGCGTGCGCACGCTGTCGAGATCGGCCTGCTCGAAGCGGCCGACCTGGAGCTTGGCCAGCACGTCGACGAAGCCGCCGAGCACCGCGTCCTGCTTGTCGGGCACGGCGTCGGCGAACGCGGTGACGACGGCGAAGCCGGCGTCCCGCGGATCGTAGGAAGCGTTCGCCGTGTAGGAGTAGCCGCCCTCCTGGCGCAGTGACCGGTACAGTTCCCGCTCCAGCACCGCGGAGAACACCGACCCGGCCGTGCGCCGGCGGACGACCGCGTCGAAGACGACGGCGTTGAAATGCGCGGTGAAGTACGCCGGCGTCGTTGGCAGCGCCGACGACGGCTGCGGCACGGGTCGGCGAGTCCCTTCGGGCAGGTTAAGCCTCAGCCCGGCGGGCACCTGGTCGGCGGTCACCCACAGCACGGCGTTCTGGCGCGTGAACCAGGTGGCGGCCCACTCCCGCACCTCGTCGGCGGTCAGCCGGGGCAGGCCGAACTCCTCGAAGCTGACCAGGCCGTGGCCCTGCGCGCCGTACCGCCACAGCGGCATCGACTCGTTGGCACCCGTCTTGCGGGTGGCCGCCTCCGTACGCAGAATGTCCTTTTCGGTCTCCAACCGGTCCAACGGCAGGTCGGCGAGGGCGTCGCACACCGCCATCAGGTGCTTGACGACGTCGTCCTCGGACCCTCGCAGGTGGAAGTGGGTGACCACCGATCCCGTCGCGCCGTTGTGGTGATAGTCGCCGAGCCCGACGCCGTGGAGCGCCAGGTGCTCCAGGAGGTGCGTGATGCCGGCGGTGGCAAGGGTCTCGTCGGCCCGGCCCACCCGGAAGGCCAGGCCGGCCGCGACCGGGCCGCTCTTCGGCGCCAGGAGGGTCTGCACCCCGTCGACCTCTGTCTCCCCGATCACGGGCGAGCTCCCTTCTTGAACGCGTGGTCGCGGAGCGATACGAACTCGGCCACCTGGTCGTCGAAGTATTTCCAGGGCGTCTCGTCGGCGAGGTTCCCGCCGGCCAGCAGCGCTTCGTAGTGCTTGGCCGCGGCGGGTTGGTTGTCGCCCATGCTGAACGCCATCGCGAACGCGCTGTGCGCGGCCACCCAGCCGGGCGCCGGCTGGAACGCGGGGTTGAGCACGGAATGCTCGGCCGCCCACCGCAGATCCTCCTGAACGTTCACGCGCTTCAGATACGCCACCCCGGCGCCGGCGCTCTCGTCGCGGATCACGAGGAGGAGATGCTCGATGTGCGCCAACGCGACCACGGCGCCGTTGACGGAGCCGGGCGGGGACGCCTCCGCGCACTCGTCGGCGAAGCTGTGCATAGCGTCGTACGAGCCGCCCCACTTGGGACACAGCTGCTGAATCATGACCTGCTGCGCGGGAAAGAAATGCGGCACCGCGCGCATGGCCTTCTCGTAACGCCTGCGCGCCTCGGCTTGTCCCAGGCCGAGCCCCCGCGCGGTGTGGAGTCGCTCGGTCCACGCGCTCGTGTAGTCCGGATGCCGCGCGGTCACCTGGATCAGGATCTGCTCCGCCCGCCGCAGATGCGCACGGAAACCCTTCCACTGCTCGGCGCTGACCTCGTTCCCCCAGGCCCCCGTGCGGATCTCCCAACCGTCTTCGACAAGCCGCCAGGCCCACAGCGTCCCGGCCAGCGCCGACGTCGGATCCGCCGCGGCGGCCTCCTCGGCGACGGCCCGATCGAGCAGCCGACCGGCGAGGCCGATCGCGATCTGGTGCAGGACCGGGTCGGTGAGCTCACGGAATCCGGCCTCGACCCCATGCCAGTCCCCGGTTTTCGCGGCATCACACACGCCACGAACTTCGGGAAACGCTGCGAGACGATCGAAATTCGGCGCGGGTACGGCGGTGGCGGGCGCTGACACATCGGGGAGCGTACGTGACGCGAGAGGTCTTCCCGTTGCCCATGGGTCAGCGGGCGTAGCGGGCGAGGAGGTCCTGGCGCCACCGTTCCGTTTCGGCCAGTTGGTTGAAGGTGAAGATGTGCAGGCCGGTCAGGCCCACCTCTGGTGAGCGCAGCGCTTTCGCCACGTTGCGGATGAGGGAATCCGGCGTGTAGCCGCCCGGGACCGCCAGCCGGGCGAACCACGACGGGTGGCGGGTGACGAAGCGGGTCGACTCGCCGACTCCGATCTTCGTGGCCACGCCGAGCAGCTTCGCCCGGTCGATCGGGCCCGCGAGGCCCAGGAACAACGGCAGGGGTACCTGGCGGCGGCGGACCCGGACCGCCCAGCGGGCGATGACGCGCGGGTCGAAGCAGAGGTTGCTCACGATGTAGGTCGCGTGCCGGCGCTTGTCCCACATCGACTGGATGGTGATGTCGTCCTCGATCGACGGATGGCTCTCCGGATAGCCGGTGATGCCCACCCGGGGGAACGGGTTGCCCAGCGCGCTGAGCTGGGCGAGGACCGGCAGGGCCGCGTCGTACGGGCCGAGCGGCGGATCGGCGTCGCCGGCCGGCACGAACACGTCCGATACGCCCGCGCGGACCAGCCGGTCCACCACCTCCGCGAGATGGGCCTCGCCGGCGAGAAGCCGGGCGGCGACGTGCGGGACCACCCGGTAGCCGGCCGCAGCCAGCCGTTCCGTCAGGTCCAGCGTGGGCTCCAGGCCCTTGGTGGGTGAGGCGGTCACGGTCACCGTGACGTCCGGTGGCACGGCGTCCCGGACCCGGCTCTCGACCGTCGCCGTCGGGATCACCTCGTAGCGGACGGTCGACAGCAGGCGCGTCAGCGTCGCCGGGTCATCGCGCATGGTCTCGGTGCCGGTAGAAGTCGGTCGCCACCGCGGGTTCCGGTGTGGCGCCGAGGATCAGGTCGGCGCTCTTCTCGGCCAGCATCATCACCGGGGCGTAGATGTTGCCGTTCGTGACGTACCGCATGGCCGACGCGTCGACCACCCGCAACCCGGTCAGGCCGTGTACGCGCATGCTGCCCGGGTCGACGACCGAGTCGGGGTCCGTGCCCATCCGGCAGGTGCACGACGGGTGCAGGGCCGTCTCGGCGTCGCGGCCCACCCAGTCCAGGATCTGCTCGTCGGTCTCGACCGCGGCGCCCGGTGAGAGCTCGCCGCCGTCGAACGGCGCGAACGCCGGCTGGCCGAGGATACGCCGGGTGACCCGGATGGCCTCGACCCACTCGCGCCGGTCCTGCGCCGTCGACAGGTAGTTGAAGCGCAGCCGCGGGTGCACCCGGGGGTCCAGACTCTGGATCCGCACCGTGCCGCGGGCGTCGGAGTACATCGGTCCGATGTGGACCTGGTAGCCGTGTCCGCCCGCGGGCGCCGAGCCGTCGTACCTCACCGCGATCGGCAGGAAATGGAACATCAGGTTGGGGTACGCGACGTCGTCGTTGCTCCGGACGAAGCCACCGCCCTCGAAGTGGTTCGTGGCGCCCGGTCCCGTGCGGCCGAGCAGCCACTTGAGCCCGATCCCGGGCCGGTGCCGCCACTTCAGGTACGGCTGCACCGACACCGGCTGCGTGCACGCGTGCTGCACGTACACCTCGAGATGGTCCTGCAGGTTCGAGCCGACGCCCGGCAGGTCCGCGACCACGTCGATGCCGAGGGCGGTCAGGTCGTCGGCCAGGCCGACGCCGGAGAGCTGGAGCAGCTGTGGGGAGTTGATCGCGCCGCCGCACAGGACGACCTCGCCCGCGCGGACCTGGCGCAGCGGGCCCGAGCCCTGCCGGTATTCGACCCCGACCGCCCGCGTGCCCTCGAAGAGCACGCGGGTCACCAGCACGCGGGTACGCACCTCCAGGTTGCGGCGCCGCATCGCCGGGCGCAGGTAGGCCCCGGCCGCCGACAGCCGCCGTCCCCCGTGGATGTTGCGGTCGAACGGCGCGAAGCCCTCCTGCCGGTAGCCGTTGACGTCGTCGGTCAGCGGATAGCCGGCCTCCTGCACCGCCGCGAAGAAGGCCTGGAACAGCGGGCTGGACGCAGGGCCGCGTTCGAGCACGAGCGGGCCGCCCCGGCCGCGGAAGGTGTCGTCCGGGTCGGCGGCGAGGCAGTTCTCCATGCGCCGGAAGTACGGCAGGCAGTGCGCGTAGTCCCACGCCTCCATGCCCGGGTCGGCCGCCCACCGCTCGTAGTCGAGCGGGTTGCCGCGCTGGAAGATCATCCCGTTGATGCTGCTGGACCCGCCGAGCACCTTCCCCCGGGCGTGGTAGATCCGCCGATCCTGCAAATGCGGCTCGGGCTCCGACGAGTAGCCCCAGTCGTAGAACCGGTTCCCGATGGGAAACGTGAGGGCGGCCGGCATGTGGATGTAGACGTCCCACGGATAGTCCGGCCGTCCCGCCTCGAGCACCAGCACGCGGTTGGCCGGGTCCGCCGAGAGCCGGTTGGCGAGCACGCTGCCCGCGGATCCCCCACCCACGATCACAAAGTCCACGTCGGTCACTCGGGCTCCCCTTCGACGTATTCGACCGCCGCGTCCAGCAGCCACCGGGCGAGGTAGTCGGCGAACGACGCGCCGACGAAGACCCGATAGGTCGCGGGTGCGGTCTGGTGCAGGATCACCTGGGCCTTGGCGAGGTTCGTCCGCGCGCACGAGCCGGGCCCGAACACGCGCGGATGCAGATCGAGAGCGCACCCGTGCGCCAGCACGTCCCGCGCCTGCGGCCCGCTCAGCTCCAGCACGGTCCGGCTCGCGGAAACGTCCACAGCGGACAGACCAATCGGTTCGCCGTCGGCGCCGATTGCGGCGGCGATGGCCTCCGCCAGACCCGCGCCGGAGGCACCGGCCGCGGGCACCGCGGCCACCGCCCCAGCGAACGTCGGGCCAGGTCCGCCTGCGGCAGGCACGGCCTTGCTCGCCTCAGCGAGCAAGCGACCGGGTTCACCGGACCCGGGTGCCGCCTGCCCGGCCTCCCCGGGAGCCGGGACGGGTTCGTCAACCACCAGGTACCAGCCGGGTCCGCACCACAGCGCGTAGCGCGGCCCGGTGCCGGTCGTGCCGCCGGCCGACGGCCAGGCGGCGGCCAGCAACGGCCCCGGGAACAGGGCAGCGCCGAGCCGCGCCAGCGCCGGGTCGGTGGGGTCGCCGCGCACCTCGTAGGAACGAAGGAACGGGATCTCGCGCAGCAGGCCGGTGGCCGCCAGGTCGGCGGTCAGGTGGGCCAGTGGGCTGCGCCGCCGGTCAGCCATCGCGGCGGGCTCCTTCGGCGTCGTAGAAGACCGGGTCCGTCACCACGACGGGGTGTGCCCGGCCGCTGTCGACCGCGTAGAACGTCTCGCCCCGGTGGGTCAGGCCGCCGGCTACCAGGGCCAGCGCGAACGACCGGCCCAGGGCCGCGCTGTGGTAGCTGGACGTGACGTGGCCCAGCATCGGGACCGGCGTCGGGGCGTCCGCGTCCACGACGAGTTGCGCTCCTTCGGCCAGGACCACCAACGGGTCGGCCGGGAGCAGGCCCACGAGGCGCTTGCGGTCCGCTCGGGCGGTGTCCGTGCGGGTCAGCGAGCGCTGGCCGATGAAGTGCTTGGCCGTCGAGACCGCCCAGCCGAGCCCGGCGTCGTGCGGGGTGACCGTGCCGTCGGTGTCCTGGCCCGCGACGATGAAGCCCTTCTCGGCCCGCAGGACGTGCATGGTCTCGGTGCCGTAGGGCGTGACCCCGGCCGCCGCCACCGCGTCCCAGAGGGCGAGCCCGTACCAGGCCGGCACGTTGATCTCGTAGCTCAGCTCGCCGGTGAAGCTGATCCGGAACACCCGCGCGGGAATCCCGGCCACCGTCGCGTCGCGGACCGTCAGGAACGGGAAGGCCGCGGCCGAGACGTCCAGCGCCGGCGCGAGCCGGCTCAGCACCTCGCGCGAGCCGGGGCCGACGAGGGCGACCGCCGCCCACTGGTCCGTGACCGATGTCGCCGAGACCCGCAGCGACGGCCATTCCGTCTGCAGCCACTCCTCCAGCCAGTCCAGCACCTTCGCGGCGTTTCCGGTGGTCGTGGTCAGGTGGTAGTGGTCGGGTGCGATGCGGGCCGTAACGCCGTCGTCGAAGAGCATCCCGTCGGCCAGGCACATCACGCCGTAGCGGCACTGGCCCACCCGCAGCGTCGAGAACCTGTTGGTGTAGACGCGGTCCAGGAACTCACCGACGTCCGGGCCACGCAGCTCGATCTTGCCCAACGTGGACACGTCCATCATCGCGACGCTCTCGCGGGCCGCACGGCACTCCCGCTCCACGGCGCGGTGCAGATCCTCGCCGGGCCGCGGGTAGTACCAGGGCCGCTTCCACTGCCCCACGTCCTCGAAGACCGCACCGGCGGCCTCGTGCCGTTCGTGCATCGGCGTCCGCCGCTCGGGATCCAGCAGGCGACCACGGTCCCGACCGGCGAGCAGACCGAAGGAGATCGGCGTGTACGGGGGCCGGTAGGTGGTCGTCCCGACCGCGCCGACGGGCAGGCCGAGCAGCCCGGCCAGGATGCCGACCGTGGTCACGCCGGTGGTGCGCCCCTGGTCCGCCGCCGTTCCCGCCGTGGTGAACCGCTTGACGTGCTCGCTGGAGACCATCCCGGCGCCGACGGCGCGCCGCACGTCGCGCAGGGTCGCGTCCCGCTGCAGGTCGACGAAGACGGAGTCGGCTCGCTCGTCGACCGGCCCGGTGAGCCAACAGGCGGCCGGCGCGCCCGTACCCGAAACCGAGTCGGTCGCGGGCGGCAAGGGCTCCTCACCGGTGGCGGCGGCCGCCTGCCAGCCCGCCTCCCCGCCTTCGGCGAGCGCGTCGGCCAGGTCGAAGGTCCCGGCGGCCGCGCCGACACACCAGACGGAGGGCACGGGATCGCCGGGTACGAACGCCGCATGGTCGAGAGACCACACTGGCCGCCCGCCCGCCTGGCTGTACAGGTGGACGGCCGGATTCCAGCCGCCCGACGTGGCGAGCAGGTCGCACGGGATCCGGCGGGCCTCCCCGTCGGTGCGTGCGATCCACACCGCCGACAGCACGCCGGACGCGTCGGCGTCCGTGCCCACCACGCCGTGCCCGGCGCTCACGACGACGCCCCGGTCCCGCAGGGCGCGGTGCACCTGGCCCTCCGGGAGCGACCGGACGTCGAGCACCGCGGCCAATTCCACACCCGCGTCCACCAGTTCAACCGCAGCCCACAACGCCCCGTCGTGCGCGCCGGCCACCACGGCCCGCCGCCCGGGCAGCACGCCGTAGCGCCACGCGTACCCGGCCGCCGCCGCGGCCAGCATGATGCCGGGGCGGTCGTTGTCCGGGAACAGGATCGGCCGCTCGTGCGCACCGGTGGCCAGCACCACCCGGCCGGCCCGGATGTGCCACAGCCGCTGCCGGGCCACGTGTGCCGGCGCGGCCAAACCGAGATGCTCGGTGCGCCGCTGCACCGCGACGAGGAAGTTGCCGTCGTAGAAGCCGGTCACGGTCGTGCGGGTCAGCACCCGCACCTCCGGCAGGGCAGCCAATCGGGCGTGGGTGTCGGCGACCCAGTCCATGGCCGGACGCCCGTCGAGGTGGGCCCGGCCGCCCAGCAGGTCGCCGCCCGGCGAGGGACGCTCGTCGGCCAGGATCACCCGCGCTCCGGTGACCGCCGCGGCGTGCGCTGCCGCGAGGCCGGCTGGGCCGGCGCCGACCACGAGCACGTCGCAGTGCGCCCAGGTCTTGTCGTACCGGCTGTCGTCGGGCTCGGCGCGAAGCTCCCCCTTGCCGGCCAGCGACCGTGCGACCAGTCCGTCGTACACCTCCAACGTCGTGGCCCGCACCATCGGCTCCCCCGGCCCGGAGTCGACCTGGACGAACGCGTTGGGCTCCTCGGCCGCGATGCCGTAGACGCCGCGCGGCCGGCCGGTGTACGGTCCGCGCGCCACGATCCGGACCCCGTTGGCGAGCAGCGCCGAGCTGAGCGTGTCGCCCGGATGTGCCTCGTAAGCCGTCCCGTCGAACTGGAACGTCACCGTCCGCCCCCGGTCGACCCGGCCGCCGTCGACGCGCCGGAACGGCTGGCTCATCGGGGTGCCTCGAACGCGTAGGTCACCGTGTGCCGGACCACGTCGAACCAGCGCCGGCAGCCGGCCGTGTGGAACCAGCGCTCGGCGAACCAGCCCTTGGGGTTGTCGTGCATGAACAGGTACTCGGCCCACTCGGCGTCGGACAACGTCGCCGGGTCGTCCGGATAGGCGACGTGCGCCTGGCCGCCGTACCGGAACTCGGTCTCGTCGCGCGGCCCGCACCACGGGCACGGCACGCTCAGCATCGCGGCGACCCCCCTTTCAGTGCGCGACCGCGGCCGCGCCGTGCTCGTCGACGAGGGCTCCGGTCGTGAAGCGGTCCAAGGCGAACGGCGCGGCGAGCGGGTGCGGACGGCCGTGGGCGATGGTGTCCGCGTACACCCAGCCCGCGCCCGGGGTGGCCTTGAAGCCGCCGGTCCCCCAGCCGCAGTTGACGAACACGTCCTCGACCGGCGTCAGGCCCAGCACCGGCGACGCGTCCGGCGAGACGTCGACGATCCCGGCCCAGGTACGCAGCACGTGCGCGCGGGCGAAGATCGGGAACAGCTCCACGGCGGCCGCCATCTGGCTCTCGATGACGTGGAACGAGCCACGCTGGCCATAGCCGTTGTACGCGTCGACGCCGGCACCCATCACCAGCTCGCCCTTGTGGGCCTGGCTCACGTAGACGTGGATGGCGTTGGACATGACGACGGTGTCCAGCACCTGCTCCAACAGCTCGGACACCAGCGCCTGGAGCGGATGGCTGGCCAGCGGGAGCCGGAACCCGAGCGAAGCCGCCAGCACCGAGGTGTGCCCGGCCGCGCACAGGGCGACCCGGGCCGCCTCGATGGTGCCGCGACTGGTCTCGACCCCCGTCACCCGGTCGCCGTCGCGGAGAAAACCGGTGACCTCGCAGTTCTGGATCAGGTGAACGCCGAGCCGGTGGGCGGCCCGCGCGAAAGCCCACGCGACGTAATCGTGCTTGGCGATGCCGGCGCGGGGCTGGAAGGTGGCACCCAGAACGGGGTACCGCAGCTCCTGTGACGTGTTGATGATCGGCACGAGCTTCTTCACCTCGGCCGGGGTGAGCCACTCGGCGTCGACCCCGTTGAGCCGGTTCGCGTTGACCCGGCGCACGCCCTCCCGCACGTCGGGCAGGCTGTGCGCGAGGTTGAGCACGCCCCGCTGGCTGAACAGGATGTCGTAGTCCAGCTCCTCGGACAGGCCCTCCCACAGCTTGAGCGAGTGCTCGTAGATGGCCGCGCTCGCGTCCCACAGGTAGTTGGACCGGATGATCGTCGTGTTGCGGGCCATGTTGCCGCCGGCCAGCCACCCGCGTTCGAGCACGGCCACGTTGGTGATCCCGTGGTTGCGGGCCAGGTAGTAGGCGGTGGCCAGGCCGTGCCCGCCGGCCCCGATCACGACGACGTCGTAGCCACGCTTGGGCGAAGGGTCGGCCCAGAGGAAGTCGGGGTGCGTCACGCGCGTAGCCGTTCCATGCGCGGGTCGAACAACGGCTCGGCGGCGACCGTAGCCGGCACACGGCGGTCGAAGTAGCCTATGTGGACGGTCTGGCCGGGTGTCGCCAGGGACGCGGGCAGCCAGGCGTAGGCGATCCCGGTGCCGACGGTGTAGCCGTACGCCGCGCTCGTGACGTGCCCGACGCATTCGTCACCGGCATACACCGGCTCCTTGCCCATGACGACCTCCGCGAGGGTCAGGCAGGTCAGCCGGCGGGCGAGGTTCGTCCGCGACGCCAGCGCCGACCGGCCGAGGAAGTCACCCTTGTCCAGCTTCACCGCGAAATCCAGGCCGGCCTCGTACGGGTCGTGCTCGTAGGTCAGGTCGGTGCCGAACAAGCGGTACCCCTTCTCCAGCCGCAGACTGGCGAACGCACCCCGGCCGCCGGCGACGATCCCGAGCTCCTGCCCGGCCGCCCACAGCGTGTCCCAAAGCTTGAGGCCGAGGTCGGCCGTGGTGTACAGCTCGTAGCCCAGCTCGCCCACATAGGACAGTCGCAGGGCGGTGACCGGAACGGTTCCGATGTACGTCCGCCGGGCTCGGAAGTAGCGGAAGGCCTCGTTGGAGAAGTCGTCGACCGTCAGCGACTGCACCAGGTCCCGCGCCCGCGGCCCCCAGACGCCGACGCAGCAGGTGCCGGCGGTGGTGTCGCGGACGGCGACCGAGCCGTCGGCGGGCAGGTGCCGGGCGAACCAGTCGACGTCGAGCGGGCCGTTGATGCCGACCTGGAACTCGTGCGGGCCGAGCCGGGCCACCGTGATGTCGCTGCGGACGCCGCCGTCGACGTCGAGCAGCAGGCAGTAGGTGACCGTGCCGACCGACCGGTCGACATTCCCGGTCGTGAGCCATTGCAGGTACGCGGCGGCTCCGGGGCCGGTCACCTCGACCCGTTTGAGCGTGGTCATGTCGTAGAGAGCCACCGTCTCGCGAGTCGCCAGCGCCTCGGCACCCACGATCGGCGACCAGTAGCGCGCCGCCCAGGGGTGAGGCGCCGGGACTTCGCGACCGGGCAGGAGAGCGGCGTTGTGGCCGTACCACTGCGGCCGCTCCCAGCCCGCGAACTCGAGGAACGCGGCGTCGAGAGCGAGCTGCCGGGGATAGAACGGCGTCGTGCGCAGCGGTCGCGGTGACTCCATCGGCTGCAGCGGGTGGATGACGTCGTACACCTCGACGTAGTTCTGGCAGCCCCGGGCCAGCACGTAGTCGGGCGCGAGCTGGTGGGGCTCGAACCGGTTGAGGTCGCACTCGTGCAGGTCGAACGACGAGCAGTGCCCGCGGGCGAGCCACTCGGCGACCGCCCGGGCCACGCCGGCCGAGTGGGTGACCCAGACCGCCTCCGCGAACCACAGGCCCGCCACCGCCGCGGACGGGCCGAGCAGCGGCATGTTGTCGGTGGTGAACGAGAACAGCCCGTTCATGCCCTCCTCGACCTTGGCCTCCCGCAGCGCCGGCAGCAGGTCCTGCGCGGCGGCCCAACCGGGCTCGAAGTCGTCGGCGGTGAACGGCAGCACCGACGGCATCGGCCCGGGCACGATGTCGTCGGCCGCGATCGGCATCGGGCGGTGCCCGTAGTAGCCGACGCCGACGCGGTCGAACCGCTCGCGCAGGTAGAGGTCGGCGTCCTGGTGCCGCAGGATCGGCCGCACCGCCTCCGCCTGCTGGCCGGCCAGCGCCGGAAGCGGATCGGTCCAGCCGAACTGGTGGGCCAGCGGCGTCAGGGGCAGGCTCTGACCCACCATCCGCGCGACACGCGGCCCCCAGATCCCGGCGCAGCAGACGACGATGTCGGCGGGCACCTCGCCACGGGACGTGACGACACCGCTGACCCGGTCGCCCACGACCCGGATGTCCAGCACCTCGTGGCCATCCAGAACCCGGACGCGCGCTCGGGCCAACTGCGCCGAGACCGCCTGGACCGAGTTCGCCACTCCGTCACCCGGCACGTGCAGTCCTCCGAGGACCGGGCCCAGCAGGTCGTGAAGGCCCGCGCACTCGGCAGGAGAGAGCACCCGCCCGGCGCCGCCCCACGCGGTCAACCAGCCCTGGCGGCGGTGCAGGTCGGCCAGCCGCGCCTCGCTCGTCGCGACCTCGAGGCTGCCCACCGGCGCGAAGCAGCCCAGGCGGGTCAGCTTGTCGATGGTGTAGCGGGCGAACCCTGTCATCACCTTCGCGGCGTTGGTCTGGAACACCAGGCCGGGCGCGTGCGAGCTCGACCCGCCCGGCCGCGGCAGGGCGCCCTGCTCGACGACGGTGACGTCGGTCCAGCCCAGCGCCGACAGCTCGTCGGCGAGCGCGGCCCCGACCACGCCGGCTCCGATGATGACGACCCGCGGCGCTGCCATGGACCCTCCTTCAGCTCTTGATCCAGGCCTTCCACACGTCGGAGTTGGCCTCGACCCACTTCTTCGCGGCGTCGTCGTCGGAGAGCTTGTTGACCGCGATGTCCAGCGCCACCGCGTTCTGGTGCTCGTTCGTCCACTGGAAGTTCTTGATCAACGCGGCGGCCGGGCTGCCGGAGTCGGCGAACTTCTTGCTGACGATCTTGTCGAGGTCGAAGGGGGCGTAGTCGCAGGCGACCTTCGCCGGATCGGCGTCACAACCGGCCGTGTACGGCGGGAGGTTGACGTGGACGAGCTTGACCTCGCTCAGGAACCACTGCGGCTCGTAGAAGTAGCCGATCATCCACTGTTTCTGCTGCTCGGCCGTCCGGAACGCCTGGATCAGCGCGGCTTCACTGCCGGCGTACACCACTTTGAAGTCGAGCTTGAGGTTCTTGACCAAGGCCTCGTCGTTCGTGACGAACGACGGGTCGCCGAGCAACAGTTGGCCCTTGCCACCGGACTCGGAGGTCTTGAACCTGTCCGCGTACTTGTTTAGGTTGTTCCAGTCGGTGATGTCCGGGTACTCCTGCGCCAGCCACGGCGGCACGTACCAGCCGATGATGCCCTTGTTGCCGGTCAAGCCGTACTCGACGGCCACCTTCTGCTGTTCGATGTAGGTCTTCTTTAGGTCGGGGTGGCCCCAGTTCTCCAGGACCACGTCGACCGCGCCGGTGCCGAAGCCCTGCCACGACACCTCTTCGGTGAGGTTCTTCTTGGTGACCGTGCAACCCAGTTCCTTGGTCGCGAGGTACGCGATGACGGCGGCGTCGGCCTGGTAGCCGACCCACGGGTTGACCGCGATGTTGACCGTGCCGCAGGCCGCCTTGCTGGGCTCCCCGGACGACCCGGAGCTCTCGATCTTCGAACCGCAGGCGGTCAGCGCGAGGGTGCCAACCGTGACGACCGCTATGAGCTTGCCTGTTTTGTTCACTGATCCCTCCCCCTTCTCGTGCCGGCGTCCATGCGCCGGGCAGCTGCCTGGGTGGTGCGGTCGAGCAGGACGCCGAGCAGCACGACCGCGACGCCGGCCGCCAGGCCCTTGCCGTAGAGGTCGGACTGGGAGAACCCGGCGACGACGAGATAGCCGAGGGCACCGGCGCCGACGAGGCCGCCGACCACCACCATCGACAGGACGTAGATCAGGCCCTGGTTGGCGGCGAGCGTCACCGACTGGCGGGCCAGCGGAAGCTGGACCTTGGTGACGACCTGCCACGCGCTGGAGCCGGAGGAGGTCGCCGCCTCGACGACGGTGGCCGGGACGCCCCGCACGCCGTCCGCGACGAGCTTGATCGCCACGGGTGCCGCGAACACGACGGCCGCGACGATGGCGGTGAACCGGCTCGCGCCGAACAGGCCGAGGAACGGCACCAGGTAGACGAACGCCGGCATCACCTGCGCCGCGTCGAGGGTCGGGCGGATCAGCGCGTCCGCCCGGTCGCTGCGCCCCATCCAGACCCCGACCGCGATGCCCAGTGCCATGACGATGACCGTGGCGACCAGGGTGGCGGCCAGCGTGACCATGGCCTCCTGCCACAGGCCGGTGGCGACCAGCAGCCCCAGGCAGACCGCGACGGTCGGCACGATCCGCGGCCCGGCGACGATCCACGCCAGGGCGAGCACGACCGCGGACACCAGATACCAGGGTGACTGCGCGATCAGGGCCTGCAGCGGGTTCAGCAGCCCGTAGCTGATCGCGTTGCGGATGGCGTCGGTGACGGCGCCCAGGTGGAGTTGTACCCAGTCGCTGGCGTCGGTCACCCCGGCGGCGACCTGACCGCCGACGACGCCGGTGCCCGCCGGGCCGGGGAAGAAGGCCGCCCAGACATAGGTGTACGACAGGTACAGCGCGACCGCCGCCGCGACTCCCAGCCCGGCCAGCACGATGCGCCGCCGGCCGCGGGCCTTCGGACCCAGGCGGTAGCGGGCTTCGACCCGGTCGCGTGCGGCGGTGGTGACCCGGTCCAGCACGATCGCCATGATCACGATGGCCAGCCCGGCGCGGAACGCGGTGCCGACGTCGAGGGTCTGCAGCGCGCGCAGGACGACCTGGCCGAGCCCCGGCGCGTCGATCAGCGCGGCGATGGTGACCATCGACAGCGCGCACATGACGGTCTGGTTGACGCCGAGCACGATCGTGCGCTTGGCCAGCGGCACCCGGACCGTGCGCAGCAACTGCCACTTCGTCGCACCCAGCGAGGTGCCGGCCTCCACGGAGGAGAAAGCCACGGTGCGGATGCCGTGTGCCGTGATGCGGATGACCGGCGGCATCGCGTAGATCAGGGTCGCGATGACGCCCGAGGCCGGGCCGATGAGGAAGAACAGCGTCAGCGGCGCGAGGTAGACGAACGTCGGCATCGTCTGCATGAAGTCGAGGACCGGCGTGAGCACCCGATGGAGCCGGTCGGACAGGCCGGCCCAGATCCCGAGCGGGATGCCGATGACCAGGCAGATGAGCACCGCGGCCACGGTCAACGCCAGGGTGTCCATGCTCTGCTGCCAGTAGCCGAGCAGGCCGAACGAGGTGAACCCGGCCGCGGTCAGCACGGCGACGCGCAGGTTGCCGGCGGCGTACGCGGCAAGGGTGGCCACCACGACGACACCCAGCCAGCCGATCAACGGCACCGGCCGCCCGTACGCCGGTTGGCTGATCAGAGATTGGAGGAACACCGTCAGCGCGTCGACGGCCTCGCGGATCACGTCGAAGAACGCGCTGAAGACCGGGCTGCTGCCCCGGGTGTTGTTGATCGCGTCGCGCAGGTCGTTGAGCCGCTCGTGCAGGGACGTGAGCTCCGACGTGGACAGCGCGAGGGTGTCCTGGCCGTGCAGCGGGATCCACAACAGCACCCAGACCGCGACCACACCGCCGAACAGCCAGCTCCGCGGCAGCCGCGCGGCCCGGCGGACCGCCCCGGCGCTGAGCGTGGTCATGGCTCTTCCGCCACGATCACGCGCAGGATCGCCTCGTCGTCCACCATGCCGACCAGCTCGCCGTCGTGGACGACCTTGACCGGCGCCGCCGACGAGAGGACCGCGCGGACGGCGTCGCGCACGACCACGTCGGCGCCGAGCTCCGGACCGTCGAGTGGATCATCGGCGCGGACCGGGCGCATCACCCAGCGGATGGTCAGCACGTGCGACTTGGGCACGTCGGCGACGAAGTCCCGCACGTAGTCGTCGGCGGGCGCGCCGACCACCTCGTCCGGGCGTCCGATCTGGACGGCCGCGCCGTCGCGCATGATCAGGATGCGGTCACCGAGGCGCAGGGCCTCGTGCAGGTCGTGGGTGATGAAGACCATCGTCTTGCCGACCTCGTGGTGCAGCCGCAGGACCTCGTTCTGCATGTCCCGCCGGATCAGCGGATCGAGCGCGGAGAACGGCTCGTCGAAGAACAGGATCCGCGGGTCTACGGCGAGGGCCCGGCCGAGACCGACCCGCTGCTGCATGCCGCCGGAGAGCTGGTCCGGGAAGTGGTCCGCGTAACCGCTGAGGCCGACCAGGTCGAGCACCTCGCCGGCGCGCCGGAGCCGCTCGGCCTTGGCCACACCGCGGATCTCCAGCCCGTACGCGACGTTGTCCAGCACGCGCCGGTGCGGCAACAGCCCGAAGTGCTGGAACACCATGGCGAACCGGTGCCGGCGCAGCTCGCGCAGCCGTCGCTGGTCGGCGGCGCGGAGGTCCTCGCCCTCGATCAGCACGTCGCCGGAGGTCGGCTCGACGAGGCGGGTCAGGCAGCGCACGAGAGTCGACTTGCCGGACCCGGACAGGCCCATCACCACGAACACCTCGGTCGGCGCCACGGTGAACGAGATGTCGCGGACGGCCGCGACACATCCGGTCCGCTCCAGGAGCTCGGGGCGCGGGAGCTCGGCCAATGGGGTGCCGACGATCTTGTCCGCGCGCGGCCCGAACACCTTCCAGAGCTTCGACACGGCCAGCGCCGGCGGGCCGTCCTGGACGGTGGCGGCGGGCACCCGTTCGGCACTGATCAACGGCTCTGGCATGGGTGCCTCGATGTCTGCGCGCAGTCCGGTGTGGTCGGTCCCAGCTGATCAGTCGTGATATTTCGCGACAGTATCCGTACGGCCGTCACGGCCCGTCAAGGTTCAGTCGCCGAGTTCCTTTCGCCGCCGGACGACGTACTCGTCCAGCTCCGCGCGGATCGCGTCGTCGAGCGGCGGTTGCTCGTACTCGTCGAGCTGCTTGCGGGCGATCTCCCCCGCCCGGGCCGCCGCGTCCTGGCCGCCGTTGCGCAGCCAGCGCTCGTAGTTCTCCGACGACGAGAGCAGCGGGCGGTAGAAGCACGTGCGGAACCGCTCCAGCGTGTGCGCCGCCCCGAGGAAATGGCCGCCGTGCCCGACCTCGGTGTGCGCGTCGAACGCCAGCGCCGCCTCGTCGATCTCCAGCGGCGTGAACTCCACCTGGAGCATGCGCAGGATCTCGACGTCGACCACGAACTTCTCGTAGCCGGCCACCAGACCGCCCTCGAGCCAGCCGGCCGCGTGCATGACCCAGTTCGTGCCGGCCAGGAACGTCGGCAACATGGTCATCATCGCCTCGTACGCCGACTGCGCGTCGGCCGACTGGCTGGAGGTCAGGCCGCCGCCGGTGCGGAACGGGAGGCCGAACCGGCGGGCGATCTGTCCCGTGCAGAGCAGGCCGATCGCCGACTCCGGCGTGCCGAAGCACGGCGAGCCGGACTGCATGTCGATGTTGGACAGGAAGGACCCGAAGATGACCGGCGAGCCGGGCCGGACGAGCTGCGACAGGGCGATCCCGGTCAGCGCCTCGGCCATCTGCTGCACGAGCGTCGCCGGGATCGACACCGGCGACATCGCGCCCATCAGCAGGAACGGGGTGATGACGACGGCCTGGTTGGCGGCGCTGTATTCGAGCTGCGCGTCGAGCATCCGGTCGTCCCAGCGCAGCGGTGAGTTGCAGTTGATGAGCGAGATCGTCGCGGGCGTACGCTCGATCGACTCCCGCCCGCCGAACAGGATCTCGGTCATCGCGATGGTGTCGCGGGCGTTGCCGCCGGACACGACGTTGCCCATGTAGACCTTGTCGGTGAGCGTCTGCAACGCGTAGACCATGTCGAGGTGGCGCGAGTCGAGCGGGGCGTCGTTGGGCTCGCAGATCACCCCGCCGGCCGAGTCGAGCTGCGGGAACCGTTGAGCGAGCTTGGTGAACCGGCGGAAGTCGTCCATGGTGGCGTCGCGGCGGACCTGCCCGTCACGGACGAACGGTGGCCCGTAGACCGCGCTGAACGCCATGTGGTCACCGCCGAGGTGCACGGTGTTGGCGGGGTTGCGGGCCTGCACGTCGAACTCGCGCGGCGCCTTGGCGACCTGCTCGAGCACGAAGTCCGGGTCGAACGTGACCAGGTTGCCCTCGACCGTCTGCCCGGCCGCGCGGAACAGGTCGAGGGCCCGGTCGGACACGAACTCGACGCCGATCTCGCTGACGATCCGCCGCCAGCCCTTGTCCAGGACGGCCATCGCGTCTTCGGAAAGGATCTCGTACCGGGGCATCGTGTTTCGGAACATCCGGCCTCCTTGACGCGATGGTCGGCCCGATTTTACGCTCATCAATTGAAACTGTAGTTCTACAATATGGAACTCCGGAGTCGCGTGTGGGCAACCAGCAGACCGGCACGCAGGCGGTCGATCGGGCCGCCGAGTTGCTGACGCATGTGGTCGAGGCGGCCGGGCCCCGGTCGTTCACCTCGCTGGTCGAGGAGACCGGCCTCGCGAAGTCCACCGTGTCCCGGCTGCTCCACGCGCTCGAACGCCACCGGCTCGTGCAGCGCGACCGCAGCGGCGTGTTCCGCCCCGGCGCGGTGTTCGCCGTGTACGCGGCCCGGCAGGGCGTCGGCAGCGACCTCGTCGAGCTGAGCACGCCGACGCTGGACCGGATCGGCTCCCGCACAGGCGAGACCGTCAACCTCGCGGTGCCCCGCGGTGACGCGGTGGTCCAGGTCGCACAGGTCGACAGCGTGCACCTGCTCGGCACCACCAACTGGGTCGGGCTGAGCGTGCCCGCGCACTGCTCGGCCCTCGGCAAGGTGTTCTACGCGTTCCGCACGCTGCCGCTGCCGACCGGCACGCTCGAACGCCGCACCCCACGGACGATCACCGACCGCACCGATCTCGAACGCGACCTCGCCACCGTGGTCCGGCGCGGCTACGCGGTCGCCCACGAGGAGCTGGAACCCGGTCTGGTGGCCGTGGCCAGCCCGGTCCGCGCGCGGGACGGCGCCGTCGTCGCCGCGATCTCCGTCTCCGGCCCCACCGCCCGGATCACCGACCGACGGGCCGAGCAGATCGGCGCGCTGCTGGTCACCGAGGCGGCGACGCTGTCATCGATTCTCGGCCACACCGCACGAACGGAGGGCGCCGCATGAGGGAGCTTGCGACCGAATCATTTGGCTCAGTAGCCCGAGTCATGCCCGCGCGAAGCGCGGTGGGCGCATGACTCCCGAGGAGATCCTCCAGGGCCTCTACGACCAGACGCTCGTCGGCAACGCGCCGGCGGTGCTCGACCTGACGAACGCCGGCCTCGACGCCGGGATGGCCCCGGAGACGCTGCTGTTCGACGCGCTCATCCCGTCGCTGGAGGAGGTCGGCGCCCGGTTCGAGCGGGGCGACTTCTTCGTGCCCGAGATGCTCATCGCCGGCCGGGCCATGGCGGGCGCGCTCGAACGGCTGCGCCCGTTGCTCGCCGAGACCGGGGTGGCGACGCTCGGCACGTTCGTCATGGGCACCGTCAAGGGCGACGTGCACGACATCGGCAAGAACCTGGTCAACATCATGCTGGAGGGCGCGGGGTTCCACGTGATCGACCTCGGCGTCCAGGTCTCGCCGGAGAAGTTCATCGAGGCGATCCGCACGTACAAGCCGGACATCGTGGGCTTCTCCGCGTTCCTCACCACCACGATGCCGATGTTCAAGGCCAACATCAACGCGCTGGTCAAGGCGGGCCTGCGCGACCAGGTGATCGTCATGGTCGGCGGCGCTCCGGTCACCCAGGAGTACGCCGACGCGGTGGGCGCCGACGGCTATGCCGCCGACGCGTCCGCCGCCGTCAAGAAGGCCAAGGACCTCATGCAACGCCGGCGGGTCATGGCAGCGACGTAGAGGGGTGTAGCGACGTGCACACCGTTGTCCGGTCCGCCTCGCGGACCGTCGTGATCGGCCCGGACCAGCCGTTCTGCGTCATCGGCGAACGGCTCAACCCTACCGGCCGCCGCATCTTCCAGGACCAGTTGCGGGCCGGCGACCTGTCCCGCATCGAGCTCGACGTCGCCGAGCAGGTGGCCGGCGGCGCCATGATGCTCGACGTCAACATGGGCGTCCCGCTGCTCGACGAGGCCGACCTGCTCTCCCGGGTCGTCCGCCTGGTGCAGGGCATGACCGACCTGCCGCTGTGCATCGACTCGTCGGTGGTCGAGGCGCTGGACGCCGGGCTGGCCGCCTACGAGGGCAAGGCGCTGGTCAACTCCGTGACAGCGGAGGACGACCGGCTCGCGGCGATCCTGCCGCTGGTCAAGCGGTACGGGGCCGCGGTCGTCGCCCTGCCCAACGACGAGGAGGAGATCCCGGAGGACCCGGCCCGGCGGCTGGAGCTGGCTCGCAAGATCGTGGACGTGGCGACCGGCCGCTACGGCATCCCGGCCGAGGACATCGTCATCGACCCGCTCGCCATGCCGGTCGGCGCCGACACGTCCCTCGTCACCAAGACGCTGGAGACGATCTCGATGATCCGGGACGAGCTCGGCGTCAACATGACGCTCGGTGCCTCCAACGTCTCGTTCGGCATGCCGCACCGGCACGCGCTGGGAGCGGCCTTCCTGCCCATGGCGATGCACGCCGGCCTGACGAGCGCGATCATGGACGCCCGTACCCCGCAGATCGTCGACGCCGTCAAGGCGGCCGACCTGCTGCTCGGCAACGACGAGTGGGGCGCGAACTGGATCTCGATGTTCCGGGCCAGGCAGGCGGGATGAGCGAGCTGGACGGGCACGGTCGGGTGCGGGTGCACTTCACGCCCGCCGCCCGGGACATCCGTGTGCCGCCCGGTGTGACCGTCTTCGACGCCGCGAGCTGGAACGGCATCGCCATCGACTCCACCTGTGGCGGCCACGGCACGTGCCGCAAGTGCCTGATCCGGGTGGACGACGGTCGGCTGCCGGTGTCCACGCTGGACGTCCGGGCCTTCGGCGCCGACCAGTTGCGCGAGGGCTGGCGGCTGGCCTGCCGCGCGCAGGTCACCGAGGACCTGCGGGTCGAGGTGCCGCCGCTGGTCACCCGCCCGAAGGCCGCGACGGTGGGCGTGGGCCGGCAGGTGATCCTGCGGCCGGCCATCCAGAAGCGCTACCTGGAGCTGACGGAGCCGACGCTCGCCGACCAGACGCCCGACCTCGAGCGGGTCCTCGCCGCCATCGACGACCTCGAACCCCGGGTGGACCTCGCGGTGCTGCGCGAGCTGGGCCGGACCCTGCGGGCCGCGGACTACCGGGTGACGGCGGTGATCGTCGACGAGGTCCTGGTCGACGTCCAGGCCGGCGACACCACTGACCGGTGCTTCGGGATCGCGTTCGACCTGGGCACCACCACCGTCGTCGCGAACCTGCTCGATGTCAGCACCGGCACCCCGATGGCCGTGCGGTCGGCGCTCAACGCGCAGCAGCCGTTCGGCGGCGACGTGATCACCCGGATCAGTGCGACGATGCTCGACCCGGCGGCGCTCGGCCGGCTGCGCTCCCTGGCCCACGAGACGCTCGACGAGCTCACCCGCGAGGTGTGCACCGCCGCCGAGGTCGAGCCGCACGAGATCTACGAGGTGGCGCTGGCCGGCAACGCCACCATGGTGCACATCGCGCTGGGCATCGACCCGGAGCCGCTGGGCGTGGCACCGTTCATCATGTCCACCCGGGCCTTCCCCGAGATCATGGCCGCCGACCTGGGCGTCCAGGTGCACCCGCGGGCGCGGGCGGCGGTGTTCCCGTCGCTGGGCGCGTACGTCGGTGGTGACATCGTCGCCGGGCTGCTCGCCTCCGGCATGGACCGCGACCGGCGCATGCGGCTGTTCGTCGACATCGGAACGAACTGCGAGATCGTGCTGGGCAACGCCGAGCGGCTCGTGGCGACCGCCGCGCCGGCCGGGCCGGCGTTCGAGGGCGCGTCCATCCGGTGCGGCATGCGCGCCGCCGACGGCGCGATCGAGGTCGTCCGCATCCGCGCCGGCGCGCTGGAGCTCGGCGTGATCGGCGACGCGAAGCCGGCCGGGCTGTGCGGCTCCGGCCTGGTCGACGCCGTCGCGGCGCTCGTCGACACCGGCCTGATCGACCCGACCGGCCGGTTCGTCCCCGAGGACGACGCCGCCCGGATCGCACCGACCCTCGCCGACCGGTTCGGCACCTGGGACGGCGAGCGCGTCTTCGTGCTGCACGAGGAGGTCGTGCTGTCCCAGCGCGACGTGCGCGCGCTGCAGTTCGCGAAGGCGGCCATCGCCACCGGCTGGAACCTGCTGCTCGCGGAGCTGGGCATCGACCGCACGGAGATCCAACAGGTGCTGCTGGCCGGCTCGTTCGGCAGCTACCTGTCACCGGCGAGCGCCATCCGGATCGGGCTGGTGCCCAAGCTGCCCGTGCTGCGGGTCGTCAGCGCCGGGAACGTGGCCGGCGAGGGGGCCAAGATGGCGCTGCTGAGCCTGCGGGAGCGGGCCGGCGCCACGACGTTGCTGGAGGAGGTCGAATACGTTGAGCTCTCCGACCGGACCGACTTCAACGACCGCTTCGTCGATCTGCTCGCCTTCCCCTGACGCCCGCACCGCGGTCATCGCCTGCGGCGCCCTTGCCACGGACGTCTCCCGCGTGGCCGCGGCCCGCGGTTGGCCGGTGGACGTGCATCCACTGGCGCCGCTGCTGCACAACCGGCCGGCGCGGATCGCCCCGGCCGTGGAGCAGCTCGCCACGGCGCTGCGCGGCCGCTACGCCACGGTGGCCGTCGCGTACGCCGACTGCGGCACGTACGGCGCCCTGGACGAGGTCTGCGGCCGGCTCGGGCTGCGCCGGCTGGGCGGCACCCACTGCTACGACGTGCTCGCCGGCGCCGACCGCATCAGCGACCTGTCCCGGCGCGAGCCGGGCACGTACATCTTGACCGACTTTCTGGTCCGTTCGTTCGAGCGGACGGTTGTCGCGGAGCTCGGCCTCGATCGTTGGCCGGACCTGCGCGACGACTACTTCGGGCACTACCGGCGCGTGGTCTGGCTGGCTCAACGGCCGGACGCGCGGTTGTCGGCGCTGGCCCACGCCGCCGCCGACCGGCTCGGCCTCCCGCTCACGATCTTGCACGTCGGCGATGCCGGCCTGGAACGCGAGCTGGCGGCACTGCTCAATCGATGATGTGAAGGAGAGCTCCGTGCGAATCTCGATCACCCGTGGGACGGCCGTGGTGGCGTTGTCCGCCGTCGCGCTGGCCCTTTCCGCCTGTTCCCCGCCGTCGAGCAACAACGAGGCCGCGGCCAGTGACGCGGCGAAGGCCACGAGCGCCGCCGACCTGGGCGGGATGGACAAGCTCGTCGAGGCGGCCAAGAAGGAGGGTGCGCTGAACGTCATCGCGTTGCCGCCGGACTGGGCGAACTACGGCGAGATCATCAAGGCGTTCACCGCGAAGTACGGCATCCCGGTGAACTCGGCGCAGCCGGACGCGTCCAGCCAGGACGAGATCAACGCCGCCAAGCAGCTCAAGGGGCAGGGCGGCGCGCCGGACGTCTTCGACCTGGGCACAGCCGTCGCGCTGGCGAACACGTCGATGTTCGCGCCGTACAAGGTGGCCACCTGGGAGGACATCCCGGCCGCATTGAAGGAGGCCAACGGCACGTGGGTCAACGACTACGGCGGCTACATGTCCATCGGGTACGACTCGTCGAAGGTGCCGGCTCCCACCGGCGTCGCGGACCTGCTCGGGGCCGCGTACAAGGGGAAGGTCGCGTTGAACGGTGACCCGACGCAGGCCGGTGCGGCGTTCAACGGCGTCGTCGCGGCCGCCTTGGGCAACGGTGGCTCGGCGGACGACATCGCCAAGGGTGTGGACTTCTTCGGCTCCTTGAAGAAGGCGGGCAACTTCCTGCCCGTCGACCCGACCCCGGCGACGATCGAGTCCGGCCAGACTCCCGTCGTGTTCGACTGGGACTACCTCAACGTGGCCCAGGGCGCCAAGCTCAAGGGCAAGGTCGAGTGGAAGACCGTCGTACCCGCGAACGCCGTGGTGGGCTCCTACTACGTCCAGGCGATCAGCGCCGACGCGCCGCACCCCGCGGCCGCCCGGCTCTGGCAGGAGTTCCTCTACAGCGACGAGGGCCAGAACCTGTGGCTCAAGGGCGGGGCCCGCCCGGTGCGGGCCGACGCGATGAAGGCCGCCGGCACGCTCGACGCCGCCGCCTTCGACGCGCTGCCACCGGTCACCGGCACCCCGGTGTTCCTGACCGAGGCGCAGACCAAGGCGGCCAACGACTACCTCGCCGCCAACTGGGCCAAAGTCGTCGGCTGACCATCGATGAGCAGGCGTCTTCGTGACCTCCTCGGCGTGGTCCCGTTCTTCGTCTTCGTGGGCGTCTTCCTGGTCATCCCCACGCTGGTGGTGGCGATCGGCGCGTTCCTCGGCGACGACGGGCGGGCCACCCTGGACAACGTGACGGCCCTGGCCGACGGCTACATCGTCCAGGCGTTCGTCCGCAGCATCGTGCTCTCCGCGGTGACCGCGATCCTGGGGGCCGTGATCGGCGCCCTGCTCGGCTACGCCCTGGTGACCGCCGAGCCGGACAGCACCGTCCGGCGGGTGGTCACCTCGGCGTGCGGCGTGCTGGCCCAGTTCGGCGGCGTGACGCTGGCGTTCGCGTTCATGGCCACGATCGGCCTGAGCGGCTTCGTCACGCTGTTCCTGCGCGACTCGCTCGGCGTCGACATCTTCGCCGGCGGCGTGTGGCTCTACGACCTGCCGGGGCTGGTGCTGGTCTACACGTACTTCCAGATCCCGTTGATGGTCATCGTGTTCCTGCCCGCCCTGGACGGCATCCGTCCACAGTGGCGGGAGGCGACCGAGAGCCTCGGCGGGTCGACCTGGTACTACTGGCGGCGGGTGGCGGGGCCGTTGTTGGCGCCGGCGTTCATCGGCTCCACACTGCTGCTGTTCGCGAACGCATTCTCGGCGTACGCGACGGCGGCCGCTCTGGTCAGCCAGGGCAGCCCGATCGTGCCGCTGCAGATCCGCTCGGCGCTGACCAGCGAGGTGCTGCTCGGCCGCGAGAACGTCGGCAAGGCGATGGCGCTGGGCATGGTCGTGGTCGTCGCGGTCGTCATGGCCCTGTACGCCCTGTTGCAGCGGAGGACGTCGCGATGGCTGGACTAGTGCGCCGCCGGGCCCGTCGACAGGCGGTCCTGCGCTGGGTCGTCGTCGGCGTCCTCTCGTTTGTGTTCCTACTCCCCCTGTTCGCCCTGCTCGAGTTCACGACCCGCGGACCCGGCGACACGCTGACGTGGGACACCTGGCGTCTGCTGGTCGACTGGCCCGCGCTCGAAGAGACGTACCCGGTGCTGTGGACCGGCATGAAGGCGTCCTTCTGGCTCGTGCTCCTGTCCGTGGCGCTGACCCTCGTGTTGCTCGTGCCGACCGTGGTCTGGGTGCGCCTGAGGCTGCCCCGGCTGCGCCGGCTCGTGGAGTTCCTCTGCCTGCTGCCGTTGACGATCCCGGCCATCGTGCTCGTCGTCGGCCTGGCACCGGTGTACGCCTGGGTCGTCTACTTCGTCGGCGGGTCCTCGGTGACGCTCTTCCTCGCGTACACCATTCTGGCCCTGCCCTTCGCCTATCGGGCGATCGACACCGGGCTGTCCGCGATCGACGTGCGCACGCTCGCCGAGGCCGCCCGCAGCCTCGGCGCCGGCTGGCTCACGGTCATGTGGCGGGTCGTGCTGCCGAACATCCGCTCCGCCGTGCTCTCCGCGGCGTTCCTCACCGTGGCTCTGGTGCTCGGCGAGTTCACCATCGCGTCGCTGCTCAACCGCGACAACCTGCAGGTCGCCATCAACCAGCTCGGCAAGAGCAGCGCCACCATCTCGTTCGCGGTGTCCCTCGCCGCACTGGTCCTCGCCTTCGTCCTGCTGTATCTGCTCTCCTTCGTCGGCCGCCGGCGCCGTCGGGAAAGGTCGGTCCCGTGACGACAACGGCCGTGTCCACCGGAGTGGCGGTGCGCCTGGAAGAGGTCAGCCGGCGCTTCGGCACCGTGCAGGCCCTCGACGGCCTCGACCTCGACCTGGCGCCGGGCGAGCTCGTCGCGCTGCTCGGCCCGTCCGGATGCGGGAAGACGACCGCGTTGCGGATCCTGGCCGGGCTGGAGGACGCGGACTCGGGCCGGATCCTGGTCGGCGGCAAGGACGTCGCCGGCGTGCCGGTCAACCGCCGCGACATGGGCATGGTGTTCCAGGCGTACAGCCTGTTCCCGCACCTGACCGCCGCCGAGAACGTCGAGTTCGGGCTGCGCCTGCGCCGGCAGTCGGCGGCGGCGCGGCGCCGGCGGGCGTTGGAGATGCTCGAGCTGGTCGGGATCGGCACCCACGCCGCGCGTTTCCCGCAGCAGCTCTCGGGCGGCCAGCAGCAGCGGGTGGCGCTGGCCCGGGCGCTGGCGATCCAGCCGCAGGTGCTGCTCCTCGACGAGCCGCTGTCGGCCCTGGACGCGAAGGTGCGCCTGCAGCTCCGCGACGAGATCCGCCGCATCCAGTTGGAGGTCGGCACCACGACCCTGTTCGTCACCCACGACCAGGAGGAGGCCCTCGCGCTGGCGGACCGCGTCGGCGTGATGCAGGCCGGGCGCCTCGAACAGATCGGGTCGCCGGAGGACATCTACCGCAACCCGGCGACGCCCTTCGTGGCGTCGTTCGTGGGGCTCAGCAACCGGTTGGCGGGCGTCCTCGGGGCCGATGGCGTGTCGGTGCTCGGAACGCCGTTGCCGGTGTTGAACGCCTCCGTCGCGCCCGGGCCGGTCGAGGCGCTGGTGCGACCGGAGTCGGTCGACCTGACGGCGGACCCTTTGGCTGATGCTCGGGTGGTCGCGGTGAGCTTCCTCGGCCCGCTGGCCCGGGTGACGGTGTCCCTGCCCGACGAGACGCTCGTCGTGGCGCAGGTGTCGAGCGCACGGCTGGCGGACCTGCCGCCCGGCACAGCCGTGCGCGTGACCCTGCTGCCGATCCCGGTCGTCGTCAGCAGCCCGCGGTGAGGTTGGCGCAGTACATCATCCCGCGGTACACCTCGTACTCACCGGTGTAGCGGACTGAGTACCACCTGTTGCCGACCGAGTTGTAGGTGTAGGTGCTCCACTGCACCCGGACGCCGGCCGGCAGGCTGACGACGACATCGCAGGTGCTGGCGTCGCACTCGCGGATCGGCCCACCCCGCGACGTCGTGTTCTTCCAGGTGACCGGCGGCGGCACCGCTGCCTCAGCCGGAACAGCGGTCCCACCGAGAATCAACGCGGCGGCGGGCAGGGTGGCGGCGAGCTTGGAGATGCGCACAGCAGGTCCTCCATCGTGTGGGGCGTGCCCCGGAAATCGGGCACGCCCCAGACGATCGATTACAGACCTTGTGAAAACCTTGCGTCAGAAGCCGAGGACGGCCTTGCCGCCGACGACCGGCAGGCGGATCTCACTGTCGTTCGGTGCCACCGTCAGCTCGGTGCCGCCCAGCGGGAGCAGGGTGTAGTCCTGGTCGCTGGAGAAGACCACCACGCCGATCTGGTGGCCCGTCTGGAAGATGTAGTCCTTCGGCTCCATCGTCCACTTGAAGTCGTACATCTTGCCCTGCTTGAGCTTCTCGGTCTTCGAGGCGCTCTTGCGGTTCTGCGGGTCCATCCAGCCCCGGGTCACCACGACCGGCGCGGCGGTCGAGCCGGCCACGCCGTAGTCGACCAGGTACGCCGTCAGGTTGGCGTCCGGCTTGTTCTCGATGGCCATCCGCAGGCGCATCTCCGGACGGCCGGAGATCCGGACGTTCTGGGTCAGCGCCGGCGAGACGTACGCGAGCCGGTTCGGGCTGGCCGTTTCCGGACCGGCCACCAGCGTGCGCGGCGCGATCGTGCGGCCCTCGTCGACGAAGCTCTGCTCGACCTTGCCCTTGGGCGCCTTGCCGGTCGTCAGCGTGCCGGTGCCGGTCGAGCTGGTCGCGGCGAACCGGACGGCCACCTCCTTGGCCGCGTTGTCCGGCCAGTTGGCGTACGTCGTGTAGTTGCGGTCCTCGCGCTGCACGACGGCCGTCGGCTCGTCCATGATGCCGTTGCGGACGTTCCAGAGCCAGAAGTCGAACCAGCGGTTCTCGGTCTGCTTGTACGTCCAGGCCTGGCCGCTCGGCAGCGTCACGGTCGCGCTGTTGCCCGGGCCGCCGTGGCCGCCCTGGTGGAGCCAGATCTTGCGCGGGACGTCCTTCTTGGCGAGCTCGTCCCACCAGCCGGCGAAGTTCTCGGTCTTGACGTTCCAGTCGTTCAGACCGTGTACGACGAACACGCTCGCCTTCACGTCGCTGGCGTCGCGGTAGTCGCGGTCCTCCCAGAACTTGGAGTAGTCACCGGTGACCCGGTCCTGCTTCTGGGTGATGTCGTCGAGCTCGTCGAGGCACTTGCCCTCGGCCCGCGCCTGACCCGCGGTGTACTGGGCCAGGATGTCGAGGTCCTCGCCCTGGTACGTGCCCGGGGCGACGACGAGGCCGTTGGCCCGGTAGTAGTCGTACCAGCTGCTGATCGCGGAGACCGGGACGATCGTCTTGAGGCCCTTGACCCCGGTCGTGGCGACCTGGTTGGGCAGCGTGCCGTTGTAGGAGACGCCGGTCATGCCGACCGCGCCGGTGGTCCAGGTGGCCTTGACCGGCGCACCCGCGGCGTCGAACGCCTTGGCCCGGCCGTTCAGCCAGTCGATGACCGCCTTGGTGCCGAGGGTCTCGGCCTGGTCACCGCTGGTCGGGCAGCCGTCCGAGTCGCCGGTGCCGACGCTCTGGCCGAGCACCACGGCGTAGCCGCGGGGCACGTAGTAGTCGTCGAGCGAGCCGGGCAGGTTGGCCTTGGCCGCGGCGTTCGGGTTCGGGGTCGGGCCCGCGGCCGCGCGCTGCAGCGCCGAGTGGCCGGACAAGCCGTTCTGCGGCAGGTCGTCCACCAGCACGCTCGGGTACGGGACGTCGTCCCAGGTGTCCTTGCGGTACGGGCTCTGCTCGAAGATCACGGGGACCTTGAAGCCCTGGGTGGCGGTCTCGGCGGGGCGCGAGATGTCGATCGCGACCCGGTCGAGCTGGCCGTCGTGGTCGGTGTCCACCGGGGTCTGGACGTAGACCCGCTCCTCGATCGCGTCGGCGAACGAGAAGA
This sequence comes from Asanoa hainanensis, assembly GCF_900188485.1. Lineage (GTDB taxonomy): Bacteria > Actinomycetota > Actinomycetes > Mycobacteriales > Micromonosporaceae > Asanoa > Asanoa hainanensis. The sequence goes on from NZ_FZPH01000001.1 coordinate 514,947, forward strand.
CCGGCTGCGTCATGCCGTCGGCGACCACGATGTGCGGCGGCGGGGTGTCGGCCGGCGCAGCGGCGGCCGGTGAGGCGGCGACGGCCGCGAGCAGCGTGCCGGACATCGCGACGCCGAGCATTGCCAGACTGGAAGGTCTGCGCATGAACGTCTCCGTTCGAGAGGGACTCACCGAGGGGTATCGGCGGGAGTGGATCATGATGATCCACTCGCTCATGTTAAGCCCGTCTCGCGTTCCGGCCCGGCCCCCGACCGATGATGATGATCACGAACATCAGCGCAGTGTGGACTCCGGGCCCGTGTCGAGCAGGTCGAGCTCCGACCGGGTCGGCAGGCCTTCCCAGTCGCCGGGTGAGGCGACGGCGAACGCTCCCGTGGTGACCGCGCGGTCCAGGCGGCCCGTCAGGTCCAGGTCGTCCAGCAGGCCCGACAGGTAGCCGGCGACGAAGGCGTCCCCGGCTCCCACCACATCGACGACGCGGACCCGCCTGGCCGGGGTGTGGACGGTCTCCCGCGTGGTGTGGCCGGTCGCGCCGGCCGCGCCGCGTTTGACGACCACCTCGGTCACTCCCGCGTCGAGCAGGGCGGCCACCCGGTCGGCTTCCGTCGTGGCCGTGGGCGGCGCGATCAGGTCCAGCTCGTCGTCGGACGCGACGACCACCGACAGCGACGGGACCAGCGGGCGCAGGGCCGCCGCCGCTTGGTCGCGGTCCCAGAGGCGGCTTCGGTAGTTGACGTCGAGGCACACGCGAACACCCGAGCGGGCCGCTGCCGCCACAGCCGACGCGGGCGCGGGTCCGAGGGCCGGGGTGATGCCCGTGACGTGCAGCAGCCTGGGCGGTGGGTCGAGTGCGGGCAAGACGTCCCCGCTCGACAGGTACGAGGCCGCGGAGCCGGCCCGGTGATAGGTGACCCGGACGACGTCGCCGATCCGGCGCTCGAACAGCAACAGACCCGTCGGTCCCCGCGAGTCGACCCGGGCGTGCGTGACGTCGACCCCCTCCGCGCGCAGGGTACGCAGCACGAGCTCGCCCGGCTCGTCGCGTCCGACCAGGCCGGTCCAGCGGACCCGGTGGCCCAGCCGGGCCAGGCCGATCGCGACGTTGGACTCGGCGCCCGCGACCGAGAGGCGCATCGTCCCGCCCAGGCGGATCGGGCCGTCGGCCCGCAGCGCGGCCATCGTCTCGCCGAAGGTGGCGACGTCGATCACAGGGCCTCCCGGAAGGCCCGGATCCGGGTCCGCAGGTCGTCGATGCTCCCACCGGCGGCGGCATCGCCCACCAGCGGCGAGCCCACCCCGACGGCCACCGCACCGGCCGCCAGGTAGTCGGTCGCCTCCGCCACGCCGACCCCACCGACCGGCACGAACGGCACCTCCGGGAACGGGTCGCGCAGCGCGCGCAGGTGACGCACGCCGCCGAGCGACGCGGGAAACAGCTTGATGGCGGTGGCTCCGGCGCCGAGCGCGGCCACCACCTCGGTCGGGGTGAGCGCGCCGGCCAGCACCGGCAGGCCCAGAGCGCGCCCGGCCGACACCCCCGCGCTCACCGCCGGAGTGACGAGGAAGGAAGCGCCGGCGTCGGCCGCGGCCCGGGCGTCGTCGGCGGTGACCACCGTGCCGGCACCGAGGTGCACCTCCGGTCCGAGAGCAGCGCGTGCCTCGCGGAGCACCGTCAGCGCGTCCCGTGTCACCAGGGAGACCTCGACCAGGTCGACGCCCTCTTCGAACAAGGTCAGCACGGTACGCGTGGCCGCGCGCGCGTCCGGACCACGCACGATCGCCAGCAGACGCCGGGCCGCCAACGTGGAGAGGAAAGCCATCAGTCCATCCGTTCCGCGGCCAGCACGAGCCGCCAGCTCAGTTCGCCCGACGGCGGGACCACCGCCGCGTCGCCGGGGCCCGCTTCCGCGAGGTCGAAGACGGTGCCGAGCATCGGTTCGACGCCGACGCTGCGATACGGCGCCCCCGTGGGGAAGCCGCCGAGGTTCCGCCACAGCGCGGTGGCGACCGGCACGCCCGCCGGAGCCTCCACCCGCAGGGAGAGCACGTCGGGACCGTCCACCACCCGTGCCCCGGCGCAGCACAGCACCACGCCCACGGCGGTGCCGTCGTCGGGGCCGAGCCGGTCGAGCTCCAGCCCGTGCGGCGCAGGCCAGGAGCCGTCGAGATAGGGGGCCGCACCCGGCCAGCCGCCACGCAGCAGTGGCGCCGCCTCGGGATACAGGCGGGCGGGGGTCCCGTGCGGTGCGACGATCCGGGCCCGCTCGCTGAGGTCGAGCAGGGCGTGCCCCGCCCACACGAACCGGAACCCCGGGTCGGCGGACAGCCGGTAGGTGGCCACGACCGCACCGGCCTCGTCGGTGACGGCGCGCGACAGCTCGAAGCCAAGACAGCTCACCGTGCCGCAGGCCGCGGAGCCGGTCCACGGACGGCTCCACGCGTCGCCGTGGTCGGGCAGCCCGCGGACCGTGGGTACGCACTCTTCGAGGCCACCGGCGTCCACGAAGGCCGACCCCGGCCCGACCGTGGACCGCGCGGGATCGTCGCGAAACCACAACCACTCACGGCCGCCGCCGGCCAGGGAGGTCCAGCGACCGCCCTGGCCCAGGTCGAAGCGCGCGACCAAGGGGACCGTCACCATTCGGCGAACCCACCGTCGTCGTGCCGCCAGACCGGGTTGCGCCACGCGTGTCCCGCCTGGGACGCCCGCCGCACCGCGGCCTCGTCGATCGCGACGCCCAGCCCGGGCCCGATCGGCCGGGCGGCGTACCCGTCATTGAACGCGAACACGCTCGTGTCGGCCACGTAGTCGAGCAGGTCGGCGCCCTCGTTGTAGTGGATGCCGATCGAGTGCTCCTGGATCAGGAAGTTCGGCGTCGCGAAGGCGACCTGGAGGCTGGCGGCGAGGGCGATCGGGCCGAGCGGGCAGTGCGGGGCGAGCTGGGCGTCCCACACCTCCGCGAGGGCGGCGATCCGGCGGGTCTCCGAAATGCCGCCGGCGTGCGACAGGTCGGGCTGCACCACGGCCACCCCGGCCTCCAGCGCGGGCCGGAAGTCCCACCGCGAGTAGAGCCGCTCGCCCGTCGCGACCGGGACCGTGCTGGCGGTCACGACGTCGCGCAGCAGGTGGGGCCGGTCGGGCAGGACAGGCTCTTCCACGAACATCGGCTGGTACGGGGCGATGAGCGGCAGGATCCGCCGGGCGTCCGCCGCGCCGACGCGGCCGTGGAAGTCGACCGCGACGTCGCGGTGCGGGCCGAGCACCTCCCGGGCCAGCGCGACCCGGTCCACCACGCCGGCCACGTCGGCGACGGTCGCCAGCGCGGGCATGCGGCCGGTGGCGTTCATCTTGACCGCGGTGAAGCCCTCGTCGAGCCGCGCCGCGATGTTCTCGGCCAACGCGCTCGGCTCGTCGCCGCCGACCCAGGCGTACATCCGGACCCGGTCGCGGACCGGGCCACCGAGCAGCGCGTGGACCGGTACGCCGTAGGCCTTGCCCGCGATGTCCCACAACGCCTGGTCGAGGCCGGCCAGCGCGCTGGACAGCACCGGACCGCCGCGATAGAAGCCGCCCTTGGCGAGGACCTGCCAGTGGTCCTCGATGCGCAGCGGGTCCTGGCCGACCAGGTACTCGGCCAGCACCTCGACGGTCGCGCGGACCGCCTCGGCGCGGCCCTCCACGATGGGCTCGCCCCAGCCGACGACGCCCTGGTCGGTCTCGATCCGGCAGAACAGCCAGCGCGGCGGCACGACGAACGTCTCGACGCGGACGATCCGGCCGGCGGCGCCGTGGTCCGGCGTCATGCGGAGTCCTTCATAGCGGTCCAGCCGCCGTCGACGACGAGGCAGGCGCCGGTGATGTACGAGCTCTCGTCGCTGGCCAGGAACGTGACCGCGGCGGCGACCTCGGAAGGCCGGCCGAACCGGCCGGCCGCGGTGGCGGCGACGCTGCGAACGCGGTCGGCCTCGCTGACGTCGTCCCAGGCGGAGGTGAGGATCGGTCCGGGTAGGACGGTGTTGACCCGGACGTGCGGGCCGTACTCCACCGCCAGCTGGCGGCCGAGCGCCACCAGGCCGCCCTTGGCCGCGGCATAGGCGGGGTGACCGGGCAGGCCGACCACCGCGTGCACCGAGGAGCTCAACACAACGGCGCCCCCGGCCTCGCGCAGGAGCCCGACGCACTCGTGGACGGCCAGGTAGGTCGCTTTGAGGTTGACCGCGATCTGCCGGTCCCAGTCGCGCTCGGACAGCTCGTGGGCCGGCGCCCGGACGGTGACGCTCGCGTTGCTGTGCACCACGTCCAGCCGCCCGAACTCGGCGCGCGCCGTGTCGGCGACCCGCCGCCAGATCGCGGCCTCGGCGACGTCACCGGTGATCGTCAGGACACCGGCCCGGTCGGGGAGCTGGTCGGCCACGTCCACCGCGATCACCCGCGCGCCCTCGGCCACAAACCGCTCGACCACCGCGGCGCCGATCCCGCCGGCCGCGCCGGTCACCACGGCGACCTTTCCCGACAACATGTTTCCCACGCGGCCAGTCAACCGGCGACCGCCCGCGTGGGCAATGGCTGATGCTCGCCTCCACCTGGACAATCCGATGCCGTTTGCGAATACTAGGCCGATGCCGATCCAGGAGGGCTTCCGCAACCAGCGACTGACGGTCGTCCCACGCCGGGTCGTCGTCGAGACCGCTGCCCGCCCGGTGACCCGGCGCCTGCTGGTGACCGACACCGGCTACTACCCGGCCGCCGCGGATCACCTGATGGAACGCCCTTCCGGCATCGAGGAGACCGTGCTCATCGTCTGCGCGGCGGGCACCGGCTGGGCCAACATCGCCGGCACGCAACACCGGGTCGGCGCCGGCATGGCGCTGGTGGTGCCCAGCGGCACGCCACACGCGTACGGCGCCTCGGCGACCAACCCCTGGACAATCTGGTGGTGTCACCTGCGCGGCACCGACCTACCCGAACTGATCGAGGAGATCGGTGCCAGCGCGATCCGGCCGGTGGTGCCGATCCGGCGGCTCGACCGCGCGGTCGCCATGCTCGACGAGATCGTGACCACCCTGGAACGGGACCACTCGCCGGCGAGCCTGACCGGCGCGGCCGGAGCCGCCTGGAAACTGCTGACGCAGATCGTGGTCGACCGCGCCATGCCGTTGCCGGGTGATCCGCTGCAGCGCGCGATGGCCTATCTCGCCGAGCGGTTGGCGAGCACCGTCCGGGTGGCCGACCTGGCGTCGCTGGTCGGGGTCTCGCCGTCCCACCTCAGCGCGCTGTTCCGCCGCGCCACCGGGGGCGGTGTGCTCGCACACCACACCGCCCTCCGGATGGCCCAGGCCCGCAACCTCCTCGACACGACCGACGCGACCGTCGCCACCATCGCCCGCGAGGTCGGCTATCCGGACCCGTTCTACTTCTCGCGGCACTTCAAGCGGATGCACGAGGCCAGCCCGAGCGAATACCGCAACCGCGCGAAGGGCTAGCTAGCGGGCCACGACGTGCAACAGCACGGACCGGTCGACGTCCAGCGATGGCGCCTCGATGCCGACGAGCCGCAACACCCGCCCGGGCAGGACCACGCCGGCACGCTGCCACGGCGGCAGCACTGCGTCGGCCGCGGGCGCGGACCCCGGATGGACGGCGGAGACGGCGTACGTCCGGAGATCGTCCAATCCCGGCAGGCGAATCCGCCCCGGCGGCCAGGTCGACGGCCGCTCGACGACGCTGAAGGCGTAGAGCGCCTCCGCCCGGTCCGCCGCGACGACGCCTTCGAGGCGCAACGCCGCGTCGGGCAGGTCGGCATGGACCACGTCGCCCGAGTGCAGCAGCGCCCGGTGCCGCTTGTGGAAGGCGACCCACCGCGCGATCGCGGCCCGCGTCTCCTCGTCGGCCGTGAGCAGGTTGACCTCGACGCCCAGGTGTCCCCACAGCGCCTTCTCGGCCCGGTAGTCGAGCGGATGCGTCCGGTGCGTGGTGTGCGACTCCTCCGCACCGAGGTGGGTGCCCTGCAGCTCCGGCGGCACCAACAGCCCGGTCCACCGCTGGATCTCCAGGCGCTCGTGCGGGTCGTTGCAGTCGCTGGGCCAGACCCGGTCGGTGAACTCGAGCACGCCGAGGTCGATCCGCCCGCCACCGCTGGCGCACGACTCGATCTCCAGCCCCGGGTGGGCCGCCTTGAGCTCCGCCATCATCCGGTACGCCTGCTCGACCTGGACCCGTACTCCCGGCCGGCCGTCGGGGGTGTGGCCGGCGTCGAGCAGATACCGGTTGTGGTCCCACTTGATGTACGCGATGCCCAGCGCACCGACCAGCTCGCTCGTCCGCTCGAACACGTGGGCGTACGCGCCAGGGTGCCCGAGGTCGAGCACGTGCTGGTGCCGCGACGGCAGGCCGGCACCGTGTCCCGCGTCGAATATCCACTCTGGATGCTCGCGCGCCAGATCGGAGTCGAGGTTGACCATCTCGGGCTCGAACCAGAGCCCGAAGTCCATGCCGAGCTCGCGCACCCGGGCGACGAGCGGCTCCAGTCCGTTGGGCCACACGGCCGGGTCGACCGTCCAGTCGCCCAGGGACGTGGTGTCGTCGCGCCGTCCGAGGAACCAGCCGTCGTCCAGCACGAACCGCTCGGCACCGACCTCCGCGCCCCGCTCGGCCAGGGCGGCCAAGGTGTCGAGGTCGTGGTCGAAGTAGACCGCCTCCCAGGTGTTGAGCACGACGGGCCGAGGAGAGCGAGAAGTCTGCCGCAGGTGGCGGTGGAACCGCCCGGCGAGCTCGTCCAGGCCGACTCCCCACGACCCGTACTGCCACGGGCTGCGGTAGGCCTCGCCCGGCCCGAGCACCACCTCGGACGGCAGCAGCACCTCGCCCGCGGTCAGGTGCCGCGTGCCCGCCGGCATCCGCTCCGCGGCGAGCACCTGGTTGCCGCTCCACGCGAGGTGGGTCGCCCAGACGAGCCCGTGCCGGAAGCCGAAACCCGCCTCGCCTGCGGCCAGCAGCAGCGTGTGCTCCAGCCCGGGCTTGCCGCCGCGCGAGGTCCGCGCCCACTCCCCCACGTGGAACGGCCGGCGCTGCGGCACCCGCTCGAGCGCCCAGCGGCCGGTCAGGTCGAGGATCTCGGTCGCCTCCGACGGCACGGGAAGGGCCAGTTCGAGAGCGCCGATCCGGTACGGCGCCCCAGCCGCGTTCGTGACCACGGCCCGCTGGCGCACGAGCCCGCTCGCCGCGAGCACCTGCAGCGAAAGCTCCAGCTCCAGGCCGTACTCGGGGTCGTGCGCCAAGCTGACCAGCACCGGCCCGTCGGCCGTGTCGTCGACCCGCGCGGTCGCGTCGCGGAACTTCGGCGCCCAGCGGCGCCCGTCACTGTCCCCGACCAGCCCGGGCCGGCCGAGCCAACCCTCGGCGAGCTGCGGCAGCACCGGCACCGGCTGCGGGTAGGTGACCGCGCTGTCCCCGATGGCGGGCAGCGCCGCCACCCGCAGGTCGTCCAGCGCGGCGGACCCGACCTCGCCGAGGTCTGGCCCCCAGTGCAGGATGCGGGGCAGCCGGCCGCCGTCGACGGCGACGACCAGGCTGGTGCCGCCCGCCCGCAGATGGATCGTGTCTGTCATCCCTTGATCCCACTTCCCGCGATACCCGCGAAGAACTGACGTTGCAGAACGAGGAACACGGTGATCAGCGGGATCGAGCACACGAACGCGCCCGCCATCAGCGTGGGGTAGTCGGTGCCGAACTGGCCCTGCAGTCCGGCGAGACCCACCGACAGCGGGCGGTTCTCCCCCGACGGCGAGACGATCAGGGGCCAGAGCAGGTCGTTCCAGGAGTAGAGCCCGGTGAGCACGGCGAGGGCGGCGACGGTCGGCCGGGCCATCGGCAGCATGATGTGCCAGAAGACCTGGAACGGGTTGGCGCCGTCGAGCCGGGCCGCCTCCTCGTAGTCGTCGGGCATGCTCAGGAACGCCTGCCGCATCAGGAACGTGCCGAACGCCGAGAACAGGCCGGGAATGGCCAGCGCCGGCAGCGTGTCGAGCAGCTCCAGATCCCGGATCAGGCCGTACTGGCCGATCAGGAAGAGCTGGCTCGGCACCATCAGCATGGCCAGGAACAGGCCGTGCAGCAGGCCGCGGCCGCGGAACGGGATGCGCGCGAACGCGTACCCGGCGAGCGCGGCGACGACGACCTGCCCGCCGACCCGCAGCACGAGCGCGCCGGCGGAGACCGCGAACATCGACCAGAACGGCACCGTGTCGAAGAACGTCTCGAACGCGTGCAGGCTCCAACCGTGCGGCAGGATCGTCGGCGGGATCCTGGTCACCTCGGCGGTCGACTTGAACACGGTGAGGAGCTGCCAGGCGAACGGCACCACCATGAAGGCGGCCGCGGCGGCGAGGATCAGGTGCAGGTGCCAGCGCCTGGCCCGCCGGGGCCCGCGCCGGAGGGTGGACTCAGTCATAGAAGACCCAGGATCTCTGCAGACGGAACTGGAGCGCCGTCGCGATCATGATGACGAGCAGGAGCACGACCGCGATGGCGGCGCCGTAGCCCTGGTGGAACTGGACGAACGCCTTCTCGTAGAACAGGTAGACGATGGTCTTCGAGTCGGCCAGCGCCGTGTTGTTCACCCCGCGCAGCATGATGAAGTTCAGGTCGAACATCTGCAGCGCGCCGATGACGCTGAGCACGGTGACGAAGAAGATGCTGGGGCTCAGCAGCGGCACGGTGATCCGGAAGAACTGCCGCACCCGGCCGGCACCGTCCAATGCGGACGCTTCGTACACGGCCTTCGGAATGGCCGTCAGGCCCGCGCCCAGGATGATGAGGTTGATGCCGAGGCCCATCCAGATGCCGACCACGCCGAACGCGTAGATCGTGAACCGCGGGTCGGCCACCCAGTACTGGCCGTCGACGCCGACCCAGGACAGCACGGTGTTGAGGAGCCCGAAGTCGCCGTTGTAGATGAAGCGCCAGACCATGCCGATGGCGACGGGCAGGGTGACCACGGGCAGGAAGAACAGCACGCGGTAGATCGCGCGTCCCCGCCCGACCTGCTCGATCAGCGCGGCCAGCGCGATGGCGATCGGAACTCCGAGCAGCACGATCGCGGTGTAGAGCGCCGAGTTGCGGAACGCCTGCCAGAACTCCGGGTCGTGGAGCAGCGCCGTGTAGTTGTCGGTGCCGACCCAGGTCGCCGGCCCGAACGCCGGCACGTCCTGGAAGCTGTCGACCACGGTCCGCAGGAACGGCCACACGTAGAGCGCCAGCAGGCCGATCGTGGCCGGGGCGATGAAGGCCAGCGCCCACCACCCGTTGGGAGCGGAAACGCCCCCGCGGCGGCCGGACGGCCGCCGCGGAAGCTTCGTTGCCGAGGACGTCATTTCTTGGCGAGCACCTGGTCGACGGCGGTCTGGTACTCCTTGGCCGCGTCCGCCACGGGCTTCTTCCCGCTCCACGCGGGACCGAGGTACTGCGTGGCGAGCCCCTGCCACTCGGACGCGTTGCCCGCGACCGGCAGCGGCACGCTGTAGTCGGTGGCGTCGATGAAGACCTGGAGCTTGTACTCCGGCATCGAGTCGAGCCACGGCTGCTGCGTGCCCTTGTACGCGGGAAGCACCGTGCCGGTGGCCGCCTGGATCTCGGCCGCCTTCGAACCGCCGAGGAAGGCGAGGAACTTCTTGAGCTGCTCCGGGTGCTTGCTGCCGGCGTAGCCCGCGTTGCCGATGCCGCTGGTGACGGTGGCCCGCTTGACACCCTGCGGCAGCGGCGCGACGTCGACCTTGCCCTTCAACGCCGCGTTGTTGTGGAACCGCAGCGCCCAGTACGCACCCGAGAAGTACATGGCGACCTTCTGGTTCTCGAACATGGAGACGGCCTCGGTGTCCGAGAGCTGCTCCAGCGTCGGAGACGCCTTGGCGGCCTGGAGGTCGGTCCAGAACTTCAGGCCCTCGACGCCCGCCGGGCTGCCGAAGTCGGACGCGGTGCCGTCGGCGTTGATGATCGAGCCGCCGGCCTGCAGGATCGTGTTGTAGAAGCCGCCCTGCGCGTCGATCGGCGCCGCGATGCCGAACACGCCCTTGGCCGGGTCGGTCAGCTTCTTCGCCGCGTCCTGCGCGTCCTGCCAGGTCCAGGTGTCGTCGGGATACTTGACGCCGGCGGCGTCGAACAGCGCCTTGTTGTACCAGATGCCGTTGGTGTCGAAGTCCTTCGGCAGGGCGAAGAGCTTCCCGTCGTACGTGTACGAGTCCGAGACCGCCTTCGGGTACACGCTCAGGTCGATGTTGTTCGCCTTCACCGTGTCCGACATGTCGACCAGCTGGCCGCCCTTGGCGTACTCGCGGAAGTGGTCGGCGAGCATCCAGAACGCGTCCGGCGCGGTGCCGCCGGCGGCGCCGACCTGGAGCGTCGTCCAGTACTCGGTCCACGGCAGCGTCTGCACCTTGATGGTGATGTCGGGGTTGGCCTTCTGGAACTCGTCGGCGATCTGCTGCATCGCCGGCGTCTGGTCCTCGCTCCAGTTCGCGTACGTGAGGGTGACCTTCTCACCGGACGCCCCGTCGGACTGTCCCGAGCAGGCGCTGAGCAGGGTGACCGCCGCGGCCAGGGCCGTGGCGGCGATCCACCTACGTTTCATGGTGCTCCTCTGATGATGGGGTGGGGGATTTCAGACGTGGACGGTGGTGTCGACCCAGTCGACGTGGACGCCGGGGTCGTCGGTCGCGCCACGCAGGCTGAGCGTCCGCATGCCGTGGACCGGGAGGCTGAACGGCGTGACGGGCTTGCCCGCCTCGACGTCGGCGGCGAAGATCTCGTGCCCGTCGGCGAGCACGCTGACCCGGGCCCGGCCGGTCGACTCGTCGTCGACGCCGACCGCGCCGGCGAACGTCTCGGCGCGGCCGCCGAGGTGGAACGTGGCCTCGGAGGCCGGGGCGGTGCCGAGGCCACGCTCGAACTCCTGGCCCGCGACGCGCATCCGCTGCCCGTCGCGGGGGTTGCCGCCGCCGTTGGACTGGTCGCGCTCGACCGGGCCGTCGGCGTTGGCGAAGGAGAGCATCGGCAGGTCCGACAGCGCGTACGCGCCCGGTGTCAGCGGGTACACGATCCGCGCGTGGGCGACCACGGGGACGACGCCGTCGCCGTCCCGCTCGACGGTGACGACACCGAGCTGCCCGGGCCGCAGGGACGAGTCGGGGCGGACGAGCCAGCCGGTCTCGCCGACCCGGTCGGCCGACCAGCCGAGGGGCAGCCGCAGCCGGGCGCCCGGGTCGGTTGTCAGGCTTGCGGTGCCGTCCGGGCCGAGCTCGGCGACCGCCGGGTGCACGACCGGCGCGGGGTGCGTCGGCCGGGGCTCGGCCCGGAACACCTCGGTGCCGGCCGGTGCCACGATCGCGACGAAGCCGCCGTCGCGGGCCACCTCGACGGTGAAAACGTCCTCGGCGGTGACGGTCCGCTCGGCGAGCCCGGTCGCGTCGTCGCCGACGATCCACACCTGGGCGTCCGGCCCCACGCCTAGCCGCTCCAGCGGCACCTCGATCGTCCGGGCCTCGCCGGTCGCGATACAGCCCACGAACCAGCGGTCGCCGGCCCGGCGGGCGATGACCGCGTGGCTGTCGGGGTCACCGGCCAGCAGGGCCGTCTCGTCCCAGGCCGGTGCCAGTTCCGCCAGGAAGCGCGCGGCGAGCGGTCGATCCGCGTACGCGTCGACATGGTCCGCGAAATGGGTGATCCCGGCCTCGAACGCCACCGAGAGTCCGAGCTCGTGGCCGTCGCTGGTCGTGCGGTTCGGTGCGCCGAACGCGACCGGGGTGGCGTCCATGCCACCGACGATGTTGCGGGTGAACGGCTGGATCACGTTGTGCGCGGCGGTCAGCGCCTGGTCCGCGAAGAACACGTAGTACTCGGCGCCGCGGATCGCCTCGTACCCGATGACCTGCGGGAAGGTCCGGGCCCAGCCGCGCGGGATGACCGAGCCGTGGAAGTTCACCATGAGGCCGAGCCGGGCGGTCTCCGTGAGCACCGAGTCGTACCAGCGGTAGCGGTCCTTCGACTCGGACTCCATGAAGTCGACCTTGATCCCGGCCACGCCCCAGGAGCGCCACAGCGCTAACTTGCGGAGGTCCTCGGGGGTGTTGAGGTCGCGCCAGATGGTCCAGAGGTGCACCTGGATGCCGCGGCGGCTCGCGTACGCGACGATCTCGGGAACCCAGGTCTCCTCCCATCCGCAGTCGATGAGCAGGTGCTCCCACCCGAGGTCGGCGGCGACGTCGACGAAGTGCTTCTGCTTGTCGAGCCGCGCGCCCGAGTAGAAGTCGGACCACCACGACCAGGCGGCGCGCCCCGGCCGGACCCAGGTCGCGTCGGCCAGCTCCGGTGAGACCGGCGGCGCCAGCTCGTCGACCAGCAGCGACTCCACGAGCTCGGGCAGGGTGCCGACGAGGATGACGCGCCACGGGGTGACCTCGCCGCGGGCGACCTCGACGCTGTCGTCGGCCAGGGTGAAGCGCAGGGTCCGGCCGCCGCCCGGCTCCGGGTCGCCGGCGACGACGTGGGCGCCGGCGAACCGGCCGTCGATGCCCGACTCGGTGACCAGGATGTGCGCTGTGTTGTCCAAGCGGCTCAGGAACGGGAAGCCGTACGCACCGGGGGCCAGGTCGGTCGTGTCGACGCCGAACCGGGGTGTCTCGTACCAGGTCTGGTAGTCGAGGACCCAGTTCCGGGACCGCGCGGGAAGCGTGATCGCGGTCCGGTCGCCGGTGATCCGGGCGGTGCCGTCGAGCTTCGGCAGGACGTAGCGGAACGCCACCCCGTCCCGCGCGGTACGCACGACGACCTGCCACTCGAGCCCGTCGCCGGTGCGGAAGGTGTGCGTGCTCTCGTGGTGCTCGTACGCGTGGGATCCCACCGATTTGCCCGAGCGAAGCCGGAACCGATCACTGACCGTCCGCTCAGAAACCCGGACGAGCTCGGCATTCACCCCAACTTCGTTGCCGTTGACGGCGAAGCCGAGCGGGATCCGGTCAAGGACGATCTCGCCGTGCCAGGTCACGGTCAGCTCGACACCGGCGTCCGAGTTCCGGACGACGGCGCCCACCGGCCGGGGGCGTATCTCGTCGCTCAACACTTTGCTCCATGTGCTGCGGGCCGTTCATGCACCTGACGTGTTCCGGTGCGACGGTATAGGTCCCGACATGCTCGCCCACATGGGGTTTCTTACTTGTTGCATGGACGATCCGACGATCCGCCGACCGCCCTATCGTGGTGCCATGAGCAAGCGGAAGAAGACCGGCCGAGGCCCTCGATGCCCCCGCGACGACGCCGCGCTGTCCCCCACCAGTCGCGACCCCGACGAGCCCTGGACCTGCCCGACCTGCGGCGGCCAGTTCCGGGTCCGCTGACCTAGCGGGGACCGCGGCCCAGGTCGATGGCCATGGGTTGGTGCGGTAGGCCCGCGTAGGTTTCGAGGTCGCCGTCCCGGTGCCAGCCCAGCCGTTCGAAGAAGCGCACGTTGGCGAGTTGGATGTGGGCCACCATGACCGAGCCCCCTCGGGCGCCCGCCGTGTCGACCGCGAAGCGGACCAGGGGTGCGCCCAGGCCGTACGCGCGGAACTCCGGAAGCACCGCGAGTCGATCGCCCTGCCAGCGGCGGCCCGCGGCGTCGAGGGGGAACAGCCGCACCGATCCGCCGATCGTGCCGTCGACGTCGCCGATCACGGGGATCGTGGAAGGGCGGGCGTCGTGGGCGTCGCGGTCCGAGCCCGCGAAGATGTGCTGTTCCGCCACGAAGACGCGGTGCCGGACGGCGTGGTGCGCGGCCAGGTCCGCGGCCGAGGTGGCCACCCGGCACCCGATGCGGAGGCGTTCGGCCTGGCGCGGCACGGTCAGGAGGCGGGTCGGCGGCCGATTTGCAGCAGCGGCTCCATCGAGCTGAGCCCTGAGCAGGCCTGGCAGCGGGCGCAGCCAGCCTTCGCGGTCGCCGTGGTCATCCGGCGGTCCGACAGATAGGCGAGGACCTTCGAATAGATCGGCCGCGTGTACGCCTGCGACGGCGGTTTCCACTCGCCCATCAGGCTCCCCGACACCGGCCGCAACGGCACGACGAACGGGTAGACGCCCAGGTCGATCGCCCGTTGGCAGCCCTCGACCGTGAGCTCCGGGTCCTCGCCCATGCCCAGGATGACGTACGTGGAGACCTGCCCCTCGCCGAACGCCGCGACCGCCCGCTCCCACGCGGTGAAGTAGCCCTCGATGCCCGTGCGGGCCTTGCCCGGCGCGACGCGGGCCAGCACGGCGGGGTCGAACGTCTCGACGTGGATGCCCACCGAGTCGATGCCCATGGCTGCCACCTGGTCGATGACGTCGAGGTCGTCGGGCGGCTCGAACTGCACCTCGACCGGCAGCCCGCTGGCCCGCTTGACCGCCTCGCCGCAACGGCCGACGTACAACGCTCCGCGGTCGACGGACCGGGTGCTGCCGGTGGTCAGCGTGGCGTCGACCGCGCCGTCCAGGTCGCGGGCCGCGACGGCGACCTCGGCGAGCTGCTCGGGGGTCTTGCGGGCGATCGTGCGGCCGGACTCCAACGACAGGCCGATGCCGCAGAACGTGCACTGGTCGGCGTTGCCCCAGTAGGCGCAGTGCTGCACGACCGTGCTCGCCACCGAGTCGAGATGCAGCAGGGCGATGTGCCAGTACGGCACCCCGTCGGCGGTGGTGAGGTCGTAGTAGCGGGGGCGGCGCTGCGTCGTGGCCGAGGCCAGCCGCGAGCCGTCTCGGTAGATGCCGTAGCCGTCGTCCTCGGGCCGCAGCACATAGGGCGACGCGGCGGCGACCGGGCCGGTGGGCGCGGTGACCGGGTAGCCCTCGATCCACAGCATCCCGCAGTCGGTGGGGCCGGCGCCGCCGGAGCGCTGTTCGATCTGGGCTTCGACCCGCAGGCCGCGGGCCTGGACGTCGAGGATCAGCGCGCTCGCGGCCTCGGAGATCCGGGTGGGGCTCGCTGTCGACGTCATGTCTGGAACCTCCCGGGGAGTGTCACCTCGATCTGTGATACCACGGGGAGCGTCTACGAAGATAGTAGGCTCATCAACTTTCCGATTCGACCGACCGGCGTTCATCCTCCACCGTCGACTCCCAGGTGGCCCGGTCGTCGAACTCCGCCACCCGGAAGTCACCGACGCCCGGGTACACCTCGATCCGGTACAGCGGCGCACCGCTGTCCGGGTCGGCGACCACCGACCTGACGAGGACCGTTCCGCTGTGGACGTGCGCCTCCACCCACCGCGCCGACGCACCCCGCCACGCCGCCGCGTCGGGCTGCTCCAGCACGGCCCAGGCCAACCCGGCGGCCCGCGCCCGGTCCAGGGCCCGCGCCCGCAGCGCCGCCGCCTGCTCGCCCAGCAGGGCCCGGAACCGCGCGGCCAGCGCCGCCGAGACCACCATGTCGGGATCCAGCCCAGCCACAGGTACGCCGCCCGTGACGTCCCCGTCGTCCAGCCAGCCACGCACCGAAGCCTCCGCGGCCGCGAGCTCGTCCAGGTTGGTGCACGTCTCCGCGAGCCGGCCGGCCAGCCGCCCGACCAGCCGCACCGCACGCTCGTAGAGGTCGGTGTCGACCATCGCCAGTGGATAGAGCCGATCCTCGGCGGCGCGCAGTCTCCGCGCGAAAGCGGCGTGCTCAGCGGGCACGGGTCCGGACATTCGCCTCACCGACCTTCGCAGGGCTCTTGGCACAGCTAGCGGCGTTCACTATCGTCAGCTTCGCACGTCGGATCCTAGACATGCACCGGCGCCCTCGCACCGTTGCGGGAAGGAAGCCCAGTGCAAAGGACAGCGGTTGTCGCGCTCGGAGGAAACGCGTTCACCCGTGCCGGACAGCGTGGCACGCAGCGGGAACTGGCGTCCAACGCCACCGCGATGGCGCAGGCCGTGCACCGGCTGCGGCTCGGCGGTTGGCGGGTCGTCGTCGCACACGGCAACGGACCGCAGGTCGGCAACCTGGCGATCCAGCACGAGGCCGGGGAGCCCGCGGTGCCGGCGCTCCCCCTGCCCACCCTGGTCGCGATGACCCAGGGCCAGTTGGGCAGCCTGTTCTGCCTGGCCCTGCGCGAGGTCTCGGGCGGCCGGCCACCCGACGCGGTCACCCTGGTCTCGCACGTCCGGGTCGACGCCGCCGATCCGGCGTTCACCCGACCCACCAAGCCGATCGGCCCGTTCCTGTCCGCCGAGGACACCGCGCGACACCCGGGCTGGACCACGGCGGACGATGCCGGGCGAGGCCACCGGCGGGTGGTCGCGTCGCCCCCGCCACTGGAGATCGTGGAGATCGACGCGATCCGCAAGCTGCTCGACGAGGGCTTCGTCGTGGTCGCGGCCGGTGGCGGTGGCGTGCCGGTCGCCGCCGACGGCGACCACCTCGTCGCCGTCGAGGCCGTGATCGACAAGGACCTCGCGGCGGCGCTGCTCGCGACCGCCGTCGGCGCCACGGCCCTCGTGCTCGTGACCGACGTCGACACCGTGATGCTGGACTTCGGCACTCCCCGGGAGCGGGCGATCACCACGGTCGGCGCCGACGAGATGCGCGGCCATCTGCGCGACGGCCAGTTCCCCGAGGGCAGCATGGGTCCGAAGGTCCGGGCCGCGTTGCGGTTCCTCGACGCGGGCGGCGGCTGCGCCGTCATCACCCGCCCCTGGCTGGTGCCGAGCGCCCTGTCCGGTGACCCGGGCCGCGCGACCCGGATCGTGCGGGGCATGGCGGGACGGGGTGCCGCGTGACCAAAGCGATCAGGATCCTGCCCGACGTGTACGTCGACTCGGTCGTCCAACTCGCCGGCACCCGCTCGATGCGCGACGTCGCCGGCGTCGAGTGGGCGGCGGTGGCCATGGCGACCACCGCCACCGTCGAGAGTCTCCGGGAGCAGGGGTTCGACCCCGCCGGGGCCGGCGCCGGCGACCTGGTGCTGGCCGTTCGGGCCACCGACGACACCAGCGCGGAGACGGCGCTGGACGCGGCGCACCGCACGCTGTTCGAGAGACGCGGGGGCCCGGCACGCGACGAGACGGCCGTGCCCCGATCGCTGGACGACGCGCTGCGCGCGCAGCCCGAGTCCACAGTGGCCGTGATCTCCGTACCCGGTGACTATGCCGCCCTCGAAGCCCACAAAGCGCTCGCCCGCGGCCTGGACGTGCTGCTGTTCAGCGACAACGTCCCGGTCGAGCAGGAGATCGCGCTCAAGGACCACGCCGTCAGTCGTGGCCGCCTCCTGATGGGTCCGGGCGCCGGCACGGCAGTGCTCGGCGGCGTCGGCCTCGGCTTCTCCAACGCGGTGCGCCGCGGCCCGGTCGGAGTGATCGCCGCGGCCGGCACCGGGGCCCAGGAGGCGATGGCCCTGCTGGACCGCTGGGGTTCGGGAGTCTCCCAGGTCATCGGGTTGGGCGGGCGCGATCTCTCCGAGGCCGTCGGCGGACGGATGGCCGCACAGGCGATGAAGGTCCTGTCCGACGACCCGGACACCGAGGTGATTCTCCTGGTGTCCAAGCCGCCCGCCGAGTCGGTGGCGCGCCGGATCCTGGCTGATGCGGGCAAGCCCGTTGTCACCGCGCTCATCGGCCTGGCCGACGGCACGATCGAAGGCGGCGTCACCGCCGCCCTCAGCCGACTGGGGAAGACGCCACCGGACCCCACCCGCCGGCACGGCCCCGACCTCGGCGACGTCATCGCCCGCCTCGCGCCGGAGCGCACCACGGTCCGCGGCCTCTACTCGGGCGGCACCCTCTGCTACGAGGCATTGGTGCTGCTCGGCCGCACGATCGGCCCGGTCTGGTCGAACACCCCGATCGACAAGGGGTACGGGCTCCCCGCCCCACCGCACGCCAGCGTCTGCCTGGACCTCGGCGAAGAGGAGTACACCCGTGGCCGGCCGCACCCGATGATCGACCCGGAGACCCGGATCGGCCTGCTGCGCGACCTGCGCGACGATCCAGACGTCGCGGTGGTGCTGCTGGACGTCGTGCTGGGCCACGGCTCCCACCCGGACCCGGCGGGCCAGCTCGCCTCCGCGTGCGCCGACCTCCACGGGCCACAGGTCGTCGTGTACGTCCTCGGCACCGAGGCGGATCCGCAGGGCTACGACGACCAGGTGCGCACCCTCGTCGAGGCCGGCTGCATCGTGACCGAGACGGCGGCCCGGGCCGCGCTGACCGCCGCCGCGATCGTCAAGCGCGACGCCAGCATCGCGGGGGCACAGCTATGAGAGTCGGCCTGCTCACCTATTCCACCCGCCCGCGCGGCGGCGTCGTACACACCCTGGCTGTCGCCGAGGCGCTCGCGGCAGCCGGGGTCGACGTCCACGTCTTCGGCCTTGGCACCCCCGGCGAGCAGTTCTTCCGCCCGACGACCGTGCCGTTCACGCTCTTCCCGGCACCGACGGACACGACGTCGCTCGAGGAGAAGGTCTTCGCGTCCATCGACTCGCTCACCACCGGCCTGGCCGCGGTCGCGGACCGGTTCGACGTGCTGCACTCGCAGGACTGCATCTCGGCCCGCGCCGCAGCCCGAGTGCGGGACGCCGGAGCCGCGGTGACAGTCGTGCGGACCGTCCACCACGTTGACGACTTCACCACCCAGGCCCTGATCGACTGCCAGCGCAAGGCGATCGTCGAGCCCGACCACGTCCTCGTCGTCAGCGACTACTGGCGGCGCCAGCTGCACGAGGAGTACGGCATCACCGCGCGGATCGTCCGCAATGGAGTCGACCCGGCCCGCTTCCTCCCGATCGAGCCGCAACGTGCGGCCGCGCTGCGCGCCACCCTCGGCGCCGACGACCGCTTCGTGTTCCTGACCGTCGGTGGCGTGGAGCCGCGCAAGGGCACGAAGACGCTGTTCGAGGCGCTGGACATCCTGCGCGACCGGGGCCGGCACCCGGTGCTGGCCGTCATCGGCGGCCACTCGTTCCGCGACTACGGGCAGTACGAGCGGGAGGCGATGGGGATGGTGTCCGCACTGGGCATCGACGTCGTCCGGCTGGGCACGCTCGCGGACGAGGAGGTGGCCGCCTGGTACCGCGGCGCCGACGCGCTCGCCTTCCCCTCCCTCAACGAGGGCTTCGGCCTGGCCGTGCTCGAAGCGCTCGCGGCGGACCTGCCGGTGGTCGCCAGCCGCCTGCCGGTGTTCCGCGAGTTCCTGGTCGACGAGCGGGACGCGCTGCTGCCGACGCCCGGCGACCCGTACGCCCTCGCGGACGCCCTGGAACGGGTCATGACCGACGCCACGCTGCGCAAGACGTTGGTGGAAGGCGGGCGGGCGGTGGTGCCGTCGTTCACCTGGGCGGCCTCCGCCGCCCGCCACGTCGCGATCTACCAGTCCCTATGAGCCGTAGAGCTCCTCGTAGTTGCGGTACAGGATCCGCTGCTTGAGCTCGTCGCTGACCGGCGCGCCCTGGATCTTCCAGTACTCGCCCCAGAAGTCGCTCCAGGGCTCGTCCGAGGCGAACAGCACCCGATCCGCGCCGACACCGCGCTTCTCGATCTCGGTCATCAGCCAGCGTGCCCCGAATCCGATGGTCCAGGTGGTGTCGCAGTAGACCCGGTAGCCCTGCTCGACCCAGTCCAGGAACCGCGGCACCAGCTTGATGTGCCCGCTCACGCCGCCACCGAAGTGCACCAGGTAGATCTTGATGCGCTTGCCATACTGCTCGACCAGCGGGATGAAGTTGTTGATGTCCGACGCGCCGCCGGCACTGGTGTGGAAGTGGAACACCAGGTCGTGCCGCTCGGCCGCGGCGAAGCACGCCTCGGCGAGTTCGCGGGTGTCGTCGTCCCACGTGTTGGGGTCGGGGTTGCCGCCGAGCAGGAACGTGGTCTTCAGCGCGACGATCCCGGGCTCGCCCGCGTGCTTGAGCGTCTCGAGGGTCCGCTCCTTGTTCTGCGGCAGGATCGACACCCACAGGCCGCCGACGAGCCGGTCGTTCGCCGCCACCGTGTCGATGACCAGCGGGTTGAGCGAGAACGCCTGGTCCTGCACGGGGATGCCGTAGTTGGGCAGCACGAGCCCGCGCTCCACGCCCACGCCGTCGAGGTGCCGCAGGTAGTCCCGGCCGTCCGCGAACTCGTACACGGTCGGCTTGACCGGCTCCTTGAGGTCGTAGAACTTCCAGGCCTGCATCGCACCGATGTGGCTGTGCGCGTCGACCACCCGCCCGCGGACCTTGTCGGGCTGGGCCATCAAACGGTCCAGGTGTTCATCTGGAAGGCGCCTTCCTTCCAGGCCGTGAGCGCCGAGTCCAGCACGTCGAGCGGGTTGAACGGGGTGATGCCCGGGATCAGGTCGTCCTCGCGGAACCCGTACAGCGCGCCCATCGCGAACCGGCACGCGTAGATCGTCGCGCCTTCCTTGAGCAGCGTCTTGATCTGGTTGTTGATCGCCAGGTGGCCCGGGAACGCCTCCTGGCCGACGCCGGGGTAGCCGCGGGTGCCGGAGGCGAGCAGCACGCCCGGTCCATACAGGACGATGTTGACGTCGAAGCCCTTGCGGACGAGGCGGGTCGAGGTGAGCAGGTTGACCAGGGCGACGGAGCCTTCGTACGGCACGGTGTGGATGAAGATGAACGCCTTCTGCCCGGGCTCGGCCTGGATGTCGGGGAACACCTTCTCTTCCGCGTTGTACAGTCGCTCGCCCTCGGCCGGCAGTTCGGTGGTGACGGTCTTCGGCACGGTGGCCTCCTCGAACTGGTTGGGGTGCTCGAACTGGGTTTCAGACCGCGGGACCCTCGGGTCGGGTCGGCCGCGGCCATTGCTTGCGGTGGCTGCCGGGCATGGCCGTCATCACCGTGCGGCGCAGCGACCATGGCAGGAGCCGGTAGACGGGTACGAAGATCCGGGACCAGAAGAGCGACCCGCGGATCGGCGGCGGTGCCACCCCGTGCGCCCGGGCCACCCGGGCCTGGGCGTCCCGCAGCAGGTAGTGCTGCGCGTTCGCACGTAACCACTTCGTCGGCGACGCCATCTCACACCTGCTTGGCGGCGGTGGCGACACCGTCCTGGGCGGCCACGCTGATCGGCTCGTTGAGCGCGCCGATCGGAGGCGAGTAGACGTTCTCCATCGTGGCGAGGTCGTGCAGGGTGATTCCCTTGCGTACGCACACCGCGAGGAAGTCGGCCCGTTCCTTGATGCCCTCACCGCCGACGAGCTGCGCACCGATCAACCGCAGCGTGCCGGGCTCGGCCAGGAGCTTGACCCGGACCTGTTTGACGTCCGGGTAGTAGCGGGCGCGGGAGATGCCGGTCGCGCGCCCGACCACGTGCGGGATGCCGAGCGCGGCGGCCGCGACCTCGCCGAGGGCCACCCCGCCGATCATCCACTTGCCCGCGACCATGCCCCAGGGCACGTAGACGGGCTGGTAGCTGCGCTCGCCGCCGGCCGCATTGGTGCCGGCCACCTTGCCCTGGGCGTACGCGTGACTGCCGGTCAGCCCCTGCAACGGCAGCCCGCCCAGCCCGTGCGGGATCTCGCAGACGTCGCCGGCCGCCCACACGTGCGATGCGGAGGTGGCCATCCGGGCGTCCACGACGAGACCGCCGGTCGAGCCGGCCTTGAGCCCGGCCGCGAGGGCGAGCGCGTTGTTGGGCACCTTGTGCGTCGCGACGACCACCAGCTCGGCCGGGATCTCCCCGTCGGAGGTCTCCACGGCGCGCACCTGCCCGCCCCCGCCGACGAAGCCGCGCAGGGTGGTGTTCCAGTGCATCGTCACGCCCATCTCGGCCCACGACTCCTGCACCGGCCCGGCGACGTCGGGGTCGCACAGCTCGCCCAGCGCCCAGGGGTGGGGGTCGACGAGGTGGGTCTCGATGCCGCGGTGGGCGAGCGCGGTCACCATCTCCAGGCCGAGCGGGGACGCCTCCACGACGACCGCCCGCTGGACGGAGTCGAGGACCTTGTCCCACTCCATCGCCGCGCGGATGTTCTTGACGTAGTAGAGACCGCCGAGATCGCCGCCGGGTACGCCGGGATCCTGGTAGTCGAAGCCCGTCGCGACGATCAGCTCGTCGTAGCTCGTCGTGCCCTCGCCCTCGACCTCGACCGTGCGGTTGGCCGGGTCGAACGAGCGCACCGTCGTCTCATAGTGGATGTCGATCCCGACGTTCTCGTACGTCTCCTTGGTGGCCAGGAACAGCCGCTGGAAGTCCGGGATCTCCTTGCCGTGCACGTAGGGAATGCCGCACGGGCTGTAGCCGACGTCCTCGAAGCTCGTGTAGACGACGACGTCGTTCGACGGATCGGCGGCCTTGGCCGCCCCTGCTGCTCCGATTCCGGCGGCACCGCCGCCGATGATGACCACCTTGCGCGCCAATGGACTCACTCCCGTGGCAGAATGCGCGTACATCATGGAACACCGCGCGTTGACTATCCTGCACGTCAGTTCGCGGTGTCAACAGGCACCGATGTGGAGGAGTTGCCCGATGGCCGTCACCGACGCGCCCTCGCCGGCGCAGACCGACGAGTCCGGTCCTGACCAGGTCCGCGAGATCGTCAGTCTGATCGGTCCGAAGCTGCACGCCCTGCGCACGGCCCAGGGGCACTCGCTGCAGCAGTTGGCCGTGCTGAGCGACGTCTCGGCCGCGGCGATCCACAAGATCGAGCGCAACGGCATGGTTCCCACGATCACGACGCTGCTCAAGCTCGGCGTCGCGCTCGGCGTGCCGGTGAGCCACTTCGTCGAGGAGGACGAGCAGCCGAAGGAGCCCGTGCACTTCACGAAGGCCGACCGGCGCCCGACGGTCTACACGCCGCACGACGGCCTGGCCCTCGCCGGCATCACGGGGTCCTACCGGCAGTTCCAGACCGCCGCGGCGGTCGCGACCGTGACGCCCGGCGCGTCCAGCGGCGACAAGGCGATGGAGCACCCCGGCGAGGAGCTCGTCCACGTCGTCGAGGGCACGCTGACTTTCCGGGTCGGCGAGCGGTCCTACACGCTGGACGCGGGCGACTCGTTGCACTTCAGCGGGCAGGTGCCGCACTACTGGACGAACGACACCGCCGTGCCGGCCCGGGCGATCTGGATGGCGCTACGCAACGGGTGAGCTGTGGTGGATCGTCACGCTCGGGCCCCGCCGCAGCGTGTTGGTCACGTAGCAGACCCGCTCCCCCGCCGCGATCAGCCGCTCGATCTCGGCGTCCGGCAGGTCGACGACCACCTCCAGGGCGATCTCGGCGAACGCCGGGCCGTCGTACGTGCCGGTCGCGTTGACCTCCAGCGGCGGGAGCGCGAGGCCGCGCTTGCGGGCGCTGTAGGCGATCGCCATCGCGAAGCAGGACGCGGCCGCGGTCAGCAGGTAGTCGGTCGGCTGTGGGCCGGTGCCGGTGCCGCCGGCCACGGTCTCGGGCTCGTCGACCCGCAGCGAGTAGGCACCGGCGGTCACGTCGACCTGGTAGCCGTCGACCAGCTTGGCGTGGACGCTGCGGGTGCTCACGAGGCCGCGCTCGCGAGCAGGGCCGCACGGAACACGGCCGGCGGCGCGGTCGCGACACCGGCACCCACCTGACCCAGCCCCGCGTGGGCGTGCAGGATGCCGGTGTTCACCTTGGGCGTCACCCCCGTCTCGACGACGCGGCGCACGTCGACGCCGAGCGGCGTACCCCGGAAGTCCATGGTGGGCAGTTTGAACCTCGTGCTCTCGGCCGCGCAGATCCGGCGCATCGACTCCGTCACCCGGGCCGCGTCGGCCATCGAGCCGCCCAGGAACGCCGCGACCGCCGGCGATCCCGCCGTCGCCGGGCCGCCCAGGCCGACCAGCTCCAGCACCGCGCTGTCGCCGATGTCCAGGCCGCCGTCCTCCGGGCCGTACCCGGGATGGAACAGGGCCTCCTCCACCGGCGGCGCGGGGGCGACGAACCAGCGCGGCGAGCCGGGCAGCCGGATCCCGTAGGTCGTGCCGTTGCGGGCCATCGTCGTGACGATCGTGGCGCCCGCGACCTGTTCCGCGGCCAGCGTGAGGGACTTGGCGGCGGCCATCGCCACCGTCAGGAAGAACAGATGGTTCGCCGAGAGGTACGCGCAGAACTCCTGCGTCGCGGGGTCGTCGCCCAGGGCCGGTACGGCCGGCAGCAGGGAGCGGAGCAGCAGGTTGGTCGACGCCTGGGTGCGCATGTGGACGTCGTCGCCCATCTGCACGCCCTGCGCGGCCAGCCCGAGCACGTCGACCGGGCCGATGCTCGCCAGGATCCTGGCCAACCGCGGCCCGGCCACCTCGCGCAGGAAGACCAGGCGCTCGACGGCCGCCGGCGTCTCGCGGCCCATCCAGGCGACGTCTCCGGCGCCCTGGCCGACCGGCGCGAACGCCCGCACCCCGCCGGCCGCGTTGTCGACCACCCAGACCGGCATGCTCGGGCCGAGCGCGGTGGCCATCGGCACCACGGTGGCATGGTCGTTGGCGGCGGCCAGGGTTATCCGGCCTGTCGCCAGCAACGCCTCCGCCTCGTCCACCTGCCGCGCCCACCCTTCGGCGACCGCCGCCGCCCGCATCGACCGCCGCAGTGGGTCGCACACGTCGTCCCAGGCGATCGGTGGGCCGGGATGCAGCAGGGTCCGGTCTGTCATGCCCGGCACGACGTCCCCGGCCCTACGCACGTCGACGACCACGGGTACGCCGGTGTCGAGCCGGCGCAGCACTTCGGCGTTCGCCGGGTCGATGTCGAGCGAGCGCAGCCCGTAGAGGTCGGTGAGGGCGCGCACGGCGACCGCATCACCGCCGGCCGGGGGCCGCCAGTCGACGTGCACCACGGGGGCGCCCTGTGCCGCGACGGCCTCCGCGAGCCCGGACAGGCCGAGGTTCACCACGCTCATCCGATCCTCCCGAGTTCGTGGGCGCGTTCCCGGACCGCGGTCTCGGCCGCCGCTATCCGGCGGCGGCTCCGCTCGACGCGCCGCTCCAGCTCTTCGGCGGCGGCGCGCACGCCGGCCACCATCGGCCCCATGGCGCTCGGCGCGGCGCCGCCGAGGGCCGTCCGCGACCGCACCAGGGTCGCCGGGTCGAGCGCCACCGCGAGCTCGGTCGCGTCGATCCGCCAGTCCTGACCCGTCACGTCGGACGCCGCCTTGGCCAGGCTGTCGGCGTCGAGCCCGGCCCGCACCGCGCGGGCGACGACCCGGTGCGCGGTGCGGTAGTCCACCGCGAAGCGCCGCATGAGCAGGTCCGCGAGGTCGGCCGCCGCGGTGACGCCGGAGTCCAGCGCCGCGCGCATCCGCTCGGGGCGGGCGGCCAGCGTGCGCACCACCGCCGCGCTCAACCGGGTGACCCGGGCGGCCAGGTCGATCGCGCGCGGGAGCTCGCCGTACACGTAGATCAGGTTGTCGCTGCGGGCCGACGGGGTCTTCGCCACCGCAGCCTGCCCGGCCAGCCGTCCGAGCAGGACCCCCGCCGAGCCACGGACCACGGTCAACGCGTACGGGTTGCGCTTCTGCGGCATGAGAATGCTGGGCCGGGTGTACGCGTCGGCGAGGTCGACGAAGTCGAACTCCGCGCTGGTGAAGATCTCCAGGTCCTCGGCGAGCTTGTCCTGGGTGAGCACGAGGCTGGTGGCCGTCGTGAGCAGGTGCAGGAACGGGTCGGTCTGCCACATCGCATCGCGGGTGTGCGTGATGGCCCGGTCGAAGCCCAGCGCGCGGGCGGAGCCCTCCCGGTCGGCCAGGATCGGCGACCCGTTGGCCGCCCCCGAGCCGGCCGGGCTCCCGTTGACGTGGCCGAGCTCGGCGAGCAGGCGGTCGGCGTCGCGCAGCACCGGGTCGGCGAACGACAGCAGGTAGTGGCCGAACGTCGTGGGCTGCGCCTGCTGGAGGTACGTGTAGTCGGGCATCAGCGTGTCGACGTGCCGCTCGGCCTGGTCGGCCAGGGCGGTGGCGAGCCCGGCGGCGCCGGCGACGAGGTCGAGCAGCTGCGCCCGCAGCGTGATCCGGAGCGCGATCCGGACGGCCTCGCGCCGGGTCCGGCCGGCCCGCAGCCAGCCGGCGTCGGCCCCGATGCGGGCCGTGAGGTGCCGTTCGCGGGAGTCGTAGAGCTCGCCGTGCCGGGGGTCGTAGTCGACGGCCGACATGTCGAGCAGGGCACCGATCAGCTTCCGGGCCGACTCGGCCGGCACGACGCCCCGGTCGGCGAGCTCGACGGCGTGGGCCAGGTCGGCCAGGTTCAGTGCGT
Source organism: Asanoa hainanensis (assembly GCF_900188485.1). Classification (GTDB taxonomy): domain Bacteria; phylum Actinomycetota; class Actinomycetes; order Mycobacteriales; family Micromonosporaceae; genus Asanoa; species Asanoa hainanensis. The sequence goes on from NZ_FZPH01000001.1 coordinate 541,121, forward strand.
CGTGCAGGACGGACGCGTCGGCGGTCTCCCACGCGTATCCCGCCGCGATCAACTCCTCGCCCGGGCCGGTCATGGCTTCAACGCCCAGGGCAGGCCGCCGGTGTGCCACAGGACGGCGGGGGCCTCGGTCGGCAGCGCGGCGAACATCTTCGCGCCGTAGGTGGGGTCGACCAGGATGCCCTCGGTGTCCAGCACCGTCCGCATCGCCCGCCGGTCGGCGTCGCTGACCTGGCCGAAGCCGGTCCCGGTCGCGTCGATCAGGTGCAGGTCGCGGGGATCGGGGGCGGGCGTGCCGGCGAGCGCCGCGCAGCGGGTGGCGAGGTCCAGGACCTCGGCGCGCATCCGGTCGGCCGGGCGGCTCACGGAGACGCCGTACGTCCGCCAGGACGCGCCGATCGCCGCCTGCCCGGCCAGGAAGCCGGCCAGGGAGGCGCCCGATCCGGTCGGGATCAGCACGGTGGCGTCGCCGGCGAGCTGGTCGGCGAGCTCCTCCGCCGCCGCCGCGAAGCCCAGCGCGCCGACGGGCGTCGCTCCGCCGCGCGGCACCGGATACGGGTCGCGGCCCTCGGCGCGGAGCTTGGCCGCGTGCTCGTCTACGAGCCGGTCGAGGTCGTCCCGGTCGGCGCCGGTGAAGAGCAGCCGGGCTCCGCTGCGACTGGCCAGCTCCACCGGGGTCGGCGCGCCCGCCACGAGGATGTCGCAGCGCAGCCCGCACACGCGGGCGGCCAGGGCGGCTGCGGCGATGAAGTTGGAGCTGGGCGCGCCGGCGGTGACCAGCGTGTCGGCGCCTCGGGCGAGCGCGTCGCCGAGCAGGAACTCCAGCGGCCTGGCCTTGTTGCCCGCGACGCCGAAGCCGGTGAGGTCGTCCCGCTTGAGGTGGAGCGGGCCGGTGCCGAGCTTTCTTTCCAGTGCGGGCAGCCGGTGTAGGGGCGTGGGCAGGACCGCGAGGCGACGGCGGGCTTTCATTCCGGCGTCCCGCGGGCGACGATCGCGTCCACCATGGCGCCGGCGGTGGCGACGGCCGGCTCCCGGGTCCATTTCTCGTCCAGGTCGTGCTCCTTCAGCGCCTCGGCCAGGTCGCCGTCGGGGTTCGCGGACAGCGCGTCCTGGAGAAGTTGCTGGGCCCGGTGCTTGCCGTGCCGGCGGGACAGCTCGGCGAGGACGCGCTCGGAGGCCCAGCGTGGGCCGAGGTTGGCCCGCATCCGGTCGGGGTGGACGACCAGCCCGTCGACGAGGTCGGCAGCCAACGACGCCGCCGTGCCGGCCGCCAGCGCGACGTCCGGCAGCGCTGCCCATTCGGCCTTCCACGCCCGACCGTCGCGTTCGTGGCCGCTGACCATGCCCTCGGCCAGGATGCCGGCGTTGGCCCGGGCGAGCCGGGCGAGGGTGTCGAGGTGCTCGCTGAGCTCGGGGTTCCGCTTGTGCGGCATCGTGATGCTGCCGACCGTGTGTTGCGACGGGGCTTCGGACAGCTCGCCGATCTCGGGGCGTTGCAGCTCGTACACCTCGTTGCCGATCCGGGCCAGGGTCCCGGCGACCAGGCTCAGGACGCTGCCGAACTCGGCGACGCGGTCCCGGGTGGACGTCCACGAGAGCCCGGGGTCTGCGAGCTTCAGCCGTTCGCAGAACAGCCGGCGCAGGGCGATGCCGTCCGGCTCGAAGAAGCCCAGCACGCCGACGGCGCCGGCGAGTTGACCGACCGACCAGCGGGCCGATCCCTCGGCGAGCCTGGCTAGGTGCCGGCCCAGCTCGTCGGCCCAGGTGGCGACCTTGAAGCCGAAGGTGATCGGGGCGCCGGGCTGGCCGTGGGTGCGGCCGGCCATGACGGTGTCGCGATGGGTCGCGGCGAGGCGCAGCAGCGTCGCGTGCGCGCGGCGCAGGTCGGCCCGCACGAGCGCGCCGACGTCGCGCATCACCAGGCCGAACCAGGTGTCCGTGAGGTCCTGGACGGTCGCGCCGTAGTACACGTACTCGCTGGCCGGCTCCGGAAGCCTGGTCTGGAGGGCCCGGATCAGGCCGAGCGTGGAGTGTCCCGTGCGCCGCGTCTCGGCCGCCACCAACTCGACGTCGAGTTGGTCCGCGCGGGCGTGCCGCGCGATCTGCTCCGCCGCCCGCCCAGGGATCAGTCCGACCTCCGCCTGGGCGGCGGCGAGCGCGACGAGGATGTCCAGCCAGGACTGGAGGCGGCGCGGCTCCTCGAAGATGTCGGCCAGCGCGGGCGTCCGCCAGAGGCGGGCGTACGCGCCGGACTCCGTCAGACGGGTCGCCACTGCGGCTCCCAGCGGCCGGCCACCTCGCGCAGGGCCTCGCCGACCTGGCCGAGCGAGGCGCCCCACGGCACGACGACGCGGTCGCCGTCGCGTTCGATCTTCTCCTCCAGCAGGCAGCACTTGGTCAGCACGGCGGTGCCGCGCTCGTGGGGCCGCTGCCGTGGGCACATGTCCACAGTGGGCGGCTGATCCCCGTAGAACCACTCGTGGATGTCGCGCGAGCGGGCGCAGCCGAGTAGGGTCCAGTCCTGCCGGGGTGGGCGCTGGTCGAGGTAGGCGGTCTCGCTGAGGCCCACCGCGACGCCCGACCCGGCGCAGGGCAACAAATAGCGCTCCGTTTTCGCGCCGGCTGCGAGGTCGGCGAAGGACACCGTGTCGGCCGCCGGCAGGATCGGCGGCAGGTCCTCGGCCACGGCCAGCAGCCGGCGCACCTGGTCGAGCAGCTTCGCCGGCTCCGGCGGCAGCACCTCCTGGACGACCAGCCGCAGCGGTGCGGGGTTGACGATGAAGCTGACGTGCGCGTAGCGGCCCTGCACCACGACGGCGCGGGGCGTGCCCGGCACGGTCGCGGCGACCCGGGCCAGTTCGGACGGCACGGCGGTGTCGGCCTCGTCATCGACGACGTAGGCGCAGTCGGTCGCGAGCACGTCGACCTCGACGATCGGCGAGAAGAGCGGCTCGGTCGACGCCTTGTCGACGCGTAGCAGGACGGTTTTGCCGGCCGGGTCGCGAGCCACGACGAAGCGGGTGCGCCGGTACGCCTCCCGGCCGAGGAAGTGGGCTCGGAGCTTCTCGTCGCCCAGGGCGAACGGCAGGTGCGTGACCGCCACGCCGCGGTAGGCGCTGGGCACGACGTTGGTCCGCGACCGGAGGTCCGGACCGTTCACAGAGGCCGGCCGAGCGAGAGCGGGGCGGTGTCGGCCCGCAGCCCGAGCCGCAGCGTGGTCAGCGGCAGCACCTCGGCGGGCGCGATGTTGCCGAGGTTGACGTCGGGGCCGAACCGGCTGATCAGCCACGCCTGCTGGTCCTTACGGGGCGCCTCGAAGAGCACCCGGTCGAGCCCGGCCGCGTCGACCGCGGCGTCGATGATGTCGGGCTTCGGGACGCCGGCGCTGTCGTAGATGCCGACGGTGCCGCTCTCCCGGCCCTCGGCGATGATCCAGGTCGCGCCGGCGGCCAGGTCTTCGGCGATCTCGTCGCGCCACTGCCTGCTCGACAGCACCACCGCCGCGTCCTTGACGCCCGTCTCGGCCAGCACGACGAACGTCTCCGCCGCGCTCTTGACCAGCTCGCGCTTGGCGTCGAGGGGCATGTCGGCGACCCCGCGGGAGACCTCGACGGCGTCGAAGCCGCTGCGCCGTGCCCACTCCAGACACTGCTCGGCCCGGCCCTGCGACCAGGCGATCTCCAGCAGCGTGCCGCCCAGGCAGGACGCCACCTCGTGGTCCTTCAACACGGCGAGCTTGCGGTCCAACCCGCGGTCGACGTACGCGGTGCCCCAGCCGAACTTCCAGACGTCGACGTGCTCACCGACCGACTCGAGGATCTCGGTGGTGGCGGAAACCGGCAGGCCACGGTCGAGAACGTGGGTCAGCCCGGCGCGGCGCGGCTTCGTTGACCGCGGTGGCAGCGACAGGAACGACGGACCCACGTCGTCTATGCTATGACGAACGTTTACTTTGCGACAGCCTCGGCGGCTGCCATCTCGTGACGAGGTGTCCATGAACGATTCGTTGGACGAGGTCGTCGCCGCCGTGCGGAACAATCCGGCGGCCCAGGCCAAGCAGGCGATCCGGCTGGTCTCGGAGGTCCTCGGCGACCACAGCTGGGTCGCGGGTCCGGGTGACGACGGCGCCGCCCTGGACGCCGACGGCGGCACCGTCATCGCCTGCGGCGAGGCGCTGTTCCCGCCGTTCGTCCGGGCCGACCCCTACGGCGCGGGCATCGCCGCCGTGCTCGCCAACGTCAACGACGTGGCCGCCATGGGCGGCCTCCCCCTCGGCATCGTCGACACGGTCGTCGGCGACGAGGCCACCGCCCGCCGCGCGCTCGAAGGCATGCGGTACGCCGCGGATCTCTACCGGGTGCCGATCGTCGGCGGCCACCTCACGATCTCCGACGGTCCACCGGCGATCTCGGCGTTCGCGGTCGGCTCCGCGCGTGCCGTGCTGTCGACGACGCGGGTCCGGGCCGGTCAGGATCTCGTCGTCGCGGCCTGCCTGCAGGGGGTCATGCGCGCCGACTTCCCGTTCTTCCCGTCCTTCGAGGAACGCGGCAAGGACCTCGCCGACGACGTCCGGCTGCTGCACACGATCGCCAACGCCGGCCACGCGGCGGCGGCCAAGGACATCAGCATGGCCGGGTTGGTCGGGTCGCTGGCGATGCTGCTGGAGTGGGGCGGCTTCGGCGCGACCGTCGACCTCGACGCCGTCCCGGCGCCGCCCGGCGTGGCGCTGTCGCGCTGGTGCACCTGCTTCCCGTGCTACGGCTTCCTGCTCACCTGCGAGCCCGCGACCACCGACGACTGCGTGCGGTCGTTCACCGCACGCGGGTTGGCGGCGGCCCGGGTGGGCGCCATCGACGCGACCGGCGTAATCGCGTTGCGGTCCGGCGACCGGGTGGTCGACGTGGCATCAGCGCCGGCCACGGGGCTGCGGCGGCCGTCGTCGACCGGCGCCAAACGGGCCCGCGCGAACCGGACGGTCTCGACCACCACGGTCAACGACATGGCCACGCCGAGGCCGAGCAGCAGCCCGCGCAGTGGGTCACCCTCGAACGTCGTGCCGCCGAAGTAGCCGACCAGCGCGGAGTAGAGCGCCCAGGTCACCGCGGCGAGGGCATCGAAGGCGGCGAACCGCCGCCGTGGGTAGCCGAGCGCGCCCATCGACAGCGTCACCGCCGTCCGACCGCCGGGGATGTACCGGGCCACCACGAGGATGAGCCCGCCGCGCTCCGCGACCGCCGACCGGGCCCAGGTCAACACCCGCGACCCGCGACCGCGGCCGCGACCGGCAGCCCGACCCAGCGCGTACGAGACGTGGTCTCCGACGAACGCACCGGCGGCCGCGACCGCGATCAGAGGACGACATCCATGCGTCCACCCTTCGCGGCGCGGCCGCCGCCGGGCACCGGGAGAGTCCCTGTCGATCCCCGGACCTGGCGGTCGGGGTAGACCCGGAGTCTTCATGTCGGCGTTGCCGACAGCTCACGTGGATGGCGTTGCGCTGTCGGTCTGGCCGCGTTGGCTCGGGTTGTCTCTCCTCCGGATCAAGGAGCAACAACACGTGTCTACCTCTCGTCGCGCCCTGCTCGCCGGCGGTGCCGCCGGTGTCGGCCTCGCTGTGGCCGGTGCCGTGCCCTCGCTGGCCCAGGCGCACCCCAACCAGCCCCGCCCGTCCGACGACCACAAGCCGTTCGGGCCGCTGGTGAAGGACCCGGCCGGCATCCTCGCCCTGCCCGCCGGCTTCACGTACACGATCGTGACCCGCACCGGGGTCAGCAAGCTCGACCACGGCCAGGGCCGCACTCCCGGCTCGCACGACGGCATGGCCGTCTTCGACGCCGGGCGTGACCGCTACACGATCATCCAGAACCACGAGATCGACCCGGGCGACGAGCACGGCGTGCCGCACGTCAAGGGCACGGTCTACGACCCCGGTGCGATCGACGCCGGCGGCTGCACGGTGATCACGACCGACCGCGCGGGCCGCAACTACGGCGAGTTCGTCGGCATCTCGGGCACCGTCTCCAACTGCGCCGGCGGGCCGACCCCGTGGCACACCTGGCTGACCTGCGAAGAGACCGACGACCAGGCCGGCGACGCGTGGGAGGCCGACAGCGGTCGCACGGGCGTCTTCCAGAAGGACCACGGCTACGTCTTCGAGGTCTCCTCCGACGGCAAGTCGGACCCGCGCCCGATCAAGTGCCTGGGCCGGTACGCCCACGAGGCGCTGGCGATCGGCACGGACAAGGCGAGCATCTACCTCTCCGAGGACGCCAGCGAGCCGAACGGCCTGTTCTACCGCTGGACCGCGCCGCGCGGGGTCAAGCTCGGCCCGGGCGTGCTCACCCGCCTCGCCCCGAACGCCGGCACCCTCGCCGCGATGCAGATCATCATGGACGACGGCTCGGTGCTGCCGGACGTCGCCTACCTGACCTCCGCGCAGCTCGGCCGCCCGTTCCCCGTGCGGTGGATCGAGGTGCCCGAGCGCGACGCGCAGACCAAGCCGGTGCGCGAGCAGTTCGCCGACGGCCAGGTGACCCGCGGCAAGAAGTTCGAGGGCGTCTGGGCCACCGACGAGGGCGTGTACGTCGTCAACTCGTACGCCTGGGAAGAGGGCGACCTGCCGGCGGACGCGGCCCCGCACGACGGCATGGTGTGGTTCTACAACTTCCGGAACCAGACCATCCAGCTCGTCACGTACTTCCCGCACCAGGCGTCGACCGAGGCGGGCTCGGCACCGAAGTACACCGACCTGACCTTCGACGGCCCGGACAACGTCACCGTGACGCCGTGGGGCAGCCTGGTGCTGGCCGAGGACGGCGAGGGCGCGTCGCACGTGCTGAGCTCGTTCCCCGGCGGCCCGACGTACGCGATCGCCCGCAACGAGCTCAACGACTCGGAGTTCTGCGGCCCGACGTTCACCGCCGACGGCAAGGTGCTCTTCGTCAACATGCAGGACCCGGGCCTGACCCTGGCCATCACCGGCCCGTGGGAGAAGTACCTCGGCTGACCGGAACGCCGACGGAGGCCGGGCAGGCAGCCCGGCCTCCGCGGCTCCGATCAGGCCTCCCGGACCCAGTTGTCCATGGGATCCATCCGGAAGCGGGTCAGCTCCAGCGAGTCGATGAGCCAGATCCCCTCGATCCTGCGGTACGTCTCCCGGTACATGCCGTACCCGCGGTGTCCCGGAGGCGCGTTCTCGCCGGCCTTGAAGGGCACCAGGTCCTCCAGCATCCAGACCCCGGAGGCCACGTCCTCCCCGAGGATCTCGATCTCGGGCATGTGCCCGTGGTGAACCGTCGGGGCGCCACCGGTGTACTCGCGCGTCGCGTCGACCAACTCCCGCGCCGACGGCCACTCGGTGCCGTGGATGACGATCTTCGCTCCGGGTGCGAACAGCGCGACCAGGTCGTCGTACTTCTTCTCGTCGACGAAGCGCCAGTAGCGAGCCTTCATCCGCTTGATGCTCTCGGCCGCCTCCAACGCGTCCAGCCGCCGGACGATCTCGGCGAGCTCACTCATGGTCGTACCTCATCTCGGTTCAGGCGGACGGAGGTCGTCCGCTTTCCGGACCACAGCTCGCCGGACGACTATCGTCCGTTTATCGTGACGCCGTTCACGCCGCGAAACGGACGATCGCCGTCCCAAGTGTTAGGTTTCAGCGGGTGGACCCCTCCTCCGGCATCCGCGCGGACGCGCGGCACAACCGGCTCCAGCTGATCGATGCGACCCGGGCGGCGATCGCCACCCGCGGGCTCGAGGTGTCCGCGCTGGACATCGCGAAAGCGGCCGGCGTCGGCGTCGGCACCCTCTACCGGCGGTTCGGCACCAAGGAAGCCCTGCTCGACGCCGTCGTGATCGGCCTGTACGACGAGATGGTGGAGGTCGCGAAGGCCTGCCTCGACCGACCGGACGCGTGGGACGGGCTCACCGAGTTCATGACCGAGCTCGTCACGGCCCACCGCGACAGCCGCGGGCTGGCGGAGTTCACCGCCCACGACGAGCAGCCGTCGCCCGAGCTCGCCCAGCGGACCGTCGCGCTGCAGGACGCCGTCCGACTCCTGGCCGACCGCGCGCACGAGGCCGGTGACCTGCGGGCGGACGTGACCTGGCAGGACCTCCTGCTCGCCTCGCGCGCCCCGCTCGACACCGACCATTGCCTCGGCGTCGACGCCGGGCCGGACGGCTGGCGCCGCATGCTGACCCTGCTGCTGGACGGCATGCGCGCCCCCGGGCGGACCCCGCTCGCACCGTAGGAACCACCGGCACGCCCAGCCACGCCGGCACCGACCGAGGGTGGCTGGGCTCACTGCGCCTCGGGTCACAAGAAGCGGACGACCGCCGTCCTCTTGGGGTAGCTTCTCGAACCGGACGATGATCGTCCGCTCAATTCTCCCCATTTGGAAGAGGCCGAACATGCGTTTCACCGACAAGGTCATCCTGGTCACCGGCGCCACCTCCGGCATGGGACGCGCCGTTGTCGAGCGCGTCTCCGCCGAGGGCGCCCGGGTCGTGCTGGCCGCCCGCAGCAAGGACGCGGGCGAGGCGTTCGCCGCCGAGCTGCGCGCGGCCGGGCGCGACGTGCTCTTCGTGCCGACCGACGTCACCGTCGGGGCCGAGGTCGAGCTGCTGGTGCGGCGCACCCTCGACCACTACGGGCGGCTCGACGGCGCCTTCAACAACGTCGGCGCGGCCACCGCGCTCGGCCCGATCACCGAAGTCGACCACGACGCCTGGGGCGCGGAGCTCGCGCTGAACCTCGACAGCGTCTTCTTCGGACTCAAGTACCAGATCCCGGCGCTCCAGGCGTCCGGCGGCGGCGCCATCGTCAACAACGCCTCGACCACCGGCGTCACCGGCGTGGCCGGCCTCGCCGCCTACGGCGCCGCCAAGCACGGCGTCATCGGGCTCACCCGGTCCGCGGCGCTCGACGTCGCGACCACCGGCGTGCGGATCAACGCGCTGGTCACCGGCGGCGTCGACACCCCACTGCTGCGGCGCAACATGGGCGCGAACCCCGAAGAGGCCCTCCAGCTCGCCAACGCGATGCATCCCATGGGCCGGATCGGCCAGCCCGCCGAGCTCGCGGCGTTCGCGGCCTTCCTGCTCAGCGACGAGGCCCCGTTCATCACGGGTGCCGCGCTCGCGATCGACGGCGGGCTGACGGCAGCATGACCTCCGACTCCCAGCGGTGGAGAGCCCTGTTCTTCATCTCCATCGCCCAGCTGATGGTCGTGCTCGACTCGGCCGTCATGAACATCGCGCTCCCCTCGGCCCAGCAGGCGCTGCACTTCTCCGACGGCAGCCGGCAATGGGTGGTCACCGCGTACGGCCTGGCGTTCGGCGCCCTGCTGCTCGTCGGGGGCCGGATCGGTGACATGGTCGGCCGCAAGCGGGTATTCCTCTGGGCCCTCGCCGGGTTCGCGATCGTCTCGGCGATCGGCGGACTCGCGGTCAACGCACCGATGCTGCTGATCGCACGAGCGTTCCAAGGTGTGTTCGCGGCCCTGCTGGCGCCGGCGGCCCTGTCGCTCATCTCGCTGTCGTTCACCCGGCCACGCGAGCGGGCCAAGGCCTTCGGCGTGTTCAGCGCGGTCTCCGTGGCCGGCGGCGCGGTCGGCCTGATCGCGGGCGGCCTGCTCACCGAGTACCTGAGCTGGCGCTTCTCGATGTTCGTGCTCGTGCCGATCGCCGTCGTCGGGATCCTCGGTGCCATACCGACGGTCCACGACACGGGCGAGCGGCACCGCGCCCGGCTCGACGTCCCCGGCGTCCTGCTCGCCACCGTCGGCCTCGTCGCCGTGGTGCACGGCTTCAGCAGCGCCGAGAGCGACGGCTGGACAGGCGCCCTGACCATCGCGTCGTTCGTCGCGGGCGTCCTGCTCCTGGCCGCGTTCATCGCGGCGCAGGCGCGGGTGCGGTCGCCGTTGCTTCCACTGCGCGTGCTGACGGAACGCAACCGGGCCGCCGCGTACCTGTCGGTCACCCTGGCCGCGGTCGGGTTGTTCGGGATGTTCCTGCTGCTGAGCTACTACTTCCAGCAGGTCAAGGGCTGGTCACCGGTGCAGGCGGGCCTCGCCTTCATGCCGTTGGCGGTGGCACAGATCGTCGGGGCGACGCAGGTCGGGGCGCGGCTCGCACATCGCCTGTCGCCGCGGCCGATCATGGTCGGCGGGTATCTGGTGACGGCGGTCGGGCTCGTGCTGCTCACCCGCCTGGACGGCGGCAGCGGCTTCCTCGAGATCGCCGTCGCGGAGACCGTCGTCGGCCTCGGCGTCGGGGCCGCGTTCATGCCAGCGATGAGCGTCGCGACCCACGGCGTCGCGCCGCAGGACGCCGGTGTGGCGTCGGCCCTGATCAGCTCGTCCCAGCAGGTCGGCGGGTCGATCGGCACGGCGCTGTTGAACACCGTCGCGACCAGCTCGGCCGCCGCGTACCTGGTGTCGCACGGCGGTGCCACCGTCGCCGGGTCACAGGTGCACGGCTTCTCCCTGGCCTACTGGCTGGCCACCGGGGTGGTCCTCGCCGCGGCCCTGGCCACGGCCGTCATGGTGAACGCCCGGTCGCCGCGGCACACGCCGGCCGCGGACGACGCTCCGGAGCTCGTGGCCGCCCACTGAGGGGTACCGCCCATATCATCATGAAATGGGCGGGACTCAGCCGGGCCGGTGGTGGCGGATCACCGGGCAGGAGATCGTCGGCGCGTTCCGGCCGCGGCGCGAACCACCGCCGTTGCTGCCTCTGCGCCGCGGGATCGTGGCCGGTGCCGGGCCGTTGCTGCTCGCGTTGCTCGTCGGCGTCGGGTTCATCGCCGCGTTCGTCGGCGCCCTGCACAACCCCAAACCGCACCACGTGCCGGTCGGGGTGGTGCGGGGCGACCAGACCGCGCAGGCCCTGCTGGCCGCCACGGCTCCGCAGCTTCGGGCCGTCGACTACGACAGCCCGGCGGACGCGGACGACGCGGTGCGCCGCGGTCACGTCTACTCGGCGCTCACCAGCGCGGCCGACGGGCTGACGCTGACCGTGGCCACCGCCGCCGGGCCGACCGCCACGACCGCGACGGCCGCGATCCTGGCCGTGGCCGCCCGTGGCGCGGGTGTGCCGCTTTCGGTGACCGACGCCGTGCCGGTCAACCCGGACGACCCGCGCGGCGTGGTGCCCTTCTACCTGGCGATCGGCCTGGTGATCGGTGGCTACTTCGGTGGCATCGCGCTGAGCCTGGCGCTCGGCACCGTGCCGCGCACCCTGGGTCGGGCCGGCGTGCGCATCGCCGGGCTGGCGGTGCACGCCCTGCTGCTCGCGCTCGCCGGCACCCTCATCGTGGGTCCGGGGTTGGGCATCTGGCACCAGAACCTGTTCGGCCTGTTCGGGGCCGGCATGCTGCTCGCGTTCGCCGCCGCTCTGTTCGCGGCCGCCGTGCAGAGCTGGCTCGCCCGGGTCGGCACCACGCTGATCATCCTGTTGGTGGTGGTGCTGGGCAACCCCGGGTCCGGCGGCATCTACCCGCCGGAGTTCCTGCCGGGCTTCTTCCGGGGCATTCACGAGTGGGACCTGCCGGGCCTCGGCGCCGACCTCGTCCGGTCGGTGATCTACTTCCCCGCCGGCTCGGCCGCCTGGACGGCCGGAAAGCTCGCCATCTGGTGCGTCGCCAGCGTGGCCGTGTTGGCCGCCGCCACGCTCGTGCTGGGCCGGCCGGTCAGCCCCAAACCCAAACCTTGACCGCGGCGCTACGCCTCCGCCGCCAGGCGGGTCAGGATCGTGGCCACCGGGTCGTCGGTGGCGTGGCGGAAGCCGGTGCCCGCCCACAGGTGCAGGCGTTCCGGGTCACCGGTGGCGGCGGCCGCGCGGCGGATCGGGCGGGTCAGGGTGTGCAGGGCCGGATAGCCCGCCGGCGCCAGGGGGCTGTAGCGGTCCGTGAACTCGTTGCGCAGCCCGCGGGCCGGGCGGCCCGTGAACGCCCGCGTCACCACCGTGGTGGTCCGGGCCGGGTCGGCCAGGGCGGCGCGGTGGGTGTCCGAAGTGCCGGCCTCGGTCGCGCGCAGCAACGACGTGCCGACCGCGACCAGCGCGGCGCCGGCGCCCAGCGCGGCGGCCACGTCGGCGGCGGTGCCGACGCCGCCGGCCGCGATCACCGGCAGCGACACGGCCGCGCGGATCTCCGCGACCAGGGACGGCAGGGGCACCACCGGCACCGGCCGGTCGGGCGTGAACGTGCCCGAGTGCCCACCACCGGCGGCGGCCTGCACCACCAGCACGTCCAGGCCGGCGTCGGCGGCCGCCCGGGCCTCGACAACCGACGTCACCGTCTGGGCCAGCACCGCCCCGGTCGCCCGGAGCAAAGCCAGGTCAGCCGGCGGTGGCAGGCCGAAGGTGAAGCTGACCAGCGGGACCGGCCACTGCCGGAGCACGTCGAGCTTGTCCCGCCAGGCGTCGTCGTCCTCCACCGGGTCGGGCGGCAGGGCCACCCCGAACCGCGCGGCCTCGGGTGCGAGCAGCGCGGCGTAGCCCCGGTAGGCCGCCGGGTCGACCGGCACCGTGTTGGGCGCGAACAGGTTGACCCCGAACGGGACCCCGGCGGCAGTGACCGTGGCGAGCTCGGCCGCGAACGCCTCCGGTGGCTGGTAGCCGCCCGCGACGAAGCCCATCCCGCCTGCCCGGCCGGCGGCGACCACGAACGCCGGGGTTCCCGGGCCGCCGGCCATCGGTGCGGCGATGACCGGCAGCGCCAGGTCGGGCAGCGGTGAGGTCACCAGGTGGTCGGCTTCGCCGGCTCGTACAGCCAGGTCTGGAAGAACGCGTCGAGCTGCTGGTGGCCGCGCTTCTCGGCCAGCCGGACGAAGTCGGCCGTGGTGACGTTGCCGTCGCGGTTGTGGGCGTACCAGTCGCGGAGCAGGGCGAAGAACGCCTTGTCACCGATCTTCACGCGGAGTGCCTGCAGTGTCATCGCGCCTCGATCGTAGACCGGGGAGCTGAACATGACCGCCGGTCCGCCGACGTTGGCCGGTGGGCGTGTCCAGAACGAGCTCGTCGGCGGGCGGGCGAAGGACGCGTCGAACGACTGCTGCGCGGTGTCGCCGCCGTGCCGCTCGTCGTAGTACCACTCCGACCAGGCCGCGAAGCCCTCGTTGAGCCAGATGTCCTGCCACACCGTCAGGCTCACGCTGTTGCCGAACCACTGGTGGGCGATCTCGTGCACGACCGTGCCCGCGCCCGGCGTCTCGTCGTACTGCGACTTGGTCTGCGACTCGAGCGCGTAGCCGACCTCGGGCGCGTGGTCGACGATGCCGCCGCCACTGCTGAACGGGTACTCCCCGTACACCTTCGAGAAGAACGTGATGATCTCGGCCTCGGCGGCGAGCCGGTCGAACGCGCCCTTGGGCACCTCGACGGGGTCGACCGCGTGGTAGAGCGGGATCCGGCCGACCTTGCTGACCCGCAGCTCGAACACGCCGTTGGTGACGGTCGCGAGGTAGGGCGCCATCGGCGAGTCCTCGCGCCAGCGCCACGTCGTCTTGCCCTTGTGGTCGTGCTTGCCGACGAGCCGGCCGTTGCCGATCGCGGTGATCCCCTTCGGGACGGTGATCGAGAAGTCGTACGTCGCCTTGTCCCGCGGGTTGTCGTTGGCCGGGTACCAGCCCGGCGATCCCTGCGGCTCGTTGACGACGAACGCGCCGTCGGCCGTGGTCACCCAGCCCTCGCTGCTGCCGTCGGGGTCGATCACTTCGGTCGGCTCGCCCGCGTAGTCGACGCGCACGGTGAACGTGCGCCCGGCCCGCAGCATCCGCTTCGGCGTGATGACCAGCTCCTGGCCGTCCCGGGTGAACCGCGCCCGGTCGCCGTCGACCCGCAGCGAGCTGATGCTGAAGCCACGCAGGTCGAGGTCGAACCGGGTGAGGTTCTGGGTGGCCCGCGCGGTGATCACCGCGGTGGCGTCGAGCTGGTTGCCGGTGCGGTTGTAGTCGAGGTCGAGGGAGTAGTGCCGCACGTCGTAGCCGCCGTTGCCGGCAAGCGGGAAGTAGGAGTCGCCGAGGCCCGGCGAGCCGATGGTCGAGCCACCCCCGGCGAGGGCGGGTGTGGCGACGGCGAGCGCGGTCAGCGCGGCGACGGCACCGGCGGCGGCACGTCGCAACAGGACAGACGGCAAGGCGGTCCTCCTCATCGAGAGCTGCAAGCCGATCCTCGCACCGGTCCACAGGAGACGTCCAGCGACGATCATCCCGTCGGATCGGCCGGCCAGGCATGTTTCGGGTAGCGCCCGCGCAGCTCAGCGCGGACCTGCGGGTAGCCGGTGCGCCAGAACGACGCGAGGTCGCGGGTCACCGCCACCGGCCGGCCGGCGGGCGAGAGCAGGTGCAGCAGCACGGGTACGCGGCCCTCGGCGACGGTCGGCGTGTCCCGCCAACCGAACGCCTCCTGCACCTTGAGCGCGACCACCGGCGCCTCCGCGTCCGCGTAGTCGACCCGCAGCCGCCGCTCCCCCGGCCCGGCGACCCGCTCGGGCGCGACCGCGTCCAGCCGGCCGGCGATCTGCCAGGGCAGCAACCGGCGCAGCGCGGCGGCGACGTCGATCCTGGTCAGGTCGGCGCGCCGCCGGGCGCGGGCCAGCTCGGGCCCGAGCCAGTTGGGGGCGGTTTCGAGCAGGGCGGCGTCGCTCACGTCGGGCCACGGCTCGCCGAGCGCGTGGCGGGCGAAGGCCAACCGTTGCCGCAGCGCGACCGCCCCTGGGGACCAGCGCAGCAGCCCGAGCCCTTCCTTCGCGAGCCCCTCGCGGAGCGCCGCGGCGACGAGCTCGGCCGGGGGCGTCGACAATGGACGCTCGACGAGCGGGACGGCGCCGAGCCGCTCCACCCGGCGGGCCACCACGTCGCCGCCGGACCAGGCGACCTCCTCCTCCGTGGCGAGGAGTGACGCGCCGGCCTCCCGCGCGGTCGCCTCGTCGATGACCACCGCCGAACGGATCCGCGCGGAGGCGCGGCCCGGCGGGCGGTCCGCGGCGGCGACGGCCAGCCAGTCGGAGCCGGCCAGCGGCGAGCCCGGCGTCAGGTCCGCCGCGGTCCCGCCACTCATCAGGTACGCGGACGCGCCGGCGCCGCGGGCCCTGGCCAGCCGTTCCGGGTACGCGAGCCCGACCAGCAGCCCGGCGGCCAGGTCGTCGGGCAACCGCGCGGCGCCGCGCACCGCGCCGAGGTCGGAGCGCAGGCGGCGTACCTCCCGCTGATAGGCCGGGTCAGCGCGAACCCGGCGCCAGCCCGCGACCAGATCCTCGGTGGCGCTCTCGCGGTCGAGCAGGGCGACCACCTCGGCGGCCCGGTCGGCGCCGACCACGGGCGCGCCGTCGAGCAACGCCCGGGCCAGCCGGGGATGCGTGCCGACCCCGGCGATCCGCCGGCCGCGGTCGGTGACCCGCCCGGCGTCGTCGAGCGCCCCGAGCGCCCGGAGCGTCTCGACCGCGACCGTCATCGGCCCGGCCGGAGGCGCTTCGGGCAGCGCCAGCCCCTGCCCGCCCGGAGCACCCCAGAGCGCCAAGTCGAGCGCGAAGCCGGTGAGGTCGGCGGCCGCGATCTCGGGCTCGGGGAAGGCCGGCAGCCGGTCGTGCGCGGCCTGGGACCAGCAGCGGTAGACGGTGCCTTCCAGCTCCCGTCCCGCCCGGCCCGCGCGCTGCTCGGCGACGGCCTTGGAGACGGGCACGGTGACCAGAGCGCCGAGGCCGCGGGCATGGTCGGTGCGCGGCACCCGGGCCAGTCCGGCGTCGACCACGACGCGGACACCTGGGACGGTCAGGCTGCTCTCGGCGACCGCCGTCGCGAGCACGACCCGACGCTGTGCGGACGGGCGCAGCACGGCGTCCTGCTCGGCGGCGTCCTGGCGACCGAGCAGCATCCACACGGGTAGGTCTCTCAGCCGCTCGGCGACCGAGGCGATCTCGCCCGCGCCCGGCAGGAACACGAGGATGTCGCCAGCGCGCTCGTGGAACGCCCGGCGCGTGGTGGCGGCGACGTGGTCGAGCAGCTTCGGGTCGACCCGCAGGCCACGCGGTGGATCCACCTTGGATGGTGGCGCCCAGACCACGTCGACAGGGTGCAGCGCGTCGTCGGCGGTGACGGTCGGCCCGAGCAGGTCGGCCAGTCGGGCCGTGTCGGCGGTCGCCGAGGTGGCCAGCAGACGCAGGTCGGGACGCAGGTTGGCCCGCACGTCGACACAGAACGCCAGCGCGAGGTCCGAGTCGAGGTGGCGCTCGTGGCACTCGTCGAGGATCACGGTGTCGAAGCCGTCGAGGCCCGGGTCGTGCTGGAGCCGCCGCACCAGCAGGCCGGTGGTGACCACCTCGACGCGCGTGTCGGGGCCGGTCCGTCGCTCACCGCGCACGGCGTACCCGACGCGCCCGCCGACCCGTTCCCCGAGGAGCGCGGCCATCCGCCGGGCAGCGGCCCGGGTGGCCAGCCGCCGCGGCTCGGCGATCAGCACCCGCCCGTGACCGGCGAGGTCGAGCGGCACCAGGGTCGTCTTACCGGTGCCGGGCGGCGCGACGAGCACGGCACTGCCGTGCCCGTCCAACGCCTCCCGCACCCGCGGCAGCACACGGCGGATCGGCAGGTCAGGCTCGAGGGGAAGCAAAGAAGCGGTCAGTTCGAGGTGGCGGAGTCCTCGGCCGTCGGCGCGGGCTGCACGGCGAACGGGTCGAGGAGCTGGCGCATCGCCTCGGCTCCGCCGTCAGGTGCTGGTCCCGGTTCGCCGGCGGCGTCGCCCGCCGCACCGTCCGCGGCCAGGAACAGGCTCGCGTGGTCGTGGTTCGCTGTCATCAACATCCTTCTCAACTGGTGCGGCCCACGTGGTGCGAACCGCACTCAGTGTGACAGACGGGGCCGCCGCGCTACGCTCGGCGCGGTGAAGAACCGGTACCGGAACCTCGATCGCATCCGCAGCCTCGATCCGGTGCGGGACTACGTCGAGATCTACCGGACGATGGTTCGGTTCGAGTTTCCGTGGGATCTCAAGCTCGCGCTCAACCTGGCCTTCAACCGTACGTTCTCGACACCGACCGTCGCCGCGATCCTGGCCTCCACCGGTGAGCTGACCAAGCGCACCCAGCGCCGGGTCGACGACACCGGGCTGTTGATGTTCGAGATCGTGCTGCACGGGTTCGACCATCCGCGCGGCCGGGCCGCGATCCGCCGGATGAACCAGCTCCACCGGCCGCACCGTGGCGTCCCGGCCGACGAGTTCGTATATGTCCTGGCGTGCCTCGTCGTCGTTCCGTTGCGGTGGCTCGACCGCTACGGCTGGCGTCGGCCCTGCTGCCACGAGCGGGAGGCCACCTACCGGTTCTACCGTGAGCTCGGGGAGCACCTCGGCGTCAACGGCCTCCCCGACTCGTTGGCGGAGCTCGAGCGCTGGTTCGACGACTACGACCGTGCGCACCTGGTGCCGAACGAGCCCGCGGCCACCATCGAGCGGGCCACCCGCTCGCTGCTGCTCACCCGGCTCCCTCGCGCACTGTCGCCGTTGGGCAATGCCCTGGTCAGCGCCCTCTACGACGAGCGGCTGCGAGCCGCCACCGGCGTGCCACCGCCGGCATGGCCGGTGCGCGCCGGCCTGCACGCGGCGCTCAAGGCCCGGGCGGCGATCCAACGCCACCTCGGCCGGCCGCGCGCCGTCGGGATGTTCGAGGACGGCATCAACACGAAGTCCTATCCGGACGGGTACGAGATCAGCGAGCTCGGACCGGGACCCGCAGCACGGTCGCGGTGACCCGGGTGCGGTCGTCGTAGCCGCCGGTGACCAGGACCGAGCCGTCCGGCAGCGGGGCCACCGCCGGGTACTGCCGTTCCACCGTGCCCCGCGCCGCCACCTCGAACCGGCCGTCGGCGTACACCTCGACGCCGTAGCCACCCGCCACCGCGAGCCGGCCGTCCGGCAGGGCGACCACCGCGTCGGAGATCTTGTAGCGGGGCTCGGCCATCGACGCCGCGGGCGTGAAACGACCGGCGCGCGGGTCGAAGAGCAGCGTCGTGGCCAGCCGGGCAGCGGCGTCGTCGGCCGTCTGCCCGCCGACGACCAGCGCCCGCCCGTCCGGCAACGGCGCCGCCGCCAGCTTGTAGGACGGCATCGGCAGGCGGCCCGGCACCTCCTGCCACGCGTCCCGCGCCGGGTCGTACAGCAACGCCGTGTCGAGCAGCCCCACCCCGTGTGCCGTCGCGGACTGCCCACCGACGACCAGAACCCGGCCGTCGGCCAGCAGCGCGGCGCCATGCCGGGAGCGCGGGCCCGGCAGCGGGGCGACCGCACGGAAACCGGTGCCGTCGAAGACCTCGGCCGTCGCCAGCGCCGCCCGCCCGGACACGCCGCCGACCAGCAGGACCCGGCCGTCGGGCAGCCGGGTCGCCGTGTGGTTGGCCCGTCGGGCGGTCATGGTGCCGGCCGGCACGAAGGTCGTACCCGTGAAGATCTCGGCCGTGCCGCTCGGTGCCGACGTCTCGCCGGGAAAACCGCCCGCGACCAGCACCCGGCCGTCGGGCAGCGCGGTCGCGGTGTGGTTGAACCGCGCCTCGGCCAGCGCAGGGCCGGCCACGAACCGGCCGTCGACGTAGAGCTCGGAGGTCGACTGCGTCTCACCGCAGCCGTCGGTCGCACAACCGCCGGCGATCAGCACCCGGCCGTCCGGCAGGGGCGTCGCGGTGTGCGCGGCCCGGGCCACCCGCATGGCCGCCTCCGGCGGGCCGACCGGCACGGGTGGATCATCGACACAGCCGGCCAGCACGACGGCCACGAGCAGGAGCGGGACACGCCTCATGCGGCTGACGAGTCCCCAGGATGTCGTCAGGTTCACACCGGCCCGCTTTCAGCAGATTCTCACCGACCCGCGCTACCTTGCAAGGCATGGACGAGAACCGTGCCCGCCGGGTGGTCGACGCCCTCCGCGACCGGGGTGTTCCCGCACACATGGCGCAGGCCAGCGCCGGCCGCTCGGAGACCGGCGTCCGGGTGGTGCTGCCCGGTGAGCGCGAGGCGCTCTGGGACACCGACGGCACCGCCGGGCTCGAGGCGCAGGTGATGCGCGACGGCATGCTCGTCGGGTTCGTGCCCCGGATTCCGGGCTCCGAGGACTTCACCGAGGCCCAGGTGATCGACGCGATCGCCAACACCGACTACGACCAGCCGGTCGCGCGCCGGTCCGCCAGTCCGGTGCCGGCGGCTCCGGCGCTGCCGCGCGAGGGTGGGTTCTTCCGCCGCATGCGCGACGGCTTCCGCGAGCGCTGATAATCACGGGTGCCCACCGTGCGGCCCTGGCAGACTGAGCGGCCATGAGACGCGACACGCCCCGCCCGGAGCGGGCCCGCCGGGAGACACCGCGCCGGATGGTCGCGTCCAACAAGAAGGCCCGCCACGAGTACGAGATCCTCAAGACGTACGAGGCCGGGCTTGTGCTGCTCGGCACCGAGGTCAAGTCGCTCCGGCTCGGGCACGCCTCGCTGGCCGAGGCGTTCGCCCAGGAACGCGACGGTGAGCTGCATCTATACGGCCTGCACATCGCGGAATACGGCATGCGGGGCTGGTCGACGCACGGGCCGCGGCGGATCCGCAAGCTGCTCCTGCACCGGTCCGAGATCCACCGCATTCTCGAGAAGATCCGCGAGCCGGGGCTGACCCTGGTGCCGCTGGCGCTCTACTTCGAGAACGGCTGGGCCAAGGTCGAGTTGGGCATCGCGCGGGGCCGCCGGGAATACGACAAACGCCAGGTCCTGGCCCAGCGCGACGCCGATCGGGAGATCGCCCGCGCCATGGGCCGCGCGCTGAAGGGGCGCACCAGCGGGCGCAGGTGATCGGGCTCTCGTTGTTCTGACAGACAGGTCTGTCTAGTGTGTGAGTTGCACTAGACAGACCTGTCTACCCAGGGAGCCGCAGTGAGCTCGTCCGCCGTCCTGGCCGCTCGGCCGGCAACCCGATTCCGCCTCGGCCGCACCCCGTCGCTGTGGCTGCTCGCGTCGATCGTCGTGTCGCTGCTGGCCGCGTCCAGCGCGCCGACCCCGCTCTACGCCACCTACCAGGCCGAGTGGGGCTTCTCGCCGATGACCACCACGGTCGTGTTCGGCGTGTACGCGGTCGCCGTGCTGCTCTCCCTGCTGGTCTTCGGCCGCCTCTCCGACCACGTCGGCCGCCGGCCGGTCCTGCTCGTGGCCCTGCTGGTGCAGGCGGCCGCGCTGGTCGTGTTCGCGTTCGCCGGCGGCGTACCCGAGCTGCTCGCCGCCCGGGTCGTCCAGGGCCTGGCCACCGGCGCGGCGCTGGCCGCGCTCGGCGCCGGGATGCTCGACATCGACCGGGCCCGCGGCACCACCGCCAACGCGGTCGCGCCCGGCATCGGCACCGGCGGCGGCGCGCTGCTCTCGGCCCTGGTCGTGCAGTTCCTGCCGGCGCCCACCCACCTGATCTACCTGGCGCTGCTCGGTGTGCTCCTGCTTCAGGCGGTCGGCGTCGCCCTGATGCCCGAGACGGTCAGCCGCGCGCCCGGCGCCCGGCACTCGCTGATCCCGGAGATCAAGCTGCCCCGCACCGTCCGCGGCCCGGTCGCGATCGCCGCGCCCGTGCTGTTCGCGGTGTGGGCCCTCGCGGGCTTCTACGCGTCGCTCGGCCCGTCCCTGGTCCGCGGGCTGGCCGGCTCCACGTCGGCGGTCTACGGCGGACTCGGCCTGTTCGTGCTGGCCGCCGTGGCCGCGCTGAGCGTGCTGGCGGTCAACAACCGCCCGGCCAGGACCGCCCTCGGGGTCGGGATCGTCGGCCTCATCGTCGGCGTGACCGGTTCCCTGTTCGCGATCTCGGCCGGCTCCACCGTGGCCTTCCTGATCGCGACCGGCGTCGCTGGCATCGGCTTCGGCAGCGGCTTCCAGGGCGCGATCCGGATCGTGGTGCCGCTGGTCGCGGCGCACGAGCGCGCCGGCGTGCTGGCCCTGCTCTACGTGGTGTCCTACCTGGGCCTGGGCGTGCCCGCGGTGATCGCCGGTTACCTGGTGGTGCACGCCGGCGGCCTGCTCGACACCGCACGCGAGTACGGCATCGCGGTGATCGTGCTGGCCGCGCTCGCGGGCCTGGCCCTCCTGCGCCGCCAGGCACCCCGGGTCCAGGCGGCCGGCTGAACGTACGATGACGACGGTTTGGTGAAAAGGCGGTGAGTGAGATGGCGGTGACCACCTCGAAGCCCTCGGCCCGCGAGCGGCTGCTGGCCTCGGCCGACGAGCTGTTCTACCGCGAGGGCGTCCACGTGGTCGGCATCGACCGCGTGATCGAACACGCCGGCGTCGCCAAGGCCACGCTCTACAACACGTTCGGCAGCAAGGACGAGCTGATCCGGGCGTACCTGCAGGGCCGGCACGCGGCGATCGAGAAGCGGGTCGCGGAAGGGCTCACCGCGTACGCGACCCCGCGCGAGAAGATCGTCGGCGTCTTCGACATCCAGGGCGGCCGTTTCACCAACCCGGAGTACCGCGGCTGCCCGTTCGTCTCCGCCACCGCCGAGGCCATGCCGGGCGCGGCGTCGGTGTCCGCGGCCGACGACTACCGCGCCTGGGTCCGCGCCCTGTTCACGGACCTGTCCCGCCAGGCCGGCGCCCCGGACCCGGTGTCACTCGGCCAGCAGCTCCAGGTCATCTACGACGGCATCGCGGTCGGCATGCGGATGGACCACGACCGCACGGAAAGCCTCGCGGCCGGCCTGACGCTCGTCCGCGCCCTGCTCGCGGCGACCCTCGACTAGGGCGTTCCGGTCCAGCGCAGCCACGTGTACGGGCGGGGCTGCGGCGCGTTCCACTCCGCCTGGAGCTCCGGCGCGACGTCGGCGAAACCCGCGGCCCGGTAGGCGGCCAACGCGGGCGCGTTGTCCGGGCGTACCCGCAGGAAGACGTCGTCGAAGCCGGCCCGCGCCGCCAGGGCCCGGGTCAGCGCCCGGCCCACGCCCCGGCCCCGCTCCTCGGGCGCGACCAGCAGGCGGGCGAGCTCGGCCTCGTCCTCCTCGTCGTCGGACCAGACCTCGCCGTAGCCGACCGGCCGGCCGGCGTCGAGCAGCAGGTAGGCGGCGACATCGTCCTGTGTGGACCAGTCGGAGACGACGTCTGCGGGGAACGGGTGCTGGGCCCGTGAGCACCACCGGTCGGCCTCGTCGGCCGACCGTACCCACCCGGCGACCATGGCGGCCCGGTCAGCGGTGAACGGAACCAGAGCGAAAGTCATGATGCGTCAAGGGTAGTGGGAGCCCGATACTCGGCGGATGGATCCGTGGATCTCGATGATCTCCGCGCTCACCGGGCTGCTCGTCGGCGGCGCCGTCAGCTATGTCACCAGCCGGGCTCAGCTGCGCATCCAGGCGGAGCACGAGTACGACCGCAGCCTGCGCGACCTGCGGCTGCCGCACTACCAGCGGCTCTTCCATCTCACCGAGAGCGTTCCGCGGCAGTGGCTGTCGTCGAGTCCGGACCGGGCGGGGCTGCGCGCCACCCGGCAAGCGTTCCAGAGCTGGTACTTCGGCGAGGAGGCCGGCGGCCTGTTCCTGTCGCAGGCAGCCCGGGACGCGTACTTCGCGCTCCAGAACGCCCTTCAGGCGGCGGCCGACGGGCTGCCCGAGGACACCGCCACCGTGACCGACCGCGACTCGGTGATCGTGCGCGCGAAGGCCAGCGCGCTTCGGCACCAGCTGTCGGCCGACCTGGGCGTCGCACAGCAACCCCGCCGCCCGTGGATCACGCCTAGGAGCGTGCCGGCACCTTAGGCTGGCCGGGTGAGTGATGACGATCCGTGGCAGCTTCGGCGCTTCGTCGAGGCGCAGGACGGGACCTATGAGCGCGCTGCGGCGGAGCTGCGGGCCGGCAGCAAGCGGAGCCACTGGATGTGGTTCATCTTCCCGCAGATCGCCGGCCTAGGGCGAAGCTCCATGGCCCAGGCGTACGCGATCTCGGGCCTCGACGAGGCCCGCGCCTACCTGGACCACCCGGTGCTCGGCCCCCGGCTACGCGAGTGCGCCCGCATCCTGGTCGACGGTGAGTCGAGCGACGAGGTCCGCATCTTCGGCCCGGTCGACGCGCTCAAGCTGCGCTCGTCGATGACGCTGTTCACCCACGCGGCGCCGGGCGAGCCGGTGTTCCGCGCGGTCCTCGACCGCTTCTACGGCGGGGTCGAGGACGACGCGACGCTGGCCCGGCTGCACTAGGCATTCAGGGCGGCGCCGACCACTCCCCTGGCCTCCTCCTGGATGCGGGCCAGGTGCTCGGGGCCCTTGAAGGACTCCGCGTAGATCTTGTAGACGTCCTCCGTGCCCGACGGGCGGGCGGCGAACCAGCCGTTCTCCGTGGCCACCTTGAGGCCGCCGATGGCCGCGCCGTTGCCCGGGGCCGCGGTCAGGATCTCGGTGATCGGCTCGCCCGCCAGGCTGGTCGCGGTCACCTGCGACGGCGACAGCTTGCCCAGCACCGCCTTCTGCTCGCGGGTGGCGGGCGCGTCGACCCGGGCGTACGCCGGGCTGCCGAAGCGGGCGACCAGGTCGGCGTGGTGCTGCGACGGGGTGCGCCCGGTGCGGGCGATGATCTCCGAGGCGAGCAGGTTGAGGATGATGCCGTCCTTGTCGGTGGTCCACACGCCACCGTCGCGGCGCAGGAACGAGGCCCCGGCGCTCTCCTCGCCGCCGAAGCCGACCGTGCCGTCGAGCAGGCCCGGCACGAACCACTTGAAGCCGACCGGTACCTCGAGCAGCGTCCGCCCGAGGTCGGCGGCGACGCGGTCGATCAGCGACGACGAGACCAGCGTCTTGCCGACCGCGGCGTCGGCGGGCCAGCCATCGCGGTTGCGGAACAGGTAGTCGATCGCGACGGCCAGGTAGTGGTTCGGGTTCATCAGGCCCGCGTCCGGCGTGACGATGCCGTGCCGGTCGGCGTCGGCGTCGTTGCCGGTCGACACCTGGTACTGGTCGCGCTTGGCGATCAAGGACGCCATCGCGTACGGCGACGAGCAGTCCATCCGGATCTTGCCGTCCCAGTCGAGCGTCATGAAGGCGAACCGCGGGTCGACGGCCGGGTTGACGACGGTCAGGTCGAGCCCGTGCTTCTCGGCGATCTCGGCCCAGTAGGCGACGCTGGCCCCGCCCAAGGGGTCGGCGCCGATCCGCACCCCGGCGTCGCGGATCGCCACGAGGTCGACCACCGACGGCAGGTCGTCCACATAGGATGCCGTGAAGTCGAACTCCTGGGTGGTCTCCGCCGCCCGGGCCCGCCCGTACGGCATCCGGCGCACCCCGGCCAGCTTCGCACGCAGCAACTCGTTGGCCCGGTCCTGGATCCAGCCGGTCGCGTCGGTGTCGGCGGGGCCGCCGTTGGGCGGGTTGTACTTGAACCCGCCGTCGTCGGGCGGGTTGTGCGAGGGGGTGACCACGACCCCGTCGGCGCGGGCGGCCGGGCCGCGCTTGTTGTAGGTGAGGATCGCGTGCGAGACGGCCGGCGTCGGCGTGAACCCGTCGCGGCTGTCGATGAGCACCGTCACCCCGTTGGCGGCGAACACCTCGAGGGCCGTCTCGGTGGCGGGCTCGGAGAGCGCGTGCGTGTCGCGGCCGAGGAACAACGGCCCGGTGATGCCCTGCTCCGTGCGGTACTCGACGATCGCCTGACTGGTCGCGGCGATGTGGTCGTCGTTGAACGCCCGCCGCAGGCTCGAACCGCGATGACCCGAGGTGCCGAACGCGACCCGCTCAGCCGGAACCGACGGGTCGGGGTGCTGGTCATGATAGGCGGCGAGAACGGCCCCGACGTCGATCAGATCACCGGGCTCAGCCGGCTGCCCGGCGCGGGGGTTGTTGGACACGCCCCGCATCGTAACGCCGGTCCGGTCAACCGGCCGGGATCTACGGGCCGACCCCTCCCTCAACGCGCCCGCCGTTTCCGCGTGACGGTCCGGCCTTCGGCGCGCCATGCGGTTTCGCGCGCCACGGTGACGTGCGCGCTGCCCGGGCGTCGGTGTGACACCGTGGTCGGCGTGCGGGTGATGACGTGGAACCTGTGGTGGCGGTTCGGGGAGCCGGAGCGGCGGCGGGCGGCGATCCTGGCCGTGCTGCGCGAACAGCGGCCGGATCTGGTCGGGCTCCAGGAGGTCTGGGCCGACGACGACGAGAACCTGGCGGAGTGGCTGGCCGACGAGCTCGGCCTGCACTGGGCCTTCGGCACCGGCAGCGACCAAGAGACCTGGCGGGTCCGGGTCGACGGTGGTCCCGGGCTGCGCAACGGCGTCGCGGTGCTCAGTCGGTGGCCCATTCGCACCGAGAAGGCGTACGACCTGCCTGGTGACCCCAGTCGGGCCGCGTTGAGTGTGTTGGTCGACGCTCCGCAGGGGACGATCCCGCTGGTCACCACCCACCTGAGTGTGCTGTCCGGCTCAGCCGGTCGGTCCGCGCAGCTCGACTGGGTCGCCCGGCACGTCGCCGGCCTCCCGCACGACGGGCATCCGCCGCTGGTGGTCGGCGACCTCAACGCGATGCCGGACTCCGACGAGCTGCGGCGCTTCACCGGCGTGCTGACCGTCGGGTTCGTGCCCGACCAGGTGCTGCTGGACGCCTGGTGGTTCGCGGAACCCGGCGACCCCGGCTTCACCTGGGACCGGGCCAACCCGCACGCGGCCGCGTGGGTCGCGCCCAGCGGGCGGATCGACTACATCCACGTGCTGCAGAGCGCCCACCGGGCCGGCCGGGTGCTCGGGGTGCATCGCGCCGGCACAGCCGCCGTCGACGGCGTCTGGCCCACCGACCACGCCGCGGTGGTGGCCGACCTGAGCGACTAGGCCTTCTTGAAAACAAAACCCTCCTTGACAACAAAAGTTGTCGGTGAGAGGGTTACGGCATGCAGGACGTCGCAGTGATCGAGGACGCCGCCGTCGCGGAGGTGTCGCTCGATCCGATCCGGGCCCGGATGCTCGCGGAGCTGGCCGAGCCACACACCGCGACCAGCCTGGCGGCGCGGCTCGGGCTGCCCCGGCAGAAGGTCAACTACCACGTCAAGACGCTCGAGCAGCACGGCCTGGTCGAGCTGGTCGAGGAGCGCCGCAAGGGCAACATGACCGAGCGGGTGATGCGGGCTTCCGCCGCCGCCTACGTGATCTCGCCGGCCGCCCTCGCGGCGGTCGCGCCCGATCCGGCCCGGTCCCCCGACCGGCTGTCCGCGCGCTGGTTGCTCGCCCTCGCCTCGCGGCTCGTCCGCGAGACGGGCGTGCTGATCAACGGGGCGGCGCGGGCGCGGAAGCCCCTGGCCACCTTCGGGCTCGACGCCGAGGTGCGGTTCGCCAAGCCGGCCGACCGCGCCGCGTTCGTGGACGAACTGACCCACGCGCTAGCCGGAATTATCAGCAAATATCACACTGAAACTGGTCGGCCGCACCGCGTCATCGTCGCGGTGCACCCGAGCATCACCGAGGACGCCGACCCACCAGCCAAGGAGCAGCGATCATGACGCACCCGTTCGAGGTACGCGAAGAGTTCACCGTCGACGCCACGCCCGACCAGGTCTGGGAGGCGATCACGAACGGCGCCGCGGTCGACTCCTGGCTCATGGGCCGCACCGAGATCGACAGCGCGAGCAAGACCAGCACGTTCGACATGTTCGGGCAGGTCGCCCACTCCAGCATCACGGCCTGGGAGCCCGGTCGCCACTTCGCGACCCAGGAGGACAAGAACCCCGACGGCACGTTCATGGCCATGGAGTGGCTCATCGAGTCCCGCGACGGCGGCGGCGCGGTCGTGCATTTCGTCCACAGTGGCCTGCTCGGCGACGACTGGGAGGCGGAATACAACGGCCTGTCCGTGGGCGACCGCGCGTACATGACGAAGCTCGCCGTTTATCTGAAGCACTTCGCGCCCCGCACCGCGACCCGGTCGGTGTTCCTGCCCGGTCCGGTGACCAAGGACTCGTGGGCGGCCATGACGGCGGCGGTGGGCGCCGGCGCGGATGCGGCCAACGGCCAGCCGGCGCGCCTGTCCGTGCCCGGGATCGAGCCCGTCGACGGCACGGTGGAGTTCGTGATCGAGCCGAGCTTCGTGGGCATGCGCACCGACGACGCGATCTACACGCTGATCCACGGCTACAACGACATGATGTTCGCGACCGCGCACTACTTCGACGACCGCGACCGGTCGGCCGAGACCGAGGCGTGGCAGGGCTGGCTGAACGGCCTCGCGGCGGCTTAGGGGCGCTGGAAGTCGAAGTGGTCCTTGCCGACCACGACCGGGTTGGTCAGCTCCCCGACGCCGTCGATGGTGATCGTGACGACGTCGTCGGGGCGCAGCGTGAAGTCCAGCGCGGGCGCCAACCCGGTGCCGGTCGACAGGACGGCGCCGTCCGGGAAGTTGTCGGCGCGGAACAGGTAGTCGACCAGCTCCGCGAACGGGCGCTTGAGCCGGGCGGTCGACGTCGCGCCGGACCAGACCGCCGCGCCTTCCCGGGTGACCCGCACGGCCACGGCCAGATCGCTGCCGTCGACCTCCCACGCCGGGCGGATGCCGGCCGACAGCGCGCACGCACCGGCGTACACCTTGGCCTGTGGCAGGTAGAGGGGGTTCTCGCCCTCGATCGAGCGGGAGCTCATGTCGTTGCAGACCAGGTAGCCGGCGAGCTCGCCGAACCGGTTGACCACCAGGGCGAGCTCCGGCTCGGGCACGTCGAGGCCGGAGTCGGCGCGGATCGCGACCGGCTCGCCGTCGACCACGACGCGCCAGGCCGCGGACTTGAAGAACAGCTCGGGGCGGGCCGCGTCGTACACCCGGCCGTAGATGTCGGCCTCGCTGCTCTCCTCCATCCGCGCCTCGCGCGAGCGCAGGTACGTGACGCCGGCGGCCCAGACCTCGGTGCCACCGTCGACCGGCGCGAGCAGCCGGGCGTCGTCGACCACGTCACCCGGGTTGGCGACGAGCTCCCGAAGGTCGGCGACCGTCTCGTGCAGCAACGCGGCCACGGAGGGCGCGGGCAGCTCACGGACGACGCCGTCTTCGCGAACGCCGACGCGGGCGGTGTCATCGTGTTCGCGGCGGTACCGGACGATGTGCATGACGGGCAGCGTACGGCTACCCGACGCCGACCGCCTCCGCGGAGATCTCCCAGAGCCGGGCGGCGTTGGCCGGGTCGACGGCGTACGGCGCGACCCCGCCGGGCATGCCCGCC
The DNA here is from genome assembly GCF_900188485.1 of Asanoa hainanensis. GTDB lineage: Bacteria > Actinomycetota > Actinomycetes > Mycobacteriales > Micromonosporaceae > Asanoa > Asanoa hainanensis. The sequence goes on from NZ_FZPH01000001.1 coordinate 569,284, forward strand.
TGGTGCAGGCCCGCTTCGTGACAGTCCTCGAAGTAGCGTCCGGACTCGCCCGCGAGGCCGGGTGCGCTCGCAACGTAGGCCGAGGTGGCGGCCCCCTGCTCCGCCGACTTCCAGCCGGGACCGGCGGCGGCGCGCTCGTCCATGTCGGCGAGCTCGGCCTCCGACAGGTGGCGCTGGAGGTTGCCGCGCACCCCACCGGGGTTGACGGCGTTGACGGTGACCCCGTCGTGGGCCCAGCGCCGCGCCGCCTCAACCGCGAAGAGCACGTTGGCGGTCTTCGACTGGTCATAGGTGACGGTCGGGTCGTACGCCCGGTGCGCGAAGTTGATGTCCTCGAAGTCGACCGGCGCCCGCAGGTGGGAGGCCGACGTGACCGCGACGACCCGCCCACCGTCGTCGGTGCCGCCGAGTGCCGGATGCAGCGCGAGGCTCAACGCGAAGTGACCGAGATGGTTGGTGGCGAACTGCAACTCCCAGCCCTGCGGCGTGTGTGCCTCGGGGGTACGCATGACACCGGCGTTGTTGACCAGAATGTGCAGCGGCCCGGTCCAGCGGTTGGCGAACGCCCGCACCGAGCCGAGATCGGCGAGATCGAGCAGCTCCCAGCGCAGGCCCGCCGCCCGGCCCTGGGCGGGATCCCGCACCGCGACGGTGACCTGAGCGCCCGCGGCGGCCAGCGCTTTCGCGGTCGCCAGCCCGATCCCGGACCCACCCCCGGTCACCACGGCCCGCTGCCCGGCCAGGTCGACACCCGCCACCACCTCGGCAGCGGTCGACTCCGCCCCGAATGCCATACCTCGCACTTCCCCGCTTCCGGTGATCGAAACAGGTCAGGACTCGGGCGGGTCGATCACGACCATTCCCCACGCGGCCCGGAACTCCGAGACCCGACGCCAGGCCAGGGCCCAGCTCGCCGCCATCTCGGCCCGGGCCAGGGCGAGCGTCTCGACACCGACGCCGGTCTCAACCCGCTCGCGCTCGTCGTTGCCCGCGGTGCCGAGGAATGTGGCCACCGTCGCGAGGTGGTAGAGCGACGTCGCGTGTGCCCGCAGCAGCGCGACGGCCGCCGGGTCGTCGACCTCCTTCGGCAGGTTCGCGACCTGCGCGACATCGTCGATCGTGCGGGTGTCGGCCCAGTCCGTGATGGCGACGACCTGCCGCCAGTCGGCCTGCGCGCGGGCCGCCGTGCGCAGCGCGTGCAGTTGGGCCTGCGCCTGCTCGGTGCAGACCCGGCGGGCCAGATCGCTGATCCTGTCCTCGCGCGTCCGGTCGCGGGCCGCGACCGTCGCGCGGACCACGCGGATCACGTCGCGGGGCAGCCCGCCGGCGAGGGCGTGGCACAGCACGGCCACGCCGCGCGGGAGGTCGATGACCCGCTTGGCGAGCATGGCCACCGTCGCGTCGTAGCTCAGCGGCGCGAGGCGGAGCATCTCGTCGAAGGCGGTGTCGAACACGTCGCGGGTGGGCAGGCCACGTTGGGTGAAGCCCGCGAGCGCCTCCTCGGAGACCGACACCAGGAAGTAGCAGCCCGGCACGTGTGCCTCGAAGATCGCCTTGATGTCGTTCATGAACCGCACGGCCGCCTCGGGCGCCAGCTTGTCCAGCTCGTCGATCCCGATCACCACGGCCGCGCCGTCCCGCGTCAGCGACGCGACGTAGGCGTGGAACGCGGCGACTATCTCCGGATAGGTCAACGGGACCCGAGCCATGCTCTCCCCGCCACTGACGCTGTGCTCCACGGCAAGCGGGGTCTTCGGTAACGCGCCGATCTTGATCGCGTCGGCCCAGCCTGTGGTAACGGTTTGTTGGTAGCGGATCCGGCGCAGTTCAGCCCGCGCTCGCGCCGCATGCGGGTCGAACGGCCCGCGTGGCGGACCCTCGACCATGGTGCGCCAACTCCGCCGGGCGGTCTCGAACCCGAAGCAGCCAGCCAGCAACACCGGACCCCAGACGAGGCCGGCGTGCGGCGAGGTGCTCCACGCCACCGCCGCGCTCGCCGCCAGGCCGGCGCTGATGGCGGCGACGCCCGCGCTGGTCAGGCCGGCGTCCAGCGGCTGACCCGCGGGCAGAGGCAGCGAAAGGTGTCGCAGCGCCGTCCGAGCCGACGCGAGCACCGCGCCGACGACGAAGACCACGACGGCGAGCCGGTCGCCGACCGCCGTCGCCCCCGTGACCACCGCACCCGCGACCAGCAGCCCCAGGCTGCCCAGAACGCCCACGCGGGCCGCACGTGGCAGAGCCTCGGCGTCCCCGTCGAGCGCCGCGTAGGCGACCAGCACCGGCAGAATCAGACCGGCGATGGACAGGTAGGTGTGGGACCTCGGGTCGCCAGAGACCAACCACCCAGCGCCGATGGCAGCGAAGGCGAGCACGGCCAGAACCAGGAGGACCCACATGGTGCGGCGGTCCGCCCGCCGCGCCAGATGCTCGACCGGCGTGCGCCAGCGGGGCCGATCACTCATCAGGTCGCGGTCGCTGATGCGCAGACGCGGGCGCAGCGCGAGAAGCGCCCCAGCGACGGCCAGTGCACCGCCGACGCCGGCCACCGTCGTGGGAGCCGACCGCGCGGCGGCCACACCGGTCGCCAGCAGCACGACTCCTCCGACAGCGGCCACGATCACGCCAAACACGACGAGCTGCGCCGGGACGGCCGGGGCACGGCGGGGCTCGTCCGGCTCCTCCGCGTAGGGAGAGACTCGCAGGCAGAGCGAGGCGAACAGGTGCAGGAGGAACTCCCTGGGCACGTACTCGACCGGCGCGGGGACGAACACCCCGAGGGACGTGCGCAGTTCGCCGAACCAGTCCGGTCCGCACGCCGATCTGACCAGCGTGGACTTGCCGATGCCGCGCGGCCCGGAGATGCCGATCGCGCCGCCGCCGATCTGTCTCATCAGCGTATCGAGTCGAGCGAACGAGCCGGTCGCGAGCTCGTGTTCGGGCGCCGACATCTGCCGCAGCCCGGACGTGTCGGCGACCTCGAACCGCGCCCGGTATCGACGATGACGGTCCCGCGCCAGCGCCAGGTTGATCCACTCGCGCACGGCCGGCAGCACCGCCCGCTCGACCAATGCCGAGACCAGGGCCGCCCGCAGCTCGGCGATCGGTGGAAGCCCTTCCAGCTCACGCGTCAGGTCCTCGAGGTAGGCGCGGCTGCGCTCGGACTGGTCGACGGACCGCGAATTCGTCGGCGTATCCGCCGCCTCGTAGGCATCGGCCTCCACCGCGACCAGCGCGCGCATCTCCGCCCAGCCGCGGCGGACGTGCTCGGTCAGCTCGACCTCGAGCTCCGCGTGCCGGTCGGCCCGACCCGCGGCCAGCCGCACCAGCACGCTCTTGATCTCGGGGCTGGCCAGCGCGCGGGTGACGGCAGCCTCGAACACGTCGTCGTCCACAGTGTCACCATCGTGGCCAACCCCGGCCGGCTTCGGCAACGCCCGTCCGGGTGTCCGGTTGCGACTCTTGGTTACGGCTGGTGAGCTGAGGGTATGTCGGTTGGTGCGGTTTCGCAGATCCACGTCAGTGTGAGCGAGCTCGAGCGGTCCGTCCGGTTCTATCGGGACGTGCTCGGGGTGCCTTTCCTCTTCGACGTGCCCGGGCAGTCGATGGCGTTCTTCCAGAGCGGCGACGTGCGCCTCTACCTCGGCGTGCCCGAGTCCGAGGCGTTCGCCAGCAAGGTGACGCTTTATTTCACCGTCGACGACCTCGACGCCGAGCGGGAGCGGCTCGTCAAGGAAGGGGTTGGTTTCCTTGACGAGCCGCATCTCGTGCATCGCGACGAGAAGGGCGAGCTGTGGATGACGTTCTTCCGTGACCCGGACGGCCACAACCTCGCCCTCACGCAGACGCGTTAGAAGCCCGTTCGGCCCGCTCCGTACTGGTAGAGCGGGTTGCCCGTCGGCGTCGGTTGCTGGCCCGCGTCGATCTGGGACCGCAGCGTCGTGCGCTGGGCCGCCGTGGCTCCCAGGTCGTACGGCAGGTCCCACGCCTCGGTGGCGTCGGCGAGCACGTCACTGCCGCCTGGGCGCAAGACGTCACTCAACAGACGCGGCAGTTGCCATGGCAGCTTGCCGGTCGGTGCGTAGTCGCCGAACAGCAGGCTCGCCAGCGCCGGGCCCATCTCCTCGCCACCGCGGTAGGTGACGACGATCGCGTTGGCGTCGGCGTTCCAGTCGGTGATCACGTACGGGCGTGGCATGACCAGCGCGACCACCACCGGGATCCCGCGCGCGCGGAACCCCCGGATGAGCGCGAGCTGGTCCGGCGGCAGGTACGGCTGCTCCTTCACCCACTGTGTCCCGTGCGTGTAGGAGCCCTCCCCCACGGCGACGATCGCCACCTTCGGGTTGGGCGCGTCGCCCGAGACCACGTTGACCCCGGCCTGCGCACCTCGGGAGCGGATGGCGTCCAGCATGGTCTGCGACCCGTACTCCTGGTGGAAGTAGCTGGTCCAGATGCAGCACGCCGACGTGTCCGTCGCCCGCGGGCCGGCCACGACGACGGTGTCACCCGCGGCCAGGCGCAGCGGCAGCACCGCGCCGTCGTTCTTGAGCAGCGTCATCGCCTCGCGGGAGGCCTGGTTGGCCAGAGCCGTGTACGACGGCTGGTGCATCCGGTACGGCCCGTTGACCGGGTCGCCGTAGGGGTTCTCGAACAGGCCGAGCTGGAACTTGATCCGCAGCACCCGGCGCACGGCGTCGTCGATCCGCGCAGCGGGAACACCCGCGATGAAACTGGCCATCGAGAAGCCGACCGCGCCCGGGTCCGCCCCGCCCATCACATCGGAGCCTGCCCGGGCCGCGCCGATCCAGGAGCCCCAGGGCAACCAGTCGGTGGTGATCAAACCCTGATAACCCAGGTTCTGCCGCAGGTAAGCCAGGATCGGCGCGCTGTCGCCCGCACCGGGGCCGCCCGGGTCGAGCAGCGACGAACCGGCGTACCCGGGCATGATGTTGACCGCGCCGGCCTCCATCGCCGCCCGGAACGGGATCATGTGGTACTTGATGGTGACCCCGTCGTACACGATCAGGGCCTCGCCGCCGGCACCCTCGCCGGGCCAGTGCTTGACGGTCGCCAGCACCGAGGCGGGGTTGAGCTCGGGACCGCCCTGCAAGCCGGCCACCAGCGCACGGGTCTGGGCGGCGGCCACGTAAGCGTTCTCGCCGTTGCCCTCCTGGATGCGCGGGTAGAGCACCTTGGTGCCGACCTCGGCGAGCGGGCCGAGCACGCCGCGGGTGCCGACCTCGAGCTGCTCCCGGCGCTGCATGTCGCCGAGCTTGTAGTCGAGCGCGTAGTTGCGGGCCGCGGCGAGGGCGCTCTGGGTCGGGTACGTCGTCTGGTAGCCGTGGATGGTGTCGCCGGCCGAGACGAACGGGATGCCGAGCCGGGTGCCGGACGAATCGAGCAGCGCCGCGTGCAGGTCCGCCGCGCCGGCCGGGCCGAAGTGCCAGCCCGAGCGCGGGAAGGCCTGCGCGTTGTAGAACATCTGGTACGCCTTCTCCTCCGCCGTCATCCGGCCGAGCAGGTCGTTGACCCGGGTCTCGATCGGCTGCCGCCAGTCCTCGTAAGGCTGGATCGAGCCGTTGCGGTCGAGGTCACGGGCACCGGCGACGATATTGACGCCGTCGGCGACGGTCTCCAGCGTGGGCACGTACACGCTGAACCGCCGGATGGTCGAGGTGGTCGAACCCGTGGTGACGTACCACTTGTAGGTCCACCGGTCCGCCATGTCCCAGCTCGGGGTGTAGCTGGTGCCGGTCACGGTGGCGACCCGCGTGTAGAGGTCGATGAGGTTGCCCGACGCGGAGAAGTCGTAGTCGGTGCGGCTGACGTTGATCCAGACCTGGTACGACGTCGCGCCGCCGACCGCGGCCCAGGACAGCACCGGGCGGCGGGTCGTGGTGACCATGGCGGCGTCGGCCGGCGCGGTCAGCGCGAACTGTCCCGTCGTCCCTGGCGGACGGGTCGGCCCCGACAGCAGCGGCGGCGTCGTCGCGCTGGTGTCGAGCGTGCCGAACGCCTGGAACTCCCACAACGAGTAGCCGTAGCCGGTCGCCCGCGCGGTCCCGTACATCCGCAGGAACCGGCCGGTGCCGCTGACGGCGAGCCGTTCGACGCCGCCACGCCCGGCGGCGGTCGAGTAGATGGTGGTCCAGGTGGTGCCGTTGGTCGAGGTCTCCAGGCGGTACGCCGAGGCGTACGCGCCCTCCCAGTTGAGTACCACCTGGTTGATGCTCGCCGTGCCGCCGAAGTCGATGCTGATCCACTGTGGATCGGCGAACAGGCTGGACCAGCGCGTGGTGGTGCGGCCGTCGAGCGCCGCCGCGGGAGCGTTGCCGCCCTCGTACGACGAGGCGGTGACGTTCTTGAAGGCGGAGATCGGGGTGCCGCCGGCCGGTGGCGGGTCGGTGGGCCCGCCACCGCCGGTGGTGCCGAAGACCCGGAACTCCCAGAGCGAGTACCCGTAGCCGGTGGTCCGGGCGGTGCCGTACAGGCGGATGTAGCGCCCGGTGCCGGTGACGGCCAGGGTCTGCGTGCCGCCGGCGCCGGTGGTCGTCGAGTAGATCGACTGCCACGGCCCGCCGGCGGCGGCGGAGACCTGGAGCTCGAAGGACCGCGCGGCTGCGGTCTCCCAGACGAGCTCGACCTGGTCGACGGCATAGCTCGCACCCAGGTCGATCTGGATCCACTGTGGATCGGCGAAGGCGCTGGACCAGCGGGTGCCGGCGTTGCCGTCGACGGCGGCCGAGGCGGGGGTGCCGGCGTTCTCCACCGACGAGGCGGTGGCGGTCTTGCCCTGGGAGATCAGCGGGCCTGCGGCCGCGGCCGGGGTGGCGACCAGCGTGCCGGCGAGGAGCAGCGTGAGGATCGCGCCGGCGACGAGCAGCCGGCGGCGGGGTGGGGCTGGCATGTGCACTCCAATACGGGGACGGTCGGATTTGGAGAGCGCTCTCCCACAGGGTCACGACTCGGAACGCTCCAGTCAAGAGCCAGTCAAGGGCGCGAATATTCGCCGTTGTCGAATTGGTTCTTGACAAGGCCGCCCGGCGGGACGAACGTCTCCGCCTGAGAGCGCTCTCTCACCCTGCTTCCGTCCCCGCAGGAGTCGCGATGCCTCATGCCCTGTCCCGCCGCCGCGCCGCCTTGGCCGTGGTCGCCGCGGCCACTCTGCTCACCGCCCTGTTCGTCGTGACCACCCGGTCGCGCGCCGACGCCGCCCTTGTCCTGGTCTCCCAGGGCAAGCCGGCCACGGCCTCGTCGACCGAGAACGCCGCCTCGCCCGCGTCGGCCGCCGTCGACGGCAACGCCGGCACCCGCTGGTCGAGCGCCTTCGCCGACCCACAGTGGATCCAGGTCGACCTCGGCGCGACCACCTCCGTCGGCCAGGTCGTGCTCCAGTGGGAGGCGGCCTACGCGCGCGCCTTCCAGATCCAGGTGGCCGGCGCGGCCGGTGGACCCTGGACCACCATCTACTCGACCACCACCGGGGCCGGCGGCACGCAGGCCCTGACCGTCACCGGCACCGGGCGCTACGTGCGGATGAACGGCACCGCCCGGGGCACCGCCTACGGCTACTCGCTCTGGGAGTTCCAGGTCTACGGGCTGATCGACACCGGCCCCACCTGCTCTGGCAACGCCGCGCTCAACCGGCCGGCCGCCGCGTCGACCGTGGAGAACGCGACCATGCCCGCGTCGGCGGCGTTCGACGGCAACGGCGCGACACGCTGGTCCAGCGCCTTCGCCGACCCGCAGTGGCTGCGGGTCGACCTGGGCAGCACGCAGACGCTCTGCCAGGTGGTGCTGCAGTGGGAGCCGGCGTACGCCCGCGCCTTCCAGGTCCAGGTCTCCGCGGGGCCCGACGGTCCGTGGGCTACCGTCTACTCGACCACGACCGGCGCCGGCGGCACGCAGACGCTGAGCGTCTCCGGCTCGGGTCGCTACGTGCGGATGAACGGCACCGCGCGGGGCACCGCGTACGGCTACTCGTTGTGGGAGTTCGTCGTGCGTACCACCGGCGGCGGCCCCACCCCGCCACCGACCACGAACCCGCCGCCGACCGGTGGTTTCTGGGGCGACACGAGCACGATCCCGGCCGCGCAGAACGTGGTCATGGTGAAGATCCTGAACCGCACCAACGGCCGCTACCCCGACAGCCAGGTCTACTGGAGCTACAACGGCCAGGTGCACTCGATCGCCGAGCAGCCGTACTTCGACATGCCGGCCAACACCGCCGGCCGGATGTACTTCCATCTCGGCTCGCCGACCAGTGAGTACAACGACTTCATCGAGTTCACCGTCGGGCCGAACGTGTTCAACGGCAACACCACCCGGGTCGACGCGTTCGCGCTGAAGCTGGCGATGCGGCTGCACTCGCGCGACGGCTACGACGCGTCGGTGGGCGAGACCGAGGCCACCTTCGCCGAGGACCGGGCGGTGACGTTCCAGCGGTTCAGCGACGCGGTGCCGGCCGAGTTCAAGCACCTGGCGACGATCCAGGCGCCCTACCGGATCCCGTCGCCGGGGAACTCACCCCAGTTCCGGGCCGGTGGGCAGTACCAGAACTACCTGACGGCGTACGCGTCGCAGAACGGTCTGCCGGCGGCGACGTCGGACATCTTCGGGTGCGCGGGGCCGCTGGCCAACAACGCCGCCGGCTGCGCCGCCCTCAACCGGCACGTCGCGCACCTGCCGGCGGCGCAGCAGTCGAACCCGGCGAACTTCTACCTGGCTCCGCCGGCCAACTACTACGCCAAGTTCTGGCACGACCGCGCGATCAACAATTTGTCGTACGGCTTCCCGTACGACGACTACGCCGAGCAGTCCTCGTTCATCTCGCACGGCAGCCCCCAGTGGCTCCTGGTGGCCGTCGGCTGGTGACGCCGTCAGCCCATCAGCGACCCGGTCCGCTTGCGGGCCGGGTCGCCCGCCAGGCAGATCACCCGCCGCTGGTCGCCCTCGTTCCACATCAGCGGGTCCCGACCACCTCGACCTCGTGCGGTTCCGTGCAGGCCACCGGCATCGCCTTGTCGAGCCGCATCCGGTCGTTGACCTCGTTGAAGCACCGCCCGGTGAGCATCTCCTCGGTGCCGACCCGCGTCCGGTCCACGGCGATCTCGTCCTCGCCGTGCCAGAAGAAGAAGCCGCAGACCGGCAGCACCACCAGCAGGACCGCCACCAGCCCGACAACCGCCGGGCGCGGTGGGGGGCGGAACCGCGGGTCGTCCTCGTCGAGCCGCCACGGCGCCAGCCGGGCGATCAGCCGGTTCGGTTCAGGATCACTCACGAGGCGGCACGGTAGTGGTCCGAACGCGCGATGTGGATCATCCGATTCGGTCGATCTCGCGGACGACCGCGACCGGATCTCTGGCCTGCGGCTCTCGACCGCTAGCATCCTGTGCGGCTACCGGGGAGGGGTTTGGAGATGCGGCCGGACATTCCATATCGCGTCATCGGGCGGTTGGGCGCCTGCGACATCGGCACCGTCTGGCTCGCGGTCGAGGAGGGCGACGAGCCCGGCGACTCGGTGACGGTCGCCGTGCTGGACGAGGCGGTCGCCGCCGACCAGCAGTGGCGCGACGCGTTCGCGGCCAGCACCACCGTCTCGACGGAGCCCGAGCAGCCCACGAGCTTCGTGCGCGCCGACTTCACCGTCGCGGCGCCCTGGGTGGCCTACCCCGGTGACCAGGACCCGGGCGCCGAGCGGGTGTTCACCGCCCTCGGCCGCGACTACCGGTCCGACGCGCCCCGCGAGGTCTCCTACGACGACGACGACCTCGTGGTCGAGGATCCACCGCCGATCGCCCGGCCCGCGGACGTCGTCGAGCCAGATCCGGTCGACCTCACCGAGCCGCCGGCACCCGACCCGTTCGCCGCACCCGGCCGCCGCATCGCGTTCTCCGCGCCGAAGAAGCGCCGCCCGCGCGGCCTGCTGATCGGCATCGCGGCCGCCGTGGTCGTGCTGCTCGCCGGCGGCGGTGTGGTGTTCGCGCTCGCCGGCGGCGACGGGGGCGACGACCCGACGCCGACGCCGAGCAACACCGGCACGGTGACCGCGGCCCAACCGACCGCACCACCCGTGCAGCCGGGCCTCGAGCCGCCGCGACCCGGCGACTGGCCCGACAAGTGGCCCGTGTTCAGCCCCACCGACCCGGTGCGCCCGGTCAACCTGGACGGCCTCGGCTTCACGCTGACCCTGCCGGCGCGCTGGGAGTGTGCCGCGGCGGCGGTCAGCGCCGGAAACGTCCGTTACAACTGCGGCCGGAGCACCGCCGACGGCCCGATCGGCGGCGAGCTGACCGTGCGCGCCTGCACCCCGGTCTGCGACGAGGCGCACCGCGACGAGCTGCGCACCGTGGAGGACGCCTGGGGTGCACAGTGGCGGTTCGCCGGTCCGAACGCGACGCTCGCCGAGACGCTGACGCTCGACGGGGGCAAGCGCTACGGCCTCGTTGTGGTCGGCTACTGGCCCGGCACCCCGGGCGGCGCCGTCGACCGGCAGCTCGTGCTGCGGATGACCGCGCCGCCGAACTGGGTCGACGACATCCGCAAGGTCGCCAACGGCGTGCGGGGCGCGGCGAAGTTCTGACCGGTGCCGGCGGGCATCGACGGCTGTGGCAGACTCGCTGGGCGCGAGGCAGGCTCGCGTTCCACGGGGCTCGGGAGTTTTCGTCATGCCGTCCGGCACCTCGCACGCGGCCGTCGACGCACCGGCGGTCACGCCCGACGGCGGCACCCGGTGGTGGCAGCGGTGGGGTGATCCGTGGGCGGCCGCCGCGGTCGTCCTGCTGGTCGCCACCGTCGCGGTCGGACCGCTGGCCCTGCTGCCGGCCGAGAGCCCGGTCTACGCCGGCATCGGCAACCTCCGGCCGACCCTCCACACGTACACCATCGCCGTGGTGGTCGCGGTCGGCGTGCTGGCCTGGCGGGCGCCGCGCGACGTCGGGCGGGCCCTGCTGCTGTTCGCGCCGTTCCTGGTCTGGCTCGCCGTCCTGGCACTCACGGTCTGGCCACGGTCGGCGCTGACGGTCTCCGGGCTGCTGGCCTTCGCGATGGGTGCCGCCGCGTTCGCGGTCGGCGCCGCTGCTGGGCGCCTGCGCGCGCCGCTGTGCTGGGCCCTGGCCGGCGTCGCCTGGCTCCAGCTGCTCGCCGTCGGGCTGGCCGCGGTAGGCCTGCCGCTGCGGCGGGTCGAGGGCGCCCAGGCGCTCGACGTGCTCGGCCGCGCCACCGGCCTGACCGCCCACCCCGGCGAGCTGTCCAAGGTGCTGTTCCTCTGTGGCCTCGCCGTCCTCGCGCTGCCGCAGCGCGGCCGCCTCGAACGCTGGGCGACCTGGCTCACCCTCGGCGCCGTGTTCGCCGGCGTCTGGCTCACCCAGAGCCGCACCGTGCTGGTCGCAGTGGTCGTGCTGGTCGCCGGCTTCGTGCTGCTGGAGTCGATGGCGGCGGGTCGCTGGCAGCGCAAGCACCTCGTGGCGATCGGGATGACCGCGCTCCTCGGCGCGCTGTCGTTGCCCTGGCTGATCGCGCGGTTCGCCTCCGACCCGGGCGGCGGCGCCCGCGGCCACGTCACCCGGGTGGCCCTGGACACGATCGCGAAGCACCCGTGGGCGGGGGTCGGCCCCAACGGCTACGTCGACGTCGTCGGCGACACCGACCGGCTCACCCAGACCGGCGTGCCCGTGCACAACATGGTCCTGCTCACCGCGGCCGAGACCGGCATCGCCGGCGCCCTGCTCTGGTGGGCACCGGTGGTAGCCGTGCTGGTGCTGGCGGCCCGCCGCGCGTGGCGCACCCGCGGCGCCGACCTGCCGGCGCGGGTGCTGGTCAGCGCCACCCCCGGCATCCTGCTGATCGGCCTGACGGGCTGGGGGCTGATGCAGGGGCCGTACCTGCTGCTGTTCCTGCTCGTCATCGGTTTCTTCGGCGGCTGGTTGCGGTCGGATGACCGTTGACGCCGGCCGGCGCCCGTCGCTGACCGTCGCCTCCGGCCTGCTGGGCCTGTCCAGCATCGCGAGCCGGCTCGCCACGCTCGTGGTGATGGCGCTGCTGGCGCGCGGAGCGGGTGCCGAGGCGGTCGGCCACTACGGCCTGGCCACGCTCGGCGCCTCGCTGACGGCGGCGGCGCTCTCCTTCGGACTGGTCACCCACCTCACCCGGGAGGTCGCGGCAGGAACGGTGCCGGCCGACGAGGTGGCCCGGCTGCACGCCGGCCGCCTGGCGCTGTTCGCCGTCGCCACCCTGTGCGCGTGGCCGTTCGCCGCGGCCGCCTTCGTGATGTTCTTCGCCGCGAGCCTGCTCGAGCAGTGGAACGAGACCGCATGGGTGCTCGTTCGCGGCACGGCGAAGGCGTGGCGGGAGGCCGCCGTCAACGGGGCCGCGGGGGCGTTGCTCGTGGCCGCCTGCGCGCTGGCCGCGCTCCACGGCGGGCTCACGCTCGACACGGCCGCCGTGCTGGTGCTGGCCGCCGCGGCCGTCCGGTCGCTGGCCGCGCTGGCCGCGACCGGTGCGTGGCGGGTGCGCCCAGGCCGGGTCGCGGTGCGGGACCGGGTGCGCGGGTCGCTGCCCTACTTCGCCGCGGACCTGCTCGGGCTGGTCTACTTCCGCGGCGACGTGTTCGTGCTGGCGCTGTTCGTCACCGCGGCCGAGGTCGGCTCGTACGTCGCCGCCGCCGGCATCGTCGGCCCGGCCGTGCAGGTCGCGGCCGCGATGGGCGTCGGTGCGCTGGCGTTCGCGGCCCGGCGCGGCTCGCCGAACGAGCCCACCGCCATCTACCGCTTCTTCCAGGTCGCCGGCACCGCTGCGGCCGGCCTGCTGCTGGTCGCCCTGCCGATCGGCGTGACGGTCCTGTTCGGCACGGCACCCGAGGTGCTGTCGCTCACCGCCGTGCTCGCGCTGTTCCTGGCTTTGCGGTTCGCCAACTACGGGCTGTCGGCGATCCTGCTCGCCGCCGGCGGGGCCGCTTCCCGGCTGCTCGTGCTGGTCTACTGCGTCGCCGGCAACCTCCTGCTGAACCTGCTCCTGGACGGCACGTACGGCGCGGCCGGCGCCGCCTGGGCCACGGTCCTCACCGAGCTGATCGTGGCCGGCTCGATGCTCTGGTTCATCCGCGACCGCGCCCTCGTGCGGCCGGTGCTGGTCGGGATCGCCATGGTCGCCGCCGCGGCGGCGGTGCTGGTGGTCGTCGGCCGGTTCGGCTCGACGCCGGCGGTGCTGGCCACCGGTGCGCTGCTGGTGGTGCTGGCCGCCGGGCAGGCACGGGGTCTGCTCTCTCGGGAGGCGCGCAGGTGAGAATCGCCATCGCCGGCTGGTTCGGCTCCGACAACCTGGGCGACGAGCTTCTGCTGCACGCGCTGATGGGTGCGGTGCGGGCCGCTTCGCCGGATGCCGACTTCGTCGTGCTCTGCCCCGAGCCTTCGCGCGTGACGCAGGTGCACGGCGTCGAGGCGGTGCATCTGCCGACCCTGCGCGCCCGTGGCTCGGCGGGCCGGCAGGGCGCCGCACACCAGGCCCTGCGCGGCAGCGACCTGCTGCTGCTCGGGCCGGGCACGGTCTTCCAGGAACGCTCCCCCAACCTGCCCTGGCCCGGCACGCTGCCGATGTTCGCGCGTCTCGTCGCGATGGCCCGGTTCGCGGGAACGCCGGTCGCGGTCGCCGGGGCCGGCGTGCGCGAGGGCGGCACCGCGGCCGGGCGGCGGCTCCTGCGCGTGATCGGCGCGGGCTGCACGGCCGTCGGCGTCCGCGATGCCCGCAGCGCCGCCTCTTTCGGTCCCTCGGCCCAGGTGATCGGCGATCTGGCGTACGCGCTGCCGATGCCCGAACGGCCCGCCCCCGACGGCCGTGGGTTCGCGGTCTCGATGCGCCCGCTCGCCGCGCCGATGGAGGGCTCGCTGCTGAACACCCTCCGCGGCGTGGCCGGCGCCCTGGCCGCCGACGGTTGGACCGGATCGTTCCTGCCGATGGCGTACGGACGCGGCGCGCGCGGCGAGGACGACGCCGTGCACGCCCGTGCGCTGCCCGACCTCACCGACGTGGTCGCGAACCCGCTGGACGGCTCCGGGTCCTTCGACAAAGGCCTCGACGACTGGCTGCGGCGCGTGGCCGCCCGGCGCCTGGTGCTGGGCGTCCGCCTGCACGCGACCCTGCTCGCGGTGGCGATGGGCGTCCCGACGGTCGCGATCGCCTACGAGCGGAAGGTCCACGACGCGTTCGTCGACCTGGGCCTCGGCCGCTATGTCGTCGACCCGTACGTCGACCCGGCCACGCTGCACCGGGTCGCGCTCACCGCGGCCGACGACACCGCCGGGTTCGCCGCCGCCGCCGATCGGCTCGCCGCGCAGGGAGCGGTGGCGCGGCGGTTCGTCGCCGAGGTGGTGGCCGGATGAGGGTGCTGCTCCTGTCGCCGTTCGCGCCGCACCTCGACCACGACCACGCGGCCGCGGACACCGTGGTCAAGCTCGTGCCCCGGCTGGCCGCCAAGACCGAGCTGTTCGTCTACTCGCCGCAGGTGCGCGCGTTCACCGAGCGCGACGGCTACACGCTGCTGCCCGGCGCCGCGCCGGCCGGCCGGTTCACCGACCGCCTCGGCGTCCGGCCGGGCTGGTTGCGCCAGGCCTGGCCGCGCCAAGCCACCGTGGACGTGGCCGAGCTGGTCGACCGCATCCGCCCCGACGTCGTGCACGCCGAATATCTGCAGACGGCCGAGATCGTCGGCCGGCTCCCCCGGACCGTGCTGGGACTGCACGACATCACCGCCGCGGTGATGGCCGAGTCGGTCCGCGCTGCCACCGGTCCGGCCCGGGCGTACCGGCTGGCCGAGCTGGTGCGGACCCGGCGCTTCGAGCGCGACGCGATCCGCCGGGCCGACGCTGTCGTGACGCTGTCGCCGGCCGACCGCGACGTCGTCGCCGCCGAGAACCCGCGCGTCGTGCTGGCCCCGCCCGGCATCGACCTGCCGGCCGAGCCCTGGCGCCCGCCGGCACCCCGCACGCCGCCGCGGCTGGTGTTCTGCGGTGCGCTGTGGCGCCGGGCCAACGCGCTGGTCGCGCAGCACCTGGTCACCAAGGTGATGCCGCTGGTCTGGCGTACGCATCCGGCCGCCGAGCTCCGGATCGTCGGCGCGCGGCCGGGTCCCGAGGTGACCTCCCTGGCCGGGTCGCGGGTCGTGGTCGCCGGCACCGTGCCGGACCTGGCCGCCGAGCTCCGGACGGCACACGCCGCGCTGCTGCCGTCGATCCTCGGCGGCGGGGTGCTGCTCAAGGTACTGCACGCGATGGCGCTCGGCATGCCGGTCGTCACCTCCCCGGGACCGGCGGCCGCGGTCGGCGGCCCCCTGGAGGTCGGCGCGACGCCGGAAGAGCTGGCCGCGGCGGTGGCGCGGGTGCTGACAGACCCGGCCGGCGCCGCCGCCCGGGGCGCGGCCGGCCGGGAGCACGTCGCCGCCCGGTTCCGCTGGGAGGACACCGTCGCCGGCTACCTCGACGCCTACGCGACGGCGGCCGCCCGATGAGGGTCGTCGCCGTCGTCGTCGCGTACAACTCGGCGCGCGACCTGCCGGAGAGCCTGGGCAGCCTGTCGGCGCTGCCGGTGGACCGGATCGTGGTCGCCGACAACGCGTCCACGGACGACAGTGCGGCGGTCGCTTCCGCGTACACGCCACACGTGTTGCGCCGGGCCAACGACGGCTTCGGTGCCGGCGTCAACGCGGCGGCCGCGAGCGCGCCGGACGCCGACGCGTACCTGCTGTTCAACCCGGACTGCCGGATCGACCCGGCCGACTACGCGGCGCTGCTGGCGGCCCTCGACGAGGGTTTCGTCGCGGTGGCACCCCGGATGCGCTACCCCGACGGCCGGTTCGGGGTCTCGTCCGGGTCCGCGCCGTCGATGGCCAAGGAGTGGATCGCCGCGCTCCGCCTGGACGAGGTCGTGCCGGCCCCGCTGAAGCGACGGCTGGCCGCGTCGGCCCTGTTGCGGCGCATGGTGCCGATGCTGGCCTACCTGGACGTCGCGCCGGCACCAGGAACGGCCGACGTCGACTGGGTGTCCGGGTTCTGCCTGTTGGTCCGGGCCGACGCGTTCCATGCGGTGGGCGGCTTCGACGAGCGGTTCTTCCTTTACTTCGAGGACGTCGACCTGTGCGTGCGGCTGCGCGCGGCCGGTGGCCGGATCGGGGCGGCCGGCCGCGGCGTCGCCGACCACCGGGAGAGCACCAGCACCGCGACGGTCGGCAAGAAGCGGCTGTACCGCGACGGCATGGCCGTCTACTTCGGACTGCACGGCGGCCGCACGCAACGGCTGGCGGCCCAGGCCCTGCGGAGGTTTCCCGGATGAGGATCCTGTTCGTCGCACCGTGGATTCCGGCCGGCATCCGGCCGCGCAGCCACACCATCCTCGACCTGCTGGCCGAGTCGCACGAGGTCCGGTTCCTCGGACTGGTGCACGACGCCGCTGAGACCGAGCTGGCCCGGGACCTGCCGGTCGCCGACCCCTTGCTGGTCGGCAATCCCAAGTGGGCGCGCCTCGTGCGCAGCGGCCGCGCCCTGCTCACCGGGCGGTCCCTGCAGACCGGCTATGCCGACCCGCGCGGGCTGCGGGCGGCGCTACGGGCCGAGATCGCGAGCTGGCGCCCGGACGTCGTGCACCTCAACGTGTTCCGCACGGCCCACCTGGTCGAGGCGTGCGGTGACACGCCGGTGCTGATCGACCTCGACGAGTTCCGCAGCGACTACTACGCCCAGCTGGCGGCGACCGGCTCGAACCCGCTGTGGCGGGCGCTGGGCCGCGTCGAGCACCGCCGGATGAAGGCGCGCGAGGACGACCTGGTGGCCCGGGGCGTCCCGATCATCGTGTCGGCGGCGGGCGACGACCGGCCCGGCACGCACGTGGTCCGCAGCCCCTGTGACCTGCCCCGCCGCGCCGCTCTGCCGGAAGGGCCTCCGGAGGTGCTGTTCGTCGGCCGGCTGAGCTACGAGGCCAACGTGGCCGGGCTGCGCTGGTTCCTGGACGAGTGCTGGCCCGGGATCCGGGCGGCGGTCCCTGGCGTGCGGCTGACCATCGTCGGCTCGGAACCGCCGGCCGACCTGTCCGCGCGGGCCGGCGATGGCGTCACGCTGCACGCCGACGTGCCCGACGTCGCGCCGTACTACGCGCGCGCGACCGTCGCGATCGCACCGATCTTCCGCGGCACGGGCGTGCAGCTCAAGCTCATCCAGGCGCTGTCCGTCGGCGTGCCGGTGGTGGTCACGCCCACCGTCGCCGAGCGGGCGGAGGTCCGCGACCACGAGCACGCCCTGGTCGCGGCGACGCCGGCCGAGTGGGTGTCGGCGATCGCCGAGGTAGCCGGCAGTCCGGCGCTGGCCACGCGGCTCGCGGACAACGGTCGGGACTGGGCGGTCGCGCACCACGGCCGCGAAGCCGTCCGGGCCCAGCTCGCCGTCGCGTATTCCACATTGTCCAAGCCCGGTTTCCCCGCCGCGCCGTCATCGCATACATTGACGTGATGTCCGGCGGGGTGGCGCTTTTGTTGCGGCGTGCCGGTTTCGGACCCACGGCGGCGGAGCTGGCGGCCGCGACCAGGTCGGGCTACGAGGCCACCGTGCACGCCCTGCTCCAGCCGGCGGCGCCCGACATCGGCGCGTCCGCGACGCCGCTCCCGTCGCTGCCACCCGATCCGCTCAGCGGCCTGACCAACCCGTCGCCCGAGCGGCGCGCCCGCGCCGACCGGGCCCGGGAAACCCAGACGGCGGAGCTGACCCGATGGTGGCTCGACCGGCTCACCGCCGCCGACCACCAGGCGCGCGAGAAGCTCGTCTGGTTCTGGCACGGCCACTGGGCGACCTCGATCCGCAAGGTGATCCGCCCGACGCTGATGCTGCGCCAGCACCGCACCCTGCGCGACAGCACCGACTTCCGCGCGATGGCGCATGCGATGGTCCGCGACCCGGCCCTGATCTACTGGCTCGACGGCCAGCTCAACGACCGCAAGGCGGCCAACGAGAACCTGGGCCGCGAGCTCCTGGAGCTGTTCCTGCTCGGCATCGGCAGCTACACCGAGCGCGACGTCAAGGAGGCCGGCCGGGCGCTGACCGGATGGAAGATCGAGTACGACGAGGTCCGGGCCCGGCTCTCCGACACCGCGCACGACGCCGGCCGCAAGACGATCCTCGGCGTGACCGGCAACTTCGACGCCGACGGGCTCGTCGACCTCCTGCTCGGGCGCGAGGAGTGCCCGCGGTTCATCGCCGCCCGCCTCTGGCACCGCTACGGCGCGTCCGACGACCCGATGCCGGCCCGCACCCTCGAGGCGGTCGCGGCGCGGTTCCCCGACCCGTCCGCCATGCTCGCCGCGCTCCTGCTGGACGAGGCGTTCCAGGCGAGCGCCGGCCGCCAGGTCAAGCAGCCCGTCGAGTGGCTGGTCGGCGGCGCACGGCAGCTCGGGCTGCGCCCCGGCACCTGGGACGACGACACCCTCCACAAGATTCTCTACAGCCTCGACCGGCTCGGGCAGGTGCCGTTCGCGCCGCCCAGCGTTGGTGGCTGGCCGGCCGGCGCCTCCTGGCTGACGCCCGGCACCGCCCAGGTCCGGTTCGGCATCGCCGCCCGCCTGGCCAGCCTCGCCCCGATCGGCTCGCTGACACCCGAGTCGCTGGCCGCGCTGCTCTGCGTCGACTCGTGGACCGACCGCACGTACGCCGCGCTCAAGGACGTCACCGACGCCCGCGGCCTGTTGACGCTGGGGCTGGTCAGCCCGGAATACCTGGTGACCTGATGGACCCGATGACGCGACGGCGGTTCCTGCGGGCGTCCGGTGTGGTCGGCGCGGGCGCGCTGGCCGCCGGCGCCGCCGGCATCGGCATCAGCGAGCTCCTGTCGACGTCGACGCCCGAGACCCGCGAGCAGGCGCCGACGCACGCGAAACTCGTGATCGTCACGCTCTACGGCGGCAACGACGGGCTCAACACCGTCATCCCGTACGCCGACCCGGCCTACTACCGGGCCCGGCCGGAGCTGGCCTACCCGCAGGAGAAGGTGCTGCGGCTCGACACCGCGCTCGCCCTCAACCCGGTGCTGCCCGGGCTGCACCGCCTGTGGCAGAGCCGGCAACTGGCGATCGTCGCCGGGGTCGGCTATCCGCGGCCGGACCGCAGCCACTTCCGCTCGATGGACATCTGGCAGACCGCGAACCCCGCCCGGCCGGTACGCACGGGGTGGGTGGGTCGCTGGCTCGACGGCACCGCAGCGCCGGTGGAGGCCGCGGTCAGCTTCGAGTCGGTGCTGCCGCCGCTGCTGGCCGGCGCGACCCGCTCCGGCGCGTGCATCAGCGTCGGCGGGCTGGCGCTGCCGTCCAGTCTGACCACCACGATGATCGGCGCGCTCGGGCAGCCGCAGCCGGGTGAGTCGGCGTTGCAGGCGCGCGCCGCCCTCTCGTACGCGGATCTGGTCAAGATGGACACCATGGTCCGCGAGGCGTCCGCCGCCACCAGCTCGCCGTCGGCCGCCAGCGACCATCCACCGGCGACCGGCACCGGTGGGTCGAACTCGCTGGCCGCCCAGCTCGGTCTGGTCGCCCGCTGCGTCGAGGCCGGCGTGCCGACCTCCGTCTACTCGGTCAGCCTCGGTGGTTTCGACACCCACGCGCAGGAGCGGGTCGGGCACGAGATGCTGCTGCGCGAGCTCGACACCGCGCTGACCTCGTTCGTCGACCGGATGGCCACGACGGCCAACGGCCAGCGGGTGTCGGTGCTGGTCTACAGCGAGTTCGGCCGCCGGGTGCGGGCCAACTCGTCGGACGGGACCGACCACGGCACGGCCGGCCCGGTGTTCGTCGCCGGTCCCCGCGTCGCCGGCGGCCTCTACGGCGAGCAGCCCGGCCTGCGCGACCTCGACGACGGCGACCTCAAGGCCACCATGGACTTCCGCGACGTGCTCGGTGCGGCCCTGTCCACCGTGCTGGGCGCCGAGCCGGCCCGCTACCTCGACGGCTACCAGCCGAAGACGCCGTTGCCGATCTTCGCGCCGGTCTGATCAGCGCCCGCCGCCGCGGAACACCTCGCCGATGGTGCGGACCATCACCTTGGCGTCGAGCCATAGTGACCAGTTCTCGATGTAGTAGTTGTCGTAGCGGGCCCGGTCGGAGATCGGCACGTCGCCGCGCAGGCCGCTGACCTGCGCCAGGCCGGTGAGGCCGGCGGGGACGCGGTGACGGCGGGCGTAGTCGGGGTGCTCGGCCGAGAACTTCTCCGCGAAGTACGGTCGCTCGGGCCGGGGACCCACCACCGTCATGTCGCCGCGCAGGATGTTCCAGAGCTGCGGAAGCTCGTCGAGCGAGGTGCGCCGCAGGAACCGGCCGACCGGGCCGATCCGGTGGTCGCCGGCGATGGTCCACGCGGTGCGCGACTCGGTGTCGCTCGCCGGCCGCATCGAGCGGAACTTGATGACCTGGAACGGGAGCCCGCGGTGGCCGAGGCGCTCCTGCCGGAACAGCACCCCGCGACCGCCCTCGACGAAGACGGCGACGGCGCAGAGCAGCATCACGGGGCTGAGCACCACGAGCCCGACGAGCGCCACCGCGATGTCGGAGGCGCGTTTGACCCACCAGCGCGGGCCGCTGAGCGTCGTGTGCCGCACGTGGATGACCGGAATAGCTCCGATGTGGTCGGCCATGCCACCGACGTGTGACCGGGAGCCCCACAGGTGCGGCACCGCCCACAGGTCGCACGCGGACGCGGCCGGGCGGCGCAGCATCTCCATCAGCGTCGACTCCGGACATTCCGGGTGGGAGAGGATCAGCACGTCGCACTCCGCGAGGGCGATCGCCTGCTCCAGGCTCTCCAGGTCACCGAGCAGCGGCGGGCCGCCGGGCCGGGGCGCGTTGTCGACGTGGCCGACGAAGCGCAGCCCGTAGCGGTGGTCGCGGCGCAGCAGCCGCGCCATCTCGACCGCGATCGGGCCCGCACCGACGATGATCGTGTTGTGCTCGACCCAGCGGCGGTGCCGGGCGAGCAGGATCAGCGAGCGCGACACCACCCGGCCGGCCAGCACCAGACAGCCGGCCAGGGCCAGGCCGCGCACGAAACCGGTCACGTAGTAGACCGACTCGTGCCGCAGCGCCGCGACGATCGCCACGACCGCGCCGCTGGCCAGCATGCGGCCGATCAGGATCGGCAGCTCGTCGAGGAAGCTGACGTGGCGGCGGGCCGAGTAGAGGCCGCCGAACGCGAAGAACACGATGGTCAGGCCGGCCATCGTCAGCGTGCCCCGCCAGTATTGGATCGTCCAGAGCAGCGGGGCCACCAGCGCCGCGAGGTCGAACGGCGCCGTCACCATCCAGGCGCGCAGCCGGCGGGTGCGGGTCGAGGCGGGCGAGCCGACGTAGGGCAGCACCGTGGTCGGCGCCGTCGCCCACCCGCCGCCCGGCACCGCGTCGTCGCCCGGCGATCGTTGTGCCGGCACCACGACGTCGCTGTCGCTCTCGGCCTGCGACTGTGTGGCCATCCCCGTCCCCCCGCTGCTGCTCCTCGGTCAGCTGGCTTTGGCTTTGTCCAGGATCTCCCGAACGGCGTCGCGGCGCACGGCGTCATAGAGCTGCTTCGACTTCGTGGTGTCGGCGAACACCACGCTTTCCGAGCCGACCATGCCGGTGCCCTTGGTCGGGGTGGTCAGGAATGCCAGGCTGTCGCTGCGCAGATGACGCAACTGCGGTGCGAGGTCGAGGATGGACAGTGTCTTGTCGACGGCCACGGCGTTGGCGGTCGCCTTGAGGAAGCTGTTGAGGCCGGCCGGGTTCGTCAGCAGCCCGCCGGAGGCCGCCTTGTCGAGAATGGCCCTGATCACCGCCTGCTGGTGGCGGATCCGGCCGAAGTCGCCGTCGGCCAACTGCTTGCGCTGGCGGGCGAAGTCGAGCGCGACCGTGCCGTC
The DNA here is from genome assembly GCF_900188485.1 of Asanoa hainanensis. Classification (GTDB taxonomy): domain Bacteria; phylum Actinomycetota; class Actinomycetes; order Mycobacteriales; family Micromonosporaceae; genus Asanoa; species Asanoa hainanensis. Next base: position 591,190 of record NZ_FZPH01000001.1, read on the forward strand.
CATGTGCATCGTGCCCTTGGTGAACTTGCGGTACGGCGGGTGGTGCGAGGTGAAGTTCTGGTCGACGTCGACGTCGATGCCACCCAGCGCGTCGACGATCTGCTGGAAGCCGCCGAAGTCGATCAGCACGACGTGGTCGATGCGGACCTTGGTGAACTCCTCGACGCTCTGCACCATCAGCGGCAGGCCGCCCCACGCGAACGACGCGTTGATCTTCGCGTCGCGGTTGCCGTGCTTGCCGTCCTTGGACTCCGGCACGTGCACCCAGGTGTCGCGGGGTATCGAGATGAGCTGCGCGGTCGCGCGGTCGGACGGCAGGTGCAGCAGGATGATGGTGTCGCTGCGGGAGCCCTCGGTGTTGTCGGGATCGCGCGAGTCGCTGCCGAGCAACAGGATGTTCATCGCCTCGGCGACCAGCTTGTCGGGCCGGTGCTGCGCCGGCACCTCGGTGAACGCGTCCACCTTGTCGATGCTCTTCTCGACCCCGCGCACGTAGAGCACGCCGGCGAGGGCGCCGCCGCCCGCGAGCACCACCAGCACCAGCCCGGTGATCAGCAGGAAGAGCCGCAGCTTGCGCCGCTTGCGCTTCGGCTCCTGCGGTGCGGGGGTGTCGGACGCGACCGGCGAGGTCGGCGTCTGATCGGCGTCGATGAGTTCCGGTCCAGCCACGGGACCGATCGTACGCAAGGACGTGAAAATGCATCGCCCCAGGACGAGCCGTCCACAGTGAACCGCGCCACGTTTGGCGGGGTCAGTCGCAGCGGCTACCCAGGCCCGCGTCGACCGGCACGTCGGCGCCCAGGGCCACGGCCTCCGGTGGTGCTCCCGCCGACGGCGTCGTGGACGGCAGCGCGGTCGGTGTCGGCGTCGCCTTCGGACTGGGTGTCGGCTTCTTCGTGGGGAGTGTCTTCGACTCGGTCGGAGCGTTCCCGCCGCCGAGGCGTACCCGGGAGGTCTGGGTCGAACCGGGTGCGAGCTTGACGCCGGTCGCGGTGGCCGTGCGCCCGCGCACGTCGGTGACCCGGACGCTGTAGGGGCCGGAGCCGATCCCGCCGTCGATCAGCCAGTAGTTGTAGGGCTCGCGGTGCGCGGACCGCCAGGAGCCGCCCGGGCCCTTGGCCTCGATCGTACGCAGCGCGTTGCCGGTGTTGTCGACCAGGACCGCGAACCAGTACGCCGACGAGCCCTCCTTGACGCGGAAGGTCAGGTTGCCGGTCTTCGGGCTGGTCACGGTCGTGTACGTGACCGGGATGATGCCGTCGACGGGGTCACCGATCCGCGCGAACGCCTCACGGCTCAGGTCGATGTGGCCGGACGTGCACGGCGGGCACTGGTCGACCACCTTGACGCGGACGCTGCCGTTCGGGCCTTTGACGTCGAGGTATCCCCCGCACTTCGCGCCGTCGGCGTACTCGGCGGGCGAGAGGGCGACGAAGAGCCGGTCGTCCGGCGGGCTCGGGTACGAGCAGTTGCCGCCGTCGTCGGTGTAGAACGTCGCCTTGCCGCTGGTCGCCGCGGCCGCCGCGCACGCGCTGCCCGCTCCACGCAGCGCGAACACGCCTGTCACGACGGCGGCGAGGGCGATCGCTCCGCCCACCAGCCACCAGCGTCGTTGCCATCCTCCGGTCACGGCGACCGATCCTGCCGTACACGACCATGGACTGGCCAGGCGGACGTCAGCCGCACGGTGTCGTCCGCCCGGTTCGTCCGAGATGGTCGTCCAGTCAATCCGGGCGTTGTTCGCCCGGATTGAGTGCTCAGTGGACGGCGATCGGGACCGCGAGCGCGTCGTCCGGGGTGTCCGCCTTCTCGATCCGCTTGCGGGGCAGGAACAGCGCCGGCACCAGGCAGAGCACGATCAGCACGACCGCGATCGTCCAGGTGTGGCCGAACGCGTCGGCCAGCGAGGCCTGACCCTGCTCGAGCACCGCGGGCGGCACCTGGCTGGCCGGCACCTGGCCCTGCGTGACCGCGCTGTAGGCGGTGGCCTCCTGGCTGTCGAGCACCCGGTTCGTCAGGATCACGGACATCACCGCGGTGCCGATCGAGCCGGCGGTCTGCTGGATGATGTTCATCATCGTCGAGCCGCGCGCCACCTGCTGGTGGGTCAGCGACCCGAGCGCGGCCGACATGATCGGCATCATCGTCATGCCCATGCCGAGGCCGCTGACGAACAACGAGCCGAGCAGCAGCACGTACGACGAGTCCGGGGTCACCTGGGTGAACGCGGCCATGCCGAGCGCGATCAGGAGCAGACCCGGCAGCACCAGCTTGCCCGGCCCGATCTTGTCGGTGAGCCGGCCGGCGATCGGCATGGTGACCATCGCGCCGAGCCCCTGCGGCGCGATCAGCAGGCCGGCGTCGAGCGTCGACTGGCCGCGGACCTGCAGGAAGTAGCTCGGGAACAGCAGCATCGCGCCCATGAACGCGACCGTGAAGAGCGTCAGCGTGATCGTCGAGACCGTCAGGTTGCGGTTCTTGAACAGACCGAGGTCGATCAGCGGGTGCTGCTTGCGCAGGGCGTGCAGCACGAACGCGACCAGCAGCGCCAGGCCGACGAGCGCGGGGATCAGCACCTTGGCCGAGCCGACCTTGCCCTCACCCGGGATCGACGAGACGCCGTAGAGGAACAGCGCGAGACCCGGCGAGAGCAGCAGCATGCCGAGGAAGTCGAACGATTCGGACGGCTGCGGCTGGTCCTTGGGCAGGATCCGCAGCGACAGCACGAAGGCCACGATGCCGATCGGCACGTTGATGAGGAAGATCCAGTGCCAGCTCGCGGCCTCGATCAGCCAGCCGCCGAGGATCGGGCCGCCGATCGGGCCGAGCAGCATCGGCACGCCGAGCACGGCCATCACGCGGCCGACCCGGTCGGGGCCGGCGGCCCGCGTCATGATCGTCATGCCGAGCGGCATCAGCATGCCGCCGCCCAGGCCCTGGATCGCGCGGAACACGATCAGCGGGCCGATGTCCCAGGCGAAGCTGCACAGCACGGAACCGCCGACGAACAGCACCAGCGAGAGCAGGTAGAGCCGCTTGGTGCCGAACCGGTCCGCGGCCCAGCCGGTGATGGGGATGACCGTCGCCAGCGCCAGCGTGTAGGCCGTCATCGTCCAGGCGACGGTGGCGTACGTGGCGTTGAACTCGCTCTGGAACTTCGGCAGGGCGACGCTCACGACGGTGATGTCGAGGATCGACATGATGGCGCCGAGCACCACCACGCCCGCCACCTTCAGCACACCGCTGTCGAGCTTGTCGGACCCAGCCGCCGGCACGGCCTGCGTAGTCATACGCGATCTCCCCCCAGGATCGACCCGCCCCGATCGAGGCGACCCGATGTTCCCAGACACGCGTACGAATATCGAAGCGAATTTCACGTTGGGTGACGGCGCTCACGTTTGGGCCGCCGCTTAGATCCACAATTGACGGTGTTGGTCCGCTTACTCGCCGTCATCGATACCGTCGGCTGCCGGCCAGCCGGTAGCCTGGCCCGATGGCGCTCCGGATTCGGGTCGACGTGGCTGCCGACGTCGACGACGACCTGCTCGCCCGGCTGGCCGACGGCCTCCGCGACGAGTTGCTCGAGCTCGACGTCGAGTCGGTGACCCGTCCGACCGGCCCGTCGCCCCACGGCAGCAAGGCCGGCGAGGCGCTGGCCGTCGGCGCGCTGCTGATCTCCGTCGCGCCCCCTGCCGTCGAGGCGGTGCTGGCGGTGCTGGTGTCGTGGCTGTCCCGGCAGCCCGCCGACGTCACCGTCGAGATCGACGGCCAGAAGTTCGCCGGCCCGGTCACCCGCGAGCAGCGCGCGGCGTTGGTCGACGCCTACCTCGCCCGCGTGGCACCGCCCGACGACCAGGCATGACGAACGCACAGACCTGGGCCGCGCCGCCGCTGCCCGCCGGACCGCGCCGGGCGCTGGTCGTCGCCACCGCGACCTACACCGACCCGGCTCTTCGGCGGCTCCGCTCGCCCGTGCACGACGCGGCCGCGCTGCGCGAGGTGCTGGCCGATCCGGCGGCCGGTGGCTTCGAGGTCACCGAGGTGACCGACGGCGGCGCCGGCGACGTACGCCGGGCGGTCGTCGACTTCACCGCGAGCTGCGACCGCGACGACCTGGCGCTGGTCTACCTGTCCTGCCACGGGCTGCTCGACGCCCGCCGGCGGCTCTGGTTCGCGTCGGCCGACACGGTCAAGGCCCAGCTCGCCGCCACCGCCGTCGAGGCCGGCTGGCTGATGGACCGCATGGAGGACTGCCGTGCCCGGGCGCAGGTCGTCGTCCTCGACTGCTGCTTCAGCGGCGCGTTCGCCCAGGGCGCGAAGGGCGAGGACGCGCTCGTCGCACAGCTCAAGGCCCGCGGCACGGTCGTGCTCACGGCCTCCCGCGCCACCGAGTACTCGTTCGAGGGCGATCCGCTCGAACCGCACCCCTCGGTGTTCACCGCCGCCCTGGTCGAAGGCCTGCGCAGCGGCGCCGCCGACACCGACGACGACGGCCTGATCACGGTCGACGAGGCGTTCGCCTTCGCGCACCGGCGGGTGGTCGCCGCCGCGCCCGGGCAGACGCCGCAGCGCTGGTCGTTCGGCACCGAGGCGCCCATCGTGCTGGCCCGCAACCCGGCCGGCATGCGGGTCACCGCCGCGCCCGTACCGCCGGACCTGCGGGCCCTGCTCGACCACCCGCGACCCGGGATCCGGGCGGCGGCGCTCGACACGCTCGGTGAGTGGCTCGGCGGGGGCCAGCCCGCGCAGATCGTCGCGGCCCGCGCCGAACTGCGCCGGATCGCCGACGAGGATCTGCCTCGGGTCGGCGAGCGGGCCCGCGAGCTGCTCGGGGAGCAGGCGGTGCGCGCGCCGGCGAAGGACGACCTCGACGGCATTCGCCTGCTGTGGCTCGACGACGAGCCGGAGAGCAACGAGATCCTCGTCCGCTCCTTCACCGCCCGCGGCGCCGTGGTCTACCCGGCCATGACCACCAACCAGGCCGTCCAGTTCCTGGGCGCGGTCGGCTTCAACGCCCTGATCTCGGACGTGACGCGGAAGGGCCGCGAGGTCGGTTTCGACGACCTCTCGCGGATTCGAGCCACCGGTTACGGCGGGCCGGCGGTCTTCTTCACCGCCCGGGTCACCGACGACCTGCGCGCCCAGGCCAAGGCGTCCGGCGCGGACGGCGTCCTGTCATCGGCCGGCGAGCTCGACGAATGGCTCCGGCGGGTGTGCCTCGCGCTGACCCGCCGAACCGCGCACGGCCGGTTCGACGAGCGGATGCGGGCGGCGTTCAACGACGGGTGACCGTGGCCAGCACCCAGCACAGGGTGTCCAGCGCGCCCGTCCAGGCGGTCCCCGACGGCGCCGCGTAGTTGACCACCAGGGCATCCCGCGGGTCCGCGGCCTCGTAGCGGAACTCGGCCATCCCGCTGACCGCGAGCTCCTCCCGGGCCGCCGCGTCGACGACCGCGCGCTCGGTGCCCGGCGGGAGCTCGACCACCACCTGGAGCCCGGCGGCCAGGCCGGACACGTGGACACCCGGGGCCCGCTGCGCCAGGGCCGCGACGAGCTGGTCGCGGCGGCGCCGGTAGTGCAGCCGGGTCGTGCGGACGTGCCGGTCGTAGGCGCTGGACGCGATGAACTCCGCGAGCGTGAGCTGGTCCAGCGCGCTCGACACCCAGTCGCTGTGGCCCTTGGCCGCCACGATGTCCGGCACGAGGTCGGCCGGCACCACCATCCAGGCCAGCCGCAGCCCGGGGGCGAGCGACTTGCTCACCGTGCCGAAGTAGACCACCCGCTCCGGGTCCAGTCCCTGCAGGGCGCCGACCGGTTCGCGGTCGTAGCGGAACTCGCCGTCGTAGTCGTCCTCCAGGATCAGGCCGCCGGTGGACCGCGCCCAGTCGATCGCGGCGGCGCGGCGCTCCGGGTGCAGGGCGACGCCCGTCGGGAACTGGTGGGCGGGCGTCAGCAGGACGGCGCCGACCCCACCACGCGGAGGCAGGTCGTCCGTGCGGGCACCGCGCTCGTCGACCGCGAGGGACAGGAGGCGCAGGCCGAGGTCGGCCAGCAGGTCGCGGTAGATGTCCAGGCCGTACGCCTCGACGGCCAAGGTCCCCACTCCCCGCGCCAGCAGTGCCGTCGCGACGAGCTGCAGTCCGTGGTGGAAACCCGAGCAGATGATCACCCGGCCGGGCTCGACGTCGACACCGCGGGCCCGGGCCAGGTAGCCGGCGAGAGCGGTGCGCAGCTCGACGCGGCCGAGCGCGTCGCCGAGCGCGAACGCCTCGTTCGGGGCGGCGGTCAGGGCGCGGCGGGCGGCGGCGAGCCACAGCTCGCGGGGGAACTCGGCGAGGTTCGGCGAGCCGAGCAGCAGGTTGTACGTCGGCCCGGACGCGGTCGGCCGCGTGCGCGGCGCGGCGGGTCGGGCCCGTGGCTCGGCCCGCACGGCCACCCGGGTCCCGGAGCCCTGCCGCGCGGTGAGCCAGCCCTCGGCGACGAGCTCGGCGTACGAGTCGGCCACCGTGTTGCGGGCGATGCCGAGATCGGCGGCGAGCGACCGGGACGACGGCAGCCGGGTGCCTGGTGCCAGCCGGCCGCTGCGCACGGCGTCGCGCAGGGCCTTGACGAAGCCGGCCCGCAGCCGATGCCCCTTGAGCTCCAGGAACAGGTCGGCGCCCGCCGAAATGGCTCCCGTTTCCCTCACAAAAGTGGACCATACTCCGGCTCCACTACGCGCCTAGCGTCGTTCGCATGACGAACCAGGAAGCGCACGGGACAGGCCCGACGCTGAGGCGTGCCGCCGACGAGTTCGTGCTCACCACGGTGCTGCTGTTCCTGGCGTTGACGGTGATCCGGTGGCTACGCGATCCAGGCTCGCCGCTGTTCGTCGCCGACCTGGGCTCCGCACTCGCCGTTGTCGGTGCGGTCAGCGGCGTGATCCTGACGGCGCTGATCCTGTCACCGCTCGGCCGCCGCAGCGGCGGCCACATGAACCCGGCCGTGACGTTGACCCTGTGGCTGATGAAGCTCTTCCCAGGGCGCGGCGTCCTGCCGTACGTGCTCGCCCAACTCGCCGGCTCCGCGGCGGGGACGTTCCTGGGCCGCCTGGTCTGGGGCGGCCACGCCGCCACGCCGATGGTCAACTACGCGGCGATCAGGCCCGCGCCGACCTGGCAACCGGTGTCCGTCTTCATCGCCGAAGTGCTCGGGATGCTGGTGCTGATCGCCCTGATCGGCTTCCTGCTCGATCGGCCGTCGTGGGCCCGCACCGTGCCGTATGTCATCGGGCTCTATGTCGGTCTGGTCGTAGCCCTGCTCGGGCCGCGTAGCGGCGGCTCGATCAACCCGGCCCGCCAGTTCGGCCCGGCCGCGCTGTCGGGGCAGACGGTCGACCTGTGGATCTACCTCGTAGCGCCGATGCTCGGAGCGGCCCTGGGCGTCCTGCTTCACCACCTCTCACTCACTCCATGGGGGAATGATCATCATGCGAATCTTCGTCGCGGGCGCCACCGGCGCGGTCGGCCGGCAGCTCGTTCCACTGTTGCTGGACGCGGGACACCAGGTCACCGGGATCTCTCGCAACCAGGCCGGCGTGGAGGCCATCCGGCGTCAGGGCGCGACCGGCCTGCGGGCGGACGCGTTCGACCGGGACGCGCTGCGGGCGGCGGTCGTGGCCGCCGCGCCGGACGCGGTGATCCACCAGCTCACCGACCTGTCGGGTGCTGACGGCGCGGCCACCGACCGCCTGCGTAAGGACGGCACGCGCAACCTCGTCGACGCGGCGAAGGCCGCCGGCGTCGGACGGTTCGTCGTGCAGTCGCTCGCCTGGGTGTACGAGCCCGGCGAGAAGCCGGCCGACGAGGCCACCCCGTTGGATTTCGGTGCCGAGCAGCCGCGCGGCGCGATGGTCGACGGCATCAAGGCGATGGAGGACACCGCCGCCTCGCTTGGCACGGCCGTGTCGCTGCGGTTCGGCATCCTGTACGGCCCCGGCACCTGGTACGCGCCCGGCGGCCCGGTCGCCGCCGCGCTGGCCGGAGACCAGAACGCGCGGATGCTCGCGTACCTCAAGGCGGACGGCTCTGTCAGCTCGTTCCTGCACGTGGCCGACGCCGCCCGGGCCACCGTCGCCGCGCTGGACTGGCCGTCCGGGCCGGTCAACGTGGTCGACGACGAGCCGGCACCGGGCCGCGACTGGCTGCCGGTCCTGTCCGCCGCGCTCGGCGTGCCCGCACCCGGGCCGACCCCGGGCCAGCTGGACTGGGCCCGCGGCGCGTCCAACGACCTGGCCCGCTCCCGCGGCTGGAACCCGCTCCACCCGACGTGGCGCGACGGCTTCGCGGCGCAGGGGGCGTGACCGCGCGGGTCAGTGGGTCGTGACGTCGGCCAACTCGCGGTCGTTCGCCGCCGCGTCGAGGTGCCGGCGCAGTTTCGCGCCCTCCAGGTCGACGTCCGGCAGGATCCGGTCGAGCCAGCGCGGCAGCCACCACGCCGACCGGCCGAGCATCGACATCACCGCGGGTACGAGGGTCAGCCGCACGACGAACGCGTCGACCGCCACACCGACCGCGAGCGCGAAGCCCATCGACTTGATCACGGGGTCGTCGAGCAGGACGAAGCCGGCGAACACCGCGGTCATGATCAGGGCGGCCGCCGTCACGACCCGGGCGCCGTGGCCCATGCCGTTGACCGTCGCCCGGGTCGGCGTGTCGCCGTGCACGAAGTCCTCGCGCATCCGCGACACCAGGAAGACCTCGTAGTCCATCGCCAGGCCGAACAGGATGCCGATCAGCAGGATCGGCAGGAAGCTGACCAGCGGGCCGGGCGTGTCGAGGCCGACGAGCCCGGCCAGGTGGCCCTGCTGGAAGACCAGCGTGGTCAGGCCGAACGTCGCGCCGACGGTGAGCAGGAAGCCCAGCGCCGCCTTGATCGGCACGAGCACCGACCGGAACACCACGCCCAGGAGCAGGACCGACAGGCCGACGACCAGCAGGAGGTACGTGGGCAGGGCGCGGGACAGCTTCGCCGACACGTCGATGCCGACCGCGGTCTGGCCGGTGAGCGCGATGTCGGCGCCCGCCACCCCGCGGGCGGTTTGTCTGATGTCGTGCACCAGCGTCTCGGTGGCGGGGTCGGTCGGCCCGGTCTTCGGCACCACACCCAGCAGCGCGGTCTTCCCGTCCTGGCTGAGGTTCGGCGGTGTCACGGCCAGCAGGTTGGGCGTACCCGCGAGATCGTGGGAAACCTCGGCCACCGCGGCGGTGGTGGCGGCCACGCTGTCGGTGCTGACGACCAGGGCGAGGCGCCCGGTGAAGCCCGGCCCGAAGCCCTCCGTGATCAGGTCGTTGGCGGCCCGGGTCGGGCTGCCGACCGGCGCGGTGCTGGCGTCGGGCAGGGCGAGCCGCATGTCCAGGGTCGGCAGCGCGAGCGCGCCGAGCCCGAGCAGGCCGGCCAGCAGCAACGGCACCCGGAACCGGATCACCTGCTTGGCCCACCGGAAGCCCGCCGGTTCGCGGCGGTGTGACTGCTCGAGGGTGATCGCCTTGCGGGGCAGCACGCGCCGGCCGGCGAAGCCCAGGAGCGCGGGCAGCAGGGTGATCGCGACCAGCACGGCGACGGCGACGGTGCCGGCGGCGGCCAGGCCCATCACGGTCAGGAACGGGATGCCGACCAGGGCGAGGCCGGCCAGCGCGATGACGACCGTGCCACCGGCGAACAGCACGGCCGAGCCGGCGGTGCCGAGCGCCCGGCCGGCGGCCTCGGGTGGCGGCACCCCGTCGCGGACGTGCTGGCGGTAGCGGGAGGTGATGAACAGCGAGTAGTCGATGCCGACGGCCAGCCCGAGCATCAGCGCGAGGATCGGGGCGGTGCTGGTCAGGCCCACGACGCCGCTGAGCGCGAACAGCCCGGCCATGCCCGCGCCGACCCCGATCAGCGCGGTCAGCATGGTCATCCCGGCAGCGACCAGCGAGCCGAGGGTGACCACGAGGACGGCTAGCGCGATCAACACGCCGATGCCCTCGGTGCCGCCCATCTCGGGCTGGTTGTGCATGACCTCGCCGCCGTGCTCGACCCGCAGCCCGGCCTGCTCGGCGGCGGCGCCCGAGTGCGCGTAGGCGTCCCGCTGCGCGTCGGTGATCGCGTCGTCCTGGGCCGCGAACTGCACCTGGACCAGCGCGTGCCGGCCGTCCTGCGAGACGGCGCCGGCCGCAAACGGGTCGACCGCGGCGACCGCGCCGGGCAGGGAGCCGGCCTCGCGCACCACCGCCTCGACGGCCGCCCTGGCGTCGGCGTCGCGCAGCGTGCGGCCCTGCGGCGCGGCGATCACGATCGTGCCGGTGGTGCCGCTGGCCTGGGGGAACTCGCGGGCCAGGGCGTCGATGGCGCGCTGTGACTCCGTACCCGGCATGGTGAAGTCGTTGGTGGTCGGTTTCATGAACGCGGCGGCGGCGGCGCCGAGCGCGACCAGGACCACGAGCCAGAGGGCGACGACGAGCCGGCGCCGTTGGAAGGACGCGCGGCCGAGGCGATAGAGGACGGTTGCCATGTCTCCCTCTTGCGGGCGGGGGTGGCATGGACCATGCCCGGCAAAGCTGATTATCGGCTCACAGCTTGACCCGGATGTGAAAAACGTCCCAGGTTGCGGCGTGATCAAAAACCCGGCGTAGTTGGCACGAACCATGCCAAAATCGGGCGGTGCGTGCGGTGCCGGGGTGGGCCCTGGTCTCGGCGATCCTGGCCCCGATCTTTCTCCTGGGTGGACTCGTGCTGGCCACCGCACGGCAGTCGGCGAGCTACAGCTCGACCCGCGACACGATCAGCGCCCTCGGCGGACTCGGCGCCACCGACCGCTGGATCATGGTCATCGGCTTCACCGGCATGGGCATCTGCTTCATCGTGACCGGCCTGGGCCTGCGCCCAGCGATGCTGGCCGGCCGCGTCGTGATGGTCTTCGGCGGCGTGGTCTCCCTGGCCAGCGCGTTCTTCCCGCAGCCGGTGGTCGGCCAGTCGGCGATGCACGGCCTGGTCGCCGGCGCGGGCTTCGTCGCGCTCATGGTCTGGCCGGCGTTCGCCTTCCGCACGGAGCCGTTCGCCCCGTGGTCCCTGCGCCCGACGGCGTCCCTGCTGGCCGTCGGCGTGATGATCGTCCTGCTGTTCTGGTTCGCGTACGAGCTGTTCAACCGCGGCGACCAGATCGGCCTGACGGAACGCTTCCTGGCGGCCGCGGAGTCCCTGTGGCCGGTAGTAGTGGTCTTCAACGCCCGCCAACTCAACCCGGCCTTCGTAGCACTCGCCTCAGAGAAAAGCGGATGAGCCGTTGTTGACAGTCCGGCCCGGTAACGTCCGGGCATGACGTTCCGAGACCTCCACGACGGCGCGCTCCCGCTGCTGCTTCCCAACGCGTGGGACGTCGCCTCGGCGCTGGCCTTCGTTTCGGCGGGCTTCGCCGCGGTAGGCACGACGAGCTTCGGCGTCTCAGCGGCCCTGGGCGTTCCAGACGGCCGAGCCGCGACCCGCGACGCGTCCCGGGCGCTGGCCCACGCCCTGTCGACCCTGCCGGCGTTCGTCTCGGTCGACATCGAGGACGGCTATTCGGCGGACCCGGGCGAGGTAGCGGACTACGTGGCAAGCCTGGGCGTCGCGGGCGTCAACGTGGAGGACAGCACGGACGGCCGGCTGGTCGAGCCGGCGGCCCACGCGGAGAAGATCGCGGAGATCAAGGACCGCAACCCGGCCGTGTACGTCAACGCCCGCACCGACACATACTGGCTGGGCCAGGACGCCACCCTCTCGGCAACGCTGGAACGGGCCGCCGCCTACGTCTCGGCCGGCGCGGACGGCATCTTCGTCCCGGGCGCGACGAAGCCGGCCGAGCTTCGCGAGCTCGCGGTTAATTTGCCGGTGCCGGTCAACGTGCTGGTGATCCCGGAGCTGTCCCTGCCGCACCTGGCCGACCTGGGCATCCGCCGGGTCAGCACCGGCTCACTCCCCTACCGCGCGGCCTTGGACGCGGCGGTCGCCGTCGCCACCGCGGTCCGCGACGGCCAGGCACCGCCCGCCGCAACCTCATACGCCGAGGCACAGGACCGCCTGATCCGATACGCCGCTGATCGGTAGCCCGCAGGTCCGCGACACGGCCGACCAATGCCGGCTTTCGGTGGCCCGCAGATCCAAGGCCCGTAGCTCCCGGCCCGCAGCGCCAACGCCGCAGGTCCGCGGCCCCAGGGCCAACGCCGCAGGTCCCCGGCCCAGGGCCAACGCCCGTGGGTTCGCGGGCCGCAGGGCGAGGCCTGTTAGTCCGTGGACAGGCGGGCGTGTAGGTGCATGTCGTGCCAGCCGTCCGCGTGCTTCGCCTCGGCGCGTTTGGTGCCTTCCAGGGCGAAGCCGGCTCGTTCGGCGACCGCGCACGAGGCCGGGTTCGCGGTCGAGTGGGCCACCTCGATCCGGTGTAGCCCGAGCTTGCCGAACGACCAACCGGTGAGCGCGGTCAACGCCCGCCCGGCCACTCCCGCGCCGCGGGCGGTGGGCAGCACCCAGTAGGAGACCTCGGCCAGCCCCTCGGCCAGGTCGATCCGGCGCAGGCTGATCTGGCCGACGACCGCGCCGGCGCGCTCGATCGCGAAGCCGGCGCCGCTCTCGCCGCTCCAGCGGCCGCGCCACGACGCGATCCAGGCCTCCGCTTCCAGCGGGGTCATCGAACGGCAGTGCCAACGCTGGACGCCGGGGTCGGCGTAGCCGGCCAGCACGACCTCGAGGTCGTCCGCACGCCAGGGTCGCAACCGGACGCCATCGCCGTCGATCTCGGGTTGTTTCGTCGTGGACATCGCGCCGGGCGGCACCGCGGGAGTTGCTAGAGAAGGCACCCGGCGACGATATCCGCGCTGGTCAGCCACCCGCTTCGCGGGCCTTTGCTCTGCACCCACATACGCATCACCGGTAGGCCGGCTACCGGTGATGCGTATGTGGGTGCAGAGCAAAGCGGCTGAGGGGCATGAAGGTCGGCGGGCTGGGTATGCGCCGATATGTACGGCATGACGACAGGTTGTACGGAGGCGATGGCCGTGCTCAGTCAGAGCGACCGGCAGCGGTTGGCCGAGATCGAGCGGCACCTGGCGCTCGAAGATCCACGGTTCGCCCGGCGAATGCGGGGGCGCAGCCGGCAATGGGTGGGGCTCGTGGTGCCGATCGTGGTCATCGTCGCGCTGCTCGCCCTGACGCCGCTGATGCTGATCATGTGGGATCGGCCCGGCGTCGCCGCCCTGGGTGTCGTCGCCGCACTGGCCATGATGACCTGGTTCGTCGGCCGCACCGCCGCTCCCCGCCGGCGCCGACGGTCCCGACCGTGGTGACGCCGCGCGAGAAGCTCGCGCCGTACCGGGGCAAGCGCGACTTCGGCAAGACGCCGGAGCCGTCGGGCACGCGCCGCACCACGAGCGACGGCGGCCGGCGATTCGTCGTGCAGCGGCACCGCGCCCGCAACCTCCACTACGACGTACGCCTGGAGATCGATGGTGTGCTCGTGAGTTGGGCCGTGCCGAAGGGTCCGACGCTGGCTGCCGGTGTGCGCCGCGGCGCGTACCACGTCGAAGACCATCCCATGGAGTACATCGACTTCGAGGGCGTCATCCCGGCCGGCGAGTACGGCGGCGGCGACGTGATCGTCTGGGACACCGGCACGTGGGAGCCGCAGGAGCAGGACCCGGCGCAGGCCCTCGCCGACGGTGAGCTGCATGCCGACCTGCACGGCGAGAAACTGAAGGGCCGGTTCGTCTTCGTACGCACCCGCGCCGACGACTGGATCCTGCTGCACAAGAAGGACGCGTACGCGACGCCGAACTGGGATCCGGAGAAGCATCCCCGGTCGGTGCTGTCGGGGCGCACCAACGACGAGGTGAAAGCCGACCCGGACCGGTTGTGGCGGTCGGACCTGCCGGCGGCGACGGCCAGCCTGGCCCTGAAGCCCGACGCCGCGACGGCGGCCGACCCGGACGAGCTCAAGGCGCTCGACAAGCTCAAGACCCAGGGCACCTGGCACGTCTTCGGCCGCGACCTGAAGGTGACCAACCTCGACAAGGTGCTGTTCCCGGGTCGCGGGCGCGGCAGGCCGATCACCAAGCGGGACTTCCTCCGCTACACGGCGCAGATCGCGCCGACGATCCTGCCCTACCTGACCCGGCGGCCGCTGAACCTGCACCGCTATCCCGACGGCGCGGGCACCAAGGGGTTCTGGCAGAAGGAGCTTCCCGGGCACGCGCCCGAGTGGCTCGCCCGCTGGGACAACCCGGACGCCGCGCCGGGCGACTCGCGGACCTATCTCGTCGCCGACGAACCGGCGGCGCTGCTGTGGGCGGCCAACTCCGGTGCGCTGGAGTGGCACGCCTGGACGTCGCAGGTGGACAAGCCGGACAAGCCCACGTACGCGCTGATCGATCTGGACCCGGGCACCGACACGAAGTGGGCGGACCTGGTGACGCTGGCGCGGCTGCACCGCGAGGCGTTGGACCATCTCGGCGTGCTGTCCCGCGCCAAGCTGACCGGCAAACGCGGCATCCAGATCTGGATCCCGATCACCAGGGGCCCGTCGTACGCGACCACGCGCGCCTGGGTGGAGAAGCTGTCCCGGACGGTCGGGGCCGCCGCGCCGGACCTGGTCAGCTGGAAGTGGCAGAAGTCGGAGCGGGACGGGCTGGCGCGGCTGGACTACACCCAGAACGCGATTGGCAACACGTTGGTCGCGCCCTACAGCCCACGGCCGGCCGCGGGTGCGCCGGTGTCGGCGCCGATCCACTGGGACGAGCTTTCCCCGAAGCTCAAGCCGGACGCGTTCACGCTGCGTACGATCATGAAGCGACTGGCAACCGAGGGCGACCCGTTCCACGACGTGGTGGTGGCCCGCCAGAAGCTGCCCCGGCTGCGCTGACCTCGGTGTAGTTTTTTGCCGCTTGATTGTTGTTCGCTGGCGATTATTGACGCCATCATGTTGCATGGAGATACTTCCATCCGTCAATGTTTTCCACTTGACCTTGACGGGAGGCGCTCCATGCGCCGCGTACTCACCAAGCTTCTCGCAGTCCTCTCCCTCGCCGTCGCGTCGACAGCGGTCGGCCTGGTCACCACCGCGGGTGCCGCGCAGGCCGACGGTTGCTACACCTGGGGCCGTCAGCTGTCCCAGGGGATGTCCGGCGAAGACGTGCGCCAGCTCCAGATCCGGGTCGCCGGCTACCCCGGCACCGGCGGCGTCCTCGGCATCGACGGCGCCTTCGGCCCCGCCACCCGGTCGGCCGTGGTCCGGTTCCAGCAGGCGTACGGCCTCAGCGCCGACGGCATCGCCGGCCCCAACACGTTCAACCGCCTCTACGCGCTGCAGGACGACGACTGCACGCCGGTCAACTTCTCCTACGCGGAGCTCAACAACTGCAACAGCACCTGGGCGGGCGGCAACGTGTCGGCGTCGACCGCCCGGTTCAACGCCCTGGTCACGATGTGGAAGCTCCAGGCGCTCCGGCACGCCCTCGGCGACCAGCAGATCCGGGTGACCAGCGGCTTCCGCAGCCAGGCGTGCAACAGCGCGGTCGGCGGGGCGAGCAGCAGCCGGCACCTGTACGGCGACGCCGCCGACCTCGGCTCCGGGCCACACTCGCTGTGCACGCTCGCTCAGGCGGCCCGCAACCACGGGTTCGCGGGCATCCTCGGCCCGGGCTACCCGGACCACAACGACCACACCCACGTCGACGGCCGCCCGAGCCGGTTCTGGTCGGCCCCGAACTGCGGGGTGGGTGGCCGAGCGATGCGCGACCCGCTGGACGACAACTGACCCTCTGAACGCGCCGCGACAGGGCATGTTGGAGGGATGGAGGTTCTCAGCAGCCGCATCCTGCTCCGACCGTCCGACGTCGAGCGCAGCCAACGGTTCTATCGGGAGGTGCTCGGGCTCGCGGTCTACCGCGAGTTCGGGCCACCTTCCCATCCCGGGCTGGTCTTCTTCCTGGGTCAGGGGTTGCTGGAGGTCTCGGGCGGGTCGGCGTTCGAGCCGCCGGGTCCGATCCAGCTCTGGCTCCAGGTGCGCGACGTGCGGGCGGAGCATGCCCGCCTGGTCGCAGCCGGGGTGACGGTCACCCGTCCACCCCGGACGGAGCCGTGGGGCCTGATCGAGATGTCGATCGAAGATCCAGACGGGGTACGCATCGTGCTGGTCGAGGTGCCACCGGACCACCCGCTGCGCCGCGACCCCCGATGACCGCGGGCTGGGGCGTGATTCGCTCGCTGCGGGAAGTCGCCCGCTGACCACCCACTTCGCCGCGCTCCCCGCGTGCCTAATCTTCTGGGCCCGCGACTTACGTGCCACTGCCCGGTGTGGTCACACCCTCTAAGGCATCCTAGGACGAAGGCCTGGCTTAGGTCGTGGTGACCGGCAGCGTCGCGTAGCCGCGTAAGACCAGGCGGTCGCGGCGCTCGGCGCCGGTGGCGAGCGACAGGCGGGGCAGCATGGTCAGCAGCAGCGGGAAGGCGACCTGGGCTTCGAGCCGGGCCAGCGGTGCGCCGAGGCAATAGTGGGCACCGCCGCCGAACGAGACCGGCTGGATGTTGGTGCGATCCGGGTCGAAGCGGTGCGGGTCCGGGTAGCGGGCCGGGTCCCGGTTGGCGGCGCCGAGCAGGATGGTCAGCTCCGCGCCCGCCGGCAGGGTCAGGCCGTCGCCGGCGTCCAGCGGCTCCGTGGTCGAGCGGGAGGTGAGCTGCACCGGCGAGTCGTAGCGCAGCATCTCCTCCACGTACGCCGGCGCCAGGTCCGGGTCGGCGCGCAACCGGTCGGCCAGTTCGGGACGCTCCAGCAGGATCGCGATGCCGGTGCCGAGCAGGTTCGTCGTCGTCTCGAAGCCGGCGACCAGCAGCAGCACGAGGTTCGCGAGGAGCTCCGCGCCGGTCAGGGCGGCCTCGTCGGCCGCGGCGGCGACCAGCGCGCTGGTCAGGTCCTCCTGCGGGTTCCCCTGGCGCTCGGCGATCAACCCGATGAAGTAGTCCTCCAGGTCGCGCCCGGCCACGTCGGCGAGGCGCATCTCCTCCTCGGTGCTGATCGGTTCGAGCACCGCCGTCAGGTCCGCGGCGCGCTGGCGGAACCAGGGGCGGTCGCTCTCCGGGATGCCGAGCAGGGCGCAGATCACCCCGATGGGCAGCGGGTACGCGAACGCGGTCATGAAGTCGGCCTCGGCCGGCATGGCCTTGACGAGGTCCTCCGCCTGGCCGGCGATCACGTCGCGGAGGGCGGCGACACGCCGGGCGGTGAAGGTGGCGGCGGCCGCACGGCGTACCCGGGTGTGGTCCGGGGCGTTGGTCTGCAACATGGACAGCACGATCGACGCGACGCCACGGTTGTCCCGCCAGGTCGGCCAGAAACCGTCGTAGTCGGCGGCGTCCGCGACACGCAGGCCGGGGTCGCGCAGCAGGCGGCTGGTCAGGGCATGGCTGGTGACGAACCAACGGCCGTCCGGCGTGTCGAACGCCGGCGCGTGGGCGCGGAGGACGTCGTACGCGGGGTACGGATCGAGGCGTCCGTCCGGCATGAACAGCGACGTCAGAGCGGTCTGAAAGTCCATTTCCTGCCCCTTCCTGGCCCTCCGCCACCCTAACGGCCGAGGGCCAGAGTCGACCGGACAGGTGATCATCGTCTGATCCGACGACCGCATTAGGATGAAATGGACGATTCGGACGTTAGGGGATGTTTTCCGCGTGCTTTTGGGGCCAGATGTCCGCAATGATCTGAACATCCCCGTTCCACCAAGGACATTTCGGAGGAAGTTGTGCGCAAGATCGTCGGAATCGCTTCCGCTTCACTGATCGCCCTCGGGTCCGTCCTCGTCGGTGCCGCGTCGGCCTCGGCCGCCCCGCGTCCGCAGCGCCCGGCTCCGGCCGCGGTGCAGATCCAGTCGATCCAGTACGACGCGCCCGGCCGCGACACCCGCACCAACCAGAGCCTGAACGGCGAGTTCGTCACGCTGGTCAACCACGGCCGCCGCGCCGTGAACCTGAACGGCTGGGAGCTCTCGGACCGGGCAAACCACGTCTACCGCTTCGGGAACGTCTGGATCGGCGGCGACGGCGGCACGCTCCGCCTGCACACCGGAAACGGCCGCAACACCAACCGGGCCGTCTTCTGGCGGAGCGGCAACCACATCTGGAACAACGACGGCGACACCGCGACCCTGAGCGGCCCGCGCGGCCGCACGCTCGACAGCTGCTCGTACCGCGAGCGCAACGGTCGCGACGGCCGTGACGGCGGCCGTGACGGCCGGGACAACCGCGGCCCGCGCGACCGGGACGGGGTGGGCCGGGTCGCCTGCTGACCCAGGCTCGGATCGGGGAGGGCTCCGGTGGCTTCGGCCACCGGAGCTCTCCCGTTTCACGCTAGATCTGCTCGACGCGGCTGACGAGTGGGAGGGTCGCTTCGACCACGCGGTCCCACTCGTAGCAGGTGCCGGCGTCGAACGCGTCGGTGCCCGGCCTGCGGCGGGCGAAGACGCCGCTGCCGTAGCTGGTGCCGACCAGCAGCGTCGTGCGCTCGTCGCGCAGCGGGTCGTCTTCGGCCAGCGGGATGCCGCGTACCCGGCCGCCCGGTGTGAACGGCACGCCGTGGCCGACCAGGAAGACCTCGACGCCGCGGCTGTTCAGGTAGGCGTACGTGATCAGGCTGTCCACCGCCATGTACCGCAGATCGCCGATGTTCACGACCAGGATCGCCGCGTCCTTCGCCTGGGTGGCCTGGTTCTCGATCTGCTCCGACATCGCCGCCAGTTGGGCCGCTGAGGTCAGGCTGACCGGTTCGGTGCGGGCCAGCACGTCGTACGGCGTCGTGTGCGACGCCGGTCGCGGACCCACCCGGGCGAGCAGCTGGTCCGACGGCCGGATGGCGTTCGGGAGCGGGCCGGGGCGGCCGAACAGCCAGCCCTGGCCGAGAGTCGCGCCGAGCGAGCGGGCGACGTCCACGTGCTCGTGCCGCTCCACCCCCTCGGCCACGATCTGGGCACCGCGCAGCATGGCGTCTTCGAGGACGGCGTTGATGACGTGCGAGTCGGCCGTCGTGTCCTGGATGATCGTCCGGTCGAGCTTGATCACGTCGGGGTTGATCAGCGGCATCGCGGCCAGGCTCGCGGGGTCGGCACCGATGTCGTCGAGCGCGATCCGCGCGGTGCGCTTGCGCGCGTCACCGACGGCGTCGAGCAGGCCCGCGGGGCGGCGGGTGACCGCCTTCTCGGTGATCTCGACGACCACGTTGCTGTCCCCCATCACCTCCGCGTACGCGGGTGTCACTCCATCCTCGGTCTCGTTGCTGAGCGTGTCGGGGTTGAAGTTGATGAAGAGTGCGAGCTCCGGCATCCCGGCGTCGTGGAACGCCCGGCTCGCCAGGACCGCGCACAACTCGTCGAGCTCGGCCGCCCGGCCGGCCTCCGCGGCCGCCGCGAACAACGCGGCCGGGGTACGCAGCCGGCCTTCCGGCCCCCGGGCGAACGCCTCGTAGCCGACCGGCCGCTGGTCGACGAGCGACACCACCGGCTGGAAGACCGGCTCGATCAGCCGCTCCCGCATGATGTCGTCGAACTCTTCGTCGAGCGGAAGGTCTACCTCGAAGCCCATACTTCGAGCCTGCGGTGAAGGCCGTGTCACCGCCACCGCTTCTGGTAGCTCGGGTCCGTTTTTATCCCGACGAAGAGCCAGTAAGAACCCATAGCGGGACGACCGCCATACTCTCCGGAAGCCGCGAAGGAGGTGTCGCCCGGTGGCGGACCGGTCCAAAACAACCACGACGAGCCGGCTGGCGGTGTGGGCGCTGATCGCGTTCGCCGTCGCCGACGTGGTGCGCACGGTGCTCGCGATGGGCCACTACGAGCAGCGGATCGAGTCGGTGACGCACGGCAACCTCGACCCCCTCGGACCGGCCCTGTATGCCTATCTCCTGCTTGACCACCTCTTTCCGGCGGGCGTGGAACCATCCACTGTGGGCAATCGGGCATGGGGCGCCACCGCTCTGGTCGCCGCGACATGCTTTGTCGCTTGGCTTTGTCACGCGGCGCGCGCCTCGCGACGACTCGACGGCACGTCGGCCTCGAGGTGGGCGGCGGCCGGCTGGCTCATCGCGATCGGCAACCTGGCCAGCCCCGATGCGGCGACGCACGACGCGCGCCCGGCCGGCGAGGCCCCACCGCTCGAACAGCCGCGCCGGCCGGACCACCAAATCCGGATCGATCGTTGGCGGACACTCGTCCTCCTTACTGTCGCTTTCGTCGTCCTGCGCCTCCTCTACGACCTGACCACCGCGCGCGGCGGATCCCTGCACGGGACCCAGTTCGACATGCGGTATGTCGCCTATCCTTTGTGGACCATCGTCACGGTCCTGGTGGTGACAACGGTGACCCGCGGCATCAGCGTCGTCAGACAACAGACGCAACAGCGCCTTGACCGCCTCCCCTGACCGGGCCCGAGGCTGAGCCCACACGTCGCGACCGGGTGCCTGGACGCGCAAGCGGTGCAGGTGGCTTGCCGCGCGATGGGCTGAGCCAGCGCCTCAGCCCGCCGCAGACCGACCAGACCAGGCCGCCGCAGCCCGACGAGAGGGTGGGCCGGGCGCTCGCTAGCGCCGCAGCCGCCGCGGACCGGGTCGCGTTAGGACGTAGGGGTCTGGCTCGCGGTCCACGCTTCGTGGGTGGCGCGGACCCGGTCCCACAGGGCTGTCCGTTCGGCGGCGGTCACGTCGGCCAGGCCTAGGCCGAACAGGCCCGCCAACATCGCCCACCACTCCTCTCCGTTCGTGACGTCGCGGCGGGCGACGCCCGTCGCGGTGACGGTCGTCAAGGTCAGGCCGCGCAGGATGTCGGCGCCCGCGACGTGGCGGCGTTGGACGGTCAGCGTGCGGACGAAGCCCGACTCCGGTGACGTGGACAGGTGGGTGTGCATCGCCGCGAAGTCGGCGGGCTTCGCCTCAGCGGCGCGGAAGTCCATGCCGGCGAATCCGCCTGTCGGAGCGTGGGTCAGGCGCCAGCCGTCGGGCTCGACCGTCGACCGGGCCAGGTGGAACGTGTAAGGACCCTGCTCGATCGGGCCCGACGTCAGTGGAACCGGCTCGTGTAGGCCGTCGCCCAGGCCCACGTCGGCGAACCAGACGCCGGCCGGGCACTCGGGCGTCGGTAGGCCGTGCACCGTCAGCACCAGGTGGTTGCCGTTGGCGCCGACCGGGCCGGCGGCCGCGTGGCCCTGGACGCCGCCCAGGTGCCAGCGCACGTCGTAGCCCAGCTCGGTGAGCAGCGCGGACATGCCGCCGTTGAGGTGGTAGCAGTAGCCGCCGCGGCCTAGTCGGGCGATCCGGACGGCGGACTCGAGCGGGTCGACGGTGGTGGTGCGGCCGAGGTGGATGTCGAACGTGGTGTAGGCGATGCGCTCGGCATGGGCGCGGTGCAGCGTGGCGAGCGCGGCGGCGCTGGGGGGCTCTGCCCGCACGCCGAGCCGACGGAGGTAGCTGGACACGTCGATCATGCCGGTGACGCTAACCCGAGGGTGTGACGTTTTCCGGCCCGCGCCGACGCATCCCGGGCGACGCGCCGGGTATGCGGCACGGGTGGACGGCCGGCTGCCGGCGGTACGCGCGGGGGCCGGGCCGAGGCGTTTGATCGCCCGACTGTCGGAAGCCCTCGGCGGGCCGGTCCGGGCTCGCGTGATCGTCCTGTTGGCACTGGTGCTCGCCCTGAACTCCGCTGACAGCGGGACGATCGGAGCGGTCGGCGCGCCGCTGGAGGCCGACCTCGGCATCTCGCACGCCCAGCTCGGCTTCTTCGCGACCGTCTCGTCCGGGGTCGGCGCCATCGCTGCCCCGATAGCCGGCGTGCTCGCCGACCGCACGGCTCGGGTCCGGTTGCTCGCGATCACGATCGCGGTCTGGGGCGCCTCGATGGTGGTCGGCGGTCTCGCGCCGGACTACCTGTGGCTGTTGCTGTCCCGGATCACGCTCGGTGCCGCGGTGGCCGCGTCGGGTCCGATCGTCGCGTCCCTGATCGGCGACCTCTTCGCGCCG
The DNA here is from genome assembly GCF_900188485.1 of Asanoa hainanensis. Lineage (GTDB taxonomy): Bacteria > Actinomycetota > Actinomycetes > Mycobacteriales > Micromonosporaceae > Asanoa > Asanoa hainanensis. The sequence goes on from NZ_FZPH01000001.1 coordinate 613,229, forward strand.
GGTGAACGAGCGAAGATCTATGGCTGGGTACTCACCGGTGAGCTGGTCGGCGCCGGCCTGGCCCTACTGGTCGGCGGCGACGTGGCGGCCTGGCTGTCCTGGCGAGCGCCGTTCCTGGGTCTGGCCGTCCTCAGCCTCGGGTTGGCGGCCGCGCTCTGGCGGTTGATGCCCGAACCGAGCCGCACCGGCGCCAGCCGGTTGCCGCCCGCCACCGGGATCCATCGCATACGGGGGCTCGACCGCGACCAGAACCACACCCCGGACGAAGGCCGGGAGGCGCGGGACCGCCACGCGGAGCAGGCGGCCGATCGGGGCCGGGAGGTGGTCCTCGGCGAGGGTGTTCCGCCCGACCAGGACAGGGTGCTGCGGGACGACCCGAACACCATGACATTCTGGCAGGCGGCGCGGTACGTGCTCGGCATTCGTACCGTGCGGACGTTGATCATCGCTACCGCGATCGGCTACTTCTTCTTCGCGGGTCTGCGGACGTTCGCCTTGATCTTCGCGCTGGATCGGTACGGCCTGTCGCAAGGCCTGGTCAGCCTCGTGGTCATCCCGATCGGTCTCGGTGCGGTGGCCGGCACCCTGTTCGGCGGTCGGCTGACCGACCGGGCCTTACGTCGCCGCCACACGCGGGCGCGGGTCACGGTGCCGGCGGTGGCGTACTCCGCTGCCGCTCTGTTCTTCCTGCCCGGCCTGCTGGCCGCGGAGATCTGGGTGTCCATCGGCTTCTTCACGCTCGGCGCCTGTTGCCTGGCCGCCGCGAACCCGCCGCTGGGCGCGGCCCGGCTCGACATCGTGCCGGCTGCGCTGTGGGGTCGGGCGGAGAGCGTGCGGACCGTGCTCCAGCTGGCCGCCGAGGCGGCCGGGCCGATCGCCTTCGGCTTCGTCGCCGACGAGCTCGGCGGCCCGGCCGGGCGCGGCGGCGGCCTGCGCTCCGCGTTCCTCATCATGCTCGTGCCGCTGCTGCTCAACGGCCTGTTGCTGTTGCGGGCCCGTCGCACCTACCGCACCGACGTGGCAACCGCCGCCGCGGCCCGCCCGGTCGACACCACGGCAGTCGAGCGGCGCTGACCCCCGGCACGTTCGACCAGGACCTGATCCAGGGCCAGAAGGCATACCGTGCGACACGCGCCCCCACCGCAGGAACGGTCGGGACCTACTCGTCCCGAGCCGCGGTCACCGCCGAGCCGAGTCGGTCCAGCGCCTCCGCGAACAGGTCCGGCGGCAGGTGGCCGAAGCCCAGCCGGAACACCCGGTCCGACTCGGAGAACCACGAGCCGCGGCCCACCCGCACGTCCCGCGACGCCAGCTCCGCGTAGAACCGCGAGACCGACACCTCCGGCCCCAACCGCAGGCAGCAGAGCGCCCCGGCATCCGGGCGCAACAGCTCCACCGACGGCACCGCCGCAGCCCACGACGTGAGCGTGGCCAGCGCGGCCCGCAACGCCGTCTGGCGTGACCCCAGCACCTCCGAACGCTGGCGCAGCACCTCCAGCGCCAACGCCTCGTCGACGGCCGACCCGCTTATCAAGCTGGTGAACTTGGCTCGGCGCAGCCGCTCGTAAAGATCGGGCGACGTCGCGGTCAGCCAGCCGACCCGCAGCCCGGGCGCGCCATAGGCCTTCGACAGCGACGAGCACGTCACCACCGACGGTCCGAGGGACGCGGCCGACGGTGCCGGCACACCGTCGTACGCGCCGTCCCGGTACGTCTCGTCCACCAGCACCACGGCGTCCGGGGCCACCCGCGCGACCCCGGCCACCAGCGAAGCCAGGTCGCGCGCGGCCATCCGTACGCCGGACGGGTTCTGGGGTGAGGCGACCGAGACCAGCCGGGTCGACGGGCGGACGGCCGCCAGCATCGCGGGAACGTCGAGCCGATAGCCAGCAGAAAAGGACAGCGGCACCGTCGAGACCGAGGCCCCGAGCGCGGTCAACACCGACACGGCCGGCGGGAAGCACGGCGTCGCCACCACCGCATGCGCGTCGGCGCCGCAGGTGACCAGGGCGACCAGGAACATCCCCGCGACGCCCCCGGGAGTCAGCAGCACCTCGGAGGCGTCGACGCCGAGGTCCGAAGCCACCACGGTACGCAGCGCGGCCGAGCCGGGCGTCGTCCCGTACCCGAGGGGCAGGTCTTCGAGACCCGAGGAAGACAGCAGCGAGCCCAGCAGCAGCGGCGGGCTCGTGCTCTCCGCCAGGTCGTACCGGCACGGCTCGTCGACGAGGTCGGACATCGGCGTGGGCGGGAAGCGGTCCATCCCTCGATGGTGGCCACGCCAGAGAGCGAAGAGGCAGAGCCAATCAACGGACGGTGGTCCGGTCGGCGAGCCACCACGACCGCTCACCGCACCGCGCGGACCGCGCGCCTCGACATGCGGGCCATCCATGATCGCCTTAGATTGAAAACGATTCATGCGGCAGGAGGCACCCCAATGGCCCTGTTATCCGCTCTCGATCGTGAGCACACCGTCGCACCACCGGGGTTCAGCCGGTGGCTGATTCCCCCCGCGGCCCTCGCCGTGCATCTGTGCATCGGCCAGGCGTACGCCACCAGCGTCTACAAGAATTCGTTCGTCGCGCACTTCGGGGCGAGCCAGACCGCGATCGGCATCATCTTCAGCATCGCGATCGTCATGCTCGGCCTGTCGGCCGCGGTCGCCGGCACCTGGGTGGAGAACAACGGGCCGCGCAAGGCCATGTTCGTCTCAGCCTCGTTCTGGGCCACGGGCTTCCTGGTCAGCGCGCTCGGCATCGCCACCGAACAGCTGTGGCTCGTCTACCTCGGGTACGGGGTGATCGGCGGCATCGGCCTCGGCATCGGCTACATCTCCCCCGTCTCCACCCTGATCAAGTGGTTCCCCGACCGGCCGGGCCTGGCCACCGGACTGGCCATCATGGGTTTCGGCGGCGGCGCCCTGATCGCCGGCCCGGCCTCGCGCCAACTCCTGTCGTTCTACGACAGCGGCTACGACCCCAACGTGAGCTCCTCGGTCGCGGAAGGCGGCGCGCTCGTCGCGCTCTTCCTCACGCTGGGCATCGGGTACTTCCTGATCATGATGTTCGGGGTGTTCAACGTGCGGGTGCCGGCCGAGGGCTGGCGGCCGGACGGCTTCGACCCGGCCACGGTCGCCGCCAAGCCGCTGGTCACCACGGCGAGCGTGTCGGCCGCCAACGCGATCCGTACCCGCAGCTTCTGGCTGCTCTGGATCGTGCTGTTCTGCAACGTGACCGCCGGCATCGGCATCCTGGAGCAGGCCAGCCCGATGATCCAGGACTTCTTCCGGGAGGGTACGACGTCGACGGTCGCCGTCTCGGCCGCGGCCGGGTTCGTGGGCGTGCTCTCGCTGTTCAACATGGCCGGCCGGTTCGTCTGGTCGTCCACCTCTGACCTGATCGGCCGCAAGCCGATCTACATGGTCTACCTGGGCGTCGGCATGGTGCTGTACGCGCTGCTCGCGGCCGTCGGGCACACCGCGACCGCCCTGTTCGTGCTGCTCGCCGGCGTGATCCTGTCGTTCTACGGCGGCGGGTTCGCCACCGTCCCGGCGTACCTGCGGGACCTGTTCGGCACCTATCAGGTCGGGGCGATCCACGGCCGGCTGCTGACCGCCTGGTCGGCGGCGGGCGTGGCCGGGCCGCTGATCATCAACGGCTTCCTCGACGCGCAGGGCAGGCCGGGCTCGCTGACCGCCGAGGCGTACCGGCCGGCGCTGTTCACGATGGTCGGTGTCCTGGCGATCGGGTTCATGGCGAACCTGCTGATCAGGCCGGTCCCGGAGCGATACCACGAGCAGGCCCAGGCGAACCCGGTCCAACTGGTGGAGGAGAAGGCGGCATGAGCGGGCGACTGGCGGTGTCCTGGACCCTGATCGCGATCCTGCTGGGCTACGGAGTGGTGGAGACGGTGATCACCGCGGTCAAGCTGTTCCAGTGACCTTGGCCGGCGGCGTCGGCCTGGGCCAGTACTGGCCGCGGACGATCGCGACCAGGGTGCGCAGGCCGATGCCGAGGATCAGCAGGGTGATCGCGCCCAGCACCAGCCAGCTCAGCGCGAGGTGGCCGGTCGGCCGACCCATGTTGATCCAGATCAGCATGACGTTGGCGACGGCGGCGAAGGCGAACGTGAAGGACCAGAAACCGGGAGTGAACTTCAGTCGGAGGTAAGCCGGGAGGAAGCGGAACTGCGCGATGACGAGTAGCACGCCGTACCCGGCGATCAACGAGGAGATCGCGTCGATCCGAGAGCCGTTGAGCGCGAAGTAGGCCAGGCTCGCGACCGGCGCCGGAGCGGCCTCGATGGCGAGCGTCGGGATCAGCGGGGCCGGCAGCAGCGGGTTCACGAACAACCGGTTCATGATGATCGAACCCACCACGAGCCAGCAGATCAGCCCGAGCCCGAACATCACCTCACCGAGCCGCCGCTGACCGACCGCGGTGGCCGCGGCCGACGCGACGAATCCACCGGCGACGGTGGGCAGGAAATAGCCCGGATGGATCTTCGGCGCGTCGACCGGGCCGTAGATCCACTGCCCGGTGATCCAACCGCCGTAGAGCACGGTGAGCGAGAGGAAGACGAGGACCACCACCAGGGCCGCCGTGGCCGCCCTGGGTCGCAGCCCCAGAGCGGCGAGCAGCATCGGCGTGATCAGCGCGAGCGCGATGAACGGCGAGAGGATGTTGTCGGTCAGATCGGCGCGCACGTCGCGCGGCCGGGAGCAGTACAGAACGCAGGACAGCACCCACACCACGCCGGCGAGGACCAGCAACGCGTCGGTGACGCCCGCGGGGGAGATGCCGTAGAAGTGCGCCGTCCCCCAAACCCCCGCAAGCCCCGCGAGCCCGAACGGCATGCCGAAGATGTTTGGTGGCACTTTGCCCAGATATGCCACGTATGCGAGGTTACCGGTGCGGGGTTCCCTCGCGCGGCAGCATCCGGCATCCTCGATGGATGGGTGAGGTCTACCCGCTCCCGGGAGTTGGCGACACCTTCGACGACGTACGCGACGGCGGGCGCCGCATGCGCGTCAGCGTCTACGCCGACCGCGGCATGGTGGTGCTCTCGCTGTGGTCCGGGGTTTCCTGCCGGGCGTCGTTCCGGCTGGCCGCCGCCGACGCCGAGCGGCTGCGGGCGCTGCTCGAGTCGCCGGCGGCGACCGCTCCGGAACCCCCGGTCAGCTCTTGCGGATGAGGGTGACGCCGTCACGCACCGGCAGCATGACGACGCTGACCCGCGGGTCGGCGACGACGCGGTCGTTGATCTCGCGGATCGCGAGGTCGGCCTCGCCGGTGGCCGTCGGGTCGATGACCCGGCCGCCGCGCAGCACGTTGTCGAGCACGATCAGCCCGCCCGGGCGCAGGCGGGTGACGAGCTCCTCGTAGTACGCGGGATAGCCCGTCTTGTCGGCGTCGACGAAGGCGAAGTCGATGTCCTCCGACGTCGGCAGCGCCCGGAGCGTCTCGATCGCCGGCGCGATCCGCAGGTTGATCCGCTCGGCGACGCCGGCCCGGTCCCAGTAGCGCCGCGCGATCGAGGTCCACTCCTCGCTCACGTCGCAGGCCAGCAGCGAGCCGCCGGGCGCCAGCCCCCGGGCGATGCAGAGCGAGGAGTAGCCGGTGAACACACCCACCTCGACCGCCCGCGTGGCGCCGACGAGCTGGACCAGCATGGTCAGCAGCTCACCCTCGTCGTGCGAGATCTGCATGCCGGCCGCATCGGGGAAGGCTCGGTTGGTCTCGATGGCGAGCTCGCGCAGCAACGGGTCGGACGCCGAGGAGTGGGCGAGCACATAGTCACTGATGGCTGGGTTGGTGATGTCGGGCATGATCCCCAGCCTAGGCCGCATGCGCGTCAGCGTGGCAGGATGAGGCGGATATGAAGATCAACGTTGAACAGGTCACCGACCGGCTCGCCGGGCACGGTGAGGGTCCGGCGTGGGACGCAGCGACCGGCCGACTGCACTGGGTCGACATGCTCGCCGGCGACATGCTCTCGCTGGACCCCGGCGACGGCGCGGTCACCCGTACCCCCGTCTCGTCCGTGGTCTGCGCGATCCGCCCCCGGCGCGACGGCGGCCTCGTGCTCGCCGTCGAACGCGGCTTCGCGCTGCTCGACGCCGGCGCCGGCGTGCCGAAGATCCTGCCCGAGCTGTGGCCCGCCGGTGCGATCCGGATGAACGACGGCGGCTGCGATCCCCAGGGCCGGTTCTACTGCGGCTCGATGGCGACCGACGAGTCGACGGGCGCCGGCAAGCTCTACCGGCTCGACCCGGACCTGAGCGTGACGGTCGTGCTGGAGGGCGTGACCATCTCCAACGGGCTGGCCTGGTCACGCGACGGTGGCACCGCCTACTACGTCGACTCGGGCACCCAGCGGATCGACCTGTTCACCGTCGACGCCGCCGGCGACCTGTTCGACCGGCGGCCGTTCGTGACCGTGCCGGCCGAGGTAGGCACGCCCGACGGCCTGTGCCTCGACGCCGAGGGCGGCGTCTGGGTGGCGCTCTGGGACGGCGCCGCGGTGCATCGCTACGGCCCCGACGGCACCCTGGACGCGGTCATCGAGATGCCCGTGGGTCGCCCGACCGCCTGCGCGTTCGGCGGGCCGGACCTGACCGACCTCTACATCACCACGTCCCGGCCGTCGGCCGACGACCCGACGCCCAGCGGGGCCCTGTTCCGCGCCCGGCCGGGGGTTTCCGGGTTCGCCGACTACGGGTTCGCCGGATGACCGCCCACCTCGGCGACTTCGGTCGGCCGCACGGCACGGTCGCGCCGCGGGCCGCCCTGCACACCGACGCGCCGTCGATCGACCTGTCCGGCGCGTGGCGGTTCCGGCTCTCCCCCACTGCTACCGGTCTCGACGACTTCTGGGCCACTGATTACGACGACCACGGCTGGGACACGCTGCCGGTGCCGTCGAGCTGGCCCATGCACGGGTACGGGCAGCCGGCGTACACCAACATCACCTATCCGTTCCCGGTCGACCCGCCGCACGTGCCGACCGAGAACCCGACCGGCGACCACCGCCGCGTGGTCGACGTGCCGGCCGACTGGGCCGGGCAGCGGGTGCTGCTGCGTTTCGAGGGTGTCGACTCGCACGGGCGGGTCTTCGTCAACGGCGCCGAGGTCGGCTCCACCCAGGGCAGCCGGCTCACCCACGAGTTCGACGTGACCGCGCACCTGCGGCCCGGTGAGGCCAACCTGATCGCGGTGCGGGTGCACCAGTGGTCGGCCGGCAGCTACCTGGAAGACCAGGACATGTGGTGGCTGCCCGGCATCTTCCGCGCCGTGACGCTGGAGGTCCGGCCGGCGGGCGGGATCGACGACGTGTTCGTGCATGCTTCCTTTGCCGACGGGCGGGGCACGCTGCGGGTCGACGCGCCTTCCGGCGCCGTTCTGTCAGTGCCGTCGCTCGAACTGCACAACGTCGCCGTCAACACCGAGCACGTGCTCGACGCGGTGGCTCCCTGGACACCCGAGACACCCACGTTGTACGAGGCAACGGTGTCGACCGGCACCGAGACGGTGTCGCTGCGGATCGGCTTCCGCACGGTGGCCGTGGTCGACGGACTGCTGACCGCGAACGGGCAGCGGATCTTCTTCCGCGGCGTCAACCGGCACGAGTTCCACCCCGACCTCGGCCGGGTCGTGCCGCCGGACGTGGTGCGCGCCGAGCTCGAGCTGATGAAGACGCACCACGTCAACGCGATCCGGACCAGCCACTACCCGCCCGACGCCGCGCTGCTCGACCTCTGCGACGAGCTCGGCTTCTGGGTGGTAGTGGAGAACGACTTCGAGACGCACGGCTTCGAGCAGAACGGCTGGCGCGACAACCCGACCGACGATCCACGGTGGACGGACGCGCTGGTCGACCGGATGCGCCGGACCGTGCAGCGCGACAAGAACCACCCGAGCGTCGTGATGTGGTCGCTGGGCAACGAGGCCGGCATGGGCCGCAACCTGGCCGCGATGGCCGCGGTGGCGCGCTCCGTCGACCCGGATCGGCCGCTGCACTACGAGGGCGACCGGTCGAACGCGCACACCGACGTGCACAGCCGGATGTACGCGACACCGGACGAGGTGGCCGAGATCGGCGCCGCGCCCGACGGGCTACCGTTCGTGCTCTGCGAGTACGCCCACGCGATGGGCAACGGGCCCGGCCTGCTGAGCACCTACCGCGAGCTGTTCGAGCGCTACCCGCGCTGCCAGGGCGGATTCATCTGGGAGTGGCTCGACCACGGCATCCGGCGGGGCAACCACTTCGCGTACGGCGGCGACTTCGGTGAGCCGGTGCACGACGGCAACTTCGTCATCGACGGCCTGGTCTTCCCGGACCGCACCCCGTCACCGGGCCTGACCGAGCTCGGCGCCATCTTCGCGCCGGTCCGGCTCGTGGCCGACGGCGAGGCGCTGACCGTCCGCAACGGCTACGACCATCGCGACCTGACCGGCGTCACGCTCGACTGGACCGTCGAGGTCGACGGCACCACGGTCGCCGCCGGCTCGCAGGCGGCGCCTTCGCTCGAACCTGGTTCGTCGGCGCCGATTGCCGCACCGGACGTCGCTGTTCCTGCGGGCAACGGCGAGGTCTGGCTGACCGTGACCGCCCGGCTGGCCGGCGCCACCGTCGGGGCGGGCCAGGTCCAGCTGCGGTCGGCCGCCACGCGTCCGAAGCGGACCGGTCGACGGCGGGAGGGGTACTCGCTCGGCCCGGCCCGGTTCCGCGACGGCGAGCTGGTCGCGCTCGGCGACCTGGCGCTACGTGGCCCGCGCCTGGACGTGTGGCGGGCGCCGATCGACAACGACGAGTTCGGCCCGGACCCGGTCGCCGCCCGGTGGCGGGCCGCCGGCCTGCACCGGATGACGCACCGGGTGCTGGAGGTCGCGGGCACCATCGGCGCCATCGTCGTCACCAGCCGGGTCGCGCCTGCGGGCAGCGACCGCGCCCTGCTGGCCACGTACACGTGGACGGCCGACGACGACGCGGTCACCCTCGCGCTGCACGTCGAGCCGACCGGCGACTGGTCCTTCCCCCTCCCCCGGGCCGGCGTGTCGATGGCGATCCCGGGCCGGCTGGGCGCCGTGGAATGGTTCGGCGGCGGGCCGGGCGAGGCCTATGTGGACTCTTCTGCGGCGGCGCTGGTCGGCCGCTACGAGTCCACGGTGGATGGTCTGCACACCCCTTACGTGCGGCCGCAGGAGAACGGCAACCGGACGAAGGTGCGCCGGGCGTCGTTCACGGATCCGGCCGGCGCCGGCCTGGAGATCATCGGGCATCCGACGTTCGAGCTGACCGCCCGCCGGTGGAGCACGGCCGAGCTGACCGCGGCCCGGCACACCGACGACCTGGTCCCGGGTCGCGACGTGCACCTGCACCTGGACCACGGCCACCACGGACTGGGCACCGCGGCCTGCGGACCGCCGCCTTCGCCGGAGGCGTGGCTGCATGCCGAGCCGTTCGACCTCGTGGTCACGCTGCGCGCCATCTGATCTTCCGCCGGGCCTCCCACGGGTGGCCCGGCGGATGCATCATGTGCGTATGGAGGACGACGACCGCGTGGTGTTCACCGACGAGGAGGCCGCCTTCCTGCGGCACGCCCGGTTCGGCGAGCTGCCGCCCCGGGTGCGCCCCGACGAGCTGGTCGAGCTGCAGGAGACCGAACCCCGCCCGATCCGGCCCGACATCCTCCCCGACGAAGACGTCTGGCGCTCCACCTAGGCCCCCTCACCAGGTCTTGCCGGCCTGCTCCTGGAGCGTCCGGTTGATCCGGTTGAAGAAGTTGGTCAGCGCGATCTCCGTGACGATCGCCGACAGCTGCGCCTCGTCGAAGTGGGCGGCCGCCGCTTCCCAGACCTCGTCGGTCACGCCCGGTGCGCCGTCCTGGAGCCGCGTCGCGGCCTCGGCCAGCGCGAGCGCCGCCCGCTCCGCCTCGGTGAACAGTGCCGTCTCGCGCCACGCGACCACGTTGTGCAGGCGCTCGTCGGTCTCGCCGTGGCGCTTCGCCGACGCGACACCGGCGTACACGCAGGGGCTGCAGCCGTTGATCTGACTGGCCCGCAGGTGGACCAGCTCGAGCACGAGCGGGTCTGCGCCACCGGCCTGGATAGCCTTGACGAGCTGCTGGATCGCGCTGACGACGTCGGGGTTGTTCCGGTTCTGCAGACGTGCTGACATCTTGGCTTGCTCCTTCATCGGTTACCTGTGCGGTCCGGGATCCGTCATCACCCATGACGGAGCGAGCGCGAGGAAGGTAACAGCGATGATCGACGAGGCGTTCGAAGCCCAGCGGGGTCGGCTGCACGCGGTCGCCTATCGCATGCTCGGCTCGCACGCCGACGCCGAGGACGTTGTCCAGGAGGCGTGGCTGCGGCTCTCCCTGCAGGACCCGGCGACCATCGGCAACCTCGGCGGCTGGCTGACGACGGTCGTGGGCCGGATCAGCCTGGACGTGCTGCGGTCCCGCCGCCCGTCGGCCTCGTACGACGAGCTCGTGGTGACGGTCGACGACGGCCCGTCGCCGGCGGACGACGCGGAGGTGGCCGACTCGGTCGGGGCGGCGCTGCTGGTCGTCCTCGAGTCGCTGCGGCCGAGCGAGCGGCTGGCGTTCGTGCTGCACGACCTGTTCGCGGTGCCGTTCGAGGAGATCGGCCAGATCCTCGGCCGGTCCGCCGACGCGACGAAGATGCTGGCGAGCCGCGCCCGCCGGAAAGTGCGCGGGACCGAGCGGACGACGGGGTCCGCGCCCGGGACCGAGCGACCGCCCGGATCCGCACCCGGGACCGAGCGGCCGGACGGATCCGCGCCCGGGACCGAGCGGCCGCCCGGATCCGCACCCGGGACCGGGCGACCGGGGGGATCCGTGCGTGCGCAACGCGAGGTGGTCCGGGCGTTCCTGGCCGCGGCCCGCGGCGGCGACTTCGCCGCGTTGCTCCGGGTGCTCGACCCCGAGGTGCGGCTGACCGCCGAAACCGCGGACGGATTGACCGTGACCATCGGGGCGACCGAGGTCGCGGCCGGCGCGCGGTTCGGCGGCGGCCAGGGCGCGCGCGGGCGCGGGGTGCTCGTCGACGGCCGGCCCGGGTTCCTGGCCTGGCGCGCCGACGGCACCCCGCTCACGCTGCTCGCCTTCACCGTGGTCGACGGGCGGATCACCGAGATCAGGGCGATCAGCGACCCGGCCCGGCTCGCGGCGCTGGACCTACCGGATCAGCCGGCCTGGAAGTAGTGACCCTTCTCCAGGTCGTCGAGCAGGCCGGGTTGCATCGGCCTCCAGTCGAGCAGGTCGCGGGTCAGTGAGCTGGACGCCGGGCTGTCCAGCCCGATGACCTGCCCGAGCCACCCGAAGTGTGCCGGTGTCGCCGGCGCGACGGGCAGGTCGAGCTGCCGGCCGATCACGTCGGCGACGGCCCGGATCGGCACGCCCTCGTCCGCGACGGCGTGCAGCACCGAGCCCGCCGGTGCGTGCTCCAGCGCCAGCCGGAAGAGCCGCGCGGCGTCGAGGCGGTGGACGGCGGGCCAGCGGTTGGCGCCGTCGCCGAGGTAGCCCGAGACGCCCGTCGCCCGCGCGATGCCGACGATGCCCGCCATGAAGCCGTTGTCGCCGTCGCCGTGGACGGTCGGTGGCAGGCGGAGGACGGTGGAGCGCACGCCGCGCTCGGCGAGCGCGACGGTCAGGTCCGCGGTGGCGTGCCGGCCCTGGGGGCCGCCGCCCGGCTCGGTCGCCTGGTGGCTGTCGCGCTCGGTCGCCAGGCGGCCGGGGGTGAGCCCGAGCAGGCCGGACGCGATCACGAACGGCCGGTCGGAGCCCGCGAGGGCGGCGCCGAAGGTCTCGACCGCGCGGCGGTCGGCCTCGGCCGCACCCGCGAAGTCGCCTGTGAAGGCGATGTCGTGCTTGAAGGCCAGGTGGATCACGGCGTCGGAGCCGGCCGCCGCGGCGCCCAGCACCTCGAGGTCGTCCAGGTCGCCGCGGAGCACGTCCGCGCCGGCGGCGGTGAGGGCGGCGGCCGAGCCGTCCGATCGGGCCAGCCCGGTGACCTGGTGACCTGCGGCGATGAGCTCGGGAACCACGGCGGAGCCGATCCAGCCGGACGCACCGGTGACGAAAACCCGCATGAGGGATACCTCCATGTCAGTGACTGACATCGACGCTAGCACGGTGATGTCAGTGGCTGCTATCACCTATGATCAGGGGCATGGGTCGATGGGAGCCGAACGCCCGCGGGCGGCTGGAGGAGGCGGCGCTCGCGCTCTACGGCGAGCGCGGCTACGAGCAGGTCACCGTGGCCGAGATCGCCGCGCGCGCCGGGCTGACCGAGCGGACCTTCTTCCGGCACTACAGCGACAAGCGCGAGGTGCTGTTCGCGGGGTCGAGCCTGCTGCGGGAGGTCCTGGTCAAGGCGGTGGCCGAGGCCCCCGACGGCGCGCCGCCGGTCGACGTGGTCGGCGCGGCCCTGGCGGCGGCCGGGGCGGTGCTGGAAGAGCGCCGCGAGCTGGCGCGGGCACGGCAGGCCGTCATCGACGCGAACCCGTCGCTCCAGGAGCGCGAGGTGGTCAAGCTCGCGACGCTCGCCACCGCGGTCACCGAGGCCCTACGCGACCGCGGCATCCCCGAGCCGGCGGCAAGCCTCGCCGCCCAGAGCGGCATCGCGGTCTTCCGGGTCGCCTTCGAACGCTGGATCCGCGAAACAGGCCAGCGGAGCCTGCCGGACCTGGTGCGGGAGTCGTTCGACGAGCTCAGGACCCTGACCGCGACCTAGCGCCGCAGTCCGGACAACGCGGACGACCCGGAGAGCCGCACCGGACAGCGGACCCGGCCGCGGAGGCCACGCCAGACCGCAGACCCGGCCGCCCGCCCAGGTCCGCGCCAGACAGCAAACCCGATCGCGAAGGCCACACCAGACCGCAGACCCGGCCGCCCGCCCAGGTCCGCGCCAGACAGCAAACCCGATCGCGAAGGCCACACCAGACGGCGGAGCCAGCGTGTAGGGCCGCCTGGATTCAGGCGACGGGCGCTAGGCGACCCGGTTCAGGAAGGCGGTCACTGCGGCCGCGTACCCCTGCGGGTCGACGTTCCAGGATGCGACGTGGCCGCCGTCGCGGGTCGAGATCAGGGTGACCAGGTCTGGGCGGGCCGACGCGTACGCGTGTGCCCGGTCCGTGCGGACGAGTTGGTCCGACTCGTCGACGAAGAGCAGCGCGGGCACGGTCAGGTCGCCCGGGTCCTGGTCGAGGCGGGCCAGCGAGAGCCCTCCCCGCCACTCCGTGAACCGCTTCGCCGACCAGGTGATCGGGGCTGGCAGGTGGCGCAGGGCGGCCTGGAAGTCGATCACCGCGTCCCAGGACAGCACCGGGCTGTCCAGGACCACCCCGCGGATCAGCGCCGCCTCCGCGAGAGGCACCCGGCGAAGGGCGGTCAGGGCCGCGCCGCCACCCATCGACCAGCCGAACAGCACCACGCCGGTCGCGCCGTTCTCCCGTGCGTAGCGGATCCCGGCCGCCAGGTCGCGCCACTCGGTGTCGCCGAGGTGGTAGTAGCCGTCCGGGCTCGCCGGCGCGTCCGGGTCGTTGCGGTAGCCGAGCACCAGCGTGGTCAGCCCCGCGCCGGCGACGGTCGGCAGCACCCGCAGCGCCTCGTGCCGGCTCGCTCCCCGGCCGTGCATGGCGATCGCCCAGGTGCCCGCCCGCGAAGCGCCCGGCGGCGGGACCAGCCACGCGGGCAGTTCGCCGAGCTCACCGGGTACGGGCACGGTCGCGAAGTCGAGCCCGAACGCGGCCTTGGGGTCGGTGCTGAACACGTTGTAGTCGACATGGACCGCCAGGCCGGGCCGCAACGAACCCACCTCGCGCTCGGCTACCTGGCGCACCACGGTGTCGCCGACCACCCGCACCGACGTCGTGAGCCGGGCCGCGCCCTCGGGCCACATCAACCCGATCTCGATCGGCTTCGCGGTGTCCAGGTCTCGGCTGAGGGTGACCTCGTCGCCCTCGACGGCGAGCACCCGCACCGCCAGGTCACGGGTCCGGTCGACGCCGAGCAACTCACCGGAGAAGTAGTAGCCGGCGCCGGCGGTGCTGAACACTCCGGTCACGGCCGCGGCGACGGCGCCGCCGACCAACCGCCGTCGGGTCACGATCACACCGGCAACATCATCACAAAACCCAAGATCATGCGACGGGGTTGTGACGCAGTCCCGCGATGAGGAGCGCGACCAGGCGACGTGCGTCATACCCCGGGTCCTGACCGGCGCCGATGCAGAGGTTGCCGACGCCGCGCAGGAGCTCGTAGGCCGCCACGTCGGCTCGAATCGCGCCCGCGGCGGCCGCGGCGGCCAGCAGGTCCGTGCACACCGGCACGAGCCGGTCCAGGAAATAGGTGTGCAACGTCTCGAAACCGGCGTTGTCGGACCGCATGAGGTCCGCGAGCCCGTGCTTGGTGACCAGAAAATCGACAAACAGGTCGATCCACTGCCCGAGCGCCGCGTACGGGTCGGTCGGCCCGGCCAGCAGCGAACGGCCGGCTTCGGTGCAGGCGTCGACCTGGTGCCGGTAGACCGCCACGACGAGGTCCGCCCGGGTCGGGAAGTGCCGGTAGATGGTGCCCATCCCGACGCCGGCCCTGGTCGCGATCTCGCGTACCGGCGCGTCGACGCCCGACTCGACGAAGACCGCCGCGGCGGCGTCGAGCAGCGTCGCCTGGTTGCGCCGGGCGTCCGCCCGTTTCGCCGCCGTCACCGACACCCTCCCTTGCTAAACGGAACAGCGCTCCGTATCTTTAATCGGAGCAACGTTCCGCTTGCTATCGTGCCACACCCCGAAGGAAGATCCACATGCGGTACCGCACCCTCGGCCGGACCGGCGTCCAGGTCAGCACCCTCGCCCTCGGCGCCATGAACTTCGGCCCGATCGGCCGCACCACCCAGGACGAGGCCACCGCCATCGTCGACGCGGCCCTCGAAGCCGGGATCAACATCATCGACACCGCCGACATGTACGGCGCCGGCGTCTCGGAGAAGATGGTCGGCAAGGCCATCGCCGGCCGCCGCGACGACCTCGTGCTGGCCACGAAGGCCACGATGCCGATCGGCGACGAACGCAACCACCAGGGCAGTTCCCGCCGCTGGCTGGTCACGGCGCTGGACGACAGCCTGCGCCGGCTCGGTGTCGACCATGTCGACCTGTTCCAGATGCACCGCTGGGACCCACGAACCAGCGACGAGGAGACCCTGTCCGCGCTGACCGACCTGCGTACCGCCGGAAAGATCCGCTATTTCGGCTCGTCGACCTTCCCCGCGTACCGCATCGTGCAGGCGCAATGGGCGGCCCGCGAACACCACCTGGGGCGCTATGTCAGCGAACAGCCCGGCTACTCGATCCTGCAGCGCGCGGTCGAGAGCCACGTGCTCCCCGTGACCCAGGAGTACGGCCTCGGCGTGCTGGTCTGGAGCCCGCTGGCCTCGGGCTGGCTGTCGGGCGCGATCCGCGCGGGGCAGAGCATCAGCACGAGCCGTTCGACCATGCTGCCGGACCGCTTCGACCTGGGCCGCCCCGCCAACCAGGCCCGGCTCGACGCGGTCGAGCGCCTGGCCGGCATCGCCGCCGAGGCCGGCCTGACGATGGTCCAGCTCGCGCTCGGCTTCGTCACCGCACACCCGGCGGTGACGAGCGCGATCATCGGCCCCCGTACGCCGGAGCACCTACGCGACCATCTCGCCGCGGCCGACACGGTGCTCTCCCCGGACGTGCTCGACGCGATCGACACGGTCGTCGCACCGGGCGTCGACCTGGCCCCGCACGAGAAGTTCGACACCCCGCCGGCCCTGCTCGACAAGGCCCTGCGGAGGCGCTGACTAGTAGCGGCGGCGCACGAGGAGGACCACGACGCCGGTCGGCACGACCAGCGCGAGCACGACCAGGCTCACGAGCGACACCATCGGCCACTCCGACGGCGGCACGGAGGCGGGGTGGACCCGCCCCTCCGCCGACGGGGCGAAGAACAGGACGGTCACGGCGACCACGACGATCGCGATGGGCACCGCGCGGAGCGTCCGGCGAAGCAGCACGGAACGCTGGCTGGGCTGGGACACGGCAGGCCTCCGGTGGGCATCCGGGGGGACGCGCTCACGCTAACCGGGCGACGCACCGACCGACGCGGAATTAACAGTCATCTAATCCAGACTTGCGGATGCGTTATTCCACGATGGCTTCACCGGCCGGCCATCCGCCCGTCGTCCGGCCCCGGTAGGTGTGTCTGCGACACCGCAGTCCCCATCGGAGGGAGCACGCCCGTGGCAGCACAGAACTGGAGCCGTCGAGGACTGTTGGGTGCCGCCGCGGCGCTCGGCACGACGGCCGCCCTCGGTGGTCCGCCCGCGGCCGCTCGCACACCCGGGATCCGCCGCGACCGTCCCGTGCTGACCCACGGCGTGCAGGCCGGTGACGCGTACGACGGTGCCGTCAGCGTCTGGACCCGGTCGGACCGCGTCGGCCGGATGCTGGTCGAGGTCAGCGACCGCCCGGACCTGCGACGCGCGCACACCGTGCTCGGCCCGGTGCTCGGTCCCGGCACCGACTTCACCGGCCGCACCCGGCTGCGCGGCCTGCGGGCCGGCCGGAGGGCGTACTACCGGGTGCGGGTCGTCGGTGAGCACCGTGCGGAGAGCGCGCCGCTGACCGGCTCCCTGAGCGTGCCCGGCACCCGCGACGACCTCTCGTTCGTGTGGACCGGTGACATCGCCGGCCAGGGTTGGGGCATCAACCCCGACCTCGGCGGCATGCGGATCTTCGAGGCGATGCGGCGCGTACGCCCGGACTTCTACCTGTGCAGCGGCGACACCGTATACGCGGACGGACCGCTGGCCGAGTCCGTCACGCTGCCCGACGGTCGGGCGTGGCGCAACGTGGTCACACCGGAGAAGAGCAAGGTCGCGGAGACGCTGGCCGAGTACCGGGGCCAGTTCGCCTACAACCTGCTCGACGCCAACGTGCGCCGGTTCTTCGCCGAGGTGCCGCAGCTCAACCAGTGGGACGACCACGAGGTCACCAACAACTGGTACCCGGGCGAGATCCTCGACGACGCCCGCTACACCGAGAAGCGCGTCGACGTGCTGGCCGCCCGCAGCCGGCAGGCGTTCTACGAATGGACGCCGATCGCACCCGGACCCGTTTACAAGAAGGTGTCGTACGGGCCGTTGTTGGACGTCTTCGTCCTGGACATGCGCACCTACAAGGACCCCAACGACGGCAACGTGTACGCGGACCCGCGCTGCGGCCTGCTCGGCGAGACGCAACGGCGTTGGCTGACCGACGGACTGCGCCGCTCGACCGCGACCTGGAAGGTCATCGCCAACGACCTGCCGATCGGCCTGGTCGTGCCGGACGGCCCGGCCGCGCAGGAGGGCGTGGCACAGGGCGACGACGGTGCGCCGCTCGGCCGGGAGACGGAGTTCGCCGGCATCCTGCGGGACGCGCACCGGCACGGGGTGACCGGCATCGTGTTCGTCACCGCGGACGTGCACTACACGGCCGCGCACCACTACGACCCGGCGCGGGCCGCCGTCGGCGACTTCACGCCGTTCTGGGAGTTCGTCTCCGGGCCGGCCAACGCCGGCGCCTTCGGCCCCAACGCCCTGGACGGCACGTTCGGCCCGACGGCCGTGTTCGTGCACGCGCCGCCGGTGGCCAACACCTCGCCGCTGGACGGCTTCCAGCACTTCGGTGAGGTGCGGATCGACCGCCGCAGCAAAGAACTCACGGTGAACCTCCGCGACCTCGACGGCGCGGTGCTGTGGACCACGACCCTGCCGTGCCCCTGACATTCGGCCTGTTTTCCGTCGGTCATCGCGCGCAGACTCGTTGCGGTGGCCGTGCTCTCCGGCCGCCGCGACCGACACAGGAGGACCACCATGTCCCAAGCCTCTGATCTCCAGCAGATCGCCGACGCGAACGCCAGCGGGCGCCGGCCCGTCGTGTTCGTACACGGCCTGTGGTTGCTACCCAGCAGTTGGGACCGGTGGTCCGCCTTGTTCGCCGAGGCGGGCTACGCGCCGGTGTCGCCCGGCTGGCCCGACGACCCGGACACGGTCGCCGAGGCCAACGCCCACCCGGAGGTGCTCGCCGGCAAGAGCGTCGGGCAGGTGGCCGACCACTTCTGTGACCTGATCGGCAAGCTCGACCAGCAGCCGGCCATCGTCGGCCACTCGTTCGGCGGCCTGATCACCCAGATCAGCGCCGGCCGCGGGCTGTCGGCCGCGTCGGTGGCGATCGACCCGGCACCGTTCCGGGGCGTACTCCCGCTGCCGTTCTCGGCCCTTCGCTCCGCTTCGCCGGTGCTCGGCAACCCGGCCAACCGCCACCGCGCGGTGCCGTTGACGTACGAGCAGTTCCGCTACGCGTTCGCGAACGCCGTGAGCGAGGACGAGGCTCGCGAGCTGTACGCGGAGTACGCCGTGCCGGCGCCGGGCGAGCCGTTGTTCCAGGCGGCGTTCGCCAACCTCAACCCGTGGACCGAGGTCACGGTCGACACCGAGAACCCGGCGCGGGGGCCGATGCTGGTGATGTCCGGCGAGAAGGACCACACGGTCCCGCACGCGGTGGCGCACGCCTCCTACGAGCGGCAGGCGCGCAACACCGGTGCGGTGACCGAGTTCGTGGAGATGAAGGGCCGCGGGCACGCCCTGACCATCGACTCCGGGTGGCGCGAGGTCGCCGAGACGGCCCTCGCGTTCGTCCAGCGTTTCGCTTAGGCCCTGTTTCAGGGCTGGGGTCGAGGCGAGGCGGAGTTCAGGGGTCGTCTGGGTGTGCGGCGGCTTTGCCCGGATACCGGTGTTGTATCCGGGTGAAGGCGCCGTGCGGCCAGGCGGCGCCTGGGCCCGCCGCAGCCCGGCCTCAGCCCTGAAACAGGGCCTAAAACTCTTCCCAGGTACGCGGGTCCTGCTTGACGGGCTTGCCGACGTCGATGGCCGTGACGGCCGCGACGTCGGCGGGCTCGAGCTCGAAGCCGAAGATGTCGGCGTTGAGCCGCTGCCGCTCCGGGTTCGTCGACGCCGGCACGGACGTGATGTCGCGGTCGACCAGCCAGCGCAGCACCACCTGCGACGGCTGGACGGCCAGCCGCTCGGCGATGCCGACGACGGTCGGGTGCTCCAGGATGCCGCTGTTGCGCTCCAGCGGGCTCCACGCCTGCACGACCGTGCCGTGCCGGGTCACACCGTTGACGACCTCGGCCTGCGCGTGCGTCGGCGAGACCTGGAGCTGGTCGACGGCCGGCACGACGCCGGTCTCCGCGACCACGGCCGTGATGTGCTCGTCGAGGAAGTTCGACACGCCGACCGAGCGGATCAGGCCCTCCTGCTGGAGCGCCACCATCTCGACGTACGACTCGACGTAGCGACCGACCTTCGGCAGCGGCCAGTGGATCAGGTAGAGGTCGACGTAGTCGAGGCCGAGCCGCTCCAGCGACGCGGAGAAGCCCTCCCGGACGTACGGCTTGCCCTGGTGGCGACCGGCCAGCTTGCTGGTGACGAAGAACTCCTCGCGGGGCAGCCCGCTCTCCCGGATGGCGGCGCCGACCGCGTCCTCGTTGCCGTAGTTGTAGGCCGTGTCGATCAGCCGGTAGCCGGCCTCGATCGCGCGCAGGAACGCGTCGGTCCCGGCGCGGCCCTTCGCGGGATAGGTGCCGAGGCCGAGCCAGGGCATCTCCCGGCCGTCGTTGAGCGTGCGCGTCGGAATGGAGATCGGTGCCATGATCCCCAGCGTAGGACCCGGGCCGGGTCAGCGGGCGATGCGGTCCAGCCACTCGCCGAGGAGCACCTGCTCGGCGGGGCTGAACCGGTCGGCGACGCCCGGCAGGGCGGCCTTGAGGGCCAGCGCGCGCTCGTGCGCCCCTTCCGGCGCGTGGCCGGTCAGCACGGTGGCCAGCACGGCGTCGCGGAGGTTCGCGGAGAGGCCGGCGTGGGCGGCGAGGGTGCCGTCGCCCTGTGCGGCGATCAGCGCGAGGGCGGCGCCGACGCTGGCCGCGTACACCATCGGGGCGGCGGACTCGACCGGGACCCGCAGCCGCCCCGCGGCGGCGACCCGGCGCAGGATGCCGCTGAGCAGCTCGTGGCCCTTGCCGCTGACCGCCGAGGGCTGGCCGGGGCGCGGGTCACCGTGGATCAGCTTATAGAGCGCCGGGTTGTCCAGGGCGAACTGGACGTGCAGGTTCCACCCGGCGACCAGGTCCTCGACCGCGTCGGCGCGGTGTTCCTCGGCCTGTTTGAGGGTCAGGTAGCGGGTCCACGCGTCGTAGGCCACCGCGTCGATCAGGCCGGCCATGTCGCCGAACTGGCGGTAGATCGTCTGCGCCTGGACGCCGGCCGCCGCGCTGACCGATCGGGTCGACACGGCCTCGCGACCGCCGCTGGCCAGCAGCTGGGTTGTCGCGTCGAGGATCCGTTGCCGTGGTGTTGTCATCGCCACATGTTAGCACCGATAACGTTCTGGTGTGAGCGGTGCTAACGTTCAGGGCATGACGACAATCGGCACCCGCAAGCTCGGCACGACCGGACCGGTCGTGGGCGCCCTCGGCCTCGGCGCCATGGGCATGTCTGACATGTACGGCCCGGCGGACGAGGACGAGAGCATCGCCACCGTGCACGCCGCCCTCGACGCCGGCATGAACCTGATCGACACCGCCGACTTCTACGGCTCGGGCCACAACGAGCTCCTGGTCTCCCGGGCCCTGCGCGGCCGGCGCCGCGAGGACGTCGTGATCAGCGTGAAGTTCGGCAGCCGCAAGAACCCGGACGGCACGTTCCAGCCGGTCCCGTACGACGTGTCGGCGTCGGCGGTCCGCGACCGGCTCGCCCAGTCGCTGCGCCGGCTGGACACCGACTACATCGACATCTACCGGCCGTCGCGGCTCAACCCGAGCATCCCGATCGAGGAGACCGTGGGTGCGCTGAAGGACATGCAGGAGGCCGGCTACATCCGCCACATCGGACTGTCCGAAGTGGGCGAGGAGAACATCCGGCGGGCCGCCGCGGTCGCGACGATCAGCGACGTGCAGATCGAGTACTCCCTGCTGTCGCGCGGCCCGGAGGACGCGATCCTGCCGACGCTGCGGGAGCTGGGGATCGGGCTGACGGCGTACGGGGTGCTCTCCCGCGGTCTGCTCAGCGGCCACTGGTCGGTCAACCGCGAGGTCGGCGCCCGGGACTTCCGGGCCGCTCTGCCCCGCTTCAACGGCGAGAACCTGGCCGCCAACCTCCGCCTCGTCGAGGAGCTGGGCCGGGTCGCCACGGAGCTCGGCGCCACCACCAGCCAGGTCGCCATCGCCTGGGTCGCGGCCCAGGGCGAGGACATCGTGCCGCTGGTCGGCGCCCGCCGCCGGGACCGGCTCGAGGAGTCGCTGGGCGCGGCCGAGCTGACCCTCTCCCCCGAGGTGCTCGCCCGGATCGAGGCCGCCATCCCCGCCGGTGCCGCCTCCGGGGGCCGCTACATGGACCAGCAGCTGCACCTCTTGGACAGCGAGCGCTAGCCTTTCGACGTGCCTAAGATCGCAACCGCCGACCGGGTCGGACGGGCCGAACTGATCGAGTTCGTCCGCACCCGGCACCGGCTCACCCTGGTCACCTTCCGCCGCGACGGCCGCCCGCAACTCTCTCCGGTCTCCGGCGGCGTCGACGAGGCGGGCCGGATCGTGATCTCCACCTACCCGGACCGCGCGAAAGCGGTCAACCTGCGCCGCAACCCGGCCGCCAGCGTCCTCGTGCACTCCGACGACTGGAACGACCCGTACGTCCAGGTCGACGGCACGGCCGAGGTCCTCGACATGCCGTCGACGGAGACCGAGGACGCGCTGGTCGAATACTTCCGCTGCATCGCGGGCGAACACCCGGACTGGTCGGAATACCGGGAAGCCATGCGCCGCCAGGGCAAGTCCCTGCTCCGCGTCACCATCGACTCCTGGGGCCCGATCGCCACCGGCGGCTTCCCCGCCGACCGCGCCCCGGCCTAGATCGAGCGCGGTAGGCCGAAGCGGGGTAAGACGCCGTTCTCGAAGCGGGTCAGGGCGCTGATCCGGTCGCCGGCCAGGGTGAGGACGTACAACCCCACGCCGTGGCTCACGCCTTCGGGGCCGCGTAGGTAGGCGCCGAAGGCCGGCTGGCCGTTGGCGCGCGTCGGGACCAGGTCGAAGCGGCGGCCCGCGCCGAAGATGGCCCTGCTGAAGCTCGCCACCGCGTCGCGGCCCACGTACTCGAACGGGATCGGTGGCATCGACATGAAGACGTCGTCGGTCAGCAGGGCGACCAGGCCGTACACATCGGCCGACTGCCAGGCGGCGACGAAGCGGGTCACCACCGCTTCCTCGGCCGCCGGGTCCGGGGACGGCGCGGCCGGCAGGGTGGCTCGGGCCCGTTTCAGCGCGCTCTTGACCGACTCGACGCTGGCGTCCAACATCTCCGCCACCTCCGCCGCGTGGAAGCCGAGGACGTCGCGCAGGATGAGGACCGCGACCTGGCGGGGTGGCAGCGTCTGCAACGCCGTGACGAAGGCCAGTGACACCGACTCCGCCTGCTCCACGCTCGCCTCGGGAAGCATGGCGTCCGGGAACGGCTCCAGCCAGACGACCTCGCCCAGGCGGCTGGGCTCGGGCGGGTCGACCTGCGGCACGTCCCACGCCTTGGCCGGGCGGCGGGCAGCCGACCGGCGGGCGTTCAGGCACCGGTTCGTGGCGATCTTGTAGAGCCAGGTCCGGGGCGCCGCGCGGCCCTCGTAGTCGGCCAGGCCCTGCCACGCCGCCAGCAGGGTCTCCTGCAGGACGTCCTCGGCGTCCTGAATCGAACCCAACATCCGATAGCAGTGCACCAGCAGCTCTCGGCGGTACGGCTCCGTCAGCTCACGGAACGCCGCATCGTCGCCGCCCCGGGCCCGGGCCAGCACCGTCATGTCTCCCACCTTTCCGCGTTTCTCCCCGTACAGACACCGGTCGCCGGCGAAAGGGGGCGCCCCCTTCCTGGGCGGCGCGGTGTCAGTACCGGCATGGGAAAAATCATTGTCAGTGAGAACGTGACGCTCGACGGCGTCGGACAGGACCCGACCGGCGAGGAGGGCTTCGACCGGGGCGGGTGGTTCACCCGGATCACCGACGCCGACCGCGCCGCGTGGGCCGAGGTCGAGCAGGCCGAGGCGATGGCCGCCGCGGCGTTGCTGTTGGGCCGGCGCAGCCACGACTGGTTCGCGACCCGCTGGGCAGACCGCGCCGGGTGCGTGGGCGGATCGGCTCAACACCATGCCGAAGTACGTCGTGTCGACCGACCCCGCCGAGCCACGCTGGGCCAACTCGACCGTCCTCGCACCCGAGGAGGTCGCGAAGCTCAAGGACACGATGGACGGAGACCTCGTCGTGTACGCCAGCCGCCGGCTCGTACACACGCTGTTGGAGCAGGATCTCGTCGACGAGGTGCGGCTCATGGTGTTCCCGTTCGTCCTCGGCGGCGGCGAGCGGGTCTTCGGTGCGACCCCGTACTCCCTGCGCCTGGCCGAAGCCCGCCGAATCGGTGCGGACCTCACCTTCCTGACCTACCGAACTGTCCGTTCCTAGGATGCCGCGACCGGCGCCGATCACTACCGTGGCGCATCGACGGACGTGGAGGGAGCCGAGATGTTCGACCGCCTGCTGCCCTGGCCGAAGCAGGAGACGGTGGACAGCGCACCGCTGCCGGTCAGGAACGCCCGCGTCACGAGCCGGGCCGTCCGCGCCGGTGACGGCCGAAGGCCGGTCTGGCTGTGGCCCGCGGGTGGGCGGATCCACGCCTCGCTCTCCCCCGTCGCCGGTGCTCCGTCACGCAACCTGACTCCGGCCGGGCTCGCGCGGCTGCTGCTCGCCGATCCCGCGCGGTCGATGCCCGCCATCCGCGCGGTGACCGGCGTCGACGACGACGCGCGGGCGCTGGCGTGCATCCGAGGCTGGCAGGAGCCGGCCGTCAGGTGACGGTGACGACGACCTTGCCGAGCGCGCGGCCCTCACCGAGATGGCTGAGGGCCGCGGGCACCTCGGCGAGCGGGAAGCGCCGGTCGATGTGGGTGACGACGGTGCCGGCCAGGCAGAGGGCCGCCATCTCCAGCAGGTCGCTGGGGCTGTTGCGGACGACCAGCAGCCGTTGCCGGCCGACCAGTGGGCCCGCGAGCAGCACCTGGAAGAGCGTGCCGACCGAGCCGCCGACCCAGAGGTAGCGGCCGCCCGGGGCCAGGGCGCGGCGATGGTCCAGCACCGAGTGGTGGCCCGCCAGGTCGAGCACCAGGTCGTAGCGGGAGCCGGCGCGGGTGAAGTCGGTCGTGGTGTAGTCGACGACGTGGTCGGCGCCGACCGCGCGCATGAAGTCGAGCTTCGCGGCGTTGTCGACCGCGGTCACCTCCGCGCCGTCGAGTTTGGCGAGTTGGATCGCGTACGCGCCCGTCCCGCCGCCGGCCCCGTTGACCAGCACCCGCTGGCCCGGCCGCACGCGCCCCCGGATGCCCTGGAAGGCGATGACCGCGGACTGCGGCAGGGCGGCCGCCTCCTCGAACGACAGGCCGGCGGGCTTGGGCGCCAGCACCCGCTCCCGCGCGATGGCGTACTCGGCGAAACCGCCCTTGCGTTCGAGGTTGTCGCCGAAGACCTCGTCGCCCACCTGGAAGCGGGTGACCGCCGGCCCGACGGCCGCGACGTGGCCCGCGATGTCGGAGCCCAGGATCGGGACCGCGGGCCGGCGCAGGCCGCCGATCCGCGAATAGAGCGGCCGGCCGATCAACGTCTCCCAGTCGGAGGCGTTGACCGAGACCGCGTGCACCGCAACCAGCACCTCGTCGGCCCGCGGCACCGGCCGGTCGACGTCCTCGAAGCGCAACACCGAAGGAGGGCCGTACGTGTCGTACGTCACGGCTTTCATGGCACGCAGTATGCCCCGTAGTTGAATCCAACAGTGAACATCTGCGTCTTCCTGTCAGCCGCCGACCTCGACGAGCGCTACACCCGGCCGGCGCGCGAACTCGGCGAGCTTATCGGCCGGGGTGGCCACACGCTCGTGTGGGGCGGCTCCGACACCGGCCTGATGAAGGTCGTCGCCGACGGCGTGCACGCGAGCGGCGGCCGGTTGGTCGGCATCTCGGTCGAGTTCCTGCGTGGCTTCGCGCGCACCGGCGCCGACGAGCTCGTGGTCGCCAAGGACCTGGCCGAGCGCAAGGCGCTCCTGCTGTCCCGCTCGGACGCGGTCGTGGTGCTGGCCGGCGGCCTGGGCACGCTCGACGAGGTCACCGAGATCCTCGAGCTGCGCAAGCACGGCCTGCACGACAAGCCGGTGGTGCTGCTCAACACGGCGGGCTTCTACGACGGCCTCACCCGGCAACTGCGCCGGATGGACGCGGAGGGCTTCCTTCCGGTGCCGCTGGACACGCTCGTCCACGTGGCGGACGAGCCCGCGGACGCGCTCACGCACCTCGAGCGGGTCAGCTGACCTCGAGGTCGTCCGGGTCGAACGGCGGCACCGGGCCGTGGTCGCGGCCCGCGGCGTACCACCAGGCGGTCGAGGCGATGTCGTCCCGCAAGGGAAGGTAGCGGCCACCGGACCGCCAGCCGAGTGCCTGCACCGTGACCCGCAGGTCGGAGGCGAAGCGGATCGGGTCCGGGAGGTGCCACCTGTACATCCCGAACCGCTGCTGGCTGCGGTAGAGCCCGTCCGGCCGGAGCACCTGTGGCATTCCCAGATAAGGCGTGCTGTACGCGGTGTAACCCTGCCCAGGCACGTCGAAGTTCCAGGCGCCGCCGAAGTAGTCCTCGGTGCCCGTGCCGCAGATGGTCGGCAGCTCCTCGTCACCGTCCAGATAGAACTTGACCTCGCCCTCGCCCCACCAGCCGGAGGTGTTGACGCCCCACGCCAGATACGTGCCGACGTAGTGGCCCGGACCGGTCACCCCGTCCACGATGGTGTGCACCGTGCGGTCCGGCAACGGGTTGCTCCTCCGCCACTGGGCATGCAGATAGGCAGCGTCGGACGGGACGTCGGTGAGCTCGTAGTCGATCTGGTAGAAGAGCAGCGCCGGCTCGGTCCCGAGGTTCTCGACCGTCAGCCGGGCACCGGTCCGATAGGGCATCTCCCAGTACGCGTTGAAGCCGCCGTGCGGGTTGACCGCTACCGGGACCGAGCTCACCTGGGCGAACTCGCCCCACCCCGAGCAGAAGAAGTCACCGAGCGGCACGGCCACGGCCGGCTCCGAGGCGCCGTCCCAGTGGATCCGCAGGATCAGGGAGCGCCAGTGCCGGGGGTGCGTGGTGCACCACAGGTGGCGGATCACGCCCGGGCCGGGCAGGTCGCCGAGCACGTGCGTGGCGCCGGCCGGCACCTCGACGCTCGGCGAGATCTTCCAGCCCGGGCCGAGGTCGCGGGCCGCGGCGGCACCTGTGCCCGTGGTCGCACCGCCGCCCGCGCCCTTGCCGCCGGTCGGGTTCTCGGGACTGACGGACCGGCTCCGGCCCGCGGTCAGCATCGACGGACCCAGCGTCACAGCGCGCTCACCCACTGCCCGAGCAGGTAGGCCGCGCCCGTGTTGCGGCGCAGTCCCAGCGGCTGGTCGCCGCGGGAGCCGTCGAAGCGCAGCGTGGTGACGACCAGCCGGCCGGCTCCGTGCGGCACCTCGACGGCGTAGTCGTGCAGCACGCCGGTCCGGGTGTCGACGCGCCGCAGCAGTGGCCGGGCGCCGAGCGGCAGTGAAGCCGCGGACAGGGCCAGGTCCGGCGCCAGCCCGGCGAACTGGAGGTCCGTCCAGCCGTCGTGCGGGAAGTCGCCCCACGCCTCGTGCGGCTCGATCACCTTGACCGCCTCGCGCCAGAACGGCATCTCGGCGACCGGCAGCGGCGGGTTCGCGCACGCGGCGTCGACCAGCAGCACGGCGTTGCCACCGACCCGGACGTGCCGGCGCACCGGCTCGGTCCAGTCGGTGGCCAGCAGCACCGCGTCCGGGGTGTCCGCCGGGACCACCGTGGGTGCGACGGCGGACAGGTCGGCGAGGCGGCCGGCCGGGTCCACCACCGCCACCGGCCCGGCGCCGGACCAGCCGTTGTCGGGCAGGAACCAGAACGACCAGGTGTTGACGGTGTGCTGCCCGGCGCAGTCGACCTCGACCCGCAACACCGCCCGCCGCGGCCGGTCGACGGACGGCGCCACGAACTCGGCGATGCCGAGGCCGGTGATACTGCCAGCCGCCGCAGAACCCGCCAACCGCCCGGACCCGACCGCCGCCCCGTCGACGAGGTCGACCCGCCAGCGCGCCTCGGCCACGCCACCGCGCCGTCCGTGGTGGGCCAGCACGAGGTGCGGGCGGACGCGCGCTCCGGCCACGTAGCACCAGGTGTCCCACGGTGCCGGCCGGTCGCCGCCCGCGACCCAGGCCCGCCGGCGGTCCCAGTCGAGGGATACCACGAGGTCGGCGTTGAACTGCGCGAACTCGGCCGGCGCCACCTTGAGCTCGCCGAGGTCGTCCCACAGACCGGCGGTGCTGATCGGGGTGTCCCGCTCCCCCGTGATCACGTAGCCGCTGGTGTCGGCGCGGGACCGGACCGCCTCCAGCGTGACCTTGCGGTGCAGCACCGCCTGCTTCGCCGAAACGCGCTCCAGCTCCTCGCCCCGGTCCCAGAAGCCGTTGCCGCGCAACGTCTCCTCGTGGGCGGGCACGTCGTACTGCCAGCGCGCGCCCTGCGGGTTGACCGCCGGGTCGGCGCTGGTCCACCACGGCCGGTCGGCGTCGAAGCGGCGCAGGTCGCGGAAGGTGTCCAGGTCGCAAAACTCGCCGAACAACCACGGCCTGGGGGTACGCCAGCGCGGCGCGAAATGGTCCAGGGTCGACCGGAAGTACGCGGGTTCGCAGTAGAAGTGGTGGTCGTCGAAGTCCGCGAACTCGTCGAGCAGCCCGCCGTACGCCTCTCCGGAGCCGCTGTTGTCGCGCACCAGCGTCCCGGGCGCCAGCCGCTTGACCAGGTCGTAGAGCGGCCCGAGCACGTCGGCCCCGACGGCGGCGGACAGCTCGCAACCGAGCGTGAGCAGCACCACCGACGGATGGTTGGCGGCGGCCCGGACCAGCCGTTCGGCCTCGGCGAACAGCTGCGACCGGAAGTGCGGCGTCGGGTGTGGCAGCCACATCGGCAGCTCGACCCAGAGCAGCATCCCGAGCTCGTCGGCGAGCGCGAAGTAGTAGTCGGGCGGGAACCACAGGCACAGCTTGACCCCGTTGAAGCCGAGCCGGCGCAGCTCCAGCAGGTCGGCCCGCACCTGATCCGGCCCGGGATCGGGGTGCAGCCGGTCCGGATACCAGCCCCACGACAGGATCATGCGGGGGAAGACGGGGTCGCCGTTGAGCCGGAGCAGCGAGCCGTCGGCTCCGAACGTGCGGAGTCCGGTGTGGACGGTGCGCGAGTCGTCGTCGGAGGTGCGCAGCGTGACCGCGTAGAGCGCGGGATCGTCCGGCGACCAGGGCCGCGGATCGGGGATCGTCAGCGACAAAGGCCCGCCGCCGTCCCGGTGCCCCGACGCCACCGGCTTGCCGTCCGGGTCGTGCACCTCGACGCTGAACGAGCCCGGCGCGAGCAGCTCGGCCGCGACCGTGAGCGAGCCCTCGGCAGTGCCGGCCACATCGACGGAGCCCAACGCGCACGCGCCGGAGACCACCAGCTCGACCGGCTGCCAGACGCCGCCGTGGGAGTGACCCCAGACGTACGGCAGGAAGCCGGCGAGGGTCTCCCGGGCGGGATAGGTGCCCGGCACCGGAGGCGCGTCCGGCCCGCCGGTCAGGCTGGCCGGCTTCTCGGCCCGCACGAGCAGCGCGGCCGGCCGGCCCGGCGTCACGAGCCCCGTGATGTCGACGTCGAAGCTGTCCCACATGCCCACGTGCCGACCCGCCGACCGGCCGTCGACCAGCACCTCGCACGCATAGCTGACGGCACCGAACCGCAGCCGGATCCGCTCACCGGCCGGGGCAACGATGGTGGCCCGGTACTCGACCGGCCCGGGATGGTCCAACGGGATGCCGGCCTGCTCCCACGATCCGGGCACCGGCACGGCACGCCACTCGTCGGTGCCGACCAGCCGGCATTCCCAACCGGTTACGAGGCTCACGAACCCAGCTCCCAACTACCTTCTTCGGCCCAGGCCAGCGAGAGGGTCCGGCCGGCAACCTCCACCTCGCACCCGTCGCCCACCGGGCGCAGCGTCACCGTGACCGGACGCCCGCGATGGCTCAACCGCACCGAGTACGCCGTCCCGGGCACCCGGAGGGAGCCGGGCAGGTTCGGGCGGACCAGCAGGCGGTCGCCGACGAACCGGGCTCCGACCAGGACACCGAGCAGCAGGTGCACGCCGAACGCGCCCCAGCCGTAGCCCTCGCCGCCGCAGCGACCCGACAGCGGCCAGTACTCGCAGGCGATCCCGGGCAGGGTTCGCTCGTCGTCGGTCGTCCGGGCGTCCCAGAACGTGTACGCCCGGTCGACGATGTCCGCGGCCACCCGGGCGGCGGTGTCGTGCTCGCCGGTCGCCCGCGCGGCGTCGACCGCGGTCCAGACGAACATCGGCCACACGAGGTCGGCCGGGTCGACGGCCCGGATCGCCGCCCGCAGCGCGGACATCTGTTCGTCGCCGGCGAGGCCGAGGGCCAGCGGAGCCAGCAGCATCACGTCGTCGACCTCGGTCGGCCGTTCCATGCCGGCGTCCACGTCGGCGTACCGCGTGCCGGTGAAGAGCGCCGCGGTGGCCTCGGTGTAGCGCGCGGCCAGGGCGTCCCAGCCGGCCACGTCGCGGTCCCGACCCAGCACACGGGCGAACCGGGCCATCGTCCGGGCGGCGTGCGCGACCGAGGCGTGCAGGTCGACCGGGCGCAGGTGGCGGGTCGGATGCCCGCCGCCGAGCGGCTGGTCGCCGAACCGCGGCGAGAGGTCCTGGCCGGACTCCCAGCTGCACGCGTGCGACAGCCAGCCGGCCTCGTCGGAGCGGTGCGCCAGCCACCAGTCAAGGTAGGCGGCCAGGTGCGGGTAGATCCGGTCCAGCCAGTCCCGGTCGGGGTTGGCGTCCCACAGGTGGTCGAGGACCAGCCACGGGTAGCCCCACTGTGGACCGGTGCCGCACACGCTGCCGTCGGCGGAGACCATGTTGTAGCTGCCGTCCTCGCGCGAGCACGGCACGTTGGGCTCGGGTGCGTCGGCGAAGGTGCCGAGCAGGAGCCGCTGGGCCAGCGCGGGGTCGGCGTAGCCGAGTAGCAACGCGTCGATCGCCGCCTCGCCGAGCACGACCCGGGGCGCCTGCACCTGCATGGCGTCCCACGGCAGGGAGTAGATGCCGGCCGGCGGCTTGACCATCATCCGCAGCGTCTCGAGGTCGTAGACCAGCCCGCGCCGCCAGTGGTCCGGCCAGTCGCCGAAGAGCACCGGCGCGGTCGCCCAGAACCGCTGGTCCTCTTCGACCAGTGCGGCGCGCACCGCGCGGTGGCGTGAACGGGCTTCGGCCAACCGCGAACGGGCAGCGGCGGCGGTGTGCCCACGGGCCAGCAGCACGGTCAGGTCGTGGTCGCGCGCGCCCGACAGCTCCACCACCGCGGCGAGGCCGACGCGCTCGCCCCGCGAGCCCAACACGGTGACCGGGCCGGGCCCGGAGGCCGAGGGTTCGGCGGCGATGGTGACCGTCCCACCGGGGTCCGAGACCCACAGCGCGAACGCCTCACCGTCCTCGAAGCCCTGGAGCAGCACGGTGTCACCGTCCTGCCGGCCGACCAGCCCCGACTCGCCCCAGCCGAGGTCGGCCCCGA
The DNA here is from genome assembly GCF_900188485.1 of Asanoa hainanensis. GTDB lineage: Bacteria > Actinomycetota > Actinomycetes > Mycobacteriales > Micromonosporaceae > Asanoa > Asanoa hainanensis. The sequence continues at coordinate 644,036 of NZ_FZPH01000001.1, forward strand.
TCTGCCGGACGTAGTCGGCCCGGATCGTCAGCCGCTCCGCGACCCGGCCGCGCACCCGCGCGACCAGCACGTCCGGCCCGGCCAGGTGGAACTCGACGGCGAGCGCGCCGGCCCGCAGCTCCACCAGGTCCTTGGAGTGGTAGGGCGCGAAATCGGGAGTGGTCACGCCGTCGGCCGCGATCCGCACGCCGGCCCGGTAGACCTCCCGGCGACCACCGTAAGCACGCGCGTACGCCGGGAAATGCCATTGGAAGCCGATGTCGTGCGAGCGCACGACGCCCTGCGGCGACAGCTTGCGGGTGTGCGTCGGGATGTCGAGGTAGCCGTGCGGGGTGTAGTCGTCGATCGGGAACAAGGATCAGCCCTTCACACCGGACAGCGAGATGCCGGCGACGAAATAGCGCTGCGCGCACAGGTAGACCAGCACGACCGGCAGCAGGGACACGACCGAGGCGGCCATCATCAACGGCCAGTTCGGCTGCTCGTACGCCGAGGAGGTGACGTTGAAGTAGGCCAGGCCGAGCTCGACGGTCCGCATGTCCTCGTCGCGGCCGATCAGCAGCGGCCAGAGCAGGTCGTTCCAGGTGCCCATGAAGGCGAACACCGCGACCGTGGCCAGGGCCGGCTTCACCAGCGGGAGGAAGATCCGGAAGAAGACCGTGAACTCGCCGGCACCGTCGATCCGGGCCGCGTCCTGGTAGTCGCGCGGGATCGTCAGGAACGCCTGCCGCAGCAGGAAGATGGCGAACGCGCTGGAGATACCGGGCACGATCAGCCCCTGGTACGTGTTGACCCAGCCCAGCTTGAACACGATGAGGAACAGCGGGATCATCGTGACCTGGAACGGGATCATCATCGTGGCCAGGAACAGCACGAAGATGGACTTCGAGCCGGCGAAGCTCAGGCGGGCGAAGCCGTACGCCGCACTCGCGCAGAACGCCACCTGCCCGACCACCGTCACCGTGGTGACCACGACGCTGTTGAGGACGTACGTGCCGAACGGCGCGAGGGTGAACAGGTTGACGTAGTTGCCGAAGTCGAACGTGTCCGGGATCAGGTCGGGCGGGTACGAGAACGTCGTGCCGGACGGCTTGAGCGACGTCGTGACCATCCACAGGAACGGCACCAGCATGAAGGCGCCGACGAGCGACAGGATCACGTAGGTCGGCAGGGCGCGCAGCACGCCGAGCAGGGTCTTGCGTCGGGACATCGGGCTCTCCGTCGTCAGATCAGGTTCGACTCGCCGCGCCGGCGGATGAACCACAGCTGCAGCAGGGTCACTACGAAGATCACCGCGAACAGCACCCAGGCCTGCGCGGACGCGTAGCCCATCGAGAACTCCTCGAAGGCCCGCTGGTAGATGTGGTAGACCGCGACGTCGGTGGCGCCGAGCGGGCCGCCTTCGGTGATCACGTACATCGGGGTGAAGACCTGGAAGCCGCCGATCACGCCGGTGATGACCAGGAAGATCGTCGTGGGTGCCAGCAGCGGCAGCGTCACGTTCCAGAACTGCCGCCACTTGCCGGCGCCGTCGATCGAGGCGGCCTCCAGCAGCTCGCGCGGCACGGCCTGCAGGCCGGCCAGCCAGATCACCATGCTGAACCCGGCCGTCTTCCACGTGTTGATCAGGACGATCGCGAACATGGCGGTGTGCGGGTCGTCGAGCCAGTTCTGCTGGGGCAGGTGCAGCAGCCGGAACAGGTAGTTCACCAGGCCGGCGTCCGGGGACAGCAGCGTGATCCAGATGACGGAGACGGCGACCCACGAGGTGATCACCGGCATGAAGAACACGGCACGGAACACGTTGACGCCGCGCAGCTTCTGGTTGACCACGACCGCGAGAGCCAGGCTGACGGCCATCCCGATCGGCACGGACAGCACCGTGTAGTACGCGGTGTTGTACATCGCGTGCCAGAACGGGTCGTCGCTGAACAGCGAGACGTAGTTGTCGAGCCCCACGAAGGGCGCCTCGAGGAAGCTCGGCGACGTCCACTCGTGGAAGGACAGGTAGAGGCTGAACAGGATCGGCACCAGCGCGAACAGCACGAGGTGGGCGGTGGCCGGCAGGATGAACAGGTAGCCGACCCGTTCGTTGCGCCGGCGCCGGCGGCGCCGGGCCGGACGCTGCCCCGTGGGGGCGTCCGACCCGGCGCGTGCCTCGACGGCGCTGGTCACTTGGCCAGTTCCCGGTTGATCGCGGTGATGGTCTCGCCGATCGTGCCGGCGACGGGCGCACCGCGGAGGATCTTCTCCATCATCCCGTCCAGCGCCTTCTCGATCGTCGGGTAGACGCCGATCTTCGAGCCGTACGGCGGTCGACCGGCGGTCGTCGCGTCGACGAAGACCTTGTCGAGCGCGGCGAACTTGGCGTCGGCGCTCGTCAGCGACCCGCTGGCCGCCTGCGAGTTGGCCGAGATCGCGATGCCGGTGATCGCCTTGGTGTCCTGGTAGCCGCGGTTCGTGGCCGCCTCGATGAACTGCGCGGCGGCCTTGTACTTCGCCTTCGGCAGGTCGTGCCGGAGCACGAAGCTCGACTCGTAGAGGGCGGTGGCCTCGGTCGCCCGCTTGGGCTGCGGCACCACGCCGACCTTGTCGGCCGAGTAGCCCTTGGCGCCGGTCAGCCCGACCAGGGCCCAGTGGCCGCTGTCGTACATCGCGAACTTGCCGTCGAGGAAGAGCGCGTTGGCGTCCGACGCGTTGGTCATCTTCTCCAGAGTGGACGGTGACGGCGCCACCTTGTGCTTGAGCACCAGGTCCGCGTACCACTGAATGGCCTCGACCGCCGCCGGTGCGTCCAGGAAGCCGGTCGCGGTCTTGTGGTCCGGCGAGACGACGTCGCCACCGTTCTGCCAGATGCGGTAGACCCACTGGTACGCGTACTGGCTGAGCCGGTAGCCCCACTGCACGACGTTGGCCTCGTCGAAGGCCGGGTCGAGCCGGTTGCGGCCGTTCTTGTCGAGCGTGAGCTTCTGCGCGGCGGCGAGCTGGTCGTCCCACGTCCACCCGCGCTGCGGCGGCGTGATGCCGGCCTTCGTGAACAGCGTGGGGTTGTAGTAGACGACCATCGGGGTGAAGTCGTTGGGCAGGCCGTAGATGCCACCGTCCTCGCCCTTGTGGATCTCGAGCACCTGCGGGAAGAACCGGTCGGTGGTCAGCGCGGGCAGGGCCTCGGTGACCTTGCGCATGTCGAGCAGCAGCTTGCGGGAGATCAGCGGTGCCAGGCTGGACGCGTCCTGGGACCACAGGTCGGGGGCGCTGCCGGAGGCCAGGTCGACGATGATCTGCGTGTCGAAGTTCGGCGGCGCCTGGATCGGATCGATCTTGATCTTGGGGTTCGCGGTCTGAAAATCGGCGAGGAACTTCTGGTACGCCTTGTCGAGCTCGGAGCCCTTCTCCTCGGGCGGTACCTGGAAGCCCACCACCTTCAGCGTGACCTCGCCGTCGGCCGTGGCCTCGTCGTCACCGGAGCCGCAGGCGGCCAGAAACGGGCCGGTGGCGGCCACGGCGGTGGCGCCGAGTCCCCAGCGCAACAGCGCTCGGCGGTTCACCGAGCTACGCACGTCGTTGTCGTTCATCTCGCTCCTGCCGGGGGGAATGGGGGGCGCGACGAGGGCCGACTCCTCGCCTGTCGCCAGAAGCGTTCCGTCGGAAACTTGGCAGGGAACGTAACCACCGCAGGGAAACCCCGTCAATGGTTGAGCTGTGGGAAACCAGTTTCTCAATTTGAACCAACGTGACCCTCTAGCTTTCCCTGCTCGGCGCCTCTACGTTCGATAGCCAACCGGCGCCGAGCGTGCGCAATCGGTTTCTCGCACTGGCCTGAAGGGGTGGTTGTGGCGCCAACGATCCGCGACATCGCCCGCGCCGCCGGCGTTTCGGTGGCCACCGCCTCCAAGGGGCTCAACGGCAAGGGACGGATGCGCCCGGAGACCCGCCAGCGCATCCTGGACACGGCCCGGGAGCTCGACTTCCGGCCCAACCGCAACGCGAGCTCGCTGACCACCGGCCGCACGTACACGGTGGGTCTGCTGACCCGCGACGGGTACGGGCGGTTCACGCCGCCGCTGCTCGGTGGCGTCGAGGACTCGCTGTCGGTCGACACCGCGAGCCTGCTGCTCTGCGACGCCCGCCGCGACGCGGTCCGCGAACGGCACTACCTCGACGTGCTCGCGGCCCGCCGGGTGGACGGGCTGATCGTCACGGGCCGCGCCACCGACCCGGCCCCACCGCTGCCGCGCAGCCTGCCGTTCCCGGTGCTGTACGCGTACACGACCTCCAGCAACCCCGACGACAGCAGCATCACCGTCGACGACGAGCACGGCGGCTGGCTGGCGGCCCGGCAGCTGCTGCGCCAGGGCTGCCGGCGGATCGCGCACGTCACCGGGCCCATCTCCGTGCTCGCGGTCCGGGAACGGGTCGCCGGCGCCCGGCGGGCCCTGGCCGAGGCCGGGCTGGAGCTGCCCGACGAGCTGATCACGTACGGCCCGTTCGCCGAGCGGACCGGCTTCGACGCCGCCCAGAAGCTGATGGCCGACGGGAAGGTCGACGGCATCTTCTGCGGCAGCGACCAGATCGGGCGGGGCGTCGCGGACGCGCTCGGCGGGCTCGGCGTGGGCATCCCCGACGACGTGGCCCTGGTCGGCTTCGACAACTGGACCCTGATCGCCAACGCCACCCGGCCGGGCCTGTGCTCGGTCGACATGAACCTCTACCGGCTGGGCCGGCTGGCCGCCGAGAGCCTGCTGCGCGCGATCGACGGCAACCCGGAGCCGGGCATCCGCCGGCTGCCGTGCTCGCTGGCGATCCGCGCGTCCTGCCCGGCCCCGATCACCGACAGCACCGAGTGGCTGGACGACAGCCCGCTCGTCCCCGACGCCTAGACCCCCTTCTTGCACACATCACGCCGGCCCGTACGGGCCCGGCGGCACCTCACCGCGCTTGGAGCTCCGCATGTCTGAAAACCGCCATGGGCCCGTCGTCGACACCTCCGCCAGCCGGCACGCGCGGCTGCGGCCGGTCGCGCCGCAGGACGTGCGGGTCACGGACGACTTCTGGGCGCCCCGGCTGCGCCGCAACCGCGAGGTGACGATCCCCGCCCAGCACGAGCAGTGCGAGACGACCGGGGCGCTGCGCAACTTCGCGCGGGCGGCCGGCAGCGTCGGCGGTGACTTCAGCGGCCGGTACTACTCGGACTCCGACGTGTACAAGTGGATCGAGGCCGCGTCCTGGAGCCTGGCCACCGACCCGTCCGCGGAGCTCGGCGACCGGCTCGACGCGGTCATCAAGCTGGTGTCCGGCGCCCAGGACGCCGACGGCTACCTCAACACCTACTTCTCGGTCGACCGCGTCGGCGAGCGCTGGACCGACCTGGTGGTGCGGCACGAGATGTACTGCATCGGGCATCTGGTGGCCGCGGCCGTGGCGCACGTGCGGGCCACCGGCGAGACCACGCTGCTCGACGTGGCGCTGCGGGCGTGCACCCACATCGCTTCGCGGTTCGCGCCCGGTGAGGTGCCCGGCACGTGCGGCCACCCAGGGCTGGAGATGGCGCTGGTGGAGCTCTACCGCACCACGGGCGACGAGCGGTGGCTGACGCTGGCGACCTGGCAGCTCGACTCGCGCGGGGCGGGCGTGCTGGACGGCAGCGAGTATCTGATCGACCACGAGCCGGTCCGGACCCAGTCGCGGGTGACCGGGCACGCCGTCCGGGCGCTCTACCTGTATGCCGGGATGGCCGACGTCGTGCTGGAGACCGGCGACGCGGAGCTCCGCGGCGCCCTGCAGCGACTCTGGGCCGACCTGTCCGGCGGGAAGACCGCGGTCACCGGCGGGGTCGGCGCGCGGTGGGACGGTGAGGCGTTCGGCGACGCGTACGAGCTGCCGGACCGCGCCTACAACGAGACCTGCGCCGCGATCGCGCACATCTTCCTGGCCTGGCGCCTGCTGCTGCTCACCGGCGAGCCCGAGTACCGCGACGCGGTGGAGACCGCGCTGCACAACGGCGTGCTGCCCGGCCTCTCGCAGTCGGGCACCGAGTTCTTCTACCAGAACCCGCTCGCCGACGCGGGCCGCCACCGCCGCGAGCCGTGGTTCAGCTGCGCCTGCTGCCCGCCGAACATCGCCCGGCTGCTCGCCTCCCTGCCCGGCTACCTCTACACCACCAGCGACGAGGGGCTGTGGGTGCAGCTCTACATCGGCAACCAGGCCGACCTGCGGCTGGCCGACGGGACGCCGGTGCGGGTGGACGTCGCCACCGGGCTGCCCTGGCGCGGCACGGTCGGGGTGACCGTGTCGCCGCCCGCGCCCACCGAGTTCACGCTGTTCCTCCCGGTGCCCGGCTGGGCCGGCGGCGACGTGACGGTCCGGGTCAACGGCGTGGACGCCGCGGTGGAGGCCGGGTCGCGGCAGGTCGCGCTGCGGCGCACCTGGACCGCCGGCGACAGCGTCGAGCTCGGTTTCGGCACCGAGGTCCGCGCGCTGGTGGCGCACCCGCGCGTGGCGGCCACGCACCACCGTGTCGCGTTGGCCCGCGGGCCGCTGGTCTACTGCGTCGAGCAGGCCGACCACGAGACTCCGGTCGCGGGGCTCCGGCTGCGCGGCACCGAGGAATGGGCGGCCGAGCACCGGGCGGACCTGCTCGGCGGGGTCACGACACTGACCGCCACCGGGTCGGCCGTCGCGGTCGACGACGGGCCGCTCTACCGGACCTACTCGGGCTCGCCGGAGCCGACTTCGTCCGTGCCGGTGACGGCCATCCCCTACTACGCGTGGGCCAACCGGGCGCCGGGTGAGATGCGGGTGTTCATTCCCTTGGCCGACCGGTGAGCCGGCCCGTCTGGTACACGTTCGGCAACCACTTCCACTGGGTCGACATGCAGTGGCTGTGGGGGTACGGCGTGCTCGGCGCGTCCGTCCGGGACATGTTGGCGTTCAGCGCCGCCACGGGCGCGCGGGGCAACCTGAACTTCGACGGTGTCGGCTTCGAGCGGATGGCCGCCGAGGAACCGTCCGCGCTCGCCTTGTTGCGGGACGCGGTCGCCGACGGGACCGTCGAGGTCGTCGGGGCCAGCTACGGCCAGCCGTACCCGCTGTTCCACCACGGCGAGTCGGCGGTGCGGCAGCTCACCTACGGGGTCCGGGCCGTGCGGCGGCTGCTCGGCGTGCGGCCGGTCAGCTTCTGGGAGGAGGAGTTCTCCTTCTATCCGCAGCTGCCGCAACTGCTGGCCGACACCGGCTACCGGTACGCGTCGCTGTTCTTCCAGTGGACCTGGCACACCCCGCACGTGCCCGTCGAGGACGTCCCGGCGATCCGCTGGGAGGGCCTGGACGGCACGCGGATCCTCAGCACCCCGCGCGGTCCGCTCAACCTGCACCAGTGGCCGGAGGACTTCGCCGCGCTGCGGGCGCATCCCCTGCTCACTGAATCGCCGGCGCCGGTCATCCAGCAGTGGCTGGAGCTGCTGCCGTCGCCGGACTGGATGTGCCGGTCCGAGCTGCTGGTCGACGGGATGACGGAGCTGCTGTCCACGCCGGGGATCGACGTGCGGTTCGGCACGCTGTCCGAGGTGCTCGACGCCGTCGGCACGGACGCGCCGGCGCGGGCGTACACGATGGACGACGTCTTCCACGGGATGAGCGTCGGCAAGAACGGCGATCGCGGGCACCGGCGCAGCCGGGAGACCGAGCAGGCGCTGCTCTCCGCGGAGTCGTTGAGCGTGCTGGCCGGGCGGCTCGGACGGCCCTATCCGCACTGGGACGTCTATCCCGTGTGGGAGCTTGAGGAGGGTTGGCGGGAGCTGCTGGCCTTCCAGCACCACGACAACGACGAGTGTGAAGGGCTGTGCGGCCACGTCGGCTACGCGGGCCTGGAGCGCGGGCACACGCTGGCTCGGGCGGTGCTGGACCGCACGGTCGCCCATCTCGCGGACCGGGTGGGCGGCGGGACCGTCGTGGTCAACCCGCTCGGTTGGGAACGGACCGCGGTCGTCGACGGTCAGCGCGTGGACGTGCCCGCCCTGGGGTGGACCGGGCTCGCCGGGACAGGGCCGGCGCCCGAGGTGGCGGTCGAGGAGTCCGCCGCGACCGTGACCCTGCGGCGGGGCTCCTTCGCGGTGACCGTCGACCGCCGGCGCGGTGTGGTGAGCCGGATCGGATCGCTCGACTGTGGACCGTCCGGGCTCGGCGGCCTGCGCTGCGAGCGTGACGGCACCGAGGTCGCGTACACGCCGGTCTCGGTCGACGTCGCCGGCGACGCGGTCGTCATCCGCCTCGGCTCGCCGGCCGGCGACGAGGTCCGGCTGACCGTGGCGCTCGCGCCGGAGCTCGACGCCGTCGACCTGTCCTTCGACGCCGACGCGATCGCGCCGCCGGACGGCCGGCACCACGCCAGCCTGATGACGCTGGTGGAGCCGGACCTGGACGTGCGGACCGTGCTGCACGACACCCCTTATGCGGTCACCCCGGTCACCGGTCGGGGGCGCTATCCGCGGAAGTACCCGACCGGCGACTGGATGACCTCGCCGCAGGAGTTCGAGGAGGTCGTCGACCCGTTCACGGGGCTGCAGCTGGTCGACCTGCTCGACGCGGACGGTGCCGGGCTGCTCTGGCTGCACGACGGCAGCCAGGGCTTCCTGCGGGCGACCACCGGATTCTGGAACGTGCTGTCCATGCGCGACCCGTGGGACGAGGACAAGTTCTCGGCCTCGGTGCACGCGCGGGTGCGGGTGCTGCCGCACCGGGGCCTGGACTCCGCCACGCGTTGGCGACTGGCGCAGGAGTTCACCCGGCCGGTCCTGGTGGCCCGCCCGTCAGGGCCCGGCGGCGACCAGCCGGAGTCGTACTCCCTGTTGCGGTTGGACGGGCTGCCGGGCGCCGTGGTCACCGCGGTCTACCGGGAGACGGGCTACGCGGGGACCGCGCTGCCGGACCACGCCACGACGGCGCTGGACCGGCCGGTGCTGGTCCGGCTGGTGGAGTTCGCGGGCGTCGCCGGCTCGGCGGAGCTGGTGGTGGACGGCACCGTCGCCGGAGCCTGGCGGGCGACCACCCTCGGCGAGCTACGCGAGGCGCTGCCCGTCGAGGGCTCGCGGGTCACGGTCGCCCTGCGGCCGTTCGAGATCACCACTGTCGTGCTGGACCTGGTCGAGGCGGCCAAGCAGGCCCGGGACCTCGATGCCCACCGCGAGGTCTGGGCGACCGTCCACCGCACCGAGGAGCCAACGTGAGCCACTTCCCCCGCGTCGCGCGCGGCGTGCACTCGTACCCCCGGGACGACTCGGACCCCGCACCGCTCGGGCTCGGAGTGGTCGGGCTGCACGAAGGCCGCACGGCGTTGCTGGCCGCCTATCGGACCCGAAGCGTGCGGCCGGTGGCCGGCTGCGACCTCGATCCCGCCACCCGGGCCGAGGTGGGCGCGGAGGTGCCGGACGTGGCGATGACCGCGTCGTACGCCGAGCTGCTGGCCCGCGACGACGTGCGGATCGTGGGTGTCTACACGCCGGACCACCTGCACGCCGAGCACATCGTCGCGGCGTTCGAGGCCGGCAAGGACGTGGTGTGCACCAAGCCGATCGTCAACGACTTCGCCGCGGCCCGGTCGGTGCTGGCCGCGGCCCGGCGCACGGGTCGGCGGCTGCTGGTCGGCCAGTCCACCCGGTTCTTCGAGTCGTTCCGTCGCCAGCGTGCCGCGTTCGAGCGGGGCGAGGTGGGCGACGTCGAGGTGGTCGAGGCCCACTACACGCACCGGATGGACTGGTACTACGACCGGGCGCCGTGGATCGTCGACGGCACCGACTGGGTCTATCTCGGCCTGAGCCACCCGCTGGACCTGCTCCGCTGGTACCTGGGTCCGATCGCGACGGTGTCGGCCGTGGGCGCCCGCTCGGCGCTGGCCCGGGCGCACGGGTGCGCGTCGTACGACATCTACTCGGTCAACGCGACGACCGCGGACGGCCGGATCGGCCGGGTGTTCGGCCACTACGGGACGCACGAACTGCCCCGGGCCCGCAACTCGATCGAGTGTGTCCTCTATGGATCGGACGGCACGTCGATGGCGCAGTACCACGACATGCGCTATCTGCACACGGCGCCGGACGGCACGGAGGTGGTGGAGGACATGCTGTACGAGTACCGCCACTACCACTTCAACAACGAGGTGCACGGCATGCACTACGGGGAGTTCGCGAACTATCTCCAGTATTTCGCGGACGCGCTCCGGTCGGGCGCCGCGCACTCCCCCGACCTGGTCGAGGGCATCGAGACGTTCTGCCTGATGGAGGCGGTCCGCCGGTCCGCGTTGACCGGCGGCGCCCCTGTCGACGTGGTCTCGCTGGTGGAGCAGGTCAGTAGCTGACGAACCCGTACAACGCCTTGTGGTTGGACTTGGTCGCGGCCACGGTGTGGCCGACTGGCGACGACTGCACGGTGCCTCGGACGAACAGGTAGTCGATCTTGCTGGATCCGCTGGTGGCCGCGGTGCCGTACCCCGTCATGCCGTAGCTCGACAACGTGCTGGCCGGGATGCCGGTGCGGTTCGCGTCGATGCCGACGATCCGGATCGTCGACGCGTTGAGCAGGCTGGTGGCGTCGGCGCCCAGGTGGATGCCGGTCGAGCCGATGCCCTTGTCGCCGTCACCGGCGCAGGCGTTCTGCCGGTTCTCCTCGGGCAGGTGCATGGTGGCGGCGAACACGGACGTCCCGGAGTCCTTGAGCGTGAACCGCGCCGCGATCGCGCTGGTCCGCTTCCACTTGTACTCGTAGGTGCTGCCGTCGTCGTTGTTCGGTGGCTTGTAGAGGGTGCAGCCGGCGCCGTTGGCGTAGGAGGTGCCGGGCTTGAGCCAGCCGGCGCTCCAGTACTTGGAGATGTCGCCGGCCGCGAGGCTCAGCCGCTGCGAGTTGTAGATGATCCCGTTGGTCTGCTTCTTCTTCAGGTCGCCGAGGTCCTGCTGGCTGCACTTGTGGGTGCCGCCCCACGGCTCGGGGTCGTCCCACGCCACGATCGCCTTGTAGGTGCCGGCCGGCAGGCCGAACTTCGCGGAGAGCTGGTCCGCGTACGCCGTCGCCTGCCCGGTGCCGCGGACCTGCTGGACGATCAGCAGGTCCGGCGCCTTTACGCCGGCCGTCCCGGTCTGGCCCGCGTCGTCGACGAGCATCGAGGTCAGATGGTCCGGCCCGGAGACACGCGTACACGTACCGTCGGCGTTGTTGCGGACCAGGTTCTCGATGTTGTTGTTGTAGACCCGCAACGTGCGGTCAACGGCCGCGGCGGCCGGCGGGGCCGCCACCACCAGGCCGGACGCGAGCATGGCAACCGCCAGCCCGAGGCCGTGAACAGTCCGGAAACGCATGGCAAAAAGCTCCCTTGATCGTCAGCCTTTTGCAAAATCCTACCGACGACGCTAGTGGCGGAAGCCCAGGCGGGTGTGGAGGCGGGCCAGGGGGCGGGGTGACCACCAGTTGCGGCGGCCCAGCAGGGTCATCGTCGCCGGGACCAGGACGCAGCGGACCAGGGTCGCGTCGATCGCTACCGCTACCGCCAGGCCCAGGCCGATCTGTTGCACCGTGCCGATCCGGCCCGTCAGGAAGCAGCTGAAGACCACCACCATGAGCAGCGCTGCCGAGGTGATGATGCGGCCCGAGCTCTGCAGGCCGTGGCGCACCGCCACGTCGTTCGGCTCGCCGCGGTCGACGTGTTCCTTGATGCGGGCCAGCAGGAACACCTCGTAGTCCATCGACAGGCCGAAGGCGAACGCGAACACCGTCACGAGGACGAACGGGCTGAGGCCGCCGACGACGTGGGTGTGCAGGACGCCCGCCAGGAAGCCGTGCTCGAAGACCGCGTTCAGCACGCCGAAGGTGGCGCCCAGGGAGACCACGTTCATCAGTACGGCCTTGATCGGCACGACCAGCGACGCGGTCATCGCCCAGAGCAGCACGACCATCGCCAGCAGGGTCAGGGCGATCGCGTACGGGAGCCGGGACAGCAGCAGGTCGTTGAGGTCACGGTGGAAGCCCGCGATGCCGGTCACCCACGACTCGACGCCGTCGGGGCGGTCGGCGCGCGCGGCGTCGACCAGGCGCAGCGCGGCCTCGCCCTCCGGGTCGCCGACGGCGTCGAGGTCGACGGTGGCGACACCCGGCGCGATCTGCTCGGCCGGGCGGACGCCAGCGATGTCCGGGGAGTTCAGCGACCTGGCCCAGGACTCCAGAGTTGCCGCGTCGGTGCGGGCCACGACCGTGACGGCCGGCTGGGCCGGGCGGGCGAAGTCGGCGGCCAGCACGTCGATCACCCGGACCGACTCCAGCGAGCGGGGCAGGCCGTCGAGGTCGTCGACCTTGACCGTCATGGTCAGCAGCGGCAGGCCGGCGGCGAGCAGGACCGCCGCGGTGGCCAGCGCGGTGACCAGCGGCCGACGCTGCACGCCGTGGGCGAGCCGGTAGAAGAAGCCCTCGTCACGTTGAGCCCTAACCTTCGCCGGCTTGATCCAGCGCTTGAACAGGCCCAGCAGGGCCGCGCTGAAGGTCAGCGCTACCAGCATCGCCACCAGCGCGATCGAGACGCCGGCGGCGCCCAGCGCGGACAGGGCGGTCACGCCGAAGACCAGCAGACCGGCGAGGGCCGCCGCGACGGTCAGCGCGGAGAAGAAGATGGTGCGCCCGGCCGTCGCCCAGGCCGCGCCGATCGCGTCGGCGGGCGAACGGCCGGCGGCGAGCTCGTCGCGGTAGCGGGCGACCAGCAGCAGTCCATAGTCGACGGACAGGCCGAGGCCCATCAGCGTCACGACGGTGACCGCGTTCTGGTCGAGGGTGGTGATGTTGGCGAAGAACAGCAGCACGGTGAACGAGCCGGCGATCGAGACGATCGCGCCGAGCACCGGGATCACGGCGGCGAGCAGGCCGCCGAAGACGAAGATCAGCACGAGGAGGGTGATCGGCAGGGAGAGCTGCTCGGCGAACGACAGGTCCTTCTGCGCCTGCTCGTTGGCCTGGCGGTTGACCAACCGGCCCCCACCGACCTCGACGGTGGCCTCGGGCTCGCCGGCGGCCTTCAACGCCGGCCCGAGTGCGCGCAGCTCGGTCACGGCGGCGTCGGTGGCGGTGTCGAGATCGTCTCCCGAGAGATCGGCCAGCCGGGCCTGGAGGAGCAGGCCGCGTCCGTCCTCGGCGCGCAGTGCGGCGGCGGACGGGCTGTCGCCGAACGGCGTGAGTACGCCGGTGATGCCACTGACGGAGCCCAGCTTGCCGGCCGCGGCGAGCACCGCCGCGCGTACCTCCGGCGAATTGGGGTCGACTCCCCGCACCACCCCGATGATCGATCCGGCCGAGGTCGACGCGTCGGAGATGACCTCGCTGCCGGCCACCGACTCCAGTGACGACGGGCCCCGGTCGTCGTCGAGTCCCGCGAACACCGGGCCGGCGGTGAACCCGCCGGCCACGACAGCGACCAGCCACAGCCCCAGGACGGTCCAGCGGCGCCGGAAGCACCAGCGGCCCAGCCGGCCGAGCATGGTGGTCGGCGCCGGCAGCGGCGTCGTGTCGGGCCGGGTGGCCGGAGTCGTCTGCGTCATACCCGAGATCCTGCTCCGGTGTCCACCCTCGACACCTCCGGGGCGGGCCCGGACCCGAACCCCGAGCCGCAGATGGGGGAAATGGTCAGGTTAGCCGGATGGACAGGCCCTTGCCGCCGAACTCGGCGCACACGAAGGCCGGCTCGCGCCCGGTGCCGTGCGCGGGCTCGTGCCGGTAGCCGATCTCGGCGAACTCGGCCAGGTCCCGGCCGCCGCTCGTGACCAGCCAACGGGCGAAGGCGCCCCGGGCAATCTTCGCGTGCACGGTGACGAACTTCGGCTGGCCTGACTTCGGGTCGACGGTGAGGAACTTCGGCGTGACGATCCGCTCGGGGTCGACGTACTTGGTGACGGTCTTGCTGTATTCGACGGCGGCGAGGTTGACGATCGGCCCCTTCGCCGGCAGTTGGTCGGCGATCGACCGGCCCCAGAACTGGTACATGGTGCCGCGCGGGAGCTTGTAGCCCATTTCCAGCCGGTACGGCGCGATGCCGTCGAACGGGCGCAGGATGCCGTAGAGCCCGGACAGGATGCGCAGGTGCTTGTCGGCGTAGCGGCGCTGGGCGGCGGTGAACGTGTCGACCTGCAGGCCGCTGTAGATGTCGCCGACGAACGACTCGGCGGCCGGCGCGAGCTCCGCGGGATCGGTGCTCCAGTCCACGTACTGCTGCCGGGTCTTGTCCGCGAGGTCCGGCGAGACGCTCATGATCTTCGCCAGCTCCGCCGCCGGCAACGCCCGCACCTCGTCGACCAGCTCGCGCGCCTGGTCGACGAGCACGGGCGTGCCGGTCGGCCGGTGGCCGGTGCTCGGCCGCCGCATGGTCTTCGAGCTGTGCATCAGGATGATCACACGCCCATTTTGCCCGCATCGGGGGTACGGGCGAGCGACGGGCGGCCCGTACCCCCGAGGGGCTATTCGTTGCGGGCCGTCTCCGGGCCGGTGATGCGGCGGAGCAGCGGGAGCGTCGTGGCGATGATCCCGAGCGACGCCAGCAGTCCGCCGCCGACGATCGCGTAGTAGCTGCCGCCCGGCGCGTGCAGTGGGTAGTCGAGCTGTGCCCGCAGGAACAGCGTGGCCGCCAGGAAGCCGGCGCCGATCGCGACCGCGGCCACGACCACCAGCGGCACCACCGTCTCCAGGGCGACCACCGCGCGCAGCATCCTGATCCGCACCCCGGTCAACCGCAGCACGCTGAACGGGCGCTTGCGGTCGGTCAGGCCGGCGATCACGCTGACCGCGAGGCTGCACCCGGCGATCGGCAGGCTGGCCAGGATCACCACGTCGGCCAGGCGCTGGAACTGCACGAGGGTCCGCGCCGAGTCGGTCTCGAACTCCGCCTCGGTGGCCGGGAGCATGGCCCAGGGGTTCATCGTGGCCAGCACGGTGCGCGCCTGCTCCTTGGCCGCGTCCGAGCCGTCGGTCTGCACGACGACGGAGAGCAGCCGCCGCGAGTCGAGGTCGGTGATCGTCGAAACCGGCCAGACGCGCTGATGCGGGAGGACACCCGGCTCGCGCGGGCCGACCAGGTCGTTCCAGACCGCCACCGTCCGCGCGCCCGGCGGGCAGGACCCGTATTCCGGGACCTTGGCCAGGTCGGCGCAGGCGATCACGCCGGGTCCCTCCGGGATCGCCGAGTCGCGGGCCCGCTGCTGGTCGCCCTCCTTGACCGCCAGCACCGCCCGGACGCCTGGGATGGCCGACAGGTCGGCGGGGATGTCCGAGACGGACGGCACCGGGCTGCCCGGCGCCAGGTCGTCGGCCCGGAAGTTCTGCGTCAGCGAGGTGGCCTCGACCGAGTCGGCGGCGGGCCGGGCGCGTTCGGCGACGTACGACGTGATCGCACCGCTCGCCGCCGTCATCACGAACAGCGCCACCACCAGCCCGCTGACCGCGCGGAATGCCGCCATCGGATCGTCGGCCAGCCGGCGACCGGCGATCAGGGCCGCCGGCCGCTGCGCCCGGCCGGCCACCAGGCGCGCCGCCCGCATGGTCAGCCACGGCCCGGCCAGCACCAGGCCGGCCACCATCAGGACCACTCCGGCCAGGTACGCATAGGTCTGCCCGTCGGTGGTCTCCGGCTTGCGGCCGACGAACCAGGCCAGCTCCGCGATGCCGGCGACCAGCGGGATCAGCCGCCAGGCGCGCGGCGGCCTGGGCGTCACGCGGCGGGTCACCCCCAGCGGCGAGATGCGGACCCGGCGCAGCGCGAGCCGCGCCGCCACCGCGGCACCGATCGGAATGCCGGCCACCACCGCCAGCACGTTGACCCAGGTGAGGGTCAGGTCGCTGGGGAAGAACGTGGCGCCGGTGAACGGGATCGCGGCCAGCCCCGGCCGGATGGCGAAGAAGACGCCGAACCCGAGCAGGGCACCCGCGGCCGCGGCGACGGTCGACTCGACGGTGGCCAGCAGGGACACCTGCCGGGGCGTGGCGCCGATCAGGCGCATCGCGGCGAACCGCTGCTCGCGGCGCGCGGCCGAGAGCCGGGTGGCGGTGCCGATGAAGATGAGCACGGGGAAGATCAGCCCGGCCGCGATGACCGAAAGGGAGATCGTGAACATCGTGTCGTCGAGGCCGACGATGCAGCGGCCACAGGTGGCCGGGCCGCCGCCGAGGATGGCACTGACCTGGGTGGCCTGGGGCTGGGCCGCCAGGACCTCCGGTGGCTGGCCGGCGATGACCATCAGGGTGTCGGGTGACGGCAGGGCGGCGTCGCCGATCACGCCGGCCTCGCGGCCCGGGAACCGGTCGCCGAGCTGCGCGGCGGGAGTCGTCCGCAGCAGGTCGTGCAGCGCCGGCGAGACGTAGAACTCGCCCGGGCCGGGCAGCGCCGGGATGCCGGGCGGCACCGGCGTCGCCGGGCCGGTCGCGGCCACGTCGAGCCGGAGCAGCTCTTCGCCGCGGAAGTAGCTCCCCCGGCCCAGCCACCAGAACGGGTCGACACCGGGTCGCGCCGCGGTGGTCGTCTCGGCGACGCCGGTGTTGAGCCAGGCGTAGCGCAGGTTCTGCGTCTTGGTGGCGTTGATGCCGGCCAGCGTGGCGAGCAGCAGGCCGGTGCCGAGAGCGACGGCGAGCGCCACGACGACGAGCCGGGTCGCCGCCTCGCGGCCGCCGGCGACGGCGAGGCGCAGGCCGAGTGCGATCACGACCGCACCGGCTCGGCGTCGAGGCTGGTCACCTTGCCGTCGCGGACGATGACCTCACGATCGGCGTACGCGGCGACCCGGGCCTCGTGGGTGACCACGACGACCGTGGTGCCCTGCTCGCGGGCCGAGCCGACCAGCAGGTCCATGACGTGCTCGCCGGTCAGCGAGTCGAGCGAGCCGGTTGGCTCGTCGGCGAACAGCACCTGGGGACGGGAGACGAGGCCGCGGGCCAGCGCGACCCGCTGCGCCTGACCGCCGGAAAGCTCGCCGGAGCGGCGTTGTTGGAGGCCGTCGAGGTCGAGCCGGGCGAACCAGGCGCTCGCCTCGGTGATCGCCGCACGGCGCCGGGTGCCCGCCAGCAACAGCGGGAGGGCCACGTTCTCGACCGCGGTGAGCTCCGGGACGAGCTGGCCGAACTGGAAGACGAAGCCGAACCGGTCGCGACGCAGGGCGCTGCGCGCGCCCTCGTCCAGTGTGTCGACACGCTGGCCGGCGAAGTGGATCTCACCGGAGTCGGGCACCAGGATGCCGGCCAGGCAGTGCAGCAGGGTCGACTTGCCGGAGCCGCTCGGGCCCATGACGGCCAGGATCTCGCCCTCGGCGACCCGCAGGTCGGCGCCGCGGAGGGCCGGGGTCTCGCCGAACGAGAGGGTCACGGCGCGGGCCTCGATCATCGGGCGACCTCCTTCGTGAGCGCGTCGAGCCGGGCGACGGTGGTGTCGATCCACCGCAGGTCGGCCTCGAGGTGGAACAGGCCGTGGTCGGCGAGCAGCGCGTCGACCAGGTTGCCGCCGCGCTTGACCTCGGTCAGCTCGCGCATGCGGGCCAGGTGGGCGCGGCGCTGGGTGTCGAGGTATTCCTCCGCCGGGCGGCCGAGCATGATCGCCAGCACCACCTTGGCGAACAGCACGGTCTGCAGGTGCGGCTCCGGTGCGAGCGGCTCGACGAGCCACGCGTTCACCTCGGACGCCCCGGACTCGGTGATCACGTAGCGCTTGCGCTCCGGACCGTCGCCGGGCTCGACCGCGATCACCACCTTGCCGTCGCGGGCCAGCCTGGCCAGGGTCGCGTAGACCTGCCCGAACGGCAGCGGCTTGCCCCGGCCGAAGAACGTGTCGTAGTCGCGCTTGAGGTCGTAGCCGTGGCTGGGCTCGCGTTCGAGCAGGCCGAGCAGGGTCAGGGGAACGCTCATGCCGAGGACCATACACCACATGTATACGCTGAGGGTATACACGCGGTGTGCCTGGCCGTCGCCCGTACGATGTGCGGGCCATGGGTGATCGAATCAAGTTCCGGCTCCTCGGACCGGTCGAGGTGCACGGGTCGACCGGTTGGTCCAGAGTGGAGCGACCGCGCCGGCGCGCCCTGTTCGCGTACCTGCTGCTGGCCGCCAACCGCGCCGTGCCCGCCCGCGAGCTGAGCGCGGCGCTCTGGGGCTCGGCACCGCCGGGCACCGCACGCACCCAGCTGCAGAACGACGTCGCCGCCCTGCGCCGCGAGCTGGCCGGCATCTTGACCCGCACCGACGGATACGAGCTGGCGGCCGAACCGGCCGAGGTCGACGAGCGGGTCTTCCAGCGGCACCTGGCCCGGGCCGTCGCCGCCGCCGGGCGGGGCGCCTGGCCGGCCGTCGTCCGCCCGGCACGCGCCGCGCTGGCGTCGTGGCGCGGCCCGGCGCTCGCCGACGTCGCCGCGCCCTTCGCCGGACCGGTCCGCGATCGGCTCGCCGGGCAGCGGGCCGACGCCGTGGAGCTGCTGGCCGAGGCGCGGATCCGGCTCGGCGGCCACGACGAGCAGATCGCGGTGCTGCGCGACCTGGTCGACACCGACCCGGAACGGGACCGCGCGGTGGCGCTGCTGATGCTGGCCCTGGTGCGCGCCGGACGGCGGACCGACGCCCTGGCCACCGCCCGCGACGTGGGCCGG
Source organism: Asanoa hainanensis (assembly GCF_900188485.1). GTDB lineage: Bacteria > Actinomycetota > Actinomycetes > Mycobacteriales > Micromonosporaceae > Asanoa > Asanoa hainanensis. Next base: position 662,674 of record NZ_FZPH01000001.1, read on the forward strand.
TTGCTGCGCGACCGGCACGGCCTGGACCCGTCCTGGCTGGTGGCCGAGCTGGAGCGCCGGATCCTCCGCGACGACCCGGCCGTGCATACCGACGGCCTGCCGACCGCTCCCCCGGCTCCCGTGCCGGTCGCACCGCCGCCGCCCGTCAACCAGCTTCCGATGGACGTCGCGCTGTTGACCGGCCGCGACCGCGAGCTGGCCGCCCTCGCCGCGCTCGCGGACGCCGCCGACGGACCGCGCGTCGCGCTGGTCACGGGCACCGCCGGCGTCGGCAAGACGGCGCTCGCGGTGCGGTTCGGGCACCGGCACTCCGGCCGTTTCCCGGGTGGCACGCTCTTCGTCGACCTGCGCGGCTACGACCCGCACGAGCCGCCGTTGCCACCGCTGGCGGCGCTGCACCGGGCGCTGGTCGGACTCGGCGTGCCCCGGGCCGAGCTGCCGTCCGATGTGGACGAAGCGGGTGCGGTGTTCCGGGCGCGCACCGCCGCACGGCGCTGCCTGGTGGTGCTGGACAACGCGGGCTCGGCGGCGCAGGTACGCGCGCTGCTCCCCGGTGGCACCGCGGGGTTCGTCGTCGTGACCAGCCGGGACTCCCTGTCCGGCCTGCTCGCCAGCCACAGCGTCGCCCGGGTTCCCCTGCGGACGCTGGAGCCGACGGACGGGATCGCCGTGCTCGCGCGGGTGCTCGGCGCCGAGCGGGTCACGGCCGAGCCGGATGCCGCGGCCGAGCTGGTCGAGCTGTGCGGTGGCCTGCCGCTGGCGATCCGGATCGTCGCGGCGAACCTGGCCGACGCACCCGGGCAACGCCTCGACGCGCAGGCCGACCTGCTGCGCACGGGGCGCCTGGCGGCGCTGGACAACCCCGGAGACCTGGGCGCCGGCGTGCGGTCCGTGCTGCGCTCGACGTACGCCGCGCTTCCTCCGACTACGCAGCGGGCCTTCCACCAGCTCTGTGGGCTGCCGTTCGCCGACCTCGACGTGGCGGCACTCGCCGGTTTCGCGCCGCGCGCCGACCTCGACCGGCTGCGGGGCGTCCACCTCGTCGAGGAACCGGCGCCGGGGCGGCTGGCGTTGCACGACCTGCCGCGGGCGTTCGGGGTCGAGCTCGCGGTGGCGCAGGACCGGCCGCGCGAAGTGGTCGAGTGGTTCGGCCAAGGGCTCGACGCCGCCTCGGCCGTGCTCTTCCCCGAGGCGCGGACGCTGCTGGCGGCTCTCGAGCCAGGACCGCCCAGGCCCATGGCGGCCGAGGCCGCGCGGGCCTGGCTCGCCGCCGAGCGGAGCAACCTGCTGCGGGCCGTGAGCTTCGCGCACGAGGCCGGGTGGCACCGGCTCGCCTGGCGGCTGGCCGCCGGCCTGCGCGGCTACCTGCTCGGCAGCGCCGCCTGGCTCGACCTCGCCGCCGTGTCGGCCGACGGCCTGGCCGCGGCGGAGGCCGACGGCAGCGTCCACGGTCGAGCTCTGCACCATCTCGGCATCGCCGACGCACAGCGGCGGCAGGGGGACCATCGCGCGGCGATCGCGTCGTACGGTGCGGCGCTGCGGTTGGCCCGCTCGGTCGGGTGGCGGGAATGCCAGGCCGTCGCGGTCGGGCACCTGGGCCTCGCGCACCGGCGGGTGGGTGAGCTCGCGACCGCGCTCGACTGTTTCAACGAGGACCTGCGGCTCAGCCGCGAGGTCGGCTCGCGGTACGCGCAGGCCGTCGCCCTCGGCAACATCGGCAACTGCTTCCAGGAGCTCGGCCGGCCCGCCGAGGCGTTGGAACGCTACGAGGCAGCGGCCGAGATCGCCCGCGAGACCGGTGGGACCAGGCTGCTCGCGTCGGCCGCCATCAACGCCGGCCAGTCGGCACACGAGGCCGGCAAAACGGCGGCCGCCCGAACCTGGCTCGAGACCGCCGCGTTGTTGTCGACCGAGCTGGGGCGCGAGGACCAGGTGGCGCACGCGTACGCGGAGCTGAGCACGATCGCGTCCGACGACTCCGACCTGGACGACGCCCGGCGCTGGTGGCGGCTGGCCAGCGACGCGCTCGAGCGGTCCGCGGGCCCGGTCGACCCGACCATCGTCGGCATGACGGAGCTCGCGGAGGCCGCCCTGGTCGCCGCGGAGGGGAATCCCGGTCGGGCGCTCGTGGTGCTGGCCGCGACGGAGGCCCGGAGCCGCGACCACGACCTGACCTACCAGCAGGTCGAGGTGTTGATCCGGCAGAGCCTGGCGCTGCGGGCGCTGAACCGCGCCGACGAGGCGGCGGCGCGGCTGACGGCCTGCCTGGAGCTGGCGCGGGAGTGCGGCTACCACACGATCGAGGCACGGGCGTCCGAGGCCCTGGCCGCGCTGCCCGGCTCGGGCCGCCATCCGACTGCCATCCGTTTGTGATCTTGGTTCGGCGCCGGAAGGCCAGCTCACGACCAGCGCGGGCGGTCCGGCCGGGTCGCGGCCCGGCGCGCGGCGCTGTCGGTGTGCGGGCACCTTTTTCTAGAGTCGGCTCGGGTCGAGCGGGGGAGGCGGAAGGCGCGGCCGTCCGCCTGGCGCCGGCTAGGTTCCGCGGGATCGGACCTAGGCCGGCGTGCCGGTCCAGTCGGAGCCTGCGGGCCTCGCAGCCGGATGGTCCTCCCTGTCGTCCGGCGCGGGGCACGCCGGCCCGCGCTTCGTGCCGGTGACCAGCATCGCGTGGCCGAGCACCTTGGGATGCCGCAACGGATACGGCAACGGCACGAGGTCCGCCAGGCTCGTCAGCTCCGCGACCGACGCGTCCGCAACGCCGATCGCCTCCCGCACGTCGTTCAGCGACGGATAGGACGCGGAATCGCCGAACAGGTCCAGGAAGACGTACCGGCCGCCGGGCCGCAGGACGCGCAGGGCCTCGACGACGCCGTCTGCCGCGTGGGCCAGGTCGCGGATCTCGTGGAAGGTCAGGCAGCTCACGACCGCGTCGAACGCGCCGTTGGCGAACCCGATCGCGGCGCCGCTCTGCCGACTGAAGCTCACCCGGTCGCCGACCCCTTCGAGGCGGGCGTTGTCGGTGCACTGCCGCTGTGAGTACGCCCAGTCCCGGCCCCACGAGTCGATCCCGACGACCCGGCGGTCCGCGCTCGCCAGCGCCAGCTTGACGGCCAGGCTGCCGCTGCCGCAGCCCACGTCCAGCACCCGCTCCCCCGCCTCGACCCTGGTGACGATCAGGTCGTGGATCAGCCGCTGGACGTCACCGCCGCGCGGCGCGAACCGGTGCACGGTCAGCGCGAGGATCGTGGTGATGTAACCGAACAGCACGAACGGCACGAGGAACAGCAGGAACCACGGCGACCAGAACGCCAACGCGCTCGCGGCCAGGCAAACCCCACTCAGCGCGGCGAACCGGCGCAGCCGGGCGGTCCGGATCCAGGTGCCGTACACCGGTTCCATGCCTGCAATCTAGTGCGTGGTGACCCGCGAATGCCCTCCTGCGAGGTTTGGGATCGGAGATCACCATCCCAGGCGGCCGATCCCCGGACGGGTGCCCGTGGCCGACGCATGATGGGGAGAACGCGCCGGTGACCGATACCGACCAGGAATCGAGACGAGCCGATGGCGGAACCCTTCTACGCTTCCAAGACCGAGTACGTCGACCGCGCCCTGCTCGGGTTCGCCCGGGACCACGCCGATGTCGTGGAGCTGAGCACCGATCCGGTCTACGTCCGCTCGATCGACCGGGATCCGCGCCGGCAGGTCGGGCTGCTCTCCGGCGGCGGCTCCGGGCACGAGCCGATGCACGTCGGCCTGGTCGGTCGCGGGATGCTCGACGCGGCCGCGCCCGGGCGGGTCTTCGCCTCACCCCACAACCGGCAGGTGTACGAGGGCAGCCGCGCGGCCGCCGGCCCCGCGGGAGTGCTGCACATCGTGAAGAACTACACCGGCGACCGGATCAACTTCGGCATCGCGGCCGAGCGGTTGCGGCACGACGGCATTCCGGTCGCGCGGGTGCTCGTCGACGACGACGTCGCCACCGAGAGCCAGCAGACCGCGACCGGGCGGCGGGGCACCGGTGCCACCGTGCTCGTCGAGAAGCTGCTCGGCGCCGCCGCCGACCGCGGTGCCGGCCTCGACGAGCTCGTCGCCCTCGGGGAGACCATCGTCGGGCGGTCGCGCAGCATCGCGGTCGCGTCGCTCGCGCAGACGTCGCCGGTCACCGGCGAGCCGGGCTTCGAGCTCGAACCCGGACAGCTGGAGTACGGCGTCGGCATCCACGGCGAACGGGCCCAGCACACCATCGCCCGGCCGTCGCTGGAGGAGCTCGTCGCCCGGATGGTCGACGACGTGGTCAGCCACCTGCCGGGCGGCCGGTCCGTGCTCCTGTTCGTCAACGGGCTCGGCGGGACCACGTACATCGAGCTCTACAACGTGTTCGCTGAAACGGTCGACGCGCTCGCGACGCGGGACATCGCGGTGGAGCGCAGCCTCGTCGGGCCGTACACGCCGGCGTTGGACATGAAGGGCTTCTCGATCACGATGACCATGCTGGAACCGTCGGTCGAGACGCATCCGTCCGGCGGCTGGGACGGGCTCTTCGACGCGCCGGCCTGGACCGCCGGGCTCCGGAAGTGAGGCCAGCCATGCTGATGAACCTCTACCACGAGGCCGCGGAGAGCGCGTACGGCGAGCTGACCCGCCTCGACCAGGCGGCCGGCGACGGCGACTACGGCGACAACCTGCGTGCGGGCCTGCGCGGCGCGGTCGCCCGGATCCCGCCGGACGCCGACCTGGCCACCGAGTTCGAGACCGCGGCGACGTACTTCCTGGACGAGGTCGGCGGCACCAGCGGGCCGCTGATCGGGCTGCTGTTCAACGACGTCGGCGGCAGCCTCGACCGGGGTGGTGACGGCGACGACGCGCTGGTCGCGGGCCTGGCCGCGGGGACGGCGGCGATCTCCCGGGTGGGCGAGGCCAGCGTCGGCGACCGGACGATGCTCGACTGCCTCGGCCCGACGGTCGACGACCTGCGCGCCGCCCGGCCCCCGGTCGACTGGACCATGGTGGCCAACCAGGCCTTCGACCACGCCCGGGCGACCTCCGACCTGCTGCCGAGAATGGGGCGGGCCTCGTACGTCGGTCAGCGGGCCGTGGGCAACCCCGACGCCGGCGCGATGGGCATGGCCCTGCTGTTCTGGGCGCTGGCCGTGTACCGCGACCCGGCCGGCCGCGCCCAGTTGCCCGACCCGGCCCGTCTGGTGTGACATCCGGCGCCCGTCCGGCGCTGTCCCAGTCGTGGGATCACGATCCGGGGCCGGGCTGAGCGGACCCACTGCGACCCGGCGGAGGGGCACAGCCGGGTCCCCCGGGTTGTGCGCCGGGCGCCGTGGTGGAATCGTCACCACGCGTCCGGCGTCCACTCGGGGAGGAGCGTTCCGTGCGGTTCGGCTCCACCATGCCGTGGTCGTAACGTCGCGGCGCTCGTCGCCCATCGAGCCGCCGACCGAGCCCGACGACCTGCTCGCCGCGGCGCTGGCCGGCGACGACGACGCGTTCCGGGCCGTGTACCGGCTCGTGCACCCCGGCCTGCTGCGCTACCTGCACGTGCTGGTGGGCGCCGACGCCGACGACGTCGCCTCGGAGACCTGGCTGCAGGTCTGCCGCGACCTGCCCTCGTTCACCGGCGACCTCGCCGGCTTCCGGGCCTGGTGTGCCACCGTCGGCCGGCACCGCGCGCTCGACCACCTGCGCCGCGTCCGCCGCCGGCCCGAGACGGTGCCGGGCGAGACACACCTGGCCACGCTCGCCGATGCCGCCGACACCGCCGGCGCGGCGACCGACGCGGTCGCCACCGAACGGGCCCTCGCGCTGATCGCCACGCTCCCCCGCGACCAGGCCGAGGCGGTCCTGCTGCGCGTCGTGGTCGGGCTCGACGCGATCAGCGCCGGTCGGGTGCTGGGCAAGCGCGCCGGCGCGGTACGCACGGCCGCCTACCGCGGGCTGCGCCGGCTCGCCGAGCTCCTGGAGCGGCACGATGGCTGATCGCGATCCGCTCACGGACGCGGAGCTCGACCGGATGCTCGACGGCGGTCCGCTGCCGCCGGCACTGGCCGCGCTGCGGTCCCCGGCACACCCGGCGGAGCTGCGGGGCGAGGACGCGGCGCTGGCGGCGTTCCGTGCGGCGCGCAATCCGGTGCCGGTCGCCGGGCGCAAGGCCCGGGTGGTCGGCCGCGCGCTGGTCGTCAAGGTCGCGGTCGCCGGGGTGGTGCTGGCCGGGGGTGGGCTCGCGGTCGCCGCGGCGACGGGCACGCTGCCGACCCCGTCGTTGACGCCCCCCGCATCCACCGACCAACGGGCGCCGGGCCGGCCGGGCGGGGTGGTCCACGAGAACCGGCCGAGCGTCCCACCGCGTCCGCCGGCCACCTCGGCGCCGCCGGCGTCTCCGAGTGGCTCTCCCGGCGCGGTTCCGGGCAACGGCAACGGCTGGGGCCGGGGGCACGGCACCGGCAAGCCGTCGAAGTCGCCCAAGCCGACCAAGAAGCCGAAGAATTCCAAGGAGCCCAAGGCGTCGACGGACGCGTCGACCGGCTAACCTGCCGCATGACCCGGAGCAGCCGCCGCACCGAGATCTCGCCCGAGGACCGCGTCCGCGACGCCCGCGCGCGCTGGTGTGCGAAGTGGATGAAGCTGACGTTCACGGTCGCGCTGCTGGCGTTCGGGGCGACGTGGTTCACCTCGGCGACGAACCTGGGTCACCCGCTGCTGCCGTACCTGGCGGTGATCTCGATCCTCGCCAACATCTTTTCGGCGGTCGTCATCCGGATGGCCCGGCGGGTGGCGCCGAGCCGCTTCCCGGTCACCTGGCGCGGGAAGGCCGGCAACGTCGGCGGTTTCGGCCTGCACCTGCTGCTCACCTTCATGTCGGTGCTGATGTTCCTGCTCGCCACAAGAATCTTCGACTGAACCGCAACGTTTCCCGTGCCGCCCGGGTCGTGAAGGTAGCGACGGCCTAGAAGGAGTACCGGGTGGCGGAAGACGACAGCGGGTTCCGGGAGTTCATAGACCTGCGGTACGGCGATCTGTTGCGGATCGCGTACCTGCTCACCGGTTCCGCGCACGACGCCGAGGACCTGGTGCAGTCCGCACTGCTCAAGGTGATGCGGCGCTGGTCCAAGGTGGACGAACCGTTCGCGTACCTGCGGCGCACCATGGCCAACCAACACATCAGCGTGTGGCATCGGGTGCGCTCGCGGGAGTCCGTCGGCACCCAGCCGCCCGAGCACGGCGGTGACGACCCGGCCGACCGGGTGGTGCGGCGCCACGCCCTGGTCGCGGCCCTGCGCGGCCTGCCGCCGCGTACCCGGGTGGTGGTGGTCCTGAGATATCTCGACGACCTGCCCGAAGCCGAGGTCGCCGCCATGTTGGGCTGGCCGGTCGGCACGGTGAAGAGTCACGCGTCCCGCGGCCTGGCCCGGCTGCGCGTCGCTCTCGGCGAACAGGAACTGATGAAGGGAAACCAGCGATGACCGTGGACGAACGCGTTCATGCCGCACTCGTCGACCTCGCCGACGAGGTCCGGCCGGCGCCCGATCCGTATGGTCGCCTGCGCGCTCGCCTCCGACGGGTCCGCCGGCGGCGCGCGGGGTTGGCGGGAGCGGGGCTCGCGCTGATCGCGCTGGTCGCGGCCACGTTGCCGCTGCTGCCGAGCCGTGAAGATCCGGCCGTCGTAGAGCGGCCCCGCGACATCCATCAGTGGGCGGAAGAGCTTCGGCACTCTCCCGTGCGCGGCGCGGTCGGCACGACCGACCCGGCATTCGTCGAGCTGTTCGGCGCGCTGGTGTACGAGCGGGTCCAGGTGGGCGCCTATGGCAGCATCGCGCCGGTCAGCGAGGTCAACGTGCTCTATGTCGACGACATCGGCAGTACCCGGGTCGCGTTCGTCGCGTTCCACCGGCGCACACCCAACCCCGTCTCGCGATGGGAGAACGGCGGTGCCTGGTTCGTGGCCCGAAACGGCGCGTCGGTTAGCGAGTTGGCCGACCCGAGAGCAACCGCCGGCATCGGCGACGCCCTGCAACCGTTCGAGACTCGGGCCAACCCGTCCGGCCCCGGCAACACGGCCGCCGGCGTAGTGCTCGGGTTGGCACCGGCCGGTTGCGTCGTGGAGTCCGCACCGCTCCCGGATCTCGACGTCTGGACGCCGGAGCCGACCGGATCCTTCGTGGTGCGAACCACCGCCACGGAGCGGGCAGAATGGTGGCGGGTGGTGTGTGCCGGGACGGTGAAGGAGCTGCGGCCGGCCGAGACCTCTCGGTGGTCGGGGATGGGGCGGCCCACCGACGCCGAGCTCGACGCCGCCCTTGTGGGCGCCCGAGGCCAGATTGATCGAGACCTCGCCCGCGACGAGCTCGGCGCCACCTGGGACATCTCCAACCGAAGCACAGGGCCGACCAAAGTGATCTGGGGTGGCCGCCTCGCCGGTGTCCTGGACGGCGCCGACGGCCGTGCGGTGGTCCTCGCCACGCCGTTCGTGGGTGGCGGGTGGCAGCTCCGCGTCAACCTCCTCCACACGAAGCTTGGGCCGGAGAGTCCGAACAACACGGGCTTCTTCACGTGGACTCCGGCGAATCCGGCCGACACGGGTGCCGTGCTGCCGCTTTCGCTCAGTGCGGGCTTCGCGAAGCTCGTCATCGCGCCCGACGGGGCGAAGAGCGTACGAGCCGTCCGCGACGGCGTCACCATCGACACGGCGGAGGTGACCGCCTCGGCGGCCGTCGTCGACGGACCCGACGCCGGCCGGGTCACCTTCGAGGCCCTCGACGGCGACGGCAAGGTCATCGCCGCCGCCAAGCTGCCGACGGCGTCACCACCTCAGACCGATTACTCGACGTGGTGACGGGGGACGTAGCGCCCTGGTGAACTCAGGAGGCCGCGCAGTCGAGGTGCGGGTTGCCGTCGCACGGCGGTGACGTTCCGGGCATCTGTTCGGGCAGGCAAGTCCGGCCGGTTGGAGGTACGGGTCGGCCGGGCTCGTGGCTTTAGGCTGCGCCGGTTGATCTTGAAGGATCGGAACGGAGAAACACGGAAATGAGCTTGCGAGACAAGCTGGTTGCGCGCACACAGCCGCTGCTGCCGGAGGAACAGGTTCAACAGGTCTTCCTCGCCCAGTCGGGCGTTTCGCCGTGGCTCAGTGGGCTCGCCGGGTTGCTGGGCGAGACACTGGTCCGTCGGCGTATCGTCGCCGTCACGGATCGATCCATTGTGGTCTTCGCGACGAGCTTCAGCGGCACCAAGCCGATAGCCGTCGTGCGCCGACTTCCCCGAGCCACGCAGATCGGCCCGGCCAAGGGCATCTGGGCCCGCATCAACGTCGGAGATGAGAAGACCTGGTCGCACGCCAAGTTCCGCAAGGAGATCCGGGCTGCGGACGCCGCCCTGACCGGGGTGCGCTAAGACGGCGGGTGGCGGCCCGATCGCTCGGGCCGCCATCCGCGATGTTACGTCTGCGGCCTAGTAGGCACGGGGACTGCTGCCGGTGAGATAAGTAGAGTTGCCGTTCACCGTCAGGGTCATCACGGTTATAGCGCCCCCGGCAGGCATCGCGGCGGAGATCGCCGAGTGATGGCCCGTGGTGCAGCTGTGGTTTCCGCGCTGCTTCAGTAGGGTGCCAGAGTTCGAGGTGACAAGTTTGTAGCTCACGGAACAGCTACTGAAGGTGCCCCGGCTGTTGATGTAGATGTCGCCAAAGACCGACGAACCGTTGTCGCTGCTGCAAACACCGATGTTCCAACCGCTCCTTACAGCGGTGAAACAGCCTCCTCCGGCGGCGCTCGCAGGGGAAGCGATAGCCATCCCCGCGGCCACGGCGACTCCCACCATCACCGGCGCGATCCACCCACGCAGTCGCATGCGCTGTCTCCTTCCGCGCGCGAGAGATCTTCTCGGACGCGAGGTAGACATTAGTCTTTGCCGATGTCGCAGATGTCCCCGCTCGACAAAATGGATCAATCGGTACCAGTCCCGCAGCGCCCACTTCCGTTCTACCAGCGATGATTCGCCGATGCCGGCCTATTACCCAGATCGGTCCACTGTAGTCTTCGCGCCGGACGGCGTGGGCTTGGGAACGGAGGATGGCAGCCCGATCGCTCGGGCCGTCATCGCTTCACGCGGTTGGCGTGGGCGAAGGCTTGCGGGTGCCCAGGAAGTACGTGACGGCCACGCCGACGATGGCCAGGAGGATCTGTAGCGTTATTTCTTTCCAGCCGTAGTCGCGGTCGTCGCCGAACAGCAGCGCCAGCAATGCCGCGACCAGCGCGCCGGCCACGGCGAGCGCGGGTGCGAGCCACACGGCGTTGGGCTGCCGGCCCCGCAGGGCGAAGCCGCCCGCCAGCCCGATGACCACGCCGATAATGATGGCGAAGAGGAAGTTCATGTCGGATACAGCCTTTCTTTCCTAGAAGGCGCCGATGGACCTGACATGTGTCCCAGGTTCGGAGACCGTTGTCAATGCGTCACATCGGCGCCTTCATGGGTCAGGGCCGATCCGCGAGCACCGTCTCCTCAGGTGCCCGCTCAGGCTCCGCCACGGGTGGGGCCGTGTCGCCGTGGCCTGGCCACCAGGCGCGGCGGCCTACCAGCGCGGTCACGCTGGGCACCAGGAACATCGCCATCACGAACGCCGCGATCAGGATGCCGACCGAGACCGAGAAGCCCATCTCCATCAGGAACGAGACGCCGGCCAGCAGCATCGAGGCGAACGTGCCCGCCAGGATCAGGCCGGCCGCGCCGACGGACGGGCCGGCGTGCTCGACGGCGAGGTCGGCCGCGGTGCGCGGATCGTGGCCGAGCCGCGCCTCCTCGCGTAGTCGCGCGATCATCAGGATGTTGTAGTCGGTGCCGATGGCGACCACGAACAGATAGAGGATGATCGGCAGCGAGAACGACAGGCCGGGCCGGTCGGCGATGCCCTGGAAGACGATCACGGTCGCGCCGAGCGTCGAGAAGAAGCCCAGGACCACCGCGACGATCAGGTAGACCGGCGCGACCAGGCTGCGTAGCAACAGCGCGAGGATCACCGCGATCAGCAGGCCCGCGACCGGGAAGATGACCCGCAGGTCGCGGTCGTTGGCGTCCTTGATGTCGGCGAAGACGGAGCTCAGCCCGCCGACGTAGGCCCGGGTGCCCGGCGGCGCCGCCGCGTGCGCGATGTCGCGCAGCTCGCCACCGGCGAGGGCGAGGGCCTCGTTCGAGTACGGACTGCCGGCCAGCAGCAGGTCGAACCGCGCCACCGAACCGTCCTGGCTCACCGTCGCCGGGCTGCCGTCGGGACCTTGCATGATGCTGCCGACGCCCGGCACCGCCCGCAGCCGATCGGCGACCGCCGGCAGCGACGAAGCGTCGATCCGGCCGTCGCCGTCGGCCTGGAGGATGACCTGGGTCGGGGCCAGCGCGCCGGCCGGGAAGCCGGCCTGCAGCGCCTCGTAGCCCTCGGCCGACTCGGTGCCGCCGGGTAGCTGCGCGTTCTGGTCGTAGTCGGTCTTCATGAACAGCGCGCCGGCCGCGAGCGCGACCATCAACCCGCCGGAGACCAGCGCGACGACCGCGGGCCGGCGACCGGTGAACCGACCGAGCCGCTGGAAGGTGGTGCCCTTCGGGGTGCGCTTCCAGCTCTTCGACGGCCAGAAGACCGCGGTGCCGAAGAGCGACACGATGGCCGGGACGAGCGTGACCGCGGCCAGGCCCATCACCACGACCGCGATGGCGAGGGCCGGGCCGAGGCTGCGGAAGGCACCGAAGACGGCGAGCAGCAGGGCCAGGAACGCGATCACGATGGCGCCGGCGGCGGACGCGATCACCTCGCCGACCCGGTGCACCGAGGTGACCAGGGCCGGCTTGGTCTGGTCGCCGGCACGCAGCCGCTCCCGGAACCGGAAGAGCAGGAACAGGATGTAGTCGGTGCCGACGCCGTACAACACGATGGTCAGAATGATCTCGATCGACGGGTCGGCGTCCATGCCGAACACGTCGGCCATCGTCGCGATCAACCCGGTGGAGACCACGGTGACGATGCCGACGGTGATCAGCGGCAGGATCGCCGCGAGCGGGCTGCGGTAGATGATCAGCAGCAGCACGACGATCAGGATCAGGGTGGCCGCGCCGACGATCACCAGCGCGTTGTTGAACGCGTCCTCGTTGTCGGCGTACATCGCGATGTCGCCGGTGACCAGGCGTTCGAGGCCGGTGCCGGCGAGCACCGGGTCGCTGGCGGTGCGGATCTCCTTGATGGCCGCGGTGAGCGTCGGATCCTGCGGGTTGTCGCCGAGGCCCACGGTGACGAGCTGGACGAGCCGGTTGGGCGAGACCGCCTGCGGTGCGGTGACGGCACCGGTGACCTTCGCGATGCCGGCCCCGGAGATCGCCTCGGCCAGCCGGCCGACGGTGGCCTGGTCGGCCGCGGTCAGCTCACCGCCGTCGGACCGCTTGACCACGATCGTCGCGGTGGCGCCGTCGGACTCGCCGAACGCGCCCTGGGCGATCTCGGTCGCGCGGATCGACTCGTAGCTGCTCGGCAGGAAGTTGGCCTGGTCGGACGTGGTGACCAGGGACGGCGCGAACGCGATGGACGCGGCGGCGGCCGCCAGCCAGGCGACGATCACCCACCATCGCTTGTAGACGACGAACCGCCCCAACCGTTCGAACATCATGCCCCCCAAGCCGCCCCACGGTAGATGACAGAGCGTACGCGGTGCACCCAAACCGCGCGGCCCATTATCGATGGGCTGATCGGTCCAAAAAGGACCAGTCCCGGACGCCCGTCCTGCCCCGGCAGCCACGGAAACACGCGTTCGAACCGGAGCGGCGCACGGCCGGCGTAGCGTGGTCGGGAGGAACGAGGTGAGCACCACGATGACCACGCTCGACGAGAAGGTTGTGCTGATCACCGGTACGGGCAGCGGGCTCGGGCGCGTGGCGGCGCTGGCCTTCTCCCGCGAGGGCGCGAAGGTGGTGGGCTGCGACCTCAACGTCGCCGGCAACGACGAGACGGTCGAGCAGGTCCGGCACACCGGCGGCCAGATGACCGGCGTCGCACCGGTCGACCTGACCGACCCCGGGCAGGTGGACCGGTTCGTGGAGCAGGCCGCCGGGGCGTACGGCGGGCTGGACGTGGTCTACAACAACGCGGCGGCGCTGCGCTTCGGCCCGATGCCCGACTACTCGGTCGAGGACTGGCGCTTCACGATCGCCGGCGAGCTGGACATCCCGTTCTTCGTGTCGAAGTACGCCTGGCCCCACCTGACGAAGCGCGGCGGTGGCGTGATCATCAACGCCGCGTCGATGGCCGGCATGATCGCCGGCGAGAACCCGCCCATGGTCGGGCACTGTGCGGCGAACGCCGGCATCATCGGCATGACGCGGCAGCTCGCCCTGGAGGGCGCCAAGGTCGGCATCCGGGCGGTGACGATCAGCCCCGGGCCGACGCTGACCCCGGCCGCCGACCGCGACCTGGGCGACAACCAGGTGGCCCGGGACGCGATCACCGCCAAGACGCTGCTCAAGCGGTTCGCGCGGCCGGAGGAAGTCGTAGAGCTCGCGGTCTTCCTGGCCTCCGACCGGGCCGGCTTCATCACCGGCGCGAACTACGCCGTCGAGGGCGGCGCGACCGCCTGGTAGACCTGTACGGATGAGAATCGCGGTCACGGGTGGCACGGGCAACGTCGGTGGCGAGGTGGTGCGGCTGCTGTCCGCGTCGGGTGGCCACGAGGTGGTGGCGCTGTCCAGCCGCAGCGCGCCCTACGACGACCCGGCCGCACTTCTTGCGGCGCTCGACGGCGTCCGAAAGCTGGTGTTCGTGTCCAGCGACGGCGAGGCCGCCCGCGTCATCGTGCACCACCGCAACGTCCTCGCGGCCGCCGCGGCCAGCGGCGTCGCGCACGTCGTGCTCCTCAGCGGCCTGGACGTGGATCTCGACTCGCCGTTCTGCTACGCCTTCACCAACGGCGACACCGAGCGGCTCCTGCGGGCCGGCGACATCCCGTACTCGATCGTCCGGGCCGGCCTCTACACCGAGTTCTTCCACAGCCTGCTGCGCCAGGCCAGCGCCGGCACCGACTCCGTCGCGCTGCCGGCCGGCGACGCCCGGGTCTCGCTGGTCGCCCGCAGCGACGTCGCGCGGTGCCTGGCCGCACTGGCCCTGCGGGGGCCCACCAACCGGCACCACGACGTGACCGGGCCGGAGAGCCTGCCGGTCGCGAAGATCGCGGAGGCCGCCGGATACTCGTATGCCGACACCACCTCTGCCGAGTTCGCGGCGACGCTGACGCGGCTGGGCGAGGAGCCGTGGTGGGTCTACGCCTACAGCTCGATGTTCGCGGCCATCCGGCAGAACCGGTGGGAGCGGACCTCCGACGCGGTCATGGAGCTCACCGGTCGTCCGGCAGAAAACCCGACAAACAACGCATAAAACGCCGGGTTGACCCGCTGTCTCACGGGAAGACGACGGACATGCGAGTCTTCGTCACCGGAGCGACCGGAGCGTTGGGCCGGCACCTCGTGCCGGGGCTGGTCGACGCCGGACACCAGGTCACCGCGACCACGCGTACGCCGGCGAAGGTCGACGGTCTGCGAGCCCAGGGCGCGGAGCCGGTGGTCGTCGACGGGCTCGACCGCGAAGCGGTGATCACGGCCGTGCTGGCCGCCGCGCCGGACGTGATCGTGCACCAGATGACCGCCCTGGCGAACGCGCACAACCTCCGCAAGCTCGACCAGGAGTTCGCGGCGACCAACGAGCTGCGTACCCGGGGCACCGACAACCTGCTGGCCGCCGCCGAGCGCGCCGGCACCCGCCGCGTCGTCGCGCAGGGCCACAACTTCGTCTACGCGCGCTCCGGCGGCCCGGTCAAGACCGAGGAGGACGACCTCGACGCGCGACCGGTCCCGTCGGCGGCACAGGCGATGGCCGCGATCCGCTACGTGGACACGACCGTGCCGCAGGCGGTGCCGGAGGGCATCGTGCTGCGCTACGGCACGTTCTACGGTGGCGACCCCACCACGGACCCGATGCTGGCCGCGGTCCGCAAGCGCCAGATGCCGGTCGTCGGCGGCGGCACGGGCGTCTGGTCGTTCATCGAGACCAGCGACGGCGCGGCCGCGACCCGGGCGGCGGTCGAACGCGGCGCGCCCGGCGTCTACAACGTCGCCGACGACGAGCCGGCACCGGTCGCGGAGTGGCTGCCGTACCTGGCGGAGCTCACCGGCGCGAAGCCACCGATGCGGCTGCCAGCCTGGCTGGGCCGGGTCCTCGCCGGCGAGTTCATCGTCACCCAGATGACCGAGGCCCGCGGCTGCTCGAACGCGAAGGCCCGGGCCGAGCTCGACTGGGAGCCGCGCTACCCGAGCTGGCGAGAGGGCTTCCGGGCCTGGGTCGCCAGTTGATCGACGTCGGGGCACAATAGGCCCCACATGACCATGCTCGACCTCTGCCACGACAGCCTGGACGGCCTGTCCGTCGGCGACGCGCTCGGCGCCCAGTTCTTCGTTCCCGGCACCAGCCTGGCGGCGCTGCGCGCCGGAGACCTGCCCGACGCGCCCTGGCCGTGGACGGACGACACCGAGATGGCCTGCTCCGTCGTCGACGAGCTCCGCGCGCACGGCGCCATCGACCAGGACCGGCTGGCCGCGCGCTTCGCCGAGCGGTTCGAGCCGTACCGCGGCTACGGCGGCGGCGCCGTGGTCCTGTTGCGCCAGATCCGCGAGGGCGTGCCCTGGCGCGTCGCCGCCCGGGCCGCGTTCGACGGCAACGGGTCCATGGGCAACGGAGCGGCCATGCGGGTGGCGCCGCTCGGCGCGTTCTACGCCGGTGACCACCGCACCGCCGCCCTGCAGGCCATGCTCTCGGCCGAGGTCACGCACGCCCACCCCGAGGCGGTCCTCGGTGCCGTCGCCGTCGCGGTCGCCGCGTCCGCACATCGTTCCTCCTCCACCGAGCTGCTCGACGTCGTCCTCGACCACCTCGCCGAGAGCCGCGTCCGGTCCGGCATCGTCCGCGCCCGGGGGCTGCTCGGTGTCAGCGTCGCGGAGGCCGCGTACGAGTTGGGCAACGGTTCGCGGGTGCTGGCCTTCGACACGGTCCCGTTCACGCTGTGGGTCGCCGCCACGCACCTGGACGACTATCCCGCCGCGATCACGGCCTGCGTCGAGGCCGGCGGGGACGTCGACACCACCGCGGCCATCGTCGGCGGCATCGTCGCGACGCACGTCACCGTGCCGGCGGCGTGGTTGCGGCGGCGTGAGCCGCTGCCGGCCTATTAGGCTGGTGGGGCCAAGATCAGGAGTGTGAATGGTTTTCCACGGTGCGGCGCCCCGCGTCCTCAGCGGCGTCGACCGCTTCCCCGCCGGGCGGCTGCTCGAGGTGGTGGACGCGCTCACGGTGGTGCTGTCATTGCCGCAGGCCGCGGCCGACCGGGTCGACGCGCTGGTCGTGGCCACCGGGCAGGGTGAGGAGTGGCGGCTCACCCACGCGATCCGTCTTTGGGAGAGCAATCCGCGGCTGCGCACCCTGTTGGTGGCCAACGGGAACCCGGCGGAGGCGACCTATGCCGAGCTCACCGTCGACTACCTGCGCGGCCTCGGGCTGACCCGCGTCGACGGCGTCGACATCCAGGCCGAGGCGGCGCCGAACACCGGTTTGCAGGCCGCCTGGATCGTCGAGCGGGTGCGGGCCCTGGGCATCACGAGCCTCGCGGTCACCGTCTCGGCGTACCACCTGCTCCGGGTCTATCTCACGGTCCTGCGGGCGATGAGCGACGACGGCGTCCGCATCCCGCTGATCCCGGTGCCGGCCGCGATCGCGCCGGGCGCACGGGTGCCGGAGACCGGTGCGACCGCGTACGAGCTCATCCCGGGCGAGGTCGACCGCATCCTCACGTACGCGGACCGCGGTTTCCTGGCCACGCCCGCCGAGCTGCGCGAGTATCTGGCGTGGCTCTGGCGACAGCACCGGTCACTGCTGGTCGGCTGACGCGGGCGCACACAGGCCGGCCCAGGAGCGCAACAGGTGGCCGCCGATCGAGTCGACCGGGCCTGAGCCCGGGCCGTCGACGATGCGCGCCACGATCTCGGCGCGGGTGAACCAGCGGGCCTCGACCAGTTCGGCGCCGTCGACCGTGACAGCGTCCGAGGTGGCGGTCGCGACGAAGCCGACCATGAGGCCCGCCGGGAACGGCCAGCCCTGCGAGCCCTGATACGCCACCGCGCCCACCGTGACGCCGGCCTCTTCCGCGAGTTCGCGGCGCACCGCGCCTTCCAGGCTCTCGCCGATCTCTACGAAGCCGGCCAGCAGGGAGAAGCCGTCCGGGCCGGCGCCGTGGTGGCGGGCGAGCAGGCACCGGTCCCCGCGCTCGACGAGCACGATCACCGCGGGCTCGATCCGGGGGAACAGCTCGCGCCCGCAGCCGCGGCAGAGCCGGAGGTGGCCGGCGTGCCGGCTGTCGGTCGGCCCGCCGCACGATCCGCAGAATCGGGTCTGGCGGTTCCAGTGCAGCAGACCTCGCGCGTACGCCAGCGTCGCCAGCACCGGTCCGGGCAGGGTCGTGGCCAGCGCGCGCAGGTCGGTGCTGGAGTGCGCGGCGGCGAGGCGCACCGCCTCGGCCTCCTCGACGTCGCTGAGGTCGGCGGCGAAGACCGCCGTCGGGCCGTCCACGCTCAGCAGGGCCGTCTGGTGCGCATCCCCGACAGCGGTCAGCGTCGCCGGCTGGCCGCCCGCCGTCAGCAGCGGCCGGCCCCGCCACATCGGGATGATCCGGGTGTCGCCGGCGCGCAACCGCTCGGCGACCCAGTCGGGATCCGTCCGCAGCCGTGCGGCCCGGTCGCCCGGGGTCGAGGTGTAGGCCAAGCCGTCGTACGCCATGTGGGGATCGTGCCCCACGGGTCAGCGGCGCCAGCCGCCGGTGGCGGTGGCGGGCTCGGCCGTGGCGTCGGCGAGCGTCTCCGGGCAGATCTGGCGCATGACGAGGTGCAGGCAGTTCTCCCGCTCGGGCTCGTCCCAGTAGCCGCCGTGGGTCAGCAGGCCGGTGCGGGTCCAGACGTTGCGGTACGTCAGCGTCTGGCTGGTGTAGCGCCGGCACACGGGTCGCACACCGGCGACGGTCACGACGTCCGGGCTCTGCTCCGCCGGGGCGTACGCGTAGTCGTCGCCGTCGACCATGTTCGACGCGAGGATGTCGGCCGGGATGTAGATGTTCGTCCACGGCAGGCCGGGCACGCGTTCCTGCCGGTCGTCCGCGTACGTCGGGAAGTAGAGCCGCACGAAGTCGAGCGGGCAGGCGACGGTGACCAGGCCGGCGATCGCGTCGCGGTGCCGCGCGTCCAGCGGCTGGGCCAACGACCGGCGTGGGAAGGCGAAGTCCATCGCGATCAGGGCGCCGATGCTGTAGCCGACGACGTACACCTTGCGGCCCGGATCCTGCTCCAGGAGGTCGTCGATGGCGCTGTCGACGAGCCCGGTGACGCCGGCGGCGTGCCGCTCGTCCTGGGCATACGCGAGGACCTGCTCGAGCAGCTTGGCACCGCGGGCGACCGCCGGGCGCACGCTGAAGAACATCCAGGTGGTCAGCGCGGTCCCACCGAGGGCGACCGCGTCGGCGGCGGTGTCCGGGACGGCGGGCTCGGTCCACAGCCCGAGCGCGACCAGGATCGCCAGCCCGGTGAACACCGCGGACAGCATCAACAGGAACACCGCGCCCAGGCCGAGGACGAGCTGGAACTTGGCCACAGTGGACTTGGCCCGCTTGCCCGCCGACAACAGCATGAGCACGGCGCCGACCAGATGGGCGAGCGCGAGCCCGAAACGGCGGATGGTCGGAGCGATGCGGGTACCGGCGACGTCGGGGAGGCCCAGGGCCGCGTGGTAGTCGACCGTGAAGAGGTCGAGGACCGCGCCGCCGTCGGCGTCCACGACGCGCCGGCCCTCGGACAGGTGCTTGCTGGGGCTCGAAAGCTCCTGGGCGACGTACGTGCCGGGACCTTTGCTGGCCTTGATCGCGATGAGCTCGGCCACCCGGGCTGCCGAGTTTCGCGGCGACTTCCGAATGCCGGGCAGGAAGAGCGCGACCGGCGGCGGGGTGGCCGCTGGGGCCCGCCGGGCGCGGGACCGGCGTGGGGCGGGCGCGGCTAGTGAGTCGGCCATCGGGCCAGATTAGTCGGCCCCTTTCTTGATAAATTCGAATGCGACGCAGCTGTCCCTCATTGGGATTAGTGAGAACGGCGGATCAGGCGACGTCGATCCGGCCGGCATTGGCCTGGCAGAACCGGGGGGTCTCATGGCCAGCAGCGCATTTCACAAATGGGTCCAAGATGGTCGACCGTGGCGAGATGCCCGTCCCATCGCCGAGACCAAGGTCCTACTCAAAGCGGCGCACCCGAACACCGTGGTCGGCGTACCCGTGCTGACGCTCACGATGGGCGGGATCCAGTGCGACGCGGCACACCTGGAAGCCGCGACGCCGAAGGACCACACGCCTTACTCCACCGACCAATGGCCTGACCCGCTGCCCAAGCGACCCGGGGGCTATGTGGTGTGCGCCATCGACTACATGGACGACACGGGCGGCCTCGACTGCGACGCGCTGTTCCCGCGCTGGATCGAGGACTGCAAGGCCGGCCGCCGGCCGTGGACGAAGTACCTGATCTGGCAGGGCAAGAGCTACGGCGTGCGCACCGACTGGAAGCCGTTCGACGCCGCGGGCCACTTCGACCACATCCACGAGTCGGTTCGCACCGACTGGATCGCCAAGAGCATCGGCAGCTACAACCCGTTCGCCGACAGCCTGCGGCTCCGGGAGGACGAGGTGAGGGTCCTGCTCGCCCAGGAGATGGGCGCGTACTAGGCCGGCAGCGTGACCGACAGCGCCGGGTGGTCCGTCGTACCCGCCATGTCGATGATGCTTCGGCGGGCCTGGCCCGGCGCACCCGTGACGGCAACGTGTTGGAGGCCGCCGTCCGATCCGTCCTCATAGGACCCCGGTAGGCACGTCGTGAGGTTGCCGAGGTTGAAGTCGCCGCCCACGACGACCGGGCCCGGGAAACCGGCCGCCACCGTGGTGAAGAAGTGGCGGCACTGGGCCAGCGCGATCAGCGGGCTGGTGCTGACCAGGTGCGTGGTGCAGGCGACGAACCCCCGCGCGGCCGGAGCGCACAGCCAGGCCCGACCTTCCGGACCGACCGGATCCTGGATCGGGTACGTGTCACCGTGCCCGAGCCCGTCGTCGGCGCGGCGGACCAGCAGGCCGATCCCGTACGGCTCACCGTCCCGGCACTGGATCGGGTCGCCCACCCGCCGATCGATGGCTGGCTGGAACGAGACCGCGGCGCCGCGGCCCAGCGCCCGGGCGAGCGTGTCGACGTCGGAGCGGCAGATCTCGTTGAGCGTCACCACGTCCGGTCGTTCGGCGGCGATCACGTGTGCCGCTTCGGCGACCGCCCGCCCGGTGTAGCAGCCGGCCCAGCCGCTGTTGCACAGGTTGAGCTGCAACACGTGCAGACCCTGCGCGGCCCGGGCGTCCAGCGCGGCGAAGGCCAGGCCGACCACCATTCCCACCGTGGCCAGGCAGCGGTTGAAGCGGTGCGCGATCATCGTCCGCCTCGCAATCCCGTCGGGGGCTGCGAGCCGGCTGCGTCGCGCCTAACCCGTATTCGGCGCGGCGCGAGCAGCGGATTGGCGCGACGTCACAGATCCCGCCGGCGGAACGCAAGCCCGGCCAGGCCCAGCACCAGGGCGACCCAGAGGGTCGTCCACGCGAGGTAGGTCCACGTGACCGACGCGTCGCTCATGAACGGATGCCCCTTCATGCCGGGGCCGAGGCTCATCAGCAGCGTCGGGTCCTGGAAGGCGTTCATGGCCCCGCGCCACAGCCCGTCGGTCGGCAGCAGGACCCGGGACACCTCGCCGATCCGCTCCACGCTCGCGTTGTTGAGGGAGTGGCCGACCCAGCCGACCACGCCGGCGATCCAGGTCGCGCCGAACAGGCCGACCGCGACGATGCCCGACGCCATCGGCGAGATGACGCTGGACAGCAGCAGCCCGAGGGTGAGCAACGCGGTGGTCTCGGCGGCGAGCAACGCCAACCCGGTCGCCGGCGCCGGCGGCCAGTAGTCCATGGTGATCCACACGATCAGAAGCTGGGCCAGCCCGGCCACGGCGACGAAGCCACAGCCGAAGACCGCGAGGCCCAGCCACTTGCCGACCAGCACCGAGGACCGCCGGACCGGGCGGGCCAGCATGGCCAGGGAGGCGCCCGACTCGATCTCGCCGGCCAGGGTCGGGCCGGCCAGGAACGCGGTGCCGAGCGCGGCGATCAGGCTCAGCCCGAACATCACCAGGTTGAGCACGATGGACGCGGCCAGCCGCGCCTCGCCGCTGGTGAGCCCGCCGAACTCGGCGTTCATCTGGTGGAAGCCCCAGGCGCTCAGGCCCAGCAACACGAACGTCATCACCGCGAGGGCCCGCAGCACCTTGCGGCGGGCCGCCTCCCGCAGGGTGAGGGCGGCCATGGTCAGGACGATCATCGGTGCTCCTCGGTGCCGGTACGAAGGATGTCGAGCAGCCGCTCCTCGAGGCTGATCCGCCCCGGCTCCACGGCGTGCACCCGCACCCCGAGCTCGACGAGGTCGGCGACGAGGTCCGGCACGGTGCCGGAGTCCGGGTCGGCGGGCAGCGCGACCGTGAACAGGTCGCCGTCGCGGGTGAGCGTGCCGGTGGCAGCGAGCCGCGCCGACGCGGCGTCGTCGACCTTGTCGAGCCGCAGCCGCAGCTCGCGCTGCCCGAGCAGCTCGGTGAGCGTGCCCTCAGCGGCGATCTTGCCATTGTCGAGGATGACGACGCGGTCGCAGACCCGCTCCACCTCGCCGATCAGGTGCGAGTTGAGCAGCACGGCGACGCCCCGCGACCGCAGCGAGAGCAGCAGGTCCCGCACGTCGGCCCGGCCGATCGGGTCCAGGGCGCTGGTCGGCTCGTCGAGCACGACGAACTCCGGCCGGGCCACCAGCGCCACGGCCAGCCCGAGGCGCTGCTGCATGCCCTTGGAGAAGCCGCCGACCCGGTCGCCGGTCCGGTCGGCCAGGCCGACCAGAGCGAGGCATTCGCGGCGTTCGGCGGCGGGCACGGAGGCGCCGGCGAGCCGGACGTGCAGGTCGAGCACCTCGGCGGCGGTCAGCCAGGGCTGGTAGCGGAACAGCTCCGGCAGGTAGCCGACCTTGGCCCGGGAGCGCGGGTCGCGGGAGGGCCGGCCGAGCAGCAGCACCTCCCCCGCGTCCGGCCGGACCAGCCCCAGCAGCATTTTGATCACCGTGGTCTTGCCGGCGCCGTTCGGGCCGAGCAGCCCGAGCACCTCGCCCCGGCCGACCGTGAACGACACGTCGTCGACGGCGGTCCGCTTCCGGTAGCGCTTGCGCAGGCCCGAACACCACACGGCGGCGGTCGGCGGCAGGTCGGCGAGGACCTCCTCGGCGCTGGGTGCGGCGCTCATCGGGCACCCAGCCCGCGGGCCACCGCGAGCACCTCGTCGCCGCTCAGCGGGCCGGCCACGGCGGTGACGACGTTGCCGTTGAGCCAGAGCACCGCCGCCATCGTGCGGTCCCGCGACGTGAGCAGGGTCGCCGGCACTCCCCCGACGTCGGTGGCCGTGCTCTTCATGTGCTCGACCGACATGAACAGTGGCAAGGTCGTACCCTCCGCGGAGAAGTTCTTCAGCTGCGCGGCGACGTTCGCCGGCAGGATGGGCAGGGACAGCAGATAGTCGCGGGCCGTGCCGAACGGCACCCCGGTCGAGTACGCCGTCGGCGTGACCGCCCGGACCACGACGAGCCCGGGCGTCGGGCGGCCCTCCGACCACATCGCGGCCAGGCCGGGGCCGGCGGTCAGCCGGAACTGGCTGCCGTCCAGACCCGGCGGCGGTGGCGGCAGGGTGTGCCCCTTGGCGCGGGCCGTCTGCTCCGCGCGCTCGGCCGAGTAGGTGAACAGCGCGCTCGCCCGCGCCCCCACGTGGTAGGTCGGCTGGCCGCTGACCCCCTTCGGCAGGTCGGTCACCTGGGGCACGGTCAGTCCCGTGGCCTGGGCCGCGGCGGCCGCGTCGGCGACCTGGCGGATCTCGACCGGCTCGATCGGCGTGAGCTCGCCGAACTCGTCGAGCTCCGGCATCTTGATCAGGTCGGCCTCGGGCGCGGTGACCGGCGCGATGCGCTCGGTGCGGAAGATCTCGAGCCAGTCGCCGGCGGCCGCGGCGCTGGCCCCGGCCAGCACGACGGCGACCCCGATGGCGGCGACCACCGGGCTGCGCAGCCGCCAACGGCGGGCGGGTCTTGATGGTCGCACCCGGGTCGCGGGGGCGGTGGAGAGCCGTTGCCAGCCGGCGTCGACGTCCACGGTCACCTCCGTGTCGAGCGCGGCGCTCGCGGCGGCCGCGTCCCGCTGGGCGGCGGCGAGCCCGGCCTTGCACCGCTCGCAGTCGGCGACGTGGGCGCGGTCGGCGTCGGCGACCCCGGCCGGCTCGTCCAGGAGCCGGCGCAGCGTGCCGTCATTCGGATGGCGCATGACGGTTCAACTCCTCCCGAAGGGCGATCTCGGCGCGCCGCACGGTGGTGCCGACGCTGCCGGGCGAAAGATCGAGGGCGGCCGCGACCTCGGCGTAGCTGAGCCCGCTGTGCCGCAGGACGAGGGCCACCGCCTGCTTGCGAGGCAGTCGGGCCAGCGCCGCGCGTACCCGGCGACGCTCGTCGAGGGTGACCACCGCGTCCGCGACATCCGGCACGGAGGTCGCGCCGTCGCGGACCGCGGCCTCGCGCGCCGCCCGCCGCCGGCCCGACCGCAGGTGGTTGAGCGCGGTGTGCGCGGCGGCGACGGACAGCCAGCCGAGCGCCTCGGCGGCCGGCACGGCCGACCGACCGAAGGTCAGGAACACCTCCTGGGCGACGTCTTCGGCCTCGCTCCGCGACCCGAGCACCCGGGCCGCGACGGCGACGACCCGGGGGTACGCGGAACGGAACACCTGTTCGAGGTCGGCCCGAACGGCTCGGGGCATGGAAACCACTACGCCGCCCTTCCGCCCGACCAGCACCGCTTCAACGTCCACACCTGGGTAGCACCGCCGCGGCCCAGGATGTGACACGGCTACGTTCTACGTCGTGCAGGCCATCCTCGCCACCCTCGGCTACGTGCTGTCACCGGACCGCGACCGGGTCCTCCTGATCCACCGCGACGCCCGCCGGGATGATCACCACTTCGGCAAGTACAACGGGTTGGGCGGCAAGCTGGAGCCGGACGAGGACCTGGCCGGCGGCATGCGCCGGGAGATCCGCGAGGAGGCCGGCATCGACTGCGATGAGCTCGAACTGGCCGGCACGATGTCCTGGCCAGGCTTCGGCCGGGCGGGCGAGGCCTGGTTCGTGGGCGTGTTCCGCGTGCCGACGTGGAGCGGCACGCCACTGACCGCGAACCCGGAGGGCACGCTGGTCTGGACCCCGATCTCCGACGTGCTGGCCGGTCAGGTCCCGATGTGGGAGGGCGACCGGGCGTTCCTCCCGTACGTCTTCGCGGACCACCCCCGCCAGTTCCACGGGGTGATGCCGTACGAGAACGGCCGCCCGACGTCGCGGAGCTTCACGGAGCTCTGAGCGGGCTATTCGTCGCGAGCCATCCGAGCCGCGCGAACCAGCTGGACCACACCGCCGACCAACAGGAGCACCCCGACGACGCCGGCGATGACCAGGTTGCGGTTGGCAGCGGCGGCCTCGGCCTGCATCTCAGCAGTGGGGTTCTGGTCCGGGATCAGGTCGGAGGTCATGAACAGGAACCCGCCCGGAACGACGACCGCGGCGACGATCAGCAGAATGCCCCACGTCTGGGTAGTACGGCTCGGATACACCGCGACAGGATCGCACGCCGCGATCAAACCGTGTGCGCGAGCGGAGATGCGGTGCGAGACTCGCCGACGTGACGGAACCGCACTGGCCGCTGTTCGGCCTTCGCCTGAGCTGTCGGGACGTGCGACTGCGACCAGTGCGCGAGGCCGACCTGCCGTTGCTCGCGTCGATGCAGCCCGACGACTACGAGCACGACCCGCGCGTCGAGATGTTGGCGGGGCTGGACTTCGCCGCCAACCGTGCCCGGCTCGTCTACCAGAACCACTGGCGGGCGCTCGGCACCTGGTCGCCCGAATCGTGGCAGCTCGACTTCGCCGTCGAATACCAGGGCGCGGTCGTCGGCGTGCAGGCCCTGGAGGCCGAGGGCTTCCCTACCCTGCGTACCGTCGACTCCGGCTCCTGGCTCGTGCCTTCGGCACGGGGGCGCGGCGTCGGGGTGGCCATGCGGATGGCCGTCCTGGGGTTGGCTTTCGACCATCTCGGCGCCCTGGCCGCGATCAGCTCCGCCCGCCACGACAACGGCGCCTCGCTCGGCGTCTCCCGGAGACTCGGCTACACCGGCAACGGCGTCAGCCTCAACGCCTCCGGGCGCGGCCTCGTGGAGCTCCAACACCTGCGGTTGACGGCCGAGCAGTGGGGCCATGGCGGCGAGACGACCGTCGACGGCCTGGCGGAGTGCCGGCCGTGGTTCGGCCTGGCGTAGTCAGGCCCGGGGCGCGCACCGCACTCCCCGGGCCTTTCCCCACTGAAGCCGTCAGGACGGGAGACCGACCGTGATCTTCCATTCCTTCAGCTCGCGGTCCTTGGTCACGTCGAGCTGCGTGTACGGGTCCTGCGCGACCAGTGCCTCCGCGCTCGCCAGGTCGTCGGCGGCCAGCACGATGATGCCGCCGCTCAGGTCGGCCAGGGGGCCCGCCAGCACCAGCGCGCCGTCCGCCTTCAGCTTCGCCAGGTGCTCCAGGTGGTCGGGGCGCTTCTCGGCGCGCAGCGGGGTGTCGTTGTAGCCGTACGTCAGGATGAAGTGGGCCATGGTCGCCTTTCCTTCGACAGGGGTCAGAGCCCGTAGACCCGGCGGGCCGTACGGGAGAAGACGTCGAACTGTTCGTCCTCGGTGCGGTGGCGCAGGGCCTGCTTCCACGCGTGCGTGAGCTCGGCCGAGGTCGTCCACAGCTTCTCGACCGGCAGGTTCGTGCCGAACATCGCGCGCGACGAGCCGAACAGGTCGAGCACCTCGTCGGCCACGAACCGGATCAGGGACGGGTCGACGCGGTGCACGAAGGTGCCCTGGCCCGTCAGCTTGACGACCACGTTCGGCAGGGCGGCCAACATACGCATGCCGGCCCGCCACGATGCCACGACCTCGGGGTCGGTGTGGTCGGTCAACATCCCGGCGTGTACGAGCACGAAGGTGACCGCCGGGTGGTCGGCGACGAGGGCCGCCGCGTCGTGCATCTGGCCCGCGAAGACCTGGAGCTCGAACAGCCAGCCCAGGTCGGCCAACGCGGCGATGTTGGAACGGAAGACCGGATCCTTCATCGTGTCCGGGCCGGAGGCGAAGCGGAACTCCGGGCGCTCGTGCCAGTGGAGCTGCAGGCGGGTGCCGACGACGAGCCGGCTGAGCGCCTGCTGTTCCCGCATCACGTCGACGGCGTTCGGCGCGAACAGGTCCGCGCAGCCCACCATGGCCATCGGCCAGCCGGTGCGCTCGTTCAGCTCGGCGATCCAGCGCACCTCGTCGACGACGCGGTCCAGGGGCCAGTTCGGCTGCACGTACACGGACGTCCTGATGCCCGCCGCGGCGGCGTCGTCGCGGTACTCCTGGATCAGGTAGTCGCGCCGGATCGGCTCGTACGGTCCGAATATCCGCGGGACCATCGGCCCGGACAGCCACGGCATGTCGGCCTGGCGCCAGACATGGTGGTGCGAGTCGACGATGTCGCCCGCGTAGAGCGAATCCTCAGACATGCGCGCTCCTTTGCGTCGTCGCGAACTTCCCCCGCACCGCGAGCAGCGCGGAATCGAGGTCGTCTACCCCGGTGAGGGCGTCGAGATCGGCGAGTACGGCCGACATCCCGCGGGTCAGCGGCCGGTAGGCCGGGTCGCGGGCCAGCGGCGACCACCAGCACAGCTGGGCGGCGAGCAGCGACAGCCGGCGGGTGGCCGTCGCCATCGCGGTGCAGTCGCCGCGTTCGAGCCCGTCGGACAGGACGAGCACGAGGGCGCCGCGGGCCAGGTTCGCGTGGTCGTCCAGGAACGCCGTGAGGCTCGTGCCGATCAGGGTGCCGCCGTCGGCGTCGAGCACCACCTGCGCCAGCGCGGCGAGCGCGGTGTCCACATCGGAGGCGCGCAGGGCGCCGGTCACCCGGGTCAGTCGCGTTCCGAACGTGAAGACCTCGGCACCGGGACAGGTCGCGACGACGGCGTACGCGAAACGCAGGTAGTCCGCGCTGTGCTGCTTCATCGAACCGGACACGTCGACGAGCAGCAGAAGGCGGCGCGGCTGGGGCGGCCGGTGGCGCCAGTGCAGCCGCATGATCTCGCCGTGGGTACGCCGGGACTCGAGGTAGATCGCGCGTAGGTCCACGCGTTGCCGGCGGCCACCGGTGCGGCGGCGCCTTGACCTGGTTTTCGGGATGGCTCTCGGCAGCTCACGGCAGATCTCGCCGATGAGCTCGTGGGCGCGCGGTGTGGTGGCCGCGAACCGCCGCACGCCGTCGAGGCTGACCGTGCTGGCCGCGAGTCCGGAGCTGCCGGCCGGGTCGGCGACGACGTCTTCGACGTCGGCCCCGCCCGATCCGGGCATGCCCGTCGGCTCCTCGTCCGAGTCGGCGGCCGGCTCGTCGGTGACGGTCAAGGCGTCGAACGTCAGGCCGAAGAAACGGCGGAACACCTCGTCGTACACGTGCCGCTCGGGTTCCGAGGTCACCAGCGTGGCGGCGCCGATCCAGTAGAGCTGGCCGGTGGTCGACGGGGCCAGGGCCTCGATGCCAGCGAGGAATTCGCTCTGCTTGTTGGCCGGGGCGCGCAGGCCGGCGTCGTGCAGGCCGCGGAGAAAGCCGAACAGGTGGTCTTCGGCCCGGGTCACCAACTCAGCGGTCGTCATCGCCGAACACCTCGACCGCGTGCGCCGCGACCAGAGCTCCGTCGTCGGCGTTCTTGAGCACCAGCCCCAACGAGGCCCGCAGGGCGTCTGTCCACTCCAGACCTTCGTCGGCCAGCGCGAGGGAGCCCTGCGCCCAGGCGATGGCCTCGGCGATCCCGGGCCGCTTGAGCGGTCCGAGCGAGCGGATGACGTTGACCGACCGCACGAGCTGGGCGGCCGCCCGCGCGCTGAGCCCGGGTGTCTGCGCCTCGACGATGGCCCGTTCGCGCTCCGGGTCGGGGAACGGGATCCAGTGGTAGAGGCAGCGCCGCTTGAGTGCGTCGTGCAGCTCCCGGGTGCGGTTGGAGGTGAGCACGACCAGCGGGGGCACGGTCGCCGCGACGGTGCCGACCTCCGGGATGGTGATCTGGAAGGTGTCGAGGAACTCCAGCAGGAACGCCTCGAACTCGCTGTCGGCCCGGTCGATCTCGTCGATCAGCAGCACCGCGCCGGCCGCGCTGCGCAGCGCGCGCAGCAGGGGGCGTTCGAGCAGGAACTCGCCCGCGTAGAGGTCGCCGACCGGGGTGCCCTCGACCTCCGCGGCCCGCAGGCTCAGCAGCTGCTTGGGGTAGTCCCACTCGTAGAGCACCTGCGAGACGTCGATGCCCTCGTAGCACTGGAGCCGGATCAGCTCGCGGCCCAGGGCGTCGGCCAGCACGTGCGAGATCCGCGTCTTGCCGACGCCCGGCTCGCCCTCGAGCAGCAACGGCCGGCCGAGCGCGACCGCGAGCCGGACGGCGGTCAGCAGTCCTTCGTCGGCGAAGTAGCGGCGGTCCTTGAGTTGCTGGCTCAGGGCGGCGTGGTCGAGCAGCATCAGGCTCCGTCGCGCAGGGCGTCGAGTCCGCGGAGGACCGACTCGGGGGTGAACGGCATCGTGGTCAGCCGCACGCCGCAGGCGTCGAAGATGGCGTTCGCGATCGCCGGGATCGGGGCGTTGGCGGTCATCTCGCCGATGCCCTTGGCGCCGAACGGTCCGTTGGACGACGGGCGCTCCAGGATGACGCTGGTCTGCTCGGGGATCTCACCGGAGCCGGGCATCAGGTATTCCGAGAAGTCGACCGGGCCGTGCGCCCGCGACGCCGGGTAGTAGGGCTCGGTCGACTCGAAGATGGCGTGCGAGACACCCATCCACGCGCCGCCCTCGACCTGCTGCGTGGCCATCGCGGGATTGAGGGCCCGACCGATCTCGTACGTGTTGTGCAGGCGCAGCACGGTGACCACGCCGGTCTCGTCGTCGACCTCGACGTCGGCCACCGTGCACGCGTGTGCCTGGCACGAGTCCGGGTCCATCTCGCCGGTCTCCGGCACCGGGTAGCTGCGCTCCTTGAGGAACATCCCGCGCCCGGAGATGGACTTGCCCTGCTTGAAGTGGGCCGCGAGGGCGATGTCCGAGATGTGGATCTGCTTGGCCGGGCTGCCCTTGAGCCGCACGTAGCCCGAGCCGTCGGTCTCCAGGTCGCCGGCGTCGACCTCGAGCTCGTCGGCGGCCACCTGGAGCATCACCTCGCGGGCCTCGCGGGCGGCCATGATGACGGCGTTGCCGACCCGGTGGGTGCCGCGGCTGGCGAACGTGCCCATGCAGTGCGGTCCCGTGTCGGTGTCGGCGGTGTCGACGATGATCTGCTCCATCGGCATGCCCAGCGTCTCGGCCGCGCACTGGGCGACGACGGTCTTGAGCCCCTGCCCGAGGTCCACGGAGGACAGGCTGATGACGAAGCCGCCCATGGTGGTGGCGTGGATCAGCGCCTGCGACGGGTCGCCGCCGAGGTTCATCCCCGTGGGGTAGTTGACGGAGGCGAAGCCGCGGCCGTACAGCAACGTCATGCTCCGGCTCCTCTCGGTGTGGACGACGACATGGCCCGGTACTCCTCGGGAAGCTCGTGCCCGACGAGCGCCGCGGTGCTCTGGATGACCTCGATCAGGGCGGTGCCGGAGGCGACCTTGCGGTGGGCCTTCACGTCACCGTCGCGGTAGGCGTTGCGCAGCCGGAACTCCAGCGGGTCGATGTGCAGGGCGCGGGCCACCTGGTCCATCTGCGACTCGATGGCGAAGTCGGCGATGGTGACCCCGAAACCGCGCATGGCGCTGGACGGGGTCCGGTTGGTGTAGACGCAGTGGCAGTCTGCATAGACGTTCGGGATCGTGTACGGGCCGGGCAGGTGCGCCGCCGCCTTGGTGGCGCCGTAGGGCGAGTGGCGGGCATACGCGCCGGCGTCCACATAGAGCATGATCTTGCGGGCGACGATCCGCCCGTCGTTCATGACGCCGTCCTTGATGTAGATGCGCTCGGCCGCCCGGGGCGAGGAAACCTGCATCTCCTCCTCGCGGGTGTAGACGAACTTGACCGGCCGGTTCGTCATCGTGGCGGCGATGCAGGCGAGCGGCTCGACCATGACGTCGACCTTGCCGCCGAAGCCGCCGCCGACGGTGCCGCCCTTGACCTGCAGGTCCGTGAACGGCCGCTTGAGCGTCAGGGCGGTGTTGTCGAGCGTGAAGAACGCCGCCTGGGTGTTGCTGTGGATCAGCAGCCGCCCGCCGGGCTGCGGCACGACGATGCAGCCGGTCGTCTCGGTCGGCGCGTGCTCGATCGGGGCCGAGCTGTAGCGGTACTCGAAGATGTGGTCCGCCTCGGCGAAACCGGCCTCCACGTCGCCGAAGCGGATCCGGCGCGCGTGGTGTCCCTCGTACACGAAGTAGTTCGTGCCCGCCCGCTTGATGACCGGCGTCTCCGGGAGCATCGCCTCCTCGACGTCGAGGACGGCTGGCAGTTCGGTGTAGGTCACCTTCACCTTGCTCGCGCCCTCGAGCGCGGCGGCCTCCGAGTCGGCCACCACGGCCACGATCGGCTCGCCCTTGTAGAGCACCCGGTCCTCGGCCAGGACGGGCTCGTCGTCGGGTCCGATGCCGATCAGCCGCAGCACGCCGTACCAGTTCTCCGGAACGTCCTTGTAGGTGATGACGCGCAGGACGCCGGGGACCTTCAGGGCTTCGGAGTAGTCGACGTCGGTGATCAGCGCGTGGTGGTGCGCCGAGCGGTGGATCTTGAGGTGGGCCAGGTTCGGGAAGGTCCGGTCCTCCATGAACTCCGTGCGCCCGGTGACGTGGCCGAGCACGTCCGAGCGCTGCACCGCGGTGCCGATCACGGTGAAGTCCGACGAGCGCTCGTCGCGGAAGTACTCACTGTCGATGCGGGCCATCAGCGGGTGGCCTCCTGTCCTGCGCGGTCGCGGCGGCGCCGGGCCGCGTCGAGGATGGCGCTGACGATCGGCGCGTAGCCGGTGCAGCGGCACACGTTGCCGCTGATCGCCTCGTTGACCTCGTCGGCGGTCGGGTCGGGGTTGCGGGCCAGCAGGGCCTCGGCCGACATGATCATGCCGGGCGTGCAGAAGCCGCACTGGGTGGCGAACCCGTCGATGAAGGCCTGCTGGACGTCGCTGAGCTCCTGGCCGTCGGCCAGGCCCTCCACGGTCGCCACGGCGGAGCCGTCGACGGTGGCGGCCGGCACGAGGCACGAGACCACGGGCGCGCCGTCGAGCAGGACGGTGCACGAGCCACAGGCGCCCTGTGCGCATCCGCGCTTGGCACCCGTCAGGCCGAGCTGTTCCCGCAGGGCGAGCAGCAGCGTCGTCTCGGGCTTGGCCATGAAGGCCTGGTCGACTCCGTTGACCTTGAGATTGACGATCCTGACCGGCATGGGTCTGATTCCCTATCAGTGGCCGAGCAGGGCTCGGCGGAGGTGGACGGGGAAGACGCGGGTGCGGTACCACGCGGAGGCGTAGGCGTCGTCGGCCGGCTCGATCTCGCCGCGGCCGGCCTCCCCCGCCGCGCGTACCGTGTCGGCGGTCAGTTCTTGACCCACCAGGGCCGCCTCGACGGCGTGCGCCCGGATGACGCGCGGGCCGACGCCGCCGAGGGCTATCCGGGCGCCGGTGACGGTCCCCTCTTCCTCGGTGACGGTCGCCGCCACCGTGACCAGGGACGCGGAGTTGTAGCGGCGGCGGGCCGCCTTGACGTACCTGAAGGTGCCAGGTCGGGGTAGCTCGAAGGTGACGGTCGTGACGAGCCCGGCGCCGTTGGTCAGCTCTTCGACCGGCAGCTCGCGGCTCCCCGTCTCGTCGACGAGCGTGACCCGGGCGTCCAGCGCGACGAGCGCGACGGCGAGGTCGCCGTGCGGCTGGCGGGCGAACAGGTTGCCGCCGACGGTGGCCAGGTTGCGGACGGGTGTCGAGGCGATGCTCCGTACGACCGCGTTGAGGTCTTCCAGTCGGTCGTCGTGCTCGACCTGCGCGAGGGTGGTCGCCGCGCCGATCTCGACGGTGTCTCCGTGCAGGCGGATGCCCGACAGCCCCGCGCGGCGCAGGCTGACGAGCTCGGTTGGCGGTGAGGCGTAGTCGTTGAGCCACGGCAGCACACAGGTCCCACCGCCGATCGCCGTGGCTCCTCCGGCCAGCAGCCTCACCGCAGCCGAGACGTCGTCGGGGACGTGAACCTCGGTCAACATGCGCGCCCCCTTTATCGATATCGATAATGAACGTATACGGTCTCTCCTATGTTGGTCAACGAGTCGTCTACGGGCCGCCCGTCGAAGCCGACCCTGAGCGAGAGCATCCGGGACGGATTGGTCGAGCTCATCGTCTCGGGCGAGCTCAAGGCCGGCGAGCGGCTCATCGAGACCCGGATCGCCGCGGACTTCGGCACGAGCCAGGCCCCGGTGCGCGAGGCGTTGCGCGAGCTCGAGGGCCTCGGCCTGGTCGAGAGCCGCCCCCGGCGCGGGCGTCATGTGCTGCCGTTCGTCGAACAGACGATCCGCGAGGCGTACGTGGTGCGCGCGGCGCTGGAAGAGGCCGCGACCCGGCTCGCGATGCTGAACGACCGGCTCCCCCTCGACGCGATGCGCGCCGACGTCGCCGACATGTACCGCTGCGCGGCTGACGACGACGTGCGGGCGATGGGGCTGGCCAGCGCGCGCTTCCACCGCCGGGTGGTGCTGGCCGGCAGCAACTTCCTGCTGGAGCGGGCGTGGGAGGGACTGCAGATCGAGTCGCGTACCGCCATCGCCTTGGTGGTGACGAAGCCGTTGCTGTCGCACGTAGCCGACGAGCACGCCGAACTGCTGGCGGTGCTGGAGTCCGGCGACGTGGAGGCCGCGTGCCTGCACACCCGGGCACACCAGTGGGCGTACGCGGACCTCCCCCACGACATGCACGGCACCGCCCGCGCGGTGCGCTTCCCCTAGCTCACACAGCCGTCGGGGGTGCACACCCCGTCGCCGCCACCGATGATCGGCAGCGGCTGGGGCTTGGGCTTGGCCTCGGCCCACGCCCGGTCGATGACGGAGACCAGGTCGTTGAGCCCGATGGCGCCGGGCACGGCGAACCGGCCGTCGAACACCAGGAACGGCGCGCCGCGGGCGCCCAGCCGCACCGCCTGGCGCTGGTCGGCGTCCACCCGGCCCCGGTAGCGGCGACTCCGCAGGGCCTTCGCGGCGCCGTCCAGGTTCATTTCGGCGGCGAAACCGAGGACCTCGCCCTCCGTCCACAGCTTGCGGGCCTGCCCGAAGTGCGCCCGGAACATCGCCGTCCAGATCTCGTTGCTACGGCCCTGGTCCGTCGCGTACGCGAGCAGCTCGTGGGCCAGGTCCGTCGGTCCGAGAGTTCGGTCGACCGCGCGGTACGGAGTCAGGCCCTCGGCCTTGGCCTGCCGCTCGATCGGCCGCAGGACGTGGTCCACGGTCGTCGGGGGCGCACCGGCCATCTTGATCACCTCGCGCTGCGTGACACCCTCGCGCGGCAGGTCAGGGTGGACCTGAAACGAACGATGGACGACCTGAACCTGCTCGCCGTAGCTGAGCCGGCCCAGGGCCTGGTTTATCCGGTGGTCCATCAGCCCGCAGTACGGGCAGACGATGTCCGACCAGAACTCGATCTTCATGGCACCCCACTCCATTTCTCACTTTCCGTTCGTAGCCCCATGATGCAGAAGAATCACGGGCCCACAAAAGGCACACGAATGTGCCTGAAGACCGGGTGGGGTTAGATGTGCCGGTGGTTACGTACGACTCGCTCCCTGACATCGCGGTCCTGCGCGAGCGGTGCCGCGCGTTGGCGATGGTCGACGCCGTCCTGAGCCCACGGTTGGAATACCGGCACTACACGTTCGACGCGTACTGGGGGCCGGATGAGCAGCTGGCGTCCATGGCGAACGGGTCGGGCGACGAGTGGTCGATCGTGTTCTCGACCGCCGGCGCCTTCGTCCGGGGCTTCGACCATGAGTCGGCGATGAGCCCGGCGGTCAACGACTACGAGCTGTGGCCGGGCCTGCTCACCGGGCTGCCGTCCGATAACAGTGGCTGAGCTGGCCGAGGATCTGGACCACATCGGCTACCCGGCCACGAGAGTCCAATAGGGACATCGCGCATCGGCCCGGAGACCGTACGATCGGCGGAGCCTCGCCCCTCGTATTGGAGTTTGTGCATGACGATCTCGGATGCCGACCTCACGGCACAGCTGCAGCCCGACATCCCGCACGCGGCCCGCATGTGGAACTACTGGATGGGCGGCACCGACAACTACCCCGCCGACCGCGCCGCCGGTGACGCCGTCGCCGGGGTCTATCCGGAGATCCGGCTGATGGCCGGCCAGTCGCGGCAGTTCCTGACCCGGGCGGTGCGCTTCCTCGCGGCCGAGCAGGGCATCCGGCAGTTCCTGGACATCGGCACGGGCCTGCCGGTCATGCAGAACACCCACGAGATCGCGCAGGAGATCGCGCCCGAGAGCCGCATCGTCTACGTCGACAAGGACCCGCTGGTGCTCGTGCACGCCCGGGCCCTACTGGGCGAGGCCGGCTCCAACGAGCAGGTGACCTACCTGCAGGCCGACTACTACGAGCCCGAGACGATCCTCGCCGAGGCCGCGAAGACCCTCGACTTCACGCAGCCGATCGCGGTGATGTTCATGGGCGTGATGGGCTACGAGCCCGACATCGCGGTGGTCCGGTCCATCATCGACCGCGTGGTGGCGGCGACGGTCTCGGGCAGCTACCTGGTGTTCTGGGACAGCACCGACACGACCCCGTCGGTCGTGGAGGGTGCGAAGAAGCTCGTCGAGAGCGGCGGCGACGAATACCACCTGCGCAGCCTCGCCGACCTCGGCGCGGTCTTCACGGGCCTCGACCTGGTCGAGCCTGGCCTGGCGCAGATCACGGCCTGGCACGCCGACGACGCGGAGCCGGTCCAGACCGACGCGTTCGGCGGGGTGGCCCGCAAACCCTGATCACCAACCGCCGCGGTGGACGACCTCGTCGAACGGACGGCGGTTGGGTCGCTTGATGGGCCGCAGCGGCCGGTCGGCGGGGTGGCCTACCCCGAGCAGGTAGGTCACCTCGTGCGTCTCCGGCACCCCCAGGATCGCCCGCGCCCGGGCGTGATCACCTACCGAGGAGTGCCCCGTGCCGATGCCGAGGTCCGTCGCGGCGAGCATCATCGCGTACGTGGCCTGACCCAGGTCGTACTGGTCGAGCAGTCGTTGCCGCTCGTCGACCGGCACCGGCAGCACCAGCGCGATGGCCGCCGCCCCGCTCGCGACATGGCCGGCGGCGTGCCACACCGTGCCGAGCTCGGCCAGCTGCTGGCGGTCGGTCACGAGGACGAAGTCCCAATGCTGGCGGTTCGACGCCGAGGGCGCCCGCCAGCCGGCCTCGGCGATCCGGGTCAGCTGCTCGTCGGTCACCGGCTCGGCGGTGTACGCGCGAACGTTGCGCCTGGCCCGGATCGCATCCCATGTCTCCATCGGGACCCACTCTATTTCGCCCGTCGCCCTCAGGTGTCCCAACCGTGGCATAGGGGACCCTGCGGGCTACGCTGTTCGTTGACCGCGTACCGCAATGACCCGGGAGATTTTCATGTCCGACGACGAGAACACCACGCCGGACGAGACGCCGGAGGACGAGGCGGTCGAGGAGACCCCTACCTTCGCCAACCGGGCCGAGCGTCGCGCCGCCAAGGGCAAGGGCAAAGGCAAGGGCGGCCAGACCCACCAGCACGGCTCCGGTGGGTTCACCGGCAAGGGTGGCACCTTCCAGCCTCCCCGCAACTACGGCAGCCGCCGCAGCGGCTAGCGTCGGGCCAGCCACACCGTCCGGGTCGTACGCACGCTGAGGTCTTCGCGTCCCCCCAGACCCGCGACGGCCTTGTCCAGAGCGGCCAGGTCCGACACCGAGAGTCGCCCGTCCAGGCGCTCGCGCATGCGGCCCAGGGTGACCTCGGCGTAGCGCGCGGCCACCGGCGGCAGTGGCGACCGCAGGTCGATCTCGAACACCCGCTGCGTCACCGCGCCGAATCCGGCGTGGGTGGCGCGGTCGCCCCAGTTCTCGTGCATGTGCATGCCGGCCTCGTGGCGCATCTTCGCCAACTCCACCTGACCGCGCTGCTCGACCGCCTCGTCCTGGGTGCCGGTCAGGAAGAGCGGGAGCGAGTCGAGCTCGGCGATCACCAGCAGACCACCTTCGCGCAGGGCCGCGTACGCCGAGGCCAGTGCCTGCTCGGGATTGGCCATGTGGTGCATCGAGGAAGCGGCCCAGACCACGTCGGCGGGCCCGAGGTCGGGCCAGGGCTGGTCGAGGTCGGCCTCGACGGTGTGGATCCGGTCGCCCAGGCCTTGGTCGTCCGCGCGGGCCCGCAGGTGGGCCAGCATCTGCGTGTCGACGTCGACGGCGGTGATCTCGGATCCGGGCAGTTCCCGGGCGAGGGCCAGGGAGCCCGTGCCGCTGCCGGCGCCGATGTCGACGACGTGGGGCCGGGCGGCGGCCTCGCGGCCCACCCAACCGATCAGCTCGCGGTGGTAGTCGGCCAGGACCTCCGCGTCAAGGTCCAGCATTTCGATCAGGTGCTCGTGTGCCATGCGTCGACGGTAGCCGCACCTTGCGCCAATGGCATAGCATCTTGCGCATGAAGCAGGACGATGGCCTGGAGGTACGGGTCCGGCAGCGGATCCGCGGCCTGCGGGTCGCCCGGGGCTGGTCGCTGGACGAGCTGGCGGCGGCCTGCCTGCTCAGCCCGTCCACGCTCAGCCGCATCGAGACCGGCCACCGGCGGATCGCCCTCGACCAACTGACCGCGATCGCCCGGGCGCTCGGCACCACGCTCGACCACCTCGTCGAGTCCGACAGCGACGACGACGTGGTGATCCGCCCCCACCAGGACGAGGCGCGCGGCGTCACGACCTGGCTGCTCTCCCGCGACAAGGGCCAGACCGTCAGCAAGATGCGCGTCACCCGCAAGGTCCCGGACGACCTGCGCGTCCACCCGGGCCGCGACTGGTTCACGGTGCTCTCGGGCACGATCGTCCTGCGCCTCGGCGAGCGCACGATCCTGGTCGGCCCGGGCGAGGCGGCCGAGTTCTCGACGATGGTCCCCCACGCCTTCGGCGCGCACGGCGGCCCGGCCGAGATCCTCTGCATCCTCGACCACGAGGGCGAGCGCACCCACCTGGGGCCGCACGCGTAGGCCCTGGGTGCTTTCGCCGATGCGCCGTGGCCGCCCGTCCGGGAAGCTGTCGGGATGATGCCTCCCGCCCTCCTCGACCATGTCTCGATCGCGGTGACCGAGGCCCGGCCCGCGTGGCCGCTGCTCCGCCGGGCCCTCGGTGGGTCGTGGGCGATCAGCGGCACCGCGCCGGGCTTCCGGTTCAGCACGCTGCGGTACGCGAACGGGATGTGCCTGGAGCTGCTGGAGCCACATCGGACGGACGAGAACCCGTTCGTGGCGCGGTTCCTGTCGCGCGGCGGGCCCGGACTGCACCACCTGACGTTCAAGGTGCCCGACCTGGCGGCCGCGGTCGAGGCGGCGACGGCGGCGGGCTATCCCTGCTTCGGCGTACGCACCGTCGACCCTTCCTGGCACGAGGCGTTCATCCATCCGAAGGTGGCCGGGGGCACGCTGGTGCAGCTCGCCCAGGCCGGCCCGGCACCCCTGCCGCCCCCGCCCGCCGACCTGCCCCCGGCGGGTGGGGCGACGGCCGCGCTGCGGGTGGTCACCTGCCCGGCCACGGAGGAGGCCCGCACGGCCGGCCTGCTCCGGCTGCTGGGCGGCCAGGTGTCGGGCGCCGGCGAGTTCACCTTCCGCGGCCCGGGCGTGCGGATCCGGATCGGGCCGGCCCGCCTGGAGTTCACGGGCGTGGACGCGGTGACCCGGGTGGCGTACGCCGGTGGCGCCGGGATCCCCTTCCGCGACCCGCACCTCGGCGTGGACCTCGTGCTGGCCTAGTTGCTCGAGCCGGTTCGCCCCAGCCCCCGTTCTGGTCCTGTTGACTGGATGATCGGCGCTGTCCGTGTCGGGTCGGCAACGGGGTGCGACCGGCTGGGCCTTTCGAGGCGGTCGACCGCTGCCTATCGTCCGTTTCGTGAGCGCTCCCCCGCCCCGGCCACGATCCCGGCGACGGCCCCGTCAGTGGGACGCTGTCGGTGCCGTCGCCGGGATCGCCAGCGCGCTGATCGCCGTCGTCTTCGGGATCGCCCAGTGTGGACCGTCCTCCGATCCGAAGCGGACGAGCGCCACCCCCACTCCGCCACCGGCGACATCGGGGCCGGCTCGACCCGAGACGCCCGCTGACGAGTTCCTCGAGCTCGTCGAGATGGAGTACGGGCAGGAGGCGGCCGAGGTCGCGGTCACCGGCATGCTCGAACCGGGGGCCCCGACCACGGAGCCGCCCGCGCCCGATACCACACCCGCGCGGGTACGGCCCCTGGTGCTGACGTTGCGCAACACCGGCGACAACCCCCTCGTCCTGACCGGGCTCAAGGTGGTCGTCCACGAGGTCTTCACGGTGCCGTCCTGCGCCAGCGTCGCGGGCGGCGAGGTAGCTCCGACACTCAACTACGACTTCCGCTTCCCCGTCCCGTCAACCGGTGAATGGTCGGCGACCGGGCCGCAGAACTTCGCGGTGGAGCCCCGCAGTGTCGATGCGCTGTCGGTCACGATCGGCCCCGCCGCGAGCGGCGCTGCGGTGTACGCCTGGCGCTACTCGGTGTACGCGGTCGTCAAGGATGGCCAGGAGATCCTCTGGGGAGGAGGCGTCGGCACCGACGGGTTCGAGGTCTCGGCCTCCGACTACGAGGCCTACACGCGGTACGGCGTGCCCTCGGGCTCTTCGCCGGCCGAGATCCGAGCGTGCGCCGACAACGTGGTGAAGACCGTGCGGGGATACATCGACCAGCCGACCGGGCCGGCCCACGCCGTGCAGCCGGAGCTCGACAACATGATCGAGGCGTACGAGGGCCTGGCGGCCACCTAGGTGGCCGGTCCCGGTCGGATCGCTGATAACGCCTGGCGGCCGATTTCGCCATGCTGGACACGTGGACCGTGATCGACTGCTGCAGCAGGCCTCCGAACTGGATGATCCAGCCGAGACCTCCAGAATGCTGGCCGAGGCATTGCTGGGCCTCGGATCGGCCGGCTCGGATCCGCTCGACGCGGGCCTGGCGCTACACCTCGGCAGAGCGCAGCGCGACCTCGGTCACGAGGTCAGAGCACTTGCGCTGCTCGACGCGGCCGCCGAATGGGATCCGGACTGGCTGACGCTGTCGGCTCTGCGGAGCGCCCTGCAGGCCCGGGGGCAGGATATGCGAGCAGTCGCCCGGCTAAAAGCGCTGCTCGCCGTCGCGCCACGCGACGCCCAGCTCGAACTGGCCGAGCTTTACGTGGACCTCGGCCTACGCACACTCGCGTTGGACGCCCTCCGGCGCGGCAAGTCCGGTGCCCGGCGACGGTGGCGGCTGTGGTGGGCCACCGGCGGGCCGCTCTGGTTCGTCCGCGCCGCGCTCCGTGGGCAGGAAACGGCTGAGCTGGAGGACCGGCTTGGTGGTGGGGAGGTCGCAGCCGGCGCGGTCACGCTACTCTTGCGGGACGTGCTCGCCGATGCGGACCGCGACCGAGCTGCCTGGCTGCTCGCCGAGCAGGCCAGCCGGCTTCGGCTCGACGACGACGCCGCCGCCCCGGCCGCCGCTCGACTGCTCGCGGACGGCATCTCCTCCACCGGGCCACATCCCCTTGTGCTCCGCGAGGCAGTGGGGGTCGCCGCGGCTCTGGGCGATACGAGGCTGGCCCTGCGGATCCTCCTCCTGCTCGACCCCGCCACCAGTGGTCTGCCTGTGCGGCACGCCGGCCTGCTGACCGAGCTCGGTCGGTTGATGGACGCGTGGACGCGGCTGCAGAACGGCGCCGCCGGCAACGAGTTCCGCGAGGCCCGGGCCGAGCTTCTCGTCGACGTGGGACTGTCGTACCTGGCCGTCGACGCCCGGGGAGACACCTCCTCGTGGCGACGGAACTGGCGCCGGCTCTGGTGGCGCACCGGTGGGCCATTGTGGTTCGTCCGGTCTCGGGGCCGCCGACGGGATCAGGAGAACCTCGCCGACCGGCTGGGCTCGAGCCATGGTGCGATCGAGGAAATCGCGCCCGCGGCGTTGGCCGGCGCGCTCACCCGGGCCGCGGAGGTCCACGAAGCCCTCACCAAGGCCGACCAGCAGCGCCGCGGACCCGCGGTCGCCACTCTCACCGCGGCCAACGACCCGGACCGGCCGAGCGTGCCATTGCTCGAACAACTCGCCTGGGCCCTCTACCTGAACAATCAGGAAGAGGAAGCATTGCGCCGGATCCGCGATGCCCGTGCGTTGGAGCCGGCGAAAGCCTCCTTGTTCGACATCGAAGTGATGACCCTGAGCTTCCTCGACCGAGACTTCGAGGGAGTGCGAGCTTGCGATCGGCATGCCGCATCCTTCGGCCGGCCCCAAAATGCGCGCGCGACCCACGGGTACCTGTTGAATGGCCTCGGCTTCTCCGCCCTGTCCTGGGATGCGTTCGGTCCCGCTGACCTGCGCGGCTGGTCGCCACGCTCGCGGCGGAGGCAGTGGTGGCGCATCGGTTGGCCGCTGGGCTGGCTCCACAAGCGCCTGCGGGACAGCGACCAGTTCACGCTCGAGTTCTGGAAGGATCGCTGCGAGGACCTCGGCATTGTTCTCGGTTCTGTCGTCGGACCCGAGCGGCTCGACGAGCTTCGGGTGGCACCGGATCGCGCGGTGCTGCACGAGCTGCGGTGTCGGCTGAGGTGGGGCCGGGCCAATGTGGTCGCCCGCCTGACCGCCGGCTACGCGGGGATCGTGGTGGGCGGTTTCGTCGTGGCGCGCCTGGCGAGCGACCTCGGTCCGCTCTGGTCCTCGGTGGTCGGCGTCGGGGCGGCCGCGATCATCCTGGGCGCGTTGAGAGGTGTCTACCGCTTCACCCGTGCGGAGCCCGGCAGCCGGGTTCTGACCCGCGTCCTGCCAGCCATCCTCGCGGTCGCCGCGGCCGGCTACGCGGTCACCCGGATCGACGGCCGCTGGCCGCTGCTCGTCGGGGTGACGGTCGTATCCGTCGCGGCGGTGGCGATGCTGCGCCTGGTGACCGCGTCCGCCGTGCGGGTCGGAGAGGCCTTGAAGGTGCGCCGCATCCAGCGGGCCGATCCACGCGGCTACGCCCTGATCAGCCTCTTGGACATGCTCTCGGAACTCCGCCGGCCGGTGTTCCGCAATGAACTGGGCTGGCGCCGCCAATGGTCACAGACACTCGAGCAGGTCGCCGCCAGAATGGAGATCGACTTGCCCCTGTTCTTCGCCCACGACCCGGGCAGTGCTGACCTCCTGCGCCACCGTGGCCGGCGGGCGGCGGCGGCCCTTCGCGAGTTGAAGTACCTGGTGGTGGCCGCGCCACCCGGTGCGTGGCGGCGCGTCGAGACCGTCCTGCGCGACGACATCGCCGCACTGGCGACCGGGTCGCTCGGCCGCCTCCACGCGACCGACCCGCCCGCGCCGGAGACACACCGCCGGTCCCGCCGCCAGATCGCGGTCGACGCGCTGCGCATGCTGTTCTTCGCCGGCCTCCCGCTCGGCGTCGTCCTGGCCGCGCAGCCGTGGCTGCGGTTCAACGAGACGATCCTCAACTGGGCGCGCCTGCTCACGATCGGCTGGGCGGTGCTCTACGTGCTGATCA
Source organism: Asanoa hainanensis (assembly GCF_900188485.1). Classification (GTDB taxonomy): domain Bacteria; phylum Actinomycetota; class Actinomycetes; order Mycobacteriales; family Micromonosporaceae; genus Asanoa; species Asanoa hainanensis. The sequence continues at coordinate 704,688 of NZ_FZPH01000001.1, forward strand.
CCGTGGACCCCACGTTCCGCGACAAGCTGCGGACCGGGTTCGCTCTGATCAACCTGGGCCGCGGCGCCGGAGACCCCGCCCAGCTCGAGCCGTCCGGCACGGAGAAACGATCCCCGAACGCCAAATGAGCCCGACCGCAGGCGGCCGGGCTCATCCGTAAAGGCTCAGGACAGGTCGAAGCGGTCGTTCTCCATGACCTTCGTCCAGGCCGCGACGAAGGCGGTGACGAACCGCTCGCCAGCGTCCTGGCTGGCGTAGACCTCGGCCAGCGCCCGCAGTTGCGAGTTGGAGCCGAAGACGAGGTCGACCGCGGTGGCGGTCCACTTCACCTCGTCGGTGGTGACGTCGCGGATCTCGTACACGTGCTCGTCGGTCTCCGACGCCTTCCACCGCGTGCCCGGGGAGAGCAGGTTCGCGAAGAAGTCGTTGGTGAGCAGGCCCGGCCGGTCGGTGAGCACGCCGTGCTTGGCGCCGCCGACGTTGGCGCCCAGGGAGCGCAGGCCGCCGACGAGGACGGTCAGCTCGGGCGCGGTCAGGTTCAGCATGTACGCGCGGTCGATCAGCAACACCTCGGGCTGGGTCTTCTCCCCGGCACGCAGGTAGTTGCGGAACCCGTCAGCGCGCGGCTCGAGCACCCGGAACGACTCGACGTCGGTCTGCTCCGCGGTGGCGTCGGTGCGGCCCGGGTGGAACGGCACGCTGACCTCGACACCGGCGTCGCGCGCGGCCTTCTCGACGGCGGCCGAGCCGGCCAGCACGATCAGGTCGGCGATCGAGATCTTGGCGCCGCCGGCCTCGTTGAACTTGCGCCGGATGCCTTCGAGGGTGTCGAGGACGGTCGCGAGCTGCTCGGGCTCGTTGACCTCCCAGCCGCGCTGCGGCTCGAGCCGGATGCGGGCGCCGTTGGCACCACCACGCTTGTCGGTGGAGCGGAAGCTCGCGGCCGAGGCCCACGCGGTCGAGACGAGCTGGGCCGTGGTCAGGCCCGACTCCAGCACCATCGCCTTGAGCGTGGCGACGTCGGCCTCGGTCACGAGCTCGTGGTCGACGGCCGGCACCGGGTCCTGCCAGAGCTGCGGCTCCGCGACCCACGGGCCGAGGAAGCGGCTGACCGGACCCATGTCGCGGTGCAGCAGCTTGTACCAGGCCTTGGCGAACGCCAGCGCGAACTCGTCGGGGTTCTCCAGGAAGCGACGGGAGATCCGCTCGTACGCCGGGTCGACGCGCAGCGACAGGTCGGTGGTCAGCATCGTCGGGCGGTGCTTCTTCGCCGGGTCGTACGCGTCGGGGATGATCGCCTCGGCGTCCTTGGCCACCCACTGCTTGGCGCCGCCGGGGCTGGTGGTGAGCTCCCACTCGTACCCGAAGAGGATCTCGAAGAAGCGGTTGCTCCACTGCGTCGGCTTGTCGGTCCAGGTGACCTCGAGGCCGCTGGTGATCGTGTCGGCGCCCTTGCCGCTGGCGTGGCTGCTCAGCCAGCCGAGGCCCTGCGCCTCCAGCGGCGCGCCCTCGGGCTCGGCACCCACGTGGTCGTCGGCGATGCCGGCGCCGTGCGTCTTGCCGAAGGTGTGACCACCGGCGATCAGCGCGACGGTCTCCTCGTCGTTCATCGCCATGCGGCCGAAGGTCTCGCGGATGAAGTGCGCCGCGGCGGCCGGGTCGGCGTTGCCGCGCGGACCCTCTGGGTTGACGTAGATCAGGCCCATCTCGGTGGCGCCGACGTTGTCGGCCATCGTGGTGTCGTCGACGTAGCGCTCCCCGAGCCAGGTGTCCTCGGGACCCCAGAAGATCTCCTCGGGCTCCCACACGTCGGCGCGGCCGAAGCCGAATCCGAAGGTCTTGAAGCCCATCGACTCCAGGGCGACGTTGCCGCCGAGCACGAGCAGGTCGGCCCACGAGATCTGCTGACCATATTTCTGCTTGACCGGCCACAGCAGACGGCGGGCCTTGTCGAGGTTGGCGTTGTCGGGCCAGCTGTTGAGCGGCGCGAACCGCTGGCCGCCGTCACCGGCACCACCACGACCATCATGGATGCGGTACGTGCCGGCGGCGTGCCAGCTCATCCGGATCATCAGGCCGCCGTAGTGGCCGAAGTCCGCCGGCCACCAGTCCTGCGAGGTGGTGAGCACCTCGGCGATGTCGCGCTTGAGGGCTTCGACGTCGAGGGACGCGAACGCCGCGGCGTAGCTGAAGTCTTCCCCGAGGGGGTTGCCCTTGGCCGAGTGGGCGTGCAGCACCGAGAGGTCGAGCTGGTTGGGCCACCAGTCGCGGTTGGTGAGCGGCCGGTTGTTCTTCGGGGTCGGCGCGTCGATCGCCGGGTTCTCGCTCTCGCTGCCGTGCGCGGTCGCGGAGTCGTGCACGACCGGGCACCCGCCGCCGCTGGTCTGGTCCTTGTCCTGTATGTCGCTCATCTGCGTTCCTTCCCGCAGCCGCGCCTCGACGAGGCCGCTCGCCGCCACGCGATGACGCTAGGCCACATTCTGGAACAATTCAAGATAACTGCTGGCGTTGGTTCGTTGACACGGAGGGATCATCCACACGGGAACCGTCCCGCTCGCCACTCGCGATCATCGAGGCCGCGACAGCATGATGCAGGGATGACGGTCTCGCGACGCCACCGCTGGCGTTGGGCGGCATGGTGGGCGTGCGGCATCGGGGGCGCCGCGGGCGTCGTCGCCGCCGTCATGCGTTCGGCCTGGGTCCGTGCGCTGATCGACCGGGGAAGTGCGGCGTCGACGTGGGCCTGGATGGAACGCCTGAGCTGGGTGGCGGGCGTGGCGGCGCTACTGGTCGCATTGATCGCCTCGCGCCGGAGCGTCGCGTCGCGTGGCGTACCCAGCTCTTCCGAGCTCACGGAGCGCGACAACGAGGCCGCCGCGTCAGTTCTCGTCCGGAACCTTCCGGCGAGGAATCCCGCCTTCATCGGACGCGACGACTTGATCGTGTCGATCAACAACGCGCTCACCAGCGGACCCGCGGTGATCAACGCGCTCCACGGCTGGGGCGGGGTGGGGAAGACCCAGACAGCGATCGAGTACTCGTATCGGTACGCCGACGACTACGACGTGGTGTGGTGGTTCGTGTCGGAACAACCTCAGCTTCTGGCCGAGCAGTACGCACAGCTCGCTGTCGCGCTTGGAGTGGCGCCGGCGGGCAGCGACACAATGGTCGCGTCCGCCGCAGCCCGCCGTTGCCTCCGCGAGCGCCAACGCTGGCTCATCATTTTCGACAACGCGGAAGATCCCGAGGCACTACGGCCCTGGATTCCGGATGGCGCCGGACACGTTCTGATCACGTCCCGCCGCGCGGACTGGCGCGAGTTGGCGACCCCCGTCCGTGTCGATGTGCTCCCACGGGCCGAGTCTGTGGCGCTGCTGACCCGCCGCACCGATCTCACTGGCGACGGCGCGCACCTACTCGCGGACAAGCTCGGCGATCTTCCTCTCGCCCTGGTCCAAGCGGCGGGCTTCATCAGCGAAACCAGCATTCCGATCGACGACTACCTGGCCTCCCTGGAGGCCGGTGCGAGCCGCATCCTGCAGGAAGGCCGACCGGCGTCCTACCCGTTGACCCTGCCCGCGGCCGTCAAGCTCGCCGCAGAGCGGGTGCGGGAGACGGACCTGCCCGCGTGGCAGCTGCTCCGGCTCTGCGCGGCCCTCGGACCAGAGCCGATTCCGCTGTGGCTGTTCACCGGAGCCGCGGATCGCATCCTCCCCACACCGCTGTCGGCGGCTGTCAAAGACCCGGTGCGACTGCGCGGCAGCATCGGCTTGCTGGCCCGACTAGGCCTCGCTCGGGTGGACAAGACGACGATTCAGCTTCACCGCCTCACCCAGTCGGTCCTCCGGTCCTCGGCGCCGCCGCGAACACTCGAGGCTGACCTGTCGCGGATCCGGAGCTTGCTCGTCGGCGCTCAGCCTCCGGACACGGATGACCCGCGGTACTGGCCGACCTGGGCCGCGCTCGCGCCACACATTCTCGCGATCGACTCCGTGGACGCCGACGAGATCCCGTTCCGTGAGCTCGTATGTGGGCTCATCCGGACCCAGCTCAAACGCGGGGAGATCGCAGACGGTCTCGCGCTCATCCAAAACCTGCACCGGCGGTGGTCAGCGAGGTACCACCAGGATGAATTGACGATGCTCCATGCGTCGTTCTTGCTCGGGCATGCCTACTACCTCGCGGGCCTATGGCCTGAGGCCCAGGACATGGACGCCGCGACATACGCGGCTCGCCTGCGCCTCCTCGGCCCCGACCACCCCGACACCCTCGAATCGGCCAACAACCTCGGAGGGAGTCTCACGCGCATGGGCAACCTCGCGGCTGGCCGCGCATTGGACCACGACACGCTGGCCCGCCGGCGGAGGACCTTGGGCGACGATCATCCCGATACGTTGAGGACGGCGAACAACTTCGCTTCCACCCTGCGCAAATCCGGTGAGTTCGCCGCTGCCAAAGCACTTCACCAGGACACGTGGGGACGCTCCCGACGCGTACACGGCGCCGAACACCCCGCGACACTTATCTCCGCGTTCTACATCGGAATGGATTTGATCGAACTCGGCGAGTTCGAGGCCGCATACAGGCAACTCGACGAAACGCACTCCACTCTCCGGCGAGTGCTCGGCGAAAGCCACCCGGCCACCCTCCAATGCGCCGACCAACTGGCCATTGCCGCGTTGAGACGAGGCGACCGCACGACAGCGCAAGCGATCCTGGAAGAAACACTGGCCCGTCGGCGCGAGGTGCTGGGCGACAGCCATCCCGACGTCGCCGCGACAGCGACCAAACTCGCGGCCATGGACCGAACCTAGCGACGAACCGCCCGGTCCGCCGACGTCGCCGCCCAAGAGTGTCGTAGGCGCATGCGAACCTCATGGACATGGATGAACGGTGGGGACTGCTCGGTGTGCCGTCCAGTGCCGGCGCGCACACACCAGGTCTGGAGAAAGGTCCGGCGGCGCTCCGGGCCGCGGGGCTGGCGTCTCTCCTGGCCGGCGGGGTCCTCGACCACGGCGACGTGCCCGGCTTCCGCTGGCGCGCTGACCTGTCTCGGCCCACCGCCAAGAACGTCGATGCCGTCGCGCGGGTCGCGTCCGACACGGCGGCCGGGGTCGAGCGCATCCTGGCGGCGGGACAGTTGCCGTTCGTCATCGGCGGAGACTGTTCGATCACCGTCGGAGTGGTCGCTGGGTTCGCCCGCGCCGGCGTGGGTCCGGCGTTGCTCTACGTCGACGGCGGGCCCGACCTCTACACGCCCTTGACCAGGGTTAACGGCAACCTCGACTCGATGGGTCTGGCCCACCTGCTGGCGATTCCTGGTCATGTTCCGGCGGTGGCGGGCGTCGGGCCGGTCGTGCCTCTGCTGGCCGTTTCAGATGTCGTGTGTTACGGACACTCACTGCCGGCGGTCGACCATGAGCGGGGCCTCCTTGACCGGCTGGGCATCACCCACGTGCATGCCGACGACGTGCGTGCCGACCCCGTGCGGGCTGCCTCGCGGGCACGTGCGGCGATCGAGTCGGCCGGGCCGCGGTTCGTGGTGCACTGCGACGTCGACGTGCTGTCGTTCAACGACACTCCCCTGGCCGACGTGCCGGACTCGGGCGACGAGCCGATCGGCCTGCGACTGACCGAGCTGGCCGCGAGCCTGTCCGTGTTCGCGTCCAGCCCGCGGTTCGCCGGGTTCGTCCTGACCGAGGTCAACCCCGACCACGCGCCGGAACCGGACCTCCTTCCCCGGTTTTCGGCCACGTTGGCCAAGTCGCTCAGCGGGTCGGAGGTGAGCCCGGCACGATGACGATCGAGCTCGACTTACTGGAAAGGACGACCCAGTGACCACACTGAACGTGGAGCGTGCCCGGCAGGCGATCGTCGAACACAGCCGGCGGCTGGCGGCATCGGCCACCGAAGCCGGACCCGACGCCGCCGTGCCGACGGCGCCGGAGTGGACCGTCGCCGAGCTGGTCGCGCACGTGGGCCAGACCCAGCACTGGGTAGCCGAGATGATCGAACAGCGCATCACCGACCCCGCGAAGCTGCCGACAGAGATGGCGGTCTTCCCCGCCGACCCCGCCGCATGGCAGGCGTGGCTGTCGGAGTCCGCGGCGCGGGTCGCGAGCGCGTTCTCCGACGACGCTCTGCACGCACCGGTGTTCAACGCCGCGGGCGACGAGCGATCCGGCGCGCGCTTCTGGCTGGACAGCAGCCTCAACGAGGCGGTGGTCCACGGCTTCGACGCAGCCGAGGCGGCGGGCAGGCCGGCCGACGTCGAGGCCGACATCGCAGCCGCGCTCGTCAGCAACCATCTCGCGATGCTCACGTCCCCCACGTGGGAGCTGCGGCGGTCGGCATCAGCTCACGCGATCCGGGGCACCGGGCAGACCCTGCAGTGGCTGGCCACGGACGACCCAGGTGCCTGGTTCGTCGAGCGCCGACCGGAGGGTGCGACCTGGCAGCACGGGCGGCAGCAGGCCGACGTGACGGTATCCGGGCCGGCGGGATCGCTGTTCCTGACCTTGGTCCGACGACTACCGCTCATGGATGGCAATGCCACCGACATCACCATCGAGGGCGACGCCGCCCTGGTCCGACACTGGCTCGACAACACCGCCCACGTCGCCGACTGACCGCCCCACCAAGCGGGCAGACGCGTTGGCCTTAGCCCGGGCCGCTTGGGCGAGGCCTGGGCGTGGCCCTAGCCCGGGCCGCTCGGGCAATGCCGGAGCGCGGCTTAGCCCCGACCGCTCGGGCAATGCCGGAGCGCGGCTAAGCCCCGACCGCTCGGGCAATGCCAGACCGCGGGCCTGAGCCCGAACCGCACGGCCAAAGCCAGACCCCGACCCAAGCCCGAACCGCACGGGTGACGCCTGGGCCTGGCGCGGCGCCCCGGGGCCGGGTCGAGCCCGTGACGCACGTGTCAGGCCAGGCCGCGCTCGATGGCTTCGATGATGCGTGGGCGGAGTTCGGCGGCGCTGATGATGGCGTCCACCGAGCCGACCTCGACCGCGCGCTGGATGCTGTGGACTCGGTCGAACTCCGCGGCCACCTCGCCCAGCTTCTCGGCTCGGACCGACGACGTGATCTCGGCTAGGCGCGCGTTCAACGCCGCGCGTTCCGCCCCGCTGGCCGCTGACACCGCGGCCTGCAAGTCGGTCACCCGTGGGTCCGTGGCCGTGCGGTTGTTGACGTCGCCCGAGAAGACCACCGCCGCGGCTGGGGCGCCGCCCAGGACCGAGGCGAACGAGCCTTCCAGGGCCAGCACGGTCATGTTCGGGTTCAGGGCCTTCGAGAAGACCACGAACGCGCCGCCGTGGTAGCGGGAGATCACGCAGAAGACGATCGGGCCCTCGAAGTTGACGATCGCCCGGCCGATCTCGGCACCGTATTCCAGCTGGAGCTTGCGCATCGACTCCGGTGAGCCGTCGAAGCCCGACAGGTTCGCCAGCACCACCAGCGGGCGGTTGCCCGAGGCCGCGTTGATCGCTCGGGCCGTCTTCTTCGACGAGCGCGGGAACAAGGTGCCCGCGGTGTACGTGTCCGGGCCGTCGGTGGGCGGGAAGCCGCGCCGTGGGACCGAGCGGGACTCGATGCCCACCAGGCAGACCGGCCAGCCTCCGATGTGGACGTCCTGCACCGCCGACGTTTCGGCGTCGGCCATGCCCGCCCACCGTTCCAGCACCGCGTGGTCCTGGTCGGACAGCGCGCGCATCACCGTGCGGATGTCGAACGCCTTCTTGCGGTCCGGGTTGTGGGCCGGTGAGAAGATCTGGCCGACCGTGGTGAAGTCGCTGCCGGCCACCACGTGCGGGAAGTCAGACACGTCGCGGTCGGTCGGGTCCGAGGTCACTGCCTTACGCGGGCCGGACTCGCCGGGCACGACGTAGGTGTGGTCGTAGTGCGCCATCAGCACGTCGCGGGCGGCGGTCAGGTTCGGCGCCCAGTACTGCGCCTGGCCGTTGGGGCCCATCACCCGGTCGTACCCGCCGATGCCGAAGTTGTCCTCGGCCGACACGCCGCCCGAGAAGTCCAGGGACTGCTTGCCGGTGAGCACCATCGCCGAGTCCGGCGTCATGACCAGGATGCCCTTGGTGTGCATGAGCATCGTGGCTTCGGCGTTCCAGTACGGCTGGGCGCCCACGTTGATGCCCGCGACGACGATGTTGATCTCGCCGCCGGCCTGGGTGAACGTGACGATCCGCTTGAGCGCCGCCGCGACCCAGTCCATGTTCTCGGTGCCCGAGGTCATCGAGATCCGCGCGCCGGCCGACAGCGCGAACCACTCCAGCGGCACCCGCATCGACTCGGCCAGGTCGAGGGCCGCGATCACCCGCGCGCACTCCGGCTCCGACAGCGCACCCAGCGCCTTGGTCGGGTCGCCGAGCAACACGACCCGGGTGATCCCCTCGGGGTGCCGCGGCGTCTCGGTCGTGACCACGCCCGCCACGATCGCGGCCGTGTTGCGCCCCTTGGGCCGGTCGACGGGCACCAGCACACCCGCGGCGTCCAGGTCGTGCTCGACGAACGAACCGAGCAGACCCGTCAGCTCGTACGGGTAGACGTTGCCCCGCCGGGCCGCGCGCAGCACCTTCTGGCGGTAGTCGTCCAGCGGCCGCAACGGCTCAGTGGTCGGCTTGTCGACGTGCAGCGTCGAGCCGTGGCCCGGGTCGAGCGTGATGCGCACCGCGACCTCGGCGAGCTCGCCGGCCGCGTTGCGCTGCCGGGCGATGAACTGCACCTCTTCGAGACCGGCGCCGGCCGTGGTCGGCAGGATCCGGGCGACCAGCGCCTGCAGCTCGTCCATGGTCAGCTCGGTGGACGGCCAGACGTACATCATGATCCGGTTGGTGTCGTAGCGCTTGTTCTGCGGGCGCTGCGCCTGGATGTTGCGGATCGCGTCCAGGCCGGCGGTGATCGCGTCCTCCAGCGCGGGCAGCGCGACCAGCCGGCCGTCGGCCTCGCGCAGCGGCGTCAGGTCGCGGACCTGACCCATCGCGATCAGCCGCTCGTCGGCCGGGTTGCTGCGCGCGGCCGCCTTGAAGAGGTAGATCTCCTCGTCGGCGGACGGCAGCCGGGTGAGGTGGAACTCGCGCAACCGCTGCAGCTGAAGCCGCTGAGCGATCTGCGGATGCAGCCCGCGGATCAGCCGGTCCTCGACAAAACCGGAGTCCGAGCCAGAGGCGGGGCGGAACGTGAAGTGGTGGTGGACGACCGCGCCGCTGGTGCCGGCGATCGTCGTCGTGATCCGGCGGACGCCCTCTGGCAGCGCGGCGGCGGCCACCAGCTCGCCGAGCCGCTCCGCCACCGCGTCACCGTCCGGCTGGTCCTCCCACGTGATGTAGAGGTCCGCGACCAGCCCGCGCGCTGGCCCCGAGGAGGCGAACGCGGCCACCGCACCCAGAGCGGACGGCAGCGCCGCGATGTCGACGGCGGTCGTCACGACCTGCGTCACGCCGCGCGGCCCCGTGTGTGACGCCGTGACGAAGCGGCAGCCCGCCGTCTCCCGGACGGTCACCGCCGACAGTGCCCGGTTGCCGTAGTAGCGCCGCGTCAGCACCTCCAGCAGCGGCGCGTGGTCCAGACCCGCCCGACCGGCCCGCTGGCCGATCAGCCGGACCAGCGGCTCGTTGCTGGCCACCATGGCCTGGATCCGCGCGGCGCGGTCGGGTGCGGCCGGGTTCTGGTCGAGGTAGCGCAGGTCGGCGCGGACGGCGGCGTACACCTTGGCGCGGTTGCGGCGCAGCAGCGGCTGGGCGAACCAGCGGAACACGACGCCGCGGGCCAGGTCGGAGATCGCCGGGAAGCGGACCTGGGTGGCGGCGATGACGTGTTCGAGGGTGAGGCCGGCCCGCTCCGTGAGGGCCTCGACCGGCGGGTTGCCGACCAGCCACTGGCGTAGCAGCTCGGAGACGATCCGGACCGAGGTGGTCATCTGCTGCTGGGCCAGGAAGATCCGGAAGACCGCGGACTCGAGCTCGGGCGTACGGTCGAAGCCGTCGATCCCGTAGTGGGCCAGCACCGTGGCCAGCTTGGCCTGGAAGCTCTCGCTGAGACCGGCCCGCTCGATGTCGAGGCTCTGCAGGTAGCTGTGGAAGGCCTCGCGCGGGCTGTGCACCGGGCTGTCGGGCTCGGCGTCCAGCTCGCCGCCGGGCTTGTTGCGGCTCAGCTCGGACAGGTCCGCGAACACGGTGAGCAGGCCGAGCTCGCCCTCCACGGGCTGGCCACCCTGCTCGGCGCGGGCGGCCAGATACGCCGCCAGCACCCGCTTGTGGTCACCGGCGTCGCCGTCGAAGCCGAGCAGCAGGCCACGCAGGTCCTGCAGGCCACGGGACGCGCGGGCGGCGGCCGAGCCGTTCGCCGGCGGCGCCGGCAGCTCGATCTCGACAGCGGGCGACGACGACTCCTCCGGAACCTCCGAGCCGCCCAGCGGCTCCAGCCGCATGAGGGGCGCCCCGGTCTCCACCTGGCTGCCGACGGACACCGGGCACTCGCGGACCCGGGCCCGGAACGGCGCGCGGAGCACCGTCTCCATCTTCATGCTCTCGAGTACGAGGATCGGGGCCCCGGACTCGACCTCGTCGCCGACGGCCAGCGGGGTCGCGACCACCAGCGCCGGAGCGGGTGAGCGGACGACGCCGCCCTCGTCGCGGCTGATCCGGTGGGTGACGCCGTCGACCTCGACCAGGTGCACCGGGCCGTGGGTCGCCGCGACCAGCCGGAACCGGTTGCCGTTGACGACGGCCTGGCCGCTGTGCTCGTCGAAGCGGTCCAGCTCGACGTCGGCCCAACCCTCGCCGATGCCGACCCGGAACCGCTTAGGGCCGACGCGCGCGACGCTGACCCGGTAGCCGCTGCCGCGCAGCTTGAGGTCGAGCGGGCGGCCCGGGTCGTGGTGCACCTGCGGGCGGCCGCCGTGCGCGGTGGACAGCAGCCGGCGGCGGCTGACCTCTTCCTCGTCCTCGTACGCCTCGATCGCCGCCACGGCCAGGGCGACCGCCGAGTGCCGGTGGCTGACCAGGCGACCCTCGGCGCGTACCCGGTCGATCCAGCCGGTGTCGGCACTCGCGTCGACGACCTCCGGCTGGTTGAGCAGGTCGAGCACGAAGCTCTTGTTGGTGGCGCCACCCTCGATGATCACCGTGGTCTCGGCCATCGCCCGGCGCAGGCGGCCGAGCGCCTGCTCGCGGTCCTGCCCGTACGCGATGATCTTGGCGATCATCGAGTCGAAGTCGGCCGGGATGGTGTCGCCCTCGCTGACGCCGGTGTCGACGCGGATGCCGGGGCCGGCGGGCAGCACCAGGCGCGCGATGCGGCCGGGCGCGGGGGCGAAGTCGCGGTCGGGGTCCTCGGCGTTGAGCCGGGCCTCGACGGCGTGGCCGGACTCGGCCGGCTGCTCGCCGGTGAGCCGACCGCCGCCGGCCACGTGGAGCTGGAGCCGCACCAGGTCGGTGCCGGTGGTGAGCTCGGTGATCGGGTGCTCGACCTGGAGTCGGGTGTTGACCTCGAGGAACGCAAACAGCTTCTCGCCGGGGTGGTAGAGGAACTCGACGGTGCAGGCGCCCCGGTAGCCGACGGCCACCGCGAGCCGCTCGGCCGAGGTCTTGAGCTCGAGCGCCTGATCGGGCGAGAGCGCCGGCGATGCCGACTCCTCGATGATCTTCTGGTTGCGGCGCTGCACGGAGCAGTCCCGGACGCCCAGCGCCCAGGCGGTGCCCTGGCCGTCGGCGATGACCTGGACCTCGACGTGCCGGGCGCCGGTGACCAGGCGCTCCAGGAACACGACGCCGGAGCCGAACGCGCGCAGGGCCTCCTGGCTGGTCCGCTCGTACGCGTCGGCGAGGTCCTCCCCCGACGCCACCATCCGGATGCCGCGCCCGCCGCCGCCGGCCGTCGCCTTGAGCATCAGCGGGTAGCCGATCCGCTCGCCCGCCGCCAGCGCGTCCTCGAGGGTGGCCACCTCGCCGCGGCTCCACGGCGCGACCGGGACCCCGACCTCCTCGGCGATCAGCTTCGCGCCGATCTTGTCGCCCAGCTTGCGCATCGCGTCGGCGCTCGGGCCGACGAAGGTGACACCGAGCTTCTCGCAGAGCTCGGCGAACGCCGGGTCCTCGGCGACGAAGCCCCACCCGACCCAGGCGGCGTCGGCACCGGTCTCGACGAGGGCGCGTTCCAGGACGGCATGGTCGAGGTACGGGCGGGCGGACGCGGGACCCAGCGGGTACGCGATGTCGGCGGCCCGCACGAAGGTCGAGTTGCGGTCGGCGTCGGTGTAGAGGGCGACCGTCTCGATGCGCGCTCCGGTCTCCGCGGACAGATCCCGGACGGCGTGGATGAGCCGCATGGCGGCCTCTCCACGGTTGACGATGGCGACACGACTGAACACCGGCTGAGCCTCCCACTGACGAATGCGCGAAAGCGAAGCCCGGATCTCGGGCCATCACCCACACTCGCCCTTACCCTGCCCGATTACCCTCCGGTACACCAACGCGCCACCTCGCGCATGGCGTGGCCGACATCTTGTGGAGATCCAACAAGAGCTGGTCACCGTCCGTACTGGACCGATAACGATCAGGAAATCGTGTACCGGATCTCGCCGTGCAGGACCACGAACCAGCCGTCCTCGGCCGCCGCCCACTGCCGCCAGCCGGCGGCCAGCCGCTCCAGATCGGCCGGACCAGCCAGGCCGAGTTCGATCGCACGCTCCCCGATCGCCGAGCCGACCACCCGGTCCGCCCACATGCCGCCCCACCAGGCGCGGTCCTCCGGTGTGGCGAAGGTCCAGGTCGACGACGTCGCGGTGACGTCGGACAGGCCGGCGGCGCGGGCCCAGGAGAGCAGCCGGCGTCCTGCGTCCGGCTCACCGCCGTTGGCGCGGGCGACCCGGCGGTAGAGGTCGAGCCATTCGGACAATGCGGGCACCTCGGGCCACCAGGTGAACGCGGCGTAATCGCTGTCGCGGGCGGCCACGACCCCGCCGGGCCGGCAGACGCGGGCCATCTCGCGCAGCGCGGTCACCGGGTCGGCGACGTGCTGGAGCACCTGGTGGGCGTGCACGACGTCGAAGCTGTCGTCGGCATAGCTCAGGGCGTGCACGTCCTCGACGGCGAAGTCGATCGCCAGGCCGCGCTCGGAAGCCACCGCGCGGGCCGCTTCGAGGGCCGCCGGCGCGGTCTCGATCGCGGTCACCGAGCCGACGCGCGTGGCCAGGTCGGCGGTGATCGTGCCGGGGCCGCAACCGACGTCGAGCAGCCGGGCGTCGGGGGTCAGCGCGGGCAGCAGGTAGGCGGCGGAGTTCTCGGCGGTGCGCCAGCGGTGGGAGCGCAGGACGGACTCGTGGTGCCCGTGGGTGTAGACGGCCATGCGGCCGACCGTACGCCGATCATCCCGCTATCCGGGAGGGATCTCCCACCTCTTGAGACAGGGCCGCGAGCAGCGCTTGGGTCAGAGGGTCCGCGGACCGCCGTCGGGCGGTCGCGACGCCGATCCGGCGCGACGGCCGCGGCGCCTCGAGCGGCACCATCTCCAGACCGGCGGCATCGGCGAGCAGCGCGGTCTGCGGGATCAGGCTCACGCCGACGCCGACCCGGACCAGCGCCTGGGCGAACACGTAGTCGGTGCTCCGGCAGGCCACGTCGACCTCGAAGCCGGCCAGGGCGGCGTGGTGGCCGATCATGTCGGTCGCGGTCAGGCAGCCCTGCACGAAGCGCTCGCCGGCGAGATCGGCCATGGCGATCTCGTCACGGCCGGCGAGCCGGTGCCCGGCCGGCAGCACGACCCACATCGGATCGTCGAGCAGCGGGGTCCAGGTCAGCCCGGACCGGTCGTCGGGGCTGACCGGCGGCGGCCCCTCGAAGTGGTAGCTCAGCCCCACGTCGGCCTCGCCCGAGCGCACCTGGAGGAGCGCCTCGTCGGGCTCGCTCTCCAGCACGGTGATCGACGCTTCGGGGTGCAGCGCGGAGAAGCGGGTCAGCGCGCCGGGCAGCAGCCGCTGGCCACCGCTGGCGAACGTCGCGATGGTCAGCCGCGGCCCCACGGAAGCGAGCCGGGCGATCTCGCGCTCGGCGCTCTCGAGCTCCGCGGCGATCACGTCGGCCGCCTCGACGAGCACCCGGCCGGCCTCGGTGACCTCGATGCCGCGGGTGCTGCGGCAGACCACGCCGGCGCCGAGCGACCGCTCCAACGCGCTGATCTGCTGCGAGACCGCCGACGGGGTGAGCCGGAGCACGGCGGCCGCGCGGTTGAAGCTGCCCTGCCGGGCGACCTCACGGAAGATCCTGAGCCGCTGCACGTCGATCATCAGTTTTCCTTAATACGAGCAACCCAAATCATCACTACCGCTGAATACGGTACGGGGCGAGGCTCGAAGTGTGAACAGACGAGCCTGGATCCTTTTCGCAACGGTCGCCGTCCTCTGGGGCATCCCGTACCTGCTGATCAAGATCGCCATCGAGGACCTGTCGCCTCTGCTGGTGGTCTTCGGCCGGGTGGCCATCGCGGCCCTCGTGCTGGTGCCGATCGCCGCCGCGCAAGGCACCCTGTCGTCGCTGCGCCGCCATCTCGGCCCGGTGACCTTCCTGGGCCTCGTCCACATCGTCGGGCCGTTCCTGCTGATCACGTACGGCGAGGTGCACATCAGCTCGTCCCTGACCGGCCTGCTGATCGCCATCGAGCCGGTGCTGATCGCGCTGCTCATGCTGCGCACGGACCGGCTGACCCCGGTGCGCGGTGCCGGCCTGGCGCTGGGCCTGGTCGGCGTGGCGGTCCTGGTCGGCCTCGACATCTCGGGCGACCGCCTGGGCCTGCTCGGTGCGGGCATGATCCTGCTGGCCACGTTCCTGTACGCGGTGGCCACGGTCTACGTGCAGCGCAAGGCGTCGGAGGTGCCGCCGACCGCGCTGGTCGCCGGCACGACGACCGTGAGCACGCTGGTCCTGGCCCCGTTCGCGGCGTTCGCGCTGCCGACGACCCCGGTCAGCGGCGGATCGTGGGCGGCGCTGCTGGCCCTGGGCCTGCTCTGCACCGCAGTCGCGCTGCTCGCCTTCTACCGCCTGATCGGCGAGGCGGGCCCGGGCCGCGCGGGCCTGGTCACCTACGCGAACCCGGTGGTCGCGGTCCTGCTGGGCGTCGCGATCCTGAACGAGCCCCTGCACACCAGCACGCTGCTCGGCTTCGCCCTGATCGTCGCGGGCTGCTGGCTCTCCACCCGCCCGACCCGAACCGAGACCCCGCAGCCGGCGCCCGAGCCCGCCAGGTCCGTCGATCTCGCGACAGCGAGTCGCTGAACACCACCGCCGACCGGCAGAATCCTCGCTGTGACCACATGGGAGTACGCCCGGTTGGAATATCGGGCCGCCGGCACCTACGGCGAGGACCAGTTCATGGACTGGAACGCCACCTTCCACCACTCCGGTGGCGCCCAACGGTGGGGCACCGACGAGCGGTTCAACGACATGCGCCACCTGAACCGCGCGGGCGCCGCGGGTTGGCAGGCCTACGACCGCAGCGCCACCTACTTCCCGAACGAACCCCACCGCCTGTACGGCGTCACGTACTCGCTGCGCCGCCCGGTGGAATAGCCACGCCGTCCTCGACCGCCCAGCGTAGGAAGTCGTAGGTTGCCTGGCCCCGCTCGACGAGGTCGTCGTAGGCGGTCGGGCGGTCCGGGTTCTCGCGGATGCGCAGGGCCTCGACGCCCAGGCGGTGCCAGCGCGGGTCCAGTTCCGCCGCGACGTACCGGCCGGCTCCGCTCTTGGAGGTCAGCTCGCCCTTGGCCAGCAGGTGGTGCAGACGCGCGACGCCGAGCACGATCCACGCGACCGCTGGATCGTGGCCGCCGATCGCTTCGACGCCGCCCTGCGAGATCTGCGGGAGGTAGGACCGCCAGTACGTGTCGAGGTTGTTCCAGGTGAACGAGCGCAGCTCGGCCCGGTCCGTGTGCACCGGTGGCAACGCGCCGCGGACCACCACCGCGCGCTCGGCGAGCTCGTGCCACGTCACCGGGTTGATGTCGATCGTGCCGCTCGCGTCGAACTCACCCTGGTAGAAGGCCGGGCGCTTGCCGACCGTCAACGACGAGCCGGCCAGGTCATGCGGCGAGCAGTGGAAGCCGTCGAAAACCACGTCCGGGTGGCGGGCCTTCGTCGCCTGGTGGGCCTCGGCCAGCAGGGCGTGGTCGGGTGGTTGGGTCCACACGCCGACGAAATCCACGTCGCTGCCGGCGAAGAACTCGCCCCAGCACAGCGAACCGTGCAGGAACAGCCCGGTCAGCGCACCGGGTTGCCGGGCGTCGACCTCGGTCAGGAAGGTACGGGTGACATCCACCCGGGCACGCTAGCCGTGCGATCCGGGTCACGAACAGGTTGTGCGACCCTCTGCTACGCCGTTCAGGGTGACAAGGGGGTACGTGATGACACTGCGCGACGACGCGGCGGCGCTTCAGGACGACCTGGTGCGGTTGCGGCGTGACCTGCACCGGCACCCGGAGGTCGGGCTCGACCTGCCACGGACACAGCGGGCCGTGCTGGCCGAGCTGGCTGGCCTCCCGCTGGAGATCACGCCAGGCAAGGCGTTGAGCTCAGTGACCGCCGTGTTGCGTGGTGGCCGACCCGGCCCGGCCGTGCTGCTGCGCGCGGACCTGGACGCCCTGCCGATGACCGAGGCGACCGGGCTCGACTACGCCAGCGAGATCGACGGCGTGATGCACGCCTGCGGGCACGACCTGCACACGGCGATGCTGGTCGGCGCGGCCCGACTGCTCAGCCAGAACCGCGACGCGTTGGCTGGCGACGTGGTGTTCATGTTCCAGCCGGGAGAGGAGGGGTGGAACGGTGCCGCCCGCATGATCGACGAGGACGTCCTGGACGCCGCCGGGCAGCGGGTCTCGTCGGCGTACGGCATGCACGTGGGCTCGAACAGGCCCGCCGGCCAGTTCGGCAGCCGCCCCGGGACGCTGATGGCGGCGACCGCCGACCTTAAGGTCACCGTGCTTGGAGCCGGCGCGCACGCGTCCATGCCGCACCTGGGCCTCGACCCGGTCACCGTGGCGGCCGAGATCGTGACCTCGTTGCAGACGATGGTGACCAGGCGGTTCGACGTCTTCGACCCGGTGGTCGTCACGGTCGGGTCGATCCAGGCCGGCACCAGGTCCAACATCATTCCGGACACGGCCGAGATCGCGGCCACCGTGCGCACGTTCTCGGCGGCGAACCACGCGCGGCTGCGCACCGAGGCGACCCGGTTGTGCCGGCACATCGCCGAGGCGCACGGGCTGACCGCCGAGGTCGACTACGTCGACGGCTACCCGGTGACGGTCAACGACAAGCGGGAGTACGAGTTCGCCAGCACCGTCGTCGCCGACGTGCTCGGCGCGGACCGGTTCGAGCCGATGGCCCACCCGATCAGCGCCGCCGAGGACTTCGCCGAGGTGCTCGCCGCGGTGCCCGGGTGCTACCTGCACCTGGGGGCCAGCGCCGCCGACGATCCGGCGACGGCACCGGTCAACCACAGCCCGCGGGCGGTGTTCGACGACCGGGTGCTCGCCGACGGCGCGCTGGTCCACGCGGAGCTGGCGATCCGGGCCCTGCGCCGGCACGGCGAAGACGAGCGGTCGGGGCCCGACTGACCCGGCGGGCCCCAACCGCAAGCCTTCAGTCGAGGTCGCGCTTCTCCTCGTTCGGCAGAGCCGCCTCGATGTGCTCCTTGCGGATCTCGCCGCTGACCGTCTGCTGCTCGGTCACGGTCTCCTTGACCATCCGTACGCGTTCGACGGGAATGGTCTCCTTGCTGATGACGGCGCGCTCGGCGAAGAGCTCGACGTCCAGCTCGGCGTCGATCAGTTCGGCGGCACTCGCCGTCGTGCCCGAGATCGGCTCCCGGACCAGGCGGACCTCCTCGTGGGAGACCGGCACGGTCATCTGCTGCTGTTCGGTCACCACGTACTTGCGCAGGTGGGCGTGGCCGATCCGTTCGCGCTCGGTGCCGACCGTGAGTCGTTCCTCCGAGCGGGTCAGGAAGTCGGCGGTCCCCGTGCCGCGGTCCTCGACCACGTCGTCGGCCGTGTAGCCGGCGCTCGTGGTGGCGGAGGACCGGCTCGCGCCCTGCGGGCCGTAGTACTCGTACA
The DNA here is from genome assembly GCF_900188485.1 of Asanoa hainanensis. GTDB lineage: Bacteria > Actinomycetota > Actinomycetes > Mycobacteriales > Micromonosporaceae > Asanoa > Asanoa hainanensis. Next base: position 722,806 of record NZ_FZPH01000001.1, read on the forward strand.
GCCGGGCGAACTCGTTGTCCGCGAGCGGTGCGGTGCTCGACCCGTCGATCCGCGGCGCGTCCTTCACCTGCGACTTGTTGAACGGCACCATGAGGCGGCCCCGCCGCAGGTTCGCGTCCGCGAGCGGAACCATCGACTCCTTCGCCCCGAACAAGCCCGTTTTCACGCTGGCCCACGCCGGTGCGCCGGCAGGGTCGCCCCATACGTGCCCGACGGTGCCGATCTTGTCGCCGTTGCTACCGAACACGTCTCGACCGGTCAGCTTGGCGGCGTCTGAAGTGCTGATCATCTGCCCAACTCCTCTCTCACCGCCGGTACCCGCGACCTGGGGAAACTCACCTCTTCCCAAGACCATGATGGAATTTCCCGAAGTTCGCCCCACGGCGGCGATCGCGGGTGTTCAAATGAATAAAGGGGCCCTCGTATGGCGGCAGCTCACCAGGTGGCGAAGACCCGGGCCTGACCGCCCGAACCCGCCTCGTACGGGATGAGCCCGACGTTGACGGTGGCGCCCTGGCGGGGCAGGCGGTGCAGGTTGGCCACGTTCTCGACCCCGTAGCGGTCGGCGCCGAGCAGGACCAGGTGGGTGTCGAAGGTGGCCGACACACCCGGGTCGATGCTCAGCGTGTCGACGCCGAGGCTGCGGATGCTCCTGCGGCGCAGCAGCCACTCGCACGCCTCCGGGCTGAAGCCGGGGAAATGCAGGACACCGGCCGAATCCGTGCCCCGGTACGCGGCCGCGTCGCCGACCTTCGCACCCCAGCCGGAGTACATGAACACGGCCGCGCCGCGCGGGATCCGGTCGTAGCGGCGCTCGTACGCGACGAGGTCGTCGACCGTCACGGTGGTGTCCGGGTCACGCGCCGCCCGCCGGGCGATGTCGACGACCACGACCGGCGCGACGAGCTCCTCGATGCCGATCTCGGTGGCCAGCCGGCCGCCGGCGACGAAGTGCCCGGGCGCGTCGACGTGCGTGCCGTAGTGCTCCAGGATTCGCCACTCCTGCATGTAGTAGCCGTTGTCCTCGATGGTCACGTAGGTCCGCCTGGCCGCCTCCTCCCCCGGTGCGAACGCCGGGAACGAGGTGGTCAGCGGGTAGGTGAGGTCAGCGATGCCGCGCCGGCCCGAGGCCTGGGCCGGTGCGGCGGGCGCCAGTGCCGCGCCGGCGGCGACCAGCGCGCCCCCGAGCAGGGCCGCCCGTCGCGTGACGGTGTTGGTGGTCGGTGTTGGACACTCCTGCGTCGTACACATGCGGCCATCACACCATTGACAGGGCCCGATAGCACGTGTGAACCTCACCGGCGAGGCCGAGGCGTGGGAGCCGGGCCGGGTGCGGCGCCAGGGCAGGCGCGCCGCACGCCCGTTCCGCTCGTCCGCGCATGTCGGGTGGCGGCGGCCTCATGCCCTCCGGAGTGCGCGCCACATCCGAGAGGCAGAACATGCGCTCAATCAGAACCTGGTGGCCCGCCTTGGTCGCGGCCGTGCTCGCCGCGGCGGCCACCCTCGTCTTCGCGCCGGTGCGGTCCACCGCGGCCGCCGCCGACTCGTACACCTGGAAGAACGTCCGGATCGACGGCGGCGGCTTCATCTCCGGCATCGTGTTCAACCCGGGCCAGCGCGACCTGATCTACGCCCGCACCGACATCGGCGGCGCCTACCGCTGGAACGCCGGCGCCGGCTCGTGGGTCCCGCTGCTCGACTGGGTCGGCTGGGACCGGTGGGGCTGGAACGGCGTGCTCAGCATGGCCGCCGACCCGGTGCAGACCAACAGGGTGTACGCCGCGGTCGGCATGTACACCAACAGTTGGGACCCGAACAACGGGGCGATCCTGCGCTCCACCGACCGGGGTGCCACCTGGCAGGCGTACAACCTGCCGTTCAAGGTCGGTGGCAACATGCCCGGGCGTGGTCAGGGCGAACGGCTCGCGGTCGATCCCAACGACGGCCGCGTCCTCTACTACGGCGCCGAGGGCGGCAACGGGCTGTGGCGCAGCACCGACTACGGCGCCTCCTGGGCGCGGGTGACCGCGTTCCCCAACGCCGGCAACTACGCGCAGGACCCGTCGGACCCGAACGGCTACCTGACCGGCAACCAGGGCGTCACGTGGGTCGACTTCGACTCGTCGACCGGCACGTCCGGCTCCCCGACCCGGACCATCTACGTCGGCGTGGCGGACAAGCAGAACCCGGTCTACCGCTCGACCGACGCGGGCGCCACCTGGCAGCGGATCCCGGACCAGCCCACCGGGTACCTCGCGCACAAGGCCGTCGTCGACCCGGCCGGCGGCTTCCTCTACATCGCGACCAGCGACACCGGCGGCCCGTACGACGGTGCCAAGGGTGACGTCTGGAAGCTGTCCCGGTCGACCGGCGCCTGGACCCGGATCAGCCCGGTCCCGTCCACCAGTGCCGACGACTACTACGGCTACAGTGGACTGACCATCGACAAGCAGAACCCCGGCACGCTGGTGGTCGCCACCCAGATCTCCTGGTGGCCCGACGTCATCTTCTTCCGCACCCGCGACGGTGGTGCCACCTGGTCCCGCGTGTGGGACTTCAACGGCTATCCCAACCGCGCCAACCGCTACACGATGGACATCTCCGCCAACCCGTGGCTCGACTTCAACACGGCCCCGTCGGCTCCGGAGCAGACCCCGAAGCTCGGGTGGATGACGGAGTCCCTGGAGATCGACCCGTTCAACTCGGACCGGCTGCTCTACGGAACCGGCGCGACCCTCTATGCCACCACCAACCTGACCGCGTGGGACAGCGCGAGCGGCACGTTCACGGTCCGGCCGATGGCCCGTGGCATCGAGGAGACGGCGGTGCTCGACCTGGCCAGCCCGCCCTCGGGTGCGCCCCTCGTCAGCGCGCTCGGCGACATCGGCGGCTTCCGGCACGACGACCTGACGACGGTGCCGGCCAGCTTCCACGACACGCCCAACCTGGGCAGCAACACGAGCCTGGACTTCGCCGAGGCGAACCCGTCCGTGATGGTCCGGGTCGGCAACGGCGACCGGGCGGCCAACCCCAACCTCAACCGGATCGGCGTCTCCACGGACGGCGGGCGCACGTGGTACCAGGGTCAGGAGCCCGGCGGCGTGACCGGCGGCGGCACGGTGGCGCTCGCCACGGACGCGAGCGCCGTGGTGTGGAGCCCGCAGGGTGCGGGCGTGCACTACTCGACGAGCCGCGGAAGCTCGTGGACGGCGTCGTCGGGCATCCCGGCCGGGGCCCAGGTCGAGGCGAGCCGGACCAGCGCCTCCCGCTTCTTCGGGTACGCGGCCGGGCGGGTCTACGCCAGCGCGGACGGCGGGCGGACCTTCACCGGTGGGGCGTCGGGCCTGCCGGACGGCGGCAAGCTGCGGACCGTCGGCGGTGATGTCTGGGTGGCCGGTTCCGGCGGGCTCTACCGGTCGACCGACAACGGCGCGACGTTCGGCCGTGTCTCGACCGTCTCGGCCGCCGTCAACGTCGGCTTCGGCAAGGCGGCTCCGGGGCGCTCCTACCCGGCGATCTTCCTCGTCGGCACCGTCGACGGCGTCACGGGCGTCTACCGCTCGGACGACACCGGCGCGTCCTGGGTGCGGATCAACGACGACCAGCACCAGTACGGCAACGCGGGCGAGGCGATCACCGGCGACCCGCGGGTCTTCGGGCGCGTCTACCTCGGCACGAACGGCCGGGGCATCCTGGTCGCGGACCGGACGGGCGCCGAGCCCACGGCCAGCCCGACCGCGAGCCCGACGGCCAGCCCGACGGCGACGCCCACCACCGGCCCGACACCCACCGCGACCCCCACGGCCGCCCCCGGTGGCTGCGGCGCGACGTACCGGACGACCGGCTCGTGGCCAGGCGGCTTCCAGGGCGAGGTGACGGTCCGCAACACGGGCAGCACCCCGACCACGGGGTGGACGGTGACCTGGACGTACCCGAGCGGAACCCAGGTCACCCAGCTCTGGGGAGGCACGTACACCCAGTCGGGCACGACAGTGACGGTCCGCAACGTCTCGTGGAACGGCGCCCTGGCACCGAACGGCACGACCACGTTCGGCTTCCTCGGCAGCGGTTCCGGGTCGCCGTCCACGGTGACCTGTCAGCGGAGCTGATCGATCGGGTGGGGTGCGTCGACGCCCGTCGGCGCACCCCACGCCGGTCACGTGGTGACGAACTCCAGCAGGGCCGTGTTGACCTCGTCCGGGTGCGTCCAGGCGATGTTGTGCGGGCCGCCCTCGACCGGCACCAGCTTGAGGTCCTTGACCAGCCCGGGCAGGCGCTTCGCGGTCGCCTCGTACGGGAGGATCCGGTCCTCCGTGCCGTGTACGACCAGGACCGGCACGTCGATCTTCGGCAGGTCGCCCCGGAAGTCGGTGAGCCAGGTGTCCACGCACGCGTACGTCGCGAACGGAGAGCTGGCGGCAGCGACCTGGAAACTCGCGTCCCACGCCTGCTGGCTGATCTTCTCGGGCATCAGCTTGTCGACGTTGTAGAAGTTGTCGAGGAAGCCCTTGAAGTAGCCGTAGCGGTCCGCGACGATCGCCGACTTGATGTCCTCGAAGACCTGGCGGTCGACGCCCTCCGGGTTGTCGTCGGTCTTGAGCAGGAACGGCGGGATCGCGCCGAGCAGCGCGGCCTTCCTGACCCGACCCGAGCCGCACGTGCCGAGGTAGCGCGTCACCTCGCCCGAGCCCATCGAGAAGCCGGCCAGCACTTCCCCTCTAGCTCATGAACGGTGCCGGACTCGAACGTAGCCACGCGTTCGTGCCGCTGGCTATGTGATCCGGGCCATGGGCGCGGGGTGCGCCGTCCCGCACCGGCGACGCACCCCGCACGTTCATCAGGCGTTCTCGGCGTGTACGCCGGGACGACCCTCCTCGACCACGAAGCTGGCGACCGTCGATACGGCAGCGTCCGGAGTGGACACCCGTGGCACGGCACGATAATCGCTCCGCCAGGTGCGGTTGTCCACTGTGCACCGGACGTACCCGCGACGGGCGTCGTAGAACTTCATGTGCGGGTTCGACGCGAGCCACTCGGTGCCGCGGGTGTCCATCGGGGCGCCGTCGCCGCCCGAGGTGACCGAGGTGCCCAGGAACTCGGTGCCGACCGTACGCGATGCCGGGTCGTCGAAGTTCTGCTTGAGGTCGGCGACCATGCTGCAGTGGGCGTCGCCGGTGATCACGACCAGGTTCTCCACCCGGCGCCGGACCACGCCGTCGAAGAGGCGCTGGCGGGCCGGCTCGTAGCCGTTCCAGTTGTCGTTCGGCAGCAGCTCGCCCGGCCCCGGGTCGCGGTCGGCCTTGGCCATCACGGTCTGCTGGGCCACAATGTTCCAGGTGCCGGCCGAGTGGCTCAGGCCGTCGATCAGCCAGCGCTCCTGGTCGGCGCCGAGCATCGAGCGGGCCGGGTCGTCGAGCTCGACCGGGTCGGTGGTCTGGTCGTCGCGGTACTGCCGGCCGTCGAGCAGGTTGAACTCGGCCAGCCGGCCGTAGCGCAGCCGCCGGTAGATGCGCATGTCCGGCCCGTGCGGCACGGCGGACCGGCGCAGCGGCATGTGCTCGTAGTACGCCTGGTAGGCCGCGGCCCGCCGGCGCAGGAACGACTCCGGGTCCTGCGCGGCGTCCTCGGAAACCTCGTCGGCGTAGTTGTTCTCGACCTCGTGGTCGTCCCAGGTGACCGCCCACGGGAAACGGGCGTGGGCGAGCTGGAGGTCCGCGTCGGTCTTGTACTGCGCGTGCCGCACCCGGTAGTCGGCCAGGGAGAAGATCTCCGTCGCCGGCAGGTGCGCGCGGCCGAGCGTGCCCGCCGCCGGGCCCTCGTAGATGTAGTCGCCGAGGTGCACGACCAGGTCGAGGCTCTCGGCGGCGAGGTGGCGGTACGGGGTGAAGTAGCCGGTCGGGTAGTTCGAGCAGGACACGAACGCGAACGCGAGCTCGCGCGGCCGGGCCGACGCGGCGGGCGCGGTGCGGGTGCGGCCGACCGGGCTGACGTCGGTGCCGCTGCGGAACCGGTAGAAGTACTCGCGGTCGGGCCGCAGCCCGTGCACCTCGGCGTGGACGGCGTGGCCGAGCTCCGGGGTGGCGCGCTCGACGCCGTGCTTGACGACGTGGCGGAAGCGCTCGTCCTCGGCGACCTCCCAGCGGACCGGGACGACGTGGCGGCTCATCCCGCCGAGGCCGTCGGCGACCAGCGGCTCGGGCGCGAGCCGGGTCCAGAGGACGACGCCGTCGGGCAGCGGATCACCCGAGGCGACACCCAGGGTGAACGGGTCGAGGTGGTGCTTGGGGTCGGCCATGACCGGGGCGGCGCTGACGCCGGCAACGGTCGCGGCCAGTCCGACGCCACCGGCGCCGGCAAGAGTGAGGAGTTGGCGTCGGTCGATACGGTACGACATGGGTCGGGGTTCGCCCTTCCGTTTGACAACGCGTACCCCATTGATGATCGAGACGTAGATGATGACCGGGTTGCGTCCGGTTGAGCATTCGTGGGCGAACGCCTGTCCCTTTCCGGCGCGCCGCCGCCGGGCGAACCGGTCGCACCGGCCGTACCCTGGCGCTCTGTGTCGACCGTGTGGGCCGTGCTGCTGCTGGCCGTCGTGCTGGCGTTCGCCGTGGTCCGCCCGCGTGGCCTGCCCGAGGCGGCCGCCGCCGTGCCGGCCGCCGCCATCGCCGTCGGCGGCGGGCTCGTGCCGTGGGCAGCGGCCCGCGACGAAATGATCATGCTGGGTCCGACGGTCGGGTTCCTGGCCGCGATCCTGGCCCTGGCCCACCTGGCCGACGCGTGGGGCGTCTTCGGGTACGCCGGCGCGCTGGCGGCACGGGCCTCCCGCGGCAGCCCGACGCGGCTGCTGACCGTCGTGTTCGGGATCGCGGCGGCGGTCACCGCGGTGCTCAGCCTCGACGCCACGGTCGTGCTGCTCACGCCGGTGGTGTTCGCGACCGCGGCGGCCGCCGGCGTGCGGGCCCGCCCCCAGGTCTACGCGTGCACGCACCTGGCCAACGCGGGCTCGCTGCTGCTGCCGGTGGCCAACCTGACGAACCTGCTGGCGTTCGGCGCGACCGGGCTCACGTTCCTCGGCTTCGCCGGGATGATGGCGCTGCCGTGGTTGGCGGTGCTCGCCGTCGAGTACGCCGTGTTCCGGTGGTTCTTCGCCGGTGACCTGGCCACTCCGGCGCGCCCGGCGCCGGTCGCACCCTCCCCCGCGCCGCGGTTCGCCCTGGTGGTGCTGGCGCTGACGCTGGCCGGCTTCGCCGCCGCGGAGCCCATGGGTGTGGCGCCGGCGTGGGTCGCGGCCGGGGGCGCCGTCGCGCTGGCGGTGCCGTTGTCGGTGCGTGCGGTCGGTCGGCGCCTCCGCACCGCTCGCGAGATCGCGCTGTCGACGAACCCGCTGTTCTGCTTCTTCGTCTTCGGGCTCGGCGTGGTGGTGCTGGCACTGCGCCGCAACGGCCTCGACGACCTGATCGCGGCGCTCACCCCGAGCAGCGCGGACTTCCTCGGGCTGCTCGCCGTGGCCGCGCTGGCCGCCCTGCTGGCGAACATCGTCAACAACGTGCCGGCGACGCTGGTGCTGGTCCCGGTGGTGGCGCACACCCCCGGGCTGGTGCTGGCCGCGTTGATCGGCGTGAACATCGGACCCAACCTGACGTACGTGGGCTCGCTGGCCACCCTGCTCTGGCGGCGCATCCTGCACGCCCGCGACGAGCCACCGTCGACCTCGGCCTTCCTGCGACTCGGCGCGGTCTCCGTACCGGCGTGTCTGCTCGCGGCGGTTGTCGCACTATGGGTGGCTCTGAAACTATCCACAGTGTTATGAAGGTCGTCGTCTGGTTGGCCGAGGGCACCTGGCAGGCGTGCGTGGACGCCGCCGCCGAGGTGGCCCCGCCCGCCGCGTCGATCACCCTGCTGCACGTCACCGATCCGGCGCTGGCCTCCGACGTGTCCGACGCGTACGCCGGAATGGTCGGTCGGGGTTCCGGCGGGCGAGATCCAGGTCTCGCTGTCGACGCGGCCGCCGCGCGCGCCGCGGAGGCCATGCTGGCCGCCGCGGCCGCCCGGCTGGACCGGCCCTCGTCACCCGCACTGCGGCGCGGGCGGCTGGAGCGCGAGGTGGTCTCGGCCGCCGAGGGCGCCGACCTGCTGGTGGTGGCCCGCGACGGCCCGGTCACCCGCCTCGGCCCGCGCAGCCTCAACCCGCCGACGCGCTTCGTGGTCGACCACGCCCCGTGCGCGGTCCTGCTGGTCTGGCCGACGCCGCCACCCCCGGTCGACACGATCCCGCCACCACCACCCCACAAGGCGGCCCCGCCACACCATCCTTGATCCCTCGTACCCCTGGGGGTCAGGTGCGGTTCTTCCTGTCGTTCTCGTTCGCGAGCAGGCGGAGCTCCACGCGGATGGCGTCCTCGTCGCGGCCGTGGCGGGAGTACGCGGCCTGGAGTTGCGCCACGGCGAGCCGGTAGTCGCGCTCGTAGGGCTCCGCGTCCGCGGCGGCCAGAGCGCGGTAGAGGCCGACCGCCTCGTGTCTCGCGGCGAACTCGGCGTCGTGGTCGTTCAGCGCGCAGAGCTGCGTCGCCAGGTTGCCCAACGTCCCCGCCAGGCGGGGGTGGTGGGCGGGGTTGTCGGCGGCGAGGGCGCGATAGATGGTGACGGCCTCGTCGGTCGCGGCGTGCGCCTGCCGGTCCTCACCGAGCTCCCGCAGCAGGACGCCGAGGTTGCTCAAGGCCCTGGCCAGGTCGGACTGGTGGGCGGGGTTGTCGGCCACGAGGACGCGGTACAGGGTCACGGCCTCCTCGGTGACGTCGTGCGCCTGCCGGTGCTCACCGAACTCGCGCAGCAGGACGCCAAGGTTGGTCAGCGCCCAGCCGAGGTTCGGTTGATGGGCGGGGTTGTCCGCGGCCAGGGCGCGATAGAGCCCGAGGGCCTCGTCGGTGGCGGTATAGCCGGGCCGATACTCGCCCAGCTCCCGCAGCAGGGCGCCGAGGTTGCTGAGGGCCCTGGCCAGGTCGGGTCGGTGGGCGGGGTTGTCCGCGACCAGCGCGCGATACAGCGTGACGGCCTCCTCGGTGGCGGTGTGCGCCTGCCGGTCGTCTCCCAGCTCGCGATGGGCGGCGCCGAGGTTGGTCAGGGCCGAGGCGAGGTCGGACTGGTGTGAGGGCTCGTCGGCGGCGAGGGCGCGGTACAGCGCCACCGTTTCCTCGATGACGAGATGGCCACGCCGGTACTCGCCCGACTCCCGCAGGCAGAAGCCGAGCCTGTTGAGGGCCGCGGCGAGGCGCGGCTGGAGCGACGGGTCGTCGGCGGCGAGCGTGCGCCAGAGGACGACCGCCTCGTGAGCGACCTGAAGTGCCTGCCGGTGCTCGCCCAATGCTCCGTAGTGGGTGCTGAGGTCGGAGACGGCCGACGCGAGGTTGGGTTGGTGGGCCGGGTCGTCGGCCGCCAAGGTGCGCCACCGGGTGACGGCCTCCTCGGCGATGTCGAGGGCCGGGCGATAGTCGCCCAACGCCCACCGCCGGGCACCCAGGTTGATCAAGGCCCGGGCGAGCTGCGGCTCATGGGCTGGGTTGTCCGCCGCGAGGCTCCGCCAGAGCGTGACGGCTTCCTCGCTGGCGAGGTGTGCCTCCCGGTGCTCGCCCAACCCGCCCAGCCGGAGGCCGAGGACGTTCAGCGCGGCCGCGAGGTCGGGCTGGTATTCGGGGTCCTCGGCGGCCTGGGCCCGCCGAAGGCTGACGAGCCGCCGCGAGACCGCGATCGCGGTGCGGGGCAGCTGGTAGTCGACCACCTGCTGATCGAGCGCCACGAGGTGCGCCTCGGCGAGCTCCAGGTCGGCGATGAAGGAGGCGAGGTGGTGGTCGAGTGCGGCGGTGTGCTGCACGGCCACGAGCCGGATCGCCAGGAAGACCACCTCCGCGTCGCCGTCCCGCCACACCTGGGCGAGGGCCGGCAGCGCGGCGGGGAAGACGCTCGCCGCCCGGGTCAGCACCGTGGTGGCCCATTGGCGCTCGTCGGGATCCAGGTCGGCGAGCAGCCGCTCCGCCAGCGCCGGCTGTCGGGCCAGCCGGTCGGCGATGAACCAGTCGCCGAACAGGTCCGGCTGGATCCGTACGCCGGTGGAGTAGAGATGGGTGACCCACCGGGCGACGTTTCGCAGTCTCTCCTCGGCCGCGTCGGACAGGTCCGGGACCCGGCGCAGGACCCGCACGGCGGCGTCCTCGTCGGCGGCGCCGCGCAGGGCGAGCGCCAGGATGCAGCGCTCCCGGGTCTGCGAGCTGAGCGCGGACACGCCCCAGGTCGACGGCGACGCGGCCGCCTCCCACCAGGCCTCCTCGTGGGTGAACAGGTCGCCGATCACCGCGTCGATCGGCGACCGCCGGACCGACCCGTGCCGCTCGGCGGCCAGCGCGGTCAGCAGCGCGCGGGCGAGGATCATCAGCATGGTCTCGTGGTCGGCACCGACCCGCCCGGCCAGCACGGTCGCGGGCGGCGCCAGCACCTTGAGGTCCCGGGCGAAGCGGCCGACGGCCTGGACGTACCAACGCTCCCGGTCACCACGCCCGCCGTGCGGCCCGAGCTCCAGGAGCTGACCCCTGGTCAGCGAGCGGCTGGTGTCGGTCACCAGGGGCCGCAGTCCCGCCAGCAGGCCGGCGCCGTCGCGGGCGATCAGCAACACCCGCACCGGCGGAGTGCCGCGGTGCCCGGCCAGCGTCGACAGGAACGCGGGCAGGTCGGTGCGGGTGTCGGCGTCGTCGACGAGGACCAGGACCGGGTCGCCGCACGCCACGATCGCGGGCAGCGCCCGCTCGGCCTGACCCGGCACCAACGACCCCGTGACCCAGGGCTCGGCCAGCTCGCCGAGCTCGTCGGCCAGCTCGAGGCCCAGCCTGGTCTTGCCAACACCGGCCGGCCCGCACACCACCAGCACCGAGACCGCGGCATCGCCCGCACACCAGGCGACCAGCTCGTCGAGCTCACCGCGCCGACCCTGCAACGGCAGAGCCCGCCGGGCCGCCACCAGCAGCCCGAAGACGTCGCCGTCGGCGGCCTCGACCCGGTCGATCGGAGCCAGCGCCCGGGCCCGGGCCTCGACGACCGCCGCCCGCTGGTCCCGCTGCCGCAGCCGCACCTCCCAGACCGCCCAGCACCCGGCGGCCACCACGACGCCGGCGACCAACCCCCACGACGGCTTCGAGGTGGCGAGGTTGGTCAACGCACCGACGACGACGGCCAGTACCGTCGACACACCCGCGGGCAACCCGTGGCGCGCCCAGTTCGGATTCATCCGCGACTCCTCGACCGACTACGAGCCGACTTCCAGACTTCACTCCACGTAGCCACCCCGGGATCACCCACCAGGTCAGAAATCCGCCCGGAACCGACACAGAAACCGAGGCACATGGGAACAGCGCGCAGGACGTCGTCGGGACGAACCACACCTACGCGACCCTCGCGGGCCGGCCCCCGCCGATTCCGGTGGACGGCGACGAGGTGGGCGTCGTCGGCTTCCTGTTCGTCGGCGCCAGTGCGGTGGTCCTGCTGGTCTTCGCGGCGATGAATGCCGGGGTGACGCGCCTGCGCCCCGCCGGTATGACCGCCGGCCTGGCGTGGCTGTGGGCGGCGCTGGTCAGCCTGCTGCCGTCGGCCGCGTACCTGTGCTGGTTCCTCTGGCGCTGACATTCTCCGCTCGGGGACCGAACTTTCCGGCGCCGGTCCGCATCTGGACCTCGTGACGAACAACCTCAGCCCTGGTACGCACAGCTTCACCGTCGACGGGACCCGGCAGGTCTACCACGTGGCCGGTCGCGGACCGGTGATGATCGCCCACCCCGGAGGTCCCGGCGTCGAGTACGCGTACCTGCGCTCGGTGCGCCTCGAAGAGCAGTTCACCGTGGTGTACGTCGAGCCGGTCGGGACCGGTGAGTCGGGCCCGCTGCCGGGCGGCGCGACCTATGTGGACACCTACGTCGACTTCCTGTATGCCCTGGTCGAGCACATCGGCGTCGCGCGGGCGCTCCTGCTCGGCCACTCCCACGGCGGCATCGTGGCCGTGCGGTTCGCTCTCCTGCACCCCGAGCGGACGGCCGGCCTGGCCCTGTACAGCGCGACCCCGTGCACCACGCCCGAGTTCTGGGCCGCCGAGGAGGCCAACGCCGCCGCGTACGGGGAGCGCCACCCGGACGTCCCCGAGGCGGCCGAGATCGTGGCGGCCGCGACCCAGTGGGACGAGGTGAAGACCGACGAGCAGCAGACCGCCATCCTGCGGACCTTCCTGCCGCTCTACTTCGCGGACTTCTGGGGCCGGCGCGCCGAGTTCGACGTGCTCCGCAAGACCGTCCGGGCCTGGCACACACCGTTCGAGGACAAGAACGTCGACTACCGCCCGGAGCTCTGGCAGATCACCGCTCCCACGGTGGTGTTCACCGGCCGGCACGACTTCATCTGCGGGCCGGTGTGGGCGCGGCTCCTGCACGACGGCATCCCGGGCTCCGAACTGGTGATCTTCGAGAACAGCGGCCACTTCGCGCAGATCGAGGAGCCGGACGCGTACCACGACGCGGTGGGCCGGCTCGTGCGGGCCGCGTCCGAATCCGAGTAGTTGTGGGCCGGATCGGCGTGGTCGGGCGGTCAAGGCGGGTGTGACCCTCGGGGACATGGAACTTGGTCTCGCGCTGCCCACCGCCGGGCCGCAGACGTCGCCGGAGACGATCGTCAAGGTCGCCCTGGCGGCCGAACGGCTCGGCTACAGCGCCCTGTGGACGTTCGAGCGGCTGCTGCGGCCGATCGACAAGGTCGTGCCGCTGTACGGCGGCGAGCCCGAGCCGATGGCGGACTTCTACGGCTCGGTCTACGAGCCGCTGGAGACGCTGAGCTACCTGGCCGCGGTGACCCAGCGGATCAAGCTGGGCGCCGCGGTCCTGGTGGCGCCGCTGCACGTGCCCGTGATGCTGGCCCGTCGGCTCGCCACCCTCGACCGGTTCAGCGGCGGCCGGGTCATCGCCGGCCTGGGCCAGGGCTGGCTGCAGGACGAGTTCGCGACGGCCAACGTGTCGAGCCGGCGCAAGGGCGCCCGCACCGAGGAGTTCATCACCGCGATGCGGGCCGCCTGGGGCCCGGACCCGGTGCGGCACGAAGGCGAGTGCTACCGGATCACGCCGTCGCAGGTGAACCCCAAGCCGGTCCAGGCGCGCGTGCCGGTGCTGCTGGCGGCGACGTCGCAAGCCGCCGTCCGGCGCGCGGGCCGGATCGCGGACGGTGTGCTCCCGCTCACCTCTTCCGCGCGCGAGCTGCGCGACGTGGTGTCCACGTTGCACGCCGCCGCCCGCGAGGCCGGTCGTGACCCCCGGGACCTCACGGTGGTCAACCAGGCGCCCTGGCCGACGCCGGTCACCCGCGAGCCGATCGGGGACGGCCGGCCCTTCCTCGGTGGATCGCCCCGGCAGATCGCGCAGGACCTCCTGGCCGCCCGCGAGAGCGGCGCGACCCAGGTCTACCTCGCCGCCGGCCAGGGCCTCGGCCTCGACGTCGGCGTGCAGGGCGCCGAGGTCGACGACTGGCTCGGGTTGCTCGGCGAGGTCGTCGAGGCAGCCGACCGACTCGGCGTCTTCGCTCCGTAAAGGACAGCAGCTACTCCAGCACATGGAGGACGGCACCTGCAAGGGCATCCCGAGCATCGACCTGTGCTTCACCGACTCGACCGGCCGGCGGTTCCACGGCGCCGACTACGATTACTACTCGGCGAACCTCGTCGACGACCGCGGCAAGCCCGTGCAGCAGCCGTACCACGTCGAGTACGTGTCCGACGGCCGCGGTGGCACGCTTCCCGTCGGCTTCGTGCACGCGACCACCAAGCTGATGTCGGAAGAGCAGATGTCGTACACGCCGGCCGGCTTCGATTTTCTCGACGAGGCCGACACGATCAACAAGTACGCGGCGATCCTGCGCAAGCAGGGTGTCCGGGCGATCGTCACCGGCCACTGGCACGCCCTGGTCAACTGCATGCTGCCCGACCCGGCCGGCAACGCGCGTCCGGTGGTCGAGGCCGCCAACCACGGCCGACTGTTCAACGAGATCAACCTCCAGCTCGACCCGCGGACCGGTGAGGTGCTGCGCGACCGGACCACGTCGGTCAACCACGTCAACACCCGCGACGTGGCGCCGGACCCTTCGACGCTGCGGATCGCCGAGTACTGGCGGCAGCAGCTGGTCCTGCGCGGCAACACCGTCGCGACCCGGGTGACCGCGCCGCTCACCCGATCGGTCGGCGACAGCGCGGAGTCCACGATGTACAACGCCGCCGCCGACGCCTTCCTGTGGGCGGCCAACAAGGACGGCAAGGCCGACCTGGCGGTCGCGATGCCCGGCGTCCTCCGCCGGGACATCAGCTACGCGGCGGATCCGGCGAACCCGGCCGACGCGCCCGGTCGTGTGCTGTTCTCCGAGCTCGCGCTCGGCACCGTCTACGGCAGCGGCATCGGTGTCGGCCTGGTCCGCGGGAACGTGAGCGGCGCCAAGCTCGACGAGCTCCTGGAAAGCCAGTGGCAGCGGGCGGCCGACGGCACCGAGACCTATCGTCAGCTCGCCGTCTCGGACAACGTGCGCTACACGTACGACCCGACACGGCCGGTCGGCGACCGGATCGCCGCGGGCAGCATCCGCATCGACCGCAAGCCGGTCAAGGCCACGGCCACGTACCGGATCGCGACGCTGGCGAACAACTTCTTCGCCAAGAACGCGACGCCAGGCTTCACGGCCCTGTTCGGCGCGACGAAGCAGGACCGCAGCGCCTACAACGGCGGAGACGCCCTGTGGCGCTACCTGGAGAAGAAGTCCCCGATGAGCCCACCAACCCTGGGCCGCGCCCAGCCCCTGAGCTGACCATCCAGCGGGGCCTGGAGCACCCGCTCCGGGCCCCGCTACCAGCCATAGCCGGCTCAGTCCCAGTAGCACTCCAGGTGGTCGCCGGTCTCGACCGCGTCGGCGTCCACGCAGAACGTTTCGGCGGCCGCGCGTAGGTTCGCGTCGATCGCGACCGCGTAGACCGTCTCGAGCGATGTCCGGTAGTCGTCGCGGTCGCCGCTGACCGCGTAGCCCGCGGTGCGGACCTGGGGGTGGTCGCAGAGGAACTGGAGGATCTGCCACGCCGTCGGTGCGGCGTTCTGCTGGTCGAAGGGGTCGACGAAGCGGGCCTCGAACAGTGCCGCCAGGCCGGTCACGTCGAGGTCCTCGAAATACGCGATGCCCCCGGTGTAGGCGGCGGACCCCGAGATGTGCAGCATGCTGTCGCGCCGGCCCGCGTCCCTGTTGTAGGGGAACGGGTCGCGGGGCGCCGGCTCGGGGCTTCCGCACAGGGTCGGCAGCGCCACGGTGGGTGTCGCCGCCGGTGGCGCGGCGGCCGCGGTCGGGTCCGGGACCTGGGCCTGGACCGGCGGCCTGGGGTCGCCAGGTCCCGCGCAGCCGGCCAGGGCTGCCACGAGTGCACCGACGGAGACGAGGGAGGCGGCTGCGCGTAGCACCGGCAGAGTATGCCTCAGCCGGCGTCCGGGGCACCGGTCTCCAGCAGGCGGCCCTCGGACAGGCGCAGCCAGCGGTCGACTCCGATCTCCCGGAGGAACCGCTCGTCGTGGCTGACGACCAGGAGCGCTCCCTCGTACGCGTGCAGGGCGCTCTCCAACTGGCCCACGCTGACCAGGTCGAGGTTGTTCGTCGGCTCGTCCAGGAGGAGGAGCTGCGGGGCCGGCTCGGCGCCCAGCACGCACGCCAGGGTGGCCCGCAGCCGCTCGCCGCCCGAGAGCACGCTGACCGGCAGGTGGGCCCGGGGGCCGCGGAACAGGAAGCGGGCGAGCAGGTTCAGCCGCTGCGCGTCCGGGGTCTGCGGCGCGAACGCGGTCAGGTTCTCCGCCACGGTGCGGTCCAGGTCGAGCAGGTCCAGGCGCTGCGACAGGTACGCGATGCGCCCGTCGGCCCGTTTGATCCGGCCATCGTCGGGTTCCAGGTCGCCGCTGAGCAGCCGCAGCAGGGTGGACTTGCCGGCGCCGTTGGGGCCGAGCAGGGCGATCCGCTCCGGGCCCCGGATGGTCAGGTCGACGCCGTCGCCGGCGAACAGCGAACGCGCCCGCATCCCTTCGGCGGCCACGAGGGTGCGGCCGGCCGGCACGTTCGTGCCGGGCAGCTCCAACGAGATCTTCTGGTCGTTGCGCAGCGCCCGCCCCGCCTCGTCGAGCCGGGCCTTGGCGTCGCTGACCCGTGCCGCGTGCAGCTCGTTGGCCTTGCCCGCGGACTCCTGGGCGTCCCGCTTCATGGTGCCGGCGAAGATCTTCGGGAGGCCGGCGTTCTTGAGGTTGCGGGAGGCGTTGCTGGCCCGCCGGGCCGCCCGTTCGCGAGCCTCCTGCAGCTCGCGCTTCTCGCGCTTGAGCTCCTGCTCGGCGTTGCGGACGTTCTTCTCGGCCACGTCCTGAGCGGCCCGCACCGCCTCCTCGTACTCGGTGAAGTTCCCGCCGTAGAACCGCATCTCACCGCGGTCGAGCTCGGCGATGCGGTCCATCCGGTCGAGCAGGGCCCGGTCGTGGCTAACCAGCAGCAGGCCACCGGTCCACTGCTCCAGCAGGTCGTACAACCGGTGCCGGGCTTCCAGGTCGAGGTTGTTGGTCGGCTCGTCGAGCAGCAGCAGGTCGGGCCGTTTGAGCAGCTGGGCCGCGAGGCCGAGGGAGACGACCTGGCCGCCGCTGAGGGTGTCCAGGCGCCGGTCGAAGGAGAGGTGACCGAGGCCGAGCCGGTCCAGCCCGGCCCGGGTGCGCTCCTCGACGTCCCAGTCGTTGCCGATGGTGGTGAAGTGCTCCTCGCTGGCGTCGCCCGACTCGATGGCATGCAGGGCCGCGACCACCGGAGCGATCTCCAGTACCTCGGCCACGGTCAGGTCGCCGACGAGCGGCAGGCTCTGCGGCAGGTAGCCCAGGACGCCGTCGACCGAGACGGATCCGGCGGTGGGCCGGTACTCACCGGCGATCAGTTTGAGCAGCGTGCTCTTGCCGGCCCCGTTGGGCGCGACCAGCCCGGTGCGGCCGCCACCGATCGTGAACGAGAGGCCGTCGAACACCGGGGTGTCGTCGGGCCAGGAAAAGGACAGGTTGGTGCAAACGACGAAAGACATCGGAAGGAACCTCAGACGTGAGGGCAGGCGGACGCTAGCCGCCCGACAAGGGGGGACATGGTCACGGAAGTACGACTGTCCGGTCTCACCCGGAGATGTCGTCGTCGCCCGCCATGTCTCGTCTCCCCTGTCTCGCTGATCACCGCCGCACGGATCAGCCGCGATCCACCGTAGCACCGCCCAGGCGCATCCGCCCGGGCCGGCGCGGCTCCACAAGAGATGGTCGGCGCGGCAGCACGAGGGCGGCCGTGACGGCGACCATGGCCACCGCGACGATCGCGTCCAGCCAGTAGTGGTTGCCGGTCGACACCACGACCAGCAGGGTGATCAGCGGGTGGGCGAGCCACAGCCACCGCCAGCGGCTCCGGCCCGCGGCGACGAGGGCCACCGCGACCACCAGCGCCCAGCCGACGTGCAGGGACGGCATCGCCGCGTACTGGTTGGTCAGCGTGTCGGTGTCCGGCGGGCCGTAGACGCTCGGGCCGTACACGGCTCCCGTGTCGAGCAGGCCGGTCGCCGGGACCAGCCGGCCAGGCGCGAGCGGAAACCACACGTGCACGACCAGCGCGGCCGCCGTCAGCCAGGCCAGGGTCCGGCGCGTGGTCCGGTAGAGCTGTGCGCGGCGCAGGTAGAGCCAGATCAGCACCGCGGCGGTCGCCGGGAAGTGGACGTAGGCGTAGTAGCTGTCGGCCGCGGTGACCAGCCAGTCGTGGCTCAGCAGCGCGTGTTGGACGGACAGCTCGCTCGGCAGGTGCAGCCAACGCTCGAAGCGCCAGACCGACGTCGCGTTCTTGGTGGCCTCGCCGACATGACCCGAGATGACCTGACGGCCGGCCTTGTACGCGAGGAAGAGCACGACGACCAGCAGAAGTTCGAGGATCGCGGGGCGCCAGCGGCTGCGACGTATCGGAGGTTCCGGGACGGGTCGCGGCGTCCGCCCGGCCCCGCCTCCACTGATCCGCATGCCCTTCCGGCACCGGACGGTGCGGGTGACGCGCCGTCCAGCGGGCGTCCGCTGACGCTGAGCTGTCGGGCTGGTCATCTCACCTCGGAAAATGGATCTTCGACCCCTGACCATGGCAGCTCGGCGTTCGCCGATCAAGGAAGAACGTTCGCGTTTGTCCTTCGTCACACGCCGTGCGTGCTGTGCGTCTCATCGGGCGCACTTGTTCGCGTGCGACGCGCGGGGCTACGCTGCGGCCAACTTGAACGTGTTCAAGTATGGAGGTGATCAAGGTGAGAGCACCCCTGCCCTACCTGGTCGCGGGCCCGCCGCGCTCGACCCCGCTGCGGCGCGTGTCCCATCCGGTCCGGGCGGCGGCGGCCTACCTGGCGTTGCCCGCCGCGTCCGACGGGCTGCGACTCTTCGCGGTCGCGCTCTACTCCACGGCGGTGGACGACCCACGCACCGCGGCCGAGGCGGCGGCGATGTGCGTCGCGCACCGACGACGGCGTCCGATCCGGCCCACCATCGTCCGGACAACGATGGCCAGCGCCGTCAACCTGCCGAACCTCTGCGAGCGCGCCACGTTGACCACGGCGGACGTGACGTTCGCCGAGCTCGACGGGCCGGTGCACGACGCCTGGATGTGTGCGGCCGGGTGGCGCACGGCCGAGGGTCTACGCGCCGTCGCGGTCGGCGTCGGGACGGCGGGCCGGGCGGCGTTCGACGAGGCCGACGCGTTGGCCATGCTGGCGCGCCTTCGGCTCAGGACACGGCGAGCCACCCGTGGCTGAGCAGCGCACGTGGCATCCCGCCGTCGCCGTACTCAAGATCAGCAAGGTGCCCTTCTGGTTCATCTGGGTGACGCCGTTCACGTTCGCCTACCTGGCGTCCGCACCGGAGGGTGGGTCGACGCACCTGTGGTGGTTCGTCGTCAGCGTCGCCGGCATCTGCCTCGTCGAGTCCGCGAACTGCATCCACAACGAGCTCGTCGACCACGAGGAGGACGCCGCCAACCAGCCCCGCCGGCCCTCGCTGGTCAGGTCGGTCGGCGAACCGGTGCTGTGGCGCACGGCAGTCGGCGGCTACCTGGTCAGCCTCTGCGGCGCGATCGCGACCGGCGTGCTCGTCAACCCCGTCGTCGCGGTGATGATGCTCGCCGCCTGGCTGGCCGCGCCAATCTACAACTGGGGCCTGCGGCTCAAGCGCCGGCCCGGGTGGGCGGAGCTGGACATCGCGTGGGCGACGCTCTTCGGCTACCTCGCCGGCTGGACCTGGCACCAGCCACTGTCCACAGTGCCCGCCGTGGTGTGGCTCGTGACGTTCTTCTTCGGCGTCAGCGCACTCCTGAAGGACCTGCCCGACGTGGTCGGCGACGAGTCGGTCGGCGCGCCCGGCGTGTTCAGCCTCCGCAACCGGTTCACCCGCCGCGTGGCGCTGACCGTCATCGCCGGCTCGCCGTACCTGGTGCTGCTCGCTTTGACGGCGACGGGCCAGCTGCCCCCGCGCATGCTGGCCCTGGCGGCGCTGAGCGTGATCGGCGCCGCCGTCATGGTGCTCGGCGAACGCGCGCACACCCTGGAGACCTTCATCCTGGCGTACGAGCTCGCCTTCTCCTACGTACACCTCTTCATGCTCGTGTTGTTCGTCCTCTACAGCCCGGGCCTGCTGGCCGTGACGGTCGCGCTCTGCCTGTTGGCAGGGCGGACCCTCGCGCTGGCCCTCCAGCTCGCGCCACGCTTCGCCGAACCCAGCTTCACGTGGTCCGGATCGTGGCGGGTCCTCACGAACGCGACGGTCTCGTGAAGGCGTACGACATCGTCGTCGTCGGTGCCAGCGTCGCCGGGACGGCGTTCGCCATGGCGCTGCGCGACGAGGGCCTGCGCATCCTCGTGGTCGATCCACAGGTCGACTTCGACGAGTCGAGAATGACCTGGGGCCACGACATCGAGCCGAACGGGCTGCTCGCGCTCGACTGGCTCGGCCTCCTCGACGACATCAAGCGACTGGGTGTACGGCACGAGCGCTGGATCGCGGAACGCGAAGGCGGGGGCCGGCTGTCGGAGTGGCGCTACGACGAGCTGCGCCACACCCACGCGTACGCCGTGTGCGTGCGCGCCCATCTCCTGCGCCGCCGGCTCCGCGAGCGCCTGTCCGGAGTCGACGTCGTGATCCCGGGCGCGTTCCAGGGCTACCGCCGGGTCGAGGGCGGCGTGCACGTCGACATCGAGGTCGAGGGCGAGCGCCGCACGGCGTCGGCCAAGCTGCTGGTCGGCGCCGACGGCCCTCGGTCGCGGGTGCGCGCACAGGCCGGCATCGGCGCGCGGGTGCGCCGGTACTCGCACTCGTGGGTGGACACCATCATGAGCCGCGACGACGACACCCTCACGGAGGGGCACATCTACTTCGGTCGCGGCTCGTACCTCGGCGTCGTCCCGACCCGACCGGGCGAGTTGGTGGCGTTCGAGCTGACCGCAGGCCCGCACCGGGTCGGCGGCATCGAGCGCTTCCGAGAGGACTACGTGCGGAGGGCGCCGATCCTGGCGGGCTCGGTGGACAGCGTCGAGTCGTGGGACCAGGTCACGGTCGCGCCCGGGTTCCGCATGCGGGCGGAGCGCTGGGTCGCCGACCACGTGGCGCTGCTCGGCGACGCCGCCCTGACCGTGAACCCGATCACGAGCCAGGGCGTCTCCCTGGCCCTGGAGGACGCGCTGACGCTGGCGGTGGTGACCGGGCAGGCGTTCCGCCGGGGCGACTTCACCGCACGCGCCCTGCGCCCGTACGAGCTCTGGCGACGGCCGCAGGCGGAGCGGATCCAGGAGTTGGGGGACCTCTCGTTGTGGGGTTTCACCCGCCGCAGCAGGGTGCTGTCCGCGCTGAAGGAACGCACCCTGCGCCACCTGGCCGCCGACCGCGACTTCCGGACCTATGTCATGGCGTCCTACTGCGGCCTGCACTGGCTGACCCCCAAACCGCTGACCATCCTGAACGCGGTGCGCCGTCCTCACCCCGTATAGGCACTTATCAGTCGCGGCGATCTCGATTGCTCGTTTCGGTCCTTGCCGGGCCGGCCGGACACGGCGTTCGCTGGCGGCATGTCGAGCCCAGGGCCCGTGGCGCCGACCGCCGCCGCGGCCTGCCGGCTGCGTCCGCTGCCGCTCGGCGCCGCCCGCATCACCGGCGGCCGCTGGGCGGCGAGCCAGCGGGCCAACCGCGCCGCCATCCGGGCGGGGCCCGCCGGGAACGGCTACGCATGGCTGGAGGCCGCGGCGTGGGAGTACGCGCGCGAGCCGGACGCCGGCCTCCTGCGCACCCTGCGCGCGGCCCCGCTGCCCGTGCGGGAGGGCCAGGCCGGCCATCTGCTGCGGGCCGCGATCGCGCTGGTCCGCGCCACCGGCGACCGCCGCCCGCTCCAGGTCGCCACGGAGGTCGCGGACGCGCTCGACGGGAACCCGGGCTGCCACCCGGGGCTGGCCATGGCACTGGTGGAGCTGTTCCGCGAGACCGACCACCATCGGTACCTCGACCTGGCCCGCCAGCTCGTCGACGCGCACGGCCCGACCCGGCCTGGCTACCTCGCCGCCGGCGCGGCCGACGTCGCGATCGAGCAGGACGACGGTGACCTGCTCGACGCGCTCACCCGCCACGATCCCGACGCCGGCGGCCCGGGCGGCCTGCACTGGGCCTGGCGGATGCTGCTGGCGACGGGCGAGCCGCACTACGCGGACGCGGCCGAGCGCCTGCTGGACGACCGGGACCCGCGCACCCTGTCGAGCCTGGACACGTACCTGGCCACCACCGACGCCGACGGTGTCCAGCTCCACCTCCACGTGCCCTGCCGGGTGACCGCGCGGCTCGGTGAAGGCCGGATCCAGGTGGCGGTCGAGACCGGCGACAACCGGATCCGGGCCCGCGTGCTGGACGCACCACGCCGCGAGTGGACGCTGTCGATCCGCGTGCCCGCCTGGGCCGGCGCGGCCCAACTGCGTCTCGACGGCGGCCGGCAACGGGCGTGGGCCGGCACGTACGCCGAGGTGGTCCGCACGTGGCAAGCCGGCGACACGATCGAGCTCCTCCTGCGTTGAGCGATCTTTCTCGTTTCGTGTGCGGCCGATCTGTGATTGCGAAGATCAACTCATGGATTTCCCGTCCGCGCGACGGCGAGGCTCAGTCAACGCGCCGGCGTGGAAAGGACGGGAGCCATGACGAACCATCCCGATCCGCGGGGGTTCACCCGCCGTCGACTGCTCGGAGCCACCGCCGCCGCCATCGGGCTGGGTGCGACGGGTGCGCTCGGTGCCTGCTCCACCGTGGCCGGTGGGCTCAGTGCCTCCCGGGACACCGGGACCCTCGACTTCTGGAACCTGTTCGGTGGTGGCGACGGCGTACGCATGCAGCAGATGCTCGACGCCTTCCGGGCCGAGCACCCCGAGATCGAGCTCGCCGCGGTCACCCTCGCGTGGGGCAATCCGTACTACACGAAGCTGTCGCTGGCCACGCTCGGTGACCGGCCGCCCGAGGTCGCGATCGCGCACCTGACCCGGATGAAGAACCTCGTGCGAGCCGACCTGCTGGAAGAGCTGCTGCCCGAGGACCTGGCCCGGCACGGGATGACGCCCGACAAGTTCAACTCGCGGGCGTGGGAGGCCGGGCTGGTCGACGGCAAGGCGTACGCGCTGCCGATCGACACCCACCCGTTCGTGATGTTCTACAACACCGACATCTGTAAAGAGGCGGGCCTGCTCGACGACGCCGGCAAGCTCAAGCCGTTCGACAGCGAGGCTGGGTTCGTCGACGCGATGACCAAGGCCAAGCAGGTCACCGGCACGTACGGCGGCGCGGTCGCGTTCACCTCCGAGACCGCGACGCCGTGGCGGATGTTCCAGTCGTTCTACTCCCAGCTCGGCGGGCAGATGCTCGCGGACGACGGCACCCGCGTGGTGATCGACGACGCGAAGGCGACGCGGGCGCTGGAGTTCATGGCCGGGCTCACCCGCGACGGGCTGTTCCCGAACCCGATCGACTACCAGGGCTCGATCGCGATGATGGCCAACGGCGACATCGGCTTCTTCTTCCAGGGCGAGTGGGAGATCACCACCTTCCAGACGGCGAAGCTGCCGTTCAGCATGACGCTGTTCCCCAACGTCTTCGGCGGCGGCACGTACGCCGTGCAGGGCGACTCGCACACCTTCGTGCTCCCCCGCCAGCCGCACCGCGACCAGGCCCGGCTCGACCGCTCGCTGACCTTCGTGCGGTCCATGTTGGACCAGAGCAAGACGTGGACGGAGGGCGGGCACGTGCCGCTGTGGCTGCCGTTCGCGGACAGCCCCGAGTACGCGCAGATGAGCCCGCAGTCGAACTACGCCTCGGCGGCGGACGGTGCCGCGTACGACGCTGAGGGCTGGTACTCGGGCTCCGGTTCCAACTTCGAGATCATCACCGGCTCGGCGATCGGCGACGTGCTGGCCGGCGCCTCGACCCCACAGCAGGCCATAGCCCAGATGCGCGGAAGCCTCGAGCAGCTCGCCCGCACCGCGTCACCGTTGTAGACCGGGAGGCACCCGTGTCCACGCAGACACCCGTACACACCGACAGCGACGCCGACCGCGGCATCGCACCGACCGCACCACGCCCGAGCGCGGCTCCGGGACAGGGCCGGCCCGCGGCGGCGTTCCTCACCCCGTTCGTCGTCCTCTACCTGTTGTTCATCATCGGCCCCGCGTTGTACGGCCTGGTGCTCAGCTTCACCGACGCCAGCCTGGTCAAGCCGGGGCTGAACGGCGGCGCCGGGTTCGGCAACTACGCCGAGGCGCTGAGCAACGCGGACTTCTGGTCGTCGCTGTGGCACACGCTGTGGTTCACCATCCTGACCACGCCGCCCCTGGTGATCCTCGGCTTCCTGCTGGCGCTGCTGGCCAACCGGGTCGCCCGCGGCCGCTGGTTCTTCCGGCTGGCCTTCTTCGCCCCGTACATCCTGCCGTCCGCGGTCGTGGCCCTGATCTGGATGTGGCTCTACACCCCGGCGCTCGGCCTGTTCGACACGATGCTGGCCAAGGTGGGCATGACCGCGCCGAGCTGGCTCGGTGATGCCGCCTGGGCGATGCCGTCGCTGGCCATCACCACCGTGTGGTGGACACTCGGGTTCAACTTCGTGCTCTATCTCGCCGGCCTGCAGGAGATCCCGCGCGACCTCTACGAGGCGGCGGCGATGGACGGGGCCAGCCCGTGGCAGCAGATCCGCAGCATCACGATCCCGATGCTGGGCCGCACCACGACGCTCGTCGCGGTGCTCCAGGTGATCGCGTCACTGAAGGTCTTCGACCAGATGTACCTGATGACCGGCGGTGGTCCGAACTTCGCCACCCGGTCGATCCTCCAGCTCGTCTACGACGAGGGCTTCACCAACTATCGCGTCGGGTACGCCGCGGCCGTGTCGATGCTGTTCTTCCTCGTGGTGCTCGCGGTGTCGGCCGTGTGGTTCACGCTGGTGCGCAGGCAGGAGAAGGTGGTCTGACATGGCTAACCCCGACGTCGGCATCACGATGGAGCGGATCAACGCCCGCGAGAAGCTGTTCAACCGCATCTGCGCCGGCGTGCTGATCGCCTTCGCGTTGCTCTGGCTGGTGCCGTTGCTGTGGGCGGTGGACACGGCCATCAAGCCGAACGCGGAGACGACGCGTACGACGTGGCTCATCGACAACCCCACCCTGGACGCGTTCACCCGTACGCTGCGGGACACGGACATGTGGAGCTGGTACGGCGCCTCGTTCATCGTCTCGTCGCTGGCCGCGCTCGGCACCGTGATCGTGGCCAGCATGGCCGCCTTCGCCCTGTCCCGCATGCGGTTCCGCTACAAGAACGTCGTCTTCTGGGCGATCCTCGCCGGCATCATGATCCCGGGGCAGGTGCTGATCGTGCCGTGGTTCCGCGAGTTCGACGCGCTGCGGCTGCTGAACACGTACTGGGCGGTGATCCTGCCGCAGCTCCCGGCCGCGATCGCGGTGTTCATCTTCAAGCAGTTCTTCGACGGGCTCCCCCGCGACCTCGAGGAGGCGGCCCGGATGGACGGCGCGAGCTTCTTCCGGGTCTACCGCCGGATCGTGCTGCCGCTGGCCCGGCCCGCGGTGGCGGCCGTGGCCATCTTCATCTTCGTGACCACCTGGAACGACCTGCTCTGGCCGTTGCTGGTGCTGAGCAACCCCGACCTGATGACCGTGCCCGTCGGGCTGGCGACCGTGCAAGGGGCTTTCGGCATCCGGTACGCGGACACGATGGCGTCGGCGATCCTCGGCGCGATCCCGTTGGTGGCCGTGTTCCTGCTCTTCCAGCGGCAGATCGTGCAGGGCATCGCTGGTTCCGGACTCAAAGGTTAGGGGACTCTGTGCACTTCGCCTCGCTCACCGTCGATCCCGCGTTCCGTGTCGGCCCGGTCGATCCCCGCTTGTACGGCAGCTTCGTCGAGCATCTCGGCCGGTGCGTGTACGAGGGGATCTACGAGCCCGGCCATCCGACCGCGGACGCGCACGGCTTTCGCGGTGACGTCGCCGCGCTGACCCGGGAGCTCGGTGTGCCGATCGTGCGCTATCCGGGCGGCAACTTCGTGTCCGGCTACAACTGGGAGGACGGGATCGGGCCCGTCGCCTCCCGGCCGACGCGGATCGACCTGGCGTGGCGTTCCGTCGAGCCCAACCATGTCGGCGTCGACGAGTTCCAGCGGTGGGTGGGCTCCGTGGGCGCGTCGACGATGATGGCGGTCAACCTGGGCACGCGCGGTCTGGATGCCGCGCGCAATTTCGTCGAGTACTGCAACCACCCGTCGGGCACGTACTGGTCGGACCAGCGCCGTGCTCATGGTTCGCTTGATCCGTACGACATCAAGGTTTGGTGCCTCGGCAACGAGATGGACGGGCCGTGGCAGATCGGACACAAGACGGCTGAGGAATATGGACGGTTGGCGGCCGAGACCGGGAAAGCGATGCGGCTCGTCGACCCGTCGATCGAGCTGGTGGCGTGTGGCAGCTCGTCGCGCGCGATGCCGACGTTCGGGTCGTGGGAGGCGACGGTCCTGCGGGAGACCTACGAGGTGGCCGACTACGTGTCGATGCACGCCTACTACCAGGAGCGCGACGGTGATCGGGGCAGCTTCCTCGCCTCGGCGGTCGACATGGACGCGTTCATCGACGCGGTGATCGCGACGGCCGACCACGTGCGGGCAGTGGGGCGGCACCGCAAGCGGATCAACATCTCGTTCGACGAGTGGAACGTGTGGTACCAGACCAGATTCGTGGGCGAGAAGAACCTGTCGATCTCGCGTACGCCCAGGCTGATCGAGGACGTCTACTCGGTGACCGACGCGGTCGTGGTCGGCAACCTGCTGATCAGCCTGCTGCGGCACGCCGACCGGGTCAGAATCGGCTGCCAGGCCCAGCTCGTCAACGTGATCGGCCTGATCATGACGGAGCCGGGCGGTCCGGCGTGGCGCCAGAGCAGCTACCACCCGTTCGCGCTGACGTCCCGCTACGGCCGCGGCACGGTGCTGCGGTTGGAACCGCGCGGGCCCGTGTACGACACGGCCGCGCACGGTGAGGTCCCGGTGCTCGACGCGGTGGCGGTGCTGGCCGACGAGCCTTCGGGCGGGGTGACGGTGTTCGCGGTCAACCGCGACCAACACCAGGAGTTGACGCTCGACGTCGACGCCCGGTCGCTGCCGTCACTGACGTCGGCCTCTCACGTCACCCTGTCGGACGACGACCCGGACGCGGTCAACGACGCGACCCAACCGAACCGAGTCGTCCCGCGCCAACTCGACCCCCCGAAACTGGACGGCGGCCGCCTCCAGGCGGTCCTCCCACCCCTGTCGTGGAACATGCTCCGCCTGACCTGAGGCGAAAGGCTAGGACCGTTGTCAACGGTTTCCGTGTCGGAAGGGGCCGTTGTCAACGCAGGCCCGGCGCGCGGACCGCAGCGCTGCGCGGCTCGCGCGAGGCAGAGGAGTGACGCCGCGCGGTAACGCGTATCGCGGCGCAGCGCGGTGGCGCGAGGTGGCGCGGCGCTGCGCGGCCGCGCGAGATGGCACGGCGCTGCGCGGCCGCGAGATGGCGCGAGGTTGCGCGGTCGCGCGGGGCGGTGGCATGGGCCTGACGGCGCGGCGCGCCTCGGCCGGGTGTGGGGTTGACGAGAGGCCCCTGCTTCGCCTTGGTCCTAGCTGGCCAGGTCGACCTGGGGCGCGCGGGGGTCGCGCCAGCCCTGGCCGCGGGAGAGCTCGCGGGCGATCGCCACGAAGGCCTTGGCCTCGCGGGACGGGCGTTCGGCGCGCCACATCACCGACCACGGGTAGCGCGGCACCGCCGGCGCCAGGGGACGCCAGCGGGCGGGGGCCGCCAGCTCCGCGGTCGAGGCCGGGGCGCACATCAGGCAGCGGCCGCTGGCCACCAGGTCGACGGCCGCTCGGAGGTTCTGCACGGTGTCGCGGTGGGCGGCCGGCACGAAGCCTGCCGTGCGGCAGATCTCGCCCACGAACTCCGCCAGCTCCGGGGCGCGAGACTCGTCCGGCAGCAGCAACGGCTCACCGGCCAGCGCGGTGACCGGAACGACGGGTAGGCGGGCCAGGCGGTGGTCGTCGGCCACCAGTACGCCGAGCGGGTCGAGCCGGAACAGCTCCGAGGCGATCTGGGCCGGTGCCGCGCAGCTGCGGCCGATGCCGACGTCGAGGCGGCCGTCGGCGATCATCCGGCATTGTTCGGGCACGCCGACCTGCACCTGGTGGAGCTCCAACTCGGGGTGGCGGGCGCGCAGCGCGCGCAGGACCGGGCGGGCCGCCTCGTAGCCCTCGTCGAGCAGGCCCACCCGCAGCACCGGCGGGGTCGACGTCAGGCCCTGCGCTAGGCCGGCGGCGCGGTCGACGTGTTCGAGGATCTGCCGCGCCTCCAGCAGGAAGCGGGCGCCGGCCGGGGTCAGCTCGATGTGCCGGGTGGTGCGGTGCACGAGCAGCACGCCGAGGGTGCGCTCGAGCCGCTGGACCTGCTGGCTGAGCGCGGACTGGACGATGTGCTCGCGGGCGGCGGCGCGTCCGAAGTGGAGCTCCTCGGCGAGCGACACGAAATAGCGCAGCTGGCGCAGCTCGATGCGGGCCGCGGCGACGGCATCCGGGAGCGGTGGGGTCACGAGTCGACGTTGCAAGGCGGGGGATGCGCCCAACTCGGCCATGTCGGCGCGCCTCTCTCTTCCAATATGAACGTGAATGTTAACGCTAACATTACGTACACAAGAGATGTCAAGCGTGTGACGCCTTGATTCTGAAACGGTTCAGCGCTTCGAGCTCTGCCGGACCACGAGCTCGACCGGCACGACCGCCCGCCGTTCGAGGGGCCGACCGGCCGCGACCTGCTCGACCAGCAGCTCGATGCTGCGCCGCCCGACCGCGGTGAAGTCCTGCCGGACGGTGGTCAGTGGCGGCGTGAAGTACGCGGCCTCCGGCACGTCGTCGAACCCCGCGACCAGCACGTCGCCGGGCACCCGTACGCCGGCCTCGTGGAACGCCCGCAGCAACCCCAGCGCCATCTGGTCGTTGGCGACGAAGACCGCCTCCACGTCACCGCGATCCGCGAGGCGCCTTCCGGCGGTGTAGCCCGACGACGGGCTCCACGTGCCGCGCAGCGGCCGGTGGACCACGGCTCCGGCTTCGCGCAGCACGCTCCGCCAGCCGAGCACGCGGCCCTCCGCCTCGACCCAGTCCCCCGGGCCGGCGACGTGCCAGACCGTGGCGGCGCCCTGGTCGAGCAGGTGACGGGTGACCCGCCGCGCGCCCTCCTCCTGGTCGACGCTGACCGCGCCGAGCCCCGGCACCGCGCCGCCCTCGACCACCACCGCCGGCAGTTGACCGGCCAGGGCGCTGAGCACCTCGGCCGTGCCGGACAGCGGCGCGATCACGATGATGCCCTCGACGGCCTGCTTGGCGAGGCGGTCGAGGGCCGCCCGCACCGAGGTGGCGGTCAGCGCGGTCAGGCTGTCGATGGTGACCACGAACCCGGCGTCGCGAGCCGCCTGCTCGATGCCGAACAGGGTGCTGGCCGGGCCGTACAACGTGCTGTTGAACGTGATCACACCGAGCGTCTGCGAGCGCCGGGTGACCAGCGCACGCGCGGCGGAGTTCGGGCGGTAGCCGAGGTCCTCGATCGCCTTGCGCACGCGCTCGCGGGTCTCGGGGCGCACCAGCGGGTGGTCGTTGAGCACGCGGGAGACGGTCTGGTGGGACAGGCCGACCTGGCGGGCCACATCGGCCATCGTGGCGGGTCGGCGACGTCCTTCTGGCACTCGTCCCATGGTACGCGGGATGACCACATAGGACGCGCTTCACACTTGCCGTGGGTCGACGCCGATCGGTGCCAGCAGCTCGGCGGTGCGCTCGAGCAGGCCGTCCTGGACCGCCGGGTCCTCGGCCTCGGGGTTGGGGCGCGACGGCTCGCGCTCCTCGAAGTACCGCCCATTGATCTCGCCGGGCAGGGTGGCGACGTACTCGACGTTGGCGGCGCCGTGTTCGGGCGACTGGCCCTCGATCGAGAACATGCTGGCCAGCAGGCTGGAGCGGATGACGCCGGGGTGCATGCTCGCCGCCTCCGAGGTCGCGGCGTCGAGGCGGGCGGCCAGCCAGCAGGTGTACGTGACGATGGCCAGTTTCGACCGGGCGTACGCGGTGATGGCGGCATAGTTGCCGCGGGCCAGGCCGAGGTCGGTGAGGTCGAGGTGCTCGGTCGCGTGGGTCGCGGAGGCCATGTTGACGATCCGGCTGCCCCGGTCGCGCAGGCTCGTGCTCAGCATGACCGTCGACAGATAGTTGATCTGCAAGGTCGCCTCGATGCCGTCAGCGCTGAGCTCGCGGCGCGGGGTGCCCGGCCGGCCGGCGTTGTTGACCAGCAGGTCGACCCGGTCAGTGGCTTGCCGGACGTCGGCGGCGAGCCCGGCGATCTGGTCGAGGTGGTCGAAGTCGGCGGACAGGTAGGTCACCCGGCCGGGCAGGGTTTGGACGAAATCGGCCACCGCGGCGTGCGGTTGCGGGCCGTGCAGGACCAGGTGGCCGACCCGGCCCGCGAGCCGGACGGCCGTGGCGCGGCCGATGCCGTCAGTGGCTCCGGTCAGCACCACCGTGCGGTTGGCCAGCTCCACGAAACATCAAACTAGCCGCTCACGGACGCCAGGGTCGGCGTTTGGACGGTGGTTTCTCGTCGAACTTCCTGCGGCGGTAGCTGAAGAACGCGGCGATGCCGATGTAGAGGACGACGAGGACCACCAGCACGAGGACCGGATAGAGATAGATGGCCCAGTTGCTCATGGCCTAGCTCCGCGACTGCAGGCGGCTCACCGCGACGATCGCGTCGTTCATCGAGCGGGTCAGCTCGCTGAGCGTGTCGGTCATCGTGTGCTCCAGGCCGGCGGCGTTCTCGAGGACCTCCTCCGGTGACTCGGTGCCGAGCACTCCGGCCATCGCCAGATTGACGACCCGGGCGAGCTCGGCCTGGGCGCCGGCGAAGGCGGCCTTGATCTCGCTGGCCAACTCCTCGGGCGCCAGCCGCATCGCCGCCGGGTGGAGCTCGACGCCGTGCACCACCTGGTCGGCGCCGAGCACCAGGGTCACCAGACCGGACTCGGTGGCGTAGGTCGCTCGGGTCTCCTCCAGCGTGCGTTGCAGGTCGCCGAGGCCCCGCATGCGCTGCTCGGTCTCGCGGATCGAGCGGTCGAGATCTTCCAGCCGGGCGTTGTCCACGTGACTCCTCCGCTCAGACGCTCTTTGCCTCGAACACGCTCGGCTTCCGGTAGTCGATGCGCATCTGCTCCAACCGCGCGGGCTCGGGCACGATGTCGCCGGCCGAGTCGGTCAGCTTCAGGCCGACCACCGTCGCGGCGATCGCGGTGGCAGCCGCGGTGGCCAGCCCCACGAACAGGATCGTCGCCTTGCCGATGAAGAAATTGATCATCAGGCCGAGCTGCATCGTGATCGCCGTGGCCGGCGCGGCGGTGAACGGGTTGAGCCGCATCACCGCGAGGGCGAGCAGCGAGATCAGGACCGCGCCGAGAAAGGTCAGGATCGCGATGTACGTCGTGACGAACCCGGTGCCGGTGAGCACCAGCATGGAGCCGGCGTCGTCGGCGGCCTTCTTGAGCGCTTCGACCTCGTTCTTGAAGTTGACGATGGACGTCTCGAACGCGTCCTTGTCGTCGGCGATCCAGTCGTCGCCGCGCTCCATGGCCAGGTCGATCTGGGCGAGCATGCCGCTGAGCCGCTTGGAGACCTGGTCCCAGCCCTCGCTCTTGGCGTCGAACATGCCGAGCGGGTTCGAGGCCAGGCTGGCGGCCAGCACGACACCGAACGCGGCGGTCGGCGCCAGGCCCGCGCTGATCCGGAGCTTGGTCATGATCACGGCGTACAACAGTGCGCCCTCGACACCCGGCACGGTCAGCGTCCTCTCGATCAGTCGCGCACGACGACGGTGCTGGCGTTCTCGGCCTCGACCCACGCGACCCGGGCCCGCCCGAGCTCGGCGATGTAGTCGTCGACGGACGCCTTGACCGCCGCGAGCGAGTCGGCGAACCGGTCGCGGAACCCGGAGTAGGCGATGTCGAGCGGGATGCCCACGACCCCGAAGCCGGGAAAGCCCACCTCGGTGGCCGGAAGCTTCGCCTCGATCTCGGCAACCCCGTTGGGCCCGGCAGCGACCTGCTGCCGCAGGTGATCGGCGATGGCGTTGATCGCCTCGGACGAGATGTGCTTGGACATGGACCAGCGCCCCTCCCCTAAGCGGCGATGTCGCACCCACCGTACCGGTCCATCGGCGATCGTGAGACCCTGGTCACCGACGATTACTCATTGACCCGTGCGCGGCCGAGGAATATGCGAGCGACAGCACTCGTCGGCCTCGCGGCGAAACCTGGACCACGAGTCGTTCCGACCGACGGGTCGCTCGAGCCGCCCCATCTGCGCCGCGCGGGCAAAGACGTCGGGAGCATCTGTCTCGCGGTACTTCAGCCGCTCGGGTGTGCATTCCCGCATGAGTACACGTTTGGGATCGGCGATCATCCCGGTGTCGCGGTTGCGGTACTTCGCAGGCACCGACCAGCTAACTTTGTGGGCCGCCACGGCGTCCGGGAACAGGAGCAACCACGCTTCCATCTCCGCCACGGCAAGCACGTAATGTGCGCTGGAAAAGACCCCCAGGAGGGCGCCCTCGACTCTGGTGCGGACTGTCTCGTAGGTGTCGCCATGTGGCTGGTCGAAGTCCTCGTGCACGAAAACGCAGGCAATATCCGCACTTTCGCGGGCCGCACGGGCTTTCACCTTCTGGCGGAGTGTCGTCACCCGCGCTTTCAGGTTCTCGCTGCCGGCGTCACGCAACCGCACAGAGTCGCCAATCTCGACAATCCGGCCGCGGGTGTCCGGGCACAGATC
The DNA here is from genome assembly GCF_900188485.1 of Asanoa hainanensis. GTDB lineage: Bacteria > Actinomycetota > Actinomycetes > Mycobacteriales > Micromonosporaceae > Asanoa > Asanoa hainanensis. Next base: position 755,329 of record NZ_FZPH01000001.1, read on the forward strand.
CTCGAGGAGGACGCGGATGCTGGCGCGGTCGCTGCGGTCTTCACCGGCAAGCACGACGATCGGCTTGCGGGACGCCGCGATCTTGGTGCCTCCCCGCCGGTTCACAGGTCGCCGCCCAACGCGCCGGAGAACCACAGCGTGCCCAGTTCCAGACCTTCGCTTTCGTCCACTATCTCGGCCACCCGTTCGGTTGAAACCGCCGGGATCGCCGAGGAGCCGTCGTCGCGCCGCTCGCAGACAACCAACTCTTCCGGCTCGAGACGGTCGGCCAACGCGGGGCTGTGCGTGGCGATGAGGAACTGGGTGCGCTCACTGGCGTCACGCAAGCGCTCGACCAGCAGTTCGAGCGCTTGAGGGTGCAGGCCATGGTCGATCTCCTCGACGCACGTGAGCGAAGGTGGGCTCGGGTCATAGAGCAACGCGAGGAGTCCCAGCAGGCGGATCGTCCCGTACGAGGCATCGGCGAGTTCCGTAGGCCGCCGAAGTCCTCGCTCGTTCAGCACAACGATGACCTCTCGCGCCGCGCCTGAGGGATAGGCGAAGTCGATCCCGTCGAGCTGCGGAAGAACCTCCATCGCATCCGCAACGAGCCTTTCCCAGGCCGCTTGGTCTTGAATCTGAAGCCGCAGCAGAAAGCTCGCCAAGTTCGCCGCGTCGTCGTCGAGTGTCTCCAACTCGTTCCGAGGGAACCGGGAAGGGCGCCTGGCAGAGTCGACATTCACGTCGAACACACGGAACGAAGCGAGTCTGCGAGCCACCTGCGCGACCTCGGTGCCGCCCTTCTCGTCAGCGAGCCTGGGCAACGTCGAGAGACCACTACTGAGTGCGCTGATACCGATCTCGCGTTCACTGCCGCCGCGTCCAGTGTCGCTGACCGTCGCCCGCTGACCGGAAATCTGAATGCGGCGGCCGCGGCCCTGTGTGCGTTTGAACTGGAACGTCTCTCGCCTCGACAGCGTCGAGCGGTGGGACGACGACGACACCCGTAGCTCGTACTCGTCAGGCGCGTTTCGGCTGCTGTTGGTCGTCCACGTGGCAGTGAGCTTGATACGAACGGAAGTCGGCGTCTTCTCACCTCCCCAGAACCGAACCTCGTCGAATCCGCCGCGCAGGTCGAGTGCCGGCTGGAGGTCGGTCCTGATGACGTCGGCGAGGAAGCGGAAGACCTCCAGGAGGTTGGTCTTTCCCGCGCCGTTAGGCCCGACGAGAACGTTCAGCGGCCGCAGCGGCAGTGAGACCCGACGTAGGCTACGGAAGTTCTCGACCTCCAATCCAATCAGTCGCTTGTCCACGTACACGTCCTTACCCGGTCGAGAAGCCGACGATTACCCACTGTGCCTGATTAGACGCTGCGTGACTCTACTTTCGCCTGCGGCGGGAGTCGAGTCTTCCGGCCGGAGAACCTGCCAGGTCCGCGCGGTTAGTTCTCGACCGTGAGGATGCCGTTCTCCAGGACCGCCGGGGTCAGGTGGCGGTAGCCGACCGTGTCGAAGGCGACCGTCAGCTCGTGGTCGTCGCGGGACAGCAGCGTGCCCTCGCCCCACAGCTTGTGGCGTACCCGCGGCGCCGATGGGTCCGGCTGGTGGCGCCGGCCGACCTGGGCCTTCGACGGTTGGGCCCGCGCCGCCGCGGCGGCCTCGTCGTTGTCGCACGTGCCGCACGGTGGGTCGTAGTGCTCGCCGAAGTAGCCGAGCAGTTCGGCCCGCCGACAGCGGACTGTTTCCGCGAACTCGCGCGCCGCCTCGATCCGGGAGCGCAGGATCGACTGTTGGCGACCGCCCTCTTTGGACACCAGCGCGAACGTGTCCGGTGGCAGGCGGTCCGGGCGGACCAACCCGTCGCTGCCGTCCGGTTCCAGGAAGCCCAGGTCCTCGAGCTCCTGGATCACCCGCAGCACCTGTTGGCGGCTCACGCCGCTGGCGTCGACCACCGCCTTGACCGCGACCCGGCCCGGTGCCGCCTCGATCGCGTCGATGACCGCGTGCACCGTGTCCGGCGAGATCCGGGAGCGGGCCGCCAGCAGTCGCGGGATGCGGATGGTGCGCGGGTCGTAGACGACCACCGCGCGGGCCGGCTGGCCGTCGCGGCCGGCGCGGCCGATCTCCTGGTAGTACTCGTCCAGGCTGCCCGGCACACCGGCGTGCACGACCGAGCGTACGTCCGGCTTGTCGATGCCCATCCCGAACGCGCTCGTCGCCACCACCACGTCCAGCCGACCGGCCAGGAAGTCGTCCTGCACCTGGGATCGCCGCGCCGCCGGCAGCCCCGCGTGATAAGCCGCCGCCTTGTACGCGTCCAGCGACAACCGCTCCGCGAGCGCCTCGCACCGCGCGTGCGTCAACGCGTACACCAGGACCGGGGCGTCGTGGGCCAGCACCACCTCGACCGTGCGGTCGTCGATCGCCCGGTCCTCGGGCAGGTCGTGCCGCGTACGCCGGACCGCCAGGTGGATGTTGGGTCGGTCGAAGTCGGTGACCACGATCTTCGGCTCGCGCATGTTGAGCTCACGGGTGATGTCGGCCTGCACCGGCGGCGCCGCGGTCGCGGTCAGCGCCAGCATCGGTGGGCTGCCCAGCGACTCGCAGATCGACGGGAGCCGCAGGTACTCGGGCCGGAAGTCGCGTCCCCACTGACTGATCAGGTGGGCCTCGTCCAGCGCGAACAGCGTGACCCCCGACAGCGCGCCGATCGACTCCTCGTTGGCCAACTGCTCGGGGCCGACCATCACGAAGTCGATCTCCCCCGCGCGCAGGCCGTCGAGCGCCGCCGTGCGGTCGGCCTTGTGCATCGACGAGTTGAGCACCACCGCCCGCACCGGGTCACCGGACGGCTTGCGCCGGCGGGACAGCGAGGCGACCTGGTCGCGTTGCAGGGCGATCAGCGGTGACACCACCACCGTCAGCCCGCCCAGCACCAAACCGGCCACCTGGTAGATGGCGCTCTTGCCACTGCCTGTCGGCAGCACGGCGAGCGTGTCGCGGCCCGAGACGATCGACTCGGCGGCCGCGCGCTGCCCCGGCCGCAGGTCGAAACCGAACACCGCACGGGTGACCTGATCGACTGCCTCCATCAAACCGAGGCTAACTCAGCCCATCAGGGGGTACGGGATGAACGTGCTGCGATTCTCGTCGAGATCGAGTCGGCGGCCGATCGGGGCCGCGGCCCGTTGCGGGCAGGTCAGCCGCTCGCAGGTCTTGCAGCCGGGGCCGATCGGGGTGGCGCCGTCGACGGCGTCGAGGTCCATGCCGGCCGAGTAGACCAGCCGCCCCGCGTGCCGGATCTCGCAGCCGAGCCCGATCGCGAAGGCCTTGCCCGGCTGCCCGTAGCCGGCGTGCTGGTGGATCACGGTGCGGGCGATCCACAGATAGCGCTGGCCGTCGGGCATCGCGGCGATCTGGGTCATCACGCGGCCGGGCGCGTTGAACGCCTCGTAGACGTTCCAGAGTGGACACGTGCCGCCCGAGCGGGAGAACGGGAAGCCGGTCGCCGACTGGCGCTTGGACATGTTGCCGGCGCGGTCGACCCGCACGAACGAGAACGGCACCCCGCGCGCCTTGGGCCGCTGCAGCGTGGACAGCCGGTGGCAGACGCTCTCCCAGCCCATCCCGAAGTGCTCGGTCAGCAGGCCGATGTCGTAGCGCATCCGCTCGGCGGTCGCGAGGAACACCCCGTACGGCAGGATCAGCGCGGCCGCGAAGTAACTGGCCAACCCGACCCGCGTCAGAATCTGTGTCTGAACGTCGTCGAACTTCTCTTCCTCGATGATTTCGTCGATGATGTCGGCGTATTCCAACATGCCGATCTGGGCGCCCATCCGAATCGCCATTTGGCCCGGTCGCAATGACAGCGACAAATGCAACGTGCGGGTCTGGGGATGATAGCGGTGCAGGTCTCCGCCGAGCCGGTCGTGGTCTTCGCGGACGATCCGCACGCCGTGCCGGGTCGACAGCCGGTCGCGCAGCGCCTCGAGGATCTCGCCCCGCCGGGCGCTGAGGCGGCCGGCCAGCTCCTCGGCCGCCTCGTCGAGCGCGGGCACATAGTTCTGCTTCCGATAGAAGAAGTCGCTGACCTGGTCGTGCGGGCTGCGGCCGGCGACCAGGTCGCGGTCGCCGACCACCTCGGCGAGCTGGTCGTCGGTCTGCCGGTAGCGGCGGTAGAGGTCGATCACCGCCTCGGCCACGTCGGGCAGCTTGGTCGCGAGCTCGGTCAGGTCGTGCAGGCTGGCCCGGGTCGGCAGCGCCTCGCGCAGGTCGGCGACCAGCCGCGGCGTGTCGTGCGGCGCGAAGAAGGCCGGGTCGACCCCGAACACCTCGGTGATGCGCATGAGCACCGGAACGGTCAGCGGCCGCGTGTCGTGCTCGATCTGGTTGAGATAGCTCGGCGAGATGCCCAACTGGCGGGCGAGATCGATCTGGGAAACCGCGCGGTCCTCCCGCAACCGGCGCAGCCGTGCGCCCGCGAAAGTCTTGGCCACGCGCCTCACCTCCACCATGTGTCGCGATGTTAGCACGCTGCTAAGTAGTCATTCGCAACTTAGCAAAATGGCCGTGAGGACTTTTCAACAATTGGCTCGTTCCGTATCTCGCGCGCTCATTTCGCCCGTGCGACCGTGACCGCAGAGCCTTTTCGACTTAAGGAGTCGGCGATGACCATTTCGGCGGAGCAGTTGCGGCAGGAGTGGGCGACCGCGCCGCGGTGGCGTGGCGTGGAGCGCACCTACAGCGCGGACGACGTGGTCCGCCTGCGCGGGGCGATCCAGGAAGAGCACACGCTGGCCCGCCGAGGAGCCGAGCGGCTCTGGAGCCTGCTGCACGACGAGGACTACGTGCACGCGCTCGGCGCGCTCACCGGCAACCAGGCGGTGCAGATGGTGCGGGCGGGGCTCAAGGCCATCTACCTGTCCGGCTGGCAGGTCGCGGCCGACGCCAACCTGGCCGGCCAGACGTACCCGGACCAGAGCCTCTACCCGGCCAACTCGGTGCCCGCCGTGGTCCGCCGGATCAACAACGCCCTGCTGCGGGCCGCGCAGATCACGCACGCGGAGGGCAACGACGACATCGAGTGGCTCGCCCCGATCGTGGCCGACGCCGAGGCCGGTTTCGGTGGCGTGCTCAACGCGTACGAGCTGATGAGCGCGATGATCAACGCGGGCGCGGCCGGCGTGCACTGGGAGGACCAGCTCGCGTCCGAGAAGAAGTGCGGCCACCTCGGCGGCAAGGTGCTGATCCCCACCGGCCACCACATCCGCACGCTCGAAGCGGCCCGCCTCGCCGCCGACGTGGCCGGGGTGCCGAGCCTGATCGTGGCCCGCACCGACGCGCACGCCGCGAACCTGCTCACCACCGACATCGACGAGCGCGACCAGCGGTTCCTGACCGGCGAACGCACCGCCGAGGGCTTCTACCGCGTGCACGCGGGCATCGAGCCGTGCATCGCGCGCGGCCTGGCGTACGCGCCGCACAGCGATCTGATCTGGATGGAGACCAGCACTCCCGACCTGGAGGAGGCGCGGTCGTTCGCGGAGGCGATCAAGCAGCGCTATCCCGACCAGCTGCTGGCCTACAACTGCTCGCCGTCGTTCAACTGGCGCAAGCACCTCGACGACGCCACCATCGCCAAGTTCCAGCGCGAGCTGGGCCATATGGGGTACGCGTTCCAGTTCATCACCCTGGCCGGCTTCCACGCGCTCAACTACTCGATGTTCGACCTGGCGCGGGGGTACGCGGCCGACGGCATGCCGGCCTATGTGGAGCTGCAGGAGAAGGAGTTCGCCGCCGAGGAGCACGGCTACACCGCCGTCAAGCACCAGCGCGAGGTCGGCACCGGCTACTTCGACCTGATCAGCACGGTGCTCAACCCCGCCGCCGAGACGACCGCGCTGCGCGGCTCGACCGAAGAGGAGCAGTTCTGATGAGGATCGAGGTCATGGGCAACGGGTACGACGAGATCCTTGACCCGAAGGCGCTCGACTTCCTGGTCGCGTTGGACAGCGAGTTCGCCGGCCGCCGGGTGGCGCTCCTGGACACCCGGCGGGCCCGGCGGGCCCGGTACGCGGCCGGTCAGCTCCCGCACTTCTTGGCGGAGACGGCGCACATCCGCGAGGACGCCAGTTGGCGGGTCGCGCCGCCGGCACCGGGCCTGGTCGACCGGCGGGTGGAGATCACCGGGCCGCCCGACAAGAAGATGACGGTCAACGCGCTCAACTCCGGCGCGCGGGTCTGGCTCGCCGACTTCGAGGACGCGCTGGCGCCCACGTGGGACAACCTGATGGGCGGCCAGGCCAACCTGATCGCGGCGCTGGACGGTGAGCTCGACTTCGAGTCTTCCGGCAAGCGCTATGTGGTCGTCCCGGACCCCGCGACGATCGTGGTCCGCCCGCGGGGCTGGCACCTGGCCGAGAAGCACATCGTGGTCGACGGCCGGCCGATCTCGGCGAGCCTGGTCGACTTCGGGCTGCACTTCTTCCACTGCGCGCAGCGGCAGATCGACGCGGGCAAGGGCCCGTACTTCTACCTGCCGAAGCTGGAGAGCCACCGCGAGGCGCGGCTGTGGAACGACGTGTTCGTCTTCGCGCAGAACTATCTCGGTATCCCGCGGGGCACCATCCGGGCCACCGTGCTGATCGAGACGATCACCGCGGCGTTCGAGATGGACGAGATCCTCTGGGAGCTGCGCGAGCACGCGGCCGGTCTCAACGCCGGCCGCTGGGACTACATCTTCAGCATCATCAAGCAGTTCGGGCAGCGCGCCGACTTCGTCCTGCCGGACCGCGCGGACGTGACGATGACCGTGCCGTTCCTGCGGTCGTACACGGAGCTGCTCGTGAAGACCTGCCACAAGCGCGGCGCGCACGCGATCGGCGGCATGGCGGCGTTCATCCCGAGCCGCGACCCGGCGGTCAACGAGGTCGCGTTCGGCAAGGTCCGCGCCGACAAGGAGCGCGAGGCCGGCGACGGCTTCGACGGCTCGTGGGTGGCGCACCCGGGCCTGGTCTCCACGTGCTCGGACGCCTTCACCGCCGTGCTCGGCGACCGGCCGCACCAGCTCGACCGGCAGCGCTCCGAGGTGGCGGTCAGCGCCGACGACCTGCTCGCCGTCGACCTGACGCCGGGCGCGGTCACGGCCGAGGGGTTGCGGTCCAATGTGGCCGTCGCGCTGCGCTACTTCGACAGCTGGCTGCGCGGCACCGGTGCGGCGGCCATCTTCGACCTGATGGAAGACGCGGCCACGGCCGAGATCGCGCGTTGCCAGGTGTGGCAGTGGGTCCATCACCGGACCCCGCTGGCCGGCGGCGACGTGGTCACCGAAGACCTGGTGCGGTCCATCGTGGACGACGAGGAGGCCGGGCTGCGACCGGCGGCCGCACGGATCTTCCTGGAGACGGCGCTGGCCGAGGAACTGCCGGCCTTCTTCACGCCCGAGGCGTACGCCCGCTATCTCGTCTAGAGGCCGGCAACACCGGCGACAGTGCCCCCTGCGGAACACGGCAGCCGCAGGGGGCACTGTCGCGGGTTGATAGCGTGCGTGGCGTGGAACCGATGCTGGACCTCGACGTTCCGTCCGGTGAGGAGGTCCCGCGGCGCCGGTTCGGCGTGTCGCAACTCGCGGTGGCCGTGCTCGTCGCCATGACGGCGGCCGCCGTGGGGACGCATCTCGTCGAGGATCGTCGGCGCCAGATCGGAGAGCAGGCCACGGTGTCGCTGACCACCCTGGTCGCGCGGGCCGGGAGCGGTGGGAGCGACGGTCGGACGATGACGATCGAGGGCAGCGTCGCGGTCGCCAACAGCGGTCCGCTGCCGGTCGCCGTCGACGAGGTGCGCGGCGACGCCGGCGGGCTCACCTTCCTGTCGACGTCCACGGCGACCGTCCGGCCGGGAGTCGATTACGTCCTCGTGACGATCACGGCCGACTGTGCCCAAGGGTTTACCGACCCTGGGCAGGCCGTCCTGAAGGTGCGGACAGCGGACGGTCAGACCCGCGTCACGTCGTCAATGATGATCGTCCAAGGGACACCGTGGGCGACTAGCCACGAGCAGATCTGCCGCCCCGTCAGCCGGGCAGGGCCGTGAGCACCGCCTCGTCGAGCTCGGTCGGGTCGAGCCAGCGCTGGTACGAGGCGACGGCGGCGCCGTGGTCGGCCACCCGCAGGTAGACGGTGGTGGTCGCGCCCTTGCCGGCCGACCAGACGACCGCGATCTCGTGCTGCTCGTGCCGGCCGTCGACGACCGCGATCGGCAACGCGACCGCGGGCAGCCAGCCGACCTCCGCCGCGGACGGGCGCAGCTGCCAGCCGGCGCCGTCGGCCCAGGCGCGCAGCAGGTGCCAGCGGCGGGCGGCGGCACCCTTGCGCCAGGCCGCCACCGCGACACTCACCGCGACGGCCGCCACGAGCGCGAGCAGGGCAAAGGCCACGGATCCGAGAGTACGCGCCGCGTGGCGTAAGGTGCCTCGGGTGACGGATCTCGGGGGGACCGTGGCAGCGGCGGCCGGCGTCTTCGCCGGCACGAACATCGACGACCTGATCGTGCTCACCGTGCTGTTCCTGGCCGCCCGCACCGCCGGGAAGCCGCGGCCGTGGCAGATCTGGGCCGGCCAGTACGCGGGCATCGGAGCCCTCGTCGCCATCGCCGGCGCGGCGGCCCTGGGTTTGACGCTGCTGCCGGACCGGTGGGTGGGGCTGCTCGGGCTGATCCCGCTGGCGCTCGGGATTCGTGGGCTGGTCGCCGCGGTCCGCTCCCCCGGCGACGCGGCGCCGCCGGTCGCTTCCGGGCTCGTGTCCGTGGCCGCGGTCACGATGGCCAACGGCGCCGACAACATAGCCGTCTACACGCCGGTGTTCCGCACCATCGGGGTCGTCGACAGCCTGGTCACGATCGCGGTCTTCGCGGTACTGGTCGCGGTGTGGTGCCTGGCCGCGTCGTGGCTCGGCGGGCACCGGCGGGTGATCGCGGTCCTCGGCCGGTTCGGACACTGGCTGGTGCCGCTGGTCTTCATCACCATCGGCCTGGTGATCCTGTCGGGCCTGTTCTGACCCACGAGGTGGGGGGCCGGAGGGAGGCGACGCCTGGGTTCCGCCGCAGCCGGTCAGGACTTCGAGGCGGACCCTACGACCACGGCAGGGCCGCGCGATGCCGCCAGTACTCGTCGGGTGTCTCCGGATCCGGAAGCGGTCCCGGGTCGGTGACGTCCAGCGCCTGCAGGTTGCTGGCGAGTTGGCCGGTGGTGGCGGCGCCGGAGAGGACCACGTCGACCCACGGCTGGGCGAGGGCGTGGGCGAGCACGTCGGCGTCCCGGTCGGCGAGGCGGCCGTTGGACACGGCCTCCTTGATGATCACGTGTCGGCCTTCGTCGTGGGCTTCCTTCAGGGCTGGGCCGGCGGACGGGTCGAGCGGGTTCCAGGTGGCCTGGAAGCAGTGGAACAGCGGCGTGCCGTCGACCTCGAGCTCCAGGGCCGCCCGGATCGCGTCGGCCTGGCGCGGGCCGCTGGTCGACACGCCGAGGGTCACCCCGCGGGAGCCGAGGTCGGCGAGGTGGCGATGGAGCTCGCGGTCGGTGAGCGCGGTGCTCTCCGGCGTGAGCGAGTGGATCTGGTAGAGGTCGAGCCGCGTGCCGAGCAGCGCGAGCGTCTCGGCCACCTGCCGGTCGAACGTCTTGACGCTGTGGTCCTTGGTCTCGTGCACCTTGGCGTCGACCCGCCAGCCGGCCACATAGGTGTAGCCCCACTTCGACCCGACCACGACGTCGTCACGGCCGTCGAGCCAGCTGGCCAGGAACTCCTCGGCGCGACCGTACGAGCGCGCGGCGTCGAAGTAGCGCATTCCGGCGGCGTACGCGGCGTCGAGCACCTCGTGGGTCCGCCGCCGCATCGCGTCGACCGTCCGCTCGGCGGGCAGGTCCCGGTCCCGCCCGAGGTTGATGTAGCCAGGACGGCCGAGAGCGGCGAGCCCGAGCCCGAGCCGGTGCACCGGCACCGTCAGATCCAGTCGATCAAAACCCACCCAGACAGCATGCACCCTGACCAGCCGGCATCGGCCGGAACCCACCCGGCGCACACTCCCTAAGGCATCCTAGGATGAATCAGGTGAGCCCAGCGTGGAAGCGCAGCACGCCAGCGGTACGGAGGGTGGGCGCGGCCCGGTCGAGCAGGGCGGCGAGCTCCGCACGCTGCGCGGCGGTCGGCATCCGGTAGGCGGTCGCCGCCTGGGACAGCCATCCGTCGACGTCCACCCGCGCCACCTGGCGCAGCTGCTCGTCGGGGTCGTCGAGCAGACGCAGATCGGCGATCAGCCGCGACCAGGCACCCCGCGCGGCGGCGAGCCGGTAGCCGGCGAACCGCACATGCCTCGGCTGCTCTGGTGCCAGCAACCGCTCCGCCAGACCGGCGTCGAGCGTCGCCGCGTCCGCCAACAGCACGGCGACCGCGTTCTTGACGACGGCGCTCGACGGGTCCGTCAACAGCGCGACGGCGGCGTCGGTCGGCAGGCCGCCGAGGCGGCGCAGGGCCCGCAGGGCCGCCACGCGGCCGCGCGCGCTCGGGTGGGCCAGGTGGACGCGCAGCACGGGAGCGTCGGCCGGACCTCCGGTCTCACCGAGACCGGCCACCGCACCCGGCGACGTGGTCGCGCCGGCGAGCGGGCCACCGGAATGCCCGGCGGCACCGCCACCAGACACCACCGCCGCACCCGGCGACGCGGTCGTGCCCGAGAGCACGCCCACGGAACGCCCAGCGACATCGCCGCCATACAACACGCCCGCACCCGACGACGCCGTCGCACCCGAGAGCAGACCCCCTTAATACCCGGCGGCACCGCCGCCAGACACCACCGCCGCACCCGACCCGGTCGTGCCCGAGAGCGGACCCCCGGAAAGCCCGCCGGCACCGCCGCTGGACACCGCTGCGGCGCCCCGCGGTGGTGTCGCGGTGAGCAGGCGTCGGTAGTGCTCGGCGGGGTCGCCGCCGGCGGCGCGGACCGCGTCCTGGGCGACGGCCCCGACGATCGGGTGCCGGTCGGGCAGCGCGCCGATCGCCGCCTCCGTGTCTCCCCAGGCCGCCAGGGCGGTCAGTGCTTCCGCCCGGACCAGGGCGGTCCGGCTGGCCGCCAACCGGCGCAGGGTGGCGAGGCTCCGGGCGTGTGCCACGGCGGCCCGGGCCGCCAGGACGCGGATCGGCTGGTCCTGGTCCTTGGTGGCCGCCCTGACGAGGTGGTCGGCGTCGAGCAGCTCGCGGTCGATCGCAGTGCGGTAGGCGATCCGCCGGACGCGGGAATCCTCGCTGCGCAGCAGCGGCTCGAGCCGGTCCGCGGTCAGGCCCGAGACGTGCGTGTCGATCCGCTCGGCCAGCCAGCCACCGTTGAATCGCCCGCGGGTCAGGGTCGCGGTGGTCGCCAGCGTGAGCAGCGACGGCTCGCCGGCCGTCGACAGCAGCGTCTCGACCTCGCGTCGGGCCCGGGTGCGTACCTGCGGTACCCAGTCGCCGGTGCGGATCGCCAGCACGGTCGTCGCGGCCGGGCCGCCCAGGGCGGCCAACCGCGCCAGCATCGCCTCCCGGATCCGACCGTCCGCGTGGCAGCCCGCCAGGACCACGTCCAGGGCGTCGCAGGCACCGCGCGCGACCCGCGTGATGATCGGCCAGGACGAGTAGGACCCCCAGGACCAGTGCGACCGCAGCGACTCGTCGAACCCCAACCACCAACCGGCGTCGGCCTCGTTGAGGGTGCGCAGGGCGTCGGCGCGCGCGGCGGCGCGACCAGAGGCCGGCAGCTCCAACAGACGCTGCGCCAGCTCGCTCGTCCCCGCCGTCCTGCCCAGACGCGACACGCGCCCTCCCCCGCTCGAACCGCCGCCATTCTGCGCCACGGCCCGCGACCGCCGCGACCGAGATACGCGCAGCCCACGGCCGGTGGTCTGGGTCAACGAGCCCCGAACCGGAGCAACTGGTCCAGGCGATCCACGCCGTCGTGCGGGGTGACGCGCTCATCGACCCGGCCGTCACCGGCCGGCTGCTCGCCACGCTCGCGAGGAGCGGCGGCGCTCCGGCCGAGCCGCTCGCCGCCCCCACCGACCGCAAGGAGGACGTGCCGGGCCGGGTCGCGCGAGGCAGGACGAACGCCGAGCGGTCGCAGCCCGGCGCCCAGGCCCTTCCCGGTCGAGGAGGAAGTCGAATCGTCCCTCACTCGACCATTTCGCGGATCATGGCTACCTGGCGGTCCAGCGCCTGCGAGTCGAGGACACCGTTGTCTTCCGCGGACGTGAAGAGGTTCGTGCCGAGGGTGAAGCCGTTCTCCTCGTACCACCGTTGGCGGCGCTCCCAGGACGCGCGATAGCCCGGGCGGTCCAGCATCCCGAGGTGTTCCCACACGATCGGGTCGCCGGCCGGGTCGACGATGGTGAAGTCGGGATGGATCGTACCGGTGTGGCCCCGCAGTGGGTGCTCGTAGAGATAGGGCACCCGCGCCGCGCGCAGCAGGTTGGCGATGATGACCTCGCTCTTCGAGCGGACCAGTTCGCCACCCGCGGTGCGGTGGACGAGGTGTTCCGCGAACGGGACGTCCGGGTCGAGGCGGCGGACTCCCCCGACGAACAGGTTGGTGTTCCGGCGGGCCGTCTCGCTGCGGCCCGGGCGGGTCAGCTCCCGGAGCGTCGTGACGTCCTGACCTTGCACCAGCAGCACCAGGCGTTCCTGCGCCCGCGTCAGCGCCGTGTAGACCAGCTCGCGCGAGAGCAGCCTGCTCTCCTCGGGCACGACCACGAGGACCGTGCGGAACTCGCTTCCCTGTGCCTTGTGGACGGTCAACGCGTACGCCAGCTCCAGGTCCACCTTCTCGGCGTTGCTCGACGCGATCCGGAAGTTGAAGTGTCGCTGTTTGCGGTCGGCGAACGCCACCCTGGCCCAGGGCCTCTTCTGCCTGGCCAGCAGTCCGACCTCGCCGTTCGCGAGATAGTCCCTGATCTTGACACCTTGCGCCCAGTCGTACCCGTCGCGCATGCCGTTGCGGAGCAGCATGACCTTGTCCCGGACGACGATCTCCTCCGGGCCGTAGCTCACGCCGTAATGGGTGCGTGAGGCGGCCAGGTCCGCCGCACGGAAGTGCCGTTGGAGAAAGCGATTCAGCTCGTACGTGCCCAACTCGCGCATCCGCACGGGCGAGAGCACCTGGAATCGCTCGGCGCCGGAATGGTCGTCGAAGGGAACCCAGCCTTCGGCCGTCAGCCCCAGCGCTTTGGCGTACCCGGCGCTGTCGTCGGGTCCGGTCATCCCGAGCGCCTGCGCGAGCTCGTCCAGCAGGCGGGCGTGCAGCTCCGCCGGGGTCTGCCAGAAGACGAGACGGACGTCCGAGTCGGCGCCGCCGGCCCCCGCCGCCGAGCCCGTGCCGTCGGCGTTGGCCGCGAGCTCGCCGATCACCGACTCCGCGTCGACCTGCTGCGACTCGTTGGTGAACAGCGACGCCAGGCGCAGGATGTCGGACGGGCGCTCCCCCTTCGTGCGCAGCTCCACGGTGAGCCGCGCGAGGGCGTCGGCACGCGCCGAAGCGGACAGGTGCGCGACCAGGTCGGCGAACGGGCGGCCGACGCCGATCGGCGGCAGCTGGCTCGGGTCACCGACGAGGATCAGGCGCCGCACGTGCATCTGGTCGAGCGCCTCGAGCAGCGCCGCGAGCTGGTCCTCGGTCAGCATCGACGCCTCGTCGACGACGACGGTGCGTTCCTGGGCGTACTTCTCCGCGCCCTCGAACAGCACCCGCTGCCGCGTGCCGTCGTATCGCTTGAGCTTGTGGAGGAACTGCGCCACGTTGAGGGCCTTGGCGTTGGTCTTGTGCGCGAGTCGGACGGTCGCCTTGCCCGTCGGCGCCAGCAGGAGGACCCCTTCGGCGTTGAGCTTCGCCGAGGCGAGCAGGGCGCCCACGACGCTCGTCTTGCCGGTGCCGGCCGGGCCGACGAGGACGGCGAGCTTGCGAGTGGTGATCTGTTCGAGGGCCTCGGCCTGCTCGTCGAGGGCGCGGGCGTGGCGCTCGTTCGTCGCGTCCACGGTGCCGCCGCCGGCGGTGATCGCCGTGACGAGCAGGTCCCGCCACCGCTCGCCCAGGCTCGGCAAGGAGCGGCCGGCCCGGGCGTCGAGCACGCGGGCCAGCGTGCGGCCGCGCTCGGCGAGCTCCCGGAGCTGCAGGCACGCGGGTCCACCCTCGGCGACCCGCACGAGCCGCAGGGTCGGGTGGTCGGCTCCGACGTGACCGGCGATCCAGTCGCTGGACACGACCACGGGCGGGCTGAGCGCGAGGTCGGCGATCCGGCTGAGCACCTCGTCGACCCGCAGCAGCGCGTCACCCTCGGCCGCTGCCTCGCGCAGGAGCGTGACGACGGTCGCCGCGACGCGCCGCTCGTCGCCCGCCGAGTCGACGTGGCTGGGTGGCGGGAGCGGGGCGCGGACCGCGACGGTCGGGTCGGGCAGCAGCCCGCGGTCCACCGTCGGGAGGGACACCGGCAGGTCGACGCCGTCGCCCAGGTCGACCTCGGCCACCAGGTACGGGTTGCGCAGCAGGTCCGCGTCGGAGATGGGCCGGGTGGTGGCGTCGTCGCGGAGGCCCGGTTCGAGCCAACGCTTGGCGGCCGCCGTGGTCAGGGCGAACCGGCTCAGCAGCTTGACCAGGTCACGCCGCGGCTCCGGCAGCGCGGTCCAGGTCTTGCGGGCGGCGGCCAGGTCGGGCTCGTACACCCGATTCGGTGGCGTTCCGACGCCGCGCAGCAGGGCGTCCAGGAGCGGCCACGGGTCCGCCGCGGGTGCGAGGCTGCCGTCGCGGCGCAGGTCCAGGAGCAGGGAGGTGGCGAGGCGCAGGCCGAGCGCTTCGAGCACGGCGCCGGCGCCGGGGAACGCGCCCCGGTCCAGCCAGGTCTCCGCGATTCGGGCGTTGAGCCATTCCTCCCGGTCGGCCCACGGCCCGGTCGCGACTCCGTGCCGGATGACCGCGCGGACGGCGGTCAGCGCGCGCTCCAATGTGGTCAGTGCGACGTCGGGGCCGATGACCTCGCTGCCGTAGGAGAACCCGGCGATCTGGGCGCTCTCCGGAAAGACGGCGATCTCCCCCAGCAGCTCCCGGCGGCGCGCGTCCTCGGCGGGATCTCCCGTCGCCGCGAGGTACGCGTGGTACGGGAGCAGTAGGCCGTCGGCGCCCTCCGGTCTGATCGAGTGGCTGACCATCCGCTCCCACAACGGAAACGTCGGCGATCCGGCGGGCGCCTCGTGGTCGATGATCCCGCTGAGCTTCGTGATCCGGCCGATGCCGACCACCAGCCGGTTGATGTGGTCGCCGAGCGGGTGGCCGGACTTGGTGTAGAAGAGCACCAGCGAACCGTCGGGCGATATCTGCCGGAAGCACGCGTCGCTCAGCTCGCGCTGGCGAGCGGCCGCGAACACCCAGGGCGAGGGGAACGGTGGCTCCTGGTCCGGCGAGAGCGCTTCGGGCAGCCGTTCCTCGATGGTGGCCGACCGCGAGCGCAGCATCCACGCGAACGGCGTGGCGAACGTGGTGTATTCCGGAACCTTCAGCACCGTCGGCAGCAGGTGGCCGTGCGTCGCCTGGGTCTTGGGAATGCTGGTGTACGGGTGCCGGAACTCCCTGATCCAGGGCGTCGGGTTCATGAAACCACCTGACTCGCCCGCGCAGGGCGGCAGGCCGGACGGACCGAGGACGTCGAACGTGCGGCTCGCCTTCGCCAGCTCGTGCGCGTCGTCGCGTGACTCGCGGATCCGCGGCAGGTCGAGACAGTAGGGGTTGGCCGTCGGGTGCGCGCACACCGTGCCGTTCCATGCGCTGTCATGCCATGCGGTGCGGATGGTCAGATGCTGCATGGTTTCTCCAGGGGTCTACGAGGAGCGCAGGTGCGTCAACAACGTCGTGACGTTCTCGTGCCAGCCGCGCAGCTCCGCGACGGTCGGCGCCAGTTCGTAGGTGTGGTGGTGCATCGCCCGCGACAGGCCGTGCCAGGCCGTGCGGGCCGTCGCGGCCGCCGCGGCGCCGGCGAAGGTGGGCAGTACCAGCAACTGGTGACGCATGACCCGGTCGGCGACCGACGGCGCGACCCGGTCCCAGTAGTCCCGGAGCCCCTGTTCGAGCGCGAGGCGGGTCAGACAGGCGGAGCCGCGCTGCCAGCAACGCCGCATGCTGGCCGGCGGGCGGACGAGCAGTTCGCCGGCGGCGTCGAGATAGCCCTGTGGCGTCATGACCGGCTCAGCCTCCCCACCACTGCCCGGGCGTCGGCCACCAGCGCCGCGAGGTCGCCGTAGGAGTCACCGTGTGCGCCGCGGTTGGCGAAGCCCACCACCCGCGGGGCCGCCGGGTGGAGCTTCTCCAGCGGGTCCCGCAGCTCCTTGAAACGTCGATGGTCCGACAGCAGCGCGAGCGCCAGGGTCGGCGACAGGCCCTGCGCGTCGTTGAGGGCCTGCTCGGTCTCCGCGATCGGCCGCCCGGCCTTGAAGTCCCGGGTGCGGATCAGCTCGTGGCAGGTGTATTCGAGAGCGTCGCGGACGAGGTTGCAGACCACCGGGCGGCGCACCGCGTCGGTCATCTCCTCGTCGCGTGCGACGACCATCGCGTCGTCGAGGTAGCGCCGCGCGGGATCGCCGTGCGCGTCACCGGCGACGGTGACCTGGGACTGGGCCAGGCGGCTGACGATCCGGACCCGGGCCTGGAGCTGCAGGTGCCGCACCGCGGCCGGGAGGCGGTCGTCGTGGGTGAAGACGATGACCTGCCGATGGCGGGCCACCTGGTCCAGGACCCTGGCGAGGCCGTACACCTTGGCCGGGTCCATGGACTGCACCGGGTCGTCGATGACCAGGAAGCGGAACGGGCTCTCGGGCATGGTGGCGCGGGGCAGGAAGAGCGCGAGGGCCAGCGAGTGCAGCTCACCCTGGCTCATCACCCCCAACGCCGCACCGGGTACGCCGTCCACGTTGACCGACAGGTCCACCCGCCGGCTGTTGCCGGTGCCGGCGAGCTGGATCGAGCCCAGGTCCACATTGCTCTCCTGGCGCAACGTGTTCCAGATCTCGGTCGCCTCGGCGGCCACCGGTGCGAGCTTGTCGTTTCGGATCTGGCCGCCGACCCGCTGCAGCCAGGTGACCGCCGCCTTCAGCGCCGTGAGCATCCGCGCCGCCTGCCGGCTGGACCGCTCGGTGTCGATCCACGCGCGGAGCTGGTCGGCCAGCGGCTGCCAGGCCGCGTGCCGACGGTCGAGCGCCCGCCGGGCCGCGGCCTTGACCGGCAGCAGGGCGGCGACGAGCGCGTCGAAGGTGTCGAGCGCGGTCTCGGCGATCTTGCGGGCGTCGCCGGCGCCGATCAGGTCGTCCCAGTGCTGCCAGGCGAGCCGGGCGTCGGCCGACTCCACCCCGTCGGCCCCAAGGTCCACGCCGAGTGCCGGCGGCAACGGCGCCAGCCACCCGCCCAGCGCACGACGGGCGTCCGACTCGGTCTCGTGCGCCTCGTCGAGCCGCTCCGCGCGCTCCGTCAGGCCGCGCAGCCGCGCCTGTGCCTCGGCGGCCCATTCGTCGTCCAGGGTGCGACCCCCGCACACCGGACAGGGCTGGCCCGGGTGGCCGGCGCGATGACGCAACGCGTCGCCGAGGAGCTTGGCGAGCGCCCAAGCCTCGTCCACCGACGTACCCGCCAGCTCGTCGATCTCCCGCAGCGCACCGCGGAGCCGCTCCACCAGCCGCACCAGATCGTCGCGGTCGGGCAGGTCGAGCACGTCGAGCTGGCGCAGCGGCACGCTGGTCGTGGCGTCGGCGGGCTCGTCGGTGGTGGCCAGCGTCCCGAGCTGGTCGAGGTCGGCGACCCGGCCGGCGAGCGCCTCTTCGGCGGCGCGGGCGCGCGGGTCGGTGTGCCGCGCGAGCGCGTCCCGCAGCTCCGGAAGCCGGGCAGCCGCGAGCTTGCGCCGGTCGTCCATCGCCCGGCGGGCGCTCTTGAGCGACGTCTCGATCTCCACGAGCCGGCCGAGGCCCAGGATGCGGTGCAGGGAGTCGTGCATCTCGCTGGGCCGGCCGCTGAGCAGACCACCGAGCTCCGCGTACGAGAGGAACGGGCGGTAGAGCTCCAACGGCTGCGCCCAGCCGAGGTCGGCGACCGACTGCCGCTTCTCGCCGGCGACCTGGAGAAACACCGTGCGCTCGTCGAGGCCGGCGCCGGGCGCCCAGTCGCACCGCACGGCGGCGCCGTTGCGCTGGCCCTCGACGCCGAGCCGCACGTGGATGCGCGGGCTCTCGGTGGCGTGCAGGTTGCGCCAACCGTCCTTCCAGACCGACGTGCGGCCGGACCACCGCTTGTTCTCGCCGGTCAGGGCGAGCTCGGCGGCCTCGGCGAAGCTGGACTTTCCCGATCCATTGCGTCCGGTCACGATGGTCAGTCCGGGGCCCGGCACGAGGTTGAGGGTGGCGGTGGGTCCGATGCCGCGGAACCCGGTCACCTCGATGCTTTCCAGGTAGGTCCCGATCGGCTCGGCGGTCTCCCGCTCGCTCGGCGCGGGTGCCGGCCGGCGCACGTCCGCGCCGCCGAGCACCGAGGACAGCTCCTCGTCGCCGAACACGGCGGCGATGACCAGGTCCTTGGCGGCCTCGGCCAGGTCGGCGTGGTCGAGGTGGTCGAAAATGAGCCGATCGACGGTGTCGTCCTGCGGGTCGACGGTCATGGGTGCCTCCTCTCGGAGGATGGATGGCGACACGGTGAACCCGCCCGGGCCGATGTCGGCCGGGCGTGCGGTCAAGCGAATGGGGTGGCGCGCCCGGGCAGGGAAACCCGGACCGGAAGCATGGGCGGCAGCCAAGGCGTACTCGGCTCGCTCGGTGAAAGCGACACTAGCACACTCGGGCGTGAAAGCAACGTCAAACCGTTTACACGCCCCAGGCGTCGTGTAGAGTCACTCGCGAGCAGGATCATGCATGAACTGACAGGACACCGATGCCCAGACATGCCCAGGTGACCGCCGCCGAGATAAGCCGGCTGGCGGGCGTCACGCGTGCCACTGTCAGCAACTGGCGCCGGCGGCATTCCGACTTCCCGGCCCCGAGCGGCGGCACCGACACCAGCCCGGCGTACGACCTCGACGCGGTCCAGACCTGGCTCGCCGCCCGGGGTCAACTGCCGGCCACCTCGGCGGCCGACGACCTACGCACCGCGGCGCGCGCCGCCTGGGCCGGCCCGAGCACCCTGCTGCCCCTGGTGCTGGCCGCCTCCCGGATGACCGAGAGCGACCTGAAACAGCTCGTCGACCTGCCCGACACTCAGCTCCCCGGTCAGGCGTCGCGCGCGATCCGGCCCTATCTCGACGAGATTCCCGGGGCCGCGGGCACCACGTACAGCGCACGGGACGTCGCGCCGCTGCGCGCGCTGTTGCGCTGCGTCGCCGAGGAGGGCGCGCGACGGGCCACGGAGGTGCTCGCGGAGAGCGACCCCGACGGCAGCTACGCCAGCGGCATGTACGACACGCCCGCCCCCGTCGCCTCCTTGATGGCCGAGATGCTCGCCGAGCCGGGCGAGCCGTATCCCGCTGTCGTCCTGGACCCCGCGTGCGGCGCGGGCGGCCTGCTGCTCGCGGCCGCCGCTCGCGGTGCCGAGCGGTTGTGCGGCCAGGAGATCCTCGCGTCACAGGCCGCGCAGGCCGCCGTGCGGCTGGCTCTCCAGACCGAGACCACCAGGGCCCAGGTGACGGTACGCGCGGCCGACAGCCTCCGCGCCGACGCGTACCCGGCCCTGGTGGCCGACGCGGTCCTGAGCACGCCGCCCTACGGCAACCGCGACTGGGGTCACGAGGAGCTGGCGTACGACTCGCGCTGGGTCTACGGCCTTCCCCCGAAGAGCGAGTCGGAGCTCGCCTGGCTCCAGCACTGCTTCGCGCACCTCGCCGAGGGTGGCCGCGCCATCCTCCTCATGCCCCCGGCCGCCGCGGAACGCAGCGCCGGCCGCCGGATCAGGGCCGAGCTGCTCCGCAGCGGCGCGCTGCGCGCGGTCATCGCGTTCCCGCCCGGGGTCGCGCAGCCGCTGCACATCGGGCTCCAGCTCTGGGTGATCGAGCGCCCGCACCCGCAGGGCGCGTTGCCCCGGACCGTCCTCATCGTCGACACCGTCCCGACCGGCACGCCGGCGACCGGGCAGCCGCCGAGCAAGCGGCAGACGATGGACTGGCCCGCGGTGCGGGAGAACGCCCTGCGCGCCTGGAACGACTACGACCGCCACCCGAACAACTTCGACCCGGTCCCGGGCGTTGCACAGGCCATGCCCATCATCGACCTGCTCGACGAGACGGTCGACCTCACGCCCGCCCGGCACGTCCGGGCCACCCCGGTGCCGGCGATGCCCGACGAGCTGGCCGCGATGAGCTTCGAGCTGCGTTCGCGGATGCGGCGCGCGGCGACGGGGCTGCTCACGCTCAGCGGCGGTCAGCCCTGGGCCGCGGTCGGCAGCGGTCCGCGGTCGTGGCGCACGGCCAGCATCGCCGACCTGCTGCGCGGCGACGCGCTGACCCTGCTGCGGGCGCCGGCCGCGCTCCGCGGCCCCATGCCCGTGCCCGCTCTACCGTCCGCGCCGCGCGTGCTGACGGCCCACGACGTGACCGCGCACCGCCCGGCGTCCGGACCGGCGGAGGAAGAGCCGGCGGGTGCCGAGGTCGAGATCCGCGCGGGGGACGTCATCCTGCCGGAGCTGCTGCACAATGGCGGCGGCACCGCCCGGGTAGCCGACGCCCGCGACGCCGGCCACCGCCTCGGCCGGCACCTGCATCTCCTGCGGCCCGACCCGACCCGCCTGGACCCGTGGTTCCTGGCGGGTTTTCTCAGTGCCGAGGAGAACCTCAGCTCGTCGTCGTCGGGCACCACCGTCGTGCGCCTCGACCCCCGCCGCCTGCGGGTGCCGCTGCTGCCGCTCGCGGAGCAGCGACGCTATGGCAGGGCCTTTCGGCAACTCAGCGCGTTACGCAGCGCGGCCGACATCGCCCACCGCCTCGCCGACGAAACCGCCCGCACCCTCGCCGCCGGCCTCACCGGTGGCGCACTGGAACCACCCTGCTCCCCCGGCCAGCCTGACGAAGGCACATTGGAAGGATCCCGTTGAACAGCAGCAAGCACACCGAGCTGGCAAACCACGCCTGGTCGGTCGCCGACCTCCTTCGCGGCGACTATAAGCAGTCCGACTACGGCAAGGTCATCCTGCCGTTCACCGTGCTGCGTCGGTTGGAGTGCGTGCTGGAGCCGACCCGGGACGCGGTACGCGAGACCTACGCGAAGTTCGACGGCCAGGACGTCGACGTGGCGCGCTTCCTGCGTCGTGCCGCCGGGCACAGCTTCTACAACACGAGCCGCTACACGTTGAAGTCGATCACCGGTGACGGTGGGCAGGCCGAGAAGCACCTGCTGTCCTACATCGGGGCGTTCTCCGAGAACGCCCAGCAGGTGTTGCATCGCTATGAATTTCCCCAGCAGATCCGCCGGCTCGCCGGAGCGAACCTGCTCTACCAGGTGGTCGGCCGGTTCGCAGATCTTGATCTGCGGCCGGTCGAGATCGACGAGCGCGGCCAGTCGCGGGTCGTGGTCTCCAACCACCAGATGGGGTACGTCTTCGAGGAGCTGATCCGCCGCTTCGCGGAGCAGTCCAACGAGACCGCCGGTGAGCACTTCACGCCGCGCGAGGTCATCGAGCTGATGGTGAACCTGCTGGTCGCGCCGGACGACGACGCGCTGAGCATCCCGGGCGTCGTGCGCACTGTCATGGACCCGGCGTGCGGCACGGGCGGCATGCTGAGCGCGGCCGAGGAACACATCACGCGCCTCAACCCGTCCTCCACCGTGGAGGTGTTCGGCCAGGAGCTCAATCCCGAGTCGTGGGCGATCTGCCGTTCGGACATGATGATCAAGGGCCAGGACCCGGAGAACATCAAGTTCGGCAACTCCTTCAGCGACGACGGGCACCGCGGCGAGCACTTCGACTACCTTCTGGCGAACCCGCCGTTCGGCGTCGAGTGGAAGAAGGTCAAGGAAGAGGTAGAGGACGAGCACGAGAAGCTTGGCGAAAGCGGCCGCTTCGGTGCGGGCCTGCCTCGCATCAACGACGGCTCGCTGCTGTTCCTCCAGCACATGATCTCGAAGATGAAGCCGGTCACCGCGGACAACAAGGGCGGCAGCCGCATCGCGATCGTCTTCAACGGCTCGCCCTTGTTCACCGGTGCGGCCGAGTCGGGCGAGTCGCGGATCCGCCAGTGGATCCTGGAGAACGACTGGCTCGAGGGGATCGTCGCCCTGCCGGACCAGCTGTTCTACAACACCGGCATCTCCACGTACTTCTGGATCCTGACCAACCGCAAGTCACCGGACCACCGCGGCAAGGTCGTGCTGCTGGACGCCCGCGACTACTTCGCCAAGATGCGCAAGTCACTGGGCGACAAGCGCAAGTACCTGACCAGCGACCAGATTTCCGAGATCACGAGCCTCTACACCGAGGCTCTGCAGGTCGTCGACAACCCCGAGCACCCGCTGCACAAGAAGGTCAAGGTGTTCGCCAACGAGGACTTCGGCTACCGCCGGATCACCGTCGAGCGCCCGCTCAAGCTCCGCTTCGAGGTCACCGAAGAAACCCTGGCCCAGGTACGCGAGTCGAAGCCCCTCCAGAAGGCCCTCGACATCGCCGGCTTCGAGATGGCTCTGAAGCCACTCGTCGGACGCTCGTGGACTACCAAGCGCGCAGCGTGGGACGCACTTCGTACGGCGATGGCCGAGGCCGGCGTGCTGTGGCCAACCGGCGCCCCCGTCCAAAAGGCACTACGCGACGTCATCGGCATCCGAGACCCAGAGGGCGAGGCGCAGCTCATCAAGGGCGAGCCCGAGCCGGACCCGGACATGCGCGACTACGAAAACGTGCCGCTGCAGGAGGATATCGAGGAGTACCTCCGCCGCGAAGTGGTGCAACACGCCCCGGGCGCTTGGATAGACCACACCAAGACGAAGATCGGCTATGAGATCCCCTTCACGCGCCACTTCTACGTTTACAAGCCACCCCGACGCCTTGCCGAAATTGACGCAGACCTGAAGGCGCTTGAAGCCGAAATTCAAGCCCTTCTCGGTGAGGTGACCCTGTGAGTTCGGACCTACTCCCACTGCGTCGAATCACAAAGGTAATCAACGGAGGGACGCCGTCACCGGACGACGCGAATTGGAACGGCGACGTCCCATGGGCCACACCAGCCGATTTCGGCGCAGCGTTCGCCCCAATTACCGCGACGCGTAGGACTTTGACCGCGCTTGGCGCAAAGGTTGGCTCGACAATCGTCCCGGCAGGTGCGATTTTGCTATCCACGCGGGCCCCAATCGGTTATGTTGCTCTGGCAAGCACGCCAATGGCATTCAATCAAGGATGTCGTGCGCTCGTTCTAAACGATAACGTGGATCCGCGTTTCATCGGATACCAGCTGGAATCAATGCGTCCCGATCTCCAAGCTCGCGGGCTGGGCACGACATTTGTTGAGCTTTCGTCCGAATCCTTAGCATCGGTTCCGGTCGTCATCCCACCTTTACGTGAGCAACAACGCATCGCCGACTTCCTCGATGGCGAAATCGCCCTCATCGATCGACTTCAGATTGCGACACAGCGACAAATTTCGTTGATGGTCGAACGTCGTGGCGCGGCGTTCCATCACGCGATCGAAATCGAGGGAGGCCCCGGTCTCGATATACTTAGTCCGCGCGCTGAAGCCGACCACTGGGACATGGTTCCATTAAACCAAGCACTAACGCAATTGACTAACGGATATGTAGGACCGACTCGCGATATCCTGGTCGATCAAGGAGTCCCCTATCTTCAGTCCTTACACATAAAGGACGGTCGCGTCGACTTCGAGCGTCGCCCATATTTCGTATCTGCGGATTGGGCTCGGGAGCGACCTCGAATAAGTTTGGGAATCGGCGATGTCCTGATCGTCCAAACTGGCGCGATTGGCGAAGTTGCGATTGTTGACGAACGAAGCGCTGGCGCGAGTTGTCACGCCCTCCTGATCGCAAGGGCAAATAAGGCGATCCTTGATCCCACTTATCTATGGCACGCACTGCGCAGCCATTGGGGGAGGAACATTCTGCTTCGTGAGCAGACTGGAGCCCTTCACCCTCACCTTGAGGCCGGGAATGTCCGGTTCATAAATTTACCCATCGCAGACCTTCGCACGCAGAGGCGTGTCGTTGAGCGGGTCGACGAAGTTGTTCTTGACATGAAAAGAGTCGAACGCCTTCTCGGAGTGCGCCTAAATCTTCAAACTGAGCGTAGGCGCTCGTTGATTACGGCAGCGGTTACCGGGCAGGTTGACGTGTCGACGGCGAGTGGACGAGGGATCGAGGGCTGAGCAGAGATGGGCGCCATACACCACGAGTCGGCCTTCGGCGACGCGATCGCCACAGCCCTTCTTGCCAGCGGTTGGATCGAAGGCAACCCCGCCGCTTATCGCGCCGAGCTTGGCCTCGACACCGGTGAGCTATTCACGTTTATCGGCGCTACGCAGGCCGAGCAGTGGGAGGAGCTGCTTACCTACTACGGCGGGGACCCGGACGCTGCGCAACGGGGGTTTGTCAAGCGACTCGATCAAGACATCGCGACCAAAGGGCTGCTCGACGTGCTCCGCAACGGGGTCAAAGACCACAGTGTGCGGATTCGGGTCGCTTACTTTAAGCCATCCTTTGTGGAGTCGGACGCCATTCTGGCCGACTATCGCAGGAACCGGCTTACCGTCGTTCGGGAGCTGGCGTATGCGACCAAGCAGGCCGACCGCGGTCACCGGCTTGATCTGACGTTGATGCTCAACGGGATCCCGGTTGCGACCGCTGAGCTCAAGAACCCCCTCACCGGGTCTGGGGTTGAGCACGCCAAGGAGCAGTATCGGAACGACCGCGACCCTACCGAGCTCATCTTCACCCGCCGGGTCATCGCGAACTTCGCCGTCGACCCCGACCTGGTCTTCGTCACCACCCAGCTGCGCGGCCCGCAGACCCGGTTCCTGCCCTTCAACACCGGCAGCAACGGGCCCGGCAAGCCCGGTGGCAAGGGGAACCCGGCGGCGACCGAGTTCGGCAAGTACGCGACCTCGTACCTCTGGGACGAGATCTGGCAGCCCGACAACTGGCTCGATCTCCTGGAGCGCTTCGTCCACCTCCACCAGGAGAAGGGGCCCGACAAGCGCACCAAGAAGTCGCTGATCTTCCCCCGCTACCACCAGTGGCACGCGGTGAAGAAGCTGACCGCGCACGCGGCCCGCCATGGCGCCGGGCACAACTACCTGATGATGGCGTCGGCCGGCTCCGGCAAGTCCAACGCCATCGCCTGGCTCGCCCACCGACTATCGTCGCTGCACAGCGAGAGCGACCCCGGCACCCCGGTCTTCGACAAAATCCTCATCATCACCGACCGGCGGAACCTCGACTCGCAGCTCCGCGACACCATCGGCTCCTTCGAGCAGACCGCCGGCCTCGTGATCAAGATTGACGAGAAGCACGGCGCCAAGTCGGAACAGCTGGCCAAGGCGCTCTCGCAGGAGACTGGCAAGATCGTGACCGTCACGTTGGCCACGTTTCCGGCCCTCGTTGACTACCTCAAGCGCAACCCGACCGAGATTCGCGGCAGTCGGTTCGCCATCGTCGTCGACGAGGCGCACTCGTCGCAGGCCGGCGAGGCGGCTACCGACGTGCGGCGGGTGCTGCGCGACCTCGGCCTCGATGCCGACGACGACGAGAAGGGCGCCGCCAGCGCCGACGGCCCGCAGACCGCCGACGAGAAGCTGGCGGCCAGCGTCCGGAAGCGGCAGCGCAGCCAGAGCCTGTCCTACTTCGCCTTCACCGCCACGCCGAAGCACAAGACGCTCGAACTGTTCGGCACTCTCGGGGACGACGGCAAGTACCACCCGTTCCACACGTACTCGATGCGCCAGGCGATCGAGGAGGGCTTCATCCTCGATCCGCTGCGCAACTACGTCACCTACGACACCTACTGGAAGTTGGTCAACGAGAACCCGGACGAGCGGGAGGTCGACTCGTCGAAGGCCAACAAGGAGCTGGCCCGGTACGCGCTGACCCACGACTCGACGGTCGCCCAGCACGCGCAGATCGTCGTCGAGCACTTCCGGGCGCACACCGCGGGTCGGCTCGGCGGCCGGGCCAAGGCGATGGTCGTCACCGCCTCGCGGCAGAGCGCGGTGCAGATGTCCCGGGCGATCAAGCGGTACCTCGGGGATCGCGACTACCCGGACCCGGGTGTGCTGGTCGCGTTCTCCGGCAGCCTGACCTACGAGGGCGAGGAGGTCACCGAGTCGAAGGAGAACGGCGGCCTGCCGGAGTCGGGTCTGGCCAAGGCGTTCGCCTACACGCGGGCCGACGACAAGACCGCCCGCGCGGGCACGTCGGCGGGGCAGCGCGAGTACCGGATCCTCGTGGTCGCGGAGAAGTACCAGACGGGCTTCGACCAGCCGCTGCTGACCACCATGTACGTCAACAAGAAGCTCGCGGGTGTCTCGGCCGTGCAGACCCTGTCGCGGCTCAACCGCACCGCCGACCGCAAGAGCCAGGGCGACCTCGCGGTGCTGGACTTCGTCAACGACGCCGAGGACATCAAGGAGGCGTTCCGGCCGTACTTCGAAGAGGCCGAGACCCTCCCCTCCGACCCGAACCTGCTCTACCAGGCGCAGAGCCGGGTGATGGCCGCGGACCTGCTGGTCGACGCGGAGATGCAGTCGTTCGTGGAGGCCTACCTCGCGGCTGAGGAAACGGCCGCCGGCAACGCGAACAAGTGGGCGAAGCTCCACGCCGAGCTCTACCGCCACCTCGAGCCCGCCGTCGAGCGCTTCGAGGTGCTGCTCGACAGCGAGGACGAGGCGGACCTGGAGACCGCGGAGGCGTTCCGCGCGAACCTCAACGACTACGTCCGCAAGTACGGCTTCCTCGCCCAGATCGTCCCGTACGCGGACCCCGAGCTGGAACGGCTCTACCTCTACGGCCGCCACCTGCTCAATCGACTACCCCGGCGCGACGACGGCGGCGTCGACATCGGCGAGGTCGACCTCAGCCACCTGCGGGTGGAGAAGACCGGCGAGCACAACGTGAGCCTCGACCCCGAGGGCCCGGCCGAGATGAAGGGGTTCGGCGACGGCTCCGGCGGGGCGAAGGAACCTGAGAAGGGGCTGCTCTCCCAGCTCATCGACCGCTTCAACGAGCGATTCGGGACCAGCTTCACCGAAGAGGACGTCGTCCAGCCGTTCAACGACGCGCTGGCCGAGCCGAAGGTCCGCCAGGCCGCCGTCGCCAACGACGAGGAGAACTTCGGCCGCGTCTTCATCCCGGTCTTCGAAGACAAGATGATGGACCATTTCGAGACGACCGCCGACCTCGGCAAACGGTACTTCGGCCCGGAGCCCGACTTCCGCAGCTCGCTCAACCGCAGCGCCCGTAGCGCCGCGTGGCGGCTCATCCGCCGCCAGGAAGGGGTCGTAGACGACGAGGCGGCGTGATAGAGATCGGTGCGACAGTCAACACTGATCGTCGGCCGAGGCAGTCGCGGCGGGACGGAGAACGTGGTGCGGGCAGAGCCGATCGCCGGTCGGTACGAGCGGGTCGAGGAGATCGGCGCCGGCGGCATGGGGCAGGTCTGGCGCGGCTACGACAGCGTCCTCGACCGCGAGGTCGCCATCAAGCTCATCCGCCCCGACGCCGTGCACAGCGTGGAGCTGGCCGACGAGCTGGCCAAGCGGTTCCGCCGCGAGGCCCGGGTCACCGCGCGCATCCAGCACCACGGCGTTCCCCAGGTGTACGACGCGGTGCTCGACCGCTCGTACGAGCGGCTCTATCTGGTCATGGAGTTCGTCCGCGGCAGCGCGCTGCGCTCGTTCATCGACCCGGCCGACCCATTGCCGGTGACCTGGGCCGCCGCCATCGCCGCGCAGATCTGCACCGTGCTCTCGCACGCCCACGCCGTGCCCGTCGTGCACCGCGACCTCAAGCCCGACAACGTCCTGATCACCCCGGACGGCACGGTCAAGCTGCTCGACTTCGGCATCGCCGCGATCCTGCGCACCGACGTCACCCGGCTCACGGCGACCGGCAGCCCGATCGGCTCCCAGCACTACATGCCGCCCGAGCAGATCCAGGGTGGACAGATCACACCGCAGAGCGACCTGTACGCGCTGGGTTGCGTCCTCCACGAGCTGCTCGCCGGCCGGCGGGTCTTCGTGGCCGCCAGCGGCTTCGAGCTGTGGCGCAAGCACGTCCTCGAACCGCCACCACCGCTGCGGACGCTGCGGGCGGACGTGCCGGCGCCGATCGAGGAGCTGGTCCTCGACCTGCTGGCCAAGGCGCCCGAGGACCGCCCGGCGGACGCGTACGACGTCTACGACCGGCTCCTGCCGTTTCTCCCGCTGCCCGGGTCGACGCCGACGGCCGCCGAGACGCCGTCCGGGAGAATGCCGGACCCGACACTGGTGTACCGGCGGCCGAACTCGCCGAGGCGCCGACCCGAGCCGGCGCCGGTCGTACCCGCGCAGCGAACTGAGAGCGTCGACCCGACGTTGGTGCCGCGGACCGAGCTGCGTGACGCGATCAACGCGGCCGTGGCGCAGTCGTCCGACCTGCTCGACGACGAACGCTTCGCCCAGGCGGCCGAGGTGCTCGAGCAGGTGATCGGGTCCGCGAGCGCGGCGCTCGGTGCCGAGAGTCCACGCGTGCTCAGGCTGCGTTCGCGCCGGGCCGCGATCCTCGTCATCGGCGGCGACTTCCGCCGCGCGCTACCCGAGTTCGACGCGCTGACCGCCGCGTACACGCGGACCGAGGGACCGACCGGCGAGAACACGCTCGAATGCCTCCGGCAGGCCGCACACTGCCGGGCCGAGCTCGGCCAGGCCACCGCGGCGCTACGCCAGTTCCGGCAGGTGCTGACCCACGTACGCGCCGCGTCCGGCGACGTTTCCGCCACCGCGCTCGACCTGCGTCGCAACATCGCCATGCTGCTGCTCTCCGAGGGCAACACCGCGGAGGCCGCCGACGAGCTGCGCCCGCTGCACGAGGACCTCTGTCTCGTCTTCGGGCCGGAACACGAGGAGACCCAGGAGGTCGCCGAGGTGCTCGACCGGCTCCGGCACTCAGCCGGCTGACCTCGGGCTCAGCCCGGCAGCGGCACGGAGCCCAACGCCGCGGCGACGGCCGACGGGGACAGCCGCGACGCCGCCGCCAACGACACGTGCGGGCGGTGCTTGGAGTCCTGTAGTGACGCCAGCGTCGGGATGCCCTCGGCCTCCAGGGCCTTCCACAGCGCGCGCAGCCGCCGGGTCGCGTCCGTGTCCAGGTAGAGCTCGAGTGCCGCGACCATTCAGCCGGCCGCGGTGATCCGCACCAGGGTGCCCGTCGGGCCGCTCTCGATGTGCAGGCGGCTGGTCTGCTGGGCGATCCAGAGGCCCATGCCGCCGGTCGACGACGGCACCGGCCGCTCTACGCGGGCCAGGAACGCGGCGGCCGGGAAGCCGGCGCCGCGGTCGCGGACCTCGCTGACCAGGCCGGCGTCGTCGGCGAGCAGCAGGCGCAGCGTGCCCGCACCGCCGCCGTGCCGGATCGCGTTGGTCATCACCTCG
This sequence comes from Asanoa hainanensis, assembly GCF_900188485.1. GTDB lineage: Bacteria > Actinomycetota > Actinomycetes > Mycobacteriales > Micromonosporaceae > Asanoa > Asanoa hainanensis. Next base: position 784,948 of record NZ_FZPH01000001.1, read on the forward strand.
TTGACGGCGGCCACGAAGTCGTCGGCGGCCTCGTCCGCCATGCCGTGCCGCGCGGCCTCGTCGGCGACCCGGCGGCGCAGCGACGCCACGCCGGCCCGGTCGAACGCCTCGTCGAGCAGGACCCGCCGGGGCGGTGGGCCGGAGCGACGGATCGCCAGGAGCGCCGTGTCGTCGGTCGGGCGTTCCTCGCCCACGACCAGCATCAGCGCCGTGCAGACCTCGTCCGGCTGGCCCGCCCAGACGGTCGCGCGCAGCCGGTCGAGGCCGACGTCGATCGACTCGCGGCGGCGCTCGACCAGGCCGTCGGTGTAGCAGACCAGCAGCGCGCCCGGCGGGAAGTCGACGACCGTGGTGCGCCGGTCGGTGGCCGGGTGGCCCATGCCGAGCGGGACGTCGGTGTGCGCCTCCAGGAACGCGACGTGGTCGTCCGCGTCGACCAGCACCGGCGGTGGGTGGCCGGCCAGCGAGATGTGGATGCTGTCGCGCGTGGGCGGGATCATCGCGTAGAGCACGGTGGCGAGGTTGCCGGTCTCGAAGTGGTGGACCTTCGCGTCGAGGTGCGTCAGGGCGTCGGCGGGATCGGAGCAGATCAGCGCGTACGCCCGCAGAGCGCTGCGCAGCCGCCCCATCACGACGGCCGCCGCGAGGCCGTGGCCGGACACGTCGCCGACCACCACGCCGAGCCAGCCGGACGGGAGGCTGAACACGTCGTACCAGTCGCCTCCGACGCCCGAGTCGTGGCCGGGCAGGTAGCGCGCCGCCATCTCGACGCCGGGCACCGCGGCCAGGGCGGTCGGCAGCAGGCTGCGCTGCAGGGCGAGGGCGGTGTCGCGGTCGACGGTGCCGGCCCGGGTGTGGGTGGCGACGCTGGCCCGGTCGGCGACCATCTCCAGCAGGCGGACGTCGTTGACCGAGAAGGCGCGCGGGCGCACGCTGCCGACGTGCAGGACCCCGGCCAGTTCGCCGCCGCCGAAGATCGGCACGCCGAGCAGCGACCGGACTCCCCCGCCGCGGACGAGATTGCTGGTGTCGGTCTCCTCGGCGATGTCGTCGATGATCAACGGCCGCCGGTCGCGGGCGATCCGCCCGACAAAACCCCGGCCGACCGGCACGCGTACGCCCGGTCGGAACTCCTGGTCGAGGCCCTTGGCGGCGGTGGCGACGAGCTGCCGGGCGTGCGGGTCGAGCAGCAGGATCACCGCGGTGTCGACCTGGAGCAGCTCGAAGACCCGGTCGAGCAGCTCGGACAGGAGCTCGTCGACCCCCAGGTGGGAAAGGGCGGCGTCGGTGACGGCTTCGAGGCCCCGCAGGCGCTCGTCGCTGTCAGTGGCCCCTTCGATCACGCGCACAGCCTAACTCCGACCGTGGTGGGGGGCGCGTCACCGCACCCCCCACCGAAAGGTCAGCTTCCGAACACCTCCAGGTTGAAGAGGGAGTAGCCGTACGCCGTACCGCGGGCGGTGCCGTAGATCCGGAGGTATCGCCCGCTGGCCGACAACCCGGTGTTGTCGTCCTCGCCGCCGTTACCGCCCGTCACCGTCCGCGCGACGGTCCAGGTGGTGCCGTTGGTCGAGGTCTCTATCCGGTACGCCGAGCCGTACGCGGCCTCCCAGAGCAACCGGACGCGGCTGATCGAGTAGGTCTGACCGAGGTCGACCTGGATCCACTGCGGGTCGGCGAACGCGCTCGACCAGCGCGTGGTGGTGGACGCGTCCACCGCCAGGGAGGCCGGGAACGCCGCGTTCTCGACGCTCGACGCCGTCGCCGGCTTGTTGAGCGCCACGTTGGTCGCCGTCGGCGGCTGGCCGCCACCGCCGTAGACCTCGAACGAGAACAGCGAGTAGCCCCACGCCGTGCCGCGGGCCGTACCGTAGATCCGGACGTAGCGGCCGCTGGCGCCCAGACCGGTGTTGTCGTCCTCGCCGCCGTTGCCACCGGTGACCGTCCGCGCGACGGTCCAGGTGGTGCCGTTGGTCGAGGTCTCGATCCGGTAGCCCGAGCCGTACGCCGCCTCCCAGAGCAACCGCACCCGGTCGATCGCGTACGTCTGGCCCAGGTCGACCTGGATCCACTGCGGGTCGGCGAACGCGCTCGACCACCGGGTGGTGGCGGACGCGTCGACGGCCAGCGAGGCCGGGAACTCGGCGGCCTCGACGCTCGACGCCGTCGCCGGCTTGTTGAGCGCGAGGTTCGTGCCCGTCGGCGGCGTGCCACCGCTCGTGAACGCGAACGAGTCGACGTTGAACAGCGCCGCGCCCGTGCCGCCGGTGAACACCAGGAACAGCGGTCCGGAGGTGGTCGGGGCGGTGATCGTGCCGGTCACGTCCGCGAACGTGTCGAACGACCCGGTCGCGGCAACGGTTGCCGTGCCGACCACCGTGCCGGTGGCCGAGCCCGACCGGATCGTGATCGTGCCGCCGCCACCCGCCGGTGCCGACACCCGGGCGGTGAACCCGGTGGCCAGTCCGGACAGGTAGTAGGGCGTGAACGAGATCCAGTCACCGTTGCCGATGTTGCCGACCGCGCTGCCACCCTGCGCCGCCGTGGAGGTGACGATGCTGACGCCCTGCTGGTTGCCGTAGTGCTCGGCCTGCCGAGCGCGCGGCTGCAGGACCACCGGCGTCGCGTTGATCGCGGTGGTCGAGCCCGGCGGGGTGTAGGCGGCGTTGATGATGCCGAAGATGTTCGCCGAGACGTCGTGCTCGCCGTCCACCGTCGTCTGGATGTTGCCCGAGCACCCGGCCACGTTGGTGATCGGGTGGCCGTGCGAGTCGTGCCCGAGCACGTAGGTCACGTTGACCCGGGAACAGTCGATCGTCGGGTTGGCCGGGTCGGTGACGTTGACCGTGAACGGCACCTGGTCACCGAAGTTGAACAGCCGGCCGGGTTGCGGCAACGACACGCTGATCGTCGGGCCGCCGACCCCGATCACCACGCTGGCCGTCGCCGAGGCGCCGGACGGGTCGCGCACCGTCAGCGTCGCCGTGTACTGGCCGTTGGCGGTGTAGGTGAAGGACGGGTTCGCCGCCGTCGAGTCCACCGAGCCGTTCGTCTGGAAGTCCCAGGCGTACGTCAGCGGGTTGCCGTCGGGGTCCGTGGAGCCGGCCGACGAGAACTGCACGGTCAGCGGTGCCGTGCCGCCGGTCGGGCTGCCCGACGCGACCGCGACCGGTGGCCGGTTGCCGCCGGTCACCTGGTACTCGATGCGGTAGACGGCCGAGTTGGCGTCGCCGCCGAACCAGCCGGTGCCGTAGTCGAGGACGTAGAGCGCGCCGTCCGGGCCGAACTCGTAGTCCATCACCTGCGTGCCGGTCCACGGGAAGTTCGTGATCGTACCCGGCGTGCCGTTGGCGTTGATGTTGATCGTCTTGATGAACCGGCGGCCGAACTCGGTGGCGAAGAACTTCCCGTCGTACGAGGGCGGGAACTTCACGCTCGAGTTGAGCCCGGCGTTGTAGCGGTAGACCGCGCCGCCCATGGGCGAGAGGCTGCCGCAGCAGATGCCCGGCGGGTCCTGGCCGCCGCCGTAGGGCAGCCACGCCGCCCGGGACGCCGGCAGCGTGGTCAGACCGGTGTTGTTGCGCGAGTTGTTGGTCGGGCCACCGGCGCAGTTGTACTGGCCGAGCGACGGTCCACTGGGGAACGTGTACTCGTGGTACGGGGTGTTGTAGTTGGAGCAGTACGGCCAGCCGTAATTGCCGGGCTGGGTGATCCGCTCGTACGAGACCGTGCCGGCCGGCCCGCGGTTCGGGTCCGCGGTGCCCGCGTCCGGGCCGTAGTCGCCGAGGTAGACGATGCCGGTCGCCTTGTCGACGCTCATCCGGAACGGGTTCCGGAAGCCCATGGCGTACACCTCGGGCTTGGTGTTGGCCGTGCCCGGCGCGAACATGTTGCCGGACGGGATCGTGTAGCCGCCGGCCGCCGACGGCTTGATGCGGAGCACCTTGCCCCGCAGGTCGTTGGTGTTGCCGGAGGAGCGCTGCGCGTCGAAGGCCGGGTTGCGGTCGGTCCGCTCGTCCAGCGGGGCGTAGCCGGCGGAGTCGAACGGGTTGGTGTCGTCGCCGGTCGACAGGTAGAGGTTGCCGGCGGCGTCGAAGTCGATGTCGCCACCGACGTGGCAGCACTGGCCACGGCTGGCGGGGACGTCGATGACCGTGACCGCGGACGCCGGGTCGATCGTGTTGTCCGCCCGCACGGTGAAGCGGGACAACCGGTTGACGCCGTCGAACGGCGCGAACTGCGCGGGCGTGCCGGTGGTCGGCGAGTCACCGGCCGGTGTGGACAGTGGCGGCGCGTAGTAGAGGTAGACCCAGCGGTTCGTCGCGAAGGCCGGGTCGGCCTTGATGGACTGCAGGCCCTCCTCGTCGTGCGAGTAGACCGGTAGGGTCAGCGCCACCTTGGTGTTGCCGGCGGCGTCGGTGTAGCGGACGACGCCGTCGCGCGAGGTGTGCAACACGCCGCGGTCGGGCAGCACGGTCAGGCCCATCGGCTCGCCGGTCTCCGCGACACCCTTGGCCAGCGTCACCTGGGCGAAGGCGCCGGGTGGGTCGGTCGGGCCGGAGCCCACCGAGCAGTTTCCGGTGCCCTGCGCGGCGTACCGGATGCCGCCCAGCAGGTGGTTGCGGAAGTTGGTGTCCGCGTAGCTCTCCTGGGTGTGACCCATGCCCGTGTACCAGGAACGGCCGCCGTCGTAGGCGCGGCACCAGGCGATCGGGTGGTCACCCATGCCACCGCCGGAGTACGTGGCTTCGTCCAGGTTGGCCAGTACGCGCACGTTGGCCCGGGGGTTGGTGCGGTAGCTGTACCACTCGTCGGTGCGCACCCAGTTGGCCGGCAGGCCGGCCGTCGACGGGTGGCTGCTGTCCTCGACGCGTACGGTCGCCTGCTGGATGGCCGGGTGCTGGAGGAAGTAGGCGCCGACGAGGCTGCCGTACCAGGACCAGTCGTACTCGGTGTCGGCCGCGGCGTGCACGCCCGCGTAGCCGCCGCCGGCGCGGACGTAGCCCTCGAACGCGGTCTGCTGTGCGGCGTTGAGCACGTCGCCGGTGGTGGACAGGAAGATGACGGCCTGGAAGCGGGCCAGGTTGGCGGTCGTGAAGGCGGTTGCGTCTTCGGTGGCCTCGACAGTGAAGTTGTTCTGCGCGCCCAGCTGCTGGATCGCGGTGATGCCCACCGGGATCGAGTCATGCCGGAACCCCGCCGTTTTGCTGAAGACCAGCACGGTGAAGTCGGCCGCGAGAGCGGGCGTCGCCGGTATTCCGACGAGTGCCGCTGCCACGAGGGCGACGCAGAGCAGCGCTCTGCGCAACATGATCGGACCTTTCTCATGGGGACGGTCATGAAGCGTGCGCCGACCACGCCGTGCCTGAAACGATGGCCGATAGAGCGCTCTCCGTCAATCCCTCGAACAGTCCCCTACGCGGGTGCCGATTCCGGTGTGTTCAGCCGCGCGCAGGTCAGCACCGTGACGATGGCGCCGGTGAGCAGCACGGCGACGGCAACGGCCAGGTCGATGTCGAGGGCCTGTCGGGCCGCCTCGGGAATTCGCACATCGGACCCGACGGGCTCGCCGAACGACGGCCGGGTGTACCAGGCGTACGACAGCTTCGAGTAGGTCACCACGGCGAGCGTGCCGGCGCCGAGCCCGACAGCGGCCGCGATCCCGTGCCTGGACAGGATCCGGATGGCCACGAGCGCGCAAGCGGCGAGCGCCACCAGCGGGACGAAGGCGGTCTCGATCGAGCGGCCGACGGTGAGCAGGTCGAGGAAGATGCTCGCCAGCAGAATGAGGCCGGCGGCCAGAGGGGTGATCAGACCCACCCGGTCCAGCGGTTCCCGTGGAATCCGGGCGATCGCGGCCGCGAGACAGACACAGGCGAGGAGCATGGCGGAGGCCGCGAGGAGCTGCCAGTACCAGTAGACGCGGTGGTTGGCAGGGTCGGCCACCCAGTTCAACACCTGCTGCTCGTCGCCGACGGTCGCCGGAACCCAGACGGTGCCGACCTGCGCGACGGCGAGGAAGAGCAGGCCCGCGCGCAGCAGCAGCCGGGTCGGTCGCGGCACCGCCGGGTCCTGGAACGCGAGGACGCCGTACACGAGGATGACACCGGTGCCGGTGACCACGGGCGATCCGGCCAGCGCGCCGGCGAGCGCCACCGCGACCGGCACGAGCAGCGCCAGAATCCGTTTCGCTGTCGACATCGGCACAGGCTAATCGCAAGATCCCGAACCCGATGCCCCTGCGATGTTCACGCGGGCGACCCTTGAAGATCACCTTTGGCGGCGACACTGTGCCGTGCTCTCCACCCGTGCCCGTGCGCTGCTGGCGGTGACCGCCCTCTCGGCCGCCGCCGTCCTGGTCCCGAAGCCGGCGTCGGCGCACCCGTTCGGCGACCCCCAGACGGTGGCCATCGGCCTGGCCGCGGACCGCGCCGACGTCGTCCAGGTGACGTGGCGGGTCGGCGGACCCGACGACCTCACGGTGCTCGGCGTCTCGCTCGGCCTGCTCCCCGCGGACCGCATCATGGTCGACGGAGCCGTGGACTACCGCTACACCGACCCGGGAGTGCTCGCCAAGTCGGAAACGTTCTCCCGCTACCTGCTGGACCGGATCACCATCACCAGTTCCGGTCGGCCGTGCACGGGGAGCACACAGCCGATCCTCTCCCTCGGCCTCAAGGGCGCGACCGCCGACTACACGTGCCCTGGCCCCGTGACCACGGCGACGGTCGCGGTCCGGATGCTGACGGACCTCAACCCCGCGTACCGCACGCTCGCCACGGGACCGAACGGCCAGAAGGCGGTGTACGACGGCGCGGACGAGACGCACGACTGGACGCTCGTCGGAGCACCGCCCGGGCCCGACGCCGGTCGAGGCCGCAGCGCCGCCGTGCAACTGGCCACGGTGATCGGTCTGATCCTGGTCGCCGCGGCCGGTTCCCTCTTCGCGGTGCGCCGCCTACGCCGCCGAAAGGAACCGGCCTGAGCCCGACCGCTGGGTCGCCCTGGCGAAATCCGGACGTTGGTTACGCGGTCTCTATCCAGCCGCTGGTCCTGGTCCCGAACGGACAGACGGCGCGAGACTCACTCGAGAAGGTGATGGAGTGCCGCCACGGCCCTGAGTACTGGGCGCCGTCCGAGCATTGGATCCGCGCTCGGTATTTGAAGGCCTGCCATGGCGTCCACAAGTCGGTGGAGCACGACACTCCGAAGTAGGTCCCCGGGTTGAGGTCGGCCCGCTCCGTGCAGCGAGTCGACAGGATCGACACGTCACCGCTCGATTGGGCCAACGCGGGTGATCCGCCAACCATCGCCAGCGCGAAGCCGGCGCAGATCGCTGCCACCGCCGCCATGAGTTTCCGCATGTTCTCTCCCCCGTAGTTGCCGCATGATGTGGCCGTTGGCCGGCCATACCACAGCGTCCAACCACCGGCCGCAGGTTGCACGTCCGTTCGACCCACGTCGAAAAACCCTGGTCGCGGCACCGGGAGCAGTGCGCTCGGGGTCCGAAGGGGTCAGCCGTTCGAGGCCCTCGTTCGGTGAATTTCGCGATGTCCGCCCGCGGGTCGCGGATCCTACGGAAGATCAGCGTAGGGGCCTGACAAGGAGTCGCTGATGGGTGAGCGCGCGGACCGTCGTGTCTAGTGCGTCGTCGAGTGCGCCCAGCCCCATGGAGCTGCTCCGGAGCCGCGGCTACATCGCGCTGCTGGTCCTGGGTGCGGTCATCGGCGCACCTGTGGCGATCGTCGCTTACTTCTACCTCGAGGCGGTCGGCAGGGCTCAGCGCTTCTTTCTGACCGACCTGCCGCACGACCTGGGGTTCGCCGGCACTCCCGTGTGGTGGCCGATCCCCATGGTGGCGGTCGGCGGACTGCTGGTCGGGCTCAGCCTGCGCTACCTGCCGGGCACCGGCGGCCACAACCCAGCGGACGGGTTCGTCGCGGGGCCGGCCGTCAGCGCACGCGACCTGCCCGGCGTCGCCGCCGCCTCGCTGGCCACCCTCGCGTTCGGGGCGGTGCTCGGGCCCGAAGGGCCGCTGGTGCTCATCGGCTCGGGTCTGGCGGTGGTGATCGCGCGGCTGCTCAAGCGCGACGCCCCGGACAAGGCGCTGGTGGTGGTCGGTGCGTCCGGCAGCTTCGCCGCCATCTCGACCCTGCTCATCTCGCCACTCGCGGGCGCGTTCCTGCTGCTGGAGGCGGCGGGCGTCGGCGCGGGCATGGCCAGCGTCGTTTTGGCTCCCGGGCTGCTGGCCGCGGGCATCGGCGCGCTCATCTTCGTCGGGCTCGACCACGTCACCGGGTTCGGCACGTTCTCGCTGGCGGTGCCGAACATCCCCACGTTGGGCGCGCCGACGGTGGGTCAGTTCGGTTGGGCCGTCGCGATCGGGCTGGCCGCCGGGATGCTCGGCACCGCGATCCGTCGCCTCGCCTTTCAGCTCCAGCCGTACGTGTCGCGGCGCGTCCTGCTCGCCACGCCCCTGGCGGGGCTGGTCGTCGGCGGCCTCGCGGCCCTGTTCGCGGCGGTCAGCGACAAGGGTCCGGAGCAGGTGCTGTTCTCCGGCCAGGACGCCCTCGCTCCGCTCATCCGGCAGGCCGGCACCTGGTCGGTCGGCGACCTGCTGCTGCTCGTCGCGTGCAAGAGCCTGGCCTACAGCTTGTCCCTGAGCAGCTTTCGCGGCGGCCCGACCTTCCCCGGCATGTTCATCGGAGCCGCCGCCGGTGTCGCCCTGTCGCACCTGCCCGGGCTGCCGTTGACCGCCGCCGTCGGCATGGGCATCGGCGCGATGACCGTGGTCATGCTCGGCGGGCTGCCCCTCACCGCCGTGCTCCTGACGTTGCTCTTCCTGCAGGCCGACGCGATCAACCTCATCTCGGTGGTGATCGTCGCCGTCGTGGTCGCCTGGGTCACCGCCGCCCGACTCTCCCCCTGGCTGCGACCACGCCCCGGCCGGTGATCAGCGGTCGCGGAGCAGGGTCAGGGCCGCGGGCAGGGTTTCGTCGGGTGCGGTTTCCACGTCGGGGACCACTCCCGTGCCCTCCCAGTTGCCGCCCGTTATCGGCGAGACCGAGCGGGCCACCGGCACCGTCAGCTCCAGGTGGTCGTCGATTCGGAAGGCGCGTCGGGGGTGGGCGCCGCCGCGGCTGCGTTGACCGACCACGGTGGCCCGGCCCGTCTGTTGCAGGTCGTAGGCGAGTTGCTCGCCGCCCGAGAACGTGGTGTCGCTGATCAGCACCGCCACCGGCTTGTCGGGGCCGAAACGCCGACCCGGCACGTACGGCGGGGTCCACGACTGTGCCACCCGCCCCGTGGTGCGTTCGAACAGGCCGCTCAGCTCGACCGGCTCGGCGCCGAACAGGTAGCCGCAGACGAACGCGACCATCCCCGGCTCGCCGCCGAGGCAGCGGCGCAGGTCCAGGACCAGGGCGTCGGCGCTCGCGACCAGCGTCATCGCGGCCGCGATCGTGTCGCCGGAGACGACCGTCGGGAAGAGCACCGGGTGCAGGTCGAGGTGGGCGATGCCGCCGTCGAGGCGCTGGACCGAGGCGACGCCGCCGCCCGTGCGGTCGGCCCATGCGGCCATCGTCGCGATGTCGGTCTCGTCGTCGCCGTGCCCGGCCGGCAACGGGTCGTCGTGGTGGATCAGCCGCAGGTGCTTGTCGCCGTTGACCGACTGGAGGTCACGCGTGACAGCGGCGGCGAGGTCATCGGGCGGATAACTGCCGGCCGCCAGCACGCCGACCACCTCGGCCGCCACGTCCGGGAAGACGTAGTGCTCCGACATCAGCTCCGCGATGCGCGAGACGATCTCCATACCCAGAAAGAGTCAAGAGTTCTTGACGCTTTGTCAAGACCCTGGTTCGCTAGCCGCATGGACGTGCAGCCGATCGAGACCCGGCACTTCAAGGCGCTCTCGCACCCGATGCGGCACCGGCTGCTCTTTGCCCTCGGCGAGAAGCCCGCCACCACCAGCCAGCTCGCGGCGGCCTTCGCGACCCGCAAGGGAAACATCGCCCACCACCTCAAGGTGCTGCTGGAGGCGGACCTGGTCCGACCGGCCGGAACCCAGCGCGTACGCGGGGGCGTCGAGCAGTACTACGAGCGGGTGGCGCAGGCGGTCCACCTGCCCAGCGAGCACTATGCCGAGCACCTGCCGACCGCCTTCCGGGCCATCGCGGACGAGCTCGCGGCCGCGCGCGAGGAGCCGCTGCTGGTGCTCCGCTACCTGCGGCTCAGCCCCGACCAGGCGGCCCGGATCACCGCCACGCTCAACGAGATCGCCCACGAGACCCAGGACGCGGGCGCCGACCACCCGCGCTACGGCGTGCTGGTGGGACTCTTCCAACCCGCGGCCACGAGCAACGCGTAGGCGCGGACCCGCAGCGGCCGCACGACCCCGCGCGCCCACAACGGGAGCAGCGGAGTCCCGGTCGCCGCGTCGAGCAGACGAACCTCGGTCACCTCATGTCGCCGTCCCGAGCGGGTCAGCACGACGCCCCCGACCCCGCGCGCGTTCCGCAGCCACTGCACGTCGTCGCCGTAGAAGAGCGCGACCACCCAGCCCTCGGAGGTCGGGAACGCCATGACCGGCGTCTGGTACGACCGTCCGGACCGGCGACCGACGTGGTGGACGACCGCCAGCGGCGGCACGCGCCGCGCGAGAGGCGCGATGAACGGGTTGACCGTCCTACCGACCTTGCGGAACGAGCGTGGCACCGGCACCTGAGCCTCCCACGACACGACAGCGGCTTCCGAGAAACGCTATCGCGGACAGGCCCCGTCAGACGGCGATCCGCGAGCCCATGATGACCGTGCGGTCGCGGGGCAGGCCGAAGTACTCAGCCGCGTCCGCCGTCACGTACGAGGTGGCGATGAACAGCCGCTTGCGCCAGGGTGCCATGGTCGGCGCGTCGCCGCGGGTCAGCTCGATCTTCGACAGGAAGTACGAGGCGCCGTCGAGCGACACGCGTCCCTCGGTGCTCTCCGGTTCGAGCAGGGCGAGCGTCGCCGGCACGTTCGGGGTCTCGATGTAGCCGTACCGGGCCACGACGTGGATGACCCCGTCCTGCGCGAAACCGAGGTCGTCGACGACGATCCGTTCGCTGTCCGGCACGTACGGCACGGTGTCGGTCTCGAGCGACAGGATCACCACCTGCTCGTGCAGGACGTGGTTGTGCTCGACGTTGGCCCGCAGCGCCAGCGGCGCCGTCTCCTTGCCGCGGTTGAGGAACACGGCCGTGCCCGGCACACGGGTGAAGGCGGCCCGCCTGTCGTGCAGGTCCGTGACGAACTCGCGCAGCGGACCCTCCGCCCGGGCGCGCTCGCGGGTGACCACCTCGCGCCCGCGCGACCAGGTCGTCATCACCGCGAACGCGGTCAGCCCGATCAGCAACGGCAGCCAGGCGCCGTGCAGCAGCTTGGTGAGGTTGGCGGCGAAGAACAACAGGTCGACGGCCAGCAGGACACCGGCGCCGGTCAACACCAACCACAACGGAGTGCGGAACCGGACCCGCGCCAGGTAGAAGAAGAGCAGCGTGGTGATCGTGATGGTGCCGACGACGGCCATGCCGAACGCGTACGCGAGGGCGGCCGAGCTGTGGAACGCGAAGACGAGCGTCAGCACCGAGACCATCAGCAGCCAGTTGATGAACGGCACGTAGATCTGGCCGATCGTCGACGCCGAGGTGTGCGCGATCCGCAACCGCGGCAGGTAGCCGAGCTGCGCCGCCTGCGACGCGACCGAGAAGGCGCCGGTGATCACCGCCTGCGACGCGATGACCGTCGCCGCGGTCGCCAGGACGACCATCGGCAGCCGGGCCCAGTCAGGGGTCAGCAGGAAGAACGGGCTGCTGATCGCGCTCTCGTCCGAGAGGATCAGCTCTCCCTGGCCGAGGTAGCTGAGCACGCACGCCGGCAGCACCAGCCCCAGCCAGCCGCGGGCGATCGCCTTGCGCCCGAAGTGGCCCATGTCGGCGGTCGCCGATTCCGTGCCCACCCGTTCAACCGCCGAGATCGCGATACCGGGGCTCATCCTGCCGGCACGGTAGTGGATCGCGGCATCAGGAAAACGTCAAGTTGGCTCGATCACGCGGCGTACCCACCATCGATGTTGATCGTGGCACCCGAGACGTAGGCGGCCTCCGGGCCGGCGAGGTAGGCGACGAGGCTGCCGATCTCCGCCGTGGTGCCGTAGCGGCCCACCGCGATGTGCGGTCGGGTGAGCTCGGCGAACGGCCCGTCGGCCGGGTTCATGTCGGTGTCGGTCGGGCCGGGCTGCACCGTGTTGACGGTGATCCCCTGGGCGCTGACCTCCCGGGCGAGCGCCCGGGTCAGCCCGGCCACGGCCGCGTTGGTCAGGGCGTAGACGCTGCCGCCGCCGAAGTGGATCCGATCGGCGTTGACGCTGCCGATCGTGATGATGCGTCCGCCGGCGCCCAGGTGCCGCAGGGCCTCCTGGCAGGCGAAGAAGACCGCGTCCACGTTGACGGCCAGCGCATGGTCGTAGTCGGCGTCGGTGATCGTGTCCACGGGACTGACGTGGGTGACACCGGCGTTGTTGACGAGGATGTCGAGGCGGCCGAGGCGCCGCACCACCTCCGCGATGCCGGCCCGCACCGCACCACGGTCCGCGGCGTCGACCTTCAGGGCCAGGGCGGAGCCACCCGCTTCGTGGATCGCCCCGACCAGGAGCTCCGCGCGCTCCGCGGAGGCGTTGTAGGTGATCGCGACCATCGCGCCCGCCGCCGCGAGCTGCCGCGCGATCCCTTCGCCGATGCCGCGGGCGCCGCCGGTGACGATCGCGACCTTGCCGGCCAAACTCTGGGCCATTGCTCGTACTCCCTCGTTTATGAATGCTTGTTCAAGATGTCACGCCAGGTCGAGAGCGGACAAGTGATATCTTGAACAGAGATTCAAAAAGTGTGGAGGGTCACGATGGCGATGGGCAGGCCCCGCGGGTTCGACGTCGACGAGGTGCTGGAAGCGGCGCTGCGCGTGTTCTGGGCCAAGGGCTACGAGGGCACCACGATGGCCGACCTGTCGGCCGCGACCAAGCTGCGGGCCGGGAGCATCTACGGCGCGTTCGGCTCGAAGGAAGGGCTTTTCAAGCAGGTCGTCGACCGCTACAGCGACAACGTGTACGGGTACGGCGCGGCGGCACTGGCCGCGGACTCCCCGCGCGAGGTGGCCCGGCTCTGGCTGTACGGGGCCGCCGACGCCACGACCCGCCCCGAGTATCCGGCCGGCTGCCTCCTGGTCCAGGGGGCGCTGGCCGCGGGTGATGCGGCGATCGAGCCGGGTGCCGATCTCCGCGCCCGCCGCCAGGTCGCCGTCGTCAAGCTCACCGAGCGGTTCGCCGAGGCGGGTGAGCTTCCCCCGGACGTCGACCCAGGGGACGCCGCGCGCTACGTCATCGCGCTCTCGCAGGGTTTCGCGGTGCAGGCCGCCTCCGGCGCGAGCCGGGCGGAGCTGCGGTCCATGGCCGACCTGGCCCTGCGCCAGCTCCCCTGGGAGTGACGCGGGGTCAGAGCAGGGTGCTCCAGTAGAACCAGAACCGCTGACCGATCAGGGCCGCGAGGACGAACAGCCACAGCGTGGGGATGGCGCCGCGCGCGAGCAGCAGGGTGTCGGTGAGCCGGCGCGGTGCGGGCAGGTGGCCCCGGTCGAGGTTGTGCAGCGTGACGAAGGTGAACAGCAGGATCATGACGACCCAGACCACCATGCAGTACGGGCACAGCGCGCCGATGCGGTAGAGGCTCTGGAAGAACAGCCAGTGCACGAAGCCGATGCCGAACAGCGTGCCGGCCTGCAGCGAGAGCCACCACCAGCGCGGCAGCCGGGCACCGGAGAGCACGGCGACGCCGATGGCCGCGACGACCGGGAACGCGAGCAGGCCGATCAGCGGGTTCGGGAAGCCGAAGACCTCGGCCTGGTCGGTGGTCATGATCGAGCCGCAGGACAGGATCGGGTTGATCGAGCAGCTCGGCACGTACGCCGGGTCCTTGAGCAACGCGATCTTCTCGACCGTGAGCACGAACGCGGCCAGGGCGCCGACCAGCCCACCGACCGTGAGGATCCACCCGATCAGCCGGTCACTGATCCCATGCCGCACCTCGTCTGAGTCCTGGGGCTCGTCGGTGACCGGGCCGGTGAGGATCTGGCTCATAACGGGCCAGAATACAGCCGAGATTCGAGTCTGGCGGCCGTGCGCGTGACCGCGCTCACATCGACGCACGGCTAGGCAGGCGACCGCCGAGCCGTGCACCCCTGTCTAGAAGTCGTCGTCGAAGGCGACCGTGCCCGTCACCCCGACCTGGTACGCGGACACCCGGCGCTCGAAGAAGTTGGACAGTTCCTGCACGTCCTGCAGCTCCATGAAGGCGAACGGGTTCTTGCTGCCGTAGCGCGCCGCGATGCCGAGCACCGCCAGCCGGCGATCGGCCACGTGCTGGAGATAGGAGCGCATGTCGGCCAGGGACAGGCCGCTGACGCCCTGCTCCAGCAGGTCCTCGGCGAACTGCACCTCGCACTCCACCGCTTCCTCCATCATCGCCGTGACCTGCTTCTCCAGGTCGGCGTCGAAGAGGTCCGGCTCCTCGCGCCGCACCGTGTCGACCACGTCGAACGCGAACGCCATGTGCATCGACTCGTCACGGAACACCCAGTTGGTGCCGCTGGCCAGGCCGTGCAGGACGCCGCGGGAGCGCAGGAAGTACACGTACGCGAAGGCGCCGTAGAAGAACAGGCCCTCGATGCAGGCGGCGAAGCAGATCAGGTTGAGCAGGAAGGCCCGGCGGTCGTCGCGGGTCTTCAGCTCGCGCAGCTCGAAGATCGAGTCGATCCACTTGAAGCAGAACTCGGCCTTGCGCCGGATGGACGGGATGTTCTCCACGGCCGCGAACGCCTCGAAGCGCTGCTGCTCGTCCGGCACGTACGTGTCGAGCAGGTTGAGATAGAACTGGACGTGCACGGCCTCCTCGAAGAGCTGCCGCGACAGGTAGAGCCGACCCTCGGGCGAGTTCACGTGCTGGTAGAGGTTGAGGACCAGGTTGTTCGCCACGATGGTGTCGCCCGTCGCGAAGAACGCCACCAGGCGCGAGACCAGGTGCTGCTCGGCGGGCGAGAGCTTGGCCAGGTCGGCGAGGTCGGTGTGCAGGTCCACCTCCTCGACCGTCCAGGTGTTCTTGATGGCGTCCTTGAAGCGGTCGAAGAACGCCGGGTAGCGCATCGGCCTCAGGGTCAGGTCGAGTCCGGGGTTGAGCAGGGTCACTGGCAGGCCTCGCAGCTTTCGGGGTTTTCGAGGGAGCAGGCGAGAGCCTCGGCGTCAGCCACTGGGACGATCGACACCGTCGCCTGCTGGATCCGGGTCGCGGGACGCGACCGCAGGTAGTACGTGGTCTTCAGCCCGGACTTCCAGGCGTAGAGGTACATCGAGGAGAGCTTGCCGATCGTCGGCACGCTCAGGAACAGGTTCAACGACTGCGACTGGTCGATGTACGGCGCCCGCGCCGCGGCCAGGTCGATCAGCGCCCGCTGCGGCAGCTCCCACGCGGTGCGGAACAGCTCGCGCACGTCGGCCGGCAGACTCTCGATGCCCTGCACGGAGCCCTCGGACCGCTTGATCTGGTCGCGCACCTCCGGCGTCCACCGGCCGAGCGCCTTGAGCTCCCGTACCAGATAGGTGTTGATCTGGAGGAACTCGCCTGACATGGTCTCGCGCTTGAACAGGTTGGACACCTGCGGCTCGATGCACTCGTAGCAGCCGGCGATCGACGCGATGGTGGCCGTCGGCGCGATCGCGACGAGCAGCGAGTTGCGCAGCCCGGTCGCGGCGATCCGGCCGCGCAGGGCGTCCCAGCGCGCGGTCTGCGTGGGCGTCGCGCCCCACAGGTCCGGGTGCAGGTCGCCGCGCGCGGCCCGGGTCTCGGCGAAGGCCGGGTGCGCGCCGAACTCCTCGGCCATGCCGGCCGACGTCTCCAGGGCGGTCAGGAGAATCTCCTCCTGTACGCGCGTCGACAGCTCGCGGGCGGCGTCGGAGTCGAACGGCAGCCGGAGCGAGAAGAACGCGTCCTGCAGCCCCATGAGACCGAGCCCGACCGGCCGCCAGCGCGGGTTCGACGCGGCCGCCTGCTCCGACGGGTAGTAGTTGATGTCGATGACCCGGTCGAGGAAGACGACGGCGGTACGCACGGTCGCGCGCAGCTTGTCCCAGTCGACGCCCTCTGCTGTCAGGTGGGCGCCCAGGTTGATCGAGCCCAGGTTGCACACCGCCGTCTCGTCGTCGGAGTTGACCTCGAGGATCTCGGTGCACAGGTTGGACAGGTGGATCGCGTTGCCCGGCGCGCCGGTCTGGTTCGACAGCCGGTTCGACGGGTCCTTGAACGTCATCCACCCGTTGCCGGTCTGGGCGAGCGTGCGCATCATCCGCCCGTACAGGTC
This sequence comes from Asanoa hainanensis, assembly GCF_900188485.1. Classification (GTDB taxonomy): domain Bacteria; phylum Actinomycetota; class Actinomycetes; order Mycobacteriales; family Micromonosporaceae; genus Asanoa; species Asanoa hainanensis. Next base: position 801,382 of record NZ_FZPH01000001.1, read on the forward strand.
ACGCGCCTTGACGGTCTTGACCGCCTTCTTCTCGGCGGCGCGGTACGCGTCGTCGAACGCCTCCCCGAACAGGTCGGGCAGCTCCGGCGCGTCGGACGGGTCGACCAGCGACCAGTCCTCGTCGGCCTCGACGCGGCGCATGAACTCGTCCGGGATCCAGTTGGCCAGGTTGAGGTTGTGCGTGCGCCGGGAGTCCTCGCCGGTGTTGTCGCGCAGCTCCAGGAACTCCTCGACGTCCGGGTGCCACGGCTCCAGGTAGACACAGGCCGCGCCCTTGCGCCGGCCGCCCTGGTTGACCGCGGCCACGCCCGCGTCGAGCGTCTTGAGGAACGGCACGATGCCGTTGGACCTGCCGTTGGTGCCCCGGATCAGCGCGCCCCGGCCCCGGATCCGCGACCACGAGATGCCGATGCCGCCCGAGAACTTCGACAGCTTCGCGACCTGGTGGTAGCGCTCGTAGATCGAGTCGAGCTCGTCGCGCGGCGAGTCGACCAGGAAGCACGACGACATCTGGGTGTGCCGGGTGCCGGAGTTGAACAGGGTGGGCGAGCTCGGCAGATAGGCCAGCGACGACATGAGCCGGTAGAAGGCGATCGCCTCGGCCGGGTTGGTCGATAGTCCACATGCGACCCGCAGGAGCCAGTACTGCGGCGTCTCGACCACAAGGCGGGTCTGCGGGTGGCGCAGCAGGTAGCGGTCGGCCACGGTGCGCAGGCCGAAGTACTCGAAGCGCCGGTCACCGTCGACGTCGACGGCGTCGTCGAGCTTGCGGGCGTTGCGCGCCACGAAAGCCGCGGTCTCGTCGCCGATCAGGCCCTGGTCGTACGCGTACCGGATCGACTGGCTGAAGCTCGCGACGCCCTGGCCGCGGACCTCCTTGTCGACGTAAGCCGCGAGCAGGCGGGCGGCCAGCCGCGAGTACTGCGGCTCCTCACCGATGAGCTCGGCGGCGGTCTGGATCGAGAGCTTGTCGAGCTCGGCCGTGGTGGCACCGTCGTACAACCCGCTGATCGTCTTGGTCGCGACCCGCAGCGGGTCGACCTCGTCGAGGTCACCGACCCACAGCTCGACCGCCCGGACGATCTTGTTGACGTCGACCGGCTCCAGAGCGCCGTCGCGCTTGCGCACCCGCATCGCGTGGCGCCGCTGCTCCGGCACGGCGGGCGTCTCCGTGGTGACCGTCATGTCCCCCTCCTCACGACCATGCGGACGCGCAGGAGGACGCCACCGACCCGCGCCGATGCGCGGTTCGGTGCTGGCGTCGGCCGTCCCACGCGGCCTTCGACCGCCGCACACCGGACGGCATGCGGCGCACTGGCAGGTCTTCGGACTCGTGGGCGTCGTGCGCGTTCCTACTGGCCGTCGCTTCCCAGGCCGAGGCCCAGTGCTTCGTTGACGGCGGTCGTTCCCACTCACCGCTGCGGGGCAGTCCCGGATTCACACCGGGTTCCCTGTTGCCTCGGCCATCCGGTGAGGACGGCCGAACCAGCTGCGGCCAAGACCATATATGGGTGCCGCCGCGAAACACCAACACCAGATGCTGTGCCGGCGTGTCGCGTGAGTTGCGTCGCTCCCGTCGTTCAGTCGGACGTCAGCGACGTCGGCCGCTCGCCGTCGTAGGGAATCCAGACGAAGCCGGCGGCGAACGGCACGAAGCTCGGGCCGCGCAGGTCGGCGAGCACCGTCTCGCCCAGCACCAGGCCCGCCAGGACGCGGTGGCCCTCGGCGAGCTCGGCGGTCCAGTCCTGCCGTAGCTCGGCCAGATCGACCTGCCACTCCGGTTCCAAGCCGACCTTGGCCGCCTGGTATCCGGAGAGCTCGGCCACGAGGTCGTAGAGCGCGCGACCGACGGTGGTCAGCTCCGCGGCCGTCAGCACCAGCCGTTCGTGCCCGCGATCCAGCGCGACCCCCCAGCCCACGCCGACCGGCACCGCGCTCAGCTCCAGGTACGGCACGCCGCCGGCTCCGGTGACCTGGCCGAGCAATGGTTCGTGGAGGCGGATCTGGCGGTGCCCGACCGGGATCGCGGCGGCGCCGCGGACCACGTCGCAGGCGGCATGCGCGGCAGCTTCGTCGGAGCCGAAATTGACCACCAAGCCGAAGACGATCGCCATGCCGATGACGATAGGGCCGCCGCCCGCACCGCCTCTCGTGCGACGGCCGTTGCGGGTCGCCGTGCCGGTCATGGCCGTCGCCGCCGTCATGGGCAACGTCGGCCGCGTCGTCGCGTGGTGGCGCCGCATCGAGTGGGCGCCCGTCCTCGCGTACGCGCTGCCCGGTGTGCCCGCCGCCGCGCTCGGTGCGCACACCCTGCTGGCCGTCCCGCCCCGGCTGGTCGACGGGTGCCTGGCAGTGTTCTTCCTCGCGATGGTGCCGCTGCGGCGCTTCGCCGCGTTGGGCCGTCTGCGGCTCCGGCACCTGGCGGCCGCCGGTGCGGTGGTCGGCTTCCTCACCGGGCTGGTGCTGTCCACCGGCCCGCTCAGCGTGCCGGTCTTCAGCGCCTACGGGTTGAGCGGCGGCGCGTTTCTCGGCTCCGAGGCCGCCAGCGCCCTGCTGCTGTTCGCCAGCAAGCTGGCCACGTTCGTGAGCGCCGGGGCGCTCGGCACGGACGTCCTCCTCCGCGGCGCCGTCATCGGGGCCGCGCTCATCGCCGGATCGTTCGTCGCGCGGCGGATCGTGCGGGACGTCAGCCCGCGGCGCTTCGAGGTGCTCGTCGACGCCGTGCTCGTCGTCGCCGCGGTCAGCATGTGTATCAGCGCCGCCCGGTAGTGCTGCGCATATGACGATATGGCGATACCACAATATATAGACGTAAGTCACTCGACGACCCCTTGTGTCGCCCGCCGGCCGTCGCCTAGCGTCCTTTCGTAATGAAACTCGTTTTCAATTCGGAAGGTGGCGCCCGCAATGCGTCATGAACGCGCGGCTCTGTTCGGTGCCGCCCTCGTCTCCGTCGCGGTGCTCGCGACCGGGTGCGGTTCCTCGTCCGGCGACGAGGCCGCCGCCGCCGCGACCCCGAGCGGCGTGTCCGTGGTCGCCTCCACCAACGTCTACGGCGACATCGCCAAGCAGATCGCCGGCGACAAGGCCACGATCACCTCGATCATCACCGACCCGGCGGCGGACCCGCACTCGTACGAGGCGAACACCCGCACCCAGCTCGACCTCTCCAAGGCCGACGTGGTCATCGAGAACGGCGGCGGCTACGACGACTTCGTCGACACGATGCTCGAGTCGGCCGGCAGCGACGCGACCGTGCTCAACGCCGTCCAGATCTCCGGCAAGACCGCGGAAGGCGGGGAAGAGCTCAACGAGCACGTCTGGTACGACTTCCCCAGCATGACCAAGCTCGCCGACCAGCTCGTCGGCGCGCTGTCGAAGGCCGACCCCGGCAACGCCGCGACGTTCAGCGACAACGCGACCGCGTTCAAGCAGAAGCTCGACGCGATGGAGCAGCGGTCGGCCACGATCAAGTCCGCGCACGGCGGTGCCGGCGTGGCGATCACCGAGCCCGTGCCGCTCTACCTGCTCGAGGCGTGCGGGCTGGCCAACAAGACGCCCGAGGAGTTCAGCGAGGCGATCGAGGAAGGCACTGACGTGCCGGCCGCCGTACTCCAGCAGACCCTCGACCTGTTCACGGGCAAGCAGGTCCAGTTGCTCGCCTACAACGAGCAGACCGCCGGGCCCGAGACCGAGAAGGTGCTCACCGCCGCGAAGGACCACCAGGTCGACGTCGTGCCGGTGACCGAGACGCTGCCGGCCGGCAAGGACTACCTGACCTGGATGAGCGGCAACCTGTCCGCCATCGAGACCGCGCTGAGCTGATGCTGGAGCTCGTCGACGCCGGGCTCGCGTACGGGTCGCGGCAGTTGTGGTCCGGGCTCTCGCTGCGGGTCGAGCCCGGCGAGTTCGTCGCGGTCCTCGGCGCCAACGGCTCCGGCAAGACCAGCCTCGTACGCGCGATCCTCGGCCTGCAACGCCTTACCGCCGGGACGGTCACGGTGACCGACGGCATCGGATACGTGCCACAGCAGCGGCGGGTCAACCTCCTGACGCCGCTGCGGGCCCGCGACGTGGTCGGCCAAGGTCTTGACGGACACCGTTGGGGCCTTGGCCGGTCCGCCGGGCGGACCGCCCGGATCCGGGCCGCACTCGAAGCGGTCGACGCCGCCGAGCTCGCGGACCACCCGATCGGGGTGCTCTCGGGAGGAGAACAGCAGCGGGTACGCGTCGCGCAGGCGCTCGTCGCCGGCCCGCGGCTGCTGCTCTGCGACGAGCCGCTGCTCTCCCTCGACCTGCGCAGCCAGCGCACCGTCACCGCCCTGGTCGACCGCCGCCGCCGGGAGGCCGGCACGGCGGTGCTGTTCGTGACTCACGAGATCAACCCCGTGCTGCCCTACGTGGATCGCGTGCTCTACCTTGCCGGCGGCCGGTTCCGGATCGGCACCGTGCCGGAGGTGTTCACCTCTGCGGTCCTGTCGCAGTTGTATGGGGTCCCGGTCGAGGTCGTCACAGTCAACGACCGGATCCTGGTCGCCGGCATCCCGCAGGCGCACCATGAGTGAGCTCTTCACCTTCGCCGACTACGGGCAACTGCTGGCGCTCGTGCACAACTCGATCGCCGCCGGCGCGGTGCTGGGCCTGGTCGGCGGCCTGATCAGCGTGTTCGTGATGATGCGCGACATGCCGTTCGCGGTGCACAGCATCAGCGAGCTGTCGTTCGCGGGCGCGTCCGGCGCACTGCTGTTCGGCGCCAACGTCGTGCTCGGCTCGCTGACCGGCTCCATCCTGGCGGCCGTCCTCATCGGACTGCTCGGCAGCCGGGCCCGCGACCGCAACTCGGTCATCGGCGTGCTGATGCCGTTCGGACTCGGCCTGGGCGTGCTGTTCTTGGCACTCTACAAGGGACGGTCGGCGAACAAGTTCGGCTTGCTGACGGGCCAGATCGTCGCGGTCGACACGCCGCAGCTGTCCTGGCTCCTGGCCACCTCGGCGGTGGTGCTGGTCGGTCTGGTGGTGGTGTGGCGGCCGCTCTCCTTCGCGAGCGCCGATCCGGAGCAGGCGGCGGCGCGCGGCGTACCCGTGGCGGCCCTCTCGACGGTCTTCATGGTGTTGCTGGGCCTGACGGTCGCGATGTCGGTGCAGATCGTCGGCGCGCTGCTGGTCCTCAGCGTCGTGTGCACCCCGGCCGCCGCGGCGATGCGGGTCACCGCGTCCCCGGTGGTGGTCACGGTGCTCAGCGTGGTGTTCGGGGTGGGCTCGGTCGTCGGCGGGATCCTGCTCTCGTTGGGCAGCACGATCCCGATCAGCCCGTACGTCACGACGATCTCGTTCCTGATCTACGTGGTGTGCCGGATCGTCGGCGCGCGCCGACGCCGTACCGTGTCGCGGGATGTCCTTCACCAACCGACCACCGTGGCACAAGGCGCCGGCTGACCTCCGGGCGGCCGTGTGCGGTGGCGAGGTCGTCGCCGCCAGGGACGTGCACGGCGGCATGTCGCCCGGCCCGGCCGCGATCCTGACCCTCGCGAACGGCGACACGGTCTTCGCGAAGGCGGTCAGCAGCGCGGTCAGCGCCGGGGCGCCGTGGCTCGACGCGGCACTGCTGGCCGCCGACGTGGTCGCGGCGGGCCACCTTGACGGGCCGGCGACCGCCCGCCGCGAGGCCCTGAGGCTGCTCGCCGACGAGCCTCCGGAGGCGGCCCGCTTCGTCATCGCCCAGGCCGGCATGTGGCGCCGAAACTCGACCCTCCCACCACACCCGGGCCTGCCCACCCACCGCGCATGGCAACGGGCCCGCGCCGCCGCGCTGGAGCCGCTCCTGGCCGACCTACTCGACTGGCAGCGGTGACGCGAGAAACTCGCGGGCACCGCGCAGCCGGGTGGTCAGCAGCGCCTGGGTTTTGGTGTTGTCCAGCCGCACGTCGGCCGGTCCGGGGAGGCCGCTGCCGGCGCGCAGGGCACGTGGAAGGGCCGACTCGTCCAGGCCGTCCCGGCGGGCGATGAGCACGCCGAGCTCGTGGCGGCTGACCGCTCCGGCGCCGGCGACGTGGTGGACGCCCGCGTGCGGCGACGAAGCCAGTTCCAGCAGCGCCGCCGCGAGGTCACCCACGTCCACCGGGCAGCGCAGGTCGTCCGTGAAGAGCGCTCCGGGTGCGCCGCCCGCCAGCGCGTGCACCTGGCGCTCGTGCTGCGAGTCGCCGCGGCCGATGATCAGCGACGTGCGGGCGATGACCGCCGCCGGTGTGATGGCCTTGACCGCTGTCTCGGCGGCGGCCTTGGCGGCACCGTACGGCGTGATGGGATCCGGCACCGCCGTCTCGTCGTAGCGGCCCGCCGCACCCGAGAACACCGCGTCGCTGGAGACGTGTACGAGCCGGGCACCGGTCGCGGCGGCCGCGAGCGCCACGTGCGTGCCCCCGTCAGCCGTCGTCGCCCAGTCCGCCTGGAGATAGGCGGCGTTCACCACCACAGCGGGCTCGACGGCGCGGACCAATGCGATGACCGCGGCACGGTCGCGGATGTCCAGGTGGTGCGCGTCGCCGTCCGGCCGTCTGGTGTGGAAGGTCGTCGCGACCCGCTGGCCCGCCCGGCGGGCCTGCCGCGTGACCTCCAGCCCGAGCAGGCCGCTGCCGCCCACTACAAGAAGATCCACTCGGCCAGGCTAGTAGGGCTTTGTCATGGTCCGCGTCCTGGACGGTGGCGGCGTTGCGGGAAGTGGGTTTGGCAGGTGGGGCAGGTGCCGATGAGGCGGGCGAGCAGGTGTTGCAGGCGTCGGAGTACGGCGTAGAGAGTCATTCCGGCGCACGGGTTTTTGGGTTCAGGCGTTGCAGGGTCAGGAACGCGTGAGCGGCGGAGACGAGGGTGGTGTGGTGGTGCCAGCCTTGCCATACACGGCCTTCGTAGTGGTCCAGGCCGAGTCCGGTTTTGACTTCGCGGTAGTCGTGTTCGACGCGCCAGCGTAGTTTCGCGAGCCGGATCAGGGTGCGTTTCGCGGTGCGT
>NZ_FZPH01000017.1 GCF_900188485.1 Asanoa hainanensis
TCAGAAGGGTGTTGATGTCTGTCGTCACAAACGGATCATCGACACCCTTCGCCGTACCCACGACTTAGGGGTAGTTAGGACTTACTCGTCTAGGCTCGTCCCGCTCGAGCTCCGCGTCGTACTCCGCGCCCAGCAGGATCGCCATGTTCGAGAGCTGGAGCCACACCAGGAACACGATGATGCCGGCGACGGCGCCGTACGTCTTGTTGTACGAGTTGAAGAACGTCAGGTAGAGCCCGAAGAGTCCGGACAGGACGATCCACAGCAGCACCGCCACCAGGCCGCCGGGCGTGAGCACGCGGAACCTGTCGTGCTTGGCGTTCGGCGCGGCGAAGTAGAGGATCGAGAACATCAGGCTGACCAGCAGGACCAGCACCGGCCACTTGGCGATGTTCCAGGCGGTGACGGCGGCCGAGCCGAGCCCGAGCGCGTCGCCGATCGACTCCGCGAACCGGCCGGTGAAGACCACGATCAGGCAGCAGGCGATGAGCAGCAACCCGACGGCGGCGGTGAGCGCGACCCGGGTCGACAGCTTCTTCCACATCGGCCGCCCCTCGGGCACGTCGTAGATCGTGTTGGCCGCGCGCATGAACGCGGACACGTAGCCCGACGCCGACCAGAACGCGACCAGCGCACCGATCACCGCACCGACACTGGCCAGCGAGGAGTTGCCGGAGACCTGGTCGATCGCGCTGTTGACGAAGTCCGCGATGGCGCCCGGCAATGTGCTGGTCAGGTTGTCCTGCACGGCCTTGACCGTGTCGGGGCCGAGCAGCCCGAGGATGGAGACCACGACCAGCAGGCCCGGGAAGATGGACAGGATGCCGTAGTAGGTCAGCGCGGCCGCCCAGTCGCTGCCGCCGTCCGTGGAGAACTCCTTCACCGCACGCTTAGCGGCGGCCAGCCATTCCTTGCCCATGGGCACCTCATTTGCCCCGCTGCATGCTCTTTCACCCCCATCATGCGTCCTTCGTACGGGACACCCGGGGATCACGGTCGACGCGGCGTGCCGCGTACCCTGCTCGCCATGGTCGATGCCTACCCACGGGAGCCGATGGTCGATCTCGACCGGCCGGCACCCGAGCGACCGGCGCGCGACCCGGGCGCGCGGTTGCGCGTCGCATGGCGACGGCTGCGCACCGCCCGGCTCCAGGTCGGCGCCGTGGCCCTGGCCACGGTGGTCGGAGCGGTAGCCGGCGGGGTCGGCGTGCACCGGTGGGAAGCGCGGCAGGAGCGCCTGGCGGAGACGGGCGTCGTCACGGTGCGCGCGCAACTGCTGGACCCGACCGAGCTGAGCGGCAGCAGCGACGGGTCGACCGCCTCGATCGTGGTCAACCTGACCCTGGTCAACCTCGGCCCGCTGCCGGTCGACGTGGAGGACTTCGAGGGCCGGCGCGCCGGCCTGGGATTCCAGAACGCCTCCCAGGAGGTCAACGTCCGGCCGGGCTTCCGCACGGTCGCGGTCTCGATCACCCTGGACTGCACCCGGCCGACGATCGCCGGCAGCGACCCGCTGCCGCTGCGCATACGGGTGCGCACGGCCGACGGCCGAACCCGCACGGTCGAGACCCCGGTAGAGATCGGCGCGAAGGTCTGGGTGCAGTTCCTCGAGAACCTCTGCCGCAATAACCGCTGAAGGTTGATGGTCTGTCCGCCGGAACTTGGCCAGGCGGTCCGATACACGCTGTAGAGACGGGACACTGCCTGAATGATCAGGTTCCGGTTCGAGCTGTACGCACTGGACGAGGTGTCGCCGTGGGGCAGTGAGCAGCCGAGGCTCCACTGGTTCGGGCTGACCGAGGGATGGTATTGGCTCGAAGCGAGCGGACACGAGCTACTACGCCGCGCCAGGCAAGGTCACCCGCATCCCTACATCGACTACTACCTGGCTCGGCTTTGGGAAGACGTCCTTGTCCTGACGCCCAAGGTGCTGGAGCCGGTGCCTGGCGATCTGCGGCCGTTCATCGCCTCCCACGGCACGCAATGGACCTGTGACCCGCTCGAGTTCGTGGAAGAGCCAGATGAGCAATCGACCGACGACGTGCCCGACCATCCAGTCGTCACCGCCGCGATTTGGCACGCCGAGCACTACCTGGACTTCGGCTACCTGCGCAATCCGCCCAAGCTTCGGTTCTGGCGTACCACCGGCGACGATCGCGACGAGATCACCGTGGATTGGCGGCACGAGGACGACGACGAGATCGGCTTCACCGCCGACCCTGCGGTCCGGCTCAGCGTCCCGACCACCGCATATCTCGAGGCCGTGCACACCCTCGACCGCGAGCTGATGGCCGCCATGACCCAGCGGGTCGAGGAGCTGGAGCACCGCGGTGGGCTAGCTGGCGTGGACCTCGACCTCGTCGCTGTGCGGCGGGAACACGAAGACCGGCGGCAGTGGCTTGCCAAGAACCTCGACCGCTCGCCGAAGACAGACTGGGACGCGGTCCGTCAGGGTGCCCGCCTGCTGCTCGGCTGACGTCCGATAGCCCGACGCGCGGCCGCCGGGCCTGGTTGCCCGGCGGCCGGCGCGCGGTTGTCAGTTGCCGGTCAGCTTGTCGAAGTCGATGACGCTGCTGGCGGCCGGCGCCTTGATGCCCGGGTCCTTGCCGAACTCGCTGAACGACATGGTGCCGTCGGACGGGCTTTCCAGCAGCACCGGGTACGGCTTGCCGGTCGTCGCGATCCACAGCTTCTCCTCGGCGACCGCGCTGTCCATCAACGCGATCGCGTCGACACCGCCGATCTTCTTGGTCTCACCCTTGACCACCGAGCCACCGTCCGGCTTCAGCAGTTCGTCGAGGGCGGACACCGGCGCGAACAGTGCCGCCAGGTCCTCGTCCTTGGTGGAGAGCTTGGCCCACTTCTTTCCCATCAGCTGCGCGATGGTCGCGCCCACGTCGGCACCCGCGTTCACGTCCCAGAACTTCTTGTCCGGACGGATGAACTGCTGCCCGTCGACGGCGAGGATCTCGACCGTACCCTGGCCCTTGCCCATCGAGAGCGTGCCCTGCACCGCCTCGCCGTTGAGCTTGAGGTCCATCGTGATGGTCTTGCCGTCTTCGGCGAAGCTGCCCTTGAGCCGGAACGACTTCGCTTCCTTGATCGCGTCCCGGGACGCCGCCAGGATGTCGTCGCCCGCCTTGTCGGCGAGCGCGACCGCGGTCGGCGACGCGGAGGTGGCAGCCGGCGCCGGCGCCCCCGCCGTACCGCCGTCCTTGCTCCCGCAACCCGCGAGCAGCGCGGCCGCGACGGCGACCGGAATCGCCCATTTGACTGATACGGTCCTCATCAGAGGTTGTGCCCTTCTGCCCCCGTTCGGGACCAGGTCTCGAACGTTTCCGCGTGTACGTGTGGATCACCGGAGTGATCAACTCGTGCGCAGGCTAGGGCTCGCCGGCCTCCCAGCACAAATCCAGCTCCCGTTCAGCCGGTTCGCGGGATTCGTGGCTGTTCATGACGGCTCCGCGGCGAGCAGGATCTCTCGTGCCCGCGCGTACTTCCGGCGCAGTCTGTCGGCGGTCTCCTCGTCCAGCAGGGCCAACCTGGCCTCGTCCCCGTTCGTGGCGTTGTCGGCCAGCTTCACGAGCCGGCCCAGGGGGTCAGCGGCCGCCCGTCGGATCCCGTCCAGGTACGTCTCGCCGCCCCGATGTGAGACCGAGTCGCCAGCTGACACGACCCGCTCCGGGTAGCCCATCGCCCGCAGCTCGTCCAACGTGACGCCGCAGTCCTCGACCACGTCGTGCAGCAGCCCGGCCATGACGGCCTCGTCGCCGTGCCCGACCAGAGCCGCGGCGACGGTCCGCGGGTGGTCGATGTACGGGCGCCCGGCCTTGTCGACTTGACCCTCATGACAGCGGGCAGCGAACGCGTCCGTCTCCTCAACCGTCGGCATCACGCCGCTCGTCTCGGGCCCCGGTTTCAAGGATGACCGCGCGGACGGCGTGGCGCACGCTCGGCGTCATGGCGCATCGGACGCTGTAGCGAGGCTGATGATCGGCACCGCCGCAGACTATCTAACGACGACCCTGAAACCCCACTTGAAGGGATAACCAGCCACCATGACCGACACCAACCGAGAAATTCTGCGTACCACGTTCGGCCAAGACGCCGAGCTCTACGACCAATGCCGTCCCGGCTATCCACCCCCGCTGTTCACCGACCTTGCCACGCTCGCCGGTCTCGGCCCGCATGCTCGGGTGCTCGAGATCGGGTGCGGCACCGGCCAAGCGACACTGCCCCTGGCACAACTCGGATGCACCGTCGTCGCGCTGGACCTCAGCCACGATATGGCAGCCATCGCCCGACGCAATCTCGCACAGTTCCCGAACGTCACCGTCGTCGCATCGGCGTTCGAGGACTGGCAGCCTTCGGACGAAACGTTCGACGCCGTTCTCTCCGCGACCGCATTCCACTGGCTCGACCCCGACGTGCGCATGATCAAGGCAGCGGACCTGTTGCGTCCCGGCGGAGCCCTCGGCATCGTCTCGACCCACCACGTCGCCGGCGGAACGAACGCCTTCTTCGCCGACGCACAACGATGCTACGAACGCTTCGATCCCACGACACCGCCCGGCATGCAACTGACTGCCGATGACGAGAGCCCCGAAGAGACAGCGGAATTCGAGCGATCGGCACGCTTCGGGCCAGTCACGTTCCGCCGGTACGAGTGGCAGCACACCTGCGCGGCCAACGAGTACCTGAACCTGCTCATGACCTACTCCGGCCACCGAGCCATGGCACCCCAGGCGCGCAGCAACCTGTTCGCGTGCATCACCCACCTGATCGACAACGTCTACAACGGAGAAATCACCAAGCAATACCGAACCCGGCTCGCAATCGCGCACACGACACCGTGACTCGGCTCGGCTCCCGATCCGCGCCGCATGAGCGGATGTCGTCTACCGTGGCCGGGCATGGGCAACTGGGGAACGCTCATCGCGGTCCGCGGTGCGCAGGAATTGGGGACGCTCCGGGACCTCGACGCGGCTGTCCGCTCGCACGACGGCGCTGCCCGCGGTGACGGATGGCGCGTCTACGACGTACCGGAAAATGTCCTCGGCCAAGGGCCTGATCCTCTGCTGGCGCTCGTAGCCGCGTCGTCGAGCCCGGTGATCGCCGCGTACGTAGCAGACAGCGACTACGGCCAGGTCGTAGCGGCCACGCCATCCGGTGACCAGTGGGGCGTCTGGCTTGCCCGGGACACCGCGTACGCGTTCGAGCGCGACCACAATGCGATGGTCGGAATGGCTCGCACGACCGCACGACGTCGCGCCCGCGAAACGATCGCCGCCTTCGGCTGCCCACCCGACCAGGCGGTTCGACACGCGGTCAACTGGGCGGCCGAGGCTGGTTACACCGTGCCGGCCCGGCCGATCAGACAGCTCCTGCGCACCGGGCGCCGCCCGGGGCTCGCGGCGCGGCTCCGACCTCCGTCGACACGGTACGTCTTCGCGGAAGAGGCGTACTTCGACCTCCTCGACCGGCTGGGCCTGCCGCGTGCTCCCGACGCGGACGCCGCTGCTTGACTGTCAGCCCGCCTGGCCGAACAGCTTCGCCGTCGCGAGCAGGTCATGCCCGCCACGCACGTAAACCGCAGCACGTTGGTGAAAAGCTGTCGCTCCGGTAACTGTCGCTCACGGCCTCAGGGCTCCAGGGCGAAAAGGTGAGCCGCGTTTTCCCAGCAGACCGCGCGTAGCCAGGTGTCTCCGAAGTTCAGGCGCGACAGGCCTTCGAGTTGCCGGGCGTACGGGTAGGGGATGTTCGGGAAGTCCGAGCCGAGCAGCACCTTCCCCGCCGTGCCCAGGTCGCGTAGTCGCGGCAGCGCAGCGGCCGGGAACGGTTGGGCCCGGTCGAAGAAGTCCGTGAACATCATCGTGGTGTCCAGCGCCACCCGTTCGTAGGTCTCCGCGAGCCGCAGGAAGTCGAGGTACTCGGGCGCGCCCAGGTGGGCGATCACCGCCCGTAGTCGCGGATGCCGCGCGAGCACCTCCCCGAACGGCCCCGGGCCCGTGTGCCCGTGCGCCACCGGACCCGACCCCGCGTGCACGATCACCGGCACGTCGGCCTCGGCCAGCAGCCCCCACACCTCGTCGAGCGACGGGTCGGCCGGGTGGAAGGCGGCCACCTGGAGATGCAGCTTGAACAACCGCGCACCGCGCGCCAGCGCGTCCCGCGTGTAGGAGAGCACCCCGGGCTCGGGGAAGAACGTCGCGCACGGCAGGCACCCGGGCGTACGGGCGGCGAAATCGAGCGTCCACGTGTTGAGGTCGGAAGCCATCCCGGGCCGGTGCGCGTACGCGAGCGCGCTGAACGCCCGTACCCCCATGCGGCGAAGGACCGAGACCCGTGCCTCGTCGGAGCCCCGATAGCGGATCGGCCACGGCATCCCGACCAGCGGACCGGCCGAGTCGAAATGGGCCCACACCCGGCGCATCATCCGCTCGGGCAGGAAGTGCGTGTGCACGTCGGCGAGACCGGGCAGCCCGAGAGCGGCCCAGAACCGCGGCACGTCCTCGTCGGAAGCGGAAACGGGAACGGGAACGGGCGGCGCCATGACGATCGAGCCTAGCGCCGCCCGCTTCGACAACCGTCAGCAGCGGGGCACGCCCGGTATGAAGCCGTCGTGGCCCGTGTAGACGTACGCGTCCGAGATGAAGCGGCCCGAGCCGATCCGGTCCCAGATCGTGCTCGTGCCGTACGTGCCGGTGACCGAGCTGCCGTTGGTCTGGCACTGGATCGTCACGCGCGCGCCGTCCGCGACCGTGCCGACCGACGCGTACGACGTGCCCGGGCCCGAGCGCACCGTCAGGGGCGAGCCGGCGGTGTTCACGGTGCCGCTGCCCGTACCCCCGCCGGAGCAGGCGTTGTCGCTCGTGTAGGTCTTGGTTCCCCAGTACAGCGCCAGGGTGCCGTTGAAGCGGACCTGCACCGCCGAGCCGTTGAGGCGCTGCTCGTAGTGCAGGTGCGGGCCCGTCGAGCCGCCGCTCGTGCCGACGTAGCCGATCACCGAGCCGTAGCCGACGGACTGCCCGACGGAGACGTTGAACGCGCTCAGGTGCGCGTAGTAGGTGGTGTAGCCGGCGCCGTGGTTGATCCGGACGTACCGGCCGTAGCTGGTGTCGCCCAGGTTCGTGACCACGTCGACGGTGCCGGCGGCGCTGGCCACGACCGGGTCGCCGTCGTCGTTGGTGCGGTTGAAGTCGATGGCGTTGGCCGGGCTGTGGTTGGTGCGGGTCTGCCCCGACCAGGCCTGCCCGCAGGGGAACGGCACCTTGAACGTCGGTGCCGCCAGCGCCGGTGCGGTCGGCAGCAGGAGGAACGCGACGCACACGGCACCGAGCAGGCGCCACCAGCGGTTTCTCATCCAGGACCTCCAGTCGTACGAAGAAATACTTCAATGCATGTATATGATCCTGGCAGAAAACTGCGTGGGGCGAAACAGCGGACGACGGTACGTTGAACGCGTGCCCCCGCAGATCCCCCATGCCCAGCCCGGGGTGCCCGACATACGGGGACCGTTCCGCTACATCTGGTGGCTGATCCGCAGCCAGCCGTGGCGCGTCCTGCGCGGTGGCTTCTTCGGCACCGTCTGGATGGTCGGCCTGGCGGTGCGCCCGTACCTGATCTCCAAGGCCGTCGACGACGGGTTGCGCGCCGGCCACCGGGGCATGCTGCTGCTCTGGGTGGGCGCGATCGTCCTGTCCGGCCTCATGCTCGCCTGGCTCGGCATCATGCGGCACCGCACGATGACCTTCGTCCGCGAGGACGCCTCGGCCCGCTCCGCCGAGGTGGTGCTGCGGCACCTGGCCCGGACCGGCTCGGCGCTGTCCCGCCGGCTCGACGCGGGCGAGGTCGCCACGGTCAGCGGCCGCGACATCCAGAACGTCTCCCACGTGCTGACCTTCTGCGGGCCCGGGATCGGAGCGGTCGTCGCGTACGCGGCCGTCGCGGTCGTGCTCTGGACCATCGCGCCGACGCTGGCGGTGCTCGTGCTCGTCGGGGTGCCCGGCGTGGTCGCGGTGATCGCGCCGCTGGTGCGCCGGCTGGAGCGGGTCGAGACCGACTACCGGCGGCGGCAGGGCGCGCTGACCGCCCGCGCCGCCGATATCGTCGCCGGGCTCCGGGTGCTCGCCGGCGTCGGCGGTCGCGGGCTGTTCGCCGAGCGCTACGACCGCCAGTCCCGGAAGCTGCGGGCCGAGGGTTACCGGGTGGCCGCCGTCAACAGTTGGATCGAAGGGCTGGCGATCGCCGTTCCGGCGTTCTTCGCCGCGATCGTCGTCTGGGTCGCGGCGCATCTCGCGGCGACCGGCCAGATCACCGTGGGCGAGATGATCGCCGTGTACGGGTACTGCTCGATCCTGGCCATCCCGTGCTGGATGCTGCTGAGCTCGGCGCACGACGTGATCCGGGGCCGGGTGGCCGCCCGCCGGATCATCGCGCTGCTGGCGGTGTCGCCCGACGAGCACGGCGCGGTCACCGCCGCTGCCCCCGCCGGTCCGGCCGACCTGCACGACCCGGACAGCGGCCTGACCGTGCCCGCGGGCCGGTTGGTGGCGGTCGCCGCCGACGACCCCGGCACCGGCGCGGCCCTGGCTGACCGGCTGGCCCGCTACGCGACCGGCGAGGTCACCTGGGGCGGCGTGCCGCTGCGCGGGGTGCCCTTGCCGGACGTGCGCCGGCGGATCCTGATCGGTGACCACGACTCGTACCTGTTCGCCGGCCCGCTGCGCGGCACGCTCGACCGGGGCACCCCGGCCGACGTCACCGCCGGCGTCCACGCGGCCGCGGCCGAGGACGTCGTCGACGCGCTGCCCGCCGGGCTCGACACCGACGTCGACACCCAAGGCCGCACGCTCTCCGGCGGCCAACGACAACGGGTCCGGCTCGCCCGGGCGATGCTGGCCGACGCGGAGGTGCTGATCCTGGTCGACCCCACGTCGGCGGTCGACGCGCACACAGAAGCCCGGATCGCCTCACGTCTTCGGGCCGCCCGGGCCGGCCGCACCACCGTGTTGGTCGCGACCTCGCCGCTGCTGCTCGGGCAGGCCGACGAGGTGGCGTTCCTGCGCGGTGGCCGGGTGACCGCGACCGGCAGCCACGCGGACCTGCTGGCCTCGGACCCGGCGTACCGGGCCTTGGTCGCAAGCGACGTCGACGCGGAGGTGGCGGGATGACCGGCCTGCCCGTCGCCGACCGGCTGACCACCCGGCGGTCCAGCCGCGACCTGTTGACCGGCGAGCGCTCCGCGGTCGTCATCGTCCTGCTGCTGCAGGCGGCCGCGGCGGCTGCCGGGCTGGCCGCGCCCCGGTTGCTGGGCGCGATCGTCGACGACGTGCTGTCGGGCGCGGCCGTGGCCCGGATCGACAAGCTGGCGCTGGCGATCGCCGCCTGCACGTTGGTCCAGGCGGTGCTGCTGCGGTACGGGTACCTGGTCGGCTACCGGCTCGGCGAGCGCGCCATCGCCCGGCTCCGGGAGCGGTTCGTCCGGCGCGCGCTGGACCTGCCGGCCGCCGTCGTCGAGCGGGCCGGCACCGGCGACCTGACCAACCGGAGCTCCGTCGACGTGGCCACGGTCGGCACGACGGTCCGCGACGTGGTGCCCATCCTGCTGATCGCGGCGTCCCAGGTCGTCCTGATGGTCGGCGCCGTCTTCCTCATCCACCCGTTGCTCGGGCTCGTCGCGCTGGCCGGGCTGCCCAGCATTCTCGCCGTCACCCGGTGGTACCTGCGCCGGGCCAGCCCCGCCTACCTGGCCGAGGGCGCGGCCAGCGCCGACCTGACGGAGGCGCTGACCACCACGGCCGAGGGCGCGCGGACCGTCGAGGCGCTGGGGCTCGCCGGCGAGCGGGTCACCAACGGCACGAGCCGGATCGCCCGGCAGTGGCAGACCCGGCGCGCGACGCTGGCGCTGCGCTCGGTGTTCTATCCGGTGGTCGAGGCCAGCTATGCGGTGCCGATCTCGGTGGTGCTGCTCGTCGGCGGCGTGCTCGTGCCGCGCGGCGCGGTCAGCATCGGCGACGTGGTCGCGGCGGCACTGCTGCTCCAGCAGGCCATCGACCCGCTCGACCGGGTGCTGCAGTTCATCGAGCAGGCCCAACGCGGCGTCGCCTCGTACGCCCGGGTGCTCGGGGTCGGTTTCGGTGTGCCCGAGCAACGCGGCGTCGCGCCCGCGCCGGGCGACGAGCGGATCGTGGTGCGCGGAGCGCGGTTCGCCTACGCCAACGGCCACGACGTGCTGCACGGCATCGACCTCGACCTGCGCCCTGGCGAGCGGCTGGCGATCGTCGGGCCGTCCGGCGCCGGCAAGTCCACTTTGGCCAGACTGCTGGCCGGCACCGAGGCGCCGGACCACGGCGAGGTCACGTTGGGCGGGGTGCCGGTCGCGGAGATCGACCCGGCGGCGCGCCGCGGGTTGGTCGCCCTGGTCACCCAGGAACACCACGTCTTCATCGGTACGCTGCGCGACAACCTGTCGTTCGCCGCGCCCGACGCCAGCGACGGCGACATGCTCCGCGCACTGGTCGCCGTCGGCGCCGACTGGTACGCGACGTTGCCCGACGGCCTGGACACCGCGCTCGGCGAGGGAGCAGCACACCAGCTCGGTCCCGCCGACGCGCAACAGCTCGCGCTGGCCCGGATCGTGCTCGCGGACCCGCACACGCTGATCCTCGACGAGGCGACAGCGGCGCTCGACCCGACCACGGCGCGCCGCACGGAGCGGGCCCTCGCGGCGGTGCTGGGCGGACGCACGGTCATCGCGATCGCGCACCGGCTCAACACCGCGCGGGACGCGGACCGGGTCGCGGTCCTCGCGGACGGCCGCATCACGGAGCTCGGCACGCACGACGAACTGGTCGACGCGGGCGGCGCGTACGCGGCCCTATGGCGCTCCTGGCACGGCTAGAGCATGCCCATTACTAAGTCGGTGGCCGGTCGCGCCCCTGACTGATTGACTTCGAAACATGATCAGCGATACGCGGCTCCGTGAGCTCCTGGCGGATCTGTGGGGACTGGCAGCGGCCACGGTTGAGGTGCACAACGGCGGGATGAACTCCGCGACGTGGTTCGTCGCCGACGGTGGCCGGCGATGGGTTGCCAAGGCGGTCGCACCGGCGTCGCGACGGTCGTTCGTGGCCGGCCTGACGGTCGCGGCAGCCCTGGAGAGTGGGGGAATCCCCGCTGGAGCCGCGTTGGCGACCCGCCACGGAGATCTCGTCGCTGATGTCGACGGCATCCCGCTGGCCCTGCTCACCTGGGTTCCCGGCTCGGCACTGTCGTACGCGAATCCGGGCGACCAGCAGGTCATCGGCACGACGCTCGCCCGGGTGCACCGTACGTTGCTCGGCGTGTCGGTCTCTGATGTGGAGCGGTTCCATTGGGTCGACCCGCGGAGTGACCACCTGGGCATTCGCCCATGGGTGCGCACGGCCGTCGCCGCCGCGGTCACGGCCTATGACCAGCTCGACCCGCGAACACTGTCGTGGGGCCTGCTGCACACCGATCCCGCTCCGGACGCATTCCGGATGAACCGCGCTCAGGACACCTGCGGCGTGATCGACTGGAGCACCGCCATGGTCGGCCCATTGCTCTATGACCTGGCATCCGCCGTGATGTACGCGGGAGGGCCAGCCCGCGCCGACGCCCTGATCGATGCCTATCTGGCGGAGGGGGTGGTGCCGCATGCCGAGGCCGAGCGGGCTATGGGCGTGCTGCTGCGGTTCCGGTGGGCGGTGCAAGCCGACTACTTCGCCCGCCGCATCGCCACCCAGGACCTGACCGGCATCACCAGCGCCGCGGACAACGAACGCGGCCTCGCGGTCGCCCAGGTCGGGCTCAGCCAGGTTCCCGCGACGTGACAGCGGTCCCCTGCGGACCGGCCCCCGCGCGGCAGAGGGACTACCGCAGCATCCGGCCGATGTCGGCCGCCAACGTCACGGAGGCGTCGATCTCCGCTTTGCGGATCGAGACGCTCTCGACGTTGAAACCGAAGGGGATCTCGAGGGTGCGGCAGAAGTCGGCGAGGTCGCGTGCGTTGGCCCGGCACTGGTCCAGCGAGACCGCGAGTGGGTCGGGCGCGTGGGTGAGTGCGTTCTCCAGCCAGCGCGGCACAGCGACGCCGAGCCAGCGTAGGAACGCGAGTGTCTTGAGCGATCCGCATACCGACAAGGTGAAGATCACGGGTTGTGGCGTCAGGCCGCGTTCCCGGCAGGCGTAGAAGTAGTCGGAAACGAGGCTCTTGGTCGCGCCGACGTCGTAGACCACCTGCGAGATGAAGAAGGCGCAGCCGTTCCCCTGTTTCGCCAGCATTCGCAGGTGCTCGTCGCCGCCGGCGGTGTAGCGCTCGGTGATCGCCACGCCGCCGACCGGGAGATCAGGCCGGATCTCCCGGCGCAGCGTGTGCGCTCGGGCGAGGCTGGTGCGCACCGGCTTGTCGCGGGATGAGGCGCCGACGAAGACTCCCGACATCGCGGCCGGGTCGGTCGCGCGCAGCCAGGTTCGGAGCTCGTCATCGGCGTACTTGTCGACGCATCGGTAGATCACAACCGGACGGCGCCACCGGCCGAGGTATTCGGCGTGGAACACCGCGGGATCGATCGTCGGCAGGTAGGGGAACGGCCGCTGGTCGGGGTTGCGGTCGCTTTCGTCGTCGATGTCGTAGAGAACAAGCCCGTCGAGGTCAAGGCCGTCCAGGCGGGCAAGGGTCGCGCGGGCGATCTCGGCGACCCGCTCCGGGGCGGCATCCCGCCGAGGCGGAGTGATGCCGAACAGCATGATGCCGCCGGCCGCACGGGAAAGCATCGGGTTGGTCGTCATCGACACCCACGGTAGTTCGATGCGTCGCTGTCGTGTCACCTCTCAGACGAAGACCGCCCATTCGCGCCGGTGGTAGCGTGTCGGCTCCCAGCCGCCCGAGGCATCGGCAATGAAGGACAACCCTTGCTCAGCGTCACCCCGCTTCGATCCGACGACCGTCCTGCCTGGGAAGAGCTGTTCTCCGGCTACAACGCCTTTTACGCGCGCACCTGGCCGGCGGCGAACTACGACCGTGCCTGGCAGGAGTTTGCGCGGGACGAGCGGATCCACGCGCTCGGCGCCCGGCTCGACGGCCGGCTGGTCGGCATCGCCCACTTCCTCGTCCACGCCAGCACGACCTCGCCCGACGTCTGCTATCTCCAAGACCTGTTCACGGCCCCGAACGCACGAGGCAAGGGCGTGGCCCGAGCCCTGATCCGGGCCGTCGAGGAATGGGCCCGCGAGCAGGGCTGCAGCCGGCTCTACTGGCACACCCAGCAGCACAACCACACCGCCCGCCGGCTGTACGACCAGGTCGCGGACTTCCGCGACTTCATCGTGTACGCGATGCCGCTGTAGCCACCGCTGTCGCCGGGCGCTTGAGGCCCGTGGAGCGGTACCGTCTCGGCGTGGCCAGGGTGATGGACGACCCAGACGAGATCGCCGCTGTGTTCCGGCGTGGCGCTCTGGATGGGCTGCCGGTCGAGGAGGGCCTCGGCGACACGTGGGTGGTCACCGGCGTCGAATCGAGTCAGCTGCTTCCCGCCTGGCGAGCGGCGCGGGCCGCGGTGGCGCGGACCGGCCGGTGGCCCGTCCTGACAATGGCTGACGAACAGTGGCTCGATGCCGAGACCGAGCAGGTCGACGCGCTCGATTACGCGGCTCGGGCGGTGGATCCCTGGACGGTCTATCGCTGGTCAGGTCATGACTCGCAGATCGAGCCCGCGGACCTGCGGCTGTGGCTGCCTGGATTCCTGAGCGAGGCGCAGGTTGTGTTGTTGCCGACGTCGACGCAGTGGCTCGCGCCGGCATGGCTCAACTACTTCGGTGCGACAGAGAAGCACCCTGGCCGGGAGGGGCTCGCCGCGGCGATCCGGCAATGGGAGCGGCAGTGGGGTGCAGAACTGGTGGCGTCCTGGGGGACGATGCTGCAGTTCGTCGTCGCGCGGCAACCCGCCCTCGGCGAGCAGGCGTGGCAGTTGGCCCTCCAACTGCTGGCCGTGGGCGGCAGCCTTCAGGCGCCGAGCTGGGAGCTCGCGCTAGCGGTGACCCGCAGCGACGCCTGGTTCCTGCACGACCGCCCCTGAGCCGCGCGGTTGCGGTCGGAAACCGCCGACGCGTCTTGCCGGGGCCGACCCGTCAGGGGATCGTGACGGGCATGGACGACCGGAGCGCGATCCTCGCGACCGTCCGCGACTACTGGGACGGATGGTTTGCTGGCGACGCGGAGCGGATGACGGGTGCACTGCACCCGGATCTCGTGAAGCGGGGCGCCGCGATCGATGGGACGCTCGGCAAGCTCACCGGGGTGATGACGGCCGACGACATGACCCGCTGGACACGCGAGGGCGAAGGCATCGCGACCCGGCCCGTCGATACGACCTACGAGGTCACAGTCGACGATGTGTACGACCAGATCGCCACAGTGACCGTGCGCAGCGCGATCTACCGAGAATATCTACATCTGGTGAAGACTCAGGACGGCTGGCGGATTCTGAACGCGCTGTACACGAATGTCTCGTGACGGCGGGGATCAGTGGTAGCTGTCCTCGTGCTCTTTGCGGTAGTCAGAGATCATGTCGAGGTTCCCGTCGGCGGCGTTGGTGACCCAGGCCGGGTTGGCCAGCAGGATCCGGCCCAGCGCGACGAGGTCGAACTCCCCCTCCGTCAACCGTTCGACGAGGCCGGACATCGACTCAGGGCCGCCGGGCCTCAGGAACTCCCGCGTCAGGGCCACCGAGCCCACGGTGATCGCGGGCAGGCCGGTGAGTCGCTTCGCCCAGCCCGCGAGGTTGCGGGCGGAGCCGGGGAAGGCCGGTTGCCAGAACCGCCGTTGGGACGCGTGGAACGCGTCGGCGCCGGCGTCGGCGAACGCGGTCAGGATCTGACCCAGTTGCTCGGGCGTCTCGGCGATGCGTCCGTCGAACCGCCGCTCCTTGAACTGCGAGAATCGCACGATGACCGGTCGGTCCGCCGGGAACGCGGTGCGGACCGCGCGCACGACCTCGGCCGGGAACGCCACCCGGCGAGCCGGCGGACCGCCGTACGCGTCGGTGCGCCGATTGGTGAAAGGCCACAGGAACTCGTCCAGCAGATAGCCGTGCGCGGCGTGCACCTCCACCGCGTCGAAACCGGCTCGGGCCGCCACTCGAGCGGCCTCGGCGTACGACTCGAGCAGGACGTCCATGTCCTTGAGAGTCATCGCGTGGCTGGCCGGGCGGCCCGGCTCCCGTACCCCTGACGGCGTCCAGGCCCGCACCCCGTCGACCGGATCACGCAGGCTACCCAGATGCCATAGCTGCGCGGCGATCCGGCCGCCCGCGGCGTGCACGTCGTCGACCACGCGCCGCCAACCGGCCTTGGCAGGACCGGCCGTCATCCGCGGCACCGTACGCTCGTGCCCCGCGCTCGGGTGCCCGACCAACACGCCCTCGGTGACGATGAGTCCGACGCGCTGCTCGGCTCGGCGCCGGTAGTAGGCCGCGACCTCGGGCGTCGGCACGCCGCCGGGCGATCGGAACCGGGTCATCGGCGCCATGACGAACCTCGACGCCAACGACAGGCCCGCGAAGGTGACCGGCTCCACCAACGGGGCCATGAGCTGGCCGGAAACGGGGCGTGTGACGGTGGTCGTTGTCATGCCGTCAAGGTAGGACCTGACACCGGTGTCAAGGGCAAGCCTCAGGCCGCGCTGCGTTCGCCAGATCGGGTGGGCCGCTCGTCGACGGCCATGTCGGCCAGCACGTGGTCGAGCACCTCGACCGTGTGCGCCAGCCGCGCCATCTCGGCGACGATGCGCTCGCGTTCCTCGCGGAGCCGGTCCGTCAGCCACGAGGTGCGGACGTCGGGGTTGGTCATGCACGGCAACAGCTCGTACATCCGAGTGCTGCTGATGCCGGCGTCGAAGAGCCGCTGGATGAGCAGGACGCGGTCGACCGCCGCGTCCGAGAAGACGCGCTGGTCGCTCGCGGTCCGCGCCGACACGAGCAACCCCTGCTGCTCGTAGTAGCGGATCGACCGGGCACTCACGCCGGTCCGGGTCGCTAGTTCGCCGATCCGCATGGCTTTCCTTCCGACGTGCCCGAGACTGTGTCTACCGTATGACGAGATGAGTCATAGTCAATGAGTCGATGTCGCCGGCCGGTGACATCGACGGGGCCGCGCCGCATAATTCGCACATGGACGCCGACCTGGTGCTGGTGACGCCTCGGCCGCGGGCGGCCGGGAGTGCGGTCACCGCGGTGGTCATGGCCCTGGTGGTCGGTGGTGTCGGCTGGGGCATGTGGCGGCTCGCGGACGCGTCCGGTCGGGTCAGGTGGACCGCGTGGGTGCTGCTCGGGGTGGTCGGGCTGGTCGCGCTGCGGGCGCTCGCCGTGCACCTCCGCCAGGTCGGCACGTGGCTGCGGTGGCGGGGGCGCCCACTGCCGGCCCTGCGGCTCACCGCGTCCGGGCTGGACTACAGCGCCGCGTACACGGGCGAGTTCGAACTGCATGTCTCGTGGGCGGTGCCGATGACCTGCGCCTATCGGCAGGGTGTCGACAACACCGGGTTCTTCTGGTGCCTCTACGCGCCCGTCATCGAGGGTCTCGACGGGCGGCCGGCGTTCCTGCCGCGGGAGTGGCCGCTCGACCCGGACGAGATGCGGGCGGAACGCCAGCAACTCGCGAAGGCCGCGGGCGTCGAGGCGGACTCGCCGGTCCTGCTCCACCTGGTCACCTACGGCACGCCGATCGTCATCAACCCCTACCTGCTGCCCGCCGACCTGGTCGACGCCGCCGACGAGCGCCTGCGCGCGCACACCGACGGCCGCTGCACGCTGCGCCCGCCGGAGCACCGCGTCGGCCCGACCACGCGATCGAAGATCTTCTAGCCGCGGCGGACCCGGGAGTCGCTGGCCGGACGGCGATCCGAGGGATGCGCCGCGAGCGACGCCGCAACACCAAGGGCACCATGCGCGGTCAGGGTCTGGGCCAGGGCAGCAGCACGAGCGACACCGGCTCCGGCAGCGCCGCCGGTGGGCTCTGAGGAAAATCGGTTGTCCGGGGCTGGTAGCTTTCAGGTGATCGTGACCCGCTCGAGGAGGTGAGACCCCATGCACGCGCAGTCAGGATGGGTGCTCCCCGTCGTCGTCATGGTCCAGCGGCCCAGTTAGGTGTCGCCGGGAGCGCCCGATACGAGGCACTTCCCGAAAGGCAACACCGATGCTTCAGTTCACCACGCAGACGTCCACCGACAGCGTCCTCGAGCGCGACTTCACCGTGGGCGACGTACCCGGCGTGCTCTGGTCGCCCACCGAACACGACGAGCCCGCTCCCCTGGTGTTCATGGGCCATGGCGGCGGCACCCACAAGCGGTGGCCCGCGATGACCGGCCGTGCCGCCCTCCTCGTCGCCGCCGGTTTCCATGTCGCCGTCGTCGACGCGCCCGGGCACGGCGACCGACCCCGCACCGACCACGACGAGCGCGAGATCGCGGAGCTCTTCCGGGCGCGCGCGGCCGGTGAGCCCGAGGGGCCGATCGTCGTGCGCTACAACGCCCACCTGGCCGAGCGCGCCGTGCCCGAATGGCGGGCGACCCTGGACGCCCTCCAAGAGGTATGCACAGGACCGGTCGGCTTCTACGGCCTCAACATGGCCACCGCGATCGGAGTGCTGTTCGTCGCCGACGACCCCCGGATCACCGCCGCCGTATTCGGCCTGCACTGGCCCGACGCGCTCGCGGACCAGGCCAGGAAGATCACGATCCCCATCGAGTACGCGATGCAGTGGGACGACGAGCACATCCCGCGCGAGGCCGGGCTGGCGCTGTTCGACGCGTTCGCCTCGACGGAGAAGACGTTGCACGCCAACACCGGACGGCACAAGGACCTGCCGAGGTTCGAGGCCGACAGCGCCGTCCGGTTCTTCGTGCGGCACCTGATGAAGAACTAGCCGAACAGCTCCCGGAGGACCTTGATCGTGCGGATCTGGTCCTCCGGGCCGCCGCCGTCGTGGTCGTTGAACGGCCACACCGCGATCTCCCGAAAGCCGGCCCAGACGTTGTGGGCCGCGTACACAGTGGATGGTGGGCAGATCGGGTCCATCAGCGCCACCGAGAACGAGCCGAAGCAGGTGGCCCGGCTCGCGAACGACGTGCCGTCGAAGTAGGCGAGCGTCGCGAACGCCTGTTCCGCCTTGGTGCGGTGGGTGGCGCACCAGCGCACGATCTCCGCGTACGGGTTGGCATCGGTGATCTGCACGGCCCGCCGGAACGCCGACAGGAACGGCACGTGCGGGATGGCCGCAGCGATGTCGTGGCGCAGCCCGCCGACCGCGACCGACAGCGCGCCGCCCTGGCTGCGCCCGGTCACCGCGATGCGGGACGCGTCAACGGAAGGGTGGGCCGCGGCGGCGTCCACCGCCCGGTACGCGTCGACGTAGAGCCGCCGGTAGTAGTAGTCGTCAGGGTCCAGGATCCCGCGCGTGACGTAACCCGGCACGGCCGGACCGGACGCGCCCGGGTCGGGGGTGTCGCCCGTCCGCCAGGTGCTCCCCTGCCCCCGGGTGTCCATCACGAAGTGCGCGTACCCGGCGCTCGCGTACGCCAGCCACTCGAGCGGCTCGCCCCGGCCCCCGCCGTACCCGATGTATTCGACGATCGTGGGCAGCGGCCCGGACCGGTCGGCGGGCAGGATGAGCCAGCCCTTGATGGGGTCGCCGCCGAAGCCGGCGAACGTCACGTCGAACACGTCGACGGTCCGCAGCAACGCGTCATAAGGGGTGAACGACGCCGCGACCGGCACCGAAGCGGCCTCGGCCAGGGTGCGCGACCAGAACGCGTCGAAATCGGAGGGCTCGGGCTCGCCGTCGTAGCGGTAGGCGGCCAGCTCGTCGAGGGAGAGGTCGAACTGCATAAAAATGCTCCTAGCGGCGACCGCGGAAGGTCCGGCGCAGGTCGTCGACCCAGGCGTCGGGGTTCTCCCAGGGGATGAAGTGGCCGCCCCGTTCGTGGGCGGTCAGGTTCACGTGGTTGTACCAGTCCGCGCGGTCGCTCGCCAGGAAGTGCGCCACACGCTGGTCGGTCGACACCCCGGGCGGGTTCTCGTAGCCAACGAAGGTGATCCCGGTCGGCGCCTCCACCGGCGGCCACCGATCGTGCGAGGGCGTCCACGGGTAGCGGTTGTTGTTGGCGTACGTGCGCATCGACGGACCGATCGCGTCGCCGGCCCAGAAGATGGTGGCGTGGGTCAGCACGTCGTCGGGGTCGAGCACGGTCTCGGGCGCGCTCCACTTGGCCCAGCGCTCCACGATCCAGGCGAGCATCCCCACCGGGGAGTCGGTCAGCGCGTACGACAGCGTCTGCGGCGCCAGCATGTGCGCGGCCAGGTGCACGGCGAATCGCTTCTCGTACGCCATCAGCTGGGCAAGCGTCTCCGGAGACAACCCCGAAGGGAGCGGCCGACCGCCGGTCAGGTCCCAGGCCCGTTCGCCGTTGAAGAACGTCAGCTTCAGCCCCGAGCCGATGTGGATGCCGTGCAGTTCGGCCGCGTACTTGTGCCCGAGCTGACCGGTGACCAGCGCGCCGACGTCGCAGCCGCCCGCCGCGTACCGCGGGTGTCCCAGGATGTCGGTCATCAGCGTGTGCCAGAGGTCGGCGATCTTCCAGAAGTTGAGGTCCGGCGGCACCGGCGTGGAGAAGCCGAAGCCGGGCAGCGACGGGACGATCACGTCGAACGCCTCGACCGGGTCGCCGCCGTACGCGCCGGGATCGGCCAGCGCGTCGACGACCTTCGACCAGTGCCAGAACGTCCACGGCCAGCCGTGGCTGAGGATCAGCGGGGTCGGGGCGGGACCGACGCCGGGCCGGCGCATGAAATGGATCGGCACGCCGTCGACCGCGACGCGGTAGTGCTCGTACGCGTTGATCGCGGCCTCGGCCCGGCGCCAGTCGAACCCGGCGCGCCAGTGCTCGACCAGGTCCCGCAGGTAGCCGGCGGAGACGCCGTAGTAGTCGTCGTGCGGATCGTCCGGCCAGCGGACGCCGTCGAGCCGGCGCCGGAGGTCGTCGAGGACCTCGTCGGGTACGTGGATCGGCGCCGGCTCCAGCGGAAAGCTCACCTAGCCGATGTTACGGCGTAGCAAGATCGAACTGCTCCCACGGCCCGATCGCGGTACGGTTCGCGACCAGCGGGTTCGCCCCGGCGTTGTCGGCGCAGACGTACCGGCCGTTGACCGTCGCCTGGAGGCTGACGGTGCCGTTGGCGTTGCGGATCAGGCGGAACGTCTCCCAGCCGCCGACGGCGGTCCGGTTCGCGATCAGCGGGTTGGCGCCGGCGTTCTCCGCGCAGACGTAACGGCCGTTGACCCGCGCCCGCAACGCGACATTTCCCCCGCTGAGCGGCACGACGTCGAACCCCTCCCAGGCGCCCAGCGAGGTGCCCCGGGCGACCAGCGGACCGTTGCCGGCGTCGGTCGCCTGCACCCACAGGTTGTTGGCCCGCGACCGCAGGCCCGAGGCGCCGGTGGGCGGCGGGCTCATGACCGGCTGTGTGGGCCGGGTGGCGGTCAGCGCGATTTGCCCCTTGAGCATCCGGCCGCCGTCGGCGGTGATCCGCAGGTAGTAGTCCGACGTGCAGAACGTCCCGTCCTCGTCAAGAGCCCGGATGCCAGCCCCGGCCGGCGTGGTCGCCTGCGTCTCGGAGGTCTTGGCGATCTGGTTGCCCTCGTTGTACTCGTCGAACATCGACACGTAGAGGCCAGCCGCGCCCAGCCGGACCATGTTGTAGAGATGCCGCCAGTAGAAGTCACCGTGCCGGCGATGCCCCGACGACAGGTCCCCAGGCATCACACAGGGTTGGTAGTCGATCCCGCTGGCGTCGCAGTCGGCTTTGTCGGGGACGTTGACGTTCGTGTAGAACGAGTCCAGCCCGGCCAGGTCACCCGTGCGCCCGACCATCCAGGGCGAGATCATGTTGAACGCGTGGTAGACCCCCGAGAAGCCGGGACGCGAGTCGTTGATGCCCTGCCGCCAGTAGGTCGGGACCCCGCCGATCACGTAACAGCCCTGCGCCTTGAACCAGTTGACCACGTCCAGGCAGGGCGCCGGTGCGAACGGGCGGCCCGGGTCGTTGAAGCCGAAGCCCCAGATGCACACGACGGGCTTGCCGTTCTGGCGGGCGTAGGCGGGCGAGGCCACGTGGGCCGACATCTTCGAGGTCCAGTCGGTCTTGATCTCCGACTGCATGTTCGTCCAGCTCGTGACGTCGTACATGATGTAGAACTTGCGCCCATAGCGCTCGGCCGCCGCCCGTACCTTCTGCGCCATCACGTCCCGGGTCGGCCCCTCGCCCGACACCGGGTTGAAGCGCTGCAGCGCGGCGGTGTCGCAGTTATACTGCTGCATCCACCTGAAATGCGTGTCGACCGTCTGGTCGTCGTACGACGAGAACAACTGCGCCGGCTGCCCATTGCCCAGATTCGGGTACGCGGTCGAATAGCCACGCGTGTACTCCCGCATGTCCGGCCACGACACGATCGTCGTGTTCGACGGCGACGGCGGCTGGAACCGGTCCCGCGACCAATGCCACCACCCACCGATCGGCGCACCGTCACCCGGACAGGCGAACCAACCCTGATAGCCGACAGAGATCTTGCCGACCACATCACCGGGTGGGCTGGGCGCGGCAGCAGCGGCGGTGGACGAACTGACGGCGAACGCGGTGGCACCGGCGCCCGCGAGCACGGTTCGGCGTGTGAGACCCATCGGGCCTTTCCCTTCTGGGCCACCGCCGAATGGCCGCATTGTGTCGGGTTTGTTAACTGACCGGACCCCAAGGTAGACCCGAGAGGTCCGATCAGTCAACGTCCGTCGATGTCTAGGTGGGCATGTTCCACTTCTGGTTGGCGGCGCCGGTGCAGGTCCAGAGCTGCGCCGGGGTGCCGTTGGCCGAGCTGTTGCCCGTGACGTCCAGGCACTTGTTGGCGCTGGCGCTGATCAGGTCCCGTGCCGCGGTCGCCGTCCAGCGCTGGTTGGCGCCGCCGGTGCACGTCCAGATCTGCGCCCGGGCGCCGTTGGCGGTCGAGTTGTCGCGCACGTCGAGACACTTGCCCAGCGCCCGCACGGTCCCGTCGCTGCCGACCGTC
This sequence comes from Asanoa hainanensis, assembly GCF_900188485.1. Taxonomy (GTDB): domain Bacteria; phylum Actinomycetota; class Actinomycetes; order Mycobacteriales; family Micromonosporaceae; genus Asanoa; species Asanoa hainanensis. The sequence continues at coordinate 22,135 of NZ_FZPH01000017.1, forward strand.
CACTGCTGGGCCGCGGTGCCGTTGCAGTCGTAGATCTGCACCGCCGTACCGTCGGTGCTGTTGGCTCCGGCCACGTCGAGACACTTGCCCGCGAGGCCGGTGATCGGGCCGGTGCCACCGGTCGGCGGGTTCGAGGGTCCACCCTGGGTTCCGGACCACGTGAAGGTCGCGGTCGTGCGCGCCGGCAGCGTGTACGTGAACGACTGTCCACCCCAGACGACGCGGATCGACTGGCTGCCGGTGCCGCCGTTGTGCGCGATCAGCGCCTTGGAGCCGTCACTGTTGCGCCAGGCCACGTTCTGCACCGTGCCGTTGGCCGTCGAGTCGATCCGCTGCGCGCCCGGCCGCACGAACTTGGTCAGGTGGCCGGTGGTGTAGTACTCGATGGTGTAGTCGACCTGGCCGGCCCGGGAACCGCCCTCCTGCACGGTGATGAGGCCGGTGCAGGTGCCGCAGCCGCCGTTGTGCGGGCCCATCGACTGGTTGAGCGCGAGGCTCCACTTGACGACGGACTCGCTCCAGTTCCGGGTGTAGTTGACGATGTCGGCCATGTCCTCGTTGTGCTGGTTGCCGATCCAGGTACCTCCACTGTGCTCGGTGGAGAACTGGTGCACGGCGGGATACTGGCTCTTCACCTGCGAGCCGACCGACGGGCTGCCCGCGTACCCGTGCCAGGCGATCCCGGCGAAGAGCGGGTCGTTGCGCAACGTGGCGTCGGAGACGATGCTGGCGCCGATCTGGCCCCAGTCGCCGTAGTTCCAGTCGTGCACCATCACCTTGGTGGTGATGCCGGCGGCGCGGAACGCGGGCAGCAGGTGGTTCTTGGTGAACTCCAGCAGCCCGGACGAGTTCCAGCTCATCCCCGGGTAGTTCATCGCCGTCGGGTTGCCGGCCTGGCAGCAGTTGGGCTCGTTCTGCACGGACACGTAGTTCACCGGGATGCCCGCCGCCTGGTACATCTGCACGTAGCGGACGAAGTACTGGGCGTACATCGGGTAGTACTGCGACTGCAGCCAGCCCATCTGGTCCATCCGGCCGTTGTCCTTCATCCAGCCGGGCGCGCTCCACGGGACTCCCTTGACGCGCAGGGCCGGGTTGAGCTGCCGGGCCTGCTGCGTCAGCAGCCGCACGTTGTTGTCGTACCCGTTGGCATGGAAGTCGTTGAGGTTGCAGCACGTGTCGTCGAGCGAGACGTTGCCGGGCCGGGAGAGGTCGGACGCGCCGATCGGGTTGCGGACGAAGGACAGCCCGATGCCGTCGGTGGGCGAGAACAGCTTGCGCATCACGTCGTCGCGGGTGGCGGCGCTGATGGGACCACCCCGCAGGAGGTACGCGGTGGTGTCGGTGATCGACGCGCCGGCGCCCTCGAACGTCTGGTAGCGGGTGTTCTCGTTGACAGTGATGGTGTGCGTGGCGCCGGGGCTGCTGGCCGCGAACGCGATGGCTCCCTGCTGTTGCAGGCCGCGGGTGACGGTGCGGCCGCCGCCGTCGGAGGTGGTCGTCAGCCAGACGTTGACGGGTTCGTTCGCGGCGTACGCGGGCTGCCCGACGGCCGTGGCCGCGACCAGGAGGCCCAGCACGATGCTGCCGGCGATCCGTGCTCGTGACATGCTCGTCCCTTTCTCGATCGATGGACGTCACTACCCCTCGCCGACAGGGTGCTTAATAGGAAACACGCTTAACAGATCGATGTCAATCCACGTCTTCCCGCCCTTGTACGCTCAGGCGGTGAGTCTCGACCAGATCAGCACCCCGAGCCGGGTCGCCGGCGTCGACGAGGGCGTCAGCACCGGGGAGCTCGGGCTGGCCGCGCGCAACCACGGCATGCCCCTCGAGGCGATGCGCTACGACCTCACGCCCCCGGGCCTGCACTACCTTCTGATCCACTACGACATCCCATTCGTCGACCCGGCGACGTGGTCGTTGCGGATCGACGGGCTCGTCGAGCGCCCGCTGACCATCGACCTCGACACGCTCAAGGCGCTGCCGTCGCGCACGGTGCGGTCGACCATGGAGTGCGCCGGCAACGGGCGTGCCCGGCTCGAGCCCCGGCCGGTCAGCCAGCCGTGGCTGGTCGAGGCGGTCGGCACCGCGGAGTGGACCGGCGTGCCGCTGCGTGACGTGCTCACCGCGGCCGGCGTCTCCCCCGGCGCCGTCGACGTCGTCTTCACGGGCGCCGACCACGGGGTGGAACGCGGCGTCGAGCAGGACTACCAGCGCAAGCTCACCGTCGCCGAGGCACTCGACCCCGAGGTGCTCCTGACGTACGCGATGAACGGCTCGCCGTTGGCCCCGCAGCACGGCTTCCCCGTGCGGCTGCTGGTGCCGGGCTGGTACGGCATGACCAACGTCAAGTGGCTGACCCGCGTCGAGGTGCTGGACCACGCGTTCGAAGGCTTCCAGCAGAAGGCGTACGTGGTGCGGCAGAGCGCCGACGAGCCCGGTGAGCCGATCACCCGCATCGCGCCGCGGGCGCTGGTGATCCCGCCCGGCTTCCCGGACTTCATGACCCGCGGGCGGGTGGTCCGCCCGGGGCTGGTGACGCTGGAGGGCCGGGCCTGGTCCGGCCGCGCGCCTGTGACGGCGGTCGAGGTCAGCGTCGACGGCGGCTCGTCGTGGTCCCCGGCTTCTTTGGCACCCGATGGCGGGCATCGCTGGGCCTGGCGGCGGTGGAGTTATCCGTGGCAGGCCTTGCCCGGGCAGCATGTCGTGACCGCGCGGGCGATCACTTCTGACGGAGAGACGCAGCCCGTCGAGGCACCGTGGAACCGCGGCGGGTTCGTCAACAACGCCGCTCACCAGATCCCGGTGACCTGCCTGGAAGCCTGACAACCCTCCCCCTACCCGGGCGTAGCGTCGGGGTAACTGTTCACGGGGGGAAGGACAGCTTCATGTCTGGGATTTCCAGGTCTGGGTTCTCCAGGCTCTGGGTGAAGGTCGGTGCCGGTGTTGCCGGTGCGGCGCTGGTGGTCACCGGTCTCACGGCCGCGACCACCGCGAGTGCGAACGATTCGAAGGCCGCACCGCCGGCCAGCGTCACCGTGCAGACCCGCAACGGGCCGAACGGGGCCTACCTGACCGACGGCCAGGGAAACACGCTGTACCTGTTCGTGGCCGACACGAGCAACAAGTCCACCTGCAACGACGCGTGCGCCGCGCAGTGGCCGCCGCTGGTCACGCAGGGCGCCGTGGTCGCCGGCAGCGGTGTCGACGCGGGCAAGCTCGCCACGTCGACGCGGCAGGACAACACGAAGCAGGCGACGTACAACAACCATCCGCTCTACACGTTCGTCGCCGACACCGCGCCGGGCCAGACCAATGGCCAGGGCGTGAACGCGTTCGGCGCGCTGTGGTGGACGGTCAACCCGAACGGTGACGCCATCACCGCTCGCGGGAGCAACGCCCCGGGTGGGGTCGTCTACTGACTGATTGCGGTGGGCCGTCCGTTGTGGACGGCCCACCGCTCTTTCTCTTTTTAGTCGAAGTCCGCGACCTTGACGTCGTTCGGCGCCGGGTGGCCGCGGCCGGTCTCCACGAGCTCCCTCAGGCTCAGCAGGTACGAGCCCCACTTGGTCGAGCAGTGGTGCATGAACTCGACCGGCTCCTGCCAGCCCTCGTGCTTGAAGAGCACGATGGTGTACGCGTCGCGCTGCTCGAGCCGCCAGTCGACCTCGGTGCCGATCCACTCCGGGGGCCCTTCGACGACGCGCCAGCGCACGTGGCCGGCGGGGTCGAGCTCCAGGATCTCCATGTCGAAGCCGCCGAGGTCGCCGAAGCGGAAGGCCAGCTTCTCGCCGACCTCGCTCTTGCCCACGGTGTCGGTGGTCCACCAGCCGGCCAGGCCCTCGGGGGTCGCCACGGCGCGGTAGACGTCGTCGAGCGGCGCGATCGCGCCGACCCGGTGCAGGATGTCAACCATCTCGGTCCCTCTTTCGTTCAATGGCCTCTGCGAGGCGCTTGATGCGGCGCAGTCGGGCGTCCCAGCTCGCACCGACCGCGTTGAGCTGGGCGACGGCCTTGGCCAGCTGGGCCTCGTCGATCTGGTAGTGCCGCTCCCGGCCGGCCGTTCTGCCCGTGACCAGGCCGACCCGGTCGAGGACGGCCAGGTGCTTGGCTACCGCCTGCCTGGTGACCGGTAGCTCCTGCGCCAGCGTGGTGGCGGTGCCCGATCCCCCGGCGAGCAACAGGTCGATCATCGTGCGCCGGGTCGGGTCGCCGATCGCGGACCAGAGGTCGTCGTTCATCTCTTGTCCACGTACGCGCCCAGGGCCGGGATGTACTTGTCCCAGCCGGTAACGTGGTCGTTGTAGGCCTCTTCGAGAACCGCGATCTCCCAACCCATCTCGCGGAAGCCGGTCTCGGTCATCCGGATCCGGGTGCCGTTGTCCGCCGGAAGCAGGTCGAAGGTGACGAGCAGCGACGGCCCGGTCCGGTCGGGCTCGGCGTAGACCCACCGGAACGAGAATCTTTTCGGCGGGTCGACCTCGACCACCGTCATCTCGACGGCCATCGTCTCGCCGGTGTCGGGGTCGCGCCAGAGGAGCTCGCCCGGCGCGCCGGGGACCGGCTCGAACCGGGCCTCGTCGGGCCACCACTCCTGGACGTGCTCAGGCTTGCTGACCACGTCGAACACCACGTCGGGCGAGGCCTCGACGAGGATGTCGCGCTCGATCGATCCGTACTCCACAGTTCTGCCCTTCCGCAACCTTTTGTTGCGTCAACGCTAGCTCGGTCTCCTCTTGTTGCGCAACCTCTGGTTGCTCGTCATTTTTGTCGGTGGCCCCGGTTACGGTGTTCCCATGAGTGGCCAGGACCCTGTCGTCGAGTTTCTCGACGGTCTTTCGGTGCAGCGCCGCGCCGAGGCGCGGGCGGTGCACGATGTCATTCGCGCGGCGGCGCCCGATCTGGAGCCGTGGATCTGGCGTGGGGTCATGTGGGGCGGCACCGACCAGACGATCCTGGGCCACGGGCGGATGACCCAGGTCAACCGCAGTGGCAAAAAGGTCGAGTGGTTCGTCATGGGCCTGGCGAGCCAGAAGGCCTACCTGAGCCTCTATGTCAGCGCGGTGCGGGACGGGCGTTACCTGGCCCAGGTCTACGGCGACCGGCTCGGCAAGGTGAAGATCGGGTCGTCGTCGGTGAGCTTCCGCCGGCTCGCCGACCTCGACCTGGCCGTGCTGGCCGAGCTCGCCGCCGAGGCCGCGGGTGGTGACTGACGGGCGTCCACAGGGGATCACGGAGCGCAGCGAATCCCGCTACGCTGTCGCGTCGACGGAGGGATGCTCGACATGGCGGACCACGACGCCGCGCCGGAGCTCGACACCACGACGGCGCATTCGGCGCGCATCTGGAACTACTGGCTCGGTGGCAAGGACAACTTCGCCGTCGACCGGGCCGTGGGTGACGAGATTCTCGGCATCCTGCCGGACGTCGCCGATCTGGCGCGGGCCTCGCGCGGGTTTCTGAAGCGGTCGGTCACGTACCTCGTCGAGTCGGGCGTCCGGCAGTTCCTCGACATCGGCACCGGGCTCCCGACGGCCGACAACACCCACGAGGTGGCGCAGGCGATCGCGCCCGAGTGCCGCGTCGTCTACGTCGACAACGATCCGCTCGTGCTGGTGCACGCCCGGGCGTTGCTGGTCAGCGCGAAAGAAGGCTCCACCGCCTACGTCGACGCCGACCTGCGCGACGTGCCCCGCATCCTCGAGCAGGCCGCGCACACCTCGACCTCGAAAAGCCCGTCGCGATCACCTTGATGGGCATCCTGCACCACATCACCGACACCGCCCAGGCGACGGCGATCCTCCGCGACCTGATGGCGGCGGTGCCGTCCGGCAGCTACCTCGCGCTCTCCCACGCCACCAACGTCGTCCACGGCGCGGCCTCCGACGACGTCGTCAAGCAGTGGAACGAGGTCGGTGGCGAGCCGATCCTGCTGCGCAGCCCGGACGAGATCGCCGAGTTCTGCCGGGGGCTCGACATCATCGACCCCGGCGTCGTCTCCGTGGCCCGCTGGCACGCCGACGACCCCGAGGTCGACGAGTTCGGAGTCGTTGCCCGCAAGCCTTGACGGCACCGCCACGGTGTCTAGCGTGTGGCCCATGGGCTTCTGGGCCGACGTCGAGCGGCATCTCGTGCGGTACTCCGGTGCGGGGCGGTTCACGCCCGAGATAATCGAAAAGGCCGAGGGCAGCTACCTGATCACGGAGTCGGGCCGGCGGATCCTCGACTTCACCTCCGGTCAGATGAGCGCGATCCTCGGGCATTCGCACCCCGACATCGTGGCCACGTTGCAACGCCAGGCCGCCACCCTCGACCACCTGTTCAGCGGCATGCTCAGCCGCCCCGTGGTCGACCTGGCCCGCCGGCTGGCCGAGTCCCTGCCCGACCCGCTGGAGAAGGTGCTGCTGCTGACGACCGGCGCCGAGGCCAACGAGGCCGCGATCCGGATGGCCAAGCTGGTCACCGGCAAGCACGAGATCGTGTCGTTCGCGCGGTCCTGGCACGGCATGACCCAGGCGGCGGCGAACGCCACCTACAGCTCGGGTCGCAAGGGCTACGGTCCCGCCGTACCCGGGAATTTCGCGATCCCGGTGCCGTTCGCGCTTCGTCCCGACATCCTCGATGCCGACGGTGAGCTCGACTGGCAACGCCAGCTCGACCTGGGCTTCGACCTCGTCGACGCCCAGTCGGTCGGCGCGCTGGCCGCCTGCATCGTCGAGCCGATCCTCAGCTCGGGCGGCGTCATCGACCTGCCGGAGGGCTACCTGGCGGCGCTCCAGGCCAAGTGTCGTGAGCGCGGCATGCTGCTCATCCTCGACGAGGCGCAGACCGGCCTGTGCCGCACCGGCACCTGGTACGCCTTCCAGCGCGACGGCGTCGTACCCGACATCCTGACCGTCTCCAAGACCTTGGGTGCCGGCCTGCCGCTCGCTGCGGTGATCACCTCCGCGGAGATCGAGGAGACGGCGCACGAGCGCGGCTACCTGTTCTTCACCACGCACGTCTCCGACCCGCTGGTCGCCGCCGTCGGCAACACCGTGCTCGACGTCCTGGAGCGCGACAAGCTCGACCTGCGGGCCGCCGAGTCGGGCGCCTTCCTCAAAGACGGCCTGCGGGAGCTGGCGAGCCGGCACGAGACCATCACCGACATACGCGGAAGAGGTCTGCTGGTCGGCCTAGAGCTGACGTCCGACGCGGTCGGCGCCGCCGTCACCCAGAAAAGCCTGGAGCTCGGCCTGCACCTGAACGTCGTGCAGCTGCCCGGCATGGGCGGCGTGTTCCGGATCGCGCCGCCGCTGACCGCCACCCGCGCGGAGCTGGCCGAGGGACTCGACATCCTCGACCGGGCGCTGGCTACTGAGTCATGAACGGCGACGGGATGGCGGTACGCGGGGCACGGCCCTCGTGCTGCTCGTAGGCGTCGCGTACGCGCTGCGGGATGGCACCCCGGTCGCCGACCTGCTCGAGCCCGAGCTGGGCGGCGTACTTCTGGCCCCACGCCCGGATCGCCCGGGTCTCCTCGCGCAGGCTCGCGCCCTGTGCGGAGATCACGGTCCGGGTGTGGCGCGTCCCGTCGGCGGTGACCTTGGTGCCGGCCTCGACGAACGGCTGCAGCGTTTCGCGCAGCTTGCCCGCGTTCTCGTCCGACAGGTCGATCTCGAAGGTCACGCCGTCGAGCGCGAACGTCACCGTCTGGTTGGCGGTGCTGCCGTCGATGTCGTCCACTAGCTTGACGATGGTCTCTTTCGCCACAGAGCGCGTCCCTTACCTGGATGAACGAGCGTTTTGCTCCGCCTACCGTAGCTGATCACGAATCATGCCCGCCGCTCCACGTGCCTGGGTCAGGCAACCTTTCCTGATCCCAGGCGGTACTACCGCATGACCGGCTCGGCAGGAAGGGCGCGCACGTGATCACACCGGAGGGCTTCGAGGACTTCGTCGTCGGCCGCTCACCGCGCCTGTTGCGCACCGCGTACCTGCTCACCCGCGACTGGGCCCTGGCCGAGGACCTGCTGCAGACGGCCCTGGCGCGAGCCTGGGAGGCCTGGTCGCGGATCGACGGCGACCCGGAGCCGTACGTGCGGCGGATCATCGTCAACACGTACGCCTCCGCGTGGCGCCGCCGCTGGCGAGGTGAGCTGCCCACTGCCGACCTGCCCGAGCCACCGGGCGCCGCCGACCCGCATGGCCATCTCGACGACCGGGACTCGCTGTGGCGGGCCCTCGGCCGACTCCCCCGCCGGCAACGGGCGGTGCTGGTCCTGCGGTACTTCGAAGACCTCTCGGAGGCCGAGATCGCCGAGGCGCTCGGCTGCTCGATCGGCACCGTCAAGAGCCAGGCCAGCCGCGCCGTGGCCAAGCTACGCCTCGACGAGACGCTCGCACCGGAAGGACTGCTGCGATGAACACGACGGACCTCCGGCAGCTGCTCGACGAGCGTTCTGGCGACTCGGCCGAGCAGGTCATGCACCACCTGCGCCTTCGCGGTGTGGCGGCAAAGGTCCGCCGGCGCCGCCGCCGGCGGGTCGCGACCTGGGCCGCCTGCGTGCTGGTCGCGCTCGGCGGATTCTCCGCTTTCGCGCTGCGGCCGGGCCCGACCCCTCCTGCTCCCCCGACGACACACACGATCGAAGGCTTCCCGGAGTACGGCCTCGGCACGCGCGTGACGGCGGCGGCGTCCGCCGACTTCGCCGTGCGCCGCGTCGAGGTCACGCTGGTGCCCAGCACCCTGGACCTGACGGTGTTCACCCGCTGCGACCGCGTTTCGGACACCACCGCCATCGACATGACCGTGACGGTCAACGACCACGAACTGACCGGCGGCACCTGCGGCGCGGCCGCCCGCTGGTCGACCTGGACGCCCGAGCTGGGCGTGGTGAAGGACAGGCCCGCGACCTTCGTCATGACCATCACGGGCGCCCGCCGCTTCGACGGGGAGCAGACCGTCGCCGCGCCGATCCCGGAGACCGGCACGTTTGGGCTCGCCCTCGGCGAACGCGTCCCGTTCGACAGCTATCCCCTGCCACCCCGGCCGTCAGGCCCGCTTCCCCCGCTGGACGAGAACCCGAGCTTCTGCTCGACGGCGCGGTGCCTGGACGCGGTCATCATCCGTTCCGACCCGAACGACCCGACCCTCCCGGTCCGGCGAACCCTGACCTGGAAACCGCTCAGCACGATCGACCTGGTCAGCCAGACGCCGGGCTTCCTGCACCTCCGGGTCAACGACGTGGAGATCGCCACGGGCGAATGGTGGGACTACGAACAGGGCGGCCACGGGGTGACCGGCGACCAGGGCGGCCAATGGAAGGAACCGTTCGGCCTCGACCCGCGACCCGGCGACCGGGTGACGATCGAGATCGTCCCGGAACACCAGACCGGCGACTGGCAGGTCATCCTCAAACCGGCCGAGTGACCGCTGATATCGGTGACCCGCTGCTGCCGACGATCACCGTCCGCCGACGGTGGTGACCCGGTATTCCGCCCTGATCCTTGCCGGCAGAGCCGCGAACACGGCATGTGACCCCGGCGGACCCATGGCGTTGAGCACCTCCGCCCGTTTCCCTAACCAGGCGAGGATCGCGGCCGCGGCTTCGGCGTTCATCCGGGACAGCATCGCCGCCAGGGCGTCCGTCGAATGGTGCCTGAGGTGCTCTTCCGCGGCTGCGGGCGGCATGGCTGCCAGCAGCGCGAAAGCGGCTTCGCTGTCCATCAGCTTCAGGAGGTCGGCTCGGCTGGGACCGGGACAGCGTGGGCCCGCCAGGGCGGGCGGCATCGACGCCAGGATGGCTGCGGCGGCCGGCTGGTCCAGCGTTCTGAGCACCCGTCTGGCCAGCACGGCATCCATCGACGCCACGGCGGCGGCCGCCAGCCGCAGCGGCCGGATGGCGGCAAGGACGCGCGCGGCGGGACCGGTGTGCAGCCCTTCGAGCAACTGCGCGACCTCTCCTGGCGTCAGGTCCGCCACCATCGACGCGACCGCGACCGGTGCCATCGCGGACAGCTCCGCGGCCGAGGCCGGGCGGGTCAGCGGTCGGGCCTCGTCCCGCAACCAGCGCCGCCAGCCGCGGCTGTTGACGTTCGCGGCCGGGTGGTCCAATGCCCAGAGGACGAAACGCGCGCGGAGCCGCGACCGCTCATCCGCTCCGGCGGCGGCCGCTTCGAGCTGCGAGCGCAGCGATGCGTCGTCGAGCCGGCGGGCAAGCTCCGTGTAGCAGTGGTCCTGGCAGCGCTGCGTTCGGTGCACCATGGCGAGCAGCAGGTCGACCAGCGCCGGCCGGACGTCCTCGGGCACGCCGGACCGGGTGAAGGTCCGCAGCAGAAGCTCTTTCGCCGTCCACGGCGAGTGGGTCCACGACTCCCGCCATTCGTCCGGGAAGCGGCGCTCCCACTCCAGGAACAGCACCGCGTGCGGCGCCAGCCGCGAATAGGCCGCGGGGTCCGGGACGCCCGGCCACCCGGACGACTCCAGGAACGCGGACAGCAGGCTCGGGAACGTGCCCGTTCCCGAATCGGAGATCTCCGCCAGGTGCCGGGCCAGCGCCTCCGACCGGACGCGTTCGTCCGCCGCGGCCAGCCCGTGCACCCAGCTCATCCGTCACGCCGCCCGGCGGTGGACCGTGGTCATCGCGACGACGCCCAGCAGGCCGGCCACCGGGGCCAGGGCGAAGCCGGCCCGTAGATCCGTCGCCGCGAGTGGGCCCGTCAGCGCCGCTCCCGTGGCGCTGCCGACGGTGAACGCGGTGACGATCCACGCGAACGCCTCCACCACCGTGCCCGGTGGGGCCAGGTCGTCGGTCGTGAGGAAGACCGCGGTCAGCAGCGGCGGCAGGGAGAACCCGCTCACCGCGACCAGAACCGCCATCGTGCCGACGCCCGGCAGCAACAGCAGTGGCAGGTAGCCGACCGCGAAGCACACCGCCAGCCAGGGCAGCCGGCCCGTCCCGCCGGGCTTCGCGCGGGTGTAGAGCAGGCCGCCGAGCAGCGCACCGCCGGCCTGTGCCGCCAGCAGCCAGCCGCTCAGGCCCCGGTCGCCCGTCGCCTCCGCGTAGCCCGTCAGGACCACCGGCAGGCTGCCCACCGCCGCGCCCGCGCAGGCCACGCCGGCTACCAGCACCACGAAGCGCGCCACCCGCAGCGGGCCGGCCCAGTGTCGCGGCGCCGGCTCGCCCCGCCACACCCGCACCGGGCCCGCCAGGGCGAAGACGATCACGCCCGCGAGCTGGCACGCGGCCGCCGCGACCAGGCCCGCCGGCGGCCCGGCGATGCCGACCGCGGTCAGCGTGACCAGTGGACCCACCACGAAGATGATCTCTTGAAGGGCGATGTCGAGCGTGTACGCGGCCGGGACCGCCGGTGAGGGCACCAACGAGGGCCAGAGTGCCCGCAGGCAGGCCTCCAGCGGCGGCGTTCCCAGGCCGGCCAACGCCGCGCCGGCCAGCGTCGGCACCAACGCACCTCCGCCGGCCGCGACCAGCAGGAAGCCCAACGCGGACAACGCCGACGAGGCGTACAGCACCGGTGGCTGGCGCCAGCGGTCGACCGAGCGGGCCAGCAGCGGCGCGCTGACCGCCATGCCGGCCGTGTAGACCGCGACCACCACACCGGCCACGGTCAGGCTGACGGACTCGCGGGCGAACAGCAGCAGGGCCAGCGGGCCGGAGGCCAGCGGCAGGCGGCCGACCTGGTTGGCGAGCAGCAGCCGGGGCACGCGCGGTGCGCGCAGGACGGTCCGGATGCCGGGCGGTGCGGACGTGACTGTAGACATAGGACAGCGCTCCCAAGAACAGAAGGGACAGGGCCGGAGACGGGCCCGGTCTCAGGGAGCGAAGTCGCCGCGGTTGTGATCGTTGCCATACAGGGGCAGCGGCGGAGTGATCCAGCGCGCGAAGGCGGCAGCGGGGATCACACCGGCATTCTAGCGGTGCGTGCGGTCGAGGGTATAGCGGCGTTGCACCAGCAGCGCCACGACCAGCAGCACGGCCGGCACGATGCCGAAGCCGTAGCGGACCGCGTCCAGGGCCGACGACGACTGCTGGACGTCGTCGCCGCTCGAGCCCACGAAGCCGCCGATGGCCAGGCAGGCCGCGTAGAGGTACGGGCCGATCGCGCCGCCGGCCGAGTCCGCGGCCGTCCACACGCCCGTGTAGCTGCCGGCGTCGGCGATCTTGCGTCCGGACGCGGCGGCCACCACGTCGGGCAGCATCGCGAAGTAGAGCAGCTGCAACGCGGCGAACGCGACGCCCAGCACCGCCACCACCGCGACCAGCACCGCCAACGGCACGCGGCTGCCGAGGGCGATGACCAGCCCGCCGGCCGCGAAGACGCCCTGGGCCACGAGCAGGCCGCGCTGCTTGCCGATGCGCCGGGTCACCGCGAGCCAGACTGGCGTGGCCACCAGCGCGGGTCCGAGGAACGCCGCGATCAGCACGGTGGTCAACCCGGACCGGCCCAGCTCGTACGTGGCGTAGTACGGCGCCGCCGCGAGCACCAGGTGGGTCGCGGTGCCGGTCAACAGATAGGCGGTCACCAGTGGGCGGAACTGCGGGTCGCGCAGCGAGCTGAGCAGGACCCGGATGCCGCGCAGCGGAGGTGGCGCCGCGTTCACCGGCGTTCCCGCTGCCGCGCCGAGCCGGCGTACACCGTTGATCCCCACCAGCATCGCGGCGAGCATCCCGGCGGCCAGCGCGCACCCCATCACGACGTACCCGGTGCGGGTCGGATCGTCGCCCCCCACGAGCACCGGGGCGAGCACGCCGCTGGCCAGGATGCCGACGGTGAGCACGACCATCCGGAACGACATGAGCCGGGTGCGCTCGTGGTAGCCGATCGCGAGGTCCGCCGGGGTCGCGAGATACGGCACCTGGTACGCCGCGAAGAGCAGGTTGCCGAGGACGTAGAAGGCCGCGACCCAGATCGCGGCGGCGTTGCCGTGCAGGCCACCGGGCACGGCGAACAGAGCGGCAAAGGCCAGCGGGAGTACGCAGGCGAGCAGCATCAGGGTCAGCCGGTGGCCGTGCCGGGCGCGCTGCACGTCGGAGACGTGGCCGACGAACGGGTGCAGCAGCACGTCGGCGATCTTCGGCACCAGCAGGGCGAAGCCGGCGGCGAGCGGCGCCACGGCCAGCACGTCGGTGAGGAAGTAGAGCAGCAGCAGGCCCGGCACGGTGATCCAGACGCCCATGCCGATCGAGCCGGTGGAGAAGGCCAGCAGGCCGCTGCGGGGCAGGCTGACGGTGCCGGTCTCGGTGGTCGGCTCGACCGGGGTCCGGGTCATGCACGCTCCTAGGATTGACCGGACCCGGCTGATGCCAGCACGATCCACTGGCGAACTTAATTGTCTACGGATCGGGTATGCAATGGCTGCACGGCCAGAGGTCGTGGTGATCGGTGCGGGGCCCGCCGGCCTGGCCACGCTGAAGGCGTTGGCCGACCGGGGCATCGACGCGGTGTGCCTCGACGCGGGCGACCGGCCCGGCGGGCTGTGGGTCCTCGGCGGTCCGGGCTCGGGCGCCTATCGGACGCTGCACCTCAACACGAGCCGCACCCGGACCCAGTTCGCGGACTTCCCGATGCCGGCCGACTGGCCCGACTATCCGAGCCACGACCGGATCCTGGACTACCTGACCGCGTACGCGGAGAAGTTCGGGCTGCGCGAGGCGATCCGGCACCGGCACGTCGTCACCAATGTCCGCCGCACCGACGACGGAGGCTGGTCGGTCGACGCGGACGGCCCGTCCGACCGGGTGTCGACGCCAGCGCGGGCGGTCGTCGTCGCGTCCGGACACAACAGCGTGCCCCGCTGGCCCGACCCGCCGCTAGCCGGGTTGACCGCCGATCAGATGCACAGCCACGACTACCGCGAGCCCGCGCAGCTCGCCGGTCGCCGCGTGCTCGTCGTCGGTGGCGGCAACTCGGCCATGGACATCGCCGCCGACGCCTCCAACGTGGCCGCCCGCACGATCCTGTCGCTACGCCGCGGCGTGTGGGTCGTGCCCAAGTACCTCTTCGGCCGTCCGTCGGACACGCTCAACGGCGCGCTCGCCACCCGGCTGCCGTGGCGGCTGCGGCAGGCGGTCAGCCAGACGATGCTCCGCCTGGCGACCGGTCATCCCACCGCACACGGCCTGCCGGCGCCCCGGCACGGGTTCCTCCAGGACCACCCCACGCTGTCCGATGTGCTCGTCTCGCGGGTCGGGCACGGCGAGATCACCGTCCGGGGCGCTGTCGTCGGCGCGAGCGGCTCCACTGTGGAGTTCGCGGACGGCTCCCGCGAGGAGGTCGACCTGGTCGTGTGGTGCACCGGCTACCGGCCGCAGATCCCGTTCCTCGACGTCGAGGGCGACCAGGTGCCGTTGTACCGGCACGTCTTCCACCTGGACGAGCCCGGCCTGTACTTCGTGGGCCTCATGCAGTCCACGGGTTCCGCACTGCCCATCGTGGAGTCCCAGGCGAGGCTGGTCGCGGCCCATCTGGCCGGCCGCTACGTGCTGCCCTCCCGCGAACGCCAACGTGCCGACCGGGCGGCCCGGCTGCGCCAGGCCCACCGCCGCTGGGGCGACCGCCGCACCGCGATGCGGATCGACTTCGACGCCTACCAGAAGCTCGCGGCAGACGAACTACGCAGGGGTACGCGATGAAGCGCGTGATCGTCACCGGCGCCGGCGGCACGATCGGACGGGCGCTCTCCACCCGGTTCCGCGACAGCGGCGCCCGGGTGGTCGGCCTGGACCTGACGCTGCCCCCGGACGCGCCCGTGCCCATCCTGGCGTGCGACCTGACCGACCAGGCCCAGGTCGAGGCGGCCGTGGCCGCGGCGATCAGCCGCCTCGGCGGCCTGGACCTGCTCGTCAACAACGCCGGCATCGGCGGTCCGGCACCGGCCGAGCTCGCACCGGACGAAACGGTCCGCCGGCAGCTCGAGGTGAACCTGCTGGCGGCCTGGTCGACGACGGCGGCCGCCCTGCCGGCGCTGGAGGCCACCCGCGGCCGGGTCGTCTTCATCGCCAGCCGGATGGCGGCCCTGCCGCTGCCGCTGGCCGCCGCGTACGGCGTCAGCAAGCGGGCCCTGGTCGCCTACGCCGACGCCCTGCGCCTGGAGGTCGGCACCCACATCGGCGTCACGGTCGTCTACCCGAGCATGATCGCGTCACCGATCCACGACTCGACGGCCGCCGCCGGCCTGTCCCTGGACGGCGTCTCCCGCTACGAGCCCGTCGAAGGCGTGGTGGCCGCGGTGACCCGGGCCGCCACGGCCCGCCGCGCTCCGGCCAACCTCGCCACCACCCGCCGCGGCCGGCTGGAGATCGCCATCGCCCGTCACTTCCCCGCCCTCGCGCGCCGCATGGTCAATCGAACCGTCGCGAAGCGCCTCACCGCGGGCTCGTTCGACAACTCACCCCTCGCCGCCGGACTGCGCCGGCGCGCCGGCCGCTGACGCCGGAGCGCCGTAGCGGCGGACGGCGCGGCGGGCCAGGGACATGCGGTGGACCTCCGAGGGGCCGTCGTAGATGCGGAACGGCCGGAGCTCGCGGGCGATCCGGGCGACCGGTAGGTCGGCCGAGACGCCGGCGCCGCCGCACAGCTGCATCGCCCGGTCGGCCACGCGGCCGAGCGCCTCGGCGCCGAAGACCTTGGCCAGGGAGGTCTCCTCGCGGCCGGCGCCGCCCGCGTCGAGGACCCGGCACGCCGTCAGCAGCAACGACCGGGTCGCCGCCAGGTCGAGCTCGTTGTCCGCGATCATCAGTTCGACCATGCCCTGGCGCGCCAGCGGGGTGCCGAAGGCCGAGCGCCCGCTGACGTACGCGACCGCCGCCTCGTGGGCCCGTTGCGCCGCACCCAGCCAGCGCATCACGTGGGTCAGCCGGGCCGGGCCGAGCCGGACCTGCGCGTAGCGGAAACCCTCGTCGACCGCGCCCAGCACATCCTCGTCCGCGACCCGCACGTCCGTGAACGACAGCTCGCAGTGCCCACCGATCATCGACCGGTCCATTGTGGGCACGTGCCGGGTGATCGCGATCCCCGGACGGTCCGCCGGCACCAGGAACATCGTTGCCCCACCGGGAGTCCGGGCCATGACGATGTAGAACCCCGCCCCCTCCGCGCCCGTGATGAACTTCTTGAGGCCGGTCAAGGACCACCCCGCTCCGGAACGGCTAGCAACCGTCAGTAGGGCGCTCGGGTCGGACCCCGCGCCCGGCGGCGGCTCCGTCATCGCGAACGCCGACCGCTGCTCGCCACGGGCCAACGGGGCCAGATACCGAGAACGCTGCGCGGGCGAGGCTACCTGGTCGAGCAGGTGCAGGTTCCCCTCGTCGGGAGCGTTGATATTCAGCGCCATCGGCCCGAACAGCGACCTCCCGGCCGCTTCGAAGACCGGCGCCCGGTCGACCATCCCCAAGCCGAGTCCGCCGAACTCAACGGGGGCGTGGGGCGCGAAGACGCCGGCGGCGCGGGCCGACTTCTGGAGGTCGACCCGGAGCCGGTCACCACCGGCGGTCGTGGCGTCGCCGTCGAACGCGTCCTCCAGAGGAAGCACCTCGGACGACACGAACGCCCTCGTACGCGCGACGAGATCTTCCAATTGGCTGGTCATGCGGCACCTCGCTGTCGACGGACACATTTCAAAAAAGTTTCACGTAGGTGTTGCTCGTCACTCGGTCCAAGGTCCAGACTCTCGCTACCGAGCGAGCGCTCGGCCTGTATCAGACTGATACGGACGGAAGGGCGCGTCAATGGCGACGGAGACACCCGAGACCACGTTCGCCACGTGGCTGGACCGATTCACCGCGGCACTGCGCGACGCCGACGTCGCGGGCACCACCGCGCTGCTCGCCCGCGACTGCTGGTGGCGCGACCTCCTCGCGCTGACCTGGGACCTGGGCACCTACCAAGGCCAGGACCGCGTCGCCGAGATGCTCGAGAAGCACGCACAACCTGGCGCACTGACCCACATCACGATGACCACCGAGTTCGGCCCCCGCGACGCGGACGGCGTCATCGAAGGCTTCATCACGTTCGAGACCCCGCTCGGCTTCGGCCGGGGCGCCATCCGCCTCGTCCGAGAAGACGACCAGTGGGTCGCCTGGACAATCCTCACCGAGCTCGACGACCTGCGCGGCCACGAGCGGGCGATCGGCCAGCACCGCTCGCGCGGCCCGCGGCACAACCCGGCGGACCACGGCCGCAACTGGCGGGAGCAGCGCGAGGAGCACGGACGATACGCGAGCCACGACCCCGACGTCGTCGTCATCGGCGCCGGCCAGGGCGGCCTCACCGTCGCCGCGAACCTCGGCCTCATGGGCGTCGACACGCTGATCCTCGAGAAGAGCGAGCGGGTCGGCGACGGGTGGCGCAAGCGCTACCACTCGCTCGTCCTGCACGACCCCGTGTGGGCCGACCACCTGCCGTACATGCGCTATCCCGAGTCCTGGCCGGTCTACTGCCCCAAGGACAAGATCGCCGACTGGTTCGAGTCGTACGCGGCCGCCATGGAGCTCAACGTCTGGACCAGCGCCGAGCTGACCAGCAGCCAGTTCGACGAGGCGACCGGCCGCTGGACCCTGCGCGTAAACACACCCGAGGGCGAGCGCGAGCTGCACCCGCGCGACGTCATCCTGGCCACCGGCGCCGCCGGCGAGCCGAACATCCCCGCTGTCCCGGGCCGCGACGGGTTCGCCGGCACCAGCTACCACTCGAGCAGGCACCCCGACGCCCGCCAGTGGGCCGGCAAGAAGGCCGTCGTCGTCGGCGCCTGCAACAGCGGCCACGACATCGCGCAGGACCTCTACGAGGCCGGCGCCGACGTCACCCTCGTGCAGCGCTCGTCGACGCACATCATCAGCCAGGAGCACGGCATCCCGGCCATCTTCGGCAGCAACTTCGTCGAGGGCGGCCCGCCGACCGCGTACGCGGACCTGCTCGCCGCCGGCACACCCTGGCCGCTCGTCCTCGAGTTCGCCAAGGACGGCGTCAAGGAGACCGCGAAGAAGGACGCCGACCTGCTCGCCGCGCTCGACGCCGTCGGCTTCAAGCGCAACGACGGCCCTGACGGCACCGGCCTGATGGGGTACGCGCTGGCGTACGGCGGCGGCTACTACATCGACGTGGGCGCCTCGGGGCTCATCGCCGACGGGAAGATCAAGCTCGCCCAGGGCTCCGGGCTCGCGGAGTTCACGCCGGAGGGCATCCGCCTCGAGGACGGCCGCGCGCTGGACGCGGACCTCGTCGTGCTCGCCACCGGCTACCAGAACATGCGCGAGACCGCGCGGCGGCTCTTCGGCGACGAGGTCGCCGACCGGCTGCCGCTGGTCCTCGGCATCGGGGAGGACGGCGAGATCGGCGGGCTCTACCGCCGCACCGGCCACCCCGCGTTCTGGTACATGGGCGGACCGCTCGCCTGGGTCCGCATCTATTCCAAGCACCTCGCCCTGCAGATCACCGCGAAGCACGCGGGACTTCCCACGCCCTGACGGGCAAGCGCCGGCGAACGGGTGGCCCAGCCAGGTCCACCCGTGATGCCACGCG
This sequence comes from Asanoa hainanensis, assembly GCF_900188485.1. Classification (GTDB taxonomy): domain Bacteria; phylum Actinomycetota; class Actinomycetes; order Mycobacteriales; family Micromonosporaceae; genus Asanoa; species Asanoa hainanensis. Next base: position 40,660 of record NZ_FZPH01000017.1, read on the forward strand.
CCCGAACGGGCCCGACCGATACAACCGCGCAGCCGAAAGGAGTAACCCAGTGAAGCGTTCTCGTGGCGCCATGCTCCGGGCAGTCATCGCCGGAGCCGCCAGCGCCAGCATTCTTCTGGTCGCCGCGTGCGGCGGCAACGACGCCGGCGACGGCGGCTCGGGCTCCGGCTCGAAGCTCGTCTACTTCATGGCACCCAACACGACTCCCACCCGCTACATCCAGCAGGACGGCCCGGCGTTCGAGAAGGCGATCAAGGCGCTGGACCCGACCGTCGAGGTCAAGTTCGTCAACGCCGGCGGCGACTCCAACCAGCAGCTCGCCCAGGCCAACGCGGCGATCGCGGCCGGCGCCAAGGCGCTCGTCGTGGTCGCGGCCGACCCGAACACCAGCGCGGGCCTGCTGCAGGCCGCCGAGCAGGCCAAGGTGCCGGTCATCGGCTACGAGAACCCGCCGGTGAAGGGCACGCTGTACAGCCAGGTGATCTTCGACCCGGAGAAGGTCGGCGCGCAGCAGGCCACCTACTTCGCCGACCAGGTCACCAGCGGCAAGCTCGGCGCCAAGCCGGTCAAGGTCGCGCGCCAGTACGGCAACAAGGGCGACGTCTACACGACCCAGATGCTGGCCGGGCAGAACAAGGTGATCGACCCGCTGATCGCGAGCGGCGACATCCAGGTGGTCTGCGAGGACTACATCAAGGACTGGGCGCCGGACAACGCGACCAAGGCGACCGAGCAGTGCCTGACCAAGACGCAGAACGGTGTCGGGGCCTTCTTCGGCTTCTACGACGGCATCACGGCCGGCATCATCGCGGCGCTCAAGGCCAAGAACGTCAAGATTCCGGTGTACGGAGGACAGAACCCCGAGTTGACCGGTCTTCAATACATGCTGACCGGCGACCAGCAGGACAACGTGCTCAAGGCGTTCAAGGTCGAGGCGGAGGCCGCGGCGAAGATCGCGATCGCGGCGATCGGTGGCCAGCAGCCCCCGGCCGACCTGGTCAAGGACAAGATCGACAACGGCGCGATGCAGGTGCCGACCGCCAAGCTGGACGCCACACTGATCCACCTGCAGGACGGCAAGGACCCCGGTGACGCGGTGCAGCAGGCCGTCGACCTCGGCATGTTCACCTGGGCGCAGATCTGCACGGGACCGGCCGCCGACACGGAGACCTGCAAGACCCGCAACAAGTAATCCCCATCGCTAGCGGGCGGTCGGCCGCGACGCCGACCGCCCGGCGGAGGAAACCATGACCACTCCCCTGCTCCAGCTCACGAAGGTCTCCAAACACTTCGGCGGTGTCCGCGCCCTGCACGAGGTCGACATGGCGGTGCACGCGGGCGAGGTCGTGGCGCTCGTCGGCGACAACGGCGCCGGGAAGTCCACATTGGTCAAGATAGTGTCGGGTGTGGAGTCGCCGGACGGCGGTGAGATCCGAGTCCGTGGTGAGGCCAGGCGACTGGAGTCACCCCGGGCGGCGGCCGAGGCCGGCATCCGCACCGTCTTCCAGGACCTGTCGTTGTGCGACAACCTCGACGCCGTGCAGAACCTGTTCCTGGGCCAGGAACGCTACGGCCCCGTGTGGTCGGGCCGCCGCGTCCGGCGCCACGTCATGGAGGAGCAGGCCCAGCGGGTCCTCGAGTCGCTGTCGGTAAAGTTGCGCGCCCTCAACACCCCCGTGGTGGCGCTGTCGGGCGGCCAGCGCCAGGGCATCGCGATCGGCCGCGCGCTGATCAGCGACCCAGCCGTGGTGATCCTCGACGAGCCGACCGCGGCCCTCGGGGTGTCCCAGCGCGGCGAGGTGCTCGACCTGATCGACCGCCTGCGCGAGCAAGGCCGGGCGGTCGTCGTGATTTCCCACGACATGAAGGACGTGCGGCGGGTCGCCGACCGGATCGTGGTCCTGCGGCTCGGCACGAAGGTCGCCGAGTTCGAACGCGGCGGCTACACCCCGGCGGACCTGGTCGGCGCGATGACCGGCGCACACGAGACGAACGACGAAGGCGGAGAGCAGTGACCACCACGAAAGCCGCCACGAACGCCACCGCGCCGGAGACCGGCCCGACGGGTCCGCGCGGGATCGGCCGGGCCATCGAGACCGCCGCGCGGGGGCACCGCAGCATCCCGGTCCTCGTCGTGCTGGCGATCATCTGGGCCGTGTTCTACAGCCAGAGCTCCGCGTACCTCAGCTTCCAGAACATCACGAACCTGACCCTGCAGATCGTGACGACCGCGATCCTCGCCCTGGGCGTGGTGTTCGTCCTGATCGTCGGCGAGATCGACCTGTCGTCGGCGGTGCTGTCCGGCGTCTGCGCGGCAGTGGCGGCGGGCCTGACCGTCAACCACGGCCTGCCGCTGGTCGTCGGCATCGCGGCGGGCGTCGCCACCGGCATGGTCGTCACGTTCGTCGAGGCGCAGATCATCATGTTCGGCGTGCCGTCGCTGATCGTCACGCTGGGCGGCATGGTCATCCTCCAGGGCCTCATCCTGGTCGTGCTGCCGCCCGAGTTCACGATCAGCGTGGCGGGCACCCCGTTCGCGAAGATCGCCAGCACGGCGATCCCGGCCGGCGCGAGCTACGGGCTGGCGGCGGCGGGCACGCTCGCCTACGCGGGCTACCGCTTCTTCCAACACAGGGAGCGGGCGTCCACCGGCTCGCTGACTTCCCTGGCCACGGTCCTCGTACCCGCCGTCGTGGTCGCGGTCGTGCTCTTCGGCGGCGTCTTCACGCTCACCCAGCAACGCGGACTGCCGATGCCGCTGCTGATCCTGGCCGTCATGCTGCTGATCGCCTGGTACGCCACGACCCAGACCCGCTACGGCATCCACCTGTACGCCGTCGGCGGCGACCGTGAGGCCGCCCAGCGCGCCGGCATCCCCGTGCGCCGGATGGTCCTCTACTCGTTCCTGATCCTCGGCGCCTGCGCCGCGATCGCCGGCATGGTCGACTCGTCCCGCCAGCTCGGGGTCTCGGTCACCTCCGGCGCGGGTCCGCTGATGCTCAACGCGATCGCCGCCGCGGTCGTCGGCGGCACCAGCCTGTTCGGCGGCCGGGGCTCGATCTGGTCGGCGCTGCTCGGCGCGCTGGTCATCGGCTCGATCAGCAACGGCGTACAGCTGCTGGGCCTGTCCACCGAGGTCCAGTACTTCGCGACCGGCTCCGTCCTCATCATCGCCGTGGCCGTCGACGTGGTCCTCACCCGCGGCTCCCTGCTGCCGGGCCGGCGCGCATGACGCGGATCCAACCGGACTGGGTGCCGGACCCTTCGGTGGTCGCGCGGAGCCGGATCGTCCGGTTCGCGACCTGGCTCGACGCGCGGGGTTACGCGTCGTTCGACGACGTGACCGACTACCCGGCCCTGCACGCGTGGTCGGTGGCCCACCCCGGCGAGTTCTGGGCGGCGGTCGCGGAGTTCTTCGCGGTCGACTGGTCCACTCCCCCGAGCGGCGCACTCACCGAACGCCGGATGCCGGGCGCGGTCTGGTTCCCCGACGGCACGCTGAACTTCGGCGCGCACCTGCTGCGGGCCGGCGTGGACGACCAGGACGCCGTGATCCTGGTGTCGGAGAACGGCGACCGGACCTCGATCACCTACGCCGAGCTGCGGGCCCGGGCGTTCGCGGTCGCCGGCCGGCTGCGCGCGCTCGGCGTCGAGCCGGGCGACCGGGTCGCCGCCTACCTGCCCAACTGCGTCGAGGGTGTCGTCGCGTTCGTGGCCACCGCGTTGGTCGGCGCGGTCTGGGCGCAGACCGGCCTCGACTACGCGGCGCCCTCGGCCGCCGACCGGATGGCCCAGCTCGAGCCCCGCGTCCTGATCACGGGCTCCGGCTACCACTTCGGCGGCACGGTGCACGACCGGCGCGCCGACGCCCGTGCCCTGCGGGACCTGCTGCCCGGCCTCCGGCACACCATCACGGTCGAGACCGCCGGGCTCGCGCATCCCGTCGACGACGCCAGCACCTGGGCGGACGCCCTCGCCGCCGACCCCGACCCGACCGCCGAGGCCGTGCCGTTCGCGTACCCCCTCGGGGTGCTGTTCACCTCGGGCACGACCGGCAAGCCGAAGGGCATCGTGCACGGCCACGGCGGCGTACTCCTGGAGCAGCTCGTCTCCCCCGGCCTGCACCTGGACCTGCGCGCCGAAGACGTCTTCTTCTGGTTCACCACACCCAACTGGATGATGTGGAACGCCCAGGTCTGCGGGCTGCTGCACGGCGCGACCATCGTCCTGTACGACGGCCGGCCGCGCCCGGAGACGCTGTGGCCGCTGGTCGCCGACCTCGGCGTCACCGTGTTCGGCACGAGCCCGGGCTTCCTGGAAGCCTCCCAGCGCGCCGGCCTCGAACCAGGACCGGCGAACCTGCGGATCGTCGGCGTGACCGGATCGGTGCTGCCGGCCTCCGCCAACGTGTGGTTCCGGCACCACGTCAGCGCGAGCGTCCAACTAGGATCGATGAGTGGGGGTACGGACATCTGCGGCATCTTCGTCGCCAGCGCACCGACCACCCCGGTCTACGACGGGGAGATCAGTGCCCCCGCGCTCGGTGCGGCCGTCGAGGTCTGGAACGCTGACGGCGAGGAGGTCCCGGCCGGCACGCCGGGAGAAATGGTGATCACCGAGCCGATGCCGTCGATGCCCCTGCGGTTCTGGGCCGACCCTGACGACCGGAAGCTGCGGGACACCTACTTCGCGGACTTCCCCGGTGTGTGGCGGCACGGAGACCTGACCGTGCGCACGGAGCGTGGCACCGTCGTCATCCTCGGGCGTTCGGACGCGACCATCAACCGCCACGGGGTCCGGCTGGGCTCGGCGGAGCTCTACGACGCGATCATCGACCTGGCCGAGGTGGCGGACGCGCTGGTCGTGGGCGTGGAGGAGCCCGACGGGGGCTACTGGCTGCCGCTGTTCGTGGTCCCGCACGGCTCGCCCGATCCGGCTTCCCTGGTCGAGCTGGTGCGCCGGCGCATCACGGAGCGGGCGTCACCACGGCACGCCCCCGACGACGTGGTGATCGTCGATCGGCTGCCGCACACGCGTACGGGCAAGCGTTTGGAGGTTCCGGTCAAGCGCATCCTGCAGGGCGCCGATCCGGAGCAAGTGATCAACCGAGGCGCGGTCGACGATCCGGAGGCGCTCGACGCCCTGGTCGCCGCCGCACGCACGAAGCGGGGCAGGCGATGACGTCCGACTGGCGCGAATACGGTCCTCTGGAGTTCACGCGCATCCTCGACGCGGCGCTGGCGGCCTTCTACGAGCACGGCTACCACGGCACGACGACGCGTGACCTGGCCCGCCGGTCGGGGCTGTCGGTGCCGGGGGTCTACCACTACTACCCGTCCAAGCAGGACATCCTCGTCGACCTGATGACGGTCATCATCGACGAGCTGCTGACCCGGAGCCGCTCGGCGTTGGCCGGCGCGGCGCCCGACCCGCGGTCGCAGTTCGACGCGCTGGTCGAGTCGATGCTGCGGTTCCACATGTACCGGCGCACCGGCGCGATGGTCTCGACCGCCGAGCTGCGCAGCCTGGAGCCCGGCAACCGCGAGCGCTACGTCGCCAAGCGCGACGAACAGCAGCACATGCTCGACGAGGTGATCCTGGCCGGCGTGCGCGGCGGCGACTTCTCGACGTCGTACCCGAAGGACGCCAGCCGGGCCATCGCCTCGCTCTGCGTGGGCGTCGCGTCGTGGTACCGGCCAGACGGCAGCCTGCCCGTCGAGGCGCTCCTCGACCGCTATCTGACCATCGCGCGCTCGATCGTGGGCATCGGCGAAGGGCCGCCACGATGAGGTCCGCGGTGGTCACCGGCGCGTCCCGCGGGATCGGCCGGGGCATCGCGCTCGACCTGGCGCGGCAGGGCTGGCGGCTGACCCTGGCGGCCCGGGACCCGGCGCGCCTGGCCGCGGCGGCGGCGGAGATGACGGCTGCCGGTGCGTCCTATGTGGAGCGTGTGGACGTGGACCTGGCCGATCCGGAGGCGCCGGCCACGGTGGTCGCCGCCCACGCCGCCCACCACTCCTGCCTCGACGCGCTCGTGCTCGCGGCCGGGGTCGGTTCTGCGGCTCCGTTGCACGAGTACCCGGTCCACCGCTACGACAAGCAGTTCGCGCTCAACACGCGCGCGCCGTTCCTGTTGATGCGCGAGGCGTTGCCGCTGCTGCGCGCGGCGGCGGTGCGGCAGCCCGCGCACGGCGCGAAGGTGATCGCCCTGGCGTCGATCGGCGGCGTGTACGCCGAGCCGTCGCTGGCCGTCTACGGCGCCACGAAGGCGGCGTTGCTGGCGCTGTGCCGCGGGTTCAACGCGGAGGAGTCGGCCGCCGGTGTCACCGCGACGGCCGTCGCACCGGGCTATGTGGACACCGACATGAGCGCGTGGGTGCACGACGCGGTGCCGCCCGCGGCGATGATCCCGGTATCGGACGTGGTCACCGCGGTCGGTGCGCTGCTGTCCCTGTCGGCGCGCAGCGTGGTCAACGAGCTCGTGCTCAGCCGTGCCGGGACTTCGGGGTACTCGGCATGAGCCTCGACCTGGCGGCGTTGGGCCGGTTCCTCTCGGGTGAGGGTGTCTCGCTCGCGGGCCCACTCAGCGCTTCGCTGATCGCCGGCGGCCGGTCCAATCTGACCTATGTGGTCACCGACGGCGCCCACCGTTGGGTAGTGCGGCGCCCGCCGGTGTCGGGCCTGACCCAGTCGGCGCACGACGTGGCGCGGGAGTGGCGCGTCGTGCGGGCGTTGCAGTACAGCGCCGTGCCCGTGCCGCCGGTCGTCGCGCTCTGCGAGGACACGGAGGTGCTCGGCGCGCCGTTCGCCGTGACCGGGTTCGTGACGGGACAGGTCGTGCGTACGCGGGAGCAGCTCTCCGGCTATTCCGCCGTCGAGCTCGAGTCCTGCGTCACCGAGCTGGTCCGGGTCCTGGCGGACCTGCACTCCGTCGACGTGGACGAGGTCGGCCTGCGGGGCCTGGGCCGGCCCGACGGCTTCCTCGAACGCCAGGTCGCGCTGTGGTGGCGGCAGTGGAACGAGGTCAAGAGCCAGGACCTCCCGGACGCGGACCGGCTGCACGCGCACCTGCTCTCGGTCTTGCCTGACCGTCCCGCACACATCGGGGTGGTGCACGGGGACTACCGGATCGACAACACGCTGCTGGACGCCTCCGACATCACCAAGGTGCTCGCGGTCGTCGACTGGGAGCTCGCCACGGTCGGCGACGTGCAGACCGACGTGGCCCTGATGTGCGTCTACCGGCAGCCGGAGCTCGACCCGATCCTCGGCCTGGACGCGGCGTGGGCGAGCTCGCGCCTGCCCGACGCCGACGCGATCGCTTCCGCGTACGCCCGGCGGCGTGGGGTCGACCTGGACCATTGGCCGTTCTACCTGGCGTTGGCCAACTTCAAGCTGGCCGTCATCGCGCAGGGCATCTCCTACCGGGCGCGGCAGGGTGCGGCCGCCGACGCGACGTCGGTGCGGGCCGAGCAGGCGGTCGGCCCGCTGCTCGCGGCGGGGCTCAGAGCGCGCTGACCACCGCCCGGATCGCGGGGCTGGCGTCGGCACTGCGACGCCAGGCGACGTACACCTCGCGCTTCGGTGGTGTCCTGAGCTGGCGGGCGACGAGGCCGTCGCCGAGTGGTGGGCGGGCGAGGCGTGGGATCAGCGCGAGGACGTCGCCGCTCTCCACGAGTGTCAGCTGGGTTGCGAAGTCGTCGACGAGGTGGCGGACCTCGGGGTCCTCCGGTGCGAGCCGCCGGAACCACTGGTGGCAGACCGTGCCGGGCGGGCTGGTCACCCAGGCGTGGCCGACGAGGTCTTCTTTGGTCAGGGGCGCCTCTTGGCGCGACAGCGGATGCGTGCGGCTCATGACGACGTCGCCGATGTCGGTGTGTAGGTGGCGCTGGGTCGTCGAGGGCGGCAGCTGAGCCGGCAGCCCGTCGGCGTCGTGGACGAGGGCCAGGTCGGCGGTGCCGGCGTCGACGCCGCGCAGGGCCTGGTCGGGGTCGAGCTCGGTGACGTGGATCGTGAGGTCCGGGCAGCGGGTTCTCAGCTTCGCGATGGCCGGCGCGAGGAGGCCACGGATGGCGGTGGAGAAGGCGGCGACGCGGAGCACGCCGCTGGGCGCGCCGTCGGCGACCGACCGGGCGGCCTCGGCGCAGCGTTCGAGGGCCTGGAAGACGTCTGGCGCCGAGTCGACGAGGGCCTGGCCGGCCGGGGTGAGCACGACCCCGCGGCCGGCCTGGGCCAGGACGGGCACACCGACCTGGCGTTCGAGGCGCTTGATCTGTTGCGACACGGCCGAGGCGGTGAAGCCGAGGTCGTCGGCCGCGCGGGCCAGCGTCCCCCGGGTGGCCACGGACCTCAGCGCCCTGAGCGCGGCAACGTCGATCATGAAGCGATGCTACGCGGTTGTGCTTAAAAAGCGTCGCTGGACCTTGGGTATCGATCGGGCGAGGCTCGAACGCATGACGGATGTTCTGTTCGGTTCCAACCTCGTCGCGATGGTGACCCCGATGCGGGCGGACGGCGCGGTCTGCTCCTCGGGCGTGGCGGGGCTCGTCGACCACCTGCTGGCCACCGGCTGCGACGGTCTCGTCGTCGCCGGCACGACCGGCGAGTCGCCCACGCTGACTCCAGCGGAGTCGTCGTCGCTGGTCGGTGCGGTGGTGGCCCGGGCGGCCGGTCGGGCGCGGGTGATCGCCGGGGTCGGCACCTACGACACGGCGGCCAGCATCCGCCGGGCCCGCGCCGCCGCGGCCGCCGGCGCTGACGGGTTGCTGCTCGTGTGCCCCTACTATTCGCGGCCGACCCAGGCGGGGGTCATCGCACACTGCCTGGCGGTGGCGGATGCCACCGAGTTGCCCGTGATGCTGTACGACGTGCCGGTCCGCGCCGGCATCGCCTTCGAGCCGGCCACCCTGGTCGAGTTGGCGGGGCACCCGCGGATCCGGGCGGTCAAGGACGCGAAGGGCGACCTGGCGTCCGCGATGGCGGTGATGGCGGAGTCGTCACTGGCCTACTACTGCGGGATCGACGACCTCAACCTGCCCTATCTGGCCAGCGGCGCGACGGGCGTGGTCAGCGTCGTGGGCAACGTGGCAGGGGACCGCGTGAGTGCGCTGATCGGCGCGGTACGCGCCGGAGACCTCGAGTCGGCCCGCGCCCTGTCGCGGTCGCTGCAGCCTTTGGTGGACGCCGTCATGGGCAACGGCCAGGGCGCCGTGATGGCCAAGGCCGCGCTAGCGGACCTGGGAATCATTCCGCACGCGACGGTCCGCCAGCCGCTGCTGGAAGCCTCGCCTCCGCAGCTACACCGACTCGCGGAGGCCCTGGGCTACGTCGCCGCACCCGCCTGACCTCCAGGCGGCTCGGCGCGACATGGTCACTCGGCGCGGTCGCGCGGCGCGGTCACGCAGAGAGTGCGGCGCGGCGCGGCGGCACAGCGCGGTGGCCCAGCGCGGCGCAGCGCGGCGCAGCGCTATCGCGCAGGGCGGTCGCGCAGGGCGGTCGCGCAGGGCGGTCGCGCAGGGCGGTCGCGCAGGGCGGTCGCGCAGGGCGGTCGCGCAGGGCGGTCGCGCGGTGCCGGCGCTTCGCGCCTTGCGCCGCGCACCCCTTGCCGGGCGCCATGGCGCCGCGCCGGGCCGACGTTTTGCTCCGTTTGGCGGCGGTATGCCGGCAATAATCGGTGCCAATGGACAAAGCCGGAGCCCGCAAGGGGATGTGGGTCGCCGCGCCGTGGGTGCCCGCCGGCATCTACGGCACGGTCATCTGCGCCGCGACTCTGGCGGCGTCCGGCAACTACTCCGTCGGCCGGGTCGCCGCCACGGTGTTGGTCACGCTGCTGGTCTACTGGCTGGCCGAACGGTATGCGGAGCTGTTGGGTCTGGCCGCCCGCGGCACATCGGTGACCCGCACCGACGTGCTCCACGTGCTGACCGCCGGCTGGGCCCTGATCCAGGCCTCGATCACCCCGCTGCTCGTGCTGCTGCTGTCCCGCCTGGCCGGCGCGAGCAGCGCGGCCGCACTCGACGCGGCACTCGCGTACACCGTGGCCCTACTGGTCGTGCTCGGCTGGCTCTCCGCCCGCGGCGCCGGGCTCACCGGGTGGCCGCGCTGGGCCGCGACCGCCTTCGCGGGCGTCCTCGGGCTCGTCGTGGTCGCCCTCAAGGCGTCTCTGCATTAGGGGCATCAACGCGGCCTGCGACCTAGGCTTCGAGGCTCGCGAGCTCCTCGTCGGACAGGCGGAGCGAGCCGGCGGCCAGGTTCTCGACCAGGTGGTCCGGGTTGCCCGTGCCCGGGATGGCCAGCACGTGCGGGCCGCGGCTGAGCGTCCACGCGATGCGGACCTGGGCCGGCGTCGCGTCGTGCGCGCGGGCGACCGCGCGGACCGCGTCGGTCGAGGCGACGCCGCCGAGACCCGGCGCGCTTCTGCCGCCACCGAGGTCGGCGATAAGCGGTCGAGCCGGACGAAAGGGGTTGCGCACACGACATTGACTTCTGCCGGTCCGCACCAACCATTCATGTCTTGAAATGTGAACGTTAACACGCTACCTTTCTTGCGGGGATCGGCGACACGCGCAGCGAACGGGGGCCAGCGGGCGCGCGCGGTCGCACACAATCACGGCCGGGAAATAGCCGTTCGCAGGCGACACCGCGTATCCAGCACACGGAAGAGCGGTCATTCACCATGCGACGACTCGCGCTTGTCTGTTGTGGACTGTTGAGTTTCGTGGCGGCGTGTGCCACGGGCGGCGGCGACGGGGCCGCGCCCGGTGCGGCGCCGGGCAACACACCGGCCGACACCAATGTCGGCACGGGCTTCGTCGATGTCGCCGACCTCACGGATCCCCCGATCCCCCATCACTTCACCGCGCCACCGAAAGCGCTGGAAGGGCGGCTCGCGCTGCGCGCGAACGGCTGCGTCACCGTCGTCGTGGACGGCGTGGAGCGGATGCCGCTGTGGCCAGCAGGGAGCGAGGTCGTCCAGGAGTCGATCACCCCGAACCGCTATGCCGTCACGCTCCCGGGCGGCACCCGGCTGGTCGTCAGCGAGGCCACCGCGGACACGTTCACCGCCCGCGGCATCGTCGACGACAACCCCGATCCGTTCGAGGTCGAGGCCGGCCTACCGACAAAGATCTCCACGTTCCTGGCGTTCTGCGGCGTCACCGCAGCACCGGTCGCATTCCCCGACGCCGCCACATTCACGGTTCGGAAAACCTGACCGGAGGTTTCATGAAAAGCAGCCTTGGCACCCGCGTACTCGCGGTGTTGTCGATAACCGTCGGATTGGTGTTCACCGCGCCATCGGCCGCCAACGCGGTCGAGAAAGTCCTCAGTGTCACCGCCTATGCGCAGGAGAACTCGAACTGGTGCTGGGCGGCGTCAGCGAAAATGATTATCCGATACCAGACCGGCTCGACGATCGCCCAATGCCAGCTCGTCAAGGACGGCAAGAACTCGTCGACGTGCGGCAACGTGACGGGCACGACCGCCAACGTGATGAACGCGCTCAACAAGCGCGGCGTCAACCCCGGCACCGAGGTGGTGCTGAGCTGGGCGTACGTGGTCTCCGAGATGGACGTCAACCGCCCGGTCTACAGCCGGATCGTGTGGCGGTCCAACGGCGCCGGCCACGCCCACGTCGTGCGGGGCTACTACAACACCGGCTACTCGTACGGCCTGTCCTACATCGACCCGGCGACCGGCACCTCGACGTCGCGCGAGTGGGGCAGCTACGCGAACAACACCTCGTGGTACGCCGCCTCGGGCACCCTCATCCACCTCTACCGAAAGTGAGGACACCGATGACCGCGATGAGGTTGCTCCGCGCCGCCGGCCTGGCCGTGTCGGTCGCCGCCGGCCTGACCCTGCTCGCGTCACCGGCGCTCGCCGCTCCGAACGACGGTGCGGCGCCGGCGGCGGTCGGGGCGTGGTTCGCGCAGGACGCCCCGAAGGTCGCCGGCGACGTGCTCGGCCGCCCGGCGGCGAACCTGGCGATCGAGGCCGGCCCCGGCGGCATCCAACCCGGCAAGCCGGTCGCCGGCTACCGCGCCGGCACCCCGGTGCGGCTGCACACCTGGAACGACACCTTCGTCGCCGGCGGCGCGGGTGAGCCCGCGGTCGCGAGCGACGAGTGGGTGGCCCCGCTCTACCAGTCCGGCGTCGTGGTGGGGACGATCGCGGCGGCCGTCTCCGCGACGGGCCAGGTCTCGATGACCTACCTCGACGACGACGCCGTGGGTGGCCGGGCACTAGCGGCCGGCACCCTGTCCGGCCGGGTGGTCCAGGACCCCCGGGTCGGCGGTCTGGTCGTGGTCCGGCCCGACGGCTCGGCCCAGGGCCTGTCCAACGTCGCCGCCGGCAAGCTGCCGTCCATCCAGGGTAAGGGCGACCTGCGCAAGGCCGTCACGGCCGCACACGCTCCCGGGAACTGGCTGCCCACCGGCACCGAGACCGGCGCGGGCCCCACCCAGGAAGACACCGACACCCAGCCGCTGGCGCTGGTGCTCACCGTCATCCTGAGCGGCACGGCCCTCTGGTTCGTCCTGCGGCGGCGCCACCACCCCGGCTGACCGAGCGGCGGGGGTCCCTCAGCGCCACAGCTGGGGGACCCCCGCCGTAAGAACCTCGAAAGATGTCCGGGCCCGGGTTCCGGGCGCGGCGGTGGCTACCCTGGCCAGCGTGCAACGTGTGCTGGTGGTCGACGACGACCAGACGGTCAGCGACGTGGTGTGCCGGTATCTGGAGCACGCCGGCTACCACGTCGACCACGTCGGTGACGGGGCCGCCGCGCTGGTGGCGGTCGCTCGTGACGCGCCTCACCTCGTCGTGCTCGACCTGATGTTGCCGGAGGTCGACGGGCTCGAGGTGTGCCGGCGGCTGCGAGCGCGGCCGGACGGTGTGCCGATCATCATGCTGACGGCGCTCGGCGACGAGGCCGACCGGCTGGTCGGGCTCGCGCTCGGGGCCGACGACTACGTGACCAAGCCGTTCTCGCCGCGCGAGCTGGTGTTGCGGGTGGGTTCGGTGTTGCGCCGCGCCGGTGCGTCTGCCCAGCACCGGGCCGAGGTGCTCGCCGACGGCGACCTCGTCGTCGAGACCGGCTCGCGGGTGGCCCGGCTGGGCACCACGCCGCTGGCCCTGACGCTGCGCGAGTTCGACCTGCTCTGCCACCTCATGCGGCACCCGGCGCGGGCGTTCACCCGCGAGGAGCTGCTGGAGGAGGTCTGGGGATGGAGCTTCGGCGACCACGCGACCGTGACCGTCCACGTGCGACGGTTGCGGGAGAAGATCGAGGCCGATCCCGCCAAGCCCGCGCGGATCGTCACCGTCTGGGGCGTCGGCTACCGGTACGAGCGACAGGGGCCCGCCGATGCGTGACCTGATCCTGATGTTCGTCCTCGCCTTCGGGGCCGCGCTCGCGGTCGGGGCGCTCGGCGCGCTGGTCCTGCGGTCGGTGCGCCGGCGCTCGATCACGGTCCACCTGTGCGTGGTGGTCACCGTCGCGGTGCTCGCGGTCGCGGCCGGCGTCGTGGCGGTGGCCGAGGCGATGTTCCTCTCCGCGCACGACCTCGAGGTCGTGCTGATCACCGTCGGCGCGGCCGCCGCGGTCAGCCTGGCCGTCGGCTGGACCTTCGGACGCCGGCTCGCGGTCGCGGCCGTGTGGGCCGAGCAGGCGCGGGAGCGCGAGCGGCGGTTGGAGAAGGGCCGCCGCGACCTGGTCGCCTGGGTCTCGCACGACCTCCGCACTCCCCTCGCCGGCCTGCGCGCGATGGCCGAGGCCCTGGAAGACGGGGTGGTCGCCGACCCGGCCGGGGTCGCCGAGTACCACCGCCGGATCCGGGTCGAGTCGGACCGGATGACCCGGCTGGTGGACGACCTGTTCGAGCTGTCCCGGATCAACGCGGGCGCGCTGCGGCTGTCGCTGTCGGCGGTCCCGCTGGGCGAGGTCGTCTCCGATGCCGTGGCCAGCGCCGCGCCGCTCGCCGCCGCCCGCCGGGTGAAGCTGGTCGCCGCGCCGACCGGCTGGCCGACCGTCGCCGCCAGCGAGCCGGAGCTGTCCCGGGTCATCGCGAACCTGCTGATGAACGCCGTGCGCTACACGCCGGAGGACGGCACCGTGCTGATCGAGGCCGGCCAGGAACGCGAGTCGGCCTGGCTGTCGGTAGCCGACACCTGCGGCGGCATCCCGCCGGCCGACCTGGGCCGGTTGTTCGACGTCGCCTTCCGGGGCGAGCGGGCCCGCACCCCCTCCTCGGGCGACAGCAACGGCGGCCTGGGCCTCGCGATCGTCCACGGCCTCGTCGCGGCGCACGGCGGCAGCGTGGACGTCCGCAACACCGCCGACGGCTGCCGCTTCCTGGTCACGCTGCCGGCCGCCTAGCCGCTCTGCGCCACGACCGCCAGGCGACCACCGCCGCGACGGCCCAGACGAACGCCAGCGTGATGAGCAGTCCGCGTCCGTAGTTCAGCGGGAGGGCGGACGGGTCGTCGGGACGGCGCCCCCGGCCCAGCACGAACGGGATCGCCGTCAGCGTCAGCGCGAGGCTGACGATCGCGGCACCGACCAGGGCCGGGCGGACCCGGACCGGCACGAAGCGCCCGACGACGAAGCCGGCGGCGATCATCAGCGGCATGAACACGGCGTCGTGCGCGACGACCACCGCCGCCAGGAAGACCACCTGGCCGCCGAGCGCGGTGTCGGGATCCGTCAGGAGACCGAAGACGGCGTACGCCAGCACTCCGACCCCGGCGCCGACGAGCAGCCGGCGGGTCCACCTCACGACGCCCGCCGCACAGTGAGCCGGGCCAGCCACTTGGTCTGCAGGACGCCGGGCCGGTTCGGCGCGATGAGCCGCGCCGGGTACCCGTGGTCGAGGTGCAGCGGCTCGCCACGCAACTGCAGCGCGACCAGGGTCAACGGATCACCGGCGTGGGCCGGGTCGACCGTCGTGCTGGTGTAGAGGCCGGCGGTCTCGAGGGACTGCGCGAACACCTCGTGCCCGTCCGGGTCGGCGCCGACCAGCGCCATCAGGTCCCGCAGGCGGACGCCGGTCCACACGGCCGAGGCGCTCCAGCCCTCGACGCAGGTGATCGGCAGCGACACCGTCCGCTGCGGCAGCGCGGCCAGGTCGTCCCGGCTCAGCCGCAGCGTCCCGGCCGGGCCCGCCAGGACCAGCCGGTACGCGGGATCGACGGCCAGCGTGCGCACGTTGGCGGCGGCCGCGCTGCGGTTGACCGGCAGGTTCTGCGGACCGGTCCGCGGCCGGCGCGGCGCGAGCAGCGAGACGGGCGCCAGCGGCGCCACGGTCTGGCCGATCGTCGCGACGGTGATGACGCCGGCCGCCCCGGCGGTCGCGGCCAGCAGCCCGCGCCGGGTCAGCGTGCCCGCGCGGACGGTCTCCCGCGGGCGGCGGGTCAGCCCCGCCCGGATGATCGGGAGCTTGACGCCGATGTGGACGAGGATCGCGCCGATCGCCAGCCACGCGGTCCAGTAGTGCGCACTCGGGAAGTAGAAGTGCATCGGCCCGTACCAGAGGGCGATGTTGAGCACGCCCGTGACGAGCTGGAACAGGCCGGCGGAGACCAGCACCAGAATGCTGAGCCGTTCCAGGGCGTGGGCGACATCGCGGACCGGCGGCCACCGGAACAGGCGGGGGTAGACGGACCAGAGCTTGACTCCGAGCAGCGGGATGGTGGCGAGGCCGGTCGCGACGTGCAGGCCCTGGGTGACCCGGAACAGCTGCACCGGCCGCGAGGGCCAGTGGAACCAGCCCGGCGGGTGCTGGATGAGGTGGTCGAGCAGGCCGGTCACGAAGCAGGTGCCGAAGGCCACGGCGAGGGCAACGCCGAGCAGGCTGGTCAGCCGCGGGGAGCGCAGCCGGGACGGGAAGGCGTGCGGCCGCGTCGGTCCACGCCGCAGGGCGGCCGGCGGTGGCGGCAGCGGCGTCGTGAGCCAGTCGACGAGGCGCCGCCTGGCGGCTACGGGTGGGTCAGGCTCGCGAACCATCGGCCGCCCTCCGTCCAGATCGAGCGCGTGTGCAGCCTCGCCGCCGCGGCGACCGCGGCGATGTCGTCGGTGCCGACGTAGGCCCACCGCAGCGGCTGGCTGCGGATGTCGCCGGTGTGCAGCCGGACCTCGCCCGACCACGCGACGGAGCCAGGCGGGTCGAGCTCGACCAGCACGACTCCGGCGGGCAGCAGCAGGCGAGCACAGCGGCGCAGCAGCCGCACGGGGTCGCCACCGATGCCGATGTTGCCGTCGGCCAGGACGACCCGCCGCCAGCGACCTTCCAGCGGAAGCCGGTCGAACACGTCACGCAGCAGGGCCGGGCCGCCGCGCTGACGGGTCAGGCGCACCGCGGCCCGGCTGACGTCGACTCCGAGCACCGGGCACCCGCGCCCGGCGAGCGCCGCCGTCAGCCGGCCCGGACCGCAGCCGACGTCGAGCACCGGGCCGTCCGCGTCGCGCAGCAGCGCCTCGTCGCCGGGTATCCGGGTGCGGCACCACTCGGCCGGGTCGAGCCGGCGCCGCCGACCCCGGGCGTCCACGACGGTCAACGGCGCCGTGGCACCCGCGCCCGCGGCCCGCAGCACGGTGTCGAAGGGCGCGGTCACGCGCCGACGCCCACGGGCACGTGGGTGGCGACGGCCCGCGCGAACGCGCTGCCGGGCCGGCACGACCGGGCCACCGCGTGCGCGTCGGCGGCGGTGTCGACGTCGCGCAGCGTCGGCAACAGGCCGACCCGCAGCCCGCGCCGGCACAGGGCGGCGAGCGTCAGCGCTCCGGTGTCCGGCGTGGACATCGGCACCGCGCGCAGCACGACCGCGTCGCGTGGGTCGCGCAGCCCGAGGGCCCACCACCCACCGTCCTCGGCCGGGCCGAGCACCGCGTCGACGGTCGCCAGCTCGCGCCGGGCCGCGTCCAGCAGCTCGGCGGTCACCTGCGGGGTGTCCATCCCTATCAGGACCGTGCCGTGGCCGGCCACGGCGGAGTCGCCGAAGCCGTGCGCCAGGCGGTCGCCGAGGTCGCCGCCGCGCTGTGGCACCGCACGCCAGCCGGGCGGCGCCGGATGCCGGCCATCGAGGAGCAGCGTCAGCGGGTCGAACGCCGTGGCACCACCGGCCGCGAGCGAGTCCGCGAGCGCCGCCGCGGCGACCAGGGCCGCCTGGTCCGGCCGGCACGGCGGGCAGAGCCGGGTCTTGACCCGGCCGGGCACGGGTGCCTTGGCGACGACCACCAGTTGCGTCATCCCGCCAGCACCTTCGACATGTCGCGGACCGCGCGCGCGGTGCCCCGCACGGTGCCGGTCACCTTCGACCGGGTGCCGGCCGCGCGTGGTGCGTAGGAGACGTCCACCTCGCCGACCGTCCAGCCGGCGCGGGCCGCCTTGACCACCATCTCCAGCGGATAGCCGAAGCGGCGGTCCGTCAGGTCCAGCGCGAGCAGGTCGGCCAGCCGGGCGGCGCGCATCGGCCCGAGGTCGTGCACCGGCAGCCGGGTCGTGCGGCGTAGCCAGAACGCCAACCCCGCGTTGGCGAACCGGGCGTGGGCCGGCCAGGCCCGCGCGGTGGTCGGCCGGCGCCGGCCGAGCATCAACCGTGCGTCGCCGCGCCGGACCGGGTCGGCGACCAGCGGGAGCTCAACGGGATCGAACGAGCCGTCGGCGTCCATCACGCAGACGAGCCCGTCGGGCGGGTCGGCGGCCGACAATCCAGCGTGGACCGCTGCGCCGAAGCCTCGCTCCGGCGCGAAGACCACCAGTGCGCCGTGGGCCGCCGCGATCTCGGGAGATCCGTCGGTGGAGCCGTTGTCGACGACGATCGGCCGGTAGCCCGCGGGCATCCGGCGCAGCAGCCGCGGCAGGGCCGCCGCCTCGTCGAGGCAGGGAAGGACGACGTCGGTCATGGTCATTGAAGCTACCCACGGCACCCGGCCTGAGCTGCTGGTTCATGTATTAGGGATTTCTAACGGGGCGGTGCGGCAACGCGGCCGCAGCCCGGTCCGTGGTTACGGTCGGTCTCGTGCGGCTCCTTGTCACCGGCGGTGCCGGGTTCATCGGTTCCCATGTCACGACGGCCCTGCTGGCCGCCGGACACCACGTCGGCGTCCTCGACGTCGGCCACCCCGCGGCGCACCGGCGGCCGCTGCCGTCCACGGTCGACGGTGCCGAGGTCCAGCGCGCCGACGTGCGTGACGCCACGGCTGTCGAGGCGGCGCTGAACGGCGTCGACGCGGTCGTCCACCAGGCGGCGATGGTCGGCATGGGCGTCGACCTGGACGACCTTCCCGAGTACGTCGGCTGCAACGACCTGGGCACCGCGGTGCTGCTCTCGGCCATGGCCCGCGCCGGCGTGGGCCGGCTGGTGCTGGCCAGCTCCATGGTGGTCTACGGCGAGGGCGCGTACGCCTGCGACGCGCACGGAGCCGTCAGCCCGGCGCCGCGCACGGAGGCCGACCTGGCCGCCGGACGGTTCGAGCCGGGCTGTCCCCAGTGTGGTGCGCCCCTCGTGCCGGGGCTGGTCGACGAGCACGCCCGCCTGGAACCGCGCAGTGTCTACGCCGCCACCAAGCTCGCGCAGGAGCACCTCGCCGCGGTGTGGGCACGACAGACGGGCGCGGCGGCGGTCGCCCTGCGCTACCACAACGTCTACGGGCCGGGGATGCCCCGCGACACGCCGTACAGCGGTGTCGCCGCGATCTTCCGCTCCGCGCTGGCGGCC
This sequence comes from Asanoa hainanensis, assembly GCF_900188485.1. Classification (GTDB taxonomy): domain Bacteria; phylum Actinomycetota; class Actinomycetes; order Mycobacteriales; family Micromonosporaceae; genus Asanoa; species Asanoa hainanensis. The sequence continues at coordinate 59,374 of NZ_FZPH01000017.1, forward strand.
GGCCGCGCGCCGCGGGTCTTCGAGGACGGCGGCCAGCGGCGCGACTTCGTCCATGTCCGCGACGTCGCCGCCGCCAACGTCGCCGCGCTCGACGCCACTGCCACGAAGGGCTTCCGCGCCTACAACGTCGCTTCCGGCAGACCGACCACCGTCGGCGCGATGGCCACCGCGCTCGCCGACGCGATGGGCGGGCCACCTCCGACGGTCACCGGTGAGTACCGGGCCGGCGACGTTCGCCACGTGGTCGCCTCACCCCGTCGAGCCGCCGACGAGCTCGGCTTCCGCGCCGGGGTGCCGCTGGGCGAGGGCATCGCGGAGTTCGTCCACGCGCCGCTGCGGGCCTGACCGTGGTCCGCACCGGGACGCCCCCGGCAAAGGTTCGTCCGCGGTCGTTCGCGCGCGCCGACCTCGTCGCGCTCAGCGGCGCGGCGGCGCTGGTGGGGGCGGCCGTGGTGGTCGCGCTCGTGCTGCCGGTGACCGGCGTGTCCGACGTACGCGTGGCCGCTCCGTTGTTCGCCCGGTGGCTGCCGCACGTGGGGCCGGGCACGCCCGCCGCCCTGCTGGTGGCCGCCGCGGTCTGCTGGTTCGGCCCGGCGCTGGCGGCCCGCCTGCCCTGGCGGCGCCTGCTGCTGTCGGCCTACCTGGGCAGCGTCGCCTGGACGCTCGCGCTGGCCCTGGTCGACGGCTGGCAGCGCGGCCTCGCAGCCCGGCTGACGACCCCGCACGAGTACCTGTCGGAGGTAGCCGGGGTCACCGACGTCGGCGCCCTGCTGCGCGGCTTCACCGCCCGGATCCTCGACTTCCAGCCCGACTCGTGGGCCACCCACGTCGCCGGTCACCCGCCCGGCGCGTTGCTGGTGTTCGTCGGCCTCGACCGGATCGGCCTCGGCGGCGGAGCCTGGGCCGCACTGGTCTGTGTGCTCGCGGGCTCAGCGGTGGCGGTCGCCGTGCCGGTCACCATCCGCGCGCTGGGCGCGGCGGACGCGGCCCGCACCGCCGTGCCGTTCCTCGTCCTGTTCCCGGGCGCGGTGTGGGTCGGCGCGTCCGCCGACGGCCTGTTCGCGGGCGTCACCGCCGCCGGCGTAGCCGTGCTGGCCTGCGCCGGCGGCCGGGCCGGCCGGGTCCTGGCCGTCGGCGCCGGCGTGCTGCTCGGCTTCGCCTGCTACCTGTCGTACGGCCTGGTGCTGATGGCGCCGATCGCGCTGGCGGTGCTGGTCGCCGCACGGCGTCTCGGGCAGGCGGTGTGGGTCCTGGCCGGCACCGCGACGGTCGTCGCCGGCTTCACTCTCGCGGGCTTCTGGTGGCTCGACGGCTACCACGCCCTGGTCGAGCGCTACTACCAGGGAATCGCCAGCGACCGCCCGTACGCCTACTGGGTCTGGGCCAACCTCGCCTGTCTCACGCTGTCCGCCGGTCCGGTGCTCGCGCCGATCCTGCGCCGATCCCTCGGCGACACGTCGCGGGCCATCACGACCGAACGCCGCCTGCCGCCGCCGTGGCTCCTGCCGACGGTCGCGGCGGCCGTCGCGGTGCTCGCGGCCGACCTGTCCGGCATGAGCAAGGCCGAGGTGGAGCGGATCTGGCTGCCGTTCGCGGTCTGGATCCTCGCCGGCGCGGCCCTGCTCCCGCGCCGGCACCAACGCGCTTGGCTGGTGGCCCAGGCCGTGACAGCGCTGGCCGTCAACCACCTGCTCCTCACGACGTGGTGACGCCAGGACCGGGCAGCACGTCGACGTCGTTCGCGTGCATCGACTCACCACAGTGGGTGCAGCGCAGGTCCACACCGCTGATCTCACCGCACGCGTGGTGGCGGTAGAGCACCGGCGGGCCCGCCTCCCCCGCCAGCCACTTGTCGCCCCAACCGGCCATCACCATCAGCAGGTCGACGAGCTCGGTTCCCTTTTCCGTCAGGACGTACTCGTAGCGGGGTCTACGGTCGTAGGGACGGCGCTCGAGCACGCCCTGGTCGACCAGGTGGTTGAGCCGCTCGGTCAGCACCTTGCGGGAGATGCCGAGGTCGGCCTGGAGCTGGTCGAACCGGTTGAGGCCGACCCAGACGTCGCGCAGCACCAGCGGCGACCAGGGCTCGCCGATGACGTCGAGCGTGCGCGCGATCGAACACGCCATCGCGCTGAAGTCCGTGCGTTGCATGCGCCGACACTAGCAATTGGGGTTCCCTTAGGGAACTGAAGTTGTTACCGTCACAGAGTCCCCTGAAGGAACTCAAGAAGGAGAGCCATGCTGGATCCCACCGTCCGCCGCGCGCTCGACGGCACCGAGATCGGCCACCTCGCCACCGTCCTGCCCGACGGCGCGCCGCACACCGTGCCCGTCTGGGTCGGCACGCACGGCGACCACGCCGTCTTCCTCACCGGGCCGGGCTCGCGCAAGGCCCGCAACCTGCGCCGCGACCCCCGCGTCGCGCTGTCCCTGGCACCGGCCGAGAACCCGTTCGAGCCCATCGTCATCCGCGGCCGGGTGGTCGAGTGGCTGGAGGGCGACGCCGGCTGGGCGGTCGTCGACGAGTTGGCCAACAAATACGTGGGCCAGCCGTACCCCCGGGACCAGGAACGGGTCGTCGCGCTGATCGAGGTCGAGCGCCAGACCGTCGGTGTCTCCTGACCGTCGTCACTCCACGGGGGACGGTGTGCCCCGCGGCAGGCGGCGGGTGGCGAGGAAGCCGGCCGCGGCGAACACGGCGGCGGCCAGCAGCGCCGCCCGCAGGCTGCGTAGCTGCGCCTCGGCGTACCCGTCGACGATCGCGTCCACCTCGGCCGGCGGCACGGCCGTGCGGTCCAGCGCGGCCCGCAGGTCGCTCGTGGACACGAACGTGATGCCCGCGCTGATCCGCACGGTGGCCTGCTGCTCGACCGCGTCCGAGATCCGCGGGTCGGCCGTGATCCGGTCGGTGAAGGTGCCGCTGAGCGCGGCGATCAGCACCGCGCCGACCAGCGCGGTGCCGAGCGAGGAGCCGAGGTTCTGCGCGGTGTACTGCAGGCCGCCGACCTCGCTGCGCTCCTGCTCGCGCACGCTGCCCTGCACCACGTAGCCGAGCTGCGAGGCCAGCAGGCCCATGCCGATCCCGAAGAGCGCCATGGCCAGGCTGAACGAGACCTCGTCGAGGCTGGGCCGCACCGTGCTCACCAGCCAGAGCACCGCCGCCACGACCGTCGCGACGGCGAGTTGCACGATCCGGCGTGGGCCGGCCAGCCGGCCGAGGACCGACCCGGCCGCCGCGGCCACCACCATCCCGACCGACGCGGGCAGCAGCCGCAACCCGGTCTCGAAGGCGTCGAGCCCGAGTACGACCTGCACGTACAACGGGATCGCGAAGAAGACGCCGAGCAGCACGAGGTTCTGCACGAACAGCATCGACAGGCCCGCCCGCAGCGGTGGTGCCGCGAGCAGCACCGGCTCGACCAACGGCTGGCGGCCCGCCGCCTCCCGGTGCCGGATCCACGCCAGGAAACAGGCGAGCAGGGCGGCGCCGCCCGCGACGACGAACAGGGTCGGCGCGAAGCCGAAGATCTCGACGGGCGTGTCGCGCGGCCGGAGCCAGCCCCAGGTGCTGCTCTGGAGGACGCCGAGCACGACGAGCGCCATGCCGGCCGCGGACAAGGCGGCGCCGACGCCGTCGAGCCGGGTCCGCCGCGCCGGCACGTCCCGGATCCACGACGTGAGCAGCAGGATGACGACGACCAGCACGGCTTCGCCGGCGAACACCAACCGCCAGGTGAGGTACGTGGTGACCCACCCGCCCAGCAACGGTCCGACCGCGATGCCGGCTCCGGCCACGCCGCCGATCACGCCGTACGCGGTCGCCCTGGCCTTTCCGGTGTAGTTCGCACCGACCAGCGCGGCCAGCGACGGCAGCACCAGCACGGCGCCGAGCCCTTCGATGACCGACCAACCGAGCACCAACGCCCACAGCGTGGGCGCGACGGCCGTGAGGGACGTGCCGACGCCGTACACGGCCATGCCGACGACGAAGGCCCGCCGGCGTCCCCATAGGTCACCCAGCTTGCCGCCGGTGATCATGAAGGCTGCCATCACCAGCGTGTAGAGGGTGATGACGGACTGGATCGCGGTCACGTCCGTGTCGAAGTCGTCGACGAGCTGGCTGATCGACACGTTCATGACGGACGTGTCGAGGACCATCAGAAACTGGGCCAGCCCCAACACGGCCAGCGGCCGCCACGAGAAGGTCGCTATGGTGAGCCAGTTTATCGGGGTACGTGGTGAAATGCGGGGACCTCGGCAATGGCGCCGTCCTGCGATCATCAGCGACATGCGGAAGATCGCCGTGGGGTTGGCCGCCGTTCTGCTGGTCTCCGGGTGCACGGGCACGGGGACTCCACCACCGAAGCGCGCGCCGACGAGGCCGGCCGTCACCCAAGCGCCGCCGGCACCCACGTGGCGGCTGGCGACGCTGCCCGAGCTGGTCGGGCCGACGAGCGCGCTGTGGGACGTCGTCTCGGTGGACGCCACGCACGCGTGGGCCGTCGGCGCCGAATCGTACTCGCCCGAGAAGCCGGACGACACCGGAAAGCCGCTGATCCTCCAGCGGGACGGGACAGGTTGGACCCGCGCCGCGCTCCCACCGCTGGCCTGGCACGGCGGGTTCAACCTGGTCGCGGCCGAGTCACCCACGAACGTCTGGGCCGTCGGCAACCAGGCCGCCCCCAGCCCCGAGGACCAGGTCGCGCACGTCCTGCGCTACGACGGGACCGCCTGGCGGGAGGTGCCGTTCCCGCAGGGCACCAAGGGCTTCTCGCTCTGGACCGGGCTCACCGTCGTGGGTGGACACGCCTGGCTGGTGGGCAACAACGGCAGCGAGGTGCTGATCGAGCAGTGGGACGGCCGGTCCTGGCGCTCGCACCGCTCCCCCGCCGAATGTCGCACCGGCGGCACGTCCTTCGGCGGCATGCCGAACTTCTGCACGTTCACCGCCGTCAAGGCGTTCGCCCCGAACGACATCTGGGCCGCCGGCAACGGCGCCTGGAAGGGCTTCAAGGGCCCGTTGCTGTTCCATTTCGACGGCTCCGGCTGGCGCAGCGTCCGGGTGGGCATCGACAACCAGGAGACCGCGTTCAACGCGCTCGCGGGTCGCTCGTCCGCCGAGCTGTGGGCGGTCGGCGAGCACGGGTTGGCCGTACGCGGTGGCGGCACGTCCTTCGAGGTGGTGCCCGACGCGCCGGACGGCCCGCAGCCGGACGTGGCCATGGACCCGGCCGGTCAGCCGTGGGTGACCAAGACTTCGACGGCGCCGAGCGCGGAGCTCTTCACGCGCGGCGCCGGCGGTTGGGTCGGCACGCCCGCGCCGCAGCCGCCCGACGCGATCGGCATGAGCCTGAACGCGATCGCCGCGACCGAGGGCAGCCCGCTGATGTTCGCGGTAGGTTCGGCCGACCTCCCCACCACGCCGCGCTACGTGCGTGCGGTCCTGCTCGAATACGCACCGCTCCGGTTGCCCGACCCGAGCCGCCTCTAGGAGTTTGTCCGTGACCGACCTTCATACGGCGCGACTGCGCCTGCACGCCATCGACGCGGCGGAGGGTAAGCGCATCGCCGCCAGGCGCGCCGAGGCGGAGGACGCCTGGGCCGACGACTTCCCGTTCGACGGTGACGTCATCGGTGTCACGGCCTTCCTGCGCACCAGCGCTACCCATGGCGAGCAGCGCCCGTTCGGGCACTACCGGATCACCCGGGCCGCCGACGGGAAGGCGATCGGCGGGATCGGCTTCAAGGGGCAGCCCCGTGACGGCTGCGTCGAGGTCGGCTACGGCCTGGCTCCGTCGGCCCGCGGCCACGGCTACGCGGCGGAGGCGCTGGGCGCTCTCCTCGATGTCGCGGCCGACCACGGCCTGTCCCGGGTCGTCGCCGACACGACCGGCGACAACGTCGCGTCCCGCCGAACCCTCGAACGCGCCGGCTTCCGCCACATCGACACCAACGGCGAGCTCTACCTGTACGAGGCGGTCCTCATCCCGCAAGCCTTGCGCTGACGATCGGGTTGGCGTGCTGCTGTCGGCCGGTGGCCGTCCAGCGGTTCAGGTCCGCGAAATCGCACCGCGCGGTGCCGAACGGCTGGTTCAGTCGGGCCGTGGCCCACTCCACCAGGCCACGCGGGTCGGCGACCGGGCCGGTGAACCCGACCAGCGTGGTGTGCCAGATGTCCCGCCGGAGGTCGCGTTCCAAGCCGTCGGCTCCACTGGCCGCCAGTGCTTCGGCCAGCCTGGACCGCAACCGCGGTGCCGTTTCGTCGACCGGGTAGCCGCACGCCAGCACGTTGGTCGTGGTCACGACGACGCCGGCGAAACGCAAGCGCACCGGTCCGAGGCCGGCGGTCGCCTCGGCCAACGCGCTCTCGTAGACCGCAGGCGGACCGTCGTCGACGGCGCGTACGGTCACATGGTGGTCGAAGAGGTAGGCGTCGCCGACGAACGCGGCGGCCTCCGCGGCCAGGTCGGCGAACCGGCCGCGGGTGGCCACGTCCAGCCGCAGCGCGACGGACAGCGGCCAGCACCCGGTGCCGAACGGCTGGACGGTCACCTCGCCACGCAACACAGCGCGGCGGCCCTGCTGCCACAGCTCCTGATACCGATCGCTCAAAGTTTGCCGTCCGGGCGCAGCACCAGCAGGTCCAGCACGTGCCCGCGACCACGGACATGCGCTTCCGCATCGGGTCGGTCGGCATCGCGTACCTGAACACGGTGTTGCTCCAGCTCGTCGACCAGGGCGTCGTCTCGCTCGACGACCCGGTCGCACGGTGGTTTCCCGCTCTGCGCCAGGCCGACCAGGTCACGCTGCGCATGCTGGGCAGCACCACGTCCGGCTACCCGGACTTCGAGAGCTACCCACCGTTCGTCAAGCGCCTCTACGAGGACCCGTTCCAGCACTGGACGCAGCAGGAGCTGCTCGACCTCGCCCTGGCCCGGCCGTCGTGGTACGAGCCCGGCACGAACTGGAGCTACTCCCACGCCAACTTCGTCATCCTGGGCCAGATCCTCGAACGCGTCACGCGTACGCCGGTCAAAGAGCTGTTGCGCCAACGGGTTCTCAACCCGCTCGGCCTGTCCGCGACGACCAGCGAGACCAGCGCGGTCATCCCGGGTCCGGTCCTGCACAGCTACACCATCGAGCGCGGGTTCTTCGAGGACGCGACCTACTGGAACCCGTCCTGGACCACGGCGGACGGCGCGATCCTCACCTCGAACATCTGCGACCTGGCGGTCTCGGCGCGGGCGGTGGGCACCGGTCGGCTGATCTCGCGCGCGGCGTTCCGCGAGATGCTCGACCCGGGCACGGTCGGCCTGGGCGGGCCAACGAAGGACTGCCCGGCGACGCTGTGCGTGCCGCAGACGGCGCAGCACCACTTCGGACTCGGCGTCATCGTCCAGAACGGCTGGATCCTGCAGAAGCCCTCGTTCGCCGGGTACTCGGCGGTGCAGAGCTACCTGCCCAGCAAGGACATCGCCATCGCCGTGGCCACCACCCGCGGCCGGACGACCACCGAGGTGAACTCAGCCGAGACGGTCGCGAGCCAGATCGGCGCCCTGCTGACAGGCCGCTAGCGGACGAAGTGCGTCGTCGGACGTTCCAGGAGCGTGCCGTCCAGGTGGATGTCGACCTTCTCGTTGTAGAAGGCGACCAGGTCCGCGATCGGCGACAGCGCGCGGGTCGGGAACGTGTAGGACCAGGCGATGTCCGTACCGGCCTCGCCGCCGCCGGCCAGCGACCAGTAGTCGCTCGTCGTGCCCTTGTAGGCGCAGGCCGTCTCCGTCTCGGTCCGGACCAGGTGCGCGAACCGCACCGACGCGCGGTCGATGTAGTAGCGCGTCGGCAGGCCCGTCTCGAACACCATCACCGGCGTGGTGGTGTCGGCGAGCGCGACGCCGTTCAGCGACACCCGCACGTGCCGATGCGAGCGCAGCGCGTCGACCCGGACGTACGGGTTGCGGGCGTGCACGAAGATCCGCTCGTCCTCCTCGTACCAGGCGTCCAGCGCCGCCCAGTCGAAGCGCACGTAGCCGGACAGGCCCGGCAGCGCGTCCGCGCCGAAGACCCGCACGGTGCCCGGGCGTTCCTGGCCGCCGGCCGCCAGCCCGAAGCGCCGCGCGGTGCCCCGCTTCAGCTGCTGCTCGTGCTGCTCGTCGACGAGGAACCGGGAGGTGACGTCGGCGAGCGGCACGTAGTACTGCGGGTAGTACGGCACCTCCCACACGTACAGGGCCGCCGTGGTGTCGAAGATCTGCTCGCCGCCGAGGACGGCCCGCAACCGGCGTGGTGCCGGCTCGATCCGGTCGGTTTCGGCGGCCATCCGCGGAAAGTCGGCCATCGGACCATCGTAGGAACCTCGCCGTGACCAGCGGGCCGTTTCCCGCGACTAGGGTCGGTCCATGGACCTGAAGTACGCCGTCGGGCTGCCGACGGTCGGCGCGTTCGGCGACGTCCGCACCCTGACCGACCTCGCGGTCAGCGCCGAGCGCCACGGCTGGCACGGCGTGCAGCTCTGGGACCACCTGCTCGCCGACGAGCCCGGCTGGCCGGTCGCGAGCTCCACCGTCGCGGCGGCGGCCATCGCGGCCCGCACCTCCCGCATCCGGATCATCCTCACCGTCGTGCTCCCCCGCCGGCAGGTCCAGGAGGTCGCCCAGGACACGGCGGCCATCCACGCGCTCTCCGCGGGTCGGCTGACCGTGCTCGCGACGATCGGGGCGGTCGACCGGGAATACACCGAGCTCGGGCTCGACCCCGACCTGCGTACGCGCGGGAAGGCCCTGGACGACCGCCTCGACACGCTGCGCGGGCTGTGGGGTGCCGACGACATCCCGATCTGGTGCGGCGGTCGGTGGCCGCGGCGGGTCGGGTTGCGCAGGGCCGCGCGGTTCGACGGCGTGCTGGCGACCTTCGAGGGCCACCACACCCGCAACTCGCCCGTGAGCGAGGTCGCCGAGGCCACCGCGTTCGTGCGCGGGCTGGCCGGCGACCGGTTCGACGTCGCGGTGGAGGGTGCGTCCGAGGCCGCGTCGGCGCGGGAGCACATCCTGCCGTACGCGAACGCCGGCCTGACCTGGTGGGTGGAAGCGCTCGGCTGGTGGCGTGCGGACTCGGCCGCCCGCATCACGGAAGGACCACCGACGTGAAGAGGATGACGAGGCCGGGTGCGGCACTCGGACCGGTCGCGGTCGAGCCGCGCCGGCTGCGGATCGACCCCGACTACGCGTCGAGGCCCGGGTTCGACGGCGACTTCCTTGGCCTGCCGCTGCCGCTGCCCACGGTCAAGACCGACGCCGCCCTGCTCAATTACCACCATTTCTCGGTGGTCATGCACGACTCCCGCCGCCTGGCCCATTTCGCTGCCGCCAATGTCGACGGCAGCCGCAGGTTCGAGCGGATCGCGTCCAGCGACCGGTGGAGCCTCGACCCGCGCCTGCCGGCCTCCGCACAGGCCGGCGCCGCCCTCTACGCCGGCAACGACCTCGACCGCGGCCACCTCAACCGCCGCGCGGACATGCTCTGGGGCGACACCCGCGCGGAGGCGACCGCGGCGGTCGCCGACACCTACCACTACACCAACTGCGCGCCGCAGCACCGCGACTTCAACCAGAACAACGCCACGTGGCAGGGGCTCGAGGACTACATTCTCGCCGCGGTCGCCGACCACCGCCTGCGCGCCAATGTCTACACCGGACCGATCTTCCGCCCCGACGACCCGAGCTACCGAGGGGTACGCATCCCGCGCGCGTACTGGAAGGTCGTCGCGGTCGCGACGACGGAGGCGGTGCACGCCACCGCGTACCTGATCGAACAGACGGAGCTGCTCGACGCGCTCGGGCGCGACGCGGAGCAACCGCCGCTGGGTCCGTACCGCACGTACCAGATCCAGGTCAGTGACGCGTCAGCCCGCACGGGCATCGACTTCGGGCCGCTGCCGGCCTTCGACCCGCTGCGGCCGCCGGACCGGGACGCCTCGGCGGCGGCTCCGGTCGAGCTGCGAAACCTGAGCGACGTACGTCTTTCGTAGCCTCGCGGCTGTCTCCATACTGGACCGATGTATGGAGTGATCGTCACGGCACCCGGCGGACCCGAGGTGCTGCAGGTGGCCGAGCTACCCGATCCGGTAGCGGCGCCCGGGCAGGTCGTGGTGCGGGTGCGGGCCGTCTGCGTGCAGCCCGCCGACATCGCGGCCCGCGTCGGCATGATCCCCGGCGGCCCGGTGCCGCCGCCCTTCCTGCCCGGCTGGGACATCGCCGGGGAGGTGGACTCGGTGGGTGCGGAGGTCACCGAGTTCCAGCCCGGCGACCGCGTCGTCGGGATGATCCCGTGGTACCTGACCCGCGGCACGCCCGGCGGATACGCGGAGCTGGTCGCGGCCGACGCCGGCTGGCTCGTCCGGGTGCCGGACGGCCTCGACCTCGCGTCGGCAGCCACGGCGCCGCTCAACGCGGTCACCGCACACCAGGCCCTGGCGATGCTGTCGCTGGCGGACGCCTCGACGGTGCTGGTCACCGGTGCCAGCGGCGGGGTGGGCGGGTTCGCCGTGCAGCTCGCCGCGCAGCGGGGTCACCGGGTGCTCGCGGGAGCCACCCACGACGACGAGGAATGGGTCGCCGCCCTCGGCGCGGCCGAGGTGATCGCGCGCTCGACCGACCTGGCCACGGTCGGCCCGGTCGGCGCGGTGCTGGACGCGATCCCGCTCGGCGACGCGGCGCTGCCGGCCGTCGCGGACGACGGCATCGTGGTGACGACCCGCCCGACGCCACCGACCGACCGCAAGGTGCGCCAACAGCTCCAGCTCATCCACCTGGACCGCGACGTGCTGGCCGAGCTCGTGGCGGCCATGGGCGCCGGCACGCTGCGCACGCGGGTCGCGACCACGATCCCCCTGCGCGAAGCCGCGGAGGCCCACCGCCTGGTCGAGGCCGGCGGCCTGCGCGGAAAGGTCGTGCTGACGGCGTAACCGGTCGGCCCGGTCCGCTACTCGAAGCGGGCCGGGTCGCCCGCGCCGCGGCGGAGGATGACCGGCTCGTCGTCGCTCCAGTCGATCACCGTGGTCGGGACCGTGCCGCAGTCGCCCGAGTCGACCACCGCGTCCACCGCGTGGTCGAGGCGTTCCTTGATCTCCCAGCCCTGGGTCATCGGCTCCTCGTCGCCCGGCAGGAGCAGCGAGCTCGACACCAGCGGCTCCCCGAGGGCTTCGAGCAGCGCCTGCGCGACGACGTGGTCCGGGATGCGGACGCCGACGGTGCGTTTGCGCGGGTGCTGCAAGCGGCGCGGTACTTCTTTCGTCGCCGGCAGGATGAACGTGTAGCTGCCCGGCGTCGCGGCCCGCACGGCCCGGAAGCGGGCGTTGTTGATCTGCACGAACTGGCCCAGCTGGCTGAAGTCGCGGCAGACCAGCGTGAAGTGGTGGCCGTTGTCGAGGTGACGGATGCGGCGGATCCGGTCGACGCCGTCGACGTTGCCGAGCCGGCAGCCGAACGCGTACAGCGAGTCCGTGGGATAGGCCACCAGCCCGCCGCCGTCGATCAGGTCGACCACCTGGCCGACCGTCCGGGGCGCGGGGTTGTCCGGATGCAGGTCGAAGTACCTCGCCACGGCCGGGAGCCTAGCCCCTCTCGCGGTGCTATCGTGATCAGTGATGAAAGACAGTAGCAGTGCTGGCACGGTCGCCGGCACCCTGCGCGCTGAGCTCGAGCGCTACGCGCCCGGCGAGAAGCTGCCGTCCAGCCGCGCCCTGGTCGACCGCTTCGGCGTCAGCCCCGTCACCGTCGCCCGCGCGCTGGCCCAGCTCACCGCCGAAGGCCTGGTGGTCACCCGGCCCGGCGCCGGTGCGTTCCGGGCGCAGCACCGCGCCGCGACCCGGGTCGTCGACACGTCCTGGCAACAGATCGCGCTGACCGCCGAGGGACACCGGAGCGTCGACGCGTCCGTCGTCTTCGCCAGCCTGCAGGTCCCGCCGCCAGGTGTGATCGCGTTCAACGGCGGCTACCTACACCCCGCGCTCCAGCCCCAGCAGGCGCTCGGCGCCGCGTTCGCCCGCGCCGCCCGCCGGCAAGGCGCCTGGGAACAGCCTCCGCTGGAGGGGCTCACCGAGCTGCGGGCCTGGTTCGCCCGCGACATCGGCGGGCCCGGCGGCGACCTCGCCCCCGCGAACGTGCTGGTCGCCACCGGCGGGCAGGCCGCGCTGACCACGGCGCTGCAGGCGCTCGCCCCGGCCGGGTCCGCGCTGCTCGTGGAGTCGCCGACCTATCCGGGCGTGCTGACCGCCGCCCGGGCCGCCGGGCTGCGCCCCGTGCCCGTGCCCATGGACGCCGAGGGTGTCCGCACCGATCTGCTGGAGCGGGCCTTCGCCAGCACCCGGGCCCGGGTCTTCTACTGCCAGCCGCTGTTCCACAACCCGACCGGCACGATCCTGTCGGCCGAGCGCCGCGGCCAGGTCAGGGAGATCGCGCACGCCGCCGGCGCCTTCGTCGTCGAGGACGACTACGCCCGGCGCCTCGGCCACGGCGGACCGCTGCCCCGGCCCCTGGTGGCCGACGACCCGTACGGCACCGTCGTGCACGTCGGCTCGCTGACCAAGCCCACGTCGCCGAACCTGCGCGTCGGCGCCCTCGTCGCCCGCGGGCCCGTGATGGAGCGGCTGCGCGCCATCCAGGTCGTCGACAGCTTCTTCGTGCCGCGGCCCCTCCAGGAGGCCACGCTGGAGCTGGTCGGCACCCCGGCCTGGCCGCGCCACCTGCGCTCGATCGCCACCGGCCTGCGCGAGCGCCGGGACGCCACACTCTCGGCGCTCCACCGCGAGCTGCCCGCTCTCGCCGCAACAGTGCGGCCGCCCGCCGGCGGCTACCACCTCTGGATCCGGCTGCCCGACGGCACCGACGAGGCCGCGCTGGTCGCCGCCTGCCTACGCGCCGGCGTCGCCGTCTCGCCGGGCCGGCCCTACTTCGCCGCGGAGGCGGCGGCCCCCCACCTCCGGATCAGCTTCGCCAACACGGCCGGCACCGACGAGATCGTCCAGGGCGTCCGCCGTTTGGCGGACTGCTACTCTCGAACATGAGGGACATGGATAGCACTACTGAGCAAAGCCCGGTAGCGATACTTCAGTTGCTGCGCGACCGCCTGCGGCAAGGGCATCGGGACGACGGCGCCCGGCTCGTGCTGCTCATCGAAGGCGGCAGCTCCCGCGGCGCGTACTCCAGCGGCATGGCGATCGCCGTCGAACAGCTCGGGCTCCTGCCGATGTTCGACGCCGTGTACGGAAGCTCGGCGGGCGCACTGAACGGGGCCTGGCTGCTGTGCGGCCGCGCCGAGCGCACGATGCACGCCTGGTGGGATCCGCTGATCATGCGAGCGACCATCGACCCGAGCCGCCTCCTTCGTGGGCGGCCCGTGGTGGACACGCGTTTCCTTGTCCACACCGTGTACACCGAGATCATGCCGATGGGCTTCCAGGAAATCCTCGACAGCCCTGTGACCTTTCACCCGATCGCCACGGACGCGCACTCGGGTGCGGCCGTCGACCTGCACGACCAGATCCACGACCAGCCGAGCCTGCAGACCGCGCTGCGCGCCTCGACCGCGATGCCGCTGCTCGCCGGCGAACCGGTCGAGCTCGGCGGCCGGTCGTACGTCGACGCCGGGGTCAGTGAGGCCGTCCCCGTGCGAACGGCACTCGCGCAACGGGCCACACACGTCCTCGCGCTGCGCACCAAGCGCACGGACGAGCTCGTGTCGGCCCCGTCCCGCGGTGAACGCCTGATGCTGTCGCGCTGGTTCGCCCGGCGGGCCCCCGGAGCGGCCGAGGCGTGGTTGGGTCGGGTCGCCAGCCGCGCCGAGGAGGAGCGCCTCCTCGCCACCCACCCGGCGGCGCTCCAGATCCGCCCACCGCTCGGCAGCGCCCGGATCGGTCGCACCGAACGCCGCCCACACCTCCTGCGAGCGGCCGTCGAGACCGGGCGGCAGGCGGCCTTGAAGGAGCTCGCGGGGCTGGTCGGCGAGGTTCCGCCGCGCTGAGGCCGAACTCACCGCATGATGGAGGTCGGGGGGTCACTCATGCTCGTCGCCGTTGCCGCGCGCGCCAACGAATCGCTCGCGTTCGTCGAGCGTGAGGTGCCCGAACCGGGCCTGGGCGAGGTCCTGGTCAAGATCACCGCGTGTGGGGTCTGCTATACGGACCTCGACGTGCTGCGCGGCCACTGGCCCAACGCCCGCTTCCCGCTGGTGCCGGGCCACGAGATCACCGGCGTCGTGGCCGCCACCGGCCCGGGCGTGACGTGGCCCGAGGTCGGTGCGTCCGTCGGCGCCCAGATCCTCGGCGACTCGTGCCGGCACTGCGACTACTGCGTGCGCGGCGACCAGATCCTCTGCCCCTGGAAGCGGTTCACGGGCATCGACTTCGACGGCGGGTACGCCGAGTACGCGGTCCTGAAGGCCGACTTCGTGTCGCCGCTGCCGGACGCGCTCGACCCGGTGGCGGCGGCACCGCTGATGTGCGCCGGGCTGACCGCCTTCAACGGCCTCCGGCAGGCCGGCACCACACCGACGTCGCGGGTCGCGGTGATCGGGGCCAGCGGCACGCTCGGCCAGCTGGCGGTCCGCTACGCCGTCGCCATGGGAGCCCGGGTGGCCGCCGTCGGCCGGTCGGCCCGGGGAGCGGACGCGGCCCGCGAGCTGGGCGCCGAGCGCTTCGTCGCCACCCAGGACACGGACCCGGCCCAAGCGCTCAAGGCCTGGGACGGCGGCGCCACCGTCATCCTCAACGCCGCGCCCTCGACGCCGGCGGCCGCGGCCGCGTTCACCGGCCTCGCCCCCGACGGCACCCTCGTCCTGTGTGGCTACGGGCCGGATCCGCCGACCCTGCCCATCGACGCGCTGGTGCTCAACCGGCTGCACGCGATGGGCAACCCGTCCGGCTCCCCGCACGACGCCCGGGACACCCTGGCTTTCTCGGCGGCGCACGGCATCCTCCCCGACTTCACCCCGATCGGCCTGCGCGACGCCAACCGGGCGCTCGAAGCGATGGCCCAGGGTCAGTCGGGTCGCCGTTCGATCATCACGTTCGACTGAACCGCGCGTACGACCATCGCCGCACCGGGCGGCAGCACGCTGGACGGGGTGACGGGGTCGCCAGTGAGCAGGTCGACGCCTTCGGCGCCCAGCTCGTACGGCGTCTCCCCGTGGTTGATCGCGAACAGCCAGCTCCGGTCGCCCGCGACGCGCCGGACGAGCTCCACCCCGGCCGGTGGGCGCGGCCGGACGGGCTCGGCACCGGCCTCTGCCGCGATCGCGCCGAGCAGGTCGGTGTACGCGTCGTCGGCCAACCGGGTGGAGACGTACCAGGCGGAGCCGGCCCCGACGCCGTGCCGGGTGACCGCCGGGCGGCCGTCGTCGTAGCAGGCGGTGGCGACCGCGCCGGCCAGGTGGACGGTCTCGCTCCACCCGGCGGATTCGAGGGGGTGGAACTCCTCGACCCGCACCCCCAGCAGCTCCCGGAGCGCCCCGGGGTATCCGCCGAGCCGCACGCGCGCCTGCCCGTCGGCGACACCCGACAGGTAGGTCGCGACGAGCCGACCTCCGCCACCGACCCAGGCGGTCAAGGCGGCGGCCTGTGCGTCCGTGAGCAGGTACCAGCACGGCAGCACGACGACGGCATAACGGGACAGGTCGTCGAGGGAGCCGATCACGTCGCAGGTGAAGCCCGCCCGCGACAGGGCACGGTGCGCGTGCCGGGCCTCGGCCCGGTGGTCCACGGTGGACGACGGCAGCACGGTCGCGGTCAGCGCCCACGCGGACGGCTCGTGAAAGCCGACGGCGACTCGCGCCTCGACCGGCGCGCCGTCCACCTCCGCGGTCCGGGCCAACGCCGGCCCGAGCGCGAGGGCCTCGCGGAAGACCCGGCTGTCGGTGCCGGCGTGCGGCACCAGCGCCGAGTGGAACAGCTCGGCGCCACCCCGCGAGGCGCGCCACTGGAAGAACATCGCGCCGCGCGAGCCCCGCGCCACCGCCGCGAGCGCTTGACGGGCCATCCGACCGGGCTCCTTGGTGTGCATCCGGCCAGGCGTGTAGATGAGATTGGGCGCGCTCTCCATCAACAGCCAGCCCGCGTCACCGGACCAACCGCGGGCGAGATCAGCGAGGAACGCGGCCTCCTCCTCGGCGGCCGGCCCGGACGACGACGGGTAGTGGTCGACGGCGACCAGGTCGACCTCCGACGCCCAACGGGCATGGTCCACCGGCACCCAGTCGCCGAGCACGAAGTTCGTGGTCACCGGGATGCCCGGAGCCGCCGCCCGGAGCACGTCGCGCTGCTCCCGATAGGCGTCCAGCAGCTCGTCGGAGGTGAACCGGCGGAAGTCGAGGACCTGCGCGGGATTGGCCAGGTACTGCGTCCTCCGCGGCGGCAGGACCTCCGACCAGTCGCCGTACCGCTGGCTCCAGAAGGCCGTCGTCCACGCCTCGTTCAGCGCCGCGAGGCTGCCGTAGCGCCGCTGCAGCCAAGAGCGGAAGGCCGAGGCGGTCAGGTCGCAGTAGCAGGTCGTGCCGTACTCGTTGTGCACCCGCCACATCGCCAGCGCGGGATGGCCGCCGTAGCGCGAACCCAGCGCGAGGGCGATCCGCCGGGCGGCGCCGCGATACGGGGGCGCGCTGACGCAGTAGGTGTCCCGGCTCCCCGGGCTGAGCCGCACCCCGTCCGGCCCGACCGGCAGCGTCGACGGAAAGCGCCGGCTGAACCAGGGCGGCGGCGCGGCGGTGGGGGTCGCCAACGCGACCCGGATGCCGGCGTCAGAAAGTCCATCGAGGACAGTGTCGAGCCACGCGAAGTCGTACCGGCCGGAAATGGGCTCCAGCGCCGACCAGGCGAAGACGCCGACGGTGACCAGGTTGACCCCGGCGGCCCGCATGAGCGCGACGTCCTCCCGCCACACGGCCGACATCCACTGCTCGGGGTTGTAGTCGCCGCCGTAGAACACGAGCCGTCAGCCCTTGACGGCGCCGAGGATCACGCCGCGGGTGAAGTGCCGTTGCACGAAGGGATAGACGGCCGCGATCGGGGCGACCGTCACGACGACCACCGCCATCTTGATGGCCAGCGTCGGTGGCAGCGCCGTGCCGACCGCGGTGCCGGACGTCTGCGGTGTCTGCCCCGCCAGGATGAACGTCTGGAGCACGCGCTGAATCGGGAACTTCTCGTTGTCGTCGATGTAGAGCAGCGCCGAGAACCAGACGTTCCAGTAGCCGACGGCGTAGAAGAGCCCGACCACCGCGACGACCGCCTTCGACAGCGGCAGCACGATCCGCCACAGGATCCGGAACTCCCCCGCGCCGTCTACCCGCGCGCTGTCGAGCAACTCGCTGGGCAACCCTTGGAAGAACGCCCGTACGACGACGAAGTTGAAGACGTTGATCGCGCTCGGCAGGATCAGCGCCCAGAGGCTGTCCTTGAGGCCGACGCCGGTCACCACGAGGTAGCTCGGCACGAGCCCCGGATAGACCAGGAAGGTCAGCAGGAAGAAGAAGAGCAGCCCGCGATGACCGACCGAGCCGGGGCGGGACAGCCCGTACGCGGCCGGGATCGTCACCAGCAGGCTCACCAGTGTGCCGACCACGGTCACCAGCGTGCTGATCCACAGCGCCTGGCTGATCTGGCCACCGGAGAAGATGATCCGGTATGCGGAGACGTCGATACCGCGCGGCACGACCACCAGGCCGCCGGCGGCGTTGATGGTCGCCCGCGACGACAGGCTGGTGACCAGCGCGACCCACAGCGGCACCACCACGACCAGCACGACGGCGGTCAGCACGGTCCCCTTGGCCACCTGGCCGGCGACGCCGGGCTTCTCCTCCCAGACAGGTCTCATGAGCGCGCGTAGACCCCTCGTTCGCCGAACAGGTGGGCGACCTTGTTGGCGAGCAGGATCAGCACCAGCCCGACGGCCGCCTTGAAGAGCCCCGCCGCCGCGCCGAACCCGTAGTCGCCCGTGGTGATGGCGTGGTAGTAGACGAACGTGTCGAGCACCTCGGCGGCCTGGCGGCCCACCGCCTCGCGTTGCAGCAGGAACTGCTCGAAGCCGACCGACAGCGCGTCGCCGAGCCGCAGGATCAGCAGCAGGACGATGACCGGGCGCAGCCCGGGCAGGGTGACGTGCCAGAGCCGCCGCCACCGCCCGGCCCCGTCGGCCGCGGCGGCCTCGTAGAGGTGCCGGTCGATAGTGGACAGTGCGGCCAGGAAGACGATCGTGCCCCAGCCGACGTCCTTCCAGACCACCTCGGCGGTGACCAGCAGCAGGAAGGTGTCGGGGTTGGTCATGATCTCCGGCGGGTTCACGCCGGCCTGGCGCAGTTCCTGGGCGAGCAGGCCGGCCCCGCCCAGCATCTGCACGAAGAACGTGACGACCAGCACCCAGCTGAAGAAGTGTGGCAGGTAGACGATCGTCTGGACGACCGTGCGCACCCGCCGGGACAGGACGCTGTCGAGCAGCAGCGCCAACGCGATCGGCAACGGGAAGAAGAACACGAGCTGGAACGCGGTGATGGACAGCGTGTTCCAGAGCGCGTCCCAGAAGGCGGGCGTCGCGAACAGGGCACGGAAGTTGTCCAGGCCGATGAAGGGACTGTTGACCAGGGCCTGCAGGGCGCTGTCGCCGAGGTACGGGTTGTAGTCCTGGAACGCGACGATGTTGCCGAGGGTCGGCACGTAGTGGAAGACGAGCAGCAGCAACGCGCCGGGCAGGACCATGACCAGCAGCGGCCAGTCCCGCCGCAACCGGGCCCGCAACGGGGCGCGCCGCCGCCGCTCGACAGCGACGCGGGTCATTTCCCGTTGTCGGCCAACGCTTTGCCGAGCATCTCGCGGGCCTCGTCGCCGCCGTTCGACCGCCATTCCTTGATGACCGCGTCGAGGTCGGCCAACGGCCGGCGGCCGCGCAGGATGTCGTTGATCTGGTCGTCCGAGGGCACCAGCCCCGCCTTGTACTTCGCCGGCATCTCGAACTTGAGACCGTCCCACGGGTCCTTCTCGAGGTTCGTGACCGAGGCATTCGCGTACGCCAGCATGTCGGGCACGTACTTCGGGGTCTGCGGGGTCGGCTGCACGACGGGGCTCCGGCCGCTGACGAAGAAGTACTGGTTCTGGATCTCCTTGAAGCCGAGGTCCGTCTTGACCGGCCCGTCGGGTCCGCGGGTGTGCTGCTTGCCCTCGACACCGAACTCGCGCAGGTTGTACTCGTTGGTGCCGAACGGCGCCGAACACCAGTTGACGAGACGCAGGAGCTCCTCGACCCGCTCCTTGCCGAGACCCTTCTTGACGAACGTGTACGAGATCGGCTCGTCGTCACCCCACGCGAGCGGGGTGCCACCACCGACGGCGAACAGCGGCACCGGTGCCACCTCGAAGCCGGGCGTCACGTTCTGCTGCTCGGCCTGCATCGGCTGCCACATGCCCATGCCGTCCTGCTTGAACAGGATCTTCCCGCTCTGCAGCAGCTGTTTGGCGTCGGCACCCCGGCTCGCGACGACGTCCGGGTGCACCAGCCCGTCGGCGTAGAGCTTGGCCATGAACTCGGCCGCCTGCTTGAACTCGGGCGTCTCGTACTTGAATTCGGGCGTCCCGTCGGAGCGCAGCCGCCAGCCGTCCTTGCTGCCGGGCGCCTTGTGGAACATCTGCACCATCGCGAAGATGTTGTCGAACGCCCAGACGCCCTTGCGCTCGTCGGTGACGGCCTTGCCGGTCGCGTAGAGCTCCTCGATCGAGGTCGGCGCGGGCTGCTTGAGCAGGTCCTTGCGATAGAACAGGACGAACGGGAACGGGTTGTCGGTCGGGTTGGGCACCGCCATCAGCCGACCGTTCCAGCACGCGTTGCGCCAGGCGCCGGTCGGCAGGGTGGCGAGCATCGGATAGCCCTTGACCGCGGCGCCCGACAGGAACGGGGTCAGGTCCTCGAACAGCGCCTGCACCGCGTCCGAGAAGCGGGCCAGCTTCGCGACCTCCCAACCCGGCACGCAGAGCAGGTCCGGCACGTCCCGAGCGCCGAGGACCGCGCCGAGCTTCTCCGCGTACGTGTTGCCGTCCTGGACGCTGAACTCGATCGGCGTGCCGAGCTTCGCGTTGATCGCGGTCAGGTAGCTGTTGTTCGCGCCGCTGGGTGGTGCCGGACCCCAGGCCGGCGTCATCGCGGTGACGGGTTTGCCGCCGGCGCCGGGCTGTTGCGAGATCGCGTCGACCAGCGAGCTCGGGAACCGGGTGTAGCCGTCGGCGACCGGGCGGGTGCTGATGACGTCGGGTTGGGGAATGCCGGCCGGCAGCGCGCCCTGCTCGGGCAGGACGCCGGCGAGGGCGTCGAGCTTCTGGGTCACGCCGCCTTCGACGGCCTTGTCGCCACAGCCGGCCAGGAGGCCCGCGGTGGCGCTTATCCCGACGAGGCTCAGGAAGCCCCGCCGGCTGGTGGTGGCGGCGCCCGTGTCGACCTTCACGGCGCGCTCCTCTCCGGATTTAGTTTGGCTTGTAGCCAAACAAAATAGACGACGGTCAGAACCGCCACAAGAGACGATGACGGTACGGCCGTCGGGTGCGGCATAGTGGCACGGTGACCGCCACCCGGCCCGCCGACCTGATGGACGTGCGGGCGACCAACCTGGCCCTCGTGCTCCGGCACGTCCGCCTGCACGCCCCCTGCTCCCGTGCCGACATCGCCACCGCGACGGGCCTCAACAAGGCGACCGTGTCCAGCCTGGTCACCGACCTGATCGAGCGCCGGCTGCTCCGCGAGTCCGGCCTGGTCGGCAGCCGGATCGGCCGCCCCGCGACGATGTTGACGCTGGAGGGCCGGCCGTACGCGGCGATCGGCATCGAGGTCGGGGCCGACCACCTCAACGCGGTCGCGGTCGACTTCACCGGCAGCCGCCTGCTGACCTGGCGCCGGGCGGCGCCCGGGCCGGACGCGCCGCCCGGCCGCACCGTGGCCGCGGTCGCGGCGCTGGCCGCCCGCGTGGTCGGCAAGGTCACCGGTCAGGGCCGCACCGTGCTCGGCCTCACCCTCGGCGCGCCCGACGGCCTCGTGGACGGCCTGGCCGCACAGCTCGAACGCAGCCTGCACGAGCCGGCGTTCGAGGTCGTCGTCGAGCCCGCGGCCACTCTGGCCGCGCTCGCCGACCTACGCGCCCGCGTGGGCTGCACCGACCTGGTGCACCTGCACGGCGGGATCGGCGTCACCGCCGGGATGATCGCCGACGGCCGGCCGCTGCGGGGCGCGCGCGGGCTCGCCGGCGCCGTCGGCCATCTCATCGTGGACCCGGGCGGCGCCGAGTGTGCCTGCGGCCGGCGGGGCTGCCTCGACCTCGACCTGGGGTTGCCGGGCCTGGTCCGGCGCGCGCTCGGCGAGGTCGACGTGCCCGACTGGGGTGCGGCCGTCGAGCGGATCGTCGCCCTGGCGCAGGCCGGTGACGCGACCGCTGTCGGAGCGTTGACCACGGCCGGTGCCCGGCTCGGCGTCGCCGTGCGGATGCTGACGGACGTGCTCGACCCCTCGATCGTCCTGCTCGGCGGCGTCCTCGCCCCGCTCGCGCCATGGCTCGTGCCGGCCGCGGCCCACCCTCTCGTGGAGCCGTCCACCGTGGAGCCGAACGCGGTCGCCCTGGGCGGCGCCGCCCTCGCCTTCGCCCGGCTCGAAGCGGGCGCGCTCCCCTCTTGACTCCGGGTGGCCGCGCTGTCAGCCTCGGTGTGACTCCGTCGAGACATTCACGTGTCCGGGCCGACGGAGTTCTTTAAGCACCACTGTCGAAGCGCTTCGACCACCCGCGATGACGCCTGCCCGCAGGCCCTCGGGAGGAAAGCACTTATGGATGACATATTTCGCGACCCGGACGCGTCGGCGGCCGCGCGGCTGGCCGACCTCGTCGGCCGGCTCACCACGGCCGAGAAGGTGGCGTTGCTGCACCAGCACCAGGCGGCGATCCCCCGGCTGGACATCGCCGCGTTCCGGACCGGCACGGAGGCCCTGCACGGGGTGGCCTGGCTCGGCACCGCGACGGTGTTCCCGCAGGCCGTCGGGTTGGGAGCGACCTGGGACCCGGACCTCGTGCGCCGCGTCGGTGCGGCGGTCGGCGACGAGGTGCGCGGCATGCACCGCAAGGACCCCGGCATCGGGCTCAACGTCTGGGCGCCGGTGGTCAACCCGCTGCGCGACCCGCGCTGGGGGCGCAACGAAGAGGGCTATTCCGAGGACTCCTGGCTGACCGGGGTGCTCGGCACCGCGTACGCCGCGGGCCTGCGCGGTGATCACCCCACGTACCTGCGTACCGTCGCGACCCTCAAGCACTTCCTCGGCTACAACAACGAGACCGACCGGCACCTGACCTCGAGCGACCTGCCACCTCGGGTGCTGCACGAGTACGAGCTTCCCGCGTTCCGGGCTCCGATCGAGGCGGGTGCCGCCGGGGCGGTGATGGCCTCGTACAACCTGGTCAACGGTCGTCCCGCGCATGTCAGCCCGCTGCTGGGGACGCTGCGCTCGTGGACCGGCGACGACCTGCTCGTCGTCGGCGACGCCGGGGCGGCCAGCAACCTCGCCGGCGAGCAGGGCACCCACCCGGACCATGTCGCCGGCTTCGCCGCCGCGCTGCGGGCCGGCGTCGACTGCTTCACCGAGGACGGCGCCGATCCCGTGCCGACGATCCGCCGGCTCACCGAGGCGCTGGAGCGCGGCCTGTTGTCGCCGGCCGACCTAGACCTGGCGGTCACCCGCGTCCTGGGCGTCCGGCTTCGGCTCGGCGAGTTCGACCCGCCGGAGCGCAACCCGTACGCGGCCGTCACCACCGACGTGGTCAACTGTCCCGAACACCAGCGGCTGGCCCGGGAGGCCGCCCGGCGCGCGATCGTCCTGCTGCGCAACGACGGGGTGCTGCCGATCCGGGCCGGGCAGAGCGTCGCCGTCGTCGGCCCGCTCGGCGACACGGTGCTGCTCGACTGGTACAGCGGCTCGCTGCCGTACGCGGTCACCGCCGTCGCCGGGCTGGCCGACCGGCTCGGTCCGGTCGTTTACGCCGAAGGCGCCGACCGCGTCGCGCTGGTGACCGCGCACGGCGGCGTCCGCACCGACGGTGGGCCGCTGCGGGTCGCGGCCGAGGGCAAGCCGGCGCTGTTCGACGTGCTCGACTGGGGCAGCGACGCGATCACCCTGCGGGCGGTCAGCGACGGCCGCTACGTCCGGGCGGACGAGCACGGTGTGCTGGTCAACGACCGCCCGGGGCCGGGCGAGTGGGTGGTCCGCGAGACGTTCGAGGCGAGCAGCCGGCCGGAGGGCACCCTGCTGCGCTCGCTCGCGGCCGACCGCTGGGTGACCGTCGGCGCCGACGGGGTCCTGCGCGCCGACGCCGCGACCCCCGACCTGGCGACGCCGTTCCAGGTCGACCTAATCAGCGACGGCATCGAGGCGGCGGTGGCGGCCGTGCGCGGCGTCGACGTGGTCGTCGTGGCGCTCGGGAGCCATCCGATGGTCGGCGGCCGGGAGACCCAGGACCGCGCCGACCTGGCGCTGCCACCGGCGCAGGCGGCGCTGCTGCGGGCGGTCCAGGCCGTCCACCCGCGCACCGTGCTGCTGCTGGTCAGTGGGTATCCGTACGCGACGGACCCGGCGCCGGCGGTGCTCTGGTCGGCGCACGGCGGGCAGGAGTTCGGTGCGGCGCTGGCCGACGTGCTGCTGGGCGCGACCGCCGACGGGTCGCCGGTCGAGCCCGTCGGCCGGCTGCCGCAGACGTGGTACACCGATGCGAGCGAGCTGCCGGACCTGCTCGACTACGACATCGTCTCGGCCGACGCGACGTACCAGTATTTCCGTGGTGTGCCGCGCTATCCCTTCGGCCACGGCCTCGGCTACACGCGATTCGTCCACAGTGGTCTCCGGTGCGGTTCGGACACCGTCGACGCGGACGGGCAGGTTTCGGTCAGCGTCGACGTGCGCAACGTCGGTGACCGGCCCGGCGAAGAGGTGGTGCAGCTCTACACGCAGCAGCGCACCTCGCGGGTGAAGCAGCCGCTGCGCCGGCTGCGCGGGTTCCGGCGGGTACGGCTCGCGCCGGGCGCGTCCGAGACGGTGACGCTGACGCTGCGCGCCGCGGACCTCGCGATCTGGGACACCGGGCCGGTCGTCGAGGACGCCGAGCACACCGTCTGGGTCGGTCGCTCCTGTCTGGACGTCACGGCGGTCACCACCCTGCGGGTACGTGGTGAGGGGCGGGACCGGTCGCGCACGCCGTCGCGGGCCGTCGACCGGGACGCCGAGTCGGGGACCGTGCTCACCGCGGAGACGCCCGAGCGCGGCGACGCGGTCCTGGCGGTGCGGGACGGTGCGTGGCTGGCCTTCCACGACGTCGACCTGGCGTCGCCGGCCGGGCTGGTGGTCGTCCGCGCCGCCGCGCCGCCCGGGGGATCCCGGCTGACCATCCGCCTCGACGACCCGATCTCGGGGCCGGTGGCCGCCGACCTGGGCCTGCCGGCCTGCGTGAGTGCCGACCTCGACGTGCCGTCGGGCGGGACCCACGTGGGTGCCGACCTCGACTCGCCGTCGGGCTGGGCCGACGTGACCGGGGAGCTCGACCATCCCGGCGGGGTGCACGACCTCTACCTCGTCCTGGGCGCGGCCGGCACCCGGGTCGCCGAGCTCGGGTTGGGGTTCCGCGGGTGACGGCCAAACGACCCGACCTCGTGACGATCGCCGACGTGGCGCGCCATGCCGGCGTGGCCGTCAGCACCGTGTCCTATGTGCTGTCGGCCAAGCGGGCGATCTCGGCCGCCACCCGTGAACGGGTCCTGGCCAGCATCGCGACGCTGGGTTTCCAGCCCAACGCCGGTGCGCGGGCGCTGGCCAGCCGGCGGGCCAACGTGATCGCGCTGGTGCTGCCCCTGCGCAGCGGCATGCACCTGCCGATCCTCATGCAGCTGATGACCGCCGTGGTGACCGGCGCCCGCCGGCACGACCACGACGTGCTGATCATGACGGCCGACGAAGGCCCGGACGGCCTGCGCCGGGTCGCCGACAGCTCCATGGTGGACGGCGTGGTGGTGATGGACGTCGAGCTCGCCGACCCGCGCGTGCCGGTCCTGCGCGAACTGCGGCGGCCGAGCGTGCTGATCGGGTTCCCGGCCGACCCGACCGGGCTCACCTGTGTCGACCTCGACTTCCACCGCGCCGGCGCGCGCTGCGTCGAGGAGCTGGTCGCGCTCGGCCACCGCACGCTCGCCCTGCTGGGCGCGCCGGGCGTCGTCTACACCCGAGGGACCGGTTTCGCCCAGCGCACCCGGGCCGGCTTCCTGGCGGCGGTCGAGCAGGCGGGGGTGTCCGGTGTCGCGTGGCCGTGCGAGGAGGACCAGGCCGCGGTCGGCGCCACCCTGCGCGACCTGTTCCGGCGCCACCCGCAGACGACCGGCATCGTGGTGCACAACGAGGCCGCGGCGGACCACGTCATCCGGCTGCTGCCGTCGTTGCGCCGGCAGGTGCCCCGGGACGTCTCGGTCATCGCGATCTGCCCCGACGAGGTCGCCGAACGTACCCGGCCGGCCCTTTCCTCGGTGTCGATTCCGGCGGACGAGATCGGAAAGCAGGCGGTGTCCCTGCTGATGGCGAAGCTCGCGGGCCCTCCGCCGCCCGCCGCGACCCTGTTGACCCCGGTGCTGACGGTCCGATCGAGCACGGGCCGGCGCTAGAGCTCGGCCAGCGCGAGCGGGCCGGCCAGGTGAAAGCCCTGCGCGTAGGTCACCCCGACCCCGGCGAGGGCGGCCAGTTGCTTGGCGGTCTCGACGCCCTCGGCGGTGACGTGCAGGCCCAGGCGGTGGGCCAGCTCGGTGAGCAGGGTGACGATCGCGTGGTCGCGCGGGTTGTCCAGCATGCCGGCGACGAACTGCTTGTCGATCTTGATGCCGTGCAGCGCCACCTTGGACAGGTAGCGCAGGTCGGTCGCCCCGGCACCCATGTCGTCGAGGGCGACCCCGACGCCACGCTCGATCAGGGACCGCAGCCGCGGGCCGGCCTGGGTGAGGGTGTCCAGGTCGGCGCCCTCGGAGATCTCCAGCCGGAGCCGCCGAGCCGACAGCCCGGCCCGGCGCAGCGCGGTGCCGACGAGCTCGGTGAAGTCGGTCTTCAGCGTGGGTGCGGAGAGGTTGACGTTGACGTGCTCAGGCGCGGCGTCGCCGAGGGATGCGAGGTCGCGGCACGCGCGGTAGAGCACCCACCGGTCGAGCAGCGGCATATGGCCGTCCCGGTGCGCCGCGGGCAGGAACCGGTCCGGGTTGATCAGCCCGTGCTCCGGGTGCTCCCAGCGCACCAGCGCCTCCACCGCCACGACGGCCCGGTCCGCGATCCGCACGATGGGCTGGTAGCGCAGCCGCAACTCCTCGTTGGCGACGGCCTGGACGACGCTGCGATCACTGGTCGGAAGGATGGGGGTTGTCATGCACCCACGGTCGCGGCGCGCCAGGTGCGTCGGCCCTGTCGTCAACGCGGGCGCGGCGGCCGCACGTGGGCACGGGGATCGGACCGGGCCCGACCTGATGTCCGATTCCGGGGTACGGGGGGCTACGTGTACGCGGCGGTGGCGCCCGCGTCGAGCGGGGTGTCGCGTAGTTCCCGGCGCGAGCCGATGGCGAGCTTCGCGAAGACCTTCCGCAAATGCCACTCGACGGTTCGCGGGCTGATGAACAGCTCGGCGCCGATCTCCTGGTTGGTCTTGCCGTCCCGGGCGAGCGAGGCGATCAGCGACTCCTGCGGTGTCAGGTCCAGGGCGGTGTCGGGGGTACGTTTGCGGACCGTCTCGCCGGTCGCCAGCAGCTCGTTGCGGGCGCGTTCCGCGAACGCCGCCGCTCCCATGTGGACGAACAGGTCGTGGGCGCGCCGGAGCTGGTCGCGGGCGTCCACGCGGCGGTTCTCGCGGCGGAGCCACTCCCCGTACACCAGGTGGGCCCGGGCCAGGTGGGCGTTCATCCGGCATTCGGAGAGCTGTTCGACGGCGGTCCGGTAGAGCCGGTCGGCCTCCGGACCCTGGCTCAACAGCGCCCGGGCGCGGGCCTCGGTGCCCAGCGCCCAGGACGTGCCGCTCGCCTGGGTCCGCTCGGTGAGCTGCCGCAGGGCCTCGGCGCCGACGTCCCACTCCTCCAGCCGCGCCGCCGACTCGACGAGCTCGGCCAACGCCCACGACCTGGCCACGAGCTTGTCGCCGTTGCTGGCCCGCCGCGCGGCCGCGAGGGCGATCGCCCAGCGGCCGAGGCCGTTGTTCAGCACCGCCGACGAATATTCGGTCAGCACCAGCGCGCTGCCCTCACCGCGCGGGAACGCGTCCTGGACGCCCACCTCGGTCAGCTTCGCGGTCTCGGGCTGGTCGCCCCGCCAGGCCGCCGACATGGTCGGCGTGTACGGCGGCGGCACGACCCGGATGGCGGCATTGAGCGCGGCCGCCTCGTCGGTCAGCGCGGTCGCGGTGACGAAGTCGCCGGCCTGCAGGTGGAAGCTGGCGAGGTAGTCCAGGGCCATCGGAAGCAGGCTCAGCGTGCCGGCGTCGCGGGCGGCGCGCACGTGCCGGCCCAGCAGGTCGCGCCAGGCGGGCCCCTCCCACAGCTCCATCGCGACCAACGAACACGTCAGGCAGACCAACGTGCCCTTGGGATGCTCCCGGACCGCGTCCACGGCCTGCCGCAGCGTCGGCGCCGCCCACGGCATACCCTTCGGTGAACTGCACCGCCAGCCCGTCGAGCAGCAGGTCCACGGGATCCTGCGAGCCGGGGTCGGCGGGCACCGATCGGGCCGCATTGGCCACCTCGCGCATGCCGTGTTCGGGTTCGAGCCGACCCGCGCCCGCGAACATCGCCGCCAGCAACGCTTCCAGGAAGGTCTCGCGCGCCATCGGCACGTCGAGCGGGGTCAGCCGGCGCGCGGCTTCGAGCAGCAGCTCCGGTGCATCCGTCCCGCGGCTACGGGCGAACACCAACTCCGCGCGCAGCCGTTCCACCCGGGCCAACTCCAGGCCGTCCAGGTCGGCCATCTCCGCGATGCCGATCAGCTCGTCCGCCGCGTCCGGCACACCGGCGGCCAGCGCGGCCTGCGCCGCGGCGACCGCCCGCCGGCCACGCCGGCCCAGGTTCGGCGTCAGCTCGGTCGCCCGTTGCAGGAACGCGGCCGCGGCGGCGGCACCGCCGCGCGCCCGCGCCCGTTTGGCGGATCGTTCCAGCTCACCGGCCAGCGACTCGTCCGGTGCCGCGGCGGCGGCCGCGAGGTGCCAGGCGCGGCGGTCGGGGTCGGTCCGCTTGTCGGTCACCTCGGCCAGTGCGCGGTGCGCCTGGCGTAGCTGGGCCCGACCGGCCGCGCGGTGCACGGCCGAACGCACCAGCGGGTGGGCGAAGCTGACCCGGGTGCCCAGCGTGATCAGGCCGGCGCCTTCCGCGGCCACGGCGGCGTCTTCGCCGAGGCCGAGCCGGGCCGCCGCACTCCACAGCACGGTCGGGTCGCCGACGGGCTCGACGGCGGCCAGCAGCAGGAACTGCTGGGTCTGCACCGGCAGGGCGCGTACCCGACGGATGTAGGTCTGCTCGACCCGACCGGACCGGCTCTCCGCCGGCCGCTCGGGCTCCGTCGAGGTCAGCTCGGCCGGCAGCTCGAGCAGGGCCAGGGGGTTGCCCCGCGCCTCGGCGAGGATCCGCTCCCGCACCCGCTCGTCGCGCAGGGTCGGCACCGCCGACGCCAGCAACGCCCGCGCGGCGCGGTCGTCGAGGCCTTTCACCAACAGCTCCGGCAGCCCGAGCAGCTCGTCGTCGGCGCTGGGCTCGAGCTGGGCGAAGACCAGGGCGATCGGGTCGGCGACGAGCCGGCGGGCCACGAAGGCCAATGCCTGGGCCGAGGCGCGGTCCAGCCACTGCACGTCGTCGACGAGGCAGACGAGCGGCCGGCCGCGCGCCGCCTCCGAGAGCAGGGTCAGCACCGCCAGCCCGACCAGGAACCGATCGGGCGCCGTCCCCTCGACGAGCCCGAACGCGACCCGCAACGCGTCCCGCTGCGGTGCCGGGAGGCTGTCGGTCTGGTCGAGCATCGAGACACAGAACTGGTGCAGGCCGGCGTACGGCAGCTCCATCTCGGACTCCACGCCGGTGACCCGGATGAGCCGCGCGTCGGTCGCCTGGCCGGCCAGGTAGTCGAGGAGCGCGCTCTTGCCCTCGCCGGCCTCGCCGCGCAACACCAGCACCACGGGTTTGCCGGCCGACAGGTCAGCGACGACCTGGTCGAGCACCTCACACTCGGCCCGCCGACCATGGAGCCCACGTCCGGGATACATCAACGTCCACGCTAGTCCGGGCTGGCGTCCCTGGCTGGCCAGTGGCGGATGCGGGCCGCACACGCCACGGCGGAGGCTTTGTCCATTAGCCGACGTGGGGGTGAGAAGGGATGTCCGAGACTGATGTCCGGGTCGTGCTGGCGCACGGCGCCTGGGCCGACGGGTCGAGCTGGAACAAGGTGATCGCGGGCCTGCGGGCCGCGGGCGCGGCGGCGGTCGCGGCGCCGCTGCCGCTGACGTCCCTGGCCGACGACGTCGCCGCGCTCGACCGGGCGCTCGAGGTGGTGGACGGTCCGGTGGTGCTGGTGGGACACGCGTACGCGGGAGCGGTCATCTCGTCGGCGACGGAGGGCAACGTCGCGGCCCTGGTGTACGTGGCGGCGCTGGCGCCGGACGAGGGCGAGACCGTGGCGGACGTGTTCTACCGGTCGGAACCGCACCCGAAGGCGCCTCAGTTGGGTCCGGACCGCCACGGCCTGATCTGGCTGCCGTCCGACGCGTTCGCGTCGGCCTTCGCACAACAGGCGACGGAGGAGGAGCAGGCGTTGCTGGCCGCCACCCAACGACCGATCGCGGCGGCCGCCATCGGGGTCCAGGTGGGTCGTCCGTCCTGGAAGGACAAGCAGAGCTGGTACCTGGTCGCCGACGAGGACCGGATGATCCCACCGGAGACGCAGCGCTTCATGGCCGAGCGGATGGGCGCACACGTGCACACCGCACCCGTCGACCACGTGCCCATGCTCACGTCACCGGCGACGGTCGTCGACATCGTGCTGGAAGCTGTCCGCCAGGTCGAGCGCGGCTGAGGTCAGCGCCCGGCGCACCGCCCGGACCAGCTGGGCGTCCTCGACCCGGACCGAGTTGGCCTGGCCACCGGAGACCACCACGGTGAAGATCTGGGTGGTGTTGGTCCGCTCGCCGTCGACCTTGATGAGCATCGTGGAGCCGGTCGCCGCGACCGCGCGCAACAAGGGCTCCACCTGTTCCAACGCCGGCCGTACCCGGTCTAGATCCATGGCTCAGACGACCGCGACGGCGTCGATCTCGACCAGGACGCCCGGTGCCAGACCGGCGACGACGTGGACGGTGATCGCCGGGGGCGGGTCCGCCCGGTTCCAGACCTGCTGGAACGCGGCGACGCCCTCGTCGAACGACTCGCCGGCCACGGTGGCGATGCGCCAGTGCACGATGTTGGCGAGGCTGGCGCCCTCGCTCTCCAGGATCGTCGCGAGGTTGCGGAACGCCTGCAGGGACTGCTCCCCCACCGTGGGACCGACCACCTTGCCGTCGGCGTCGACACCGTTCTGCCCACCGATGTAGATCGTCTTGGTCGGCTGCTCGACCACGACAGCCTGGCTGAAAGCGGGGCTGCGGTGCATCCCGTCGGGGTTGATGTGTCGAATCATGACACCAGTTATAGTGGTGTCATGCGAGTGAGCGCAACCGGACGGCGACTGAACGACCCCAAGGGAGGGTCGTTCTGGTTCGACGCGGGAGCCGTCTGCCTGGACTTCGCCCACACGGGTGGCGAGGGCCCGTACGCGGTGTTCGAGTCCCTGCACGAACCGGCCGACCTCGCGGCCTGGCTGGCCACACCGCCGCTGTCGGTGGTCGTCACGGTCCCGGCGTCGGCCCGCGACCTGACTCTCGCCAAGACCCTGCGCCAGGCGATCTGGGTGACCGCCCACGCTCGGGCCGACGGCCAGCCCTTGCCTCCGGATGCGGTCACGACGATCAACCAGGCCGCGGCCGAGGCACCGCTGCAGCCAGCGCTGTCGGCCGACGGGGCAGCCGCGCTCTGGGCCCCGCCGGTGCGCACGACGCAGGCGTTGTCGAGCCTGGCACGGGAGATGATCGACCTGCTGTCGGGGCCGCTC
The DNA here is from genome assembly GCF_900188485.1 of Asanoa hainanensis. Taxonomy (GTDB): domain Bacteria; phylum Actinomycetota; class Actinomycetes; order Mycobacteriales; family Micromonosporaceae; genus Asanoa; species Asanoa hainanensis. The sequence goes on from NZ_FZPH01000017.1 coordinate 90,564, forward strand.
GCCGACCGGATCCGCGAGTGCGCGAGCGACAACTGCCCACTGGTGTTCGTCGACTCGTCGCGCCCGAACGCCCGCCGCTGGTGCGCGATGGAACGCTGCGGCAACCGCCACAAACTCCGCGCGCTACGCGCCCGCCGAGCCTAGTCGGCTCGGGATGCGCCGCCGAAGCCGAATTCGTTGCCTTCCGGGTCTCGGTAGGTGACCTTGCGTACGCCGTTGTCGTAGGTTTCGTCGTTGGTCGGCGTGAGGCCGCGCGCGGCGATGTCGGCCACCCGGGCCGCGATGTCGTCGACGAAGACCGTCTGCAGCGCGTGGCCCGCGTGGTCGGGTCGCTGTTCGATGTAGACATAACGGTGCTCGGCCAGCTCCCACACCGCTTCGACGTCGTTCGGCTTGAACGACGGTGGGGCGCCCAGCAGCCGCTCGTACCAGGTCAGCGCCTCCGGGAAGTCCCGGACCGAAATCCCCGCGAACAGGTCCATGCCGCCATGCTAGCTACGCTCGCCGCATGATCAACGAGACCCGGGAGACGTACGACCTGATCGCGGCCGAGTACGTCCGGCGCAAGAGAGCGGTCGACGGGCGCCTCCAGAACGACCTCGACGCGCTGTGCGCGGCGATTCCGCCCAGCGGGGTGGTCGTCGACGCCGGCTGCGGACCTGGCCGGGAGCTGGAGTTGCTGCGCGACCGCGGCTTCGCGGCCGTGGGTGTCGATCTGTCGCTCGGCCAACTGCGCGCCGGAGGCCAACGAGGCGTTGCCCAGGCCGACATGCGCCACCTTCCGCTGCGGACCGGGTCCGCGGACGCGGTCTGGTGCCAGGCCGCCCTGCTGCACGTCCCCCATGCCGCGGTGCCGGGGGTGCTCGCGGAGTTCGCCCGGGTCGTGCGGCACGGCGGCGCGCTCTACCTGAACGTGGCCGAGGGCGACGGCGAGGGCTGGGAGGTGGCGAGCAACTACGGCTCGGAGCGCCGGCGCTGGTTCACCTACCACCGCGAGGCTGACCTGACCGCGCTGCTGGCCTCCGCCGGGTTCGGGGTCGGCCGCGTCGGGCGCAACCGGGCGCACCGGGACTGGCTGGCGGTGCACGCCTTCCGGATGTTTCCGAAACTTTCCGGAAGTCGTTGACCGTCCCGAAACACCGTGGCAATACTCCATCCATTCGGGTCGATGAAGGCGTCGACCGCACCACGACCGCGGGCCGAGCGGCAGTGACCGGAGGAGGACCTCGGTATGTTCGGTATCCGCACCGCCTCGTTGGCTGTGATCGCCACCGCGATAGCGATCGGGGGTGTCACCATCGCCGCGACACCGGCCGGCGCCGCGACGTGCAACGGCTACGTCGGGCTGACTTTCGACGACGGGCCCACGGGCAGCACCGGGACACTGCTGAACGTGCTGCGCGCCAACGGCGTACGCGCGACGATGTTCAACACCGGCCAGAACGCGCAGAACAACCGGTCGGCGGCGCAGGCGCAGGTCTCGGCCGGCATGTGGGTCGGCAACCACAGCTGGAACCACGCCCACATGACCACGATGAGCCAGAGCCAGATGCAGTCCGACCTGTCCCAGGCGAGCTCCGCGATCCAGTCGGCCACCGGCGTGCGACCGCAACTGTTCCGGCCCCCGTACGGCGAGACCAACGGCACCCTCCAGTCGGTGGCGTCGTCGCTCGGCATGCGGCAGATCATCTGGGACGTCGACTCGCAGGACTGGAACGGCGCCAGCGTCGCGCAGATCGTCTCCAACGCCAGCCGCCTGCAGGCCGGCCAGGTCATCCTGATGCACGACGGCATCCAGAACACCCGTGACGCGATCCCGCAGATCATGGCCAACCTGACGAGCCGCAACCTGTGCCCGGGCATGATCTCGGCGTCGACGGGCCGCGCGGTCGCACCCGACGGCGGCACCACCCCGCCGCCCGGCGGTGGCGGCTCGTGCAGCACGTCGCTGTCGTACCCGAACGTCTGGGGCGACCGCTACAACACCTCCGTCACGGTCAACGGCGCCAGCTCGTGGACGGTCGTCGTGGCCGTCAACTCCCCGCAGCGCATCACCACGACCTGGAACGGCACGGCGAGCATCGACGGCAGCGGCACGGTGCTGACGATGCGCTCCAACGGCAGCGGCAACACGTTCGGCTTCACCACGATGTTCAACGGCAACAGCGGCGGCCGGGCGCAGGTCCGCTCCTGCACCGCCGGCTAATGGGTTTCGCGTAGGCGGGTCGGCCGGCCCGCCTACGCGTCCACCAGGTCCGCGATCGCGGCGGCGATCTCTGCGGCGGCCAGGTCCTCTGAGTCGAATCGGACGTGCTGCGGGATCAGCGGTAACAGGTCCCGGAAACGGGCGTGTGCGGCGTGATGAAAAACCGGGTCGCGCGAAAGACCTCGGGTCGGGTCGGCCTCGGCGCGCGCGAACGTCACCGCCACCGGGGCGTCGATGACGAACCACGACACCAGCACCCCATCCCGAAGCGTACGGGTGAGCGCGTCCTGCTCCTCGGCCGAGTAGATCGGCCCGACCACCACGACGTAGTCGACGCTCGAGCGCATCCACTGCCCGACCAGTGCCCCGTGCGCCTCGTGCGCCGCGAACCACAGTCCGGCCGCGGCCGCACCGGGTGGGCCGACCATCGCGGCCACGTCGTCGACGTCGGCGACCACCACCGTGCGACCGCGCCCGGTCAGGTGCTCGGTGAGCAGGTCGGCGACGGTGTTCTTCCCTGCCGCGATCGGGCCGGTGAGGATGACAAGCTGGGGCACCGGTGCTATCCGGCCCATTTCGCGACGGCGCGGAAACCCTCGGCCTGACGCATCCAGAAGTAGCCGTACGCCGCGGTGTTTCCGAGGTACGGGCCGATCTGCTCGACCAGTGCCTTGGTCCCTGCCCGGTCATGCTGGGCGAGGAAGTTGGCCAGGGCCAGCCAGTGCCGCAGGGTGATCCCGCGACCGATCAGCCGCGGCTCCCCGGCCCCACGCCATTTGGCCGCGCACGCCTGGATCTCACCGATCACCTCGGGCCGGCGGAAGTAGTCGGCCTTCGCGCTCAACGACTCCGCGCGCGTGTCGAAGCCGTACTCGCGAAGCGCGTACTCGAAGTGGGCCAGCAGCGGCAGCATCGCCACCGACGAGCCGACGGGTGCGCTGGTCGCCGGCCCGCGGGCGGCCGCGAACATCTGCTCGTGCGACCCGTACCACTTCTGGCAGAAGAAGGTGACGGCCATGATGTGGGTGTCGAAGTTGTACGGATCGCGCTTGACCGCCTCGCCCATCGCCTCGTGGAACTCGTCGTGCTGCCGGTGGCCGTCGGCGAGCATCGAGGTCAGGCGCGTCACCCAGGGGTGCGGGTCGTCCGGGTTGAGCTCCATCGCACGCGCACTGGCCTGGGCCGCCAGGGTGGACAGCCGGTCGAACTCCCGAAACTGCTCCCGCGTCGTGTTGCGCGCGGACGCGTAGCCGCGGGCCTCACCAGCCTGGTCCATCAGCGCGTCCGCCCGCAGGACGGCGACGTTCGGGTCGTCCGGCAGGGTGGCTTCCCACTGGTCCAGCCATCGCGGCGAGTGACCGGCGGCGATGCCCAGCACCGCGATCCGGCGACCGCGCAGCTCCCAGTCCCGGCCGGTGGCCCCGAGCAGGTTCCCGGCCGCCACCCAGTCACCCGCCAGCGCCCGATCACGCGCGGCGCGCAGTTCCAGGTCGGCCTGGCTGTAGTCCGCGTCCACCCGGAGCCTGCGAAAGAGTCCGAACATGCGGGCGATCCTAGAGATCGACGGTGCCGCCTGTCCGCCCCTACGGCTCCCCCGTGGGTGGGAGGTGTTTCGGCCGGGGTGCTGATGGCCACCCCGCAGGCCAGGTACGACGCGGTGCAGTTGGCGGTCTGGATGGGAAACCTGGCGGTGACGGCAGCGGTAGCCCTGTCCCGTTACCGGCCGGGGTTGGCCGGCTGGCTGGTGGCCGTTCCCTGGTTGCTCGCACCAGTGCCGGGGACGATGACCTGGGGCTGGTGGCTCGCCGGCCTGGCCGTGCTGGGTGTCGCGGTCTTCGACGGTGCGCGCTGGCCGGCCGCATGGCTCGCGGCCCTGGTGACGGCCGTGACGGTGCTGTACTGCACGACCGGCGTGGACTGGAACGTGCCGTTCGTCGAACCGGTCAACCTGGAGTCCCACGACCCGAACCGGTGGCTCGACAGCACCAGGAAGCTGTACCTGGCGTTGTACCTGGGCGCGATAGCCGCAGTGGTGCTCACCGCGACGTTCCTGCGGTTCGTGCTCCGCCGCCGGCCGACCAAACCCGCCGCGGCCCCGACCGAGACCGCGATCACCGCCGTCGAGCCGTCCGGGCCGTGGGCGGACCGGGTCGCGGCGTTGACCCCGCGCGAGCTCGACGTCCTTCGTGCGGCCGCCAAGGGCATGTCCAACGCGGAGATCGCCACCGAGCTGCTCGTCGGCGAGGAGACGGTCAAGACCCACATGTCCGAGGTCCTCCGCAAGCTCCGCTGCCGCAACCGCGTGCAGGCGGTCATCGCGGCGTACGAGGCCGGTGTGGTGGCCCGTTAGCATCGGCGGATGCTGGAGATCGAGAATTTCTCGGGTGTCATCGTGGTCGCGCGGGACGGGCAACCGCCGGCGATCAGGACGACCGGGCCCTGGACGCCGGACACGCCGTTCCAGATCGCGTCGGTGAGCAAGAACTTCGCGGCCACGCTCGCGCTGATGCTCGTCGAGGACGGCCTGCTCGACCTGCACGAGCCGGTCACCCGCTGGCTCCCCGAGGCGCAGGAGGGCATCTCCCTCCACCATCTCCTCAGCAACACGTCCGGCATCGGTCACTGGCAGGACGTGCCCGGCATGGATCCGGAAACCCCGGCCACCCGGGACGAGCGGCTGGCGCTCGTCGTCCGCGCGCCGTTGCTGTCCGAGCCCGGCACGGAGTTCCGCTACTCGAGCCCGGCCTTCCTGCTCGCCAGCGTCGTCGCCGAGCGGGCCGCCGGGCGTCCGTACACCGAGCTGCTGTCCGAGAAGGTCATCGAGCCGCTCGGCCTCACCGCGACCGGCAGCGGCGTCGCCCCCGTCGGAGTGGCGCCGGGTCACCATGCCGGCACCCCCGTCGAGCCGTGGGACCTGCGGTCGATGATCGGCTCGGGTGACCTGTTCTCGACGGCCACGGACCTCGTCGCGTACGCGCACGCGCTGCACGACGGCAACCTGGTCTCGCCGGCCTCGCTGGCGCTGATGCGCACCCGCCACATCGCCTTCCCGGAGCCCGAGCGCACCCCCGACGGCCGGCATTCGATAGCGGGCTACGGCTACGGGCACTACGTCGGCACCTTCGACGGGCGGCCCGCCGTCCTGCACACCGGCGACAACCCCGGCTACAAGTCGCTGCTGGGCTGGTTCCCCGACGGCGTCGTCGTCGTCGCACTGTCCAATGACGACGCCGTCCAGTGGGAGGACGTGCTGCCGCACCTGCTCAGCTGACCGCGAACAGCAGCCCGGCGCTCACCAGGACCAGCACCGCGGTGGCGAAGTGGATGCCGAAGGCGACCGCCCTCGTGCCCCCGTTGCGCAGCACGATCAGGGTGTCGCCGAGCGGGTTCAGCGCCACGACGAGCATGAACCAGGCCGCCGCCAGCGGCCCCACGAAGGCGATCAGGGCCAACCCGAGGATGCCGTAGCTGAGGTCGCGCAGGCCCTTGATCGTCAGATAGGCGCCGGGCTTGGCGGGGACGCCGTAGCCGGTGGCAGCGGCTTCGGGCTGCAGCAGGAACCGGGCGCCGATCAGCACGACCAGCAGGTCGAGAACGATGGCCAGGCCGTACGCGATGGGGCTGAGCATGACTGACTCCAAATATCTAGCGCTGCTAGGAACACGAACGACGCTAACATAGCGTCGAGACCAGCGCTAGCGGTGCTAGGATCGCTGTCATGTCCATCCAAGCGCGCCGGGAGCGGGAGCGGGCCGACCGGGAACGGTTGATCGTCAGCGTGGCCCGGGAGCTGGCCGAGGCCGAGGGCTGGGAAGCGGTGACGACCCGGCGGCTCGCCGAGCGGGTCGAATACAGCCAGCCGGTGCTCTACAGCCACTTCAAGGGCAAGGACGCGATCGTGGCGGCCGTGGCGGTCGAAGGGTTCGCCGACCTCGCCGCCAAGATGCGGGCCGCCCGCGGCTCGACCCGCAGCCCGCAGCGGGCGCTCGCTGCCGTCGCGGCCGCCTACATCGCGTTCGCCGAGGAGCATCCCGCGCTCTACGACGCGATGTTCAACCAGCTCGTCAGCCTGCCGTTCGCCACCCCCGAGGCCCCGGCGGCCCTGCACGCGGGGTTCGACGAGCTTCGCCAGGTGGTGCGGCCCATCGCCGCGGACGACGACGTCGACCTGCTCGCCGAGGTGCTCTGGAGCGGCCTGCACGGGCTCGTCTCGTTGACCCGCGGCGGCCGGCTCCCCCGCCCGGACCACGAGCGCAGGCTTGCCCTGCTGCTGAGCCGACTGTCCGGATAGGACCCCCACCATCCGGAACGGTTGTTCCGATCTTCGGGATGGCATGTCACCATCCAGTCGGGGTCAGGCGATCGATCGGGGGATTGTTGCGTCGCGGGGAGGTCGGCCAGCCGGAGTTCCGGCTCCTCGGGCCCATGGAAGCGTTCTGCGGCGACGTCCGGCTCGACCTGGGGCAGCGGCGCGCCCGCGGCTTGCTGGCCGCCCTGGTCGTCGACGCGGGTCGTCTGGTCTCCCACGAGGTGCTGATCGACCGGATCTGGGGTGACGCTCCACCGGCCCGGGCCCGCGAGACGCTCTACGCGCACGTCTCCCGGCTCAGGACGACGCTCGGGCCGGCGTGTCGGGTCGAGCGGCCGCCCCGGCGGCTACGTGATCGACGTCGAGCCCGATCGCGTAGACCTGCACCGGTTCGAACGGCTGCTGCGCGACGGCCGCCGCCTCGACCCGCTCCCCCGGCTCGGGCTGCTGCGGGAGGCGGTGACGCTCTGGCGTGGCGAACCGTTGACGGACCTGACCGGCGAGTGGGTGGAACAGGTCCGGGTGCGGGCCCGCCACCAGCGGATCGAGGCCGTCGTGTCGTGGGCCGAGGCGGAGATCGCCGTCGGCGAGCCGGGCCGCGCGATCGACGGCCTCACCGGCCTGTTGCACGACGACCCGCTGGTCGAGCCGGTGGCGGCGGTGCTGGTGCGCGCGCTGCACGCGGTGGGTCGCGCCGCCGACGCGCGCGCCTGCTACGAGCAGGTCCGGGCGCGGCTGCACGAGGAGCTCGGCGTGACTCCCGGCCCGGCGTTGACCGCCGCGATAAAAGGGGAGGCCGAGCCCCGGCGGTCCGGTCGCGTGCTGAGCCGGCTCGTGCCGGACCTGCCCTCCTTCGCCGGCCGGAGCGCCGAGCTCGACCGCCTCGACGCGCTGGCGGCACCGGTCGCGGTCGTCTCCGGCACGGCCGGCGTCGGGAAGACCACGACCGCGATCCACTGGGCGCACCGCGTACGCGATCGGTTCCCCGGCGGGCAGCTCTACGTCAACCTGCGCGGTTTCGACCCGACGGGCTCCCCGATGCCGCCGGAGCAGGCGATCGGCGTGCTGCTGGCCGCCTGGCAGCTCTCCCCCGACCAGCTTCCAACCGACCTGGCGGGCCGGACCGCCCTCTACCGCGAGCTGCTCGCCGACCAGCGGGTGCTGGTCGTGCTGGACAACGCGCACGACGCCGAGCAGGTCCGCCCGCTGCTCCCGGCGACGCCGGGCTGCCTGGCCGTCGTCACGAGCCGCAACGCCCTCGACGGGCTGGTCGCCCGGGACGGCGCGGTCCCGGTGACGCTGGACCTGCTCGACGTCGACGCGGGCCTGGAACTGCTCGGCGGCCGGCTCGGCGCACAACGGGTCGCCGCCGAGGGTGCGGCGGCCCGCGAGATCGTCAGGCGCTGCGCCGGGCTACCGCTCGCGCTGGCCATCGTGGCCGCCCGCGCCGCAGCCCGACCGGCGTTCTCCCTGGCCGACCTGGCGGCCGAGCTGGCCGACACCGACACCAGGCTGGCGGCCCTGGCCGGCGACGACCCCGGCACCAACCTGCGGACCGTCTTCGCGTGGTCGCACCGCACGCTCACCCCCCGCGCGGCGGAGCTGTTCCGGGTCGTCGGCGCCACGACCGCGTCCGACGTCGGCGTCTGGGCCGCGGCCAGCCTGCTCGCGGTGCCGCCCGCCGACGCTCGCGGCCTGCTGGGCGAGCTCGCCGGGAAGAGCCTGGTCGTCGAGCGTGCCTCCGGCCGCTACGCGATGCACGACCTGCTGCGCGGGTACGCGCGGACGCTCGCCATCGACGCGGACGGCGCGGCCCGGCGGCGGTTCACCGCCCACCTGGCCGCCACCGCCCTGGCGGCCGACCGGCTCCTCGAGGCGGACGGAGAGGACGACCTCGAACCACTCCCGCCGGGGGTGACCGTCCGGCCGCTCGCGGACCGGGCGCGGGCGCTGCGCTGGTTCGACGCCGAGCGCCGCAGCCTGCTTGATGCGGTGGCCTCGGCAACGGACGACCGGCAGCTCTGCCGCCTCGCCCAGGGCCTTCGCCACTACCTGGAACAGCGGGGGCACTGGGCCGACTGGATCGCCGTCGAGCACGCCGCCCGCGACGCCGCCCACCGGCTGGGCGACCGGCTGGCCGAGGGAGACGCCTGCACCGAGCTCGGCCGGGCCGCCACCCGGCTGGGCGACCGCGCCGCCCGCGACCACTTCGCGCGGGCGCTCACCTGCTACGAAGCGACCGGAGACGCGGTGCGGCAGGCGCACGTCCATAGAGGACTGGGCGGCCTGTGCTTCGCGGCCGGCGACGCCGACGCCGCCCGTGACCACGTCGACCGGGCGCTGCACCTCTACGGCCGGGCCGGGCACCGGGCCGGTCAGGCGATGGCGCTGAACAACCTGGCGATGCTCCGCAGCCGCTCCGGCGACTACGACGAGGCCCTGGCTGACGGCGCCCGGGCCCTCGCGCTGGTGCCCGTAGTGGGCTGGGACGACGTGCAGGGCGCGATCTGGTCCACGTTCGGCTCCGTCTTCGCGCGGTTGGACGACGCCCGTACCTCCGTGCGCTGTTATCGGCGCGCCCGCGCGCTGTCGCGGCGCGCGGGCGACCGGGTGAAGGAGGCCGACGCGTGCGAGCGGCTGGCCGAGGCGCAGCTCTCGGCCGGCGACCCCGACGCGGCCCGCCGGTCGTGGCAGGCGGCCTACGACATCCTGCACCCGCTCGGCCTCCCGAGAGCGCGGGCGATCGCCGCGCGGCTCTAACGGGCGTGCCCGAAGTACATCAGCTCCCAGATCGCTTCCTCGGTGTGCCGTTCCAGCGTCTCACCACTCCGCCGGCGCTCGATCGTGAGGTCCCCGGCGAAGCGCAGGTAGGCGCCGTCGAACCGGACCAGCCGGGCCGCGGCGCGTTTGAGCCAGGGCAGGTCCTTGGTCAGTGGGTTGCGCACGAGGTCCCGCCGGCGGTCGAACGTCACCACGTAGCTGTCTTCACCATCCACATAGGTGTATCGGACGACCCCGGCGACCGGCTTTCCGGTCTTCGGATCGGTATAGACGTCCGAACGCTCGAATGACATCTTCGCCGGGTCGTCGCCGACGATGCGGCCGTCCCGGGCGAGCAGGAAGATGGGAATCTCGGCGAAGTCGTACTTCTCGACGCTGGTGATGAAAGACGCGATGACCGTGTACGGCCCGGCCTGCCCGCGTCCCCAGTACCAGTCATGGATGATCTTCTGCAGCCCGACGGTGCCCCAGTTGTGGTCGTGATAGCCGACACCGGCGGTCTCGTGCCGCACCCCGTCGACCGTGTACGAGCCGCGCACGGCCCCCTGCGGCACGGCGGGCAACCAGTTGAACTGCAGCTCGTCCGGGCCGAAGAGCATGTGCCCGGTGGCCGGGCGCCAGGGCGGAAGCTGCGCGGTCAGCGTGAGGTCGACCCGGACGTCGCCTGCGGTCGCCTCGATGCGGTACTCACGCAGGCCCTCGCCCGTGAACCGGTTGCCCGGCCCCATCCGCACGTCCGTGCGGCCGGCCGCCGCCGACCACTGTGCCGCCGGGATCGCGATCGCGTGGTCGTACGCCGTGCCGTCGGGCAGTTCCAGGTTGACCCGCAGTTGCGGTGACAGCGGCGCGGTGGCCGCTCCGAGGTCCTTGTTCATGAACACCACGACGACCTTGGCGCCGTCGTCGAGGTGGGCGTCGAAGTACCACCACTCGTACGACCCGGCGCTGCCGTCGGTGCGTGCGCCGTCCTCCCACTCCGCCACCTCGTCGGGGCGGATACCGAAACGGGCGTAGTCGTCGCTCATCCCGGCCAGTCGTCGCTCTGTCATGACTCCTCCTCGCTACAGGGTGGCGAAACCGTCGCGCCAGGACGGATAGGACGGGAACCAGCCGAGCGTTTCGCGGGCGTACCGGTTGCTCGCCCCACGGGCCCAACCGTTCCGCTCGCCGCTGTCCTTGGCTGGCGGCGGCGCCCCGACCGCGGCGCAGAACGCGGGAACCCACCGCGCGGCCGCGGCCGGCTCGTCGTCGCAGACGTTGACCACGCCGGTAGGCCAGCTCAGCGCGACGGCCGCGGCCACGACCGCGTCGTCGACATGCACCAGGCTGCCCACGTTCGCGTCCGCGGGGAGCTTGCCGGCGGCGGCCACCTCGGCCATCCGGCCGTCGCGGGCGTACCAGGTCCGCGGACCGTAGAGGACGCCGTAGCGCAGCACCACCCACTCGGGCGCCTCCCGGACGGCCGCTTCGAGCGCGGTGACGCCGCCGACGCTGGTGTGCCGCGGCTCGGGGGCGTCGACGTCGAGCGGTGTCTCCTCGGTCGCGGGCTCGGCGCCGGCCGCGTACCCCCAGGCGATGCTCTGCGCCACGATCCGGCGCACGCCGGCGGCGAGCGCGGCGTCGACCAGGTTGCGGGTGCCGATCCGGCGCAGCCGCGCGTTGGCCGCGAGGTCGCCCGTGCTCAGGCTGGTGAGCTGGTGCATCACCACGTCGGGCCGGACGGCCCGCACCGCGGCGACCACCGCGTCCCGGTCGAGCACGTCGACGGGGACGCGGTGGTCGCCGCGGGCCAGTCCGACGACCTCGTGCCCCTGGCGGGTCAGCAGCGGCCCGAGCCGGCGGCCGATGACGCCGGTCGAACCGGCGAGCAGAATGCGCATTCTCAGGCTCCTGGTGTGAACTGGCCGAGCTTGTCGGGGTTGAGGACGATCTGGATCTGCTCGATACCGGCGGCCGAGGCGTCGAGCGTGAACAGCGCGACCGCCGCGCCGTCGCGGGAGGCGAGGATGGCGGGCCCGCCGTTGGCCTCGACGATCTCCAGCTCGAGGTCACGTCCGAACTTGGCCATCAGCCCCACGATGTACCGCGTGACGTTCTCCCGTCCGACGATCGGCTGGAGAGCCGCCCGGACGGTGCCACCACCGTCGGCGTAGGACACCGCCGTGTCGGCGAGCAGGCTCTCCAACTGAGGGAGGTCACCGGCCCGCGCGGCGGCGAGGAACGAGCGCAGGAGCCGCACGTGCTCCGCGCGCGGCACCGGGTCGTGCCGCTCCTGGTCGAGGTGGGTGCGGGCGCGCCGGGCGAGCTGCCGGGCGTTGGCCTCGCTGGTGTCCAGCACCTCGCCGATGCGCCGGAAGGGGTAGTCGAACGCCTCGCGCAACACGTAGACCGCGCGCTCGGCCGGATTCAGGCGCTCCAGCAGGAGCAGCACCGCGAGCTCGACCGACTCGTCACGCTCGGCCCGCGCGACCGGGTCCGTGGCGGTGTCGACGGGCTCGGGCAGCCACGGCCCGGAGTAGACCTCCCGCCGGGCGCGGGCCGAGGTCGCCGCGTTGACCGCCAGCCGGGCGGTGGTCGTGATCAGGAAGCCGTCCGGATCCCGTACCGCCGCCCGGTCGGTCAGTTGCCACCGCAGCCAGGCGTCGTGCACGACGTCCTCCGCGTCGGCGACGGTGCCCAGCATCCGGTAGGCGATGCCGAGCAACCGCGGCCGGACCGCGTCGAACACCGCCAACGCGTCGCCGAGACCCGACTCCCGCACCAGCCCCATCATGAATCGCTCGCCTCCGTGGTCTGGATGACCAAGTCCCCATCAAGAGGGACCAGACGGCGAGCCGATTCGTGACAGCCGGTATTTAGTCCGCCTTTGTCCGGTTAGCGGCGGCTTCCGTGGCGAGCCTCCTGCGTTGCCAGGCGAAGAAGGCCACTGCGGCCGCCCAGGTTCCGGCCAGGGGGAACAACAGGAGCCAGCCGTACGTCCACGCTGTCGTGCGCACCTGGCTCTTCGCCCACCGCATGCCCTGCGTGCGGCAGCCCGCGGTGGTGGTGTCGAGCAGATCGCACTGCGGCACCGCCTGCACGGCCGCCGGCGCCGCCCGCCCGCTGTCGTAGCGGCCCACCGCGGTCGTGCGGATCAGCATCGTGTCGAGGGCGGGCAGCCAGGTCTGGAAGGTCCGCAGCATCGCGGCGTGGCCGCGCTCGTTCGGGTGCAGGCTGCTGTGTGACCAGTTCTTCGGGTTGAAGCGCTGCTCGGCGACGCCCGCGACGGAGCGCACCCCGATGAAGTGCAGCCCGGGCCGCCCGCCGTTGAGCTCGTCACACAGTTGCAGATGGGCCGTCGCCAGGGCCGACTCCATCTCCGCGAGGTAGTAGAAGCCGAACTCGCGTGCCGTCTCCCGGAGGACCCGGTTGAGGCCGTTGGTCACGTAGTCGTGCAGGAAGCGGCGCTCGCCGATGCTCAGCGCGACGTCGTCGCACGTGCCGGTCAGGTGGATCGGGTCAGGATATGGCACCACCACGACCGGCGTACGGGGAAAGACGTCGCTGATGTGCTGGTACGTGTCCCGCAGCGCGAGCTTGACCTGCGGCAGCGAGTCGGTCCACAGGTGCGCCTGGTCGCCGCAGTTCCCCGGGGCCAGGCACATCAGCCCGATCGTCGAGAAGCCCGCGTCGTTGCCGCCGAGGCTCACAACCACCATCGCCGGCGCGAAGGCCGCGTCGGCGTAGTTGCGCGTGTGCAGGTCGAGCTGGGTGGCCTCCTCACCGTCGGGTGCGCTGGGCACGGGCGCCTCGGGTCGCACCGGCCGCGCCGCGGACTGGACGTTCCACGTGCGCGCCCCGGAGCACGCGAGGAACTCCAGCCGGCCGAACGGTGGCTGCTGACCGGCCATCGCCGCCCAGGCGCTCGGCGAGCGCCGGCACTGGTTGTCGCCGCCGACGTCGGTGCCCGCGTAGTACCGCGAGGCGCCCTCCCCCGACATGTACGAGTCGCCGATGGCCACGAGCAACGACGACGCCGTCCGATCGGTTCGCAGCGCGGGCGGCAGGTCCTCGGGCGTCGGCGTCACGCCGAGCAGCGCGATGACGCCCAGCACGAACGCGACGTCCGCCTGCGTGGTCGACACGAGCGCGACCATCATCAGGCCGGCCACGACGATCGCTCCGAGCAACCAGGGCGATCGGGTGTACGCGAACAGCAGGGCGGCCGAGACCAGCAGGAGCGCGAGTCCACTCAGGCCGGTCCCCAGCCTGAGCTTTCGGCCTGACCCGCACAGCCGGCGGATGACCACTTCGGACAGCAACGCCACACCCACGGGCAGCAGCGCGAAGAAGGCCAGGCCCAGGAAGGCGAGCTCCGCGTACACGGCGCGACCGCTGGATCGACCGAGCAGGGCCAGGCCGGCGATCGCGAGCACGACACCCGCTCCCGTGAACGTCACGCCGAGGGTCAGGCGCCGGCGGTCCGACCGCATGCCCTGCCGGAGCCAGGTGATCGCGGATCCGGCCACGAAGTAGGCGACGATGGCGCCGGCCAGGGCGACGCCGCGCATCGGCCAGAACGCGTAGGACACCACCATGGCGGCGCCGACCAGCGCCAACGCGAGCCCGACCCGCCAACTGACCAGCCACTGGCGGTCGTCGAGGCTGTCGAGGTACTGGCCGCGTACCCAGATCGTCGCCGCGATGACGAAGATGGTGAACAGCACCTGGATGGTCAGCGTCGACGACCCGGAGCCCGCCAACGCGAGGAACGCGGCCAGGGCGGCGGCGAAGACCAGCAGGCGCCGCAGCGCGGAGCCGTCGACAGCGTCCACTTCTCTCGCTCCTCGAGCTCTTCCTCTGGACCTGGAAAGATCGGTCACAAAGCAAGAGACGGGAACGGGGCGGCCTGATACCGCGGCGCGGTGCCAAGTCCGCTGTTCGGGTGACCGGTTACACGAGCTCGGGCACCCGCAGGTGGGCCAGCGCCAGCTCGAACTCGGCCACCTCGACGATCTCGGCGTCCATCGTGCGGGCCGCCTTGTCGCGCAGCTGCGTGGAGCGCCGGCCGGCCTTGGCCAGCGCGTCGGCACTGTCGAAGATCACGTTCGAGACGATCCGACCGTCGTCGTGGTTCAGCAGCAGGCTGGCGCTGCAGAACCCGGAGAACCCTTCGAAGATCGGCAGGTTGGACGTGAAGATCTGCGTGGGCTGGTCGGACCGCGGAGTGCCGCGGAGATAGCTGACCCGCACGTGCGCACCGGTGGGCGCGCGGTGCAGGCGGTGCATCACGGCGACGTCCCACTCGTCGTTGGTCAGGTCCGGCGCACCGAACGCGTCCGTCATCCGCTTCCGCAGCGGCGGCACCCGCCCCTCACTGGCGCGCATGGCCTGCTGGCTCTCCCACGACGAGGTGGCCACGCAGCGACCGGTGTCCCGGTCGACCAGCAACGAGAGTCCGACACAGCCGTCGATGTCGAGCAGGTCGGTCATCAGATCGCCGTCGAGGAGCGCGATGCCGCGGTCGATCGACGACGGTTGGGCGATCATGGTGGAAGAACGGGCGAACATGGCTGCCTCCTTCGATCTCCAGCTTCCTCCGAGGCCTGGTCGCGCGGACCCGAACGGCCCGACCACACCGGGCTCAGGAACTGACAGCCACCTCAGTCGGCAGCAGCGAACGCCAGGACCTGCGGCCAGCTGTCGATGCGCGCCGCGGCGTCGGCCTCGCGGGTGCCGCCCAACTCCCACGGGTCGGCGAAGGTGCCGCCGGCGAGATACGGAAAGCTGCCAACGGCGTGGCCCGCGTCCGGATAGATCAGGCTCTGGTACGCGGCGGTGCCGTCGAGGCGGTCCATGATGCGTCGCGCCTGTTCGGCGGCCGGCCAGAGCCGGTCGTCGCCACCGGCGATGGTGAGCACCGGACCGGTCACGCGGTCGACCGGTATGGCGCTCCGTGGCACCGGGACGCCACCGATGGTCCACGCGTCGCCGCCGCTGGGAAAGCCCTGCGAGACGGTGTCGTTCGGCGAGTACAGGATGGTGCCGCGGACGAGGTCGGGGAAATGCTGCGCCAGCAGCAGCGCGGCCTCGGCGCCGCGGGAAGCGCCGTTGACCACCACCGCGTCGCGGTCGGCGCCGGGCTGCTGGCGCAGGAGCCGCGCCGCCGTGGCGAAGTACTCCAGCGGTATGTCGCGCAGCGTGTCGGGCAGACCGGGTGCGCTGAAGTAGCCCAACGCCAGCGCCGGGTGGCCGTGCGACGCGAACAGCGCCGCGTCGTACCTGCCACTGATGCCGCCTTCGGAACCGCCGAACACCAGCACCCCGGGCCGACGCTCGGCACCGGGCGGCGGCAGGAACAGCACTCCCGCGACGCCGTCGGCGGCGGCCGTCAGGGCGCGGTGGGTCACACCGGGCGCGATCCACTGCCGGGTCACGGTGCGTGCCGCGATCTCCCGGCCCGCCGCGGTCACGGTCAGGCGCACGTCGTACGCCGCCTTCGTTTCGGGGTGTCCGGGGCTGAACCAGGACCGTTCCGGATCGCCGGTCACCGGCCGCATCGACCAGAACAGGCCCATGCCGTCGACGCCGGTGTACGTGCCCGACGCGGGCGCGGATCGGGCGAGGTCGACGACGCCGCCGCCATCCGCTTCGAAGGTGGCCTCGGCGTGCCACGGCTGTCCAGTGCGGTCGGTGGCCCGCGCCGCGACCGTGACGGCCTCCCGGGCCAGCAGACCCGTCACCCGCGCCTCGATCGGGTGATCGGCCAGGGCGACAGCGGCGTCCACGTCGATCGTGGCAGCCGTCGAGCTCCGCGCCGAGCACCCCACGGCACCGGCACCCACGACGAGGACAACGGCCAGCCCGGCGAGCCAACGGCGGATCTCCACGCGGTACACGGTAGTGACGGGGTTCAATCACCGGTGAAGGCGTAGCGTCGACGGCATGTCGTTGGAGGCCATCGGGGCGCTACGGGAGCCCGTCCGCCGGGCCGTGTATGAACTGGTCGTGTCCCGGGCCGAGCCCGTGAGCCGCAACGACGTGGCCGAGGCCGTGGGGATCGGCCGCACGCTCGCCGCGTTCCATCTCGACAAGCTCGCCGAGGCCGGGCTGCTCGACACCGCCAACGCGCCGCGCACCGGTGGGCCCGGGGCCGGCCGCCCGGCCAAGCTCTACCGCCGGTCGACCGCCGAGCACGCGGTGACGTTGCCGCCGCGCGACTACCGGCTGCTGGCCGACGTGCTGGCCAGCGCCGTCGATCGGGCCGGCGTCGAGCCCGCGGCCTACGCGGCGGCCCGCGAGCAGGGCGCGAAGCTCGCCGGGCGCGAGGTCATGGAGAGCCTGGCGGCGCTCGGCTACGAGCCGTTCGAAGACGCCGACCGCACGATCCGGCTACGCAACTGCCCGTTCCACGCCATCGCGGTGTCGCACCCCGGTCTCGTCTGCGGGATGAACCTGGCGCTCCGCTGTTCAACACCTCGCGGAACTGAACATCGCCCGGCTGCGCTCCCCCATCGACAGTCCCGAGCTCGCCGATTTCGTCGCCCTGCTGCCCGAGGTCAACGGCTTGGCCGAGCGCTCACCCGGCTACGTCTGGCGCCTCCAGGACGAGTCCGGCGACGCGACGGCGCTGCGGCCCTTCGAGCCCGACGTCATGGTGAACCTGACCGTGTGGGAGTCGCTCGAGTCGCTGCGCGCCTTCCTCTACAAGACCGCCCACCTGGAGCCGATGCGCCGGCGCCGCGACTGGTTCGTCCCGCTCGGCGACCATCACCTCGTGCTGTGGTGGATCCCGGCCGGCACCCTGCCGACCATCGAGGAGGCCGCGGAACGGCTGGACCTGCTGCGCCGCGACGGCCCGTCGGCGAAGGCGTTCACCCTCCGCGAGCCGCACCCGGTCTAAAGAAGCTCGGCGTCGTGCACCAGCAGGGCCACCTGGACCCGGTTGTTCAGGTCGAGCTTGGCGAGCAGGCGCGAGACGTGTCCCTTCACCGTGGGCACGCTCATCGACAGCTCCGTCGCGATCTCGGCGTTGGACCAGCCTCGGCCCAGCCCCACCGCCACCTCGCGCTCCCGGTCGGTGAGGGTGGCCAGCCGGGTCCGGGCGACGTCGCGGCGTGGGCCGGCGCTCGGGTCGGCGACGTGGTCGATGAGCTGGCGGATCACGGCGGGTGACAGCGTCGCCGAGCCGGCCGCCACCGTCCGGACGGCGGCGATGATCTCCATGGGTGGCGTGTCCTTGAGCAGGAACCCGCTCGCTCCGGCCCGCAGCGCGTCCAGCACGTGCTCGTCGGCGTTGAACGTGGTCAGCACGATCACGTGCGGCGGCGAGGGCCGGGACCGCAGCCGCCGCGTGGCGACCAGTCCGTCCACTTTGGGCATGCGGAGGTCCATCAGCACGACGTCGGGCCAGTGCGCGTCGGCCAGCGCGTCGACCTCGGTGCCGTCCTTGGCCTCACCCACCAGCTCGATGTCCGGTGAGCCGCCCATCAGGATCCGCAGTCCGGTCCGCACGAGCGGGTCGTCGTCGACGATCGCCAGCCGGATCGGGCCCGGCCGCCGCGGCCTCACGTCCACGGCAGCCACGCCTCGAGCCGGAAACCGGAGCCGGTGCTTGAGCCGGAGCTGGAGCCGCACGGGCCGTGCTCGACCCGGCCACCGACCAGCGCGACCCGCTCGCCGACGCCGATCAGTCCCATGCCCGACCCACCCGGCGCCGCCGCGGGACGGGCACCGACCGGGTTCGTGATCCTCACTCGCAGCTCCGCGCCGTCACCGCCGTCGAGCAGCACCTCGACCGGCGCGCCGGGCGCGTGCTTGCGCGCGTTGGTGAGCCCCTCCTGGACGACCCGGTAGACGGTGCGGCCGAGCACCACCGACGGCCCGCCCTCCGGGACCTGGCACGTGTAGTCGATCGTCACGCCGCTCGCGCGGAGTCCGTCGACCAGCTCCGCGAGGTCGGCGAAGCCCGGCTGCGGCGGCTCCGGCCGGCCCGCCGCGCCCTCGCGCAGGACACCGATGACCGTACGCAGCTCCTGCAGGGCGTCGTGCACGCTGCCGCGGATCGCCCCGGCCGCGACCGCGATCTCGTCCGGTCGGGCGTCGGTGCGCACCTCGAGCGCGCCGGCGTGCAGGCTCACCAGCGACAGCCGATGCGCCAGCACGTCGTGCATCTCCCGCGCGATGCGGGCCCGTTCGGTCAGCCGCGCCTGCTCGACCCGCAGGTGCTGGTCGGCCTCGATGCGCGCGGCCCGGTCCCGCAGCGACCCGACGAACAGCCCCCACCCGATGGCCGCCGACGCCGGTCCGGCGCGGGCGACGAGGTCCACCCACAGCGGAAAGGTCGGCCGGTCGTGGAGGACGAAGTACACGGGGACGACGGCGACGTAGCCGGCACCGAGCAGGAACGCGACCCTGGCCCGGCGGCGAACGGCGACCGTGAACAGCGCGACGACGGCGGCCCCGGTGGCCAGGACCGACACCGCCGTCAACGGAAGCAGCGCGGCGGCGACAGCGACCGGTCGGGGTCGCCGGGCCAGCAGCGCGGCCGCGGCGACGACCCCGATCGCGACGTCGACCGGCAACGGCACCGGCGCGCCCGGCCGGGTGGCGTCGCCGATCGCGACCATCAGGCCGCCGTACCCCAGCGCGCAGCAGATCGCGATCCCGTCGGCCAGGCGGTTCCGGCTCGCCGACCCAGGGCTGCCCGGCACGAGCAACTCGAAGAGCAGACCGGACATGCGCCGAGCGTACGGGTCGGGAGTCGGACCGTCCCCCTACCAAAGTCGGGGGTGCGACCGGATCCGTCGTCCGATGTGCCCTGACCGCGGCCCGCCCATGCTCGGAACCCATGAGACGCCTGAGCCCCTGGATCGTCCTCGCGGTGCCCGCCGTCTGGGGTGTCAGCGCCGCGTGGTGGACGCCGCGCGGGCCGCTGACGCCGACGCAGGCGCTGTGGTCTGTCGCACTGAGCGCCCTCGTGGGCGGCGTCGTGGGCCGGGTGAGTCGCTGGGCGATGCTCTTCGCGCCGGTCGCCTTCGTGGTCGCGCTCGAGCTGAGCCGTGTACGGGTGAGCGGGCCCTCCGTCGACGCTCCCCACCTCAGCGCGTTCGGCCTGGTCGCCCTGGTCGCCGGCCGGGGCCTTCACGGCCTGCTCACGGTGTTGCCGATGATCGTCGGAGCGGCGCTCACCCGGGTCCGCGGCAGCGGGCGGCTGCGCCGGGCCGGCGTCGCGCTCCTGGCGGCCGTCGTCGTGCTGGTCGCGGTGGCGGTCGCGATTCCCGCCCGCACCCCGCCGATCCTCGGGCCCGACGGCCGCCCGCTGCCCGGCAGCGTCGCCGAGCTGGCCTCCGTCGACGCCGGCGACTACCGGCTGAGCGTGCTGATCCGTGGCCAGGACACGGCCGCGCCCGTGCTGCTGTTTGTGCCGGGTGCGCCGGGCGGCATGGAGATGGGCTCCGTGCGCCACCAGCTCGGCGCCCTCGAGCGGCAGTTCGTGGTGGCCACCCTCGACCGGCGTGGTGGCGGCGGTTCCTATGCCGCCCTCGACGCGGACCCGCCGGTCAGCCTGGCCACCGGCGTGGCCGACACGGTCGCGGTCACGAACTACCTGCGCACCAGGTTCCACCAGGACCGGATCTTCCTGCTGGCACACTCGGGCGGCTCGCTGCTCGGCGCCCTGGCCGCGGCCCAGCACCCGGAGCTGTACCGGGCGTACATCGGAACGGGTCAAGCGGTCAACCTGCCGGAGACGGACCGCATCTTCTACGCCGAGCTCGTGGAGCGAGACCTGGTCGACCGGGGCCCACCGCCCTACGGCGATTTCTACTCGTACGAACCGATCGTGGCCAACTCGGGCGGCTCGATCGGCACCGTCAACACCTCCGAGTACCCGTTGCTGGCCCGCGTCCACCTGCTCAACTCCATGATGGACACCTGGCACACGCAGTACCCATCCATGCAGAGCATCGATCTGCGGCGCGATGTGCCACGGTTGGCCGTACCCGCGTATTTCGTCCAGGGCGCCGATGAGCTGCGCGGCCTCGCCGAGCCTTTCGCCGAGTGGTACGCGCTGCTCGACGCCCCGCGCAAACGGCTCTTCGTCCTCGACGGCTCGGCGCACCGGCCCATGTTCGAGCAACCGGACCGGTTCGTCGACGCGATGGCGCAGATCCTCGCCGACGGCGTCATTACCGGTTCGTGACGTTCCAGGGATCGCCCCAGGACACGGCGCTGGCAGCATCTGGCCGTCCGGATCACGCGGCCTTGCCTGATCCTGCTACCGTGCCGCCGTTCGTCCGGGGAGGGAAAAGGCGATGGATCGTTCGACCGAGGCGCAGACCGTTGTCTTCAGCCGGATCCCACCGACCCCACCCGCCACGCCAAGCCCGCCGGTGAAGCGGCGGCGCCGCACCGGGTTGCTGGTCAGCCTCATCGTGACGCTCGCACTCGTGCTCGCCGCTGGGCTCTACGCCGTCGCGCCGCTGCGGCACCCATTGCCGGGCCCGACCATCGAGCTGGCTCTGCCCGCGACGCTGACGATCCCCGGCAAGACGCCGAAGCTGCCCTGGCCGAAGTCGGGCCAGGGGGTGATCGCGGTCAGCGGGCTCGGCACCCTCGGCGCGTTCGGCGGCGAGAAGCCGGTCCCGATCGCCAGTGTGACGAAGGTGATGACCGCCTACGTCATCCTCGCGGAGCATCCGATCGGCGCGGGTGAGCAGGGTGAGACGCTGACCGTCAGCGCCGAGCAGGCCGCCAGGTACCCGGCGGAACGGGCCCGTGGCGAGTCGCTGGTCGAGGTGGAGGCCGGCGAGGAGATCACGGTGCGGCAGGCCCTGCAGGCGGTCCTGCTGCCGTCGGCGAACAACATGGCCCGGATCCTCGCCGCCTGGGACGCCGGCTCGGTCGACGCGTTCGTCGACAAGATGAACGCGACCGCCGAAGAGCTCGGCATGGCCGACACCCACTACACCGACCCGTCCGGCCTCGACCCGGACACCGTCAGCACCGCCAAGGACCAGGTCATCCTGGCCACCAAGGCGATGGCACTGCCGGCCTTCGCGGAGATCGTCAAGCAGAAGACGGCGACCATCCCGGTCGCGGGTGAGGTCAAGAACTACAACGAGCTGGTCGGCCACAACGGCGTCGTCGGCATCAAGACCGGGTCCACGGACGAGGCGCTGGGCTGCCTGGTCTTCGCGGCGGTGGTCACGGTCGCCGGCCGCAAGCTCACGGTCGTCGGCGCGGTGCTCGGCCAGCCCGGCGCCCAGACCCCCGAACAGCTCGACCGGGTGTTCTCCGTGACCCGCACGGTGTTGAAGTCGACCACGAAAACCCTGGCGCCGCACACCCTGGTCGAGGCCGGCCGCGACGTCGCCACCGTGCACGGCCCGCTCGGCACCGGGACCACCCTGCGTACCGCCGAGAAGCTCGAAGTGATCGGTTGGCCCGGCCTGAAGGTCAAGGTCGAGGCGCAGCTGCCGGTTGTGCCCAGCCAGATCGCCGCTGGCACCGAACACGGTCAGCTCAGCATCCAGGCCGGCACGGGCAAGGCGACCAAGACCGCGCTACGCACCAGCACCGACCTGGTGCCGCCGAGCATCTGGCAGCGCATCCGCCACCACCAGTGAGGCTCAGGCGAGCTCGTTGCCCGGGATCAGGCCGTAGCCGGCGGGCACGTCGGCCGGGTCGCCGCCGGTGGTGACGATGGTGTTGGTGTCGTCGACGAAGACCACCCGGGGCGTGAGCTCGCGCGCCTCGGCGTCCGGCACCCACGCGTACGCGACCAGGATGACCTTGTCGCCGGGGCTGATCAGGCGGGCCGCCGCGCCGTTGATGCCGATGATGCCCGAGTCGCGCGGGCCCTCGATCACGTACGTGGTCAACCGCGACCCGTTGTCGATGTCGAGCACGTCGACCCGCTCGCCCGGCAGGAGGTCCGCGGCTTCCATCAGATCGGCGCTGATCGTGACCGAGCCCACATAGTGCAGGTCGGCCTGGGTCACCGTCGCACGATGGATCTTGGACTTCATCATCGACCTGAACACCGCGACAGACCTCTTCCTTGATCACTTACAAGGTACGAACGCTGAATGGTCCGGCATGATTTCCGGCCGCCGGCGACGGCCCGCGAACGCAGTGACCTAGGCCACGTACGTCGATCGAGCGACGATCCGTATCAATCGATCGCACCACCTCCTCCGCAGGGCGGGGCCCATCGGGGATCCCGACGAGGAGGGGGAAAACGTGCGACGACGCATCATGACCCTGCTGACGGTGCTGGCCGTCGTGACCGGGCTGTTCGTGGTGGTGAGCCCGCCCGCCAGCGCCGCACCGCTGGTCAACGCGAAGGTCACGGTCAACCGGATCAGGGCGATATCGAGTGACGACGAGGGCCTCTGCGGCCGCGTGGACTGGTACGTCAAGGTCTGGATCAACGGGGTGGCGTTCGACAACGAGGACACGGAGGACCAGGACGACCGCGAGGGAATCCCGGACATCTCACCCGACTGGGAGTTCT
Organism: Asanoa hainanensis; assembly: GCF_900188485.1. Classification (GTDB taxonomy): domain Bacteria; phylum Actinomycetota; class Actinomycetes; order Mycobacteriales; family Micromonosporaceae; genus Asanoa; species Asanoa hainanensis. Next base: position 113,358 of record NZ_FZPH01000017.1, read on the forward strand.
CCGTGCCGAACCTCGACGTGGCCACGCTCCCCCAGCGGGACGGCTCGGCGTTCCTGCCCGTCACCGTCGAGGCCTGGGACGAGGACGGCGGCTTCTGCCTCGACGACAACCAGTACGACGTGTCGCCGACCGGCACCACCGCCCTGCTGGCCGACGTGCGGGTGGCGCCCTGCGAGGCGTCCGTGGAGGGCGGGGCTCCGATCGCCTGCGGCACGCCGATCGTGCGCTCCGGCGACGGCGACGACCGGGCGGAGCTCACCGTCACGATCGCCGTCGACCCGCCGGCCAGCGCGCCGGGGCTGCGGATCAGCTGCACCCACGGCCCCTCGTGGCCGCAACCCGGGCAGCCGGTGACGATCACCGCGACGGCGCTCGACGGCGCGCTCATGCCGACGGTCGTGCCGACCTCGCTGGAGATCTGGCTGAGCCCGACCGACCGGCAGACGCGATCGGGCGTGGGCAGCTTCACCCGGACCCTCACGGCGGCGGCACCGAGCTTCACGTACGGCTGCCTGCTCACCGTCGGCGCCACGACCATCTTCTCCGGCTGGCGGCGAACAGCGGTCGGTGACCCGACACCCAACTTCACGTTCCCGAAGCCCGCGGTGCCGATCCTCTACACCGGCGGGCAGGGCAGCCGGATCGACGTCGTGCTGATCGCCGACCGCGACACGTACACCGGTCCGGGTCCGATCGGCCTCAACCCCATGTTCCAGGCCGACGTCGCGACGGTGATCAACACCGGGATCTACGGCTTCGACCCGTTCCTAACCAACCAGGACCTGTTCAACTTCTGGGTGCTGCCGGACAACAGCGGCAAGGCGGTCGACTTCGGCAGTGACGACGACCACGACCTGCCAGTGCTGTGGGACGAGATCTTCGCCTTCGCCGACGTGGGCGTGATCCTCCACCGGAAGGCCGCCCAGCGCGACTTCGGGATGCCCGACGACCACATCGCCTCCGTCAACCTCGTGCGGTCGGACGCGATGGGCGGTGTCCGGCACGAGGTCGGGCACGTGCCGTTCGGCCTCGCCGACGAGTACTGCTGCGACGCGGCCTACTTCTACAACGAGGTCGCGCCGAACGTCTACGAGGACCTGGCCGGCGACGAAGGCTGCGACAAGGACGCACCCAACCTGAACCGCGTGCGCGACGCGTGCCGCGCGCTCGAGGAGGACGGCGACGTCTGGTACACCTCCGAGCCCGGCGACCTGACCACCGGGCTCATGAACGACGACGTCATGAACGACAACGGCCCGGCGAACGCGGCCGACGTCCGGCGCTTCAACCTGATCTTCGGCGACTGCCGCATCGCGAAATGCTGAGAGGAGAGACAGCGATGATACGCAAAATCGTGCTGGCGGCGGCCGCCGGAATCCTGCTGGTCGGCGTGGCCGGCGGAGCGCTCGCCGAGCCGACACCGCCACCGGACCCGGCGACGATCGCCCCGCCGGTCTTCGACTACGACACCGACCCGGCCAAGGCGCTCGTCGCCCGTGTGCGGTTCGACAGCCGCACCCAGGCCCACGTCCTGTCGACCACGGTCAGCACAGCGCGGGCGCGCGGCCACTCAGGCGAGCCACCGATCCTGCGCCTGCGGCTGACCGATGTGGACGGTGCCGAGCTCGATCGGATCAACGCGTGGAGTCCACTGTGGCGGCTGGACGGCGGACCGGGCGGCAGCAAGGGCGTCCGGCCCAGCGGCACCGGCAACTTCATCGTGCCGTTCAGCCCGTCCCTGGCCACGATGACCGTCACCGACGTAGGCCTCAACCAACAGGTGGCGACCGTCGACCTGGCGGCGCCGATCCGGTTGTTCTGCAGGGACAACCCGGCCGATCCCGACTGCCGCGAGAGCGACCTGTCGGTGACCGCGGTCGAGCCGTCGGCCCCGCTGTTCGGCGTTCTCGGGCAGCCCATCACGGTGACGGTGGCCAGCACCGTGGCCAACGGCGGCCCGGACGGGCCCAGCGACGCCCGCGTGCGCCGCGAGGTGTCGGCGGGCGCCGGCCTCACCATCGCCGACGCGGCGCCGGTCACGACGGACGTGCCGGTCGCAGTCGGCACACCGCAGCGGCTGACCCGGACGTACACGGTCACCTGCACCCAGCCCGGCTCGGCCACCCTGACGGCGACCACCCGGGTGGCGCCGAAGCTGCCCACGGTCGTCGACGCCGCTCCCGGCAACGACGTGCGGTCGGCGACGCTCCCGGTGACCTGCGCGGTGCCGGCGACGGTCAACATCAAGCCGGGCAGCGCCGACAACGTGGTCAACCTCAACCCCGGGGTGCTGCCGGTCGGGGTCCTGACCACGACGGCCGGCGAGTACGGCAACCCGGTCGCGATCGACGCGACTACCATCGACTGGTCGACGCTGCGGCTCGGCTCACCGTCCCGGATCCTGGCCGGGCTCGGGGCGCGCGAGAAGCACGGCCGCATCCACGCCGAGAACGTGGAGGAGCCGGACGACCGCACCCGCGACGGGGACACCGACGCGATGCTGCACTTCGACCCGAAGAGCGACGCCTTCCAGGTGGGCGACACGTCGGGCTGCGTCTACGGCCGCGTGCGGGTCGCCGGCGCGATGGTGGCCTTCTACGGCTGCGACCGGGTCGTGGTCCGGCCCTGATCGCAACGGCCGCGGCGCGCCGTCGAGGGCGGTGCGCCGCGGCCGTCAGCGCTTGACCGTGTAGGCGACCGCGCCGACCAGGAGGCCGGCCAGGGCTCCCAGGAACGCGGTGCCCACGGCCGAGTCGATCGCCTCGTAGTCGCTGGCGTACCAGCCCCACAGCCAGCCGCCGGCCGCGCCGACGGCCAGGCCGATCAGTGGCCAGGTGCCGCGTCTCATGGGCTCACGTCCTTGGTCTGTCGAGGCGGCGCCGGCCGCTCGTGAACAGGATGACCGCCGCACCGACGAGCAGCAGCGCGCCGACCAGCGCCGCCACGCCGGGGCCGCGGCGGCTCGCGGGCTCGACCTCGACGACCACCGTGCCGGCCGCCGGGTTGTAGCCGCCGTTCGCCGAGACGCGCAGCTCGTAGCGCCCGGGTTCGGCGGCGACGCCGGTGAACCGGCCGGCCTGCCTGGTGCCGGTCGTCGGGAACTCGTCGAGCTCGCGGGTGAACCGCAGCGGCCCGCCGGCCTTCTCGACCAGCACGCTCAACGCCCGGTCGGCGCGCTCGGCGCGGCTGGACACCTCGTACGGCACCGTGAACTCCGCACCGACCTCCGCGCGCAGCTCCCTGGGCAGGGCGATCGAGAGCTGCTCCGGTGCGATGGCCGTCGCCTCGAACCCGCTCGCGGGATCGATCTCCACCCGTTCCACCAGCCCGTCGGTGTCCTGGAGCGCGACCCGGAACGTGTTGACTCCGGCGGTCACGGATCCGTCCCGTGGATAGTTCGCGTAGTCGACCGCGATCGAGTCGTCCTCGGTGACGGTGGTGACCGGGCCGGACAGGTATCCATCGTAGAAGACGCGCGTGCCGTCGGGCTGGGCCCGCAGCGTGATCAGGGCCGCCGGGTTGTCGTTGATGGCGGCGATCACCCGGGCGTTGCGGCCGTCGGGCGCACCCGGGGCGATGGTGATCCGCATCTTCAGCCGCGTGGTGAACCACGGCGTGAGGTCCGCCTGGGTCACCGTGCCGCGCATGGTGAACTGGGGTCGCCGCGCGGTCAGGGTGCGCTCCTGGGCCGCCGTGCCGCCCGCCGTCCACTGTGTGGAGTCGGCGGCTGCCGGCCCTCCGGCGACCACGCCGGAGGGCACGACGAGCAGGGCGACGAGGGCGACCCGGACCAGCCGGAGTCCGCTCCACGTCATGGCCGCCTCACCCCGGGTAGGGCGTGGCGATGTAGGTGGCGTAGCCGCTGTTCTCCCACGTGTGGTCACCCTCCACGCGGTACGGCTCCCAGTTGTCGTAGTCCGCCCACTCGCGCGAGACGAAGTAGCCGCCGTTGGCCATCCGGTTGGCGATGGTCTGCTCGGCCTCCTCGCTGCCGTAGTGGTGCTTGCCGATCGGCGGGCACTCGTTGGCGTCCCAGTGGGTCGAGCCGACGACGAAGAACCCGAGGTTCGGGTGGTACATGTAGTCGGTCGACGGTGGAGCGTAGATGCGGTAGTGCCGGGTCTCCAGGCCGACCGCCGGGCAGGCGATCTCCTTCTTGCCGCCGTCGTCGTCCCACACGGCGCCCCCGTTGGCGGTGCGGACCGACATGTACATGTCCTGCCAGCTCGAGTCCTCGAAGCCGAAGTTGTCCAGTGTGCTCTTGACGAAGTCGATGTCGGCCCAGTCGTAGAACATGACGCTGGTGGCCCAGTCGACCGCTTTGCAGTTGTCGACCTTCCCGAGGTAGTCGTAGTTGTGGAAACGTACGCCGTCGAAGTCGAAGTAGTAGCACTGGATGCGCGAGGTCGCCGCGGTCGCGGGACCACTGCCGGGCACGCCGACCAGCACCGCGGTCGCGGCGGTGAAGACGACGGCGAGCACGGCCAGGCGCTGACGGAGTCCACTCATTTCGGCGTCCCCTTCGGCAGCGTGGCGATCCATTCGTTGCCCGGACCCTGCGTCAGCACGGCGTTCTCGTCGGGGGTGAGCCCGACGACGCCGGCGGTGTCGTCGACGAAGACCGTCACCCGGCTGACGTTCGCCCAGGCGGCGTTGTACGAGAACCGCTGGTACGTGTCGCGGGCGTCGTCCCAGTACATGACCGGCCAGCCCCGCATGGCCATGTCGACCGGCTTGGCGAGCTGGATCTCCCGCACCACCCCGATCCGCTCGGTGCTGACCGCGCGGCTCCAGGTGCCTTCCTTCACCACCTTGTACGAGGTGCCCCCGAGCAGCGCCTTCAGCGCCGGGTCGGCCGACATGTGCCGGTCGGTGGTGGCCTTGAGGCCGGCGGAGACCCCGACCGACATGGGCCGCGCCGCGGGCCGGCGGGCGGCCGCCTCCGCGGCGGACTTCGGCGGTGTCACCCGGTCGAGCGCGCCCTGCGACACCGACTTCGCGAGCTGCGGTGTCGGGGGCGCCTTGCCGGACACGGCGCTGACCGGCAGCACGAGAAGCGCGGCACCGACCAGGGCCGCCACCCCCGCGACTGTTCTGGCTCTTGTCACGCTGACTCCTTTCGGGAGTCGGGCTCGCCTTCCGTTGACGAGCGTCGATGCTCAGCGTCGAGAAGAGCCCTTGTGCGGAGCTTGTGCGACCCTTGAATCGCCTGGTGTCGGGCCGTTGCCGGCCAGCAATCCGGCCGCCCGTTCCGCGGCCGACCCGTTGCCGAGCCGCACGTAGAGGCCGTGCGCCGTGGTCCACGCCGTCGCGGCGGCGGCGTCGTCACCACAGCCGGCGTACGCGCGGCCGAGGTTCACCAGGTACTGCGCGCGGGCGAACGGGAACCGTCCGTCCCCGAGCATCTGGATCGCCCGGCGCAGCTGGCTGACGGCGCGGTCCGGCCGGCCCTCGTTGAGCTCCAGCTCGCCGAACCCGGACAGCGCGAGGGCCTCGCCGAACGCGACACCGTCGGCCTGGCTGCGGGCCAGGGCCAGCTCGAGGGTCGGCCGGGCGGCCGGGTGCCGGTCGGTGGCGTACTGGCGGCCGAGCCGCGCCAGCGTGTAGGTCTCCTGGGTCCGGTCACCGAGATCCCTGGCGACGGCGAGCCCTTCGCGCAGGTACGCCTCGCCGGTCTCCGGCTGGCCCAGCGCGCAGCAGCACGCGCCCAGGATCGTCAGCGCGACACCCTCGTCGCGCCGGACGCCCTCCTTGCGGGCCAACTGCACACAGCGCTCCGCCAGCTCCCGGGCGACCTGGTCCCTGCCCTGCTCCCGGTTGATGGTGGCCCGTCCCACCAGCGCGCGGCACTCGCCCACCCGGTGACCCGCGGCGGCGGCGACCTCCGACGCCTCGGCCAGCAGTTCGGAGGCCTCCCGCAGGCGGCCGCTGACCCGATGGACGTCCGCGGACAGCAGCAGGGCGTCGGTCACCCCACGCGGTTCGCCGACCTGCCGGAAGATCTCCAGCGCCGCCCGCGCCGCGTCGAGCTTGTCCGCCACCGACGCGTCCAGGCGCGAGGTCCACAGGTCGGCCAGGTTGCGCAGCATGACCGCCTCGCCCAACCGGTCGCCTGCCCGCACGCACGCCCGCAGCGCGTCCTGGTGCATCGGCCGCGCCTCGGCCTGCGTACCACGAACGTCGTGGAAGGGGTGCGCTCTGGCCGCCAACTGCCAGGCCACGTCCGCGAAGCCCAACGCCGCCGCCTGCCGGGTGGCCGCCGCCAGCGCCGCCCGCTCGTCGTCGAACCACGCGGCCGCGTCGCCGACGGCCGCGAACGGCTCCGCCGGACGCCAGCGTGGACCCGGGCCATGGATCGCGGCGAGGGTACGCGTCGGCAGCCGGGCATCGGCGTCCTCGGCGAAGGCCAGCCAGGCGCCGAACGCCCGCCGCAACGCCGCACGGCACAGGTCCGCGGGCTCCTCCCGCACGGCCCGCTCCCGCGCGAAGAGGCGCACGAGGTCGTGCATCCGGTAGCGCGCCGCGCCCTCCGGCCGGTCGACCACCGTCAGCAGGCAGGCGTCGACCAGCGCCTCCAGCTGCCGCTCGGCCCGCGCGACCGGCTCGTCGAGCAGCGCGGCACCGGCCCAGGCCGGCAGGTCGGGCGCGTCCAGCAGGCCGCACAGCCGCAGCATGCGCCGGCCCGGCTCGGCCAGGCTGCGGTAGCCGAGGCCGAGGCTCGCCCGCACCTCGAGGTCGTCGGTGGCGAGCTCGTCGAGGCGACCGGCCTCGTCCCGGAGCCGCTCGGCGAGCTGAGCCAACCGCCAACCGGGCCGCGCCGCCAGCCGGGCCGCCGCGATCCGCACCGCCAGCGGGAGGTATCCGCAGCGTCGAGCGATCTCGGCGACCGCGGCCGGCTCGGCGGCGACCCGGTCCGCGCCGACGACCCGTTCGAGGAGCGACCTCGCCTCCTCCGGCTCGAACGTCTCCAGCACCAGGTGGTCGGCGCCGGCCAGACCGGTCAGCCGTTGCCGGCCGGTGACGATGACGGCGCACGAGGCGCTGCCGGGCAGCAGTGGGCGCACCTGGGCCGCGGACCGGGCGTCGTCGAGCACCACCAGGATGCGGCGGTCGGCGACCGCGGCCCGGAACTGGACGCCGCGCTCCTCGGCGGTCGCGCTCTGCGCCGCGTCCGGCACACCGACCGAACGCAGGAACCGCGCGAGGACGTCGCCCGGCTCGATGCTCTCCGGCCAGATGCCGCGCAGGTCGGCGTAGAGCTGCCCGTCCGGGAAGGCCCGGCGCAGCCGGTGCGCGACGTGCCAGGCGAAGCTCGACTTGCCCACCCCGGCCGCTCCGGACACCGCCACGACCCGCAGCCCTTCGGCCGGCCCGGTCAGCACCGACTCGGCCCAGGTGACGGCCGCCCGCCGCCCGGTGAAGTCGGCGACCGCTCCCGGCAGCTGGCTGGGCCGCGGCCGGGCCCGGCGCACCGGTCCCGCATCGCCGGCCAGGCCCGGGTCGGTGTTAAGGATCCGCAGGTGCAGCCGCCTCAGCTCGGGAGCCGGGTCGACGCCCAGCGCGTCGGCCAGCCGGCGCCGCACCTGTCCATAGTGGTCGAGGGCGTCCGCGGGCCGGCCGGAGCGGTAGAGCGCGAGCATGAGCTGGGCACCCAGGCGCTCGTCGAGCGAGTGCTCGTCCATCCTGCGGACCAACGCCGGCACCAGCGCCGCGTGCCGGCCCGCGCGGATCGCGAGGTCGGCATGGTCGAGCTCGGCGGCGAACCGCTCACGGCCGAGCGAGGCGCGCAGCAGGTCGAGCCACGGGGTCTCCAGGTCCGCGAAGGCGTCACCGTGCCACAGCCGCAGCGCCTCGTCGAACAACGGCAGCGCGCGGCCGTCGTCGTCGGTCTCGCGGGCCCGGCCGACGAGGTCGCGGAACCGGTGCAGGTCGATCGTGGCCGGGTCGACGGACAGGACGTACCCGCCCGACCGGCGCAGGAGCGTGACCTCGGACGCGGCGGACAGCGCCTGCCGGAGGCGGGACACATAGCTGTAGAGCGTCTCGCGCACGCGCTGTGGCCGTCGGTCACCCCACACCCGCTCGGTCAGCTGGTCGGGGGTGACGATCTCGTTGGCGTCGACCAGCAGGGCGACCAGCACACACCGCTGCCGCGCCGGGCCGACATCGATCCGCTGCCCCGCCACCCGCACGTCGACGTCGCCGAGCAGCCGAAAGCGCAGCACGAGACCTCCGATCGGGAGCGCGCCGATCAGGCTCGCACAAGATCTCGACCAGGGCCTAGTGTTGAGGTCGTGGAGGGCGCACCGGTGACCGTGTCGATCGTCAGGAGCCGCGTCGAGGCGGAGCTGGCCGTGGGGCTGCTGCGCAGCCACGGCCTGCGGGCCACCTACGTGACGGACGATGCGGGTGGCCAGGAGCCGCAGCTGCAACAGGACGGCGTGCGGGTGCTGGTGGCCCCGGCCGACGCGGCCGAGGCCCGCAGCATCCTGGCGGACGTCGGCGACTAGCCGTTGTCCTGGTCGGCTACGAACGCGGCTATCCAGGCCAGTGGGGCGTTCCAGTTGATGGTCAGCTCGTTGGTCGACCACGACTCGATGTCGTCGATGTAGCAGAACTGCGGCGCGCAGCCCTGCAGCTTCTGCTGTGCCACCGGGTCCTGGATCGACGAGTTCGGGCCGCCGGACAGCGTTCCCACGGGCGGGTTCGGCAGGTCCGGGTTGAGCTGGCGCGCGTACCACCGGCTGTGCTGGTTGCGGGACGCCACTTCGCCGTAACCGGTCACATAGGACTGGTTGAGCGCGTTGCGGCCCAGGATGTAGTCCATCGTCTCCAGCACACCGTCGCGATAGCGGTCCTTGCCGGTGAGGTCGAACGCCGCCGCGAGCACGACCGCGTTGTTGAGCACCAGGTTGTTCGAGCCCCAGTCGTACGTGTTCTCCGCCGGCGCGTACGGGATGCCGTACGGGTGCGCGCGCGCCGTCGCGAGGTAGCGGTCGGCGCCGGCGACCACGGAGGCCCGCACGGCGGCCCGGCCGGGCAGCCCGTTCGGCACCGTGGCGAGCTCCAGCCGGCCGAGCTGGGCGGTGTGGCCCCAGTCGAAGCCGCGGTCGCGCCAAATGTCGCCCGTGTGGTGCGGCGAGGCGAGGACGGCGTCCCGGAACTCCCGCGCGCCGGTGGTGATGTAGAGCTCGGCGGCCGCCCAGTAGAACTCGTCGGTCACGTCGTCGTCGTTGTACGCGCCGCCACCCACGCCGTCGGCCGGGTCCGCGTAGATCGCCGGGTTGGCCTTCGCCGCGGCCCACGCCGTCTTCGCCACGGCCAGGTTGCGCTGGGCGAACCGCCGGTCGAAGGGCTCGAAGACGCGGGCCGCCTGCGCCGCCGTCGCCGCCAGGTTGAGCGTCGCCGCGGTCGAGACCGGGTGCAGCTCGCGCCGCTGCGGATCCAGGTGCGGCAGCAACGGCAGTCCGGTCCAGGCCGCGTCGTGGATCTTGTGATGCGCCATCCCCGCGTACGGCTGGCCGGCCGGCACCTGCATCTTCAGCAGGAACTCCTGTTCCCAGCGGGCCTCGTCGAGGATGTCCGGGACGCGGTTGCCACTTTCTGGCAACGCCAGCGTGCCGTCGCGCAGGGTCCGGATCTCGCCGGTACGCGAGTAGTAGGAGCGCTCGTACTCGCTCATCAGCTGGTGCACCGAGATGCCGCCGTTGACGACGTACTTGCCGTGGTCGCCGGCGTCGTACCAGCCGCCCGAGACGTCCCTGGTGTAGTCGCAGACGCCGGGCTGGCACGGCACCGCGGTGTCACCCTGGTTGGGCGCGACGCCGACGTGGCCGGCCGGGCGCCCGTAGCCGGGCCGTAGCGCGTCGTCGATCGCGACCCCGCTGCGCTGGGTGTAGTAGAACTTCAGCGCGTCGATCCTGAGCCGCTCGTAGAAGTCCGTCCCGATGTCGAACGGCCGGCTCGTCTCACCGTCCGCGACGAGCGTGAAACCAGTGCCTTTCCGCGCGTACGACGTGAAGGAGATGCTCTGGACGTTCTGCCCCGAGGAGGCGTCGACGCCGCGGGGTGTCGAGGAGCCCGTGGCCACGACTTTTCCGGCAGCGTTGCGCAGCTGCCAGGGCACCGGCGTGGTCGCCTCGGTGACGAGCGTGGCGTTCTTCGGGCCCTTCAGCAGGTAGCCCACCTGGTTGACGCGGACCCGCGGCCCGGTGTCGGGCACGTACTCCTCCGGCTCGGCGCCGCCCTGCAGCGAGACGTTGTCGAGGCAGATGCGCCAGGCGGTCGCGCTGCCGCCGATCTGGAACGCCACCTGCGCGTTGGGCAGGTCGACCGGCGAGGTGAAGGTGTACGTGTAGTCGTTGCCCGAGACGCTGAGCTCCGGGGTCGCCGAGAGATACTGCGTGTACGGGTCGACCGGCAGCTGGATGAGCGCCTTGCCGACCCGGGCCGGCGTGGCGGTGCCGAAGAACCGGAACTCGTAGGTCTCCCCCGCCACCAACGGGATGTTGTCCTGGCCGATGATGGCGTCCCAGGGGTTGACCGTGCCGCCCGGCACGTCGGCGCAGAGCTGGCCGCTGGAGGAGTCCAGGGCGAGGTTGCCGGTCGCCCACCAGGGCGCGTGGCCACTGTCGAAGGTGCCGTTGACGATCTGTTCGGGGCCTTCGGCCGCGGCCGGCACGCCGGTGAACAAGGAGCCGCCCAACACGACCACGACGACAGCCGCCAGTAGCCGCCAACGCTTCGACAAAGACACGGTGATGTTCCTTCCGATGGGGGGACGGTGCATCGAAAGTCATGAGATTATTGGGAGCGCTCCCACTCCCTCTGCGATGCTGGCACCCACCATCGCACATGTCAATGGCTCGATCAGCCAGGCAAGAAGGCGGCTACGCGCCAGGTGGCGCACATAATCAGGACATGGAGACGGGTCGATGGGTGCTGGTCAAGTCGGCGGTTCCGGTGATCGGTGGCTCGTTGGCCTACATGCACGACCCGCTCATCCTGATGCGTCAGCTGTACCAGCGCCATGGACCGGTCGCCCCGGTAGCGATGGCCGGTCCCGGGCCGGCCGCTTTCATTCTCGGCCCGGAGGCCTGTGGCGCCGCCCTGCAGAACGGCGACAAGGCCTTCGTCAACGGCTGGGAGGCGCTCGTCGGCCCGTTCTTCCACCGTGGACTGATGCTGCTCGACGGCCCGGAACACAAACAGCACCGGCGGATCCTGCAACAGGCGTTCACCCGCGAGCGGCTCGCCGGCTACACCGCCGCCCTCCATCCTGCGGTGATGTCGGAGCTGCGCGGCTGGCAGGCGGCCGAGCGCTTCCCGGCGTACACGTGGCTCAAGCGGCTGACCCTCAACCTCGCGACGCAGATCTTCATGGGCGGGCACCGGATAGCTGACCCGCTCGAGCTGGACCGCGTCAACCGGGCCTTCGTCGACTGCGTGCAGGCCGCCGGCGCCATCCTGCGTGTCGCCGTGGCGGGCAACAAGTGGCACCGGGCAACACGCGGGCGAGCGACCCTGGAGCGGTTCCTCGGCGCCCACCTGCCGGCGGCCCGAGCGGCCGGAGGTGACGACCTGTTCTCCGTGCTGACCCGGGTCGAGGACGAGGACGGCACCCGCTTCGGCGACGCGGACGTCGTCAACCACATGATCTTTCTGTTGATGGCGGCGCACGAGACCACGACCTCGACGGTGTCCACCGCCATGTACTACCTGGGGCGTCATCCGGACTGGCAGGACCGGGTCCGGGCCGAGGCGGCGGCGCTCGGCCCGACCCCGACCGTGGAACAGCTGAGCGCGTTGCCCGACCTGGACATGGTGATCAAGGAGTGCCAGCGCCTGGTGGCGCCCGTTCCCGTGGTGGCGCGGCGGGTGGTCAAGGACACCGAGGTGGCCGGCCGGCACCTGCCGGCCGGCACCCGAGCGTTCGTCTGTCAGCAGCTTTCGCACTACCTACCGGAGCTCTGGACCAGCCCCGAGGCGTTCGATCCCGAGCGGTTCGCGCCGCAGCGATGCGAGGACCGGTCGCACCGGTTCGCGTGGGCGCCGTTCGGCGGGGGTGTGCACAAGTGCCTGGGGATGGCGTTCTCGAACATCGAGGCGCGGACGGTCCTGGCGCAGGTTCTCCGCCGGTTTCGGTGGTCGGTGCCGACGCACTACGCGCCGCCGATGAGCAACGTGTCGCTGCCGTACCCGCGCGACGGGTTGCCGGTCGCGCTCCGGCCCACGGCGCCGACCGGTGGCGGGCGACCCACCCCGGCGTGAAACCCCACGGGCGACGGGCATACGAATCGAAGGATGTGCAGATATGATTCCCGGTTAAACCGGGGAGTCAACGAGGGGAGCTGCCATGAGGGACAACGTGGACGCGGTCGAGCTGGCTGAGGTCTCGCCGGCCGAGCTGCAGGAGCTGCTGGAAGAGGAGCTTGGCCTCGCGGCCGGCGACACCGGGTGTGCCGCCTTCGCCGCGCCGATCAAGCAGGACTGAGACCACTGGGTGCCGCCGGTCGCGGGTGCGAACCCGCGGCCGGTGGCGCGCCTCCGGTGCGTACCCCCTGGCTTAGATCATGATTCGAGATCAGGCTCCTAAACTGCGTGGTCGCGGCGCTCATCGCGAACGCAGCGCGGCCGACACCTTCGACAGCGTCCGCCCGCACTTCCGGCGGATCGGCATCACCCGGATCGCCGACATCACCGGCCTGGACCGCATCGGGATTCCGGTGCACAACGCCATCGTGCCGCGGTCCAACGACGTCCTCTCGGTCTACACCGGCAAGGGGCTGACCCCGATCGACTCGATGACCTCGGCAGTCATGGAGGCGGTCGAACGCTATGCCGGTTGGCTGCCGCTGCGGCCGGCGACCGTCGCCTCCTACGAGGACCTGGTGGCCGCGGGCACGCCGGCGATGCGCCCGGCCGACCTCAACATCGAACTGCTGCCCCAGTACGCCGACCACCTACCCATCTACTGGGTGCCCGGCCATGACCTGGTGAGCGACGAGACGGTGCTCGTGCCGACCAGCGCCGTCTGCTACGGGACGGACCCCGGCGCGCCACCCTGCTACCGCCTCGGCGTCACCAACGGGCTCGCCTCCGGCAACACGCTCGAGGAGGCGGTCTGCCACGCGCTGTGCGAGCTGGTCGAACGGGACGCGCTGACCCTGTCGGAGATCGTCAGCGGGCGGCTGAGCCACATCCTGGCCGAGGGGCTGGCCGGACCACGCCGGCCCGACCAGGTGGCCCAGCTCCGCCAACTGCATCCGCACATCGACCCCGCTAGCGTGCCGCCGTCGGTCGCGGGCCTGCTCGACCGGTTCAACGACGCCGGCGTCAGCATGCGGCTGGTGTCCATCACGTCCGACCTGGGCATCCCCAGCGTCCTGGCGGCGTCGGCGGAAGACAACGGACCGACGACCTCCAAGGGGTACGGCGGCTACGGCACGCATCCCGACCTCGAGATCGCGATGCTGCGGGCGGTGACGGAGTGCGCGCAGTCCCGGGCGGTCGACATCCAGGCGATGCGGGAGGACATCAACCTGCCCGACGCCGACGTGCCCAAGCACCGGCACCACACGAAGCGGGCCACCACCGTCGACCTGAACAGCTGGGCCTGGCGGCCGGCGGAGCGGCAGGTTGCGCTGGCCGAGCTGCCGTCCTATCCCAGCGACGACGTGGTCAGCGACATCCGGATGATGGTGGCGCGACTGAAGGATCGCGGGCTGTCCCGGGTCATCGTGGTGGACGTGTCGCCGCCGGACCTGCCGGTGCGGGTGGCGCGCGTGGTCGCACCCGGCCTGGAGTCCTGGGCGGTCGACCGCTCGAAGCTGGGCCAACGGGCGGCGAACGCGTGGAACCGGGCGCTGCGGCGGCTCGCGCCGGTGTCAGCGTGAGCCGTCCCGTGGTCTTCGTCGGCCCGAGCCTGCACGGCGCGGCCGCCCTGGAACGCACCGACATCGAGTTCCTGCCGCCGGTGCGGCGCGGTGACATCGACGCGCTGCTGGCCCGCGACGCACCACCGCCGGCGATCGGCATCGTCGACGGGGCGTTCTTCCAGAGCCTGAGCGTCTCGCCCAAGGAAGTGCTCCGGGCGCTCGACGTGGGCGTCCGGCTGTACGGCTCGTCCAGCATCGGCGCGCTGCGCGCGGTGGAGTGCGCGCCGTACGGGATGGTCGGCGTCGGCCAGATCTACGAGGCCTACCAGTCCGGGCGGATCAACGCCGACGACGAGGTCGCCATCACCTACGACGACGAGACCGGCCGGGCCCTCTCCGAGCCGCTGGTGAACCTGCGCTTCGCCGTCGCCGCTGCGGAGGCTGCGGGCGTGGTCGACGGCGCGCTCGCCGAACGCTTCCTCATCCTCGCCAAACGCCGTTATTTTCCGGAACGCACCGTCGCGCTGATCGTGCGGGACCTGGCCGCCGAGGTCGGAGCGGGAGCGTGCGAGCCGTTGCGGCGCTTCCTCGTCGAGACCGCCCCCGACACGAAACGCGACGACGGGCTCCTGCTGCTCGACCTCGTCGGCTCGGGCGGCGGCGCCGTCCCGCGACCGGAGTGGCCGCCACCGGTTCACGCCTGAGCGCCTTCGGCGACCGCACTTTCCCTTGTGGAGCGCACCAGCGGCGACAACAGTGCCGCGAGTGCGGTCACCCCGCCGGCCGCGACGAAGGCCACGTCGACGTCGTCGCCGGCGAGGCTGATCAGTTGGCCGGCGGCACCGGAGCCGAGCGCGTACCCGACCCACATGGCCGAGCCCATCCACGCGTACGCCTCGGTGCGGTATTGGGTCGGCGCCGCCTCGCCCAGGGCCAGTTGGTGCAGGGTGTCGCGCGGCCCACCGACGAGGCCGACGGCGAGCAGGGCGAGGCCGAGCACCAGCAGCGTCGGTGCCAGGCTCACGCCGGCGACGACCAGCGCCGACACCGCGTGGAACAGGACCAGTTGCCGGCCGAGCGAGGTCGCCCGCGGGCGGGTGCCGTACACGAGCGCGCTGAGCACCGTACCGAGGGAGACCGCGCCTACGAGCAGGCCCGCCGCGCCCGGTGAGTCCGCCTCGGCAGCCGCGGCCGGCGCCGCGACGACCACGGCACCGAACGCGAACGCGTCGCAGACGATCATCACGAGCAGGAGGCGCACCTGCCCGGTCGAGAGTGGACCGAGATAGTTCCGGCGCTCGGCAGTCGCGCGCGGCCGGACGCTGGGTGTCCGCACCAGCAGCAGGATGCCGACGAGCATGACGAGACCGGCGACCCCGACGACGACGATCGGGCCGACGAACAGCAACAGCAACGACACGAGCAGCGGCCCGGTGACGTACATGGCCTCGTTGACAACGCCGTCGAGGGCGAAGGCGGTCTGCAACCTGTGCGACGGCACGAACGCGGGCCAGGTGGCACGCACGACCGGCCCGGCCGGTGGCGCGCTGGCGCCGAGCGCGACCGCACAGGTGACGAGCACGCCGATGGACGAACCGGTCGCCAGAGCGAGGATCAGGACGGCGTACGCGGTCAGGTGGGCGGCCGACCAACCGAGCAGGATCCGCCGGGGCGCCAGGCGATCGACGAGCCGGGCCGACACGGGCACCGACAGGGCCAACGCGGCCGCGAACCCGGTGAGCACGAGCCCGGCGACCGCGTACGACCGGCCGGCGTCGACCACCGCGAGAAACAGGGCGAGGGTGAGCATCGGAGCGGCGATCCGGGTAGCGACGGCCGCGACGGCCAACGACCGAACCCCGGGAACCGCGAACAGCTCACGATAGGCCCGCATCCGACCCCCACTCGCCGCACCGACACTCCGGCCAGCAGACTAGTCGACGGAGATCGATATTGAAGGGGGTTGGTCCGGATGATCGGCACGTGGCCTGGGGATCGCCCCGAGGGCTTGCAGGATGCGCTGGCGGGTGCCTTGAGCGTGGGCATCGGCGACCTGGACCTGGATTCCGCCCGTCGTGGGTTCCTCGCGGAGGGCTACGACTTTCCGACCTGGCTCGCCGCATTCGTGGCTCGCTACAGCGAGCTGAAGGTGGTGTGGCGTGCGACCCGCGGCGGCGTCAACGAGCTGGACACCTCGGTGGTGGCTGCCCTCGATGCCACGCACGGCAATGTCCGACTCTTCGGTCAGAGACTCGGCAAGCGCGTACTCCCGGTTGGCATGGTCTTCGAGACGGAGGAACAACTCCTGCTGGCCGCGAACGGCGAGATCTGGATCGGAGGCGATGCGGGTCTGCAGCGAGTCGGCCCAGATTTTGAGGTCAGCGTCAAGTCCCTGATCAACAACGACTGGGACAAGACCTTCGTCTACCGCGGCTACTCGACGCCCGGCACGTGGTGACGGTCGGCGCGAGTTGCTCATCCCATCCGGAGCTGGCTCTCCGGGCGGACCGCGTCGCCGGGACGTGGGCCTGACGGCAGGCGATGTTGCCGGTAGAAGGCATTGGCGCTCGGCAGGGCGAGCAGGACGAGCGCGACCAGCAGAGCGGGCGAGGCGATGAGGCCCGCCACGGTGGAGGCCGGCTCGACCCAGTCGGGCGTGGACTCGGCGGCGAGCGCACGGACCCGGTCCCAGTCGGTCGAATCCGCTGCGTCTCCCGGGGGAGATGGGATGCGGCCCAGGGCGAACCAGCCGCCGGCGACCGCGAGCGTCACGGAGCCGACGGCCCAGGTGGCGACGCGGGTCCAGTTCCAACCCCCGAGGTTGAGCAACCCCAGCGTGGCGACGGCCAGCGCGACCAGCGACACGACCAGGCCGACGACCATGAGGAAGACGATCGCGAGACCGGCGAACCCACCCGGCGTACCGGCGGCCTCGTGGGCGCCCAGGTAGGCGTTCTGGCTTATCGCCTCCGCCGTGACCTGCCACAGCCGCGCCAGGCCGCTGCACACCAACAGCACGCTGGACCCGATGACGACGGCCGGAGCCCGGAACCGGGCCACCTCGAACGTGAAACCCTCTGTCCACATAAAACGGATGTTATGTCGCCCCGTCCTCGGCGATCACCGAATGTGATGATCATCGCTGGCCACGTACGCAGGCGGAAATTTGTTCTGCTCGTGGTGTCGATCCGGGGGCTGCTCGTTCGACGCGTTGGGGACAGGCGCCATCACCAGGACAGGAGCAGGCCATGCAGAAGATCACCCCGTACCTCTGGTTCGACGGTCAGGCAGAGGAGGCCGCCGCCCATTACGTGTCCATCTTCAAGAACGCTCGGGTGGTCGACGTGGCCCGGATGGGTCCGGAGGGGCCCGCGCTCACCGTGACGTTCGAGATCGACGGTCAGCGGTTCGTCGCCCTCAACGGCGGTCCGCAGTTCACCTTCACCGAGGCCGTCTCGCTCTACGTCGGCTGTGCCGACCAGGCCGAGGTCGACGAGCTCTGGGAGCGGCTCTCCGAGGGCGGCGAGAAGGGACAGTGCGGCTGGCTCAAGGACCGCTACGGCCTGTCCTGGCAGGTGGTCCCGGACGTGCTGGGCGAGCTGATGAGCGACCCCGACCCGCGCAAGGCCGCCCGGGTCGGACAGGCGATGATGACCATGACCAAGATCGAGATCCAAGGGCTGCGGGACGCGTACGCCGCGGCCGGTTAGCAAGGTCCTCCCCGGCAGCGCGCGGTCCTCGTCCTGCGGTTCTACGAGGACCTGACCGAAGCGCAGGCGGCGGACGTGCTCGGCTGCTCGGTCGGCTCGGTCAAACGCCACGCGTACGACGGCCTCGCACGCCTGCGGCGTACGTCGCCGCACCTGTTCGACGAGGTTCGGGCCGAGGAGCACGTGCGATGACCGATCGGGTACGGGAGGCGCTGCACGAACTGGCGGACAGCGTCGAAGCCTCGTCCCTGTACGACGGTGCCATCGCCCGCGCCCGTCGCCGCAAGCACCGCGGGCTCGTCGGTGCGGTCGCCGTGGTCGTCGCGCTGCTGGCGGTGGCGGTGCCGGTGTTGAGGTCCGCGGTCAGTCCGGCCGCTCCCCTGGTCGCCGGACCGTCGCTGCCGGACCGTGTCGGCGCCCCACACTGGGGCACGCCCTCGGTCACGTCGTCACCCGCCGGCGCGGCCGTCGTGGTCTTCGGCGCCCCCGCCTGGTGGCTCACCGGGAGCAAGGGTGTGCTCGCCGTCGCCTCCCGCACCGGAGCGATGGTGAGCACGTTCGCCGCCGACGGCGGGGCGCACCTCGCGGGCAAGGGGTCCTGGACGCGACGGTCGAGGACTGACCCTGTTGCGGCAACGCCGATGCTGCGCCGGCGACGCCTATCCGTCCCGCTGGCAGTTGACCGTGGTCGACCCCGCGACCGGCGAGCCACGGCCGGCGGCCTCTGCGCTGCCCGAGCTCCCTGGCCTGATCGGGGTGCGGCTGCTCGGGTGGTCGCCGTCCGGCGAGGCGGTGGTCGCCGCGCTCCATCCCGAACCGGATAGCCCCGTCGTCGGCTTCGACACCGCCGCGGACACGCTCTCGCTGGCGCATGTGCAGTTCACCGACTCCCAATGGGTACGCGCGGTCACCGTGCTCGCCGTCGGCGCCGGCACGCGTACCCTGTTGACAGCTCCGGACCAGGAGATGCTCTCCGTTGACGTGGCAGACCAGCTCATCGCCGGCGGCCGGCAACGAGACGGGCAACCGCCCGACGGCCTGAGCCCGCGGTTGACCGCGATCGGCATAGGGGTCGCCGCCGCGCTGGTCAGGGAGCGTCGCGTGCAGCGCGAGCCGGAGGTCAGCGGCCATGGGCCTTTCTGATGGTCATGACTCCATGATCACATACGCCCGCCGCAGCCGCGCTCACGACGCCGCTGGTGAGCGGCGCAGGGTGATGTCGTTGCATTGCTCGCAGACGGACTCGGGGATCACGTTGGCGCGCATCAGCGCCGCGAAGATGACGCAGCCGATGCAGAACGCGAACACCGACTCGAGGGTGGCCGCCACGAGCACCAGGCCCACGAAGACCTTGCCCGCGGTGGCCAGGCCGAAACCGACCCAGAGCACCGCGGCCGTCGTGGTGATGACCGCGCCCATGCCCTGCGCGAACCGCTTCGGCGGCCCCGGGACGGGCTTGGCCGCGACCGGCAATCTCGGCGTGACGACGCGGGTCACGAGCTGCCCGAGCGGCGACAGCGTCGGGCCGGTGGCCACCCGGGCCAGGAATCCGTAGGCCATGACGACCGTCAGCCACCGCAGGTCGAAGACCAGCGCGACCGCCGCCATGATGACGACGCCGCCCGCGACCAGCCGCGCCGAGACCTCGTTGACGGGGTTCGGGAAGCTGAACACGTTGCTCACCACCCGCAACATCCTACTGCACCCCTGGACCATTGCCTACTAAGTCGGTAGGATTGATTGGGTGACCACTACCGACGAACTGCTCGTCAACGCCGCCCACTACGCCGACGCGTTCGACAAGGGCGACCTGCCGCTGCCCCCGGCCCGCCAGGTCGCCGTCGTGGCCTGCATGGACGCGCGGCTGAACCCGTACGGGCTCCTCGGCCTCACCGAGGGCGACGCCCACGTGATCCGCAACGCCGGCGGCGTGATCACCGCCGACCAGCTCCGCAGCCTCGCGATCAGCCAGCGGCTGCTGGGCACCACCGAGATCATCCTGATCCACCACACCGACTGCGGGATGCTGACCTTCACCGACGACGCGTTCAAGGCCGCCATCCAGGCCGAGACCGGGCAGAAGCCGGCATGGGCCGCCGAGGCGTTCACGGACCTCGACGAGGACGTGCGCCAGTCGATCCGCCGCATCCAGGCCGACCCGTTCATCCCCGTCAAGGACTCGGTCCGGGGCTTCGTGTACGACGTGCGCACGGGCCGTCTGCACGAGGTCAAGTAGATGGCCCTCACGTTCCACTGGTTCCTGCCGACCTACGGCGACAGCCGCTACATCGTCGGCGGTGGGCACGGCCTGCCGGCCGGCGTGGCCGCCGGTGCCCGCCCCGCCACCCGCGCGTACCTCGGTCAGATCGCCCGCACCGCCGAGCAGCTCGGGTTCGTCGGCGCTCTCACCCCGGCCGGCGCCTGGTGCGAGGACGCCTGGCTGTCGACGGCGATGCTCGTCGAGGCGACCGAGCGGCTGAAGTTCCTGGTCGCTTACCGGCCCGGCCTGCTCTCACCGACGCTCGCCGCCCAGATGGCCGCCATGTTCCAGCGGCACTCCGACGGGCGGCTGCTGCTCGACGTCGTCACCGGCGGCGAGGCACACGAGCAGCGCGCGTACGGCGACTTCCTCGACAAGAACGCCCGGTACGCCCGCTGCGCCGAGTTCCTCGCGGTCGTGCGCGGGCTCTGGCGCGGCGAAGAGGTCACCTACGCCGGCACCCACATCACGGTCGAGGGCGCGACGATCCCCCGCGTGCCCGACCCCGTGCCACCCGTCTACTTCGGCGGGTCGTCGCCGGCCGCCGGGACCGTCGCGGCCAAGCACGCCGACGTCTACCTGACCTGGGGCGAGCCGCCGGACGCGGTGGCCCGCAAGCTCGACTGGATCCGCGGCCTCGCCGCCCCGCGCCCGGTGCGGTTCGGCATCCGCCTGCACGTGATCACCCGCGACACCTCCGAGCAGGCCTGGGCGCAGGCACGCAGGCTGCTCGACGGCATCGACGACGCCGACATCGCCACCGTGCAGGCGGGCCTGGCCCGCAGCGAGTCCGAGGGCCAGAAACGGATGCTCGCTCTCCACGGCGGTCGCCGCGACGACCTCGAGGTGTCACCGAACCTGTGGGCGGGCGTCGGCCTGGTCCGCGGCGGTGCCGGCACGGCGCTGGTCGGCAGCCACCAGGAGGTCGCCGACCGCATCATCGAGTACGCGGACCTCGGCATCGACGAGTTCATCCTCTCCGGACACCCGCACCTCGAAGAGGCGTACTGGTTCGGCGAAGGCGTGCTGCCGATCCTGCGGGCCCGCGGACTCTGGCAGCATCCGGCCGGCGAGCAGACCGAGGAGAGCCTCGCCGTCCCGTTCGCCGCGGCGCGTTAAGGGAGCACGGCGATCCCCTCGATCGACACCAGCAGGCCGTGTGGCAGCTGGACGTTGGCCGGTGCCGAGCGCGCCGGCGGCGGGTCGGGCATGTGCCGGGCGTACACGGCGTTGAGCCGCGCGAAGTCGTCCACATTGGCGTAGAAGATGGTCGTCTTCACCAGGTCGGCGAGGGAGGCGCCGGCGGAGGCCAGCACGGCGCCCAGGTTGAGCAGCGCCTGCTCCGTCTGGGCCTCGATGCCTTCCGGGATCTTGCCGGTGGCGGGGTCGATGCCGGCCATGCCGGAACAGAACACGAAACCACCGGCGACGATCGCCTGGCTGTACGGCCCCAGCGCGGCCGGCGCGCCCTCACTCGAGATCGCTTGTCGGGTCATCCCGAAACTCTAGGGAGTCGCGACGCCCGATGGAGTCGGGTTCAAGACCGTCAGATGTCCACAACGACGCGGCCCCGGGAGGCGCTGGTTTCGGTGAGGTCGTGGGCGTCGGCGATGTCCGCCAGCGGCAGCCGGGCCGCGATCGGATAGCGCAGGTCGCCCGACACCAGGGCGGCAGTCAGGTCCTGAGCCGCGGCCTCGTTCGCCTTCTCCGGGAAGTCGTCGTTGCTCAGGAAGCGCACCGTGATGTTCTTGAAGCCCAGCTGCCAGAACGGGATGCGCGGCTCGGTCGCGCCGGTCGCGTACGTCGCGATCACGCCGTTGTAGTCCAGGATCTCCAGGTTGGTCGCCAGGTTCGTGTCGAACGCGAGCTCGGCCACCCGGTCGACCGGTTGGCCGCCGGTGAGCTCGAGAATCCGCGCGGCCACGTCGCCGGATGCCGTGTCGACCGCCTGGTGCGCGCCCGCCGCAACGGCCTGGTCGACCTGGTCCGGGGTGTGCACCGTCGCGATCACCGTGGCGCCGCCGCGGCGGGCCACCGCCACCGCCGCTCGGCCCACCGCGCCCAGTGCGCCCGTGACGACCACCCGCTGGTCGGTCACCGGGCCGTCGGCGAAGATCGCCCGGTGGCCCGTGATGCCCGGGATGCCAAGCCCGGCCGCCTGCTCGTCGGGCACGCCGTCCGGCAGCGGGACGGCATGGTGCGACGGGACCACCGTGTACTCGGCGGCCGTGCCGAACGGGCGGTACGACTGGGCCAGGTAGACCCAGACCCGCGAGCCGATCCGTGACCGGTGGATCCCCGGGCCGACGGCGTCGATCGTGCCCACGCCGTCGCCGTGCGGGATCACCCTGGGGTACGGCATCGTCGACCCCCACCAACCCTGGCGCTTGCCGACGTCGCCGACGTGCACCCCGGAGACCGACACCCTGACCCGGACCTCACCCGGGCCCGGTCGCGGATCCGGGAGCTCTCCGACCTGGAGCACCTTATGTGCCGGTCCTTGCCGGTCGTACCATGCCGCCCGCATCACAGCTCCCCCTCCGTGGTGCCCTCCTCGGAGCTGACCACCTCGGCGATCAGCGCGAAGAACGCCTGGATTCCGGGCCGGTCGGCGCCCCGGCGCCGCGACTCGGCGAAGTCCTCGTGGGCCCGCCAGAAGACGATGTCCAGCCACTCCTCGGCGCTCAGGCGGACCAGTCGCGCGCCGAGGAAACCGGCGCGGTCGCTCGAGAAGTCGCGCAGCATGGCCGGTCGCGCGGCCAGCAACGCGTCGGCGCGTGCCTCGGGCACGCGGAAACGGGTCAACTCGACTGTGCTCATGATCCCTCGATCCCTCCGTGTTACCCACGAACATAGTACGAAACCGTGACTGTCACAAGCTTGTACTAAATAGTGATGACGGCAACATCCCAGGTCAAAGCCTTGATCCACGGAATCGGTACGGAGATACCGTATTCGCATGAGCACTCCGGAACTGCTGGCCGACGTCCAGGGACCCGTTCTCTTCCCGGGCGACGCGGGCTTCACCGAGGAGGCGGCGGTCTTCAACACGGCGGTCTCCCACGATCCGTACGTGATCGTCGGAGCCACCAACGCCGAGGACGTCCGGGCCGCGGTGCGCTTCGCCCGCACGGAAAACCGCCTCGTCGCCGTCCTCAACACCGGTCACGGCCCCTCCCAGTCCGTCACGCGGGAAGCCGTCATGATCACGACCAAGCGCATGACGGGTGTACGCGTCGACGAACGGACGCGCACCGCCCGGGTCGAGGCGGGTGTCCACTGGGGACAGGTGGTCGAAGCGGCCGCGAGGGTCGGCCTCGCGCCACTCGCGGGTTCCTCGCCACAGGTCGGCGTCGTCGGCTACACGCTCGGCGGAGGCGTGAGCGTCTCGCTGGGGAGAGCCTTCGGCTACGCGGCCGACCACGTCCAGGCCGTCGAGGTCGTGACCGCGGACGGCGCGCAGCGCCGGGTCACCCCGGAATCCGACCCGGACCTGTTCTTCGCGCTGCTCGGTGGCAAGGGCAACGTCGGCGTCGTCACCGCGCTGGAGTTCGACCTGTTCCCGGTCTCCGAGCTCTACGCGGGGTCGCTGCAGTTCGACGGGGACTGCGCGGCCGAGGTGCTGCGGGCGTACTGCCTGCTCACCGCCGCGGCGACCGACGAGCTGACGTCCTCGATCGTCTTCCTGCACGCACCGGACCTGCCGTTCGTCCCCGAGTTCATGCGGGGCAAGCTCAGCGTCTTCGTGCGGCTCGCCTACCTCGGCACCGACGGTGACGCGCTCGTCGCCCCGCTGCGGGCCGCCGGCCCGGTGCTCGCCGACACGCTGACCACGATGCCCGTTGCCGACATCGCCAGCATCACCAACGACCCGACCGACCCGGGCACGTCGGTCGAGCACTTCGCCATGCTGGACGAGATCTCACCGTCCACCATGGAGACCATCCTGGAGCTCGCCGGCCCCGACTCGGGCGGAGGCATCACGCTGGTCAACCTGACCCACCTCGGTGGCGCCTTCGGCCGGCCTCCGCAGCACCCGAACGCCGTGCGCCGGGACGTCGCGTACGCCTTGTTCGCGCTGACCGTCGTGCCGCCCGGCGCGCCGCTTCCCGAGCGGGACCTGGCGTTCGAGCTGACCAGCCGGCTCACGGGCCCGGCGGGCAAGAAGCATCCCAGCTACCTGGCGCCGGCCGACGCCTCGGTCGCGGGCGTGCGCCTGGCCTACGACGACGAGACGTACGAGCGGCTCCGGACCGTGAAGACCCGCTGGGACCCGCAGAACATGTTCCGCTGGAACTACAACATCCCGCCCCGGGTCTAAGGGGGCCCCATGCCGACGCGACGACGACGGGCCGGCGGCACCAAGCGGGCCGCCGTGCTGGACGCCGTGGTGACCGTGCTCGCCGAGCGGGGCTTCGAGAACACCCGGTTCACCGACGTGTCCCTGGCCAGCGGCGTCGCGATCAGCACGCTCCAGAACTACTTCGGGTCGCGCGAGGACATGGTCATCGAGGCGATGGAGGTCTTCACCGAGCGGGAGGTGGCGGCCCTGGAGGCGATGTCGGCGGCCGAGGCCGACCCGTGGCGCCGGCTGGTCGTTCTGGTGGACCGCAGCCTCCACAACTCCGCGGCCACCCGGCGGGTCCTGGTCGAGTTCTGGCGGTCGGCCATGCGGGACGACGACATCGGCGCGCACAGCGCGGGCGTGCGGACCCGCTACCGGGAGCCGTTCCTGGCCGCCGTGCGCGAAGGCGTGCAGCGGGGTGACTTCACGCCCGCGTACGACGCGGACACCGTCACGGACCTGCTGCTGTCGACGCTGGCCGGGCTGACGATCTTCGCCGTGCAGCGCGGTCCCGCGCCGTCGCCCGAAGGCCTGCGCGACGTGCTGCTCGCCGAGCTCAGATCGGTGCTGGGCGGCAAGGGCTGAGGCTGGATACCGTCGAGGCACGTCCCCCGGTCGGATCCGCACCACGTCCGCGTGAAGCGGGCGAACGCGACCAGAAGGGGCCACGGCATGACGTACGTTATCGACAGGTCTGATCTCGGGCGGCTGGCTTCGGAGGTCCGCGGCCCGGTCCTCGCCCCCGGCGACGACGACTACGCCGAGGAGACCGCCACCTGGAACCAGGCGCAGGTCGAGCGCCCGGCGGTCGTGGTCGGTGCGACGAACGTGGCCGACGTGCAGGCCGCGGTGCGCTTCGCGGGCGTCAACGACCTGCCGGTCGCCACGGTCGCCACCGGGCACGGCGCGGTCGTGGCCTCCGACGGCGCGGTCATGGTCAACATTCGCCGGCTCAGGGACATCGTGGTCGACACCCCGTCGCGGTCGGCGACCATCGGCGGTGCCGTCACGGCCAAGTCCCTGATCGACGCGGCGTTCCCCGAGGGCCTGGCACCGCTCGCCGGCTCGTCACCCAACGTCGGCGTGGTCGGCTACGCCCTCGGCGGGGGCCTGAGCTCGACCCTCGGCCGCACCTACGGCTGGGCCGCCGACCACGTGCGGTCCGCCGACATCGTCACCCCGGACGGCGAGCTCCGGCACATCGACGCCGGCCACGAACCGGACCTGTTCTGGGCGATCCGGGGCGGCAAGGGGAACTTCGGCGTGGTGACGTCGCTCGACCTCGACCTCGTCCCGACGACGGAGCTGTACGGAGGAGGCATCTACTTCGCCGGCGAGCACGTCGGTCCGGTGATCGACGCGTTCCGCCGGCTGGTCGCCGAGTCGCCGCAGGAGCTGACCCTCTCGTTCGCGTTCATGCGGCTGCCGGACCACCCGGACGTCCCGGAACCCCTGCGCGACCGGTTCACCGTGCACGTGCGGGTCGCCTACCTCGGCCCGCCCGCCGAGGGCGAACGGCTCGTCACGGGCCTCCGCGCGGCGGCGCCGGCCCTGGCCGACACGGTCGCCGAGATGCCGTACACCGAGATCGCCGCCATCCACCAGGACCCGCTCGACCCGGTGCCGACGTACGAGATGTCGACCCTGCTCAGCGACTTCCCCGCCGCGGCCGAACAGGCGCTGATCGACGTCGCCGGACCGGGCGTCGACACTCCCGCCGCGATGATCGAGATCCGCCAGCTCGGCGGCGCGTTGGGGCAGGACCCGAGCGTGCCGAACGCCGTGGGCAACCGCGACGCCCGCTTCCAGCTCTTCGGCGGGGCGTTCGGGGCCGGTCCCGGCCTGGGCGACCGGTTCCGCGCGCCGCTCAATGCCATCTCCGGCGCGCTGGCACCGTGGTCGACGGGTCACCAGCAGGCGAACTTCCTGACCGGGTACGACCTGGCGCCCGAAGCCGTGGCCCGCGCCTACGAACCGGCCACGTACCACCGGCTGCGCGACGTCAAGCGAACCTACGACCCCGGCAACATGTTCCGGATCAACCACAACATCCCGCCGGAGCCGTAGGTCCTGAGTCCTATTTGGACTTCGCCACCGCCGTCGCCGGGGTCGAGCCGTCGGCGCCGCCCGACACGCTGACCTTGTCGCCGGCCTTCAGGTCCTTGAGCTTGCCGGGCAACGAGACGGCGGTGTCGGCGTCGGTGCGGACGGTCACCACGTCGCCGGACTCCGTCTCGACGTACACGGTGGTGCCGTCGACGAGCTTGACGGTGCCGGTCGTCGTCTCAGAAGCGGCCCCAGCGTTGCCGCCGCGGGCCGAACCGCCGCCCGGGAAGGCCGTCGGAGGCGTGAAGCCGCCCTGGCCGCGGAACCCGCCGCCACCGGGCCCGGCGGCGGGCTGGTCGCCGTACGCCTTCTGGACCTGGATGCCGGACGCGAACCCGCCGACGAGCAGCAGCGCCAGCGCGAGCACGACAGTCCACCGGTTCCACCACCGGCGGCTCGCCGTGGCGGCCAGCTGTGCGTCCAATGTCGTCACAAGACTCTCCCGGGTGTCACTCGTAACGGAGGGCGTCGATGGGGCGCAGGCGGGCGGCGCGGTTCGCGGGGACGCTGCCGAAGAACAGGCCGATCGCGACGGAGACGCACAGCGCCAGGGCGATCGAGCTGGGGACGATCACCGGTCGCACGCCGACGATCGTGAAGCGGCTCCCGATCAGCGCGGCGGCCACGCCCAGCCCGCCGCCGAGCAGGCTCAGCATCGTGGCCTCGGCGAGGAACTGGGTGAGGATCACGCGGCGGGGCGCGCCGAGCGCCTTGCGGATGCCGATCTCGCGGGTCCGCTCGGTCACCGTGACCAGCATGATGTTGGTGATGCCGATGCCACCGACCAGCAGGCTGATCCCGGCGACCGCGCCGAGCAGCGTGGTGAACGTGTCGGCCGTCTCCGTCTGCGTCTCCAGCAGCTGGGAGGCGTTCTGGATGCGGTACGGCTGGCTAGTCGAGCCGGCGGGCACCTGCACCCGCTGCGACAGGATCAGCGACACCTGCGACTGTGCGTCGGCCACCTTCGCGCTCGAGGCGGCCTCGACGACGATCGAGTTGTAGGCGCCGTACCCGGTCAGCGTCTGCTGCACCGCCGTCAGCGGTGCGATCGCGAGGTCGTTGGCGTCCATGAAGCCGGAGGCGCTGCTCTTCTCGTCGAGCACCCCGACCACGGTGAACAGCGCGCCGCTGACGGTGAGCTCCTTGCCGACCGCCGCAGTGCCGGGGAACAGCTCGTCGGCGACGGTCTTGCCGATCACCACGACCCGCCGGCCCTGCGCCACGTCGTCGTCGGTGAACGCCGCACCCGTGCCGACGGGCGAGTTGGACGCGCCGAAGTAGCTCGGGTAGCTGCCGACGAACTGCTGCACCGCGTGGTCGGTGCCCTGGTAGGTCAGCGTCGCCTGGGTGCTCACCACCGGCGACACCGACGTGACGTCGGGCGCGAGCACCGGGTCGTGCAGCGCCTGGGCCACCGCGGGCGTGAGCACCTGGCCCCCGCCTGTGCCTTGCACGGTCAGGGTCTTGGTGCCTAGCGCCTCGATCCGGTCGGCGACCTGTTGCGCCGACCCGTTGCCGACCGCGACGAGCAGGATCACCGCCGCGACACCGATCAGGATGCCGAGCATGGTCAGGCCGGAGCGGAGCTTGTTGGCGCCGATTCCGCGTACGGCGAAGCGGAGCACCTCGAAAAGGCTCATGCCAGGATCCGATCCTGCTGTACGTCGGAGGCGATCTGACCGTCGAAGAGCCGGATCAGCCGGCTGGCCCGGGCGGCCACGTCCGTCTCGTGGGTGATCAGGACGATCGTGCGGCCGGCGGCGTGCAGGTCGTCGAAGATGCGCAGGATGTCCTCCGTGGACCGGCTGTCGAGGTTGCCGGTCGGCTCGTCCGCGAGGACCAGCGCGGGCTCGGTGACCAGGGCCCGGGCCACCGCGACCCGCTGCTGCTGGCCACCGGAGAGCTGGTTGGGCTCGTGGCCGGCCCGATCGGCCAGGCCCACCATGTCCAGCGCGACCAGCGCCCGGCGGCGGCGCTCGGCCGCCTTGACGCCCGCGTACGCCAGCGGAAGCTCCACATTGGCCACGGCGGTCGTACGCGGGATCAGGTTGAACGACTGGAAGACGAACCCGATGCGCCGGTTGCGGACGAGGGCGAGCTGGCGGTCGTTGAGGCGGCTGACGTCGACGCCGTCGAGGAGATAGCGGCCGGCGGTCGGGATGTCGAGGCAGCCCAGGATGTTCATCAGGGTCGACTTGCCGGAGCCGGACGAGCCCATGATGGCCACGTACTCGCCGGGCTCGACGTCCAGGGAGACGCCGCGCAGGGCGTGCACGGTCGCCGCGCCCTCGCCGTAGACCTTCGTGACCGCGCGGATGTCGAGGACGGTCACCGGCCGCCTCCGAGGCGCGCGCCGCCACCGTTGCGTCCGCCGCCGGAGAACCCGCCGCCGCCCGGGAAGACCCCGCCGCCGGGCCCGGTGAACCCGCCCTGGTTCGACGTCGTCGACGGCAGCGTGACCACGACCTGGTCACCGGCCGCGAGCCCGGACCTGATCTCCGTCGCGCCGTCGCCCTCGAGCCCGATCTCCACCTGGCGGGTGACCCGCTGGCCGTTCTCCAGCACGGTCACGACGTGCCGGTTGCCGCCGCCGGTGACCGCGGCCGAGGTCACGTAGACGACGTTCTCGGCCTGCCCGACCGTGACGGACACGTTGACGCTCTGGCCGACGCGTACTCCGTCGGGCAGCTTGTCGAGCGTGAAGGTCACGCCGTACGTCACGACGTTGTTCTCCGACGTGGCGTTCGGGTCGATGGTGGCGAGCTTGCCCGAGGTCTGCGCGCCCGGCAGGGCGTTCCAGGTGACGGTGCCCGCCTGGCCCGCCTTGAGCTTGGTGGCGTCGGTCTCGGAGACGGAGGCGGACACCTCGAGCTTGGTCAGGTCGGCGATGTCCATGAACCCGTCCGAGCTGGTGTCGTCGCTCCCGCCGCCGGTCGAGCCGTTGCCGCCCGTCGAGCCGTTGCCGCCGGTCGAGCCGCTGCCCGAGGCCTGCCCGCCGACCGTGCCGTTGACCGCGGTGATCGTGCCGGCGCGCGGCGCCTTGAGCGTGGCGCCGGCGACACCGTCCTGCGCCTCGTCGACGGCCGTTTCGGCCTGGCTCACCTGGGCCTCGGCCTCCGAGGTGTCGCCGCCGGCGTCCTCGGCCCGGTCGAGCGCGGCCTGCGCGGCGTCGAGGTCGGCCCGCGCGGCGTCGAGCTTCCGCTGTGCCGCGGTGTCGTCCACGGTGGCCAGGACCTGCCCCTTCTTGACCTTGTCGCCCACCTTGACGCGGATGTCGGTCACCGTGCCGGAGGTTCCGAACGAGGCGCTGGCCGTGGCCGAGCTCCGCACCGTCCCTGAAGCGGAGACGGTGGCCGTCACGGTGCCCTGCGCGGCCGCGACCGTGCGGGTCGTTCCGGACGTGGGCTCGGCCGCCTCGGCTCGGCCGAAGGAGGTGTACGCCCACGCGCCCGCGCCGGCCACTGCCAGCGCGAGCACGACGTTGACCACGAGCGCGGGGGACATACCCGGTCTCGGAAGGGATCGGAGCATGCGCGCCAGCTTGGGGCAGCCGGCTCGGAGCCAGCCTCGCGCCACCTCAAAGCTCCCTGGGAACGCCGGGCTCAGTTGCCGGCCAGCACGACCTCGTCACCCTCGGTGAGACCGGAGGTGACTTCGGTGTACTGGTCGCCGCGCAGGCCGACCCCGATCGCCCGGGTCTGGTCGCCGGTCGCGGTTCTGACGACGGCGTTCCCATCGGCGCGTACGGCCGTGGAGGGCACGCGGAGCACGCCGGCGGCCTCGCCGGTGGTGACGCGTACGCTCGCGCTCTGGCCCACCAGCAGGTCCGCCGGGCTCGTCTCGAAGGCGAGCACCACGCCGTAGCGGACCATGTTGCCATCGGCGGTGCCGACCGGGCTGACCGTGACGACGCGGGCGGCGAGCTCGTCACCCGGGTGGTTGGCGAGCGTGACGGTCGCGGTCTGGCCGACGTCGAGCCGGTTCGCGTCGGCCTCCGGGAAGTCGGCCGCCACCTGCATGCCGGCCACGTCGGCCACGGACACGAAGGTGCTGCCGGCCCGGACGTCCGTGCCGACCACGCCGGCCACGGTGAGGACCTTGCCGGCGATCGGCGCCTTGATCTTCGTGCCGGCGAGCTGGTCCTCCGCCTCGGCGAGCGCGAGCTCGGCGCTGTTGACCCGCTGCAGCGCGGAGAGCACGGCGTCGCCGCCGCGTTGGTCGGCGCAGCCCTCGCTCGTGCCACCGCCGCCGGGCCCGGAGCGGGTCGGATCGGTCGTGCGCGGCGGCTGGCGGGGCGGACTCGTCGTCGGCCGGCTCGGTGACGGGGACGTGGTCGGCTGCCCGCTCGGTGACGGGGAGGCCGACGGGCTCGGGGAGGTCACGTAGTGGACCGGCGCGACCCGGTCCCCGCCGCCGCCGGCCGTGCAGGTCGTGGCTCCGCCGTCGTCCGCCTTGTCCAGCGTGTCCTGTGCCTCGTCGAGCGACCGCCGGGCGTCGTCCACCCGGTCGCTCGCGTCGGTGGCGTCCACCTCGGCCAGCACCTGGCCCGTCTTGACCTGGTCGCCGGCCCGCACCTTGACCACCGTCACGGTGCCCGCGACCGCGAAGCTGAGCGTGCGCGTCTCGGCGGGTTCCAGCGATCCGGTCGTCGCGACGGCCGTGACCACGTCGCCCCGGTCGACCCGAGCGGTGCCGGCCTTGGCTGACGGCGCCGGGTCGTCTCTGGTCAGCGCGTACGCGCCGGCGGATGCGGAAACGACGACCAGCGCCACGGCAGCGCACACGGCGAACCGCGCGCGCCCGTGCCAGATCTTGCGGCGAACGCCCATGAGCCGCGAGTCTCGGCGACCCACCTCGCAGGCCGCTGAGCCGTACCTCGGAGTTTCCTCAAAGTCGATTCGAAGGTTTTTCCGAGCTTGGCCTGACGGCGCGTGGAGGTTGCCGCGGTCCCATGGGCCGGCGTGCCGCGGATCCCACCCCCGCGGCACGTCCATGAATGGAGGACCCGTGTCCCGTAAGCGATGGACGCTCGCCCTGGTCGTCGGCTCGGCGGCCCTGTTGCTGACCGCCGCCTGCGGCTCCGACAGCGGTTCCGGAGACGGGGGCACGGCCGCCGGTCCGGCCGGGGCCAACGCCTACTTCGACTGCCTGCGGCAGAACGGCGTAGACATCCAGGGCTTCCCGTCCGGCCGGCCCACGGCGTTTCCCTCCGGTCGGCCGTCCGGGCGCCCGAACGGCTTCCCGTCCGGGCGTCCCACCGCCTTCCCGTCCGGGCGCCCGACCGACTTCCCGTCGGGCCGGCCGGGCGGCGGGCGGATGGGCGGCGGGCGGATGGGCGGCGGCTTCCGGCCCCAGGGCGTCGACGACGCGACCTGGCAGAAGGCGCAGGAGGCCTGCCAGTCGGTGCGTCCGACCGGCGGGCCGGGCGGCGAGAACGGGCGGGGCGGCCCGGGTGGCGGCGGCAACCGGGGAGCCGGTGCGGCGTACCGCAACTGCCTCTCCGACCGGGGTGTCGAGCTCACGGCCAACCCGAGCACGGCCGACCCGAAGGTCGCCGCCGCCATGCAGGCGTGCGCGGTGCTGCGCCCGTCCGCGTCCCCCACTCCGTAGCGTCACGCGCTGTCTGTCTGCTGCTGGATGGCCGTGCGGAGCTGCTCGGCGTCGCTGGTGGTCTGCTGCGCGTCGTAGCCACCGACCGTGGACAGGACCTTGGCGATGCGGTCGAGCGAGCTCAGCGCGGTGCCGTCGCCGTAGATCTTCTGGTAGAGGTCGCGGTGGGCTTCCTCGTACACCGTCTTGAACGCGGCACTGGCCTGGAAGCGCTCCTTGAGCTTGTTGCCGCCCATCCCGTCGAAGCCGCCCCCAGGTCGCTGGCCACCGTCCGGACGCTCCATGCCCTCGGGCGGTTGGAAGCCCTCGGGCATTTCCATGCCGTCCGGGGGCCGGAACCCGCCTCCCATCGAGGAGAAGGTCAGGTTGTAGTCCCAACCCACGACCGTGAACGTCTTCGTGTCCAGGTCGTACCAGAGGTAGTAGTTGCGGCCCGGACCCGCCATGTCGTCGAAGTTCATCAGCAGGTCCTGCACGGCCACGTAGCGCGCGAAGGCCGCCACGTCGACGTGCTCGCCGAGCTTCGCGTCGAACTCCGCGTCGCTGGCGCTGTTGACCCACTTGACCAGGTTGATCACGGGCTGGAGGTCCTGGCTGCCCTTCTTGGTGATCTGCTCGAAGTCGTCCGCGTACGCCGTCTGATCGTCGCCCTGGTCCGTGAACTGGCTGGTGGCCAGGCTCTTGTAGAGCACGCCGTCGCCGCCGGGCAGGCCCTCGTCCGGGTGGTCGACGATCAGGCGGGCCGTGGTGGGCCGGTCGTTGACGGTGAAGCTGGAGTAGGCGTACCGCTGCGCGGGCTGTCCGGTGGCGGCCAACACGTCGAGCGCGAGCGCCTCGTTGAGCACCGTGCTGCCGCCGCCCATGCCCGCGACGCGTACCGCGATCTCCCGATGTCCCTGATAGCGCCGGCCGTCGACGAACTCGTCGAAGCGGATCAGCCACGGCAGGTTCTCGGGCTCCTCCGCCTTCAGCGAGGCCCGACCTTGGCCGAACCTGCCGGACCGGGCCTGGCCGTCGCGGGTCAGCCCGGACAGGGTGGAGTTGCCCTTCAACCGGATGCCGACGCTGGGCAGGGCGGTACCGTCGACCGTGACGTCCGCCTCCAGGAAGCTCTTCTCGCCCTCCTCGAAGTACTCGTCGAGCAGCCGCTGGTAGTCGTCCGCACGGAAGGTCAGCGTGATCTCGTGCGCCTTGGTGGCGTCGAAGAGGTCGGTGGTCCCCGCGATGTCCTGCGTGACGTCGTCGCTCGTGCTGTCGCTGGCGCTGGTCACCAGCGGCGTCACGCGCACGGTGCTGAACACCACCGCCGACACCACGAGGAAAACCACGCAGGCGGCGAGCAGCTTCCAGTACTGGCGGATCCGTGGCGGAATGCGATGTCGGAGGGCCATCACAGGTCCGTCTGGTCGTAGCCGGTCAGCACCGTGACCCGCTGCCCGCCGGTCCGCTCGCCGAGCGCGCTGATCAGCTGGCCGGGCTCGTGGCCCTTGCGCAGCCGCACCGTGTACATGAGCTCGGTAAGCGCGCCGCCCCGGATCGACTCGATGCTGACGAGCTCGAACTCGCTGGTGTGCGCGATCAGCACGTCCTGGATGTGCGCGACGTAGTCACCGTCCGGCGGCACCTGGACCTTGACGACCTGGCGCTGGATGTTCGAGGCGAACCAGTTGAAGCGGTACATCACGAGGATGACCAGGCTGATCGCGACGGCGGCCACGATGGCGAGGGTGTAGAACCGGGTGCCGGCGGCCATGCCGACGCCCATCACGAGGAAGATGAACCCGACGTCGCGGGTCTCCTTGATCGCGTTGCGGAAGCGCACCACCGACAGCGCGCCGACGAGCGCGAACGCCCGGGCGATGTTCGAGCCGACCACCAGCATGATCAACGCGATCAGCATGCCGAGGATGACGAGCGTCTGCACATAGGACTGGCTGTACGAGATGTTGCGGTGGGTGAACCGATAGACCCAACCGATCAGCACGCTGAGTACGAACGACAGCGACAGCGAGATGGCGATGTCACCGACGCTGAAGGTGCCGGACAGATCCTGGACGTCGAACGGCATGTGGGTCAGACCTCGATCCTGGTAGCGGTTGCTTCGTCGGGCACGTGGAAGACCGAGCGGGGTGCGCGCCCGAAGGCCTCCACGCTCTGGCAGTACTTGGACATCCGGACCACCGACAGGTTGAGCTCGGCGGCCAGGTCGGTGAGCCAGTACGGGACGCGCTCGTTGGCCTTGAACTCGACCACCGCGAGGCGCGCCGGCACGATGAGCCGGTTCTCGGCGTCGGCGCCGAGGTGGAAGTCGCGGTCGCGGCCGCGGACGCGGTGGTCCAGCGTGACGCGCAAGCCGGCGTCGGCGCCGCGGCCGACGAATGCCTCGCGCTGGTAGCCGGTCGTCGCGATGGGCCGCAGGTCGAGGCCGCAGAGCAGTTCCAGGACCTCGTCGAGGAACGGATCCTGCGCGACCTTGGCTCGGCCGTCGCAGAGCTCACGGGCCAGGCGGTAGGGCAGCGCCAACCGGCGCTTCTGCGTGACCCGGTTGACCCGCTGCTTGATCTCGACGTACACGGCGGTGTCGTCGTCTATTGTGGATCGATCGCCGTAGTGGCGGATCCGCAGCTTCCGCCGGAACCGCAGCCCCTCGATCTTCTCCCAGTAGAACCGCAGGTCGCGGGTGTCGTAGTAGAGGCTCCACACGCCGTAGCCGCCGCTGCCGGCGCTGTGGCTATCGGGCTCCATCCGCCCGGCAAGCACCCGCCGCAACGCGGGCACAGCGGTGACGGGCAGCAGATACTTGATCTCGTATCGGTTGAACGCGTGCAGCCTGCTCGCCGCCCGCAGCGCGTGACCGCCCCCGTCGTCGTTACCGGTCGGATCGAGCGATCGCATAGTCGAACCCGTCTCTAGTCAGCAGAGGCGAATAGGACATTTGCAACCGGAACTGAAAGCTACCTATGAACCAGCTTCGAAAAACAGGTGAACGCCAGGTAGCCAAATCGCCCGGTAGGCGCGGACGCCATGCGCTCTGGACCGGGCGGTCCCGACCCACCTCCGGCCACCTGAACCAGAACCTGGGACGATCATTGGCATGGACGCGAGGCCCCTGACTCAGCGAGAGCGAGCGGTGCTTGAAGCGCTGTTGACCGTCGACTTCCCGAACGTCGACACCCTGCGGCGCGAAACGGCGGAAGTCGTCGTTGTTGACATATGCGGCTGTGGCTGCCCCTCCATCGACTTCCAGCCTGGACGCGGTCTCGGGATGACCATAAGAGTCAATGCGGGCGTTCGTGGCTCCTATGAAGGGCTGTTCCTCTACACGATCGAGGATCCTCAGCGGGGGGAGGTCCTCGGCGGCATCGAATATCTCGGCGTCGAGGAGACCAACCCAAATGAACTTCCCTCGCCCGAACTGCTCAACATCCGGGCTGCTTGACCCTCCAACCCACCCAGCGCTGAGGTGCCGACCAGCGGTGACTTTCCTGACGAGGGAGCGAGATCGCCTAGTAGCGGGCGCGCATGTCCTGCACCGCGCGCATGGCCTGGCCCGAGCGCACCGCCCAGATGTGGAAGCCCAGGCCGATGGTCCAGCCGAGGAACGACCACAGCGGCCAGAAGAAGTGGTCCGGCGTGAGCAACCACCACAACACCACCTGCGCCGCGATGCCGACGACGTAACAGAGAACGTGGACCCACAGCCCGACCCGCAGAGCGTTGTCGCTCATCTTCGATTTCTTGTTCATGGCGACACGCTAGGTCCACGCACTTGACGCCGACGGAACAGCTCCGCGGCGCCCGTTCAGTGTCCGTCAACGCTCCCACGGCGGCACGTGGCGGCGCAGGTAGTCGAGCGCGCGCGGCAGCGGATCCGCCCAGTACTGGTCCGGCATGCGGTGCGCGTGCGTCGCGCAGAACTCGGCGAGGCCGGTCGTGATCGTGGTTCGTTCCAACGGCCGGCCCTCGTGGGCCTCGTTGACCGCCAGCAGCGCCGACTCGGGACTCCAGCCCGAGTGGTCGAACGCCCACGTGCCCCATCGGGCGTACACGTGGAAGACCTGGTCTTCGACCCGGAGCGCCTCGATCGCGATCGGCCGGTCCGGGTAGGCGGCCCGACAGGTCCAGGCAAGGATGTGGCAGGCGCCGGCGGCGAAGAACGCCTGGTCGGTCCGGTCCCAGGAGACGTGCTGGTCCGAGCGCTCCAGCGGCGTGCGACGAAAAATGCCTGCCGCCCGCGCGCCGGCGGAAGATCGGGATATCACCTCCACAGGGTGCCAGGATGCCGACGACATACGCGGACCTGGCAAGCGGAGCGCAGCGGAGCGGTCCCTCGCGGGAGGAACGGTCCGGACCACCGCGGACCCGAGTCATGATCTAGATGTTGACCTTGGATCGGGATGTCACCTTCACCGGGTGCCGGAGGTCGTAGGAGGGACTGACGGAGGTGGCGGTGGACGGCGAGGTTGACCTGCACGAGCTGTACCGCGTCGCGGCGCCGCGGCTTACGGCCCAGATGTTCGGGCTGACCGGGGATTATGCCGAGGCGCAGGACGCTGTGCACGAGGCGTTCGCGCGGGTGCTCGCGCGGCCCTCGCGCGGTCGCGGCATCGGCGACGGGCGCTCTTCGACCGGCTGGTCCGGACCGGGCGGGTGCCGCGCGACGAGGTCGCTCCGCCCCTGTCCCCCGACCACATCGCGCTGGTCGCGGCACTGCAAACGCTGCCGCGGGCGGTACGCGAGGCGGTGGTCCTGCACTACATCGCGGACCAGCCGGTGGCCGAGGTGGCCGCCGCGCTGGGCTGCAGCGTGGAAGCGGTCAAAACCAGGCTGTTGCGGGGCCGCCGGGCCCTCGCCGCGGCCCTCACCGACCGGGAGGCGACCCGTGCGTGAACCAGACTTCGCCGGGCTGGTCGAGGCCGGCCGGCAGGCCTTCCGGCCCGACTGGGAGGACGTGGTGGCCAAGGCCGCCCGCAAGCGCCGGTTCCTGGCCGCGTTCGGTGCGGCCGCGGTGGCCCTGGTGGTGGCCGCCGGCGGCGGGCTCGTGACCGGCAGCTTCGGCGGCGCGGACCAGCCGCGACCGGCGCCCGAGGGCAGCCCGTACGCGCTCCAGCACTTCGCCGAGAACCCGAAGCCGGGCGGCAGCCCGATCCCCCAGGTCTCCGTGACCAGCTATGCGGTCGCCGGCGACCTGGACCATCTCTATCTGCCCGTGCGCGACTGCCGGGCGCAGTGCGTCGACCTGGTCGCCGCCACCGCCGACCGGGGTCGCACCTGGACGTCGGCGGCGATGCCGGGTGGCGGGGTCAGCGACTCCCGGTTCGTCGTCGCGGCCGCCGGCGAGACGGTGGTCGCGGTCGTCCGCGGGCGCCCGGACAAGCTGGGCGACCGCACGGCGGCCTATTCGACGAGCACGAACGCGGGCCGCACGTGGCGCCCGGCCCCGGTCACCGAGGTCGCCGAGCTGCCCGCCGACTGGGTGTCGGTCGAGGTTCTGCAGGATCGCCTGATCGGCCTCGACCCCCGCACCGGTGACCTGGCCAGCGTCGCGCTGCCGGTGCTGGAGGCGCGGGTGCTCACGAGCCCGACGACGGAGCGGTGGCTGTTCGGCTACACCGGGAAAGAGCCGACAGGGTACGTCGGGAAGTCGCTCGCCGTCAGCCGCGACGGTGGCCGCACCTGGAGCGTCCGGAAGCTGCCGCAGGACGCCGTGTTCGTCGACGTCACGGTCGCGAACAGCAAGCGGGCGTACGCGCTGTACCAGACGAGCTCGGCTTACACGCAGCGCGTCTTCCGCAGCGACGACGGCGGCCGGACCTGGGACGACGGCAACGAGATCCCCGTGCCGTTCGGTCGAAACGGGATCTACGGCACGGCCGACGGCGGCGCGTACCTCTCGGAGCCGAACAAGCTGTTGCGCACCAGCGACGGCCGGTCTGTGCGCGAGGTGCGCGACGGCCCGCGACCGTACTCGCGGATCGTCCCGGTGTCCGGTGGTGGCTACCTGGCGGTGAGCCTGCGGAACGAGTTCGGCATGTCGACCGACGGCCGGACCTGGACGGCGTTGGAAACGCCCGTGCTCCAGCTGTAGGCGACGTGTCAACGCCGTGTCAGGTCGGTGGCGGGACCGCCACCGATGGTTGTCGCATGGCCCGCCGGGAGCGGGACACCCGATCAGAGGAGCCGGACATGCCCACCTTCGCCACCCCGAGCCCGATCGCCGCCATCGTCGAGGTCGCCGGCGCCCACGTGCGGGTCAGCGCGACCGACCGCACCGACACCTCTGTCGTCGTCGTGCCCATCGACGCGGGGAGCCCCAAGGACGTCAAGGTCGCGCAGAAGACCAGGGTCGACTTCGCCGACGGCCGGCTCTCGGTCAAGACCACGGCTTCGGGCGCCAGGTCCGGCTCGGTGGCGATCACCATCGAGCTGCCGGCCGGTTCGAGCCTGGGTGCGTACCTCGCGCATTCGGAGGTGCACGCCGCCGGGACGCTGGGCGGGTGTGAGCTGCACCTGGCCTCGGGTCGGGTGGAGCTCGACGGCGTGGCCGCGCTGCGGGCGAACGTCGCGTCCGGTGAGGTGTCAGTCGGCCACGTCGCGGGCCGCGCCGACATCGACGGCGGGTCGTTCGCGATGCGGATCGGTTCGGTGGCGGAGACGGTCACGTTCTCGAACTCGGGTGGCCGGGCGTGGATCGGCCACGTCGGCGGCGACCTCGAGCTCAGCAGCGCGAGCTGCGACTTCGACATCGACCGCGCCGACGGCAACGTCACCGCCGGAACGGCCAGCGGCGCGATCCGGATCGGCCGGATGACGCACGGACACGCGAACCTGACGAACGGCTCGGGCGACATCGAGGTCGGCATCGGTACGGGGGTCGCGGCACGCGTCGACGCGAAGAGCGAACGCGCGTCGGTGCGCGACTCGGTCTCGTCGGAGCCCAACCCGTCGACGGTCCAGGTCTCGGTGCACGCCCGCACCCGCCACGGCGACATCGTCATCCACCGCGCGCCGTGAGCCCGACGCCGCCCGGGCGCGCGCATCCAGCCGCCGCGTCCGGGTCGGGCAACCGCTACGGCCGTTGCCTGGCACACAGAATCGCCAGAATCTCCGTGCGTACGGCGATCGGTTCCGACAGCAGGCGTCTACGCGTGAAGCGGACGACGAGGATGCCCTGCGCGGCGAGAGCCGCGTCGCGCCTGAGGTCCGCCTCCCGCTGCCGTGGATCCCCGTGGGTGGAAAAGCCGTCGAGTTCGAAGTCGACTCGCTCAGGTTCGGCGAACACGTCGAGATAGACCGTGCGCCCACCAAGTGTGATGGGGAACTGACGCGCGAACCGCGGCATTCCGGGGCCGGTGAAGACGTTGTCGTGGCCCCAGATCTCGAGTTCGCTGCGGCAACCCTGCGCGAGGAGTCGGACCAGTTGCCGGAATTCGTGCAAACCGTTGAGCCGACGAGCTCCGTCGAGCGCGACTCGGACCCGGCCGACCGTTGTCATTCGCTCGTTGATGGCCCGTATCACCGGCTCGCGCCGCCGAGCTGAGGGCAGGATGGACCATGCGTCCACAAGCGTTTGGTCAAGGCGGGTGACCGAGAAGGCCTGTCTCGTCACGGCGTCGAGTTCGGCACGCGGGCGATGCATCATCACCCAAGCCCGCGAGCGGAACGCGCTCGAACGGGGCACCGTCACATGGACCGTCTCTTCGTCTTCCCACAGCCCCCAGACGGCCAGCGCGGTGGTGAAGCTCAGCGCCCCGGTGCCGCGGGCGTATGCGATGGCGGCGCGTCGGCGCACCTCGACGTCGGCTGCCCTGGCAGAGTCGACGAACACACCTGGCAAAACGGGAGCCAGTCGGCCCGCTCGACGCGCGTCGTCCAACGCCCACCTGGGCACCGCCCCGGCACAGTTCCACACGACAACACCGCCCCCCGCGGCGA
The DNA here is from genome assembly GCF_900188485.1 of Asanoa hainanensis. Classification (GTDB taxonomy): domain Bacteria; phylum Actinomycetota; class Actinomycetes; order Mycobacteriales; family Micromonosporaceae; genus Asanoa; species Asanoa hainanensis. Next base: position 153,201 of record NZ_FZPH01000017.1, read on the forward strand.
GAGCAGCGACCAACCGCGAATCCACAGAACCAATCGTGCTGATGCCCCACGGCAGCCGCCACCCCCTGTGGACAGCCGATCTGGGGCGCTAGATCTGGGAATTTGGAGATCAAAGTCCCAGACCCACCGCCCCAGATCACCGTCGCCGTTCTTGGGTGCTCCTGTTTTACTACCACCCATGAGGCAGCGAGCGGCGTTGATACTGAGCGTCACTCTGTTGCTCGTGGCGGGCGCGGCCGTCGGCGGCTGGCGGTGGTGGCACGCGCGGCCGCCGTACGGACCCGAGGTGCTGGCGGCGACCGCCACGCTGAGCCTGGTCGATCAGGCCACTATGGACGCCGCGTTCGCGCCGCGGACCCCGGAGCAGGCCGGCGACGGCGACCAGATCTTCCTCGGTCGGGTGACGTGGCAACGGCCGCCCGACCCGCAGAAGAACGGCACGTTCCGCATCGTGGTGCTGGACAAGCGGACCCACCTCATGCCCGGCTTCGTCAACGCGACCTCCGCCCGCCCGGACGACGTCAGCTCCGGGTCCGACGGGTCCCTGGACGTCGCCGAGGAGCGGTATCCGTGGCTCGCAGGGGTCGGCGCCCGCGAGATCGACGGCGGCTACTGGACCAGCGGCAGCGCTGTCACCGTGACGTCCGTCGACGCGTCGCCCGTCACCTTCGCCGTCGTGCTGCGGCCCGAGGTGCCCGGCACGCTGCCGCACATGGCCGTTGCCACCGCGCCCGCCGCCGTCGGTGACCTGCTGGTCGCGCTTGTCAACGTCGGGCCCGACGGGCAGGTCTACTGGGCGCAACGCCTGTTGAACTGACTACTGCTCGTCGAGGAAGAGCTCCTCGATCCGCAGCTCGAACAGCTTGGCCAGGCGGAAGGCGAGCGGGAGGCTCGGGTCGAACTTCCCCGTCTCGATGGCGTTGATCGTCTGCCGGGACACACCGGCCTCCAGCGCGAGGGCCAGCTGGGTCCAGCCGCGCTCGGCGCGTAGCTCGGTGATGCGGTTCTTCATCGGTACCGGAGCTTGCCGACCACGAACGCCGACACGAAGACGACCGCCATGACCACGGGAAGGACGGCGACGTCGATGTCGCCGGCGGCGAGCGAGGCCTGGTCGGCGACGACGTAGGCGAACCCCAGCACCCACCCCACACCCAACGTGGCCGCCAGCGCGTCCTGCATGATCTTGCGCTGCAGCTCGTCAAGCGACCGGAGAAAGCGGGTGAACGCGACGATCCAGCCGGCACCGACGACGACGTTGACCGCGACCGCGGCCCAGCTCGCCACCTGCTGCGGCGGGTCCCACACGTGCTGCGGCCCGAACTTGGCCAGGGCCAGCGTCGCGGCCCACGCGAGCGTCCAGAGCGCGAGCCGACCGGTCGCCTTGAGCTCGCCGAATGCGGACACCGAAACCTCCCCCACGCGATGTAAAGGACACTTGACACGCTAGAAGCATCCACCGGAGATGTCAAGCGACCTTTACATCGCCATTGATTGTCTAGTTGCATGCAGTTGTGGCCCGGCGGCCACACCCCTGTGCCACGGTGTTCGCGTGTCACCCTGGGTGCGCGTGCTCGGCCCGGTCACCGTCGAGGGTCCCGCCGGACCGGCCGCACTCGTCGGCGCCCGGCAGCGGACCCTGCTCGCCCTCCTGGCGCTCGGCGCCGGCACGGTCGTCCCCCGCTCCCGGCTGGTCGACGCGCTCTGGGGCGACGACCCGCCCCGGACGGCGGTGCGCACCCTGCACAGCCACGTCTCCCGCGTCCGCCAGGCGCTCGAGTCCTGCGGCCTGCCCGGAGTCCTGCTCACCAGGGAGCCCGGCTACCAACTGGCGCTCCCCCGCACGGACGTCGATGCCCATCGGTTCGAAGACGGCGTACGCGCTGCCCGCGCGACGATGCCCAACGAGCCCGAGCGGGCCGTGGCGCTGCTCACCGAAAGCCTGGCCTGGTGGCGCGGCGACGCCCTGGCCGACGGCGAGCCCGACGGCTGGGGACGCGCCGAGACGGAGCGACTGGCGGAGATCCGGCTCACGGCGACCGAGGACCTCTGGGACGCCACGCTGCGGTTGGGCCGCCACGCCGAGGCCGTCGCCGAGCTCGAACGCCTCGCCGCCGCCCACCCCACCCGCGAACGGCTGGTCGAGCTGCTCATGCGGGCACTCTTCCACTGTGGACGACACGTCGACGCCCTCGACCGGTTCAAGAGGCTGCGAGAGCACCTCGCCGAGGAGTTCGGCGTCGACCCGGGTGCGCGGATCACCGACCTGCACGCGGCGATCCTGCGCGGGGAGCCGCGCGGCCCGACGACGACCGGGCTGCCGCCCCGGGTCGGGCACTTCGCCGGCCGCACCCCGGAGCTCGACGCGCTCGCGCACTGGCTCACGGACCGGACGAGCCAGCTCATGGTGGTACGCGGTCCCGCCGGCATCGGAAAGACCGCGCTGGTCGTCGAGTGGGCGCACGAGGTGGCGGAGCGCTTCCCCGGCAGCGTGGTGTTCGTCGACCTGCGCGGCCACGACCCGGACACGGCGCTGACCCCGGGCGAGGTGATCGCGCGGGTGCTCGACGGCCTCGGCGTCCCGCCCGACCGGCTGCCGGTCTCGGTCGAGCAGCGGGTCGCCCACTACCGGTCGCTGGTCCACGACCGGAGAACGCTGGTCGTGCTCGACAACGCCGGCACCGCCGACCATGTCCTGCCGCTGGTGCCCAGCTCGCCGCACAGCCGGATCCTGGTCACCAGCCGGCACCGGCTCGCCGCCGCGTCCGCGTACCACAGCGTGCGGCACGTCGAACTCGACGCGCTCGGACCGCGCGACGCCCGATCGCTGCTCGCCCAGGTGGTCGGCGGCGAACGGGTGGCGGCCGAGGCCGCCGCGACGGACCGGCTGGTCGAGCTGTGCGGCCGGATCCCGATCGCCCTGCGGGTCGCCGGCGCGCGCCTGGCCGGCCGGCCGCGCCAGCCGATCGCCGAGCTCGTGGCCGAGCTGGACCAGGGCGGGCTCGACGCGCTGGCCGTCGACGGGGACGCGCGCAGCGTGCGGGCGGTGTTCGCGAGCGCCTACGAGGCCCTGAGCGACCCGGCCGCGCGGATGTTCCGGCTGGTCGGGCTGCATCCGGGCGGCACGGTCTCGTCGTGGCTGGCCGCCGCGATCGTCGACGACACGCACGGGCGCGGCCGGCGCGGCGTCGATGAACTGGCCGCCGCGCACCTCCTCAGCGAGGTCGCCGTCGGTCGCTACCGCTTCCACGACCTGATGCGGCGGTACGCGGTGGAATGCGCGGGCGACGACCCCGAGACGTCCCGCGCGGTCGGGCGGCTGCTCGACTGGTACCTGGCCGTGGCGTCGGCCGCCAACCGGGCGCTCGACCGGGGCCGGGACCGGGTCGAAGCCACGCCGGCGCACCCGCCCCGCGAGCTGCCGTTCGGCACCGACCCGGACGAGGTGCTCGCGTTCCTCGACGGCGAGCGCGACAACCTCGTACCCGTGGCGGCGTTCGCCCTGCGGCACGGTCACGACCAGGTGGTCTGGCAGCTCAGCTACCTCGTCAGCGGCTACTTCGAGTCGCGCGGCTACGCCGACAGCCGGGTCGCGGTCAACCAGCTGGGGCTGGCGGCGGCGCAGCGGGCCGGCGACCCGGTCGTCGAAGGGCTGATGCGCAGCGGGCTCGGGGTGGCCCACATCGCCGCGCGGCAGTACGAGGCGGCCCTCGACCACCTCCGCGAAGCGCTGCGGCTGATGGCGGCGGCCGACGACCGGCGTGGGATCGGGCACGCGTACAACAATGTCGCGGCGGCCCTCGGCGAGCTCGGCCGGTTCGAGGAGGCGATCGGCGCCTGCCACGAGGCGTACACCGTGCATGTCGGCAACGCGCACACCCTCGGCGCGATTCTCGCGCTCAACAACCTCGGCCACCTCTATGCCCGCGTCGGGCAGCCGGACCAGAGCCTGCACCACCTGCGGCGCGGCCTGCTCCTCGCGCAGGAGGCGGACGACCGGCGCCTCGAAGCCGCGATCCAGCACGGCATCGGCGAGACGCACCGCACGACCGGGGCACTCGACGCGGCCCTGGAGGCGTTCGCGGCCGCGCTGGCGTTGCGCCGGGCGGCGGGCAACCGGCGCTACGAGGCGCGGACGTTGGTCGAGATCGGCGCGACCCTGATCGACGCCGGGCGCGACGCCGAGGCCGGCAAGCCGCTGGACGAGGCGGTGGCCATCGCGGACGACCTCGCCGACGAGCACACCGCCGACCGCGCCCGCGCGCAGCTTCGCCGCCGCTCACTCTGAGCAGTGCAGGCGAGAGCCGATCTTGGGCGAGAGCACGATCCCGAAGTCGTCATTGAGGATCTTCCCTGCGCCGACGCACTTGTCGATCACCGCGCCGTGTTCGGCCGGCGGCTTGATCCAGACGGCGAAGATCTCGTCGTGCTCGGCCCAGTTGTCGGGCCGGACCTGCACGGTGATCCGCTTCGGCTCCAGGTCGCCCTCACCGAACCGAATGGCGCCGATCCGCGGCACCAGGTCGAGCCAGTCGGTGCTGTCGATCGGACTGACCTCGAACGGCACCACCACGGGTACGCCGCAGCCGCTGCTCGTCACCTGGAACACGAACTCGGTCCATTCCCTGGCCGGGGTGTCGCCCTCGGGAGCGCTGACGTCGTCGACCGACAGATGCCGCGGCCCGGAGCAACCGGGCTTTTCGGGCAGACCCGGCTGAGCCTGAACGAGCGACGCCACCAGGCCCACCGCGATCGCGGCCACCACAGCCTTGCCCATCACCATCGCCTCCTAGGTCGAGGCCCTCTTTCTAGGCGGCAGCTGTTGTGGAACTGTTGTGGCTCACCAGTCGCGGGTGTCGTCGAACCATTCCTCGGCCAGCTCGGCGGGCACCTGGAGGCGCTCGGCCAACGCCGCGTAGACGACCCACGCGTGTTCGCGCAGGATCGTGTCGATCAGCTCGTACTCCTCGTCGAGGGCGTTGAGCCGAGCGACGAACCCGCGGAGCGCACACTCGAGGGACGCCATCCGATCGGGTGCGTCCGGCGCGACCGACTCGGCCACGCGCACCAACTCCTCGTACGCCTCACAGGCCGCGCGGGCGAACGGCTCGGACTCGTCGACCCAGTCCTGGAGCGGGTTGTGGAGAAACCGCGCCAGCCACTCCTGCGACTTCGCGCCCGTGACGGACAACTCGACCGGGCCGCCGCCGCTCGCGAAGCGGGCCTGGAGCGCCCGGACGATCGTGTCCCTGGTCCCGTGCAGTTCCAGCTCACGCAGGGCCGGCAGGTCCGGCAGCGTCGCCGGGTCCAGGCCGTACGCGTCGCCCAGCTGGAGCCGGCGCAGCCGCTCGTGCCGGCCGAGCTCGTCGAGGTCCGACACCACACCGGGCGCTGCGTCGAGGGTCAGCCGCAGGTCCCGCAAGTTCGTCAGACTGGACAGGGCCCGCATCGACACCCCCGCGCCGGCCCACAACCACAGGGTCGGGACCCGGGCCAAACCGTCCGGTATCGAGAGCGCACCGTCGTAGCAGAACCACCGCAGGTCCAGCCGCTCCCCCTGCTCCGGTGCCTCGACGCGGAGTGCGGCCGGTGGGCGGCGAACCAGCAGCGTCCTGGTCAACCCGGACAGGCGGACGCTGTCGAGCCCGGTGCCCGACAACCGCACGGTGTCGAGCCTGGTGCTGCTGAGGTCGAGTCGACCGATCGCGTCGTGCCACTCCAGGAAGCGGATGTCGTGGATGGTGAGCGCCGCGACGAGCCCGCGGTCGGGACCCGACCACGTCATCGTGCGCAGCGCGGGCAACGCCGACAGCTGCGACCAGTCGACCCGACCCTCGGCCGGCACCAGCCCACCAGCGGTGAGGTTCAGCGCGACGACCGATCGGGGCACGCGACGCGGACCGGCACCGAAGTCGACCTCCACCTTGTCGTCCCTGCGAACGCCGGCGAGGGGACCGGAAACTGTCGAAACCTCGGGCCACCGGGACATGCTAGGGGCGGCCGTGGTCCGACGCGAGTGCGGCTGCCGCGCCCGTGCGGGCCATCCGGTGCCAGCGCAACCGGCTGCCGAGCACGGCGGTGACCGCGGCCTGCACCACCACCAGGTACATGATCTGGCGGTAGAGCACCTGCTGCAACGGCAGGCTCCACAGTGGCCGGAGCGACTCGCCGTCCAGGCGCAGCGCGTACCCGGCGGTCACCGCCTGCAGCAACAGCAACAGCAACCAGCCTGCGGCGAGCTGGTACGCCGGCAGGAACAGCAGCCCGTAGACGGCGAAGACGTCGACGGCCGGCGCGGCCAACGGCAGCAGGACCTGGAAGACGACGAGGTACGGAAGGGCACGCCGACCGAGCCGCCCGCCGGCACCGCGTTCGCGCAGCGCCGCCCGGTGCTTCCACATCGCCTGCATCGTGCCGTAGCCCCAGCGGTAGCGCTGGCGCCACAGTTGGCGCAGGGTCGCCGGTGCCTCGGTCCAGGCGATGGCCCGCTCGGCGTACGCGATCTCCCAACCGGCCCGGTGCAACGCCAGGGTGAGGTCGGTGTCCTCGGCGAGCGTGTCGCCGGGCACGCCGCCGGCGTCGCGCAGTGCGGCCCGACGGAATGCGCCGACCGCGCCGGGGATGGTCGGCATGCAGCGCAGCACCGCGTACATCCGGCGATCGAGGTTGAAGCCGATCACGTATTCGAGATGCTGCCAGCGGCCGAGCAGGCGCCGCCGGTTGGCGACCTTGGCGTTGCCGGAGACGGCGCCGACCCGAGGGTCCGCGAACGGCTGCACGAGCCGGTGGATGGTGTCGGGCTGGAACACGGTGTCGCCGTCGACGAGCACCAGCAGGTCGGCCCGCGCGTACCCGATGCCGGTGTTGAGCGCCGCGGGCTTGCCGGCGTTGCGCTGCCGCACCACCCGCACGCCCGGCAGGCCGAGGCGCTCGACGATGTCGGCCGTGCCGTCGGTGGAGCCGTCGTCGACGACGATCACCTCGACCGACGGATGGTCGCCGCCGACCAGCGAAAGCACGGTCGCCCGGATGTTGGCGGCCTCGTTGAACGCCGGGACGATGACCGAGACCGGCGACCACACGGCGCGGCTGGGCGGGTGCCGGCGCCGGGCGTGCCACCACGCGCAACCGGCCTGGAACGCGAGCCGGCCCAGGCCGAGCACCAGGGCCACCGCCAGCAGCCAGGTCATCACGGTGGACAGCCCCGAGCCGAGCGCCTGGAACCAGCGCAACGCGGTGCCGCGGAGCCGGTCCCCCGTCGACGCGGCCGACGCGGGTGTGCCGAGGGCGGCCGACACGGTGGTGAACGTGTAGCCCCGATCCTGCAGCAGCGGGATCAGCCGGTCGAGCGCCGCGACGGTCTGGGACCGGTCGCCGCCGCCGTCGTGCATGAGCAGCACGGCACCGGCCCCGTCCGCGGGCGTGCCCGCGCGCACGATCGCGTCGACGCCGGGCCGCCGCCAGTCGTTGGTGTCGAGGTCGGCGAGCACCGCGATCTGGCCCTGGTCGGTGACGTCACGCAGGGCGGCGAGGTCACGGGAGCCGACGTCGCCGGGGCGCGACGAGAACGGAGGCCGGAACAGGACGACCTGGCGACCGGTCGCGCCCGCGATGGCGTTGCGGGTCAGGGAGAGCTCCAGTCGTCGCCGCCACGGTGCGGCCGAGCTGAGGTCCGCGTGGGTGAAGGTGTGTGAGCCGAGGTCGTGCCCCTCGGCCACGATCCGCCGGGCCAGAGCCGGATCCGCGTCGACCCGGGAGCCGACGGCGAAGAACGTGGCCGGCACCTGGTGCCTGCGCAGCACGTCGAGCACCTGCGGTGTCCATCGTGGATCCGGTCCGTCGTCGAAGGTCAGCGCGATGGTCCGGGGCGGCAGCGCCCTGGTCGTCAGGCCGCCGGGGTCGCTCCGGACGAACGGCCAGGACAGCGGGGTCGGCACCTGCGTGACGGGTCCGGCCCGGCCGGACCCACCGCCGCCGCCACGCGCGTAGCCGTTGAACGCGAGGCCGGCCAACAGGACGAGCAGCCCCAGCGCGAACAGCACCCAGTGGGCGCGGGGATCGCGCCGCGAAACGTGTCGCGGCCGGTATCCGTCGGGCATCAGTCGGCTTTGGGTTGTGGGTGGCTGGGCTTGGCGGTCGGCCGGTTGCCGCGCCCGTTGCCCCGGCCCGGTCGATCCGTCGTCGCGGCGGGTGCGGCGGTGGCGTTCGCTGGGGCGGTTGGCGTGGAGGTGGTGCGGGCCCCGTCGGTGCCGGGCTGGGTGGTCGGGCGGGAAGCTGGCGGGGCTGGCGTCGGCGCCGGGCCGATCACCGCGCTGTCCGGCCCGGTCGGCCCGTCGGTCCACCCGCGCAGCGGCAGCGGCGCTCCCGTGAACAAGCCCGCGGCGAGCAGGCCGAGGGCGCCGACGAGCAGGGCCGCGGCGGTCACCGACACCCAGGTGAGGACGCGGCGGCGCCGCCCGGTCCCGTCCACGAAGATGTCGGCGCTCACCGTCCGTTACCTCCGGGGTTCGGGCTTTTGCCGTTCTTCCGACCGGGGGTGGGGTGGGCCGTGTTCCCGCGCGGGTGTGGCGAACGGGCATGCTCGTTCGGCCCCTTGCTCTTCCCGATCGCCGGCGGCGCCGTGGGCGGGCCGGGCGATGGCTGCTGTCGAGCGCCGGTGGGGGCGTCCACCGGCCGGGGCGGCACGGCCGGAGCAGGCCGCGGTGTGTCGCGCACCGGCAGCGGCAGCGTGCCCGTCGCGCTGGCGACCGCCAGGCCCGAGCCGGTCAGCAGCGCACCGACCACGGCGACCTTGACCGCCAGCACCCGGGACAGCGTGCGCCGCTTCCGGACCGACCCCGGGGCGCCGCCACCGGCGCGGAACATGGCCGCCGCCTGCTGCTCGCCGAGCAGCTCGTGCGGAGCGGCCGGCCCGCGCGCGTGGGCCAGCAGTCGACCCAGCGGCGTGTCGGCGTCGGCACCGTCGATCAGGCGCTCCGCGGCCCGGCGATCCGGCCAGGTCATGCCGGCTCCTCCGGCAGCATGCTGGCCAGCCGGCGCAGGCCGCGGTAGGCGGCGGTGCGCACCGCGCCGGGCCGCTTGCCGAGAATCCGCCCGACCGTCTCCGCGTCGAGTCCCATCACGACCCGCAGCAGCACCGCCTCCGCCTGCTGCGCGGGCAGCGACGCGACCAGGGCGATCGCGGCGCCGGTGGCGACCGCGTCGGCCGCCTCGGACTCCGTGTCGGCGCCGCTGGCCAGGTCGGCGAGCGTCTCGACCGGGACCGCGAGGCTGGGGCGCCGGCGCAGGCGCCGGACGTGGTCCATCGCGCGGTGTCGGGCGATCGTCGCGGTCCAGGCCCGGAAGTTGGCGTAGTCGCCGGAGAACCGGGGCAGGTCGCGGCACACCTGCAGCCACGTCTCGGACGCGACGTCCTCGGCGTCCTCGCCGATCAGGCCGCGCAGGTAGCGCAACAGGGCGGGCTGCACCTCCCGGAACAACTCCCGGAAGGCGCGCTCGTCACCGCCCTGCGCGGCGGCCACGGCGCCGGAAAGGTCGACGGGCGCGGCCGGCTCGACCATCAGCTCCACGCGCGTGCCCTGGTGTGCTGCTTCACGGGAAGGAGAGCGCCACCACCTGCGGGAATGTCACACGCCGCGCGGAGTGACCGGCCACGCACCCGCAGCCATCAGCGGCCCGGCAGCCACACGAACGTACGGCCGCCATAACATCTTCACGTTCTTGACCCGTCGTAGCGTCGCGAGCACCTTGGAGGAATAGCGTGCGAAAAGCCGCACTCGGGTTCATCGTGGCGGCGCTGGTGAGCGCGCTTGGCCTGTCGTCCTGCGCCGACCCGGCCCGCACCGCCTCGGTGGACACCTCGGCGGACACCTCGGCGACGGTCGACGCCACCGCGCCGGCCTCGGTCGGGCTCGGCCGGTCCCGCACGCCGTCGCCGCTGCCGGCGGTGAAGGCGACCAAGAAGCCGGCCCCACCGAGCAATCTCGCGTCCCGGTTACGCACCCTTCCGGCGAGCACCCGCCAGGTGGTCATCGTCTACAGCAGCGGGTACGGCACCAGCTACGCGTCCCTGGAGACGTTCGAGAAGACCGACGGCGCGTGGCGGTCCAAGTTCGGCAAGATGAACGCGCGGATCGGCTCCAAGGGATTCACCGACAACCACAAGGAAGGCGTCGCCACCACACCGACGGGCGTCTACAGCTTTGGATCCACAATGTACGGTGTGCGGGCGAACCCCGGCGTCAAATACAAATACCACAAGCTGGTGACCGACGACTGGTGGAACGAGAACCCGGACTCGGCCGCGTACAACAGCTTCGAGCACGGCGGCGACCCGGGTGGTTTCAGCGAGGCGTTGTGGGAGGAGGTGCCGCAGTACAACTACTTCGCGGTCATCAACTACAACATCCCGGTGAAGGTGGCCAACCCGGCCCGCGGCAGCGGCATCTTCCTGCACGTCGCGGGCAGCGGCGCCACGGCCGGCTGCGTCTCCCTGACCCAGACCAACCTTCTGCGCGTCCTTGAGTGGTTGGATCCGGCCGCCAACCCGCGCATCGTGATGGCGCCGAGCCAGAACCTCGACCGCTACTGAGCTCGACGCGTGGCCTCGTAACGGTCGAGCACGACCGGCACCCCGGTGTGCGCCCACCAGGGAAGGTGCACGCCGCCCGCGGACATGCCGTGCCCCGGGTCGAAATCCGGGACATACACAGCGGCCGAGCTGTCGTGCCACGACTTCGTTAGTGATTCCCCGACGACCTCCTCGATGGCGTCGACGAGAAGCTTCCGCAGCGCGAACCAGTCCTCCGGCAGCGGCGTATCGGCGAACCGGGCACGAAGCTCACGCCACAGGTACGCGTCACCGCGCAGGCCGAACTGGGTCGGCTGGCGCTCGAACAGCGAACCGACCGTGCCCTCGCCGACCGGCGGTGGGCAACGCAGCAGGACCGCCGCGCGCAGTGGCCGGTAGCCGGCCTCGTCGAACGCGACCAGCCGCACATCCTCCACGCGGGTGGCGGTCGTCGCGATGGTCTCGACCGCCGCGGCGATCGCGTCGGCGCGCGGCCAGCCGTAGACGCCTGCGCTGATCAGCGGAAACGCGACGCTGCGCGCGCCGAGCTCGTCGGCGGTCTCGAGCGAGCGTCGATAGCAGGACACCAGCAGCGAACGATCCCGCTGCCCGGCGTTGTAGTTCGGGCCGACCGTGTGGATCACCCATCGGGCGGGCAAATCCCCGGCCGTCGTCCAGCCGGCCTCTCCGGTCGCGAGCCCGTCCGGGAACCGGGCGACGCAGTCGCGCAGGATCGCCGGGCCGCCGCCGCGGTGGATCGCGCCGTCCACGCCGGCGCCTCCGCGCATCGCGCTGTTGGCCGGGTTGACGATGGCGTCGACCGGTTGCGTGGTGATGTCGCCGAGCACGGCGATGATGACGGGCACGACGAACAGTCTGCCGGGTCGCAACCTTTCACGGTCGTTCCGCATCCATGCCGATGACAGGGTGTTCCGCGAGGAGGTCGGGTGGACGACGACGATGGGTTCCGAGAGTTCGTACGGGTGCGGTACGTGGATCTGTTGCGCACCGCGTACCTGTTGAGCGGGTCCCGCGACGCCGCTCAGGATCTGGTGCAGAACGCTCTCGTCAAGGTGATGCGGCGGTGGTCCCGGGTGGACGACCCGATGGCCTACCTGCGCCGGACCATGGTCAACGACCGGACCGCGCGGTGGCGCCGGATCGGCTCGCGGGAGCTGCTCACCGCCTTCGTGCCCGAGCGGTGGCGGCCCGACTCCGCCGACGCGGTGGTCGAGCGCGACGAGTTGCTCACCGCGCTGGGTCAGCTTCCGGTCCGGATGCGCGCGGTGCTGGTGCTCCGCTACTGGGAGGACCTGTCGGAGGCGGACACGGCGGCCGTCCTCGGCTGTTCGGTCGGCACGGTCAAGAGTCAGGCAGCCCGTGGGCTGGCCCGGCTGCGGGTCCTGCTCGCGCCGCCGGTCACGGGCCGTCAGGTGGAAGCGGTTCGAGGAGGCCAGGCATGAACGCCGAAGACTTGCGTACGGGTTTCGACCGGCTCGCCGCGACCGTGACCTCGGACGCCGACCCGTACGAGGCGGTGCTGCGCCGCGCCCGCCGGCGGCGGCTCGCCTGGCTGCGCGGGCTGGGCGCCGCCCTGGCCGTGGCCCTGACGATGGCGCTGGCCGGGCCGGCCGCCCTCAACGCCGGCCGGTGGGACGGGACGCCGCCCGGGCCGCCGCAGCCGTTCGAAGGCAAACCGGTCACCTCGGAGTGGACCTGGCGGCTGATCAACTCACCCACCCGCGGCAACCTCGCCGGCGACCAGCCGTTGCTCCAGGACCTCGTGCGGGAGTTCAGCAAGACCGGCAGCATGGTCAACGGGTTGGACCTGGTGGGCACGAACCCGCCGCGCATCAAGGTGTTGTTCGCGCACGACTTCCCCGGCTCGCGCTTCGTCGCCGTCGCCTACTACTCGACGTCCGCGGCGATGCTCGTCACTCGGACCGCGGGGCCTGGCGCGTCGGCGGCCGATCTCGTCGGCAGCAGCGGGGTCAGCAGCGGCTGGGTGGATCCGCTGACGAAGAACGCCGAGTCCTGGGGCGGCGCCATGGCGACGTGGACCCAGTTCTCGCTCGCGCTGGCTCCGGACGGGTGCACGGTGGACAGTTCCAGCGACGGCGTCATCCAGCCGGACGGCACGGTACGCCGGACCTGGCGGCCATCGCCGACCAGCGGCTACCTCCTGACGAGGGACGCGCCCGCCAACGAGTTGTGGCGGGTCACCTGCGACGGCGTGGTGCGGTCCCAGGGTCCGGCGACGTGGCAGGGGTTGCACGACGAGGGCACCGCGGGCAAGACGGAGATCTTCCCGCCGGATGTCCAGGCGGCGAGGGGAAACGTGGATCCGGCCACCGCGAGTACCGCGATGGGCGCCTACCGCTCGCTGGTCGAGCACACCGGGCTCCGTGCGGGCGGCCCCGTCGTGCGCTGGGGCGGCTCGGTGCCGGGGGTCGACGGTCGACCGGTCCCCGCCGTGCTGGTCAGCCAGGATTCGGGGGCGGGCCCCGCGGTACTCCAGGTGGGAGACGCCGACTTCTTCATGGTCGCGACCGGATCCACGCCGGCACCCCGTCGGCACTACCAGCCGGACGAGCCGGGCGGCGATTTCGTACCCACGATGTCGTGGGCGGCCACGACGGCAACAGCGTCGTCCGAGCTGATGGGGGTACGCGTACCCGCCAGAAAAGACCTCGGCGCCGTCCGGACCGACAACCTGCTCGTACTCGCCCCGCCAGGAACGGTCCGGGTCGAAGCCCTGGCGAAGGGGCGGAAGGTGTGGCAGACGAACGCGCTCACCGACGGCGCGGGAGTCGTCGAGGTCCGTTACCGCGGCGACGTGACCCTGCGGGCGCTCGACGCGAGCGGAGCCGTGCTGGCGACCGCGCCGATGCACGACCCGGCCAAGGGCGACACCCTGTTCGGGGAGAATCTCGTCGAGAACTGGTAGGGAACGGTGGTGCGGGCCGCTATTGCGGTGGCACGGTGGTGTCGTGTGCGGCGAGCAGGTTGATCAGCCGCTCGTCGATCCGCTCCGGCGGCCACGGCTGCACCTGCACGCCGGGCTGCGGCTCGTCACCACCCTCGGCGAACACCCCCTCCACCCCGCCCGGGGTGTAGACGAACACCAGCTTGGCCGGCAGCAGTCCGGGGTTGTAGAAGCGGTGCACCCGCCCGCGCGGCAGGAACACGACGTCACCGGCCGCGACGGTGAACGTCTTGTCGACGTCGAGGAAGTCGAGCTCACCGTCGACGACGTAGAAGGTCTCGTCGGTATGCCCGTGCACGTGCGGCGGCGGCCCACCACCCGGGGGCACCGTCGCCACCACGAGACCGACGTTGCCCCCGGTCTGCTCACCGGTCAGCTTGACCGAGTACACGTCCCCGTTGAACCAGGTGGTCACGCCATCCTTGTTGGGAACGTACACACCGCCCTCCGGGGCGTACTCCAGATCAGCACTGCCTTCCGGCACGTTGTAGGACATCTCGGCCCTCCAAACAGCCGATGCATCTTGATCGTACGCACGATGCCCAGCGCTCAATCGGAAAAACGGCGTTTTGCTCACGCGATGCCGCGGCGCTCCACCATCGCAGCCACCTCGGGGGGCATCGGATCAAGGTCGGCCATCGTGCGCCCCGGGCGAAGAAAGTCGAACAGCAGAACGGTGCGGCTGTCGGCGGTCCGGTTCCAGGCCTCGTGCTCGGCGGTGTCGTCGAACACCATCACCCCACCCTCGGACCAGTTGCGCACGCGCGACCCGACCCGCAGCGCGCAGTCACCCACCGGGACCACCAGACCCAGATGCGCCCGGTAAACCGTCGTCACCCATCCCTCGTGCGGCTTGATGTGCGTCCCCGGCGTCATCCGGGAGAACCCCGCCGTCGTCAGACCTGGAATCTTCTCCAACGCCTCGGCCGTACGCGGGCAGGCCGCGAGCGCCCCATCGATGCGCGTGCCGAACGCCACCAGGCCGTAGACGCTCCAGCCGGTGCCGTACATCTCCCGCTGCACCCACGGCTCGAACGACTCGTCACGAAGGGCGAGGCACTCGTCGCGGATGTCGGCCCACGCGGTCCGCAACGGCCCCAGGAACGGAAACCGCTCTTCGTCGAGGAACACCGGGACTCACCCCTCGTCTTGGCGGACGTCAAGGTGGGCATCGTAGGCGAGCGGCGGTCAAAGCCGATATCCGCTGGCCTGGCCGACCCCCGGTGAGCGATGGTTGGGGTGTGATCGTCATTCAGCGGGTACGCGCGCGGTGGAGCGTGGGCGGGCGCGGCGCGCCGCAAGCCAACGCCCGCCGTGGGTTGGTGCGCCCGCTGGCCCTTCCGGATTCGCTGCCGTCCGGCGAAACGGTGGTGGTCCACGACGTCGTCTTCGCCGAGGCGGACGGCTACGCACGCCGCGACACCGTGTTCGCCGGTGGCCTGGAGCTGGCCCGCGACCTCGATCTGTGGCTTGCCGTCGACGGCTCAGCGGCCACCGTCGAACGGCTGCCCGGCTGGGCGGCATACCCCAGACCCCGTGCGGCGACCCGCCTGTTCACCCTCACCGACGGCCAGGTCGGCCGCTACCGGGCCAATTTCCGCTTCCGTGGCTGCCAATGCGACCCCAGTTGGTCCTATGAGGACTGGCTGGTCACCGTCGGCAACGGCAACGCTCGTCTCGCTGACAACGAACCCGACCACGATGTCGACCACCGCGTCCACCTCTACGGCGGACCCGGACGCCGCGTCAGCCACTGACGGTCGGGCGTTAGATTGGGCCGTGCGGATCACCCCTGGGCAGTTCCACGCTGCGGACGGTGTCGCGGACTGGCGGTGCCTCTACCACCTGGTGTCCTCGCGAGTAGCTCGGCCGCCGCGGTGAGGTAGCGGTCTTCGGCCGCCGCGGCCGCCGGTGAGGTGTCGCGCAGGGTCGGGTAGTTGTGTTCCGCGCCCGCTTCGCGCCAGTGCCGCACCGGGACGCCCGCGTCGGCGAGTCGGGCGGCCAGGGCCTCGCCCTCGTCGCGCAGCGCGTCGAGCTCGGCGGTGACCAGCAGCGTCGGTGGCAGGCCGCGCAGGTCGGCGGCGAGCAGGTTGACCTCCGCCGAGGTCTGCACCGACGGGTCCGGCAGCCACAGGTCGATCCACTCCCGCAGCAGTGCGCCGCCGAACTCGGTGACGCTCGGCGAGCTCAGCGTCGGGTCGGCGTTGGGGCACATCAACAGCAGGGCTAGCAGCGGGACCTCAGGTAGCCGGAGCGTGGCCAGCACCGCGAGCATGCCGCCGGCCGAGTCGCCGGCCACCGCGACCGGGTGGTCCCCAGCGGCCAGCGCCGTGATGACCGCGACCGCGTCGTCGACCGCCGCCGGCCACGGGTGCTCCGGCGCCAGGCGGTAGTCGACCGCCACCACGCACGCTGAGGTAGCCGCCGCGAGCCGGCGTACCAGCGCGTCGTGGGTCTCCAGATCGCAGAAGACGAACCCGCCGCCGTGCAGGTAGACCACCACGGGCCCGGCGGAGGGTTGATAGACGCGGACCGGCACACCGCCGATGAGACGATCTTCGGTGGGCATCGGCGGGCCCGGCTGGCGCGTGGCGGCACGCTCGCGGGAGCGGGCCCGGGCCGCGACGATGTCGTCGATGTGCACACCGCAGGATAGATCAACTAGCCGGCGACGGGATATAGGTCACCAACCGGGGCTTTTGAACCGACACGTCGGTCATGCTTGCCCGATGAAAGGCCGCAACCCCCTGCTCGACGAGCTGAAGTCCGTGCACAACATGCTCAAGCGGGATCTCGCGGCCGTCCGGAAGCTGGCCGACGCCGCGGCCAGTGGGGCACCCGCCAAGAACGTCCGGGCCGGGCTGACCAAGCTGAAGAGCAACGGGCCGCTGTTCCAGCTCCGGGTGAACTGCCTCAGCTACTGCCAGGTCGTGCACAACCACCACCACAACGAGGACGAGGCGCTGTTCCCCGCCGTCGTCCGGGCCGCCCCGCACCTCAAGGCGACCGTCGCCAAGCTGAAGGCCGACCACCGCCTCGTCGAGGACATGCTGTACGAGGTCGAAGGCGCCGCGCGCCAACTAGGCGGCAACGACGCCGCGCCCCGGCGCAAGCTCGTCGCGGCGCTGCGGGCCCTGTCGGATCATTTACTCGAGCACCTGGCGTACGAGGAGACCCAGCTCGGGCCGGTCCTCGCCAACTGGAAGACCTGGCCCGGCCGCCGCTGAGAGGCATCGACATCGGTGGCGTGACCATGGAGACTGGCGGGACACCGGACCGCTAGGAGCCGTCGATGCGCCACAGCCGGATGCTCGCCTCCCTCTGCGCCGTCGTCCTCGCCGTGACCGGCGCGCTCGTCGCCGGCACACCGGCCACCGCCGGTCAGCGCTGCATCAGCGCCCCGAGCGAGTATCGGGCCGCCTGGCAGGCACGGCAGGTCCGCTGCGTCGCACCCACCCTGTTCGGCACCACGCACGGCCGGGGCGACAGCAACCTCTACCCCGCCGGCTTCGCGTACGCCTGGGCCGGGTCCAGCACCAACCTCGAGGCCTACCTGAAGCTGCGCCAGCGGTACGGCGACGAGCCCGCGAAGGTCGGCGTCGGCATCCTGTCGTACGTCGGCTATCCCGGCCTGGACACCTGGCCCTATCCGACGGACCTCGCCGTCTACACCCTCCCCCGCGGCGTACACGCGAAGGTGCCGACGTTCGCACAATGGTTCCGCCTGGTCGACCTGGGCATCCCGCGCACGGCGCTGCGTGACCTCGAGCGCTCCTACGACCGTCTGACGCGCGGCGAGGACGTCGTCGACGCCTTCGAGCACGTGACCGGCTGCCGGCGCGACGCCCTGCTCGGCGGCGAGTGGCCCTCGGCCGACATCGGTTGCGACGCCGACTTCCTCGACGCGCTGGCCGCCGCCGGACCGTCGCCGTACGAGGGCGCCCAGTCCACGCAATGCTTCGCCAACTTCGACGAGCGCTATGCGGGCCCCCGCAACGCCTCGGCGCTGCGGGCGGTGCTGTATCAGTGCCAGGACGCCGGTTTCCTGAACACCGGTGTCGGGATCGGTTACAACACCTACGCCCACCCGCTGGTCTGCGCACCGGCCGCCGCCCAGTCGGTGCGGCAGCGCTACACCGGGCACGAGTTCGTCCTGCCCAACACGACCCTCGACCAGCTACCGGCCGCGGTCGACATCCCGCTGGAGATCGGCGAGCCGGGGCAGCGGCCGTACCTGCACGAGGGCTACTGCTAACGCACGGCTAGAGCTCGACCAGGTCGTCCAGCGCGCCGGCCAGCAACCCGCGCGTGCGCTGCAGCTCGGCGATGGAGCTGTCGAGCTCGCGGATCTGGCCCCGCAACCGTTCGCGGGCGGTCGGGCAGGCGGTCAGGGCTCCGTCGCGGTCGAAGCACGGCAGCACCTGCGCCACCGCCTGCAGGCGGAGGCCGATGTCGAGCAGCAGCCGGATCCGGCGCACCTCCTCGACGGCGGCCTCGGCGAAGTCGCGGTAGCCGTTGTCGAGCCGCCGCGACGACAGCAACCCCAGGCCGTCGTAGTGCCGCAGCGCCCGCGTGCTCACGCCCGTGCGGTGAGCCAACTGATTGATCAGCATCGTCCACTCTTGACCTTGACACCCGTGTCAAACCTTACGGTCGCACCATGTTGCTGACCAGACCGCTCGCCGACCTGCGCGGCCCGCAGGACCCCCGACAACGGTTGCTGGCGTGGTCGACCCTCGTCAACACCGTCGGCATGGGGCTGTTCCTGTCCGCGGGCACGATCTTCCTCATCCGGTCGGCTGGACTCAGCCCGGCGGCCGCCGGCATCGGGCTGACCGTCGGATCGCTGATCGGCTTCGGGGCCGGGATCTTCGTCGGCGACCAGGCCGACCGGCGCGGCGCCCGCGAGGTGGTCATCGCCTCGATGCTGCTGGAGGCCGTGGCCAGCGTCGGCCTGCTGCTGGTCCGCGACGTGTGGACGCTGATCCTGGTGGCGACGGTCGCGGCGATCGGCCGGGCGGGTTCGGGCAGCGCCCGCGGCGCGCTGATCGGCGTGCTGGCCGAGGAGGGGAAGGGCCCGGCGCTGCGCACGTACCTGCGGGCGGTCACCAACGTGGGCCTCGCGGTGGGCATGCTCGGCTCCGCCGTGGTGCTGGCCGTCGACAGCCGACCCGCGTACGTGCTGATGGTCCTGACCGACACGGTGACGTTCCTGGTGGCGGCCGCCGTGCTGGCCCGGCTGCCGCACCTCGCACCTACCCGGTCCACCTCGTCCGAGGGCCGCTGGCTGGCGTTGCGGGACCGGCGTTATCTGGCCTTCACCGCGGCCTCGTCGGTCGCGAGCCTGCAGTACTGGGTGCTGATCCAGGCGCTTCCCGTGTGGATCGTCCTGCGGACGGCGGCACCCCGCTCGATGGCGGCGCTGGTCCTGTTCGTCGCCGCGGTCACGGTGGCCGTCACCCAGATCCCGGCGACCCGATCGATCGACGGCCCCCGCACGGCGGCCCGCCTGCTGGCCCGCTCCGGCCCGCTGTTCCTGGTGGCCTGGATCCTGATGGCCCTGGCGTCCGGACCGTCGGCCTGGGTCACGGTGGCGCTGCTGCTGGTGGCGGTGCTCGTGCACTCGCTGGCCGAGGTCTGGCAGGCCGCGGGCACGTTCGAGTTGTCCTTCGCCCTGGCCCGACCCGAGGCACAGGGCCAGTACCAGGGCGTGGTCGGCCTGGGCCACGGCTTCGTGGAGGCCGTGGCCCCGGTCGTCGTCATCACGCTGTGCATCGAGGGCGGCAAGCTCGGCTGGGTCGCGCTGGCCCTGGTCGTCACGGTGGCGGGTTGGCTGTGCGCCCTCATCGAACGGCGCTGGCCCCACGCGCGCGTCGAGCCGGTTGCCCAAGCGGCCGCCGGATGAGCCAGTGACCCATCCGGCGTACGCCGGTCGATGGTTAGAATGAAAGTTCGCAGTTCAACCGTGCTCTGCTCTGGCGGACGCGGCCTCGGGAGGGTGTTCGCGCACCCTCTCGGGGGTCCGTCCCGCCGCTACTCGCAGAAGACGCGGACTTTCGCGTCGGGCTGGTCGACCTCCACCGTCACCTCGTCGAGGTGCTCGATCAGCTCCTCCAACTGTTCGGGCTTGAGCTGCGTCAGGTCGAACGGCACGCCTGACTTGTTGAGCTCGACGGTGGCCTGGCTCAGGGCCTGCGGAGGGATCAGGGCCGCCAGCTTCACGCCGGCGCGGAGCAGTTGCAGCGGCACCCGCACGTTGACCCGCGCCTGTTCGCCGCCCTCGACCGCGTCGACCTGCACCCGCAGGTATTTCGCCTTGGCCTTCGGGCGGGGTTCGGCGCCCGGCGCGGCCGTTGGCTGGCCCCGTTCGAGTGCCGCGATGAGCTGTTCCGCCTCGACCGCCGTGATCTTTCCCTCGGCCAGCAGGTCGAGGATGTCCTTGCGCTGTTCGTTCATCGGGACCTTCCTGTCGTACGGACTATCGGATGGCGACGAGCACGGCGGTGCGGCCGTGCGCGACGTCGATCTGGGTGCCACGCAGCGCGGAGAAGACGCGCCACCCGCCGGCCAGCGCCGTCAGCACGTTGACGCGGTAGACGACGGCGGCCACCAACGCCAATCCGGCGGCCAGGACCAGCACCGGCAACAGCACCAGCGCGATCGGGAGCACCGGAACCCAGAGCCGGACGGGGCGACCGGCCGGGCGCTCGACCCGGACGGTGACCAACTGTGGCATCACGCGCGACCCTCCAATTCGGACAATGCCTGCTGCGCGGTGAGCTCGCCGCGGCGCAGCCGGTCGATGACGTCGGTGCGCGACGGCGCCGGGTCGGTCTCGACGAAGTCGAGCACCTGGGCGATCCGGTTGAGCCGCGACTTGATCGTCGGGTAGCTGACCCCGAAGATCCGCTCCATCTCCTTGATGGAGCCGTGGCAGCGCACGAACGCCGTGACGAAGACCTGGTCCTCGACCCCGAGTTGAGCCAGCTGCGGCGGCTCGAACTCGCCCTCGATCGCCACGCCGTTGCCCGCCAGGCGCACCCGCTCGACGACGAACGGCTGGCCCCGGGTCAGGTTCGTGAGCTCCTGCCAGTCCAGCGGCTGATCTGTCATATCTAAAGTTGTACGCGCCTGATTCTAAACTTTCAAGATGTCGATCTTAATTTTGTTAAGGTCGGGCCAGTTGGTCGCGGCGGCGGGTCAGGTACGCGGTCTCGGCGGTGTTGCCCGCCAGCGCGATGGCCTGGTCGTACGCGGCGCGCGCGGCGGGGCTCCGGCCCAACCGGCGTAGCAGGTCGGCGCGGGTCGCGTGGTACGCGTGATAGCCCGCCAACCGGTCCTCCAGCCGCTCGACGGCCGCCAGCGCCACGTCCGGACCGTCGAGCTCGGCGACCGCGATGGCCCGGTTGAGCGCCACGATCGGCGACGGGTCGAGGCGGGCGAGCTGGTCGTAGAGGGCGACGACCTGCGACCAGTCGGTGTCGCGGATGTCGCGGGCGTGGGTGTGCACGGCGTTGATCGCCGCGAGGAGCTGGTAGCGGCCCGGTGGCACCCCGGTCGCGATGCGCTCGCGCACGAGTCGATGACCCTCGGCGACCAGCGTGGTGTCCCACGCGCCGCGGTCCTGCTCGTCGAGCGTGACCAGCTCCCCGGCGGCCGAGACGCGGGCGGTGCGGCGGGCCTCGGTGAGCAGCATCAGCGCCAGCAGCCCGGCCACCTCACCGTCGTCCGGCAGCAGCGCCCGGATCAGCCGGGTGAGCCGGATCGCCTCGGCGGTCAGGTCGTGGCGCACGGGATCGGTGCCCGGACCGGTCGCCAGGTAGCCCTCGTTGAAGACGAGGAAGAGCACGGCAAGTACGCCGGAGACGCGCGACGGGAGATCCTCGGCCGACGGCACCCGGTACGGGATGCGGGCCGCCTTGATCTTGTCCTTAGCGCGGGTGATCCGCCGTCCCATCGCGGGCTCCTGCACCAGGAAGGCGCGGGCGATCTCGGCGACGGTCAGGCCGCCCACCATGCGCAGCGTCAACGCCACGCGGGTCTCCATGGCGAGCGCCGGGTGGCAGCAGGTGAAGATCAGTCGGAGGCGCTCGTCGTCGATGACACCGAGGGGCTCGGGCGGGTCGTCGTCGTACAACAGCTGAGCCTCCTTCTGTTTGTCGTCGCGTTTGCTCTCCCGCCGGATCCGGTCGATGGCCTTGCGATTGGCGGTGGTGGTCAGCCAGGCACCGGGATTCGGGGGTACGCCGTCGGTCGGCCACCGCTCGACCGCGGTCGCGAACGCCTCGGCGGCGGCCTCCTCCGCGATGTCGAGGTCGCCGAACCGGCGGGTCAGTGCGGCGACCACCCGCGCCCACTCCCCCCGATGGGCCCGGGTGACCGCCGCGTCGACGTCGCTCACAGGAACGGCCGCACCTCGACCTTGCGGTTGCACGCCTTCGAGCCCTCGGCGGCCAGTTTGAGCGCGACGTCCAGGTCCTCGGCCTCGACGATCCAGAAGCCGGCGAGGTATTCCTTGGACTCCAGGAACGGGCCGTCGGTGAACAGCGCGTCCCCGCCGCGGTTGTCGATGACGGTCGCCGTCGTGGGCCCGCCGAGGCCGCCGGCGAAGACCCAGTGGCCGTCGGCCACGAGCTTGTCGTTGAACACGTCGATCGCGGCCATCTCGTCGTCGGTGGCCAGCGTCGCCGCATCGTGGATCACAGAGAACAGGTACTGCATCTCGGCTCATCTCCCGTTCGCGGTGGTGCCCCTCGTGGGCGACCGCTCACCCCTGCCACGAACGCGGCCGCCCCGATCCGACACCACCACGGGAGATCTTTCAACCCTCGCGGAGGATCAGGAGCGTTTCGGGGCGCACGCCGTCGTGCTTCATCGCGGCCGCCGCCTCGGGGGACGACATGAACGCCTGGAACGCGGCCAGGTCCGGGATCTCGGCGATCAGGCCGATCCGGTTGGAGCCGGCCGGGTCCACGAACTCGCGGACCTTGACGCCTATCGTTCCGAACGCTTCCTTGCGCTTGGGCGAAGCCATCCATGCGTCGACGTCGTCGACCTCGTGCGTGATCAGGTACGTGGCCACTGCCAACTCCTTCAGGTCGGTCAGGGCCAGCCTATCGCCGCGAATGTGGGCAATTCGGCATTCGTGGGCCGTGTCCGGACTCGGCTGTGATCGGTACCGTTGCGGTATGGATCGACCGGAGGTCCGGGACCTCGTCTACTTCGTCGCCGTCGCCGAGCAGCGGCATTTCGGCCGCGCGGCCGAGCAGTTGGGCATGGCGCAGCCGCCGCTGTCCCGGGCGATCAGCCGGCTCGAGCGCCGGTTGCGCGCGCCGCTCTTCGAGCGCACCAGCCGGCGGGTCGACCTCACCCCGGCCGGGAAGGTGTTCCTGCGGGAGAGCCGCAAGATCCTTGCCGATGTCGACGACGCGGTACGGCGTACGCAGCGCGCGGCCCGGCCGGAACGGTTGGTGCTCGCCGCCCCGGCCGGCACCGGCGCACGCCTGCTCGGCCGGATGCTGGACGCCTACCGGGACGGCCCCGGCTCGGTGCCGGTCGAGGTGCACTTCACCACCGACACCGGTGCCGCCGTGCGCGCCGGCACCGCCGACGCGGCGTTCATGTGCAGCAGCGAGGACTTCGACGGGTTGGACGCGGTCGACCTCGCCGAGGAGACCCAGGTGGCGCTCGTCCCGGCCGACCACCCGCTCGCCGCGTACGACAAGCTCATCCTCGCCGACCTCGAGGGCGACCGGCTGTTCCAGCCGCAACCACCCGGGCTCGCCCTGGACGAGCTGGTCGACCGGATCGCACTCGGCGAGCTCGTGGTCCTGTCCGGGGCGAGCGTGACCGACCGGCTGGGCTCGTCCGTCGTCGCCGTGCCGGTGGTCGACGTGCCGGCCCGGCAGATCGTCATGGCCTGGCCGCAGACCACCGGCTCGGCCGAACGCGACCGGCTCGTCCGCACCGCCGTCGCGGTGGCTAGATCTGGTTGACGCCGCCGTCGACCGACAGCTCGGACCCGGTCATGAAGCTGCTCTGGTCCGAGGCCAGGAACAGGGCCACCGCGGCCTGCTCGGCCACCTGGGCGTTGCGCCCGAGCGGCACCATCGTGGCCAGCATCGCGAGGAACTCGTCCGGGTTGATTCCGGCAGGCGCGTTGCCCCGCACCAGCGACGTGTCGGTGACGCCCGGCGCGATCGCGTTGACCCGGATGCCACGGTCCTTCAGCTCGTTGGCCCAGCTGCGGGTCAACGACCGGACGCCGGCCTTGGCGGCCGAGTAGAGCCCGACGCCGGCGGCACCCCGGCTGGCGGTGGTCGACGTGCAGAGGATGACCGAGGCCTTGTCGTTGAGCAGCGGCAACGCCTTCTGCACGGTGAACAGCGCGCTGCGCAGGTTGAGGTCGGTGGTGTGCGCGAAGTCCTCCGCGGTCACCACGGCCAACGGAGCCATCGGCGCCCCGCCCGCGTTGGCGAACAGCACGTCGATCCGCCGCCCGTCGGCCGCGACGGTGTCGAAGAGCCGATCGAGGTCGGCCAGGTCCTTCACGTCGCCCTGCACGCCACTGGCCCGGTGCGCCCCGATCCGCACGACGGCCTCGTCGAGCTCGGCCTTAGACCGCGTCTCATTTGGGGTTGTTGTAGTCCAACATCATTCGTTGTACGAGCGTGAGTGATGTGGAGAAGTACTGCCCGGAGTCGTTGTGGCATCTGGTGCAGCCGCTGCTGCCCGAGCACCCGCAAAGGCATCAGGGTGGCGGGCGGCGGCGGATCGATGATCGGGTTGCGGTAGCGGCGATCGCGTACGTGTTGCAGACCGGCTGCGCGTGGGACGCGTTGCCGGAGTCGTTCCCGATCTCCCGGGCGACCGCGCATCGCCGGTTCACCGAATGGGTCGAGCAAGGCGTCATGCAGGCGCTGCATCAAGCTGTGCTGGACGTCCTCGGCGTCGCC
>NZ_FZPH01000035.1 GCF_900188485.1 Asanoa hainanensis
TCAGAAGGGTGTTGATGTCTGTCGTCACAAACGGATCATCGACACCCTTCGCCGTACCCACGACTTAGGGGTAGTTAGGACTTACTCGTCTAGGCCATGACCACCCGGACGCACCCACCGCGATCCACCCGGTCGCGGTGGGTGGCCGGCCAACTTACGAGACCTCGACCTCGGGAGGACCGGACGGCTGTTCCGGCGTTTTCGCGTTCTTGCGGTAACGGGCGAACAGCGGCGGGCTGTACCACGCGGTCTCGCCGCCGAACCAGTTCGCCAGCGACGGCGTCGGCGGCTTCACCCGGCCCAGCCAGTAGAGCGCGATGCCAACAAGCGCGCCGGCCGCGGACAACCCCAGGCAGATCCACAGCGCCGTGCGTACGCCATCCTCGGTGTTGCTCATGACCGTCGTCGCGATGTAGACCAGGATCGGCGCGATCATGAACGCGGCCACCGCTCGGAGGAGCTCGACGATCGCGAACACCCGTTGCAGTGCGGCGTTCCGGAGCGAGAAACCGGCGATGAAGAGCGACGGTGCCACCGAGGCGCCGACGCCGACGCCGATCAGGCCCGTGCCGACCAGCGTGACGATGGTGCTGGGTGGAAGGGTTCCGGCGATCAGCGCGATGCCGGCGCTGAGGCAGAGCAGGCCGGTCAGGGCGAAGTAGTGCAGGCCCTTCGTGGTGAACAGGATGGCGAACAGGATCGTGGTGATCACCGCGCCGCCGAACTCGGGTAGGTAGAGCAGGCCGAGCTTGAGCGGTGAGTAACGGTCGGCCAGGATCAGGCCCGACAGCGTGATCGCGGAGACTGACGCCGCCGCGGCCGACATGGCCGCGATGATGCCGGAAACCGGCATGGTGCTCGTGAGAGGCCGCACGATCAGCAATGGTCGTTTGGAGAAGTACTGGTTGACGAGGAGCACGAGGATCACCAGTACGCCGGCGGTCAACGGCGCCAGCGCGGCGGCGTTGAGCTCTCGGTGGGTCAGCAGCTGCGTGGCGCCGAAGAACGCGGCGATGCAGCCCGTGGCCGCCAGTGCCACGGGCAGCGGCGAGCGCGTCGCGGTCGGGTCGGCGGCCGGCACCTCCTGGTAGGTCAACAGGATCAGCACAAACGCCAGGATGGCGATGCCCGCGATCACCCAGAACAGCGGCCGCCAGCCGTTGGCGTCGGCCTGGATGCCGCCGATCAACGGGCCCAACGCGACCGCGCCGAAGATGCCCATGTTGAGCACGACGGCCGTATAGCGGATCTTCGACGGCGGGAAGCCCGTGACCAACGGTGGCACGGCGGCGATCAGCAACAGGCTCGTGCACAGGCCCTGCAGGACGTGCCCGGAGATGAACATGACGGTCCCGGTCGCCGCCGCGGCGAGGACGGACCCGACCACGAGCAGCACACCGTAGATGATCAGCATGCGACGTTGGGGCAGGTGCTGGGCGAGCTGCACGGACAGCACGGTGCCGAGCGCGTACCCCGCGTTGGCGAGGCCCTGGGCGAGGTTCACCTCGTACGCGCTCATACCGAGGTCGGCGCCGATGATCCCGGTGAGCGGTTGCAGAGCGGCCGACAGCACGAGGTACGGGATCAGGGCGGAGATGACCATCGTGGCCACGGCGGGATAATGGCCTGAAAGCGGACCGTGCCATTTCATGCCGCAGGCCTCTCCCGTGGACAAAGGGGAGCCGAGTGGCGACAGCCGACACCCAGCTCAGGCGTCACCGTCAAGCTACCCTGCGTAGCGATCATTCCGAGGCGACATTGACGGACAAAAGTCGTACGCGCGATCTTTCCGGATCTTTCGGAGGCGCCGAAGAGGCGGACCTAAGCTCGAAACGTGGACGAACTGGTGCAGCGCAATGTCCCGCTCGGAGCCTGGGCGGACGGGTGACGCCGGCCGTGATCCAGGACCTGGCGTGGATCAGCTACCTGCACGAGGTCAAGGCGCCCGACGCCGACTGGTTCGACCTCGCCGTGGTGCACCACACGGACTGTGGTCGCGGACTGGACGACGCCGCGCTGCGGAAAGGGTTCGCCGACCGCGGCCTCGATGACGCGGCCCTCGCCGACCTGGCGGTCTTCGACCCGACCAAGACGGTGCCCCAGGACGTCGAGACGCTCGTCAACAGTTCGCAGATCTCCGGCAAAATCAACGTCTCCGGATACGAGTACGACGTGACGACCGGCCTCCTGCGAACCCTGGTGCCGCCGCGCAGCCGAGACGACGGATAGCTCACACCCGGGCCTGGCGTTGGACAGTCAGGGTCTCCGACTGGATGCTCGACCCTGTGAGCGTGACCGCCGGTCGGCGGCTCGTCGGGCGTGACAACGAGCTGCGATCCCTGTTCCGGCACCTGGACGAGGTGGGTTCCAGGGGCCGCGCGATCGGGCTGCTCGGCGAGCCCGGCATCGGCAAGAGCGCCCTCCAGGGGGAGGTTCTCGAGCAGGCGCGCACGCTCGGGTTCACCGTCCTGCACGCGCGGGGCAGTCAGTCCGAGACGCACCTGCCCTTCGCCGGCCTCCACCAGGCGCTGCGGCCCGTGTTGCCGCGCGTCGACGAGCTCCCGGCCACGCAGCGGGCGGCGCTGCTCGCCTGCTTCGCCATGAGCGACTCGGTCGAGGTCAACCCGTTCTTCGCCTACCTGGCGGCGTTGGAGTTGCTGGTCGACTCGTCGCGACAGGCACCCGTCCTCCTGTCCCTGGACGACCTGCACTGGATGGACCGGCCGTCCATCGACGCGTTCGCCTTCGTCTGCCGCCGCATCGCCAGCGAGCGGGTGATCGTGCTGTGCGCGGCGCGACCTGAGTCCCTGCCGTTCACCGACGCCAACACGATCGAGTGGACCAACCTCGACGGCATCGACGAGGCCGCGTCGGCGGTGTTGCTGGAGGGACGGGCGCCGCACCTGCCCCCGGCGGTGCGCGATCGGGTCCTGCGGCAGGCGCGCGGCAACCCGCTCGCCCTCATCGAGTTCGCCGGCGCGCTGGAGTCAGGGCGGTACGCCTGGACGGAGCTCGACGACGACCTGCCCATGACCACCCGCCTGGAGCGGGCGTTCGCCACGCGTGCGGAGCACCTCGGCCCGGCCGTGCGCGCGGTGCTGACCGTTGCCGCGGTGGACGACGGCGACGACATCAACGACGTGCTGGCGGCCGCGGAGATCCTGCACGGCGCACCGCTCGACCGCGTGACGGCACAGCCGGCGTTCGAGCACGGGCTGCTCATCGTGGACGGTGACCAGTACCGGATCGCCCATCCGCTGGTGGGTTCGGCCCTTCGGCAGGCTACGCCGCCGACCAGACGCCAGGAGGCGCACGCGGCGCTCGCCCACGTGCTGGCGCGGCATCCGGACCGGGCGGTGTGGCACCGAGCCTCCTCGGTGTCCGGACGTGACGAGCGGATCGCGGCCGAGCTGGAACAGGCGGCTGGGAGCGCCCGGCGCCGCGGTGCGATCGCGTCCGCCGCCACCTGGCTCGAGCGGGCGGCGGCGCTGAGCCCGGACCCGCGGGCACAGGCCGCCCGGCTCCTCAGCGCCGCGGAGCTCGCGTACGAGCTGGGTCGGTTCAACCACGTCGAACAGCTCAAGGCGCAGGTCAACGCGACGACGCTCCGGCACCGGGACCGGTCCAGGCTGGCGTGGCTCGATGGCGTCTTCCACGACGGCTCGACCGGGGAGCCGGCCGAGGTGCGCCACCTGGTCGACTCGGCGCGGCAGGCCACCAGCGCGAACGACGTCGACCTGGCCGTGCGACTGCTGGTAGGGGCGGCCCGCAGGGTGTGGTGGCGCGATCCCGGTGAGCTGCTCAGGCACGAGATCATCCGGGCCGCGCGGGAGGTGACCCTGCCGGCCGGCGACCCACGGCTGCTGGCGATCTACGCCCTCACCGGGTTCCCCGAGCACGCGCCGATCGTCCTCGAGCAGCTCGCTCTTTGGCCCGCGGACGCCGACGGTCAACCGGACCTGGCCGGCCTGCTGGGCATCGCCGCGTTCTGCACAGGCGATTTCCACCGTGCCATCACGTTCCTGTCGACGCCCGTCCAGGAACTCCGCGCGCAGGGCCGGATGAGTCTGCTCGCCGAAGCGCTGGCGATCCGGTCGTGGGCCGAGATCTACCTGGGCGTCTTCGACGCCGCGAGCTCGGCTGACGAGGCGATGCGCCTCGCGGACGAGACGGGCCAGTCCTCGTGGGCCGCCACCGCCAGGATCGCCGTCGCGCTGATCGACGCGGTGGGCCGGGGTTGGGACACCCGCCACACCCTGCTCTCGGAGGCCGAGCTCGTGGCGCTGCGGACCCCGAACGCCGCGTCGTCCCTGCTCGCCGGCGTGCAGCTCGCTCGTGGCATCGCCGAGTTGGGTGCCAACCGGCACGAGCAGGCTTACGGCGAGCTGCACCGCGTGTTCGTACCCACCGATCCGGCGTTTCAACGGGTGCAGCAGGTGTGGACGCTCAGCTACCTGGCCGACGCCGCGGTCCGCACCGGTCGCCATGCCGAGGCAAGGTCCGTGTTGGCGTCGGTGGAACAGGTCGCGAACGCCTCCACCGGGTCGACCATCGCCCTGGAGTACGCCCGAGCGGTGCTGGCCGACCAGGACCTGGCCGAACCGCTGTTCCGGGCGGCCATGGCCGGCGCGAGTGGCCAGTTGCCGTGGCACCAGGCCCGGGTCGAGCTGGCCTACGGCTCGTGGCTGCGCCGGCAGCGCCGCGTCGTCGAGTCCCGTGCCCCCCTGCGGGCGGCGCGGGCCACCTTCGACGCCCTGGGCGCGCGCACCTGGGCGCGGCAGGCCGACCAGGAGTTGCGGGCCACCGGCGAACGCGGCTGGCAGCCCAGGTCGAACCCGCGCGAGTCGCTGTCCCCGCAGGAGACCCAGATCGCCGAGCTCGCGGCGCGGGGCCTGTCCAACCGCGAGATCGGCGAGCGCCTGTTCCTGTCCCACCGCACGGTCGGCTCTCACCTGTACCGCATGTTCCCGAAGCTGGGCATCGCCTCTCGCCATGAGTTGGCCGCGGCCTTGAGCATGCAGTCACCTGACTGAAGCCCACGGATCCTCCACCGTCCTACCGTCGTCGGGATCGCCTCGGCGCCCGGCTTCTTACGAGTGGAGACAACAGTGGCAACGCCCGTCCTCTTCATCCATGGTCTTTGGCTGCACGCTTCGTCCTGGGACCCGTGGGTTCAGCTGTTCCGTGCCGCCGGCTACGAGCCACACGCTCCTGGCTGGCCCGGCGACGGCGACACGGTCGACGCCTCGCGGGCGAACCCCGACGCGATCGCGGACCACGGCATCGACGACGTGGTGACGCACTTCGCCGGCATCATCGAACAGCTTCCGACGGCGCCGATCCTCGTCGGGCACTCGTTCGGCGGGATGATCGCGCAGAAGCTCCTGGGCCAGGACCGTGCGCTGGCCGCCATCGCGATCGACGCCGCACAGATCAAGGGCGTGCTTCCCCTGCCCCTGTCGGCGCTTCGGTCCACGCTGCCTGTGTTCAAGAACCCCGCGAACCGCCATCGGGCCGTGTCACTGACCGCCGAGCAGTTCCGCTACGCCTTCGCGAACACCGTCTCGGAAGAGGAGTCGAACGAGCTCTTCCAGCGGTGGACCATCCCCGCTCCGGGACGACCGCTCTTCGAGGCCGCCGCCGCGAACTTCAACCCACACTCGCCGGCCGAGGTCGCGACCGACAACCAGACCCGCGGGCCGCTGCTGCTGATCGCCAGCGGAAAGGACCACACCGTCCCCGAGACGGTCACCCGCGCGACGCTCAAGCAGTACCGCCACTCCGACGCCGTCACCGACATCAAGACCTTCCCCGATCGCGCGCACTCGCTGACCATCGACTCCGGCTGGCGCGAGGTCGCCGGCACCTGCCTGGCCTGGCTCAGGGAACAGTCGCTGTGAACCTCGACCTCACCGGCCGGACCGCGGTGGTCACCGGCGCCAGCAAAGGCATCGGGCTCGCGGTGACGCAAGCACTGATCCAGGAGGGTGTACGGGTCGCGGCAGGCGCACGGCACGGCTCACCCGAGCTGAACGAGCTCGCCGACCGTGGTCAGGTGACGGTCGTCCTCGACGATCTCACCACGGTGGCCGGATGCCAGACGCTCGTGAACGAAGCCGTCACCCGCTACGGCGGCGTCGACATCCTCGTCAACAACGTCGGCGGAGTGCACCCGCGCACCAAGGGCTTTCTCGAGGTCACCGACGCGGACTGGCAACAGGCAATGGAGATCAACCTCTTCTCCGCGGTACGCGCCAGCCGAGCCGCGATTCCCCACCTGCTCCGGCGCGCCCCCTCGGCCATCGTCACCGTCTGCTCGGTGAACGCCGCGCTGCCCGATCCCACGGTCATCGACTACAGCGCCGCGAAGGCCGCGCTGCGCAGCTTCTGCAAATCGCTGTCGAAAGAGCTGGGACCATCGGGGGTACGGGTCAACACGGTCAGCCCAGGACCCGTGGAGACGGCCTTGTGGCTGGGCTCCGGCGGCGTGGCCGAGACGTTGGCCTCGGAGCGGGGCCTGGACCCGGCCACGGTGAAATCGGCGGCGGTGGCCGGCACCCCGACGTCGCGCTTCACCCGGCCGGCCGAGGTCGCGCAGATCGTGCTGCTCCTCGCCTCGGAGACCGCAGGAAACGTAACGGGCACCGACGTACTCATCGATGGCGGCTTGGTCACGAGCCTTTGACCCAGCTGGCGGACGGCCTTGCGCGGACACGTGGATGGATGTTGAGGTGTCAACGCTCTCCCTCTCGACTCCCACCAACCCACAACGGGGTGATCATGCGCCTACTGCGCACTGTCCTGGCCGGGACCGCGGCGGCCGCTCTGGCCGTTTGCGGTTCTGTCGCCGTCGTGGCGTCGCCGGCCTCCGCGGCGGACGTCGGTGCGCAAGGCACCTTTACGTCGCTGTCCTCGACCCGCATTCTCGACTCCCGCACCGGAAATGGCGCGCCGAAGCAGATCGTCGGCCAAGGCGCTACCGTGCGCCTGAAGGTCGCCGGCCGTGCGGGCGTACCCCTTTGGCCTGTCTCGGCTGTGGTGCTCAACCTGACCGTCACCGGCGCCCGCGGCAACGGCTACCTGACCGCGTACCCCGATGGATCGGCGCGGCCGACCGCGGCCTCGATCAGCTTTGCCAAGGGGTGGACCCGCGCCAACACGGTCACCGTGCCGCTCGGGGAGAGCGGTTACGTCAACATCTTCCAGAGCAGCCTCGGCGCGCACGTCATCGCTGATGTGACCGGCTACTACAGCGGCACAACGGAGGGAATCCCCGGCAGCACCTACCTCCCGGACGCGACGCAGTGGCGGCTCGACGACACCCGGGCAGACGGCGCGGCTCCGCTGCCAGGCGGCTCCTCGATCCGGTATTCGGTCTACTTCCCCGACGACCCGGTTCGGTCGTCGGCCATCACCGCGTACGTGGTGAACCTGACCGCGGTCAACCCGCGAACCACCGGTTATCTGACGACTTGGGACGGCTTCGGCCCCGCCCCGTCAGGCGTTTCGGCACTCAACTACGGCATCGGTGGCGTCTGGCCCAACAGCGCCATCGTGCAGGCGACCGGGTGTCTGTTCTGCACGGATCCCAGCCTGAAGATGTTCGGCGTCTACACCAGCGGTACGACCCACTGGCTCGTCGACGTCGTCGGCTACTACGTCGACACTCTCGACGGCCTGAGGTTCACACCGGTGCCTCCGCAACGCATCCTGGACACCCGCACGACGTCGGCGATCGGCGCGGGTGCCAGCCGCACCGTCGACGGGACGGCGGCCGCCACCCCGGAGACCCTATCCTTGTCCGTCAACGTCACGGCGGTCGCTCCGACCGCCAACACGTACCTGACGGTCTGGCCCGAGGGCCAGCGCCCCACGGTCAGCATGCTCAACCCCAACAAGGGCGAGACAGTCTCCAACGGCACGACCGCCGGGGTGAACGCACTGAACCAGTTCCAGATCTACAACAGATCCGGCGCGTCCAACGTCGTCGTCGACGTGAGCGGCCGGTTCGAATACGTCCCGCTGACAACCACCGCGCGTGCCGCCCAGGGCCTCACCCCGAGCGGCCGACCCGGCGAAACACAACGCAGCCGCTGACCGACCCGCACGACCGAAGCTTCGCCCCGGGCCCACCCGGGGCGGAGCATGGTACTGGGTGTACCTACCCTGATCCAGAGGGTCGGTGCCCCGCGTCCGCACGGTTGGGCTCTCACATACGGGCAGCCGAGGCCAGGTCGAGCTCCGCGGTGGAGTCCGACGGACGGTTTCGCGTGCCTACGGCATACCTCTGAGGGACTGGCGCCTGTCGTCCCAGAGATCTCGCGCCTTCCTCCACGCAGGGTCGACGGCGTCGCGGCCGAGGATTGCCTCCATTACCAACCCTGCGTCGCAGACCCAGCGTAAGGCCTCACCGGCGAAGAACTCGTTGGCTCGAGAGTGCGGAGACGAGCCATCGGCTTGCGCAAAGTGGTCCCACCAGCCGTAGCTGGCCCCACCGGCAAACGACGCCAGCAGGTCGTCGAACGATCGGCCGCGAGCGTCGGCGAAGGTGAATGAACGTTCCCAGACGTGCAGGCCAACCGCGTTCCTCGCCGCCGCGCGCAGCGTTAGCCAGTCACGTTGGATATCCCGAGCCGAACGCAGCACGAAGCCGATTTCGGCGCCCTGAAGCTGCTTCTGCAGTCCGTCGAAATCGTCCTGGCCGAGCCACAACGTGACCGAATCATCGACAACGTGTTCCCAGCCTCTATCGGAAGTACCTGGGGAGTCCCGAAGCCTGTCGATCCCCTCGGCCGAGCTGTGAAGCCGCTGCAGTGCTGCGGTCGTGTCGGCTTGCTCTCGAGCATTCAACGCTTCGTCGGCCAGTCGCGCGCTCACCCGGTGCAGTACGCCGAGCGCGAGGGGCACGCCAAAGCATGCGCTGACGATTCCGGTGTAGAGGTTGGTGGAGAAGGGGCGATCGGCCCAAAAGTCGGTGTTGTCACCCAGTTGCCCGAGTACTGCCAACCCGATGCCTGTGACTAGGAGAGCGACGGATCCAAGTCGCACCCGCCGTCGGGAGGCACCTTTCGACGGCGACGTTATTTCGACGATCGCCTCGCCAACGGTCCCCGGTGCGGCGATGGCTTTCCCCTTCGGCATGCGCCGATGGTAGGAGACTCGCGCTTCATGGGGCCCACGTCGGCCAGACTCGCCACCTTGGACCTCCGCGCAGCGTGCCGAGTGACTCGTAGATCAGCCTCCAACGTCCGGCGCGCGGTGTGTCTGGAGTTGACCAAGCAAACGCCGTTACCCTGTGATCGCTCCAACGGTGACGTCCGCTTTGTGGCAGGTCAGGTTGAGCGTGCTGGAGATCGTCCTGTGGGGCCTGGCCGGATCATTCGTCGTCGAGGCCCTGAACTTCGTGGGCTCGATCCGCAAGCACCAGAGCTGGCCTTGGCGAGCGCCCGGCGAACTCAACCTTTGGTTGTATTCGGTCTGCTCTCTTCTTCGTTTACTGGTCGGCGCAATCGTCGCTGGAGCCTTGGGAGCCGACGGCCAGGTCTCAGGAACCGCTGGTGCGTTCTTGATCGGCGTGAGCGCGCCGTTGATAGTGCAGCGTGTTGTGCAACAGGCCGAGGCCAAGATCGTTACGCCGCTCGATCAGCCCGAGACGGAGCGAGCCGCCGTTCTTGCGGAAACGACGGGAGGTGCGGATGCCAATGTCACATGACGAGAGCGTGTCTGGCGGTTCCGCGACACACCAGGCGCCTGCATCGTCGTCGCGTCCACTACACCGGCAGCCTGGGATCTTGATCACGACGGAATCGTTTGTTGTGGCAGGTCGAAGCTTCCCCGTCCGGGACCTGTCCAATCTCCGCACGGCGCGCGGACCATACGACCGGTTGTGGGTCAACGTCGCCGCGTTGGCGGTTGCCCTGGCCACGGCGTCGTCGACGCTCTACCAGGTTGTCACCGCCTGGCTGGGAGTTGTCAGCGCAAGTGTGTCAGCCGCGCTGGCAATCGCAGCTTTCCTGCTGCGGCGTGGGCGACCCAGGACCTACGAGCTCTGGGGCGACTACCGCGGGATGACAGTTCTACTCTTTTCATCCGACGACGAGCGCGAATATGGCCAAGTCACGCGAGCGGTATTGCGCGCCCAAGAAAGGGCCCGCTCAGGCAGTGGATCGCCCGATCTCGACATGCCGCACCCATGGTAGGGAGATTCCGCGAAGACCGCCCCAGCTCAGTTACTCCAGGTCGAGTTGGCGCAGGTTCGTGTGGGCCAGTTCTACGATCTCGTCGGCGTTTCCGGACAGGATCGTGCGGGTGGCGTACAAGGTGAAGCCTTTGATCTGACCGTAGGTGAGCTTCGGCGGCAGCGAGAGCTCCTGGCGCGCCGTGCGCACGTCGACCACCGCGGGCCCGTCGTGGGCCAGCGCGTCGCGCAGGGCGGTCTCGAGCTGGTCGGCGCTGTCGACGCGCACACCGAAAAGGCCGGCGGCCCGGGCGATCGCGCCGTAGTCCGAGTCGGGCACGTCGGTGCCGTAGGTGACGATGCCGGCGGCCTTCATCTCGAGCTCGACGAACGACAGGGCGCTGTTGTTGAACACCACGACCTTGACCGGCAGCCGTTGCTGGCGCAGCGTGAGCAGCTCGCCGAGCAGCATCGCGAGGCCGCCGTCGCCGGACAGGGCGAAGACCTGCCGACCGCGGTCGACGGCCTGGGCGCCCATCGCCTGTGGGAGGGCGTTCGCCATGCTGCCGTGGGTGAACGAGCCGACCAGCCGGCGCCGGCCGTTGAGGCGCAGGTAGCGCGCCGCCCAGATGCTCGGCGTCCCGACGTCCACAGTGAACACCGCGTCGTCCGTGGCCAGCTTGTCGATCATCGCCGCGACGTGTTGCGGGTGTAGCGGTCGGCCGGCGCGGCCCGGCTCGGCCAGCCGGTCCAGCCGGGCCCGGGCGCGGCGGTAGTGGGCCGTCATCCGGTCCAGGTGGCTCGTGTCCGTCTTCGACGTGAGCAGCGGCAGCAGCGCGTCGACGGTGTCCTTGACCGTGCCGACCAGCGGCACCCGGACGGGCACGCGGCGGCCGATGCGCTCGCCCCGCACGTCGACCTGCACCACCGGCACGTCGTCGGGATAGAACGGCCGGTAGGGGAAGTCGGTGCCGAGCATGAGCAGGGCGTCGCAGTGCTCCATCGCCCGGTAGCCGGAGCTGAAACCGATCAGACCCGTCATGCCGACGTCGTACGGGTTGTCGTGCTCGATGTGCTCCTTGCCCCGCATGGCGTGCACGATCGGGGCCTTCAACGTGCCGGCGATGTCGATCACCTGGTCGTGCGCGCCGGCACAGCCCGCCCCGGCCAGAATGGTCACCCGCTGAGCCCGGTTGAGGACCTCCGCGGCGGCGGCGAGCGCGGCATCGTCGGGCCGGATCACCGACTCGGCTTGGCGCACCGCGACCGGCCACGGGCTCTGACTGGCGGCGGCATCGGCGTCGGCGAAGAAGATCTCGCCGGGGATGACGAGGACCGCCACACCGCGGCGCTGCACGGCCGCCCGCATCGCCATCTCCAACAGCCGCGGCACCTGCTCGGGGATGCTGGCGAGCTCGCAGTAGACGCTGCACTCGGCGAACAACTGCTGCGGATGGGTCTCCTGGAAATAGCCGCTGCCGATCTCCGGCGTCGGGATATGGGCCGCGATCGCGAGGACCGGAACGTTGCTGCGGTTGGCGTCGTACAACCCATTGATGAGATGCAGGTTGCCCGGACCGCAACTGCCCGCGCACACGGCCAACTGCCCGGTCAGCGCGGCCTCACCGGCGGCGGCGAACGCGGCGGCCTCCTCGTGGCGCACGTGTTCCCAGGCCATACCACCATCGCGGCGCAGCGCGTCGGTGAAGCCGTTGAGCGAGTCACCGGGAATGCCGTAGACGCGCTGGACTCCGGACGCCTTGAGCGTCGAGACCATCGCCTGAGCCACCGTACGCGCCATGTCCGCTTCCCCTCGGTGTTTGCCACCCTTCGACCGATTCTGGTCCTCCGCGGGAGCCGGGCCGGCGAATATCGAAGAGCCCCGATCAGGGTTGGCGGCGTCGCTGGCGCAGCGTCTCCAGCAGCTTCAGCCAGATCTCGCTGACGGTCGGGAAGCTGGGCACCGCGTGCCAGAGGCGGCTGACCGGCACCTGGCCGACGATGGCGATCGTGGCCGAGTGCAGCAGTTCCGTCGTGCCGCTGCCCGCGAACGTCGCACCGACGAGGGTGTCGGTGGCGCGGTTCACGATCAGTTTGGCCCGTCCGTCGTAGTGCTCGCGCGAGATGGCCGCGCCCGAGACCGCCGCGATGTCGAACTCGGCCGTCTCCACGTCGATGCCGCGTGACCGCGCGTCGGCTTCGGTCAGGCCCACCTGGCTCATCGGCGGGTCGAGGAACACGACCTGGGGCACGGCGTCGTACTCGGCGGTGGTCAGGGCCCCGGTCCCGGAACCCCCGGCCGCCCGGGCGGTGATCGCGTCGCCGGCGATCCGGGCCTGGTACTTGGCCATGTGGGTGAGCAGGGCGCGTCCGGTCAGGTCTCCGGTCGCGTACAGCCAGTCGGTGCCGACCACGGTGAGCTGGTCATCGACGTCGAGGTAGCCGTGCGGGGCCGCAACGCCGACGGTCTCCAGCCCGATGTCGTCGGTGCCGCCGCGGCGCCCGACGGCGACCACCAGTTCGTCGGCCTCGACCTGGTCGCCGTTGTCGAGGGTGACGGTCACGGGTCCGCCGTGCAGGCGACCGACGCCCGAGTTCTCCGCGTCCGGCCGCTTGACCCGCGTGACGTTCGTGTCGAGCAGCACGGTGATGCCCGCCTCGGCTAGGTGCCGCGCCGCGAAGTCGCGGGCGAACGGTTCCATCGTCTTGAGGAGCGTGGGGCCACGGTGTACGAGGGTGGCCTCCGCGCCCAATGCGCGCAGCCAGGTGACGGACTCGCACGCGACGGCGCCGCCGCCGATGACGACGACCCACCGGGGCACCTCGCGGAGCGCGGTGACGTCGCGAGAGGTCCAGGGGAACGCGTCGGCGAGGCCGTCGGTGGGCGGCACGTAGGCCGAGCTGCCCGTCGCGAGGACCACGGCGTGCTCGGCGGTGAGCGTCCGCACGTCGCCGTCCGAACCGGTCACCGCGACCGTGCGCTCACCGGCCAGGCGACCGCGTCCGCGTACGAGGTCGATGCCGTTTGCCTTGAGAAAGTCGACCTCCTGGGAGTCTCCATAGTGGAAGGCGATGTCGTCGCGGCGGCGCAGGACCGCCGGCACGTCCAACGAACGACCGGCGATCATCTCGCGTACGCCCGGCAGGTCCCGGCCCTGGCTCTGCGCTTCGACGGGCAGCAGGAGCGCCTTGCTCGGGCGGCAAGCCCAGTACTCGCACTCGCCGCCGATCAGGTCCTCTTCGACCAGCACCGTCGACAGGCCGGAGAACTGGCTGGCGTACTGCGCGGCCGTCTCGCCGGCCTGCCCACCCCCGACGACGATCACGTCCCAGCGGTCCCGATTCGGACCTTCGCTCCCAGACACGGCGGTCTCCTTTCGTCCTGCCCCAAGCGTGGGTCGGACGGACGGCGCACCGCATCCGCCAGTGGCTAGCCGGACTGGCGTTTTACGGCGCTAGCAGCGTCGTGAGCGCGGCGACGACCAGGGCGCGGCGGGTGGCGGGGTCCTGGGGTGCGGACAGATGTAGCTCCGGGGTCAGCACCGACCACATGTTCGCGATCGTGAGGACCAGGGCGAGGACTTCCGCTGCGGTGAAGCGGGTCGTCACGTGCCCGGCGGCCTGGGCTTCGGCGATCGCGTCGATCTTCGACTGGTTCGCGTCCAGGACGGCCTTCAGCGGGGCCTGGTCCGGGGATCGCTCGAGGCGGTGCCAGGCGGCCAGGCGGAGGGCGTCGGGGTGCGCTTGTCCGGCGTCGAACAGGCGGCCGGCGTACTCCGGGAGGTTCGTGGCATCCATCGGGGCCTCGGACAGCGCCTGGCCGACGAGCTGCTCGAAGACCGCGGCGAAAAGGCCGTCCTTGTTGCTGAAGTGAAAGTAGATGAGCGCCTTGTTGACGCCCGCCGTTGCGGCAACCCGGTCGACCCGGGCGCCGGCTATGCCGTAGGCAGCGAACTCCTGATAGGCAGCCTCGACCAGGCGGCGGCGGGTCTCCTGGGCGTCTCCGGCAGGTGGCATGTGGCTCATATTACTTGACTAACCGGTTAGTTGAGTTGACTATCTAGTTAGTCAACTTCTTCTCCGAAGGGGGTACGTCGTGAACGTCGCGATCGTCACCGGTGGTGCTGCTGGCATCGGGTACGCCACCACCGCCGGGCTGGCCTCGCGCGGGGACCACGTCGTCCTCGCGGGCCGGCGGCGGCCGGTGCTGGAGGCGGCCGCGGATCGGCTGCGGACGGCGTACCCGGGCAGCGTGATCTCCACCGGAGAGCTGGACCTGGCCGACCTGGCCTCGGTCCGGTCGTTCGCCGCGCGGGTCAGCGCCGCGCACCCGCAAGTCGACC
Organism: Asanoa hainanensis; assembly: GCF_900188485.1. Lineage (GTDB taxonomy): Bacteria > Actinomycetota > Actinomycetes > Mycobacteriales > Micromonosporaceae > Asanoa > Asanoa hainanensis. The sequence goes on from NZ_FZPH01000035.1 coordinate 14,521, forward strand.
TGCTGGTCAACAACGCTGGTGTGATGGCCGTGCCGGAGCGGCGGTTGACGGCCGATGGATTCGAACTGACCTTCGGGACCAACCATCTTGGCCACTTCGCCCTGACCGGCCTGCTGCTGCCGGCGCTGCTCGCCGCTTCCGCGCCGCGAGTGGTCACGGTCAGCGCGGCGATCGCCCGGCGCGGCCAGCTTGACCTGGACAATCTGGACTTCCACCGGGACTACCGCCCGATGCGGGCGTACAGCGCGGCGAAGCTGGCCAACGTCGCGTTCGCGCTGGAGCTCGCGGCCCGCACGGACCGGCTGCGCAGCATCGCCGTGCATCCGGGCACGGCGGTCACGGGGCTCCAGCGGCACGTGTCACCGTTGGTGCGCGTCGCTGCTTCTGGCTTGATCGCGGTCATGGGGCAGAGCGCGGAGGATGCGGCGCGGTCGTCGCTGTTCGCGGCCACCGACGCGTCCGTCCCGAATGGTTCGTACTACGCGCCACGCGGCTTCGCCGAGGGCCGTGGCCGGCCGGCGCCGGCCCGCATCCCTGACGCCGCACGGGATGCCGCTTTGCGCGACCAACTCTGGGCGGCCTCGGAACGGCTGACCGGCGTCTCCTACCACCTGGCGACGCCGTTCCGTCGGTAGGCTGCCCGGCGTGAGTTGGGAGTTCTGGATCCACGCTTATAGGCCAGAACGCGACCGGGCGCGGCCGTTGCTGGATGACGGGCGAGCGTTGCCTGTTCCATCGGCCGGCTCGGCGCGGCCCAATGTGGCCCAGGTCGTCGCGGCCTTCGCGGAAGCCGGCCTGCATGGGCAGCTCGGCTTCGAGATCGCCGGCCTGGACCTGCCGGACGGGGACGACTACTCGCGAGATCTGGGAACCGTTTATCTGAGCGACAGCGAGCCCGCACTCGATCCGGACGCTCCGGTCGAGATCACTTTGTACAAGCCGGGCGAGACAACATTGGCGGCGACGCTAGCTGTGCGCCACCTCCTCGGCCCGGTCGTCGTCATCGCCTGCGACGACGACCTCGAAGACGAAGTGCTGCTGGTCCGCCCGGACGACGACCCGTCCGCACTGGCGGCGGCGTGGCAATGGCCCTGACGACGAGAGGGTGGCCCCAGCCCGGTGCACACTACGGCTGCTAGTCCTCCGGCGTGCCGGTTCCGAAGTGGACTCGGACGCCGGGTGGCACGCTGTGCTGTCCCGTTGCCGCCGGCTTGACCAGCCGGAGCCATTGCTCCGCCTGGCCGGCCGGGAGCGCCGCGGCAACCCGCACCTCGGGGGCCAACAATGGGTAGAGCCGCCCGTAGGTCCACGAACGGTCGTAGGGTGCCTCGTCGAGGACCACGATCCGGCGCCCAGCGACCGGCTCGATGTCGCTTGGCCGGCCCTCGCCCCAGATCCACGCACCGCCGGCGTCGACCAGGTTGAACCGGCCGTGGATCGGGGTCCGCGACGCCATCTCGCCGTCGGTCGCGGCGGCAACCCACGCGGGTTCCGGCGGCACACCCGGGACGAGTCCACCGCCGATCAGCGCGTCCGCGAGCAGGGTGTAGAGCTGGAAGTTGTCACCGACGCCGCTGATGGTGACCGGGTGGACCGCACCCGACGCGCGGTGCACCACGATCAGCGGTTCTTCGTCGAGCACCAGCAACAGCCCGAGCAGCCAAGGCGCGTCGGCGATCTCGTCGGGCGCCTGTGCGGCCGCCTCGACGAGCCGCTCCCGCTGCGGGATCGCCGCGCGGGCACGCTTCTGTTGCAGCGGCAGCAGCAGCGCGGGAATCCACTGGTTGACGGTGAACCAGGCCTGGGTGATCTGCGACGCCTCGTCGGCATCCAGCCCGCCCGCGGCGGCCACCCGCTCGACGACCGCTCGCGCCGACGCGGGGTCGGTCGGCTCCGCCGCGTCGGTGCCGGCCAGCGCGGGGAACCGGGCCGCCTGCTCCAACCCGACCGGATCCGCTCGGCCAGCACGTCGAGTGCGACGGTCGCGTCGCCTCCGGCCTCGACCAGCCCCGCGGCCAGCGCGGCCAGCGCCGCGCCATTGCCCAGCGGCACCTCGGCCAGCGCTGGACGCAGCCGGGTCAGCGCCTCGGTGAGCGTTGCCGGGTCAGCCCGCTCGACCGCGCCGACCAGGGTTGTGAACGTCTTCTGGGCCGCGCCTTCGTCGTGCCGGGCGATCGCCTCAGCCAGGTCGGCGCACAACTCGACAACGGACGTCTTCCGCCTCCACCGCATCGGCAGATGCTAGAAGACGCGGACATGGACGAACCGAGGGCCCAGACCTAGCGCCTGAGCGTCGTAGTCCGCCAAAGTCAGGCGGGCGACCTTGCCGTTCACCACCGGTGCGATCACCATGTTGTTCACCGTCTGGCCGGTGGGGGCGGATCGCGGTCTGGTTCGCCGACGCTGGCCGTTCGGCTGACCCCCTGACCGTCATCCACCCCGACGGATACGCAATCCCGTCGCCTGATCCCGTGGATGGGACCCGCACGACACTATCGGTCCATGCTGAAATACACCCCGGACGTCGGACTCCTCAAAGCGTTGATCGCCATGAACGACGGCAAGACCGGCGTCATCCTCACCCCACCAGACCAGCAGGTGGTGGCGTGGGTGCACCAGCAGGGCTACCGCGTGACCCTCGTCGAGGGAACCGCCGAAATCCGCCCCGGCGACGTCATGAACATCCCGCTGCAACCACTGACCTTCTGAGACCGATCTCCACGATGGCAAGGCCACGGTCGGTCAGAGATCGATCCGTTTCTCGACGGCTGCAGCGTCGTCCGCGGCGCCGAACCGGAGAATGGCATATGCCGGTCTAGGCGAGAAGGCGCGTAACTCGGGCTCCATGACGGCAAACAGCTTCGTAGCGTCAGGGCCGTAGGCGAAGAGGACGGCCTCGCCGCCGCCGAGCTCGTTTCCGTCGAACTCGCCGACGCCCGCATCGGTGATCGCCTTCTCCAAGCGGTCCTCAAGCGCGTGGATCGCCTCGACCACGTCCGTCTCTCCGAGCCCATCCCCGGGCAATGTGTAGCGCACCGTCACGGAATGGTCGGGTGAGCGAGTCCGCCCTTCATCGAAGGCCGGTTCGGCACGCGTACACGCGGCCAAGACGCCCAGCAGGAGAGCGGCGACAGTGATGACGGCGGCGGTGGACCGGCAGTCTTGCCGCACGGGCGTTTTGAGCACGGCATCAAAGTACGACTCACGCTGTCACCCGCAAAGGCCCAAGTGGTCGATACCGCAACCTACTCCAACCAGACCCGCCAACGCCCGTGAGTCGTCCAGCCGGCGAGATCGCGGCGCGTACAGCAGCGTGCCAGGATCGCAACCATGGACAAGAAGGCCGAAGGGCAGTTGCGTGTTATCCGGGAGGTCGTCGCTGCCCTGCAGGCAGCCGAGATCCCAGCGTGGCTGTTCGGCGGCTGGGGACTCGATGCGAGAATCGGCCGGATCACGCGCGAGCACGGCGACGTGGAGTTCTGGGTCGAGCGCATTCATGCCGAGCGCTCGAAGGCGCTTCTCGTAGCAGCTGGCGCCACGGCCCTGCCCACTCAACCGCCAGAGGAGTCCTGCGAATACACGTGGGATGACGTCTCGTTCAGCACCGCCTACTTTGATCGGCAGTCGAACGGATCGTTCAGCCAGCCCCTTGGGCGGTTCTCCGACTGGCTGTTCCCGCCCGGATCGTTCGGTGCGGAGCCCGTGACACTCGATGGCAGGCCAGTCCTGGCCATGAGTGTTGCCGGCATGCTCGCTATGAAGGAGCAGTTCCCCAGCCTGCGCAACGGTCGGCCATGGCGGCAGAAAGACCTCACCGACATGGAAATACTCCGAGGGCTGGCCAAATGAGCGGGCGGGTTGTTGTCGCCGTGGCAGTGGCCCTGACCGGGCGTCAGAGCCGTGCGCGGGCGTGCATCAATGCGAAACCCAGCAGGTTGAGGCCGCGCCATCGGGTCGGGTCGGATGCGTCCGGGTCGTCGGCGGCCAGGCCGATGCCCCAGACCCGGTCCAGCGGGCTGGCTTCGACCAGCACCCGGTTGCCCGTACCCGAGAGAAATCGCCCTAGGTCCGGATGCTGGCCGAACTTGGCCACGTTGCCGGCGACGACGAGCTCGAACCGGTGCTCGGCCCAGACCGCCTCGTCGAAGCTGCGGACCTGCCTGCCCAGCGCCTTGACCGCACCTGGATGCGCTGCCGCGAGCATCCGCCCGGCAAGCTCCTCGTCACCGAACAACCGCGCCTTGCCGGCCATCATGTAGTGCTCGGCAGTGGCGTACCGAACCCCGTCCACCACGAACGGGGCCGGCCACCACTGGCTCAAGCAAGCAGGCCCGACGCCACCACCCGGCCGGGCCTGGTGACCCCAGAAGAGCAGATATTTGACCCGGCCGCCCGCACCCACATGAGCCAACAGCTCAGGCAGGCTTTGCGGCGCGAAGATCATCCCGGACACGTCCAGCAGATTGCCAAACCCAACGGACAGAGGCCAGCGAGTTCTGGGTCAGGGTAGGAAGCGCATCTCGGGGAACGCACGGCTCGGGCCCCCGATGAGACACTGCCGTCGGTGGCGTGGGTGCAGTTCGAAGAAGGCGACCGGATGCGCCTGCGAGATGCGCTCCACTCGCCAACATAAGGGCATGCAACCGCGGCCGGCACCCGGTCGCGAGTCCGGGATTGGGGACAACACCGTGAACGCCAGCCATCCCTCTACGGCCGCGACGCGAGAGGTGCTGCTCTACTTCAGGGCCGACCACCTGGGTATCGCGCCACCATAAGGGTTCTTGTGGTGGTGCGGTGGTTCGCGTGCAAGATGGATCAACTCGAAGGCGCTTCGCCCTGACAACCACGAACGCACCTTTCTTGCTTTTGGGTAACCCGTCCAATCGAAGCGAATAGACCTACAAGGCGGCGTGCGGCTACACGATAGGGCGATGTGGAGGGACGTCGCCGGGTCCATCATTGCAGAAGGTCACCCAATAGAGATCAAGTTAGCCGCCGGGGAGGCTCGGCTGAAGAGAGGGGTCTCCGTTGCAAGAGGCCAGCGCAGCGACCATACCCACGGTGGAGTTGAAGCTCGACCCAACGCCGGTTGCGAGGTGGCTCTTACGCAATCGGCCAGACGACTTTCGCCAGCCCGAGGAGTCTCACGCTGGACTTGCGGAGGAAGTGGCTCAACGCATAGACCTTCTCGCGGAGCGTCTCACATCTCAAATTCAAGCTCTCCAAAGACTACGGGAAGCAACCACATTCAAGGCTCAAAGTAGGTTCTGGGTACCGTTGGTCGTGGCTTTCGTCGGGTTCTTCGGCGGCTTGGCATTCTTAGTGAATTCGAACGGCAATTTCACTTACTTAATGATTCTAGGTGGGATTTCACTCCTCGCGAGCACGGGCGCCGGCTGGCTGTCGATACTGGAGTACGGACCGCGCCAAAGGAATCTCGCGGCTCGCGAAGAGGCGGACCAAGAACTCAATGATGCGTTCGGCGATGCGGTCGCGGAACTACTTCGAGAGATTATCTTGGAGCGGACTCCTGAGGAACAATCTTGGGGGTCTGCCTTCAATTCTCAGTATGCGCCAACTCTCGTTGGGATCGGCGTCGATCAAGCGGTTTCCTCGTCTACTTATACGGAATTGTCAAAATTCATCGCTGACCACCCTACCTCAGCGATCGGAATAGCCGGTCCGCGAGGTGTAGGTAAGTCGACGCTGATGGAGAAGTTGATCGCCGGTCGACGGGATGTCGTGGGTGTTCGGATCCCTGCGCCTAAACGTTACGAGCCAGGTGCGTTAATTCGCCTGATTCATGGAACCATCGCGCAGGAAATACTTCATCCAGGGGCGGGTATACGCGCCACTGCGGACCTTAGCAAGGGGCGACGGCGCCTGATGCGGCGCGTCGGAGTGGGAATCCTATTCGTCGCGATTGCCATTGGCATACTCTTTGTCTGGTCGATTGACCAGGAGAAGCGGACTTACGACTCGTCGCCTGGCTGGCGGGTGAGCACATTAACTGTGCTGTGTATTGCAGCCGGAGGGATCTGGCTGGGATTGTTCATTCGCAGTCTCTGGTCGACACTTTGGTCGCTGCGCCATAGGTTCGCCTTTGATTCCGGTCTGGCAACCTCTAGCCGCGCTGTACTTCAGCGTCTAGCCCGAGAGGAACTTGAATACTTACGATACACGACTACGACCCAGGCAAAAGGTGGAATGCGCCTAAAAACGGGCTTCTTCACGCTTTCAGGAGAAGATCAACTGACCCTCGCCGAACGCGAACCAAACGAGGCAGACAGCGCTGAGCGACTCCGCCAGTTTCTTCGTGACGTGACCCGTATCGGCGACCGGCCCGTAATCCTTGGCATCGATGAACTCGATAAGATGGACAAGCCAGAAGACGTCGTTGCGGTTGTCAACAGCATCAAAGATCTGTTCCACATTCGAGGAGTACACGTCCTTGTGTCGGTCTCGACTGACGCGATGCACAGCTTCGCGGCACGCGGCGTGATCGTCCGCGATGTTTTCGACTCGGCATTCGACACCGTCGTCGAGGTGCGTCGTCTAGGTCCAACAGAATCGGCAGACCTTCTGGCGAGGAGGGCAACGGCGTTTTCCTTTCCCGCGATGTACTTCTGTCATGCCTGGTCCGGCGGGCATCCTAGGGACTTGATCCGTGCCGCACGTTCGTGCGTCACTCTCAGTGCCGAAGAGAAAAAGGTACTGCCGCTGTCGGTTGTTGTCGACCATGTTCTCTCCGAGGACATACTCGCACTCCTTCGGGCAACTGTCGATCGACTTCGTTCTGATACTCACACCGTTGCTGCAGTCGAAGACCTGATAGCCTTTCGCGACCTTCTTCGAGAAGAGAGCGGGGCGTTGCATAATCGAATTCAATCTGCGCTCAAGGTCGCCACATTGCCGGTAATAGAAGGTCCGGTTACCGAAGGCAGCCTCATGGTTCAAACCCTTCTTCCGTATTTGGAATTGGCGGCTTTGACCAGTGTGTTTTTTAGTGTCGCTCGCGGGCCAAGGCAGTGGAAAAAGGAAGAAATTGAGCAAACCGTTTCGGAACTCGCCGCCGCGCAAGCCTCTATGTCGAGCCATCCAATGGAAGCCATTCGGGCTACACGTCGAGTCCGAGCGTCAGTCGAACGGTCTCTGCTCGCCGACGGCGGTGAACTTCCTGCTCCGCGAGTCCCACAGAGCGGGCGCTGAATGCGCTGCCCCGACGACGAGGTGTCGTCGACGGTGAGCAGCTCTGCGTTGCGCGCCATCCGGCGATCTGCGCGTTGAGTTCACGGACATTGTGGTCCTCGACCCACGTGGCGCGGGCGGCGTCCATGGCCTGCTCCCACTCGCGCCGCTGATCGGCGTTGGCCTGTTCGGCGGCGGCGTCCGCGGCCTCGTCGAGACCAGCGCGGCGCTCCACCTCCGCCAGCACCCTGTCCAGGATGTCTTCCAGCCGCCACCGTTTCCGGTCGGCCCACCGCCGGCGCCGGCCATGGGACCGCCATCCGTCGTAAGCGAGCTCCAGCGTCAGCGGGCCGGACGGTATCCGCCGCTGCTGCGGAGAGACCCGCTGCCAGTCATACACACCGGCCGCGTCCAACTCGACAGGATCCGGGAGATGGTCGACGGTGTCGAACTCCTCGGACACCACAAACGGGTACCGTCGCCCGCGGACGACCACGGCCAGGCCACGTTCCTGGTCCTCGGTGACGTCTAAGCCATGACCGGCGTTGCATGCTCGCGACGCCAAGGCCTCGATGACCCGCAATGCCTGCGGCAGCGATTCCCGACTCACATCCAGCGAGCCGTGTTGCCACCCAGCTGGGCCATCACCCGCGCCACGTCATCGAACACCTCGGGTCCCTCTGATCCAGACAGCACAGCGTCTCAGCCGGTGGAACGCGAGGACGGCCCGGTTGACGGAGCGGCCACTGCGGATTTGGCTGCGCGGCGTCCGGGCGACGACCCAGGCTTGCGAGTCGACGGCCGCGCCGGCGTTTCTTGGTGACGGCCGTGTTCGAGGTAGAAGCCGCCGGCGTCAGTGATCTCCGCCCTCCACACGCCACCGGACCGGGGAGTCCTCACCAGCCGCCGAGATCGCAGCGCATACACACTGATCGCCAGCGCTGACTCCAGCGACGTCGTCGGATCCCGGCCGACACCTATTCGCTGCAACAACTCCACCTGATGAGGCAACAACCTCGGCCACCGCGCCACCCCACCAGACCTACCGCCGCGGCCCGGCCACTTCAAGGATTGACCACGACGCAGGCTCAGGACGCCACCACGGCACCCACATCGCGGCATGAGGGTGCGTCAGACAACGTCTTCGAATGACACCTCTCCGGGGCGCCAGCACATCCAATGCCCGTCTTCGAAGCCGTCCAGCAAGGCGATCTCCGGACCGGGAAGAACATCCTCAATGTCGGGATGCAACACGATCGCCGCTTCGTCGAACTCGATCCTGAGGCCACGGCCAGTCTGCTCCACGGTCGCGACAACGTTGCTCGGAATGAACGCTCGCAGGGCGTCGGCGTAGCCCAGCTGGCCCGGCGCGATGAGGCCCGTCTTCGTCTCGACAACCGGCAACACATCGCAGTTGAGCACCGGCATATCCGCCGTCGGACCATCGAAGCGCAGTTGCACGTAGTCCATGACGAACTGGAACGAGAAGAGATGGAACCCGACGAGCCGACCCAACAACTCGTTGGGAACGTACGCGCTATGTTCCGACGACATGCCGCCATAGTGCCCCGAACACCCGCGCGACGAACATCCTCATTTCGGCATGAGCGGGCGTCACGCCAGGCTCTGGACGGCAGGTTGCAGCGTGGTCGGACGTTGCGGTCGGCGCCAAGGGGTAGGAGGGCGGGAGTCAGACTCGACTCGTACGGGGACCAAGCCGGACTCGTCCGCACCGGGATTGACCAGGCAATACGCCGACAGAACACGAACACATGAGACGCTCGGGAGCGTCGCATGCCCACAATGGACGATTTAATGTGTGGTTTTGGCTGGCCACCTGACCAGGGACGAAACGTGCAGTGGGGTCCCGAGTCGGGTCGCTATCCGGCCCGTCGAGCCGCTGTCCAGGGACTGGTGCCCCGGCGGGGGCGGCTGATGTGTGCCAGGCCACGCCCCAGAGGTCGGCTGGCGCGCGTGAACCTGGATTCACACCTCAAATGCGTGTCGTTCTTACGACTGCGAGCACGGGTCGGCGGCGGAAAACTGAATCAGGACTGATTGGGGCTGCCGATCATGCGTCTGCCAGGGATGTCGTGGTGATCGTCACCGCGGTCGCGGTGGCGCTCCTCGGCGAGGTGCTGCTGCGCTGGCACACGAGCACGTTCATGACAATCATGACCCGACGCCCTCGCCGGGCGGTCGCGCGGCGCGGCGTCGGCGCGGTTCTCGTGAGTGTCGTGGTGGGCATCGCGCTCTCGTTGGCGGTCGCGCAGATCCTGGAACGTCTCCACATCGTCAGCCTGGTCGTGCTCGCGCTGCTGCTCGGGTTCAACCGCGCGGTAGGGCTGGGTGTCGGTTCGTTGCTGGTGTTCTCGGTGTGGCAGCCCGACCTGGCCGTCCTGCTCTGGTTCGTCGCCCCGCTGCTGGTCGTCTCGGTGGTGACGATCGGGGTGTCCGGGTGGACCTCCATGCTGTTCGGCGCGTTGGACATCCAGGAAGGGCCGACGCCGTGGACGCTCCTGCTCACGGCCACCGCCGGCGGTGCCGCCGCTTGGGCGATCTGGTCGTGGTCGGGCTGGGCTTCGGTCGCCGTGCTCGCGAGTCTCCTTGTGTTCGTCCGGTGGTTCCGGCTCACCGGGACCGTGCCCGCGCCGTGGCGCGTTCAGCTGCGGCGCAGGGAGTGGTTCCGGTTCGTCGTCGTCGGCTATCTCGCCTTCTCGCCAGTCGGTTCGGCCGTGGTGGACGAGCTGGCCGAGTTCCGGCCGACGTGGGTGCTCATGGTGGCGATGCCGCTCGCGGCCGGCGTCGCGCTCGCGACCTTCCCCGTCCCGTACCCGACGGCACCGACGCTCGTTCCGGCTGGTGCGCGGATACGCCAGACGCTCGCGCAAGGCGGTTTGTTCGCGGCTCTGCTCAGTGCGCGGTTCCCCGAGTCGCCGGTGACACCTGCCTTGTTGACGACCGTGGCGCTGGTTACCGCGGGTGCGCTGGTCGCCATGGCGCTCCTGCGGGCGACGCCGTTCAACCAGGTCGTCGCCCAGGACCTGATCCAGCTGATGGGTGACACCGACGACGTGTTCGACGACTGGGCCTGGCACGCCATCATCCGGCGCCGACACTCGGCGGACGCCGGGCTGCTGACCATGCTCGCCGCCAAAGCCGAACAGAGCCTGGACAACCGCACACCCACCACGGAGGCACTGCTGAACCTGGCACCCTTCGACGCGGACCTGGCGATGAGCCGGGCACGGGACCCGTTCGACTCGTGGACGTTCCTGGTCGAACAGGCGTTGTCCGCGGTCGAGCGAGGTGCGCGCCGATCTGGACGCGACGTCGGCCAGCTACTGCCGTTGCTACGCGCTGCCGCCGCTCGACCGGAGCTCGCACGAGCGATGCGGTCCCGACACCTCGACGCCGCCGGTGAGGTGCTGGCGACGCAGACCGAGTGCTACGACCAGTCCGGTCTGGCGATCCTGCGCGACGAGAACAGGTTGCTGGAGGCCCGGATCAAGTTCGGAGCCGGCGACGACGCGGGCGGGATCGCGATCGCCGCGGAGATCCTCGCCCAACCGCACCTTGACGCGTACAACCGGCGCGACGCTTTGCTGCTGTTGACGATGTCCAGTGTGCTGGACGGGGACCGTGACGCCGTGGCCGAATACCGGGAAGCTTCCGCCGGTCTGCGGGTCCGCTGGTCCGACCGGCGGCAGGTCTGGGCCGCGGCCTGGGCGATGCGGCCGATCCTCGGCGTGCGCTGGCTGCGGATTCCGCCGCAGGCGTGGCGCGGCTTCAAGAACAAGCACGCGACCGTGATGAGCGACGAGTTGACCCCACAGCTGGCCCTCGACATCTTCGACACGTTGGGCGCCAAGAGCAGGATCCTGGCACCGTGACCGTCGACTGGACAGCCTGGCTCCTGAACTCGGCGGTGGCCTCCGACGGGTCACCGGTGGCAGCGCTGGTGCAGCGGTCGCTTCAACACCGCCGCGCCGGCGATATGGAGCAGGCCGTCAACTCCGCGCGGGCCGCACACCGCCTGGCGGGCACCGACCCCGAGTGGTTGCCGGTCGTCCAGCACCTTCTGGGCTCGCTGCGGAAGGCGATGGGCGACCACCGCGGCGCGATCGAGCTCTACGAGTCCGCCCTTCAAGGCATGACCGAGAGCTTCGGCGAGCAGGCTCCGCAGACCGAGATCGTCCTGCGGGCCCTCGCCGACGCGCACCACAAGATCGGCCATTTTGACACGGCCCACGACTACTGCCTGCGAGCGCTGGCGATGACCCGGGAGGCCCGGGACGTGCGCTACGCACTGGGCTGCCACCTGCTCGCTCGGATCCGCAGCTCGATCGGGGACTACGCCGGCGCCGAAGCCGCCAACCAGGAGGCGAACGAGATCCTGGCCAAGGCCAAGGGCGCCACACCGGACGCGATGCTGCTGTACGCGGCGAACATCAGCCAGGGCGCCGTCTACCGGGTCCGGCGGGGCGACCTCGGCGCGGGCGTAGCCCAGCAGCGCAAGGCGCTCAAACTGCGGCGCCGGCACCTTCCTCCCGACGACCCCGCGGTGGCCGAAAGCCTCACCCACCTGGCCAACGCCGAGCTCGCCGCCGGGCACCCACGCCGAGCCCGCAGGCTTCTGCGCAAGGTGCTGGCGATGCACGAGCGGATGGGCGAGCATGCCGACAAGGCGCGCCATATCAACGACCGGATCGCCCACAACCACGTGGGTTTCCTGCTTGGCCGCAGGACCGCCGAATCCGCCGCGGCGGTGATCCTGGCCGACGCGCGGGAACACCTCGGCGAGCATCATCCGATAACCATCGACGCGCTGCTTCATGTGGCCGAGGTCCAGGTCGCCGCGGGGCGACCGAGGCAGGCGCTCGAGTTGGTGTGCGCCGCGGTCGCCGGCGAGAACCTACGGATCGGTCCCGTTTTCGCCACCCGGTCGGACCAGGAACGGCTCGCCTTCGTCGCGACGCTCTACCAAGCCCGCGATCTCGCGCTGTCGGCGCTCGTCGCCGACCCGGGCGTACCCGCGGATCGGGTTCTCCAGATCGTCGCTCAACGCTCCGGGCTCACCCTGGACGCGGTGGTGCACCGGCACCAGGCCGTGCTGTCCGGCAGGTATCCGGAGCTGGTCGGCGACGTCCAACGTCTGCGCGAGATCGACGAGTCGCTGGCCGGCATCGCGTTCGGAGCCACGCCGCCGTCCTTCCGGACCGTCCGCGACTGGGAGCAGGAACGCGACCGCTTGCAGACCGGGCTCGTCGGCCGAATCCCGGAGCTGCGCCGCGAACACGACCTCGTGACCGCGACCGTCGAGCGGCTGGCCGAGGCCCTGCCAGCGGACTCGACCCTGCTCCAGTACGTGCGGTTCGCGTACAGCGAGGACCGCCGCGCCGGACGGCCGCGCGCCTGGTACGGCGCGTTCCTGTTGACGGCGGGCCAACCCGGGTCGGTGCGGTTCGTCGACCTGGGTCCGGCCGACGAGCTCGACCGGATGATCGGCGAGTACCGCAGGGCGATCGCGCCGGCGACCGGTCGCTCGATTCGCGTGCGCCCGACGGCGGCCGGAACTGACTGGCGGCCACTCGCGGCCAAGATGCATCGCGCGATCATCGAGCCCTTGCGGCTCCCGACCGCCGCCCGGCTCGTGGTCGTCCCCGACGGTGATCTGCACAAGATCCCGTTGGCCAGCCTGGTCGGACCGGAGGGTCGGCCGATGGTCGCGGACGCGGTGATCACCCACCTCGGTAGCGCACGAGATCTCCTGCTAGACCGGCGACCCGCGCCGGCCGGCCCCGCTCTGGTCATCGCGAGTCCGGACTACGGCGACCATGACAGCAGGCAACGACGTGCGGCCGTGTTCGCCGTCTTCCGGCCGCTGGACGGCAGCCTGGAAGAAGGAGAGGAGATCGCCAAGCGGCTCGGCACCACCGCGCTGACCGGTTCGGAGGCCACGAAGAGCGCGTTGCGGACGACACCCGCTCCCGCGATCATCCACCTGGCGACGCACGGGTTCTTCCTCGGCGGCGCCGTTGGCTCCGGGCTGGCCTTCGCGGGTGCCAACTCGCCCGGAGACCAAGGCATCCTCACCGCGGCCGAGATCGCCCACCTGAACCTGACCGGCACGAACCTCGTCGTGCTGTCCGCGTGCGACAGCGGCCTCGGGACGATCCAGGACGCGGAAGGCGTGTTAGGCCTGTGCCGCGCGTTCACCATCGCGGGCGCCCGCACCGTCGTGTCCTCGCTGTGGTCCATACCGGACCGGCCGACGGCACGGCTGATGCTCAGCTTCTACGAGAACCTGAAAGACCCCGTAAACCTCGGCGACCCCGCCATCGCCCTGGCCCGCACGCAAGCGACCCTCGCGGCCGGGAATCGGCACGTCCGAGAATGGGGTGCGTTCGCCTGTCACGGACTCGGAGCCAACCGATGACCAGTCACGACCCGATCACGTACGAGGTCAGCACCTCGCTCCAGCTCAACGAGATCGCCGCCACCACGGCGCAGGTCACGCTGCACCCCGATGAGAGCCATCCCGTGGACATCACGGTCACCGGGCCCTGCCCGGCCTGCGACGGCGAGACGCTCCACATCGAGCCCGTGGAGTTCGTCCGCGGCGCGGTGGCCGGCGGTGAGCTGGACATGGAGATCATCTGTGCGTGCGCCTTCCCGCACGAGAACGCGCCGGAGTCCAAACCCGGCTGCGGCCGCTCGTGGCAGCTCACCATCGAATGGGACGGCGAATGACCATCAAAGTGCGCCCGGGCCCGGTCGGCACCCCGCTCACCCGCTGGCGAGCCGAACGACTGCAGGAGCTCCGGCGCACCGAGCTCGAGCACATCCGCAAGCAGGGCGAACAATGGCGTACGGGCCTCGCCGGCTTCATCACGGTGGTCCTGACGGCCGCCCTGGTGTCCGGCCGCACCCTGATCGCCGGGCATCGACCGGGCACCCAGGCAGCCATCGGGATCCTCATGCTCACCGCCGTCCTGGCCACGGCCAGCGGCATCTTCCTCAGCACCCGCGCAGCGCACGGCTTCCCGGCGCGCCCCCGCCGCCTCACGATTGACAACCTCGTCCTCGACGACCGCCGCGCCGCCCGCCGCAGCGCTCGCGACCTCCGGGCCGCCATCCTCACCGCGGGTTCAGGCCTCCTGCTGTTCATCGCCGCGATCGCCGTCGTCTGGTTCGGCCCGTAAGTCAGTGGTCATGGCCTCTCTACTCGGGCGATGAGTTGCTTGAGTCGCGCTATCTCCTCGGCGAGCGCGGTGTTGCCCGCCGCGGTCAGGGTGATCCAGGTGCGGCCGCGCTTTCCCTCGTAGCCCTTCTCGACCTCGACCAGGCCCGCCGTTTCCAGCACGGTCAGGTGTTGCGAGAGGTTTCCGGCGGTCAGCCCCAACTGGGTACGCAGGTAGACGAACTCCACCCGGCGGGCCTCGTGCGCGATGGTCAGGATGCCGAGCCTGACCCGCTGGTGCACGACGTCGTCCAGGCCGGTGACCGGGTGCAAAGGTTCGGTCACGGGGTCCGCCGCAGCCGTTGCGCCAGCGCGAAACCGCCACTGCCGAGCAGCAGCACTCCGCCGACGATGACCAGCGACGTCACACCCTGCAGGTGGCCTCCCCAGTGGACTCCCCAACCGAAGTCGATCGGCACCAGGATCACCGCCAGGTAGCCGAGGGTGAACAGCAGCAGCGCGACGTTGCGCTCCAGCCAGGCCAGCACCAGCAGGGCGAGGCCGATCCCGCCGACGGGCGTGAGCAGCCGGAACAGCACCTCGATGGACGTTGACGGGTTGAGGAGGTCCGCAGCGTCGCGGACGAACCACACCCCCGCGCCGACCCCGATCAGGGCGAACATCAAGACCGAGAAGCCGACACCCGTCAGCACGTACGGGAGCACCCGCGCGTCGACTCCCCGTTCGCGCGCGACCCGCAGGTAGACCCGCGCGATCACCACGTAGGCCACCACGAGGGCGACCAGCCAGTAGAGATCTGCCGCCGGTTCCCAGATCTTGCAGATCTCGCCGCCCTCGACCGAGTAGCAGTCGCGGGTGACCGGCTCCCCGAGCATGTTGGCGGGAATCGCCCCGAAGGTGACCAGTGCCAGCGTGAGCAGCGGCAACCAGGTCACCCGCTGCGTCAAACGAACCTTTCGCGCGAGGCCGCGCACGTCAGCCAGCAGCCGGCGGGGGTCGCCGGCGGCCGGAACCGTATCTGAAGTCATGCCAATAGGTTTCCATAACAAACCGGTTGGCGCTAGTGCCAAGATTCCGACCCCAACCCTTTCCGCGCGGGGGCGCGTCCTACCTGGGTGAGGGGGTGTGCTTTGGCCGAGACGTTCCACGATTTCGTGGTGCACCGTTCGGCGGCGCTGTCCCGGCGGGCCTACCTCCTCACCGGCGACCACCAACTCGCCGAGGACCTGCTGCAGAACGCCCTGGCCAAGACCTACCGGCACTGGCGACACATCACCGATCCCGAGGCGTACGTGCGCCGCGCGATGTACCACCAGCAGGTCACCTGGTGGCGGCGCCGCCGGCTCGCCGAACGCCTGGAGTCGGAGCCCACCGAGCAGCCGGGCGACGACCACTCCGACACGACCGCGCTGCGCCTCACCCTGGCCGCGGCGCTGCGCCGGCTCACCGCGCGCCAGCGGGCCGTGGTGGTGCTGCGGTTCTACGAGGACCTGACCGAGGCGCAGGTCGCCGAGGTGCTGGGCTGCTCGGTCGGCACGGTGAAACGGCACGGCCACGACGCGCTCCACCGGCTGCGCGCAATCGCGCCCGAGCTCGTCGACGGCACGGCGGAGAGGAGCCCACGTTGACCTCCCGACTGCGCGACTCGCTGCACGCCGCGGCGGCCGACGTTCCGACGTACCCGGTCTACGAGAAAGCGCTCGCGACTGCTCGGCGGTCCCGCCGGCGGGCCGCGGTGACGGCGGCGCTGGTTCTAATCGCACTCACCGGGGTGCTGTTGCCGTTGACCGACAATCGCGCGGCCAAAACCCCGGCGGCCGGTGCCCAGGCGCAGGCCGCACTGCCCGACCACGTCGGAGTGCCCCCGCGCGGAAGCTTGCACGCCACGGACCGACCCCGGATCGGCTCCGCCTCGGTGATCTTCACGGGTCGGGCCGAGGGCATGGAGGGGGCCAACGAGCAAAGCATCGTCGCGGTCGTCAGCGCGGACTCCGACCGCTACCGGATCATCAAAGCCCAGCCCGACACGCGCGCCGGCGCGGACACGGTGCTGTCTCCCGACGGCCGTGAGGTCGCTTTCGGCGAGTGGAGCGACAACACGGCAGGCGTGCGGATCGTCGACCTGGCCACGGGAGACAGCCGCACGGTGCGCAGCGGGGTCGCCAGCTCCGTCGACAGCACACCGGTCGCCTGGTCGCCGGACGGGCGGACGCTGGTCGTCCGGGACACCCTGCCGCCGGCCGACCCTGGGGGGAATCAGCTCCGCGACGTGCTCAGCATCGTCGCTCCCAGCGGCGAGCAGATCCGGCTGGCCGAGGCCGACCGGGTCGAGGAGTTGGGATCGCCGGTCGCGTTCGCTCCGGACAGCGCCCGGCTGGCCTTCCAAAATGGACGGACTGTGTCGGTCGTCGATCTGGGCGGTCGGCGGCTCTCCTCGTTCACGCTCCCCCCGGAGACGCAACTGGCCGGCAAGGGCGCCTGGAGCACCGACGGCCGGACCCTGACGGTCACCAGGCGCGAGGGCATGCGCTGGAGCCTGCGGTCGGTGGACCCCGCCACGGGTCGGGACCTCGGCGCGCTGGACACCCCGGCCGTGTCCGGCGTGTCCGCGATCCGGCTGCTGGGCTGGTCGGCGGACGGCTCCGCGCGGGTCGTCGCCTATCAACCGGCGGCCACCGCCGAGGTCCGGTTCGACATCTTCCTGGAGATGGCACAACGCTTGGCGTACGCGAACGTCAGCACCGTCCAGGTGCTGGCCCTGGGCCGCGGCGCCAGCACGCCCACCACGCTGCTCACCGCGCCGCGAGGTGTCGTCGCGATCGACGTGGCCGACAACGTGATCCGGGGCGGGCAGGTCCGCCACGCGAACCCGCCCACCGGCGCAGGCCCCCGCTTCTGGTTCTGGACGGCCCTGGTCACGGTCCTGCTGGCCGGCACGGTCCTATACGCCACGCGCAAACGGCTGGCGCTCTGGCTCGACGACCAACGGGTCAGAAGGCGGCGATTGGCCAACGGCTGAACGAAGATCGTGGCCGCTTCGACATCGGCTCGTTGCCGACAGGCGCGACCGTTGGTCGATGAGAAGTCGGGGACTCGCGTTGGCTTTCCTGGTGATCGCCGCCGTCGGCTGCGGTTGTGCGTCCACCGTGGACTTCGGGATGCACACGCTGGTCCTGCGGGATCTTACCGAGGTCACGGCCGTCGTCGAGGGCGAACGTCCCGGCACCGTCGTCGTCGAGAGCCGGTGGCGGGACCAGGAGCCGAGCTACTGGCTCGTGGACGACACCGGCGAAGCGCTCGAGCGCGTGCCCGAAAGGCCTACCACGACCGCCACCGTCACCGCGTGTGTGGACACGACCTGCTATCGAGTGGCGAGAACCGATTTGCGGGTCGAAGCGAGCAACGACACGGGCGGCACCTACGGCACGTCGTGGGAGATCGACGGCCGGGCGTACAACAAGCTCGTCGACACGTATCCGGACGTCGGCGACCCGGCCGATCACCTGTCCTCGCGTGCCGTCGTGGCGCATCCCGTCGACGGCGGCCACGTCGTGTTCGTCGCCAACGGCCGCGACGGTCTGCTCTACCGGGACGTACGCGGTGAGTGGGTCCGCCTCGGTTTCCCAGCGGCCGGCGAAGGTTGCTGCTTCTACCAGGCGCCCGTGTCCACCGACTGGAAGCCGCGGCCGATCGTCGTGCTGGCCGTCGTCGTCGCCGTGGCGGCGACGCTGAGCCCCACCATCGTTCTCGCGGCCCGGCGACGCCGGTCCTGGCGGTGGACCGACATCACCGGGCTCCTCGCTCTGGCCGCGATGACGGGCTATGGGGCCGCGATCGCCGTCCGGTTCCCGGGCGTCGGCATGTTCCCCGGCTGGTTCTACGGGATACCCCTCCTGGCGGCCGTCCTCGCCTGCGGACCCTCGATCGCCGTGCTGTTCGGCAGCGACGAGACCGCGCCTACGCGGCCCTAGCCCGGGCCGCGGCACCGACGATGCGGTCGGTCTCGTCGTCGAACTCGCCGATCAGCTCTTCCAACAGGTCCTCCAGCGCCACCACGCCGACCACCCGGTCGTCCGAGGTGACCACGGCGAGCTGGGAACGATGCTCGCGCATCATCCGGACCGCCCCGGCCACCGGGACCGTCGCGCCGAGCGACAGCGGCGACGACATCAGGTCGGCCGCCGTCTGCCCCGTGCCCGAGGTGGTGACCCGGACCGCTTCGCGGACGTGGACGAAGCCGCGCACCTGGCCGTCGGCGGCGATCACCGCGAGCCGGGATCGGCCGCTGCGCCGGCTGGTCAGCTCGATCTCGCGGGCCGGTGCCGTCGGCGGCACCGAGACGACCTCGGCCAACGGGGTCATCACCTGCGCCACGGTCGTGTTCTGCACCGCCAGCATCGCGGTCAACAGCTCGTGCTCGGCCGCGGCGATCGTGCCGTGCTCGCGCGACGACTGGAGCAGCAGGCGCAGCTCGTCCGGGCCGTGCACCTGGGCCAGCTCGTTCTGCGGGCGCACCTTTACCAGCCGCAGGCAGGCGTTGGCCAGCTGGTTGAGCGCGAGCAGCGCCGGCCGGAACACCCAGGTGAACGCGCGGAACGGGCGGGCGAGGAGCAGCGCCGACCGCTCCGGGTGGCTGATCGCCCACGACTTCGGGGCCATCTCACCGACGACCACGTGCAGGAAGCTCACGACGATCACGGCCAACAGGAACGCGAACACGTACGAGAGGCCCGATGGCAGCCCGACCGCGTCGAAGACCGGGTGCAGCAGGTGGCTGACCGTCGGTTTGGCCAGGGCACCCAGGGCCAGCGTGGACAGCGTGATGCCGAGCTGGGCGCCGGCCAGCATGAGCGAGAGCTCGCGTACGCCGGCGATCGCCGAACGGGCCGATTTGTTGCCCTCGGCGGCGGCCTGCTCCAGGCGGTGCCGCTTGGAGGCCACGAGCGCGAACTCGGCGGCCACGAAGAACCCGTTGGCCACGAGCAGCAGCAGCGAGATGATCAGCGACCAGGTCGTGTTCATGCCGGCACCACCTCGAGCGAGACCTCGTCCGGCACGTGCCGGCGGACCGACTCGACCCGCAGGCGGGCCCGACCCGGCGACACCGGCTCGGCGTCCTCCGAGAGCACCGGCGGCAGCTCGACCAGCACCACGTCGCCCGGGTTGGGCACCCGGCCGAGCCGTTGCAGCACCAGGCCGGAGAGGGTGTCGTAGGTGGGCGACGTCGGCAGCACCACGCCGGTGGCCTCGGCCGCCTCGTCGAGGCGCCAGCGGCCGGGCAGCGACCACAGGCCGTCGGGGCGGTGGCGGGCGGAGGGCTGCGGCAGGTCGTCCTCGTCGTGGATCTCGCCGACCAGCTCCTCGGCCACGTCCTCGAGGCTGATCACGCCGGCGAAGCCGCCGTACTCGTCGATCACGCAGGCGAGCTGGCGGTGCTCGGCGCGCAGCCGCTCCAGCACCGCCGGCAACGGCAGTGTCTCCGGCACCAGCACGGCGGGCGCGGCGAGGGTCTCGACCAGCACCGTGCCGCGGTCCGCGGGCTCCACCTCGACGATGTCGGCGACCGCGACGATGCCGCGTACGTCGTCGACGGCCGAGCCGAGCACGGGGAACCGGGTGTGGCCGGTGTCGAGCAGCGCGACCACCCGCACCGCCGGGTCGGACGCCCGGACCGTGACCACGTCCACCCGGGGCACCATCGCGTCGCCGGCCGTCCGGATGCGGAAGTCGAGACCGTGGTCGAGCAGCCGCGACGTGTCGGCGTCGAGCTGGCCGGACTGGCGCGAGCTCTCGATGATCCGGTCGAGATCCTCGGTCGTCGCGCCCTGCGGCAGCTCCTCGACCGGGTGAATGCCGACCGAGCGGAGCAGCTTGTTGGAGGTCGCGTCGAACAACTTGATCAACGGCCCGGCGATCTTCAGGTACGCCACCGTCGGCCGGGACAACGCGCGGGCCAGCGCGTCGGGCTTGGCGATGGCGAGGTTCTTGGGCGCGAGCTCGCCGACCACCATCTGGATCACGGTGGCGATCAACAGCGCGATGGCCACGGAGATGGTGGCGGTGACGCCTTCGGACGCGCCGCTCAGGCCGACGAGGTCGGCGATGCCCTCGCCGAGGTACGGCTCGGCCAGGTAACCAGCGAGCAGGGCGGTGACGGTGATGCCGAGCTGCGCTCCGGAGAGCATGAACGACAAGCGGGACGTCACGTGCAGCGCGCGTTCGGCGGCGGCGTCGCCTGCTTCGGCCTCAGCGCGCAGCTTGGACCGGTCGACAGCGACGTAAGCGAACTCCTGGGCCACGAAGAAGCCGGTCGCCACCGTCAGCGCGACGATGATCACGAGGCCCAGCAGGATCAGCATGACCGGAAGACGCTTTGCCGCGGCAGCGGCAAAATGTCTGAGGACCCTAGGTGAATCTGTGCGGGAAGCCGGTCGGAGACCGGCTTGGTACTACCTTCATCCACCCGCCGAGATTATCGGGATTCGCTGAGGGTTCGCTGGGAACTTGCTAACCGAGGTAGCCGCTGGCCTGGAGGTGGAAGAGTTCCTGGTAGAGCCCGCCGGCAGCGACCAGCTCCGCGTGACTGCCGTGCTGCACGATGCGGCCGTGGTGCAGCACGTAGATCTGGTCGGCGTGCCGCACGTTGGCGAGCCGGTGTGTGATCAGCACCACCGTGCGGTCCGGGCGGCGGCGCAGCTGCTGGAACATCGCGTGCTCGGCCCGGGCGTCCAGGGCCGACGACGGCTCGTCACAGATCAACAGGGCGGCGTCCCGATAGAAGCCGCGGGCCGCGACCAGGCGCTGCCACTGGCCGCCGGACAGGTCGTGGCCGTCCTTGAACTGCCGGTTCAGCAGCGTCGCGTACCCCTTGGGCAGCTCTTCGATCATCTCGTGGGCCAGCGCCGCGGTCGCCGCGTCGACGACCGTAGGGCCGGTCTCCCGATCGCCGCGCCCGACCGCGATGTTCTGGTGCGCGGTGAAGGGGAACTTCCACCAGTCCTGGGTGATCACCGCGACCTGCGCGGCCCGACTGGCCGGGTCGAGCCGCCGCACGTCGACCCCGTTCCAGGTGATGGTGCCGCCGGTCGGCTGGTAGAGCCCCGCGAGCAGCTTCGCGAGGCTGGACTTGCCGGAGCCGTTCTCGCCGACCAGCGCGATCACCTGACCCTTGCGTACGGTCAGCGTCACCTCGTCGACGGCCGGCGTGTCGGTGTCGGGGTAGCGCAGGCTGGCCCGGTCGAGCCGGATCTCGGCGAAGTCGCTGGCCGGCTCACCGCTCGGTTCGGGTGCCTGCGCCCAGGCCCGGTCGACGAACGCGCGGAAGTCGCCGTAGTAGAGGGCGTCCTCGTACAACCGGTTGGTCGCGTAGATCGCGGTGTTGAGTCCCATCTGTGCGGCCTGCAGGGCCAGCAGCGCGGTCGCGGCGGCGGCCAACGGGATCGCGCCGTCGACGAGCATCCAGCCGAGCACGCCGTACAACGCCAAGCTGGCCAGGCCGCCCACGGCCGCGCCGACGGTCCGGGTGCCGGTCTGCGCGCGGACCAGCCGCATCTCCGCCGCCGTCTGGCCGCGCATGATCCGCTCGTACTGGCCGAGCAGGAAGTCCCGCATCTGGTAGCTGCGTACCTCGGCCGCGGTGTGCCGGTTGGCCATGATGCTGCCGAGCAGCCACATCCGCCGGCGCCGACCGATGAATGCCAGCATGGCCAGGTATTCCCGGCGGGCCATCCGCACCGCCGTCACCGCCGACGGGATCGCCGCGAGGATCAGGCAGGGCAGCAGGATCGGCTCGATGACGGCGATCGCGGCGGCCGTGGCGGCAACCCGGACCAGGCCGGTCAACAGGTCCACACTGGAGTTGACGATCGAGGCCGCCTCGACGATGCCCCGGTCCTTGGCGCGGTCCATCTCCTCCGCGAAGCCCGAGTCGTCGAACGCGGCCAGCCCGACCGCCGTGGTGGCGCCGAACAGCCGCAGCTCGACCGCGTAGTTGATCTGCGGAGCCATCCGGGCCTGGGCCCAACCGGCGGCGATGGTCAACCCGCCCCGGATCGAGACGGCGACCGCGGCCACGACCAGCGCGGGCAGGGCGGCCGCGATCCGGTCCGGGGTGGGTCCGGCGGCGAACAGCTCGGTCAGCACCGTGCTGGTGGCCAGCAGCCCGAAGGTGGTGGCGACACCGGCGACGACGTTGAAGGCGATGGCGGCGATCGTGTCGACCCGGTTGGCCTGCCAGGCCAGGGCGAGCGCCTCCCGGACGATCGCCGGCAACCGGCGGGCGACGGCCCAGAAGCTGGTCTCGGCGAAGGACTCGCTGTGGTGAAGCCAGCCGGCGGCCTCCAGCTCCGGCAAGGCGTCGTGGTCGTCGATCGTCTGCTGAGCCACAGGGCCGCTCCTGGTTTGCCGGGGGGCAGCGTGGTCTCCATCCACTCTAGTCTCGGTCCCGTGGAGATTCGCGAGGCTTCGGCGGCCGATTGGCCGCGCATCTATCCGTTCTTCGCCGCCATCACGGATGCCGGCGGCACCTATGCCTATCCCCTCGACCACACGCTGGAGTCGGCGCGTCCGTGGTGGATGGAGCCGCCGCCGGGCGTGACCGTCGTCGCGACGGACGGCGGGGAGATCCTGGGCTCGGCGAAGATGGGACC
Organism: Asanoa hainanensis; assembly: GCF_900188485.1. Lineage (GTDB taxonomy): Bacteria > Actinomycetota > Actinomycetes > Mycobacteriales > Micromonosporaceae > Asanoa > Asanoa hainanensis. The sequence continues at coordinate 37,561 of NZ_FZPH01000035.1, forward strand.
CAACCGCCCGGGTCGCGGCGCGCACATCGCGACGGCCAGCTTCATGGTCGATCCGGCGCACCAGGGACGCGGCATCGGCAAGGCCCTCGGCACCTATGCGGTCGAGTGGGCGCGGGCGCAGGGCTACGTGGGGATGCAGTTCAACGCCGTGGTGTCGACCAACGTCGTCGCGGTGCGGCTGTGGCAGCAACTCGGCTTCACGATCATGACGACCATCCCGGAAGCCTTCGACCATCGCGTGCACGGTTTGGTCGGCTTGCACGTCATGTACCAAAAGTTCTGAGCGGCTTACGTTAGCATTAGTCCTTTTTGGAGGAAAGATGACTCATACTTTCGGCTAGCTTCTTCTCGCTGACCGGCTTAGAGTGAGCGTCGATTGGTTAACCCGTGCTCCATAGCAAAGATCGCTATTCGGGTACGTCCTGGGAGGCCCACGATGTCGACGCAGACCCTCTTCAAGTCCACTCCGGACACGGCGGAGCCGACTGAGCTGCTCGCCGCCCTGGCCGCGCTGCCAGCCGACCACCCGTCCCGGGCGACGTTGCGCGACCGCACCATCGAGGCCTGGCTCCCCCTGGCCAACCACCTCGCCCACCGCTACAGCGGCCGCGGCGAACCCACCGACGACCTCCTC
>NZ_FZPH01000030.1:0-55844 GCF_900188485.1 Asanoa hainanensis
GGCCTGGCCGGCGTCACCCCATCGACCCGCCAATCAGGACAGGTCCGCGTGGTCACGTTCCGCTGGGCGGTCGACAAACAACTCCGCGGCGCGGTCTGCGACTTCGCCGCCGACTCCCGCCACACCAACCCCTGGGCCGCGCACCTCTACAACCACGCCCGCGCCCGCGCCCGCGGCCACCGCCACCCCCACGCCGTCAGAATCCTCGCCCGCGCCTGGCTCGCCGTGATCTGGAAATGTGGACCACCAACACCCCCTACGACCCGAACCGACACCGCGCCCTCCAAACCCTCCTCCACCAAGATCAACAACCCGAGGGTTGACACAGGACACTCCCGCCAGAGTCCGCTCCGCTGCGCTCCGCTTCGGCGTCCGCGCCGGGTCGCTCAGGAGAACCGTAAAGATCCCGGCTTCGCGTTGTGGTCGCCGCTCAGGCGGGTGTCCAGCGCGTCCAGGGCCAGGTGCCAGGGGAAGACGTCGACTAAGTCTCCGCCGGTGCCCGGGGGGTGTAGGGGTAGGACCTCGTCGCCGAAGAGGACTGTGATGCCCCAGCCGCGGAGGCGGTCCATCGACTCGCGGAATGCTGGGTGGGCGCCCATCGCCACGTTCGTGAACGGCATCGCCACGATCGGGAGGCCCTTGCCCTGGCCTTCGACGACCAGGCCGAGCGCGAGCGTGTCGGCGATGCCGACCGCCCACTTGTTGACCGTGTTGACCGTGGCCGGCGCCACCACGATGGCGTCGGCCGCGGGTAGCACGTCGGGGTCGCCGGGGTTCTTGTAGAACGACCGCACCGGGTGGCCGGTCAGCCCGGCCAGGGCCGCGACGTCGACGAACTTGCGGCCGTCGGGCGTGGTGACGACGCAGACGTCCCAACCGCGCTGTTTCGCGAGGTCGACCAGCCGGCCGACGCCGCGGGAGACGGGCGAGCCGCAGCAGATCGCGTAGAGGACCCCTCTCATACCACCACTAAACTCCGACGCCCATATGCTCCGCCAGTTCGGCGACCGCCGGCGGTGGCGTGCCCCGGGTGCGGCGCAGGACGTCGGACATGACCTCGTGGGCGATCGGGCGGCAGCGGATCTCCGACGGGGCGAGCCGGTCGCCTTCGAGCAGCATCTCGCTGGCCTTCTCGACGTCACCCATCTGTGCGAAGCCCCGGGCGATGTCGAGCATGTGGTGGGCCCGGCGCTCGGGCAGCAGGCTGTTGAACCCCGCCGGGTCGATGTTCTCGTGGACCTCGACCGCTGCGCGGCCCTCGCCGAGCTCTACGGCGGCGGCCGCCCGGTGCAGCTTGACGTTGGTCGGGCCGAAGCAGGTCCAGTAGTGGTTGTGGTCGGCGCCGACCTCGGCGGCGGCCTCCTCGGCCCCGTTGAGCAGGTCGCGCACGGTGGCACCGTCGCCGATCCGGGCGGACGCCATGGCGCCCTGGAGCAGCAGCATGCCGTACACCGAGAGCCGGGCCGGGGTGCTCTCGTTGCCGCCACCGGGCGCGAGCCGGTTGGCGATGTTGACGTTGACCTCGAGGGCCGGGCGGGCGCGGCCGAGCGCGAGCAGCGCGTTGCCCACCCGCACGGTGGCGATCCCGGCGAGCAACGGGTCGCCGGCGCGTTGGGACACCGCGATCGAGCGGTCGGCGGCGAGCCAAGCCAGCTCGTGCTCCCCCAGCTTGCGCAGGGACGACGAGGCGATCTGGTAGACCTGCCCGAGCAGGTTCGCCGCGTCGTGCGCGGTGTCGCTGCCCGCGTAGGCCGTGTCGGCCGCCTGGGCGTCGCGCAGCAACTTGGGCAGGGCCCGGGCGAGCACGCCGTACTTCGCGTGCTGGAAGGTCAGCCAGGCGTGGCTGACCGCCTTCTTCATCTCGGTCAGCGGCTGCGGGTTGGGCGTCGTGTCGAAGAACGCGCTGATCGAGTCGTAGCGCTCGAGCGCCGCGCGGATCTCCTCGACCTCGACCTGGTCGATGCAGTTGATCGCGTCGGGCCGCCGCTCCGGGTCCTTGCCCAGCAGGAGCTGCACGTCCAGCTGCAGGACGTCGGCGATCTCGTAGACCACCGAGAACTTGTCTAGCCGGCGGACACCTCGCTCGACCTTGTCGACCCAGCTCTTCGACTTGCCCAGCCGGTCGGCGAAAACCTGCTGTGACATGCGGCGGCGTGCGCGCCAATAAGCGACGCGGCGGCCGATGGGAAGCTCATCCATGTCCGTCCTCCCCCCTCGCTCGTTCAGGGGCTGTCTGATTCGGGGCTTGCTGGGCGGTGATGCGGATATCACCCGTTTGTGCCGATCGCACATCGAGTGCGTTCCCCGTCACAGCTGCACTCGTAGTTTTCGATTGCAAGTTGCATTCAGCTATCTGTCAAACGCAACGACCGCGTGTTGATCCGAGATACGGCGCCGGTCGCCTGCTAAGGCGAACCGACCCCACACGTAGGGAGTTTCTGACCATGCGGTGGAATATCCGACCACCATTCGCCCGAGTCGCACTGCGCCGATCGGCCGTGCGATACGCCGATCATCACTGGGACGTGGTGCCCGGCGCGTGGCTCGACGGCGGCCGGTTCGCGTGCGAGCGGCCGGGCTGCCCGACGTCGAGCTGCCACCCGGCGGTCGAGGGCTGGGAGCGCCGGGCCAGCGCCGATCCGTCCAAGGTGGAGCAGTGGTGGAGCCAGCGGGCCCACGCGGTGCTGCTGGCCACCGGCCGGGCCTTCGACGTGCTCGAGGTGCCCAACACGCTGGGCGGCCGGGTGCTGGCCGCGGCCCGGCTGCACGCCGGCGTGCTCGGCCCCGGGCGCCTCCAGGTGCGCGGGCCCGTCGCCGCCACCCCACTCGGCCGCTGGATGTTCCTGGTGCGTCCGGGTGACCCGCTGCGGCCGGAGCTCGAGACCTCGCTCGACGTCGTGCGACACGGCCACGGCTCGTGGATCCCCGCCCCGCCGACCCGGCTGCCCGAGGGCGCCGTGCGCTGGGTGATCGCTCCCGAAGAGGTCGCCTGGAGCCTGCCCGACTCGTACGCCGTGCAGCGGATGATCGTGGACTCGTTGTTCACGCGACTCGGCCCGATGCCACACCTGCCCCGCCAACTGTCGACCGCGCGCCGCGCGGCTTGACGGAGTTCCCGGGATCCGCGAATCGCGGATCCCGTCGGCGAGACCGGCGATGATCCCGTCAACAGGACGCGCGAACCCGCACGTCCGGTCTGCCGACCGGTCGTTGATGCAGGTGGCGGCCCACATGGGGGCGCGGCGGGGAGGGGCGTACATGCTAGGTGACAAGGTAACGGTGGTGTCCGCCGAGGTCGACCCCCTGAACGGCGGAAGTCGATGGCAACGGTGGGCCGGCACACGGCCGTCCGGGTCGCGGCCGAGCGGATCCCGCCCGAACGGGTCACGACCCGCGGGCACCCACCGTCCAATCAGGCGCTGACCGTACACGAGTTACCATGGTAGTCGTCTTAACCTACCGACGATAGGGCGGAAGAACTGAGCTTGCGTCCCTCGTCGGTGACGACAACACAGGCATAACCGGCGATCCCGCCCAGCCAGCGCACCCCGGCCGGGCCCATCGCGAGCGCGGCGGTGGCGTACGCGTCGGCGGTGCCCAGGTCCGGACCGACCACAGTGACCGATCGCAGGCCGACCGCCGGGCGTCCGGTGTGCGGGTCGACGACGTGGTGGCCCCGCTCGTAGACGCCGGACGTGGCGATGGCCAGGTCCGTCCCGGAGACCACGTGGCACGACGCGGAGGCGTTCCACGGATGCCGGATGCCGACCCGCCACGGCCGCCCGGCCGGCGACTGGCCGCGCACCCGCACGTCACCACCGGCGTTGACACAGTGGTCGACCGCGCCCGCGGCGAGCAACCGGTCCGACGCGACCTGCACGGACCAGCCCTTCACGAAGCCCGAGGGGTCCAGCCGGCCGCCGGCGTACCCGTCGAAGTAGCCGTCCGTCTCCCGCCACAGGTCGGCGCAGCGGTCGAGCACCGTGCGCAGGTCGGCGGAGGCGTCCGGCAGCGCGAGCTCGCCCCGGTCGAACCGGCACACCTCGCTGTCGGGCTTGAACGTGCTGAACCGCGCGTCGACCTCGTCGAACCAGGCGAACACCTCGTCGAGCAGCGCGGGCGAACCGCCGGACGCGAGCTCGACGCTGATCACCGTGCCCATGCACTCCCGGACGCGGAACTCAGTCACGCTCGCCCTTCTTCATCCGGTCGATGGCCTTCCGCAGCGACTCCATGTAGGCCTCGCTGGTCTCCGTCGCACCCGACACCGTGTCGAGGTCGGCGCCCTGCTCCCGCACCGCCTCGTCGCCCAGCTGCTGCTCGACCTGCGCGCTGAGCTGGTCGGAGCGCGCCTCCGCGTCGGGCATCTCCAGCGTGCGCACGTTGACGATCCGGTTGCCGTCGAGCTCGAGGACGACCTGGACGGCGCCGTACGGGTTCTCCACCCGCGGCCCGACCACTTTGTTGGACTTCGGCGCCACCGGAGGCGGCGCGGCGGCCGTGTTGGTGTTCTTGCCCGACTTCGGCTTGGCGGTGGTCTTCTTGGCGTCCGGCGCCTTGCTGGCCGGCGCGGACGGGTCGGGCGAGGCATCCGGGTCGGCGGTCGACGACGGCGTCGGCCCGGCGTTGGCCGCCGCCACCGTGTCGGGCGCGGCACCGCCACCGCCCTTGACCACGACCAGCAGGGAGGTGCCGGCGGCAAGACCGGCGACCGCCAGCACGGCACGGCGCACGAGTAGCTCCTAGAGTTCGAAGGCGGCGAGGTGGATCTTCTTGCGCGGCACGCCGGACCGCCGCACGACCTTGTGCGCCGACTCGACGAAGCCCGGCGGTCCGCACAACCAGACGTCCCGGGCAGCCAGGTCGGGCACCAGCCGGCGCAGGCCGGTCGGGCTCATCACCTGGCGCGGGCCGGGGTCCTTGCGGGAGCCGATCACGTACCAGACGTCGACGTCGCGGGCCCGGGCCAGCCAGTCGATCTCCCGCTGCAGCACCACGTCGGCCGGCGTGCTGGCCCGGTAGATCAGCGTCGCACCCGGCGGCAGCTCCTCCAGCATCGCCCGGATCGGGGTGATGCCGATGCCGCCGGCGATCAGCAGCGAGCGGTGCGCGGTGCGCTGCGCGGCGGTGAACGAGCCGCGCGGGCCGATCGCCCAGACCCGGGCGCCGGAGCTCAGCTCGCGCAGCTCGCGCGTGTAGGCGCCGACCACCTTGACGGTCAGCCGCAGCCACCGGCCGTTCTTGGCTGCGGAGACGGAGAACGGGTGCGACTGCCACCAGAGCCCGCGCGCCATGAACCGGAAGCGGAACCACTGTCCACCCAGGAGCTTGAGGCGGTCGAGCCGGCGGCCGGTCAGGTAGATGGAGACGGTGTCGGGTCCTTCGGGCACCACGTCGGCCACCCGCAGGCCGTACCGCAGGTTGAAGAACAAGGGCGCGATCACCCGGCCGTACGCGAGGACGACCACGACACCGACGTACGCGGCCAGCCAGCCGGTGCGTACAAGGCCGGGCTTGAAAAGCTGGTTGCCCAGCGAGAACTGGTGCCCGAAGGACAGGTAGAGCACCAGGTACGTGGACATGTGCAGCCAGCGCCACAGCTCGTACGGCATGGCGTTGCGGACAGCCCGGATGGAGAACAGCCCGACGGCGGTGAGGATGGCGGCGGACAGGAACGCGGTCAGCATGTCCGGCACGTCCGTGATCAGCACCCGGGCCTCGACCAGCGGGTTGAACCCGTCGAGCGCGCCGTAGCCGACCAGGATCAGGGCCATGTGGGCGAGCACCGCGACGATCAGCGCACCGCCGATGTCCCGGTGCCAGCGGGTCATCAGCTCCTCGCCGGCCAGCCGGTCGAGCAGGCGCAGCCGGCTCATCAGCAGCACCTGGACGAGCATCACGTAGCCGGCCACCAGGCCGACGATCCGGCCGGCGGCCAGCGTCACGGCGCCGGTGTCCGACAGCGAGCCGGCCGGGGTGTCCAGCCACCACGGCAAAACGGCGAGCACGAGGCCCGCCCAGAAGAACAGCACCAGCACGCGGCGGCCGGTGGCACCACGCCGCGCGGGAACGTTGTCGGGCACGGTCGCGGGACGACCGTCGGACCGGGGCGGGGGGTCCCCGGTCCGACGGCGGCCCGCTACTACGGCGCCCGAAGGGTAGTCACGCAAAGAGCTTCACCGGGGCGTACTTCTGTCGGGGGAAGATCTTGTCCACCTCGGCGTTGGTCAGACCGAAGCGGCCCTGCGCGACGGCACCGTAGACGTTGAACATGTTGTTGTACTCCGGAACGTTGCCTCCGTCCAGCTTCTCCAGACCGTCCCACCGGCCGAGCAGGTTGCCGGCCAGCTTCTTGCCGGACAGCACGCAGATCACGCCGCCGTGCCCGTGGTCGGTGCCGCTGCCGTTCTGGCTGACCCGGCGGCCGAACTCGCTGGACACCATCACGGTCACGTCGGCCGCCGCCGGGCCCAGGTCGTCGAAGAACGCGGCCATCGCGCTGGCCAGCTCGCCCATGTGGTTGAAGACGTAGCCGCCCTGGGTGCCCTGGTTCTCGTGGGTGTCCCAGCCACCCATGCCGATGGTGGCCACGCGGACGTTGGCGCCGCCCTTGATGAGCTGGGCGAGCTGCCGGAAGGCGTTGCCGATGCCCTGGTATTCCACGCCCGCCCGCGGCTCGTAGCCGTCCGCGGCCAGCTTCTGCGCCAGGGACAGCGCCGCGAGGCCCTCCTGCACCGACTCCTGCACCGGGTGGTTGATGCCGGTGAACAGCGTCTTGATCGCCTTGGCGGTGGCGTCCTTGAACCGCTGGTCGCCGTTGAGGTTGAAGGACCCGACGCTGTTCATCGCGATCGCGCCGTTGTTGCCGACGAGCGAGCGCGGCAGCGTGCTGCCGATGCCGACGCTGCGGAACGCGGTGCCGGGGCCGAGCGCGTCGACCAGGCTGTCCAGCCAACCGCGGCCGCCGGTCTCCCCCGGCAGGCCGCCGAGGTTGCAGGCGTCGGCGGCCTGGAAGTGGCTCAGCGACAGGCGGGGGTCGGTCACCGCCGGCACGAAGCCGAGCTGGCCGGCGTCCAGGTATTTCTTCAGCGGCGCGAACGAGCCGCTGAGCCGGAAACCGCGCTGCAGCGCGATGCCGCCCCGCTCAGCGATGAGCTGGTCCGGGCGGACCTTGGCCAGCACCGGGTCGTCGGCCGGCGCGATCATCGCCAGGCCGTCGAGCCCGCCGTAGAGGAAGACGTGGATCAGCGTGCCGGTCTTGGTCGCCGCGAACGACGCCCGGGTCGAGATGAACTGGGTCGTCGCGAGCGCCGTGGCGGTCGCCGCCGCGCCCGTCACGAACGTCCGCCGGGTCACCCCGCGGCCGTCCTGCTGGGCCTCCTCGAGCTCGTTGAGGTCCTGCAGCCGCGTGCGCTCGGCCGCGGACTCGGCGTCGACGGCCATCGCCTCGGCGCGCAGCGCGGCGTCGAACCGGTTGTCCGCGAGCCGCGCCAGGTCGGGGCAGTCGGGGTGGATGGGGAAAGTGGACACGCTGCTCTCCAAGGGAATCACCGGAGGTGGTGCTGCGGGGATGCGAGCAGCGCCCGCACGACGGACGTCAGCGCGCCGTTGAACGACGCGTCGACCTTGGTGGTGGCGGTGACGCCGGCGATGCCGAGGATCGCCGCCTTCTCCTTGGCGCTGAGCTTCTGGTGCACCAGTCGCTTGGACAGCGCGTCGACGTAGGCGCCGGCGGTGTCCGGCGGGGTGGCGCCGGCGAACCGCTCCGGCTTCAGGTACGAGAACATCCGGCGGTTGCCGTTGACGATGTCCAGCGCCTCGTTCCAGCCGTTGATCATCGTGCCGGCCGAGGTCCAGGCGACGAAGACATCGGGATAGCCGTTGGGCGTCGCCTGGCCGGTCGGGAACTGGCCGAGCTCGTCCATCTTGTTGCGGATCTGCCGCAGCCCCTCCGCGAACGGGGTGCGGTTCTTGTTGCCCTGCTGGAAGCCCGGGCTCGGGACGGGCGAGACACCCAGCGTCCGGTACGTGGCCACCAGGTACTCCATCGGCCGGCGCACCTTTTGGCCGACCGCGGCCCAGAACTCCGACGAGCTGAACATGGTCATCAGCACGGGCTTGATCGCGCCGCTGTGCGCCAGGTAGGTCTTGGCCAGCCGGTCGACCAGCGACTTCGGCGGCGCGTCGGAGACGAACCGGGTGGCCAGGTTCATGGCGACGTAGCGCGCGGTCGACGGGTGCAGGCCGAGGAAGCGGAAGTACTGGTCGCTGGCCGCCTCGCCGCCCTCGGCGGTCGCGTTCGGGTGGCTGAAGCCCATGATCTTGACCGGCCCGACGTGGTGCCGCTCGGGCTGGTACACGTACTGGTCCTCGCGGACGCCGCGGCCGGTCTGCAGCAGCGCGGCCTGCTTGACGTCCTTCTCCGTGTAGCCGCCGTCGACGCCGACCGAGTACAGCTCCAGGTTCTCCCGGGCCAGGTTCTCGTTGACGTTGTCCTTCGTGGACTGGTTCTGGTTGAGATAGATCAGCAGCGCCGGGTGGCGGTTGGCGGCGACCAGCATCTCCGGGTAGTTGCCGAGCGCGTGCTTGCGGATCACGTCCCGGTCGAAGCTCGAGCGCACCATGTCGGACCCGTCGAAGAACGGCCCGACGTGCAGGAAGTCGTTCCAGAAGTCGACCATCACCTCGAAGAGCTGCCGCTCCGAGAAGATCATCCGACCCACCGCGGCGTCGACGACCTCCTGGTCGGCCTGGCTGCCCTTCTGGTTGAGCGCCTCCCGGTTGGCCCGGAGCTGCGGGATCGACATGGTCAGCGTGCTCAGGTCGGCGAGCTTGAGCTCGCCCGGGGTCGGCGCGATCTTCTCGGGCGCGAGCTGGGCCCGGAGCCACCCGTCGATGCCGAGCCGCCGGATGTCGCTCAGCACCTTGGGCGTGGGCCCGAACGTCGCCCGGCTGGCCAGGTGCCGGATCGGGTCCTTGGCCAGCACCGTCTTGACGGTCACCTTCGTGTTGGCCGCGGCCTGGCTCGGCGAGGAGTACGCGCGCCCGGTCGCCGGAGCGTTCTTGCGGAGCTCGTTGCCGGCCCGCGAGCCCATGTAGGACTCGTTCTGCTCGGTGTAGGTGCGCACCTGGCTCGGCTGCTGCTGGGCCGGCGAGTTCGAGATCGCGTTGTTGAGCTGCTCGGCCGTGGTGTCCACGCCACCGTCGCCGAGCACCTTGTTCAGCAGGTCCCGGCCCTGCGACGTGAAGCTCAGCGCGGCACCGCCACCGGCCAGCGCGACGGCGCCGCCGAGGGCGAGCAGCGCCCGCCGCCGGCCCTTGTCGGGACCGGAATCGTCGTCCTCGTCGTCCTCGTAGATCTCCGGCAGACCGGCGACCGAGTCGATGTCGACACCGCCGTCCGGCCCCACCCAGCGCGGGCCACGCTGCTGCGTGATGGCGGGCCGCGACCGGTACCGGTCCGTGGTGGGGAGCGGCCGGCCGTCCCAACGGCCGTCGTCGCCCGGCCGGTCAGGCGGCGTGTTCCGGTTGGCCATGTGCGGTTCCCGCTTCTCGCGAGTGCGCCACGGTCGTCCGCGGCGGCGGTTGGGTGTCGAAGGGTCGTCACGGAAGCTAAGGCACCCGGATGGCCTGCTCAAGGGCTGTTTCGCGGCCCACGGACCGGTGACTTAAGGCGGCCCCGACGCCGCCGGACCCCGCGGTCAGCGCAGCACGCTGCTTCGATGTCTGCCGGAGTCACCCACCGTGCCCGGCCGGACAACATGCCTGGCAGCGGCCCTAATCAACCGGCACAGGAAAACTTAAGGACCGGCTAAGCCCAAATAATGTCCACCGGCAAGTAACTCTCCGCCGTCGATCCCCGTCTCCCAGATGGTGGACATCACCTTGACGCGGCCGACCCGCCTAACCCACTCTTCCTATCAATCAAGTAGGAAAGCTATGGATTGGACGGGCGATGAGAAGTCTCCCCCTGCGCAGGATCGGCAACCTGGCCACCGTCGCGATCGTGGCCGCCGCGACGCTCGGGACCGCCGCCGCGTGCGGTGGCGACGACGAGAGCGGCGGCAGCGCCGCCGGCAAGCCGGTGACGCTGCGGCTCGGCTACTTCCCGAACATCACCCACGCACCGGCGATCGTCGGTGTCGAGAAGGGCATCTTCGCCGAGAAGCTCGGCCCGAACGTGACGCTGGAGCCCAAGACCTTCAACGCCGGCCCCGAGGCGATCGAGGCCGTCTTCTCCGGCGCGCTCGACGCCACGTACATCGGTCCGAACCCGACCGTCAACGCGCACTCGAAGTCGGAGGGCGAGGCGGTCCGGGTGGTCTCCGGCGCCGCGTCCGGCGGCGTCGCGCTGGTGGTCAAGCCCGACATCACCTCGGTCGAGGGCCTGCGCGGCAAGAAGATCGCGACGCCGCAGCTCGGCAACACCCAGGACGTGGCGATCCGCTACTGGCTCAAGGAGAAGGGCCTGACCACGACCAAGGAGGGCGGCGGCGACGTCAGCATCGTGCCGCAGGCCAACTCACAGACGCTCGAGACGTTCCGCAGCGGCGCGATCGACGGCGCCTGGGTGCCGGAGCCGTTCGTCTCGCAGCTCGTCAACGCCGGCGGCAAGGTGCTGGTCGACGAGCGCGACCTGTGGCCGGGCGGCAAGTTCGTCATCACCAACCTGATCGTCAGCACGAAGTTCCTGAAGGCCCACCCCGACGTCGTGCAGAACCTGGTGAACGGTCAGGTGGCCGCCAACGACTTCGTCAACAAGCAGCCGAACCAGGCGCAGCAGGCCATCTCCGACCACATCGGCAAGATCACCGGCAAGCCGCTCGACCTCAAGCTGATCAAGCAGGCCTGGCCGACGCTGCAGTTCCTGGACGACCCGATCGCGTCGTCACTCAAGACCGGCCTCGACCACGCGGTGGCCGTCGGTCTCACCCAGCCGGTCGACCTGAACGGGCTGTACGACCTGAGCTTCCTCAACAAGGCGCTCAAGGAGCAGGGCGAGACCGAGGTCCCGCTCCCGTGAGCACCACGACCACCACCCCCGGGAGCGCGTCCGCCGCGGTCGCGCTCTCGGCCGTGACCAAGGTGTACGGACGGGGCGCGGACGCCGTCGTCGCGCTGGACCGGGTTTCCCTCGACGTCGCGCCCGGCGAGTTCGTCTGTCTCGTCGGCGCCTCCGGGTGCGGCAAGAGCACCCTGCTCAACCTGGTCGCGGGGCTGGACACCGTCAGCGGCGGCGGGATCCAGGTCGGCGACGACGCGCGGCCCGGCCTGATGTTCCAGGAACCGGCGCTGTTCCCCTGGCTGACCGTCGGCGCCAACGTCGAGGTGCCGCTCAAGCTGCGCGGGCTGCCCGCCGCCGACCGCAAGGCCCGGGTCGCCGAGCTGCTCGACACCGTGCACCTGGGCGACTTCGCCCGGCGCCGGCCGCACGAGCTCTCGGGCGGCATGCGGCAGCGGGTGGCGCTGGCCCGCACGCTCGCGCTCGACACGCCGGTGCTGCTGATGGACGAGCCGTTCGGCGCGCTGGACGCGATGACCCGCGACAGCCTGCACGACGAGCTCGAACGGCTGTGGACCGGCCGCAACGCCGCCGGAACCCCGTTGACCGTGCTGTTCGTGACGCACAACGTACGCGAGGCGGCCCGGCTCGCCGACCGTATCGTGCTGCTCTCCAGCCGGCCCGGCCGGGTGATCTACGAGACGCGGGTCGACGTGAGCCGCCCGCGCCGGATCGACTCCCCCGAGGTGGCCGCGGTGGCCGCCGACGTCACCGACCGGCTCCGCGCGGAGGTGGGACGCCATGGCCACTGACCAACTCGCCGCGGACACGATCTCCGGCCTCGACGCCCTGGAGATCGCCAGCCAGCAGAAGGTGCCCGGCCGCGGGTCCCGGATCTGGGCGGCGACCTGGCCCAAGCTCACCGCGCTGGCGCTGGCCCTGCTCGCCTGGCAGGTCGTGGTCTGGAGCGGCTGGAAGCCGGAGTACGCACTGCCCGGCCCGGTCACCGTCGCGAAGGACCTGCGGGCGTACGCGACCAGCGGTGCCCTGTGGGACGGCCTGCTGACCACCGGCCAGCGGGCAGCGATCGGCTTCGGCGCGGCGGTCGCGGTCGGCCTGCTGCTCGGCCTCGCGGTGGCCCGGGTCAAGGTGCTCCGGGCCGCGCTCGGCTCGATGATCACCGCGCTGCAGACCATGCCGTCGATCGCCTGGTTCCCGCTGGCCATCCTGCTCTTCCAGCTCAGCGAGCAGGCGATCTTCTTCGTCGTCGTGCTCGGCGCCGCGCCGTCGATCGCCAACGGCGTGATCCACGGTGTGGACTACGTGCCGCCGCTGCTGCTGCGCGCCGGCCGCAACCTGGGCGCCCGGGGGCTCAACCTCTACCGCTACGTGATCGCGCCGGCCGCGCTGCCGGCGATCGTGGCCGGGCTCAAGCAGGGCTGGGCGTTCGCCTGGCGCAGCCTGATGGCCGGCGAGCTGCTCGTGGTCATCGCCAAGTCGACCTCGATCGGCGTGCAGCTCACCTACGCGCGCGAGCTGTCCGACGCCCCGCGGGTGATCAGCGTGATGATCGTGATCCTCGTGCTCGGCCTCCTCGTCGACCTGCTGTTCACCAAGGCCGACCGGGCGATCCGCCGGCGCTGGGGCCTGCTGGACCGGGGCTGAGCCGGGATGCAGGTCTCGGCACGCACCGACTACGCGCTGCGGGCGATGCTCGCGGTCGCGGACGCGCCCGGCCGGGTCACCGCGGCGGCGCTGGCCCGGTCGCAGCAGATGCCGCCGGCGTTCCTGCAGGGGATCCTCGGCGACCTGCGCCGGGCCGGGCTGCTGCACGGCCAGCGCGGCGGCGAGGGCGGCTACACGCTGACCCGCCCCGCCGCCGAGATCACGATCGGCGACGTGGTGCGGGCGGTGAACGGCGCCCTGACCACCGTGCGCGGGCTGCCGACCGAGAGCGCGGCCTATCCCCCGACCGCCGCCGGGCTGCGCGAGGTCTGGCTGGCGGTGCACGACCGGATCGCCGACATCGTCGAGCGGACCACCCTCGCCGACCTGCTCCCGCCGGCCACGGCGAAACGCGTGTAGAAGTCGCCTGACCGCTTGTGGACGCGGGGCGCCGCTGAGAGCGTCTGTCCGGTCAGGAGGTTGTGGATGACGTTCGAGGAGTACGTCGGTGTGCGGGGTCCCGCGCTTGTGCGGCTCGCCCGGCTGCTGACGGGCGACCGCGACCGGGCCGACGACCTGGTGCAGGAGGTGTTGGGCCAGGCGTTCGTGCGGTGGCGGTCGATCAGCCGGATGGAACGGCCCGAGGTCTACCTGCGGCGCATGCTGGTCAACGCGAACGCCTCGTGGTGGCGCAGGAGCGCGAACCACGAGCGGCCGACCCCGCACGAGACGATCGCCGACGCCGTCGACCGGCGCGGAGCGGTCCACGACGTCGGCACCGCGGTCGCCGAATGGGACACCCTGTGGCGGCTGCTGCGGGAGCTCCCCCGCCAGCAACGCGCGGTGCTGGCGCTGCGTTACTACGAGGACCTCGACGACGCGACCATCGCGACGATCCTGGGCTGCTCGGCGTCGACGGTGCGCACCCACGCGCTGCGCGCCACCCAGACACTGCGGGCCGCCCTCGTGGGTGACACCGCCGAAGTGAGGGCCGATGTCTGAGCTGGACGAGCTGATCAGGACCACCCTCGACCGGCAGGCGGCCGGTGAGGTCGACCGCGTCAGCCTGGTCTCCGGAGCGCTCGCCCGCGGCCGGGTCAAGCGACGCCGGCACCGTGCTCTGGTCTGGGGCGCGGCGGCACTCGCGCTGGTGGTCGGCGCCGGCGCCACGGTCGCGCTGCTGGAGCGCGGCGGCGGTGCCGTCGTCCTGCCCGCCGCGGGCGCGCCCGGCGCCGCGGCCGATCCGGCCTCGGTCGGCACCGATCCGCGCGTCGTGCACTTCGCCGCACCCGCGATCGAGGCCGCCGCCCGCTTCCACACCTGGACCAGCACGGAGGGCTACGAGCAGCTCGAGGCCGAGGTCGACGGCGGCCTGGTCTCCGTCACCATCGGGCGCGAGCGGGCCGCCGTCGAGGGCGCACAGCGGGCCGACGGCGTCGGCGTCGTCCTGCGGTCCCAGCCGGTGCCCGGGCTCTGGCTGCGCGTCCAGGGCGCCGACGACGCCCGCGCGACGAGGGCCCTGGCCGCCGTCGACCTGGATCGCGCGCAGCGGGTCGTGCTGCCGTTCCAGCTCGGCAGCCGGCCGGCGGGCAGCACGCCGGTGACCGCCTACGTCGGGTTCGTCGATGGCACCTACGCGCAGGGCGGTGTCATCCTGCGCGGCACCGACGGCGCGCGGATGGAGGTGCAGGCGCAGTACTCGCGCGGCCGCACCGACGACAGCGGAAACCACACGGTCGGTGGGCGACCCGCGTTCCTCTATCCCGGGCACGACGAGGTGGCGTTGCGCGGCGTGCCGCACCTGGAGGTCAGCGTCCGGATCGGCAAGGCCTACCAGGGTTACGAGGTGGCCGATGCCGACGCGGTGCTCGCCGCCCTCACGGTGACCGACCGGGTGGAGCGCATCAGCACCTGGCCGGCGAGCATCACGAACGACTGACCGGTCAGACGGTGAAGTCGGCGAACAGCAGCGCGGCCAGGGCGAGGGCGAGGCCGATGTTGACCACGGTCGCGCTGGCGAACACCGCGATCGGCCGCCAGCCCGCCTCGCGCAGCGCGGTGAGCCGGAACTCCAGGCCGATGCTGACGAACGCCAGGATCAGGAACCAGGTGCGGAAGTTGGTCGCGACAGCCTGGGCCGCGCTGTTGTCCGCCGCGCTGACCGAGTTGGCGAACCAGGTGCCGAGCACCGACGCGGCGACGAAGCCGAGCACGAACTTCGGGAACCGCCGCCAGAGCTCACCCGCCCCGGGCCGCGCGGAGTCGGCCGTGCGCTCCACCTTGAACGCGAACCACGCCGTCAGCGCGACCGCCACGATGCCGATCAGCGCGTTCTGGGTGACCTTCACGATCGTGGCGATCTTCAGCGCGTCCTCGCCGGCCAGCGTGCCGGTCGCGGACACCGGTCGCGGTCAGCACCGCGTTGCCGAGCAGGCCGATCACGATCGCGTAGACGGGGTACTCGGGTGAGCCAGGCGAGGGCGAGCACCAGCACGAGGCCGGCGCCCACCCACGCCCAGTCGACCTTCCGCTCGGCCTGCTATCCGCGCGGGCAATCCCTCAGCAGTACGGGGATGCCTGGGTGTTGTACGCGACCGCCCAGACCAGGCCGCCGCCGTCCAGGAAGGTTTCGTAGTAGCCGTTGCCCAGGCGGCGGAAGCCGAGCACCTGGACCTGGTTGGGCGAGTTGTAGCCGACGCGCAGGAAGCCCGGGGTCTGGCCGTCGTTGACCAGGTAGTTGTCGGCCTTCGCCCACGTGTTCGGCCCGACGATGCCGTCCGCCGACAGCCCGTACCGGCGCTGGAAGCTCTTGGTCGCCGCCTCGGTCGCCGGACCGAACTGGCAGTCGATGTCGCTCTGCTCGAGGAACCCCTCGGCCGTGAGGACGGTCTGCCACAGCGCGACCGCAGTGCTGTTCCGGAACGGGCCGGTGCGGCTCAACGTCGCCTCGTCGGCGAAGTCGTCGGTCACCGCACCCGAGCCCGAGATGACACCCTGCGCGGCCGACGCGTGCGCCGGAGCGGGAGCCATCAGGCCGGCCGCCAGCAGCGCGACCACACTCGCACCCGCGACCAACGCCCGGCGATGGAGCAATCTCATCTGAACCCTTTCTCCGTACGGCAAAGTGCTCGCACTATACAGAGATCTTTAGATGCCTCGATGCGACGGCGTACGCCTGTGCGCGGATCTCGGGAATCGCCGTGGTCTCCCACCAGCGGCCGCGGCGCAGGCTGCCGAGCACGTGCAGGCCCTCGGTCGGCCGGCCGTCCCGGCCGATCGGGCGGCCGGTGTCGTCGACGTCGATGCCCAGCGCGAGCGGGTCCGCGCGGGCCAGCCCGTCGGCGACCAGCGAGCGCACCAGCGGGATGCCCGCCGGGTGACCGGGCCCGGTGCAGTTGACGACCGCGTCGAAGGTCCGCGGCCCCGGCATGGTCACCGCGAAACCGCGCGGCGCGGTGCGGATCGACGTCACCCGGGCCGCGAGCACCTCCAAGGCGCCGTCCGTGCGGGCTCCCTCAACTGCGGCCGCCACCTCCGGCGCGCAGCGATGCCGGTGCACCTCCCAGTAGCGTGCCAGGTGGCGCAGGAACCGCTGTTGCTCATCGAGGCTGAGCCCGGACCAGACCTGGTCGACCTGCGGTCGCAGCGCGTCCACACTGGCCCGCCAGTCCGGGCTGCCCCGCAGCGCCCGCAGCAGCTCGCGCAGCCCGCCCACGTCGACGCGGGCGGGCCGTGCCGGCAGTTCGGTGTGCGCCTTGGGCAGCAGGCCGTGCCGGGAGACGGCGACGATCTGGCCCCGGTGACCGCGGGCGAGCAGCGTCAGCACCGCGTCGACGGCGGTCAGGCCGGTGCCGAGCAGCAGCACCCGGTCGGTCGCCGCGAGGCCGTCCAGCGCGCCCGGCGACCAGGGCACCGCGACGTACCCGGGCGCCCGCCGGACCGCGACCGACGCCGCGGCCGGGAAGACCGGTGGCGGCGGACCGACCGCCAGGACGACGTCGGAAGCCGACACGGTCGTGCCGTCGCTGAGCTCGACCGCCCAGCCGCCCGGAGCGGCCCGGACCCGCAGCGCGCGCCGCGCGAGGTGCGGCACCGCGCCGATCCGCTCGGCGAGATAAGCGCCGTAGATCCCGCGGGGCAGGAACTCGTCCGGGCGACATCGGGCCCACGCGGCGAAGTCGCCCGGGTCGTCCGGATCGACCGACATCGTCCCGGCCCGTGAATTGAGCAGATGCCGCGGCTCGCGGGTGGCATACGCTGAGCCCGGTCCCACTTTAGGAGCCGGGTCGACGACGGTCACCGCGCGTCCACTGTGTCGAGCGACGGCCAACGCGGCCAGTGCCCCGGCGGGGCCACCACCGATGATCAGGGTTTCCATGCGCCACCGCCGCCCCTTAAATCCTATAGGTATTGTAGGTTACCGTCGGAATCAGGCAAAGGAGTGCCGCGATGCCGTTGTGGAAGCCGGACCCGACCTTCTATCCCTCCCCGCGCCAGGCGGTGTCCGCGCCCGCCGAGAAGCTGGCCTACGTCGCCGCGTTCGACCGGGCCGCCGAGCAGCCCGACGCGATCGCCGTGCTCGACGTCGACGAGACCTCCGACAGCTACGGCCGCGTGGTCGGCTGGACCGACCTGCCGCACCGCGGCGACGAGCTCCATCACTTCGGCTGGAACGCGTGCAGCAGCGCGCTCTGCCCGTCGTCGCCGCACCCGCACGTCGAGCGTCGCTACCTGATCGTGCCGGGGCTGCGCTCGTCGCGGATCTACGTGCTCGACACCAAGGACAACCCGAAGGCGCCGAAGATCGTCCGTACCATCGAGCCCGCGGAGCTGGCCAAGGCGGGCTACTCCCGGCCGCACACCGTGCACTGTGGTCCGGAGGGGATCTACGTCTCCAACCTGGGCGGCGCCGACGGCGCGGACGGGCCCGGCGGCATCGCGCTGCTCGACCACGACTCGTTCGACGTGCTCGGCGCCTGGGAGATCGACCGCGGGCCGCAATACTTCGGCTACGACTTCTGGTGGCACCTGACCCGCGACGTGGTGGTGACCAGCGAGTGGGGCACGCCGTCGATGATCGAGGACGGGTTGGTCGGCGAGTTGCTGCTCGGCCGGAAATACGGGCACTCGATCCACTTCTTCGACCTGCGCAAGCGCCGCCACCTGCAGACGCTGGATCTCGGCGACCAGCACCAGATGGCGCTCGAACTGCGGCCCGCGCACGACCCCACCAAGGAATACGGCTTCGTCGGCGTCGTGGCCAGCGTCGAGGACCTGTCGGCGTCGGTCTGGCTCTGGCACCGGGCCGAGTCCGGCGACTTCGCTATCCGCAAGGTGATCGAGATTCCCGCCGAGCCGGCGGACGCGGCCGACCTGCCGCCGATCCTCCAGCCGTTCGGCGCCGTGCCGCCGCTGGTCACCGACATCGACCTGTCGGTCGACGACCGCTACCTCTACGTCTCCGCGTGGGGCATCGGCAAGCTCCTGCAATACGACGTGTCCGACCCGTTCGCTCCCCGGCTGACCGGCGAGGTGCGGCTCGGCGGCATCGTCACGCGGGCCGCCCACCCGGCCGCACCCGACCTGGCCCTGGCCGGCGGCCCGCAGATGGTCGAGGTGTCCCGC
Organism: Asanoa hainanensis; assembly: GCF_900188485.1. Classification (GTDB taxonomy): domain Bacteria; phylum Actinomycetota; class Actinomycetes; order Mycobacteriales; family Micromonosporaceae; genus Asanoa; species Asanoa hainanensis. Next base: position 18,293 of record NZ_FZPH01000030.1, read on the forward strand.
GACGGCCGCCGGGTCTACATCACGAACTCCCTCTACGGCGCGTGGGACGACCAGTTCTATCCCGACGGTGTCGGCGCCTGGGCGGCCCGGCTCGACGTCGACCTCGACAACGGCGGCCTGTCCCCCGATCCCCGCTTCTTCCCGCACGGCGACGAGTTCCGCGGGCGCCGCGTTCACCAGACAAGACTGCAGGGCGGTGACGCCTCCTCGGACTCATACTGCTTCCCGTGAGTTGGCTGGAGATCCTTACCCTCGCCGGGCTCGGCGCGTTCCACGGCCTCAACCCCGGCATGGGGTGGCTGTTCGCCGTCGCCATCGGGCTGCAGGAACGGTCGGCGCTGGCGGTGCTCCGCTCGCTGGTGCCGATCGCGGCCGGGCACGCGCTGTCGGTGTTCGCCGTCGCCGCGCTCGTCGAGGGTCTGCGGTCGGTGCTGGCGACCCGGGTGGTCGCCATCGCCGGCGGCCTCGTCATGGTCGGCTTCGGACTGTGGCGCGCGCTGTCCCGCCGCCACTTCGCCTGGGCCGGCATGCGCCTGACGCCCTGGCAGCTCACCGGGTGGTCGTTCCTGATGTCGTCGGTGCACGGCGCCGGGCTGATGCTGGTGCCGGTGCTGGTGGCCAACCCGCCGCCCGGCGTGCACCAGGACCACGCCCTGCACGCGCCGTCGGACCCGAGCGCCCTGCTCTGGCAGGGCCTCGCGGCGACCACCGTCCACACCGTCGCGATGGTGACCGTGGCCGGCGTGATCGGCCTGCTGGTCTACCGGGTGCTCGGGCTCGAGGTGCTGCGCCGGGCCTGGGTCAACCTCGACCTCGTCTGGGCGGTCGCCCTGATCGGCTCCGGCGCGGCGGCGGTCGCCCTCACCCTTTGAGCGAGCCCGTGCGCTTGGTCGTCGGGTCGGTGGCCACGCAGGTGACCCCGCGGTCGCCGGCCGTCCAGGAGAGCTCGGTCGGGTGCAGGTAGAACAGCTCGACCTTGTCGTCGGCGACCGACGACGGCGCGTAGTCCTCGAACTGGGCGAGGCACTCCTGCTGCGCCTGCAGGCCCAGCTTGTCGACACCCGGGTACGGCCCGGCCGGCAGCTCGACGATCGCGAACACCTCGCCCTCGTGCGGCTGCTCGCACGGCAACACCGGCAGCGCGGCGACGTCGTCGCTCTCCCGCAGCCCGTCGACGCAGTGGCCGACCGCCAGCTTGCCCGCCGACACCTCGCCGCCGGACGAGGACGCGTCCGCACCGCGCAGGGCGACCGCGGCGCCGACCACCGCCGCCACGACGATGACGACCGCGAACAGCACGCCGAACACGAGCAGGCCCCGCGCCGGCTGTCTCGAGGGTGCCTCTGCCGACGTCACGCGCGGGAAACTAGCACCGTGAGCAGGCCACGGGCGAGTCCTGTGACACGATCGCGGCCATGTTGCGCAGTGTCCACGACCGTGCCGAGCTTGCCGCGTTGCTCCGCAAGGACCCTGCTCTGCACGCGTACCAGCTCGGCGATCTCGACGACTTCTTCTGGCCGTTCACGACCTGGTACGCGCACGGCGAGACGGTGGCCCTGATCTACCACGGGCAGCCGACGCCGACCCTGCTCGCGTTCGGCGCGGACGAGCCGCTGCGCGACCTGCTGACCCGGCTCGTCCCGCTGCTGCCCCGCACGGTCTACGCCCACCTCTCCCCCGGCGCCGGTGTCGCGCTGGCCCCGGCGTACACCCGGACGCACGACGGCGGCCCGCACCACAAGATGGCCCTGGCCGGCGCGCCCGTGGGTCCCGCGGAGGGCGAGCCGTTGGGCCCCGCCGACCTCGGCGAGCTCGAGGACCTCTACGCGGCGGCGTACCCCGGCAACTGGTTCGACCGCCGGATGCTGGAGACCGGCCAGTACGTCGGCCTGCGCCGCGCGGGCCGGCTCGTCGCGGTGGCCGGCGTGCACGTCTGGTCGCCGGTCTACCGGGTCAGCGCGATCGGCAACGTCACCACCGATCCGGCCCACCGTGGCCAGGGGCTCGCCCAGCGGGTCACCGCCGCGCTCTGCCACCGGCTGCGCGAGACGACCGACGTCGTCACCCTCAACGTCAAGGCCGACAACGCACCCGCCGTCGCCGCGTACACGCGGATCGGTTTCCGGATCATCGGCGGGTACGAGGAGGCCGCCTACGTTTCGGCCGGGGCCGAAAGGTCCCGCGCCTAGCGTGACGGCGTGAAAATCGCTGCCGCCATCTCCACCACCGTCCTCCTCTGGGCCTCGGCGTTCGTCGCCATCCGGCACCTCGGCGCCGACGTGCGGCCCGGCGCGCTCGCGCTCGGCCGGCTGCTGGTCGCCGCCGTCCTGCTCGGTGCGCTGGTCGCGGTCCGCCGACCGCGCTGGCCGGCCAGAAGCGCCTGGCCGCGCCTGCTGGTCTGCGGTGTCGCCTGGCTCGGCGTCTACAACGTGGCCCTGAACGCCGCCGAGCGCCGGGTCGACGCCGGCACCGCCGCGATGGTGGTCAACCTGGGGCCGGTGCTGATCGCCGTCCTGGCCGGGCTGTTCCTCCGGGAGGGCTTCCCGCGCACGCTGCTGCTCGGGCTGGGCATCGCGTTCGCGGGCACCGTCCTGATCGGCGTAGCGGCCGCCGGCGACACCCGGGCCGACCCGTGGGGCGTCGTGCTCTGCCTGGTCGCCGCGGTCGGCTACGCGGTCGGGGTGGTCGCGCAGAAGCCGCTGCTGGCCGGCTCCGACCCGCTCGCCGTCACCTTCCTCGCCACGGTGGTCGGCGCCGTCGCCTGCCTGCCGTTCGCCGGCGAGCTCGTCGCCGACGCGACCACACCCGCGACCATCGGCTGGCTCGTCTACCTGGGGGCCGGGCCGACCGCGCTGGCGTTCACCACGTGGGCGTACGCGCTGGCCCACACCGGCGCCGGCAAGCTCGGTGCCACCACGTACCTCGTACCCCCGCTGGTGGTGATCATGGCCTGGGCCCTGCTCGGCGAGGTGCCGGCGGCGCTCGCGCTCGGCGGCGGCCTGCTCTGCCTGGCCGGGGTCGCGGCGACCCGGGCGAGAAACTTGACCCTCACGCGACGGCAGGGTGTTTCGTGGGGAGTCGAGAGGGGGTGAGCCCGGATGGGTTACGCGGTGAGTCGGGTGGCGGCGTTGGCCGGTGTCACGGTGCGCACGCTGCACCACTACGACGACATCGGGCTGCTGGTGCCCGGCGAGCGGACCTCGGCGGGCTACCGCGTCTACACCGACGCCGACCTGGAGCGGCTGCAACAGATCCGGTTCTACCGCGAGCTGGGCTTCGGCCTCGACGAGATCGCGGTGCTGCTGGACACGGCCGACCCGCGGGAGCACTTCCGCCGCCAGCACCGGCTGCTACTGGAGCGGATCACGAAACTGACGGAGATGGCGACCGCCATCGAGTTCGCGATGGAGGCACAGAAGGTGGGTGTGAACCTGACCCCGGAGGAGCGCTTCGAGGTGTTCGGCGACTTCGAGCCGGAGCGCTACGCCGACGAGGCCGAGGAACGGTGGGGTGGCACGGACGCGTACGCCGAGTCGCACCGGCGGACGAGCCGCTACAGCAAGGACGACTGGCTGCGGTTCCGCACCGAGAGCGAGGACTGGGGCCGCCGGTTGGCCGCGGTGATGGACAGCGGGCAGCCGGCCGAGGGCCAGGCGGCGATGGACCTCGCCGAGGAGCACCGGCAGCAGATCAGCCAGTGGTTCTACGAGTGCTCGTACGAGCTCCACACGGGGCTGGCCGACATGTACGTCGCGGATCCCCGGTTCACGGCGTTCTACGAGAAGCTGAAGCCGGGAATGGCCCAGTTCCTCAACGAGGCGATCCACGCCAACGCGGTGGCAAGGTCATAACCTTGGCCACATGAGTGGTCGCGCGGTCGAAGCGCTCGAAAATGCCGGAGTGGCGCACCGGGTCGTCAACCACGGCCCGGTGCGCAGCCTCGCCGAGGCCGCCGCCGCCCGTGGCGTGGAGATCCCGGACGTCGTGAAGACGATCGTGGTCCGGCGCGGCGAGGGCGACTACCTGTTCGTGCTGGTGCCCGGCGACCGGGTGATCTCCTGGCCCAAGCTGCGCACGCTGCTCGGGGTCAGCCGGCTGTCCATGCCCGACGCGGCGACCGCGTTCGACGCGACCGGCTACGAGCGCGGCACCATCACCCCGTTCGGGTCGCTGGTGCCGTGGCCGGTGGTCGCCGACGAGCGGATGGCCGGTCGGGAGATCACGCTGGGGGCCGGCGAGCACGGTGTCGCGGTGGCCGTCGATGCCGACACCGCCGTCCGCGCGCTCGGCGCGACGGTCGCCGACGTCTCCGACCCGGAGTAAACCGGGCGATAACCCGCCGTTTCCGGCGAGTTCCGGCGGAAGCGATACGGTCGTAAGAGGCGTCCGTCCCACATCGGCGCGCGCCGCTCCGATTGGGGCGCGAGGGCCGGTAGCGTTCTGCGGGGCGCCAACGGCGGCGATGCCCGACGACCGCGCGACACGAGGGGTACGCATGAACGGCGACCTTGGCCCGGCCAACGAGATCCGGATCAACGGGGACGGCGGCGACGACCGCAAGGCCCCGCCCGGCGTCGTGGTGATCTTCGGTGCGTCCGGCGACCTGACCGAGCGCAAGCTGATGCCGGCGCTGGCCAGGCTCGCGCAATACAAACGCCTGCCCGACGAGTTCCGGCTGGTCGGCGTGGCCCGCAGCCACCTGTCCGACGACGAGTTCCGCCAGCGCTTCCCCGCCGGCCCCGCCGCCGAGGCGCCGGGCCTGGTCGAGACCATGCGCTACGTCAGCGGCGCCTACGACGACCCGCAGACGTACGCGCACCTGCGCGAGCTGCTCGACGGCTTCGACCGCGACACCGGCACCGCCGGCAACCGGCTGTTCTACCTGGCCACGCCGCCGCAGGCGTTCGTGCCGATCATCGAGAACCTGGCCGCCGCGGGGCTCAACCAGCCCGGCGCGCCGGGCGGCTCCGCCCGCCTCGTGATCGAGAAGCCGTACGGCCACGACGAGGCCAGCGCCCGCGACCTCGACCGCCGCATCCACGCCGGGTTCGAGGAGGACCAGGTCTTCCGGATCGACCACTACCTCGGCAAGGACACCGTGCAGAACGTGATGGCGCTGCGCTTCGCCAACACGATCTTCCAGCCCATCTGGAACCGCACGTGGATCGACCAGGTGCAGATCACGGTGGCCGAGACGCTGGGCGTCGGCACCCGCGGCGGGTTCTACGAGCACGCCGGCGCGATGCGCGACATCGTGCAGAACCACGTGCTCCAGGTGCTCGCGCTGGCGCTGATGGAGCCGCCGGCGTCGTTCGCGCCCGAGGCGTTGCGCAACGAGAAGGTCAAGCTGCTCCAGTCGATCCGGCACCCGGCCGACGGCGACATCGACCAGATCGCGGTGCGCGGGCAGTACACGCGCGGCGGCACGAGCGGCGACCTCATGCCCGGCTACCGCGACGAGCAGGGCGTCGACCCGCTGTCCCGCACCGAGACGTACGCCGCGATGCGCCTGAACGTCGACAACTGGCGCTGGGCCGGCGTGCCGTTCTACGTGCGCACCGGCAAGCGACTGCCACGCCGCGTCACCGAGGTGGTCCTCCAGTTCACCCGCCCGCCGCACCTGCCGATCAGCGCCGCCCAGGTGACCGGGCTGCAGCCCGACGCGCTGATCCTGCGCATCCAGCCCGACGAGGGCATCACGCTGCGCTTCGGCGCGAAGGTGCCGGGCCACTCGTTCCGCGTGCGCACGGCGACCATGGAGTTCTCCTACGAGTCGACGTTCCGCGAGGAGTCGCCGGAGGCCTACGAGCGGCTGCTGCTCGACGCGCTGATCGGCGACCCGACGCTGTTCATCCGCTCCGACGAGGTGCTGCAGAGCTGGCGGATCGTCGATCCGATCATCGAGCACTGGGCCAACAGCAAGGGCCGGATCCCGTTGTACGAGGCCGCGTCCTGGGGTCCCGACGAGGCCGACCAGCTCCTGGCCCGCGACGGCCGCTCGTGGCACAACCCCGGCGGCCGCTGATGACCTCGGTCTACGTGATCAACGGGCCCAACCTCAACCTGCTGGGCACCCGGCGTCCCGAGGTCTACGGCAGCACCACGCTCGCCGACGTCGAGGAGCTGTGCCGCCAGGAGGCCGGCAAGCTCGGGCTGGAGCTCGAGTTCCTCCAGTCCAACCACGAGGGCCAGCTCGTCGACTGGGTGCAGGAGGCGGGCGCCCGGGTGGCGGCCGGCGAGTGCATCGGCGCGGTGCTCAACGCGGGCGCCTACACGCACACCTCGATCGCCCTGCACGACGCGATCGAGGGCGCCAGCCTGCCGGTGATCGAGGTGCACATCTCGAACGTGCACGCCCGCGAGGAGTTCCGGCACCGCTCGTTCGTCTCACCGGTGGCCCGCGGCATCGTGGTCGGCTTCGGCGTGCACGGCTACGTGCTGGCCCTGCAGGGGCTGCACCAGCTCAGCCGCTAGCCACGACACCGGCGCCGAACAGGTCCACCGTCTCGTCCTCGGACACGCCCAGCTCGGCGAGGATCTCCGCGGTGTGCTCCCCCGGCTGCGGCGCCGGTCTCGGCAGCGGCGGTGCGGTCGGGTCCACTCCCGGGTCGGTGGTGAAGCGCGGCGTCGGTGTCACCTGTACCGCGCCGTTGTGTCCGGCCACGGGCGCGTAGAGGTCGCGGGCCGCGGCCTGGGGTGCTGTCGCGGCCTCGGCCAGCTCCAGCACCGGTGTCACGCACGCGTCGCGGCCGGCGAACCGCTCCGCCCACTCGTCGCGGGTCGCCCCGGCGAATGCGGTCGTCAGCGTGGAACGGAGCGCCGGCCACCGCGACGGGTCGCGGTGCGCGGCCACCAGGTCGGCGTCGTCCGCCAGCCCGAGCCCGGTCAGCAGGTTGACGAAGAACCGGCGCTCGATCGCGCCGACCGCCACGTACCCGCCGTCGGCGCAGCGGTAGACGTCGTAGTACGGGCAGCCGGTGTCGATCAGGTTGGTGCCCCGCCGGTCGGACCAGAGCCCGGCCGCGCGGAACCCCTGCACCATCGCGAGCAGCGAGGTGGTGCCGTCGTGCACGTTGGCGTCGACCACCCGGCCGCCGCCGGCCCACAGGGCGCACATGATCCCGTAGACCAGGAAGAGCGCGCCGCCACCGAAGTCGCCGACCAGGTTCATCGGCGGCTGCGGTGGCCCACCGGCCCGGCCGAGCGCGGCCAGCGCGCCCGTCAGGCTGATGTAGTTGATGTCGTGCCCGGCGGCGTCGGCCAAGGGCCCCGTTTGCCCCCACCCGCTCATCCGGGCGTAGACCAGCCCGGGCCGCACCGCGAGACACGGCACCGGACCGATGCCGAGCCGCTCGGCGACACCCGGCCGGTAGCTCTCCACCAGCACGTCGGCCCGGGCGACCAGGCGCATGAACAGCTCGACACCCTCGGGCGCCTTCAGGTCGAGCGCGATCGACCGGCGACCCCGGTCGAGCACCGGGTTGGGCGGGTACTCGGGGGCGGGCCCGTCGGGCCGGTCGACCCGGACCACGTCGGCGCCCATGTCGGCGAGCAGCATGGCGGCGTACGGCGCCGGACCGATGCCGGCGAGTTCGACGACACTCAGGCCGGATAGCGGACCACTGGACATGTGCGGTTGGCCTTAAGCTGAAGGGACTGGGGCCGGGCGTCGGGACGGGCGTCCGGCCCCAGGCCTACGTGGGCGGGTCAGTCGCAGGCAGCGCACGCCCAGATAGAGCAGCAGGCCATAGCCCGGCAGGGTGGGCAGACCGCCGACCAGCGCGCCCCACAGCGAGGTGCCCGCGCCGGGTGCGCCCATCGTGAGGAAGACGCCGCTGCCCATCATCGCCAGCACGGTGACCAGCGCGGCGCCGCCGACGGCCCGCACCAACGCGACCGGCGACGTGGCGCGCCGGGCCAGCAGGCGCAGCGCCAGCAGCGCGACCGCGAAGCTGACGCTCGCGGCGACCAGGAACAGGTCGGTGGCCCGCGCCACGTCGAGGTAGGCCGGGCCGGGCTCGATGCTGGTGCCGCCGCCCCGCCACATCAGCGTGGTCACGGCCATCACCAGCGGCAGCGCGATCGCGAACACCCAGGCGGTGCGCCAGGCCTGCGCGACGGCCAACTCGGTCTGGAACTCCGGCGCCAACGCCGGCACCGGCCCGAACTCCTCGACGGCCTGGCGCTCGGCCTCGGCCGGGCCGACCTCCGGCGAGTCGGCCAGCACCGCGTCGGCCGCGTCGCGCAGCCCGTCACGTACCTCGACGATCAGGTCGGCCTTGCGCCGGCGCGGACCGTGCAGCCGGCGGTCGAGCTCGCGGACGTAGCTGTCGATCGCGGTCACGTGTCCATTGTGCCGGCCGGGCCGGTCAACGGGTACGTGCTTGGTAGAGCTCCGTGTCGACGGCGACCCGGACCTCGTTGTCGAGCCGCCGGAGGATGTCGGCGAACAGCGTCGAGCGGGTCTCGGGCTCCAGCGTCGTGTAGGCCGACCGGGTGGCGAGCGTGGCGACGAAGTCCACCGTGGGCATCGTGACCTGCCAGCGGTAGACGTGCGAGTCGCGGTGGGCCAGGCCGTGGATGCCGGGCCACGGCGGCGGGTCCGGCAGCATCTCCCGGTCGAACGGGATCCGCGGCGCGTACACCTGGTGCGCGGCCCTGATCTCGTCGTTGACCGCCCGGTCGGCGGGACGCTCGCGGTTCCAGAAGAGCGCGACCACGCCGCCCGGGGTGACCGCCTCGGCCGCCTTGCGCCACCGCACCGCGGGATCGACCCGGTGCCAGGCCTGCGCGCTGAACAGCAGCCCGAACCGGCGGTCCGGCACGTAGTCCTCGAAGGTGCTGACGGCCACCGTGACCGGCGCACCCGCCACGCGCCGGGTGAGGACGGCCGCGAGGCGCGCGTTCGGCTCGACGGCAGTGATCTTGATGCCGCGGGCGACGAACTTCATCGTCGCCCGACCGCTGCCGGCACCCACCTCCAGTGCCGGCTGACCGTCCAGGCGGGCGTACGCCAGGACGTCGGCGACGAGCTCGTCGGGGTAACCGAGCCGTAGCCGGTCGCGCGAGCCGGTGCGGCGGAGCCGCTCTGGCACTTCTGTCACCCGTCGTACCTATCATCCCGACCGCCCGGCGCGCACCCCGGCATCCGACAGCTGAGCCATTCGGCACTGCCTAAAATCAGCGCACCATGCGATACGCGATGCTGATCCTGCCGTCCGCCAACCGGGTCTACGCCGAGTCCTCCGTCGGGCTGACCGGCGCCGAGCTGGAGATCTTCGCCGACGCGGTGCTCGGCGGTGACCTCGGCGACATCACGTCCGACGAGCTCGCCGGTGTGCCGTACGTGACGTTCGAGTCGCGGGAGCTCGACGAGCGCGCGATCCGGTACCTGGCCAACCTGTCGTCCATCTACGCGCTGTTCGCGATCGAGGGCGGCGGGCTGCTGCGGCCGGTGCCGCTGGTCCGGCTCGACCGGTTCGACGACGACCTCATCACCATTCCGAAGTACGCCGGCAAGACCAACGAGCAGTTCACCAAGCTGCTGCTCAACGCGACCGTGATGGGCTCGGCGTTCGCCGGCGCGATGCTCGACCGGCGGCTGACGGTGCTCGACCCGCTCGCCGGCCGCGGCACGACACTGCACCAGGCGATGATGTACGGCTACGACGCGTACGGCGTGGACCGCGACCAGAAGGACTACGAGGCGTACAGCGGTTTCATCCAGCGCTGGCTCAAGGAGAAGCGGATCAAGCACCGCACCGAGAGCGGGCCGGTGCGGCGCAACGGGAAGGTGGTCGGCCGGCGGCTGCAGATCACGCTGGCCGCCACGAAAGAGGCGCACAAGGCCGGCGACACACAGCGGATCGACATGATCAACGCGGACACCACCCGGACGCTCGAGTTCTGGAAGCCGCGCTCCGTCGACCTGGTGGTGGCGGACGCGCCCTACGGCGTGCAGCACGGCAGCCGCACCGCCGACCGCGGCCTGACCCGCGACCCGCTGGACCTGCTGCGGGCCGCGGCGCCGGTCTGGGCCGGGGTGCTGCGCCCCGGCGGCGCGCTCGGCCTGTCCTGGAACACGAACGTGGCCGACCGCGCCGACGCCGCGGAAGCGCTGGAAGACGCGGGCCTGCGGGTGGTGGACTCGGACGCCCACCGCCGGCTGGTGCACCGCGTCGACCAGGCCATCCGCCGGGACATTTTGATCGCGAGGAAGCCCGACTAGCCGATCTCGGCCAGGCGGGGCACCACCTTCTCGCAGAACGTCGTCGTCCAGCCCACCGGGTCGCTGCCGCGCGGCACCATCTCGACGAGCTCGACGCCGAGCTTGGCGTACCCCTCCATGTCGAACAGGAACTGGTCCGGCGCGTTGATCGGGTCACCGTGGCCGATGATCGTCTTCTGGATCTCCAGCGGGTCGCGGCCGACCGCGGCGCAGTGGTCGGCCAGCACGCGCAGCTTGTGCGCCACCTGGTCGTGGTTCTCGGCGAACAGGTTGCACGCGTCGGCGTACTGGGCGACCAGCCGCAGCGTCTTCTTCTCGCCCATGCCGCCGACCAGCACCCGTGGCCGCGGCTCGGAGACGGGCTGCGGCTCGCAGATCGTCTCGGCCAGCCGGTAGTGCTTGCCCTCGAACGGCCCGTCCTCCGGCGACCACATCTGGCGACAGATCCGCAGGGTCTCCTCGAGCCGCTCGAACCGCTCGCTGACCGGCGGGAACGGCACGCCCATCGCGTGGTGCTCGCGCTCGTACCAGGCGGCGCCGAGGCCCAAGGTCGCGCGTCCGCCGGAGAGCACGTCGAGCGTGCTGACCGTCTTGGCCAGCAGGCCTGGGTGGCGATAGGTCACGCCGGTGACCATCAGCCCGAGGTTGATCCGGCTGGTGCGGCCGGCGAGGAAGCCGAGCGCGGTGTAGCCCTCGAGCATCGGGTCGCGCGCGTCGGCGACGTGCTCCATCTGGAACCAGTGGTCCATCAGCGTGAACGTCGCGCAGCTTCCGTCCTCGGCGGCCCGGGCCGTGGCGGTAAGTGTCGGGGCGATCGCGGCGGCTCCGCCGGGCAGGGTGAAGTTGATGAAATGGACTCCAGCGAGCATTGGGGGATCATCCTCCTGGGGGGTCGGTAAACCGACGCTATCCCCCTTATGGACCACTCCGCGAGGCCTGGCGTCTATCGTTGGCGCCCGTGAAGTACATGCTGCTGATCTACAACAACCCGGCCGCCATCGACGCGCTGTCCGAGCAGGAGCGCACCCGACTGTTCGGCGAGGTCGACACGATCATGGCGGAGCTGACCGCGTCGGGCGAGCTGATCCGGGGCGAGGCCCTGGCCGGCGCGGCCAAGACAGTCCGCCTGCGCGAAGGTTCCCCGGTCACCACAGACGGCCCGTTCATCGAGGCCAAGGAGCAGTTCGCGGGCTACATCGCGGTCGACGTCGCCACCGAGGAGCGGGCGATCGAGATCGCGGCCCGCTGGCCCGATTCGGAGTGGGGCGCGATGGAGGTCCGGCAGATCCTGGGCTGACCCGTGTCGAAGCGGCCGGGCCGGCTCCGACGTATCGGCATGACGACGCTGAAGGTTCCCGGTGCCACGCTCCACCACGAGGTGCGCGGCACCGGACCCACCCTGCTGCTGGTGTGCGGCGGTGTCTACGACGCCGCCGGCTACGCCGGGCTGGCCCGTGCACTGAGCGACCGCTACACGGTGGTCACCTACGACCGGCGCGGCAACTCGCGCAGCCCGCTGGACGGCCCGCCCGGGCCGCAGTCGCTGCCGGAACACGCCGACGACGCGGCCGCGCTGCTCGACGCGGTCGGCGGCGGCCCGGCCCACGTGTTCGGCAACAGCTCCGGCGCGATCATCGGGCTCGACCTGGCCGCCCGGTATCCGGACCGGGTGCGCACGCTGGTCGCGCACGAGCCGCCCCTGTTCGACCTGCTGCCGGAACGCGACCATTTCCGGTCCGTGATCGACGAGGTCGAGAAGACGTTCGCCGCAGACGGGCCCGAGGCCGCCAACGCCGTGCTGGGCCGCGGCCTCGACATGGGCCCGGCCGAGGAGGACGACCGGGCACCGGGCGGCGGCCCCGCCGAGGCCCCCGATCCGGAGACCCTCGAGATGTTCGGCCGCTTAGAGAAGAACTTCGCCTTCTTCATCGGGTACGAGGTCCCGCCCTTCGCGCGCTACACCCCGGACTACGCGACCCTGCGCGGCGGCCCGGTCCGGATCGTGCCGGCGGCGGGCGAGGCGTCCGTGGGCCAGCCGCCGTTCCGGGCCGCGTACGCGCTCGGCGAGCGCCTGGCCGCACCGACGGTCCCGATGCCCGGCGACCACGGCGGCTTCGGCCAGCGGGTGCCGGAGTTCGCGGCCCGGCTCGACGCCCTGCTACGGCCGCAGTAGGCCCGTTTTATCGCGGCTGATGTAAGGCTGCATTGGCTCTTGGTCTTCCGGATGACCCGATGTTACGGTCACCGACCGAACGCTTGGTTCATCGGAGGCCGCCGTGAGCAACCTTGACCTGCGCCTCGCCCGCCGGGCGGCCGGCAGCGGCGACGAGTTGAGCGCGATCCTCTCGCTCGTCAACGCCCCGGGGCTGATCACCTTCTCCGGCGGCTTTCCGGCGCACGAGATCTTCCCGGTCGAGTTCGTCCGCGAGGTCGCCGACAAAGAGCTCGGCGGGGCGGCCCCCGTGGCGCTGCAGTACACGCCCACCGAAGGGCTCGCCTCGTTCCGGGACGCGCTCGCCTCGTGGATCACCTCGTCGCAGGGCGTCGCGCCGGACGGGTTGATGGTGACCAGCGGCGGCATCGAGGCGCTCCAGCTGATCTGCCGGACGCTGCTCGACCCAGGCGACCGGGTGCTGGTCGAGTCGCCCACCTACCTCGGCGCGATCACCGCGTTCAGCGGCTTCGAGGCAAAGGTTGACTCAGTCCGGGCGGACCGCGACGGGCTCGACCCGGCGTCGCTCGAGGAGGCCCTGGCCACGGGTCCGGCGCCCAAGCTGCTGTACGTGATTCCCGACTTCCAGAACCCGACCGGTGCCTGGCTGTCGACGCAGCGCCGGCACGAGATCGTCGCGCTGGCGCGGCGGCACGGGTTGCTGGTGGTGGAGGACGTCGCGTACCGGGAGCTCGGTTTCACCGGCGAGCACCGCCCGTCGCTCTGGTCGCTGGCCCCCGACGTGGTGGTCCAGGTCGGCACGTTCTCGAAGATCCTGTTCCCGGGCGTCCGGCTCGGCTGGGCGGCCGGGTCGGCGACGCTGATCCCGCACCTGGTGCGCGCCAAGCAGAACTCCGACCAGTGCGCCGGCGGCTTCGGCCAGTGGCTGGCCGAGTCGTTCCTGCGCGCCGGCCGGCTCGACGCCCAGCTCGACCGGGCCCGGGCGGCCTACGCCGAGCGGTGGGCCGCGATGTCGGCCGGCCTGACCAAGCACCTGGGTCCGGAGTTCTCGTGGAGCGAGCCGGGCGGCGGCTTCTTCACGTGGCTGACCGGCCCGGCCGACCTGGACACCGCTGCCCTGCTCCCCCGGGCCCGCGAGGTCGGCATCGCCTACGTGCCCGGCGCCCCGTTCCACCCCCGCCGCGACACGCACAACAGGTTGCGGCTGGCGTTCAGCGCGACCACCCCCGACGAGATCGCCGAAGGTACCCGGCGGCTCGGCCTTCTGTTAGGAGCAGGCGCATGACCAACGCGGACTCGCACTTCGGCAGCACCGGCGGCACGCCGACCACGCCCGGCCGGTTCGTCGACCGCACGAAGATCGACCCGCACGAGATCCTGCCGGGGCTGAACTTCCAGCCGGTGCTGGGCGAGCGGAGCCTGCTCAACTTCGTGCAGTTCGAGGCGCACGCCGAGGCACCGCTGCACACGCACGAGGAGGAGCAGGTCGTGCTGGTCCTCGAGGGCGAGATCGAGTTCGAGGTCGACGGCGACGTCCGGGTGCTCAAGCCCGGCGACGTCGCGGTGATCCCGCCGTGGGTGCCGCACGGCGCGCGTACCACCGGCACGCCCTGCCTGGAGGTCGACTTCTTCACGCCGCCGCGGGCCACGCTGCTCGACCAGGCGCGTGCGGCCCTGGAAAAGGGCGACGCGTGAAGCTCGGGCTGACCGGCCGGCACGCCCTGGTCACCGGGGGCAGCAAGGGCATCGGGTACGCCATCGCCGCCGAACTCCTGGCCGAGGGCGCCTCGGTTGCCATCTGCGCGCGTACGCCGGACGAGGTGGCCGCGGCCGTCAAGTCGCTGTCCGAAGTGGATGGCTCTCCGGTGTCCGGGCACGTCTGCGACGTGACCTCCGCCGACGCGGTGGAAGCGCTGGTCGCGGCGGTAGCGGCCGAGCACGGTGGCATCGACGTGCTGGTCAACAACGCCGGCGGCGCCCACCCGGGCGGCTTCGAGGACCTGACCGACGAGGACTGGAAGGCCGACCTCGACGTCAAGCTGTTCTCGCAGATCCGGTGCACCCGGGCGGCACTGCCCCACCTGCGTCGCAGCGCCGCGCCGCGGGTCATCAACGTCAACGCGGTGTACGCCCGCTATCCCGACCCCACGTTCTTCGCGACCTCGGTCAACCGCGCCGCGTGCCACAACCTGACCAAGGTGCTGGCCCAGCAGTACGGGCCGGAGGGCATCCTGGTCAACAGCGTGAACATCGGGTTCGTGGTGACGCCGCAGTGGGCGAACATCCGGGCCCGGCGGGCGCCGGAGCTCAGCGAGGAGGCGTTCTTCGCCAAGCTCGCCGCGCAGGAGGTGCCGCTGGGCCGGTTCGGCACGGTCGACGAGGTCTCTGGCCTCGTGGCGTTCCTGGCCGGCGACCGGGCGAGCTACATCACCGGCGCCTCGATCGACGTGGCGGGCGGGATGGGCAAGTTCTCCTAGCCCGCACGCTCTTCGCGGAGCTCCGCGATCAGGCCGTGCACGAAGTCCTTGCGCGGTGTCTCCGCGAGGCTCAGCAACGTCTCGGTGCGGGAGACACCGGGAATCTGCCAGATGCCCTCGAGCAGGATGGCGCGCAGGTGCGCCTGGTCGCGTACGCGGAGTCTGGCCAGCAGGTCGATCGAACCGGTGACGACGCTGACTTCCTCGACCTCCGGGATGGCGTGCAGCGCGCGGATAATCGACGCCTGGTCGGTGGCGGCGATAACCGACAGGAAAACCTGCATCGGAAAGCCCAAGGCGGCCCAGTCGATGTCCGCGCGATAACCGCGAATGACGCCGAGCCGTTCCAACCGCGCGATCCGGTCGCCGACCGCGGGCGGCGACATCTGCAGTTCGCGGGCGAGCCCGCGTTGGCTGGTCCGGGCATCCTGGACGAGCAACTCGAGTAGGCGGAGGTCGATCGCGTCGAGTGCGGCGGTCGCCACCGGCGTGCTCACGACATCTGCGATCGCCGCCAGCGGGCTGCGCTTTTTCGGCACGTCTTCCGTCACGCGGGAACTATAACGGTGCGGGCTATCCGGCCAAACTGACCGTAAGGGGTCGGGCCCTAATCCCGCATGCCCGACTTATGCGGCTCATCTGCTCACGCCTGCCGCCGGACGACGGTGACTTGGCAAGTGATCGTGCGAACCCGCCCACGAAAAGTTGGCCGTAAGGCATTATCTGATGTCCACTGTTCGATATAACGTGTGCGGTGCGAGGCGGTCGTTACCCGACCGCACTTTCGGTCCCCCTGCCCCGAGAGGCACCGCATGGCCATCACCCTCAGAAAGGGCTTCGCCGCTACCGCGGCGGCGCTCCTCGTCCTGGCGTTCACCCCGGGTGCCGCCGCCGCAGACCCGGATCCGCGGATCGGGCTCACCGGTGGCTGGCTCGACGCGCAAGAGGCCGCCAGCAACATCGAGCGCCTGGCGCACGTCGACAAGCCGGCCGGATCGTTCGACCCGGCCAACCCGTCGAACTTCTCCTACGTCGCCTCCGACCTCGCCTTCAAGGGCAACGTCGCGTTCATGGGCGGCTACAACGGCTTCACCGTCTTCGACGTGGCGAACCCGTCCGCACCGTCCATTCTGACCACCGTGGTCTGCCCCGGCGGTCAGGGCGACGTCTCCGTCTTCGGCAACCTGCTCTTCATGTCGGTCGAGGAGACCCGCGGCCGCGTCGACTGTGGCACGAACCCCGCCGTGGGCACCCGGTTCCAGGGCGTCCGCGTCTTCGACATCAGCAACGTGACCGACCCGCAGCAGGTGGCGGCGGTCCAGCTCTGCCGCGGTTCGCACACGCACTCGCTGGTGACCAAGCCGGGCGACACCGACAACGTGTACGTCTACGTGTCGGGCACCGCCGGCGTCCGCACCGACGGCCTGGCCGGCTGCAACAACAACCCGGCGTCCGGCGTCGACCCGTCCCGTTGGCGGATCGACGTCATCAAGGTCCCGGTCGCGGCACCTTCGGAGGCGGCGGTCGTCAACAACCCGCGGCTGTTCGCCGACGAGACGACCGGGGCGGTCGACGGCCTGCAGAACGCGCCGCAGACCCCGCGCCACCCGTCGGGCACCAACTGGAGCCCGTCGCCGGTCACCGACGCCTGCCACGACATCACGTCGTACCCGGCGATCGGGCTGGCCGCCGGCGCCTGTGAGGGCAACGGCATCCTGATCGACATCTCCGACCCGGCCAACCCGAAGCGGCTCGACGAGGTCGCCGACCCGAACTTCGCGTACTGGCACTCGGCGACGATCAACAACGACGGCACCAAGGTCATCTTCACGGACGAGTGGGGCGGTGGCACCGGTGCCCGGTGCCGCGACACCGACCTGCCGTCGTGGGGCGCCAACGCCATCTTCGACATCGTCGACGGCAAGATGCAGTTCCGCAGCTACTACAAGCTGCCGGTGCCGCAGACCGTCGTCGAGAACTGCGTGGCCCACAACGGCTCACTGCTCCCCGTGCCCGGCCGCGACATCATGGTCCAGGCCTGGTACCAGGGCGGCCTGTCGGTGCTGGACTTCACCGACTCGGCCAACCCGAAGGAGATCGCCTTCTTCGACCGCGGCCCGGTCAACCCGAACGCCCTGTCCCTCGGTGGCTTCTGGTCGGCCTACTGGCACAACGGCCAGGTCTACGGCAGTGAGATCGCGCGCGGCTTCGACACCTTCGGGCTCAAGCCGAGCGAGTTCCTCTCCGCCGCCGAGATCGCGGCCGCCCGCGAGGTCCAGGTGCCGCAGACCAACCCGCAGCACCAGCAGAAGTTCACGTGGACGCCGAGCCTGGCGAACACGCGGGCGCGGTTCGACCAGCTCGTCCGCACCTGCACCACGACGATCACGGGCAACCGCAACGGCATCGTGGTGGCCGACGGCGTGACCTGCCTCGACGGTGCCACCGTCCGGGGTGCGATCACGGTGCGGCCGGGAGCCTCGCTGCTGGCGATCAACTCGACGATCAACGGCGCCGTGGCGTCGTCGTCGGCGTCCGCGGTGCACCTGTACGACAGCACGATCAACGGCGCCATGGCGGTCAGCGGCACGACCGGCAGCCTGGCGGTCGTCGACTCGACGATCCGGGGCGCGGTGTCGTTCAGCGGCGCCCGCACGCCGGGCATCGCGTCGGTCATCGCCGGCAACGACGTGTTCGGCGTGCTGTCCTGCACCGGCAACAACCCGACGCCGATCAACGTCGGCTCGAAGAACAAGGTGCGCGGACTGGCCGTCGGCCAGTGCGCCGCGCTGGACTGACGCCGCATGTGGCGCCCGCCTCAGCTCCCCCCGCTGACCGGGCGCCACGCCGGTGGCGCGTAAAGGTGGCCGGTCCGCCCGGCCACCTGATCGCGTGCCAACTCAGGGCGCTCATCCCTGCTCCCCCCGCAGGGGTGGGCGCCCTGTCATTCCAGCCTTTGCTCTGCTTCCATATGCGCATCGGAGATGACGAAGGTCCATGCAGGTCAACCGCCGTGCTGTAGTCGTGTCGCTGGTCGCCGCCGCGCTGATCGCGGGTGCTGTCGGGATCTCGGTCGCGGCCAACCGCGACGAGTCCAGCGCTACCCGCACCCCGCCCTCGCCGGGCCGGGTGGTGCAGCCCGGCGCGCCCGGTCAGGACTCCCGCACCCTCTCCCCCGAGGAGCTCACGCGCTTGTCGGCACCGCCGCACGCGCCGGCTGACGCCGACTTCATGCGCAAGATGGTCACGCACCACCTGCAGGCGCTGGAGCTGACCGCGCTGGTCGCCGGCCGCAGCCCGAGCACGGACATCCCGCAGCTCGCCAAGCGGATCGAGGTGTCGCAGAAGGACGAGATCGCCCAGCTCCAGCAGTGGCTGGTCGACCGCGGCGAGCCGTTGCCCGAGCCGCACGCGGACCACGTCGGCCACGGCGGCCTGATGCCGGGCATGCTCGACGCCACCGATCTGTCGGCGCTCGCGGCGGCCAGCGGGCCCGCCTTCGACAAGCTGTTCCTCGAGCTGATGATCCGCCACCACGAGGGCGCGATCACGATGGTCGGGCAGCTCTACCGCGACGGCGGCGGCGTCGAGTCCGCGGCCGACCGGGTCGCCCGCGAGGTCAACGCGGACCAGTCCATCGAGGTGCGCCGGATGCGCGACATGCTGGCCGCGCGCGCCGGCTGAAACGCCCCACTTCCGCATCACTTCGTCGCTTTGGGTAGCGATATAGGCACTCAACGTGATAGGAGTAGGTCGATTCTTCGATGCGGAAGGGGCACGGGGGCCATGCGGGTCGAGATGCTCTCCGACCACACCGCGCCGCGCGAGCCCTGGCTGGCCAGCACCTCGACGGCGGCGCGGCAGCTGTGGGCCCGCGTCCGGCGGTGGCGACGGCTCGACGCACCGCTGGCCCGCGACCCGGTCCTGCGTGCCCGCGTGAGCTGGCAGGAGGTCCTGCTGACCCACGATCGGGCCCCGCGGCGTACGACCGGCGTGCTGGGCGAGGATCCCCTGACCGCCGCCCTCGGCGTGCTGCCCGACGAGTGGGTGATGCTGCGCGGCTACCGCAACCGCCGGGGCGGCACCGACCACGTGCTGGTCGGCCCGCACGGCATCTGGGCGGTGGAGGTCGAGCGACGCCGGATCCGCCTGCACGCGGTCGGCGACCAGTGGTGGTGGGAGAAGCTCGACGCCCGCGGGCACAGCGTGGAGACCGGGCGGGCGGTCGACCCGGCGGGGCGGGCCCTGCCGCGCCGCGTCAACGACATCGCCGACGACCTGGCGGCCTGGCTGCGCCGCAACCGGCACGACGTCCCGGTGCGCACGGCCGTCGTGCTCACCCACGAACAGGCCCGGCTGGGCCATTGCCAGGACCCGACGGTCAGCCTCGTCGGCACCCACCCGCACCACCTGCTCGACGCGCTGGCCCGCTACGCGGCGCCGCTGGCCGCCGGCGAGGTCGCCGACCTGGTCCGCCGAGACCATCTGTTCCACCAACGCCGCCGCCACCGCCGGGCCTGACCCCGACGTCGTGCGCCACGGCCGCCTGTTCCACCAGCGGCGCCGACACACGGCGGTGCTCCCCGGTGGCCGAACCACCGAGGAGCACCGTGCTCCTTCGTTCTACTGCTGTGTGATGACGAACTGGGTGCCCGGCTGCCGGACGATGTCGCCGTCCGCCGAGTTGGTGATCGTCACGTTGGACAGCGTCGCGCTGCCCTGCGCGCCGCTCATCGCGAGGATGCCCGCGCCGTTGTTGGACCTGTCGATGCGTACGTTGCTGATCGTGGCCGTGACCCGGCCGCCGCCGGTCTTGAACTGGATGCCGTCGTAGGTCGAGTCGACGATCTCCGAGTCCCGGATGACCACGCCGGGGATGGGCTGGCCCGGTGCGAACAGCGTGATCGCGCCGAACTCCTGCTGCTCACCCCAGAACACCCCGCCACACCGGTAGAGGCCGTTGTTGGCGATCAGCGTCGTACCGCTGAACGGCTGCGGCGAGTGGTCGGTCGCCAGCATGATCCCGGGGTAGTTCATCGTGTCGTACACCAGGTTGTTCTCGATGGTGTTGCCGTAGCCGCCGTAGATCGCGATGCCGTTCGCCCGCCACGGCAAGGCGATCGTGTTGTTGGTGAAGTGGTTGTCGTGCCCGATGTCGGTCGCCTGGTCCTTGACGTAGGTGCTCGACCAGACGGCCAGCGAGTCGTCGCCCGTGGTGCGGAACGACGAGTTGAACACCGTCGAGTTGCGGGTGCTGTTGGCGAAGTTGATGCCGTCGGCGTACGTGTCGCGGATCCGCATCCCGGAGAACTGCAGCCCGTCGCCCGGGTTCCAGTAGGCGGGCGTGTCCGAGTAGTCCCGGCCGACCCAGGCACCGACGTTGAGGTGCTCGATCCAGACGTTGCTGATCCTCGTGTTCTTGCCCAGCCGGCCGTTGATGCCGTGGCCCCGGTTGGCCCGGTTGGTGGTCATGCCGAAGATGGCCAGGTCGGAGATCTGCGTGTTGTCGTCGATGTCGAAGCCGACGTTGCCCTCGTGCGGGTGGTTGATGTTGCCCTGCACGTTCTGCGGCTCGGTGTTCGTGTAGAGCTTCGTGTGCCACATGCCGGCGCCGCGGATCACGACGTTGCGGATGCCCTTCTGGTTGTACGTGCCGCGGGTCGGGTCCGGCGAGAGAATCTTCTGCTCCTGGCGCCACTGCCCGGCCGGGATCCACACGCAGGAGATGACGCCGTTCTCGTCGTCGGTGACCGCGCGCTGGATCGCGCCCGAGTCGTCGACGTTGTCGTTCGGCACCGCGCCGTACGACGTGATCGAGGTGCAGCCCGCCGGCTGGCTCAGCGCCGGCGCGACCTGCTCGAGGTCGATCAGGTCGAGGTAGTAGAACGCGGCGTCGTCACCGGCGTCGCGCTGGAGCTTGAACCGCGTGCCCGCCGGGTACGAGGACGGCAACAGCGCCTGCGACTCGTCGAAGAGCCGGCGGGCGTTGGCCTGCGGGCTGTTCGACAGACTCTCGGTGTCGTCGGTCGTGCCGTAGAGCCAGCTGTTGCGCGACGACAGGGTCAGCTTCTGCACGAACTGGTCGTTGGCGTAGAGGCTGATCGTCGCCGTGGTGCCGCCACCGCTCGCGGAGTCCGGGATCGAGTTGCGCACCACGATCGAGTTCGTCTGCACGGTCGAGGTGAACTGCACGTACTGGCCCTGGCTGGTCAACCGCACCGACTTGCGGCCCGACGACTCGGTGCCGAAGTTGGTGTGCCCGAACGTCCGCAGCGCGTCGGCCTCGACCAGCGTGCCGGTGTACTGGCCGTTCTCGGCCTCGTACGACGTGAACGGGGTGGCGGCACCCCGACCGACCACGATGGCCTGGGTACGGGTGTTGTTGGTCTCGTTGGTCTCCGCCACCACGTTGGTCGCGTCGGCCGTGGCCGTGATGGTCGCGCCGCCGCTGGTCGCCGTCCAGGTGCCGCTGACGGCCACCGTCGCGGTGGCACCGGCGGCGATCGTGCCGGTGTTGGTGTTGAGCGTCGTCGAGCCAACGGTCAGGCGGGTCACGGACGCGGCCGCGGCGGTCGTGCCGCGGTTGTTGACACTGACGGTGAAGGAGACTGCCGCGCCGACCGCCGGGTTCGACGGGTTGTTGGTGATGCCCGTGACCTGCAGGTCCGGCCCCGGCGCCTGGGCGACGACGAGCTGCGCCGACGCCGTGGCGCTGTTGTTGGTGTCGTTCTGCTCGATGACCGTGTTGGTCGGGTCGACCACCGCGCTCACCGCGTAGCTGCCCTGCGAGCGGGTGCCCGCGTTGAAGGTGACGGTCTGGGACGCACCCGCCGCGAGCCCGCCGACGTTCGCCGAGCCGACGACCAGGCCGCCGAGGCTGAAGTTGACGGTGGTCGCGCCGGCCGCCGCGGTGCCCGCGTTGCGCACGGTCGCCGACAGCGTGATCGCGCTGCTCTCGTTCGGGGAGGCCGGGCTCCAGCTCACCGAGTCGACCACCAGGTCCGGGTTGGGTGCCGGGGTGCCGCAGACCTCGAGCTCCGCGACCTGACCGCCCGGGGCGCCGGTGTTGGAGGTGAACCGCAGCCGCACGTCCGCGGCCGTCGCCGAGACCGGGATCGCCACGACGTTGTTGCCCTGGACGAACTGGTACGCGGTCGCCGCCACCAGGCTGGTGAAGGTCGAGCCGGCCTGGTCACGACCGAGGACCTGGATCGTCTGGGTACGGGTGCCCCACGCGCCGTCCGGGTTCAGCTTGACGTTGACGCCGGTGATGCCGTGGTTGGCGCCGAGGGCAACGGTCAGGTCCTGCGGGTAGCCGCCACCGCCCTCCCAGTAGGTGCCGAGCTGACCGTCGTTGGCCTTCTCCGGCGTGAAGGTGAAGGTCGAGCCGGTCGCGCTCATGGTCTTGCCGGCGGCCACGTTGGTGCAGCCCGGCGGCTGAGTGCCGGTGCGGGTGACGGTGTTGCTGTTGCCGGACAGGTTGCCGGCGCCGTCGCGGGCCCGCACGTAGTAGGACACGGTCGCCGTCGCCGGCTGAGTGTCCTGGTAGGACGTCGCGGTGCCGGCGGTCGCGATCTGCGTGCCGTTGCGGTAGACGTTGTAGCCGGCCAGGCCGCTGCCGCCGGTGTCGGTGGACGCGCCCCAGCTCAGCGTGATCGTGGTCCCGTTGGTGCTGTGGCTGAGCGTGCCGGGCGTGCTCGGCGGCGTGGTGTCACCGGGCTGGGTGCCGGTGCGGGTGACCGTGTTGCTGTTGCCCGACAGGTTGCCGGCGTTGTCCCGCGCCCGCACGTAGTAGGACACGGTCGCCGTCGCCGGCTGGCTGTCCTGGTAGGACGTCCCGGTGCCGGCCGTCGCGATCTGCGTGCCGTCGCGGTAGACGTTGTAGCCGGCCAGGCCGCTGCCGCCGGTGTCGGTGGACGCGCCCCAGCTCAGCGTGATGGTCGTCCCTGACACCGTGTACGAGAGCGTGCCGGGCACGCTCGGCGGGGTGGTGTCCGGCGTGGTGCCGCCCGGGCCGTAGACCTCGACCTCGGAGAGCTGCCCCGCCGGCCACGCGCTGTTGGCGGTGACGTTGATCCGCACGTACCGCGTGGTGGCCTGGTTGAACGTGATGGTCACCGAGTTGCCGGCCACGGCCGGGTTGAACGTGTAGGTCTGCGAGCCGGCCAGGTCCGTGAACGACGTGCCGTTGGTGCTGCCCTGCACGCTCAACGTCTGGGTGCGGGTGCCCCAGCCGCTGGTCGGGAGCTTCAGCACGACCCGGTTGACGGTCTGGGCGGAGCCGAGGTCGACCTGCACCCACTCGGGGAACGAGTTGTTGGTGCTCTCCCAGTAGGTGCCCTGGTTGCCGTCGACGACGTTGCCGGAGCCGTAGACGTCGGCGTGCCCGCTCTCGGCGGTCGCCTTGCCCTGCGCGAGGTTGCCCGTGCCGCCGGTGCCGGCGCCGTAGACCTCCAGCTCGGACAGCTGCGCCGCACCCCAGCCGGTGTTGGCGGAGATGCTCGCACGCACGTACCGGGTGCTGGTCGCGGTGAAGTTGATCGTCACGGTGTTGCCGCTGCCCGGGTTGAAGGCCTGGCTCGTCGGGCCGCTCAGCGTGCTGAACGACGTGCCGTTGGTGCTGCCCTGGAGCGTGACGGTCTGGTTGCGGGCGCCCCAGCCGGCGGGCAGCTTGAGCACCACCTGGTCGATGCTGGTGCTGGCGCCGAGGTCGATCTGGGCCCATTGCGGCAACGCGCCGGAGCTCTCCCAGTAGCTGCCCGCGTTGCCGTCGTTGACGTTGCCGGCGCCGAAGCCGCCGTTGGTCGAGCTGGCCGAGGCGGTCTTGCCGAGCGCGAGGTTGGGACCACCGGCCGCGGAGGCCGGCACCTGCCAACCCACGGTGACCAGGGCCGCCGCGAGGGCGACGGCCAGAATCCGGGTACGTCTCATCGCTGTCCTTTTCGCAGAGGGGGACGGGGATGCGCTGCGCGAAAATTCCAGAGGTGCACGACAGAGTTTTCATGACTCTGTCGCAATCTTGCGGCAAGTTGGGCGTCAGGTTACCGACGTGCTACGGAAACCGTCAACACGTGGACGCCAATCGATGCTTCGCCTGGGGAAAGACTCGGGGCGGCACTCACGCGGACCGCCCCCGTGTGGGCGTTCCTGACCGGCGACGCCGGCCTCCCCGGTCGCCCCGGTCCGCGCGGGCCGCTCTGGTGTGGACGATGTCCACCCGAGCAATGTTGACACCGTACACCAGAGTCGTGGACCCTTCCAGGGTGTCGTACCACCACGGTGGCCTACGGGCCGCGCTGATCGCGGAGGGCCTCCGGGTGGCGCGCACCGGTGGCGCCGCGGCCTTGGGGATGCGCGAGCTGACCCGCGCGGTCGGTGTCTCCCCCAACGCCGCGTACCGGCACTTCGCCGACCGCCAGGCGTTGGTGCTGGCGGTCGCCCTGGAGGCGCAGGACCTGCTGGCGGACGCGATGCGCGCCCGGATCGCGCCGTCGGCGTCGCCCTTGGACCGGCTACGCGCGGTCGGTCTCGGCTACATCCACTTCGCGCGTACGGAACGCGGCTGGTTCGAGCTCGCCATCCTGACCCGCGACGACGGCCCGCCCGGGACGAACGGCCCGTTCCCCGCTCCGTTCCAGCTCCTGCTCGACGCGCTCGACGGGCTGGTGGCGTCGGGCGGGCTGCCGGCTGCTCGGCGCGCGCACGCCGAGTGGGCGTGCTGGTCGACGGTGCACGGCTTCGCCGACCTGACCACCCGCGGTCCGCTCCGCCGCCAGGACCCGGCCACGCTGGACGCGCTGGCGTCCTATGTGGTCGACACCGTCATCGAAGGCCTGACCTCTGGAGGATCCACATGACCGACCAGCTCGACGCCACCTTCACGGCCCCGATCCGGGTGGACGGCGCGTTCCCGACCTACATCGAACTGCCGGGCTCCCACGAACTCCTCGGCACCCGCAAACCGGTCAAGGTCAGCGGCACGATCGACGGCCACCCGTTCGAGTCGACCCTGATGCCGTCGGGCCAGGGCCCACACTGGCTCCCGGTGCGCGCGGCGCTGAAGAAGACGGTGGGCAAGGAAGCCGGAGCGGAGGTCACCGTGCACCTGACAGCGCGCCGGTGACCTCCGCTCGGGGTCAGCGGTGACCGGCCCCCACCGGCTCGCGGACCTCGGGCTCGACGAGCTCCGCGCGGAGCTTCTCGCCCTCGATGTCGACGTTGGGCAGCGCCCGGTCGAGCCAGCGCGGCAGCCACCAAGCGGCCCGACCAAGCAGCGACATCACGGCCGGGACGATGGTCATCCGGACGACGAACGCGTCGATCGCGACGCCGAGCGCCAACGCGAACCCGATCGACTTGATGATCGGGTCGTCGATCAGCACGAACCCCGCGAACACGCTGATCATGATCAGGGCCGCAGCCGTCACCACCCTTGCTCCGTGACCCATGCCCGAGATCGTGGCGTGCTGGGCGTCGGCTCCGTGCACGTGGTCCTCGCGCATCCGGGACACGAGGAAGACCTCGTAGTCCATCGCGAGTCCGAACAGGATGCCCACCAGCAGGATCGGCAGGAAGCTGATCAGCGGCCCGGGCGTACCGATGCCGAGCAGGTCGGCCAGATGCCCCTCCTGGAAGATCCAGACGGTGATGCCGAACGTGGCGCCGACGGTCAGCAGGAAACCGAGCGCGGCCTTGACCGGCACCAGGATCGACCGGAAGACCAGCATCAGCAGCAGCACCGACAGCCCGACGACGATCAGCAGATAGATCGGAAGCGCGTCGGCGAGCTTCTCCGAGACGTCGACACCCACGGCCGTCTGCCCGGTCACCGAGACGTCCGCGCCGCCGAGGCCGTGCGTCTTGGCCCGCACGTCGTGCACCAGCGTCTCGGTGGTCTCGGCGGTCGGCCCTTCCTTGGGGATGATGCCGAGCAGCGCGGTCCGCTGGTCGCCGCTCATCGTGGGCGGGGTGACCGCGACGAGGTTGGGCGTGCCATCCAGCGCCGGACCGACCTTGGCCAGCGCCGCGGCCGTCGTGTCGGCCGAGTCGCTGGAGACGACGAGCGTGATCCGGCCGTTGAAGCCGGGCCCGAAGCCCTCCGAGACCAGGTCGGCGGCGATGCGGGCGGGCGTGCCCTCCGGGCCGGCGCCGGCGTCCGGCAGCGCGAGCCGCATGTCGGCGGCGGGCAGCGCCAGGGCGCCGAGGCCGAGGATGCCGACCAGGATCACCGGGATGCGGCCGCGCCGCACCAGCCTCGCCCACCGGAAGCCGAAGCCCTCTTTGTGCTGCTGCGGTGCCGTGCCCCGCTGCTTCCGCGGCAGGATCTTGAGCCCGGCGAACCCGAGCAACGCGGGCAGCAGCGTGATCGCGACCAGCACGGCGACAGCCACGGTGCCGGCCGCGGCCAGACCCATCGCGCTGAGGAACGGGATCCCCACGATGGCCAGACCGGCCAGCGCGATGACGACGGTGATGCCCGCGAAGACGACGGCCGAGCCGGCGGTGCCGACCGCACGGGCCGCCGCCTCCTCTGGGTCGACGCCCTCACCCAGGTTCTGGCGGTGCCTCGACGTGATGAACAGCGAATAGTCGATGCCGACCGCGAGACCGAGCATCAGCGCGAGGACCGGGGTCACGCTGGTGAGCTCGACGACGCTGCTGAGCGCGTACAGCCCGGCCATGCCCGCCGCGACGCCGATGAGCGCGTTGAGCATCGTCATACCGGCGGCCACGAGCGAGCCGAAGGTCACCAACAGCACGACGAGCGCGATGGCGACGCCGATCGCCTCGGTGCCACCGACCTCGGGCGGAGAGTTCATCACCTCGCCGGCGTGCCCGACCCGCAGCCCGGCCTTCACGGCGGCGGCACCGGTCTCCTCGTACGCGGTGCGCTGCGCCTCAGTGAGCTCGTCGGCGCGTTCGGCGAACTGGACCTGGATCAGCGCGTACCGCGTGTCCTGGGAAATGGCCTTGCTCTGGAAGGGGTCAACCGCGCCGACGACGCCGGGCAGCTGCTTGGCCTCCTCCACCACCTCGTGAACGGCCTGGGTAAGCGGCCCGTCGGTCAACGTGCGCCCCTCGGGCGCGGCGACAACGATGAGCCCGACGGCCCCGGCCCCTTCCGGAAACTCCTGCCGCAACGAGTCGATAGCCCGCTGCGACTCGGTCCCGGGCATGGTGAAGTTGCTGGACGTCGGCCCCTTGAAGGCAAGCGCCGCACCCCCGAGCGCGACAAGCAAAACCAGCCAGAGCAGGACAACCAGCCTGCGGCGACGGTACGAGGCGCGGCCGAGCCGATAGAGCAAGGTAGCCATTGTCAGTCCTTCCCGGGGATAAGAGCGCGACGAGCAACGGCAACGAGCGCGGGCCGCAGCTCCACCTCGTCGCGCTTGTCGTCGATGACCACAGCGGCGATGCCGGCCAGCAAAACCTTGGCCGCGGTCTGGTCGTTGGGATCGGCCGAACGCCCGGCAAACCCAGCCACGAGCGCGTCGGTCAGTTCACGCACGCGCACGAACGCAGGCTCCTGAAGAAACTGCGGAGTGACGTCGTAGATGAGCGCAACCTCGCGCCGATAACGAAGAACAAGGTCGATGAACCCCCCGATGGCAGCGTCTCGGACCCCTTTGTCATCGACGCCGGCGAGGCGAGCGACAAGGTCGATCAGCGACTGCCTGGCGGGCTCGACGAGGGCAAGCAGGATCGCGTCCTTGTGGGCGAAGTGGTAGAGCAGGGTGGCCTTGGAACACCCCACCTCAGCAGCGATGTCATGCAGCGAGGTGCCCTTGAAGCCGTACCGGGTGAACAGCTCCCCGGCGACCCGCAAGATCTCGTCACGCGTCCGGATGCGAACCACCCACACATTCTCCCTGACCGCTCGGTCAGAACCTGACCGAGCGGTCAGTTCGGTGGCCCAGGTCACACGTGTGAGTGACACCCATCGCTGATCAACATCTATCGCCGTCAACACGCTGGGCGGCGATAATCACTGGATGACGGCGGTCGCGCACCCCGAGTCCGGGCTCCAAAAGGCCACGTTGACGTCCGACGACCTGGCGGAAACGCCGTGGGACTACTGCCGAATCCACGCGCTAGCCATCACCGACGACGAGGGCCCACCCGACGACCTAACCCCTGAAGAGTTCCAGGAACAGAACGACCTAGACCCAGAGGCCCCGTCGGCCCTAGAACTCCACCTGGACCTGGACTACATCGTGAGCCGCTTCGACCCAGGCCCGATGCGAGACATCCGCTACTGGGTAGCCCCGGCAACCCTGACCTTCAGCAACGTCTGGAACATCTCCGGCGACCTACGGTCGGTATGCCTGCCGCTGGAGCTAAAGAGCCTGCGCCGAGAGCCCGCCTCACCCGACGGCGAGCCCCGCTGGCATCTCGAGGGCCGCGACGCGGACCTACGCTTCCAGGCGTCGCGCTACACCCTGCACCTGCGCAAACCCCCGCGCTACGGCAACAGGGTGCTTCGAATGGCCGAACGCGGCGGCATCAGCTTCGCCCCACACCCGTTCATCTGACGGTCCGCGCCAGTTTCTGACCGACTGGTCAGCTCCCCATAATCTCGTCGATCTCCGCCAAGCCCGACCCAGCGCGTTGTAGGTGCTCAGGCCCGGCAGCGCACAGCTATCCGTTCACCCCCGGACCTTCAGGTGAGTCGCGTCCGCTCATCGCCCATGAAAGTCCATCTAGCTGCGCCGGCTCGGTACATCGGGATCCGCTCAGGTGCTGGGCCTACATGGGTATGACGTAGGCGTTGACGAAGAAGTTGTTTACGTTGCCCCAGTGGAGGTGACCGGCCCTCGCTTCGTCGCCTTGTCGGCCCAGTACGACGTGGATGTGGACGGCTCCGTCGCGGACCTCACCGGTTCCGGTCAGTTCCATGGGCTCGGTGTACTCGGTGACGATGTCCTTTGCGTAGTCGTCTGCCGCCATGGTGGAGATCGCGCACCCCTCGAGGGCTCCGATCATTGACACGATGGCGCCGTTGCGGACGCCTTGCTTGGCGAGCTCGTCCGTCAGGGTCCGGATGACTTCTTGGCCGGCTCCGACCTCTATCAGGATCATCGGCGTCTCTCGTTCGTCGTGGTGATCGGGTTGGAGCCTGCTAGGAGGGCGGCCATGGTTCGGAGATTCTCGCGGGACGCCTCTGCTCGGAGGGCGTCCGCGACCGCCGCCTTCACGGGTTCGGCGGCTGCTCCGCCGGTCTGGTGGAGCAGCACCGCTGAGCACCACCGCGCGGCCGCGTCACGCGGATTGCGTAACTCGCCGGCAAGCCGGACTGCCGAGTCGTGAGGCGGCGCTTCCGTCCCACCGGCGAGCTTCGCGGCGGCATCCCAAGGGATGGCCAGGACTCGACTTGCGACGGCGGTCACGTAGAGCGTGCGCGCTGCGGAGTCGACCCGCAGGGCCGCGATTACCCGGTCTGCGATTTCAGGAGCCGCGACCTTCGCCAGAATGCCGGCCGCGTTGACCCGAAGGACATCGGTACCGCCGTCGGTCATCCACCGGTTGAGGGCGGCGACGGCTCGTGGGTCGTGTTCGACGAATTCGCGGATCACGAGGTCGGTCGCGTGGGTTGTCTGGGCCGTTTCGAGGGTGGCGGAAGATCCCGAGGCGACGCCGGCGAAGACGCGCCGCCCGATGTGGAAGTCGATGAGCCCGGGATGCGGGAACCGAATGAGCCCGTCCGCGGTCCGCACGACCCTGCGGCGGCGTACGATCAGTGATACGCCCGGCCGCCGGTCCGGCGGGATCTCCGTCTCGTGCAGGTCGCGCCCGGCCGTCCAGGTCTCCCAGGCGAGCCAGTCCGCGCACTCGTCCGCGTCTACGGCT
The DNA here is from genome assembly GCF_900188485.1 of Asanoa hainanensis. Classification (GTDB taxonomy): domain Bacteria; phylum Actinomycetota; class Actinomycetes; order Mycobacteriales; family Micromonosporaceae; genus Asanoa; species Asanoa hainanensis. Next base: position 48,018 of record NZ_FZPH01000030.1, read on the forward strand.
GTCGCCGGGCCGGCTGCGACCGCGCCGGCCACTGTAGCGCCGGCGAGGGCCAGAAAGTCTTTACGCCTCACGGCGCTAAAGGTAGGCGATGCGCCCTCGCCCAGGGCCTCGTTCACCGCTCGTTGGTAGAGCGCGACCGTGGCCGGTGTGACGGCACGCTCGCCGTTTTCGATCCGGGACAGATGGCTCGCGGACACCTCACCAATGGCCCCCACCTGGGAAAGCGTGAGATTCGCTGCCCGGCGTGCGTGCCTCAGCTGCTGGCCGTTGTCCATGCCTTCCGTCCCCTTGCGGCAACTTTCTTGCGGCACACGTTGCTGCTGACTGCGGGTGACGCAAACGTCACCCTCGAAGGTAGGACCACGGGGCGGGCGCTATGCAGCGTCGCAGGGTGAGTTGATCGAGACGTGCGGCGCCACGGCCCCGTCTCGTGGTCTGTCCAGCTCACACGGTAGGCCAGTGCCCGGGACGTGTCGATACGCCCCGCGTGCGCCATCAGACCCGGGGAGACGGAAATGGCGGTTTGTCTAGTGCGTCGCGGACCACGCATTGTTGCGGCCAGGTGCAGCTGGAGCCAGGGACGCCCCGCTGCCACGTCCGCGTCGTTCGAATGTCGTGGTTGAGCTCGGATGCCGGCCCGAATCGTCAGGACGCTGGCCATGCGATGGGCAGGTGCGCGTGCGGATCAGGTGTGGCTGTCTCGAGTGATAGCAGGAATCCAAGCCAGTTCGTGCCTATGGCAGACGCCGACAAGACCCCTTCGCTCGATTCGTTTCGCGTCTTGGTCGCGGCACATCGTCATCGCGCCGGTAGCTGCGGGGGCTACCCGCCCGTCACCTGGAATCCCCTTTGGAGGGAAGGCATGAACGACTACCTCGACGACGTCAGTGACCCGTTCGAGCTCGACGTGCAGATCGTCACGGAAGGTCCTGCGACGGCAGCGTTGCTGTCCAGCACGGACGACGGCTGCGACACGGTGAAGGGCAGCGACTGCTAGTCCCACCTACGTGCCGGCCCGCTCGGCGACCCGAACCCGATCGGGCCGGCACATGCCCCGAACGCCGACGATTAGGGAGGTGCCCGACTATGAGCGCCACCGCATTTCGAAGGGTCGATGCCGCGACGATCCGCATCTCCGCTCATCGATGGCCAACTTCTCTTCCGGTCGCTTGGCCGCCAAGCGGTGATGCCACAGCGATCCTCAGCTGGCTTCGGGCGACGTGGTCGACGGTCGGGCTGGCCGATGCCGTCTGGACCGCCAGCCCGCAGTTCGCCGCCCGGGTGGAGGCGGTTTGCTCGGGCGCGGAGCAGGACACAGATCGCATCTGGCGGGTCGTGTTGACGTTGGCCCGATACGTCGTGCGAGCTCAGCGTCGGGCGACACCGTTCGGACTGTTCTCCGGCGTATCTGCCGTACGTTTCGGCACGGCCGCGGTAGTCGCGTCCGCGGGGGTGGCGGCTACGCGGGTACGCCCGGACGCAGCCTGGCTCGCATCGCTGGTTCACCAACTTGAGGCCGATCCGGAGGGTCGCCGCCGCCTGCGAGTTCAGTCGAACAACCTGGCCGTTGTGCAGGGATCTCGCGTCATCGTGCAACGACGGCCGCACGCGTCGGTGCGGGGAGAGGGGACCTGCTCGATTAGGTACACGCCAGCGGTGCGGTTTGCGCTTTCTTCGGCCGCAGCGCCGATGCTGTGGTCGGAGCTGGTCGACACGATCGCCGCAGCCTTTCCCGAGTCTCCCCATGAGTCCGCGCAGACGCTGGTCTCCGATCTCGTCGACCAGGGCGTGTTGGTCTCCGCACTGCGACCGCCGTCGACCTGTACGGACCCCATCGGTCATGTCCTCGGCCACCTCGACAGCTTTCAGACCGGTGACGGCAACAGCCAGCGGCCAGTCCTGCTGAGATCGCGCGCCGCGCATGGCGAGGCAGGGGCCGCGCGGCCGGCCGAGCTGCGTGCCCTTGCCGCGCAGATGCGCGGCTTGGCAAGAGCTGACCAACCTCTTGCGGTCGATCTGCGGCTCCCCGATCGCGTCACGCTTCCCGAACAGGTAGCCGCCGACATCGTGGTGGCAACAGAGATCCTGCGACGGTTGACGCCGGACCCGACAGGTCGGCCGCAGTGGCGCGCCTACCGCGCCCGGTTCGTCGACCGCTACGGGACGGCCGCTGTCGTCCCCCTCGCGGAGGTGGTCGATCCCGTCACCGGTCTGGGGTTCCCGACGCACTTTCATTCACCGACCGACCAGGCCGTGCCATTGGTGTCGGCTCGAGACGAGCGGTTGTTGGCGCTGGCACAGCAGGCGTCGATCGACGGCGTACGTGAGGTCGTACTCGATGACGCGGCCGTGCTGGCACTGGCCGGCTCCGACCACCTCGGTCACCGCGTCAGCTCACACGTTGATGTCTCGGCCGAGATACGGGCGGTCTCGTTAGGCGACCTCTCAGCCGGGCGTTACACCGTCGCGGTGACCGGGATGGGCCGGTCGGCGCTGGCGACGTCAGGGCGGTTTCTTGATCTGCTGCCTTCGGTGGACCAGGAAAGGATGAGCCGGGAGTTCGCCGCCCTGCCGGTGGCCGTCGAGGGAGCAATGCCAGCGCAGGTGAGCTTTCCTCCGCACAACCTCCACTCGCAGAACGTTCTGCGTGCCAGGCAGGTACTCCCGTGGCTGATCTCGCTCGGCGAATATCGCCCTCCGGCGGTGAACGCGATCGACCTCGACGATCTCGGGGTCGCGGCCGGCTGCGATCGGCTCGTTCTGGTGTCGATGTCACGCCGGCGGGTGGTCGAACCCACCGTGGCTCATGCCGCCGCGGTGCACACGATGCCCTTGATCGCCCGGCTTCTTGTCGAGCTGCCACGGGCCACTGATGCGCGGCTCGTCCCGTTCGCCTGGGGAACAGCGACGTGCTTGCCGTTTCTGCCCGCGTTGCGGTACGGACGAGTCCTGCTCGCCGCTGCGCGATGGCTCGTCGATCCGGCCGTCCTGCCAAACGTCAAGGTCGCAGACGCCGAATGGTCGGCTGCGTTCGATGCGCTACGCCACAGGCTCGGCCTGCCGGGGTGGGTTCAGGTCGGTCACGGCGATCAGCGGCTTCGACTCAACCTGGATCACGCGATGGACCGGGCACTCCTGCGCGCCCACCTGCACAACAGCCCGGCAGCCGTCACGATCACGGAGGCGGCAGGCCGGGACGACTTCGGCTGGCTGTCCGGCCGGGCACACGAGATCGTGCTGCCTGTCGCCTCCACCGCCGCGCCCGTCCCAGCGCCAGCCGCAGTGATCGCACGGTCGACGTGGCCGCCGCCTATGCCGGCCCAGCCGATCATGCCAGGATCTTGCGGCTTGGTGTCGGCGTCACTCGCCTGCGATCCCGCCACGATGGACACGGTGCTGATACGAGGGGTGCCGGCACTGCTCGCCGAGTGGGTCGAGCCGCCATCGTGGTGGATCGTGCGTCTGCGACATCCAGTCCCGCATCTGCGGCTTCGCCTGCACACCGACGACTACGGTGACACCGCTCGCAAGCTCGGTCGGTGGGCCGCCGTGCTTCGACAGCAGGGGCTTGTCGGAGACCTCACGCTGGACACCTATCAACCGGAGTCCGGACGGTACGGCGACGAGCCGGCGCTGACGGCCGCCCACGAGTTGTTCGCCGCCGACTCCCGCGCGGCCCTGGCTCAGCTGAGCACTACGGTCGACCGCCGCGTCGACAGGCAGGCGCTGACCGCCGTCAGCATGGTCGACCTGGCCTCCGCGATGCTCGGGAGCTGCGACAGCGGCTACGAATGGCTGGTCGCTGAACGAGAGCAGCCAGGACTGCCGCCCATGGACAGAGCGGTCCTGCGCCAGGTCATCAACCTCCATCGAGGCGCCGTGCCACCGCCAGTCCGCCAAGCGTGGCAGGAACGGGCCGCGGCGGCCGCCCGCTACGCGGACGCGCTCGCCGCCTCCGGCGGGGCTGTTTCCGCGGACTCGGTGCTCGCCTCGCTGCTCCACCTGCACCACATCCGTGTTTTCGGCCCGACCGGCCCCGCCGAGCAGTCGACCCACCGGCTCGCGCGCCAGGTCGCGTTGGCTGCATCGCGCTCACGCCGCGCAGCTGAGGCGGCGTTCGGATGACCAACGCGCTATCTGATCCCGCACTCGATCGTGCGGCCGGCAGCCTGGCCGCCCGCATCGCGGACGAGTTGGCCCAGCCGCCCGTACCGGACTTCAGGCCGGATGACTACGGCCCACGAAGTAGTCGCTGGTATGCCCAATCACTGTCCAAAGGGGCCGCCGGGGTCGCCATTCTGCACGGCGTACGCGCACAGACGGGCCTCGGAGAATGGAAGCCGGTCCACCAGTGGCTGCGACAAGCCACGGCCGACCAGCTGAACAACACCGGCGGAGCCGGGCTCTGGTTTGGTGTCCCCGCCGTCGCCCACGCTTTGACGATCGCCATGCCGCACGCCCACCCGCGCACTCTCGACATCCTTGACCACGCCGTCGCCGACCTGGTGCAGCGCCGGCTCAAGGACGCCGCGGTTCGTCTCGAGCAACAGGCACGGCCGTCGCTGGCGGAGTTCGACCTCGTACGCGGGCTGACCGGGCTGGGTGCCCACCTGCTGCGCCGCAACCGCGACGGACACCTCTTGCGCCAGGTGCTGACCTACCTTGTGAGACTCGCCGAACCCGTCGCTGCCGCCGACGAAACTGGCGCAGCCGCCCCCGGCTGGTGGACCACCGACCCAGCCGACCGCGAAGCCGCTGTGCCCGGCGGGCACGCCAACCTCGGGATGGCACACGGCATCGCCGGCCCTCTGGCGTTGCTGGCCCTCACAGCGCGCCAGAACATCACCGTCCCTGGACACCTCGACGCGATCGGCCGCATCTGTACCTGGCTGGACACCTGGCGGCAGGTCGGCCCGACTGGACCATGGTGGCCAGAGAAGCTCACCGCCGCTGAACTTCACGCCGGACAACCAGCCGCGCCCGGACCGAACCGACCCTCCTGGTGCTACGGGACCCCGGGCCTGGCCCGCGCCCAGCAGCTCGCCGCGATCGCCCTCGACGACCACCACCGGCAACGGGCGGCAGAGGACGCCCTCATCCACTCTCTGAACGACCCCGAGCAAACCGGCCGCGTCATCGATCCGTCGCTGTGCCACGGCTGGGCAGGGATCGCGGCCACGACCTGGTACGCCGCCGCCGACGCCCGCTCCACCGGCCTCGCCAGCGCCCTGCCACTGATCGTGCGGCGGCTGATCCAGCACGCCGACACCACCGCCCCGGCGCGATCCGGCCTCATCGAAGGAAACGCGGGAGCGGCCCTCACCCTCCACACCATCGCCACCGGCACCGGCACCGACATCCGCTGGGCCACCAGCCTACTGATCAACTAGGAGACCGCCGTGGACACCGACCACGAGCCCGACATCGAGCAACCACCTGACCCGCAGCCGACCAGCCGGTGGCGTCAGATCAACCTCACCTTCGCCGACTGGCAGACCGCCGAGCACTACGGGACGACACGACTGGCCCCGACCCTGTCAGCGGCCGAAGACACCGGCGCCGTCGTCGCGTACTGGTTCATCCGCAAAAACAACACGTGGCGGCTGCGATTGCTACCCGGCGATCGGCTCGGAACCATCTATGCCGTCCTGGCCGCGATCATGAACGACGAACGCATCTGTCGCGTCGCCGAACCCCTCTACCGGCCCGAGATCCACGCCTTCGGCGGCACCGAGGCCATGACCGTCGCCCACACCCTCTTCCACGCCGACAGCCGCCACCTGCTCCACCACCTCGCGACCGCCGGCGGCAGCCACCGCCGCGAACTCAGCATCCTGCTCGCCACCGGCCTCATGCGCGCCGCCGGACTCGACTTCTACGAACAGGGCGACGTCTGGCACCACGTCGCCATACACCGTCGACCGCCGAAGGCAGCCCAGCCGTCACTCCGCCTCATTGCCGCCGTCAAGCGACTGATCACCGCCACCGACCACGCACCCCATAGCCCGCTGAGCACAAACCCTGACTGGCCGAACGCGTACCAGCACGCGGGCCACGAGCTGGCGCACCTTGACCGCCACAGCGCCCTGACCCGCGATCTGCGCGGTGTCCTCACCCAGCACACGCTGTTTCTGCACAACCGACTCGGTATCAACGCTGCTCATACCGGTCTGCTCGCCGCAGCGGCCGCGAACGTCATCTTCGAGCAACGCCACCCGGCAGCAGAGCGCCGCGCCATCGACGACCTGGCGAGCACCGACAGTAGGGTAGAAGCGATGAAAACGGTCAACACAACCCCGGAAGCGTCCGCTCCCGCTGAGCTCCGCGAACGCCTGATCACGACACTCAAACAAGCCGGCCACCTCGGCTTGCCGGCCGTCGAAGACGCATTCCGCACCGTGCCTCGCGAGCAGTTCCTCCCTGGGGTCGAGCTGGAAACCGTCTACACCCGGCGCCAGATCGTGACCAAGCGAGACGCCACGGGAGCGGCGCTGTCATCTGCGTCGAGCCCCAGCCTCGTCGCGGACATGCTCGAACAACTCGCCCCACGCCCCGGTGACCGCATCCTCGAAATCGGCGCCGCCACCGGCATCAACGCCGCCCTCCTCGCCCACCTGACCGGCCCGAACGGCACGGTCGTCACCATCGAACTCGACCAGGACCTCGCCGACGGGGCCGCCGCAGGCCTGGACCGTGCCGGCTACTCCACCGTCGAGGTGGTGTGCGGAGACGGCGCCCTCGGCCACCCGGAACACGCGCCCTACGACCGGATCATCGTCACCGCCGGAGCCTGGGACATCAGCGCCGAATGGTGGAACCAGCTCACACCCAGCGGCCGCATCGTCGTACCCCTGCGCCTGCACGAAAGCGGACTGACCCGCTGCATCGCCTTCGACCGCAAGGGCACCGACCAACTCTTCAGCGCTACATCACCGCTGGTCTGCGGATTCGTCCCCATGCGCGGCACCACCGAGCACGCTGATCATCACGTTCGGCTCGACACCGAGGTAGTCCTCAAACTCGACGCCGCCGACAAACCCGATCGCGAAGCCCTCGGCCAGGCGCTCACGCATCCGCCACACAAGCGCTGGTCCGGCATCACCGTCACGGACGCCGACTCCATCCACCACCTCGACTTGTGGCTACTCGTCCACACCACCACAGCATTCGGCCGCCTCGGCGTGAGTGACAACGCCCGATCCAGCGGCCTGGTCACCCCCGCCTACAGGTGGGCCGGTGCCGCTCTATATCAGGGGGGCACCATCGCTTACCCAGCCTTCAACACCACGAACAACGACCACCACGAACTCGGCGTAATCGCCCACGGACCCGACGCCGAGCCACTCGCCGCCTACCTGACCGAACTGCTCGAGCGATGGGACGCACAAGGGCGACCCGACCAGCCCACTATCACCGCCCATCGAACCGCGATGGCACCCACCCAAACCGCCCACACTGGCACCCGACGGCACACCATCAGCCGTCCGGACACCACACTCACGGTCGTCTTCTGACTCGATGCCCGGGAGCGAGCGCTTGGGCCGCTGAGCACCCGCGAAGTGGCGTAGTTTTCGCCTGGCTCGATGGCTGGGCGCGGCCAACAGCCTGGCTGCCAACGACGTTCGCCCATTGGATGTTGCGATCCTCGCCTGACGCGATGGCCGGGCGCAGCGATTCGTTGTTCGTGGCGTCGATGACCTGGTTGCGATCCTCGCCCGACCCGATGGCCGTGCGCAGCTCGGTGACGGTGCCGGTGAGAGCGACGTCCAGGCCGTCGTTGCGATCCTCGCCCGGCTCGGCGGCCGGGCGCAGCGGTACCCCGTTCGG
>NZ_FZPH01000030.1:56098-56360 GCF_900188485.1 Asanoa hainanensis
AGTTGCGATCCTCGCCCGGCTCGGTGGCCGGGCGCAGGAGCTGGTAGGCCTGCCAGCCGATGCACTGGTCGCGGGTGTTGCGATCCTCGCCCGGCTCGGTGGCCAGGCGCAGGAACACGTTATCGGCGGGGCCGCACCGGGTCGGCCCGATGTTGCGATCCTCGCGCGGCTCGGTGGCCGGGCGCAGCCGGTCGAGGCCCACCAGGTGGCGAGCGACCTCGGCCCGTTGCGATCCTCGCCCGGCTCGGTGGCCGGGCGCAGC
>NZ_FZPH01000030.1:56857-57335 GCF_900188485.1 Asanoa hainanensis
ACGGCGCACGATCGCTGCGATCCTCGCCCGGCTCGGTGGCCGTGCGCAGCCATCCCCCGATGGTCTCGATGCTGTGCCGCGTGCCGTTGCGATCCTCGCCCGGCTCGGTGGCCGGGCGCAGCCGCCGACCGCGATCGCGTACGGGAGCAGGTGCCACCGGTTGCGATCCTCGCCCGGCTCGGTGGCCGGGCGCAGCCCGCGTCGGATGACGACGACCGTTCGGCCGTCCCGCTGGTTGCGATGCTCGCCCGGCTCGGTGGCCGGGCGCAGCGCGATCGAGTCCTTCGTGACCTTGCACAGGGCCTCGATGTTGCGATCCTCGCCCGGCTTGTGGCCGGGCGCAGCGCCTGCGCCGCCTCCACAAGGGACCAGGGCCGCTGCAAGTTGCGATCCTCGCCCGGCTCGGTGGCCGGGCGCAGCGCTGATCGCGCAGGGCATCACACCCGCCATGGCCGCCGTTGCGATCCTCGCCCGGCTC
>NZ_FZPH01000030.1:59268-59545 GCF_900188485.1 Asanoa hainanensis
GATCGGGTCGGGGTTGCGATCCTCGCCCGGCTCGGTGGCCGGGCGCAGCAACCTCTCCGAGAGCGGCCATCCGCGCGGTAGCACTGGCGTGGTTGCGATCCTCGCCCGGCTCGGTGGCCGGGCGCAGCAGCCCTCGCCGTGGGTGCAGCGGGCCAGCTCGTGGTGGTTGCGATCCTCGCCCGGCTCGGTGGCCGGGCGCAGCGCCCGGCGTCCGTGTCCGCATGGCCGCGAACCACTGGTTGCGATCCTCGCCCGGCTCGGTGGCCGGGCGCAGCGC
>NZ_FZPH01000018.1 GCF_900188485.1 Asanoa hainanensis
GGCCCAGTCGACACCGACCCTCACCGCTCGCGCCGCGCCGCCGTCATCAGTCACACTCAACCCAAGCTCCTCCGCTGCTCAACCCAGTGGGGAAGCACCTGGTGGTTCGGGACATCACCGCCGGACGCTCATTGACGGGCGCTCAACGGCGCAGTAGCCCTGTTGCCAGTCGGGATGTCCCGGACCGCCAGACCCCGCGGAAACTCCCGCAGGCCCTCAAACCGGGGGCTGCAACGGTTGGCGATGATCTAACGGCCCAGGTGCTACCCGGCCATCCAACAACCAGGCAGCACCAGGATCACCCAATGAGCAACGGTCCGGGCCACCGCGAACCCGGGAAAGCCGGGTTGTATGACGTTGAGAAAGTGGTCTGTATCACGACCTGATCTTGATGCTTCGGGCCTCGTCCAACCTGCCCTTCGGGTGACGTTCGAGCCCGTCGGGATCCGGTAGGGCGCGCGGAGTCCCCAGGGGGTACCGTCGGCGTGGCGTCCGGCGAGCGGCTTCGGCCGCCCACGCCGGTGGGGGAAGATGGTGCCATGAAGGGCGGAGAGCGATGAGCGCAGAGGATCTCGAGAAATACGAGACCGAGATGGAGCTGCAGCTCTACCGGGAATACCGCGATATCGTCCGCCAATTCTCTTATGTCGTCGAGACGGAGCGCCGCTTCTACCTCGCCAACCAGGTCGACCTGCACGTCCGCAACTCGGACGGCGAGGTCTACTTCGAGGTCGAGATGCACGACGCCTGGGTCTGGGATATGTACCGTCCTGCCCGCTTCGTCAAGAATGTCCGAGTGATGACCTTCAAGGACGTCAACGTCGAAGAGCTCGAGAAGCCCGACATCTCCCTCCCGGCCGACTCCGGCTTCGGCAGCTGACGACGCCTACCACAACGCCACCCCCGGCGGGCGTTATCCACAATCCACAGGCCGCCGTACGCGCCGTTGCCGCTCCCCCTGGCCACGACGAGGCTGCCATGCATGAATCGGTACGCACTCCGTAACGCCACGCTGTATCTCGCTGCCGTCGTGCTGGTGGTCGCGATCGCGATCCTCGTGCCGGTCGGGAGGCTGGCCTCGCCCTCCGCGGCCAGGTTCGGGCCGGCGGTCGGCGCCGCGTTGGCCAGAGGATTTCCGGCGGCGGTCCGGGCCGGCCCGGCGGTCACCGTGGCGGCCGCCTACTCGCCCTTGGCCATGCCGCCGCTATCGGCGGACCTCGCGCCTAACGAGTTCACGTCGCGATCGTCGGCCACGTTGCTCGGCCGGTCGCGTGGAGCACTCCCGTTGTTTGCTCGATCGCGTGGTCGGGCGCCTGACCTGAGCGAGCCGGGTCCGCCTGTTCTTTCTATGGTGGCGGCACCTGTTGGTCGGTTCAGGCCGCCGGTCGCCCCGCCGCTGCGGGTCACTCGGCGGTTCGACGGGCCGCCCAGACCCTGGCGGCCGGGTCATCGCGGCGTCGACCTGGCCTCGGTGCCCGGCGCCACCGTGTGGGCGGCCGGCTCTGGCGAGGTCGTCTTCGCCGGCACCGTGATCAACCGGCAGGTCGTCAGCATCGAGCACGCGGGTGGGCTGCGCACCACCTACGAGCCACTGATCCCGGCGGTCCGTAAGGGCGACCACGTCGCGGCCGGCGACCCGATCGGGATGGTCGCGCCCGGGCACGCGGGGTGTCCCGCACCGGCCTGCCTGCACTGGGGCCTACGTCGGGACGGCGAGTATCTCGACCCGATGCTCCTACTTGGCTTCCGGGTCCGGCTGTTGCCCATCTAGACCCCGCCGATCGGTAGGGCCGGCGCTGGCGGGCGGTTATCGGAGAAGGGAGGGGAGGCGTTCGGCGAAGCGGTCGTACTCGGCGGCTTGGTTGTAGACCTGGCCGCAGATCCGCAGCCAGCCACGGCCGTTCCAGGCGTTGAGGCTGACCTCGGTCTTGAGCTCGTCGGAGATCCGCTCCCGCAGGGTGACGGCATCGGGTTGGGTGGTGGCGACGCCCTCGGGTAAGGGTAGGAGGCGCATGGGCACGTCGGGGCCGCCCGGGTCGGGCAGCTCCTCCGGTGTCAGGCCCAGGGCCGTGCCGATCACCCGCTGCCCGTAGGCGGCGAGGGCCGCGTTGTGCTCACGCACGCGGTCGATGCCGAGGCCGCGCAGGGTGAACAGGCCGACCGGCGCGGCCAGCCACGGCGTGTAGTCCAGCGTCGCCTGGAACTCGACGTTGTCGGGGAAGCCCTTCGGCTGGAGCCACGACACGACGAGCGGCTCGATCTGGTCGACCCAGCGCTCGGCGACGCTGAGCACGGCGGTGCCGCGCGGCGCGTACGCCCATTTGTGGAAGTTGCCCACCCAGAAGTCGGCGCCGATGCGGTCGACCTCGACCGGCAGCATGCCGGGGGCGTGGGCACCGTCCACGAGCACCGCCACGCCCAGCCGGGCCGCGACGGTGGCGATGGTCGCGACGGGAAGCTGGTACGCGGTCGACGACGTGACCTGGTCGACGATCAGCAGCCGGGTGCGGTCCGGACGCAACGCGGCGCGGATCCGCGCCACGACCTCGGTCTCGCTCGCCCGCAGCGGCAGCGTGACCAGGCCGGCCGTGGCACCAGTGCGGGCGCACTCGCGCTCGACGGCGTATGAGATCGACCCGTACCCGTGGCTGGTGGTCAGGATCTCGTCGCCGGGCCGCAGCCGCAGCGACTGGAGCGCGATCGCGATGCCGGTGGTCGCGTTGCCGACCAGCGCGGTGCGGTCCGGGTCGGCGCCGAGGAACGTCGCGAGGTGCCGCCGGGTGTGCGCGATGCGGTCGAAGAAGCCACGGTCGAAGAACCGCAGCGGGTTGCTCTCGACCTCGTCGCGTAGGCGCTGCTGAGCGCGTTGCACGTTGATCGGCACCGCGCCGAACGAGCCGTGGTTGAGATGTGCCACGCCCGGGTCGAGCGAGAAGAGCAGCCGGGCACCGGGGATCGGGGTGGGCGGTTGCGGCTCAACCACGCGTGGACCTCATACCGATGATCGTACGAGTCGTCCCGCTGATCGGGGCCGGGTCCGCCGTAGGCTTCGTGAATGGCCTCCCGCGACGCGCACTGCTCGTTCTGTGGCGCCGCCTACGCGCCCGACCAGCCCTGGCCGCGGGTCTGCGCGGCGTGCGGCGAGACCACGTACCGCAACCCGGTCCCGGTCGCGGTCGCGGTGCTGCCGGTCGACGACGGCGTGCTGGTCATCCGGCGGGCGATCCCGCCGCGCGTGGGCCTGCTGGCCTTGCCGGGCGGCTTCGTCGACCACGGCGAGTCATGGCAGCGGGCGGTGACCCGCGAGCTGTTTGAGGAGACCGGGATCGTGGTCGCGGATTCCGACGTGTCACTCTTCGACGTGCACAGCGCCCCGGACGGCACGGTGCTCATCTTCGGCCTGCTCCCGGCGACGACCGCGGCGGCGCTGCCGGCGTCGACCCCGAACGCCGAGGTCGCCGGCTGGCAGGTCACGCGCGACACCACCGACCTGGCCTTCGACCTGCACGCCCGAGTCCTGACCCGCTACCTTTCGGACCGAATCTCCGCCTGACCCCACCCCGCACGATGGACAAGGCGGGAGGGCGTACCGTCGCGATCGTGCTTGAACGTGTTCAACTTCCCTATTCGACGCCCGGGCAGCGGGCCCTTGCGTGGCTCGCCGCCGGATACTGCGCCAGCATCGCCGCCGTTATCGCGCCGGACTGGCCGGAACTCACTCCGTTCCTCGCCATCCCCGTCCTGGCCACCGCCCTGCCGGCCGTCATCCGCCCGCCGCGCGGTTTCCAGGTCGCGATCGGTTTGGCGATCGCGGCGCTCGTGCCGTTCAGCGTGTTGTTCTACTTCCTCGCCTGCGTGCATCTGGCGGCCGTCATCCCCTTGGCGCTCGCGCCGACCCGGGCCGCCGCCCGCGCACCGGTCATCCTCGGTGTGACCTGCGGCGCGCTGCTCCTGTTGCCGCTCGGGTTCTTAGCCGACGCGACGTGGTGAGGTCAGGCGCGCGGGTGGGCCTGGCGGTAGGCGGCGCGCAGGCGCTCCATGGAGACGTGTGTGTAGATCTGCGTCGTGGCGAGTGACGCGTGCCCGAGCAGCTCCTGCACCGCCCGCAGGTCGGCACCGCCCTCCAGCAGGTGGGTGGCGGCCGAGTGGCGGAGACCGTGCGGCGTGGTGTGGGGGAGGCCGGACGCTCGGGCGTACCCGCTGACGAGCCGCCGCACCACCGTCGCCTGCAGGCGGCCACCCCGCGCGCCGAGGAACAACGCGTCGGCGCTGGCGGGCGTGGACAGCGCGGACCGGCCCAACCGGAGCCAGTCGTCGACCGCCTCCTGCGCCGGTTGTCCATAAGGGACCGAGCGTTCCTTGTTGCCCTTGCCGAGCACCCGGACCACGCGACGGCCGGCGTCGACGTCGGCCCGGTCCAGTCCGCACAGCTCGCTGACCCGGATGCCGGTGGCGTACAGCAGCTCCAACACCGCGCGGTCGCGCAGCAGCGTCGGCGCGGCCTCGTCACCCGGTGCCAGCACGAGCTCGGTCGCCTGGTCGGCGCGCAGCACGGCGGGCAGGTCGCGGTTCGCCTTGGGCGTGGCGAGTTGGGCGCCGACATCGCTGTCCAGCAGCCCGCCGCGGTGCGCCCACGCGCTGAACGTGCGGGCCGCGGCGGCCCTGCGGGCCAGGGAGGCACGGGCGCCGCCGAGCGTACGCAGGCGGGCCAGCCAACTGCGCAGCACGGCGAGGTCGAGGTCGCCCGGGGTCGCGCCGCCCATCCGCACGGCGTGGTCGAGCAACGAGACGACATCGCCGACGTACGCGCGTACGGTGTGGGCCGATCGATTCTCGACCTGTGCCAGGTGCCGCGCGAACTCGTCGACCGCCTCGCGCATCGCGGGCGGAAGCGACTCGTGGAGTGCCTGCGTCGATCGGGCCATCACCGCGACGGTCACCGCCGTCGGACCTCACGTCAAGCCGCCGCGCCGTCGTTGTCAGGCGGCCGCTAATCCGGCGGCGATGATCAGGCCGAGGCCGACGACGAGGTAAACGGCCGGTGGGCGCAGCCAGCCGCCCGGGCCCTCGGCGGCCCGCGCACCACCCGTCGTGGCGGCGTAGAGGCCGGCCGCGAGCAGGGGGAGGCCGGCGATCAGCAGCATTCCGGAGACGATGCCCGCGATGACCAGGTCGCCGCTGAACATCGAGTCGAAGAAGATCCGCAGTGCGCCGATCTCGAAGATGGCGGTGACCACGCCGTAGATCAGCAACAGGCCCGGCCGGCGCGTGCGGTAGACGCCGTCGGCGGGCGCACCGGGTGCGGCACCCGGGCGGCGCATCGGCTCGGTCGGGAAGCGCTGGGTCTCGTCCCGCGGTGCGATGGGCGGCATCAGGCCCGTGGGCGCGTTCAGACCGTCGGCGGGCAGACCCGGTCCGCCCGGCCCTGGTTCGGGGAGCGACAGCGGCGGCGGCACCGGCTCGCCGACCGGGATGTGCGGCTCCATCGGCACGGAACGGGGCATCTCGCCCGTCGCCGGGGCGCTCGGGTCGACCGCGTACAACCTCGGGGGTCCGTCGTCCATCGGGCGCCGCATGCCGTCGGCCGGCAACGGGCGCGCGGAGGTGTTCCACGACGGCTGGTCCGGCGGGCCGTCGCCGCTCCACCGCGGATCGCCCGGTGCGCCGCCGTAGCCGCTCACGAACCCGTTGAACGACGGCTCGGCACCGCGGTCGCCGCCGGCCTCGCGGGGGTAGCCACCCTCGCGCCAGCCGCCACCGCCCGTGCCCTGGTCGTCATCGGTCCAGCGCTGTTGCTGCTCGTCGTCCGGGTACCCGCGTCGTCCGTCCACGCGCCGCACGGTAATTGAGGTTCCTCGGAACCGGCCAGCCGGGTATCCGAAATGCGAGTTTAAGCGCGGCGATTCCGGTCCCGGTGGAGTGATGTATCACGCTCCGTGGTGCTGGGCGCCGGTTTCCACAGGCCATCGTTGTCCACAGGGGAGGGTGCGGTCTCACCTGTTGGTCACGCATCGTCGGCCCATGACGGTGGTACGACAGGCATTCGGCGCGTGGGGTGAACGGCGGGCGGCGCAGCACCTGGCCGACGAGAGCTTCCGGATCGTCGCGCGCAACTGGCGCTGCCCGCTCGGTGAGATCGACATCATCGCGTGGGACGGCGACGCACTGGTCTTCTGCGAGGTGAAGACCCGGCGCGGGCTCGGCTTCGGTGTGCCGGCCGAGGCGGTGGTGGCGGCCAAGGCGCGCCGCCTGCGCAGGCTCGGGGCGCGGTGGCTGGCCCTGCACACCAACGCGCATCCGCGCGAGATCCGGTTCGACGTGATCGCCGTCCTGGTCCGTCGTCCGGGCAACGTCGAGATAGACCACATCCGTGGCGCCTTCTAGCACAGTCCGGGCACGGCGTGTGCGTTGTCCACAACCGAGAGTTGTCCACAGGCGTCGAGCGGGATCATGCCTCCGCCCGGCACCGTCGTACCTCGTGAGCTACGCGAAGGTGCTGTCCGTCGGGTTGGTCGGTGTCACCGGACACCTGGTCGAGGTCGAGGCCGACCTCTCCGCCGGGCTGCCCGCCGTCGTGATGTCCGGGCTGCCGGACACGGCTCTCAACGAAGCCCGCGACCGGGTACGAGCGGCGGTTGTCAACTCCGGTGAGCGCTGGCCCAACCGGCGCATCACCGTCAACCTGCTGCCCGCGACCCTGCCCAAATACGGCTCTGCCTTCGACATGGGCATCGCGGCGGCACTGTTGGGGGCGGCCGGCGAGCTACCGCTAGCTGCCCTCGACGGTGTCGTGATCCTGGGTGAGCTAGGTCTCGACGGCAGCGTGCGCCCCGTGCGCGGGGTGTTGCCGATGGTCGTCGCGGCCCTGCGCGCCGGCATCAACCGCGCGGTGGTGCCGCTGGCCAACGCGGCCGAGGCCGCGGTCGTGCCGGGCGTCACGGTCAAGGCGGTCGAGACCCTGCACCGGCTGGTGGCCTACGTCCGCACCGGTGGCGCGTTGCTCGACCCGCCCTCCGACCACCCGCCACCCGAGCCGCCGATGCTCGACCTGGCCGACATCGCGGGCCAGGCAATGGGCCGGCGCGCGATCGAGGTGGCTGCCGCCGGCGGACATCACGTGGCCCTCTTCGGTCCGCCAGGTGCTGGGAAAACGATGCTCGCCGAGCGGTTGCCGTCGCTGCTGCCTGCGCTTGACGACGACGCCGCCCTCGAGGTCTCGGCGTTGCACTCGGTGGCCGGGTTGCTGCCCGAGGGCGGTCGCCTGGTGCGTCGCCCGCCGTTCCAGGCTCCGCACCATTCGGCGACGCTCGCCGCGCTGGTCGGTGGCGGCTCCGGTCTGGCCCGACCGGGCGCGGTCTCGCTGGCGCATCGAGGCGTCCTGTTTCTAGACGAAGCCCCCGAATTCGCCGCCAGGGCGCTCGAGGCGCTCCGCCAGCCGCTGGAGTCCGGCCGGGTGCTGCTGAGCCGCACGGGCGGCACGACCGAATACCCGGCCAGGGTCCAGCTCGTCGTCGCGGCCAACCCCTGCCCCTGTGCCAAGCCGCAGGGAGACGCGCACTGCGAGTGCACGCCGCTGGCCCGGCGCCGCTACCTGGGCCGGCTGTCGGGGCCGCTGCTCGACCGCATCGACGTCCAGATCGAGCTGATGCCGGTCACCGCCGCCGACCTGTTCGTCACCAGCGGCGGTGGCGAGCCGTCGGCCGACGTGGCCGAGCGGGTGGCCAAGGCCCGGGCGGCCGCGTCCGCGCGCTGGTCGGCCGAGCGCTGGCGGGTCAACGCCGAAGTGCCCGGCCCGCGCCTGCGCCAGCCACCCTGGCGGTTGCCGCCGCGCGACACCCAGCCGTTGCGCCGGCGGCTCGACAGCGGGTCGTTGTCGGCCCGGGGCTTCGACCGGGTCCTCCGGCTGGCCTGGTCGATCGCCGATCTCGACGGCCGCGACCGGCCGAACGTTGACGACGTCGACGAGGCGCTGGCGCTCCGTACGGGTGGCGGGAGGCGGTTCGATGGCTGAGCCCGACCTCCGGCTGGCCCGGGTCGCGCTGACCCTGCTCGCCGAGCCCGGCACCCGGGCGGTGCACCGGCTGGTCGCCCGGCACGGCCCGCACGACGCGCTGTCGATGGCGTTGGCGGGCGAGATCCCGGACGACGCGGCCCGCGACGCCGTCCGCGCCCGCCTGGCCGCCGGCGACCCCCGCCCGGCGGCCGAGGCCGCGCTGGCGACGGGGGGCCGGCTCGGGGCCCGCGTGGTGATCCCGGAAGACGACGAGTGGCCCGCGCAGCTCGCCGGGCTCGAACACGTCCGACTCGCCGGCACCGACCGCCGGGTCGACCGTGAGCTGGCGCCGCCGTTGTGTTTCTGGGTGCGCGGGACCTGGCCGCTGGCCGAGGCGTTCGACCGCTCGGTCGCGATCGTGGGCTCGCGGGCGGCGACCCAGTACGGCGAGCACGTCGCCACGGACCTCGCCTACGGCCTGGCCGAACGCGAGTGGACGGTGGTGTCGGGCGGTGCGTTCGGCATCGACGCGGCCGCGCATCGGGGTGCCCTGGCCGTCGGCGGGCTGACCGTGGCGGTGCTCGCGTGCGGCATCGAGCGCGCCTACCCGGTCGCCAACACGGCCCTGTTCGACCGCATCGCCGACACCGGCCTGCTGGTCAGCGAGTGGCCACCGGGCGCCGACCCACTGCGGCCGCGCTTCCTCATCCGCAACCGGGTGATCGCCGCGGCCACCCGGGGCACGGTCCTGGTCGAGGCCGCCGCGCGCAGCGGAGCCACCCAGACCGTGCGGCGTGCGCTCGCTCTGCGCCGTCCGGCCATGGTCGTGCCCGGGCCGGTCACGTCGGCCATGTCGGTCGGCTGCCACGAGATCCTGCGCCAGCACGACGGCGCGCGGCTGGTCACCAACGTCGCGCACGTCCTGGAAGAGGTCGGCCGGATCGGCGCCGACCTGGCCCCGGTGGCGCAAGGCCCAGAACAGCCACGCGACCAGCTCGACGACCAGGCGACCTTCGTGCTGGAGTCGATGCCTCGGCGCGGCGCGATCACACCGGACGCGCTGGCCGTCCGGGCGGGCGTCGACATCCGCACGACCCTGCGCAAGCTCACGCTGCTGGAAACGCTGGGCTTCGTCGCCCGCCGCGCGGGCGGTTACGGCCTCGTCCCACTCGCCCTCCGCCGCCCGGGGCCGCCATGACAGCGCCCAACGCGGACTTCGCGGGCGCATGCGGATGGCTCCGCCCCCGTCCCGCTCGCTTCCCGCCGCCCCGAGCCTCCATGGCGGCGTCCGACGCCGGTCTCGCGGGCGCGCACCGAGCTGCCCGGCTGCGGGTGGGCGGTCTCCGTTGCCCGCGGTGGTTGGCGGTCCGTGTGCTGGCGGCGCGGGCGGTGATCGTCGAGGTGATCGAGCTTGTGTGCGTGGCTCGGCCTCCCTCGCCCGAGGCCCTTCATCCGGAGTCAAGGAGTACGCGCGATGACCTATCCGACGGAGGACGAGATGAATGAGCGCCTGCGGGCGGGCGTGGACGCTGCCGCCCGACGAAGGTCGGAACGCCACAGGTGCAGGGCTGCCTTCGCCGCGACCCGCGGAGCCGGCCTCGAACTGCGCCATGCCACCAAGCTCGCGCACCTGGATCGAGAACTCGCCGACCTCCCCGACCCGACCCCGCCGCCCTGACGACCCGGGCTGGGTTGGCGCTGCCTGGGTCCGCACGCCTCGGCTGGGGTGGCCGTGTCGGGCGCGAGCGGTGGGACGGCGTCGGGTCAGAGCGGCAGCAGTTGGCGCTGTCACCCATCGCAGCCACGGAATCTGGATCTTGGCGAATGGAGCGAATCGATCGCAACTGACAACCAGCCATATAACCGACGCAACGGCGATTGATTGTCGTGGTGGAAGGGTCCGTGGAGGTGGGGAAGGGTGGCGACCGCAGACGGCGTACACTTGGGTTTTGGCGACCGCCGCAGGGCGGTCGACCTCGCGCGCCCTTCTCGCGTTCGCGTCCTTGTGGCTCGAGGTGAGCGACGGTCCCCTGGTCCTGATTTTGATTGGGCCCACCATGACCGTCGACCGGGCGCCAGGACGCTCGGCCGCCCGGCCGGCGTGACAACCAGGGACAACACGAGGAGTACCCCACCATGGCCGTCGTGACCATGCGTCAGCTGCTGGAGAGCGGTGTCCACTTCGGGCACCAGACCCGGCGCTGGAACCCGAAGATGAAGCGCTTCATCTTCACCGAGCGTAACGGTATTTACATCATCGACCTGCGCCAGACTCTCGACTACATCGAGAAGGCGTACGAGTACATCCGCACCACCGTCGCCGAGGGTGGAAGCGTGCTGTTCGTCGGCACGAAGAAGCAGGCGCAGGAAGCGATCGCGGAGCAGGCCTCGCGGGTCGGCATGCCCTACGTGAACCACCGCTGGCTGGGCGGCATGCTCACCAACTTCCAGACGGTCTACAAGCGGCTGCAGCGGATGAAGGAGCTCGAGGCGCTCGGCGACCTCAGCGGCACCGCCGCCGGCTACACCAAGAAGGAGACCCTGCAGCTCTCGCGCGAGAAGATCAAGCTGACCCGCACCCTGGGCGGCCTGCGCGACATGCAGAAGATCCCGGCCGCCGTGTGGATCGTCGACACCAAGAAGGAGCACATCGCGGTTGACGAGGCCCGCAAGCTGGGCATTCCGGTCATCGCGGTGCTCGACACCAACTGCGACCCCGACGAGGTCGACTTCCCGATCCCGGGTAACGACGACGCGATCCGGTCGGCCGAGCTGCTGACCAAGGTCGTCGCGGCCGCCGTCGCCGATGGTCTGATCGCCCGCTCGGGCCGTGGTCAGCGTGGCGGCGACGACAAGCCGGAGCCGGGTGTCGTCGGCACCGACGAGCCGCTGGCCGAGTGGGAGCGCGAGCTCCTCGAGGGCGCGGACAAGAAGGCCGACGAGAAGCCCGCCGACGAGACCGCAACCGTCGCCGCGGAATGAGCTGGCCCCGGGCCCGCCCTACCGGGCGGGCCCGGCCACGACCCCCACTAACCATCAAAAGAGAGAGTCATGGCTGACTTCACCGCCGCGGACGTCAAGAAGCTCCGCGATCTCACCGGCGCCGGCATGATGGACAGCAAGAAGGCGCTCACCGAGGCCGACGGCGATTTCGACAAGGCCGTCGAGGTGCTGCGGATCAAGGGTGCGAAGGACGTCGGCAAGCGCGCCGGGCGTACCGCCGCCAACGGTCTGGTGGCGCACTCCGGCCGGGCGTTGCTCGAGCTCAACTGCGAGACCGACTTCGTCGCCAAGAACGCCGACTTCGTCGCGCTCGCGCAGCAGCTCGTCGAGCACGCCGAGGCCGCCGGTGTCACCGACGTCGAGGCGCTGCTGGCGAGCAAGCTCGCCGACGGCCGCACCGTCGCCGACACCGTCCAGGAGGCTTCGGCCAAGATCGGCGAGAAGCTGGTGCTCAACCGCTTCGCCGTCCTTGACGACAGCGGCTCCGTCGGCGTCTACCTGCACCGCAAGAGCCAGGACCTGCCGCCCGCGGTGGGCGTGCTCGTGCAGTACACCGGCAAGAGCGACGAGGCCGCCGACGCCGACGCGCGTGGCGTGGCGATGCAGATCGCCGCGATGCGTCCGAAGTACCTCACGCGTGACGAGGTGCCGGCCGACGTCGTCGAGTCCGAGCGCCGCATCGCCGAGGAGACCGCCCGCGAAGAGGGCAAGCCCGAGGCCGCGCTGCCGAAGATCGTCGAGGGTCGCACCAACGCCTTCTTCAAGGACTTCGTGCTGCTCGAGCAGGCTTCGGTCGCTGACAACAAGAAGTCCGTCAAGCAGGTCGTCGGCGAAGCCGGCATCGAGGTGACGCGGTTCGTCCGCTTCGAGGTCGGCCAGGCCTGACCGGCTGCCGCGCCCCCGTCCGTCGGGCGGGGGCGCGCCACCGGCTGGGGGCGCCGGTGGCCCGCGTGGGCAACACGCTCCAGGCGGCACCGGATCGGTGCCGCGGCGACGGGCACCGGAGATCGGTGCCGGGAAGCGATGCGCACCGACGGGGTGCCGAGGCGAGAGGCGGTCGGATGACGGACGTGGCAGGCGAGTCGACGCAGGTGGTCGAGGATCCCACCGCACCTCCTCCGGGCCGGCCCCGCCGGGTCGTACTCAAGCTGTCCGGTGAGGTCTTCGGCGGTGGCATGGTCGGTGTCGACCCCGACGTGGTGCAGGCCGTCGCCCGCCAGATCGCCTCCGTGGTCCGCCGCGGCGTCCAGGTCGCCGTCGTCGTCGGTGGTGGCAACTTCTTCCGGGGTGCCGAGCTGCAGAAGCGCGGCATGGACCGCGCCCGGGCCGACTACATGGGCATGCTCGGCACCGTCATGAACTGCCTGGCCCTCCAGGACTTCCTGGAGAAGGAGGGCATCGAGACCCGCGTGCAGAGCGCGATCACGATGGCGCAGGTCGCCGAGCCGTACATCCCGCTGCGGGCGATCCGGCACCTGGAGAAGGGCCGCGTGGTCATCTTCGGTGCGGGCGCCGGTATGCCCTACTTCTCCACCGACACCGTCGCCGCCCAGCGTGCGCTGGAGATCCGTGCCGACGTGGTGTTGATGAGCAAGAACGGTGTCGACGGGGTCTACACCGCCGATCCGCGTACGGACCCGACGGCCAGCAAGTTCGACTCGGTCACGTTCGCCGAGGTGCTCCGGCGTGGGCTGCGGGTGGCCGACGCCGCCGCGTTCAGCCTCTGCGAGGAGAACGGCTTGCCGATGCTGGTGTTCGGCGCCGAGGGCGACGACACGATCATGAGGGCCGTCGCCGGCGAGCGCATCGGCACCTTGATCACAGCCAACTGAGAGCCACATCCCCAGAAGGAGGCGACGGACCCGGTGATCGACGACACACTCCTCGAGGCCGAGGAAAAGATGGATGGCGCGGTCAGCCACGCCAAGGAGGAGTTCGCCGCGATCCGCACGGGTCGGGCCAACGCCGCGATGTTCTCCAAGATCATCATTGACTACTACGGCACTCCGACGCCGCTGACCCAGATGGCGTCCGTCGGCACGCCGGAGCCTCGGATGGCGATCATCAAGCCGTACGACAACTCGCAGCTCGCCGCGATGGAAAAGGCGATCCGCGACTCGGACCTCGGTGTCAACCCCAACAACGAGGGCAACCAGCTGCGCATCGTGCTCCCGCAGATGACCGAGGAGCGGCGCCGCGACATGATCAAGGTGGCGCGGCACAAGGCCGAGGAAGCCAAGATCGCGGTGCGCAACGTACGACGCAAGGCCAAGGAAGAGCTCGACCGGCTGGTGAAAGACGGCGAGACCGGGGAAGACGACGGTCGACGGGGCGAGAAGGACCTTGACGACCTGACCCACCGGTACGTCACCCAGATCGATGAACTCCTCAAGCACAAGGAGACCGAGCTGCTCGAGGTCTGAGTCGGAGAATGCCGCAGGTGCAGTAGGCTCGGCACGATTCCTCCTGGTCAGGAGATCGATGGGCGAAGGGGGCTCGGCGACATGAGACGTTCGACGGCGGGCTCGATTGTGGCGTGATGTCCTACTCCGACCCCTATTCGAGCGCTGATCCGCTTCGGGCGCGACACTCCGGTGTCGCGCCCGAGAAGTACGACCCCGGGTTTCCGACCAACCTCGATGTCCCGGGGTGGGCCGGCCCCACACAGCCCGGCATCGGACTGCCGGAGCCGGACCCGCGTCGGGAGCAGGACGTCAACGGCTACACCGCCGAAACGGCCCAGCTCCCGTTGGTCACCCCGCGCGCCCAGCACCAGCCCGGCGGCGGCGACGACGCCGGCGAGGACCCCGCGCCGCCGCGTCGCCCCGGCCCCGGCAAGCGCCGCGCCGGCCCGGGTAAGCCGCCGACCGCGCAGAAGACCAGCCGCGCCGGTCGCAACCTGCCGGCCGCGATCGGCGTCGGCGTCACCCTCGGTGCGGTCCTGCTCGTCTCGCTGTACGCGTACAAGCCCGCCTTCCTCGGCGTCCTCGCGCTGGCCGTCGCGGTCGGCATCTGGGAGGTCAGCCGCGCGTTCCGTCAGGTCAAGGCCCACCCGCCGGCGATCCCGCTGATCGCGGGCGGGGTGCTGATGGTCGGCCTGGCCTGGTACGCCGGTGCCGACGCCCTGATGCTCGGCCTGGTGGCGACGCTGCTCGCGGCGACCGTGTGGCGGCTCGCCGACGGGCCGAAGGGCTTCAAACAGGACCTGACCGCGTCCGTCCTGATCGCGGTCTACGTGCCGTTCCTCGCCGGGTTCGCCGCGCTGCTCGCGGTGCCGCAGGACGGCGCCGACCGGGTCCTGGTCGTGCTGATCGGCGTCGTCCTCTCCGACACCGGCGGCTACGCGGCCGGTGTCTTCCTGGGCCGCCATCCGATGGCGCCGAGCGTGAGCCCCAAGAAGTCGTGGGAAGGGTTCGGCGGCTCGCTCGTCGCAGCCGCCATCGGCACCGCCCTGAGCTGCTACTTCCTGCTCAGTGTCGACTTCTGGTGGGGTGCGCTGATCGGCGCGGCCATCAGTGTGGCGGCGGTCCTCGGCGACCTCGGCGAGTCGATGCTCAAGCGCGACCTGGGCATCAAGGACATGAGCCGGCTGCTCCCGGGTCACGGCGGGCTGATGGACCGCCTCGACTCCATCCTGTTCGCGGTCCCGACCGCCTACCTGCTGCTGGCGATCTTCGCTCCGGTGCGCTGACCCGCCCTACGGTGGGCGGGGAAAGCGACGTTTCGGAAATCACTTCCGGCGAAAACGGTGTACGCGGATTGCTGCGCGACCGGCGGCCATTGGGGCATTTGCAGGGCTTGCGGCCGCGCATCACCTTCCCGCACTTTCGGCCGTGCCTATCGTGATGCGGGGGTAAATGCGGGCTTTTCGCGTGGCGCGGACCCGGCAGCGAAGCGCAGCAAGCGGTGCGCGCGGGAGCGAACGGTCGTGCCCACGACGTACGTGCGTCGATGAATTGGCTTTTGATCTCACTATTTCTGTTCCGGCACCCGGGCAGGTGAAGGTGATCGAACAGCCGTGGGAGACTTGAGCCGCCATGACGAGCCTGCCCATCATTCAGTCGGCCGCGACCGCCGGGCGGCGGCCGGCGATGCCGCCGCGCCATCTTGCCGATCTCGACGTGTCGGGCCGTGAGGACGCGTTGGTCGCGCTCGGTGAGCCGCGGTTCCGCGCGCGGCAGCTGTCGACGCATTACTTCGGCCGGCTGGTGCGCGACCCCGACGCGATGACCGACCTGCCCGCCGCGACCCGCGCGAAGATCGCGGACGACCTGCTGCCGCGGCTCCTGACACCGGTACGGGAGATGGCCACCGACGACGGCGCCACCCGCAAGGCGTTGTGGCGGCTGCACGACGGCTCGCTCGTCGAGAGCGTGCTGATGGGCTATCCGGATCGCGTCACCGTCTGCATCTCCAGCCAGGCCGGTTGCGGTATGGCCTGTCCGTTCTGCGCGACCGGCCAGGCGGGGCTGACCCGCAACCTGTCCACCGCGGAGATCGTCGACCAGGCGGTCTACCTCGCGGGCGTCGCCGCGTCCGGTGCGATCGCCGGGTCGCCGTCGCGGCTCTCGCACATCGTGTTCATGGGCATGGGCGAGCCGCTGGCCAACTACAACCGGGTCCTGGCGGCCGTGCGGCGGTTGACCTCGCCGGCGCCCGAGGGTCTCGGGCTGTCACAGCGACACATCACGATCTCGACGGTCGGCCTGGTGCCGGCGATGCGCAAGCTGGCCGACGAAGACCTACAAGTGACTCTTGCGTTGTCGCTGCACGCGCCCGATGATGATCTGCGCGATGAACTGGTGCCGGTCAACCAACGGTGGAAGGTGGCCGAGGTGCTCGACGCCGCGTGGCATTACGCGGATCGCACGGGGCGCCGTGTTTCCGTCGAATACGCGATGATCAAAGACGTGAACGACCAGCCGTGGCGGGCTGATCTGCTCGGGCGTCTGTTGGCCGGGCGGCTCGCCCACGTCAACCTCATTCCGCTCAACCCGACTCCGGGCAGCAAGTGGGATGCGAGTGCCAAGCCGGTCGAGCGCGAGTTCGTCCGGAGGCTGCGCGCGGCGGGCGTGTCGACTACCGTGCGTGACACCAGGGGTCGCGAGATCGACGGCGCGTGCGGTCAGCTCGCGGCGTCCGAGGTGCCGACATGACCGCGTTCGGGGCCGCGGCCGAGCGAACTAACCAGGAGACATAGTGGCGAGCCAGGGTCAACGATTCCGCCGTCGGGCACTGCGTCGCGGCTACAAGGTCGACGAGGTCGACGCCTTCCTGGACCGCGTCGAGGCGACCCTCGCCGGCGATCCGATCGGCCAGCCGGTCGGTGCGCAGGAGGTTCACGACGTCGTCTTCCGGGTCCGGTTCGGCGGGTACGACGAATGGCAGGTCGACCTGCACCTCGACCGCGTCGAGCGGCAGGTCGGCGAGCTCGAGGAGCGCAACGGCCGCTTCTCCGGCCCCGACCGGATGGGCCTGCCGGACCGCATGGGTCCGCCCGGCCAGCTCGGTCCCCCGGACCGGATGGGTCCGCCGGACCGGATGGGCCCGCCCGGCCAGCTCGGTCCGCCGATCCCGGCGCCGCCGGCCGGGTCCTTCGGCCCGCCGCCGGACCGCCGTGCCGCGGCCATGGGCGGTAACCCGCTGCCGACGCGGCCGATCCCCAACGACGACCCGTACGCGCGTCCGGGCGGCCCCCCGCCGTACGGTGGCGGCTTCGACGCCGGCCCGCGCGGCTACGACGGCCCGCAGGGTGGCGGACCCGTGCCGGGCGCTGGCCCTGGCGCGCCCGCGATGCGCGGTGGCGGGTTCCCGCCGCAGGACGACGGCTACGACGGCCCGGAGCAGCCCGGCCGCCGCGGCCGGATGGACATGACCGCGGAGATCCGGATGCCGGAGCGCGGCGACCCGGGCCGAGGCGGTCCGGGTGACCCTCGTGGCGGTCCCGGCATGGGTGGCGGTCCCGGTATGGGCGGCGGTCCTGGCATGGGCGGGCCCGGCATGGGCGGCGGTCCTGGCATGGGTGGCGGTCCCGGTATGGGTGGTGGCCCCGGCCTGGCGATGGGTGGCGCGCCCGGTGGCGGCATGGGCGCTCCCGGCATGGGTGGCCCGCCGCTGATGGGCCCGCCCGGCAGCGACCTCGCGCGGGTCGACTCGATGCGGCGGTCGTTCCAGGTCCGCCGGTTCGGCAGCGGCTACGACCCGATGCAGGTCGACCGCTTCTTCGAGGACGTACTGACCGGCATGACCGGCCGCGGCCCGATCCCGACCACGGACGCCGACTTCGACGCGGCCCAGTTCGGCCTGGTGCCCGGAGGCTACTTCGAGGCCGAGGTCGAGCAGGCGCTGCTGGAAATCCGCGACATCGTCCGGCGGCGCTGAGCCGCTCGTTGTTTCAGCCATCCCGCCCGCTGGTCTCGCTGACCGGTGGGCGGGATTGCTTTGGCTGGACGCGTGGCGGCCGCCGGCTCTGGCGATGCGGTATCGAGGTCGAGCGCGGTCGGGCTCTGCGGGCGAGCCGGCGGCTCCGCGCCGACTCGGCTTCCGGACCGGACGCTGGCCCGAATGCTTAGCGTGCTGCCGTCGGCCGTCTCCGATGGCGGTGCGTGCAGTGCCGGCTTCGAGGCTTCGGGCCTGGTGCTGGAGCGACCGATGGCGGCGCCCGCGCGTTGCGGGTGTGGAGACCGGCGGGTCCGGTGCTGGGAGCCCGAGCAGGGCGTCTGTGCGCTACGCGGTGCGGAGCTCGCTGGTTGGCCCTTCGTGGCGGCGTCCACCGGCAGGTCGGGTCTTGCGGTCTGGCCCGGGCGCTCGAGCGGCACGTCGCGGTGCGGCGAGACTCGGAAGCGCCCGCCGGTAATCCGAGCCCAGCAGACGCGCCAGGTGGCACGGAATCCCTGCGGATCCCAGGTGGACGCGCCTGGTGCGCTCGGGATCGGCGCGGCGTTTGGTCTTGCGGCGCGGGCCTGGCAGCGATGCGGAGCGAGCGGTCCCCGGCGGGAGCGACGGTCGCGCCCACGACGGACCCGGGAAAGCCGGGTCTGGATCGTTCGCGGTTTGGCTGCCGACCGGACGCGGCCGGGCCGGCTTTAGGAGCGTAGGCCGTTGCGGCGGAGGACGGAGTCGCCGATGACCGCGAGGATCAGGGCGGCGGCGATGCCGTTGAGCCAGATGCGCTCGACGCCGGTGACCTCGTTGTTGCAGAACTGCATCAGCACCAGTGAGATGGCGACGACGATCGCGCCGATCCGGCCGCCCTTGCGGTGGCCCGGCTTCCTCTGGTCAGGGGCGATGACCGGCTCGTGCTCTGCCACCTCGTGGCTCCTCCCTCGGCTGCGTGCGGAGATCAGTGTGGCACGTCCGTGGCGTCGAGGATCGGGCACCCCGGCTCGTCGGGTAGCGTTTTCGCCGTACCTGACTCGCTTTTGATCTTGGGGGTTTGCTGCCGTGCGAGTGACCGGGACGGGACATGCCTCCATGCGGATCGACACCCCAGCGGGGAGCATCCTGTGTGATCCATGGGTGAATCCGGCCTATTTCGCCTCGTGGTTCCCCTTCCCCGACAACTCGCTGCTCGACTGGGAGACGCTCGGCCAGGTCGACTACCTGTACCTGAGCCACCTGCACCGCGACCACTTCGACGCCGCGCACCTGCGGCGGTTCGTGTCGAAGAAGGCGCGCGTGTTGCTGCCGGAGTACCCGACCAGCGAGCTCGAGGACCAGCTCCGCGAGTTGGGCTTCACTGACTTCATCAAGACCGTGTCGGAGGAGGTTCTCGAGCTCGACGGCGGTCTGAAGGTCATGATCCAGGCGCTGACGTCGCCGACGGACGGGCCGATCGGTGACTCCTCTCTGTGGGTCGAGTACGACGGCGTGCGGCTGCTCAACCAGAACGACGCCCGGCCGACCGACCTGGCGCTCTTCGAGTCGCTGGGCCACGTGCACGCGCACATGCTGCAGTTCTCGGGCGCGATCTGGTACCCGATGGTCTACGAGCTGCCCCAAGCCGCCAAGACCGCGTTCGGCAAGCAGAAGCGGGACCGGCAGTTCGACCGGACCTGGCGCTACATCGACGACCTGAAGGCGTCGCACGTCTTCCCGATCGCCGGGCCGCCGTGCTTCCTGGACGACGAGCTGTGGCAGTTCAACGACATCTTCGGCGACGAGGGCAACATCTTCCCGGACCAGTCGGTCTTCATGAAGGAGTACGCCAAGGTCGGCGGCACCAACGGCGTCGTCCTCCTGCCCGGCAGCGTCTCGGAGATCACCGAGACCTCGATCGAGACGACACACCCGACCGACGTCGACGAGTTCTTCGCCAACAAGGTCGCGCACCTCGAGGAGATGCGGGAGCGCAAGCGCCCGATCATCGAGGCCGAGAAGGCGTCGTGGCGGCACCCCGAGATCGACGTGCTCAAGGAGATGAAGCGGCGGATCGAGCCGCTCCTCGAAGAGTCGATCTACCTGGCCAAGGGCGTCGGGGGACCGGTCCGCTTCGACCTGGTCGGCTACGACGGCGACGCGGTCGAGTCGATCGTGGTGGACTTCCCGGGCAAGGAGGTCCGGCGGTACGCGGACGAGAAGGTCCGCTACCGCTTCCGCACCGAGCGCGCGCTCATCGAACACCTCCTTTTCATCGACGAGGTCGACTGGGTCAACTCGCTGTTCCTCTCGTGCCGCTTCTCCGCGGCGCGGATCGGGCAGTACAACGAGTTCGTCTACGCCTTCTTCAAGTGCCTGTCCGAGGAGCGGCTGCAGTACGCCGAGGGCTGGTACGACGAGCACGAGCGCACCACCGACGCCGAGGACATCACCCTCGGCGACTGGGTCGTGCAGCGGCGCTGCCCGCACCTGAAGGCCGACCTCACCCGCTTCGGCATCGTCGACGGCGACCAGCTGACCTGCCAGCTGCACGGGTGGCGGTTCGACCTGCCGAGCGGGCGCTGCCTCACCGGCGTCGGCCACCAGATCCGCGCACGCCGCGCCGGCGAACCGGCACCGGCCACGGACGGCGACACACCCGAAGCGGCGGCTACGCCGGCCTAGCCGGTGTCGGCCGCGGGCGTTGACGCTTCCGGAGCGGCGGCTGTGCCGGTCGGTCCAGGCGGTACCGACCCACGGACAGCGACGCACCCGCGTCGACAGCGCACGCCGCCCGAGGCCGCATCCGCCGCGGACAGTGACGCCGCCGGAGCCGCGGTAACGGCGGTCGGGCTGGTCAGCGGAGTAGGAAGGCTAGCTCCGTCTCCCATTTGTCGACCGGCACCTCGGCCGGGTTGGAGTTGTAGGTCTCTAGTCGGCAGCGCCAGACGTCGCCGGCGGGGGAGTCGTGGTGGTCGAACTCCAGGTGGCGGCCGTGTGCCCAGCCGAGGAGGTTGGCGGTCACGTCCAGGAGCTCGTCGGGGTGGCCGACGTGGGTGACGGTCACGTAGCGGCCCGCGGGTAGGACGTCGGCGAAGATCTCGCCGCTGCAGGCGACGGGCATGTTGACCGGGACGCCGGCCTCGATCTCGAGGTCGCCGGCCATGTCGATCACGTTGTATTTGAGGAACGGTGGGCCGACCGGCGCGATGCCGCGTTGCCTCAGGAACGTGAACAGATCAGGGATGCGGTCGGCGATGTCGGCGATCGAACTCATCGTCACCGTGCGCTTGATGGCGATGTAGTCCTGCGCCGGACGGTCGGTCACGGTGGGCTCGGTGGTCACGGCCGGTCCTTTCGTGGTGGCTCGATGCGACCGGACCATTATGTGCGGGGGCTCCGACAGAAACGCCGCCGTGCGTACGCCCGAGTGGGTCAGCTCTTGTCGCTCTGTCCCGTGAACTGGCCGACGAAGGAGTGCAGCTCCATCTCGAACAGCGCGCCCGGATCGGACACCGCCCACCGCAGATGATGGAAGACCTCCATGGACACCAGCCCGTAGAGCCGTGACCAGCCGCTCAGGAACGCCCACGCCACCTCGATCGGCACCTCTTCGCCGTGGCCGGCGCGCAACGGCTCCAGGTGGGCCGCCAGGCGCTCCTCCATCATCGAGCGGGGCGGGGTGGGGTACTGCTCGCGGAGCCAGAGCGCGTTGATCGTCTCCATGAACGGGCGCCCGAACTCGACGCCCGGATGGTGCTCGTCGTCGCAGCTCTCCTGGAAGGCGACGATGCCGGGCAGCGGGCTGCCGAGGATCAAGGCGAACTCGGCGGGGTGCGCGACCGACCACTCGCGGAACGCCCTGGCCATCGCCATGATCTGCGCGACCGGATCATCGCCGGCGTCGTGCTTGGCGGCCGAGACGACCTCGGACAGCTCGATGTAGAGGTCGCCCGCGAGCGCTTCGACGAGCGCGTCGAGGCTGTCGAAATAGCGATAGATCGCGGGCGCGGTCATGCCCATCTCGCGGGCGATCGCGCGCAGGGAGATGGCGTCCGGGCCTCCGGTGACCAGCAGCCGCCGGGCCTCGTCCTTGATCTCGGTGAGAGTCGAGGTGCGGAGGCGCTCACGGCGTGTCGGCGCGCTCAAACGCGAACTCCCTTGACTCCCGGGAACACCGTTGCCATAGTTAACGGCGTTCATTCTCCTAACGCTGTTCGTAGTTTGGCACAGATCTCTGGGGGGATCCATGTTCGCATGGTGGGGGCGGGCGGTGGTCCGGTTCCGTTGGCTCGTGCTGGCCGCCGCGGCGGCGTTGGTGCTGGTGGGGGCGGCCTGGGGCACGGGTGTGTTCGGCGCGTTGACGGGCGGTGGGTTCGACGACCCGAAGTCCGAGTCGACGCAGTTCCGCGACCGCACGATCGCCGAGCTGGGCAACCAGGATGTCGACGTGCTGGTGCTCTATTCCGACGCGACCGCGGCCGTCGACGACCCCGGGTTCCGCGACCCGGTGACCGCGACGCTGGCCAAGGTCCGGGCGTTGCCTGAGGTCGCGAGCGTGACCAGCTTCTACGACACCCAGTCGCCGGCGCTGGTCTCGGGGGACCGGCACGCCACCTACGCGATGGTCCAGCTCAAGGCCATCGACCCGGACGGGAAGACCAGCGCGTACGAGACGATCGAGCCGGCGTTGACCGCACCTGGCATCACCACGCGCACGGGCGGCACGATCCCGTTCCTCCACGAGGCCAACAAGCAGACGAGCGAAGACCTGGCCCGGGCTGAGATGTTCTCGCTCCCGGTGCTGCTGGTCCTGCTCGTGCTGATCTTCGGTGGCCTGGCCGCCGCGGCCACCCCGTTGATGATCGGCGGCATCGCGATCCTGGGGTCACTGGTCGTCGTCCGGCTGATCAACATGGTCACCGACGTGTCCGTCTTCGCGGTCAACATCATCACGCTGATCGGGCTGGGTATGGCGGTCGACTATGCGCTGTTCATCGTCAGTCGATTCCGCGAGGAGTTGGCCGCCGGGCACGAGCCGCCCGCGGCGATCGGGCGGACCATGGCCACCGCCGGTCGCACCGTCCTGGTCTCCGGCCTGACCATCGCGCTCGCGCTGGCCAGTCTGCTGATCTTCCCGCAGTCGTTTCTGCGCTCGATGGGCTTCGGCGGGCTGGCCGCCGTGCTGGTCGCGATGCTGGCGGCACTGACGGCGCTGCCGGCCCTGCTGGCCGTGCTCGGTCACCGGGTCAACGCACTACGCATCCCGCTGCCCTGGCGGCGCGGGCCGGAGCACACCGGCGGTGACGGTGCCTGGGCCCGGATCGCGCGGAGCGTGATGCGCCGACCCATCGTGTACGCGGCCGGCGTCGTCGTGGTCCTCGCCGTCCTCGCCTCACCCGTCCTGCGGATCAGCTTCGGGGGCTTCGACGAGCGGGTGCTGCCGCCTGGCTCCGAGCCGCGGGTGGTGTCCGACGCGATCAGCGCCGACTTCGCCGGTGGCACGGTCGGGCCGATCGAGGTGCTGGTGTCCGGCGGCGGCCAGGCCGAGGCGCAGCGGCTGGCCTCGACCGTGACCGGCCTGCCGGACGTGACCGGGGTCCAGGTGACCGCGTCGGAGGGGGCGTCGTCGCTGCTCACCGTCACCTACCACGGTGAGTCGACCGGTGACGCGGCCCAGGGCGTCGTGCGGGCGATCCGTGACCTGCCGGCGCCCGACGGCGTCGACATCCTGGTCGGTGGTCGCACCGCGGCTGACATCGACCTGATCGACAGCCTGGTCGCGCACCTGCCGTGGATGGCATTGATCATGGCCTTGGCGACGCTGATCCTGCTGTTCCTGGCGTTCGGCTCGATCGTCCTGCCGATCAAGGCGGTCCTGATGAACCTCGTCTCGATCGGCGCCTCGTTCGGCGTGGTCGTCTGGGTCTTCCAGGACGGGCATTTCGCCGACTTCCTCGGGTTCACGCCGACCGGCTTCATCGAACCCAGCAACCCGATCCTGATGCTGGCCGTCCTGTTCGGGTTGGCGACCGACTATGAGGTCTTCCTGCTGTCCCGGGTACGCGAGGAGTGGGACCGCACCGGCGACAACACGGCGTCGGTGGCGTCTGGCCTCCAACACACCGGCCGGATCATCACGGCGGCCGCCTTGCTGCTGACGGTGGTCGTGGCGGGCTTCGCCAGCGGCGGCATCGCCTTCATCAAGCTGATCGGCGTCGGCATGATCGTGGCCATCATCGTCGACGCGACGCTGGTCCGACTACTTCTCGTCCCGGCGACGATGCGACTACTCGGCCGCTGGAACTGGTGGGCGCCGGGACCGTTCGGCGCGGTCTACCGCCGGTTCGGCATCCGTGAGCTCGACCCCCACCCGGACGCGGCGGCCAAGGAGGACGCCCTGACGGCCAGTGGCCGCGCGGGCTGACAACCCGCTTGCCCCGCGGGTGTGCGCCGGAGGCGGGCCCGCGTGCTACGGGCCAGACCACTTGGTCTTTCTGGCTAGGCCGCGCGGGTCAGTGCCAGGGCCTGCGTGCGACGGGCCGGACCACGTGGTCGATCTGGTTGGGTCGCGCGGGTCCGTGCCAGGGCCGGCGTGTTAAGGGCCGGACCACGTGGTCGATCTGGTTCAGGCCGCGCGAGCCGCTGCCGCATGACGCTCGGCGAGGGTCTTGCTGAGTGCGAGCGTTCCGGAATACCCGGCCAGCACGATGACGTGGAACAGGTAGAGCCAGAGCAGCACCGCCACTGCGGCCCCGACCGCGTCGAAGCCACCGAAAGGAATGCCTAGGTCCAGCGGGAAGGAGGTGAACAGGACGAACCCATGCAGGAAGCCGGACAGGTTGGCGGCCGTGAACGAACCCACCAGGCAGGTGGAGCGCCAGTCGGGTCGGCCGGGGCCGACAACCCGGTACACCCAGATCAGCACGGGCGTCAGGACCAGCCAAACGGCCAGGAACGACAGGACCACGCCTAGCACCACCGACCAGCCACCGCGGCGGACCAGGCCCGTCGTGTAGGGCAACGCGGCGATGGTGGCGAGCACCAGTGCGGGCGTCGGCGCGAGCAACGGCAGCAACAGCAGGCGGCCGCGCCAACCCACCAGGCGTTCCGTGCCGGGCTCCGCCGCCGACACGAACGCCCGCCGCAGGCCCTCGCCGTAGAACGAGGCTGGCAGCAGGGCCGCGAGAGCCAGCAATGGTGTCAGCGTGAGGCCACCCTCGACCAGCGCGGCCGCCGCCCGGTCGGCGCCGATCGATGCGGGCAGGGTGTCCGTCGCGTACGCGGTCAGTCGACGCACCCGGTCAGCACCGACCACGAGGCCGGTGAGCCAGAGTGCGAGGAGCGAGACCGGGACGATCGCGATCGCGCCGTAGAACGTGATGGCGGCCGCGTGCAGCGACAGGTCCCGGCCACGCAAGGGGGCGAACGCGGCTCGCGCCACCCTTCCCAGGCCCTCGATCATGCCCTCACTTTCCCCGGAAGGGCGACCGGCACTCCCTAACATCCCTGGACATGACGGTCTTCGAGACGGATCGCCTGATCGTTCGGCAGTGGACCGAGAGCGACGCCGACGTCGCTCGGGTCTTCGACATGCTGTCCCGCTGGGAGGTTGCCCAGTGGCTCGGTGCCCGGCCGCGTGTGCTCGAGAGCCCGAGCGAGGCGTTGGCCGTCGTCCGGCGGTGGCGGGACCGGAGCGACGACCTGCACGGGATCTGGGCGGTCGACGTCCGTGACACCGGCGCCACGGCCGGCTCGGTGCTCGTCGTGCCCTTGCCCGGCGTCGACAACGAGCCGAGCGACGACATCGAGGTCGGCTGGCATCTGCATCCGGACTCGTGGGGGCACGGCTACGCGACGGAATCAGCGCGCGCGGCCATCGACCGCGTGTTCGCGGCCGGCCTCCAGGAGATCTACGCGGTCATCCGGGAAGGCAACGCGCCCTCGGTCGCCGTCGCTCACCGGCTGGGCATGGCCTCGGTCGGAACCCGGACAACCTGGTACGGCGGAATCGAACTGGACACCTACCGGCTCTCGGCCGGCGATCGCTGACCGGACCGGCCGACCGCCGCGAGCCGCCACCTGCGGCCGCGGGCGGGCACCTGCCGCGGGCCGTCACCTGCGGCCTCGAGCGGCCTCGAGCCGCAGCGCACCGGCGGCAGATCGCTGACCGGGCACCCGCCGGACCAGGCAGCCGATCTACCCTCCTCCGGTGCGCATCGTCATCGTCGCCGCCCCGGATCCCCGGCGGCCCGTCGCGGCCCTCCGCCACGTGTCGCGCTGGGTGTTCCGTAGCTTCTGGGCCGTGGGACTGCTGGTGCTCGCGCTCGGCATCGTCGCCATCGCGGTGCTGGACGGCGGCGACCTGGCGCTCGACGCCGCGATCATCGTCATCGGGTTGGTGCTGCTGGCGTCGCCAAGCTTCATGGTGGCGTCGGTGCGACGGCAGCAGCGGGCGACCGCCGGCATGACCATCGAGTACGAGTTCGACGAGGACGGCGTCCTGCGGCGCTACGACGACGGCGAGTCGCGCATGCCCTGGACGGCACTGCTGCGTGCGGAGATCTTCTCGAACACGCTGCTGCTGTTCCAGGCGCGGAACCAGTACATCCCGGTGCCGATCGGGGCCCTGTCCAGCACTGACCGCGCCGACCTGCGCGACCTGCTGGAGCGGCACGGCCTTCTGCCACCTCCCCGCGCCGGCCTGTGGACAACTTCGGACCCCGCGTCCCGATAGGGGAGAATGACCGAGTGACCCAAGCAAACCGGCCCGCGCCCCGCGAGATTGTCCTGCTCGGCAGCACGGGTTCGATCGGCACTCAGGCCGTCGACATCGTGCGCCGCAATCCCGAGCGGTTCCGTGTGGTGGCGCTCGGCGCCGGTGGCGGCAATGTCGACCTGCTCGCCGCCCAGGCGCTCGAGCTCGGCGTCGAGGCCGTCGGGGTGGCCAGGGCGTCCACGGCGCAGGATCTCCAGCTCGCGTTCTACGCCGAGGCGGCCAAGAAGGGCTACGCGACCGGCGACTTCCGCATCCCCAAGATCCTGGCGGGGCCGACCGCCATGGCCGAGCTGGCCGAATGGCCCGCCGACCTGGTGCTCAACGGCGTCGTCGGCTCGCTCGGCCTGGCGCCGACCCTGGCCGCGCTGAAGGCCGGCCGTACCCTCGCGCTCGCCAACAAGGAGTCTCTGATCGCCGGCGGCAGCCTGGTCAAGGCCGCGGTGACGCGGCCCGGGCAGATCGTGCCGGTCGACTCCGAGCACTCCGCGCTGGCCCAGTGCCTGCGGTCCGGCGCCGAGCGCGAGGTGCGCAAGCTGGTGCTCACCGCCAGCGGCGGGCCCTTCCGGGGGCGCCGCCGCGACGAGCTCACCGAGGTCACGCCCGACGAGGCCCTGGCCCACCCCACCTGGAACATGGGGCCGGTGGTCACGATCAACTCGGCCACCATGGTCAACAAGGGGCTCGAAGTGATCGAGGCGCACGAGCTGTTCGACGTTGACTACGACCGCATCGAGGTTGTCGTCCACCCGCAGTCGGTGATCCATTCCATGGTGGAGTTCTTCGACGGCTCGACGATCGCGCAGGCCAGCCCGCCCGACATGCGGCTGCCGATCTCGCTGGGCCTCGGTTGGCCCGACCGGGTGCCCGACGCGGCCAGGCCGGTCGACTGGACGACGGCCAACACCTGGACCTTCGAGCCGCTCGACGTCGCCGCGTTCCCGGCGGTCGAGCTGGCCAAGAACGCGGGCCGGGCGGGGCGGTGCCGGCCGGCGATCTACAACGCCGCCAACGAAGAGTGTGTGGCCGCCTTCACGGCCGGCCGTTTGCCCTTCCTCGGCATAGTGGACACCGTCGAGCAAGTCCTCACGGCCGCACCCGACTTCGCCGAACCAGGTACCGTCGATGACGTGCTCGCCGCGGAAACCTGGGCCCGGAGGCAGGCGCGGGAACTGATCGGGTCAGCGGTGAGGGGAGCTTGATGTATCTGATCGGTGTGGCGCTTTTCGCCCTTGTCATCCTGATATCGGTCAGTTTGCACGAAGCCGGGCACATGCTCACCGCCAAGGCTTTCGGCATGAAGGTGACCAAGTACTTCGTCGGCTTCGGGCCGACGTTGTGGTCGTTCAAGCGTGGCGAGACCGAATACGGGCTCAAGGGCATCCCCCTCGGCGGCTTCTGCAAGATCGTCGGTATGACGCCGCAGGACGACGACGTCGACCCGGCCGACGAGCCGCGCGCGATGTGGCGGTTCCCCCTCTGGAAGCGCACCGTGGTGATGAGCGCCGGCTCGGTCACCCACTTCCTGCTGGCCATCGTCACGCTCTGGCTGGCCGCGATGTTCATCGGCCTGCCTAACCCGGAACTGGCCAAACCGCAGCCGGCGTACGTCAAGATCACTGATTGTGTGATCGTCGGAGCGACCGCCAACCGCGACTGCATCCCCGGCGACCCGGCGAGCCCGGCCAAGCAGGCCGGCCTCCAGGACGACGACAAGATCACCGCCATCAACGGTGTGCCGGTGGCGACCTACAACGACCTGGTCAACGAGATCCGCAAGCTCCCGGCGGGCTCCCAGGCGACGGTCAACTACCAGCGCGGCGGCGCCGACCAGCAGGTCAACGTCAACCTCGCCTCGGTGCAGCGGCCTCCGGTCGACAACCCGGAAGGCCCGGTCAGCGCGGTGAGCGCCCTCGGCGTCCAGGGGCCGATCCCGCCGCCGGGCGTGCCCGTCATGGTCAAATACAACGCGGTCGAAGCCGTGCCCGCCACCGCCGACTACACCGGCAACCTCGCGGTCGGCACCGTGCAGTCGCTCCAGCGGATCCCGCAGAAGATCCCCGCCCTCTGGGACGCGGTCACCGGCGAGCCGCGCGACGCCGACACCCCGATCAGCGTCGTCGGAGCCAGCCGGCTCGGTGGCGAGGCCGTCGAACACAGCGCATGGGAAATCTTTGTCCTGCTGTTCGTCTCGTTGAACTTCTTTATTGGTGTGTTCAACCTGCTGCCGCTGCTACCCCTTGACGGTGGCCACATCGCGATCTCGTGGTTCGAGCGGGCCAGGTCGTGGGTCGCCGCGCGGCTCGGCAAGCCCGACCCAGGGCGCGTCGACTACTACAAGCTGATGCCCGTTACGTACGTCGTTATCCTGATAGGTGGGGCTTTTACCCTGCTGACGATCACTGCTGACATCATCAACCCCATCACGCTCTTCTAGATCCCGCGCACAACCGTTCCGAGGTGAGTGTTCCCGTGACCGCGATCAGTCTCGGCATGCCGGCCGTTCCGCCCCCGCCGCTGGCCCCACGCCGGCAGAGCCGCCAGATCCAGGTGGGCTCCGTGGCGGTCGGTGGTGGTGCGCCGGTGTCGGTGCAGTCGATGACGACCACGCTGACGGCCGACATCAACGCGACGCTGCAGCAGATCGCCGAGCTCACGGCGTCCGGCTGCCAGATCGTCCGCGTGGCGGTGCCGTCGCAGGACGACGTGGAGGCCCTGCCCGCGATCGCGAAGAAGTCGCAGATCCCGGTCATCGCCGACATCCACTTCCAGCCGAGGTACGTGTTCGCGGCGATCGACGCCGGCTGTGCGGCAGTCCGGGTCAACCCCGGCAACATCCGCCAGTTCGACGACAAGGTCAAGGAGATCGCCGTCGCCGCGTCGGGCGCCGGGGTGCCGATCCGGATCGGGGTCAACGCCGGTTCGCTCGACAAGCGACTGCTGCAGAAATACGGCAAGGCGACGGCCGAGGCGCTGGTCGAGTCGGCGCTGTGGGAGTGCTCGCTGTTCGAGGAGCACGGCTTCCGCGACATCAAGATCTCGGTGAAGCACAACGACCCGGTCGTGATGATCCGGGCGTACCGGCAGTTGGCCGAACAGTGCGACTACCCGCTGCACCTCGGCGTGACCGAGGCCGGCCCGGCGTTCCAGGGCACGATCAAGTCGGCGGTCGCGTTCGGCGCGCTGCTGGCCGAGGGCATCGGCGACACCATCCGGGTGTCGCTGTCCGCGCCGCCGGTCGAAGAGGTCAAGGTCGGCCAGCAGATCCTCGAGTCGCTGGGTCTGCGCGAGCGCGGCCTGGAGATCGTCTCCTGCCCGTCCTGCGGCCGGGCCCAGGTCGACGTCTACAAGCTGGCCGAAGAGGTCACCGCCGGGCTCGAGGGCCTGCCGGTGCCGCTGCGGGTCGCCGTCATGGGCTGCGTCGTCAACGGCCCGGGCGAGGCCCGCGAGGCCGACCTCGGCGTGGCGTCCGGCAACGGCAAGGGCCAGATCTTCGTCAAGGGCCAGGTCATCAAGACGGTGCCCGAGGGGCAGATTGTCGAGACCCTGATCGCCGAGGCGGTCCGCCTGGCCGAGGAGATGGGCGCGGACCTGCCGGAGGAGCTGCGCGAGCTCGCCATCGGCCCGACCGTCACGGTCCACTAGACGAGTTCTCGCAGGGTCAAAGTCTGGATCATGACTCGGGTTCGCGGTGGTGCGGACCGTTCCTCCCGCGAGGGACCGCTGCGCTGCGCTCCGCTCGCCAGCCCCGCGTCGGGTCACGGTCAGCGAAACCCCCAAACCGAGCCCCTGCCGCCGAGGCGACACCGCCGCAGGCAGGTGGGCGGTCAGTCGCGAGCCTGTCGCTGGGCTGGGGTTGCCGAGAGCCAGCCGGCGCGGCGGCGGCTTCGGGCGAGACCCTGCTTGCGGTTGATCCCCGGGTGCCGGGTCCGGCGGCTGCGGCCGGAGGCCAAGAGAGACGAAAGGCTCCACGAGAGCAGATCTCGTGGAGCCTTTCGCGTTGAGCATCACCGGGTCTCGGGGTCTTCGGCCAGGATCGCGTAGAGCTTGCGGCGGGCCTCGTCGAGTACCTCGGCCGCGCGGGTGCGCTGGTCGTCCGATCCCGTGCGGAGCACCTGGCGAAGCGCGTTCATCGTGCCCATCGCCGCTTCGCGGATGTCCTGCCAGCTGTTGACGGCGCCGGCGGCCTCGAAGGCGCTCCAAGGAGCCTGCGCGGCAGCCTCGGTCGCCTCGGCCTGGCCGGCCTCGGTCAGGGCGAAGCTCTTGCGCCCGCCCTCGGTGGTGCTGGCGATCAGGCCCTCGTCCTCCAGCAGCTGGAGGGTGGGGTAGACCGAGCCCGGACTGGGCCGCCACATGCCGCCCGTGCGCTGCTCGAGCTCCTGGATCATTTCGTAGCCGTGCATCGGCCGCTCGGTGAGCAGCGCGAGCAGGGCGGCGCGCACGTTGGGTCGGCGTCCCCCTCGGCCGCCGCGCCCGCGGCCGCCACCCGGGCCGCCGCCGAAGCCGCCGGCACCCCAGCCGAAGCCACCGAAGTCGCCCCCCGGGAAGCCGTGACCGCGCATCCGTGCGTCATGGCCACCGTGATGGCCGCGATGAAGATTTTCTCGCTGGAACCTCATCTGGTCGTCCTCCGATCTGTTGTCGATACGTTGACGATATATCGGCAATGCATCGTCGACAACACGCAGTGAGCTGGCTCACAACGAACAAGGAGATGATCAAGGGCCGAAACCGGGGGAAGCCGTTCGCACCGCGATCTGGCACCCTTGAGAACGTGTTGATGGTGCCCGTCCGGCAGCTCGGCGAGACCGAGCGGGGAGCGGTCGAGCGCTTGCTGGACACCGACCCCTATGGCGCGGCCCAGGTGGCCGAGCGGGTCGCCGCGCGCGGGCTCGCCTGGTGGCGGGCCGACGGGCGGGTCTTCGGCTACGGGTCGCGCCGCCACGTCGAGGCGCTCTGCTGGCTGGGTGGCCACCTGACCCCCGTGCACGCCGGGCCAACCGCGGTCGCGGCGTTCGCCGAGCGGCTGGCCGCCGAGGACCGCACCTGCTCGTCGATCGTCGGGCGGTCCGACGCCGTCCTCGGCCTCTGGGAGCGGCTGTCCGACCACTGGGGACCGGCCCGGGATGTCCGCCCGCACCAGCCGCTGCTGATGGCCGACGCGGTGCCCGACCTGAGCGTCGACAAGGCCGTGCGGGTCGTCCGCACCGAGGAGACCGATCTGCTCTTTCCAGCGGCGGTGGCGATGTACACCGAGGAGGTCGGCGTCTCGCCGATGCTCGACGACGGCGGCGTCGGCTACCGGAGGCGGGTGGCGGACCTGGTCCGGGCCCGCCGCGCGTACGCCCGCGTGGTCGATGGTGAAGTGATCTTCAAGGCCGAGCTCGCCGTCGTCACCAAAC
The DNA here is from genome assembly GCF_900188485.1 of Asanoa hainanensis. GTDB lineage: Bacteria > Actinomycetota > Actinomycetes > Mycobacteriales > Micromonosporaceae > Asanoa > Asanoa hainanensis. The sequence goes on from NZ_FZPH01000018.1 coordinate 31,532, forward strand.
ACACCGCGCAGATCCAGGGTGTGTGGGTCGCGCCCGACTGGCGCGGCAAGGGGCTGGCGGCGCCGGCCCTGGCCGCGGTGATGCGCGACGCGCTGCGCCGGGTCGCCCCCACGGTCAGCCTCTACGTCAACGACTACAACGAGCCGGCCCGTCGGGCGTACGACCGCTGTGGTTTCCGTCCGGTCGGCGAGTTCGCGACGGTCCTGTTCTGACCCCAGGCCTCCCAGATGATGGGATTCCTCGGCTAATCTCCGATTGCCGGAATCGGCCCGCCCTCTACGCTAAGTGACGAATCAGACACCAAACGTCACTGGAGGTCCTCGGTGGGCAGGATCGAGAAGCAAGTCTCCGAGGGCACGGTCAAGTACTACTGGTACCCCGGCGACAAGCGCGAATGGAAGCGGGCCGCCATCTCCGTCGGGATCGGCCTCGGCGCCTTCCTCGTGCTCTACATGATGACCCGCGACCTGTTGCCGGCCGTCGTGGGTGGCACCTCCGTCACCGCGGCCGTGTCCGGCGTCAACTTCGGCCGCCGGGACGCCCGCGCGCTCAGCACCTTCCCCACCCTCACCGGACGCTCCGCGCGCATCGCCGCGGTTACCCAGACCGGCCGGGCCGCCTGGCGCGGTCTCGTACACGGGCTCGGTGGTGCGACGGCCGCCGTGCTGATCCTCAACCTTCCGCACACCGGCGTCGTCGCCGACTGGGTCCTGCCCGTCGTGCCCGCGGTCGTCGGCGCGCTCGCGCACCAGGCCGGCATGCTCGCGGAGCAACTGCCCGCAAAAGCTTCCCCAGCAGCCACCCCGGTGCCAGCCGCCGACGGAGCAAAATAGGAGGTGCGACGCGGGTAGCACCGCACGGCCGCACGGAAGAAGTATGCTCGGGCGCGACCACGAGCCCAGCGACATCGAACGAAGGCGGACGATGGAACAGTCCAGGGCGCTACCGACGGAGGTCGATCTAAGCCGGCCGAGCGCCGCCCGGGTCTACGACTACTTCCTGGGCGGGGCACACAACTTCGAGATCGACCGGCAGCTCGCCCAGCAGATCGCCGCGATGACGCCGAACCTGGCCGACACCATGCGCGCGGGCCGGGCCTTCCTGCGCCGCGCGGTCGCGGAGCTCACCCGCCTCGGCGTCGACCAGTATCTCGACATCGGCTCCGGCATCCCGACCGTCGGCAACGTGCACGAGGTGGCTCAGGGCATCAACCCGAAGGCCCGGATCGTGTACGTCGACATCGACCCGGTCGCCGTCGCGCACAGTCGCTCCATTTTGGAGGACAACCCGCTCACCGCCGTCATCCAGGCCGACGTCCGCGACCCGGCGCACATCCTCTCCGAGGCGCGCGAGACCGGTCTGCTCGACTTCACGAAGCCCATCGGCGTACTGCTGGCCGGCATCGTCCACTTCGTACCCGACAGCGACGATCCCGACCGCCTCATGGCCGCGCTGCGGGACGCCGTGCCGCCCGGCAGCTACCTGGTGATCTCCCACTCGACGTACGAGGACCAGCCGCAGGAGATGCTCGACGCGCAGAAGCTGTCGGCGCGCACCGCCACCGAGATCACGCTGCGGTCCAAGGCCCAGGTTTCCGCCTACTTCGGCGACTGGGAGCTGCTCGAACCCGGCGTCGTCCACATGCCACTGTGGCGTCCGGACTCGCCTGACGACGTCGACGACCAGCCCGAGCGGTTCGGCGCGTTCGGTGGGGTCGCCCGAAAGCCGGCCGCGGGCTGACAATGGCACTCTCCGCTCCGGAGATCAGCACCTCGGGCGCACAGCGTTATGCCGGGCGATGGACGCACGCCATCGCCCGTCGTGCGTTCGTGCCGATGACCAGCGAACAGGTGCAGGAGCTGCTGACCGGGCACGCCGTCCGGCTCGCCCAGGCGCTGGCCGCGGAGGAGTTCAGTGCCGAGCCGGCCCGCGAGGTCGGTCGGGCGCTGGTCGAGGCCAACCTCACCGAGCCCGACACGCTCGGCTGGTCGCTGCGGGCGCTCACGGAGCATCTGGTCGACGACGTGGTGCCGGGCCTGGCGTTGCCGGACCAGGCGGCCCGGCTCACGCGGCTGCAGGCGGCGCTGGCCGAAGGGTTCGCCTGGGCGTTGCGCGACCGCACGTTCGCGCAGCAGGAGCGGATCAGCCGGTCGGCGTGGGAGGCGCGCAACGAGGCGGAGCAGGCGCTGCGGGACAGCGAGGCCCGCTTCCGCGCGGTGTTCAGCGGTGCCGCCATCGGCATCGGCATCGGCGACCTGACCGGCCAGATCGTCGACGTCAACCAGTCGTTCGCCGACATGCTCGGTTACTCGCGCGACGAGCTTCGCGAACTCAACGTCAGCACGCTCTTCCACGACGGCGACGCCCCGGGGATCTGGGAGCTCTACGAAGACCTGATCGAGGGCAAACGCGATCGGGTACGCATCGAGAAGCGCTACTTCCGCAAGGACGGCAGCGAGCTCTGGACCGACCTCGCGGTCACGCTGATCCGCCACGACGACGGGCGGCCACGCTTCACGGTGGCGATGGTCCAGGACATCACCGAGCGGTACGCGTTGCAGCAGCGGCTGCGTTTCCAGGCCCTGCACGACCCGCTGACCGGGCTGCCCAACCGCACGCTCTTCTTCGAACGGCTCGAAGCGGTGCTCCAGGACCGCGAGCACGACCGTCGCGTCGGCGTCTGCTTCCTCGACCTCGACGGCTTCAAGGCCATCAACGACGCCCTCGGCCACGACGTCGGCGACCAGTTGCTCATCGTCGTCGCGCGCCGGCTCGCCGAGGCGGGTGCCGGCGCCGGTCACCTGGTGGCCCGGATGGGCGGCGACGAGTTCGTCATCCTGGTCGAGGACGTCGACGAGGAGGGCACCGCGATCGAGGTGGCCGAGTCGGCGCTGCGGGCCGTCGCCGACCCTGTCTACATCGGAGCGAACCAGCTCGCCGTGTCAGCGAGCGTGGGCGTCGTCGACCGGTTCGTCACCGAGGGCACCGCCGCCGACCTGATGAAGGCCGCCGACACCACGCTCTACTGGGCGAAGGCGGAGGGCGGCCGTGGCCGGTGGGCCCGCTACGACCCGGAGCGCGCCGCCCGCGAGGCGACCAGCACCGCGCTGGCCGCGGCGCTGCCGGCCGCGCTGGCCCGCGACGAGTTCGTCGTGGAGTACCAGCCGATCGTCTCACTCGGCAACGGTGGGATGCGCGCGGTGGAGGCCCTGATCCGCTGGCAGCACCCGACGCTCGGGCTGCTCTCGCCGGACCAGTTCATCGGGCTGGCGGAGGAGACCGGTCTGATCATCCGGCTCGGCCAGTGGGTGCTGGAGCGGTCCTGCGCCGAGGCCGGCCGGTGGCACAAGGAGTTTCCGCGCGCCCGGCTGATGGTCAGCGTCAACCTGTCGGCCCGCCAGGTCAGTGACCCGGAGATCGTCGACCAGGTCGCCGGCGCGTTGCGCCACAGTGGACTGCCGCCGGACCTGCTCCAGCTCGAGCTCACCGAGAGCGCCCTGATGGCGCCGGGTGGCGAGCCGGTGCGGGCGTTGCGGCGGTTGGCGAGCACCGGCGTACGGCTGGCGATCGACGATTTCGGCACCGGTTACTCGAATCTCGCGTACCTGCGGCAGCTCCCGATCCACACCCTCAAGCTGGCCGGCCCGTTCGTCGACGGGATGCGGGCGCAGGATCCGGCGAGCGTGGTCGCCGAGCGGATCGTCGACGCGCTGGTGCGGCTCGCGCACGCGCTCGGGCTGTCGGTGACCGCGGAGTCGGTGGAGACGCTGGAGCAGGTGGAACGGTTGACGGCGCTGGGTTGCGACAGCGGGCAGGGTCGGCATTTCGGCACGCCTGCCGCGCCCGCGACGATTGCCGAGCTGCTGCGTTCGGCGGAGATGCCGGGGGGTTGAGGTTCGACGGTTGACGGGCGGGCGGACACACGTTTTGGCACGCGCGCCCGCCCGCCGCCTCGCGCCGGTGCGATGAGAGAGGTAAATCGCACCGGTGCGTTCGCGCTTTCCGAGTGCGCGGTGTCTTTGGGGCCCCTTGACCTGAGACCAATCATGGGGTACGGAAATCGACGCGGCAACGTATTTTGTCGGTGCCCCCCGGCATGATGTCCGCGTGACTCTCCTCGCCGACACCGACTTCCGTCGCTACTGGCTGTCCCGGATGGTGTCGGTCACCGGCTCGCTGGTGACCTACGTCGTGCTGCCGGTGTTGATCTACTCGGTGACCGGCTCGGCACTCTGGACCGCGCTGGTCGTCGTCGCCGAGGGCCTGCCCTACCTGTGCTTCGGCCTGTTCGCCGGCGCCCTCGCCGACCGCCTCGACCGCCGCCGGGTGATGGTGACCGCCGACCTGGTCAACGCGGTGGTGCTGGGCTCGATCCCGGCCGCCTACGCCTTCGGCGTGCTGACCGCGCCACACGTGCTGGTCGTGGCGTTCCTGACCCAGATCTTCTTCGTCTTCTTCGACGCCGCCAACTTCGGCGCCCTGCCGGCCCTGGTCGGCCGGTCCCGCATCGCGTCCGCCAACTCGGCCGTCCACGGCGGCGGCACGGTGCTGGAGCTCGTCGTGCCGGGCCTCGCGGGCGTGCTGCTCACGGTGGCCCAGCCGGCACCGCTGCTGGTCGTCGACGCGGTCTCGTTCGCGGTGTCGGCGTTGCTGGTGCGGGCGATCGCGGCACCGTTGCAGGTCGGCGAGGTGGGCCCGTCGCCGGGCCTGCTGCGCGACATCTGCGAGGGCCTCGTCTTCCTGGGCCGGCAACCCATCGTGCGCACGCAGACCATCGTCGGCTGCCTGCAGTCGATGACCGGCGGGGCGTTCATGGGCCAGTTCGTGCCCTGGCTCGACCAGACGCTGGGAGTCCGCGCACCGGACGCCCGGCTCGGTGTCCTCTATGGAGTCTGGGGTGCCGGCGGCATCGTGGCTGCCCTGCTGTTCCCACGCGTCGCCCGGCGCATGGGAGAGCCGAGGGTCACGTTGTGGTTCCTGCCTTTGTCGGCGCTGTTCGGCTTGGCGTGCGGGCTGGCCACCAACTGGATGGTGGCCGCGGTGCTGCTGGCCCTGTGGGCGATCGTCTATTCGGTGGTCATCCTCACGGCCATCACACTGCGGCAACGCGTCACACCGGACCGACTACAGAGCCGCGTGAACACGGCCGGCCGAATGCTCTCGTTCGGCGTGGGCTGGCCACTCGGAGCCCTCATCGGCGGCGTCGTCTCGGAGACGACAAACCCGCGGACCGCGATCATCGTCACGGCAGCGATGAGCGGGCTCGGGGTGATCGTCGCCTGGCTGTCGCCACTGCGGCGCCTGGCAGGCGAACCGATCCCGGACGCCGACGACACCGACCCACCCACAGACGCGGCGGTGATCGCGGGCGCCGCGGGGACGGCGGTGGGCGCCGGCGTGGCGGCTGTCGAGGGCGCGGGCGCCGCAGTAGGCGCGGGCATGGCGGCAGATGCGGGCGTGGGCGCCGACATGCGGGCGGGCGTGGCGGCAGATGCGCGCGTGGGCGCCGACATGCGGGCGGGCGTGGCGGCAGATGCCCGCACGGCACCAGGCACCGCGGCGGCGGGAGCCGATGCGGTCACGGGCGTGGCGGTGGATGGGCGCACTGCGGCAGTGGATGCGGAGGCCGTTGGATGCGGCCGGGAGAAGGGTGCGGATCGGGTTGAAGCGTAGGTCGCCGTTCGGCGAGATTCTGGAGCAGTGCGGCGATCGGGCCTCGGCGCTCGGCAGGCGTTGTTCGTCAATGGCTGTGGCACGGTCGGCCTGCTGGGCTCGAAGCGGAACCAGTTGAGCCGCGCCGTCGCGTCGGAACAGCGGGCAAGCCGAAGTGCCTCGTCGACGCGTGGTCGGGGTGGCCGTGCCTCCTCCCGCGGGCCCTGCCCACGTGGTCCAGAGCCGCGCGTCGTCCGTGGGTCGAGCCCGACCTCGTCCAGACTCGTGTCAGCCTCGGATTCGGGTGTTGTCCGGGTCGTACAAGGGTTCTCGGGTGACTGTGGCGTGCTGCCATTCGCCGAACATGCCTACCTCGACCCGATCGCCCTCGGCCACCGTGGACGGCAGGTAGGCGTAGGCGATCGACGCCTCGACGCGGTAGCCGTAGCCGCCTGAGGTCACGCGGCCGACCGCGGCGCCGGCTGTCCGGACCGGTTCCGTGCCCAGGCAGACCATCGACGGGTCGTCCAGGACCAGGCAGCGCAGGCGGCGTTCGGGGGCGGCAGCACGGAGGGCCTCGCTGCCCAGGAAGTCCTTGTCCGTGCGGACGGCGAACGACAACCCGGCCTCGTGCGGCGTCGTCTCGGGGGTGATGTCGGAGCCCCAGACGCGGTAGCCCTTCTCCAGCCGCATCGACTCGATCGCGCGGTAGCCGGCCGGTCGTAAGCCGTGCGGTGCCCCCGCTTCGACCAGGAGGTCCCACAAGGTCAACACGTACTCGGTGCTCGCGTAGAGCTCCCAGCCGAACTCGCCGACGAAGGTGACCCGCTGGGCCAGCACCGGCACCGGTCCGAGGGTGATTCGGCTCGCCCGCATGAAGCGGGCGTCCAGGTCGCCGTCGACCAGCGGTGCCACGATCTCGCGTGCCGCCGGGCCCCACAGGCACAGGCACCCGGAGGCGCCGGTGACGTCGTCGATCACGACGTCCGAGGGGGCGTGGCGGCGCAGCCACGCGGCGTCGCGTACACCCGACGCCGTGCTCGTCACCACGCGGAAATGGTCTTCGGCCAGGCGGGTCACCGTCAGGTCGGCTTCGATTCCCGCGCGGGCGTTGAGCAACTGCGTGTAGGCGACGCCGCCTACCGGGCGGTCGACGTCGTTCGCGCACATCCATTGCAGGAACGTGGCCGCGCCGGCGCCGCGGACGTCGAGCTTCGCGAACGACGACTGGTCGAACAGTCCCGCCGCCGACGCGGTGGCCCGGCACTCGGCCGCGATCGCCGGCGACCAGGTGCGACCGGCCCAACCCGCGGGGCGGGCCGCGTCGGGGTCACCCGGCCGCACACCGAACCAGTTGACCCGCTCCCACCCGGCCTTCTCGCCGAGGGCAGCCGCACCGGTCCGCGGCCAGATGGCCGACCGGCGCAACGGTCGTCCGGCCGTCCACTCGGTGTGGGGATAGACCACGTCGTAGTAGCGGGAGTACGCGTCGAGCGCCTTCGCCGTTGCCCAGGAACGGCTGGCCGCGTGCGCGCCGAAGCGGCGAATGTCCATATGCGACACGTCGTATTCGGGCTGGCCGTCGACGATCCACTCGGCCAGCACTTTGCCCACACCACCGGCGGCGGCCAGGCCGTGTACGCAGAAGCCCGCCGCCACCCAGAAGCCGCGCACCGCGGTCTCACCCAATAGGAACTCGCCGTCGGGGGTGAAGGCCTCCGCGCCGTTGACCACCCGGGCGATCGAGGCCGAACGCAACGAAGGCACCCGATGTTGCCCCGCCGCCCAGGACTCCGCGAACAGGTCCAGCTCCGGCGGGAACAGCGCCCGTGGCGACGCCAGCGGCGGGCCCGAAGCAGGCCAGCACACCGACGGCGTGCGGATGTAGCCGCCGATCAACAGCCCGTCCGGTGTCGCCGCCTCGTCGGAGCCCCGGAAGTAGACGATGTGGTCCGGGTCCCGGACCGTCGGCAGGGCAGGCACGTCGGAGAGCGGCAGCGGGGAGCTGACCACGTACTGGTGCTTGATCGGCACGACCGGGACCGAGACCCCGGCCAGCCCGCCCACGTGACCGGCCGCCGCGCCCGCCGCGTTGACCACGATCTCGGTGGCGACGCGGCCCCGCGACGTGTGCACCGCGCGCACCCGGCCGTCGACCACCTCGACCCCGGTCACCGCCGTGCCGGTGGCGAACGAGACCCCGAGCGCGCGGGCGCCCGCGGCGAGCGCGCCGGCCAACCGGTCGGGCCGCAGGTAGCCGTCGCCCGGGAGCCAACCCGCCAGCAGCACGTCGGCGACCTCGAGAAACGGAAGACGGTCAGCCAGCTCAGCAGGGGAGAGCAGCTCCAGCGACAGCCCGTACGTGGTCGCCGACGACGCCTGCCGCAGCAGCTCCTCGACCCGCGCAGCGGTCGTGGCCAGGCGGACACCGCCCACGCCGCGCCACCCGGAGTCGAAGCCAAGGCCGGCCAGCTCCGCGTACAGGCCCGACGAGTACATGATCATGCGCGTCTGGCTGATCGTCGAGCGCAGTTGGCCGACGAAACCCGCCGAGTGCCAGGTGGTTCCCTCGGTCAGCTCGTGCTGCTCGACGACCAGGACGTCTGTCCAGCCGAGCCGGGCCAGGTGGTACGCGATGCTGCAGCCCGCGACCCCGCCGCCGACGATCACCACACGCGCATCAGTCCGCACCTGCGCAGTCCTACCACCCAAAAAGGTATGACCAAATCAGCTATCCGGTCAGTGAACTTTTATCCTCGTGAGTATTGACCGGGGTGATCACGGAGGCGAACACTCCCGCCTAAGACGCGCCATGCGGAGGCGGGCATGCGGATGGCGGAGCGACCTGAGGCCGACGAGGTGCTGCGGCGTGTGCCGCGTTTCGCCGGGCGGCCGGTGCGCACCACCCCGATCGCGGGTGGACTGTCGCACCACATCTGGCGGGTCGACACCGGCGGGCGCAGTTACCTGCTGCGCGTACTCGATCCGGCGGTCTCCGCCGCTGGTCTTGGTGTCTCGCCCGCGCAGGAGATCGAGAACACCCTGCGCGCGGCCGACAGCGGGGCCGGGGCCCGGGTGATCGAGGTGATGCCGGACGTACCCGCGCTCGTGCTCGAGTTCCTGCCCGGGCGCACGCTGCACGCCGACGACGTGCGCGACCCCGCGACGATCCGGAAGATCGCCGCCGCCTGCCGCAAGCTCCACACCGGCCCGCGGTTCACCAACGACTTCGACATCGTCGCCAAGCGGCGGGAACTCCTCGACCTCTGCGCGCGACACGACCTGCGAGTGCCGGCCGGCTACCACGATCGCGAGTCCGAAGTGGATGCGATCGCGCGGGCCGTCGAACAACGACAAACCAGGCCGTGCCACAACGACCTGCTCCCCGAGAACTTCATCGACGTGGCCGGCGAGGTACGCATCGTCGACTACCAGCTGTCCGGCAACAACGACCCGGCTTTCGAGCTGGGTGACATAGCGGCCGAGGCCGACTTCGACCCCGACCGGACGGCGGCTCTGACGGCCGCCTACTTCGGCACAGAGAGCACGCCCGCGTTGCACGCGCGGGTGCGGCTCAACCTGATCCTGTCCAACGTCACCTGGACGCTCTGGTTCTCCGTGCACCACGGGCTGCTGCGGGCGCCGGGGTCGACGTTCGACTACTGGAACGAAGCGGCCGACAAATGGGCCCGCGCCACCAACGATCTCGACGCGCCCGACCTGGGTCGTCTGATCGACACCGCCGCGGGCCGCCCGGCCACCCCGTTATGACCACCTCAGGGAGGTGTCGCAGTGACGACCACGTCGCCCGAAACGGGTGAGCAGCCATTGGACGAAGATGCCCAGCGGCTCGCGGAGCTCGGCTACAAGCAGGAACTCCGGCGCAAGTGGAGCGGATTCTCCAACTTCGCCATCTCGTTCTCCATCATCTCGATCCTGGCCGGCTGCTTCACCACCTTCGGCCAAGCCTGGAACAACGGCGGCCCAGTCGCGATCTCCTGGGGTTGGCCCCTGATCTCGATCTTCATCCTGATCATCGGCCTCTGTTTGTCCGAGCTGGTCTCCGCCTATCCCACCGCCGGCGGCATCTACTGGTGGGCCGCGAAGATGGGCAAGCCGGTGCACGGCTGGTTCACCGGTTGGCTCAACCTGGTGGGCCTGATCGCGGTCACCGCGTCGGTCGACTACGGCTGTGCGACGTTCCTCAACCTGACCCTGTCGGCGCTCTTCGACGGCTGGGCCGGGACGCTCAACCAGGCGTTCCTGCTGTTCGTGATCATCCTGGCCCTGCACGGCATCATCAACATCTGGGGCCACGCGATCATCGACATCCTGCAGAACGTCTCGGTCTGGTGGCACGTCGCCGGTGCGGCGGCGGTCGTCCTGATTCTGATCATCGTTCCGGACAACCACCAGAGCTTCCAGTTCGTCTTCACCGAGCGCTTCAACAACTCGGGCTTCGGCGACGGCGACCACAACGGCCTGATGTTCTGGTTCTTCATCCTGCCGCTCGGGTTCCTGCTGACCCAGTACACGATCACCGGTTTCGACGCCTGCGCCCACGTCTCGGAGGAGACCCGCGGCGCCTCGCACGCCGCGGCCCGCGGTCTCTGGCAGTCGATCTTCTACTCGGCGATCGGTGGCTGGATCCTGCTGCTCGCGTTCCTGTTCGCGGCCACGGACGTCGACGCGATCAACGAGGCAGGCGGCTTCTCGGGCGCCATCTTCGAGACCGCGCTCACCCCGGTGATGTTCAAGATCGTCATCATCATCTCCACCATCGGCCAGTTCTTCTGCGGCATGAGCTGCGTGACGTCGATGTCGCGGATGACGTACGCGTTCAGCCGTGACCGCGCGGTCCCGGGCTGGCGACTCTGGTCGAAGGTCAACCGCGACGGCACTCCCGTGTACGCGATCGTCGCCGGCACCGTCGCCGGTGGCGTGCTGACGCTGCCGGCGCTCTACCAGTACAACGGCATCCCGGTCGCCTTCTACGCGGTCGTCTCGGTCGCGGTCATCGGCCTGTACCTGGCGTTCCTCATCCCGATCGCGCTGCGCCTGCGCCTGGGCGACGCGTTCCGGCCGGGTCCGTGGACGCTCGGCAAGCGCTACAAGGTGCTCGGCTGGATCGCGGTCATCGAGATCGCGGTGATCTCGATCTACTTCATCCTGCCGTTCACCCCGGCCGCGGTCCCGTTCAGCGACGACTTCACCTGGAGCGCGGTCAACTACGCCCCGCTGGCGGTCGGTGGTGTGCTCCTGGCGGTCTGGATCTGGTGGCGGGTCTCCGCCCGCAAGTGGTTCACGGGCCCCCGCCGTACAGTCGACGAACCGGACACGTCCGGCGCCAGCACGCCCACGCCCTGACCCTCGGGCCTTCGGCTCCTCCGCGACCGGCACGCCGCCGGTCGCGGGGGAGAGGCCACATCCATTTGGGGGTACGCGCAATGCCTACCGACGCGGTCCGCCCACCGCCCCGGCGACCCCGCCCGGCCAAGCCCGCCCAGCCCGCCGCCCCCGGACCCACCGACGTCCCACCGGACCCCGCCGCGACCTCGCCCGGCCCGCGCAAGCGGGTCGTTCCTGCGGACAGCGTGGCAGCACTGGCGGCGGACTCCCGTCCGCCAGCGAACGCGGCGTCGGTGGCGGAGTCGGGTGGCCCCCGATCCAGGAAAGCCGCGGACCGCGCGACCGCCACGCACCCGCAACAGCCATCCAACCACCGCAGGCAGAGGCCCGCCGCATCCCCTGACGCAACGGGGGCGGTGGTTGCGGAGATCGTGGAGCCGCGGCGATCGTCTGCCCGTCGTGGGCGAAAGCCGGCGGCGGATGCATCCGCCGCAGCGGACACGCTCCGGCCGTCCGCACGAACAGCACGGAGGTCGGCCGCGTCCGCTGCGGCGGTGCCCGCCATCGTGAAGCAGCGCCGTCCCCGCGATCCCGACCCACAAGCCGAGACCAACGACGGCGAACCGCTCGCGCCCCAACCGGACCGGGCCGCGAGGCGGCGTGGGGATTCGGCGCCGGCGGTTGCCGGGGTGCCGCTCTGGCGGCCCGTCCGCGGTGGGAACGCGTTCGAGATCACCGTGTCGCGGTTGGCGCAGGCGATTCGGCTCGGGCTCGTCGGGGCCGGTGACCGGCTCCCCGCCGAACGGGATCTGGCCGAGCAGCTGCAGGTCAGCCGGGTCACGCTCAGGGAAGCCATCCGGGCCCTGCGCGAGGCCGGCTTTCTCGAGTCGCGACGAGGGCGCACCGGTGGCACCTTCGTGGTCGCGCCGGTCACCGGCGAGGTCGACAAGGGACGGAAGGCCGCGCCGAAAGCGAAGGGTGCCGCCGAGCTTGCCCGGCAGATGGGCGACAGCCTGCACGACGCCCTCGATTTTCGGCGGGTGCTCGAGCCCGGGGCGGCCGGGCTGGCCGCCACCCGCACCCTGACCGCCCCCGAGCGGCAACAGCTCGTCGCCTGTCTGGCCGCCTCCCGCGACCGCGACCCGACCACCCGGCGCGTCGCGGACTCCCGCCTGCACCTGGCCATCGCGGCCGCCGGCGGGAGCCCCTCGCTGGCCGCCGCCGTCGCGGACGTGCAGCTCGCTCTCGACCGGCTGCTGGTCGCGATTCCTGTGATCAAGAAGAACCTCGACCACTCGGACCGGCAACATACCCGCGTCGTCGACGCGATTCTTGCCGGGGACGCGGCCGCCGCGCGGGCGACGATGGAGGAGCACTGCGACGCGACCGCCGAACTGCTGCGCGGCTTGCTCGGATGATTGACGCCGTATTGGTTTGCTAGTAGACCTTTAAAAAGCTGATGGAGGCGCGAGGATGACCCGAGAACCGGCGTTCACGCTCGAAGAGCTCGCCGTCGCCGTCGACGGTGGCGAGATAGACACCGTCGCGCTCGCGCTCACCGACATGGAGGGCCGCCTCCAGGGCAAGCGCATCCACGGCCGGTTCTTCCTCGACGAGGTCACCGAGGCCGGCGCCGAGGGGTGCAACTACCTGCTGGCCGTCGACGTCGACATGAACACCGTCGACGGCTACGCGATGTCGAGCTGGGACCGCGGCTACGGCGACTTCGCGATGGTGCCCGACCTGAGCACCCTGCGTCGCGTGCCGTGGCAGCCGGGCACGGCCCTGCTCCTGGCCGACCTGGCCTGGCTCGACGGCTCCGGCGACGTCGCCGCGAGCCCCCGGCAGATCCTGCGGCGGCAACTGGAGAAGCTCAGAGCCCACGAGCTCACCGCGTACGCCGGCACCGAGCTCGAGTTCGTCCTCTACAAGGACTCGTACGAGGACGCCTGGCAGCGGGGCTACCGCGACCTGAACCCGGCCAACCTCTACAACGTCGACTACTCGATGCTCGGCACCGCGCGGGTCGAGCCGCTGCTGCGCCGGATCCGCAACGAGATGGCCGGCGCCGGGCTCGTGCCGGAGAGCGCCAAGGGCGAGTGCAACCTGGGCCAGCACGAGATCGCGTTCCGCTACGCCGACGCGCTGACCTGCGCCGACCACCACGTCATCTACAAGAACGGCGCCAAGGAGATCGCCGCCCAGGAGGGCATGTCGATCACCTTCATGGCCAAGCCGAACCAGCGGGAGGGCAACTCCTGCCACATCCACTTCTCGCTGCGCGGGCCGGACGGGCAGTCGGCAATGTTGGGGGAGGGCCCGGCCCATCTGTCGAAGACCGGGCAGCACGCGCTGGCCGGGCTGCTGGCCACGATGCGCGAGTTCAGCGTGCTGTTCGCGCCGAACATCAACTCCTACAAGCGCTACCAGCCGGGATCGTTCGCGCCGACCGCCCTGCGCTGGGGCAGCGACAACCGCACCTGCGCGCTGCGGGTGGTCGGGCACGGCCAGGGCATGCGGGTGGAGAACCGGGTGCCGGGCGCCGACGTCAACCCCTACCTCGCGATCGCCGCGCTCGTCGCCGGCACCATCCACGGCATCGAGAACGAGCTGCCCCTGGAGGCCGAGTTCACCGGCAACGCGTACGGCGACGACACGTCACCCCGGGTCCCGAGCACGTTGCGCGAGGCGGCGGCGCTCTGGGAGGGCTCCGACGCCGCCCGCGCCGCGTTCGGTGCCGACGTCGTCGACCACTACGCCAACCGCGCCCGGATCGAGCTGGCCGCCTTCGACGCGGCGGTCACCGACTGGGAGCTGTTCCGCGGCTTCGAGCGCCTGTAGACCAAAGGGGAGAGAACACCGTGACCGACCTGGTCAACCCGGCCACCGGGCTGGCGATCGAGACCGTGCCGGCGAGCAGCCTGTACGACACCGACGCCGCCATCGAGCGCGCCCACGCGGCGTTCCCGCGCTGGCGGGCGATGGCGCCCGCCGACCGGGCCCGGCTGCTGCGCCGGTTCGCCGCGACCGTCGACGCGCACATCGAAGAGCTGGCCGAGCTCGAGGTGCGCAACTCCGGGCACACCATCGGCAACGCCCGCTGGGAGGCCGGCAACGTCCGCGACGTGCTCGACTACTACGCGGGCGCGCCCGAGCGGCTGATGGGCCGGCAGATCCCGGTCGCCGGCGGGCTCGACGTCACCTTCCACGAGCCGCTCGGCGTGGTCGGCATCATCGTGCCGTGGAACTTCCCGATGCCGATCGCCGGCTGGGGTTTCGCGCCGGCGCTGGCGGCCGGCAACACCGTCGTGCTCAAGCCGGCCGAAGTCACGCCGCTGACCGCCTTGCGGCTGGCCGAGTTGGCGACCAGGGCCGGGCTGCCGGAGGGCGTGTTCACCGTCGTGCCGGGGCGCGGATCCCTGGTCGGCGAGCGGTTCGTGACCCACCCGGCGGTACGCAAGGTCTGCTTCACCGGCTCGACCGACGTCGGCAAGCGGATCATGCGGGGCTGTGCCGACCAGGTCAAGCGGGTGACGCTGGAGCTGGGCGGTAAGAGCGCCAACATCGTGTTCGCCGACGCCGACCTGGAGAGGGCGGCGGCGGGTGCGCCGGCCGCGGTCTTCGACAACGCCGGGCAGGACTGCTGCGCACGGTCGAGGATCCTCGTGCAGCGCCAGGCGTACGACCGATTCCTGGAGCTGTTGGAGCCGGCGGTGCGGGCCTTCCGCGTGGAGGACCCGGCGCTGGAGACGGCGCAGATGGGCCCACTGATCACCGCCGCGCAGCGGGACACCGTTAAATCCTATGTGGACGACGCTGCCCGGGTGGCCTTCACCGGCACCGCTCCGGAAGGCCCCGGATTCTGGTACGCGCCAACGGTACTGCTGGCCGACTCGCCCGCGGACCGGCACTGGCGCGAGGAGATCTTCGGCCCGGTCGTCTCGGTGCTGCCGTTCGACGACGAGGCCGACGCGATCCGGTTGGCCAACGACACCGAGTACGGCCTGTCCGGCTCGATCTGGACCCGCGACGCCGGCCGGGCGATCCGGGTGGCCCGTGGTGTCGAGACCGGCAACCTGTCGGTCAACTCCAACTCGTCAGTCCGCTATTCGACCCCGTTCGGCGGCATGAAGCAGTCCGGTCTCGGCCGGGAGCTCGGCCCCGACGCGCTGCTGCCGTTCACCGACGTGAAAAACGTCTTCCTCGCGACTGATTGAGAGGTTCGATGAACAGGCTCCAAGACCGGGTGGCCGTGATCACCGGTGCCGGAAGCGGCATCGGCCTGGCCACCGCCCGGCGGTTCGCCGCCGAGGGTGCCAAAGTGGTCTGCGTCGACGTCGGCGCCGAGGCCGGCAAGGCGGCGGCCGACGAGGTGGGCGGGGAGTTCGTGCTCTGCGACGTGTCCGACGAGGACGGTGTCCGCGAGCTGTTCGACGGCGTCGCCCAAAGGTACGGGCGGGTCGACATCGCCTTCAACAACGCCGGAATCTCGCCGCCGGACGACGACTCGATCCTGGAAACCGGACTCGACGCCTGGGAGCGGGTCATCCGGGTCAATACCACCAGCGTCTACCTCTGCTGCAAGTACGCGATCCCGCACATGCGCCGGCAGGGCAAGGGTTCGATCATCAACACCGCGTCCTTCGTGGCCCTGATGGGCGCCGCAACCTCGCAGATCGCCTATACCGCCAGCAAGGGCGGAGTCCTGGCGATGACCCGTGAGCTGGGCGTCCAGTTCGCTCGCGAGGGGATCCGGGTCAACGCGCTGTGCCCTGGGCCGATCGCCACGCCGCTGCTGCTGGAGCTGTTCGCCAAGGATCCGGAGCGGGCGGCGCGACGGCTGGTGCACGTGCCGATGGGGCGGTTCGGTGCGCCGGAAGAGATCGCGGCAGCCGTCGCCTTCCTCGCCAGTGACGACGCGTCGTTCATGACGGCGGCGCAATTCGTCGTCGACGGCGGAATTACAGGGGCATACGTCACACCCCTGTAGCGATCGTTTGTCGATCTGGTCGCCGGGTAGCAGAGTATAGACAGGAGGTTCTCAACAACCGTGCGACCAATCGTCGGAATTACGTCCTATGTAGAACCGGCGTCCTGGGGTGTGTGGATCGACCAGGACGCGGCGTTGATCAGAAAGTCCTACGTCGATGCGGTGACCGCCGCCGGCGCGCGGGCGGTGATACTTCCCCCGGATGACACTGATGCGGACGTACTCCGCGCCCTCGACGCACTGATCATTGCCGGGGGCGCGGATCTTGGGCCCGACCTGTACGGGGAGGAGCCCGGCCCACTCACCGACAGCCGCCCCGACCGCGATCGGGGCGAATCCTTGCTGCTTCAGGCGGCCCTGCGCACCGACCTGCCGGTGCTCGGCATCTGCCGCGGCATGCAACTGCTCGCGGTGACCTGCGGCGGCCGGCTCCACCAGCACCTGCCGGACGTCGTCGGCTCGGACAAGCACCGGCCCGGTCCAGGCGTCTACGGCTGGCACGGCATCACCCTGGAGCCCGGCTCCCTGGCCGCCGAGGTAGCCGGCGACGGCCCGGAGGGCGACGGCCGAGTAGAGGTCAACACCTACCACCACCAGGGCGTAGCCGACCCAGGCTCCCTGACGGTAACGGCCTGGGCAGACGACGGCGTAGTAGAAGCGGTAGAAGACCCAACAAAGCCCTTCGTCCTAGGCGTCCAATGGCACCCGGAAGAGGCAGGCGAACGCCGCATCTTCGAGTCCCTGGTAGACGCGGCGGCGCGAGCCGCCTGACCAGGCCAGCGATTGCAAGGGACCCTTGTTATGCGAAAAGCGATAACAAGGGTCCCTTGCTTTCGGTTGTGTGCCGCGAGCCTGGCAGCGTAGCGAAGCGGAGCGTTCTCCGGCGGGAGCGACGGTCCGGACCACCGCGGACCCGGGACCGCGATCTTTGTCCCTGAGGTTTGGCGCTCGACCAGACCTTTCGCGATCGTAAGAACCGGTTTTTTCGCTAGAGTGAGCTGATGTCTCGGCCTGTGATCGGCCTGACGACCTACGCCGAAGAGGCGAGGTTCGGGCTCAACGACACGTTCGCCGCCGTGCTGCCGCTGGCCTACGTCCAGGCGGTGCACAACAGCGGAGGGCGTGCGGTCCTCATCACCCCCGACGCGCCCGATGTCGACGCCCTCGACGGTCTCGACGGGATCGTGTTCACGGGCGGGTCCGACGTCGACCCGGCGCTCTACGGCGAGCCGGCGCACCCGACCACCCAGGTCAAGCCCGAGCGGGACGCCGCGGAGATGCTGTTGCTGCGCGCCGCGCTGGCGGCCGACCTGCCGACGCTGGCGATCTGTCGCGGCATGCAGCTCATGACGGTCGCCTACGGTGGCAAGCTGCACCAGCACCTGCCCGAGGTGCTCGGCCACGACAACCACCGGCCGGTGTCCGGGCCGCGGTTCGGCTTCCACCGGGTCGACCTGGCGCCCGGGTCGCTGGCGCGCGGCCTGCTCGGCGAGTCGGTCGAGGTCAACTCGTTCCACCACCAGGGCGTGGCCGACCCCGGGAAGCTGACGGCGACCGGCTGGTGCCCCGAGGACAACCTGATCGAGGTCGTCGAGGACCCGGCGCTGCGGTTCGCGATCGGCGTGCAGTGGCATCCGGAGGACACCACCGACCACCGGCTCTTCGCGGCCCTGGTCAACGCGGGTTCCAGCAGCTGAAATCGGTTTCGGGCCCCGCGCGGGCCGGTGGCACCATCGGAAGCATGAAGCTGCACGAGAAGATCGACGGTCGGCTGCGGGAGTTCGTCGAGGCCCAGCACATGTTCTTCGTGGCGACCGCCCCGTCGGGCGACGAGGGCCACGTCAACCTGTCGCCCAAGGGCATGGCCGGCACGTTCGTGGTGCTCGGCGAGCATCGGGTGGCCTACCTCGACTTCCACGGCAGCGGTGCGGAGACGCTCGCCCACCTGCGGCAGAACGGCCGCATCACGATCATGTTCTGCGCGTTCGAGGGTCCGCCCAACATCGTCCGGCTGCACGGGCGGGGCACCCACACCCCGATCGGCAGCCCGGAGCTCGACCGCCTGCTCGCCGACTTCCCGGACGCCCCTGACCTGCACGGGCTGCGGGGTGTGATCACGGTCGAGGTGACCCGCGTCAGCGACTCGTGCGGCTACTCGGTGCCGTTCATGAGCTACCAGGGCGACCGCGACCTGCTGCTGCGCTGGGCGGAGCGGAAGGACGAGGCGGCGCTGGCCGACTACCGGCGCGCCAAGAACGCCACCAGCATCGACGGGCTACCCGGCTTCGAGGTCGACGGTCCCGGTCAGGAAGCCGATACGCCGATCAGCGTGCCGATGCCGTAGGTCGCCGCGGCCGCCAGCCCGCCCAGCACGAGCTGGCGGAGGCCGCCGCTCCACCACGGACGCTGGGTGAACCGCCCGACCAGCGCACCGGCCAGGAAGAGCCCGGCACCGCCGGCGCCCAGCGCGACCCAGAGGTTGGACAGGCCGAGCAGGTACGGCAGCAGCGGGATGACCGCACCGATCGAGAAGAACACGAACGAGAGGATCGCCGCCGCCCACGGAGACGGGTGGTCCTCGGCGTCGACGCCCATCTCCTCCTGCACGTGTACCCGCAGCGCCTCGCGAGGGTTGTCGCGCAGCGCGTGCGCGACCTGGGTGGCCAGCTCCCGGGGCAGCCCGCGGCGGACCCAGGCGTCGGCCAGTTCCTCGGCCTCCTGCTCGGGGTGCCGCTCGAGCTCCAGCCGCTCCTTGGCCACCTCGGCGCCGACCTGCTCGTTCTGGCTGCGCACGCTCGTGTACTCGCCCAGGCCCATCGAGATCGCCCCCGCGACCAGGCCCGCCACGCCGGTGAGGACCAGGGTGTGCGAGCTCACCCCGCCACCGCCGACGCCGGCGATCAGGGCGATGTTGGTGACCAGGCCGTCCATCGCGCCGAACACGGCCGGTCGTAGGCGGCCGCCGGAGACGTCGGCGTGGTGGTGCGGAGCTGGTAGCTCTGGGTCCAGCGCGGTCACGGAAGGGTCAGGATCTCGTGACCGTCCTCGGTCACCACGATCGTGTGCTCGAACTGTGCGGTCCACTTCCGGTCCTTCGTAACGACGGTCCAGCCGTCGCTCCACATGTCGTACTCGTACGTACCCAATGTGATCATCGGTTCGATCGTGAACGTCATGCCCGGCTCCATCACGTCGGTCGGCCGAGGGCTGTCGTAGTGCGGCACGTACAGGCCGCTGTGGAACGCCTCGCCGATGCCGTGCCCGGTGAAGTCGCGGACGACGCCGTAGCCGAACCGTTTCGCGTACGACTCGATGACCCGGCCGATCACGTTGATCTGCCGGCCCGGCGCGACCGCCCTGATCCCGCGCATCATCGCCTCGTGCGTGCGCTCGACCAGCAGCCTGTTCTCCTCGGCCACGTCGCCGACCAGGAAGGTCGCGTCGGTGTCGCCGTGCACGCCGCCGATGAACGCGGTGACGTCGACGTTGATGATGTCGCCGTCCTCCAGCACGGTGGTGTCCGGGATGCCGTGGCAGACGACCTCGTTGAGGCTGGTGCAGCAGGACTTCGGGAAGCCCTTGTAACCCAGCGTCGACGGGTAGGCGCCGTGGTCGACCAGGAACTCGTGCACCACCTTGTCGATCTCGTCGGTGGTCACCCCCGGCTTGCAGTGCTCACCGGCGAGCTGGGTGGCCTGCGCGGCCAGCCGCGAGGCGACCCGCATCTTCTCGATCGTCTCCGGCGTCTGCACGTCGGAGCCGCGCCAGGGCGTGGGTGCCTTCTTGCCGACGTATTCAGGACGGGCGATCGAAGGCGGCACCTGGCGCCACGGCGAGATCTTGCCGGGAGACAGCGGAGCACGGTCGGACATGCTTCATACATTAACGACGCCGAGGGGTTGCTTGCCGGGGCCTGAGGGGTGTGCCAAGGTTGTGCCGTGGATCAAGAGGAGACGGTCTTCTCCGCCACCAGCGAGGGTGACGCCGACCACCGCCGCGTGGTCGTGACCGGCGAGGTCGACATGGCCACCGCGGACCAGATGTTCCAGGCCGCGACCCGAGAATCGGCCGAGCACGTCACCCTGGATCTCCGTGCCGTGACCTTTTTCGACTCAGCCGCAATTCAAGCTCTCGTGCGTCTCACTGATCGCATCCCACATCTCGCGGTGATCCCCTCCCGGCGAGTCAGGCGGGTGCTCGATATCGCCGGGCTTGGCGATCAAGGATGGCTGTCCGCCGAATAGGCGAAATTCACCAAATCAGGATCAAGATCAAGGTCTGGATCGGTTCCCGGGTTCGTCGTGGGCGCGACCGTTGCTCCCGCCGGAGACCGGGCCGGGCCCTGGGGGCCCGGCCCTGCCAGGTCCGCGGTGGGAAGCCGAAGATCAACGGTCGAAAAGATCGCTGACCGTGCCGTCAACGGGACGGCCGCGGTCGGCCAGGTCTTTGGCTTGGTCGCGCAGGATGGTGCCCAGCTCCGACAGGTCGGCTGAAGCCACGCCCGTGCGGCGGACCGCGTCGGCGCCGTTGCGGAAGTAGGTCCGGGTCAGTAGTCCGACCACAGTGGCGGCGGCCAGGCGGGCCTCGGCCAGCATCAGGAGGGCCGTGTCGGTTTCGTACCAGGCCGCCAGGCGGGTCGCGCGAGCGTGGGCGCTGGCGCCGCGGCACCACGCCTCGCGGGCCAGGGCCGTGAATTCGGCGGTGCGGGCCTCGGCCAACCGGCCGAGGTGGACGTCGCGGAGTTTTTCCAGCCAGGCGTCCGGGTCGTGGATCGGCTTCGTGGTCACGTAGCGGTCGGCGGCCAACGGCCACGAGGTGCTCAACGTGCGGGCGTGCCGCAGGTACTCCTCCGCGCCGACCACGCCGAGGTCGACCAGGACGCCGTCGACCCTCCGGGTGACCGGCTGCGGGCCCGCGCCCCGCCGGTAGGTGACCACGACCAGGTCGACGTCGCTGGTGTCGGTGTCGTCGCCGTGCGCGAGTGAGCCGTGCACGCCGATCGCGAGAATGTCGGCCGGGTGGCGCCGGCGGGCCGCGTCGGCGACGAGCTCGGCCACCACCCAACGGGGGTTCGCGAGGTACGGGTTCGGCTCATCGGCCACGGGCGCCATTGTGTCGCCTCAGGTCGGGCCGATCCAATGGATGACCGTCATGCCCATCAGAGTGGGCGCGCTCCCGCCACGACGCTCGTACCCGCCGGTTCGATGGCACGATGCCGGGACACCGTCCGGGTCAGACCGGCTCCAGCCGGAAGACGTGCATCCGCCGCCCCGGCGCCCGGGTCTGGTAGGTCACGTAGCCGGGCCAGGCCGCGACGAGCAGCGCCCACGCCCGCGCACGCTCGTCGCCGTCGAGCAGGCGAGCCTTGACCGGCACCGCCGCGCCGCCCATGGTCAGCGTCGCGGCCGGGTCGGCGAGCAGGTTGAGCGCCCACGCCGGCTGCCCCGGCCGGCCCCAGTTGGAGCCGATCACGACGAAGCCGTCGCCGTCGGGCAGGCAGAGCAGCGGGTTGTCGCGGAGCTGTCCGCTGCGTCGCCCGCGGGTGGTGATCAGCGCCGACGGGATCAGGCCGAGGGCCACCACGCGACCGCGGGTGAGCCGGCTGACGATCCGGTCCAGCGGCACGAGCACCGGACCCACCCGGTAGAGGAACCGGGTGGGTCCGAGGCGCCGGGCCGTCGCCCGAAAGAGTGACATCGACGCATTCTGCGGCTAAGGACGCCCCTCGATCAATCCGCCCGGCGCTCGATCGGCAGCCGGGCCCGGGTGACCAGGCCGGTGCCGAGCATCGCGATCACCGGGATCGACACCAGCAGGAGCAGGACGACACCGGGCACCGCGAACGGGTACGGGAGCTCCTGCGGCCAGCGACCGGTGAACTGCCGGTTGTACGCGGCCAGGATCGCCCAGCCCGTGCCGAGCCCGGCCGCCGTGCCGAGCAGCGAGCCCAGCCCCGCGATCACGCCGGCCTGGCTGAGCGTCAGCACCCGGCGCACACTCGGCGCCGCACCGATCGCGGCCAGGGTCGACAGGTCGGCCCGGCCGTCGGCGGCGGTCAGGCCGGTCGCCACGAAGGTCGCGCCGAGCGCCACGATGATCGCGGCGGCGGCGAGCACCAGCGCCTCCAGCGGCACTCCCGTCGGCGCGCCCGTCTCGACCACGGCGTAGCCCTGGCCGGGCAGCTCGGCGACCGCGGCCGCCAGCTTGTCCTGCGCGCTCTGGTCGGGCACCTTCGCGGTGGACACCACGAACCCTTCGGGCACGGTGCTCAGGCCGAGCGCCGCGACCGCGCCGGGCGACAGGTAGGTGCGCTGCACCATGCCGATCGCCGGTGGGCCCTGGGCCGCCTCGACACCGGTGCGCAGCGCGTAGCCCGCGACGGTCGCCGACCGGAGCACCTTCTCAGTGCCGTCGCCCGAGCCGTCGTCGCCGCGTACCTCCAGGGTGAGCTTGCCGTCCGTGAGCAGGTGGGGATCGCTGACCACGGCACCGCCGGCGGCGAGCACCGTGGCCGCCGCCCGGAGGTCCTCCGCCGAGGGTGCCGACAGCGCTGCCATGTTCGCTCCCGTGCCGACCACCGCGTTGAACGGCGAGTTGCCGAACTGATAGCGGGCGGACGCGCAGCGCGGGTCGGCCAGCGCCTGCTTCTGCTGCTCAGGGGGAAGCTCTCCGGCGGTGGTGCTGAACGGGCAGGCCAGCTCGGCGGGCATCTTGGCCGCCACGTAACACCACTGGCTCTCGCCGCCCTTCGTCGGGCAGGTGATCCCGTCGACCTGCTGCACGCCGGTGACCGCCAGGCTCGGCGACACGGCGGCCGTGACCCGGTCCGTCGTCGGCACGCCCTTGTCGGCGTCGGCGAGCTGGATGGCGGCGTAACCGAGCGGCAGGCCGGTCCGGTACTGGTCGACCTGCCGGTCGTTGTCGCTGGCCAGGAACGTGCCGAGGGCGACGCAGCTGGCCACCGCGGCCATCACCGCGGAGATCGCCGGCGCGGCGGCGGCGCGGTTCCGGGCGGTGTCGCGCAGGGCGATCCGCGGCCCGAGCGGCAGGGACCGGCCCAGCGACGCGATCACACCGACCAGCGCCGGGGTGATCAGCACCAGGCCGAGCTCGGCCAGCACGAGGCCGCCGAGGATGCCCACGGCCCGCCCGGTCAGCGCGCCGGCGACGGCCACGAGGCCACCGAACACGACGAGCAGGACGCCGAGGACCACCCAGCGGCGCCGGGAGCGCAGTGCGCCCCGCCGGCCGGTCAGCGCGGCGACCACGTCCTGCCGGGCCGCGGAGACCGCCGGTACCAGCGCGGCCAGGACTCCCGTGACCAGCGCGAGGGCGGCCACCAGGGCGAGGGCGACCGGGTAGAACCGGTAGCCGCCGGCCCGCTCGCCGGCCACGTACACCTCGACCAGCGGCCGGGCGACCACCGCGGCGGCGGACCCGAGGACGATGCCGAACACCGCACCGGCGAGGCCGAGCACGACGCCGTCGGCCAGCACGATCCGGCGCAGGTGCGCCGGGGTGCCGCCGTTGGCCGAGACGAGCGCGAGCTCGCGGCGGCGCCGCCGGGCGCCGATCGCGAACGCCGGACCGGCCAGCAGCACCACCTCGAAGAGGCCGAGGCCACCGATGACGGCGGCGATCTGCAGTCCTTCCGCGCGGCCACCGCCGCCGCTGTCGGGCAGCACGCCCTCGGGGTTGGCCGGCGGGTCGAGGTTGACCGACCGCGACTCGACCACGATGCCCTGGGCGTTGAGCTGTCGCACGTCCGACCACAACACAGGGCCGGGCGTGTCGACCAGCCAGCCGGAGACCTGCTCGGTGTCCGGCGGGGTGACCATCAGCTCGCCCAGGTTGCTGGGCGACTCGACCAGGCCGACGACCGAGTACGTCGTGGTGCGGGCGGCGTCCTGCACGGTGCCACCGATGTGCGTGCCCATCCGGTCCATCGACTGGCGGCTCAGCGCCACCTCGTTGCCGGCCTTCGGCGCCCGGCCGTCGAGGACGGTGACGATGCCCTTGGCCAGCGGGCTGGCGGCGTCGATGCCGACCACCTCGAGGCTGCCGATGCCGGCGGCGGTGCGCATCTCCAGCCAGGCGCTGCTCAGCGGAGCGACGGTGCTGCCGGGCGGAAGCTGGGCGAGCACCTCCCGCTCGGTCGGCTGGAACGGCTTGCCCGGTCCGGCGTTCTCGACCTCGTTGGTCCAGCTGTCGCCCGAGAGGTTCTGCCTGATCGCCGTGTGGTCGTACCACTGGATCTTCGCGTCCGCCGCGCCGATCTGCCGGTCGATCTTCTCGGACGGGCGCAGGTCGAACATGTCGTAGGTGACCGCCGCGAACGCCAGGCCAAGCACCGGAAGGCTGATCAGGACGAGCACCATCGCGGTGCGCCCCTTGGCCCGCCGCGCCTCGCGAACCGCGATCCGCAACGACGTGCGCCAAATGCTCATGCCTTGGCCTCGAGCAACTGCTCGGGCTCGCCGACCGGGCTCGTGGTGTCGACCACGACGCCGTCGCGGAGGAAGACGACGCGGTCGGCCCAGGCGGCGTGCCGGGCCTCGTGGGTCACCAGGACGCCGGCCGAGCCCGCGTCGACCCGGTTGCGCAGCAGCCGCAGGACGGCCTCACCGGTGGCCGAGTCGAGCGCGCCGGTCGGCTCGTCGGCGAGCACCAGCCGCCGTTCGCCGACCAGCGCCCGCGCGATCGCGACCCGCTGCTGCTGCCCGCCGGACATCTCGTCGGGGAAGCGCTTGGCCAGGTCGGCCAGGCCGACCTCGTCCAACGCGGCTTCGGCCAGCTTGCGGGCCTTGCGGACGGACATGCCGTCGAGCTCCAGCGGCAGCGCCGCGTTCTCGACCGCGGTCAGGCTGGCCAGCAGGTTGAGGTCCTGGAAGACGTAGCCGACGTGCCGGCGGCGCATCCGGGCCAGCTGCTTGCGGTTGAGGTCGCCCAGCACCTCGCCCTCGACCAGCACCGCGCCCTGGCTGGGCGAGTCGAGCCCGCCGGCCAGGTTGAGCAGGGTGGACTTGCCGGAGCCGGACGGGCCCATGACGGCCACGAGCTCGCCGGGCGCGACGCCGAGGTCGACGCCGCGCAGGGCGTGCACGGCGGTCTCGCCGGTGCCGTGGGTGCGGTGCACACCGCGCAGTTCGAGGATCACCGGTTGGCCTCCGTCCGGTCGTCGGTGTCGGCGCCCTCCGGCGCGGCGGTGGTGGGTGCGGCCGGGTCTGGTGGCCGGTAGCGGACGAGGCTGGCCTCGCAGTGGTCGAGCCAGCGCACCTCGGACTCGGCCTGGAAGACCATCGCGTCGAGGATCAGCCGCCAGGACAGGTCGCCGGGCTCGTCGGACCGCGACTTGAGGCGGGTCAGCTCCTGGAGGGTCTGGATGGTCGCCGTCCGCTGGGTCTGCACCACCGCGCGCACGTCGACGCCGGGCGTGGTCAGCGCGAGCGCCAGCTTGATGGCGAGCTCGTCGCGGGGCCGGTCGGTGCGGCTGATCGGCGTCACGAACCAGACCGTGATCTCGGCGCGGCCGAGGTCGGTCAGCTCGTACGGCCGCTGCCCCCCGTCGTTCTCGGGCAGCGGACGCACCAGGCCGTCGCGCTCCAGGCGGGACAGGGTCGTGTAGACCTGCCCGATGTTGAGTGGCCAGGTGGCGCCGGTCGACTCCTCGAAGGCGGCCCGGAGCTGGTAGCCGTACATGGGGCCACGCTCGAGCAGCGCGAGGAGGCCGTGTCTGATGGACATGGCTACTGAGTATGCATACGGAGTATGCGGCTGGCAAATCGGGCTAAGCCGGTGCCTTCCCAGGGAAGGCGACGGTGATCGGGTCGATCTTGGCGAACCGGCGCCACCGGGTGGCCCGGACGGCGCAGCCGGTGAGCGCTTCGAGGGCCTGGCGACGCTGGGCGTCGACGGTGGCCGACAGGGCGGCCCGCCAGACCGCCGCCGTCTTCTCCTCGACGGAGATCGCCACCCGCAGCGCGGCCGCGCGGTCGACGACCGGCTCCGGCAGGCGGTAGGCAGCCGCGGCGGGCGGCAGGCCGCTGCCCGTCAGGCTGACCACCAGCGCGTCGCGCAGGGTGCGGTGAGCGGCCTCGGCGGCTCGGGCGGCCGCCTGCTCGGCCCCGGTCAACTGGACCCCGATCGGCCCGTACGCGAAGATCGCCGCGTATTCGGCGGACAGCGCCGCGGTGAGCTCCCCGGTCACTTGAGCGCCTCCAGGTGGGTGGCGCGGGCGGCGGCGATCGAGCCGACCAGGGCCGCGCGGTGGTTCGGGGTGCGCAGGCAGGCCTGCACCGCGGCCTCGTACGCCGCCTTCTCGGCCACCCGCAGCGACTCGATCCGCTCCTCGGCGGTCGCAGGGGTGCCGGCGGAGCCGGACGCGGCCGGGCTCGGCGCCGGGGTGGCCATGATCCGGGCCAGCTCCCTGGCGTGCGCCTCGTGCGCCTCCGCGATCGCGGTCAGCGCCGCCGCGCGCTCGGGAAGCTCGGCCGCGGCCGACCGGTGCAACGCGGCCAGCCGGACCGCGTCGTCGGCCAGGGGGAGCAGGGGGTCCGGCGGCGGTGGCTCGTCGGGTTCCCGGTCGAGCAGCCCGCAACCGCCGGCGGCACCCACCGTGAGGGCGGCGCCGAACGCGAGCACGGCGCGGCGTCGTACGCGCAAGGGGGTTTTGTCTTTTTCGTCACCACCGGGCACCACGTCAGTCAACACCATGGCCCGCCCGCTCGTGGGGTTCGGTGCGCCGCCCGGCTGGCCCGTGGCGGAGCGCGTTAGGCTCTGCCCAGCCACCGGACGTGGGTCCGGTGGCTCAGCGTCATGGGCATGGGCGCCGACCGACATGAAGGGTGGCCCCGATGGCACAGCGAAGCCGAGCCGCCGGCGGGCGCCCCGCGCCCGGCCCACGGCCGGCCGCACCCCGCGGTGACCTGGCCGCCCGCCGGGCCCGACTGCGTTCCGTGGTCGAGCCGGTGGTGGAGAAGGCCGGTTACGACCTGGAAGACCTGAACATCTCGCGGGCCGGCCGCCGGTTCGTGGTGCGCGTGGTGGTCGACCGCGACGGCGGCCTCGACCTCGACGCGGTCGCCGACGTGTCCCGGGCGGTCTCCGCGGCCCTGGACGCCGCCGAGGAGGACGGCGACGAGCTCGTGGCCGGCGAATACCAGCTCGAGGTCAGCTCGCCCGGTGTCGACCGGCCGCTGACCCTGCCCCGGCACTGGCGGCGCAACATCGGCCGGCTCGTGAAGGTCGGCCCGATCACCGGTCGCGTGGTCGGCGTCGACGACGCCGGTGTCATGTTGGACGTGGCCGGCGAGCACACAGCGATCGCGCACGGCGACCTTGGCCCCGGTCGGGTCCAGGTCGAGTTCAGTCGGGCCGAAGAGGTCGCCGATGACGACCTCGCGGAGTTCGACGACGACGACGAGGACGGATTGGAGGACGAGGAGAGGTGAACATAGACCTCGCGGCGCTGCGCGCACTGGAGCGCGAGCGGGAGATCCCGTTCGAGACCATCCTCGCGGCGATCGAGACCGCACTGTTGACCGCCTACCGGCACACCGAGGGCGCCGAACCGCACGCCCGGGTGGAGATCGACCGCAAGAACGGCGCCGCGCTCGTGTACGCGCAGGAAGTCGACGAAGACGGCACGGTGACCCGGGAGTGGGACGACACTCCGCACGACTTCGGGCGAATCGCGGCGATGACCGCCAAACAGGTCATCCTCCAGCGGCTGCGCGAGGCCACCGACGAGGTGCACTTCGGCGAGTACGTGGGCCGCGACGGTGACCTGGTCACCGGCGTGATCCAGGCGCACGAGGCGCGCACCGAGAAGGGCATCGTCACCGTCGACCTGGGCAAGCTCGAGGCGGTCCTGCCGCAGTCGGAGCAGGTTCCCGGTGAGGTCTACGGGCACGGCCAGCGCATCCGCTGCGTCGTCGTGCACGTGGCCAAGGGCTTCCGCGGCCCGCAGATCACCCTGTCGCGGTCGCACCCCAACCTGGTGAAGAAGCTGTTCGCCCTGGAGGTGCCGGAGATCGCCGACGGCAGCGTGGAGATCTCCGCGATCGCCCGCGAGGCCGGGCACCGCTCGAAGATCGCCGTGCGCGCCGCGGTGGCCGGCGTCAACGCCAAGGGCGCCTGCATCGGGCCCATGGGCCAGCGGGTCCGCGCGGTGATGAGCGAGCTGCACGGTGAGAAGATCGACATCATCGACTGGTCGGACGACCCGGCCCAGTTCGTCGGCAACGCGTTGTCCCCGGCCAAGGCGCTGCGGGTCGAGGTGGTCGACCTGGCCACCCGCACCGCGCGGGTGACCGTGCCCGACTACCAGCTCTCCCTCGCGATCGGGCGGGAAGGGCAGAACGCCCGGCTCGCGGCCCGGCTGACCGGCTGGCGGATCGACATCCGGTCCGACAGCGAGCCGGCGGCCGCCGAGCGCGGTGTGGATCACGCGCCAGAGCCGGGCGGAGCGCCCGCGGGGGCTTAGGGGTAGACTGAATGACGGCTCGACGTGCGCGGCCGGAGCGCACCTGCGTGGGTTGCCGGCATCGTGCGCCAGCCAACGAGCTCCTGCGGTTCGTGGCGGTCGGCGACGGTGATCATTACCGACTCAGGCCGGATCCGGATCGCAGACTGCCGGGGAGGGGCGCGCACCTGCACCCCGAGCCGGCTTGCCTCGCGCTAGCGTGCAAACGCCGTGCCTTCGGGCGGGCGCTACGTAAAGTTGGTGTCGCAGACACCGGCGAGCTGGCCGAGCACATCCACGCGTCAACCATCACGCCCGATCATCCGACTGGGCGGGTGTCGCAGCAGCAAGGTAGGACGACCGACATGAGCACACGATGAAGTCCCAGAAATGACCAGGCTTCAAGTGCACGATTGAGGTCGCTGCGGGTGCTGCCCGCACGGCCTCGGAGTGAGGAGTGCAGTGGCAGGCAAGGCCCGCGTACACGAGCTTGCGAAAGAGCTCGGGGTCGACAGCAAGACCGTTCTCGCCAAACTCAAGGAGATGGGCGAGTTCGTCAAGTCCGCGTCAAGCACGGTGGAGGCGCCCGTCGCCCGCCGTCTTCGTGGCGCATTCGTAGAGGGTTCCCAGGCTCCGGCGCCGTCCGCGCCGCCGGCCGGCAACGGGCGCCCCACTCCCAGTGAGCCGAGGATCTCGGCCAAGCCCATGCCGCCCCGCCGCCCGTCGGCGCCGGCGACACCCGCCGCTCCGGCGGCTCCGACCGCGCGTCCCAAGGGTCCGGTTCCCGGCCCGCCGGCGCCGGTCGCCAAGCCGGCGAGCGCGCACGACATCGAGGTGGCGGCCGCCGAGCAGCGCGCCGCGCAGCTCAAGGCCGACCAGGAAGCCACGGTCAAGGCCGCGCAGGAAGCCCGCGCTCAGGAGCGCGAGCAGGTCCGGCGTGAGCCTCCGGCCGACGGTGGCGCGCCGTCCCGGCCCCGTCCGGGCCCGGGCAGCGTCCCGCCGCGGCCCGGTTCGCCGGCCGCGCGGCCGGCGTCCGGCCCCACGCCGGGCGGCAACGGCCCGCGTCCCGGCCCTGGTGGTCGCCCGCCGGCGCGCAGCGGCGGCAACAACCCGTTCGGCATCACCCCGGGTGGTGGCGGCGGTCGCACGGGCAACGCGCCCGGTGGCGGCGGTCCGCGGCCCAACCCGGCGTCGATGCCGCCTCGGCCGAGCCCGGCGTCGATGCCGCCGCGGCCCAGCCCGGCGTCCATGCCGACGCAGCGTCCCGGCCGTCCGGCCGGCGGCGGCGCCGGTCGTCCCGGCGGTCCCGGTGGCGGCGCGGGTCGTCCCGGTGGTGGCGGCGGCGGTTACCGCGGCGGCCCCGGTGGCGGCGGCGGTGGCGGTGGATTCCGTCCCGGCGGCGGTGGCGGTGCCGGTGGCGGCTACCGCGGCGGTCCCGGTGGCGGTGCCGGCGGCGGTGGCTACCGGGGCGGCCCCGGTGGCGGCGGCGGTCCGGCGGGTGCCGGTGCGCCGGGTCGTCCCGGTGGTGGCGGTCGTGGTCGTGGCGGCGGCGCCGCGGGTGCCTTCGGGCGTCCGGGTGGCAAGCCGACCCGCGGTCGCAAGTCGAAGAAGCAGCGGCGTCAAGAGTTCGACAACCTGTCCGCGCCGACGATGAGCTCGGGTGCCCCGCGGGGCAGCGGGCAGATCGTCCGGCTGTCGCGCGGCGCGTCGCTCTCCGACTTCGCTGACAAGATCGACGCCAACCCGGGCTCGCTCGTCCAGGAGATGTTCAACCTGGGCGAGATGGTGACGGCGACCCAGTCGTGCTCCGACGACACGCTGTTGCTGCTCGGCGAGCACCTCGGCTTCGACGTGCAGATCGTCAGCCCCGAAGACGAAGACCGCGAGCTCCTGGCGCAGTTCAACATCGACCTCGACGCCGAGGTCGCGGAGGACCGCCTGGTCAGCCGGCCGCCGGTCGTGACCGTCATGGGTCACGTCGACCACGGTAAGACCAAGCTGCTCGACGCGATCCGCAAGGCGAACGTGGTCGAGGGCGAGGCCGGTGGCATCACCCAGCACATCGGTGCCTACCAGGTGCACGTCGAGCACGACGGCGTCGAGCGGGCGATCACGCTCCTCGACACCCCGGGTCACGAGGCGTTCACCGCCATGCGTGCCCGTGGTGCCCAGGTCACCGACATCGTCATCCTCGTGGTGGCGGCTGACGACGGCGTGATGCCGCAGACCATCGAGGCGCTCAACCACGCCAAGGCGGCCGACGTGCCGATCGTGGTCGCGGTCAACAAGATCGACAAGCCGGAAGCCAACCCCGACAAGGTCCGCCAGCAGCTGACCGAATACGGGCTGGTCGCCGAGGAGTACGGCGGCGAGACGATCTTCGTCAACGTCGCGGCCAAGCCCGGCATCGGCATCGACGAGCTCCTCCAGGCCGTCCTGCTGACCGCCGACGCGTCGCTGGAGCTCACCGCTCCGATCGACGGGCCGGCGCAGGGTGTCGCGATCGAGGCCCACCTCGACAAGGGTCGCGGCGCGGTGGCGACCGTCCTCGTGCAGAAGGGCACGCTGCGGGCGGGTGACTCCATCGTCGCCGGTGGGGCACACGGTCGCGTGCGGGCGCTCTTCGACGAGAACGGC
Organism: Asanoa hainanensis; assembly: GCF_900188485.1. Taxonomy (GTDB): domain Bacteria; phylum Actinomycetota; class Actinomycetes; order Mycobacteriales; family Micromonosporaceae; genus Asanoa; species Asanoa hainanensis. Next base: position 62,623 of record NZ_FZPH01000018.1, read on the forward strand.
GCTTCGGTCACCGAGGCGGGTCCGGCGCGTCCGGTCCTGGTGCTCGGTCTGACCGCGGTGCCGGGCGCGGGCGACACGTTCCTGGCGGCGGAAGACGACCGCACTGTCCGGCAGATCGCCGAGCAGCGGCAGGCACGGCGGCGGGCGGCGAGCTTCGCCAACTCGCGCGGCCGGGCCACGCTCGAGACGCTCATGGAGCAGCTCAAGGAGGGCGAGAAGACCTCGCTCAACCTGGTGCTCAAGGGCGATGTCTCGGGTTCGGTCGAGGCTCTCGAAGACGCGCTGTTCAAGCTCGACATCCCGGAGGAGGTCCAGCTTCGGATCATCCACCGTGGCGTCGGCGCTATCACCGAAAGCGACGTCATGCTGGCCAGCGCCTCCTCCGAGGCGGTCACGATCATCGGCTTCAACGTGCGGGCCTCCAACAAGGTCCGCGAGACGGCCGACCGCGAGGGCGTGGAGATCCGGTACTACACGGTCATCTACCAGGCCATCGAGGAGATCGACGCAGCGCTCAAGGGCCTGCTCAAGCCGGAATACGAGGAGGTCGACCTCGGTTCGGCGGAGGTCCGCGAGGTCTTCCGCTCGTCGAAGGTCGGCATGATCGCCGGTTGTATCGTGCGGTCCGGCCTCATCCGCCGGAACGCCAAGGCGCGGGTGCTCCGCGACGGCGCGGTCGTGGCGGAGAACGTCACGATCAGCTCGCTCAAGCGGTTCAAGGACGACGCGACCGAGGTCCGCGAGGGCTTCGAGTGTGGTCTGACCCTGGCCGGCTACGGCAACCTGCAGATCGGCGACCTCATCGAGACGTTCGAGATGCGCGAGAAGCCGCGCTGATCACGGCTTGATCAACGGGCGGGTGGCTTCGGCCACCCGCCCGTTGCCGTTGTTCTACGCTGTGCGGCGATGTTCACAGGAACCGCGGTATTCGATGTGCTTCTGCCGGGCGACTCGCGATCGCTGAAGGCCAAGCGCTCCTACGTCCGGCCGATCGTCGCGGCGCTGCGGCGCTTCGAGGTCTCGGTCGCCGAGGTGGGCTCGCTCGACCTGGTCGGGCGGGCCGAGATCGGCGTGGCGGTGGTCGCGTCAGAGCACGGCCACGTGACCGAGGTGCTCGACTCGTGCGAGCGCCTCGTGGCCGGCCGACCCGAGATCGAGTTGCTCTCGGCGAAGCGTCGCCTGCACGGCGAGGATGACTGACAGTAGTGGGCCGTGGTGCCCGGGTGACGGGCCACGGCGGTCCGATCGCCGAACCGGCACGCGGGTAATGTCTGAGCGTAGGCAAGACGGCGGAGGTGACGAGATGACGGACCCGGCCAAGGTGCGCCGGCACGCCGAGCGCGTGCGGGAGCTGGTGGCTTCGGTGGTACGCACCCAGATCAAGGACCCTCGGCTAGGCATGATCACGATCACCGACTCGCGGATCACGGCCGACCTGCGCGACGCGACCGTCTACTACACGGTGCTCGGCGACGTCGCCGAGCAGGAGGCCACGGCGGCCGCGCTGGAGAGCGCCAAGGGCGTCCTGCGCAGCACTGTCGGTAAGGCCCTGGGGCTGCGGCACTCGCCGACCCTGACCTTCGTGCACGACAACGTGCAGGACCAGGCCAAGCACATCGACGAGCTGCTCGCCAAGGCGCGCACCTCCGACGCCGAGGTGCAGCGGCTGGCCGCCGGTGCCACCTACGCGGGCGAGGCGCAGCCCTACAAGCTCGACGAGGACGACGACGAAGACGACGACGAGGTCGCCAACGACGCCCCGATGGAGGATCGCCGGTGACCGACCTCTCGGCCACGGCGGTGGCTGCCGGCGCACCCGCAGGACCGGGTGAAGCCGACTGGGCCGCCGCCGTCGCCGCCGTGCGGGGGCTGCGCCCCACCGACACGGTGCTGCTCATCTGCCACGTCAACCCCGACGGTGACGCGCTGGGCAGCATGCTCGCGTTCGGCCTCGGGCTGCGCCGCCTCGGTGTCGTCAACCTCCAGTGCACGTTCCCCGGGCCGCTGGACGTACCCGAGCCGTTCGTCGCCCTGCCGGGTCTCGACCTGCTGGTGCCCGAGTCGGACGCGGCGCCCGCGCCCGACCTGGTCCTCTGCTTCGACGCCGCGGCCACGTCGCGGCTCGGCGGCCTGGTCGACCGGTTGACGACCGCGAAGACCGCCGTGGTGCTCGACCACCACGCCTCCAACCCCGGCTTCGGCACGATCAACATCGTCGATCCGGACGCGGCGGCGACCTCGGTGGTCGCCGACGAGCTGCTGCGGCGCCTCGACGTGCCGCTCGACGCCGAGATCGCCGAGTGCCTCTACGTCGCGCTGGCCACCGACACCGGCTCGTTCCGGTTCGCGATGACCACGCCGTCGGTGCACGAGATGGCCGCGCGGCTGCTCGCGACCGGGATCAAGCCGGGCGACATCTCCCGCCGGGTCTTCGACACGCGACCCTTCGGTGCGGTCCGGCTCTACGGCGACGTGCTCGGCCGGGCCACGCTGGAGCCCGCCGCCGCCGGCGGCCGCGGTCTGGTGTGGACCTACGCGACCCTCGACGACCTGGCCCGCCACCAGCAGAAGCCCTACGTGCTGGAGCCGCTGATCGACTCGGTGCGGTGTGCGGCCGAGGCCGACGTGAGCCTGGTGGTCAAGCAGGTCGGTGCGGCCGAGTGGGCGGTCTCCATGCGCAGCAAGGGCGCGATCGACGTGAGTCGGGTCGCGGTCGCGTTGGGCGGCGGTGGCCACAAGCTCGCCGCCGGCTTCACCGGCCGGGGCACCGTCGACGAGGTCGTCGAGGCCATCCGCACCCAGCTGGGGTAGCCGCCCCGGGCCAGGTTGGCCACAATCGATGGATGGAGGAGCTGGAGCTCGCCACCACCGACGCACCGCCGCGCTGGGACCGGGTCGAGGTCACGCTGCCGGTCCTCGGGTTCCTCTCGCTGATCGGTGGCCAGCTTCCGTCCTATACGACCCGGGCCGACGTCTACACGATCTGTGTCGGCGGTGCGATGCTCTGGCTCGGCCTCACCGGCAAGGTCCGCCGCCCGCTGCCCGGCCGGCTCGGCCCTGGCACCACCTGGTGGCTGCTGCCGATCGGGATCTTCGGGGTCTTCGAGGGCAGCACGTTCCTGCTCGGCTCCACACCGGACTTCCCGACGTTCTCGCGGCTGGCCGACCCGTTGCTGGAAGACGAGCTGCTCCGCTCCGCCGGCTATTTCGTGTGGCTGACGAGCTTCTGGGCGCTGGTGCGGCGATGAGCCTGACCAGGGCCATCGCGATCGCCGGCTTCCTCGTGGCCATTGTGGCCTGTGCGGTGGTCGAGGTGCTGGCCCGCCGGCGGGACTCGACCATCCCGACGCTGGGCGAGGTCTGCGCGCACGCGATCGCGTACGAGGTGGGCAGGGTGCCCGTGGGGCGGATCGGTTTCTTCGGTTTCTGGTGGTGGCTGGGCTGGCACCTGTTCGCGCGCTGAACGATCGTTCCGCCTATTGGGAACGTCGCGCGAAATCTGGGACCTGAACGTTAGCTTGGTTGGTGACACGGTGGTAACCCGCCGTGCTGCCTCCAGGGTCACACCAGACCCGGGCTCGACGCAGCGACGCGTTCCGCGCCGGTGATCCCGGCGCCGCCGTCGGGCGACCACCCGCCAGCACCGCCCTGGAAGGACGCTGTTCATGAGCACGAAGCGCAAGCACGAAAAGCAGAGTGACGAAGAGCGCGAGGCCGCCCGGCGCGCGCTGCAGACGTCGATGGACACCCGTCAGTAGGGGTTCCACTCGCTAGTCCAAGGACCTGCTGTCGCGGTTCGCCGTCGAGGCCGAACCACGACAACAGGTCCTTGTGCTTTCCGGGGTGGCGCGCGTAAGGCACGTGTCGCGGTTGCATCCCTTACAACTGGCGTGTCAGGATGCGTCCCGATGGACACCGCGACCACCTCCCGACGCATCGCCGGCCTGGCCCTGCCGGCCCTGGTCGTGCTGGCCGCCGAGCCGCTCTACGTGCTGGTCGACACGGCCGTCGTGGGCCACCTCGGCAGCGTCCCGCTGGCCGCCGTCGCGGTCGGCGGCACCGTCCTGACGATGGCCGCGTGGCTGGGCACGATCCTGGCCTACGGCACGACGGGGCGGGCGGCCCGGCGCTTCGGGGCCGGCGACCGCGCCGCCGCCGTGCAGGAGGGACTCCAGGCGTCCTGGCTGGCGTTCAGCGCCGGCCTCGTGATCGCGATCGGCATGCAGGTCGCGGCCGGCCCGCTGGCCCGCGCACTGGCCGGCAACCCGGAGATCGCCGGCGCGGCCGCGCAGTGGATGCGGGTCGCGGCGATCGGCGCGCCCGGCCTGCTGCTGGCCGCCGCCGGCAACGGCTGGATGCGCGGCGTCCAGGACACCCGGCGGCCGCTGCGCTTCGTACTCGGCGCCAACCTGCTCTCCGCCGCCCTCTGCCCGATCCTCGTGTACCCGGCCGGCCTCGGCCTGGTCGGTTCCGCGATCGCCAACGTGGTCGCGCAGACGGTGTCCGGTGTCCTGTTCGCGGTCGCCCTGCTCCGCGAGGACATCTCCTGGCGCCCGCACCTCCGGGTGATCGGCGAGCAGTTGCGGATGGGCCGCGACCTGCTGATCCGGGGTGGCGCGTTCCAGCTCAGCTTCCTGTCGGCGACCACCGTGGCGGCGCGGTTCGGCACCGCGACGGTGGCCGGACACCAGATCGCGATGCAGCTCTTCTTCTTCACCGCCCTGGTGCTCGACGCGGTGGCGATCGCGGCGCAGTCCCTGGTCGGCGCCGCACTCGGAGCCGGCGACGCGGCGGGCGCACGGGTGCTGGCCCGACGGACCGGCTTCATCGGCGTCGTGTGCGGTGTGGCGTTCGCGGTGGTCATCGCCGCCGGCTCCGGGGTCGTGCCGCGGCTGTTCAGCTCCGACGGCGCCGTGCTCGACCAGGCCGGCGTGGCCTGGCCGTGGTTCGTGGCGATGCAGCCCGTCGCGGGGCTGGTGTTCGCGCTCGACGGGGTGCTGATCGGGGCGGGCGACGTGCGCTACCTGCGCGACCTGACGGTGGTGGCGGCGTTGGGGTTCTTCCTGCCGGCCATCTGGACCGCGTACGTCCTGGACTGGGGCCTGGCCGGCATCTGGGCGGGGCTGACCCTGTTCGTGGTGGTCCGCTGCGTGGCCCTGCTGATGCGCCTGCGCACCGGCGCCTGGGCCGTGGTGGGAGCGGTTCGCTGAGCGGCTTTGCTCTGCCTACCTGTTGCCTGGCTACAGGTGATGCGTGGGTGGATGCAGAGCAGAGCGGGTCTGGCAGGCTTGACCGCCGTGACGGTTGACGGGCTGATCGTGGTGGACAAGCCGGGTGGGATGACTTCGCATGACGTGGTCTCCCGCTTGCGGCGGTTGGCGCGCACGCGGCGGGTCGGGCACGGCGGCACGCTGGACCCGATGGCGACCGGCGTGCTGGTGATCGGGGTCAACAAGGCGACCCGGCTGCTGACGTACGTGATCGGCGCCGACAAGTCGTACGCGGCGACGGTCCGGCTCGGGCAGTCGACCGTCACCGACGACGCCGAGGGCGAGGTCGTCGCGACCGCCTCCGCCGCCGCGGTGATCGACGAGGCGATCCGCGCGGCCCTGGAGGCACAGCGCGGGGAGATCGACCAGGTGCCCAGCGCGGTCAGCGCGATCAAGATCGACGGGCAGCGGGCGTACAAGCGGGTCCGCGGTGGTGAAGAGGTGGCCATCCCGCCGCGGCGCGTGACGATCTCGCGGTTGGAGATCCTCGACATCCGCCGGGCCGGCGACGTGGTCGACGTGGATATCGACGTGACCTGCTCGTCCGGGACCTACATCCGGGCCATCGCCCGCGACGCGGGCGCGACGCTCGGAGTCGGCGGGCATCTCACGGCGTTGCGCCGGACGGCGGTCGGCGGCTTCACGCTGGCCGAGGCGCGGACGCTGGAGCAGCTCGAAGCGGTCTCGCCGGACGTGGTCGACCTGCCGATGGCGGACGCGGCGCGGCGCTTCATGCCGACCCGCGAGGCCTCGGACGAGGAGGCCCGGACCCTCTCGCACGGCGGCCCGTTGACGGCGGCCGGGATCGCCGGGCCTTACGCGGTCGTCGGACCGGCCGGCGACCTGCTGGCCGTGGTCAGCGAGCACGGCACGAAGGCGAAGCCGGAGATCGTCCTCGCCGCGGCGGGCTGATACCAGCCCCTGATCTAGGCTTCCCGTATGGAGCGGTGGCGGGGATATCAGGCTGCGCCGGGCGGGTGGGGGCGGTCGGCCCTGACCATCGGCGTGTTCGACGGGGTGCACCGCGGGCACCAGGCGATCATCGGGCACCTGGTGAAACGGGCCAAGGACCTGGGCGTGAAGTCGGTGGTGGTCACCTTCGACCCGCACCCGGCCGAGGTCGTGCGGCCCGGGTCGCACCCGGCCATCCTGACCGAGCCGATCCGCAAGGCCGAGCTGATCGAGGCGCTCGGGGTCGACGTGCTCTGCGTCGTGCCGTTCACGCAGGACTTCTCCCGGTTGCCGGCCGAGGAGTTCGTACACGATGCCCTGGTCCAGAGCCTGCACGCCGCCCTCGTGGTGGTGGGGGAGAACTTCCGGTTCGGGCACAAGGCCGCCGGGGACGTCCCGCTGCTCGAGCGGCTCGGGCGGACCTTCGGGTTCGGTGTCGAGGGCGCGCCGCTGGTGTCCGCCGGTGACACGGTCTTCAGCTCCACCTACATCCGCAGCTGCATCGACGCCGGTGACGTGACCACGGCGGCCGCGGCGCTCGGGCGGCCCCACCGGCTGGAGGGGATCGTCGTGCGCGGCGACCAGCGGGGGACCGAGATCGGCTTTCCGACAGCGAACCTGAGCGTCCACCGGTACGCGGCGATCCCGGCCGACGGGATCTACGCGGGCTGGCTGTTGCGCCGGGGCGAACGGCTCCCGGCCGCCATCTCGATCGGGACGAACCCCACCTTTTCGGGTCGTGAACGGCGCGTCGAGGCGTATATCCTCGATTTCGACGGTGACCTCTACGGCGAGCGGGTGGCCCTCGACTTCGAGGTCCGGCTGCGTGACATGCTCAAGTTCGACGGTGTCGAGCCCCTCGTGGCCCAGATGGCCGTCGACGTCGAGCAGACCCGGCAGGCCCTGGCCAGGTGACGTCCCGGCGGCTGATCGATGCCGGGCTGGTAGCCTGGTAAAGACGTCGGCTTACCGACGCCCGGCCTCGCGTGCCTGCACGACGCCGCGGGTGCGAGGTTCGTCACCAACACAACGAACGCAGGAGATCATGGCGCTCGATCAGGAGCAGAAGAGCAAGATCCGCGCGGAGTACGCGACCGCCGAGGGTGACACCGGTTCGCCGGAGGTCCAGGTGGCCGTGCTGACCAAGCGCATCGCCGACCTCACGGAGCACCTCAAGGTGCACAAGCACGACCACCACAGCCGGCGCGGCCTGCTGCTGCTGGTCGGCCGCCGGCGGCGGCTGCTCAACTACCTGCAGAAGACGGACATCAGCCGCTACCGTGCGCTCATCGAGCGCCTCGGCCTGCGGCGTTGACGCAGCGCGGGGGAGTGACCGACCTGGTCGCTCCCCCGCTCCACAACTTGGACAAAGACGGGCCAGCTTGACCGTCGGCGAGCGGAAGTTGTCGACGCACCGGTCCTCGGTAGTGGCCCCCGGGCCGGCCGGCACACAGATGATGCTGGCTCCCCCGGGCGCTTCGATCGAAGACCGGACGTCAGAGCAGCTCCCCCTCGCACCGGGGTCGAGCCGTGCCATGACCGAAGGAGCACAACGCACTCATGACCGAGACCAAACTCGGCGACAAGCAGAGCACCGCGGTGATCGACAACGGGGCCTTCGGCACCCGTGAGATCACCTTCACCACCGGCAAGCTCGCCAAGCAGGCGCCCGGCTCCTGCATCGCGCAGCTTGGCGACACCACCGTCCTGTCGACGACCGCGGCCAGCAAGTCGCCGCGCGAGTCGTTCGACTTCTTCCCGCTGACAGTCGACGTCGAGGAGCGGATGTACGCGGCCGGGCGGATCCCGGGCTCGTTCTTCCGCCGCGAAGGCCGCCCCAGCGAGGACGCGATCCTCACCTGCCGGCTGATCGACCGGCCGCTGCGCCCCTCGTTCGTCAAGGGCCTGCGCAACGAGGTCCAGGTCATCGAGACCGTCCTGGCGCTCGACCCGGCCCACCCGTACGACGTGGTCGCGATCAACGCCGCCTCGCTCTCGACCAAGCTGTCCGGCCTGCCGTTCTCGGGCCCGATCGGCGCGACCCGCATGGCGCACATCGACGGCACCTGGGTCGCCTTCCCGACCCACGAGGAGCTGGCCCGGGCCACCTTCGACATGGTCGTGGCCGGCCGGGTCCTGCCCGACGGTGACGTCGCGATCATGATGGTCGAGGCCGAGGCCACCGAGCACACCGTCAAGCTGGTCGCCGACGGCGCCACCGCGCCGACCGAAGAGGTCGTCGCCGGTGGTCTGGAGGCCGCCAAGCCGGCCATCCGCGAGCTGTGCCGCGCGCAGAGCGAGCTCGCCGCCGTCGCCGCCAAGCCGGTCACCGAGTTCCCGGTCTTCCTGGACTACCAGGACGACGCGTACGAGGCCGTCTCGGCCGCCGTCCGCGGCGACGTGGCCGAGGCGCTGAAGATCGCTCCGAAGGCGGAGCGCGAAGAGGCCCTCGACCGCATCAAGGACCAGGTCCACGAGCGGCTCGACGCCCAGTTCGAGGGGCGCGAGAAGGAGCTCTCGGCCGCGCTGCGCTCGGTGACCAAGAGCGAGGTGCGCGCCCGCGTGCTGCGCGAGCAGGTCCGCATCGACGGCCGTGGCCCGCGCGACATCCGGCCGCTGTCGGCCCAGATCGAGGTGCTGCCCCGGGTGCACGGCTCGGCGCTGTTCGAGCGCGGCGAGACGCAGATCCTCGGCGTCACCACGCTCAACATGCTTCGGATGGAGCAGCAGCTCGACACGCTGTCGCCGGAGAAGCACAAGCGCTACATGCACAACTACAACTTCCCGCCGTACTCGACCGGTGAGACCGGCCGCGTCGGTTCGCCGAAGCGTCGCGAGATCGGCCACGGCGCGCTGGCCGAGCGGGCGCTGATCCCGGTGCTGCCGGCCCGCGAGGAGTTCCCCTACGCGATCCGCCAGGTCTCCGAGGCCCTCAGCTCCAACGGCTCCACCTCGATGGGCTCGGTCTGCGCCTCGACGCTGGCCCTGCTCTCGGCCGGTGTGCCGCTGAAGGCGCCGGTCGCCGGCATCGCGATGGGCCTCATCTCCGACGAGGTCGACGGCAAGACGCAGTACGTCACGCTGACCGACATCCTCGGCGCCGAGGACGCGTACGGCGACATGGACTTCAAGGTCGCCGGCACGCCGGAGTTCGTCACCGCGCTGCAGCTCGACACCAAGCTCGACGGCATCCCGTCCGACGTGCTGGCCGGCGCGCTGCAGCAGGCGCACGAGGCCCGCACGACGATCCTCGGTGTCATGCACGACGCGATCGAGGCCCCGGCCTCGATGTCCGACCACGCGCCGCGGGTGACCACGGTGAAGATCCCGGTCGACAAGATCGGCATGGTGATCGGGCCCAAGGGTCAGACGATCAACGCGATCCAGGACGAGACCGGCGCCGAGATCTCCATCGAGGACGACGGCACGATCTACGTCGGCGCGACCAACGGCCCGTCGGCCGAGGCCGCCGTCGAGCGGATCAACGCGATCGCCAACCCGACGCTGCCGAAGGTCGGCGACAAGTTCCTCGGCACCGTGGTGAAGACGGCCGCGTTCGGCGCGTTCGTCTCGCTGCTGCCGGGCCGCGACGGCCTGCTGCACATCTCCAAGGTGGGCAACGGCAAGCGGGTCGAGCGGGTTGAGGACTTCCTCAACGTCGGCGACAAGGTCGAGGTCCAGATCGCGGACATCGACCAGCGCGGCAAGATCTACCTCGACAAGGTGCGGGCCGAGGGCGAAGAGGCCCCCGCCGCCGAGGAGGGCTCCGAGCGTCCGCCGGCGCGTTCCGGTGACCGTGGCCCGCGCGACCGGGGTGACCGCGACCGCGGTGACCGCGGTCCGAGCGGTGACCGTCCGGCCCGCAGCGACGACGGTGGTGGCGAGGGCGGCGGCGAGCCGCGTCGGCGGCGCAACCGCCACAGCTGAGATGACAACCCGTGAGCGGGCCGGCGCTTCGGCGTCGGCCCGCGCCGTCACCCGCACCCTGATCACCGACCCGCTCGGCGGCACGATCCGGCGCACGGTGCTCCCCTCGGGGTTGCGGATCATCACCGAGGCCGTGCCGGCGATGCGCAGCGTCTCGTTCGGTGTGTGGGTGTCGATCGGCTCCCGGGACGAGACGCCGGCGCAGTCCGGCTGCTCGCACTTCCTGGAGCACCTGCTCTTCAAGGGCACCAAGAAGCGCTCCGCCCTCGACATCTCGGCGCAGATCGAGGCGGTCGGCGGCGAGACCAACGCCTTCACCACGAAGGAATACACCTGCTACTACGCGCGGGTGCTGGACGCCGACCTGCCGATGGCGGTCGACGTCATGTGCGACCTGATCTCCGACTCGGTGCTCGCCCCGGCCGACGTCGAGACCGAGCGCGGCGTGATCCTCGAAGAGATCGCGATGCACGAGGACGAGCCGGGCGACGAGGTGCACGACCTGTTCGCCACGGCGGTCTACGGCAAGCACCCGCTGGGCCGGCTGATCTCGGGCACCGAGGAGACCATCTCCCCGATGACCCGGCGCCAGATCGACACGTTCTACCGCCGCAACTACGTGGCGCCGTCGATCGTCATCGCCGCGGCGGGCAACCTCGACCACAACACCGTCGTCCGGCGGGTCCGGGCCGCGCTGGCCGGCACCGTGCTGGACAGCCCGTCGGCATCCCCAGCCGGGCACCGGCCCTCCGCGCCGACCGTCAAGCTGCGCAGCGGCCAGGTCTCCGTGTCCAACAAGGACAGCGAGCAGGCACACGTCGTGCTCGGCGGCGCCGGCATCTCCCGGCTCGACGACCGGCGGTTCGCGCTCAGCGTGCTCAACAACGTGCTCGGCGGCGGCATGTCGAGCCGGCTGTTCCAGGAGATCCGGGAGCAGCGCGGGTTGGCGTACTCCGTCTACTCGTACGCCAGCCAGTTCGCCGACAGCGGCCTGTTCGCGGTCTACGCGGGCTGCGCGCCCGGCAAGGTCGAGGAAGTGCTCGACCTGACCCGCACCTCGCTCGCCACGGTGGCCCGCGACGGCGTGACCGCCACCGAGGTCGCCCGGGGCAAGGGCATGGCCAAGGGCTCGTACGTGCTCGGCCTGGAAGACACCGGTTCGCGGATGAGCCGGCTGGCCAAGGGCGAGTTCCTGTACGACGACCCGCTGTCGGTCGACGACCTGCTGGCCAAGGTCGACGCGGTGACGGTCGACGAGGTCAACACGCTGGCCGCCGAGCTCTGCGGGCAGGAGATGTCCCTCGCCGTCATCGGCCCCTTCGAAGACGGCGACGTCCGCTTCTCCTAAAGTTGACGCGTGAGTGACGTGCGTGAACCCGTGCGGGTCGGAGTGCTGGGCGCCCGCGGGCGGATGGGTATCGAGGTCTGCAAGGCGGTCGACGCGGCCGACGACATGGAACTGGTCGCGATGATCGACATGGGCGACGGGCTGTTCGCGGCCTCCGACGCCGGTGCCGAGGTGATCGTCGACTTCACCACGCCGGACGTCGTGATGGACAACCTGCACTGGTGCGTCGAGCAGGGCATCAGCGCGGTCGTGGGCACGACGGGCTTCAGCGAGCAGCGGCTCGACCGGGTGCGCTCCTGGCTGTCCCACAAGCCCGAGGTCGGCGTGCTCGTCGCCCCGAACTTCGGCATCGGCGCCGTGCTGATGATGCAGTTCGCGACCAAGGCGGCCCGCCACTTCGAGTCCGTCGAGATCATCGAGCTGCACCACCCGCGCAAGGTCGACGCACCGAGCGGCACCGCGACCCACACCGCCCGGCTGATCGCCGCGGCCCGCGCGGAGGCCGGGCTGGGCCCGGTCCCCGACGCGACCAAGGACGAGGTCGACGGCGCACGCGGTGCCGACATCGACGGGGTGCGGGTGCACGCGGTCCGCTCGACGGGCCTGATCGCGCACCAGGAGGTGCTGTTCGGCACCCTCGGCGAAACCCTGACCATTCGGCACGACTCGCTGGACAGGGCTTCTTTCATGCCCGGCGTCTTGCTCGGTGTCCGCGAGATTCGTAATCGGCCCGGCCTGACGGTCGGGCTCGACGCGCTGTTGTAAACCTCAGGACTGGGCCAGCTTCAGTGTGTCGGGCAGGCCCGTGACGGTGGCCGAGCCGTCCGCGCCGACGACCACGTCGACCGAAGCACCGCCGATGCGCAGGCCGCGGGCGGTTACCGCGCCCAGTGGCGCGCCCTCCAGCGGTGTCAGGGCGACCTTGCCGGCTGGCACGTCGGGGCGGAGGCCGACGGCCGCGTGCAGGAGGGTGATGCCGGCTGCTGCGGCCCAGGCCTGGGGGCGGCAGGCGGCGGGGTAGGGGACCGGGCGGCCCAGGGCGCCTCGGTCGTCGCCGCCGAAGAGTTCTGGGAGTTGGTAGTCGAAGGACTCCGCTGCGGCCAGCAGGCCTTCCGTGAGCGTCGCGGCCGCGGCCGGGTGGCCCGCGCGGGCCAGGCGGTCGATGACGATTGCCGTGTCGTGGGCCCAGACCGAGCCGCAGTGGTACGAGAGTGGGCTGAAGGCCGCGTCGTGGGTCGACATCGTGCGCAGGCCGAAGCCGCCGGCCAGGGCGTTCGATGCCAACAGGTCCGCGACCTGGGCTGATTCCTTCGGCGTCAGCAGGCCCGTGCCCAGCAGATGGCCGATGTTGCTGGTCAGGGAGTCGACCGGGCGCTTCGAGCCGTCCAGCGCCAGAGCGGGGTGCGCGCCCGCCGGGCCGTCGACCCAGAACGTGTCGCGGAACCGGGTCGCCATCTGCTCGGCGTACTCCCGCCAGCGCGGGCCACCAGGGCGGCCGAACGCGTCCAGCAGGGCGGCCCCGTGCAGGGCGGCCTCGTACGCGTAACCCTGCACCTCGACCAGCGCGATCGGTGCCGTGGCCAACGCGCCGGACCGGAAGCGGATCGAGTCGCCGGAGTCCTTCCAACCCTGGTTGGCCAGCCCGCGCCCGCTCTCGTCGATGTACTCGAGGAAACCGTCGCCGTCCGCGTCCCCGTAGGCCGACAGCCAGCCGAGCGCCGCCTCCAGCGCGGGCAGCAGCGACTCGACGGCCGCCGGCGACATGCCCCAGCGCCAGGCGTCGTGCAGCAGCGAGATCCACAGCAGGGTCGAGTCGACGGAGCCGAAGTACGCGGCCGGCAGTTGCGCCTGCGTGTCGGCCCGCCGCAGCTCGTGCAGGATCTTGCCCGGCGCCTGGCCGGTGTCGCCGTCGACGACGGTGCCCTGGTGCGCGGCCAGCACCCGCAGCGTGCCCTCGGCGATGTCGGTGCCGAGCGGCAGCAGCATCCGTGCGGCCCACAGGCTGTCGCGGCCGAACAGGGTCAGGTACCACGGCACGCCCGCGCCGAGGAACGTGTCGGTGGCGCCGGCGGACAGCCGCAGCCGCAGCGACTCCAGGTCGTCCAGGGAGCGCGCGGCCAACCGGGCGAGCCGGCGGTCGTCGGCGGCCACCGTGGGGCGGGCCCACTCGACCGGCGCGGCGGGCTCGCGGACCAGGGCCGCCGGGTCGGTGACCCGAAGCTGCCAGGAGACGGTCACGGAGTCGCGGGGGGCGACGGTCACGGGCCAGTGCAGCGTGCCGTCGTCGCCGGCCGTCGCGCCGGGCGCCGTCACGGTCACCGACACGTCACCTGCGGTCCACGACAGCCCGGCGCGGACCGCGCCACCCGAAACGGTCCGACCGGACTTGACCGGCGAGATCGGCGCGAGGTCAGCGTCGAGCGCCAGCGACAGCTCCGTGGACACCGCGTCAGCGGCGGTCGACGTGACGGTGATGGTCTCGTCGAGACCGGTCGGCACCAGCCGCCGTTCCCGCGTGACCCGCACCGTCGGGTCTGGACCCGGGTCGCCGAGCCAGCGGGCAAGTCCCACGAAAGCCGTCGCGCCCGGGCCAAGCGGAGAATTCGCCACAGGCTCGACAGATCGCCCATCGAGCAGGAGCTCCGCGCGGCTCAGCACCCGTACGTCGGCATGGAACATCCCCTGCACCCCGACCGCCCGGATCTGGCCTGACGGTTCGCCCAGGACGCTGGCCGGCGCCCGTACCGTCGAGATCAGATCGTGGAGCAGCGGTTGAAGGTTGCGGTCTGGCACGAAATCTCCTGTGAACGTTGGCGCCATCTTGACAGAGCCGGGATGGCAGCGGCAGAGTGCGAAACAACCCTGCAACTTGAACGATCCAATAATGCACTTTCGACTTTGAACGTTCAAGCCCCGTGGAAGGTACGAATGCCGGAGAAGGTCACCATCGCCACCGTGGCGGCGCATGCCCAGGTATCCCGGCAAACGGTGTCCAATGTGCTCAACAGCCCGCACCTGGTGCGGGAGGAGACGCGCGTCCGCGTGCAGGAGGCGATCGCCACTCTCGGTTACCGGATCAACCAGGCCGCGCGCCAGATGCGCACCGGGCGTTCCCGACTGCTCGCCGTGCGTATCGAACCCACCCGCGACGGCATCAACGGCTCGGTGCTCGACCGGTTCCTGCACGGTCTGACGTTCGCGGCCGCCGCGGCCGGCTACCGGGTGATGCTCTACACGGCCGACGACGACGGCGACGAGATCAAGACCTTCGAGGACCTGCTGGCCTCGCACGAGCTCGACGGCTTCGTGCTGACCGGCACCGACCACGGCGACGTCCGCACGTTCTGGCTCGCCGAGCGCGGCGTCCAGTTCGTGACGTTCGGCCGCCCGTGGGACGAGCCCGAGCGCCACTCGTGGGTCGACGTCGACAACGCCGACGGCACGGCCCAGGCCACCCGGCGGCTCATCGAGACCGGGCACCGGCGCATCGGGTTCATCGGCTGGCCGGCCGGCTCCGGTGTCGGCGACGACCGGCGCGACGGCTGGCAGCGCACGATGAAGGCCTACGACCTCGACCCGGCCGGCCTCGACCGCGGCGCGCCCGACGGCATCGCCCAGGGCGCGGAGTGCGCGCGCGACCTGCTCACCACGCCGGAGCCGCCGACCGCGTTCGTCTGCGCCAGTGACTCATTGGCGCTGGGCGCCCTCCAGGCCGCCGGTGGCCGCAGCGCGGTCATCGGCTTCGACGACACCCCGGTCGCCGAGGCGATCGGGCTGACCAGTGTCAGCCAGCCGCTGCCGGACGCGGCGGCCCGCTGCATCGACCTGCTCATCGACCACCTCGACGGCAACCCCGTCGGCACCAGCCAGGTGCTGCTCAAACCGTCCCTCGTAGTCCGTACCACCGCTTAAACCCCCCTCAACCCAGGAGTTACGACATGAGACGCAACCGGTTCCGCAGTGGCGCGGTAGCGGTCTTCGCCGCCGGCACGCTCCTCGCCTCCGCGGCGTGTGGCGACAGCTTCGACGACGGCGGCGAGGCCGCTCAGCAGACGTCGGGCCCCGCCGCACTGCAGATCCTGATCGGTTCCTCGGGCGACGCGGAGACCGCCGCCGTGAAGGACGCCGCGGCGGCCTGGGCGACCAAGAGCGGCAACACCGCCACGGTCACCCCCGCCCAGGACCTGACCCAGCAGCTCGGCCAGTCGCTGGCCGGTGACAACCCGCCGGACGTGTTCTACGTCGACGCCGGCCGGTTCACCGACTACGCGAGCGTCGGCGCGCTGGAGCCCTACGGGGACAAGGTCGACAACCCGGACGACTTCTACCAGAGCCTCAAGGACACGTTCACCTTCGACGGCAAGTTCTACTGCGCGCCGAAGGACTTCTCCACGCTGGCGCTGGAGATCAACACGGACCTGTGGACCAAGGCCGGGCTGACCGACGCCGACATCCCGACCACCTGGGACCAGCTCACCGCCGCCGCGCAGAAGCTGAAGGCCAAGGGCACCATGCCGCTGGCGGTGGCGGACACCCGTGACCGGGTCGGCGCGTTCATGGTCCAGTCCGGTGGCTGGATCGTCAGCAAGGACGGCAAGCAGGCGACGGCCGACAGTGCGGAGAACGTCGCCGCGCTGACCTACGTGCAGACGCTGCTCAAGCAGGGTCTAGCTTCCTACCCGAAGGCGCTGGACGCCGGCTGGGGCGGCGAGGCGTTCGGCAAGGGCAAGGCCGCCATGACGATCGAGGGCAACTGGATCAAGGGCGCCATGACCAACGACTTCCCGAACGTGAAGTACACGGTGCACGAGCTTCCGGCCGGCCCCAAGGGCAAGGGCACGCTGTCGTTCACGAACTGCTGGGGCATCGCCGCCAAGAGCAAGTTCAAGGAGCAGGCGATCGACTTCGTCAAGGCGATGACCTCGGTCGACCAGCAGATGACGTACGCCAAGGCGTTCGGTGTGATGCCGTCCCGTGAGTCGGCCCGTGACCAGTACACGGCCGCCTTCCCGGCGGACAAGGCGTTCATCGACGGTGCCGAGTACGCGCAGGGCCCGGTCAACGCGCCGAAGATGGACAGCGTCCTGGCCGACTTCGACGCCTCGCTGAACACGCTGGCCAAGGCCGACCCGAAGACGCTGCTCGGGACGCTGCAGAAGAACACTCAGGCGACGCTGGGCGGCTGAGTACATGTCGACCGTTACGACCGCCTCCGCGGACCGGGATGACCGGTCCGCGGGTGGCGGCCGGCCGGCCACCGGCGGTCGCGGACCGCGGCAGCGGTTCGGCAGGTGGCTTCGCTGGCCGGGGCCTTTCCGCGGCGGGATCAGGGGCAACGAGCGGATCGCGGGCTGGCTCTTCGTGGCGCCGGTCATCGTCCTGCTCGGCATCTTCTTCCTCGCGCCGATCATCATGGCGTTCTGGGTGAGCCTGACCGACTGGCAGGGCCAGGGCAGCCCGTTCAAGTCGGGCGTGCCGTTCGTCGGCGGTGACAACTACACGCGGCTGTTCACCGAGGACGGGCTCGCCCGCCGGGACTTCATGACGAGCATCCGCAACAACATCTACTACGTGGCGATCGTGGTGCCGGTGCAGACCGTCCTGGCGCTCGGCCTCGCCCTGCTGGTCAACAACCGGATGCTCAAGGGCAAGGGCTTCTTCCGTACGGCGTTCTACTTCCCGTCCGTGACGAGCTCGGTCGCCATCAGCGTCGTGTTCCTGTTCATGTTCGCCAACTCGGGCGCCATCAACGGGATCCTGTCGTTCTTCGGCATCGACGGACCGGCCTGGTTCTCCGACGCGCGCGGCCTGATCCACCTGATCCTCGGCGTCTTCGGCGTGGACAACCCGCCGAGCGCGTTGGCCAACGGCGGACCCCTCGGCCTGACCTGGTGGGACTGGCTGTCGGGCCCGAGCGTCGCGATGTGCGCGATCATGGCGCTGGTCATCTGGACCACGTCGGGCACGTTCATGCTGATGTTCCTGGCCGCCCTGCAGAGCGTGCCGGTCTCGCTCGACGAGGCCAGCGAGCTCGACGGCGCGACCCGCTGGCAGCGGCTGCGCTACGTCACCCTGCCGCTGCTCAAGCCGACGATGTTCCTCGTGCTCACCCTCGGGCTGATCGGCACCTGGCAGGTGTTCGACCAGATCTACGTGATGAGCCAGGGCAACCCGGCCAAGACCACGCTGACCCCGGCGTTCCTGTCCTACCGCACCGCGTTCAAGGACTTCGACTACGGGCGGGGCGCGGCGATCTCGTTCGTGCTGTTCCTGATCATCGTCGTGCTGACCCTGGCCCAGCGCTGGGTGATGCGCGACCGCGACGAGCCCCGCCGGAGGTTCCGATGGCTACGCTGACTCCCGCCAGGCGGCGCCGCCACGGGGGCATGGTCAACACCGTCGTCGGGTACGCCGTGCTCGTCTTCTTCGCGCTTGTCTTCATCTACCCGTTCGTCATCCAGCTCGCGAACTCCTTCAAGACCGAACCGGACGCGGCCGCCAACCCGTTGTCGCCGGTGCCGCAACCCTTCACCACGGACTCGTTCTCCAGCCTGCTCGGCGGCGACTTCCCGCTCTGGCTGGGCAACTCGGTCCTGGTCACGGTCGTCGTCACGGTCGGCCGGGTGTTCCTGGACTCGCTGGCCGGCTACGCACTTGCCCGACTCCGCTTCGGCGGCCGAAAGGCGATCTTCGCGACCATCGTGGCCATCATGGCCGTACCCGGCGTCGTGCTCTTCATCCCGAAGTTCCTGGTGCTGAACCAGCTCGGCATCTACGACACGTACACGGCGCTGATCCTGCCGTTGCTCGTCGACGCGGCCGGCGTCTTCATCATGAAGCAGTTCTTCGAGTCGATCCCGCTGAGCCTGGAGGAGGCCGCCCGGATCGACGGTGCCGGGGTGTTCCGGACGTTCTGGTCGGTGGTGCTGCCGTCGGCCCGGCCGGCGCTGATCACCCTGACCATCCTGTCGTTCCAGGGCACGTGGAACGAGTTCCCGCACACCCTGGTGGCGGTCCAGGATCCGAGCCTGTTCACCCTGCCCCGCGGCGTCGCCAACCTGGTCTCGGGCTCGCTGGGCTCGGGCACGCAGTACCCGCTGAAGCTCGGCGCGGCCCTGCTGGCCACGATCCCGGTGGCGATCATCTTCGCGGTCTTCCAGCGCTACTTCGTGCGCGGTGCCACGGAGGGCGCCGAAAAGGGATAGTTCGATGATTGTCGCTTTTCGCGGGTCCGCCACCACGGGGCCTCGCGGAGCGTGAGGCGGCCGATACCGTGTTCACCGACTTCGATGCGGGGGCATGGGATGCGCGGTCGATGGTGGCGTCATGGTGCTCTGGCGGCGGTGACCACGGTGTCGATCCTGGCCGTGCCGGGGCCCGCGTTGGCGGTCGACCCCGTGTCGGTCGACACCGTCACGCCGGCCGTGGTCGAGGCCGGCGCGGTCGTCGAGCTGCGCGGGCACGGCTTCACCGGTGCGTCGGCGGTCACGATCAACGGCGTGCTGGCCGCCACGACCGCGGTCGCCGACGACCGGATCACCGCCACCGTCCCCGCGGCCGCCACCTCCGGGCCGGTGCGGGTCACCGCTCCGGCGGGCACCGGAGCCTGGAGCAGCGACCTCTTCGTCGCCCGCTCCCCGTGGCGCGCCACCGACGTCGAGACGACGGCCCGGCTCACCCTCGACGCCCCGGCCACCGTGGCCGTGGCCACGGCCAGCAAGGTCGCCCTGCTCACCGTCACCACGGCGCCCGGCCGGCGGGTCGCGCTCGCCCTGCGCGACAGCACCTTCGGCTCGTCGACCAGCAACGCGCGGGTCTCGGTCTTCCGTCCGGACGGCACGACGGCGGTGTCGGCCACGGGATTCGGCACCAGCGGCGTCTTCCTCGAGCCGTTGCCGGCCGCCGACCTCGCGTACACGGTGCTGGTCGACCCGCAGGGCACTGCGACCGGCCAGGTCGTCGTCACGGCCCACGACGTGCCGGCCGACGCGCTCGTGCCGGGCAGCGCCGACGGGTCGACCGTCACCGTCGCCACCACGGTGCCGGGCCAGAACGGCGGGGTGACCTTCGCCGGCAAGGCCGGGCAGCGGGTCAGCATTGCGGTGAGCGGTTCGACCTACGGCTCGTCCGGCGTGACGGTCGGCGTGCGCCGGCCCGACGGCACAAGCCTGGTCTCCGCGGTCACGGTCAGCACGAGCGCGTTCCTCGACCTGTTCGTCCTGCCGGCCGCCGGCACCTACACGGTCGCGGTCGACCCGGTGCGGGCGGCCACCGGGCAGGTCGCGATCCGCCTCTTCGACGTGCCGGCCGACGCCACGGTGGCGGGCGCCACCGACGGGGCGGCGCGCACCGTGACCACCACGACGCCCGGCCAGAACGGCGGCGTCGAGTTCACCGCGACCGCCGGGCAGCGGGTCGGCATCCGGGTGCCGAGCCACACGTACGGGTCCGGATCGGTGTCGCTGTCGGTGCGCCGGCCCGACGGCACCAACCTGGTCGGCGCCACGACCGTGTTCGCGTCGCTGTTCGTCGAGCCGGTCACCATCCCGTCCGCCGGCCTTTATTCGGTCGTGGTCAACCCCGCCGGCGACCGGGTCGGCGCCGCTGTCGTCCACCTCTACGACACCCCCGCCGACGCGGTCTTCACCGCGACACCCGGTGGTGCGGCGGTGAGCGCGACCGTCGGCACGCCGGGCCAGAACGCGCGGGTGGAGTTCGCCGGCGCGGCCGGGCAGCGGGTCAGCTTCCGCGTGCCGTCCCACTCGTTCGGCTCGGGCAACGTCTCGATCGGGGTACGCCGGCCCGACGGCACGGTGCTCGTCGCGGCGCAGACCGTCTTCAGCTCGCTGTTCACCGAGCCGGTGACCCTGCCCGTCGGCGGCACCTACGCGGTCGTCGTCGACCCGGCGGGCGCGAGCACCGGCGCGGCCACGGTCGAGGTGCACGACGTGCCGACGGGCTCGCCGGTCGAGGCCGTCGTGGGCGGGCCCGCGGTCACCCTGGCGACCACGGTGCCCGGGCAGAACGGCAGCGTGACGTTCGCGGCGGTCGCCGGGCAACGGGTGAGCGTGCGGCTGTCCGCGAGCACCTACGGCACGTCCGGCGCCCGCGCCACGCTGCTCGCACCCGACGGCAGCGTCGCGGTCGCCGCGACGACGTTCTCCGCCGCGGGGGTGCTGCTCGGCCCGCTCGACGCGGTGGCCGGGGTCTACACCGTCGCCGTCGACCCGCAGGGCTCGGCCGTGGGGCAGGTGACGGTGCTGGTCAGCGACGCGGGCCAGGTGGTGTTCACGGCGACGGTCGACGGCGGCCCGGTCGTCGCCGCCACCACCGCGCCCGGGCAGGACGCCGTGGTGCGGTTCCCGCTCGCGGCCGGGCAGCGCTACATCGTCACCGCGCTGGAGAGCACGTACGGCGGCTCGTCCAACGTGCGGGTCTCGCTGCGGGCGCCTGACGGCACCGTGCTGGTCGCGCCGACCGGCGTCGCCTCCAACGGCATCTATTTCGACACGCGGGTGTCGACCGTCGCCGGCGACCACTCCGTGCTCGTCGACCCGCAGGGCAGCGCCGTCGGCCAGATCGCGATCGAGGTGCGGCTCGTCCCGGCCGACCTCACCGCGGTCGCCGCCGTGGGCGGCGAGCCGGTCACGCTGCCGGCCACCGTGATGGGGCAGGGCGCGGTCGTCACCTTCGCGGGCACCGCCGGCCAGCGGGTCGCGCTGCTGGCCTCCGGCAGCACCTACAGCGGCTCCAACGTGCGCGTCGGTGCCACGTCCCCCGACGGTTCGGTGCTGTTCGGCACGTCGAGCGTCGCGTCCAACGGCATCTTCTGGAACCCGGTCGCGCTCCCGGCCGACGGGACCTACCAGATCCTGGTCGACCCGCAGTCCACCGTGGTCGGTCAGCTGACCCTGCGGCTCTACCTGGTGCCGGCCGATGTCACCGGGGTGGCGACCGTCGGTGCGCCGGCGTCCACGGTGGTCACCTCGACGCCCGGCCAGAACGCCACGGTGACCTTCGTGGGCACGGCCGCGCAGCGGGTCTTCGTGCGCGTCGGGCGCACCTCCAGCACGGGCAGCGCCGCGGTCGAGCTCCGCGCGCCCGACGGCACCGTGCTGCGGTCGGCGACCACCTCGGGCACGACGCTCGACCTCGCGGCGATGGCGCTGCCGGCGACGGGCGGCTTCACGGTCGCCATCGACCCGCAGTCGACCGCCGTCGACACGTTCACCGTCCAAGTCTTCGCCGTGCCCGACGACACCACGGTCGCCGCGACGCTCGACGGCCCCGCCGTGATCGCCCGCACCACCCAGCCGGGCCAGGTCGCCACGGTGACGTTCCCGGCACCGGCCGGTCGGCGCGCGTTGCTGACCGTCACCCCCGGCACGGTGGCCGACGGCACGACGATCGAGGGCTCGGTCGCGCTCACCCTGCGCGACCCGGCCGGCACCGTGCTGACCTCCGGCACCATCACCGCCACCGACGAGCGCGTCCTCGGCCCGGTCGACCTCGGGTCCGGCGGCACCTACAGCCTGACGCTCGACCCCACCGGCACCCGCTTCGGCCGCTTCACCGTGCAGGTCTTCGAGGTCCCGGCCGCCGTGCCGGTCCCGTTGACGGTCGGTGGGCCGGCCGTCGAGGTCGCCGTGCGCACGCCCGGCGCGGTCGGCGCGGCCACGTTCACGGCGGCCGCCGGCGACCGGGTGTGCGTGTCCGTGCCGACCTCCGGCTTCAGCCGGGCCGGCGTCGCCGGCAGCGCGGCGGTGTCGCTGGTCGACGCCGCCGGTGGCGTGCTGGCCAACGCCACCGCGAGCGGCTCGGCCGTCTTCCTGGAGCCGCTGACGCTGGCCGCGGCGGGCACCTACCGGGTGCTCGTCGACCCGGCCGGGGCGGCGGTCGGCGCGGCGTCCGTGGCCGTCTGCGAGGTGCCCGCCGACGTCACCGTCGCCGGTGCCCTGGGCGCGGCCGTGCGCAGCGTCGACCTGGCCGTCGGGCAGCGGGCCGACCTCGCCTTCAGCGGCACGGCCGGGCAGGCGATTCGCGCCGGTCTCCCGGTCGCCGCGGGCTTGGCTCGGCTGTCGATCCTGCGCGCCGACGGCACGCAGGTCTGCACGCGCACCAACGCCTCCGCCGGCAGCGTGCTCGCCTGCGCGCTGCCGGCCGCCGGCGACTACCTCGTGCGGGTCGACCCCAACGGCAGCATCGCCGGAGCGTTCGGCGTCGAGGTCTACGAGGGCACCGGCTCGCCCCGGATCAGCGGCGGCACGACGGCCTGGTCGGCCATCGCGACGCCGGGCGTGAGCTGGTCCACCGACAGCGCCACGGCGATCGACGGCTACGCGGTGGTCGTCGACTCCGTCGCCGACACGGTGCCGCCACCCGCGATCAGCCAGCCGGGCGCCTCGCTCAGCCGCACCTACCCTGACGGCGTGAGCTGGGTCCACGTCCGCGCCCACGGCACCGACGGGTCGTGGGGCGCCACCGCGCACCGGGCCGTCCGCGTCGACACCGTGACACCAGTGGTCAACGCGCTCACCTCACCCAGCCACCCCGATCCGGCCGCGCCGACCGGCTCGCTCGACCTGCGCCTGGCACTCGGTGCCACCACCGGGCCGTCCGGCGTCGCCGGCTACTCGATCAAGGTGTCGCGCACCGACGGCGAGGTGCCCGGCACCGCGATCACCACCACGGGAAACGCGTACGAGACCCGGCTGGCGGGCGAGGGCGAGTGGTTCGTCGCCGTGGTCGCCCGCAGCGGGGCCGGCAAGGCCAGCGCGCCGGTGCGGCTGCGGGTGGTGGCCGACCTGGCGGCCGACGCGCCCACGGTGACCAGCGCGACCCATCCGGTCCCGGGCACGGGCTATCCCGCCGGCCCGTTCGTCGCGACGTGGCGGCTCGGCCCGACGGCGACCGCGCCCGTGGGCGAGTCGGTCGGGCTGGTCGACGGTTGGTCGGTCGTGCTCGACACCGCGGCGGCGACCGTGCCCGCCGCGACCGTGACGACCACCGAGGCCCGCTTCTCCGCCGAGCTCGCGCCCGGCACGTGGTGGCTGCACGTCCGCGGGCACGAGGTGTCGGGCGCGTGGAGCGCCACGGCGCACTTCCGCGTCGTCGTCGTGGCCGCCGACGAGTTCCGCTTCACCGCGCCCGCCGCCGGCACGACGCTGTGGGACGACGTCTCCGTCGCGCTCGACTGTGCCGGTGCCGGTGGTCCCGTCCGGGTGGAGGCCGCCCGCGACGGCGGCGCCTGGCACGTGATCGGCCAGGACGCCTGCACGGTTCTCTGGGAGACCGACGTGACCGTGGCGGGCGTGCCGTCCTGGCCGGACGGGCGCTATACGGTGCGGGCGCTGGTCGGCACCTCGGTGCGGGCCAGCACCACGGTCACGGTCGACAACGCGGCCGACAGCATCGGGCGGCTCGCGGCCGACTACGCGGCGGGCCTGCTCGACCTCGAGCAATATGTGGGCCACCTGTTCGACCTCGCCACCGGTGGCGCCGGGTTGCCGGCGCGCTACGTGGACGGCGCGCCCGGGCTGGGCGACCCCGAGGCGGCGCTGGCGGCGGCGCTGGCGCTCTGGGAGTCGTTGAGCGCCGACCAGCGCGCCCGCCTCGGTGACCCGAACACGCCGGTCGTGCTGTCCTCGCCGCCGGCCGGTGCCCGGCTCGCGCCCAACGAGTGCGGCTGGCTGGTGCGGCTCCGCGCGAAGCTCTACGACTGCCGGGCCGAGTCGACCAACTTCGTCGTCTACTACGACTCCGGGCACGTCGGGCCGACCTCGCCGGGTGCCTCGCGTCCCGACTGGGTCGAGAAGATGATCGGGTCTTTGGAGCTCAGCCGCGGCATCTACGGCTCGATGGGTTACCGATTGCCCGGCTATCGCCTCACGGTCGCGCTCGACCCCACGTTCGCGCTGGGTGACAACAAGTCCGGCGTCGCCTTTCCGTCGCTGCCCAAGTGCCCGTTCCTCTGCGGGGAGACGAGCCCGCTGCTCCTGATGTCCTCCGACCCGACGATCTCGAAGTACCTGCCGCACCACGAGTTCTTCCACTTCGTCGAGTACGAGTACATCGACCACCGCCGGTTCGCGGAGTTCGGCATGAACTGGTGGATGGAGGCGTCGGCCGAGTGGGCGGCGCACCAGGTGCACGAGCGGTCCGGGGCGTCCGACGTCCCCGACGACGAATATCGGGGCTACTGGTCCAACTTGGACGACTTCCTCGACGCGTCCGACGAGCGCTTCGACGAGGGCAACTCCGTCGTCCTGCCCGGCGGTCCGGAGTACGGCGCGTTCATCGTCGCCGAGTTCCTCGAAGAGCGGTTCGGTGACGACGCGATCCGCCAGACGTGGGGTGACCTCGGCGGGCTGTGGTCGACTCCGCGCGGTGCGATCCGCGAGGCGATAGAGGCGGGCGGCTCCTCGTTCGGCACCGAGATCGACGTGTTCCGGCAGTGGGCGTACGTGTTCGAACGCGGCGGATCGTCCGTCGGCTTCACCGACTCGCACGCGCAGCGGTGGCGAGCCAGCCTCGGCTCGGCGTTGCAGCCGCCGCGTCAACAGGTGACGATCTCGCAGAACAACGGCGCTGGTCCCGAGGCGTTCCCCGGCACCTACTACGTGCAGCAGAGCGGCGCCAAGTACGTCCAGATCGTCAACCCCAACCAGGCCGAGGGCGACCTCACGGTGACCTGGGACCCGAAGACCGATCACGACGTACGGTTCAGCGTGCTGCGCCTGGACGACTTCGACCGGCCCACCGCGGGCTGCGGCGCGGCGCAGCGCCTGCTCGCCCGCGTGCCGCTGACGGTCGCGTTGACCGACGCGTGCCCCAAGGCGGTGCTCGTCATCGTCAACGCCGACGATCCGGGCTTCTACGGCACCTGGGCGATCGGCGACTGGAGCGTGCGGTTCCAGCGCACCGCCCAGGTGCTCTCCAACAGCACGATCGAGATCGGAGTCGGGCCGTACGGCAGCCTGATCTCCAACGCGATCGGCATCCGGCTGGCCGGCAACGCCGACAGCGAGGTCATCCGGCGCGGCTGCTTCTGCGAGGGCTGGGGCGTCGCGCACGGTCCCTTCGGCGGCTCGGTCACCGACGCGACCGGCGTCGACGGCCTGACCCTGTCGTCGTTCGTGGCGTCGGGCGACACCGCGACGTCGATGGTCGACCTGACCGGACCGACGGGCATCACGGTCGCCACTTATGTTTCGCCCTCGATCGACCCCAACCTGTTCCAGCTCAAGGTCACTGTCCGGAACGTCAGCTCCCCGATCCACCACTCGGTCCACTACCGCCGGGCGGTCGACTGGGATCTGCTACCGGACGTGAGTGGCTTCTACACGACGTTCGTGCACCGCACCGGCGACATCGGATATGTCACCGGTGTGACCAACGACGGCTTCGCCGACCCGAACCCGCACAACGCGTTCACCGACCTCGGCGCCTCCGGCTTCTTCACCGACTTCGGGCCGGCCAACACCGGCGCGTTGATCGACCTGGACCTGGGCACGTTCGCCACCGGCGAGGCGAAGACCTTCGACCTCTACTACGGCATCGCACCCACCGAGGCCAGGGCGACGGCTGCCGTGGCGGCGGTCGGTGCCCAGTTGTACGCGCTCGGCCAACCCGGCACCGCCGACGGGAAGACGCTCGGCACTCCGTACACGGGGATCTTCGCGATCGACGGCAGCGGCCTGCCGGCCCCGTCGCCGCGGTTGGTCGCGCCGCAGGACAACCGGGCGCCCTCCGTGCCCGGAGTGCGGCGGGAGGCTTCGTGACCAGGCGGTGGGTGCTCGGGCTGGCCGCGGCGGTGGTGGTGCTGGTGGCCGCGTGCGGGCTGTGGCTGTGGGCGGTCGGGCCGCCGTTCAGCAAGGGCGAGCCCGACCCGGAGCTGGAGGTCCGCAACGAGCAGGCGACCCCGCTGACGGTCGTGGTGTCGACCGGCGGCGACAAGCGCCAGTTCGTGGTGCCCGCCGGCGGCGACCTCGGCATCCGGGTCAACGAGGAGTGCGGCACCGGCGAGGTGACGGCCCTCTCCGCCGACCGGGTGGTGGCCCGCCTCGACGACCCGTTCTGCACGGCGAAGACCTGGACCATCCACCCCGACGGCACCACCGAGCTGGTGGGCGGCTAACCCCACACGAACCCGTCGGGGTCCGTGAAGGGTCCGGCCTCGCTGCCGAACGCGATGCGGTGTGAGCCAGTGCCTTCCTCGGGGATGCCGGCGGTCTTGGCCAGGGAGCGGCGCTTGTTGAGCGTCAGTTTGATCGCGCCCGAGTCGAACTCGACGTACTTGCTGCCGAAGCTCTTGGCGACCGTGAGGCCGCGCTCGACGTAGAACTTCTTGCTCGCGGCCACGTCCGCGCAGCCCAGTTGGAGGACCAGGTCGTCGATCTGCTTGGCGGCCGGGCCGGTGTCCTTCTTCGACGAGGACGCGACTGTCACGATCGTCCCGTCCGGCGCCTGCACGACTCCGCCGTAGCCCCACAGCGACTTCGCGGCCGGCTTCAACACCGTGGCGCCGGCGTCGACGGCGGCGCCGATGAGCGCGTCGGCGTTGGCCGGCTGGGACACGATGAGCGACAGGGTGTAGCCGCGGAAGCCGGTGGTCGGCGCCTCCGAGGCCCGGGTGCGCACCTGCTTCCCCAGGCCGAGGGCCTCGGTGTAGAAGCGATCGGCGGTCGTGGGGTCGGCGACTTCGAGGGTGATGTACTCGACGGTGGTCACGGTTGGCTCCCTATGGGTGTGTTGTCGCAGGTCAATGATCTGGTCAGCGCTGCAGGAACCCGAGCACGTTGCCGTCCGGGTCCTCGACGACGGCGGCCAGTTGGCCCCCGCCGACGTCCTTGACGTCCTGGCGGGTCCGCCAGCCCGCAGCGACCGCCTGGCTCAGGGCCGCGGCGACGTCCCCGACGTGGCAGTAGCTGACCGGACCGGTCATGCCGTGGTTGTGGCCGTTCGGGTCGAGGCCGATCTCCTGGTCCCCGATCCGGAAGCCGACGTAGTAGGGCTCGTCGGCGTACGGCTCCACGGCGAGGACGGTGCCGTACAGCGTGGTGGCGGTGGCCCGGTCCCGGACGGGGATGATGATGGTCCTTATTCCGTGGCTCATGGCTCCCCCTCGTCGGCGTCGACTTACCGGCATCAGCCTCGCTCCGCGCCGGGTGTGCCCACATCCGTGCTCACCACGTAGGGCACCACGGATCGCCGCACGCAGCGGCACGGTGCGGCAGAATGCCTCGGGTGTCGGAGCAGGCAGCTACCGCGGGGATCTCGGCTCGGGAGGCCGAGATCCTGACGCTGGTCGGGGAGCACCGCAGCAACGCCGAGATCGCCGCGCAGCTGTTCATCTCGGTGCGCACGGTCGAGACCCACGTGTCGTCCCTGCTGCGCAAGCTCGGAGCCCCGGATCGCCGTGCGCTCGCCGGTGTCGCGCGGGCGGAGCGGACCAGCCAGGCGCGGGCCGGGCTCCCGGCGCCGTTGAGCCCGTTCATCGGCCGGGCAGAGGAGCGCGGCGCGTTGCGGGACGCTCTCCGCGCGCGCCGCGCGGTCACGGCCGTCGGCCCCGGCGGCGTGGGAAAGACCCGCCTCGCCCTGGCCGTCGCCGCTGACCTGGCCGGCGATTTCGCCGACGGCGTCTGGTTCGTCGACCTCGTGCCGGTCACCGATCCGGCCATGGTCGGCGCCGCGGTGGCGGCCGCGATCGGCGTGGGCGAGCAGCAGGGTCGCGGCATCGACGACTCGGTGCTGGGCGCCCTGGCCGATCGGCGCACCCTGCTGGTTCTGGACAACTGTGAGCATCTGTCCGACGGGGTCGCACCGTTCGTCGAGCGCCTGCTGACGCGCTGCCCGTCGGTGACCGTGCTGATCACGAGCCGGGCCCGGCTCATGGTGCCCTTCGAATGGGTCTACCTGGTGCCGCCGCTCTCGTTGGAGGGACGGTCGGATGCGGTGGCCCTGTTCGTCGACCGGGCCGCCGCTGTGGGCTGGACCGCCCGGCCCGAACAGCTGGACCAGGTCGCCGACGTGTGCCGCAAGCTCGACGGCGTGGCGTTGGCGATCGAGCTCGCCGCGGCCCGCCTGCCCGCTCTCGGGCTCGACGGGCTGGTCGCGGGGCTCACCGACCACCTGCGGCTCCTGGTGGGCGGCTACCGGGCCGACGACCGGCACCGCTCGGTGCGCGCCATGCTCGACTGGAGCGAGGCGCTGCTGGACGGTCCCGACCTGACCCTGCTGAGCCGGATCTCGGTGTTCGTCTCGCCGTTCACCGCCTCGGCGGCCGCCGAGGTGGCCGGGTTCGGCCCGCTGGCGCCTGGTCAGGTGGTCGACGGGCTGGGCCGACTGGCGGACCAGAGCCTGCTGAGCGTCACGGCGTCGGCCGGCGGCACCCGCTACCGGGCGCTCGAGACCATCCGCCAGTACGGGACCGAACAGCTCGCCGCGGCCGGTGAGGCCGACACCACCTCGGTCGCGCATCTCCGCTGGTGCCTGGCCACCGTCGCCGAGCTGGCCGAGCAACCGTCCGGCACCGGCGACTGGCGGGCCGGCTTCGACGCGGCCGTCGACGACCTTCGGGCCGCGCTGAGCTGGGCGGTCGAGCGGTCGGACCAGCGGGCCGACGCGCACCGGCTCGCCCTTTCGCTGGCGGGCCTGGCCTTCTCCCGCAACCTGGTCGGCGAGTCCCAGCAGCGCTACGAGCAGGCGGCGGCCCTCGCCGACGATCCGGCCGGTGCGGCGGCCGCCCTGCGGTCCGCCGCGAACGTGGCCGCGTGCCGGATGCGCGGCGACGACGCCTATCGGCTCTGGCAGGCCGCCGCGGAACGCGCCGGAGACACCGCCGCCGCGGCCCGGGACCTCGCGACGGCGACCACCACGTACTTCCGGAAGTCCGGGGCCTTCGCCGAGTTGCCGCCGCGGGCCGAGGCGACCGCGCTGCTGGCCCGGGCGCACGAGCTGGCCGGTGACGATCCCGCCGCCCGGGCCTCGGTGGCCCTCGCCGACTGCGCCGCGCTGGGCTACGCGTTCTTCGCCGAGCGAGCCGAGGCCACCGCGGCGAAGATGACCTCGCTCGCGGAGCGGGCGGTGGAACTGGCCCGCGGCCTCGACGACCCGCTCGCGGAGTGCGCGGCTCTCTTCGCGCTGGCCGGCGCCCAACGCCGGGCCGGCGACACCTTCGCCGCCGCCGCGACCGCAGGTCGCCGGGTCGAGCTGCTCGACTCCGTCCCGCTCACCCCGGGCGTCGCCGACGAATTGATCGACGCGCTCCTGATCGCCACCGCGACCAGCATCGGCGTCGGCGACCTGCCGGCGGCGCGACGATGGGGGCGCCAACTGCGCGACCTGCCGGTGCTGGCCGAGGTCGGGCACGTCGCCACGTCCCGTGCCATCATGGCTGACGCCATCGCAGGCCAGGCCACCGACGTGATCGCCGCCAGCGGCCGGTTCCTCGACGGCTGGACCCAGGCCGGGCGGCCGGCGGCCCGCCAATTCGGCCCGGTGGCCGCCTCGGTCGCGATGATCCATGGCCTGCGCGGTGACCTGGCCGCCCAGGCCGAATGGGACGCGGTCCTCGACCAGCTGGGCGTCACGCCCGCGGACCGGGCCGGTTACAGCCCGACCTTCGACGCGATCATGTTGCTCCACCGCGGCGAGGCCACGCCCGCCCTGGAGCGGCTGAACCCCCGGACCGGCGAGCCCGACGCCTGGCGCAACGGGATTCTGCTCCACTGGCACGTCGCGCTGCGCGCCGAAGCCGCCGTGCTGGCGGGCAGCACGGACGCCACTGCCCTGCTGGCGGAGGCGCGCCCGATCGTCGCCGGAAACCCCGCAGTCGGTGCGATCTTGGACCGGGCGGCCGCGCTGCTCGACGACGACCAGGAACGCCTCCTGGAGACGGCCGCAGCGTTCGAGACCGCCGGCTGCCCGTACCAGCGAGCCCGGACACTCATCCTGGCCGGCGGCGACCACGCCTCGACCGGCCGGGCCACCCTCGCCGACCTGGGCATCTGACCGGCCGCCGGATCAGCGGATTGGGGCCTCGGACGAGCGGTCGACGGTGGCGTGGCCGTGCCGGGCGGTGGCGGCCTCGTACGGGTTCTGCGTGTGGGCCGTCGGCCGCCGTTCGGCAAGGGCGAGCCCGATCCCGAGCTGGTCGTGGGGTTTGGGGTGAGCGTTACCCGGCGCGGAGGTGACAGCGCAGCGAAGCGGAGCGGTGTCTGGCGGGAGCGACGGTCGCGCCCCAGGCGGACCCGAGTCAGGACGACCTTGGTTTATTCGGGTTCGGGTTTGGCTGTGAGGTCGACATGCAGCCTCAGCTGGTAGACCAGCATGTCCTCGACGTCGAGGGCCCGACCGGCGCCATCGGGTGCCCAGCCGGCCGCGGTGAGGAACTTGCGGGTGGCCGCGTCGCCGTCGTAGGCCCAGGCGACTGCGAACGCGAACTCGTCCTCGCGCCACAGGTCGACGCTCGCCGCGAGTAGGCGGCTGCCGTGGCCGCGGCGGCCGAAGCGGGGCTCGACCAGCAGGTCCGTGATGGCCGCCACATCGTCCGGCAACGCCGGCTCCTCCGGGGCCAGCGCCTGCTCGTCGGCGGGGCCGGAGGCGGCAAAACCCACCAGATACGATTGTTCGGCCTGCTCGACGGCCACCAGCACCCGGTGCCGCGGCGACGGCGGCTGCTCGACCGCGGCGCTCCAGCGCTCGGCGATCCACGCCTCGTCGAGGTTGTCGAGCACGTGTCGGGGGAGCATCCGGCGATATGCGACCCGCCAGGTCGCGACCTGGATGCGGGCGATCTCGGCGACGTCCTCGGGACGCGCCGGGCGGACGTACCCGAGTGCCATGAGTGGTGAGCCTACGGACTGGGAGCAGCGGGTGATCGAGCGGGCCGCGCGGCGCGAGGTCGTGATCGTCGCTGGCCTGGCGGTCGCCGTCGGGGCGTTCGTGGCCGTCTTCGCGGTGCGGCACGGGTTCTTCGACCTCAAGGTCTACTACGGCGCGGTCAACTACTGGATCCACGACCACGGCATGCTGTACGACTTCCTCAAGCCGAACAGCAAGTACGGCTTCACCTATCCGCCGTTCGCCGCGATCGCGATGGTGCCGATGGCGGTGGTGCCCTGGGTGCTGGCCATCCTCGTCAGCATCGGGCTGTCGCTGGGTGCCACCTACGCGCTGCTGCGCTGGCTCGTGCTGCCGATCGCCCGCCGCGAGGGCTGGACGCCGTGGTTCGCCGGCGCCGTCGCATTTCTGCTGATGGTGGCGTTCGAGCCCTACCGGGAGACGATCACCTTCGGGCAGGTCAACCTGCTGCTGCTGTTCCTGGTCGCGCTGGACCTGCTGGTCGGCGTGGCCGGCGGGCGGCGCTGGGCCGGCGTGGGCATCGGCCTGGCCACCGCGATCAAGCTGACCCCGGGTGTGTTCATCGTCTACCTGCTGGTCACCCGGCGCTGGCGGGCCGCGTTCGTCGCCAGTCTGACCGCCGGGCTGGCGACCCTCGCCGCCGCCGCTGTCGACCCCGGCGCCTCGCGGGAGTTCTGGACCAGCGCGCTCTGGGACACCGATCGGGTCGGCTCGCTGGCCTTCGTCTCCAACCAGTCGCTGCAGGGGATGGTCGCGCGGCTCTCTCCGGAGCATCCGTCGTCGCTGGCCTGGGGATTGTTGGTGGTCGCGGTGCTGGGCCTGTGGGCCTGGCGGGTGCGGTCCGCGTCGTTGGCCGAGGGGTTGGCGCTGACCGGGGTGGTCGGCTGTCTGATCAGCCCGGTGACCTGGGTGCACCACCTGGTCTGGCTGCTGCCGGCGCTGATCTTGTGGTTCGCTGCCGGGGTGCGTGCTCCGTCCTCGCACCGTCGGCGCGTGCTGTTGGGCGTCGCGGTCGTCTTTTACGCCGTGCTGTGCAGCCGGCTCGTCTGGGCCTGGGAGCACGGGTTCGGGGGAGTGGGCGGGTTCCTGGGCAGCAACGCGTACGTGTGGATCAGCCTGGCCTTGTTGATCTTCCTGCCGCTGCGGTCGTCTTCCCCTTCCTCAGCCGAGGGCGCGGGCGTAGCGGAGCTCCGGGAGCGGGACGCGGTCGCCGCTTGACGGCACGACGACGTCGTACGTGGCGCGCTCGCCGTCCGGGGTGAAGCCGGCCCGCTCGTAGAAGCGGCGGGTGCGGTGGTTGGCCTCGAGCACCCAGAGTCTCGCTTCTTTGTAACCTCGCCTGGTCAGCTCGGTCAGGGCCGCGCCCATGAGCTCTCGTCCGATGCCGGTGCCGATGTGGGTCGGCTCCAGGTAGATGGCCAGCACCTCGCCGATCGTCGGGTCGAGGTTGGTGCGGTCCTGCTGGTTGCGGTACGGGCCGATGGTGACGAAGCCGAGCACTTCCTGGTCGTCGGTGGCCGACGTCGGCCTCCCGTCGGTCGACCCGGATGTGGCGACCCCGGATGTGGCGACCAGGGTCTGGAAGCCGTCGGTGCCGTGGCGTTGCCTGCGCTGGGCCGCTCGTTGTCTCGGGTCGAGGGCGTCCAGCACTTCTTTTGGGATGATTCCGGCATATCCGGATTGCCAGGCGCGCACGTGTACGGCGGCGACGTCGTCGATGTCGTCGGGCGTCTCCGGGCGGATGGTGAGCATGCCGGGATGTCTATCGCACGGGCCGGCTCGTCGGCTCGGCATTTTTGTCGGAGGGTTCCGATAGCGTCCCGGGCGTGGCAGTCGAATCGTTGTCGTTGGCCCAGGCCCGCCGCATCGCGCTGGCGGCGCAGGGGTTCACCGACCCCGCGCCGACCGGGGTCCCGACCGCCCGCCACCTGCGCCGGGTGGTGGGCCGCACCGGGCTGCTCCAGATGGACTCGGTCAACGTGCTGCAACGCGCGCACTACCTACCTCTCTACAGCCGGCTCGGTCCCTATCCGACGGCATTGCTCGACCGGGCGGCCTACCGGCGGCCGCGCACGCTCTTCGAATACTGGGGTCACGAGGCGTCGCTGATCCCGGTCGAGCTCCAGCCCGCCTTCCGCTGGCGGATGGCCCGCGAGCACCAGTGGGGCGGCCTGCGCCGGTTCGCCGAGGAGCAGCCCGACCTGATCAAGTGGGTGCTCGACGAGGTACGCGAGTCCGGCCCGCTGACCGCCGCCGAGATCGAGCGCGACGAGCCGCGCGACAAGTCCAACTGGGGATGGAACTGGTCGTCGGTCAAGACGGCCCTCGAATACCTGTTCTGGTCGGGCGAGGTGATGGCGGCGTCGCGCAACACGTCGTTCGCGCGGGTCTACGACCTACCGGAGCGGGTCCTGCCCGCCGCGGTGTTGGCCGCGCCGACGCCTTCGGAGGCCGAGGCGCACCGCACGCTGGTCTCGGTCGCGGCGCGGTCGCTGGGTGTGGCCGCGGAGTTCGAGCTACGCGACTACTTCCGACTACCCGTGGCCGGCGCCCGGGCGGCGATCGCGTCCCTGGTCGCGTCGGGCGAGCTGCTGCCGGTCAAGGTGGAGACCTGGAAGCAGCCGGCCTACCTCGACCCGTCGGCCAAACTCCCGCGCTGGGTGCGTGGTGATCGGTTGATCAGCCCGTTCGACCCGCTGGTCTGGGAGCGGGCGCGCACCGAGCGGCTGTTCCACTTCACCTACCGCATCGAGATCTACGTGCCGGCGCCGCAGCGGGTCTACGGCTACTACGTGCTGCCGTTCCTCCAAGGTGACCGGTTCACGGCCCGCGTCGACCTCAAGGCCGACCGCAAGGCCGGCGTGCTGCGGGTGCCGGCAGCCTGGGCCGAGCCGGGCGTCGACCGGTCCGCGACTGCGCGGGCGCTCGCCGTCGAGCTGTCGCGGTTGGCGGGTTGGCTGGGCCTGTCGTCGGTCGCGGCACCGGAGGGCGGCGACCTGGGCGGGCCGGTCGCAGCCGCGCTGGCAAGCAACGCCGGTGTACCGTGACGCCATGACGCCCGCACCCGGCCCAACCGCCCCGGAGGCGTCACCGGGCACGGAAACCGCGCCCCCGAAGGCCGCCGACGACGGCCAGACAGCCGGCGTTTCCGAGGGCGGCCACGGTCCGTCGGCGGTAGCCGGCAGTGCGTCCGCGACGCCTGTCGGTGCGGTCGGCACCGCGTCCGCGACGCCTGTCGGTGCGGTCGGCACCGCGTCCGCGGTGGCCGGCGGTGCGTCCGCGACGCCTGTCGGTGCGGTCGGCACCGCGTCCGCGGTGGCCGGCGGAGTCGGTGGCGGTGAGCCGATGTCGGCTTTGGGTGGCAGCGGCGCCGCGGCGGCGGTGGTTGCCGGAGTCGGTGGCGGTGAGCCGATGTCGGCTGTGGCCGCCAGCGGCGCGGCCGCGACGGCGGTGGTTACCGAAGCCGGTGGTGGTGCGCCGTCCGCAGAGATTTCCGGCGCCGCGCACGGTGTGTTGGTGGCCGGTCCCGGCGGCGGTCCTGAATATCCGGCCGGTTATGCCGCCTACGGCGGTCCCGACGGCGTTGTGCCGCCGACGTTTCTGCCGCCGTCCTACGCGCCGCCGCGGCGGGGGCGGGTCGGCCGGGCCTATCTGCGGATGCTCGAACGGGTGCCGACGTGGTTGGCGCCGCTCGCGGTGCTGGGGTGCATCGGGGGAGCGGTCGGCTACACGCTGATCAGCAACCCGACCGACAGTGCACCGGACGCGCCGCCGACCTGCATCCTGAAGCTGACCACGGGCCTCGACTGTCCGGGGTGCGGCGGCACGCGCGCGGCCTGGTACCTGCTGCACGGCGACGTCGCCGCCGCCGCCCGGCACCACCTGGTGTTCGTGTTCGCGGTGCCGTTCATCATCTACCTCTACATCGCCTGGGCGGCCCAGCGCGCCTTCGGCCGCAAACTGCCGCAGCTGAAGATCCCACCGGTAGCGATCGCCATCTTCATGGGCGCCTGGCTCGCCTTCTCGATCCTGCGCAACCTGCCCTGGGCACCCTTCAACTGGTTCTACGTCTAGGCCGGGCATGGCGTTGGTCGATAGGCATCGAGGTCTCCGGCAGAACGCTTAGCGACAGGGCAAGACCGGAGACCTCGTGACCACCCCTGGCGGTGGCGAGGCGCATGACCGTGGTGACGCGCGGTGGACACCATTGGAGTCAGAGTTGCCCACGCGGCGTCGGCCGGGTAAGTCCGACCAGGACGCCGAGCAGGCGCACGCTCGGGTCGGAGAGCGGCCGACCATGGGCCTTCGTTCCGCAGATCCGCAAGCATCGCCACTCAGTGGGACGCGGCGTCAACCGCCTCAACCCCGGCCATGCCGTCGTCGCTCGGTTCGACGAAATCGCCGTCCGCTGTGAAGCCACGGTGACCGTCGCCGCGATCAACGAGCACCTACGACGTCGATACACGGCCGAGCCGAGCACTTCCTGACCCGGTCATGATCGGGTGTGGCTCGGCGAGGCGGCGACAGCGCGACCGCGTGATCGGGTGCGTCTGGTCTGGTTCGGGCACGGCGTGTCGACCAGACCAGGCGCACCCGATCATCCACCTGGTGCCGGATCTACCAGACCAGGCACACCCGATCTGGAACCGGCCAACCCGATCTACCCACTGCCCACACCCCGGCCATCCGACCCGGGCCGCCGCGGCCGCTCGCGGCCGCACGCACCGAAGGACCCGCCGGCTTGGCCGGGGGTCCTTGGTGGACGGCGCGGTCAGCGCCGGGTCGCTCCGCCGTCGTCTCGGTCGCCGCGCATCGCTCGGGCGACTCGTAGCGCGAGGTGGCGACGGTTGGCGGTGCGGCGCATCTCGCGGTGGCGTTCGCCGGCGAGGGCTAGCAGGACGTTCGGGTTCTCGTACATGTCAGGGGTCCTTTCGGGTCAGGGTCAGGGTCAGGCGCGGTGGATGTCGATGTCGCCGCTCATGGTGCGCAGCTGGAGGGTGATCTGGCCGCCGGCGGATTCCGGGGTGTCGGCTGCGGGCTGGCTCATGTCGAGGCCGTTGCGGGTGTCGCCGGAGAGGGTCTTGACGTCGAACCAGACCCCCGTGCCGGCCAGGACGCCGATGCTGACGTCGCCCGACGCCGTGCTGATTCGGGCCGTGCCCCGCGACGCCTTGCGGATCGTCACGTCGCCGGACGCCGTGTCCACGCTGATGTCGCTGCCGGCCTCGTCGACCTGGACGTCGCCGCTCGCGTACTTGCCCGTGAACGTGCCGCCCACGAGCTGAACCCGCAGGTCGCCCGAGGCGCCCCTGGTGCGCAGGTGCCCGTCGACGCGGCCCAGTCGGACGTCGCCGCTGGCCGTGCCGACCGTCGCGTCGCCGCTGATGTGTTCCGCCCGGATGTCGCCGGAGGCCGACTCGACCTCCAGGCCGCCGACGCGGCCCTGGCAGGTGACGTCGGCCGAGGCCGACTTGCCGGTGAGCGCGCTGTCCAGCGGCACCAGCACCCGGATCGCCACCGAGCCGCTGCGCAGCCGGAAGCCGCTCTGGTCGGGGGTGGTGATGAGCAGCCGGCCGTTCTGGAACTCGACGGTCGTCTCGTCGGCGAGCCGGCGGGACTCGCCGCTGCGGCTGCCGGGCTCGACCGTGGCCACCGCAGTGGCGCGCTCCTCGGCGACCACGTCGACCGAGCCGGATGCGATCTTGAAGGCGACGGTGATCGGACCGTCGACGGGGAACTCGGGCATCGTGCTGCTCCTTCGAAGAGAGATGGACGAGTCAGGCGCGGCCGTAGCCGCTGATGTGCCGGCGACCACGGCCCGGCGGGGTGGTCCAGCCGCCGGGAGGCGACGGCGGTGCGCCGGCCACGGCCGAGGCGATCGCCCGCACGAGCCAGGCGTTGACCGAGATGCCCTCGCCGGCCGCGGACCGCTCGACGGCGTCCTTGAGCCCCTCGGGCAGGCGCAGGGTGATCCGGGTGACGTCACCGCCGGCGTCAGGTGACGTCGCAGTGGCGCCGGGTGGCGCCGGGGGGACCGGCGGGGTCGGCGGCGCGGGCGGCTGGGGCAGGTGCTCGGTGACGACGAGCTCCGGCTCCCGGCCGCGTAGCCGCAGCTCGACGCTGGCCGCGCTGAGCTTGGTGGTGACCTCGTCGGCGGCTTGGGCGAGCGCGTCGAGCAGGGCCAGCCGGGCGGCTGCGTCGATCGAGCCGCTCAGCAGCTCGGCCGCGCGAGCCACCTCGGGCCCGCCCGGCGCCGCTGCCGCGTTGAGGTCGCGGCGGAGGCTTTCGACGTACGGTGCGATGTCCATGACGTCACTATGCCACCGAAGTGACGTCACCGCAAGACACAATGACGGCGTCGTGGTGTCGTGAACGCGAAGTCGCGAGGCAGGGTTAGAGTCTGGCGAGTCGCGCGAGGCAGAGGGGGCGCCGTGCCTGAGATCGTTCCGCCGCAGGTCAGGATCATCGCCTGGACCCATTTCGAGGCCCCGGACGATGTGCCGTGGAGCACTGACGCCGACGGCGGCCAGGCGCTCGCGGAGTTCGCCGGGCGGGCCTGCTACCAGTCGTGGAAGAAGCCGAACCCGGCCACCGCGACCAACGCGGGTTACCTCGCCCACATCCTCGACGTCGCACACCTCTCGGTGCTCGAGCACGGGACGGTGACCTTCTACCTCAGCGGCGTCTCCCGCTCGTTCACCCACGAGCTGATCCGTCACCGGCACTTCAGCTACAGCCAGCTCTCCCAGCGCTACGTCCCCGGCCGGGACGCCGCGATGGTCGAGCCCGAGGTGATCGCCTCCGACCCGGACCTGCACAAGACCTTCGTCGAGGCGGCCGAGGCCAGCGTGCGGGCCTACAACGAGCTGCTGGAGGGCCTGGAGCAGAAGTTCGCCGACGAGCCCAACGGCACGCTGCGTCGCAAGCAGGCCCGCCAGGCGGCCCGGGCGGTGCTGCCCAACGCGGCGGAGACCCGGATCGTGGTCACGGGCAACTACCGTGCGTGGCGACACTTCATCAACCTGCGCGCCACCGAGGCCGCCGACGTGGAGATCCGCGAGGTCGCCGTCGAGTGCCTCCGCCAGCTCAAGGGCGTCGCGCCGAACGTGTTCGCCGACTACGAGATCACCACGCTGCCCGACGGCTCGGAGGTCGCGTCGAGCCCGTACGCCGACCGTTCTTAGCAGGCCGGTCCCGGGAGCAAACCCGACCGGACGAGACCGGGGCCGACCAGGCTTCCGCTAGGTTTGTCAGCATGACGCACGAGCACACTGTCGCGCGCCCGTTCGGTGAGCTGATCACGGCCATGGTGTCGCCGTTCACCCCGGACGGCGCCCTCGACCTCGACGGCGTCCAGCGCCTGGCGGCCCACCTCGTCGACGAGCAGGGCAACGACGCGCTGGTGATCAACGGCACGGCCGGCGAGTCGCCGACCACGACCGACGCCGAGAAGGAGGCCCTCGTCCGGGCCGTGGTCGAGGCGGTCGGCGACCGGGCCAAGGTGCTCGCCGGTGTCGGCACCAACGACACCCGGCACACGATCGAGCTCGCCCTGAGCGCCGAGAAGGCGGGGGCGCACGGCCTGCTGGTCGTGACGCCCTACTACAACAAGCCTCCGCAGGCCGGCCTGCTCCGCCACTTCACGGCGGTCGCCGACGCCAGCGGCCTGCCGATCCTGCTCTACGACATCCCGCACCGCAGCGGCGTGCCGATCGAGACCGAGACGCTGGTCCGGCTGGCCGAGCACCAGCGCATCGTGGGTGTCAAGGACGCCAAGGGCGACCTGGTCGCGACCTCGTGGGTGCTGGCCCGCACCGACCTCGCCTACTACTCGGGCGACGACGCCGGCACGCTGCCCGCCCTGGCCGTGGGCGCGGTCGGCATCGTCGGCACCTCGACCCACTTCACCGGGCCCCAGACCAAGGCGATGATCCAGGCGTACGCGCGCGGCGACGTCGCCGAGGCCCTCGCCCTGCACCGCCGCGTGCTGCCCCTGTTCACCGGCATCTTCCGTACCCAGGGCACGATCCTGGTCAAGGCCGGCCTCGCCCTGCAGGGCCTGCCGTCCGGCCCGGTCCGTTCGCCCCTGGTCGACGCGACCCCGGAGCAGGTCGAGCAGCTACGCGCCGACGCCGCCGCGTGCGGACTGGAGCTTGCTGCATGACACTCGCGCACCTCGAGCTCGAACCCCCGCCGCCGTTGCCGGCCGGTGGCCTGCGGGTCACCCCACTGGGCGGCCTCGGCGCGATCGGTCGCAACATGACCGTCTTCGAGTACGACGGCAAGCTGTTGATCGTCGACTGTGGAGTGCTGTTTCCCGACGTGGAGCAGCCCGGCGTCGACCTGATCCTGCCGGACTTCGCGCCGATCCTCGACCGGCTCGACGACGTCCAGGCGATCGTGCTCACGCACGGCCACGAGGACCACATCGGCGCCGTGCCCTACCTGCTGGCGCACAAGTCCGACATTCCGCTGGTCGGCTCGCAGTTCACGCTTTCGCTCGTCGAGGCCAAGCTGCAGGAGCGGCGGATCGAGCCGTACACGCTGACCGTCACCGAGGGGCAGCACGAGCGGCTCGGCCCGTTCGACGTCGAGTTCTTCGCGGTCAACCACTCGATCCCGGACGCGATGGCGGTGGCCATCCGCACGCCGGCCGGGCTCGTGCTGCACACCGGCGACTTCAAGATGGACCAGTTGCCGCTCGACGGCCGGATCACCGACCTCGCCGGCTTCGCCCGGCTCGGTGCCGAGGGCGTCGACCTGCTGCTCTCCGATTCGACCAACGCCGAGATCCCGGGCTTCGTTACACCGGAGCGGGAGATCGGCCCGGTGCTCGACGCCATCTTCGCGAAGGCCCGCGGCCGGGTCATCGTCGCGTCGTTCGCCTCGCACGTGCACCGCGTGCAGCAGGTGCTCGACGCCGCCGCGCTGCACGGCCGGCAGGTGGCGTTCATCGGCCGCTCGATGGTCCGCAACATGGGCATCGCTCGCGACCTCGGCCTGCTGCGGATCGAGCCGGGCCTCGTCGTCGGCATGGACGAGGCCATGCAGGCGCCGCCGGAGCGGATCGTGCTGATGTCGACCGGTTCGCAGGGCGAGCCGATGAGCGCGCTGGGCCGCATGGCCAACGGCGACCACCGGCACATCACGATCGCGCAGGGCGACACCGTCGTGCTGGCCAGCTCGCTCGTGCCCGGCAACGAGACCTCGGTCTACCGGGTGATCAACCGGCTCTCCCGGGCCGGCGCCAACGTCATCCACAAGGACGTCGCCAAGGTCCACGTCTCCGGCCACGCGCCCGCCGGTGAGCTGCTCTACCTGCTCAACGTGGTGCGGCCGAGCAACCTGCTGCCGGTGCATGGCGAGTGGCGGCACCTGCGCGCGCACGCCCGCATCGGCGTCGAGTCCGGCATCGCGCCGGAGAACGTCGTGCTCTGCGAAGACGGCGACGTGGTCGACCTGGTCGACGGCCAGGCCCGGCTGGTGGGGCACGTGCCGAGCCGCTACATCTACGTCGACGGTCTGGCCGTCGGCGACATCGGCGAGTCGCTGCTGACCGAGCGCCGGATGCTGGGCGACGGTGGCTTCATCGCCGCCACCGTGGTGATCGACTCGGTGACCGGCAAGGTCGTCGGCGGCCCGGCCGTGTCGGCCAAGGGCTTCTCGGAGAACCCCGAGGCCTTCGACCAGGTCATCCCGCTGATCACCGAGGCGTTGTTGCGGGCCGCGGCGGACAACATCACGGACCCACACCAGCTTCAGCAGCTGGTACGCCGGACGGTGGGCCGCTGGGTCAACGACACGTACCGCCGGCGCCCGATGATCGTCCCGACCGTGGTCGAGGTCTGAGCGCGCGGATGCACGCGGGCGAGTTCCCGATCGACGCCGAGCTCGTCGCGAAGCTGCTCGCCGCCCAGTTCCCGCAGTGGGCCGGGCGCCCGCTGACCCGGGTCGCGTCGTCGGGCACGGTCAACGCCCTGTTCCGCCTCGGCGACGACCTGGTCGTGCGGCTGCCCCGGGTGGACTGGTCGCTGGGCGACATCGAGACCGAGGCCACGTGGTTGCCGTGGCTCGCGCCCCGGCTCCCGGTAGCCATCCCGGAACCGGTCGCGGCCGGCCGGGCGGCTGACGGCTATCCCTGGCCGTGGGCGGTCTACCGGTGGCTGCCCGGCACGGTCCCGGTCGAGGGCCGGCTGGCCGACCCGCTCGGCCTGGCCGCCGATCTGGCGAACTTCGTCAAAGCCATGCGCGCGGTCGACGGTTCGGGATCGGCACCGCCGGCGGCTTATCGGGGTGGCGGGCATTCGTTGCTCGACGAGACCGCGCGCAATGCGCTCGACGGGCTTGGTGGGCAGCTCGACCCGGAGACGTTGGCGGCGGCGCGGGAGGCCTGGGACGCGGATCTTGCCGTGCCGGACTACGCCGGGCCGCCGGTGTGGCTGCACGCCGATCTCATGCCGGGCAACCTGTTGGTCGACTCACGCGGGCGGCTGAGCGCCGTGATCGACTTTGGAACCCTCGGGGTCGGTGACCCGTCCTGCGACCTGATCGTCGCCTGGAACCTGCTCACGGTTGAGGCCCGCGCCGCCTTCCGGGCCGCGCTCGACGTCGACGAGCAGACCTGGCGGCGCGGCCGGGGGCGCTCGCTGGCGATGGCGCTGGGTTCGCTGGTCTACTACCACGAGACCAATCGGCCGTTCGCGGACAACGCCCGCTACGTGATCCGTGAGGTGCTGTGCGACCTGTCGAAGAGCCGCTGACCGGCAACGTCACCGCGGGCATCGTGCGGGTGGGTGACACCGTCAGAAGGCCGGTCGGACCCTACACCCATGCCGTCGACGCGCTGCTGCACCATCTGCACGAGGTGGGGTTCACCGGCGCTCCCCGGCCGTTCGGGCGCGACGAGCAGGGCCGGCAGGTGCTGGAGTACGTGCCCGGCGAGTCGACGATGGACATCGACCCGCGCGACCTGCCGGACCTCGGCCGGCTGCTGCGCGACCTGCACACCGCCACGGCGGAGTTCACGCCGCCGGCCGACGCGGGCTGGCACACGGAGATTCCACCGGTGGGCGTCCCGGGCTCGCCGGTCGGCGAGGTGTTCTGCCACCACGACGCCGCGCCGTGGAACCTGGTCCGTGCCGAGCGCGGCTGGGTCCTGATCGACTGGGACAACGCGGGTCCGGGCGCCCGGGCCTGGGAGCTCGCTTACTCGGCACTGACCTGCTGCGGAATGCGCCCGGACCGCCCGGTCGAGGAGTCGGCGGCCCGGCTGCGGTCCTTCGTGGACGGCTACGGCCTAGAGCCCGGATTGCGGCCGGCCCTGGCCGGGCTGCTCGGCGTCAACGCGGGCGCCATGTACGACCTGCTGGCAACCGGCGCCCGCGAAGGCCGCCAACCCTGGGCCCGGATCTACACCGAGGACGGCCCGTTCTGGCGCGGCGTCGCCGCCTACCTCGCCGACCACCGCGCCGCATGGGCCTCAGCCCTGGCTGAGTAACAAGCCGACCTCCTTGGCACGGTCGCCGAGCACGACGCGGAGCAGTTTGGCCTGCTCTTCGGGGGTGGCCACCGCGCCGAGGCGTTCGATGACCTCTTCGTCGACGTTGTCCACGGCCGCTCGGGTTTCCTGCAGGCCCGCGTCTATTCGGTCGAACTGGCCGCGTAGTTGGGTGGCCACGGCCTCGTCGACCCCCGCCAGCGCGGTCAGGACCGCGGACATCTTCTGTTCCAGGGCGACCCGGGCGGCCTTGGCCAGGTTGGCCTCGACGCGCGTCGCGCCGCTGCTGATCTTGAAGGTGATCTTGTCCAGGTCCTGGTAGAGACCCAGCGAACGGTAGTTGGCGCTGGTCAGAGCGTCGCGGTCGCGAGCCTCGAACATGTCGTCCTCCTCGGTGAACCAGGGCTTGTTGCTGCGCTCGTGCGACGTACGCGTGTTGAAGTGCACGTGCTCGGTGTGCGGCGAGGTCCCGGTGTACGGGCGCCAGGTGCCCAACCCCCAGGACCGACTGGTGATCCGGCGGTTGTAGATCACGTACTGGATGGACTCGTGCCTGATGGCGGCGTTGATGACCTTCGGCACGTCCACCCCGTCGACGTCCATGTCCCAGGCGTCCACGGAGCCGTCCGCGTCCGGGTTGTGGTCGGAGTTGGTCTCCTGATGGGCCGCGTCGCCGATGGTGCCGTCGGAGGTCTTGTCTCGCCGGGGCCAGCGGGCATTGACCTCGTTGCGGAAGCGGGTCAGGGCGGGGTTCAAGAACCAGGCCATATGCCCGAAGTTACCGGTCTGTACGGACGCGACCTATCCCCCGCGAGCGGGACAGGGAGTAGGACAAAGAGCGGAACAAGGGTCAGCCGTCGAACTCTGACGCCAGCAACCCGAAGATCGCCTCGTCCAGGAATGAGCCGTCCACCCAGGCGTTCCCCCGCAGCGTGCCCTCGCGGCGGAAACCGACCCGCGAAGCCGCACTGATCATCGCGGCGTTGTCCGCCAGCGTCTCGAGGCCCAGCCGGTGCAGCCCCCGCGTCCGGAAGGCGTAGCGGCACAACACCCGGACCGTGTCGGT
The DNA here is from genome assembly GCF_900188485.1 of Asanoa hainanensis. Classification (GTDB taxonomy): domain Bacteria; phylum Actinomycetota; class Actinomycetes; order Mycobacteriales; family Micromonosporaceae; genus Asanoa; species Asanoa hainanensis. Next base: position 106,545 of record NZ_FZPH01000018.1, read on the forward strand.
GCCCAGCCCGCTGCCCCGCATCGCCGGCCGCAACGAGATGCCGACGTGGGCCACCCGGTTGTGCGGGTCGATGCCCCACAGCAACCCCTCGCCGGCCAGAGCCTCGTCGGCCAGGCGCACCACGCTGAAGATGGCCGCGTCGTCGGTGGGCGGGCCGGGCGCGAACGGCGAGGCGGCGGCGGACCCGAGCGGGATCGGCCGCCAGGGTCGCCCGTCGGCGCGGGACCGCATGGCGACGTCGTCGTAGAGGTCGGCGTGCAGAACCGGCACGTCGTCCTCGTGCCGGGCCCGCAACAGCACCTTCTCGCCACGCAACATGCCGCGTTCGTACCGGACGAGGATGCCCGTGATCAAGCGAGAAACCGGATCCGACATCCTGCGCGAGTCCGGCGCAATAGCCTGAACGGGTCGGATCGCCCCAGGGAGGCCGGATGCCGCTGCACGCCGGGAAGCAGCCGGAGCCCCGGCCGCGCCACCGCGCCGGCAACATCGTCGCCACGGCCGCGAACCCCGACTTCGGCCGGGAGCTGACGCTGCCGGTCGCGGCGCTCGGCCCCGATCCGGTGCCGGCCGCCGTCGCGTACCAGTTGATCCATGACGAGCTTCTGCTCGACGGCAACGCGGCGCTGAACCTGGCGACGTTCGTGACCACCTGGATGGAGCCGCAGGCCGGCGTCCTGATGGCCGAGTGCGCCGACAAGAACATGATCGACAAGGACGAGTACCCACTGACCGCCGAGATCGAGCGGCGCTGCGTGGCGATCCTGGCCGACCTGTGGCACGCGCCCGACGCCATGGAAACCGTCGGCTGCTCGACCACCGGGTCGAGCGAGGCGGGCATGCTCGCCGGCCTCGCGCTCAAGCGCCGCTGGGCCAAGAGCTCGATGGGCGGGAAGCCCAACCTGGTGATGGGCGGCAACGTCCAGGTGTGCTGGGAGAAGTTCTGCAACTACTGGGAGGTCGAGCCGCGGCTGGTCCCGATGGCGGGGGACCGGTTCCACCTGTCGGCGCAGGAGGCGGTGGCCCGCTGCGACGAGAACACCATCGGCGTGGTCGCGGTGCTGGGCTCCACGTTCGACGGATCGTACGAGCCGGTCGCCGAGATCGCCAAAGCGCTCGACGACCTCCAGCAGAACCGCGGCTGGGACATCCCGATCCACGTCGACGGCGCGTCCGGCGGCATGATCGCCCCGTTCCTCGATCCCGACCTGGTCTGGGACTTCCGCCTGCCGCGGGTCGCCTCGATCAACACCAGCGGCCACAAGTACGGCCTGGTCTACCCCGGCGTCGGCTGGGTGCTCTGGCGGGAGAAGCACCTGCTCCCGGAGGACCTGGTCTTCAACGTGAACTACCTCGGCGGCAGCATGCCGACCTTCGCGCTCAACTTCTCCCGGCCCGGCGCCGAGGTGATCGCGCAGTACTACATGTTCCTGCGGCTCGGCCGCGAAGGCTTCCGCGCGGTGCAGCAGGCGTCCCGGGACGTGGCCACCTACCTCTCCGGGAAGATCGCCGACACGGGGGAGTTCCAGCTGGTCAGCCGGGGCGACGAGCTGCCCGTGTTCGCGTTCACCACGGCGCCCGACGTCACCGCGTACAACGTCTTCGACGTCTCCCGGGCGCTGCGCGAACGCGGCTGGCTCGTGCCGGCGTACACGTTCCCGAAGAACCGCACCGACCTCGCGGTCCTGCGCATCGTCGTCCGCAACGGCTTCTCGCACGACATGGCCGACCTGCTGCTGGCCGACCTCGCAAGAGCGCTGCCGGAACTCCGGAAGCAGCCGAAGCCGGTCCACGGCACCGCCGACGAGTCGTTCCACCACTGAAAGGAACACCTGTGTGCCGCTGGCTCGCCTTCTCCGGTACGCCGCTGCTGCTCGACGCGCTGCTCTACCGGCCCAAGCACTCGCTGATCGACCAGAGCCAGCACGCCGAGCTCGGCGCCGAGACCACCAACGGGGACGGCTTCGGCATCGGCTGGTATCCGACCGACCCGGTGGCCAAGCAGACCCCCGGCACGTTCCACGGCGTCGGGCCGGCCTGGAGCAACCGCAACCTGCGTGACCTCGCCGAACACCTCCGGTCACCGCTGTTCTTCGCGCACGTGCGCGCCTCGTCCGGCTCGCCGGTGCAGGAGACCAACTGCCACCCGTTCCGGCACGAGCGCTGGCTCTGGATGCACAACGGCTCCATCCGCGACTTCGCCCGGCTCAAGCGCGACCTGCTGCTGGAGGTGGATCCCGAGCTCTTTCCGTTGATCGAGGGCAGCACGGACTCGGAGGCGATGTTCTACCTGGCCCTGACGTACGGTCTCCAGGACGATCCGGTCGCGGCGGTCGAGCGGATGGTCGGGTTCGTCGAGTCGACCGCCGCCCGGCACGGCATCACCGACCCCGTGCAGATGACCGTGGCCACGACCGAGGGCGAGCGGATCTGGGCCTTCCGCTACTCGACCGCGCACCAGTCGCGCACGCTGTTCTATTCGCAGACCGTCGATGCCCTGCGCGCGGTGCATCCCGACGTCGAAGAGCTGCGGCTCCTCTCGGACGACGACCGCCTGGTGGTTTCGGAGCCGCTGGGCGTAATGCCGGATGCGTTCAAAGAGGTGCCCGAGTCGACCTACAGCATCATCTACGACGGTCAGGATCAGATGTCGGCTTTCAATCCCCGCTGAGCGGGCTTCGCGTACGCGAGAAATGGTCGGCGGATCCGTCATACGCTCGCGATCGTGGGGTGGAAAGAGCTCGCCTTCGTCTTCCTGGCTCTGCACTTCGCCTTCATGGCCTACGTGCTGCTCGGCGGCTTCCTCGCGTGGAAGTGGCCGAAGGCGATCTGGTTCCACCTGCCCGCGATCGGCTGGGGCATCGCGCTGATCGGCTTCGGGCTCAACTGCCCGCTGACGTACGCGCAGAACTGGGCACTCGGGCACGCCGGCGAGCCGCCGCTGACCAGGGGGTTCGTCGACACATACATCGAGGGAATCCTCTATCCCGAGCGGTACGTGCACGTCGCCCAAGCGATCTTGGCACTGATCGTGCTGGTCTCGTACGTCGGATTCTTCGTGCTGCGGCGCCGCCGGAAGTCCCGCGCGGCCGCCGTCGAGATGCGCAGCGAACGCGTTTAGGGCAGGTCCGCCACGGCCGCCGCGAACGTCGTGCCGGTGGCGATCGCCGCGTTGACCAGGCTGGCCAGTTGGCCCGTCGTCGCGCCGTGCTCCAGGTCGGTGGTCACCTCGCCGGCCAGCAGCAGGAGGCCCTCGCCGCCGTCGTGCACGTACACCTTGGGCATCAGCTTGTCGTGGTTCCAGGCGTTGCAGAACTCGTACGCCTCGACCAGCCGGGTGGCCGGCAGCCGGCGCTCGGCCACCACCCGCACCTGGAGGATCTCCCGCCGCTCGCCCAACCGCTCGAACTGGATGTACGCGCCCGGCCAGCGCCCGCCGACCAGTCCGTCCTCGTCGACCGAGTAGTGGTCGCCCCGCGCGTCGAGCACCTCGATGATCGCCTCGAGGGTCAGCGGGCCCAGCGGCGTGTCATCGAGCTCGTCGAGCCGGATCGGGCCGCCGGCGACCACGGGCAGCTCGGCCAGCCAGTCGCCGACCAGCCGCGACTGGTGGTCGGTGCCGTTGCGGGCGTCGAACCGGGTCGCCAGCGTCGCCGCCACCGCCGCGAGCACCGTGCCGAGCTCGCGCACCGTCAGGTCGGCGGCCGGCCGCTCGCCGTGCGCGGGCCGGTGCACCCGCCGGTCGCCCAGTCCCTCCGCGGTGGCCCGGCGGCAGACCAGCGTGCCGGCCGCCGCGAAGCGCATCGCGGACAGCTCGTCGTACGGGTCGTCCAGGTCACCCAGGTGGGTGGCGAGCAGGTCGACGCCGCGGCCGGCCAGCCCGGCCAGCGCGCAGAACCGCAGGTGGTCGGCGAGCAGCGGGAACGACGACCGGTCGAGCCGGTGCCCCCGGTAGGAGCGCAGGTGGGCCGTCACCGCCTCGTCGACCCGGCCCAGGTGCAGGTAGGGGATCATCACCGCGGCCAGCGCCCGTTCGGGCTGCTCCGGGCAGGAGGCGCCGGCCCGCAGCACCGGCTCGGCCGCGTCGACCGCTGCCTGCCAGTCACCCCAGGCGGAGTGCAGGAACGCCTGGTCGGCGGGGTAGCAGGACGGGCAGAAGCCCGCGTCGCCCGGCTGGCCGTCGGAGAACCACTCGCTGTCGCCGGCCTCCGGCAGCTCGGCCGTGCAGCGCGCCAGCCACGCCCGGGCGGCGGGCAGGTCGCCCAGGTGGTCCGCGATCTCCGCCCGCATCCGGTGGATCGCGAACAGCGGGCGCTGGTCCTCGCGGAACCGGCGTTCCAGGTCGTCGAGCAGCGCCTCGGCCTCGGCCCGCCCGACGCCGGGCGACGCGCGGAACGTGCCGACCGCCCAGAGGTGGTAGTAGCGCAGAAGGGCCAGCTCGGTGTCCGAGAACAGCAACGGCTCGCGGTCGGCGGCGGCCCGGCACCAGGCGAACAGCCCGAGCACCCGGGCGGGCTCGGCGGCGTCGAGGCAGGCGTCGACCAGGTCGAGCCGCGCCTCGAAGCCCAGCCGGACGTCGCCGGCCCGGTCGGCGGCGGCCACCACGGCGTCGAGCTCGGCCACCTTGGCGGGGCCGGGTGGCAGGTCGCGGGCGTCGGAGAGGGCGTCGCTCACCAGGTCAGCCCTTCGAGCGAGTCGGCGAGCTGGCACCCGCTGCTGATCCCGCAGGCCAGGAGCTGGTCGAGCTGGTAGCTGGTGACGCCGTGCTCGAGGTCGGCCACCACCTCGCCCAGGACGCGTACGGTGCCGTCGTCGTTGACGTGCACGAACGCCTTCGGCCACAGCTTGTCCTGGTTCCAGCCGTTGCAGAAGTCGTAGAGCGGCAGCACGTCGTCGATGCCGAAGACCCGGCTGGCCAGCGTGCGGATCTGGAGGATCTCGCCGGAGCGGCCGAGGCGGAAGAAATAGATCAGGTTGTCGTCCCAGCGGCCCACGAGGTCGCCGTCGGCATCCTGGGTGAACGCGTAACCGTGCCCGTCGAGGATGCCCGCGATCAGCTCGTTGGACAGCGGCAGCAACGTTCCGCCCGGCGACTCCACGCAGGCGATAGTAGGCGGGTTGGGCGACCGGCAACCAGTGCCTCGTTCCGGGCGCCGGACGCGAAAGCCGAGGGATTGTCGCGGCGTGGCGCGCGTGGCGCGTGACGTGCGGCCCCTTACCGTGAGACCATGCCGGGCCGCGCGACGCAGACCAACCGGCGTCGCACCGCGACGTCGACTCGGGCCAGCACGACCACCCGCGGCCGCACCACCAACACCACGGCCACCCGGGCGCGTCCCACCTATCGGCGTGGGCGCCAGCCCAGCGGCGTGGGTGTGCTGGTCGGCCGGGCCGGCGGCGCGCTCTGGATGGGGCTGGCGCACGGCGTCGGCTGGATGGTTCGCGGTCTCGGCCGGCAGGCCGCCACGGCCCGTGAGCTCGACCCTGAGCACCGCCGCGACGGAGCCGGCCTGCTGCTGCTCGGCCTCGCGATCCTGACCAGCGTCGCGGTGTGGTTCTCCTCCGCCGGCCCCGTCGGCCAGCGGATCGAAGACGGCATGCGGCTGTTCATCGGCGCGATCGCCGTCGCGTTGCCGGTGCTGCTGCTGTTCTGGGCGGTCCGGCTGATGCGGCCGCTGGTCGAGCCCGAGCACCGCGGCCGGGGCCTGGTCGGCTGGGGCTCGGTGCTGATCGCCGCGGCGGCCATCCTGCACATCAGCCAGTCGCCCATCGACACCGCGCAGCGCGACCACGCCGGCGGCCTGATCGGTGCCGCCGTCGGCTCCGCGCTCGAGCGCGCGTTCACCCAGTGGGTGGCCGTGCCCCTCCTGGTCCTCCTGCTGTTCTTCGGCGTGCTGGTGGTCACCGCGACCCCGATCAGCAAGGTGCCGGAGCGGCTCGGCCTGCTGGTCGCGGTGTTGCTCGGCCGCCCGCTGCCGGCGGAGCAGCTGCCCGCGGAGCCGTTCGACGACGATGACGAGGAAGACGAGCTGCCGGTCGCCCGGCGCAAGCCCGCCCGCCGCCGGCAGAGCACCAAGGTGCTGGGCCTCGGCGACGACGACGAGCCGTTCGGCGACGACGACGAGGTCGTGCACGACACCGTCGCGCTGCCCCGCACCAAGTCGAGCAAGCCGAAAGTGCGCACGAAGGCCCCGGAGCCGCCCGCGCACTCACCGCTGCCCACCCGGGCCGAGCAGCTCGCGATCGACGCGGTCGAGGGCGCCTACCTGCTGCCGCCGTCGAACCTGCTGCGCGGCGGCAGTGCGCCGAAGACCCGCAGCAAGGCCAACGACGAGGTGATCGCGGCGCTGACCGGCGTCTTCGAGCAGTTCGACGTCGACGCGGCGGTGACCGGCTACACCCGTGGGCCGACGGTCACCCGCTACGAGGTGGAGCTCGGCCACGGCGTCAAGGTCGAGCGGATCACCCAGCTCTCGCGCAACATCGCGTACGCGGTGAAGTCGCCTGACGTGCGGATCCTGAGCCCGATCCCGGGCAAGAGCGCGGTCGGCGTGGAGATCCCCAACTCCGACCGGGAAGACGTCGCGCTCGGCGACGTGCTGCGCTCGCACGCGGCGACCTCCGACAACCACCCGATGCTGGTCGCGCTGGGCAAGGACATCGAGGGCGGCTACGTGGTGGCCAACCTCGCCAAGATGCCGCACATCCTGATCGCCGGCGCGACCGGGGCGGGCAAGTCGTCCTGCCTCAACTCGCTGCTGGTCTCGATCCTCAGCCGGGCCACCCCCGACGAGGTGCGGCTCGTGCTGATCGACCCGAAGCGCGTCGAGATGACGTCGTACGAAGGCATCCCGCACCTGGTCACGCCGATCATCACCAATCCCAAGAAGGCGGCGGACTCCCTCGACTGGGTCGTGCGCGAGATGGACATGCGCTACGACGACCTGGCCGCCGCCGGGGTACGCCACATCGACGACTACAACCGCAAGGTGCGGGCCGGGCAGATCAAGCCGCCGCCGGGCAGCGAGCGGGAGATCCGGCCTTATCCCTACCTGCTGGTCGTCGTCGACGAGCTCGCCGACCTGATGATGGTCGCGCCGCGCGACGTCGAGGACTCGGTCGTCCGGATCACCCAGCTCGCCCGGGCCGCCGGCATCCACCTCGTGCTGGCCACCCAGCGCCCGTCCGTCGACGTGGTCACCGGCCTGATCAAGGCCAACGTGCCGTCGCGGCTGGCGTTCGCCACGTCGTCGCTGGCCGACTCACGGGTCATCCTCGACCAGCCCGGCGCCGAGAAGCTGATCGGCCGGGGTGACGGGCTGTTCCTGCCGATGGGCGCGTCGAAGCCCGTGCGGATCCAGGGCGCCTGGGTCAACGAGTCCGAGATCACCGACGTCGTCAACTTCTGCAAGAAGCAGCGTGAGCCCGAGTTCCGGCCCGACGTGCTGACCAAGGTCGAAGACCCGAAGAAGAAGATCGACGAGGACATCGGCGACGACCTCGACCTGCTGGTCCAGGCGATCGAGCTGGTGGTCACCTCGCAGTTCGGCTCGACCTCGATGCTGCAGCGCAAGCTCCGGGTCGGCTTCGCCAAGGCCGGCCGGCTGATGGACCTGATGGAGACGCGCGGCATCGTCGGGCCGTCCGAGGGCTCGAAGGCGCGTGACGTGCTGGTCAAGCCTGACGAGCTGGAGGAGGCGCTGGCCGGTCTCCGCGTCGAGTGAGCCGGGCGACCAGGCTGACCGCCGACACGATGGTCCAGGTGCCCTCCAGGAGGAGGAAGCCCCAGGACTGTTGGCCAGCGGCGATCACCGCGAGGATGCCGGCGCCGACGATGTTCAGCACGAGGTACGGCACGGAGTGGGCGTCCAGCTTGTTGAGCTGGGATGCGGCGAAGCCGGCGAGGATGAGCAGCGAGCCGAGGATCTCGACCAGGTCCAAAATATGCATGATGTGGTGCGCTGCCGTCTTTGCTCGACCGGGTACGGAGCGCCACTCGTCCGGGGTCGGCGCGGGGTGGCGCCGCCAATCCCAGACCCTAGCGGGGTTTGTCCACCCCGGTCGGTGGGATTGGTCACCGCGTGGTTGTTTGACCTCAACCAAGGTTCAACATCGAGGATTGATCCTGTGCCATTGCTGTTGACCGATGCCGACGTCGCCGCCCGGCTGGACGCGGCCGCCGCAGTCGCCGCGATGCGCGACGCGCTGGTCGCCGCGCACGAGGGCCGGCTCATCGCGCCGCCCCGGGCCAGCGCCGTCCTCGAGGGCGGCCGCCTGGTGATGACCGCCGGCCACCTCGCCGACGAGTGGTACGGGTTCCGGTCCTACGACACCTTCGGGCACGCCGACGGCGAGCAGCTCGTGGTGCTGCACGACGCCCGCGACGGGCGGATCCGGGCCATCGCGGTCGGCGAGGAGATCGGGTCCCGGCGCACGGGCGCCCTCGGCGGCGCGGCCGTCGACCTGCTGGCCCGGCCCGACGCCACCACGATCGGGGTGATCGGCTCCGGGCGGCAGGCGTGGACCCAGCTCTGGGCCGCCGCGGCGGTGCGGCCGGTGCGCGGGGTGCGGGTGTTCAGCCGTTCGGCTGCCCGCCGATCGGCGTTCGCCACGCGGGTGTCCGCCGAGCTGGGAATTCCCGCGACTGCTGTCGACTCGGCCGCCGAGGCGGTGCGCGGGCAGGACGTGGTGATCGTGGCCACGACCAGCGAGCGGCCGGTGCTGGCGGCGGCCGATCTGGCGCCCGGCGCGCACGTCAACCTGGTCGGGTTCAAGCAGCGTGGGCGGGCGGAGTTCGGCCTCGACCTGCTCGATCGGGCCGCTTTGATCGCCACCGACTCACCGGCGCAGGCCGGCGCGTACGAGCCGCCGCTGATCTGCCCGACCCGGGACCTGCGCTCGCTGGGCGCGGTCGCGGCCGGTGTGGCTCCCGGGCGGGGCTCGGTCGAGGAGCTCACCGTGTTCCTGTCCGTGGGACTGGCGGGCACCGAGGTGTTTCTGCTCGACCGGGTCGCCGCGCTGCAGAACGTCGCCTGAGGCCCGCGAAAACGGCCCGGTACCCTCGTTAGGTGTCCGCTTCCTCCTCGACCGACAGCGCCCGTCGCCGGGTCGCGCTGCTGACCCTGGGCTGCGCCCGCAACGAGGTCGACTCCGAGGAGCTGGCCGCCCGGTTGCACGGCGGCGGCTGGGACGTGACCACCGATGGCGAGGGTGCCGACGTGGTCCTGGTCAACACGTGCGGTTTCGTCGAGAAGGCCAAGCACGACTCGATCCAGACGCTGCTCGCCGCCGCCGACACCGGCGCCAAGGTGGTCGCCGCCGGGTGCATGGCCGAGCGCTACGGCAAGGAGCTGGCCGACAGCCTGCCCGAGGCCGAGGCGATCCTGAGCTTCGACGACTACCCCGACATCGCCGCCCGGCTCGACGCGGTGCTGGCCGGCGAGACGATCAGCCCGCACGTCCCCCGTGACCGCCGCGAGCTGCTGCCGCTGACCCCGGTCGAGCGCCGGGCCGCGGCCGTGGTGCAGCCCGGGCACGCGGTCGTCGACGAGCACACCCCGGCCCACCTGCGCACCGTGCTGCGCCGCCGGCTCGACACCGGGCCGGTCGCGTCGCTGAAGCTGGCCAGCGGGTGTGACCGGCGGTGCACGTTCTGCGCGATCCCCGCGTTCCGGGGTGCGTTCGTCTCGCGTACCCCCGACGAGCTGTTGGCCGAGGCCGAGTGGCTGGCCGGCACGGGGGTCCGCGAGCTGGTCCTGGTCAGCGAGAACTCGACGTCCTACGGCAAGGACCTGGGCGACCAGCGGGCGCTGGAGAAGCTCCTGCCGCAGCTCGCCGCCGTGTCCGGCATCGTCCGGGTGCGGGTGAGCTACCTGCAGCCCGCCGAGACGCGGCCGGGCCTGGTCGAGGCGATCGCCACCACGCCCGGCGTCGCGCCCTACTTCGACCTGTCGTTCCAGCACTCCAGCGAGCCGGTGCTGCGGCGCATGCGGCGGTTCGGCTCGACGGAGCGGTTCCTGGAGCTGCTCGCGTCGGCCCGGTCGCTTTCTCCCTCGCTCGGGGCGCGGTCGAACTTCATCGTCGGCTTCCCGGGCGAGACCCGCGCCGACTTCGACGAGCTGGTCCGGTTCCTGACTGAGGCGCGGCTCGACGCGATCGGCGTCTTCGACTACAGCGACGAGGACGGCACCGAGGCGGCCGGCTTCACCGACAAGGTCAAGAGCGCCACGATCAAGCGGCGGTACGACAAGCTGGCCGCGCTGGCCGACGAGCTCTGCTCGCAGCGGGCCGAGGACCGCGTCGGTGGCACGGTCGACGTGCTGGTCGACACCGTCGACGACGGCGTGGTCGAGGGCCGCGGCGAGCACCAGGCGCCCGAGGTCGACGGCTCGACCACCCTGGTCGCCCCCGACGACGGCTCGGTCGACCTGGCCGCGCTCCGGCCCGGCGACCTGGTCCGGGCCCGCGTGGTGTCGTCCGAGGGCGTCGACCTCGTGGCGGTCCCCGTCGAGATGCTGAGCGCGGCCCCGTTGTCGCCGGGGGTCCGCGGGTGACCGGGGCCTCCGACCCCGCACCGACGACCGTCGCACCCATCCTCAATGCCGCCAACGGCCTCACTCTGCTGCGCCTCCTGCTGGTGCCCGTCTTCGTGGCGCTGGTGGTCACGTCTCAGCTCGAGCACGCCGGCTGGCGGATCGCGGCCTGCCTGACCTTCGCCTTCGCCTCGGCGACCGACCTGGTCGACGGCTGGATCGCCCGCCGCTACGGCCTGGTCACCCCGTTCGGCAAGGTCGCCGACCCGATCGCCGACAAGGCCCTGACCGGGGCGGCCCTGGTCCTGCTCTCGTTCTACGACGCGCTGCCCTGGTGGGTGACGGCGCTGATCCTGGTCCGCGAGTGGGGCATCACGCTGATGCGCTTCTGGGTGATCCGCTACGGCGTGATCGCGGCAAGCCGGGGCGGCAAGCTCAAGACGGCCCTGCAGATCTTGGCGATCGCCTGGTACCTGTGGCCCGTGCCTTCGGTCGTGCAGCCCGTCGGCCCCTGGATCATGGGCGCGGCCGTGGTGGTCACGGTCGTGACGGGCCTCGACTACATCCTCCAGGCGATCCGCCTGCGCCGGTCGGCCCGCCGAGCGGACCGCGTCGCGGCCAAGGATGGCGCCGGTTCCACGGATTCGGCAGGCTCGAAAGCCTGACCACGCCGCTTTGCTCTGCTTCCATATACGCATCGCCACTGGCGTCGGGCCGCGTGATGCGCATATGGAAGCAGAGCAAAAGCGCGGGGAAGGTCGGTCCGCGGGCACAATCACGGGGTGACCGAGTCTGCGCCGAGTCAGGCGGCGCCTGCCGTACAACTGCTGGTTGATCGGGGTGAGACCCTCGCCGTCGCCGAGTCGCTGACCGGCGGGCTCCTGGCCGCCACGATCGTCGAGGTGGCCGGGGTGAGCGCGGTGTTCCGGGGCGGGCTCGTGGTCTACGCGACCGACCTCAAGGCCAGCCTCGCCGGGGTGCCGGCGCCGCTGCTGGCCGCCCAGGGCGCGGTCGACCCCGACGTGGCCGTGGCGCTCGCTCGCGGGGCCCGTCGGGTCTGTGGCGCCGACTGGGGTGTGTCCACCACGGGGGTCGCGGGGCCGGACCCGCAGGACGGCAAGCCGGTGGGCCTCGTCTTTGTGGCGGTGGACGGGCCTGGCGGCCGTCGGGTCGACGAGTTGCGGCTTTCCGGTGGGCGGGCGGCGATCCGGGCGGGTGCCGTTTCCCACGCGCTGGAATCGCTGGTCGCGTTGCTGCGTTCGCCTATGGCGAACAGTGCCGGCTCCTGACGGGTCCGCGTCCCGGCGAGTCGCGGACAAAAGGGATTTCTGACACTTGGGGGTCCTCCCCTCACCCGGCGGGGCAGGATGTCGGGGAAGCGGAGAACGGGTACGGTTGCGGGAAGCCTTCGGCGTAGGTCGGGGCGACGACGGAGGGGGAGGTGCGAATGGTCCTGCTACGTCGGGTGATCGGCGACGCATTGCGCGCACGCCGGCAGGGGCAGCATCGAACCCTGCGCGAAGTCTCCACGGCTGCCAACGTGAGCCTGGGCTACCTCTCCGAGATCGAGCGGGGGCAGAAAGAGGCCTCCAGCGAGCTCCTCTCGTCGATCTGTGACGCCCTCGACACCCAGCTCTCTCAGGTGCTCCGCGAGGCCAGCGACACGCTGGCACTGGCCGAGCAGATGGAGGGCGTGCTGGTCGGTGTCGGCGGCGGCTCCGAAGAGAAGCCTCCGGAGCTCCAGCCGGCCCGCGTCGAGCCGCCCACGCCGGTGCTCGACCCGGCCAACGCGGCGACTCCCGAGCCCGCGGCCCCGGCCGCGCTGGCTGGTGCCGCCCGGGCCAAGGCTCCGGTCCAGCAGGTAGCCACCGACGGCAAGGTGTCCGTTTCCGTGCACCAGACCTCGCCGCTCAAGGCCACCCTGCGGGCCACCCGCAACACGCGTGGTCCCCGCGACCGCGACCGCGTCTTCGCCGCGTGAGCCCCATAGCAACCGGTTCTTACCGCGCGTACTGTGATCAATAGCTGCCAAGGCAGTGACCGGCTGGCGTGCGCCTGAGACGATGGAGCGAGCGCTGTGCTGCCGCACTGGTGTCACGGCGCAGGACCCAAGCCTGCCGGCTAGGCACGGACACGAGGGGATAACGCGGACATGGCGAACCCGTTCGTCAAGGGGTGGCGCTACCTGATGGCGCTCTTCGGCGCCAAGATCGACGAGTACGCCGACCCGAAGGTGCAGATCCAGCAGGCGGTCGAAGACGCGCAGCGCCAGCACCAGGCCCTGGTGCAGCAGGCCGCCGCCGTCATCGGCAACCAGCGCCAGCTGGAGATGAAGCTGTCCCGCCAGATGTCCGAGGTCGAGAAGCTCGGCTCGATGGCCCGCCAGTCGCTGGTGCTGGCCGACAAGGCCCGGGCGGAGGGCAACGAGCCCGAGGCGGGCAAATACGAGCAGACCGCGCAGCAGCTCGCGTCGCAGCTCGTCTCCGCCGAGCAGGGCATGGAAGACCTCAAGAGCCTGCACGACCAGGCGATCAACGCCGCCGGTCAGGCCCGCAAGGCCGTCGAGAACAACCAGATGATCCTCCAGCAGAAGCTCGCCGAGCGCACCAAGCTGCTCAGCCAGCTCGAGCAGGCGCGCATGCAGGAGACGGTCGCCCGCTCGCTGGAGTCGATGTCGTCGCTGACCGCGGCGCCGGGCAACACACCGTCGTTCGACGAGGTACGCGAGCGGATCGAGCGTCGCTACGCCAACGCCATGGGCCGGGCCGAGCTGGCTTCCAACTCGGTCGAGGGCCGGATGCTCGAGGTGCAGCGCTCGACGCTCGACATGGCCGGTGCCGACCGGCTCGAGCAGATCCGCGCCAGTATGGCTGGCGAGAAGCTCGGCAGCGCGTCCGAACGCCCGGCGGTGGCCGGCGCCGAAGCTGCCGGCGCACAGCAGGGCAACGGTGACCAGGCCGCCACCGAGGAGAAGGCCGACGTCGCCGGGATAGCGCGCCTCGACGAGCTGCGCGCGAGCATGTCCAAGGACAAGAACCCCGGCGGATCGAGCGCCGCCGGCTAAGACCTGGGGGACAGAAGTGGCCGACGCGCGGACCCGTTATTTCCGGCGACTCCGCCGGTTGCGTCGCTCCGCGCGCCGCTGGAGCGTGGCCGGCGCCGGCTTGGCGGGCGCGGCTGCTGTCCTGACTCCCTACGCCGGCCTGGGCCTGCCCGACGCCGCCTGGGCGGCCGCCGCGGGCGGCTCGCTGGTGCTGGCCGGCTGGCGCTGGGCCGACCTGCGCCGGCTGTCGGCCGAGCCGGCCCCACCGGCGCCGGACCCGGCCCTGGCCGCCGAGCGCACCCGCGCCCGCCTGATCGCCGCCGTCGAGTCGGCCCCCGGTGGCCGCTCGGCGTTGGCGGAGGTACGCCGCCAGAAGGGCCGCTTCGCGTTGCGCGGCAGCACGGCAGCGACCGGCTGGGACCGCCTGGACCGGGCTTCGTCAACCTTGACCAACCTCGCACCGCGACTGACCGGGATGGGCAGCGGCGCGGTCCTGGAGGCGGCGGTAGCGGAGGACTCACTGCGCGACCTGGCCCACCGGGTCTCCGGCATCGAGAAGGCAGTGCAGTTGGCCCCGCCGGACGCCAAACCAGGCCTGACCGAGGCCCACCGCGACCTGACGCAACAACTCGACGAAGGCGTAGCGGCCTACGAACGGCTCGTCGCAGCAGCGGCGGCCTACGTGGCCGAAGATGGCCGTCTCGGCACCACCCACCCGTCGGTCTCCCGCCTGACGGAAGCCAGCGACCTCCTACGCGGCGTCGCCTCAGGCCTATCCGAACTGCGCCAAACCACCCCGGACCCAATGCGCGCCGCTTCCTAGCCCACGCACCGCCCCGCCTTTGCCCGAAGCAGGGCGCTGCCCCGCGCTCGCGGTGCCCCTTTACTCAGGCTGAGGTCGCGCGGTTGGCCTTGCCGACACCGAGGTCCGACTGCATTGGCCTCTGTCCGCGCCTGGGCTCCGCGGTGCGCTGCGGCTCGCGTTCGGCTCCGGCTCGCGGTGCGCCCCGGCTCGCGGCGCGGGTGGTCCCTCGTTCCGCCACTCAGAGAAAAACCCCCGCGAGCCTGGCAGCGACGCAAAGCGAGCGGTGCGCGCGGGAGCGAGCGGTCGTGCCGACCGCGGACGCGCGTAAATGAATGAGCGTTCGTTCATTGTGGGTTGGCGATGAAAGCATGGGCGGTCGTGCCCACTGCGGACGCGCGAAATCAAAGATCGCTTGGTTTGGGTTGGCACCTCGGGCACCAATAGGTGACGCGTTCTCCCTGCTCGGCTTTTTGGATCGCGGTGGCGCAGCGGCGGCAGGGTTGCGCGCGGCGGCCGTAGACGTAGTTGGCGTCGCCCTTGCGCAGGGAGCCCGTGGTGGTTTGCAGCCAGCGTCCCCGGTTGCTGGCCAGCAGGCGTTGGGCGAGTGCGACCATGGCCGGCAGGTCCGGCACCGCGCGCACCGGGGTCCAGGGCCAGACGCCGCGCAGGAACAGCGTTTCCGCCTTGTAGAGGTTGCCGATGCCGGCCAGGTTGCGTTGGTCCAGCAGTGCCTCGGCGATCGCGGTGTCGGGGTGCGCGGACAGCCGCTCCACCGCCTCGGCCGGGTTCCAGTCGGCGCCGAGCAGGTCCGGGCCGAGGTGGCCGACCAGGTCCGACTCGCGGGCGGTGGGCACGAGGGTCAGGTCGTGCAGGTGGTAGCCGACCGCCACCGCGTCCGCCGTGCGGAGCACCACCCGGATCAGGTGTGCGGGCTTGGCCGCCCAGCGCTCGCCCGGTGCGTACGCCCGCCAGGCCCCGTCCATCCGCAGGTGCGAGTGCAGGGTGCGGTCGGCGCCCGCCGGGTCGCGCAGGCGCAGCAGCAGGTGCTTGCCGCGCGCGGTGGACTCCAGGACCCGCCAGCCGGTGAGCTTGGTGGTCGCGAGGCGCGGGATCCGGAAGTCGGACGCGGTCAGCTCGCCGCCGCCGATCGCGCGCTGGAGGGTGCGGGCCGTGTTCCAGACTGTGTCGCCTTCGGGCACGCTTCCATCGTGCCGCAAAGGCCGCCGTCAGCGCTCGACAGTGATCCGCAGCACGTCGCCGGGGCGTACGCCCAGGGCCGCGTCGGCGGGTGCGCCGTTGGCCGCGACCGCGACCATCCCGGCCGAGTCGACGAGCACCACGAGCGCTCCGGGTGCCGCGTCCGCGAACGTCTCGCCGATCACCGCCGGCTGGTCCGCGACCCGTGACGTGGAGCCGGCCGGCAGCAGGTCCGCCTGGGCGGCGAGTTGGACGTTGCCGAAGCGGTCGACGGAGAGCACCGTCGCCTCCAGCCAGCCGTCGCCCTGGCTCACCACGGGTTCCGGGAGGCGCACCAGGCCGGCCGGCTCGACCGCGGGGCCGGCATCGGCCAGCGGTGCTCCGCCGGCGAGCCGCGCGGCGACCGGGGCGAAGATGTCGCGGCCGTGGAAGGTGCGGGTCACGATCGGGGCGAGCCAGGCGGGGTTGCGCAGCTCGACCGCTTCGGTGACTCCGCCTAGCGCGTCCGCCGCCCGGATCAGCAGGCCGTTGTCGGGGCCCACGAGCAGGCCGCCGGGGGCGCGCAACGCGACTGGGCGCCGGGCAGTGCCCACGCCAGGGTCCACGACCGCCAGGTGTACGGCCGCGGGCAGGTCGTTCACGGTCTGCGCGAGGACCACCGAGCCCCGGGCGACGTCGCCGGGCGGCACGTCGTGGGTGATGTCGATGATCCGGGCCGCCGGGGTGATCTTCGCGATCGTTCCGTGGCATGCGGCGACGAAGCCGTCGAGCCGGCCGTAGTCAGTCGTGAAGCTGATCCACATTGGTCATTGACCTTCGATCGGCAGCTCGAGGCGGAGCTCGTCGCGGATGGGGATGCCGTTGCCGGCGACCGTCGGGATGCTCGGCTTCATCAGCCGGGCCCGGTCGACGGCGCCCGGGTCCACACCGACGATGCGCAGCCCGCGGCGCTGGTAGAAGTGCACGGCGCGGAGGTTGTCGTTGGTGGTGACGAGCCAGACCCGCTTGGACCCGGCGGCTCGGGCCTCGGCCACCACCGCGGCGAGCAGCGCCGTGCCCACGCCTTGGCCACTGGTGGCGGCCGCGAGGCTGACCACCTCGAGCGCGTCGCCGTCGACCCGCCACGACAGCGCGCCGGCGAACTTGCCGTCGGAGCCGACGGCGACCAGGGCCGGCAGCGTACGCAGGTCGATCGCCTCGTCGTGCGCGACCACGATGGGGCCGCCCCAGGTGCGCTGGTGGAACTCGTCCAGCGCCTCCCGGTCGTCGCCGTCGAAGGATTGGCGGATCTGCCAGCCGGTCGAGGGAAGCATCGGGCTAGGTTGGCACACATGCGCTTGTGCATCTTCACCGAACCGCAGTTCGGTGCCAGTTTTGCCGATCAGGTCAGGGCCGTTCGTACGACGGAGGACGCCGGTTTCGACGGCTATTTTCGCTCGGACCACTATGTGCACACGGACGGCGGCGAAGGTCTGCCCGGGCCGACCGACTCGTGGGTCACGCTGGGCGGCCTGGCACTGGAGACCTCGACGATCCGCCTCGGCACCCTGGTCACCTCGGCCACCTTCCGCCACCCGGGTCCGCTGGCGATCAGCGTCGCCCAGGTCGACGAGATGAGCGGTGGCCGGATCGAGCTCGGACTCGGTGCCGGGTGGCACGAGGCCGAGCACCAGGCGTACGCGATCCCGTTCCCGTCGATCGGCGAGCGCTTCGACCGGCTGACGGAGCAGCTGGAGATCCTCACGTCGATGTGGGCGACGCCGGTCGGGGAGCGGATGAACTACGCGGGCAAGTACTACAGCATCGTGGACTCGCCAGCCCTGCCGAAGCCGACCCAGTCGCCTCGCCCGCCGATCATCATCGGTGGCGCGGGCCCGAAGCGCACCCCGGCGCTGGCCGCGCGCTTCGCGGACGAGTTCAACGTGCCGTTCCGCTCGGCGGCCGAGGTGGCGCGGGTCTACCGGCTGGTCGACGACGCCTGCGTCTTCGCGGGGCGGGCCGACCTGCCGGTCAAGTCGGCCGCGGTGACGGTCGTGAGCGGACGCACGGACGCCGAGGTCCGGGCCCGCTGGGGCACGGACATCCTGGACACCGACTCAGGCGACGGCACGGTCATCGGCACGCCGAACAAGATCGTGAACGACCTCGGCGCGTACGTGGAGGCGGGCGCGACCCGGTTGTTCCTGCAGATGCGCGACCTGCGCGACCTGGACCTGATCGAGCTGATCGCCGCGGAGATCGCGCCGCAGCTCCCCTGACCGTCACTCGCCGGCGTCGCCTTGGGGGGAGGCGGTGCCGGCTGGCGCCGGGGTGGCCGGCGGCGTCGCGACCGGGTCCGGTTGGCGCGGGGCGGTGGTGGTCGGGGCGTTGGGCAGGACGATGCCGCGGATCGTCAGGTAGACCGCGTGCACGGCCAGGACGCGCTCGACCTCGTCGAGGATCGGGGCGAAGAACTGGTGCCGCTGTTCCGCGTCGATCATCGAGGTGACGGCGAAGTACATGCTCCCGAACCCGGCCAGCACCGCGGCGTTCTTCAGCAGCGCGACCGGGATCGAGCCCAGCATGGCCGGCTCCTCGCCGATCCACTGCTTGGCCGTCTCCCTGGTCACCATCAGGAAACCCAGCAGCACGAAGAAGCCGAACAGGCCGAGCCCGACCACGGCCGCCTGTACGAGCTGGCGCGTGGCCAGGATGACCAGCAGGTTCGTGACCTGGCCGTTGGCCAGCCGCACCGGCGCGAGCGGCTTCCCGTCCGGTGCCACGTCGGCCATGTCCACCATGGACAGCGGCGTGCGCTTGCAGGCGTGGCTGAGCCGGTCCGGACGCAGGTCGCGCTCGACCCGGCCGATCTCGTCGCGCAGCCGGCCGGCGCTGGCCAGGATGGTCACCGCCGCGAACAGCGCCAGCACCCAGCCGACCCGGTCCCAGCCGAGCCGGTGCATCGCCTGCCACAGCTCACCGGTGAAGAAGAAGAACAACGTCACGAACAGCAGCATCGGCAGCGCCCGCCCCTGCAGCCGCAGGCTGTTGCGCATGTCGTCGATGGCGTGCCGGACGGCACTGCGCAGCAGGGGCAGCAGGCCGTAGGTGACCACCAGGTAGCCGCCGGCGGTGGTCGCCACGGCGGCCAGCAGGTATTTGGTCACTCCCTCGCCGGACCATCCGTCTGTGAGCGCCGTCAGCGGCACGGCGGCCAGCAGGAGGGCGTACCCGGCCAGCAAGGTCCACGCGGTGAATAGCGAGAACCTGGGCATCCGCCGGCTCAGGGCGGCCAGCGCGGGCCAGGCGGCGAGGGCGGCGACGACGGCCGCGAGCCCGATCAGGTCGTGGGTCCGCCCTTCGGCGCCGGCGGCCAGCGAGCCGAACCAGGCGAGATCGACGACCGCGATCATGCCCAGGTACGGCGCCATGCGGGGGAGCACGTGCCGGCGGAAGTCGTACCCGGCGATCATCTGTGGCACGCCGCGCCGGACGAACCAGCGCTCGGTCTGCCGGACGAGGGCGCGGGATGCGGTGAGCGGCACGCACTGATGGTGCCAGGCGTGGGTCCGCGGCGCCCGCCCCGCACGTTCGTGTGATGGAGTCTCCGGGGCGAAGTGGGGTAGCTTGTGCCGCGTGGAACACGCGCACGTGATCGACGACGTGGCCGAGGTCCTCGCGACCGAAGACGAGATCGCCGCCCGGGTTTCCGAGTTGGCCGCGCGGATCGAGGCCGACTACGCGGGGCGTGACCTGCTCCTGGTAGGGGTGCTCAACGGGGCGGCCACCGTGACGGTGGACCTGGCCCGCGCCCTGCACCGGCACGTGGAGATCACCTGGATGGGGATCACCTCGTACGGGGCCGGCCAGGGCGGTTCCGGAGCGGTCCGGCTCCGCAAGGACATCGACGTGGACGTGGCGGGTCGCGACGTCCTGATCGTCGACACCGTGATCGACACGGGGCTCACTGCCGCCTGGTTGATGAACAACCTGCGCGCCCGCGGCCCCGCGTCACTCGAGTTCTTCGCTCTCTTCCGTAAGCCCGGTGCGCATGCGGCGAGCGTCCGATATGTCGGCTTCGAGGTGCCGGACGGCGTGGTCGTCGGGTACGGCCTCGACTACCAGGGCCGCTACCGCAACCTGCGCTGCTGCGCCCGGCTGGCCCCGCACGTCTACGAGCCGGCCTCAGCAGCTGTCGTCGGCGGTGCACAGGCGGTCGGCGGCGCGCTCGCCGAGTAACCGCACCCGCTGCGGGTCGTCCAGCTCCAGCATGACGAAGCTGACCCGGTCACCCACCCGTACGGCCGCGATCGTCGTGACGCCCGCGTAGAGCTCGGCGCCGTCGTCGCCGACGGTCCGGACCCGCTGGCGGACCAGCCGCGACTGGTCGCCCGCGAAATCCTTCGCCAGCACGGTGTACGTCGTCGTCGTGGTGCCCGGCCGCTGCTCGCTGGTGGCCTCGCCGCCCGGGGTCTCCCAGCTCGCGCAGGCCTTGGTCACGCTGTCGATGTCGGCCATGACGTCGGCGGCCAGCCCGGCCGGGTAGCGGCTGCCCTCCGTGAAGACCGGCGGGCCGCCGCCCTCGAGGTTGGCATGGCGGAACCAGAGGTACTCCTGGTGGGCCGTGATGCCCAGTTGCGGGTACGCCGGGCAGTCGCTGCTGCCGAACACCCACGTCGGGTACGCGCCCGGCGAGTAGCCGACGTCGTTGGTCAGCTCGTAGCCGGCGCCGACGTCGGGCCCCTGGAGCAGGGCGGACTTGGGGAACAACGTCGAACCGTCGACGACCGGCGTCTGGTCGGTCGGGCTTGGCGTCGCCGGGGTTGTGGCCGGCACCGGCGTGGCCGCCGAGGTAGTGGCGGGAGCTGGTCTGGCCGGCGTCGACCGCGTGCCGGTCACGAGCCAGCCAGCGCCGGCCGCGACGACCAGCAGGCTCACCGCGGCCAACACCGTCGTGCGGCGCTGGGCCCTGGTCCGGCCCCGCAGTCGGATTCGCTCGGGTTCGTCCCACGCGACGTCGGGAAGCTCGTGGTCGAGCCGGCCGGCGAGCTCTTCGAGATCAGCCACGGTTCACCTCCGCCAGGTTGTCGTCGCTCATCAGTTGCGCCAGGGCGGCCCGGCCCCGGGAGAGGCGGGCCTTCACCGTGCCGACGGCGACGTCGGTCTCCCGCGCGATGTCCGCGACCGGCATCCCGAGCACGTAGTGCAGCGCGAGGGCAGTTCGCTGGTTGGCCGGCAGTTGTCGCAACGCGTCGACGAGGGCCACGGTGTCGGGCGTCGGCCCGTCGACGGGCCGGTCCGCACCGTGTCGCGCGTACGCCCGCGCCCGACTGCGCCGCCCGCGCCACCGACTGATCGCGATGCGCGCGGCGACCACGCGTACCCACGACTCGGGATCCGGATAACGCCCGACGGTCGCCCACCGCTGCCAGGCGCGCACGAACGCCTCCTGCACGACGTCCTGTGCCTCGACGATGTCGCCGGTGAGTACGTAGACGTAGCCCAACATGCGCCGCCGACCAGCCCGATAGAACTCGTCGAAGTCCACCTCGCGCGCGCCGTCCATCCACCCCTCCGCCACACCGGATGCGGGATATACGCCTGGGCCTGGCCGAAGGTTGCGTCGTCTTGTAGCTTCTGGCGACGGCCGTCGCGAGGAGCAGCACGCATGGGTACGTTCGGAACCGGCCCGTTCTCCAGCGATGGAGCCAGGAATTTCCTGGAAGAGCTGGCAGCGCGCCCTCTCGCGCAGCGGGCGGCCGAGCTGGAGCGCCTGCTCGTACGCGTGCGGGAGCAACCGGATCTGCTCGGCCGGGAGTTCTTCCCGGACGAGGTCGTGGCCGCGGCGGCGATCGTCGCGGCGACCCTGCCGTTCGGGCAACAGTTCGCCGAAGACCTCGAAAGGCTGGTCGCGAACGACCTCGTCCCCGAACCCCGGTTGGCCGCGCCCGCGCGGGAGCTGACAAAGATCGCGCGTGCCGCGCTGCTGTTCGTGGCCGGCCCGGACGGCGCCTGGCATCGGGGGTGGACGACCGAAACGAACGCCGCCGCAGCGCGGGACACGATCGCGGAACTGTCGCAGGTGCTCGCCGCCGGAGCCGGGTTGGACGACCTCGACCGCATCTGGAACGACGCCGCCGACTACGGAGTCGATGGTGAGGTGCCCGAGGGCACCCCACCGGGCGTGGAGCATCTCGCGTCGCTGCTACGGGTCTACAACTGCGCGATGTCAGGCGGGCTGGATTTCGCCCTGGAGGTCAACGAGCCGTTCCGAGTCGTGCGCGCGATCGAGGCGATGCGGTATTTCGGCCTTCCGGAGGCCGCGGACTTCCTAGCGGACGTGCTGACCCGCAGCGAGAAGGGCGAAGACCCGATTCGCTGCCGCCCGACGGCGACTTCTATGCCCTCGTGGACGACGGTACGGACCCGATAGGCAGGGCCTTCAGAGCAAAAGCAGCCAAGACCCCAACCGACTTCGGCCGCGCGTAGCGCGCCGAACCAAGATCGACCTGTCAATCACGCCGTCGACCCGCCGCTCGCGGACGACGATGCCCTTGTGCCGGCCCTCGGCGTAGGCCCCAAGTGGAGTCCCGCCGAACAGGCCCGAACCCTCCTCGAGGTGCCACTCGCAGGCGCGCGGTGGTCTTGGTTGTTGGGGTGGTCGCGGGCCGTGTCGTTGTGCGGGCCTTGGCGCCGCCGGCCCGCTGCGCGGGCGATGCCATGGGCGATTGGTTGTTGGCGTGGTCCCGGGCCGCGTTGTGTTCCGGCGATCAGGCCCCGGCCGCCCCGGCCGCGCCGTTCGCGGGCGGTGCGGTGGTGTTCGGTCGTCGGCGTGTCGCGGGCCGCGTGTTGCGGCCATCAGGCGCGGCCGCCCTGGTGTTCGTCAGCCGCGTAGGCGTAGGCCGCGTGGTGTTGCTCGGAAGCCTGCTGAGGTCAGGGCGTCGCGCAGGGGTGATGCGTAGACGCCTTCGCCGTCCGCGCGTTCGACGGACAGGGCGCCCAGGGCTCCTGTGTGGACCGCGTCGGCCAGGGCCTTCGCGGCCGCGGTCAGGGCGTCCATGTCGTCGGTGAAGGAGAGCAGGGTGCGGCCGCCGCGTTCGACGTAGAGGGTTAGGTCGCCGCCGACCAGTACGACCAGGGCGCCGGCCTTGCGGCCTGCTCGGTGGCCGGCGGCCTGGCCGCCGGGTTGGCCCTCGCCCGAGTCGACCGCGCGGTCCGGCCACGGCAGGGCCGCGCCATAAGGGTTGGCCGGGTCCGTTGCCGCCAGGACCAGGGCGAGGCCGCTGCCGCGGGCCCGGCCGCGGCCCGGTGGCTCTTCGACCGCCTCGACCCGGTCGTTGCGGTCGGCGATGGCGCGTAGTCGGTCGACGGCGCCCGGGACCGCGAACTGGGCCGCGCCCAGGCCCTCGACGAAGTAGCCGCGGCGGGCCGCGCCGCGTTCCTCCAGCGCGGCCAGCACCGGGTAGACCGCCGCGAAGCCGCCCGTCACTCCCTCGGCGGCGGCTACGCCCCGGGTGACCACGCCGTGGCGTTCGAGGAGGACGTCGGCCAGCGCCGCCGCACGGCGGGTCGGGTCGGCGTCGCGCTCCGGGAGCCGGGACCAGCGGCCGGCGACCGTGGGTGGGCCGGTGCGGCTCGGCATGACCGCCCGGCCGCCGGGGCGGCGGTAGCGGGTGCGGGGCGTGCTCGGCCGCGAGCGGTGTGCGCCGCCGGCGCCGAGCACCGCGCGTAGCGGAGCCAGCGTGTCGTTGGTCAGGTGGCCGGCCCAGACCAGGTCCCACACCGCACCCACGAGCTCGGCGTCGTCGGTGGCGCCGACCCGGTCGGAGAGCGTGCGGAAGAACAGCGCCTGGCCGTCGGACAGGGCCGACAGGACGGCCTCGTGCAGCGGGGTCAGCGCCAACGCGTCGTCGGGGACCGGCAGCAGGAGGGGCGCCGAGTCGGCGTAGGCCAGGGTGACCCAGCCGTCGCCGCCGGAGATGGCGCCGCCGCCGGCCCAGACCACCTCGCCGCTCGCGCACAGCTCGTCGAGGTAGCCCGGCTGGTAGTCGGCCACCCGCGCCGGCAGCACCAGGCGCTCGAGCGCGGACCCGGGCACCGCCAGGCCCTGTAGCTGCTCGACCGCGGCCTCGACCGCCTCGACGCCGCGGGCCGAGGAGCCGACCTGCTGCCAGCGGGGCAGGAAGGTGGCCAGCACCCGGGGTGGCACCGGCTCGATCTCGCGGCGCAGTGCGGCCAGCGACCGGCGGCGCAGCATCCGCAGGACCTCGGCGTCGCACCACTCGCTGCCGGCGCCGCCGGGGGAGAACTCGCCCGAGACCACCCGGCCGGTCGCCGCGAGCCGGCGCAGGGACTGCTCGACCACGTAGACGCCGAGCCCGAACCGCGCGGCGGCGGTGATGGCCGCGAACGGCGCGTGCGTGCGGGCGTAGCGGGCCACCAGGTCACCGAGCGGGTCGGCGACCGGCTCCAGGTGGGCGGTCGGGATGCCCACGGGCAGCGCCACGCCCAGTGCGTCGCGGTAACGACCCGCGTCGTCGATGCCGATGAACCGGTCTTCGCCGGCGATCCGCACGAGCAGGGCCCGCCGGGCCGCGACCAGCTCCGACGCCCACTCCACCGCCGCACCCCGGGTGATCAACTCGGCGGGGGACAGGTCGCCGAGCAGGCGGAGCAGCTCGGCCACGTCTTCGGCGTCGCGCGGGGACCGCTCGGGGGTCAGCCACTGCAGCTGCCGCTCGGTCTCGGTGACCACCGCGGGCTCCAGCAGCTCGCGCAGGTCGACCCGGCCGAGCAGCTCGCCGAGCAACGCCGAGTCGAGGGCCAGCGCGGCCGCCCGGCGCTCGGCCAACGGGGAGTCGCCCTCGTAGAGGAAGGCGCCGACGTAGCCGAACAGCAGCGACCGCGCGAACGGCGACGGCCGCTGGGTCTCGACCTCGACCAGGCGCACCTTGCGGGCGGCCAGGTCGCGCATCAGGCCGCTGAGCCCGGGCACGTCGAACACGTCCTGCAGGCACTCGCGGGCGGCCTCGAGCGTGATCGGGAAGTCGCCGTATTCGCGGGCCACGTCGAGCAGCTGCGCCGAGCGCTGCCGTTGCTGCCAGAGCGGCTGGCGGCGGCGCGGGTCGCGGCGCGGGAGCAGCAACGCCCGGGCCGCGCACTCCCGGAACCTGGCCGCGAACAAGGCCGACCCGCCGACCGCCTCTTCGACGATCTGGGTGATCTCGTCGGGGTCGAACGCCACGATGTCGGCGCCCGGCGGCTCGTCGGCCGTGTCGGGCAGCCGCACGACGATGCCGTCGTCGGAGGGCATCACCTGGGCGTCGACCCCGTAGCGCTCGGCCAGCCGCTGACCGACCGCCAGTGCCCACGGGCCGTTGACCCGGGCACCCAGGACACAGTGGACGGCCATCCGCCAGTCGCCGAGCTCGTCACGGAACCGCTCGACCACGACGGTGCGGTCGTCGGGCAGCGAGCGCGTCGCCTCCCGCTGCTCGGTCAGGTAGGCCATCAGGTTGCCGGCCGCCCAGTCGTCGAGCCCGCCCTCCTTCAGGGCGCCGACCGCGGCGTCCGAATCCTGCTTGACCAACGTGCGCAGCCGCGCGCCGATCGCCCGGCCCAGCTCGACCGGCCGGCCGATCTGGTCGCCCTTCCAGAACGGCATGCGGGCCGCCTGCCCGGGCGCGGGCGAGACCAGCACCCGGTCGGGCGTGATGTCTTCGATGCGCCACGACGTCGAGCCGAGCAGGAAGACGTCGCCGACCCGCGACTCGTAGACCATCTCCTCGTCGAGCTCGCCGACCCGGGCGGCGCGCTCGGCGCCGGCCAGGAACACGCCGAACAACCCTCGGTCGGGGATCGTGCCGCCGCTGGTCACCGCCAACCGCTGGGCGCCCGGGCGGCCGGTGAGCTGGTCGGTGGCCCGGTCCCAGACCAACCGGGGGCGCAGCTCCGCGAACGCCGTCGAGGGATAGCGGCCCGAGAGCATGTCGAGGACCGCGTGCAGCGCGGAGTCGGGTAGCTCCGCGAACGGCGCCGCCCGGCGGACCAGCACCGACAGGTCGCCGACGGCCCACGGGTCGAGCGCCACCATCGCCACGACCTGCTGCGCCAGCACGTCGAGCGGGTTGCGCGGGTAGCGCAGCTCCTCGATCGCCCCCTCGCCCATCCGCTCGGCGACCACCGCACAGGACACCAGGTCACCGCGATGCTTAGGGAAGACGACCCCACGGGAGACGGCACCGACCTGGTGGCCGGCGCGGCCGACCCGCTGCAGCCCGGCGGCCACCGACGGCGGCGCCTCGATCTGGATCACCAGGTCGACCGCGCCCATGTCGATGCCCAGCTCCAGGCTGGACGTCGCGACCACGGCCGGTAGCGCGCCGGACTTGAGCGCCTCTTCGGTGTTCTTCCGCTCCTCGCGGGAGACGCTGCCGTGGTGGGCCCGGGCGATCACCGGTGGGGCGCCGCTGGCCGCGCCGGCCTGCGCCATGATCTCGGCCGGCAGCCGCGCGGAGCCGCCCGCCGCGATCTCCTCGACGGCTTCGACGGCGAGCTCGTTGAGCCGGGCGCAGAGCCGCTCGGCGCTGCGTCTGGAGTTGGTGAACACGATCGTCGACCGGTGCCGGGTGATCAGGTCATAGACGCGTTCCTCGACCGCCGGCCAGATCGACGCGCGCCGGGCCGTGCCCGGCTCGTCGCCCGGCTCCTCGACCTCGTCGAGCCGGGTCATGTCTTCGACCGGGACCTGGACGCTGACCTCGATCGTCTTGGTCGTGTCCGGCCGCACCACGTCGACCGGATGCGCGCCGCCGAGGAACTGCGCCACCTCGTCGACCGGCCGCACGGTCGCCGACAGCCCGATCCGCTGGGCCGGCTTGGGCAGCAACTCGTCGAGCCGCTCCAGCGACAGCGCCAGGTGCGCGCCCCGCTTGGTCGCGGCGACCGCGTGCACCTCGTCGACGATCACCGTCTCGACACCGCGCAGCGAGTCGCGCGCGGCCGACGTGAGCAGCAGGAACAGCGACTCGGGCGTCGTGATCAGGATGTCGGGCGGCGTGCGGGCGAAGGTGCGCCGCTCGTCGGCGGGCGTATCGCCGGTGCGCATGCCGACGGTGATGTCGGGCGGCGGCAGCCCGAGCCGCCCGGCGGCCTGCCGGATGCCGGTCAGCGGGGCGCGCAGGTTGCGCTCGACGTCGACGGCGAGCGCCTTGAGCGGGCTGACGTACAGCACTCGGCACCGCTGCTTGCGCTCGGCCGGCAACGGCTCGCGGGACAGCTTGTCGAGCGACCACAGGAACGCGGCCAGCGTCTTGCCGGACCCGGTGGGGGCCACGACCAGGGCGTTGCGCCCGGCACCCACCGCCTTCCAGGCACCGGCCTGGGCGTCGGTGGGCGCGGCGAAGGCGGCGGCGAACCATTCCCTGGTCGCCGGCCCGAAGCTCCCCATCACATCCACGTCAGCAATCCTGCCCGAGGGGTGTGACAGTTTCTAACTCCACGTGATCAGAACGGGACAAAGAGCTATTAAAGGGCTATTAAGGGCCGATTTTCCCGGGTTTTCGGTGGGCGCGACCGTTGCCGCCGGAGACCGCTCGCTTCGCTTCGCTGCCACCTTCGTCGCTGGTCGCGCTTTCTTTGATCAGGGGTTGCGGAGGCGGGAGCGGAGGGCGACCTCAGCGGCGGGCCATTCCTCGGCGAGCATCGCGAACTGGACTGTGTCTCGCCAGGAGCCGTCCGGGCGGATGCGGTGGTGGCGGAGCAGGGCCTCGCGGGTCGCGCCTAGGCGGGCGATGGCCGCTTGCGAGCGTTCGTTGCGGATGTCGGTGTGCCAGACCACGCGCTCGGCGCCGAGCGTCTCGAACGCCCGCGTCAGGAGCAGCAGTTTCGCCTCCGTGTTGATGCCCGTGCGCCAGGCCGCTCGGCCGAGGAAGGTGTGGCCGATGGCCAGCGAGCGCACGCCCGGCGCCACCTCGTAGTAGGAGGTTGTGCCGACCACCTCGCCCGTTGCGGCTGAGCGTTGCACCCACGGCACGCGCTCGCCGCGGTGCCAGGAGGCCAGCGCTTCGGTGACATAGGCGGCCAACTCGTCGCGGTCCTGTGGCGTCGGTGACGTCAGGTGTCGCCATACCTCGGGGTCCGCGGTCGCCTTGAAGAGGTCGTCCACGTGGGACAGGTCGAGTGGTTCGAGGATTACGTGCGAGCCGACCAAGCGCTCGGGGGAGAGCCACGGCGAGACCGTTGGGCGCAGGTACGAAGGCAGTGGGACCGCGACGCCCGCGTCCGGCTCGGGGACGCCGGCGGTGAGCCGCAGGGGCAGCACGCCGGCCCAGTGCGGGAGGTCCAGGTCGTACTCCTCCTCGCGTACGCCACCGGTGCGTGCCCGGGCCGAGACCTCGCGCAGCGGCAACGCCAGCACCGCCGTCTCGGCCAGCTCGCGTTTCGACGGCGGCCGCGCGTCCGCGGACCGCCCGGCGCCCAGCTTCTCGACCAGCGCCGTCATCGCGGCCCGCTTCGCCGTCTCGTCGGTGACCAGGGTGGCGACCCCGTGCGCGACCACCGACCGGTAGTTGGCGCTGTGGTGGAACTGCGAACGCGCGTAGACCAGCCCGTCGAGCAGCGTGACGGTGACGCAGACCGGCAGGCCGTCGCCGCGCGCACCGAGCAGCGGCCGGCCGCCGGTCGAACCGTGCAGGTAGAGCGTGTCGCCGACTCGCACGTGCAGGGTCGGCAGGACACGCGGCTCGCCGTCGACGACGAACGCCAGCGCGCAGTGGTAAGCCTCGTCCAGCACCGTATGCACGGCCTGCGCATCGTAGGCCATCCGGTCGCGGGCGCGCGTGGCCGTGGTCCGTTCCGTCGGCGCGTACATGCTTGCCTCCACGGTTTTGTTCTAGTACATTCCTCAAACTGTGACAGCACATTATCAGATCGTCGGTTCCACGGCAGCCGAGATCTCGGCGAGCATCGAGGAGGGCGTGCGCACCGGCGCGCTCGCACCCGGCACGCCGCTGCCGCCGGTCCGGGGCCTGGCCGACGGGCTCGGGGTCAGTGCCGGGACGGCCGCGAAGGCCTACCAGACGCTGCGGTCCCGAGGGGTGATCGAGACCGCGGGCCGCAACGGCACCCGCGTGCGACCCCGCCCGCCGGTCAGCGGCGGCCGCGCGACGCTGGTCGTGCCGCCCCCGGCCGGCACCCTCGACCTGCTCTCCGGCGAGCCCGACCTGCGCCTGCTGCCACCCCTCGGCACCTACATCCGGCGGCTCGCCGACGCCGACCCGGTGGGTTACAACCACGCCGGCACCCACCCCGACCTGGCCGAGGCGGCCGCCGGCCGGCTCACCGCCGACGGGGTCGACCCGGCCCACCTCACCGTCACCAGCGGTGCCCTCGACGGCATCGACCGGCTGCTCGCCGCCAACCTGCGCCCCGGCGACAAGGTGGCGGTCGAAGACCCGGGCTGGGCCGCCGTGATCGACCTGGTCGCCGCGCAGGGCCTGGAGGTCGTCGGCGTGCCGGTCGACGACGAGGGGCCGACGCCGGCCGGGACGGACCTCGCGCTGGCGGCCGGCGCCCGGGCGTTCATCGTGACCAGCCGCGCGCACAACCCGACCGGCGCCGCCGTCACCCGGCGGCGCGCCGCCGACCTGCGCCGGGTGCTGGCCGAACACCCCGACGTGCTGCTCGTCGAGGACGACCATTCGGCGGAGCTGTCCACGGTGCCGCTGCACACGCTGGCCAAGGCGACCCGCAACTGGGCGTTCCTGCGCTCGGTGAGCAAGCCGTACGGACCCGACCTGCGGCTCGCCGTGCTGGCGGGCGACGCCGCGACGATCGCCCGGGTCGCCGGCCGGATGCGGCTCGGCTCGGGCTGGGTGTCCACCCTGCTGCAGCGGGTGGTCGCGGGCCTCTGGGCCGACCCAAGCGTGGTCGACCTCGTGGCGACCGCGCGCGACAGCTACGAGCGGCGGCGCGGCGCGCTGCGGGCCGCCCTGGACGCGCACGGCCTGGAGAGCCAGGGCCGCACCGGGATCAACGTCTGGGTCCCGGTACGCGACGAGACGTCGGTGGTCACCGCGCTGCGGGACGCCGGCTACGCGGTCGCACCGGGCTCGCTCTACCGCCTGGGCGCACCGGCCGGCATCCGGATCACGATCAGCCGGCTGGACGACGACGCGATCGAGCCACTCGCCGCCGCCGTGGCCGCGGCGGCCGGTGGTCGAGCGCCCCGGTCGTTCAGCGCGTGAGGCACCCCGGCGAGGAGGACCGGGGCGGAACGGGTAGAAAGACCGAATGGCGCCGACCGAACCACCACCCGGGGCAGAACGGTTCATCCCTGCCGGGGCACACAGCCTCGACGACCTCAAACGGGCCGCGCCGGGCTGCCGGGGTTGCGAGCTCTACGCCGACGCCACCCAGGTCGTGTTCGGCCGGGGCGACGCCAACGCCAAGATCGTCATGGTCGGCGAGCAGCCGGGCGACATCGAGGACCAGAAGGGGTTCCCGTTCGTCGGCCCGGCCGGCCACCTGTTGCGGCGCGCGGTCGACGCGGCCGGCATCGACGTGCCGGACATCTACCTGACCAACGCCGTCAAGCACTTCCGGTTCGTCCAAAGAGGATCAAGGCGGATCCACCAGACCCCGGAGCAGCCGCACATCACCGCTTGCCGACCCTGGCTCGTCTCGGAGTTCGCCCTGCTCCGCCCGCGGGTGGTCGTGGTGCTCGGCGCGACGGCCGCCAAGGCGTTGCTCGGCCCGGACTTCCGCGTCACCCGCCAGCGCGGCCAGGTGCTGCGGTGGCCGGACGCGGCGCAGCATCCCGACGACTTTCGCAGAGCACCGATCGAAGGCGGCAAGGAAGTGCCACCCGCCAAGCTGATCGCCACGATCCACCCGTCGGCGGTGCTCCGCGCCGACGACCAGGACACCGCCTTCAACGGCCTGGTCGACGACCTGAAGGTGGTCGCGGCTACGGCCCGTCGATGAGCGAGCGACCCAGCGCGTACGCCTCGAACAGGTCCGAACCCGCGTAGGACGCGCCCGCCACACTCGCGACGTGGGCGTCGGCGTTCACGGCGACCGTCGTGCGCCCGAGATGAGCGAAGAGTGGAACGTCCGAAATGGAGTCGCCATAGGCGATGCACCGCGAAGCACCGTGTCGCGCGCACAGCTCCAGAGCGATCCGCACCTTGTCGACCGGGGTCAGAATGCCCGCGGGGTCGACCGGGGTCACGAGCGGCACCGCGGGAAACCGCGACGCCACCACCTCGTCGACGCCCTCGTCCAGCAGCAGCTCCGCGAAGAAGTCCGGCGACATGGTGACCACCGCCGACCGTTCGCCGCGCCGCCGGATGTCGGCGCAAACCTCGCGGATGCCCGTCAGCCAGGGACTGCCGGCGTAGACGGCCGCGACGATGTCGAGCGTCAGCCCCTGCCAGAGCTGGTGCACACCACGCGCGAACCCGACCGTGTCGATCGCGCCCGCCACGAACGCCGCCTCCAGCGCGGCCACCTCCGCGACCGTGCCCGTCGCGCGGCCGATCTGCAGGCTCGCCGAGCTTCCGCGCAGCAACGTGCCGTCCATGTCGAACACGTGCAGGACCGTCACGACAGCAGCTCGCGACACGCGGCCAGGAAGCGGTCCTCGGCCGCGGCGGCCGCCGGGTCCGCGTCCCGCATCGTCGGAAAGTCGTGCAGCAGCCCGGCTTCACGCCAATGCCGCACGGGTACGCCCGCCGAAGCAAGCCGGCCCACGTAAGCCTCGTCCTCGTCGCGCAACGGGTCGTGCTCGGCGGTGACGACCAGCGCCGGCGGCAGCCCGTGCAGGTCGGCGACCAGCAGGTTCGTGGCAGCGGAAGAACGCACCGCGGCGGACGGCACCCACCAGGAGATCCACTCCCGCAACTGGGCCGGATCCAGGAAGCCGTTGTCCGCCTCGGACACCACGCTCGGCGAGCTCAGCGTCAGATCGGCGTTGGGACAGACCAGCAACTGCGCGAGCAGCCCCGGAAAACGCAGCGCGGCCAGCACCGCCAGCATCCCGCCCGACGAGTCGCCGGCCACCGCGACCGACTCACCGGCCAGCGCGGTGAGCACCGCGACCGTGTCGTCGACAGCGGCCGGCCAGGGATGCTCGGGCGCGCGCCGGTAGTCGACCGCGACCACGCGCGCACCCGTGGCAGCCGCGAGCCGGCGTACCTGCGGATCGTGGGTCTCCAGGTCGCCGATGACGAACCCACCGCCGTGCAGGTAGACGATCACCGGGCGCGCGGAAGGCTGGTAGACCCGCACCGGCACGCCGCCGAGCAGGCGGTCGACAGTGGGCATCGGGGGACCGGGCGCTCGCCGCGCCGCCCGAGAACGCGCACCGTCCCGCAGCGCGGCGATCTTGTGGTCCATCGCACCCACCATAGGTCAGCCGCCGGTGAAGCTCTCCTCGACCTCGCCATCGAGCTCGGTCAGCGCGTGCTCGACCACGGCGGCCAGGGCGTCGTCGTCGAGCCCGTCGGCGGACATCTCCAGCACCGCGAGCGCGCCGCCGGCGGGGATGTCCTGGACCACCAGGTCGGCCCGCCAGGCGTCCCCCAGCCAGGCCGCGACGAGCCCGGGAGCGGTCGCCACCGGCCGGTGGTGCAGCGGCTCGGGCAACCACCCCACCCGGGCCGGATCGGTCGCCACGTTGAAGACGACCTCGGGCTCGGCCGACATGCCCCGTTCACGTCGCACGCTCACACCCAAGAGCCTAACGAGATCAGGTGGCCTCGGCGGCGACCTCGCCGCTGCGGCGTAGGTGCTGCCATTTGAGCAGGCCGCCGGTCAGCGCGGTGGCGGCCGCGTGCACGAGCACCAGGTACATCACCTGGCGGTAGACCAACTGCTGGAACGGCAGCGCCCAGAGCGGCCGCAGCGGCTCGCGGTCGAGCCGGAACGCCAGGACCGCGGTCACCACCTGGATCACCATCACCACGAGCCAGGCGATCAACGCCTCGACCCGGTCGAGGAAGAACAGCCCGTACACGGCCAGGATGTCCAGCACGGGCGCGAGCAGTGGCAGGACCACCGAGAACAGCGCGATGAACGGCAGCCCGCGCCGGCCGAACCGGCCCGACGCACCGTGCTCGACCACCGCCCGGCGGTGCCGCCACATCGCCTGCATCGTGCCGTAGCTCCACCGGTAGCGCTGCCGCCAGAGCTGGCCGAGCGTGCTGGGCGCCTCGGTGCGGGCGACCGCACTCTCCTCGTAGACCACCCGCCAACCGGCCCGGTGGATCGCCATCGTCAGGTCGGTGTCCTCGGCGAGCGTGGCCCGGCTGAGCCCACCCGCCTCGCGGACCGCCTGCCGCCGGAAGGCGCCGAGCGCGCCCGGGATGGTCGGCATGCAGTGCAGCGTGTCGTACAACCGGCGGTCGAGGTTGAAGCCGATCACGTACTCGATGTGCTGCCAGCGCCCGATGATCTTTCGGCGGTTGCCGACCTTGACGTTGCCCGCGACCGCGCCCACCGCGGGGTCGGCGAACGGCTGCACCAGCTTGTGGATCGCGTCCGGCGTGACCACCGTGTCGGCGTCGACCATCACCAGCAGGTCGTGCCGGGCCAGGGCGACGCCGGCGTTGAGCGCGGACGCCTTGCCGCCGCCGGGCACCCGGACGACCCGCACGTTGGGCAGGCCGAGCGCCTCCACCTCCTCGGCCGTGCCGTCGTCGGACTCGTCGTCGACCACCAGCACCTCGATGCCCGGATGGTTGCCGGTGGCCAGCGTGCGGACGGCGGCGGCGATGGTCCGCCGCTCGTTGTAGGCCGGGACGATCACGGTGACCGGCTCGTTGACCTCCGGCCCCCACGACCAGGTCCGGGCCCGCCGCCGGCGGGCGTGTCGCAAGGCGAAACCGAAGAGCACCAGGGTACGAGCCAGGGTCAGCACGCCGACGAGCAGCAGCAGGAACCAGAGCAGCCGGTTGGTGCCGTCGGCCACCTTGACGGCCCAGACCAGCAGCCCGCCGCGGATCTGGTCGGCCCGGCCGGCCTTGCCCGCGGCCAGGCCCGGCGCCCGGTCGCCGAACGCGCCCTCGACGGTGGTGAAGCGGTAGCCGCGCTGGCGCATCAGCGGGATGAACCGGTCGAGGGCGGCGACCGTCTGCGACCGCTCGCCACCGGCGTCGTGCAGCAGCACCACGGCACCGCGCCCGTCCTCCGGCGTGGAGCTCCGGACGATCTGGTCCACGCCGGGTCGGGCCCAGTCCCGGCTGTCGGTGTCGTCGAACACCGAGACCAGGCCCTGGTCGCCCGCGCCGCGGACCACCGACCAGTGCGTGTCGTCCAGGGAGTCGACCCCGCTCGAGTACGGCAGCCGTACGAGCGGAGTGGTCACGCCCGCGGCGTACGCGATCGCGGAGCGGGTCTGGCTGATCTCCAGCCGTTGCCGCCAGCCGCTCAGCCCGGCGAGGTCGGGATGGGTGAACGTGTGCACGCCGACCTCGTGGCCCTCGCGCACCATCCGCTCGACGAACTCCGGATGCCGGCTGGTCTGCGAGCCGAGGACGAAGAAGGTGGCCGGGACGCCGTGCTTGTGCAGCACGTCGAGCACCTGCGGCGTCCACAAGGGATCGGGACCGTCGTCGAAGGTGAGCACGATGGTGCGATCCGGCACCTGCTGGCTGGTCACGCGGCCGTCGCGAGTGTCGACCAGCGGGCCGCCCTCGCGTACCGCCGCCGGCACCGCGTCCTGACGGCCCGGCGCGCCCTCGTTGTCGGGCGCGAACCGCGAGTTGGCGTACGCGCCGATCGCGAGCAGGTTGGCCAGCACCAGCGTGCCGACGCCGGCGATGATCCAGCGACGGCCGGAGAACCGGGACGTCCGGGGTTCGGGCATGGCGATGTGCTGGGTGTCGCCGATCTTCTGGCCCTCGCGCCAGGTACCCATCAGCCGACCACAGCCACCTGGCTGAGCCAGAGCAGAGCCAGCAGGAGCACGACGAGCAGCAGCAGCGCGTACGCCGTCCAGCGCAGCCGGCGGCCGCGGCGCCCGCTGCGGTCGACGAAGATCGCCTGGGTGGCGTCGGGCATGCGGATCCGCCGCGTGGCGACGTCGGGCTTGTCGGCCCGGCCGCGCACGGCGCTGCTCGTAGTCGGTCGTGGAGCGTCGTGACGGATCGCGTCATCGGTGCGCGCGCGACCCACGAATCGATCGGGCATGGCACAAAGCGTAGGTATTTCGCCCAGTTCTCACATGATCAACAGGGCGAATGTCCATCCTGCCCTAAATTAGGTCGCTAGGGCTTCCGCTACCGCCCGATCGAGTCCCAGCGCGGCGCCCTGCCGGCGGGCCTTGTCGTAGGTGACCCCGCCGAGGCTGCGGCGCAGCATCACCTCGTCCGGTCCGTCGTCGGGCCACGGCAGCACGTACGCCGCGAGCCAGGTGGCACCCGACGGCGTCTGCAGGGTCCCGGCGGCGGAGATCAGCCGGACCGCCCGCTCGGGGTCGCCCTGACGCGCGTCGAGATCGCCGAGAGCGGCGATGAACAGCGGCGGGCTGTTCGTGTCGCCCTTGCCGTACGCCGCCGACAGCCCGTCGGCCAGGTAGTCGTGCGCCTCGGCGAAGTCGCCGCGCGCCATCGAGTTGAGCGCGAGGCTGTAGAGCGCGACCGACGTGCCCAGCGAGTCGTCGGCGAGCTGCGCGGCCACCAGCGCGGAGTGGAACTCGTCGGCGGCCGTGTCGTGGTCGTCCTCCAGCAGCGCGATCGCGCCCAACCGGCTGTGGTAGATGCTGGCCTGCCAGTCGTCGCCGGTCTGCGCGCTGAGCCGGCTCGCCTCCTCGATCAGCGGGCGTGCCCGGTCGAAGTCGCGTTGCACGATGGCGAGGTGGCCGAGCGGCCCGGCGGCCCGGGCGATGCCCTCCATGTCGCCGACCTCGCGCAGGATCAGCAGCGCCCGTTCCAGCCGGGGCCCGCCGCGCGCCAGGTCGCCGCTGGCCAGCGACATCGTCCCGGCCGAGAGCAGCGCGCGGCCGTACCCGCGTCGGGTCAGGTACTCGCTCATCTCGAAGATCCGGGTCAGGTAGCGCAGCGCCTCGTCGACGTGGCCGTGCAGCCACCAGAACACCCAGATCGCCTCGGCGAGCCGCAGCGCGGACTCCGGGTCGTGGTGGTCCAGGAACCAGCCGATCGCCGCGATCAGGTTGTCGTGCTCGGACTCCAGCCTGTCCAGCAACCCGGCCTCGGCGAGCCGGCTGAGGCACGGCTCGACGCTGACCGCGAGGTTCAGGTAGTGCGCCGCGTGGGCGTCGTTCGCCGGGTCCCAGTCGGGGCCGTCACGGAGCTGGTCGAGCGCGTACTCCCGGATGCTGTCCAACATCCGGAACCGCGTCTCGCTGGCCGGCTTGCTCTCCTGCCGGATCAGGCTGCTCTGCACGAGCCCGTCGAGGGCGTCGAGCACGTCGCTGTCGTCGTCGGCCGGGTCCGCTCCCAGCGCGCCGACCGTGTCCGCGGCCTCCAGGGTGAAACCGCCCATGAAGACGGCCAGCCGGCGGAACACCGCCTGTTCGCCGGGGCTGAGCAGGTCGTAGCTCCAGCCGACGGTGTCCCGCAGCGTGCGCTGCCGGTCCGGCAGGTCGCGCGCGCCGCCAGTGAGCAGCTCCAAGGGCCGGCCCATCCGCTGCAGGATGGCCGCCGGCGGCAGGACGCGGATCTTCGCCGCCGCGAGCTCTATCGCCAGGGGCAGGCCCTCCAGCCCCCGGCAGATCTCCACCACGGCGGGCAGGTTCTCCTCGGTGAGCGTGAACGCGCCGGACGCCGCCCGGGCCCGGTCGACGAACAGCCGCACCGAGCCGTAGTGGCGTACGGCGTCGAGGGTGATGTCCCGGTCCGGAATCGCCAGCGGCTCGAGCGCGAACGCGTGCTCGCCGCTGATCCGCACCGGCGACCGGCTGGTCACGAGCGCGGTCACGCCCGCGGCGCCGGCCAGGACGTCGGCGAGCACCGGTGCCGCCTCGGCGACGTGCTCGAAGTTGTCGACCACCAACAGCAGTTGCCGGGTACGCAGGAACGCGACGATGTCGGCCAGCGGACGCCAGGTGCTCGACGTGCGCAGCCCGAGCGCGCGGGCGATCGCGTCGACGACGAGCTCGGGGGAGTTGACCGTGGACAGCTCCACGTAGCCGATGCCGTCGGGGAACAGCGGGCGGAGCCGCTCCGCGAGGTCGGTGGCGAGCCGGGTCTTGCCGACCCCGCCGGGCCCGGTCAGGGTGACCAGCCGGACGTCCTCGTCGGTGAGCAGCTCGGTCAGGGCCGCGATCTCCAGGTCGCGGTCGAACATCTGGGTACGCGCGACCGGGATGACGGCCGGCGGCGCCGTCTCGGGTGCCGCGCCGCTCTCCTGGAACCGCTCGGTCAGTAGCACCGCGATGTCGTGCTCGACGAGCCGGCGCAGCTCACGAGCGTCGCTGAAGCGGCGGAACGAGACGTCGGCGCTCGACTCGATGTCCTCGATGAGCGCTTCGAGCCGGGGGTCGCGCCGGGGCGCGGGAGTCTTGACGTAGATCAACCGGGGCATGTCGGCGGCCAGCCGGTACTCGTCCTCGATGCCGGAGATCGCGGAACCGGGCGCGGTCCAGCCGTAGTCCTCGGCGTACACGCCGACGAAGACGTGGCTCTGGGCGATGTAGGACCGGTAGACGTCCCGGGGCGGGTGCGGCCTGGCCCCCTGCTCGAACATCACCGGTGCCAGGTGCAGGCGCTCGATGGCCTCGCTGACGGCCCTCCGTTCGGTCGCGAGCTCGTCCAGCGTCGAGCTGACGAACACGCGCAGCCGCTGATCCGGCGTGTGGATCAGCGACGCGGACGGGCTGGCGGTCGACAACGTTTTTCACCACCTGTTTGGGGCAATTGACATGAAATAGCCTAGCGCCGGGTCGGTCGGATGCGGAGGCCCGCGGTCACTGGTCGTCGGCCACCCACCCCCTGGCCCGGGCCGGACCAGGGAGTCTCCCGGGCGTCACAGGGACAACGGACAGCCTGCTGTGCGTATTCACGCCCGTGCAGTGGCGCGGCTCACCTCTTGGCCTCTCGGATGGCCCGGTGTGAGGTGCGCTACAAGCCGCGGCTTTCGGTCGTAAGGCCGAGTTGTCCACTTAGGCCCTTACGGTGCGGGTGGGCCGGCAGTTAGCCTGCCGGTCATGGATGTCGTCGCCGTGCAGCGCCACACCGTCCGGCTGCTGTTCGGCACGCAGATCCTCGCCGGCATCGGCACCACGATCGGCATCGCCGTCGGCGCCCTGCTCGCTGCCCGCATCGGCGGCACCGCCATCTCCGGCCTGGCCTCCAGCATGGTCGTCGTGGGCTCAGCGGCGCTGGCCATCCCGATCAGCAAGATCATGACAGGGTACGGGCGGCGGACCGGCCTCGTGGCCGCGTACACGGTGGGGCTCGTCGGCTCGGTCCTGGTGGTGGCCGCGACCGTCGCGGACAACCTGGCGCTGTTGTTGCTGGGTTTCGCCGCCTTCGGCGGCGGCTCGGCCGCCAACCTGCAGGCCCGCTACGCCGCGATCGACCTGGCCACACCGGACCGCCGGGCCCGCCAACTCGCGGTGATCGTGTGGGCGACCACCCTCGGGGCGGTCGCCGCACCCAACCTGACGTCGCTGGCCGACAGCGGCGGCCGGAGCTTCGGCCTGCCCGCGCTGGCGGGCCCGTTCGTGACCAGCGCCCTGGCGTTCGCGGTCGCGGCTGTTGTGCTGTTCGCGTTCCTCCGGCCCGACCCGCTGCTGACGGCCCGCGCGCTGGCGCCGGCCTCGGGCGACCCGCGCCCGGCGACGTCGCGCGACGGCTTCCGCGCCGTCTTCGCCAGCCCGACGGCGCGCCTGGGCGTCGCCGCCGTTGCGGTCGGCCACCTGGTCATGGTCGGTGTGATGTCGATGACCCCGGTGCACATCGACCAGGAGCCGGGCCACGCCGACGCCGACGTGCTCCGCATCGTCGGCCTGGTGCTGAGCGTGCACATCGTCGGCATGTACGCCTTCGCGCCGCTAGTCGGTTGGCTGGCCGACCGTCTGGGCCGGCGCGCGCTGATCCTGGTCGGCGCCGCGGTGCTGGTGTTGGCGTGCGCGGTCGCGGGCACCTCGGGCCATTCGACGACCTGGCTGACCGTCGGCCTGTTCCTCCTGGGCCTGGGCTGGTCAGCGACGATGGTGGCCGGCTCGACGCTGCTGTCGGAATCGGTCGCCCTGGAGGTCCGGGCCGCGGCGCAGGGTTTGTCGGACACCCTGATGGGCGCGGCGGGTGCGGCGGCGGGGGCGCTGAGTGGGGTGGTGGTGGGTGTGGCCGGTTATCCGGTCCTGACCCTGCTCGCGGCCAC
Source organism: Asanoa hainanensis (assembly GCF_900188485.1). Taxonomy (GTDB): domain Bacteria; phylum Actinomycetota; class Actinomycetes; order Mycobacteriales; family Micromonosporaceae; genus Asanoa; species Asanoa hainanensis. Next base: position 145,447 of record NZ_FZPH01000018.1, read on the forward strand.
GGCGGTGGTTCCGCTGGTCGCGCTGGCGCTGCGGCCACTGCCCGCCGGTTCGGCACCTTTTTCTTCCGGGCCGGCAGAGGAGCCCTCACCGGACACGGACCTGGTCGGCCCGGAACTCGCGGGCCGGGACGTGGCGGGCCCCGGCTGAGCCTTGCGGGCTGGGATGAAACAGCGCCGGGACCGCGCGGGCCGCGACGTGGCAGGCCCCGCCTGAGCCTTGCCAGTGGGGTCCATTGCTGCGACCGCGCGGGCCGCGATTTGCCCGCCTAACGACTCGGTTAGTGAGCGCCCACCAACCATCCGGTTAGTGAGCACCCACTAATCACCAGGCCCGCCTGAGCCCTGCGGGCCTAATTAACAGCGCCGGGACCTCGCGGCCATGAATTCTGCCGGCCGGCGATCAGGACAGGCGGCGGCGGAGCCACCAGAAGCTGACGATGGCCAGGGCGGCCGCCAGGCCCAGGAAGAGGGCGGTTTCGGCCAGTTGCAGCGTCCAGTACTGGCTGTCCGGGTGGTAGACCACGTTCTGCCGCAGGCCGAGCGAGCCCACCCATTCCGCGCACGAGCCGTTCGGCATGTCCGGGCCGCAGCGGGTCGTGTCCGCCGGGCCCGTGAAGACCTGGCCGGCCGCGGTGATCGGCTGGTTGGTGATCGTCCAGGCGTTGGCCACGTCGTTCGGCTCGATCGCCATTCCGCCGCTGCGGTCGATCATCAGCGCGTCCAGGTTGCCCATGTCCAGCGGCGGGGTCTCGTGCGTCGCGGGGGCCAGGTGCGTGCGCAGCCACAGCGGCATCGCCGCGACCAACGCCGTGTAGACCCCCAGCGTCGCGGCCATCGCCGGCACTGTGCGGCGCACCAGCATGCCCGCGGTGACGCCGAGGGTGAAGGCGAAGACGGCGTACGCGATCGGCACGATGCCCCTGGCCCCGAAGACCAGTGGGGTGATCCGGTCGGCCGCCGCGCTGTCGACCCGGCTCGCCCACGCGGTGACCGCCCAACTCAAGAGCCCCGTCGCGGCCGCGGTGGCCGCACCGACCAGGGCGAGCTTGGTCGCCAACCAGCGCGTACGCGTGATCGACTGGTTCCAGGCCAGCCGGTGCGTGCCCGCCTCGAGCTCGCGGGCCACCAGCGGCGCGCCCCAGAAGATGCCGATCAGCGGCGGTGCGGCGTACATGATGGCCAGTGTCGTGTAATAAACAGTGCCGCCGGCGCTGTTGTAGAACCGGGTCAGGAACGCGTCGATGGCGTTGCCGCAGTCGCTCTGGCAGGCGGCGACGCTCGCGTACAGGTCGGTGATGGTGCCGCGGCTGACCAGCAGCACGACGGCGAGTGCGGCGAGGGCGCCGGCGGCCACGACGGCCGGCGTGCGGAACTGGCGCCAGGTGAACCAGATCATCGGGCGGTCTCCAACTCGGGCCGGTGCGCTGCCACGGAGCGCGACAGATAGGCCAGGACCAGGTCTTCGAGGGTGAGCTGTTCGACGGTCAGCGAAGGGTCCTCGATCGGCACGAGGCTGCGCACGATGAACGTCGACTGCCGCTCGGTGTGGCTGTGCTCGATCGCCTCGGCGCCGGCGGGCAGGTCGGCGGCGTCGCGGCGCGCGCCGGTCAACCGGTAGTGGCTGCCCATCAGCTCGTCGATGTCGCCGGCCACGCGGACCCGGGAGTCGGTCAGCACGATCACGTAGTCGCAGACCCGCTCCAGGTCGGACACCAGATGCGAGGAGAGGATCACGCTGGACCGGTGCTCGGCGGTGTGCGCCATCAGGCCGCGCAGGAACTCGCGCCGGGCGATCGGGTCGAGGCTGGCCACCGGCTCGTCGAGGATCAGCAGCTCGGGCCGCTTCGCCACCGCCATGGTCAGCGCGAGCTGGGCCCGCTGGCCGCCGGAGAGCCGGCCCGCCTTCTGGCTCGGGTCCAGGCCGAGCTCGGCGATCCGGGCGTCGGCCAGCGTCTGATCCCAGCCGGGATTGGTGCGGGCGCCGAACCGCAGATGATCTTTGACCGAGAGATTGGCGTACGTGGGTGCGTCCTGCGCCACGAAACCGACTTTGGCGAGCTGCTCCGGTCCGTCGCCGGGGCGGCCGCCCAGCACGGTGACGCTGCCTTCGGTGGGGGAGAGCATCCCGACGGCGAGCTGGAGCAGGGTGGTCTTGCCGGCGCCGTTCGGGCCGACCAGCCCGACGACGCGGCCGGGTGGGATGTCCAGGGTGCAGTCGGTGAGCGCGACGCGCCGCCCGTACCTCTTGGTCAGGCCCTGGGCCTGGATGACCGGCTCGCCTGCCGTCGTCATGCCGACTCCTGTAACTGGCTGCGGAAGGTGGTGGCGAACAGCGCCTCGATGCTTTCCGGGTCGAGCCCGGCCGCCTGGGCCTTGCGCAGCCAGGCCCGTAGCTCCGCGCGCAGCGGCTCGACCGCGCCGGCCTCCTCGTTGAGGGTGCGGGCCACGAAGGTGCCGACTCCGGGGCGGGCGGTGACCAGGCCCTCGTACTCCAGCTCGCGGTAGGCCTTGAGCACCGTGTTCGGGTTGATCGCGACCTTGGCGACCACGTCTTTGATCGTCGGGAGTCGGTCACCCTCGCGCAGCAACCCGAGGCGCAGGGCCTGCCGCACCTGTTGGATCAGCTGCATGTAGGGCGCGACGCCGGAGCGACCGTCCAGATGAAACTCGATCATGGTTACCGCATTTCTCTAGTTTCATAGGACTATAGGGTGCGGCGGTGCGGCGGCGTCAAGGCTCGCGGTGCTGAGGGTTACCTGTGTGTCGGGCGCGCGGCGTACCGTTTCGGTTCGGACTTTGTTGTGTGAAGGGGTGCTGCGACTGTGCGGTTGACGGATTTCTGGACGCGGCTCGAGCAGGCGTTCGGGCCGGGGTACGCGGCCAGCATCGCCGCCGACCAGGTGCTGCCGCAGCTCGGTGGGCGCACCATCGAGCAGGCGTTGGACGCGGGGATCGAGACGGTCGTCGTGTGGCGGGCCGTGGTCGCGGCCTATCCGGACCGGGTGCCGGCGCGGTTGCGCTGAGCGTTTCTCGTTTGCGGCGTGTCGCTGCGGCGTGTAGAACACCTGTTCGGCTATTGTCCACAGCTGGCGGTTATCCACAGGCGCGGCACGGCGGCTGTTTTCTGTCATACCCAGCGCCTAGGTTGTCCGCGTGACGAAGAGTTCAAAGATGCCGGCGAAGGCAGGGGTGGCGGCGATGGCACAGGGGCCAGATCGAGACAAGGCGCTAGACCTTGCTCTCGCACAGATCGACAAACAGTTCGGCAAGGGCTCGGTGATGCGGCTGGGAGAGCGGCCGGTCATCCAGACGGCGGTGATCCCGACCGGGTCCATCGCGCTCGACGTGGCGCTCGGCGTCGGCGGTCTGCCGCGCGGGCGGGTCATCGAGGTCTACGGGCCGGAGTCCTCCGGCAAGACGACGGTGGCGCTACACGCCGTGGCCAACGCGCAGCGCGCGGGTGGCATCGCGGCGTTCATCGACGCGGAGCACGCGCTCGATCCCGACTACGCCAGGGCGCTGGGTGTCGACACCGACGCGCTGCTGGTCTCCCAGCCCGACACCGGTGAGCAGGCGCTCGAGATCGCCGACATGCTGATCCGCTCCGGCGCGCTCGACATCATCGTCATCGACTCGGTCGCGGCCCTCGTGCCCCGTGCCGAGATCGAGGGCGAGATGGGCGACAGCCACGTGGGTCTCCAGGCCCGGTTGATGAGCCAGGCGCTGCGCAAAATCACCGGCATCCTCAACAACTCGGGCACGACCGCGATCTTCATCAACCAGCTCCGCGAGAAGATCGGCGTGATGTTCGGCAGCCCGGAGACCACGACCGGTGGTCGCGCGCTGAAGTTCTACGCCTCGGTGCGTCTCGACGTGCGCCGCATCGAAAGCCTCAAGGACGGCACCGACGTGGTCGGCAACCGCACCCGCGTCAAGGTCGTGAAGAACAAGGTCGCGGCGCCGTTCAAGCAGGCCGAGTTCGACATCATGTACGGCAAGGGCATCTCCCGCGAGGGCTCCCTGATCGACGTGGGCGTCGAGCAGAACATCATCCGCAAGTCGGGCGCGTGGTACACGTACGACGGCGACCAGCTGGGCCAGGGCAAGGAAAAGGCCCGCGAGTTCCTCAAGGAAAACCCCGACGTGGCCGCCGAGATCGAAAAGAAGATCCTCGAAAAGCTCGGCGTGGGCCAGGGCGCCGGCGACGCGGCCGGCGGCCTCGAGTTGCCGCCGGTCGACTTCTGACCGGCTGACCGGCGATGGCCGGTCGACGCAGGGGTGCCCGTTCCGGCCGAGGCTGGGACGCGGCACCACCACGTCCCAACACCCGCCGCCCGCGCCCAGCCCCCGACGGCGAAACCCCAACGGACCCCGCGGCCGAGTTCCTCTGGCCCGAGGGAGCCGAATCCCTGGGCGACCCCTACGGCGGCCGCGCCGCCGTCCTGGACGACGACCCGCCGACCGCCGGACCCGAGGCTTCGATTTCGGGGGCCGGCGGCCGTGGCCGCCGGCGTGCTGCTGGTGGCGCGGGCTCTGGGGTTGACGACGGGTCGGGCGGCGAGGGTTCAGCTTCCATGCCTGGCGGCCGCGGTCGTGGGCGTGCGGGCTTCGGGGTTGGCGACGGCTCGGGCGGCGACGGTTCGGCTTCCATGCCTGGCGGCCGCGGTCGTGGGCGTGCGGGCTTCGGGGTTGGCGACGGCTCGGGCGGTGAGGGTTTGGGTTTCGGGGCTGACGGCCGCGGTCGTGGGCGTGCTGGTGGTGCCGGCTTCGGGCCTGACGGGCCGGGCGCCGGATCTGGGTCAGGCGGTGAGGATTTGGCTTCCACGCCTGGCGGCCGTGGCCGTCGGGGTGCTGGTCGTGGTGCGGGCTTCGGCATTGACGACGGGTCGGGCGTCGGGTCCGGTGAGGGTTCGGCCTTCGGGGCTACCAGCCGTGGCCGGCGGCGTGCTGCTGCTGGTGGTGGCGGGCAGGGCTCCGGCGGCGATGGCGCCTCGGGCGCTGCCGGCGGTCGGTCGGCGGGCGGCCGGGGGCGGCGTGGCGGCTTCGGCGCGCCGCAACGGGTCGTGGCCGAAGGAGAGTCGCCGCCGCCGGACGAGGCGGAGCTGGCCCGGGAGATCTGCCTGCGGCAGCTCGCGGTGCGTCCACGCACCCGCACCGAGCTCGCCCGCGCCCTGGCGCGCCGGGGCATCTCGGAGGAGACGGCGTCCGAGGTACTCGACCGCTACGACGAGGTCGGCCTGATCGACGACGCCGCGTTCTCGCGTGCCTGGGTGACCAGCCGGCACGCGGGTCGTGGGCTGGCCCGCCGAGCGCTGGCCAACGAACTACGCAAACGCGGGGTCGACGCCGACACCGCCGGCGCCGCCCTCGAACAGCTCGACGACTCGACCGAGGCCGAAACCGCACGCGCCCTGGTCGACCGCAAACTCCGCACCACCCGCGGCGACCCCGAACAGGTCTTCCGCCGGTTGGTCGGCATGCTGGCCCGCAAGGGCTACGCCCCGGGGGTGGCCATCCGCGCGGTCAAGGACGCCCTGGCGGCCCAGAGCGCCGAGGCAGCCGAGTTCGCGGACCAGGTCGACGTCGACGCCCTGGCCGAGGCCCAATCGGCGATGGAAGCCGACGCCGACCTCACCCGCCCCACCGACCAGGACTGACCACCGCACCACCCACCTCGCGGCCGGTGCCGATCCCTCGGGGCCGGCCTCGGCCGCCAGGTCGGTGGTCGCGGTGCCCGCGGCCGGCCGCTGATCGTGTGTGGCCGGTCAGGCAGAATGCGTGGCCAGCGCATGATCGGGTGAGGCTGATCTGGTGAAAACCCGGCGTGTCGCCCAGTCCAGTCACACACGATCATGCCCGGCCCGACCGACATACCCGATCTGCCGCACACGATCACCCGCCGAACCGTCGCGGGCGGAGTGCGCTTAACAGCCGCATCCAACCCGCCGGGCAGCCCCCGCCTCTGGCAAGGCCGACATGCTCGGGCCACCGGCTTTGTTCACGACGACAGGCTCCACCGCTGCGGCACTCGTCTGCATCACGACCGAGGCGCGGTTCCTGGCCATCAATCAGATGCGGACTCACCACCCGAACCCAACCTCCGGGACACCTCGCCAGAGGGCTGCTCTTCCGGGCCGCGGTGCGGGGGAGGCCGGGCGCGGCAAACCCCGAGCCATGCCTCCGCGCAGCTCCGCGAGCTATGCGCATCTGCGTCGGGCCGCGAGCTATGTCTCCGCGTCAAACCGCGAGCGGTGCCTCCGTGTCGCGCCGCAAGCTAGCTTCTGCGTCGCGCCGCCAGCCACGGCTCCCGTCTGACACCGCGGGCCGTGCCTCGACGCCACACTGCGGGCCGTGCCTTGGGCGTCACACCGCGAGCCATGCCTCCGCGTCGGGAGTCAACGCCAACTCCAGACACCGTGCCTGATGTGCCGGCAGCGGAGGCACATCAGCGGGATCGAACCAGCCAACCGCCACCGACTCGTCGTCGTTAACCCGGGCTTCCCCCGACGCAAGCCGGCAGCGCACCCCAACGGCGTACCACCAAACCTGGTCCCCGTTCGGCCCCACCGACAGGTCCAGCGCCTCCACGGACAGCAACCGCTCGACGACCACGTTGACCGCGGCCTCCTCGCGTACCTCGCGGACCGCCCCGGCAGCCGGTTGTTCCCCCGGCTCCAGGCAACCCGTCGTCAGCGCCCACTCCCCGGTGTCCGAGCGACGCACCAGGAGCACCCGCCCACGCCCGTCCAACACGACCGCGATGACACCCACGAGCGGCAACGGTGCGCGACCCACCACCGCACGCAACGCGACGACGAAATCCGGTATGGCCACCAGTGGCACGCTAACGACCGACCTCAACGGTGACTGTGGACCGTCGCTGTGGCACCATCGGGTATCCACGTTGCGCGACCGCGCGATTACCGACACGCCACGTGGATGCTGTTGGCAACTTTAGTAATGGTTCGAAGCGTGTTGAGCAGGTGGTGAGCGCATCCGTGCCCTATGTCCCTCGCCCAGCCGGATCATGAGTCCTTGACCGAACGGCCCCTCGCGACCTAGCCTCGCGTTACAGATTGGATAGCCCGACCATCGCAGGCTAAGCGCACAACATAGATCGCGTAACAAGACGGCATCACTTTTGGCCAGCTACACGGCCACATACCCCGTTTTCGGACAGGCCGGTCCGGTGACGAGGTGATAGCAGCACCGGCCAACCGGCGGCGCAGAGGCGCACCGTCGGTCGGCTCGACACGGCCACAGCCGCCTCGGTCGGGCGTCCGTACAGCCGCGCGTGAGAGCGGGAGGGATACCCCCTCCCTTGCGCCGGACCGGTGAATGGAGGCGTCATGACCGGGCGACACCGGCGATGCCGCGGTAGGGACGTCGCAGCATGAGCGAGCGAAGCGAGCGCAGGCGGCTCAGCTCCCTGGGCTCTTGCTCCGCCGCCCGAAGGGGGGCGGCGGCATGAGCTCACTCGACGTCGTACTCCTCTCCGCGGTCGTTCTTCTCGCCGCCGCCGTCCTGGTCGGTCTCGTGCTGGGCGCCCGCGCACTGCGCCGGCTCAACGCCCAACCCGTCGGGCCCAAGCCCGAGGACCCCAGCTACACCGCCGAGCGCGAGCGGCACGAGCAGTCGTTGGCGACGCTCCGCACCAAGGCCGAAGAGGTCAGCACCACCGTCGACACCGCGAAGTCCGCTGCCGCCGCCGCGCGCACCGAGGCCGCCGCCGCCAAGGCGGAAGCGTCGTCCGCCCGGGCCGAGGCGCGCCGGGTACTCGACACCGCCCGCGCCGAAGCCGACTCCGTGCTCGAGCGCGCGCACAAGCAGGCCGAGCAGGAAGCGGAACAGCTACGCGCCGCCGCTCGCCGCAGCGGCGAGCGCGAGGCCGCCATGCTCGCCGCCACCACCAAGGAGCACGCCGCCGACGTCGAGCGCCGCGCCGCGCGGATGGACGAGCGCGAGCGGCTGCACAGCGAAGAGGTCGAGCGGCTCACGGAACGCGAACGAAGGCTCACCGCCGCCACCGCCGAGTTGGCCGCACGCGACCAAGGGCTGACCGCCCGCGAAGCCGGCATCGCCGAGGCCGAGGAGCAGCGCCGCAAGGAGCTGGAGCGGGTCGCCAACCTGACCGCCGAGTCCGCGCGCACCGAGCTCATCGAGTCGATCGAGGTGCAGGCCAAGCGCGAGGCGGCGATCCTGGTCCGCGACATCGAGGCCGACGCCCGCTCGACCGGCGAGCAGCGCGCCCGGCACATCGTGGTCGAGGCGATCCAGCGGGTGGCCAGCGAGCAGACCGCCGAGAGCGTCGTCAGCGTGCTGCACCTGCCGGGCGACGAGATGAAGGGCCGGATCATCGGTCGCGAGGGCCGCAACATCCGCGCCTTCGAGTCGGTCACCGGCGTCAACCTGATCATCGACGACACACCCGAGGCCGTACTCCTGTCGTGCTTCGACCCGGTCCGTCGCGAGATCGGCCGGCTCACCCTGGAGAAGCTGGTCCTCGACGGCCGGATCCACCCGCACCGCATCGAGGAGGTCTTCGAGTCCGCCAAGCAGGAGGTCGAACGCCTCTGCCAACGGGCCGCCGAGGACGCCCTCGTCGAGGTCGGCATCACCGAGATCCACCCGGAGCTGATCACGCTGCTGGGCCGGCTGCGGTACCGCACCAGCTACGGCCAGAACGTCCTCAAGCACCTGGTCGAAACCGCCCACATCGCCGGCATCATGGCCGCCGAGCTGCGCCTCGACGCACCCCTGATCAAGCGCGGCGCCTTCCTGCACGACATCGGCAAGGCCCTCACCCACGAGGTCGAAGGCAGCCACGCCCTGATCGGCGCCGACCTGGCCCGCAAGTACGGCGAGTCAGACGAGGTCGTGCACGCCATCGAGGCACACCACAACGAGGTCCAGCCCCAGACCATCGAAGCGGTGCTCACCCAGGCGTCGGATGCCTGCTCCGGAGGCCGCCCGGGCGCGCGCCGCGAAAGCCTGGAGGCCTACGTCAAGCGCCTCGAGCGCATCGAAGAGATCGCGGGCGGCAAGACCGGCGTCGAAAAGGTCTTCGCGATGCAGGCGGGCCGCGAGATCCGCGTCATGGTCAAGCCCGACGACATCGACGACATCGGCGCCGCCGTCCTCGCCCGCGACGTCGCCAAGCAAATCGAGGAAGAGCTCACCTACCCAGGCCAGATCAGGGTCACGGTCGTGCGCGAGTCGAGGGTCACCGAGATCGCCCGCTAAGGGAGCAAAAGCCGCGGTCCCGGATTCGTCGGGGGCGCGACCGTTGCTCATTGGGTGATCCTGGTGCTGCCTGGTTGTTGGATGGCCGGGTAGCACCTGGGCCGTTAGATCATCGCCAACCGTTGCAGCCCCCGGTTTGAGGGCCTGCGGGAGTTTCCGCGGGGTCTGGCGGTCCGGGACATCCCGACTGGCAACAGGGCTACTGCGCCGTTGAGCGCCCGTCAATGAGCGTCCGGCAGTGATGTCCCGAACCACCAGGTGCTTCCCCACTGGGTTGAGCAGCGGAGGAGCTTGGGTTGAGTGTGACTGATGACGGCGGCGCGGCGCGAGCGGTGA
>NZ_FZPH01000039.1 GCF_900188485.1 Asanoa hainanensis
CGGGAGTTGCACAGTGGACGCGTAGCAGCTTTGTAGGTCAAGTCCTCGGCCTATTAGTACAGGTCAACTGAACCCGTTACCGGGCTTACATTTCCTGCCTATCAACCCAGTGGTCTAGCTGGGGGCCTTACCCCACACAAGTGTGGGTGGGATACCTCATCTTGAAGCGAGCTTCCCGCTTAGATGCTTTCAGCGGTTATCCCTTCCGAACGTAGCTAACCAGCCGTGCCCCTGGCGGGACAACTGGCACACCAGAGGTTCGTCCGTCCCGGTCCTCTCGTACTAGGGACAGCCCTTCTCAAGTATCCTACGCGCACGGCGGATAGGGACCGAACTGTCTCACGACGTTCTAAACCCAGCTCGCGTACCGCTTTAATGGGCGAACAGCCCAACCCTTGGGACCTGCTACAGCCCCAGGATGCGACGAGCCGACATCGAGGTGCCAAACCATCCCGTCGATATGGACTCTTGGGGAAGATCAGCCTGTTATCCCCGGGGTACCTTTTATCCGTTGAGCGACACCGCTTCCACATGCCGGTGCCGGATCACTAGTCCCGACTTTCGTCCCTGCTCGACCTGTCAGTCTCACAGTCAAGCTCCCTTGTGCACTTACACTCAACACCTGATTGCCAACCAGGCTGAGGGAACCTTTGGGCGCCTCCGTTACTCTTTAGGAGGCAACCGCCCCAGTTAAACTACCCACCAGACACTGTCCCTGAACCGGATAACGGTCCGAAGTTAGATACCCGAATCAACCAGAGTGGTATTTCAAGATTGCCTCCACCCGTACTGGCGTACGAGCTTCACCGGCTCCCACCTATCCTACACAAGCTAACTCAGATACCAATGTCAAGCTATAGTAAAGGTCCCGGGGTCTTTCCGTCCTGCCGCGCGTAACGAGCATCTTTACTCGTAATGCAATTTCGCCGGGCCTGTGGTTGAGACAGTAGGGAAGTCGTTACGCCATTCGTGCAGGTCGGAACTTACCCGACAAGGAATTTCGCTACCTTAGGATGGTTATAGTTACCACCGCCGTTTACTGGCGCTTAAGTTCTCCGCTTCGCCCCGAAGAGCTAACAGGTCCCCTTAACGTTCCAGCACCGGGCAGGCGTCAGTCCATATACATCGAATTACTTCTTCGCATGGACCTGTGTTTTTAGTAAACAGTCGCTTCCCCCTGGTCTCTGCGGCCATACCACGCTCCACAAGCGTGTTGCTTCACGTGTCCGGCCCCCCTTCTCCCGAAGTTACGGGGGTAATTTGCCGAGTTCCTTAACCACAGTTCGCCCGTCGCCTTGGTATTCTCTACCTGACCACCTGTGTCGGTTTGGGGTACGGGCCGCTAAGAACTCGCTAGAGGCTTTTCTCGGCAGCATAGGATCACTGACTTCACCTGAATCGGCTCGGCATCACGTCTCACCCTCCATGCACCACGGATTTGCCTATGGTGCGGGCTACACGCTTACCCCGGCACAACCACCGGCCGGGATCAGCTACCTTCCTGCGTCACCCCATCGCTTGACTACTACCCACCAGGTTCCCACGCTCCCCACCATTGACCCGAAGGCCGCCGGCGGTTTGGGTGGTTAGCACAGTGAGGTTCATCAGGGACGCTCTTTCGCGGGTACGGGAATATCAACCCGTTGTCCATCGACTACGCCTCTCGGCCTCGCCTTAGGTCCCGACTCACCCAGGGCGGATTAGCCTGGCCCTGGAACCCTTGGTCATCCGGCGGAAGGGTTTCTCACCCTTCTTGCGCTACTCATGCCTGCATTCTCACTCGTACCGCGTCCACAACTCGATCACTCGGCTGCTTCACCCGCGGCACGACGCTCCCCTACCCATCCACACACCTGGATCATCGTCCGAAAACGACAACCTGGTTAATATGTGAATGCCACAGCTTCGGCGGTGTACTTGAGCCCCGCTACATTGTCGGCGCGGAACCACTTGACCAGTGAGCTATTACGCACTCTTTAAAGGGTGGCTGCTTCTAAGCCAACCTCCTGGTTGTCTAAGCGACCCCACATCCTTTTCCACTTAGCACACGCTTAGGGGCCTTAGCTGGTGATCTGGGCTGTTTCCCTCTCGACTACGAAGCTTATCCCCCGCAGTCTCACTGCCGCGCTCTCACTTACCGGCATTCGGAGTTTGGCTGATTTCGGTAAGCTTGTAGGCCCCCTAGACCATCCAGTGCTCTACCTCCGGCAAGAAACACGCGACGCTGCACCTAAATGCATTTCGGGGAGAACCAGCTATCACGGAGTTTGATTGGCCTTTCACCCCTAACCACAGGTCATCCCCCAACTTTTCAACGTTGGTGGGTTCGGCCCTCCACGCGGTCTTACCCGCGCTTCAGCCTGCCCATGGCTAGATCACTCCGCTTCGGGTCTAGAACACGCGACTCAACGCCCTATTCGGACTCGCTTTCGCTACGGCTCCCCCACACGGGTTAACCTCGCCACGTGCCACTAACTCGCAGGCTCATTCTTCAAAAGGCACGCCGTCACCCCTCAAGGCTCCGACGGATTGTAGGCGAACGGTTTCAGGTACTATTTCACTCCCCTCCCGGGGTACTTTTCACCATTCCCTCACGGTACTCGTCCGCTATCGGTCACCAGGAAGTATTCAGCCTTACCAGGTGGTCCTGGCAGATTCACGGCAGATTACAGGGGTCCGCCGCTACTCGGGAACAACCACAGAAGACCAGTCGCTTTCACCTACCGGACTATCACCGTCTACGGTCGGCCTTTCCAGACCATTCGACTAACAACTGGCTTTGTAACTCCTCGACTGGTTGTCAGCCCAGTCCGCGATGTCCCACAACCCCGACCACGCAACCCCTGACAGGTATCACACGCAACCGGTTTAGGCTCAATCCGCTTTCGCTCGCCACTACTCACGGAATCACTATTGTTTTCTCTTCCTACGGGTACTGAGATGTTTCACTTCCCCGCGTTCCCTCCACACACCCTATGAATTCAGGTGCGGGTGACACCACATAACTGGTGCCGGGTTACCCCATTCGGACACCCTGGGATCACAGCTAGGTTGACAGCTCCCCCAGGCCTATCGCGGCCTCCCACGTCCTTCATCGGCTCCTGGTGCCAAGGCATCCACCGTTCGCCCTTGACAACTTGACCACAAAGATGCTCGCGTCCACTGTGCAATTCTCAACAAACAACCAACCCACAACCCACAGACCCACCACCAGACCCAGCGCCTCAGCGCCGGCGGTATGAGCGGGCCAGGCCATGCCTGGCAGCTTCGATCCGAAAGACAAGCTCAGCGCTTGTTCTTTCAGGACCCAACAGGGTGTTTAGTGCTTCTCCAGCCGCACCATCGAGCTCGTTCCTTCACGCAAGCGTGTGTACTAGAGCAAATGTGGCCGTTGCCAGAGAAAGCTAAGCCAGTGTCTCCGCCATTGAGCACCCCCACCCCACATTCGGAGGCGGCGGGCTCCTACCCGGCTTTCGCCAGGAGGTGCTCCTTAGAAAGGAGGTGATCCAGCCGCACCTTCCGGTACGGCTACCTTGTTACGACTTCGTCCCAATCGCCAGCCCCACCTTCGACGGCTCCCTCCACAAGGGTTGGGCCACCGGCTTCGGGTGTTGCCGACTTTCGTGACGTGACGGGCGGTGTGTACAAGGCCCGGGAACGTATTCACCGCAGCGTTGCTGATCTGCGATTACTAGCGACTCCGACTTCACGGGGTCGAGTTGCAGACCCCGATCCGAACTGAGACCGGCTTTTTGGGATTCGCTCCACCTCACGGTATCGCAGCCCATTGTACCGGCCATTGTAGCATGCGTGAAGCCCTGGACATAAGGGGCATGATGACTTGACGTCATCCCCACCTTCCTCCGAGTTGACCCCGGCAGTCTTCGATGAGTCCCCGGCATAACCCGCTGGCAACATCGAACGAGGGTTGCGCTCGTTGCGGGACTTAACCCAACATCTCACGACACGAGCTGACGACAGCCATGCACCACCTGTCACCGCCCCCGAAGGACCTCCCATCTCTGGAAGTTTTGCGGTGATGTCAAACCCAGGTAAGGTTCTTCGCGTTGCATCGAATTAATCCGCATGCTCCGCCGCTTGTGCGGGCCCCCGTCAATTCCTTTGAGTTTTAGCCTTGCGGCCGTACTCCCCAGGCGGGGCGCTTAATGCGTTAGCTGCGGCACAGAGGACCGGAGAGGCCCCCCACACCTAGCGCCCAACGTTTACAGCGTGGACTACCAGGGTATCTAATCCTGTTCGCTCCCCACGCTTTCGCTCCTCAGCGTCAGTATCGGCCCAGAGACCCGCCTTCGCCACCGGTGTTCCTCCTGATATCTGCGCATTTCACCGCTACACCAGGAATTCCAGTCTCCCCTACCGAACTCTAGCCTGCCCGTATCGGCTGCAAGCCCGCAGTTGAGCCACGGGATTTCACAGCCGACGCGACAAGCCGCCTACGAGCTCTTTACGCCCAATAAATCCGGACAACGCTCGCGCCCTACGTCTTACCGCGGCTGCTGGCACGTAGTTGGCCGGCGCTTCTTCTGCAGGTACCGTCACTTGCGCTTCGTCCCTGCTGAAAGAGGTTTACAACCCGAAGGCCGTCATCCCTCACGCGGCGTCGCTGCATCAGGCTTCCGCCCATTGTGCAATATTCCCCACTGCTGCCTCCCGTAGGAGTCTGGGCCGTGTCTCAGTCCCAGTGTGGCCGGTCGCCCTCTCAGGCCGGCTACCCGTCGTCGCCTTGGTAGGCCATCACCCCACCAACAAGCTGATAGGCCGCGAGCCCATCCCAGACCGAAAAACTTTCCCCAACCAACCATGCGGCCAGAAGGAGGTATCCGGTATTAGCCCCCGTTTCCGAGGGTTATCCCAAAGTCCAGGGCAGGTTACTCACGTGTTACTCACCCGTTCGCCGCTCGAGTACCCCGAAGGGCCTTTCCGCTCGACTTGCATGTGTTAAGCACGCCGCCAGCGTTCGTCCTGAGCCAGGATCAAACTCTCCAACAAAAACCTTTGTTAAAAAGCGACCTGGCAACCATAATTAACGGATGCCAAAATCAAACACAATTGGCACTGGCTTATCAAACACCCTGTTGAGTTCTCAAAGAACAAACACACACC
>NZ_FZPH01000032.1 GCF_900188485.1 Asanoa hainanensis
GGCCTTGGGGCTGCGCCGGGCCTTGGGGCTGCGCCGGGCCTTGGGGCTGCGCCGGGCCTTGGGGCTGCGCCGGGCCTTGGGGCTGCGCCGGGCCTGGCAGCGTTGCTGGCCTGCCCGTCTACGACCCGGCCGACGCCACCGACCGGATCACCGCCTGCGCGAAGCCTAATGGCCGCCGCCGGCGTTACGGCCACAGCTACGTTGTGCGCCTGACTTTTGTGCTATGGCTTTGCCTGGCGGCCGGCTTGCTCCTGGAACCTGCCTCGAGCTTCGCCCCCCCCGCGGCCCAGGCTCTGACGGGCCGGGCCATCGGATGATCAGGTCTAAACGAGAGCAGGTCCGACTTATCTGTCTTGGGGGCTGTGTCCCTCTTCGACGGTGTCGAGACCACCGATGGGGGCGCCGAGTCGCGCAGGGCGGGGGCGTGGGTGGCCGGACGCCCGTACCCTGTCAGGGTGTCCGCCGTCGACCTTGTGTTGGTTCTGCTGATGGTTGTGTTCGCCGTCAGTGGCTACCGGCAGGGGTTTGTGATCGGTGCCCTGTCCTTCTGCGGGTTCTTCGGCGGTGCGCTGATCGGCCTTCAGGTCGGGCCGCTGGTGGCCCAACGCTTCGATGACGGCGCGATTCGCGTCGTCATTTCTTTGGTGGCGATCTTTGGGCTTGCGGTGCTCGGGCAGGCCCTCACCGGCTGGGTCGGTGCCCGTCTGCGGCACGCGATCACGAGCCATGCCGGCCGCCGGGTCGACGATGCCGGTGGGGCGGTTGTCTCGACGTTGGCCGTGCTGATCGTCGCCTGGTTGGTGGCGGTTCCGCTCGGGTCGTCGTCGGTGCCTTGGCTGGCGAGTTCCGTACGCAACAGCGCTCTGCTCGACGGTGTCGACAAGGTCCTGCCGGAGCAGGCCCAGGCCCTGTCCGAGTCGCTGCGGGACACCGTCGATACGCGCGGGTTCCCGGACGTGTTCGGTGGGCTGACCGCTACCCGCGCCCGCGAGGTGGCGGCGCCCGACCCGGCGTTGGCCAACTCCCAGGTCGTCATCAACTCGAAGAAGTCGGTGGTCAAGGTGCTCGGGTCCGCGCAGAGTTGCGGCCGCCGCATCGAGGGATCCGGCTTCGTGTACGCGCCGCAGCGCGTGATGACCAACGCCCACGTGGTGGCCGGGACCGACCGGGTGTCGATCGAGGTCGACGGTGACCGGGAGAGCGGCCGGGTGGTCGTCTACGACCCCAAGCGGGATCTGGCCGTCATCTACGTGCCCGACCTCGACGCCCCGGTGATGCCGTTCGCCCGCAACCTGGCCAAGGCCGAGGCCGACGCGATCGTGCTGGGTTTCCCACTGGACGGGCCCTACAACGCCCAGTCGGCCCGCATCCGGGACGTCGGCGACATCACCGGCCCTGACATCTACGAGTCGGGCGAGGTGACCCGGGAGATCTACACGATCCGGGCACTGGTACGCAGCGGCAACTCCGGCGGCCCCCTGGTCACCCCGGACGGCACCGTCCTCGGCGTGATCTTCGCCGCCGCTGCGGACGACCGGAACACCGGGTTCGCGGTGACCGCCGACGAGGCGTCGCGGGTGGCCACCGCCGGCATCCAGCGCACGAAGGCCACCGCAACCGGCGAGTGCGTCTGACCGCGACGGGCCGGTCGAGCGATCGGCGATGCTCAGCCCGGGTGGCCGGAGCCCGGACCCTGTCACCCACACGCGGACGTCCTGGGTCGTAGGCACCATCCGTGACAGCCGAACGCTCCGGGCCGCCGCGTAGCACACCCGAACCCGCGCGGGGACGGACGCGCCCCGGATCCCGAGCGAGCGGCCGCAGGTGGCGGGCCGGCTCTGGTTGGCCTCTGAGTCCTGGGCCGGGTCCGTGGGCGGGCTGTCGGTTCCGGGCCAGCTTTGGTTGCGGCTCTGGGTCTTGGGCTGGGCCTGTGGGTTGCTGTGGGTTCCGGCCGGCTTTGGTCGCGGCTTTGGGCTGAGCCCCGGGTGATTCCGGGCCGGCTTTGGTCGCCGTTCGAATTCCGGGTCGGGCTGTGGGCGGTTCCGGCGCGGCCGAGCCCGTGGAGGCTGCCCTCAGTCCGGCGCCACGGCCGCGATCCCGGCCGGCCGGTTTCTGGGGAAGAATTCCGGCTCGGCCTGTGGGCGGTTCCGGCGCGGCGTGGCCCGTGGAGGCTGCCCTCAGTCCGGCGCCACGGCCGCGATCCCGGGCGGGCGGTTTCTGGTGGCGAATTCCGGCTCGGCCTGTGGGCGGTTCCGGCGCGGCGTGGCCCGTGGAGGCTGCCCTCAGTCCGGCGCCACGGCCGCGATCCCGGGCGGGCGGTTTCTGGTGGCGAATTCCGGCTCGGCCTGTGGGCGGTTCCGATGCGGCCTGGCCCGTGGAGGCCGCCCTCAGTCCCGCGCCACCACCGCGATCCCGCGCGCGCGGCTTCTGGCGGCGAATCGGGTCGGTGGCCGCCCTTAACCCCTACGCCGCGCCCGCGATCGCTCGGATGGTCAAGGGTCACCAGGATTTGAGGATGCCGCTGGCGCGGTGATCGTCGTTGGGTGGCGCCGGCGGAACATCGGGGCGTTAGCGGCCGTGTTTTGGCTCTCGTGTTCGGGAGCGTGCCCACCGGCTCGAGCGGCTGGCTAGCAGAGCCATCGCCGGATGCCGGGCGAACAGGACGACAAAGACGACGCCGGCGGCCAGGATCAGCAGGGAGATCGCTGCGGCTATTCGCCAGCCGAGCGGGCTGGTCGGGTCGGTCGGGGTCGCGGAGCGTTGCGCGGCCGCGCCCGACGCCCCGGACGCTCCCGCGCTCGTGTCGGCTTCGTTGGCGCCGCCGCCGGTGACCGTGTCGGTGCCCTGGCCCGGCGCTCGGCCGAAGCCGGCCACGCCAGGAGACTTGTCGTCGTCGAGGGGGTTGCGGGCGACCGTTGGCAGTTGGGCGGTCAGGGCGGCCAGCGGGTCGACGCGGCCGAAGCCGTAGGTGCTGTCGCGGCCTGGGGCGCCCAGGTCGTCGGCGGTGCTGATCAGGCGGTTGACCACCTCTCCGGCCGGCATCGCCGGCCAGCGGGAGCGGACCAGGGCCGCCGCCGCCGACACCAGGGGGGCCGCGAAGCTGGTGCCGCGGACCCGCCAGAATCCTCCTGTTTTCGCACCGACCAGGTCGGTCGCGGGTGCGGTCAGCACCGTCGCGTCGCCCGTGATCGAGCCCGTCCAGAGGACGTCGGTTTCCTTCTCCAGGCCGGCGACGGCGATCACGCCGGGCTCGCGGGCCGGGTACCAGACGTTGGTGGTCGCTTCCGGCAGCACGTTGCCGGTGCAGGCGACGACGACCACGTCGCGGGCGAAGGCGTAGTCGAGGGCCGCGGCCAGCGCAGGGCTGGTGCCGGCGCCGCCGAGGGACAGGTTGATCACCTTGGCGCCGCTGTCGACGGCCAGGCGGACCGCTCGGGCCACGATCATCGCGTCGCTGTAGCGGTTGTCGGCATCGAGGACGCGGATCGGGAGGATCTTGGAGTTGGGGGCCAGGCCCATGACGCCGTTGTCGTCGTCTGAGCGGCCGGCGATCAGGCCGGCGACCGTGGTGCCGTGGCCGACCGGGTCGGTGTGGCCGTCGCCGCCGCCTTCTTTGACCAGGTCTTTGCCCGGTAGGACCTGGCCGGCCAGGTCTTCGTGGCTGGCGTCGACGCCCGAGTCGATCACCGCGACGATCACGCCGCTGCCGGTCGAGTAGCGCCAGGCGTTCTTGGCGCGAAGCTCACCCAACTGCCACTGCTCGTCGCGGACCGAGTCGGCCGGGATCGGCAGCATCGGCGTGCGGGCGGCCGCCTGACCGTGGCTGACCGGGCCGAATTGGCCACGCGGGATCGGCAGCGGTGCGGTCGTCAGAGCCAGGGCCGCCGCCATAGCGACCAGAGCCGCCCCACCTAGCCGTGGGACGGCGCTTCGGCGTTGGTGCGTCAGCCTCGTCACCTCACGGCCTTTTCACCCCGGGAAGTTCCTGTGCTGGGAGATTACCCCGAGGTCCCACCTGTTCGGGACACACAATGTGCGACCAGTTCGCCATTGGCCGAGGTGCGGGCCCCGTGACCTCGGACGTGTGCGTAGCGTGATCCATCGATCGCTCCTCTTTCGGTGGGCTCGCCCGGGTCAGGGTGCCGGCAGGTGGGCGAGTTGGACCAGGCGCGCGCCGGTCTTGCGGGTGACCAGGCGACCGCGGCCGGCGGGCAGCGGGCCGGGCCGGACGGGACCGACCAGCGGGCCCTCGTCGGCGTCGCCGGACATCACCAGGCCCGCCGTGGCGAGCTCGCGGAGCCGCTGGACGATCGGGTCGTAGAGCGCCCGGCCCGCGCCGCCGGTGCGCCGGGTCAGCACCAGGTGCAACCCGATGTCGCGGGCCTGCGGCAGGAACTCGACCAGGGCCAGCAGCGGGTTGGCGGGCGAGGCCGCGACCAGGTCGTAGTCGTCGACCAGCACGAACAACTCCGGGCCGGTCCACCAACTCCGGGCCCGCAACGCGGCGGGGGTGACCTCGGGCGGCGGCAGCCGGCGCCGCATGTAACCCGCTACCGACTCGATCAGCTCGGCGGTGTCGCCGGCGGCCGTCCCGTACCCGATCAGGTGCTCGGTCTTCACCGCTTCGAGCAGGCTGCGGCGGTAGTCGACGACGATCAGGCGGGCCTGCGACGGTGTGAAGCGCCGCGTGACGGTGCTGGCCAGGGCGCGCAGGAACGACGACTTGCCGCACTCCTGGTCGCCGAAGAGCACGAAGTGCGGGTCGGCCGCGAAATCGACCGCCACCGGGCCCAGGTCGGCCTCGGCGATGCCGATCGGCAGCGTCAAGCCGGTGGTCGCCGTCAGATCGAGCTCGGCGTACGGGACCGAGGGCGGCAGCAGCCGGACCGGCGGCGCGGACGGCCCGGTCCACGCGGCCGCCACCGCCGTGGCCAGCGGGATGTCGCCGGTCAGCGCGGGCCGGAGGGTCAGCAGGTGCAGCCCCTCGCTGGTGATGCCGCGACCGGGAGAGTCGGCTGGCACGTCCAAGGCCGCCTGGCGGGAGATCAACGAGTCGCTCGGGTCGCCGAGCCGCAGCTCCAGGCGGGCCGCGAACAGGTCGCGGGTCGCCGGGCGCAGGTCGAGCCAGCGGTTGGCCGAGGCCAGGACATGGATGCCGTACGCCAGGCCGCGCGCCGCCAGGTCGGTGATCACCGGCTCGAGGTCGTCGAACTCGGTGCGCACCGTCGACCAGCCGTCGACCACCAGGAAGACGTGCGGCGCGTCGGCCGCCGGCGAAAGCTCCCGGGCCGCGAGCAGCGCGCCCAGCTCGCCGACCGTGCGGCGGACCGCGGCCGGGTCGAGCCGGCCGGCCACCCCGCCGACGTGCGGCAGGTCCTGCAGTGGGGCCAGCGAACCGCCACCGAAGTCGAGGCAGTAGAAGCGCGCCTCGTCGGGGGTGTGCGCCAGCGCCAGACCGAACACCAGGGTGCACAGGGCCGTGGACTTGCCGCTGCGCGGTGCGCCGACCACCGCGACGTGCCCGGCCGCGCCGTCGAGCGTGAACCAGAGCAGGTCGCGGCGCTGGTCGAGCGGGCGGTCGACCACCGCGACCGGGACCTGGAGCGCACCGTGCAGCTCGGGGTTGGCGAACGTCAGGCCACGCCCCGGCACGACCACGGGCGGCCCCAGCACCTCGTCGAACGTCGCCGGCTCGGCCAGCGGCGGCAGCCACACCCGGTGGGCGGGCGGGCCCTGCCCGGCGATCCGATCGACCAGCGCGTCGAGCAGACTCGGCCCACCCGGCGCGGGCCCGACGGGCGGAGCCGACGACGCCAGCGGCGTAGCGGTGAACGGCAGCACCGACGGTGAAGAAACCGGCACCAACCCAAGAGGTCGACGCACCGGACCCGACACGTACGCGACCCGGAAGCGCCGCAGCGGATCGGTGCCGGCCTTCAGATAGGCGTGGCCGGGCGCCCGGGGCAGCTCGTAGGCGTCCGGCACGCCGAGCACGGCCCGCGACTCGAACGGCGAGAACGTGCGCAACCCGATCCGGTAGGACAGGTGGGTGTCGAGGCCGCGTAGCCGCCCCTCTTCGAGGCGTTGGGAGGCCAGCAGCAGGTGTACGCCGAGCGACCGACCCAACCGCCCGATCTGCACGAACAGGTCGATGAAGTCGGGCTTGGCCGACAGCAGCTCGGAGAACTCGTCACAGACGACCAGCAGCGACGGCAGCGGTGCCAGCGGCGCGCCGGCCGACCGGGCCTGCTCGTAGTCGCGCCGGCTCGCGTAGTTGCCGGCCCGGCGGAGCAGCTCCTGCCGGCGGATCAGCTCGCCGTTGACCGCGTCGACCATCCGGTCGACCAGGTGCAGCTCGTCGGCCAGGTTGGTGATCAGGGCGGCCGTGTGCGGCAGCCGGTCGAGGCTCGCGAACGTCGCGCCGCCCTTGAAGTCGACCAGGACGAGGTTGAGGTCCTCGGACGAGTGCGTGGCCGCCAGCCCGAGGACCAGCGTCCGCAGCAGCTCGGACTTGCCCGAGCCGGTGGCCCCGATCAGCAGGCCGTGCGGACCCATGCCGTCGAGCGCCGACTCCTTGAGGTCGAGCTCGACCGGGCTGCCGTCGGCGGCGACCCCGATCGGCACGCGGAGTTGGTCGCGTTGTGACCGCGGTGCCCAGCACTCGGCGACCGTCCAGGCGTCGGGCGCGGCCATGCCGAGCACTCCGACGTCAGCGGCCGGCAACGACGAGGCGCCGGCGGGGCCGGCCAGCCGCAGCGGTGCGAGCTGCCGGGCCAGGGCCGTGACGGACGCCAGGTCGAGCCCGTCGGCGACGCCGACCACGGACACCCCGTCGGTCGTGGCCGTCTCCAGTGCGCCGTCGGGCCGGCAGGTCAGCACCACGGTCGACGGGTCCGGCAGCCGCGGCGGCGTGCCGTCGACCTCAACCACGGTCAACCCGTCGGTGCCGGAGAACCGCGCGGCCCCGGCGCCGTCGACCACGACGACCGCGTGCGCCGAGATCCCGTCGAGCAGCCGCTCCAGCCCGGCGACCGTGTCGGCGACCAGCCGCACCGGGCCCAGCGCGTCGGACCGCGTCGGATGCCGGGCGTGCGGCAGCCACTTGACCCACTCCCAGTCGGCCCGCCGGTCGGGGCCGGCGGCGACGGCGACCACGAGGTCGTCGGGCGCGTGGAACGTCACGAGCTGGGCCAGCAGCGCCCGGACCAGGGCCGGCGAGCCGCGCACGTGCACCCGGGCGAAGCCGCGCATCGACAGTGCCACGGGCAGGTCGGGCACGACGGAGTACGCGTCGAGGAAGCGCCGCAAGGCGCCGGCGGTCATCGGCTCCAGGTCGTCGGGTGGCCGGCTGACCGGCGGGGCGAGAGCGGTGGCCAGCGACTGGGGACCGACACCGACCCGGACCACGGCGAAGTCGCTGTCGGCCGGGCGCCGCTCCCACAACCGATGGCTGTCGACCGTGGACCAGAGTCGCGCGGGGTCGGGATGCCGATAGCGCAGGCTGGCACGCTGCCGGGTGACGGTGGCCCGGGCCTGCCCCCGCAGCAGCGACAGGTGGCGCAGGTAGTCGCGGCGGGCCGCGACGAGCTCGGCCTTGCGCGGGCCACCGTAGCCCCACGAGGTCGCCAGCATCGCGAGCGACGAGACGCCGAACATGCCGCCGACCACATAGGAGAACACCCCGCCGCCCCGGCCCATCATCATCGCCATCGCGACGCCGCCGCCGAGCATGGGCAACAGCAGCATCAGCTGTTGCCAGCGCCCGCCCGCCGCCCGCGGCAGCTCCGGCGGGGCCTCGACACGCAGCTCGCCGCCGGGGATCGCGGGCGCGGGCCGACGCGGCGGCCGGCGGACCAACACGGTAGACATCGACGCTCATCGTAGGGAATCGCGTCGGGGTGTGGATGGCCGAAAAGGGGTCATGTGGATAACCCACGAGACCGATAGCGTGCCCTCGTCCCGGCTCCCCCCGTGATGGAGGATGATCGATGCACACCGGCCTCGCCCTGGTCACCGTCAACGCTCCGCACCGCCGCGTCGACGTCGCGCTGCCGCAGGACGTACCCCTGGCCGATCTGCTGTCCGAGATCGTGCGGCACGCGGGTGCCGCGCTCGCCGACGACGGCGAGGCGCACGGCGGTTGGGTCCTGCGCCGCACGGACGGCACGGCGCTCGAGGGCGGTGCGACTCTGGCGGCACAGGGGGTACGCGACGGCGAGCTGCTGCACCTCGTCCCCGCCGGTCAGGACTGGCCGGAGCTCGAGTTCGACGACGTGGTCGAGGCGATCGCCGACGGGGCCCGCAGCCACGGCACGGCCTGGTCCGGGGAGCAGACGGTGACCGCGACCCTGGCCGGAGCCGGGGTGGCGCTCGGAGTCGCGCTCGTCGCCCTGCTCCGGGCCGGGCCCGACTCGGCCGCCGCGATGCTGACCACCCTCGGTGTGGCCGCCGGTCTCACGGTCGCGGGCATCCTCGCGGCCCGGGCCTACGGCCACCGCCCCGCCGGCATCGCCCTGGGCGCCTACTCGCTGCCGTACGCGTTCGCCGCCGGCGCCCTGCTGCTGGCCGGCGGGGACGCGGTGGGTCCGGTGCCCGGCCTGACCTGGATCGGCGCGCCGGAGCTCCTGCTCGGCTCGGCGGCGCTGGCCCTGCACGGCGTGCTCGGCATCATCGGGGTCGGCGCCGGCCGCCGGATCTTCGCCGCGGCGGTGCTGGCCGGCCTGCTCGGCGCCGCGACCGCCGGCATCGGCTTCGCCCTGACCGCCGAGGGCGCCGCCGCGATCCTGCTCGCGGTGCTGGTCTGTGGCGTCGGGTCCCTGCCAGTGCTGGCGATCCGGCTGGCCCGGTTGCCGATTCCGCCGGTGACCGGGTCGACCAGCGCCGGCACCGACACCGACCAGGTCCGCACCGCCGTCACCCGAGCGGAGGAACTCCTCGGCGGCCTGCTGATCGGCCACGCCGTCCTGGCCGCCGCGGCGGCCGCCGTACTCGCGACGACCGGTGGTGGTTGGGGTCGGACCCTGGCCGGCGTGTGTGGTGTCGCGCTGCTGCTCCGGGCCCGGGTCTTCCGCACCGTCCGCCAGCGCGTCCCGTTGCTGGCGGCGGGCACCGTCGCGTTGACCGCGGTGGCGCTCGCGGTGGCCCAACTCGCCACGGTCCTGGCCGGCGTGCTCGGCCTGGCCGTCGCACTGCTGCTGACCGCCGCCGGCGTGGGCTACGCCCGGCGCCCGGCCGGTCCCTACCTGGGCCGCGCCGCCGACCTGCTGGACACCGGCCTGCTGGTCGCGGTCATCCCGGTGGCCTGCGCTGTGCTGGGCCTGTTCGCACAGGCCCAGACACTGATCGACTAGCTAGTAGGTGCCGGCGGCCTTGGCCTCTTCCGCCCGGCGGTACGAGGCCAGGATCTCGGCCTCGGCCTCGGTGCGGCCGACCCAGGTCGCGCCCTCGACGGACTTGCCGGGCTCCAGGTCTTTGTAGACCTCGAAGAAGTGCTGGATCTCCAGCCGGTCGAACTCACCGACGTGGTGAATGTCGCGCAGGTGCTCCTGGCGCGGATCCTCGAACGGCACGCAAAGGACCTTGTCGTCGCCGCCCTTTTCATCTGTCATGCGGAACATGCCAATGGCCCGGCAGCGGATCAGGCAGCCCGGGAAAGTCGGTTCGGTCACCAGGACCAGCGCGTCCAGCGGATCGCCGTCTTCGCCGAGGGTGTCCTCGATGAAGCCGTAGTCGGCCGGATACTGGGTCGACGTGAAGAGCGTGCGGTCGAGGCGGATGCGGCCGGTTTTATGGTCGACCTCATACTTGTTGCGATTCCCCTTGGGAATCTCAACGGTGACGTCGAAATCCATTCTCATGCTCTCCTTGCTGACCGCGTTGGCCCCCTGCATACGCACGGACGCCAGTAGTGTCGCCTAGGCCGGGCTTCGAACGGGAGGAGGGGCGGGTGGGGGAAGATTCACAACCGCGCCCCGCGCGCGGTCGGGCACAGGTGCCCGGCGCCACGCCGCCGCCGTCCGATTCCGTGCGGAAGTCGCCCCCGCCGACGGAAGCCAACCTACACGGTTCGGGCCCCGGACAGCCCGCACCGCCGCCGGGCCCGTTCCCGCCCGCGGGACCGACCCGGGCCCGCGCCGCCGTGCCGGCCGGCCCACCCGTCCCACCGGTCCCAGCCAACCAACCGCCGAGCTTTCCGGGTACGGGCGGCCCGCCGATCTCCCCCGGGCCTAGCGGCCCGCCGATCCCGTTAGGACCGGTCGGCCGCCATCCGAACGAGCCGCCGCCCGTCGCTCCGGCACCGAAGCCGCGCCGTCGCCCGCGCGCCGCGATGCTCGTCGCGTTGACCGGCGTACTCGTGCTGGTCGTCTTCGCCGCCGGCCTGGTCGTGCTCCGCCCGGGCCCGGTCGCGGCCTGGCTCGGTGACGATGCCGGGTCCCGGCCCACACCGGTCGTCGACCCGCCCGACCCGGCACCCGGGCCCGTGCTCGGCGCGCTCGACGGCACCGCTCCCATCCCGAGCGAGGCCGGCCTGACCACCGCCATCGGCAAGCTGGTCACCGACAACGACCTCGGCGGCCGGGCCAGCGTGGTCGTCCGCGACGTGGTCACCGGCAACGTGATCTACGCCAACCAGGGCGACGTGCCGACCGTCCCGGCCTCGACGATGAAGCTGGTCACCGCGGCCGCGGTGCTGGCGACCCGAGGCCCGGCCCACCGGATCCCGACCCGGGTCGTCGCGGGACCCAACCCGGGCGAGGTGATTCTGGTCGGCGGCGGCGACCCGACGCTCGCGGCCAGCGGCAAGACCTTCTACCCGGGCGCGGCCCGGCTCGACAAGCTGGCCGCGGCCACCAAGAAGGCGCTGGGCAGCACCGCACCGACCAAGGTCTACTACGACAGCTCGCTGTTCTCCGGGCCTGTCTACGAGCCGGGCTGGGACTCCGACATCCCGACCGGCGGCTTCGGCGGGCCGTCCACCGCGCTCACCATCGACGGCGCCCGGACGACACCGAAGCAGCTCGACAACGGCTACTCCGAGCGGTTCAGCAAGCCCGACGTCGCCGCCGCCAAGGCCTTCGCCAAGGCCCTCGGCGTGGCGGGCACGCCCGCCCCGGCGCCCAAGGGCTCGGTGCCCGCCGGTCCGAGCGCGGCACCGACCAGCCCGACCGGCAGCATCGACCCGGGCACGGAACTGGCCCGGGTGGAGTCACCGCCGATGGTCCGGCTGGTGGAATACATGCTGGTCGACAGCGACAACGTGATCGCCGAGGCGATGGCCCGCCAGGTCGCGCTGGCCAAGGGCAAGCCGGCCTCGTACGTCGGTGCCCGCGCGGCGATGACCGAGGTCGTCGGTGAGCTGGGGCTGAAGGCCGACGGCCTGGTCCTGGCCGACGGCAGCGGCCTGTCCCGCACCGACCGGCTGACCCCGGAGCTGCAGACCGCATTGCTCGCGCTCGCCGCGTCCGGCAAGCGCCCGGAGCTGACCGAGATGTTCGCCGGCCTGCCGGTGGCGCAGTGGACCGGCACCCTCGGCGAGCGGTTCGGCGAGGCGAACGACCGCAAGGCCGCCGCGGGCATCGTCCGGGCCAAGACCGGCACGCTGACCGGCAACCACGCGATGGCCGGCGTCGTGACCACGGTCGATGGCCGGCTGCTGGCGTTCTCCGTGCTCACCGACGGGGTGACGGCCAGCAGCGACACCACCCGCGGCGCCCTGGACCGGATCGCGGCGACCCTGGCCCGCTGCGGCTGCCGCTGACGGAACCAGCGCTGGGGGTGTCTCGCACGGGTACCGTGGGGTGATGGCGCAGTTCGTGGACTGGGATCTGGCCGCCGCGACAGCGGGCGCGCTCGGAAAGTCGGGCCCGCGGGCCTCCTACGAGGAAGCCACCGAGGTGGTGGCCGATCTGCGCCGCCTGACCGAAGAGGCGGCTGGGCACGTCAGTGACTACACGGGCCTGCGCTCGCAGGTCGCCCATCCTCCGGTGCGGGTGGTCGACCGCCGCGACTGGGCCGCCGTCAACGTGGCCGGCCTGCGCGAGGTGATCAGCCCGTTGATCACCCGGCTCTCCGGTGACAAGGAGCCGGGTGCGTTCACCGATGCGATCGGCTCCCGGTTGACCGGTGTCCAGGCGGGCAGCGTTCTGGCGTACCTCTCTGGCCGGGTTCTTGGGCAGTATGAGGTGTTTTCGTCGGATCCAGGGCAATTGTTGTTGGTTGCCCCGAACATCGTGGAGGTCGAGCGCAAGCTCGGCGCCGACACGCGCGACTTCCGCCTCTGGGTCTGCCTGCACGAGGTCACCCACCGCACCCAGTTCACCTCGGTGCCCTGGATGCGCGCCCACTTCCTCGGCGAGGTGCAGTCCTTCGTCGACGCGTCGCAGGCGGGCAGCGAGCACTTCACCGACCGGCTCCGGCGCGCGGTGGCCACGCTGTCCGACGCGATACGCGAGCCCGACAGCCGCGCCAGCGTCCTCGACCTGGTGCAGACGCCTGGCCAGCGCGCCGTGCTCGACCGGCTGACCGCCCTGATGACGCTGCTCGAGGGGCACGCCGAGTTCGTGATGGACGGCGTCGGCCCCGAGGTCATCCCCACCGTCGAGCAGATCCGCGCCCGGTTCAACCGGCGCCGCGAGGCGGGCAACCCGCTCGAGAAGGCCATGCGCAAGCTGCTCGGCATCGACGTGAAGATGCGGCAGTACGCCGAGGGCCGCAAGTTCGTGCACGGCGTCGTGGAGCGGGTCGGCATGGCCGGCTTCAACAAGATCTTCAGCTCGCCGTTGACGCTGCCCCGGCTGGAGGAGCTCGGCGATCCGGACGCCTGGGTGGCCCGGGTCCACGGCCCCGGCGGCGGCTCCGGCCCGGTGCTGGCACAGGACTGAGCCGTGGTCGGTCCCGCGCCAACGGTCGCCGCGACCCGCGTCGCGGTCCGCCGCATGCTGCACGGGATACGCAAGGACGCGCTGGTGCTGGTCGCCTGCTCCGGCGGTGCCGACTCGCTGGCGCTGGCCGCCGCGACCGCGTTCGTCGCTCCCCGGATGGGCCTGCGCGCGGGATTGATCACCATAGACCACGGCCTCCAGGACGGCTCCGACCGCCGCGCGAGCGCGGTCGCCGCCTGGGGTGAGTCCGTCGACCTGCGCCCGTCCATAGTGGTCTCCGTCGACGTCTCCGGCCGGCCCGGCGGGCCCGAGGCGGCCGCCCGCGAGGCCCGCTACGACGCGTTGCTCGACACCGCCCGCGCCCACGACGCCAACTCGGTGCTGCTCGGCCACACCCGCGACGACCAGGCCGAGACGGTGCTGCTCGCGCTGGCCCGCGGCGCCGGCCCCCGCGGCATGGCGGCGATGCCGGACCGCCGCGACGTCGAGGGCGTGGCGCTGCTGCGGCCGCTGCTCGACATGTCCCGCGACGAGACCCGCAAGGCCTGCGCCGCGATGGGGCTCGAGCCGTGGGAGGACCCGCACAACCTCGATCCGTCGTACGCCCGGTCAAGGGTTCGGGCCTCCGCCCTGCCGTCGCTGGTCGACGCGCTGGGCCCCGGCGTGGTGTCCAACCTGGCCCGCACCGCACGCCTGCTGGCCCAGGACGCCGAGGCGCTCGACGTGCTCGCCGCCGAAGAGCTGGAACGGTCCATGATCGACGAAGGCCTGTCGGTCGCGATGCTCGAAGCCCTGCTGCCGGCGTTGCGCGCCCGCGCCCTGCACTCGTGGGCGCTGTCGCTCGGCTGCTCACCGGCCGCGTTGTCGCACCGGCACGTGACCGCGCTCGAGGCCCTGGTCACCGCCTGGCACGGCCAGGGCGCGGTGCACCTACCCGGCGGAATCCGGGCCGCCCGCGTCGCTGGCATCCTGCGCGTCGTCACCGATTGACCCGGTAGCCTGACCGGGCCGCGACTGGCGAGGGTGGATCACCACCGGGGAGCGGCCCGACGTTTGTGTGGCGCCGACCGCCTGGGTGCCTCCGGAGCCAGCGGAGGCAGCAGCGTGCGTTATGGAATGAACCCCCACCAGCGGCCGGCCACCGTCACCGCGATCGACCCGGTGCGTCCGCCGTTCCGGTTCGTGCACGGCGACCCGTCGTACATCAACGTCCTCGACGCCGCTGCCGGCTGGCAGCTCGTCCGGGAGGCCGCCACCGCCCTCGGACGACCGGCCGCGGCCTCGTTCAAGCACGTCTCGCCGGCCGGCGCCGCGACCGCGGGTCCGCTGGATGCCGTCATGGCCCGGATCTACCGGCTGGACCCGAGCAAGACCGGACCACTGACCAGTGCGTACGCCCGGGCTCGGGACTGCGATCCGCAGAGTTCCTACGGAGACTTCGTCGCCATCTCGGAGCCCGTCGACGCGGAGCTCGCCGACCTGCTTAGCCGGGTGGTCGCGGACGGCATCGTGGCGCCGGGCTACGAGCCCGGGGTCGTCGCCACGCTCTCCGCCAAGAAGGGCGGCCGCTTCCTGGTCGTCGAAGCCGACGACCCGTTCGAGCCGCCGCGGACGGAGTCACGCGACGTCTACGGACTGCGCCTCACCCAGCCGCGCGACGACGTCCCGCTGACCCGCGACCTGCTGCGGGACCCGGAGCTGCCAGACGAGGCGGTGGACGACCTGCTGCTCGGTCTCGTCGTCGTCAGGCACACCCAGTCCAACTCGGTGGCGTACCTGCGGGACGGGATGACCCTGGGCATCGGCGCCGGCCAGCAGTCGCGGATCGGCTGCACCCGGCTGGCCGGCGCCAAGGTCGACACGTGGTGGCTGCGGCGCCATCCCGACGTCCCTGCCGGCCACGGCTCCAGGATCCAGGATCTGGTCGAGGAGCAGCTCCGGGCGCCGATCAGCGACCCGGAACGGACCGCGTGGCTGCGCGAGCTGGACCAGGTCGCGTTCGTGTCCGACGGCGCGCTGCCCTTCACCGACAACGTCGAGGAGGCCGGCCGGCACGGCGTGCGCTACATCGCCGAACCCGGTGGCTCGATCCGGTCCGCCGAGGTCGCCGCCGACAGCGGCCGCCGGGGCATCACGCTGATCCAGACCGGCACGAGGCTGTTCAGGCATTAGCTCCGGAAGGTCGACCGGTAGGCGTGCGGCGTCGCGCCGACCCGCCGGCTGAAGTGGTGCCGCAACGTCGCCGCGTCGCCGAAGCCGCTCTTGCCCGCGACCGCTTCGACCGCCAGCTCCGTCTCCTCCAGCAGACGGCGGGCCAGCAGGACGCGCTGCCCGGTCAGCCAGTCGTGCGGCGTCGTGCCGGTCTCCGCGCGGAACCGGCGGGCGAACGTGCGGGGCGCCATGTGGGCGCGGGCGGCCAGGTCGTCGACGGTGATCGGCCGGTCGAGGTTGGTGATCAGCCAGGTGAGCAGCGGTTCGAGGGTCGGGGCGTCGGGCGTACGCGCGATCGGGGCCTCGATGTATTGTGCCTGCCCGCCGTCGCGGTGCGGTGGGACGACCATCCGCCGGGCCAGCTTCGTGGCGATCTCCGAGCCGTGCTGCTGGCGTACCAGATGCAGGCAGGCGTCGATGCCCGCGGCGGTGCCCGCGCTGGTCAGCAGGTTGCCGTCGTGGACGTAGAGGTTGTTGCAGGCGACCTTGGCGCGCGGGAAGCGGGCCTGCAGCGCGTCGGCGTAGCGCCAGTGCGTGGTGCACTCGCGGTCGTCGAGCAGGCCGGCCTCGCCCAGGACGAACGCGCCCGAGCAGACGCTGAGCAGTTGGGCGCCCCGGGCGGCGGCCCGGCGCAGCGCGGCCAGCACTTCCGGCGGGACGGTCGAGCCGTCCTTGTGCGCCGGCACGGCGACCAGGTCGGCGTCTTCGAGTGGGCTGAGGTCGGCGGCGGGCATCAGGGTGAAGCCGTTCTGGGCGCGCACCGGGCCACCATCCGGCGAGCACACGTGGAACCGGTAGCCGGGGAAGCCGTCGGCCGTCCGGTCGGTCCCGAAGACCTCGCACAGCACGCCGAGCTCGAAGGCGGCGACGCCGTCCATGACGACCACCGCGACGTTGCGAAGCATGCTCGTCAGGCTAGCGGAAGAGTGGCAGAAATTCGAGGGACTATGGCATCTCTGCCACTGTCTGGATGTCCGGTCTCGGCGCAGACTTATCTATGTCAAGCCCGGTGCGCGCCGGCGGTCCTCAAAAGCCCACATCGAACAAGGGGATACCGCCATGTTTCTCGTCCTTTTTGTCGCTTTCCTGCTGGTACTCGCCGTCGCTTCGGCTGCCGGCTTCACAGCTGACACCCACGACTCGGCCGACTGGAAGCCATCACGCGGCGGCTTCCGCGAACCACAGACTTACTGATCTTGGGTGACCGGAAGAACCGACGAGGCGGCAGCCTCGACGGTTCTGAGGAATCAAGATTCACAAGTGGCCACCCAGTTGCCCTGGGTGGCCACCTTTCTTCCTGGTGGGTCGGCCATCGGGGCGTAACCCGCGTGGGGCAGGCTAGGGGCATGACCGACGGCTCCGGCACCTGGTACGACGCCGACATCGATCACGTGATCATCACCGAAGAGGAGATCCGGGAGAAGACCGGAGCCCTCGCCAAGCAGGTGGCCAGCGACTACGCGACCGTCACGGACGGGCTGATGCTCGTCTGCGTACTCAAGGGCGCTGTGATGTTCGTGGCCGACTTCGCCCGGGAGCTCGGCCGCCACGGCCCCCCGGTCGAACTCGAGTTCATGGCCGTCTCCTCGTACGGGCAGGGCACGACCTCTTCCGGGGTCGTCCGGATCCTCAAGGATCTCGACCGGGACATCGCCGGCCGCCACGTGATCGTCGTCGAGGACATCGTCGATTCGGGGCTGACCCTCTCCTGGCTGCTCAAATACCTGGAGTCGCGGGCCGCCGCCAGCGTCGAGGTGGTCGCGCTCTTCCGCAAGCCGGACGCGATCAAGGTGCACGTGCCGGTGAAGTACGTCGGGTTCGACATCCCGAGCGAGTTCGTGGTCGGATACGGGCTCGACTTCAACGAGCGCTACCGTGAGCTGCCCTACGTCGGCGTCCTCAAGCCAGAGGTATACGCCCGAGTTTGAGGATCTCCTCAGCTTCGTACAGCGGACTTACAGCATCCCCGGCTACCGTATGGACTAGCGCGGGGCTCAGTGGTTTGCGCCTCGCGCTCGGGGTGTACCTTCGAATGACCGTGGCGCACCCGGCGGCGCGGGCCGCGGTCGTCCCTGATAGGGGCTGGTCGTGGCGGGGGCCGACACCCCGGAACACCAGTCCGGCACGGTCATAACGTCGATCAGGAGGATGCGGGCGGCTCGCCGCTCGACAACAGTATGGAACGTACGCGTTTCTTCCGCCGACCGGTGGTCTGGATCATCCTTGTGATCGCCGGCGCAATCGCGCTCAGCTCGCTGTTCACGGGTGGACCCAGCTTCCACCGCGTGGACACCAGCGTCGCGCTGCAGCAGCTCAACAGCGGACCCGCCAACAGCATCCAAGAGGTCACGTTCCAGGACAAGGAACAGACCCTCCAGATGACGCTCGCCCAACCGCAGAAGTTCGGCGACACCAATACCAACCGCATCGAGGCGCAGTTCCCGGCCGAGGTCGGCGACGAGATCTGGAACGACGTCCAGAACGCGAAGACCGCCGACCGGATCAGCGGTGACATCGACACGCAGGTCTCCGGCGACAACGTGCTGCTGAGCCTGCTCGTCAACCTGCTGCCGATCGTGCTGCTCGTGGTGCTGCTGTTGTTCTTCATGTCGCAGATGCAGGGCGGCGGTTCCCGCGTCCTCAACTTCGGCAAGTCCAAGGCGAAGATGATCACCAAGGACACGCCGAAGACGACGTTCGCGGACGTCGCCGGCGCCGACGAGGCGGTCGAAGAGCTTCGCGAGATCAAGGACTTCCTCCAGAACCCGGCCAAGTACCAGGCACTCGGCGCCAAGATCCCGAAGGGCGTGCTGCTCTTCGGCCAGCCGGGTACGGGCAAGACGCTGCTCGCCCGCGCGGTCGCCGGTGAGGCCGGTGTGCCGTTCTACTCGATCTCCGGTTCCGACTTCGTCGAGATGTTCGTCGGTGTCGGCGCCAGCCGGGTCCGCGACCTCTTCGAGCAGGCCAAGGCCAACGCTCCGGCGATCGTGTTCGTCGACGAGATCGACGCCGTCGGCCGCCACCGCGGCGCCGGCATGGGCGGCGGTCACGACGAGCGCGAGCAGACGCTCAACCAGCTCCTCGTCGAGATGGACGGCTTCGACACCAAGGGCGGGGTCATCCTGATCGCGGCCACCAACCGGCCCGACATCCTCGACCCGGCGCTGCTGCGTCCCGGCCGCTTCGACCGGCAGATCGCCGTCGACACCCCCGACATGGACGGCCGCAAGGCGATCCTGCGGGTGCACGCCAAGGGCAAGCCGTTCGCGCCTGACGTCGACCTCGACGCGGTCGCCCGGCGTACCCCTGGCTTCAGCGGTGCCGACCTGGCCAACGTGATCAACGAGGCCGCGCTGCTCACCGCCCGCCACGACGGCCGGGCGATCAGCAACGACAACCTCGAAGAGTCGATCGACCGGGTGGTCGCCGGCCCGCAGCGCCGCACGCGGGTGATGAGCGACCACGAGAAGAAGATCACGGCTTATCACGAGGGCGGTCACGCACTGGTCGCCTGGGCGCTGCCGCACTCGGCGCCGGTGCACAAGGTGACGATCCTGCCGCGTTCGCGCTCGCTGGGTCACACCCTGGTGCTGCCGACGGAAGACAAATACACCCAGACCCGGGCCGAAATGATCGACACGCTGGCGTACGCGCTGGGCGGTCGGGCCGCCGAGGAACTGGTCTTCCACGAGCCGACCACCGGCGCCGGCGACGACATCAAGAAGGCCACGTCGCTGGCCCGGGCGATGGTCACGCAGTACGGCATGTCGTCGAAGCTCGGCGCGGTCAAGTACGGCACCAGCGGCGACGAGCCGTTCCTGGGCCGCACGATGGGCCACGAGCGCGACTACTCCGACGTGGTGGCGGCCGAGATCGACGGCGAGGTGCGCTCGCTGATCGAGCTCGCGCACGACGAGGCCTGGGAGATCCTGGTGGAATACCGGGACGTCCTCGACAGCCTCGTGCTGGAGCTGATCGAGAAGGAGACCATCTCGACCGCCGACATGGCGCGGATCGCCGCGCGGGTCGTCAAGCGGCCGCCGATGGCGCCCTTCAACGGTTTCGGCAAGCGTCGCCCGTCGACCGAGCCGCCGGTCCTCACCCCGGCCGAGCGCGACGCGCTCAAGGTCCAGGCGGAGGCCGACGGGGCCGAGGCCCGGGTTGGCTCGCCCAACAACAACTCGGACGGCGCACACTGAGCAGCATCGACTACGAGTCGGACGGCGAGGTCGAGCTCGACTACCTCGCCGCCCGGCTCGTAGACGGCAAGCTCGCCGGCCGTCCGGTCGAAGACTCGGTCGACCTCGGCCGCATCGAGAAGGCCGTCCGCGAGATCCTGATCGCCATCGGCGAGGACCCGGACCGCGACGGCCTGGTGAAAACCCCGCTACGGGTAGCCCGCGCCTACGCGGAACTGTTCGCGGGCCTGCGGGTCGACCCGGCCCAGGTGCTCAACACGACCTTCGACGCGTCGCACGAGGAACTCGTGCTGGTCCGCGACATCGAGGTCATGAGCGTCTGCGAACACCACCTACTCCCGTTCAAGGGCGTGGCGCACATCGGCTACATCCCGGGCCCGAACGGCCGGATCACGGGCCTGTCCAAACTGGCCCGCATCGTCGAGATCTACGCCCGCCGCCCGCAGGTCCAGGAGCGGCTCACCACCCAGATAGCCGACCTGCTGATGAACAAGCTCGACCCCCGCGGGGTGATCGCGGTGCTCGAATGCGAACACCTCTGCATGGCGATGCGCGGCATCCAGAAGGACGGGGCAAAAACAATCACGTCCGCGGTCCGGGGCATCTTCCAGAGCGACGCCAAGAGCCGATCAGAAGCGATGGCCCTGATCATCAATTGATTTCCCGGGTCTGCGGCGGTCACGGCCGTCGCTCCCGCCGGGGACCGCCCCGCTTCGCGGTGGGCGGGGCCTGTTGCTCCGGTCGGGGACCGCTCGCATCGCGTCGCTGCCAGGTCGAGAGTTGGTCCGAAGCGGTGGCGCTGGTCATTAATTGATTTCCCGGGTTCGCGGTGGGCGCGGCCGTTGCTCCCGCCGGGGACCGCTCGCTTCGCGTCGCTGCCAGGTCCGCGGGGGTTTCCTCTCAGCGGCGCGCCGTGGTGATCACGATGTCCGTCCCGACCGTCACGGTGACGTCCTCGAAGCCCTCGGCGAGCGCGTAGGCCTCTTCCACTGTTTCCGGCAGCGTCAGGTCTGTGGCCAGCAGCTTCGCGAACTGCTCGCTCGGGTTGAACCGTGACCGAAGCGGCAGGGTGTAGCCGACCCGCCCGCCGGGCTTAAGGACGCGCCGCCAGTCGTCGAGGGCGGCGCGTCCGAGAAAATGCAACGAGGACGCGCAGAGGACGACGTCGACGCTCCCGTCGGCGACGGGCAACGGCAACGCCGAACCCACCTGCCAAGTGATCCCCGCTTCGGGGCCGATGGCCCGCCCGCGAGCGATCATGGCGGGCGAGGCATCGATCGCGAGAATCGACTCAGCCCGGCCGACGATCGCCCGCGCGATCGCCCCAGTGCCGCAAGCGACATCAACCACGACCCCGCCAAGAGCACCAACGGTCGCAACAAGCCGGCGCGCGATCTCGTCGTGCCGCCCGTCATCGTCATAGAAACCTGCGACGCCATCAAAGGCAGACGCCAACTGCTGAGTGCTGACCACGGTCCGAACAGTATGCGCGGGCACTGCACGGACGCACGGCACTTTCCGCGTCCTGCCGGGTCGGCACCCGTCGGGCCGAGCCGCGGGCTGTCTACGGCCCAACGTTTGGTGTGGCCGACGGGCGATTGGTACGGCGATGGCCGAGTCGGATCCGCGGTGCGCCTGGCTGGGCGTTCTCCCTGCCACTTTGCTTCAGCGTTCTGGTCGGCGGGTCTTCCTAGTTCGCTTCCGACGCTTTGGTTGTAGGACTCCGGCCGTTTCTTCACGCCGACGCCGACGCCGACGGTGCCGCGCGCGAAGGCTTTACTCTCACCACCGCCACCTGGCCGGCGGCGGAAGGGGCAGGCGTTGGGCCGTGGGTGGCGCCGGCGGACGTTGAGGTTCCGCGCCCGCCGGCGCCTTTCGTATCTGGGGCCGGGCAAGCGGCGGGCCCAGGGCCGCCCGCCCACACGGCACTTTCCCGGACACGACCCCGGTATCGGGGCAGAGCCGCCGCACACCTGGACTCCGCCTCGCCCCGATCTCAGATGCGAACAGTGCCTAGGTCACCGTTAGGTGGTCGTGCTGAGGATTGGCGCTGGGCTTGGTTCAGTGGCCGCGCGGTTCGTCCAGCGCTCTGACAGTGTCAGCGCGACCACCGCCGCGCCCAGCAGGATCGAACCGGCCGTCGCCGATGCCGTTAGCCGTTCGTCCAGCCAGAGGACCGCGATGATGGCAGCGGCCAAGGGCTCGACCAACGCGAGGATCGAGGCGGTGGTCGCCCGCACCACCGTCAGTCCCGCGAAGAACAGGGCGTAGGCCAGGGCCGAAGGCGCCGCGCCCAGGTAGGCGAGTAGGGCCACCGTCTGGGCCGCGTCGCCCGTGGTGGGTAGCAGGCCCTCGAGCAGGGCCGCCGGGAACAGGCAGAGCAGGCCGACCGTAAAGCCGCCCAGGGTCATGGACAGTGGGTCGCTGGTCGGACCGGATCGGCGGTTGAGCAGGGTGACGGCCGCGTAGCCGGTGGCGGACACGGCCGCGCAGGCCAGCCCCAGTGCCGGCGCCGAACCGGTGGTAGCGCCTCCGCCGCCGACGAGCAGGAGCAGGCCGAGCAGCGCGAGCGCCACGGTCAGGGCGCCGCCCAGCCCCAGGCGTTCGTCGCTGGTGAGACGGGCGCCGACGGCGATGAGGATCGGGCCGGAGCCCAGCGTCACCACGGTCGCGATGGCGAGGCCGGCGTATTGGACGGACGCGAAGTACGCGGTCTGGAAGACGACCAGGCCCACGCCGGTGATCACCACCTGGCGCAGCGGTTGTCGGGCGGTCGGCCTCCGGCGGCGGGCAACTAACTGGACCGCGCCGAGCAATAGCGCGCCGAAGGCAAAGCGCCAGAACGAGACCGCGATCGGGCCCAGGCCACTGGTGTCGTAGAGGATCGCGGCGCCGGCGCCGGCGGTGCCCCAGGCCACGGCCGCTACGAGGATGTAGAGGATTCCCCGCTCGACGGGCAGGGTTGATTTCGAGTGCAACTCAGTTCTCCGTGTCATCGCCGCCCGGGCGCCACTGAAGGACCCGGGCTCGGGAAAGAAACAAGAGCCGGGTCAGCTAACGATGATCGTTAGCGAATAGCGGGCGGCGAAAGCACGAACCGAGTCACCGGGCGACCATACCGCAGCGGTCTCGCTGTGGCATGTGGATTGTGTCCCGCGGACCTGGCAGGGACGGGCCCCCTCGGGCCCGGCCCGGTCCCCGGCGGGAGCAACGGTCGCGCCCCCGGCGGGCCCGGGAAAGCCGCATCTCGATCTTGATTTACACCATGCTGCGGAAGTTGTCGGCGGAGGTGAGGGCGTTCGAGGCGAGCGATTGCGCCTCGTCGAGCCGTGACCTGGCCTGCTCGAGGTTCGCGATCGCGTCCATGATGGACGGGTGGGCGGAGCCGATCGCCGTGAAGCGGAGCCTGGTCAGCGCCTCGTCGAACGCGTCCGTCACCCCGCGCAGGGTCTGTAGGGCGCGTTGGGTCTGGTCGACGGACGCGGCGACGTTGAGCTTGACCTCTTCGACGTTCGGCATGCGGACCGCCTAGGTGACGGCCAGGACGGCCTGGCCGATGAGGGTGATCAGGATGGGTGCGAAGCAGGTCGCGGCGCCGATCGGCAGGGTGCGGTCGACCTTGCAGCCGGTGGGCGCGGGGAACGCCGCGCCGATCGTGACCCACGCGAACCCGAGCGCGACCAGTGGCAACGCCAGTCCGCAGCCGAGCGCGTAGATCGTCATCGGCGTGCCGTGGGCGGTGACCAGCAACGCGATCTGGACCACCAGGACGGCGCCGGCGAATGGGCCGTATACCAGCATGTTGCGTACCCAGCTGGTGACCGGCGTGCGTGGGCCGGTCACGCCGAGCGCGGCTCCGGGCACGCCGAGCAGGGCGGCGTCGGCCCGGTCGGCGGTCGATCGGGCCTGGTGCAACGCGGTCAACACCCCCGCCGGATCGCCGGCGATGGCCCGGCCGGCCGCCTCGGCGTCGGCCTGGGTCGGGTGGAGATCGACATCGGGTACGCCCGCCTCGCGCAACCGTGCCTGTTGCGGCACCAGCCGGGCCCGGACCGCGGAGAGCTCCTCCCGTGCCGCCCGCGTCGTCTGGGCCTGCTCGCCGGCCGCGGTTGCCGCACCCCGGCGCACGGCGTCGAGGCGTTGGGCGGCGGCGCAGTAGTCGGACCAGGCCGTGCCCGGGTCGGTGTCGTCGGCCCGCTGCGCGTGGCCGTAGGACGGCTGTTGCGGCACCGGGTTGGGATGCGGGTTCGCCGGCAGCGGGGTGGGCACCGGCTGGTCCGGCACGCTGTACGGGGTGCCGTTGGTCGGCTGGTCGGTGGTCATCGGTCGGCCTCGGGGCGCGCGAACGGCACGATCACCGAGGTGCGGTCGGTGTGCCGGTCGTGCAGCAGCGCCCGGTTGTCGCGGGGTTGCCAGTCGACCGCCCTGTTGAGCAGCAGGCTCACGTCGGCGCCGGGAACGTTGAGGAACACCAGACCGGCGACGTCTTCGCGGGCGGCGGGGCCGACCTCGTCGGTGAACCGTCGCAGGCCGCGCCACCACGAGAGCAGGTGCACGCCGCGCCCGGGGCCGGTGCGCAACACGAGGCGCAGCCGGTCGGGTGGCAACGCCCCGCCGGCCATCGCGTCCATCCCGAACACGACCATGTAGCCCGGGCGGTCGATGGTCAGCGCTCCGGCGAGCTCGGCCGCGGTGACCATCTCGACCTCCTGCCGCTCGGCGAGGTCGCGGGCCAGCTCGGCGGCGACATCGTCGCCTTCGGCGACCAGAGATGCGATCACGAATCGGGCGGTACGCGGTGCGTGGTGCGCGGCGACGCTACGGGCGGCGGCGTCGAGCACTCCGGCGCCGGCCGCGCTGGGACCGATCACCGCGAGGTGCCGGCCGGGCGCGGTGTCGAGCGGGAACGCCGCCGTGCTGAGCGGCACGTCGATGTGCCGGCCGACCAGTGCCGCGGGGCGGGTGATCCGGCCGGCGAGGGCCGCCCGGAAGGTGGGGTCGTCGTTGAGGTGCTGATGCGCGTACCCGGCGAAGACCTTGGGCGGTGCGGCATCGGGTTTGCGGCGTTCCCACAGGGCGTGGCGCAGCTTGACCAACGCGGACCGGTCGCCGTGCGGGTCCGGGAAACGGATCACTCGCTCGTGCCCGCGGGTCGCGCCGCGCGGGCCGCCGAGACCGCCGGCGGTGTTGACTACCGCGGCGCCGAGCGGGAGGCCGGCGGCCGCGTCGTTGGTCGGCTCCAACACGTCGCCGCCGCCCGGGAGCGCGACCCGCACCGGGAACTGGCCGAAGATCGAGTCGCGCTTGGCGTAGAGCGCTTCGACACCGAGCACCGTCTGACTGGCCAGGACCAGATGGATGCCGTACGAGCGACCCTTGCGCGCCAGCGACTCGAGCAGCGTGACCGCCTCGGTGGCCGCCCGGTCGGCGCCGGCGAGCAGCACCTGGAACTCGTCGACGACGCAGACGATCCGGGGCAGCGGCTGGCTCTCGCGCAGGTCCGTGAACCGGGTGACGCCGGCCCTCTTGTAGGCGACCGAGCGGCGACCCATCTCGGCGTCGAGCTCGCGCAGCACGGCAAGGCCGTACTCCCGGTCGGACTCGACACCGACGGCGCGGGCGTGCGGCAGCCAGGTGCGGTCGCGCTCGGTCGGCACGAACTCGGCGAAGGAGATGCCCTCTTTGAAGTCGAGCAGGTACAGCGTCATCTCGTCGGGGCCGTAGCGGGTGGCCAGGCCGTACAAGACGTTGATCAGGAACGCGGTCTTACCGGCACCGGACCGACCGCCGATCATCCAGTGTGGAGTCAGGTCGTTGAACTGGAGGTTCACCGGCCGGTCTCCGTCGTGCCCGACCACGGTCGCGAGGCCGGACGCGGACTCGTCGGTCCAGGTCTCGCTCTCCTCGTCGGGCAGCAGGTCACGCAGGTTGAGCCGCGAACTGGCGGCGAACCGGGCGCCGAGCTCGGCACAAACCCGCTCGAACAGGTGCGGCGGCGGGTCGTCGTCGAGGAACACGGGCGCGTTGAGGCCGACGTGCGGCGACGTCGCGAAGTTGGCGCCCGGTGGGTCGCTGACCAGGGCGTGGGGGTTGCGCAACGCGATCCGGGTGGCCAGCGGCAGCGGCTGCTGGGTGGTCTCCAGGGTCAGCGGTGGCGGGGGCCAGCCGGCGACGATCAGGTGCAGCCCGGCCTCCGGCCCGGCCTGCGCCAAGGCGGAGATGCGGGTCAGATCGGCGGTCTCGGTGAGCTCGGGCAAGCTCGCGATGACAAGGAGGAGGGTACGTTCGCGCCGGTTGTGCCGGACGGCGGTCGGGCGGGCGGGGCGCACCCACTGCTCGGCCTCGGCGAGCACGGCCCGCAGCGCCGTGCGATCGGTGGCCGGAGGAGGCATCAACCCGGCGTCGGCGAGGGCGGCGAAGGGAGCGAACAGCATTCCGCCGCCGGCCGCGTCGACCGCGCGTACGAGCAACGACCCGGGCGGCGCGGCGGCGAGCAACCGGAGCAGGGTGGCCCTGATCAACCCGGCGACGCGAGGATCACGAGCGTCGGCGTCGATCGTCAGGTGACCGGTGCCGAGCAGCGGAACGATGGCGGGGAACCGGGCGTCGTCGAGCGGCTGCGCGGTGCCGATCCGCACGAAGGACGGCACCCGTGGCCCACCGAGCGGAGTGTCTTCGAACCGCGCGTCGAGCTGCCCACCGAGCCAGCCGGGCGTAAGCACACCGGCGGCGGCCCGGAGCCGCTCGGCCAGATCATGCTGTGCGCGCTCGTCAGCGACAGGCGCCCTCACACCGGCAAGAGCGACTTCGGCGGCATCGACCACCGCAGCAGCCCGCCGGTGCAACGCGGCGGCTTCCAAGGCTCGCGCCTGCGTCCTGGACACACCGCTCACCTCCCGGAGTGACGGTATAGCAGCGCGGCAGAATGTCCCACGCTCCCCTCCGCGTGCCGTGCGGCTAACCTCGACACGTGGCCCCGGCATCCTCCGCACGCACGACCCCGAGCGAGCGAAGCGTCCGCCCGCTGCGCCTCCTCCTGCTGGTGGTAGGCGGAGTCCTGACCTTGCTCTGCCTGGGCGGGGTCGGCGTAGGAATCAACCTCTACGACGAAGCCACCGCCATCGACCGCGGCG
The DNA here is from genome assembly GCF_900188485.1 of Asanoa hainanensis. GTDB lineage: Bacteria > Actinomycetota > Actinomycetes > Mycobacteriales > Micromonosporaceae > Asanoa > Asanoa hainanensis. Next base: position 26,425 of record NZ_FZPH01000032.1, read on the forward strand.
AGCCGGATGTGACGGTCGATAACTACCTGCGGGAGTTTCTCGTACAACGTAACGATGCTCGTGCCGAGTCGCTGGAATGCGCGGACGACAGCGCGTTGGAGCCTATTCGGGCGTTCAAGGCCGATGTGGACCGTCGCGAAGAAGGCTTTGGAATCACGATCGACGTTTCCTGGGGCCCGCTCACGGTGACTGAGGTTGGTTCCGATCGGACCGTGGCCACGCAACTCACCCGAACCATCGCCGGCGCCGAAAGGTCGACGCAAGATTGGCAGTTCAGGGTCGTGGACGAAGGCGGCGGGTGGAAGGTCTGCGGTGCACAACTGCTTGGCTAACTATTCGATCCAAAGCAGGTGCACAGGGACCTCGACCGTCTTTGGCGCTTGCCCGCTCCATGCCCAGCGATACCATTCGAGTTCGGTCGCCAGCCGAACGCAGATGTCGCCATCCGCATTGGTGTGGACTTCCGTGACTGCCCGAAGGTCTCGGCGTTCGACCCCGTCAACCACCTGAACGACGCGTCGGCCAGAGAGTGCGTCCACGTCGACTGCTGGCACAGCTACGCGGGTGGCAGGGAAATCGAGCGAGACAAGGCGGGAGACTACGTCCCGATGACTGCCGGCCTTCCCAGGAGCGCCCAACGTCTCGACCCAGACCCGGTCGATCGGTACCAGGGGCGCGAAGACCTCGATTTGTTCGGACTCGGCGCGGTACCACTCCTGCTCCGGAATCGCCGGGACGTACGTGCGGCTGCCTTGCACGATCCGGTCGTCGGCGCGCAGGTCGCCACGCCAACCTGCGCCGGGGAACCCGACTACCAGACGTCGGCCCCGTAGGTCCTCGACGCCTGCCGCTGGTGTGGGCACGATTGACCGAGGTGGCCGAGGCGCCCAGTCGGGCTGGTCGGCGAATGGGTCCGGCATCGGCTCGCGGCTCATCAGTTGTCTCCGCTCCGTACGCCCAAGATCCGGCGGCTATGCACCGGGGCCTAGCGGCGCGCCCTTTTCCCGCATCCACTTCGATGGTTCAGTCGCACCCGCCGAGCTGCGGTCGCCATTCAGGTGCACCTCGAAGTGTAGGTGGGGGCCTGACGAGTGACCGCTCGTGCCGACGATGCCGATCGGTTGGCCAGCGGCCACTGTTTGGCCGACTCGGACCTTGGGGCGGTAAAGCATATGGCAATAGCGGGTCATGACTTCGCTAGCGTGCATGATGTCGACATACCATCCGCAACCGGGCGTCGATGGCGAACCGTCGCGGTCGCAGCGAAACGGCGGTGTCTGGTCGTTGTCGCACCGCGACACGATGACGGTGCCTGCCGCTGCGGCGAGGATGTCGTCACCCCGCGACGCGCCAAGGTCGACACCCTGATGGCTGGGCCGCGATGAGGTCCGGAACCCGGATACCACGCCGGCCTTGACCGGGGCAGTCCAACCAGACGCCGCCACGTCGCCAATAGCGGCGCAGGTCAACGTCGAGTTGGCTCCGACCGCTCGCGCCGCGCCGTCAGCCAACATGTTCACGATCTCTGCCGCATCGGGCTCATGCTTGGCGTAGGCGTCGGGGAACGCGCTGCGTTGCACTGCCTGGGCAGCGTCGGTCAACGACATCTGCTCCCAGCCGCGGACCTTCACGAGCTTCTGATAGAACTTCCGGCTGGCGTAGACCGGGTCCTGAACCTGCGCCGGCGTGCCCCAGCCCTGACTCGGGCGCTGTTGGAAGAGCCCGAGCGAGTCGTGGTCATTGCGGGAGCCGAGGTTACCCAGATTGTTCAGCGACGATTCCTGCATTGCCGTCGCGATCGCGATGACCCAACCCTTTGGGGGCACCTTCAGGTCCGCGCCGACGTTGATGATCGTGGCCGCGTTCCGCAACTGAGTCGGGCTGTAGCCGGACACTCGTGGGAGGTCGCCGTCCTCCGGCAACGGTCCGGCGGCACCGCAGCCGTAGGACGACAGTGCTTGGTTGCTGTCATTGCCCAAGCCGTCGAGGAAAAAGGCGGCGGTGCCGCCCCCACAGCAGAGCAACGCCAATGTCGCCGTGATCGCGACCAGGGCAACTACCCGCTTCGGGCGACGTCGCCGGGATGTCTCGTCCAGTTCACCGGTCAGCATCATGAGCGATCCCAGTCAACGCCGTCCACCAACCACCGTCCGTCTGCGACGACGACCCGGAGCAGCAGCGTTCCGGAATCGACCGGATAGGACACCTCCACCAGACCCGTGCCGCGTGGCACCACCGTTGGAGTGCCGGTCAGTCGCTCTGCTGGGACGACGACCGGATCCACTCCTTTGAGCTTGGCGGCGAGGCCCGCAGTGGTGTGCGGAACCAGCGCCGCGTACCAGTCCGCGACTTTCGCGGTGCGGTCCAGCCACGATGTTGCGAATGCTTTTGCGATTTCCGCCGGCTCCTGGGCGCCGGGACTTAGGCTCGGCCCCGGATCCACTGCGGTGGAAGTTACTGGGCGGGGTTCGACAACGCCATCGTCGGCCTCTTCTGGATCGGTGGTCGCCGTGCTCGAACTGTCGACCGCCGGAAACACCCCTGCGGAGCGACCGTCAGGACCGGAAACGACTCGGGCGATGCCGACGACACCGAAGACGATGATCGCCAAGACCACGGCGACTCCGAGCCGTGACCGCAGCGCCGAGGTACCGAGGAGTTGGAACACCCGACGCACGTCTCACCTCGCCTCGGATCGGACCCGTGGCGAAGTCGGCGCGGGTGGGGCGTCCTTGGTGGATTCCGGCCGGTAGATCGCGTAGCTGGCCGGAGCGGTTTGTGGAACGTCTGGCTCCACCCATCGTTCGGGCTGCCGGCGGTTCGGACGCACGGCCGGAGTCCTCGGCGGAGTCGCGCTCGGGACGTCGGACCGCTCCTCTGGGCGGTTCTGCTCTCCACTGCTGGGTGCACCGTGGCTCGGATCTTCGTGCCGAGCTTCCGGTCGCAGCGATGTCCCTTCGGCAAGGACTCCACGGCGCTTTCCAACGTGTGGCTCGGAGGTGCCACCGGGTTCGACGACGTCGAGTTTCGCGGCCTCACGCATGTCGCGGAAAAATCGCCGATGCCAAGAGCCGGCCGACGTGATCGCTGCGGTGCTGTCCTTGCCGCCGAGTTGAGTGATCCGCCGGTACGGCCGAAGCAGCAGCCAGCCCACGACGCCGCAAAGCCACACGAGGACTACCTGGAGCCAACCAGGCAGCGTCGGAGTGTTCATGATCAAGTCGACGGCGAACAGGTAGATCGCGGCCCCAGTGCCAAAGATTGCGATGTTGAAGACCGCTGCGACTACGGCGTTCGCCAACCGTCGAATGCCGGCGCTCGCTGGGCGCATCAGTCCGACGGTGCCCAAGATCGGTGCCGCGATGACCGCCCAGCGGAAGATCAAGAATCCGAGCAGAACGAGCAGTGACGCGGTGAGATCGAACAGGGCGAAGAGGAACGCGGCAAGCAGTGCGATGAAGCCGGCACCAACCCGATCCATGTCGCGTTTACCTTGGAGATATTCGTATGCCTCGGGGTCCTCCGTCTTGATCTGCTCGGCGACCTTCATCCATTGAGTGTTTTTCTCGGCGAGCATCTGGGTCCGAGTGCCAGGATTTTGACGGAGCTTTTCGGCTTCGTCCCAGCGGAACGACTTAGCGTCGTAGAGCGCCTGACCATACTTCTTAGCTGTCACACTGTCAGCGGATCCGAGAACACCCCGAAGCCAGTTGCGGTAAAGCATGGTCTCGGTGACCGTGTCACTAGCCCGTACGGCCGGTGGCCGGTTGTCCTTGCACGCGTTGGGATCGCCTAGGTGGCACTGGCCGTCATCGGGGCGTGGGCCAACGGCGTCGTGCACAACGCCGAGTGCGCTTACCAACGTGTCATCGGCGATGTTTGCTGACTTGACCGGCCATGCGGCGAGCGCGGTAACAGCGACCATGACAAGCAGCGCCCAGCCGGTGGTGGTCATGGCGTTGCTCATGTCCGACTGACGGGACCGCCAAATGAGGTAAAGGCCAACGATCGCCAGCGTGACGCCCCCAAAGGCGGTAAATACCTTCGTATAGACCGCCTTTGTTGCCTGGTCCACCAAGGGGTCCGCCCAGCCCCACATAGTCGCTGGATCCCATGCGCGCTCACGCACGGCGTTGGAAGCGCCTACGACAGCAGTGGCGATCATAAACTCGCCGTTGGCAACCGTCGTCAAGAAACGGTAGTCGGGATGCAGGACGGTTGAGGCACAGCCGCCTTCTATGTCGTACGTGGAATAGCTATAACCGGCGTAGCCGTAGTCGCTGTATATGCCTACAACGCCAGAACGCGCGGAACCTTCAGGTCGAGTCGCGAACCATCCTGCAAGACCCGCGTCGGGGTTGCTTGGGTTCGGTGCGCTGAGACAGGTCAGGCGGCCCTCAGCGACATCCGGCAACTTGCTTACGCAGGCACGGAAGTTGGCTTCCCACTCCTCGACCGTGCAGACCTCAGCGGGTGCTTTGGCTGGCGGGGCCGCGGTGGCGGCTAGGGCTGGCCAGCTGATGGTGGCTGCGGCCGCCACCAGGAGGGTGAGGACCAGAGAGACTACCCGTGCTCGCGCGCGAGTCATCTACTCCTCCAGGTCTGCAGGGGGCGGCGGCAGGAGGGACGGCGTGGTGGCCGCCGCCGCCGGGGTGGTGTCCAGGTGGTCCAGCAGGCCCTCGACGTACGAGACGTCGACCCTGATCTTCTGTACCCGGCCGTCTACGTCGCGCATCACGAACTCGCGGAAGCCCAGCCGGGACGCCGATGAGGTGTCCACGTTCGACAGGCTGGCGAGGGTGGCCTCGTAGCCATCGTTGACCGGGACCCGCAGCAGGCGCAGCGCTTCCGAGGCGATTTCCTGGTCTTCCGCGATCCGGCCCACGAACACCGTCGACACGAGGTTCTGGACGTCCAGGCCCAGGATGTCCCGCGGGTTCTGCGACGCCACCAAGGCCGCCAGGTTCCACTTGCGGGAGTCTCGGGCCAGGCGCACCAGGAAAGAACGGCCTGAGCGCCAGCCTTCCATGAAGTGCGCCTCGTCCAGGCCTACCAGTTTCCTCGACGACATCGAGCCGCCGTAGCAGCGGCGGACGGCCAGGCGGTGCGCCGTGTGCAGCATCGGCAACGCCAGGGCCTCTTCCGCCGACCAGTACTCGCGCTCGATCTTCAGGTCCGGTAGGCGCAGGCCCGCCATCGTGATGACCGTCAGCGCGGCGTCCGCGCCCAGCAGGTGCTCCGGTGGGCGGCCGAAGAACAGCAGCGCCAGGGGCATCTCCGCCGTGTCCAGCAGCAGGTTGGCCAGCTCCTTGCCGTCGTCGTCGTCCATGCCGGCCAGGCACGCGACCACGTCGTCCAGGGTCGAGGTCTCCTCGGCGGGGACCTGGCGCACGGCGTGCCGGAACAGCGTCGCCGTCGACGCCTGGCGCGCGACCTGCGGCGGGACCAGCATCTGGCAGATGTCCTGCACCAGCATCCGGCGCTCGGCTCGGGAGTTCGAGACCGCGATCTCGTACTCCCGGTCGCCCGGCGCGCCCAGCGAGAACTCCGTGCGCAGGGGCGTGGGGATCAAGGAGTACGGGGCGAGCGTGCCGGCTTCCGAACCCGTCAGGTTGAGCACTCGGGAGAACGGCCGCAGCTCCGGCATCGCGCACAGCCGGGCCAGCGGGCCCGACGGGTCGAGCAGGGTGACCTGGACACCGCGCCGGGCTGCCAGGTAGCCGAGTGCGCCGAGCAGCGTCGACTTGCCACCGCCGGGCTCGGCCACGAAGACGGCCAGGCCGGAGCGCTCGCGTACCTCCATCGGGAAATGCAGGTCGAGGAAGACCGGCCGCCGGCAGGTCCCAGCGGTACGACCGATCAGGTCGCCGCGCCGGTCGCCGACCGTGGATGCCGCCTGCGGCAGCGCGGCGGCCAGCAGCTTGACCGGCATCCGGCGGATGTAGCCGGTGTTGGCGATCGGCTCGCCCGGGATGAACTCGCGGGCCAGCCAGTCCTGGTTCTTCGGGTGCTGCAGCGAGATGCGCAGCTCCCGGGAGTAGAGCTGGATCAGCCGGCGCGCCCGCTCGAGGCACTCGTCGCGGGTGCGGCCGCCGACCGCGATGCGGTGCCAGCCGTGTGCGCGGGCCGACTCGACCGGCAGGCCGGTGGTCATCTCGTCACCGATGACGAGCGCGCGCTTGGCCAGCCGCTCGAGCTCCGGCGGGGCGTCGATGCCGTGCTCGGCGTAGTCGAGCTGCTGCGACCGGATCATCCGGAGCCGGTGCTCGAGGTTGCGGAACGAGTCGCCCGAGCCGAGCACGTCGATCCGGGACGACAGCTCCATCGGCCACGGCAGCCGCTCGTGGAAGTGCATCCACGGCTCGTGCCGCTCGGGGATCTCCAGCGGCTCCATGCGGCCGACGGCGAGCACGGCGACGTGCCGCTCCTCGCCGGTCATCCGGTTGACGAGCTTGACGGTCGAGCCGTACGGCGTGCGGTAGCGCTCGATCTGCTCGGTGAGCCCGAGCAGGTCACCGCGTTCCCATGCCCCGTTGGTCACCGGCGATAGCGCGGTCGGCGGTGCCATGCACAGCGCGACCGAGCGGTAGAGCAGCCATTCGAGCTCGTGCGGGGTGACCCGCCGGCCGCGCATGCCGAACGCGCCGAGCACCTCGTCGAACTGCTCGACCGTGCGGCTCAGCTTGCGGCGCTCGCCCTCGGCGACACCGCGGCCGAAGGTGCGCAGCACCCGCTCCGACAGGCTGTTGCCCAGCGACCGCCGGGCGAACGTCACGCCGAGGTAGGTCTGGCCCTCGGCGTGGTTGACCGACAGCAGGTGCCGTTGCGCCGCGACCAGGTGGTCGGACCACGACGTCGCGCCCGGCACGCTGGACAGCGGCGAGGGCGTGTGGACGTCGACGGTGCGCGCCCACTCGTCGGCCGGGAACGGCCGCGTGGTGCGGCGCAGGTGCAGCCGGAAGCCCGCAAGGCCGGCATATTGCTCCGAGATCGCGGACAGCAGCGCCTCGCGCTCGGCGTCGGGCCGGAACGCCCAGCGCACCTCGGGCAGCCAGTACCAGGCGGTCACCGTGTTGGGCGTGAAGGTCAGGTGCCCGGCGATCTCGGTGATGGCCAGGCCGATGCTCGGGTCGCGGTCGCCGAACTTGATCTGCGGCGGCTTGACCGTGGCCGGCTTCTTCGCCGGCTCGCGACCCTTCTCCCGACGGCGCGGCGGCTGCGCCGGCTCGCGCACGATCGGCAACCGCGCGCCGGGCCGGTCGGGCGCGCGCTCCGAACGCGGCGCGACGTCCGAGACACGTTCCGGACCAGCGGGCAGCGGGGGTACGCCGGGCACGGGCCCCGTGGCGGGTCGGCGCGGCCGGGCCGGGTGCTGCGGTGGCGCGAGCCGACTGGCGGTCGGCGGCTCACCGCGGCGGCGTGGCTCAGGGCGAGGCTCGGGCAGCAGCTCACTGCCAGGGTCGAGATAGGCGTCCGCATGCGGCGCGGGCTCGCCCCGCCGCCCGGCGCGGTTGTCGACCCGGCCGCTCTCGCTCGGCGCCCGGTTGGCCCGGCTGACGATGCGCTGTCGGTCGACCGACGGTCCCGTCGGGCGCGGCGGGGGCTGAACGGCGTCGACCCCGTGCGGCGGCTCGAAGCCGTCGAGGTGGCCGGTCAGCGCCGGATCGGCACCGTAGTAGGGCTCGGCGGCCGACGGGTTCGGGCCGGCTCCGTTGCCGTTGGCGAGCGCGTGCCGGCCGCCGGCGACCTCACCGCCGTGCACGGGAGCGCCATACGTCGCAGCGGCCTGCGGCCCCGCGCCCTGCGCCGCAGCGGCCTGCGGCCCCGCGCCCTGCGCCGCAGCGGCCTGCGGCCCCGCGCCGTAGGTCGCGGCGCCCTGGGCTCCCGCGCCGTGCGGTCCTGAGCCGTGGGTCGCGTCGCCCTGCGGTCCTGGGCGGTGCGGTCGTGCGCCGTGGGTCGCCGCGCCCTCCTGTCCCGCGCCTTGCGGTCCCACGCCGTGGGTGGCGTCGAACTGCGCTCCTGCGCCGTGCGGCCCGGCGCCGAAGGTCGGGTCGTCCTGGAATCCTGCGTCGTGTAGGCCCGCGTCGTGGGTCGCCGCGGCCTGGTTTCCCCTGCCCTGGGGCCCTGCGCCGCGCGGTCCCGCGCCCTGCGTCACGGCACCTTGCGGCCCCGCGCCCTGGGCCGCTCCGCCCTGGGCGGAGCCGCCCTGCACCGGGGTGCTCTCCGGTGGCGCGGCACCGCCGAACAGGTCGAGGAATGGTGAGTCGATGTCGGCCTCTGGCCGACGCCCGGCCGGCACACCGCGGCCGCGCTCCTCGGCCGGCCGGGAGCGCACCGGTCCCGGAGCCTGGAACACCGCCACCGAACCGTGACCGGGAGTGGTCACGAGCTCGGTGTCCGTGCGCTCCTCGTCGAGGTCAGCGGTATCAAGATCCGTCGCAGGGTAGTCGCTTGATCGCGGACGGTGACCACCGGCTCCGGACTGCGTGTCGGCCGGACGGGACTCCGGCGGGACCGGTCGATTCATGCGAGGACCTCGCTCTGTTCCGCTGCGTGCCGGCTCATACCAGCTCCTCGCGGATCCTGATCTTGGTTGCGACCAGACGCGGGTCGCGCTGCTCGACGGCGGGCTCGCGGGTGCGGCGCCAGTCGGTGAGCGCGGTGCGGATGACCACGCGCGCCGGACGGTCGGGATCGACGTGGCGGAAGATGAACGAGGTCGTCACGATGGCGAGCGCGATCTCCCAGGCCGGGAAGAGCTCGACACTGAACGTGAACAGCCAGTGGATGAACATGTAGAGCGGCACGAGCAGCATGAACAGCCCGTATTGCGCATAGGGCAGGTGGACCGGAAGCGTGTATCCCGGCGGGCCCAGGTAGACCAGGCGGGCCCGGTAGATGTCGTCATCGGTGCGCAGCCGCATCTCGTGCTCCGCGGCCTATTCGAAGATCAGCTTGATCAGGTAGTCACCGACGAAGAACAACGTCGCCGCGCCCGCGATGAACGCGAGACCGACGATGGCGATGGCGGAGCTGGTCAGGACCTTGGAGACCTCGCCCTTGCTGGCGCGGCCAATGAAGATCACGCCAAGCACCGCAAGGAGAATCGGGGCTACCTTGCCGGCGAAGAAGGTGACGATGCCTTCTGTGTTGATGCCCTTCGGGTCTGCCTCACCCGCGATGACGTGGGCGAGCACGCCCGACGCGGCGTGCGCGGACGCACTCCACGCCTGCTGGACGAGCTCAGTGGCGATCATCGGAAAACCTCCCCGGTGCCGACGGCCGGCGGAGCCGCGGCACTGTGATTGTCAGGCCTTCGGGTGACGTTTTGTCGTACGTCTTGTCCGCCGGCCCGGATGTTGTGCGCTCACCGCTAACGGTGTCTCATCCTCGGGTGTTTTGTCCCGGTTTCGGCCTGTCTCCTCCGTCTTGGCGCCGGAATCATTAGCAATTGCAAAGCGTACGGCGGAGCCCTCCTTCGAACAAGCTACGAAGAATCCGCCCGGCTGCGCCCCTCGTAACCGGTGTGGTCGCTGTGGCACACGGGTTCGAAAACCGGTTCGGTACGGTCTACAGGTGACCGATCTGCTGCGGTCGCCCGACCCGGTCGTGATGGGCGTCCTCAACGTCACGCCCGACTCGTTCTCCGACGGCGGGCGATACTTCTCCACCGACCCCGACGGTGGTCTCGCGGCCGCGGTGGCGCACGGTGTCGCCATGCGCCGCGACGGCGCTGACCTCGTCGACGTCGGTGGCGAGTCGACCCGGCCCGGCGCCGATCGCGTCGACCCGGAAACCGAGGCGGCCCGGGTCCTGCCGGTCATCCGCGCGCTGGCCGACCGCGGCGTGCCCATGAGCATCGACACCAGCCGCGCGAGCGTGGCCGCCGCCGCCCTGGAAGCCGGCGCCACCGTGGTCAACGACGTCTCCGGCGGCCTCGCCGATCCCGACATGGCCAAGGTCGTCGCCGGTGCCGGCTGTCCCTGGGTGCTGATGCACTGGCGCGGCCACTCCCGTCGGATGGCCGACCTGGCCAACTACGCCGACGTGGTCAAAGAGGTACGCGACGAACTGCGCCAGCGGGTCGACGACGCGCTCGCCGCCGGGGTGGCCGCCGACCGCATCGTCATCGACCCCGGCCTGGGCTTCGCGAAGCGCGCCGAGCACAACTGGGCCCTCACCCGGGGGCTGCCGGAGCTGATCGCGCTCGGCTACCCCGTCCTGTTCGCCGCCAGCCGCAAGTCCTACCTGGGTCGCCTGCTGGCCGAGCCGGACGGCACGCCCCGCCCCGTCGACCAGCGCGCCGCGGCCACGGTGGCCACCAGCGTGCTCGCGGTCGCCGCCGGCGCCTGGGGCGTACGCGTGCACGACGTGCGCGAGACCACCGACGCGATCGCGGTGTGGCAGGCCAGCGGGCGCCCCCGCCTGGCGTACGAGGAGGACCGGACATGACCGATCGGATCACGCTCAAAGGCCTTCGGGCGCGGGGCTGGCACGGGGTGCTGGCGACCGAACGGGCCGAGGGTCAGGACTTCCTCGTCGACGTGGTGCTCGAGCTCGACCTGCGCGCCGCCGCCCGCGACGACGACCTGACCAAGACCGTCGACTACGGCGTACTGGCCGGCCGGCTGGTCAAGGTGATCACCGGCGAGCCGGTCGACCTGATCGAGACGCTCGCCGACCGGCTGCTCGACGTCTGCCTCGACGACGAGCGGGTCACCGAGGCGACGGTCACCGTGCACAAGCCGCACGCGCCGATTCCCCACGAGTTCGCCGACGTGTCGGTCCGCATGCGCCGGGGGAGGGCGGAGCGCTGACCCGGGCCGTCCTCTCGCTCGGCAGCAACCTGGGTGACCGGCTGGCCCACCTGCGGGCGGCGGTCGCCGCGCTGGAACCCGTACTCGTAGGCGTCTCCGGTGTGTACGAGACCCCACCGTGGGGCGATCCGGACCAGCCCAGCTACCTCAACGCGGCGGTCGTGGTCCGGGACGACGCGGCCACCGCGCGGGATTGGCTCCAAAGGGCTCAGACGATCGAAACCGCCGAGGGCCGGGTACGCGACCCGGAGCGCCAGTTCGGCCCGCGGACGCTGGACGTCGACGTGATCGCCGTCTTCGACGCCGAGGGCCGCCCGGTGCGCGGTGCCGACCCGGAACTCACCCTGCCGCACCCGAGGGCCCATCTGCGGGCGTTCGTCCTGAAGCCCTGGGCCGACCTGGACCCGGCGGCCGAGCTGCCCGGACACGGCCCGGTGGCGGCCCTGCTGCGGGCCGAGCCCGCCGCGAGCGACGTCGCGGCGGTGCGTGAACGCCCGGATCTGCGGATACAGTCGGCGGGATGAGCCAGCAGTCTCCCCAACGCGGCCACGGGCCGCACCGGCCACGGATGGGCCCGACCCAGCCGGCCACGCTGGTGCTGGCCGCACTGGTGGCCGCGGCCCTGGCCTGGCTGCTGGTCAGCATGACCTACGCGAGCCTGCCCGACATCCCCTGGTCGCCGACCGCCGTGCTGGCCGGTCTCGGCGTCCTGGAGGGCTACCTGGCGCTCAACACCCGGGCCCGGGTGCAGCGCAAACCCGGCCACGAGCCGGTCGACCCGCTGGCGGTCGCCCGGTTCGCCGTGCTCGCCAAGTCGTCGTCGCTGGTCGGCTCGATCTTCGGCGGGTTCTTCGCCGGCCTGCTGATTTTCTTGATCTTCAAGCACACCGATGCGGCCCGCGACGACCTGCCGGCCGCGATCGGTGGCGTGGTCGGATCCATCATCCTGGTCATCGCCGCGCTGCTGCTCGAACGCGCCTGCCGCGTGCCCAAGCGCAAGGACGACGACGAGAACCGCGACGACGACGCAAGATCTACCCACCGGTAGGCGCATTCACAGGGGGTGACGTCCGGGCGGAAGCGCGGTTAGGGTGCGTGCGAATGGTAGGAAGGCGCACCTGATGGGTTACGACGACTCGATCTACCGGCGACGCTCGGGCGACACCGACCCGGGCCCGGCCGGCGACTACCGCGACGATTATCCGGCCGGCGACTACTCGCCCAACGACTATCCGCCCAACGACTTCGGCGTCGGTGACCTGCGGGCCACCGAGCCGAACGACACCGGGCGGCAGGCCGTGTCCTCGGCGGTCCTCGACGACGTGTTCGACGACCCCGCGGACGGTGAGCCGGGCCGGGACCGGTTGGCCTTCCACATCGTCTGGGAGGTCGTCCTCCTGCTCGGTGTCGCCGCGGTGGGCTACCTGCTTCTCCGCGAAGACTCAGGAGCGTTGCGGGGCGCCGCCCTCGAGCAACTGCTGGTCGCCGGTGCGGCCCTCGGCCTGATCGCCATGGCCGCCGGGCTGACGCTGCGGGCCGGCGCGGTCAACCTCGCACTAGGCCCGGTCGCGGTGGCCGCGGCGCTGCACTTCGCCGAGAACGGCGACCGGGGCATCGTGCCCACCATCGCGCAGGCCACGGTCGGCGCGCTGGCGCTGGGCGTTGCGGTCGCCGTCGTCGTGGTGGTCTTCCACGTGCCCGGCTGGGCGGCCAGCCTGGCCGCCGCCCTCGGCACGCTGGTGTTCATCCAGCGCCGGCCCGCGCCGGTCGACGTGCAGGGCGGTTTCGACCCCACCGACCACGCCCTCTACCTGTTCGTCGGCGTCGCCATCGTGGCCGTGCTCGGCGGGCTGCTCGGCACCGTCAAGTCCGTCCGCCGCTCGGTGGGCCGGTTCCGCCCGGTCGCCGACCCGGCCCGGCGCCGTGGCCCGGTCGCCGCTCTGTTCACCGCCGGCGCCATCGTGGTCTCGATGCCGCTCGCGGCCGGCGCCGGCGTCCTGATCGCGTCGTCGTCCGACGGTCCCGTCGCGCCGACCACCGGCCTCGAATGGACCGGGCTCGCGGTCGGCGCCGCGCTGCTCGGTGGCACCAGCGCGTACGGCCGCCGGGGTGGCGTCTTCGGCACCGTCCTCGCGGTCGCGCTGCTCGTCGTCGGGCAGCGCTACCTGGCGGAGCGCGGCTGGGAAGAGATCACGCCCGCCGCGCTGGGCGCCGGCGCCCTGGTGGCCGGGCTCGTGGTGACCCGCCTGGTCGAGACGTTCGGACGGCCCAAGTCGGCCGGCACCGATCAGACGCAATGGCAGACCACGCAGCCGCGCGGCACCATGATCGGCGAGCGGACCGACTCCTGGTCGTCGCTCCCGGCGCAGCCGACCGAGAGCCGCGCCGGCTCCTGGGACACCGAACGCTGGAACAACGGCGAACGTTAGGTCGCGTTACGCTCGGATCATGACCGAATCGCCAGAGTTCGCCGCGCTCGATGCGCAGTCCACGGAGGAGCTGCGCGAGCGGGCGTTCCACGTCGCCCGCGAGCGCCTCGACGTGCGCTTCTTCTGGTCCGTGCTGCGCCACCTCCCGGATGCCCAACCGGCGGCGGGGCTGGAGCCCGACCTCAGCGCGACCGGCGGCTACATCGACGAGGCCGTCGCACTGTTCCGTGAGGCCGAGGGGCACGACTTCGGCGAGCAGGAACCGCTCTTGCGGGCCAAGTTCATCGACTATCTGCTCAAGCACGACAAATAGCTGTAGATACCCCCGGTAGGTTTCGTCGATGGATCCCGTCGGGAAATACCGGCGGCATGGCTCTCACCAACCGGTACAAGTCAGCGGTTGGATCAGGCACGATCGCTGCCCTGATCCTGGTGCTGGTCTTCGGTAGTCCCTGGTATCGCGACTGGGTCAGCGACAACTACACCGACAACACGGCCGGCGGCTGGTTCCTGCGGCTGCTGGGTTACCCGGCTTGGCGGTTCGACTCCAGCGACTCTCTCCAGGACGTGTTCGCCGACGACCTGCGCGCGATCCTCGTCGTGGTGCTCACCGCACTGTTCCTCTACCTGCTGCCCGGCAGCCAGCTCGCCCGGGCCCGGGGCACGCTCAGCCAGTTCTTCGCCGGCTGGGGTTCGTACGTGTTCGCGGGCGCGTTCGCCGGCCTGCTCACCGCGCTGTTCCGCAGCAACCCGACGCTGCTGGCCGCCTTCGGCGCCGCCGGCCAGGGCGCGACCTACGGCCTCTTCGTGGGCTGGGTCGTGGGTCTGGCCACCCTCGGCGGCTGGCGCGGCACCCGCAGCTGAATTACGCGGACCCGGCGCCTCCCCAGCCGGGTCCGCGAAAAGCGAAGACAGCTCAGTCGGCCTCGGCCGGATAGTCGATGCTCAGGATGCGGTGCCGGCTGATCAGGCCCACCGTCCGGTCGCCGTCCTTGACCTCGGCGTAGTCGGCGTTGGCGACCAGCATCAGCGCGAGCGCGTCGTACAGCGAAACGCCCAGCTCGACGGTCGGGAGGTGGCCCTTGACGGCCACGGACCCGGGCGGGGTCAACATCTCCTCGGTGACCGGCAGCACCGCCAGGCGGCGGATGCCGCGGTCCTTGCCGACGAACTCGCGGACGAACGGCGACGCCGGCTCACCGAGCAGCTGCGCCGGGGTGCCGAACTGCTGCGGGTGGGCGCCCTGCGACAGCACGACGATCCGGTCGCCCATCCGGACCGCCTCGTCGAGGTCGTGGGTGACCAGCACCACGGTCTTGCGGACCTCGGCCTGGAGGCGCAGGAACTCGCGCTGGAGGCCGGACCGGGCGATCGGGTCGACGGCGGAGAAGGGCTCGTCCATCAGGAGTACGACGGGGTCGGCCGCCAGGGCACGCGCGAAGCCGACCCGCTGGCGCTGGCCGCCGGAGAGCTCGTGCGGGTAGCGCTTGCCGTAGCGGGCGGGGTCGAGGCCGACCAGGTCGAGCAGCTCGTCGGCGCGGTCGCGGGTGCGCTGCTTGGGCCAGCCGAGCAGGCGCGGAACCGTACCCACGTTGGTGTGGATCGTCTGGTGGGGAAAGAGGCCGACGTTCTGGATGACGTAGCCGATCCGCCGGCGCAGTTGGACCGCGTCGCTGTGGGTGACGTCATCGCCGTCGATCAGGATCTGGCCCGAGGTCGGCTCGATCAACCGGTTGATCATGCGGAGCACGGTCGACTTGCCGCAGCCGGACGGACCGATCAGCACCACGAGCTCGCCCGCGTTGACGGACAGGCTCAGCTTGTCGACGGCGACCGTGCCGTCGGGGTACTGCTTGCGCACCTCGCGCAGCTCGATCGGCGCCGCCTTGCGATCGGCCGGCGCGCTGGTACCGCCTTCCGGGGTAGCGTCCACTCATGTCCCTCCGCGACCTGGCGTATCAGGATGCCGCCAATCCCTGGTTCTCCTGGGACTACATCCGAACCAACTCGAGCACCATCCTTGACGCTCTTGGCGAGCATGTCACGTTGACAGCCGAAGCCGTGGCGCTCGCCATGGTCGTCGCGGTGCCGCTGGGTGTGGTCGCGTACTGGTTCCGCCCGCTCAGCGGACCGATCCTGGCGCTGTCCGGGGTGCTCTACACCATCCCGTCGCTGGCGCTGCTGGCCTTCATCGCGCCCGCGGTCGGCCCGACCAAGTCGACGTCGGTGCTGATCGGCCTGGTGCTCTACGCGTTGCTGCTGATCGTGCGCAACACGCTCGCGGGCCTCAACCAGGTGCCCAAGGAAGCGCAGGAAGCAGCGACCGGCATGGGGTACGGACGGTTCGGGCGGCTGATCCGCGTCGACCTGCCGCTCGCGCTGCCGGGCATCCTCACCGGGCTGCGCCTGGCGACCGTGTCGACCGTGGCGCTCGTCACGATCGGCGCGCTCATCGGCAAGGGCGGGCTGGGCAACCTCATCCTCGGTGGGTTCCAGAACAACTTCTTCAAAGCCGAGATCCTCACCGGCACGATCCTGTGCGTGCTCTTGGCGTTGGTCCTCGATCTGATCCTGATCGGGGCCGGGCGGGTGCTCACACCCTGGACCAGGAGAGCCCGATGAACATCGTCGAGTCGGCGTGGGTCTACCTCAACGACCCGCTCAACTGGACCAACCCGGGCGGCATCCTGGACCGCCTCGGTGAGCACCTGGTCATCTCGGCGGCCGCCGTGGCGATCGGCTGCGTCGTGGCGCTACCGATCGGTATCTGGCTCGGGCACTCGGGCCGCGGCGGCGGGCTGATCGTGCTGGTCTCGGACCTGACGTTGGCGATTCCGACCGTCGCACTGCTGACCATCTTGCCGCTGACCTTCCTCAGCTTCGGCAAACCGCCCATCATCGTGGCGCTGGCCGTGTTCGCCATCCCGCCGCTGCTCTCCAACGCGTACACGGGCGTCCGGCAGGTCGACCCCGAGACCAGGGACGCGGCCAAGGGGATGGGCCTGTCCGGTGCGCAGCTGCTTCGCCGGGTCGAGCTTCCGCTGGCCGTGCCCTATCTGGCGGCGGGCTTCCGCACGGCGGCCGTCCAGGTCGTCGCGACCACGGCGTTGGCGTCGTACGTCAACGGCGGCGGGCTCGGCCAGATCATCGCCGCCGGTTTCGGGCTGGGCATCGCCGCCGCGGGCGGGCAGATCCTGGCGGGCGGCGTGCTGGTCGCCGCGCTCGCGCTGGCCGTCGAGGGGATCCTCGCCCTGCTGGAGCGCCTGGTCACGCCGGCGCCGCTGCGTCCGTTGCGGCGCAAGACGGACCGGGAGACCATTGCGACCGGTGCCGCCTGACGGATTCACGGTCGCTTACCGCTTTTCATGGCTAAAGTCCGTGTTTGGTGCTCCACGCAGTAGGGAGCATTACTACGCGACAGTGACAATCCGATGACAACAACCACAGTTTCTTGTCGGTCCCCACTGACACCATGTTGGTTGGTTGAGAAATCGCGGACGGGAAGCTTGTCCCTCCGTCCGTCGGACACGCGGCCGGCCCAGGAGGGTCGCGCCGGGACACGGAAGGCGGGCATTCATGCGCGCAGTTACACGGCTCGCGACGGGGGCGGCAGGCGTCCTCTTCGTGGCTGGTCTTCTAGTGGGGTGCGGTGACGCCGGCTCGTCCGGCGCCCAGGCGCCCGCGGCCACCGGCGGGGGTGCGGGTTGTGCCCCGGTCGCCGGTCAGCAGCTCATCGCACTGCAGGACGACAAGAACCTG
This sequence comes from Asanoa hainanensis, assembly GCF_900188485.1. Classification (GTDB taxonomy): domain Bacteria; phylum Actinomycetota; class Actinomycetes; order Mycobacteriales; family Micromonosporaceae; genus Asanoa; species Asanoa hainanensis. The sequence continues at coordinate 43,430 of NZ_FZPH01000032.1, forward strand.
CAGAACAGCGACAACGTCGTTGCCGCGATCAACACCAAGGCGGCCACTCCCCAGGCCGTCGCGGCCACCAACAAGGTCGCCCAGGCGCTCGACACTCCGAAGCTGATCCAGCTCAACCGGGCGGTCAACGTCGACCGGAAGACGCCGGCGGTGGCGGCGCAGGAGTTCGCGACCGCCAACAACCTGACGGCTGGCATCCCGACGGGTGCGAGCGGCGACATCATCGTCGGCGCGGCCAACTTCAGCGAGAACCAGACGCTCGGCGAGCTCTACAAGATCGTGCTGACCGCGGCCGGCTACAACGTCACGGTCCAGACGATCGGCAACCGTGAGCTCTACGAGCCGGCGTTGGAGAAGGGCGACATCCAGGTCGTCCCGGAATACGCGGCCTCGGCGTTGGACTTCCTCAACACCAAGGTCAACGGCGCCAACGCGCAGCCGCTGTCCTCGCCCGACATCAACCAGACGATGAGCCAGCTCCGCCCGCTCGGCGAGAAGGTCGGCATCACGTTCGGTGAGCCGTCTTCGGCGCAGGACCAGAACGCCTTCGCGGTGACGAAGGAGTTCTCCGACAAATACGGCGTGACGACGCTGTCACAGCTCGCCGACAAGTGCTCCGGCTCCGCCACCATCCTCGGCGGCCCGCCGGAGTGCCCGCAGCGTCCGAAGTGCCAGCAGGGTCTGGTGGCCACCTACAACTTCAACGCCGGCAGCTTCAGCTCACTGGACGCCGGTGGTCCGCAGACCAAGAACGCGCTCCGGACCGGCGTCATCAGCGTCGGCCTGGTGCTGTCCTCCGACGCGGACCTAGCCAGCTAGCGATGCGGGCTCGGGGCCGGCATTCCTTTCCGGGGTGCCGGCCCCGAACCGTCTGGGTCGGCGTCACCTGCGGTGATCGGGCGATGGCGGTTCGGGGCACGCGGTGCCGGCCATTCCGCTGGTCCGGATGTCTCGGTAGCATCACGACCCATGCCGAACACCGACGACGACGATGAGCAGCCGCGGGGCCGTCCGCTGCTCAAGTTGTTGTTCTGGGGCGGCATCGGGCTCGCCCCGATCGCGATGCTGCTCCTGCTCGTCTCCGACGGCAACGGCCCGCTGCGGATCGCCGCCGTCCTGGCCGTGCTCGCGGTCGTCCTGATCGGACTGTCGATCGGGCTGCGCGGCGACGTCGACTCGGTGCGGGTCGAGCTCGAGGACATGGTCGCCGACGAGATCGACGGGCTGCAGGGTGACGTGCGCCGCGACATCGAGACCGCGGCGCGGGCCACCCACCGGCAGCTGGGCGAGAAGGTCCAGGCGCTGCAGCAGTCCGTCGACGCGATGCGGGCCCAGCTCGACGCCCAACGGGCCGCGCCACGGCCGCCCGCGGTCGGTGTGCCGCCACAGGCGCAGCCGCGGGAACCCGCCGCCGCGCAGAGCGGTGGCACCTACGGCGGCGGTGCCGCCCGCGAAGGCGGCACCTACGGCGGCGGCACCTACGGCTCGGGCCGCACGGGCACGCAGCACGGCGGCGGCGAAGGCGGAAGCTACGGCCGGGAGGCCGTCGACGACGACCGGGCACCGAACGCGCAGCCGGCCATGGCGTCCACGGGACGCACGTACGGCGCTCCGGCCGACGGCACGGCCGCCGGCTCGGCCCGGCCGCCACGGGCGCGGGTTCCCGGTGGCGTCGTCCGGCACACCGAGACCGTCCAGGTCACCACCCGCCACACGGTGGTCGACGGACGCGGCGGCTCCGGCGGTACGTACGGCACCGGCGACGTCTACGGCGAGCGCTACCGGGACGACAACCGCTACGGCGACGACAACCGCTACGGCGACGACGGCCGCTCCGGCCAGGTCGAGTACGGCGGCGGTTCCTACGGCAGCCGGCGGAGCCAGGACGACGAGGCCGACTACGACACCGGCGGCTACGGGCGCCGGCGCCGGGCCGACGACGAGCCGCCAGCCGCGTGGGGTTCGAGCGGTGAAGAGTCGTTCACCGACCGCCGGCTCCGCGAGCTGCGCGGTGACCAGCCCGCGATCGAGCGCGGTGACCCACCCGCGTACGACGACCAGTGGTCCTCCGCCCGCGGCGGTGACCGCTGGGCCTCGGTCCGATCCGACGACCGCGGCCGCGAGCTGCGGGTGGGCGAGCGGCGGGCGAGCGTGCGGGCGGACGAGTCCGGCACCGAGTACCGGGTCGAGGACCGCTGGGCCGCGGTCCGCCGCGACGACGACCGCCCGGCCGACGGGCCCGGAGCCTGGTACGCCGACGCGTGGCAGGGCCAACAGGGCGGCGGAGGCGGCGGCACGTACGGCCGGGGCTACGAGGACGCGGACGACGACCGGGGCGGTGGCCGCGGCGACGAGTGGAGCGGTCGCCGGCGCGCGGACCGCGCCGCCGAATGGGGCCGGGGCTCCTACGACGACGACCGGGGCGGCGACGACCGCTGGCGCTGACGCGCTACTTGTCGATGTCGCCGACAACGAAGAACATCGAGCCCAGGATCGCGATCAGGTCCGGCACGAGGCAACCGGGCAGCAGCGTGCTCAGCGCCTGCACGTTCGCGTACGACGCGGTCCGCAGCTTCATCCGCCACGGCGTCTTCTCGCCCCGGGACACCAGGTAGTAGCCGTTGATCCCGAGCGGGTTCTCGGTCCACGCGTACGTGTGCCCCTCCGGTGCCTTGACCACCTTGGGCAGCCGCACGTTGACCGGCCCGGTCAGCTGGTCGACCCGGTCCAGGCACTCCTGCGCGAGGTCCAGCGACACGTACACCTGGTCGAGCAGCACCTCGAACCGGGAGTGGCAGTCGCCGGCCGTGCGGGTCACCACGGGCACCGACAGCTCGCCGTACGCCAGGTAGGGATCGTCGCGACGCAGGTCGAGGTCGAGGCCGGAGGCCCGGCCGACGGGGCCGGACGCGCCGTAGGCGGCCGCCTGCTCGGCCGTCAGCACCCCGACGCCGACCGTGCGGGCCAGGAAGATCTCGTTGCGCCGGATCAGGTTGTCGAGGTCGGGCATCCGCCGCCGGACCTCGCCGATCGCCGCGCGCGCCCGCCGGGTCCAGCCGGCCGGCACCTCTTCCTTGAGGCCGCCGACCCGGTTGAACATGTAGTGCATCCGGCCGCCGGAGACCTCCTCCATCACCGTCTGGAGCGTCTCGCGCTCGCGGAACGCGTAGAAGACTGGGGTGATCGCGCCGATCTCCAGCGGGTACGAGCCCAGGAACATCAGGTGGTTGAGCACCCGGTTGAGCTCGGCCAGCGCGGTGCGCAGCCACACGGCGCGCTCGGGCACCTCGATGCCCATCAGCCGTTCGACCGCGAGCACCACGCCGAGCTCGCTGGAGAACGCGGAGAGCCAGTCGTGCCGGTTGGCCAGCACGATGATCTGCCGGTAGTCGCGCACCTCGAACAGCTTCTCCGCGCCCCGGTGCATGTAGCCGACGATCGGCTCGCAGGAGACCACCCGCTCGCCGTCGAGCACCAGCCGCAGCCGGAGCACGCCGTGCGTGGAGGGGTGCTGGGGACCGATGTTGAGCACCATGTCGGCGGTGTCGAGCCCGGCACCGGTGCCGACGGTCACCTCACGGAGATCCGGCATAGCCGCCATCGTCCCACGTCCACCCGTCGATACCCACCGGCTGGACGAGCCACCAGTGATCGCCCAGGCCGCCCACCGCGGTCAGCTCCGCCGCGGCCGACGCCGCCGCGAGCGCCCGCACGTATCCGGCCGGATCGGTGCTCGCCAGGCTGATCGGCGGTCGCCCGCCGGCGGCCCCGAGCGCTTTCAACGCCTGCCGCTGGGTCATCAACTGGTACGGGCGCCCGGCGACCACGGAACCAGCCGCCGCCACGGCGTCGATGGCGAGGTGCGCCGTCACGTCCCGGCTCCCGTCCGGCACCGGCGGCACCTGCCGCCCGTCGCGATATCCCGTCAGCGTGCCGTCGAACGGCCGCGCGTCGAGCAGGTGCCCGTAGTCGACGGCGACGGCCAGCCCGCGCTCGACGGCACCGACCGCCCGGCCCCAAGCCTCGTCGCGCGCCCGCCCGACCTCACGCCGTGCCTCTTGCTCTGCATCCAGATGCGCATCACCTGTGGGCTCGCTACCGGTGATGCGCATATGGATGCAGAGCAAAGCGGGCCACCAACGGTCCAGCCAGGCTGCGTCCGCGGGGTCGAGCGGACCGCCGACGCTCTCTTCTCCGGTTGCCGGGTCGACCTCGAGATAACGGTCGCCCTGGGCCACGTCGAGCGGCACGTTGTCGAGCCACTCGGTGGCGATGAGCAGCCCGGTGACCGCCTTCGGCAGCGTGTCCTGCCAGTCGATGCCGTCGGGAAGGAAGGCGGGCCGCGGCGCGAGCTCGACGGCGACCGGGTGGAGCCGGTCGAGCAGGTCGGTCGGGGCCGCCGCCAGGACCCCCGTGAGCAGCTCGCCGCGACCCGCGCCGACATCGACGAAGTCGAGCCGGTCGGGCCGGCCGAGGGCCTTGTCGACCTGGTCGAGCAGCCGGAGCACCGCCGCGGCCAGGACCGGCGAGGCGTTGGCGCTGGTGCGGAAGTGGCCGGCCGGCCCCGCGCCGGAGACGAAGAACCCGCCCGACCCGTAGAGGGCGCGCGACATCGCCGTGGACCAGCGCATCAAAGCAGCCTAGTAGGGGGCGAAGCCGCCCGTGAAAGTCTTCACACATGCTGTGTCCGGTCTGTTTCCGGATCGCATACTTGATGTTGACCGGTACCTAACCTACGAGGACTGGATCAATATGAGCGCACCGCAGCGCCAAACCGTCGGCATCATCGGCACCGGCCGGGTCGGCGCCGTGCTCGGCGCGGCCCTCCGCGCCGCCGGCCACGACGTGGTCGCCGCCTCCGCCGGGTCGCCCGCCGCCAAGGGCCGGATCGCCCGCCTGCTGCCCGGCACCCCCGTGCTTCCCGCCGACCAGGTCGCCCTGGCCGCCACCGACCTGTTGATCATCGCGGTCCCGGACGACGCGCTCGCCGACCTGGTCGCCGGCCTGGCCCGGATGGGCGTGTTGCGCACCGGCCAGGTCGTGCTGCACACCTCGGGCGCGCACGGGCTGGCCGCCCTCGGCCCGGCCGCGATCGCCGGCGCCCGGCCGCTCGCCCTGCACCCGGCGATGACCTTCACCGGCACGGCCGCCGATCTCGACCGGCTGGCCGGCATCTCGTACGGGATCACCGCGCCGGCCGACCTCAAGGCGTTCGCCGAAGACCTGGTGCACGACCTCGGCGGCCATCCCGAGTGGGTGGCCGAGGACGATCGCGCGCTCTACCACGCCGCCCTCGCGCACGGCGCGAACCACCTGGTCACCCTGGTCAACGAGGCGATGGACCGGCTCCGCGACGCGGGCGTCGTCTACCCGGAGAAGGTGATCGGCCCGCTGCTGCACGCGGCGCTCGACAACACCCTGCGGATGGGCGACGCCGCGCTGACCGGCCCGGTCTCCCGTGGCGACGCCGGCACGGTCGCCCGCCACGTGACCGCGATCGAGGCGACCGCGCCGGACTCCGTACCCGCGTATGTCGCCATGGCCCGGCGCACCGCGGACCGGGCCATCGCCGCGGGCCAGTTGCGCCCGCGCGACGCCGAGGCGTTGCTCGGCGTGCTGGCCAGCAACCGCGCGGAGCGGGTCGCATGAGGCTGGTCGAGACCCGGGCCGAGCTGGACGCCGCCCGCGCGGCCCTGCCGGGCACGGTGGCCGTCGTGATGACCATGGGCGCCCTGCACGCGGGGCACGAGGCGCTGCTGCGCGCCGCCCGGGCCGGCGCCGACTCGGTCGTCGCCACGATCTTCGTTAACCCGCTCCAGTTCGGACCCAACGAGGACTTCGACCGCTATCCGCGCACCATGGAAGCCGACCTGGAGATGTGCCGGCGGACCGGCGTCGACCTGGTCTTCGCGCCCCATCGGGACGAGGTCTACCCCGGCGGCGAGCCGCACGTGCGGGTCAACCCCGGCCCGCTCGGCGAGCTGCTCGAAGGCGCCAGCCGGCCCGGCTTCTTCCACGGCGTGCTCACCGTGGTGCTCAAGCTGTTCAACCTGGTCCGGCCGGATCTCGCGTTCTTCGGGGAGAAGGACTACCAGCAGCTCACGCTGATCCGCCGGATGGTGCTCGACGTCAACCTGCCGATCGAGGTGCGGGGTGTGCCGACCGTCCGGGAGGCCGACGGCCTGGCGCTGTCGAGCCGCAACCGCTACCTGACCGAGGCGGAGCGGTTGGCGGCGCTGCGGCTCTCGGCGGCCCTGCGGGCCGGTGCGGCCGCCGCCGTGGGTGGCGCCGACGCCGACGGCGCACTGGCCGCGGCACACCGGATCTTCGCCGACGGTACGACCGACGTGGTCCTCGACTACCTGGTGCTGCTCGACCCGGACCTCGGCCCGTCGCCGGGCCACGGACCAGCGCGGATGCTGGTCGCCGCCAAGGTCGGCGCCACCCGTCTGATCGACAACGCACCGATCGATCTTGGTTGATAGCTAACCTGGCGTGACCAGGCGGTTGCGCTCCGCCGTCCAGATGTGCTCTGGTTAGGACAGCACAGCGCCCGGGGTCCCTGGGGAGGACGCGATGCGTCGATGGACGGCAGCGGTCGTGGCGTTGATTCTGAGCGGCGCCGCGGTTCTGAGCAGCGCCGCGTGCGGCACGAACGGCGATGGGGGAGGCGGCTCGGTGGCCGCGCCGGCACCGGCGGTGACCACGCCGGCACCGCCGCGTTGCCACGCGACGGTGGCCGCGCGTACCGCCGACGTGCTCGAAGGCACTGTCGACTGTGCCGCGTCGCACCAGTCCGAGACCATCCACTCCGGAACGTTCGACGACGCCGACGCGGCCAAGGCGCCGCCGGCGAGCGACGTCTTCGGCGAGTGCGACAAGCAGGCGTCCGCGACGATCGGCGCCGACTGGCGCACGGCCCGGCTCCGGCTCGACGTGGTGCTGCCCACGGCGGCGGCGTGGCGGGCGGGCCAGCGCTGGTACCGCTGTGACCTGGTCGAGCTGACCGGCGTCGGCCCCGACGGGAAGGTCGCGGCCCGCTCGGGCAGCCTGGCCGGCGCGCTCACCGCCGACTCGCCGCTGCTGCTGCGGTGCGCGCTGGTCAAGCTCGACAAGCGCAGCAACGTCGAGACGGTCGCCGACAGCGCCTGCGACGTCAAGCACGAGGGCGAGTTCGCCGGGGTCTGGACCGCGCCGGCCAAGGTGCCGTACCCGGTCAAGGACCGCGACTACGTGCCGTTCTACGAGGGCTGCCTGAAGACCATCGCCGCGTACGTGGACATGCCGTATGACAGCGGCTTCGCGACGCGGACGGGATACATCCCGGTGATGGCCGCCAAGGACGCCTGGACGCTGGGCGACCGGGGCGTGCGCTGCTTCATCTGGATCCGGTTCCGGCCACTGACGGCATCGACGAAGGGCGTCGGCGAGAAGGGCTTCCCGCCGAACATCGCGCGCCCGAGTTAGCCTGCGCACGTTTCGGTGCTCCGGGCGGACACCCGCCGATCCGACAGGGTTCACTGAACAGATGGACCCCCGTGTCGCGGAGTTGCCGGAACTGCCTCGACGCCTCGCCGGCCCGGAGCCGGGCTGGGCCGAGTCGACCGACGTCGTGGTGGTCGGCTCGGGCATCGCCGGGCTGACCGCCGCGCTGCACCTGCGTGCGGCCGGCCGCCACGTCACAGTGGTGACCAAGGAGAACATCGACGACGGTTCGACCCGCTGGGCACAGGGCGGCATCGCCGCGGTGCTCGACCCGTTCGACACCCCCGAGGCGCATGCCGCCGACACCGAGACGGCCGGAGTCGGGCTCTGTGATCCGGCCGCGGTGCGGGCGCTGGTCGAGGAGGGCCCGACCCGGGTCCGTGAGCTGATGCGGCTGGGTGCGGAGTTCGACCGCAACCCCGACGGCTCCCTGATGCTCACCCGCGAGGGCGGCCACCACGCCAACCGGATCGTGCACGCCGGGGGCGACGCGACCGGCGCCGAGGTGCAGCGCGCGCTGCACGCCGCGGTCCGGCGCGACCCGTGGATCCGGGTGGTCGACCACGCGCTGGTGCTCGACCTGCTCACCGACGCGACCGGCCGGGCCTGCGGGATCACGCTGCACGTGCTGGGCGAGGGCACCGAGGACGGGGTCGGGGCGATCATGGCCCGCGCGGTCGTGCTGGCCACCGGCGGCATGGGTCAGGTCTTCGCGTCGACCACCAACCCCGTCGTGTCCACCGGAGACGGTGTGGCCCTGGCGATCCGGGCCGGCGCGGAGGTCACCGACGTCGAGTTCGTGCAGTTCCACCCGACCGCGCTCTTCCTCGGCGGTGGCGACGACCCGCGGGCCCAGCAGCCGCTGGTCAGCGAGGCCCTGCGCGGTGAGGGTGCCCACCTGGTCGACGCCGACGGCAAGCGGTTCATGGTGGGCCAGCACGACCTGGCCGAGCTCGCCCCGCGCGACGTGGTCGCCAAGGGCATCCACCGGGTGATGCTGGCCAACGGCACCGACCACGTCTATCTCGACGCCCGGCACCTCGGTGGCGACTTCCTTTCTCAGCGGTTCCCGACGATCGTGGCCTCCTGCCTGGCCGCCGGGGTCGACCCGGCCACCGAGCCGATCCCGGTCGCGCCGGCGGCGCACTACGCCAGCGGTGGCGTCCGCACCGACCTGCACGGCCGCACCTCGATCCCGGGGCTCTACGCCTGCGGCGAGGTGGCCTGCACCGGCGTGCACGGCGCCAACCGGCTGGCCAGCAACTCGCTGCTGGAAGGGCTGGTGTTCGCCCGGCGGATCGCCGACCACATCGCGGGCGACCTGCCGGAGCAGTCCGAGGCGGCGCCGGCGACCGGCGACGCGTGGGTACTCGACCCGGGCGTGCGGCCGGCCCTGCAGCGCGCGATGACCCGAGGCGCCGGGGTGCTGCGCTCCGCCGGCTCGCTGGCCGCCACCGCCGGCACGATCGTCGGGCTCGGCGCCACCCGCGGCCGACCGGCGACCGCGAGCTGGGAGGCGACGAACCTGGTGACCGTGGCCGCGGCGCTGGTCGCCGCCGCCACCGCCCGCGAGGAGACCCGCGGCTGCCACTGGCGCGAGGACTTCCCGGCGGCCCGCGCCGAGTGGCTCGGCCACCTGTTCCCCGCCCTCGACGGCGCGGGGACCCCGACCCTCACCTGGGAGGCGTGATGTTGCCGCAGTGGATCACCAATGACCTGCGCGCCAAGGGGCTCGACCCGGCCGAGGTCGAGCGGGTGGTGCGCGGTGCCCTGGACGAAGACCTGGGCCCGGCGCATCGCGACGTGACCAGTGAGGCGACCATTCCGGCCGAGCAGGTCGACACCGCGGATGTGGTGGCCCGGGCCAACGGCGTCGTCGCGGGGTTGCCGGTCGCGGCCGCGGTCTTCGCGCTCGCCACCGCGGGCACCACACCGGAGATCGTGCTCAAGGCCCGGGACGGTGACGAGGTCCTGGCCGGTGACCAGTTGGCCACCGTGACCGGTCCGACCCGGACCCTGCTCACCGCCGAGCGCACCGCGCTCAACCTGCTCAGCCGCCTCTCCGGGGTGGCGACGCACACCCGGCTCTGGGCGGACGCGCTGGCCGGCACCAAGGCGATGGTCCTCGACACCCGCAAGACCACACCGGGGCTACGGGCGTTGGAGAAGTACGCCGTGCGGGCCGGCGGCGGCACCAACAAGCGGATGGGCCTCTACGACGTCGCCATGATCAAAGACAACCACAAGCTGGCCGCGGGCAGCGTCGCCGAGGCGTACCGCCGGGTCCGGGAGGCTTTCCCGGACGTCCCGGTGCAGGTGGAGGTCACCACGGTCGAAGAGGCCGTCGAGGCGGTCGAGACGGGCGCCGACTTCCTGCTCTGCGACAACATGTCGCCGGCGGTCCTCCGCGAGGTGGTCGCCGCGGTGGGTGACCGGGCGGAGCTCGAGGCCACCGGCGGACTCACTCTGGAGGTCGCACCGGCGTACGCCGCCACCGGCGTCGACTACCTTTCCGTAGGGGCCCTGACGCATTCGTCACCTATCTTGGACATCGCACTCGATCTTCGCCCGCCGCACCTGAGCCGGAGCTGACCCCACATGCTGCTGTGCATCGACATCGGTAACACCAACACGGTGCTCGCCACGTTCGACGGCGACAAGTTGGTGCACAACTGGCGGATCAAGACCGACGCCCGGTCGACGGCCGACGAGCTCGGGCTGATGTTCCGCGGCCTGCTCGCGGGTGACGCGGTCGAGATCACCGGGGTGGCGGCGTGCTCGACCGTGCCGGCCGCGCTGCGCTCGCTGCGCACCATGCTCGCCCGCTACTACGGCGACCTGCCCAACGTGATCGTCGAGCCGGGCGTGAAGACCGGGGTGCAGCTCGCGATCGACAACCCCAAGGAGGTCGGCTCCGACCGGGTGGTCAACACCCTGGCGGCGTACACCCTGTTCGGGGGTCCGTCGATCGTGGTCGACTTCGGCACCACCACCAACTTCGACGTGATCAGCGCGCGCGGTGAGTTCCTCGGCGGCGCGTTCGCGCCGGGCATCGAGATCTCCTTCGACGCGCTGGCCGCCCGGGCCGCACAGCTGCGCAAGGTCGAGCCGGCCAAGCCGCGCTCGGTGATCGGCAAGAACACCGTCGAGTGCCTCCAGGCCGGCCTCTATTTCGGGTTCGCCGGGCAGGTCGACCACATCGTCGACCGGATGACCGAGGAGCTCGGCTCCGTGAAGGCCGTGATCGCCACCGGCGGGCTCGCACCCGTGGTGCTGGGCGAATGCCGCACCATCACCCACCACGAGCCGATGATCACGCTGATCGGCCTGCGGATGGTCTACGAGCGCAACGTCGACGCCCGGTAGACCACCGTCCGGTAGGGCAGCGGGAAGGATTCCCGACCGGTTAGGTCGGGATGTGTCGTGGCGAGCTTGGTCAGCTCCGCTTCGAAGCGTTTCCGGACGTCCGGCTCCGCGGTCAGGTAATAGGAGCGGGTAGTCATCATTTCCACCAGTTGGGCACTGGTGAGCGACGTCTCGTGGGTGAATTCCTGGTGCTCCACGGCGGCGTACGCGGCCCCGAACGAGGTCGGTCGGTCGTGTTCCCGGTCACCGGCGGCAGTGGTGATCACGTCGAGCGCCGCGACCCATGGTTCCCGGGCGTCCCGCAGGTTCCAGACGGCCGCGAAATAGCCACCAGGGCGCAGCACCCGGGCCGCTTCGGCATGTGCCAAATCCGGATCGAACCAGTGGTACGCCTGACCGGCGATCACCGCGTCGACACTTCCGTCGGGCAATGGAATGTCTTCGGCGCTGCCGGGCAACGCGGTTCGGCCGTCGGTGGCGGCGGCAAGTTGGGCACGCATTTCCGGATCGGGTTCGACGGCGGTCACCTCGTAACCGGCGGCGATCAGGCCCCGGGTGAGGATTCCGGTGCCCGCGCCGAGGTCCACCACCCGGCGTGGTGCCGGCGCGCCGACCGCCCATTCGAGGGCGGCCCGCGGATACGGCGGGCGGAATCGGTCGTACTGGACGGCGACCGCTCCGAACGACAGGGCCCTGCGCTTCTTCGCATCCATCGCGGCGGAGCGTACCCCAGCTATTCGTGACCGACGGCAATGTGTCGGCCACCGTTCCCGGTCCGATCCACGAGATTGGGATCAGAGCGTGACGCGCCTAACAACAACTCGCGACCGGGTTCGGGGCCACCACGCTCTGTCGTGCAATCGGAAACGCAGCGCCCGGCCCGGGCTGACGAATTAACGAAAAAGCAAGACTCGGCCTTGATTTTGCCGTCCTATTGACCGATCGCGCGGCGAACGGGCTATTGTGCTCTTGTTTGTGGGAGGGACCACGCGAAAGGACAACGGCCCGTGGCCAAGCAGATCATTCACAAGCTGGTCGACGACATCGACGGTGGCGACGCCGATGAGACGGTGAAGTTCGCCCTCGACGGTGTTCAGTACGAGATCGACCTCTCGAAGAAGAACGCCGACAAATTGCGGAACGCAATCGCGCCCTACCTGGCGGCCGGCTCCAAGGTGGGTCGGGGCGGGGTCGTGGTTGGCGGGCGCGCGGCTCGCGGTCGTGGCGGTGCTGCCGCCGACCGGGAGCAGAACAAGGCCATTCGCGCCTGGGCCAAGAAGGAAGGCAAAGACATCTCCGACCGGGGCCGGATCCCGCAGGAGATCGTCGACGAGTACCACGCGAAGGCCGGTCGTTAGGCAAGGAAAAGCGTCGCTGGGCGGGGACTCCTCCCTGCCGGCCGCACCACGCGGCCGGCCGTCCCCGCCCCGGCCGCCGCCTCGGACAAGCCCTAGGTGTTTGTCCGGTTTTGTGGGCCTGATACCGGTCCCTTGTCACACCGAACGCTCTTGATCTTCATGAATCAAACCTCGCCGTGTTCGCTCTGCGCGTAGACGTTCCTACCCGGGAACACCCGATAAGCGTGCAGAGTTGGCAGATACGTCGCGGACAGGGGTCAGTCCGGCGCGCACGGCCGTAGCTGACTCGGCCCGCGGCGATAGAGTGAGGGTGCGCAGGCGTCTTCCCCAGGCGACTGTGCTTGGTTCCGCCAAGTCGCTGGTCCGGCCAGACTCAGGCGCACGGCACGTGAGGAGCACGAGGGCATGTTCGAGCGGTTCACCGACCGAGCGCGACGGGTTGTCGTCCTGGCTCAAGAAGAAGCCCGGATGCTCAACCACAACTACATCGGCACTGAGCACATCCTGCTCGGCCTCATCCACGAGGGTGAGGGTGTCGCGGCGAAGGCGCTGGAGAGTCTCGGTATCTCCCTGGAAGGCGTCCGCCAGCAGGTCGAAGAGATCATCGGCCAGGGCCAGCAGGCGCCGAGCGGGCACATCCCGTTCACGCCGCGGGCCAAGAAGGTGCTCGAGCTTTCGCTGCGCGAAGCGTTGCAGCTCGGTCACAACTACATCGGCACGGAGCACATCCTGCTCGGGCTGATCCGTGAGGGCGAGGGCGTCGCCGCCCAGGTGCTGGTCAAGCTCGGCGCCGACCTCAACCGGGTCCGCCAGCAGGTCATCCAGCTCCTCTCCGGCTACCAGGGCAAGGAGCCGGCCGCTGCCGGCGCCACCCCGGGCGAGGCCGCGCCGTCGACGAGCCTCGTGCTCGACCAGTTCGGCCGCAACCTCACCCAGGCCGCCCGCGAGGGCAAGCTCGACCCGGTCATCGGGCGCGAGAAGGAGATCGAGCGGGTGATGCAGGTGCTCTCCCGCCGCACCAAGAACAACCCGGTCCTGATCGGTGAGCCCGGCGTCGGCAAGACGGCGGTCGTCGAGGGCCTGTCCCAGCGGATCATCAAGGGCGAGGTGCCCGAGACGCTCAAGGACAAGCAGCTCTACACGCTCGACCTGGGCGCGCTGGTGGCCGGTTCCCGCTACCGCGGTGACTTCGAGGAGCGCCTCAAGAAGGTGCTCAAGGAGATCCGCACCCGCGGCGACATCATCCTGTTCATCGACGAGATCCACACCCTGGTGGGTGCGGGTGCCGCAGAGGGCGCGATCGACGCCGCCTCGATCCTGAAGCCGATGCTGGCCCGGGGCGAGCTGCAGACGATCGGCGCGACGACCCTCGACGAATACCGCAAGCACCTCGAGAAGGATGCCGCGCTCGAGCGCCGGTTCCAGCCGATCCAGGTGGGTGAGCCCTCGCTGGCGCACACCATCGAGATCCTCAAGGGCCTGCGCGACCGCTACGAGGCGCACCACCGCGTGTCGATCACCGACGCGGCGCTGGTCGCCGCGGCGACGCTCGCCGACCGCTACATCTCCGACCGCTTCCTGCCCGACAAGGCGATCGACCTGATCGACGAGGCGGGCGCCCGGATGCGCATCCGCCGGATGACCGCGCCGCCAGACCTGCGTGACTTCGACGAGCGGATCGCCCAGGTCCGTCGCGACAAGGAGTCCGCGATCGACGCGCAGGACTTCGAGCGGGCCGCGCAGCTCCGCGACAAGGAGAAGCAGCTCCTCGGGCAGAAGGCCCAGCGGGAGAAGGAGTGGAAGGCCGGCGACCTCGACGTCGTCAGCGAGGTCGACGACGAGCAGATCGCCGAGGTCCTCGCCAACTGGACCGGCATCCCGGTCTACAAGCTGACCGAGGAAGAGACCGCTCGGCTGCTGCGCATGGAGGACGAGCTGCACAAGCGGGTCGTCGGCCAGGAAGACTCGGTCAAGGCCGTGTCCAAGGCCATCCGGCGCACGCGGGCCGGCCTCAAGGACCCGAAGCGCCCGTCCGGCTCGTTCATCTTCGCCGGCCCGTCCGGCGTCGGTAAGACCGAGCTGTCCAAGGCGCTCGCCGAGTTCCTCTTCGGCAGCGAGGACGCGCTGATCCAGCTCGACATGTCGGAGTTCCACGACCGCTACACGGTGTCGCGCCTCGTCGGTGCGCCTCCCGGCTACGTGGGCTACGACGAGGGCGGCCAGCTCACCGAGAAGGTGCGCCGCCGGCC
>NZ_FZPH01000019.1 GCF_900188485.1 Asanoa hainanensis
GGCGCAGCCCCAAGGCCCGGCGCAGCCCCAAGGCCCGGCGCAGCCCCAAGGCCCGGCGCAGCCCCAAGGCCCGGCGCAGCCCCAAGGCCCGGCGCGGCCGGCCGTGCGCAAGGTCGTCACGCCGTTCTCCACCAGCGCCGTGGCCCAGGCCGCCGCGCTCGCCGCGCACCTCGTGACACGCCGACGGCAGAAACAACACGGCGCGCCGATCGGGACCGGCGACGCCGGTAGGCAGGGCTACGGCTGTTCGTCGGCGTCCGCGGTTGCGGCCGGGGGTGGGGTCGCTGGTGGCAGGTCGGCGATTCGGTCCTGCGGCCATGGGCGGGTCCAGCCCGCCATGTCCAGCAGCGTCGACAGCACCCCTGCGGTGAAGCCCCACACCAGCATTCCGCGTACCTCGAAGGCTGGGCCGATCCAGCCGCTCGGGTGGCGTAGGCGCAGGCGGTTGGCCGGGTCGCACAGCTCGGCTACCGGGAGCCGGGCGACGTGGGCGACCTCACCCGGGTCGCGTGGGGCTACCGGGTGGGGGCGGTGCCACCAGGCCAACACCGGGGTCACCAGGAAGTCGCTCGCGGGGATCCACAGCGTCGGCAGCTCGGCCAGGAGGGTGACGCTGCTCGGGTCCAGGCCGACCTCCTCGTCGGCCTCGCGCAGTGCGGTCGCTGCTGGGTCGGCGTCGCCCGGGTCGGCTACGCCGCCGGGGAAGGCGGGCTGGCCCGCGTGGTTGCGCAGCGTGGCCGCTCGTTGCAGGACCAGGATGTCGGGGCCGCCGTCGGGCTCCTCGCCCAGTAGGACCAGCACCGCGCTGTCGCGGCCGCCCTCGTTCGGGGTTGGCAGGCGGGTGAAGTCTTCGGCCCGCGAACGGTGCAGGCGGGACAGCAGCGGCGCGAACCAGTCCGGGAGCGCCAGCTCGCCGGCCGCGGAGCGGCGCCGAGCGCCTACCCCGTCGGGTAGCGCGTCTGGGAACAGTCTCGGGCCGCCGGTCGGCGCGCCCCCGTTGTCCCAGATTCCGTCAGCCAACCGGGACCGCCACCCCGAGGTGTCGCTGGACCAGGTCGGTCAGGGCCGCTTCGTCGAGCGCCGTGCCGTTGTAGAGGTGGACCACCTTGCCCGTCGCGTCGACGAACAGGGTGACCGGGATGCCGGCCTGCTTGAGGGCGACGCGGACCTGCTCGTTCTGGTCGAACACGCTCGGGTAGCTCAGCCCGAACTCAGTGACCATGTCTTCGCCGTTGGACCGGATGTCGCGGGTGTCGACGCCGAGGAAGTGCACCAGGCCCGTCGTGCGTTTCGCGACCGCCTCGACCGCCGGTAGCTCGGCGCGGCACGGCTCGCACCACGAACCCCACAGGTTGATCACCGCCGGCCCGCGGACGTCGGCCAGCCGCAGGTCGCCGCCGCCGAAGCAGGGCAGCGACGCGGTGGGCAGTTTGACGGACGTGGGCGCGCCCGATCGCGCGCTGGTGGACTCCGCCGGCGGCTTGGTCAACGCCTCGCAGTCAGCGAACGACATCGCGGGTGGCGCCGCCGACCCCACCGGCTCGGCGGAGGAGTCGTCCGAGGACGAGCGGTCGGAACACGACCGGACTCCGATGCCGGCGAGCAGGCCGACGACCAGCAGGACGACCAGCGGGAGGTAGCGCTTCACGGGACGTCCGCCGTGAACGCCTGCTGCGGGACGACCGACGGGTCGATGCCGACGGCCTCTGCCAACTGCGCTGCCCGCGGACCCTTGAGCAGCTTGGCCGCCTGCACGGGGTCGGTCGGGCCTGTGCCGTAGGACGGGCACAGCTTGGCCAGGGTGCACGCGCCGCAGGCCGGCTTGCGAGCGTGGCAGACCCGGCGGCCATGGAAGATCACGCGGTGGGAGAGCATCGTCCAGTCGCGCTTGGGGAACATGGCACCGATGGCGAACTCGATCTTGACCGGGTCGGTCTCGGCGGTCCAGCGCCAGCGGCCGACCAGCCGCCCGAAGTGCGTGTCGACGGTGATGCCCGGCACGTCGAACGCGTTGCCCAGGATCACGTTGGCCGTCTTGCGCCCGATGCCCGGCAGGCTCACCAGGTCGGGCAGGTTGGCCGGCACCTCGCCGTCGAACCGCTCGACCAACTGCTGGCCGAGCTTCATCACCGAGTCGGTCTTGTTGCGGAAGAAGCCGGTCGGCTTGAGCGTGACCTCGAGCTCGGCCCGATCGGCGCCCGC
The DNA here is from genome assembly GCF_900188485.1 of Asanoa hainanensis. Taxonomy (GTDB): domain Bacteria; phylum Actinomycetota; class Actinomycetes; order Mycobacteriales; family Micromonosporaceae; genus Asanoa; species Asanoa hainanensis. Next base: position 2,203 of record NZ_FZPH01000019.1, read on the forward strand.
ATAGGCGGCCGCCGTCGGATATTGCGCGAACACCTTGGGCGTGACCTCGTTGACCTTCTTGTCGGTCGCCTGCGCCGACAGGATCGTCGCCACCGCGAGCTCCAGCGGGTTGCGGAAATCCAGCTCGCAGTGGGCATCGGGATGGGTCTCCGCCAGGATGCGCCCCATCCGGCGAGCCCGCCGCGTGCGCCCGAGCTCGGTCTCCGCGTCGAAGGCGGCTGTCCTAGTCACGTGCCAAAGACTATTCCGCGCGTACGACAACCTGGCGCCGCCATCCGCCCGATCCGGAAACCGAGCGACAAACCCCGTTAGACCCGAGCCCACCGCAGCAAGCGCCCACCGCCGAGACCCTGCCGCCGCCAACCAAAGCAGCGCCGAAGGCGAAAACACTGCGACAAGCGCTCACGGTCAAGACCCCGCCGCCCACGGTCGCGGCATACGAGAACACCGCCTGGCGTGCCCGGCCGGACCACTCGTCGCGGACGCGGCCAGCGCCGTGTCACCGCTCACTGCGGGCGGCCTGGACCCGCGCTTGCGGATGTCCGATCTCCCCGCCCCCGTCACCACCGAGTTCCGATGGACCGGGGACGAAGGCCAAAGACGATCAGACGCGAGCGCGGCCGAACGAGCCGCGCGGGGTCGAGAGCGTCAGACGCGGGCCCGGCGGGCCAGGCGCTCCGGGTCCAGGATGATGATGGACTTGCCGTCGAGGCGTAGCCAGCCGCGGCTGGCGAAGTCCGCCAGCGCCTTGTTGACCGTTTCGCGCGAGGCGCCCACGAGCTGGGCGATCTCTTCCTGCGTCAGGTCGTGGGTGACCCGCAGGACGCCGCCGTCGCGGGTGCCGAAGCGGCCTGCCATCTGGAGCAGGTTCTTGGCTACGCGGCCCGGGACGTCGGTGAAGATCAGGTCGGCCAGGGCGTCGTTGGTACGCCGCAGGCGGCGAGCCAGCACGCGCAGGAGCTGCTCGGCGATCTCCGGGCGGTTGTTGAGCCACGGGCGCAGCGCCTGCTTGCGGAGGCGGGCCAGGCGGGTGTCGGTGACCGCCGTGGCGGTTGCCGTGCGCGGGCCCGGGTCGAACAGCGACAGCTCGCCCACCATGTCGGACGGGCCCATCACCGCGATCAGGTTCTGCCGGCCGTCAGCGGCGCGGCGGCCAACCTTGATCTTGCCACTGAGCACGATGTAAAGGCTGTCGCCTGGTTCGCCCTCGTTGAAGACAATCTCGCCCTTGCGGGCCTCGATGGTCTCCATGTCCTTGGCGAGCGCCTCGGCCGCCTCCGGGTCTACACCCTGGAAGATGCCGCTACGGGCCAGAACCTCATCCATCGCGCACCTCAGTTCCACGAATGGCGCGGAAACCGCGCGCAGTCAGTCTAGGCGTACGCATCGCCCGACCGGCCCGGCAACCCCCGGATAGTGATCAGTCCATGTGCGGGCCGACCCCGGTTGCCACCTGCCTTATCGTCGTCGCGTGCCGTTCAAGCCCATTCTTACCGCGCGGCAGGAGAACGGCGAAAGTATCCCCGTCCTGGTCTGGCGCTTACCCGCCCCGCTGCGCGCGATCAGCTCTGCCCCGCTGGGCGGCGGGATAGGGCCGGCCGGCTGGGTCCTGAACGCGACGGTTCCCATGTCGTACGCCCGGGAAGACCCGCAGGAGCACCTGGCCGAGCTGGCCGGCGACCTCGACCTCGATGGCCCTGGTGTCGGGTTGTTGACCGGCGTCGACGTGACGCAACGGGTTGCCGCGACCGACGGTGCGGCTGAGGTGTGGGCGACGGTCGGTCTGGGTGCACCGATCATGGCCGCCGCGGAGCGCGACCTGCCCCGGCAGCACCGGCCAGGAACGATCAACATCATCGCCTTCGTCCCGGTACGCCTGAGCGACGCGGCCCTGGTCAACGCTGTCGCGACCATCACAGAAGCGAAGGCCCAGGCGCTGTGGGAGCTGGGTCTCGCGGCGACCGGCACCGCCACCGACGCGGTCACCGTGCTGTGCCCGCCGGACGGGCCCGCGGAGCCGTACGGCGGGCCACTCTCGGTCTGGGGCGCAAGGCTTGCCCGGGCCGCGCACCGGGCCGTCCGGGAAGGCGGCAGCCGTCCCAAGATCCCCTGGTCGGAGCGGTAATCCATAGTACTGACGGAGGTGCCCAAGGGTGCCTCCGGAACGATATGGTGCGCGCGTGTCTCACCCCGACTCACCCGATCGGCGTAGCCTGCGCCCCGTCATCGTCGCCGGTGTCGCCGTCGCCGCGCTGATCGGTGTCGGCTTCGCGGCGGTCTCGGCCGTTGCCAAGGGCCGCGGCAACCCGGCCGCGGTCTGGGTCGCGCCGACCGGCCCGACCGGCACCGCCGCCCCGCCCGGAGGGGACGCACCCGAAGAGCAGAAGTCGATCTCCCTGTCCGCGACCGGCGACATCGTCATGGGCAACGCGCCGAACCGGCTGCCGTCCAACGGCGGCAAGGGCTTCTTCGACGGCGTGCAGAAAGACCTCGTCGCCGACCTGGTGATGGGCAACCTCGAAGAGCCGCTCACGGACGACACCGGGCGTTCGAAGTGCGGTGCCGAGTCGACCGGCTGCCACCAGTTCCGGGCGCCGCCGGGCTATGCCAAGCACCTGAAGGACGCCGGCTTCCAGCTGCTCAACCAGGCCAACAACCACGGCAACGACTACGGGCCGGCCGGCTACGAGAACACCCAGGAAGCGTTGGAGGAGCACGGCCTGCAGCACACCGGCGCCGTCGACCAGATCACGGTCGCCGACGTGAAGGGCGTCAAGGTCGCCGTCGTCGGCTTCTCCTCGTACCCCTGGAACAACAGCCTCATCAACATCGCCAAGGGCAAGGCGCTGATCGCGAAGGCGGCCAAGCAGGCCGACATCGTCGTGGTGCAGGTCCACATGGGTGCCGAGGGCTCGGGCAAGACCCGGGTGAAGCCCGGCACCGAGATGTTCCTCGGCGAGAACCGCGGTGACCCGGTCAAGTTCTCCCGCTCGATGATCGACGCGGGCGCCGACCTGATCGTCGGCCACGGCCCGCACGTGCTGCGCGCGATGGAGTTCTACAAGGGCCGGCTGATCGCCTACAGCCTGGGCAACTTCGCCGGTGGTGGCGGCACGCTCAACAACAGCGGCCCGCTCGGCCTCGGCGCGGTGCTCAAGGTCGAGCTCAACCCGGACGGCTCCTGGGTCGGCGGCAAGCTGGTCTCCACGCGGATGAACAGCGCCGGCAAGCCCGTCACCGACCCCGACGACGACAGCCTGACGATGATCGCCGAGCTGACGGGGCAGGACTTCCCGCGCACCGGCGCCGAGTTCGACGACGAGACCGGCAAGATCAACCCGCCGGACGCGTAAGAGCCCACAAAAGCCACAAAACGGATAAAAGCAGAGACAAAACAATCAGGCTTGACTGTTTGTTTCGGCGCCGCCATGCTCAGGAAATGCGGACCCCGCAGCAGGAGCGCAGCCGGGTGACCCAGGCCCGCCTCCTGGACGCGGCCGTCGACAGCCTGGTCGAGCTGGGCTGGGCGGGCACCACGACGACCGTGGTCGCCGAGCGGGCGGGCGTCTCCCGGGGTGCCCAACTGCACCACTACCCGACCAAGGCGACCCTGGTCATGGCCGCCGTCGAGCACCTCGCCGACCGCCGCGCCGCCGAGATCCGCGCCGAGGCGGCCAGCCTGCCGGCGGGCGCGCAACGGGTCGACCGGGTGATCGACATGCTCGCCGCGGTGTTCACCGGCCCGCTCTACGCCGCCGCCCTCGAGGTCTGGGTCGCCGCCCGCACCGACCCGGAGCTCCGCACCGCGCTCGTGCCGGTCGAGGCCCGGGTCGGCCGTGAGCTGCACCGGCTCACCGTCGAGCTGCTCGGCGCCGACGAACGCCGCCCCGGCGTCCGTGAGTCCGTGCAGGCGACCCTCGACCTGATGCGCGGCCTGGGCGTGGCCAATCTGCTCTCCGACGACGCCGCGCGGCGCACCGCCCTGCTCCGCGAGTGGAAGCGCCACCTCGCCGACGTGATCCGCGACTGAAGGAGGACCAGTGGTCGAGCTCGCCGCCCTGCTCACGGATCTCGACGCCGAGACCGCCGAGCTCGACGCGCTGATAACAAACCGGCCAGCGAGCGACTGGGACCGGCCGACACCCAGCGCCGGCTGGACCGTCGCGCACCAGATCGCCCACCTGGCCTGGACCGACCACGCCGCATTGCTGGCCACAACCGACGACGCCCAGTTCGTCGCCCTGCTCGCACCGCTCGCCGACGACCCCGACCGGATCGCCGACCAGGGAGCCGAGGACTTCCTGGCGCCGCCCGACGAGTTGCGGCAACGCTGGCTGGCCGGCCATCGCGACCTGGTCGAGGCACTGCGGGCCGCGCCGCCGGGCAAGCGCATCCCGTGGTTCGGCAACCTGCTCGCGCCACAGTCGATGGTCACCGCCCGGTTGATGGAGACCTGGGCGCACGGCCTCGACATCGCCGACGCGCTCGGGGTCACCCGGCAACACACCGACCGGCTCCGACACGTCGCCTTCCTCGGCTTCCGTACCCTCGGCCACTCGTTCCTCGCCCACGGCCGGGCCGTACCCACAGACCCGGTCCGGGTGGAGCTCGTCGCCCCCGATGGCACCGTATGGGCCTTCGGCCCAGAAGGGGCGAAAGACCGGTTGACCGGCCCCGCCGTCGACTTCTGCATGCTGGTCACCCAGCGCCGACACCCCGACGACCTGGCCCTGGAAACCACCGGCCCCGTCGCGGCCGAATGGCTCAAGGTCGCCCAGGCCTTCGCGGGCCCGCCCGGCGCCAAACGGGAGCCCGTCGCATGATCCGCATCGGCAACGCGTCCGGCTTCTACGGCGACCGGTTCACCGCCTGGCGGGAGATGCTCGACGGCGGCGACCTCGACGTGTTGACCGGCGACTACCTGGCCGAGCTGACCATGCTGATCCTCGGCCGCGACCGGGCGCGCGATCCGGCCCTCGGCTACGCCAAGACCTTCCTGCGCCAGCTCGACGGCATCCTCGGCACTGCCCTGGACAAGGGCGTCAAGCTGGTCACCAACGCCGGCGGCCTCCATCCCGCCGGCCTCGCCCAGGCCATCAGGACCCTGGCCGAAGAGCGCGGGCACAAACCCCGCATCGGGTACGTCGAAGGCGACGCCCTGCTGCGCCCGGACGCGCTGACCGCCAACGCGTACCTGGGCGCGTTCGGGATCGCCGCCTGCCTCGACGCCGGGGCCGACATCGTGGTCACCGGCCGGGTCACCGACGCCGCGCTGGTAATCGGCCCGGCGGCGGCCCACTACGGTTGGGCGCGCGACGACTTCGACGCGCTGGCCGGTGCCACCGTGGCCGGGCACGTGATCGAGTGCGGCGCCCAGGCGACGGGTGGCAACTTCAGCTTCTTCAGGGAGCTGCCCGACGGCGCCCGCCGCCCCGGCTTCCCGATCGCGGAGATCGCCGAAGACGGCAGCTCCGTGATCACCAAGCACCCCGGCACCGGCGGAGCGGTCACCGTCGAGACGGTCACCGCGCAGCTGCTCTACGAGATCGACTCCCCCGCCTACCTCGGCCCGGATGTGGTCACCCGGTTGGACACGGTCCACCTGCGCCAGCAGGGCCCGGACCGGGTCGCCGTCACCGGGGTGCGGGGGGCGCCGCCGCCGCCCACCCTCAAGGTCGGCGTCGCCAACCTCGGCGGCTTCCGCAACTCGATGACCTTCGTCCTCTGTGGGCTCGACATCGAGGCCAAGGCAGCGTTGGTCCGCGGGCAGCTCGAGGACGCGGTCGGCAAGGAGGGCCTGGAGTTCACCCTGGCCCGCACCGACCACCCCGACGCCGTCGACACCGAGGCGGCCAGCGCCCTGCTGCACGTACACCTGAAGGACCAGGACCCGAAGCGGGCCGGGCGGGCGTTCTCGGCCGCCGCGGTGGAGCTCGCGCTGGCCTCCTATCCGGGTTGCACCTTGACCACCCCGCCGGGTGACGCCACCCCGTTCGGCGTGTTCACCGCCGACACCGTGGCCCAGGACGGCGTCAACCACACGGCCGTGCTGCCCGACGGCCAGCGCGTGACCATCCGCCCGCCGGCGCGCACCGCGACCTGGCAACCGGTGCGGCAACAACCGGACGCGCCGGCGCAACCAGGCCCGACCACGAAAGCGCCGCTGGGCCGCGTGCTCGGCGCCCGCTCCGGTGACAAGGGCGGCGACGCGAACCTCGGGGTCTGGGCCCGCACCGACGCGGCCGCCGCCTGGCTGCTCGGCTGGCTGACCACGGACCGGCTCGAGGAGCTGCTGCCGGAGACGGCGCCATTGACCGTCGAGCGGCACGTACTGCCCAACCTGCGGGCGGTCAACTTCGTCATCCGCGGTCTGCTGGGCGAGGGCGTCGCCGCCTCGACCCGCTTCGACCCGCAGGGCAAGGCGCTGGGTGAGCTGCTCCGCGCCCGGGTCGCCGAGGTGCCGACCGCCCTGCTCGACGGCGGTGGCCCGACGTGATGCATGACAACCACCGTGTCGAGTCCGGCGAGACGCTCGTTACGGAGGTGGCAATGGCCAAGGACGCCGGTGAGGGGTGCGCGTGACTGTCATGGAGACCGCGGTCGACCCGCGTAACCCGTCCTACCTGGAGAACCGCTCCGCGATGTTGGAGCGCCTCCACGAGGTCGAGGACGCGCTCGACGACGCCCGCTCGGGCGGTGGCGACAAGTACGTGAACCGCCACCACGCCCGCGGCAAGCTGCTGCCCCGCGAGCGCATCGAGCTGCTGGTCGACCAGGACGCGCCGTTCCTGGAGCTGTCACCGACCGCCGCGTGGGGCACCGACTTCCCCGTCGGCGCGAGCGTGGTCAGCGGCATCGGCGTGATCGAGGGCGTCGAGTGCGTGATCGTGGCGAACGACCCGACCGTCCGCGGCGGCGCGATCAACCCGTACGCGTTGAAGAAGACCCAGCGGGCAGGCGAGATCGCCCTGGCCAACCGCCTGCCCCTGGTCAACCTGGTCGAGTCCGGCGGTGCCGACCTGCCGACCCAGGCGGAGATCTTCATTCCGGGCGGCGGCATCTTCCGCGACCTGACCCGGCTCTCCGCGGCCGGCATCCCGACCATCTCGGTGGTCTTCGGCAACGCCACGGCCGGCGGCGCGTACGTGCCCGGCATGTCCGACTACACGATCATGGTGCGGCACCAGGCGAAGGTCTTCCTGGCCGGGCCGCCGCTGGTCCGGATGGCGACCGGCGAGATCACCGACGACGAGTCGCTCGGCGGCGCCGCGATGCACGCCGGCACGTCCGGCCTGGCCGACTACCTCGCCGAGGACGAGCGCGACGGGCTGCGGCTGGCCCGCCAGGTGGTTCGCCGGCTCAACTGGCGCAAGCGGGGCCCGGCGCCGCGCTCGCGAAACCCGCAACCGCCCAAGCACGACGTCGAGGACCTGCTGGCCATCGCCAGCGCCGACCAGCGGACCCCGTTCGACCCGCGCGAGGTGCTGCTGCGCGTGCTCGACGGCAGCGAGTTCGACGAGTTCAAGCCCGGCTACGGCGCCGCGCTGGTGACCGGCTGGGGTGAGCTGCACGGCTACCCGGTCGGCGTGCTGGCCAACGCCCGCGGCGTGCTCTTCTCCGAGGAGTCGCAGAAGGCGGCCCAGTTCATCCAGCTCGCCAACGCCAGCGACACCCCGCTGCTGTTCCTGCAGAACACCACGGGCTACATGGTCGGCGCGGAGTACGAGCAGCGCGGCATCATCAAGCACGGCGCCCTGATGATCAACGCGGTCTCCAACTCCAGGGTCCCGCACATCACGATCAACCTCGGTGCCTCGTACGGCGCCGGCAACTACGGCATGTGCGGCCGGGCGTACGAGCCGCGGTTCCTGTTCACCTGGCCGAACGCGAAGTCCGCGGTGATGGGCCCGACCCAGCTCGCCGGCGTGCTGTCGATCGTGGCGCGGCAGGCGGCCGAGGCCAAGGGCCAGCACTACGACGAAGACTCCGACCAGGCGATGCGAATGATGGTGGAGCAGCAGATCGAGAGCCAGTCGACGGCGCTGTTCCTCTCCGGCCGGCTCTACGACGACGGGATCATCGATCCCCGCGACACCCGCACCGTCCTCGGGCTGTGCCTTTCGGCTATCCACAATGCACCGATCAAGGGCGCCGAGGGCTTCGGCGTCTTCCGGATGTGAGGGCTCGCGCATGATCCGCAGACTGCTGGTGGCCAACCGGGGTGAGATCGCCCGCCGGGTCTTCGCCTCGTGCCGGCTGGTCGGCATCGAGACGGTCGCCGTCTACTCGGACGCCGACGCCGACTCGCCACACGTGGCCGAGGCCGACTACGCCGTGCACCTGCCCGGCAACGCACCGACCGCGACGTACCTGCGCGGCGACCTGATGATCGGCGCGGCGCGCAAGACCGGCGCCGACGCGATCCATCCCGGGTACGGCTTTCTCTCGGAGAACGCCGACTTCGCCGCGCTGGTCGCCGACAACGGGCTGACCTGGGTCGGGCCGCCGGCCAAGGTGATCGCCACGATGGGCTCGAAGATCGAGGCCAAGACGCTGCTGGCCGACGCCGGCATCCCGATGCTGCCCACCTGGTACGACGCCGACCGCGTCAGCGAGTTCCCGGTGCTGGTCAAGGCGTCGGCCGGCGGTGGCGGGCGGGGCATGCGGATCGTGCACGACCGCGAGTCGCTGCCGGACGCGATCTCCTCGGCCCGGCGCGAGGCGGCGCTGGCCTTCGGCGACGGCACCGTGTTCATGGAGCGCTACGTGGAAAGCGCCCGGCACATCGAGGTGCAGATCTTCGCCGACGCCCAGGGCACCGTGGTGCCGTTCGGCGAGCGGGAGTGCTCCATCCAGCGGCGCTACCAGAAGGTCGTCGAGGAGTCGCCGTCGCCGGTGGTCACTCCGCAACTGCGCGAGCAGCTCTGCGCGGCCGCGGTCGCCGCCGCCCGGGCGGTGGGCTACGTCGGCGCCGGCACGGTCGAGTTCCTGGTCGACGCCGTTGGCGGCGGCTTCTACTTCCTGGAGATGAACACCCGGCTCCAGGTGGAGCACGGCGTCACCGAGCTGATCTCCGGCTTCGACCTGGTCCAGCTCCAGCTCGCGGTGGCCGAGGGCAACCCGCTGCCGCTGCAGGCCCCACCGCCGATGCGCGGCCACGCGATCGAGGTGCGGCTGTGCGCCGAGGACCCGGCCGCGAACTGGCTGCCGTCCACCGGCACGCTGCACCGGGTCCACATCCCGCAGATCGCCGGCGAGTTCCGGCCCCTGCAGGCGCCCGGCCTGCGGCTCGACTCCGGCGTGCGGGACGGGTCCGTCGTCGGCGTGCACTACGACTCGATGCTGGCCAAGCTGATGGCGTGGGCGCCCACCCGGGCCGACGCCGCCCGGCTGCTCTCCGGTGCCCTGGCCCGCGCCGAGATCCACGGCGTGACGACCAACCGCGACCTGCTCGTGCGTACGCTGCGGCACCCGTCCTTCCGCTCCGGTGACATCGACACGGCGTTCCTGGAGCGGCACCCGGAGGTGTTCGCGCCGCTGCTCTCGTCGGTCGACGCGGTGCGGGTGTCCTGCCTGGCCGCCGCGCTGGCCGGCGCCGCTGCCCGGCGGGCCGACGCACCCGTGCTCGGCACGCTCCCGTCCGGTTGGCGCAACGTGCCATCCCGATCACAGACCACCGTGTACGACGGCCCGGCCGGCCCGGTCGAGGTCGGCTACCGGCTGGACCGGGCGGGTGACCTGGTCAACTGGTGGGTCAGGGCGGTCGACCCCGACGACCCGGACCTGGGCGGGCTCGGCCAGCCACCGGCCACCGACGACCACCCGCCGGCGCAGGTGGTCTCGGCCGAGGCCGACGCGGTCGCGCTCGACGTCAACGGAATCCGGCTCATGTTCACCGTGCGGCGCATCGGCGACGTGTCCTACGTCGACAGTCCGGAGGGCTCGGTCACCCTCCAAGAGTTGCCGCGGTTCCCGCTCCCGTCGGCCCAACTGGCCGAGGGATCCCTGGTCGCACCGCTGCCCGGGCACGTCAGCCGGGTCATGGTGGTGCCCGGCCAGCGGGTCCGCCCCGGCGAGCTGCTGATGACGCTCGAGGCGATGAAGCTCGAGCACCCCGTGTACGCCCCGTCCGCCGGCTACGTCTCCGCGTTGCCGGTCGGCCCCGGCTCGCAGGTGGAGACCGGTGCCGTACTGGCGGTTCTCAGTCCCGAGTAAACCACTGCGAGAGTCGGAGGCCACCCCTCATGAACTTCGACCTGACCCCGGAGCAGAGCGACCTGCGCGACGCCGTGTCGGCGCTCGGCCGCCGCTACGGTCACGAGTACTTCATCGGCAAGGCCAAGGCGGGCGAGCACACCACCGAGCTGTGGGCCGAGGCCGGCAAGCTCGGCTATCTCGGTGTCAGCATCCCGGCGGAGTACGGCGGTGGTGGCGGCGGCATCACCGACCTGACCATCGTCTGCGAGGAGCTGTCGGCGACCGGCTCGCCGCTGCTGCTGCTCGTGGTCTCGCCGGCGATCATCGCGACGATCCTGGCCAAGCACGGCACCGAGGCGCAGCGCACCGAGTTCCTGCCTCGCCTCGCGGACGGCACGCTGCTGATCGCCTTCGCGATCACCGAACCCGAGGCCGGCTCGAACTTCCACCGGCTGGGCACGGTCGCCCGCCGGGACGGCGATGAGTGGGTGCTCAACGGCCGCAAGTGCTTCATCTCGGGTGTCGACCACGCCGACTACGTGATGGTCGTGGCGCGCACCGAGGACGCGGCGACCGGCCGGCTCGTGCCGGCGCTGTTCCTGGTGCCCACCGACGCCGCCGGGCTGACGAAGTCCAAGCTGGACATGGAGATCGTCTCGCCGGAGAAGCAGTGGCTGCTCTACCTCGACGACGTGCGTCTGCCGGCTTCCGCGCTCGTCGGTGACGGCGACGCGGGGCTGCCGGCGTTGTTCTCCGGGCTCAACCCCGAGCGGATCACGGTCGCTGCGATGAGTGCCGGCACCGGCCGGTACGCGCTGGACCGGGCGTCCCGCTACACCGCCTCCCGGCAGGTCTGGGGCCGTCCGATCGGGACGCACCAGGGAGTGGCGCACCCGTTGGCGCACGCGGCGATCCAGGTGGAGCTCGCCCGGCTGATGGTCTACAAGGCGGCCGCGCTCTACGACGCGGGTCGCGACCTGGAGGCGGGCGTGGCGGCCAACATGGCCAAGTACGCGACCGCCGACGCCGCGGCGCTGGCCGTCGACACGGCGATCCAGGTGCACGGCGGCAACGGCATGACCACGGAGTACGGCGTCGCCACACTGCTCGGTGCGGTGCGCGCGGGTCGGATCGCCCCGGTCAGTCGCGAAATGATCCTCAACTTCGTCTCGCAGCACGTACTCGGTCAGGAGAAGTCGTATTGATTGATCGTTGATCACCACGAGTGGAGATGCTTGGATCTTCAAATATGAGGCTTCCTCGCTCTCCGGCCGGCTGGACCATGGCCGTCTTCGGCGTGCTCGCGATCATCATGGGCGTGGTCGGCCTGGTCAGCCCGGACACCCTGCTGAAGAGTCTGGGATTCGAGGTGCTCGGCTCGCGGGCAGCGGGCGACTACACGAAGACGTTCATGGCGGCCTCGTCCATGGCGTCGTTCAACATGGGCGTCTACTACCTGGTCGCGGTCGCCACCGAATGGCGCCCGTTCTACCTCTTCACGGTGTGGTTCCGACTCGTGACATTCACGGTTTTCACCGTCCTGGTGGTCACCGACGCCGCTCCGGCCCGCTTCTTCGGTGTCGCGGCGTGGGAGGGGCTCGGAGCAATCGCGACGGGTGTCGCATTGTGGTTCGAACGGAAGCGTGGGACTTCGGTACCTTCTAACCCGTGAACGGCACATCACCTGGAGCACTCCCGCTGCCAGTTGTGCCTGGCCTGACCGACTTGTCGGTGTTCGCCCGTGGTGGTTACGCCACCGTCTACCGGGCGACACAGGCGTCGGTCGGCCGCGAGGTGGCCGTCAAGGTCGAAAACCGCACGCTCGACACCGAACGCGACCAACGTCGCTTCCTCCGCGAGGCACGCGCCGCCGGCCGGATGTCGTCGCACCCGCACGTCGTAGACCTCTTCGACGCGGGCGTCACCGACTCCCGTCACCCGTACCTGATCATGGAGCTCTGCGACGGCTCGTACCTCGAACGGATGAAGAGCTCGCCGCTGTCGGCCGTCGAGTCCCGCGACGTCGGCGTCAAGATCGCGGATGCCCTGGCCGACGCGCACCAACTCGGTGTGCTGCACCGCGACGTCAAGCCGGCCAACATCCTCTACTCGCGGTTCAACGAGCCGGCGCTGGCCGACTTCGGCCTGGCGGTGCTGGCCGAGGTCCGCGACTCCTCGGTGACGCTGGAGGTGCTGACCCCGGCGTACGCGGCGCCCGAGATGTTCCGGCACAGCGAGCCGTCGCCGGCGGTCGACGTCTACGCCCTCTGCGCGACGCTCTACGCGATCATGCGGGGCAAGCCGCCGCGCTGGCGCGACGACCGCGACCCGAGCCTGCTCACGCTGATGGAGATGTTCACCGAGCAGATCCCCGACCTGCCCGGTGTGCCGCCGGCCTACCTCGACCTGCTGCGCCGGGGCATGGCCAACGACCCGGCGGCCCGGCCGTCGGCCGAGGAGCTGCGCGACCTACTGGCCGGCCTGTCCATGGACAGCTCCGGCCCGACCCGCCCGGTGTCCGGCGCACCGGTCTCCGGCGGCCCGTCGGTCTACGTCTCGCGCACCTACACGCCACCGCCGGTGCCGCCGCCGGCCGACGACCACCCGACGGTCAGCGGCAACACCCGCCGCGGCCGGCGCCGCTGGTGGCTCGGTGGGCTAGGGATGGTCACGCTGCTGGTGATCGGCGGCCTGACCACCTGGTACGCGGCCAGCCTGCCGGACGACGACCCGGTGGGCCCGGGGAAGCCGACACCGACGTCGACGGTGCGGCTGGAGGGCCAGGCATTGCGCGGCTGTGTCGTTCCGTTGCCGTCGAACGGGCACTGCCCCGGCGAGCTGGAGTGCTACGCCTCCGACGTCTCGCGGGTGGCGTGCGGGGGTCCGCACACCTGGGAGGTGTTCGCGGTCGGCGAGGCACCCCGGTCGCTGACCACTGTGGACCGGCAGTCGTTGCGCGCGGACCCGTCGGTCCGCGAGGTCTGCGGCCGGTCCACCTTCGCCTCGGTGACGCTGCTGATGAACACCCAAGGCTGGACCCTGGACGTGCTGCCACCGGACGCGACCGCCCTGGCCAACGGCGACCGCACCTACCGCTGCCTGGCCGGCCGCGGCCCAGACGCCCTGGAAACCCCAACCCTCAGCCGCTGACGGACGCCGGCGGGTCCGAGAAGGCGGACCACCCGCGGACCGGTCGATCAGCTCCAGAAGGCCGGTCACCGCGAGCCGGATGCGAGGTCCAGCGACCCGCTAGTCCGAGAGTTCGGCCTGCAGGGCCTTGGCTCGGGCTCGTTCGCTGGTTTGCTCCGTGGAGAAGGACAGGTCGACCGCGCGCTCGGCGGCGGCGCGCGACTCCGCGACGCGGCCCGCCGATGCCAGGGACCGGGCCAGGACCTCGGCACCGATGACCCGCGAGCGCACGTCTTCGGCCGGCACGGCCGCGGCCCGTTGCGCCCAGTCGAGTGCCTGCTCGCATCGGCCTGCGGCGTGCAGCGCCGACGCGTACGTCGCCAGCGCCTGCTGGCGCGAGAACAGCAGCGACGGCGCGCCGCTGGCCGAGGCGATCGGGGCCAGCAGGCCGACCGCCGTGGTCGTGTCGCCGGCCAGGCGGCGGGCCGCGGACAGCAGCACCCGGGGGCCGACCTGCGCCGGCGCCAGTGGGTTGTGCGGCTCGACCGCGGTCATCACGGCCCGCGCGTCGGCCTCGGCCGCGTCGATGTCGCCGCGGTCCAGGGCGACGAAGCCCCGCAGCGTGCCGGCCATGCCCATCAACAGCGGATGGCCGAGCCGGTTCGCGTAGGACAACGCGTCGGTGAGCAGGTCGGCGGCGTGCTGCGGCTCGCCCAGGCCCCGGGCCACCACGCCGCGCACGACGAGGGCGAAGCCGCGGCCCCAGTCGTCGGAGGCGGCCGCGAAGTCACGGTAGGCGCGGCGAGCCTCGCGGTCGGCCTCGGCCAGGTCGCCTAGCTCGGCAGCGGCGAACGCCTCGACCGCGCGCAGGGTGCCGACCGCCCACGACTCGCCCACGCGCTCGCCGAACGGCAGGAAGATGCGGGCGAGCCGGCGGGCCTCGGACAGCCGGCCGGCGAGCAGCCGGGCGTAGGCCGTGGTGCCGCGCAGCCAGGCCCGGCCGACCGGGTCGCCGAGCTGGGCGAACAGCCGGGCCGCGCGGGCCAGCACCGCGTCGGCGCCGGCGAAGTCGCCCCGGGTCGTGGTGACCCAGGCGAGGTTCTGGAGCGACCAGGCCTGCCCGCGCTCGTCGCCGGCCGCGACGTTGACCTGGTAGGCGGCCGCGAACCGGCTGCTCGCCTGGGCCAGCTTGCCCTGGAGGAAGTCGGCCATGCCGAGCCGGCGCATCGCCTCGGCCCGGGGGCCGGGCAGGTTGGCGTCGGTGGCCACCTGGAGCGCGTCGCGCCACATGACCTGGGCCCGCGGAAAGTCACCGAGCGAGCGGTGGGCCCGGCCGGCTAGCAGCAGCGCACCGGCGCGGGCGCTCGGCTCGGCGGAGTTGGCAGCGATCTTCTCGGCGTACGCCAAAGCGTCGTTGACCCGCCCGGTCTGCTGCAACGCCCGCGCGTGCACCAGCCGGTCGGCGGTCGGCAGGGCGTCACCCGCGAGGGTGGCCTCCCGTTCGGCGTATTCGACGGCCGTGGTCGGCTCACCGGCGGCGGAGGCCCGCCGGGCCGACCGGCTCAGCGCCGCGATGCCCAACGGGACGACGGTGCGGGCGGGCGCGTCGGGGCGCAGGCCGACGCTGTCGGCCAGGGCGACCGCGCGCTCGGCGTGGTGCGCGATGAACGCGTCGCGGTCGCCGTCGGACCAGCTGCCCGGATCGCCGGCCGGTGCGTCGACCGACACCGGCCGCCGCCCGACGACCACGTCGGACGGGGTCTTGCGGGCGGCCCACTCGGCCAGGAACGCGTGCCGCTCGGCCAGGTCGGCCTTGCCTATGCCGGAGTAGGCGGCCTCGTGCATCAGCGGGGTGCTGAACGCGTAGCCGCCCCGGGTGCGCTGGAGCATGCGGCGCTGCAGCAACTCGTCGATCGCGCGCTCGAGCTCGACCGCGACGACCGCGGCCGGGCGCCCGGCGCGGCCCGCGTAGTGCTCGCGCAACGCTTCGAGGGTGCCGCGCGGCACCTGGTCGCCGATCACCGCGGCGTCGCGCAGCACGGCGCGCGCGTCGCCCGGCAGCGCGTCGATGCGGGCTGCGAGCACCGCAGCCAGGTCGCGGGAGAGCAGCCGGCTGGTCAGCGAGCCGGGTGCCAACCGCCAGCGCCCGTCGACGCCGACCTTGGTCAGCGCACCACGCTCGATCAGCAACGTGACCAGCTCGGCCAGGTAGAACGGGTTGCCCTGCGCGGTGGCGAGCAGACCGTCGTTGTCGGGCTGCGGCAGCTTGCCGCCGCTCAGGTAGGACGAGAGCAGGCGGGCCGCGTCGTTGCCGCGCAGCGGCGGCAGGTTGACCACCTCGGCGTCGGCCAGCCGGGTCAGCGCGCCCGCGGTGCGGACGAGCTCGGGGCGGCCGAGCAGCAGCACCAGGACGGGACCGGTCAGCCGGGACAGCATGACCCCGAGGGCCTCGACCGTCTCGGGGGTGGCGTCGTGCAGGTCGTCGACGACGATCAGCAGCGGTGTCTCGGCGGCGAGCCCGCTCAGCAGCGCGGCGACCGCGCCGGGCACGGCGGCGGCGTCGCCGCCCGGGATGTCGCCCGTCCACTCGCCCGGCACCGGTGAGACGGCCGCCGGCACCTCGCCGTAGCCCATCAGAGCGAGCAGCAGGTCGGTGGCGACCGGCGCGGTGTCGGGCAGCTTGGCGAGCCGGGCGGTCAGCCGGCGGAGCCGCTCCTCGACCACCGCCCGGCTGGGCGGTGTGCCGTTGTCGGCGGGAGCGCCGATCGCGGCGCGGACCAGATCGGCCAGGGGGGCCAGCCGGCGGCGCTCGCCGAACGCGGCGCAGCGCACCGAGAGCACCCGGGCGCCGGTGCGGGTGGCGAACCGGCCGGCGGCGACGTCGAACCCGGCGGCCAGCCGCTCGGCCTCGCCGGCGAACCGGGTCTTGCCGATGCCCGCCTCGGCGGTCATCAACATGACCGTGGGCTGGCTCTGGTCGACGACCTCGGCGAGCCGGCCGGCGATCCGGCCGAGCTCGGCTTCGCGGCCGACGAACGGGGCCTCGTCGCCGAGCCCGGCGCGGGTGCCGGGGGCATCGTGCAGGCCCAGCAGCTCGGCGGCCTGGACGGGATCGCGCTTGCCCTTGAGCCGCAGCGGGCGCAGCTGCCGCCAGGACGCGACGCGGCGGGTGGCCTCGAACGTGCTGGCCCCGGCGTAGACGGCGCCGACCGCGGCCGCGTCGGCGAGCCGGGCGGCGGTGTTGACCGTGTCGCCGATGACCGTGTATTCGATCGCGGCCTGGATGCCGGCGACCACGGCGCCGGTGTTGAGCCCGACCCGCAGGCCGAGCGGCGCGCCGCCGCCGCGCTCGTCGTCGAGCACCCGGCGGACCGCGCGCTGCATCGACAAAGCGGCCCGGACCGCGCGCTCGGCGTCGTCTTCGTGTGCGACCGGTGCGCCGAAGACGGCCATGATGCCGTCGCCGGTCAGCTTGTCGACGTGGCCGCCGAAGGTCTTCACCGCGCCGGCCAGCGCGGCCAGCACCCGGTCGGTCACGGCGCCGACCCGCTCGGGGTCGACATTCTCGGACCAGGAGGTGAAATCAGACAGGTCGCCGAACAGGACGGTAACCACCCGGCGCTCGGCGGCGGGCAGCGTCGCCGCCGCGGGCAGGGCGGCGCCGCAGTTGTGGCAGAAACGGGCGCCTGGGACGGAGACCGTGCCGCACACAAGACAAGTCACGGTCCATCCAACCCCTGTGACCCCCGTCGCGATTCCCCGGTTGGCACACCGAGATATGCGAGTTGGGCTCGAACCGACCAGGCAGCGGCCGGCCAGAGGCCGGGGTCGACGTCGGCGTAAACGGTGGCAACGACCTCTTCGGCGGTTTTGGCGCCATCTGCGACGGCCTGCCGCACCTGGTCGAGCCGCGCACGCCGGTGGGCCAGGTAGAACCGGGCGGCGACTGCGCAGTCGGCCAGCGCGGGGCCGTGGCCGGGCAGGGCGAGCCGGCCGGGATAGCCCGTCAACAGCTCCAGGCTGGCCAGGTAGGCACCGAGGTCGCCGTCGGGATGGGCGACCACCGTGGTGCCCCGGCCCAGGATGGTGTCGCCGGTGAAGACGGCCCGCTCGCCGCCGGCCGCCGCGACGAAGCAGACCGAGTCGGCGGTGTGGCCGGGAGTCGCCACCGCGGTGAGCTCGATGCCGGCGAGCTCGTGGTCACCCAGGTCGCGGAGCACGGTGGCGCCCGTGAGCTCGGCGAACCGGTCGAGCCCCTCGACGTGGTCGGGATGGCCGTGCGTCGCCAGCACCGTGCCGATCGGGCCGTGCTCGGCGATCGCCCGCAGGTGCCCCTCGTCGAGCGGGCCGGGGTCGACGACCACGGCGGGCGCGCCGGGGGTGGCCCGCAGGACCCAGGTGTTGGTGCCGTCGAGCGTCATCGGGCCCGGGTTGGGTGCCCGGACCAGGGTGGCCCACTCCGGCAGGCGTTCCGCCAGGGCCGCCGCCGGAGTGGTCACGTGGGACGTCATGGGTGCGATCGTACGACCGGGGTGTGACAGGAGATTCAGGTCTTCCTGTCCAGATCAGGCGGTTGCGACCTCGACGATCGCCTCGACCTCGACGGGGGCGTTCAGCGGAAGCTCGGCGACGCCGACCGCGCTGCGGGCGTGCCGACCGGCCTCACCGAAGACCTCGCCGAACAGCTCCGACGCCCCGTTGACGACGATCGGCTGGCCGGTGAAGCCAGGGGCCGACGCGACGAAGCCGACCACCTTGACGACCTTGACGACGTATTCGAGGCCGACCAGGGCGTCGATCGCGGCGAGCACGTTGAGGGCGCACTGCCGGGCCAGGTCGCGGGCCTGCTCCCCGGTGACCTCGGCGCCGACCTTGCCGGTCGCGAGCAGCTCGCCACCGGAGATCGGCAGCTGGCCGGAGACGTACACGTGGGCACCGGACTGGACGGCCGGCACGTACGCGGCGACCGGCGGGACCACCTCGGGCAGCGTGAGGCCGAGCTCGGTGAGGCGCTCGTGCGGAGTCATGACTTCGGCCGCTTCAGGTAGGCCACCAGCTGCTCCGGGTTGGGACCCGGGATCACGGAGACGAGCTCCCAGCCGTCGTCACCCCAGTTGTCCAGAATCTGCTTGGTCGCGTGGACCAACAGCGGCACGGTCGCGTACTCCCATTTCTGCATGCGGCCGAGGTTACCGGTGGCGATCGGAGCGGGCCGAGGTCGGCTACCCTGCTCGGCGACGGCTCGACCGCGACCGGACGAGAGCTGGTGGGGAGACCATGACCGTGCCGCCCGACGGTACCGACAGCCGGCCATCCGACGCCGCCCCGTCCGGCGACGAGGGCGACGGACGCCTGCCCGTCCCACCGCCACCACCGCCGCAGGCGTCACCGGCTCCACCGCCGCCGGAAGGGCCACCCTTACCGATCCTGGCACCGGGCCCCGCTCAAGCCGCAGCGGCGCCCTCGGGCCCGCCAACGCCGCCGCCACCGGACGAGCCGGCGCCGCGCCCGGCCGAGCCCGAGCCCGCGCTGACCCAGGAGATCCCAACAGCCCCACCCACACCGATCAGCGCGCCACCGCTCCCCCCACCGGCCCAGCCGCCGCTGTGGACGCCACCGCCGTGGATGCCCCCGACGCCGCCCACCGTGCCGCCGGGCACGCAGGAGTGGGCGACCGGGACGGCGCCCACCGAGGCGCCGTACGCCGAGCCCGTGCCCTGGGCCGCCGTACCCCCGCATCCGGCGCCGCCGCCCACCCAGCGCCGCGGGCGCGGTCCGCTCGTCGCGGCGATCGTGCTGGCCATCGTCCTGCTCTGTGGCGGTGGCGGCGGCCTGGCCGCCTTCCTGCTGCTCCGCGACACCGAGACCGGCGAGGGCGCGGCCGAGCCGGTGGCGGCCGTGGAGGGCTTCCTCGACGCCGTCTACGTCGACCAGAACGCGGCCGCGGCAACGGCGCTGCTCTGCGGTGAGGCGCGCGACCAGAGCGCCGTCCAGGACAAGATCGACGAGGTCCAGCAGTACGCGCGGACGTATCCGAGCCCGCGTTACCGCTGGGATCCGCCGAAGGTGGAACAGCAGGATGCCGACAAGGCGGTCGTCTCGACCAGGTTGACCGTGCTGACCGCCGACGACCGCAGCGCCGAGGAACAGCTCCGGTTCACTCTCGTACACAAGACCGGCTGGTGGGTCTGCGACGTCGGCTGACGGATACCCTCGGGTCGTGACGAGACCCGCCGCGACCGGCCGACGTGCTGATCTGTGGCCGGCACGGCTGCATGTCGTGACCGGCAAGGGTGGCACCGGCAAGACGACGGTGGCCGCCGCACTCGCCCTGGCGCTGGCCGCGGGCGGGCGCCGGACGTTGCTGGTCGAGGTCGAGGGCCGACAGGGCGTCGCGCAGCTGTTCGGCACCCCGCCGCTGCCCTACGAGGAGCGCCGGATCACCGCCGCGGCCGGTGGTGGCGAGGTGCGGGTGCTGGCCATCGATGCCGAGGAAGCCCTGCTCGAATACCTCGAGATGTTCTACCGGCTCGGCGCGGCCGGCCGGGCGTTGCGCCGGCTCGGCGCGATCGACTTCGCCACCACCGTCGCGCCGGGCGTACGCGACGTGCTGCTCACCGGCAAGGTCAAGGAAGCGACGACCCGGACCTCGGGCGGGCATCGGGTGTACGACGCGGTCGTGCTCGACGCCCCGCCGACCGGCCGGATCGGGCGGTTCCTCAACGTCACCGCGGAGACCGCCAAGCTGGCCAAGGTCGGGCCGATCAAGTCGCAGAGCGACGGCGTCCAGGCGCTGCTCCGCTCGCCGATGACCGCTGTGCATGTGGTCACACTCCTGGAAGAGATGCCGGTGCAGGAGACGGTCGACGCCATCGACGAGTTGACCCGGCTGCGCATCCCGGTCGGGCACGTGATCGTCAACGAGGCGCAGACCCCGCTGGCCTCCGTCGGCAAGGTCACGCAGGCCGAGCTCAAGCGCGGTTTGAGCGCTGCCGGGCTGCCCACCGACCGGGCCACGGTCAGCGGCCTGTACGCCGAGGTGAAGAACCACCAGACCCGCCAGGAGCTGGAGGACTCGCTCCGCACCGACCTCGCCGAGCTCGGCCGGCCGGTGCTGGAGCTGCCGGTGTTGAGCGGCGGAGTCGACCGGGAGGGGCTCGACCTTCTCGCCGCCGCTCTGCTTGCTGGTCCGACCCCATAAACTCGGTCATGTGTCTTCGGATCTACACCCGCCACGGCTGGACGTCGACCGGATCCTGAGTGATCCGGGCGTCCGCATCGTGGTCTGCTGCGGTTCGGGTGGGGTCGGCAAGACCACGACGGCCGCCGCGCTCGCTCTGCGGGCCGCCGAGGAGCACGGCCGGCGCACCGTGGTGTTGACCATCGACCCCGCCCGCCGGCTCGCCCAGTCGCTCGGCCTGACCGAGCTCGACAACACCCCCCGGCCGGTGAAGGACGTCGGCGAGGGCAGCGCGGGTTCGCTGCACGCGATGATGCTCGACATGAAGCGCACCTTCGACGAGGTGGTGCTCACGCACACCGATCCGGCGAAGGCGGCGGAGATCTTCGCCAACCCCTTCTACCAGGCGATGAGCTCGACCTTCTCCGGCACGCAGGAATACATGGCGATGGAGAAGCTGGCCCACCTGCACGCGCAGGGCGAGTGGGACCTGATCGTGGTCGACACTCCACCGTCGCGCTCCGCGCTCGACTTCCTCGACGCGCCGGCCCGGCTGGGCCGGTTTCTCGACGGCAAGATGCTGCGGCTCCTGCTGGCGCCGGCCCGGGCGGGTGGGCGCAGCGTCTTCGGCCTGGTGACCGCGTCGTTCGGGGTGTTCTCCCGAGTCGTACAGAAGGTGCTTGGCGCGCAGCTTTTGACTGATTTGTCAGGTTTTGTCGCCGCGCTCGACTCGATGTTCGGCGGTTTCCGGCAGCGCGCGGAGCAGACCTTCCAGATCCTGCAGGCGCCCGAGACCGCGTTCCTCGTGGTCGCGACGCCGGAGCCCGACGCGATCCGCGAAGCTTCCTATTTCGCCCGCCGGCTCGGCGAGGAGCGGATGCCGCTGGCCGGGCTAGTGGTCAACCGCGTGCACACGACCCAGGTGCCGCAACTCGGCGCCGAGGCGAGCCTGGCCGCAGCGGCGAACCTGACCGAGGCGGGCGAACAGGCGCCGACGGCCGACGCGTTGCGGATCCACGCCGCCCTGGCCGCCCTGGCCGACCGGGAACGGTCCGTCACCGCCGGTTTCGCGCAGGAGTTCCCGCACGTGCCGACGGTCGCCGTGACGGCACAGCCCGCCGATGTGCACGACATCGACGGGCTGCGGACGATCGGCTCGGCAATCAGCCAGCCGTGACCAGCGACTTGTCCTTGTTGCGCAACGCGGCCTCGAACATCTTGCGCCAGCTGGCCACCTGCGGATGACGCCGCAGGAGGGCCCGGCGCTCGCGCTCCGTCATGCCGCCCCAGACACCGAACTCGATGCGGTTGTCCAGCGCGTCGGCCAGGCACTCGTATCGCACCGGGCAACTCCGGCAGATCCGCTTCGCCACGTTCTGCTCGGCGCCCTGTACGAAAAGCGCGTCCGGGTCCCCGTTCTGGCATGCCGCCAAAGTCGGCCAGTCTGTAATCATGCCCATCAGTCCACGTCCCCCCTTGCAGTCCGCTGCCGAACTCTCCACACCGGTCGGACCGACCTCGAGTCGGCAGGTGTTGCCCCCGGTCACCCACCGCTCCGTTCCCCCCGGGAGACGGTGGATGGTGCGCGATGCTCGCCGAACCATCATGCTCCGTAGTCGTCTGATTACGCAACGTTGTCAGATAAATACATCACAACCGGGACACTCTCGGGCGTACCAGGTGAGCAGCGGGTGTAGATGGCCCGTTTGCGGAAAATCTTGGCCGGATTCGGTCAAAAGGCAACACGAACCACAGCAGTCCGGCAGAATCCTCGATGCCGGTGCGCACCGGCTGCCGGAGCGTGCGCATAACACAACAACGACACCGGCTTCCGAAAGACGTGCTCACTGGCGCGTCGGATTTCTCCTTGTCGACGCCGTGCGCCGTTGAGGCCCCATACGCGGGACGCGAGATTGTTGTGTGTTCCCGTACCCTGGCGGCGTGAGTGAGCCGAGTGCGCAGGCTGGGAAGCCCCGCAAAAGAAGCTGGATGCGGCGACGTGATCACAACATCTTCGCCAATGCCGCGTCGCTGATCATCTGTGGCGTGCTCGCCGGTGTGGTGGTCGCCGCCGCCGCGTTCCCCGCGGTCGCCATGTCGGGTCTGGCCGCCAAGGCCGGTGTCGAGACCTTCGACAAGCTGCCCACCGAGCTGACGCTCAAGCGCCCACCACAGATCAGCTACATCTACGCCAACAACGGCAAGACCCCGTTGGCGACGATGTACGACGAGAACCGGCGCGACGTCGACCTCAAAGACATCGCCAAGGTGATGCAGCAGGCGATGATCGCCGCCGAGGACCACGACTTCTACAAGCACAACGGCGTCGACATCAAGGGCATCGGCCGCGCGTTCGTCGCCAACAACCAGGCCGGCGAGACCCAGCAGGGCGCCTCGACCCTCACCATGCAGTACGTGCGACTCGCCATCGCCTACTCCGCGACGGACCCGCAGGACGTGGTCGCCGCGACCGAGGACACGCCGAAGCGCAAGATCCGCGAGATGCGGTACGCGCTCCAGATCGACAAGGAACTGGGCAAGGACGAGATCCTCGAGCGCTACCTCAACACCGCGCCGTTCGGCAACGGCGCCTACGGGGTCTACGCCGCGAGCCAGGTCTACTTCGCCAAGCTGCCCAAGGACCTCACGGTCGACGAGGCCGCGATGCTCGCCGGCATGGTGAAGGCGCCGTCGGACTACGACCCGACGACCTCCGACGGCTACGGCCAGGCGGTGGCGCGGCGCAACTACGTCATCGACAACATGTTCGAGATCGGCGCGATCAACGCCGAGCAGCGCGACAAGGCCAAGGCGGTCAAGCTGACCGTCAAGGGCACGCGCGCGCCGAACGGTTGCGTGGCGACCACCAAGAACAGCTGGGGCTTCTTCTGCGACTTCTTCTACCGCTGGTGGATGGACCAGGAGGCGTTCGGAGCGACGACGTACGACCGTGAGCGGCGGCTGAAGAGCGGCGGCTACAAGATCATCACGTCGCTCGACCCGGGTGTGCAGGACGCGGCGAAGAAAAACGTCGAGCAGTACTACAAGACGGGGAAGAACCATCCGAACGCGCTGATGGTCGCGGCCATCGAGCCGGGCACCGGTTACGTGCGGGCGCTGGCGGTCAACCGCAACTACAAGCTCGACCCGACCGACAAGCCGCAGAACGGCATGTCCACGAACCCCGCGAAGAAGAAGCGCAAGATCCGCGGCACCTATCCCAACACCACCAACCCGCTGATCTCCGGCGGTGGTGACATCACGGGCTACCAGGCCGGCTCGACCTTCAAGATCTTCACGCTGGTCGCGGCGTTGGAAAAGGGCTACCCGCTGAGCTACACGATCAACGCGAAAGAGAAATACACCTCGAAATACATCGTGGAGTACAACGGGCCCAGCGCCTGCCCCGGCACCAACAAGTACTGCCCGGAGAATGCCAACAAGAGCATGGCGGGCGTGCAGAACATGTGGACCGGTTTCGGCAGGTCGGTCAACACCTTCTTCGTGCCGCTCGAGGAGCAAGCCGGCGCGGCCAACGTGGTCGACGCCGCCAAGCGGATGGGCATCAAGTTCCGCTCCAAGAGCGACGCGGTAATCGCCAACAACAAGCAGGGCGCCGACCAGTGGGGCGCCTTCACCCTCGGCGTCTCCTCCACCACGCCGCTCGACCTGGCCAACGCGTACGCGACGCTCGCCGCTGACGGGAAATACTGCGAGCCCAACCCGGTGCAGGAGATCATCGCCCCGGACGGCGCCAAGCTCGACGTCGCCGCGTCGCGCTGCAAGAAGGCCATCGACACGCAGGTCGCCCGCGCGGCCGTCGACGCGGCCCGGTGCCCGGTCGGCGACCACTCGGACACCTCTCGGTGCACGAGCGGCACCGCCTCCAACGTGCGCCGCGACGTGGGCTTCCCGGTGGCCGGCAAGTCCGGCACGACCGACAGCGAGAAGACGGCGTCCCTGGTCACGATGACCAAGCAGCTCTCCGTGGCGGGCATCCTGGCCGACCCCGACTGGGCCGAGACCACCCACGACATGGAGCACGGCATCGTCAACCCGGCGGTCTACGAGACGCTACGCGACGGCATGAAGGCGATGAAGGCAACCCGCAAGGACTTCACGGCGCCCAACAGCAGCAAGATGATCTACGGCGAGCAGCGGAGCATCCCGAACGTCGAGTGCATCTCGGTCGAGGCCGCCCGATCGAAGCTCAGGAACGCGGGCTTCGTCGTCGACACCGACGACACCCCGATCGACTCCCGCTGCGCCGCCGGCGAGGCCGCCGGCACGTCGCCGGACGGCCGCACCATCAAGGGCGGCGTCGTAATGATCCAGATCAGCAACGGCAAGGGCGCCGGCCCCGGCGGCGGCGGACCTGGCGGCGGTGGTCCGGGCCGACCACCCGGCCGCGGCCCAGGAGGCTGACAACGCGGCCCACGAGGGCCGCACCACAGATCAACGGGCCCGCCGGCACTGTCCGGCGGGCCCGTTGCCGTGAGGGCTGCCCCGCGCCGATCAATCCGCCGCCTGGATCCGACGACTGGCCTGGCGGCGGGCCCGGCCGACCACCCGGGCGCGACCCAGAAGGCTGACAACGCGGCCCGCGAGGGCCGCCGCCTGCACCCGACCACTGGCCTGGCGGCGGTGATCCCGGGCCGACCACCCGGGCGCGGCCCCGGGGGCTGACAACGCGGCCCACCAGGGCCGCCGCCTGCACCCGACCACTGGCCTGGCGGCGGTGATCCCGGGCCGACCACGCGGGCGCGGCGCCGGGAGCGGCCCCGGGGGCTGACAACGCGGCCCGCGAGGGCCGCACCGCAGGTCAACGGGCCCGCCGGCATCGTCCGGTGGGCGCGCTGTCGTGAGGGCTGCCCCGCGCCAGTCAACCCGCCGCCTGGACCCGACGACCGTCCTGTCGGCGGTCGTGGTCGCGTCTAGGCGGCGGCGGTGGTCTTGGCTAACCACCCACACGGACCTCCACAAGGAGAGCGGCCACCGGCCCGCGGCCCAGGAGACCGACAACGCCCGCCCATCACGGCCGCACCGCAGGTCGACGGGCCCGCCGGCGTCGTCCGGCGTCCCTGTTGCCGTTTGACAATCACGTGGTGAGAACGCTCACCGGCCATCCGAGATCAACCGGTTTGTCCGGGAGGGGGTGCGGGCAGGCAGCAATGATCCAGCTACAGTCGGTAGGCTGCCGAAGATTCTTCTTTTTCGTCTTCGCCGTAGCGCCGAGAACAGACCTCACCGGAAAGTTGCCGTGCGACTGGATCACGAACGCATCGTCAGCGACGTGACGGCGCGCCTGTCCCGGGCCTCGTCCGCGGAGGAAGCCTGCCGACTGACGGTCAACGCCCTGCATGCGCACACGGGGGCGATGGCGGCCGCGCTGCTACCCGTACGACGTCATCTGCGTTGTGTCGCCGCTGCCGGCGCATGGCAGGTTTTCACCGCTGTGCAACCGGGGCGCGGTGTGTCCGGGCGCGCTTTCCGCACCGGCCAGACGCAGACCGTCGTGGCGGTCCAGGACGACCCCGACTACATCCCGTTCGGCGCGCCCGGCACGGCGCTGGAAGTCTGCTCGCCACTGCTGGACAGCGACGGCGGCTCGATCGGCGTCCTCAACGTCGAATGGCAGGAGCCGACCGACGTCGAGGCCGCCCGAAAGCTGGTCGACGAGGTGGCCGCCTGTCTCGGCGACCGGATCACCCGCCTCGGCGGTCCGCCGCCGGAGAAACGCACCGAGAAACTGCTGCGGCACGCCGGCGCGCTCACGTCCGCGTCGACGGAGTGGGAGCTGATGGCGGCCGCCAACGACGCCGCCCGTGACATGTCCGGCCTGTCCGCGGCGGTGCTCGTCATCGACGACGGCCAGCGGATGCGGGTCGGCATGCCGACCGTCCTACCGGGCGAGTTCGAGGCCAAGCTGCGCGACGTGATGACGGCACTGCCCGAGTCGGCACTGCTCGAGCTGGTCAGCCTCGCGCACCGGCACGGCTCGTCGTACACGATCGGCGAGACGGAACACTGCGTACCGCACGCGTACCGCCCACTGGTCGACGCCGGCGTGGCAACCCTGATCATGGTGCCGGTCGGCCCGCCAGACTCCGGCGGCGTCATGCTGATCGCCGACGAGCGCGTCCTCGAGCCGGACCCGTCGATGGTCAACCTGATGGAACTGCTGGCCGCCCAGGCCTGGTCGTGCCTCGACCGACTGCGCACCCTGACCCAGCTCCGCGAACTGGCGAGCTCCGACCCGCTGACCGGGTTGCGGCACCAGGGCCCGTTCGGCGAACGAATCCGCGGCGCCGTGCCAGGCCGCACAGCCCTGCTGGCGATCGACATCGACCAGTTCAAGGTCATCAACGACACGTACGGCCACCAGGAAGGCGACGCGGTCCTGGTCGCCGTGGCCGGCGCCCTGAAGGACGCCCTGCGCCACGCGGACGAACTGTTCCGCCTGGGCGGCGACGAGTTCGTGGCGGTCCTGGAGGTCCGCCACCCCAACGAGGCGATGGCCATCGCCGACCGCCTGACGGCAGCGGCCCGAGCGATCGGCCGCACGGTGAGTATCGGGGTGGCGCTGGTCGAGGAAGACGAGCCACCGGAGCGAGCGCTGCGCCGGGCTGACGCGGCGCTGTACGAGGTCAAGCGCGACGGCCGAGACGGCGCCCGCCTGGCCGGCTCCGCCTAGCGGCGCGGCACCGCCCGACTGGCCAGGTCCGTCCAGACCCGGCTGGTTACGCCTTGGCCCGCCAGCTCCGACCGATCCCACCGGCTCCGGCCGACACGCTGGCTCCGCGCCTTCGCCCGCCTGCCCCGCCCGACCTGCCGGCTCCGCCGCCGGGGCAGGCGCGCCGGGGCCGGGGCCGGGTACCGCGACCGCTAACCTGCGCATCGCTCCGGTCCTGGAGGTCCTCGGCGCCGGTGATCGACTTCGAGCTGTGACCCGGTTGCGTTCGAGGTAACGCGCTCGGTCCTGCTGCGTTTCGAAGCAGGCCCTTGGTCGCCTTGATCGCGTGCACGAGATCTGGTCGGTGGACACGTTGCGGCGTGATCGGGTGTGGCTGGTCTGGGCGACACGCCGTGCCGGGGCAAGGTGACGTGCACCCGATCTTCGTCGCGGCCCACCGATTTCCAGATGAGCCTCACCCGATCAAAGGCGAACCGACACCCCGCGGGTTCCGCGGATCGTCACCCGCCTGGGCCCGGCCGGCTGGCACCGCCTCGGCCTGGATGGCTGGCTCTGCTTAGCAAAGAGGGCACACCCGAAATTTCGGATGTGCCCTCACACCTGGTCGGGGTGGCCGGATTCGAACCGACGACCTCTTCGTCCCGAACGAAGCGCGCTACCAAGCTGCGCCACACCCCGAGGCGTGCCGAGCAATACTAGCCCACCGCCCACCCGGGTCAAATTCGGTATGGGGCCTCAGCGTGGGATGAGCGTGAGCAGCGTCGCCTCCGGGCGGCAGGCGAACCGAACCGGGGCGGTCGGGTGCGTACCGAGCCCGGCCGACACGTGCAACCACGCGCTGCTGCCGGGCCAGTGGTGCAGGCCCTTGGCCATCGACCGGGGCAGGCCACAGTTGGTCACCAGCGCACCGACGTACGGCACGCAGACCTGGCCGCCGTGCGTGTGTCCGGCGAGCATCAGGTCGAACCCGTCCCGCGCCATGTCGTCGAGCACCCGCGGCTCGGGCGTGTGGGTCAAGGCCAGCCGCAGGTCGGCGGCGGGCGACGCGGGCCCGGCCACCGAGGCGTAGTCGTCGCGCTCCACGTGCGGGTCGTCGACCCCGACGGCCTCGATCAGGCGGCCGCCAGCCTTGATCGTCGTGCGCGCGTTGTTGAGGTCGGCCCAGCCCGCACCCACCAGGACGTCCCGCAACTCCTCGGTCGGAAGCTCGACGCCCTGGACGTACTCGCGGTCCTTCTCGAAGTAGCTGAACGGGTTCTTGAACACCGGCCCGCGGTAGTCGTTGGACCCGAAGACGAACGCGCCCGGCACGTCGAGGAGGGGCTGAAGGGCCCGCATGACACCGGGCACGGCGTCGGGGTTGGCCATGTTGTCGCCCGTGACGACGACCAGGTCGGGATCGGTGCCGGCGAGGGCGGCCACCCAGTGCTGCTTGCGGCGCTGGTCCGGCATCATGTGCAGGTCTGAAAGATGCAGGATGCGCAGCGGCTCGGCGTCGGTGGCCAGCACCGGCACGTCGTACCGCCGGAGGGTGAACAGGTTCCGCTCCACCAGCGCGGCGTAGGCGAACGTCGCCGCGCCAGCCATCGCCGTGCCGGCCGCCAGCCGGTAAACCGTGCGCTTTCGCATGGCACCCAGGGTAGTTTGTGGCCTCATGGGCACGCTGAAGGACGTCCTCACCACCGACATGCGGGCCGCGCTCAAGGCCCGCGACGAGATGACGACGTCGACGCTGCGAATGGCGCTGGCCGCGATCGGCAATGCCGAGGTGGCCGGCAAGGAGAAGCGCGAGCTGACCGACGACGAGGTCCTGGCCGTGCTCACCCGTGAGGCGAAGAAGCGCCGCGAGGCCGCGACCGCGTTCGCCGACGCGGGGCGGGCCGAGCAGGCGGCCAAGGAAACCGCCGAGGGCGAGGTCATCGACCGCTACCTGCCGAAGCAACTCTCCGACGAAGACCTCGCGGGGTTGGTGTCCGAGGCGCTCGCGGCCGGGTCGTTCAGCGGCAAGGCCCAGATGGGGCCGGCCATGAAGGCCGCCCAGGCGGCCGTCGCCGGACGCGCGGAGGGCGGCCGGGTAGCGGCCGAGGTCCGCCGCCAACTCGGCGCCTGACTGGTTGCCGCAACGCCAACGCGGCGGTTGCGGCAACCACCCAAGGGCGGCGCCTACTTCGCGGTCAGCTCCGCTGCGACCAGTTCCGCGATCTGCGCCGTGTTCAGGGCCGCACCCTTACGCAGGTTGTCGCCCGTGACGAACAGATCCAGCGCACGGGGGTCGTCCATCGACCGGCGGATCCGGCCGACCCACGACGGGTCGGTGCCCACCGCGTCGATCGGCATCGGGAACTCGCCCGCCGCCGGGTCGTCGACCAGGATCACACTCGGTGCGTTGCGCAACGCCTCTCGGGCGCCGTCCGCGGTCACCTCGCTGCCGAAGACCGCGTGCACCGCCACCGAGTGGCCGGTCACCACCGGCACCCGGACGCAGGTCGCCGAGACCTTCAGGTCGGGCAGGCCCAGGATCTTGCGCGACTCGTTGCGGAGCTTGAGCTCCTCCGACGACCAACCCGCGTCCTTCAGCGAACCCGCCCACGGCACCACGTTGAGGGCCAGCGGCGCCGGGAACGGGCCGAGGTCGTCACCGATCGCCTGGCGTACGTTGCCCGAGCGCGAGCCCAGCACCCGGTCGCCCGCGATCTTCGTCAACTGGTCGTGCAGCGTGTCGACGCCGACCTGCCCCGCGCCAGAGACCGCCTGGTAGGAGGCCACCACCAGCTCCCGCAGGCCGTATTCACGATGCAGCGGCGCGATCGCCACGATCATCGTCAGGGTCGTGCAGTTGGCGTTCGCAATGATGCCTTTGGGGCGGTTGCGGATCTGTTCCGGGTTGATCTCCGGGACCACCAGCGGCACGTCGCGGTCCATCCGGAACGCGGCCGAGTTGTCGACGGCTACGGCGCCCAGGGCGGCCGCCCGCGGCGCCCACTCCGCGGACACCTCGTCGGGCACGTCGAACATCGCGACGTCGACGCCGGCCAAGGTCGACTCCGAGAGCTCCTGGACCGTCAGCTCCTCGCCGCGGCAGTAGACCTTCTTGCCGGCCGACCGGGGTGAGGACAGCAGCCGGATCTCGCCCCAGACGTTCTTGCGGGCCGACAACAGCTCGCACATCACCGTGCCGACGGCTCCGGTCGCGCCTACCACCGCCAGCGACGGCAGGCCGGAGCGCGACGCCGCGGTCACCTCCCGGTCCCCGCGTAGACCACGGCCTCTTCGGTGCCGCCGAGGTCGAAGGCGTCGTGCACGGCGCGTACCGCCTCGTTGAGGTCGGTGTCGCGGCAGACGACGGAGACCCGGATCTCGGACGTGGAGATCATCTCGATGTTGATGCCGGCCTCGGCCAGCGCGGCGAAGAACTTGGCGGCCACACCAGGGTTGGACCGCATGCCGGCGCCGATCAGCGAGACCTTGCCGACATGGTCGTCGAAGAGCAGGCTCTCGAAGCCGATCTCGTTCTGGACGCGGTTGAGCGCGGCCATGGCCACCGGGCCCTCGGCCCGGGGCAGCGTGAACGAGATGTCGGTGCGGCCGCTCTGGTGCGCGGCGGCCTGACCCGTCGAGACGTTCTGCACGATCATGTCGATGTTGATCTCAGCGCCCGCGACCGTTTCGAAGATCTTGGCGGCTGCGCCCGGCTCGTCGGGGACCGACACGATCGTGATCTTGGCTTCGCTCGGGTCGTGGGCGACTCCAGTGATAAGTGCCTGTTCCACGGGAAGGTCCTCCATCGATCCGGTGACGATAGTGCCGGGGTTCTGCGTGTACGAGGAGCGGACGTGGATCGGCACCTTGAAGCGGCGCGCGTACTCGACGCAGCGCAGCACCAGGACCTTGGCGCCACAGGCGGCCAGCTCCAGCATCTCCTCGTAGGTGATTTCCTTGATGTGCCGCGCGTTCGGCACGATACGCGGGTCGGCCGTGAAGACGCCGTCAACGTCGGTGTAGATCTCGCACACGTCGGCGGACAGCGCCGCGGCCAGCGCGACGGCGGTCGTGTCGGACCCGCCCCGGCCCAGCGTCGTGATGTCCTTCGTGTCCTGCGAGACACCCTGGAAACCGGCCACGATCGCGATCGCGCCCTCGTCGAGAGCGCCACGCAACCGGCCGGGCGTGACGTCGATGATCCGGGCGCGCCCGTGCACCGAGGTGGTCAACACCCCGGCCTGGGACCCGGTGTAGGACCGCGCCTCGTAGCCCAGGTTCTGGATCGCCATCGCGAGCAACGCCATCGAGATGCGCTCCCCGGCGGTCAACAGCATGTCGAGCTCGCGACCGGCCGGCAGCGGGCTGACCTGGTGAGCGAGGTCGAGCAGTTCGTCGGTGGTGTCGCCCATCGCGGAAACCACGACCACCACGTCGTTGCCCGCCTTGCGGGCGTCGACGATGCGCTCGGCAACTCGCTTGATCCGCTCCGCGTCGGCGACCGACGAGCCGCCGTACTTCTGCACTACAAGCGCCACCGCGGAATGCTCCCGTCTCACATGCCCGCGCCCCCGCAACACCGGGTCGGCGCCGCACGGGGCAAACGTGCCAACGCCGCCGGGTTGGCCGCCGGCGGCGCGATTTTCCCCCGTCAGGGTACCGGCGGCCAGGGTGTGACGGGAGTCGCGATCCCACCATCTGACGGACCGTCACGCACCGTTCACGATCAGAAGTTCGACGCGCGCGAAGACACGCCGACACACATGGACCGCTCTACATGGCAAGACCACCACAATGAACCCCGTGTGGGCGTACGGGGCGAGCCCGCGCCGGTGGTTCGCCGGCGCGCTGGCCGCCGTGTTCGTGCTCACCGGCTGTGGCGGCGACCCGGCACCGAAGCCCAGCGACCCAGCGACCACGGCCACGCCAGCACCGGAAGCCGAGGCCCGGGACCAACTCGCCGCCCTCGCCGCCGCCGCGCAGGACCGCACGCTGACCGCGATCTACACCTACCGCGCCGACGGCCGGGAGCGCAGTGTCTCGCTGACTCTCTCGCCCGACGGGAGCTGGCGGGTCGACGTGCCAGACCTGGCGCTCGGCGGCACGGTCGACATCTCGATCGTGCGCAACGAGATCGGCCTGTTCCAGTGCGCACGGCCCTCGGCCGACGAGTCGCTGACGCCCAACTGCGTGAAGATCGGCGGCCCGGACGCCGACGTACCCGGGTCGATCGATCCCAAGGTGCAACGCGCCCTGGTCACCGTCCGCCATGTGTTGACCGACCCGGGCGCGCCACTGTCGGTCTCGACGGCGCCGCCACTCCCCGGCGCGAAGGGCTCGTGCTTCGCGGTCGAGACCACCACCGCCTCGGTCAGCGCCGCCCTCGACGTCGGTTTCTACTGCTACGACGCCGACGGCACGCTGACCGCCGCCAAGTTCGGCTACGGCGAGCTGGTGCTGGCCGGGCCGACCGGCCCCGCGCCGCCGAGCGTCGCCATGCCGGGCCCGGTCACCGACGGCAAGCCGCTCGGCATGGCGGCACCGCCGGCGCCCACGCCGACCGTCACCGGCAGTGCTCAGCCGGGCACATAACGAGACCTTCGTCTCAGAGTCCGGACGGTCCTTGGCAAAAGCGGCACGAGGTCACGTAGGGTGATCGTTGTCATGTGGCATCGGCAGCTCCTGCTTCCTTGCCGCGACGGGGCCCTCTAGGCCGGCACCCCGTCGCGGAGCTGAGTCGCGCCGTCCGTTCGCTGCACCGAAACCCAGGTTTTCCAGCCGCCCGACGGCGCCCATGACTCTTTCTCCAGCCTCAGGAGCTTTTTCGCGATGTCTGACGTAACGTCCGAAAATCCCATCGCCCGCCAACGCGCCAGCCAGATGCCCTTCCAGCGGTACGCGTCGTACCACGAGCAGTTCGGCGTGGACCTCCCCGACCGCACCTGGCCCACCCGCCGCATCGAGCAGGCGCCCCGCTGGTGCGCCGTCGACCTGCGCGACGGCAACCAGGCGCTGATCGACCCGATGTCCCCCGAGCGCAAGCGCCGGATGTTCCACCTGCTCGTCGAGATGGGCTACAAGGAGATCGAGGTCGGCTTCCCGTCGGCCAGCCAGACGGACTTCGACTTCGTCCGGCAGCTCATCGAAGACGACATGATCCCGGACGACGTGACGATCCAGGTGCTGACCCAGTGCCGCGAGCACCTGATCGACCGCACCTTCGAGTCGCTGCGCGGCGCCAAGCGCGCGATCGTGCACTTCTACAACTCGACCTCGACCCTGCAGCGCCGGGTGGTGTTCGGCCTCGACAAGGACGGCATCACCGACATCGCCACCAGCGGTGCGCGGCTCTGCCAGAAGTACGCGGAGATCCACACCCCGGACACCGAGATCTTCTACGAGTACTCGCCGGAGTCCTACACGGGCACCGAGCTGGAGTACGCGCTCGAGGTCTGCTCCGCCGTCATCGACGTGATCGACCCGACGCCGGACCGCCCGCTGATCATCAACCTGCCGGCGACCGTCGAGATGGCAACGCCCAACGTCTACGCCGACTCGATCGAGTGGATGCACCGCAACCTGCCGCGGCGGGACAGCGTCGTGCTGAGCCTGCACCCGCACAACGACCGCGGCACCGCCGTGGCCGCCGCCGAGCTCGGCGTGCTGGCCGGCGCCGACCGGGTCGAGGGTTGCCTGTTCGGCAACGGCGAGCGCACCGGCAACGTCGACCTGGTCACGCTCGGCCTGAACGTGTTCTCGCAGGGCGTCGACCCGCAGATCGACTTCGGCCGCATCGACGAGATCAAGCGCACGGTCGAATACTGCAACCAGCTGCCCGTGCACGAGCGCCACCCGTACGCCGGTGACCTGGTCTACACCGCCTTCTCCGGCTCGCACCAGGACGCGATCAAGAAGGGCCTGGACTTCCTGGCCAAGGACGCCAAGGAAGCCGGCGTGCCGATCGACGACTTCGCCTGGGGCGTGCCCTACCTGCCGATCGACCCGCGCGACGTGGGTCGCACGTACGAGGCGGTCATCCGGGTCAACTCGCAGTCCGGCAAGGGCGGCGTCGCGTACATCATGAAGGAGGAGCACAACCTCGACCTGCCGCGTCGGCTGCAGATCGAGTTCTCCGGCGTGGTCCAGGCGCACACCGACCACGAGGGCGGCGAGGTCGAGCCCGAGCGGATGTGGGAGATCTTCGCGGCGGAGTACCTCACGGCCCGGAGCAGCGACATCACCCTGCACGGGTACGCGACGGCGACGGTCGACGACAAGGTCGAGGTCGAGGCGACGGTCGAGTACTCGGACGCGCAGCGGGTGCTGACCGCGGTCGGCAACGGCCCGATCGACGCGTACGTCAACGCGATCCAGAGCATGGGCATCCGGGTACGCGTACTCGACTATGCCGAGCACGCCATGTCCTCGGGTGGCGACGCCCGCGCCGCCGCCTACGTGGAGTGCGACGTCGACGGCGAGACCGTGTGGGGCGTCGGCCTCGACCCCAACATCGTCAACGCCTCGATGCGAGCCATCACCAGCGCGGTCAACCGCGCCCGCAAGTAACCGGCGATCCCGGAAAGACCGGAGCCCGGCACCCGAACCTGGGTGCCGGGCTCCGGGCTGTCAGGGCTTGTCCTGCACCGGGTGCACCGAGTGGTTGGGCGTCGTCGCGAACGTCACCGCCCGGTGCCACATGGCCGCGACCACGCCGCCGCAGAAGAACACGGCCAGCCCGGCGCCGACCACCATCAGGCCGGCGCACCACAGCATCGCGGAGCGGAACGACGAGGTCAGCTCGGCCGGCACCTGGTACGACTCGCCGGTCAACCCGACCAGCAACGGCAACGCGGCGATGGCGATCAGCGCACCGGCCCGGGCGGCGGCGTTGTTGACCCCGCTGGCGATGCCCGAATGCTCCATGCTGACCGCGCCCAGCACGGCCGTGGTCAACGGCGCGACCAGGGTCACCAGGCCGAGGCCGAAGAGCAGCACGCCGGGCAGCACATCGGTGAGGTAGTTGGTCTCCGGGCCGACCCGGCGCAACAGGATCATCCCGACGGCGGCGATCACCGGACCGATGGTGAGCTGCCAGCGCGGGCTGATCCGGGTCGCGAGCTCGCCGGAGCGCGCCGACAGCAGCAGCATCAGCACGGTCGACGGGAGCGTGGCCACGCCGGCCTGGAACGCGTCGTACCCGGCGACGTTCTGCAGCATCACGGCCAGGAAGAAGCTCTGCCCGCTCAGCGCGCCGTAGACCGCCACCGTGTAGAGGTTGAGCACCGTGAAGACCCGGCTGCGGAACAGCGTTGGCGGCGTCATGGCCGCGTCACCCTTGTGCCGCTCGACCAGCACGAACGCGACCGCGCACCCGATCCCGATCGCGATCGCGCCGACCACCAGCGGCGCGCCCCACCCGTCGTCCGGCGCCTCGATCAGCGCGAACGTGATGCCGGCCAGGGCGAGCGCCGCCAGCACGGCGCCGGTCACGTCGAACCTGGTGTTCGCCTCGGGCGCGCGGCTCTCCGGCACCCACCGCAGCGACGCCAGGATCGCGAGAACGCCGAGCGGCACGTTGATCAGGAACGCCCAGCGCCAGGAGAGCGCGTCGATCAGGAGCCCGCCGACGAACGGGCCGAGCGCCGTCGAGATGCCGGAGAAGCCCGACCACATGCCGATCGCCCGACCGCGGTCCTCGGACCGGAACGACGCCTGGATGATCGCCAGCGAGCCCGGCGTGAGCAGGGCCGCGCCGGCTCCTTGGAGGAACCGGGCGCCGATCAGCATGCCGATGGTCGGCGACAGCGCGCACAGCACCGACGCCACGGTGAACCAGACGATGCCGATCACGTAGATCTTCCGGCGGCCGAGCCGGTCCCCCAGCGAGCCGCCGAGCAGCACGAACGCGGCCAGCGTGAGCAGGTAGCCGTTGATGGTCCATTGCAGACCGGCGACGGTCGAGTTCAGGTCGGCGCCGATGTGCGGCAGCGCGACGTTGACGATCGTGCCGTCGAGAAAGGCCATCCCGGACGCGAGGATCGTGGAGAACAGCACGCCCCGGCCGGCTGCCGACTTCAGTTCCAAGGGCTCGGGCGCGGTCATGTGCCCTAATGTGCCTCCGCACAGTCAGGGATCACCACCGAATCGCCGAACGAACCGGAGGTTCTGGCCTGGGTGGCGAGCGGGGCGCACGATTAGCACGTGCGTACCCCCCGCATCCTCCTCAATGTCCTGACCGCCGCCGCCCTCCTCACCGCCACCGCCGGTTGCGTCCCGGTTGAACCCGGTTCAGCCGGTCCGAGAGCCACCGAAACCGGTCCAACGGCCACCGAATCGACCCGGTTGCTCGACCAGTTGACCGTGGCGCGGGCGGCCTCGATGAAGGGCTACAGCCGCGACCGGTTCCCGCACTGGCGCAAGGCCGGCAAGAACTGTGACGTCCGCGACACGGTGCTGAGCCGCGACGGCACGGGCGTCGAGGTGAGCGGGTGCAACGTGGTCGGCGGGCGCTGGGACAGCGTCTATGACAACAAGGTGCTGACGGACCCGTCCGGCGTGGACATCGACCACATGGTGCCGTTGGCGAACGCCTGGCGCTCCGGCGCCGACGAGTGGGAGGACGAGGCCCGGGGCGATTTCGCCAACGACCTGACCCGCCCGCAGTTGCTCGCGGTTTCACTCAACAGCAACCGGGCAAAGGGTGACCAGGATCCGTCGCAGTGGAAGCCCAGCAACCGCGACTTCTGGTGCGAATACGCGCAAGACTGGATCGCCGTCAAGCACTACTGGAAGCTGACGGTGACCACCGCGGAAAAGAGCGCACTAGCCGACATGCTGGAGACCTGCCCATGACGGAACCGCCCGCGAAACAATCGGACCTAACCGCCGGCCCAGGCGGAGTAATGACAGACGAGGTCGGCGTCGTCACCGGCGACCTGACGTTGCGCACCGAGCTGAAAGACGGCCAGGTGGCGCTGAAAGTCCAGTACAAGGACGCTGACGAGTGGTACGCCGTCACAGGCGGAAAGGCCGCCCTGAAGGACCCGGCCGACCTCGACGCCGTGCACGCGATCGCGCTGGCGCTGCTGAACCGCCCGGAGGGTTGAGGCTGTTGCCGCAACCCGCCGCGGACCTGGCAGCGCAGCGAAGCGGAGCGGTCCCCGGCGGGAGCGACGGTCGTGCCGCCGACGAGCCCGGGACCAGCTCCGGTTCTTGGTCCTTAAGCTGCCTTGCTGCGACCGGCGACTTCTTCGTTGTCCGCGACCGGGAAATGACATGCGGTGGCGTGGTCTGGGGAGTCGCCTTCGCGGACGACCAGCGGCGGCTCGGTCGTCGCGCAGATCTCCTGCGCCTTCCAGCACCGCGTGCGGAACCGGCAGCCGGACGGCGGGTCGATCGGGCTCGGCACGTCGCCGGTGAGCAGCACGCGCTCGCGCTGGTTGGACTCGCGCCGGCGCGGGTTGGGCACCGGCACCGCCGACATCAACGCCACCGTGTACGGGTGCCGCGGGTTGCTGTAGAGCGACTCGCGGTCGGCGACCTCGACGATCTTGCCGAGGTACATGACCGCGACCCGGTCCGAGATGTGCCGCACCACGGACAGGTCGTGCGCGATGACCACGTAGGTCAGGCCGAGCTCTTCCTGCAGGTCTTCGAGCAGGTTGACGACCTGGGCCTGGATCGACACGTCGAGCGCGGACACCGGCTCGTCGGCCACGATCAGCTTCGGCTTGAGCGCCAGC
This sequence comes from Asanoa hainanensis, assembly GCF_900188485.1. Classification (GTDB taxonomy): domain Bacteria; phylum Actinomycetota; class Actinomycetes; order Mycobacteriales; family Micromonosporaceae; genus Asanoa; species Asanoa hainanensis. The sequence goes on from NZ_FZPH01000019.1 coordinate 40,124, forward strand.
GTGCGGGCGATGCCGATGCGCTGCCGCTGACCGCCGGAGAACTCGTGCGGGTAGCGGTTGTAGTGCTCCGGGTTGAGGCCCACCAGCTTGAGCAGGTCCTGCACCGCGCGCTTGACGCCGTGCTCGGTCTTGACGCCCTGGATGTGGAACGGCGCACCGACGATGGCGCCGACCGTGTGCCGCGGGTTCAAGGACGAGAACGGGTCCTGGAAGATCATCTGCATGTCGCGGCGGTAGGGCCGCATGGCACCGGTGCCGAGGTGCGAGATGTCGGAGCCGTCGAACGTGATCCGGCCGCCGGTCGGCTCCGAGAGTCGGGTGATCAGCCGGCCGGTCGTGCTCTTGCCACAGCCGGACTCGCCCACCAGGCCGAGCGTCTCACCCTTGTAGACGTCGAAGTCGATGCCGTCGACGGCCTTGACCGCAGCGACCTGGCGCTTGAAGAGGCCCTTGGTGATCGGGAAGTGCTTCTGCAGCCCTTGCACCGAGAGCAGCGCCTCTTTGCTCGGGGTCTGCGTGGCGACGCCTTCCCGGGCGATGCTCTCCGTCATGATCCTGCCTCCAGCTTCGGGCGGACCTGCTCCTGCCAGATCCGCTTGCGCTCGGCCACCGGGAGGTGGCAGCGCACCAGGTGGCCCCGGCCGGACTCGACGAGCTCCGGGACCTCCGTCGTACCCCGGCCGCCGGTCTGCGGCTCGTAGGCACAGCGCGGGTGGAACGCGCAGCCCGACGGCACGTTGATCAGCGAGGGCGGGGTGCCCTTGATCGGCATGAGCCGGTTCGTGACGCCCCGGTCGAGCCGCGGCATCGAGCCGAGCAGACCCCAGGTGTACGGGTGCTCCGGCTCTTCGAAGATCGTCACGGCCGAGCCGTACTCGATGCACTTGCCGCCGTACATGACCAGCACGTCGTCGGCGAGCTCGGCGACCACACCCAGGTCGTGGGTGATGATGATCAGCGCGGAGTTGAACTCCTGCTGCAGGTCGCGCATCAGGTCGAGGATCTGCGCCTGCACCGTCACGTCGAGGGCCGTGGTCGGCTCGTCGGCTATCAGCAGCTCCGGGTCACAGGACAGCGCCATCGCGATCATGGCGCGCTGCCGCATGCCGCCCGAGAACTGGTGCGGGTAGTCGTCGACCCGGCGGTCCGGCTGCGGGATGCCGACGCGGCCGAGCAGGTCGATCGCGTGCTTCTTGGCGACCGCCTTCGACACGTTGTTGTGCACCCGGTAGGCCTCCACGATCTGGTGGCCGACCGTGTAGTAGGGGTGCATCGCCGACAGCGGGTCCTGGAAGATCATCGCCATCCGGCGGCCGCGCATCTTGCGCACGGCCTCCGGGTCGGCGCTGACGATGTCGGTGCCGTCCAGCAGGATCTCGCCGGACACCCGGGCGTTGCGCTTGTTGTGCAACCCGAGGATGCCGAGGCTGGTCACCGACTTGCCGGAGCCCGACTCGCCGACGATGCCGAGCGTCTTGCCGCGCTGCAGCTTGAAGTTCAGGCCGTCGACGGACTTGACCAGGCCGTCGTCGGTCGGGAAGTGGATGCGCAGGTCCCGCACATCGAGGAAGGCATCTGGAGCAGGCATCAGGCCAGCCTCACCCTCGGGTCGATGACCGCGTACACCACGTCCACGATCAGGTTTGCGATGACGACGAAGCCCGCGGAGAAGATGACGAAACCCATCACCTTGGGCATGTCGTTGGTGTTGATGGCGTCGATGGCGTATTTGCCGATGCCCGGCAGCGAGAAGGTGCTCTCGGTTAGCACCGCGCCGCCCAGCAGCAGGCCGACGTCGAGGCCGAAGATGGTGGCGATCGGAGTGAGTGCGGCACGCAGGCCGTGCTTGGTGACCACCGTTCGTTCGCGGAGACCCTTGGCCCGCGCCGTCCGGATGTAGTCCTCACCCATGGTCTCGAGCATGCCCGCACGCGTCAGTCGGGCGTAGGCGGCCGAGAACAGCAACGCGAGCGTGATCCACGGCAGCAGCAGGCTGTACGCCCACTCTCCGGGATTGACCTCGATGGGTGTGTACGCACCGCCCGGCTTGGTCCAGTGCAGGCCGTAGCTGAAGATGACCAGCGAGACCAGACCGGTCCAGAAGATCGGGAGCGAGACGCCGCCGAGCGCGACGCCCATGGCGGCGCGGTCGAAGATGCTACCGCGCTTGAGCGCCGAGAGGACGCCTGTCGAGACGCCGAAGATCAGCCAGATGATCGCCGCGCCGAAGGCGAGTGACGCGGTGACCGGCAGCCGGTCGAGGATGTCGGGCAGCACCGGGTTACGGCCGATGAAGGAGTAACCGAGACACGGCGCCGGGCAGTGCACCGGGGCCGGACCGACGCCGGTGAAATCCCGGCCGACGAAGATCGCCTGGAGCCAGTCCCAGTACTGCACGAAGAACGGCTTGTCGAGCCCGAGACCGTGTGCGGCATCGGCCACCTGCTGCGCGTTGGCCGTCCGGCCGACGTAGCGGGAAGCCAGGCTCTCAGCGGTGCCACCGGCCCAACGCGGCACCAGGTAGAAGATGCCGAAGGTGATCATGCTGACCACGACGAGCGTCAGCACGGCGCCGAAGAGACGCCGAATGATGTACGCGACCACGAATTTCGGCTCCGGCGGCCGGCCCGGTCCGTTACCGGGCGGGCCGACCGCCGCTCGCCTTCACCTACCTCACTTGGGGTGCTTGCTTAACCAAGGGGTGTAGCTCGAGGGCTACTGGATGCCCATCGCCAGGAAGTCGTACATGCCGTACGCGTCGTTGACGAAGACGTTGGTCGTGCGGGTGCTACGCACCGTCACCTGCTTGGCCCAGACGCCCGGCAGGATCACCGCCTCCTCCATGACCCGCTTGTCGATGGCGCCCCAGAGGGCGTCCCGCTTGGCGGTGTCGGTCTCGGCGATCGCCTGGTCGACCATCGTGTTGATCTCAGGGACGTTGACGCTCAGGTTGGACGAGCCACCGGTGTCCCGGATGACGCGGCCGTCGACGATCTGCGACAGGAAGCCGAAGCCGTCGTTCCAGTCCGCACCCCAGCTGTTCAGCATGAGGCCGAGGTTGTTCTGGTCGCGGTAGCTGGGCTTGCCCGCGTACAGCGAGAAGTAGTCACCGGTCGGGAACGGCTTGAGCGTGAGCTTGATGCCGACCCGGGCCAGGGACTGCTGCAGCGCCTCCGCGGTCGCCTTCTCCTTCGGACGCTCGGCCCGGTAGGCGATGTTGGTCTCGAACCCGTTGGGCTGACCACAGGCCTGCAGAGCAGCCTTGGCCTTGTCGAGGTCGCCCTTGTTGTCCGCGCCCATCGACCACACGTCGAGCTTCTGGAAGCCCGGGATCTGCGGCGGCAGCAGGCCGGTCGCGATCTCGCCGCCGGCCTCGGGGCCGCCGTACGCCGTCTGGTAGGTGGTGCGGTCCGCTGCGTACTCGACTGCCTTGCGGCACTCGATGTTCTTCAGCGGGCCGACATTCGGGTTGATCGAGGTGTAGTTCAGGCGCGCGCTCAGCGGGTTGTCGGCACGAGCCTTGAGGTCCGGCTGGCCGAGCACGCGGGAAAGAGCCGCGGGCTGCACACCAGTGCCGGCGATGTCGACGTCGAGAGAGCCGTCGATGATCTGGTTGTCGATGTCGTCGGCGTTAGCGCCGATCGTCACGTCGTACCCGTCCGGCAGAGCCTTGCGGTTCGGGTCTGTGGACTGGTCCCACTGATCGTTGCGGACCAGCTTGAAGCCCTTGCCGGCCTCGTAGCTCTCGAACTTGTACGGGCCCGAGGAGACCACGTGCTCCTTGTACTTCACGCCGGTGTCCTTGGCAACCGGAACCGGGGCAGTCGCCGGGATCTGCGCGAAGTAGTCGAAGCCACCGAACGGCTTGTTCAGGTGGAACACGATGGTCAGGTCGTCCGGCGTGTCGATCGCCGGGTTGTCCTGGCCCTTGCTCGAGTAGGGGCCCTTGTAGCCCTTGAGGTCGAGGAAGTCGTTGAAGTAGGTCGGGCCGTTGACCAGCGCGCTCTTCTCCAGCGAACGCGACACACCGTATTCCACGTCCTTAGACGTGATGGGGGTGCCGTCCTCGAACTTCAGACCCTGACGCAGCTTGTACGTCCAGGTCTTCCCACCGTCGCTGGGCACGCCCAGGCCCTCGGCGAGGTCACCTGTCAGCTCGCTGCTGGTGCTGCCCGCGCCGACCTTGAACATGGTCAGCGAACGGGTGTAGAGCCGAGCCAGGTTCCACGACAGCCCGTAGTAGGTGTCGCCCGGGTCGACCGAGTCCCAGTCCGACGAGATAGCGAACTTCATGGTGCCGCCCTTCTTGTCAGAAGGGTTGAACACCTTGCCGTTCGCGGCGTCGAACGCTGCGGTGGTGGTGCCACCGCCGCTGCTGTCCGTGTTGGAATCCGTGCCCCCGCCGCCACAGGCGGCGAGCGCGAGGGCGGCTGCGACGCCAACGGCGACGCCAGTCACCATCCTTCTCTTCATCTACTGCTCCCCTTTGTATGAGAGGTGGTGGGGCTTCGGGGTGTGGAACCGGTCAGAGCTCATCGCGTCTTTGGGTCAAGCGCGTCGCGGAGTCCGTCGCCGAAGAGGTTGAACGCCAGCACGGTGACGAAGATCGCCAGGCCGGGCCAGAACATGAAGTGCGGCATCGTGTAGTAGCGCACCGCTTCGCTGAGCATTCCGCCCCAGGTCGCCGTCGGAGGCCTGATGCCGACGCCCAGGAAGGACAGGCCCGCCTCGAACAGGATGTTGGTGGGGATGAGTAGCGTCGCGTAGATCAGGATCGGCGCCACCAGGTTCGGCAGAAGCTCTTTGCGCAGGATGTAGCCGCTGCGCGCACCGAGGCTGCGGGACGCGTCGACGAACTCGCGCTCACGCAACGAGAGCGTCTGGCCCCGCACGATGCGGGCCATGTAGCCCCAGTTGAAGAAGCCGATGATGAAGATCAGCAGCACTATTCGCAGCGTGTCACCGGAGAGCCCGAACGCCTTGTCCGGAATGACGCCGGCCAACGCGATCGCGAACACCAGGATCGGGAAAGCCAGGAACAGGTCCATGGCGCGGCTGATCAGCCAGTCGGCCCAACCGCCGAGGTAGCCGGCGATGACGCCGAGCGTCGCGCCGATGACCACCGAGAGCAGGGTCGCCAGGAAGGCGATCAGCAGAGAAATGCGGGCTCCGTAGAGCACGCGGCTGAAGATGTCACGGCCGAACGGCGGCTCGACACCCATCAGGTGCTTGGAGTCGAACGCCCCGAACGGGAACGTCGAGGTGGGCGCCTGCGTCGCCGGGTCCATCGTCTCCTGGTGGAAGGAGTTGGGGTCGTAACCCCACGCGTGCACGATGAGTGGCGCGAAGATGGCGATCAGGATCAACAGGATGATCACGATGCCGCCGGCCATAGCGGCCTTGTCCCGCTTGAGCCGGCGCCAGGCGATCTGGCCTAGGGAACGTCCTTCGATGGCCTTCTGGGAGCCCTCGGCTTCAGCCGGCGGCTCTCCGACAGGGACCTGATCGGAAATGGACGCGTCGGGGCCAACGACCATCAGCTGCCCGGTCCTTTCCCCGGCCGCCGCGCGCAGGTGACCGTGCGACCCGCAGGGCGGACCGGCCCCCGCCGCGTCGACAACCGATCGGTTGGCGCGTACGTGGAGAGTTCGTGATGACCGCCCGACTGGGGTAAGCCGAACGGGCGCGCGAACGTCAGCGACGTCGTGTCGCTGCGTACCGAACAATTTCTCGCGTCGTCGCTCAGCGTCAAGGGCGGGGAAGGGGCGTAACCAACTTCAGGCCTGCCCGTAATGACAATGTGACCTGCCAACTCGGAACCTCGGGTAATCGGGGGATGACGCTGTGCCCGGACGTGAGAACGTCTTCGGTGTGACGGTCATGCTGGCACACGCTTCGGCCAGTGTCATATTGACCCCTGGTCTCGAACCCGACAGCTTGCCCTGATTTGCCCGATGTGAGGGCATTCGATGTGACTAGGTTGCGGTGATTTGCGGCTTCCTACTCGTGGGAAGTGACTCAGACCGCACGCCTGCCCTCGAAGGCGCGGCCCAGTGTGATCTCGTCGGCGTACTCCAGGTCGCCCCCGACCGGAAGGCCGCTGGCCAGGCGCGTTACGGCGATGCCCATCGGCTTGACCAGGAGGGCGATGTAGGTCGCCGTTGCCTCACCCTCGGTATTCGGATCGGTGGCCAGGATCAGCTCCTTGACCTCGCCGGATCCGAGCCGGCTCATCAGCTCCCGTACCCGCAGGTTGTCGGGGCCGATGCCCTCGAGCGGATTGATCGCGCCGCCGAGCACGTGGTAGCGGCCGCGGAACTCACCGGTCCGCTCGACCGCGACGACGTCCTTCGGCTCTTCGACGACGCACAGATACTCGTCGGTCCGCCGGGGGTCACGGCAGATCCGGCACTGCTCCGACTCGGCGACGTTGAAGCAGGTCGTGCAGAAGCGCACCTGGTCCTTGACCCGGTTGAGCACCGTGGCCAGCCGGGTGACGTCGGCCGGGTCGGCCGAGAGAATGTGGAACGCGATCCGCTGGGCGCTCTTCGGCCCGACGCCGGGTAGGCGACCCAGCTCGTCGATCAAGTCTTGGATCGCGCCTTCGTACACGGTGGGCTGCTCTTAGAAGCCGGGCAGGCCGAGGCCGCCCATGCCGCCGCTGACCGGACCCATCTTCTCCTCGGTGAGGGCGCGCACGGCCTCGGTGCCGTTCCGCAGCGCCGCGACCACCAGGTCCTCGAGCGTCTCGACGTCGTCCGCGTCGACCGCCTTGGGGTCGATCTTGACGCTCAGCACCTCACCGGTGCCGCTCAGGGTCGCCGTGACCAGCCCGCCGCCGGCGGTCCCGGTCACTTCCGCCTCAGCGAGCTCGGTCTGCGCATCGGCGATCTGCTGCTGCATCTTCTGCGCCTGCTTCATGAGCTGCTGCAGGTTGGGCTGTCCACCGGGGCGCACGGGAGACTCCTTCGTCGGGACCATCGGTCCCTTTAGAGACTAGTGGGGTGATCGGGCCGGCCGCTGGCGAGGTGCGCCCTACTTGAGATCGACCTCGCCGATCCGCTCGGCACCCAGCGCCTCGTGCAGCAGGGCGAACGCCTGCTGCTCACTGCTCTGCCGCGCGGTCCGCTCGTCGATCACCTCGTCGGTGGGCTCGTCGCCGGGGTCGAAACCCTCGAAACGGGCCTTGCCCGGGCTGGGGCTGCTCGCCGCTTTGCCGGGGGTGTCGTAGTCCGGGTCGAAGGGTGGCTCACCTGCCCAGTCGGCTTCGGCCGCTTTCGTCTGGGGGGCCGGCGGTGCGGCAGCCACCGTCTTGCCTCGGCCGGCCGCGGCTCGGGCCGCCGCCCTGGCTGCGGCCGCCGCACCCCCGCCGCCGGGTGCCGGCGGTGCGGGGCGGGCCTGTGGTGCTGGTGCTGGTGCTGTCGCGACGGCGACCGGGGCGGCTGCCGCGACCGGCGGGGCGCTCTGGGTGGGTGGGGCGGTCTGGATGGGTGCTGCGGTTTGTGCGCTCACCGCGGGGGTCGCTGTCTCGGGCCAGTCGTCCGCGGGATCGTTGTCTCCGCCGGCCGACAGGCCGCCCGGTAGGGCGGTCTCCGGCCAATCCTCTTCTTCGTCGGCCGTCGGTGGCGGGCTGGACATCGCTCGTTGGCCGGCTCCGCGCCGGTCCGCGCTCGGCCTCTCCCGGTCGGGCGCCGCGCTCGTTGCCCGGTTGGCGCCAGGCTGTCTGTCCGCCCGCGCGGGGCCTTGTTCTGGGTTTGCTGCCGGTGGTGGCTCGGGGCTGCGCCGCGGCGGGGTCGGTCGCGCACCTGGGCGCTCCGGGTCGGGTGCCACGGCCGTGGCCACCGGTCCGTGCCGGTCCTCGTCGGCCCAGCCGCCACCTTCGCCGGTGTGCGCTGGCGCCATGGCGCGGTCCGCATCTCGCGCACCGCGCGCCTCAGACTGCCCGGCAGCGTGCTGCCCGCGCTCGGCACTCGGTTCGGTTGGCGGAATCGCCGACCCACGGACGCCTTCGCTCGGGGCCTGAAGCGCGCGGTCGACACCCGACCCGGCCACAGCGCTCGCCGGCCCACGGCCGCCTTCGCCCTGAGCCTGCCCCCCACGGTCGACACCCGACCCAGCCGCAGCGCTCGCCGGCGTGCGGAAGCCCTCGCCCTGAGCCTGCGCCCCGCGCTCGACACCCGACCCAGCCGCAGCGCTCGCTGGCCCGCGGACGCCTTCGCTCTGGCGCTGGTCGCTGGGCGCGTTCGCGGTCCGACCTTGGTCCACGCCGTCGCCCCGGCCGGGCATGGCTTCGTGCGGCCGCCGGGCAGCGCCTTGGCCCTCGGCTGTTCCGGCCGGATCGGAGGCGGCGGTTCGGGTGGCTGGATCGGCCGGGTGATCCTCGTCGGACGAACGGTCGCCGGAGGCACCGCTCTCACCCCGACCACTCGACGAGCGCTCGCGCGCTCCACGTTCCTGACCCGGCGCCCGACCACCGGCCGCCGAGGAGTTGCCGGACGGTTCGCGCCCGCCGACCGGGCGGGCTGGCGCCGGACCCGCACCCGGGCCACCGGCCCGCTCGTCGCCGGCCAGCTCACAGCGAATCTGCCAGCGGCTGCCCAGCACCTCGTAGGCCGCGTCCGACACGGGCTCGGGATTCTCGGCCAGGGTCCGGGCGTGGAAGGCATGACGGAAGGTCAACACCAACGTGTCACCGTCGATGTCGCGAACCGTCGCCTCGCTGGCCAACGCGGCGATCCTCTTGTTGTCGATCCGAACCATGGTGACGATCTCGTCCCAGACCCGACGCACCGCGGCGGCGTCGAGCGCACCCGGTCCGCCGGCCTGCGGAATCACCGGCTCCGGCGTAGCGGGATCGGCCATCACCGCCTGCGGCGGCACCCGTCGGGGCGGCTCGTCGTGCCCGTTGCTCGCGGGTTCGTCGGCCCATCCGTCAGCGGCGGCGCCGTCGCTTCCCCGGACCGGGGGCCGCTGGGAGCTAGCGCCCGCCATCCGAGAATCGGACACCTCGTCGTCTGCTTGATCGTCGGGCACGATCTCGGTGCGGCGCCGATCAGCGTCGCCGCGGTTCGCTGCCGCATCCGCGCCACCGCCGGCAACCACGTCATCGCCCCTGGCCGAGGCGGGCGCACCGCCAGCCGTGCCTGACCACGCCGCGTCCGCGTCGCCGTCGGCACCCGCGTGATCGCCCCTGGCCGCCGCAGAACCGCCGGCCGCCGCACGATCCCTAGCCGCACCGCCACCCGGACCCGACCACGCCGCGTCCGCGTCACCGTCGCCAACCGCGTCATCGCCCGCGGCCGAGGCCGGCGCAACGCCAGCCGCGCCTGACCACGCCGTGTCTGCGGCGCCATCGGAAGGCGCGTCACCGCCAGCACCCGGGGCACGGCTGCCGCCCGCCGCGGCGCGAGCCGCAGCGCCGCCCGACCTCGCCGCATCGGAGCCACCGCCATCCGCCGAACGACCTCCGGCCGCCGCCGCGCGGGCCGCGGCCGCACCCGCGTTCGCCGCGGCGCGTGCAGCGGCCGCTCCACGACTCGCGGCCGCGCGGGCCGCGGCGACGCCTCCGCCCGCGGGCGGGTCGCCGTGCGCGGGAGCCTGCGCCCCCGCCATGTCATCGCGGTCGGTCGCATCCGCGTAGCCGGGCCGCTGGGCGCCGCCCGGACCCCGGCCGGCGAGCACGGCCGGCCCTGAATAGTCGTCGCGGGGCTCGTCGGACGCGAAGCCCTGGTCGCCGACGGCGGCCAGCCGCTGCTCCATGCGCTCGAGCCGCTGGAGCAGGTCGCTCTCGGCCCGGTCCGCGGTCGGCAGCAGCATCCGCGCGGTGATCAGCTCGAGCAGCAGCCGGGGCGCGGTGGTGCCGCGCATCTCGATCAGGCCGTTGTGCACGATGTCCGCGCACCGGGACAGCGTCGCCTGGCCGAGTCGTTGTGCCTGGGCGTTCATCCGCTCGAGCTGGTCGACCGGACCGTCGATCAGGCCCTTGGCCGCGGCCTCCGGGACCTGTTGCATGACGATCAGGTCGCGCAGCCGCTCCAGCAGGTCGGACGCGAACCGGCGCGGGTCGTGGCCGGCTTCGGCGACCCGGTCGATCGTGGCGTAGGCCGCCGCGCCGTCGCCGGCGGCCACCGCGTCGCACATCTCGTCGATCAGGGCGCCGTCGGTCACCCCGAGCAGGGCCACGGCCCGCGCGTAGCTGACGCCGTCCGGGCCCGCACCGGCGATGAGCTGGTCCAGCACCGACAGGGTGTCGCGGGCGCTGCCCCCGCCGGCCCGCACCACCAGCGGGAACACCGAGGGCTCGACCTTCACGTTTTCGGCTTCGGCGAGCTGCTCGCAGTAGGGCCGCAAGTTTCCTGGAGGAATCAGCCGGAAGGGGTAATGGTGCGTGCGCGACTTGATCGTGCCGAGGACCTTGTCGGGCTCGGTCGTCGCGAAGATGAACTTGACGTAGTCGGGCGGCTCTTCGACCAGCTTGAGCAGGGCATTGAAGCCCTGCGTCGACACCATGTGCGCCTCGTCGATGATGTAGATCTTGAAGCGGCTGGAGGCCGGGGCGAAGAAGGCGCGTTCGCGCAGCTCACGGGCATCGTCGACGCCGCCGTGGCTGGCCGCGTCGATCTCGATCACGTCGATCGAGCCGGAACCGTCGGGCGCGAGCCCACGGCACGACTCACAAACCCCACAGGGCTCGGGCGTAGGACCGCGCTCGCAGTTGAGCGAGCGGGCGAGGATGCGCGCGCTGGTGGTCTTGCCGCAACCCCGTGGGCCGGAGAACAGGTAGGCATGGTTGAGCCGACCGCTGCGCAGGGCCTGCGACAACGGCTCGGTCACATGATCCTGGCCGATCACCTCGGCGAATGTCCGCGGCCGGTACTTGCGGTAGAGCGCGAGCGCCACAGTCCCCTCCCAACGGCGTCTAGCCTCTCACGCCGTGCCGACAGGTCGCCCGCCCCATAACGGTGATCCGGGCGCCACCAACTGGGTTGGCAACGCCCGGAAACATCGCACGAGGTAGCCGGCGCAGTTGGGGGGTGAGGGGCTGCGCCGACTTCGCACACACTGGCACACGCACGACATGGACGGGACGCTCCGGTTGCGTCGTATTTAGGTCATGGCGCATACTCGCCAGCGCTTGACCTGGGGGAAGTAACGCGTGACCGACAGCTCACCGCTCGCCGCACTCGGCCTGCGACCCATCGAAGAGGCGACCTACCGCGAATTGGTCGCCCGCCCCGCCGCGACCACCGAAGAGCTCGCCACGGCCCTGGGCACGAGCCTGCCGGAAGCGGACGCCGCCCTGACCAGCCTGCACGGCCTGGGCCTGGCCGCCCGCTCCGGCGGTCGATATATCGCCAGCTCACCGGCGTTCGCCCTGGGCCCCTTGGTCACCGCACGCCGGGACCAACTGCGGCGGGCCGAGCTCGAGCTCGCCAACCTGGCCGCCCGCTACCGCGCGACCGCCGCCGACCGGGCCGCCGGCGACCTGGTCGAGGTGGTCAGCGGCATCGACGTGATCAGCCAGCGGTTCGAACAGCTCCAGGCGACGGCGACCGACGAGGTTCAGGCGCTGGTCACCACCACCACGCTCGCGGTGAGCCGGGCCGACAACGCGGCCGAGACCGAGGGCCTGCGCCGCGGCGTGCGCTATCGGGTGGTCGTCGAGCGGGCGGTGTTGGAAGAAGACGGCGGCACCGCCGACGCGGCCACCGCGCTGGCAGCCGGCGAGGAAGTACGCGTCGCCGACCACGTGCCCATCAAGCTCGTGATCGCCGACCGGGCGATCGGCGTGTTGCCGATGGCCGACGAGACCAACCTCCCCACGGCGATCGTGGTGCACCGCAGCGGCCTGCTCGACGCGTTGCAGGCTCTCTTCGACGCGGTGTGGGACCGCGCGTGGCCGCTCTCGCTCGGCCCGGATGGCGGGCTGAACGAACAATCCGAGGACGGCCGGCTCTTCCCCCTCGACCGCCAGGTGCTCGCTCTGCTCCTGACCGGCCTGACCGACCGAGCCATCGCCTCGCAGCTCGGCATGTCGATGCGCACGGTGCAACGCCGCGTCCAGCGAATGATGGAACTCGCCGGCGTGCGCACCCGCATGCAACTGGGCTGGTACGCCGCACAGTCCGAATGGACCTAGGAGAGCCGGAGACAGAAAGGCCCCTCGTGCACCCGTCAGAGCCCGCTTATCCTTGCTGCCTTCCGGCCCTGGGGAGGTTCACAGGTTGTACGCCGCACGAGGGGTGCACCTAGCGTACCCGGGCCGACCCGTCGCCGGGTTTGGGGTGGCCTGGATCGCCCCGGGCGGACCTGTATCCTGTGCGACGGAGGATTCGCCTAGAGGCCTAGGGCGCACGCTTGGAAAGCGTGTTGGGTTAACACCCTCACGAGTTCGAATCTCGTATCCTCCGCGCGCTCATCAGCGACTTTCTTAGTAGGGCCGGTCCGTTGCGGGCCGGCCCTACATTCGTTTCCCGGCAGGTCAGACGGGGGGATCTGGTGGGTCGGCGACAAGAAGTGCTGGTGGCGTTGGCTGACGCCGCGCTCGCGGTCGATTGCTCGCACCCCGTGCGGGTCGCGGTCGACGGTTGCTCGGCCGCCGGGAAGACCACGTTGTCGGACGAGCTCGCGGCGACGCTGCGCGAGCGGACCGCGCGCGAGGTGATCCGGGTGAGCATCGACCAGTTCAAGCGGGCTGTCGCGCTGCGGACCCGTTATCCACAGGACTCCCCGGAGAGCTACTACCTGGACTCCTGGGACAACGACGCAATCCGCGACAAACTGCTGGTGCCCCTGGGCCCCGGCGGCAGCCGCCGCTATCGCCACGCGCTGATGGACTTCGCCGCGCTTACCCCCGTCGACGAGCCTGACCGCACGGCGGCTGACGACGCCGTGCTGGTCGCCGACGGCTGTTTCCTGCAGCGCCCGGAGCTCGAAGAGCACTGGGACCTGCGGATCTTCGTCGACATCCCGCTGGACGAGGTGCTGCGCAGGGGCATCGCCCGCGACCAGGCCTGGATGTCGGGGGCCGCCGCGGCCGAGCACCGATATCGGACGAGGTATATCCCCGGCGAGCGCCGCTATCTCGACGAGGTGCAGCCGCAGGACCGCGCCCAACTGGTTGTAGACAACCGGGACTTCGCGGCGCCCCGGCTGACCGTGAGGCCACACCCAAGCGCATAAGACCAGGTCAACACCGGCTCGCTCGTACACACGTTCTATCCACACGCTGTGGATAAACCTGTGGATAACGACTACGTTGTGTGCTTGGGAGGTCACATGAAGCCACGGTTCATCCCCCTGATCGTCGTCGCGCTCGCGCTCTTCGGGCTCCTCACGGGCTATTCCACCCAGCGCGGTGGTTCGCCCGCCTATGCCAGCGCGACCACGACGGCGACCCGCTCCGACGTCGTCGACTTCGACGGCGTCCGCGGCGTGCGGCTCGGCCAGACCGACACCGAGCTCGCCCAGCAGGGTGCGATGACCAGACCGCAGGCCGCCTGTGGCCCGGTGCTCACCGGCGTGCACGAGGCGAGCCCCGTCTTCGCCAACGGTGAGCTCGTGCTGATGTGGGTCAACCCGCCGCTGACCACGCCCGAGGGCGTCGGCGTCGGCACGTCGGTCGCGGCCACGAAGGCGGCGTATCCGCAGGCGACGACCATGAACGCGCCGGCGGGCAGCTATCAGTTCGACGGGCTGATGGTCACCAGCGGCGACCGCGCCTATCTCTTCATGCACGACGGGCAGACCGTGCGGAAGGCGGTCGTCGGCTACACCGACGACGTGCGGCGACTCTTCACCCACGGCGTCGGCAACTGCTGACGCCAACTGGCCCGGCACGCCGAGCGCCTGCTCCACCCGGTCGAGCAGGCGCGGCGTCGCCCGCCGGAGCCCGTTTTCCACTCTGGACAGATGACTCTTGTCGCACGGCACCAGCGCGGCCAGGTCGGCAAGGCTGAAGCCCTGCGCCAGCCGCAGCTCGCGGAGTCGACCACCTAACGTCGGCATTGCCACCACCCCCGTGACTCGAATGGGTCTTCGGGGTCAATGCTGAACGGTGGGTCTGACGATTCAGCGGTTGCGCGGGTTGCCTGCGGGATCTGTCAACGCTGCCAAACCCGGTTTCTCGGCAAACGGTCCAGGCGCCGCATTAACGTGGCGATTGGAGCCGCCGGAGGGAGAGGCCATGGCCGAGCAGGCCACACCCGCGAAGAACCCGTCCAGCCCGTTAGCCTCCGCCCGCGGCGACCACGCCGCCGTCCGGGTCCCCGACTACGCCGAGGCCAGACGCTGGTACACGGAGAAGCTCGACTTCCGCGTCGTCGCCGAATGGTCGTGGGCCGGCCTGCAGCTCGCCTACCTGTCGCCGCCCAACGACGACAGCTTCCGCGTCGAGCTCTTCGGCGGTGGCAACCCCGACCCGGGCACCTACTACACCAACGTGATCGACAGCCTGGAGCGCCCGGGCTACCACCACTTCTGTCTGCGCGTCGACGACGTCGACGCGGTGCTGGCCGAGCTCGACCGCCGCGGCGTCACCATCTTCGGCCGCCCCTTCGACCTCAAAGAGATCAACAGCCGGCTCGCCCTGATCGGCGACCCGTGGGGCAACATGATCGAACTGTCGGCGCCGCTCGCCACCTGACAAAAGCGACGCCGGGCCCACGAGGGACCCGGCGTCAACGGCGGTGGCGGCGGGATTTGAACCCGCGGAGGGCGTAAACCCTCACACGCTTTCGAGGCGTGCTCCTTAGGCCACTCGGACACGCCACCGCCGAGAAGATTACCCGACCCCGGGAGCGCCCGGCGCGGCGGCACCGCCCTCCCTCCGGCCAGCACAAACCCGAGGTGGCAGGATCGCCCGCATGAGTATTCACATCGGGGCGGAGCCCGGCGACATCGCGGAACGCGTCCTCATGCCCGGCGACCCGCTCCGGGCGAAGTGGATCGCCGAGACGTACCTCGACGACGCCAAGTGCTACACCCAGGTGCGCGGCATGCTCGGCTACACCGGCCGTTGGCAGGGTGTGGAGGTATCGGTGCAGGGGTCCGGCATGGGCATGCCGTCCGCGTCGATCTACGCGCACGAGCTGATCAACGACTACGGCGTCAAGACGCTGATCCGGGTCGGCTCCTGTGGTGCCCTCGCCGAGGAGCTCCAGCTCCGGGACGTGATCGCCGCCAGCGGGGCGTCGACCGACTCCAACATGAACCGGGCCCGGTTCGACGGCCTGATCGACTACGCGCCGGTCGCCGACTTCGGCCTGCTGCGCACCGCCGTCGAGAAGGCCGAGCAGCGCGGCATCCCGATGACGGTCGGTCCGATCCTGGCCGCGGACGCGTTCTACACCGATCGCCCCGACCTCTACGACTCGCTCGCCGACTACGGCGTGCTCGCGGTCGAGATGGAGTCGGCGGCGCTCTACACGATCGCGGCCCGCTTCAAGGCCCGCGCGCTGACCCTGCTCACGGTCTCCGACCACATCAAGCGTGGCGAGAAGACCACGTCCCAGGAGCGCGAGCAGACCTTCGGGCAGATGGTCGAGATCGCCCTGGACACTGCGATCGCTTAGCGATCGCCTCAGATTCGGGGATCGCCTTCCTCGGCGGCGTTGAGACGCTAACCACACAAATATTTACGATCGGTCGGTCGGTTTATTCGGTACGTTGGCCGGGTGACCATCGACGGCAGGATCGCGCGCGGTGACCGCACCCGGGCGGCCGTACTCGATCGTGCGGTCGCCCGGGCCACCGAAGACGGCCTGGACGGGCTCTCCCTCGGCCAGCTCGCGACCGACCTCGGCGTGAGCAAGTCGGGCCTGTTCGCGCACTGGCGCTCCAAGGAAGATCTCCAGCTCGCCACCGTCGAACGGGCCCAGGAGCAGTTCCTCGAGCAGGTGGTCCGCCCGGCGTTGACCGCGCCGCGCGGCGTTCGCCGCCTCTGGGCCCTGCACGATCGGCGGATCGCCTTCTACGAGACCGACCTGCTGCCGGGTGGCTGCTTCTTCGCCAAGGTGCAGTTCGAGTTCAGCGTGCGGCCCGGCGTGGTCCGCGACCGCCTCGCGACCACGTTCACCCTCTGGTCCGACTTCGTCGACAACCTCGCCCGACTCGCCGTCCACGAGGGTGACCTCCGCGCCGACACCGACACCCGGCAACTGGCGTACGAGCTCGAGTCATTCGCGTTGACCGCGGTCATGCAGTCCCGGCTGCTCTCCCCCGAGATCGCCTATCGATATGCGCGCCGTGCGGCCCGTGACCGCCTGCGCACCCTCGCCACCGATCCCGACCTGCTACCGGAGGACTCCGCATGACCACCACCACCATCGAGTACGGGCACGCGGAGCGGGTCCGCATCCACTACGACGACCTCGACTCCATGGGGATCGTGCACAACTCCCGCTACGCGTTGCTCCTCGAGCGCGCCCTGACGGCGTACTGGGAAGAACGCGGTTTTGGCATTGTCGACGGCCGGCCGACCGCGCCGGACGTGTTCCACGCGGTGGCCGAGTTCTCGATCCAGTACAAGGCGCCGATCCGCGGCACCGGCGACGTTCTGATCCATTTCTGGCTCGACGCGTTCGGGACGACGAGCGGGGTCTACGGCTTCCGGATCACGTCGGTCGACGGCACGAAGCTGCACGCCGAGGGCCGGCGCTCGATCGTGCGCCTCGACCCGGCGACGATGCGACCGACCCCGTGGACACCGGCCGCCAGGGCCGTTGCGGCACCGTTGCTGAAGCCGTCAGCCGCGGCGGAAGAAGCCGCGTAGGAGGTCGGCGGCCTCGGTGGCGAGCACCCCGCCATAGACCTCGGGCCGGTGGGTCAACCGCCGGTCCCGGACCACGTCCCAGAGCGAGCCGACAGCCCCGGTCTTCGGCTCCCAGGCACCGAACACCACGGTGGACACCCGGGCCAGCACCAGCGCACCCGCGCACATCGTGCACGGCTCGAGCGTGACGACCAGCGTGCACCCGTCCAACCGCCAGCCACCCAGGGCCGCCGCCGCTCGCCGCATGGCGACGATCTCCGCGTGCGCCGTGGGGTCGCCGGTCAACTCGCGCTCGTTGTGCCCGACCGCGAGCTCCTTGCCGGCCGCGTCGAGCAGCACCGCACCGACCGGGACGTCAGCCGCGTCAGTGACCGCGGCGTCGGCCGCGACCGTCAGCGCCCGCCGCATCCACTCCTCGTGGCGGTCGCGTCGGGGGGCCGTCACGCCTCCCGGAGCTCCTCGACCTCGTCGCCGCAGCCGACCGTCTGGCAGACCTCGGCGGTGACGTCGGCCGGCAACAGCCCTTCGCGGGTGCACAGTTCCAGCAGCCGGCGGGCCGACACACCCAGGTCGGCGAGCAGGTCGGCCTCACCGACCGGATCGGCGTCGGGGTCCGCGGCCGGCTTGTCAGGGTCGGCGCTCTGCTCGACGACCTCGTCGATCTCGATCGCCGGCGCCTTGAGGTCGCCGACGAGCAGCGATCCCAGCCGCGACTCCTCGGCGAAGGCCGAGTCGGAGCCGAAGATCCGCAGGTCCTCGCCCTCGTCGAGTCGCATGACGACCAGATAGGTGTCGTCGGACTCGACGAACAGCAGCGAGATGTCGGCGTCCAGGTCGACGTCGCGGAGCCGGTCCGCGACCTCTTCGACGTCGGCGACGCCGTTCAGGTTGACCTCGGCGGCGGTCCAGCCGGCAGAGCCGCGGACCGCGGCTCCAGCGAAGTACGACACGGCGTATGCCCCCAATTACCCCGGTGGCGCGCGGCCGCCGCCGTGCACCGGCATTCCATTACGACGTGACGGTAGTCGGTCGGGCCGGCGGCAGCCCGGCCAACGCCCCGAAGGAGTTAGTGGTCAGCTGGCCAGCCGGCGCCGGGTCGCGATCAACTCGCGCAGCCGGTCGCCCTGAGCCCGTCGAGGCTGGCTGCGCTCGCGGACCGACTTCGCTCCCGCGAGCTCAGCCAGCAGCTGCATCCGGCGGCGGCTGCGCTCAGGGTCCAGCCGCTGCACTTTCCAAGCCATGGCGGCAGCGTCTCCGATGCTCGAGCGGTTAGTCAAGGCCGGTCGCACAGTGCACGCAATCCCCTACCCAGCGCGGCTTTCCGGCGACCACGAGTCGCGGCGCGACCACGGCAGGTCACCACAGTGGCCAGTCACCGCGGGACAGCCAGGTGACCACGACGACGATCGTCGCGATGCTCCAGCCGAGCGCGGTGGCGGCCGCGAGGCCCACCGCGACACCACGGTCACCGACCTTGGCCAGCACCAACGCCACCAGAGCGGCAATCCCGCCGGCCAGCAGCGTCCAGTAGGCGTAGCCGTTGACCGTCGAGTCGAGCACGCCGAAGGCCAGCAGCCAGACGGCCCCGGCGCCGGCACCGGAGGCCACCGCGCCACCGCGCACGGCGTGCGGCTCGCGATAGGTGGGTCGGGTTCGCGTCGAGGGGAACAGACCCGATGGCGGTGTACGCGGAGCGCCCGCAGGTGGCATCGCCTGTTGCGTCATCGGAACCCCCTCTCGAACCCGTACCCACCCTACCGAGCGTTGCCGTGCCCTCAGCCGAACTGGGCGAGGCGGGCTCGAGAGGCACCGCGGATCGTGGTGAACGCGCCACCCGCCACCACCTTGTGCAGGCTGCCGCTGGCCGCCATCGTGTGCACCCCGCTCGACCCGTTGCCGTCGGCGGCCCAGGGCAGCAACGCGCCGCCGGACTCGTTCGCCGCGGCCAGCTTGATCCGGCGGATGTTGCCGTCGATGCAGGAGCCCTTGTCTCCGGTACGG
Source organism: Asanoa hainanensis (assembly GCF_900188485.1). Classification (GTDB taxonomy): domain Bacteria; phylum Actinomycetota; class Actinomycetes; order Mycobacteriales; family Micromonosporaceae; genus Asanoa; species Asanoa hainanensis. The sequence goes on from NZ_FZPH01000019.1 coordinate 58,896, forward strand.
GCCGACTTGCACACGTTGTCGTAGTGGCCGCCGATGTAGACGACCTTGTCGAGCACGGCGACCGCCTGGGCGTCCCCGTCCATCGTCAGGGTCCAACGGGCGGCACCCGAGGTGGTGAACGCACCGAGCCGGCCACCGGGCCCGCCCATCGCGGCGTAGATGCCGGACGCGCCGACCGCGACCGCGTGCACGACCTCGCTGGCCCGCGAGGTGAAGCCGGTGTCGACCGCGCCTCCGGTGGTCAACGCCGCGAGGTGCCGCGTGCCGGACGCCCCGCCGATCGAGTCGAACTGGCCACCCACGTAGATCCGGCGGCCGACCGCGACGACCGACTCGACGGTGTCGTCGGCCCGCGGCCGCCAGCCCGCGACCGCCGCACCGGTGTTGGGGTCGAACGCGGCGAGGCGGTGAATCGCCTGGCCGTTGAGGCTGGTCATCGTGCCACCGGCGTAGAGCCGACCGTTGGCCACCGCCAGCGAGTACGGCATGCCGGTCAACGACTGCTTGAAGGAGTTGTGCACCGCGCCGTTGCCGGCATCGAGGCGGGCCAGGCCGTCCCGGTGGGTGCCGCTGATGGCGGTGAACGCGCCTCCGACGAACACGGCCCGACCCGACGCGGCGATGGCCCGGACCGTGCCGTCCGCGGCGGGGGCCCAGTTGAGCAGCGCGCCCGTGCGGGCGTTGACCGCCGCGAGCCGGTTCCGCGTCACCGTGCGGCCGCCGGCCGTCACGCTGGTGAAGTCGCCGCCCACGTAGAGCGTGTCCCCGGCGTACGCGGTGGCCAGCACCGTGCCGTTGAACGTCGGCAACGGATCCGGCGTCACCTTGACGACCGCGGCGAGCGCCGGCGAACCCGGCGTCAACAGAGCCGCGGTGGCCGCGACAGAGGCGATGAGCCCGCAGAGTTTGACCCTAAATGTCACGTCAACACCGTATCTGGGCGATTCGCGGTAACCAGCGCGCGAAACGCGAACGGCGTCGCCCCACCGGCATCATGCGCCGCAACGGGTCGAGGTGTGCGAAAGTCGCTCGCGTGGACATCGCGGTGATCGGGTTGGGTCTCATCGGCGGGTCGGCGCTGCGCGCGCTGGCCGCCCGCGGGCATCGCGTGCTCGGTTACGACGCCGACCCGGCCACCCGGGCGACCGCACGCACCGCCGCGGCTCGCGCGCCGCAGCACGCTCGCTGGCAGATCACGGGCACGATCCGGGACACCGTCGCGGGCGCCGACCTGGTGCTCGTCGCCGTGCCGTTGCCAGCGTTGCCGCGGGTGTTCGACGAGCTCGCCGCCACGGGCTACACCGGTCTGGTCACCGACGTGACCTCGGTCAAGACGCCGGTCCGGATGCTGGTCGAGCAACGGTTGCAGGCGCGTCACCAGCGGTTGTCGGGCTTCGTCGGCGGCCACCCGATGGCTGGCAAGGAGAGCTCCGGGTTCGGTGCGGCCGACGCCGACCTCTTCCACGACTGCGCCTGGGTGCTGTGCTTCGAGTCCGGCCAGACCTCACTGGGCGACTGGCTGGACCTGGCCGAGCTCGTCATCGGGCTCGGTGCCCGGGTGGTGCCGGCCACGGCCGAGGAGCACGACCGGGCCGTGGCCGCCATCAGCCACGTACCCCATCTGCTGGCCACCGCCCTCGCCGCCGGTGCGGCCGACCCACTCGCCGGCGCCCTGGCCGCGGGGTCGTTCCGCGACGGCACCCGCGTTGCCGCAACTCGGCCCGAGCTGGTCGCGGCGATGTGTGGCGGCAACGCGCCCGCGGTCGGGCCGACGCTGGACGCCATCATCGCCGCGCTGCAGGACGCGCGGGCCGCGTTGGACGCGCCCGACCCGATCAACGCGCTGTTGCCCTGGCTGGCGCCGGGTCATGCGATGCGCGCCGACTGGCCGCCGTCGCTGGCCGCACCGCTGGACATCCCCGCCCGGCCCGACGCCCTGCTGCGACTCGGCCGCGCCGGTGGCTGGGTGCGGGCCGTCGCCGCCGACCGGTCGACGGTCAGCGTGGTCAGACCCGCTCCCCGCGGTCCAGGCGGATTACTCGACGATCTGTGACGATCGCGGTCACCAGGTCGTACGGCGTCATGTCGAACGCCGGGTTGACCGCCGGCACGCCGGTGATCACCTCGGCGCCGTCGCGGTCCTCGATCTCCACGTCGGTGCCGGCGGGCGTGTCGACATCGACCGTCGACTCCGGCGCCACCACCACGAACGGAATGCCGGCCCGCCGGGCGCCCAACGCGTGCGCGTACGTGCCGACCTTGTTGATCGTGTCGCCGTTGCCGCAGATCCGGTCGGCGCCCAGCACCACGACGTCCACCTGACCGCGGGCCATCAGGAACGGCCCGGCGCCGTCGACCGCGACCCGGAAGTCGACGCCGAGCTGGTCGAGCTCCCAGGCGGTCAACCTGGCCCCTTGCAGGAGGGGCCGGGTCTCGCTGGCGATCACGGGACCGAGCGTCCGCCGGCGATGTAGCTCGGCCACGACGCCCAGCGCCGTGCCGCCGACGACCGCCGCGAGGGCGCCGGTGTTGCAGTGGGTCAGCACCTTCGGCTGCTCTCCGCAAAGTTCGGTCAACAGGTCCGCGCCACGGGTCGCCATCGCCGCCGACGCGGCGATCTCCTCGTCGCGCAGCGCGTCCGCCTCGGCGAGCACCGCGTCGAAGCCGCCGGGCAGTTGGGCCGCCGCCCGCTGCGCCCCGCGGGCGAGGTTGACCGCCGTCGGACGGGCCGTCGTCACCCTGTGCACGGCGGCCGCCAGCGCGTCGGCGTCGCCACCGTGTTGCTTGGCCGCCAGCGCGACGCCGTAGCCGCCGGCCACCCCCAGCGCCGGCGCTCCCCGGACCGCGAGCGTGCGGATCGCGTCGACCAGCTCCTCGACGGTGCCGATCCGCCGGACCTCGAGCTGGCCAGGCAGTTTGGTCTGGTCGATGAGCTCGATGGCCCCGTCCACCCAGTCGATCGTTCGCATGACGCCAACGCTAACCGGGGTCGGTGCCGGGCCTCTTTGCCCAGTAGGTTCGAAGCGTGACGACCGCGCGTGATCCGCTCGCCGATCTCCGGCGCATCGCGTTCCTGCTTGAACGAGCCAACGAGGCGACCTACCGGGTACGCGCGTTTCGCTCGGCGGCCAAGACGCTCAGCGGGCTGCCGGCCGGCGAGATCGCCCAGCGCGCGGCGGCCGGCACGCTCACCGAGCTGTCCGGCGTCGGCGACGTGACCGCCCGGTGCGTCACCGAGTCGTTGGCCGGCGAGGAGCCGGTCTACCTGCGCAGACTCAACGCGACCGAGGGTGTCGACCTCGACTCGGCAGCGGCGGCGTTGCGGTCCGCGCTGCGGGGTGACTGCCACACCCACTCCGACTGGTCCGACGGCGGCTCGCCGATCGAGGAGATGGCGCTCGCGGCGGTCGAGCTGGGTCACGAGTACGTGGTGCTGACCGACCACTCCCCTTCGCTGAAGGTGGCGCGGGGCCTGCCGGCCGACCGGCTGAGGAAGCAGCTCGACTACGTGGCCGCGGTCAACGAGGCGCTGCCGGAAGGCTTCCGGATCCTCACCGGCATCGAGGTCGACATCCTCGCCGACGGCTCGCTCGACCAGGAGGACGAGCTGCTCGCCCGGCTCGACGTGGTCGTCGGCTCGGTGCACAGCGGGCTGCGCGACGAGAGCGCCCGGATGACCCGCCGGATGCTCCGGGCTGTCGAGAACCCGCACCTTGACGTGCTCGGCCACTGCACGGGCCGCATGGTCGCCAACCGGCCCGCGGGGGCGGAAGGCCCGGGCGACCGCGGCCACCGCAAGCGGCTACGCCCGCCGTCGGACTTCGACGCGGCCGCGGTCTTCGCCGCGTGCGCCGAACACGGCAAAGCCGTCGAGATCAACTCGCGCCCGGAACGACAGGACCCACCCAAACGCCTGATCCGGCAGGCCCTCGAAGCTGGCTGCGACTTCACCATCAGCACCGACGCACACGCCCCCGGGCAGCTCGACTGGCAACGCTACGGCTGCGAACGCGCCGCCCTGTGCGGCGTGCCAGCGGACCGCGTCGTCAACACCTGGCCGGCCGCCCAACTCGTGGCCTGGGCCGCCGCCCACGAAAGCTAGACCTTCGCGTCGCGGCCTTTCGCGGGCATGGCCCGCCGCCAGGCGCGGCCGAGTGCCGGGCACGACCCAGCGCCAGGCACGACCCAGCGCCAGGCGTGGTCTGTCGCCAAACACCGCCCGCCGCCGGGCACCGGCCCGTCGCTGACCCGCGCACGGCCCGCTGCCGAGTGCGGCACAGAGCCGGGCCGGGTCTGTCGCCAAACAGCGCCCGCCGCCGGGCACCGGCCCGTCGCTGACCCGCGCACGGCCGGCTGCCGGGTGCGGCCCAGTGCCGGGCACAGCCCAGTGCCAGGCGTGGTCTGTCGCCAAACAGCGCCCGTCGCCGGGCACGGGCCCGTCGCTGACCGCGCACGGCCCCCTGCCGGGTGCGGCCCGCCCACCACACGCGGCCAATGCGCGCGGCCCGTCTCTGGGCGCGGCCTTTGCGGTGCGGCGGCCGTCGCTGGGACTAGGCGCGGTCGGTGGCTAGCTCGGCTTCTGGGGCCATTGCGGCCAGGCGGGGGCGCTTGCGGGTGGCGATCAGGCCCTGGGCGACCGCGACGCCGGCCAGGACGATCACGGCGCCGACCGGCTGGTGCCAGGTGATGTGCTCGTCGAGGGCCAGTACGCCGAGGACGACGGCGAAGACCGGGATCAGGTAGGTGACCATCGAGGCGGTGGTGGCGCCGACGATTTGGATGTTGCGCATGTTGAGTACGAAGGCCAGGCCCGTGCCGATCGCGCCCAGGGCCAGGATGCTGGCGATCGCCTTGCCCGACAGGTCGCCCAGCGGGGTTGGTGCGCCGACCGCGAGCGGCGCGACGATGGCCAGCGCGATCGTCGCCGTGATCAGTTGACCGGCCGCCAGCGCCAGCCCCGAGGCGCCGCTGTCACTGATGAAGCGCTTCGTGTAGGGGATGGCGACCGCGTAGCAGGCCGCCGCCGCGATGCACATCAGTTGGCCGGTGAACTGCGCGCCGCCCAGGCCCTCCCAGACGCCCAGCACGACCAGCACACCGATGAAACCGATCAGGAGACCGACCGCTCGGTTGACGGTCATCCGCTCGGTGCGGAACAGGTAGACCGCCAGCGGCAGCACCAGCAGGGCCGTCGTGGCGTTCCAGATGCCGGCCAGGGACGACGAGACGCGCTCCTCCCCGTACCCGAAAAGGGTGAATGGCATTGCCGTGCCCACCACGCCGGTGACCGTCAGATGCCCCCATAGCCGCAGGTCGCGGGGCAACCGGTCGCGGGTCACGGCGATCACGACGAGCAGGGTCAGGACGCCGGCGAGGACTCGGCCGAGCGTCACGTAGAGCGGATGTAGCTCGGCCACCCCGACCTTGATGAACAGGAAGCTCGAGCCCCAGATGACGCCGAGGAGCACGAATCCAGGCAGCCAGCCGCGGGGGTCGGCCTTGTCAGGAGTGGTCGCGGTCTTCACTCATGACACTTTGCCTTATGGGTACGACAAGAATCGCGCGAGTTTCGGACCTGTCCCTCGACTCGCCCCTACCCGCCGCCCGCACCCCAAAAATCGTCGGACCCGTGCCGTAGGGTCGAACGCGTGGGACAAATCGATGACCTCGCCAACCATTACGTCGACGAGTGGGCGCCGCTCAACCCAGCCGGCGCCACCTTTGTCGGCATCAAGGGCTTCGACGACAAGTTCGAAGACCTCTCACCCGACGGCTTCGCGGCCGGCGCCGACCTGACCAGGCGCACACTGAGCGACCTGGCCACCCTCGAGCCCGGCACCGAGTCCGAGCGGGTCGCCAAAGAGGCGATGCAGGAGCGGCTGGGCCTGGAGCTGGCGCGCTACGACGCCGGCGAGGTCACCAGCGAGGTCAACGTCATCTCGAGCGCCCTGCACGGTTTGCGCGGTGCGTTCGACCTCATGCCCACCGAGGGCACCGACGCGGTCGGCAACATCGCGGCCCGGCTCAACGCCTTCCCGCGAGCGGTCGAGCAGCTACAGGTGACGCTGCGCGAGGCCGCGGCGCAGGGCCACGTCAGCTCCCGCCACCAGATGATCGAGGTGGCCAAGCAGTGCGACATCTGGACCGACCCGGCGCGCGACAACTTCTTCCACGCCCTCGCCGACCGGCTCGACGCCGACGGCGCGCTGCGCTCCACGCTCAACCAGGGCGCGGCCGCCTCCACCGCGGCGACCCAGGCGTTCGGCGTCTTCCTGCGCGACGAGCTCGCCCCGCTCGGCCGCGACAAGCAGGCCGCGGGTCGTGAGCGCTACCAGCTCGCCTCGCAATACTTCCTCGGAGCCAAGGTCGACCTGGACGAGACGTACGCCTGGGGCTTCGAAGAGCTGGCCCGCCTCGAGGGTGAGATGCGCAAGGTGGCCGCCCAGATCGTGGGCTCCGGCGCCACGATCGACGACGCGGTGCGCGCCCTCGACGCCGACCCGGCCCGGCGCATCGAGGGCAAGGAGGCCTTCCGCGACTGGATGCAGAGCCTGGCCGACAAGGCGATCGCCGAGCTGCACGGCACCCACTTCGACATCCCGGAGCAGGTCCGCCGCATCGAGTGCATGCTGGCGCCGACCAGTGACGGCGGCATCTACTACACGGGCCCGAGCGAAGACTTCAGCCGTCCCGGCCGCATGTGGTGGGCGGTGCCCGGCGGCCAGACCGATTTCTCCACGTGGAAAGAGGTCACGACCGTCTACCACGAGGGCGTCCCGGGCCACCACCTCCAGGTCGCGCAGACCGCCGTGCGCACGGAGCTGCTCAACCGCTACCAGCGGCTGCTGCTCTGGGTCTCCGGACACGGCGAGGGCTGGGCGTTGTACGCCGAGCGCCTCATGGACGACCTCGGCTACCTGGCCGACCCGGGCGACCGCCTGGGCATGCTCGACGCACAGGCCTTCCGCGCCGCCCGCGTCATCGTCGACATCGGCATGCACCTCGAGCTGGAGATCCCGCGCGACAACCCGTTCGGCTTCCACCCCGGCGAGCGCTGGACCCCGGAGCTCGGCTGGGAGTTCATGCGCGCCCACTGCCGCGTGCAGGACGACGTGCTCCGCTTCGAGCTCAACCGCTACCTCGGGTGGCCGGGCCAGGCGCCGTCCTACAAGGTCGGCGAGCGCATTTGGCTGCAGGCCCGCGACGACGCCAAGGCCCGCAAGGGCGCCGACTTCAACCTCAAAGAGTTCCACCGCCAGGCCCTCGACCTGGGCTCGGTCGGCCTCGACCCGCTGAAGGCCGCCCTGGCTCGCCTCTGACCGCGGCCGCACGGGAGTGGTCGCGGTGCGATCACTCCCGTGGGCTCAGGTCGACGCGGATACGAACGATTCGTTCAACGTGGGTGCGAGCAGTTCGTCGCACGACACATACATCAGGTCGATGCGCGGGTCGTCGAAGTCGATCCTCGGGATCGTCAGCGGTATGCCGTTCGGCGGCAACGGCGAGTCCGGGGTCAGGGTGAGCTTGATGCCGGCGATCCGGCCGACGAACCGCGACGTGTAGAACGCGACGTCGCCTCGCACGGTCAGGGTGTCGCTTTCGATCAGCAACGGGGCGCCCGCTTTCTGCGGCACCCGCAACGCGAAGGTGCGGACGAGCGACCGGCTCATGCTGAACTTCAACGACCTGACGTCGCCGGCCGCGGTGTGCAGCACGTAGATGCCTTCGAGGCGCAGCCCCCACATCGTCAGCTTGGTGCCGGTCAGCAATGACGGCTTGCTGTTCACTGCGGGCACGCTCGGGTCCGGGCCCAGCAGCGGGACGACGGCGCTCGGCTCCGCGGAGGCGCCCGGAGAGGCGCCGGCACAGTCGCCTGGTGCCGGCTTGCCGCCGACCGCGGAAGGCGCCGGTTTCGGGCTCGTTCGGGGGCTCGGATCGGGGCCCGGATCCGGCGAGTCGTCATCGCCGCCGCCGAGGATGCCGGTGATCCCGTCGATGATGTCGCCGAGAATCCCTCGCCGCGGCTTCTCCGGTGTCGGCTGCCCAGCCCCAGCCCCAGGCGACGGCGTGGCGGTGCGCTGACCGGGTGCGGTCTTCGTGGGCTTCGGGCACGGCGCCGCATACGCGGGCGTCCCGGCCCGCACTGCGACCACCGCACTCAGCCCCAACACCAACAGGAGCACGACGACCGAATAGCCCTGCGGGCCGCCGTTCCTCCGAGTCGCCGCGGAGGTCTCCCCGATGCCCTCCCTCGGCCACTCGGCCACGAGCCCATCCGACCCATCAGCCGGTGCCCTCAACCGCGGCGGTGTGGTTGCGAGGGGGTCGCCGCTCGACAAAGAGCGGTCGGCGGCGGGATCGGGAGGGTTTTCTGCGACCACGCGCGCGTTCGAGACGTCGTCCGGACCGCGCTGACCGGCAGCCGCGGCACCCGGACCAAGCGTCCCACCGACGCCGTCCACCAGACTCGCCGTCACGCTCCGGTCAGCCCCTGCCCCAATCTGCGCCATCGGGCCAACCACAACCGGACCCAGCTCCTCCGCGTCAGCCACCCCAGAAACTGGCCGCACGATCGGACCGGCCACCACCGGGCCCGGGGCCTCCGCGTCAGGCGCCGCCGAAGAAGGGGGTGCGGTTGGATCGGCCACCACCGGACCCGGCGCCGCCTCCGCGTCAGCCACCGGAGAGGGCCGCGCCGTCGGGCCGGCCACAACCGAACCCAGCGCCTCCGCGTCAGGCGCCGCCGAAGAAGGGGGTGCGGTTGGATCGGCCACCACCGGACCCGGCGCCGCCTCCGCGTCAGCCACCGGAGAGGGCCGCGCCGTCGGGCTGGCCACGACCGGACCCGGCGCCTCCGCGTTAGGCGCTGCCGAAGATGGGGGTGCGGTTGGGTCGGTGGCTGTTGGACTCGACGGCGTGCCTGGTGTCCAGGCGAAGACCAGGCCCGCGCCGACGATGCCGAAGAGTAGGCCGACGAAGAAGCCGCCCAGGTTTATGCCGATCAGGGAGAACACCGCTGTCACGGCGCCCACTACCGCGTAGAACAGGCGTTGCGCGGGAGTTGTCCAGGTCAGCACGCCGCAGGTCAGCAAGACGGTTGGGATCAGCCAGGACAGGAAGCCGGTCGGGCCCAGTTGGAAGCTCAGGCCTCCGAGACTCAGCTGCGTGCTCAGGAAGATCTCGGCGGCGCTCAGGACCAGGAACAGCCCACCCCAGAACGGGCGGGATTCGCGCCAGGCGCGGAAGCGGCGCCGGGCGAGGCCCAGCCGGGCTACGGACAGCCCGCGCATCGTTAGAAACATTCCTTGGCGTCGTCGCCGACGTTGACCTTCAGGTGCAGGCCCGTGAGGGTGAAGGTGCCCGCCGTCGTCGACCAGGCGACCTGCTTCAGGTCGTTGATGACGATGCGGTCCGACTGTTGGCCGAACGTGCCCGGCTCACCGCTGGTCGCGGCCTTGTCCAGGGAACCCGCGTCCCGGCCGATCTCGATGTTCGTGAACGTCGCGTCGCCGCGTAGGTCGGTGATGTCCAGGAGCAGGTTGTTGGCTGTCGCGGGCTTGCCGTTGCCGCCCGCGTTGATGGTCAGGACCACCGGCGCGCCCGGGACCTTCACCGACTGGCACAGGTTGGTCAGCGTCGCGTGGCGGATCCCCGACACCGCGACCGGGTGTTCGGCGCCCTCGCTGTCCTTCGTGACGCTGCCGTACTGGACGAAGCCGTTGCCGACCAACTTGTCCGCCGAGACCTTGAACGTCTGGCCCGAAACGGCGAACGACGCGGCCACCGCACCGTTGGCCATCCCGAAGACGATGAATCCCGCAGCCGCCAGGGCGGGCACCGAAAAAGCGGCGAACCGCCGCCAACGGGTCCGTCCCCGCGCGGTTTCGAGGCGTTCTGACATGGTTCCTCCTCCGCGTTACTCACTGGTAACCGAGACCGGACCGATCGTGCCCCTGCGCGAGGAAGGTCACAACCGATGGGTTACCCGGCAGTAACCTCGTTGCGAGCCACCCCACCGAAAGCCGAGCCATGAAATGCCCACAAAGGACCACAGACCATGCCACCAATGACACGCTTCGTGACCAACATATCGACGTGTCACGATTTGATAACAGGCACACCAACCCCGCCCCAGGCCATAGGCTGCACGGCGTTATGTCAGCACTGACCCGCCAACCAGCCACCCCGGCCACCGCCACGGGGCGGCGCATCGCGACCGCCGGCGCCGCCGTTGCCATCGCCGGTGCCCTGACCAACGCGCTCGGCTACCTCGTGCCCGTCATCGGCGCCCGTCAGCTGAGCAGCGCCGATCTCAGCGCCCTGGCCACCATGCTCGGCCTGACCGCCATCGCGTCCGTGCCCGGGCTCGGGCTCCAGATCGCGATCGCCGTGCACCGCGCTCGCAACGGCGCCGGGCAGACCGGCCGGATCAGCCTGTTGACCTCGCTCATCTGCGCCGGCACGCTGCTCGTTCTCGCCCCGGCGCTGGTGCGGGTGTTCGACCTGCCGGCCGGCTACGCGCTGCTGGCCGCGGTCGCCACCGTGCCCAACGTGCTCGCGGGTCGCTGGCTCGGCGAGCTCCAGGGCGACGAGCGCTTCCTGCGCCTCGCGGCCGGTATGGCGATCCTCGCGCTCGGCCGCTACGCGGGCCTGATCGGCGGCCTGGTCGCCGGCGCGGGCCTGACCACCTCACTGGTCGTCGGCGCCGTCGTGGCCTGGCTGATCCCACCCGCCCTGGCCATCCTCAGCAGGACCGACCAGCCGCACGTCGCCGACGCCATCCGCGCCCGCGAGGTGCTCACCGCCTGCTCGGCGACGCTGGCGATGCTGGTTGCCTCGTACGCCGACCTGCTCCTCGCCCGCCATCTGCTGACCGCGGACGCCTCCGGCGCGTACTCCGTCGGCACGGTGTTGACCAAGGGTGCGCTCTGGGCGCCGCAGGTGGTCACCGTGCTGGCCCTGCCCCGCCTCGCTCAGGGCAACCGGCGTGCGCTACGCACCGCGCTGCTCCTGGTTGCCGCCAGCGGCGCCGTCCTGATCGCCGCGTCCGCCCTGGCCGGCGGCTTCGCCTTCGGGCTGGCCGGCGGCGCCGACTACACCCACCTGGGCCGCTACGCACCGGTCTTCGCCGCCACCGGCGCGCTTTACGCACTGGTCTTCGTGCTGGTCAACGACCGCGTCGCCACGGCGACCAAGTGGGCGTCGGCCCCCGTCTGGATCGCCTGCGCCGCGCTGGTCGTCGTCGCCGAGTTCGTCGCGCCGCACACCCTCGCCGGTGTCATGTGGAGCGCCCTCGGCGCCGCAGCCCTCGCGATAACCCTGTGCGCCGCCGGCAACGCGGTCGACAAGATGAGGCGATCGCCGTCGCGATAACCCAGTGCGCCGCCAGCAACCCGGTCGACAAAATGGGCCGATGATTCGCGAAGAGACACCTGAGGACGCCACCGCCGTCCAACAGATCCATGCCAGCGCGTTCGGCGGCGACCTGGTTCCCCGCCTCGTCACCGCGTTGCGGCAACACCCGGCACGTTGGCAACCGCGCGGCTACGTGGCAACGGTCGACGGCGAGCCCGCCGGCCATGTGCTGCTCACTGCCTCAAGGCTGGACGCGCCGAAAAGGCTGGTCGACGTCCTGGTGCTGTCACCCCTCGGCGTGTTGCCGCAACACCAGCGCAAGGGAATCGGCACCCAACTCGTGGGCCGGGCGATCGAGGAGGCCGACCACGCCGGCGCACCCCTGCTCTTCCTCGAGGGCGACCCCGCCTACTACCGCGAACGAGGCTTCGAACCGGGCGGCCCGCTGGGCTTCCGCAAGCCCAGCCTGCGCATCCCCGACGCGGCTTTCCAAGTCGTCAAGCTCAGCGCGTACGAGGATTGGATGACCGGCACCCTCGTCTACGCGGAACCGTTCTGGGCGCTCGACTGCGTCGGCCTCCGCGACCCTCAGGCCTGACAGGTCGGGCACCAGTACGAGTTGCGCCCGGCCAGCCCGGCCCGCTCGATCGCGGTGCCGCAGACCAGGCACGGTTGACCGGCGCGGCGATAGACGTAGACCTCACCACCATGCCGGTCGACGCGCGGCTCCCGACCCATCGCCTCAGGCAGGTGGGCGCTGTGCACGGTGTCGATCCGCCCCCGCGCGACCCCTTCGGCCATCAACCCACACAGGTCCGACCAGAGCGACGACAAAACAGCGGCGGACAACGACCGCCCAGGTCGCGTCGGCCCGATGCCGGCCCGGAACAGCACCTCACAGGCGTACACCAGCCCGACCCCGGCGAACAGCGACTGGTCGAGCAGCAGCCCCGCGATGGCCGAGGAGCTACGCCCGATCCGGGCGAAAGCAGCGGACGGATCAGCGTCCGCGCGCAACGGGTCCGCACCGAGCCGCGACCGCAACGCGTCGACCTCCGCCGGCGAGAGCACCGAGCAGGCCGTCGGCCCCCGCAGATCCAGCCAGTGCCCACCGCCGACCAGACGCATCCGCACCTGCCCGACGGGGGGCGACGGAGCCGGCTCGGCCCCGTCGGTCACCGTGCCGTAGAGCCCGAGATGCACGTGCACCGTCGACCCGGAGTCGTAGTGGTGCAGCAGATGCTTCCCGTACGCCTCGGTTGAGATCAACAACCGACCGGACAGCAACAAAGCCCCGGCAGCGAACCGGCCCTGCGGGCTGCTGAGCTCGACCTTGTGCCCGGCGAACAGCGAGCGATGCCGGGCCGCCAGCCGATGGATCGTGTGACCTTCCGGCATCCGAACCTCAGGGTGCGTCGGGCGCCGCCTGCTCAGCCGCAGGAGACGGGGAGCCGGTGGCCCCGCCGCTGACGGTAGCCGTCGCCGTGATCGTCTTCTTCGCCACGGGACCTCCACCGACGGTCATCAGGAGGTACGTGTGCTTGGCTGTCTCACCCGGGCCCCAGTCACCACACGAGAACGAGAACGACTGCGATCCCGAGGCGTCGAAGGTGTCGTAGATGCCCGGGCCGTCGACCGAGATGGTGACCTTGTCGGTCCCCGTCACCTTCCACTCGACGATGACCTCGCGGCCGTTGGGCCACTGGCCGGACGGGCAATGCGGCTTCTGCTTGATCCGGAAGTACTGGATCCACGGATCCTTGCGCTGCTCGCCGCCGTTGGATCCACCGTTCTCGCCGGCCGGCAGAGAAGCCGACGGCGAAGGGCTGGGCGTCAGGTCGGCGTCGGTGGGCGTGTCCTCGCCGATCACATAGGACGCCCCGGTGGGCGTCCCGTTGCCAAGGTTGTTGCCGGGCTTCTCACCGCAGCCCGTCAACAGCGTTGCCGCAACGGCGGTGAGCAGCACGAGTGGGGTGCGGAAGGTCCTCATGGCTCTACACGGTAGGAACCGATCGAGCCGGGCGAATCCCGCTTTCGTGCCGCGTCACCGTCGCGTTCCCGACGCCACCCGATCCGACTACCGGGGGATCTCGATCCGCCCCTCGACCGCGGCGAGCGCGATGTCCCGCCGGACCACCGCGTCGGCCAACGAGACCTGGTCGACCAACTCATAGGCCGCAACCCGGGCAGCAGCCAGATCCGGACCGGTGGCCGTCGCCGAGAGCACCCGCCCACCGGCGGAAACCAGCGACCCGGACGAAGAGCGCGCCGTCCCCGCGTGGACGAAGCCAGGACCATCAGCACCAGAGATCACGTCACCGGTACGCGCGGACTCCGGATAACCCGCCGACGCGATCACCACCGTCACCGCGGCACCCGGCTTCCACCGCAACGGCGGCAGAGCGGCGAGCGTCCCGGTGGCCGCCGCCCGCAGCAACTCGGCCAGCGGCGTCTCCAGCAGGGCGAGCACGACCTGCGACTCGGGATCGCCGAACCGCGCGTTGAACTCGATCACCTTGGGCCCGGTGCGGGTCAGCGCCAGCCCGACGTAGAGCAGCCCGGCGAACGGCCGCCCGCGCTGCCGCAGCTCAGCCAGCGTCGGGTGGACGACCGAGGAGAGCACGTCCGGCACGAGCGACGCGGGCGCCCACGGCAGCGGGGCGTACGCGCCCATCCCGCCGGTGTTGAGCCCGGTGTCGCCCTCGCCGATCCGCTTGAAGTCCTGAGCGGGCAGCAGCGGCACGGCCGTCTCGCCGTCGCAGACCACGAACAGCGAGACTTCCGGCCCGGCGAGGTACTCCTCGATCACCACCCGCCCGCAGTCCGCCGCGTGCGCCAGAGCCGCGGAGCGGTCGTCCGTGACCAGGACGCCCTTGCCGGCCGCCAGGCCGTCGTTCTTCACCACGTAGGGCGCGCCGAACCGGTCGAGCGCCAACTCCACCACCGCAAGGTCGCTGGTCGACACCGACGCGGCGGTCGGCACCCCGGCGGCGGCCATGACCTCGTTGGCGAAGGTCTTCGAGCCCTCGATCTCGGCGGCCGCAGCGGTCGGGCCGAAGCAGGCGATGCCCTTGGCCCGCACCGCGTCGGCGACCCCGGCGACCAGCGGCGCCTCCGGACCGACCACGACCAGGTCGGCCGCGACCTCGACGGCGAGTGCGGCAACCGCGTCCGGGTTCAGCTGGTCGACCGGACGCAGCTCGGCGACCTGGGCGATGCCCGGGTTGCCGGGTGCCGCGATCAGCGTGACACCCGGCGAAGCCGCGAGACCGATGGCGAGGGCATGCTCGCGCCCGCCGTTACCAATGAGAAGAATGCGCACGATGTCGGATCCTAGGCGACGCGGAGAAGCTCGTGGCGTACGACGTTCTCCTCGCGCCCCGGACCCACCCCGATGACCGACACCCGGGTGCCGCACAGCTCCTCGATCCGCTCCACGTAGGACCGGGCCGCGGCGGGCAGCTCGGCGAAGGTGCGGGCCTTGGAGATGTCCTCCCACCAACCGTCGTGCTCCTCGTAGACCGGCACCGCGTGGTGGAAGTCGGTCTGCGACATCGGCATGTCCGAGTGGATCGTGCCGTTGATCTCGTACCCGACGCAGATCGGCACCTTCTCCAGGCCGGTCAGCACGTCCAGCTTGGTGATCACCAGGTCGGTGATGCCGTTGAGCCGCACCGCGTAGCGCCCGACCACCGCGTCGAACCAGCCGCAGCGCCGCTCCCGACCGGTCGTCGTGCCATATTCCGCGCCGACCTTGCGCAGGTGCGCGCCGTTCTCGTCGAACAGCTCGGTCGGGAACGGACCAGAGCCAACCCGGGTCGTGTACGCCTTGGCGACGCCGATCACCTGGGTGACCTTGGTGGGCGGGATCCCCGCGCCGACGCAGGCACCGCCGGCCGTCGGGTTGGACGACGTCACGAACGGATAGGTGCCGTGGTCCATGTCGAGCATGGTGGCCTGGGCGCCCTCCATCAGGACGATCTCGCCGCGGTCCAGCGCCGCCCAGAGGATCTCGCGGGTCTCGGCGATGTACGGGCGCAGGCGCTCGGCGTACGCCAGGTATTCCTCGACCACCGAGTCCGTGTCGATCGCCTTGCGGTTGTAGACCTTGAACAGGGTCTGGTTCTTCTCCCGCAGGGCCAGCTCGACCTTCTTGCGGAGAATGCCCGGGTCGAGCAGGTCCTGCACCCGGATGCCCATCCGCGCGACCTTGTCGCCGTACGCCGGGCCGATCCCCCGACCCGTCGTGCCGATCCGCCCCGAGCCCAGGTAGCGCTCGACGACGCGGTCCAGCGCCCGGTGGTGCGGCATGATCAGGTGCGCGTCACCGGAGATCCGCAGGCGGGACACGTCGACGCCGCGCTCCGCGAGCCCGTCGATCTCGGCGAGCAGCACCTTGGGGTCGATCACCACGCCGTTGCCGATGACGATCACGGCGTTCGGCGAGAGCGCGCCGGACGGCATCAGGTGCAGCGCGTACTTCTGCCCGTCCGGGGTGATCACCGTGTGCCCGGCGTTGTTGCCGCCCGAGTAACGGACCACATAGTCGACCTGCCCGCCAAGCAGGTCGGTAACCTTGCCTTTGCCCTCGTCGCCCCACTGCGCGCCGAGAAGCACTATCGCTGGCATCTTTTTCGACCGCCTCCACGGGGCTCGGGTGCCAGGGTGGCGACCGCTTGGCGAGCCCGAAGTGTCAGGCTAACAACAAACGAACAGATGCCTGACCGGGGCGCGAGGAGACCGACCGTGTACGACGTGGTGCTGCTGACGCTTGCCGAGGGCGCGGGTGAGGCGTGTTGCGGCGCGGACACCTGCGCGACGGACACCCTGCGGGCCCCGGTCCGGGCGTGTCTGGATGCGCTCGCCGCCGCCGGAGCGCGGGTCGAGACGGTCACCGCGCACTCTGACCAGGACGTCGACGCCGCGCTGGCGCGCTTCGACGGTCCCGCCCGCGAAGACGGCCTGACCTGGCCCGACGGCGACAGCAAGACCCGGCTGGTGGTGGCGGTCGCGACCGACGGCCAGTTGCGGCACGTGGTGCGGCGGCTCGTCCGCCGGTACGCGCCTCCGCCCAGCCGCCGGCCCGCGGACCTCGCCGGCAACCGGACCGTGCCGGACCTGCCGGCGCTGGCGGTGCTGCCGATGGGCCCGGCCTCCCGCGACCTCGTCACCCGGCTCGGCCTGCCGCGCGACCCGGCCGAGGTCGCGGCGGTCGCGCTCGGCGACACCGTCCGGCGGCTGGACCTGTTGCGCAACGATGCCGGCTCGGTCACCCTCGACGGCGCCCTGATCGGCGAAGGCCAGCCCACCTGGCGCGGGCGGGTCGAGGTCGACGACGCCGTGCTCTCCGACGGCGACGACCCGGTGTTGGCCTGCGCGGTGGGCAACGCCGACGGCTACGCCGAGCTCGACGGGTTGCCGCTGCTGGCTGACGCGGACCCGACCTCCGGGCAGATCGAGGTCGCGGTCGCCGTGCCGATGGTCTCCCGGTCGCTGTTCGGCAAGGCCAAGGTGCGGGTGGAGGTACGCCGGGCGCGTGGCCGGGCCGTCGCCGTGCTGCCCCGCGACGAAGAGGTGCCGTTCGTCGACGACGGTGTGGCGGGCAAGCTGACCCGCAAGCGATCCTGGTGGATCGAACCCGGCGCCTGGGCCGTTTACACCCGCTGATCCCCCGGCGGTCGGCCCCACACGCGAACGCCCCTTACGCTTGGCGCTGGTGTGACCGCTGTTGTGGAGGTGAACCGGCGTGGTTGACGATTCGGACCGGGTCTACCGGCCCAGTGGCAACGGCGCGGCGCGGGGCGCCGAGCAGCCGTGGCCGCCGGACGAGACCGAGGCCGGCTCGGGTTCGGCCGAACATGGCGATCACGACGGTCCGGTGCACGGCGGTCCGCCGGTGCCGCCGCCACCGCCGCCGATCCGCGTGCCGGCACCGCCCGCGCCGCCGCCGATCAACCGGCCCGGCCTGGCTCCGCCGACCCCACCCGCCCAAGCGCCGCACGCGGTTCCGCCCGCACCCCACGCGGCTCCGCCGGCGCCGCACGGGGCTCCCCCAGCGACGCACGCGGCTGCGCCGGCGCCGCACGCGACCCCGGCGTCCGGGCCTGTCTACCGCCCGCAGCCACCCGCACCGCCTCAGCCGGCGCGACACCCGACGGGTGGCCAGAATCCGCCCTCCGCCCGCCCGCCGGCGATGCCGCCCGCGCCGCAGCAGAGCGCGACCGTGCCCGCCCAGCGGCCCGGCGAGGGCCAGGTGCCCGGCACGCCGTGGGCCCAGCCTCCGCAACGCCCCCCGGCGCCGCCAGCCGGACCGCCCGGCGGCGCACCGCCCGCGCACGCCAACCAGCCGAGCCAAGCCGGCCCACCGCCGCAGCACCCCACCGCGCCGCCGGCCAACGCCGGCGCACCGCCGCAGCACCCCACCGCGCCGCCGGCCAACGCCGGTGGGGGGCCCAACATGCCATCCGCACCTCCCGGCGGCGCCGCGGGCCACTCAGCGGCGGCTCCGCCGCCGCAGGGCCCACCAGCCGCCCCGCCACCGCCGGCCCAGCAGGGCGCGCGGCAGCCGCTGCACAGCGCACCGCACCAGCCGAACGCTCCGCTCCCGCCGCACGTGCAGGACCTAGCCGCGGAACAGGACGAGTCCACGCCCGGTGAGGTCGCTCCCGGCGTGGTCGAGGTGCCGCAACAGGGCGTCTACCGGATGCCGACGCCGTCGACCCCGCCCGCGACCGCCAACCCGCGCGGTGAGTGGGCGCCCGACGGTCAGGTGCCCACGGCGGACGACTTCGCCCGCCGGCGGGCCCTGCGCGCGCCGGACCCGATCGCCACCTCCGGGGTCCGCGCGGTGGTCAACCGCACCTCGATGGGCCTGGTCAAGCTGCCGCCCGGCACGGGCGAGCGGGAACGCCGCCAGGGCATCGAGACGATCCGGCGCAACTTCGGCGGGCTGCGGCAGGTCACCGTGGTCAACCCGAAGGGTGGCGCGGGCAAGACCGTCGCGATCCTGCTGCTCGCGATGACCTTCGGGCAGAAGCGCGGCGGCTACGTGCTGGCCTGGGACAACAACGAGACCCAGGGCACCCTGGGCATGCGCGCCCAGCAGGACTTCCACAACCGCACGGTGCGCGACCTGCTGCGGGACCTGGCGCAGTTCCGGGGCGCGCAGGGCCGGGTCGGTGACCTGTCGCAGTACGTGCGGGCCCAGGGCGAGGGCATGTTCGACGTGCTCGCGTCAGACGAGTCCGCGACGGCCGGCGAGATGTTGACCGCCGCCGCGTTCGCGCACCTCCGCGACGTGGTCAGCCGGTTCTACAAGTTGATCTTCGTGGACACGGGCAACAACGTGCGCGCCCAGAACTGGCAGGCCGCGATCGACGCGACCGACCAGCTCGTGGTGACGATGTCGGCCCGCAACGACTCGGCCGAGACCGCCGCCCGGATGCTCGACCACCTCGAGCAGACCGGCCGGCACCGGCTCGTCCGGCAGGCGGTCACCGTGGTGTCGATGCCGCCGTCGCGGCGGGAGATCGACCTGCCGCCGATCGAGAATCACTTCGCGGCGCGCACGCGGGCAGTGTTGCTGGCGCCCTACGAGCGCCTGATCGACACCGGCGAGCCACTGCACTACGCCGGCCTCAGCCGGGAGACCCGCGACGCGTGGTTGCGGATCGCCGCGGCCGTGGCCGAAGGCCTCTAAAGAAGCAGAGCGGAGGGGCGTCAGCCGCGGAGCGGCTTAGCCGCTGAGGGCGTCGGCGGCGGCGGGGTCGCAGTCGCGCACGAACTGCGCGCACCGGGCGGCCTCGTCGGCCTCGCCGATCACGTCGGCGGCCCGGGACAGCACGTAGAGGCTGTGCAGGAACCCGCGGTTGCCCTCGTGCGACCACGGCACCGGTCCGTGGCCCTTCCAGCCGTTGCGGCGCAGCTGGTCGAGGCCCCGGTGGTAGCCGGTGCGGGCGTACGCGTACGCGGTGACCGCACGGCCCTCGTCGAGTGCCCGCTGGGCCAGTTCCGCCCAGGCCGCACTCGAGGTCGGGTGTGCGGCAGCGGCCTGCTCGTAGGCGGCTTCGCTGCCGTCCTTCGCGGCCGCTTCCAGGGCGGCGGCGGCCGCCTCGTCGACCGGGATCCGGGTCGCCGGCGGCTCGGGCATCAGGTTCTGCATCAGCACATTCAACCGTGCGACCGAGGGCGGACGCTGGCTGAACGGCTGAGGCTTTCGTCACGCGTGCGGCGGAAGTGTGTACCGGCAGTCAGGACTACAAATAGAAGTCCGGAGCCTCCCCAGGACCCCGGTGCGAGAGCCCGGCCCGGCCGGGCTCTCGCGTACATCGACCCCGGCCCCCCGCCGGGCTCTCAAGTACGTTGTGGTGCGTGCCGACTCCACCGCCCGCCGACATCGTCGCCCTGCCCGACTCGACCCCCGACGAGATCGAGTCGCGCGCCGAGCTCGACCACCACCTCCGCCGTGGCAGCCTCGCCGGCCTGACCATCCAGGGCCTGCGCCTCGACCTCGACCCGATCCCGGAGCTGGCCGGCGTCGACCTGACGGACGCGCTGTTCGTCGGTTGCCGGTTCGAGACGCCGGAGATCGAGGCGGCGCTGGTGCTGCGCGGCGCGCACGTGATTCCCGGCTTCCCGAAGCTGCCCTACCCGAGCCACCCGGCGCGGCTCTACACCCCGGCCGACCTGGCGGCCGGATTCGACGACGGCGGTTTCGCCGGCATGTACGACACGGTGGTCTACGACCACTTCCGCGCGGCCGGCGGCGCGACGCCGGAGGTCCGCGAGGCGCTGGCCCAGCGGCTGCACGACCACGCGATCGACAACGGCCTGGCCGACGTGACGCGCACCTGGATCGCCGAGCACGGTGCCGACACGGTGGTCGGCGTGATGGGTGGCCACGCGGTGGCGCGCGGCTCGGCCCCGTACCGGCTCGCCGCCACCCTCGGTTGGGAGCTCACCCGGGCCGGCCAGCTGATCGTGACCGGCGGCGGCCCGGGCGTGATGGAGGCGGCCAACCTGGGCTCGTACCTGTCGACCCGGCCGGCCGAGGACCTGACCAGCGCGATCGACGAGCTCGCGGCCGCGCCCGACTTCCTCGACCACGAGCCGTTCACGGCCGTGGCGCTGAAGGTCCGCGAGCGGTTCGCGCCGGCCGGCGACGACTGGCCCCGGCAGGGCGGCCTGGCCATACCCACCTGGCTGTACGGGCACGAGCCGGCCAACCTGTTCGCGGGCCGAATCGCGAAGTACTTCTCCAACGCGATCCGCGAGGACATGATCCTGCGGCTGGCCCGGGGCGGCATCGTGTTCGCACCGGGCCGCGCCGGCACCGTGCAGGAGGTCTTCCAGGCGGCGACCAAGACCTTCTACGGCACCGACGGGGCGAGCGGCGCGTACGTCTTCCTCGACTCCGAATATTGGACGAAGACGTTGCCGATCGAGACGCTGCTGCGCCCGCTGATGGCGCTGTCCCGCTTCGGCGACCTGTCCACGACCATCCACGTCACGGACGACGTCCGCGAAGCCGTCCGGGTGTTGACCGAGAAGAACTAGTCTTGGCGGGAGCGCGGCAGGCAGCACTTCTTGTACTTGCCGCCCGAACCGCACCAGCAGGCGTCGTTGCGGGCCGGCGGCCACGGTACGACCCGGCCGGGCTCGTCGATCTGCTCGGCGTACTCGTCGAAGACCTCGTCCTCCGGGTCCTCGCCGGCACGATCCGCCAGCCAGGACGCCAGCTCATCGGCGGTGCCGCGCACGAGCCGCGTCTCGCCGGTCATCCCGGACTCCGCGCAGAACGCGAAGATCCGCTCGATGTCGGCCCGGTGGTCGTCCCAGGTCGGTCCGCAGCTGCGCGCCACCTCGGGCAGCCGCTCGGCCAACCGGTCGAACTCGGCAACCGGGAAGAACAGGACCGGTCCGCTGAGAGCCGCGGTGAGCTCGGCGCGCTGCTCCTCCTCGGCCGCGGCCTCCAACTCCTCGGCCATCTCGTCGAGGTCGTCGTGCGGGAGCTCCAGCTCGTGCCGGACGTTGTGCCGCTCGGTGATCAGGCGGTACGCGATCTCGGTCGCGAGCTGGCCGGCCTCGTCCTCCGGCTCCTCCTCGGGCAGGCTCGCGCGGGCCTCGTGCACGGCCGCGGTCAGCCATTCGTGTGCGGTCTGGCCACGCCCACCGGACATCAGTGCCTCGGCGATCGCCGTGGCCGCGTCGGGGTCCTGGGTCAGCAGCGGCCGCAGCGGCGTCAGCTCGGCCATGGCCTCGTCGGGGCGGTCGACCAGGAAGAGCAACTGCGCCCGGAAGATGCGGGCGAAGTCGAGGGACGGGCCTGGCTCGTCGTGGGCGGCGATGGCCCGCTCGATCAGCGCGAGGCTGCCGGCCAGGTCCTCGGCCTCGAACAGCAGGTCCGACGCCATGCCGAGGGCGATGGCGGCGTCGGTCGGATCGGCCAGCCGACCCTCGTCGACGACCGCCACCAAAGCGGCGGCGCCGCTCGTGGGCTCACCGCGCTCCGTGGCGTCTTCGGCGATCTGGGCGAGGTCGTCACTGCTCAGCAGGGAGGCGATGGTCACGCAGCACTCTAACCGTCAAGCTATAGGAACCCGCCGCCAGAACCCGATCGGCCACGTCACCTCGGGACGGCTCGACAGCCCGTTCTCGTCCATGGCGTTGTAGACGGCGAGCCTGGCCCCCTCGAACCGGAGCTCGATCGCGTCGAGGAGCCGGGGGCGCCACTGCGACGGCAGGATCCGCTCGATCACGTTGACCTCGCGCAGCAGGCGGCCGGTCACGGCGGCCAGCGCGGGGTGGGCCGCGGCGCGCCAGTCGAGCCGCAGGCCCGGCCAGTCCAGCGGCGCCGACATGTCGACCTGGTCCCAGGTGATGCCGCACTCGTCGAACTTGCGGTGGGTGATCTCGACGTTGGTGTCGCCGAAGCCGAGGATCACCGGGCCCTCGGCGAACCGGGACTGCCGGTCGCTGTCCCACATCACCCAGGCGCCGGCCAGCGGACGGCCGATCAGCCTGGTGAACCGCGCTCGGTGGACGGCGGCCAGCGTGCGGGCCGTGTGGTGCCACTGCGGCGCGTACCCCTCGATGGCCACAGACATCGGTCGATAATACAGAAATCGGTCACCAGACCGCAAAACGAAGCCCGGCCCCAACGAGGGACCGGGCTTCGAAAGAGCTACTTCGAGAGGGTCGTGCCGGTCGAGCGGAGGTCCTCGCAGGCCTGCGAGACCCGCTGGGCCATGCCGGCCTCGGCCGACTTGCCCCAGGCGCGCGGGTCGTACTGCTTCTTGTTGCCGACCTCGCCGTCGATCTTCAGCACGCCGTCGTAGTTCTTGAACATGTGCTCGACGACCGGGCGGGTGAACGCGTACTGCGTGTCGGTGTCGATGTTCATCTTGACCACGCCGTAGTCGAGCGCCTCGCGGATCTCGGAGAGCAGCGAGCCGGAGCCGCCGTGGAAGACCAGCGAGAGCGGCTTGTCCTTGCCGCTGCGGGCGCCGACCGCGTCCTGGATCTCCTTGAGGATCTCCGGGCGGAGCTTGACGTTGCCCGGCTTGTAGACGCCGTGCACGTTGCCGAAGGTCAGCGCCGCCATGTAGCGGCCCTTCTCGCCGAGGCCGAGCTTGTCGACCATGGCCAGGCCGTCTTCGACGGTGGTGTAGAGCTTGTGGTTGATGGCGTTCTCGACGCCGTCTTCCTCGCCGCCGACGACGCCGACCTCGATCTCCAGGACGACGTGCGCGGCGGCCGCCTCGGCCAGCAGCTCGGCGGCGATGTCGAGGTTCTCGTCGAGCGGCACCGCGGAGCCGTCCCACATGTGCGACTGGAACAGCGGGGCCTCGCCCCGCGCGACCCGCTCCTTGGAGATGGCCAGCAGCGGCCGCACGTACGTGTCGAGCTTGTCCTTGGGGCAGTGGTCGGTGTGCAGCGCGATGTTCACCGGGAAGTTCTTGGCGACCTCGTGCGCGTAGGTGGCGAGCGCGACGGCGCCGGTCACCATGTTCTTGACGGTCGGACCGGAGAGGTATTCGGCACCACCCGTCGAGACCTGGATGATGCCGTCGCTCTCCGCCTCGGCGAACCCGCGCAGGGCCGCGTTGAGCGACTGCGACGAGGTCACGTTGATGGCGGGATAGGCGAACGCGCCGGCCTTGGCGCGATCGAGCATTTCGGCGTACACCTCGGGCGAAGCGATGGGCATGTCTGCCGCTCCTTGTCTAATCCGGTCACGGATGCCGGACCGCGCTGTCCTCCATTGGGATTATCCCGCAACACCAGAACACCCTGACAGGCAGGTCAGGCGGTACGACCAGCGCCGTGATCAACCGGGCGGGCGTACGGTGAGAGGGAAGGGGGCGGCGCCGATGACCCAGGACAGCAACTCGATCGACGAGCGCGACCCGGAGGCACCCGAGGCGGACGCCAGGGAGCAGGCGACCCCGGCACGGCCCGACGACCCGCGCGACGACCGCGTCCGGACCGGCCCCGAGGTGCCCGAGGCCGACGCCGTCGAGCAGGCCCAGGCGGTCGGCACCGACGACGACTACCGCCGCTGAGCCGCTAGCGCACGGCCTGCGGGTTCGCCTGGACCCAGCCGGTCAGCCGGTTTTCCTTGATCGCGTCGAAGACCGGCTTGCTGAGCGTGGGGTCGAGCCGCTCGTACTCGACGCCGTCGATGACCACGCCCCGGAACTTCGAGCCGATGTCGATCGAGCTGACCGTGTCGATCTCCGTGGCGACCCGCAACAGTTGCGGCGTGGTGATGCCCACGCCGGCCACCGCGATGCCGTCCGCCGCAGCGTGCACCACCCGGGCCAGCCGCACCGGGTCGCGCACCTCGCTGTTGATCAGCCCGCGCACGAACGCCCGCCCGTTGGCGTCGCGGTCGTAGACGCCGTGCGGCAGCTTCCGTTGGCGGAGCAGGTCGAGCATGCTGCGGCCGTCGAGCCGCTGGCAGCCGGCGGGGTAGACGTGATCGCTGCGCCGCGACGTCACCGGGCGATCGATGCAGATCTCGACGCCGCCCAGCGCGTCGGTCACCTCGCGCAGGCCCGAGTAACGCACGGTCACCGTCGCGTCGACGGACAGGCCGGTGGTCGCCGTGATCGTGCCGGCGGTCAGGGCCGCTCCCGCGGCGAGATCCGGCTCCTGGCCGCGGCGCTGGCTGCCGAAGTAGAAGGTCTCGCCGAGCCGCGCGCGGCCCTTGTCCGGAATCTCCACCAGCAGGTCGCGCGGCAGCGAGACCAGGTAGGCGGTGTGCGCACCGGCCGGAACGTGCACCAGCAGCACGGTGTCGGCACGGTAGCTGCGGCCGCCGTCGTCGTCGACGCCGAGCACGGCGACCGTGAGCGGCCGGTCCACGGCGGCCACGCTGCCGGGCAGCAGGGGGATGTCCACGATCGGCTGCCGGGCGGTGTCCCGCAGCACGAACGGCGCCGACAGCGCGGCGACGACGGCCAGCGCGGCACCGGCCAGCCGCCGCCCGAAGCGGTTACGCCGGCGGCGTACCACCGCACGATCGATGGCCGCGCGCAGCGGTGCGGACGGCGGCGCGAGGATCTCGTGCCGCTCGAACGAATCGCGCAGTTGCTCTTCGATCATGGACAGGTCTCCACCATCTCAGCCCGCAGCGTCGCGAGCGCCCGCGAAATCGACGATCGCACCGTGCCGACGGCGCAACCGAGCACCTCGGCGATCTCGGCGTCGGGCAGGTCTTCGTAGTAACGCAGCACCAGGGCCGCGCGTTGCGCCTTCGGCAAGCGGGCGAGCCAGGACCAGATCTGGTCACGGTCCGCGCTGAGCTGAGCATGGTCGACGGGTACGACCTTGGCCGCCTCGTCGGGTTCCGCCCGGAGCAGCACCCGGCGCAGCCACGAGCCGCGCCGCCAGTCGAGGTACTGGTTGGTGATCATCCGGCGGACGTAGCGGTCGGGCGCGTCCGCCCGTACCACTTTCTTCCAGTTGAGCTGGACCCGCACCATCGTCTCCTGCACCAGGTCCTGTGCGAGATGCGGGTCGCCGCAGAGCATCACGGCGTACCGGAGCATGGCGCCGAGTTGGGCATCGGCGAACTCCTCGTACGTCTGCGGCGTCACGGGTACCTCCGGGGTGGCTCTGCCAGGACGACGCGCGCGGACCTCCAAAGCGCTGCGAAGATCACCGATATTCAGCCGTTCGGCCAGACTACCGACTGTGCTATCGCGATCGAGATCTTCCGTGACTAGAGTCCGCGTCGATCCCTTGGGGAGGGTGCCGGATGCCGCGCACGGGGTTGCGCAAGCTCGCCGCCGTCGGTGGCGCCGTCTGTGCCGCCCTGCTGATCGCCGCGCCACCGGCGTTCGCGGCGCCCGAGGCCGTCTCGATCAACATGCGCGACGTGACCGTCGCGGTCGGGCACACCGGAGTCGTCGTCGGTGCCAACCTCATCTCCGCTGAGCCAGGGGTCCTCGACGACGTGGTGGTCACCTACGACTTCAGCGCGCTGGCGGGCCTGGTCGAGGTGGTCGCACCAGCCTGCACGCTCACCACACCGACGATCCTGGCCTGCGCCCGCGACCAGGTCCGGCTCGGCAGCGCACCGCTGACCGGCGAGTTCGACGTGGTGGTCCGCGCCGTCGACGGCGCCGGGGTCGGCGACGGACCGCTCCAGCTCGGCGTCCAGGCGGCCGGGCTGCCGCTGGTCTCCGGCTCGTCGTGGGTGCGGGTCGGCACCGGCGTCGACCTCGTGGCCGGCCCGTCGACCGAGATCGGTCGAAGGCCGGGCCAGTCGTTCACGCTGCCGTTGACGGTCGAGGTCGCCGGCGCGACCGCGGTCGAGCGACCCAGTGTCTACTTCACGCAGACGCACGCGTTCCGCGCGACCCGCAAGTTCACCAACTGCCTCTACGTCGAGGACCGGCTGCGCAACTGCTGGTTCGAGGGCACCTTCACGCCGGGCGCCACGTACAGCGCCGTCTGGCCCTTCCTGCTCGGCGCCGACACCGCCGCGCCCGGCACGAGGCGGACGGAGGCGACCTGGCTCACCGCCGCCGAGGCGGCCGACTACGAGTCGTTCCTGGCCGGGCACGGCTACTCCGGCGGCGAGCCCGGCACCGAGGGTGAGCTCAGCCTGACCGGCGAGGTCGGGCTGCGTCCGATGGCCGACCAGGCCGACACCGAGCCCAGCAACAACCGCAGCACCCTGACGGTCACGGTGACCGGCTACCACGACGCCGACCTGGTGGCGGTCGGTGCGGCGGTGCGGGGCGCGGTCGGCGAGACGCGGGCGGTGACGGTCGGCGTGCGCAACGACGGGCCGGCCGCGGCCGAGCGTCCCGACGGCGACGTCGCCGTGGTCGACGTGACGATCCCACCGGGCACGACCGCGACCGCGGCGGCACCCGAGTGCGCCCCGCTGTTCGACCCGGACGCCCTCGGAGTGGCCGGCGCGGCGGCGTACCGGTGCCGCCCCGGCCCGTTCGTCCCGGCCGGCTTCACCGTCCAGTTCGCCTTCGAGCTGCGGGTCGACCGGTCCGCGCCGACCGAGGGGTCGGTGCGGCTCGTCGGCGCCGACGACTCCGACACGACCAACGACCGCGCCACGATCACCGTCAACCGCGCCGCCGCCCCGGCGCCGGGCCGGCTGCCCATCACGGGTGCGCCCGCCGGCAGCCTCGCCGCGCTGGGTGTCCTGATGATCGTCGCCGGGGTGCTGATGACCCGGGTCCGCGCCGCCTGAACCAGGCTGGTTCGGCCGCCCTACCCACCTGGGCTTGCGCAGCCCGGTAGCCTTTGTGCCCGTGGAGACGACCCGCGCCCTAGCCGACACTCTCGCCTTCAACCCGTTGGACCCGAAGGATCTTGTGCACACCTTCGGCCTGTACGGGGTGTGGGCGATCCTGTTCGCCGAGACGGGCCTGCTGGTCGGCTTCTTCTTCCCGGGCGACTCGCTGCTGTTCCTGGCCGGCGTGGCCGCCACCCCGGTGGCCGACGCGATCTTCGGCGACGGCACCAAGCTCTCGCTGGCGGGCCTGCTGATCGGCGCGCCGCTGTGCGCGATCATCGGCGCCCAGCTGGGCCACTACCTTGGCGCCCGCTACGGCACGCGGATGTTCGAGAAGCCCGACTCGAAGCTGTTCAAGCGCGAATACGTCGAGAAGGCCGAGCACTACTTCCAGAAGTTCGGCCCGGCCAAGGCGGTCGTCCTGGCCCGCTTCATCCCGATCGTCCGCACGTTCCTCAACCCGGTGGCCGGCGTGCTCGGCATGCCCGCCCGGCAGTTCTTCGTGTGGAACGTGGTCGGCGCGATCCTCTGGACCGACGGCATCATCCTGGTCGGCTACCTGCTGGCGGGGAAGATCTACGACGCCATCGGCACCCACATCGACCGCTACATCCTGCCGTTCGTCGCGCTGATCGTGCTCATCTCGGTTCTGCCGATCATCATCGAGATCATCCGCGACCGGCGCGCCGCCAAGCGGGCCAAGGAGCTGGCGGTCATCGGTGTCTCACCGGTCGCCGGCATCGCCGACGCCATGACGGACGGCGACGACGACCACCGCTCGCACCGCGGCTCGCACCGGGCCAACTGAAGGCTCAGGCGCCGGCCGGCGGTGGCTGGTCGGTCAGGCCGGCGAGCCGGCCGAGGGCCAGCGCACGATAGGTGAGCTGCGCCGCTTCCTCGAGGTTGTAGGCGCGCTTGAGCGCGAGCTCGACGCTGTCGGCCAGCACCGAACAGCCGTGGCGGCTCAGCACGAAGCAGTTGGTGCCGTCGGTCGCGGCCAGCGCGGCGGCCTCGGCCAGCTCGCTGGTGCCGGGCGCGTGGAACGGCACGACGCCGACCCGACGCACATAGAACGCGTGGTCGGTGGTCAGCAGGCGGATGCGTTCGCCCAGCGCGTCGAGCAGCAGGGCGGTCTGCGGATGCAGATGGATGATCGCGGTCACGTCGGGGCGAGCGCGATAGGTGGCGAGGTGCAGCGCGAACTCGGAGCTCGGCGGCAGGTCAGCCGAATGGCGCATCGCGGGCACGGTGCCGATGCCCGCGGGCAACGCGTCGCCGGAGCGCAGGACCGCGCCGTCGCTGATCCGCATGCGGACGAACGACGGACGGGACAGCCGGTCGAGCCAGGTGCCGGCGCCGGTCACCCAGCAGGTGTCGGCGCCCGAGAGCCGGGCTGACAGGTTGCCACCGGAGCCGACCACCAGGCCGGCACGAACTACCGCGGCGCCGCCCTCCGCGAGCTCGTCGCGCAGGTCACGCTCATCGTCGGACCCGGCGTCGAGTCTGGGAGGCGACGCCGGGCCAGTTGATGTCACCGCTTCAGCGCGCGGCCTTCTTGGTGGCGCGCTTGCGCGGCGGGGTGAGCAGGTCGGCGATCGTGGCGATAGCCGACGGCACGAGGCGGTAGTAGGCCCACACGCCGCGCTTCTCCCGCTCGAGCAAGCCAGCCTCGGTCAGGATCCGCAGGTGGTGGCTCACGGTCGGCTGGGAGAGCCCGAGCGGAGCGGTCAGGTCGCAGAC
The DNA here is from genome assembly GCF_900188485.1 of Asanoa hainanensis. Classification (GTDB taxonomy): domain Bacteria; phylum Actinomycetota; class Actinomycetes; order Mycobacteriales; family Micromonosporaceae; genus Asanoa; species Asanoa hainanensis. The sequence goes on from NZ_FZPH01000019.1 coordinate 87,760, forward strand.
GCAGGCCTCACCTTCCGGTGCCGACTGGATGAGGCTCAGCAGCCGCAGTCGGGCCGGGTCGGCAAGCGCCTTGAGCACCCCAGCGAGGCGCTCGGCATCTGCACGTTCGATTGGCTCGCCGGCGAGCGGCGAGATCTGAGGCATGGTCATTTCAGCCAACGCAGTTCCCACGTATTCCATCCTTCCACTTACAGCATCGACCCGCCTGCATATGAGCAGGTCCGAATCGGCAAACTTTTACGCCACTAGGCCGAGGTCAGCCATCGAGTAGGCCGCCTTGTAAGGGAGTCCCGCCGCCCGAATGGCGTCGCTCGCTCCCCGATCGACGATAACCGCTACGCCTACCACCTCAGCCCCGGCTTCCCGGAGCGCCTCGACGGCGGTCAACGGGCTTCCCCCGGTCGTGGAGGCGTCTTCCACGACCAGCACCCGTCGTCCGGCAACCTCAGGACCCTCGATCCGGCGTTGGAGACCGTGCGCCTTGGCCGTCTTGCGGACCACGAACGCGTCGAGCGGTCGCCCGGTCGACGCCGCCGCATGGAGCATGGCGGTCGCCACCGGGTCGGCGCCGAGGGTGAGTCCACCCACCGCGTCGAAGTCCCAGTCGGAAGTCAGGTCGAGCATCACACGTCCGACCAACGGTGCGGACGCATAGTGAAGGGCCACGCGACGAAGGTCGACATACCAGTCGGCTTCACGTCCCGAGGAAAGCACCACCTTGCCGTGCACCACGGCTAGTTCAGTGATGAATTTACGCAGGTCGTCGTGGTCCCCCATGGGGGAGAAGCGTACTGGTCGATTCTGTGAACCTGCTGGGCGCCCCACCAGCGATCGGGAAATTTCGCCCGATAGCGAACAGTGGCGGGCGGCTATCCGACCGAGGCGACCGTCACAGGTTGTCGCGGCCGATGCGGCCGCGGGTGTCCCGGGCGACGCGCGCGAAGACGCTGCGCGGGGCGTGCCGCATGCCGAACACGGCCACTTTGTACTTCCAGTCCGGCACGCTGACCAGCCGCCCGCGCTCGAGGTCGCGGAGCGCGCCGGCGACGACATCGTCGGCCTTCAACCACAACCAGGACGGGGTTTTCGACATGTCGATGCCCGCCCGATCGTGGAACTCGGTGCGCGTGTAGCCGGGGCACAGCGCCATCACCCGGACCCCGAGCCCAGCGACCGCGTGCCCGATCGACTCACTGAAATGGGTGACCCAGGCCTTGCTCGCCGGGTAGGTCGAGCCCGGCATCACCGGCGCGAACGACGAGGCCGACGAGACGTTGATCACAGAGCCATTGCCACGGCTGGTCATGGCCGGCAACGCCGCGTGGGTGAGCCGCATGACGGCGTCGATGTTGAGGCGCAGCAACGAGGTCTCGTCGGCGGCCGTCGACTTCAGAAAGGACCGGTTGAGGGTCGAGCCGGCGTTGTTGACCAGCAGGTCGACGTGGCCGGCCAACCGCTCCGCGACCGCGGTCACACCGGACTCCGTCGAGAGGTCCGCCGGCAGGATCTCGGCCGTGCCGCCGGTCTCGGCGGCGATGGCGGCGAGCCGGTCGGCATCGCGGGCGACGAGCACGAGGTGGTGGCCGTCGGCGGCGAGGCGGCGGACGAACGCCGCGCCGATCCCTGCGGTGGCGCCGGTCACGAGTGCGGTCGGCACTGGGTTCCCTCACATGGCGGCGGGGGTGGTCGTCGGCGGATCCGGGCGTTGCCAGTCCGTCGGGTCGACCGGGGGCGGGGGTGGGATCGGCGGCGCGCCGGTGGGGCCGGGGGGTAGCGACGGCGCGGGCCGGAAGTACTCGTTGGCCGGTGGGGAGATCAGCAGCAACGTGACGACAAAGTAGCCCACCACCTGAAGGAGCGAAAGGACCGCGCTGGTCCACGGCCACCAGCCCGGGTGGGCCTCGTTGAGGGCACCCAGCAACGTGTCGTCGCCGAACGAGTTGAGCCGCTGCACGAAGCCGAACACGGTGGCGAGGATGCCGCCGAGCAGACCGAGGCCGCACACCACGAAGGTCGCGACGCGAACCGCCCGCACGCCGCGCAGCAGGCCGACCACGAGCCCGGCCAGCAGCAGCGCCGAGACCACGCCGACGAAGGCCGCCGCGATCGGCACACCGCGCAGCAGTGTCGTGCCGCCGTTGATGTCCTCCGCGGAAACGCCGGCGGCGGGGGCGAGGTCCTGGAACCGCTCGACGATGCCGGGCATCAGCACGAGACCGATGCCGCCGTAGAACACACCGCCGACCGCCATCACCACGAGGACACCGGCGGCGGCGCGCACCGTGCCCGGCGGCCGGCGCCGGTCGGTGACCGGCTGTTGCGGGAGAACTTGCGCTGGGTACGACACGGGGCCCTCCGGTAGATCCGTTGTAGACGAACCTACTCGGAAGGCCCCGGTTGTGCGCTCTGTGGTGTCAGCGCGGCGGAGCCGGCGTCTCCGGCGGCTCCGAGCCCGGCACCGGCGGAGCCGGCGTCTCCGGCGGCTCCGAGCCCGGCACCGGCGGCGCTGGCGGCAGGGGCGGCTCACCGGCCTGCTGCGGGAACTGCGGTGTGGGGTAGCTCGATCCCGGCATCACCGGGTAACCGGGCGTCGGCGGCTCCCACGTCGCCGCCTTCGGCTTGAACCACTCGTTGGAGGCGGGCAGCGCCAACAGGATCAGCGCGACCAGCACCGCCAGGATCGGGATCACCTGGAGGACGACGTTGACCGGTCCGTACCAGTCGGGCAGCGCGGCATCCAGCTGTCGCTCGATCTCGGCCGGGTCCGGCCCGCCGTCGGTCGACGAGGCGCCACCGAAGCCGGACGCTCCGGCCAGCGAAAGGCCACCGCAACACAGCAGGTAGACGCCGCCGAGCACCCAGGTGATGATCCGCGCGACGTTCTTGCCCCGCAGGTTGAGGAAGCTCAACACCACGAGGCCGATGGCCACCAGCAGGGTGAGGACACCGATGACGATGATCCCGCCGACCACGAACGTGTCGACGCTTTCACCCATCTCGACGTCGGCGAAGGCGTCGCTGTAGACCTCGCGCACCGCGCCGATCGTGCTGAACGAGACGGCCATCGAGACCACCGCGATGGCGGCGGTCAGATAGAGGAGGTAGCTGGAAATCCGGACCGTGCCCGGCGGCCGGGCACGGTCCGAACCGGGGGCGAGCTCCGACACGGCACTCCTTCCTCGAAACATCACAATGAGTGAAGATCAAGGTACTAGTAGCGCGCCACTCTGTCGCCCCGAGACAGCCATCGATCAGTTGACGAGCGCCATCACGGTCAACCCGTCCTTGCTGTCGGCCAGGTCGACCGAGACGGTGTCGCCGTCACGGATCTCGCCGGCCAGCAGCGCCTTGGCCAGGCTGTCGCCGATCGCCGACTGCACCAGCCGGCGCAGCGGCCGGGCGCCGTAGATCGGGTCGTAGCCGTGCTCGGCCAGCCAGGACTTGCCCGCGTCGGTGACGTCGAGGGTGAGCCGCCGGTCGGCCAGCCGCTTGCGCAGGAACTCGAGCTGGATGTCGACGATCGCCCGCAACTGCGGCCCGGACAGCGCGGAGAACACCACGATGTCGTCGAGCCGGTTGAGGAACTCCGGCTTGAAGTGCGCACGGACCACGGCCAGCACGGCCTCGCGCCGCTGCTCCTCGCCCAGGGTGGGGTCGGCGATCAGCGTCGAGCCCAGGTTGGACGTGAGGATCAGGATCGCGTTGCGGAAGTCGACCGTGCGGCCCTGCCCGTCGGTCAGCCGGCCGTCGTCGAGCACCTGGAGCAGCACGTCGAACACGTCCGGGTGGGCCTTCTCGACCTCGTCGAGCAGGATCACCGAGTACGGCCGGCGGCGCACCGCCTCGGTCAGCTGCCCGCCCTCCTCGTAGCCGATGTAGCCGGGCGGGGCACCGACGAGCCGGGCGACGCTGTGCTTCTCGCCGTGCTCGCTCATGTCGATGCGTACCATCGCCCGCTCGTCGTCGAACAGGAACCCGGCGAGCGCCTTGGCCAGCTCGGTCTTGCCGACGCCGGTCGGGCCGAGGAACAGGAAGCTGCCGGTCGGCCGGTCAGGGTCGGCGATGCCGGCCCGGGCCCGGCGCACCGCGTCAGCGACCGCGCCCACGGCTTCGGGCTGCCCGACCACGCGGGACGAGAGGGAATCCTCCATCCGGAGGAGCTTGACCGTCTCGCCCTCCAGCAGCCGGCCGGCCGGGATGCCGGTCCACGCCGCCACGACGGTGGCGATGTCGTCGGCGCCGACCTCCTCCTTCAGCATCGCGCCGCTGGTCTGCAGCGACACGAGCTCGGCCTCGGCGGCGGTGAGCTCCGCCTCCAGCTCGGGGATCCGGCCGTAGCGCAGCTCGGAGGCCCGGGCGAAGTCGCCGTCGCGCTCGGCGTGGCTCTCGTCGCCACGCAGCCGCTCCAGCTCCTCCTTGGCGGTAGAGATCTTGGTGATGTGCTCCTTCTCCAGGCGCCACCGGTCGGACAGCGCGGTCAGCTGCTCGCGCTTGTCGGCCAGCTCCTTGCGCAGCCGCGCGAGGCGCTCGGCGGAGGCCACGTCGGGCTCCTTGGCCAGCGCCATCTCCTCGATCTCGAGCCGGCGCACGGCCCGCTCGACCTCGTCGACCTCGACCGGCCGCGAGTCGATCTCCATGCGCAGCCGCGAGCCGGCCTCGTCGACCAGGTCGATCGCCTTGTCGGGCAGGAACCGGTCGGTGATGTAGCGGTCGGCCAGGGCAGCGGCGCTAACTAGTGCGGCGTCGGTGATCCGCACGCCGTGGTGCACCTCGTAGCGCTCCTTGAGCCCACGGAGGATGCCGATGGTGTCCTCGACCGACGGCTCGCCGACCACGACGGGCTGGAACCGCCGCTCGAGCGCGGGGTCCTTCTCGATGTGCTGGCGGTATTCGTCGAGCGTGGTGGCGCCGACCATGCGCAGCTCGCCGCGGGCGAGCATCGGCTTGAGCATGTTGCCGGCGTCCATCGAGCCCTCGCCGCGCCCCGCACCGACGACGGTGTGCAGCTCGTCGAGGAACGTGATGACCTGGCCGTCGGAGTTCTTGATCTCTTCGAGGACCGACTTGAGCCGCTCCTCGAACTGGCCGCGGTACGAAGCGCCGGCGACCATCGCGGCGAGGTCCAGCGAGACGAGCTTCTTGTCGCGCAGCGACTCGGGCACGTCACCCGCCACGATCCGCTGGGCCAGGCCCTCGACGATCGCGGTCTTGCCGACGCCGGGCTCACCGATCAGCACCGGGTTGTTCTTGGTCTTGCGGGACAGCACCTGCATGACCCGCCGGATCTCGGAGTCGCGGCCGATCACCGGGTCGGTCTTGCCGTCCTTGGCGCGCGCGGTGAGGTCGACGCCGTATTTCTCGAGTGCCTGGTAGGTCTGCTCCGGATCGGCGTTGGTGACCCGGCGGTCGCCGCCGCGGATGGCGGGGAAGGCGGCGACGAGGTTGGCCTCGGTCGCGCCCTGGGCCTTCAGCACGTCGGCCACGGCACCACCGACCCGGGCGAGGCCGGCGAGCAGGTGCTCGGTGGAGACGAACTCGTCGCCGAGCGGGCGGGCGATCTGCTCGGCCGCGCCGATGGCGTTGACGAACTCGCGGGACAGGCTGGGCTCGGCGACGCTCGGGCCCTGCGCGGTGGGCAGGCTCTCGATCGCCCGGGCGGCGGCGCGGCGGATGTCGGCGGCGTTGGCCCCGACCGCGCGCAGCAGGCCGCCGGCGGTCGAGCCGCCGGTATCGAGGAGGCTGAGCAGGAGGTGCCACGGCTCGACGGTGGCGTTGCCGCGCTGGGCCGCCCCGGCGGCCGCGCTGGTGATGACCTCACGACTCTTGGTCGTCAGACGTTCGGTGTTCATGGGCTCCCCTGGTAGCTGGCGTCCACTAGACACGACACAACCAGAGTTGAGTCTATTCCGCTCAACCTCAGGGCTGTGATCTGCGTCACTCGTTGCCCACGAGCACCCTGATCCACTTCCGTTGGCCGAAGTCCTCGATGCCGAGCCAGCTGACCGCGTCGTGCGGGCAGAACAGCGTCCCCTCGGGCAACATGCGCAGGGAGCAGCCGCCGATCGGCCAGTCCAGGCGCTGGAAGGCGTCGCCTGACACCAGGCCGACCCCCTGCGGGGTGGTGACGGCGAGACTGGCGTCCTCGAGGACGACAGCCGAGGTGAAGTCCCGCGGATGGCCCGTCGCGCCCATCGGCCGCCAGCCGTTGTCGTCGAAGTACCAGAGCGACGGCCACGAGATCAGGTCGGTCTGGCCGATCATCCAGGCGTACGTGCCGCTGCGGTCGACGGCGATCTGGACCGCGCCGACCTTGCCACTCGCGCCCGCGACCGGCACCTGACGCCAGGTCGCACCCTGGTCGTTGGAGACCGAGGCGATCGGCCGGCCGTTGTCGTCGATGCCGACCGCGAAGAGCCAGTGCACCGCCGAAGCCACGGCACGGACGTTGGGCAAGTCCGGCTGCGCCTTGGTCGGCGACGGCTTGCCGTCCCCACCGAACCACACGACGCGCTGCTTCTCGTCAGCGTCGCAGCAGGCCTGGTATTCGCCGAACATCGGCCGGACCACGTCGTAGTCACCGGCCGCGTACTCGAACGTCCGTCCCCGGTCGAACGAGACGTAGTAGCCGTCCGGGTCCACCCAGAGCACCAACCGCGCGCGGTCCGCGTACAGCTGATGGTCCTTGCCCTCGGGATGCGGGTGGTAGACCTGGTGCCAGCTCCGCCCGCCGTCCTCGGTGCGCACCAGGGCCGCCGAGCAACTCTCCGCCACGCCGGGCGCGTCGCTGGTCGAGCCGCACCGGCCGAACAGCGCGTAGCCCAGCGCCTGGTCGACGAACTCGACGCTCCGCAGCCGATAGCTCGGCGGCACCGGGATCGAGCCCCGGCGCGTCTCGAAGTCCACCACCTCGGCCGTCGGTGCCGGCGGGGCACTCGGCGGCGGTGGCGGCTTGCGCCGGATGTCACCGACCGAACACCCCGTCAGCAGCACGACTACGACCGCCGCCGCCGTCATGATCCGTCCGCGCATGACACCTCCCCGTACGGATACGAGTCTCGTGGGATGGGCATGGTTCCCGATCTTTGGATAAGTTGCCACCGTGCGAGTACGGGTGGAACAGACGTCGTTACCCGGTATTGGTGTGCGGCACGACTTCGTCACGGAGGCGGGCCGCCGACTCGGTGTGGTGTCACACCGCGACGGGCGGCGGGCGCTCATCGTCTACGACCGCGACGATCCCGACGCGCGGCTGGCCGCGATCCCGCTCACCGACGACGAGGCCGAGGCGCTCGCCGACCTGCTCGGCGCGTCGCTGATGCTGGGTCAGCTCGCCGGCCTGCGCGACCAGGCCGCCGGCCTGCTCACCGAGCAGATCGCCCTGCCCGCGAGCTCGCCGTTCGTCGGCCGCCCGCTCGGCGACACCCGGGCGCGCACCCGCACCAGCGCCTCGATCGTCGCGACGCTGCGCGCCGCGCAGGTCATCCCGTCGCCCGGCCCGGACTTCCGGTTCGAGAGCGGTGACGTGGTGGTCGCGGTCGGCACCCGCAAGAGCCTCGACGCGCTGACCCGCATCCTCGCCGACAACGATCCCGACGGCTGAACCGGCGATGCACCAGAGCACGACGGTCCTGCTGATCGAGGTCGGGGCGCTGATGTTCCTCCTCGGCCTGCTCGGGCGGCTCAGCCGCCGCTTCGGCATTTCGCCGATCCCGCTCTACCTCCTCGCCGGCCTGGCCTTCGGCCACGGTGGGCTGCTGCCGCTCAACGCGAGCGAGGAGTTCTTCTCGGTCGGCGCCGAGATCGGCGTGATCCTCCTGCTGGTGCTGCTCGGCCTGGAGTACTCGGCCGACGAGCTCGTCGGCAACCTGCGCGCCGCCGCACCGGTCGGCCTGCTGGACGCGGTGCTCAACGCGCTGCCCGGCGCGGCCTTCGCGCTGATCCTCGGCTGGGGCTGGGTCGCCGCCGTGGTGCTCGCCGGCGTCACCTGGGTGACCTCGTCGGGCGTGGTGGCCAAGGTGCTCGCGGACCTGGGCCGGCTCGGCAACCGGGAGACCCCGGTCGTGCTCTCGGTCCTGGTGATGGAAGACCTGGCGATGGCGCTCTACCTGCCGTTGCTGACCGCGCTGCTGGCCGGCACCGGGCTGCTCGGCGGCGGCATCGCGCTCGGCATCGCGGTGCTCGCCGTCACGGTCGTGCTGGTCGTCGCGATCCGGTTCGGCGGCTGGATCTCCAAGGCCATCTCCGCGCGCGACCCCGAGGCGCTGCTGCTCGGCATCTTCGGCCTCACCCTGCTGGTCGCCGGCGTGGCCGCGCAGCTGAAGGTGTCCGCCGCCGTGGGCGCGTTCCTCGTCGGCATCGCGGTCTCCGGCCCGGTCGCCCACCACGCCACCAGGCTGCTCTCCCCGTTGCGGGACATCTTCGCCGCGGTGTTCTTCCTGTTCTTCGGGCTGACCACCGACCCGGCCCACCTGCCGCCCGTCCTGTTGCCGGCGATCGGGCTCGCGATCGCCACCATCGCGACCAAGATCCTCACCGGGTACGTCGCCGCCCGGCGCGCCGGCATCGCGGTGCGCGGTCGGTGGCGGGCCGGCCTCGCGCTGACCCCGCGCGGCGAGTTCTCGATCGTCATCGCCGGGCTCGCGGTGGCCACGCCGGGCATCAACCCGGAGCTGGGCGCGCTCGCCACGGCGTACGTTCTGATCACCGTCGTGGTCGGCCCGATCATCGCGCGGCTGCCGGACTTCGAGTGGTTCAAGGCGCTACTGCGACCCCGGCCGACGGTCGTCGCGGCGGTGCCCGTCCAGGCGACCGAGGCGCAAGGAGCCCTAACTCAACACACACCGGACGCTACTGGCCAGTAACTCAGCGCTCACAGCCGATCGTGCCCGGGTCTTAACCTTTGACCCCTTCCCCCGGTTCGCGCCAAGCGCTAGCGTGACGCCGCAGATGGGTCTGTTAGCGGAAGATCGACCATTGGGCGAGATCGACGCATGACCATGCGGAGCGAGGTGTCCGTGAGCGTGCAGTCGACGTCGTTCAGCGGCTTCACCAATCCCGTTGATCCAACACCGGCGGAGTTGCGAGCCTGGGCCTACCAACCGGACACTGTCCCGTTGCAGTCCATGCCCCCCGACTGGGATCTGTTGGTCTCGGGCGACCATCTCGTCACCACGCTGTTCGAGCTGGCGATGGACCGGTCGTGTCCGGCCCGCAGGTTCGCGCTGCACTGCCTCTACATCTACGCGGCCGACGGCATCCGCACGAAGTTCCGCGCCCACCCGAAGCGGCGGCTGCGCAAGCTCGTGCAGCAGGCCGAGACGCTGGGCGACGACCAGATGCGCACCTGGGCGCACAACAGCCGGGTGCTGCTGGCCAAGCCCGAGCTCTTCGACTACCGCGACTGGTGCGAGGGCGGCCTGGTCCGCTCCGGCCGGCGGCTTTCCTAGCTTCGGACCCGGGCGGCGTTGCGGATGATCTCCGCGAGCGCCGCTGGCTGTTCCTCGGCGATCCAGTAGCCGGTTTCCGGTACGACTTCGGCCCGTCCGTCGGTGGCGATCTCGGCGACCATCTCGCGCAGCCCGGCCTCGGTCGCGGCCGGCGCGGCACCCACCGCGGTCACCGGCATGGTCAACCGGCCGTCCTCGGCCAACGCGGCCAGGTTGAGCTGGCGGTCCAGGGCGAGCGAGCGGTACATCTCCAGCGCCGCCCGCAGCGCGCCGGGTGCGCTGTAGGCCTCCGCGTAGCGGTCCACCTCGGCTGCGTCGATCGCGCCCGCGTCGAAGATCCGAGACCGGATGACGAAGTCGATGTACGCCCGCTCCCGCCCGCCGATCAACAGGTGGGCGACATCGGCGTTGGCGTGGAAGGCGATCTGCCAGCTGCGCGGGTTGGTCATCTGGTGGTCGAGCTGCGAGGTGCCGGGCGGTGCCGCCTCGACGAGCAGCAGGGCGGCGGTCGCGTCGCGGTGGCTCAGCGCGTACGCGAACCCGACGTAACCGCCCAGGTCGTGGCCGCACACCGTGGCGGGGGCGGCGGTGCCGAACTCCGCCCGGGCGATGGCCCGCACGTCACCCGCCAGGCTGTGCTTGTCGTAGCCGCCGGCCGGGCCGGGCGAGCCACCGAGCCCACGCAGGTCGGGCATGACGATCCGGAACTCACCGGCCAGCAGCTCGGCCACCCGCGACCAGGCCCGCCAGGTCTGCGGAAAGCCGTGCAGCAGGATCAGCGGCGGGCCCGTGCCGACCACCGCGTAGTGGTGCACGGCGTCGTTGGCCGCCAGCCGGCGGTGTTGAATGTCCAATCCTCGAACCCCCCGGGCGAAGAAGGCCGGGACCCCCCGTGGATCCCGGCCTTCTTTGTCCGATATGGTGAGGTTAGTCCTTCGTCGACTCTGACGGGCGCTTATCGCGTCGGCGGGTCGGTCGGTCGGCGTGGCCGCCAGACCACCAGCGCGGTCGACGTGCGGGCGGTCGGCACCAGGTCACCGCGCGGGTAAGGGCCCATCGACTCCAGCTCGGCGATCCGCCGATAGGCCGCGCTCAGCGCCGCCTCCAGCTCGGCGATCTGCTCACGCAGGTCGCCGGCCGTCTGCTCCAGGCTGATGATCCGCCGGATGCCCTCCAGGTTGATGCCCTCGTCCTGGCTCAGCCGCTGCACCTCGCGGAGCAACTCGACGTCGCGGGTGCTGTAGCGCCGCCCGCCGCCGGCCGCCCGGCCCGGCTGCACCAGCCCGAGCCGGTCGTACTGCCGGAGGGTCTGCGGATGCATGCCGGCCATCCGGGCCGCCACCGAGATGATCAGGACCTTGGCGTCGGAGGTCGTCTCGATCGTGACCGAGATTTCCTGCTCTTCGTAGGGCTGCACTGGCTCGTAGGGCTGCATGGGGTGGTCACCTCCGCCACAACGTGTCGCGACCCGCGTCCGGCGACAGCACGGCGAACTTCTCCAGCGCCTCGCGGGCCTCGTCGGTCAGCGCCGTCGGCACGGCCACCTCGATGGTGACGAGGAGGTCGCCGGCCTGTCCGTCACGCTTGGTCACGCCCTTGCCCCGGGCGCGCAGGACGCGGCCGCTCGGTGTGCCCGGCGGCACCCGCAGCGTCACGTAACCGTCCATCGTCGGGACCCGCAGGTCGGTGCCGAACACCGCTTCCGGGTACGTGATCGGCGCCGTGATCGTCAGATCGTTGCCCGATCGGCCGAACATGTCGTCGGCCCGCACCCGGACCAGCACGTAGAGGTCACCGGGCGGACCGCCGCGGTCGCCCGCCTCGCCCCGGCCGGCCAGCCGGATGCGCTGCCCGTCGGAGACGCCGGCCGGGAACCGCACGTTGAGCGTGCGGGCCTTGGTGACGCCGCCGGTGCCCCGGCACTCCGGGCACTTCTCGTCGACGATGGTGCCGACGCCCTGGCACTCGCGGCACGGCTCCGAGAAGCTGAACGAGCCCTGGTTGCGGGTGATCAGCCCGGAGCCCTGACACTGCGGACAGGTGCGTGGCTGGGTGCCCGGCTTGGCGCCGTTGCCGTGGCAGGTGTCGCAGACACCCGGCGCCCGCAACGTCAGCGGCAGCGTGACACCGCGGACCGCGTCGCCGAAGTCGAGGGTGACCTCGGCCTCCACGTCGCGACCCCGGGCCGGACCACGCGGCTGCTGTGGCTGCCCGCGCCCGCCGCCCGAGAAGATCGAGCCGAACAGGTCGGAGAAGCCGGCACCGCCGAAGCGCCCGTCGCGACCGGTGCCCGTGGTGGGTCCACCGCCACCGGCGCCGCCGAAGCCGAACAGGTCCGAGGGGTCGAAGCCGCCCGGGCCGGACCCGCCACCGGTGCGAGCACCTCGACGGAACGCGCCCGCACCGAAGAGCGAGCGCATCTCGTCGTACTCCTTGCGCCGACCGGTGTCGGACAGCACGTCGTACGCCTCGGAGACGGCCTTGAACCGGTCCTCGGCCTCGCTGTTGCCCGGGTTGTGGTCGGGGTGCAGCTCCCGCGCGAGTTTGCGGTAGCTGCGCTTGATCTCGTCGGAGGAGGCGGACTTCGGAACGCCTAGGACCGCGTAGAAGTCCTTCTCCAGCCAGTCCTTGGAGCCCATCTCAGCCCGCCTCCCTTCCGAGGAGCCGTAGGTTGACCGTCACTCGGGGTCGGCCACCGCGACCAGCGCTGGTCGCAGCAGCCGGTCGCCGAGTTGGTAGCCGCGGCGCATCACGTCGATGCACGTCGGCTCCGTCACCTCTGCCGAGGTCAGGTGGGCCACCGCGTCGTGCCGGGTCGGGTCGAACGGGTCGCCCTTCTCGCCGAACGCGGTCAGCCCGAACTTGCCCAGGGCCGTGACGAGCTGCTCGGCCACACTGCCGAACGGCCCGACCAGGTCGCCGTGCTCGCGGGCCCGGTCGAGGTCGTCCAGCACCGGCAGCAGCGAGCTGATCACCAGGCCGGTGGTCTGCTCGGCCGCCACTCCCCGGTCGCGGTCGACCCGCTTGCGGTAGTTGGCGTATTCCGCGGAGACCCGCTGGAGGTCACGCGTGCGCTCCTCCAGGTCGACCCGGAGCGACTCGAGCTCGGCGCCCAGGCCACCCGTCGCGGTCGTGCTCTCTTCCTCCGCCGGCTTGGCTTCGGTGCCGGCATCGGCGGCCGGCGCCGGCGTGTCGACCGGCTGCTGCTCGGCCGGCGCGGACGGGCCGGGCACCTCGGTGCTCTGCTCCTCCGCCGCCGGCTCCGCCGGCTCGCTCTTCTCGTGCTTGAGCTTGCCGCCGGTCGCGTCGATCCGTCGCTTGTCCCGGATGACGATCCGCTCCGCTCCCTTGCCATCGGCCTGGTCGCGATCGGTGCCACCCGGCGCCGACCCGGCGGCTGCCGGGTCGGCGGCTCGTGGCTTTTCCGTCATGCCGACATCCTCACTGACGTCGTGTGCCGCCGGGTCACTTCTTGTCGTCCTCGACGATCTCGGCGTCGACCACGTCGTCCGGACCGTTGCCGTTGCCACCCGGAGCACCGGTGCCCGGGCCGGCAGCGCCGTCGGGGCCGGGGCCGGCAGCACCATCGGGGCCGGGCTGCTCACCCTGCTGCTGCTGCGCGTAGAGCAGCGAGCCGGCCTGCTGCGAGACCTGAGCCAGCTTCTCGTGCGCCGACTTGATCTTCTCGAGGTCGGTGCCGCCCAGGGCGCTGCGCAGGTCGCCCAGCGCCTCGTTGATCTGGTCACGGGACTCGGCCGGGAGCTTGTCGCCGCTCTCCGCCAGGAACTTCTCGGTCTGCCACTGCAGCTGCTCGGCGACGTTGCGGGTCTCCGCCTCCTCACGGCGACGCTTGTCGTCGTCGGCGTGGTCCTGGGCGTCGCGCATCATGCGGTCGATGTCGTCCTTCGGCAGCGCCGAGCCGCCGGTGATCGTCATCGACTGCTCCTTGCCGGTGCCCAGGTCCTTGGCGTTGACGTGGACGATGCCGTTGGCGTCGATGTCGAAGGTGACCTCGATCTGCGGCACGCCACGCGGCGCCGGCGGGAGCCCGGTCAGCTCGAACGTCGCGAGCTTCTTGTTGTAGGCCGCGATCTCGCGCTCGCCCTGGAAGACCTGGATCAGCACGGACGGCTGGTTGTCGTCGGCCGTCGTGAAGACCTCGGAGCGCTTCGTCGGGATCGTGGTGTTGCGCTCGATCAGCTTGGTGAAGATGCCGCCCTTGGTCTCGATGCCCAGGCTCAGCGGGGTGACGTCGAGGAGCAGAACGTCCTTGACCTCGCCCTTGAGCACGCCGGCCTGCAGCGCCGCGCCGACCGCGACGACCTCGTCGGGGTTGACGCCCTTGTTGGGCTCCTTGCCGGTGAGCTGCTTGACCAGGTCGGTCACCGCGGGCATCCGGGTCGAGCCGCCGACCAGGATGACGTGGTCGACGTCGGCGACCTTGACGCCGGCGTCCTTGATGGCCTGCTCGAACGGGTTCTTCGTGCGGTCCAGCAGGTCCTGCGTCATGCGCTGGAACTCGGACCGGGACAGGCTCACGTCCAGGTGCAGCGGACCGGCCTCACCAGCGGTGATGTAGGGCAGGTTGATGTTGGTGGTGGTCGCCGCGGAAAGCTCGATCTTGGCCTTCTCGGCGGCCTCACGCAGCCGCTGCATCGCCATCTTGTCCTGCGAGAGGTCGATGCCGTGCTGGCCGCGGAACGTCTTGACCAGGTGCTCGATGACCCGCTCGTCCCAGTCGTCGCCACCGAGGTGGTTGTCGCCCGAGGTGGACTTGACCTCGACGACGCCGTCGGCGAGCTCCAGCACGGACACGTCGAACGTGCCGCCACCGAGGTCGAAGACCAGGATGGTCTGCTCCTTGGAGCCCTTGTCGAGGCCGTAGGCCAGCGCGGCCGCGGTCGGCTCGTTGACGATGCGGAGCACGTTGAAGCCCGCGATGTCACCGGCCTCCTTGGTGGCCTGGCGCTGCGCGTCGTTGAAGTACGCCGGGACGGTGATCACCGCGTCGGCGATCTGCTCGCCCAGGTAGGCCTCGGCGTCCCGCTTGAGCTTCATCAGGACGCGGGCCGAGATCTCCTGCGAGGTGTATTTCTTGCCGTCGATGTCAATCGACCAGTTGGTGCCCATCTCCCGCTTGACCGAACGGATCGTCCGGTCTGGGTTGGTAACCGCCTGGCGCTTGGCGACCTCACCGACGAGCACCTCGCCGTTGCGGGCGAACGCGACGATCGAGGGGGTCGTGCGCGCACCCTCCGCGTTCGCGATGACGGTGGGCTCACCGCCTTCGAGGACGCTGACGACCGAGTTCGTCGTGCCGAGGTCGATGCCGACCGCACGTGCCATGGCTACTTCCTTATCTACAAGTTGAGTGGACCGGGCTCAATGATGCCACGATCGCGCCAGGCGTCAAATCGGGTTGAGTGTGGTACGCGCAACTTCAACCGCCGCGTTCCTGTTGTACAGGCGGAATAGATCGGGCACGCTTTACCCGTGACGACGCAGGTGGCGGCGGTGGCCCCCGAGGGGTTGCCGACCGCCCTCGGCCGACTACGGACGGCGATCTCCGGGGTCGACTTCCCGCTGTCCCTGACCTCCGCCGCCGAGGCGCGTGAGGTCGGTGCCGCCCTGGTCGCTCAGCTCGACGATTACCTTCTGCCCCGCCTGGCCCGGCTCGACGCACCCCTGCTGGTGGTCGTCGGCGGCTCCACCGGCGCCGGCAAATCGACGCTGGTCAACAGCCTCGTGCAGGCCCGGGTGAGCGCGCCCGGGGTGCTCCGCCCGACGACCCGGGCACCGGTGCTCGTCTGCAACCCGTCCGACAGCCAGTGGTTCCGCGCGGGCGACCTGCTGCCCGGCCTGACCCGGACGACCAAGCCCAGCGACGACCCGCACACCCTGCAACTGGTCGCCGCACCCGCGCTCACGCCCGGGCTGGCGTTCCTCGACGCGCCCGACATCGACTCGGTGGTCGACCAGAACCGGCAACTCGCCGCCCAACTGCTGGCCGCCGCCGACCTCTGGCTCTTCGTCACCACCGCCGCCCGTTACGCCGACGCCGTGCCGTGGGGGCTCCTGCGCACCGCCCGGCTGCGCGGCACCGTGATCGCCCTCGTGCTCGACCGGGTGCCGGACGAGGCGGGCGACGACGTGCCCGCCCACCTCGCGGAGATGCTCGAGGCCAACGACCTGGCCGAGGCACCGCTGTTCGTGCTGCCCGAGACCGACGTCGACGGCCAGGGCCTGCTGCCCGGCCGCGACACCGCCGAGCTCCGCGCCTGGTTCGACCGGCTGGCCAGCGACGCCAACGCCCGCGCCGCGGTGGTTCGGCAGACCCTCGACGGCGCCGTCGCCGCCCTAAGCCCGGCCGCCGACGGGCTGGCGGCCGCGGCCGACGAGCAGGCCGCGGCGGCCCGGGCCTTGCGCGAGCGGGTCCGCGCGGCCTACCGCGGCGGCGCCGAGACCGTCGAGCGCAGCCTCAAGGACGGCCGGCTGCTGCGGGGCGAGGTGCTCTCCCGCTGGCACGAGTTCGTCGGCACCGGTGACTTCTTCCGGGGCCTGGAGGCGCGGATAGGGCGGCTGCGCGACCGGATCACGGCGGCCGTGACCGGCCGGCCACAGCCCGGCAACCAGCTCAAGTCGGCGATCGAGTCCCAGCTCACCACGCTGTTGCGCGGGGTGGCCGGTGACGCCGCCGAGAACGCGTACACCGGGTGGCAGGCGCACCCGGCCGGGGCCGCCTTGCTCGAGCCCTCGCTGGCCCGGCCGACACCCGACCTCGCCGACCGCGCCGACCGGCTGGTCCGCGACTGGCAGCGCGGCGTGCTCGAGCTCGTCCGCCAGGAAGGCAGCGACAAGCGGTTCGTGGCCCGCACGGCGGCGTACGCGGTCAACGCCACCGGCCTGGCCGTCATGATCGCGGTGTTCGCCTCGACGGCGTTCATCCCGACCGGCCTGGAGATCGGCACCGCCGCCGGCACCACGGTCGCCGCGCAGAAGGTGCTCGAAGCGATCTTCGGCGACCAGGCGATCCGCCGGCTCGCCGCCAAGGCCCGCCAGGACCTGCTCGACCGGGTCGACGACCTGCTCGCCGACGAGGCGGCCCGCTACTTCGACCGGATCGAGGCGGTCGGCGTCGACGCGGACCCGGGTGGCGAGCTGCGCGCGGCCGCGGCCGAGGTCGAGCGGGCCCGGTCCGCGGCGGCGCTCACGACCGGCAGCAAGCTCGCCCTGCCGCAGCGGGATCTGGGGGAGCTGCGGTGACCCAGTTCATGGGCCGGGTCCGGGAGGCCCTGCGCGGCAACCGCCGTGTCGATCCCGACATCCTGATCGGCCGGCTCGACGCGGTCCAGAGCTTCCTCGACGCCGCCGACGGCCACCTGCCCTCCGACCGGTTGGTGCCCGCACACACGCTGGTCGAGCGGGCCGGCGGCCGGCTCGCCCTGTCCCGCGACCACACGCTGGTCGCCCTCGCCGGCGCCACCGGCAGCGGCAAGTCCAGCCTGTTCAACGCGCTGGCCCACATGCACCTCTCGCCGGTCGGGGTCCGCCGGCCCACCACGGGTCAGGCGTTCGGCTGCGTCTGGGGCGCCGCGGACGAGGCCGGCGGCCTGCTCGACTGGGTCGGGGTGCTCCCCCGCAACCGGTTCGCCCGGGAGAGCCCGCTCGACGGTGACGACGAGGCCCCGCTGCGCGGACTCGTCCTGCTCGACCTGCCCGACTTCGACTCGGTCGAGGCGGCCCACCGGGTCGAGGTCGACCGGTTGCTCGGGCTCGTCGACCTGATCGTCTGGGTGGTCGACCCGCAGAAATACGGCGACCGCGTGGTGCACGAGGCCTACCTGCGGGAGTTCCACCGGCACAAGGACGTCACCGTCGTCGTGCTCAACCAGGCCGACCGGCTCTCCACGACCGACCTGCCGAAGGTGCTCGGCGACCTGCGCCGGCTGCTCGAAGAAGACGGCCTCGGCGGCGTGCCGGTGGTGGCGACGGCGGCGGTCCAGGACGCGGCCATGGTCGAGCTGCGCCGCCTGCTGGAACGCACGGTGGCCGAGCGCCAGGCGGCGCTGCGCCGGCTCAACAGCGACGTCGACACCGCGCTGGCCCGGCTCGACGACCTGGTCGGCGGTCCGGCGCCGGCCGACGTCGACCGCGCCACCTCCCGCCGCCTCGCCGACGCGCTCGCCGGCGTCGCGGGCGTGCCGGCGGTGGCCGACGCGACCGAGCGGGCCTACCGGCACCGGGCCGGCGCCGCGACCGGCTGGCCGCTGGTCAAGTTCTGGCGCAAGCTGCGTCCCGACCCGCTGCGCCGGCTGCACCTGCACACGCCGACGGTGGTCGGCACCGAGCTCGCGCCGGCCGACGGCACCGTGCCGGCGACCACCTCGCTCCCCGACCCCAGCGCCGCGCAGCGGGCCTCGTTGGGCATCGCCCTGCGCACCGTCACCGACACCACCTCCGGCGAGCTGCCCGAGGCGTGGCGGGTCGCGGTCGGCGACGCGGCCCGGTCCCGGCTCGGCGACCTGCCCGACGCCCTCGACAAGGCGGTCGCCGGCACCGAGCTCGGCGTCGAGCGCAAGCGGGCCTGGTGGCGGGCGGTCGGCCTCCTGCAGTGGCTGCTCACCCTGGTCGCCGTGGCCGGGCTGGGCTGGCTGGTGGCCGGCTACATCGTCCGGGCCCTCGGGTTGCCGCGGTTCGACTACCCGATGGTCGGCGAGGTGCCGCTGCCGACCCTGGGGCTGCTGGGCGGGCTGGCCGCCGGCATCCTGCTGGCCCTGCTGGTGAAACCGTTCATCCGTTGGGGTGCCCGCCGGGCCCGGCGCCGGGCCGAGGCGCGGATGCGGGAGTCGGTCGCCGAGGTGGGCCGCGAACAGGTGATCGCGCCGGTCAGGGCGGTTCTGCGCGACTACACGACCGCCCGGGACGCCTATGCAGCGGCCGGACCACCCCGATAGTTGGCTCGTGCCGGCGCCGCGCGACCAGCGTAGGGTCGTTTCATGGCGACGCCACAGACTCCCTATGAGGCCGTACTGAAGGCCGCGCGTGACGTCGACAAGCTCGACTGCGCGCTGGACGCCGAGATGCTCGGCACCGCGTTGCTCGGCAGCGTCTACGCGATCGCCGAAGAAGATCGTGCCGGCGCCGTCCGTACCTTCGTGGAAGGTTTCCTCACCGCCACCTCCCGCCGCCGGGCCGCGGCCGCGACCACCATCCGGTCCGTTTTCGCCTCCCTTGTCCCCGACGCGCCCGGCGCCGCCGCGGTCAAGCCCGGCGCCCAGGCGCCGTCGTGGTCCGGCCAGCTCGGGCGGGTCCGGCCGACCGGCACCTACGCCTATGGCGACGTGTACGGGGACCAGACCTCCTACCTGGCCACCTTCGCGTACGAGGACGACGCCGAGGGTGGTCCGGAGCACGCCGTCGTCGCGCTGGTCGACCACAACATCGGCATCACCAAGGACGTGTTCGTCGGTGGCCCCGCCGAGCGGATCCTCGGTCAGGTCCGCCGGATGTGCGCGGCCGACGGGCTGACCTGGTTCCGCGAGGAGGACCCGCGCACCCTGCGCGGCGAGGTGGCCCGCCACCTCCAGATCACCGACGAGATGGGTGACCTGCCCGGCGAGGGCTCGCTGGCCACCGACCGCGCGCTGGTCGGTGCCCGCCTGGCCCTGCTGCCGATGCCGGCGCTGAGCCCCGTGCCCGATCTGCCCGAGCCGCTCGGCGACGAGGAGCGCTCGGCGCTGATCCGGACCTTCCTGGCCGCACCCGAGGCGGCCCGGTTCGAGCTCGACCGGCTGCCCGAGGGCGACCTGGGCTCATTGCACTTCTGCCTGAGCCTGGTGCTCGACCACGCCGCGAGCCTGCCCGACGCCGACCCGATGCGGTGGAGCCCGATCGTGGTCGAGCTGTTCCTGCTCGACTGGGTGCACCGGCGCGCGGTGCTCGACATGGACGACGCGGCGCTGCTGCCGAGGGTGGTCCGGGCCTGGGCGGCGTACGCGTCGCGGGTGCGCGGTCTCCCGGCCGAGGCGGTGGCCGCGACCGACCAGGCCGTGGAAGACACCGTGCCGGAGTTCGTCCGCCTCTACACCACCGGCGAGCGCCGCAGCCCCGCGACGGCGGCCGTGGCCCAGCTCATCGCCGAGGGCGTCGATCTCAACGACCCCGCGGCCCTGGACGCCTGGCTGGCCGAGAACCGCGACCGGCTTGGCGAGTGACGTTCGAGCCGGGCGCTCACGCGCCCGGCTCGCACCGTCAGTTGCTGGGGGTTGGCGACGGGCTGCCGTCGCCGGCCGGCGGGGCGGCCGCCTTCGGGGCCAGGCAGAGCACGTTGTTCGAGCGCCCACCGGAGACCTCGACGAACGGCTGGCCCTTGTCGGGGCACTGGGCCGCGTCGTTGACCCGGGAGACCACCTCGAACGCGTCGGGCTCGCCGCACTCCGCCGAGGTCGCGCCGCTGCCGACCTGCCGCACGCACTCACCGACCGCCGGGTTGAAGCCGTCACCGCTGGAGCGGGTGAACAGGTAGACCACCGCGAGCGGAATGACCAGCAGCAGCACCGCCGCGGTCAGGACCATCGCCAGCACCCGGCCGTTGCGCTCCTTCGGCGGCGGGTCCGGCTTGTCGTCGCTGGTGGCCGGCGTGGCCGGCGCCTCCGCGTCGGGCCGGAACGCGTCGAACCGGCCCTGGTCCGCGTCGGCCGGCGTGGCCGGCCAGGTCGCGGTCGGCGGGCCGCCGGGTCGGTTGGCGCCACCGAGCGGGCGGCCCGAGTTGAGCGGACCGCTGATCCGGCCCTGCGGACCTGCCTGCGGACCTGCCTGCGGTCCCCCCGGCGGAGGCATGCCGGGCACACCGGCATAGCCACCCGGCGGGCGGATGCCCTGCGGGCCCTCGGGCGCGTCGACGCCGGGCGGCGTGACCCGGGCGCTGGAGCGGAAACTGCCCGGCGGACCGGGCGGCGCCGGCGGCACCTCGATCGGCGGACCGAACGCGGTCGGCGGGCCCTGGCTGTCGCCAGGTCCGAAGCCGTCCCGACTCGGCGGGCTGCCGTAGGGGGAAGAGCCGAAGCCACCCTCGTCCGCCCGACCACCGGGGGCACCAGGGAAGCCGGGCTGCTGGCCGCCGAAGCCGCCCTCCTCCGAACGACCCGGCGCACCCGCGAAGCCGGACGGGCCGCCGAAGCCGCCCTCGTCACCACGGCCGGGCGCACCCGGGAACCCGGGCTGGCCGCCAAAGCTGTTCTCGTCACCACGGCCGGGCGCACCCGGGAAGCCCGGCTGGCCACCGAAGCTGTTCTCGTCACTACGACCCGGCGCACCCGGGAAAGCGGGCTGCTGGCCGCCGAAGCCGCTTTCGTCGCCGCGGGCCGGCGCACCCGGGAAGCCCGAGTCCTCGCGGGCCGGCGAGCCCGGGAAGCCCTGCGGCCGGAAACCACCCTCGTCGCCACGGCCCGGGAAGCCCGAGTCTTCGCGGGCGGGTGAGCCCGGGAAACCCTGCGGGCCCGCGAAGCCCTGCGGGCCCTCACCGCGGCCGGGGAAGCCGCCCTGCTGCGTGCCCGTGCTCGGCGCCTCGCCGAAGCCCGGGAAGCTGCCACCCTCGGGAGCGCCGCCGAACCGGTTGCCGCCGGCCGGCGAGCCCGGGAAGGCCGAGCCGGGCTGGTCGGCGCTCGGCGCGAAGCCGCTGGGGCCGCGGAACTGCTCGGCACCGGGGCCGCCGAAGCCGGGCGCCTCCGGAGCGGCCGGGGAGTCGGCGGGCGCGCCGACCGCGCGGCCGTAGACCCGCGGCTGGGGAGGCGTGTTGGCGGCCTGCGGAATCGGCTCGTCGGTCGCCGGCTGGACGCGGCTCGCGGTCGGCACCGAAGCACTGGCGCTGACCGCGCGGCCGGCCGATGCCGTGCCGCTCGGCGCGCCGGAGGTCGGGCCGCCCTGGCTGGGCACCGCCGGGTAGGCGGAGCGCTCCTCGGCCGGTTGCTCGGGGCCGAACTGGCCCGGGTCGATCCGCACGGCGCCCATCGGCACCGACGCGGCGCCCATCGAGCCGCCGCCGACCCGTGCCGAGCCGACCGATGCGGAGCCCACGGACGCGGAGCCCATCGGCGCCGACCCGCCAGGGCCGCCGCTGGTCGGAGTCGAGCCCTGGGGCGGAGCAGCGTCACCGAGACCGCGGGTGCCGGCGGCGAAGCCGGAGAACCCACCGGAGTCACCGCTCGGGAAGCCGCCCGAGTCACCGCTGGGCCGGCCGGCCGGTGCGCCGCTGTCGATCGGCGGCGGCGGGGTCCAGCCGCTCGGCCCGGAGTAGCCGGTCGGCGCGCCGGGGCCGGCGCCGTAGGAGTCGAACGACGGCGCGCCCGACGAGGGCTGGTCGGTGCCCGGGTCGGTCGGCTGCGGGATCTGCACGCGGCCGGTCGCCGGGCTGTCGCTCGAGGTGCGCGGCTGCGGCACGCTCGGCGGGTATTCGGTCTTGCCGTGGTAGTCGATCGCGCCGTAGCGGTCGCCGACCTCGGCCGGCGACTCGGCGGGCGGGAAGGCACCGAACGACGCGCCGGGGACCCGGGTCTGCTGGGGCGGCAGCGGGGTCGGCTCGGGCGCCTGCGGGATCGGGGCCGGCGCCGGCGTGTAGTGCGCCGGAGGCTCGTCGTGCACGCCCGGCCGGTGCCCGTTGACGGGCCCCTGCTCACCCGGCCGGCGCGGAGCGCCGTACGCGTTGTCGGGTGCCGGGGCGCCCCACTGACCACCCTGCGAGGGCGTCCACTGGTCCGTCCGCTGTGGTGGGTCGTAGCCCGGTGGCGCCCACGCGTCGCCGGCCGGTCGGCGCCGCGGGTCAGCCTCGCCGAAACGGTCCCCGCCAGCGTCCGGGGCAGCTTCGTCCGGCTCGTAGCCGGGGTGCTGCGAACCCTCGGACGTCATCGTCGCCTCCTCCATCGCGGAACAGCGACCCTGGTTTCATGCCGATGCCAGGGCAGCCGGACCAACCGTACCGGGCGGTGCGACGGGTAGGAATCCCGGTGCTGTGAGCAGCACCGCAACGGTGGATCCGGTAACCACACCAATACGAAAGGTCCGCCCGGCAAGCCGGACGGACCTTTGAGTTACGGCGCGTGACTAGCGCTGGCTGCGCTGCGAGATCGCGATGATCTCGGCACGGACCGCCGGCGAGTTGGTCTCGCTGAGTGCCCGCTCGAGCGCGCGGACGCGGCGCATCTGGTCACGGTGCGTGCGGAAACGGTCCATCATGGTGCTCATTGCAAAACTCCCCTGGTCTGCACCGGTCGCCCCCAACCGGCGTCTGTACCCATTGTGGCGCATCCAGGCTTCGCTCGCCATCGATTATTAGGTGAGCCGCGCCACCAGCCGAACAAACAAAGGTTGTCGCCAGGGTGTACGGAAGAACAAACGAAAGAGCCGGCGTGACCCGAGGGTCACGCCGGCTCTGACAAATGCCGCGAACTACGTCCAAGCCAACAGCGTCGCCTCAGGATCGGTGAGGAACGCGCCCACGTCGCGCAGGAACTTGGCGCCGAGCTCACCGTCGATGATCCGGTGGTCGAACGACATCGCTAGCTGGGTGACCTGGCGAATCTTGATCTCGCCCTCGTGCACCCACGGCGTATCGCGCACAGCGCCGAACGCGATGATCGCCGACTCGCCCGGCGGCAGGATCGGCGTGCCCGCGTCGACGCCGAAGACGCCGACGTTGGTGATGGTGAGCGTGCCACCGGACATGTCGGCCGGCGGCGTCTTGCCCGACTTCGCGGTCTGCACCAATGCGGTCATCGCGTCGGCGAGCTCGCGGAGGGACAACCGGCCGGCGTCCTTGATGTTGGGCACGATCAGCCCACGCTCGGTCGCTGCCGCGATGCCCAGGTTGACGTAGTCCTTGACGATGATCTCGTCGCCGGCCCACGTCGAGTTGACCATCGGGTGCCGCTTGGCCGCCAGCAGGATCGCCTTCGCGACGAGGAGCAGCGGGGAGATCCGCACCTCGCGCCAGTCCGGCAGCGCCCGCAGCCGCTCGATCGCCTGCATCGTGCGGGTCATGTCGACGGTCAGGAACACCGTCACGTGCGGCGCGGTGAACGCCGACGCGACCATGTTCTCCGCGGTCAGCTTGCGCACGCCCTTGACCGGGATGCGCTGCTCGCGGGCGCCCGCCGGGATCGCCACCACCGGCGCCGCGGCCGGCGCGACCGCGCCGCCGTTCCGCACCGCCAGCACGTCGTCGCGGGTGATCGAGCCCTGCGGCCCCGAGCCGACCAGCGTGCCCAGGTCGACACCCAGGTCCTTGGCCAGCTTGCGGACCGGCGGCTTGGCCAGCGCGACCTGGTCGCGGCCCCCGGCGCCGGGGGCGTCCGCCGGAACCTCGACCGGCGGAGCCGGCGCGGGCACCACGGGAGCGGGTGCGGGTGCCGCGACGGGAGCGGGAGCGGCGGCGACCGGCGCGCCGTCGCCCTTGCGCGGACGGCGCTTGGCAGCCACCGTCTTGGGCCCATAGCCGACCAGCACCGCCGTGCGCCCACCGGGCGCCGGACCACCGATCAGGCCGGGCTCGACGGCGCCCTCGGCCGGCGCCACCTCGACCGCGGCCAGCGAGGCCGCCGACGGGGTAGGAGCGTCGGCCGCGGACGGGTCGGTGTCGATCGCGACGATCGGTGCGCCCACCTCGACGGTCGTACCCTCGGCGTGGTGGATCTCGACGACCTTGCCGGCCCACTTCGCCGGGATCTCGACGGCGGCCTTGGCCGTCTCCACCTCGACGAGCGGCTGGTTGAGCTCGATCTCCTCACCGACCTGGACGAGCCACTTGAGGATCTCGCCCTCGGTCAGCCCCTCACCGAGGTCAGGCAGGTTGAACACTTTGATCCGGGACATCGCGGTCACCAACCGAACGAGCGGTCGACGGCGTCGAGCACCCGGTCGAGATCGGGCAGGTATTCCTCTTCGACCCTAGCCGCGGGGTACGGGGTGTCGAAGCCGGTCACCCGCAGCACCGGGGCCTCCAGGGAGTAGAAGCACTCCTCGGTGATCCGGGCGGCGAGCTCCGCGCCGAGGCCGACGTTGCTGGGCGCCTCGTGGACGACCACGCAACGACCGGTGCGCCGGACCGACTCGTAGGCCGGGCCCAGGTCGAGCGGCGAGAGCGTACGCAGGTCGATCACCTCGAGCGAGCGCCCGTCCTCCTGCGCGGCGGTGGCCGCGTCCAGAGCGGTGCGCACCATCGGCCCGTACGCCAGCACCGTCACGTCGGTGCCGGGGCGGACCGTGCGGGACGCGTGCAGCGGGTGGGCCGACGCCGGGTCCAGGTCGAGGTCGACGTCGCCCTTCTCCCAGTAGCGCCGCTTCGGCTCCAGGAAGACGATCGGGTCGTCGGACGCGACCGCCTGCTGGATCATGAAGTACGCGTCTTCCGGGTTCGAGCAGGCGACGACCTTGAGGCCGGCGGTGTGCGCGAAGTAGGCCTCGGGCGACTCCGAGTGGTGCTCGACCGCGCCGATGCCGCCGCCGAACGGGATGCGGATGACGATCGGCAGCCGCACCTTGCCCTGCGAGCGGTAGTGCATCTTCGCCACCTGCGACACGATCTGGTCGTACGCGGGGTAGACGAAGCCGTCGAACTGGATCTCGCAGACCGGGCGGTAGCCGCGGATGGCGAGACCGACGGCGGTGCCGATGATGCCGGACTCGGCCAGCGGGGTGTCGATCACCCGATCGTCACCGAAGTCCTTCTGGAGGCCGTCGGTGATCCGGAAGACGCCGCCGAGCTTGCCGACGTCCTCACCCATGATGACGACCTTCGGGTCGCGCTCGAGCGCGCGACGCAGGCCGGTGTTGAGCGCTTTGCCCAGGGTCAGCTTCTCGGCCATCAGTGTGCGCTCCCCTCGAACGACGCCTGGTAGTCGCTGAACCCCGCGCGCTGCTGGTCGACCAGCGGCGAACCGTGGGGGTAGACGTTGTCGAAGATCGTCGACGGCGACGGGTCGGGCATCTCGAGCACCCGCTCGCGCAGGTGCACGGCCTCCCGCTTGGCCTGCTCGTCGACCTCGGTGAAGAACGCCGCGTCGGCGATCTGCTGCTTCTCGAGGAAGGCGCGTACCCGCAGGATCGGGTCCTTGGCCTGCCAGGCCTCGACCTCGCTGGCGATCCGGTAGCGGGTGGGGTCGTCGGAGGTGGTGTGCGCGCCCATCCGGTAGGTGTAGGCCTCGATCATCGTCGGGCCCTGACCGAGCCGTGCGTGGTCGAGCGCCGCGCGGGTGACCGCGTACGAGGCGAGCACGTCGTTGCCGTCGACGCGGATGCCGGGGAAGCCGAAGCCGGCGGCACGCCGGTAGAGGGGGATCCGGGTCTGCCGCTCGAGGGGCTCCGAGATGGCGTACTGGTTGTTCTGGCAGAAGAAGACCATCGGGGCGTTGAACACGCCCGCCCAGATGAACGCCTCGTTGACGTCGCCCTGGCTGGTCGCGCCGTCGCCGAAGTAGGCGATAACCGCCTCGCCGTCCTCGGTGCCGGTCTTGCCGTCCATGGTCACGCCCATGGCGTACCCGGTCGCGTGCAGGGTCTGCGCCCCGATGACGATCGTGTACATGTTGAACTTGAACTCGTTGGGATCCCAACCGCCCTGGTCGACGCCGCGGAACAGACCCAGCGGCATGATCGGGTCGATACCGCGGCAATAGAGCACACCGTGCTCGCGGTAGGTCGGGAACGCCATGTCCTGGGGACGCAGCGCGCGGCCGGAACCGACCTGTGCGGCCTCCTGGCCCAGCAGGCTGGCCCAGATGCCCAGCTCGCCCTGGCGCTGGAGGGCGGTGGCCTCGGCATCCAGCTTCCGAACGATCACCAGGTCGCGGTACAGACCGCGGTATTCGTCGTCGGTGAAGTCGGCGCGGTAGACCGTGCCGTCGGATCCCGTCACCGACTCGATCCGCTCACCGTCGGGGGTGAGCAACTGGACAAGCTCCCCGTCCGGGGGCGAGCCTCCCTTGGCCATCCGTGTCTCCCTGTCTGTGGTGCGGTGCCGGGGGTTTCCCGGCGCGCAGCTTGTTGCCTGCCGGGCATCGCCGACGGGCCCTACCTCACCGCGCCTGACCCGGTGGGGCCGCCGCGCGGTTGGGAGCCGACATCGCGTTCCGCGCCCGCCGCAGGGATGTGCTTGAGGCCACGGCCACGTTGCCGTCACACCCATCCTCGCATTGCCGGGGGCGGTCCCACAGCTTGGTTGACACTCTCCATGATCGACCCTGCCTGGTCCATGCATGGTGAAAGTTGGCACATGGACACGCTGTACATGACTGGCAAACCGAGCGTAACTGCGCGACCCTGATGGGCGGACGCGATGACCGAATAGGACTGTTTACCCCGGTTAATCCGACCGGGCGACCCTCGGCCGCGTTCCACGAATCAGCTGCAGACGAGGAGTTCGGCCATGCCGGACCAGGCCCCTTGGCCGCCACCCGGTGGTCGACATCGCGCCGCCGGGCTCACCGGCCCGACCAGGCGGTACGCCCTGATCGTGCTCGTGCTGGCGGTGACCTCGTCGCTGCCGATCCTGGCCGCCATCGGCCCCGGCGCCGGCTCGGTGGACGAGGCCCTCGCCGGCGACGACCTCGGCGACACGACGCCGTTCATCCCGCCGCCGTCGCCCGGCCCGGTGGTGGTGATCCCGATCCGTCCCGGACTGCCCGAACGCCCGCCCCCGCCGCTGGCCACGCTCCCGGCACCGGCCGGCGCGACCCCGCCACCCCGCCGGCCGACGCGACAGACGAGCGCGAAGCCGGCGGCGCCGGTGGCACCGGCCCGGCACCCGGAGGCCGCCCAGAAGCGCGCCAAACCGAAGCAGCACCGGCCGCGGGTAGAGCCCCCGAAACCGCCTCGGGTCGTGCGCAAGCGCAAGCTCTGGGACCGGCCGCCGGCGTCGTTGGTGCACCCGTGTCGTCAGCCGCGCTGGCAGCCCCCGGCTGTCAGAGTGCCTCGCTGGCGCTGAGCGTCAACCCCGCGCGGTGTGGGTCTCCAGCAGCGCGGCGGTGCCGGGACCGCACTCGTCCCACGAGCCCGCGTAGGTGTGCGCGGCGACCCCGCTGGTGCGCAGGTCGCCGGCGCTCGCCGGGTCGAGCAGCTCCGACGCCTCCGACACCGACGGGTTGTGCCCGATGACCATGACGGTCTCGACCGCTTCGTCGACGCCCTGGAGCAGGTCGATCAGGTCGGTGCCCTCGCCGTCGTACACCTCGTCCCGGTAGTCGACCTCGGGCGACGGCGCCTGCTCGCCGGCCGCGTCGGCCAGGCCGAGGGCGATGCCGTGCCAGGTCTGCCGGGTGCGCTTCGACGGCGAACAGATCACCAGGTCGGGCCGGTAGCCGCGGTGGGCCAGCCAGGCGCCGACCGCGCCCGCGTCGGCGTGGCCGCGGGGGGTGAGCGGGCGGTCTACGTCTATGACGCCTGCGGGCCGGTCGGCCTTCGCGTGCCGTACCAGCAGGATCTTGCGCTCACGCATGCCACCAAGCTTGCCTGATTGACGCTCCATCCACATGGGTAAGACGGTCTGTGCCCGCCCGCTCTAAGGCACCAAGAAGGAGGCGACCGCAGTGGGTATCGGTGGCAGCATCTTCCTCATCGCCGTCGGCGCGATCTTCACGTTCGCGCTGGACGTGAACGTGGGCTGGCTCGACCTGGACGTGGTCGGCTGGGTCCTCATGCTCGCCGGCGTCATCGGCCTGGTTCTGACCATGTGGCTGTGGCAGAGCCGCAAGCGGACGACCGTCGCGCGCGACACCCGGGCCGCTGTGCCCCCGACGGCTCCGCTCCCGCCGGCCCAGGGTCGGGTCGAGGAGTACCACGAGGTGCGTCGCGACGACCGCGCGTACTGAGCTCCGGATCTGGCGGCCCCTCGCTTCGGCGGGGGGCACCGCCGCGTCCGGCTCAGGCGAAGAGCGCCAGGTAGATGGCCACGTGGTGGCAGATGGCCGCGATCAGCGTGCAGGCGTGGAAGAACTCATGGTGGCCGAACACCGTCGGCCACGGGTTCGGCCGGCGCAACGCGTAGAAGACCGCGCCGACCGTGTAGGCCAGGCCGCCGGCGAGCAGCAGCAGGAGGCAGGCCACCCCGCCGTGCCGGACGATGTCGGGCAGCACGGCCAGGGCGACCCAGCCGAGCGCCAGGTAGAGGGGCGCGGACAGCCATCGCGAGCCGTGCGGCCGCAGCAGCTTGAGCGTCACGCCGCCGATCGCGCCGGCCCAGACCACGCTCAGGATGATCGTCGCCGTGCGGGTCGGCAGCAGCAGCACGGCGAACGGCGTGTACGTGCCGGCGATGAAGATGAAGATCATCGAGTGGTCGAGCCGGCGCATGACCTGGTAGCCGCGCTCGGACCAGACCCGGCGGTGGTACAACGCGCTGGTGCCGAACAGAGCACACACGGTGACGCTGTAGACGACGCAGCTCACGAACGGCGACCAGCCGGGCCGGGTGGCGGCGATCGAGCAGAGCACGATGCCGGCCACTACGGCGACGAAGAACGCGTACGCGTGCAGCCAACCGCGCATGCGTGGCTTGCCAAGATCAGTTGGCCGCAGCCGGGACCGGGTCGACGTCGTCACTGGATCAGGCTACCGACCTGCGCTGACAGGAGTCTGGAAGTCGGGGCGACCACCCCTGTGAAGCGTCCCACCGGATGTCGACAATGGAACGGTGCACATTCGCTCGGTCGGCGCGGCGGCCCTGCTCATCGAATGCCCGGCCGACGAGGTCGAGGCCTGGCGGGCCGAGCTCTGGCGACGCCGCGCGGCCGGTGAGCTCGACGTCGCGGAGATCGTGCCGGGCGCGCGCACGGTCCTGCTCGACGGCCTCGCCGCACCCGACGCGGGCCTGATCGCCGGCTGGGCGCCGCCCCCACCAGCCACCACCTCGCCCGGCGAGCTCGTCACGATACCCACCGTGTACGACGGCCCCGACCTGGCCACGGTCGCCGCACTGTGGTCGGTCCCGATACCCACGGTCATCGACCGGTTGACGGAAACGGAGTTCCGCGTGGCGTTCTGCGGCTTTGCTCCGGGTTTCGGCTATCTGACCGGGCTGCCGGCCGAGCTGGCCGTGCCTCGGCTCGCGTCGCCCCGCACGTCGGTGCCGGCCGGCTCGGTCGGGCTCGCCGGGCCCTACGCCGGCATCTATCCGACCTCGTCACCCGGCGGCTGGCAGCTGGTCGGGCGCACGTCGGTGACCCTGTTCGATGTCGACCGGGACCCGCCCGCGCTGCTCGCACCCGGCACGACGGTCCGGCTGGTGCGAGCATGATCGCGGTGGTCCGGGCGGGGCCGCTGACCACCGTGCAGGACCGCGGCCGTCCCGGCTACGCGCATCTCGGCGTCCCACGCTCCGGCGCACTGGATGCCCCGGCGCTGAGCCGGGCCAATGCCCTCGTCGGCAACCACTCCGGTGCGGCGGGGCTGGAGACCACGCTGACCGGGTGCGCCTTCCGGCTGCCGTCGGGTGGAGTGATCGCGGTGACCGGTGCCATCGCCCGGGTACGCGTCGAGGGCGTCCCGGTCTCCCTGGACGCGCCAGTGTCGGTGCCGGCCGGCGGTCTCGTCGATGTCGGCCGAGCGACCGTCGGAGTGCGGTCCTACGTCGCGGTAGCCGGCGGCCTGGCGGTGCCGCCCGTCCTCGGCAGCCGGTCGACCGACACACTCTCGGGGCTCGGCCCGTCCCGGCTGCGCGACGGTGACCAGCTCCCGCTCGGCCCGGCGCTCGGGCGCGACGGGCTACCACTCGGCCAGGCGGCGCCGGGGTCGGGCGCGGCGATTTCGGCCGGGTCGATCAACCTGGCCGTGCGGCTCGGGCCGCGGGACGACTGGTTCACCTCCGCCGCGGTGGAGACGCTGCTGACCACGGCGTACACGGTGAGCCCGAACAGCAACAGGGTCGGCGCGCGGCTGGCCGGCGCGGCCCTGGCCCGCGCGGACGCCCCCGCTCGCGAGCTGCCCAGCGAGGGCGTTGTCCTCGGTGCGGTCCAGGTGCCGGCCGACGGGCAGCCGCTGGTCTTCCTGGCCGACCACCCCACGACCGGTGGATATCCGGTGATCGCGGTCGTGACCGACGTAACCGGCCTGGCCCAGGCCCGTCCGGGCAGTACCGTCAGATTTCATGGACCTGAACGCTGACCTGGCCGAGGGCTTCGGCATCTGGCGGCTGGGCGACGACGACGCGCTGCTCGACGTGATCACGTCGGCGAACGTCGCGTGCGGCTTCCACGGCGGCGACCCGACCACGATGCGGCGGGTCTGCGCCACCGCGGCCGCCCGGGGTGTCGCGGTCGGCGCCCAGGTCGGCTACCGCGACCTGGCCGGTTTCGGCCGCCGGCGGATCGACTACGCGTTCGACGACCTGCGCGACGACGTGATCTACCAGATCGGCGCGCTCGACGGCTTCTGCCGGGTGGCCGGCGGTTCGGTGCGCTACGTCAAGCCGCACGGCGCCCTCTACAACGTCGCTGCCGTCGACGAGGCGCAGGCGGCGGCGGTGGTGGCCGCGGTGCGCGACTACGACCGCGCGTTGCCGCTGGTCTGCTCGCCGGGCTCGACGCTGGCGGAGCTGGCGGTGGGTGCCGGGCTCAACGTGGTCGCGGAGGGCTTCGCCGACCGGGCGTACGAGCCGGACGGCAGCCTGGTCCCCCGCTCCAAGCCGGGCGCGGTGATCTCCGACCCGGACGCGGTGGTGGAGCGCGCGCTGCGGCTCGCCCGCGCGGGCCAGGCGGTGGCGGTGGACGGCTCGGTCATCCCGGTCCGGGTCGCCTCGATCTGCCTGCACGGCGACACGCCCGGCGCGGCCGAGCTGGCCCGGCGGATCCGCGACGCGTTGACCGGCGCGGGCGTACCCCTGAAGCCGTTCGCTTCTTAGCCCTCGTCCAGCCCGCGCAGGACCAGGGCGACCCGCTGCGTGCCGTCGGCGACGACCGTGATCGGGACACCCCAGTCCTGGCGGGTCAGGTGGCAGGCGGCGTGCTCGGCCTCGGCGTCACAGGTCGCCGCCTGGGCGACCACCTGCAGCACGCCACCCTCGACGTGGTTGGCGATCACCAGCTTGCGGCGCAGGTCGGTGGTCGCACCGGCGCCCTCGACCAGCAGCTCCGGCGGCGACGCCGAGACCGTGAGCCGGGTCGACGGACCGAACTGCTCGTCGAGCTTCTGCCCCGGCGCCGGCGTGAAGATCACCTCGAGCGTGACCTCACCCGCCGCGACCGCCGTCGGCGTGCGCTCGGTGCGGTGCCGGGTGCCGGGCGCCGTCGACCCGCCCGTCGCGGCGAGCGCACCCGGCGCCAGCGCGGTCAGCCGGTGCGCGGCCGACTCGACGACCAGCACGTCGCCGGTGTTCGTGACGACGATGCCGCTCGGTTCGGCGAGCCCGTCGGCCACGGTGGTGACTGTGTTGTTCTCTGGATCAAACCGCCGAACAGCGCCGTTGTACGTGTCGGCGACCAGCACCGACCCGTCGGCCAGCGCGCACACGCCCAGCGGGTGCTGGAACAGCGCCTGGTCGGCCGGCCCGTCCATGTGCCCGAAGTCGAACAGGCCCTGCCCGACGGCGGTGTGCAGCACGCCGGCCTCGACGTAGCGCAGGGCGCTGGTCTCGCTGTCGGCGATCCAGAGCCGGGCGCCGTCGGCCGAGGTGGACAAACCGGACGGCTGCGCCATCCAGACGTCGGGCAGCGGCCCGTCCCGCAGCGCCTCGACCGTGGTGCCGGCGTAGACGCCGGTGGTGCGCTTGCCCGGGTCGTACCACCAGAGCTGGTGGATGCCGGCCATCGCGACGACGACCTGGTCGTCGAACCAGGCGACGTCCCAGGGCGACGAGAGGTCGCTGGCCAGTGCGTCGTGCGCGTGGTCGTCGACGGTCGACCGCCACTGGCGACCGGTGCCGGCGATGGTCACCACGTCGCCGGTGGCCAGCTTGAGCCCGCGCAACAGGTGGTTGACGGTGTCGGCGACGACGACGTCGTAGCCGGCGGCCTCGGCGACCTCCGGCGGCAGCAGGCAGAGGCCCTGCGGCTCGGCGAACTCGGCGGTCGCGGGCCCACCGTCCGCGCGCCCGCGGGTGCCGGTGCCGATCCGCCGGACGACGGTCTCGCCGTCGGGCTCGAGCTCGACGATCGAGTGCCGGGCGGAGTCGGAGACGAGCAGGTTGCCGCCGGGCAGCACCAGCGCCTTGCCGGGAAACCGCAGCGTGGTGGTGGGCG
Organism: Asanoa hainanensis; assembly: GCF_900188485.1. GTDB lineage: Bacteria > Actinomycetota > Actinomycetes > Mycobacteriales > Micromonosporaceae > Asanoa > Asanoa hainanensis. The sequence goes on from NZ_FZPH01000019.1 coordinate 120,425, forward strand.
CCTCGGGCGCGACGTACGGGCCGTCGCCACGGTGCAGGGTCCCCTTGGCCTCGTGGGTGGCGACGAGCTCGTCGATCAGCCGCCCGAGCCCTTCGGCGTGCCCCTCGCCGGCCATGTTCGCGACGACGTAGCCCTCGGGGTCGACCACGGTCAGCGTCGGCCAGGCCTTGGCGGCGTACTGGTCCCAGGTGACCAGCTCCGGGTCGTCGAGCACAGGATGATCGACCCCGTAGCGCTCGACGGCGTCCCGCAGGGCCTCGGGATCACGCTCGTGCTCGAACTTCGGCGAATGCACACCGATCACGACCAGCACGTCGCCGTACTTCTCCTCGAGCGGCCGAAGCTCGTCGAGCACATGCAGGCAGTTGATGCAGCAAAAGGTCCAAAAGTCGAGCAGGACGATCTTGCCCCGAAGATCAGCGATCGACAGGTCCTGGCCGCCGGTGTTGAGCCAACCACGACCCTTGAGCTGCGGCGCCCGTACGCGAGGAGTCACCGGTCAATCCTGCCTGACGCACGAACGGCGCGCCCGGGCACGGGTCGCGCCGTTCGTCGTGCGGGTGGTTAGAAGGACTCCTCCGGGAGGTCCATCAGGTCCAGGGTGGTGGCCTCGATGATGCGGCGGTCGGCGCCCAGGCGGGGCAGGACCTCGCGGGCGAAGAAGCGGGCCGCGGCGACCTTGCCCGCGTAGAAGGCGTCCGGGCCCTCGGCCAGCTTGCGCAGGGCGACGTCGGCCTGGCGCTGGAGGAGCCAGCCCACGATCAGGTCGCCGACCGCGAGCAGGAAGCGCCGGCTGGCCAGGCCGATCTTGTAGATCGCGCGCGGGTCCGTCGCCGCCTCGCCCAGCCAGCCCGTCATCACACCCAGCATCGTCTGGGCCTCGGTCAGGGCCTTGCCCAGCGCGAGCCGCTCTTCCTTGAGCTGGCCGTTGCCGGCCTCGGACTCGATGAACTGCTGGATCTCGCCGGCCACGGCCATCAGCGCGCGGCCCTGGTCCTTCACGATCTTGCGGAACACCAGGTCGAGGCTCTGGATCGCGGTCGTGCCCTCGTAGAGCGTGTCGATCTTCGCGTCCCGGACGTACTGCTCGAGCGGGTAGTCCTGCAGGAAGCCCGAGCCACCGAAGACCTGGAGCGACTCCGAGCCGAGCATTTCGTACGCCCGCTCGGATCCGAGGCCCTTGACGATCGGCAGCAGGAAGTCGTTGACCTTCTTGGCCAGCTTCTCGGCGGAGGCGTCGCCGGCGTGCGCGGCCAGCTTGATCTTGTCCTGCCACGATGCCGTGTAGACGACCAGGGCGCGCATGCCCTCGGCGTACGACTTCTGCAGCATCAGCGACCGGCGTACGTCCGGGTGGTGCGTGATGGTCACCCGCGGCGCGTTGCGGTCGCCCTGCTGCAGCAGGTCGGCGCCCTGCACCCGCTCCTTCGCGTAGTCCAGCGCGTTCAGGTAGCCGGTGGACAGCGTGGCGATGGCCTTGGTGCCGACCATCATCCGGGCGTACTCGATGATCAGGAACATCTGCCGGATGCCCTCGTGGACGTCGCCCATCAGCCAGCCCTTGGCCGGGACGCCGTGCTCGCCGAAGGTCAGCTCGCAGGTGTTGGAGACCTTGATGCCCATCTTGTGCTCGACGTTGGTCGCGAACACGCCGTTGCGTTCGCCGAGCGCGCCGGTCTCCTCGTCGAAGTGGAACTTCGGCACGATGAACAGCGAGAGGCCCTTGGTGCCGGGGCCGCCGGCGCCCTCGACGCCAACCGGGCGGGCCAGCACGTAGTGGACGATGTTCTCGCTCAGGTCGTGCTCACCCGAGGTGATGAAGCGCTTGACGCCCTCGATGTGCCAGGAGCCGTCGGGCTGCGGGATCGCCCGGGTGCGGCCGGCGCCGACGTCGGAGCCGGCGTCGGGCTCGGTGAGCACCATGGTCGACGCCCAGCCCTTTTCGATGAACAGCTCGGCCCACTTCTTCTGCCGCTCCGTGCCCTCGCGGTGCAGCGTCGTCGCGAACGACGGGCCGGACGCGTACATCCAGATCGGCGCGTTGGAGCCCAGGATCAGCTCGGCCAGGGACCACCACAGGGCGCGCGGCGCCGAGGTGCCGCCGAGCTCCGTCGGCAGGTCGAGGCGCCAGAACTCGGCATCCATGAAGGTGTGGTACGAGCGCTTGAAGGCCTCGGGCAGCGGCGCGGTGTGCGTCGCGGGGTCGAAGACCGGCGGGTTGCGGTCGCTGTCGGCGTAGCTGGCGGCCAGGTCTTCGCGGGCGAACCGGTCGAGCTCGACCAGCATGGTGCGGGCGGTGTCGACGTCGATCTCGCCGAACGGCTCCTGGCCGAGCACCTGGCCGGTGCCGAACACCTCGAAGAGGTTGAACTCGATGTCGCGCACGTTGCTCTTGTAGTGCGTCATGTGGCTCGCGTCCCCGATCCCCGGCGGCGTTGGTTACCCGTCAGTAACCCAGATTATTACCTGCGAGTAGCTCTCACAAAGAGCCACACCCGGTGACCGGCGCCACAGTACGTCCATAGGGGCGCCCTTTTTGAGCCTGTTTATCGGCTTATGGGGGTCAATATTGGGTGGAGTCAAGTCGGCGCGCCGACAGTCGCGTCACCGTTACTGGCCAGGGGTCGTTCTGGTAGTTACCCGCCGCAACCCGACGGCGCAGTTTCGCAGGAGGTCCCCGATGACTCTCGCCCATCTCGCTGCCCTGCTGCTCAACCCGCGCGCCGGCTATGTCGGCCGGCACCGCGCGCCTGAAGCCGAACGGATCGTCGCCGCCGCGGCAGTGCCGCAACTGGCGGCCGCCAAGGCGCCCTGAAGGTTACTCGCTACCAACTTCCCAGCTCGGGATGCTGGCGGTGGTGACGGAACGCTGCCCGGCGTACTCCATGAGGACGACCGCGATGTCGTCGTCGAGCCGCCCGTGCACCCACTCCACCAGCGCCGTCTCGAGTGAGGCCAGACCGTCGCCGACCGTGCCGTGGCCGAGCAGCCGCCACGCACGGTCGGCGATCGGGAAGAACTCGCCCTCCCGGCGGGCCTCGCCCAGGCCGTCGGTGAACAGCAACAGGCGGTCGCCGGGCTCGAGCCGCTCGACCCGCGGCCGGACCACCGGCATGAAGCCCAGCGGCGGGGCCGGTGCGGGCGGCTCCAGCGGGATCACCTCGCCCCGGCGGAGCAGCAACGGCGCCGGGTGCCCACAGTTGACGATCGTCAGGGTGCCGCCGCGCTCCTCGACCAGGGCCGCCGTCACGAAGTCCTCGTCGCCCACGCTGCGCGCCACGGCGCGGTCCAGGTCGGCCACGATCGCGCGCAGGTCGGCCCGCTCGTAGGCGACGTGTCGGTAGGAGCCGAGCACGATGCTCGCGGTGCGGACGGCGTCGAGGCCCTTTCCGCGTACGTCGCCGATGATGACCCGCACGCCGTACGGCGTATCGAGGCACTCGTAGAGGTCGCCGCCGATCTCGGCCGTCGCCGTCGCGGAGATGTAGCGGCCGGCCACGGCGAGCGAGCCCATCTGCGGGACGATCGGGCGCAGCACCGCCTGCTGGGCCACCTGGGCCAGTTTGGACAGTTCGGCGATCTTCGCCGCCTGGCGTTCCCGGATCACCGCCACGACGGCCGCGATCGCCGTGGCCAGCGCGACACCCACGACGTTGACCCCGGTCGCGAGCGAGACGTCGCGGGCGGCCAGGGCGAAGGCGATGCCGACCACCGTGGCGAGCACCCCGACGGCCAGCACCATGCGCCAGGACGCGAACGCGGCGGCCAGGAAGGGCGCGGTGGCCACCAGACCGACATAGTTGGCCCCGCTGCCGTCGGCGATCTCCACCGCCGACAGGATCACGAGCAGCACGAGGGCCGCGCCGAGGCCGGCGCGGGAACCAGGGCTGAGCGGGCGGCGGCCCGCCGGGGCGAACTGCATGGGTACGCGGAACAGCATGCCTGATGGACGTGCGGGACAGAACGAAGTTGGCCCCTCGGCCATCCGGTTCTGACCAACCCGGTTGGTCTCGTCAGTTGTCCAGAACGTCGTACTTGACGGTCAACTCGCCCTGACTCAGGCTCGCGATCGCCGCGAACGCCGCCCGGGACAGGTCGATGCAGCGACCCTCGATGAACGGGCCGCGGTCGTTGATCCGGACCACGACGGACTTACCGTTGCTGGGGTTGGTCACCCGTACGCGCGTGTTGAACGGCAGTGTCTTGTGCGCGGCGGTCAGCGCGTCCGGGTTGAACGCCTCGCCGTTGGCGGTCGTCTGACCCTCGTCGTAGTAGGACGCGCCGCAGGTGCCGCTGCTGACCACGGAACCGCCGGTTGCCGGCTTGCTGGTGGTGGTCTTCTCCGGCGTGGGCTTCTTGGAGCTCGGCGGGCGGACGCTGCCGCGCGAGGTATGCGCCGGCGAGCGGGTCGGCGTGGGTTTCGCGGTCGATGTCGCCGTCGCCGTTACCGTGGGTGATGGGGACTCCGCGCTTGGTACAACTTCGGTCGATTGTGGAACTTCGATCCGGCTGACGGTGGACGCGGACTTCTCCTCGGTCAGCTTGAGAGCGCCGAAAGCGCCACTGACCAGCAATGCCAGCACGACGACCGCGGTCGCCACAGGCCCGAGCAGCGAGGCCGCGGCCGGCTGCCTGGTATGCCTACCCGCCACGATCTCGGGCTCCTTCCGCCGGGGGTGAACCGCTGCGGACCGTACGCAGAGTGGTACGTCGGATGTCAACGTGATCATTCGCTTTCGCCCGACTATGGACCGAAACGTTCAACCGATCGACTGACCCTGCGGTGGGCCATGGGTGCCGATGTGCAGGATGGTCACGTGGCCACCTCTCCGCCGTTGCGGGACGACTCGTTGCGCGCCGCCCTCGCCGAGGCGTTCCACTGGTTCGATCCCGGCGCACACAGCGACCACCTCGTCAGCGACGTGTCCGGTTGGTGGCATTCGCCGGAGCTGTTGGCCTCGGTCGGGCCGGCGCTGGCCGCGCTGTTCCAAGACGCCTCGCCGACCCTGGTCGTCTCGCCCGAGGTCACGGGCTTCCTGGTGGGGCCGCTGGTGGCGGTCGCGCTCGGGGTCGGCTTCGCTCCGGCGGTGAAGGACGGCGGCGACCGGCGGCTGGTCGACCGGGTGACCTGGGCCCGCACGCCACCCGACTACCGGGGCCGCGAGCTTCGGTTGGGCGTGCGGGACCGGCAGATCCGCGCCACCGACCGGGTGCTGGTGGTGGACGACTGGGTGGCCACCGGCGCGCAGGTGCGGGCCCTCTACGACGTGGTCGCCCGGCGGGGCGGCACGCCGGTCGGGTGTGCGGCGATCGTCAACGCCGGCCCACCGCCACTGGCCGCGGACCTTCGCCTGCGATCCCTGTTGACCGCGGCCGACCTTCGTTAGGGCTGCGTGAACCAGGCGGCGGTGTCGCCGGCCAGGGCTCGTTCGAGGCGCAGCGTGGCGACCTCGTCGAGCGGCGGGTGGTCGTCGACCGGGAACCAGCCGACCTCCAGCGACTCGTCGTCGTTGACCGTCGCGCTCTCGGTCAGTGGCCGGCAGGCGAAGGTGACGTTGAGGTATTGGGCGACGTCGCCGTTGGGATAGGTCACCGCCGGGCCGACGGTCACCGAGGTGATCCGCTCGGGCGCGACGCGTACACCGGTCTCTTCGAAGACCTCCCGCACGATCGCGGCGGCTGGCTCCTCGCCCGGCTCCGGGATGCCGGAGATGAGCGACCAGCGCCCGGTGTCGGCCCTGCGGCCCAGGAGGATCTCGCCGGCCGGGTTCTGGACGACTGCGCTGACGCCGGGGAGCCAGAGCGGGATGTGCCCGATGTGGGCCCGGATGTCGGTTATGAAGCTCGGAGTCGGCACGGCACCACCCTAAGCACGGGTTCGCGCAGCTAGAGCCAACTGCCAGCCCGAGAGGCCACGGATGGGTATAGCGCTATCTGCCATATTGCAGACTGAGGCCTACCGGAGAGCTAGGTATCCCAGGTGCAATAGACGTAGCGAGAACCCGGGAGGAGGTCCAGATGCCCACCTACTATCCCGGTCCGGACGTGAAGATCACCGATAAGGCCTTCACCGTCCTGGGCGATCGGCCGAGCCGGTTCGCGATCAAGGACCTGGTCGACCCGCATGTCGTCCGCGGCGAACGGCACCCCGCTGGAGTGGTGACCGGACGGTTCGCCATCGGCACCGTGGTGATCGGCACCGTGAGCTGGCCGATCCACGATTCCCTGCTGCTGCACGCGGCCATTCTGGTCGCGGTGGCCATCCCGGTGCTGGCGACCGGCGCGTGCCTGCGCGCCGCGCCGCGCACCTACGAGCTGTGGGCGGTGCACCGGTCCACAGAGGTCTGCCTCTACCGCACCGCTCATCCCGCACGGTTCGGCCAGGTTCGGCGGGCCCTGGTGCGAGCCGTGGAAGAACAGCATCGCCAACGCGCTACGACGACGTGGCTGCGCGAGCTCGAACGCTGAGCTGCCCCGATCGGGCGCCGAGGGTGGACCGGCCCACCCTCGGCGTCTTGGTGCGCCCGCCCTCGGGCGCATGGGATGGCTTGGTGCGCCCGCCCTCGGGCGCATGGGATGGCTTGGTGCGCCCGCCCTCGGGCGCATGGAATGGCTTGGTGCGCACTGGGCGTCGCAGGTGTGCCACTTTGCGATATGGCTGGTTGCGGGATAGCGGTGAGGGAGGTCGCGATGCATAATGTCCGTGACCCGCGCGTCCGGCTGACAGGCGTAACACTGACAACTTACGCTGGCAGCGACATCACTGCCCGAGGGGCCGCACACAGCGACACGGCAAGCCGCCGTACGCCCGACGCGCGCTCTTATGCTGGACAAGGAGAGCGCCAACGATGGCCGACTCGCCCTACGTAGCACGCCGCCGCGTGCGCTTGGCGATCCGGCGCGCTCGTGACGGCAAGGGCTTCACCCAGACCGACGTGGCCGAGGCCATGGAGTGGTCACTGTCCAAAGTGATGCGCATCGAGAGCGGCGAAGTCACGATCTCGCAGAACGACCTGCGTCCGCTGCTCGCCTATCTCGGTGTGAAGGACAAGGCGGAAATCGAGTCGCTGGTCGCGTCCGCCAAGCTGTCGAAGCAGCGCGCCCAGTGGTGGGAGACACCGCAATACCGCGACCTCCTGACGCCGGCCATCGTCCAGCTCATCGGTCTCGAGCTGGCCGCCCAGGAGATTCAGTATTTCTACCCGATGGTGGTGCCCGGCCGGCTGCAGACTCCGGCGTACACCCGGGCGGTGTTCGAGACGTTCGCGGGCGAGCTGACCGAAGAGGCCATCGAGGCACGCATCCGGATGCGCGAAATGCGCCGGCAGAGTTTCCTGGACGCCACCGAGCATCCCGAGATCCACCTGGTGCTCGACGAGTCCGTGCTCTACCGCCAGGTCGGTGGCCCCGAAGTCCTGCGCCACCAGCTCGAACACCTCCTCGACCTGATCGGCGACCAACGTATCGCCGTGCGGATCATCCCATTCAAAGAACAGTCGCCGATTCCCATGCTCGCGACTTACGAAATTGTCTCTCTCGTCGACGGCACCACCGTTCTCTACCGCGAGAGCGACACGCTCGACGAGATTGTCGAAGACCACGAGAAAATCAAGCGGCATCGGGAGATCTTCGACCGCGTTTGGCAAGCTGCGTACGACGAGCCAACCTCGGCGGGGCTAATAAAGGACCACGCCACCGCGCTGTCCTGAAACCGCTATACATAACCACGGACGAAAGGCACGTAAGTTGAAGAAGTCGAGTGCGGCCATCTCATGGCGCAAGAGCAGCCGGTGCGCGTCCGGCGCTTGCGTCGAGGTCGCTGACGCGGTGGACATGGTCCTCATGCGGGACTCCAAGTCGCCGGCGGGGGAGCCGCTGGAGTTCCCCAAGGGTGTGTGGACCAACTTCATGGTCGACCTCAAAGAGGGACGATTCCACGCAAACTAAGTAGCGATTGTGAGCCGCGCGCATCGCGGTATATCTGATATCAAGGTGTACGCGGCTCACGATCGACTCGTTCTTCAGATGCCACAAATAACGCAAAACACCGCGCAGTATCGCATTAACTGGCACTCCTTGCGTTCATTCACGTTCCCTGTGTTCAGGTAGGTGCTTACCCTAGGCGTTAGGTCACTACTAGGGAGCGTGACTCATGTCCAAAGATCAGAGTCGGATCAAATGGCTTAAGCGATGCGCGACCGGCGCCTGTGTCGAGGTCGGCGCGCGGGGCGGCCAAGTGCTCGTCCGTGACTCGAAAGACCCCGCCGGACCGATCGTGGCCTTCTCCAGCTCAGCGTGGAGCGAGTTCGTCACAGGCCTCCGCGAGGGCCAGCCCAGCCGTTAGCCCACGACCCGCGGCCCGCCGGGCGCGAGCCACCGTCTCGCCCCGCGCCTCTGCCCCCGCACCCGTCGATCGCGGCGTTCCGCGCCGACGCCGGTAACGCCGGCGCCGCGATTCTGACAACACCGTTGCGGCCCAGGTCAGGGCGTCGCCGTTCCGACGCCGAGGTCAACCGAACGCCCTGACCGCCGCACCGGGCCGCCCCGCGCCCGCTCCCCGTCGCCGACGGCGGCGGCTTCCAGCGCGCGGCGGCCTCGTCCCCGATACGCAACCGCGACGCCGCCTAGATCTCGACCTGTCCTGCGGCGCGACCAGGCGCGGACCTGGCAGCGCAGCGCAGCGGAGCGGTCCCCGGCGGGAGCTACGGTCGCGCCCCCGGCGGACCCGGGACCAGATCTTGGTCGGTTGTTATGCCTTGGGGAACCAGAGATTGATCTCGCGCTTCGCGCTGTCCGGGGAGTCGGAGGCGTGCACGAGGTTCTCGCGGTTCGAGAGGGCGAGGTCGCCGCGGATCGTGCCGGCGGCGGCCTTGCGGGCGTCGGTGGCGCCGACCAGCGTGCGGACGACCTCGATCGCGGTGTCGCCGCTCAGGATCAGGGCGACCAGCGGTGCGCTGGTCATGAACTCCTTGAGCGGCGGGTAGAACGGCTTCTCGACGTGCTCGGCATAGTGCGCGTCGGCGAGCTTCGCGTCCATCTGGCGGTAGACCATCGCGTCGATGGTCAGGCCCTTGCGCTCGAAACGGCTAAGGATCTCCCCGACCAGGCCGCGGTGGACGGCGTCGGGCTTGATCAGCACAAGCGTGCGCTCGACCGGGCTGCTGGACACGTTGAACACCCTCCTGGATCTGGGACGTTCATGTTACCGATGGTGGATCACCCACTGTCTGCCGGCTCTTCCCTATGCGGGCGCACGGGGCCTAGCCTTCTTGGTGACTCAGGGGAGGTCCACAGTGGCGAACGGCAACCGCCGCCCGCTCGCACCGGTCCGGAAGCTGTTCGCCGCGGTGCTGGGCACCTGTGCGCTGTTCGTGGTCCTGTTCGGGATCGGGATGCAGAGCCTGGCGATCGTCGCGCTCGGCATCGCGCTGTTCGTGCTCGCGGTCGGGCTCGTGCTGGTCACGGCCATCCGCGGCGGGGCGCGGGCCTGGGTGGCGGGCACCGCGCACGTCCACAGCGTCTCCGAGCCGCCGGCGTCGTCGGTGTTCGGGCGCTGCGAGCTACAGGTGCTGGTCGACGCGCCGGGCGTCGCGGGGCGGCTGGTCCGGATGCGCGACCCCCGCGTACCCGTCGCCAAGTGGCCCGACGTCGGCGCCAGCCTGCCCATCATGGTGGCGATCGACGATCCGCGGCACATCCGCATCCTCTGGGACGAGGTGCTCACCCACGCCGAGGCGGCGGCCGCCTCCCGCGACGACGACCTCGGCCCGCTCGAAGACGACGAGACCCGCTGGCCGCGGCCGGAGGACGACTACGTGCCCCCGGCGCCGGTGGAGACCATCGAGACGACCACCGCCGACCTGACCGACGAGCTCAGCGGCCTGCGCAAGCCGACCGAGCCGGTGGTCGTGCACCAGACCCCCGGCGGCCCGATCGTGGTCGAGGGCACGCTGGTCGACGCGCCCCCCGCCGACTCGCCGCCGCTGGCTCGCCGGGCCGCCCGGCCCAACCCGCACAAGACGCGCGCGGAACGGGCGGCGAGGGAAGAAGGCTCCGGGGGCACGGCGACCGCCACCGCACCGCCTCCCACGGACGTGCCGGGGCAGCGCGGTGCCGCCGGACCCAACACCGAGCGGCCCGACGACGTGTTCGACCAGGACGCGTCCTGGGCCGAGCCACTCTTCACGGAACGCCGCGTCAGCCGGCCGGCGTCGGCCGGGTCCGGACCCGAGCGGGATCCGTCGGATGCCGAGGCCGGGTCCGGGGCCGCGGAGGAGCCGGGCGGCGGTCGGGCTGACGGTTCGGCCGAGGCACGCATGAGCTCGGCCCCGATTGCCGAGGCGGACGACCAGCCCGCGCCGGCCGCTCACCCCGCCGGCGGGCCGACCCGGAGCAGCGACAACCCCGCGCCCACTGCCCGCGCGGCCGGCGGGCCGAGCCAAACCGACGACGAGCCGGCGCCTGCCGCTCGCGCTGCCGGCGGGCCGGTCCAGACCGACGACGAGCCGGCGCCTGCCGCTCGCGCTGCCGGCGGGCCGACCCAGACCGGTGACAAGACCGCGCCCGGCGCTGGCGCCACAGGCCGGCCATCCCAGACCGACGCCGAGCCTTCGCCGGCCGTCGGTGTCCCCGGCGGGCCGATCCCTACCGATGACCAGCCGGCGACGGCCACTCGCGCCGCCGGTGGGCCGACGCCGGCCGGCGATCAGCCGGCCACCACCGCACGAGCCGCGAGTGGCGCCGCGCCCGCGCCGTCCGAACGTGGCGCCGACAGTCTGGCCGAGGACGAGCCGGCTCGCGGGGCCGCTGGCGACGCGGACGCGCGCGCTGGTCGTGGTGAGCGAGACGCTGACCCGGCGGACGACGACGATGCGGAGCAGCTTGGCGAAGGCTGGTCGGCGGGCAGCCGTGGTGAGCAGGCCGCCGCCCTGGCCGAGCAGGTTCGTGCCGCGGCGGCCGCGGCGTTCGTCCGGTCTGAGAGCGAGGAGCCCAAGGCGCCGGCCCAGCCCGCCGCGCCGGATGACGACACGCCGCCGAGGAAGGCGCGCAACGGCACCGGCGGCGAGGGTGAGGGCGACATGTTCGCCGACCTCTACACCGCGTACCCGAGTGCCCGGCCCGGCGACACCGGCGCGACCATCCACGGCGTGGGGCTGACCTTCCTGGTCCGCGACCTGGGCCGCTCGGTCGCCTTCTACCGCGACATGCTCGGGTTCCAGGAGATCGACACCGGCGAGCACAACGCCGTGCTGGCGTCCGGGGACACCCGCATGGTGCTCCGCGAGATCAAGGACGCGTCCGCGGTCAGCCGCCGGCTGGTCCACCTCAACCTCGAGGTTGGCGACGTGATGTCCGTGTACGAGGACCTGCGCGCGAAGGGCGTCCGGTTCACGTACCCGCCCCGGGTGGTCAACCGCGGCGTGAAGCTGGAGCTCTGGGCGGCCGCGTTCAAGGACCCGGACGGCCACGGCATCGCGATCACCCAGTGGCGCAGCCGGGAAACGGGGTAGCCGGACCACTCCGACCCGTGGCAGGTTGGTGATCCAGCCAGCCACGAGAGGAGCGCCGCTGTGGCGCCAACGGTTCTGAACGTCGCGTTCGACTCGGCCGACCCGTACGCGTTGGCGTCGTTCTGGAGCAAGGTCATGGCGGTGCCGATGGCCGACGACGACTTCCCCGGCGACCCGGCGGCCAGCATCGCGCTGCCCACGGGCCTGCACCTGTACTTCCAGGTCGTGCCGGAGCCGAAGACGGCGAAGAACCGCGTGCACATCTGCCTGCGCCCGGATGTCCCGCGCGACGAGGAGGTTGCCCGGGTGCTCGCCCTGGGCGCCACGATCGTCGACGACCGCCGCAACCCGGCGCCGGGCGAAGACGGCGGCTGGGTGGTCTTCGCGGACCCCGAGGGCAACGAGTTCTGCGTGCTGCGCAGCCCCGGCGAGCCGCACCCGTAGGGCCTAGCCCAGGATCGAGCGCCTGACGTAGAGGATGTAGACCCAGACCAGGCCGAAGATCACGCCCAGCGCGAACAGCGACCAGTGCAGGAAGCCGCCGAGCAGGAGCGCACCCTGTACGACCGTGCCCGCCGTCCACACCCACGGCCGGCGCAGCATTCCGCACAGCACGAAGCAGACGACGCTGAGCACGACGACCGCCCAGACAGCGCCGGCGCTGAGGTGGCCGCCGAGCAGCCGGATCGGCTGGATGGCCAGCAGCAACACGAGCCCCTGCAGCCCGAGCGCCGCGGCGCCCATGCCCCGCACGGCACCCGCCGGGTTGCGCAACCCCGACCGGCGATATCCGGGCGGCAGCTCGTCCGCGTCCGCTGAAGCCGTCGGCGCCGGCTCGGTGGTGGCCGCCGGGGCCGCGTCGGTGGACGCCGCCAGCGCCGCCTCGGTGGTGGCCGGCTCCGCGGCGGGCGCCGTTTCTGGGCGGGTTTCGTCGTTGGTGGTCATCGCTTGAGCAGCGTTCGTGCCTCGGCCACCGTGAAGACCGAACCCGTCACGATCACGCCGACCCCGCTGAGCTCGCCTTCGACCTCGGTCTCGGCGAGGACGACCGCGGCCTCGATGGCGTCGGGCATGGTGGCGGCGGTCTCGACCCGCTCCTCGCCGAACACCTCGACCGCCAACGCCGCGAGCTCGTCGACCGGCATCGCGCGCGGTGAGCTGTTGCGGGTGACCACGACGGCGTCGACCACCGGCTCGAGCAGGTCGAGGATGCCGGTCACGTCCTTGTCGGCCAGCACGGCGACCACCGCGACCAGCTTGCTGAACGCGAACTCCTCCTGGAGCGCGGTCACCGTGGCGGCCATGCCGTGCGGGTTGTGTGCGCCGTCGAGCAGGATGGTCGGCGCGTTGCGTACCTTCTCCAGCCGTCCTGGCGACGAGGTGGCCGCGAAGCCCTCACGGACGGTCTCGACCACGAGCTGGCGGTCGGCGCCGGCGCCCAGGAACGCCTCGACCGCCGCCAAGGCCACGGCGGCGTTCTGCGCCTGGTGTGCGCCGTGCAGCGGCAGGAAGATCTCGTCGTACTCGCCGCCGAGGCCCTGCAGGGTGAGCACCTGGCCGCCGACGGCGAGGGTCCGGCGCAGCACGCCGAACTCGCCACCCTCGCGGGCGATGGTGGCGCCGACCTCCGCGCACCGTTCGAGCAGCGGGCGGGCCGCCTCCTCGGTCTGCGCGGCCGTGATCACCGTGGCGCCCTTGTGGATGATGCCGGCCTTGGCCCAGGCGATCTCTTCGATCGTGTCGCCGAGCCACTCGGTATGGTCCAGGCCGATCGGGGTGATCACGCAGACGCCGGCCTGGATCACGTTGGTCGAGTCGTCGGCCCCGCCGAGCCCGACCTCGACCACGGCGACCTCGACCGGCGCGTCGGCGAAGGCCGCGAATGCGAGCGCGGTGGTCATGTCGAAGTAGGTCAGCGGCTCGTCGTGGCGGTCGTCGACGAGCGCGGCCAGCGGCTCGACCTCGCGATAGACCGACACGAACCGGTCCTCGGAGATCGGCTCGCCGTCGAGGCTGATCCGCTCCCGCACCGACTCGAGGTGCGGGCTCGTGTAGCGCCCGGTGTGGATCCCGAACGCCTGCAACAGCGAGTCGATCATCCGGGCGGTCGAGGTCTTGCCGTTGGTGCCTGTGAGGTGGATCGACGGGTACGCCCGTTGCGGCGACCCGAGCAGGTCGAGCAGCTCCTCGATCTTGCTGAGGTCGAACACCATCCGGATGTTTCCGCGCGCCTCGAGGGCGGCGTCAACCTCGCGAAACTCACTCATGCCGGTAGCGCCTCCAGGGCGGCGTCGATCCGCGCGAGGTCGGCCTCGGCGGTGGCCAGCCGCTCCTTGATCTTGTTGACGACGTGCTCCGGCGCCTTGCCGACGAACGCCTCGTTGCCGAGCTTGGCCCGGCACTGCGCGGCCTCCTTCTCGGCGACCGCGCGGTCCTTGGTCAACCGGGCCCGCTCGGCCACGAGGTCGACCGCGCCGCGGGTGTCCAGGTCGACGCGCACGCCGCCGGCGACGGACAGCGTCGCGGACGCGGCGAAGTCCGGGGCGGCGTCGTCGAGCCGGGCCAGCGAACGGATCAGCCACTCGTGCGGCGCGACCACGCCGAGGCCGTCGAGCCGCGCGGCCACCCGCTGCGACGGGCGCACACCCTGGTCGTTGCGGAACCGGCGGATCTCGGTGACCACCCGCTGGAGCGCCTCGATCTCAGCCTCCGCCCCGTCGTCGACCAGCGCCTTGTCGAGCTGCGGCCACTCCGCCCTGGCCACCGTGCCGGCACCGTTGATCGCGATCCACAGCTCGTCGGTGACGAACGGGATGACCGGGTGCAGCAGCCGGAGGAGCTGGTCGAGCACGTGGCCGAGGACCCGCCGGGTGGCGTCGGCGGCCGGGCCACCGGCGGCCAGCACCGGCTTGCTCAGCTCGACGTACCAGTCGCAGACGTCGTCCCACGCGAAGTGGTAGAGCACGTCGCAGATCTTGGCGAACTCGAACCGCTCGAACAGCTCGTCGACCTCGTCGATCACGTGCTCGAGGCGCGACAGGATCCACCGGTCGGTGGTGGACAGCTCGGTGGGCAGCGGGCCGTCGACGTGCGCGCCGTTCATCAGCGCGAACCGGGTGGCGTTCCAGAGCTTGTTGCAGAAGTTGCGGGAGCCCTGGCACCACTCCTCGCTGACCGGCACGTCCTGGCCGGGGTTGGCGCCGCGGGCCAGCGTGAACCGGGTGGCGTCGGCACCGAACCGGTCCATCCAGTCGAGCGGGTCGACCACGTTGCCGAACGACTTCGACATCTTCTTGCCGTGCTCGTCGCGGACCATGCCATGCAGCGCGATCACGTCGAACGGCTGCTTGCCGTCCATCGCGTACAGGCCGAACATCATCATCCGAGCGACCCAGAAGAACAGGATGTCGTACCCGGTGACCAGCACGCTGGTCGGGTAGAAGCGCTGGAGGTCCGGCGTCTGCTCGGGCCAGCCGAGGGTGGAGAACGGCCAGAGGCCGCTGGAGAACCAGGTGTCGAGGACGTCGGTGTCCTGCTCCCAACCCTCGCCCGGAGGCTCCTCGTCGGGGCCGACGCAGCGCACCTCGCCGTCGGGGCCGTACCAGACCGGGATCCGGTGTCCCCACCACAGCTGGCGCGAGATGCACCAGTCGTGCATGTTGTCGACCCAGGCGAAGTAGCGCTTCGCCATGTCCTCGGGGTCGATCCGGACCCGGCCGTCGCGCACGGCGTCACCGGCGGCCTTGGCCAGCGGGCCGGTGTTGACGAACCACTGTAGCGACAGGCGCGGCTCGACGGTGGTGCGGCAACGGGAGCAGTGCCCGACCGCGTGCACGTACGGACGCTTCTCGGCGACGATCAGGCCCTGCTCGCGCAGTGCCGCCACGATCGCGGGACGTGCTTCGTAACGGTCGAGGCCCTCGAACGGTCCTGGCACGGTGATGAGGCCGCGCTCGTCCATCATGGTGATGCTGGGCAGGTCGTGCCGTTGCCCGATCTCGAAGTCGTTGGGGTCGTGCGCGGGGGTCACCTTGACCGCGCCGGTGCCGAACGCCGGGTCGACGTGCTCGTCGGCCACGACGGGGATGCGCCGGCCGGTCAGCGGCAGCTCGACCTCGGTGCCGATGAGGTGCTTGTAGCGCTCGTCGTCGGGGTGCACCGCGACGGCGGTGTCGCCGAGCATCGTCTCCGCGCGGGTGGTGGCGACGACGATCTCGTCGCTGTAGCGGATCGAGACGAGCTCGCCCTCGTCGTCGCTGTGCACGACCTCGATGTCGCTGAGCGCGGTGAGGCAGCGCGGGCACCAGTTGATGATGCGGTTCGCGCGATAGATCAGGCCGTCGTCGAACAGCTTCTTGAACATGGTCTGGACGGCCCGGGAGAGGCCCTCGTCCATGGTGAAGCGCTCGCGGCTCCAGTCGACGGAGTCGCCGAGCCGGCGCATCTGCCCGAGGATCGCGCCGCCGGACTCGGCCTTCCACTGCCACACCCGCTCGACGAACGCCTCCCGGCCCAGGTCGTGCCGCGACAGGCCCTCCTGGCCGAGCTGGCGCTCGACCAGGTTCTGGGTGGCGATGCCGGCGTGGTCCATGCCCGGCAGCCAGAGCGCCTCGTAGCCCTGCATCCGCCGGCGTCGCACCAGGGCGTCCATCAGCGTGTGCTCGAAGGCGTGCCCCATGTGCAGGGAGCCGGTGACGTTCGGCGGCGGGATCACGATCGTGAACGGGGGCTTGTCGCTCGCCACGTCGGCGGTGAAGACACCGTCGGATACCCAGGCCTCGTAGCGCCGACTCTCTACGTCCGCCGGCGTGTATTGCGCAGGCAGGGTCGGTGTCGCGAGCTCGCTGGTCTCCGGTGTCTGGGTCACCCGTGAAGTCTACGGAGCGTTCCCGGCGACCCCGCATGCGACCACCGGCTGTTCCGTTACGGTGGCCTGCATGTCGAACGACCGAATCCCCGAGGCCGAACAAGGCGAGCCGATCGATGTCACGCCGCCTGTCTGGGCCGCGTCGCCGGACTCGCCGGACGAAGAAGACGGTCCTCGCCCGCCGATGTCGCGACGCCGGCGGATCGTGCTGGCTTCGGTGGCCGCTGTCGGAGTGGCCGGCCTGGCCGCGGTCGGCATCTGGGGCGGGCGAATCGCCTCGCAGCAAGATCCGACCATGACGACCCCGGCGACGGTGGCCGGGCTCCAGCTCAACAAGAGTGCCGACGCGGCCGCGACGGCCGAGGACCTCAAGGCGGCTTTCGCCGCGGGCATCGACCTCAAGACGAGCTTGGGCGCGGTCTACACGGACCCCGCGGCGACCGACCGGAGCGTGCTGTTCTTCGGGGGTACGGCCCTGCTGTGGTCGCCGGCGAAGGACCTGGACACGCTGTTCGGGCTGGTCGGCGACGAGTCCGGCACGGTCGACGGGCTGCACGAGGTGCCCGCCGGCGACCTGGGCGGCGTGATGAAGTGCGGAACGACCGCGGTCGAGGACGGCGGCAACATGGCGGTGTGCGGCTGGGCCGACCACGGCGCCACCGGAATGGCGCTGTTCCCGTCCCGTTCCACCGACGAGGCGGCCGGCCTCATGCGCCAGATGCGTGACGCGGTCCAGAGCCGCGACTGAGCTCGGGCGCCCCGCTATCGCGGGGCGCCTTTCTCTTTTTCCTGGCTGGAACACAATTAAGGGCCACCCCTTGCGGGGTGGCCCTTAATAGGAAGATGCCCGGCGGTGTCCTACTCTCCCACACCCTCCCGGGTGCAGTACCATCGGCGCTGGAGGGCTTAGCTTCCGGGTTCGGAATGTGACCGGGCGTTTCCCCTCCGCCATGACCGCCGTAACTCTATCGACATATCAAACAACCGACCGCGCCACTCAAGGCAGCCGTGGTGTTTGTTTGTCGGGAGTTGCACAGTGGACGCGTAGCAGCTTTGTAGGTCAAGTCCTCGGCCTATTAGTACAGGTCAACTGAACCCGTTACCGGGCTTACATTTCCTGCCTATCAACCCAGTGGTCTAGCTGGGGGCCTTACCCCACACAAGTGTGGGTGGGATACCTCATCTTGAAGCGAG
>NZ_FZPH01000022.1 GCF_900188485.1 Asanoa hainanensis
AAACGCACCCTGATCCGGCTCGCGAAACTACGCTGGCGCGTCGAACACGACTACCGCGAAGTCAAAACCGGACTCGGCCTGGACCACTACGAAGGCCGTGTCTGGCAAGGCTGGCACCACCACACCACCCTCGTCTCCGCCGCTCACGCGTTCCTGACCCTGCAACGCCTGAACCCAAAAACCCGTGCGCCGGAATGACTCTCTACGCCGTACTCCGACGCCTGCAACACCTGCTCGCCCGCCTCATCGGCACCTGCCCCACCTGCCAAACCCACTTCCCGCAACGCCGCCACCGTCCAGGACGCGGACCATGACAAAGCCCTACTAGGGCGTGTCTCGTGGATCAGGGTGGTGCCCCGGCGAGGTCCAGGCGGCGTCCGGGCGTGCGCGGAGGTGGGTCGGATACCGGTGTTGTATCCGGCCCGCCTCCGCGTGCGGTCGGTCGTCGTCTGGGCCCGGCGGGGTGCCGGCATGATCCACGAGACACGCCCTAACGACGGCGGTCGGAGCTGGGCCAGCCACCGGGCTGGTCCGGCACCGCGCTCGGGAAGTGCACGACGTTGTCAGCGTCGTCGTCGTCCTGATGCGCCGCGAACGCGGTGTTCCAGGAAATCTCCACGAGCATTTTTCGAAACTCGGCATGCCGGTCGGCGGCATTCGCCTGCAACGCCATCCGAATCGCCAGGCACATGCCGACCAGCGTGGTGGTAATCGCACCGGCCGCGGCGAACACGTGCCATCCCGTCACCTGGCCGCCCTGTATGGCGAGGACGAGCAGCCAGATCCAGAAGGCGAGCGCGAATATCGCAGCCTTCACGACGAAGAACAGGCTTATCGCGCCTGGTCGATTGGGAACCGGGCGGTCTTCTGGTGGGGCCATAGTCGCATCCCGTCGTTCTCCACTCTCGGGGCGTGAGCATAGACGACCGGTAACGGTCTGGTAAGTCACTGAAGTGGGCACACGCCGGTGGTGTGGTGTCCCGCCGACCCCCCGCCGGCGGGACACCACACCAACACCACGGACTGCGCGCCCATGGCCACAGCGCGGACCGTGCGCGGCTCGACACTGTGGGGAGGGTCCCGCGCACGGGTCCGAGTAAGACCTGTGGGGACTCTAGTGCAGTCCCACGGATGGGACTAGTCGGCCGAACGGCCCGTTGCAATCTGAGCCGCACGGGTTACCCTTTCCGGTGACGATTCACTACCGCGGGGAGGGCGACCGGCCGATGGCCACTGACGATTCGCCGCAGGCTGCGTTCGCGCGCTTCGTCAGGCGGGCCGTCGACGATGCCAAGAACGCCCGTGGATGGACGGTCAACGACCTGGCGTCCGAAACCGGAGTTGGTCGATCGACGCTTTTCCGCTGGCTGGCCGGCGACTGGCACGACTATCCCGAGCTCGCGAAGGTGCAAAACTTCTGCGCCGCCCTCGACGTGCCGGTTTCGGCCGCTTTCCGGGCCCTGAACATGCCCGGCCGCACCCCCGGCGTGACCGCCCGGCCGAGCCGCGTCGACAAAGACCTCCAGGTCATTCTCGACCGGCTCACCGACCCGACGGTCTCCGCGGCCGAGAAGCGGCACATCCGCGAAGCGCTGCGCCGCCTGGCCACCCGGCCGATCCGCAAGACCGCCTAGTCGACCCGCACCGTGAACTCCGCGGTGTGCACCTGGCCGGCCACCTGGAAGTCGAAGAACGCCCGGTAGGTGCCGGGGCTCGGCGCGGCCAGCCAGAACTTCACGGTGCCCGGCGTGCGCTGCTCGTCTGGGTGCACGTGCAGATAGCCCACGTCTCCCTGGCGGAGCACCACCAGATGCCCGTACGAGCCGAGATAGGGCTCGAGGTCGGTGACCGGCTTGCCGTCGCGGGACACCTGGAACTGCAGCGGCTGGGTGGCGCCGACGGTCGGCGTGCCCTCGTAGGTCACGGTGAACCCGCCGGCGGTGGCCTGGCGGGCCGGCGCGGGCAGCGGCTTGGGCGCGTAGTCGCCGGCCACCACCAGGTCGGTGCCGAGGGTCGCGGCGATCTGCGCACCGGCCGAGTCGACCAGCGTGAAGTCGGCGAACGCCCGCCAGAGCCCGGGCTGGCCCAGCGTCAGCGGGATGCTCCACGTGCCGTCGGGGGCCATCGTCGGGTGCAGGTGCTGGTAGCCGGACAGGTCACGGCGGGCCACCACCAGGTGCAGCTGCTTCTCGTGCACGACCGCGAACTGCTTGACCGGCTGCCTATCCGGCCCGCGCACGCTGAACCGGAAGTCGACTGGCTTGCCCGCCGCGAAGTCGGTGCCCTCGGGAACCAGCGTGTAGCCGCTGCCGCTCAGGCTCAGCCCACCGAGCTCGGCGCCGGCGGTCGCGGTCATCCCGCTGCTGCCGTGGTCGTGCTCGGCGGTGCCGGGCGCGTGGGCGTGGTTAGTCGCTCCGGCGGACGGCATCACCATGCCGGCGGCCGCCGAAGCCCCGTCGGCGGGCTTCTCGCCGCCGGTCAGCTTGCCCAGCCCGAACCCGCCGACCAGCGCGAAGACGAGCCCGGCGACGAACAGGCCCAGCCGCAGACCGGACCGGTCGGGTCCGTCGGTGGCGGGAGGGGTGACGCGGGTCTTGGTGCCAGCGGCCTCAGGCATCGGCGGCGGCGAGCTCGTAACCGGCCTCGTCGACCGCGGCCCGCACGTCGCCCAGCGCCAGCGGCGCCTCACTGGTCACCGCGACCGCGCCGTTGGCCAGGTCGATCCGCACGTCGGTGACACCCGGCAGGGCGCTGATCTCGCTGGTCACCGCGCTCACGCAGTGGGCGCAGGTCATGCCGGTGACGGTGTAGGTCGCGGTGGACATCTCGGGGTTACCTCCGGACGGGATCAGGAACGGACGAGCCGGGCGATGGCGTCGGTCGCCTCTTTGACCTTGGCGGACGGGTCGGTGCCGTTCTCGGCGGCCTCCATCACGCAGTGCGCGATGTGCCCCTCCAGCAGGCCGACGGCGACGGCCTGGAGCGCCTTGGTCGCCGCGGAGATCTGGGTGAGGACGTCGATGCAGTAGGTGTCCTCTTCGACCATCCGGTGCACGCCACGGACCTGCCCCTCGATCCGCTTCAGGCGACCGAGCAGGGCCTGCTTGTCGGCGGCGTACCAGTACGGGCCTTGGTCCTCGGCGGTCATGCGCTCGAATATACCCCCCGGGCGTATCCATGCCTAGTCCGCTATGCCCGCATCGTGGCTTCTGCCCGGCACGGCTCGTTAACCGACCGTGCCGATCATCACACTAGGCGCACGCCGCACGCTTACCGCGGCCGCCGCATTGCTGGCTCTGCTCGCCGCGCTGGCCGCGCCGGCCGCCGCCGAGCCGTCCGCCGCCGAGGTCGAAAAGCGTCTCAAGAAGGCCGCGCACCAGCTCGAGGTGGTCATCGAGCAGTACAACGAGCTGCGACTGGAGGTCAAGCGCGGTCGGGTCGAGGCGGACCGGCTGCAGGCCCGGATCGCGCCGTTGGAGGCCGTCGCCGAGGCCCGCAGCGCGGAGGTCGGCACGATGGCCGCGGCCGCGTACCGGACCGGACGCGCGGCCGGCGTCATCGGGCTCCTGCACTCGGGCTCACCGCAGGCGCTCGGCGAGCGGCTCGCGATGCTGGAGGCGCTCGGCAACCAGCGCGGACGGGCGATCGAGGCGCTCACCGCGGCCAACGACAACGTGGCCGCCGCGCAGGAGAGCCTGTCCGCGCTCGCCGCCAAGGAGAAGCTGCAGGGCGCGAAGCTGCTGGCCAAGAAGCGGCACATCGAGGGCGAGATCGCCCGGCTCGACGCGCTGCGCTTCGACCTCGGCATCCCGGACGCGGAGCCGATCTTCGTCGACCCGCCGCCGCTGCCGCCGGGCGCCGCGAGCGCCGCGGTGCGGTTCGCCTACGCGCAGCTCGGCAAGCCGTACCAGTGGGGCGCCTCGGGTCCCGGCGGCTACGACTGCTCCGGGCTCACGGCCGCGGCCTGGCAGGCCGCCGGCGTCAGCCTGCCGCACAACGCGCGAGCCCAGTACGGCGCGGTCAACCACGTCAGCCGGGGCCAGCTCCGCCCGGGCGACCTGGTCTTCTACTACGGCAACATCCAGCACGTCGGCATGTACGTCGGCGGCGGGCGGATCATCCACGCGCCGCAAACGGGCGAGCGGATCAGATTCGACCGGGTCGACTACCAACCGGTCCACGGGTACGGGCGACCGCGGCGTTAACCATTGAGGCCGAGCGCCAGTGGCAGCACCGCCGGCGCTCCGGCCTGACGCAGTTCCCGCGCGACGATCGTCATCGTCCAGCCCGAGTCCACCAGGTCGTCGACGAGCAGCACGGGGCCGCCCACTCCGGACAGTGCGGCGGCCAGGTCCGGTGGGAGCTCGAAGGTGCCGTGCAGTGCGCGTACCCGCTGCGCGCTGTTGCCCCGGGCACCGCCACCCGACGGCGGTGCCTGCGGGCCGGGCTGGACCATGCCGAGCAGCGGCAGCCGGCCGATCTCGGCGATCCGGGCCGCCAGCGACGCGACCAGCGACGGGCGGCGGCGGGACGCGATGCCGACCACCGCGACCGGTCGCACCGGCCACGGGTCGGCGCCGCGTGACCAGTCCTTGAGCACCTCGACCACCGCGCCGGTCACGTCGTCGGGCAGCGGACCGTCGGGAGACTCGGTGCCGAGCAGGTCGCGCAGCCGCCCGCCCCAGCCGAGGTCGGAGAGCCGGCCGACCGCCCGGCCGGGCGCCGCCTGGTCGTCCGGGCCGATCTTGCCGCGCACCTCGTCGAGCCCGGTCGGCCACAGCTTCTTCGGCGCGATGGTGACCCCGGCCTGGCCCAGGAACGCGTGCGCGGCGGCCAGCGCCGGTGCCGACACCTCGGCCGTGACGAACGGCCCGGTGCAGCGGTCGCAGCGCCCGCACGGCGCGGCGGCGGGGTCGTCCAGGCTGCGGCGCAGGAACTCCATCCGGCAGCCGTCGGTCGTGACGTAGTCCCGCATGCTCTGCTGCTCGTCGGCGCGGGTGGCGGCGACGCGACGCAGCCGCGCGGTGTCGTAGACCCAGGGCTCGCCGGTGGCCACCCAGCCGCCGCGGACCCGGCGCACCGCACCGTCGACGTCGAGCACCTTGAGCATCATCTCGAGGCGGGTCCGGCGCAGGTCGACCATCGGCTCCAGCGCCTGGGTCGACAGCGGGCGCCCGGCCGCCTCCAGCGCGTGCAGCACGTCGCGGACCTGCTGCTCCGGCGGGAACGCCAGGGAGGCGAAGTAGCGCCAGATCGCCGCGTCCTCGCGGCCGGGCAGCAGCAGCACGTCAGCGTTGCGCACGGCGCGGCCGGCCCGGCCGACCTGCTGGTAGTACGCGATCGGCGAGGGCGGCGCCCCGAGGTGCACGACGAAGCCGAGGTCGGGCTTGTCGAAGCCCATGCCCAGCGCGGAGGTGGCGATCAACGCCTTGAGCTTGTTGTCGAGCAGGTCCTGCTCGGCCTGCTGGCGGGCGGCGTCGTCGGCCTGACCGGAGTAGCTGGCGACGGCGTACCCCCGTTGGCGCAGGAACTCGGCGGTCTCGGTGGCCGCCGCCACGGTCAGCGTGTAGACGATGCCGGCGCCCGGCAGCGCGTCGAGCTGGTCGGCCAGCCAGGCCAGCCGCTCGGCCGGCGAGCCCAGCTCCAGGACCCCGAGGCGCAGGGAGTCGCGCTCCAGCGAGCCGCGCAGCACGAGCGCGTCGCCGAGCTGGTCGGCCACGTCGTCGGTGACCCGCTGGTTGGCGGTCGCGGTGGTGGCCAGCACCGGCGTGCCCGGCGGCAGCTCGGCCAGGAAGGTGCGCAGCCGCCGGTAGTCGGGCCGGAAGTCGTGGCCCCAGTCGGAGACGCAGTGCGCCTCGTCGACGACCAGCAGGCCGGTGGTCGAGGCCAGCTTGGGCAGCACGTTGTCGCGGAAGTCGGGGTTGTTGAGCCGCTCGGGGCTGATCAACAGCACGTCGACCGCGCCCGCCGCGATGTCGGCGTGGATCGCGTCCCAGTCGTCGAGGTTCGCGGAGTTGATCGTGTGGGCCCGGATGCCGGCCCGCTCGGCCGCCTCGACCTGGTTGCGCATCAGCGCCAACAAGGGAGACACGATCACGGTCGGCCCGGTGGCACCGTCCGCTCGCAGCAGCGCGGTCGCCACGAAGTAGACCGCGGACTTGCCCCAGCCGGTGCGCTGCACGCAGAGCACCCGGCGCTTGTCCTCGACCAGCGCCGAGATGGCCGTCCACTGGTCGTCGCGCAGCTTCGCGTGGTCCCCCGCGAGCCGGCGCAGGATCTCTTCAGCCCGCTCCCTCACCCGACATGTCTACCAGGGAGGGCCCACGCGGGCCCTCCCTGACATCCGTCAGTACGGCGCGCGGGCGCCGGTGAACCAGCGCAACGCCCCCGCGAAGTCCCGGGCGTGCTCCAGCAGCGTGTAGTCCTGCCGCACGGCCGACTCGCGGATCGCCGCGTCCAGGTCGTTGCCGCACCTCGCCAACACGTGGTCGAAGTCCCGCCGGATCGGGTCGAGCAGGCCGTACCCGAACGCGTGGTGGGTCCGGGCGTACCTGGCCTTGTAGAGTCGGGCCCGCTCGTGCAGCCCCGACGAGTACGACATCGGATTCTTCGGTCGTTGCCGGATGTAGTCGGGCAGGATGTCGGCGAACGCCTCCCGCACGATCCACTTCTCCTTGCCGTTGCGCATCTTCAGCGACAGCGGCATCCGCATGGCGAGCTCCACGAGGGCCAGGTCCAGGAACGGCACCCGCGCCTCGACACCCTGACCCATGCTGGTGCGGTCGACCCGCTGCAACTCCGTACGACAGAGATTGCGGATCTTGTGCAGGAACAGCCGGCGGGCCGCGGCCGGGCCGACCTCGTGATACATCGGGTACCCGCCGAACAGCTCGTCGGAGCCGTCGCCGGTGAGCACCACCTTGACGCCGGTCTCGTGCACCCGGCGGAACAGCGGCACCGACACCACCGCGTTGATGATGTCGCCGTACTCGGAGAGCTCGCCCATCCGGATCGCTTCCCGGATCTCGCCCATCCGGATATCCCGCGGCCGAAGCTCGACCACCTCGTGGTGCACACCGAGGTCCCGCGTGAGCCGCTTCGCGTAGTCGAGGTCCGGACTGCCCGGCGCCCCGACCGTGAAGGCGACGCAGTCCGGGTGCATCTCACGCACCTGGAGCAACGTCAGCGAGCTGTCGAGGCCGCCGGAGAGCACGACGCCGACGGTCAGGTCGGTGTCGACGCGCACCCGGATGCTGTCCTGCAGCGCGGCGCGGACCAGCTTCGCCGCCTCGTCCGGGTCCTCGATCGGCACCTGGTCCTCGCCGAGCCGGAGCAGGTCGACGTACGCGTTCAGCCGAGGCCCGGTGACCGGCGTGGCCCAGCCGTGGTGGCCGGGCGGCACCTCGGTGACCCGGGCACCGACCGGCACCAGCGCCTTGACCTCCGACGCGATGTGGATCCGCCCGCCCCGGCGCGACCAGTAGAGCGGCTTGACGCCGAGCGGGTCACGGGCCAGGAACACCCGGCCGGTGGCCCGCTCGACGATCGCGAACGCGAACTCGCCGCGCAGCTTGGCGACCGCCGCCTCGCCCCACTCCAGGAAGGCCTCGAGCACGACCTCGGTGTCGCTCTCGCTGCGCAGCTCCCGCCCGGCGGCGATGAGCTCCGCCCGCAGCTCGCGGTAGTTGAAGACCTCGCCGTTGTAGCAGAGCACCCAGGCCTCGTCCGGCGAGACCCACGGCTGCGCCGCCCGGTCGCGGTCGACGATCCGCAGTCGCTGGGTGCCGGCGAGCAGTCCTGTCGCCGGCCCCCCGCCGATGGTCCGCAGGTCCGCCGGCAGCTCTTCCTGGACGTCACCGCGCGGCGTCAGGGATTCGAGCATCCGCCGGAAGAGCGCGGGGTCGGCATCGTTGCCGACGATGAGCGCGATACCGCACAAAGTGTCGGGTCACCTTCTCCCGGTCTCGTACCTGGTGGCGAACTCCCGTTGCAGTTCGGCGACCGCGACCGGGCTGACGCAGACGTGCCACGCCTGGCCCTCGTCGATCACGTTGACGTCGCCGGCGGTCTGGCGGTCGAGCAGCACCTTCTCCAGCGCCGTGCGGGCCGAGAACCGCTCGAACCAGGCCATCTCCACGTCGACGGCCCAACCGACGCAGTGCGCGCTCGGCGACATGGCCGCGTACCCGAGGTCGCGGAGGTGCTGCTGGTGTCGGACGCTGCGGGTCATGCTGGTCACCCAGAGCGTCGGCGTGCCGTGCGGTGCCTGGCGCTGGAAGTCGGCCGCGACCTGCCCGAGCAGCGCGATCGTCTCCGGGCGGCTGTAGGTGAACCGCATCCCGGCCGTCCGGGGCCACCGGTCCGGCGCGACCCGCCGGGCCACGGCCCGCATGGCGCGGGTCGCGAACGTCTTCGGCTGACGCCGATAGCGGAACGGCAGCAGACCCGCGCGCCGCAGCTTCTCGATGTCGATCAGGTCGGGCGAGGTGGTCACATCGGCGGTGGTGGCGAACGGCGTCGTCTGCCCCCACCACATCGCCTCGACCTGCGCGAGCAGGAAGATCCGCACCTGGGCCGCCAGGTCGGCGGCGGAGCTGCGGGTGCTGGGCTTGTAGTTGCGGACCTCTTTGAGCAGCCATTCCACCGTTCCGGTGAGCCCGCGGGGCGTCACCGAAAGGACGGCGGTGAAGTTAGGCTCGACGAGCCTCTCGATCAGGACGGTCTCGGCCTTGGCGGTGTCACCGGGGTCGAACCCCTGTCCACTGTGGCCGGCCAGTTCGATGAGCAGACTCTCGACGGCTTCGCGATACGCGACCAGATCGGGCCCGGAGGCCGCCGGCCGCGGCGTGGGCAATCGTTTTCGCTGCTCGTTCTTGACCGCATTCGCGGGTATTCGAGTCGACATTGGGCCCCCCGTTCTTCCCCCGTAACAGGCGGGTATTCCGGATCCGAGCCTAATGACGCTTTCGTCCACCCGAGGGCGAATGAAGCTTGTGAGGGGTTTTCATCCTTTTTCGAACTCTTCTTCTGTCAGCTCGCTGGTTTCCTCCGAAGGGCCGCCGTGATCGGGGCGACTCGGGATTTGAGGCTGGCTAGGCCGCCTGGGAAGAAGTAGACCGCCAGGATGAAGATGGCTCCCAGGACGAAGAGGGGCTGGCCCAGGGGGCCTGGGAGGTCTGCGGACAGCGACGTCAGGCGGTGGTCCAGGTACATGTACAAGATGCCGCCCAGGACTGGGCCCCAGCGTGTGCCCGGGCCGCCCAGCACGACCATCACCAGCAGGGACAGGGTTAGTTCCGAGCTTGTGACGTGGGGTGAGGCGCCTCCGACGACCAGTAGGTAGACCACGCCGCCCAAGGCCGCCAGGGCGCCGGCCAGCGTGAAGGCGACCAGTTTGTAGCGGTATGGGTCCAGGCCCAGGACGCCTACCCGGCGTTCGTCGTCGCGTAGGCCCGCCAGCACTCGGCCCGTCGGGGACGCGGCCACTCGGGAGACCACGAGCACGACCACCGCGAGGTAGGCCAGGGCCAGCCAGTACAGGTTGACCGTGTTGGCCACGCCCAGGAGGAAGGCGGGCAGGCCGTCGGAGGCCAGGGGTAGGCCCTCCTCGCCGCCCGTCAGGCCGCCGAAGTCGCGGGCCACCAGGATCGCACCTACCTGGGCGAAGGCCAGCGTGACCATGGCGAACGCGATGCCGGCCGTACGCAACGCGATCGCGCCCAGCAGGGTCGCCAGGATCGTGCTGCCGACCACCGCGAACACGGCCGCCTGCCACAGCGGCAGGCCGCCGTGCGTGACCAGGACGTCGGTGCCGTAGATGCCGGCCGCGAAATAGAGCGCGTGTCCGAAGGAGAGCAGGCCCGTCCGGCCGAACAACAGGTCGTAGCTCGCCGCCAACCCGCCGAAGACCAGGCAGACCGCCAGCAACTGCAGGTTGCCCGGCTCGTTGAGCGCCCCGTCGAGAAGACCGGGCAGCGGCAGCGTCGAATACGGCAGGAGGACCGCCACGACCAGCACCACCAGTGGGGCGAACGCGGTGAGTCGGTGCTTCGGAGCGGCCAGCTCCGGCGGCGTCGCCGCGGGTGGCGCTTCCGCGCTCACCGGCACAGCCTGGGTCATGCCGTGACCGCCCTTCCCGCGATGCCCTGTGGTCGGACCAGCAGCACGATCGCCAGGAGCGCGACCACGCAGATGTCGCCGAGGCCGGCGGTGCCGTAGTAGTTGACGAACTGCTGGAGCAGGCCGACCGCGACCGCCGCGTACGCCGAGCCGACCACCGAGCCCATCCCGCCGATCACGACGACGATGAAGGCGAAGATGAGCAGCGAGCCACCCTGCGCGGGGGATACCGATCCGAAGTAGACGCCGCCCAGCGCACCCGCCAGCGCCGCCGCGGCGCCGCCGATCGCGAAGACCAGCGTGAACGCCTTGCGTACGTCGATGCCCAGCGCGGTGACCATCTCCCGGTTCTCCACGCCGGCCCGGATGACCAGGCCGACCCGGGTGTAGCGGAGAAAGAGCAGGAGCAGCGCGAGTACGGCGGCCGCCGCGAGCACCAGCAGCAGCGACGCGTTCGGGATGTTGGCGCCGCCGATGCCGGTCACGCCGCGGGTCCACTCGGGCCGCGGGAACGGGCGCGGGTCGGCGCCCCAGGTCGCCTGGAGCAGCGCCACCCCGGCCAGCGACAGGCCGACGGTGACCAGCACCTGCTCGATCGTCCGCGAGTAGAGCGGCCGGATCAGCACGAGCTCGACCAGCGCCGCGACGGCCGCGCCGGCGACCACGCCGAACGCGGCCGCGAGCACGAAGCCGAAGCCGGTCGGCCCGGCACCGGGCAGGTGGTCGGCCGCCCACCAGGTCGCGTACGCGCCGACCGAGAGGAACAGCCCGTGCGCGAAGTTGAGCACGTCGGCGAGGCCGAAGACCAGCGAGAGACCCGACGCGACGAGGAAGTAGAGCGCGGCCAGTCCGAGCCCGGTCAGCGTCAGCAGGACGAACGTCGACATCAGGCGTGCACCCCCGTGGACCCGACGCCGAGCAGCGCCTTGGTCAGCTCCGGCTCGCCGAGCAACCGGGCCGCGGCGCCGGTCCAGGCCACCTGCCCGGCGGCCAGCACGACCGCGTCGCGGGCCAGCCGGCGCACCACCGCCAGGTTCTGCTCGACCAGCAGCACCGGCACCTCCTCGGCGACCGCTTCGAGCGCCTCCGCCACCTCCGTCACCACCTTCGGCGCCAGGCCCTTCGTCGGCTCGTCGACCAGCAGCAGCGTGTTGTCGGCGAGCAGCACCCGACCGATGGCGAGCATCTGCTGCTGCCCGCCGGAGAGCGTGCCGGCCCGCTGCTTGGCCCGCTTCGAGAGCTCCGGGAAGAGCGCGAACACGCGGTCGTACGCGGGAGCGGCGCCGGGCCGCTCGGCCAGCCGCAGGTTCTCGGCGACGGTCAGCCCGGCGAACACGCACCGGTCCTCGGGCACGTAGCCGAGCCCACCGCGCACGAGCCGATGCGTCGGTGTGCTCAGAGCGCTCTGCTTACCTATGCGAATCGCCCCGGACACCTCCGCTCCGCGCGGGGTCAGGCCCACGATCGCCCGCAGCGTGGTGGTCTTGCCGACGCCATTGCGGCCGAGCAGCGCGGTCACCCCGGTCGGCGCGACGGTGAAGGTGACGCCCTGCAGGATGTGCAGGCCGGCGATTCGTACGCTCAGGTCGTCGACCGTAAGGATCGGGTTCATAGTCCCTCGCCCAGATAAGCCTCCTGGACCCCGCGGTGCGCCATCACGGCGTCCGGGGTGTCACAGGCGAGCAGTGCGCCGTGGTGCATCACCGCGATGCGGTCGGCGAGGTCCAGGATCACGTCCATGTGGTGCTCCACCATGAGGACCGACCGCCCAGTGGTTTCCGCACCCCGGGTCAGGCCCCGGATCACCGCTACGAGCTCCGGCACGTCCTCGGCACTGACGCCGGCCATCGGCTCGTCGAGCAACAGCACGGTCGGCTCGCCCGCGAGCAGCAGCGCGATCTCCAGCTTGCGCTTCTCGCCGTGCGCGAGCGTGCCGGCCAGCGCCTCCCCGCGCCCGCCGAGGCCTACCGTGTCGAGCGCCTGGTCCGCCGCCGAGACAACCGCCGCGAACGACGAAGCCCGGCGCCACAGGGCGAGCGAGCCGCCCTGGTGCGCCTGGACCGCGAGCCGGACGTTCTCCCGTACCGACAGCGACGAGAAGACCGACGACGACTGGAACGTCCGCCCGAGACCGCGCCGCGCGCGGCGGTGTGGCGGCAACGCGGTGACGTCGTCGTCGCCCAGCCAGACCGTGCCCGAGGTCGGCTTGCGCAGCCCGCTGACCAGGTTGAACAACGAGGTCTTGCCGGCACCGTTGGGCCCGATGACGCCCAGGAACTCGCCGGGGGCGAGGGCGATGTCGACACCGTCGACGATCGCTACCTCGCCCACCCGCCAGGTCAGCCCCTGGGTACGGAGCACGGCCAACTCGCTCAGCCCTTCATCGCGGCCGCCGGTGGGGCGACCTCCTCGGGGGTGAGCGCCTTCTCGAGCTTCGCGGTGAGCTGGTCGCCGCTGCCGGTCAGGGTCGCCTGGTACATCGGCTGGAGCAGGGCGTGGTCCTCGGCGCGGACGGTCGTCTTGCCCTTGACCCCGTCGAAGCTCCAGCCCTCCAGCGCGGTGATCATCTTGTCGACGTCGTCGCCGCCCTCCTGGACCGCGCGAACGACCATCTGGGCGGCGGTGAAGCCGTCCGGGTGGAACAGGTCGAGGGTGCCGCCGACCGCCTTCTTCGCCGCCTGCGCGGCCGCGTTGTCGCTGGCGCCGTCGAAGTAGTGCGACAGGAACGAGATCTTGGTGCCGGCCGCGCCGAAGGTCGGCCAGGAGGCCCGGATGTCCAGGCCGGTGACCACCGTCGTCGAGGCGAGGATGCCCTGCTGGTCGAGGGTCTGCCACATCGCCGGCGCGGTGGTGCCGGCCCAGGCGACGAACAGCAGGTCCGGCTTGGCCGTCTTGAGCTGGCTCGCGAACGGCGTGAAGTCGGTCGCGCTGACCGGGGCGAGCACGCTGCTCACCGTCGCGCCCGCGCCGCCGAGCACCGCCTGCACCGCGGTCTCGTTGCTCTTGCCGAACGCGCTGTCCTGGCCGAACACGACGACCTTCTTGCCAGCCGCGTCGCCGATGAACGACTTGGCGGTCATCACATCCTGGTACGACTGCCGGCCGGAGCGGAACGTGTACCTGTTGACCCCGGTGACCGCGTCGGTCGCGGCCGGGCCCGAGATGAACAGCACCTTGTTCTGGGCGGCCAGCGGCGCGACCTGGAGTGCGACGCCTGACGCGGTCGACCCGGCAATGATCTTCGTGCCCTTGCCGATCAGGTCCTTCGCCGCGGACACCGCCTTGGCCGGGTCACCGGCGTCGTCGACCTCGGTCACCTCGATCGCCCGCTCGCCGACCTTGTTGGTGCCGTCGGTGGCGTACGCGAGCCCCGCCTTGAAGCCCTCGATGTACTGCTTGCCGTAGGACGCCAGCGCGCCCGTCTGCGAGTACACGATGCCGACCTTGACCGGTGCGGTGGCGTCACCGCCGCCGGTCGCCGTCTCCTGCGGGCTGCCGCAGGCCGTGGCTGATGCAGCCACCGCTATCACTGTGGCGGCGGTGACGAACGCCCGCCGCATCGCCTTAACCGTCATGGCGACACACGCTAGGTGCATCAATGTGACCCCGACCATGTGGCCGGCGGCCATATATGTGACGTGGAGATGTACGGAAGGGCCCCTCGACGTTGCCGAGGGGCCCTTCGAGTGCTCAGCGCTCGGGGCGGGCGGCGCGGGCGGCTACCGCCGTGTCGGGCTGGTCGCTGAAGACACCGTCCAGGCCGAGCGAGAAGAACAGCTCGTACTCGGCCGTGATGTCACCGCGGGCGTTCGGGTCGGTGCCGATCCGGTGGTCGGCGGCCAGGAACTGGTTCTCCACGCGGAACGTCCAGGCGTGCACGTCCAGGCCGACCCGGTGCGCGTCGCGGATCACGGCGGTCGGCGCGAGCAGCTTGCCCGTCGCGTCCCGGGGCACCAGCAGGTTCTTGTTGGCGCCGATCCCGTCCGCGTACGACGAGATCCACTTGAGGTTCGCCGGCGAGACCAGGTCCTGGTAGGTGCGCGCGTCACCGGCGACCACGAAGTCGTACGGCTTGCCGGCCGCGTCGAGCAGCTGGGCCAGCCGCACGTCGGTCATCCGGGCCAGCTCGCGCAGGTTCGCGGTCTCGAACGACTGGATGATCACCGGCGAGCTCTTCCGGGTCAGCCCGTTGGCGCGCAGGACGCGGACCAGCGGCTCCTCCAGCGCGAGCCCGATCGACTGGAAGTAGGTCGGGTGCTTGGTCTCCGGGTAGATGCCGATCGTCCGGCCGGTCCGCCTGGTCTCCGCCTCGGCGAGGTCGATGACCTCCTGCAGCGTCGGAATCTCCAGCTTGCCGTCGAACGCGGTGTTGGTGACCCGCACCAGCGGCAACCGCTCCTTGGCCCGCAGCGTCTTGAGCTCGGCCAGCGTGAAGTCCTCGGTGAACCAGCCCGTGACCGCGAGGCCGTCGATCGTCTTGGTGGTCCGGCGGCCCGCGAACTCGGGGTGGGCGGCCACGTCGGTCGTCCCGGAGATCTCGTTCTCGTGCCGGGCGACCAGGTGGCCGTCCCTGGTGGACACGAGGTCGGGCTCGATGAAGTCGGCACCCTGCCGGACGGCCAGGCGGTAGGACTCCAGCGTGTGCTCGGGCCGGTAGCCGCTGGCGCCGCGGTGGCCGATCACCAGGGGCTGCTTATCGCCGTGGCGCCCGTTGGCGGCAGCGGCGGCGGGCAGGACGGCCGGTGCCGCGAGGGCACCCGCGCCGGCCAGCGTGAGGGAAAGTGCGGTACGTCGTCGCATGCGCCGCAGTCAATCGATGTCCAGCGACCGGGGCTTGGCCACGCGGTGAACGTGGTAAGAAATGCCTGATGCGCCGCTCGCTGCAGCACCCCGCCCGGATCGTGCCGTTGGCGTTCCTCGGCGCGGTCGTCGTCGGCACGCTGCTGATGATGCTGCCGGCGGCGCGGATGGAGCCCGGCGGCACACCGTTCGTCACGGCGCTGTTCACCGCGACCTCGGCCGTCTGCGTCACCGGCCTCGCGGTCGTGGACACGGCGACCTACTGGACCGGTTTCGGCCAGGTGCTGCTGACCGTGCTGACCCAGATCGGCGGCTTCGGCATCATGGCCATGGCCACGCTGCTGGCGCTGCTGGTGTCGCAGCGGCTGGGGCTGCGCAGCCGGCTGATGGCCCAGGCCGAGGACTCGTCGCTCCGCCTCGGCGACGTGAAGACAGTGCTCGGCCGGATCGCGCTGACCATGGCGTGCTTCGAGTCGGTCATCGCGGTGATCGTCGGTGGCAGGTTCTGGCTGGGGTACGACTACTCGGTAGGCAAGGCCGCCTGGTACGGCGTGTTCCACGCGGTGCAGGCCTTCAACAACGGGGGCTTCGCCCTGTTCAGCGACTCGCTGGTCGGCTTCGTCGACGACCCGTGGATCTGCCTGCCGCTGACCATCGGGGTGATCGCCGGCAGCATCGGCTTCCCGGTGCTGTTCGAGCTCTTCCGCGAGATCGGCCGCCCGTCGACGTGGTCGACCCACACCCGGCTGACCGTCTGGGGCGGCATCGGGCTGCTCTGCTTCGGCTTCGTCTCGCTGCTCGGGCTGGAATGGGACAACCCCGCCACGCTCGGCCCGCTCGGGGTCGGCGAGAAGATGCTGGCCGCCTTCTTCCAGGACACGATGACCCGGTCCGGCGGCTTCAACACGGTCGACGTGGGTGGCTTCCACAGCGAGTCGCTGGCCCTGTCGACCGCGCTGATGTTCATCGGCGGCGGCAGTGCCAGCACCGCCGGTGGCATCAAACTGACCACGTTCTTCCTGCTGGGGTACGTCATCCTGGCCGAGCTGCGCGGCGAGCCGGACGTGGTGATCGGCAAGCGGCGGATCGCGGAGACCACCCAGCGCCAGGCGATCACGGTGGCGCTCCTCGGTGTCGGGCTGGTCGCGACCGGCACGTTCGCCCTCCTGGAGGCGACGACGAACGTATCGTTCGAGGCGGCGCTGTTCGAGGTGACGTCGGCCTTCGCCACGGTCGGGCTGTCCACCGGGATCACCCCGGGCCTGCCGACGACCGCTCAGTTGATCCTGGTCGTGCTGATGTTCATCGGCCGGGTCGGGACGATCGCGGTAGGGTCGGCCATCGCCCTGAACACCCGACGCAGGCTGTACCGATACGCGGAGGAGCGACCCATCGTTGGCTGACAAGGGAGGCGACGACAACGTCGTCGTGATCGGGCTCGGACGGTTCGGCGGCGCGGTCGCCGGGTCGCTGCAGAAGATCGGTCACGAGGTGCTCGGCATCGACAACGACCCGAAGCTCGTGCAGGAGTGGTCGGAGCGGCTGACCCATGTGGCCGAGGCCGACTCGACCGACGAGGAGGCGCTGCGCCAGCTCGGCGTCGCCGACTTCACCCACGCGGTGGTCGGCATCGGCACGCACATGGAACAGAGCATCCTGACCGTGCTGGCGCTGGTCGAGATCGGCGTGCCGCACATCTGGGCCAAGGCGATCTCGGCGAAGCACGGCAAGATCCTGTCGTCGGTCGGCGCGCACAAGGTGATCTATCCCGAGTCGGCGATGGGCGACCGGGTCGCCCACCTGATCACCAGCCGGATGATCGACTTCATCGAGTTCGACGACGACTTCGCGATCGCCAAGACCCGCGTGCCGCAGGCGGCCATCGGCAAGACCCTGGCCGAGCTCGGCCTACGCGGTCGCCACGGCGTCACCGTGGTCGGCGTGAAGGAGCCCGGCAGGGAGTTCGAGTTCGCCACCCCGAACATGGCCATCCCGGCGAACGCGACGCTGATCGTCTCGGGCACGGTCGGCAAGGTCCAGAAGTTCGCCGCGACGACCTAGCCGGGGCCGCTCTTGCCCTTTCCTGGACCGCCGCCACCGGGTCCTTTGGGGTCGTCCTTCTTCGGCGGCTTCGGTGGCTTCGGCTTCGGCTTGGCCACGACCGGCTGCTTCGCCGCCGGTTCGCGCGTGGCCGGCGGGCTGGCCGTGGTCACCGTCGACAGCTTCGGCTCGCAGAACGCGCCGTCGAGCCGGAACTCAACCGGGAACGCGTTGGACTTCGCGTAGCTGCCGGTCAGCCGGACCGCCCCCGAGCCACCGGCCGATCGCAGCACCACGGCGCTCCCCTGCTGCTCCACTGTGGCCGAGCCGGCTCCGGTCAGCTTCTGGTCGCCGGGGAAGGTGAACGCCAACGACCAGTCGGTGACGGCCACGGGACCGGCGTTGACGACCGTCAGGTCCGCGTCGAAGGCCTTGCCGGAGTCACGCCGGAGCGCGTAGCGGACCTC
Source organism: Asanoa hainanensis (assembly GCF_900188485.1). Classification (GTDB taxonomy): domain Bacteria; phylum Actinomycetota; class Actinomycetes; order Mycobacteriales; family Micromonosporaceae; genus Asanoa; species Asanoa hainanensis. The sequence continues at coordinate 17,427 of NZ_FZPH01000022.1, forward strand.
GCAGGCCGGCTTCTCCGGTGCGGCCGCGGGTGCGGCCAGAGCGGTCGTCGTCGCGGCACCGGCCGGCTCGTCGCCGCCGCGCGTCGTCGCGAGCGCCGCACCTCCGACACCGAGCGCGACCACGGCCGCGGCGGTGACCAGCACCTGGCGGCGGCGACCGACCAGCAGGTCGGCGGGCCTGGCGAGGCCAGCGATGCCGGCGGCGGGAACGACGCCTCGCGGCAGGATCGTGGTGTTGCCTGCCGTGCCACCGCCGGCGGGCGCCGGCGAGACGGGGCGCGGCAACGCTCCGGTGACCTCGGCCAGCGCGTCCACCACGTCGGCGCTGGTCGGCCGCTCGCCGGGCGACTTGGCCAGACAGCGCAGGCACAGCTCGGCGACCTCGGCCGGCAGGCCGTCGATGTCGGGCAGCGGCGACGGCTCCGCGTACAGGTGCGACTTCAGCAGCTCGGCACTCGACCGGCCGGGCCACGGCAACCGCCCGGCCAGGCACCGGTAGAGCAGCAGGCCGAGCCCGTAGACGTCGGCGGCCGCGGCGACCTGCCCGCCGGCCAGGCGCTCGGGAGCGATGTAGGCGGGCGTTCCCAGCAGCGAGCCGTCCGGCCCGACCTCCTGCTCGCCGACGACGGCCGAGATGCCGAAGTCGAGCACCTTGACGCCGGCAGCGGTCAGCAGCACGTTGCCCGGCGTGACGTCGCGGTGCACCACCCCGCGCGCGTGGGCGGCAGCCAGGGCCGAGGCGACCTCGGCGCAGATCGCCACCGCGTCGCGCCACGGCATCGGCGTCCGGCAGGCGGCCAACGGCACACCGTCGACGACCTCCATCACGACGTACGGGACACCGCCGGACTCGCCGTAGTCGTACACGTTGGTGATGTGCGGGTGGCTCAGCCGCGCGGAGGCCTGCGCCTCGGTGCGGATCCGTTCGCGGAACGCCGGGTCGGTCGCGAGCGAGGGCGCCAGCACCTTCACCGCGACCTGGCGGCCCAGCACCTCGTCGTAGCCGCGCCAGACGACGGACATCCCGCCCGCGCCCAGTCGCTCTACCAGCCGATAGCGGCCACCCACCGTGCTCATGACGAATGTCTTGCCCGGTGTGGCGCGGTTCGAACCTGAAATGCGTCAGCCGTTGGGTGCCAGCAACTGATCCACCGGCGCGTACTCGTCGGTGAGCGGCGACGCGTCGCCCACGAACGCGGACAGTTCGTCGCCGGTGACGATGGTGGTCTGGCCGCCGTCGTCGTCCTCGGTCAGCCGCGTCCTGAGCTGGTCCATCGGCAGCGGGGCGGGCGAGGCCACGATGACGAAGTTGGAACCCTGCTCGCCGGCCAGCGACCGGGTCGGCGCGATCAGCGCGACGTGCGGGAACTCGGCCCGCACGGTCGCCACCTCGGCCTTGATGAAGCGCAGCGGCGGATAGTCGATGACGTTCTGCGCGTAGATGCCGTCGGGGCGGACCACCCGGCGCACGTCCGCCGCCATCTCGCGGGTGGCCAGGTGCCAGGGCACGACCAGGTGGCCGAACGCGTCGCCGATCACCAGGTCGGCGCTGGCCGTCGGCCGCTTCGCGAGCAGCATCCGGGCGTCACCCACCTTCGTCGTCAGGTCCGGGCCCTGGCGCACCCCGAGCTCGCGCTCGTCGAGCGAGACCAGCGCGCCGTCCAGCTCGTACACCTCATTGGTGGAACCGGGCCGGGTGGCGGTGACGTAGCGCGGCATGGTGAAGCCGCCCCCGCCGAGGTGCACCGCGTCGATCCGCTCGGTGCCGGGTTTGACCGCGCCGGTCACCGCGCCGAGCCACCGGGTGTACGCGAACTCCAGGTAGGTGGGTTCGTCCAGGTCGACGAACGAGTGGCGGGCCGAGTTGAGGAAGAGCGTGCGGCCGCCGTCGCGGGCGGGGTCGGACACGACCGCGGCGCAGTGGTACGCGGTCTCGATGTCGCAGGGCGTGGGCGCGGCCGCGGAGAGCCCGGCGCCGGCCAGCCCGAGCACGGCCAGCAGCGCGCCGGCCCGGCCGGTGCCGGCCAGCGCGAGCCGCTCGGTGCGCCGCAGGTACCAGCCGACGCTCAGCCCGGCTACCCCGAGGGCGGCGGCCAGCCCGATCAGGATGACCGAGGTGGGCAGCGCGGCGACCAGGACGAAGCCGGTGACCAGCGTGGCTGTGACCGCGCCGAGCGTGCCCACGCTGGACAGCTTGCCGACCACCTGCCCGGTGTTGCGCAGGTCGCCGAGCTGGAGCTTGACCACCAGCGGGGTGACCGCGGAGAGCAGGAACGCGGGGACGAACACGGCGAGCGCGGTGAGCAGCAGGATGCCGCTGACCGCGCCACCGCGCAGCGCCTCACCCGCGTAGCGGACCACCGGCAGCGTCACCGCGGTGGCGATGCCGGCGAGCACCAGCACGCCCGGCAGCAGCGTGCGCGGGTCGCGCTTGTCGGCGATGCGGCCGCCGGTCCAGGCACCGTAGGCGATCGCCGCCAGCGCCACGCCGATCACCGAGCTGGTGACCTGGAGCGTCACGCCGAGGTAGGGCCCGACCAACCGCAGCGCGACCGTCTCCAGGACGAGCACGGCGCCGCTGGCCAGGAACACCAGGAACGAGGCGAGACCGCCGGGCAGTGGACGACGTTCGGGCGCTTCGACCGCTGCTGCGGTGCTCTGGTCCATTGCGTCAGGGTACGGGGATCAAAGCATGGAAAGGTGCACGTGGTTGGTGTGGTCCGCCGCCGGACTGCCGGCACCGCTGTAGGACTTCCACCCCGTGCCGGGCATCCAGATCCTGCGATACCAGATCACGTACATCACCCCGAGCGCGTTCGCGTTCTTGATGAAGTACGACGCGAGGTTGTCGCCGTAGGTCTTGTCGCCGCCGGTCGCGCTCTTGTCCTGGAAGCCGCCGGCCGCCGCGGAGAAGTCGCAGGCCCGGCCCTTGGGGTGCTCACCACCGCCACCGGAACGGTGACACGAGGTGTAGCGCTTGAACCCGTCGGACTGCGCCTCGCGCAACGCGTGGAGCGTGCGCGGGGTGATGCACCCGCTGGCCGGCGTGGGGTCGTCGATCGAGCAGGACTCCGACGGCCAGGAACCGTCCGAGTTGCGGGGCGCGGGCTTGGCGGCGGGCGAGTTCGGGTTGATGTAGCCGGCGCTGGTCACGCCACCGCCGATGCTGCGCAGGGCGCGCTCGGCGTCTTCCTTGCGCTTCTTGAGGGTCGCGACCTGCTTCTGCTGCTCGCGGATCTCGGCGTCGAGCTGGGCCTTGGCCTGCGTTGCCGCCTCGTGCGCGTCGGCGTAGCCGCGCAGGGCACCCGCGTCGCGCTGGGCCATCACCTCGAGGCTGCCGGCGCGGGCCAGGAAGTCGTCGGGTGACGCGCTGTTGAGCAGCGCGGAGAGGGTGGTGAGCCGGCCGGTGCGGTAGGACTCGACGGCCATCACGCCGACCTGGCCCCGCATGACCTCGACCTGGGTGTCGAGCGCGTTGACCTCTTTGTTGAGGCGGAACGCCCGCTTCTTCGAGTTGTCGAGCAGCCGCTGCGCCTCGATCTGGCCCTTGGCCGCGGCCTCGAGGTTGTCGCGAAGCTTCTTCTCGTCGTTTTCCTTAGGTGCGGTCGGCGCGGCGTACGCGCCGGTGACTGGAGCACCGGTAGCGACCACCACGGCCGCGAGCAGCGCGGCGAGCAGGACACTCCACCGCCGTCGCGTAACCGTCCGAGGCACTGGGATTCCCTTCCGTCACAATGGTTCCCCCGCTGGCCGCCGGACAGAGTACCCGATCCGGACCGGGCGAGCCGCCCCCGCGAATCTTGCTCACGGACGGTCGTGAACGCCGTTACGCAACGAGTGCGCCGGCCACCGTCTGCCAGGTCTGGTCGTCGATGGCGGCGAGCAGGCCCTCACCCGGGTCGGCCGCGACGACGTACTCCGCGCCGTCGAGCCGGCGGACGACGCCGCCCGCCTCGCGCACCAGCAGGGCGCCCGGCGCGTGGTCCCACGGCCAGGTGCGCCAGGACATCGCGAACTGCTGCCTGCCCCCGACCAGGTCGAGGTATTCCCGGCCGGCGCAGCGCTGGCCGTTGGTGACCTCGCCGAGCCGGTCGGCGCCGCCCGCCACCCGAGCCCGCAGGTTCGCCGGGTAGTACGTGGCCGCGGCGACACCACGCAGCCGCTCGGCGGGGAGCGGTGCGGCCGGCTCGACCCGCACGTCGTCGAGGAAGGCACCGCCGCCGGCGACGGCGTACCCCATCAGGTCGTCGATCGGGTCGTAGATCCAGGCCCCGGCCAGGCCCTTGGCGTCGACCAACGCGACCATCAGGCAGAACGGCCCCTTGCCTGCGGCGTAGTTGGCGGTGCCGTCGATCGGGTCGACGATCCACGTCGGCTCCGGGCCGCCGATGCGGGCGAGCACCGACTTGTCGGCGGCGTACGCCTCCTCTCCGACGACGACGGACCCGGGCAACAGGTCGCGCAGGCCGGCGGTGAGGGCTTCCTCCGAGCGCTGGTCAGCGACCGTGACCAGGTCGCCCGGGCCCTTCTCGCTGATCTCCGAAGCCTGGAGGTGCTGGTAGGAGGGTAGGACGACGGTCGCGGCGGTGTGCCGCAGCAGCGCGCCGACCTGGCTGCCGAGTTGTGCGTCGATCACGTTTTTCCTAGTTGCGTGGGGGGAGCTTGACCACACTGACGAAGAACTCGTCAATCTGGCGTACGACCGAGATGAAGCGTTCGAAATCCACCGGCTTGGTGACGTACGCGTTGGCGTGCAGTTGGTAGCTGCGCAGGATGTCCTCGTCGGCGGCGGACGTCGTCAGCACCACGACGGGGATCCGGCAGAGCTCGTCGTCCTTCTTGATCTCCTCGAGGACCTCGCGACCGTCCCGCCGCGGCAGGTTGAGGTCCAGCAGGATCAGGTCGGGGGCGACCGCGTCCGCGTACTGGCCCTCGCGGCGCAGGTAGGCCAGCGCTTCGGCGCCGTCGGACACGACGGTGAGCCGGTTGCGCAGCTTGTGCTCCTCGAACGCCTCCTGCGTCATCAGCACGTCACCAGGGTCGTCCTCGACGAGAAGCACCTCGATCGGGCTCTTGCCATCCGCAGGTGCGGTCATGCCGCCACTTCCTTTACGCCGGTCGTCGTGTCGTCGTGGGTGGGTTCGTCGTCGGCCGGAGCCTCGGCCATGACCGGCAGGGTGAACCGGATGATCGTGCCCTCGGTCGCCTCGGCGTCGACCCAGATCCGGCCGCCGTGGTACTCGACGATCTTCTTGGCGATGGCCAGCCCGATGCCGGTGCCCGGGTACGCGTCCTTCGAGTGCAGCCGCTGGAAGATCACGAAGATCTTGTCGGCGAACTCGGGCTCCACGCCGATGCCGTTGTCGGCGCAGCTGATCTCCCACTCCTCGCCGACGCGGCGCGCGGAGACCTCGACCCGGGGTGGCACCCCCGGGCGGCGGAACTTGATCGAGTTGCTGACCAGGTTGCTCAGCAGGTTGGTCAGCAGCGCCTCTTCGCCGAGCACGGTCGGCAGGTCATGGAAGACGAGCTCGCCGTCGGCGTACTCGCGGGCCGCCTCGGTCTGGCTGCTCACCTGGGCCATCACGCGGTCGAGGTCGATCTCGGTGAAGCCGGCGGTGACCCGGCCGATCCGCGAGAACGCTAACAGGTCGTTGATCAGGCGCTGCATCCGCTGGGCGCCGTCGACCGCGAACGCGATGTACTGGTCGGCGCGCTCGTCGAGCTGGCCGGCGTAGCGGCGCTGCAGGAGTTGGCAGAAGCTGGCCACCTTGCGCAGCGGCTCCTGCAGGTCGTGCGACGCGACGTAGGCGAACTGCTCCAGGTCGCGGTTGGACCGGATCAGCTCCTCGGCCTGGCGCTGGAGCTGGCCGTTGACCCACTCGATGCGCTCGCGGGCCGCGCCGACCTCGTTCAGGTCCGCGGCGATCTTCTCGCGCATCGCGTCGATGTCGGCCCCGAGCCGGCTCAGCTCGGGCGGGCCGATCCCGGTGATCTTTCGCTGGTAGTCGCCGGCGCGCACGTCGCGTACCTGGTCGGCGAGGTCGGTGACCGGGCCGATCACCACCCGGTTGAGCGACAGCAGCAGCGCGACGCCGGCCACGATGATCACGGCCGCCGCGACCACCAGCAGGAACACCAGCGTGTTGCCGGTGTTCCGGGCCTTGTCGGCCACGGTGTCGCGAAGCTCGAGCAGCTGCTGCTGCAACTCGTCGAGCGAGGCGCGCATCTCGTCGAACCGCAGCCGGGCCTGGTCGGTGATGAAGGTGCGGGCGGTCGCCACGTCGGGGGCGGCCACCACCGGCTCGGCGACGCTGGACCGCCACGCGGCGGCCTGCTCCTCGATCCGGTCGAGCTGGTGTGCGATGTCCGGCTCGTCGTCGAGCAGCGGGCGCATGACCGCCACCAGGCGCTGCTCGGCGGCGACCCCCTCCGTGTAGGGGTCCAGGTCGCTGCGGTCGCCGCTGACGGCGTACCCGCGAATGCCCGTCTCCTGGTTGAGCAACGCGGTCTGCAGGCCCTGCGCGCTGGTCCGCAGCGGGCCGGTCTTGTCGAGCAGGGTGTCGAGGTGGTTGCGGTTCTGCGCGGCGACCGTGGCGGCGACCACCGCGATCAGCACGAGCACGACGCCGACCAGCGTCGTCAGCGTCACCAACCGGCGCCGCAGGGTCCACGTTCTCATCGGCCACCACCCGAGGTCACCAGCAGCATCGCCACGTCGTCGGCGAGCGGGCCGCCGTTGCCGTCCTCGGCGCGACCGACCAGCCAGCCGGGCAGGTCGGCGAGCGGCACGTCCCGGCCGGCTTCGACGAGCTCGACCAAGCCCGGCACGTCGAGCCGATCGTCACCCGCGCCCACCCGCCCCTCGATGAGGCCGTCGGTGTACATCAGCAGGGACCAGTCATCGCTGTCGAACTCCAGGTCGTAGACGCGGGGCGGACGCGGAGCGACACCGAGCAGAAGCCCGTTGGGCGCCGGTACGGGAGCGACCCGGCCGTTGCTCAGCAGCAACGGCGTGGGGTGACCGGCGAGGCGCACCGTCGCCCGGTTGGCCGCGAGGTCGATGCGGACGGTCGCGACCGTCGTGAACGTCTCCGGCAGCCGGCGCTCGCTGATCAGCACCTGCTCCAGCGCCGGCAGTACGGCGTCGTCGGGCACCCGGGCCAGCACCAGCGCGCGCCAGGCGACCCGGAGCATCACGCCGAGCGCGGCCTCGTCGGCGCCGTGTCCGCAGACGTCGCCCACGATCAGGTCGACCCGGTCGGGGGTGCTCTGCACGACGTCGTAGAAGTCGCCGCCGATCAACGCCGCGTGGCGGCCGGGCCGATAGAAGGGGTGCACCCGAATCCGGTCGGTCTCCATCAGCGGGCGCGGCAGCAGGCCGCGTTCCAGCCGGGCCGACTCGGCCTGGCGCAGCTCGACCTCGCGCAGCCGCAGCGCGTCGTCGTCGGCCCGCTTGCGCTCGACCGCGTAGCGCAGCGCGCGGGTCAGCAGCACGCCGTCGACCTGACCCTTGACCAGGTAGTCCTGAGCTCCTTCGGCGACCGCGACCACGCCGAGGTGCTCGTCCTGGCGGCCGGTGAGCACGCAGACCGCGGCACCACCGGACTGCGCGAGCACCTGGCGGAGCCCGTCGAGCCCCTGCGCGTCGGGCAGGCCGAGGTCGAGCAGCACGCAGTCGGCGCCGGCCATCAGCGGGCGGGCGTCGGCGAGGCTCTTCGCGTTGACCAGGTCCACGGCGGCATCGGCCTCGTCGAGCAGCTCGCTGACCAGGAACGCGTCGGCGTCGTCGTCTTCGACGAGCAGCACGCGCAGCCGCGCGGCAGCGGACGTCCGCTGGCCAGGCTGGGGTGGCACCGCGACGGTTGCCACTCGGCGTTGGGTCACGTCACCCCCCTCTCGGCTAGATCGTTGTCGCCACTCAACTGACCCTGCGGTGTGCAACCGTATGGCACCGTGCACCCACCGTGCCAGGCGGACCCGCCCGGGGTCCACGCAGCGGATCTAAGGTGTTCTCACTTTGCGCGAAGGAGACGTGGGTGTCCGCTGACGTTCAGGACCCGTCGACCACGGCCCGGAAGCCCGCCGACCGGGCGCTGGCCCGTCCCCCACGACGCGCGCTGACGGCCCTGGTCGCCGCCGTGGTGCTCGGCGCGATCGGGGTCGTCTCGTTGCTCGACATCCGGCCGCCCGCGCCGAAGCCGGCCTCGGCACCCGCGAGCGAGTTCAGCGCCGGGCGGGCGGCCGCCCACATCGACACCGTCGCGGCCCGTACGCACGTCGCGGGGAGCGCCGCCAACGACACTGTGCGTGACTATCTCGTGCGTACGCTGTCGGGTTTCGGACTCCGTACGTCGGTGCAGGACACCATCGGCGGCGAGGCCGGCGACCTCAGCGGCAGCTCCGGCGCGGCGGCCGTCGCCCACGTCCGCAACGTGGTCGCGGAACTGCCCGGCACCGCCCCGACGGGCACGGTGTTCCTGGTCGCGCACTACGACTCCGTGCAGGTCGGTCCGGGCGGCAACGACGACGGAGCCGGCACTTCGTCGGTCGTCGAGGTGGCCCGCGCACTGACCCAGGCCGGCCCGCTCCGCAACAACGTGGTGTTCGTGCTGACCGACGCCGAGGAGGCGTGCCTGTGCGGCGCGCTCGCGTTCGCCGCGAACCATCCGCTGGCCAAGGACGGCGGGGTCGCGCTCAACCTGGAGGCGCGTGGCAGCACCGGTCCGGTGATCATGTTCGAGACCTCCCGCGACAACGCGAAACTCGTCGACGTGTTCGCCAAGTCGGCGCCGCACCCGGTCGGCACCTCGTTCGCGGTCGAGGTCTACCGGCTGCTGCCGAACGACACCGACTTCACCGCGTTCCTCGGCAACGACTTCGTCGGCCTCAACTCGGCCTACATCGACGGTGGCGCGCTCTACCACACGCCGCTGGACACCCCTTCGTCCGTCGACCGGCGCACACTGCAACAACACGGCGACAACGCGCTCGGGCTGGTACGCGCGTTCGGCGCCACCGACCTGGGCTCTTTGCGGGCCAGCGGCGACGCCACCTACTTCCCCGTGCCCGGCACGCTGCTCGTCTATCCCGGCTGGCTGACCTGGCCGCTGGCCGCGCTCGCGCTGCTGCTGGTGGTCGCCCTCGCGGTGGTCACGGTGCGCACCGGCCGCGCGTCGTGGGGCCGGATCGCGGCCGGCTTCGGGCTGGCCCTCGTGCCGATCATCGCGGCGCCGCTGGCCGCCCAACTGCTCTGGACGCTGGTCACCGCGCTACGACCCGGGTACGTGTCGCTGCTCGACCCGTACCGGCCGATGCTCTGGCGGCTCGCCGTCGTGCTGCTCGCGACGACCGTGCTGTTCACGTGGTACGCGCTGCTGCGCCGCCGGTTCGGGCCCGCCGCGCTGGCGGTCGGTGGGTTCGGCTGGTTGGCGGTGCTCGGCCTCGTGCTGGCCGCGGTCACGCCTGGTGGCTCCTACCTGGCCGCCCTGCCCGCGCTGGCCGGCGCGCTCGGCGGCCTGGTGGCCCTGCGGCTGCGCGACTCCTGGACGGTGGTCCCGCTGACGGTGGCCGCCGCGGTCGGCGTCGTCATCCTCGCGCCGACCGTGGTGCTGCTCTTCCCGGCGCTCGGCATGGCGATGGGCGGGGTGGGCGCGCTGTTCGCGACGCTGCTGGGCCTGGCCGCGCTGCCGGTGCTCGACCTGCTGTTGCCGGCGGCCGGCGGCCAGCGGGGAATGACCGCGCTGCGGGCCCGCCGGATTGGGCTGGGCGTCCCCGGGCTGGCGCTGGTGGCCACGCTGGCGCTCGGCGGCACCGCGTTCGCGGTCGACCGCTTCGACCCGGCCCACCCGGTGCCGACCCACCTCATGTACGCCCTGGACACCGACAACGGCCAGGCCAAGTGGGTCAGCTACGAGTCGTCGCCGCAGCCGTGGACGGCAGGCTACGTGTCGGCCAAAGAGGACCTCGCGGCGGTCTTTCCCGAGATCGGCGGGGAGGAGGTGCTGACCGGGCCGGCACAGGCGGCGAGCCTGCCGGCGGCTTCCGTGACCGTGGTTTCCGACTCCGACTCCGGCTCCGGCTCGGGCGGCAGCCGGACGCTCCGCCTCAAGGTCGTGCCGCAGCGGCCGGTCCGGCTGGCCGCGCTGCACGTCGACGGTGCGAGCGCGGCCGTGGAGAAGGCCAGCGTCGGCGGCTTCCCGGTGCCGGTGGACGCGTCCGGGCCGTGGTCGTTCGGCCTGATCTTCCACGCACCGCCGGCGGACGGCTTCGAGGTGGAACTGGTCCTGAAGCCGACCGGCAGCGGTCCGATCCGCCTCCGGGTCGAGGACGGGAGCGACGGGCTCGAGAACCTGCCGGGCTTCCGTCCCCGCCCACCGGGCGTGGGCGTCATGGGCAGCCACAGCTCGGAGTTCGTGCTGGTCGCGAAGACGTACACCTTCTGATTCGGCGGCGGGCCCCGGCGGCGGGTGACCGACGTCGGGGCCTGGGGCGAGATGGTCAGGCCGCGCGGTGACGGCCGATCACGCGGCTGCGGCGGCGGAACATGGTCACCGCCAGGCCCGCCAGGACGAAGAGGACTCCGGTCGCGGTCAGGCCGAGGACGGTGCCGCGCGTGGCGAGCGTGCCGTCCTCCGACCGCAGGGTGACGGCCTCCGGGTCGTCGCTGGCGACCACGGCGGGCTCGATCGAGGACCGCGCCTTCGGCAGGTTCTCGATGTCGGCCGTGGTGCTGGAGCCGAAGCCGCTGTAGTTGAGGCCGGTCGTCGGCGAGATCTGCGAGTTGAGGACGGGGGCGGGGGTGGGGTCGGCGGCCGAGCCGCTGTCGCCGAGGCCGTTGTCGCCCCCGCTGTCGCCGCTGTAGCCGCCGCCGTCGCTGTAGCCGCCGCCGTCGCTGTAGCCGCCGCCGTCGCCGAGGACGGCTCCGGGGTCCGTGAAGGGGTCGTTCGGGACGGCTCCGCCGTCGTGCCCGTACGGGCCGTTGTCGAGAACGGTGCCGTCGACGTAGGGGCCTCCGCTGTTCGGCGGGCCGTCGTTCGGGACTGTGCCGGGCACGGAACCGTCGCTGGCCACGCTGGTGTCGATGACGCCGCCCGCCGCGGGGGCCTGCGGAACGACCGGCGCCGGGTCCGCGTCCGGCTCGACCAGGTCGACCGAGCCGTGCGGAAGCTGGGCGGTCGGTGTCGGCTTGGGTGTCGCCGTGGGAGTCGGGGTCGCCGTGGGCGTGGGTGTCGGCGTCACGCTCGGCGTCGGCTTCGGTGGTCGGAACGTGGCCGGCTCGATCAAGGGACCGACGGCCGCGGCCGGGCAGGTGTGCGCGATGGTGAACTCGCGGGCCGCACCCGTGATGGCGGCCATCCCGCCCGTCAGCCGCGAGCCACGCTCGACCGCGATCCAGGCCTGGCCGCTCTCGACCGCACCGTCGGCGCTCGGCGCCTCGCGGATCACCTCGCGCTCGTCCAGCGTCGTGAAGGTCCCGGTGACCGAGACGAAGTCACCGGACCGGTCGCCAGGAAGATCGAAGATCCAGACATCGCGGTCCGCGTACGGGCCTCCGCCCAGTTCCGGCACGCATCTCTGGTTGCCGACCTGGGCGGCCGTCGCGGGCACGCTCAGCGGAAGTACGTTGACGTACATCTCGGCGCTGGCGATCGTCGGCGCGGCGACGCCCAGCCCGGAACCCAGCACCGCCGCCAGAACCGCGCGCAGCGATCGTCCCCTCATCCCGTTCCCCCGAATCAGACATGAGACGCACCCAGGTGCGATCGTGCCCGATTCAGGACGCGAATGTGGAGATTTCCTTATTTATGCCGGAAGTGCACGAACAGGCGCCCGAAGTTCTTCGAGTCCTTCTCGACCCGGTGGTAGAGCTGCTTGACGTCCTTCTGGTCCAGGAACCGCAGGACCTTCTTCTTGAGCGCGCCGGAGCCCTTGCCGGGGATGATCTCGACGAGGGTGGCCTTCTTGGCCACCGCCTCGTCGATGATCCCGCGCAGCGCCCGATCGATGTCGTGGCCGCGGTTGTAGATGTCGTGCAGGTCCAGTTTCAGCTTCACCGGGGTTTGACCTTCGACTCGACCCGCACCAGCGCCTGCGCGTAGTCGGGGTGCTCGGCGTGCATCGCCGCAGCGATCCGCAGATGGGTCAGGGCCTCGGACGTGCGGCCCTGGCGCTCCAACGTGCGACCGAGCACGTGATGGGCGTAGTGGTCGCTCGGGTCCCGGTCGACCAGCGCCCGCAACTGCTCCTCCGCGCGGCCGAGCTGGGCCGTCTGGAAGTAGGCGCGGGCCAGCAACTGGCGCACCGACGCGTTGTCGGGCTCCACCGCGACGATCGGCTCGAGCAGCCGCACCGCCTCCGTCGGGTCACCGGCTTCGAAGAACAGGGTCGCCCGGCGGTACTCCTCCAGGAGATCCATTGCCACCTCCACCTCTCTCAGGGTCGCCGCAGCGACCACGCCCGCACACCACCGAGGATGCCGGCGGTGTTCGGCACCACGACCACGTCGTCACCCATCCGGGTCAGCTGCTCCGGCCGAAGCAACCGGGAGTTGCCGCCTCCCAGGTAGAGCCGGTCCCAGAGAAACACGGGCCGCAGGCCGTCGACCACCGTGCGGACCCGCCGGGACCAGAACGCGTCGCCGAGCCGGCGGCGCTCGTGCTCACCGATGTACGTGTCGTAACTCATGCCCCAACGCACCGGCGCCTGCGAGAATTCCAGGTGCGGCGCGAGCATCCCGCCGTCGAAGAGGGCGCAGCCGAGCCCGGTGCCGAGCGTTATCACGAGCTCCAGACCGGCACCGGCGACCACACCCGCACCATGCACCTCGGCGTCGTTGAGCACCAGCACCGGCGTGCCGAACGCCTCGGCCAGCCCCGCCTGCGCGTCGAACCCGGTCCAGTCGGTGACCAGGTCGGGGTCGATCTTCGTACGCGGGCCCGATCTGGTCACATAGTGCGGGGTCGCCACGACCACGCCGTGCCGGATCATGCCGGGCATGCCCACCGTGACCCGGTCCGCCGTGGGCAGCCGGGCGGCCAGGTCGATCAAGGTCTTCACGAAGAGCGAGGTGGGCAGGGGGTACGGCGTCGGCACGCGCAACGGCCGGGCCCGCATCGTGCCCGCCTCGTCGAGCACCGAGGCCTTGATCCCACCGCCCCCACAGTCGATGGCCAACGTCGTCACCACCCGCTCAGTCTGCCGGTCCTGGGGCGGTCGCACTAAACGGTGCCCAAGATCGACGATGGGTTGGATACCCTTTTCTGGCCATGACCACGCTGATCGCCAAAGACCTCGCCGCCGGCCACGGTGACAAGGCCCTCTTCTCCGACCTTTCGCTCGTCGTCGCCCCGGGTGACGTGATCGGCCTGGTCGGACCCAACGGCGCGGGCAAATCGACCCTGCTGCGCACGCTGGCCGGGCTGATCCCCGCCGAGCAGGGCACGATCGCGCTCAACCCACCCACCGCGACCGTCGGCTATCTCCCGCAGGAGCCCGACCGGCGGCCGGGCGAGACGGTCCGGGCGTTCCTGGCCCGCCGCACCGGGGTGGCGATCGCGCAGGCGACGCTGGACGCGGCCACGGAGGCGCTCACCGAGGGGCGGGCGGGCGCCGACGACGCGTACACGATCGCTCTGGAGCGTTGGCTCGCGCTCGGTGGCGCCGACCTCGACGAGCGACTCGACGAGATCGATCTCGGCTTCTCCGCCGAGCTGCCGATGACGGCGCTCTCCGGCGGCCAGGCGGCCCGGGCGGGCCTCGCGTCGCTGCTGCTCAGCCGCTACGACATCTTCCTGCTCGACGAGCCGACCAACGACCTCGACCTGGCGGGCCTGGCCCGGCTGGAGGAGTTCGTCACCGGCCTGCGCGCCGGCACCGTGCTGGTCAGCCACGACCGCGAGTTCCTCGCCCGCACGGTGACCAGCGTGCTCGAGCTCGACCTGCACCAGCAGCAGGTCAACCACTTCGGCGGTGGCTACCAGTCCTATCTGGACGAGCGCGCGGTGGCCCGCCAGCACGCCCGGGACGACTACGAGGACTACGCGCAGACGAAGGCCAACCTGGAGGCGCGGGCGCGCACCCAGCGCGGCTGGATGGAGAACGGCGTCCGCAACGCCCGGCGCAAGGCCAAGGACAACGACAAGATCGGCCGCAAGTTCCGCGCCGAGTCCACCGAGAAGCAGGCCGCCAAGGCGCGGCAGACCGAGCGCCTGATCGAGCGCCTGGAGGTGGTCGAGGAGCCCCGCAAGGAGTGGGAGCTCCGGATGACCATCGCCGCCGCGCCCCGGGCCGGCGCGGTCGTGGCCACCTTGCGCGGCGCCACCGTCCACCGTGGCTCGTTCACGCTCGGTCCCGTCGACCTGCAGATCGACTGGGCCGACCGGGTCGCGATCACCGGACCCAACGGCTCGGGCAAGTCGACGCTGCTGGCCGCGCTGCTCGGCCGTTTGACCCTGGACGCCGGCGACGCCCACCTCGGCCCGGGCGTCGTGGTCGGCGAGGTCGACCAGGCCCGCGGTGCCTTCGTCGGCGACGAGCCGCTGGTCGACGCGTTCCGCGCGGCCACGCCCGGGATGGCTCCGGAGGAGTCGCGCACCCTGCTGGCCAAGTTCGGCCTGCGCAGCGACCACGTGCTGCGGCCGGCGGTCACGCTGTCGCCGGGCGAACGTACCCGGGCGGGATTGGCCCTGCTCCAGGCCCGCGGGGTCAACCTGCTGGTGCTCGACGAGCCGACCAACCACCTCGACCTGCCGGCGATCGAGCAGCTCGAGTCGGCCCTCGACGGCTACCCGGGCACGCTCCTGCTGGTCACCCACGACCGCCGCATGCTCGAAGCGGTCCACGTCAACCGCCGCCTCGCGGTGGCAGCCGGGCGGGTTTCCGAGCTTTAGGCTTGACTTATATAACCGGCTGCTAGACAGTCGAGACGTGCACGCGTTCGACGTCCTGGGTGATCCGGTCCGGCGGCGGATCCTGGAGTTGCTGGCCGACGGCGAGCTCGCGGCCGGCGAGATCGGCGCGGTCGTGCAGGAGGAGTTCGGCATCTCGCAACCGGCCGTCTCGCAACACCTTCGGGTGCTCCGCGACAACGGCCTCACCACCGTCCGCGCGGCCGGCACCCGGCGCCTCTACGCGGTCGACGCCACCCCGTTGCAAGAGGTGGATGCCTGGTTGGAGCGTTACCGCCGGTTCTGGACCCAACGGCTGGACGCGCTGGAGACCGAGCTGGCCCGCGGCCGCCGCGCGCGCCGCTAGTTCTCGTCTAGCGGGCCGTCTCGCGCCTCCCTGGTGAGAGGGGAGGTGGTCACCATGACCGACGAGCCGCTGCGAGTTGCGGTGATCATCGGGAGCACTCGCGAAGGGCGGGTCGGCGACCGGATCGCACGGTGGTTCGCCGCCCAGGCCGCCGGGCGCGCCTCGCTCGCTGTGGCGGTCGTGGACCTCGCTTCGTTCAGCTTCCCCGCCGGCTACCCCGCCCGGACGACGCCGCAGATGTCGGCTTTCGCCGCCGAGATCGACGACGCCGACGCGTTCGTCGTGGTGACGCCCGAGTACAACCACAGCTTTCCCGCCTCGCTCAAGCAGGCGATCGACTTCGCGTACGACGAGTGGCACGCGAAACCGGTCGGCTTCGTCTCGTACGGCTGCCGCTCCGCCGGGCAGCACGCGGTCGACCAGCTCCGCACGGTCTTCACCGCCCTGCACGCAGCCTGCGTCCGCGACTGGGTCGGCGTCGACCTGCTGGACGGCGGGGACGACCTGGAGGCCTTCCTGGCCGGCGACTCCCCCGTACAGGCCGCACAGGTTCTGCTCGATCAGCTCTTGTGGTGGGGCCGCACGCTGCGGTCCGGCCGCGCCGCACACCCCTATGTCTCTTGATCTGTTTTCTTTGGAGGGAACCATCATGAGTGACCGCCCAACCGGCCCCGCGATCGAGGCTGCGGGGTTGGTGAAGACGTTCGGCTCGACCCGCGCGCTCGACGGCATCGACCTGTCCGTGCCCGCTGGCAGCGTCTACGGCCTGCTCGGCCCGAACGGCGCGGGCAAGACCACGGCCGTCCGGGTGCTGGCCACCCTGACGCGCCCCGACGGAGGCTCCGCCCGGGTGTTCGGGCACGACGTGGTGCGCGAGGCCAACGCCGTGCGGTCGAAGGTCAGCATGACCGGCCAGTACGCGTCGGTCGACGAGGACCTGTCCGGCCTGGAGAACCTGATCCTGCTGGCCCGCCTGCTCGGCCATCGCAAGCCGGCCGCGAAGGCCCGGGCCGAGGAGCTGCTGGCGGCGTTCGGGCTGACCGACGCCAGCGACCGCCAGGTCAAGAAGTACTCGGGCGGCATGCGGCGCCGGATCGACATCGCGGCGAGCATCCTCAACACGCCCGAGTTGCTGTTCCTCGACGAGCCGACGACGGGCCTGGACCCGCGTAGCCGCAGCCAGGTCTGGGAGATCATCCGGTCCGTCGTCGCGCACGGCACGACGGTCCTGTTGACCACGCAGTATCTCGACGAGGCCGACCGCCTGGCCGGCCGGATCGCGGTGATCGACCACGGCAAGGTGATCGCCGAGGGCACACCGGGCGAGCTCAAGTCCTCGATCGGCTCGGGCACCGTCCACGTCCGACTGCGCGACGCGGCGACCCGCCCGAAGGCGCTGGAGGTGCTGGCCCGGGCGCTCGGCACGACGGTCGAGCCGGAGGCCGATCCGGTGTCGCTGTCGGCCCGGGTCGACGGCTCGGACTTCGAGGCAAGCACCCAGGCCGCCCGGGCGCTGTCGGAGCTAGCCGCCGCCGGCATCGTCGTCGACGACTTCTCGCTCGGCCAGCCCAGCCTGGACGAGGTGTTCCTGGCCCTGACCGCCGCCCCTACTGGTTCTTCGCAGCTGGAGTCTGTCCGATGAGCACTGCCGCCACTTCGACCGACCTGCAGACCGTCTTCGTACCGTCCCCGGAGACCCTAGGCGCGGTCCTCGCGCCCGGTGCCCGACCGCCAAGGCCAAGCGCCTGGTCGGCGTCGGTGACGTTCGGCTGGCGGGCGATGCTGAAGATCAAGCACGTACCCGAGCAGCTCTTCGACGTCACCGCCTTCCCGATCATCATGACCCTGATGTTCACGTACCTGTTCGGCGGAGCGATCGCCGGCAGCACGGACGCCTACCTGCAGTTCTTCCTGCCGGGCATCATGGTCACCAGCGTCGTGATGATCACGATGTACACGGGCATCGGCCTGAACACAGACATCGAAAAAGGGGTCTTCGACCGCTTCCGCACGTTGCCGGTGTGGCGCCCATCAGCCCTGGTAGGCATGATCTTCGGCGACGTCCTCCGCTACATCCTGGCGGCCCTGGTCATCCTGGGCGTGGGCCTGATCCTGGGCTTCCGCCCGTCGGGCGGGGTGCTTGGCGTAGCCGCCGGCATCGGCTTGCTGGTCGTCTTCTCGTTCGCGTTCTCGTGGATCTGGACGATGTTCGGCCTGGTCCTACGCAGCGAGAAGTCCGTGATGGGCGTCAGCATGCTGGTCCTGTTCCCGCTGACCTTCCTGAGCAACGTCTTCGTAGAGCCGTCGACGATGCCGGGCTGGCTACAGGCCTTCGTCAAGGTCAACCCGATCACGCATCTTGTCGATGCCATCCGCTCGGTGATGGCCGGCTCGCCCGACGCGTCGAGCATCATGTGGACGTTCGCGTGGAGCGCGGGCTTCGTGGCGGTGTTCGGCTTCCTGACGATGTACCGCTACAACCGACGCTGATCCGGTTCATCAACGGCGGCCCCGCGCTCTCCGGCGCGGGGCCGCCTTCGGTTTGCCACGGGCCTCTCAGGCAGCCAACGGCCCCGCCTGCACGCCCCAGCGGCGGCGCTGCCCAATGCGACCGCCCCTGACTCGCGCTACGCGAGGCGGCCCTACGCAGAACGGCGCGGCACAGCCGGCGCAGCGCGGCCTGGGGGTCCGGCCGGCCCGGCGCGGTCCGGCGCAGCCCAGCCCGGCGCGTTGCGGCGCGGCGCGGCCTGGGGGTCCGGCCGGCGCGGCGCGGTCCGGCGCAGCCCAGCCCGGCGCGTTGCGGCGCGGCGCGGTCCGGCCTGGCGCGGCTCGGCCTGGCACGCCCCAGCCACGCGCTGCCCAGACCCTCCCGGTCCCCCGCAGCCCGGCACGACGCGGCACAGCCCGCCCGGCCCATCGCGGCCCGGCCCGTCCCGGCCCGGCGCGGCTCGGCCTGGCACGCCCCAGCCACGCGCTGCCCAGACCCTCCCGGTCCCCCGCAGCCCGGCACGGCGCGCACAGCCCGCCCGGCCCATCGCGGCCTGGCGCGGTCAGGCCCGGCCCGGCCCGGCGCGGCGCGGCGCGGACCGGCGCGGCGCGGACCGGCGCGGCGCGGACCGGCGCGGCGCGGACCGGCGCGGCGCGGACCGGCGCGGCGCGGACCGGCGCGGCGCGGATCGGCGCGGCGCGGACCGGCCCAGCCACGCGTTGCCCAGACCCTCCCGGTCCGTCGCAGCCCGACCCGGCACAGCCCACTCAGGCACGGCGCGGCACGGCCCGGACCAGCCAGGCGCGGACCAGCCAGGCCAGGCCCGACACGACCCGAACCCTCACGACCCCGTCGCGGCCCGAGCCGACGTGGCCCGACGCGGCGCGAGTCGGCGTTATAGGCGCCAGGTTGTCGTGGTGTTTGGCGCGTAGCGGCAGGTGGCTCCCGTCGAGACCGCTTCGCGGAGGTGGGCGGCCAAGGCCGGGTGTCGTTCGTCAATCTTGCGTAGCGTGTCGCGGATTCGGGCGGTCACTGTCTTGCGCGCGCGCTCGGCCTCGTCGCCCAGGCGGCGGGTGCGTCCGCCGAGGCCGGCTGCGGCTCGGAGCTCATCGATCAGGGCGCGGCGCTCGGCGTCGAGGGTGGCCAGCTTGGCCTGGTCGCCCCGGTGGGCGACCCGATCGATCGCCTCGTCCAGCTCACTCAGCCGGCGTTTGTAGCGAGCTTTGGCCTCGTCGTCGAGCACCGGGTCACCGCCCATCCGGCGTGCCGCCAGCAGTTCAGGGCCGGCCGTCGGGTCGAGCAGGACCACCGCCGCGATGTCGTCGCCCGGGTGGTTCAGCAGTTCATGGAGGTCGCGTAGGCCCTTGGCGTCCGGAAGGTGCACCACCTGACCGGCGAACGCCAGACGCCACACGTCACCGTCCCGCCGGAACTCGGCCGGCGCGGGTCCAGCCGTGTCACCCGGTGCGGCGCCTCCGCCAGCGCCGCCCGCCTGACGCGAGCCCTCGCCAGCGCGGCCAGCGCCGCCCGCCGAACCCCAGCGTTCACCATCCTGGCCGGCCTCGCCCGCCGGACCCGACCGTTCACCATCATGGCCAGCGACGCCCGCCGAGCGTCCAGCGTTGCCGCCAGCGCCGCCCACCGAACCCGACCGCTCACCGTCGACGCCGGCCGCGCCGACCGCAACCGACCATTCGCCGTCCTGGTCGGCGTCGCCGGCGGAAGGTGACCGGTCCGTCGGTGTTCCGGCTGGTGGCACAACGTCTTCCGCCCGCATCGAGCTGCCCGTGCGGTGGGCGACCGCTGACCCTGTTTCGCCGGCAGAGGTCACCCCCGTGGGGAAGGCAGCCGAGCCGTCCACCGTGGTGTCCGCCCACGGCAACGACCAGGCCGCCGCCGCGGCGTCGCCGTCCCGCGCCGGCCCGGCTCGCCCCGGGGAAGCCACACCACGTGGCGCGGGTCGGGACGAGGCGCGCGTCGCCAAGGCCCGGGCTGACTCGGCCACGTGCGGCATGTCGAGGTCGGTGGCTCGTCGCTCTACTTCGGACAGCAGCTCCGCCGCGTCCCCACCCTGCGCCAACCGGGCCTCGGCCAGGCCGAGGCCGGCCTGGACCGACCACGGTCGAGCGCCCAACCGATCGGCCGCCGCCTGGGCCCGCGCGAAGCCCTCCGCCGCCTCGGCCCAGCGTTCCTCGGCCGCGTCGACCTGCGCAAGCCAGAGCTCGACCGGCCCGCTCACGTCGCACCCGTAGAGCGAGACCAACCACTCGCCCGCGTGCGGCTGGAACGCCGCGCGGGCTCGGGCGCACAGGTCCGGATCGCGGGTCAGCACCGCGAGCTCGGCCACGAGGCGGAGGAACAGCGGCTCCATCCAGCGCTGGTAGCCGCGGTCGCCGGCGTCGGTCTCCGCCAGGTGGCGCAGGCCCGGCTCGGGGTCACCCTGGGCGACCGCGTTGAGCGCGGTGACCAGCGGATAGTACGGCGGGTGCGCGGCGAGGCGCGCCCCGATCACCTCAGCCGCCTCGGTGAAGCGGCCGCGCAGCATCAGCAGGGCCCAGCGGATGTGCTGCCCCATGTACGCGTTTTCGTCCTGGTCGCCGTCGATGAAGCCGGCCAGGTCTCGGTGCAGCGCCGCCGCTTCCGTGAAGTCGCCGCGGAGGGTCGCGATGATGCTGCGGTCGATCGTCGACATCATCCGGGCCATCGCGACGTCGAGCCGCTCCGTCATCGCGCGCAGCGCCTGCACCTGCGCGTAGTAACC
Source organism: Asanoa hainanensis (assembly GCF_900188485.1). GTDB lineage: Bacteria > Actinomycetota > Actinomycetes > Mycobacteriales > Micromonosporaceae > Asanoa > Asanoa hainanensis. The sequence continues at coordinate 37,931 of NZ_FZPH01000022.1, forward strand.
CGGGTCGCCCATCTCCAACAGCGCCACCCAGCGCAGCGACGCCGCGAAGGCCGCGGTCTGCCAGTCGCCGGATCGGGTGGCGACGGTTTCCATCTCGGCCATCAGGGCCGCGCGCTCCCGGGCCGAGCCGAGGCCCCAGATCGAGTCGTGCCGGCTCCACAGGCTGAACGCCAGGGCCTCGTCGTTGTTGTTGGCGCGGGCCTCCGCCTCGGTGCGGGCGATCAGGTTGCCGACCAGCCGCTCGCGCGACAGCTCGGTGCCGTCACCCCCGACGTAGCGGGCGTGTGCCTCGCGCAGCAGTGCCTCGATCACGGGCGTGCGAGTGCTGTGTGGGCCACGATGGCGTTCGGCGACGAGGGCTACCCGGGCGAGCACCGCCGGCTCGTCGAGCGTGCGGGCCACCTCGCCGGCGGCCTCGATCTGGGCCCAGGCCTCGTGGCGATTGCGGCCGTGGAACAGCTCCATCGAGAGGTCGAGGTAGAGCTTCACCCGCCGGGTCGGGTCCTCGACGCGTTCGAGCGCGCGCCGGTAGTGGTTGTGCGCCTCTTCGGGCGCGAGCCGACCCGAGGCGTCGGTGGCCGCTGCCACCAGGTGATCCACCGCCTGCTCCGACGGGATCACCTCACCGGCCGCGTACGCGTGGCGGGCCAGATCGGCCGGGAACAGCCGGCCGCGCAACCCGGGGGCCTCGTCGACCGCCCGCACGACAGAGGCGTGCCGAGAGCGGCGGGCGTCGTCGGTGAGCCCGTCGTAGAGGGTCTCGCGGACCAGGTCGTGGCTGAACGCGAACCGCCCGCCGCCCCGCCCGACCACCAGCCGCGCCGTGATCGCCTGGTCGAGCAGGCGGTCGACCTGCGGCACCGGCTCGGCGACGACCGCGGCCAGCAACTGCCTGTGGAACTCGTGACCGAGCACCGAGCCGGCGGTCAACAACTCGACCAACGAGCCCGGCAGCAGGTCGAGCCGGCGGCGCACCGCGTCGCGTACCCCTGGAGGTATTGCCGTCAACGAACCGTCGGCCCGCCACAACCGGGCCGTCTGCTCGACGAAGAACGGGTTGCCGCCCGTGCGCCGGTGCACCTCGGCCACCACGTCGCCGGCGGGCGCCCGGCCGGCCGCCCGCTCGATCAACGCGCCGACGTCGGCCGGCTCGAGCCCCGTCAGGGTGACCGTGGTCGCCTTGGCCTGCAACGGCAGCAGCAGCGGCCGCAGGGGGTGGGCGGCCGACTCGACCTCGACGTCGCGATAGGTGCCGACCAGCAGCAGCCGCTCGAACCACGTGTGCTGTGCCGCGAACTCGAGCAGCCGCAACGAGGCCGGGTCGGCCCAGTGCAGGTCGTCGAAGACCACCATGACCGGCGCGTGCTGGGACGCGGCGACCAACGCGGCGGTGACCCCGTCGTACACCGTGAATGCTTCGGTCTCCGGGTCTGAGGTCTTGCCGAGCAGCACCGCGACGGCGGCGCCGCCGGCCTCTTCGATCTCGGCCCACTGGTCGGGGGTGGCGTGCCGGCGCAGCCCGCGCAGCACCTGCACCCACGGCCAGTAGCCGGGCGCGCTCTCGGAATCCCAGCAGCGCCCGCCGAGCACCGTCACCCCGCGCGCCCGCGCCTCGTCGACGGCGCCGGTCACCAGGGTGGTCTTGCCGATGCCGGCCTCGCCCGTGACCAGCACCAACCCGCCGTGGCTCTCGGTCACCCGATCGACCTCGGCGCGCAGCATCGCGGCGGGATGCTCCCGCCCGATGACCGACTCCCCCACCCGGGTCCCCATGACCCATAGACGGTATCGGAAGGCACCGACAGAATTAGTTACGCCAACAGACCGGGATAAAGCAGTGCCAATTGGTGCGGGTACGCCGCGATGAGGCGCAACTCGTCGTCGGTGAGTGGGCGGCCGGTCGAGGCGTTGCAGAGCTGGACCAGCTTGAAGGTCAGCTCGGGCTCCGTGACCGCGACACCGAGCCCGTCCATGACGTGCCGGAAACCGGCCATTCCGCCGTACTCCCCGGTCAGCACCACCCTGCCCGACAGCTCGTGCCAGTCCGCCGGAAATGGGCCGAGCACGTCCTCGTCGTACAACTCGTAGTTCCGATGGTCCTTGAGCGCGCCGTCGGCGTGGATGCCCGACTCGTGCGCGAACGCGTTGCGTCCGACCCCGGGCTGGTTGATCGCCAAGGGCTGACCGAAGGCGTACGCGGCCCAGGCAGCGAACCGGCGCGCCCACGACAGGTCCAACTGATCGCCGATTTCCACCCGTTCGGAGACACCGAACCCGTTCTGCAGCGCGAGGATCGTCGAGACCAGGTCGGCGTTGCCGGAGCGTTCGCCGATCCCGTTGACGCAGGTGTTGATCCAGGCGTCCTGGCCGGCGTCGAGGTCGCCGAGCGCGCCCGCCACGGAGTTGGCCACCGCCATGCCCAGGTCGTTGTGGCAGTGCGTCTCGACCGGCATGCCGACGGTGCTGGCCAGCTTCGCGAACCGCTCGCCGATCCGGCCCGGTGTGTCGCCGCCGATCGTGTCGCAGTAGCGCACCCGGTCGGCACCCGCTTCCTTCGCCGCCAGCGCGAACTCGGTCAGGAACCCGAAGTCGGTGCGCGAACCGTCCTCCGCGTTGACGCCGACGGTCTGGACGCCGGCCTCCTTGGCCGCCCGCACCGCGCCGACCATCTCCGCGACCACGGCGGCCCGGTCGAACTTGCCCCGGAACTTGTTGCGCAACATCTGGTCACTGGTCGAGATCGACAGGTTGTAGTGCTTGAGCCCGAGCGGCGTGGACGCGGTGACGTCGCCGGCGACCGCCCGGGTCCAGCCGGACAGCCGCAGGTCGCCGAACGCGCCGGCCTCGGCCAGCGCCACCTGCGCCCGCACGTAGGGCACCTCGTGGAACAGGAACGGAAAGCCGATCTCGGACTGCGCGACCCCGAGCTTACCCAGGTAGAAGTTGACCATCGTCTTGCCGAACTTGGACAGCCCGGTCCGAGCCGTCTGCACGCCGTCCCGGTTGGTGACGTCGAGGAAATGAATGCGTGGCATAACCTCAGGTTGACAGCACTGGTTGCGAGCGGTCAATGTTGACTAAAATCAACCCATCTTCTTGTACGGAGGTGCGATGGAGCAGCTCAAGGGCTGGTTGACGGCTTCGGAGGCGGCGGAGCGGCTGGGTGTGAAGCCAGCCACGCTCTACGCGTACGTCAGTCGGGGCGTGCTCAACCGCCGCCGGTCCCCCGCGGGCCAAAGCCTGTTCGACCCGGCCGAGGTCGAACGACTGGCTCGACGCGGTCGCCCGCGTCAGCGCCCTACCGGCGCGTCGGAGGTCGTGATCGAGTCTCGGATCACCGCTCTGGGAGCGGACCGCCCGTTCTATCGGGGACGCGATGCCCTCGCACTGGCCGCCTCGGCCTCGTTCGAGGAGGTCGCCGAGCTGTTGTGGACCGGGGAGCTCTCTCCGGGGCCTCGGACCACGGAGCCCGCCCCCGGCGGGCAGGCCGCGGAGCCCGCCCCCGGCCGGCAGGCGGCGGAGTTCACCCCCGGCGGACGGACCGCGGAGCTCACCCCCGACGGGCGGACCGCCGAGCTCACCCCCGACGGGCGGACCGCGGAGCACGCCCCTGGCGGGCAGACCGTGGAGCTCACCTCCGGCCCGCAGGTCTGGCGCGCGGGCTCGGCGGCGTTGACGGCCGGGCGGGCGGCCAGCGCGGCGTTGCCCGGCAACGTGCTGCTGCTCGACCGGATCCAGGCCATTGTGCCCGCGCTGGCGGTGACCGATCCGCTGCGGGGCAACCTGGATCCGGCCGCGGTGGTCGACGTCGGGCGGGCGTTGGTGGCCGGCATCGTCGACTGCCTGCCGGCCTCCAACGACCCCGGCGAGTCGGACGACAGCATCGCTGGGCGGTTGGCGGCTCGACTCGGGGTGGAAAACCGGTTCATCGACGGTGTTCGTGCGGCGTTGGTGCTGCTCGCCGACCATGAGCTGGCCGCCTCGACGCTCGCCGCGCGGGTGGCCGCGTCGGTCCGGGCCGACCCCTACGCCGTAGTCACCGCCGGGCTCGCCACCGTCAGCGGCACCCTGCACGGCGGCGCCTCACTGGGCGCCGAGGCCCTGCTCGACGCGGTCACCAACCCGGCCGACGCGGACGAGACGATCGGGTTGCTGCTGCGTCGAGGCGAGCGGATACCAGGCTTCGGCCACGCGGTCTACAAGTCGGGCGACGGCCGCGCCGGCGCGCTGCTTGACCGGATCAGCGCGGCGGCGCCGGACCATCCGGTCCTGCGCAGCGCGGAGGCGCTGCTCGCCGCCGCAAGGCGCCGCCGGCTGCCGGAACCCAACATCGACTTCGCGCTCGCGACCCTGACCCGGGCGGCCGGGATGCCCACCGGTGCTGGCGAGGCCATCTTCGCGATCGCCCGCGTGGCCGGCTGGTTAGCGCACGCGATGGAGGAGTACGAACGGCGCACACCGCTGCGGCTCCGCGCCATCTACATCGGACCTCAGGAGTAGCCTGCGCCAAGTGGCGGGGTCGGCCTTGCCGAGCGGGGATCCGGACCATTCGCTCGTAAAGCGAACCGGCTGTCGGATCGGAGCCCCGCCGCACGGGCCAGAGCCAGCCACGCGGGCCAAGAGCCAACAACGCGGGCCAAGAGCCAGCCACGCGGGCCCGGAGCCAGCTCCATCTCCCTGATCAACCGCCTGCGCGCTTAATCCATTGAGTTGACCGGTTAAGCCGCGCTAACGTGGTCGTTCAACGGACAGAGAGGGGCCGGGCCGATGCGGATCTGAGGTTGTCGACGTTTCCGACAACCCTGGAGGACCGCTATGTCTCCTGCCATCCTGATATCCGACCTCACCTTCTCCTGGCCTGACGGCGCGCCCGTGTTCGACGGGCTCGATCTGGTGCTCGGCACCGGCCGCACCGCTCTGATCGGCTCCAACGGCTCCGGCAAGTCCACCCTGTTGCGCCTGGTCACCGGGGCCCTCACGCCCACCCGGGGCACCGTCCGGGTCGACGGCACGCTGGGCTACCTGCCGCAGGACCTGACCCTCGACGCCGGCCGGCCGGTCGACGACGTGCTCGGCATCGCCGCGACCCGGCGGGCGCTCGCCGCGGTCGAACGCGGCGACGCTGATCCGGTTCACTACACGACGATCGGCGACGACTGGGACGTCGACGACCGCGCCCACGAGACGCTTGACCGGTTCGGCCTCGGCCACATCGGCCTGGACCGGCCGGTGGGCGCACTCTCCGGCGGCGAGGCCGTCCTGCTTGGGCTCGCCGGCCAACTCCTGCGGCGACCCGGCGTACTCGTGCTCGACGAACCGACCAACAACCTCGACCGCGCGGCGCGGGAACGGCTGTACGACACGGTGGCCGCGTGGTCCGGAGTCCTGCTGCTGGTCAGCCACGACCGCGAGCTGCTGGACCTGGCCGACCAGGTAGCGGAGCTGTACGACGGCGGGTTGCGGCTGTTCGGCGGCACGTTCAGCGAGTACGAGCACGCCCTGGCCGTCGAGCAGGAGGCCGCGCAGCGTGCCGTGCGGGCCGCCGAGGGCGACGTGCGCCGCCAGCGGCGCGAGCTGGCCGACGCGCACGTGACGCTGGCTCGACGGGTCCGCTTCGGGCAGAAGAAGTGGGACAACAAACGCGAGCCCAAGGCCATCATGAACCTGCGCAGACGCGAGGCTCAGGTGTCCGCCGGCAAGTACCGCGGCCTGCACGAAGACCGGCTGGCGGAGGCGCTTGAACGGTTAACCTCGGCGGAGGATGCGGTCCGCGACGACGCCGCGATCCGGGTCGACCTGCCGGCGACGGCGGTGCCGACGGCCCGCCGGGTGGCCAGCGTGCGCGACGCGGTGTTGCGCAACGGAGTGCGGATCGACCTGGACGTCTACGGCGCGGAACGGATCGCCCTGCTCGGTGCCAACGGATCCGGCAAGACCACGCTGCTGTCCGCGCTCGCCGGTCGCGTTCCGGCCGAACGCGGCGAGGTCGACGTCGCCGTGCCGGTGCGCTTGTTGCCACAGCGACTCGACGTACTCGATGACGATCTGTCGATTGTGGCCAACGTGCACCGGCTCGCCCCAGCGGCCGGGGACAACGCCGTCCGCGCCCGGCTGGCCCGGTTCCTCTTCCGTGGTGCCCGGGCGGAACGACCGGTCGGCTCGCTGTCCGGCGGCGAGCGGTTCCGGGCCACGCTGGCCGCGCTGATGCTGGCCGAACCGGCGCCGCAGTTGTTGCTGCTCGACGAGCCGACCAACAACCTCGACCTGGTCAGCGTGCGACAGCTGGGTGAGGCGCTGGCCGCGTACCAGGGAGCTCTGATCGTCGCGAGTCACGACCTCGGCTTCCTGCGCACCCTCGGCATCACCCGCTGGCTGCGGCTCGACGGCGTGCTGAGTGAGTCGGGCCCGCCGGCTGCGTAGGGTGGCAGTGTGGTGCGGTTTCGAATCAGCGAGGCGGCCGAGCTGCTCGGCGTCAGCCCCGACACGGTGCGCCGATGGATCGACGCCGGGAAGCTGCCCGCCGACCGCGACGAGCACGGGCACCGGTTGGTCGACGGCACCGAGCTCGCCGCGTTCGCGCGGTCCCAGCACGAGCAGGCCGAGGGTGGCGAGACCTCGGCCCGCAACCGGCTGCGCGGAATCGTCACCGCGGTGGTCAAGGACGGCGTGATGGCCCAGGTCGACATCCAGGCCGGCCCGTTCCGGATCGTCTCGTTGATGAGCCGCGAGGCGGTCGACGAGCTCGACCTCCGGGTGGGTTCGGTGGCCACGGCCGTCATCAAATCGACGACCGTCGTAGTGGAGAAGGCGCCGGCACGGCGTTAAAGTCATCGATGTACGAGCGGCGGCGCGCTCACCCCGATCCGGGAGGAGAGCTTCGTGCCGTCCATCTCTCGCCGCGGCCTGTTGCGGGTCAGCGGCCTCGCCGTCTTCGCCGGTGGCCTGTCGCCGTCGGCGCTCGCCGCACCCGTCGTCTCCGCTGACCTCGTCGTCTACGGCGCCACCGCCGGTGGTCTGGTGGCCGCGATCCAGGCCCGCCGCATGGGCCGGACAGCCGTCGTGCTGGAGCCGTCGAGCCACCTTGGCGGTCTGACGACCGGCGGGCTGGGCCAGACGGACAGCGGGACGGCCGCTTCCATCAAGGGCATAGCGGGCGAGTTCTACAGGCGGATCCACGCGGCGTACGCGGGAACGCCCGTGACACCGACCTCGCCCGCCCGGTTCACCTTCGAGCCGCACGTGGCGCGGGCGGTGTTCGACGAGATGCTCACCACGGCCGGTGTCGCCGTCTATTTCGGACTGCGGCTGGCCTCGGTGAGCAAGTCCGGCAATCGACTGGTCGAGGTCGTTGGCGCCAACGGGCAGGCGTTTCGGGGCGCGATGTTCATCGACGCGTCGTACGAGGGCGACCTGATGTCTCAGTCCGGGGCGTCGTGGACGGTGGGTCGTGAGAGCAACGCGACGTACGGGGAGACCGTCAACGGCGTGCAGGTCCGGAGTGGACACCAGTTCAACTTCCCGGTCTCGCCCTATGTCGTGGCGGGGAACCCGTCCTCGGGTCTGCTTCCGGGCATCTCGTCCGCACCGGTCGCGCCGGCCGGCAGCGGTGACGGGCTGATCCAGGCCTACAACTACCGGATGTGCCTGACCCAGGCGGCGTCCCGTATCCCGTTCCCCAAGCCGGCCTCCTATGACGCCGCCCACTACGAGCTGTTGCTGCGCTACGTCCAGGCCGGTTGGAACGGCCCGTTCTTCACCACGCACGGCGTCGGCGGCGGGAAGACGGACTCGAACAACAACGGCGCGGTCTCGACCGACTTCATCGGGGCCAACTACGCCTATCCGACGGCCTCGTACGCGGTGCGCGACAGCATCGCCGCCGACCACCGGAGCTATCAGCAGGGCCTGATGTGGTTCCTGGCCAACGACCCGCGGCTCCCCGCGTCGATCCGCTCGGCGACGGCGTCGTGGGGGCTGGCTTCAGACGAGTTCACCACCACCGGTGGCTGGCCGCCGCAGCTCTACGTTCGCGAGGCCCGCCGGATGGTCTCCGCGCACGTCATGACCGAGCGCAACTGCCGTGGGCAGTCGCCGGTGCCGGATCCGGTCGGGCTGGCCAGCTACACAATGGACTCCCACAACTGCCAGCGGGTGGTGGTGGGCGGGCTCGTCAAGAACGAGGGCGACGTGCAGATCGGCGTGCCCGGCCCGTACGGGATCAGCTACCGCTCGATCGTCCCGACCGAGGCGCAGTGCGCGAACCTGCTGGTCCCGGTTTGCCTGGCGGCCAGCCATATCGCGTACGGCTCGATCCGGATGGAGCCGGTGTTCATGATCCTGGGCCAGTCGGCGGCCACGGCGGCGATGCTGGCCTTGGCGGCGTCGTCGCCGGTGCAGCAGGTCCCGTATGCCACTCTGCGTGCCCGGCTGCTGGCCGACGGGCAGCTTCTGCAGTGGCCGCCGCCCGCCGGCCCGGGCGAGGTGATCGTCGACAGCCACGACCCGTCCGTGACCCGCGCCGGGACGTGGGTGTCGAGCACGTCGATCGGGGGCTATTGGGGCACGGACTACGAGCACGACGGCAACGTGGGGAAGGGGGTTAACCGGTTACGCTTCCGGCCGTCACTGCCGGAGGCGGGGACGTACACGGTCTACCTGCGCTGGACCGCCGACCCGAACAGGGCCAGCAACGTACCGATCGACATCGTCCACAGCGCCGGCGTGACGACCAGATCGGTCGACCAGCGCGGGAGCGGTGGGACGTGGGTTTCGCTGGGCTCCTACGCGTTCACGGCCGGCACGGGCGGCAGCCTGCTCATCCGCACCGAGAACACCGACGGCTACGTCATCGCCGACGCTGCCCGGTGGCTCCGCACGACCTGAGCGCGCGAAAAGGCCCCCTGCCGTACGCCGGCAAGGGGCCTTATGCGGTTCGGTCAGTGGGCGGCGGTCGTTTCCGCGGCGAGGCGTTCGTCGCCGCTCATCGTGGACAGGGGCTTTTCCTTGATGAAGACGACCGCGATCACGGCCAGGAAGGCGATCGGCGCGCCGATGAGGAACAGTTCGGCGGTGGCTGAGCCGTACACGTCGGCAATGATCTGGCGGATCGGGTCCGGCAGGTTCTTCAGGTCCGGTACCTCCGCGGTGCCGGAGCCGCCGCCCGCCTGGGCGCCCAGCTTCTCGGTCAGGCCGCTGGTGACCTTGCTGGCCAGGACCGCACCCAGGGCGCTGACGCCGATCGCGCCGCCCATGCTGCGGAAGAACGTCAGCACCGAGGTCGCGGCACCGAGCTGCCCGGCCGGGACGTCGTTCTGCGCGGCCAGCACCAGGTTCTGCATCAGCATGCCGACGCCGATGCCGAGGACGGCCATGAACACCGAGATGAGCACCACGCTGGTGTCCGCGCCGATCGTGCCGAGCAGCAGCATGCCGACGGTCATCACCAGCGCGCCGGAGACCAGGTAGATCTTCCACTTGCCGGTCTTGGTGATCAGCTGGCCGGCTACCGTCGACGAGACCAGCAGGCCGAAGATCAGCGGCAGGCTCATCAGGCCGGCCACGGTCGGGGACTTGCCGAGCGAGACCTGGAAGTACTGCGCCAGGAACACCGTGCCGCCGAACATCGCCACGCCGACGAGGATCGAGGCGACGGTGGCTAGTGAAACGGTTCGGTTGCGGAAGATGTCCAGCGGGATGATCGGCTCCGGGGCCCGCGACTCGACGAACACGGCCAGCGCCAGGATCACGACGCCGGCGGCCACGAGCACGGCGGTCTGCCAGGACCCCCACGCGAACTTGCTGCCCGCGAGGGTCGACCAGATCAGCAGGGTGGAGACGCCCGCGGTGATCAGGAGGGCACCGAGCCAGTCGATACGGACCTTGCGGCGTACGACCGGGAGGTGCAGGGTCCGCTGGAGCAGGAAGATCGAGAGCAGGGTGAAGGGTACGCCCAGCAAGAAGCACCAGCGCCAGCCGAGCCAGCTCGTGTCGACCAGCACGCCGCCGATCAGCGGACCCGCGATCGTGCCGACGCCGAAGACGGCGCCGAAGATGCCGGAGTACCGACCCAGCTCACGCGGCGGAATCATCGCCGCCATCACGATCATCGCGAGTGCGGTCATACCGCCGGCGCCGACGCCCTGCACGACCCGGCTGACGATCAGAACCTCCACATTGGGCGTGAAGCCGGCGATCAGCGAGCCCGCCACGAACAACGCCAGCGACAGCTGGATCAGCAGTTTGCGGCTGTAGAGGTCGGCCATCTTGCCCCAGAGCGGCACGGTGGCGGTCATCGCGAGGAGCTCGGTGGTGACGATCCAGGTGTAGACCGACTGGCTGCCGTTGAGGTCGGCGATAATGCGTGGCAACGCATTGCCGACGATGGTCGACGCGAGGATGGACACGAACAGGCCGACCATCAGGCCGGAAAGGGCTTGCAGCACCTCACGCTGCGACATCCGCGCGGGCGCCTGACCGCCGTCCGGCGACTCGGGCGTGGCCGCCGCGGCCGGCTCGGGCGAGGTGGTGACGTCGGTCATCAATCGTCCTTAGTGGAGGGGTGTGCGCCGGCCCGGGGACGCGGAAGGCATGGTCCCAAGGCCGGATTTCTCGGGGTGGCTCAGCTTGTGGGGTGGCTCAGCTTGTTTGGGTGGCTCAGCTTGTCGGGATGGGTCAGCTTCTCCGGATGGCCAGCCTTCTCGGGATGGCTCAGTTTGTCCGGGTGGCTCAGTTCGTCGGAATGGGTCAGCTTTCGGGTTGGCCAACCCTCTCGGGATGGGCTCAGCTCGCGGAATGACTCAGCTTCCAAGGTTGGCAAGCCCACTCGGACTGGGCTCACCTCGCGGGATGACTCGGCTTCCAGGCTTGGCCAGCCCTCTCGGGATGGGCTCACCTCGCGGGATGACTCAGCTTCGAGGCTTGGCCAGCCCACTCGGGCTGGCTCAGCTCGCGGGATCGCCAGCTCTCCGGAGCCGACTGGGTCCCAAGAGCATTCGCCCCAACGGTCGGCCCACCGCCGCGACTCACGCCTTCATCGCGGCTCACCATTTCGTGCTGGCTCGGTTAAGCCGCTGGCAACAAGGTCGAACGCCTCGTCGACCAGCTTCGCCAGGATGGTCGGTCGGTCTCCGGGATCCGGATTGGCCCACCGCATGAGCGCGACCCGAAACGCGGCACCGGTGACGGCCGCCGCGACCCCTGGGTAGCTGTGCCCGGCCGGCAACCCGAGCCGCTCCGCCACCGCCGCCGCCACTGCCAGCTCGGACTCGACGCTGGTGGCGAGCAGCCGCGGCAGCAACTGCGGGTTGTCGGCGACCACCCGCATCCGCAGACTGACCGTCTCGCGGTGGTCCTCCATCTGGTGGATCACCGGCACGAACGCCAGCCGCAGCGCCTCGAACAGGCCGATGTCGGCCGGCAGCGAACGGAACAGCTCGAGCGTCCCCCCGATCTCGCTGTCGCTGCCGAGCACCGCCTCGTCCTTGCTGGCGAAGTAGTTGAAAAACGTCCGCGAGGACACGTCGCACGCCTCGCTGATCTGCTCGACCGTGACGTGCTCGAGCCCGTGTTCGGCCACCAACCGCAGGGCCGCGGCGGAGAGCGCGGCCCTGGTGGCCAGCTTCTTCCGGTCGCGACGACCGAGCGCGGGTGCGGTGCTCATGCCGATCACTTTACCGGTTAATCTTGCACGACGCGAAAAGTTTTAGCGTGTGAAGCAGGGCACAAATCAGGGGTACGTCAAGACACGCCCGACCCGCATAGCGAAGCCGTCAAGATCGTGGATGTGCGTTCGTACCGGCGCTGAGCTGGGCGCATGGCAACAACTCGGCACCCGACGACTCCCCGGGTGACCCCCGGACTCGAGCTGGGAATCGGCTCCGTCGCGGTCGTCGTACTCACGATCATGCTGGCCTCGGCGCCCCTCCCGCTCGGAATGGCCGGCCTGGCGATCGCGACCATCGTGGGCGCGGTCCTCATCCCCGACTGGCGTTACAGCCTCGGCCTCGCGGTCATCACGTACTTCCTGTTCGTCGGCTTCATCGCCGGAGACATGGGCGTGCTGTCCTGGCGTGGCCACGACGCGCTGTGGCAGTTCGTCGCCTTCGGCCTCGCCTACATCGCCGGTCTCGTCCTGCGTTGGTTGATGCACACCCCACCCCCCGACTGACGCAGGCGGGTTCGGCCAGCCGGCTGGCGCGGTTTGCCATTGTCTGGCCCAACCGGCGGCGCGGATGCTCGGGTCATGCGCTTCATGACCTGGTTCGTCCGCGCCGCCGGCCTGTACAACGCGAGCGCGGTGATCGTCTTCCTGACGCCGGGCGCCCTCGACACGTTCGGCGTCGCGCCGCCGTACTCCGACTTCTGGGTCTGGCTGCCCGCCCTCATGGGGCTGTTCGCCGGCATCGTGCTGCTGCTGTCCGCGACAGACCTCCAGGTGTACGGGGCGTTCCCGTTCTGGAACGGCATTATCCGGTTCAGCTTCGTGATCGCGACGTTCACGCTCGGCTTCGGCGAGAGCGCGGGCACCTTCGTCACGCTGCTCGCGGCGGGCGACCTGGTGCTGGTGGCGGGCACTCTCGTTGGCCTGCCGATAGTGCTCGGCCGCACCCCGTGGCAGCTGCTCACCAACCGCCCGGCCACGCCGCGCCCGGTCCCGGCATGAACCGGTTGAGCAGGGCACTCGCCCTCGTCGCGGTAGTGGAAGCGGCGTACGCGGTGGTCGCCCTCACCCCACCAGGACTGGTCGAGCCGTTGTACGGGTTCCGCCTCGACGCCGACGGCCACTGGACGCTGAAGCTGCTCGGTGTCTCACTGGCCGTCCAGGCTGCCATCGCCTGGCTGCTGCGCCGCCAACCGCACCGGGGCATCGCGGGCGCGCTGGCGGCCTACCAGTTCGGCAGCGCCACTGTCGACTGGATGATGTGGCTGGCCCTACGCGACGACGGCATCTTCGCCACGACACAGGCCAAGGTCGCGATCGTCGCCGCGATCCCCAGCCATTACCTGCTCGGGTCGCTCCTGACGGTGGCGATCGTGACCGCCGGCCGGCCGGTCACCGGCGACGTCCGCGCGCTGTAGCCAGTCACCAACCCTGGTCGCGACGAGCCGTTCGGTGAGAAAATGACGTCCATCCGTGGCATACCACCGGTCGGGCTCGCCGCCCACGCCGTCGGACGGTGAGCAATGACATCTGCGGCATGCCACCGATCAAGCTCGCCGCCACGCTGCCCGACGGTGAGCAATGACATCCACGCCGCGCAAGCCGGTCGAGCGGGTCGCCAGCCTCTGGTCGGAGGGCGAGCAATGACAACCACGCACCGCAAGCCCCCCAACCACTCCGCCAGCGCCATTCAGGCGGTGAGCGATGACGGCCGCTCGCTGTAAGCCTCCGGTCGGACTCGCGTCGGCGCTGGCCGAGCAGGGTGTCGCGGTGGCTGACGTGCTGGCCCTGGCGAACCTTCCGCCCCGGCTGCTCGACGTTCCGGGAGCCCGGCTGACGGTGCCGGACTACTTCGCGCTCTGGCAGGCGGTTGGCGACGCGAGCCGCGATCCCGCGATCGGCATCCGGCTGGCCCAGGCGCTCCGGGCTGACCACACTGAACCGCTCTTTCTCGCCGTCTTCGGTGCCGCCACCGTGGGTGCCGCGCTCGCTACCGTGGCCGCGTACAAGCGCATTCTGACGCCGGAGACCCTCGATCTGTCCACTTCGGATGCGTTGGTCACGCTCGTCTGGCGTTGGCCCGGCGAGCGCCCGCCCGGCGTGCTGGTCGACGCCGAGCTCGCCTTCCTGGTCGAGGTGGCACGGCGCGCCACCCGCGTTCCCGACCTGGCACCGCGCCGGATCGAGCTCACCGCTGAAACGGTTAACCTGGCTCACCACGACTACTTCCGCTGCCCGATCCACCTCGGCCGGCCGGTCACCACGATCGCGTTCGGGGCGGCCGACGCCGCCCGGCCGTTCCTCAGCCACAATCCCGACCTACTGCGCGCGCTGCTGCCGTACCTCGAGAAACGCACGCCGGCCGCCGCCGACGACGCGCTCGCCCGCGTGCGCCGCGCCATCGCGGACCGGCTGCGCGGCCAGCGGCCGACCGTCGACGGCGTCGCGCGGGACCTCGCCATGAGTGGGCGCGCGCTGCAGCGCCAACTGCACGAACATGGCACCACGTTCCGGCGGCTGCTCGACGAGGTGCGCAACGAGCACGCCCGCGGGTACCTCGCGGGCACCGGCTTCACCGACGGCGAGGTCGCGTTCCTGCTCGGTTTCACCGACCCGACCTCGTTCCATCGAGCGTTCCGGGGGTGGAACGGGCTGTCGCCGAGTGCGTACCGGCGCCGCTCCGTCGTGGAAACATAGGGCCCATGGCTGGTGAAGAGCGCGACGGAGTGCCGCTGACCAACCTCGACCAGGAGCTGTTCGACGGCGCCGGCGCGACCAAGCGCGACCTGGTCGACTATCTGGATGCCGTGCACGAACGCATGGTTCCGGCCCTGCGGGACCGGCCGCTGTCGGTGATCCGGGTGCGGCCCGGGCAGCCGCCGTTCATGCAGAAGAACCTCCCCAAGTACACGCCCGACTGGGTCGCCCGCGCCGACGTGTGGGCCGACCGATCCCGGCGGATGGTCAGCTACGGGCTGTGCAACGACCGGCGGACTCTGGTCTGGTTCGCCAACCAGCGGGCGGTCGAGTACCACCCCGGTCTGGCTCTGCACACCGACTGGGCACACCCGACGCACCTGATCATGGATCTGGACCCACCCGAAGGTGAACCGTTTCGGTTGGCCGCCCAGGCGGCGCTGCTGGTGCGCGAGGTGCTCACCGCGTGCGGGATGGCCGGCGCCGCCAAGACCAGTGGAGCCAAGGGCGCGCACGTGTTCGTACCCCTGGCCGACGGGCCGGCCCACGACGACGTGGCGGCCGCGACGCGGGCGATCGCGGCGCGGGCCGAGCGGCTCGACCCGGCGCTCGCGACCACCGCGTTCATCGTCGAGCAGCGCGAGGGCAAGGTCTTCCTCGACTCCACCCGAGCGGGCGGGGCGACAGTGGTGTCGGCCTACAGCCCGCGCCTGCGCCCTGGCGTTCCAGTTTCGTTCCCGGTGCCTTGGGGCTCCCTGGAGGCGGCCGTACCCACCGATTACACGGTTCACACGGCGGCTGCGGCGCTGGGCTCGGGTGACCCGTGGGCGGAGCTGATGCCGCCGCCGCAACGGCTCGACCCCGGCCTGGTCGAGGAGGGACACACCATCCCGATCGCCCGCGTGGTCGCCATGCACGAAGGCAAGCGTCGCGCGCGGGAGAAGCGGGCGGAGTCCTAACGGTCGATGGAGCTCATGTCGGCATAACGGTCGCCGGTCGGCGGGCGAATCGCGCTTAACCGGTTGAGCTGGTCGCCGGTCAGCACCAGCGACTCCGCGGCGACGTTCTCCTCCAGCCGGAAGACCTGCGTCGTGCCAGGGATCGGCACGATGTCCGGACCCTGCGCCAGCAGCCAGGCGATGGCGACCTGGGCCGGAGTGGCACCGGCTTCGTCGGCGACCGCGCGTACCTCGTCGACGATCCGCAGGTTGTCGGCGAAGTGCTCGCCACTGAACCGGGGAATGGTGCTGCGGAAGTCGTCGCTGGGCAGGTCCTGCGGGCTCGTGTAGCGGCCGGTGAGAAAGCCTCGGCCCAGCGGGGAGTACGCGACCAGGCCGATGCCGAGCTCGCGGAGCAGCGGCAGCACCGCGTCCTCGATGTCCCGGGTCCACAGGGAGTACTCGGATTGCAGTGCGGCGATCGGATGGATCGCGTGCGCCCGGCGGATCGTCTCGGCCGAGGCCTCGGAGAGTCCGATGTGGAGTACCTTGCCGTCGGCGACCAGCCGGGCCATTTCACCGACGGTCTCCTCGATCGGCACGGTGGGGTCGACCCGGTGCTGGTAGAGCAGGTCGATCCGGTCGGTGCCGAGCCGACGCAACGAGCCTTCGACGGCGACCCGGATGTTCTCGGGCGAGCTGTCGAGCTTGCGCACGACCGGCCCCGCGCGATGGGTGAGCTGACCGAACTTGGTCGCGATCACGTAGTCGTCGCGCCGGTTCGCGACCGCCCGCGCGACCAGTTCCTCGTTGATGAACGGGCCGTAGACCTCGGCCGTGTCGAGCAGCGTGATGCCCAGTTCCCGGGCCCGGTGGATGGTACGCACGGACTCCGGGTCGTCGCCGTACCCGTCGTAGTAGGCGGACATGCCCATGCAACCGAGCCCGAGACGGGAAACCTCGAGGTCACCGCCGAGCGAGACGTTTCTCATCGCGGTTGTTCCTGTTCCGGAGCCGGCCTCCGCGGCCCCTGTTTTCGACCCTAGCTCTAGGTGTACGGCCGGAAATGTCGTAGTGCGATGTGATGCTGAACCGGTGAAGTTCTCTTTCGACGCCGAGCTGTGGGTCTGGGAAGCACGGCGCGACGACAGCTGGGTGTTCGTCACGCTGCCGATCGATGCTTCCGCGGAGATCCGTGACCGCACCGGCGGCGGCCGCCGCGGGTTCGGCTCGGTGCGGGTTCAGGTCGCCATCGGCTCGAGCGTGTGGCGCACATCGGTCTTTCCGGACAGCGCGAGCGGGTCCTACGTGCTGCCGCTGAAGCGGGCCGTCCGGCGGGCGGAAGGGCTCGACGCGGGCGACGTCGCGACGGTGAGCATCGAGGTGGTCGAGGTCTGACCGGCGAGCGATCCCACCCGGGGTGCCACCCCTGGGGTCGCGCTGCGGGTCGTCGGGCCAGACGCGGACGGCCGCGACAGGGCCACCGGACCCGGTGGCCCTGGAAGGCGTTACAGGCTAGCCAGCCCGACCGCCACGCACGCCTCGGCCACGACCCGAAAGCCCGGGGAAGGGGGCGCCGGCCTCGGCCGAACCGGCACCCCAACTCGGCTCAGGCCCTGGTTAGGCTCGCGATTTCTGCCTGCGACAGCTTGAGGTCGAGAGCGGCCAGGTTGTCGTCGAGGTGCGCGAGGTCCCCGGTGCCCGGGATCGGCAGCATCGCCGGCGACCGGCCGAGTAGCCAGGCGAGCACGACCTGGCGGGCCGACGCCGAGTGCCGCTCGGCGATCTCGTGGATGGTCGGGTTCTTGTCGAGATCCTGGATGGGCGCCCACGGCAGGAACACCATCGACTCCTGCTCGCACAGGTCGACGATGGTCTCCGAGACGCGGTCGTCGACGTTGTAGCGGTTCTGGATCGAGACGATCGGCGTCAGCCGCTGCGCGGCGCGGATCTGCATCTCGTTGACGTTCGACAGCCCGATATGCCGGATCTTGCCCTCGTCCTTGAGCTTAACCAGTTCACCGATCGAGTCCTCGAACGGCACATTCGGGTCAGGCCGGTGGAACTGGTAGAGCGGGATCTGCTCGACCTTGAGCCGGCGCAACGATCCCTCACAAACCTCGCGTAGGTGCTCCGGTCGCCCGTCGGCGGGCCAGCCCACGAACGGTTCGGGCCGGAGCAGGCCACCTTTGGTGGCGATGACCAGATCCTCCGGGTACGGGTGAAGCGCTTCAGCGATCAGTTCCTCGCTGACGTTCGGCCCGTAGGAGTCGGCCGTGTCGATGAAGTTGATGCCGGCGTCGACCACACGGCGAAGCACCGCGATGGCCTCGTCCTTGTCTGCGGGCGGCCCCCAGATGCCCGGCCCGGTGATGCGCATGGCGCCGTAACCGAACCGGTTGACGGTGAGATCTCCGCCGACGTCGATCGTCCCCGCGGAACTGGCGTTGGGCATGGTGCGGACACTCCAATCCAAGTATCGGAGGTGAGCGCGACACGCGTCCGCCTCCGCGTCGCTGCGAGCGTATCTCCGGTGGGTTACTTGCGTACGGTGGGCGAATGGCGTTGGCGGTCGGCGACGAACGGATGCTCGCGGCGGAGCTCTTCAACCGTGTCTGGGAACTGCTGGAACGCACCGACCGGACCCCGGCGGACGACGACACCATGCTGCACATGGCCCACGCCAGCCGACATCATTGGGGTCAGGTCGGTGAACCGGTCAACCTGGTGCGCGGCGAGTGGCAGTGCTCCCGGGTGTACGCGGTACTCGGCCGGGCCGAACCAGCCACCTACCACGCCCAGCGGTGTCTCGATCTCTGCGTCGAGCACGAGATAGGCGACTTCGACCTGGCGTACGCATACGAGGCTCTGGCCAGGGCAGCGTACGTGGGTGGCGACCCGACCGCGGCCGCGTTGCTGGAGCAGGCGCGCGAGGCGGCAGCGACCATCGCGGAGGCGGACGATCGCGCGCTGGTCGAGGCCGACCTGCAGGCACTGACCACGAAACACCCGGCACCCGCGTCGGACTAGCAGCGCTCCGACTTCGCGTGCGCCTTCGGCGCGCCCGCACACTGCCGCCGCGCCGCGCATCACGAACGCCGTCCGCGCACAGCTGCGTCGCGCACCAACGGCACTGCTCACGGCCCGGCGTGCCGCACACGATCGGCACTGGCCGCACAGCGCACCATGGCCGCTGGCCCCGTGCACCATCGGCACTGGCCGCGCAGCGCGCCATGGCTGCTGGCCAGTGCACCGCCGCGCGCACACCATCGGCGCTGGCCGCACAGCGCACCATGGCTGCTGGCCAGTGCACCGCCGCGCGCACACCATCGACATCGACACTGGCCGCACAGCGCACCATGAGCACTGGCCCGCGCGCCGCCGGGCCGCACACCATCGGACTGCCTGCGCACCGCCGGGCCGCGCGCCCGCACGTCTCACTGTCCGCACAGTCGCAAGCACCGGCCCCGGCACCAGTGGGCGCCCGGCCGGGCGCCTTTCGACCCCGCCGGCTCCCCGAGGTCCACCGCCGGTTCGGCGCCCGTCGCCAGCTCCTCGGCGTCCGCGATGCCGTCGACCCGCCGGCCAATCGGCACCACCCGCGCACTACCGCGTCGCGCACCATGCGCGCTGTTCGCGAACTACGGCGCCGTACACCGGCGGCACTGCCTGCTCTGCCCAATCCCCCGCGCGGCCTGGCGCTGGCGCGTCGCTCGGGTCGCGAGGTTGTTCTCGTGCGAGTCCGTCAGCTTCCGAGTTGGGTCAAGGCCCCGATCTCGGCGCGGGTGAGGTTCAGGTCGAGGGCGGCCATGTTGTCGTCGAGGTGTGCCGGGTCGCCGGTGCCCGCGATCGGTAGCGTTGCCGACGAGCGGCCGAGTAGCCAGGCCAGTGCGACCTGGCGTGGAGTGGCCGAGTGTCGTTCCGAGATCTCGGCCATCGTCGGGTTGTCCGCGTTCTGGATCGGCGCGTACGGGATGAAGACCATCTGCTCCTCCTCGCACAGGTCCAGGATGGACTCCGAGCGCCGGTCGTCGACGTTGTAGCGGTTCTGAATCGAGACGATCGGCACCATCTGCTGGGCGACGCGGATCTGCTCCTCGGTCACGTTGGACAGTCCGACATGGAGGACCTTGCCTTCCTCCTTGAGCCGCACCACGCCGGTCATCGACTCTTCGAACGGCACCTTCGGGTCCGTTTTGTGGAACTGGAACAGCGGGATCTGCTCTAGTCGAAGACGCCGCAGCGACCCCTCGCAGGCCTCGACGATGTGTTCCGGACGCCCGTCCTTCGGCCAGAACCCGTCTGCCTCGCCGTCGTCCGGGCCCGTGCGGTACATGCCGGCCTTCGTCGCGATGACCAGATCGTCCGGGTACGGATAGAGCGCCTCGGCGATCAGCTCCTCGCTCACGTTGGGTCCGTAGGAGTCCGCCGTGTCGATGAAGTTGATTCCCTGCTCGACCGCCCGACGCAGGACCGCGATGGCGTTCTCCTTGCTTTCCGGCGGACCCCAGATGCCCGGCCCGGTGATCCGCATGGCTCCGAAACCGAACCGGTTAACGGTGATGTCCCCACCGATGTCGATGGTCCCCGCGGCACTGGCGTTCGGCATGGCGCGTCTCCAATCCCAGGCAAATCGGAGGCTCCTGGTTGATCCGCCCTCTTCGGAGCCTAGCTCCGACCCACCGGTACGCCCTCGTTCGAGCATCTTGAGGCATATGGGGGATCTGTGACAGCGACCTCGCGGTCGGCGGCTCCAGTCGGCGCCCTAGCGCGTCGAGCGCCTGGCCGCCCGACGCTCTCCGACGCTGCGAAACGCCGGCCACTCGACCGTCAAGCCACCGCCGACCGGCACCGCCCGCCACCGCTCTGCGGCGACCCGCAGCGCCTCGATGGCAGCCCGCACCGCCTCGATCGGTGGGGCGTCCTCGGGACGCGTCGCAAACCATTGCGAGGTCAGCTTCCGGAGGTCAGCGCCCGGCTCCGCGGCCGCTGCCTCGACGAATCCACCTAGGAGCTCGGCATGCTGGATGCGATCGCGATACTCGCGGATCAACCTGGCCGACCGCTCAGCCGCGTGCGGCGGGCGCCGCCCGGACTGGTGGTTCATGCTCTTGAACACGACGCCGCCCGCGATCGCGCCCCAGATGCCGTCAGGGACACGCATCGCGTCCTCGACGGTGAAATGCACCAGGTCGTGCGGCAGTTCCGCGGTGATAGGCCCCGCGTTCATTCGATAGACGACGCCGTCGTCGCGCTCGATCAAGATCGAGCCCCAGACATGGTCTGCAGGTCGATCGAAAGTCACTCGCACCCCACCAGCGTGAAACACCAGACGCCACGGCATCAACCGGTTAACCGCCCGCACGCACGGAGCGGCAATCCGAACGCGGCACGGCACAACCGGCCGCACGCGCGAAGCGGCCGTCGGTGGTGGGATGCGGTCGGCTGGTCGTGGCGGGGCGTGCCCGAATCGCCGCGCCGCGCGGTCCGCTGGTCATGGCGGGACGCGCCCGAATCGCCGCTCCGCGCGGTCGTCCAGTCATGGCGGGACGCGCCCGAATCGCCGCGCCGCGCGGTCGTCCGGTTGTGACGTGACGTGCGTGGATGGACCAACTCGACAGCTGTGGTCGCGTGGTTCGGGTTAACCGTTTGAGGGCCGGCGCCCGGTATACCCACGGTCGCGGGCAAGGCGGGACAGGATCGGGCGGATGCTCAGCGCCGTACCCCCGAGGGCCACCATCCCCACACCAAGGTCGACCGAGAGTCGACCCTGGCTGGCCCAGTAGACGTCCTTGAGGTCCAGCAACAGTGCGAACTCATCGACGATCAACGCGAGACCGGAGCCGTAGACCACCCCGGTCGCGGGATGGCGGCGGACGTCCTCGCAGCCGGCTACCGCCAGGGCGCCGACCGCGCTGACCATGCCGATGCCCCACATGTAGTGGTGGAGATGGATGCCGCCGATGCTGACGTTGTGGAAACCCGTGCCGCCTCGGCGAATGCTGTAGGTGATCGCCCGGACCGCGCCGAAGGTGACCGTGAAGCCGAGCCAGGACCAGAGCACCGAGCGTTCGTTCGGAGCGAGCTCTTCGCGGTACGCCCGGCGGAGCTCGGCGGGCGTGGGCACAGCGGCCTTCGACGTCGGAGTGTCGTCGGAGGCGTCGGCCATGCCGTCAACGTACCGTCATATGGGTCTTTTTCGGGTTTAATCGCCCGAAGACCTGCCGCCCGACCACAGCCCGGCCGCCGTGCCCTCGGCCAGGCGCTTCTCGTACACCCGCACCTTGTAGCTGATCATGCTCAGGCCGACCGACAGCTCCCGCATCTGCGACTCGATCCGATCCTGGTGCTCGCGCAACAGCGCCAGGCGCTCCGGCTCGTTGCCCACCCCGTCGCGCACCAGGTCGGCGTACTTCCGGATCGTCTCCAGCGGCATCCCCGTGTCCCGCAGCCGCGCACACAGCTCCACCCACCCGATGTCGCCGTCCGAGTAGACGCGCCGGCCGCCCGGGTCGCGGACGATCGGGCCGACGAACAAGCCCTCACGCTCGTAGAAACGCAACGCGTGCACGCTCAGCCCGGTCCGGGCGGCGACCTCTCCGATTCCGTACGCCATCACCGCAGGTTAGCGCTTGAGCTAGAGCCCGCTCTAAGTCCTATGGTCCGCCCATGACAGTCACCCTGATCACTGGCGGATCGTCCGGCATCGGCGCCGCAACCGCACGGCAGCTGATGAACCTGGGCCAGCACGTCGCCGTCACGGGCCGGCGGGCCGATCGACTTGAACGGTTCAGCACCGAGAACCCGGACGCACTGACGCTCGTCTCCGACAGCGCGGTGCCCACCGAGGTGCAGGCCGCCGTCGACAGCACGGTGGCCAACTTCGGGAGGCTCGACAACGTGGTCGCCAACGCCGGGTACGCCACGCACGACGGCCTCGACGGCGGCGATCCCGAAGCCTGGCGCGACATGGTCCTCACCAACGTGCTCGGCCCGGCGGCCCTGATCCGCGCGGCGCTCCCCCATCTCGCCAAAGCCCGCGGCCGCATCGTGCTGGTCGGCAGCGTCGCCGGGCTGCTGCACACGCCGGGCAACATCTACGGCGCCACGAAGTGGGCGCTGACCGGCCTCGCCGGCAACACCCGCCAACTGGTGAGCGACCAGGGCGTCGGCGTCACGCTCGTCTCGCCGGGCGGCACCGACACGGACTTCTTCGGACCGGTCGGCGGCGCACCGGCAGGTCGGCCAGGCGGCTACCTCACGGCCGAGCAGGTCGCGGCCAGCATCGTCTGGGCCCTGACCCAACCCGAGGGCGTCGACATCAGCACGATCACGATGCGCCGAATCGGTTCACCTCTGTAGCCCGGACCCCGTCGCCGCTACCGAAAGGCGCACCTCTGCAAAAACATGATGCCAACCTGCAAGCGCACTACAAGATTCTGCAAATTATAGACAGACGCTTGTGTAATCGACATCGATGGCTCTAAGGTCAGGGTCCCCATTTCCCTACCTCGCCACAGAAACGAGTCCTTGATGTCACGGACACCATCTCGTTTGCTGGCCGTCGCGTCCGTCGCCGCCCTGGGCCTCGGCGTGATCGGCATCGCGGGTCCGGCCAGTGCCGGCACCGCGCCGGTCGTGACCCGCGCCGCGCTGGACCCGGCGCTGGTCGCCGGCCGGGGCGCCTCCGTCAACTTCCTCGAGCAGGAAGCCGAGAACGCGGCCACCAACGGCACCGTCATCGGCCCCGACCGCACCGCCTACACGCTGCCCGCCGAGGCGTCCGGCCGCACAGCCGTCCGGCTCCAACCTGGACAGTACGTCGAGTTCACGCTGCCCGCGGCGGCCAACGCGATCACCGTGCGCTACAGCATCCCGGACGCGCCCAACGGCGGTGGCATCCGCGCCCCGCTGAACGTCACCGTCAACGGCGCTGGCAAGAAGACCATGACGCTCACGTCCGAGTACGCGTGGCTCTACAACCAGTACCCGTTCACCAACGACCCCCAGGCCGACCTGCTGCACCCGGACTGGTGGATCACCGAGTGCGCGTGCGTGCCGGCCGCGACCACCCCCACTCCCGTCATCACCAAGCCGTTCCGGCCGATGCACTTCTACGACGAGGAGCGGCTGCTGCTCGGCCGCACGTACCAGGCCGGCGCCAAGATAAGGCTGACCGCGCCCAAGGGCACGGCCGCGGCCTGGACCGTCATCGACCTGCTCGACTCCGAGCTCGTGGGGGCACCGCACGTCAACCTGCTCGCGTCCAATGTGCTCCTGTTCGGGGCGGACCCCACCGGCGCACGAGACTCGGCCCGCGCATTCGAGAGGGCGATCGCCATCGCGAAGCTGGCCAGGCTCAAGGTGTACGTGCCGCCCGGCACGTACCAGGTCAACCGCCACATCATCGTCGACAACGTGACGATCGAAGGCGCGGGCAACTGGTACACGAAGATCAAGGGCAAAGAGGTCGCGCTGGACCCGCCCGCGCCGGACGGCTCGGTGCACACCGGCGTCGGCTTCTACGGCAAGGACGCGGCCGACGGCGGCAGCCGCAACGTGCACCTGTCCGGCTTCTCGATCGAAGGCGACGTACGCGAGCGGATCGACACCGACCAGGTCAACGGCATCGGTGGCGCGATGAGCGACTCGACCATCTCCGGGCTGCACATCCGGCACACCAAGGTCGGGCTGTGGTTCGACGGGCCGATGACGAACACGAAGGTGACCGACAACATCGTCGTGGACCAGATCGCCGACGCGCTCAACTTCTACATCGGAGTCACGAACTCGCTGGTGCGCAACAACTTCGTCCGCAACACCGGTGACGACGGGTTGGCGATGTGGTCGGAGACGACGGCCAACGCGCGCAACACGTTCGACCGCAACACCGTGCAGACGCCGACGTTGGCCAACGGCATCGCCATCTACGGCGGCGACGACAACACCGTGTCCCGCAACCTGATCGCCGACCCGATCCGCGAGGGCAGCGGCATCCAGGTCGGTTCCCGGTTCGGCGCGGTGGCCTTCGGCGGCAAGCTGTCGATCACCGACAACACCGTCGTGCGGGCCGGCACGTACGAGCTCAACTGGAACATCGGTCTCGGTGCCATCTGGATCTACGCGTTGGAGAAGAACATCGACGCGGACATCCAGGTGACCGGCGACCACTACCTGGACAGCACCTACAACGCCATCATGATGGTCAGCGAGTGGACCGTGAAGGACCTCTACTCGATCACCAACGTGCACTTCAAGGACGTCCGGATCGACGGCACGGGTACGTCGGTGCTCAGCGCCCGAGTCAAGGGCGGCGCGTCGTTCGAGAACGTCGACGCGCGCAACGTCGGAGCGGTCGGCATCAACAACTGCGGGTCGTTCAACTTCCCGCCGACCGGTTCCGAGTTCAGCGTGACCGACCGCGGCGGCAACGACGGCGGCGGCACCACCGGTCCGTGGCTGGCGGCGTGGGAGCTGCCCAACACGATCACGTGCGACGACCGGCCTCCGGTCGTGGTGCCTCCGGCGCCTTCGCAGTGGTGAGCTAGCTCGGCGGGCGGGCGTCCTCGGGCGCCCGCCCGTCGACCGTCGCGAAGGCACCCGCGACCCCGTCGCGATCCTGACCCGCGGCCAGCAGGAGATGGAGCAAAATCCGCGCCTTGTACGGGTCGAGCGCGCCGGCCCCGATCAGCCCTCGGCGGAGCAGGTCGGCCTCCGCGCCCGGATAGCCATAGGTGTGGGCCAGCACCGGCCCGGCACCGATCCGCGAGGCGAGCACGACGGGCTTGGCGTGCGCGAGGTCGGTCAGGACGTCCACTGTGCTCACCGGAACGTGTCCGACCCCGAAGGCCGCGACGACCAACCCGTCCAGCACCGCACCGGCCTGGCGCAGGAGCTCGCCGTCGTCGCCGAGGACGACCGGGACCACGCCTGTGCGTACCGTCGCGGTCGGCTCGTCGATCCGCAGCCCGTGCCGGATCGGTCGGGTGAGGAGGCGCGGCCGTCCCTCGGCGACCAGACCGACCGGGCCGATGTCTGGCGAGCGGAACGCAGCCGGGCTGGTGGTGTGGGTCTTGCGCACCCAGCGGGCAGCGTGGATCTCGTCGCCCAGCACGACGAGGCAGCCCATCCCCCGCGCCTCCGGGACGGCCGCGACCCGGACCGCGGCGAGCAGGTTGGCCGGGCCGTCCGCGCCCGCCAGCGTCGGGTTACGCATCGCGCCGGTGACCACCAGGGGCGTGTCGTGCGTCCACAACAGATCGAGCGCGTACGCGGTCTCCTCGATCGTGTCGGTGCCCTGCGTGACGACAATGCCGTCAGAACCCGTCTCGGCGGCCGCGGCGACCAGTGCTGCGAGGTCTGCGAAGCCGAGACCCGCGCCCGGCAGCCGCCGGAAGTCGGTGACCTCCACACTGATCCCGGTTTCGGCGAGCCCCGGCACGGCGGCCACCAGGTCGGCGGCTCCGAGCGCGGGCACGACCCCGCCGTCTGTGCCGGTGGTCATGGCGATCGTGCCGCCCAGCGAGAACACGGCGACGGTAGGCATGGTGCTGGACTCTATTGCAGCAGCTTGGCCAGGACCTCGAGGTGGCTGATCTCAACGTCCTTGGTCGCCGTGAGCAACGTGACCGGGCCCTGCTGCTGGAGGGAGCGGAGCTGGTCCAGCGCGGCGGCCTGCTCCGGTGCCTTGAGCTCGGCCAGGTAGCGCCGGCGGAACTCGGTGAACTTGTCCGGGTCGTGCCCGTACCAGTGCCGCAGCTCGGTGGACGGCGCCACGTCTTTGAGCCACTCGTCGAAGCTGCCCTTGCGTACGCCGCGCGGCCAGATCCGGTCGACCAGCACGCGCGTGCCGTCGCCCGGTTCGACCTCGTCGTACACCCGTCGTAGCCGCATCTTTCCCAACCTATCGCTCCCGAATCGGTTCAGTCGCGGATTAGCCCGGGCGGCAGAGGATCCTCGTCGGGGTCGACGGCGCGGGCATTGACCAGCGGGTCTTGGCACAGCGCGGTGATCAACGGCGCGGGGCCGCCGATGTCGGTCCAGGTGTCGTCCCAGAGCGCCGAGACGAGCCATGAGCGGTCTCTGGGGAAGAACAGGTCGGGCAGCGACCCGTCGCCGCGCATGTGGCCGGTGCGCCAGGTGAGGGCCTGGTCCGGGCCGGCCTCGACCAGCACGTAGGGCCAGTCCCAGTAGAGCGGCACCCGCGGCGCTTCCGGGAAGACGATGTCGTGCGCGCCGGTCTCCAGGTAGCCCAGCCACCAGGGCTGAGGCGGGGTCTGTGCGATCAGAACGTCGACTACGGCGCGTTCGTGGGCGGCGAAGCTAATCCGGTTCAGCGGGTAGAACGTGGCATATCCCGCGTAGATCGGCGGGATCGCCGTGGTGATCGACAGCCCTTCCGCGGTGCGGCCCTCGGCCAGCCACGCGACGTCGGCGGCCGCGCCGATCCGCCAGGTCCGCCCGTCCTTGCCGACCTCCATGCCGTCCATTCGTCCATTGAACGGTTAAGGGCGCTCGACCCGCACGGGATTACCGCGTACGAGCTCGTCGTGGATGTGGCGACGCGCCGCGTCGCGGGCGCGGTCGGCGTCGTGGTCGGTGCGGGCGAGTCGCTCCCGCAGCAGTTCGATGGCGAGGCGGCGGTTGTGGCTGAGCTGGCGTTCGGTGTCGACGACGACCACGGTGCCGGAGGGACGGTGCGTCGCGCGTACGGCCGTGCTCGCCTTGTTGCGGTGCTGCCCGCCGGGACCACCGGTGCGACAGGGCGCGAAGTCGATGTCGGCTTCGCGGAAGGCCGTATGGGCACGGTCCGGCGTGTGCGGGCTGGCGATGACGTGCCAGTTCTTTCGGCCCGTGCTCGCCCGGTAGGGGCTGGGCGCCTGCCAGCACAGGGTGCCCGTCCAGGCCGCGACCAGCCGGTCGGCGCCCGGGCCGTCGATGCCGAGCAGGATCGAGCGGTACGTGCCGGTGCGCTCGCCGGCGACGGTCTCGATCCGCTCGACCTGTGCTTTGAGTCGGGCCGCCTCGGCTTCCAGGCGGCTGGTCAACCGGGCCACCGCCCAAGCGCACTCCTGCGGGCCCCGACCGGCCGAGATGAGCAGGTGTCTCACGACCGCCCCCGCTCGGCGGTCTTGTAGGTCACCAGTGGGACGGTCGTGGCCACCGGGGTCGCCAACCCGTGGTCGGTGAGGTCGGCGACCACCTGCTCGATCCGCTTGTACGCCGTGGGCGCCTCCTCGAACAGCAACTGCCGGTCGCCACACACCACGATGGACCCGAGCGCGGTGCGGCGGAGTCCTTCAACGGTGTGCTTGGCCTTGCCGTGGCGCAGCGCGTCGGCACGGGACATCTTGCGTCCCGCGCCGTGCGCCACCGACCGGTTGGCCTCGGGACCGGCATGGGCGGCGACGAGGTACGAGTGGGTGCCGCGGGTGCCGGCGATGAGCACGTCCCGACCGTCGCCGGGCGCGGCACCCTTGCGGTGCAGGTAACCGCCGTCGCGAACCTCGACCAGGTTGTGGCTCAGGTCGACGATCGGCTCGGTCATCCGGGCGCCGAGGGCGCGCAGCACGCGCGCGGCGATGAGACGTCGGTTCAGCGAACCCCAGCGCACCGCGATGTCGTGCTGGGTCAGGTAGCTTTCGGGGTCCGAGGCCGGCCCGGCCCCGTGTGCCTCGGTGTGGGCCCGCAGGATGCGCTCGCCGAGGCCACGCGAGCCACTGTGGACGATGAGCACGAGGCTGCCCTTGTCCAGGTCGAGCCGCGCCGCGTGGTCGGGTTCGAAGACCGTGCCGATGCGGGCGAGCTCGACGAAGTGGTTGCCACGACCGACGGTGCCGAGGCCGTCCAGGTGACCGCCCGGGATGTCCGTGGTCAGCGCGTCCCAGGCCGGGTCGTCGTCGGTCAGCTCGTCGTCGAGGTTGGGGAACTTGCGGGCCAGGCGCTCAGGCACGGCCCGCTTGAGGCCGACCGGGAACACCGCGATGCCGCACCCGATGTCGGAGCCGACGAGGAACGGGTAGAGCACGGTCGAGGCCATGGCGGCGCCGATCGGCGCGCCCTTGCCGGGGTGCAGGTCGGGCATGCCCGCGACGTGGACCATCCCGTCGAGCGCGGCGACCTGGTGACACTGGTCGACGGCGGCGGACTCGATCCAACTGCGGGCGGAAGCGAATACGGTGACAGACAAGGACGTTCTCTCTTCGAAGACAGGGGTTCGTCGGGGCGCTGGGTGTCTTCGTCAGAACGTCATGGGTCAACTTTCGGCGACGGCCGTACCGTGGCGCAACAGGTTTTGGGTCCTGGTCAGGGCGACGCCCACGAGGACGACCACCATGCCGGCGGCGACGCGGGCGCTGAACGGCTCGTCGAGCACGATGACGCCGAGCAGGACCGAGACCACCGGAAGCAGGTAGCCGACCGTCGCGGCGTTGGCGGCGCCCTCGGCGGCGATGATGCGGTAGGTCAGGTGGAAGGTGATCCCGGTGGCGACCACGCCGAGCACCAGGACGCCGGCCAGGGTTGCCGGGCCGACTTCGATCGCGGCCAGGCCACCGGCGGGGAGCGTCAGCGCGGTGAGGCCGGTCGCCGCGACGAGTTGTGCCGCGGACAGCGAGATGGTGGGAATGCCCCGGCCGACCAGCTTGCGACCCATGTAGGCGAAGCCGATCGCGTAGCTCACCGCCGCGGCGACGATGGCCAACGCGCCCCAGCCGACCGATCCGGTCGTCTGCCACGGCGCGAATATGAGCAGGACGCCCACGAACCCGACGACGAGCCCGGCCAGACGTGTGGCGCCGCGCTCTCGCCCGATCAGCAGTGTCCATAGTGGTGTCGTCGCGTTCAGGACGCCGGCGACGCCCGAGTCGATCGTCTGCTGGCCCAGGCTGAACAACGCGAAGGGCAGCGCGTTGCAGAAGAACGCGGCGACGACGATGTGGCCCCAGACGGCGCGGCCACGGGGCAGGCGGTTGCCGGAGACGAAGCAGGCGACCAGCAGCGTGGCCGAGCCGAGGACGCAGCGGCTGAGGGTGACCTGCACCGGGGTGAGCGCCCGGAGCGCGAGCTCGATCCAGAGAAAGGTCGAGCCCCACAGCAACGCCAACGCGCCGACCCGCGCCCATGTCCTGACCACTTCCGTCACGCTGCCGGGGTTGACTTGGAAGGACAAGCGAAAAGTTCTGCATCTCCGTTAAGTTCTGCTACATGCTCGATGTACGACGCATGCAGGTCCTGCGGGCGGTGGTCACCAGTGGCTCGGTGACCGCGGCGGCGGCCCACCTCGGCTTTACCGCTTCAGCGGTCAGCCAGCAGGTGGCGGCGCTGGAGAAGGAGGCCGGCGTGCCGCTGCTTGAACGGTTCGGCCGAGGCGTCCGACCCACGGCGGCCGGCCACCTGCTGACCGAGCATGCGGCCATCATCGCCGCGCAACTGGCAGCGGCCTCGACGGCGCTGGCAGACCTACGCGCCGGCCGTACCGGCCGATTGACGGTCCGGTATTTCGCCTCGATCGGGCCGACGCTGCTGGCGCCGGCGCTGGCCCGGTTCAGTGCCTCGCACCCGGGGGTGGCGGTCGACCCGAAGCTGAGCGCCCCGGACGACCTCTCGTTCGGGGACGCGGACCTGACCATCGTGGTACGCCGCCCGAACGACCCGACGCCTCCCGGCATTCGCCTGACGCCGCTGCTCTCCGACGCATACCGGGTGGTGCTGCCGACCGGCCACCGACTCGCCGCGCACCGGGTGATCGACCTGGCGTCGCTCGCCGACGAGGCGTGGGTGGGCAGCGAGCCACCGGGCCCGTGCCTGGAGCCGATCATCGACGCCTGCGGAGCGGCAGGCTTCAGCCCCAACTTCGTGGCGAAGTCGGAGGACTACGCGACGGCGCAGGGCTTCGTGGCTGCCGGGCTGGGCGTGAGCCTGATTCCGGGGCTCGGTCTGGGCGCCCGTCACCCGGGCGTCGTGGTGCGCCAGGTCCGCCGCCCGTCGCCAACCAGAACGATCTACGCGGCGACCCGCGAGACCGCGTCCTCCGCGCCGGCCCTGGGCGCGTTGATCGCCGCCCTGACCACGGCCGCGTCCTGATTCGCCCAGGTCACGCTCTCGCCGAGGGTCGGCGCCTGGTTCGCCGCAGCGGCCGCAGTCAGCACCGCCGGGCTCGACCTGCTCGAGACCGAACACCGCCATCGAACGCCCACCGCACGGCACGCCGTCAAGAGCGAGAGCCTTTGACGTACGAGGCAAGCACGGACACGATCTCGACGCCGCGGTCAACGCCGACATCGTGCCCCGATGAGTCGCTGACGTGCAGGGTGGCGTTCGGTAGTTCGCGGGCCAGCCGACGAGCGAAGGCGATTGGCGCATTACGGTCGCGAGCGCCGTGCCACAGATGCACCGGCGTGGCGACCGCACGGAGCGGAAACGTCCATTCGCGCTTGATCAGGGCGAGCTCTTGCACCGCGGCGCGGGCACCCTGCCGCAACGCGTCAGCGACGGCTTCGTACTCGATGCGCATGGCAGCCGCGTGCCCGGCATCCGGCGCGGCGGCCATCGCATCGTCGAGGGCACGCTGCCGGTTCCGCGGGTTGACCAACTCCCGGCGCAGCGCCGCTAGGCGGAACGTGTTGAGCACAGGCGCATTCCTGGCGAACCAGTTCATGACCCGCGCACTCGCCGTCATGCCGACGAGCTCGGCCGGCCGCATCGGCCCACCCGCCGCGATGAGACCGACAACATCGACCCGGTCGGCCAGCTGATACGCGGCAGCCAACGTGAACGGGGCGCCGCCGGACTCACCCACCAGCGCGAACCGGCCAAGCCCAAGACGACCGACCAACGCGAGCAGGTCATCACTCCAACCGGCCAGGCTGCGCCCCCGCTGGTAACCAGACGCGCCGTAGCCGGGCTTGTCCGGCGAGATCCACCGCAGCCCGGCCCCCCGCGCGGCCTCGTCGTAACAGGCTCCACCGAGACCCGACACCGGCGTCCCGGCCGTGTAGAGAACCGGGAATCCGGCAGGATCTCCGAACTCACGCCAGCAGAGCGGCCGCCCGTCCGCAAGAGTGATCACGCCCGGTGTCACGCATACATCGTGACCCCGGTCGCCCTGACTCGCCAGCGCGGATATCCCGCCCGCGAAAGCCCATAGCGCAGGCGCGGGTCCAGGGCGAAAGACCCACGGCGTGGGGTGGGCTCGGGCCACGGAAAGGAATCAGCACAAGCTCCCGCTCGCTGAAACGCGCGCGGAAGCTTGTGCCCCCGGCAGGATTCGAACCTGCGACACACGGTTTAGGAAACCGATGCTCTATCCCCTGAGCTACGAGGGCCTGCGGCCGCTATCGTACCGACTTGGGCGTATCCGCAAGTGCCAGGGCTGCGGCCGACGCGTTCGGGTACGTCGGCGGGCGGTTCCTATGCTGGTTGGACTGCGGGCGCAGCACCCTTGGCGCCCGCAGTGGGGGGGCAGCCGGACCGTGACAGCGGCAACAGAGCGCGGCGGTCGGCGCCAAGGTTGCCAGCCGGCCGCACCTAATGACGGCGTGACGGGCTGCTCCAGATTTGGCCTGCGGACCGTCCGTCGAGGGTGCGCCGCATGACCCACCGCCGTGGTTCGGTAACCGTGGGGTTACCGATGGTTTCGCGCATGGCCTTCTCGGCCCCTTCCGCGCTGTGGTGAAGGCTGGCGATTGGCCGCCGAGACCCCTCGACGATCACAACGTAGATCGCCTCCGACAGTTCGGCGCGCAGCAGGCGGGCACGTGCCTCGACGCTGCCTCCCGCGGTGGCGCCGAGTCGATCGACAACCTCGCCAACGTGCGCCGCAAGGCCGATTTTGATCAAGTGGTGGACGATCGTCGGCTCGGAAATCTGGAGCGTGGCGACGAGATCCGGCAGGGCGGTCCGATTTTCCCAGCCGTCTCGAAGGAGGCACTCCTCCGTTCCACTCCACAGCCGAAATGGGTCGGTCAGATGCGAGTTCAGGACGGCCTGCCAGTCGTACTCGGGATTCTCCGCCAGACACCGTCGCAGCCAGTCGATGCGTTCAGCGGTGCGCCACGCCTTCGCCTCATCGGGCACAAGTTGACCGAGCTGCGCGCGCACGGCTCCTGGCGTGCGTCGCAACTTGGCGGCGAGCTCTCGCACCGACAGGCCGTCGAACACGCCTTGCAAGAGCTGCTCGTAGTCCGTCCAGCTCCAGGCTTCACCGTGTCGCAGCGGCCGTTCAGGAGGCAAGGGGTTGAACTCTGACATGGGTGATCCTCTCGCGCAGGGTGAACCGGGGACGCGAGACGAGCGATCCAGCAGGCCTTACAAGGCCGAGTGAGGGCTCGAGGTGCCGCGCGAGAATCAGCCCTGGGCGCTTGTGGCCGTACATGGGCTCCGGCAAAGATGCGGCGAGTCATTGGTGCGAGATGCGAGGCGGATCGCCGTCTCGACTCAACCAAGCTACGACGCGGCTACGGAGCTGCGCAATATCGATGCCCTCGGCTGTCGTGAATGAATCGCGACTCACCATGCCGGCCATCAACTCGGCGTCAGCCCAGGGTCGTACGCCCACGGGCCGACGCGCTCCCACCTGCGGATATCTAGCATCGGCAGCATGGAAGCCACCGTCCCCCGCCCCGTTGCCGCCCGCGTCCCGTCGGCCGTCATGCCATGGGTCGCCCTCGCCGCCTATCCCGTCGCACTGGCACTCACCGTCGCGGTCGGCACCGGGGACGAGGTCAACGGTCCCGCCACGATGCTGCCGATCCTCGTGCTCGCCCTCCCCGGAATCCTGCTGCCCCGCTGGCCCCTGGTCGGCTTCGTCGGCCTGCTGGTCGGCGTCGTCGGCCTCGCCCCGCTGAACATCTCGGGGTTGGTCGGCTTCGGGCAGGCGATCGTCCTCGACGTGGCGGTCGCCTACGTTGCCGCGACCCGATCACGCATCGCCACCGCCGGCGCCGTCGGCACGGCCATCCTGGCGGAGGGCGCCGCGGCCACGATCTACGCGAGCAACGGCAACGAGTACGTCAATGTCCTCGTCGCCCTGCTGCTCGGCGTCCTGGTCGCCTGGCTGGGCGGCACGGCGTTGCGCCAGCGCCGTGACTACCGGGCCGCACTGCTCACCCGCGCCGCCTCCGACGCCGTCACCACCGAGCGGCTGCGGATCGCCCGCGACCTGCACGACCAGGTCGCGCACAGCATCGGCGTGATCGCGATCCAGGCCGGCGTCGGGCGCCGGGTGATCGACACGCAGCCCGACGAGGCGCGCAAGGCGCTGGACACGATCGAGACTGCCAGCCGGGAGACGCTGGCCGGGCTGCGCCGCACGCTGGTCGCCCTGCGCCGCAGCGACGCCGAGCCCGCCACCACCGCGACCGCCGGGCTGGCCGAGCTCGACAGCCTCGTCACCACGACGGAAGCCGCCGGCGTCCGCGCCCGCGTGCGCATCGACGGCGAGCCACGCGTGCTGCCACCGGACGTCGACCTCGCCGCCTACCGGATCATCCAGGAAGCGCTCACCAACATCGTCCGCCATGCCCAAACCGAGAACTGCACGATCATCATCGGATACGCACTACCCGAACTCACCATCGTCGTTAGCGATGCCGGCCGTGGCGGCATCGACAGCGGCACCGGCTACGGCATCCCCGGCATGCGCGAACGCGCCACTCTCCTCGGCGGCCACCTGACCGCCGGGCCCCGCGAAGAGGGCGGCTTCGAAGTCAGCGCGACCCTCCCGCTACCAGCGGATCAGGCATGACCAGCGACGCCCCGACAGCGGACGCACGCCGCGCGACCCTCCCGCTGCCGGCGGACCAGGCATGATCAGCGACGCTGCGAAAACGGACGTCAGGCGCACTGCCGGCCCTCAATCCAACAGAACGAGGATCCGGCGCCGGGCGCCGGGTCCGGACGCGAGCCCGGCAACCCCCGGTCGCGACCAGGGCCAGGCGAGCCGTGCAGGCGTCGCCATCGCCCGTCGGCAGGCCGGAAAGGCAGGCCGCCGCTCGACCACGACCGCCCCATCAGCTCCCCCGAGGCATTCAGCCACCACAGCAACAGCCGGGCGCCTCGCCGACGACCGACCGCTCGTCTGCGCCGGCCTCCAGGCCCGCATCGCAGGCGCACCCGACCTCGACCAGGAGGTCCCAGCATGACCGTCCGTGTGCTGCTCGCCGACGACCAGCCGCTCGTTCGCGCCGGTCTCCGGGTGCTGATCTCCGACACCCCGGACCTGGAGGTCGTCGGCGAGGCCGGCACCGGAACTGAAGCGGTTGAGCTCGCCCGCGACCTCGTACCCGATGTCGTGGTGATGGACATCCGTATGCCGGTCATGGACGGCATCACCGCCACCCGCGAGATCGTCGAGGGCGGCTCACAGACGCACGTGATCATGTTGACCACGTTCGACGACGACGAGAACGTCTACGGCGCCCTGCGGGCCGGCGCCGGCGGGTTTCTGGTCAAGGACATGGCGCTCGACGACATCCTGGACGCCGTCCGGGTCGTCGCGGCCGGCGACGGTCTGATCGCCCCGAGCGTCACCCGCCGCCTCATCGCCGAGTTCGCCGGCCGGCCCGAGCGCACGAGAGAGACGCCGAAAGCGCTCGCGGCCATCACCGAGCGGGAGCGCGAGGTGCTCACCCTCGTCGGCCAGGGGCTCTCCAACACCGAGATCGCCGAGCGCCTGGTGATCAGTGTCGCCACGGCCAAGACCCACGTCGCCCGGCTGTTCACGAAACTCGACGCACGCGACCGCGTACACCTGGTGATCATGGCCTTTGAAATGGGGCTTGTGTCACCGTCGCGCTGAAGGCGTTATGGTGGACAGCGCCGGTCGAGAGGCGCTGCGACGGACAACGAGGTCCGCCACGCTCGACCAGCCCATTGATTCCCAAGGGCGCCTCCTGTCACAGGAGGTGCCACTTGAGCACTGGAAAGACTGCGCACGTCCAGAACATCAACGGCATCGAGTTCGCGGTACGCGATCTCGACCTCGCCACCGCCGGCCGGCACCAGATCCGGCTCGCCGAGCACGAGATGCCCGGCCTGATGGCGCTGCGCCGCGAGTTCGCCGCCCAGCAGCCCCTCCGCGGCGCCCGGATCGCCGGCTCGCTGCACATGACCGTGCAGACGGCCGTGCTCATCGAGACGCTCGTCGCGCTCGGCGCCGACGTCCGCTGGGTCTCCTGCAACATCTTCTCCACACAGGACGAAGCCGCCGCCGCGGTGGTGGTCGGTCAGGGCACGACCGAGGCGCCGACCGGCACCCCCGTGTTCGCCTGGAAGGGCGAGACGCTGGAGGAGTACTGGTGGTGCACCATGCGCCTCTTCGACTTCGGTGACGGCCAGGGCCCGAACCTGATCGTCGACGATGGCGGCGACGCCACCCTGCTGGTGCACAAGGGCGTCGAGTTCGAGGCGGCCGGGCAGGTGCCGGCGGCCACAGAGGACGACCACGAGGAGTACCGGCTCATCCTCGAGACGCTGCGGTCCAGCCTCGGCGAGGACGCCCAGCGCTTCACCCGGATCGCGGCCGGCATGCGCGGCGTCTCCGAGGAGACCACGACCGGTGTGACCCGGCTCTACGAGCTCGCCCGCGAGGGCACGCTGCTGTTCCCGGCGATCAACGTCAACGACTCGGTCACCAAGTCCAAGTTCGACAACAAGTACGGCATCCGCCACTCGCTGACGGACGGCCTCAACCGGGCCACCGACGTGATGCTCGGCGGCAAGCTGGCCGTGGTCTGCGGCTACGGCGACGTCGGCAAGGGCTCGGCCGAGGCGCTGCGCGGCCAGGGTGCCCGCGTGGTGGTCACCGAGATCGACCCCATCTGCGCGCTCCAGGCGGCGATGGACGGCCTCCAGGTCGTACACCTCGACGACGTGGTCGGCCAGGCCGACATCTTCATCACCACGAGCGGCGGCGTCGACATCATCACCGCGGACCACATGTCGCGGATGAAGCACAACGCGATCGTCGCCAACGTCGGCCACTTCGACAACGAGATCGACATGGCCGGCCTGGCTCGCGTGCCCGGCATCGAGAAGATCGAGGTCAAGCCGCAGGTGCACGAGTGGCGCTTCCCGGACGGGCACGCCATCCTGGTGCTCTCCGAGGGCCGGCTGATGAACCTGGGCAACGCGACCGGGCACCCGAGCTTCGTGATGTCGTGCTCGTTCGCCAACCAGGTGATGGCGCAGCTCGAGCTGTGGCAGGGCCAGTACGGCAACACCGTGTTCACGCTGCCCAAGCACCTCGACGAGAAGGTGGCCCGACTGCACCTCGACTCGCTCGGCGTGCGGCTGACGGAGCTGAGCAAGAAGCAGGCGGAGTACCTCGGCCTGCACGTCGAAGGCCCGTACAAGCCGGAGCACTACCGCTACTGACGCGTGTCAGCGACCGCCCGGGTTCACATTGGACCTGGGCGGTCGCCCGTCGGGGACTTCGCCGGGCTGATCAACCGCAGCCAGGCCGCGGCCTGATCGGGCGGCAGTACGGCGTCGAGCCGGACCTCCGGCCGCATCAAGGGATAGACCCGACCGACATTCCAGGACCGGTCGTACGGCGGCGGATCTAGCACGATGATCCGCCGGCCGGCGACCGGTTCGATGTCGACCGGGCGACCCTCGTTCCAGATCCATTTGCCGCCGGCGTCGACCAGGTTGAACTGACCGTGGATCGGCCGCGGTGGCTGCAGCGGCCCGTCGCTCGCCGCCGCGACCCAGGACGGCTGCGGCGGCTCGCCGGGCAGGTGCCCACCGCCGACCAGCGCGTCGGCGAGCAGCGTGTGCAGCTGGAAGTTGTCACCGACGCCGCTCATCGTCACCAGGAAAACGGCCTCGGACGGGCGATGCACCACGACGAGCGGCTCGTCGTCGAGCACCAGCAACAAGCCGAGCAGCCAGTGCGCGTCGGCGATTTCGTCCGGGGCGACGGATGCGGCCTCGATGAGCCGCTGCCGGTGCGGCAACGCCGCCCGGCCCGCCTTCTGCTGCAGTGGCAGCAGCAGCGCCGGGATCCATTCGTTGACCGTGAACCACGCCTGGGTTATCTGGGACGCCTCGTCGAGGTCCAGGCCGCCCGCTTCGGCGACCCGCTCGACGATCGCCCGTGCGGACTCCCCGTCGGTCGGCGGATCCACCTCGGTGCCGGCGAGCGCGGGGAACCGCGAAGCCTGCTCAAGCCCCGCCGCCACCCGCAAAGCCAGCACGTCGAGCGCCGAGGCGGGGTCGCCGCCGGCCTCTACCAGCCCGCCGGCCAGCGCGGCCAGCGGCGCGCCATTGCCCAGCGGCACCTCAGCGAGCGCCGGCCGCAATGCGACCAGCGCCTCGGTAAGCGCAGCGGCGTCGGCCCGTTCCACCTGGCCCACGATGTCCTTGAACGCCCGCTGCGCCGCGCCCTCGTCCTGCCGGTCGATCGCCTCGGCCAGGTCGGTGCACAGCTCAGCTACGGATCTTCCCCGGTTCCACCGCATCGGCTGATCTTAGGGGCTGTGCTCGCCAACGAAGAGGCGCCAGAGCGGGTCAGCTCCGGCGGGAGGCTCGGTGTGTCGAACTGGTTGACTGAGCAAGGAGACGAAGGGCGGGGGATGGGCGAGGGCGCCGATGAACGAGAAGGGCCATCCGCGGAGGAACTGGCCAGGCGAACTAGATGGTTTGAGCAGTACGTGGAGGCGTTGAACGCACGTTCTGTGGTGATTGAAGCCGGCGGCGGACCGCACGCGTGCCCCTGCTGCCGATACCCGA
Organism: Asanoa hainanensis; assembly: GCF_900188485.1. GTDB lineage: Bacteria > Actinomycetota > Actinomycetes > Mycobacteriales > Micromonosporaceae > Asanoa > Asanoa hainanensis. Next base: position 75,959 of record NZ_FZPH01000022.1, read on the forward strand.
CGCTCGACGGGCGAGGCCACTTCGAGATCTGCTTCGCCTGTGGCTGGGAGGACGACGGGCAAGACGATGAAGACGCCGAAACGGTTCGGGGCGGTCCGAACGGCTCGCGGAGCCTGACGGATGCGCGGCGCGCGTATGCGGAGCGGCCAGTCAGCCTGGCGGACGCGCGGCGTGCCTATTCCGAACGACAAGCCCGCTGGGAGTGCAGGCGCCGCCGGTCCAGCTAGGACTGTTTCGCCACGTTCGAGCGGCCCGCGGCGCGGGCCGTGCGCGCCGCCCAGCGCGGCCGGGCCGAAGCACAGGTCACGGCAATGGTTCTCGGCCTTGCGCGGACCGCGGGCTGAGCCCGCAGGACCTCCGCGCGTCACGCGCTCCTGCGCAGCGGCGCGCGGTTGCCGCGTACCAAGGACGCCAGGCGTTCGCGCATCTCGCGGTCGATCTCTCTCTTGATGGTCGAGGACGGCCGCTCACCCGTGATGAAGCCCTGGACGTGCCGGATGCCCAGCCCGTAGATCTGCTCCAGGCTGATCGGTGAGTCGTCCTCGACGCCCTCCACGACCACGCTGCGGCGGGCCGGGGATTGGCCGATCTTGACCGGGTGCCGGGCGACCTTCGCCACCAGTTCGAGTTCCTGGTACGCCAGCGGGTGGCGCAGCAGCGCGCGGTCGACCTTGATCTGGGTGAGCGGTAGCTCAGCCATCCGGGAGACCGACGAATGTTCCACGCCGAAGTCGTCGACCGCGAACCGGACGTCCAGGCGGTCCGCGATCGCCACGAGGCGTTCGTGGAAGTAGCCCAGCTTGTCGTCGCCCCAGATTTCGTACGCGCGCGGTTCGATCGGGTCCTGCTCGGAGATCTCCAAGGTGACCGCGCTCGGGCGCAGTCCGGCGGCCCTGATCGTCCGTTCGATCTCGTCGACGTAGGAGTCGCTGAGCAGGGAGCGCACGGCTACGTTGATGGACACCGGACGTGGCGCGCCCGCGTTGTCGCCGTAGCACCGCCGGTGGGCCTCCGCGTACGACTGGATGGCCTTGCGCAGGATGGCCTCGTCGCGTGCCACGACGAACTGGTCGCCCCAGACGTGGGCGAGGCGGATCAGCTCACGTGGGGCCCGCGGGTCGGCGGCGTTCAACCGGGCGAGGGCCTCGTAGCTGTGGATATCGACGTACTGCTGCCGTTCGTCGATGGCGACAATCGGCTGGAAGACCATCGAGAACGATCCGACCACCTGGCGGTACAGCTCGAAGCAGCGGCTGTAGAGCCGCGGGGGTAGTCGGCCGAAGCTCTCCCGCAGGGCGGTGAGCACCGCGATCTCGCCCTCTTCGACCGGGCCGCTCAGATCGGTCGCCCAGATCGCCTCGAGGATCTTCGCCAGTGGCTCGCCGATGTCCAGCAGCGCCTGCGCCGGGTTGACCACCACCAGGACGAGCGAGGTCGCGAGACCGTGGCGCAGCGGTACGCACAGCACCCGGCCGGCGGACGTGCCATCGAGGACGTGACTGCGCAGTGGGAACGACGAGTACTGCGCCGTACCACGCATCAGGTAATGCAGGTCGTCCTCGCGGAAATGTCGCGTCTCGGAGATCGTCACGAACCCGGAGCTCGTGTATTCGAGCAATGCCGCGGCGTCGGCCTCCGTCGCGACCCGCATCAGCTCGATCTTTTCCTGCTTGCGCGCGGGCTGCGGGCCTTCGCTGGTCGCGCCGAACGCCTCTGTGGTGGACGACGTCGGTGGCCGGCCGAATGCACCGTGGCGAGGGAATACCCGACCCAGCAGTTCGACGATCGCCGCGGCCGACCTTTCCAGCGGGTTCGCCAGGTCGACGATCCGGACGTTGGCCGGCAGCGGGTCGACGACGGCGCCGTCGGATGCGCCCCGTCCCGGCCGGGTCAAGACCGCCGTGGTGCCTCGCGACTGCACGAACAGGTCCGGCTGGGGTTCGAGGCGCAGCCCCGCCACGTAGTCCGCCAGGCCGCCGAAGGTCACGAGCCCTTCGCTGTTGGCCGCCTTTCCGGCGAGGGCGTCCAGCAGGTGCTTGGTCAGCAGTCCGTGGCCGAGGGTTTCCGACTCCCGAGCCCCGCCCTCGTGGGGCGCGGCCAGCAACACGTTGTGCTGTTTCGAATGCCGCCCGCCGACGCGCATCATTTCGAACTTCTCGGCACCACCACCGATGTACGACCCGGCATGCCGCCAGTCGACAACGAGAAATGCGATGCCTTTGAACGTGTCGAGGACCTCGCCGCGCAGGAACGCCATTCGCAGGCCGTCGTCCGGGCGCTCGTTCAACGCGACCCGGCCCAACTCCGGCGTAACCAGATAATCGTCGGCTATTCCGTTCCAGTTGGCGGTCAACGCATGGCCGGCGAAATAGACGAATAGCGTGTCGGAGCTCGTCGACTCTTCGGTGAGGGCCCGTAGCTGGTCGCGGATGCTCCGGCCGTCGGCCTCCGCCCCGGTAAGGAGGAACGCGTCAGCGGCGGCGAACCCGCCCGCGACGGGGTCGGTCAGTGCTTTGTGGACGGCACGCGCGTCACTCTCGGCGTAACGCAGGCTCGGCAGCGCCGCCGCCGAGCCACAATCGTTCACGCCGACAATTAACGCCACGCGTCGACCGCCCACGGGCACCACCATTCATTTCGTTACGCGCCGCTGCTAAATGGTTGCTCTCCGCACCGGCCACGGTTTTCAATGGCCAGAGGCCATGGTGCAGTAGGCGTCGACACGAATTCAACTCGGCGCGGGCCGGCCATAACGGCACTTGGCAATGTGCCAGGTGGCGGAGCTACCGGTCGACGGTCCGTTACACGGGTTTTGCGCGTTTCCCCGTGCCCCATCTGACCTAAAAACGCACTTGGTCCACTTAGCCCGAGATGGCCGGCTGCGCAACTGCTGACAACCTGCCTGGCCAGGGAAGAGACGGCTATTCGAAGCCGCGGGCGATCCGGATGGGTTGGTGACAGGAACCCGACTCCGACCAATCCGGCACCCGGCCGGGCGCCGAAGTCCTCGCGCAGGCACCCCCTGAAGCGGAGGACAGAGATGACCAGAAAACCCCGCGCGATCCTCGCGGCACTCGCCGTGACGGGCATCGCGCTGGCCGCGCTCGGGCCGCAGCCGACGGTGGCGTCCAGCCACCGCGAGGCGCCGCTGATCGCCAGCGACCCGGCCGCCGACAACACCGACCTGTACGCCTTCGTCAGCCCCGAGCGACCGGACTACGTGACGCTGATCGCCAACTGGATCCCGTTCGAGGAGCCCAACGGCGGGCCGAACTTCTACCCGTTCGCGACCGACGCGGCGTACAACATCAACATCGACAACGACGGCGACGCGCGCGCCGACGCGGTGTTCCGCTACACCTTCAAGAACATCGACAAGCGGGGCGGCTCGACGTTCCTCTACAACAACGGCCCGGTCGACTCGTTCGACGACCCGAACCTGCTGTTCAAGCAGACCTACAAGCTGGAGACGTCGTTCAACGGCGGCCCGTTCAAGACCCGGGTCAGCAACGCACCGGTCGCGCCGTCCCGGATCGGCAACGCGTCGATGCCGGACTACCAGAAGCTCCGCGACGAGGCCACGATCCAGCTCGACGGTGGTTGGAAGCTGTTCGCCGGCCAGGCCGACGACCCGTTCTTCCTCGACCTGCGGGTCTTCGACCTGCTGTACGGCGGCGATCTGAGCGAGACCGGCCAGGACACGCTCGCCGGCTACAACGTCAACACGATCGCGCTGCAGGTGCCGTTCAAGGACGTGGCACTGCGCGGCGACGCCAACCGCAACCCCGTGGTCGGCATCTGGACCACCACCGACCGGGCCAAGGTGCGGGTCACCGGCCAGAGCACCAACGGCATCCGCGGCGAGCGCGTGCAGGTCTCGCGGCTCGGCAACCCGCTGGTCAACGAGGTCGTCGTCCCGGCGAACCTCAAGGACGCGTTCAACTCGATCTCACCGGACAAGGATGCCGGCATCCCCGCCGTCGTCAAGCGGGTCACCGACCCCGAGCTGCCCAAGCTGATCGAGGCCAGCTACGGCGTGCCCGCGCCGGCCACACCCCGCAACGACCTGGTCGAGATCTTCCTGACCGGTATCACCACCAAGGCCAACGGCCCGATCAAGGCCGACCTCAACTCGCAGCTCAACAACAAGGACGTCAACGCCAAGCGGTTCCAGCCCTCCGAGATGCTCCGGCTGAACCTGGGCGTGCCGGTCGCCGACCAGCCCAACCGGCTCGGCGTGCTCGGCGGCGACCTGCAGGGCTTCCCGAACGGCCGGCGGCTGACGGACGACGCGGTCGACATCTCGATCCAGGCGGTCGAGGGCGCGGCGCAGACCGGTCAGCTCGTCGACGCGCTCGCCGCGGGCGACAAGGTGGACGCCAACGACAACCAGTTCGGCGACCAGTTCCCGTACGTGGCCCTGCCCAACGTGGGTGCCGTCAACGGTGGGCAGAGCAGCGCCTCCGCCGACCCGAACGCGGCGGCGATCGTGCCGCCCGGTGACGAGGACTCTCCGGCGCCGTCGCTCTCGCCGGCCGCCGCCGCGGCGTCCGACGACATGAGCACCGGCTCGGTCCTCACCGTCGCCGTGATCGGCACGCTCCTGCTGGCCCTGGTCCTGGTGACCTGGTGGTTCCGCAGGCAACGAACGGCTTCGATCTCTGCAGCGGGTCCGGCTCCGGACGACACCGTAAAGCTCTGACAGGTGCACGGGGCGCGTCCCACTGCTGGGGCGCGCCCCGCCTTCCCGGAAGGACCCCCGCTCATGCGCACTCCCCTTCGGACGGTCGCGGTGGTGGCCGTCGCCACTGTCGCCCTGCTCGCCGCCGGTGCGGTGTTCGGCCTTCGCAAGCCGGCCCCGGCCCTCTCCCCCTCGACCGTGCCCGTCGCCGCGACCGACCGGTTGGCCGCCAACATCACTCGGGCCCAGGAGCGGCTGCGCAAGCTCCCGCGGGACCACGAGACCTGGGCGGCGCTCGGCCTGGCCTACGTCGAGCAGGCCCGGGTGACCGCCGATCCCAGCCTCTATCCCAGAGCCGAAGGGGCGCTGGAGCGTTCGCTGGCGGTGAAGCCGAAGGAGAACCCGGCCGCCCTCGTCGGGCTCGGCGCGCTCGCCAACGCCCGACACGAGTTCGCGGCCGCGCGAAAGTTCGCCACCGACGCCTTGAAGACCAACCCCTTCGACGCCGACGCGTACGGGGTGCTGGCCGACGCGCACACCCAGCTCGGCGACCCCGCGGCGGCGACGACCGCGATCCAGCGGATGCTCGACCTGCGTCCTGGGCTGGCCGCGTACGCCCGCGCCTCCTACGACCTCGAACAGCGCGGTGAGCTCGCCGAGGCGACCGAGTTGATGCGGCGGGCGCTCGACGCCGCCGCCGATCCGGCCGACATCGCGTTCTGCCGCAACCAGTTGGGCGACCTCGCCTGGTCGACCGGCGACCTCTCAGGTGCTTCCCGCGAGTACGCGGCTGGTCTGGCCGCCAGCCCCGGTTATCTTTCACTGCTCCGGGGGAAGGCGCGGGTGGCTGCCGCGCAGGGCGACCTGACCGGTGCGGTCAACGCCGCCGGAACCGTCGCGGCTCGCACGCCGACGCCGGACACCCTGCTGGAGTACGCCACGCTGCTGAAGCTGGCCGGCCGGCTGCCCGAGGCCGCGCGCCAGCTGACGCTGGCCGAGGCGGCACACAAGCTGTTCGTCGCGAACGGTGGGCAGGACGACCTGACCGGGGCGCAGCTCGCGCTCGCCCGGGGTGACGCCGGTGCCGCCGTGCGGCTGGCCCAGGCCGAGTGGCGCCGCCGGCCGTTCGCCGACGTGGCCGACGTGCTGGGCTGGTCACTGCACCTCGCCGGACGGGACCGCGAGGCGCTGCCGCTGCTGCGGCGCGCGGTCGACGGCTCGCCGCGCAACGCCGGTTACGCGTACCACCTCGGCATGACGCTCCTGTTCCTGGGCGACCAGCCGGGCGCGCTGTCGGCCCTGCGGCAGGTGCGCGCCATCAACCCCTACTTCTCGCCCGCCGACGGGCCGACGGCCAGCCGGGCACTGTCCGCATTGGAGGCTCGGCCGTGAGGCGTTTCCTGGCATTCGTTGGCTTGGCGGTCGTCGGCTTCCTGGCGCTGCCGTCGGCACCGGCGGCGGCGCACCCGCTGGGCAACTTCTCGGTCAACCGGTACGCCGGTCTGACGCTGCATCCCGACCGGGTCGACGCGGTCGTGGTGGCCGACGTGGCCGAGCTGCCGACGCTGCAGGACCCGGCGCCGTCGTGCGCGGAGGCGGCGGACGCGCTCGCGGTGACCGTGGCTGGTCAGCGTCTCTCATGGACGGTCGACTCTTCCGCGCTGACGCTTTCCGATGGGGCCGGCGGGCTGCAGACCAGTCGGCTGGACTGCCGGCTGAGCGCGGCTGCCTCGTTTTCGTCGGCGGCGGACGTCACCGTCGACAACGGGTTCCGGGCCGACCGGATCGGGTGGCGGGAGCTGACCGCGACCGGTGCTGGCGTGCGGCTGGAGGGTTCGACCGTGCCGTCCGCCTCGGTCAGTGCCGAGCTGCGCCGGTACCCCGACGATCTGTTGTCGTCGCCGCCCGACGTGCGTACGGCCGCGTTCTCGGCCGTGGCCGACGGGTCCGCGGTGGCCGCGGGTGCGGGGCCGGCGGCCCGGTCGTCGGGTGCGGCGCCCCTCGGGTTGTCCGGGCCGTTGGCCGGGGCCGAGCGGTGGCTGGACTCGGTGGTCGGCGGTGCTCGGCTGACGCCGCTGGTCGGGCTCTTGGCGGTGCTGTTGGCGCTGGTGCTCGGTGCGGCCCACGCGGCGTTGCCGGGGCACGGCAAGACCGTGATGGCCGCGTACCTGGCCGGTCGGGCCGGTCGGCCCCGGGACGCCGTGGCCGTGGGTGCGACGGTGACGCTGACGCACACCGGCGGAGTGCTGGCGCTCGGGTTGCTGCTGACCACGTTCGCCGGGATCGCTGGTGAGTCGGTGTTGGCCTGGTTGGGCGTGGTCAGCGGGGGGATCGTGGCGGCGATCGGGGTGGGCGCGCTGGTGTCCGCTCTGCGCCGCCGAAGCCACAACCGCCTGGCTGCCGGGCACGACCACGGCCAACCGCATGGTCACGACCACGGCCGCTCGCACGGCCATGACCACAAGCACGGCGCCGGCCACACGCACGTACACGGCCACACTCATTCGCACGGGCCCGGCAAGTGGGGAATCGCCGGGATCGGGATCGCGGGTGGTTTGGTGCCCAGCCCGTCGGCGCTGGTGGTGTTGCTGGGTGCGATCGCGCTGGGACGTACCGCGTTCGGTGTCCTGCTGGTCTTCGCCTATGGCTTGGGCATGGCGGCCACGTTGACGGCCGCGGGCCTGCTGCTGATCCGGGTACGGGACCGCTTCGCCGGCCGGTTGCGCCTGGTGGAGCGGTGGCAGGTGGCGGCACCGTCGGCCACCGCTGCCCTGATCGTCGTGGTCGGGCTCGGCCTGGCCGGCCGAGCGTTATCCACAATCGCCTGACCGGGGTGGCGACCATGACCACGGGCGCGGAATCATTCCCCCTGCGAACAGCACGACACAGGCAGCGGCGAGGAGTCTTCATGCGCGAGCAGAGCCACGGCGACCCGCCGCGCGACCACCTGACCGCGGTGCCCGCGCCGGTCGACGACCGGTCCGAGGCCGACCGGCTGCTGGTCGCGGTGGGTCGCGGTGACGAGGGCGCGTTCCGGCAGCTCTACGAGCTGGTCGCGGCCCGCGTCTACGGCCTGGCCCGGCAGGTGCTGCGCGACCCGGCCCAGGCCGAAGAGGTGGCGCAGGAGGTGCTGGTCGAGGTGTGGCGCACGGCGGCCCGCTTCGAGCCGAGCAAGGGCTCGGCCACCGCCTGGGTGTTCACCATCGCCCACCGGCGGGCGGTCGACCGGGTGCGCTCCGAGCAGGCCGCCACCGACCGCGTGCAGAAGGCGGGCTCGTGGTCGGCACAGACGCCCTACGACGAGGTGTCCGGCGAGGTCGAGGAACGGCTGGAGCGGCAACAGGTCCGGCGCTGCCTCGACGACCTCACGTCGCTGCAACGCGAGTCCATCACGCTGGCCTACTACGGCGGCCGCAGCTACCGCGAGGTGGCCACGCTGCTCAACGTCAGCCTGCCCACCATCAAGACCCGCATGCGCGACGGCCTGATCCGCCTACGCGACTGCCTGGGCGTGGAGGTGCCGTCATGACCAACGGCGACGTGCACGCGCTGTCCGGTGCCTACGTGCTCGACGCGCTGACCGACATCGAGCGCGCCACCTTCCGCCGGCACCTGGTCAGCTGTGCGACCTGCGCGATCGAGGTGGCCGAGCTCCAGGAAACGGCGGCCCGCCTGGCCGACGGCGCCTGGTCCGTGCCGCCGCCCGCGCTCCGCGACCGGGTTTTCGCCGAGGTCTCGCGTACCCGCCAGGACGCGCCGACACCGGCCAAACCCGTGCGCCCACAACGCAACCGGCGCCTGTTCTCGGTGGCCGCGGCGGTCGTCCTGGCCGCGGTGGCGGCGACCGGCACCTTCGCCGTCCAGGAACGCCGCCTCGACCAGCAGCGCACCACGGCCCAGGCGGAGTCGGCACGGGTCACCGAGGTGCTGTCGGCGCCCGACGCGATCCTCCGCTCGGCCGGGTCCACCAGCGGCGTGCGCCTCACGGTGGTCACCTCCGCCGCCCGGGGCGAGGCTGTCCTGACGATGACGGCGGAGCGACCGGCCGGCGCCGACCGCACCTACCAGCTGTGGATGCTCGACGGCACCACCCCGACCAGCGCCGCCGTCCTGCCGCCGGGCACGACGTCGGCCACCCGCCTGATCACGGGCACGGCGGCGGCCGACACGTTCGCCGCCACCATCGAGCCCGAAGGCGGCTCGGCGACCCCGACCCTGCCGATCGTGGGGCAGGTGAGCGTGGCATAAACCTCATTGGCCCATGCGGCGACGGCCAGCGATCATCATGAGATGAGCGAACGACAGCGGGCGGTGCTCGTCGACGTCGACGGCACGCTGGCCATCCGCGGGAAGCGCTCGCCCTACGACTGGAGCCGGGTAGGCGAAGACCAGCCCAACCCGGCCGTGATCGAGCTGGTCCAGACGATCGCGGCCGCGGGCCGCCACCAGATCGTCGTGATGTCCGGCCGCAAGGAGCAGTCGCGGAGACAGACGGAGCTCTGGCTCGACGCTCAGGGGGTGCCCTTCGCCGAGCTCGTCATGCGCGCCGACCGCGACGACCGCCCGGACCACAAGACCAAGGCCGACCTCTACCGCCGTTTCGTGGCGCCGCGCTACGAGGTCGCCTTCGTCATCGACGACCGCGACCAGGTCGTCCGCATGTGGCGCACCGTCTTCGAGCTAACGGTCTGCCAGGTCGCCGACGGCGACTTCTAGCGTTCGAGCGGAGGCCTGGTAACTGACGCATGCCCATGTCACTATGTTTCCGCCTTTCCGTCAACGCGGGCGGAGGCACCAACGGGGAGTTCACATGCGTGTCAGAAGAAGACGTCTGGCTGTCCTCGCAACACTGCTAGCCGTGCTGCCGTCAGCCGTCGCCCTGCCCTCCGCCGCCCAAGCCGCGACACCGCCGGCGACCGGGGCCGCCCAGACCTCCCAGGTGCGCGCTGACTGCGGCGGTCCCCTGCCCTTCGGCCAGATCGCGGCGTGCTCGATCGACCAAGGCGAGACCCAGACCTACACGGTCACCACCGCGAAGGCCGCCGACACGCTGCTGATCACGCGCGCCAATGTCAGCGGCGAGATCGTCGAAGGCGTCGTCACCAACGCCGCGGGCCAACAGGTCTGTTCCGTATTCGGCAGCGTCTCGGACTGTGTCGCCGGTGCTGCCGGCACGTACACCATCACGATGTCCAGCCGATGGGGCCCAGGCGAATACACGCTCGCCGTCGACTCGCTCAAGACCCCGTCGTCCTGCACCCAGCTCGACAACGCCTTCTTCTCGTTCGCGTCGCCGGGCATCTCCACGACCATCCCAGCAGGCTCCGCAGGGCAGTGCTACCGATTCAACCAGCCCCTCGACAGCGTGCTGCAGCTGACGACGCCGCTCGGCGGCGTTCAAGGGACGATCGTCGACGCCGCGTTCCAGCCCGTCTGCCAGATCTCCTACGGCGCGACGCAGTGCAGGCTGCGCACGGCCGGCCCTTACCGCGTGTTCATCCGGGAATACAGCGGCTCCGAGGCCGCTTACCGGCTGCGCATGCCCCGCCTGACGACACCGGCCGGTTGCCCGCTGCTGCGCACCACCGGGTTCGGCGATCCCGGTGCCAACAGCAACACCGCCACGGTCGAGGGCAACGACTTCACCTGCCACAAGGTCCGCGCGGCCGCGGCCGGCGCGACCCTGTTCCGGGTCTATAACGGGCAACACTTCGACTGGATCCTCTACGACCAGGCGGCCCAACAGATCTGCAGCGAGTACGAGCATGCGCGCGGCTGCACCATCCCGGCCGCCGGCGATTACATCCTGCTGATGCCGAACACCAACTGGGAAAAGGTCACTTACCAGGTGGCTGCCGTGACCCTCTACCGCAACTCCGGCTGCGCGCCCACGACCGGCACCACGTGGACCGAGCCGACCATCTCGGTGACGCAGGGCTCGCTGATCGGCACCCACTGCCAGCCCTTCCGCGGGCAGGCCGGCGACCGGATCCTCGCGTTCGGGGCACCGACCCGCTGGAACGACTTCTACCACTGGGTCGTCGACAGCGCCGGCAACCCGTTCTGCCCGTACTACGACGAGCAGGCGGGGTGCGTGCTACCCACCACCGGCACTTACCGGGTGATCTCCTACCTCGGCAACCAGAGCACGGAGGAGCCCCAGGCGCCGTACGAGCTGCAGGTGCGGCGGCTCAACAACCCGGTCGGCTGCCCGACCGTCAGCCCGGGCGCGTACGGCGCGGCTCCGGCCGGAGCGGCGGCGGGCATCCGGTGCCGCATCCTCGACGTGCCGGCCGCGGGTGACTACCGGGTCGATGCACACTGGGCCGACAACTACGATGCCAGCCCCACCGTCTTCGACGCCGACTTCCGGGAGCTGTGCCGGACCTTCTGCCAGTTCGCGGCGCCGGGGCGCTACACGATGGTGCTGTCGGCCACCTCCGACTCCATCATCCAGAACGACTCGGCGTACGCGACGACGTTCCTGCCGGCCGCTCCGTCGTCCTGCGCGAGCGCGCCGGGCAACGGCGACCTGGTGTCTGGCGAGTTCCGCGCCGCCGGCCAGCTCGACTGTCTCGAGTTGTCCGCGCCGGCCGGGGGCAAGGTGGTGCGGGTGCTGCCGACCGACGCGACCGGCGTCGGCCGGCCGTACGTGTCGGTCGTCGACGCCAACGGCGGCTACGTCTGCGACGCGAACCCTCTTTACCAGTACTCGTGCGAGCTGACCGGCGAGGCGCCGTTCTTCGCGCTGGTCGACAACCGCAACGGGGGGACGCCGACCGGCACGTATCAGGTGGGCATCGCCACGGTGTCGCCGCCACCGTCGTGCGCCGCCCAGGCGAACGACTCGACGGTCAACAGCAGCGCTGACCGGGTCGGCTTCTGCTTCACGATCGCGGCTGACGACCACACCGCCCGTGAGGACCTGCGCTACCGGCGCACGTCGGGCACCGGCAACGCGACGATGTCCGTCTTCAGCGCGGACGGCATCCGCTACTGCTACACGATGACGCCGTCGGCCGACCGTACCCTCAACTGCACCTTGCCCGAAGGCCAGATCACCGTCCTGCTGGAGACCGCCGCGCAGACGGCGACCTGGCAGGTGACTCGCCAGGCCGTCCCTACGCCGTAACGCGAAACGGGCGGGCGTCCGGGGGACGCCCGCCCGTTCCCGTCGGCTCACCAGCGCGCGACCGCACCGGTCAACCGCTCACCGCCAGGACAGCGGATCGCCGGCGTACTTGTGTGCCCGGACGTCGCCGGATCGCGCGTGGCCCTCGAAGAGCTCCACCCGGGCCGCGCGGCCGCACAGGCGGCCCAGTTCGACGCTCGCCGCCGGGCTGGTGACCTCCTGGTAGGTCACCGTTTTCAGGTACTTGCCTACCCACAGGCCGCCCGTGTAGCGGGCCGCTCCGCGCGTCGGCAGCGTGTGGTTCGTCCCGATCACCTTGTCCCCATAGGACACACACGTGCCCTCGCCCAGGAACAGGGCGCCGTAGTTGCGCATCGCCGTCAGGGCGTCTCGGGGCGACTCGGTCAGGACCTGGACGTGCTCCGAGGCGTACGAGTCCGCCAGCTCGAACGCCTCGGCCAGGTCCGCCACCACCGCCACCTCGCCGTGGTCGCGCCAGGCCGGCGCGGCGAAGTCGCGGGTGGGCATGCCCGGCAGGATCTCCTCGATCAGCTCCATGACCCGGCGGGCCAGCGTCTCGGAGTCAGTGATCAGGATGGCCGGCGAGTCCGGGCCGTGCTCCGCCTGGCTGAGCAGGTCCACCGCGACCACGAACGGGTCCGCCGTGCCGTCCGCGATCACCAGGATCTCGGTCGGGCCGGCGAACAGGTCGATGCCGACCTCACCGAAGAGCTGCCGCTTGGCCTCGGCGACATAGGCGTTGCCCGGGCCGGCCAGCAGGTCCACCTTGCCGATGGTCTCGGTGCCAAGCGCCATCGCCGCGACCGCCTGGGTGCCGCCAAGCAGGTAGATCTCGTCGGCGCCAGCCAGGTGCAGCGCAGCCACCGTCGCCGCCGGGATCTTGCCCCGGATCGGTGGCGTGCACGACGTGACGCGCGAGACGCCGGCCACCTTGGCGGTCACCACGGTCATGTGGGCCGACGCCACGAGCGGGTAGCGGCCGCCGGGCACGTACGCGCCCGCGGCGGCCACGGGGATGTTCTTCTGGCCCAGGAACACCCCCGGCGACACCTCGTCCTCGAAGTCGCGCAACGAGTCCTTCTGCCGCTGGGCGAAGTCGCGTACCCGAGCCTGCACCGTCTTGATGTCCGCGATCGCCTGCTCCGGCACGGTCGCCACGATGCGCTCGATCTCGTCCGGAGACAGCCGGAACGACGGGGGCGACCAGTTGTCGAACTTCTCCGAGTACTCCCGGACCGCGGCGTCACCGCGTGAGCGGACATCGGCGATCACCCCCGCCACCGTTTCCCGCACGCCGCGAGCCTGCGCGTCGTCCTGGGTCGCCGCGGGCGCCGACTTCAGGTAGCGCGCTGCCATGACCAAAACCTCCAGAAGTCAGATCGGGTACGTGGCCCGCAGGTTGACCGTGCTGTACGTGATGTGCCGCGTCAGCACGTCGTCGCCGCGGGCGGCCTCGGTGACCGGCAGCAGCGAGTGGGTCTCGTTGTTCATGCGGTAGAACGCCTCGGCGAAGTTGACGCCCGCCACCCGGCCGCTCTCGCCGTTGTTGGCCTCGATCAGCTTGCGCGCGAACAACCCCGAGTAACCCTGGCTGTCGAAGCAGTCCATCGCCGCGATCTTTTTGCCGACCACGTCCGTGATGTCGATGTAGACGTCGTTGCGCAGCCCGTACAGGCTCAGCCCGTCGCCGGCCATCACGGGCAGCGAGGTGAAGAAGACCTGCTTGACGTGGAACTCCGCGCGGTCGTCGAGGTTCTTCACGAACGCGCCGGCCCGCCCGAGCGCGGCCAGCACCGTCACCGTCGCCACCGTGTGCATGTTGGCTGCCGCCACCGGGTTGACCGGGTAGTCGCAGATCACGACGTCCGGCCGTTCGATCGCGAGCTGCTCGGCGACCTGGTCGACGACGTCCTCGCGCAGGGCGGCGTAGTTGTCGTCCAGGTCCAGCGTGATCACGCGGGAGATGCCGACGATCTCGGCGGCCCGTTCGAGCTCGCCCTTCTTGTGGGCCACGATGTCGTCGAGGCCGGCGTTCGCGATCGCCTCGTCGGGCGAGTCCTTGCGCCACTCCTCGGCGTACCGGTTGGCGTGGATCCGCCCGCCGTGCGTCAGGATCAGCGCGACCACCTCGTCGCCCGCGGCCGCGTGCCGGGCCAGGGTGCCGCCGCAGTTGGTGATCGTGTCCGCCGGGTGGGCGTAGATGGTCATGACCTTCATGGTTGTCCAGCGAACGTGAAACGCCGTTCCATGTCAATCAGTAGCGGGCCGAGATTTCCCAGCGCTCGACCGCCATGTCGCCCCGCACCGCGTACAGGTGGCTCCACATGTTGGTCGTGCCGCAGGCATGGTTGGGCACGAGCCGCACCAGATCGCCGACGGCCAAGCCGCTCCCGACCAGAAAGCCGTGCTCCTCGTTGGCTTCCGGGAAGGTGACGTCCGGCCGGTCGAGCACCAGGCCCACCCCGCCGGCGGCCGCGATCGCGTCGGAGCTCATCGCCTTGATGCCGGCGTCGATGATCGGCCGACCGGCGCGCTGCACGGACGCCACGGTCGCGAGCACCGTCTGGGCGCACTGGTCGAGCGTGCAACTGCCGAGCCGCGTCTGGTTCGCGTCGTAGTAGACGTAGGTGCCGGGCCGGCCCTCCGTCACCCCGGGCACGAACGGCGTCGACGTGGCACCGGGTGTCGAGCCGACCGAAACCACCTCGACCAAAAAGCCGGCGGTACGCAGTGCGTCAGCGACCGACACCAGCAGCGCACCCGCGGTCGACCCGGCCTCCTCCAGCGCCGGACGGTCCGCCAGCGCCGAGATGTGCCCCTCGTGGGTCAGCACGCCCCGCAGTCGCAGACCGGGCAGCGAAGCGATAGCGGTGGCCGTCGCGACCGCCGACGAGGGCTCGACGCCCAACCGGGCGTGCCCGGTGTTGACCTCGAGCACGAACGGCACCGTGATCCCCGCCGCAAAAGCAGAAGCCGACAACGGCCGGGCCGCCTCCACCGAGTCCAGCGAGACGGTCAACCCGCCACCGTGCTGAGCGATCGCGTCGACGACAAACCGCACCTTGCGCGGCCCGATCGGGATGTGCGCCCACAGCAGATCGCCCACACCGTGCGACTGCAGCCACGCCACCTCGGCCGCGGTGGAGCAGGTGAAGCCGATCGCGCCTGCGGCGAGCTGGCGGCGGGCGACCTCCCAGCACTTGGACGTCTTGACGTGCGGGCGCAGCGCGACACCGGCGGCCGCGAACGCGCCGGCCATCGCGGCGATGTTGCGCTCCAGCCGGTCGAGGTCGACCAGCAGCGCGGGCGTCGGCAACGCGGCGAGCGGGATCATGCCAGCCCCAGGGCTTCGCGCGGGTCGCCGTCGAGCAACCACTCGAAGGTCGAAGGCTTGATCGCCGGCAAACCGGACGGCCGCATGGAGGCGAGCGACCGCAGCCCCTCCACCGCCTCGGCCGGCGTCCACATCGGATAGTCCGAGCCGAACAGGAGCTTCTGCGTGACACCCCACTCCTGCGCGCGTACCAGTGCCATGAAGCCGTCCAACGGCCTGGCCCACGACGCGGACACGTCGCCGAACACGTTGCGCGCCTTGCGCAGCACCACGATGGTCTCGCGCTGCCACGGGTGGCCCAGGTGGGCGATGATCTGCTTGAGGTCGGGGTGCCGCCGGGCCACGTCGTCGACCAGCAGCGGGTTGGTCAGCTCCAGCCGGCCTTCGGGGCTCGGCGTCGTGCCCATGTGCCAGAGCACGATCAGCCCGGCCTCGGTGGCCGCCCGGAAGAACGGGTCGTGCGCCTCGTCGCGCGGGTCGAAGTGGGCCAGCACCGGGTAGAGCTTGACGCCCCGCAGCCCCCGGGCGATGCCGTCGGCGAGCTGGTCCATGACGTCGGCGTCGGAGAGGTCGAGCGCCATGAAGCCGATCGTGTTGGTGGACGTCTCAGCGACAAACTTCTCGACGTACTCGTTCGGCGTGATCACCCCGGCCCGGGTGGCCCGCATGCCGAACACGAACGCCAGGTCGACGCCGGCCGCGGCCATCGCCTCGTCGTACTGCTCGGGGGTCCGGTTCGCGTACTCGTGGCCGTAGACGGGCTGCCAGTTGCGATGCCACTCGCAACCCCAGTGTTCGGCGAGATGACAGTGCGTGTGTACGTCGATCATGCTGACCCTCTCAAGACGTTCCCGGCCCGCCGGCCGGTGTGCTCTCCCCCGTCGACGGTGACCACGCCGTTGACGAGCACGAGGTCGATGCCGGCGGCGAACTGGTGCGGATCGGTGAAGGTGGCCCGGTCACTCAACCGCGCCGGGTCGAAGACCACGACATCGGCGGGTACGCCCGGCCGCAGCAGACCCCGGTCGGCCAGCCCCACCCGGGCCGCGGGCGCCGACGTGCACCGCCGCACCGCATCGGGCAGATCGGTGGCGTACGTACGCAGGTAGCGCGGGAACGTCCCATAGCTGCGCGGATGCGGGACGCCGGCCCCGGTCACCCCGCCCGGGTCGAGCGCGAGCCCGTCCGAGGCGACCACCGCGGCCGGGTGGTCGAGCACGGCGCGCAAGTCGGACTCGCTGCGCCCGCCGGCCGTCATCAGCACGCCGTTGCCGAGCTCGGCCAGCAGGTCGAGCACGACGTCGGCGGGGTCGCCACCAACCGCCAGCGCGGCGATCGTCTGCCCGACCACCGGATCCGGCGCCGGGCGGCTGGTCCAGCTCAGCGTCAGCTCGTCCCAGCCCGTCGGCCGGTCCACCCAGGCGGCACGGACCTCCGCACGCACCTCGGGGTCGCGCAGTCGGGGACCCCACACCGCCGGCCCGCCCTCCTGGACGTGCGCCGGCAGCAACTGCGAGAGCGGCGCGTTGCCGTGCAGGTAGGGGTAGATGTCGACGCCGACGTCGCAACCGTCGGCGTTGGCCGCGTCGACCAGGTCGAGGGCCCGCCGCACCGCACCCCAGTTGCGGCGACCGACGGCGGCCAGGTGCGAGATCTGGGTGCGGGCACCGGTGGCCCGAGCGACCGCCACCGCCTGCGCCACCGAGGACAGCAGGTCGTCGTCGTAGTTCCGCACGTGCCACGTGAAGATCCGATCCCGCGACGCGACCACGGACGCCAGCGCCAACAGCTCGGCGTCACGGGCGAAGGGCAGCGGTGCGTAGACCAGCCCGGTGGACAGCCCGACGGCACCCGCGGAGAAGGCGTCGTCGAGCAGCCCACACATCCGGTCCAGCTCGACCGGCGTGGCCACGCGGTCCGTGAAGCCGACCACCGAGGCGTGCAGCGCGAGGTGCCCGACCAGGGTGGCCACGTTGATGCCGGGACCGACGGCGGCCAGCACGTCGAGATAGCCGGCGAGATCCCCCCAGGACCAGTCAACGTCAGGATCCAGGTCGAGATAGCCGACCGCCTGCCGGATCGGCCCAACGGCGGCGCCCGGCGCCAGCGGTGCCACGCCGAGGCCGCAGTTGCCGACGACCTCGGTGGTCACGCCCTGGTGCACCTTGCTCAGCCCGCGCGGGTCCGACAGCAGCGTCAGGTCGGAATGGGTGTGCACGTCGACGAAACCCGGGCAGACGACGCGGCCCGTGACGTCCCGCACCGAGGAGGCGGAGAGCCCGGACCCGATCGCGGCGACCCGGCCGTCGCGCACCAGGACGTCGGCGGTGACGGCGGGCCCGCCGGACCCGTCGACCACCA
The DNA here is from genome assembly GCF_900188485.1 of Asanoa hainanensis. GTDB lineage: Bacteria > Actinomycetota > Actinomycetes > Mycobacteriales > Micromonosporaceae > Asanoa > Asanoa hainanensis. Next base: position 93,488 of record NZ_FZPH01000022.1, read on the forward strand.
GGCCGCCGGTGAGCAGCAGCTCCTCAGGCATGGGCAGCTCGCATGGAATGTGGTTCCATGTGCGAATGATCGAGAGGTTCCACCCCGAGGGGCTCCCCGCACCGACCGTGCCGCTGTCGTCCGCCACCAGGGCGGGTGACTTCGTCTTCGTCTCCGGCCAGATCGCCACCGACCACGAGAACAAGGTCTTCATCGGCGACTTCGCCCGCGAGGTGGAGAGCACATTGGACAACGTGGAGGCGGTGTTGGCCTCGGCCGGCGCGCGTCCCGACCAGATCGTCAAGATCGGCGCGTTCCTGTCGAACGCGATCCTGTTCGCGCCGTTCAACGAGATCTACCGGCGCCGCTTCCCGGAGGCGCCGCCGGCCCGCACGACGGTGGTCGTCGCGTTCGGCCACCCCGACGTACGCGTGGAGATCGAAGCGATCGCCTACGTAGGCTGACGCCCTCATGGGCGGCCGGCGACCCGGAGAGAGCGGTGCACGATGCGCAGCGCCGTGACGAAGTCCGGGTCGTCGGTCACCGCCTTGGCGGCCTCCTCCAACGCGGCGACGTAGACCTGCTGCTTGGCCGTGCCGAACTCGCCCGCCGGCCCGGAGACGCTGATCGCGGCCAGGCAGTCGCCGGCGACCCGCACCGGCACCGCGACGCACCGTAGGCCGACGCTGCGCTCGCTGTCGTCGAGCGCGAAGCCGCGCCGGGCCACCTTCTTCAGGTCCTTGCGCAGGTCGGCCAGCGTGGTCATGGTGCTGTCGGTGAACGCGGTGAACGGCTCGGCCGGCACCGCGGCGGCGACCTGGTCGTCCGGCAGGTTCGCGAGCAGCACCTTGCCCAGACCGGTGGCGTACGTGTGGTCCCGCGCGCCCAGCGCGCTCGTGAACCGCAGCGGCCGATCGGGCTCGGCGACACAGATGTGCAGCACCTGGTCGCCGTCGAGCACGCCGAGGTTGGCGGTCTGTCCCGTCTGCTCGGCGACCGGCTGCAGGTAGCGCTCGGCGACGACCGTCAGGTCCAGGTTGGACACGTACGCGGCGGCCAGCCGCTGCACCTTGTGGCCGAGCCGGTACGACGGTCGGTCGTCGACCCGGACGAGGTATTCCATCTCGGACAGCACCGCGAGCAGGCGTACCAGCGTGCTCTTGGGCAGTGCGGTCGCGTCGCTGAACTCGGTGAGCGTCAGCGGCTCGGGCGCCGCGGCCAGCATCTCCAGCAGGGCGAGACCGCGGGCGAGGGCGTTGGCGTGGTAGTTGGCCGACGCCGGCTTGGCGTCGTCGACGGAGATGCGGGGTACTCTCGGCATTGTGGACTCTCCTACGCGCCGCCGACAGTGGCTGGAACCTCGGGGAAGTGACATGCGCTGGGGTGGCCGACGCCGATCCGGTCGATCAGCGGAGGCGCCTCCTGCGCGCACACATCCTGAGCCTTCCAGCACCGCGTGCGGAACCGACAACCGGTCGGTGGGTTACTCGGACTGGGTACGTCTCCGGCCAGCGTGATCCGGTCCCGCTCGGCGCGGCCGACCGGATCGGGCACCGGGATCGCGGACAACAGCGCCTGCGTGTACGGGTGGGTCGGCGCGGTGAAGATGTCGGCGCGGGTGCCGACCTCCACGATGGAGCCCAGGTACATCACCGCGACCCGGTGCGAGATGTGCCGCACGACCGACAGGTTGTGCGAGATGAACACGTACGCCAGCCCGAGCCGATCCTGCAGCCCCCGGAGCTGGTTGATCACCTGAGCCTGCACCGACACGTCGAGCGCGCTGACCGGCTCGTCAAGCACCAGCAGCCGCGGGTTGAGCGCGAGCGCGCGGGCCAGCCCGATCCGCTGGCGCTGCCCGCCGGAGAACTCGTGCGCGTACCGCCGGGAGTGCTCGGGCCGCAGCCCCACCAGCTCCAGCAGCTCGCGGACGCGGTCGGCGCCGCCGTCGTCGGCGTACCGGCCCTGCACCCGCAACGGCTCGGCGACGATCTCCTGCACGGTCATCCGGGGCGACAGCGAGGCGTACGGGTCCTGGAACATGATCTGGATCGCCTGCCGCTTGGCTCGCAGCTCGCGCTGCGAGAGCGTGGCCAGGTCGGCACCCTCGAACAGGATCTTCCCGGCGGTCGGCTCCAGCAGGCGGACCAGCAGCCGGCCGGTGGTCGACTTGCCGCAGCCGGACTCGCCGACCAGGCTCAGCGTCTCGCCGGTCTCCAGCTCGAGGTCGACGCCGTCGACGGCCCGGATCTCACCGACCTGCCGCCGCAGCACACCGCGCCGGATCGGAAAGTGCTTGTGCAGCCCCTCCACCTTCAGCAGGCTCGTCATGCCAGCTCCTCGTTGAAGTGACACGCGCTCGTCCGTCCGGCACCGATCGCCAGCAGCGGCGGCCGGTCGGTGCGGCACCTGTCGCGGGCCAGTGGGCAGCGGGGATGGAACGCGCAGCCGGCGGGCGGGTCGGCCATGTTCGGCGGGTTGCCGGGGATCGGGTCGAGCTGGTCGACGTCGACGTCCATCCGGGGCAGGCTGGCCAACAGCCCTTTCGTGTACGGGTGCCGCGGCGTCGCGAACAGCTCGGTGACACCGGCGGACTCGACCACGCGGCCGGCGTACATGACGACGACCCGGTCGGCGAGCTCGGCGACGATGCCCAGGTCGTGCGTGATCAGGATGGTCGCCGCACCGGTCTCGGCCTGCGCCTTCTTGAGCAGCGCCAACACCTGGGCCTGGATCGTCACGTCGAGCGCGGTGGTCGGCTCGTCGGCGATGATCAGATCGGGATCGTTGGCGATCGCCATGGCGATCATCGCCCGCTGGCGCATGCCACCGGAGAACTCGTGCGGGTACTGCTTGACCCGCTCACCCGGATCCGGCACCCCGACCAGGCGCAGCAGCTCGATCGCGCGCTGCCAGGCGGCCTTCTTGTCGGGCCGGACCTGGTGCAACACCACCGCCTCGGCGACCTGCGCACCGATGGTCATCACCGGGTTCAGCGCGGTCATCGGATCCTGGAAGATCATCCCGACCGGACCGCCACGAATCTTGCGCAGCTCAGCACCGGACAGCGTCCGCAGATCCGTACCCCGGAAAGCGATGGCGTCGGCACTGACCTCGGCGGCCTTCGGCAGCAGCCGCAGCACGGACATCGCGGTAACGGTCTTCCCGGACCCGGACTCGCCGACGATCGCGACGATCTCCCCGGCCTCGACGGCCAGGCTCACGTCGGTGACGGCGTGCACCACCCCGTCGTCGGTGTGGAAGTCGACGCCCAGCCCGTCGATGCGCAACAACGACTCGGTCATGACGACGACCTCGGGTCGACCGCGTCGCGGAGGCCGTCTCCGATGAAGTTGACCGCCAAGACGGTCAGGGCGACCGCGATGCCCGGCGACAACCACAGCCAGGGCTCCGAGCGGATCACCGTGAGGCTTTGGGCGTCCGTGAGCATGTTGCCCCAGCTCGCCGCCGGGGGTTGCACTCCGAGACCGAGGAAGGACAGCGTGGCCTCCAAGGCGATGGCCTGCGCCACCGCCAGCGTGGCGACCACGCTGACCGGGGGCAGGGCGGCCGGGATGATGTGTTTGCGCATCAGCCACAGTGGACCGGCGCCGGTCGCTCGGGAGGCCAGCACGAACTCCTGCTCGCGCAACGAGAGCGTGACGCCGCGGACGATCCGGCCGCAGACCGGCCACTGGAACAGGCCGATCGCGATCACCATGGTCAGCACGCTGGGGCCCAGGATGCCGGCCACCACCACGATGACCACCAGCGACGGGAACGACATGAAGACGTCGGCCAGGCGCATCACCAGGCCGTCCACCCAGCCGCCGAGCAGGCCCGCGATGCTGCCGAGGATGGTGCCGAGCACGACCGCGATGGCGGCCGACGCGATGCCGACGCCGAGCGAGATCCGGCCCGCGAACAGCAGCCGGGACAACACGTCGCGGCCGGTCGAGTCGGTGCCCAGCAGGTGCCCGCCGGACGGGCCGGAGCGGGCGTTGAGCAGGTCGATCGCGTTGGGGTCGTGCCCGGACAGCAGGCGCGCGAAGATCGCGGCGAGCACGACCAGAGCGATGAACACCACGCTGACCACGGCCGCCGGGTGCTTGCGGAAGCGGCGCAGTGCGGCACCCGCGGGCGTTCGAACAGCGGTCACCGTCATCGCAGCCTCACTCTCGGGTCGACGACCGTGTAGAGCACGTCGGCCAGCAGGTTGGACAGCAGCACCAGGATCGCGATCAGCAGGGCGAAGCCGACGATCACCGAGTAGTCGTGCTGGTTGACCGAGCTCACCGCGAGCTGTCCCATCCCCGGCCAGGCGAAGACCTGTTCGATGACCACCGCGCCGGCGAGGAGTTGCGGCAGGTTGGAGGCGATCACGGTGAGCACCGGGATCAGCGAGTTGCGGAACGCGTGCCGCAGCACGACCCGGCGCGGCGGGGCGCCCTTGGCGTTGGCGGTGCGCACGTAGTCCGCGCCCAACTCGGTGATCATGCTGCTGCGCACGTACCGCATGAAGGGTCCGGAGTTTCCGAAGCCGAGGATCAGCGCCGGTAGGACCAGGTGGTGCAGGGTGTTCAGCAGGCTCGGGTTGGTCGGGTCGGAGATGCCCGACGACGGGAACCACTGGAACTTGAGCGTGAACACGTAGATCACGATCAGGGCCACGAAGAACACGGGCACCGAGACCGAGCCGAGGCTGACGACGGTGGCGCCGTAGTCGAGCCACGAGTTGCGGCGGCGGGCGGCCAGGATGCCCAGCGGGAACGCGATCAGCAGGGAGACGAGCAGGCCGACGCCCATCAGCTCGACGGTCGGGCCGACCCGCTCGCCCAGCACCTCGGTCACCGGGCGCCCGTTGAGCAACGAATAGCCGAGGTCGCCGTGCAAGGCGTTGGTCAGCCAGTGCCAGTACTGCGTGACCAGCGACCCGTCCAGGCCCAGCTCGGCCCGCTTCTGCGCGATGAACTCGGCACTGCCGGAGTTGAGCTGGTCGGCCGGGATCTGCATGGCGATCGGGTCGCCCGGTGTCTTGTGCACCAGCGCGAAGATCGCGATGGTGATCAGGAAGAAGACCAGCACGTTGATCGACAGTCGCCGGACCAAGAATGCGCCCATACTCACTCCTTTCGGTGGTGCGGACCGCGGCCGGGCCGGTCGCCGTTGACCAGCCCGACCGCGGTTGCCCTGGTCAGCCCGTGATGCTCCAGCTCGCCGGGTCCCAGAAGAGGGCGTCCTGCGAGCCCGAGGCCTGGAAGCCCTGCACCTTCTTGTTGACGGCCCAGAGACCGTACGGGGAGTACAGCCACATCAGGTCGGCCTGCTCGTTCTCCAACTTCGCGGCCTGGTCGTAGAGCGCCTTGCGGCCAGCCTCGTCCGCCGTGGAGTTGGCCTGCGCCATCAGCTCGTCCAGCTGCGGGTTACAGAAGTAGTTGATATTGCCACCCGCCGGGTACGCGTTGGCGCACGCGGTGATGCCGTTGATCGTCGACGAGTCCACCGCGTAGTTGCCGCCGCCGTAGAGCACCATGTCGTACGTCTTCTCGGCGTAGGTCTTGGGAATCTCGGCGGCCTGGATGTTGACCAGCTTCACCTTGACGCCGATCGCCGCGAGCTGGCTCTGCACGATCGTCGAGGTGGCGTCGCGGTCCCGCTGGCCGTGCACCCACTGGAGCTCGATCTCACGGTTGTTGTCCCAGCCCGCCTCGGCCAGCAGCTGCTTGGCCTTGTTGACGTCCTGGGCGTACTCGTTGAGACCGCTGGGCTCGTTGGCCTTGGCGAAGTTCGAGAGCCGGACCTCGGCCTTACCCGCGAGTACGGTCTGCACGATCTGCTTGCGGTCGAGCGCGTACAGGAACGCCTGGCGTACCTTGGCGTCCTTGAAGTAGGGCTTGGCCTGGTTGACCGCGATCCGGACGAACCCGGCGCCCGGCTTCTCCTGCGTGGTGACGGTGCCGAAGCCGCTGACCGTCTCGATGTCGGTCGGCGAGTACGAGGCGATGTCGATGCCGCCGTTGCCGAGCTGCGCGGTGGCGTTGTCCGACGTCATCGGCTTGAGGTAGACGTCCTTGATCTTCGCCGGCGAGCGGTAGTTCGGGTTCGCGGTGACGTGCACGTACTGGTTGGTCTTGTACTCGACGAACGTGTACGGGCCCATGCCCACCGTCGGCTTGCGGAAGAACTCGTCCTTCGCGACGGTCTCCGGGCTGTCCTTGCCCAGGATGTGCTCGGGCAGGATCCAGACGCTGCCGATCAGCGCGAGCAAACCGAAGTTCGGCTTGGCGGCCTTGATGACGAACGTGTTGTCGTCGGGCGCGGTGAAGCCCGAGATGCTCGTCGCCTTGCCTCCGACGAAGTCGGTGACACCCGCGACGCCGCTGTAGTTGCCGGCCGTGGTGCTGGTGGTCTTCGGGTTCGCCATCAGGTTGTAGGTGAACAGCACGTCCTTGGACGTGAACGGCGTGCCGTCACTCCACTTGAGACCCTGCCGGAGCTTGAAGGTGAACGTCGTGGCGTCCGCCGACACGTCGTAGCTCTCGGCGAGCCGGGGCTGCAGCTTGTAGCTGGGGTCGACGCCGAGCAGGCCTTCGTAGATGAACGACATGACCTGGCCGTCGGGACCACTGACCGGAGCCATGGGGCTGAACACCCCGGCCGGCTCCTGGTAGAGGTAGATGTTGAGAGCCTTGTTCGCGGACGATCCGCTGCCTGCGGGGGTGGTCGACGGCCCCGTGCATCCGGCGACCGCGAGAGTGGCGACGGTCAAACCGACGACCGCCGTCCGTATCCGGTTTCTGAACATGTTGGACCTCTCAGTGGGGGCGGTTGCTAAGCAACCGTGTTGCGGAGTTGGCCCAGCTGGCCGACGACGACGGTCATCACGTCGCCGGCCTTCAGGAATTCGCCCGTCGCGGCACCCACGCCGGACGGCGTACCGGTGAGGATCACGTCACCGGGCTCGAGGGTCATCAGTCGTGACGCGTGCGCGACCAGCTCCGCCACGCTGAAGATCATGTCCTTTGTAGAACCTGACTGCTTGGTCACCCCGTTGACGTCGAGGTGGATATCGAGGTCCTGCGGGTCCGGCACTTCGTCTGCGGTGACCAGCCAGGGCCCGAGCGGCGCGAAGCCGTCGAGCCATTTGCCGGCCAGCCAGTCGAAGAACCAGACCATCTTGTCGTCGGTGTCGCGCGGGAAGCCGTAGTCGACCGAGCGGGCCGAGACGTCGTTGGAGGTCAGGTAGCCGGCCACGGCGTCGAGCGCGTCCTCGACAGCGACGTCGCGGACCCGGCGGCCGATCACCACCCCGAGCTCGGCCTCCCAGTCGACCTCCGAGCTGACCGCCGGCAGCGGGATCGTCGCGTCGGGGCCGACGATCGAGGTCGACGGCTTGAGGAACAGCCGAGGGCTGAGCCGCGCCTTGTCCAGCGGCTCGGCGCCGGACTCCGTGACGTGGTCCTGGTAGTTCGCGGCGGCCGCGAGCAGCTTGCCGGGGCGGGGCAACGGTGCCAGCAGCTCGACGTCGGCCAGGGCGACCTCGAGCCGAGCCTCGGTGGGCCCGCCGTCGAGATGGACCCCGAGGTCGCCGTCGCCGAACTCGACCACCCGGTCGTCGTCGGTCAGCCGGCCGTGGCGCACCTCGCCGGCGCGGCGGTAGGTGACGAGTCGCATCGTTGCTCACTCCCCTGTCTCGACCGGTTGCCCGGTCTCCATGGACCGCTGCGCGGCTTCGATCACGCGCTGCGCCCGCACCGCGTCGTGGGGGCCGATCGCCGCCCGACCAGCGCCGGAGGCGATGCCCGCCGCCAGCACGTCGAGCAGCGCGTCGACCGTGCCCGGACCGGTCCACACCAGACCGTTGGATTCCGTCGTGCGCACCTGCAGGGCCGGCTTGCGGGCGTCGACCGCGAGCACCCCGTGCGAGCCGCTGATCCGGTAGCGGTGCACCGCGAGACCGCCCGGCGGCAGGTCCCGCAACGCCGGCACCCGGCCGCAGACGATCGTGCTGGTCACCCCGTGGTCGTGGTCGAGCAGCAGCGTGACCAGGTCCGGCGAGCCGGTCGCGTGGACCCGGCGCACCTCCAGGCCGAGCAGCGCGCGCACCACGTCGACGGGATAGAGGCCGAAGTTGACGAGCTCGCCGGTGGGCGCGGGGTCGCCGCCGGCCACGACGAAGTCGCACTGGACGTTCCACGGCAGGCCGACCCGGCCGGCCCGCACCGCGGCGGTCGCCGACCGGAGAGCGGCATTGAACCGCTGGTGGTGCGCCGGCACGACCACCACCCCGTGCTCGGCCGCGAGCCGCTCGATCTCGACCGCCTCCGCCAGCGTGGCGGCGAGGGGCTTGTCGGCGAGGACGTGCTTGCCGGCCCGCACAGCGTCGGCGATCGCGGCGCCTCGCTCGGCCAGCGGCACCGCGATGCTCAGCACCTGCGCGGCCGCCGGGTCGTCCACCAGCGAGAACAAGGGATGCCGCTCGAACGCGGGCCCGTACATGGAGCTCTGGTGGTCCTGGGTGCCGATGCCCCCGTTGCCGACCAGCGCGACGGTGATCGTCATGCGGTCACCGCCACGGGCCTGCCGGTCGCGATGGACTCCTCGACGGCGACGCCGAGCACGACGGCCCGCACCGCGTCGGCCACCGGCATCTGTGGTGGCGCGCCGCCGATCGCGTCGAGCCAGGCACCTAGCTGTTTGGCGAAGCCGTTGCCACCGGCGGCCGGCAGCGTCGCCGTGCCGGCCTCGCCGAAGACGAGCGAGGACTCGCCGTCCCAGCCCTGCTCGACGATCCCCTCGGTGCCGGCGACCAGCAGCTCGCGCTGCGCCAGCGAGCCCGGGCGGTGTGCGCGGCTCATCTCGCAGACCGCGGTAGCCCCGTCGGCGTAGGTCACCACCATCTCCAGGTAGTCGTAGATGCGCAGCTCCGCCGCGGTCTGCTTGCGGCCGCGGGCGTAGATCGCGGTCGGTTCCTGGCCGAGCCACCAGGTGGCCAGGTCCAGCAGGTGTACGCCGTTGTGCAGCGCGTGCCCGCCGGAGCGGTCGGGGTCACCGACCCAGGCGCTCCAGTCGGGCCAGATCCAGCCACCGAGGATGGCCAGCCGGACCAGCTTCGGACGCCCGATCGCACCCGAGTCGATGGTCTGCTTGACCGCGACGCCGTAGTCGTAGAAGCGGTGGGTGTGCGCCGCGACCAGCACGGTGCCGGCCGCTTCGAACGCCCTGGCCAGCCGCTGCGCGTCGGCCACCGTGGTGGCCAGCGGCTTCTCCACCAGCAGGTGCTTGCCGGCCGCGGCGACCGCGAGCCCGATCGGCGCGTGCGTGTCGTTGGGCGTGCAGAGAATGACGGCGTCGACGCCGGGCCACGACAGCGCGGTGTCGAGGTCGAGGGCGTGCCGGATGCCGCCCTGCTTGCGGGCGAACGCCGCGGCGCGGCCCGGTGCGGCGTCGACGATCCCGATGAGCTCGGCCCGCGGGTCGGCGTCGATCGCACCGCTGTGCGCGTCGGCGATGAAGCCGGCGCCCACCAGCACGATTCCGATCCGATCCATCGACGTGACCTCCCCAGGCACGGAACGATGTTTCATGTTCGGTCATCCTGTGGTGGGCACGGGGCCGTGTCAAGGTCGCTCGCGTAAAACATGGAACGCCTTGCCATGTTGATGACGGTTGTTCTAGCGTCGGCTCCGCCAGCCCAACTGGATACGAGGTCGCACATGCCATCCCCTGAATCCCCGCGCGGCAAAGCCATCGCGGACGCTGCCGCGGCTGTCATCCCCGGCGGAGTCAACTCGTCGACCCGCTACATCGGCGCGCCGTACGCGTTCGTCGAGGCCGACGGCGCCTACCTGACGGACGCCGACGGCCGGCGCTACCTGGACTACCACGCCGCGTTCGGCGCGATCCTGCTCGGCCACAACGCACCCGTCGTCAACGACGCGATCCGCGCCGCGCTCGGCGGCGTCGACCTGACGGGCATCGGCGTCACCGAGCCCGAGGTGCGCCTCGCGCAGCGGATCGTCGAGGTCATCCCGTCCGCCGAGTCGATGATCGCCACGATGAGCGGCTCGGAGGCGACCGCGCAGGCGATCCGGCTGGCCCGCGGGGTCACCGACCGGGACCTCATCATCAAGTTCCAGGGCGGATTCCACGGCTGGCACGACGCGGTGGCCCGCAACGTCATCTCGACGCCGGAGAAGGCGTACGGCCGGGACCCGCTCTCGAAGGGCATCCTGGACCAGGCAGTCGACGCGACGCTGATCGCGGAGTTCAACGACCTGGACTCGGTGTCGGCGCTCTTCGACGCGCACCGCGACCGGATCGCGGCCGTCATCCTCGAGCCGATCCCGCACAACGTCGGCGCGCTGCTGCCGACGCAGGAGTTCGTCGAGGGTCTGCGCAAGCTGACCGAGCAGCAGGGCGCGCTGCTCATCTTCGACGAGGTGATCACCGGCTTCCGGCACGCGCTCGGCGGCTACCAGCAGGTGATCGGCGTGACGCCGGACCTGACCACCTTCGGCAAGGGCATGGCCAACGGCTTCCCGGTCGGTGGCCTGGCCGGCCGGCGCGACCTGATGGAGCACTTCAACGGCCAGACCGGCGACGTGCTGATGGCCGGCACGTTCAACGGCAACCCGCTGGGCTGCGCCGCCGCGCTGGCCACCATCGACTACCTCGCCGCACACCCGGACTTCTACACCCGCACCCACGCCCTGGGCGAGCGGATGCGCACCGGCCTGCGCGGCATCCTCGCGGAGCTGGGCATGCAGGCCTCGGTCGCGGGCTTCGGCGGCGTGTTCGCGGTCTACTTCCTGGCCGGCCCGGCCCTCGGCTACCGCGACCTGTTGCGCAACGACCACACGGCCTACGTCGCCTTCCACCGCGGCATGACGGAGCGCGGCTTCCTGATGCTCCCGATGTCGCTGAAGCGCAACCACATCTCGGGGTCACACACCGAGGAAGAGGTCGACCGCACCCTCGAAGCGGCCCGCGAGGTGCTCAAGACGGTGCGCTGAAAGCGGAACCGCCCGGGTCCGTGGTGGGCCCGGGCGGTTCTTGGTGCGTGCCGGTCAGTCGCAGGACGTCCCGTTCAGCTTGATGTTGCTCGGGCGGCCGGTGCCGTTTCCGTTGGCCAGGAACCCAAAGTTGGCGCTGGAGCCCTCGGACAGGCCACCGTTCCAGCTCTCGTTGCGGGCCGTCACCTTGTTGCCCGACTGGCTGACGCGGGCGCCCCAGGCGCTGGTGATCCGTTGGCTGCCGCCGAACGTCCACGTCAGCGTCCACGAGCTGACCGCCGGGCCGTCGTTGCGGACCCGGACGTTGCCGATCAGCAGGCCCGCGATGCCGTTGGCGCTGTAGCTGACCGTGCACGCCCCTTCCGGCTCGTTCGGAGTCTCGCTCGGGGTCTCACTCGGCGTCTCGCTCGGGGACGGCGACGTCGTGGGCGTCGCGGTCGGCGTGGTGGTCGGGTCCGCCGTCGGCGACAGGGTCGGCGTCGGCGAGGTCGTAGGCGAGGTCGTCGGGTCCGGCGTCGGCATCGTCACCGTGAACTTGAAGATCCGGTCGTCGCTCGCCGTCGGGTTGCCGCGCCCGTCGCGGTTGCTGGTGGCCACCCAGAGCGAACCGTCCGGTGCCTTCTCGACCGTACGCAGCCGACCGAACCGCCCGTTGAGCGCCGCCACCGGCGTGCCGACCCCGCCCGAGCCGTTCAGCGGCACCACCCAGAGCCGGTTGCCACGCAGCGCCGCGACGAACAGCGAGTCGCCGATGATGGCCGCGCCGCTCGGGGAGGCCTCCGCCGGGCTCCAGGTGAGGAGCGGGTTGCGGTACGCCGGGTTGGTGGAGTTGCCCTCCGCGTTCGGCCAGCCGTAGTTGCCGCCGGGCTCGATCCGGTTGACCTCGTCGTACGTGTCCTGGCCGAACTCGGTCGCGTAGAGCCGGCCTGCGGAGTCCCAGGCGAGGCCCTGCACGTTGCGGTGGCCGGAGCTGTAGACCAGGGAGCCCGCGGTCGGGTTGTCGCCCGGCACGCTCCCGTCGGGACGCATCCGGAGGATCTTCCCGTTGGGGCTGGCGGGGCTCTGCGCCCGGCTGGGCACGCCGGCGTCGCCGACACCGGCGTACAGCATGCCGTCCGGGCCGAACGCGATCCGGCCGCCGTTGTGGCTGTTGCCCTTCGCGATCCCGGTGATGATCGGGGTCTGCGCCGCCAGGTCGGTCACCTTGAAGCGCACGATGCGGTTGTCGGTGGCCGTCGTGAAGTAGGCGTAGACGAGGGCGTCGGTCGCATACGTCGGCGACACCGTCAGGCCGAGCAGGCCGCCCTCGCCGCCCGAGACGACGTTGGGCACCACACCGACGATCCCGGTCGGCTCGCCGGGCTGAACGTGGAGGATCTGCCTGCGGTCGCGTTCCGCGACGAGCGCCGAACCGTCCGGCAGGTACGTCATTCCCCACGGCACGCGCAGGTTGCTCGCGGCCGTGGTCGGGTTGATGAAGTCGACGGTCGGTGTGGTGGCGGACAGCTTGGTCCGGGTCACCGGCCGGTCCACCGCGACGGCGATCCCGGCGACGCTCAACGCGACGCCGGCCACGGCCGCGGCGGCGGCGATGGCGGGTTTGTGCATGGACAGCTCCCGAAGCGAAGACGGCTCTTGTGTTCGCCACGGTGCCAGCCGACACGAGAAGGTTACGGCCAGATTGGACATTTAACGCAAAAGGGTGAATTGCTCGAATTGGCCCTCCCGTCACGCGACGCCCAGGTACGAGCCGTCCACCCAGTCGCTGACGATGCCGGCGTAGTTGCCCGGCTGTTCCTCCCACGCCGCGTGCCCGCAGTCCAGCACGTCCAGGCGGCTTGACGGGAGCTTCTCGTTGAGCACCTCCGCGTCGCGGGCCAGGCCGTACGGGTCGTCGCGGCCGGCGATGATCTGCACCGGCGTCCGGATCGTCGCCAACAGCGGATCCAACGCGGCCAGATCGGCGGGGTACGACCGCAGGTAGGCCAACGACCCGGCGAACCGGTCACCGGAGTACGAGGCGGCGTAGTCGTCCCGGATTGTGCGCGGCAGTCGCTCGTCGACGAAGCCGGCCACCACCCGCTGCCCGTCCGGAACCGCGCCGAGGTCGTCCTCGACCAGCGTGCGCAACGGCCCCTCGAGCGTCAGAGGGTGCGTGGCCGCGCCCCCGCCGACGACCACGCTGCGGAACAGGTCGGGTTGCGCGGCCGCCGCGAACAGCACCGCGGCGGTGCCGACGTCCGGGCCGACCGCGTGTGGCTGTTCGAGGCCGAAGTGGTCGACGAGGTGCGTGACGAACTCACCCATCACCCGTGGCGACATCAGCTCCGCGCGCCCCTCGGAACGACCGAAGCCCGGCAGGTCGACGGCGATCACCGGGCGTTCGGCGGCGAGGGCGGACCAGATCGGGGTGTACGCGTACAGGCTCTCCGGCCACGGGCTGAGCAGCAGCAACGTGTCCGCTTCGCGGTCGGACCGGCTGACCGGGCTGGAAACGTACCGGATGCCCAGGTCGTCGATCACGTCGAACCGTTCTTCGTCCATCACGCCAGCAGAACGCGTCCGCCCATCCCCCGAATCACCTGAATACGTGAGCGCCGCTCGCTAGGTTGTGGAAGGTGGCACGGGTGGTTCTGCGTGGTCGCTCGGCGGCGATGTCGGCAGCGATGCCGGCGCTGCGCCGGGCGGCACGGCACGGCCAGAGCGGCATGGTGGTGGTCACCGGCGAGGCCGGCATCGGAAAGACCGCCGTACTCGACGCGATCGGCGCACAGGCCACCGGAATGGGCTTCCGCACCGGGGTCGGCAAGGCCGACGAGATCGGCCGGATCTCGCCTGGCGCACCCGTCCTGCTGGCCCTGCGCAGCGGACCGCGGCCGCTGCTGGACGCCGAGGCCCTGGCCGAGCTCGACCACCTCAGCAACCATCCGCTCGTGCTCGTCGACCGGGTGGGCGCCCGGCTCGAACGGGTCGCCAGCGTAGCGCCGGTGCTGGTGGTCGTCGACGACGTGCAGTGGGCCGACCAGCTCAGCCGGCTGGCGCTGCGCGTCCTGCCGGACCGGTTGGCCGGCAACCCGGTGGTCTGGGCGTTCGCCACCCGCGATCCGAGCGACGAGCTGACCACGACACCGTCAGCGGTTCCGGTGGAGACCATCGCGCTCGGGCCGCTCACCGACGCCGACGTCGCCGCCATCGCGCGGGACCGGCTCGGTCACCCGGCCAGCCCGGCGACGGCGCGGATGCTCGAAGGTGTCGGCGGCAACCCGTTCCTGGTCACCCAGATCCTCGACGGGCCGGAGCACGACGGCGAGCCGCCGGCCAGCTTCGTCAGGGCGGTCGAGGCGGCGCTGGATGCCCTGCCGGACAGGACTGTCGTGCTGCTGGCCGCGGTGCTCGGCCGGCCGTTCGCGATCGACGAGGCGCAGCGGGTCCTCCCGTCGGTGACCGCCGCGGACGTCAACCACGCCGTGGCGGCCGGGCTGCTCACCGGCGACGGCCACCGGCTGAGCTTCCGGCACGACCTGGTCCGGGAGACCGTCTACGCGGGACTGTCGGAAGCGGTTCGGCGGGACCTGCATCGCCGGTGCGCGCGTTACCTGCTGGCCTCCGGCCACGACGCGCTGGCCGCGGCGCCGCACGCCCGGGCCGCGGCGACGCCCGGCGACGAGGAGAGCGCCGCGATCCTGTGTGAGGCGGCGCACCAGGCGGTGCCGGTGCTGCCGGCCACGGCGGGCGACCTGGTGGTCGAGGCGTTCGAGCTGGTCCGGCCGGCGCAGGGCTCGTGGGAGTCGACCGGCGAACGGTGCGTCGAGGTGCTGCACAGGGTGCAGCGCTGCGCGGACGCGGTGCGGATCGCCGACGCCGTGCTGGCCCGGGTCCGCGACGCCGAGACGTACGCCCGGGTCCAGGTGGTCGCGGCCCAGGCGCTCTGGCAGATCGGCCGGCCCGCGGAGTCGGTGGCCCGGATCGACGACGCGCTGGCCGCGCCGGATGTCTCCCCCGCGCTGCGGGCCCGGTTGACGGCGGCCCGCGCCCTGGCGTTGACCCGGAAGGAGCCCGCGTGGAAGGCCCGGGTCGCGGCCGAGCCGGCCCTGCGGGACGCGCGCTCGGTCGACGACCACGACGCGACGATGCTGGCCCTGCGGGCGATGGGCGAGCTGGGTCGCAACAGCGGTCACCACGCCGAGTCGCTGGCCTACTTCCGTGAGCTGCGCGCGGTCAGCGGGACCAGCTACCTGGCCGAGGAGATCATCGAGCTGCAGTTGCTCGACCGGTACGCGGACGCGGGCGCGCTGCTGGACGCCGCGCACCAGGACGACCGGGGCGGCATCGAGGCCACCCTGCCGTCCATGACCGCCGCGCGGATGTGGCAGGACTTCAACCTCGGTCGGCTGGACGACGCGGAGGCCGGGGCCCGCACCCTGCTCACCATCGGCCGCGAGATCGGCGACCACGTGCACGAGCTCGACGCGGTGCTCGTCCTCGGCGCGGTCGCGCTGCTGCGCGGCAACCTGGCCGAGGCCGCCGGCCGGCTGGCTCCGGCGGACGACGACGGGCACGTCGAGGATTCGGTGCGGCTCCCCGGCCTCCGGCTGATGGAGGGCTGGCTGGCCGCCAGCGACGGGCGGGCCCACGACGCGCGGTCGATCCTGCGGCCACTGCTCTACGGAGCCCGCGACTCCCGGGCCGACTGGCCGTGGTGGCCCGGCTGGATGCGGGTCTTCGTGCGGGTCGGGCGCGCGACCGGCGACGCGCGGTTCACGGGCGAGGCGGTGGCGATCGCCGCGGAGGGCGCCGCCCGCAACCCGGGTGTGGCCAGTTTCGAAGGCGTGTCGCTGGCCCTGCGGGGCCTGGCGCACAAGGACCTGCGCCTGCTCACGGCCGCGAACCGGGTGCTCGACCGCAGCCCACGACCGATGCTGCGGGGCAACGCCGCCGAGGACCGTGGCCGGATGCTGCTCGCGTACGGACGGCGCGACGAGGGCATCGCCGAGCTGGACCGGGCGTGGGCGATCTACCACGGGATCGGGGCGCGGTCGGCCGTGGTCGGGGTGCAGCAGGTGATGCGCCGGGCCGGTGCCCGCCGGGCCAAGTGGGAGACGGACGGGGCCAGACCTCAGCAGGGTTGGGCGGCGCTCACCGACGCGGAGGTCAAAGTGGCCGAGCTGATCAGCGCCGGGCACACCAACAAGGCGGCCGCCCGGCTGCTCAACCTCTCGCCCAACACGGTCAGCACCCACCTGCGCTCGATCTTCACCAAGCTGGACGTGCAGTCGCGGGTGCAGCTCACCAACGCGGTGCACGAGCTTCGCCCCGAAAGCTGAGGGCCGCCCCAGGCGGGACGGCCCTTCGCTCGAGACTGCGGATCAGGCGCCGATGTTCTTGTTCGTGACGCTCCAGGTGACCGCGATGCCGGGCTTGGCGAAGTCGCCGTCGGGCCAGTTGGAGGCCGGGTTGGCGACCGAGGCACCCGAGATCTCACCCGGGTGCTGCACGGCGACGAACACGCTCTTGTTGTCCTCGGTGATCCACGGGCCGCAGGTCTCGGCGCCGTAGGGCACGCTCAGGAACTGCTTGAGGTGACCGGCCTCCGGGCCCTCCAGCGGCGTCGCGAACAGGCCGTCGTTGCTGCCCAGCGCGTTGCCGTCGGTGGAGATCCAGAGGTTGCCGGCACCGTCGAACGCGACGTTGTCGGGGCAGGAGATCGGCGAGACCTTGGTCTTGTCGTACCCCATGAAGTAGGTCGCGGGATCCGTCGGGTCGCCGCAGACGATCGGCACGCGCCAGGTGAACGTCGTGCCGGTGTGGTCGTCGTTGTCCTCGGTGATCTCGAGGATGTGCCCGTGCTTGTTGGCGTTGCGCGGGTTGGCCTCGTCCGCCGCCGGGTTGGTGCCGACGCCGCGGTTGGTGTTGTTGGTCAGCGCGGCGTAGATCTTGCGGTTGACCGGGTTCGGCTCGACGTCCTCCGGACGGTCCAGCTTGGTCGCGCCCACCTTGTCGCCGGCGAGCCGGGTGAAGACCAGCACCTCTTCGACGGTCATCCCGTCGACCATCGACTTGCCGCCCTTGACCAGCGGGATCCACATGCCGGTGCCGTTGAACGCGCCGTCGGTGGGCAGCTTGCCCGAGCCGTCGATCTCGGTCGCCGAGGTGTAGCCGAGCTTGGCGACGTAGAGCGTGCCCGACTCCAGCAGAGTCAGGTTGTGCCGGCGGGCCTCGGAGTTGTTGCGGCCGTCGATCTTCTTGTCGGAGACGAACTTGTAGAGGTAGTCGAACCGCTCGTCGTCACCCATGTACGCGACCGCCCGGCCGTCGCGCGCCTTGATGATGTTGGCGCCCTCGTGCTTGAACCGGCCCATCGCGGTGTGCTTGCGCGGGGTCGAGCCCGGCGTGAACGGGTCGAACTCGACGACCCAGCCGAAACGGTTGGCCTCGTTGGGGTTCTTCGTCAGGTCGAAGCGCTCGTCGGCCCGCTCCCACTTGCGGCTGCCCGACGGGTAGCGGTTGACGGTGTCGATGCCGTACCGGGTAAACCGGGCCTTGGCGTCGCCCGTCGAGGTCTCCGCGCCGACGAAGTACTGGTTGAAGTTCTCCTCGCCCGACAGGATCGTGCCCCACGGCGTGACGCCACCGGCGCAGTTGTTCATCGTGCCGATCACGTCGGTGCCGGTGCGGTCGGCGGCGGTCTTCAGCAGCGCGCTGCCGGCGGCCGGCCCGGTCAGCCGGAAGTGCGTCTGGAGCGTGGTCAGGCGCCGGTTGTAGGGCCGCCTCCCGTTGGTGACGAGCTCGTACTGGCCGGTCTTGCCGACCCGCTCGACCTCGACCACCGACATGCCGTGCGCGGCCATCGCGATCTTGATCTGCTCGACGGTCAGCGCGTCCTGGCTCACGAAGTTCGGAAACATCAGGTCTTCGTTGGTGTACTCGTGGTTGCACACGAGCAGCGCGCGGTCGCCCTTCCGGTCAAGCGGCAGCACGGCGACGAAGTCGTTGTTGTAGCCGAACTGCTTGAGCTGCGCGGCCACGCTCTGGTTGCGGACGTCGAACCGCGGCGCGCCGGGCACCACCGGGTCGCCCCAGCGGATCACCACGGAGTGGTCGTAGCCGTTGGGCACGACCAGCGCGTCGACCCGGTTGGGCGCGACGGCCTTGAAGGTCAGGTTCGTGGTCTGCGGGGTCGTCGCGTGCAGGTCCGCGACCGGCGGCAGCGCCGGCGGGGCCTCCGCGGCGAACGCCGGGGTGCCGCTGAGCATGGCGGCGCCACCGAGGCCGAGCGCGACCGCGCCGGCCGCTCCGGTGCGCAGCACGCCGCGGCGGGTGACCTCGTTCTTCACCAGGTCACCGAAGTACTCGTTATCGGAACCGTTCGGCACGGCGTGGTCGCACGCGTTTCCGCAGCGGTAGAGGCAGGTCATGCGGTCACGACCGTGCGAAACCTTGGCCACGCCCACGATTGGCAACTGGCGGCGGATCTGGTCCGTCATTCGGGCTCTCCTAGAACCGTCGACAAATCTCTCCGTCAAAGACAGCCGCACCGTAATCAGAGCAGGTAAACATGGAAAAGCCGCAATGTGAACCACGGACGTAGAACCCCTGGTTAGGGTACCCTTAGCGCCTGCGCGATGACCGCTATCGCATGGTCCCCCGCCGAGAGTACGGCGCAGAAGTTCAAGAATGCGTGGGGCGTGTCCGCGTACTCCACATAGCTCGCTTCGTCGAGTCGTTCGGCGTACGCCTCCGCTTCCTTTCGCAATGGGTCCCGGCCGGCGGCGATCACCAGGGTCGGCGGGAGCCCGGCCAGTGACGGCGCGCGCAGCGGGGCCGCATAGACCGGGGCCGGGCCGGGCAGATACTGCCGGTCCGCCCAGGTCGGCTCGGCCGGCACGTCGAGCACCGGGTAGCAGAGCACCTGCCGGTCCAGCCGCGGGCCGTTCTCGTCCCGGGCGCGGAGCGTGGCACCGGCGACCAGGGCACCGCCGGCGCTCTGCCCACCGGCCGCGAGCCGCCCGTCGCCACCGAGCAGCCGCCCGTGCGCGCTCAGCCAGCACATCGCGTCGTACGTGTCGTCGAGCGCGGCCGGATAGGGATGCTCCGGCGCGAGCCGGTACTCCAGCGAGACGACCGTGCGGCCGGACCGGTGGGCCAGCCCGGAGCAGACGTGATCGAGGTCGGCCACCGTGCCGCCGACGAAACCGCCGCCGTGCAGCCAGAGCAGCAGGGGCCGCGGCCCTGGCGCGGCCTGGTAGACCCGGGCCAGCGTCGGACCGCCGACGAGCGGCAGGTAGAGATCGGCGCCGTGCACTGCTGGGTCCAACGTGCCTCCGAGGGCCGGCTCGGGCGGCAAGGCGCGACCTGCGAGTAGCGTGGCGAGGTCCGCTACCTCAGATGCGGCGCCGACGACCGTGAACGCGTCGGCCTCCGCGGTGAACCGGGGCTCGCTGACGATCCGCCGGTTCACCGGGCACCCGCCGGCACGGCGTCGAGGTGCAGGGCGGCGTGCCAGAACGACGGTCGGCCGGGCACCGTGAACACCCGGGTCGCGAGTGGGCCGACCCGATCTCGCCAGTCCTCCTCGGCATAGCCGGCGAACTGGTCGAGCAGGGCCGCGCGGGTGCTGGCCAGCCGGTCGAGCAACAGGTCGGCCGCGAGCAACCGGCCGGCGGCCACACCGGCCCGGTTGAGTGCCCGCCCGGTCTCGGCGGTCTCGAAGGCCGGCGCCAGGCTCCAGTGGTCCCGGCCCCGGTCGGCCTCGGTGAGCACGGCCAGGTTGATCTCGTCCCACATGAGCACGTGCGCGACCAGGTCGTGCAGCGACGCGCAGAAGTCGCCGAGGGGCCCGGCCGAGGTCGCGAAGTCCCGTGCGAGCGCGTCGCCGTCGAGTCCGTCGACCGCGGCGAGCAGGAGGGAGTGGTCGGTGCGCAGGCGGTCGGCCGCCTGCGCCAGGGAAAGCGGCTCGGTCATGTCGCCAAACCAAACAGTTGTTCGGGTCCGGACCGAGCGGGCTGACCGAATCCGTCAGCGCAGCAGGAGGCCGAGCACGTCGCCGCCCAGGGCCTCGACGGCCGGCGCGTCGAGCTCGTACTGGACGAACCGGCCGCGCCGGGTCGCCCGCGCGAGGCCGGCGGCGGCCAAAGCCCGCAGGTGCCGGTTGACCAGCGTCGGGTCGACATGCCAGAGGTCGGCGACCTCGCCGGCGGTACGCGGCTCGGTGGCGATCGCCCTGGCCACCTCCAGCCGCCCGGGGTTGGCCAGCGCGGTCAGCCGGCGCAGCACGTCACGGGTCGACAGCACCGGCGGCCCGGCGTCGACCGGGTGGATCAGCACGAGCGGCCGCCCCGGCACGTCGGCGACGTAGACGTGCGGCCGGATCAGCGTGCTCGGCACCACCACCAGGCCGCGGCGGGACACGTCGTGCCGGCGGTTGGCCACCTTGGCGATCGACACACCGGCGCCGGCGGCTGTGATCGACGGATCCAGGGTGGCCAGCGCGGCCGCCGGCCCGTGCGCGGCCAGGTCGAGCGCGAACCGCCGGGTCCGGGCGGCCAGCACCGGCCGCACCGCGAGCCACCGGGCCGCGAACCAGGTCTCCCAACTCTCGGCCAGGAACTCCAGGAACTCCGTCACCGCCGGTCCTGGGCGCTCGACCAGGGCCGTGACCTGGTCGCCGAGTCCGCGTGCCTGGGCGTACCGGAGCGCCGCGGCGGGGTCACCGGGCGGCGAGATCGGCCGGATGAGCTGGGTGGCCAGCCGGCGGGGCGGCAAGGCCCGGAGGCGGTCGAGCTGGGCCGCGAAACCGTCGTCGGAGCCCCAGACCGTGACGAACGGGGCGGCCCGGATCGCCCGCGTCGTGAACGCCCAGCGGCGCACCCGGCGACGCAGCCCGGCGCTCATCGGCGGCAGGTCGGCGGCGTGGTGGCCGGGGTCACCGACCGCGTGCAGCGCGGAGCCCAGCTCGGACAGCGGGGACACCGCGGCCGAGACGCTGGTCAGACCGACAACCGCGACTGGCATGGCGAACAAAGATCATAGGCCCAGCAGTCGGGGGTACGTTGGGTCACGAGTCGGTCACGCGGGGGGACGGGCACGAACGGGATGAGCGCGGGCAGCGGCGTGGGCGAGACGCAGAAGTCGGGGACGGTCCAGGGCTCCGGCGTGTCCGAGATCGTCGACGCGCTGCGGGTCGGGCCGTTCCGCCGGCTGTTCCTGGTGCTCGGCCTGTCCGCCCTGGGCGACTGGCTGGGTCTGCTGGCCGGCGCCGCGTTCGCGTCGTCCCAGGTCTCCGGCGCGACGGCCAAGGGCGCCGCGTTCGGCTCCGTGATCGCGGTGCAGCTGTTGCCGGCGTTCTTCCTCGGCCCACTCTCCGGAGTGATCGCCGACCGGTTCGACCGGCGCCTCACGATGGTGATCTCCGACGTGGTGCGGTTCGTGCTGTTCCTGTCGATCCCGATCGTCGGCTTCATCGAGGACAGCTCGGTGCGCGTGGTCACCTGGACCGCCATCGCGCTGTTCCTGGCACAGGTCGCCGCGCAGATCTGGACCCCGGCCAAGGAGGCGGCGGTGCCGAACCTGCTGCCCCGCTCCCGGCTGGAGGCGGCCAACCAGCTCACCCTGGCGACCACGTACGGCATCACGCCGATCCTGGCCGCCCTGCTGTTCAGCGGCATGGCCCGGCTGCCCCGCCCGGGTGGGGTCGGTCCGGCCGACTACGCCCTGATCTTCGACGCGCTCACCTTCCTCGCGTCCGCCTTCGTGGTGCTGTTCTTCGCCAAGGAGATGTCCGAACGCACGGCCCGGCCGACGCCGGTGAAGAAGAATGAGGAGAAGGAGGAGAACGAGCACGCCGTGCCCGGCAAGCAGGCGATGCGGGACCTGCTCGACGGTGGCCGCTTCATCGTCCGTACGCGGCTCGTGCGCGGCATCGTGGTCGGTGTGCTCGGCGCGTTCGCCGGTGCCGGTGTGGTGATCGGCACGGCGAACTTCTACGCCCGGTCGCTGGGCGGCGGCGACGCCACGTTCGGCATCCTGTTCGCCGCGATCTTCGCCGGGTTCGGCGTCGGCATCGCCGGCGGTCCGGCGCTGGTCGGCACCCTGTCCCGGCGCCGCTGGTTCGCACTGTCGATCGTGCTGGCCGGCATAGCCGTGATCGGGCTGTCGGTCGCGCCCCGGCTGTCGCTGGCGGTGCTCGGCGCGGCGATCACCGGCGCGGCCGCGGGCATGGCCTTCCTGTCCGGCCTCACCCTGATCGGCGGCGAGATCACCGACGACGTACGCGGCCGGGTCGTCGCCTTCATCCAGTCGGCCGTGCGGATCACCCTGCTGCTCGCGATCGCGCTGTCCAGCGTGATCGTCGGCCTCGGCGCCTCCCGGGAGATCCATGTCGGCCCGATCGACTTCAGCCTGTCCACCACCCGGCTGCTGCTGTTCGTGATCGGCCTCGCCGGCATCGCCGTGGGCATCCTGGCGTTCCGCCAGATCGACGATCGGCCCGGCGTGCCGGTCTGGAAGGACATCTGGCGAGGGGTACGCCGCCGCCCGCTCTCCGACACCGCCAAAAAGCGTCCCTGAGCCGTGTCGAACAAGCCGCCCTCCGAGCTCACCGTCCAGCGCCGCTTCTCGCAGTGGTTCCTGCGCGGCGCCGAACACCGCGACCTGAACCCGCCAGCCCCGTTCGCCCGGCCACCGCAGCAGGAGCGCCGGCACAGCTGGTGGCGGGTGATGTGCCTGTCCGGCCTCGACTACTTCTCCACCCTGGGCTACCAGCCGGGCATCGCGGCGCTGGCCGCCGGCGTGCTGTCGCCGCTGGCGACCATCGTGCTGGTGCTGGTCACGCTGTTCGGCGCGCTGCCCGTCTATCGCCGGGTGGCCCGGGAGAGCCCGCACGGCGCCGGCTCGATCGCGATGCTCGGCAGGCTGCTCTCGTACTGGCAGGGCAAGCTCGTCGTGCTCGTGCTCCTGGGTTTCGCGGCGACGGACTTCATCATCACGATGACCCTCTCCGCGGCCGACGCCACCGCGCACATCAACGAGAACCCGTTCTGGCCGGACGCGCTGCGCGGCCACCAGGTGCTGATCACCCTGGTGCTGCTCGCGCTGCTCGGCGGCGTGTTCCTCAAGGGCTTCACCGAGGCGATCGGCATCGCGGTGGTGCTGGTGGGTGTCTATCTCGCACTCAACGTGGTGGTGGTCGTCGACGGGCTGATCCGGGTGATCGACCACCCGACGCTGACCGACGACTGGTGGTCGGCGTTGACCACCATGCACGGTGGGCCACTGGCGATCATCGGGATGTCGATCATCATCTTCCCGCGGCTGGCGCTGGGCCTGTCCGGCTTCGAGAC
This sequence comes from Asanoa hainanensis, assembly GCF_900188485.1. Taxonomy (GTDB): domain Bacteria; phylum Actinomycetota; class Actinomycetes; order Mycobacteriales; family Micromonosporaceae; genus Asanoa; species Asanoa hainanensis. The sequence continues at coordinate 116,820 of NZ_FZPH01000022.1, forward strand.
GGGCGTGGCGGTGATGCCGCACATCAAGGGCGCGCCCGGCGACACCGAGCAGAACCCGGTCGGCCGGATCCGGGGCGCCCGCAAACTGCTCGCCACGGCCGCCATCACGATGAGCTGTTTCCTGATCACGACCAGCATCATCACCACGATCCTGATCCCGGCCGACGCCTTCGACCCGGGCGGCCCGGCCAACGGGCGCGCGCTGGCGTTCCTCGCGCACGAGAACCTCGGATCGATGTTCGGGACCGTGTACGACCTCTCGACGATCTTCATCCTCTGGTTCGCGGGCGCGTCGGCGATGGCCGGGCTGCTCAACCTCGTGCCGCGCTTCCTGCCGCGGTTCGGGATGGCCCCGAACTGGGCCACGGCGGTGCGGCCGCTGGTCGTCGTCTTCACCGCGATCGCCTTCTTCATCACCTGGCTGTTCGACGCCGACGTGACCGCGCAGGGCGGCGCGTACGCGACCGGTGTCCTGGTGTTGATCACCTCGGCCGCGATCGCCGTGACGATCTCCAGCCGGCGAGCCCGGCAACGCAAGCAGACCATCGCGTTCGGGCTGATCTCGCTGGTGTTCATCTACACGACCATCGACAACGTGATCGAGCGCCCGGACGGCGTGAAGATCGCGGGGAGCTTCATCGGTGCCATGATTCTCGTTTCGATCCTGTCCCGCCTCTACCGGGCCTTCGAGATCCGCTTCACCAGCGTCCAGTTCGACGAGATCGGCCAGCAGTTGCTCGAGGACTGCAAGGGCACGGTGGTGCGGATCATCGCGAACCATCCGGACGCCCTGGACGCGGAGGAGTACCGCGCCAAGCTACGCAAGATCGTCGACGAGGACGTCCTGCCCGAGGTGCACGACGTGATGTTCGCCGAGGTGACCATCACGGACCCGTCCGACTTCGAGTCGGACCTCCAGGTGCGGGGCAAGATCCGGCACGGCCGGTACCGGGTGTTCACGATGGCCAGCCCCAACGTGGCCACCGCGCTGGCCGCGCTGCTCCTGCAGATCCAGAAGACGACCGGCCACCGGCCGCACATCTACTTCGAGTGGACGGAAGGGAACCCGGTCTCGAACTTCCTGCGCTACCTCGCCTTCGGCCAGGGCGAGGTGGCACCGGTGACCCGGGAGATCCTCCGCGAACACGAGCCGGACCGGATGAAGCGACCCCACGTGCACGTCGGCTAGTAGGGCTTTGTCATGGTCCGCGTCCTGGACGGTGGCGGCGTTGCGGGAAGTGGGTTTGGCAGGTGGGGCAGGTGCCGATGAGGCGGGCG
>NZ_FZPH01000020.1 GCF_900188485.1 Asanoa hainanensis
GATGACCTCGATCGTCGCGGAACGCTTGTGCGGATCTACACCGATAACAACCCGAGCCATGAACGACAACGCCCTTCCCCTGGAACCCGACAAAACAGGCCGATCGGCGGGAGGGCAACGCTACTTCGAGCCGGGCAGTCCCCTCTTGAGCCTCTCCACACCCCGGTGACCGGCAGGGTCCACGCCGGGAGAGAGCCACACCCCGCCATATGGGTGGGCAGCCAGAGACAGAGCACCCCTACCAGTCACCTCGACCAAGCCTGGCCGGGCCACGGTCGTAACACCATCCTCAACAAGTAGCCGGGGACCGCTCGCTTCGCTTCGCTGCCAGCTACGCGGTGGGCAGATACCGCCGACTCCGCGGTGGGCATGTTCTCCAGAGATTCAGGATTACGCCGCCCTACGGGAGTTGCTTGTGGACCGCGAGCCTGGCAGGGACGGGCCCCCTTGGGCCCGGCCCGGTCTCCGGCGGGAGCAACGGTCCGGACCACCGCCAACCCGGGACAGGATCGTGTCTCTGGTTTAGAGCAGTGCGCCTTCGTCGTGTAGCCAGTCGACGAAGGTGCTGGAGACGGCGGCGCCGCAGTCGAGCATTTCGACGAGCAACGCGTCGTGCGCGCCGGCGCCGAGCGGCACCTGGATTTCCGCGTAGATGGGTAGCTGGCCGCGTTCCGTCGGGTCGCCCACATACGCCTTGCAGAAGCGGCGCGTGTGGTTCCACTCGTTGACGACGCGGTAGGCGCGGTCGGCCCAGTCCGGCGGGACTGTCGAGTGTGGACGGGCGCGGATCACCAGGATCTCGTCTTCCGGGCCTTCGAGGGTGAACAGCACCGCGTGGCGTTCCCACATCGCCAGCAGGCTGCCGTCGCCGTCGGCGAGGTAGCGGATGTCGAGCAGGTCGAGCGCGTCGCCGAGGCGGCGGAGGGTCACCTGCTCGACCGTCGCGGGCCGATCGGGGGTCTCCCGGGGCACGGCGAGGGCGGCCAGTGGTTCTAGTACGGCAGCGTTCGGATCACGTTGCGGAGGCACTTCCAATCGGACGTTGCCATCCTCCGCCCGAAGCTCGGACTCAACCCCACCGGCGTGGCCGGGACGCCATGACCACCAAGGCATCGCTCGCGCACCTCACTCCCCAGCGAATCCGTCCGCGTACGTTGCGTTGGACCCGGGGTGACGGTACCCGGAAGGTCGGCGGAGGGCATCCCCCCAACGGCAGGCCGGACCCGAACGGCCGGGTGCGTATCAGCCGAAAGTACGAGGCGATGCCGGTTTTAGGGAGAATTGCTGAACGGGCGGTAGCCAGGCGACCCCGTACGGTGCAGAGAGGCCTATCCATCTCCCGGATACACGCACATCAATGGATGACGGAACCGATACGTCCGGCTGACCCAGAAAGCCCATCCGGACTACTGCCTGGATCAACCGTTGTGAGACATCGACCGACGACTGGCCATCGCTGACGACGATCGGTACATGGTCGAGGAGGGCGTCGCGCAGGGCCCGTTGGCCGACCGCCCGCCCGCCGACGCCCTCGGCCGTCGCGGTGCGCAACGTCCCCGCGGCGGCCGTGGCCACGCGGCGCACCTCGTCGCCCGGCACGGACTCCACGACCCGGCCACCGGCGGCCGGTGGCAGTGGCCAGCGCCAGTCCGCGTCCCGGCGCGGCGGCAGCACCACGCCACCCCGGGCGACCTCCTCGAAGAGCGCGGCGGCCGACACCGTGGCGTCGCCGGCGGCGGTGCCGGGCACCGTGCGCCCGACCAGCACGCCCCACGGCAGCGGCGCCCAGAGCTGCACCCGGCCGTCCACCGGGCGCAGCCGGACCACCGTCGCCGCGTCCAGGCGGATCAACCGGCTGAGGAACGCGCCCGCGTCCGAACGGGACGCCAGCCCGTGTGCGGTGGTCATGCCGGCTCGCGGGGCCGCACCGCGGCACCGGCCGCGTCCGGAGCCGGCTCAGCCGCCGGCGCGGGCTCCGGGCCGAAGGGCGACAGGAAGGACCGCTCCTCCGCCGAGAGCCGGCGCGGCCGGCCGGCACTCAGGTCGTACGGCACGCACACCGACCGGGCCCGGCTGGCCACCGCACCGTCGTCGAAGAGCTCGTAGCCGATCACGAACCGGGACGGCCGGATCTCCTCGACCCACATCTCGATCCGCACGGTGTCGCCGTAGTCGACCGGGCGCAGGTAGTCGACCTCGTGCCGCGAGATCACCACGCCCTCCTCCAACGAGGTCAGGCCGTGCTGACGCGCCGCCGTGAACATGAGCGCAACGCGCGCCTCCTCGTACAGCGTGAGGAAGCGCGCGTTGTTGACATGCCCGTAGACGTCCATGTCGGACCACCGCAGGGCGGCCTCGTAGACGAACCTGGCCACGACGTCAGTCGCGGGTCAGCTTGCGGTACGTCACCCGGTGCGGCCGGGCGGCTTCGGCGCCGAGACGGTCGATCTTGTTCTTCTCGTACGCCTCGAAGTTGCCCTCGAACCAGAACCACTTGGCCGGGTCCTCCTCGTCGCCCTCCCAGGCCAGGATGTGCGTCGCCACGCGGTCGAGGAACATCCGGTCGTGGGAGATGACCACGGCACAGCCGGGGAACTCCAGCAGCGCGTTCTCCAGCGACGAGAGCGTCTCGACGTCGAGGTCGTTGGTCGGCTCGTCGAGCAGGATCACGTTGCCGCCGATCTTCAGCGTCAGCGCGAGGTTGAGCCGGTTGCGCTCGCCGCCGGACAGCACCTTGGTCGGCTTCTGCTGGTCGGGGCCCTTGAAGCCGAACGCCGCGACGTACGCCCGGGAGGGCATCTCGACCTTGCCCACCATCAGGTGGTCGAGCCCGTCGGAGACGACCTCCCAGACGGTCTTGTCGCCGTCGAGACCGGAGCGGTTCTGGTCGACGTACGACAGGGAGACCGTCTCGCCGACGCGCACCGTGCCGTCGGTCGGCTGCTCCAGCCCCACGATGGTCTTGAACAGCGTGGTCTTGCCGACGCCGTTCGGGCCGATGATGCCGACGATGCCGTTGCGGGGCAGCGAGAACGACAGGTGGTCGATCAGCGTACGGTCGCCGAAGCCCTTGGTCAGCTCCTTGGCCTCGATCACCGTGTTGCCCAGGCGCGGGCCCGGCGGGATCTGGATCTCCTCGAAGTCGAGCTTGCGGGTCTTCTCGGCCTCGGTGGCCATCTCCTCGTAGCGGTCGAGCCGGGCCCGCGACTTGGTCTGCCGCGCCTTGGCGTTGGACCGCACCCACTCGAGCTCTTCGGAGAGACGCTTCTTCATCTTGGCGTCCTTGCGGCCCTCGACCGCGAGCCGGGCCGCCTTCTTCTCCAGGTACGTCGAGTAGTTGCCCTCGTAGCCGATCGCGCGACCGCGGTCGAGCTCGAGGATCCAGCCGGCCACGTTGTCGAGGAAGTACCGGTCGTGCGTGATCGCCAGCACGGTGCCCGCGTACTTGGCCAGGTGCTGCTCCAGCCACTGCACGCTCTCGGCGTCGAGGTGGTTGGTGGGCTCGTCGAGCAGCAGCAGGTCGGGCGCCTCGAGCAGCAGCTTGCACAGCGCGACCCGGCGGCGCTCACCACCGGAGAGGCTGGTCACGTCGGCGTCCGGCGGCGGGCAGCGCAGCGCGTCCATGGCGAGCTCGAGCGCCGAGTCGATGTCCCACGCGTCGAGGTGGTCGAGCTCCTCCTGGAGCTTGCCCATCTCTTCCATCAGCTCGTCGGAGTAGTCGGTCGCCATCTGCTCGGCGATCTTGTTGAACCGCTCGAGCTTGTTCTTGGTCTCGGCGACCGCTTCCTCGATGTTGCCGAGCACGGTCTTCGCGTCGTTGAGCGGCGGCTCCTGCGCGAGCATGCCCACGGTGTAACCGGGCATCAGCCTGGCCTCACCGTTGCTGGTCTTGTCGAGCCCAGCCATGATCTTGAGCAGACTGGACTTACCGGCGCCGTTGGGACCGACGACCCCGATCTTGGCGCCCGGCAGGAAACTGAGCGTCACGTTGTCGAGCACGACCTTGTCGCCGTGCGCCTTGCGCGCCTTCTCCAGGACGTAGATGTACTGGGCCACGGTGCGGCCTACCTCCGAGTAATTGTCGATACCGGCAGAACGCCGTCGTCAATCCTGACAGGTAGCCAGCCGAACGCCCACATCACCCCAGCGCAAACCGGCAAAACGACAAGGGTAGCCACCGCAAGTATGACCGCTTTACACTATCGGTGTGACCAAGAAGATTACCGTCAGCCTTCCTGACGACGTCGCGGAGCGGCTCGGGTCCGAGCGAAACGTCTCCTTCTTCGTCGCAGACCTCATCAGGCGGCAGATCACCCACGAGCGCACCATGGCCCTGCTGGCCGAAAGCGGCTATTCGATCACGGATGAAGAGATGGACGAGGCGTTCTCGGAGGTCCAGGACGCCAAGCGGACGATGGACGCACGCCTACGCCGGCACGCCGAGGAGGTGCTAGCGACTGGTCGGCGGCCGCGATGACCGCATACTTCGCCGTTTTCGACACCGCCGCGGTCGACGCCTACATCAACGGCGTCATCCGCATTGGCCGCATGCTGGCCGGGGCATCGAAGAACGACCAACGCGTCATCGTTCCGGTGCTCTGCTTCGCCGACGCGCATCGCCGCGCCACGCCAGATCAAGCGTTGATGCTCGATCTCCTCCAGGCCCAACCCGCCGTCCACATCACCCCGGTGCTGGCCGACGACGCGGTCATGGTTGGCGGCTGGTCCCGACGGCTGGGAACGTTCGATGCCGCGCAGGCCGCTCTGGAGGCGGCTACCCATCGGCTGCCGATCATCACCGACCGACGCGAGACCTTGACCCAGATCCTGGCCAAGGAGTGGCCGATCATCGACCTTTAAGGGCGGCGCTCGGTTACCGGGAAAGTGGAGTCTTTTCCGTTCGTGGTTTGGGTCAGGCGGTACGGGGTGACGCTGTAGGTGGTCGTGCCCTGGTCCGTCTGGTTCGTGGCCAGGTAGCCGCCGTCCGTCTGGTCGACAGTCGTCAGGAAAAGGGCGTTCTCGCCCTGGATGAAATCGCCGTCCGCCGGGCCGATGTAGCCCTGGTAGAAGAGCGTCCCCGCCGTGTCCTGGCAGATCCACACCTGGCGGTCGTCCTCGGTGCGGATGTACAGCACCTCCGTCAGTCCACCCGGCGAGCCCGCGGCCCCCGCCGCCTCCTGGGTCGCCCGCGGGCAGTCCTCGCCGCGCGGCGGCGCCTCCTGCACCACCGACGGCGTGTCCTGAATCTCCTCGACCTGCCGGTTCGCCGCCCGCTCGTCCGCGACCTGCGCGCCGTAGATCCACCCGCCGGCTCCGCCGATCACGGCCAGCAGGGCCAGGGCGGCCAGGAAGGCCACCACGCGTGGTTTCCGCCCCGGTGTCGACACGCCTATGAGCCTGACATCCAACAGCAACCGAACGGAAGGATCATTACTTCGGGTGTACGGGTATCCCGTTCCATCGGGGTCAACCAGGCCCGTAACCGCCGCAACGCCACGCAGGTAGGCTCGACGGCGGACTCGTGATCACCGGAGGTGTGCGGAGCGTGACGGTTCGTAGCTCTTTTGTCGTTGTAGCGAACCGACTACCGGTTGACGAGGTCACCACCGACGAGGGGCGCCAGTGGCGACGCAGCCCCGGCGGTCTGGTGACGGCGCTGCACCCGGTGCTGGCCGAGCACAAGGGCACGTGGGTCGGTTGGGCCGGAGGCACCGGCGAGGAGGCACCGGAGCCGTTCGACCTCGAGGGCATCCACATCCACCCGGTGCCGCTGACCGCCAACGACCTCGAGCGCTACTACGAGGGCATGTCCAACGCGACCATCTGGCCGCTCTACCACGACGCGGTCGAGACGCCGGTGTTCAAGCGGCGCTGGCGTGAGTCGTACCGGCAGGTCAACGCCCGGTTCGCCGAGGCCGCCGCCGAGGTGGCCGCCGAGGGCGCGACGGTCTGGATCCAGGACTACCAGCTCCAGCTCGTGCCGGCGATGCTCCGCGAGCGCCGACCCGACCTCAAGATCGGGTTCTTCCTGCACATCCCGTTCCCGCCGATCGAGCTGTTCATGCAGATGCCGTTCCGCGCCGAGATCCTGCGCGGGCTGCTCGGCGCCGACCTGATCGGCTTCCAGCAGCGGCTGGCCGCCCAGAACTTCGTCCGATTGGCGCGGCATTTGCTGGGGCTGCGCTACGAGGGCCAGGTCATCGACGTCGACGGCCGGCCGGTCAAGGCGGGTGCCTTCCCGATCTCGATCGACGTGGCCGAGATGGAGCGGATGGCCGCCGACCCGGCGGTGCAGGCGCGGGCCAAGCAGATCCGGGCCGAGCTCGGCGACCCGCGGATGGTCATCCTGGGCGTCGACCGGCTCGACTACACCAAGGGCATCGAGCTGCGCCTCAAGGCGTTCCGGGAGTTGCTCTCCGACGGCAAGCTGAGCGTGCCCGAGGCCGTGATGGTGCAGGTCGCCACGCCGAGCCGGGAGCGCGTCGAGCACTACCAGACCCTGCGGGTCAAGGTCGAGCGCGAGGTCGGCCGGATCAACGGGGAGTTCGGTCGCGTCGGCGTACCGGCCGTCCACTACCTTCACCAGTCGTACAGTCGCACCGAGTTGGCCGCGCTCTATTGCGCGGCCGACGTCATGATGGTGACCCCGCTGCGAGACGGGATGAATTTGGTGGCAAAGGAATACGTGGCGGCGCGCGCCGACACCGGCGGAGCGCTGGTGCTCAGCGAGTTCGCCGGCGCCGCGACGGAACTACGACAGTCGTTCCTGTGTAACCCGCACGACCCCGACGGAGTCAAGGAGGCGCTGCTGCGCGCGGTACATGTCGAACATCCGGAGGCCCGCCGCCGGATGCGCCTGATGCAGCGGCACCTTCGTACGCACGATGTCGGCCATTGGGCCCGGTCGTTCCTCAACGAGCTGGGCGTGCCTGACGTGGAGGCAGCATGACCGAGCCTTGGCGAGGGCATCATCAGCAGAGCACGCCCGGGCAGGGCGGGTCACCACGAAGTGGAGACCCGTCATGACGAACGTGGTCGAGGTCGATCAGAAGGCCGCCGGCCTGATCGACCCGGAGCTCCGCGCGGCCATCGGCCGGATCGCGCGGGTTCCGCAGCTCCTCATCGCGTGCGACTACGACGGCACGCTGGCCCCCATCGTCGCCGACCCGACGCTGGCCGTACCCCTGCCGGAGAGCGTGGCCGCGGTGCGGGCCCTGGCGGCGCTGCCGCAGACCACCGTGGCGGTCGTGTCCGGGCGCGCGCTGCGCGACCTCGCCACGCTGTCGCGCCTGCCGAGCGAGGTGCACCTCGTCGGCAGCCACGGCTCCGAGTTCGACATCGGCTTCGTGGAGCGGCTGACGCCCGAGCTGGTCGAGGTCCGCACCCGGCTCCAGGTCGCGCTGCGCGACATCGTCTCGGGCCAGCCGGGCGTACGCCTGGAGAACAAGCCGGCCAGCGTCGCGGTGCACTACCGCACGGCGGAGCGGCCGGTCGCCGAGGAGGTCAAGGCGCGCGTGGCGGCCGGGCCGGCCACCTGGCCGGAGGTCACCGTCACGCACGGCAAAGAGGTCATCGAGCTGTCCGTCGTGCCGACCCACAAGGGCACGGCCGTCGACCAGCTGCGCACCTCGCTGTCAGCCAGCGCCGTGCTGTTCATCGGCGACGACATCACCGACGAGAACGCCTTCGCCAACCTGCACGGCCCCGACGTGGGTGTGAAGATCGGCCCGGGCGAGACGAAGGCCGGTCACCGGGTCGGCGAGCCGATCGACGCCGCCCGGCTGCTCGGGCTGCTGCTGCAGACCCGGCGGCACTGGCTGTTCGGCGAGGCAGCGGTGCCGATCGAGCGGCACTCGATGCTCTCCAACGGCGAGACGGTCGCGCTGGTCACCCCCGAGGCCAAGGTCACGTGGCTCTGCCACCCGCGGCCGGACTCGTCGGCGATCTTCGCCGACCTGCTCGGCGGCGGCCCGGCCGGGCACTTCGCGGTCGCGCCGGAACGCGGCGGCCTACCGCTCGGCCAGCGCTACCGGCCCGGCACGATGACCGTCGAGACCCGCTGGTCGGGCCTGACCGTCACGGACTGGCTGGACAAGGCACCGACCGGCGACGCGGCCCTGGTCCGCCGCCTGACCGGCAACGCCAAGGTCGGCCTGGAGTTCGCGCCACGGCCCGAGTTCGGGCAGGTCCAGGTGCGGCTGCAGGCGCTCGGCGACGGGCTGCTGGTGCTCGGCTCCAACGAGCCGGTCGCGCTCTACTCGCCCGGCGTGCGGTGGGAGATCAGCGAGGACGGCGGGTACGACACGGCCCGCGCGACCGTCGACCTGGCCGAGCTCGACGGCGAGCAGCTGCTGGAGCTGCGGTTCGGCACGCACAGCCTGCACGCGCACCCGACCGCGGCCCAGGACCGGCAGGAGTCGGCCGAGCAGCCGTGGAAGGACTGGGTGCGCGGGCTGCACCTGCCGAGCGAGGGCCGCGAGCTCGTGGCCCGCAGCGCGCTCACGCTCAAGGGCCTGGCCCACGAGCCGACCGGCGCGATCCTGGCGGCCGCGACCACGTCACTGCCCGAGGAGCTGGGCGGGGTCCGCAACTGGGACTACCGCTACTGCTGGCTGCGCGACGCGGCGATGACCGCACGGGCGCTGGTCGACCTGGGCTCGCTCGACGAGGCGGAGGGCTTCCTGCGCTGGGTCGACGGCTGCGTCGAGCGCACCGGCGGCCACCCGGAGCGGCTGCACCCGCTCTACACGGTCGAGGGCTACGAGCTCGGCGCCGAGGCGGTCATCGACACGCTGCCCGGCTACGCGGGCTCCCGCCCGGTGCGGGTCGGCAACCTGGCCAACCACCAGCTCCAGCTCGACGTCTTCGGCCCGGTCGCGGACCTGCTCGCGGCCGTCGCCGACGCCCGCGGCTCCGTCCGCGACGAGGAGTGGCGGGTGCTGGAGGCGATGGTGCAGGCGGTCGAGCGCCGCTGGCACGAGCCGGACCACGGGCTGTGGGAGGCCCGGCTCCAGCCGCGGCACCACGTCTACTCCAAGGTCATGTGCTGGATGACGGTCGACCGGGCCCTGCACGTGGTGCGCAAGCACGCCGGGCAGGACCGGCCGGACTGGGTCGCCCTGCGCGACCGGATCGGGCACAACGTGCTCGAGCACGGGTGGCACGAGGAGGCCGGCGCCTACACCGTGGCGTACGGCGACGAGGAGATGGACGCGTCCTCGCTCTGGATCGGCCTGTCCGGTCTGCTCCCCGACGACGACCCGCGGTTCCTGGCGACCGTCCTCAAGGTCGAGGCCGACCTGCGCAGCGGCCCGGTGGTCTACCGGTACCGCTGGGACGACGGCCTGCCCGGTCGCGAGGGCGGCTTCCACATCTGCACGTCGTGGCTGGTCGAGGCCTACCTGCGCACCGGGCGCCGGGCCGACGCCGAGGAGCTGTTCGAGCAGATGATCGCCACGGCGGGCCCGACGGGGCTGCTGCCGGAGCAGTACGACCCGCTGGCCGAGCGCGGACTGGGCAACCACCCGCAGGCGTACAGCCACCTCGGCCTGGTCCGCTGCGCCCTGCTGCTCGCGGGGCTGCTCAAGCCCTGAGAGCCGGCACCACGTCGCCGATGACCACGATCGCGGGAGGCCGGATTCCGGCCTCCCGCACCGTTTCCGCCAGCTCGCCGAGGCTCGCCTCGACGGCACGCTGGTTCGGCGTCGTGCCCTCCTGGATCACCGCGGCCGGGCTCGCGGCCGGACGGCCGTGCGCGACCAGCGTCGACGTGATGGCGGCCAGGTTCTTCAGGCCCATCAGCACGACGAGCGTGCCGCTGGTCGCCGCCAGCGCCGGCCAGTTGACCAGCGACTCCGGGTCGTCCGGCGACAGGTGACCGGAGACCACGGTGAACTCGTGCGCGACGCCGCGGTGGGTGACCGGGATCCCGGCGCCGGCGGGCACGGACACCGCGCTGGTCACGCCGGGTACGACCGTGACGGGCACCCCGGCCTCGGCGCAGGCGATGACCTCTTCGCCGCCGCGACCGAAGACGAACGGGTCACCGCCCTTGAGCCGGACGACCGACAGGCCCTTCCGGGCGCGGTCGACCAGGATCTCGTTGATCTCCTCCTGGGTACGCGCCGGCCCGTACGGGTTCTTCGCCGCGTCCACGAGCTCGGCGTCGGGCCGCAGCTCGTCGAGCAGCAGCCCGGGCGCGAGCCGGTCGGCGACCACCACGTCGGCCTCGGCCAGCAGCCGCCGGCCCTTGACGGTGATCAGCTCGGGGTCACCCGGTCCGGCACCGACGAGCGCGACCTGACCGCCCGTCGTCGCCGCCGGGGCACCGACCGCGGTGGCGCTGACCGCGGCCCCGGTCCAGCCGGCGAGGAAGGCCGCGATCGCGTCCCGGGTCGCCACGGCCCGGCGCGGGTCGCCGCCCCCGAGCACCGCGACCGTGACCGGGCCGCGCCGGGTCACCGCCGGGGTCCAGGCGGTCGCGGCGGTCCGGTCGTCGGCCCGGACGCAGAAGATCTTGCGCGCCTCCGCCGCCTCGGACACCGCGGCGGCCGCAGCGGGGTCGTCGACCGCGACGTGGACGAGCCAGACGCCCTCCACATCGGACGGCTCGAACCGGCGCTGCTCCCAGCGGATCCGGCCGGCGTCGGCCAGGCCGTGCAGCGTGGGGGTCAGCTCGGGCGCGACCACGGTGACGTCCGCGCCGGCGGTCAGCAGGGCGGGCACGCGCCGGCTGGCCACCGCGCCGCCGCCGACGACCAGCACGGGCCGGCCGTCCAGGCGCAGCGCCAAGGGATAGAGGTCGCTCATTTCTCGGCCACCCCGGCCGAGTCGAACGTGGCGACGTCGTGCAGCACCCGGGCCGCGCTGGCCACGATCGGCCACGCCAGCACCGCGCCGGTGCCCTCGCCGAGGCGCAGGCCCAGGTCGACCAGCGGGCCGAGGCCGAGGTGGCGCAGCGCGATCGCCGCGCCGGGCTCGGCGGAGCGGTGCCCGGCGACCATCGCGCCGACGGCGTCCGGGGCCAGCGCCGCCGCGGCGAGCGCGGCCGAGTCGGCGATGACGCCGTCCAGGATCACGGGTACGCGGCGCGCCGCCGCACCGAGCACGAAGCCGGCCAGGGCGGCGTGCTCCAGCCCACCGACCGCAGCGAGCACGCCGACCGGATCGGCCGGGTCCGGCCGGTGCAGCGCCAGCGCCCGCTGCACGACGGCGACCTTGCGGCCGTGGGTCTCGTCGTCGATGCCGGTGCCCCGCCCGGTCACGTCGGCCGCCGCCGCACCGGTGAACGCGGCGATCAACGCGGCGGCGGGCGTCGTGTTGCCGATGCCCATGTCACCGGTCAGCAGGCAGCGGGCGCCCGCGTCGACCAGGTCATTGCCGACGGTGATGCCGACCTCGATCGCGGCCACCGCCTCGTCGCGGGTCAGCGCCGCCTCGACGCTCAGGTCGCCGGTCCCCCGGCGGACGTTGGCGGCCACGAGCCGCGGCTGCCCGTCGTGGTCGGCGGTGATCAGCGGGGTCGCGACGCCGACGTCGACCACGACCACGTCCGCGCCGGCCTGGCGGGCGAAGGCGTTGACGACCGCGCCGCCGGCCAGGAAGTTGGCGACCATCTGCGCGGTCACCTCCTGCGGCCAGGGGCTGACCCGCTGCGCGTGCACGCCATGGTCGCCGGCGAACACCGCGACCACCGCCGGCTCCGGCAGCGGGGGCGGGCTCGTGCCGGCCAGCCCCGCGAGGCGTACGCCCAACTCCTCCAACGCCCCCAACGAGCCCGGCGGTTTGGTCAGCGTGGCGTGCCGCGCGTCGGCGGCCGCCATGGCGGCGGCGTCGAGCGGCCGGATCGCGGCGACGGTCTCGGCGAGGAGGGTGGTCATGCCCCCATGATCCCGTCCGACGGGGAAAGGGCCCCCGGTGGGGGCCCTTTCCTCACTTGACGATCGCCGGTGACGGTGCTGGGAAGTTCTGGATCGGCTGGCCCTTCAAGGCATCTCTGAGTGTTTGCGCGGCCGAGTCGATCGGCTTCTGCGACTGCGCGTCACCCACCGCGTTGAACGGGTTGTCCGGGTCGGCGATGAAGCTCGCCGCCGCCAGCTCCCGGGTGAAGCCGACGAACCAGGCGGACCGGGTGCTGTCCGTAGTACCCGTCTTGCCACCCACCGGGCGCCCCACCGTCGGGGTCACGCTCGGCGCGGTCGACCACTCCTGGCAGGAGCCGGTCTGCGCCTTGCCGCCGGTCGGGCAGCGGGCGGCGTCGGCGGCCGCGCGGGCCACGTCCTGGGTGACCTCCTGGCGGCAGCGCGGCTTGGCCACGTCGACCACGTCACCGTGCGGGTTCTTCCAGGTCACCTGCTTGCCGTCGGGCGACTGGATCGAGGTCACCGGCAGCGGCTCGCAGTAGACGCCGTCGGCGGCGACGGTGGCGTACGCGCCGGCCATCTCCAGGGGTGTCACGTCGGAGACGCCGAGCGTGAAGGCACCCCAGGTCTTGGACCGCGGCGGCTTGGCCATCATCTGGTCGACGTCGGTGCGCCAGGTCAGGCCCAGCCGCTCGGCCATCCGGACCGCCTTGTCGGCGCCGACCGCCTGCTCGAGCTGCACGAAGTACGTGTTGACGGACTTGCCGAAGCCGGACCACATGGCGTGCTTGCCGGTCATCGCGCCGGACGCGTTCGACGGGCACCAGCGGCCGCCGCACGAGGCCGGTCCTTCGCCCGGGTACTGGGAGACCAGCTTCATCGGCGAGTTGTAGGCGGTGGACAGCGGCATCCCGGCGTCCAGCGCGGCCAGCATGGTGAACATCTTGAACGTCGAACCCGCCTGGTAGCCCGGCATGTCACCGCCGCCGAGCAACGGCACCACAGTGTTCGGGTAGTTGCCCTTGATCTTCGAGGCCTTCTGCGGGTCCGAGTGCGTGCCGTTCTTGCTCTGGTCGAGCGAGTACACGCGGTTGACGGCCATCGCCTTGACCAGGCCGGTGCCGGGCTGGACGACCACGAGGCCGTGCGCGAACTTGCTGGTCGACTTCTCCTTCGCCATGACGTTGGTCTCGGCGATGTTCTGGATGTTCGGGTCGAGCGACGTGACGATCTTGTAGCCACCGCGCCGCAGGTTGTCCTCGCGCATCGAGGCGTTGTCACCGAACGCGGTCTGCTCCACCCACCAGGCCTTGAGGTAGTCGCAGAAGAAGCCCCAGCTGTTGAGGTTCTTCGGCACCGAGATGCAGTCGTTGGCCGGGGAGCTCAGGTGGAGCTGGATCGGCAGCTGCTTGGTGGCCGCGTTGTCCTGTGGGCTCAGGTAACCCATCTTCTGCATGTTGTCGAGCACGTAGTTGCGCCGGGCGGTCGCCGCGAGCTTGTCCTGCGTCGCCGGGTCGTACTCGGTGGGCGCCTTGACCAGACCCGCGAGCGTGGCCGCCTCGACCAGCGACAGGTCCTTGGGCGACTTGGAGAAGAACACCTCGGACGCGGCGTAGATGCCGTACGCCCGGTGTCCGAAGTATGCCGAGTTCAGGTAGCGCTCGAGGATCTCCTGCTTCGAGTACTGCTTCTCGACCGCGAGGGCCAGCCGCATCTCGCGGAGCTTGCGGGCGCTCGTCTGCTCGGTGGCCGCCTGCACCTCGAGGGGCGTGGTGGCGCCGTCGCGCTGGGCCATTCGGACGTACTGCATCGTCAGCGTCGACGCACCCTGCTGGACGCCGTCGCTCTGGTGGTTGGCCACGAACGCGCGCGCGATGCCCTTCGGGTCGACGCCGTTGTGCTCGTAGAAGCGCTGGTCCTCACTCGCGACGATGGCCTGCTGGATGTACGGGGACATGTCGGAGATGGGAACGTACTTGCGATGCTCCTCGTAGAACATCGTGAGCAGCGTCTTGCCGTCCGCCGCGTACACGTAGCTCGTCTGTGCGGGGGGTTTGACGTTGAGCTGGCTCGGCATGTTGTTGAACGCGTCGGCGCCCTTCTTGGCGCCGAGACCGCCGACCGCCACCAGCGGATAGGCGACCGCCGCCACGACGACGCCGGCTATGAGCCCGGCCCGCAGCAGCGGAGCGAACCGACTGGTCGCGGAGAGGGTGCGCTTAATCACCAACTAAAACTAGGACATAAGCCGATATGTCCGTAGTTGAAAGCGAGCAACGTCTACGTCTCATGTTCCTGTGCGCTTGCCGGGTACGGTTCTGCGCGTGGTCGAGTTGGGACATCACGGTGATGCCGAGGTCGGGCCGGGTCTGGTGGATCTGGCGGTGAACGTCCGGCAGGCGCCGCTGCCGCCGTGGCTGCTCGCGCCGGTGGCTTCGTCGCTGGGTGCGTTGGCCGCTTATCCCTCGCCTTCGCCCGCACGCGCGGCCGTCGCTGCCCGGCACGGCCGGTCGCCCTCGTCGGTGCTGCTGACCGCCGGCGCCGCGCAGGCGTTCGTGCTGATCGCCCAGGCGTTCCGCTCCGCCGTGTCGCCCGTGGTGGTGCATCCGCAGTTCACCGAGCCCGAGGCCGCGCTGCTCGCTGCCGGCCACCAGGTCGGTCGGGTGGTGCTGCCACCGCCGTACACCCTGGACCCGGCCCTTGTCCCGGATTCGGCGGACCTGGTCTTCGTCGGCAACCCGACGAACCCGACCTCGGTGCTGCACCCCGCGTCGTCGCTGGCCGCCCTGGCCCGCCCGGGCCGGATCCTCGTGGTCGACGAGGCGTTCGCGGACACGACGCTCGGGCCGTCAGGTGCTCCCGAGCCCTCGTCCCTGTCCGGCCGCTCCGACCTGCCCGGCCTGATCGTGCTGCGCAGCCTGACCAAGACCTGGGCGCTGGCGGGCCTGCGCATCGGGTACGCGCTGGCCGCGCCCGACGTGATCGCCCGGCTGGCGGCGGTGCAGCCGTTGTGGCCGGTCTCGACGCCGGCGCTGGCGGCGGCGGAGGCGTGCGCGAGCCCGGTCGCGGTGGCGGCGGAACACGCGATCGCCCAGTCCTTGGCCGCCGACCGAGACCACCTGGTGGGCCTCCTGTCCCAGATCCCGGGCGTCTCCATCGCGGCGCCACCGTCGAGCTCGTTCGTGCTCCTACGCCTGGCCAACGCGGACAAGGTGCGATTGGCGCTGCGCGAGCGCGGGTACGCGGTCCGCCGCGGAGACACCTTCCCGGGCCTGGGCACGGACTTCCTCCGAGTGGCGATCCGCGACCGTCCGACGATGGACGCCTTCGCCCGCGAACTCTCCGCAGTGCTGCACGGGAGGGAGCCTCGTTAGAGCTCCCGGGAGCCTGACTTCGCGCCGACGCCACGCGGTGGACCATCTCCTACGCGCCGACCCTCCCCTGCAGCCCGGACCGACGCGCCTCGGGCGTCGGGGAGTGGGGCCTGCCGCGCCGCATCGTCAGCTCAGACCGCGCGCGCCCGGGGCGGATCCCGGCGACGCCGGGGCTGGACCTGTTCGTGCTCGATGTTTCCGGTGTCGTCGACCCGCACCCGACCGTGCGGGTCGAGTCGCCCGACGACGGCCGCAGTCCAGGAACTCGATCGCGAGGCTCTCGGCGGCGGCCAGGTCGCTCAGCGCGAAGCGGTGCTGCCAGTGAGTCTCGACCGCTCGGCGATCACAGTTACGCCGGACATAGGTCACCGCCTCCCGCGCGCCGACCCTCCACAGGGCCCGGACCGACGCGCCCTCGGGCGTCGGCGGGGTTGCGGCATGCCGCGCCGCATGGTCAGTTCAGGTCGCGCGCGCCCGGGGCGGCGAAGCGGGCGACGAAGCGCTTCTGCCAGGGGGTCTCGACCGCCCGGCGGTCGTAGTTCTGCCGGACGTAGGTGACCGCCTCCGCGGCCGGCACGCCGTCGATGATCGCGAGGCAGGCCAGCGCGGTGCCGGTGCGCCCCCGTCCGCCACGACAGGCGAGCTCGACCCGCTCGGTCGGGGCCCGCTCCCACGCCTCGTGGAGCGCGGCGGCGGCGTCGGCCGGGTCGCTCGGGAGCCACAGGTCGGGCCAGCGGACCCAGCGACTCTCCCAGACGGTCAACGAGGCGGGCTTCCCGAGCAGATACAACCCGAACGTCGGCGGCGGCCCCATCGGGTACGCCCGCAGCAACCCCCGCCCCCGAACCAGCCGCCCGGAAGGCAGCCGCAGCACCCCGGCGCCCGCGGGATCCCACGAGTCGATCATGAGCCCACCATAATGGCCACCTACCCTTTCGAAGCAGATTCGCCCGTTTTGCGGACGGCCTACCCCGCCTCGGCTAACGCTCCCCGGCGCTGCCCGCACTCGGCAAGGGTCACTCTTCGGGCGCGCAGTCCGCGCAGCCCAGGCAGGCCGGCGTGCGGCACAGGCGACACATCGGCCGCGACTCGCTGACCAGGCCCTCGTCGCCCGCGTGATCCCACCGCCGCAGCCCGGGCATGATCCAGACCGGGTCGGCGGATTCATCGACTTCGGACCTGCTCCTCTAGCGCGCCGCCGACCTGCGGAGGAAGGCCCAGTTGAGGGCCCACAGTGCCACGCCGCCCAGCAGAAGCCAGAGGGCCAGGACGTAGATCGACGCTTCGCGGACCATCGGCAGCAGGAAGATCAGCGAGACCACGGCGCCGAGGACCAGGACCACGGTCGGGGCCCGGAAGTGCGGGTGGTCGACCGGGTCGCGGCGCAGGTACAGGGCCGAGAGGTTGACCAGCAGGAAGACCGCGGTGAGCAGGAGGACCGTGGTGTCCGACAGGTCGCCGAGGTCGTCCACGAAGAAGAGCAGGACGATCGAGATCGCGGTGGTGAAGGCGATCGACACCCACGGTGTACGGCGTACGCCGAGCCGGCCGAAGGCGCCCGGCAGGACGTCGCGTTGGGCCATGCCGTACAGCAGCCTGCTCGCCATCAGCATGTTGATCAGCATCGTGTTCGTCACCGCGATGATCGAGACGGCCGAGAAGAGCTCGGTCACCGGCAGGTCGGGGGCGCCCAGCCGGACCACTTCGAGCAGCGGGGCGGTCGACTCGGTAAGCACGTCGAGCGGCACGGTCATCGCCGCCGTGAACGCGACCAGCAGGTAGACCACGCCGGCCAGGACCAGGCCGGTGATCATGGCGGGCGGGAACGACCGGCTGGGCTCCTCGGTCTCCTCGGCCAGGTTGACCGAGTCCTCGAAGCCCAGGAAGGCGTAGAACGCGGTCGCCGCGCCGGACAGGAGGCCGGTGACGACGCCGAAGCCCGTACCCGAGAAGGTGAACGCCTGTCCCGGGTCGCCGTCGCCCCCGCCGAGCACGACGACGCCGACCCCGATGATGAACAGCAGGCCGGCGAGCTCGATGCAGGTGATCACGACGTTGACCCGGACCGACTCGGCCACGCCCCACAGGTTGACCGCCGCGACGAGCAGGATGGAGACGATTCCGATCAGGACCATCGGCGGGTCCTCGACGCCGAACAGACCGGTGAAGTAGTCACCGCCGATCCGGCTCGCGGCGAACGTCGCCGAGGTGACGCCGGACGCCATGATCGCGAAGGTGACGAGGAAGCTCAGGAACTTGATCCGGAACGCCCGGTCGCAGTAGAGCGCGCCGCCGGCGGCCTGCGGATATTTGGTGACCAGCTCCATGTACGCGAACGCGGTCAGGAACGCCAACGCGAACGCGACCAGGAACGACGCCCAGATCGCACCACCGACCTCGCCGCCGACCGCACCGGTCAGCGAGTAGATGCCGGCGCCGAGGATGTCGCCGACGATGAAGAAGGTCAGCATCGGCCGCGAGATCACCCGGCGCAGGCCTTCGCCGGCGGGCCGGGTCGGATCTGTCGTGTCGGTGTCGGTGGTCATGCGAGGCGCCATACCCAGACGGGCGCTGTGGCATGCCTCACAAGGCGGCGAGCGCCCGCACGTAGTTGACCTGCTGATGCAGGTACTGCACCTGCTCCTGGTTGCTGACGGCGTTGCGGGCGACGTACTGATGGCGGCCGTTGCTGACCGTGACCTGCACCGTTCCGCGGTGGACGGTCTCCTTGACCAGCAGGAACAGCAGGCTGAAGACGGTCAGCACGCAGAAACCGAAGATCGCGGTAAGCACGGCCCAGGTCGGCGTCTTCTGCTCGGTGTGCCAGAAGTCGTTGACCTGCCAGGTGGACCCGGCGAGCGGAAAACTGCCGGCCGGCGTGTGCACCAGCTTGGAGGTCACCTGAATCTCACCGATCTGCGCGACGACGGTCGCGTCCCCACCGGGCGCAAATGCCCCGGGCGGAGGCGTCGGCGGTCCGGACGGCGAGACGGGAGGCCCGCTGACGTGCTGCTGCGGCGGGCCACTGGTCGGCTGCGGTGGCGAGGCGTAGAGGGGCCCAGGGTCGGAGGTCGGGTCCGGCATGGGCCCGAGGTCGGGCGTCGACCAGGGATCGGTCGCCGGCGGGAACTGACCGGGCTCCCCCGCCCCGGGAAGCGGCAGCGTCGGCTCCGTGCCCATCACGCACCCCCTCGTCGCGGCTACTTCCCGGCACCTTACTGCCCACCACCGACAACCACGCGCCACGACATCACCGACCGCCGACGGCTTCCCGCATTGTGGATGCCCGATCCCAACCAGCCAGCGAGCGCCCCCCGACAACCTCCACACCCGTGGACGCGCAGATAGCCCGCCCTGCCTACCCGCCGGCAACGCCGGGCAACCTCTCGGCTCGTGGATGCCTGGCGCCGCAAGGACGCTCCGTGACAAGCCAGCACCGACCGATGACCTGACGGCCCCTTCGAACACCGGCGTCGACAGGACCCGGGCTGCGCCGTCAGGCGGTGCTGGCGAGCTCCGGCTCCGGGGTTGCCCGGTCGCCGCGTTCGCGGGGGCCGCGGGCCTCGCGGCGGGCGGCCCAGCCGAACGCGAACAGTGTCATCGCGCCGAACAGCCACCACTGGACCGTGTAGCCGAGGTTGAGCCAGTCGTTCTCGTAGTTCGGCGGGACCGCCTTGAAGCCCGCGTCGGCGGCCGGCGCCTGGGTGTCGAGCTGCACGAACGCGCCGCGCACCGGGTAGGGCAGTTCGGCCGCGATCTCCGGCACCGCGATGCGGCGGGTCTCCAGCTTGCCCTCGGCGCGGTCGACCGCCGTGCCGCGGCTCTCGGAGAGCTTGACCGCGCCGGTCACGGTGACCTGGCCCGTGGGGATCGGCGGCACGGTGGGCTGCGCGTAGGCGCCGCCACCCGGCGCCGCCGGCACCCAGCCCAGGTCGACCAGCACCGCCGACCCGTCGGATAGTCGGAGCGGTGTGACGATCTCGAAGCCGACCTTGTTGTCGACCGTGCGGCCGCGGACCAGGACCACGTTGGCCGGGTCGTATTCGCCGGTCGTCGTCACCCGGGTCCATTCGACCGCCGACCACGGACCAGGACCGGGCGTGCCCGTGGTGCCACCCGCCGTGATGATGGTGTCGAGCGGCACCGGCGTCATGGTGCCCGTCACGTCGATCCGGTGGTTGACCGCTTTGCGTAGCTCGTAGCGCCCGTGCTGCCAGTTGCCGAGCAGCACCATCACCGTGGCGGCGACCAGCGCGAGCGCGAGGAAGCCCAGCCAGCGGGGGGTCAGCAGGAACCGGTACACGCCAGAGAGGCTACTGCGGGGGTATGACGGGTTTTCTGTGCGGTCACCCCGCGTACCAGATTGGTCGATGTGTCGTCAGCCTGATGTTGTCGGGCGCATTAGGTATCGTCGGACGGCTCACCTTTTTCCGCCGAGGAGTCGCCGATGTCCGCCGTGCCCCGGGTGGTGGTCAGCGCGCCGTCGTCCGGCCACGGCAAGACCGCGCTGGCGGTCGGGCTGCTCGCCGCGTTCGCCGGCCGCGGCCTGTCCGCCGTCGGGTTCAAGGTCGGCCCCGACCACACCGACGCGGCCTATCTCGGCGCCGCCGCCGGCAGCCCCGGGCGCAACCTGGACCCCCGGCTGGTCGGCGCGCACCGGGTGGCACCGCTGTTCGCGCACGCGGCGCAGGGCCGCGACATCGCCGTCGTCGAGGGCACGATGGGCCTCTTCGACAGCCTCGCCGGCCGGGTCGAGACCGACTCCACCGCCGGTGTCGCCGCCGCCCTCCGAGCACCCGTGATCATGGTCGTCGACGTTGGCGCCATGGGCCAGTCGGTGGCGGCGCTCGTGCACGGCTTCCGCGCGTACGACGAGTTGACCTGGCTCGGGGGTGTGATCCTCAACCGGGTCGCCTCCGACCGCCACGAGCAGCTGCTCCGCGAGGCGCTCGACGACATCGGCGTGCCGGTCTACGGCGCGCTCCGCCGCCGCGACCTGCCGTCGACGCTGCCGCCGCGGCACGAGGGCGTGGTCCCGGTCCTGCACCGCGAGGTCGAGGCGCTGCGCGGCATCCGCCGCCTCGGCGAGTCGGTCGCCGGCGCGGTCGATCTCGACGGCCTGCTCGCGCTCGCCCACTCGGCGCCCAACCTGCCGGCCACGCCCTGGTCACCGGCCAGTGAGCTGGCGCTCGCACCCGGCGACACGGCCGCCGTCCTGGTCGGCCGCCGCCCGGTCGTCGCGCTCGCCGGCGGCCAGGGGTTGTCCTTCACGTACGCGGAGACGCGCGAGCTGTTGGAAGCCGCCGGCGCCACTGTCATCCCTGTCGACCCACTCCGCGACGAGTTGCTGCCCGAAGGCACCGACGCCCTGGTCATCGGGGGTGCGCTTCCGGAGGCGTACGCGGAGGAGCTGTCCGCCAACCGCCGCCTCTGCGCCGACGTGGCCGACCTCGCGCGTTCGGGCCGCCCGGTGGTCGCCGAAGGCGCCGGTCTGCTCTGGCTCGCCCAGTCGTTCGACGGGCGCCCCATGTGTGGGGTGCTCGACGCCACCGGCAGCACCGGCGACCAGATGATCGTCGGCTACCGCGACGCGACCGCGCGGGCGACCACCGCGGTGGCCGAGGTCGGCGCGCGGGTGGTCGGCTACAAGCAGCACCGGGGCGTGGTCAACCCGCGCTCCGGCCAGACCCCCGCCTGGACCTGGAACAACGGCACGCCCGAGGGCTTCGTCTGGCGCCGGGTGCACGCGTCGCAGCTCAGTTTGCACTGGGCCGGCTTCCCGGAGATCGCCCGCCGGCTGGTGCTCGCCGCCCGACCCGGCGACGGGCCGGCACCCGCCGGTTCGTGGGCGCAGCCGACCGGGCCCGTGCCGGTGGTGGGCGGGCCGCGTGACGAGGCCGGCGCGCTCGACTACGGTACGTCTCCCGCTGAGGGTGCGCCGCGGCTGCGGGCGGTGCCGGCCAACGCTGCCGACGCCGAGACCACTGAGGCGCCGTCGGTCTCCGGGCCGCCTCGGCTGCGGGTCGTTCCGGCGCCGACTCAGTCCGATGGAGACCCGGCCGATGCACGCGGGTTCGCCGGTGGTGAACAGGTGACCGACGGTTACGGGTTCGCCGGGGTGCCGGGCGCGCGGGCAGGCGACGGGTATGCGCCGGCGATGCCGCCCGGCGAGCCGGCGCCGCGGCCGGAAGCCGTCGAACAGCGGCGGGCGGCCGAGTTCGGCTTCCCGGTGGGCCGGGGCGGCGGCGGTGAGTTCCCGGCTGGAGAGCGGCCGCCGGCTCCGGACGACGGTGTCGGCCAGAGCGATCGGGCGTCCGCGGGTGGTTTCGGTCCGGGCGTCGCCCCGGTCCCGGCTTCGGGCGTGCCGGCGCACGGGTACGCGCAGGCGCCGTTCGCTCCGCGCAGCGTCGCGTCGGCCGGTCAGCCGTCGGGCGTACCTGCCCACGATGTCGGCGGGTTCGACCAGCGCGGGGGGCCGGACGCGGTCTCGAGCGTCCCTGCCTACAGCGGCGGCTTCGACGAGGGCGGCGCGGCGGGATCCGAATGGTCGGGCGGCGGCTATCGGGCGGGCGAGGCGACAGCACCCGAATGGAACGCGGGCGGCTTCGGCCCTGGCGGACCGGCGGCGTCCGAGTGGACGGGCGGCGGGTTCGGTCCGCCGGTGTCCCCGGGACAGCCGGCGCCCAACGCGGCTGTTGGCGGCGGCCACGGACCGAGCGCGCCTGGCGCCCACGGTCAGGCGACACCGTTCGCGCCGCCGCGTGGCAGCAACCACGGCCCTGCCGTCGCCCATGGCCACGACGGGCCGTTGCCACCGCACGGACCAGCCGTTCCCGGCGTCCACGGCCACGAGGGACCATTTCCCACGCACGCGGGCAACCACGGACCAAGCGCTCCCGAAGCCCACGCACCTTTCTCGCCGCATGTCGGTAGCCCCAGCCCGGACGGTCCCGGCACCCACGGCCACGACGCACCGTTCCCGCCGCGCGGCGACAGCCACAGCCCAAACGGTCCTGGCACCCACGGTCACGACGGACCGTTCCCGTCGCAGGGCGGCAACTACGGACCAGGCGCACACGACGCCCACGGGCATGACGGACCGTTCCCGCCGCGCGGCGGCAGCCACAGCCCGGACGGTCCTGGCACCCACGGCCCTGACGCACCGTTCCCGCCGCGCGGCGACAACCACAGCCCGGACGGTCCTGGCACCCACGGCCCTGACGCACCGTTCCCGCCGCAGGACGGCACCTATGGGCCAGGCGCTCCCGGTCACGACGCACCGTTCCGGGCGCTGCCCGGTGAGAGCCACCAAGCAGGCGGTCCCGGCACCCACGGCCACAACGGACCATTCCCGCCGCAGGACGGCAACTACGGACCGGGCGCTCCCGGTCACGACGCACCGTTCCGGGCGCTGCCCGCTGAGAGCCACCACGCAGGCGGTCCCGGCACCCACGGCCACGACGGACCATTCCCGCCCCATGGCGGCAACTACGGCCCCGACGCGCACGGTCACGACGGACCCTTCCCGCCACATGGCGGCAACCACGGCCCCGACGCGCACGGTCACGACGGACCCTTCCCGCCACATGGCGGTAGTTATGGGCCCGGCGGTCAGCCGTCCGGTGTCCAGGCGCCCGGCCACGGTGGTTTCGGACCGGCGTATGACGGCGGTGGGCAGGCCGGCGTGCCGCATCAACCGGCCGGCGCCGGTGGTCGGCCCCATGACGACGGTCGGCCCAACAGCCAGTGGGGAGTGGCGCCTGTCACGGGTGGGCAGCCCGTACCCGGTGGCGTTGACCAGACGTTGTCGGGACTGGCGGCGGTCGACGGGGCTCTGGACGGCGGCACGGCCGAGGTGCCGGCGGTAGCGGTGCGGCGGGCGCCACACCCGCCGCGGCAGGCCGGCGGCGGGCGAACGCGGGACGACGACGGGGGGATCGGGTGAGGGGCCAACTTCCGCTGCGCCAGTTTCCGGTGCTGCGGGTCTCGACGCCGCGCGTGCATGTGCGGCAGCTCGCCGACGAGGACGCCAAGCCGGTCACCGAGATTTTCGCCGACAAGCAGACCCAGCGGTGGCTGCCCTTTCCGCGCGACTTCGGCCAGATCGACGGCACCGCGTGGTGCACGGAGATGGCCCAGGAGCGGCGCGACAGCGGCGCCGGCGACCACTACGGCATCGTGCGGCGCGAAGACGACCGGTTGGTCGGCTGCCTCTGGACCAAACGCACCGACTGGGGTGCCAAGGTCACCGAGATCTCGTACGCGATCGCACCCGAGGCCCGCGGTTTCGGCATCGCGCCGGAGGCGGTCGACGCCCTCGCGATCGCGTTGATCCTGGAGCACGGCTTCCAGCGCATCGAGCTGCGCGTAGCACCGGGCAACACGGCGTCGCGGCGGGTGGCGGAGAAGGCCGGCTTCACGTACGAGGGGCTGTTGCGCAACGCCGGCCACGTGCACAGCGGCCGGGTCGACCTGGAGGTCTGGTCGTTCGTCGCCGCCGACCTGCGCTGACCGCAGGCGTCAGGGCGTGATCGGCCGCCCGGCGTGGATGGCCAGCACGGTGTCGATCGTGTCGGCCTCGTCGGCCGTCTTGTCGTCGCGGTAGCGCAGCACCCGCGCGAACCGCAGCGCCACCCCGCCCGGGTAGCGCGGGCTGGTCTGCACCCCGTCGAAGGCGATCTCGACCACCTGCTCGGGCCGCACCCGAACCACCCAGTCGCCCTTGTCGACGGCCAACTCCTGGAACCGCTCGGTCTGCCAGCGCAACAGTTCGTCGGTCAACCCCTTGAAGGTCTTGCCGAGCATGACGAACCCGCCGGTACGCGGATCGCGCGCCCCGAGGTGCAGGTTGGACAGCCAGCCGGTGCGCCGCCCGCTGCCCCACTCGACGGCCAGCACGACCAGGTCGAGCGTGTGCCGCGGCTTGACCTTGACCCAGGCGGCACCACGCCGCCCGGCGTCGTAGGCCGCGGTCGCCGCCTTCACCACCACGCCCTCGTGGCCGGCGTCGAGCGCCTTCGCGTAGAAGTCCTGGGCCTGCTCGGGCCGGTCGACCATCGTGCGGGGCACCCGCAGCGACTCGGGCAGGGCCGCCTCCAGCGCCGCCCACCGCTCGACCCCCGGCGCGTCGAGCAGGTCGGCGCCGTCGATGTGCAGCACGTCGAAGAAGTACGGCGTCAGCGTCACCCCGTCGGCGACCGGCGCGGCGGGCGCACCACGGCGCGCCCCGCGGGTCGCCGCCCGGCTCGCCGTCTCCTGGAAGGGGCGCGGCCGCCCGTCGGCGTCGATCCCGATGGCCTCACCGTCGAGCACCAGGTCGCGCGCCGACAGCGACCGCACCGCCGCCACCACCTCGGGCAGCCGCGGCGTGATCTCGTCGAGGCTGCGGGTGAACACCGCGACGTCGTCACCGCTGCGATGCACCTGAATGCGGATGCCGTCCAGCTTCACGTCGACCGCGGCCGGTGCTCCGGTGGCGTCGAGCGCCTCGTCGACGCTCGGCGCGCTGGACGCGAGCATCGGCGCGAGCGGCCGCCCCACCTGGAGCGTGAACTCGGAGAGCGCACCGACCCCGCCGTCGAGGGCCGCGACCGCGACGGTCTTGAAGTCGCCGACGAGCAGCAGCGCCCGCCGCACGGCCGGCCCCGGCACGTCGGCGGCCCGCGCGATCGCGTCGGCAAGCAGCCCGGCCTGCGCACCCTGCCGCAGCTCACCGCTGAACAAGCCCCGCAACATCCGCTGCTCGTCGACGGTGGCGGCCGCGAACAACGCGCCCAACAGCCCCTTGCGCCGCGCCTGCGAGCCGCTCCCGCTGACCATGGAGATCTCCGCGATGGCGGCGTCGACCGCCCCGACGGTCAGCGACGGCTGCTCGGCCGGCGGCGGCAGGTCGCGCAGCCCGGCGTAGCCGACCCCGGTCTGCCGCTGCCGCAACTCACCCGCGAGGTAGGCCGACCCGGCCTCGACCTCACCCGGCTCGAGCCCCTGCAGGGCGGCAGCGAGCAGATCGACCTTGGCGAGCCGCTTCGAGGTGGCCGCCACCGCTGCCGAGGTCGCGGCAAGATCTGCGAACAGCATCTGAACATCCTGACACCCGGGTACGACAACCGTCGGCCACGGATCCCACCCGCCCCACAGGCAACAGCAAGAACCAACGTCGAAGAACGGCGCCGGCAGGTAGCGGCGGCAGGGGCGCGCTCACCGCAGGCCCGCGCGGCCCGTTACCCGTCGCCCGCGCTAACGCAGCCCACCGCCATCGCCGCGTAAGGACGCGCGCGGCCCAACGCGAACGCCTGAGGCCACCCGGCCGCACCACACCCCGCCAAGCCCGCGCCACGCGAACATCCCGGCGAGGTTGAGAAATCGGTGCCCACAGGGGCAGACCGGTCCGGCTCCGACCCACTCCCCCGGCCGGCTGCGCGAGGTGTGGGCGGCGAGCCCGCGCCGCGATCTCCGCAAGGGCGTCCCCGCAGATGATCCCAGCCGGCCGCGCACGGCAGCCGCCAAACGGTCGCGGGGCCCCGCCAGCCGTGCCATTTGCGGCCGCACCACGCGGGCACCACAACCCCCGCAGCCGAATTACGTCACCGCCGCGCAGCCACGCCACCCAACCGCCATTACGCCGCGCCATCCGACCGCCGCGCCGCGCAGCCACGCCATCCGACCGCCATTGCGCCGCGGCAGCCGCGCCGCGCAAGCGCAACAACCCCCGCTCAGCCCGCGCCACGCCCGCCACCCGCATTACGGCGCAAACCGCGCCGTCAGCCCTCCGGGCCGCTGCGTGGCCACCGGAGCGCCGCGCCGCCCACCGGGCGCCCGTCCATAAGCGGTCGTCGGTCAAAAAGAGGGCCGATCCGAGCCCGCACCTGGCGATCGCGGCGGGGCCGCGCCTGGCCGCGGCGGCCATTCGCCGCGGCCGGCACGCCGCCCCGCCGCGCGATCACATCGGGTCAGCCTCGGGGTGGCATCTGCTGGAGCGACCAGGTGTTGCCGTCCGGGTCGGCGAAGTAGACGAAGTGCCCCCACGCCTGGATGTCGACCTCGCTCGCCTCGACGCCCTTGCTGATGAGTTGCTCCCGGGCCTTGGCCGCGTCCGCGACGACGACCTGCACGCCCTTTTGCGAGCCCGGCGCCATCTCGGTGATGCCGGTGCCCAGGACGATGGAGCAGGCCGAGCCGGGTGGGGTGAGTTGCACGAAGCGGAGGTCAGGGCTGACCTGGTGATCGTGGTCGGCGTTGAAGCCGCACTGGTCGACGTAGAACGACTTGGCTCGGTCGACGTCGGTCACGGGGATGGCTACGAGCTCAATCTTCCAGTCCATGGAGCGACGTTAGCGACCGGGTGCGACAACTTCTTCCCGATTGTCGGGGGTCGGCCAGGGCCGACCCCCGATCGGGTCAAGCGGCGACCGGCTCTTCGATCCGTAGGCCGCGGGCGCGCACGCCGTCGGCGACCTTGGCGAGCAGGGCGTCGAGGGCGCATAGGTTCACCGACAGCTCGCCGAGCTGTTCGCGGAGGGCCTCCTCCGACCACGCGGAGACATCGAGGTCTCCCAGTGCACTGACCGCGGCGCCGAGCCGCGTGATGGCCTCGTTCGTACTCATGTTCGATAGCGTAGGCCATACCCCCGACAAAAAGCTGCCCAGAGATCGAAGAGTCACCCAACCGTGCCGCGGGCGGCGGTCGCCGCGACGTTGGCGAACAGCAGCGCCTCGGCCAGGCATACCCGCTGGAACTCCGCCAGGTGCAGGCTCTCGTTGGGGCCGTGCGCCTTGGAGTTCGGGTCCTCGACGCCCGTGACCAGGATGGCCGCCGCCGGGAACATCTCCTGGAACGTCGCGATGAACGGGATCGAACCGCCGACGCCCATGTCGACCGGCTCGACGCCGTCCCAGGCGGCCCGGAACGCCGAGCGGCCGGCCGCGAACATCGGCCCGCTGGTGTCGATCTCGCACGGTGCGCCGTCGGACTCCAGCACCACGGACGCCACGGCGCCCCACGGGGTGTGCTTCTCGACGTGCTCGACGATCGCCGCGTACGCGTGCTTCGGGTCCTCACCCGGCGCCAGCCGGACGCTGACCTTGGCCTTCGCGGCCGGGATCAGCGCGTTGGGCGCACCCGCGGTGGGCGGCGCGTCGATGCCGAGGATCGAGACCGTCGGGTGGTTCCAGATCCGGTCGGTGAGCCGCCCGGTGCCGATGAACGACACCCCGTCGATCAACCCGGCCTCTTCCCGCAGCCGGTCCTCCGGGTAGTCCACGACCGCCGAGTCGCGCGACGACAGCCCGGAGATCGCGACGTCGCCCGCCGAGTCGTGGAACGTGGCGATCAGCCGCGACAACACCGTCAGCGCGTCCGGCACCGCCCCACCGAACATGCCGCTGTGCACCGCCGCCTCGAGGACGCGTACCTCGACGAAGCAGTTGACCAGCCCCCGCAGCGAGGTGGTCAGCGCCGGCACACCGATGTCCCAGTTGCCCGAGTCCGCGATCACGATGACGTCGGAGCGCAGCGTCTCGCGGTGCTCCTCCAGCAGCCCGCCCAGCGACTCCGAGCCGAACTCCTCCTCGCCCTCGACGAACACGACGACGCCGACCGGCAGCGCGTCGCCGAACGCCCGCAGCGCCGCGACGTGCGCCATCACGCCGGCCTTGTCGTCGGCGGCGCCGCGGCCGTAGAGCCGCCCGTCGCGCTCCGTCGGCTCGAACGGCTCGGACTTCCAGAGCGCGAGGTCACCGACCGGCTGGACGTCGTGGTGCGCGTAGAGCAGCACCGTCGGCGCGCCCTCGGGGGCCGGCCGGTGACCGATCACCGCGGGCTGCCCGCCGTTGCGGACGATCGACACGTCGAGGCCGCAGCCGCGCAGCAGCTCGGCCACCGCCTCGGCGGAGCGCTCGACCTGGCTGAAGTCGAAGCCATCGAAGGCGATGCCCGGGATGCGGATCAGCCGTTCGAGGTCGGCACGGACGCCGGGCATCTCGCGCTCGATCGCAGCGCGCAGCTCGGACTCGGTGGGGATGGCAGCGGTCATCCCGTGATCGTAAGCCGCCCTGGATCAGCCGCTCACCCGCCGTTGGTGGTGGGGTCGTCGGGACGCCCTCGGGCGGCCCGGCCGGCGGCGTCGGCGGCATTGGCCACCCAGTCGCGTGCCCGGGCCGCGCCGGTGCCGGCCCAGTCGCCCAGGTCACTCGCGCTGTCACCGAGCCGGCGCAGCAGGCCGACCAGCGGGTCCTGGGTGCGGCCGAACGCCTCACGGTAGGACGCGGCGGCCGCCTTGATCTCCTCGCTGACGCTGGCGTCGCGGTCGTCGTCGCGGCGCGGGTAGTCGCCGCCGAGGATCCGGGCGTAGTCGCCGGAGTCGACCCAGTGGCGCAGGTCGGCGGCCCGGGCGACCGGCACCGGGTGGGTGCTCCACGCGGTCATCCGGATCTTGTGGAAGCTGTCGCGCAGGTCGCCGCCACCGTCGTAGTCGGCCGCCTGCTCCAGGAACGCCGCCGTGTCGATCTGGCTGAGGTCACCGCCGCCGGCCAGTTTCATCAGCAGCCGGAGCGCGGCCGCCGGGTCCTGGTTGGCCAGCAGGCCGGCGCGGTCGGCGGACAGCTCGGCCTTGCGCCACCACTCCAGCATCGCCGCGATGATCGCCCGCAACGCGATCGCGCCGACCGGCAGCCAGCTCAGGTTGGCGGCCCACCGGGTCAGGATCATCAGGATCGTCTTGTAGACGGCGTGCCCGCTGCGCACGTGGCCGAGCTCGTGCCCGAGCAGCGTGCGTAGCTCCTCGTCGTCGAGATGCTGGACCGAGGCGGAGTTGATCACGACGAACGGCTTGTCGAGCCCGATCGCCATGCCGCCGAGCCGCGGCGACTGCCGCACGAACAGGTCGGGTAGCTCGGGTAGGTCGAGCGCCTGGGCGGCCTCGGTGTAGAGCGTGTAGACCCGCGGATATTGCCGGTGGTCGACGCGGATCGAGGAGGCCAGGTAGGTCAGCCGGAACCCACGCTCGTTCCACATGCCGAAGAAC
This sequence comes from Asanoa hainanensis, assembly GCF_900188485.1. Lineage (GTDB taxonomy): Bacteria > Actinomycetota > Actinomycetes > Mycobacteriales > Micromonosporaceae > Asanoa > Asanoa hainanensis. The sequence continues at coordinate 29,257 of NZ_FZPH01000020.1, forward strand.
GCCTTGACCACGTCGTCGAAGCCACGTAGCTCGCGCAACGCGGTCAACGCGCCACGATCGGCCGGGTGCTCCCAGGCCCGCGAGCTGATGCCAGTCAGCACCACCCGTCTGCGGACGGGAAGCGTCTCGCCCTGCTCGTCACTGGTCATGGGCTCCCCCGGGTCGCCGCTGCCTGTCGTCCAACCAGCGTGCACCACGGCACGGCGTGCGTCTATGCCTGTGGATAACCACTGACCGGTCGTATATCCACATCCCGACAACAAGTTCAGGCCGCGTAGCGCCGAAACCAAAAGATAAAAGATCATGGAACCTTGCAGGGGATACGCGCGACCGTGCGACCGCTGCACGAAGGAGCACGCCGGTCAACCCCTGTGGACAACACCGCCCCGGGTCAGCGAGAGAGCAGGACCGGCTCGTCGCTCCAGACCCCGGACACCACCACGTCCGCACGCGAAGCGGTCCGATCAACAGCGAAATGCCTGTTCTCCCGCCGCCGCCACCGCAGCAGCTCCGGCCGGGTGTCGACACCGTCCCGCGCCAACGACCGCCGAAGACGCAACGGACCGGGCGCGGTCACGAAGACCGCGAACGCCAACTCGGGCCCGGCCCGCATCGACCCGAACCCTTCCAGCACAACGACAGGCGCCGCCGGCACCGGAATCCACGGCCCGGCGAACGCACCCCGTGCCCAGTCGTAGCGCCGATGCCGCCCCGGCCGACCCGACCGCAACGGCCCGAGCACCAACTCGTCGAGCCGCGACCAGTACGAGAACTGGTCGTCCCAACCGTCGAGAAAGTCGTCGGTGTGGACCAAGGGCACGTCACCGAGCGCGGCCCCGAGTCGCTCGGCGAGCACCGTCTTACCCGCGCCACTCGGCCCGTCGACGGCGACGAGCCGCGTCTGCCCCAGCCGAGGTCGGCGCCGCAGGATCCGCCGCGCCAACCCGTCGAAGGTCGTCACGGTGCGCCGGGCGGCACGAACGGCAGCCCGGCGGGCGCACCACGCTCGACCAGCCGCCACAGCGCGTCCGTGTCCAAGTGCTCCTCGACCAGGTCACCGAGCAGGTCCAGGGTGCGCTCCCGGACGGCGGCGAACACCGTACCCGGAGCGGTTGTGAATCCGGTCCGGCCCGACAGCCGCGCCGCCTCGCCGAGGAACCAGCGCCGGAACCCGTCGGACTCGAAGGCCCCGTGCCAGTGCGTGCCGAACACCGCCCCGTCCCGGGCCCCCTCCGGCCGACCGTCCAGATAGGTCAGCAGCGGAGCCGGAGGCGCGCCCGCGGAAACGTACCCGTGATGGATCTCGTAACCCCGCACCGGCAAACCGCCGCTAGAAGTGCCCGACGCGAGCGTCACGGTCTTGCGGGGGTCGAAGGTGACCTCGATCGGCAGCAGGCCGAGCCCGTCGACGGTGCCCCGGCCGCTCTCGACGTCGTCGTGGATCGCCCGCGCGAGCATCTGGTAGCCGCCGCAGATCCCGAGCACAGGCCGCCCGGCCTCGGCCCGGCGGGCGATCGCGGAAGCCAGACCGGTCTCCCGCAGCCAGCGCAGATCGTCCACGGTGGACTTGCTGCCGGGCAGCACGACCAGGTCCGCGGCGGCGACGTCGGCCGGCTCGATGGTCAGCCGCACCCGCACGCCGGGCTCGGTCGCGAGCGCCTCGGCGTCGGTCGCGTTCGAGACGCGCGGCAGCCGCACCACCGCCACGTCGAGCCATTCGCTGCCGTGCGGCGCCGCCGGCCGCCCGAGCGTGCTGCCGTAGGCAAGCGAGTCCTCGGCGTCCAACCAGAGGTCGAGATGCCATGGGAGCACGCCGTACGTCGGGCGTCCGGTGACCCGCTCCAGCATATCGATGCCCGGCTGGAGCAGCCCGCGGTCGCCACGGAACTTGTTGACGACGAACCCGGCGACGAGGTCCTGGTCGGCCTGGTCGAGCAACGCGACCGTGCCGAACATGGCCGCGAACACGCCGCCGCGGTCGATGTCGCCGACGACCACGGTGGGCAGGCGGCCGTGCCGGGCCAGGCCGAGGTTGACGAAGTCGGTGTCCCGCAGGTTGATCTCCGCCGGGCTCCCCGCGCCTTCGCAGACGACCACGTCGTACTCGGTGCGCAGTTGGTCGAAGGTCTCGAAGACGACGCCGGCGAGCCGCGACTTGAGCGCCCGGAAGTTGCCGGCGTCGACCCGGTCGACCGCCTCGCCGAGCACGACGACCTGGCTGGAGTGGTCGCTGCCCGGTTTGAGCAGCACCGGGTTGAAGCGCACCTCGGCCGGAATCCCACAGGCGGCGGCCTGCATCGCCTGCGCCCGCCCGATCTCGCCGCCACGCCCGTCCGGACCGACCACGACGGCCGAGTTGTTGGACATGTTCTGGGCCTTGAACGGCGCCACGCGTACGCCCTGCCGGCGCAACCAGCGACAGATGCCTGCCGTGACGACGCTCTTGCCGGCGTCGGAGGTGGTGCCGGCGACGAGCAGGCCGCCGTTCACCGGGCGACCGCCGCGCGGCGCCGGGGTCTCGCGAAGGCGACTGCCGCCGCCAGCGCCACCGAGGCGACCCCGACCGTCCCCGACAGCTTCGCCGCCCGGGCGATGTGGCGGAAGTCGGGACGCGGACCGTCGCCGAGGTACGGGCGGGTCTCGCTGCGTCCGAAGTAGACGTTGCGCCCACCGAGCCGCACCCCGAGCGCACCGGCCATCGCCGACTCGCACTGGCCGGCATTGGGGCTCGGGTGGTCGGCCCGGTCCCGCCGCCAGACCCGCAACGCCTCCGCCCGCCGGCCCCGGACCCGCGGCGCGGAGGCCACCGTCAACAGCGCGGTCAGCCGGGCCGGACCGAGGTTGAGCACGTCGTCGAGCCGGGCCGCAGCGGTGCCGAACCGGGCGTAGCGCGCCGACCGGTGACCGACCATCGCGTCCAGGGTGTTCGCCGCGCGGTAGGCCAGCAGCCCCGGCACGCCAGCGACGGCACCCCACCACAGCGGCGCGACGACCGCGTCGGAGGTGTTCTCGGCGACCGACTCGACGGTCGCCCGGGCCAACTCCGCCTCGTCGAGCGCGGCCGGATCGCGACCACACAGGTAGTTCAGCCGCCGCCGCGCACCGGGCAGGTCGCCGCCGCGCAGGAAACCGGCCATCCGCCGTCCCTCGGCCCGCAGCGTCCGCCCGCCGAGCACGGTCCAGGTCGCGGCCGCGGTCACCACGAAACGGGACACGGGACGCCCGCGCGTGGCCAGCGCCGCCGCGACCCCGAGCATCGCGGGAGCGCCGACGGCGATCAGCGTGTACGCGGCCCCCGCGCGGCGGTCGTCGCGATAGACCCGGCGTTCCAGGCGCTGCGCGAGCGTGCCGAACCCGGCGACCGGATGGAACCGGCGCGGGTCACCGAGCAACGCGTCGAGCCCGTACCCGGCCAACAGCCCGGCGGCGTCGGCCGCCCGCCCGCCGAGACTCACCCGGTCCACCGCCAGCCATCCCACATGATCACCCTAGCGGCCGGCTCATGGCCGCCTCGGGGACCGCCTCAGGCGGCCTTCGCGGTGAACCGGCCCGGCGCGAACTGGTCGATGTTGTGCAGCGTGTAGCCGGTCTGGGCCAGGTCGGCGAGGATCTCGCCGATGACGGGTGCGAACTTGAAGCCGTGCCCGGAGAAGCCGGCTGCCAACGTCACCAGGGGCGCTTCCGGGTGCGGGCCGAGGATGAAGTCGCTGTCGGGCGTCATCGTGTAGAGGCACGGCTTGGCCTCCAGGTACTTGGCGTCGGCCAGCGCCGGCATCCGCCCACCCAGCCACGCCAGCATCGTCGCCAGGTCGTCGGGGGTCGCCGAGGGTGCGCCGAGCTCGGCGTCGGCGGGCCGCTCACCGCTGTGGAACGCGGCCTTGACCACGGCACCCACGCCCGGGCCGAGGTCGTGCAGGTCGGCGGGCGGTGCGAACGCGGGCACGCCGTACCCCACCTGGTCGTCGCTCGGCTCCCAGATCCAGACGGGGCACCGCCCGATGGCGAAGACGTCGGCCGGCAGCCAGTAGTGCTGCATCCGGCTCTCCAGCGTGACAGGTGCGCCGGGCATCTGCAGCAGGTCGGCGGCCCACGGCCCCGGGCAGACGACGAGCCGGTCGGCCTCGATCGTGTCGCCGTCGACCCGCACGGTCACGCCGTCTTCGGTCGCGTCCCAGCCGCCGACGGTGGCGCCGTAGCGCAGATCGGCGCCCGACCGCTCGGCCAGGCGCAGGTGAGCGGTGATCGCGGCCTCGGGACGGATGATGCCGGCGGCCCGCTCGTAGAGCCCGACCTCGTCGTCGGCGGGCGTGAAGGCGGGGAACCGCTGCCGGATCGCGTCGGCGTCGAGCAGCTCGTGCTCCAGGAAATGGGCGCGCGCGGACGCCAACGCACCGGACACCTGCGCGGAGTCCTCGCGGCCGACCATCAGCCCGCCGGTGCGGGTCATCAGCTCGACACCGGCGAGCTCACCGAGCTGCTGCCAGAGCTCGTAGGCGCGCTGCACCAACGGCACATAGGCACGACCTTCGGCGTACGCCTGACGAATGATCCGCGACCCGCCGGCGTGCTCACCGCGCCCGTGCGGCGGCGTGAACCGGTCGATTCCCAACACCCGCATGCCACGGCTGGCCAGGTGGTACGCGGCCGCCGCGCCCATCGTGCCGAGCCCGACGACGATGACCTCGGGCCGGCTGCCGGTCATTTCCATTCCGGCAGCCTAAACGCAACCGCGCATTCGGAAGCGGACAGGAGATGCGTAATCCACCCTGACGCGTCGCACCGTCCGGCCTGGTCACCCTGGCGGTGCGCCCTGGTTGTCCAGACCCCGACCGGTTGGCCCGGGCCGTACCGATCACCCAGACATCTGCGCCGCTCCCGGCTGGTCCGCGGCCGCGACCCGCGCCGGCCCACGGCACAGCCGGCGTTTCGCTCCCGCGCCGAGCCGGCCGAGCACGTTCCCGGCACGCAGATAGTCGTCGTAGCGTTCGGCCCCCGCCAGCACGGCGAGGAACCGGGTGGTCTCGGCCGGATCGTCGGCGATCGCGGCCAGCAGCAGCCGCTGCGCGGCCGACACCCGCAGCGTCGCCAGCGACCTGGTCATCGAGTAGATCGGCAGCGCGGCCGCGTCGCGGTCCCGCTGATAGCCAGCGAGCGCGTCGTCGAGCCGGCCGCCAGGCCCGAGCCCCCGCACGATCGCCGCGGCAAGAAGCTCGGCATCCCGGAAGGCGTTGCTGATGCCCTGACCGGCGACCGGGTCCATCACCACGCCGGCGTCGCCGACCAGTGCCCACCCGGGGCCGTGCGCCGCGCGGAACCCGTTCGGCACGTCCGGCGCCAGCCGGAACGGCTCGGCCCGCACCCCGGCCCGGACGCGCTCGCCGAGGTCGCCGCCGCAGCGGTCGAGCACGGCCTGGTAGCTCGCCCCCGGATCGGCCCGGAACCGGTCGAAGTCGGCCAGCGGCGCGAACAGCGCGACCATCACGAGCCCGTCGTTGGTGGGGAACGCCGGGACGGTCAGCCCGGGCCGGACGTGGATCTCGCCGACCGGCAGGTCGACCCCCGACCAGTAGGTGTAGCAGGCGAACGTCACCGGCGGCCGCACGTGGTAGGCCCGCGCTCCGACCGCCTCGGCGATCGTGGACCGCTTACCGTCGGCACCGATCACGAGCGGGGCCGTCTCGGTGGTGCGGCCAGCAGAGGGGCCCCTCCCCCTCCCCTCCCCGCGTTCTCTGCCGCCGATGCCGGTTACCCGGCCTTCGGCGTCGCGGGTTAGTTCTTCCACCGCGAAGCCTTCGCGGACCTCGGCGCCCGCCTCCCGGGCGGCGTCGGCCAGGGCCGCGTCGAGCACGGTGCGGCGCGGCCCGTAGAGCGCGTCGACACCGTCGACCGTCGGGTAGCGCCCGTGCAGCACCGCCGGCCGGCCCGCGTCGACCCGGACCGTCGGCACCGCCGGCGTCACCGCGGCGATCCGGTCGAGCACGCCCCACCGCCGCAGTCGGGCGATGCCGGGCACCTGCACCTGGTGCGTCGAGAGGGTGTCGCTCGGGAAGCGCGCGCGGTCGACGGCCAGCACGCGCAGCCCGGCCCGGGCCAGCAGCATCGCGGTCGCGGCACCGGCTGCCCGGGTGCCGACGACGATCACGTCATGGTCCATGAGGCCTCCTCCATACGGAACCGTATGGAGGAACCATACGGTAGCGTATGGCTGTGCGTAAACCCCGTCTTGGACGCGATGACTGGACCGCCGCGGCGTTGACCGCGATCGGCGAGCAGGGCCTGGCCGGCGTGGCCGTCGAGCCGCTCGCCGCCCGGCTCGGCACCACCAAGGGCAGCTTCTACTGGCACTTCGCCAACCGGGACGCCCTGCTCGAGGCCGCCCTCGGCAGCTGGGACGAGACGTACACCGACGCGATCCTGCGCACCGTCGACGCCGAGCCCGACCCGGCCGCCCGCCTGCGCGCACTGTTCGTCGCGGTGACGGCCTCCGAGCGGGCGCCGGTCGAGGTGCACCTGCACGCGGCGGCCGACCACCCGGCGGTGGCGCCGGCGATGCGCCGGGCCGTGGCCCGGCGGACCGCCTACATCGCCACGCAGCTCGTCACGCTCGGCTTCGAGCCCGCCGAGGCCGACCGCCGGGCCCTGTTCGCCTACGCCACGTACATCGGCCACATCCAGCTCGTCGTGCGCATCCCGGAGGCGGTGCCGCAGGGCGCCGCGCTCGAGGCCTACCTGGGCACGGTGTTGGCCGCCGTGCTGGGCAACGCGGACAGCGGCGGGCCGGCGGCCAACAGCACCGGTCAGGCCGACACCGACTCCTCCTCGGGCGTGGGTGCGGGCAGGTCGGCCAACTCCGAATCGTCGAACAGCTCGGCGCTGTCGCCGTAGCGGGCGGGCACGTCGTCGTCGGCGACCTCCTCGGTCGGCTCGCCGCGGGCCCGCAGCGCGCCCTCGTCGTCGTCGAGCTCACTGGTCGCGCCGGCGCCCCGGGTGCGCACGAACCGCGCCTTGCCCCGCGACAGGTCATGGCCGATCGCCACCGCCTCCACCTCGTACGACGTGCGGTTGTTGCCCTCGCCGTCAGACCAGTCGCGGGTGTAGAGGCGGCCGACCACGACGACCGGGTCGCCGGTCATCACCGAGGACGCGATGCCCTCCGCGAGCCGTCGCCAGCAGGTCACCCGGACCCGAAGGCTGTTGCCGTCGACCCAGCGGTCGTTGTCGCGGTCGAATCGGCGCGCCGTCGACGCGACCCGGAAGCTGGCCACGAGCGTGTTGGTCTTGGTCGTGCGGCGCCACTCGGGCGCGGTCAGCACGTTGCCGACAAGCGTCACATAAGTATCGAACATCATCATCTCCACAAGAAGGCGGAACAGCGGGCGAGTCGACTCGGAGCACCAGCGTCGCGAAACGCGGGGCGACGCGCCACGGGCGGACTGACGGCTGTGGATAACCGGCCGGCTGTGGAAAACCGAACGATCAAGTTCAGATGTGCTACAGGAGCGGTAAATTCGGGACGTGGCAACAGACGTGGAGATAGACGTCCTCGGCGAACCGTACGAGCGCCGGGTCATCGACCTCGGTCACGACGACGAGGGACCGCTGGTCGCGACGCTGGTCAGCCGGCGCGCCGAGCGCTCGACCGGCCGTGCCGTCCTCTACGTGCACGGCTTCGTCGACTACTTCTTCCAGACCCATCTCGCCGACTTCTACGTCGACCGCGGCTGGGACTTCCACGCCATCGACCTGCGGCGCTACGGCCGCAGCCTGCTGCCGCACCAGACACCGAACTTCACCACCGACCTCAGCGAGTACTTCACCGAGCTCGACATCGCCGCCGAGCTGATCGGCGCCGACACGCTGCTGGTCAACGGCCACTCCACCGGCGGCCTGGTCGCGTCGCTGTGGGCACATGCCCGGCGTGACCGAAAAATGATCGATGGTCTCTTCTTGAACAGTCCGTTCTTCGAGTTCAACATGCCCTGGCTGATGCGCGGCCCGGCGCTCGCCGGCGTCGCCCGGCTGGGCCGCCGCCGCCCGCGCCGAGCCGTACCCCGTGGCCTGGAAAGCCTTTATGGGCAGAGCCTGCACATCAACTACCGCGGCGAGTGGGACTACAACCTGGCCTGGAAGCCGATCGAGGCTTTCCCGATCTACGCGGGCTGGGTCGGTGCGATCCGCTCCGCGCACCGCCAGCTCTGGGCCGGCCTCGAGATCCCCGCACCGGTGCTGGTGGCCTGCTCGACCCGCACGTTCCGCGGCGCGAAATGGCACGAAAGCATCAACGTGGCCGATGCCGTCCTCGACGTCGAGCACATCGTCCGCTACGCGCCGCGCCTCGGCCAGCACGTCACCCTGGTCCGCATCGACGGCGGCCTCCACGACCTCACGCTCTCCGGGCCCAAGCCCCGGGAGCAGCTGTTCACCGAGGTGGGCCGTTGGATCGACGCGTACGTGACTCCCACTGACGGGGGTCCGGCGGTTGGCGCCGATAGTCCGGATCTGGATAGTCAGGTTCGGGGCGCTGGCGCGGCGGCTGCCACCGGGGCGGCGCCGGATCAGGTGCCGAGCTGACCGGTCGCGGCCCAGTCGCGGCAGCGCGGTTCCAGCCCAGCTCCGGCGGTCGTGGCCCGGGCCGTCGCCCGGCCAGCAGCGGCTGCCACTCCCCCTGCCGCCACACCAGCAGCTCACGGCTGATCGGATGCTGGTCGCCGGCCATGAAAACCCGCTCGATCGCCCGGCGCGCCTTGTTGAGCCCCGGCGGCGACTCACTGCCCGTGATGATCACAACATCCCGGGCCGGAACCCCGACGACCAACTCACCGGGTACGCGCGGCGCGATCTCGTCCCAGAACTCCTCGGCCAGCAGCACGCTCGACTCGAGTCCCTCGAAGGAGAGCATCAGCGCCGGTGGCCGGCCGTGGATCTGCGCCCTGCGCAAGTTGTCGTAGAGGTGGTCGATGGCCACCCGCCGCAGCGTGCGCCGGTTGATCGCCATCCGATCAAGATCCGACCAGCTGACCAATCTTTCCCCGAACGGAGGACCGAACGAGTAGGCGACGGCGATACCCTCCGTGAACTCGTCGAGCACGTGCCCCTCGTCGACCGAGCGATCAGCGGTCGACACCAGGAGCGGTAGAAAGCGGGTGCTCGTCACCTGCACGCGTGGAAACCTAATATGTGCAAGCGAGATCGTCACGCCCTGGCTGTCCGTCAATTCGACCGACACAGGGTGCGACATCCGCCAGGCGCTCGTAGCTCAGTGGATAGAGCAGGGGTCTTCTAAGCCCAGGGTCGCAGGTTCGAATCCTGCCGAGCGCACCATCGGCCCACGTCGGGTCGTCCGCTGCCGGCGGCAGCCGTCCAGCTTGACCAACATCGGCCGGGCGATCCACAACCTCCTCTCGACCCGTCAGGTCGTGCGAAAAGCGACACGAAGCTGTCGGATCCGCCGCACGGCGTACGTGGGTCAGCGAACGCTTCGTCGACGATCGCAGAGGAGACACATGACCTTCCGACACGGCGTACGTGGGCGGACAGATCTCCTGGTACAACCGCACGGTTTCGGTCGCGGCCGAGGTGGACGACTGGACACCGGAGCAGTGGGTCTGGACCTACGCCGAGTTCGCGGCGTTCGCCGGCGACAGGAAGATCAGCCAGAAGGGCATCTGGGCACGCGAGGGTACGGCCAGGGAGACGTTCCCGCTGGGCGACACCAACCTGGTCGGCGGCGTCAACCGGATCCGGATCATCCTGTGCCGCGACAGCGGCCCGCACATCCAGCCCCACCAGAACGGCTTCTTCCGCGAGTGCGGCCCGCACGGCAACCACCACCATCCCTGGTGAGTGACGCGTCCGGCGGCCACGGTGCGTCCGTGGCCGCCGGACCACCGCTCAGCCCACCAGCCACAGCCAGTCGGCGTCGCGACCGGCCGAAAGCAGCGGAATCATCCGGAACGCCTGATCGGTCAGGCCGCCGAAGGTGTGCCGGTTGCCCGACCCGGACGGCGCGTGCCCCATCCGGTAGCCGGCCAGGTTCCACGTGAACATCGGCACCGACGCCGGGACCGCGCGGTCGACGCTGCCGCCGGCCGCCGCCTGCTCGTCGGTGACCACCACGACCCGGTCGTGGCGGGCGAAGTGCCGCCGCAGCGCGCCGGAGGTGTCCGTGCCGTCGCCCAGGAAGAACCCGCCGGCCTTCCACCGCTCGATCGACCGCAGCAACGACTCTCCCGCGACGAGCGGGAACACCTTCGTCGACGTGGAGAACGAGACCACGTCGGCGGCCGCGCACCGCTGGGCGAGCGCGACGCCGAAGATGACCGCGGCATCCCAACGCCGCAGCGTGCCGTCCTTGCTGAAACCGGCGTTCATCGAGTACGACGTGTCGACCAGCACCAACGTGCGCCCCGGGAGCGCAGGCACCGACGCGAGCGAGTGTCCGATCGCCTGCTCGAGCGGGTACGCCCACCGCAGCGACGGCGCCGCCCGGTAGGCGGACAGGAACCGCATCGGAAGCTGCCGCGACGCCGAGACCTGGGTCGGGTCGGCCAGCCGCGCGGCCACGACGCCCGCGACCGCGTCGGAGACCCCCGCCTGGTCGAGGTTGCGCAGGTTCCGCAGCAGTGCCGTGTAGCCCATGCCCGGAACGAGCGCGGACCACAGCGCGGCCTTGTCGAGGCGGTCGCCGGCCAGCGACAGCACGTCCTCCCACGTCATGCCCGCGGCCCGCAGCCGGTCGGCGTCGAGCAGCACGCGCGGGTCGGTGGCCGCGGCCTGCCGGATCTCACCGTTCGCGGTCAGCATCGGCAGCGACTCCCGGCGTACCTCGTCGCGGTTGTGGCGCCGCTCCAGCGCGACCTGGAACAGGTCACCCTGCCAGGGCGCGGCCGGCACCGGGTGGACGAGGTCGATGGCGTCGGCGAACCGGAAGCCCTTGCTGGCGGTGTCGTACTTGAGGAGCCCGTACTCCGTGTAGAGCCGTGCGATCGCGTCGGCGATCCCGCGCTTGACCGGCTTCGGGATGGCGCGGCCGTAGCGGGACGTCCAGTACGCCAGGGCCTCGCCCGGCTCGTCCGCCCGCTTCAGCACCGCGGCGACGAGCTGACGACCGCCCGGCACGCCGGCGTCGACCAGCGCGCGGGTCGCCTCGAGCGCGCCGACCAGCGACGCGGAACGCAGGTTCGCGTCGGAGCGCAGCCAGCCGAGGAAGCCGGCCACCCAGGCCGGGTCCGCGACGGCCACGTCGCGGACGAGCCGCGCGAAGCGGCTGTCGCGGTCACCCGCCGACTCGTAGAACGTGGCCTCGCCGACCATGTTGGTCACGGCGAGCAGGAAGAGCTCGGACTTCTGGTCACGGGCGAAACCCGGACCGCCCTCGTACGTCCGCCCGGTCGGCGTGGTCGCGGTCCGGACCGGGCTCGAACCGGGCGCCGTACGCGTGTTGAACTTCGCCATAGGTTTGGGTCCCTCCGCCCGAGAAGGAGCCACGTCCAGATGGGGGGTGCCCGAGATCAAGTCGGTCCGGCGAACATTAGGTGCTCTACCGATTGAGCTACGCCGGCCCAGAGCCGACGACGGGACTCGAACCCGCAACCACCCCGTTAGCAGCGGAAGAACTCCGAACCTGCGCACCGGGCACCCCATCTGAAGTTGTGCTCCCCGAGATCAGATCGGCGACGGCGTTAGCGGGACTTGAACCCGCCGACCTTTACAGGGTCGCGTTACGGAGAAGTAGCCGTCGCCCGCGCACCGGGGAGGTGCGTTCGCAGCGGGACCGGATGGCCCCACCCGTCGCAGGCCCCGGTGTCGAACCGGGCGGACCGCCGTTATGAGCGGCGGCTGGACAGCCAACGTCCCCCTGCGCAGTGTTTCCACAGTGGATGGCATGAAGCAGCGCGGACGGGACTCGAACCCGCACATGTCCCGGGTGAAAACCGGGCGACTCTACCTATTTCGTCCACCGCGCCGTGCGTGTCCCGGGAGGGCTTCGAACCCCCGACCCCCTGCGCGTCGAGCAGGTGCTCCACCAGGCTGAGCTACCGGGACGTGGTAGCGGGAGCGGGATTCGAACCCGCGATCTCAGGCTTATGAGGCCAGCGAGGACGACCGAGCTCCTCTATCCCGCAAGTGTTCCGTGAGGGATTCGAACCCCCGACGCGCGGCTTAAGAGGCCGCCGCTCTGACCAGGCTGAGCTAACGGAACAGGGCAGTGGCGGAGAGTGCCGGAGTCGAACCGGCCGACGAGTCACCCCGCCCACGAGTTAGCAACTCGCTTGCCCCACCGATGGCGGACTCTCCATTGCGCCCCGTACCGGGATCGAACCGGCGGCCTTCCGTTCGACAGACGGACGCTCCTCCATTGAGCTAACAGGGCAAGACCGACGTGCCCCCGGCTGGATTCGAACCAGCGGCCTCGGCCTTCGGAGAGCCGCGCTCTTCCGCTGAGCTACGAGGGCATCGTGAGAGCGGAGGGATTCGAACCCCTGAGCCCGAAGGCAACTGGGTTACAGCCAGCCCCACCTCACCATCGGTGGCGCGCTCTCCTGGGGTGAACGCAGGGACTCGAACCCTCGCCTTCCGGAACCACAATCCGGCGTGCACACCCGTACACCACGAACACCGAGCCCGGACCTGGGATCGAACCAGGGGCCCCTGCTGTGTGAAAGCAGTGCTCTCCCGCTGAGCTACCCGGGCATTGTCGCTTCCCCGGCTGGATTCGAACCAGCAGCCTTGCGATTAACAGTCGCCTGCTCCGCCGATTGAGCTACGGGGAACTGCGGCGTGCGTGCGCCCGCCGCGTGGTGATGGTGTCCCGTGACGGATTCGAACCGCCGACGACGTGGGTTAAGAGCCCACCGCTCTACCAGGCTGAGCTAACAGGACGGGACATTGTCGTCGGCCATGCGACGGTAGAATGTGGACATGCCTTCCGAGGTCGAAAAGGCGTGGGTAGCGGGTATTCTCGACGGCGACGGGTGCGTCACTCTCCATGGGTACGCAGCGAGCAAGGCTTATCGAAAACCACTCATCGTGGTCGACAGCACCGATATCGAGATCCTTCAGGAGCTAAGTCGCCTCTATGGTGGCGGACTCGTCGTCAAGAAAAAGGCCAAGGATCACCATCTTCAGGCGTGGACCTGGCGCCTCTACGGCAGCGACAAGGTTCTTGCGCTGATTGCCGACGTGCTGCCGTACATGCGATGCGCAGTCAAGGTCGACAGGGCGACGTTGCTCGCCAACGAGTACAAGCACGTGACGCGTCGAAACGGCTACTACACTCCCGATGCCCGCGCTCGAAAGGAAGCGTTCGAGGCACGTTTCATGGCGATCGGCGCTGGCCGGGGAAGTCAACGGCGGCGGGCATTCGCGGAGGAGGGCGGGGTCGAACCGCCACAGGTCTGACCTCAACCGTTTTCGAGACGGTGGCCGGCGCCATCTGTCGGCTGGCTCCTCCTTGGTCGGGCTGGCCGGATTTGAACCGACGACCTCTGCTTCCCGAAAGCAGCGCGCTACCAAACTGCGCCACAGCCCGTTGTGTGCCCGCGGCAGGACTCGAACCTGCTGCCTCCGGCTTCGTAGGCCGGCGCTCTCTCCAGATGAGCTACGTGGGCGTGTTACCCGTACCCGCCAAGGGATTCGAACCCCTACCCTCCTGGTCCTGAACCAGGCGCCTCTGCCAATTGGGCTACGCGGGCATTGACGTACACGAGCGTTCGAGCGTGTACGAAGATGTTCGAGAGTGTTCGTGCACTGTGGACTTCATCGAACCCCGGGCTCGACCATCGTCGATGACGGCCAGGCGGGTCGTCATTTTCAGGGGGTGGTCGAGCATGAAGGGCAACAGATCGGTCGTACGGTGGACCGGCCGCACGTTGCTGGCGCTGGCGTTGGCCGCCGGCGGCCTCGTCGTCGCGCCCGGTGCGGCTTTTGCCGACTGGGCTTACAACGCGACGTCGACCAAGAGCTCCAAGGGCGGCTACGCGTCGGCTTACTACACCGGCGTCGGGAACTACTACCCGGAGCTCACCGTGTGTGACCTCGGCCCGGCGGACGGACTGCGGGCGCGGGTCGAGTTCTGGTACGGCGGACAAGGAATCAACCTCGAGGCCACGGGTGGCAGCGGCAGCTGCGTGACCGTCGACTACCCGCTCAGCCGCGGCACCCACTTCACCATGAAGGCCTGCTTGCGCAACGGGTCGGTACCGAACAGCCAGCCGACGAACTGCGGGACCCTCAGGCAAGGTGTGGTGCCGTAACCGCACCTCTTTCCGGAGGCCGGGCCGCCGGCGAAGGGCGGCCCGGCCCACGTGGAGTGACGCGGTATCGAACCGCGCACGCGAAGCTTGCAAGGCAACGCTGTGCACCTGCACCCACCCCAGACACAAGAGCCGCCACCCGGGTTCGAACCGGGGACCTCCGCTTTACGAGAGCGGCGCTGCTACCAACTGAGCTACGGCGGCAAGCACGAGGGCAAAGCTGGGAGCCCAGGATTCGAACCTGGACGAGCTGCTTCAGAGGCAACCATGCTGCCGGGTTACATCAGCTCCCATGGTGCGGCCGGCGGCGGGAGCTCCGCCGGCCGCGGTCAGCGCCGGGTGAGTGACGCCCACGACGGGGTCGCCGGCTCGGACCGCAGCGTCATCCCGGCTTCGGCCGGGGTGCGGTCGCCCTTGCGCTGGTTGCAGCCTTCACAGGCCGCGATGGTGTTGGACCAGGTGTTCCGGCCGCCGCGCGAGCGGGGCAGGACGTGGTCGACGGTGCTCGCGTGCCCGCCGCAGTAGCCGCAGGCCCGGCCGTCGCGGACCAGCACGCCGGAGCGGGACCAGGTCGGCACGGCCGTGTAGCGCCAGCGGGTGACCACATAGCGCACGAGCCGCACGACCGTCGGCACCGGGTAGACGCCGATCAGGCTGTCGGGCCGCGACTCGTGGACCTCGGCGACCTGGCGGACCAGCATCCGCACGGCGTGCCTGAGACTGACCCGGTGGAGCGGGCCGAGGTCGGCGTTGATGACCAGCACGTCCACCGGATCCTCCTTTCATATGCGAGAACCAACAAACAAAGAGCGGATGACCGGGATCGAACCGGCGACCTGCACCTTGGCAAGGTGCCGCGCTACCAACTGCGCTACATCCGCATGCGAAACAACGTGGAATCGCTTCCTGAGTGAGCGATTTGTGGGCCGTAGGGGGCTCGAACCCCTGATCTTCGCGCTGAGAACGCGACGAGCTAGCCAGCTGCTCCAACGGCCCGAAATGCCATCCACTGTGGAATTTTCAAATCACAAACCCAACCGTGCCCATGGGTACGGTAGGAAAGCAGGGGCGACAGGACTCGAACCTGCAACAACCGGATTTGGAGGCCGGTGCGCTACCAGTTGCGCCACGCCCCTATGGATAAACGAAAACGCCGCCCGGTCCCTTGCGGGTGGGCGGCGTCAGCGCTTGGTGAAGAGCGCTACGTCAGCCACCGACCCGCATAGGCCGAGTGCTCGCTGAGCTTCAGGTGATCGGATAGCCCGGTGTTGGGCATGGCCGCGATGCCGCGCGGCGTGTGCCACTGCGGTCGCGAAACTCGCTGCCTCAACATCTCGGTTTCTCCTCGTTCGTCGTTGTCTGTATCAAAGGTAGAGCGCGTGATCCGCCAAGGGCAACAGAATAACGAGGATCATTCGTTGTGGAGTACGGAGGCGATGGTCAACCGGGCCGCACCACGCGCTGGCACCAGGGCTCCGAGCAGCGCGATCACCACTCCGGCCAGGCCCAGCAGGGCCAGCGTCGGCGCGTGCCAGACGTCCATCACAGAAAGCGGAAGGGACACCCGGGCGGACTCCGCGGCCAACGGCACGACGAAGCGATGGGCCAGCATACCGACCGGGATGCCCAGCACGCCACCGACGACACCGACGAGGGCCATCGACGTCAGCACCATCGCGACCACCTGGCGCGGCGTCATCCCGATCGACTTGAGCGTGCCGAGGTCGCGGCGCCGCTCGCGGACGTTGAGCACGACCGTGTTGAAGACACCGAGCGCCGCCACGGTGGACAGCAGCAGCGACAGCACCGACGAGAAGCTGACGACGGTGACCAGGAAGTCGCTGAGCTGCGCGTTGTTCCACGCGTCGATCGCCGGGTCGGCGGCGGTGACCGCCGTGACGTACCTCGCGATGTCCCCGCCCGGCACGAGCTGGACCTGGTAGTAGACGTCCCACGGCGCGACCACCCGGTCCGGCGCCATCGTGGCGAGCACGCTCCAGTCCACGAACAGGGCGGGCGGCCCCTGCGGACCGTCCATCGTCTCGCCGACGACCGTCAGCACCGCCTGCCCGCCGCCGAGCCGCAGGGTGATCCGGTCGCCGAGAGCCAGTCCCCGGCCGCGCATGACCTCCGTCGGCACCACGGTCTCCGCCGGCCCGGCCATCCAGCGCCCGGCGGTGAGCTCCGCTTCGTACCCCATGGCGGAGTAGTCGCCGCGCAAGAAGTTCACGGGCAGCGGCTCGGTCTGCCCGACCGCGGACACGGGGAGGCGGTGGATGGCCGTCACCCGCGCGGCGTCCGGCAGGCCACGGAGCAGCTCCTC
The DNA here is from genome assembly GCF_900188485.1 of Asanoa hainanensis. Lineage (GTDB taxonomy): Bacteria > Actinomycetota > Actinomycetes > Mycobacteriales > Micromonosporaceae > Asanoa > Asanoa hainanensis. The sequence continues at coordinate 45,835 of NZ_FZPH01000020.1, forward strand.
GACCTGCTCGTCGGTGCGGGTGGTGGTGGCCGGCGGCCCCGCGGGCGGCGGCGCGTTGTCGGGCGCGACGCGGAAGAGACCGTTCGACGGTTGTACGCCGATCTGCCCGGCCGCCGTGTCCTCGATCGTGGAGATCCGCACGAGGGTGTCGGCGAGCCCGGTCGCGAAGGTCACGGTGGTCACGCCGAGCAGGACGGCCGCGACGGTGAACGCGGTGCGGCCGGGCCGGGCGAACGGCAGTCCGAGCCCGAGGGAGACCGAGCGGGGCAGCCGTACCCCGGCGAGCCGGTGTTGGATCCGCGTGCCACGTCCCTGCCGGGGCGCGCTGCCTGCGCTGATGGCCTCGGCCGCCGAGAGGCGGTGCGCGCGGACGGCCGGCACGAGCGCGGCGAGCACCACCGTGGCGGGCACCCCGACGAGCCCGGCGAGCCAGATCCACGGTCCGACACCGATGCCGACGTCGAGCCCGAGCCCCTCGAAACCTTCCGACAGCAGCGGTTGGGCGGCCAGTGAGCCGGCGACGCTGCCGAGGACGCAGCCGACGACGGCCGGCACCGACACCATCATCAGGTAGACGGCGACGACCTGGCGGGGCGTGAAGCCGAGTGCCTTGAGGATGCCGATGTGGCGGTAGCCGGAGACGACCGCGCCACTGACCACGTTGCCGACGATCACGACACCGACGACCAGTCCGAGTACGCCGAAGGTGGCGAGGAACGGCACGTACACGCCGACGTCCGCGGAGATCTGCTCCTTGACCACGAGGTAGGTCTGCGAAGCGGTCAGTGGCAGCCCGGCGGTGGCGGTGGCGAGCGAGGCCTCGACGGCCGCCTCGGTCGACACGTCGCCGGTGAACCGGTAGAGCATCTGCGTCGCGGTGGGTCGCAGCGCGGCGACCTGCGCGGGAGTGACCCAGGCGTCGGCCGACCCGACCAGGCTGTGCGCCAGGCCGACGATCGTGAACGGATGCCCGCCCAGGGTCACCGAGGTCGACCGGGGCGGCATCCGGTCCAGGTCGTGGACCGGCTCGTTGAGGACGATCTCGCCCGGTGCGGACGGCCAGCGCCCCTGCCAGAGGTCGAGCTTGTCCACCGGGCCGCCGGGATCGGCCCGGCCGACGACGGTCAGCGGACCCTGCGGCCCGAACCGGACGCTGTCGGTGGACTCGAGCTCGACCTGGCCGAACGGCCCCGCCGCCGCGGCCACGCCGGGTCCCTGCGAAGGAGGGCTGGCAGCCGGATCGAACAGCGCGACGGCGTGCGGCCCGGCCTGCCGGGCGAAGGCCTTGTCGAACGGCGCCGACGTCGCCGCCAGCAGGGCCAACGCGACCACGATCGTGGTGGTCGACAGCAACACCACGAGCCCGATAACGAACGTCTGCATCCTGCGCCGCCGCACCGCCGCGCGCGCGGCCCTCCACACGGAACTCATGCCCGTTCCAGGGTGCGCTCGTGGGTGACGCGGCCGTCGGCGAGCTCGACGACGCGGCTCGCGCAGCGGGTGGCGAGGCGCTCGTCGTGGGTGACGATCAGCAGGGTCTGGCCGATCTGGTTGAGGTCCAGCAGCAGGTCCATCACCTGCTCGCCGGCGCGGCTGTCGAGGGCGCCGGTCGGTTCGTCGGCGAGCAGCAGCGCCGGCCGGTTCATCAGGGCGCGGGCCACCGCCACCCGTTGGCGCTCGCCGCCGCTGAGCGCCGCCGGATAGACGTTGCGGCGGTCGGCGATGCCGAGCTCGTCGAGCAGCTCCAGGGCCCGCTGCCGGGCCACGCCGACCCGGCTGCCGGTGAGCTGGGCGGCCAGCGCGACGTTGTCGAGCGCCGGCAGGTCGTCGAGGAGGTTGAAGAACTGGAAGATCATGCCGATCCGGTGTCGGCGGAACAGGGCCAGCTTCGTCTCGTTGAGCCGGCCGAGCTCCTCGTCGTGGACGCGGACGGAGCCGGACGTCGGGCGGTCCAGGCCGGCGATCATGTTGAGCATGGTGGACTTGCCACACCCCGAGGGGCCCATCACCGCCACCGCCTCGCCGGCCGACACCGACAGCGACACCCCGTCCAGCGCGGTCGTGTCTCCGTACTCTTTGCGGACGTTCTCCAACCGCACGACTGTGGTCATGGCAGCAAGGTAGCCAGCACGAGGCCCGCAGAGCGTCGGCCACGGGATGCAACCCAGGACCACCGTCATCCCCGGGATGTAGGCGGCTGGACCTCGCGGATGACGCGACCAGGCCCGCCGTCTGCCATCGTGGACCCGTGGGTTGGCTGGTCGCTGTGCTCGCGGGCGGGATCGCCGCGGGCCTGGGTGTGGCGTGGCTGCGCGCCCGCCGCCGGCACCGAAGCGCCCTGGAGGAACGGGGCTGGCTGCTCGAACGCGAGCGGGAGAGCGCGGCCCGGGCGGCCGTCGAGGAGGAGCGCGCCCGGATCGCGCGAGAGCTGCACGACATCGTCAGCCACAACGTGAGCCTGATGATCGTGCAGGCGACCGCCGCCCGCGAGGTGCTGACGACGCTGCCCGACGACGCCGGGGCGGCGCTGGAAGCGGTCGAGACCGCCGGCCGCACCACGATGACGGAGCTGCGGCATCTGCTCGGACTGCTGGCACCGGCCGCGGACGGTGCGGAGGAGGACGCACCGCAGCCAAGCCTGAGCCGGCTCAGCCCGCTGGTCGACCGGATCGCGTTCGCGGGCCTGCCGGTGGAGGTGCGGATCGCAGGCGAGCCACGACCGCTGCCGTCGGGTGTCGACGTCACCGCGTACCGGATCGTGCAGGAGGCGTTGACCAACGCGCTCAAGCACGGCGCGGCCGGCAAGGCCGAGGTGACCGTCCGGTACGCCGAGCGTTCGCTGCGCGTCGAGGTGCTGACCAGCGGCCCGAGCGTGCTGACCGGTGCCGGGCCCGCGCCGGCCGACCCGAACGGCGCCGGGCGCGGGTTGCTGGGCCTCAAACAGCGGGTCGCGGTGTACGGCGGCGACCTCGACGCGCGACGAAGGCTCGGTGGCGGCTTCCGGGTGCGGGCGCGCATCCCTGTGGAGGGACCGTGACCGCGCCCCGGGTGGTGATCGCCGACGACCAGGAGCTGATCCGCACCGGCTTCCGGCTGATCCTGACCGCCCGCGGCATCGACGTGGTCGGCGAGGCCGGCGACGGCGCCGAGGCGGTGGCGGAGACGCGGCGGTTGCGACCGGACGTCGTGCTGATGGATATCCGGATGCCCACGATGAACGGGCTCGACGCGACCCGGCACATCCTGGACGAGCAGACCGGATGCCGGGTGCTGATGCTGACCACCTTCGACCTCGACCGGTACGTCTACGCGGCGCTCTCGATCGGCGCCAGCGGCTTCCTGCTCAAGGACGTCACCGCCGACCACCTGGCCGCCGCGGTGCGCCTGGTCGACACGGGCGACGCCCTGCTCGCGCCGTCGATCACCCGGCGGCTGGTGCAGCGGTTCGCGGTCGAGGACCGCCTAGGCACGCCGCGGGTACACCAGGACCTGTCGGCGCTGACGCCGCGCGAGCGCGAGGTGCTGACCCTGCTGGGCCGGGGAATGTCCAACACGGAGCTCGCACGAGCGCTGACGTTGAGCGAGGCGACGGTGAAGACACACGTCGCGCGCATCTTCGCGAAGCTGGCCCTGCGCGACCGCGCGCAGGCGGTGGTACTGGCCTACGAGACGGGCCTGGTGACGCCCGGCTCAGAGGAAAGCTAGGCGTACGCGGCGGAGCCAGGCCTCGACCGGGGCTACGTCCGGCGCGTCCGGCAGCGGCGTCGTGGCGGCCGCGAAGCCGGCCTCGTGGTCGGCCAGCATCGCGCGGGCGGCGCCCAGGTCGCCGGCCGCGACCCGCTCCCCGAAGTCGAGGAACGCCCGCGGGTCGTCGAGCTCGACCTGGATCTCGCCGGTCCGGTAGGCGTGCAGGCCCTGGTGGCAGAGCCGCATCAGGTGCCGCGCGTGCTTGGCGACCCGCGGGTCGTAGTCGCCGCCGCGGTTGGCCAGGAGCCGGAACTGCCTGGTCGCGTAGCCGAGGTACGCGTCGCGCACCCGGCGGGCGGACAGGAACCCGCCGCGCAGGGCGATCAGCTCGACACCCAGCGGCGAACAGACCTCGTAGAGCCGCGACGGCAGCCACAGCAGCTCGGTGACGGTGGGGTTGCCGGCCAGCGCCAGCCGGCAGAACTTGGCGGCCTCGTGCAGCGTGACGTCGGGTTCGGCGCTAACGACGCTCTCAGGCGGCGGCTGCAGGCCGTGCAGCTCGACGGTCGGCACCGCGAAGACACCCAGCCGGTCGACGTCGGAGTCGGGACCCGCGAGACCGTACGCGGTGGATCCGATGACACCCAGGAGCAGGACCGACACTGTGATTTTTCCCCGGACGATGCAACCAGAACGCGGCCCAGCGCATCTACTCCTATGTGGACGAAGGCAGGCTCAGCGCAGTGCCGACAGCGGCGCGTTGTCGAGGAACGGGTCCTCGTCCTTGCGCGGGGCCAGCGAGTGGCTCGTCACGGTGTCGACGCTGGTGCCCCGCCCCTGCGCCGGCCGGTAGCGCACGGTCGCCGCGTGCGGCGACGAGTGCAGCACGATCCCGGGACGCCAACTGCCCAGTGTGTGCACCCAGACCCACGTGCCGGGCTGAAAACCATCGCTGGGAACGGTCGGGGCTTCCATGCGGAGGTTGGGGTCGAGCAGCGGCGCAGCCATGTGGATCATCTCCGTCGCGATGTCGGTGCTGGGGGGGCGCGATGGGGTGGTGCCCATGAGCATCGCAGCCGGCTCATCAGCGTGCAAGATTTCACGGCGATCTTTAACATCCTGAGGACATCCATCGGCGCGGGTTTCAGTTACGCTTTGTACGCCACGGTTTCATGGTGAAAGAAGCAAGCCGCGAGCCGTAAACCCAATATCGGTCTCTACCAGGAGCAAGTGCAGCGACGGAAGCGCGAAAGGGGCACACGGTGCCGATCTTCGACTACCGAGAGCAACTTCTGAGTTTCGACCGAGTGGGTGTCCGGTTCGCCGGAAACCGTGGTGGGCGCCAGTTTCCACGTCAAATGACCAGAAGGGACTAACCCCATGCCGGACAGCACGGGATGGATCATGTCCAGCCGATCCACAGGCAACGGTGGCAGCTGCGTCGAGGCGCGCCGCCACGAAGGCTGGATCGAGGTGCGCAACAGCAAGAACCGGTCGGGTGGCCTGGTGCGGTTCACCACCGAGGAGTGGGACTCGTTCCTCTTCGGAGCCAGGCGCGGCGAGTTCGACCAGCTGCTGGCGGACTGAGCCGGAAACAACAGAGCGCCGGGCCGGTCAGACCGGCCCGGCGCACGTGACGTCGGATCAGCGCAGGATGCCCACGGCGCACACGCCGCCGCTCTCGGTGGGACGGTCGGTGAAGTCCTGCGGGTCGTCGGCGCCGGGGCGCCACTCGGGCAGCCACACGACACCCGGCTCGACCAGCTCGAGCCCCTCGAAGTAGGTCGCCACCTGAGCCTTGGACCGCAGCACGAACGGCGTCGCCGTGTCGCGCTTGTAGACGGCCTGGGCGTCGTCGAGGTTGGTCAGGTCCCGCTGCATGCCCTCGGCGGAGCCGTGCGAGATGACCAGGTAGCTGCCCTCCGACAGCGGCGCCAGCAGCTCGCGCACCGACTGGCTCGCCACCTCGTCGTCGGCGACGAAGTGCAGCACGGCCACCATCAGCAGACCGACCGGCTGGTCGAAGTCGATGATCTTGCGGACCTGCGGGTTGTCCAGGATGGACTGCGGGTCGCGCAGGTCCGCCCGGATCGCCGTCGCGTTGTGGTTGCCGGCCAGCAGGTCGAGGCTCTCCGACACGGCCACCGGGTCGATGTCGACGTAGACGACCCGCGCCTCGGGGACGATCTCCTGCGCGATCTCGTGGACGTTGCCCTCGGTCGGGATGCCGGAGCCGACGTCGAGGAACTGGGTGATGCCCTGGCTCGCCAGGTGCCGCACCGCGCGCCGCAGGAAGGCCCGGTTGTTGCGGGCGAGCAAGGGCACGAACGGGAACATCTTGGTGATCGCCATGGCCGCTTCGCGGTCGGCGGTGAAGTTGTGTGTCCCGCCTAGGTGGAAGTCGTAGATCCGAGCCGCCGTCGCGGGTTTGGAATTGCCATCGTTCGCAACACCGGCCACGAATCCCTCCCCAGGGTTCAAGGTCGACAAGCTGACGCGTCCACTATGCACGAGGACGCGGGCCAAGGTCACCCCGGGACGGATCAGAAGTTCTCGAGCGGCACCGACGCGCGGGAGACCAGGTCGAAGACCCTGCGGTATTCGGCGACCTCGTGCTCCTCCTCGAGGTAGAGGGCGCCGACGTGGGACTCGAGGTAGACGACGTCTGGGTCGTCCGGGTCGTCGAAGTCGAGGATGCGGAACGCGCCGGCCATCGCCGCGTGCGCGCCGACCGTGAATGGCAGCACCCGGATCTCGACGTTGTCGCGCTTGGCGGTGCGCCGCAGGTGCTCGATCTGGCCGTCGAGCACGGTCTTGCCGCCGACCGGGCGCGTCAGCGCGCCCTCGCCCAGCACGGTGACCAGTTGGGGCGCCCGGGCCAGCAGTGCGCGCTGCCGCTGCATCCGCAGCTTCACGTGCCGGTGCACCGCCTCGTCGTCGCGGGGCTGTTCGGCGCCGAACACGGCCAGCGCGTACTGCTCCGTCTGCAGCTCGCCCGGGATGATCTCGCCGTCGTAGGTGCAGATCTTCGAGGCGCTGGCCTCCAGACCGACGTAGAGCTTGAACCAGTCGGGGATGACCGGGCTGCCGTCCCACCACTCTTCGCGCGACGTGCCGAGGGCGAGCTCCGCGAGCGCGTCGGTGACGCTCTGGTCGGCGCCGTAGAGCCAGCACAGCGCGCGGACGTTGGCGCCGGTGACCGGGACCTTGCCGGTCTCGATGCGGTGCAGCGTCGGCTCGGAGATGCCGAGCTTCGCCTCGGCTACCTCACGGCGCGACTTGCCGTTGGCGACGCGCAGTTTGGTCAGACGTCGCCCCAGGGCACGCCGCACCACCCGCTGGCCAGTGACCGGCACTTCCCGACCTCCCGTGCGCTGCGCCCCCGCGACGCCTCTCATGTCAACGCCGACACCTTACTAGCCGTACCAGTCCAGTTACACCACCCGAAGGATCAAATCCCTGAGATCGATCCGGGTGGTACGGGTACTGCGCGCGCCACCCTATCGGGGGATACTGCCGTCATGCCGCTCCCTACCGGCTATGCCGACCTGGTCCAGCACGCATCCGCCGAAGCGAAGGCCGGTGCCACCGAAACGGTGGTGCTGCGGCAGCTACGCGACGGCGGGCTGCAACTGCTTCCCTCCGCCCGCGCGCTCTGCGATATCTACGACATCGACCTCGGCGAGGCGCAGCGGCGCATCGACGCCAGCGGTGTCTGGGCGGACGTCCGCGACGACCGCGCGCCGTTCGGTGTGCCGGCGGCTCAGTCCGCCGCGGCGTAGAAGGCGATGGTGTTGGCGACCGCGGCCGTCACGGCCTCCGGCGTGGCGCCGTCGGCGAGCTGAGCGGCGCCCCAGCTCTCGGCACTGGCCACCATGAAGGCCTGCGCCTCGGGTGACTCCTCCCAGCCCTCGGCGTCGTCGAGCCCGCCGCCCGACAGGTGCAGGCCGAGGCCGAGGAACGCGAGGTCCCAGCCGACGCCGGTGGCGCCCGGGCCGTACTGCTCCCAGAGGGCCGGGTCGACCACCGCGACGTGGCGCAGCAACAACTCCGTGCCGCCGTCCGGCTCCGGCGACAGCGTCACGTGCACCTCGCTGCCGGTGGTCGTGGCGATGTCGGCGCCGAAGATCCAGGTGAGCACCAGCTCGGTCGGCCGCTCGCAGCGCAGGATCCGGCCGCCGGCGTTGCCCTCCATCTGGAACTGGCCGCCCGCCCGCAGGTCGCCGGTGATCGGCAGGAACCAGCGGGCGAGGCGGTCCGGGTTGGTCAGGGCGTCCCAGACGTCGTCGGCCGGCACCGGAAGGCTGCGCCGCAGAACCACCGAGCGGGCCGGGCCCTCGGGGAGGTTCTGCCGGCCCACCTCACGGGTGGCGGCCTTGATCGCGTCCAGAAAGTCCATGTTCGACACTTTATCTTGGCGTACGGGTCACCCTTGCTTGGCTAGGTCCGCGCAGTCGCTCTCGTCGGGCAGCACCGGGCGCAGCAGCAGCGACCACTGCTCGCCACCGGAGGCCCACGGCGTGGCGGCGTTGGCCTTGCCAGCCGCGGCGAGCACCGCCTGCGCCTGGTCGCCGGTCGCGGTCACGCAGCCCACGTCGACGTTCGGGTTGAGCTTGTCGCCCGGCAGGGCCGGCCCGGGCCAGTCGACCGGCACCGGCGGCTGGAGCTCGAGCGGCTGTTCCGGCTTGACGTAGGGCGTGGCGATGGCCGCGACCGACTTCGGCTGGTAGGCGCCCTCCTCCCGGACCGCGCCGGTGCCGAGCGTCGCCGGCAGGTCCTGCAGGGCGGCCAGCAGGTCGGCCAGCTTCTGGCGGGCCGCCGCCTGCGAAGGGCTCAGCAGGCCGCCGACGTCGGCCATCCCCAGGGCGTACGCGTCGGTCTGCTTGACGCCGTTCTCGGTGGTGACCACGAACCGCGTGGTCGACGCGTCGGCGACGCCGGGCTGGCCCAGGTCGGTGCCCGCGCCCACGCCCGCCGCCACCGCCCGGTCGACCAGCGCGTCGACGTCGGCCTCGGAGATGCGGGCCTGCTGGAGGTTGGGCAGCGCCGGACCGGGGTAGATCGCCGCCACCGGACCCTCGGTGATCACCCGGCCGTCGCCGTAGACCGACACGGCCGGCACCCGACCCGGAATCGACTGCGGCGTCACGAAACCGCCGGTGTAGGTGACCCGCAACGCCACCTCGTCGGCACCCAACGACGCGGCGGCCGGCGGGGCCGGCGATGCGGCATCAGCGGCCCCGCAGGCGGAGGCCAGCAGCAGAAGCGGAGCGGCGGCCACAGCCGCCCAGGTCGAACGTCCCATACCCCCTCTGACGATCCGGAGGCCCGCCGCGTTCCGGGCAAAGTCATTTCTCGGGCGTGGCACGATCGGGGGCATGGTGCGCGATGAAGGGCTGGCCACCCAGGTCCGGGAGCTCGTCGCCGGTGACCCCGGGGTCGACGAGCGCCGGATGTTCGGCAGCCTGATCTTCATGGTCGACGGGAACATGGCCTGCGGCGTACGCGACGACGGCCTGCTGGTGCGGGTCGGCAAGGAAGCGACCGAGGCGGCCCTGGCCGAGCCGCACGTCACCCCGTTCGAGATGGGTGGCGGCCGGCGTCCCGGCGGTTGGGTGGTGGTCGGCCCCGCCGGCCTGGCCAGCGAGGCGGCATTGCGCGACTGGGTCGGCCGGGGCGTCGCGTACGCGCGCACGCTGCCCGCCAAGTGAGCGCGACCCCGGCCCGCGAGGCCGGCCGCAGCCAGGCGCCGGGCCCGGGCGTGCTGGCCGTTACCGGGTCGACCGGTGAGCTGGGCTCCCGGGTGGCCCGCCGGCTCGCGGACGCCGGCCAGGCCCAGCGGCTCGTGGTCCGCTCCCCCGACCGGGCGCCCAAGCTGCCCGGCGCGACCGTCGCGGTGGCCGACTACGGCGACGCCGCGGCCGCCGAGGCCGCGCTGTCCGGCGTGGACACCCTGTTCATGGTGTCGGCCGCCGAGAGCGTCTACCGGGTCACGCACCACCTCACGTTCATCGACGCGGCCATCGCGGCCGGCGTGCGGCACCTGGTCTACACGTCGTTCCTGGGCGCCGCGCCGGACTCGACCTTCACCCTCGGCCGCCACCACTACGCGACCGAGCAGCACATCCACGCGAGCGGCATCTCGCACACCGTCCTGCGTGACAACCTCTACCTCGACTTCCTGCCCGACCTGGCGGTCGACGGGGTGATCCGTGGGCCGGCGGGCGAGGGGCGGGTGGCGGCGGTCGCCCGGGACGACGTCGCCGACGTGGCGGTCGCGGTGCTCGGCGAGCCCGGGCGGCACGCCGGCCAGGCGTACGCGCTGACCGGGCCCTTCGCCATCACCATGGAAGAGGCCGCGGCCACGATGACCGCGGTGCTCAACCGCCCCTGCTCGTACGCGGAGGAGACGGTCGAGGAGGCGTACGCGTCGCGGGCCCACTACGGCGCTCCGGCCTGGCAGGTCGACGGGTGGGTGAGCACCTACACGGCGATCGCCCACGGCGACCTGGCCGAGGTGAGCGGCGACGTCGAGCGGATCGCCGGACACCCGCCGATCGACTTCGCCGAGGTGCTGCGCCGGGCCGCCCGTGCCTGAGCGGGAGATCGTGGCCCGGCTGCGGGCCGCGGGGTGCGTGTTCGCCGAGGACGAGGCGCGGCTGCTGATCGGCGCGGCGCCGGACCCGGAGCGGCTGGCCGAGCTGGTCGCCGAGCGGGTCCGCGGTGTGCCCCTGGAGCAGGTCGTCGGCTGGGCCGAGTTCTGCGGGCTGCGGGTCGCCATCGGGCCCGGCGTGTTCGTGCCGAGGCACCGCACCGAGCTGCTGGTCCGGCTCGCCGCCGCGGCGATCCGCGCCGACCAGGTGCTCGTCGACCTGGCCTGCGGCTCGGGTGCGATCGCCGCCGCGGTGGCCGACCGGGTACCGGGCCTGTCGGTGCACGCGGCCGACATCGAGCCCGCCGCCGTCGAGGTGGCCCGGCGGAACCTGGCGCCGATCGGCGGTCACGTCTACCGCGGCGACCTGTTCGAGCCGCTGCCGCAGACCCTGCGCGGGCGGGTGGACGTGCTGGTGGCCAACGTCCCGTACGTGCCCAGCGGCGCCGTCGGCCTGCTGCCGCCCGAGGCCCGCGACTACGAGCCGCTGCGCGCCCTCGACGGCGGTGCCGACGGGCTCGACGTGCTGCGCCGGGTGGCCGCCGGGGCGCCCGGCTGGCTGCGCCCGGGCGGCACCCTGCTCAGCGAGATCGGCGTCGACCAGATCGACTCCGCCAAGGCGGCGCTGAGCGCGGCCGGGCTGGCCCCGGAGGTCGTTTCCGACGACGAACTGGACGCCACGGTGATCTTGGGACGTGGGTGAACGCCACCACAGCGTGGGAAACCCGATCAGCCCGAGGCCCCGGGCTCGGTAGATTCGCGGGCATGAGGATCGGAATCGTGGGTGCCACCGGTCAGGTCGGCGGTGTGATGCGGCGCATCCTGGCGGAGCGCGCCTTCCCGGCCACCCAGCTGCGGCTGTTCGCCAGCGCCCGTTCGGCTGGGCGCACGCTGCCGTGGCAGGGCACCGAGATCACCGTCGAGGACGCCGACACCGCCGACTACCGCGGTCTCGACATCGTGCTGTTCTCGGCCGGCAAGGGCGCCTCGAAGACGCTCGCGCCGAAGGTGGCCGAGGCCGGCGCCGTGGTGATCGACAACTCGTCGGCCTGGCGGATGGACCCGGCGGTGCCGCTGGTCGTCGCCGAGGTCAACCCGCACGCGATCGCCAACCGCTCCCTCGGCATCATCGCCAACCCCAACTGCACCACGATGGCCGTGATGCCCGTGCTGCGCCCGTTGCACGCCGCGGCCGGGCTGGTCTCGATGGTCGTGGCGACCTACCAGGCGGTGTCCGGTGCCGGGCTCTCCGGCGTCGCCGAGCTCGACGAGCAGGTCCGCAAGGTCGGCGAGCGGGCCACGGAGCTGACCCACGACGGCGCCGCGGTCGAGTTCCCCGAGCCGCACCAGTTCAGTCAGCCGATCGCCTTCAACGTGCTGCCGCTGGCCGGCTCGATCGTCGACGACGGCTCGGCCGAGACCGACGAGGAGCAGAAGCTCCGCAACGAGAGCCGCAAGATCCTCGAGATCCCCGGGCTGCGGGTCTCCGGCACGTGCGTGCGGGTGCCCGTCTTCACCGGCCACTCGATGCAGGTCAACGCCCGCTTCGCCGCCCCGCTGAGCCCGGCCCGGGCCGCCGAGCTGCTGGCCGGCGCGCCCGGTGTCGTCGTCGACGAGGTGCCGACCCCGCTCAAGGCGGCCGGCCGCGACCCGTCCTACGTCGGCCGGCTGCGCACCGACGAGACCGCCGACAACGGCCTGGCCTTCTTCGTCTCCAACGACAACCTCCGCAAGGGCGCCGCCCTCAACGCGGTGCAGATCGCCGAGCTGCTGACAGCGTGAGCTTCCACGAGCTGCTGGAGAGCAGTGACGCGGGCGTCCTCGCGACGATCAAGCGCGACGGGCGCCCGCACCTGTCCAACGTCAACTACACGTACGACCGCGCGGCCGGCACCATCCGCGTCTCGGTGACCGACCACCGGCAGAAGACCGTCAACCTGCGGCGCGATCCGCGGGCCAGCTTCGAGGTGACCACGCCCGACCTGGGCCGCTACGTGGTGGCCGAGTGCCGGGCCGAGCTGTCGGACGTGGCCGCGGACCCGAACGACGCCGCCGTCGACGCGCTCGTCGACATCTACCGGAAGATCGCCGGCGAGCATCCCGACTGGGCCGAGTTCCGGGCGGCGATGGTCACCGACCATCGCATCGCCCTGACCCTGCACGTCGAGCGCCTCTACGGCTGGCCCCGCGACTAGATAGCGGCGACGACCACCTCGCCGAGGCCGGTGGCCTCGAGCTCCGGGCGGATCGCGGCCGCGTCACCCTCGATCACCAGGGTGATGCCCTCGGCGTTGAGGTGGGCCGCGGTGGCCGCGGACACCTCCTCGACGGTGGCGTGCAGCAGCGACTCGCGCAGCCGGGCGTGGTAGTCGTCCGGCAGGTCGTGCACGACGAGCGTCGACAGCGCGCTGGCGTAGGCCCGCGGCGTCTGCAGGCCCACCGAGAGCTGCCCGGCCCGCCAGTCGCGGGCGACCGCGAGCTCCGGCTCGGTGACCCCCTCGGCCTGGGTGCGGGCGATCTCGCCGACGGCGTCGACCAGGGCCGGCGCGGTCACCGCGGTCTGCACCCCGGCGCTGGTGACGAACCGGCCGAAGCGCCGGGACAGGCCGTATTCCGAGCGGATGCCGTAGGTGTAGCCGCGCACCTCGCGCAGCAGGTGGTTGAGCCGCGAGGTGAACGCGCCGCCGAGCACGATCGCGCCGAGCGTCATCGGCACGTAGTCCGGGTGCGACCGGTGCGGCGCGGTGTGGCCGAGCCGCAGCGTCGACTGGACGGAGCCGGGCCGGTCGACCAACACGATCCGCCGGGTCGTCCGGCCGCCCGCCGGGAACGGGTCGCCGACCACCGGCGACGCCTCGTCGGCGCCGGCGAAGGCCGCCCGGCCCAGCGCGTCCAGGTCGATCCGGGACAGGTCGCCGGCCACCAACAGCGTGCCGGGCGCCATGAACCAGGACCGGTGGAAGCCGACCACGTCGGCGACGGAGAGCGCGCCCACCGTGCGCGGGTCGCCGGACAACGGCCGGCCGTGCCGCACCTCGGCGCCGAACAGGTCGCCGCGCAGCACCGCGTCGGCCCGCGGGCCGGGGTTGGCCCAGTAGAGGCGCAGGGACTCGGCCTCGTCGTCGCGTACCCGCTCGATGTCGGCCGGGTCCAGCTTGGGCCGGCGGACCGCCTCCGCGAGCAGCTCGACCGCCGCCGGCAGCGACGCGACCGGCACCTGGACGGTCGCCGAGAACGAGTCCCAGTCGACCGACAGGGACAGGTCGGTGCCGAGCGACTCGAGCGCGACCGCGTAGTCGGCGGCCGAGCGCGCGGCGGTGCCCTCCTCGAGGGCCTTGGCCAGCACCTCGGCGACGCCTTCGACGCCGATCGTCTCGCGCCCGCCGCCCGCGTCGAGCAGCAGCGAGGCCACGGCCAGGTTGGCGCCGGGCAGGTCGGCGGCCACCACCGAGCCCCCGGCCACCGACCGCCGGACCACGGGCGGGAAGCGGTAGGGGCGCGGCGTCCCGGGTTCCGGGCGCTGCGCGATGAGCTGCGTCATGCCACTGCCTCCATCGGCTCGTAGACGAGCGTCACGCGGTCTTCGGGGCGGAGCACCTCGCGGGCGACCTCCGCCAGGGCGGACGTGGTCACCGCGCGCCAGCCGGGCAGCCGCGAGCCGACCAGGGCCGGGTCGCCGAACAGGGTGGCGTAGCGGCTGAGCAGGTCGGCCCGGCCGTCCACGGTGGCCACCGCGGTCCACCACTCGGTCTCCAGCAGCGCCTGGGCGCGGGCCAGCTCCTGCTCGGTGACCCCGCCGGTGACGAGCTCGTCGACCACCTCGGCCAGGGCCGCGCCGAGCCGCGCGGCGGTGACGCCGGGGCGGGCGGTGGCGGAGGCGATCAGCGGCGCGGGCGCGTAGGCGAGGTCCACGCCGTATGCCCCGACGGAGTCGGGCTGGGCGAGCCGGGCGCCGTCGGCGAGCAGCCGGTAGAGCCGGCTCCCCCGGCCCTGGCCGAGCACCGTGGCCAGCACGGTCACCGCGTCGTGCTCGGGTGTGCCGTAGGGGTAGGTGCGGTGGGCCACGTACACCCGGGGCGCGGGCACCTCGGCCGCGACCACCGACGAGACCGGCCCGGCCCAGCCGTCGAGGGACCCGGTCGGCGCGGCGGGCCGCGAACCGCCGGCGGTGAGCCCGCCGAAGTATTTCTCGGCCAGCTCGAACACCTCGGCCGGACCGGCGTCACCGGCCACCGTCAGCACCGCGTTGTCGGGCGCGTAGTAGCTGCGGTGGAAGGCCTGGAACGTCGCCAGCTCGGCGGCGTTGAGGTCTTCCATCGACCCGATGGTCGGGTGGTGGTAGGGGTGGCCCTCGGGGTAGAGCAGCGGCAGCAACCGCAGCCAGGCGTCGCCGTAGGGCACGTTCTCGTAGCGCTGGCGGCGCTCGTTCTTGACCACGTCGCGCTGGTTGTCGAGGGTCTCCTGGACCAGCGCGGGCACGAGCCCGCCCATCCGGTCGGCCTCCAGCCACAGCGCGAGCTCCAGGTGCTCGGCGGGCAGCGTCTCGAAGTAGTTGGTGCGGTCCGGGTTGGTCGTCGCGTTGAGCGAGCCGCCGTTGCCCTGCACGAGTCGCATGTGCTCGGTCTTGGGGACGTTGACCGAGCCCTCGAACATCAGGTGCTCGAAGAGGTGCGCGAAGCCGGTCTGCCCGGCGGGCTCGTGCCGCGACCCCACGTCGTACCAGAGGTTGACCGCCACGACCGGTGCGCTGCGGTCCTCACTGACCACGACGCGCATGCCGTTGGCGAGCCGGGTGGTCTCGATCGGCCAGGGATAACCCGTCTCGGACATGGAGTGACGTTATCGGATGAGCGCCCGGGGATACTTGCCCGGTGCACAGCGAGCCGTATCTTCTCGACCCTTCCGCCGACGGGGTGCACGTGCTCTGGCACACCGGCGCGCCGGCTTCCGGTGCGGTGCTGTTGGGAAACCGGCGCGTCGAAGCGACCAGCTCCGCGCTGGTCGCCCTCCATGACGAGGATGGGGTACGCGCGACGGTGTACCGCCACTGGGCGGACGTACGCGGGCTCGGCGCGGGACGCACCCCGTACCGCGTGGTCACGGTCCTGTCCGACGGGGCGGTTGACGAGTCGGACACCTACACGCTGGCTCCCGCCGTGCCGGGCGGCCACCCCGTGCGGCTGTTGCTCACCAGCGACCACCAGCTGTGGCGGATGACGCCGGCCAACCTGGCGAAGGTGGCCGAGACGGTCGGCGTCGAGCTCGACGGGGTGCTGTTCGCCGGCGACATGGTCGGCGTGCCGGCGCGCGCCGGCGACTGGTTCGACCACCCGAACGGGCGGGGCTTCTTCGCGGCGCTGACCGGACGGGCCGACACGGTGATCGCGGGACGGCACTACCGGGGCGCGCCGCTGCTCCAGCACGCCCCGTTGTTCCCGGCGATCGGCAACCACGAGGTGATGGGGCGGCGGCACCACACGCTCCAGGAGCGGTTCGACGACCCGGCGCCGGGCGACTGGGACACCGCTGCCTACGAGGAGCTGTTCCCGGTGCCGCGCGGGCCGGCGGGGCCCCGCTGGTGGTCCCGGACCATCGGCGACGTCTTCGTCGTGTCGCTGTTCGTCACCCGGGCGTGGCGCGACCCGGTGGCCACGTATCTGGAGCCGGGGCAGTTCCTGTTCGAGCGGGTCGACGCCGGCTCGCCCCAGCACACCTGGCTGACGGCTGAGCTCGGCTCGGCGGCGGCCCGGGCGGCCCGGTTCCGGGTGGTGGTGTTCCACCACGCCAGCCACGGGCTGGGTGCGCACGTCGTGCCGGCCTACACGGATCCGGTCGAGGCGGGCGGGCGCTACGCGTACCCGGTCGAGAACGATGTCGTGTTGCGCGACCTGGCGCCGCTGCTCGGCGCGGCCGGGGTCGACCTGGTCCTCAACGGGCACAACCACCTGTGGAACCGGTTCCGCGACGCGGCCGGCGTCAACTGGCTGGAGAGCTCGAACGTCGGCAACTCCTACGGCGCGTTCCCGGAGCGCGGCGACCCGGGCGGCCTGGCGCCGGTACTGCCGACGGTCGCGCCGCTGACCGACCCGGCCGGCACGCCGCTGCCCTACGTGGCGGACGACGACGTGACCGTGTTCTCGGTGCTCGACTCGGCCGCGGGCGCCGTCCACTCGTACCGGTTCGACACCCGCGACCCGGACGGGCCGGTCGTGCTCTTCGACGAGCTACCGCTCGATTGACCGCTTCTCGGCGTCCTTGGTCGCCAGGCGGGTGAACACCCAGACGAACAGGATGGCCAGGCCGATCTGGATGCCGTGCCGGATCCAGTCGATGCCGCGGGTCTCACCGACGCCCAGGAAGTCGGCGATCACGCCGCCGACGAGGGCGGCGATGAAGCCGATGCTGATCGTGGCGACCATGGAGATGTTCTGGCGGCCGGGCAGGATCAGCCGGGCGAGTACCCCGATGATCACGCCGCCGATGAGTGCCCACAGGACTGTGGCGATCATGCGTGGTCCTCCCTCGGTTCGGGTTCGCCCAGGAGAACCGTCGTGAACGCGTCCTGGAGCGTGGTGGCGTCGGGCAGTGCGCCGCCGGGGCTGGCCCGGTCGACGAGTCGGGGCAGCAGGTCGGCCAGCGTGTCGGCGGCCTGGTCGGGCGTCATCCCGGCGGAGTCGGCCGCCGCGTCGAGGTTGGCCGCGCCGAGCGCGTCGCGGATCTGGGCGCCGCTGACCTCGCGGCCGGGAGAGGTGTGGATCCAGGACTGCACCTGCTGCTGGAGTCCACCCTGTTGGAGCTGGTCGAGCAGCCGGTTGAGATCGACGCCGTCGCCCGCCCGGTTCAGCACGCTGAGCAGGAGCCGGCGGACGCGTTCGTTCTGCGCCAGTTTCGTAATCTCGTCCAGATCCATCCCCGCTCCATATCTGGCATTTGCCCCTTTTCCTTGGAGGTTATGCCGCGTGTCGCGGCAGAGGTGACGGGTTTCACGCAACCCAACCCGCAACCAGGAGGGTCTTCGGCGCGTCTGGTCCAATACACGCCAAACATCCCGGGGGTCCCATGCACGTCCACGAGAACAGCCGGTTTCGCAACATCGCCACCCTGGCCCTGGTCGGTGTGTTATCCGGTGTGATCGTGGCCGCCGCGGCCTTCCCCCTAGCCGCCGCCTCCGGGCTGATCGCCAAGGCCGGAGCGATCTCGTTCGACGAGCTTCCGGCGAGCTTCACCGTCAAGCAGGCGCCGCAGGCCACGCAGGTGCTGGCCCGCGACGGCAAGACCCCGCTGGCCACGTTCTTCGACGAGAACCGCAAGGACGTGCCGCTCACGGCGATCGCGCCGACCGTGGCCCAGGCCCTGGTGGCCGCCGAGGACCAGGCTTTCTACCGGCACAACGGGGTCGACGTGCGGGGCCTGGCCCGGGCCGTCGTGGTCAACAAGGCGACCGGCGCGCAGCAGGGCGGCTCGACGCTGACCATGCAGCTCGTCCGGATGCTGGCGACGTACTCGGCGACCGACCCCCAGCAGGTCGTCGAGGCGACCGAGAAGAGCACCAGCCGCAAGATCAAGGAGAGCCGGCAGGCCCTCGCGCTCGACAAGGAGCTCGGCAAGAAGGGCGTCATCGAGCGCTACCTCAACCTGGCGCCGTACGGGCACAGCACCTACGGCATCTACGCCGCCTCCATGTACTACTTCGGCAAGACGCCCGACAAGCTCACGCTGTCGGAGTCGGCCCTGCTGGCCGGCGTGATCCGGGCGCCCAGCGTCTACGACCCGATGGACGAGGGCCAGCGGCCGCAGACCCTGGAGCGGCGTGACTGGGTGCTCGACCAGATGGTCAAGACCGGCGCGATCACCACGGCGCAGGCCACCGAGGCCAAGGCCGTGGAGCTCAAGTTCGTCGGCAAGACACCCAGCAACGGCTGCACGGCGACCAAGCCCAACAACTACGGCTTCTTCTGCGACTACTTCCAGCGCTGGTGGCTCCAGCAGGAGGCGTTCGGCAGCACCACGTACGACCGCGAGCGGCGCCTGCGCGGCGGCGGCTACCGGGTGATCACCTCGCTCGACCCGCCCGTGCAGAACGCCGCCTTCAAGAACGTCACCGACCAGCTCAGCGTCAACCACAAGGAAGCGCTGATGGTGGCCGCCGTGGAGCCGGGGACGGGCAAGGTGCGGGCCCTCGCGACCAACCGGACCTTCGGCATCGACGGCGGGGCCAAGCCCAAGAACAAGCCGCACAGCAACCCGGCCGAGGCCGAGCGCGGTGTACGCGGCACGTACCCGATCACCACGAACCCGCTGATCACCGGCGGTGGCGGCGTCCAGGGCTACCAGGCCGGCTCGACCTTCAAGATCTTCGCGGCGGTGGCGGCGCTGCAGAAGGGCATGCCGCTGGCCACCGAGATGAACGCGCCGCAGGTCTACCGGTCCGGCTACTACGCGCCGCAGGGCGAGCCCGGCAGCTGCAGCGACATCCCGCGGTACTGCCCGACCAACGACAACTCCAGCATGGCCGGCCAGCACGACATGTGGAGCGCGTTCGGCGCCTCGGTCAACACGTACTTCGTGCCGCTCGAGGAGCAGGCTGGGGCGTACAACACGATCCAGGCCGCCAAGGCCCTCGGCATCCGGTTCCTGGCGCCGTCGGAGGCCGAGCACGCGGCCAACAAGGAGCAGGCGGACACCTGGGGCTCGTTCGTCCTGGGCGTCTCGGCGACGACGCCGCTGGACCTGGCCAACGCGTACGCGACGCTGGCGGCCGACGGCTCGCACTGCGACCCGACCCCGGTCGAGCAGATCTTCGACTTCGAAGGCGCCAAGATCGATGCGGGGGCGCCGCACTGCAACAAGGCGGTCACCACCGAGGTGGCCCGGGGCGCGATCGACATGGCCCGGTGCCCGGTCGGCGACCAGTCCGCGTTCGACCAGTGCCGCGGCGCGACGGCCCGCACCGTGCGCGACGAGGTCGGCCACCCGGTGGCCGGCAAGACCGGCACGACCGACAGCAACCGCACGGCGTCGCTGGTGGTCACCACGACGACGCTGGCGGTGGCGGGCATCATGGCGGACCCGGACTGGCCGGAAACGCCGGAGAACATGGACCACAACAAGATCAACCCGGCGGTGTACGAGACCCTGGCCGACGCGATGAAGGGCAAACCCAAGGTCGACTTCCCGGCGCCGGCCCGCAGCACGGCCTACGGCGACCAGAAGACGATCCCGAACGTGTCCTGCCGCTCGGTCGACGACGCCCGGAACACGCTCGAAGAGGCCGGCTTCAACGTCAAGGTCGACGACATCCCGGTCTCGTCGAACTGCCCCCAGGGCTCGGTCGCCTACAGCGAGCCGAACCGCCGCAGCGTCGCGGGCGCGACGATCACCCTGAAGATCAGCGGCGGCCGACCGCCGGCCAACGAGCCGACGAACGGTCCGGGCAACCAGGACGACGGTGATCAGCCGAACAACGACATCGGCCCGGACAACGTCATAGACCGGATCTTCAACTAGCGCTTGCTCATCGGACATCGCGGTCCGCGCCGGGCCGCCCCGGCCACGCTGGGGCCGCGGCGGTCCGCGCCAGGGCCGTCACGCCCTGGGCCCGGCCGGCTCCGGGTCGGTGACGGCCCGGGGGCTGGGCCGCGTACCGGGTCGGCGCGCTCGCGGCCGGACGCCGCGTCGCGGACACCGGGGGTGGCTGCGCCGGGCGTCCGGTGCGCACGGACCGCGGCTCGGCTCGACGATGATCGACTGGGCGCGTCCTAGCCGCACGTGAAGGCGTAGGCCGCGGCGCCCGGTGCGTCGAACCTGATCTCCAGGATTCGTTCGGTGACCGTGTCCGGCTGGCGCACGAGCTGGTAGAGGCGGCCCTCGCGGAGCACGCCCGCGCCGTCGGCGTCGACGTCGACCCCGTGCGCGTCGCCGGGGGCGGCGCCGTCCAGGAAGACCTGGAACGGGATCGGTCGGCCGGTCGCGTTGGACAGCACGAGGTGCGCGTCGCGCGCCTGGAAGTGGAACACGATCCCACCCTCGGCTCCGGTCAGCTCGACCTTCTCCCGGCCGAGGAGCCACTCGCCGTCCAGCGCCCACTGGTTGAACGGCACGAAGCCCGGGAAGCGGTACACGCGGCGCTCGTCCCGGGCCGCGCCGTCCGACGCGAAACCGCCGCCGCGCGCGTACCCGAGATAGCTCTCGGGTGTTCGCAAGGTGTCCCAGTCGGCCTCGGCCTCCACGCCGCGCCCGACGACCGCGCCGGCCACCGGCTCGCGCTCCACGCCGAGCAGGCGCTGGACCAGCCGCTCCGACTCGACATAGCGCCCCTCGCCGAAGTGGGCGTCGCGGACCACCCCCTCGCGGTCGACGAAGTAGAGCGCCGGCCAGAAGTGGTTGTCGTACGCCGTCCAGACCGCGTAGTCGTTGTCCAGCACGACCGGGTACGTGATCTCCCGCGCGGCGGTCGCCTGCCGCACCAGGTCGACGTCGTGCTCGAAGGAGAACTCCGGCGTGTGCACGCCGACGACGACCAGCCCGTCGGCCTCGTACGCCTGCGCCCAGGCCCGGATGTATGGCTCGGTGCGCAGCCAGTTGATGCAGGTCAGCGTCCAGAAGTCGACGAGGACGACGCGCCCGCGCAGGTCGTCGGGGTCAAGCGGCCCAGAGTTGACCCACTCGGTCGCCCCGGCGAAGGTGGGCATCGCGGTCACGCCCTCACGGTAGAACGCCGCGTGGGCCGCCGAATGCGAAACACCGCCCCCGGCGCTGGGCCGGGGGCGGTGCTCGTGGCGTCGGTGTGCAGGTCGCCTCTCGGCGAGTGGCACGACGCGGCTCCAGCCGGACGGTATTCCGCGAAGGCAATGGGTGAGGCCCGGGGACACTGGACACACCGACAGTCAGCTCAACGGTGGCTCCCACGGGATCATTCCCCGTCCGCCGAATCAGTTTCCGGAGTGGTCGCGCTCCTCCAGACCGGCCCAGCCACGCGGGCTCTCGGACTCCCGGCTGTCGCGACCGTCGATGATCGACTTGTCGACCGCGGTGTCCTCGTGCTCGACGGCGAAGTCGTCGTCCGCGCCGCTGTCGGCCGGGTCCGTGTCGCCGGGCGCACGACCGAGCGGCTCACGCGTTCCCACGCGTCACTCCAGCCCCGCGCCGTCCCGCAGCCGGTGCGGGTCGACCTCGCGGCCCGGGTGGCGGACCAGGTACTCGGTCTCGAGCTCGGCCGTCCGCCGCAGGTGGTTGGCCAACGCCGGGTCGGAACCGTGCCGGAGCGTGTCGAGCCGCGTGCGGTGCAGGCTGTGCAGCTCGCGGATCAGGTCGTCGTCCGACAGTTCACTCGGGTCGACACCCACATCCTCAACAGATTCGGTCATGGTTCGATACTGCCCATTTCCGGCGCGAGGTAACCAAGATTCGCTCCCACTACGACGCGCTGTCGGAGGTCCCAGCGGGCGCCGGTACCCTCGTTGGACATGAGGCGTCTGGTCACCCCACCGATGCTCGCGAAGCATGTGCTGGCGATCGTGCTGATCGGCGGCTTCCTCGCGCTGGGCTGGTGGCAGGTCTCCCGGGCGTCCGCGGGCAACACCCTGAGCTGGGCGTACGCGTTCGAGTGGCCGGTGTTCGCGGGCTTCGTCGGTTTCCTCTGGTACCGGGAGATCCGCGAGGCGCTCGGCTTCCCGGCCGTCCGGCGGGCCGCGAACGGCCCCGAGGCCTCCGCGGGCACCGAGGCTTCGTCGGCTTCGGCGACTTCCGAGCCGGTGCCTACCCCCGTGCTGCCGCCGGTGCTCGGCACCCGGGCGCCCAAGATCGGTTCTGGCTTCCGCCGGCCGGTGCTGGTGCCGCGCCAGCCGGTCGCCGCGCCGGCGCCCGCCGGGCCCGACCCGGAGCTGGACGAGTACAACGACTACCTCGCGTGGCTCAACGCCAACCCGGGCGCCAAGGCGTCCGCCTATCCGGGCCGCCGCCGCGGTCCTGGTTGACCAGGAAGGATCCCCCCGCATCATGCGCGCAGCCCTCACCCGGTACCGGATCATCGCGTACGTCGTCGGCGTCGTGCTCGTCGTCCTCATGGCGATCGGCATGCCGCTGAAGTACCTCGGCGACAACTCGACGGTGGTCGAGACCGTCGGCCCGGCGCACGGCTTCCTCTACATGATCTACCTGATCGCCGTGTTCGACCTCGGCCGCCGCGCGCAGTGGCCGATCGGCCGCATGCTGCTGGTGATGTTGGCGGGCACGATCCCGTTCGTGTCGTTCTATGCCGAGCGCAAGGTCGCGCACTGGTTCCGCACCACGACCGAGCCCGCGGAGCCGGTGGCCGTCACCTCTTGAGCGCCGCGCACAGCGCGCGCCACGCTTCCGGGGGAAAACGCAACACCGGTCCACCGAGGTTCCCCCGAACGAGCACGACGTCGGCCGTAACCGCCACGTCGACACATTGGTTTGATTCGCAGTGACTGCTGCGACGCCAGACAAGAGTCACGCCCATCAATACAATCTCGCACAGCACCGTGACGCTTGCGAAGAGTGACCGCCGCGATGAGCGCGCTCACTCACGGTGATTCCATTTTCATCTCGCGTGATCTTCATTCCAATGGGATAAAAATCGCAGCATCTGAGCGCTCCGGCTTCCAATGTGGACGCTCGACCGCTAAGTTCCTATCCTGGCGCGGCCCTCTGTGGCAATCCCGCATGCCGCGCTTTTTTGTGCCCCAGAGAAGCCCGAGCCTGCGGAGATTTTGATGTCCGGAAGCAACACTGCCATGCCCGTTTTCCGTCGCAGCTCACGCTGCGAAGCGACCAACTGCGTCGAGGTCGCTACCGTCAGTGAGGGCGCGATCTTGCGCAACTCCACCACGCCCGACACGCGACTGGCCTTCGACGCCGCCTCGTGGCGTGGCTTCATCGCCGGTGTGGCGGCCGGCGAGTTCGACCTGCGCTGAATTTTCCTCGAATCGGCACGCCGGCCGTTCGAGCCGGCGTGCCGCACATATACAAAGTGGATGGCCCTTCGTCTATCGACGGGTGTAAGCTTGGCTTAATGCAACCTGGCTAATCGCAATGTGCCAGATGGCCCACATCTCCACACCGGAGGCGGAGGCGTGACGACCGTCCAAGGGCCCACTGCCGGCCGGCGCCGACTGCGCACGGCCCTGCGGGCTGCTCGGGAACAAGCCAAGCTGACTCAGGAACACGTTGCCGAAGCGATGGACTGGTCGCTGAGCAAGCTGATTCGCATCGAGACCGGTCGCGTCAGTGTGTCGACCAACGACGTCCGTGCGCTGCTCCACCTCTACCGCATCGACGGCACGGCCGAGGCCGAAGAGCTCATCGTGCTCGCGCGGCTTGCCAGGCAGAAGCCCTGGTGGCAAGACGCCCGCTCGGCGATCCCGGCGCACTACGCGCAATACATCGGCCTCGAGGCCGAGGCGTCCGCCATGAGCTGCTTCCAGTCGAGCGTGATGCCGGGCCTGGCCCAGACGCCCGACTACGCGCGCGCGGTGATCACCCACCGCACCCCGGGCCAGGTCCGCCCCGAAGAGGTCGACGCCCGCATCGAGGTCCGCATGCGCCGGAAGTCCGAGATCCTCGGCCGCGACGACCCGCCGCAGTTCGACATCATCCTCGACGAGGCCGTGCTGCGCCGCGTGATCGGCGGCACCCGGGTCCACCGCGAGCAACTCGAACACCTGGTCTCCTTGGCGTCGGCGCCCAACGTCACCATCCAGATAGTCCCGTTCTCCGCCGGAGCCACCACGTCGGCAGGCTCCTTCGTGATTTTGGGCTTCCCGGACGAAGCCGACGGCGACGTGGTCTATCTGGAAAGCGCGCTGCTGGAAAACTTCCTGGAGCGCCCGATGGAAACGGCACCCTACCACGAAGAGTTCGCCTGGCTCCGCTCCGGCGCGTTGAGCGAGATCGACTCGATCGCCTTCATCGAAAAGGTAGCGGGCGACCTCTAGCTGTTGCGGTGATCCGCGATTCTTGACTGATGACGTCGGATTCGCCGACCAGTCCGGTCATCGCCGGCCGTCGTTTACGCGCTCTGCTGCGCACCGCACGCGAGGTCAATGTCACCACGCAGGCCGAGGCGGTGCGCCAACTCGGCTGGTCGCTGTCGAAACTCATGCGGATCGAATCCGGTGGGGTGTCGGTCAGCGCGGCCGATGTTGCCACTCTGGCGGCCCTCTATCGCGTCGGGCCGGAGATGGAAGCCCAACTCGCGGAGCTGTCCGCGGCCGCGCGCGGACGGGGCTGGTGGTCGGACCTCCTTCGCAGGCACGAGTTCGGCACCAATTACCGCACCTATGTGGGCCTGGAGTGGGGAGCTTCCAGCGTCAGCTCATATCAGATGATCTTGGTTCCGGGCATCTTCCAGACGCCGAGCTACATCGAGCACATCCTCTACGGCGATCTGCCTACCGGTTCGTCGCAGCACCGAAGGAACGCGAGCTCGGTCCGGCGAACCCGGCAGGAAGAGATCCTCAACCGAGCCTCGCCACCGCAAATCTTCGCGCTGCTCGACGAGTCCATCGTCCACCGCCCGTCGGCGATCACCAGACGATGTGCGAGCAGCTTCGTTGGCTCGTCGAGCTGACACGACGCCCCAACATCGAGATCAGAGTTCGCCCCTTCGCTGCCGGGGTCCCGCATTATCTGACCTCCTTCACGCTGCTTGGCTTCGAGCAGGACCCGGGCGTTCTCTACGCGGAGAACGTTCAGAGCGACATGCTCAGTGAAGTCGCCGAGGAGGTCGCGCGGGCACGGACAGCATTCGAGCGCATGTGGACCGAGGCATTGCCGAACACGCAGACGCGCGCGCTGCTCCGCCGGGCGGCCGACGCCTACGCGTCCGGCAGGGGCTCAGGTCTTGTCGATGGCGCTCGACAATGAGCGGCTCCGACCTCGTCGACCGTGGCCGTTGTGCAAGCGCAGAGCTTGGGAACCGGCGTTGGTCTCGACGGTCAGCGCCTCCTCGAGCCGGTCCCACGACTCGGTCGGCAGCACCGCCCACCACAGCCTCGCGAACCCCCGCACCTGCGACTGGGCCGCCGGGAAGCCCCCGGCCGCTCCCGCGAGCAGCACCAGGTTGACAGTGTAGAGAGCAGCACGGTCGATGACGTCGAAGACCGTGGGACGGTAGTCCGACGGCACCTCCCCGGAGCGGGCGCCGGCGACCAGGTGACGCGCTGACTCTACGATCTGCTGCCGAAAGGGCTCATCGCGGGCCAGCAGCAACTGCCGAGCGAACTCGAGGGCCGGGCGACGTTCGACGAGCGGCTGGTGTGACAGCAACGCCCGCAGCATGCCGTCGTCCGGCTTGGGGTGGGACGAGGGGTCTGCGCGGTGAATCGCATGCTGGCGCGCGTATCCCTCCAGCAGCCGGATCGCGCGGTCCGCGAGCAGGAACTCGCCGAAGGTGGCATGCAGGAACTCGTAACTCTGTCGGCCCGGACCGCTTCCCTCATCGGCGTGCGAGACGTGCACGAAGAAGAAGTTGCCCATCGTCTGCCGGGCCCGGCCCAGCCGCGCGCCGAAACCCCGCTGGCTGTGCGGCTCGCCCGCGCCGAGAAGGGCTTCGAGATCGCGGTCGAGATCTTCTTCCGCCGCGTACTGCCGACCCCGGTTGAACATGGCGTACGCGGCGATGCTGAGCGCCCAACGTTCGGTGGCTATGAGCGCCGGCACGTCCTCCGGCGCCGGCGGCCGCTCCGGCTTCTCGATGACCTGCCGGCGGATGAAGCTCTCCAGCAGGCGTTGGTATAGCGCAGCCGTCGACAGGTCGCCCGCGTCCAGGCGTTCGGCGGCGGGATCGGCGGCGTAAATCGCCAACATCGTGAGCAGCAGCGGTTGCCGGGCCAACGTTCCATGATGGAGGACCTCGTCGACCGTCAACGGCCGGAAGCCGTCCGCTGCGGCGTTCACCGCATTCCACGCCGACAGCCAGGACCCGAGCTGGGCGTTGTCGAAATCTTCCAGCTTGACCAGCAGGCAACCCGGCGGGATGCGGGCGCGGTCGACGACCAGCGTGCGCGAGGTGACGACGACGGCGACCGGGCGGCCGAGGTCGTACTCATGCTCCTGGAAGGCCTTGACCTCCGTCAGGTAGCTCGACTGGGCGGCACCGGTCGCCTGCATCAGCTCGTCGAACCCGTCCAGGAGGACCACCCGCACCGCGTCGCGGCCCTCGTCGGCGATGCGCGCCCAGGAGACCTGCTCGTGCAGCAGATCTTGCAGCGCCGTCTCGATCTGCGCGTGCACCGAGTCGTCCGCGTTGACCCGCCGCAGCTGCACCGGCACGACGGTGAACGACTCCGACGGCAGGCGGGCGGCGAGAACCGAGGTCAGCATGGACTTCCCGGCGCCCGGATGGCCGAGCACGACCAAGGGCGCTCGGACCGACTGCGGGTGCGCCAGAAAGGCGGCGAGGAACTCGTCGAGCCTGTCGTGCACCGGCTGGTCGGTCCACCAGGCTTCCTGCGACGCCCTGGCGCCAGGACCGGACAGGGCGGTGCGGAAGCGCGGGGTGACAAAGCCTTCGCTCACGGTCGGCAGGGACAGACCCGACGGCACGCTCCCCGTCCGCAGAAGCGGCTTGTGGAGGGCCGCGGCGTTCACCCGGGCCAGGCGCGACCGGTAGAGGTCGACCTCGGGTCGCCCTCGGGTGTTCGCCGACGCGAGCAGGTCGTGCAGCTTTCCCATCGCCTCCGACTGGCCGGCGAGGATCTCGGCCATCGCCTGGTTGAGGGTGTTGAGGCGGTCGCGGGTCGCGGCGTGTTCGCCGATGGAGGCCCAGACGAAGAACTCCGGCACATCGGCCGCCATCTGCGTGTAGCGCTCCCGATAGAGGCTGATGGCGAGGTCGCTCACCTCCGCGCGCAGAGCACCGGCGTCGACGTCGAGCTCCCGCCAGGCGCGCAGACCCTCGAAGAACGCCACCGCCTTGTTGGCCAGAGCCGTGAAGCGGGGCGCCAACTCCTCGACCAGGTTCTCCTGGAAGCCCCGGGTAGGACCGGGCATCGGCATGTCGGCTGCCAACAGGGCGGCCGTCCACTCCTGCTGCTTCACCAGATGTCCCGGGGCGGAGGCGAGCTGTAGCTTCTCCTCCTCCGTGACCTCCAGCCGCGCGAAGCTCGGGCCGACCCGCTGTGCGATCGCATCGAAGATGGCCGACAGCGCGACGGTCGTGTGCGCTGCCGCGATCAGCTCCAAGCGGTCGCGGCCACCGGCGCTGCCGAGCCGCTCCGTGGCCCGCCCGAGGCCGTCACGCAGCGCGCCGGTCAGCTCTTGCTTGGCGTCGACCAGCGCCAGCACCGGCGGGAACACCACGGCGCCCAGCAGCAGTCCCGCATCGGCGAGCCGGTCGAGGAGGCGGAGGATGCGGTGTTGGCGGCCGTGGATGATCTGGAGTGCACCCGCGTAGGTGAGCGGTGAGGAGTCCCGCATGCACGCAGGGTACTCAAGACAACCAATAAAGAAAGGTCGCCGGCGAACCCTAGGGAGTTCGCCGGCGACCCGCGCCCGCCCGCCGTGCGAGCGCTCTATTCGGGAAAGTCGTTTACCACGGGTAGACGTTGACCAGGGGCGGTGAGGCCATGCCGCCCATGCGGTAGACCTCCTGGGCGCGGAGCAGGGCTCTGGTTACCTGGCCGTATTCGCGCTCTTCGTCTGAGCTGAACAGCAGCACCGTCATGCCGCGGTAGTCGCCCCAGAGCTCGTAGGCCCGCGGGCGCATCCGGTGGCGGAAGGAGACCAGGGCGATCGGCACGAACGCCGCCGCGCCCAGCAGGAGGAACACCGTCGGGCTCAGGGTCGCGCCGCTGAAGCTCATGGCGATGCCGACGCTGCCCAGGACCGCGCCGGTGACCAGGACCGACCGCATGGTGAGGCGGTCGTGCGGGCCGCGCGCGGTGCGCAGGTTGGACAGGTCGCGCACCGGGAACCGCCGGCCGGCCACCACGAAGGCCTCGCTCGTGACGAGGATGCCGGGCTGCCGGTAGAGCGGTGTCGGCGGTGGGCTGGCCGAGGTGATGGGTTGCGGGCGGGTTGCGTTCACGGGGTGCCTCCAGCAGCTCCGTGGTGCGGGCTGTGCTGTGACGTGCCGTTCCCGATCGGCCCTCCAGAGAAGCGAAGGCAGGTCGCGTTGATCCGCGGAGAGCCCGCCCGATGAGCGGCGGAAAAGCTCTACTGCCATTGTGCGAAACGCAAGCTAGTTGAGGGAAGTGCCGCAATCGGCCACCTGGCACTTCGGGATGCCGCTGGCGGCGGTGTAGCCGGGTATTTACCCAGGTTGGGCGCGGTATGCACCGTCACTCCCGTGGGTGGGACCCGAAAATTGCGACAAAGCGGCCGCCGTGCCCGCGGGACACGGCGGCCGCCGGATGGATCCTCAGAGCTGTTCGAAGCAGGGCTTGTCGAGAGTGAACGCCTTCGCGGTCGGACCCTCGAAGAGCGGGCGGACCGGGGTGACGCCGGTCGGCGCCGCCGCGTCCACCTTGGAGATCTGCGTCTGGCGGAACGTCCCTGACGCGCCTCCGGCGTAGTTGCCGGCACCCGTCGGCAGCATGCCCTCGTAGTCGACCGAGTTGAGCTGCTTGACGGCGGCCAGCACGCCCGCCCGGGTCAGGTCACCGTTGGCGTTCGCCTTCTCCAGGGCGGCCTTCATCGGGTACGACCAGACCCAGCCGGACGTGTAGCCGTCGGAGGGCGTCTTGCCCGGCAGCGCGTCCCGCATGGCCTTGTGGCCCGGCGAGTCGGTGCCCCACGAACCCCACGGCCCGCTCTGCTCGTAGAGCGCGGTCAGCGCCGGACCGGCCGGGCTCTGCAGCAGGGCCGGGTTCCAGGTCGGGCTCGTACCGATGAAGCGGCCCTTGAAGCCCCGGGCCGCCGCACCGCCGATGACCGCGGCCGCGTCGGCCGGGCCCGTCGTCAGGATCACGACGTCGGGCTGCTGCGAAAGGATCGCCCCGATCGCGCCGGCCTGCTTGTCGGTGCCGCTGTCGGTCTTCACGTTGGCGAACTCGAAGCCGAGCTTCTCCGACGCGAGCTTGGCGCCGGCCGCCGCGTCGTCGCCGTAGTCACCGGCCAGGTGCACGGCCATGACCTTCTTCGGCTGGTAAACCTCGTTGGCGTAGTCGAGCGCGTTCATCGACTCGATGCAGTAGTTGGCACCGGACTCGATGATCACGTCTTCGAACGCGTACGCCGAGGTCCACGCGGCCGGCGAACCGACCACGTTGTTCGACTTCATGTCGGGCAGGATGGCCGCGGTGGTCGGCGACCCCAGGGTCTGCGCCAGCGCCAGGATGTTCGGCTTGATCTCCTGGTACACCTGGTTGGTCACCTGCGGGTTGTATTTGTTGTCGCGGATGTATTTGGTGACGTCGACCTCGTAGTCGCCGATGCCGCCGTTCGTGTTGACGCGCTTCCAGAACGCCTTCTGCGCGTCGGTGATCGGGACCGCCAGCGCCCGGAACGGGCCCTCGGTCAGGTCCGACAGGATGCCGAGGTAGATGCAGCCCTTGTCTTTGTTGACGGCTTCGGGGCAAGGCTCGGACGTCACACCGACGTCGGTTTTGATGCCGGACTCCTCGGTCTCCGCATCGCTGCCACGGCAGCCGCCGAGGGCGACCGCGAGGAGGACGACCACGGCACCGGATGCCAGTCGCTTCATGCGCACCTCTTAGTAGGAGAAGGGCCAGGACTTCCAGTAGTTGCGCGCACGGACCCACAGGCCGAAGAGCCCGCGCGGTTCGAAAATCAGGAACACGATGATCAGGACGCCGTAGAGGATCGACTCGACCTGGAGCACGTTGGGCACCTCGTTGGCGTCCGTGCTGATGAACGGGAGAAACGCCTGCAGCTCGCGGATGATCCGGGGCAGCAGGGTGATGAAGAACGCCCCCGCGATCGCACCGGAGATGGTGCCGGCACCGCCGATCAACACCATCGCGATGTACTGGACCGACAGCAGCAGGCTGAACGACGTCGGCTCGATGTAGCCCGTCACCGTGAACAGCAGCGCGCCCGCGCAGCCGGCGTAGAAGGACGAGACCGCGAACGCGATCGTCTTGTAGCGGGCCAGGTTGACGCCGATCACGCCGGCCGCGATGTCGCGGTCGCGGATCGCCGTGAACGCCCGGCCGACCCGCGACCGGGCCAGGTTGCGTGCCGCCAGCGCGAACACCAGCAGCAGCGCGGCCATCAGCCAGAACAGCTTCTGGTCGCGGGTGACCGAGGCGCTGGTGGTGAACAGCGAATAGCCGAAGATCTCCAACGTGGGTGCGGGCCGGCCCACGCCGACGCCGCCGGTGACGCTGGCCCACTCGTTGAAGACGTGCTGGCCGATGAAGACCAGGCCCAGCGTGACGATCGCCAGGTAGAGGCCGCGCAGCCGGGTGGCCAGCGGTGCCACGATGACGCCGAACAGCCCGGCGACCAGGCCCGCGGCGGGCAGCCAGACGAGGATGTTGGTGACGCCGTAGCCGACGGTGCGGCCGTCGGGGTCACCGCTGATCACCGACGCCGTGTACGCGCCGATGCCGAGGAAGAAGGCGTGCCCGAGGGAGACCTGGCCGGCGTACCCGGTCACGAGGCCCAGCCCGATCGCGCCGATCGCGGCGATGCAGCAGGTCGCGAGCAGTTGCAGCTCGGCGTCGGCCAGCAGGAAGGGCAGGAGCGCGGTCACCGCGAGCAGCACGCCGAACGCCACCTTGCGGGTGGTCGTCGGGAACAGGCTCATCTCGCTGGGGTACGAGGTGAACAGCAGCGGCCGGCCGCGCGGAGCCTTGGTGGCGACGGTCATACGCGCTCGACCTCCCGCGTGCCGAAGAGCCCGTAGGGGCGGACGAGCAGGACCAGCAGCATGAGCACGTACGGCGTGATCACCGAGACGTTGCCACCGAGCCACGGCAGGTCGTTCTGGTACGTGGCGACCAGCTCCTGCGCGACGCCGACCGCCAGCCCGCCGAGCACGGCGCCGGGCAGCGAGTCCAGCCCGCCGAGGATGATCACCGGAAGCGCGACGAGCGCGGTGAGCCAGAGGTTGCCGTCGAAGCTGACGCCCGCGGTCGCGAACGTGCCGCCCACCGCCGCCAGCGCGCCGGCCAGCGCCCAGCTCAGGGCGAACACCGCGCCGACCGAGACCCCTTGGGCCAGCGCCGCTTCCTGGTCGTCGGCGGCGGCGCGCATGGCCAGGCCCATCCGGGTGAACCGGAAGAACGCGAACAGCGCGGCGACCAGCAGTGCCGTGGCCAGGAAGGCGGCGACGTGCCGCTGCTGCACCTGGAGCGAGCCGAGCTGCCAGCTGTCGAGGCCCCAGGGGTCGTGCACGTTGCGCACGTCGAGGCCGATGAAGATGTTGACCACCACGCGGATGGCGACGTCGACGCCGAGCGTGATGATCGCGACGACGAACGCCGGGCGGCCGACCATCGGGCGCACCGCGCCGCGCTCGATGCCCAACGCCAGCACGGCGGTCAGCAGCGCGGCCACCGGCAGGGCGACCCAGAACCCGAGCGGGCCGGCCAGGTGGCTGACCAGCACGACACCGGCGAGCATCAGGGCGGGCTGGGCGAAGCTGATCACCCGGGTCGCCTTGTAGATGATGACGAAACCGAGCGCCAGCAACGCGTAGACGCTGCCGACGCCCAGCCCCCGGACTATCCCCTCGAGCAGAGCAATCATGTCTTGACTCGGGCGGTGTAGAGGTCCTCGACCAGGTCGCCGAACAGGTCGGCTACCGCCGAGCGGCGGACCTTCTGGGTCGCGGTCAGCTCGCCGTCCTCGTGGTCGAGCTCCTTGGGCAGCATGCGGAACTCGCGCACCTGCTCGACCGGCGCGTGCCGGCGGTTGACGTCGTCGACCACCGACTGCACCAGCGCGCGTACCTCCGGCTTGTCGGACAGGTCGCGATAGGTGGTGTAGCCGATCCCCCGACGCTGCGCCCACTCGCCGACGGTGTCCCACTCGATGCCGATCAGCGCGCCGAGGAACGGCCGGCGGTCGCCGACCAGGATCGCCTCTTTGACGTACGGCGAGGCCTTGAGCGCGTTCTCGATCTCGCTCGGTGCGATGTTCTTGCCGCCCGACGTGATCATGATGTCCTTGGCGCGGTCCGTGATCCGCAGATGGTCGGGGCCGTCCCACTCCCCCACGTCGCCGGTGCGCAGCCAGCCGTCCGCGGTCTTCGCCCGCGCGGTGGCCGCCGGGTCGTTGAAGTAGCCGACGAACACGCCGGCGTGCCGGAGCTCGATCTCGCCGGTGGCCGGGTCCAGGCGCAGCTCCACGTCTTCCTCGGGCTCGCCGACCGTGCCGAGGCGGACCCGCCTGGGCCGGTTGCCGGTCGCGATCGCCGAGCTCTCGGTCATGCCGTAGACCTCGTACATCGGCACGCCGATGCCCATGAAGAAGCGCAGCACGTCGGGTGCGATCGGGGCGGCGCCCGAGGCCGCGAACCGGACCCGGCCGATGCCGACGCGTTCGCGCAGGGCCCGATAGAAGAAGAGCCAGCCGACCGCGTACGCCAGCCGGGTCCCCGTGGTGTGCACCCCGCCGGTGCGCACGAGCGTGGCGCCGATCCGGTCGGCCACCCGCAGCCAGAGCCGGGCGTTGAGCCGCTTGAGCGGCGACGCGTTGGCCAGCTTGATCTGCACCGTGGCCAGCATCTTCTCCCAGATCCGGGGAACACCGAACAGGATCGTCGGCTGCACCTCGCGCAGGTTGGCCTGCACGGTGGCGATCGACTCGGCGAAGTTGACCTGGATGCCGGCGCCGGCGTTGAACCAGATCGTGAAGATCCGCTCGGCGACGTGGCACAGCGGAAGGTAGGAGACCGACAGGTCGCCCGGCCCCGGCGGTGAGCCGGCGAAACCCCGGCCCCGGCTGATCGTGCGCACCGCGAAGTCCACATTGGCCACCGAGAGCATCGCGCCCTTCGGCGGGCCGGTGGTGCCCGAGGTGTAGATCAGCGTGGCGATGTCGTCGGGGGTCGCGGTGGCCATCAGGTCGGCGACGGCGTCGGCGTGCGCGGACCGGTGCTCGCGCCCGAGCGCCAGCAGGTCGTCCCAGGCGAGCAGGGCCGGGTGGTCGTAGCGGTGGCGGATGCCGCGGGGCTCCAGGTAGACCACCCGCTCCAGGTCGGGGCAGTCACCGATCACCTCGAGCGCCTTGTCGACCTGCTCCTGGTCCTCGGCGACCAGCACCTTGGCGCCGGAGTGGGACAGCAGGTAGCCGACCTCGGGCGCCGGGTTCGTCGGATAGAGGCCGACCGTCATCGCCCGCACCGCGACCGTGGCCACGTCGGTGAACAGCCACTCGGGCCGGTTGTCGGCGTGCACCGCGACCCGGTCGCCGGGCTCGACGCCGAGGGCGAGCAGGCCGTGCGCCACGGTCAGGGCTTGGTCCCAGTAGTCGGACCACGAGTACTGCCGCCAGATGCCGTGGTGTTTCTCGCGCATCGCGACGCCGTGCGGCGTCGCCGCCGCCCGGTCGCGGATCCGGGACGCGATCGTGGTCACCGTGTCGGTGCGGGCCGGCGCCAGCGTCATGCCCGTTCCACCTCCCCCAGATAGGCGCGGATCACGTCGGGGTCGTGCTGGATCTCGGCGGGGATGCCGGTGGCGACCGGGCGGCCGAAGTCGACCACCATCACCCGGTCGGCGAGGTCCATCACCAGGCCCATGTCGTGCTCGACCAGCACGATCGGGATGTCCAGCTCGTCGCGGATGTCGAGGATGTAGCGGGCCATGTCCTCGGTCTCCTCGACGTTCATGCCGCCGACCGGCTCGTCGAGGAGGAGCAGCTTGGGCTCCATGGCGAGGGCGCGACCGAGCTCGACGCGCTTCTGGACGCCGTAGGGCAGCAGGCCGACCGGCAGCCGCCGCCACTGTTCGAGCTCGAGGAAGTCGATGATGTCCTCGACCTTGGCGCGGGCGGCGACCTCGGCCCGGCGGGCGCGACCCAGCCAGGCCAGGGCGGCCAGCGTCCCGTACCCGATGTGGTGGTGCCGGCCCAGCATCAGGTTGTCGAGGACGGTGAGGTTCGCGAAGAGCTCGACGTTCTGGAAAGTGCGCGCCATGCCGCGGGCGGCGATCTGGTGCGGCCGGCGACCGATCAGGTCGGCGCCGTCGAAGACCACCCGGCCGTGCTGCGGGCGGTAGACACCCGAGAGCACGTTGAAGATCGAGGTCTTGCCGGCGCCGTTGGGCCCGATGATGGCGAACAGCTCGCGGGCGCCAACGGTGAAGCTGATCCCGTCGATCGCCTTGACCCCGGCGAAGCTCAACCGGACGTCGTCGAAGACCAGGATCTCCTCGCTCATGACAACCACCGCTTGCGCCTCTTGTAGTGCTTGACGTCGCGGAAGGAGCGGCGGGCGGCGCCCGTGTCGGCGGCGCCGAGGCCCAGGTAGAACTCGCGCACGTCGTCGTCGGCGAGCAGGCGGTCGGCCGGCTTGTCGAGCACCACCTTGCCGGTCTCCAGCACGTAGCCGTGGCTGGCGATGCTCAGGGCCATCGCCGCGTTCTGCTCGACCAGCAGCACGGCCGTGCCCAGGCGGTTGATCTCGACGATGATCTCGCGGACCTGGTCGACCAGGCGCGGCGCGAGCCCGAGGCTCGGCTCGTCGAGCAACAGGTAGCGCGGCTCGGCCATCAGCGCCCGCCCCATCGCGAGCATCTGCTGCTCACCCCCGGACAGGTAGCCGGCCGTCTTCCGGCGCCGCTCCTTGAGCACCGGGAACAGGCCGTAGACGTGGTCGAGCCGGTCGCCGACCGCGCCCGCGTTGGTGTGGCCGCCGACGCGGAGGTTGTCCTCCACGCTGAGCTCGGCGAAGATCCGGCGCCCTTCCATCACCTGGCTGACGCCCCGCCGCACGATGGCGGCCGGCCGCAGGCCGTGGACCTGTTGGTCGTCGAGGGTGACCGAGCCCTTCGTGACGGCGCCGTCGTGCACGTCGAGCAGCCCGGTCAGGGCCCGCAGCAAGGTCGTCTTGCCCGCGCCGTTGGCACCGAGCAGGGCGACGATGGCGCCGCTCGGCAGGTCGAGGGAGACACCGCGCAGCACAAGCATCACGTCGTCGTAGACGACCTCTAGATTTCTGACTCGCAGCACGGCGGGCGCCCCGCTTATGTGGTCAGTGTGGCGTGGATCACAAGGTGGACACATTTAACTACGTGGTCACCACCCGGGGCTAGGGCCGCTTCGCGGATTTTGCACTGCCACTGAAGTTTCTTTGCGGGTCACCTGTGAGGTGTCCCGCATTCGGCGCGGACCATTCAGCCGAATAGGCGCAGTTCGCCCGCGCTGGGGTTGTGCTGGTGGGGCACGGGGTTACGGTGGGTCGGTCGGTGTGGTCCTCAGCCATCCCCCCGGGTGGCACCGCGCCGGTGCCGCCGAATCGCCGGCCCGCGCCGCGCCCGTCCCCCGGGCGCCACGACGACCCGGGCCAGGTAGGCGAATCGGGGACCCAACCGAGCACTGGGGTGAATCCGCGCGGTTCGCGCGGTAGGGCGTCCTTCTCGTCCGAATCCGTCAGCTAACCCGGTAGGCGGCCGCGGGAGAAGGGTCTGCCTTTGTCGTCAGCACGGATGTCGCTGCGTGCGCTCGTGCTGGTCGCGATGGCGGTCGTCGTCGCTGTGCCTGCTGGCGCCGCGTCGGCCGAACCGTCGGCCAGCGAGCTCACCACCAAAATCAACAAGTCGTCTGCCGAGCTGGAGAAGGTCGTCGAGGCCTACAACAAGCTCAACGAGGAAACCAAGGCGACGAAGACCCAGGCGGGCAAGGTGGCCTACCGCCTCGCCCCGCTGCAGAAGAAGCTCGACGAGGCCCAGGCCGATGTCGGTGACATCGCCGTGGCGGCCTACCAGTCGGGCCGGTTGGGCACCGCGACAGCGCTGCTGGGCGACAGTGACGGGCTGTTGTCGCGGATGGCGGCGCTGGACTCGTTGGCCCGGGAACGCCAGACCTCGATCGACACGTTCCAGGAGACCCGCGAGCAGCTGACCGCCGACCAGCAACGGCTGGCCACGGTGCGGGCCCAGCAGGACGCGCAGGCCAAGGAGCTGCAGGCCCGCAAGAAGAAGATCCAGGCCGACCTGGACAAGCTGTACGACCTGCGCAAGCAGGCCTACGGCTCGTCGACGTCGGGCGGGTCCGCCTACACCGGCAAGATTCCGTCGGTGTCCGGCAAGGCCGGCGTCGCGGTCCGGTACGCGTACAACGCCATCGGCACCCCGTATGTCTGGGCGGCCGAGGGACCCGACGGTTACGACTGTTCGGGGTTGACGCTGGCCGCCTGGAAGGCGGCGGGCAAGTCGCTGCCACACAACGCGGCGATGCAGTGGGACACGGTCGCCCACATCTCCCGAAGTCAGCTGGCCGCCGGAGACCTGGTCTTCTATTCAGGCCTGGGCCACGTGGCTCTGTATGTCGGTGGTGGTCAGGTCATCCACGCTCCCACGTTCGGCGAGTCGGTGAAGCTGGCGTCGGTCGACATGATGACGCCCTACGGCTACGGCCGGGTGCGCTGACCCGGTACACGAACCCGACGTGTTCCGGCACCCGCCAAGCGTGCCGGAACACGTCGGTCGCCTTAGACCGACGCCGGGACCGGGGTGTCAGCCCAGGTAAGCGCCGTGCGGGTCACGTAGGACCACCAGCCGATGTGCCGGCCGTAGCGGGCGCGTAGGTCGGCCGGGCTCGGTGCCGGGGTGCCGTAGAGCTGCTCGGCGGCCAGGCGGAACTGGCGCATCTCCAGCGGGACCTCGTCGGCCCGACCCAGGCCGCGCAGGAGTAGCGCCTCGGCCGTGAAGGTGCCGACGCCGGGCAGGGCCAGCAGGGCCGTGCGGGCGGCGCAGTAGGGCGCGGACCGCAGCCATCCCTCGCCGAGCTGAGCGACGCCGGCGGCCACCTCGCGGACGCGGCTGGCCCGCTGCGGGTTGCCCGTGTAGGCCAGCAGGCGGTCCTCCGGCAGGGCGGCGACCACCTCCAACGCGGGGAACGCCCGGTAGACCACGTCGTCGACGACCAGGGACGGGCCGAGGTCGGCCGCCATGCGTCGGCGCCGGGCGCCGGCGAACCACTGGGTGCTGCGCTGGGTGAGGGTGAAGTAGACGGTCGCCTCGGCCAGCGAGGGGAAGCGGACCTGGTGCAGCCCGCGGGCGACTCGCAGCAGCGGCGCCATCGCCGGGTCGGCGTCGGCCACGGCGTGGAAGCCACGCAGGTCGTCGCGGAGACCGAGCCAATCGGAGACGGTGCGCTCCACAGCGGCGGCCTCGCCCGACGACAGCCGCGACGAAGCGAAGACCGCCAAGCGCACGCCGCCGGAAGAGGCTTCCCCGACCTCGGCCACCACGGCCGCCCCCGCGGCGGCCTTGGTGACGTCGGGATGGGCGAACGCGCGGCGCACGACGCCGTCGGCGACGCGATGGTCGCCCGCCATCGGCGTGAACCCCTCGAGGGCCCGGACGCTGAGCGCGAACTCGTAAGGCTGGGCGGCCGGCAGGACCGCCCGATGAACCACGGTAGGTGTCATGGGACCAACCTCCCGCATGGGTACGACACTTTCCAGGCGGGCCGACCCAGCACACACCAACAGTGATCGACCCCACGAGGCCACGAAAACGGCCGGCGTCCCCGAGGGGAACACCGGCCGTCGACGTATGCGGTTGTTACGCGGCCTGCAGACCCTCGGCCCGGGCGAGCTCACGGAGCCGGCCCAGCGCCTGGATCTCGAGCTGGCGGATCCGCTCACGGGAGAGCGAGAACCGCGACGCCACCTCGGTCAGCGAGTGCTCGCGCCCGTCCTCGAGGCCGTACCGCGCCCGCATGATGCCGGCCGACCGGTCGTCGAGGTGGTTGAGCAGGCTCTCGATGCGCTGCCGCTCGAGCGTCGAGAGCACCACGTCTTCCGGGGACGGAGCGTCGTTGTCGGCGACCAGGTCGCCGAGGTTGGTGTCGCCGTCGTCGCCGACCGGAGTGTCCAGGGAGACCGTGTCCTGGGACCAGCGGACCAGCTCGTGCACCCGCTCGACCGGCACGCCCAGGGCGTTCGCGATCTGCTCCGGCTCCGGGTCGGAACCGAGCTCACGGGTGAGCTGGCGGGCCACGTTGCGCATGCGGTTGACGTCTTCGACCAGGTGCACCGGCAGTCGCACGGTGCGCTCCTGCTGGGCGATGGCCCGGCTGATCGCCTGCCGGATCCACCACGTCGCGTACGTGGAGAACTTGAAGCCGCGCTCGTAGTCGAACTTCTCGACGGCCCGCACCAGGCCGGTGTTGCCTTCCTGGATCAGGTCGAGCATCGGCATGCCGGACCGCACGTAGCGCCGTGCGATCGACACGACCAGCCGCAGGTTGGCGCGGATGAACAGGTCCTTGGCCCGGTCACCCTCGACCACCAGCGTCTTGAGCTCTTCGCGCTCGACTCCGGAGGGAACCTTGTCCTCGTCGAGAAGGTGTTCCGCGTAGAGGCCGGCCTCGATCGACTTGGAGAGCTCCACCTCCCGGGCCGCGTCCAGCAACGGCGTCCGGGAGATCTCGTGCAGGTAGACGCCGACCAGGTCGCGCTCTTCGGCGACCTCGTCCGTGCGCATCACGATGTTGTTCTCCACGTTGCCCACTGTCCCCTCGGTAACCCCAACGTTCTCGTGCTTCACACCGACCTGCCCCTCCCCGGTAACCCGCGAGGTGCCCCATCAGTGCTGACACCTACACAACAGTTGAGACGCTCCGGGGATTCCGTCTTGCGAGTCGAAACTGTCACGAATGCCTGAGTGGTTCCTGAGAGTGAGTGTCATATTCACTCGGCTAGCTCTCAGGGTCTGAAGATCGGGTCGCGGGCCTGCCGCCGTTGGCTCATCCGCGCGCCCTATTTATCACACCATTTCCGGCTGTTCTTCCGCAGCGACGTAGACCACTGCTCCGATGGGATCCGCATCACTGTGTAGTGAAACGCACCACAGAGCGCCACGGTTCACTGCGGAACCAACCTCAGGCAAGAAGCGAGAGTGCTTCCCGTACCTGTTGGTGTGAACGCGCGAGGGCGGCGCGGGCTTCCCCGACCGGGGCTCCTGAGACGAGAGACACCAGTGCGATCTTCAAATCGCCGTCGGCGGCGGTCAGCGCGCGCGTGCAGTCGGCTTCCGGACAACCGGTGGCCTCCATCAGGATGGAGATCATCCGGCCGCGGAGCTTCGCGTTGGTCGCCGACAGGTCGATCATGAGGTTCGAGTAGACCCGGCCGAGCCGCACCATCACGGTCGTCGAGAAGGCGTGCAGCACCAGTTTCTGGGCACTCGCGGCTTTCATCCGGGTCGAGCCGGTGACCACCTCGGGGCCGGTGTCGAGACCGATGAACAGGTCGACGTCGGCGCGGGCGGCGGCATGCGGGTCGGCCGCGACCAGCGCGGTGCGCGCACCCAGCGCACGGGCCTCGCGCAACGCACCGAGCACATAGGGCGTACGCCCGGAGGCGGCAAGCCCGATCACCAGGTCCGCCGGTCGCACGCAGGTGCGCGCTTCCCGCGTACCCGCGTCGCTGTCGTCCTCGGCGTCCTCGATCGCGCCGAACATCGCATCCTGCCCACCGGCCAGGTGCGGGCAGAACCAGTCGACCGGCGACCCGAAGGTCGGCGGGATCTCGGCGGCGTCGACCACGCCGACCCGACCCGACGTGCCGGCGCCGAAGTAGTGCACCCGGCGACCCGCCCGCAGCGCCTCGACCGCCAGGTCGACGGCGACGACGACCGCGTCGAGCACCTCGGCGACCGCGCCGGGCACGGTCCGGTCGGCGTCGTTGATCAGTCGCAGCACGTCTCGCGTCGGCAGCAGGTCGAGGTCGTACGACGCCGGGTTGCGGCGTTCGGTCGGCGCCGCGACGCGGACCACCTCGGGTCCGCTCACCCGCGCCGCCGCGTGACCCGGCGGGACCGCACCGCCTCCGCGGTGACCTCCAACGCCTTTCTGGCCTTCGCGCGGTTGCGCGCCGCGACCCCGACGAAGAGGCAGTCGACGACGGTGAGCTGGGCCAACCGGCTGGCGGTGGCGCCGGAACGGTAGGTGGTCTCGCGGGCGGCGGTGGTCAGCACGTGGTCGGCGACGTCGGCGATCGGCGACCGCGGGAAGTTGGTCAGCGCGACCGTCGTCGCACCCCGGGACCGGGCCACCTCGAGCACGTCGAGCACGTCGCCGGTGGTGCCGGTGTGCGAGATGCCGATCGCGACGTCACCGCGGCCGAGCAGCGCCGCCGAGGTCAGCGCCGAGTGCACGTCGGGCCAGTAGTACGCGGTGCGGCCGATGCGGTGCAGCTTCTGCTGGAAGTCGGACGCGACGAAGCCGCTGGCGCCGGCGCCGTAGATCTCGATCCGGCTGGCCGCGTTGAGCGCCTCGACGACCGCCTCGCAGACCTCGGGGTCGAGCTGCTGCGCGGTCTCCTCGACGGCACGCGCGTCGTTGAACGCGATCGTGGCGATGATCTGCGCGAAGTCGGCGCCGGGCGGGATGTCGCCGCCGACCACCCGGGCGTCGACCGGCTCGACGCGCCGCGCGGCTTCGGCGGCGAGCCGGATCCGCAGCTGGGGGTAGCCTTCGAGGCCGACGGACCGGCAGAACCGGATGACCGTCGCCTCCGAGGTCTCGGCCGCCGTCGCCAGGTCGGTGATGGTCCGCCGGGCCGCGTCGGCCGGATCGGCCACCACCAGCCGGGCGACCCGCTGCTCGGCCGGAGACAGCGCCGGGAGCAACCCGCTGATCTGAACGATCAGGCCCGCTTCGGGCATCGCAGAAACCTTCGCTGTCTTCGCCACGCATGAAACTTACTTTCACGCGCCGAGCGGCGTCAACTACCCACGGCGCGCGGTCAGGCCGACCGTGCGTGCCACTCCCGCAGGACGAACGCCTCGTCTTCGGCGGCCAACCCGCCAGCCTTGACGTCTTGCGGCGCGGACTCCATCCAGTGGGCGGTACGCAGGGCCGTGTCGGCAATCGGACGCGCCGGCAGACCGGCCTCCACCGAGCGGGTCACGTCCCTGGTCATGAACCCGGCGTATTCGGGCAACGGCAGCCACAGCGGCAGGGCCCGGTCGCCCGACCAGGGCCGCACGTCCTGCTCGACCAGGAACTCCTGGTCGACCCAGGTCAGTGTGGTGCCGGGCGGAGCGAGCGCGGCGCGCAGCTCGCCGAGGAACCGCGACCGTGGCATCGCCGGGCCCATCCCGTCGTACGCTCCCGCGAGCCTCGTCCGGCCGGCCAGCAGCACCCAGTCGGCGAGGTCGTCGACGTCCACGAACGACACCAGGTCGTCCGGCGAGCCCGGTGCCAGCACCTCGCCACCGCGGCGCATCCGCGCCACCCAGTAGGGGAAGCGGTCGCTGCGGTCCTCGGGCCCGACGATGAGGCCGGCCCGGAGGAGGAACACCCGGTCGGCGCCGATGCCGTCGCGGATCGCGTTCTCGCAGCTCACCTTGCACGGCCCGTACATCTCCATCTGGCCGTCCCGCGGGTTGTCGACCTCGGGCGGCGCCGGGTCGTGCAGCTTGGCGGTGTCGGCGCGCTGCCCCGGCGTGGCGTCGTCGGGGTAGACGTTGCAGGTCGACACGAACGTGTAGTGGCCGACCCGCCCGGCCAGTGCGGCCGCCGCGTGCCGGGCGTGGCTGGGCCGCAGGGTCACGTCGACCACCGCGTCGAACGTCTCACCATCCACTGCGGACAGTCCGTCGGGCCGGTCGCGGTCACCGGTGACGAACCGCACGCCATCCAGCGCGGCACCGGACTCGCCGCGGGCCAGGCAGGTCACGTCATGGCCGGCGGCGAGCGCTGTCCGGGCCACGGCCCGGCCGAGGAAGGCGGTTCCACCGAGTACGAGTAGTCGCATCGCCCGATCATCCGCACTGCGTGGCGTGCTTGCACAGGGGCTTTCACTGACAGCGGAACGGTTACGGTGAGGCCATGACAGGTCGAACCGTGCTGGTCTCCGGTGCGCACGGCGGGCTCGGCGGCGCCGTCGTCGAGGAGTTCGTCAACGCCGGCTGGCAGGTGGTCGCCCCGGTCCGCCGGCCCATGGCCACCGGCCGCCCCGAGGTGGTCGAGGTGGCGACCGACCTCACCGACCCGGCCGCCGTGTCCGCCGCGGTCGCGGCGGCGACGGCCGATCCGGACGCGCCGCTGCGCGCGGTGGTCAACCTGGTCGGCGGCTACGGCGGCGGCACGCTCGTGCACGAGACGCCCGTCGAGGAGGTCGAGCGCCTGCTGGCGGTCAACGTGCGGCCGACCTTCCTGCTCACCTCCGCCGCGCTGCCACACCTGCTCCGCGAGGGCGGCGCGGTGGTCTGCATGTCCGCCCGGGCGGCGCTCGCACCGTTCGCGACCGGCAGCGCGTACGCGTTGTCGAAGGCGGCCGTGCTCGCGTTCTCCAACGGGGTCGCCGCCGACTACCGGCAGCGGGGGGTGCGCTGCAACGCCGTGCTGCCCAGCGTCATCGACACGCCGCAGAACCGGCGCGACCAGCCCGACGCCGACTTCAGCAAATGGGTGCAGCCAGCCGAGATCGCCGGCGTGATCAAGTTCCTGGCGAGTGACGAGTCGGCGCCGACGAGCGGGGCCGCGGTTCCGGTGTACGGGCGGGCATAGGCCGCTCCAGGTCCGGCGGGAGATGCACCGGCGGCAGCCACGGGCGCAGCACGGCCAGCACCGCGCTGGTCACCTCGTCGGGCGCACCGCCCGCGTCGACGACGACGAAGCCGGGCGACTCGGGCAGTGACCGGTACGCCGCGTCGGCCGCCGCGAGGTATTCCAGGCTCTCGTGGTCGGTGCCCCGGGCCTCGATCCGCCGGTACGCGTCACGCGGGTCGATGGCCAGCAGCACGGTGACGTCCGGCGCGCGGAGCCGGCCGTAGCAGAACCGGGCCAACCGCTCGCCCCGGCCGCCGGCGTGCGCCCGGATGCTGACGTACTGGCAGACGGCATGCCGGTCCATCACCGCGATGTCCGCCCCGACCGCCGTGCGCAACTGGGTGCGGGCGATCGAGAGCCAGCGCAGCACGGACTCGACCCAGAGCATCCCGACGCGACCGACCAGGCTGGGGCCGTCGGGCCGCCCGAACCGCCGCGCGAAGTGCCCGAACCAGGCCCGGCCGCCGGCGTTCTGCCGGTAGACCGCCGGCACACCGGCGTCGGCGAGCACGACGGCCACCCGGTTGGCCTGGGTGGTCTTGCCGGACCCGTCGATGCCCACCAGCGCGACCGTGCGCAGCCGCCTGTCTCCCGCCATGCCGGACAACGGTAGCGGTCGCGGGCCCACCGGGCGTATTAACGGGATGAACTGGGCGGAATCACCCTCGTTAAAGGTGTGAGGCCCCGGACCCACGGGTACGGGGATGTTTCCTGACACGACGGGAGAGCCGATATGGCATCGAACGGGGACGCTTCGCTGCTGCTGACCCTCAAGCGGGTCGCCGCCGTCCTCAAGCAGTCGGAGATACCGTTCGCGCTGGCCGGGAGCTTCGCCGTGTACGCGCACGGCGGCCACTCCAGCGACCACGACGTCGACTTCCTGATCAAGGAGGAGGACGCCGAGCGGGCACTCGCCGCGCTGGTGGAGGCCGGCTTCAACGCGGAGCGGCCGCCGGAGGACTGGCTGGTCAAGGTCTACGACGAGGACGGCCACCTGGTCGACCTGATCCACCGGCCGATCGAGAGCCCGGTGACCGACGAGACGTTCGGCGACACGGTGACCCGCACCGTCGACGCCATCCAGATGCCGGTGCTCTCGGCGACCGGGCTGATGGTGCACAAGCTGCTCAGCTTCTCCCAGCACTACTGCGACTTCGCCCGCGGCCTGCCGCTGGCCCGGTCCCTGCGCGAGCAGATCGACTGGGACCGCGTACGCAAGGAGACCGCACAGTCCCCCTACGCGGAGGCGTTCCTGGTGCTGCTCGACCGGCTCGACGTCGTCCCCTACCCCGGTTACCGGAGGGACTCATGAACGACTACACGGAGGCCGAGGTGCAGCGCGCGCTGGCCGAGGACCTCGGGATCGCCGAACAGGGCATCTCCGTCGTCCGCGCC
Organism: Asanoa hainanensis; assembly: GCF_900188485.1. Taxonomy (GTDB): domain Bacteria; phylum Actinomycetota; class Actinomycetes; order Mycobacteriales; family Micromonosporaceae; genus Asanoa; species Asanoa hainanensis. The sequence continues at coordinate 90,233 of NZ_FZPH01000020.1, forward strand.
GGCGCCGGTTTGGTGCTGTGCGGCGAGGTGGAGAGCCCCCACCGCCGCGACGAGATCGTGCGCCTCGTGCACGAACGGTTCCCGGGCATCGAGATCACGGCCGACATCGGGGTGACCCGGGCGGCCGCGCCGACCGAGGCGGAGGAGCTCGCGTGATCAGGATCGCTGCCGTCGGAGACGTGCACATCGACCGCGACGTGCTGGGCCGGTTCCGGCCGGCGCTGGAGGAACTGCCGGACCGGGCCGACGTGCTGCTGCTCGCCGGCGACCTGACCCGGCACGGCACCGAGGCGGAGGCCAAGTGCGTGGCCACCGAGTTCGGCGGGTTGGGCGTACCCGTGATCGCCGTGCTCGGCAACCACGACCACCACTGCGACGAGGTGCCGGGCGTGCTCGCCGCGCTGACCGACGCCGGCATCACCGTGCTCGAAGGCGACAGCATCGTGGTCGACGTCGACGGGACGCGGCTGGGCGTGGCCGGGGTCAAGGGCTTCGGCGGCGGCTTCGCCGGCCGGTGCGCGAGCGAGTTCGGCGAGCCCGAGATGAAGGCCTTCGTGCGCACCACGGGTACGGTCGCCGAGCGGCTCGGCGCCGCGCTGCGCGACCTGGACTGTGACGTGCGGGTGGCCCTGACGCACTACGCGCCCGTGCCCGACACGCTGGCCGGCGAGCCGCTGGAGATCTACCCGTTCCTCGGGTCGTACCTGCTCGGTCAGGCGATCGACTCGGCGCCGACCGACCTCGCGGTGCACGGCCACGCGCACCACGGCAGCGAGCGCGGCCGCACGCCCGGCGGAGTCCGGGTGCGCAACGTGGCCCACCCCGTCATCAAACAGGCGTACAGCGTGTTCAACCTCGCGCGCGAACACGTTTCCCCGTCAGCGGCGTCGGGTATTTGATCTGCATGGACACACTCCTTTGGATCCTCGCAGTGATCCTCGTCGTCGCCGGCATCTTCGCGCTGTTCCGGCGGCAGCTCCTGTGGGGCATCGTGCTGATCATCGTCGGCCTGCTGGTCGGCCCTGGCGGCGTCAGCATCTTCAGTTGACGCCGGACCAACCCGGCCGGTGAACGCCGGCCGACCCACCCCCATCCCTTCGACCCGCCCGGGGTCGTCAGCGCGGTCCACCCACCGGTGGGCCGAGCTGGCGACCCCGGTCGCGTTCGGCTGTTCCGGCAGGTGTTCGGCGCCGCGTGATTAGCCGGACACTCTGTGCGTTAGTTTTCGGTGGGCCCGTGCGGGGATTGCCGGGTGGCCGAGATTCATCACTTCGCACATGGCGCGTTCAACCCGGTGGCGGCTTACCTGCTGTCCTTCATTGGCTGCCTGCTCGGGCTGGTCTGCACCGCGCGGGCACGGGCGACCCGCCAGCGGGCCCGCCGCACGCGCTGGCTCGTGCTCGCCTCGATCGCGATCGGGGGCGCCGGCATCTGGCTGATGCATTTCATGGCGATGCTCGGGTTCGCCGTGCCCGCCAGTCCCCTGCGTCTCGATCCCTATCTCACCCTGTCCAGCCTCGTGCTGGCGGTCGTCACCGTCGGCGGCGGGCTGTTCATCGTCGGCTTCGGCCGGCGCCGGGCCCTGCGGGTGATCGGCGGCGGCGTGCTGACCGGCCTGGGCGTGGTCGGCATGCACTACACGGGCATGCTGGCCGTGCGGGTCTACGGCGACATCAGCTACAACCCGCGGATCGTCCTCGCCTCCGTCGGCGTCGCCGTGGTCGCCGCCACCGTCGCGCTCTGGTTCACCGTCACGGTGGGCAGTTGGAGCCGGATCGCCATCGCCTCCGGGGTGATGGCGGTGGCGGTGTGCGGCATGCACTACACCGGCATGGCCGCCATCCAGGTCCGCCTGCACGAGTCGGGCATTCATCACGTACAGGGCGTCAGTCCCATGGAACTGCTCGTGCCCATCGTCCTGATCACCTCCGCCGCCCTGATCGGCATGGCCTTCAGCGGGCTCAAGGCGATGACCGAGGAGGAGTTCGAGGCGCCCCCGCCGAGCGCCGGCGGCCGCCACGGCGAGACGCCGTTCACCGTCGCGTTGCGTCCCGGCAGTGAGACCTTCTAGACCCTTCTATTGACCGCACGGCCAAATGCCCGCCTGGAGCGTTTCCAGGCGGGCATGCCGTATTTGTCAGGGTCACAACGGTGCATTTCTTTCTGTAAGTTTCTCGATTGTTACAGCGTCGTGCCTTCCTCTGTCTGGACGGACCTCCGTGCAAGCGCTTGCATGTGTGCACGCCCACATTCGACACCGGCAACCGGGCAGCCCGCCCGGGATTCGTCGGCAAGGAAGGAGGACGGCATGGCGGTCTCCACCAGACCTCGCCAGGCCCTCGTGCTCGCCACCACCCTGGCGCTGGCCCTCAGCGCCGCCGCGTGCAGCGGCGACAGCGGTGACGGCGACAGCGGCAGCACCTCGGCAGAGTGCGCTGCCTTCGACGCATACACCGGCAATGACGGCACGACCGTTTCGATTTACTCGTCCATCCGTGACGCCGAGGCCGACCTCCTCGAGGAGTCCTGGAGCCAGTTCGAGGACTGCACCGGCATCACCATCAAATATGAGGGCAGCGGCGAGTTCGAGGCGCAGCTGCCGGTGAAGGTCGACGGCGGCAACGCCCCCGACATCGCCTTCGTCCCGCAGCCGGGCCTGCTCAAGCGCTTCGCCGACGCCGGCAAGCTCAAGGAGGCCTCCGCCGAGACCAAGACGATGGCCGAAGCCAACTACCCCAAGGAGTGGCTGGACTACGCGACCGTCGGCGGCAAGTTCTACGGCGCGCCGTTCGGCTCCAACGTGAAGTCCTTCGTCTGGTACTCGCCGAAGCTCTTCGCCGAGAAGGGCTGGAAGGTCCCCACCACGTGGGACGAGATGATGGCGCTGAGCGACACCATCGCGGGCGCGGGCATCAAGCCCTGGTGCGCGGGCATCGAGTCCGGTGACGCCACCGGTTGGCCGGCCACCGACTGGATCGAGGACGTGATGCTCCGCGACGCGGGCGCCGACGTCTACGACCAGTGGGTCGAGCACACCATCCCGTTCAACGACCCCAAGGTCGCCTCGGCGGTCGACCGGGTCGGCAAGATCCTGAAGGACCCGAAGTACGTCAACGGCGGGTTCGGCGACGTCAAGAGCATCACCTCGACGTCGTTCCAGGAGGCGGGTACGCCGATCCTCGACAACAAGTGCGCGATGTACCGGATGGCGTCGTTCTACGCCAACCAGTGGCCTGAGGGCACCAAGGTCGGCGAAGACGGCGACACGTTCGCCTTCTACCTGCCCGCGGTCGACCCGGCCAAGGGCAAGCCGGTCCTCGGCGGTGGCGAGTTCACCGTCGCGTTCGCAGACCGTCCCGAGGTCCAGAAGGTGCAGACCTACCTGGCTTCCGGCGAGGCCGCCAACACCCGCGCCAAGCTCGGCAACTGGGTGTCGGCGAACAACAAGCTGGACATCGCCAACGTCGAGAACCCGATCGACAAGCTCGCCGTGGAGATCCTCCAGGACAAGAGCGCCGTCTTCCGGTTCGACGGTTCCGACCTGATGCCCGCCGCCGTCGGCGCCGGGACGTTCTGGAAGGGCATGGTCGACTGGATCAACGGCAAGAGCACCACCGAGGTGCTCAACCAGATCGAGGGCTCCTGGCCCAAGTAGTCCCCTGACGGTGGCCGGCCCGCAAGGGCCGGCCACCGCTTCGGTTCACCCCCCGTTTGTACCAAGCTCACATCCCTGGAGGGCGGATGGAGTTCGAAGACTTCGCGCCGAAGCTGTCGATGTTGTTGTACGGCGTGATCGCGTTTGTGGTGATCATCGGCGGACTGCTCCTGCTGCTCGACGTCGTGCCCAACTACTTCGCCCGGCGCCGGGAGGCGGCCCTCGTCGCCGCCTCGGTCAGCACCACCGACGGGCCCGCGCCCCCGCCGAGTCGGCGCCTGCGCAAGCCCGGCGAGGGCCTGCTCGGCCTCGCGTTCCTGATCCCCGCCCTCCTGCTGCTGCTCATCGGCCTGGTCGTCCCGGCGATCCGCACGATCATCCTGTCGCTGTCCAACGGCGACAGCACCGAGTTCGTGGGGCTGCGCAACTACGGCTGGATCTTCCAGGAGAACGACATCATCCGGGTGCTGACCAACACCCTCGGCTGGGTCGTCCTGGTGCCGCTGCTGGCGACCGGCGTCGGCCTGCTGTACGCGGTGATGGTCGACCGCGCCAGGTTCGAGGCGGTCGCCAAGTCGCTGATCTTCCTGCCGATGGCGATCTCGTTCGTCGGCGCCGGCATCATCTGGAAGTTCGTCTACGCCTACCGCGGCGACGGCGACCAGATCGGCCTGCTCAACTGGCTCTGGACCACCCTCGGCGGCGAGCCGCAGCAGTTCCTGAACAACGCGCCGTGGAACACCTTCCTGCTGATCGTCGTGATGGTCTGGATCCAGGCCGGCTTCGCGATGGTCATCCTGTCGGCGGCCATCAAGGCGATCCCGTCCGACATCGTCGAAGCCGCCCGCCTCGACGGGGTCACGCCGTGGCAGATGTTCTGGCGCGTCACGCTGCCGAGCATCCGGCCCTCGCTGATCGTCGTGGTCGTCACCATCACGATCGCGACGCTCAAGGTCTTCGACATCGTCCGGACGATGACCAACGGCAACTTCGACACCAACGTCGTCGCGCTCGAGATGTACAACCAGGCGTTCCGCTACCAGGAGAACGGCCAGGGCTCCGCGCTCGCCGTCTTCCTGTTCATCCTGGTCATCCCGATCGTCATCTTCCAGATCCGCAACCTGCGCCGCCAGCGGGAGGTTTAGGAATGACCACCACGACTCCCGTGCTCGCCGGCGAGGCCACGGCCGAGCAGCCCCCGCGCACCGCGGCCGGGCGGGTGCGCAAGCGCCTCAACAGCCGCACCGCCACGACCGTGTCGATCGTCATCGCGCTGCTGTGGACCGTGCCGACGTTCGGGCTGCTGCTCTCGTCGTTCCGGCCGGAAGACGAGATCAAGACGACCGGCTGGTGGACCTTCTTCACCAACCCGCAGCTCACGTTCGAGAACTACAACGAGGTCCTGTTCGGACGGTCGTCGTCGTCCGGGCAGCTGGCGCAATACTTCGTCAACTCGATCGTGATCACGATCCCCTCGGTGCTGTTCCCGATCGCGCTCGCCTCGCTGGCCGCGTACGCGCTGTCCTGGATCAAGTTCCGCGGTCGGGACTGGGTCTACATCGGCATCTTCGCGCTGCAGATCGTGCCGTTGCAGATGGCGCTGGTGCCGCTGCTCAGCTTCTTCTCGCGCGGCGTCTCGCTGGGCGGCGTCACCCTGATGCCGGCCTGGGACCTGGCCGACGAGCAGAAGTTCATCCAGGTCTGGTTCGCGCACACCTGCTTCGCGCTGCCGTTCGCGATCTTCCTGCTGCACAACTTCGTCTCGCAGCTGCCCAACGAGCTGATGGAGGCGGCCCGGGTCGACGGCGCGGGGCACTCGAAGATCTTCCGGAGCATCGTGCTGCCGCTGATCACGCCGGCGCTCGCGTCGCTGGCGATCTTCCAGTTCCTCTGGGTCTGGAACGACCTGCTGGTCGCGCTCATCTTCGCCGGCGGCACGCGAGATACGGCGCCACTGACGGTGCGGCTGGCCGAGCTCGCCGGCACCCGCGGCAGCGAATGGCAACGGTTGACGTCCGGCGCTTTCGTGTCGATCGTCGTACCGCTGATCGTCTTCCTGTCCCTGCAGCGCTACTTCGTCCGGGGTCTGTTGACCGGCAGCGTCAAGGGCTGATCCTTGCCGCGGCCGTCCTTCGACCCGCGAGGTGACGGACCATGACGAGGATCGACGACGTGGCCCGGCTGGCGGGCGTCTCCACCGCCACCGTGTCCCGGGCACTGCGCGGCCTACCCACGGTCTCGCAGACGACCCGGGAGCGGGTGCTGGAGGCGGCCGCCCAGCTCGGCTACATCGCCTCGCCGAGCGCCTCCCGGCTGGCCGGCGGCAAGACCCGGGCGGTCGCCGTGGTCGTGCCCCGGATCACGCCGTGGTTCTTCAGCACCGTCGTCGAGGCCGCCGAGGAACGGCTGCACCGGGCCGGCTACGACCTGTTGCTGTTCAACCTCGGCGGCAGCGAGCACGCCCGGCAGCGGCTGCTCTACACCAGCACGCTGCACAAGCGGGTCGACGCGCTGATGCTGGTGGCGACGCCGCTGGCCGGGCCCGACTTCGCCGCGGTGATCGGGCTCGCCCTGCCCGGGGTCACGGTCAGCGCCGGCACACCCGTGCCGGGCTGGCCGAGCGTGCGGATCGACGACGTGCGGACGGCCCAGGCGGCGACCGACTACCTGCTCTCGCTCGGCCACCGGCGGATCGCGCACATCTCCGGTGACCCGTCCGACGAGCTGGCCATCTCGACCCACCTGGACCGCCGGCAGGGCTACCAGCAGCGGCTGTTGGCGCACGGCGTCGAGCCGGACCCGGCGCTCGACATCGAGGCCACCTTCACCATCGCCGGTGGCACCCGGGCGACGACCGAGCTGCTGCGGCGCGGTGAGCCACCGACGGCGATCTTCGCCGCGTCCGACGAGATGGCGATGGGTGCGATCGTGGCCTTGCGCTCCGCGGGCCTGCGGGTACCGGAGGACGTCTCGGTGATCGGGGTCGACGACCACGACGTCTCGGGTGTGGTCGGGCTCACCACCGTCGCCCAGCCGGCCGCCGACCAGGGCCGGATCGCGGCGGAAACCCTGCTCGGCCCGCTGCGCGGCAACGTCAACGGCTATGGTGACCGCTCCGTGGTGCTGCCGACGAAGCTGGTCGTCCGCGACTCGACCGCGCCGCCCCGGGCACACTAGATATTCGTTACGAGTCCCTTGGAGCACCCCGTGAAGTGGTGGCGCGACGCCGTCATCTACCAGGTCTACCCCCGGTCGTTCGCCGACTCGGACGGAGACGGCATCGGCGACCTGCCGGGCGTCGTCAGCCGCCTCGACCACCTGGCCGAGCTCGGCGTCGACGCGGTCTGGCTGTCGCCGTTCTACCCGTCGCCGCAGGCGGACGCGGGCTACGACGTGGCGGACTACCGCGACGTCGACCCGATCTTCGGCCGGCTCGCCGACGCCGACAAGCTGATCGCCGAGGCGCACGCCCGCCGGCTGCGGGTGATCGTCGACCTGGTGCCCAACCACACCTCGTCCCGGCACCCGTGGTTCGCCGCGGCCCTGGCGGCAGCGCCGGGCAGCCGGGAGCGGGACCGCTACATCTTCCGCGACGGGCGCGGCGACGGCTCGGAGCCGCCGAACAGCTGGCAGAGCGTGTTCGGCGGCGGGGCGTGGACGCGGGTCGCCGACGGCCAGTGGTACCTGCACCTGTTCGACACCGCGCAGCCGGACCTCAACTGGGACAACCCGGAGGTCCGCGCCGAGTTCGAGGACATCCTGCGGTTCTGGCTCGACCGGGGCGTCGACGGGTTCCGGGTCGACGTGGCGCACGGCCTGGTGAAGCAGGCCGACCTGGCCGACTGGCACCTGCCGATCTTCCCGCTGACCGGCCCGGGCGTCGAGGGCGCGCCGCGTCCGCCGATGTGGGACCAGGACGGCGTACACGAGATCTACCGCCGCTGGCGGAAGATCCTCGACAGCTACGAGGGCGACCGGATCCTGGTCGCCGAGGCGTGGGTGCAGCCGGCCGAGCGGCTGGCGGCCTACGTGCGGCCCGACGAGATGCACCAGGCGTTCAACTTCGAATACCTGGAAGCGTCGTGGACGGCGGCGGACCAGCGGTCGGTGATCTCGCGGTCGCTGGCGGCGGGCGAGCAGGTCGACGCACCCACCACGTGGGTGCTGTCGAACCACGACGTGGTGCGGCACGCCTCCCGCCTGGCCCTGCCGGTGGGCGCGCCCCGCCCGAACGGCATCGCCGCCGGCGACCCCCAGCCCGACGCGGCCCTGGGCCTGCGCCGGGCCCGGGCGGCCACCCTGCTGATGCTGGCGCTGCCGGGCTCGGCGTACGTCTACCAGGGCGAGGAGCTCGGCCTGCCCGAGCACACCACGCTGCCGGGCGAGGCCCGCCAGGACCCGACGTGGTTCCGCACGGGCGGCGAGCAGGTCGGCCGGGACGGCTGCCGGGTGCCGATCCCGTGGGAGGCGGACGCACCGTCGTACGGCTTCGGCCCGTCGGACAAGAGCTGGCTCCCCCAGCCGCCGGCCTTCGGTGAGCTGGCGTTGGACCGGCAGCGTGGGGTGCCGGGCTCCACCTACTCGCTCTATGTGGCCGCCCTCGGGTTGCGCCGCGAACGCCACCTCGGCCAGGGCACGCTGTCCTGGGTGCCGGGTCCGGCGGACGTGGTCGCCTTCCAGAACGGCGACCTCCTGGTCCTGACCAACTTCGGCCCGAACCCGGCCGAGCTCCCGGCCGGCGCCGAGGTCCTACTGGCCAGCGAACCGGTCGCGGGCCGCGAGGTCCCGACAGACGTCACGGTCTGGGCCCGCCTCCCCTGACCTCCGCGACGGACGCGCACCCGACCCGTCAAGATCGGGTGCGCGTCCAGGTGATCTTTGCCGGGGTGAGCGCTACCCGCCGCGGACCTGGCAGCGGAGCGAAGCGGAGCGGTGTCTGGCGGGAGCATCGGTCGTGCCCCACGCGAGCCCGAGTCAGCGGCTATTGGGTTTGTCGATGTGTCCGGCCTCTGAATTGGTCTGGTCCCGGGATTCGTCGATCGGGTTTCTTGCCGTCACTTCCGCTCGGTCTTCGAGGAGTTTGTGGAGGCCGGAGATGTCGCGCGGGGAGGTTCGGGAGGCCAGCCAGTACATGATGCCGGTCGGGACGAAGAAGAGCTGGAACGCGGCCAGGCCGACCGAATAGTTCAGCGGTGACGCGTAGCGGGACGCCAGCAGGGCGAAGGCCACCGGGATCAGGCCGTTGCCGGCCGCTCGGCCTACGCCGTTGGTCAGGTTGCCCAGGCTGTAGACCGTGCCGCGGTATTCGGGTGGGTTGACGTCCGCGATCAGGGCGAACCAGTTCGGGGAGTTGGCCGAGGTCATGGCCAGCGCGATGATCGCGATCAGGAACGTGATGCCGACGCTCGGCTCCGTGACCACGCTGCCCAGGGCCGAGAGGACCACCTCGCCCGTGCCGGCGTTGACCGGCACGTCGATCTTGAACGGCAGGAAGAACAGGACGACATAGAGCGGCACGGCGGCCAGTACGCCGACCGAGGCGACCAGGGCCCGGCCGCGCAGGGTGCGCCGTTGCAGCTTGTCGCCGAGCATGCCGCCCAGGATCGAGAGCGCGCCGCCGAGCTGGAACATCGTCGCGAAGATGCTGCCCACGATGATCGCCGTGTCTTCCGGGTAGCCCTGGGAGATCGCGCGCTCCCGGAACAGCACCGGGAGCCAGACCAGCGAGCCGAACGCGATCTGGGCGGGCAGGCCTTGGAGGATCAACCAGACGTTGGTACGCCGGTGCACGATCGCGGGCAGGCTCTTGACGCTGATGCGGTAGTCGTATTCGTGGCCCTCGGCGATCGTCCCCGCCAGCTCCGGGTCGCTCTGGCCGCGCCGGATGTCGTAGGTGAAGAAGTAGGCGACCGTGGCGATCAGGCCGACCGCGCTCAGCACCACGAACGGGCGTCGCCAGTCAGCCGCGCCGAGGATGCCGCCGAGGCCGGTGCCGAGGAACGTGCCGATGCCCTGGGAGAGGCCCCAGAGGCTCATCACCAGGCCCCGGCGCTTCGGCTTGATCAGGTCGCTGACCACCGAGAAGCCGACCGAGCTCACCGCGCCGAGGCCGACCGCGGCGGCGACCTGGGAGACGAAGAACAGCAGATAGTTGCCGGCCACCGCGCTGCCGGTCATGCCGGCCGCCCAGAGCAGCGTGCCGATCATGAGTAGCGGCTTGCGGTTGCCGCGGTCGCCGTAGTACGCCCAGGCGACCGAGGCGATGGCGCTGACCAGGAACGACGTCGCGGTGACCGTGCCGACCAGGCCCAGCGGCACGTCGAACGAGTCCGCGATCGACCCGTAGAGCGGCGGCACGAGGCCGACCGCCACGTTGTCGAGCGAGGCCAGGACGATGAACACCACGACGCTGTAGATCCGGTGCACCCGGCCCCCGGTGGTGGTCACTCCGGGAGGCTACATCGGTGACCTGCCCCAGCGATCTAGCTTCGTTGGGTCGGGATCGGTGTGGCGGATGTGAGCGGCGCGCCGGATATCCGGTGCGGGCCCCGGTCGAGGTGGGCGACGCCGGCCCGGAGTGCCTCGATCACCGGGCGCAGCTCGAGCTGGTGCGCGTCGCGGACAGTCACGCAGGTCTCCATCCGCAGCGGCGCGGAGCCGGCGTGGATCGGGACCCACTTGAACCGGTCGGCGTCGCCACCGCCGAACATCATGCCGGCCTTGTACGGCAGCGCGACGTCGGAGGGCACCACCAGGATCCGGCCCCGGCGGCGGCCCGGCCGGCGGTGCTCACTGCGCAGCCGGATCACGCTCGTGGCGGTCTCGTAGGTCTCCATCGCGACCCGGCAGGCCGGGTCCGGGTCGGGGATGCCGGCCGCGATGATCGCGTCTTCGAGCACCCGCCGGGCCCGCACGTCGCGGGGCTGGAGGAACGCCTCGTAGTCGCTGACGAGCTCGGCCAGGGTGAGCCGGTCGTCCGGGAAGTCGCGGTCGATCATCGCCTCGAGGCGGGCCTCGTAGAGCCGGGTCGACCGCAGGCCCGGCCGGCGCACCGACGGGCCGATGATCAGGTGGAACTCGTTGCGCAGCAGGCGGTCGACCGGGTCGCCGTAGAACTGGTGCTCGGCCCGGAGCGGCTGCGACAGGTATTCGACCAGGAGCTTGTCGCCGGTCTCGGCCGACCGCAGCCGGTCCTCGGCGAGCGCGACGAACTGCGTGTGGTGCGGCCCGCAGGCCAGCGTCCAGATCGTCGGGGCGGCGGCCGCGGCGCCGATCCGCTCGTGCAGCGCGACTACCTGGCGCGCGATCCGCAGGACGCGCTCGCCGGCCGGGGTCAGCAGGTAGCGGCGGTCGACGTTGCGGCGCACCACGGGCTCGCCGACATGACTCTCGATCTTGGCGATCCGGTGCTGGACGGACTGCCGGCTGTATCCACCGTGGAACCCGGCCATCCGGCGGGCGGCGTCCTCATAGGAGCGCTCTTCGGCGAGCGCGATGAACGCCCGGAAGTCCCACTCGTCCAGTGGTTTCGGGCGTTGTTTTGACATCCGTTCAACGTAACGTCGCGGCGCGGAGACCAGAAGTGTCACATTGACGATACGAAGTGCCGGTGGCGGTTGTTACGCAGGGAAATCGCTCTCCGGCTAAAATATGATCTGCGTCACTATCTGCATTAGCACCGCTTCCACTTTATCCGGATTTATCGGGCGCAGGCCACGTTACGTTCCGTCGAACATTACCCAGCGCGAATCTCGTGCAAGCGCACGTTGCAGTTGCCCAGAGACCTGCCGGTACGCGGGCGCGGTCCGACGGTCCAAAAGGGAGTAGAAAGACAGAGCGGCTGCTCCGCTGGTGTCGGAGCAGCCGCGACCAGCCCTACCGGTCGAGGAGCCGACATGTCCCGGGTCAGCGAGAGCGTTGCGAAATGCCCTCCCCTGCTTCGACGTTGGCGCCGTGCGCTCCGCGCTCCCTCCGCAGCCTCACACACCGACGCGCCAGGCAACGCACATCGGGTACGTCGGCCGCGGCCGGTCGCGGCCCCGGCAGGTCATCTGGACAGCGCGATCTCCGAGGTGCATGCGGCCCGGGTCGCGATGCGCAATGCCCTGCTCGCGCTCGACCAGGCGATCGGCGACGGCGAACGGTTCGACGAAGCGTTCCGGCGGCTGGTCGACACCGAGATCAACGGCACGCGCGAAGAGGCGGCCATCCTGAGCGCGATGCTGGCCACCGCCGATCAGGCGGGCCCAGCCGCCGCCGCGTGAACCGGAGCCATCCAGAGCGCAAGCGTGCGATCGCCGGACGCAATCCGGCGCCTAGCGGCGCTGCGAAGGCAGCGCCCGAGAAGAGGCCAGCGGAGTGCCCGAGATCGGGTGCGGCCCCGCGTCCAGAGTGGCCACTCCAGCCTGGAGTTCCTCGATAACCCGCCGCAACACGGTGGCGTCGTCTTTGCGGATAGTCACATAGGTCGGCATGCTCAGCGGTCCGGACGACGCGTGGATCGGCACCCACTTGAACCGGCTGGCGCCCCTGCCACCGAACTCCATGCCCTTCTTGTACGGCTGCGCTACGTCGGACGGCACCACCATGACCCGGTTGCGACCGCCCTCCCGTCGCGCCTCCGTGCGCAGTCGCATAACGATCGCGGCGGTCTCCGTGGTCTCCATCGCAATCCGGGCGCCGCCGGGGTCGACCACGTCAGACTGTTGGATGGCCAGCTCGAGCGCGCGCCTGGCGCGGATGTCCTGCGGCTGAAGCAGCGCCTCGTAGTCACTGACCAAATCGCTGAGAGACAGTCGATCGCCTCGGAACCGCCGCTCGACCATCGCCTCCAGTTGGGCGCGGTACAACGGGATCGAAAGCAGGCTGGATTTGACGACCTCAGGGCCGATGATCAAGCGAAACTCTTGACGAACCAGCCGGTCGACGGGCTCACCCTGGAACTGCTCCTCACCGCGCGCAGTGCGCTCGAGATACTCGACCCGGATCTTGTCGGCGTCGCCGTTCTCCGCACGCAGACGGTCAGCGGCGAGCGTGACGAACTGGGTGTGGTGCGGTGCACAGGCAAGCGTCCAGAGCGGCGGCTCGACAGGTCCGGAGTCGATCCCGTCGTACAGCGCGACAAGGCGCCGGGCGACCGACAGGAACGTGTCGCCTGCCGCGGTCAGCGAGTAGGTCCCACCGGCCTTCCGCTGCAATAGCGTCTCGCCGGCCCAGGCTTCGATCTTTTCGACCGCCCGCCCGACGGATTGGCGACTGTAGCTGCCCCAAACATCGGTGAGTTGGGACGCGGCGGCGCGGTAGCTGCGGTTTTCCACGACCGCGATGAACACCCGGCAATCCCAGTCGGTGGGCTTATCCCGGTAGTTCTCAGTCACTCAACCAACCTAGCGTAATTGGGTCATCACGAAAAGTGTCGAGATGACGATACGGATCGGTCACATATCGCAGCGTTGTTACGGGGCGTCATCGTCACGCTCAGAGAACGCGCTCTCAGCTGAAAAGTGGCGTGGATCACATAAGCGCGGAACATCGGCATGATTTTTAGTCATTTACCGGGCTCAAATCGCCTCAGCGCCTACGTTACGTTCCGTCAAACGCTACCCAACGCGAGTCACCTGAAAGCAGACGTTGCGGCCGCTCACATAACGGAATGTCATATGCGCCATGCAGACGACCTTCAGGGAGTAGAAATGCAAGGCGGCTGCTCCGCTTCCACCGGAGCAGCCGCCACATGTCCCGACTGCCTGGAGCCGAAACATGCTTACTCCACACCGTACGCGAGAGCACTGGCATATACCCACCCCGTTCTCCGCTGCCGATGGCGGGCCGATCAGCCTGCGTCTTGCTCGGCCGAACCTCAACTGGCTCTTTTTCGTCGTTGGCGGGATCAACGTGGCGGAGGCCGCACTCACCGCGGTACATATGGAGCATCACACAGCGGTGAGAATTGCAGCGCACAGCGTGTCCGTCGCCCTCGCCGTGCTTCTCGCGTGGTGCGTCGACCGCAGCGCAGCCCGCGAACGGCTCGCCCGAGCCGGCATGGTGATCTCCGCACTCCCAGCGGTATACCTGCCGGCCAGCGAAGGACCGCTTTTGCTGCCGACGATCTTTATCGGTGCCGCCGTCGTTGTCACTGTCGCCGGTGAGGTCGGATACCGGGTAAGTCGCAAGTGCCGCTGCGGAGAGCGTTCGTGAGCGGCGGATACATCGAGATTGCCGTGTCCGAGGTGCACGCTGCACGGAACTCGATGCGCGACGCGCTCATCGCCCTTTACGACGCGCTCGAATCCGGCGAGGCAATGGATCCCGCCTTCCGGCGACTGATCTACAGCGAGATCCTCGGTGCCCGTGAGGAAGCCGCCGTGTTGACCGCCCTACTCGTCAACGCCAAACCCGACGCATCCTCGGCGAAACGTTGACTGATTAGTTGCTCCGCACCGCCCAGGCTGGTGCGGAGCATTACTACGTGGGCCGGACGGGTGCGAGGCCGAGTTCCTCGGCCCGGGTCCAGACCGCTTCCATCGCCTGGTCCGGGTCGCGGTGGAAGAGGCTCGCGCGCAGGCGCACGAAGACGCAGTTGCCGACCCGCTCCAGGACCGCCTGCCGGCGTAGTTCGGCCGCGAACGCCGTCGCGCCGCGGTAGCGGTCGTCGCAGGCGATCGCGAGCCGCCGGCCGTCGGGGGCGTTGACCACGAAGTCGATCTCGTACGCGCCCAGCCGGAACCGGGGCACCGGGCGCAACCCCGCCGCGGTCAGCCGCTGCCACACCTCGCGGGTGAACTCGCTCTCCAGCACCCGCGCGTCGGCCGGCTCCGGTGCGGGCGCGGGGCGGGTCACGTAGGAGAGCAGCAGCCCGCGGGCGTCGTCCGCGTTGAGGTCGCCGGCCCGCACCGAGTGGAAGACGAAGAGCTGGTCGCGGGCCCGGGACGCGGCGACGTTGACCCGGCGGTGGTAGTCGCGCTTGGTGAACGCGCCGATCGTGCCGTCGGCCGTGGCGACCACCGTGGACACCAGCACCACGTCGCGCTCGTCGCCCTGGAACGTGTACGGGTCGCCGACTCGCAGCGACCGCCGCTCGAGCTCGTCGGTGCCGAGCTCCGCGCGCAGGCGGTGCTGGAGATAGTCGGCCTGGCCGCTGGTCGAGAGCAGGCTGACCACGCCGATCGTCTTGCCCCGGTACGCGGGGTCGGCCACGATCTCCGTCACCCGGGCCACCAGCGCCTCGGCCTCGGCGACGTTGACCTCCCCGTACGGAGGCAGGCTCTGGCGGCGGCCGTCCGGCACGTACACGGCGGTGACCGCGGCGTCGAGCCCGGCCGGCCGGTCGGCGCGCAGCGGCTGGATCTTTCCGTCGTAGTACGTCTCGCTGGAGAACCGGATGATCGCCGGCACGCTGCGGAAGTGCTCCGTGAGCAGGATCCGCTGCGGCGAGCGGCGCACCGCGTGGTCGTAGAGGCTGCTCTCGGTGTCGAAGTGCACCGCCGACGGCATGCCGGCCGGTGCGAGGTGGGTGCCGATCAGCGCGTTGACCCGGTCGGCGGGCAGGCCGACGAGCTGCGGGCCGATCTGCTGGTCGTCGCCGACCACCACGGCGCGGTGGGCCAGGCCCAGCACCGGCAGCGCGAAGATGTCGGCCTGCGAGGCCTCGTCGACCACCACCACGTCGAAGATCGGGCCGGCGCCGGGGAACTGCTCCAGCGCCCGGTCGACCGACATGATCCACACTGGAACGGCCGTGGCCGCCTCCGTCATCGCCCGTTGCGCGGCGGCCTGCCAGTGCGCGGCGGTCTTGCCGGTGCCCTTGCCGATCTTGCGGAGTGCGGCGGTCCAGTCGGCCAGCGCCGCCTTGCGCCGGTCGTCCAGGGTGCGGGCGACCTCCAGCCAGGCCGAGCCGACCACCAGCTCGCCGGTCAGCCGGCGCTCCTGGTCGCGGGCCCGCTCCAGGCGCCGGGCGAGCTCACCGTCGCCGACTCCCCCGGTCACCTCGTCGAACCAGGTCTGCGCCTGCCGCCACGACCAGGCCCGCAGCGCGGCCTCGCCGCCGCCGTCGGGAGCCACGCCCCGCTCGTACGCGCCGGCCCACCCCGGTGCGACGTCGGCGAGCCGGGCGTGCAAGGCGGCGTACCGCTGAGCGTCCGGCCGGACGCCCCACAGCCGGCGGATCTCGGCGACCGCGCCGTTCCAGGCGACCGCGTCCTCGGCGGCCCAGGCCGCGGCCAGTGCGCGGAGCACCGGCGGTGCCCCGGGCGCGGAGGTGGCCTGGTCCAGCCAGCCGGCCATCGCCTCGTGCGTCGCCTCGACGCGGTCGACGGTGAACACCGCCGACGCCTGCTCGGCCAGGTCGGCGAGCTCGGCCAGCGCCGGGGCGTCGACCGCGCGGGGACACGCCGGGACGAGCACGGCCAGGTTGGCGCGCAGGGCGGGCCAGCGGCGGCTCTCCCAGTCGAGCGCGTCGAGCGCCTCGGCGAGCAGTTGGCCGGCCCACAGCTCCGGCTCGCCGCCGTGCTGCCCGGGTGTCGGCGCGCCCAGACGGGCGGACCACTCCGCCCAGCGGGCGGCGAGCTGGGCCCGCAGCTGCTCCCGCTCCACCCAGGCGACCAGCAGGTCGACGTCGGCGACCGTACGCGGCTGCTCGTCGTCGACCTGGCAGTCGGCGAGCAGCTTGGCCAGGTCGCCGTGGGTCAGCCGGCGGACCGGCTTCCCCGCGGCGAACCGCTCGCGGATCTGGCCGAGTTGGGCGAGCAGCCGGCGGGGCTGCCCGGCGTGCTCGGCGCCGATGTCCAACCGGTGGCCGGACAGCGCGGCGGTGCGCCGGCCCAGCTCGCCCAGCATCGACCGGCTCGCCGCCACCTGCTCGTCCCAGACCGCCTGCCAGCTCGGCTCGCGGATCAGGTGGCCGAGCCGGTCGGTCCAGCTGCCGGCCCGCCGGGCCAGCGTCTCGGCCGCGGCGCGCAACGCGCCGGCCAGCTCCTCGACGCCGTCCGGGCCCAGCCGGCGGGCGCCGTCCGGGTCGACGCCGCGATCCCGGGCCTGCTCGACCACCTTGGCCGCGTCACCGAGCGCCGCCCGCTGTGCCGCGACCGCCTCGCCGGAGGGCAGCGCGCCGTCGGCCGGCAGGTCGGCCAGCGCGTGCGCCCGGTCGGCCGGCGAGATCGCCCGCGCCAGGTCGCCGAGAAGCCCGAACTCCCCCGCCGTCAGCGGGGCCGGCAGCCCCGGCGGCACCGGGTCGGGCACGATGCCGTCCGCCCGCGTGCGGCGCAGCCACTCACCCACCTCGGCGGGCGAGGAGGGCACACCGCGGATCGGGTACGTGGTCGCCTCCCGCTCGGCCACCGCCAGCAGCTCGTCGCGGGCCGCAGCGAACCGGCCGTGTGCCGCGTCGATCTCGTCGGTGGTCCGGGCGACGTCGGCGGCCGCCACCGGGCGGTCGAGCGTGGCGGCGCGGTCGGACAGCTCGCGGGCGGCGATCTGCAACTGGACGAGCTGGTCGGCCGAGCGGCCGAGGACGGCCAGGCAGAGCGGCTGGAGCTCGGCGGGCAGCCCGTCGCGGAGCACCCGCAGCGGGTCCTCCTTCTGCGCCAGGACCAGCACGCGCTTGCCGTGTGCGACCAGGTGACAGATCAGGTTGCGGATGGTGTGCGTCTTGCCGGTGCCCGGCGGGCCCTGCACGGCCACCGTCCGGTGCGCGGCCAGCCGGGCCGCGATCGACTCCTGCGCGTCGTTGGTCGCCATCGGCATGAGCAGCCGCTCGCCGGTGCGCACCCAGGCGTCCGGGTCGTCGTCGGGCATCCGCAGCGCGCTGGGCTCGTGCGCGAGGATGCCGGCCAGTGCCCCGACCGCGCCGCCGCCGGGCGCGGCCAGCCGGTCGCGCTCGGCCTCCAGGAACCGGCGGACCATCCGCTGGCGCGGGCGCAGGAAGAGCACGCCGGTGTCGTGCACGTGCGGCTCGTCCAGCGGGTCTGCGCCGAACCGCAGCTTCGGCTCGAAGCCCAGCCGGCGCAGCGCCCGGTCGGCGAACTCCTGCCGCTCGGCCGCGTCCCACGGGTCGATGTCGACCTGGCCGCCCGGCGCGGCGAGGTCGAGCAGGTCGCCGACCCGGCGGTTGTCGAGCCCGCCGAGCGCGTCGACCTGGAGGCGGGCCGGACCCTGCGGGTGCACGGTGACGGTGGTGGTCTCCGGGTCGTAGTCGATCGCGACCGGCGTCGCCAGCAGCGGATAGCGCACCGGCTCGCCGCCGACGGGGGCGTCGAGGATCGCGTGGCCCCAGACGAGCTCGACCCGGGCGGAGTCGACGTCGACGCGATAGCGCAGGTCGTAGAGGCGGTCGTGCAACGCCCGGGCGGCGACGGCGTTCCGGAAGGCGGTCGCCCACGGCCGCCACTGCTCGTCGAGCCAGGTCGTAAACGCAAAGGTGCGGGTCTCGTCGTGGTCGCCCTGCAGTGTCGGCGGGTGGTCGGGCGTCAGATCCCAGGCCAGGTGGCGCAGCAGCGCGTTCGGGATCGACGGCGCCTGCGGCGGCATGGGCCGGCCGACCCGCAGCCAGCCGCCGCCGGGCTGCCGCGGGCCGAGCTCGACCGCGGGGTGCGTGGGCAGGTCGTGCTGCCAGAACGCGTCGCCCGTCGGCACCGCGCGAACCGGCTTGTCGAGCAGCGCCCGCACGGCGAGCAGGTACTCCGCGAGCGCTACGGCACGCTCGCGGATCTCGTGTGGCGCGTCGGCGCCCTCCGGCTGCTCCATCGCCGTCCGACGGTAGCGCGGTGGGGCCAGTGTTACGAGTTAGCCGGGCGGTCGTGGACGAGTTCGCGGACGGCGGCGTACTGCTCGCGGATCGCCGCGACCGGACGGGCGTCGTAGCTCTCCGTGCGGCCGTTCGCCCACGCCGGCGGTGCCGGCTGGTCCGAGATGGCCCAGGCGGCCTGGCGGGCGGCGCCGTCGGCGACGTACTCACCGGGCTCGGGCACCACGACGCCGCAGCCGAAGACCTCCGGAGCGATCCGCCGGACCGCCTCGCTGCGCGCGCCGCCGCCGATCAGGATCACCCGGTTGACCGCGGCGCCCTCGGCGATCAGCGCGTCGAGGCCGTCGGCGAGCGCGCAGAGCATGCCCTCGACCGCGGCCCGGGCGAAGTGCGCCGGCGTCGAGGTCTTCAGGGTCAGGCCGTGCACCGCGCCGGTCGACAGCGGCCGGTTCGGGGTGCGCTCGCCTTCCAGGTAGGGCACCATGACCAGGCCGTCGGAGCCGGACGGCACCTGGCCGGCCAGTTCGGCGAGCCGGCTGTGCGTCACGCCGAGCATCGCGGCCGCGGCGTCGAGCACCCGGGCGGCGTTGAGCGTGCAGACGAGCGGCAGGAAGCGGCCCGTCGCGTCGGCGAAGCCTGCGACGATGCCACTCGGGTCGGCGGCGGGCAGGTCGGCCACGCTGAACACCGTGCCGGACGTGCCGATCGAGACGACCACGTCGCCGGGCTGGGCGCCGACGCCCAGGGCGGCGGCCGCGTTGTCGCCGGTGCCCGGGCCGAGCACCGCGCCGCTGGGCAGCCGGCCGGCGTGGCCCGTCGGCGCCAGCACGGTCGGCAGCTGGGGCTCCCGGCCGAACGCGAGCGACAGCAGGTCGGGGCGGTAGACCCCGGTGGCGGGCGACCAGTAGCCCGTGCCGCTGGCGTCACCGCGGTCGGTGCGCAGGTCGGCCAGGGCGCCGGTGCCGCCGAGCCGCCAGGTCAGCCAGTCGTGCGGGAGGCAGACGGCCGCCGTGCGGTCGGCGTTGGCCGGCTCGTGCTCGGCCAGCCAGCGCAGCTTGGTGATGGTGAAGCTGGCCACCGGGACCGAGCCGACCGCGTCGGCCCAGGCCTTCGGGCCACCGAGCTCGGCGGTCAGGTCGGAGGCGGCCTGCGCCGAGCGGGTGTCGTTCCACAGCAGGGCGGGGCGGACCACCTCGCCCTGCTCGTCGAGACAGACCATGCCGTGCTGCTGGCCGCCGACCGCGACCGCGGCCACGTCGTCGAGCCCGCCGGCCTGGCGGCTGGCCTCGGTCAGGGCGCGCCACCACGCGTCCGGGTGCACCTCGGTGCCCTCCGGGTGCGTGGCGCGCCCTTCCCGGACCAGCGCGCCGGTCTCGGCGTCGCGGATCACTACCTTGCACGACTGCGTGGACGAGTCGATGCCGGCGACCAGCGGCATGGTCAGTTCTCCTTTAGCCCCGGGCGCCGAGCAGGTGCTCGACGGCCAACTGGTTGAGGCGGACGAAGCCGAAGCCCTTCGCGCCGGCCGCGTCCGCGTCGAAGTCCTCGTACGACGCGCGGTCGGCCAGCAGGTCGGTGTAGCTCTCGCCGGTGCCCAGCGTCGGCTGGCTCAGCTCGCCGACCTTGCTGGCGGCCAGCGCCTCCTGCACTTCGGGGTCGGCCCGGAAGGCCTGCGCCCGCTCTTTGAGCAGTAGGTACATCCGCATGTTGGCGGCCGCCGAGTCCCACACGCCGCCTGCGTCCTCGGTGCGCGAGGGCTTGTAGTCGAAGTGCCGCGGGCCGTCGTAGGCCGGGCCGCCGCCGGGCGCGCCGTGCTCGATCAGGTCGACCAGGGCGAACGCGTTCATCAGGTCACCGTGGCCGAAGACCAGATCCTGGTCGTACTTGATGCCGCGCTGGCCGTTGAGGTCGAGGTGGAAGAGCTTGCCGTGCCACAGCGCCTGGGCGATGCCGTGCGCGTAGTTGAGGCCCGCCATCTGCTCGTGCCCGACCTCGGGGTTGAGGCCGACCAGGTCGGCGTGCTCGAGGCTGGAGATGAACGCGATCGCGTGGCCGACCGTCGGCAGCAGGATGTCGCCGCGGGGCTCGTTGGGCTTGGGCTCCAAGGCGAAGCGGAGGCCGAAACCGCGGTCGATCGAGTACTGCGCGAGGAAGTCGACACCCTCGCGGTAGCGGTCGAGGGCCGCCTGCACGTCCTTGGCGAGGTCGTATTCCGAGCCCTCGCGGCCGCCCCACATCACGTAGGTCTGCGCGCCGAGCTCGGCGGCCAGCTCCATGTTGCGCATGACCTTGCGCAGCGCGAACCGGCGTACGTCGCGGTCGTTGCTCGTGAAGCCGCCGTCCTTGAACACCGGGTGGGTGAACAGGTTGGTGGTCACCATCGGCACGACGATGCCGGTCTCGTCGAGCGCCTTGCGGAACCGGGCGATGTGCTCGGCGCGGCTGGCGTCGTCGGAACCGAACGGGATCACGTCGTCGTCGTGGAACGTCACACCGTAGGCACCGAGTTCGGAGAGCCGGTGCACGGACTCCACCGGGTCCAGCGGCGGCCGGGTGGCGTCGCCGAACGGGTCGCGGGCCGGCCAGCCGACGGTCCAGAGACCGAACGAGAACTTGTCGGCGCGGGTGGGATCGGCTGCCATCCTGGGCCTCCTCCAAAAGTGCGCATCCTGGGCGCGGAATTTGTTTAGCGGTTGAATTATTTGACTGAGTCGTGGCAGTGTCAAGGGTGTGAACGGCGGATCACCGGTACGCCAGGCCAGCGTGCGGGCGCACAACCTGGCCCTGGTGCTGCGCCAGGTGGCCGCCGCCCATCGACCGCCGTCGCGCGCCGACGTCGCCGCCAGCACCGGGCTGACCCGGGCCACCGTCTCCGCGCTGGTCGACGATCTGGTCGGTGGCGGCCTGCTGGCCGAGGTGGGTCCGGCTCCCCGGGCCGGTGCCGGGCGACCGGCAGTCGGGCTCGTCCTGCACGCGTACGGCCCGGCCGGGCTCGGACTGGAGATCAACGTCGACTACCTGGCGGGCTGCGTCGTCGACCTGACCGGCACGGTGCGGCACCGGGCGGTGCTGCACGTCGACCAGCGCCCGCTCTCCCCGGACACCGTGCTCGCCGCGGTGGCCGACCTCGGTGCCCAGCTGAGGACGGAAGCGGCGGCCGCCGGCCGCGTCGTCGCCGGCGCCGCGCTCGCCGTTCCGGGCCTCGTCTCCGGCACCGGGCTGATCCACCGTGCGCCCAACCTGGCCTGGCACGACGTCGACGCGGCGGGCACGCTGGCCGGCGGACCCCTGGGCGACCTGCCGGTGACCATCGACAACGAGGCCAACCTGGCGGCCCTGGCCGAGCTGCACGCCGACGGGCAGGGGCTCGACAGCTTCGTCTACGTCTCCGGCGAGATCGGCATCGGCGCCGGCATCGTGCTGCACCGCGACCTGTTCCGCGGCGCCCGCGGCTGGAGCGGTGAGCTCGGCCACGTCTGCGTCCGCCCGGACGGCCCGCGCTGCCGGTGCGGCGCGCTCGGCTGCCTGGAGCAGTACGCCGGCCAGGAGGCGCTGCTGCGCGACCTGCCGGCCGGCGAGGCGGGCCTGGCCCGGCTGCGGGCCGACGACGAGCTGGCCCGGCACCGGCTGCCGTCGGCGGGCACGTCGCTCGGCGTCGCGCTGGCCGGCGTGGTCAACATGCTCGACGTCGACACCGTGGTGCTGGGCGGGATCTTCGGGCCGCTGGCGCCCTGGCTGGCCCCGTCCGTCGAGGCGGAGCTGTCCCGGCGGGTGCTCACCTCGGCCTGGTCGCCGATGACGGTGCGGGCGTCGGCACTGGGCCCGGCGGCCGCGGCGGTCGGCGCCGCGGGCGCGGTGGTCCGCGACATCCTGGCCGAGCCGGCCGAGTGGATGCGGACCTAGGCGGTCAACGACTCGGAGGCCGGCTTGGCCATCGCCTCGCTGAACTCGCTCAGGCCGCGCAGCAGCGCCTGCCGGGCGGCGGGGCTCATCTGGGCCAGCGTCTCGCTGAGCCGGCGACGGCGTTCGGCGCGCAGCTCTTCGAGCAGCCGGTGGCCGACCTTGGTCAGGTGCAGGGCGATCTCGCGGCGGTCGGTGCGGCCCGGGAAGCGCTCGATCATGCCGGCGGCGACCAACCGGTCGCAGAGCCGGCTGGCCGAGGAAAGGATCATGCCCAGGCTGCCCGCGAGGCCGCGCAGGTTGATGCCGTCGAACTCCTCGACCACGAGCATCGCACGCAACTGTGACCCCGAGACGCGATCGGCGGCACCCTCGCGCGCCGCGTCCCAGACGGACAGCAACGCCTCGGCCGCGCTGTCGACAGCGGCGGCCTGAGCGGTGACGTCAGAGGACGCATGGTGATCGGCCATGGTGGGAAAACCCTACCCCGAGGGCATACGTCGTGACCTCGCCGAGGGGACCAGCGATGAACGAACGGTTAGTCGATGTCGAACGCGCGCTGTCACGAGCCGAGGCCGACGCGATCGTCGAGCGGCTCGGCGACCAGCTCAAAGAGCACTACGGGATCACCGAAGCGGACCTCCTGCTGGTCGACTACCGGCTCTCCGCCCTACTGCCGCTGGCCGGCGGCGAAGCGGTGACCAAGCCCGGCCACCCGGCCTGGCGGAGCTTCGACCACCAGTCGGAGGTTTACGACGAGCCCGTCCTGTTCCTGCCCGTCACCATGCGCGGTGACCGGATCGGGGTCCTGCGGCTGGCGCCGGTGGCCGAGGACGACGACGTGGCCCGGGCCGAGCTCGCGGACCTGGCCACCCATCTCGCGCACGAAGTCGTGGCGGTGCGCGGCAGCACCGACCGCTACCTGGTCGCGGCCCGCGCCCGCCGGCTCACCCTGGCCGCCGAGATGCAGTGGGAGCTGCTGCCGGGCCGCAGCCGGTCCCGTCCGTCGTTCGCGCTGGCCGGGCAGCTCGAACCGGCGTACGCGGTGCGTGGTGACAGCTTCGACTGGGCCGACGACGCCCACCGGCTCTGGCTGTCGGCGGTGAACGGCTCCGGCGAGGGCATCGCCGCCTCGACGCTGACCAGCCTCGCGACGTTCGCGCTGCGCAACGCCCGGCGTGGCGGGCTCGACCTGGCCGACCAGGCCGCCCTTGCCGACCAGGCGGTCTACGCGCACTACCGGGGCGAGCAGCACCTGGCCGCGCTGCTGCTGCAGGTCGACCTGGCCAGCGGCGTGGTCACCGCGGTGGACGCCGGCTCACCACAGCTGCTGTTGCTGCGCGGCGAGGAGGTCAGCGACGTCGAGCTGGAGGCGCAGCTCCCGCTGGGCATGTTCGACGGCACCATCTACCGGCCGCAGACCTTCGAGCTGGCGGTCGGTGACCGGTTGTTCGTCATCAGCGATGGCGTGTACGACGCACTGGACCAGGCCGGCAGCCGCTACGGCGAGAGCGCGCTGACCAAGTTCGTCCGCCGCAGCCGCCACCGGTCGCCGCTGGACGCCGTGCGCGCGCTGCTCGGGGAGCTGCGCGCACACGTGTCGACCGATCTGGTGGACGACGCCGTGGTCGTCTGCCTCGACTGGAACGGCCCGAAAGCCGCTCCGTAGTCAGTTCGCCGTGTTGGGCCGTCGCGAGATGGCCTGCAGGAAGATGTCGCCGATCTTCGCCGGGTCTTCCGCGACGAAGACGCCGCCGCCGGTGACCTTCGTGATCTGGTCCAGCGGGCCGCGGTTGACCTCGTCACCGAGCCCGATGATGATCAGCTGCACCGGCTTCGACTTATCCTTGATCGAGTTGAGTTCCTTGATCAGCCCGGCCTGGCTGATGCCACCGTCGGGGTCGTCGTTGCCGATGCCGTCGGTGAGCATGACGATCGAGTTGACCCGGCCGCTCTGCCAGCCCTTCTGCACGTTCTTGTACGCGGCGAGAATCGTGTCGTACAGACCGGTGTCGCCGCCCTTCTTGGGCTGGATCGTGGCCAGCTTGCCGAGCAGCGCGGACCGGCCGCTGGACACCGGCTGGATCGGCACCAGCTCCTTGTAGTCCTTGCCACCGCCCAGGTTGGTGGAGAAAACCCAGAGGCCGACCGCCCAGTCGTCGCTGAACAACCCGAGACCACGGGTCGCCGCCTGTTGGGTGAGCTGCATCCGGGTGGCGTTGCCGGCGCTGGGTACCTTGCCGCCCATCGTGCCGGAGATGTCGATGACGGCGAGCATCCGGGCGGGCAGCGTGACCGCCGTCCAGGTGGCCAGCGTGCGGTCGACCACGGCCGGGTCGGCGCTGCCGGCAGCCGAGCCACCGGAGTCGCCGGACTTGGTCACCTGCGGGGTGCCGGCCGGGCTCGGCGCGCCGGCCGGTGCCTCGAAGCCGTCGCCCCAGGTGCCATCGGCGGCACGCAGGTGCTGGGCACCCAGGTCGTTCTTGAAGTCCTTGGCGGTCAGCACGCGGAACAGGCCCTCGGCCGCCTTCGCCTTCATCGGGTCGGTGCCGGGCATCACCGCGTACGGGTAGTCCAGCGACGTCGGCGCCGGCTCGAGGTAGAGCGCGGCCAGCGGGATCGGCGGCTTCGCCGAGTTGTACTGGACGACGTCTTCCTCGGACAGCGGCGCGACGGACAGCGCCTGCGCGATGCTCGCCGGGTCGGTGGACCGCGGGAACTTGGCCAGCAGGTCCTCGCGGAGTGCCGACTTGCCGGAGGCGAGCGCGCGGAGCACCGCGGTCTGCGCCGACGGCGCCTGCGCGCCGAGCGTGCCCGCCTGGGCGCCGAGCGCCAGCAGGCCGGACAGGCCGGCGGCGTCGCGGGTCGGCTCGACGATGCCGGGCTTGATCGTGGTGCCCGTGGTGAGCTGGCCGAGCAGGTCGAGCCAGCTGATCTTCTTCTGCGGCCACCCGATCTGCTGCGCGACCGGCTCGGGCATCGCGACGACCACCGGGCTGCGGGCGATCGACTGGCCGTTGGTCGGCGAGAAGCCCTGCGCCGCGCTGGTCAACCGCAGCAGCCAGGTCGACGAGTCCGGGACCCAGACGTCCGGCATCGTGGCGGTGCCGTTGGCGAGCCCGACGCCGGCCAACGAGACGCCGTGCTTACCGGCGACCACCGCGGCGACGTCAACGGGCTCCTGCTGGATCACGTTGACCGCGACGCAGACGCCGTCGGCTTGAGCGCCGCCGTCGACCCACGCCTTCGCGGCTTTCTCGATGGCGGGCGCTATCTCGCTCGCCGCCGCGACGTTCAACTTCGCCTCGCCCGAACATCCGGGCTGGGATACCTGTCGGTAACCGAAGTAAACGCCAACGGAAACGAGCACCAGCGCCATCGCGGCAGCGATGACGCCAGCGCCGCGGAGCTTCATTCGCATGCGATGCCGGCCAGACACCCGACCATCTTGCGTACAGGGAGGCATCTGCGACAGGTACGTTCGGCTTAAAGTTACGCAGGAGCAACGAACTTATCGGTTATCGTCACTTCCTGTGACCGCGTTACTCCGACGTGTTCGCTAAATCCCTTAGTCAGCAACCTTTTTCGCGGATCCCGAAATGACGGTCTCGCGCGGAGGTAACACGCAAGTCGGACTTGCGACCGGGACGGGCGCGTCGACCATCGTGGGCACACCGGTCCGCGGATCGACCGCGAACACCGAGACCGAGTCACCGAGTTGGTTGGCGATGTAAAGGTGGTCGCCGGCCAGCGCCAGGTGCCGCGGCCAACGACCCCCGCAGTCGATCTCGGTGACCAGCCTCGGCGCGGCACCGTCCAACGCGAACACCGACACCGTGTCGACGCCGCGGGTCGCCACGTAGAGGTAGCGCCCGTCGGTGCGGCACGCGATCTCCGACGGGAACTTCTCGCCGGAACGGGTGCTCGCCTCCAGCCGGTTGCGCTGGCGCCACTCCGTGCCGTCCAACTCGAAGCTCGTGACCATTGCGTCCAGCTCACCGGTCAGGTAGGCGCGGCGACCGTCCGGGTGGCGGGCGATGTGCCGCGGCCCGGTGGCCGGCGCGAGGCGCATCGGCTCGCCGGCCGGCGCCAGCCGTTCGCCGTCGATCCGGTAGGGATAGAGGCCGTCGGTGCCCAGGTCGACCGCGACCAACGGCCCACCCGCCGGGTCGATCGAGATCATGTGCAGGTGCGGCCCGGCCTGCCGGTCCCGGTCGGGTCCGTGGCCTTCGTGGACGACCAGGTCGGTCCGCTCGCCCACGACACCGGTCATCGGGTCCAGCGGGTGCAGGGAGATCGAGCCGCTCGCGTAGTTGGCGGCCAGCAGATGCCAACCGTCGGCGGTGACCGCGACGTGGCACGGCTCGGCGCCACCGGTCTCGGCCCGCCCGTGCGGCCGCAACGGGCCCTGGCCGTCGACCGCCCAGCCGGTGACCTCGCCCTCGGCGAGCTCGTTGGCGGCGTAGAGCACGGGCAGCGTCGGGTGCCAGGTCAGGAACGACGGCGACGGGGTACGCGCGACCACGTCACCGGGCGTCAACCGGCCGGAGACCGGGTCGCGGGTGGCCGCGATGATCCCCTCGCCCGTACCGCCGGATTCCTTCGTGTAGCAGCCGAGGTAGACGATCTCGTCGGTCACGCGTTGATCCAATCACCGACGCCGGCACGCTGCGGCCCGCCCGCAAATCCTATAGGATCTTTGATCGTGCAGCCCGCCCGACGGATCACGCTCACCGACGACGTCTACGCCGCGGTGCAGGCCCTGATCATGGATCACGAGGTGCAGCCCGGCGCCCGCATCAACATCGACGCGTTGGCCCGCCGGCTGGCCGTATCCCCCACCCCGGTGCGCGAGGCGCTGGCCCGGCTCGAGTCCGACGGCCTGGTCAGCAAGACGCCACTGGTCGGCTACACGGCGACGCCGCTGCTGACCCGCGCCGAGTTCGAAGAGCTGGTCGAGATGCGACTGGTCCTCGAGCCGGCCGGGGCCGCCAAGGCCGCCGGCGCCGGCCTCGACACCGGTGAGCTGGCCGGGCTGCGCGGGGCGGCCGACCTGCCGGGGCCCGGCGGCGCCGACGCGGTCGCGGCGTTCACCGCGCAGGACGCCCGCTTCCACCACACGCTGGCCGAGCTGTCCGGCAACCGGATGCTGCACGCCGCGGTCGTCCGGCTGCGGGCCCACCTGCACCTGTTCCGGCTGCACTTCCCGACCGCGCACTACGGCGTCAGCGCGAGCGAGCACCACCGGATCGTCGACGCGGTCGACGCCGACGACGCCGACGCGGCCGCCGACGCGATGCGCGCCCACCTCACGGCGGCACGCGACCGCCACCTGCCCTTCTTCGAGAGCCGGTAACCACCGATGCGGATCGCCCTCTTCGTCACCTGCGTCAACGACCTGATGTTCCCGGACACCGGCAAGGCGGTGGTGACCGTGCTCGAACGGCTCGGGCACCAGGTCGAGTTCCCCCTCGACCAGACCTGCTGCGGCCAGATGCACGCCAACAGCGGCTACCGCGCCGAGGCACTGCCGCTGGTGGCCAACTTCGTCCAGACCTTTTCCGCGTACGACGCGATCGTGGCCCCTTCGGCGTCGTGCGTGGCGATGGTCCGGGAGAGCTATCCGCGACTGGCGCCGTCCGATGATCTGACGGTGGTAGCCGCGCGCACCTTCGAGCTGTCCGAGTTCCTCGTCGACCAGTTGGGGGTGATCGACGTGGGCGCCCGCTTCCCGCACCGGGTCACGTACCACCCGACCTGTCATGGCCTGCGGATGCTCCGGCTGGGCGACCGGCCGCGGCAGCTGTTGGCGGCGGTCGAAGGGTTGACGCTGTCGCCGCTGTCGGGAGCCGAAGAGTGCTGCGGGTTCGGTGGGACGTTCGCGCTGAAGAACCCGGGCGTCTCGGGCGCGATGCTGGCCGACAAGTGCGCGGCGGTGTGCGACACGGGTGCTGAATATCTCGCGGCCGCCGACAACTCGTGCCTGACCCACATCGGTGGCGGGCTGTCCCGCTCGTCGGCTCCGGTGACACCTATCCACTACGCACAGATCCTGGCCGCGCGATGACGGGCACGGGGAACGTCGTCACGCCGTTGCCGTTCCCGACGGCGGCTCGGCGGGAGCTCGGCGACCAGCAGTTGCGGCACAACCTGCGCAAGGCGACGCACACGATCCGCGACAAGCGGCTGCGGGTGGTCGGCGAGGTGTCCGACTGGGAACAGCTCCGGGTGGCCGGCGCGGCGATCAAGGACGACGTGCTCGCCCGGCTCCCCGACCTGCTGGAGCAGTTCGAGGCGGCCGCGACGGCGGCGGGCGCGACCGTGCACTGGGCGCGTGACGCCGGCGAGGCGTGCGCGGTGGTGGCGGGCCTGGTGCGCGCCACGGGCACCGCCGAGGTAGTCAAGGTCAAGTCGATGGCGACCCAGGAGATCGGGCTCAACGAGGCGCTGGAGGCGGTCGGCATCCAGGCGGTGGAGACCGACCTGGCCGAGCTGATCGTGCAGCTGGCCGACGACACCCCGTCGCACATCCTGGTGCCGGCGATCCACTACAACCGCAGCCAGATCAGAGACATCTTCGCCTCCCGGATGCTCGGCGTCGACGCCTCCTCGTTGACGGACGACCCACCGGCCCTGGCGGAGGCGGCGCGGCGGCACCTGCGGTCCCGGTTCCTCTCCACCAAGGTCGGCATCTCCGGCGCCAACTTCGCGATCGCCTCCTCGGGGACGCTGGCGGTCGTCGAGTCCGAGGGCAACGGCCGGATGTGCCTGACCCTGCCCGAGACGCTGATCTCGGTGGTGGGCATCGAGAAGCTGCTGCCCTCCTTCGCGGACCTCGAGGTGTTCCTGCAGTTGTTGCCCCGGTCGTCGACCGGCGAGCGGATGAACCCGTACACGTCGCTGTGGACGGGGGTGACCCCGGGCGACGGACCGCAGACGGTGCACATCGTGCTGGTCGACAACGGCCGCACGGACACGCTGGCGGACGAGGTCGGCCGGCAGGCGCTGCGCTGCATCCGGTGCTCGGCGTGCCTCAACGTGTGCCCGGTGTACGAGCGGGTGGGCGGGCACGCGTACGGGTCGGTGTATCCGGGCCCGATCGGCGCGATCCTGTCGCCCCAGATGAGCGGCGAAGGCGCCAACCGCACGCTGCCGTACGCGTCGACCCTGTGCGGCGCCTGCTTCGACGCGTGCCCGGTCCGGATCGACATCCCGCAGGTGCTGGTCCACCTGCGACAGCGCGGTGTGGACGACTCCCGCGGCCGACCGTCGGCGGAGCGCACGGCGATGCGCACCATGTCCTACGTGATGCGCGACCGCCGCCGGTACGCCGCGGCCCTGCGCACCGCCCGCCGGGGCGCCGCACCGCTGCGCCTGGTCGCGGGCCGGCGGGGAGCACTGCGGCGGGTGCCGTGGCCGCTGTCGGCCTGGACCTCGGTGCGCGACGCCCCACTGCCGCCCAAGCAGACCTTCCGCGAATGGTGGACCCGTGAGCACTCCTCCTGACGCCCGCACCGAGATCCTGCGCCGGGTCCGCGCGGCCCAGCCTGCCGCGCCTGTCGATGTCCCGCGCGACTACGCCGCGGACGACGGCCCGGCCGGCTTAGCGTTGGTCGACCTGCTGGTGGACCGGTTGGAGGACTACAAGGCCACGGTCCGCCGTTGCGCCGCGGCCGATCTGCCGGCCATCCTCGCCGCGTCGCTGACCGACGTGCCGTCGGTGGCGCTGCCGCCGGGGGTGCCGGCCGCGTGGCTTTCTCTCTACGGAGGCGAGATCGCCCGGGATTCAGGGGACGGGTTGACGGTCGCGGACCTGGACGCACCGGGCGTGGCGGTGGTGACCGGCTGCGCGGTCGCGGTGGCCCAGACCGGCACCCTGATCCTGGACGCGGGCCCGGACCAGGGCCGCCGCCTGCTGACGCTGGTGCCCGACCACCACGTCTGCGTGGTCCGGGTGGACCAGATCGTCGAACGCCTACCGGCCGCCCTGCGCCGCCTGGCCGACCCGACCCGCCCACTGACCATGATCTCGGGCCCGTCGGCCACGAGCGACATCGAGCTCAACCGCGTGGAGGGCGTACACGGCCCCCGCCGCCTGGACGTCGTCATCGTCGCCTGAGATCGGATCGCGTACGCATAGAGCGCTTGTGATGGAAGCGCTCCCATGGCAGACTTCTCATCGAGCCGCATCTACGTGGGTCGCACCGCATCATCGCCGAGGGCACCGGGGTTCGTCTACTCCGGACGGCGGGTGTGACGCCGCGCGCTGGCGCCTGACCGGGCCGGGCCGAGCAATCGCATAGCCACCCCCATCCCCGGGTTCGGACCCGGTCTGGCCAAGGAGAAGACACGGCAATGACACTGTCGATAAGACGGCGGCTGCTCGCCGTCGCCGGGGCCGGCCTGCTCGCCGCCGCCGGCCTCGTCGCGACCTCGACGCCGGCTCAGGCGGCCGTCGCCTGCGACGTCACCTACACCACCAACGACTGGCCCGGCGGGTTCACCGCCAACGTCACCCTGCGCAACACCGGTGACGCGTTGACCAGTTGGACGCTCGGCTTCACCTTCCCGAACGCCAGCCAGCGCGTACAGCAGGGTTGGTCGGCGACCTGGACCCAGTCCGGCCAGAACGTCACCGCGCAGAACATGTCCTACAACGGCAACCTCGCGACCGGCGCCTCCACCTCGATCGGGTTCAACGGCGCGTGGAGCGGCAGCAACCCCAAGCCGACCTCGTTCACCGTCAACGGCACCACCTGTGGCGGCACGACGCCGGGCAACACCGCGCCGACCGTGACGCTGACCAGTCCCTCCAGCGGCGCGAACTTCGCCGCCGGGGCCGCGGTCTCGCTCGCCGCCACCGCCAGCGACGTCGAGGGGCCGATCAGCCGGGTCGAGTTCCTGATCGACGGGACGGTCGTCAACAGCGACACCAGCTCCCCGTACGCGTACAGCGCGACCTCCGTCGCCTCCGGCAGCCACACCGCGGCGGCCCGCGCGTACGACAGTGCCGGTTTGACCACCACCACCTCGGCGGTGCCGTTCACCGTCGGCGGCGGCACGTCGACCCCGACCCTGCAGTCCAGCACCGGCGCCGTCAGCGTCCCCGAAGGCGGCTCCGCGACCGTAACGTACCGGCTCAGCTCGGCACCGAGCAGCTCGGTCGCCGTGTCGCTGGCCAAATCCGGTGACTCCGACATCACCATCTCGCCGACGAGCTTCACGTTGACCAGCTCCAACTGGAGCAGCGGCGTGCCGGTCACCGTCAGCGCGGCCGAGGACAGCGACCAGACCAACGGCAGCGCGACGATCACCGCGACCAGCTCGGCCGGCAACGTCAGCGTGACCGCGACGGAGTCCGACAACGACCAGCCCAACAACGGGTCGAAGGTGGACAACCCGTACTCGGGCGCCCGCGGC
The DNA here is from genome assembly GCF_900188485.1 of Asanoa hainanensis. GTDB lineage: Bacteria > Actinomycetota > Actinomycetes > Mycobacteriales > Micromonosporaceae > Asanoa > Asanoa hainanensis. The sequence goes on from NZ_FZPH01000020.1 coordinate 121,948, forward strand.
TACGTCAACCCGGAGTGGTCGGCCAAGGCGGCCGCCGAGCCGGGCGGCTCCCGCGTCTCCAACCAGCCGACCGCGGTGTGGCTGGATCGGATCGCCGCCATCGAGGGCACCCCGGACAGCCAGTCCAACGGCCCGATGGGCGTCGAGGACCACCTGGACGCGGCGCTCGCGCAGGGTGCCGGCTACATCCAGTTCGTCATCTACAACCTGCCCGGCCGGGACTGCGCGGCGCTGGCCTCCAACGGTGAGCTCGGCGTCGACGAGCTGCCTCGCTACAAGAGCCAGTACATCGACCCGATCGCGGCGATCATGAGCAACAGCAAGTACCGCAGCCTGCGGATCATCACGATCATCGAGATCGACTCGCTGCCGAACCTGGTCACCAACCTCAACATCGCCAAGTGCGCGACGATGAACTCCAACGGTGGGTACGTCGACGGTGTGGGCTACGCGCTCGACAAGCTGGGCGCGATCCCGAACGTCTACAACTACATCGACGCCGCACACCACGGCTGGATCGGCTGGGACAGCAACTTCCGTCCGACCGCCCAGAAGCTCCGGGCCGCCGCCGGCGCGTCCGGCGCGACCGTCAACGACGTGCACGGCTTCATCGTCAACACCGCCAACTACTCGTCGCTGCGCGAGCCGTTCTTCAACATCAACACGACGGTCAACGGCCAGCAGATCCGGCAGTCCCGCTGGGTCGACTGGAACTTCTACGTCGACGAGCTGACCTTCGCCCAGGCGTTCCGGACCGAGCTGGTCAGCCAGGGCTTCAGCTCCAGCATCGGCATGCTGATCGACACGTCCCGCAACGGCTGGGGCGGTTCGGCACGGCCCACCGCGGCGAGCACGTCGACCGACCTCAACACGTTCGTCGACCAGTCCCGCATCGACCGGCGGATCCACGCCGGCAACTGGTGCAACCAGAGCGGGGCCGGCCTCGGCGAGCGGCCGACCGCGGCGCCCGCGGCGGGCATCGACGCGTACGTCTGGGTCAAGCCGCCGGGTGAGTCCGACGGTTCGAGCCGCGAGATCCCGAACAACGACGGCAAGGGCTTCGACCGGATGTGCGACCCGACGTACACCGGCAACTCGCTCAACGGCAACAACCTGACCGGCGCACTGCCCGACGCACCGATCTCCGGCGCGTGGTTCTCGGCGCAGTTCCGCCAGCTCATGGCCAATGCCTACCCACCGCTCTCCTAGATAGATAGACCGCGGGTCCCCGTTCCGGTCACGGCAGCCGGGGCGGGGACCCGTTCCCATGTTCCGCCGCCCGGGCCAGCAGATAGGCCCGCTCCGCCGCGTTGCCGGCCAGCTCGGCCGCCCGCGCGTACTCCTGCGCCGACTCCACGGACCGGCCCAGCCGGCGGAGCAGGTCGGCCCGGGCGGCGGGCAACACGTGGTAGCCGGCGAGCCGCGAGTCGGCGGCCAGCAGGTCGACGGCCGCGAGGCCCGCCGAGGGTCCGGCCACCTCCGCGTACGCCATGGTCCGCGCCAAGGCCGCGACCGGAGACGGGTGTACGGCCAGCAGGTCGTCGTACAGCCGCACGATCGCCGCCCAGTCGGTGTCGGCGGCCCGCGGCGCCAGCGCGTGCACCGCGGCGATCGCGGCCTGGATGGCGTACGGGCCGCGCGGCTCGGGTCGCACCAGCGCGAGACCCTCCGCGATCAGCCGCCGGTCCCATCGCGCCCGGTCCTGGTCGGCGAGCAGCACGGGAGCGCCGGCGGCGTCCGCCCTGGCCGGCCGGCGGGCCTCGGTCAGCAGCAGCAACGCCAGCAGGCCGACCACCTCGGGCTCGCCGGGCAGCAGCGCCGCCAGCACCCGGGCCAGGTCGAGCGCCCGGGCCGTGACATCGGCCGCGGTCAGCTCCTCCCCACGCGGCGGCGTGTGCCCCTGCACGAAGAACAGGTAGACGGTGGCCAGCACGCTCGGCAGCCGGTCCGCGATCTCGTCCGGCGCGGGCACCCGGTACGGAATGCCCGCCGCCCGGATCTTCCGCTTGGCCCGGGTGACCCGGGCCGCCATCGTCGACTCGGGCACCAGGAAGATCCGGCCGATGTCGGCCGTCGGCAGTCCACAGACGACGTTGAGCGTGAGCGCGACCCGGGCGGCCAGGTCCAACGCGGGGTGGCAGCAGGTGAACAGCAGCCGCAGCCGGTCGTCGGGGAACGGGTCGGCGTCGCCCGGCTCGTCGACCACCAGGAGTGGCAGCCGGCTCTCGACCGCGGAGACGTGGCGGCGGGCGGAGACGGCTTTGCGCCGGGCGGTGGTGGTCAGCCACGCACCCGGGTTCGCGGGCACCCCGTTGGCGCGCCAGGCCGGCACCGCCGCCGCGAACGCCTCCTGCACCGCGTCCTGCGCGGCGTCCAGATCGCGGGTCAGGCGCACCACCGTGGCGAGCACCTGGGCCCACTCACGGCGGTACGCCGTCGCCAGCGCGTCGTCGACGTCAGGTGTAATCGGTCATGTCCCAGATCGGCCGGATCTCGGTCACGGTGCCGGTCGGACACCGCCGGGCCGCCTCGATCGCCTCGTCGAGGTCCTTGGCGTCGATGATGTAGTAGCCCCCGAGGTGCTCCTTGAGCTCGGCGAACGGCCCGTCGGTCACCACCATCTCGTCGCCGACCTTGCGCAGGGTGGTGGCCGTGCTGGGGCCACGCAGCGCCTCGCCACCGACCTCGGTGATGCCGCGTTCCTTGAGCCATGTGGAGAACGCGTCGTGCTCGGCCAGGTTCGCCTGCAACTCGTCGGGGTGGGCTTCCCAGTCGGTCTCGGGTTCGAAGAGCATGAGCATGTATTTCATGACTTCCTCCTTCTACCGGACCGACGCGTCGCCTCCCTCATTTTCGACATCGTCGCCATCAGATTCGGCCGGCTCCGGTGCTTCGGCCGGGGAAAGCCATTGCCACATTAGGAACAGCAGGCCCACCGCGAGCATGGCCAACCCGGCCCACAGGTTGATCCGTACCCCCTGGGCCTTGTCGATCGCTGTTGACCCGTCGAACGCGCCGACCAGCGTGACGATCACGCCGTACACCACGAACAACCCGCCGATCACCCGGCGGACGTCGAACATCCGCGCGGCGGCCGACCGGCGCTCTTCCTCGTCATTCATCGCCCTCACCAGACCGGGATGTAGAACAGCAGGGACAGAGCCAGCGCGACGCCGCCGAGCAGCAGTGGCGAGCGGTACCAGGCCGCGTCGCCGGCGACGACGTCGCCCTTGAGGTCGATGCCGCCGAGGCCGCGTACCAGGCCACGCAGTTCGCTCTCGGGCTTGGGCGCCGTGAACCGGCTGGTCACGAACGCCGCCACGAGCACGGTCACGAACGCGAGGCCGGCGCCCCAGAAGCTCTCCTCCAGGTCGGTGTCGAACGGCAGGGCACCACCCAGATAGAGGAGGTACGTCGCCAGGGCCACGACCGTGCCCGACAGCAGCGACCAGAAGCCGGCCGCCGCGGTCATCCGCTTCCAGAACATGCCGACGATGAACGTGGCGAACAGCGGGGCGTTGAAGACCGAGAACAGTGCCTGGATGTAGTTCATGATGTTGGAGAACCCGGCGGCGATGAACGCGGTGCCGATGCCGACGACGATGCCGCCGACTGTGGCGAGCCGGCCGACCTTGATGTAGTAGTCGTCGTCGCGCTCCCGTTTCACGTACGTCTGCCAGATGTCGTAGGTGAAGACGGTGTTGAAGCCGCTCACGTTGGCCGCCATGCCGGCCATGAACGACGCCATCAGTCCGGTGACCGCGATCCCGAGCACGCCGTTGGGCAGCAGGTCGCGCATCAGCAGCGGGATCGCGTTGTTGTAGACCAGGTCGCCCTCGTCGGCGCCGAGCCCCTGCACCGTGACGACCGCGATCATGCCCGGAATGATGGTCACGAGCGGGATGAGCAGCTTCGGGTACGCGGCGATCAGCGGCGTACGCCGGGCGGCGCTCATGTTGCGGGCGGAGAGCGCGCGCTGCACCTCGGCGAAGTTGGTCGTCCAGTAGCCGAACGAGAGCACGAAGCCGAGCCCGAAGACGATGCCGAGCCAGTGCGCGCCGAGCGGGTTGTCGGACGAGCCGGTGTTGGCCCAGGCGTGCAGGCCGGCCTCGCCGAGATCGCTGTTCCGTACCTTGTCGAACAGGCCGTCGAAGCCACCGACCTTGACCAGGCCGATCACGGTGATCGGGATGAGCCCGGCCAGGATGACGAAGAACTGCAGCACCTCGTTGTAGATCGCCGAGGTCAGCCCGCCGATGCTGATGTAGGTGAGCACGATCGCGGCACCGACGATGATCGAGATCCACAACGGCCAGCCGAGCAGCGCGTCGAGCACGAGGGCCAGCGCGTACAGGTTGACGCCGGCGATCAGCACCTGGGCCACGGCGAAGCTGAGCGCGTTGAGCAGATGGGTCGGGCGGTTGAACCGCAGCCGGAGGTACTCCGGCACCGAGCGGACCTTGGAGCCGTAGTAGAACGGCATCATCACGATGCCGAGGAAGACCATCGCCGGCACGGCGCCGATCCAGTAGTAGTGCGTGGTCATGATGCCGTACTGGGCGCCGTTGGCGGCCATCCCGATGATCTCGAGGGCGCCGAGGTTGGCGGAGACGAACGCGAGCCCGGTCACCCAGGCCGGCAACGAACGCCCGGAGAGGAAGAAGTCGACGCTGGTCCTGATGGCCCGGCGGGCGGCGAACCCGACCCCGAGCACGGTCACGAAGTAGAGCGTCAACAGCAGATAGTCCAGCCAGTTCAGATCCAGCCGCAGCCCACCGTCCACACCGTCCCCTTCCGCCCGCCGGTCCGATCGGCTCGGATCGATCCCCGGGCGGACGTACCCGGATGGACGTTCGCGAAAACTCTTCGAACTGTCGCCTTCCGCGGTGCGTGGTTGTAATCAGATGCACCGTCACGAGACGCTGTCTCCTGTAGGGGACGCCCGGAACGGGGAGTGATCATGAAGCGCTTGGGAACCGTCATCACGCTGGTGGTCGGTCTCGCTGCCGGCGGTGGGTTGTTCGCCGCGAACAACGCGCTCACCGTCGCTCCGAAGCCGGCCGCGGCCAGCGAGAACCAGGTCGCGGCGCCGGCGCCGTCGCCTACCGCGGAGCCGCCGGCCGCTCCCGCTGTCACCCAGCCGCCCGCTCGTGCGCAGGCACAGGAGAAGGTGACCGTGACCTGGGGTGGGTCGGTGCGCGGTGGTGCGGCCAGCCTCGCGATCGCGGTCAAGGACGGTGTCGCGGTGGGCTATCTCTGCGACGGCAACAAGATCGAAGCCTGGTTCCAGGGCACGGCGGTCGACGAGCGGCTGACCCTCGCCGGCGCCAAGGGGAAGATCACTGGTTCTTTCGACGACAAGCGGGCCAAGGGCACGGTCACCGCCGGACGCGACACCTTCACGTTCGACCTCGGCACGGTACGCAAGCCGTCCGGCCTCTACCGGGCCACCGCCCAGGTGCGCAACGCCAAGGTGAACGGCGGCTGGATCGTGGTCGAGGGACGGCAGGTCGGGATCCTCGAGGTCGACGGCGTCGTGCGGCCGGCACCCGTGCTCGACCTGGCCACCGGCACCGTGATCGTCGACGGCGAGCAGGTCACGCCGACTCCGCTGGGCTGACGCACGACGGGGCCCTCGCGCTTTGGCAAGGGCCCCGTCGAACCGGTCAGCTCTGCAGCATGCGGTCCAGGAAGTCGCGGTAACGGCGGACCACCACGCGCAGGTGCTCGGTGTCGGCGCCCTCGGTGGCCTCCCAGCCGCCCAGGTCGTTGCGCATCGAGTCGAGCGCGGCGACCAGTGCGTCGGACACCTCCTCGGCCAGGCTCTGCGCCTCGGCCGCGGCACCCCGCGGGTCGTCGACGAAGCGCAGCTGCACCTCGCGCCAGCGGTCCCGGAAGCCCTGCGCGGCCTCGACCGCGACCAGAGCTGTCACCGGCGCCGCTTCCACGTCACCCGGCATGAGCTCGGTCGGCTCGTCGTCGGCCGCGACCACGGCTACCTCGTCCGGGGTGCGGTCGTCGCCGATCCGGTCCCCTGCTACGCGATCTTCGACGCGCTCTTCGACGTTCTCTTCGTCGGTGCGGGTGTCCGTGCGGTTGGCGGCCATCGCCGCTGCCGCTGCGGCGCCGCCAGCGGCCGCCGCTCCGAACCCGGCCGGCGCCAGCGCGCTCTCGGGGAACGTCGGGCCGCCGAACGCCCGGTCGTCGTCGTCCGTCCGGTCGCGGTCGAGGTCCGTGTCGTCGACGCCGCTGCGTTCCACGTCGGTGTCCACCGGGGAGGCGATCACCGGCTCGTCGTACCCGTCGCGCTCGTCCTCGGCTTCCTGGTAGACGTCGGTCTCGTCGCGGACCTCGCGGTCGTCGACGCCGTCGCGGTCCGCGTCAGCGGCCTCGGCGTTCTCGTGGTGGCCCTCGTCCGCGACGTTGTCGTGGTAGCCGGCGTCCGCGCTGGTGACGGCCTCGTCGGTCGCACTGTCGTGGTAGCCGTCCGCGCTGGTGGCGGCCACGTCGGTCGCGTTCTCGTCGGTCGCGTTCTCCTCGGTCGCGTTGTCGTGGTAGCCCCGGTCGGCCTCGGTGCGGTCGTCGATGCCGTCCCGGTCAGCGACGTCGTCGAACTCGTCGTCCGGGGCGCTGCGCTGCACCGGCACCGGGTCGGAGCGCACCGCTTCGGGGTGGTCTTCGTTGCGTTGGTCCTGGTAGGTCATAGCGGAATCTCCTCGACGTCGTCAGCGGGGTTCGGTGGCCGGAGTGTCGGTGTGCACGGGCTGGTCGCCGAGCAGTTCGGCCACCAGGGCCCGGTAGTACACGACCGCCTGGCGCAACTGTTCGGTGCTGGCCTCGCCACGTTCGTTGGCGAGATGGATGTCGTGCGCGTCGCGATAGTTGCCGAGCGTGCGCGCGTGTTCGACGGACAGGTGGGCGAGCTGGTCGTCGTAGTCCTCGGTGGGGTAACCGCGCTCCGCGACCAGCCGGGTGACCAGCTCGTCCGCCGCACCGACCGCGCGGGCCGGGTCGTCGACGAACATGACCTGCAGCTCTTCCCACTCTTGGGCATAGCGGTCGTGCGACTCCGGGCTGAGCGGCGTCAAGGACAGCTCGGCGTGCTTACGCTCACGGTCGCGAAGCTCACGCTCTGCGGCCGCCCTGCTCTCCTGCTCTTCGAGTACCCGGTCGTACTCCGGACCGAACTTGTCCCGTAGTGCCCGGCGGCGCATGGCCGTCCAGGCGAAAATCCCTACCGCGACGAGCACCACGATGACGATGACGAGAACGACAATCTGAGTGGCCGACATGGCGTCCCTCCTTCATCGCGTTATTTCCCAGATGGCAACGGTCTCCAATCCCGGTTCGCGAGACTTTGTTCGCGGAACTTTCCGCAACCGACGACCGGCGGCCGGGACATCGACGTCCGGCGGTAGTGCGGCGGGGCGCGTTTGCGTATCCTGCCCAAGGCGCACGAGTCACCGGCGGTGTCGGCTTTCTGGCGGGAGTTGACAGGACACGTGTCGTCGATCCTGCCAACCCTCGGGCGAGGACTGATGAATACGCGCAGCTGGTCGATCCGTTCGAAGATCATTTCTTTGGTCGCCGTGCCGATCGCCGCGCTCACGGCATTGTGGATCTTCGCGACCACGTTGACGCTTGGGCCGGCGCTCAGCCTGCTGTCCGCGCAGGGCCTGCTTGACGACATCGGCAAGCCCGGTGAAAGCGTCGTGTCGGCACTCCAACAGGAACGCCGACTGTCGCTGGTCTATCTGGCTGGCAAGAGCAGCCCCGAGCGGCTCGCCACCCAGCGCACCGCGACGGACAACGCGATCGCCGAGTTCCGGCGCAAGTCCGCCGAGGCCGACACCAGCGACCTGCTGGCCAGCCGGTTGGCCCAGCTCGACCAGGCGTTCGCGGTGCTGCCCTCCGGCCGCGACTTCATCGACCGGCGCGACATGGACAAGGCCGGCGCGCTGGGCCTCTACAACGGCGTGATCGACTCGGCGTTCCGGGCGTTCGCGGTGCTGGTCGCCCTGCCCGACGAGCAACTCGGCCGGGAAGCCCGGGCGGTCACGACGCTCGGCCGCGCCCGCGAGGTGCTGGCCCGCGCCGACGCGCTGGTGGGAGGGGTGTTCGCGGGCGGCCGGTTCGGCGCCGACGAGCACGGCCAGCTGGTGCAGATCATCGGCACCCAGCGCTACCTGTACGAGAACGCCGTCGCCGACCTGCCCGACGAGGACCGCGCCGAATACACGCGGCTGACCGAGGGTGCCGCGTTCTCGCAGCTCAACGACATGCTCAACACCCTGGTGAACAAGGGCGGCGACAACGGCGTCCCGCCGATCTCGGCGACGGCCTGGCAGTCCTCGTACGACCAGGTGCAACACGACCTGCGTGACTTCGAGCTCGACGCGTCCGAGCGGCTGACCGACCGCACCATCCCGGTCGCCACCGGCATCCTGATCAGGCTCGGGCTGGCCGGCTTCCTCGGTCTGGTCGCGGTCACCGTCGCGCTCTACGTCTCGGTGCGCGTCGGCCGTGAGCTGATCCGCCGGCTGGTCGGCCTGCGTACCGCCGCGCTGTCCCTGGCCGACGAGCGACTGCCCGCCCTGGTCGGCCGGCTGCGGCGCGGCCAGGAGGTCGACGTCGAGGCCGAGTCGCCGTCGCTCGAGTTCGGGTCCGACGAGCTGGGGCAGGTGGGCCACGCGTTCGCCGCGGTCCAGCGCACCGCGGTGGCCTCGGCGGTCGACGAGGCGGTGCTGCGCCGCGGGCTCAGCGAGGTCTTCCTCAACATCGCCCGGCGCAGCCAGACGCTGCTGCACCGCCAGCTCGCCCTGCTCGACAAGATGGAGCGCCGGACCACGGATCCGGACGAGCTGGGCGACCTCTTCCGGATCGACCACCTGGCCACCCGCATGCGCCGCCACGCCGAGGACCTGGTCGTGCTGGCCGGCGCCGCACCCGGCCGGGGCTGGCGGGTGCCGGTCCCGATGATCGACGTGATCCGGGGCGCGGTGTCCGAGGTGGAGGACTACCCCCGGGTCACCATCATGGCGATCGAGCCCGCGGCGGTCGCCGGCCGCGCTGTCGCCGACGTCATCCACCTGCTGGCCGAGCTGATCGAGAACGCGACGTCGTTCTCGCCGCCACAGACGAAGGTGCGGGTCGCCGGGCAGGCCGTTCCCAACGGGTACGCCATCGAGATCGAAGACCGCGGCCTGGGCATGCCGGCGGAGGCGATCGTCGAGGCCAACCAGCGGCTGTCCGAGCCGCCGGAGTTCGACCCGGGCAACTCCGCGCGGCTGGGCCTGTTCGTCGTGGCCCAGCTAGGCGCCCGGCACGGGGTACGGGTGCAGCTCCGCCCGTCCCCCTACGGCGGCGTGACCGCCGTTGCCCTGCTGCCCACCGCGCTGATCGCCACCGGCACCGGGGCCCTGGCCCTGCCCGGTCGCACGCCGGCCGAGGTCGAAGCCCCGACGGACCGGGCCCTGCCGCCCGGCACGGACGACGCGGTGTTGGTCGGGGCCGACGACTCGGCGGTGTGGGCGGTCCCGGACGTCGCCGCTCCGACCGGTGGCGACGGCACGTCGGCCGGCGCTTGGTCCTCGTCGCCCGGTGCTACGTGGCCGACCGCGCTGTCCGGCGGGCTGACCGCGCCGGCGCACTCGCCGCGTGAGCCGATCGCGACTCCGCCGCCGGTTGCCGCAACGCCTTCCACTCCTTCGCCGACGGCGGCTTCCGCGCCTGGTTCGGCCTTCGGTTCGGGTTCGGCCTTCGGTTCCGGTTCCGGTTCGGGTTCGGACTTCGGTTCGGGTTCGGACTTCGGTTCGGGTTCGGACTTCGGTTCGGGTTCGGACTTCGGTTCGGGTTCGGACTTCGGTTCAGGGTCGGGGTCGGGTTCGGCCGTCGGTTCCGGTTCCGGTTCGGGTTCGGCCTTCGGTTCAGGTTCGGCTTTGGGGTCGGGGTCGGGGTCGGGGGCGGCTTCGGCCGAGGTCGCCGCGCAGCCGACGCCTGTGCTCGGCCTGCCGGTGCAGCGCCGGCGGCGCCCGGAGGAGGCGACGGCCGAGCTGGTCATCGGAGAGGACGGCCTCCCCCGCCGCAACCGCCAGCGGCACCTGGCACCGCAGCTTCGCCGCCCGGCCGACGAGTCCTCAGGGGCGTCGGCCGCGCCGACCTCACCCGCACCCGTCGCACGCGACCCGGAGGAGGTGCGCGCCCGCATGTCCGCCCTCCAGGCCGGCACGACCCGGGGCCGCCAGGAGAGCGGGACGGAGACCACCGGAGACCTGACCGCAAAGGTAGCGGAGCGCCCGATGTGGACACCGCCATCGGCCGTGGACGGTGTTGCAGATCCGGTTCGCGGGAGCTCTCCCGACAAGCCGGCCGCGAACAACGCCACCGGTTCGGCGTTCTCCGGGTTCATCGCTGGCCCCGCCGGCGAGGCGGGAGCCGCCGACATGGCCGGCGGAGGCGCCGCCGGCAACGCCGGCATGGGTGCCGCTGGCACTGCGAGCACGGGTGCCGCCGGCAACGCCGGCATGGGTGCCGCTGGCACTGCGAGCACGGGTGCCGCCGGCAACGGGGGCACGGGTGCCGCCGGCAACGCCGGCCTCGATGCCTCCGGCGACGCCGGCATGGGTGCCCCTGGCGCTGCGAGCACGAGCATCGCGGGCCGCGATGGCGCCCCGGGCCTGAGCGACGCGACCCGCGCGCTGCGGATCCGCCGCTACACCTCGCCGACGACGCCCGCGCCGGCCAGTGATGGCAACGGGGTGGGCGACCATGACGGGACCTCCGCCATCGGCAACGGCACGGTCACGCACAACGGATCCGCCGAGCCGGTGGAGCCGCGGCGGCCCGCAACCGAGACCGGTGCGTCGGGTGAACTTCCCGACCCGACGGAGGGAGTTGGCTCCGTGACGCCACCCGTACCCTCTGAGCAGCAACCGGAACCGCCCACCGCGGGCGACCGGTCCGCGCAGGTCAAGGATCCATCCGGAAAGGACGCGTAAGTGACGCAGACGACCAGGCCGCAGTCCAACCTCGACTGGCTGCTCCAAGACCTCGTCGCCCGCGTGCCCGGGGCGGAGCAGGCGATCGTGCTCTCGGCCGACGGGCTGCTGATGGGCTCGACCGCAGGGCTGGAGCGCGACGACGCGGAGCACCTGGCCGCGATGGCAGCCGGCTTCCAGAGTCTCGCCAAGGGTGCCAGCCGGCACTTCGCGGCGGGCGCCGTCCGGCAGACGATGGTCGAGATGGAGCAGGCCTACCTGTTCGTGACCGCCGCCGGCCAGGGTGCCTGCCTGGCGCTGCTGGCCACCTCGGAGACCGACATCGGCCTCGTCGCGTACGAGATGGCCATGCTGGTCACCCGGGTCGGGCAGAACATGACCTCGCCGGCCCGGATACCGCCAGTGCCTCCGGAGAGTGGCGATGGCGGCTGACACGCCCGGACACGACTGGCTCGACATGGATGCCGGGCCGGTCGTTCGCCCGTACACGGTGACCGGGGGTCGGGTCCGTCCGGCCACCGGCTTCGACCTGGTGGCGTTCGTGGTGGCGGCGCCGCTCGACCGCGTCGACGCCGCGCAACTGCAACCCGAGCACCGCGCGATCATCGAGGTCGCGCAGCGCCCGGTGGCGGTCGCCGAGCTCTCCGCCCGAGTCGACCTCGCACTCGGCGTTGTCCGGGTCCTGCTCGGCGATCTGCTCGGCGCCGGGCTCGTGGTCTCCTACGAGCCGCAGCCCGCGGCCGCACTTCCCAATTACGACATCCTCCAGGCGGTGGTCAATGGACTCCGTGCGCTCTGAGCGTCCCGGAGCTGGGCAACGCATCCCGATGGCGCTCAAGATTCTGATCGCGGGCGGCTTCGGGGTCGGCAAGACCACGCTGGTCGGCGCGGTCAGCGAGATTCGCCCTCTGCAGACCGAAGAGGTCCTCAGCTCGGCGGGCGAGGACACCGACGACGTCTCCGGCGTCGAGGCGAAGACCACGACCACGGTCGCGATGGACTTCGGCCGGATCACCATCAACGAGGACCTGCAGGTCTATCTGTTCGGTACGCCCGGCCAGGACCGCTTCTGGTTCCTCTGGGACGAGCTCGCGTTCGGCGCCCTCGGCGCGGTGGTGCTGGCCGACACGCGGCGGCTGGCCGACTGCTTTCCGTCGGTCGACTACTTCGAGACGCGGCGCACCCCGTTCGTGGTAGGCGTCAACTGCTTCGACGGGAAGCAGCTGCACAGCCCGGCATCGGTGCGCAACGCGCTCGACCTGGACCCGGACGTGCCCGTGGTGCTCTGCGACGCGCGCGACCGGCAGTCGGGCAAGGACCTGTTGATCGCGCTGGTCGAGCATGTCGCCAAGCGGCGGGTCGTCGCCGCCTGATTTTTGTCGTACGTGTGGTCGAACATGGACCCCATGAAGATGCAGATCACCATCGATTGCGCGGCTCCGGCCGAGCTGGCGAAGTTCTGGGCGACGGCGTTGCACTACGACCTGGCACCGCCGCCGTCCGGCTTCGCGAGCTGGCACGCGTGGTACCGGAGCGTTGGCGTCCCCGAGGAAGAGCTGGCCGGCGAGCCTGATGCCCCCGACCGCCTGGTCGATCCGGCCGGCGTCGGGCCGAAGTTCTGGTTCCAGAAGGTTCCCGAGGCCAAGTCGGTCAAAAACCGCCTGCATCTCGACCTGGACGTGAGTGGTGGCCGCACCCAGCCGCTGCCGTCGCGGCGGGCCGCGGTCGAGGCCGAGGTGGCCCGACTATGCGTGGCGGGTGCCTCGATCTTCCGCGTCCTCGACGACGCGGCCAACGAGTATTTCGCCGTCGTGATGCGCGACCCGGAAGGCAACGAGTTCTGCGTCTCGTGATTTTGCGCCCTTAACGCGCGTTTCGTGTCTGAGGCCGGGCTGCGGAGGGCCAGGCGCCGTCTGGGTGTGCGGCGGCTTTGCCCGAATGCCGGCGTTGTTGCCGGGTGACGGTGCCGTGCGGCCAGACGGCGCCTGAACTCCGCCTCGCCTCGACCCCGGACACGACACATGCCCTAATAGGCACAAAAGGGATGCCAGGCGCGGTTCCAGCGCGATCGGTGGCCGGGGTCGGCCCGGCGTGTCAGTCTTAGGTGCGGGTCGACCCGGTTTCTGACGGGGGTGGATCAATGTCGGACGGAGCCTCTAGCGGGCCGCGTGGCGACGCCGAGACCG
>NZ_FZPH01000040.1 GCF_900188485.1 Asanoa hainanensis
CCAAGATCGACACTTCGGACAAGTCACATCCCGGACCCGCCAAACCACACCCTAACCAACCCCCTCTTGACAGAGGGGCGCCGGGAGCGACGGTCGCGCCCCAGGCGAACCCGGGACCCTGTGCTTGATCTTGGATCGGGTTGTTGATTTAGGGCCGGTTGGGTAACTCGCGGGTCGGTATGGCAAAGTGGTGGGGTTGCTTGCCGCAGTCGGCCACGCCGTGGATGGGCTGCGAGGATCTCCTGGGTTGGTGGGGGATCAGGATCACCCGTCGCGCACCGGTCCGGTGTGCCGTCATACCGAAGGATGAGCCATGAACACCCTGGACGCCGTCGACGCCCAGTCTCAGCGGACCGATATTCCTGACTTCCGCGCCGGTGACACCGTCAAGGTGCACGCCCGAGTCGTCGAAGGCAACCGGTCCCGTGTCCAGATCTTCCAGGGCGTGGTCATCCGTCGCCAGGGTGCTGGCCTGCGCGAGACCTTCACCGTTCGCAAGATGAGCTTCGCCGTTGGTGTCGAGCGCACCTACCCCGTCAACAGCCCGGCCATCGACCGGATCGAGGTCGTGACCCGCGGTGACGTGCGTCGCGCGAAGCTCTACTACCTCCGTGAGCTGCGCGGCAAGAAGGCCAAGATCAAGGAGAAGCGCGAGAAGCAGTCCAGCTGACATCTGTCACTGCTGTGCCATGGCCTCGTGCGGTTAGGCTAGCCCCCACGAGGCCTCTCGATCGGGAATCGCCTCGGGCAGCTTTGCCGTCGACGGACGGCGGCGTCCGCCTGCGGGCGCTTGACTGACCTGGGGAGAGGCTCGGCGTGGATCGAGGCGATGTCGGCCAGGAACGGCGGCGCCGGTTTCCCCGGCGCCGCATGCAAATGCCCCTCTGGCAAGAGCTGCCGCTGCTGCTGATCGTGGCGTTCTGCCTGGCCGTGCTGATCCGCAGCCTGCTGCTGCAGGCGTTCTTCATTCCGTCCGGCTCCATGGAGAACACGCTGCTCGTCGGCGACCGGGTGCTGGTCAACAAGATCGTTTATGACGTACGGGATCCCAAGCGCGGCGAGGTCGTCGTGTTCCGGGGTCCCGAGGCCTGGGCGCCGCAGCCGGTCGACGGCGGCGACCCGGGCCTGTTCAGCAAGTTGGGCCGGACGTTCGGCGACCTCATCGGGATCAGCCGGCCGGGCGCCAAGGACTTCATCAAGCGCGTGATCGCCGTCGGTGGCGACCGGGTGAGCTGTTGCGACGACCAGGGTCGCGTGATGGTCAACGGCAAGGGCCTCGACGAGCCGTACATCTTCGACAACTCGCCCCTCGACGTGCCGCCGGTGGCCGGTGAGTGCCGGTCGCGCCAGTTCGCCGAAGTGGTCGTGCCGCCGAACCAGCTGTTCGTGATGGGCGACCACCGCGGTGTCTCCCAGGACGCGCGTTGTCAGGGCCCGGTGCCGGTCGACAACGTGGTCGGGCGCGCGTTCGTGGTGGTCTGGCCGCAGGACCGGTGGGCCAACCTGTCGATACCCGACACCTTCGACAGCATCCCGCCGCCGATCGGCGGTGGCGAGGGTGGCGGTACTGGCGTTCCTATTCGTGGAACTGATTCGCCTCTGCCGGGAAAGGGAGACATTGTCGTCACAATGCCAATCTTCGCGTCCGTCCTTTTTCTGGCGCGTTCTCGACGCGGACTCCCAGACCGGCAACGTAGGCTCCGTCCGTGATTGAGGAACAGACCCCCCAGAAGTCGCCGCGCAGCTCGTCGTTCTGGAAAGAACTGCCGATCCTGCTCGGCGTCGCGATCCTCGTCGCCGTGCTGGTGCGGGCCTTCCTCCTGCAGACCTTCTATATCCCGTCGCCGTCGATGGAGCACACGCTCAACGTCAACGACCGGGTGCTGGTCAACAAGATCGTCTACAACTTCCGCTCGCCCGAGCGTGGCGAGATCATCGTGTTCCGCGCCCCCGCCGAGTGGCGCAGCGGGCTCGACGACGAAGACTTCATCAAGCGCGTGATCGCCGTCGGCGGCGACCGGATCGAATGCTGCGACGAGCAGAAGCGGCTGCGGGTCAACGGGCACTCGATCGACGAGCCGTACCTCTTCAACGAGAACGGCATCAGCGACCCGGCGGCGGATCAGCCGTTCGACTTCACGGTGCCCAAGGGGCGCATCTGGGTGATGGGTGACCATCGCGCGGCGTCGGGTGACTCGCTGGAGCACTGGAAGCAGAGCGACGGCGACCCGCTGATCTCGACCATCACCGAGGACTCGGTGGTCGGGCGGGCGTTCGTGGTCTTCTGGCCGGTCGGCCGGGCGACGTGGCTGTCGGTCCCGGAGACCTTCAACACCGTGCCGGATCCGTCGGCGGGCTAGGGTCCGTGGCGCGGCCCGGTTCCTGCCGGGCCGTCGCTTTCCCATCGAGCCGGGGCCGAGTGGCCCATGGTCTCGTGGAGCGGGCGCAGCGTGGTCCGCGCGACCGGGCCTCCCCGCCGCCTGACTAAGCTGGCGCGGTGACCGAGTTCCGGCCGCGGCGTGCCGCGCGGGTGTTGCTGGTCGACGACGGCGAGCGGGTACTGCTGTTCCACGGCGTCGATCCGCGGCGGCCTTCGCACAGCTACTGGTTCACCCCGGGTGGTGGCCTGTCCTCGGGTGAGGCGCCGGTGGCCGGCGCGGTGCGCGAACTGGCCGAGGAGACCGGCCTCGTCCGCGAAGTCGCCGATCTTGGCGAGCCCGTGTTCCAGGAGACGACGGAGTTTCCGTTCGACGGCGTCTGGTACCGGCAGGAACAGGAGTTCTTCCTGCTGCGCGTGCCGACGTGGCAGGTCGACACGGCCGGTTTCGACCAGATCGAGCAGGACTCGATCACCGAGCACCGGTGGTGGTCGATCGAGGAACTGGAGCGTACGAAGGAGCGGTACTACCCCGACGAGCTGACCGCCGTGCTGCGCCGGGTGCTGGGGAGGGACTGATCCGCCGTGCTGAGACCACCGCGCACCGTGGTACGCCGGGAGGGCGGCCTGTACGCCCTCGAGCGGGCGTTGCAACGGCGTGGGTTCCGGCACGTGGCCGGCGCCGACGAGGCCGGCCGGGGTGCCTGCGCCGGGCCTTTGGTGGCCGCGGCCGCGGTGCTGCCCGAGGGCAAGCGCGGCGAGATCGAGGGGCTGGCCGACTCGAAGCTGCTGACGCCGCTGGCCCGGGAACGGATCTACGCCGAGGTGGTCAAGCGCGCGCTGGCCTATTCGGTGGTGGTCATCCCGGCGGCCGAAGTCGATGCCCGAGGTCTGCACGTCTGCAACCTGCTGGCGATGCGCCGGGCGCTGGCGTCGCTGCCGGTGGGTCCCGAGTACGTGCTGACCGACGGGTTCCCGCTCGACGGCATGGGCGTGCCCGGGCTGGCCGTCTGGAAGGGCGACCGGGTGGCCGCGTGCGTGGCCGCCGCCAGCGTGCTGGCCAAGGTGACCCGGGACCGGATCATGGTCGAGCTGGACGGGCAGTTTCCTTCCTACGGCTTCTCGGAGCACAAGGGGTACGTGACCCCCGAGCACAGTGCGGCGCTCAGCGAGCACGGGCCGTGCGAGGAGCACCGGTTCTCGTACATCAACGTGGCCAACGCTTCGGGGCGGGACTCGCGTCCGCCGCGCAGCCGGCGACCCCGGGCGCTGACGGATCCGTCCAGCTTGGGCGGTGAGGTGGTGCCTGACCTGGATCCTGGGGCGGCGGAGTCGTTGGCCGCTGAGTTGGCCTCCGACTCCTGATCTTTAGTGCCTGTCGGCCTCGGGGCTTGGCAGTCGTGGCCTCCTATTCGTTTGACAGGTTCTGGACGGTCGGTGGACGCGGACCTGGCAGCGCAGCGAAGCGGAGCGGTCCCCGGCGGGAGTGTCCTGTGTCAACCCTCGGGTTGTTGATCTTGGTGGAGGAGGGTTTGGAGGGCGCGGTGTCGGTTCGGGTCGTAGGGGGTG
>NZ_FZPH01000009.1 GCF_900188485.1 Asanoa hainanensis
CGACCATCTGGATAGCCCGTTTGAGTAGTGGCAACGCCGCGCGGAGTCGTTTGTTGTAGCCGGACTGACCTGGCAGGTACGGGAACGCGCCCGGTAGATGCACGGGTAGGAAGCGCAGCCATCGGGCCTCGGAACGGACCCCGAGCAGGGCCTGGGCCACCGCGATCGTCACCAGTTCGGCGTCCGAGAGCCGCGGCGGGCGACCAACCCGCCGTGGCCGTCCGAGCCAGTCGTCGATCTTCACGTACAGTGCGGTCAGAAGGGTGTTGATGTCTGTCGTCACAAACGGATCATCGACACCCTTCGCCGTACCCACGACTTAGGGGTAGTTAGGACTTACTCGTCTAGACCAGTTCCGCGTGGTCGAAGGCGGCTGTCAGGTGGGTGATGCCGTACTCGAAGGCGTCGTCGACCGAGCCACCGAGGCGGAAGGCGCCGGCCAGTTCCATGCTGACGAAGCCGTTCGCCCAGGCGGTGAGCGTGCGGGCGGCCGACAGGGCGTGCTCCGGGCCGGCCAGCTTCTCGGCGATCCGGAGCAGGGGAGCGCTGGCGCTGACGAACGCGTCCTGCTGTGGCTGGCCCGGCTCCGGACCCCAGCCGAAGATCAACCGGTAGCCGGCCGGTCGTTCGTGCGCGAACGCCCGGAACGCCCGGGCCAGCGATGCCAGGTCCGCCCGGGCGTCGGTGCTGCCGTCGAGGGCCCGGAGCCGCTCGCCGAGGTCGAGGATCGTGGCCTCGGTGACCAGGCCGATCAGGTCGTCGCGGCTGCGTACCCGCTTGTAGAGCGAGGGCGCGCGCACCCCGACGCGGTCGGCCACCGCCTGCATGGTCAGCCGGGCGAGCCCTTCCGACTCCAGGATCTCCCGGGCCGCCGCGACGATCTGGTCGAGGGACGTCCGCTCAGGCGTCGGCATCGGCAACTCCAAGATCTTTCGTGATAGCTATTGCCCATAGCCATGATGGCTATGTATCGTAGCTATCGTAAACGACGTACCCGATCATCTGGAAGGGGCGGACCGTGAAACTCGGTTCTCACCTGCACCGCATTGGCAACGACATCGTGGCGGTCTACCTGATCGACACCGACGAGGGCGTGACGGTCATCGACGCCGGCCTGGCCGGGCAGTGGAACGAGCTGACCGCCGAGCTCGCGACCATGGGCCGGTCGCTCGCCGACGTCCGCGGCGTGATCCTCACCCACGGCGACACGGACCACATCGGCTTCGCCGAGCGGCTGCGGCGTGAGCAGGGCGTCCCGATCTACGTCCACGGTGCCGACGCGGCCCGCGCCCGCGGCGAGGTCAAGTCCAAGGCGAGCTGGGGCAGCTTCAAGATCGGCGCCCTGTCGAAGTTCCTCTGGTACGCGAGCACGCACGGCGGCCTGCGCACGACCTACCTGACCGAGGTGGTCGAGGTCCAGGACGGCCAGGTGCTCGACCTCCCGGGCGCGCCGCAGATCATCGGCCTGCCGGGCCACTCGCCGGGCAGCATCGCGGTCTACTCGCCGCTCGCGGACGCGGTCTTCGTGGGCGACGGGCTCACCACCCGCCACGTGCTCACGGGCCAGAACGGCCCGCAGCCGGCCCCCTTCACCGACGACCCGAAGGAGGCCGCGGCCTCGCTGAGCCGCCTGGAGGGCGTGGACGCGACCTGGGTGCTCCCCGGCCACGGCACACCCTGGAACGGCGGCGTCAAGGAAGCCATGCGCCAGGTCAAGGCCGCGGCCAGCTAGGCCCCCAGTTACGAAACGGGGCTCACCGGCAGGTCGACGCGGCGACCGAGTCCGAACTCGGCGGCCTCGTCGTCGGTGACCATGGCGAACGAGCCGCGCGGCACTCGGGCGAGCGTCGCCACTCGCGACGCCGCCCGGAGCACGGACGCCTCGTCGCTTCCGGTGAGGAAGAAGATGTAGACCTCACCGTGCTGCTCGCCGTCGTCGTAGTCCCGCGCTCCGTCCGTACCCTCGTCGAGGTCCGCCAGGAAATCCTCGACATCGTCGATCCACGGGTACTGGTATTCGTCCGGAGCGACCGCCGGCGCTGGGAGCAATGGGACGTGCACCTCGACGATCAGTGTGGCCACCCGGCCATGATTCCCAACCCGCCGGCGCCGTTCAAGAGCATGCGTCAGGCGGCCGGGAGGTCGAAGCCCGAGGCGACGTTCAGGGTCGTGGCGAAGGTCAGGTACATGAGCCACAGCCCGACCAGGATGTGTACGGCGCCCAGCGCCCGCTCGCCCAGGTTCGGCGACTCGTGGCCGTCCGCGTCCACCCGCACGCCGATCTTGAAGCTCGCGAAGAACTCGCAGATGTAGACCGCGGTCAGGCCGCCGAACAGCACCCCGAGCGGCCAGGCGCCCGCGTCGAAGAAGACCACCACGCCCAGCACCGACACGATGATGAACGGGATCGCCATGTAGCCGTTGGGCCTCGGGTCGTTTCCGCGAGCCCGGTTCCAGCCCAGGGCGAACCAGTGGATGCCGTAGGCGCTGAACGCCAGCGCGGCCATGTACTGGCCCGGGTTCGTCGTGAAGACCGGAAACCAGGTCAACCCGATGAACAGCAGGATGCCGACCAGGAACTGGCAGAACCCCGGCATCAGGATGCCCCACACCCCGGTCGCGCGGTCGTCCTCCCGGCTGCGCCGGGGATACCGGAACAGCTCCTGCGGACCCCAGATCAGGTAGCCGGTGCCGAGCCCGAAGAACCCGAGCACGACGGGCGCGAACAGCGACGCGGGAAACAGGGACACTCAGGCAGTATCCGACAAATCGACCGCGCCAACGCCCTCTTTGGACTGCTCGACGTGGACATTGACTGCGATCTTGGTCGTCGTTACCGTCGATCCGTCAGGGAGGAGCCGGCATGGCAGCCCACTACGTCGTGCGCCACGTCGACCGGGCCGATCCGGCCGTCATCGAAGCGCTGGCCGCCGCCGGCGTCGCCACCGTCCACGAGGCGGCCGGGCGGGTCGGGCTGCTCGGCCCGCGGGTCCAGGCCCGCCAGGACGGTGCCACGATCGCTGGCTCGGCGATCACCGTGTCCTGCCACCCCGGCGACAACCTGATGATCCACGCCGCGGTCGAGGTCTGCGCGGCCGGCGACGTCCTCGTCGTCACGACGACCTCGCCCTCGACCGACGGCATGTTCGGCGACCTGCTGGCCACCTCGCTGGCCGCCCGCGGGGTCCTCGGGTTGGTGATCGACGCGGGCGTACGCGACCTCGCGAGCCTGCGCGCCATGGGCTTCCCGGTCTGGTCGGCCGCCGTCCACGCCCAGGGCACGGTCAAGGCCAGCCCCGGCTCCGTCAACGTGCCGGTCGTCGCCGCCGGTCAGCTCGTGCGGCCCGGCGACATCGTGGTCGCCGACGACGACGGTGTGGTCGTCCTGCCCGCCCCGGCGGGTGAGGCCGTGGCCGAGGCCGCCGCAAAGCGGATCAGCAACGAGGAGGCCAAGCGCGCCACGCTCGCCTCCGGCACGCTCGGGGTCGACCTCTACGGCCTGCGCCCGCTGCTGCGCGACCTCGGCGTCGAGTACGTCGACCGGCTGCCGGACCGATGAGCACCGACGGGATCCGCTGCATGCAGCTACGCGGCGGCAGCTCCAAGGGCGCGTACTTCCTCGCCGACGACCTCCCCGCCGACCCCGCCGAACGCGCCGACCTGCTCCTGCGGATCATGGGCTCGCCCGACGAGCGCCAGGTCGACGGCATCGGCGGCGGACACCCGCTGACCAGCAAGGTCGCCGTGGTCGCACCGTCGGAGGACGCCGCGGCCGACGTCGACTACCTGTTCCTCCAGGTGGTGCCGGACCGGGCGATCGTCACCGACGCGCAGACCTGCGGCAACCTGCTGGCCGGCGTGGGACCCTTCGCCATCGAGCGGGGCCTCGTCCCGACAGCAGACGACATGACCGAGGTGCGCATCCGGATCGTGAACCCCACCGTGTCGTACGCGCGCGAAAGGGTACGCACGCCCGGCGGCCGCGTGACCTACACCGGCGACACCACCATGGCCGGCACCCCGTTCCCGGCCGCCCCGATCGAGATCGAGTTCCCGGGCGGCGACCGGCTGGTGTTCCCGACCGGCACCGTCGTCGACCGGTTCGCGGGCATCGAGGTCACCTGCGTCGACGCCGGGATGCCCGTTGTCCTGGTGCGCGCCGCCGACCTCGGCCTCGACGGCACCGAGGCACCCGCCACGCTGGAGGGCGACGCCGCGCTGAGGTCGACCGTCGAAAGACTGCGCCTGGAGGCCGGCCCCGCGATGGGCCTCGGCGACGTCACCGACAGCACGGTCCCGAAGATCACGATCGTCTCACCGCCCCGGCACGGCGGCACCGTCACCACCCGGACGTTCATCCCGCACCGGGTGCACGCGGCGATCGGGGTCCTGGGCGCGGTCTCGGTGGCCGTCGGCGTAACCGCACCGGGACAAGCGACACAGGTGAGGATCGAGCACCCGACCGGCACCTTCGACGTGACCGTCGACCTCGACGGCGAAGGACCGCGGACCCGGCTGCGGTCCAGTGCCGTCGTCCGCACCGCCCGCAAGCTGTCCGACGGCCTGGTCTGGCCCCGCGACAGAGAGGCAACCGCATGAGCCACGACCCGGATCGGCGCCGCGACCTCGCCCACGTCGGCCCGGTCGAGCTCTACACGCCCGTACTCGAGCAGTCCCGCGACTTCTTCGTCGACCAGATGGGCCTGCGCGAGGTGCATCGCGACGCCACCTCCGTCCACCTGCACACCTGGGACGACTACCAGTCCTGGACCCTGCGGCTGGTCCAACGCGACACCGCCGGCATCGGCCGCACCTACCTGCGGGCCGCGAGCCCCCAGGCGCTGGGCCGGTTGGCGGAGGAGGCGAAGACCGCCGGGCTGCACCGCGGCGTGGTCCACGACGCCCGCAATCTCGGCGACGTGCACCTGATCGACGACCCTGACGGGCACGAGCTAGGCGTCTACTGGGACGTGGAGTGGTACAGCGCCGACGACAGCGACCGGCCCGCGCTCAAGAACCAGGCCGCCGCCTATCCCGGCCGGGGCGCCAACCTGCGCCGCCTCGACCACGTCAACTACCTCACCGCCGACGTGCCGCGGACCGCCGCCTTCCTGCGCGACACCCTCGGCGCGCGCTGCACCGAGCAGATCGTCAAGGACGACGGCAGCCCGCAGGCCATCTGGTACTCGCTGGGCAACAAGAGCTACGACCTCGTCTACACCGAGGACTGGACCGGCACCCGCGGCCGCCTGCACCACCTGGCGTTCGCCACCGACACCCGCGAGGAGATCCTGCGCGCCGCCGACGTCTGCCTCGACGCCGGCGTCCACATCGAGACCGGGCCCCACAAACACGCCATCCAGCAGACCTTCTTCCTGTACGTGTGGGAGCCCGGCGGGAACCGCATCGAGCTCTGCAACGCCGGCGCGCGCCTGATCCTCGCCCCCGACTGGCAGACGATCAGCTGGACCAAGGAGGAGCGCGCCAAGGGCCAGGCCTGGGGCCTGAAGACCATCGAGACCTTCCACACCCACGGCACCCCGGTCGTGCCGGTCCAGAATGGATAGCCGACCAAAGGTCGCCGTGCTCGGACTGGGCGAGGCCGGCGGCGAGCTCGCCCTCGACCTGGTCGCCCAAGGTGTCGACGTGCGCGGCTCCGACCCGCTGGTCGAGGCACCACCCGGTGTGGAACAACGACGGGACGATGCCGACGCGGTCCGTGACGCCGACCTCGTGCTGAGCGTCAACAGCGCCCACGACGCCCTGCCGGCCCTGGAAAACTCGCTGCCCGCCCTCGTCCCGGGCACCATCTGGGCCGACCTCAACACCGCCGCACCAGAGGTGAAGGCCGCGCTGGTCGACCGTGCGACCGGCATCGAGGTCGTCGACGTCGCGCTGATGGCGCCGGTGCCCGGCAACGGACTGCGCACCCCGATGCTCGTCTCCGGGACGGCCGCGGCCCGCTACGCCGCGCTGCTCACCCCGCTCGGTGCCGACGTCACGGTCCAACCCGGCCCGGCCGGTGCCGCCATCGCCCGCAAGCTCCTGCGCAGCGTCTTCTACAAAGGACTGGCCGCAGCGGTGGTCGAGGCCCTCGCCGCGGCGGAGGCGGCCGGCTGCGCGGACTGGCTGCGCGGCAACATCAGCGCGGAGCTGGCCGGCTTCGACGCGCGCACGATCGACCGGTTGGTCGACGGCACCCACCGGCACGCCCGCCGGCGGGCCGACGAGATGACCGCGGCGGCCGAGCAGTTGACGGCGCTGGGAGTCGAGCCCCGAGTCACCGCCGCCGCCCGCGACCTCCTCCGGGAACTGACATGATCATCGACTGTCACGGTCACTACACGACCGCGCCGGCCGCCCACACCGCGTGGCGGGATGCGGGGCAGACAACGCCGTACCCGAGGATCTCCGACGACGAGCTCCGCGAGTCGATCGAAGGCAACCAGCTGCGGCTGATGGCCGAACGCGGCATCGACCGCACGCTGTTCTCGCCGCGCGCGTCGGCGATGGGCCACCACGTGGGCGACGAGGCGACCAGTGCGGCCTGGGCCACGGCGTGCAACGACCTGATCGCCAGGGTGGTCCAGCTCTTCCCCGACAGCTTCGCCGGGATCTGCCAGCTGCCGCAGTCGCCCGGTGTGCCCATCGCCAACTCGGTGGCCGAGCTGCGGCGCTGCGTCGAGGAGCTGGGATTCGTGGGCTGCAACCTCAACCCCGATCCCAGCGGCGGCCACTGGACCGCCCCGCCGCTGACCGACCGGAGTTGGTACCCCTTCTACGCGGCGATGGTCGAGCTTGACGTGCCGGCCATGGTGCACGTGTCGGCGGTGACGAACCCGAACTTCCACGCCACCGGGTCGCACTACCTCAACGCCGACACGACCGCGTTCATGCAGCTGCTCCAGGCCGACCTGTTCACCGACTTCCCGACGCTGCGGCTGGTCGTCCCGCACGGCGGGGGAGCGGTGCCGTACCACTGGGGCCGGTTCCGTGGCCTGGCCGACATGCTGGGCCGGCCGCCGATCGAGGAAGCGTTGCTGGGCAACGTGTTCTTCGACACGTGCGTCTACCACCAGCCCGGCATCGACCTGCTCTTCGACGTCGTCCCGGTCGACAACCTCCTGTTCGGGTCGGAGGTTCTGGGCGCGGTGCGCGGTATCGACCCGCGCACCGGCCACCACTTCGACGACACCCGCCGCTACGTCGACGCCATGGAGCTGAGCCCCGAGGACCGGTCAAAGGTGTACGAACGCAACGCGTACCGGGTCTATCCGCGGCTCAGTCGACGACCTTGACGTCCTTCCAGAACGCCACCCGGTCGCGGACCATCTCGGCGTCCGGCTTCGGGTCCGGGTAGTACCAGACCGCGTCCGCGCTGGTCCGGCCGTCGTGCGCGAGGGTGTAGTAGGAGGCGGTGCCCTTCCAGGGGCAGATCGTGTGCGTGCCGGAGTCCTTGATCAGGTCGTCCCGCAGCGCCGCGCGGGGGAAGTAGTGGTTGCCCTCGACCACGACGGTGTCGTCGGACTCGGCTATGACCAGGTCGTTCCAGATCGCTTTCGGCATGATCCCCAACCTATGCCGGGCCGGTGGGGACTGCCACCGGGCTGAGCCGGCCGTACGAGACCAGCGTCCGCAGGCTGCCCAGGGTGACGATCCCGCGCCACTCGCCCAGGGCGGCCTGGCCCGGTGGCTCCCAGGTGACCGGCCAGCCGCCGTCGTCCTGCTGGTCGCGGGCCAGCCGGTCGAGGTGCGCCTGGATGACGTCCTCGCCGAACAGGCCGCGCCACGGGCTGTCGGCGGACGGTGCCACGCTCAGCGGCGAGAGCCCGTAGCCACCGTCGTCCGGGTCGAGGCGGAACCACGACGCCGTGGTGAGCGCGTCGCGTACGCGGTCGGCCGCCGCGATGGCCCGGCTCCGCTCCGGGGTGTGCTCGAGGAAGCCCAGCACCTCGCTGAGGGCGTGCGCGTCGGTGGGCAGGTCCACGGTGTCCAATGTGGTCCACACGTAGGCCGCCGCCGCCGGGACGAACGGATGCTCGACGCCGAGCTCGTACAACAAGCCGACGATCCCCGCGGTGGGGTTGAGGCCGGGCTCGTAGGTCCAGTCCGTCCAGTGGTCGGCCCGCGGGAAGTCTTCGATCACCGGGAACGCCAGCGGCACCGCCCCGTCGGAGGCAGCGACCTTCGTGAGGTAGTCGCACGCGTCGCGTACCAGTGCCTGGTCGACGGTCTTCGCCGTGGCCATGGCCCGCAGCGCGCACTCGACGTCGATGGGCAGGCTGGCCGGGCAGCGCTTGTCGGGCTCGAGCCCGTGGCCGAACCCGCCGTCGTCGTTGCGGTAGCCACGCACCGCGTCGAGCACCCCGGCGCCGGGCGCGCCCTCGAAGCACGTGGCGAACAGCCGCTGTTCCAGAAGCCGGCCCTCACGCCGGATGAAGTCGCGCCCGTCGGCGAATCGCTTGTCCATGCCCGCGACCGTACGCGCCCGCGCCGCCCGTGGCTTGAACGAATCGGACCCTAGCTAGGCGTTGCGGGCTTCGATGGCCTTGATGGTGCTCGCGAGCCCCTTGCCGAGCACGCCGGCGCCGGTGACGCTGAGCACCGCCCCGATGGCCTTGCCCTTGAGGTTTTTGCCCTCGCGCACCACGACGACGTCCACATCGGTCGTGCCGTCGGGTCGCGGGGTCAGGTTGTAGGTGTGGCCCGACTTACCGCCCCAGGTGTTGGAGTCCGTCGTCGTGAGCACGACGTGGTGCGGGTCGGACCAGTCGTAGTGCAGGCGTTCCCAGATGCCACCGGAGCCTTCGGTGACATCGGCGTGATCAGTGCCGCGCTCGTGCACCTTGAGATATCCGTCGTCACTGCGGCCGAAGAGCTCCGACCGCCCGGGGCCGAAGTCGGTGAGCCCGGCGACGAACTGCTCGGGCGTCGCGGTGGTCGTCTGGTGAAGCCGAATGGTGGCCATGCTCAACACTAGAACAGCAGCCGGTCGAGATCCTCGAAGAAGTCCGGGTACGTCTTGGTGACGCAGCCGGGGTCGGCGATCTCGATGCCCGGCACGCGCAGGCCCAGCAGCGACAGGCTCATCGCCATCCGGTGGTCGTCGTACGTCGCGAACCGGGTCGGTCGGGGCTGACCGGGGTGGATGGTGAACCCGTCGTCGTCCTCGGTGGCGTCGATGCCGGCCCGGCGCAGCTCGGTGACGATCGCCGCGACGCGGTCGGTCTCCTTGCGGCGGATGAAGCCGATGCCGCGTACCCGGGTGGGCGAGTCGGCGAAGACGGCGACGGCGGCCAGCGTCTGCGCGGTGTCGGAGATGTCGGCCATGTCGACGTCGACGCCGGTCAGTGGGCCGTCGACGCTGACCGTCAACGAGTCGGCGGTGCGCAGCACGTGGGCGCCCATCTCGGCCAAGACGTCGGCGAACCGCACGTCGCCCTGCAGGCTCCCGGTGCCGAGCCCTTCCACGGTCACCGTGCCACCGGCCACCGCGGCGGCGGCCAGCAGGTAGGAGGCCGCGCTCGCGTCCGGCTCGACGGCGTAGTCGGTCGCGCGGTAGGAGCCCGGTGCCACCCGCAGGCCGTCGACCGGGACACCGAACGCGGCCATCACCGCCTTGGTCATCTCGACGTAGGGCACGGACACCAGGGGAGAGGTGACCTCCACGGCCAGGCCGCCGGCCATCAGCGGCCCGGCCAGCAGCAGTCCGGACAGGAACTGGCTGGAGATGTGGCCGCTGACCTGGACCGGGCCGCCGCGCAGCGGGCCGCGCACGGTCGCGGGCAGGAACTCGCCGGCGGAGACGTCCGCGCCGAGGTCGCGCACGGCGTCCAGCACCGGCCCGAACGGCCGGGCGCGCAGCTGCGGGGCGCCGTCGAGCACGGTGTGCCCCGGCCGCGCCGCCGCGACCGGCAGGACGAACCGGGCCGTGGTGCCGGACTGGCGGGCGTCGACCGCGATGTCCGAGGTGCCGGCACGGAGGTCGACCCCGGTCACGGTGACGCGGGAGGTGGCTGGGTCGGCGTCGACGGTGGCGCCCAGCGCGGTGATCGCGCCCAGCATCGCCCGGGTGTCGTCGGCGAACAGCACGCCGCTCAGCGTCGAGGTGCCCGGCGCGAGCGCGGCACACAACAGCGCCCGGTTGGTGATGCTCTTCGAGCCCGGCGGGCGCACGACGGCATCGAGCGGCCCACGCGAGGGGGAAACGGCCAGGACGTCCGGGAAATCAGGCACGACCGTGGAGTCTAGGCCGGGCGGCGGTAGACGCCGTACCACCACGTGCGAGCCAGCTCGCGGGCGAAGGTGGCGTCGTCGGCGGGTGGCGCGCTGGTGATGTGGTCGAAGATGGCCCGCTCGCCGCCCACGACGATCACCCGGGCGGCGCTGACCAGGTCGATGTCGGCGGGGGTGCGGCCCGCGGCCTGCTCGACGCGGAGCGCCTCGATCGTCCGCTCGGTGAACCGCGCCAGGCCCTGGCTCCAGAAGTCGCGGACGGTCTGGTCGTAGGTGGCGACCTCGCCGATCGCCCGCAGGACTCCGGCGTGCTCCCGGTAGATCCCCAGGATCCGCAGGAAGTCCTCTGCGGCCTTGTCGACGCCCTCGGTCGGCTCCCACGAGGAGGCCACGTCGAAGGACGTGGAGAGCATCTCGGTGGCCAACCGCAGGAGCAGGTCGGTCTTGTCGCGGAAGTGCGCGTAGAAGGTCGACCGGGCCACGCCGGCCGCGGTCGAGATCTGTTGCACGCCGAGATCGGTGAAGCTCGCGCCCTCGGTCAGGATCCGGCGCGTCGCCGCCAGGATCTCGGCCTCGGCCGAGGCGGGCCGGGAAACCGCGCGTCGCCGGGTGATCGAGGCCATGGTGGGAATCCTATGGGCTGGGCGGGATGTCGATCATCACACTACACCATGTCCGGACGGCGTGTAGCGTTGCGCCGGACATCGTGTCCGGACGAGCTGACCGCGTAAAAGGGGTAAACGGTGAAATATCGTCTATTAGGGCGCACGGGGGTATGGGTTTCCGAGCTCTCCCTCGGGGCGATGACCTTCGGCGGCGCGAGCCACCCGGTCTACAAGACCTTGGGCGCCCTGGGCCAGGACGGCGCCGACCGGCTCGTCGGCATGGCGCTCGACGCCGGGGTCAACTTCGTCGACACCGCCGACGCGTACGCCGACGGCGAGAGCGAGCAGCTGCTCGGCCAGGCGATCAAGGGGCGCCGCCGGGACGTGCTGATCGGCACCAAGCTGCTCGCACCCGTCGGGCCGGGCCCGAACGACCAGGGCCTCACCCGGCTGCACATCATGCGCGCCCTGGAGGACAGCCTGCGCCGGCTGGACACCGACTACATCGACCTCTACCAGCTCCACAACTACGACCACCTGACGCCGCTGGAGGAGACGCTCGGCGCGCTCGACGACGCCGTACGCCAGGGCAAGATCCGCTACATCGGCTGTTCGAACTTCTTCGCATGGCAGATCAGCAAGGCGCTGGGCATCTCCGCGCTGCACGACCAGGCCCGGTTCGTCGCCAACCAGACGCACTACTCGCTGGTCTCCCGCGACGCCGAGCGCGACCTGGTGCCGATGGCCGAGGACGAGGGCGTGAGCCTGACGGTCTGGGCCCCGCTGGCCGGCGGGTTCCTGTCGGGCAAGCACGACCGCGGCGGGGTGAGCACCGAGCAGGACTCCCGCCGGGTCCAGTCGGGCCGCGACTTCGTGCCGTTCGACGAGGAGGCCGGCTTCAAGATCCTCGACGTGGTCCGGGCCGTCGCGGCGCGGCACGAGGTGAGCCCCGCCCAGGTCTCGCTCGCCTGGGTGCTGGCCCAGCGGGCGATCACCAGCGTCGTCGTCGGTGCGCGCAAGCCCGAGCAGCTCGCCGACAACCTGGCGGCCGCCGACCTGACCCTCACCGAGCAGGATCTCGGGGAGCTCGACGAGGTCAGCCGCCCGCCGGTCGCGTACCCGAACTGGATCCAGACGGCCTTCAACCCGGCCCGGATCCCAGCCGCCAACGTTGCCTAAGCGGCGTAGGCCTCGAACTCGTAGATGCGGGCGGCCTGGTCGGACGTGCTGGTCGGGGTGATCACGTCGAGCCGTAGGTAGCGCGTCGTGACCGGGCCGAACGTGCTGGTCGTGACGTTGGCCGTGTTGCCGCGCACCTGCGCGACCGTGGTCCACGTGGTGCCGTCGACGCTGGTCCGCAGGTCGAAGTCCCGGGTGTTGAACCCGGCGCTCTCACCACCGGCACCGGCGTGGCGCACCACGACGCGGCCGACGGCGGTGCTGGCCGACAGGTCGACGCGCAACCACTTGGACGCGCCGACGGAGCACCACTTGTCGGCGTTGCCGCCGTTGGTCGTGCCGTTGACGGCCTTCTCCGGCCCTTCGGTGGTGGCGCAGCGGCTGTCGGCGGTGGCGGGCTTGTTCAGGGCGAGGTTCGTCGCCGGCGGTGTGGCGCCGGTGAGGGCGAAGTCGTCGATGTCGAACAGCCCGCCACCGCTGCCGGTGAAGACCAGGAACAGCGACCCGGTGCCGGCGGACAGGCCGGTGCTGACGTCGGCGTAGGTGCCGTAGCCACCGGTGTTGGGCACCGCGACCGAGCCCAGCAACGGGCCGGTGGCCGAGCCGGACCGCACCTGGATCGTCCCGCCCGTCCCGCCGGACGAGACCCGCGCGGTGAAGCCGGTCCGGCCCGCCACGGACACGCCGGAGAAACCGATCCAGTCCCCGGCGTCGATGTAGCCGACCCGGTTGCCGCCGTGCGCCGCCGCGTCGGCGACGATCTGCACCCCCGACTGCGAGGTGTACGACTCCGCCTCGACGCGGCCACCGGTCGGCGGCGCCGTCGCCCACGGCACCTGCGGCGAGCGGTAGAACGAGATGCCCTGCGCGGTCCACCGTGGGCCCTGGGCGCCCAACCGCACCCTGAAGGTGTCCCAGCTGCGGGCCGACTGCGGCGACCACGCGATCTCCGCGATGGCGGGCATCCGCGGGAACGCCATGAACTCGATGTGCGCGAGCTGGGTGAGCGTCTCGCTCCACATCGGAGCCTCGACGCCGAGGACCGCGCTCGCCGGCACACCGGGCACCAGGGTCGCCGGATCCCAGCTGTACGCCGTCTGCACCTCGATCAGCCCGGCCCAGCTGAGCCCGAGCGGCGTCTCGTTGGTGTACTTCATGTCCAGGTACGCCTTGTTGGCCGGCGACATGACCACCTTGTCGCCCTTGGCCACCGCCGCGCTCAGGTCGGCGTCCGAGGTGGTCGTGCCCCAGAACTGCGCGATCCGGCCGGGCGTGTGGTCGGCCTGGCCGAGCTGGTGCCAACCCATGACGGTCTTGCCGAGCGCGGTGGCGAACGGCTGGACTCGGTTCATGAACGTGCGGTAGTCGGCGTCGGAGGTGCTGTGCGCCTCGTCGCCGCCGATGTGCAGGTACGGCCCGGGGGTGAGCGCGGCGAGCTCGGTGAGCACCTGCCGCACGAACGTGTAGGTGACCTCCTTGCCGACACACAGCGAGCTGAAGCCCACCGCCGTGCCGGTGTAGAGCGGCGGGGCGACGTTGTCGCAGTTGAGCTCGGCGTACGAGGCGAGGGCCGCGTTGGTGTGCCCCGGCATGTCGATCTCGGGCACGACCGTGACGTGCCGCGCGGCGGCGTACGCGACCAGGTCCGTGTACTGCGCCTTGGTGTAGAAGCCGCCCGGGCCGCCGCCGACCTGGGTGCTGCCGCCGACGCTGGTCAGCCGCGGCCACGCGTCGACCACGATCCGCCAGCCCTGGTCGTCGGACAGGTGCAGGTGCAGGGTGTTCAGCTTGTACTGGCTGATGTGGTCGATGTAGCGCTTCACGACGTCGACGCCGAAGAAGTGCCGGGACACGTCGAGCATCGCGCCCCGGTACGCGTACCGGGGCCGGTCGATGATCCTGCCCCCGGCGACCTCCCATGGTCCGGGTTGGACGGTCCGCGCCTCGACGGAGGCGGAGAACAGCTGCCGCAGCGTCTGCACGCCGTAGAACAGCCCGGCGGCCGTCTGCGCCCGGATCGTGAGCACGCTCGCGGTCACGTCGAGCTGGTAGCCCTCGGCACCCACGCTCGCGTCCGCACCGGAGAGCAGCAACGCGATGCCACTCGTGGGTGTGCCGCTCGCGGTCGTGACCGGCAGCGCGAAACCGGTGGAGGGGCGCAGGATCCCGGCGAGGTACGTGCCGACGGCCGCGCCGCCCGCGTCGGTCTGGATCGCCGCGCCGGCCGGCAACGTGTACGTGACCCCGGCCGCCGCCTGCACGGTCGCCGGCACCGGCACGACGCTTCCCAGGCTCACGACGGCCGCCGAGGCGGGGGTGGCACCGGCGACGAGCCCGGCGGCGGCGAGGATGGTGGCGGCGGCGAGCGCCAGGGCGCGACGGGGCACGACGTCCTCCAGCGAAACGGTAAAGTTTCCTGCGAGTTCGACGGCAGGCTATGTCTCCCCGGCGGTGGTGTCAACGGCTCACGGCCGTCTCCCGCTCCACGCGCGACAGCTTCTCGGGGTTGCGGACGATGTAGAGCCCGGTGACCAGACCGTCGTCGATCCGCACCGCGACCACGTTGTCGAGCTCCCCGTCGATCCGGATGATCAGCGCGGGCCAACCGTTGATCTGCACCGGCTCGGCCGTCACCACGCCGGCGACCCGAGGCAGCCCGGCGCCCAGGATGCGGGACACCTTGTCGACGCCGACGATCGGCTTCGGCACCGCCTGGCGGACGCCGCCGCCGTCGCCCAGCAGCACCACGTCCGGTGCCAGGACGTCGACCAGGCCCTGGAGGTCGCCGGTCTCGATCGCCCGCTGGAACGCGCCGACGGCGTCGCGGGCCTGCTCGGCGGAGACGTCGCCGCGCGGCCGGCGGGCGGCGACGTGGGCCCGGGCGCGGTGTGCGATCTGGCGGACCGTGGCCGGCTCCTTCTCGACGGCCTCGGCGATCTCCTCGTATTCGAGCGCGAACACCTCGCGCAGCACGAACACGGCCCGCTCGGTCGGCGTGAGCGTCTCCAGCACCAGCAGCATCGCCATCGACACGCTGTCGGCGAGCTCGACGTCGTCGGCCACGTCGGGCGCGGTCAGCAGCGGCTCGGGCAACCACGGGCCGAAATAGGTCTCCTTGCGGCGGCTCAACGTGCGCAGCCGGTTCAGGGCCTGCCGGGTGGTGATCTGCACCAGGTACGCCCGCTGGTCCCGGACCGTGTCGAGGTCGACGTCCACCCAGCGCAGCCACGTCTCCTGCAGCACGTCCTCGGCGTCGGCGGCCGAGCCCAGCATCTCGTAGGCGACGGTGAAGAGCAGGTTGCGGTGGGCGACGAACGTCTCGGTGGCGGGCATGGGTGGCTCCTGTTCGCGTTCGGCTCCGACACCCACCAGACACCGGCCGCCGCGATTCCGTGACAGCGGGCCGGCTATGGCGTGGGTCACCTCGCCACCCTGTCACAGGGAGCGGGCGGCCGGCATCTCATGAGCATCCGGAACGCGAGACACGAGCGAGGAGAACGTCATGGAAGCCCGCTTCAACCTGTTCGAGAGCCCGATCGCCGCGAAGTTCGGCAGGCGGGTCTTCGGCGCCGCGTCGGTGCTCCACGAGTCGACGCTCCCGCTGGCCACCGTCGAGCTGGTGCAGCTGCGGATCAGCCAGATCAACGGCTGCGCGATGTGCGTCGACATGCACACCAAGGAGGCCACCGCCGCGGGCGAGACCGCGGTGCGGCTCAACCTGGTCGCCGTCTGGCGCGAGGCCACCGTCTACACGGAGTCCGAGCGCGCCGCGCTCGCACTGGCCGAGGAGGGCGCCCGACTCGCCGACGCACACGAGGGTGTGTCCGACGAGACCTGGGCCCAGGTGCGCAAGCACTTCGACGACGACCAGATCGGCGCGCTGATCTGCGTGATCGCCATGATCAACATGGCCAACCGGCTCAACGTGATCGCGCGGACCCCGGCCGGCTCCTACGAGGCCGGGATGGCCGCCAAGATGTTCGCCTGAACGGGTGTTGGCCCGGCCCGCGCGCGGGCCGGGCCAACACCTACTTCACCGCCGGCGTCTCGCCGCCGTTGGCCCGATCGCCGAGCCGCGCCAGCAGCGCGGGCAGGTCGACACCGGTCAGGTCCGAGCCGAGCTGCAGACCCTGCGCGACGTTGCCGGCCACGGACTTCGCCAACGACGACGCGCCGTCGGTGGAGATGACGGTCATCTTGTCGATCGCGCTCATCGGGCGGCTGGCGGCCTCGACGACCTCGGGCAGCACCCGCACGAGCAGGTCGAGGACCGCGGCCTCGCCGTACGTGGCGAACGCGTCGGCCTTGCGGGCCATCGCCTCGGCCTCGGCGTTGCCCTTGGCCAGGATCGCCGCCGCCTCGGCCGAACCCTCCCGCTCGATCGCGTCGGCGATGGCGGTGCGCCGGCGCTGCTCGGCCTCGCCCTCCTTGGCACCTTCGATCGCGTTGGCCTCCGCCAGCGCCGCCCGCCGGGCCCGCTCGCCCTCACCGGTCAGCCGCGCCTGCTCGGCCACGGCCTGCGCGGCCGCGATGGTCGCCTGGCGCTCGGCGTCGGCCCTCAGGACGGCCGCGTTGCGGGACGCCTCGGCCTCCTGCTCGACCTTGTAGCGGGCCGCGTCGGCCGGCTTGCGCACCTCGGTGTCGAGCTGGCGCTGCTTGAGCTCGGCGTTGCGCTCGGCGACCTTCTGCTGCTCGGCCAGGATGGCCTGGTCGCGCTCGGCCGTGGCGAGCGGGCCGGCCGCCGCCGACCGGGCCTTGGCCGCGTCGATCTCGGCCTGGATGCCCGCCTTCTTCAGCGCGAGGTTGCGCTCCGCCTCGGCGATCGCCTCCTCGGCCAGCAGGCGCTCCTGCTCGGCGGCCTGCCGCGCGCGGGCCTCGGCGATGGACGCCTCCTTGAGCACCCGGGCGGCCTCGGGCCGGCCGAGGTCCTGCAGGTAGGACCCTTCGGCGACGATGTCCTGCAACTGGAACGTGTCGAGCACCAGACCCTGGTTGGTCATCGAGTGCTCGGCCTCCTCGGCCACCGCCGACGCGAACGCGGCGCGGTCCCGGATGATCTCCTCGATGGTGAGCCGGCCGACGATCGCGCGCAGCGAGCCGGCCAGCACCTCGCGGGTGAACTCGTCGATCTCGGCCTGCTGGCGCAGGAACCGCTGCCCGGCCGCGCGGATCGCGTCCTCGGTGCCGCCGACCTTGACGATCGCGACGCCGTGCAGCGCGGCGCGGATGCCCTGCTTGGTGACCGCGCCGGTGATCTCGACGTGGATGCGCCGGCTCGACAGGTCCAGCGACTGGAGCTTCTGCACCACGGGCACGACGAACACCGAGGCGCCCATCACGACCTTCTGGCCGGACAGGTCGGTCTGCCGGATGCCGTCGGACGACACGGTGGCGCGGCCCTTGCGGCCGGTGACGATGAAGGCCTCGTTGGGCCCGGCCACCTTGATGCGGGAGAGCACGAACATGACCAGGAGCAGGACCAGCAGCACGGCGCCGCCGATCCCGATGAGGAGTGGCATCTGGACTGCCCTTCAGGAGAGGGGGTGCACCGGCTCGACGACGACGCTCGTCTCGCTGGCGGCCTCGACGACGAAGATCTCGGTGCCCGCGGACAGCGGCCGGTCGGCCTTGGCGTACAGCTTGATCGGTTGCCCGCCGAGGCGGACCCGCACTTCGCCGTAGCCGGTCGCGGTGATCGGTGTGACGACGACGCCGGTGGTGCCGACGAGGTCGGCCCGCGTGGGCGTGGCGTCGGTGTGCATGTTGCGGGCGGCCCGCGACAGGCGGACCGTGAGAAACCCCGCGGGCAGCGCGGCGACCACGCCCACGGCCACCGCCGCCACCACGGCTTGGGTCGCGCCCGCGCCGACGAGCTCGTTGGTGATCGCCGCGGTGAACCCGAACGCACCGAGGAAGCCCGCGAGCGTCTCGATGGAGAACAGGTCAGGCAGGTCGAGGTGTCCTAATTGGAACAGCTCGGCGCCGAGCAGCGAGAGGGCCAGCACCGCCACGCCGGCGCCGCCGATGACCAGGAAGACAACGGTTGCCCCGTCCATCCGCACCGCCCTCCCCGTGTCCTGAGTGCAGGGTAGCGACCACGCGCCAGGGGAGAGAGCAGGCGAAAGGGCCGGGTGCCCGCGCACCCGGCCCTTTTCGGGATCGGTCGGTCAGCTGACGGTGATCGTCACCCGGTCGTAGCGGGTCAGCGGGAACTGGCCGTCGTCGGTGCCCTGCACGATGACCGAGATGGTCTGGCCGCGCACGGCGTCAGCGGGGACGTGGACGGTGCCACCCGCCGAGACCGGCACCGCGCCGGGGTAGGTGCCCTCCTCGCGGTACTGCCACCAGCTCGTGGTGACGCGGTCGTGGTCGGGGTCCGAGGTGCGCGCGCTCAGCGACACCGTCGATCCCGGCCGCGCCCGCACGCTGTCCTTGCCCCGCACCTGGACCGACGGTGCGTGGTTGCCGTCCCGGTAGCTCGGGGTCAACGTCCACTGGATCCGGGCCGCGAAGTCGTTCTGTGCCGCGGCCGCCCAGCGCAGGGTGGTCAGGTTGGCCACCGGCGTGCCGGTCGCGTCGACCTCCGTGGACGCCATCGTCCACAGGTCCGGCGACGTGGTGGTCTGGGTGGCCCGGCCACCCCAACCGCCGAGCAGCGGGTTCGCCGGGTCCTCGATGCCCGTCCTGAGCAACGGGTTGAAGGCGACGTTGTCCCCTTCGGACAGGAAGTCGTACGGCGCGAGCGGCTTGCACCACCCGCCCGGCGCGAGCACCGGGTCGCCGAAGATGTCGAGCTGGTCGCCCGGCATCGACTGGCCGTCGAGCCACGAGCGGTACAGCGAGCCGTACGGGCCGATCTGGATGTTGTCGCGGATCCACGGGCCGCTGAAGTAGACCCGGTCGGCCGGCAGCCCACGCACGTTGCCCTGGCCGCCGCGGTTGCAGTTGTAGCCCCACGTCGAGTAGCCGGCGGACAGCTGCTCGACCCGGATGCCCGGCCACGCGGGCGCGATGTAGTCCTGGTACGTCTCGTCCTGGAACCCGCTGGCCAGGATGACCGCCTTGTGCGACACCTTCTCCTGGACGGCGGCCCACTTACGGGTGCCGGCGTACTGCGACTCGATGGACTTCAGCGCCCGGGCGATGGTGCTCGTGCCGCCCCACGCCTGCAGATACAACGGCCGCTTGTCGTTGTCCAGCAACAGCTTCCTGATGAGGTCCGAGCCCGGCGTGTCCTTCGCCATCTCGCCCTCGAACTCGATGTTGCCGAGCTTGATCATCGACTTCAGCTTCGCCGGGCTGGGGTAGTCGCTGTCGTGCCGGCGCAGGTTCGGGTAGGCGGCGGCGTACGCCGGCAGCACGTGGTCCTCGATGTAGGTCGAGCCGACCCACCGCCACGAGGTCTGCGGCGTCGAGTACTCCCGGCCCGGGAGGAAGAACTCGGTGCCCTGGCCGTCGCCGGACCAGTGGAACCGACCGCTGGCGTAGACGATGCCCTCGGTGTCGACCTCGTTGGTGTAGAGCAGGTAGCGGATCAGGGACGCGAGGTCGTCCTGTTCCATGTCGGTCGTGACGACGGTGCGGGGCTTGTCGGCGCGGTCCGAGCCGTGGGCTGATGCCGGCGCGGCACCGATCGTGGCGGTGACGGCGACCGCCAGGGAAACGGCGGCCAGTAGTCGTAGGCGCATGCGACCTCCTTCGTCTGGCTATTCGGCGGGGGAACCGAACAGGGCGTCCTGGACGATGCGTTGCGCGGCCATCGCGTCCTGCCGCTCCTGTGCCTCCGCGAGCGCGGTGACGTCGAGCCGGTCGAGGGCGCGGTGGATCCGCTTGAGGGTGCCGATCGCGGTCTTCGCCGCGTCGACGCTGTCCTCGCGGAACGGGAACTGGTCGAGCTGCCAGACGCCGTCCCAGTTGTTCTTGCGCAGGGTGTGGAAGAACTCGAAGATCTCGGTCAGGTGGACGGTGCCGACCACGAGGTCGTCGTCCCAGCCGCGCAGGTTGTCGTTGACGTCCATGCCGAACAACCGGCCGTGGTCGATGATGAGCTGGGCCGCGTCCGCGGGCGACTCGCCGCCGTAGAGGCTGTGGCCGAAGTCCAGCAGGACCCCGACGTTGTCGAGGCCGATCTGCTGGATGCCCAGCAGGGTGCGAGCGGCCGAGTCCCAGGTCATCTTGACCCGGGGCTCGCGGGGCTTGTACTCGATCGCGAACTTGAGGTCCGGGTGCGCGCCGGCGAGCTCGCGCATGCCGTCGACCGCGAGCTTCCACAGTGTTCGGTGGTCGACCTGGAACGGGTAGTCCCACCCGTCCTGGCCCGGCCAGATCTTCACGTAGTCGGCGCCGAGCTCGCGGACCACGCCGGCCGCCTCGTGCATCAGGTCGAGGGCGGCCTTGCGGGCCGCCGGGTCGGGGTTGGTGAACGCGCCCCGGCCGAACCGGCGCAGGTAGATCTCGGGGGTGATGCCGATCGCGCCCAGGCCCTGCGCGGCGAGCGCGTCCTTGACCTCGCTGAGCCCGACGCCAGGGGTGAACGGGTAGTTGAGGTCGACGACGGACAGGTCACCGACCTGACCGGCCAGCTCGATGGCGTCCAGCGTCGTGCGCGCCGGGCCGTAGCCGTCGGTCGCGTAGCGGTCGACGTAGGTGGCGAAGTGCCAGAGGCCGGCACCGAAACGGGGGTACGTGCTGGGCATGCTGATCAGCTCCCGGGGTGAGGGGCGGACGGGGTGCGGGCCCGGGCGACGGCGGTGTGCCAGGCGGCGCGGGCCTCCTGGGCTCCGGCGCCGGGCCGGGGATGGAAGTCGTCGTACTCGATCGGCGGGTGCAGCCCTCCGGCCAGGAAGGCGGCGCCGAGCGCGGACAGGTTCGCGGTGCGGGCCCGCCGGACCGGCACGCCGGCCAGGTCCGCCTGGATTTGCATGAGGGTGTCGTTGCCGGTGGCGCCGCCGTCGGCGAGCAGCCGGCCGGCCGGTCCCAGCGCGTCGACCACGTCGGCGACCTGGTGCGCGATCGACTCGATGGCCGCCCGGGCGACCTGGGCCGGCCGGGTGCCGAGGGTGAGCCCGCTGAGCACGCCGACTGCGCTGTCGTCCCACCACGGCGCGGCCAGCCCGCCGAACGCCGGCACGAGGTGCACGCCGTCGCTGGACGCTTCGTCGGCGAGCTCGGCCACCCGGGCGGGGTCGACGCCGAGGAACTCCGCGAGCCAGAGCACGGTGGCGCCGGTGGAGCGGATGTTGCCCTCGGCGGCCAGGCGGATGCCCGGGTCTCCCCACGCGACCGTCAGGCACACCGCGTCGCTGGGCACGGTGGAGACCAGGCCCATCACCGACGACCCGGTGCCGTAGGTGACTTTCACGCCGCCGTCGACCTGCGTGCCATGGGCGTACAGGGCCGCGTGCGAGTCGCCGAGCACCGCGGTGATCGGCAGCCCGGCGAGGACGCCGCCGGCCGCGCCGATGGTGCCGAGCGAGCCGGCCGACGGGGTCAGGGCCGGCAGCGCGCTCTCCGGGATCCCGAACAGGTCCAGCAGTTCGGGGCTCCAGGACCCGGACCGCACGTCGAGCAATTGGGTACGCGACGCGTTGCCGACCTCGATCTGGTGGCGGCCGGTCAGCGCGTACAGCAGCCAGGCGTCGACCGTGCCGACCGCGGCGTCCGGTGTGCGGTCGAGCAGCCAGCGCAGCTTGGCCGCGCTGAACATCTGGTCCAGCGGCAGCCCGCTGATCCGGCGGATCTCGTCGGCGTGGGTGCGGAGGTCGGCACACGAGGCCCGGCGGTCCTGCCAGCCGAGCACCGGTCCGGCGGGCCGCCCGGTGCGCCGGTCCCAGACCACCGCCGACTCGCGCTGGGTGCTGAGGCCGACCGCGTCGACGGCGCCGCGCGGCACCCCGTCCAGGCAGGCCCGCGCGGCGGTCAGGACGCTGGCGAGGATCTCGTCCGCGTCCTGCTCGACCCAGCCCGGCGCCGGGTACCGGATCGGCACCGGGGCCGAGCCGCTGGCCACGACCGTGCCGGACCGGTCGACCAGGAGACACTTCGTGGAGCTGGTCCCCTGGTCGATCGCCAGGACGAGGCCGTCAGGCATCGGCGCGGGCCAGGTCGACCACCGCCGCCCGGATGTCCGAGGCGGCCAGCCCGAAGTGCTCCAGCAGGAACGCGGTGCTGCCCGTCGGCGCGAACTCGCGGTGCACGCCGAGCATCCGCATCGGCACCGGCGCGCGCTCGGCGACGACCACCGCCGCGACCGCGGCACCGAGACCGCCCGTCGTGGTCGCCTCCTCGGCGGTGACGATCCCGCGCGTCTCGCGCATCGCCCGGCGGATCACGTCCTCGTCCAGCGGCGCGATCGTCGACATGTTGAGCACCCGCACCGACACGCCGTCCGCCAAAGCCTCGTCAGCGGCGGCCAGCGCACGGGACACCATGGTGCCGGCCGCCACCACCGTGACGTCGCTTCCGTCCCGCAGCAACGTCGCCGTGCCGAAGCTGAAGGAATCGGTGACGGCGGGGACTTTGAACCGGCCGATCCGCAGGAACACCGGGGTCGCCGCCGACGCCGCCCAGCGCACGGCGGCGCGCGTCTCGGCCGGGTCGGCCGGCACGACGATGCCGAGGCCGGCGATCGCCCGCAGCCACGACAGGTCCTCGATCGAGTGGTGGGTGGGTCCGAGCTCGCCGTACGCCATGCCAGGGCTCATGCCGCACAGCACGACGGGCGACTGGCTGTACGCGACGTCGGCCTTGATCTGCTCGAGCGCGCGACCGGTCAGGAACGGGGCGGCACCGCAGACGAACGGCACGTAGCCGCTGAGCGCCAGGCCCGCGCCGACACCGACCATGTCCTGCTCGGCGATGCCGACGTTGATCAGCCGGTCGGGGAACTCCTTGGCGAACGCGACCAGGTTGCTCGAGCCGACGGAGTCGTTGCACACGGCCACGATCCGCTCGTCCGCCCGGGCCAGCGCGAGCAGCTCCTCGGCGAACGCGACCCGACAGTCAAAAGTCTCGGCCACCATCGTGCTCATCGGGCCAGCTCCGCCATCGCGTCGGTGATCTGCTCGGGGGTCGGCACCTTGTGGTGCCACTCGACTCGGTCCTCCATGAAGGAGACGCCTCTTCCCTTGATCGTGTTGGCGATGACGCAGGTCGGCCGCTCGCCCCGGGGTGCGGTGAACGCCGCCAGCAGGGCGAGGTGGTCGTGGCCGTCGACCTCGATCACGTCCCAGCCGAAGCTACGCCACTTGGCGTCGAGTGGATCAAGGGCACTGGTCTCCTCGGTACGCGCGCCCTGCTGGAGCCGGTTGCGGTCGACGACCGCGGTGAGGTTGGCCAGGCGGCGGTGCCCGGCGGTCATCGCGGCCTCCCAGTTGCTGCCCTCCTGGAGCTCACCGTCGCCGAGCACGACGTACACGTGCCGGTTCGACGCGGCCAGCCGCCCCGCGACCGCCATGCCGACGGAGACCGGCAGCCCGTGGCCGAGGGGACCGGTGTTGGTCTCGACACCGGGCACCTTGACCCGGTTGGGGTGGCCGTTGAGCGCCGAGTGCGGCCCGGCGAACGTGTCGAGCTCCTGCGCGGAGAAGAACCCGGCGGCCGCGAGGGTCGCGTACAGCGCGCCGGCGGTGTGGCCCTTGCTGAGCACGAAGCGGTCGCGGTCGGCCCAGTCGGGCCGCTCCGGATCGACCCGCAGCACGGCGAAGAACAGGGTGGTAAGGATGTCGAGGACGGACAGGTCGCCGCCCACGTGACCGAGACCGGCCCGGCCGATCATCTGGAGGTCGGTGGTGCGGGACTGGTTGGCCCGCCGCCGCAGCATCTCGCGGCGGCGCTCGGGTCCGGAGTCGGCGAGGTCCTGACGGAATCGACGCCAGGCGGCAGCGGCCCGGGGGTCGGCGACCAGCATGGTTGCCCTTTCTGTGGTGTTGACTGTCGCGGGCGGGCCGCGTCGGACGGCCCGCCCGCGCGGCGGTCAGGAACCCGCGACGGCGAAGTCCGTGACCGACTTGGCGTTGTCGGGGTTCACCAGCACGCAGTCCACCGACTGCTTCTCCGGCTGGCTGGCCTTGCCGCTCTTGATGTACGCGTCGGCCTGGTCGACGGCCATCTCGGAGATCTGGCTGGCCGGCTGGAGCACGGTCGCCTTGATGCCGTCCTTGAGGATCGAGGAGACGACGTCGGGGCTGCCGTCGAAGCCGACCACGATGATCTTCTTGCCCGCCGCCTGCACGGCCGCGTACGCGCCCAGCGCCATCGTGTCGTTGCCGGCGATGATGCCCTTGATGTTCGGATGCGCCTGCAGGATCGTCTGCGTCTTGGTCAGCGCCTCGGCCTGGTCCCAGTTGGCGCTCTGCTGCGCGACCATCTTCAGGTCCGGGTACTGGTCGAGCACGCCGTGGTAGCCCTGCGATCGGACGCCCGCGTTGGTGTCGGTGGCCTTGCCGGTCAGCTCGGCGTACTCGCCCTTGCCGCCCATCAGCTTCGCGAACTCCTGGCCGCCGAGTCCGGCGCCCTGCGCGTTGTTGGAGACGATCTGGGCGACCGCGACGCCGGTCTTGTTGATCTCACGGTCGATCAGGAACGTCGGGATGCCGGCGTCCTTCGCCCGCTGGATGGCGGCCACCGAGGAGTCGGCGCCCGCGTTGTCCAGGATGATCGCGGCGGCCTTGCGGGAGATCGCGGTGTCGATCTCCTGGCTCTGCTTGGTCGGGTCGTCGTCGTGGCTGAGCACCAGCGTCTCGTAGCCGAGCTTCTTGGCCTGGGCGGCCGCCGCGTCCTGCTCGGCCTTGAAGAACACGTTGTCCGGCGACGGCGTGATGATCACCATCAGCTTCGACCCGCCCGCGCCGGCGGACGGCGACGCCGCATCGCCCGTGCCAGAACCGGAGTCGGAGCCACACGCGGCCACGGCGAGCACAGCCGCCATGCCGATCGGCAGCAGGATGCCCGATAGCTTTCTCATGGGTGTGTCCTTTCGCGAGGGGGGTCAGGCGGTACGTTTCGCGAGCCCGGACTGCAGCCGTTGCTGCGCCTGCTCGGTGATGACGGCGAAGACGATCACGGCGCCCTTGACCACCGACTGCCAGAAGGTGGAGACGCCGACGAGGACGAGGCCGTCGCTGAGGAAGCCGATGACGAAGGCGCCCATGACGGTGCCGATGATGGTGCCGCGACCGCCGGCCAGGGCCGTGCCGCCGAGCACGGCGGCGGCGATGGCGTTGAGCTCGTACGTGGTCGCGGTGTCCGGGTACGCCGCGCCGAGCTCCGAGGTGAGCAGCAGGCCCGCCAGCGCCGCGCAGGCACCCGAGATGACGTACACGGCGATCTTGACGCGGTTGACCCTGATGCCCGAGAGCACCGCCGCCCGCTCGTTGCCGCCGACCGCGTAGACCCGGCGGCCGAACGGCGTGCGCGTGGTGACGACGATCGCCGCGGCGGCCACCGCCGCCATGATCCAGACAGCGACCGGGATGCCGAGCAGGCTGTCGACGCCGATGACGTGGAAGCCCTGGTTGCCGCGCTCGGGCGTGCCCGCGAGGTCGGGGAACGTGCCGCCGTCGCTGCGCAGCTGCGCGACGCCGCGGGCGACGTAGAGCATGCCGAGCGTGGCGATGAACGGCGCCACCTTGAACCGGGTGACCAGCAGGCCGTTGACCGCGCCGACCAGGGCGCCGACCACGATGCCGATGAGGATGACCACGGCCACCGAGAAGAAGACGGTGCCGCCCGGTAGGGCCAGGCCGGTGAACAGCAACCCGCCGGAGACCATGCTGGCCAGGCCGGCGATCGAGCCCACCGACAGGTCGATGCCGCCGGTCAGGATCACGAACGTGACGCCGATGGCGAGGATCGCGTTGATGGCCACGTGCTTGGTCATCAGGATCAGGTTGCTCTGCGTCAGGTACTCGGGGGAGATCGCGCTGAAGAACGCGACCAGCACGACGAGGACCACCAGCGTGCGCCCGCGCAGCAGCAGGAGCGCGGCCTTCGCCAGGGCCTGGTTGCCCGGCGGCGCCTCGGCCGGCGCCGGTGCGGGCGGCGCGACTGTGGTGTCGGTCATGCCATGACTCCCTCGGACGCGGAGGCCGTGACCAGGGCCTCCTCGGTGACGTTCGCGGCGGTGAACTCGGCGGTGACGCGGCCGCGGGCCATCACCAGCACCCGGTCCGCCATGGCGATGACCTCGGCGAGCTCGGAGGAGATGAACAGGACGCCGAAGCCGGCGGCGGCGAGCTCGGCCATCAGGGTGGCGATCTGGCCCTTGGCGCCGACGTCGATGCCGCGGGTCGGCTCGTCGAGCAGCAGCACGACGGGCTCGGTCAGCAACGCCCGGGCGAGGACCACCTTCTGCTGGTTGCCGCCCGAGAGCGCGGTGACGGTGGCGGCCAGCCCCGGCATCTTGATCGCCAGCTCGGCGACCTTGGCCGCGGCGGTGCGTTGCTCGGCGCCGCCGCGCAGCAGTCCGGCCTTCGTCAGCCGGCCGATGGTGGCCAGCAGGATGTTGTCGCGCACCGACATGGTCTGCACCAGGCCGTCGCGCTGGCGGTCCTCGGGCACCAGCGCCAGCCCGGCTTTCAGGCGCGCCCGCACTGTCGCCTTGGGTTCGAGGGTGCCGCGGACACGGACCTCGCCGGTACTGGCCCGCCGCAGGCCCATCAGGCACTCGACGAGCTCGGTGCGCCCGGCGCCCATGAGGCCGTAAACGCCGACCACCTCGCCGGCCCGCACGGTCAGCGACACGTCGTCGACCAGCGCTCTCGTCGGTCCGGGCACCGTGAGGTTCCGGACGTCGAGCAGCACGTCGCCCGTCGGCGAGGTGTTGCGGGTGTAGAGCGTGTCGGGGTCGCGGCCCACCATCTGCCGGACGATCCAGCCGGTGTCGGTGCGGCTCATCGACTCGTGCGCGACCAACCCGCCGTCGCGGAACACCGTGACCCAGTCGCCGATGCGCCGGAACTCGTCGAGCTTGTGCGAGATGTAGATGACCGTGACGTCCTGCGCGCGCAGGTCACCCATCACGTCGAAGAGCACGTCCACCTCGTGGCTGGACAGTGCCGACGTCGGCTCGTCCATGATCAGCACGCGGACGTCCTCCAGCAGCGCCCGGCCGATCTCGACGAGCTGCTGCTGGCCGATCGGCAGGTCGCCGACGAGGGTGTCCGGGTCGAGGTCCTGGCCCAGCCTGCGCAGGACCTCTCGGGTGCGCCGGCGCTGCTCGCCGCCGTCGACGAACCGCCGCGCCCGGCGCAGCTCCCGCCCCGCGAAGATGTTCTCCGCGATCGACAGGTTGGGGAACAGGCTCAGCTCCTGGTGGATGATGCCGATGCCGCGCGCCATCGCGTCCCGGGGGCTGGCCAGCTTGACCGGCTCGCCGTCGAGCAGGATCTCGCCGGCGGTCGGCTGCTCCGAGCCGGACA
This sequence comes from Asanoa hainanensis, assembly GCF_900188485.1. Taxonomy (GTDB): domain Bacteria; phylum Actinomycetota; class Actinomycetes; order Mycobacteriales; family Micromonosporaceae; genus Asanoa; species Asanoa hainanensis. Next base: position 27,440 of record NZ_FZPH01000009.1, read on the forward strand.
GGATCTTCATCAGCGTCGACTTGCCGGCGCCGTTCTCACCGACCAGGACATTGACCTTCCCCCGGTACGCGGTGAAGGTGACGTCCTTGAGCGCCCGCACCCCGCCGTAGCTCTTGCTCACCCCGCGCGCGACCAGGACTTCATCGGAGGTCATGAGGCCACCGCGAGCTCGGTCGGCACCAGCAGGATCGACGGCGCTCCGGGCAGGGCGGCGAAGGCGCCGTAGAAGGTGACCTCCTTGCCGGTCACCGCGGCCAGGTCGAGCTTGGCGATCACCTCTGTCTTCACCTTGCTGTTGATCTCGTTCGCCACCTCGGCGTACTCGATTTGGTTGGTGAAGTCCCCGAACGCGATGAAGCCGACGCCGTCGCGGACCGCGGTGCCGGCGATGACCGGGCCGGTCGCGATCGTCAGCGTCAGCGGCTTGCCGCCGGGCCGCGCGACCTCCACGGTCATCGGCCCGGTGGGCACCGAGGTGTCGACCTTGGTGACCGTGCCGGTGCCCATGACCATGAAGGCGTACGGGCTGCCGCTGCCGGCCTGGTGTCCGTACTGCTTGCCGGCGGCGGCCGGGTCCTGCTCGAGCGCGGCGGCCACCGTCACGATGTCGACCGCCTTCTCGTGGACCGTCGGCACGATCCGGGCGGACCAGGCGTCGGCCACGTAGCTCTTCGCGTCGGCCGGCGCGGCCGTGGCGGCCGCGCCGTCACGTTCGTAGACGTAGATCCCGGGGACCTTGGCGCAGGCTGCCAGCGCCAGCGCGAGCACCAGCCCCGCGACGGCGGCGCAACGGCGAAGAGTTAGCATCTGAATATCCATTCATTGGCGATTGGCCATGCAGATACTGTGAACGCTGGATGTCGCGCTTGTCAACGGGTGACATCGCAGGCGCGGTCGAGCGGCTACGCTTCGTTGACCACATCAGGAGGCCCTCGTGAGCCCGAAGTTCGACGCGAACGCCGGCGTGGAGCCCTACGGCGTCGCCGACGAACACACCCGGCTACTGACCAAAGTGGCCCGGATGTATCACGAGCGCGGCCTGCGCCAGCCCCAGATCGCCGAGCAACTGCACATCTCCCAGCCGCGCGTCTCGCGCCTGCTCAAGCAGGCGGTGGCCCTGGGCATCGTCCGCACCGTGGTGATCACCCCGCGCGGCGTGCACGCGGAGCTCGAGGAGGCGGTCGAGCAGCGCTACGGCCTGACCGAGGTGGTCATCGCCGACACCGACGGCCAGACCGAGGAGTCCGCGGTCACCCAGGCGATCGCGTCCGCGGCGGCGGTTTATCTGGAGACCACGCTGATCCGCAACGACCGCGTCGGCATCTCGTCGTGGAGCGGCACCCTGCTGGCCACGGTCGACGCGATGCACCCGACCCCGAGCCTGTCGGCGGAACGCGTGGTGCAGATTCTCGGCGGTGTCGGCACCAGCGCGGCCCAGAGTGCGGCAACCCGACTGACCGGCGGCCTGGCCCGCAACACCCGTGCCGAGGCCGTCTACCTGGTGGCGCCGGGCCTGGTCGCCACGCCGGCGATGCGCGACGCCCTGGTCCACGAGCCGAGCATCGCGTCGGTGATCGAGGCCTGGCAGGACCTGACGGTCGCGCTGGTCGGCGTCGGCAGCCTGGCGCCGTCGAAGCTCCTGCGCCAGAGCGGCAACGCGATCGCCGCGGAGGAGGAGCAGCGCCTGCGCGAGGTCGGCGCGATCGGCGACGTCTGCATGCGCTTCTTCGACGAGCACGGCCAGCACGTCGCGTCCCCTTTGGACGATCGCGTGCTGGGCATCAGCGCCGAGACCCTCAAGAAGGTCCCGCGCCGCGTCGGGGTGGCCGGCGGAGAGCGTAAGTGGCGCGCGATCCGCGCGGCCCTCAGCGGCGGCTGGCTCAACGTCCTGATCACCGACCACGCCACCGCGCTGGACCTGGTCGCCGACTAGCTACGATCTTGGGATGGACAGCCTGGTTACGCCCCGGATCCTGCTGCGCCGGTGGCAGGACGACGACCTCGACGCCTTCGCCGCCGTTTGCGCCCAGCCCGAGGTGATGCGCTGGATCCGCGACGGCAGCGTGCTGGACAGGGAAACCACCGCCGAGCACCTGGCCGCGTTCCGGCGACACTGGGAGGAACACGGGTTCGGGCTCTACGCCCTCGTCGTGCGGCAGACCGGCGAGTTGGCCGGGTTCACGGGCCTGGCGGTTCCGACCTTCCTTCCGGAGATCATGCCGGCCGTCGAAATCGGGTGGCGGCTGGGCCGGCAGCACTGGGGACAGGGCCTGGCCACCGAGGCGGCCCGGGCCGTCGTCCGGCACGCCCGCGACGAAGTAGGCCTCAAACGCCTGGTCAGCATCCATCAGGTGGGCAACGACGCCTCGGCCAACGTGATGATCAAGATCGGCATGCACCTCGAACGCGAGACGATCGAGCCCAGGGGCGGGCGCCCGGTCCGGGTCTACGCCATGGACCTGGTCGACTAGGCGGGGTTGAAGAGCTTCCAGGACCCCTCGGAGACGACCTCCACGGTGCCGTCGCTCACCTTGATGGCCGTGTTGTCGTCGATCGCGTACGCCGGACCCGCGATGTCTTCCGCCCAGCCCTCGGCCGCGGCCATGGTGAACCACGGGGTGTCCGGTTGGTCCAGGTGCGGGAAGATCGAGAAGTCGACCATCCCGAGCATGCGGTCGTCGTCGGACGGCGATTCGACGAAATGCCGCCCGACCCGCGGGGTCAGCACCAGGCTCCCGGCGCTGGATCCCACCCACACCAACTCGGGCAATGACGGCAGCAGGTCCGCCAGCCCGGACTCCCGCATCCAGTGGCGCAGGAACAAGCTCTTGCCGCCGTTGACCAGCAGGACGTCGGCCTCCCGGACCCACTGCACCCACTGTTCCCGGTCGATGCTGGGCAGCACGCTGAGCTCCAGCACCCCGACGGACTTCCACCCCAGGCCGACCAGGCGCGCGTCGGACCGTCCGGTGACGAAGTTGAACGGCCCGGCCGGATCGTAGAAATAGCCCGCCGTCGGGATGCAGAGCGCGTTGGACTCGGCGATCGGTTTGCCCAGCAGGTCGACCAGCGCCGCCTCGATCGAAGGGTTGTTGACGCCGGAGGAGCAGAGCAAGAATCGCATGCGGCAACCTAACATCGGTTAGCCCTTGGTCGCGCCCGCCGTCAGGCCGCCGACGATCCAGCGTTGCAGGATGACGTACGCGACGAGGATCGGGACCACCGCGATCAGGATGCCGGCTGCCAGGCCCGTGTTGTTGTTGGCGAACTGGCCCTGGAAGTTGAGCAACCCGACCGGGATCGTCTTGCTGGCGTCCGAGTTGAGCACGATCAGGGCGAACAGGAACTCGTTCCACGTCGCCACCGCGTCCAGGATCGCCACCGTCACCAGGGCCGGCAGCGACAGAGGCAGGATCAGCGTGAAGAACACCCGCCACTCGCCGGCTCCGTCGATCTTCGCCGCCTCGATCAGCTCGTCGGGCACCTGCCAAAAGAACGACTGCAGGACCAGCACCGTGAACGGGATGCCGAACGCCAGGTACGGGCCGACGAGCCCGAGCAGGTTGTCCGTGAGCCCGAAGCCGCGCAGCATGATGAACACCGGCACGATGGTGATGTAGATCGGGATCGTCAGGCCGAGGAACACCGCGAACATCAGCGTGCGGCGGAAGCGGATCCGCAGCTTCGACAGCGCGTACGCCAACATCGCCGACAGCAGCACGCCGACCGGCACCTTGAGCGCCAGCAGGATCGCGCTGTTGCGGTACGTGGTGGCGAAGTTCCCGAAGGATGAGGCAGTGGCGATCGGCTCTGTCGGTCGTGTGAGGATTCCTCCGTGAGCGCATGGGTCTACAACGAGCGTCCGACGGACGTCAGGTTCCTGACCGACCGGATCACCGAGCCGGGCCGCAGCGAGATCGAGGACGAGATCTGGGACTGGGTCGTTCGCGGCGAGGATGACGGCAGCGACTTCGTCGACTACAAGGACGACGAGGAGGAGCGGCACGGCGCCACCGACGAGGAGCTTTCTTCCGCGTACGCGAAGGCGGTCGCCGCCCGGATCGAGCAGCAGCGTGGCTTCGGCGACGTGGCAAGCAACCTGAACCGGGCCTTCGAGGAGCTCAACGACCTCGGCATCCTGGCCCGCGAGAACTTCAGCTGCTGCGGCACCTGCGCCTCCGCGGAGATTCACGACGAGCGCGACGATTCCCGCCACTGGCACGGCTATCTGTGGTACCACCAGCAGGACACCGAGTCCCTGCTCGCCAGCGCGGACGGCGAGGTCTACCTCGGCTACGGCGTCTACCCGCCCGAGGACTTCGACGAAGCCGCGTACGAGGCCCTGTCGGAGGACGAGAAGCGCGCGGGCTACCAGGCCGACCTGGAGCGCGTGCTGGACGAGATCGCCTTCCCGGTTCTGCTCAAACATGGCATGCGGGTCGACTGGAACCGCAACCAGTCCAGGCGAATTCGCGTCACGGGCGCCCAATGGTACGCGACCCTGGAGGCAGACGACGACGAGACAGGGGAGACCGCATGACCGAGCAGCCGCCGGCCGCGATCAGCGCGCTCATCGACACGACGAACGCCGCTGACAGTGCGGCGTTCGTCGCCGCGTTCACCGACGACGCCTACGTCCGCGACGGCAGCCGGGAGTTCACCGGCCACGCGGGCGTCGCCGACTGGGACCGCACCGACAACATCGGCGTCGGCATGCACTTCGACCTGCTGGGGTGGAAAGCCAGCGGCGTCGACACCTACGTGGTCACGATCCGGGCGAAGAGCCGGCGTTTCAACGGCACCGGCGACCTGGTGCTCACCGTGCGCGAGGGGTTGATCGCGCGCCTGGAGATCGGCTGACGGCCACTTCAAATCAACCTGCCGTTCACGGTAAGGTCTCACGCCTCGGTAGCTAGATACAGGGGAGTGAGTCGTGGAACGCATTGCGCTCGCAGAGGTGCGGGAGCGCACGTACAAGAAGCGGGACTCGTGGTGGACGGTCCTGCTCGTCGACCCGCTGGCCAGCCGGCTGACCCGCTGGATCGCGCCCTACCGCTGGTTCACCCCCAACCGGATCACGCTGCTCGGCTTCCTGGTCGGCTTGACCGCCGCCGCGTTCTTCGCCCTCGGCGGCGTCCGGGAGAACAACTGGTGGCTGGTCGCGGGCGCGCTGGCGTACCACGTCAGCTTCGTCATCGACTGCATCGACGGCAAGATCGCGCGCCTCAACGGCACGGGTTCGGTGTTCGGCGCGTGGCTGGACTACGTCTTCGACCGCCTGCGGATCGTGGCCTGCACGATCGGCCTGATGGGCGGGCAGTACGCGGCCACGAAGAGCATCGTCTACCTGGTCCTCGGCGGCGTCGTGGTCTTCCTCGACATGTTCCGCTACCTCAACGCCCTGGAGAACGCCAAGGTCAACCGGGAGCTGAAGACCCAGCTCGTGGAGGCCGGCCTCGCGGCCAAGCACCTGCCGACCGGCCCGGAGGCCGAGACCGACGGCAACCCCGACCGCGTGTCGATGCTCGCCATGGTCGACAGCTCGACGGTCGGGTTGGGCCTGTTCCACCGGATGCGGGTTGCCCTGCGCCGCAGCCGCATCCGGCCGCACCTGGTCGGCGGCATCGAGTTCCAGATGGCCGTCTTCATCATCGCGCCGCTCGTGGGCGCGATCGTGCCGGTCACCGTCGTCGCCGGCGCCCTGATGGTGCTGTTCGAGCTGGCCCTGATCTACATGCTCTACCAGGGCACGACCGCGGTGGCCCGCCAGCTGGCCGCCGCCGGCAACGGCGCGATCCCGGCCCAGCGCACCCCCGAGGCGGAACCGGTCGCCGCGCGAAGCTGACAACGATCGTTGGTCTGGTGACACGCCGCCACCCGACCAGGGAGTCCACTAATGCCGCACGCCGGTGCCCAGCGCGCGATCCTGGCGTTGCTCGCGTTCGCGATGCTGATCGTCTCGCTCGACCAGTACATCGTGGTCGTGGCGCTGCCCGAGATCGGGCGGGCGCTGGGTTACTCGGCACAGACCCTGCAAGCGGTGATCAGCGCGTACGCGGTGGCGTCGGCGGGCTTCCTGCTGCTCGGCGGCCGGGCATCGGATCTGCTCGGCCGCCGGCGGGTGCTGGTCACGGGACTCGTCCTCTACGGCGCCGGCTCGTTGGTCGGTGGGCTGGCGACCGGGCCGGGCCTGCTGCTGGTCGGCCGCGCGGTGCAGGGTCTCGGCGGAGCGCTGGTCTTCCCGGCGACCCTCGCACTGATCAACACGACCTTTCCCGAAGGCCCGCGACGTAACCGCGCCGTCGCCGTCTGGGGCGGCACCGGCGCCGCCGGCCTCGTCGTCGGCGTGCTCCTGGGCGGTCTGCTCACCCAGGCGTTCGGCTGGGAGGCGGTCTTCTATGTCAACGTCCCGCTCGCGGCGCTCGCGCTGATCCTGACGTTCGTGCTCGTCCCCGCCGACGGCGAGCGCGAGCACGGGCGCAGGTTCGACCTGCCGGGTGCGCTGACCGCCGCGCTCGGCATCACCCTGCTCGTCTTCGCCCTCGTGCAGGGGCCCAACCTCGGCTGGGTCTCGCCCGGCGTCATCGCGAGCGCGGTCGGTGCCGTGCTGGCCCTGACCGTGTTCGTGCTGCTCGAGCGCCGCGGCAGCGACCCGCTCGTGCCGCCGCGGTTGCTGGCCAACCGCAACCTCGTCACGGCGGCGGCGATGGCCTTCATGTTCTGGGCGACGTTCGGCTCGGTGCTCTACTTCCTGACCCTCTATTTCCAGGAGGTACGCGGGTACGACGCACTGGGCACCGGCGTCGCCTTCCTGGTCCCGACCGCCGTGGTGGTCGCCGGCTCGACGTTCGCCGGGCGGGTCGCGACCCGGTGGGGGCTGCGGCCCACGCTGGTCGTCGCGCTGGCGGTCGGCACCGTCGGTGCGGTCGCCCTGGGCCTGGCCATGTCGTCCGACGCGGCGTACCCCATCTTGATCCCGGGTCTGGTGCTGACCAGCGTCGGCGACGGGATCGCCTTCACGATGATCTTCATCGCGGCCGGCACCGGGGTCGCCGACCGGGAGCAGGGCGTTGCCTCCGGTATCGCCTCGACCAGCACGTCGATCGGCGCCGCGGTCGGCCTCGCGCTGCTGGTGCTGGTGGCCGCCGCCGGCACCGAAGGGCTCGCGGGTGAGTCGCTGCGCCTGGAGACCGCCGCCGGTCTGCGCACGGCGGTGTTCGCGATCGCGGGTGGGATCGGGGTCACCGGGCTGCTCGCGCTGAACCTTCGCCCCGATCCCCGTACCCGCGCGGAGGCTCCCTGCCCGCGCGGGGTGACCGTCAGAGCGGAGCCGGGGTGATGTTGAGGCTCGGCCGGAACAGGTTGTCCGGGTCGTAGGCGTGCTTGACCCGGACCAGTCGGGTGTAGGTCTCCGGGTCGTACGCCCGGCGTGCCCCGTCCGGTGTCGCGTCGTAGGTGCGCATGAAGTTGGCCATCGCGCGTCCCGTGGCCCACGGCGACAGGGCGTCGAGGAGGCCGGTCAGCGGCCGGTGGAGCTGTTCCTCGGCGCCCGGGTCGGCGGCCGCGCCGGCCAGGAACTGGAAGCCGGCGTCCCGACTGCCGACGGCGTTGGCCACCGCGGGCTCCCGGCCCAGCGCGCCGCCGAGCTGGCGGACCTCGACGACCAGCGCCGGCGTGTCCGCGTCGGGCCCGGCCGCGGCGATCAGCGCCTCGGCCGTCTCCGCCGGGAAATCGCGCAGCAGCGCCGTGGCCTCGTAGCCGGGCAGTGGGTCGACCGGATCCGCGTGGATCGCGGGGATGCCGGTGAACGGCATCTCGGCCACCGTGTCGACCAGGGTGGGTGCCGTCGCGCTCGGGACACCGTCGCCCAGGTGCGCGGCGGCCTGCGAGGGACGGTCCGGATGGGCTGTCCCGCGTTGATCGGCGCGCGGTTGGGCACGCAGGGGCTGCCGCACGTCGACCTGCCGGCGATCCTGGGCCGGTTCCACGAGAGCCATCCGCAGGTGGTCATCCGGCTGCGGGGCGCGACGGGCGGGTCGACGGCGCAACTGGTCGAGGTGGTGGGTGGCGGCCTCGACCTCGCCCTGGTCGGCACGATCGAGCGGCCGGCCGGCATCCGCCTGTTCCCGCTCGGGTCGGTCAGGTGCTGCCTGGTCTGCTCAGGCCACAACCCACTGGCCGGCGCCACGTCGGTCACCCTCGCCGACCTGGCGCACGAGACGTTCGTCGACTTCCCCGTGGGCTGGGGCATCCGCACGTTGGTCGACCGCGCGTTCGCCCTGGCGGGCGTCGTCCGCGACGTCCCGTTCGAGGCGGCCGACCAGGCGAGTGCGCTGGCGTTGGTCCGCAACAACCTGGGCGTCGCGTTCCTGCCCCGGGAGGGGAGCGAGACTCCGGAGACCGCCGTGGTCGACGTGACCGGCGTGGACCTGGACCTGTCGGTCGCGCTCGCCACCCCGGCCGACAGGTCGCCGTCACCGGTGACAGCGGCGCTCGTCCACGCGATCCTGGCCGCGGCGGGCGACGCGACTGCGACCTAGGCGGGCGGGTTGCCTTGGGCTAGGCGGCGGCGAGTGCCGGGGCCGGGGCGGTGGCGGCCGGCTTGGGCAGGCCGATCCGGAACGAGACGTCCGGCATGCGGCGCAGCGCCCGGATGCCCCAGCCGGCGCAGACGACGACCATCACCGCGGTGAGGATGCCGCTGAACACGCCGCGGGACAGGACGGCCGCGTCCAGGCCCAGGTGCAGGAAGCCCAGGCTCATGCCGGCGTCGACGAGCCGGCCGATGCCCCACAGGGCGGCGGTCTGCACGAAGACCTTGTGCAGGCCCGGGTGGTGGCGCAGGTGCGCCGGCAGCGCGACGAAGTCGCGGGCCAGTCTCTTGGTGATCGGTCTGCCGAGCAGTGCGCTGCCGAGGAACAGGGCGGCCATGAAGACCGAGGCGATCACCGGTTGTACGAAGTAGACCAGCGCGCTGGACAGCGCCAGCGCGACGCTGGCCCGGGCGATCATGGCGCCGGAGCAGACCAGCAGCGTGCCCGGCAGGTGGCGGCCGGAGACCCAGCGGATGGTCACGGTGATCACGGACCACCCGATCACCGCCAGCAGCGCGGGCAGCAGGCCCGCGGTGTGCAGCAGGATGTACAGGAGGCCGGTCGGAACGAGCACCGTCTCGGCGAAGAGGCGGGCGGCGCGCACCAGGGCTGGCTTGATCGCGCCAAGTTCGATGACGTGAGGACCTGCGTCGATGCTGATGGTGTGACTCCCGAGGGGATTCAGCGGACCGAGTTACACACCGTAGCGGGCCTACCTGAGTACGCATCCCCAGGAAAGCCGCGAATCCCTCGCGCATCGCGCTTACACCGATATATCCGGACAAAGCTTGTGGGGTCGTTCAGCCCTTAAGGACCGAATCGAGAAGGTTGACGAGCCTGGCCGCGTGTCCACCGTCACCGTCGAGGTCCGGACGGAAGTCGGCGACGCTCACTCCTAGCAATCTGTCCGACACTGCGAGTGGCGCCAGGGCAGCGGCGAGCTGATCGAAATCCGGGCCGCCGGCCTGCGGATAGGTCACCGCGGGCAGAACCGCCTGGTCGAGCACGTCCAGGTCGATGTGCAGCCACATCGATAGCCCGAGCCCCTCGCCCCACGCGGCGGCGGCGCGACCGGCTCCGGCCGGGTCCCGGAGCACGGCGGGCGCGTCGACGGCGAACACGTCGCCGGGCACGCGGGCCAGCTCCGCCGCCGACTCCGGATCGAGGTCCGCGGTCCGGTGCCCGATCAACGCGACGTGCCGGGCCGCGACCATCGGCACCGTTCCGCCGAGGCCGACGAGATCCGGGGGACCGTCCCCGGTCAGCACGGCGAGGTCGAGGTCGGCGGTCTCGCCGGTGTCCGAGCTGCTCCCGTCGGCGAAGTCGGGGTGGCCGTCGACGTACCAGAGCCCGACCTCGCCCACGGCCGCGCGCAGGTGGGCGAAGGCGCCGAGCAGGAGAGTGCAGTCACCGCCGACCACCAGGGGCCGCAGGCCCGGATGATCGCGCAGGCCGGCCGCCAACGACGACGCCAGGGCACGCGCCGCCGCGACGGTGTCGCCCAACGCGCGTACCCCCGTGACCGGGTCACGGTCTTCGGTCGAGATGTGGGTGGCCGCGTCACCGAGGTCGACGTCGACCAGCTCGGCCAGGCCGGCGACCCGCAGTGCGGACGGCGCCGCGGCCTCTCCTCGGCCCGTCCCGGAACAGTCCCAGGGCGCGCCGAGGAGAAACCAGCCACTCATGGCCCGAGCGTACGGGTCAGGCCGCGCGCTTGACCTCGGTCGCGGGGTTGCCGTCGATGGCCGTGGCCATCTGGGGCACCAGGTTGTCGAGCAGGTACGGCAGCGACAGCGGGGTGACGAACGACGTGGCGGCGCCCAGGGTCTCGTTGTTCTCCAGGAACACGTCGCGCGCTTCCTTCTTGACGCGCAGCGGCGCGTACAACGGGTTCGCCTGGACGCTCGCCTTGTCCTTCGCGTAGTCGTCGATCAGCCAGACGAGCACGTCGGTGTCGACCAGGTTGGTCTTCTCGGGGCTGAGCGTGACGCCGAACTCGGTGCCGGTCAGCGCGTCCAGGCCGTCGGGCAGCTTGAAGCCGAGGTCCGTGAGGAAGCGGCCGCGGGCGTCCTGCGACCCGTACACGTAGATGCCCTGGTAGTAGGTGACCACCGCGGCGACCTTGCCGGCGAACTCGGGGTGCGCCTGGCGGGCGGCCGCGAACTGTCCTTCGACGTCGGAGACGAGCTTCTCCGCCTCGGCCTTCTTGCCGACCGCGGTGCCGACGATGCGGGTGACGTCCTGCCAGCTCACGCCGTAGTCGATGACACCCTTGGGCTGCGCGATCGTGGGGACCCGCGCCGACAGCTTGTCGTACTCCTCCTTGGTCATGCCGGAGTAGGAGCCGAGGACGAGGTCGGGGTTGAGGGCGAGCACCTTCTCGATCTCGATGCCGTCGGTCGGCTTGAGGACCTGGGGCACCGGGTTGCTGCCGAGCTTCTCCTTGGCCCATGGCCAGAGCGCGCCCGGATGCTCGCCCCACCACTCGGTGGTCGCGATCGGCGTGACGCCGAGGGCCAGCAGCGCGTCCTGTTCGACGAGGCCGACGACGACGATGCGCTTGGACTCGGCGGGCACGGTGGTCGTGCCGTACTTGTGCTCGATGACGGCCGGGAACGCCGCCCCACTCGCGGCGCCTGGTGCGGCGGCCTCTGGGGTCTTCTCCCCGCAGGCGGCCAGGCTGGATGCGAGCACGAGAACGCTGGCCACGGCCGCGATATGACGACCTAGACGCATGGGATTCCTTCCGGTGGAGCTTCGCTGGACTCGACCGGGAGCATAGGTTAGCCTGCCCTAACTGTCTACGAGGGAGGCGGGATTGCTGACAGCGGTCTCTCCGGCGCCAACGGAGACCGCACCGCCCCCGCGGTCGGCTCCCCGCCGGCGCGCAACCGTCGGTGTCGCGGCCGCGGCCGGCCTGCTGCTCGCGGCCGTCGTGCTCAGTGTCGCCGTCGGCACGCGCTGGATCGACCCGGCCACGGTCTGGCACGTGCTGTGGCATCCCGACGGCTCGCAGGAGTCCGCCATCGTGCACGACGTGCGGATACCGCGGACGCTGCTGGCGGTGGCCGTCGGTGCCGCGCTCGGCCTGGCCGGCGCGGTGATGCAGGCACTGACCCGCAACCCGCTCGCCGAACCGGGCCTGCTCGGCGTCAACACCGGCGCCGCCACCGGGGTCGTCGTCGCGATCGCGTTCGTCGGCACCAACAGCCTCGGCGGGTACGTGTGGTTCGCGTTCGCCGGTGCCGGCCTGCTCTCGGTCGCGGTCTTCGTGCTCGGCGGTGCGGGCCGCGTGCCGACACCGGACCGGCTCGTGCTGGCCGGGGTCGCCGTCGACGCGGTGCTGTCCATGCTGATCTGGACCGTGCTGATGACCCGCCCCGACTCGTTCCTGCGCTACCGGCACTGGGACGTCGGCTCGCTGACCGACCGCGGCTACGACGTGCTCGGCCAGGTCGCCCCGTTCCTCGTGCTCGGCATCGCCGCGGCGCTCCTGCTGGGCCGCGGTCTCAACGCACTCGCGCTCGGCGACGACGCGGCCAAGGCGGTCGGCGCCAGGCCCGGCCGGATTCGCCTGGCCGGCATGGTCGTCGTCACGCTGCTCTGCGGCGCCGTGACCGCCGCCGTCGGGCCGATCGCCTTCCTGGGCCTGGCCGTGCCGTTCGCCGCCCGCCTGCTCGTCGGCGCCGACAACCGCGCCATCCTGGCGATGTCGATGCTGATCGGCCCCGGCATCTTCGTGATCGCCGACGTCCTCGGCCGGGTCGTCGTGGCCCCGTCCGAGCTTCAGGTCGGCATCGTCACCGCCGTCATCGGCGGCCCAGTGTTCATCGCGCTGTGCCGCCGGCGCCGGGTGGGTGTGCTGTGAACGCCCATCTGGTGCTGCGGATCGGTCCGTGGTCGCTGCGGCTGCGCCCGCGCACCGTCGTCGTCAGCTCCTTGCTGGTGGCCGCGGCGCTGGCCCTGGCCGTCGTCAACCTGTCCACAGGGGACTTCCCGGTGCCCTTCCCCGACGTGCTGCGCTCGCTGTTCGGCAGTGCTTCGGACGGGACCGCCTACGTCGTACGGGAGCTTCGCCTGCCCCGGGTCGCGGTCGCCATGCTGGTCGGCGCCGCCCTCGGCATCAGCGGCGCCATCTTCCAGAGCCTGACCCGCAACCCGCTCGGCAGCCCCGACTTCATCGGCCTGACCGTCGGCGCGGCCACCGGCGCGCTGGTCGTCATGTTGCTGCTCGGCGGCAGCGGGCTCTCCGTCGCCGCCGGCGCGCTGATCGGCTGCCTGATCACGTTCGGCGTGATCTACCTGCTGGCCTTCCGGCGCGGCGCCCAACCGGTGCGGCTGGTGCTGATGGGCATCGGCGTCTCGACGATGCTCGCCGCGTTCGACACGCTGCTGATCGTCCGGGCCAAGCTCGAGGAGGCCATGGAGGCCCAGCGCTGGCTCATCGGCAGCGTCAACACCAGCACCATGGTCGAGGTGGCGCTGATCGGCGGCGCCCTGCTGGTGCTGCTGCCGCCGCTGGTCCGTTACGGCCGCGAGCTCGAGATGCTCAGCCTCGGCGACGAGGCGGCCATCGCGCACGGCATCCGCGCCGAACGGTCCCGGCTCGTGCTCGCGGTTATCAGCGTCACCCTCGCGGCGGTCGCCACCGCCGTGGCCGGCCCGATCGCGTTCGTGGCGCTGGCCGCACCGCAGCTCGCGAGCCGGCTGACCCGCGCACCGGGCGCCAACATCGGTGCCGCGGCGGCGATGGGCGCGTTCCTGCTGACCGCCAGCGACTGGATCGGCCGGCGGGTGCTGCCGCTGGACCTGCCGGTCGGCGTGGTCACCGCCGCGCTCGGCGGCCTGTATCTGACCTGGTTGCTCGCCGGCGAGTGGCGGCGGGGACGGCAGCTGCTATGACCTCGGAGAGCACAATGGACAACCGGCTGGGCGCGCGCGAGCTGACTCTGGCGTACGACGGCGCACCCGTCGTCGACGACCTGCACCTCGACATCGCCGACGGTTCGTTCACGGTGATCGTTGGCCCCAACGCGTGCGGGAAGTCGACGCTGCTGAAGGCCCTCGCGCGGGTGCTCAAGCCGCGCTCGGGCTCCGTGCTGCTGGACGGGGCGGCGATCGCCTCGTACCCGACCCGCGAAGTGGCGCGGCGGCTCGGCCTGCTGCCGCAGTCACCGCTGGTGCCGCCGGGCATCGTGGTCGAGGACCTGGTGGCCCGGGGCCGGTTCGCGCACCAGCGGCTGCTGCGGCAGTGGTCGACCGAGGACGCCGCGGCGGTCGCGGACGCGATGCGCCTGACCCAGGTCACCGACCTCGCGTCGCGCTACGTCGACGAGCTCTCCGGCGGCCAGCGCCAACGCGTCTGGCTGGCGATGGTGCTCGCGCAGCAGACCTCGATCATGCTGCTGGACGAGCCGACCACGTTCCTGGACCTCGCGCACCAGATCGACGTGCTGGACATCTGCGCCGAGTTGCACGAGGGCGGCCGCACGATCGTCGCGGTGCTGCACGACCTCAACCAGGCCTGCCGGTACGCGACGAACCTGGTCGTGATGCGCGGGGGAGTCGTGGTGGCGCAGGGCCCGCCGGCGGACGTGATGACCGCCGACCTCGTCAACGACGTGTTCGGCGTGCCCTGCCTGGTGATTCCCGATCCCGCGACCGGCACGCCGCTGGTCGTGCCGGTTGACCGCTCCCGACGGGCGCTATTGCCGCAGTGACCGAACGGTCACTAAGGTGCGAGGGCGCGCACCCTCCACCCTCGACGGAGGCCCCTCATGCGACGACGCATGTTCGCCCTGCTCCTGTCCGTCTCCCTGGCGCTCATGGTGCCGATGCCGGCCTCCGCGCACGCGTCCGGGCTGCCGCGCGGGGTGTCCGTCGCGCGCGACGGCAACGGTATCGCGCACATTCGGGCGGGCAGCGAACGCGACCTGCTCTTCGCGCAGGGCTGGGTGCACGCCTCCGACCGGCTGTTCCAGATGGACACCACGCGCCGGCAGGCCTCGGGCACGCTGGCCGAGCTGCTCGGCCAGTCGGCGCTGCCCGGTGACATCGAGGCGCGGACGATCGGGTTGCGCCGGGCGGCCGAGCGGAGCCTGCCCGTCTACTCCTCGGACCTGCGACGGAACCTCGACGCGTACGCCGCGGGCGTCAACGCCTGGGTCGCGAGCCATCCTTTGCCGGCGCAGTACGCGGCCCTGCGGATCACGTCGTTCGCGCCGTGGACCCCGGTCGACAGCATCGTGCTGCTCAAGGCGATCGCGTTCAACCTGTCGTTCGACCTCGACATCGAGCTGACGGTCGCCGCCGACGCGTACGCCGCCGCCGGTTCGCAGGCCGGTTTCGACGGAGCGGCGCTGTTCAGCGACGACCTGTTCCGCGCGGCGCCCTTCGACGCGGCCTCCACTGTGCCCGACGCGACCCGGTCCCGGGCTGTCGAGGTGTCCGACGACGCGCTGCGGCTGGCGCGCGACTACCAGGGCCGGGCCGAGCGCACACCGCTGCTGGCCCAGGCCGTCGACCGCACCTTCACGCTCGGCTCCAACGAGTGGGCCATCTCGGGCCGGCACACCAAGTCGGGCCGGCCGATCATGGCGAACGACCCGCACCTGAGCCTGACCACGCCGGCGACGTTCTATCCCGTCGGGCTGCGCGGCGGCGGCCTCGACGTGCAGGGTGAGAGCTTCGCGGGTGCGCCGTACGTCATCCTCGGGCAGAACAAGCGGGTCGCCTGGGGCGCCACCACGAACCCGATGGACGTCACGGACACGTTCGTCGAGCGGCTGGTGCCGTTCGCCGGGTCGCCCAGCGGCCTGGCCACCGTCTATCAGGGCCAGCCGGAGCCGGTCCTCGCGATCCCGGAGACGTACCGCGTCAACGTGCTCGGCGAGCTGGTCACCGTGCCGGCGGGCGGCGCCGTGCCCGCCGCCACGCTGATCGTGCCGCGGCGCAACAACGGCCCGATCGTCTCGCTCGACCAGTCCACCGGGACCGCGCTGTCGGTCCAGTACACCGGGTTCTCGGCGACCCGCGAGATCGAGGCGGCCCGCGGGTTCAACTACGCGCGTGACATCGGCGACTTCCAGCGGTCGCTCGACTTCTTCGACGTGGGCTCGCAGAACTGGTCCGTGACTGACGTGAGGGGGCACATCGCCTACTTCACGAGCGCGGAGATGCCGCTGCGCGAGGACCTGGAGGCGGGCGCGGTGCGGGGCCGACCGCCGTACCTGCTGCGGGACGGCACGGGCGGCAACGAGTGGCTGCCGGCCAGCCGGACCTACCGGGGTCAGGCCCTGCCCTACGAGATCCTGCCGCCGGCCGAGATGCCGCACGTGGTCGACCCTTCGGCCGGATTCTTCGTCAACGCCAACAACGACCCGGCCGGCACCACATTGGACAACGACCCGGTCAACGAACGCCGCCCGACCGGGGGCATCTACTACCTCAACGTCGGCTACGACGGCGGCTTCCGGGCCGGCCGCATCACCGATATGGTGCGCGCGTCGATCGCCGGCGGCCGCAAGGTGACGGTGCGCGACGTCCAGGACCAGCAGGCCGACGTGACGCTGCTCGACGCCCAGTTCTTCCGCCCGTACCTGGTGTCCGCCCTGCACCGGGCCACCCGCAGCTCCACCCCAGCGCTGGCCGCGCTGGCCGCGGACCGCCGGGTGGTCGAGGCCGTGGGCCGCCTCGCCCGCTGGGACTGCACGACGCCGACGGGCATCCCGGAGGGCTACGACGCCACCGACGTGGCGGGTCACCGGCGCCCACCTCGATCTGACGAGGTGGCCGACAGCGTGGCGGCGACCATCTACTCGGTCTGGCGCGGGCAGTACGTCAAGAACGTGATCGACGTGCGCCTGGCGGGCCTGCCGCAGCCCAGCGGCCCGGAGGCCCTCAAGGCGCTGCGGGTCCTGCTGGAGCGGTTCCCGTCCCGCCAGGGCGTGGGCACGTCAGGCGTCGACTTCTACGCGGTGCCCGGAGTCGCGTCGGCGGCGGACCGGCGGGACGTGCTCTTGCTGCGCAGCCTGTCCGACGCGCTTGACCTGCTGTCCGGCCCGTCGTTCGCGGCGGCGTTCGGCGGCTCGACCCGGCAGGACGACTACCGCTGGGGCCGGCTGCACCGGGTGACCTTCTCGGCGCCGCTGGGCGCGCCGTGGTCGATCCCGCCGGCGGGTGGCGCCTTCCCGCCGCCCTTGCCGGACCTGCCGGGCGTGCCGGTCGACGGCGGCTTCGGCACGGTAGACGCGGCCAGCCACAACGTCCGAGCGGACTCGGCCACGGAGTTCACCTTCGGCGGCGGCCCGGTCCGACGCGCCGTAGCCCAACCCACCCGCAACGGCATCGAGGCGGTCTCGTCGCTACCGGGAGGCACGAGCGAAACCCTCGGCAGCCGCTGGTACGCCAACCTCCTGCCGCAATGGTTGACCAACGAGACCTACGAGGTGGAACTGGGCCGTTAGCCGGCGGGGCGGTGCACGCGGTCCTCGCCCTGGCCGCATTGGCATAGTAGGCCCGTGCCGAACCTGGACTTCTACGCTGCGGAAGACGACTGGTCCGCCGTGCTGCACGCCGTGTTCGACCTGGGGCTGTTCCGCGTCTTCGAGTCCGACTCGCGGCACGACCACGAACTGCGCGAGTTTCGAGCCGTCAACGAGGTATCCCCCGACCGCCACGGTCGGCACCTGCAGCTGCTGGTCGTGGGCGCCGGCCCGGAGCCAGTGGCCAGACGCATCAACTACCTTCCCGGGATCGTCGACGCCACCTTCCGATATACCTGCGAAGGCTGGGGCCTCATCCAGCTGCTCTACGGCGGAGCCTTCGGAGACCGTGAGCTGCGCTGGAGCCACACCAACCACAACACCGAGAAGCGCGCGACATCCTGGGCACGAACCGTGGACCACCTGGGCGATCCCGCCGCATGGGACTGGCCAGCCGTCACCAGCGCTTCCGGCGAGCTGAACCGGGCGATTCGCCGGATGGCCGTCGACAAGATCAGCTCACATCCGGTACTCCCGCAAGCCGCGCGGGTCATCGCGGGAGCGAACCTGCGATACGAGTACGGAATGGGGATCCACGCAACACCAGCATTCGGAATGACTTCCTGATCAGCTGGTCAAGCTTCCTGTTGCCACACATCGCTACCGTGATCGAAGGAGATCGTTGCGGCCGAGCGGGGGGCGCCCACGTGGCACGGCGGGAGATCGACGAGAAGATGTTGACTCGGATGCGCAACCGGCGGGCATGGTGGTGGGCCGTGTGGGCCACGCCGGTCACTTATCTGGGCTGGCTGGGCGTTCTGATGGGGGCAGCTCTGCTGCTGGCCCTTCCCGGTGCGCGGCTGGCTCAGGTGGTCCTCGGCATCGTCGGTCTCGCCGTGGGGGCGGCGGTGGTCAAGGCAATGGCAGTGGAGCTCGTCATCCGGCGCACGCTTGACCGCTCGACACGGTTCTCGATGCGCGCGCTGGACCGCGACGTCAATCGTCGCCAGATCTACCGGAAGACGCGCTGGGACGCCGTGGTGTGCAGCGGCGCGCTCCTGTGGGCCCTCTTCGGCCTGTAACGACGAACAGGGCGCGGTGACCCCGATGTCACCGCGCCCCGTCGTCTCCCTACCGGATCAGGTCGCGGGGGTTCCCTTCACCTTCAGGTCGGTCAGCCGGCCGATGTTGTCGAACGAGCCGAAGCCCACCCGACCCGAGCTGAACGTCGTGTCCTTGGCGGTCATCAGCGGGTCCTTGTCACCGTCCACATAGACCGCGATCTCGCCGGTCGCCGGCAGGTGCTTGACCCGCACCGTGTGCCACTTCGCGTCGACGATCGCGGGGTTGGCGCCCAGCGAGCGGCCGTTCCACTGGTAGTCGATCCGCTCGCGGTCGGCGTTGTTGACCTTGAAGATGCCGTTGTGCGGGTAGATCGTGTTGTCGGTCGAGACGTGCGCGTAGTAGAACTCCGTGTCCGACCTGTAGCCGAACACGATGATCACGTCGCGGTTGGTGATCTCGACGGGGGTGTCGAGCCGGACCTCGCCGGTGACCTCCACCGCGCCGAACACCGGGCCTGCGGTCAGCACCGCGTACTCGAAGGGGCGTCGGGGTCCGGGTCGGGCCTCGCCGGCCTCGGCCAGGATGACCTCGTTGTCCTCGAACCGCCACTTTGACGGCGTGACCGGCGCCCAGTT
Organism: Asanoa hainanensis; assembly: GCF_900188485.1. Taxonomy (GTDB): domain Bacteria; phylum Actinomycetota; class Actinomycetes; order Mycobacteriales; family Micromonosporaceae; genus Asanoa; species Asanoa hainanensis. Next base: position 46,217 of record NZ_FZPH01000009.1, read on the forward strand.
GGTCGGGCGCATGGTGTCCCGCACCGTCACCGAGCCCACGGATCCGCTGGCGAACTCCCGCGTACCCGTCACCTTCCAGATCTTGCCGTTGGCCTTGGCCAGGATGTAGAGCTCGCCCTGCGCGTCCGTGCCGAACCGCAGGTCGACCCGGTTCGGGTCGCCGGGCGCGCCCGGTGCCGACAGGTCCTGCATGCGCACCGGCGAGCCCGCGGCGTTGAACAGCGCCAGCCGGTGGATCGTCGCCGGGGTGCGGCCGCGGCGCATCTCGGATGCCTCCGTGTACATCACCCGGCCGTCGACCAGGTCACCGAAAACGTACTTGCCGCGCAGCTTCGGCACGTCCTTGCCGCGGTAGACGAAGCCGCCCGCCACCGCGACACCCACGTCGGCGGTGCAGTTCCAACCCGGTGCCGGATCATGGTCGTACGCGGCGACGGGGTATACGTAGCCCGCGTCGTCGGCCGGCAGCGGGAAGATGCGGTCGCACGGGTTGGTGGCCGTCTTGTCGAAGACGAACGCGCCCTCGCGCTCGCTCCAGCCCATGTTGTCGCCGGCGCGGACCTCGTAGATCGCCTCGATCGCGTGCTCGCCGATGTGGCCGAGGTAGAGCTTGCCGGTGCCGCGGTCCCAGCTGAACCGGTGCGGGTCGCGGTAGCCGTACGAGAAGATCTCGCCGAGCTTGCCGGCCTGGCCGACGAACGGGTTCGACGGCGGGATCCCGTACGCCCCGTTGGCCGCGTTGGTGCCCAGCGGGTCGATCCGCAGCAGCTTGCCGTGCGGGATGGCCAGGTTCTGCGGGTCGGTGTTGCGGGCGCCGAGGCCGCCGTCGCCAACCGCCAGATACAGGTTGCCGTAGTCGGCGTCCCCCCGCCGGGCCGTCGGGTTGAAGTTGATCTCCTGGATGCCGTGGACCTGGCCGCCGAACCCGACCCGCAGGACCTCGCGGCGGGTGCCGGCGAACGTGCCGGCGGACGGGTCGGTCGCCGTCCACTCGTTGATCACACCGTGGAACAGCGTGCCGGTCTGCTGCCAGTCGGGCACCTCCGGCGTCAACGACGCCTGCTCCGTGTGGATCGTGTAGAACTTGCCGTTGCGCTTGAAGTTCGGGTGGAACGCGACGTACCCGAAGCCCTGGCCGAGGCCGCGGCCGGAGAAGAACTGCGGCGCGAAGGTCGCGGCGACGTCGAGGTAGACGTGCGGCACCCCGTTCTCGACGAGGTAGAGCTTGCCGTTGAGGTCCGGCACGGCACGGCGGCCCGAGCCGTCGGGCAGCTCCATGATCGTGTTGATCCGGGCCTGGCGCATGAGCCGCCCGTCGGTGGGCGCCGGGGTGGGGTCGGTCTTGGGGAACGACGCGTACTCCTCGAGCACCAGCCCGAGGCGGCTCTGCACCTGGGCCTCGGGCACCGGGTCGTAGATGGCGTCGGCGGCGCGGGCCGGTGACGCGACGAGCAGAGACAGGGCCAGCGTGGCGGCGGTGAGGCAGGCGGTGGCGATGGGTCTACGCACGCGATCTCACTCCGTTCTCAGGGACGGGTCAACGCATGTGCCGGTACTGCTTCTCGACGTCGCGCGCCGAGACAACGGTGTCGAGGAACATCAGCGAGTCCATCCGGCAGTCGCACGGGTTCTGCTCGCGGGTGTCCTGCGGGAAGCTGCCGCCGATCTTGATGCCGCGCGGGTCCGACGCCGTGGTGACGTGCGGGCCGGGGCCGCCGACCAGCCACGGGTCGTCGGTGCGGGTGTAGAACCCGTCGACCGGCTTGCCGTTGCGGTAGAGGGCGAGCGTGCCGTCGGCGAAGTTGAAGGTGGCGGCCAGGTGCACCCACTCGCCGCGCGGCAGCAGCTCCTGCCACGGCTGGCTGGCCGCGAACGTCTGCGAGTTGCCGCCGTCGATCCGCCGGCCGAGCGCCACGAGTCGGAGCTCGCCGTTGACGTCGATCAGCTCCAACAGGGCGCGTACGCCGTGGCCGTCGGAGTCGCCGGTGAGCACGCCCGCCAGGCCGATCGCGTTGAACCGGTCGTCGGGTGCGGGCGTGACCGAGTTGAGCGCGGGTGCGTCCATGTCCACGTTGAACCAACCCATCACGGTGGTACCCGCGACGGAGTTGAACGCCCGCAGGGTACGCACACCGGGCTGGGCGTAGATGCCGGCCTTCCAGTCGTCGTTGCCGGTGACGGTGGGGTCGACCTGTTTCGTCTGTAGGGCGTTGCCCGAGCCTCTGAACGCGCGGTCGCGTACCCGCATCGATGTGCCGCCGTTGACCAGGTCGATCTCGGTGCCGGAGCGGCCCTGGTCGCGTTCGAGGGCGGCGTCACCCTTCACCGGGTGGTCGAAGTCGTAGTAGGCGACCAGGTCGCCGCGCAGGGACGGGTGGACGTCGCGCGGCCCGTCGTTGCTGGCCGCGGCCGGGACGGCGGCCGCGGTGACCAGCCCGGCGGTGAGGACGATGGCGAGGACGGCTTTCCGCATGGGCGTGCCTCCTAGGGACGGGGTTCGGCGGGTCGACCGCCGAGGTACAGCTCTGCGAGTTGCGGGTCGGCGACGAGCTGCGCGGCCGGCCCGGAGATGTGGACGCGCCCGAGGTCCAGGACGCAGCCGAGGTCGGCGGTCTCCAGCGCCCGGCGGGCGTTCTGCTCGACGAGCAGCACGGCCGTGCCGGCGTCGCGCATCCGGACGACCTGTTCGAAGACGGTGGTGGTGGCCTTGGGGTCCAGGCCCATGGACGGCTCGTCGAGCAGCACGACCTTGGGGTCGACCATCAGGGAGCGGGCGAACTCGACCTGCTTCTGCTGGCCGCCGGAGAGGAGGCCGGCGAGGCTGGTCCAGCGGTCGGCGACGACGGGGAACAGACTCTTCACGAATTCGGTGCGGTCGCCGACAACGGCCTTGTCTTTGAGGGTGTACGCACCGAGCAGGACGTTCTCCGCGACGGTCATCTCAGGGAAGACGCTGTGGCCCTGGAGCACGTGGGCCACGCCGTTGGCGAGCATCCGTTGTGGACCCTGCCCGGCGACGTCGACGCCGCCGACCAGGATCTTCCCCGCGCGTGGCGCGAGCAGGCCGCTGGCCACCTTGAGCACGGTGGACTTGCCGGCGCCGTTGGGGCCGACGAGGCAGACGATCGTGCCCGCAGGCACCGCGACACTCAGTCCACGTAGGACCGGGGCGGCACGGCCGTAGCCCGCCTGGACGTCGACGAGCTCGAGCTCAGGCACCAAGGTAGGCTCCCAACACGCGTTCGTCCGTGCGGATCAGCGACGGCGGGCCCTCGGCGATCGGCCTTCCCCGGTCGAAGACCACGATGTGGTCGCTGATGCTCATCACCAGGTCCATGTTGTGCTCGACGATGACGAACGTGCGTCCTTCGGCGTTGAGGTCGCGGACCAGGGCGCCGATCCGGTCGAGCAGCGCCGGGTTGACGCCGCCGGCCGGCTCGTCGAGCAGCACGGTCTCGGGCTCGCTCATCAGCACGCCGGCCAGTTCGAGGAGCTTCTGCTGGCCCCACGACAGGTTGCGCGCCTCGGCGTGGGCGAGGTGCTCGATGCCCAGCTTGGTGAGCCAGCCCCGGGCCCGGTCGGTCTCCTTGCGGCCGCCGGCACCGCGCAGCAGGTTGACGCCGCGTGGTCGGGTGGCGGCCAGGACGTTGTCGAGCACCGTCATCCGGGGGAAGACGCGGCAGAGCTGGAAGGTGCGGCCGAGCCCGGCGCGGGCAATCGCATGTGGACTGCGGCGGGTGATGTCGGCGCCGGCGTAGCTGATCCGACCGCTGTCGGGCCGGATCAGCCCGGTGACGCAGTTGAAGAACGTCGTCTTGCCCGACCCGTTGGGGCCGATGAGCGCGTTCACCTTGCCGTGCTGGAAGCTCACGGTCGTCTTGTCGAGCACCAGGTTGCCGCCGAAGGCCTTGGTGAGCTCAACCGTTTCGAGACTGCGCATGCTGTGGCTCACCTCCGATCGCGGCTACCTCGCCGGCCGTCACCTCACGGATCGAGGTCTCCGTGGTGGGGGAGAGGCGCCGCAGCAGGGCGCCGAGGGCGGGCAGGACGCCGTCGGGCATGAAGAGCACGACCAGGGCCAGCAGGACGCCGGTGGCGACCAGGTGCAGCGGGGTGTTGCCGAACTCGACCTTGAAGTACTCCAGCGCCGACCCGACGATCAGTGCGCCGACCAGGGGGCCGAACAGGTTGCGGACGCCGCCGAGCAGGGCCATCAGCACCATGTAGGAGCCGGTCAGGATGGAGAACTGGAAGATGGGGTCGAGGTCGCCGAACCAGAGGGCGTAGAGGCCGCCGGCCAGCCCGGTGAAGAACGCCGAGACGACGAACACGACCAGCTTGTACGCGAAGGTCGGCGTACCCAGTGTCTCGGCCTTGTCCTCGTCTTCCCGGATCGCCTTGAGGCCGAGCCCGAAGCGGGAGCGGTCGATCAGCCACCAGACTGTCAGCGCGATCGCCAGCAGGGCGAGGAAGAGGTAGAAGAAGACGCGGTGGTGCTCCGGTCTGAGCATTCCCGGGAACGGGCGGGGCACGTTGAGGCCGCGGGAGCCGCCGGTGAACGACGCCCAGCTCTGGAAGACCAGCAGGGTGACGAGGACGAGGGCGATCGACACGATGACGAACGAGGCGCCGCGTACGCGCAGGGCAGCGTACCCGATGGGGATCGCGATGGCCGCGACGATTGCCGCGCCGGCGGCCAGGGCCACGAAGCTCGGCAGGCCGCCCTTGGTGACGAGCAGGCCGGTGCCGTAGGCGCCGAGGCCGGCGAGGGCGCCGTGCCCGAGGGAGATGTAGCCGGTGAAGCCGCCTACGAAGTTCCACGAGGTGGACAGCACGGCGTAGTTCAGGACGACGATCCCGACCGAGAGGATGTACGGGTTGGGCGCGAGCTCGGGGAACGCGAGCGCGACGGCCGCGAACGCCACGATGGCGATGCCTGTCGCTAGGCGTTTAGAAACGCTGGGCAAGGCGACCTCCGAAGAATCCCTGCGGCCGGATCGCCAGCGTGAGGAACAGCGCGAGGTAGAAGACCGTCTGCGCCCAGGTGGTGCCGAGCTCGATCTGCAGGAGGCTCTGCGCGAGGCCCAGCACCATTGCGGCCGCGGCGGCGCCGGGCACGCTGCCGAGGCCGCCGACCACGATGATGGCCATCAGCGGGCCGATCCAGTGCCAGTGCAGGGACGGGTAGATGGTGGTATCGAGGCTGAGTGCGGTGCCGCCGATGGCGGCGGTGGCCAGGCCCAGCCCGAAACCGAAGCCGGCGACGCGGTCGGTGTCGATGCCGACGAGCTTGGCCGCGTCCCGGTGCTGGATTGTCGCGCGCAGGGCCCAGCCGAACGTGGTCTTCTTCATCACCAGGTAGAGCGCGGCGAGGGCCACGCCGGCCAGGCCGAACGCGATCAGCTTGACCACCGCGATGCGGCCGCCGAACAGTTCGAGGCTGGCCGACCCGTAGCCGAGTTGGATGCGCCGTTGGGTGCCGCTGAACACGTAGCCCAGCAGCCCTTCGATGACCACCGCGATGGCGAAGGTCAGCAGCACCGACATCATCGTGAGGGTGACGGCGCGCAGTCGGGCCAGCAGCAGGCGTTGCAGCAGCACCCCGCAGCCGAAGAACAGCGGGACGGTCACCAGCATCGACAGCAGCGGGTCGATGCCCAGCTCGGTGTGTGACCACCAGGCGAGGTAGGCGGCCAGGATGAGGAACGCCGAGTGGGCGATCATCACCACCCGCATGATTCCGAAGTAGAGCGTCAGCCCCGCCGCCAGGAGGGCGTAGAGCCCTCCCAGCAGCAGGCCGAGGATGACGCTCTGGAAGAGCAGGGCGCCGGACGGCATGGTCAGCTCACCAGGCCGGCTTCGGGTAGACGAGGTCGGACTCCTTGGCGTCCGCCGGCAGCACGATCTTGATCTCGCCACCGACCCACTGCTGGATCATGTGGGCACCCTTCGGCCGGCCGGCCTCGTCCCAGGACAGCGGTCCGACGACCGTGTCGACGGTGGCCGTGCGTACCCAGTCAATGAGTTTCTGCTGGCACTCACCCTGGTCGGCGCACCCGGCGGCGGTGATGGCGGCGGCGACGACCTGACCCGTGGTGTACGCGTTGGCCTCGTCCTCCTCCGGAGGCGAGCCGAACTGGGCCGTGTATTTCTCGACGAACTCCTTGTTGCTCTCGTAGGGCGCGTCCTGCGTGTAGCCCGTGGGGGAGAGGATGCCCTCGGTCTTGTTGCCGATCGCGGCCGCGAACTCGGGGCTCGTCGGAGCGGTCGAGAAGGCGGCGAGCTTGGGCTGGTAGTTCAGCTGTTGGAGGGCGACGATGAGGTTGACGCCGTCCTGGTACTGCGAGCCGCCCACCAACATGTCGGCCTTCGACGTCGCGATCTTCGCCGCGATGCTGCTGAAGTCGGTGGTGTTGGGCGGGTAGACCTCGTTGACCACGGTCTTGACGCCGGCGGCCTCGAGCTTGTCCTTGAGACCGTAGGCGGTGCCCTGGGCGAACGGGTCGTCCATGGCCGCGTAGGCGACGGTGGTCGGCTTCTGCCCTTCGGGGAGCGCGAGCAGGTATTCGGCCAGGTGGTTGTAGTGGTCGTTGGCCACCGCGGGGGCGGCGTAGAACAGGTTCTTGAACCCCTGCTCGAACACCTCCTTGGCGGCGCCGGCTGGCTCGACGAAGAGCATGCCGTATTCCTGGGCCACTCTTGCCGCTGGCACGACCAGCCGGGTCGAGAAGGGCCCGACCACGATGTCGACCTGGTCGCTGCCGATGAGCTGCTCGTAGTCGGCCACGACCCGGTCCGCATTGGACTGGTCGTCGAGAATCTTGAGCTCGATCTGGCGGCCGAGCAGGCCACCCTTGTCGTTGGTGATCTTCGCCCAGGCCTCGTAGCCGCGCTGCACGCCCTTGCCGGGCTCGGAGAAGTCTCCGGTGAGCGGCAACGAGATCCCGACGACGATGGGCCCGTCGTTGTTCGCTTCTTCTGGTTCGTCTCCACCGCAAGCGCCGAGCGCGAGAGCAAGCGTTGCCCCGACCGCGGTGATCCATGTGGTTTTCCGGTTCGTCATCTCCGGGCGCTCCTTCGAGCCGGTGACGGAAGCGCTTGCGAAAGCGCTTTCGTAGCCTAAGCTGTGGCATGCGGGGCTGGCAATAGAAAGATTTCGCTAGATCAATGTGCCGCGTGGGAGTCGCGTATGCCCAAGCCAGGATCACGGTTGCGCCTCGTGGATGTGGCCGAGGCCGCGGGCGTCTCGCTGGCCACCGCCTCCCGGTCCTTGACGGGGCGCGACGGGGTGAGCGAGGAGGTCGCGTCGCGGGTCCGCCAGGTGGCGGCGTCGCTGGGGTACGTGGTCAACCCTTATGCGCGGACGCTGGCCGGTGGGGCGAGCTCGTCGGTGGGCCTGGTGGTGCACCAGGTCGACGACCCGTACTTCTCGGAGATCGCGGGCGGGGTGATCCAGGTCGCGGGGGAGCAGGGCCTGATGGTGCAGATCTGCCATTCGGGCCGGGACCCGCACTACGAGCTACGCCAGATCCGCCACCTGATCGCACAACGGGTGGGGGTGATCATCATCGCGGGGTCGGGCTATGACGACCCGCGCACGGAGGCGGAGACCAAGGCGGAGCTGACGGCGTTTCAGAACCTGGGCGGTCGGGTCGCGGTAATCGGCCGGCATGCGTTGGGCGTGGACGCGGTGCTGCCGGACAACGAGGCGGGGGGTTTCGCGCTCGGCGCACACCTGCTCTCGCTTGGCCACCGCCACCTGGCTGTAGCAGCGGGCACGGGCGGCCTGACGACGGTCACGGACCGAATGGCGGGGGTGCTGCGCGCGCTGCGCTCTCTGGGCCTGGACCCCTCATCGCTCCCGGTGGTGCACACAGACTTCACCCGTGATGGCGGCTGCCGTGCCGCGGAGCAGATCCTGCGCGACCACCCGGACACGACAGCCATCATCGCCCTGAACGACGCGATGGCGATGGGAGTGCTGTCGGTCCTGCGTGGCCTGAAGATCTCGGTCCCGAAAAAGATGTCGGTAGTCGGCTTCGACGACGTCTCAGTCGCGGCGGACCTGGCACCGTCGCTGACAACGGTCCGGTTGCCGATGACTGACATGGGACGGATGGCGCTAGAGCTGGCCCTCAAACCACCGTCGACCCGAGCCCGCCGCAGATCGACCGGCCACACCCTAGTGGTCCGCGACTCAACTGGCCCACCCCGCCGCTAACGCGTGCCGCCGGCCGGTCCGACTGCCTCGGACCATAGACCTCCGCTCAGACGGATCGGATACTGAGCATCGTTAGCGTCGACATGCCCTTCGAGCGCGTAGCGCGGAGCCTTAAATGGGTGGTTGCGCGGAACCCGACCACACAGGTAGAGGCAAGGAGCGGAAGCCACCGATCAGACAAGCCCCAAGCCTCGGATCCACTCACCCGAACTTCAAAGTGAAGCAAAAAGAGGAACTTGATCTCTAGCGCCCCAGGTCAACAAGTCTGCTCCCCGCGCACGCGGGGATGGTCCCATGGTCAACTTGACAGAGTTGACGGGTGCCAACTGCTCCCCGCGCACGCGGGGATGGTCCGTACTTCGCGGTGCGGCCCTCGTCGTGCCGGAGCTGCTCCCCGCGCACGCGGGGATGGTCCTACCAGGGCCCGATCGCGGAGACGGTCGGGCTCCTGCTCCCCGCGCACGCGGGGATGGTCCCCAGTTGCGCCGAGACTGGCGCGCTGGCGTGCCCTGCTCCCCGCGCACGCGGGGATGGTCCCTGCTCACCGACGGAGGCCAGTGATGGCGGTCCCTGCTCCCCGCGCCCGCGGGGATGGTCCCTGCTCACCGACGGAGGCCAGTGATGGCGGTCCCTGCTCCCCGCGCACGCGGGGATGGTCCCAACGGATTCGGGATCCCGCTCGGCGTGGCGGTCTGCTCCCCGCGCACGCGGGGATGGTCCTAGATGAGCGCCAGCAGTAGCAGTAGCGCCATCCTGCTCCCCGCGCACGCGGGGGTGGTCCCTCGGCGCTGCCGAGGCGAGTCTCAAGTGCGTCCTGCTCCCCGCGCACGCGGGGATGGTCCGGGGGCGTGGCGTGAGCGAGCGAATCCTGACGCTGCTCCCCGCGCCCACGGGGATGGTCCGGTCGGCTTTCTGCCCGGCGAGTCCGGCTGGGCCTGCTCCCCGCGCACGCGGGGATCGGGCGCGGATCCCGGCCGGCCGGGCCAGCACGGCGACCGTAACGAAGGACCGAAAGCGATGCCCGGCTGCGCACCGCGATCCGCGCGCCAACCGTACCCTCAGCCCGCTTGTGAAGATCCGGCCCAGATGTTGAGGTCCGACTCGGTCGCGTGGCGGTCGATCTCGCCCAGCTCCTCCGCCGTGAAGCTGAGGTTGTCCAGCGCCGTCAGGCTGTCGTCGAGCTGCGCGACGCTGCTGGCGCCGATCAGCGTCGAGGTCATCCGCGGATCGCGCAACGTCCACGCGAGCGCCATCTGCGCCAACGTCTGACCCCGGCCAGCGGCGATGTCGTGCAGCGCCCGGATCTTCCGGAGGTTCTCGTCGGTCAGCCAGGCCGCGTCGAACGACCCCTGCCGGGCGGCGCGCGAATCGGCCGGAACCCCGTTGAGATAGCGGTCGGTCAGCAACCCCTGGGCCAACGGCGAGAACCCGATGCAGCCGACCCCCTGCTCGCCGAGCACGTCGAGCAACCCGTCTTCGATCCAGCGGTTCAGCATCGAGTACGAGGGCTGGTGGATCAGCAACGGCGTACCCAGGTCGCGCAGGATCTGGACCGCCTGCGTCGTCATCGCCGGCGAGTAGGACGAGATGCCCACGTAGAGCGCCTTGCCCTGGCGCACCGCGGAGTCGAGCGCGCCGAGCGTCTCCTCGAGCGGCGTTTCCGGGTCGAACCGGTGCGAGTAGAAGATGTCGACGTAGTCCAGGCCCATCCGCGACAGGCTCTGGTCGAGGCTGGCCAACAGATATTTGCGCGAACCCCAGTTGCCGTACGGCCCGGCCCACATGTCATAGCCGGCCTTGGTGGAGATCACGAGCTCGTCCCGGTGCGGCCGCAGGTCCTTGTCCAACAGGATGCCAAAGGCTTCCTCGGCGGACCCGTAAGGCGGTCCGTAGTTGTTGGCCAGGTCGAAGTGCGTGACACCCCGGTCGAAGGCCCGCCGCGCGATGGCCCGCTGGGTCTCCAACGGCCGCTCGCCGCCGAAGTTCTGCCACAACCCGAGCGAGATCGCGGGCAGCTTCAGCCCACTGCGCCCGGTGCGGCGGTAGCTCATCGAGTCGTAACGGTCCTCAGCGGCGGCGTAGCTCATGGGGCATAGCTTTACATGGTCTTCGCGAGGTAGCTCTGCACGGTGTCGTCGGCCACAGCCTGGAAGAGGGCCTTGGCCTTGGTCTTGTCCGAAAGGACGACACTCTGCCCGTCGCGGGTGGCGGTGCCGGCGTTGGGGCTACCCATGAAGGTGAGGTCGGCGCTCCGCAGCCCGCGCAGCTCGACGGCCGTGTCGACGAGGTCGAAATCCTGGTCCACGGTCAGGGATTTGGTGGCGGCCTGCAGGAAACTGTTGAGCTTGACGGGATTGGCGAGCGTACCGGCGCTAGCGGCCTTGTCCAGCAGGGCCTGCAGGAACTCGCGCTGGTGGCGCTCACGACTGAAGTCCCCGTCGGCGAACTGGTAACGCTGCCGCACGTAGTCCAACGCCTCGGCCCCGTCGAGGTGCTGCGTGCCCTTCTTGAAGGTCCGGTAGGGCGCGTGGATGGACTTGATCGTCTTCTCGATCTTCAGATCGACGCCACCGAGCGCGTCGACCACGTCGGCGAACCCGCTGAAGTCGATCAGCGCCACGTGGTCGATGTGCACACCGGTGAAGCCCTCGACGGTCTGGACGATCAACGGCGTGCCACCCCACGCGTACGCTGCGTTGATCTTCGCCATGGTGTTGCCGTTGTTGCCGTCCGGCGAGGTCGGCACGAACACCCAGGTGTCGCGGGGGATCGAGATGACCTCAGCCTTCTTGTGGTCGGCATCGACATGCAAAATCATGATCGTGTCGGTACGGGAGTCGGCCGTCTTGTCGGGGTCGCGGGAGTCGCTGCCGAGCAGAAGCACGTTGAGGGCGCCCTGGACGACCTGAGTGGGCCGACTCTCCTGAGGCACGTCCTTGAACGCGTCGGTACGCGCAAGGTGATTGTTGAGTGACCGTCCGTAGGCCCAACCGGCGACAACACCGCCGATGCCCAGCAGCACCACGACCGCCAAAGCCCCGATCAAAATCCGTTTCGTCCTACGCCGCACGATCCAAGCCCATCCGTCCCACCGAAACCAAGCCAATCCCCGAACGTGAGCGACGTTATATGTCGTTCCTGTGTGCTTTCTTGGAGGTCTGTGTTGATCTTCGGCGTTGTGCGGCGACGGTGATCGGCGCTAGCAGCCGACTCAGTTCTGCGCCGCCAGCGCCGGTCGCAGATCGGTGAATCGCCGGGGGAGCAGGGCGGCCTTCTGTTCGGGGAACTCGTCACCTCCGCAGCGGTAGATGCGGGCGCAGTTCTGCCCGCGCGTCTCGGTCGTCAGTGCCCGCCGTGCGAGCGGTGAGTACATGGTGCTGTGCTTCACCCAGGCGGCCTCCTCTCCGTGCCGGTCGAAGCCGCGCCCGCTTCCCGCGTGCCCGAAAGCGTCGTGGACCGCGCGGAACCAGTCGTTCTGCCCGTCGCTGAGATAAGGGTGGGCGTTGCCGCTGGCGGCGCTCGCCCACACCTTCAATCGGCGGAACCGCAGATCGTGAACCATGGACCCGACTTCCGTGTACGGGTCCTCGTCGACGAACCGCACGGTCACTCCCAGGCCACCGAACTCGGTGCGGCCGATCAGGAAGTCGAACTGGTCCCGGGTTTCGCGACAGAACGCGGCGTACGCGGAATAGGCGCGCTCTTCGCGGATCGGCGCGGCCAGGTAGGCGTCCGCGATCTCCGCGCCGACGTCCGGATCGAGCCGCACCCGGGCGTACACCTCGGTCGGGATGTCGACCTTCGAGCCGAACTTGCTCGAACCACTACGCAGGTACTCGACCGGTGGGAAGGGCAGTGACGGCGTGGGTACGAACAACGGTGTTCATGGTCCTCCTCGGGTAGTCGGAACTGGGGAAGCGTCAGCGGGCCGCCGAGCTCTTCCGGTGGGTGGCCGCAGGCGCTCGGTCTTCGGTGGCCCGCTGCTCGCGGCGCAACTGCTCACTGAACAGGCGGATCTCGGATACCCGACGGTCCTGATAGAACTTCGCGATCTTGCCGATGGTCGTGCTGTGCCCCCGACGCGGCATGTGGACCCCTCCGTGGAAGTGCGTAAACCAGGAACGGTGAACAAGGTAGCGACTGTGAACACTATCCACAAGCGCTTTGTCGATGCTAGCGTTCACGTGTGACAAACGAGCCGACAGTGACCATGGGTGAGGCCACGCTGACCGCCAGTGGCATCGCGCGACTTGCCAACGTCGGCCGGGCCGCCGTGAGCAACTGGCGCCGCAGGTACGCCGACTTCCCAGAGCCCGTCGGCGGCACCCCGGCGAGCCCGTCCTTCGCCGCGCGCGAGGTGGAACAGTGGCTGAGCCGCCACAACCGGCTGCACGAGCTCGGCACGGAGCAGTGGGCGTGGCGGCACATCGAGAGCTACCAGCCGGCGGCGGAGGTCAGCGACGTCCTGGCCCTCTGCGGTGCGCGCCTGCTGACCTTGGCGCGTGGCGCCTCGGCCGACGCCGTGCCCACGCCGCGTGAGCTCGTCTCTCAGCTCGACTCACTCGATCCGGGGCTGGCGCGGCTCGTCGCTGGTATCGCACCCAAACGGTGGACGCCACAGCATCACACCGTGCTGGGCACGATCGACCAGCTCGCCACCGAACTCGATCCGGAAGCCGCCTTCGAGTATCTGCACCGCCAGTTCGTGTCCTCGGCCCACTCGCTATCTGGTCTGGCGGGCACCCCGGACACCGTGGCCGCGGCCATGGTGGCGCTCGCGGGCTCGGGCCCGGTCACGTTCGACTTCACCAGCGGGACCGGATCGCTGCTGCGGACGGCCGCCGACCGCGCGCTCGCTAACGGGTCGTCGACGCGGTGCTACGGGCAGGAGATCAAGTCCGAGTACGCGTTGGTCGCATTGCTGCGGCTGTGGTTCGTACATCTGCGCAGTGGTCTTCCGGCGGAGCCGCCGCTCGTCCACGTGGGTGACAGCCTGCTCGCGGACGCGTTGCCGGACCTGGCAGCCGACGTCGTCGTGGCGAACTTCCCGTTCGGTGTGCACGACTGGGGCAATGAACGGCTCGCTTACGATCCACGGTGGACATACGGTCTGCCGCCGCGCACCGAACCGGAGCTAGCCTGGGTGCAACACGCCTTGGCCCACCTCGCGCCCTCCGGCACCGCGGTCGTGCTCATGCCGCCGGCCGCCGCCTCGCGGCCGGCCGGCCGGCGCATCCGCGCGGAGCTGATCCGTCGGGGAGCACTGCGGTCGGTGATCGCGCTTCCGGGCGGGCTCATGCCACCGACCAACGTTGGCCTGCATATCTGGGTGCTCAGACAGCCGTCGTCACGCGCCGGTTCGATTCTCATGGTCGACGCCACCGCCGCCCCGGCCGACCAATCCCTGTCCGAGGTGGTGGGGACCATTTGGCGTGCGTACGCCGGTGATTCGTACACCGAAGAGCCTGGCGTCCACCGCGCGGTGCCGGCCATCGACGTGCTCGACGACCAGGTGGATCTGACGCCGCAGCGTTATCTGCCGCAGGCCGACGAGACCGCGTCCGACCCGACGGAGGTCGTCGCTCGGCTCAAGGACTTCGACCAACGCATCGAGTCTTTGCGGCAGAGCGTGCCAGTGGTGACGGCAGCACCGCCGGGATCGTCGCGGCCCGCGCCCCGGGCGGAGATCGCCGACCTACTCCGGTCAGGCAGCGTCTCGGTTTTACGCGCCCTGGCCCGCAACCGACCGACGGAGGACGACACGACCGCGGTAGTCCTGACCCCTGGCGACGTGCTGTCCGGAGGGTCCGCGACAGGCTCGGCGACCCGCGCCACCCCGGGCCCACAGGTGCGCGCCGGCGACATCCTCATTCCGATCGTCGGCCACAAGATCACCGCCAGGGTGGCTGCCGAGGACCAGGTAGGAGCCGAGTTGGGCGCCGGCGTCCAACTGGTGCGGCTGGACGCGACGGTCTTCGACCCGTGGTTCGTCGCTGGTGTCCTCTCCCGAACAGACAACGCCCGGGTAGCCGGCCGAACCTCCAGCACTGTCAGCGGCACCTTCCGGATCGACATCAGGCGCCTGGCCATTCCCGTGCTGCCGTTGGAACAACAGCAGCGCTACGGGCTGGCCTACCGACGGGTGGCGGAGTTCCGTGCACAGCTCGATGTGGTGGCGGAGGTCGGCGCGGCGTTGGCCCGGGAGATCGGTGACGGGCTCACCGCGGGCGGCCTCGAACTCTCGCCCGAGTAGGTCTCAGCCGTCGAGGTCACGGAGGAGGGCGGCAAGGTCCTGCCGCTCGCTGCGCCCCAGTGCAGTGAAGATCTCCAGTGACTCGGTCGCTGACGTCCCGCGCTGCCTCGATGTCGCCGGCCGCTCGCTGCGCGCGAGCCAGATGATGCAGCACAGAGGCGACGCCGACCGGGGCGCTCTGTGTCCGCGCGATCTCGAGCGTCCCCGCGAACAACTCCAGCGCCGCCGACAGGTTGCCGCCCGCCAACGCGACCTCTCCGGCAAGGTCGAGGGCGTCCTTGCGGGCCAGGGCGAACGGCGCTCGTGCGACCAGTGCCAGTGCCTGCTCCGAGTGCTGACGGGCCGCCCCCAGGTCCCCGGCGCGCAGGCTGACCCGGCCCAGTGCGATCTCGACCATCAACAGGCCGAGCGGCTCGTCCACCTCGCGGAGGATCTGGACCGCCTCGTGGTAGCGCATCGTCATCTGCTCGTACCGGCCGCTTCGGCGCAGTGACTGCGCCAGGGCGATGAGCACGTTGGCTTCGCCTGCGCGGTCGCCGGCTGTTCGCATGACTGTCAACGCGCGGGCGTACTCGGACCGGGCAGCCGGCGGGTCGTCCATCTCCAGCAGCAGGTTGCCGAGGGCTAGCTGTGCCCAGCCGAGCTGCACCGGCACCGGCGAGGTGTCGAGCCGCGCCACAGCCCAGCCCACCGCGGCCAATGCCGGCCGCCAACGGCCCAGCACCCGGTACGCCATGCTCAGGTACGTGGCCGCCGTCGCCGCACGCAAGGAGTCGCCACCAACCGCATAGGCCCGGCGTGCCGCTCGCAGCGGGCCGCGCGCTGCCAACGGCCGACCGCTGCGCTGCCACACCATTCCCAGTCCGAGCTGCAGCGCGGCAGCGCCCTCCGGACCCGGCCCGGCCGCGAGCACCCGCCCGGCCGCATCCGTCCACTCCGGACCGTACGCGTGCGTCAAAGCGACATTGGTCGTCGCACAAACCAGCCGCCACGCCAGCGTGACCCAGCCGCGGGCGACGCAGTCCAGCGCCGCGGACAACACCAACGCCTGATCCACCGGCGAGGTGGCCGGCCCGGCCGGTGCGGGCTCCGCCGGATAGGGCCGCGACCCCAGGTCGGCCCGCAACGCCTGACTCAACAACGCCTCGTAGCCGCGCCGCAGCGCGGCCACATCCGCGTCCTCGCAGAGTTCCCGGGCAAAGAGCCGCACCAGGTCGTGCATCCGATACCTGAGCTCCTGCCCGGTATCCCACACGGACACCAGCGACGCAGCCGACAGCCGCTCCAAGCGTCGTGAGGCGTCCGGAAGACCGACGTCCAGCAGCGCGGCCGCGAGCGAAGCGCCGGCCGACGGCACCGGCAGCAGAGCCAGCCGCCGCAACAGCAGGGCCGCCGACTCGTCGACCAGTCGAAGGCTCTCCGCGAACACGGCCCGCACATCCCGGTCACCCACGGCCAGCTCGTCCAGCCGCGACCGCTCGTCGTCGAGCCGCGCCGCCATCCGTTCCAGCGACGTCCCCGGTTGCCGGGCGAGCCGCACACCCACGATCCGCAACGCCAACGGCAGGCCACCACACAGCGACAGGAGCCGGCGGGCCGCGTCGGGCTCGTCGACCGTACGCGATCGCCCAGAGACGTTGTCCAATAACGCCGCCGCGTCACGCGCGCCCAGCACGCCCGGCTCGACCGCGACGGCCCCGTCGAGACCGGACAAAGTAGACCGCGATGTCACGATGGTCCGGCATCCAGGCGCGCCCGGCAAAAGCGGCCGCACCTGAGCCTCACCGGCCGCGTTGTCCAGGACCAGCAACGGCCGACGTTCGGCCATTGTGGACCGGTAAAGACCAGCTCGGGCATCCCGGTCCGACGGCACCGACGGCCCGGGCAGACCCAACGAGCGCAGGATCGAGCCCATCACCTGGTACGCCTCCGGCGGCGAAGGCTCCGTCCCGTGCAGGTCGACGAACACCGCCTCGGTGTCGAGCCGGTGCGCCAGGTGCACCGCGAGCGTCGTCTTGCCCGCGCCACCCAGCCCCGAAGCACAGACGGTCACGGGCCGAGCAAAGGCGCCAGAGAGCAACGCCCCAACCCGCTCCAGCTCAGCCACCCGCCCGGTGAAATACGCGACGTCGGCCGGCAACTGGAGAACGCGCGGCGCGGGCCGCGCCGGCGACCCACCGAACCACGCCCGGACCAGAGCGACCCCAGCCCCCGTGTCACCGAGCAGCACATGCCGTTCCAGCGAACGCAGCTCCGCACCAGGATCAAGCCCCAACTCGTCAGCCAGAACCTGCTGCGCCCGCCGGTACGCGGCCAGCGCCTCCGCCTGCCGACCCTCCAGCGCCAACCCGAGCACATGCAGCACCCAGAACCGTTCCCGCAACGGCTCGGCCAGCACCAGGTCGGCGGTCTGCTCGGTGACCGGCCGACCGGCGAGCAGGTCGACGGCCAGGTGGCGTTGGAGTGCCTCCATCCGTTCGGCGTCGAGCAGCCCGCCCGCCGACCGGATCCGTTCGCCGGACGCGTCCTGGCACGCCCGCCCGCGCCACAGCCGCAACGCCGCCTCGTACCCTTTGCTCGCTCCGGACCAGTCCGCGGACGCCGCCCGCTGTGCGGCCCCCGCTGTCAGGGACCGGAACGCGCCCAGGTCGACCTCGACGGCGTCCGCGGCCAACCGGTAACCCGCCGGGTGCGTGGCCAGCAGCACCTGCGGGTTGAGACCGGCCGGTGCGAAGGCCCGCCGGATCCGGTGCACGGCGATCTGCAGCTGGTTGACCGCCGTGCGCGGCGGGGCCGCGCCCCAGACCATGTCGACCAGGTCGTCGACCTGCACGAGTACGCCCGACCGCAGCGCGAGCGCCGCCAGCACCGTCCGGGCCGGGGCACTGGTCAGGGCCGCCACCACGCCATCCGCCACGATCTCGACGGCACCCAGGATCCGAACTTCGACAGCGGGCACAGCCGCACGCTACCGCTGCCGCGCCTCACGAAGCCCGGCGCTCTCGCGCGGTGAGACATCGTCTGACCCACCCGTCCCACGATCGCCGAGCGGGGTTTGGTTTGGCGATTGGCGGTTACGGGTGGATTGGTCCGATCAGACGAGGGAGACCACCATGGCATTGCCCACGATCGTCCTGGTGCACGGCGCCTGGGCCGACGCGGCCAGCTGGAACGGTGTCGCGTCCGTGTTGCAGGCGCGCGGATTCACGGTCTACGCCCCACCGAACCCGCTACGCGGCGTGACCATCGACGCGCCGTACATCGCATCGTTCAACGCCCAGCGTACGAGCGGGCCCGTGGTCCTGGTTGGACACTCGTACGGTGGCCTGGTCATCACCAACGCCGCCCTCGGCGGCGGCGACGTGAAAGCGCTCGTCTACGTCGACGCGTTCATCCCCGACGAGGGCGACACGACCTTCGGGATGCTGGCCAACGCCGGTTCGGCGCTGGACGTCCCGGACCCGTCGACGGTGTTCGACGTGGCCGGCTACCCGGGCGGTCCGCAGGGCGACGCCGACGCGTTCCTCAAGCCGGACGCCGTGCACCAGTCCTTCGCGCAGGACTTGCCGGAGGCGGACCGGTGGCTGATCGCCGCGGGCCAGCGGCCGCTGACGTTGAGCGCCAACCAGATCCCGTCCGGCGCACCGGCGTGGAAGAGCCTGCCGAGCTGGGCCGTGATCGGCACGCAGGACAAGATCATTCCGCCGGTGGCGCAGCGCCGCATGGCCGAGCGGGCGGGCGCGACCATCACCGAGGTCGAGGCCTCGCACGTCTCGCTGATCTCGCATCCGGAGGCGGCGACGGACGCCGTTCTGGCCGCATCGGCGGCTGTCGGTGGGTGACTGTTGCCGCGCATCGCCCTGGCCGCCGCGATCGAGGAGGTGGCGGCGCGGGACCGGACCTTCGCGCGGTTGGTGGCGACGGTGGGCCCGATCCGTTTCCTGCCAAGGACTCCGGACGGACCGTTCGGCATGCTGGTCCGGGCGATCTGCTCCCAGCAGATCTCGGCGGCGTCCGCCCAGGCCATCATCGGCCGGCTCGCCGCCGCGATGGGTGGGCTGTTCACCCCGGAAGCCCTGGCGGAGGCGTCGGACGAGGTGATGCGCGAGGCCGGCCTGTCCCGCAACAAGATGGTCTCGCTGCGGGACCTGTCCGCGAAGGTCCTCGACGGCACGGTCGACGTCAGCCCGTCGACCAGACAAACCGACGAAGAGATCATCGAGCGATTGACGACGGTACGGGGGATCGGCCGCTGGAGCGCCGAGATGTACCTCATGCACTGCCTCCGCCGCCTCGACGTCTGGCCGGCCGGCGACCTGGACGTCCGCGAGGGCTACGCCCGCACCTGGCAGGTCGACCCGCGACCGACCGAAAGGGAACTGCTGCCGCTGGGCGACCCGTTCCGCCCGTACCGCTCGGTCGTGGCCCGCTACTGCCAGGAGGCCGTGTTCCTCGACCTACGGAGCTAGGACGTGGTCCAAGCCGCGCCGGGGCAATGATCCGCGAGCTACGCCGTGGCGTTAGCCTCGTCCGCATGGTGACGCGGCTGGTGCACATCACGATGAAGGCTCGGGACCTGAACGCGCTCGGCGATTTCTGGGCGCAGGCGCTCGGCTGGGGCGTCATCGTCGAGGAACCCGGCGTTGTCATCAACATCGAGCCCGAAGGCTTCCACTATCCCGACCCGGCCGCGATCTCGATCGACATGGTCGTCTCCGCCGAGCCGAAGACCGTCAAGAACCGCGTCCACGTCGACCTGGCGACCACCTCGACGGCCCACCAGGCCGAGCTGGTCGCGCGCCTGACGGAGCTCGGCGCTAAACCCGTCGACGTCGGCCAGGGCGACGACGCCTCGTGGATCCCCATGGCCGACCCGGAGGGCAACGAGTTCTGCGTGCTGGCCCCCGGGCCGCTCGTCCAGGACACCGGCCCGATCGCCTCGGTCGTCGTCGACTGCGCGGATCCGCGCGCCATGGCCCGCTTCTGGGGCGAGGCCACGGACTGGACCCTGCTCAAGGCGACCGACGAGAGCGCGGCGTTCCGTTCGTCGACGGGCCTCGGCCCGTACCTCCAGTTCCTCCGCACCCCCGACGTGAAGACCGTGTGGAACAGGGTCCATCTCGACGTCCGCCCTTACGCGGATGGCGACCCGGACGCCGAGGCCGCCAGGTTGCGGGCCCTCGGCGCCACCAAGATCGAGCTGGACGGCATCGGATGGCAGGTCTTCGCCGACCCCGAGGGCAACGAGTTCTGCCTGCTCACCCCGCGCTGACCGTCAGCCGAGCAGCGGCAGGGCCAGCTCCCACAGGCGGTCGGCGGCTTCCGGGTCGAGGGCATGTGCGGCCACGCCGTTTCTTCCGTTCGGGCCACCGGGTACGACGGGCGACTCCCGGTTGTCCTCGAAGTAGCGCCCGGTCACGCCTTCGACGGTCGGTGACGCGGCCAGCAGCACCGTGGTCGACGCGCCCTCCTCGGGCGTCTTGAAGTGCGCCGGGACCACCAGTTCGCCGGTCTCGGACATCGCGCCGAAGCTCATCATCGTCGCGCGGTCGAGGTGCCGCTGCAGCTTCGTGTGGATCGACCCCGGAGCGACGGCGTTCGCGGTGATGCCGTTTGCCGCCCACCGCCGGGCGATCCCGACCGCGAGCAGCACGTCGGCCGTCTTGGACTGCGCGTACGCGGCCCACGCCTCGTACGGCCGCCGCTCGAACTGCGGGTCCTCGAAGTCCATCGGCGAGCGAAGATGCGCGCCCGAGCTCACCGTCACGACCCGCGCGTCGCCGGCCGCCGCGAGCGCGTCGTGCAGCCGGTAGGCGAGCGCGAAGTGGCCCAGGTAGTTGGTCGCGAGCTGGAGCTCCCAACCGCCCGGCGTGGTCTGGCGGGTCGGCAGCGCCATGATGCCCGCGTTGGCGACGAGCGCGTGCAACGGCCCGGACCAACCGTCGGCGAACGCCGCCACCGAGTCGAGGTCGGCCAGGTCGAGCCGGCTCGCCGACACCCGACCGGCACCGGGGCGGGCGGCGATCTCGTCGATGATCGGCTTGGCGTCGGCGGGCTCGCGGGTGGCCACGGTCACCTCCGCGCCGGCTCCCGCGAGGGCCCGGACGGTCTCCGCGCCGATCCCGGATGCACCCCCGGTGACGATCATCCGGCGACCGGTCAGATCAACTCCGGCCAGGATCTGGGCAGCGGTGGTACGAGCGTCGAACTCAGTCATGGCTGCTACGGTACGAAGTGATCATCGGACGATGAATAGTTCACAATCCGGCCTTCTTTAGCGAGCGTCCAGCCATGGATCCACTGGAAGACGTCCTGACCCTGACCGCCGCCACCGGTCACCTGTCCACGAGCATGGCCGCCGGCGGGCGCTGGGGCCTGCGATTCACCCCGCTGGACGGGGTCAAGTTCAACGCCATCCGGCGCGGTCGCTGCCTGTTGCGGGTCGACGGCCTGGCCGACCCGCTCGCGCTCACCGCCGGCGACTGCTTCCTGCTCACCCGCCCGGTGCCGTTCGAGCTGGCCAGCGATGCCGACGCACCCGTCGAGCCGGCCGATCCCGTCTTCCGGGCCGCGATCGACCGGGTCGCGCGGGTGGGCACCGGCGACGAGGTCTTCCTGATCGGCGGGCGGTTCAGCTTCCGCGGCCGGGCCCGGGCGCTGCTCCTCGACGGCCTGCCGCCGGTGATCCACATCCCGGGCGCGACCCCTGAGGCGGACGCCGTGCACTGGGCGATCGACCGGATCGACCGCGAGGTACGGCGCTCGCAGATCGGATCGACGCTCGTGGCCGAGCACCTGGCCGTGGTGATGCTGATCCAGGTGCTCCGGTTCCATCTGGCCACCGCGGCCGCGCCCGCGTCAGGTTGGCTGGCCGGGCTGACGGATCCGGTTGTCGGCCCGGCGTTGCGCGCGATGCACGACCGCCCGGCCGATCGGTGGACGGTCGAGGCGTTGGCATCCGCGGCGGCCGTTTCGAGATCGACGCTCGCGGCCCGGTTCAGTGCTCTCGTCGGCAAGGGCCCGCTGGACTATCTGACCGGTTGGCGGATCGAGTTGGCCGCGGACCGGCTGCGGCGCGGCGACGGCACGCTCGCGAGCATCGCGCGGGACGTCGGGTACGGATCGGAGAGCGCGTTGAGCGTCGCCTTCAAGCGGGTCACCGGCTCGTCGCCGACGGCGTACCGGGGGAGTCCCTCGATCTAAGCGATTTGCCCGTTTGGTTCGCTGGGGCCGCGTAGCCGGCGGTGGCCTGGTCTGATCTTCGCGTGAAAGTTCCGTGGGCCGCGTTCGCCTCCGTTGCCGCGGTCCTGGCGGTGGTCGCCGTGCTCGTCTCGTCGTGGCCGTCGACCACGCCAGCGCCGCGGTTCGTGCTGGCCTCGCCGACGGTGGCCGCGCCGACATCGACCGTTTCGCCGTGGCCGTCGCCGTCGGCTCGCCTGACGTCGTCAGGGGACCCTTCGCCGACGTCCAGCCTTCGGGTTCCGGAGCCCACGTCGGTGCCGGGTGCCACGCAGCAGGGGAGACGGCCGCCGGTTGTCAACAACGGTCCGCGTACGGGCAATCTGGTCGCTTTGACCTTCGACGCGGACATGACCGTGTCGATGAAGGCGTCACTCGACTCCGGAAGGGTCAAGTCCTACGCCAACCTGCGCATTCTCGACCAGTTGGAGCGCGAGCGCGTACCCGCGACGTTCTTCCTCACCGGAATGTGGGTGGAGCGCTATCCGCAGGTGACGCGCCGGATCGCCCGCAATGAGCGGTTCGAGCTCGCGAACCATACCTACGGTCACGAATCCTTTGTGGATTCCTGCTACGGGTTGCCACGGATCGCGTCGTCGAAGATGACGTCCGATGTGGACAAGACCTTTAAGATCATCAGCCGGTACGGGGGTCGGCAGACCCGTTTCTTCCGTTTCCCTGGGCTGTGCCACGACCGTGCCGCGTTGGATGCGTTGGCCCCGCTGGGTGTCACGGTGGTGGACGGGGATGTGGTCAGTGGCGACCCGTTCGCGAAGCGGTGGCAGCCGATCGTCAAGGCGGTGCTGTCCAACGTACGCCCGGGTTCGGTCATCATCCTGCATGTCACGGAGGCGAACGCTCCGATGACCGACGACGCGCTGCCCCACATTCTCGCGGGCCTGCGGGAGCGGGGACTTCAACCCGCGATGCTGTCGGAGGTGCTCGCCACGCGGTAACGCTCGAGCCCGTCGAGCAACAGGTCGAGGGTGAACTCGAACTCGACCTGACTGTCGCACCACCCGAGCGTCGGGTCAGCGGCGCCGTGCATCTCGTGCGCCACCATGGCCGTCAGGTTGGGCAACGCCGCGGCCATCGCGGCCAGGTCGGCTTCGGCATCATCGGGCTCGAGACTCCCACCGGCGGCCGCGGGACTGAACACCTCCTGCGCGAACCCGAACGGCATGCTCCCGAAAGCATGAATGGCGCGATGCGCGAGATGGTACGAGAACCCGGCGTCGACAAGCGTCCCGACGATCCGATCGAAGTATGCGTAGACGCCGCCGGGAATGGTGCGCCGGGTGGTGAGTAGTCCGGGTGCCCACGGGTGGCGCAGCATCACCTGCCGGGCGGCGAGAAACTGCTGCCTGAGGTGCGCGCGCCAGTCAGCCTGATCGCTTGTCTTGACGATCTCGTCGAGCACGGTAGAGATGACGCCGTCGAGCAGCTCCTCTTTGCCGGCGACGTAGAAGTAGAGCGACATAGCCTCGACCCCGAGCTCCGCCGCCAAGCGCCGCATAGTGAGCGCCTTGATCCCCTCGGCGTCGACGAGCCTGACAGCAGTGGCGAGCACGCGCTCGCGGCTGAGCGGCTCCCGAAATGTCTTAGCTGTCATCCACTTCCCAACCCTTGTGGCGCCACCTTGCCATGTAAGGCACCCCACCTTACGTTGTAAGGCCAGACCTCGACGAGGGAGCCAAAGGACATGGACCCGCTGATCCGCACCGCCCGCGTGACGGGCCTGCTCTACCTGGGCCTGGCCGTCTCGGGCGCTCTAGGTTTCCTACTGATCCGATCGCGCCTGTACGACCCCGACAACGCCGCGACGACGCTGTCCAACGTGGTGGCCCACGAGTCACTGGCCCGCGCGGGCATCGCCTTCGAACTGCTCACAGTCCTGACACAGGCCCTGGTAGCGGTGTGGTTCTACCGTCTGTTCCACGCGGCGGACCGCTTCGCGGCAGGCGGCATAGCCGCCTTCGGCCTAGCCAACGCGCTAGCCATCCTCTCGAGCGCGGCGCTGCTCGCGACGGCCCTGGACGCGGCCCTACGCGGAGAAGCGGCGACTGTCCAACTGCTCTACGGCATCAGCGACAACCTGTGGGGAGTCGGAGCCCTATTCTTCGGCCTGTGGCTGATCCCCATGGGCCAGGCCGTACTGCGCTCAGGCTGGCTACCGAGCAAGCTGGGCTGGCTCTTGATCGCAGGCGGCATCGGCTACGTACTGAGCGCCTTCCTCCGCTACGTATCCCCAGACGCCCAACCCATCGCCGACATCCTCGCCTTCCCAGCCACCGCCGGCGAGTTCTGGATGATCGGCTACCTACTACTCCGAGGTGTCCGCAGACGGCCCGCCAGCCACGCCGCAGCTACGCTAGAACCAGCAGCCAACTGACCGGTCTATTCATGGTTGGCCAGCTCAGAGCGTGCCTAAAGAAGCCGTGGCCGGTAAGTTGACTTGGGCATCACCGTCCATCAAGCACACGAACGTCGTTCGAAACACGCGCCAGAGAAACCGATGAAGAATTCCAGTTCTTGATCTATAACGGCGCAGGTCAGCAAGTGTGCTCCCCGCGCACGCGGGGATGGTCCCAGTCCTCCGCCGGCAACGGCACGGCCGCGGGCGTGCTTCCCGCGCACGCGGGGATGGTCCGATGGGCGCTCCCTGGATCGGTGACGAGTAGGTGTGCTCCCCGCGTACGCGGGGATGGTCCGTCGCGCTGCTGGTTGGCGTGCTCTCATACCAGGGACCCGCAGGCCTCTTCGGCAGGTGAAAAAGCGTCCGCAAAGCAGGCCCGTCCAGACTGGCCTCGTCATTCAGCCACGGGGGTTGAAAGGCACCTGGACGCCAAGGCGGAGACATGAGTTCCTGCCAGGGTCCTGCGCACCGTCGCGATGTCACTCGGGGCTAGCGACCTGCCAACCGCGTCCGCTCCGTCCAAGAACAGCTAGGGCGGGGCGGGCGTTACGTTGGTCGGGCCGTTAGCGGCAGGCTTGCCCTCGGCGGCGGTGGGAACGGTCGGCATGACGCCCGGACCACCAGTTCCGTCGGCAGCCGAATGTGGGTCGAGCGTTCGACCCCCGCGATCAGGTCCACCAGCAACCGCAACGCCTCGGCGCCCATCCGCTGCAAGGGCTGCGTGATCGTCGTCAGCGGCGGGTTGACCAAGGCCGACTCAGGAACGTTGTCGAACCCGATCACCGAAAGGTCGTCCGGCACCGACAACCCCATCGTCCGCGCCACGTCCATCATCGAGATGGCCGACAGGTCATTGCCAGCGAACACCGCCGTCGGCCGGTCCGGCAGGGACAGCAGCTCCGCGGCAGGTGCAGAAGCGCTCTCCACCCGGAACCCACCCACCCGCACCAGCCGCTCGTCGACCGCGACCCCCGCATCAGCCATCGCCTTGCGGAACCCCGCCTCACGCAACCGCGCGGACTCCAGGTCAGGTCGACCGCTGAGGTGCCCGATCCGCCGATGCCCCAGCGACAGCAGATAGTTCGTCGCCAGCACCGCCCCGGCGAAGTTGTCCGAGTCGATAGTCGGCAACCCAGACGGCCCCGTATGCGGGTCGACCGCCACCACGTGAAAATCCTGCTTCGTCTCCACGACCGTAGGCGTCACGATCACCGCCCCGTCGATCAACGTCCCAGACAGCCGCGCCAGGGACCGCCGCTCCCAACCGATAGCCGTGCCGCCGCCGTCACCGCTCGAGTACGCCAGCAGCTGATACCCAGTCCCAGCCACCTCCTTCGACGCACCCTTCAGCAGCTCCGTCGAGAACGGTTCGAACTCCGCCACCAGGATGCCCAGGACGTTCGTGCGGTGGCTGCGCAGCGACTGCGCTCCCAGGCTGGCCTCATAACCGAGCTGCGTGATGACCTGCTGCACCCGCTCCACCGTGGCCGCGGCAACCCCATACCGTCCGTTGACGACCTTTGACACGGTGGCCACGGAGACGCCGGCCGTGCGGGCCACGTCCGACATCTTCACACGCTGCGGGAACGCCACGCCGATGATGATAGATGCCGCCCACGCGGGTGTCCGGCGTGTTTCGAAAACGATATCGATAACGATTGACACTGGCGTCAACCGGCTGCAAAACTCCCCGTCAATGCCGAGTACCGCGACTGACTGAGGTCGAGGAGACATTGATGGCAACCAAGAACCGTATGGCCCCATTTTTCGGGACACTCACCGTGGCCGCGCTCCTGCTGGCCGCCTGCAGCGGCGGCGGCGAGAGTGAGGAACCCGCCGCCAACGAGCTCTACCAGAACCCCGTCACGCTGACCTGGTGGCACAACGCCTCGCAGGACGGCCCGGGCAAGACCTACTGGGAGAAGGTCGCCAAGGACTTCTCCACCGCGCACCCGTCCGTCACGATCGAGATCGAGGCGATCGAGACGAACCAGCTCCAGCGCACGCGGCTGCCCGCCGCGCTGTTGACCAGCGACCCGCCGGACATCTTCCAGGCCTGGGGTGGCGGTGAGATCCGCGAGCAGGTCGAGGCCGACTACCTCAAGGACGTCACCGAGCAGACCAAGACCGAGGTCGCCAACATCGGCAGCGCGTCCGAGATCTGGCAGGCCAACGGCAAGCAGTACGGTCTGCCGTTCCGGATGGGCATCGAAGGAATCTGGTACAACAAGGACATGTTCGCGCAGGCGGGCATCGCCGCTCCACCGACCACGTTCGACGAGCTCAACGACGCCGTCGCCAAGCTCAAGGCGATCAACGTCGTGCCGATCGCGCTCGGTGCCGGTGACAAGTGGCCGGCGGCGCACTGGTGGTACAACTTCGCGTTGCGCGCCTGCTCCGTCGACACCTTGAAGAAGGCGTCCGTCGACCTCACCTTCGACGACCCCTGCTTCGTCAAGGCCGGCGACGACCTCAAGACCTTCATCGGCACCCAACCGTTCCAGAACAACTTCATCGCCACCCCCGGCCAGAACGACCCGACCAGCGCCAACGGCCTGCTGGCCAACGGCAAGGCCGCGATGGAGCTCATGGGTGACTGGAACAAGGGCACGCTGGAGACGGTCGCCCAGGACCCGGCCAAGCTGGCCAAGTTCCTCGGCTGGTTCCCGGTGCCGGCGATCGCCGGTTCCGCGGGCGACCCGAAGGCGGCCCTGGGCGGCGGTGACGGCTTCGCCTGTGCCAAGAACGCGCCGGCCGAATGCGTCGAGTTCCTCAAGTACATCGTCAGCCCCGAGGTGCAGAAGGCGTACGCCGAGACCGGCACCGGCCTGCCCGTGGCCAAGGGCGCCGAGGCGGGCGTCGAGGACCCGGCACTGAAGTCCATCTTGGAAGCGACGAGCAGCGCCTCGTACGTGCAGCTGTGGTTGGACACCGCCTACGGCAGCACCGTCGGCAACGCGATGAACGACGCCATCGTCGCCATCTTCGCCGGCAAGGGCACCCCGCAGCAGGTCGTCGACGCCATGAAGTCGGCTGCCCGCAAGTGACCGCTACGAAATCGGTGAGCCTCGCCGGCGGCGTCTCGACGTCGCCGGCGGGCTCGCGCAGCAGAGCGGCCGAGAAAAGGCGCAAGTGGTACGAGATCATCGGGCTGACCACCCCGGCGATCGCGGTCTACGTCATGTTCGTCCTCGTGCCGATGGGCTTCGCGGTCTACTACAGCCTCTACCGCTGGCGCGGGGTCGGGCCGCCGACCCAGTTCGTGGGCTTCGACAACTACGTCCTGGCCTTCCAGGACCCCATCTTCATCGACGCCCTGCGCAACAACGCCATCATCGTGGTCGGCTCGCTGCTGGTGCAGGGCCCGATCGCCCTCGGCGTCGCCCTGCTGCTCAACCGCCGCTTCCGCGGGCGCACCGTGTTCCGCCTCCTAGTGTTCGTGCCCTACGTGCTCGCCGAGGTCACCGTCGGCATCATGTGGAAACTGATCCTGACCGACGGGGGTACGGTCGACGCGCTGCTCAAGTCGCTCGGCCTCGGCGGCCTGACCCAGGCGTGGCTGGCCGACCTCGACGTGGTGATCTGGACGCTGCTGTTCGTGCTCACCTGGAAGTACGTCGGCTTCGCCATCATCCTGCTGCTCGCCGGACTGTCCAATGTGCCCAGCGAGCTGACGGAGGCCGCCGCGATCGACGGCGCCGGGTGGTGGCAGATCCAGCGACACATCACGATTCCGTTGCTGGGCCCCACGATCCGGATCTGGATGTTCCTGTCGATCATCGGCTCGCTGCAGGTCTTCGACGTGATCTGGGTGACCTCGGTGCCGGCCGTGCGTTCCCTCGGCGCTTCGGGAACCATGGCGACGTACATGGTGGACAACGGCTTCTTCGCCCGGCTCTGGGGGTACGGCAACGCGGTCGCCGTCATCCTGTTCGTCATCTCGTTCGTGGCGGCGCTGCTCTTCCAGCGTTTCCTGCTCCGCCGCGACATCGAGGGCGCCATCACCGGAAGGGTGGGCTGATGACCCAGCGCAAGCCGTTCTCCTGGGGCAGCCCACTGACGTACACGTTGGCGCTTGCCGTCGCGGCCGTGTCGATCGCGCCGGTGGTCTATGTGATCGTCGGGGGCTTCCGGACCACGCCGCAGATCGTGGCGAACCCGGCCGGGCTGCCGGACCCGTGGGTGTGGGACAACTACGCGCGGGTGCTGACCCAGAGCGACTTCTGGGGCCAGGCCTTCAACAGCGCGGTGATCGCCCTGGGCACGACCGTCGCCGTGGTCGCGTTGGGCGTCAGCGCCGCGTACGTGCTGGCCCGCTACACCTTCCGCGGCCGCGAGGCGCTCTACACGTTCTTCACCCTGGGCCTGCTCTTCCCGGCGGGCGCGGCGATCCTGCCGCTCTACCTGATGCTGCGCGACCTGAACCTGACCAACTCGTACTACGCGGTGATCCTGCCGCAGGTCGCGTTCTCGCTGCCGCTGACGATCGTGATCCTGCGCCCGTTCCTGAGCGCGATCCCGCGCGAGCTCGAGGACGCGGCAGCGATCGACGGCACCGGCAAGCTGGGCTTCCTGTGGCGCATCACGCTGCCGCTGTCCAAGCCGGCCCTGGTCACCGTCGGCGTCCTGGCCTTCGTGGCGAGCTGGAACGCGTTCCTGTTACCCCTGCTGGTGCTCAGCGACGTCAACCTGCACACGCTGCCGCTCGGCGTGCAGAACTTCTCCAGCCAGTACACCTCCGACACGGCCGGCATCCTGGCCTTCACCTCCCTCGCGATGCTCCCGGCGCTCGTCTTCTTCACGTTCGCGGAGAAGCAGATCGTCGGCGGCCTGCAAGGTGCGGTGAAGGGCTAACGCGTGGCCCGGGGGACCAGGAGGGACACGACGACGGCTACCACGGCCGTGGCGGCGATCGTGAGGAAGGCGACCGTGTAGCCCGTCGACGTCGGCAGGCCGTTGGACGCGATCGTGCCCGTCACCACGGCGCTGACGACGGCCGTGCCGATCGCGCCGCCGATGTTGCGGATGTTGGCGTTCATGCCGGTGGCGGCGCCGGTCGCGGACGGGCTGACCGAGTGGACGATGACGCTGGTCATCGCCGCGTACGCGAGGCCCAGCCCGAGCCCGAACACCGCCGCGGCGAGGGACACCTGCCACGGCGCGTCGTGCAGGAGCGCGAAGCCCGTCGCGCCGACACCCAGGAACGCCGACCCGTACGCGAGCTGCGACCGGAACCCCACGACCCGGTGGATGGGCCCGCTGAGCATGCCGCCGACGGCCATCGTGACCAGCATCGGCAGGACCAGGAAACCGGCGACGGTGACGCTGGAGCCGAACCCGTACCCGGCCGCCCGCGGGGTCTGGATGAACTGCGGCAGGAAGGTGACGACGGAGAACATGGCGGCGCCGAAGAGCAGGGCGACCAGGTTCGTCGTCCACACCGGACGGTGACGCAGCATCCGCATGTCGATCATCGGGTTCGACGAGCGGGTCTCGACCAGCACCCACGCCGTGAACGCGATCGCCGCCACCAGAAACAGGCCCACGGTGGGCGCCGACAGCCAGCCCCAGCGGGCGCCGATGCTGACCGGCAGCAGCAGGGCGACCAGCCAGCCGGCCAGCAGGGTCGCCGCGGGCCAGTTGACGCGGCCGCCGCCGCGCACCGGCGAGGCCGGAACGTACTTCCAGGCCAGCGCGCCCACGGCCAGGACCAGCACGAGCGGGATGCCGAAGAGCGCGCGCCAGCCGAAGGCGGCGGTGATCGGGCCGGCCAGCACCGTGCCGAGGCCGCCGCCGACGGCGATCACGCTGGACATCGCGCCGATCGCCCGGGGCACGCGGTGCGCCGCGTACTCGTCGCGGATGATGCCGAAGACGATCGGGAAGATGGCGCCGCCGAGGCCCTGGACGATCCGGCCGCCGATCAGCACGCCCAGGTTCGGGGCGAGTGCGGAGACGAGGCTGCCCGCGGCGATCGCGCCGAGGACGATCAGCAGGGCGCGGTGCTTGCCGATCAGGTCGGCGATGCGGCCGAGGATCGGGGTGGCAACGGAGGCGGAGAGCAGCCAGGCGATCAGCACCCAGGACACGCCCGCCTGGGTGGCGCCCAGGTCATGGCGGATCACCGGAAGCACCGGGCTGATCAGCGACTGGAGGGTGGCGAACGTGCCGGCGCCGAGGCCGAGCAGCACGAAGACCAGCGACGTGGTCGAGCGCGCCGGCGCCATGGCCGGCGGTGGTGCGGTGAGGGTCATCGGAACGCTTCCTGCGACGGGTAGACTGATAACCAGACTCCGGTAAAACGGAGCCGTGTTATCGGATTACTGATAACCGTACTCCGCTTCGAGGGGAGCGCCAATGCCGGGCCTCGACCTGTCCGTGGTGGGCGCCCGCCGGCCCCACCGGGCCGACGCGGCGCGCAACTTCGACGCGCTGGTGGCGGCGGCCCGGGACGTGTTCACCGAGTACGGCGCCGACGCGCCGCTGGACGAGGTCGCCCGGCGGGCCGACGTGGGCATCGCCACCCTCTACCGCAACTTCCCCACCAGGGAACAGCTCCTGGAGCAGGTCTACCTGACCGAGGTCGACGCGGTCTGCCGCGCGGCGGAGGGCGCGGCCGAGCTCGGCCCGTGGGAGGGCCTCACCACCTGGCTGCGGCGCTTCATCGACTACGTGGCGACCAAGCGCGCCGTCGCCACCGGGATCGACCGCGGGTCGGCCGCCTACCGGGCCGCCACCGACGCGCTCTTCGCGGCCGGGGGGCCATTGTTGGCCCGCGCGCAGCAGGCCGGCACCATCCGCACCGACGTCGACATCGACGATGTCATGCGCTTCACCATGGCGTACACGACCGTGAACTTCGCCTCGGCCGAGCAGCGCGACCGCATGCTCGCGGTCGCCTTCGACGGCCTAGCCGCCCAGCCCGCGCCGTAGCGTCTCGACGACCAGGTCCGCCGCCTGTGGGGGAGTCAGATCCGGGAAGCGGTACGCGGCCGTGCTGATCAACTGGTCGAGGACGGCACGGGCCCAGGCCGGGTCGCCGCGCAGGAAGCCCTCGTCGACCGCCCGCCGGACGAAAGCGTCCAACCGGGCGCTCTGTGCGCGGGCCCGGCTGTCGGCCGACGGGTCGGCGCGCATCATCCGCCGCGTGTCGACCGGCCATTCGCGGCTGACCGGGACGATTCCCTCGACGTAACGGTGCAGGGCGACCGCTACCGGTGCCTCCGTGAGCCGGGCCTCGTCGAGCACCCGCCCCGATGAGTCGAGCTTCGCCTCGAACACCGCGCTCAGCAGCGCCTCGCGGGTGGCGAAGCGGCGGTGGACGGTCGTGCGGTCGACCCCGGCGGCGCTGGCGATGGCCGCCAGGGGCGTGCTCGGGTCGTCGGCCAGCAGCCGGGCCCCGGCGCGCAGGACCCCGGCCAGGTTCCGGGCGGCATCAGCTCTCATCGTGCCGTACATCATAGCCTCCGTAGTAGATCAGCCAAAAACCACAACGCTAGCGTTGCACTTACCAATCAATCCCCGACACAGGAGCTTCGCAATGACACGTACGTGGCTGATCACCGGTGGTTCCCAGGGCCTCGGCCAGGCCCTCGCCGCGGCGGCGCTGGAGAAGGGCGACCGGGTCGCGGTCACCTCCCGGCGCGCCGACGTCCTGGCCGACCTGCGGGCGGCGTACCCGGAGCAGCTGTTGACCTTGGCTCTGGATCTCACGGACGAACAGGCGGTGCGGGCCGCGGTCACGGCCGTCGTGGGCCGCTTCGGCTCGCTCGATGTCGTGGTCAACAACGCCGGCTACGCCACCACCGGCACCGTCGAGGACTTCCCATCGGACGAGTTCCGCGCGCAGGTCGAGACCAACCTGTTCGGAGTCGTCAACGTCAGCCGGGCCGCGCTGCCGATCATGCGTCGCCAGCGGTCCGGGCATTTCATCCAGGTCTCGTCCGTCGGCGGGCGGGTCGGTGGCACGCCGGGCCTGAGCGCGTACCAGGCCGCGAAGTTCGGCGTCGCCGGCTTCTCCGAGGTGCTCGCCAACGAGGTGGCCCACCTGGGCATCAAGGTGACGATCGTCGAGCCGGGCGGCATCCGCACCGGCTGGGCCGCCGGCGCCGCACAGACCTCGGGCCCGACCCGCCCCGAGTACGCGGAGTCCGTCGGGGCCTGGCAGGACCGGTTCACCCAGTACGCCGGCAACGAGCCCGGCGACCCCGCCCGGATGGCCAAAGCGATCGTCGACCTGGTCGACGGCCCCGCCCACCCGCGCCGGCTGCTGCTCGGCAACGACGCCCTGGACATCACCCTCGCCGCGGAAGAGCAGCGGCTCGCCGAGGCCCGCCAGTGGGCCCCCGTCAGCCGCGGCACGGACCTCGAAGGAGCCAACTCATGATCACTCGCGACAAGCTCTACATCGGCGGCCAATGGGTCGCACCGGCAGAAGAGAACCTGCTCGAGATCCGCTCACCGCACGACCAGTCGGTGCTCGGCCGCGTCGCCCAGGCGCATCCGCGAGACGTGGACAGGGCCGTGGCCACGGCCCGAAAAGCCTTCGACGACGGACCCTGGCCGCGCACCGACCCGGCGGACCGCCAAGAAATCATTCGGCGGCTCAACGCGCTGCGCGAGGCCCGGGCCGACGAGATCGCCGAGGTCATCTCGGCGGAGAACGGCTCGGCGGGCTGGTTCACCAGGCTCGGCCAGCCGTTCCTGACCCGCCAGGTGAACGCCTACCTCGCCGCGGCCGAGGGGTTTGGCTGGGAGGAGGTCGTGCGACCCACGGACCCGGCCGTCGCCTTCGACACCATCGTCCGGCGCGAGCCGATCGGCGTGGTCGCCGCGGTCATCCCGTGGAACTCGCCGTTCTCGGCCGCCACCGCCAAGCTCACGCCCGCCCTGCTGGCCGGCAACACCGTGGTCCTCAAGGTCTCGCCGGAGAACTCGCTGAGCATGACGCTGCTGGCGGACCTGTGGCACGAGGCCGGGCTGCCGGAGGGCGTGCTCAGCATCCTGCCGGCGGACCGGGACACCAGCGAGTACCTGGTCTCCCACCCGGACGTGGACAAGATCGCCTTCACGGGGTCGACCCGGGCCGGGCGGCGGATCGCCGCGATCGCCGGCGAGCAGCTCAAGCGGGTCAGCCTGGAGCTCGGCGGCAAGTCCGCGGCCATCATCCTGGACGACGCCGACGTGGCGGCCGCCGTCCAAGGGCTGCGGTTCGGCTCGCTGGCCAACAACGGCGAGGCGTGCATCCTGCAGAGCCGGATCCTGGCGCCACGGAGCCGCTACGACGAGGTCGTCGCCGCGCTGAAGGACATGGTGGAGTCGCTGAAGGTCGGCGATCCGGCCGCTCCCGACACGTTCGTCGGACCGATGATCAGGCCAAACCAGCAGGAGCGGGTGCGCGACTACATCCGCACCGGCGTCCGGGAGGGCGCCCGGCTCGTGACCGGCGGCCCCGAGGTGCCGCCAGGCCTGGAAACGGGCAACTACGTCACGCCCACGCTCTTCGCCGACGTCCACAACGGCATGCGGATCGCCCGCGAGGAGATCTTCGGCCCGGTGCTGGTCGTGATCCCGTACGACGACGAGGACGACGCGGTCCGGATCGCCAACGACTCCGAGTACGGCCTGTCCGGCGGCATCTGGTCGGCCAGCACCGATCGGGCACTGAACGTGGCCCGCCGGTTGCGTACCGGCACCGTCACCCTGAACGGGTCACCGATGAGCTTCGACGGGCCGTTCGGCGGCTACAAGGCGAGCGGAATCGGCCGGGAGTACGGCGTGGTGGGCCTGACCGGCTACGTGGAGCACAAGACGGTCACGCGTTAGCCGCGCGCCGGCCCCTGGTAGTCGGGGGCGACATAGACCGGGAGGCGGTCGTCGCCGCCCGAGCGCACGTACCGCCGGGTGTAGTTGACGTGTCTCGGGCGCACACCGTCGAAGGTGGGCACCGCGAAGTGCAGCGGCAACCGGCCCGCGGACTGGCGGGTGGGGGTGACGTCGTGGCGCTGGTCGTGCCAGGGACCGCCGAGGAAGAGCACCATCACGGCCGCGCTCCGGGGTGGCGAGGCGTGAGCACGCTGGCGGCGGTTACATAGGTTTCTTCGCCGGTCGCGGGCGACACCGGATACGTCATGACGACCTGCCAATCTCGGGAGGGGATCCGACCACGGCCCGGGTCGCCGGCGAGGACCAGCGTGTCGCGGCGGGCGGCTGTGAGCAGGAAGGGAAGGACCTGGTCGGCGAGTTGGTCATCGTAGAACGCATCGCCCGCCAACACCACGTCGGCCCGGATGTCGAGCACGGCCTCGGGTGTCAGGTCCAGGAGGTTGGTCGAAAGGGGTACGACGTGCACGCCGTTCGCGCGGGCGTTGGCCCGGATGGCGGCGGGGGCGTAGGGATCGATGTCGTTGGCGACGACGACGGCGGCACCCGCCTTGGCCGCCGCGATCGCGACGAGGCCTGACCCGGAACCCAGGTCTAGCACCCGGCGGCCGGCGACGGTCTCGGGCGCGTCGAGCACATAGCGGGCGACGGCCTGGCCGCCGCCCCATGCCGTGGCCCAGAAGGGTGCCGGAAGGTTGTGGCCCACCTGGGCCTCCAACCGAGCCCAGAGGATCGTCGGATCCTCGGCAAGGAAAAGGCGCACCTCAGGTACGAGCCGCGCCGAGGTGAGTCGGAGACCATCCATGTCAATCCCCGCTCTGATGTTGTCCGGGCCGACGCCCGGGGTTCTGTCGGTGGCCGTGCCCCCGTGCACGGAAAGTGACCAGGGGCACGGCCGCGACAGGTCTAGATCAGATGGTGCGGATGTTCGCGGCCTGCGGGCCCTTCTGGCCCTGCTCGACGTCGAACTCCACGCGCTGGTTCTCCTCGAGCGACCGGAAGCCGGACGCGGCGATGGCGGAGAAGTGGGCGAACACGTCCGGGCCGCCACCATCCGGGGTGATGAAGCCGAACCCCTTGTCAGCGTTGAACCACTTGACGGTGCCTTGAGTCATTTCTTAAAACCTTTCGGAATGGCGCCCGCACCGTGCGGGGACCGTAATTGCCGAACTCATCCATCCCGACCGGTTGACCCGGCACAACACAAAACGCCCGTGGCTGGAGACCCGGGCGTCTGCAAGGTATGAACGTGAAACCGCAATACCTGTACTTTAGCACGCCCTGCCGGCTTAGTTGACCAGGGTCCGCGAGTCGTCCGGCACCTGGAGCAGGTCGAGGGAGTTGCGCCAGAGGGTGTCGAGCTGCTCGGGGTCGTTGAGCAGCTTCGCCAGCAGCACGCGGCCCTCGATCTGGGCCACGATCGAGCGCGCGGCCTCGCGGCTGTCGACCGCCGGGCCGGCCTCGCCGAGGTCCTTCGCCTGGGTGACGACGGCCTCGATCAGCTCGATCTGGGCGTCGAAGATCGCCTGGAGCCGCTCCCGGATCTCCGGGGCCTGGTTGCTGAGCTCGAGGGCGAGGTTGCCGAACATGCAGCCGACCACCACGCCGGAGCGCTGCTGCGCGACCCGCTGCACCTCCTCGGTGACCTCGAACAGGTCGTGCAGCCGCCGCAGGGGGCTGGCATCGGCGTTCAGCACCGCTTCCCACTCGGCACGCTGGGCCGCCCAGTGCTCGTCGATCACCGTCAGCGCGAGCGCCTGCTTGGACTCGAAGAAGTAGTAGAAGCTGCCCTTGGGCACCCCGGCCGCCGCGCAGATCTCCGCGACGCCCAGCGCCGAGTAGCCCCGCTGCTCGATGAGCACCTTGGCCGCCTCGAGGATCTTGTTTCGCGCGTCACTTGTCCGTCCCACCCTTGGAGAATACATGACCGGTCGTCTAGCTTCTTAGTCGACCAGTCGTCTACCGGCGACATCCAGTCGGATTTGCGAGGTTAAGACAGCTATGAGCACCACCAA
This sequence comes from Asanoa hainanensis, assembly GCF_900188485.1. Classification (GTDB taxonomy): domain Bacteria; phylum Actinomycetota; class Actinomycetes; order Mycobacteriales; family Micromonosporaceae; genus Asanoa; species Asanoa hainanensis. The sequence continues at coordinate 82,243 of NZ_FZPH01000009.1, forward strand.
CGCAGCGCAGAAGGTCGTCGTCATCACCGGTGCGTCCCAGGGCATCGGGGCCGGCCTCGTCGAGGCATACCGCAAGCTCGGGTACGGCGTCGTGGCCAACTCCCGCTCGATCACCCCCAGCACCGACCCCGACGTCGTGACCGTGCCCGGCGACATCGCCGACAAGGCCACGACCGACGCCGTGATCGCGGCCGCGCTGGACCGGTTCGGCCGGATCGACACCGTGGTGAACAACGCCGGCGTCTTCATCGCCAAGCCGTACACCGACTACACCGCCGAGGACTACGACCTGGTCTTCGGTGTGAACGTCGCCGGCTTCTTCAACCTGACCCAGCGCGCCATGCCCCACCTGCTGGCCAGTGGCGGTGGCCACATCGTCAGCATCACCACGAGCTTCGTGGACCAGCCGAACTCCAACGTGCCGTCCGTGCTGGCCTCGCTGACCAAGGGTGGGCTGACCTCCGCGACCAAGTCACTGGCCATCGAGTACGCGAACCGGGGCGTACGGGTCAACGCGGTGGCCCCGGGCATCATCAAGACCCCGATGCACTCGCCGGACTACTACCCGACGTTCGACGCCCTGCACCCGGTCGGCCGGATGGGTGAGACGAGCGACATCGTGGAGGCGGTGCTCTTCCTGGAGTCGGCGCCGTTCGTCACCGGCGAGATCCTGCACGTCGACGGTGGTCAGAACGCCGGCCACTGAGCCGGGGTTGGGTTTGGGGGCGGCGCGGACGTGCCGCCCCCACCTCTGAGAAAATTGGATCTCCCGTTGGGAAACCGGGCCGGGTGGAGGTAGTTTCGGCGTTAATCGGGGGATGTGATGGTTTTTCATGGCAGGCTGGGGCGACTCCGTGATCCAGACTCCGGATCACCGACTACGCATCTTCATCTCTTCGGCGGTCGAGGAACTGGAACCTGAGCGCCTCGCCGTCCGGGACACCATCGCCCGGATGCGCCTGGTGCCGGTGATGTTCGAGCTCGGCGCCCGCCCCGCCGGCGGCCCCGAGGTCTACCGCGAGTACATCGACGCGAGCCAGCTCTTCGTCGGCATCTACTGGGAGCACTACGACCACGCCGGCATCGAGGACGAGTACCTGGCCGCCGACCAGCTCCCCAGGCTGATCTACGTCAAGACCCCGGCGCCCGGGCGCGACCCGCGCCTTTCCGCGCTGCTCGACCGGATCCGCGACGACGCCCGGGTCAGCTACCGGCAGTTCCGCGACGCCGACGAGCTGCGCCGGGCCGTGGGCGAGGACATCGCCCTGCTGCTCAGCGAGCGGTTCAACCCGAACGGCACCGAGCCGCCGGCCGACGCGCGCGTGCCCCTGCCCCTGCCGGTGGCACCCAACCGGCTGCTCGGCCGCAGCGCCGAACAGCAGGCCCTGACCGACCTGCTGACCGACCCCCAGGTGCGGCTCGTGACGCTCACCGGCCCCGGCGGCGTCGGCAAGACCCGGCTGGCCCTGGCCCTCGGCACGTCGCTGCGCGAGAAGTTCACCGACGGGGTCGCGTTCGCCGACCTCTCCGCGGTCATCGAACCGGACGCGGTCGGGATGACCATCGGCAACGCGCTCGACCTGCGGACCATGCCCAACCAGTCCGCCGTCGACAACGCGGTCGCCTACCTGCGCGACCGCTCGGTGCTGCTCATCGTCGACAACATGGAGCACGTCACCGCCGCCGCGACCGAGCTGTCCGCCATCCTCGACGCGTGCCCCCGGGTCACGATCCTGGTGACCAGCCGGGTCCCGCTGCGGCTGACCGGCGAGCACGTCTTCGACGTACCCCCGTTGCGGGTGCCCCTGGCGACCGACGACCCGACCGTGGCGATCGGCCGCGACGGCGCCGCCCAGCTGTTCGTCGAGCGGGCCAAGGCGGTCAACGCCGGCTTCCGCTACGACGCCGACGGTGCCGCCGCGATCGTCGAGATCGTCCGCCGGCTCGACGGGCTGCCGTTGGCCATAGAGCTCGCCGCGGCCAAGGTCCGGGTGCTGCCGCCGCGGGCCCTGGTCGACCGCCTCACCCGCCGGCTCGGCACGCTGACCGGGGGCGCCCGCGACCTGCCCGCCCGCCAGCGCACCCTGCGGGACACCATCGACTGGAGCTACCAGCTGCTGCCGCGCGCCGAGCAGGAGATGTTCGCCCGCTTCGGGGTCTTCTCCGGCGGCTTCGACCTCGACGCGGCCCGGGCCGTAGCCGAGATGAAGGACCGGTACGCCGGCCTCGAGTCGCTCACCGACCTGATCGAGAGCAGCCTGGTCACCCAGGACAACCGCGGCCCCGAGCCGCGCCTGTCGATGCTCGGCGTCGTCCGCGAGTTCGCGCTGGACAAGCTCCGCTCGGACTTCGACTGGGAGGACACCCACGAGCGGCACGCCCGCTACTACCTCGCCTTCGCCGAGGCGACCGCGCCGCCGGTCGGGCAGACCTCGACCGACCCCGCCGCCGTCGACCTGCTGGAGCACGAGCACGACAACCTGCGCGCCGCCATCAACTGGTTCATCGACAAGGAGCAGATGGTCGAGGCCGTCCGGCTCGGCTGGATGCTCTGGCCGCTGTGGTGGCTGCGCGGCCACATCGACGAGGGATCCCGGACGGTCCGGCGGATGCTCGAGCACGCGGACGCCGCACCGCGCCGCACGTACGCCCACATGCTCTTCGGCGATGGTGCGATCGGTTTCCTCAGCGGCGACCAGGAGCGCGCCCGGGTGCAGCTCGAGCGGGTCCTGCCGATCCTGCGCGAGGTGGGCGACCAGGACGTCAACGCCCGGGCCGCGGGCATGCTCGGCCAGCTCGCGCTGACCCGGGGCGACTACGACGAGGCGCGCGTCCTGCTCGGCGAGACCAAGGAGATCAGCGAACGGATCGGCGAGGTGTGGATGGCCGCGCTCTACCACACCCGGCTCGGGCTGGTGCCCTTCAACGAAGGCGACTACGAGGCCGCGGCGGCGCAGTTCACCGACGGACTGCGGACGGCGCGCAAGACCGACGACCACCTCGGCGAGGTCGTGGCGCTCTACAGCCTCGCCGTGACGGCGACCGCGGCCGGCGACACGGAGGGCGCGGCCCGGCACCTCGCGGCGGGGCTGCGGCTGTCGGCCGCCGCGGGCGACGAGGCCGGCACCGCCCTCTACCTGTCGGCGTTCTCGGACCTCGCGGCCCGCAAGGGCGAACCGGCCCGGGCGGCGCGGCTGGCGTCCTCCGCGCGCAAGCTGCGCGCCTTCGCCGGCAGGGCGTGGATGCAGGCGTACGTGCTGCCGTGGCCACACCTGGGCGCCGACCTCGACGCGCGCGACTATATGGAGGCCCGCGAGCAGGGCTACGCCGACACCCTGCAGTCCGCCGTCGCCTACGCCCTGAGCGACATCGAACCCTAGCGTCCCTTGTGGACAGCTTGGGCCAGGCGGCGGACCGCCTCGTCCATCAGGTCCGGCTGGGCGGCGGCGTAGGTCAGGCGTAGGTGCGGGGCCGGTGGTTCGGCGGCGAACCACGGGCGGCCCGGGAAGACCACGACGCCTTCCGCTGCGGCGGCCGCGGCCAGGGCGACGTCGTCGGTGCCGTACGGTAGGCGGGCCCACAGGTGCAGGCCGCCGCGGGGGATCGGTGGGTCGGCGAGCTCCGGCAGGTGCCGGCGGAGTGCCGCCAGCAGTGCGTCGCGGCGGGCCCGTAGGGCCGTGCGGAGGAAGCGGCGGTGGCGGGCCCAGGCGGGTGCGCTGACGAACTCCAGGGTGGCCTGTTGGAGCGGGCCGGTGACGAAGAAGTCGTCGAGCAGTCGCGCGGTGCGCAGCCGGGTGCCGGCCGGGCCGCGGGCGCCGATCGCCGCGACCCGTAGGCCCGGCGCGGCCGACTTGGCCAGGGAGCGCACGTAGACGACGTGGCCGTCGGGGTCGTCGGCGGCCAGCGGCGGTGGCGCCTCGCCGTCGATGGTCAGGTCGCGGGCGTAGTCGTCCTCGATCAGGAAGGCTCCCGCTTCTCTGACCGCGGCGGCGACCTGCGCCCGGCGGTGTGTTGCCAGCGTCGCGCCGTGCGGGTTGGCGTGCAGCGGCTGGCAGTAGAACAGGCGCGCGCCGGTGCGGTCGAACGCGGCCGCGAGGTGGTCCGGGCGCACGCCGTCGGCGTCGGCGGGCACCGGCACCACCTTGAGCCCGGCCGCGCGCGCCGCCGCCAGCGTGCCGAGGTAGGTCGGCGACTCGACGAGCACGGTGTCGCCGGGCGCCACGAGCGCCCGCAGCGCCGTCGACAGGGCGGCCTGGCCGCCGGGGCAGATCACCAGGTCGTCGGGGCGCAGGCCGCCGCCGGCCTCGCGCGCGAACCAGGCCCGCAGGTCGGCGTTGCCCTCGGCCGGTCCGCGTTGCCAGGCCGCGGGTTGCCGCGCGGCGCGGGCCAGGGCGGCACCGAGCGGGGCGGCGGGTTGCAGGTCCGCGTCGAGGTAGCCGCCGGAGAGCGGGATCGACCCGGCGGGCGGCAGGGCCAGCAGGGCGCGCATGTCGTCCTCGCCCGGCCGTCCCGGGCCGAGCGCGACGGTCTGCCAGGACAGGTCGGGGACGCGGCGGTCCGGTGGCGCGGCCGCGACGAAGGTGCCGCGGCCCGGCCGGGTCTCGACCAGGCCTTGCGCGACGAGGTGGCGGATCGCCTCGGCGACGGTGACCGGCGAGGCCTGGTGGCGGGCCGTCAGCTCACGGACCGCCGGGAGGCGCGTGCCGGGCTCCGCCGCCGCGACGGCCGCGCGCAGATCTTGGATCACGCGGGCCGCTGCGTTACTGTCATTCATGAGAAGCAAGAGTAACGCTACTGCTGCCGGCACGGTAACGGCGACCGGCCTGGTGCTCGGCGCGCTGGGCGTGCTCGCGTTCAGCATGTCGCTGCCGGCCACCCGGGTCGCCGTGGAGCGCCTCGACCCGTGGTTCGTGGCGTTCGGCCGGGCCGTCGGCGCGGCGGTGCTCGCGGCGGTCTACCTGCGGTTCACCCGGGCGCCCCGGCCGAACCGGACCCAGTGGCGGCGGCTCGCGGTCGTCGCCCTCGGTGTGGTGGCGGGCTTCCCCCTGTTCACCTCGCTCGCGCTGCGCGACGAGACCGCCGCACACGGCGCCGTCGTGGTGGGGGTGCTGCCGGCCATGACGGCCGTGTTCGCGGTGCTGCGGGCGGGGGAGCGGCCGCCGGGGACGTTCTGGCTCGCGAGCGCCGGCGGCCTGCTGGCGGTGCTGGTCTTCCTCGGGGCCAGCGGTACCGTACACGGTGGACTGTCGCTCGCGGACCTGTTCCTGCTCGCCGCCGTCGTACTCTGCGGCCTGGGCTACGCCGAGGGCGGCGCACTGGCCCGCGAGCTGGGCGGAGCCCGCACCATCTGCTGGGCGCTGCTCGTGGCCTTGCCGGTCACCGTCCCAGTGACCGTCGCCGCGGCGGTCGCCGCGCCGCCGCACGCCGACGGTCCCGGCTGGGCCGCGTTCGGCTACCTGACGGTGGTCTCGATGTTCCTGGGCTTCTTCGCCTGGTACGCGGGCCTGGCCCGAGGCGGCATCGCCCGCGTCGGCCAGATCCAACTCGTGCAGCCAGTGCTCACCATGACCTGGTCTGCCCTGCTGCTCAGCGAGTCGGTCACCACGGGCGCGATCGCCGCGGCCCTGGCGGTACTGGTCTTCGTGGTGCTCACCCAACGCACCCGCGCCGCAGGCGGTGCGCCCGCGGAGGTTGCCGATGGCGGCATGGCCGGGGAGGTCGTCGCGGGCGGTGTCTCCGCGACGGTCGACGCGCGGTCCCGGGCGCGCTGACGGCGTCCGGGACCGCGCGGCGGACCTAGGCGGCCAGGTGGCTCTGGATGTCGTCCAGGATCTTGTTCGCTGCCGTTACGCCGATGCCGGTCATCCAGGTTTCGGCCGGGACGTCCCAGGACTTGCCGGCCTTGACCGCGCCCAGGTCCTTCCACAGGTTGCCGCTCGTGACCTTGGCTTTCTGGCCCTCGGCGGTCGGGCCCTGGGCCGTCACGAACATGACGTCGCCGTCCAGGTCCGCGATGCGCTCCGGGCTCACCTTGTCGAAGCGCTTGTCGTCCTTGTTCGCCAGCAGTTGGCGCTCCGGGCGACCCAGGCCGATGTCGCCCAGGACGATGCCGGAGAAGCCGTCCGGGCCGTACACCCGGATCTCGGCCGGCATGAAGCGCACGATGGAGACCTCGACGTTCGCGGCGTTCGGGATCTTCGTGCCCAGCTCCTTGGCCCGGGTCTCGTACGCGGCGAGCAGGTCCTTGGCCTTCTGCTCCTGGCCCAGGGCCTTGCCGTCGAGGAGGAAGTTCTCCTTCCAGGTGATGCCGACCCGCTCGGTGAACACGGTCGGCGCGATCGCCGACAGCTCGTCGTAGAACTTTTCCTGGCGGAACTTGCTGCCCAGGATCAGGTCCGGCTGGAGCGCCGCTACGGCCTCCAGGTCCGGCTCGGAGATCTCGCCGACGGGCTTCATCGAAGACAGGTCGCCGAGGTACGCCGGCGGCTTGTCCAGCTCCGGCAGCTCCGTCGCGCCGACCGGGGTGATGCCCAGGCTGACCGCCGTGTCGATCTTATCCGTGTCCAGTACGACGACCCGCTTCGGGTGCAGCGGCACCGTCGTCGTGCCCATCGCGTGGGTGATCTGCTGGGTGGCGGCCTCGTCGGTGGTGCCGGCGACCGGGTCGCTGGAGCACGCGGTGAGGGCCGCCGCGGCCAGCGCCAGGCCGGCGAGCACGGTCGCGGTTCTACGAGTCGACATGGGATTTCCTAACTCTTCAGATGTGCAGTACGAGAGGTGCGGAGCTCACCGGGCACGGCACGACCACGGAGTCGAGCCCGAAGACGTCGCGGACCAGGTCGACGGTGACCACCTCGCGGGGTGGGCCGGCCGCGACCACCGTGCCGTCACGCATCGCGACGAGGTGGTCGGCATAGCGCGCCGCCTGGTTGAGGTCGTGCAGGACGGCCACGACGGTGCTGCCGCCGTCGCGCATGCCGCGCAGCAGGTTGAGCACCTCGACCTGGTGCGCCAGGTCCAGGAACGTGGTCGGCTCGTCGAGCAGCAGCGTCCCGGTCCGCTGGGCGAGCGCCATGGCGATCCAGACCCGCTGGCGCTGCCCGCCGGAGAGCTGGTCCACCGGTCGGTCCGCCAGCGACGCGACGCCGGCCTGCTCCATGGCGGAGGCAACGGCCACCGTGTCCTCCGGCGACCACTGCTGCCACCACCGCTGGTGCGGCTGCCGGCCCCGACCGACCAGGTCGGACACGGTGACGCCCTCGGGCACCAGCGGGCTCTGCGGCAGTACGCCGAGCCGGCGGGCCACCTCGCGGGTCGGCAGGGAGGTGATGTCGCTGCCGTCCAGCAGCACCGTGCCCTGCCGGGCCGGCAGCAGCCGCGCGAGGGTGCGCAGCAGCGTCGACTTCCCGCAGGCGTTCGGGCCGACGATCACGGTGAACGCGCCGTCCGGCAACTCCAGGTCGAGCCCCTCGAACACCGCCCGGTCGTGGTAGCCGGCGGCGAGGTCCTGCGCGGTCAGCTTCACTGTTTCCTCCGGACGAGCAGGAACAACAGGTACGGGCCGCCGATCGCGGCGGTGACCACGCCGGCCGGAAGCTGGGTCGGTGCGAACACCAGGCGCCCGACCAGGTCGGCCAGCACCACCAGCAGGGCGCCGGTCAGGCCGGCGGCGACCAGCGGCGGGCGTTCGGCGCGGACCAGCCGGCGGGCCACCTGCGGTGCGACCAGCGCGACGAAGTCGACGGCGCCGACCTGGGCCGTGACCATCGCGGCGAGCAGCACGCCGGCGGCGGCCAGGCCGACCCGGCGGGCTACCGGGCGGGTGCCGAGGCCGCGGGCCGTGTCGTCGTCGAGCGCGCTGGTGCGCAGCGCCCACCCCGCCCAGAACAGCACCGGCAGCAGCACGACCAGGGTGCCGGACAGCCACAGGGTCTCGGTCCAGCCGCGGCCGGCTAGGGTGCCGACGAGCCAGATGTGCGCGCGTTGCCCGTCGATCGGCTCGGCGGTGAGCATGACGATCTCGGTGAGTGCCCGCAGCGCGATGGCGACGGCGACGCCGGCGAGCACGAACCGCTTCGCGGCCAGGCCGTGCCGGGCGCCGAGCGCGAGCACCATCGCCGCCGCGAGCAGCCCGCCGGCCAGCGCCGACGGCGCGATCACGGCGGCCGCGGCGCCGCTGGTCAGCGCGACCGTGGCGGCCAGCCCGGCGCCCTGGGTGATGCCGATGATGTCGGGGCTGGCCAGGGAGTTGCGGGCGACGCTCTGGATCAGCGCCCCGGCCACCCCGAACAGCACGCCGACCGCGACCGCGAGCACAGCCCGGGGGAGGCGGAGGCGTTGCACCACGACGTCGTACGGGGTGCCGGCACCGGACAGCGACCGCAGCACGTCGCCGGGCGCCACGTACGGCTTGCCGAGCGAGACCGCGAGCACCAGCGCGACGGCCAGCAGCACCAGCAGCACGAGCGAGACGGCCACGGCGCGCTGGCGGACGACCAGCGACGCGCCCCCGAGACGAAGAACGGTCATGCCGACACCACCTTGGCCCGGGTCACCAGGACGGCGAGCAGCGGTGCGCCGATCAGCGCGGTCACGATGCCCGCCGACACCTCGCCCGGCAGCGCGACGACGCGGCCGATCACGTCGGCGGTCAGCAGCAGCGCGGGGCCGAGCAGCACCGAGGTGGCCAGCACCCACCGTTGGTCGCTGCCGACCAGGAAGCGCGCGAGGTGCGGCACGGCGAGGCCGACGAACGCGATCGGGCCGGCGGCCGCCACGCCCGCGCCGGTGAGCAGCACCGCCGCGACTCCGCCGCCGATCCGGGTCAGGCCGACCCGGGTGCCCAGGCCGCGCGCGACGTCGTCGCCGAGCGCGAGCGAGTCCAGGCCGCGGGCCACCACGGCGGCGAGCACGAGGCCGGTCAGCAGGAACGGCAGCACCTGGAGCGCGACGCCCGAGTCCCGGCCGGTCAGCCCGCCGACGACCCAGAAGCGGAACTCCTCGAACGTACGGGCGTCGGCGCTGAGCAGCCCGGCGGTGATCGCGCCCAGGCTCGCGTCCAGGGCGGCGCCGACGAGCGCCAGGGTCACGGGGGAGGCGCCGTCCCGGGTGCGCGCGGCGACGCCGAAGACCAGCAGCCCGGCACCGAGGGCACCGGCGATGCCGAACCAGACGTACCCGGTCAGCGAGCCGATCCCGAACAGCGTGATGGCCACGACGACGCCGAGCGAGGCGCCCGCGCTGATGCCCAGGATCCGGGGCTCGGCCAGCGGGTTGCGGGTCAGCGCCTGGAGCAGCACGCCGGCGGCGGCCAGGGCCGCGCCGACGACGAGGCCGAGCAGCGTCCGGGGCACCCGCAGGTCCCAGACGACGCTGGCGGCCTCACCACCGTCCGGAGCGACGAGCGCGTGCCAGACGCGCCCGATGCTCAACGGATTGCTGCCCACCGCGAGGCTGGCCAGCACGACCAGGACGAGCAACGCCACCCCGGCCAGCAGCACCAATCGACGACGCACCCGAATCCTTAGCTAAGCCTGCCCTAACTGCGAAGGGCACTCTAATAGCCGGACTCACGCCGTGTCCCAGCCGGTGATCTAGCGCACGTCGAAGACCCCCGCGAACGAAGGCCACGCCGCAGCCCGGCAGTAGACCGGGATCAGGTCGATCGGGGTGTCCCGCCGGTGTTCCTGGCCACCGAGAACAACGTCTCCGGTCCACACGTCGACCCAGTCGCCGGCTGGCAGATAGCTCGTCCAGGACGTCGCCCCCGGCGAGGTGACGGGGTTGACCAACAGGTCGGCGCCGAGCATCCACTGCCGTGGCCTGGTCCAGACGAAACTGTCGGCGGGCTGGTCGAAGAACAGCGGCCGCATCAACGGCCGGTCGGTCGCGATCGTCGTGGCGGCCTCTCGGGCCAGGTACGCCACCAGGCGCTCGCGCAGGTGGGCGAACCGCCGGAAGACCGGCACGACCCGCTCGTCACCGGACGTCTCGGCGACGTGCCAGGGCGTGCGGTCGCGCGGCGGAAGCTGGTGGTGGTTGAACTCCGAGTGGTACTGCATGATCGGCATGAAGGTGGACGCGGCCGCCGCGCGCAGGTAGAGCTCCGCGTCGGGCACCGGTCCGGAGAAGCCCGCGAGGTCCCAGCCCCAGTAGACGATCCCGCAGGCGGCCGCCGTCAGTCCGGCCGTGACGGAGTTGCGGAACGCCTCCCAGGTCGAGTCCTCGTCGCCCGCCCAGAACACGCCGTGCGCCTGCGAGCCGGTGAACCCGCTACGGGAGAACGTGACCGGTGCCTTGCCGTGGGCGCGCAGCAGGTCACCGAACGCCCGGGCGTAGTGCACCGGATAGCGGTTGTTGCCCTCGTCGCCGCGGCTGCCGTCGCCGTACCGCAGGTCGTGTCCCCAGGCGTGCTCGCCGCCGTCGGTCTTGAACCCGTCGACGTCCCAGTCCCGCACGAGGTAGGCGCGCTTGGCCGTCCACCACTCGCGCGTCGCGGCCGTGGACAGGTCCGGCAGGAGCGACTTCGGGAACCACCAACCCCGGTTGTGGTACGGCGTGCCGTCGTCCTCGAGCACGGCGTGCCCGCCGGCCACCAGCGCGGCACCCTCGGCCAGCACCTGCTCGTGCAGCCCGGGCTCGGAGTCCGCGGTCTTCAGCAGCGGGATCTGCCACAGCAGCACCTTGACGTGCCGGTCGTGCAGCTCCGCGACCATGCCCCTCGGGTCCGGCCAGGCGCCGTCGGCGGGATAGCCGAAGTCGCCGTCCTTGAACGGCGACCCGTCCGGGTGCGGCGCATACAAGGCATCCCGGGGGATCATGATGCCTTCCTCGTCACTCCACGCCTCGATGACCACCGCGCCGACCGGGATGTCGAGCTCGCGGTGCTTGTCCATCCGGTCCAGGACGATCCGCTGGGTGTTCCACTCGTTGCCGGACGCCCAGAGCCGGAACACCCAGTCGGGCAGCTCCTCGGCCCGGCCGGCCTCGTCCAGGAACGCGCTCAGCACCGCGGTCGGGGTGCCGTCATAGATCGCGAGGTCGACGCTCTCCTTCGCGCTGCCGCCGAGCGCGACCTCGACGACGAGCCGGTCCGGAGTGGTCGCGCCGACGTCGTACCAGGTGCGCCGGCTGGTCCGCACGTGGAAGCCCCAGCTGTCGGTGCCGATCACATGGGCGAACGGCATCGGCAGGTACGTGCGGCCGTGCGCGCCCTGCGCCTTGTACTGCTCGAAGACCACGGCGTCGAGCCGCCGCCCGGCCTGGTCGAGGTGGTCGAAGCGCTCGCCGAACCCGACGACGTGGTCACCGGGCCGCAGCGCGAGGGCGAAGCGGGCACGGTGCACGCCGTCGGCGGAGACCAGCCACTCGACGTCACCGGCGAGGCGCTCTCCGCCGCCGGTCAGCGCCACGTCGACGCCGACCGGGACGTTGGTCGTCCAGTCGGCCGAGACGACGCGAAACCACTCTGTCGACTGGTCTCCCGCGACGAACCGGTAGTCGGCGCTCCCGGTGACGGGCGGGGACTCGACGGCCCAACCGCCGTCCCCGCCCAGCGCCGCGGCCTGCGCGCCCGCGAGGTGGCCTTCGCCACCGGCCAGCGCGGCCGCGTCGGCGGCACTGCCCGCGTGGGGTGCCAGCGCGAGCGAGACCAGGCCGTCGGCGGTCCGCCACTCACAGCTGACCGAGTCCACCTCGGCAGAAGCCCACACACCGAGCACCACGCGCTGCCCGGCCAAGGGCAGCACCGGCACCCGCTGGTCCAGCGACGTGGCGTACGGGTGCTCGATCCCGTGTGGACGGTGTCGGATCATGCCAGCACTCCCAGCTCGTCGGCGAGAATCAGGTACATGCCGTGTGACCACAGCAGCGGCGTCGCGACCGGCCCCCAGCGGTCGAGCCACTCCTGGCGGCTCGCCGGGTGCAGCAGGTGGTGGGGGACCTGCTCGGGCAGCTCGCCGTCGGCGGTCGCCTGGTCCGCGATCCAGCTCAGGTGCCGCCAGGCGCCGGCCCGGTCTCCGGCGCGGGCCAGGTTCCAGCCGAGCAGCGCGGACAGCAGCAGCCACTGGCCGCCGCCGTAGAAGACGTCGGCGGTGAAGCGGTGCACGCCGCCGTCGACGTCGAGGTCCGCCGCGACCTTGGCGAGGGTCGCGGCGGCCAGCGGGGATCCGGGGGAGACCAGCCCGAACGGGACGACGCAGGCCGGCAGCGAGCCGTCGACGGCGGGGGAGCCCAGCCACTTCACGAGGTGGCCGTCGCGCACCCCTTCGGTCAGGGCCAGCTGTCGCGCCGCCTCGGCAGCCGAAGCCGCCGAGGTCGCACGGTCGCCGGTCAGCACGACGAGCGAAGAACGGAGCCCGCCGTGGATCGCGCCCAGCGTCGAGACGTGCCGGTGCTCGACGTGCTCCTCCCACCAGTCGTAGCAGGGTCGGTCCCAGAACGCGGTGAGGAAGTCGACGGCGACCTCGATGCCGGGCAGCCAGCGGGCCGGGTCGAGCCCGTGCCGCCGCGCGTGGGTGACCACCGACCACAGCCAGGTGCCGTAGCCGTCGGTCTGGAAGTCCCACCAGGGGTCGGAACCGTCGCCGCCGTCGAACGTGAAGCGGGTCGGGAGCATCTGCTCGATCGGTGCGGCGGCGCCGGCCGACCGCAACCGGTCGACCTGCCCTCGCCGGTCGGCCAGGACGCGGCTGACCCAGTCGTGGAAGCGGTTGGCCGAGGAGACGTCCCCGTACCGGGAGACGCCCTCGGCGGTGAAGCCACCGTCGCGCAGCCAGGCATAGCCGCGGTACGCCGAGAAGGTCGGCGCGGCCGGGTAGGCGCCGCCGGGGTGCTGGTGTGCGGTGATGACGGCGTGGCTGCGAGCGGCCAGCGCGACGGTGGTCGTGGTCACGCGAGGAGCTTGTCGACGGCCTTTTGGGCATCGGCGAGTGCGGTGGCGACGTCCTTGCGGCCGGCCGCGGCGGCCGATAGCTCCTTGTTGACGGCGTCCTGCATCTCCTGCTGGCGCTCGATGACCGGCGGTAGGACGGTCGCGTCGAGCGAGTCGAAGACGGCCTGCCGGTTGGCGGGCTTGCCGGCGGTCAGGTAGCTGTCCACCTTGCCGGTGTCGGCGACCGGCGGCAGCTCCCAGCTCGTGGCGAGTCGAGCCTTGACCATGTCGTCGGACGAGGTGAGGAAGGTGACCCATTTCTGGGCGGCCGCCTGGTTCTTGCTCGCGGCGGACACGACGGCGCCGTTGGTGAACATCGCCGACGCCTTCTTCGTGTCACCGGGCTCGACGGCGATGTCCCAGTCGAACTTCGCGTCGGCGAGGCCGGAGAACATCCAGATGCCGCTGTGCCACATGGCCAGCTTGCCGTCCTTGAACAGCTTGGAGTCGAAGTCGGGGGTGCCGGCGCCCTGGGCCTCGGTCGGCATGGTCTTGCCGGCCTTGGCGACCAGGAACTCGGCGGCCTTGCGCCCGGCGTCGGAGTTGAAGGTCGAGGACTTCTTGTCCGGTGCCAGGAACTCGCCGCCGGCCTGGTCGAGCGTCTTGTAGAACTCGAAGAACGAGATCGGCTGGTAGTCGCCCCAGACGCCGTTGCCCTTGTTGGTCAGCTTGGTCGCCGCCGCCTGCTCGTCGGCCCACGTCCAGCTCGCGGTCGGCGGTGCGACCCCGGCCGCCGCGAACAGGTCCTTGTTGTAGAACAGCACGACGTTGGAGAACGACGCCGGCAGGCCGTACTGCTTGCCGTCGGCCTTGAAAGCATCGAGCAGGGACGGCTTGTACGGTGCGGCGTCCACGCCCTTGAGCTCGGCCAGCGAGCCGTTGGCGGTGTAGGTCACGAAGTTCTCGTAGTTGAGCTCGAAGGCGTCGCCCGCGGTGCCACCGGCGACGGCGGTCTGGAGCTTGGTGAAGTAGTCCGCGTACGGCAGCGTCTCGATCTGGACCGTGATGTCGGGGTTGGCGGACTCGAACGCGGTCTTGATGGCGTCGAGGTCCTTCTCGTGACCGTCGTTGGCGGAGAAGTTCATGTAGCGGACGGTGGTCTTGCCGGCGACCGGCTCGTCCGAGCGGGTGGCCGATCCCTGCGAGCAGGCGGCCAGTGCCAGCGCCAGTGCAGCGACGACGGGCACGGCGGTGCGTCTGACGAAACTCCTCATGTCAGCGTTCCTTTCGTAACCGGGGGATGGGGTTCACTTGATGCCGGTGTGTGCGATCCCGGCGATGATGTGGCGCTGCGCGACCAGGTAGACGACGGCGATCGGCAGGATCGAGAAGACCGAGCCGGCCATCACCACGTCCCAGTCGGTGGTGAACTGGCCCTGGAGGGTGGACAGGCCCAGCGGCAGCGTCATGAGCTCGGGGGAGCGGATCACGACCAGGGGCCACAGGAACGAGTTCCAGCTGCCCATGAACGCGAAGACCGCGACGGTGGCCAATGCCGGCCGGATCAGCGGCAGCACGATGGTGGTGAAGATGCGCAGGTGGCCGGCGCCGTCGATGGTGGCCGCCTCGTCGAGGTCGCGGGGCAGCGACTCGACCGCCTGCCGCAGCAGGAAGACGCCGAACGCGGACGCGATCGACGGCGCGAGCAAAGAGAGATAGGTGTCCTGCAGGTTGAGCGTCTTCATCTCGATGAACAGCGGCACGACCAGCACCTGCATCGGCACCATCAGGGTGGCGAGGTAGAGGCCGAAGACGAGGCCCTTGCCGCGGAAGGCGAGCCGGGCGAACCCGTACGCCGCCATCGAACCGGTGACGAGCTGGAAGAGGGTGCTGGCGGCGGCGATCCAGAGCGAGTTGAGCGCGATGCGCCACATGGGCAGGGCATCGAGCAGCTCGCGGTACGCGGCCAGGGTCGGGTCCTTGACCACGAGCGTGGGACCGCCGGCCAGGCTGCCGTTCGGGGTGATCGAGGTGATCACGGTCCACACGAACGGGACGAGCATGATTGCGGCGCCAAGAACGACCGCGGCCCAGCGCGACACCGTGCGGAGGCTAGGCATAGTGCACCCACCGGCGCTGGCCGCGCACCTGGACCGCGGTGATGAGCAGGATGACGGCGAACAGGATCCAGGACAGCGCGCTCGCCTCGCCGGCCCGCCCGTACCTGAAGGTGAGGTCGTAGATCTGGCCGACGACGACCTGGCTGGAGCCGGACGGCCCGCCGCCGGTCATCACGTAGACCTGGTCGAAGACCTGGAAGCCGTTGATGAGCGAGATGACGACGACGAAGAACGTCGACGGTGACAGCAGCGGCAGCGTGACGCGCCAGAAGCGTTGCCACGCACCGGCGCCGTCGGTGCGGGCGGCCTCCAGGACGTCCTGCGGGATCGCCTGCAGCCCCGCGAGCATGATCACCATGACGAAGCCGAGGTCCTTCCAGGCCGAGGCGAGGATGACGGCGGGCAGGGCCCAGGCGGGGTCGGTCCACCAGCCGGGCTGGGGCGCCCCGAGCGCGCCCAGCAGCGAGTTGACGAGCCCGCTCGACGGGTTGAGCAGCCACTTCCAGACGAGGGCGACGACCACCCAGCTCGTCACGACCGGCAGGAAGTACGCGGCGCGGAAGAAGGCGCGGCCGGGCATCCGCTGGTTGAGCAGCAGGGCCAGGCCGAGCCCGCCGGCGAACACCAGCGGCAGGTAGCCGGCGCAGTAGACCAGCGTGTGGGCGAACACGTCGCGGGTCGCGGGGTCGCTCAGCAGGTGGGTGTAGTTGTCGACGCCCACCCACTGCATCGGCGAGATCAGGTTCCAGCGGTTCAGGCTGACCCAGGCCGAGGAGACCATGGGTACGGCGGTGAACAGCACGAGCGGGATCGCGCTGGGCAGCAGGAAGAACAGCACCCAGCCCCGGTTGCGCCAGCCGCGGCGGCTCATCGCGCCGCCTCCGGGCCGGTCTGCAGCCGGGCCCGGACGAGCTCGCCCTGCGCGCCCGCGGCGGCGGCGTCGAACGGGGACGCCAGCACCAGCGAGGCGGCGCCGACGGCCCACTGGTCCTCGGTCCACGACTCGACCAGGCACCGGATGCCGCGCCGGGCCGGCATCAACTGCCGCCGGAACGCCTCCTCGAAGCCGGTCTCCCAGAACGCCCAGTCGCGGATGCCCTCGCCCATCAACACGACCAGCTCGGGGTCGACGGTGTGCACGACGCCGGCCAGCGTGCGCCCGAGCAGCCGGCCGGCGTCGTGGTAGACCTCCAGCGCCGCCGGCTGGCCGGCGCGGGCGGCCTTGGCGAGCGTGGCGATCGTGCCGCGCGGCCCGATGGCGCCGGCCCGGACGGCGGCGGCGACCAGCCCCGCCTCGCCGATGTAGGCCTCCAGGCAGCCGGTGTTGCCGCAGCCGCAGGCCGGCCCGTCGGCGGAGACCGGGATGTGCCCGATCTCGCCGGCGCCGCCGTGCGCGCCCCGGCTCACCGAGCCCTGGTGGACCATCCCGCAGCCGATGCCGAGCCCGATCGTGACCACCATGAAGTTCGCGTGCTCGCGCCCGTGGCCGTAGACCATCTGGGCCGCCGCGAGCGTGTTGACGTCGTTGTCGACGAGCACCGGCACCCCGAGCGCGTCGCGCAGGCGCCGCCCGACCGGCACCTGGCTCCAGCCGAGCGTCGGGGCGTCGACCATGCCGGACGCCTGGGCGTCGACCGCGCCGGGCAGCCCGACGCCGACGCCGAGCAGGTGGCCGTCGTGGGCGGTGACGACCTCGCGCAGGATGCCGCTGAGCGCCTCGAGGGCGGCCGGCCGCGCGGGATCGAACGGCTCGGAGCGGGCCGAGCGGACGGTGCCGTCGAGGTCGACGGTGACGACCGCGACGTGGTCGGCGGTGACCTTCGCGCCGATCGCGCCGCCCGCCGCGCGGACCAGGCCGAGCAGGGTCGCCGGGCGCCCGCCGTTGCTGGGCACCGAGCGCAGCTCGGTGACGAGCCGGCGCTGGAGCAGTTCCTTGGTGGTCTGCGTGACGGTGGCGGGGCTGACCCCGAGCACGCGGGCGATGTCGGCGCGGGACGAGGCGCCGCGGGTGCCCAGCACGCCGAGCACGGCGGCGCGGACGAGGTCGCCGCGTGGTGATGCCTGCCCGGACCGTGCCATGCCGCCCACCCTTCGTTTGGACCTAAATTTAGGGCGCAATCTAGAGCGGCGTGGATCACCCCGTCAAGGCCCGGTCCGGCAGTGCCTCGACCAAACGGGCATAAACCTGCGGAAACCACGAATTACGTGCGAAGCATCGCTTAACCTCCGAAACAACGGGCCGCGAAGTCTGAGGAGCCGCGATGACCGACCAAGCCGTTCCGGCGGCGGAGCTCTACACCGACGAGTTCGCCGCCGACCCGTATCCCGCGTTCGCCAAGCTGCGCACGGACAGTCCAGTGTGTCCGGTCACCTCGCCGCGGTTCGACTCCTTCCTGATCACCAGGTTCGAGGACGCCAAGGCGGCGCTGAACGACCCGCGGCTGTCCAAGGACCTCTACGGTCCGGGCGACCACTACCTGCGCATCTTCGGGCCGAACTCGGCGGGCCTGAACAAGAACATGCTCAACTCGGACCCGCCGGAGCACAGCCGCCTGCGCCAGGTCACCGGGCGGGCGTTCGCGCCGCGCCGGATCGAGGCGCTGCGACCCAGGGTGGCCGAGATCGTCTCGGACCTGCTGGACCGGATCGAGCCGCAGGGCCGGGCCGACCTGATGCGTGACTTCGCGATCCCGCTGCCGATGCTGGTGGTCTCCGAGCTGTTGGGCATCCCGCGCACCGACAACGACGAGGTGCTCGAGTGGACCCAGGTGATCCGCGAGTCAGGGTCGTCCGGCCGGCCGCCGGCGGAGGAGCGGGCGCGGGTGCAGGAGGCACAGGCCTGGCTGGCCGGTTATCTCAACGAGCTCGTGACGGCCAAGCGCGCCGAGCCGGGCGACGACATGGTCAGCATGCTGATCAGCGCCTGTGACGACGAGGGCGTGCTCTCCGAACGGGAGCTGGTCAGCACCGCGTTCCTGCTGTTGTTCGCCGGGCACCAGACGACCGCGGACTTCATCGGCAACGCGATGGTCGCGCTGCTGACCAACCCCGAGCAGCTCGCGCTGTTGCGTAAGACGCCGGAGTTGCTGCCGCACGCGATCGAGGAGCTGCTGCGCTTCGACGGGCCGCTGCCGGTGGCCAGTCCCCGGATCGCGACCGAGGACCTCGAGTACCAGGGCGTGCATATACCCGCGGGTTCGATCGTCGGTGTGGTCATCAACTCCGCGAACCACGACTCCGCCCAGTTCGAGGACGGGGACCGCCTCGACCTGACCCGCGATCGCGGACCGCACCTGGGCTTCGGCCACGGCGTGCACTACTGCCTCGGCGTCTCGCTGGCCCGCATGGAAGCGCAGATCGGCATCGGCGCGCTCCTGCGCCGGCTGCCCGGCCTGGCGCTCGCCGTGCCGCCCGACAAGCTGCGCCGGCTGCCGGCCGCGTCACCGTTCCGCGGCCTGCTGGAACTTCCTGTGCTGTTCAACGCCTGACGTCCGTATGTCCAATCCTCGTGAGGAGCTGCCGTGGTATACCGCAACGTGATCGTCTGCCGCATCGTTCCGGGCAGTGAGCAGAAGGTGGCCGACGTGTTCGGCCACTACGACAAGGTGACCCGGCCGCAGGACGTCGGTGTGACCGGCCGCATCCTGCTGTCGCTGAAGGACCTCTACATCCACGTCGTCGAGCGCGCCCAGGATCCCGCCGTCACCGGCAACAACCGCGGCCTGCCGGCGTTCAAGGAGATCGCCGAGCTCATCGCGCCGTACGTGACCCCGTACCCGCGCAACTGGGAGAACCCGTCCCACTCGGTGGCCAAGGAGTTCTACAGCTGGACGGCCCCGGGGAAGACCGCCGCGGCCGGCGCCAACCCGATGCTGATCGTCCAGCGGATCAAGCCGGGCTCGGAGCCCGAGGTGGCCCGGATCTTCCGGGAGTCCGACGAGACGCCGCTGCCCACCCAGATGGGCGTCACGGGCCGGTGGCTCTACTCGATCGACGATGTGTACGTGCATGTGATGGAGCGCACGGACGAGGCGGTCGCCGAGGGCTTCGGCTCGAACCACCACGCACCGGCCTTCACCAAGATCATCGAGGATCTGGCGCCGTACGTGGCGCCGTACGACCCGGAGACCTGGCGTGGCCCGCAGGACTCGATGGCCAAGCCGTTCTACAGCTGGCAGGCCAGCGACTGATCGACAGCGTGGCGGCGGGGGTGCGGGCGGTGGGCCGGCACCCCCGCCGCGCGTTATAAATGGCCTGGTGACAGACGTTCGGGCTGGTGTGACCGGGGGCACGTCCGACCGGCTGATCCTGACACCGGACCAGCGGGTCCGGGTGTTCGTCAGCTCGACCCTCACGGAGCTGGCGGCGGAGCGGGAGGCGGTCCGGGCGGCCGTCGACCGGCTGCACCTGCTGACCGTGATGTTCGAGGCCGGCGCCCGCCCGCACGCCCCGCGGGACGTCTATCGGTCGTACCTGGCGCAGAGCCAGATCTTCGTCGGCATCTACGACGAGAGCTACGGCTGGATCGGGCCCGACTCGACGATCTCCGGGCTGGCCGACGAGTACCGCCTGGCCCGCGGCCTGCCCCGGCTGGTCTACGTCAAGGAACCGGCACCGGACCGCGACCCGCGGCTCGTCGACCTGCTGGCGGAGGTCGCCGCCGACCTCGACGTCGTGCGTCGCCGGTTCCGGTCGCCGGACGAGCTGCGTGGCCTGGTCGAGCGGGACCTCGCGGCGCTGCTCTCGCAGCGGTTCCACCAGACCCGGCAGGCCCGCGCCGGCGAGCCCGGTGAGGTCCTGCGCGTGCCGTCGGCCCGCACGCCCCTGGTCGGGCGCGAGCACGAGCTGGAGGTGCTGACCTCCCGGCTCACCCAGGACCGCGTGTCGCTGCTCACGCTCGTCGGTCCCGGCGGAGTGGGCAAGACCAGGCTGGCCACGGCGCTCGCCGAGCGGGTCGCGTGCGGTTACCCGGACGGCGTGCGGTTCGTGGACCTCTCGACCGCGGCCGGCGTCGACGGCGTCGGCGAGGTGTTCGCCCGGGCGCTGCGGCTGCGCACGTCCGACAACGTGGGCTCGTTCGACGACGTCGAGTCGTTCCTGCGCGCCAAGCGGATGCTGCTCGTCGTCGACAACTTCGAACACGTCGCCGGCGCCGCGCCCGGGCTGGCCGCCCTGCTGCGCGCGGCGCCCGGCGTGACCGCGTTGGTGACCAGCCGGGCCCCGCTGCGGCTGACCGACGAGCGGGTGTACCGCGTCCCACCCCTACGCTCGGCGCCGCAGTCGACCCGGACCGACCTGGCCACGATCACCCAGCGGTTCAGCGCCGTGCGCCTGTTCGTCGACCGGGCCCGCGCCGCTGACCGGCGGTTCAGGCTGACGGACGACAACGTCGAACCGGTGCTGGAGATCACGCGGCGGCTG
This sequence comes from Asanoa hainanensis, assembly GCF_900188485.1. Lineage (GTDB taxonomy): Bacteria > Actinomycetota > Actinomycetes > Mycobacteriales > Micromonosporaceae > Asanoa > Asanoa hainanensis. The sequence continues at coordinate 102,655 of NZ_FZPH01000009.1, forward strand.
GGCGGCGTGCCGCTGGCCATCGAGCTGGCCGCGGCGCGGGTGCCGCTGCTGCCGCCCGCGCAGATCGCCGCCCTGCTCGACGACCAGCTCAGCCTGCTGACCGGCGGCCAGCGCGACCTGCCGGCCCGCCAGCGCACGGTGCGCGACACGCTGGCCTGGAGCTACCGGCTGCTGCCACCGGACGCGCGCCGGCTGTTCGCCCGCACCGGGGTGTTCACGGGCGGGTTCGACCTCGCCGCGGTCGAGGCCGTGTGCGCCGGCGAGTCGTTCGACGTCTTCACCGCGCTGGAGTCCCTTGTGGACGCCGCGCTGGTCGAGCCGGACGAGAACGACCGGTTCCGGATGGTCGACAGCGTCAGGCTGTACGCGTTGGAGCGGCTCGCAGCCGACGACGACGCGACCGCGGTCCGCGACCGGCACGCCGCCCACTTCGTGGACTTCGCCCTGCTGGCCGCGCCCCACCTGAACACCCCCGACTCGCCGGTCTGGCTGGACCGGCTCGACCGGGACCTCCCCAACCTCGGCGCGGCGACGGACTGGCTGCTCGAATCCGGCCGACCCGGCGAGGCGCTTCGCATCGGCTGGGCGATCTGGCCGCTGTGGTGGCAGCGCGGCTACATCGACGAGTCCAGGCGTTACATCAGTGGCATCCTCGACCAGGCCGCCCGGCTCTCGCCGAAGCTGCACGGCCGGGCGCTGGTGGCCTCCGGCGCGATGGCGCTCGTGTCGGGTCAGGACGAGCAGGCGCGCGGCGACTTCGAGCGGGCGCGGGTGCTGGCCCGGGAGGCCGACGACCCCGTCACCGAGGCCCGCGCGCTCGGCCCGCTCGGCTCTTTCGCGAGCCGCGACGGTGACCACGAACGGGCCGGCCAACTCCTGCGGGAGGCGTACGAGCTGGCGATCAACGGTGACCAGCAGTGGCTGATCAGCCTCTTCCACAGCCGGATCGGCATGATCGCGTACCGCGAGGGCGATCCGGCGGCCGCTCGTCGCCACCTGGACGACGCGGTCCGGGTGTCGGCGCAGGGCGGCGACGAGCTCGGCATGGTGGTCGCCCGCTACACCGCCGCCGTCGTGCGGTCGGCGGACGGCGACGGCGCGGGCGCGCACCACAGCCTCCTGGCCGGTCTGCGGCTGGCCGCGCGCAGCGGTGACCAGGCCAGCGTGGGGCTGTTCCTGGCCGCGTTCGCGGACCTGGCGGGCGCGGACGGCCGGCTGGACAGGGCCGTGCGGCTGGCCGCCGCCGCCGCGAGCTTCGAGACACCGTCGAGCAAGCTGTGGATGCGGGCCTACGTGCCGCCCTGGCCCGTCGCCGGGCCGGGCCTCGCGACGATCCGCGTGCGGCTCGGCGACGACGTCTTCGACCGCGGCTGGCGCGAGGGCGAGCGACTCGGGCTGCGCGGCGCCATCGACGAGGCGGCGCGAGAATGACACCCGACCTGATCCTGACTCCGGACCAACGCGTCCGCGTGTTCGTCAGCTCGACGCTGACGGAGCTGGCGGCCGAGCGGCAGGCGGTCAGAGACGCCGTGGTCGGGCTCCACCTGCAGCCGGTCATGTTCGAGTCCGGCGCCCGTCCCCACGCACCCCACGACGTCTACCGGTCGTACCTCGCCCAGAGCCAGGTCTTCGTCGGCGTCTACGACGAGAGCTACGGCTGGATCGGGCCCGGCTCGACGGTCTCCGGGCTCGCCGAGGAGTACGGCCTGGCGGGCGACCTGCCCCGGCTGGTCTACGTCAAGGAACCGGCACCGGAGCGCGACCCGCGCCTGGCGGACCTGCTGGCGCGGATGGACCGGGACGAAGTCTCCTACCGCTCGTTCCGCTCGCCGGACGAGCTGCGCGGTCTCGTCGAACGGGATCTCGCCGCCCTGCTCTCCCAGCACTTCGACCAGGACCGCACGACGCCCCAGAGCGCGGACACCGGCGCGGGCAGCGGCATTCCGGTGGCCCGCACGCCGTTGGTGGGCCGCGAGCACGAGCTCGACGTGCTGTCCGCCCTGGTGGTCGACGACCGGGTGCCATTGCTGACCCTGGCCGGCCCGGGCGGCGTCGGCAAGACGAGGTTGGCCGGCGCCCTGGCCGAACGCGTCGCGGCGGGCTTCCCCGACGGCGTCCGCTACGTCGACCTGTCCGCGGTCACCGGCGGCCACGCGGCCGGTGAGGCGTTCGCCCGGGCCCTGCGGCTGCGTACGTCCGGCGGGGTGGCCGCGTTCGCGGACGTCGTCTCCTTCCTGCGCTCCAAGCGGCTCTTGCTGGTCGTCGACAACTTCGAGCAGGTCGTCGACCTGGCACCGCACTTCGCGACGCTGTTGCGCGCGGCACCCGGTGTGTCCGTGGTCGTGACCAGCCGGGTCCCGCTGCGGCTGAGCGTCGAGCGGGTGTTCCGGGTGCCGCCGCTGCGCTCCGCGCCGGACTCCGCGCGCTACGGGCTGGCCACGATCACCCAGCGGTTCAGCGCCGTCCGGCTCTTTGTCGACCGGGCCCGGGCGGCCGACCGGCGATTCGTGCTGACCGAGGACAACGCCGCCGCGGTGCTGGAGATCACCCGTCGGCTCGGCGGCATCCCGCTGGCCATCGAGCTGGCCGCCGCGCGGGTTCCGCTGCTGCCGCCCGCGACCATCGCCTCTCTCCTCGACGACCAGCTCAGCCTGTTGACCAGCGGCCGGCGCGACCTGCCGGAGCGGCAACGGACGGTGCGGGACACGCTGGCCTGGAGCTACCGGCTGCTGCCCGCCGAGGCGCAGCGGCTGCTGGCCCGGACCGGGGTGTTCGCCGGCGGGTTCGACCTCGCCGCGATCGAGGCGGTGTGCGTCTGCGACGACGGACCGCTGGACACCTACGGCTGCCTGGAGTCCCTTGTGGATGCCGCGCTGGTCGAGCCGGACGGCGACGACCGCTTCCGGCTGGCCGAGAGCGTGCGCGACTTCGCCCTGGAGCGGCTCGCCGACACCGGCGAGTCGGAGGTGACGCACGAGCGCCACGCGGCGTACTTCCGCGACCTGGCCCTGCGCGCCGAGCCTCATCTCAACACCGCCGGCTCGCCCCAGTGGCTGAGCCGGATCGAGCGCGACCACCGCAACCTCGACGCCACGCTGGACCGGCTCCTCGACACCGGCCGGATCGTCGAGGCGGTCGAGGTCTGCTGGGCCATCTGGCTGTTCTGGTGGCGACGCGGCCACATCGACGAAGGCGTGCGCTACGTGCGGCGCGTGCTGGCGGACCCGGAGCTGCTGCCGCCGGCCACCCGGGGTCGGGCGCTGGTCATCTCGGCCGCGATGGCCTACGTCTCCGGCCAGGACGCGGAGGCCCGCACCACCTTCGAACAGGCGGCGGAGCTGGCCCGGGCGGCGGGCGACGCCGTCGCCGAGGCCCACGCGCTCGGCCCGCTCGGCATCTACGCGGCCCGCGCCGGCGACATCGAGCGGGCCCGGGCCCTGCTCGGCCAGGCGTACGAGCTCGCGGTGCGCGGCGGCCGGCTCTGGCTGGTCACCCTGTTCCACTGCCGGCTCGGCATGATCGCCTTCTGGTCGGGTGACCCCGTGCGCGCCGAGGAGCACCTCGACGAGGCCAAACGGGTCGCCGTGGAGATCGACGACGAGCTCGGCCTGGTGGTCGCACACTATTCGGCCGCTGCGGTGCGGGTCTCGAGCGGCGACCTGGCCGGTGCCCACGACAGCCTCGTGTCGGGCCTGCGGTCGGCGTCCACCAGCGGCGACCTGGCCTGCGCCGGGTGGATCCTCGCCGCGCTGTCGGACGTGGCCGCGGCCCGCGGCCGGTTGGTCCGGTCCGTGCGGCTGGCGGCCGCGGCAGCCACGTTCCGCACCCCGTCGGGCAAGCTGTGGATGCGGGCGTACGTGCCGCCGTGGCCGACCGCCGGCCCCGACCACGCCGAGCTCCGGGTGCGGCTGGGAGACGAGCGCTACGAGCGGAGCCGGCGTGAGGGCGAACGGCTCGGCCTCCCGGGCGCGGTCGAGGAGGCGGCCCGGGACGACGAGGCGGGCGCCCCCGAAGGGACGCCCGCCCAGAGCTAGACCTCAGCCGCGCCAGTGGTAGAACTCGCGGGCCACCGCGTCCTGCGGCGACTTCCACGTCTGCGGGTCGTACGGCTTGATGTAGGCCCGCAGGTCGTCGCTGATCTGCTTGAACCCGGCCAGGCCGGGGCCCTTGCGCAGCGCCTCGGTCGGGTCGTCGGAGAACTCGATCACGTGCAGGTACAGGTCGTTGAGCGAGTACAGCGAGCGGGTCCTCACCCCCAGGTCGTGCGGGAGCGAGGTGGCGTCCGACGCCGCGAAGATCTGGGCCACCGACTGCTGGGCGTCGGGCTGGATCTTGGCGACGATCACGGTGCGGTTCATGCGTCCCCTCCCAGGGCGAAAATGCCAGCTAGGTGTGCGTCCAGGGCCTCGGCCGCGACCGGCGAGGTGCGGAACCCGACGTGGCCGTCGGGGCGGATCAGGTAGGCGCCCGTGCCGCGCAGGCCGTACGCGGCGCGGAAGGTGCCCGCGGCGTCCCGCAGCACCGGCACGTCGAGACCCTCCGGCACCGCCGCGTCCGGGCTGGCCAGGACATAGATGCTGACGAAGCCGCGGACCTTCTCGGCCAGCTTCTCGAAGCCGGCGTATTCCTCGTGCGGAGTCGAGCCGTCCGCGTGCACCAGCAGCGTGTGCCCGGTGCCGCGGGTCAGCTCGAACAGCCGCGTGGGGTGACCGACCCCGAAGCGCCGCAGGTCGTGCGCGTCGGGCGCCCGGTCGCCGGGCTGCGGCCCGCCGTCGAAGGAGTCACCGTGCGCGCCGACCAGCGGGCTGCCGGCATAGCTCAGCGTCATCTGCATCTCGAGCAGGAACTGCTCCCGCTCGTCGTCCATGTCCATCTCGTCGGTGAACGCGATCTTCACCGCCCGGTCGACGATCGCCTTGCCGGCCGGGCGCCGCTCGGCCTCGTAGCTGTCCAGCAGCGCGGGCGCGGCGTCGCCGCCGCACGCCAGGGCCAGCTTCCACCCGAGGTTCCAGGCGTCCTGGATGCCGGTGTTCATGCCCTGTCCGCCGGCCGGCGGGTGCAGGTGCGCGGCGTCACCGACGACGAACACGCGCCCGTCGCGGTAGCGGTCCACGATGCCGTGCTTGATCCGGAAGATCGACGACCAGCGCAGGTTGCTCGCGGTCGTGGGCTCCGGGGCGAGCTCGTCCAGGACGACCTGGATGTCCGCCAGCGACGGCGGGTCGTACTCGGCCGAGAAGCCCGGCGGGATGGGGTTCGCGCCGATCTCGGCCTGCAACCGCGGCGGTGCGAGCGTGGCCACCCGGTAGCGGTTGCGGCCCTTGAGCGGCACGCAGACCAGCATGCCTTTCATCTCGTCGTCCTCGACGTGGATGAAGCGCAGCAGGTGGCCCTCCGGCATCGACCAGTCCAGGTCGACGTCGCCCAGCATGAACAGCTGGGGGAACATGCCCATGCCGCCCTCGAAGGTCAGGCCGAGCTTCTGCCGCACGGTGCTGTGCGCGCCGTCGGCGCCGACCAGGTACTGCGCCCGCACGGTCTCCGCGCGACCGTCGGCGCCGACCAGGTAGGCGGTCACCCCTTCGGCGTCCTGGGTGAACTCCTTGAGCTCGGTGCCCCGCTCGACCCGCACGCCGTGCCCGGCCAGGCACTTGGTGAGGAGGTTCTCGGTCTCGTACTGCGGCAGGCCGACGTGCGCGTACGGCAGGTCGGGCAGGTCCCAGTCGACCTGGTGCGTCTGCCGGCCGTTGACGAACACGGTCTGGCCGTGCAGCCAGATGCCCGCGTCCATCGCCTCCCGGACGATGCCGAGGTGCTCCCAGATCTCCATCGTCCGGCACTGCACGCCGATCGCCTTGTCGGCGGTGCCGGCCGCGTCGGGCCGCTTCTCGACGAGCCGGCACGGGATGCCGCGCCGGGCCAGCTCGATCGCCGCGGTCAGGCCGGCCGGGCCGGCACCCACGACGATCACGTCGGTGGCGCTGTCCACCGCAGGCCGCTCCTTTGTGGAGGCTGCCACGGGCTCGACCCGGGCGACCGGCTGCGGCGCCGCGGCGGGCCGGACCGCCGCGCCCGGCTGCGGGCTCTCCTCGGGCCGCGCCACGATGTGGTACGTGGCCCGCTCGAAGTTCTCGCAGATGTACTGGATCAGCGGAGCGGTCTGCTCCAGGTGGGACTGGTCGTCGGTCCAGGCCTCGAAGGACGCCTCGTCCCGCCATTCGGCGAAGATGTGGTACGTCCCGGTGCCGGGCTCGCGCAGCAGCTCCTCGCGGACGTGCCCGGGCGTGCCGCGCATCCGCTCGGCGACCTTGCGATAGGCCTTCTCGTACGCGGCCTCCTCGCCCTCCGGCACGGTGACGGTGACCCGCACCCGGATCCCGGGACCCCGGCCGACCACGGTGGACAGCACCTCGTACGTGTTCTTCTCGCCCGACTCACGCAGGTCCCGCAGCGCGGCGGTGAGCTGCTCGCGGGCGGCGCTGGGCCCGAACGCGTCGAGCGCCTCCTGGTCGCGCCAGTCGCTCACGATCAGGAACGTCTGGGGATCGTCGGCGTCCCGGATCAGCTCCTGGCGCAGACTGCCCGGCGTCCGGCTGATCTCGTCGGCGGCGAGCCGCCAGGCGGCCTCGAAGGCCTCGACGCAGCCCTCCCGCGCCCGCATCCGCAGGATCGTCCGAACTGAACCCTCATCCGGCATCGCGCAGCCCTTCCTCCCGATAGCGCTTGAGCACGATGGAGCTGTTGAACCCGCCGAAACCGCGGGCGTTGACGAGCACCACGTCGGCGGCGAGCTGGCGCGGCTCGCGCACCAGGTCCAGGTCGTGACCCGGGCGGGCGAGGTTGCCCACCGCCGGCACGATCCCGTCGCGCAGCGCCAGCAACGCGGTCGCCACGGTGAGCGCGCCGCCGCCGGAGCAGAGCCGCCCGACGTAGCCCTGCGGCGCGGTGACCGGCACCGGCCGGCCGAACACCTCGCGGATCGCCTGCGCCTCCAGGGCGTCCAGCGCCGGCGTGGCGGCACCGTCGGCGACCACGAACCCGACGTCGTCCGGCGTGACGTCGGCGTCGGCGAGCGCCTTGCGCATCGCCCGCACGAGCTGCGCGCAGTCCGGCGCGGGGCGCTCCGGGTGGTACGCGTCGTGGGTCGCGGCGTATCCCGCGATCTCGCCGTAGATCTGTTGCGCGCCGCGCTCCGCGGCCGCCGCGGCGTCCTCGACGATCAGCACCGCGCCGCCCTCGCCGGGCACGTGGCCGTCCGCGTCGGCGTCGAACGGCCGGTAGCCGGTCGTCGACAGCCGCTCGCTGGTGCTCTGGCAGACCAGCGCGTACGGGGACAGTGGCGCCTCGGTGCCGCCGGCGATGACGGCCGGGGTGCCGCGCCGGATCACCCGGCGGGCGGCGCCGAGGCTGTCCAGCCCGCCCGCACCCTCGGACACCAGCACCTGGTTGGGGCCCTTGGTGCCGTGCAGGATCGAGGTCTGCCCGACGCTGGCGGCGTAGAACCAGGCGATCGACTGGTACGCGGTGACGGCCCGGCGCCCCTTGCTCCACAGCGCCTGGATCTCCCGCTGGCCGAACTCGTTGCCGCCGGAGCCGCTGGCCAGCACGACCGAGGTGGCGTACGGGTCGTGCGCCGCCGGGTCGTACTTGGCGTCGTCGAGCGCCTGCCGGGTCGCCGCCAGCGACATCCAGGTCCACCGGTCGGTCTGGATGATCAGCCGTGGGTCGACGGAGCCCTCGGCGGCGAAGCCCGGCACCTGCCCGACCAGCCGGCCGTCGAGCTCGCTCACGTGCCGCTCACCGGCCAATGTGGAGCGCCAGTGGTCCTCCGTGGTCAGACCGCTCGGCGCCACGACGCCGATCCCGGTCACGACGGCCCGCTTCATCACGACCACCTCCGCAACACGGCGGCGGACTGGAAGCCGCCGAACCCGCTACCCACGGACAGCGCGACGTCGACGCGCTGCTCGCGCGCGTTCTTCGGCACGTAGTCCAGGTCGCACTCGGGATCCTTGTTCTCCAGGTTCGCGGTCGGCGGGACCACGCCGTAGCGGATCGCCAGCACGCACGCGGCGAGCTCGATCGCGCCGATCGCGCCCAGCGAGTGGCCGACCATCGACTTGATCGAGCTGACCGGCACGTCGTACGCGTGCTGCCCGAGGCTGCGCTTGAACGCGGCGGTCTCGTGCCGGTCGTTCTGCTTGGTGCCCGAGCCGTGCGCGTTGACGTAGGAGACCGCGGTCGGGTCCAGGCGCGCCTGACCCAGCGCGTCGGTGATCGCCTCCGCCATCTCCAGCCCGTCGGGCCGCAGCCCGGTCATGTGGAACGCGTTGCTGCGGTTGGCGAAGCCGGCCACCTCGCAGAAGATCTCCGCACCGCGGCGGCGCGCGTGCTCGAGCTCCTCGAGGATCAGCACGGCCGCGCCCTCACCCATCACGAAGCCGTCCCGGGTCGCGTCGAACGGCCGGGAGGCGTGCTCCGGGTCGTCGTTGCGCGCCGAGGTGGCCCGGATCGCGTCGAAGCACGCCATCGAGATGGGCGAGATCGGCGCGTCGGCCGCACCGGCGATGACCACGTCGGCCTCGCCATCCTCGATGAGCTGGTGGCCGTGGCCGATCGCGTCCAGGCCCGAGGTGCAGCCGGTCGAGATCACCGCGGCCGGCCCGTGCGCCCCGAACCGGCAGGCCACCTCGGTCGCCGCGCTGCTCGGCACCAACGCCTGGTAGAGGAACCGGCTGCCGTAGCGCTCGTCGACGTGCCAGTTCCGGCCGTGGTCGCTGACGTTGACGTACTCGTCCTCGAGCCGGGTCGTGGCACCCACCGCGCTGCCGATGCTCACCGCGACGTTGTCCCGGTCGGTGGCGCCGAGGTCCAGGCCGCTCTCTTTGAGGGCCTCGTCGGCGGCGACCAGGGTGAACTGGGCGAACCGGTCGTTGCGGTGGATCTCCTGCGGCGTCAGCCCGGCCGCGCGCGGGTCGAAGTCGCACTCGGCCGCGATCTGCGAGCGGAAGTCGGCCGGGTCGAAGAACGAGATCCGCCGTGTCGCCGTGCGCCCGGCGGTCAGCAGGTCCCAGAACGCGGCGCGGGTGACCCCGCCGGGTGCGACCACCCCGACGCCGGTCACCACGGTGCGCCTCCCGGTCACGGCGTGCTCCCGGGCAGCGCCTCCGTGTCCACGTGCCCGAGCTCCGGGCGCGGTGCCAGCGGGCCGAGCGTGAAGACCAGGAACGCCGCCGTGGGGCCGTCGTTCATCAGCCGGTGCTTGACGCCGATCGGGATGTGCACGCCCTCGTTCGCCCGCAGCGGCAGCTCCCGGCCGTCCAGGCGCACGGTGATCTCACCCTCGACGCAGAACAGGAACTCCTCCGAGTACGGGTGCCAGTGCTCGGTGACGACCTCGGCCGGCTGCAGCCGTAGCGTGCCCATGAAGCCCGACGTCGAGCCGACGGTGGCGGGCGACAGGATCGTGCGGATGTCGCCGCCGCGGCGCCGGTTGCTCGGCACGTCCTCGATGGACACCGTCCGGATCGCCGGCCGGGCCTTGCTCGGGCCGCCGATGCCGTGCAGGGCCATCCGCTCGACCTTGTCGCGGATGACGTCCATCTGGATCGCCGTGTTGGCGTTGATCCGGTCGGTCATCGCGGCCGTGTCGATCGGCGCGTCGGGGCGCATCCGGAAGTCCTGGATCCAGCGCATCCGGGTGGCGTTCTTGCCGTCGGCCTCGTACAACCACTCGATGTTCATGAACTCGAACGGGCCCGGCTCGACCCGGCGGGCGACGACCCGCTTGGCGGCCTTGTCGGGCGTGCGCTCGGAGACCCAGCTCCACACCTTGCCGTTCTCGTCCGGGTGCATGGCGAGCCGGAACCGCACGGTCGCGCCGGAGCGCTCGATGATCTCCGCGGTCGCGTACTCGGTGAACAGCTCCGGCCATTTCTCGACGTCGTTGGTGGCCTCCCAGACGACGTCGAACGGCGCGTTGATCAGGATCTCGTTGTCCACATGGCCGATCGTGGGTGCGCTCATGCCGCCGGCTCCTCGTCACGCGAAAGCCGCTCGTTGATGGCGGCGGTCATGTCGCCCACGCTGAACGCCAGCGGGCGGTCGTCGGGCAGCTCGAAGCCGTAGGCCTCCTGCAGTTCGGACTGGAGCTGGAGGAACGCCAGCGAGTCCAGCCCCAGGTCGCCGAAGGTCTTGCCCGGGTCCTGCGTGCGCATGTCCGAGGGCAGCCCGACCTTGCTGACCAGCAGCTGCATCAGGTCGTCGATGGTGAACCTCATGATTCCTCCCGTGTCTGCGGATCGGTGAGCCGGCCGACGAGCGACGTGTCGTGGGTTCCGGCGACGAATTGCTCGTGCTTCAGTGCGGTCAGCAGGAAGTCGCGGTTGGTCCGCACCCCCGGACCCTCGACGGAGAGCTCCGCGAGTGCCCGCCGCATCCGGGCGATCGCCTGGGGCCGGTCCGGGGCCCAGACGCAGATCTTGGCGAGCAAGGGGTCGTACGCGGCGGAGATGCGCCCGCCGGCCACCGCGGCCGTGTCGACGCGGACGAACGGGCCGCCCGGCAGCGCCAGCCCGGTCAGCCGCCCCGGCGTCGGCATGAAGTCGCGGTCGGGGTCCTCGGCGTTGATCCGGCACTCGATGGCCCACCCGCGGGCCTTGAGCTCCTCCTGGGACACGTCGAGCGGCTCGCCCGCGGCGATCCGGAGCTGCTCGCGGACCAGGTCGACGCCGTGGGTCAGCTCCGTCACCGGGTGCTCGACCTGGATCCGGCAGTTGACCTCCATGAAGTAGAACCGGTGCTGGTCGTCGACGAGGAACTCGACGGTGCCGGCACCGACGTACCCGGCGGCGAGCAGGCCCCGCACGGCGGCGTGGCCCATCTGCTCGACCAGCCCGCGCGGCAGGCCGGGGGCCGGGGCCTCCTCGATGATCTTCTGGCGGCGGCGCTGCACGGAGCAGTCGCGCTGGCCGAGGTGCAGCCCGTTGCCGTGGCTGTCGCAGAGCACCTGCACCTCGATGTGCCGGGCCGCCGGCAGGTAGCGCTCGACGTAGACCCGGTCGTCGCCGAACAGCGACTGGGCGGTGCTGCGGATCTCGCGGTACTGCCGCGGCAGGTCGTCGGGCTCGGTGACCACCTGCATGCCCCGCCCACCGCCGCCGGCGACCGCCTTGACGATGACGGGGTAGCCGATGTCGGCGGCCACCTTCGCGACGGCCTCCGCGTCGCTGACCGGCTCGATCGTGCCCGGCAGCAGCGGCAGGCCGGCGTCGGCCATCGCGGCGCGGGCCGTCGACTTGTCGCCGAGCCGGTCGATCACGGCCGGGGGAGGTCCGACGAAGACGAGCCCTTCGGCCTCGCACGCCTCGGCGAAGTCGGCCTGCTCGGAGAGGAAGCCGTAGCCGGGGTGGACCGCGTCGGCTCCCGTCTGGCGGGCCGCTTCCATGATCGCCGGCAGGTAGAGGTAGCTGTGCCGGGCGGGACCGGGGCCGATGCATACGGCCTGGTCCGCGAAGCGTACGACGGGGCTGTCCCGGTCTTCCGTGGAGTAGACGGCAGCCACGCGGATGCCGAGCTCGCGGCAGGTGCGGGCGACCCGCATCGCGATCTCGCCGCGGTTGGCGATGAGCACGGTGTCGAACACGGCGACCTCCTAACCGGCCTGGGGATCGATGGTCAGGAGCCGCTCGCCGAACTCGACCGCGGCACCGTCGGCGACGTGCAGCGCCACGATCCGGCCGTCGGCGTCGGACTCGACGGGGATCATGAGCTTCATCGCCTCGACGATGCCGACCTGCTGGCCCCGGCGGACCTGGTCGCCTTCGGCGACGAACGGCGTGGCACCGGGCTCCGGCGCCCGGTAGAAGGTGCCGACGATCGGGGCGCACACGCCGACGCCGGGCGGCAGGGCCGGCTCGTCTGACGCTGGCGTTTCCACCGGTGCGGCAACGGTGGTGGTGGCCGGGGCGGGGGCAGCGGGTGCGGCCTCCTGCGCGGTCCACTCCATCTCGACGACCACGTCGCCGGCGCGGATCCGCAGGGCACGGGGCCGGTGGCCCAGGTCGGCCAGGAGCGACTGCGCGCTGCGGCGGACCTCGTCCAACGCCTCCGCGAGCGGGGCGGTGCTGTCCGTCGGCGCTGGTTCGATCAACGACGTCACTGGGATCCTCCAGGGTGGGAGAGTGCGGCGGCGCTCTGCGGGACGTAACCGGGACCGGCGCCGAACCGGCGGAACCGCGCGCGCCGCTCGGCGACCAGGCGCCCGGGGTCGCGCGAGGCGAGGTCGCTGAGCTCAGCCCGGATCGCGGCCCGGACGAGCGCGGCGGCGGCCGTCTGGTCCGACTCGGCGCCGCCCTCGGGCTCGGGCACCACGCCGTCGACGATGCCGAGGGAGAGCAGGGAGCGGGCGTCGACGCGCAGCGCCCGGGCGGCGGTGGGAGCGGCGGACGAGTCCTTCCAGAGGATGGCCGCGCAACCCTCCGGGCTGATCACCGTGTAGATCGCGTTCTCCATGATCAGGACCCGGTCGGCGACCGCGATGGCGAGCGCGCCGCCGCTGCAACCCTCTCCGGTGACCACCGTGACCAGGGGGACCGGCAGGGCGCCCATGAGGCGCAACGTCTCCGCGATCACGGTGGCCTGCCCCTGTAGCTCGGCGTCCACTCCCGGATACGCACCGGGCGTGTCGACGAGCGTCACCACCGGCAGGCCCCACTTGGCGGCCAGCCGCATCAGCCGGGCCGCCTTGCGGTAGCCGGCCGGGTTGGGCATCCCGAAGTTGTGCGCGGCCAGGTCGGCCGGCGTGTGCCCCTTCTCGTGGCCGATCACGACGACGCTGTCGCGGCCGATCCGGCCCACGCCGCCGACGATGGCGGGGCAGTCGCCACCGACCCGGTCGCCGTGCAGCTCCTCGAAATCGTCGAGGATCATCCGGAAGTAGTCCGATGTGGTCGGTCGGCCGATGTGCCGGGCCTTGCGCACCGCGTCCCACGGGTCCTGCTCGGCCACCTGGTCGGGGTCCCGGACCACCACCTGCTCGACCGGGCAGACGTTGGCGGCGGTGTCCCGGCGGCCACCGACCGACAGGATCCGGCCCAGCCGCTCGCGCAGCGCCCCGCGCGGCGACACCAGGTCGACGAACCCGCGCTCCAGCAGGAACTCGGCCGTCTGGAAGCCCTTCGGCAGCTCCTGCTTGATGGTCTGCGCGATCACCCGGGGGCCGGCGAAGCCGAACCGCGCGCCGGGCTCGGCGATGACGATGTCGCCGAGCATCGCGTACGACGCGGCCACGCCACCGTAGGTCGGGTCGGTGACCACGCAGACGGTGATCAGGCCGGCCTCGTCGAGCTGCTGCATCGCTTGGGCGGTCTTGGCCATCTGCATCAGGCCGACCACGCCCTCCTGCATCCGCACGCCGCCGGACGCGGTCACCGTGATCAGCGGCAGGCGCTCGGTGAGCGCGATCTCGGCGGCCCGCGTGATCAGCTCACCGACCGCGCCGCTGAGGCTGCCGCCCATGAACCGGAAGTCCATCGCGGCGACGATCGCCGGAGTGTCCCCGATGGACAGTCGCGCGCAGAGCACCGCCTCCGGCATGCCGGTCGCCGCGCGGGCCTGGGCCAGCCGGTCGGCGTAGGGCACGCCGTCGGTGAAGCCCAGCGGGTCGGCGGACGCGACCTCGCAGTCCAGCGGGCGCAGCGAGTCGCGGTCGGCGAGCAGGTCGAGCCACTCCTGCGCGGTCAGCGGGAAACAGCCGCCGCACTGCGGGCAGACGCCGTGGTTGCGGGCCAACCGCTTGGCGTAGACCACGGCCCGGCAGTGCCGGCACAGGGCCCAGTCCGGTCGCGCGCTCATGCCGTCACCCCCGTGTCGACCAGGAACAGGGTGCCCTCGTCGTCGAGGTACCCGACGTCGCCGGTGTGCAGCCAGCCGTCCGCGTCGGCGATCGCGGTGGCCACCTGCGGCCCGCGCACCCCCACGAGACCGGGCTTTCCCGGCGGGGCGGGGCGCCGGCCGTCGAGCTCCAGCACGCGGCAGTCGGTGCCGGCCACCGGGTGCCCCACCGAGCCGGCCGTCTGGCGGTCCAGCAGGTCGCAGTGGGTCAGCGGGCCGCCGGCGGGGCCGTACCACTGCACCAGCGGCGCCCCGACGCGCAGGGCGAGCCGGCTGGCGGCGGACGGGGGGAGGGTGGCGCCGCTGGACAGCACGGCCCGCACGGTCGGCGTGCGCGGGTGCGTCGAGCGGGGGTCGGCGGCCAGCCGGGCCAACGGCGCGGGCAGCCCGCAGTAGTGGGTGGCGGCCTCCCGCGCGGCCAGCGTGACACCGCCGGCCGGGTCGGGGTCCGCGCAGAGCACCTGGGTCGCGGCCGCGTGCACCGCCGCGTTCAGGTACACCTGCTCGTACGTGGGTAGCTGGTTGACCACCGTCGACCCGGGGCCGAAACCGTAGGCCTGGGCCGCCTGCGCGGCGCCGACCGTGAGGTTGCGGTGGGTCAGCGGGACGATCGCGCCGTCACCGGCGAACCGCAGGCAGGCCACCGCGTCGGCGTCGGTGGGCGAGGCCGGGCGGCGCCGCCCGGCGTGCTTGCGCACGAGCGCGGCCACGGTCTGCGCCCGGTGATGGCCCGGCTGGTCCAGGTAGGCCACGTCCAGGTCGTCGCGCTCCACCCGGATCCGGCGCAGCTGGTCGGCCATGCCGGCGGTGGCCACGAGAAGCTCGATCCCGGCCCGCCCGACGCGGTCGTCGAGGGCGTCCTCGGCCAGGGCGGGGTCCAGGACCGCGCAGACGTGGCCGGCGCGCACGGCACCGAAGTAGGCGATCGGGAACGCGGGGTGCAGGGCGGCGGTGACGCCCACGACCGCGGTGGGCCGCAGGTGGCGCAGGGCGGCGGCGAAACCGTCCACCGCGGCGTCCAGCTCGCGATAGGTCAGCGCGCGGGTGCCGTACCGGATGGCGGCCTGGTCGGGTGCGATCGTCGCCGCCCAGCGCAGCAGCCCATCCAGCGACTGAGTGGACTCAGTTTCGGACACGGAGGGCTCCTTCGGGCCGGCTGTCTTACGGCCTCCCGACGGTCGCAGTTGTCCACTTGAGCCCGGCTGGAATGTCGCTGGAGGCGAAAAAGCCTCGGTCACAATCGTACGATCAGTCCGAAAGGGTGACTCATGTCGTTTATGAGCTTTAAGGTTCTTCACAGCGACGGTCAAACGGGGGCGCGATGAACTACCACGTTCTTGGTCCGCTGCTGGTGAGGGCCACACCTGCCGGCCCGCCGGACCAGCTCACCGCGCCCAAGCCACGCAAGGTGCTGGCCCTGCTGCTGCTGCACGCGAACCTCGTCGTGCCGGTGGAGACGCTGATCGCCGAGCTGTGGGGCGACGACCCGCCGGCCAGCGCGCAGACCACGCTCCAGACGTACATCCTGAAGATCCGCCGGATGCTGGTGAGCGCCCTGTCCGTCTGCCCGAACCAGCTCGCCAACGAGATCCTGGTGACCGCGTCCGGCGGCTACCGGCTCAACGTGGGCCCGGGCGAGCTCGACCTGCACGAGTACGAGCGGCTGGCCGCCGCCGGCCGGGCCGCGCTCGACCAGGGCGACGACGCCGAGGGAGCGCGCCTGCTCGCCGAGGCGCTCGGCCTGTGGAAGGGCGGGGCGCTGGTCGACGTGCGGCGCGGCCCGGTGCTCCAGGCGGAGGTGCAGCGGCTGGAGGAGCGCCGGCTGAGCCTCTGGCGGCAGCGGATCGAGGCGGACCTGCGGCTGGACCGGCACCAGGCGGTGCTCGGCGACCTGGGTTGGCTGGCCGCCCGGCATCCGCTCAACGAGGACCTCCAGGCGCAGTACATGGTCGCGCTCTACCGGGCGGGCCGGCGCACCGACGCGCTGGAGGCCTTCCACCGCCTGCGCGGCACGCTCCAGGACGACCTGGGCCTGGAACCGTCACAACGGGTCCAGCGGCTCCAACACGCCATCCTGACCGCCGACCCGGCTCTGGACCACCACGCGTACGCGTCGTAGGCCCTGTTTCGTAGCAGGGGCCGGGCTGCGGCGGGCCCAGGCGCCGTCTGGCCGCACGGCACCTTCACCCGGATACAACACCGGTATCCGGGCAAAGCCGCCGCGCACCCAGACGACCCCTGGACTCCGCCTCGCCTCGACCCCTGCTACGAAACAGGGCCTAGGTGACCGGCTCCGCGAGGCGGCGGCGGAGCAGGACGTCGAGCGGGATCGACTCGCCGTCGCGGCCGCCGCGCCCGACGATCAGGGGCGCCGGGTGGGGTTCCAGGTGCGCCCCGGTCAGCCGGGCCCGGGTGGAGTTCGGCACGTTGAGCAGATAGAAGCGGCCCTGCGTGTCGACGCCCAGGCTGCGGTGGCGGTCGAGGTACCAGCCGTGCAGGCCGGTGCGGTAGCGGGCGCTGCCGCGATGGGCGGCCGCGGTCAGGGCCACGGGCGCGATCCCGCGCTCGGCCGCGTCGCGGACGAACTCCGCGATCAGCCCGGCGGCCCGCTCCGCCTCGCGCGCCCGCCGGTCGGCCTGCGCGCGCGCGTGGGCGTCGAGCGCCCGGCGGCGCTGCGCGGCCCAGTCAAGATCGGCCTCTGTGCTCACGAGAGCGGAATCTACCGCCCGTCGCCCGGTCCGAGCAGCCCCCGTTCGAACGCCTTCGCCACGGCCGCCGCGCGGTCGCGGACACCGAGCTTCGCGTACGCGTGCAGCAGGTGGGTCTTGACCGTCGCCTCGCTGACGAACAGCCGCCGGGCCGCCTCCCGGTTGCCGCAGCCCTGCGCGACCAGCGCCAGCACCTCGAGCTCCCGCTGCGTGAGCGGATCGTCCCCGGCCCCGCGCACCCGGTTCATCAGCCGGCCCGCGATCGCCGGCGACAGCACCGACTCGCCCTGGTGCGCGGCCAGCACCGCCCGGCACAGCTCGTCGCGCGGGGTGTCCTTGAGCAGGTAGCCGGTCGCGCCGGCCCGGATCGCCGGCAGCACGTCGGTGTCCGTGTCGTAGGTGGTCAGCACCAGCACCCGGGCCGCCGACCCGCTGGACCGCAGCTCGCGGATGGTGGAGACGCCGTCGAGCACCGGCATCCGCAGGTCGAGCAGCACCACGTCCGGCTGGACGGTGGCGGCCACGGCCAGCGCCTCCCGGCCGTCGGCGGCCTCGCCGACCACCGCGAAGCGGCCGTCGGCGGCGAGCATGCCGCGCAGCCCGTCGCGGACGACCGGATGGTCGTCGACGATCAGCACGCCGATCATGCGGGGACCTGCTCCGCGCTCACCGGCACGGCCGGCACGCAGACCGCGATCGCGGTGCCGTCGCCCGGCTCGGACTCCACCTCGAGCGTCCCGGCGACCCGGGCGACCCGGTTGCGCATCGCGGACAGCCCGAACCCGCCGTCGTCCCCGACCGCCTGCGGGTCGAAGCCGATGCCGTCGTCCCGCACGTCCAGCGTCACCAGGTCGCCGAGGTAGGACAGGCTGAGCGCGACCCGGCCGGCCCGCGCGTGGCGGGCCACGTTGGTCAGCGCCTCCTGCGCGGCGCGCAGCAAAGTGGCCTCGATCTCGGGCACCAGCGCACCGGCGGCGCCGGTCACGACCAGGTCGGCCCGCACGCCCGTCAACCGCGACCAGTCCTCGACCAGCTCGCCCAGTGCCGCGGGGAGCCCGGTGGCGGCCAGCGGGCCCGGTCCCAGGGCGTGCACCGAGCGCCGGGCCTCGGTGAGGCTGTCGCGGGCGAGCCGGGTGGCGGTGTCCACGTGCCGGCGCCAGTCGACGGGTCGGTCCGCGGCCGCGCCGGCGGCCTCGAGCTGGGTGACGATGCCGGTCAAGCCCTGCGCCAGCACGTCGTGGAGCTCGCCGGCCAGGCGCTGCCGCTCGTCGTGCACCCCGGCCGCGCGCGCTTGGGCCAGCAGCCGCGAGTGCAGTCCCGCGTTCTCCGCGAGCGCCTCGGCCAGCTTCGCCTGCTGCTCGCGGTTGACCGTGGCGAAGTGGGTCATGGCGACCGCGACCAGCACGTTGAACGCCAGCAGGACGGCGAACAGCCACGCCTCCTCGGACCCGCCCGGCCCGAAGCCGCGGGCCTGCGCGGCGGCGGTGAGCACGGCGACCGCCGCCGTGCCGACCAGCCGCCACCGGCCCCGCAGCGCGGTGACGGTGAAGAGGTAGCCGGTCCACGCGAAGAACCCGAACAGCGGGCTGCGCCAGACCAGCGCGCCGGAGAGCAGCACCAGCCCGACGAAGAAGGCGCCGCCGGCGTGCTGGCGCACCGTGACCCACCAGAGCAGCCAGGCGGCGGTGGCGGCCACCAGCGCCAGCGCCACCGGGTCGAGGCCGCCGGTGACGACGGCGAGCAGGGTGGCGCCGGCGAGGGACGCGTAGGGCGCTATCACCAGCATCCCGGCTGCTCCCCTCTCAGCTCCATCGGAAGAGGCGGGCGGCGGCCAGCCCGCAGCATCCGAGGTACGCCACCAGCACGGTAACCGACAGCGCGTTGGGCCAGCCGCCGGTGATCGCGTCGTGGAGGGCGTGCTCGCCCGCGCCGAGCGGGGTGAAGTCGCCGATCCGCGCGATCGGGTCCGGCAACAGCTCACGCGGCGTCCACAGGCCGGCGAAGAACATCATCGGGAAGAACAGCAGCGTGCCGGCCGAGTTGGCGGCCTTGCCGGTGGGCGCCAGCGCGGCGACGAGCAGGCCGATCGCGTACACGCCGCCCAGGCAGAGCAGGAACGCGAGGACGAACGCGGCCGGCTGGGCGGGAAGGGCGACGCCGTAGGCGAGGCGGCCGACCGCGACGGCCAGCACGGTGGCCACCGTGGCCGTCACGGTCACCGCCGCCGCCTGCGCGGCCAGCAGGTGGACGGGCGAGACCGGCGTCGTGGCGAGCCGGCGCAGGATGCCCCGCTCCCGGTAGGAGGCGAGCGCCATCGGCATCACCTGGAGCCCCACCATCGCCAGCGACAGCGCGACCGCGATGCCGACGTAGGCGTCGATCACCCGGGCGCCGTCGAGCTCGGGCCGCGGCTCGCGCAGCTGGGGAACGCTCCCCAGAACGGCGACGAGGATGGTGGGGGCGAACAGGGACAAGAAGGCGGGCATCAGCTCGCGCAGGTTCAGCTTCAGCTCGGTGCGGACCAGTCGGAACAGCACGGCTCACTCCACCCCGGTCGTCGTGGTCAGGCTGATGACGGCGCTGTCGAGGTCGCCGTGCCCGGCGGCCAGGGCGGCCGGGGTGTCCAACGCGACGATCTCGCCGCGGTCGAAGACGGCGACCCGGTCGCACAGCCGGGCGGCCTCCTCGGTCAGGTGCGTGACCAGCAGGACCGTGACCCCGCGCTCGCGCAGCCCGGCGACCAGCGCCCAGACGTCCCGCCGGCCCCGCGGGTCCAGCCCGGTCGACAGCTCGTCGAGGATGACCAGGCGCGGGTCGCCGATCAGGGCGAGCGCGATCGACAATCGCTGCTTCTGGCCGCCGGAGAGCTTGGCGTAGCGGGTGCCGAGCCGGTCGGTGAGTCCCAGGCCGGCGGCGAGGGCGCGCCAGTCGGCGGGTTCGCGATAGCACGCGGCGTACAGCTCGAGCGCCTCTTGGACGGTGAGCTTGTCCTGCAGGCCACTCTCCTGCAGTTGCACGCCGACGAGCGCGCGCAGTGCGCGGTCGCGCGGGTCGCGGCCGAGGACACGGATCGAGCCGCTGTCCGGGGTCCGCAACGCCGCGACACACTCGACGGTGGTGGTCTTCCCGGCGCCGTTGGGCCCGAGGATCCCGAAGATCTCGGCCGGCTCGACGGCGAACGAGACGTCCCGCACCGCCTCCGTCGCTCCGTACCGCTTATTCAGGTGCTCGATCTCGATGGCTGGCATACGTTCGACGATGTCAACGCGCCCGGCGCGGTGAATCGACCAGCGGGCGATCATCTCCGTCAACCGGTTGGTGGATGCGGTGTTGGTGCTGTGGCTCTACGGGCCGCCCGGCGTCGGGAAGACCACGGTCGGGTGGGAGCTGTTCGAGCAGCTTCCCGAGCCGGTCGGCCTCGTCGACATCGACCAGCTCGGGATGTGCTACGCGCCGGCCACCCCGGACGAGTGGGCGCCGGAGCCCGCGTCCGACCCGGGTCGCCATCGGATGCAGGCGCGCAACCTCGACGCGGTGCTGGCGAACTTCGCCGCCGCCGGGGTGAGGTGCGTCGTCGTGCCGGGCGTGGTCGACGCCGGGCGCGGGGCCCCGCCGTTGGCGAACGGCACGGTGATCGCCTGCCGGTTGCGTGCCTCGCCCGACGAGCTGCGGCGGCGACTGGCTGTGCGGGGCAATCCGGCGGACCGGGTCGACGACACCCTCTCGTACGCCGTGGAACTGGACCTCCTGCCCGGACCCAGCGTCGACACCAGCGGGCTCGAGGTCGCCGAGGTCGTGCGCCTCGTGCGCGCACATCTACCTGCCGTCGAGCCCGTCGCACCCGTCCCGTGGCCCGCGCCGGTGGGCGGCCCGGGTGAGATCCTGCTGCTGTGCGGGCCGACCGCGGTCGGCACGTCGACCGTCGGTTGGCGGATCCGCCAGGAGCTTTGCCAGGCCGGTGTGCTGACCGCCTTCGCGGACCTGCGGCAGATCGGCTTCGCGCGGCCCGACAACGGCGGCAACCATCGGCTCAAGGCGGCCAACCTGGCCGCGATGTGGCGGACCTTCCGCGCCCGCGGTGCGCGCCGGATGGTCGTGGCCGGCCGCGTCGACGACGTCGCGGTCTACCGGGCCGCGCTGCCCGACGCGACCCTGACGGTGTGCCGGCTGCGCGCCTCCCCGGACGTGCTCACCGCGCGGATCATGATGCGCGGCCGGCGAGAAGGGCCGACGTGGGGCCTGGCCGGCGACGAGCTGACCGGCAAGCCCGCCGACCTCCTGCGCGACGTGCCGGCCCGGGCCGCCGCCGAGGCCGCGGCCCTGGACCGGGCGGGCATCGGCGACCTGTGCGTCGACACCGACCACCGTGCGGTCCAGGACATCGTCGAGGAGATCCGCGCGGGCTGGTGACCCCTGGGTTTCGCGATCGTCGATGACTACGATGCGCCCGTGTCGCTGCCATCGCTGCTCGTCGCCGGGACGCTCGGTGCGTGCTGGGGTGCGGTGCTGCCCGGGCTGATCGCGCGGTTCGCGGTGGTCTGGCCCGAGGGCGACGCGCACGCTCCGGCCTGGCGGCGCAGCTGTCCGCACTGCGGTGCCGACCGGCCGCGCTGGTGGCTGGCGTCGGGGAAGTGCCCGTCGTGCGGTCGCGCGCCGGTGCCGGGCCGCTGGCTGCTGGTGCCGGTGACGGCCCTGGTCTGCGGTGTGCCGGCGGCCGCGGTCGGGCCGGCGGCGGTGGTGCCGGCCGTCCTGCTGCTGGCGGCGCTCGCGGTGCCACTGGCGGCTGTCGACCTGCTCGTGTTGCGGTTGCCCGACCCGCTGGTCGGCGTGCTCTTCGGTGGCGGGCTGGCCCTGCTCGCGCTCGCGGGTGACGGCCGGGCCCTGCTGCGCGCGGTGGTAGCCGCCGCGGCCTGCGGGGCCGGTTACGGCCTGCTCGCCCTGGTCCTGCGCGGCCAGATCGGCTTCGGCGACGTCAAGCTGGGCGCCGCGCTCGGCCTCTATCTCGGCTGGTTCGGCTGGCCGGCGGTGGTCGCCGGGGTCGTGCTCGCGCCCGTGGTCAACCTGCCGCTGGTGATCGGACTGCTGGTCAGCGGCCGGACTGATCGTCGCTCGGCGGCGCCGTTCGGCCCCGCGATGCTGGCCGCGGCCCTCGCAGCCGTCACCTTCGTCGCCCTCCGCTAGCCGACCGGCCATAGTTGCCCTCGGTCAATCGTGTGGTGGTCGTGTAGCCACGCTCAGCGATCATCCAGGCCGGATATCGACCGGTGACTGAATGACAGTGATCTCTTCCCGAATGAGACTCATGTGCGTTCCCCGACCGTGTCCCGACATCTCTTGGAGTCCTGTCTCATGATCGAGAAGATCAAGCGGTTCGCCGAGCGCCGTAACCGTGATCGTGGCGCGAGCGCGACCGAGTACGCGTTGATCCTGGGGTTCATCGTCACCGCGCTGATCGTGGTGCTCGCGGTTTTCGGCCCGTCCATCGCCCGGACGTTCGACAAGGCGTGCAAGGGCGTAGCACCCACCGACACGTGCCGCGTCGCGACGCCGTAGGCCCCGGTCAGGCCTCGGCCGGCCGCCCTCGGGCGGGCACCGTCGGTCGCCTGACCGACCGCGGTGCGGCGGCCGTCGAGGCGGCCCTCGTCTTCCCGATCCTGTTGTTGCTGATATTCGGGATTGTCGACTTCGGACGGATGCTCAACGCCCAGATGAATGCCACGGAAGCGGCTCAGCAGGGAGCCCGGATCGCCTCCTTCGGCGACCGGCCCGACGCCCGGGTCCGGGAGATCGCCGGTGACGGGGCCCGCGTCGACGCCGTCGTCTGCCCGATCGCCGCCAGCGCCGGACGGACGGCGGAGGTGACCGTCACCTACCCGTTCGCGTTCGTGACGCCGATGGGCGCGATCGCCCGCGTGTTCGGCGCCGACGGCCCCGGCGGCACCGTCGAGCTGACCGGCCACGGGGTCATGCCGTGCTCGTGACACGGCCCGGCCGCCGGGGCGATCGGGGCGCCGTCGGTGCCATCGTCGCGGTGCTCTTCGGGACCGGGGTGGCGCTGGGCATGTGCGCGCTGGTCATCGACATCGGGCTGATCTTCGTCGAGCGCAAGCAGCTCCAGACCGGCGCCGACGCCGCCGCCGTCGAGGTGGCCCGGGTCTGCGCGACCAGCGCCGTCGCCTGCGGCGCACCGGGTACGACCGCCACCGCGGCCGCGTACGCCCGGGAGAACGTCGCCGACGGCGAGGCGACCGCGGCAGTGTGCGGCCGCGGTGGCGGGCTGAGCCCGTGCCCGACACCGAGCGCCTGTGCCCGCCCCGCGCCCGCGACCGGCGTCTACGCCGAGGTGCGCACCAGCATCCTGCGGCCGGACGGCTCGACCCTGCTGCCGCCGGTGTTCGCGCAGGCGGTGGTCGACGACTACGACGGTGCGGCGGTCACCGCCTGCGCCCGGGCCACCTGGGGCCCACCGCGGGCCGCGCGGACCCTCGCGCTGGCCGTCTCCGCCTGTGACTGGGAGGCGATGACCGGCCGGGGCGCCCGGTTCCCGTCCCGCGAGCGGACCCTCGGCGGCTACCCGGACACGGACCCCGGGGCCTGTGGCCGTGGTGCCGGCAGCGCCGGCGCGGGTGGCTTCCGCTGGGTGGCCGGCTCCGACGCCACCTGCCGCACGCCGGTGTCGACCACCACGGCGTTCCGGGTGACCGGGCGCACCGAGCTGCCCGCCGGCTGCCGGAACGTCCTGGAGACGTTGCCGCCGGGGCAGGCCGTGGCCGTGCCGATCTTCAGCGCCGTCAGCGACGCCGGATCCGCGTACACCGTGCTGGGGGTCGCGGCCTTCGTCGTGACCGGCTGGCGGCTGCCCGGCTCGCGCTCGACGCGGGCGCCGGCCGCCTGCGGCGCGGGGGGCTGCGTGTCCGGATATTTCACGCGGGCGCAGGTGCCCGGCGGGGGAACGGTCGGCGGGCCGAACCTCGGCGCACAGATCACCGAGCTCATCGGTTGACGAGGGGACAGACCACTGATGAACCGACGCATCATCGCGGTGCTCGCCGCCGTCGTCCTGGCCGCGGCCGGGGCCGGCGCCGTCCTGCTGTACGTCAGGTCGGCCGACTCCCGTGCCGTCGCCGGCAAGCAGGCCCGCACCGTGCTGATCGCCGACAAGCAGATCCCGGCCGGCACTGACGGCCGTGCCCTCCGGGAGGGTGGCTACCTGCGGCAGACGCGGATGCCGACCGACACGTTGCCCGAGGACACCCTGGCCGCGGTCGAGTCGGACCTGGACGCCCTGGTCACCACCGCGCCGGTCCAGCGTGGACAGCTCGTGCTGCGGACGATGTTCGGCACGGCGGTCGACAGCTCCGGGATGGCGATCCCCGACGGCAAGCTGGCGATCTCGGCGAAGGTGAAGTCGGCCGTGTTCGGCCCCGGGTCGGTGCGGGCCGGCACGCGGGTCGCGATCTTCTACACGTACACCCCGCTGACCGCGGGCAAGATCGACGACGTGTCCGGCAGCGGGCTCGAGCGTGGCCGCGACACCAACAGCGTCACCCGGGTGCTGATGACCGACATCGAGGTGATCTCGGTCGGCATCGCCGCGGAGGACGCCGTCGGCGACGCGCCGCTGCCGGCCACCGCCAGCACCGGCGACGTCGCGATGACCTTCGCGCTGGACCAGCGGCAGGCGGAGATCCTCGCGCACGCCACCGCGCTGGGTGGCCTGCTCAACGTCGGCCTGCTCGGCGACTCCTCCGACGTCCGACCCGACCGCGGGGTCGACAACGGGACCCTCTTCGGGAAGGCGGGCTGAGATGACCATCCTTTTCGAACCGAGCCGGCAGTGGTCGGCGCACCTGACGACCCTGCTCGGCGCCGGCGTGCACGCGGTCGGCGAGGTCGCCGACCTGCGGCGGCTGCTGGCCGACCTCCCCGGGGAGCCCCTGGTCGTCGTAGGACCGGGCGCACCCGCCTCGGTGGCGCTGGAAGTCGCGGCACAGCAGCGGCTGCTGCGGCCGGCACTCGGGGTGGTGCTGCTCCGGGAACGCCTGGACCTCGAGACGATGTCGCAGGCGCTGCGGGCCGGCGTGCGCGAGGCCGTCGACGCGCACGACACGACCGCCGTGCGGACGGCCTGCAGCCGGTCGCTCGAGGTGTCCCGGCAGCTCACCGGCGCTCCGGTGGCGGCACCGCCCGGGGAGGCGAAGATCGTCACGGTCTTCTCCGCCAAGGGCGGCTGCGGGAAGTCCACCCTGGCCACCAACCTCGCCGTCTGCCTGGCCGAGGGTGGCCGGCGCAGGGTCTGCCTGGTCGACCTCGACCTCGCGTTCGGCGACGTCGGCATCATGCTCCAGCTCTCGCCCGACCGGGGCATCGCCGACGCGGTCGCCTCGCGGGACCGGATCGACGCCGGGCTGATCCGGGCGTTGCTGACCTCGTACGCGCCGGGCGTCGACGTGCTGCTCGCACCGGTCGGGCCGACGGAGGCCGAGCGGATCGACCGGGACCTCGTCGTCGCGGTGCTGGCCGCGGTCCGCACGATGGCCGACTACGTGGTCATCGACACGCCGGCGCACTTCACCGAGGGTGTGCTGGCCGCGCTCGACGTCACCGACGTCCACGTGCTCGTCGCGACGCCCGACGTGCCGGCGCTCAAGAACCTGCGGATCGCCATGGACATGCTCGACCTGCTCGGCCTCGGCAAGGACAACCGGCTCGTGGTGCTCAACCGCAGCGACGCGAAGGTGGGGCTTTCCGGCGCCGACATCGAACGCGTGCTCCAGGCCCGCACGACCGGACAGATCCCGTCCAGCCGCGACGTGCCCATCTCGATCAACCGGGGCACGCCGATCGTGGTCGAGAAGCCGGGCCATCCGGTCAGCAAGGCGATCCGCGAGCTCGCGGCGGGCCCGATCGCCCAGCGGGCGGGCGCCCGTGGCCGCCGGTGGCAGCGGGCCGGCCGATGAGCTTGACCGACCGGCTGTCCCAGCGGCACTACGCCGGCGGCGACAGCGGGGCGTGGCCAACCAGGGCGGGCGTGGGCTCGGCGGCGGCCCTGCGCGTGCGCGTGCACCGCGAGCTCCTGGCCATCCTGGGACCCCAGCTCTACGACCAGCGCACCGGCGACCAGGCGCTGGAGCAGAAGGTCCGCGAGACCATCAGCGAGGTGCTGGCCCGCGACGACTCGCCCCTCGCCGTCGCCGACCCGGCCCGGATCGCCGCCGAGCTGATCGACGAGATCCTCGGTCACGGGCCGATCGAGCCCCTGCTCCGCGACCCAGACATCACCGAGATCATGGTGAACGGCCCCAACCGGATCTTCGTCGAGCGGTTCGGGCAGATCCACCACGTCGACGCCTCGTTCGTCGACGAGGACCACCTGCGCCGGGTCATCGACCGGATCGTGCGGCGGGTGGGCCGGCGCGTGGACGAGGCGAGCCCGATGGTGGACGCCCGCCTGCCGGACGGCAGCCGGGTCAACGTCGTTCTGCCGCCCATCGCGCTGGACGGCTCGATGCTGACCATCCGCAAGTTCGCCCGCGAGGCGTTCACGGTGGACGACCTGATCGGGTTCGGCACGGTCACCCAGGAGGTGGCCCAGCTGTTGTACGCCTGCGTGCGCGGCCGCCTGGACGTCGTGATCAGCGGCGGCACGGGGTCCGGGAAGACGACGACCCTCAACGTGCTGTCCGGCTTCATCCCACCCAACGAGCGGATCGTCACCATCGAGGACGCGGCCGAGCTTCAGCTTCGCCAGGACCACGTGCTGCGGCTGGAGGCGCGTCCACCGAACATCGAGGGCCGGGGCGAGATCACCATCCGGGACCTGGTCCGCAACTCGCTGCGGATGCGTCCGGACCGGATCGTCATCGGCGAGGTCCGCGACGGCGCCGCGCTCGACCTGCTCCAGGCCATGAACACCGGTCACAACGGATCGCTGACCACGGTGCACGCCAACGCGCCGCGGGACTCGATCGCGAGGCTGGAGACGATGGCCATGATGGCGGGCCTGGACCTGCCGGTGCGGGCGATCCGCGAGCAGCTCGCCTCCGCCGTCGACCTGATCCTGCACCAGGACCGCCTGCGCGACGGCTCGCGGCGGGTCACCCACGTCTCCGAGGTGATCGGCATGGAGGGCGAGGTCGTCACGTTGCAGGACCTGTTCGTCTTCGACCACCGGGCCGGCCTCGACGAGCACGGCCGCCATCGCGGGACGCTGTGCTGGACCGGCCTGCGACCGAAGTTCCTCGACACCCTGGCCGACAGCGGAATCCCGTTGCCCGCCGGCCTGTTCGAGAGTCCACCGTGGTGACCCGGCGGGCGCTGGCCGCCGTCGCCGGCGGGCTCGCGGCGAGCCTGCTGACCGGTCCGGCGGCGCACGCGGACGGCGCCCTGCCCGTCTCGGTGGCGGACGTGCGTCCGGGACAGGTGCGCCTCGTGGCAGCGTTGCCGGGCGGGCGGACTCCGGCCGTCACGGTCTCCCGCGACGGCTACGCGCTGCCCGCCACCGTCCGGGCCGGCGTCGCGGCCGGAGCGACGCCGGCCCGGACCCTGACCGTCGTGGTCGACGCAGGTCCGGAGACGCTGGACACCGCCCGGTCCGCGGTGGCCGCGCTGGCCGGCAGCGTGCCGGACGACGTCGCGCTCGGCCTTGTTGCCGCGACCGACCCGACCGTGGTGACGGTGTCCCCGACCCGGGACCGGGCCGCCTTCCGGGCCGGCCTCGACCGCCTGCGGGCCGAGGCCGGCCCGGGTCCCCTGACCGCGCTGCGCACCGCGGCGGCGCTGGCGCCCAGAGCGGGCGAGCGACGGCTGCTGCTGCTCGACGCCGAGGCCGCGACCGGCGCGGTCGATCCCGGCGCCGCGGACGCCCTGGCCCGGGCGGGCCAGCGCCTCGACGTGGTCACCCTCGGCCCGGCCGGCGCCGGCCTGCGCGAGCTCGCCGCCGCCACCGGAGGCGAGGCCCGGTCCGCGACCGACGGCACGCTGGCAGAGACGCTCCGGTCGGCCGCCGCGCTGCCGGCGCTGTTCACCATCACCGTGGCCGTGCCGGCCGAGCTCGCCGGTGCCGCGACGTCGCTGCGGGTCAGCACCGGCGCCGGCGCCGCCCGGCGCACCGCCGACGTCAAGGTGCGGTTCGCCCCGGCCGTGGCCGCGCCCGCCGAGGCCGGCAGCGTCCGCCCGGGTTGGCGGCTGCCCCGGCTGGGCAGCGGCGTGCTCGGCGTCCTCGTCTTCGCCGTGCTGCTGGTGGCGCTGCTGCTCGTGGTCTTCGGCGTCGGCGGCACCCGGCGGCAGCGCCGGCTCGACCAGGTCCAACGGTTCCGGCTGGCCGGCCAGGGCGGCGGCGTGCCGGTCATGTCCGCCGCCGGCTTCGCGGGCACCGTGTCGAACCTGTCCGGCCGGGTCGCCCGGGCGACCGGCCAGGAGCAGCGGCCGGACGACGCCCGTCCGGTGCTGGGGCCGGGCTGGAAGATCCGACTGGCCGCGGTGGCTGTCGGCATCGCCGTCCTCGGTCCGTTGGCCGGAGCGTGGGGCATCGTGCTCGGCGGCCTGCTCGGCGCGCTGGTGACGGCGCTCTACCCCCGGATTCGCGAGGGCCGGCGCCGGCAGTCGTTCGCCGACCAGCTCCCGGACGCGCTCCAACTGATCGTGAGCTCGCTGCGCTCGGGGTTCTCGCTGACCCAGTCGCTGGACGCGGTGGTGCGGGACGCCCCACCCGGGCCGCTGGCGGTCGAGCTCGGCCGCGCGATGGCCGAGGTGCGGCTGGGCGCCGACCTGGCGGACTCGCTGGACCGGGCGGCCGAACGGGCCGGAAACCAGGACCTGGCCTGGGCGGTGATCGCGATCCGGATCCAGCACGAGACCGGCGGCAACCTCGCCGAGACGCTGGAGACCACGGTGGACACGATCCGGGAGCGCGCCCGGCTGCGCCGTCACGTGCGGGCACTGTCGGCCGAGGGACGGCTGTCCGCGTACCTCCTGCTGGGTCTGCCGGTCGCGATCGGCGCCTGGATGTTCCTGGTCAGCCGCGACTACCTGAGCGTGCTGTGGACCACGACGGCGGGGCTGGTCATGCTCGTCTGCGCGGGTCTGCTGATGGTGCTCGGCGCGTTCTGGATGTCCCGCTGGCTGAAGGTCGAGGTCTGAGCATGCTGCTGGTCATCGGGTTGCTCGCGATCACCGCCGCGTTGGCGGTCGCCGCGGTCACGGTGGTCGGCGGCCGTCCGCACGCGGCCGTCACCCGCACCGTCGACACGGCCGACCGGGGCTACCGGGTGCCCGGTGCGCAGGCCGCGCTGCCGGCCGACGACCGTGGGGGGCTGCCACCCGCGGCGTACGCGCTCGGCCACGCGTTGGGTCGCGGCGGCGTGTCCGCCTGGCTGTCCCGCCAGCTCGACCAGGCCGGCAACCCGGGCTGGCTCAACGTGCCCAAGGTGATCGCGTACCAGGGCCTGCTGGTGGTCGTGGGCGCCGCCGGCGGGCTGGCGCTGGCCGTGCTCGCCGCGCCGCCGCTGGGGTGGCCGGTGTGGACGCTGGTGGGCGCCGCCGCCGGCTATGCCGCGCCGACCCTGCTCGTGCTGCATCTCGCGCAGGAGCGGCAGGACTCGGTCCGGCGCACGCTGCCCGACGTCCTGGACACCCTGGTCGTCACCGTCGAGGCCGGGCTCGGCTTCGAGGCGGCGCTGGCGCAGGTCGTGCGCAACGGGCGCGGGCCGATGGTCGGCGAGTTCGCCCGGGTCCTGCACGAGATGCAGATCGGACGGGCACGGGTCGACGCCCTGCGCGAGATGGCGGCCCGCACCACCGTCACCGAGCTGCGGGCCTTCGCGTCGGCGGTCGTGCAGGCGACGACGCTGGGCATTCCGATGGGTCAGGTGCTGCGCCAGCAGTCCGCCGAGATGCGGACCCGGCGCCGGCAGCGGGCGGAGGAGGCGGCGCAGAAGGTGCCGGTGAAGATCCTCTTCCCGATGGTGTTCTGCATCTTTCCGGCGCTGTTCGTGGTCGTGATCGGTCCGGCCGCGATCAAGATCTTGCGGGCGTTCGGTGGCTGAGTCAGCCGGCCTGCGGCAGGTCGCCGCCGCCGGCGGTCTTGGCGCGGACCCGGGCGACGTAGGTGCGCACCGTCGACTCGCCCAGGCCCAGCTCGTCGGCCACGACGGCGGGGGTCAGGCCCGCCCGGAGCAGGTCGTACACCTCGCGCTCGCGGCGGCTCAGCCCGGTCGTGCGGTGCTGGCGGAGCGCGGCGTTCAGGGTGTGTGCCGAGTAGCTGCCGCCGCCGGACAGGCACGCGCGGATGGCCGCCGCGACCTCGACGGCACCGGCCTCGCGCGACACGTACGCGGCGACGCCGGCGGTCAGGGCCCGTTCGAGCAGCCGGTGCGTGGCCGCGCCGACCACCAGCACCGGCAGGTGCGGCCGGGTGGTGCGCAGGCGTTCGGCCAACGCGATCCCGTCGCCGTCGGGCAGGCGGAGATCGACGGTGACAAGGTCCGGTGCGAGGGACTCGACCACCCGCTGCGCCTCGACCGCCGAGGCGGTGCGGCCGGTCAGCTCGGTGTTGGCCACGGAGGCCACCGCCCGGCTGATCATGAGGTGTGTCGCCGCGTTGGCGTGGATGGCGAAGACGGTCGTCGCCACTGCACCACTCCGATTCGCTCGGTTCCTTCCTTGGCCCCGTGTGAAGTCCTGCCGACGGTACTTGACACGCCTATGGATCCACCTAGGACCGGCTTAGCCGGCGGTTAGGTCTTGCTTAAATCGGAGGGAGGATTCGGCACAGTGCGGGACGAGACGCTCAGCGCGCGCTACCGGCTCACCCGCCGGCTCGGCGCCGGCGGCATGGGCGTCGTCTGGCAGGCGTACGACCAGGTCCTCGATCGGGACGTCGCGGTCAAGCTGCTGGCGCCGCAGTTCGCCCGCGACGCCGAGTTCCGCCGCCGGATCCTGGCGGAGGCCCGCGCGGCGGGGCGGCTCAGCCATCCGCACATCGCGAGCGTCTACGACTACGGCGAGACGACCGGCCCCGGCGATCCGCTGCCGTTCGTGGTGATGGAGCTCCTGCACGGCCGGTCGCTGGAGCAGCGGCTCAAGCGCGGCCCGATCGGCGTCGAACCGGCGCTGCGGATCTGCGCCGAGGTGGCCTCCGCCCTCGCGGCCGCGCACGCTCGCGACGTGGTCCACCGGGACGTCAAGCCCGGCAACGTGATGCTGCCCGCCGGCGGCGCCAAGGTCGTCGACTTCGGGCTCGCCGCCGTGGCCGGGGCCTACGATGCCGCGGCGGGTGAGCTGGTCCTCGGCACCCCCGCGTACCTCGCCCCGGAACGGCTCGACGGGCGGCCGGTGGTCGCCGCGACCGACGTGTACGCGCTCGCCCTCCTGCTCTACCGCCTGCTCGCCGGCCGGTTGCCGTGGACCGCCGAGACCAGCACGCAGATGCTCGAGGCGCACGTCTACCTGGAGCCCGACCCGTTGCCGAAGCTGCCCGGCGTGCCGCCGGTGGTCCGCGAGCTGCTGCTGCGCTGCCTGGACAAGGAGCCGGACGCCCGCCCCGTCAGCCGCGAGGTGACCGTGACGCTGGCCCGCGCCGCCGGCGTCCACGTCCC
The DNA here is from genome assembly GCF_900188485.1 of Asanoa hainanensis. Classification (GTDB taxonomy): domain Bacteria; phylum Actinomycetota; class Actinomycetes; order Mycobacteriales; family Micromonosporaceae; genus Asanoa; species Asanoa hainanensis. Next base: position 133,853 of record NZ_FZPH01000009.1, read on the forward strand.
GCTGGACGGCGTCGACGACGACGAGCCGGACGACGACGAGGAGGAGGCTGCGCCCGGCCCGGGCACGACCGCCGACCGCCGCCCGCCGCGCGCCGTGACCGGTGGGCGACCGCGCACCGGACCCTTCGCCAAGCGGGTGGGCGCCGACCTCGACGTCGCGCTCGACCACGTCGACCTGCGCCGCCAGGCCAGCGCGATGCTCCGCGAGACCGTCGGGTTCGACCTGGCGATCTGGGCGGTGCTCGACCCGGTGACGCTGATGTGGGCGGCCTGCGTGGTCGACGGCGGGCCGCACGACGAGTCGCTGGAACGCGAGCTGTTCGCCAACGAGTACGGCCAGGACGACGTGCTCCGGCTGGTCGACCTGGCCGGCGACCAGCGGGTCGGCACGCTGGACGCGGCCACCCACGGCGACCCGGCGTTGAGCCCGAGGTTCCGGGGCGTCCTGCTGCCGCGCGGCTTCACCGACGAGCTCCGGGCGTCCTTCCACGACGCGGACGGCACGTGGGGAGCACTGTTCGCTTACCGCGCCGGTGGCCGGTTCACCAGCGCGGACGTCGCCCAGGTGGCGCCCGCCGGCCGCCTGCTCGGCGCGGCCCTGCACAACGCCCTCGCCCGTGGCCGCGAGCTGCCACCGCCGCCTCCTCCGACGCCGTCGCCTGGCCCCGCCGAACCGGCCCCGCGGGTCTCGCGGTTCCGGCTGCCCCGCCAGCGGCGGACCCGCCGCGCCGACCTCGCCCCGGCGCCTGCTCCGGCCACGGCCGCGCCCGACTCCGACTCGGGCCGCCTCACCCTGTCACCCGACGGCCGCCTGCTCGACGTGACGGCCTCCGCCCGCGGCGTGCTCGACGCGGGGGAGCTCGACCGGGTCGGCACGGCCGTCGCGAAGGGCCGGCGCACGGGGCTCGTCGACACGTCCGGCGGGCGCTGGCTGGCGTTCCACGCCGTCGACCTGGACAGCGCGATCGCGGTGAGCGTCGGCCGCATCCGCCCGCACGAGATCAGCGCCTTCGTCGTGCAGGCCCGCGGCCTGCAGCCGTGGCACGGCACGGTCCTCGGCGCGGTCGCCCGGGGCCGCGACACGCGGCAGATCGCCCGCGAGCTGGGCCTGTCCGTCTACGCGGTCGAGGACGGCCTGACGGCGCTGCTGACCGCGTTCCGGGCCGGCGGCCGGGCGGAGCTGCTGACCAGCCTGTTCTTCGACCACTACGTTCCGTTCCACGCCTCCGACGTGATCCTTCGCGGCTAGTCGGACAGGCCCCGGCCGTGGCATTGTCAGGGCGGCGGAGGAGGCGTACGGGATGAACGAGACCCAGGTCCTGGTTTTCCTGCTGGCGGTGTCGGTCGGTGCCATCGCGATCGGCGGCGTGTTGATCGCCCGGCGCGGCGGGCTCGATGCCGAGCGGTTCGAGGTGCCGGTCCGCTGCCGTGACGGGCACGTGTTCACCACCGTCTGGGTGCCGGGCGTGTCGCTCAAGGCCATCCGCCTCGGCCCGGTGCGGTTCCAGTGGTGCCCGGTGGGCGAGCACCGCACGTTCGTCACCCTCGTGCCCTGGTCGCGGCTGAGCCCGGAAGAGCGCTGGATGGCGGCCCACAATCACGACTCCCGCGTGCCCTGATTCCGCCCCGACCCGCCGGGATCGGTGCGAGTCTGGGGTTCATGGCACCACTTGTGTACGAGACCTACGTCGCTCCTGGTAAACCCGTGGTTTCTGATGACCTGCCCGCCGGTGAGACGGCGGAGATGTGGTCTCCGACCAGCGCGACGCTGATCCACGGTGACCGGGACGCGGTGCTCGTCGACGCGCTGCTGACCGACCGGGAGGGCTACGACCTGGCCGACTGGGTCGAGGAGTCGGGCAAGGAGCTGACCACCATCTACGTCACGCACGGCCACGGTGACCACTTCTTCGGCGCCGCCGCCGTGCTCGACCGGTTCCCGGACGCCCGGCTGGTGGCCACCTCGGAGGTGGTCGACGTGATGGCCGAGCAGGTCGAGCCGGACCTGCTCGACGGGTTCTGGCGGGCGGCGTTCCCGGACCAGATCGGCGACCCGGTGATCGCCGAGCCGCTCGACGGCGACACCATCGAGCTGGAGGGCCAGGAGCTGCACGCCGTCGCGCTCGGGCACAGCGACACCGACCACACCACCGCGCTGCACGCGCCGTCGATCGGGCTGGTCGTGGCCGGCGACAGCGTCTACAACGACGTGCACCTCTACCTGGCCGAGGCCGGCCGGGACGGGCTCGACGGCTGGTTCGACGCCCTGGACACGGTGGCCGGCCTGCGGCCGCGGGCGGTGGTGGCCGGGCACAAGCGCGCCGATGCCGACGACCGCCCGACCGACGTCGACGCGACCCGCGACTACCTGCGTGACTGGGTCGAGGCCGTGCGCCGCACCTCGGACGCCCAGGCGCTCTACGACGCGATGGTTTCGCGCTACCCGGACCGGATCAACCGGGCCGTGCTCTGGCACTCGGCCGAGGCCGCCAAGCCTTAGGCGCCCAGCCGCGCCGACAGCGACGCGGTCTCGGCCAGCAGGATGCGGGCCAGCTCGTCGACGCGGGTGCGGATGCGCTCTACCGGGCCGCAGACGCTGATCACCGCCACCGGCCGGCCCTCGTGGTCGAACACCGGCGCCGCGACCGACGCCGCGCCGGTCTGGCGCTCGCCGAACGACGCCGCGTAGCCACGCTCGCGGATCACCCGCAGCTCGTCGCGCAGGAAGGTCGGGTCGACCACCGTGTGGTCGGTCAGCGCGGGCAGCAGGCCCGAGCCGAGATACGCGTCGCGCTGCTCATCGGGCAGGAAGGCCAGGAACGCCTTCGACGAGCTGCCCGCGTGCAGCGGGAACGGCTCGCCGATCCGCACCTCCATCTTCACGTCGCGGGCCGGCGTCACCTGGTCGAGGTAGACGCGGCTGTCGCGGACGCGGATCGACAGCGTCGAGGTCTCGTTCGTGGCGGCGCTGAGCCGGCGCATGGGCTCGCGGGCCAGGTCGCGCACGTCGACCCGGTCGAGGAACGCGCGGCCGAGGGCCAGCGAGGCGGGGCCCAGGCCGTAGCGGCGGCTGGTCTCGTCGGCGACCACGAGCTGCCGGCTGCACAGGGTGGTCAGGATGCGGTGCACGACGGCCTTCGACAGGCCGAGCCGGCGGCCGATCTCGGTGACGCCGAGGCTCGGCTCGGGGGAGCGGGCGAACAGCAGCAGCACGTCGAGGGCGCGTTCGAGGCCGTTGACGGTGCGCTCCGTCGACTCCTCCGCAGTGGTCGTGGTCACAAGGGCGAACGTAGCGCACGCCGGCGCGGCGGCGAGTCGGCCGCCGCGCCGGGTAATCATGGCTGGTCAGACACTGATCCGGCCGGCGCCCGCGCCGGCCGAGACGCTCGCCTTGACGCCGCTGGCGCTGTCGAGCTGGTACGAGTAGGGAACGCCGGAGACGCTACCGCCACCGCTCTCCGGGGTGCCGGAGCCGGTGAAGTAGTTGTTGCGCTGGAGGATCGCGCCGTCGTCCGAGTCCGCGTACCCGACGAGCGTGGGCTCGTCGACGCTCTCGAAGTAGTTGCCCTCGACCAGCACACCCGCGCCCATGGTGGACGCGACGCCGTACTCGTTGCCGCGGTAGTAGTTGTTGTAGACGTGCACCGGGTTGCCGAACCGGACCCGCGGGTGGCGGGTGCCGGAGCCGTCGAACCAGTTGTGGTGGTACGTCACCCGCAGGTGGCCCCGGTCCTCACCGGCGTTGTCGTCGCTGTGGCCGAGCAGCATGGACTTGTCGTGGCCGTACACCCGGTTCCAGGAGACGGTCACGTAGTCGCTGGCCCGTTTGACGTCGACCGCGCCGTCGTACCCGTTGGTGAAGCTGTTGTGGTCGATCCAGACCCGCGTCGAGTACTGGACGTTGATCGCGTCGTCGTCCCAGTCCCGGAACGAGATGTTGCGGATGATCACGTTGCTGGCGTTGGACACGTTGAGTCCGCAGCCGGCGATCGTCGCACCGGAGTTGCCGAGGATCGTCTTGTTCGACCCGACGGTGATCATGCCGGAGCAGGAGATGGTGCCGGAGACGCGGACGACCCGGGCGGTCGAGCCGGAGACGGCGCTGGACAGCGCCGACGAGCTCGTCACCGTGGTCGCGGACGCGCTGCCGCCGCCGCTGGTGCCGCCACCCTGGGTGGCCCAGCCGACCAGGCCGGTCTGCGGGGTGCCGCCTCCGCCGCCTCCGCCGCTGCCGACCACGGCGAGCTGCCACTGCTGGTTCCAGCCGCCGAGGTCCGCGTACTGGGAGATGATGCCGCCGTCGGCCGTCGACCATTCCCAGATGTCGAGCGCCTTGCCGCTGTGCCGGTTGAGCAGTTTGACGAAGCCGCTGTCGGTGTCGCGGACGGCGAAGTGCTGACGCGTGGTGCCGTTGTCGGAGTTCGCGACGAGTTGCGTGCCGTCGTTGGCGTTCGGCAGCTCCAGGACCTTGCCGCTGTGCCGGGAGCGCAGCTTGTAATAGCCGCTGCCGGCGTCGACGAACTGCCACTGCTGGGCGTTGTTGTTGTTGCGGGCCCACTGCACGATGGGCGCGCCGTCGGCCGTGTTGAAGTTGTAGAGATCGATCGCCTTGCCGCTGTGCCGGGAGACGATCACGTAGTAGGCACCGGTGTCGATGGTGGCCGCTTGCGCGGGTGCGGCCACCACCTGCGTGACCGCGACGGCCGCGAGCAGGCCAAGGGCGCCTGCCAGCAGCGCGCGTACGCGGCGCGCGGGAGCGGAATGTCGCATGGGGAAAGGACCTCCATTGCCGATCAGCCGGCGGGGCTGGTCGCCGGCATGCTGAGTTAGCTATAGGTAAGCGCTTTCCTGCCGGGAAAGGTAGGCGTTTACAACCATGCTCGTCAATGCTTTGGCATGTGCAGGAAGTTTGCAGTGCGTTCGGCTGAGGCCACGCACGGTGTGGGGGTGCGATCATGCCTCATGACCGAAAAGCCAGACACGATTGTCCTGATCCACGGTTTCTGGGTGACACCGCGCAGTTGGGAAGAGTGGAAGGCGCATTACGAGGCGAAGGGCTTCACGGTCCTCACGCCCGCCTACCCCGGCTTCGAGGTCGAGGTCGAGGCGCTCAACGCCGACCCCTCACCGATCGCCTCCCTGACCGCCCCGCAGGTCATCGAGCACCTGTCCGCGGTGGTCGGGGCCCTGCCGAAGCCGCCGATCCTGATGGGCCACTCGGCCGGCGGCGCGTTCACCCAGGTGCTGCTCGACCGCGGCTATGGCGCGTCGGCCGTGGTGCTCAACTCGGCGCCGACCGAGGGCGTCAACGTCATCCCGCTCTCGCAGATCAAGTCGACGTTCCCGGTGCTGAAGAACCCGGCCAACCGGCACCGCGCGGTCGGCTTCGACTTCGACCAGTGGAACTACGCGTTCACCAACAACTTCCCCGAGGACCGGGCCCGGGCGCTCTACGAGCGCTACGCGATCCCGGCCTCGGGCGGCATCCTGTGGAACAGCGTGCTGGCCAACCTGATGCCCGGCCCGCAGGACATCGCGGTCAACTACCACAACGCCGACCGGGCGCCGCTGCTGTTCATCTCCGGCTCCGAGGACCACATCATGCCGCCCAGCGTGCAGAAGTCGAACGCCGCGCACTACAAGGGCAACACGATCACCGAGGTGCGGTTGTACGAGGGCAAGGCGCACCTGCTGCCCTCGCAGGACGGCTGGCAGGAGATCGCCGACTACGCCCTCGACTGGGCGCTCGATCACGCCAAGTGACCCAGGCCCGGCTGACGCACGTCGGCGGCCCGACCACCCTGGTCGAGGTCGCCGGCTGGCGGCTGCTCACGGACCCGACCTTCGACCCGCCCGGCCGGCGGTACGGGTTCGGCCTGGGCACCTCGTCGCGCAAGCTGACCGGCCCGGCGGTGGCGGTCGACGCGCTCGGCCCGATCGACGCGGTGCTGCTGACCCACGACCACCACGCCGACAACCTCGACGACGCCGGGCGCTCGCTGCTGCCGCTGGCGGACGACATCGTCACCACGGTCTCCGGGGCGCGCCGGCTCGGCCACCGGGCCCAGGGGCTGCGCCCGTGGCAGACGCTCACCCTGTCGCGGCCCGGAAGGCCGAGCATCGAGGTCACCGCGACGCCCTGCCGGCACGGTCCGCCGCTGAGCGGCCCGCTGGTCGGCGACGTGATCGGCTTCGCCCTGGCGTGGGAGGGGCAGCGGCACGGCGCGCTCTGGTTCACCGGCGACACCGTGCTCTACGGCGGCGTGCGCGAGGTCGCCGGCCGCGTCCCGGTCGGCACCGCCGTGCTGCACCTCGGCGGCGTGCGGTTCCCGATCACCGGCCCGCTGCGCTACTCGCTGACCGCCCGCCGTGCGGTCGAGCTGTGCGAGCTCGTCCGCCCGCACACCGCGATCCCGGTGCACTACGAGGGCTGGAGCCATTTCCAGGAGCCGCGACCGGCGATCGAGCGGGCGTTCTCCGCCGCGCCGCCGGCCGTGCGCGAGAGCGTGCGGTGGCTCCCGATCGGCGCCGCCACGGATATCGACGTCTGACATTCGCCGGGGCTATCGTCACCCGCATGCGGGTGGTCAGCCAGGAACGGGTCGTGCGGGGCGGCTGCGCCTTCTTCCTGCGGCACGGCACTGTGGACATGGACGGCCTGGCCGGCAGCCTCTCGGTCAGCCGCGCCACCCTCTACCGCGTGGTGCACGGCCGCGACCCGCTGCTCGGCGAGGTGCTCTGGCGGCTCGCCGACCGGATGTTGGCCCGCGCCCACGCCGAGACCACCAGCTCCGGCCTCGACGGCGTCCTGGAGACCACCCGCCGGTTCGCCGACCAGGTCAGGCGGGCCGAGCCGTTCCTGGCGTTCCTGGCCGCGGAGCCCGCCACGGCCGCCCGCGTGCTGTTCACGCCGGCCGGGGGAGTGCACGCCCGGGTGGTCGCGGCGCAGCGGGGCATCCTGGCCGCGGCGACCGATCCCGCCTGGTCGCCCGGCGACCTCGACGGCGCCGCGTACCTCTACGTCCGGATCATCGAGTCCGCCCTGTACGCCGAGCTGCTCGGCGGTCACCAGGCCGACCCGGGCACCACCGAACGGGCCGCCCGGGCGGTGCTCGAGGCCTGCTGAGACGGCCATCTCAGCTTCTCCGCGACCGGTAGCAGCACGCATCGACGACCACTTATGGTGCGGCGCAGGACCGTCGTCGTGAAGGAGCTCGCCGACATGACCCGTCTCTGGAGCCGTGCCGCGCTCGCCGCCGGACTGCTCGCCTCGCTGCTGTCCGCGACCCCGGCCCAGGCCGGCCCCGCACCGGTCGCTCGCCCCACCGTGCAGGGGCCGATTCCCGGCACCGCGCCCGGCGACCCGAAGTCGTCCGAGCTCGCCGACACGTACCCCTTCTTCTCGACGCCCTTCGACCTGGCCCGGCACGGCTACGTGGAGCAGGAGTTCTACCTCTCCGGCGCCGCCGACGGCTGGGACACCCTGGGCAACCAGGTGGCCACCGACGTGCCGTACCGGACGCGCCTGGTGGTCCGCCGACCCGCCGACGCCCGCCGGTTCAGCGGCACGGTCCTGGTCGAGTGGCAGAACGTCACCGCCGGCTACGACCTCGACGCGCTGTGGAACGCGGAGGCGACCATCCGCGCCGGGCACGCCTGGGTCGGCGTCTCCGCGCAACGGGTCGGCGTCGACCAGCTCCGCGGCTGGAGCCCGACCCGCTACGGCACGCTCGACGTCACCGGCGCCAGAACCTTGGTGGGCGACGAGCTGTCGTACGACATCTTCGCCCAGGCCGGCAAGGCGATCGCGGACCCGCGCGGCGTCTCCCCGCTCGGCCGGCTGACGGCCCGCACGGTCCTGGCCATCGGGGCGTCGCAGTCGGCGTCCCGGATGACGGTCTACTACGACAAGGTGCTGCCCCAGGTGCGCCCGGTGTACGCGGGTTACGGCTTCATCGTCGGCTCGGCACCGACCCGCGTCGGTCCGGAGCCGGTGTTCCAGGTGCTGTCGGAGACCGACGTGCGCACGCCGGCGCGCCCGGCCGACACCAACCAGTTCCGTCGGTGGGAGGTGGCCGGCGGTGCGCACAGCGGCTCCAACGGCCAGGTCTACCGGGCACCGATCCAGGTGCGCGACCTCGGCGCGGCGCCGGTCTACACCTGCGCGCAGCCCCCGTTCAGCCAGGTCCCGGTGCAGCACGTGACGGCGGCGGCGTACGCACACCTGGAGCGCTGGGTGCGCCGCGGCACGCCGCCGCCGACGGCGGAGCCGATCGCGTTCAACCCGGACGGCACCAAGGCCCGCGACGAGCTGGGCCTGGCCCGGGGCGGCATCCGACTGTCCCAGGTGGACGTCCCGACGGCCCTGAACACCGGCGACAACGCGGGCGAGTCGTTCTGCTTCCTGTTCGGCACGCACCAACCGTTCGACGAGGCCACACTGGACGGTCTCTACCGCACGCACCTGGGTTACGTCGCGCGCGTGGTCGCCACCGACGTCCGCAACGTCGTCGCCGGCTACCTCCAGCCCGCTGACGCGGCAGAGAACCTACGGGCGGCGCTGCGGTCCAGCGTCGGCCGCTGAGGAAAGGCCCGCCGGCCCCGACCCGACGGGGTCCGGCGGGCCGCCCCGACGCCCGGTCAGTGGTGGTGGTAGTAGTCCGCGCGGCGCCACACCATCGCGGCGAGCATCGTCACGAACATCAGCACGTGGCCGCCCATCATCAGGCCGTGCCCGGAGAGTGCGCCCAGCCAGTACGGCACCAGGAGGACGACGAAGGGCGCGTACATCGCGGCGACCATCTCCGCGATCCGCGGCCACGAGTGGCGCCGGATCGCCATCCAGCCCGCCATGCCGATGGACATGTTGGTGGCCATCACCAGGGCGTCGGCGGCGGCGTGGTCGGCCAGGCCGGGCAGCGCCATGGACCACAGTGGACCCAGGGCGAACATGCCGACCAGCATCGAGACGACCATCTCGAGGTAGTGGAGGGCGAAGCGGAGGTGGCCCCGGCGGGTGCTGTGCGTCGTCGTTGTCATGTGGACGATCCTCCCGGCGCGCTACCCGCGGGCGCAGGTGCCGAAGGTCATGACCGGGGTCATGTGACCCCTCAGAGCAGGCCGAGCTCCCGCGCCCGCAGGGCGGCCTGCGTGCGGTCCCGGGCGTCGAGCTTGCCGAGCACGTTGGTGACGTGGTTCTTGACCGTGCCCTCGGCCAGGAAGAGCGCGGCGGCGATCTCCCGGTTGCTGCGCCCGCCGGCGAGCAGCCGGACGACCTCGAGCTCCCGCTCGGACAACGACACGGACAACGGGGCCGGGGCCGCGGGCTCCGCGGCGATCCGGGCCACCAGCTTGGCCGCGACCGACGGCTGGAGCACCGACTCGCCGCGGGCGGCCGCCAGCACCGCCTCCACCAGCCGCTCCGACGAGACGTCCTTGAGGAGGTAGCCGAGCGCCCCGGCGCGCAGGGCCGCGAAGACGTCCTCGTCGTCGTCGAACGTGGTCAGCGCGATCACCTGTACGCCGGGATGCTCGGCCCGCAGGCGCCTGGTAGCGGCGACCCCGTCCAGCACCGGCATCCGCAGGTCCATCAGCACCACGTCGGGCCGCGTCGTGGTCACCGCGGCGAGGGCCCGCGCGCCGTCGCCGGCCTCACCGACTACCTCGATGTCCGGGTGTACGCCCAGCAGCATCGCCAGCGCCTCCCGGAACAGTGCCTGGTCGTCGACGAGCAGCACCCGGACGCTCATCCGGGCACCTCGACCCACAGCGTCGAACCCTGGCCCGGCACCGATTCCAGGCTGGTCCGGCCACCCAGGTGCGCCGCTCGCTCCCGCAGGCCGAGCAGGCCGAAGCCGTCGCTCCCGGCGGCCGTGCCGGCACCGTCGTCACGCACCTCGACCCGCACCTCCGCCGGCCGAGAGTAGTCCAGCGTCACCGCGGCCTGTCGCGCGCGGGCGTGCTTGCGCACGTTGGTCAGGCCCTCCTGGACGGCCCGGAACAGGGCCTCCTCGGCGTCGGCCGGCAGCGCGCGCACCGGGCCGGTGACGTCGAGACCGGTCGGCACGCCGGCGGCCGACGTCTCCGCGGCCAGTGCCTTCAGCGCCTCCGGCAACGGCACCGCCGGCTGGCGCTCGCGCAGCGCCCCCACCGAGCGGCGTACCTCGCGCAGCGCCTCCTCGGCCTGGTCCTGGGCCTTGGCCAGCACCTCGTCGGCCCGGTCGGGCTGGGCCGCCAGCACCGCGCGGGCCGCCTTGATCTGCATCTGGACCACGGTCAGGGAGTGCCCGAGGCCGTCGTGGATGTCGCGGGCCACCCGGTTGCGCTCCCGCACGGCGGCGAGCTCCTCCACCTGCACCGCGTACTCCCGGAGCTTGGTCCTCGCCTCCTGTTCCCGCAGCAGCAGCTTGGTCAGCACCGCCGCGAACACGGCGGCGGCGAGCAGGCCCAGGCCCTCGCGCAGGCCCTCGGCGAAGGCCATGCCGGCGTGGAAGAACGGCACCAGCGCGACCACGACGACCACCGCCGGCACGGGCAGCAGCAGCGTGGTCTGGCTCACCAGCACGACCAGCAGCAGGGCGGAGCCCACATAGCCACCTGAGGTGGCGAAGACGGCACCCCCGAGCAGGAAGAGCGCCACGATGTACGCGTACCGCGGCCAGATCCTGCTGCTCTTCTCGACGCGTCCGAAGCCGAACGTCGCGGCGAGCACGAAGGCGACCGCCGGCCCGAGGGACACCGCCGACCGGTGTCCGGCGACGACGTCGACCACGAGGGTGACGAACGCCGCGACGGTCAGCGCGGCCAGGGCACGTCTCACGGCACCACTGTGGGCTCTCAGCGCAGACACAGCAACCCTGGGCGATCCTGCACGCATGATCCTGGCTACCCATCTGGGCAAGCGGTACGGCGCGAAGGTCGCCGTCGACGACCTCTCGTTCGAGGTCCGCCCTGGCCTGGTCACCGGCTTCCTCGGCCCCAACGGCGCCGGCAAGTCGACGACCATGCGACTGATGCTCGACCTCGACCGCGGCGCCGGCGAGACGCTCTTCGACGGCCGGCGGTTCGCCAGGTTGCGGCACCCCATGCGGGAAATCGGCGCGGTGCTGGAGGCGCGCGCGTTCCACCCGACCCGGACCGCCCGCAACCATCTGCGCATGCTCGCCGCGGGCAGCGGCATCCCGGCGTCGCGCGTGGACGAGGTGCTCGAGTTCGTGGGCATCGCCGACGTCGCGCGCCGCAAGCCCAAGGGCTTCTCGCTCGGCATGGCGCAGCGGCTCGGCCTGGCCCAGGCGCTGCTCGGCGACCCGGGCACGCTGATCCTCGACGAGCCGGCCAACGGTCTGGACCCGCATGGCATCCACTGGCTGCGCGACGTGCTGCGGGCGCTGGCCGCCGAGGGCCGCACGGTGTTCGTCTCCAGCCACCTGCTCTCCGAGATGGAGCTGATGGCCGACGAGCTCGTGGTGGTGGGCCGCGGGTCGATGATCTACTCCGGCAAGGTCGACGGCTTCGTGAGCGAGTTCACCCGGTCGACGGTGCTGGTCCGCAGCCCCGAGTCGGCCGTGCTGGCCGCCGCGCTGCGGGCGCTGGACGGGGTGAGTGTGGAGCCGACCGACGACGGCGGCCTGCGGGTCGCGGGCGCCGACGCGGTGACGATCGGCGACGTCGCGTTCGACAACGGCGTACGCCTGCACGAGCTCGCCACGACGACGGCCTCGCTGGAGACGGCGTTCATGACCGCGACCGGCGACGCTTCGGAGTACGTGGCGGTGGCCCATGGCTGACGCGCTGCGCTTCGAGTGGGTGCGGCTGCGCACCTTGCGGTCCACGTACTGGCTGATCGGTTCGGCGCTCGTGCTCAACGTCGCGATCGCGCTCCTGGTGGCCTCGCTCGTCGCCGACCCGACGCCGGACGTGGTCGCGGCCGCGGTGACCGGTGGCGGCGCGAACACTCCGGTGCCGATGGCCGTGGTGCTGCTGGCGGTGGTCGGGGTGTTCGCGTCGGGCCACGAGTACCGCTACGGCACGATCCAGCCGACCCTGACCACGGTGCCGCAACGGGCCCGGCTGTTCACGGCGAAGGTGCTCGTCGTGGGCGCGACGGCCCTGGTCGTCACGACGGTGTCGGTGTTGCTCGACGTCGCCGCGACGCTGCCGTTCTGGGCGGACACGCCGGCGCTGACGGGCGTGACGGTGATCGGCTACGTGCTGCTCGCGGTGCTCTGGGCGGTGGTCGGCGTGGCCTTCGGCCAGTTGCTGCGCGGCGTACCCGGCGCCCTGACCGTGATCCTGGTAATGCCGATGGTCGTCGAACAGCTGATCTTCCGGCTGTCGTACGTGCCGGCGCTGGACTGGCTGCACCCCGTGGTGAAGTTCCTGCCGTTCACCGCCGGCATGCAGTTGGTCAGCGCGGCCGGCGAGGCGTCGGGCGGGCTGGCCTCGGAGGTCGGCCTGTTCAGCCGGTGGCCGTCGGCGGCGGTGTTCGCGGTCTTCGTGGCCGCCGTCCTGGCCGCCGCCGTCACCCTGTTCCGTCGGCGCGATGCCTAGGGGCGTATGGTGGCGCCAGGTCATGAGTGTCAGCGCGTAGCCCCGGCTTGCTGACCGGCAACCCTTCATCGCGATGGGGTGCCCCGGGTGAGGACCTGGCCGACGCCGCCCGGTGTTCGGCAAGCGCGAGCATCGGAAGGCCCTCGTGATCACTCTCGCTGCCCTGCCGCCCCAGGTGGCGCTCCCCGACGGGCACAAGGTGCCCTTCGCCAACCTCGACTACGCCGCGACCGCGCCCGTCGCGCGCGCCGCGGCCGAGGCGGTCGAGGCCCTGCTGCCCTGGTACGGGAGCGTCCACCGGGGTGCCGGAGCCCTGTCGCAGAAGACCTCGCTGGAGTACGAGCGCGCCCGCCAGACCATCGGCGACTTCCTGGGTTGTCGGCCGGGCGACGAGGTGGTGTTCACCAGGAACACCACGGACGCGATGAACCTGCTCGCCCACGCCCTGCCGCCGGACACGCTGACGGTGACGTTCCTCGGCGAGCACCACGCCGGCCTGCTGCCCTGGCCCTCGGTGCACCGGCTGCCGATACCCGCGTCGCCGGAGTCGGCGGTCGCGTCGCTCGCGGAGGCGTTGCGGGCCATCCGGGCCCGCGACGGCGCCGCCCGGCCGGTGCTCGTGGCCGTGACCGCCGCGAGCAACGTGACCGGCGAGGTGTGGCCGATCGCGGACCTGGTCGAGCAGGCGCACCGGTGCGGCGCCCGGCTGGCCGTCGACGCTGCCCAGCTCGCGCCACACCGGCCCGTCGACCTGTCGTCCTGGGACGCCGACTACGTGGCGATCTCAGGCCACAAGCTCTACGCGCCGTTCGGCGCCGGGGTGCTCGCCGGACGGGCCGACTGGCTGGACCAGGCGCCGCCGTACCTGGCCGGTGGCGGCGCCACCCGGTCGGTCGACGCCGGGGCCGAGACGGTGACCTGGACGGACGGCCCGGCCAGGCACGAAGCGGGCACGCCGAACGTGTTCGGTGCCGTGGCGCTGGGTGCGGTCTGTGCCGCGCTGGCGTCGTCGGACCGGGCCGACTGGCAGGACCACGAGGCCCGGCTGTCCGCGCGTCTCGAACGACGGCTGGTCGGGATCCCGGGTGTGGCGGTGCTGCGGTCCTTCCCGGCCGGGTCCGACCGGGTGGGCATCGTCTCGTTCGCCGTGTCGGGGGAGGACAGCGGCGACCTGGCCACCTGGTTGAGCGTGGAGCACGGCATCGGGGTCCGCGAGGGCCTGTTCTGCGCGCACCCGTTCAGCCGCCACCTGCTGTCCGAGGCGGGTCGCCGGACGGGCCGGCCGATGCCCGCGACCGCGCTGCGCGCCAGCATCGGCGCGGGCACCACGGCCGACGACATCGACCGGCTCGTCGCGGCGTTGGCGGACCGGGTCGGCACGGCACGATGACGGCCTGAACCGTCTCGTACAGGTGCCGGGCTGTCGCGAAGGCCGTCCCGGTCAGGGCCGGCAGACCCGGCGGACCAGGTCGCGCCAGCCGTTCGCGAGCGCGTCGGTGACCTGGTCCGCGGCGTGGTCGGCGTCGGTCGCCGACAGGTAGCGCAGCAGCGGCACGTCGAGCGCCGCGGTCAGTTGGGCGGTGAGCACCGTGAGGTCGGCCGGGCCGAGGTCGATCAGGCCCAGCAGCATCCGGATGTGGGTGTGGGACAGCGACGCCGGCAGGCCGCCGGCGGGAACCGGCAGGCGGCCGAGGAGGGCGGCCCGGGCGGCGTCGCGGTTGTCCATCAGGAACCGCATCCGGGCCTCGCCGTACGCGGCGAGCCGGTCGATCGGCGGCGCACCGGGACCGAGCGGCGGCGGCCCGCCGAGCATCTGCTCCTGGAAGTCGCGCTCGGCGTCGTCGAGCAGTGCGACGAAGATCCCCGTGCGGGTGCCGAAGCGGCGGAAGACGGTGCCCTTGCCCAGCCCGGAGCGCTCGGCCAGCGCGTCCATGGTCAACCGTTCCGGGCCGGCCTCGGCCAGCATCTCGCGCGCGGTGGCGAGCAGATGCTGCCGGTTGCGGGCGGCGTCGGCGCGTTCCGGCTGTGGCGCCTGCCACACCAGGGGCTCGGTCACCAGGTCACCCTACCGGCCACGGCAGAAGCGGGGTAAAGTCCGCTTACGAAAAGCGGGGTGAAGTCCGCTTAGCCGAAGATCCAAGGAGAGACCCATGACCGACAGCCGTTTCACCACGCTCCCGGACGAGCAGACCCTGAAGGCGACCGTGGTCGCGCTCGAGGAGCACGGCTTCAGCGTCGAGATCGTCGACGACCTCGACGCCGCGCGCGAGGTCACCCTGGCCCGCATCCCGCACGGCGCGTCGGTGATGACCAACACCTCGATGACCCTCACCGAGTCCGGCATCGAGGCCGCGATCAACGACGCTGGGCCGTACGACTCGGCCCGCGCCAAGATGCTCACCCTGGACTGGCAGACGCAGGGCCAGGAGATGAAGCTGATCGCCAACCAGACCGACTACGCGCTCGGCAGCGTGCACGCGATCACCCGGGACGGCACGCTGGTCATCGCCTCGGCGTCCGGCAGCCAGTTCGCCTCGTACGCCTGGGGCGCCGCCAACGTCATCTTCGTGGTCGGCGCCCAGAAGCTCGTGGCCACCCTGGCCGAGGCCCACGAGCGGATCTACCAGCACAGCCTCAAGCTCGAGGACGCCCGCGCCCAGGCCGCCTACGGCATGCACAGCAGCGTCGGCAAGGTCCTGGAGATCCACCAGGAGATGCCCGGCCGGATCCACATCGTCCTGGTCCGCACGCTCGTCGGCTTCTAGGCCGCGACCGACGAGGACACCTCGAAGGTCAGGGACCCCTCGCGTTCGCCGACCGTGACCTTCTGGCCCGCCGAGAGCCGCCCGTCCAGCAACATCTCCGAGAGCCGGTTGTCGACCTCGCGCTGGATGGTGCGGCGCATCGGCCGGGCGCCGTACGCCGGCTCGTAGCCCTTGTCCACCAGCCACCGGATCGCCTCCGGCGTGAACTCGGCGGTGATGTCCTGCGCGTGCATCCGCCGCCGGGTCTGCTCCAGCATCAGGTCGGTGATCGCGACGAGCTGCTCGGGGTCCAGCCGCCGGAAGATGACGACCTCGTCGATCCGATTGATGAACTCCGGGCGCAGCTCCTCGCGCAGCCGGCGGGTGACCCGGTCGCGCAGGTCCTGCTCGGCGTCGCCGCTGCCCGCCGTGGCGAAGCCGACCGACGGCTGCTCCGCGGTGATCAGCTCGGAGCCCAGGTTGCTCGTCATGATCAGGACGGTGTTCTTGAAGCTGACCGTGCGGCCCTGGCTGTCGGTCAGCCGGCCGTCGTCGAGCACCTGCAGCAGCAGGTTGAACACGTCCGGGTGGGCCTTCTCGATCTCGTCGAGCAGCATCACCGAGTACGGGGCCCGGCGCACCGCCTCCGTGAGCTGGCCGGCCTCGTCGTAGCCGACGTAGCCGGGCGGTGCGCCGACCAGCCGGCTGACCGTGTGCCGCTCCTGGAACTCGCTCATGTCGAGGCGGATCATCCGGTCCTGGTTGCCGAACAGCGTCTCGGCCAGCGCCCGGGCGAGCTCCGTCTTGCCGACGCCGGTCGGGCCGAGGAACAGGAAGCTGCCGATCGGCCGGTTCGGGTCGCCGAGCCCGGTCCGCGAGCGGCGGATCGCCTGGGCGACCACCTGGACCGCCTCGTCCTGACCGACCAGGCGCTCGTGCAGGCGCGACTCCAGGTTGGCGAGGCGCTCCTTCTCCTCCTCGCTGAGCTGCCGCGCCGGGATGCCGGTGGCCCGGGAGACCACCTCGGCGATGTCCTCGGGCGTCACCTCCGGCACCCGGCTCTGCCCGTCGGCGTCCCGCTGGTCGATCTGCTTGCGCAGCTCGGCGACCTGGTCGCGCAGCTCGCTGGCCCGCTCGAAGAGCTCCGCGGCGACCGCCTGGTCCTTGTCGCGGCAGAGCTGGTCGATCTGCTGCTCCAGGTCGCGCTCGTCCTTGGCCACCGACCGGCTGCGCAGCTGCACCCGGGCACCGGCCTGGTCCATCAGGTCGATCGCCTTGTCCGGCAGGAAACGGTCGGTCAGGTAGCGGTCGGACAGCTCCGCCGACGCGATCAGGGACTGGTCGGCGAACCGTACGCCATGATGTGCCTCGTAGCGGTCGCGCAGGCCGCGCAGGATCTCGATGGTGTCCTCGACGCTCGGCTCCGGCACCAGGATCGGCTGGAAGCGCCGCTCCAGCGCGGCGTCCTTCTCGATGAAGCGCCGGTACTCGTCCAATGTGGTCGCACCGACCGCGTGCAGCTCGCCGCGCGACAGCGCCGGCTTGAGGATGTTGGCCGCGTCGGTCGCGCCCTCGCCGCCGCCCGCGCCGACCACCGTGTGGATCTCGTCGATGAACACGACGAGGTCGTCGGAGTGGGTACGCACCTCCTCGAGGAGGTTCTTGAGCCGCTCCTCGAAGTCGCCCCGGTAGCGGGTGCCGGCGACCAGCCCGGTCACGTCGAGCTGCACGAGCCGCTTGCCGGTCAGCGTCCGCGGCACCTCGCCGTCGACGATCCGCTGCGCCAACCCCTCCACGATCGCGGTCTTGCCGACCCCGGCCTCGCCGATCAGCACCGGGTTGTTCTTGGTGCGCCGGGCCAGCACCTCGACGCACTGCTCGATCTCGTCCGCGCGGCCGACCACCGGGTCGATCCGGCCCTCCCGGGCCATCGCGGTCAGGTCCCGCCCGTACTGGTCGAGGGTGGGTGTGTCGGTCTCCTGCTGCTGTTGCGCGGGCCGGGGCACGGTCTGCGCGCCGGGCCGCGACGCCGCCTGCAGCGACTCCGGGTTGATCCCGTGCATCGCGAGCAGTCGGCCGGCCTCGGTCTCCTGGCTGAGGGTCAGGGCCAACAGGATGTGCTCCGGACCCAGGTACGAGGACCCGAGCCGCCGGGAGATCTGGTGCGCCTGCAGCAGCACCCGCTTGGCCGCCGGGGTCAACGCCGGCATGCCCTCGACCGCGTTGCCGCGCCGGTCGCGCTGCTCGATCTCGCCGGCCAGCGTCGCCGGGTCGGCGCCGGCCCGGGCCAGCAGCTCGTTGAGCGGCGGCTTCTGGGTCATCGCCCAGAGCAGGTGCTCGGTGTCCAGGTCGCTGCTGCCCAGTTGGGCGGCCTCACCCGCGGCCGCCTGGAGCAGCTCCCGGGCGTCCTGGCTCATCACCTTGCCCAGGTCGAGCCGGGCCCGGGGTTGCCCCGGGGAAAGGAACTGGGCCATGAACTCGTCGAACGGGTCGCCGCCGAAAGGCCCGTTTCCCCAGTAACCGGTAGACATCTGACTCTCCTCGGGTCGAAACCACGATTGCCGGCGCCTACCCGTTCACCGGGCGGGCAAACCGGCAGCGCGGCGGGCGGGAAACGCGGTGCCACTGAGTCGAAAGCGCACGATCCCGGGCGTGTAGCCCCGGGCGCAGGGGGCACGTGACCCCCATGGCCCCGAAAGAGATGGAGGGCGACAACCGTCGCCGTCGCCAGTTGGCCCGGGAGGCCCGCAACGCGGACCGCAAACCCAGTGCGGAGGGCGTCACGCTGGGCGCCTCGAAGCAGCAGGAGCATCGCGAGGAGAAACGTCGGTCGGGGCCGGAGCCCGTGGGTCGGCACAAGCCCCGCGCCGGCTCCGCCGAGATCACCGGGCCGGGTGTGCCGGAGTCGACCTGGCCGCGGCGCCCGGCCGGGGCCGACAACGGCACCGACGCCGGTGCGGGTCCCCGGCTGCGCTACCGGGAGATGGTCACCGAGATCGCCCGGTTGACCGGCGACGAGTTCGCGGTGGCCCGCGAGCTGACCCAGGCCGTGGTCGGGGTCACCGCCCGGTCGCTCGACGAGCCGGACGGCAAGCACCTGGTCGCCGTCCTGCCGGGTGAGCTGGAGGTGCCGCGGGCGCTGAGCGGCCCGCCGGAACGCGACCTGACCATGTTCCTGCGCGAGGTCGGCCGGCTGGTCGAGCGGCGGCCCGAGCAGATAAGGGTCAAGGTGCAGGCGGTGTTCGCCGTGCTGGGCGACGCGGGCGTCGACCTGCCCCTGCCGCCGGAGCTGCGCGAGCTGTCCGACCCGCTGCCGCCGGAGGAGCGCACGGAGGCCGGGCGGCCGCTGCCGCTCAGCGACGCCGACGTGGTCGCGGCGCTGCGCGACCTGCCGGAGTGGTCCGGCGACCACCACGCCATCAGCCGCACGATCGAGCTGCCACCCGACAACCTCGACCGGGTGCTGCCGAGGATCGAACGGCTGCGCGAGACCGGGCGGGCCCCGCACATCGCCCGACCGGACGCCCGCACGGCCACGCTCACGGCGTACACGTCGGCGACCGGGACCGTGACCGACGCGGACGTGACGCTCGCCCACCGGGTGGACACCGCGATCGACGAGGCCGGGGCGGGAATGGCCGGTTGAGCAGCCGTGCGAGGATCCCGGCATGCTCCACGAGTCGGTGTTCGACAGCGGTGACCTCGCGGTCGGTGACTGGTTCGACGCCTGGTGCGAGCGGATGGGCGCGACCCACGCGCCGATGCGGCTGGCGAGCGACCACGCCGCCGACTACCGCGCCCACCAGCGGCTGATCTCCCTGGGCGCGGTGACGATCTGGCCCGCGACGTTCGACCAGCTCGTGTTCGTGCGCACACCGAAGCTGATTCGGCAGGCCGATCCCGAGGTCTACCACCTCTCGCTCATGCGGGCCGGCTCGGCCAAGGCGTCCTGGGGAGAGAGCCAGGCGGCCTACCGCCCGGGCGACTTCCACCTCAACGACTCGTCACGGCCGTACGAGATCTGGACCGGCCGCACGTCCGCCGTGGGCGTCGAGATCCCCAAGGCGCTGCTGCGGCTGCCCGCGCGCACCGTGCGACAGGCTGTCGGGCGGCGCCTGTCGGCCGAGGCCGGCCTGGGTGCGCTGGCGCAGGCGGTCGAGGCCGAGCCGAACGGGCACGCGTTGGTGCCGCGGGTCAAGGACTTCATCCGGCAGCACCTGCACGACCCGGGGCTGACCCCGGCGCGGATCGCCGACCAGCACCACATCTCGCGCGGCTACCTGCACCGGCTCTTCCAGGCCGAGGGCGAGACGGTGAGTGCGTACATCCGGCGCAACCGGCTCGCGGGCGCGCACCGGGATCTCGCGGACCCGGCGCTGGCGGGCACGCCCATCCACGTCGTGGGAGCCAGGTGGGCTATCCGCGGGCGGCGGACTTCACGCGCGCGTTCCGCGCGGCCTACGGCATGCCGCCCTCGGAGCGGCGCGCGGCGATGCCGTCGTCCAGGTCCCCCCGTGCCAACCTGGACGACGGCTGTGCCGTGCGCACCCACGGCACCCGCAAGACTGCCGGCCCGACGACCGGACGTCGTTAGCGCTCGGTGCCCAACCGCGTTGGCGCTGGATCCACCCGGGTCGAGCTGAAGCGGCGCTGATAGGCCGCCGGGCTGATCGACAGCCGCCGGGCGAAGACCCGGCGCATGCTCTCGTAGCTCGGGAAGCCGGCCATCGTCGCCGCCCGCGTGGCGGTGTAGCCCTGGTCGAGCAGCGTCCGCGCCAGGTCGAACCGGATGCTCTCGACGAAGCGGGCCGGGGTCGTGGCGAGCTCGTCGTGGAAGAGCCGGTTCAGGTGCCGGGTGCTGACGTTGAGGTGTTTCGCCAGCTCGCCGACCGAGTGCTCGGCCCGCGGGTCCGCGCTCACCAGGTCCGTGACCTTGCGCAGGATCGGCGAGCGCGGCGGCGGCCCCTGCAGCGGCGCCGAGAACTGCGACTGGCCGCCGGTGCGCTGCAGGTAGACCACCAGGGTGCGGGCGACCTCGCGGGCCACGTCGGCGCCGAGGTCCTCCTCGACGAGGGCGAGCGCCAGGTCGATCCCGGCCGTCACCCCCGCCGACGTGTACGTCGTGCCGTCGCGCACGTAGATGGCGTCAGGCTCGACCTGGCAGGTGGGGCAGCGCAGGGCGAGCTCGTGCGTCACCTTCCAGTGCGTCGTGGCCCGCTTGCCGTCGAGCAGGCCCGCGGCGGCGAGGACGAACGCTCCGGTGCAGACCGACGCGACCCGGTCGGCCACCGGCACGCGCACGGCGTCGACCAGCTCGGCCGGGACGCGGGCACGCGGATAGCGGTCGGAACCGGGCACCAGCAACGTGTCGTACGTCGGCTTGGCAGAGACCGGGCCGTCGACCGACATCCGGAACCCGAGGTTCGACGTGACCTCCGCGCCGGTGGGCGACAGCAGCACGAGCGCGTAGTCACCCCCGAACCGGTTGGCCTCCTTGAACACCTCCGCCGGGCCGGCGACGTCCAGCATCGTCACCCCGTCGTACACGAGGATCGCGACGCGATGGCTGGGCATCGTTCATTCGTAACACACCGTAACCGGCGGCGATTTCGCGTTGTCCGGATGCGAGGGGTTCATGGCCGGAGAAACGCAGCACCGCCACAGGCCGGTTGGGCAGCATGGAACCCGAGATCTAGCTGTGCGTCTTGAAAGGGACCGACATGCGAGCGATCACCGTACGAGATCGTGCCGCCGGTGTGGGCGGCCTCACCCTGACCGACCTGCCGTACCCGCACGCCGCGGAGAACGACGTCATCGTGCGTGTGCACGCGGCCGGGTTCACCCCCGGCGAGCTCGACTGGCCGGCGACGTGGACCGACCGCGCCGGCCGCGACCGCACGCCGACCGTTCCCGGGCACGAGCTTTCCGGGACCGTGGCCGCGCTCGGCTACGGCACCACGGGCCTGTCCGTCGGCCAGCGGGTGTTCGGCATGGCCGACTGGGCCCGCGACGGATCCCTGGCCGAGTTCACCGCGGTGGAAGCGCGCAACCTCGCGCCCCTGCCGGCCGACATCGACCACACCGTGGCCGCGGCGCTGCCCATCTCCGGGCTGACCGCGTGGCAGGGGCTGTTCGACCACGCCCACCTCACCACCGGCCAGCGGGTCCTCGTCCACGGCGCGGCCGGGGCCGTCGGCTCGATCGCCGTCCAGCTCGCCCGCGAGGTCGGCGCCTACGTGATCGGCACCGGTCGGGCCGGCGCCCGCGACGCCGTGCTGGGCCTGGGCGCACAGTCCTTCGTGGACCTGGGCGCCGCCGACTGGGACAGCGTCGGCGAGGTCGACGTGGTGTTCGACGTCATCGGTGGCGACGTCCTCGCGCGGTCGACCGCGCTGGTCGGCCCGGGCGGCACCGCCGTCACCATCGCCGAGCCACCCACCGTGCGGCCCAAGGACGGGCGGGCGGTGTTCTTCGTGGTCGAGCCCGACCGCGCCCGGCTGGTCGACCTCGCCGAGCGCGTGCGGTCCGGCCGGCTCACGCCCGCCGTCGGGGTCGTGCGGCCGCTGGCCGAGGCCGCCGACGCGTTCGTGCGGCGCCACCCCGCCGGCAGGACGATCATCCAGGTGGCCGACGAATGAGCAAGGTGGTCGTCTGCGCGACCCCGTTCCAGGGCCACGTGACCCCGGTCCTGACCGTCGCGGCGGACCTGGTCCGGCGCGGTCACGAGGTCGTGGTCTACACCGGGTCCCGGTTCGCGGACCGGGTCGCGGCGACCGGGGCGCGGTTTGCCCCGCTGCCGCCGAACGCCGACCTCGACGACCGGGAGCTGGACGCCCGCTATCCGGTGCGGGCCACGCTCCCACCGGGACCGGCGCGGCTCTCGTTCGACTTCGAGACGTTCTTCGTCGGCCAGTTGCCCGCGCAGCTGCGCGGTCTGCGGGAGCTGTTGGCGACCTTCCCGGCCGACGTGGTGATCGGCGAGCTCGGGTTCTGGTCGATCCCGGCGCTCAGCCTGACCGAGGCCCGCGCTGACCGCCCGACGCTCGTGACGCTGGGCGTGGTGCCGCTGCTGTTCCAGGACGAGGAGCCGCCGGGCTTCGCCTACCTGCAACGGTTCGCCGAGGCGATACTGGCGTCGGTGGGCGCGTCGTTGGACGGCTTCGCGCTCAGCGCGCCCTTCCGGCACACGGACCACTACCTGCAGCTGACCGTGCCCGGGTTCGAGTACCCCCGCGACGACCTGCCGCCGCACATCCGGTTCGTCGGTGCGCTGCCACCGCACGCGAGCGGGCAGTTCGACGAGCCGTCGTGGTGGCCGGAGCTGTCGACGGAGCGGCCTGTCGTGGTCGTCACGCAGGGCACGGTCGCGCGGACCGACCTGACCGAGCTCGTCGTCCCGACGGTGCTGGCCCTCGCGGACCAGGACGTCCTGGTGGTCGCCGTCACGGCCAGCGCGGACGGGCCAGAACGGGTGCGCCGCGAGCTCGGTGTCGTGCCGGACAACCTGCGGCTGGCCGGCTTCGTGCCGTTCGACCGGCTGCTGCCGCGCACCGACGTGCTGGTCACCAACGGCGGCTACGGCGGCGTGCAGGCCGCCCTCCACCACGGGGTTCCGCTGGTGGTCGCCGGCGCCAGCGAGGACAAGCCCGAGGTGGCGGCCCGCGTCGCATGGAGCGGCACCGGTGTCGACCTGCGCACCGGCCGACCCCAGCCGGCGGACCTGCGCGTCGCGGTGCGGACGGTGCTGGACGATCCCGGCTACTACGACCGGGCCAGGATCATGGCCAAGGAGATCAGCCGGTACGACCCGTTCGAGGCGATCGCCGAGATTGTCGCGCCCCGATAACGGCGCGGTCTCGAAAGGACGGACAATTTCCCTGACGGCGAGGCGCGGTTAGGGTGGCCTCATGCACCGCGCCAGCCGGACGCACGTGGGCCGCGGCCCGCGATGACCGACGAGGGCGTTCCGCCGCCCCGCCCCCGCTGGTCCCGGCGGGGCGCTCTGGCCGGTGCGGGCGTCGTCGTGCTGCTGGTCGTCACCGCCGTGGTCGCGTTCCAGGCCGGCGGTGGGGGAGACGCCGGTCCCGAGGCTGAGCCGAGCCCGTCACCCACCGGCAAGCCACCGCTGACGACCGCCCAGGTGTACGCCACGCTGGCGCCGTCCGTGGTCAGCATCGAGGGTGCCGGCAACGGCACCGGCGTCGTCGCCAACGCCGACGGGCTCGTGGTCACCGCGCTGCACGTCGTCGACGGCGCGCGGAAGATCGCGATCACCTTCGCGGACGGCACCGAGGTGCCGGCCACCCTCGCCGGCAGCGACCCGGAGAACGACATCGCCCTGCTGATGCCGAACAGCCCGCCCGGCCTCATCGTGCCGGCCGTGCTCGGCAACGCCGGCCGGCTCGTGGTCGGCGACGACGTCGTGGCCATCGGCAACCAGCTCGGTCTCGTGCACAGCACCACCGCCGGCGTCGTGTCCGGGTTGGAGCGGGTCGCGACCGGCACCGACGGCACCCGGCTGCGCGGGCTCATCCAGTTCGACGCCGCGGTCAACCCGGGCAGCTCCGGCGGTCCGCTGGTGAACACCCGGGGCGAGACGGTCGGCATCGTCGTCGCCCTGCTCAACCCGACCCCGGCCGGCACCTTCGTCGGTGTGGGCTTCGCCGTGCCGATCGGCGCCGCGCTCGGCGGCGGCTCCGACGGCACCGGACCACCCGGACCGATGCGATAGGAGCGTGGATGGACACCGAGCAGATCCTGTACGAGGTCAAGAAGACCATCGTCGGCCAGGACGTGCTGCTGGAACGGCTGCTGGTCGCCCTGCTCTCCCGCGGCCACATCCTGGTCGAGGGCGTGCCGGGCCTGGCCAAGACCCTCGCCGTCAAGGCGCTCGCCGGCGCCATCGGTGGCCAGTTCCACCGGGTGCAGTTCACCCCCGACCTGGTGCCCGCGGACATCGTCGGCACCCGGGTCTACCACCAGCACAGCGGCGAGTTCCAGGTGTCGCTCGGTCCGGTGTTCACCAACCTGCTGCTCGCCGACGAGATCAACCGCGCGCCGGCCAAGGTGCAGAGCGCCCTGCTCGAGGTGATGCAGGAGCAGCAGGTCACCATCGGCCGGGAGACCCACCGGGTGCCGCGCCCGTTCCTGGTGATGGCCACCCAGAACCCGATCGAGTCCGAGGGCACCTATCCGCTGCCGGAGGCACAGGTCGACCGGTTCATGATGAAGGTCCTCGTCGGCTACCCGAGCCCGACCGAGGAGTTCGTCATCGTCGAGCGAGCGATCGCCGCGATCGCCGTCGGCCAGGCCGTGTCCGACCCGGAGAAGCTGGTCGCGATGCAGGACCAGGTCGACCGGGTGTACGTGGACCCGGCGCTGATCGAGTACGCGGTGCGGCTGGCCAACACGACCCGGGACCCCGCCGCCGCGGGCCTGGGCGACCTGGCCCGCTACGTCAGCTTCGGCGCCAGCCCGCGCTCCTCGATCAACCTGATCCTCGCCGGGCGGGCGCTGGCCTTCATCAGGGGCCGCGACTACGTGGTGCCGGCCGACGTCACGGAACTCGTCCTCGACGTGTTCCGGCACCGCCTGGTGCTCTCCTACGAGGCGCTCTCCGACGACGTGACCCCCGACCACATCCTCACGACGGTGATGTCCGCCGTCCCCGTACCCGAAGCGCCGTTGCAACGGGCCGGACGTCCGTGAGTACCGCCCCGGACCGCCTCCTGCGCCGCCTCGAATGGCGGGTCATCCGCCGGCTCGACGGGCGGTTGCAGGGCGCCTACCGCACGGCGTTCCGGGGCACCGGGATCGACTTCGACAGCCTGCGCGAGTACGCGCCCGACGACGACGTCCGGCACATCGACTGGAACGTCACCGCCCGGCTGGACCAGCCGCACGTCCGGCAGTACACCCAGGAGCGTGAGCTGACCGCCTGGCTGGTGCTCGACCAGTCGGCGTCCATGCGCTTCGGGGAGACGCCGCAGGGGAAAGACTCGATGCTCACCGACCTGGCCGTCTGCCTGGCCCGGTTGTTCACCCGGGGCGGCAACCGCGTCGGCGCGATCCTCTACGACAACCGGGCGCACCGGGTCGTGCCGCCGCGCACCGGCCGCGACCACGTGCTGCGGCTCACCGACCTGGTCACCGCGCCGACGGCGGACCGCGGCGGCGGCAGCACCGACCTGGCGGCGATGCTCCGGCTGGCCGCCGCCAGCGCGCGCCGCCGGAGCCTGGTGTTCGTGGTCTCCGACTTCATCGGCGAGGGCGACTGGTCCGGCGAGCTGACCCGGTTGGCGCTGCGGCACGAGGTGGTGGCGATCCGGGTCGTCCACCCGGCCGAGCTGGAGCTGCCGGACCTGGGCCTGGTGCTGGTGGAGGACGCCGAGACCGGCGAGCAGCTGCTGGCCGACACCGGGGATCCGCTGTTCCGGGAACGGTTGCGGGCCGAGGTCGAGGCCCGCGAGTCCATGGTGGACGGCGCCCTGGCCCGCACGGGCGTTGCCGCGCACCGGGTGCGCACCGACGAGGACCTCGTCGAGGTGCTGGTCGAGATGGTCCGCCGGACCAGGCGTAGGCGCCGATGAGCGTGCAGCATCCCGCCATGGTCGCGGTCGCCGTCCTCGTCGGCGCCGGCTGCGCGCTCGCGCTGCGGTGGCTGCACCGCGAACGGAACCGGGCGTACGCGGCTGCCGGTGTGACCGCCCGCGGCGGACTGCGCCGTTACCTGCCGCCGCTGCTGTTCCTCGCCGCCGTCGTCTTCCTGCTGCTGGCCGTCGCTCGTCCACAAGCGACACTCGGCGTACCGCGTACCTCCGGCACCGTGATCCTGGCCTTCGACGTCTCCAACAGCATGGGCGCCGACGACATCGCGCCCAACCGGCTGGCCGCCGCGCAGGCCGCCGCGACCGCCTTCGTCGAGGCCCAGCCCGACACGGTCGACATCGGTGTCGTCGCGTTCAGCCAGGGCGCGCTGACCACCCACCAGCCGGCGAACCGGCACGCCGAGACCGTCGACGCGATCAAACGCCTGCGGGTCACCGGCGGCACCTCGCTCGGCCAGGCCATCCTCGCCTCGCTCACGGCGATCGCCGGCCGGCCCGTCACGCTGCCCGAGCCGCCCGCACCGCCGCCGGACATCGGCTACCACTCCGACGCGACCATCGTGCTGCTCACCGACGGCGAGGACACCGGCGGGCCGGACGCCCTGCAGGCCGCCGAACTGGCCTCCAACGCCGGGGTGCACATCCAGACGGTCGGGGTCGGCACGGTCGAGGGTGACACGGTCGACATCGACGGCTACCAGGTGTCGACGGCGCTGGACGAGGACCTGTTGACCCAGATCGCCGCGACCACCAGCGGCGCGTACCACCGGGCCCAGGACGCCGGCGCGCTCGACGCCGCCTACCGCGACCTCGACCTGCGCACCACGATCGAGCCGCAGCCGATCGAGCTGACCGGTGCGATCGTCGTCCTGGCGTTGCTGCTGCTCGTGGCCGGCGCGCTGCTCACGATCCACTGGTTCGGGCGGTTGCTCTGATGTCGCTGACCTGGCCCTGGGCCCTCGCCGCGCTGCTGGTCTTCCCGGCCTTGCTCGGCTACCGCTGGTGGACGCGGCGCTGGCGCCGGCGGGAGACGGTGCGGCTGCCGAGCATCGCGCTCGTGCGGGCCGCGCTGCCGGGGCGGTCCCGTTGGCGGCGCCGGATCCCGCTGTGGCTGTTCGCCGCCGGCCTGGTCGTGCTCGCCACCGGTGCCGCCCGGCCACAGGCGTCGGTGCCGGTGCCGGCCAACTCCACCACCATCATGCTGGCGATCGACTCGTCCGGCTCGATGTGCTCGACCGACGTGCCACCCAACCGGCTCACCGCGGCGCAGCAGGCGGCCAAGGAGTTCGTCGAGAGCCAGCCGGAGGGAGCCAGGATCGGCCTGGTCACCTTCTCCGGCAACGCCGGCCTGCTGGTCGAGCCGACGGAGGACAAGAAGGCGCTGACGGCCGCGATCGACGCCCTGCGCACGGCCCGCGGCACCGCGATCGGCCTGGCCATCCTCGCCTCCGTGGACGCGATCGCCGAGGTCAACGTCGACGTGCCGCCGACCGGCGTGGAGCTGCCGGTGGGCGTCGCGCCCGGTGAGGTCCAGGCGGACACCATCGTGGTGCTGACCGACGGCCGCAACACCCAGGGCGTCGACCCGACCACCGCCGCGGAGCAGGCGGCGGCCCGCGGGCTACGCGTATACACGATCGGCTTCGGCACCACGCAGCCCTCGTCCATGGTGTGCAACCCCACTCAGGTCAGCGGCGACGCGACGTTCGGCGACAGCTCGCGCTTCGGCGGCGGCGGGTTCGGCGGGCGGCGCTACCAGAACATCGACGAGCCGACGCTGCGCGAGGTCGCCGACCTCACCGGCGGCGAGTATTACCAGGCGCAGGACGCGGCCGAGCTGAGCCGGGTGCTGCGCGACCTGCCCAGCAACATCGTGCTCCAGAAGCGAGACATGGAGATCACCGGCTGGTTCGCGCTGGCCGGCGCCCTGCTGGTGCTCGCCGCCGTGGCCCTGGCTCAATGGTGGACCCGGCCCCCGGGGTCGAGCGGGTCGAAGCCGTAGAGCCAGTCGATGTCGGGTGACAGGCCGTAGGTCGATGCGATCGCGGCGTCGCGGTCCCGCTGTTGCGGACCGTCCGGCAGGTGGAACCGGGTCGCGTTGCCCCGCGAGAGCTCCTGCACGCGCGCGGTGCGGTCGTGCCGCAGGAGCTCGTAGCGGGCCAGCGCGGCGGGCACGTCGGCGGCCGCGTCGCGCAGGCAGGCGGCCAGCACCGCGGCGTCCTCGATCGCCTGCGCGGCGCCCTGCGCGCCGTACGGCAGCATCGGGTGGCACGCGTCACCGAGCAGGGTCACCGGGCCCTCGCTCCAGCGCGCGAACGGCAGGCGGTCGAACAGCGCCCACTTGAGGGGCGCGTCGAGCGCGTCGACCAGCGCCCGCACCACCGGGTCCCAGCCGGCGAACGCCGCCCGCAGTTCGGCGGGATCGCCGTGGTCGGTCCACGACTCCCGCGTCCACGAGTCCTCCTCGATCACGCAGACCACGTTGAGCAGCCGCCCCGCCGAGACGAAGTAGTGCACGCAGTGCGCGCCCGGTCCCATCCGGACGGTGGACGTGTGCCCGACCGGCAGGTCCGCGACCCGAGCGGCCGGGATCAGCCCGCGAAACGCCACATGGCCGGTGAAGCGGGCGTCGGCCGTGCCGAGGATCACCTGCCGGACCACCGAGTGGATGCCGTCCGCGCCGACCACCAGGTCCGCCCGCTCCCGCCGCCCGCCGGCGAACCGCAGCTCCACGTCGCGGTCGCCGGGCAGCACGTCGACGCAGCGCGCGCCCACCTCCACCGGCACCGCGTCGGCCAGCACGGCGACCAGGTCGCCGCGGTGCACGTGCAGGTACGGCGCGCCGTACGCGGACTCGACCGGGGCGCGCAGCGGCGTCGAGGAGAGCACCCGCCCGTCGTCCCAGCGCCGGAACTCGAACGCGGTCGGCTCGACAGCGCCCCGGCGCACCGCCGGCAGCACGCCGAGCGCCGCCAGCACGCGGGTCGCGTTGGGTGCGAGCTGGATGCCGGCGCCGACGGTGCCGACCGCCGGAGCCTGCTCGAAGACCCGGACGTCGAGCCCGGCCTGGCGCAGCGCCAGACCGGCCACCAGCCCACCGATCCCGCCCCCGATCACCGCCGCCCGCACTGTCATCGGCCACCCCCGAAACGCATCATCCCCTATGGGGTGTGGCGGCCGGAATGACAGATTCTTCGGGCGCACAGCCCTTCGTGGAATCCGTTAGATTCAACGGCGATGCTCGACGCACCAACGGTCTCCGCGCCCGCCACCGAAACCTCCCCGCCGCCCCGCACGCGCTGGTTCTCCAGGCTCACCTGGTCCGACCTCTCGCTGCTGCCGTTGGCCTTCGGGGTGCTGCTCTATGTCCGGCAGTACGCCAACCATCTGCCGCTCTGGCTCGACGAGCAGATGATTTCCCGCAACCTCCGTGACCGCGGTTTCGGCGGGCTGGTCGGCGAGCTCGCCAACAACCAGAGCGCGCCGCTGGGCTGGCTCTGGGTCCAGCGTGCGCTGATCTCGGTGTTCGGCACCGACGAGTACGTGCTTCGGCTGCTTCCGTTGCTGGCCGCGATCGGCACGCTGGTGGTTGCGTGGTGGGCCGGCCGCCGCTGGCTGGGCCCGGTGGGCGCGATCACCCTGGTCACGGTGGTGGCCACGAGCGCCGCCGCGATCCGCTACTCGGCCGAGGTCAAGCAGTACTCGGGCGATCTGTTCTGGACGATGCTGCTGCTGGTCGCGGCCATGGTGCTGCTGGAGCAGCCGCGCCCGGCGATCCGGTCCTATGTGCTCTGGTGGTCGCTGGCCGGGCTCGCCTGCCTGTTCAGCATGGGTGCGATGCTCGCCACGCCGGTCTTCGCGGTGGTCGTCGTCGCGTCCGCCCTGGCGCGCGCGGGCTGGCGCGAGGCGGTCCGGGCCGCGGCGCCGTTCCTGATCTGGCTCGCGCTCTTCGCCTTCCACTATCTGGCCTCGCTGCGCCACGTGGTCGGCAGCGAGTTCATGGCGACGTTCTGGGGCCGGCGTGGCTACCCGCCGGTCGACGCGGGCCCCCGACAGCTCGCGGGCTGGGCCTGGGACCGTCTCGAGGTGCTGGGCCGCGACCCGCTGGGCCTGCTCCCGCCGGGCCAGGGCGCGCACTACCTGGAGATCGCGTCGCACCTGTTCTGGGCGCTGTTCCTGCTCGGTTGCCTGGCCGCCGCATGGCACCGCCGCCCGTTCGGCGCGCTGCTGGCCGGCGTCGTGGTGTTCGCGTACGTGCTCGCCGTCGCCGAGGTCGTCCCGCTCTACATGCGCATGGCGATGTGGATCCTCCCGGCGGTGTACGTCGGGATCGGGTTCGCCGCCGACGCCGGCGCGCGGTTGGTGGCGGCCGCCGTGCGCGCCCGGCGCATGCCGACCGCCGTGCGCTCGCCGCGTGCCCTGGCCGGCGGTCTGGTCGGGGCGGCCGCCGTGGCGCTGGTGGGTGTGCTGGTCGCGCCGCTGGCCGTCGCCCACGCGGACCCGCCGGCACTGGTCAACACCGACGAGCGGGCCGCGGTGCGCTGGATGGCCGGCCAGCACCGGCCCGGCGACCTGACGCTGGTGCTGTCGTCGAGCCGGCACGCCGTTCCCTGGTACGCCGACTCCCTGCGCCCGAGGCGGGAGCCGAAGCTCTGGGAGATGCCGGCCGGGGGGACCTGCAAGTTCACCGACCTGAGCGCGGCCGTCGACGGCTACCAGCGCCTGCTGCTCATCGGCTACCTGAAGGAAGGCCCGGCGGCCACGACCGGCAACCGGCTGCGGGCCGACGTCGGCGCCATCGGCACGGTCGTCGCGGAAGGCCCGTTCGGTCCCTCGATGATCGCGCTGGTCGTCGAGCTGCGTCCGGCCGCCGAGCGCGGTCCGACCGGCTGCTACGAGCTGTTCTAGGGTCGTTTGATCCGTCGGCCGTCCGCGTACGTACCCCCTCGTGGCGATCGGTGGTGCCTGCCGCCGGCCCGGCACGAGGGAGAGCTGGCATGCACGCGGTAACCGCCGCGCTACCCGGTGTGATGTCGCCGAACTGGACGTTCCGGGCCTCGCCACGCATTCATGGGGCGGCTACTGACGAGTCGGTGGTCGCACGACAGAATGATCGCGTGCTGCCACGTTCGGAACCCGGTAAACCCTCAGCCGGGTCAGGGCCCCCCGGTGACGCCGACGAGCTCATGCGGCTGCTTTACCGCGAGCACGCGGGTCCGTTACTGATGTTCGTGCTCCGGCTGACCGGAGGCGACCGCCAGCGCGCCGAAGACGTGGTGCAGGAGACCCTGCTGCGGGCCTGGCGCAACGCGGACCGCCTCACCACCTCCACACAGCCGTCGCTGCGGCCCTGGCTGGTGACCGTGGCCCGGCGGATCGTGATCGACGAGCACCGCAGCGTGCAGGCCCGGCCGCAGGAGATGTACGACCAGGACCTGTCGCGCTTCGCGGAGTCGGACGAGACCGAGCAGGTCGTCCGCCGGATGACCATCACCTCCGCGTTCAAGACGCTGAGCCCGGTGCACCGCGAGATCATTCTGGCGACGTACTTTCGCGGCCGGACCGTGCCGGAAGCGGCCGCGGAGCTGGGGGTTCCCCTGGGGACGGCGAAGTCCCGCGTCTACTACGCGCTGCGCGCCCTGCGCGAGGCGCTCGAGGCACGCGAGGTGACCGAGGCATGAGCCGCGAGGAGCACTGGGACGTCGCGTCGTACGCGCTCGGCGTTCTCGACGAGGCCGACACCGAGCGGTTCGAGGAGCATCTCGCCACGTGTTGGGTCTGCGCCGGCGAGCTGGAGTCGTTCCTGCCGGTGGTGGACGCGCTCGGGGCGGTCAACGGCAACGACCTCGCGGTGACGGAGCAGGTCGACCGCGACGGCCGCCTGCTCGGCCGGATGCTGACCGCGGTCGGCGACGACCGCCGCCGGGCCCGCCGGCAGCGCGTGCTCAGCCTCGCGGCCGGCGTGGTGCTGATCGCGCTGGTGGGCGCGTTGGCGCTCTTCGCGGGCGCCAACTGGGTGGCCGAGCCGCAGGTGGCCGCCGGACCGCCACCGTCCTCGTCGGCGCCGAAGCCCGACGTCGGCCCCGGCGAGCGGCACAGCGCGACCGACGCGAAGTCGGGTGTGCACGCCGAGGTCGCCGTCGACACGAAGCCCTTCGGCACCCGGATCTCGTTCGCGCTCAGCAACCTCGACGGGCCGGCGACCTGCCGGTTGGTCGCGCTGACCAAGGACGGCGCCGCCGAGGTGCTGTCCAGCTGGCAGGTGCCGCCGGGAGGCTACGGCACGCCGGCGCGACCGGACGCGCTGACGCTCCAGGCGGCCACCGCGTCGCCGCTCAAGGACCTGCAAGCCGTCGAGGTGCAGGTGCTCCAGCCCGACGGCGCGACCAGCCCGCTGGTCACCGTCCCCGTCTAGGGACAGAACCGGCCGAGCACCTCCGTGGCCACCGCCTGCAGTGTGTGGCCGCCGGCGGCGCTGTCGAGCAGGCCCGCCACGACGGCGTCCGCGGTGGCCGGCGTGAGCACGTCCTGTGCGTTGCGGCGGAACTTGGCCGCGACCTCGTCGTCCGGCAGCGGGTCGGACGGATTGCCGCGGGCGTTGCGGACCGACGCCGTTTCCGCCGAGCCGTCGCGCCAGCGCACCGTGACCGTGGTCGGGCGTTCGTGGGGTAGGGCCGCGGTGTACGCCGGCTCCTCGCGCAGCCGCACCAGCGCGGCCAGTTCGCCCACCTCGGAGCGGGCCAGCCGGTCGGGCAGGAAGCCGGCCGCGGCGAGCTCCCCGTCGAGCGCGTACGTGGCCAGGCTGACCGGCACGGAGAACCGGGCGTGCAGGTCCGAGGCGACCCGCACGGCCGACAGCGACGCGGCGAAGGCGAACGTGTCGACCTCGATCGCGGCCAGCCCGCCCCTCTCCGGCGCGCCCGCGACGGCCAGGCGGAACGCGTCCAGGGCCGGATGGATCCAACGCGCGCAGGCGTACGGCTTGAGGTAGCTGTCCGCCAGCCGCCAGCGCTCGCCCAGCCCGCCGGTCAGCTCCGATGTGGACAGACCCGTGGTGACGAGGCCGTCGAGCAACTGGCTCAGCACCGTTGCCGAGCCGGCCACCCCGTCGGCGGCCCGTCCGGCGGCCGCGGCGCCGTAGTAGGCGCCGAGTCCCGTCCAGAGGTTGCGCACCGTGCCGCCGTGCATGGGCACGGCTAACGTCGCCGCCAGCGGCACCGAGCCGGCGAGCTCCACCGAGGTGGCGGTGAGCGCGGAGGAGAGGTCGTGCAGCAACGCGGTGGCGACGGCCGAAGCGATCGGACCGTGGATTCCGTGCGGGTGCAGGCCGGGCCGCAGCGTGGTGCCCACGCCGAACCGCATTCCGACCTCGTTGGCGACCAGGAAGATCTCCAGCAGGCGGCGGTCGTCGAGGCCGCCGGCCGCGGCGTGCAGCAGGACCGGCAGGGAGTGCGGGGCCGGGTGCGCGGTCGGCACGGGCGGCAGGCGGTGGCCCTGCGGGTGGAACGAGCCGCCGGAGTCGGCGTCCAGCCAGGTGGCGGCCGTGCCGAGGGTGACCAGCCGGCCGAACGGGAGGTCGCGCGGCCCGGCCGGCTCCGCAGCGCGCAGGCTGTCGCCGAACGCCGTCACCTGCGGGTAGCGCAGGCCGCCGAGCAGCGCGCCCAGCGTGTCGAGCAGCAACCGGCCCGCGAAGGCGACGACCTCCGGCGGTGCGTCGTCGAGGCGGGCGTCGTGGGCGAACGCGGCGATCCGCGCGGTGTCGATCATGATTCCCCCATCCCGGTGCGGACGGCGGTCCCGAGCTCGTCGAGCCGGTCCCACACGCCGTCCAGGGCGCCGGCGAGCACGACGCCGTCGACGCCGAGCGCGCGGAACTCGGCGAACCGCGCGGTGACCGCTGCCGGGTCGCCGGTGACCACGAATCGGTCCCGGACGAAGCGGTCGGCGCCGGCCGGCACCTCACCCCGGCGGGCGTCGGCGGTGCCGTGCCGCCGGTAGTCGTGTGCGTCGGCGACGGCGCTGACCGCCGGGCGCCGGTCGGCCGGCACGTCGAACCAGTCCGGTGCCCGCACGAGCCGGGCCGCGCAGGAGCCGAGCACGGGTGCGGCGGCGTCGGGGTCGTCGGTCACGACCGCGCGGACGAACATCCAGACGGTGGCGTCCGGTCGCTCGGACCGGGCCAGCGCGACCGCCTTGCCGACGATCGCCGGGTCGGCGCCCGCGTCGACCAGCACGCCACCGAGCAGGGCCGCGGTCGACGCGATGGTGCGCGGCCCGGACGCGGCGCCGAGCACGACGGCCGACGGCGGCACCAACTCGCGCAGGGTGCGCAGGGACTCCTCGTACGCGCGCAGCGACGGCGGCGCCACCCCTTCGTTGCGCACCGAGCTCTCGCCCCGCCCGACCACCGTGAACACCCGGCCGGGATGGTGCCCGTCGAGGGTGCGCACCGCGCCGGCGACCGTGGCCGGGTGGCGCAGGCCGAGGCTGAGCACGCACGGCCCGGCCAGCCGGGCGGTGGTGCCACCGAGCACGCGCTCGGTCTCCACCAGGCAGTCCGGGAACAGCCGGGGACTGTCGGCCAGCGCGATGCCGTCCAGGCCTGCGGCCAGCGCCGTGCCCGCCAGCGCGACCGGGTCCGCGGTGCCGATCGGCCGGACGATGTTGAGCAGGATCATCGCAGCGCCCTGACGAGCTCCGCGACGTCCACATCGGACGGATCGTCGGACAGCAGGGAGACGGTGTGCGCCAGGGCGCCCGACATGCCGACGATGCCGGCGTCGCGGGCGCGCAGGGCGAGCCAGGCGGCGGCCGGGTCGTGCCCGGGTGCCACGCCCGGCGGCCCGATCACCATCAGGCTGGCCGCGAGGTCGAGCAGCGCCGGCAGCTCGTCCTCCGGCACGCGGGCCAGCCGGGCGGCGCACACCGTGGCGGCCAGCACGCCGGTGCTCACGGTCGCCCGCGGTGCCGGGTACGCGGCACCGGCGGCGACGGCGTCGGACAGCTCGACGGCCGTCCGCCCGTGCGCGGCGCCGACCGCGAGCCCGACCAGGGTCAGCGCGCTCTCCTGACCGAGGCCGGCCCGCGCGCAGCGCTCGCCGTTCCACAGCAGTGCGGTGTAGGTCTCCGCCCGGGTCCCGGTGCCGATGAGCGGGAAGTCACCGTCCGGGGTGCCGACCCGGGCCGCCCACGCGGACAGGTCGCCGTCCGGAGCCGGCAGGGCGGCGAATGCGGCGAGCATCGTGCCGACGGTCATTCGCGGGTCACCTCGGTGCTCTCGGTGACCAGGTAGAACTTGAACTTCGTGCGCCCGGCCGGGCCACGCTCGACCGGCAACGGATTCTCCTCGAACCACCGCAGGTAGTTCGCGTACGCCTCCTCGTCGGCGTAGTACATCTCCGCGATCCGGTAGAACGTGTAGCCCTCCGGCACCGCGGCCGTGTTGCCCGAGGCCTGGCGCACCGGCCGCAGCACCTTGTTGAAGACAATCTTGTCCAGGTACTGGTTGGCCAGCAGGTCGGGCGCGTGCACCTCGAACAGCCAGCGCTCGTACTCCACGGGGCTGACGCCGTCCTCGATCTCGTACCCGAGAATGTTCTTGATCATGTGGTTTCTCTCCTCACGGTCCAGAGGTGGGACTCCGCACCGGCGCCGAATCCCTCCAGCCGCACCCGGGCGGGAACGATGCGTACCCCGGCCAGTTCGGCGACGACCTGTTCGTCCGTCCGCAATGGAGCCTTGGTGTGTCCGGCGGCCCGCTGCCGCGTCACCTCCCGCCGGTAGACCGCGACCGTCCAGTCCGCCGGCATCAGCACCGCCGTGCCGCGCACGGCGACCACGCGGGGTGGCAGCAGGTCGAGGTCGAAGACGTGCGGATGGTCGTTGCTGGCGCCGGGAGCCGGCGTGCCGACCCAGGTGACCAGCGTGTGCGGATCGCGGCGCCACTGGTCGAGGCGGCGGTGCCCGGCCCGCTGCACCAGGCTGACCGACCAGTCCGGCTCCAGGAACGCGGTCATCGTGCGGGCGACCGGGAAGCCGCCGCGGTCGATGGTGGTCACCTGGGCGAAGCCGGCCTCGCGGAGCACGAAGTCGTAGGCGGAGTCGAGGTCCATCAGCTGCTCCACGGCGCGAGGCGCCAGGTCGTGACGGTGGCCGGCGTGCGACCGACGCGGGAGACGAGCTCCGCGTGGCTGAACGGCCGGTCGGGGACGGCGGTGCTGACCACGTCGACCGTCATTTCCGAAGCGAACGGGTACGGGTCGAGCCAGAGCACGCCGGGCACGCGGACGCCGACGGTGATCCGCTGGGCAGGCCCGAACGGGTTGCCGCGCACCGGTGGCAACAGCACGTCCTCGGCCGCGTGCGCCAGGGCCGCGAGCTGCGGACCCCACGGTGTGGCCGGGCCCGGCGCGGCGGCCGGCTGCGACGGCATCACGCACAGGTAGAGCGACAGCAGGTCCCAGAGCTGGAGCAGCTCGAAGTTGTGCCAGAGCCGGGCCTCGAACGCGGCCCGCGGCTCCTGCGACGTCCAGGCCAGCCGCTTGGCCTCGACCCAGCGCCGTTCCTCGGCGTCCACCGCGGCGTCCTGCGCGGCGCGGCCGTCGGCGCCGAGGTCGAGCCGCCCGCGCGCGCCGGGCGCCGACCAGCGGCCCCGGTAGAGGCCGGTCCAGTGCATGCCGACCAGCACGCCGGCGTAGACGTCGCCGAGCGCGACCCGCTCGACGCCCTGCCGGTAGAGCTGGACGTGCTCGCTCGCGTCGATCTCCAGGAAGTGCAGCGGCCGCCGGTCGAGCTCGTGGAAGAGCACCCGGGCGTCCCAGGCCCGCCAGCCCTCGTCGTGCCGGGTCGCCGCGGTGCGCACCGGCTCGCCCGGGGTGGGCGCCTCGAACACCTCGTTGCCCCAGGCGGCCGCGAGGACGCCGGAGACCCGGCCGTGCTCGACCTGCTCGACCAGGTGCAGGGCGCCGTCGCGGCGGGTGACGATCACGCGGCCGCCGCCGTCCGCAGCGCGGCACCGAGCTCCCGGGCGGAGCCGCCGGTGGCCAGGCCGTCGACCGCCGCGAGCACGGCGCCGGCGTGGCCGGGGAAGCGGTGGCCGATCAGGCGGCGGGCCTTGGCCCGCAGGGTGTCCCGGTCGAACGCCCGCTCGTCGTCGCCGCGCGGGAGGTCGGCGGAGGCGGTCAGCTCGCTGCCGTCGGCCCGGACCACCCGCACCCGGGCCGGCCGGCCGGCCGGGTAGCCGGCGTCCAGCTCCGGGTCGTGGCGCACGTCCACGCGGCCGGCGAGCTCGCGGACCGCGGGCGACCGGACGATCTCCGTGGTCAGCGTGGTCTCGTCGAGCCGGCCGGTGAGCAGGGCGACCGCGACCGAGGTGGGCACGCTGAACCGCGCGGCCAGCTCGGTGTCGGCGACCTGGTCGAAGGCGGCCGCGTGCGCGAACGTCCGGACCTCGACGCGCTCCACATCGGACAGCGGGCCGATATCGGCGACCGCGTCGTTCACGCCGTGCAGGTGTGCGCAGGTCGGGTGCGCCTTGAGGTAGCCGCCCAGCACCGCGTAGCCCTCGTCCGGGGCGAGACCGGACCAGTCGCGGGCCGCGACGGCCGCGAAATGCCGGTCCAGCGCGCCCGGCTCCGGCTCCAGGCCGCTCACGGCGGCCGCGCCCAGGCTCGCGCCGAGCTGCACCGAGGCGCCCAGGAAGGCGTGCCCGCCGGTGCGTCCCGCGAAGATCGTCGCCGCGTCGCTGAGCAGCACGGCGGACGCCGCGAGCTCGACCGCCCGGCGCATCGCGGCCGGGTCGCCGGGCGCCAGCAGCCGCGCCACGCCGGCGGCCGCGCCGACCTGCCCCCACGTGCCGATGTCGTGCACGCCGCTCGGCGTGCCGCCCATCGCCCGCCCGATCCGGACGCCGGCCTCGTAACCGGCGAGCACCGCCGACAGCAGCTCGGCGCCGGAGCGGTCGCGGTCCTCGGCGAACGCCAGCACCGCCGGCACGACGTGCGAGGCGGGGTGACCGCGGGCCAGGCGGTGACCGTCCTGGAGCTGGTCGGCGGCGATCGCGCTGCCGTTGCGGAACTGCGCGTCCGCGACCGGCCAGCCATCGTGGGAGCCGACCACTGTGGACAGCCCCGAGCCGCCGCAGGACAGCGCCCGCAGCTCCGGCCGTCCGCTGCCCAGCGCGGCCACCGCGACCGTGTCGGCGACGAGGTCGACCACGCGGTCCCGGACGGGCGACGGTGCGGCGGCCCAGTCCGTCGCGGCGAGCCGCTCGATCATCCCCGTACCCGGTCCATCAGGCCGGCCACGTCCGGTGCGGCCACGAGGTCGAGCACGGCCGCGGCGATCGCGTCGCGGTCCTCGACGGCGGCCGCGTTGAAGGCGAACTTCGTGGCCAGCTCCGCGGAGGACAGTGGGTTGCCCGGGCCGCCCCGGTTGACGTCGACGCGCACCTCGTGTCGGGTGCCGTCGTGCAGGACCACCCGGAGCACGGCGGGGAACTGGTTCGGGAAGATCTCGTCGCAGCGGGCGTCCGGGACGCAGGTGACCTTCGCGGCCAGCGCCAGCCGGGCCTCGTCGGCCGCCGCCGCGTCGGTGAAGTCGGCGTGACCGAGGCCCAGGCCGCCACCGCCGAGCAGGGCCGCGGCGACGGTGTACGGGCCGCTGAACGCCGCGTGGTAGCCGGACTTCGGCCGCGCCTTGTCCTCGGGCGGCTGCGCGATCGTGCGCAGCACCGGCGAGGGCACGCCCAGCTCGATCGACTCGATCGCGGCCGGGTCGACGCCCCGGGCGCGCAGGGTCAGCGCCGCGTCGATGCCGGCCTGGGTGAAGTGGTTGCACGGGTACGGCTTGAAGAAGATCCCGGGCAGCTCCCAGTGCTCGCCGAGCCGGTCGACCACCGCGTCGACGTCGGCCCGCTCACCGCAGAACGCGTGCAGGAAGCCGAAGCGGCCCTCGACGACCGTCGGCGGGCCGGTGAGCCCGTGCCGGGCCAGCGCCGCCGCCACCACGCCGGCGTGCGCGGCCCAGCCACAGTGGACCCGCTTGACCGTGCCGCCGGTGCGGTTGGCCTCCAGCAGCCCGGCGCCCATGCTGGCGGCGATGCCGGCCGCGTGCGCGATGCCCTCGGCGTCGGCTCCGCCGACCATGGCGGCCGCGACCGCGGCGCCGACCGCGCCGCAGATCGAAGTGGCGTGCTGGCCGCGCTCGAAGAACTCGGAGTTGCCCAGGACGCGGTCGTAGCCGCCCATGCCGAGCCGGACCGCGACCTCGATGCCCATGCCGGCGGCGTCCAGCAGCGCGGCGCCGGACGCACCCCGGGCCTCGGCCACGGCGAGCGCGGCCGGCACCACCGGCGACGACGGGTGCAGCACCGACGGCAGGTGGGTGTCGTCGAAGTCGAGGGAGTGCGCCAGGGTTCCGTTGACCAGGGCGGCGTTGGCGGCCGGCACGCGCAGCCCGGTGCCGATCGCGACCGCCTCGGGGGTGCCGCCGGCCTCCCGGACGTACGCGGTGACGGCGCGGGCGGGCGGCAGCCCGGTGGCCGCGAGGCTGTTGCCGATCAGGTCGAGCACCCGGCGGGCCACGTCCTGCCGCAGGTCGCCCGGCAGGCCGTCGCGGCGCACGTCCGCGGCGACGGCGGCCAGCCGCTGCACGACGGTGGGGGCGGTCATGCGGCTACCGCCGCGAACGGCCGGACCGGCGAGCCGGTGCCACCCACGATGCGCAGCGGGGCCATCCCGAAGACGAACTCGGTCAACCCCTGTGCCGCCGCGTCCTCCAGGTTGAGGTGTTCGATGATGTAGATGCCGGCGTCGACCAGCAGCACCCGGTGCACCGGCAGCACGCTGTGCCCGGCGCCGGGGCGGATCTGCTCGTACGCCGTGGTGTCCGACCCGGTCGCGACCACCTCGCGCGCGGCCAGCCACTGCGCGGCCTCGGTGGTGGCCCCCGGAACGCCGCTGCTCTGTCCGAGGTAGGTCGGCGCGTCGTCGAAGTGCCGGGCCCAGCCGGTGCGGACCAGCGCGACATCGCCGCGACCCACCTCGACACCGGCCCGTTTGGCGGCGGCGTCGAGGTCGTCGGCGGTGACGCCGTAGCCGGCGGGCAGCACGTCCACGCCGTGCACGGCGGCCACGTCGAGCAACACGCCGCGGGTGAGCAGGGCGGGGGTGTGCTCGGCGCCGAGCGCGGTGAACCGGCCGCCGGTCTGGGCGGCCGCGGCGTCGACGCCGCCGTGCAGCTTGCCGTCGTGGCTGACGTGGGAGAGCGCGTCGACGTGGGTGCCCACGTGCCCGCCCGTCACGATCATCTCGTTGGCCGCCGAGCCGCCGTCGGGGCGCACCATGTCGCCGTGGCGGCGGATCAGGCTCATCCGGAAACCGGGGTGGTTCGGCGAGCACGGCATGCCCGTGAAGTGCGGGTGCCCGAGCTCGACGAGCCGTACGCCGGCGGTCACCGCGGCGAGCAGGGCGTCAGGCGCGGGGCGGGCCTGCGGCTCGGTGGTCAATTCGTTCCTCCTGCGGAAAGGTCGGACAGGTCGAGCACGAGTCGGGCCCGGCGCACCACGGCGGGGTCGACGAACCGCCCGTCGGCGTCGAGCACGGCGACCTCGCCGCGCTCCTGCGCGCGGGCCGCGGCGGCGAGCACCGCCCGCGCGGCGGCCACCTCGGCGGCGCCGGGGGTGAAGACGTCGTGCACGACCGGGATCTGGCGGGGATGCACCACCGACCGGCCGACGAAGCCGCTCAGCCGGGCCTGCTCGGTGCTGGCCCGCAGGCCGTCGAGGTCGGCGACGTCGGTGTAGACGCTCTGGATGGGCGAGGGCAGGCCGGCCGTGCGGGCCGCGACCACGATCCAGCCGCGGGCCCAGGCCAGTCCCTCGTCGCCGGTCACCCGCAGGTCCGCGGACAGGTCGGCCTCTCCGAGCCCGAGGGCCGCGACCAGCGGGTGCGCGGTGGCCAGGTCGGCGGCCCGGGCCAGGCCGGCGGCGGTCTCCACCAGCAGTTGCAGGGGAAGCCCGGCGCGGTTGCCGACCTCGCGGACGACGGCCGGGTCCTCGCAGCGGGGCAGGCGCAGGCCGGCCAGGTTCAGCCCGGCGAGGGCCTCGACGTCCGCCGCGCCCCACGGGCCGGCGGGGTCGTTCACGCGTACCCACACTGGACGGTCCTCGGCGGCCAGCCGCAGCGCGGTCTCCCGGGCGACCCGCTTCTGGTCGGGCGGCACGGCGTCCTCGAGGTCGACGACGACCGCGTCGGCCCCGGCGGCCAGGGCCTTGGCCACCCGGTCGGTGCGGTGCCCGGGCACGTAGAGCCAGGAGCGCGGAGTCACTTGGGCAACCCGCCGGACCAGCCGAGGGCGCGCGAGATCCGGTCGGCGGCCTCGCGGACCAGCGGCCCGTAGCGTTCCCGGGCGTCCGCGTCGACGCGGTGCGCCGGCCCGCAGACGGAGATCGCGCCGATGACGGTGCCGTCGATGCCGAACACCGGCGAGGCGACCGAGCCGGCGCCCTCCTGCCGCTCGCCGTCGGAGCCGGCGACGCCGGTCTCGCGGATCTCGGCCAGGCGGATGCGCAGCAGGTCGTGGTCGGTCGTCGTGCGGCTCGTCAGCGTCGGCAGGTCGGCGCGGAGCACCGCCTCGCGCTCGGCGTCCGGCAGGAACGCCAGGATGCACGTGCTCGAACTGCCCGCGTGCAGCGGGTATCGGCGGCCCACCTCGACGGTCATCTTGATTTCCCGGGTGGACTCGACCTGGTCGAGGTAGACGCGGCCGCTGTGCACCCGCGCCGAGACGGTGGTCGTCTCGCCGGTGGCCAGTTGGAGCTCGCGCAGCACCGGCATCGCGACGGTGCGCAGTTGCGACTCGCGCAGCGCCCGCGCGCCGAGCGCCGCTGCTGCGGGGCCGAGCTGGTAGCCGCGGCTGGCCGGGTCGCTGACCAGGAGCCGGCGCTCGACGAGGGTCTGCAGGATCCGGTGCACCACGGCCTTGGACAGGTCGAGGCTGCGCGCGATGGCGGTGACCCCGAGGAAGTCCGGCCCGTCGGTGAACAGGAGCAGCACGTCGGCGACGCGGGTTGCCGCCTCCGTGCCTTGACCTTCTGCCACGTCCACATCCCTCAGTACGGTGTTTCAGCCAGCGGAACACGATTTCAACACCGACCCGCTCGGGGGTCAACCCCTCAACCCGCCTCTGTGCTGCGTTGAAGAAGATTCTGCAACGGAGTCTTGACCCGTAACACGGGCAGTGCCAGAGTCAGCCTTCATGCGACGTTCCGTGCGGCGGAACACTGTCACCCCCAGGAGCTGACATGAGGAAGACCTGGACCCTGAGCCTCGCCTTAGCCCTGCCGCTGGCGCTCGCCGCCTGCGGCGGGTCCGCGCCGGCCGGCACGACCAACGGCGGCGGCGGGCAGTCCGGCGGCACCATAAAGATCGGTTCCCTGCACCCGCTGAGCGGCTCGTCCGCGGCTGACGGGCAGCAGATGGACAACGGAGCCAAGCTGGCCGTGGAGGCCATCAACAACGCCGGCGGCATCAAGTCGCAGGGCGGCAAGAAGCTCGAGCTGGTCAGCGGCGACACCCAGGGCAAGCCCGAGGTCGGCCAGAGCGAGGCCCAGCGCCTCATCCAGGAGGGCGCGGTCGGCCTGGTCGGCACCTACCAGAGTGCCGTCAGCGCCAACGTGTCCACCGTGGCCGAGCGCAACAAGGTTCCGTTCGTCATCGACGTCTCCAGCGCGGACTCGATCCTGGCGCAGGGCTACAAGAACACGTTCCGGGTGCAGCCCAGCTCCACCGTGCTCGGCACCGCCGGCGCGCAGTTCCTCGACCAGGTGGCCAAGGCGGCCGGCAAGCCGGTCAAGAAGGTCGCCGTCCTGCACGAGCAGGGCCC
Organism: Asanoa hainanensis; assembly: GCF_900188485.1. Classification (GTDB taxonomy): domain Bacteria; phylum Actinomycetota; class Actinomycetes; order Mycobacteriales; family Micromonosporaceae; genus Asanoa; species Asanoa hainanensis. The sequence goes on from NZ_FZPH01000009.1 coordinate 176,637, forward strand.
GTTCGGCACCGCGGTGCGGGACGCCTTCAAGGCCGAGGCGCAGAAGGCGGGCATCACGGTCGACCCGGCCATCGCGTACGACGCCGCCAGCGTCTCCGACCTGACCACCCAGGTCACCCAGGTGAAGGCCAGCGGTGCCGACGTGCTGATGGTCGCCGGCTACTACCGCGACGGCGTGCTGGCCGCGAAGGCCGTCGACACCGTCAAGCCGGCGCTCAACGCCGTCTACGGCGTCGCCAACGGTGCCTTCGACCTCCCGCAGTTCCCCAAGGAGGTCGGCGCCGCGGGTGAGGGCTACTTCGACGCCAACTACCACGCCGACATGACCAAGCCGGAGATGCAGGCGCTGGCCCAGCTCTACCAGTCGAAGTACAACGACGCGATCCGGACCGGCGCCGTCCTGGCGTACGACTCGGTGCGGGTCATCGCCGCCGCGCTGGAGAAGGCCGGCAGCGCCGAGCCGGCCAAGGTGCGGGACGCGATCGCCAGCGGCGAGGTGCCGACGCTGATCGCCGGCCCCGGCACGATCAAGTTCGGCCCGACGGGCGAGAACCTGAACGCCACGCCGATCCTGATGCAGGTCCAGGGTGGCGCCCCCAAGCAGGTGTTCCCGGCCGACAAGGCGGAGGCACAGCCCACCTACCCCGCGTTCAAGAGCCAGTGACGTCGGCATCCGACCAGGACCACGTCGCCGCCGGAAACGGCGGCGGCGTGGCCGCCCTGGACCCCGACGAGGTGCGCGCGTCCCCGGCGCGCACCGTGCCCTGGCTGCGCATCGCGGTCATCGTCGCGCTGGTCGTCGTCGCGATCGTGCTCGCCTACGTCCGCGCCGGCAGCAGCGTGGTCGTGGTGCAGGCGGTCACCACCGGCATCCTCATCGGTGGCGTCTACGGCCTGGTCGCGATGGGCCTGACGCTGATCTTCGGCGTCCTCGACATCGTCAACTTCGCGCACGGCAGCTTCCTGGCGCTGGCCCTGTTCCTCACCTTCGGGCTGACCCAGGCGGGCCTGCACGTCTACCTGGCGTTGGCGATCAGCGTGCCCGCCATGTTCCTGCTCGGCGTGCTGGTGCAGCGTGGCATCCTGGCCGGCGCGATGGGCAAGCCGCTGGAGAACCAGCTGCTGATCACGCTGGGCATCTCGCTGATCATCGAGAACGCGCTGCTGCTGTTCTTCGGCGCCAACCCCCGCTCGGTCGCGCTGTCCGGCGACCGCGGCGTGCCGATCTTCGAGGCCGTGGCCAACCTGTCCCGGATCCTCGCGTTCGTCGGGGCGCTGCTCCTGGCCGGCCTGCTCTACCTGCTGCTGCAGCGCACCCGGCTGGGCACCGCGATCCGCGCCGTGGCTGCCAACGACACCGGCGCGCAGCTCGTCGGCATCGACACCCGGGTGATCTACGCGGTCACCTTCGCGCTCGGCACGGCCTGCGCCGGCGCCGCCGGCACGCTGGTGGCGCCACTGGTCACCATCGAGCCGACGACCGGCTCGCTGTTCAACATCGTGGCCTTCGTGGTCGTCGTGCTGGGCGGCATGGGCAACGTGGTCGGCGCGCTCGTCGGCGGCCTGATCATCGGGCTGGCCGAACAGCTCGGCGGCATCTACCTGCCGGGCCAGTCGCCGCTGCTGTCGGTCTTCATCGTCTTCGTGCTCGTGCTGTTCCTGCGACCGCAGGGACTCTTCCGGAGGTCGGCATGACGACCACCACCGCACCGGCCGCGGAGACGGCGGCGACCAAGCCGCTGCCCCGCCAGCCCTGGAACCGGCACCTGCTGGCGATCGCGGTGCTGACCGTGCTGCTGATCCCGCTGCCGCTGATCCTGCCGCCGGCTCAGGCGTCGGTCGCCGTCCGCGTGCTGATCTTCGCGTTGATGAGCATCGGCTGGAACATGATGAGCGGCTTCGGCGGCATGTTCAGCTTCGGTCACGCGGCCTACTTCGGCATCGGTGCGTACGCCGGCGGCTATCTGCTCGTCGAGCACGACGTCTCGCCCTGGATCGGGATGCTCGTCGGCATGGCGGTCGCCGCGGCCTTCGCCACGCTGATCGGCTTCCTCGCGCTGCGCTACAAGCTGCGCGGCGCCTACTTCGCGCTGGCGACCTTCGCCTTCGCGGAGATGCTGCGGCTCTGGGCGACCAACAGCGAGTTCGTCAACCGCGCCGTCGGCTACCACGTGCCGCTGCGTCCCGAGAGCTCGTGGTGGTGGCTGCAGTTCGAGCCGTCCTCGGCGAACTACTTCTGGATCGCGCTCGGCCTCACCGTGATCGCGCTCGTGGTCAGCGTCCAGTTCGTCCGGTCCCGGGCGGGTCAATTCGCCAAGGCCGCCCGCGACGACGAGGACGCGGCCGCCGCCGTCGGCATCCCGGTGATGCGCTACAAGCTGCTGACGATGGCGCTCTCCGCCGCGATCACCGCCGTCGCCGGCGCCTTCTACGTGCAGTACTTCCTGTTCATCGACCCCGACCTGGCGTTCGGGTCCAGCGTGTCGATCCAGGCGATCCTGCCCGCGGTGATCGGCGGCGTGGCGACCATCTGGGGCCCGGTGATCGGAGCCGTGGTGATGGGCCCGCTCAACGACGTCACGGCGACGATCCTGCGCAACCCACCGCCGGCGCTGGAGTTCCTGCAGGGCCGCGGTGGCCTCGACGTGATCGTCTACGGCGTACTGCTGATCATTATCGTCCTGCTCCTGCCGCAAGGCATCTACGGAGCGCTGCGCAAGAGGTGGTCCCGGCGATGACCCTGTTGCGGGTGGAGAACCTGGCCAAGTCCTTCAAAGGGCTGCGGGCGGTCGACGACGTCAGCTTCGAGGTCACCGAGGGCAGCATCCTCGGCGTGATCGGGCCCAACGGCGCCGGCAAGACCACCATGTTCAACCTGGTCGCCGGCGCCCTGCGGCCCGACACCGGCCGGGTGCACCTGGGCGGCAAGGAGATCACCGGGCACGCGCCGCACCGGATCACCGCCGCCGGCATGACCCGGACGTTCCAGCTCATGCGGCCGTTCTACTCGATGACCGTGCTGGAGAACGTCACGGTCGCCGTGCTGGCCGGCGGCGCCGCCAAGCGCACCGCCCGGGAAGCCGCCGCCGAGGTCATCGCGCGCGTCGGCCTGGACCGGTGGCGCGACTCGCCGACCGAGGGCCTGCCCACCGCCGCGCTCAAGCGCCTCGAGCTGGCCCGGGCGCTGGCCAGCAAGCCGCGGGTGCTGCTCCTCGACGAGGTGCTCGCCGGGCTCGTGCCCGCCGAGCGGGCGCCAGTGATGGAACTGCTGGAGCGGCTGCGCACCGAGGACGGCGTGACGCTGGTGTTCGTCGAGCACATCATGGCGGCCGTCATGCGGCTGTCGGACTCGGTGCTGGTGCTCGACCTGGGCCGGGTGCTCACCTCGGGCGCGCCGGAGGCGGTGACCCGGGACCCCCGGGTCATCGAGGCCTACCTCGGGGAGGACCCGCATGCTCAAGCTTGAGGGGCTCAGCGCCGGCTACCACGGCCTCCAGATCCTGCACGAGCTCGACCTGCGGGTCGACGAGGGCGAGATCGTGGCGATCGTCGGCGCGAACGGCGCGGGCAAGACCACCACGCTGAAGACCGTCTCCGGGCTGGTCAAGCCGACCGCGGGCACGATCACCTTCGACGGGAAACGCGCCGACGGGGTACGCCCGAGCGAGCTCGTCTCCCGCGGCCTGCTGCACGTGCCCGAGGGGCGGGCGTTGTTCGGCCCGCTCAGCGTCGAGGAGAACCTGCGGATGGGCGGGTGGACCCGCGGCCGCAAGCCGTTGGACGCGCCGCTGCGCGAGGTCTTCGAGCTGTTCCCGATCCTCGCGGAGCGCCGCACCCAGGCCGCCGAGACGCTCAGCGGCGGCCAGCAGCAGATGCTCGCGATCGGCAGGGCACTGATGGCGGCGCCGAAGCTGCTGCTGCTCGACGAGCCGTCCACCGGCCTCTCGCCGAAGCTGACCTGGACGGTGCTCGACGCGGTCAAGGCCATCCGGGACAAGGGCGTCTCGGTGCTGCTGGTCGAGCAGAACGCCGCGCACGCGCTCAACCTGGCCGACCGGGCGTACGTGCTGGAGAGCGGCAGCCTGGTCCTCGACGGGCCGGGACCCGAGCTGGCCCGCGACGACCGGGTCCGGGCCGCGTACCTGGGGCTGTGATGTCTACTGTGGAGGCCGTCGCGCGGCTCGGTGACTGGGTCGCCGGGCTGCGCTGGGCCGACGTTCCCGCGTCCGCGCGGGACCGGCTCGGTCTGGTGCTGCTCGACTCGCTCGGTGTGACGGTCGTCGGTGCGCGTCAACCCGAGCAGCGCGCGCTGGCCGCGGCGTGGCGGCCGTCCGCCGGGCCGGCGCCGCTGATCGGCGGCGGTCTTCGCACGACGGTGGAGGCGGCCGCCTGGCTCAACGCGACCGCCCTCTGCCGGCTCGAGCTCGACGAGGGACACAAGTACGCCAAGGGCCACCCGGCCGCGCACGGGCTGCCGGCGGTGCTGGCGCTGGCCGCGGACCTCGGCGCGTCCGGCCCGGCGACCCTGACCGCCCTGCTGGCGGCGTACGAGGTGGCCGCCCGGTTCGGCCAGGCGACCTCGCTGCGGGCGGGGATGCACCCGCACGGAAGCTGGGGCGTCGCCGGCGCGGCGGCCGGCGCCGCGCACCTGCTGGGGCTGCCCGGGGATCGGGTGGCCGCCGCCATCGACGCCGGCGCCGGGCTGCCGGTCGCCGGCCACTTCGCCAGCGCGCTGGACGGCAACCCCGTCCGGGACGCCTGGCTCGGAGCGTCCAATGTGTCCGGTCTCGCGGCGGCCCGGATGGCGGTGGCCGGTGTCGCTCGCAATACCGGCACGCCTTCCCTTTCGCTGGGGGACGTGCTCGGCAGCTTCGATCCCGCGCCGTTGACCGACGAGCTCGGATCTCGATGGGATGTCTCGCTGGGCTACTTCAAGCGCCATGCTTCCTGTTCGTTCACCCACCCGGCCGCCGACGCGGCGTTGACGATGGGCGACCTGGACCTCGGCGCCGTCGAGGAGATCCTGGTCGAGACCCACTCGCTGGGCGGCGGCCTGAGTCGCACGACCTGGGACAGCCGGCTGGGCGCGTTGTTCTCGACGCCGTTCGTCGTCGCCGCCGCGCTCGTGCACGGCACCGTCGACCCCTTTGTGTCCGCCGACGAGCCGCGCGCAAACCCGCGGATCCGCGAGCTGGCCGCGAAGGTCACGCTGCGGGTGGCGCCCGACCTCGACGCCCGACTGCCCGACGAGCGGGCGGCCCGGGTGACCGTGCGCGTGGCCGGCGCCGAACCGCGTGTCGTCGAGGTGCCGAACCCGATCGGCGACGCCGCCTACCACCCGATGGCCGAGGACGACGTGCTCGCCCTGCTCGGCCGCCTGCTCGACCCGGGCACCGTCGCCACCCTGCACGAGGTGGCGACCGGCCTGCCCGACAGCCCCGACGTCGGCCCGGCGCTCCGGCGGCTCGCCGACATCTGAAAGGAACGTGCTGTGCGGATCTACGCCGTGACCCCGATCCACGTCGACACCGACGAGCTGGCCCGCCGGCAGGCGCGGTACGCCGCGCTGTCGCCGCCGGGTGTCGAGGTGCTGCTGCACGACATCGGGCCTGCCGCGCCACGCGCGTTGGACACGGCTGAACAGGTGCGCGAGAGCGAAACGCTGGTGATGGCGGCGTTGCGCGACGCGCAGGACGGCTTCGACGCGCTGCTGCCCGACTGCGTCCTCGATCCCGGCGTCGCCGACCTCGCCGGCACCCTTCCGGTCCCGGTCTTCGGGCTGCTGCGGCTCAGCCTCGGCTGGTCGGTGCTGACCGGGCGCAAGTCCGCGGCGGTGGCCCGCAACAAGGCGATCGCCGACGAGATCGTGGCCCGGGCCGCCGTCTACGGCTGGTCCGCCGAGCTGCTCGGCGTCGAGGTGCTCGACCTCGACGTGCACGCGATCGCCGACGACGCCCGCTGGGCGGACGCGCTCGGCGGCGCGGTCGGCACGCTGGCCTCGGGCGGGGCCCGCGACGTCATCAACGGCTGCTCCGCCGTCGACGTGTCCGACGAGCTCGACCTGCCCGCCCGGGTGGTCGACCCGACCGCGCTCGCGCTGCGGCTGATCGGGGCCGGGCGATGACCCTCGACCTGGTCGTCGCCGGCGCCGGCGGCGGCCTCGTGGCCGCGCTGCGGGCCGCCCAGCTGGGCCTGCGGGTACTGGTGGTCGAGGCCAGCGAGCACTTCCGCCGGGGCAACAACACCTCGATGTCCACGGCGATGATCCCCGGCGCCGGCTCCCGGTGGCAGCGCGCCGCGGGCATCGACGACTCGCCGGAGCTGTTCGCCGCCGACGTCGCCCGCAAGACGCACGGCGAGGGGGACCAGCGCCTCGCCCGCACCCTCGGTGACGTCAGCGCACCGCTCGTCGAGTGGCTGGCCGACGACGTCGGGCTCGGCCTCTCGCTGGTCACCGACTTCCACTACCCGGGCCACTCGGTCGACCGTTGCCACACCGTCGAAGGCCGGCACGGCACCGTGCTGCTGGACCACCTGGTCTCGCGGGTCGAGCAAGCCGGCATCGACGTGCTGGTGCCGGCGCGCCTCGTCGACGTTCTGGTCGCCGCCGACGGGGCCGTGCGGGCCGCGGTGGTCGAGCGCCCGGACGGCTCCCGGGAGGAGATCGAGACCCGGGCGGTGCTGCTGGCCACCAACGGGTACGGCGCCGACCGGGCGCTGGTCGCCGAGCACCTGCCGGAGATCGCCAAGGCGGTCTACCACGGCAGCGAGACCTCCCGGGGCGACGCGCTGCGGATCGGCGCCGCGCTGGGCGCGTCGTCGGCGTACCTCGACGCGTACCAGGGGCACGCCGCCCTCGCCGCCCGCTCGGCGACGCTGGTCGGCTGGGCAACCGTGATGCACGGCGGGTTCGTGCTCGACACCACCGGCCGCCGCTTCGGCGACGAGACCACGGGATATTCCGAGTACGCCGCCGCCCTCGCCGCCCGCCCGGACGCGTTCGGCTGGCTGGTGCTCGACGAGCGGATCCACGACGCCTGCCTCGCCTTTACGGACTTCCGGCAGAGCGTGGAGTCCGGCGCACTGCTGACCGCCCCCTCCGCTGCTGAACTCGCGTCGCTGGCCGGACTTCCGGTCGAGGCGGTCGCCGCGGAGCTGGCCGAGACCGCCGCCGTCGCGCGCGGCGAACAGGCCGACCGGTTCGGCCGCACCTTCTTCGAAGCGCCGCTGGCGCCGCCGTACCGTGTGGCTCGGGTGGTTCCGGCGCTCTTCCACACCCAGGGCGGCCTGGTGGTCGACGAGCATGCCCGGGTGCTGCGCCCGGACGGCGCGCCGATCCCCGGGCTCTACGCCTCCGGCGGTGCCGCGTCGGGCATCTCCGGGCACGGCGCGGCCGGTTACCTCGCGGGCAACGGACTGCTGCCCGCCCTCGGCCTCGCGTACCTAGCCGCCAACCACGCGGCCGCAACCACGGAAGGACCCGCATGAAACCTCTAGAGACCCTGATCAAGAACGTCACCGTGGTACGGCCCGACGCCGGCTCTCCGGACGGCGACCAGCTCGACATCGGCATCGCCGGCGGCAAGGTCGTCCGGCTGGAGGCCGACATCCCCGCGTCCGACGCCGAGGTGGTCGTCGACGGTCGCGGGCGGCTCGCGTACCCGGGTGCGGTCGACGCGCACCAGCACTGGGGCATCTACAACCCGCTGGACGCCGACACCGCCACCGAGAGCCGGGCCAGCGCGCAGGGCGGCGTGACGACCGGCCTGACCTACATGCGCACCGGGCAGTACTACCTCAACCGGGGCGGCTCGTACGCGGACTTCTTCCCGCACGTGCTCTCGGCCTCCGAGGGGCGCTCGTACATCGACTACGGGTTCCACCTCGCGCCGATGAGCAAGGAGCACATCGGCGAGATCCCGTCGATCGTGGAGAGATTCGGCGTCACCTCGTTCAAGATCTTCATGTTCTACGGCAGCCACGGCCTGCACGGGCGCTCGTCCGACCAGAGCTCGTTCCTGATGATCCCGCCGGACGAGCGCTACGACCTGGCCCACTTCGAGTTCGTGATGCGCGGCGTGCAGGAGGCGCGGGAGAAGCTGGTCGACGCGGCGCCGCACGTGTCGCTGTCGCTGCACTGCGAGACCGCCGAGATCATGACCGCGTACACGAAGCTGGTCGAGGAGGACGGCTCGCTGTCGGGCCTGGCCGCCTACAGCGCGTCGCGGCCGCCGCACTCGGAAGGGCTCGCGGTCACCATCGCCGCGTTCCTGGCCGACGAGACCGGGCTGCCGAACATCAACCTGCTGCACCTCTCGTCGCGCAAGGCGCTCAAGGCCGCGATGGCCATGGCGCGGACCTTCCCGCACGTCGACTTCCGCCGTGAGGTGACGATCGGCCACCTGCTGGCGTCGGTCGACACGGCGCACGGCCTCGGTGGCAAGGTGAACCCGCCGCTGCGCCCGCAGGAGGACGTCGAGGCGCTCTGGGAGCACGTGCTCGCCGGTGACGTCGACTGGGTGGTCAGCGACCACGCGTGCTGCAAGGACGAGCAGAAGTTCGGCGACCCGCGAGACGACATCTTCGCCGCCAAGTCCGGCTTCGGCGGTGCCGAATATCTGTTGCCCGGCCTGGTCTCCGAGGGACGCAAGCGGGGCCTGTCGCACCAGCGGATCGCCCAGCTCGTCGCGCTCAACCCGGCCCGCCGCTACGGCCTGCCCGGCAAGGGGACCATCGGGGTCGGCTTCGACGCGGACCTGTGCCTGGTGGAGAACACGTCGTGGACCGTGCACGCGGCCGACTCGGAGTCCACTCAGGAGTACACGCCGTTCGAGGGTTTCGAGCTCGGCGCCCGGGTGACCGACACGTGGGTCCGGGGCCAGCGGGTGCTGGAGAGCGGCAACGTGGTCGGCGCACCGTCCGGTCGCTACGTTCACCGTCCTTACCAGGGGTGAGCGTGTCTACTGCTGACGGTCCGCTGGCGGGACTGCGGGTGCTCGATCTTTCGACGATCCTCGCGGGCCCGCTGGTGGCACAGGTCCTGGGAGACTTCGGCGCGGAGGTCATCAAGATCGAGCACCCGGCCCGTGGCGACGGCATGCGCGGGCACGGGTTGGCCAAGGACGACCAGCCACTGTGGTGGAAGATGGTGGCCCGCAACAAGCGGACCGTCGGGCTCTACCTCGGCGACCCCTCGGGCGCTGCGGTCTTCCGCAAGCTGGCGGCGACCGCCGACGTGGTGATCGAGAACTTCCGGCCCGGCACGTTGGAGCGCTGGGGCCTCGGCTACGACGTGCTCTCCGCCGACAACCCCGGGCTGATCCTGTTGCGGGTGACCGGCTTCGGGCAGTCCGGCCCGTACGCGTCGCGGCCGGCGTTCGGCACGCTGGTCGAGGCGATGAGTGGTTTCGCGCATCTCACCGGCGAGCCGGACGGCCCGCCGACGCTTCCCGCGTTCGGGCTGGCCGACTCGATCGCGGGAATGGCCGGGGCGGCGGCGGTCTCGATGGCGCTCTTCCAGCGGGAGAAGGACGGTCACGGGCAGGAGATCGACCTCGACCTGCTCAGCCCCATCATGACCGCCGTCGGCCCCGGTGTGATCTACGCCGACCAGCTCGGCGTCGACCAGCAGCGCACCGGGAACCGGTCGGCCAACAACGCGCCGCGCAACACGTACCGCACCTCTGACGGTCACTGGGTGGCCATCTCGACGAGCGCCGACAGCATCGCCCGCCGCGTGCTGACTCTGGTCGGCCATCCGGAGGTGCTTTCCGAGCCTTGGTTCGCGACCGGGAGGCAGCGGGCGGCCCATGCCGACCTGCTCGACGGGTACGTGGGCTCGTGGATCGCCGCGCGGACGCGTGACGAGGTGCTGCGGGCCTTCGAGGAGGCGGGTGCCGCGGTCGGTCCGGTCTACAAGCCGAGCGAGCTGCTCGACGACCCGCAGGTGCGGGCGATGGAGCTGGTGACCACGGTGGACGATCCGGACCTGGGCGAGATGCGGATGCAGAACCTGCTCTGGCGGATGGGGCGCACGCCGGGCCGGATCCGGTTCACCGGGCGGGCGTTGGGCGCCGACACCGACGCGGTGCTCGGCGACGAGCTCGGGCTGTCCGCCGCGGAGCTCGCGGACCTGCGGGAGCGTGGCGTGGCGGGCTAGGTTCCGCTTGGTTCCGCTGGGCGGAACGACCGATATGGATGTTGACACAAGATCGACCCGGTCCTAGCGTCAGCGTTCAGATAGCGGGGGAACCATGTTCCGTTCAGCGAAACGATGGAGGCCATCGTGCTCCGCAGTTTCCGTCCTCTGATCGGGTTGGCGCTCGTCGCCGGCCTCGTCGTCGCCGTGTCGCCTGGGACCGCGGCCCAGGCGCACGGCAAGCCCACTCTCGAGTGTTCCACCACCGCCCTGTCGACCGCGGGGCTCACGCGGGCCGTCGGTTATCCGACGACGGTCACCGCCGCCACCACCGCGGCCACGACCGCCGGCACGGCCTTCTGCGACGTGCGGGCCAGCATCACCGTCGGCGCCCGCGACGGCAGCACCTCCGTCATCCAACTCCGGCTGCAGGCGCCGACCGACTGGAACCGGCGCTACGTCCAGCTCGGTGGCGGCGGCTTCTGCGGCAGCATCCCGACCGGCGGCACGTCCGGCAACGCCAACGTCGACCTCGGGTATGCCGTGGCCTCCGACGACACCGGCCACGTCGGCGGCGGCTCGGACGCCTCGTTCGCCCTCGACAACACCGCGGTCCAGAACACCTGGGGCTACCTCTCCGAGCACCTGACGGCGCTCGCTTCGAAGTCCCTCCTCAAAGGACTGTCCGGGCGCGCCGTCTCCTACTCCTACTTCGTCGGCTGCTCCACCGGCGGGCGGCAGGCGCTGATCGAGGCGCAGCGCTGGCCCGACGACTTCGACGGCATCGTCGCGGGCGCGCCGGCCAACCGGCAGAACTACCTCGCCACCCTCTCGCAGGGCGTGCGGGAGCAGCAGAACCGGGACGCTTCCGGGGCCCAGGTGGTCGACGCGGCCGCGGCCGCGGTGGTGGGCGCTGCCGTGGTCGCGGCGTGCGACGGCGTCGTCAAGGACGGCGTGGTCGACGACCCGCGTACCTGCCGCTTCGATCCTGCCGCGGTGGCCTGCCCGGGTGGCGTTGCCGCACCGGGTTGCCTGTCGGCCGCGCAGGTCGCCGTGGTGAAGGACTGGTACGACAGCCCGCGCGACAACCGGGGCCACGAGCTCTACCCCGGCGGGCTGCCGGTGGGCTCCGAGGGTGGCTGGGTCGGCTCCGACATCAGCACGTCGCCGACCAGGCTCAGCGGCGGTGGCGCGTACGCGGAGCAGGTCCTGCGGTATCTGGCCTTCCCGACCGACCCGGGCGCGAGCTACTCGCTGTGGGACTTCGACCCGAGCCGGGACGCCGCTCAGCTCGGCACGATGGCGAAGGTGTACAACGCCGACACCACCAACCTCGACGCCTTCCGTAAGGCCGGCGGCAAGCTGATGCTCTACCACGGCCTGGCCGACCCGCTGATCACGCCGTTCGGCACTATCCAGTACTACGACGACGTGGTCGCGCGCTACGGTTCGCTGGACCGCACGCAGCAGTTCGCCAGGCTGTTCCTGTTGCCGGGTGTCTACCACTGCAGCGGCGGCCCCGGCGCCGACCGGGTCGACTGGCTGGCCGGCATCCGCGACTGGACCGAGCGGGGCAAGGCACCGTCGTCGGTGCTGGCCACGAAGGTCAGCGGCGGAGTGACCACAATGGAGCGCCCGGTGTACGCGTACCCGCTCCAGGCCCGCTACGACGGCACCGGCGACCCGAACGTGGCCGCCAACTGGAAGCCGGCGCACGGCCCACGCGGCCGCGACGTGCTGGTCCGGAACTGACCGCTCGCCGGCGGAGGGCCCAGGTCTTGATCTGGGTCTTCCGCCCTCCGGGGCCGCGCCTACACTCGGCATTGTGGATGATCGACTAACCCAGGCGCGGGAGCTCTACCACGCGGCGGTGTTCGGTGGCGCCGACTCTGGCCTGGACCTCGCCGACCGGGCCCTCGACAGCGTGGAGGCCGACACGGCCCTGGCCCGGGGCCGGATCCGGCACGCCCGCTACCTGTCCGCGCGGGCCGCGGGGGAGGAGCCGGCCGAGGACCCGACGGAGCTGGCCCTGTTCGAACGCGCGCTGGCCCTCTACGAAGACCTCGGCGACCCCCGCGGCACGGCCGAGGCCCAGTTCCTGGTGGGCCTGTACCACCAGGTCTTGCGGGGCGACATGGACAACACGGAGCCGATGTTCGTCCGCGCCCGCGACCTGGCTCTCGAGGCGGGCGACGACCTGACCCGCTCGTACGCGTTGCGGCACCTGGCCTTCGCCGCCCAGCACGCCGGCCGCGCCGACGACGCCCGCGCCAACCTCGCGGAGTCGACCCGGCTGCGGCGCGACCTGGGCTTCACGGCGGGCGTCGCGGCGAACCTGGTCGCCGAGGCCTACCTGGCCGACGATCCTGGCGCTGCCACCGCGCTGCTGGACGAATCCGCCACCCTGGCCATGGAGTCCGGCGCCCACGCGGTAGCCGGCTGGGTCAGCGAGGCGCGGCTATCTCTCGGCTAGCGGTCCTGGACGCGGTCGCCGATCGGGTTCTTGGCTGCGTCCGGGTCGGTGTGGACGGACCGGACGGCGCCGGCAAGACCGTGTTCGCCGACGGCCTGGCCGCCGTGCTCCGGTCGAGGGGGCGGTCGGTCGTCCGGATCTCGCTCGACGACTTCCACAACGTGCGCGCGGTGCGCTACCGCCGGGGCCGGTCGTCGCCGGAGGGTTTCTGGCGGGACTCGTACAACTACGCGCGGTTCCGCGCCGACGTCCTGGAGCCGTTCGGTCCGAACGGGTCGCGCCGCTACCGCCACGCGGCCCACGACCTGGCCACCGACGCTCTCCTTATCCCCGCGCCGCGGCTGGCCCCGCCCGACGCGGTGCTCGTCGTCGACGGCCTGTTCCTGCACCGCGACGAACTGGCGTCCGCGTGGGACTTGTCGGTCTTTCTCGACGTCCCGTTCACGGAGACCGCCGCACGGATGGCACTGCGCGACGGCACTCATCCCGACCCCGACCACCCCGACCTGCGCCGCTATGTGGGGGCGCAACGCATCTACTTCGCCGCGTGCGCCCCACTGTCACGCGCCAGTGTCGTGATCGACAACAGCGACTTCGACCGCCCCCGGATCGTGCGGGGCTAGGCCAGGGCCTCGGCCAGCTTGCGTAGGTAGGCGTCGACCTGGCCGCGGTCGTAGCCGCGGAACGAGACCGGCAGTCGTGCCTCGGCGATCGCGCGCAGGGCCGCCGCCCGCCGGAAGGGGTCGTCGTCGCCGAGGCCCGCCTCGACGGTCGCGAACAGCGCCTCCGTGTCGGCGATCCGGTAGCCACGCAGCACGATCGTCGGCCGCAGCGACGGGTCGTCCGGCACCAGCGGCAGCAGCGTGCGGCAGGAGGCCAGCCAGGCGTCGACCTGAGCCCGGTCGTAACCGCGCAGCGCAACCGTCATCGGCTCCGCCTCGGCGATCAGGGCCGCGATCCGGTCAGGGTCGCCGGCCGCGGCTTGCACGGCTTTCACGAGAGTGTCCACGGTGTACCGGTCGTAACCCCGCAAGCTGACGTCGAAGTCGGTCACGCCAGACATTGTCGTACCTGCTCGCTAGTCTGCCCCTCGTGAGTTTCGACCTGTACTTCTGGCCGTCCGGGGCGCCCAGGCGCCCCAGGCGGCTGGCGGCCCGTCTCGCCAACGAGAACACATGCGGCCTGGCGGTGACCGACCGGGTCCTGGCGTTCCGCGCCGACCTACTACGCCGCTTTCCGGACCTCACCGACCGAATCACTCCCTGGCACGACGACCTGGGGCGCGACCCTGGGGACGCACCGATCTCGCCGACCGGTTCGTCGGTCTGCGGCTTCCTGCCGGCTATGCGGCCGTCAGCGCCCTGCCGATCCTGGCCGGTGGCTATCAACTCGACTGCTACGACCCCCAGAGAAGGACCGCTGGTTCGACTACCCCTTGGCCGGCACGCCACCGCTAACGGTCTTCCTGGCCTGGTCAGACGGCGCCTCGGTGGTCATGGTCCGAGTCGAGGGCACGATGGACCTGGTGCTCTCAACCCGGATCGAGACGGCGTTGGATCTGCTCTGAGCGGCGAGTGTCCACCGTGCATCGGTCGCGCCCCCGCAAGCTGACGTCGCAATCGGCCACGCCAGACTTTGTCGTCCCCCATCGCTAGTCTGCCGCCGTGAGCTTCGACCTGTACTTCTGGCCTGCCGGTGCGACGAAGCGACCGCAACAGCTCGCGGATCGGCTCGCCGAGGAGAACACCCGCGGTCTGGTGCCTGACGCGCGCGTCCTGGCCTTCCGCGCCGAGTTGCTGCGCCGCTGGCCGGAGCTCGACGGCCGGATCGAGCCGGAGCACGAGGAGGCGCGCTACGTCGTGCTGACTCTGGCCTTCGGCTGGCCGGCCATCAGCGCCCTCCCGGTGCTGGCGCGGGCCCACCAGCTCGACTGCTACGACCCACAGGTGGGGCGACTAGCCGTCGCCCCGGCGGCGGTCGGCCTCGAGGGTGCCTCGACGCTGGAAGGCCGGGTTCTCGCGCACCACCTCGTGCGGGCGCTGCGGCAGATCAGCGCCTACATCGGCTATCGCTACGACGACCTCGACGAGGAAGCGCTAACGGGCGCACTCGACGACACCGACGACGAAGCCGGCCCCTGGTTCGACTACCCGTTGGCCGGCACGCCCGCTCTGACGATCTTCCTGGCCCGGTCACAGGGCGGTTCGGCCGTGTCGATCCGAGTCGAGGGCCTGATGAACCTGGTCCTGTCGGCCCGGATCGACACCGTGCTGGACGTGTACTGAGCGGCGCTGGTCAGGTGGCCTGGTCGGCATGGTCCGGGTCGGAGACCTGGTGTTGTCGAGCAGCATCGAGACCGTGCTGGACCTGGCGTGTGGCCACGATCCGAGTCGAGGCGGCCTGGCGCTCTCGACCCGGATCGAGGCCGTGCTGGACGTGCACTGAGTGCGGGCCGTCAGGCGGTCCAGTCCGCGCGGCGGCCCAGGTAGGCGAGGAGGGTGGTGACGTCGTCCTCGGTCGCGGAGGTCGTGATCGCCGGGGCGTAGGCGAAGGCGCGCAGCGGTTCCACGATCTCGACCGCGACCTTCATCAGCGACCGTGCGAGCTCCGGGGTCAGCGGCGACGGCTGGCCCGTGGCGACCGCGATGTCCCACGCGTGCACCGCCGCGTCGAGGGCGGCCGCGCCCGCTCCGACCCAGGCCGGCAGCGGGCCGAGGGGGAGCGGGGTCGGTGCGGTCTCGGCGCTCTTGTCGACCGTCGCCCACGCGGCGGCCGCCGCGTCGAGGTGCGGGTTCAGGTAGGCGATCGGGTCCTGGGCGAGGACGCCGGTCGGTGCGAACGGGTTCTCGGTCGGCCAGCCGTCCCCGACGATCGCCGCCGCGAAGCCGAGTTGGTCGCCGGCCGCGTGCTGCAGCACCTGGGTGGCGTTCCAGTCCGTGCACGGGGTGGGCCGGTTCCAGCCGCCGGCGGCGACACCGGCGACCGTCGCGCGCAGCACGCGGTGGGCCTCGTCCAGCACATCCCAGCCGCTGACGGTGACGTTCTCGCTCATGCCCAGCTCCATCCGAAGAAGGGAACGGATTGGACCGTTCCGCTAAGACCCAGCTTAGCGGAACGGATCCTTCCGTTCAACCCCTAGAGCGCCGGCTTCGCGTGCTCCAGCCAGAGGGAGGCGAGCAGGTCGTGGCCGCGGTCGCTCGGGTGCACGCCGTCGGGCGCCATCTCCGCGGGGGTCCCCGCCGCTGCTAGCGCGCCGTCGGCCGGCACCAGGATCGTTCCGTACTCCGTAGAAAGCGCCCGGACCACCGCCAGCTTCGGGTCCAGGTCTTCGCGCCAGGTGACCTGCTCCTCGTTGATCGGCAGCAGGAACGGCTCGATCAACACGACCGGGACGCCGGCCAGCGAGTCCAGCAACGCCCGGTAGTTCGACTCGAACGCCTCCACCGTCGTCACCGTGCCGCTGTCGTAACGGCGCCACGTGTCGTTGACGCCCACCAGGATGCTGACGAGGGCCGGCTGTTCCGCCAGCACGTCGGTCGTCCAGCGGTCGCGTAGGTCCCGCGAGCTGTTGCCGCTGATCCCACGGTTGACTACGCGGGCGGCGTCGCCCAGGGTCGTGGCGATCCGGCGGACGTAGCCGTCGCCGAGGCCGGCCGGGTCGTCGCGGCGTTCGCAGTCGGTGATGCTGTCGCCGGCGAGAACGATGGTGGTCATGAAATCCTCTCGATGTCGATCAGCATGGCCTGTTGGGGGTTGAGCGTGGGCAGGGGCAGGCCGGCCACGGTCAGCACCGCGCCGGACACCTCGATCCGGCCGGCGGCCACCCACTCCGGGTCGGCCGCCTGGTGCCGCGAAGCCGCCCCGAGCTCCTCGCGGACGGTGACCCGGTAGCGCGCCCCGGCGCACAGCCCGGGGAACCGGACCCGGCCGGACTGGCCGGCCGCCGACGTCGCGAACCGCAACCACGTGAACAGCGCCCGCGAGCCGTCCTGCGCGATCGTGCCGTAGAGCGCGGTCGCGTCGTCGGCCAGGTCGGCGTTGACCACCCGGCCGGTGTGCAGCAGCGGCCGGAACTCGCGGTACAACGCGGACCAGGCCGCGACCGTCGCCAGCGTCGCGGGGTCGGCGGCGGTGAGGTCCTGCTCGATGCCGGCGTGCGCGGTGAGCGAGGCGGCGAGCCGGAACGACAGGTCCGTGGTCCGCGAGGTCGTGTGGGCCCGCGCCGCGCCGAGGTGCGATCCGACGAGCTCCGGCGGTACGAGCACCCGGGTCCAGCGCTCGATCTGGGCCCGCTCGACAGGGTCGTTGCAGTCCGAGGCCCAGACCCGGTCGGTGCGGTCGAGAATCCCCAGGTCCACCCGACCGCCGCCGCCGGAGCAGGTCTCGATCTCCAGGCCCGGATGCCGCGACCGCAGCTCGTCGAGCAGCCGGTAGAGCGCCAGCGTCTGCCGCCGCACCCCGGGCCGCTCCCCGCTGACCGCCTCGAGCAGATCCCGGTTGTGGTCCCACTTCAGATAATCGATCGAGTACGCCGACACGAGCTCGTCGAGCCGCGCCAGCAGGTAGGCGTACGCGTCGGGGCGGGCGATGTCGAGCACGTACTGGCGGCGCGCGGTCGGTCCGAGGCCCTCTCGCGGTCCGAGGATCCAGTCGGGGTGCGAACGGGCCAGGTCGGAGTCGAGGTTGACCATCTCCGGCTCGAACCAGAGCCCGAACTGCATGCCGTGCGCGCGTACGACCTTGACGAACGGCTCGAGCCCGTCGGGCCAGACGTCGCCGTCGACGAACCAGTCGCCGAGGCCGGCGTCGGCCTCCCGGCGGCCCCGGAACCAGCCGTCGTCCAGCACGATCCGCTCGACGCCCACGGAGGCGGCCCGCTCGACCAGGTCGGTGAGCCGGTCGAGGTCGTGGTCGAAGTACACGGCCTCCCACGTGTTGAGCACGAGCGGACGGGGCGAGCCGGGGTGCCGCGGCCGCGCCCGCAGCCGGCGGTGCAGCCGGTCGGCGACCCCGTCCGTGCCCGCGTCCGACCAGACGAACAGCACCGTCGGCGCGTCGTAGCGCTCGCCCTCGGCCAGGATCACCTCGCCCGAGCGCAGCGACTCGCCGGCGCCGATGACGGCGGAGAAGGTGCCCGCGCCCTCCGGCAGCCGCTCGGCCAGGTACCGCTGCTCGCCACTCCAGGCCAGGTGCGCGGCCCAGACCTCGCCGTGCCCGAACCCGAACGCGGCCGTTCCGGCCATCAGCAGGTACGGGGAGTCGTGGCCGGGCTTGCCGCGCCGGGTCGACCGCAGGTGCGTGCCGTAGCCGAACGGCGCCCGCTGCGGAGCCCGTTCCCTGCACCACTTCCCGGTGAAGTCGAGCAGCTCGACGGCCCGCTCGGGCACGGGCAGGAGTGTGACCAGACCATCCAATGTGTACGAGCCCGGAGCGTCACGCTCGACGCTCATCGAGACGGCCAGCACGCCGAATCGGTCCAGCTCATAGTTGACGGTCGACCGCAGCCCCGACACGCGATCGTTGAACTGGAAGGAGATCCTCCCTCCCACGCCGTCCGCCGGCACGTCCATCCAATGTGAATCGAGCGACGGCCGCGGCGTCGTGCCGTACCCGTCGGCGTTGCCCGCCTGTGCGGGCGTGCCCGACCACCCGTCGCGCTCGCTCGGCCACACCGACAGCACCCGCGGCACGTCGGGCGAGTTGTTGAGCACCGCGGGCCCGGCGGTGCGGCGAAGGTCGTCCCCGGGGGCGTCGAGGTCGGCACCCCAGTGCAGCACCCGGGGCACCGGATGGCACACCTCGACGACGAAGGCGGTACCTCCGGCTCGCAGGGCGAGGACGGGTTCGGTGCCGGACAGCATGTGTAACAGCCTCCGTGGACGTTACGACGAGGTTACTTGACGGCGTTAATTAACCATGCTTAGTCTGTCGCCGCAAGCGCCGGGGCGCAGGCCACAACGTGCGGGAGCAGGCAGACCAATGGCGGTCCTGGAAACAACCGCCCGCGATCAGCGGGCAGCGGGAGAGGCGACGCGGCGGCGGAAGAACGCCCGCCGCACGACCAACCCGTACTCGCCCGCACACCGCGGCGACGCGAAGCTGGCGTGGGTGCTCATCGCCCCGGCCCTGGTTGGGTTCGCCGTTTTCGCGGCCTACCCGACCCTGCGGGGGATCTATCTCAGCTTCACCGATTTCGCGGTGCTCTCGCCGCCGGAGTGGATCGGCCTCGACAACTACCGGCAGCTGCTGCACGACGAGGTCTTCTGGTCGTCGCTCGGCGTCACCGTCTACTTCGTACTGTTGTCGGTGACCCTCAGCCTCATCGTATCGGTGGTCACCGCCGCCGTGCTGCACCGGCTCACGTCCTCGACGGTCGTCCGGGGCCTGATCATCCTGCCGTTCCTCATCTCCGCGGTCGTGGCCGGCACGGTGTGGTGGTGGATGCTCGACAGCCAGCTCGGCATCGTCAACATCGTCATCAAGGCGTTCGGCGGTGACGGCATCCAGTTCCTGACCTCGCGGGACTGGGCGATCCCGTCGGTCGCGCTGATCAACGTGTGGAAGCAGATGGGCTACACGTCGATCATCATCTTCGCCGGCCTGCAGACGATCCCGCCGACCATCTACGAGGCCGGCCGGGTCGACGGAGCCAGCGAGCTGCGGATGTTCCGCACGCTCACCCTGCCGCTGCTGCGCCCGATCCTCGCGCTGGTCGTCGTGCTGAACGTGATCGGCGCGTTCCAGGTGTTCGACATCATCTCGGTGACCACCAAGGGCGGCCCGGCCAACGCCTCCAACGTGTTGCAGATGTACATCTACAGCAAGGCGTTCGGGCAGTTCGACTTCGGGTACGCGGCGGCGATGTCGCTGGCCCTCTTCGTGATCCTCATTGCCATCACCTTCCTGCAGATGCGGCTGCTGCGGGCGAGCGAATCGGACACCAACTGATGACGGCCACCGCCACCCGCCGGCGCCGGTTCAGCGTCGGTAAGGGCTTCGCCTGGGCGTACCTGATCGGTGTGCTCGTCGTGACGATCTTCCCGTTCTACTGGATCCTGCGCACCGCGCTGTCCGACAACTACGCGCTGAGCGCGCACCCGGCCTCGCCGCTGCCCGTCGGCTTCACCTGGGGCCCGTTCAAGCGCGTGCTCGGCCTCGCCACGACCCAGGAGTCGATCGCCGAGGGCGGCTCGGGCGCGTCGATCGAGATCGGCCACTTCCTGGTGAACTCGGTCGTCTACGCCAGCGTCTCGACCGCGCTGATCGTGTTCTTCTCGACCCTGGCCGCGTACGCGTTCTCCCGGTTGCACTGGCGCGGCCGCGACTTCATGTTCAGCCTGTTCCTGACCGCCCTCATGGTGCCGGGCATCCTCACGCTGCTGCCGAACTTCGTACTCGTGAAGGAACTGGGTCTGCTCAACACGTTCGCCGGCATGATCCTGCCGGGCGCGCTGTTCTCGGCCTTCAACATCTTCTTCCTGCGCCAGTTCATGCTCGGCCTCTCGACGGAGACAGAGGAGGCGGCGCTGCTCGACGGCGCCGGCCGGCTGCGGGTGCTGTTCGGCATCACGCTGCCCATGTCGAGCGGCCCGATCATCACGCTGTCGATCCTGGGCTTCATCGGGATGTGGAACGACTACTTCTGGCCGCTGCTGGTCACCAGCGACGATTCCGTGCAGCCGCTGACGCTCGCGCTGGCCGTCTTCAAGCAGTCCTCGCCGCAGTCGCAACCCGACTGGGCCGGCCTGATGGCAGCGACGCTGGTCGCGGCCCTGCCGATGCTCGCGCTGTTCATGGTGTTCGGCCGGCGCATCGTCAACTCCATCGGCTTCTCGGGGATCAAATGAGCCTCCGACTCTCCTGGGACGCGCCGGCGCGCGAGTGGGTCGAGGCCGTCCCGCTGGGCAACGGCCGGATCGGGGCCATGGCGTACGGCGGGGGCGCGTCCGCTCTGATCCAGGTCAACGACGCGACCGTGTGGTCGGGTCACCCGGCTGGGCCCGCTCTTGCGCTCGATGCCCTGGTCGCCGGCGGGGCCGGCCCTGCCCGGCTCGCCTCGGTCAGGTCGGCCATCGATGCTGGAGACCTGCGCCGCGCCGAGTCGTTGCTGATGAGCTTCGAAGGGCCGTACTCCCAGGAGTTCCTGCCGTTCGTCGATCTGACGCTGCGCACCCGCGGGGTCTCCGGCGGTCCGGCTCGGGTGCTCGACCTGGACGAGGCGCACCTGACCGAGCTTCTTGACGTCGACGGGGTCGCCGTCGTCCGGCGGACCTTCGTCTCCGCGCCGGCTGGCTGCCTGGTCGTCTCGTACGCGGCTGACGCGCCCGTCCTCGACGTGGATCTGGGCCTGTCGACTGTGCTGCGGGACCTCGGGCGGTCCGGCGACGCGGCGTCGTTGACCCTCGACGTGCTCGCGCCCGTCGACGGCGCACCGCTGCACGAACCCGACGTGCCGGCCCACCGGTACGAGACGGACGGCTTCGACCATTTCGCCGCCGCGACGCTCGCGGTGGACAGCGACGGAACCCAGGGTCGGGACGGCGACTCCCTGTGGATCCGTGGGGCGAGCCGGCTGCTGATCGCCCTGTCGACGTCGAGCCGGGCCGCACTGTGGTGGGGCGACCCGGACGGCGCCGACTGGCGGACCTCCTCGCGCGAGGAGATCCGGGAGCGCGCACGCTCGACCGCACGCGCCGCCCGGCGGCGTCCGGCGGCCGAGCTGCTCGCCGAGCACGTGGCCGATGTGCGTGACCACGTCTCGGGAGCGCGCTTCGCGATCGGCGGCCGGCGCGCCGGCACCTGGGACGTGGCGCGCGACGTGCTGCGGGGCCCCGACGAGGGCCTGCGGGCGACGATCATCGCGGAGTACGGCCGCTACCTGCTGGGCGCCTCGTCGCGGTCCGGGAACCCGGCGGCGAACCTGCAGGGCATCTGGAACGCGTCGCTACGGCCGCCGTGGTCCTCCAACTACACGATCAACATCAACACGCAGATGAACTACTGGCCGGCGCCGGTGGTGGGTCTTTCCGACTCGGCCGAACCACTGGCGGCGCTGGTCGGCCAGCTCGCCGCGACCGGCACCGAGGTGGCGGCTCGCCTCTATGGCGCACGCGGCTGGGTGGCCCACCACAACAGCGACCTGTGGGGCTGGAGCCTGCCGGTCGGCCTGGGCCACGGCGCGCCAAGCTGGGCAATCTGGATGATGGGCGGCGTCTGGCTGACCCACAACCTGTGGGACCACTACGAGTTCACCGGCGACCGCGCGCTCCTGGCCGACACGGTCTGGCCGCTGATGCGGGGTGCGGCAGAGTTCTGCCTGGACTGGCTCGTCGCCGATCCGGCGACCGGCGGCCTGCGGACGATCCCGTCGACGTCGCCGGAGAACCTCTACGTCGGCCCTTCGGGCGCCCCGGAAGCCCTGAGCGTGTCGACGACGATGGACCTGGCCCTGATCCGTTCCCTCTTCGAACGTTCGCGCCGAGCGATCGCGACCCTGGCTTCGACGGCCGATCCGCTCGACGGCGGTTCAGCCGCCGCGGGCGGCCTGCGGCCTGGCGAGCGAGATCTGCTGAATCTGGCGGTTGCCGGCGCGGGCGACCGCCAACGGGTCGCCGCCGACCGACTGAGTGCCGAGCCTGCCGGCGACGGCGACTCGCGGCCACATCTGGTTGATCCGCCGGACGGCGCGACTGCCGGCGCGAACGACCGGCAACCGGTCGCCGCCGACCGACTGGGTGCCGAGCCTGCCGGCGACGGCGGCTGGCGGCCACATGTGGCCGATCCGCTCGACGGTGGTTCAGCCGCCGCGGGCGGCCTGCGGCCTGGCGAGGGCGATCCGCTGAATGTGGCGGTTGCCGGCGCGAGCGACCGGCAACCGGTCGCCGCCGACCGACTGGGTGCCGAGCTCGCCGGCGACGGCGACTGGCGGCCAGCCGTGGCCGAGCCGCTCGATGCCGAGCTTGCGGCCGCGCTCGCGCGGCTGCCGGGGCTGTCGGTCGGCCCGGACGGCCGGTTGCGCGAGTGGTCAGCGGACCTGGTGGACCAGGACCCGCACCACCGGCACCTGTCGCCGCTGGTCGCCCTCTACCCGCTCGATCTCGTCGACGCCGACGCGACGCCCGATCTGGCCAAGGCGGCCCGGGCCTTCCTCGACGGCCGCGGCCCGGGAGCGATGGGCTGGTCGTGGGCCTGGAAGATCGCGCTGCGGGCCCGGCTCGGCGACGCGGCCGAGGCCCGGGAACTGCTGCTCGAGGCGTTGACGCCCTACGACCGCGACCACAGTGAGCACAACCCCGTCGACGGATCCGAATGGGGTGGGCTCCTGCCGAACCTGTTCAGCACGCACCCACCGGTGCAGTTGGACGGCAACTACGGGTTCACGGCGGCCATCGCCGAGATGCTCGTGCAGAGCCACCGCGGCCGCGTCCGGTTGTTGCCGGCGCTGCCCGCGCAGTGGCCTGACGGCCACGTCACCGGGCTGCGGGTCCGGGGCGGGCTTTCGGTCGACCTGCGCTGGGCAGGCGGCGCGGTCGAGCGCGCGGTGTTCCGCGGCCCGCCGCAACACATCGTCGTCGTGCACGGCGACGACCTCTTCGAGCTCGACGTGCCGTCCCACGGCGAGGTCACCCTCCACATCTGACAACGCGACCACCTGCCGGCCATCGGACGCGCACCTCAGCGTCCGATGTGGATGAAGCACGCCCCTTTGACCCACCACGCCCCCGGAAAACCAACAGTGAGGAATCGATGAAAGCGAAGCGAATCGCGACCGCGCTCGCGCTTGCCCTGGCCGCCACGACCGCGCTCGCCGCGTGCGGCAGCGACAAGGACAGCGCCGACTCCGCCGGTGGCAAGACCGTCAACTGGTGGACCTGGGACGAGCGCCAGGCGGCCTCGTACAAGAAGTGCCTTCCGGGCTTCGAGGCGGCCAACCCGGGCATCACCGTGAAGATCTCGCAGTACGCCGTCGACGACTACTTCACCAAGCTGACCGCCGGCTTCGTCTCCGGCGCGGCGCCGGACGCCTTCCAGAACAGCGTGCCGCTGCTGGGCGCGTACGCCGGTCAGAAGCAGATCATGGCTCTCGACGACCAGATCAAGAAGACGAACTACGACCTGTCGGTGTTCGACATCGGCGTCGAGTCGTGGAAGTACACCGACGGCAAGCAGTACGGCATCCCGCTCGACTGGGCCGGCGCCGCGATCTACTTCAACGAGGACAAGGCGAAGGACGCCGGCGTCACCGCCGACGACATCGCCAACATGACGTGGAACCCGGACGACGGCGGCACGTTCGACAAGATCGTCACCAAGCTGACGGTCGACAAGAACGGCAAGCACGGCGACCAGCCCGGCTTCGACAAGAGCAAGATCGCCACGTACGGCATCGCCTCCCTGGCCTCCGGCGACTTCAACGGGCAGACCTCGTGGAACCCGTTCGTCTCCACGACCGGCTGGCGGCTCGGTGACAAGCCGGCCTGGCCGACCAAGTTCCCGTACGACGACCCGAACTTCGTCAAGACCCTGGAGTACATCAAGGGCCTCGGCGACCGTGGCCTGATGCCCAAGTTCGGGCAGCTGACCGTCGCCGGCAGCCAGCAGATCGGTTCCGGCCAGGTAGCGATGGCCCAGGGCGGCACCTGGGACGCCACCTCGATGACGAAGATCCCCGGCGTCAAGGTCGGTGTCGCGCCGACGGTCAAGGGTCCGCAGGGTCGCTCGATGATCAGCAACTCGAACGCCAACAACATCTACGCGGGTACGAAGAACCTCGACTCGACGTGGAAGTGGGTCACCTACATGGGCTCGGAGGCGTGCCAGTCGACCGCCGGCGCGGACGCCACGTTCCTCCCGTCGATCGCGAAGTCGCTCCAGGTCGCGGTCGACGCGCAGAAGAAGGACGGTCTCGACCTGACCGGCTTCGTGAACGCGCTCAACAACGGCGAGCTGTACCCGGCCCCGCCGACCGCCAACGGCCAGCAGCTCGTCGACACGATCCAGCCGCTGTTCGAGGCGTACTTCAGCGGTGAGAAGGACAAGTCCGTCTTCCCGGAGATGGCCGCGAAGACGCAGGAGATCCTCGCGAAGCAGTAGCACCCGGTGCCCGGGGCGGGAGCTGTCCCGCCCCGGCACGCCGGCTGCCGTATCGTCCATCTGCGACCCAGCGCCGGCTCTTTGAGCAAAGGACTCCAGCGATGCATCAACCAGGCGCCGCCGTCGCGCTCCTCAAGGGAGCGTCCGCGGCAGCGGCCGACGTCTTCCGGGCGATCCTGACCCGGGGACCGATCAGCCGGATCGACGTCGCGCGGCTCCTCGGCCTCTCGCAGGCGGCGGTCACCAAGGCGGTCGGCCCGCTGCTCGAGGTGGGCCTCGTCTCCGACGAGCTGGAGGTGCCCCGCGACGGCCAGCCGGGCCGCCCGGCCAACCCGCTGATGGTCGTCGCCGACGCCCTGCTCTCGATCGGCATCAAGGTCAACGCCGACGAGATCGTGGGGGTGGTGACGGACCTGCGCACGACGGTCCTGGCCGCCAACCGCCGCGCCCTCAAGTCGACCACCCCGCAGGCGACCATAGACGCCATCGCGGCGACGGTGGACGACCTGATCGACGCCCTCGGCGACCGGGCCGACCGCCTCTGCACGGTAGGCGTCAGCGTCTCGGGCGACGTCGACGCCCACAGCGGCGTCGTCCGCGAGTCGGCCATCATGGGCTGGACGGCCGTGCCGCTGGGCACCCTGCTGTCCGCGCGCCTCGAACGCGACGTGCTGATCGAGAACGACGTCCGAGCCCTGACGATCGGCGAACACTGGTTCGGGGTGGGTGTCGGCACGGACCTGTTCGCGATCGTCACGATCGGCCGAGGCATCGGCAGCGGCCTGCATGTCAACGGCGAGGTAGTCGAAGGCGCGTACGGCGTAGCTGGCGAAATCGGTCACCTCCCTCTCACGTCACCGGACCGGATCTGCCCCTGCGGCCGCCGAGGCTGCGTGGAGGCGGTCGCCGGCACACCCGCGATCGTCGCCGAGGTGTCCCGCGCCCACGGCCGGGACCTGTCGATCGGCGAGATCGTCGAACTGGCCCACGAAGGCGACCCGGCCGCGGTCCAGACCTTCGAACACGCGGCCACCACCATCGGCACGGCGATCGCGACGCTGGTCAACCTCACCGGCCCCGAGCTGGTCATCATCGGCGGCGAAGCGGTCAGCAACTTCGACCTCTTCGAGCGCCACCTGCGGGCGTCGTTCGCGTCGCACGCCTTCGGCGCGGCCGGCCGCTGCCAGATCGTCACCCGCCCCCATACCTTCGAGGACTGGGCCAGGGGGGCCTCCGCCGCCGCCATCCGCCAGCTCGCCGAAAACCGGTTCTGACCCGCATGCCGTTCCCGACGACGGGCGCATCGCCGCTGCCCGCTCGCGGGACGGCCTCGCCGTCGGAGCATAAGAACCAGTTCAATACTCGGGTTCGCGGTGGTGCGGGCCGTTCCTCCCGCGAGGGATCGCTCCGCTTCGCTGCGCTTGCCAACTCCGTCGTTGGTCACCCCGCCCGAGCGGCCCGGTTCGGTGGCGGACTATGTGGGTCACGTTGTCGCTCATGACGGTTGGTACCGGCGGCGGCGCCGAAGGTTCACCGAACTGAGAGATCGACTTCGTGGCGCCGGCCTAGGCCTGGAGCAGCGGTCCGCGCCCGACGCACCCGACGGTCCCACCGCTTTGCCGCGACGTCGATCGACACGGCCCGCGTGGGCTACAACTACCTCGCCAACCTGAGGTTCTAGCAGGGGACGGCCGCGGGCCGGAGATCTCCGCGCGCAGCTCGGCCCGCAACCGCGCGGTAAGACGATCGTGCGTCCTCGTCGCCGATCACGACGAGGGAATGCGGGTCGGAGACGGGCACGCCCGAGCTACAGACGCCCTGGTTCTCGTCGGCTATCACCAGGACGGTGCTCGGCCAGCCAGCGAACCGTCGGTGCGGTCCTCGGGGCGGTCGATCACCACTCGATGGGGAGAGCCCACTCGGTCCGCTTAGGTTGGCGCCGCCTCCTCGGGCGCCCCCGCGGTGATCAGGTCGCTGATCACCGCGGGCCCGCAATCAATCAGAGCGCCGGTGGGCGGCAGCGGACCAGTTCGACGTCACCGTCCACGGTGACCCGCCCAGCGTCGTGCGGCACCAGCACGGTCATGCCGGCCCGCAGCGGCAGCGAATCGTCGCTGCCCCAGGCGATCCGGCCGGTTCCGGAGAGGACGACGGCGATGGAGAAATCCTCGTCCCACGTGGACGGTCCATTGTGGTGGTCGGCACGGAAGAATGCGTCCGCGTACACCGGGAAGATGTGTTGGTCGTCGAGCCGGCCACAGAGTTCCTTGAGCGTCTCGGTTGGGACCGCCTGGCGGCGGACGCAGGGGAGTGCGGCGTCGAAGCCGATGCCGAGGTGGCCGTCGCGAGGGCCGTCCACGGCGAACCCGTCGTACTCCAGCAGCAGCGACAGGTCGGCCGCCTGCTGCAGTTCGAGCAGGAGGATGCCGGCGCCGATGGCGTGGGCGTAGCCGGCCGGCACGAAGATCGTGTCGCCGGCGCGCACCTCGATGCCGTGCAGCGCGTCGAGCATCGCGGCCCGGTCCTGGCGTGCCACCCAGTCGGCCAGCGTCTCCGGCGGCACCTCGTCGCGGAAGCCGAGGTGCACCCGTGCGCCGGGCTCGGCGTCCAGAATGATCCAGGACTCGGTCTTGCCGTTGCGGCAACCCAGGTGCGACTGCGCGAACGCGTCGTCCGGGTGGGCGTGCACCGGCAGCCGCTCACCGGCGTCGAGCAGCTTGACCAGCAGCGCCGGGTCGGCACCGAACCGCTCGACGTGCGCGGCACCGAGCCACCGCACCGGGTCGTCGGCGATCGCGGCCCGCAGGGTGCGTCCGTCGTCCAACACGGTCAGGCCGAGCGAATCGAAGCCCGCGACCGTGGTCGTCGACCCCACCCAGTCCTCGGGTACGTGGTCGCCGCTGGGAGCGCTGCCACGAAAGGAGGCGATCCGGTCGCCACCGAGGTAGAACCGATCGGCCGGCTGGTTGGCGGGTAGCGCGATGACGGTCATTGGGTTGCTCCTCCGGGGGTACGGGGGCTGGCGGTGATCATTGGCGCGGATGCTCGGGCGCGTCAAGCCCTCCGCGAACCAGGTCGGGGGTCGGAGTGATGGCTTCGAGTCGGGGACGGGTCGCGTGTGGGATCGCTCGGGGCCGCGAGTCCGTCGAGCACCGCGCGGACCTGGTCGGCAGTCGGGGCCGCGGCGTTGACCGCGAGGTGCCGTGCCGCGGGCGGGCCGAGGTCGACTCGGTCCAGGAACGCGGCGAGGTCGGCGAGCTTTTCGCGGTCACGGTCGGCGGCGCGAGCCGACATGCGCGCGCGGACCAGTTCTGGCGTGACGCGCAGCCACACCAGCACGGGACCTCCGCCGGCGGCGGCGAGGCGGTCGGCCACCCGCTGCCAGGCGTCCGGGTCGCGGCGTTCCGCGGTGAACGGCGCCACGAGGACGACGGGGTTGCCGGCCGCGAGGTTGTCGATGGCGGCGGCGTAGAGCGTTTCGTACCGGGCGGATCGGGTGGCTTCGGCGAGGCGGGCGTTGTCGAGCTCGTCGGTGCCCAGCAGGTCCGCGATCACCGAGGTCAGGGGTCCGGTCAGGGCATCCTGGTCGAGCAGCGTCGCGCCGAGGCGGCGGGCCAGGGCGGCGCCGAGCACCGTCTTGCCGCTCGCCGGGGGTCCGGCTACGAGCAAAGTGGACAAACCCACCGTGCCGCACGCTCCTTTCGTCGCGACGCTACGTGACGAACAGGTCACGCTCGATATCGCAAAGGCGTTTCAGGAAACGATCCAGTCACGAAACCTGCGTGAAAACTCTTCGTCATCTTGACAGTCATGAAGCCGAGTGCACATAGTGCGAACACCGCTGTGACATCGATTACCTCGTCCGGTGACAACGATTACCTGGCGAGCCCGAAGAGGGGACCGATCAGTGCTGATCGCGACGCCCAATCTGTGTCTGGATAGGACACAGCTCGTCCCAGAGTTGGTGCTGGGCGGCGTGATGCGCGCCCGATCGGTGGAAGTCACGGCCGGCGGCAAGGGTGTCAACATCGCGCGGGTCGCCCGGGCACATCGCCAGAAAGCCACCGTTGTCGGCCTCGTGGCCGACCGCGACCGGGAACGCCTGCTGCGGCTGCTCGCCGAGGAAGGCGCCGACGTCGTCGACGTGCCGATGCCGGGCGACACCCGCAACGCGGTCATCATGATCGAGCAGCCCAGCGGCCGCACCACGATCGTCAACGAGCAGGGCTCGACGATCGACGCCGAGATCTGGGAGCGCTACCGCGGCGCGGTCGCGACCAACCTGCCGGCACACCGGACGTTGTCCTGTTCGGGCAGTCTGCCGCCGGGAGCGCCGGAGGACGGCTACGGCCAGCTCGTGGAGCTCGCGCACAAAGCCGGCGTGCTGGCCGTCGTCGACACGGCACCCGGAGCCCTGCGCGCCAGCCTGGCCAGCGCGCCCGATCTGGTCAAACCCAACCTCCAAGAGGCCGAGGCGGCCATCTCGGGCACCTCGGGCCTGGTGCTCACCGACGCCGACAGCGACGTCCGCGAACGCGCGATGGACGCCGCCGCGACGCTGTGCACGCTCGGCGCCCGCAACGCGGCGGTCACCGCCGGCGCCCACGGCGCCGCCTTGGCCGAAGGCGCGGGCGGCCCGGTCCGCTGGTTCCCCGCACTGAAGGTCCAGGTGGTCAGCGCGGTAGGCGCCGGCGACTCCTTCCTCGGCGGCGTCCTCCTCGAGCTCGAAGCCGGCGGCGATGCACCGGACTGGCCCGCCGCGATCCTGCGCGGCTCGGCAACGGCCAGCGCGTCGTGCGAACAGCTACGCGCGGGCGGCGTCGACCCGGACCGCGCGGCGGAGCTGCTGACGCAACTCCGCAACCAGCCCACCGAGCCCGCCGGGCGGCTGTCATGACGCCCACCCACTCGCGCCTGCGAGGCCCGGCGCCCAGGTCGCATCGCCCCGATGCGGCGAGGGGGAGACTTCGCGTCCTACCAAGCGGGTCCGGTCGCGGTTCGGAAGCGGGATTCGTGCCGGCGATATCTGCGCCCAGGTCGCGTCGAGGTGCGGCGTCGTGGGGGAGCCTTCGTGTCCTGTCGTGTGGGTCCGGTCGCGGTTCGGAAGGCGGCTTTGTGCCGGCGGTGTCTGCGCCCAGGGTGCGGCGCTCCGACGCGGCCCGGGGAAGCCTTCGCGGCCCGCAGAGCCCGCCCGACGGCCGCGCGGAAGGCGGCATCGTGCTGACGACGATCGCGTCGCGTCGCGGCGAGGTGGACCGACGAAGCATGTGCGTCCCGCTGGCGAGTGCATCGGACAGCCGCACGGAGAACAGCCTTGTGCCGACGACGCTGCGGCCCTCGACGGGGTGGCGGTTGTGAAGGCGCCGAGGCCGCGGTTGCGGGATGTCGCTCAGGCGGCGCAGACGAGCACCAAGACCGCCTCGCGGGTGATCAACGGGGACGAGCGCGTCTCCGCCAGCACCCGTGCCCGGGTCGAGCAGGCCGTTCAGGACCTCGGCTACCGTCCGGACCCCCTGGCCCGGTCCCTGCGGCTCGGCCAGGACGAGACCATCGGCGTCGTGGTGGACGAGGTCGGTGACCCGTTCTTCGCCAGCGTGATCGGTGAGATCGAGCGGATGGCGCTCGACCGCGGCATCTCGGTCATCATCGCCAGCACACGCCGGCTGGCCGAGCGCGAGCGGATCGTGCTGGACGGCCTGCTGCAGCGCCGGGTCGCCGGCCTCATCATCGCGTCCATTTCGGACAACCACGCGTACCTGCGTACCTCACCCTGCCCCTTGGTGTTCATCGACCGCGCGGCCGCGGACCTCGCCGCCGACGCCGTGGTCGTCGACGACCGGGGTGGGGCCCGGATGGCCGTCGAGCACCTGATGCGGCACGGCCACCGGCGCATCGCCTACATCGGTGACCGGCTGGACACGGCGACCGCCCGCTCCCGGCTCACCGGCTACCGGGACGCGCTCGACGCCGCCGGCATCGCGCCCGACGACGCGTTGATCGCCGAGGTCGAGCCCGCCAAGGGTGACGCCGGGGTCGCGGCCGAGACCTTGCTGCGCCTACAAGACCCGCCGACCGCCATCTTCAGCGCCAACACGCGCTGCTCGCTCGGGACCCTGCCGACCGTGCACCGGTTGCGCCGGACGGACATCGGGTTCGTCTCGTTCGGGGACTTCGCCATGGCCGACACGATCACGCCGGCGATCACCATCGTCGACCACTCGCCCGAGCTGATCGGTCGGCTCGCGGCGGAGCGGCTGTTCAGCCGCCTCGCCGGTGAGGAGCCGCCCGTGGAGACGATCTTCGCCCCGCTGCGGGTCGTGCCGCGCGGCAGTGGAGAGCTGGGGCCGCTGTGACCGAGCTCGTGGCCGGGGTCGACCTCGGCACCACCGACACCAAGGCCGTCCTGACCCGCCCGGACGGCGAGACCGTCGCGTTCGCCCGCGGCGCCACGACGTGGTCGCACAAGCCCGACGGCCGCCTGGAGACCACCGGGGCCGCACTCGCGAACGACGTGCTGCGCACCCTCGAGAAGGCCGTCGCCGAGGCCGAGCAACGCAAAGGCCCGGTCAATGTCACCGGCATCGGCATCGCTGGGCTAGCCGAGAGCGGCGTCATCCTCGACGCGCACGGCAACGAGACCTCCCCGGTCATCGCCTGGTTCGACGAGCGGGGGAACGAAGAGCTCACCGCGCAGGGCCCCACATTCGTCGAGGAGTTCCCGCGCCGGACCGGACTCCCGTTCGGCACCCAGTGGAGCCTGCCCAAGCTCCTCTGGATGCGGAAGAACGGCATCCACCTCGACCACGCGTCCCGCTGGCTGAACATGCCGGAATACGTGGCGTACGCCCTCACCGGCGAACAGGTCAGCGAGCCGTCCCTGGCATCAAGGACCGGCCTGCTCGACCAGGCGACGGGCCGCCCGTGGGCGGAGGCGCTCGACCGGATCGGCGCTACACACGCGTTCCTGCCGGAGCTTCGCGACGCGGGGCAGCCGGCCGGCACCGTCAAACACGGCAGGTTCAAAGGCGCCACCGTCACCGTCGCCGGGCACGACCACCCCGTCGCCGCGATCGGAGCCGGGGCCACCGGCCCCGAGGACCTCTTCAACTCGTGCGGCACCGCCGAGGTCCTCCTGCGCTCGGTGCCAAGGATCCTCACCGACGACGAGCGGCAAACCCTGGTGGACCGCGGGATCGACGCCGGCCGCCACGTGCTGCCCGGCCACGGCGTGCTGATCGGCGGGATGCGGTCCGGCCTGGTCATGCGCCGCGTCCTGGCCCTCGTCGGCGCCGACGATCATGACCGGCGCGACGAGCTCGACAGAAGATGGCGGCCGGCCAACGGCGACGGGGTCACCGTCCTGCCCGCGGCGCCCCACGACAACGACGTGACGCTGCGGCTGCGCGACGGCGCCGGGCCGGACCAGTTGTGGGCGGCCACGCTCGCGTACCTCAACGAGCAGACCGAAGCCCTCCTGTCCGCGGTCAACTCCGTGGTCGGCGAGCACCGCACGGCGGTCGCGGCCGGCGGGTGGACCCGGATGCACAGCGTACGAACAGCGAAAGCGGCGGTGATCCCGCGTCTGCGGATCTCCGCACTCGAACAACCGGGTGCCCGTGGTGCGGCGATGTTCGCCGCCCGCGCCGCCTACGACGTCCCGTTCGACAAGGTGACGCGGCAGTTCCAGAGCACGGCCGCCGCCACGGAAAGGACCCACGCATGACGGCCCGAAATAACGGCCTCGGGGCGATCGCGGACGCCGACGGCGTCTTCTCGATCGTCGCGATGGACCAGCGCAACACATTGCGCCGCATGTTCGCCGCGGTCGGCCACGAAGCCACCGACGCGGACATGCGGCAGGCGAAGATCGACGTCGCCGGCGCCCTCACACCGTTGGCCAGCGCCATCCTGCTCGACCCGACCTACGGCGTCCCGGCCACGACCGAGGCCGGTGCCCGGGCGGCAAGCTGCGGCCTGCTGGTCGCGGCCGAGCCGGCGGACCGGGGCAACTACAACGGCGAGCCGCGTACGCATCGCGACCCGAAGCAGGACGCCGACTGGGTCCGGTCCCAGGGCGGCGACGCGGTCAAGTTCCTCGTCCAGCTGCGCCCCGGCCGGCCGATCGGCGACGGCCCGGACATCTCCGCCGAGGTGCTCGACATCGTGCGTGCGGTGGCCGAGGACTGCCGCGCGGCCGGCGTCCCGTCGGTGGTCGAGAACCTGATCTACAGCCTGCCGGGTGAGCAACTCACCGAGCAGCAGCGCGAGGATCTGATCGTCGAGGCGGCCGTGCAGATCGCGGACACCGGCGTCGACCTGGTCAAGATCGAGTACCCGGGCTCGGCCAAGGGCTGCCGGCGCGTCGCCGAGACGGTCAAGGCGCCGTGGGCGGTGCTCTCGGCCGGCGTCGGCTTTGACGAGTTCCAGAACGTCCTGCGGGTCAGCTGCGACGAGGGCGGCGCGTCGGGCTTCATCGCCGGGCGCTCGATCTGGAAAGAGGCGATCGGCCTCGACGGGTCGGCACGGCAGGAGTTCCTGGACACCGTCGCGCGCCAACGGCTGCAGACCTGCCTCGACACGGTGGCGGGACGCGCCCGACCCTGGACGGAGGCAGCGAAATGACAGCGGTTCTCGAGGCGCGCGGCATCACCAAGCACTATGGACACGTCGAGGCGCTGACGAACGCGAACTTCGACGTGCAGGCCGGCGAGGTGGTCGCCCTGATCGGCGACAACGGCGCGGGCAAGAGCACGCTGGTCCGGATCCTCTCCGGTGCCGAGGCCGCCGACGGCGGCGAGGTGCTGTTCGACGGAAAGGCCGTGCAGCTCACCTCGCCGACGGACGCCCGCGAGCTCGGCATGGAGACCGTCTTCCAGGACCTGGCGCTGGCGCCACACCTGTCCCCGGTGCAGAACATGTACCTGGGCCGCGAGGTCATGCGCAAAGGCCTGCTCGGCAAGCTCGGCTTCATGGACAGCAAGGCGATGCGCGACGGCAGCCGCAGCGCGTTCGACCGGCTCGGCGCGACCGTGCGCGACCTGAACGGCACGGTCGGCGGGATGTCCGGCGGCCAGCGCCAGGGCATCGCGGTCGCTCGGGCGGCCGCCTGGGCGCAGAAGGTCATCTTCCTCGACGAGCCGACCGCGGCGCTGGGCGTGGTGCAGACCCAGAACGTGCTGGACCTGGTGCGCCGGGTCAGCGGAGAGGGCATCGGCGTGGTCTTCATCAGCCATTCGATGCCGCACGTGATGGAGGTCGCCGACCGCATCCAGGTGATGTGGCGGGGCCGCCGCGTGGCCACCTACAACAAGGCGGACACCTCGATGGAGCAGCTGGTGTCCGCGATGACCGGTGCCGTGGCACAGGAGGCGTCATGAGTACGACAACCACAGCGCCGCCGGCCTCCACTGAGGACGCTCCCACCAGCCGGCTGTCCCGGATCTCCCGCCTGCAGGCCCTGCAGATCCTGATCCTGTTGGTGGTCACGATCGCGGTGTTCACGGCGCTGCGCCCGGACACCTTCCTCACCGGGTTCAACATCCGCGGCATCGTGCAGAACACGGCCATCTACGCGGTGCTCGGCGTCGGCATGACGTTCGTCATCATCACCGGCGGCATCGACCTGTCCGTCGGCAGCGTGCTGGTGTTCAGCGGCGTGGTGGCCGACAAGATCATGGTGGCGTACGGCGGTCAGGGCTGGGGGACCGTCCTGGTAGGACTCGTCGCCGCCCTCGCCTCCGGCCTGGCCTGGGGTCTGCTCAACGGCATCCTGGTGGCCAAGGCGAAGGTGCCGCCCCTGGTGGTGACGCTCGGCTCGCTGAGCGCCGCGCTGGGCTTCGCCCAGATCATCACGAAGGGCCTCGACCTGCGCGACGCGCCGCAGACCCTGGTCAACGACATCGGCTTCGGCAATATCGTCGGCCAGGTGCCGACCATCGCCGTCGTCTCCGCGGTGGTCGTGATCTTCGGCATCGTGCTGCTGCACCGCACCCGGTTGGGCCTCTACACGTACGCCATCGGCTCGAACGCCGAGGCCGGCCGCCGCGCCGGTGTCAAGGTCGAACGACACCTGATCAAGGTGTACGCGTTCGCGGGGTTGCTCGCCGGCTTCGCCGGCCTGTTGAACCTCGGCTTCTTCCAGTCCACGACGATCGGCGGCCAGTCCAACACGCCGCTGAACGTCATCGCTGGCGTCGCGATCGGCGGCACCAGCCTGTTCGGTGGCATCGGTTCCGTGTTCGGCACCGTCATCGGACTGTTCATCCCGATCGTGCTGCAGAACGGATTCATCCAGACCGGCGTCCAGCCGTTCTGGCAGCAGGTCGTCGTCGGCGCGGTGCTCGTGGCCGTGGTCTACGTCGACCAGCTCCGCCGCGCGGCGGCACTGAGAGGGACGAAAACCCGCCTGCCATTCCTGTCCCGTGCAGGAAGCACATCGAGAAAGGGATCAGCATGAAGCGCAAGTCAACCGCCATAGTCGCCGCGTTGGCCGCCGTCGCGCTCGGCGCGGCCGCCTGTGGCTCCGACTCCGACAGCGGCGGCACCACCGCAGGCGGGGCCAAGGACGGCAACTACAAGCTGGCATTCGTCCAGGGTGTGGCCGGCGACGCGTTCTACATCACCATGGAGTGCGGCATCAAGGAGGAGGCGGCCAAGGAAGGCGCCACCGTCACCACCCAGGGTGCCCAGAAGTTCGACCCGACTCTGCAGACCCCGATCCTGCAGTCGGTGATCGCCTCCAAGCCCGACGCGATCCTGATCGCCCCGACCGACGTCTCCGCGATGCAGCAGCCGATCGCGCAGGCCAAGGCCCAGGGCATCAAGATCGTCCTGGTCGACACCACGCTCAACGACCCGTCGGTCGCGGTGTCGGCGATCTCGTCGGACAACACCGCGGGCGGCAAGGCGGCGTTCGAGGCGATCCAGAAGCTCGCCCCCAACGGCGGCAAGGTGCTCGGCGTCGGCGTGCAGCCCGGCATCAGCACCACCGACGCCCGCGACAAGGGCTTCGCCGACGCCGCCAAGGCCGACTCGAAGTTCACCTACCTGGGCGTGCAGTACTCGCAGAACGACCCGGCCAAGGCCGCGTCGATCGTGAGCGCGGCACTGCAGAAGGACCCCGACATCGTCGGCATCTTCGCCTCGAACCTCTTCTCGGCGCAGGGCTCGGCGACCGGTATCCGCCAGGCCGGCAAGCAGGGTCAGGTAAACGTCGTCGGCTTCGACGCCGGCCCGGAGCAGATCAAGGCGCTCCAGGACGGCACCGTGCAGGCCCTGATCGCGCAGCAGCCGGGCGACATCGGCGTCCAGGGCGTGCAGCAGGCGATCAAGGCCCTGAAGGGCGAGTCGAACGAGGCCAACATCCAGACCGGCTCGACCATCATCACCAAGGACACCATCGACAGCGCTGAAGGCAAGGCGGCCGCCTACAAGGCGAGCTGCTGACGTCGGCCGGCCCGGCACCTCGCGAAGCGGGGTGCCGGGCCGCACCGTCACTTGTCGAGCGTGACCGCGATGTCGGTGACCGGGGTCTTGCCGTCGAAGGAACCGATCAGGTTGGCCCGGCCCGTCAGCAGGGACACCCGGTAGAAGCGCTGCCGGCCGTCGACCTTCAGGGTCGCGTACGCCGTGTTGCCGCTGCCGATGTCCAGCCCGGCGTCGCCGGTCGCGTCGACGCCGAGGGCGCCGGTCGGGGCGAGCTCGCCCTGGTTCGCCGGTGACTGCACCAGGATCTGGTCCGTCGTCGTGTTCAGGTCGAACAGCGTGGTCGCCGTCGTCGCGTCCAGGTCGTTGTTCGTGTACGCCGCCGCCGTCACGCCGGACACCGCCGTGGCCGCCGGGGGCACCGTGAGCGTCGTGTCCATGGCCGTCGTGCCCGTTGCCGGTGCGCCCGCCGCGTCGTCGAGGTTGTGGCGCAGGTTCTGCCCGGTGTCGCTGACGACCCGCAGCCGGTTGGCCGCCGGGTTGAAGTCGACGCCGAAACGCGTCCCGGCCAGCGGCACGGTGAGCTGCGAGACCTGGGTCGCCCGGGCGCTCGACGTGTTCAGCGTGTAGATGCCGCCCTGGTTGCCGACCCCGTACAGCTTGCCGTCCTGCACCCGGAAGTCGAGGCCCACCAGCCGCGTGTCGCCGGTCAGGCCCTTGACCATGCCGATCCGGCGCGCGTCACCGGGCCGGTCGGCCCGGAAGCTCACCATGTCACCGCCGCGGGTCAGCCCGACGATCCGCGACCCCTGGTCGGACCGCTGCGACCTGCCCACCAGCAGCGCGTCCGCCGGCGCCGATCCGGACGAGTCACGCAGCGCGCCGATCGCGAGCGTGCCGGCGGCGACCGCGCCGGCGGCGGCGAGCACACCGGCGATCATCTTCTTGCGCATCCGATCCTCCACTCAGGTCACGCCGCCCGGAGTGGGTCGGCATACCCCTGATTCGGAGACGGGCCGCGCGTGGACAGGTCGGTTATCCGACTTTGCGCCCGGTCGATAAGATCAGGATCTCGGCGGCGGAGGGCGGATCAACGTGGACGGTCCGAACGAGACAGTGCGCAAAGCGGCCACGTCGGCCCGGATGTACGACTTCTACCTGGGCGGGGCGCACAACTTCGCGGCGGACCGGCAGGCGGCGCTCAAGGTCATCGAGCAGTACCCGGCGGTGCCCGCGGTGGCCCGCGCCAACCGGGCGTTCCTGGGCCGGGCCGTCCGCTTCCTCGCCGACGCGGGCGTGCGCCAGTTCCTCGACATCGGCTCCGGGATTCCCACGGTCGGCAACGTGCACGAGATCGCCCAGCGGGCCGCGCCCGACGCCCGCGTGGTCTACGTCGACATCGACCCGGTCGCGGTGGCCGAGAGCCGCGAGCTCCTGCACGGCAACGACCGGGCGACGGCGATCCACGGCGACCTGCGCGACCCCAAGGCGATCGTGGCCAACCAGGGCCTGCTCGACGTCACCCGACCCGTCGCGGTCGTCCTCGCCGCCGTCCTGCACTTCGTGCCCGACGACACGCAGGCGTACGGGCTGGTCGACGAGCTGCTCGCGGTCCTGCCTGCGGGCAGCCACCTGGTCGTCTCGCACGGCGCGGCCGAGACGTTCGGGCTCGGCGACGAGCGCACCGCGGCGGCCCGGGCGGTCTACACCCGGCAGACCTCGACGGCGGGCAAGCCGCGAACGAAGCAGGAGGTCGAGCGGTTCTTCGGCTCCCGGTGCGCGCTCGTCGACCCCGGGGTGACCTGGGCGCCGGACTGGCGCCCGGCCGCCGGAGACCCGACCGACTTCGCGTACGACACCCGCCGCAGCGGCATGTGGGCCGCCGTCGGCCTAGTCCAGGCAGCGTAGGGCGACCTCGGCCGAGCGCATGAGCGCGTCGCGGTCACCGTTGATGGCGCCCATCACGCGCAGGCCCTGCAGGGTGGTCACCAGGAACGCGGCCAGGTCGTGGGTGTCGCGGTCCTTGGCGATCTGGCCGCGCAGCTGGGTCTCGGCCAGCAGGTCGTAGAGGGCGATCTCCAGTGACCCGGTGGTCGAGCGGAGCCGGTCGACCACCCGCTGGTCGACGTGAGCCCGTTCCATGGCGGCTCCGACGATCAGGCATGCCAGGTGCTGCCCGTCGCCGACGATGTCGTCGATCACACCGACGAAGATCTCCCGGATGACCGCGCGGGCGTCGTTGCCGGAGCGCAGGATGTCTACCAGTGGGGCGGCGTACCGTGCCGGTAGCGGTCCAGCGCGGCCAGGTAGAGGCCTTCCTTGCTCCCGAAAGCGGCATAGAGGGATCCGCTGCCCAGGTTCGTCGCCTCTGCGAGGTCGCGCATCGAGGCGCCCTCGTAGCCCTTGGCCCGGAAGACGCCCATCGCGGCGTCGACCGCCGTATCAAGATCGAACTCCCGGGTACGCGCCATGGCCGCAACGCTACAACTATCTGGAACGAACGCCAAAGTATGGACGGCCCGCCACCCGGGAAGGGTGACGGGCCGCCGCAGGACAGGGGTCAGCCGAACTGGACCCAGTTGAGGTTGACGAGGCCGGTCGTCGGGCCGCCGGTGACGCCGCCGAAGACCAGGTAGAGCCGGTGTGCGCCGGCCGGCTGGCTGACCGGCACCGAGGTCTCGGTGAAGGCGCCGTTGCCCGTCGTCGCGTTCAGGGTCGCCGTGCCGACCACCGGGCCGGTCGGCGAGTCGAACCGGAGCTCGACCGTGGCCCGCGGCGTGCCCACCGTGGCCGCCGAACCGCCCGAGTGCCGCAGTGTCACCGTCGACACGCCGCCCAGGTTGATCGGGTCGAACGCGATGTTGTCGCCGATGTCGATGCCGTTGACGTGCTGGCCGCCGCCGGTGTCACCGGTGTTGGCGATCGTCACGCTGGTCTGCACCTGCGCGAACTCCGCCTCCTGCCGCGGCGTCTGGATGACCGCCTGCGCCACCGTGGTCAGCGGCGGCTGGCCGCCACCACCGAGGTCGGTGTACGAGGCGCTGACCGCACCGAACAGGTAGCCGCCCGCGTGGTCGCCGCCGTCCGCCGGGGACTGCACCGTGCCGGTGCAACCGGTGGTCGAGCCGTCCGGGTGGCCGTGGGTGTCGTGGCCGAGCACGAACGTCACGACGACCCGCGAGCAGTCGATCGGTCCGTCCTCGGGGTCGGAGACCTCGACCGCGTACGGAATCGAGTCACCCCA
Source organism: Asanoa hainanensis (assembly GCF_900188485.1). Lineage (GTDB taxonomy): Bacteria > Actinomycetota > Actinomycetes > Mycobacteriales > Micromonosporaceae > Asanoa > Asanoa hainanensis. Next base: position 216,009 of record NZ_FZPH01000009.1, read on the forward strand.
GTTGAACAGCGTGCCCGCGATCGGCGTCGTGACGCGAACCGTGGGCGCTGTGTTGCCCACCACGATGACCGTCGTCAGCACACCCGTCTTGCCGCTCGAGTCGGTGACCGTCAGCTTGGCCACATAGGACCCGTTCTGGGTGTACGTGAAGGACGGGTTCGGGTCGGCCGAGTCGACCGTGCCGTCGTTGGTGAAGTCCCACGCGTACGAGATGGACTCGCCCGGGTCCGGGTCGTAGGTGCCGGCCGACGAGAACGCGACGGTCAGCGGTGCCTGCCCGGAGGTCGGTGTCGCGCTCACCTTGACGACCGGCGACCGGGTGCCCTTCACGTAGCGGATGACGGAGAGCTGGGCGTCCGGGTTGGCGTTGAAGAAGCCGTCGCCGTACTCCAGGACGTAGAGCGCGCCGTCCGGCCCGAACTGCATCTCCATCGGGTTGTCGAAGATGGTGCCCGGCAGGAACTGCTCGACGCCGTTCAGGTTGCCCTTGCCGTCCGTCCGCATCATGAACAGCTTGTCGCGGGTGAACTCGCCGAACACCACGGCGTTGTTGAAGTACTCGGGGAACTTCACCTGCGAGGTGCTGTCCGCGTCGTACTTGTAGATCGGGCCGCCGTGCGGGCCGACGCCGCCCGTGCCGATCACCGGCCACTTGAAGTCGCAGGCGATGGGCGGGTTCTGCAGGTACGCGCTGCCGCACGGCGTGCGGGCCTCGTACGTGTACCAGAACTGCGGCTGCTGCACCGCGGGCAGGACGGTCAGACCCGTGTTGTGCCGGGAGTCGTTGACCGGCGCACCGCAGTTGAACGCCTCACCGGACGTCCGCGTCGCGAAGTCGAAGTCGAAGTACGGCAGGCTCGGCGACACACACAGCGGCCAGCCGTAGTTGCCGGCCTTGTTGGTGCTGAACCACCGACCGGTGCCCTCCGGGCCGCGCGCCGGGTTGGAGACCCGCGAGTCGGGGGAGTAGTCGGCGATGTAGAGCCGGCCGGTCGAGTCGACGTCGAACCGGAACGGGTTGCGCAGGCCCATCAGGAAGATCTCCGGACGGGTCTTGCCGGTGTGGTCCTGCGCCTCCGGGAACAGGTTCCCGTTCGGCGACGTGTAGGTGCCGTTCGGTTTCACCTTGATCCGCAGCACCTTGCCCCGCAGGTCGTTGGTGTTGGCGGAGGACCGCCGCGCGTCGTACCCGGGGCCCTGGGTCGGCTGGTCGTTGATCGGCGTGAACCCGTCCGAGCCACCGGCGTTGGTGTCGTCACCGGTGATCAGGAACAGGTTGCCCTTGCCGTCGAACTTGACCTGGCCGGCCACGTGGCAGCAGATGCCGCGGTCGACGTCGACGCGGATGATCTGCTGCTCGGACGCCATGTCGAGGTGGGGGGTGGGGGATTCGACCAGCTTGAACCGGGAGAGCTGGTTGTAGCCCTTGAACTTGTCCCACGTCGTCGGGTCGGCGTTGGTCGCCGGCGCGTCACCCTCGTTGACGCCCGGGGTGGCCGGGTTGTCGACCGGGGTGTTGAGCTGCGGCGCGTAGTAGACGTAGACCCACTTGTTCGTGGCGAACTCGGGGTCGATCGCCAGCGTCTGCAGGCCGTCCTCGTCGTGCGAGTAGACCGGCATCGTGGTGATCACCGGGCTGGCGTTGGTCGTCGGGTCGTAGAGCCGGATCTGGCCGCCGCGGGTGTTGTGCAGCACCCGGCCGTCGGGCAGCACGGCCAGCGACATCGGCTCGCCGGGCTCGTCGTTGAGCGTGACCTTCTCGTAGTTGGCCAGCACGGTCGCGCCGCAGTCGCCCTCGACGACGCCGGACGCCCACTGGATGCCGCCGAGCAGGTGCTTCTTGTAGGCACCGACGCGGTACGTCTCGATCGAGTGGCCCAGGCCCGTGTAGAACGACCGGCCGCCCTGGTAGTCCTTGCACCAGCTGATCGGGTGGTCGAAGCCCATGCTCCCGCCGGTGACGCTGTTCTCGTCGACGGTGGCGAGCACGTGCGACTGGCCGCGGACGTTGGCGGTGAAGTTGTACCACTCCTCCGTCAGGGTCAGCGCGCGCGGCACCGTCTCGGTGGCCGGGTGCACCCGGTCCGCGACGTCGACGTTGCCGGGCTCGACGCCGGTGACACTGGCCACCTTGGCGCCGACCAGGGTCTGGTAGAACGGCCAGTCCGGCTCGGTCTCGGCCGCCGCGTGCACGCCGACGTAGCCACCACCGGCCTTGATGTAGCCCTCGAACGCCGCCTGCTGGGTCGGGTTGAGGATGTCACCGGTGGTGTTGAGGAACACGACCGCGCGGAACTTGGCCAGGTTCTCCGCGGTGAAGTCGGCCGCGTTCTGCGACGTGGTGACCGTGAAGTCGTTGTCCTGGGCCAGCGCCTTGATGGTGGCAACACCATCCTGGATGGACGGACGGCGGACGCCGGCGGTCTTGGTGAAGACCAGCACCTTGTAGTTCTTGGGCGCCCGGGCCTCGGACCGCAGGGCCGCCGGGCCGTTCTCGGCCGCGACCAGTGGCTCCGGCGCCGTCGCCGGATCGGTGGGTCGGGGGTCCGCCGTGGCGCTGGTCGGAGCCAGCACCACGAGCGGAAGCCCGATGGTCGCCGCGGCCAGCACAGCCAGCCGGCGACGAAGGGTGGTTGGCATTTCTTCCTCCGGGGTGGTGGGTTGCCTTGCCTCGGAGGCCGGGCGCGCGCCGCCGCGCCCGGCCCGTTTCACAGGTGAAGCGGGGTGTAGCCGAGAATCAGTGGCCGCGCTTGTAGATGGTCAGCTCGGACATGTTCTGGTACGAGATCGCCGCGAAGTCCAGCGACTGGCCGGGGTTGGCCGCGCCGCCGGGTGCGGTGTCCTGCTCCCAGTTGGCGTGCCGGTAGTTTGCGTCGCCGATCGTCTCGAAGAACTGCTGGAAGTTGATGTCGCCCTCGCCGAGCGGGGTCATCTCGTACCCGTTGGCCAGTGCGCTGTTGCGGTTGCCGTCCTTGGCGTGGAACAGCGGGAAGCGGTCGCCGCGCGAGGCCACGTTGAGGATCGGGTCGAACAGGTCGGTGCGCTCGACGCCGCGCTTGTCGATGTACTTCTGGTGCTTGAACCGGGCCACGTACGCCCAGTAGATGTCGAGCTCGAAGAACACGTACTTCGGGTCGGCCTTGCCGAAGAAGTACTCCAGGCGCCGCATGCCGGACGACCGCGTGGGCTTGCCGTTGGCGTCCAGCGGGCCCTCGTCGAGCAGGAACGAGTACGCCGCGTCGTGGTTGTGCGTGTAGAGCTTCATGCCGCGCTTGCGGGCCTGCCGGCCGAGCTCGTTCCAGACGTCGGCGGCCGCGTCCCAGTCCGCCGTGTAGTTCGAGTTCGTCGGGTCGGAGCCCGTGCCGATGTGCTTCATGCCCAGCGCCTCGGCGATGTCGAGCTGCGCGGTGAAGGTCGTCGGGTTGACCGAGGCGTGCGTGCCGTTGGCGACCAGCCCGTTGTCGTCCAGGATCTTGCGGATCTCGGCGGGGGTGATCTGCCGGCCGAGGATCGAGGTGTGCTGGTTGTAGCCGGCGAACTCGACCTCCTTGTAGCCGAGCTCCGCGATCCGGGCCAGGACCCGCTCGAAGCCGTACGGAACGCCGCTGTCGTCGGGCGCGGCCGAGATCCGGTCGCGCACCGAGTACAGGATGATGCCGCGCCGCTTCTCCGGGATCAGCTCCTCGGAGTGCAGGCCCTTGGTGCCGATGGCGGGCGTGCTGGTGGACAGCACGGGCAGGCCGGCGGCGCCGATCGCGGCGCCGGCGGCGGCCGAGGCCTTCAGGATGTTGCGCCGGGTCAGGCGGCGGCGCTCGGCGGGGTCCATCGGTGTTTCGGTCATCGTCGTCCGTCCTCTCGGCGGCGGACAGCCGCCAGCTGCGCGACGGCAAGGGGAAGCCGCCACGTGGGATGAGGTGAATCGATTCAGGCGCCGCCGAAACGCCCGACCGTGCGCAGAGTCCGACAGGGGCAGAAACAGGCCGCGGTGCCACCCGCGGCGAGCGGTCGGCCTCTGGGAAAGCCGGACCACCCAGTGTGTCCTGTGTGTTACGGGAGACGATAATGTCAGACGCGGCCAAAAGATAGATGGTTGCGAACGAAAGTTCTTAGTGGATCGCCGTAACTTTTGCACGATCATCGGAAAGTCCGGCAGCGTCGTAAACGAACTCACGGTAATGAATATTTGCGCTGGTCGTCAAGGATCGTTGCTAGCTGGCAATGTGTTCGCATAGCGAACGCATGGTTCACCAGCTGTGCAGGGTGCCGTCCTCGAGGCGGTTGACCGGCAGCGCGGCAGGTCGGTACGGGTACTGCGCGGCCAGGTCCTCGTCGATGTCGACGCCCAGGCCGGGCTCCTCCGCCGGGTGCAGGTAGCCGTCGGCGAAGTGGTAGCCGTGCGGGAAGACCGCGTCGGTCTCCGCGGTGTGTCGCATGTATTCCTGGAGACCGAAGTTCGGGATCGCGACGTCGAGGTGCAGCGCCGCGGACATGCAGACCGGCGACAGGTCCGTCGCGCCGTGCGATCCGCTGCGCACCTGGTAGAGCGCGGCCAGGTCGAAGATCCGGCGCAGGTGCGTGATGCCGCCGGCGTGCACGACGGTCGCCCGGATGTAGTCGATGAGCTGCTCGGTGATCAGCTGCTGGCAGTCCCAGATGCCGCTGAAGATCTCGCCGATCGCGATCGGAGTCGTGGTGTGCTGCCGGATCAGCCGCAGGCTGTCCTGGAGCTCGGCCGGCGTCGGGTCTTCCATCCAGGTCAGCGCGTGCGGCTCCAGGCTCTTGCCGAGCCGGCCCGCCTCGATCGGGGTCAGCCGGTGGTGCACGTCGTGCAGCAGCTTGAGATTCGGACCGAACTCGTCGCGTACCTGGGCGAACACGCCCGGCGTGTGGGCCAGGTAGCGCTCGGTCGACCAGACCGCCTCGGTCGGCACCGCCGCGTCGGCCGGCTCGTAGAACATCTTGTCGCCGCTGACGCCGTAGGTGGTGGCCAGCCCCGGCACGCCCGCCTGCACCCGCACCGCCTTGTAGCCGAGGTCGACGTAGCGGGCCACCTCGGCCAGCACGCCCTCGACGGTCTCGGCGTTGGCGTGCCCGTACACGGTCACGCCCTCGCGGCTGCGACCGCCGAGCAGCTGGTAGACCGGCATGCCGGCGGCCTTGCCCTTGATGTCCCAGAGTGCCGTGTCGACCGCCGCGATCGCGGTCATCGTCACCGGGCCGCGCCGCCAGTAGGCACCCTTGTAGAGGTAGTTCCAGGTGTCCTCGATCCGCGACGCGTCGCGGCCGATCAGCGTGGGCACCACGTGGTCGCGCAGGTAGCTGGCCACCGCGAGCTCGCGACCGTTGAGCGTGGCGTCGCCGACGCCGGTGAGCCCGTCGTCGGTGACCAGCTTGAGGGTGACGAAGTTGCGACCCGGGCAGGTCACGATCACCCGCGCGTCGACGATCTTCACGGCTGCCTCCGTGGGGTCAACCCGCGAGGGTACGCAGGTAGGCGAGGTTGTCCCGGGTGCGCTCCGCCAGCGGTAGCGCCGTCGAGAAGTCTTCCACGGTCACCCAGCCGTCGTAACCGACCTCCCGCAGCGCCGTGAAGTACGCCCCGAGGTCCGCCTGCCCTTCGCGCAGTGGCGCCCAGTCCGCCGCCCACGCGGTCGAGCCGTCCGGGCGGGACCCGACCGGCCGCCAGGCGACGTTCTTCACGTGTACGTGCGCGAGATACGGCCCGAGCAGCTCGAACGCCGCGCGATGGTCCTCGTGTCCCTCGATGACCAGGTTGCCGACGTCGTGGATGACCGCGACGTGGGCCGGGTCGAGCCCGTCGACCAGGCGGAGCGCGGCGGAGGCGGACGCCGCGATGGTGCCGTGGTGCAGCTCGACCAGCGCGGTGACGCCGTGTCCCGCCGCTCGCTCCGCCGCCCAGGTCAGGTCGTCGCGGGTCGCCGCGAACAGCTCCGGATAGGGTGCGGTGCCGAGCTTGGGCATGGTCACGCGGACCCGGCCTGCGCCGAGCGCCGCCGTCGCCGCTAGCACGCGCTCGATGTCGTCGTGGTCGCCGGCTGGCACATAGGCGCCGAGGCCCGAGAAGTCGAGCCCGGCCTCGCGGGTGATCCGGGAGATCTCCGGCAGGCTCTCCTCCAGCCCGCGCAGCGGCCAGGTGGCGCGGTTGCCGGCCCAGAAGCCGGGCGTGGCAGCGTCGTCCTGGTCGGTCACCCGCCACTCGACGCCGTCCCAGCCCTGCGCGGCCAGTTCCCGCGCCGCCTCCGCCGGTGTCCATTGTGGTGTCGAGGCGGTGAAGACCGAGAAGCGCATCAGGAGACCTCCGCGACCTTGACCGGGCGGCCGAGAGTGGCCGACTCGTATACCGCGTGCACCACCGCGACCGCGAGCAGCCCGTCGCGCAGCCCGACCCCGGGTGGCCGCCCCCCGTCGATGGCGGCCACCAGGTCGTCGTACTGGCGCAGGTGGCCCAGCACGAAGCTGTCCGGCGGCTTCGGCGCCCCGCGCAGCTCGCTGACCGGCACCGCGTCGGAGGCTTTGGCCGGCCCGGCGTCGGCGTGCAGGTATTCCAGCTGGTCGTCGTGGATGACGGCGGAGCCCGCGGTGCCGTGGAGCTGGAGCCGCACGCCGATGCCCGGGTTGCCGGCGGTGGTGGCGTGCAGCGTGGCCAGCGCTCCGGACGCGAACCGCAGCGTGGCCACGGCGACGTCCTCGACCTCGATGTCGTCGTGCGCGAGCCGGGCCGTGTACGCGAACACCTCGACCGGCTCGCCGAGCAGCCAGAGCAGCAGGTCGACGGTGTGCACGCCCTGGTTCATCAGCGCGCCGCCGCCGTCCAGGGCCTGGGTGCCGCGCCACGTGGCTGAGTCGTAGTAGGCCTGCGCCCGCCACCACGGCACCGTGGCGACCGCCGAGGTGAGCCGGCCGAGGCCGCCGCCGTGCGCCGCCGCCGCGACCGCGACGCTGGCCGGGTCGAACCGGTGCTGGCTGACGACGGAGGCGACCAGCCCGCGCGCGGCGAACTCGTCGGCGCGGTCGGCGAGCCGGCGGGCCGGGCCGAGCGCGGCGTCGAGCGGCTTCTCCACGAGCACGTGCGCGCCGGCCGCGAGGGCCTGTTCGGCGAGGTCGGCGTGCAGGCCGGACGGCGTGCAGACGGTGACAAGACCACCGGGGGTGAGCGCCCCGGCCAGGTCGGCGAACGCCTCGGCGCCTGCGCGGCCCGCGAGCCTCTCTCTGGCGACGAGGTCGGTGTCGACAACGGCGGCGACGTGCAGCCGGGGGTGGCGGAGCACGGCGTCGACGTGGGTCTCGCCGATGATGCCGGCGCCGACGACGGTGACAGGGATGGTCATCTGATCTCGACTCCGATCTCGTTGGTGAGCGCGGCGAACGCGCGGGCGGCCCGGCCGAACTCCGCCGGACCCGAGAACCCGCCGGTGGCGTGCTGCATCGCGAGGTGCGGCTCCAGCGAGGCGAAACCGGCATAGCCGTCGTCGCGCAGGGCGGTCAGGGTCGCGCGCAGCTCGCCGTCGCCCTCGCCCGCAGGCACGACCTCGCCGGTCGCCGCGATCGCGTCCTTGACCTGCAGATATTCGAGGTACGGGCGGAGCATCTCGTAGCCGTCGGTGAACGGGCGCACGCCGACCTGCACGAAGTTGGCGTTGTCCCAGGCGACCCGCAGCGCGGGGGAGCCGACCGACTCGACGAGGTCGCGTACCCGGTCGGGGGTGTCGCCGTAGATCTCCTTCTCGTTCTCGTGCACCAGCACGATGTTCTCGCGCTCGGCAACGGCGGCCCACTCGCGGACGCGGCGCAGCACCTCGTCGCGGATGCTCTCGGCGGTCGTGTCCGGGGGGCGGTAGAAGGAGAACAGCCGGATGTAGCGGCAGTCGAGCCGGTGCGCGGCGGCGATCGCGCGGTCGAGCCGATCAAGCTCGCCGGCCGGGTCCTCGGTGATCTGCACCTTGCCGATCGGAGACGCGATCGCGGACACGGCCATGTCGCGCTCCGCGAGCAGAGCCGCGATCCGGTCGAGCTGGGCGGGGGAGAGGTCGACCACGTTGACGTCCCAGGCGCTGCGCAACTCCAGGTGCCGGGCGCCGAGGGCGGCCAGCACCGCGAGCTGCACCACCGGGTCCGGGTCGATCTCGTCGCCGAAGCCCGACAGGTCCCACACCGTCACCGCACGCCTCCCGTGGTCAGGCCGGCCACCAGATATCGCTGGAAGACAAGGTAGAGCGCCACCACCGGCACGGCGCAGACGAGCGCGGCCGCCATCAGCTGCCCGTACACGGGAAGCGCCCCGCCCTCCTGGCTCGCGCCGAAGATCTGCAGCTCGACCGCGGCCGTGCGGGTGTCCGGGTTGGTCAGCACCGAGGCGAACAGCACGTCGTTCCAGCCGAGCAGGAACGCGAACACGCCGCTGACCACCAGGCCGGGCCAGCTCAGCGGCGCGATCACCCGCGTCAGCACCCGCCACGGCGAGGCGCCGTCGACCCGGGCCGCCTCGTCGAGCTCCGGCGGCAGCTCGCGCAGGTACGTGACCATCACCCAGGTGGAGAACGGCAGGGCGAAGGTGAGGTACGTGATGAGCACCGCCCACCGGGTGCCGATGACGGTGACGCCCAGGGCCGTGGCGGCGCTGGCGAACAGCACGAACACCGGCAGGAGCAGCAGCGTGCCGGGGATGCTCTGCAACGCGAGCAGGGCGCGCAGCACGGCGATGCGGCCGCGGAAGGCATAACGCACGAGGACGTACGCGGACAGCAGCGCGACGAACGCGCTCACCACGGCCACCGCGCCCGCCACCAGCAGGCTGTTGACCAGGCCCCGGCCCAGGTTCGTGGTCGACCAGATCTTCGCGTAGTTGTCGAGGTGGAAGCCGTCGGGCCAGAGCGCGCCGCGGGCCACCGCGAGGTCGGAGCTGACGCTCGCGAGCGCCATGTAGGCCAGCGGGCCCAGCACGACCAGCAGCAGCACGGTGAGCACGGCCGCGCGCAGCGGCGCCGGCAGCAGGCGGGCGACCTCCTCCGAGCGGGCCCTCACCGCTGGCCCCGGCCGGTGTCGAGCCGCACCGCGCGCAGGTAGACCGCCATCGGGATGGCCACCAGGACCAGCGAGACGACGGCCATCGCGACGCTGAGGCCGAACTCGAAGTTCTGGAAGCTCTCCACATAGGTCAGCACGGGCAGCACCTCCACGTCGTACGGGCTGGGCACGCCGAAGAGCACGAACGGCAGCGTGAAGCTGTTGACGTTGTGCAGGAACGAGATGACGAGCGCCAGCGAGACCGGGCCGCGCAGCTGCGGCAGCACCACGTGGCGCAGCTTGGCCCACCAGCCGGCGCCGTCCAGCGCGGCGGCCTCGTGCACGGTGACGTCCAGCGACTGCAGGCCGGCGGCGGCCAGCAGGTAGACCAGCGGCCAGCCGGCCCAGAGCTGCACGATGACCAGTGCCCAGAAGCTGCGCGGCCCGTTGAGCCAGAGCCCGCTCGTGCCGAGCACCTCGTTGGCGACGCCGTCGGGCTGGAAGATGATGCGCCAGGTGCTGCCGACCACGAACGCGGGCAGCACGTACGGGACGAGCAGGACCGAGCGGACCAGGCCGCGGCCCTTGAAGCGGTCCTGGGTGGCCACGGCGGCGGCCAGCCCGATCGGCAGGCAGCCGACGGTGACCAGCGCCGAGTAGCCGACGCTCAGGCCGATCGCGTGCACCAGGTTGGAGTCGCGGACCGCCTCGACGTAGTTCTCGAAACCGATGAACTCGGCGCCGACCCACTCGCGGATCGAGTACTGGTCGAGGTCGAGCAGCGAGATGTAGAGGGCGAGCGCGAGGGGGACGACGATGACCAGGAGGGTGAGCACGCCGCCCGGCAGGAACATCCAGAGTGGACGTCCCTGCCGGGTGACGGTCCGGCGCCGCGAGGTCACTTCGCCTTGTCGAGCGCCTGCTGCGCCTTGGTCTGGGCCTGCCCGAGCAGGCCGGTGAGCTTGGCGTCGTCGACCTTGCCGGCGGACAGGTCGGGGATCGACTGGACGACCACGTTGGTCAGCTCGAGCTGCACCGCGCTCCAGCCGCCGGTGAACGGGGTGTTGAGCGACTTGCCGGCCGAGTCGACGATCGCGGCCAGGGCCGGGTCGCTGCCCAGCGCCGTGGCGGCCGCCTGGTTGGTCGGCAGCTCACCGAACGTCTTGTAGTAGCTGGTCTGGCTCTCCTCGCTGGTCAGCAGCTTGACCAGGGCCAGCGCGAGGTCCTTGTGCTTGCTGTATTTCGCGACCACCACGTTGTCGCCGGAGAGGATGCTGGTGGCGGCCACGCCGCCGGCGGGCAGGCTGGTCGCGCCGGGCGGGATCGTCGGCATCACGGCGTACGCGTATCTCCCGGCGACCTTCGACTTGTCGAGGCTCACCTTGGAGCTCGCGGAGACCATCGGCAGGTACGCCGCCTTGCCCTCGCCGAACGCGGCGATCGCCTGGGCGTTCTTCCAACCGACCGCGGCCGGGTCGACCACCTTGTCGGTGGCCAGCCAGCCCAGGTAGGCCTCGTAGGCGGCCTTCGTGTTCGGGCCGTCGAGCGCGGCCTTCCCGTCCTTGACGACCGGGGTGCCGGCCTGCGTGGTCATCGCCCAGATGAACTTCCAGGGGTCGAAGCCGTCGGCATAGCCGATCGCCAGGCCGTACGCGCCGTCCTTGGTGAGCTGCTTGGCCTGGTCGCGCAGCCCGTCCCAGCTGTCGGCCGGCTTGTCGATGCCGGCCGCGGTCAGCAGGTCCTTGTTGTAGGCCATCACGAACGGCCGGCTCGCGAACGGGATGCCGACCTCGTGCTCCTGGTCGGGCCCGGAGATGCCCAGCGTGGCCGGCAGGAACCGCTCGCGGCCACCGACCTTGTCCCAGTCTTCCTTGGTCAGTTCGACGAACGCGCCCGTGGCGTACGCGGTCGGGGTGAAGGTCGTGCCCAGCGCGTAGACGTCGGGGCCCTGTCCGGAGACCACCGACGTCTGGATCTTCGTCAGCTCGTCGTTGGCGGAGGCGAACGTCTCGAACCGTACGCTGGCGCCGGTCTCGGCCTTGAACTTGTCGGAGACCTCGGTGAACCACGCGCGCTGCTGCTCGGGGTAGATGTTGTTGACGCCCATGAGCATGGTGAGCGTGACGCCGGAGTTGTCGCCGGAGGCTGGGTCGTCGTCGGAGCCGCAGGCCGTCAGGGTTGTGCTCAACAGGAGTGCGCCGGCGAGTGCGGCGAGTTGTCGTCTGTTCATCGGAACTCCTCGGGGCGGCGAGGTCGATGTGTGATCCCCGGACGCTAGCCACGGCCGTTCCGCGGTGACAACCGTTTGCCATGTGTTGCCATCGATGGTTGGCTGTGGCTCGTGGAGAGCGGACGCCGCCGGCCGGTCACCATCGCCGACATCGCCGCGGCCACCGGTGTGGCCGTGTCGACGGTCTCGCGCGCCCTGTCGCGGCCGTCCCGGGTGAGCGCCGCGACCCGCGAGCGGATCCAGGCGGTGGCGCGCGCGATGGACTACGTGCCGCACCCGCCGGCCCGGGCGTTGGCCTCCGGGCGCACCAGGACCGTCGCGCTGGTGGTCTCCGACGTGACCAACCCGTTCTACTTCGGCATGATCCGCGGCACCCAGCAGCAGCTCAAGGCGGCGGGCTACGCGCACCTGTTGATCGACACCGAGGACTCCGCCGACCACGAGGTGGAGATGCTGCACGCGATGCGGCGCTCGCTCGACGGCGCGATCCTCGGCGCGTCCCGGCTGCCCGCCCGGGCACTGGTCGCGTTGGCCGGCGAGATCCCGCTGGTCACCGTCAACCGCAACGTCCGCGGCGTGCCGAGCGTCGTGATCGACACTCCCGCGGGCATCGCCCAGGCGGTCGAGCACCTCGTCTCCCTGGGCCACCGCGACATCGTGTACGTGTCGGGCCCGACCCAGTCGTGGTCCAACCAGGCCCGCTGGCAGGCGATGCGGGTGGCGCTGGAGCGGCACGGGCTGGGCGCGCAGCGGGTCGGCCCGTTCCCGTCCGGCCGGGGCTCGGGCACCGCGGCCGCCGACGCGGTGCTCAACAGCGGCGCGACCGCCTGTGTCGCGTTCAACGACCTGTTCGCGCTCGGCATGCTCACCCGGCTGCGGGAGCGCGGCGTGCGGGTGCCGGCCGACCTGAGCGTGGTGGGCTGCGATGACATCTTCGGCGCCGACTTCAGCAACCCGCCGCTGACCACGTTGGCCGCCCCGATCGAGCAGGCCGGCCGGATGGCGGTGTCGCTGCTGGTCGCCGGCCTCGACCCGCGCGCGCCACAGCCACAGCGCCGCGCGGTGGTGCTGCCGACGTATCTGACCGTCCGGGAGTCGACGGGACCGTTGACGAGTTAACTCTAGCTATATAGAGTTAGCGCATGGTCCGCAGCCGACGTCCTTCCGCACAGACCACGGCCGTCGTCCTGGCGCTGGCGTCATCGCCGGCCGCCTGGCGCTACGGCTACGAGCTGTGCCAGCAGCTCGACCTCAAGCCGGGCTCGCTCTACCCGATCCTCATGCGCCTGACCGACCGGGGCCTGCTCGAGGCGACCTGGGAGACCGACGGCCCCACCGGCCGCCCACCGCGCCACCTCTACCGGTTGACCGGCTCGGGTCGTTCGCTGGCCACGGAGCTGGCAGCGGCCCCGTCGCCGCCGTTGCGCACGGGGTGGCAGGGCGCATGATGCTGCTGGTGGCGTGGACGGTGGCCTACGGGGTCGTGCTCGCGCTGGTCGACTCGCGTCCCGGAGTTGTCTCCGTGGTCGTGGGCTGGGCCGTCGTGCCACTGCTGTGGATCGCGCTGAAGCAGTTCCGCTGGGTTTTCGGAAGGGTGCCGCGGCTGACCGATCCCGCGGCCCAGCTGCTCTCCGCCGCGGTGGCGGCGCTGCCCGCCGGCCGGCAGGGGTGGGGCCGGGCGATGCTCGCGGAGCTCGCCTCCGTGGAGGGGCGGGCGGCCCGCTGGCGGTTCGCGCTCAGCTGCGTCCGGGCCACGTTGTCCCTGCCGCCGGCTGGTGGCTGGCCGGTGCTCGCCGCGGTGGTCGCCCTGACGGTGGCCGCGGTCGCGACCGTCGGCCGCGCGGCGACGCCGACGTTGACGGTGTTCGCGATGACGTTCGCGGGGCTGGTCGGCGCGCTGGTCGTGCTGGCCGTCGCCCGTTCGCACCGCCCCCGGCTCCCGCTCCCCGCGGTCGTGGTGACCCTCGGCGTGGCCTCGGCGATCGCGGCGACCGGCTGGTTCCTCCAACGCGAGCCCACCGCCAACCTGCCCGCACCGGCAGCGGTGTCCCTCGCGGCCGCGCTGGCGGGCTGCCTCCTGGTCGCCTTCGATGGCGGCCGCCCGGTCCGCCTCGCCCCGGTCGCGGGCGTCGTGTTCGCGTTGTGGTTCCTGCTGTCGAACCGGGTCGGAGAGCCACCGGCCGTGCTCGTGCCGGTGCTGGGCGCGACGCTGGTGCTGTTGCCGATGGCCGCGTTCTTCCTACCCGCCTTCCTGGCGGGCCGCGCGGCCCACTCGTGGTGGGCGGGCCTTCGAGCCGCACTGTGGACGCTGGCGGTCGCGACGCCGCTCACCTACGCGGTGTGGCTACCCGAGGCGCTACGACGCCACGCGATCGACGGCCGAACCCTCGACGGCGAGCTGATCGCACCGGCCGCCACGAACCTGTCCGACGCCCTCGTCTTCTGCCTGGCCATCTTCCCGATCCTCGGCCTCGTCGTCGGCCTGGCCGGCGCGGGCCTTGGGGCCCGGGACGGTCGTCAGGGCGGGCCGCGGACGAACAGCGTGGTCCAATAGACGGCGGCTATGCGGCTGTCCGTGAGGCGGCCCATCGAGGTCGGCACACCGTCGCAGCCCAGTTCCTCGCGGGTCCACCGGGCGTCGTTGGTGACCAGCCACGCGGCGGCGCACTCGCGGGTGCCGCCGGACTGGTCGCTCTCGCTTTCCTCGCCCGTGCTGCTGACGGCGAGCAGTCGCCCGTCCAGCAGGACGGTCGCGGCCGTGAGCATCCGGGCGTCTGCCTCGGCCGCCGCGTCGTCCCGCTGCCACACCTCGCCGTCGGCCGAGGTGAGCACCAGGGCCGAGCCGCGGACGTCGCCGTCGGTGCCGCCGAGGGCGACGAACCGTCGGCCGTCGTGTACGACGGCCCGCCACGGGGTCGTCGGCGTCGGCACGGTCGGGGCGCCGCCCCGCCGCCCCGCCGCCCCGCCGCCCCGTCCTGCACCACCAACGCCCCACCCACCGCGACCGCCAGCACTGCCGCTGCCGCACCGATGGCGACCCCCGTCGACCTGCGCACCGCGTCAGCTTGCCAGCGCGGGCGGGCGGGGCCCATGAGCCCGGGTACTCAGTGCGCGCCGCGTAGCCAGTCGGCCGCGCTGCGCAGCACCGCCGCGTGTCCGGGCGAGGCGTAGGAGCGCAGGTCGTGCCCGAACGCGTCGTAGACGACCCGGCCGCCGCCGACCTCGCGCGCCCAGATCGCGGGTCCGCCCGCGTGCGCGTACACCGGCTGGAGGTCGTCGACCAGGTCCAGGTCGGTGTATCGCTCGTCGACCACCTCGAAGTCGCCTAGGTCGTCGGCGATCGGGTGGGCTACCTCGGTGCGCCGGACCAGGCTCGGCTCGATGTCCGGGTGGAACGTGCGGCCGTGCTCCCAGACCGCCCCGATCGTCGCGCGCCACGACGGCTCGCCGGGGAACGCGACCGCCGCGCTGTGCATGGCGAGCAGCCCGCCTCCGCCGGCCAGGAAGGTGGCCACGGCGGCGGCGAAGACGGCGTCCTCCGGAACCGGTTCGAGCCGGTACGCGGTCGCGTTGACGACGAACAGGCAGGCGCCGTCCAACGCCGTCTTGAGCTCGTCGACCTCGGTCACGATGTGCGCCGGACCGACCAGGTCGGCCAGGGCGGCGCTGGTGGCCGGCAGGTCGTGCCAGGGGTCGGCGTGGTCGCCCTGCCCCGAGAAGATGACCGTGTCGCGCTGCATGGGCGACCTTTCGATGATCGGCGAAGTTCGAAACCGAGGCTAGCTCCGCGCCGGCGCCCTCGCTCGCCTGGTGCATCCGGGCGTCAGGCCCGGTCGACCGCCCGCGGCGCGGACGTCTCCGCGCCGTGGCCGTCGGCATCGGTCGACCCGTCCGGCGGGACGTCGGTGGCAGTGGCTCGGCCGCCGAGCGACACGCCGGTCAGCAGTGCCGCGAAGCCGAACAGCACTGCCACGGCCATCAGGGCCCGCAGCACCGTGATCTGGTCGCCGAGCAGGCCGAGCAGCGGGGGACCGGCGAGGAACGCGCAGTAGCCGATCGTCGCGACCACGCTGACCCGCCCGGCCGCCCGGTCCGGGTCCTCCGCGGCGGCACTCATCCCGACCGGGAAGCCGAGCGCGGCGCCCAGGCCCCACAGCAGCGCGCCGGCCAGGGCCAGCGGCAGCACCGGCGCGAACACGAATAGGGCGGTGCCGGCGAGGCCCGTGACCGCGAGGGCGCGCAGCACCGGGACCTTTCCGTACCGGTGCAGCAGCCACGGGCCGCACCAGCGCCCGATGGTCATCGCGGTCAGGAAGGCCGCGAAGGCCAGCGTGCCGATGGCCGGCGCCGCTTGGTGGCCGTCGACCGAGGCGATCACGATCCAGTCGTTGCCGGCTCCCTCGGCGAGCGTGAACGCGAGCACGAACAGTCCGATGAGGATGGTGCGCGGCTCGCGCCACGCGCCGAACCCGGTCCGGGCCGCGGGTGCGCCCGGCTCGGCGCGGTCCGGCAGGAAGCGGCGCGCGTAGCCGGGCACGACGGTGGCGACCAGCACGGCGATGGCGGTGAGGTGCACGGCCACGGGCACCTTCAGGGCGACCATCGCGGCACCGACCAGCGCGCCGACCACGGTGCCGACCGAGAAGCCGGCGTGCAGGCGGGACATGATGGTCCGGTCGAGGTGCCGCTCCACCGTCGTGCCCTGGAGGTTCATCGCGACGTCCCAGGCACCGGTGCCGACACCGAGCACGAACAGACCGGCCACCACAGGGGGTACGCCGACCAGGGCGCCGAACGCGGCGGTCGCGAGACCGACGGCGAACAGCACCGCGCTGACCTGGACGACCCGGCGGGAGCCGAAGCGGGCGACCACGGGGCCCGACAGGATCAGCGCGAGCACCGAACCGGCCGAGCCGGACAGCAGCGTCAGGCCCAGCCCGGCGGGGTCGAGGTGGAGCTGGTCGCGGATCTGGGGTATCCGGGCGAACAGGCTCGCGAAGGCGAGGCCCGACGCGCCGAACGCGATGAACGTGGCGGACGTGGCGCGGCGGACGGCTGTCACCTGAGCCGGCCGTCCGCCGCGTCCCACGCGGTCGCGTCGGCGCGCGGCTCGAAGCGGCGCAGCTCGTGCGTCTCGCGGACCAGCTCGCGCAGCGCGGCCAGGTCGCCCCGGACGGCACCGGCCGCGCGGGCCTGCACCAGCACGTTGCCGACCGCGGTGGCCTCCACCGGGCCGGCCAGCACGGGCAGGCCGCAGGCGTCGGCGGTGAGCTGGCAGAGCAGGGCGTTGCGGGCGCCGCCACCGACGAGGTGCACGACGGCGATGTCCTTTCCGGACAGTGCTGCCGCCGCCCGCACCGCACGGCGGTGCGCGATGGCCAGACTGTCCATGATGCACCGGACCAGTGCCGGCCGCGTCGCCGGCGGGGACTGCTCGGTGCGCCGGCAGTACGCGGCGATCCGGTCCGGCATCGCGCCCGGCGGCAGGAAGACGGGGTCGTCGGCGTCGACGACGGCGCCGAACCCCGGTTCGTCGGCCGCCGCCCGCAGCAACGCGTCGAGGTCGGGGTCGCCCCATTCCCGCAGGCATTCCTGGAGCAGCCAGAGGCCCATCACGTTGCGCAGGTAGCGGATCGTGCCGTCGACGCCGCCCTCGTTGGTGAAGTTGGCCAGCCGGCTCGCCTCGGTGAGCACCGGCGCGTCGAGCTCGACGCCGACCAGGGACCAGGTGCCGCACGAGATGTACGCGAAGTCGGTGCCGTCGGCCGGCACGCCGACCACGGCCGACGCGGTGTCGTGCGAGCCGACCGCGACGACCTCGGTGGGGTAGGGGAGTCCGGCGTCGGCGCGCACCGGGCCGATCCGCTCGCCCGGCCGGCGCAGCGGCGGCAACAGCCCGGCGGGCAGCCCCGCGTCGGCGACCAGCTCCGCCGCCCAGGCCCGGGCGCGGACGTCGTACAGCTGGGTGGTCGAGGCGTTGGTCTCCTCGGCGCCGAGCTCACCGGTCAGCCAGTACGCGATCAGGTCGGGGATCAGCAGCAGGTGCCGCGCGGCGGCGAGCTGCGGTGTGCCCGTTGACGCCGCGAGCTGGTAGAGCGTGTTGAACGGCAGCTGCTGGAGCCCGGTGGTGGCGTAGAGGCGCTGCTCGCCCAGGCGCTCCGCGGTCGCCCGCCAGCCGTCGGTGCGGGCGTCGCGGTAGTGCACGGGGTTGCCGAGCAACGCCCCGGTCGCGTCGAGCAGGCCGTAGTCGACCGCCCACGAGTCGATCCCGACGCTGTCGACGGGGCCGGCGGCGCGCAGGCCGGCCAGCACGCCGGCGTGCAGCGCCAGCACGTCCCAGTGCAGCGTGCCGGCGGCGCGCACCGGCTGGTTCGGGAACCGGTGCGCGGTCGCCAGGTCGAGGCGGCCGGCGCCCACGCGGCCGACCACGACGCGACCGCTGGACGCGCCGAGGTCGACCGCGGCGAACGCGCTCACCGCAGGAACGCCGCGGCGACGCCGGCGTCGACGGGGACGTGCAGGCCGGTGGTGTGGGACAGGTCGCCGGCGGTCAACGCGAAGACGGCGTTGGCGACGTGTTCCGGGAGGACCTCGCGCTTGAGCAGGGTGCGTTGGGCGTAGTAGGCGCCGAGCTCCTCTTCGGGGACGCCGTAGACGGCGGCGCGCTTGGCTCCCCAGCCGCCGGCGAAGATGCCGGAGCCGCGTACGACGCCGTCAGGGTTGATCCCGTTGACCCGGATGCCGTGGGCGCCGAGCTCGGCGGCCAGGAGGCGGACCTGGTGGGCCTGGTCGGCCTTGGCGGCGCCGTAGGCGACGTTGTTGGGGCCGGCGAAGACGGAGTTCTTGGAGGAGATGTAGACGACGTCGCCGCCCATGTTCTGGTCGACGAGGATGCGGGCGGCCTCGCGGGCCACGAGGAAGGAGCCGCGGGCCATGACGTCGTGTTGCAGGTCCCAGTCGGCGTCGGTGGTCTCCAGCAGCGGTTTGGAGATGGACAGGCCGGCGTTGTTGACGACCAGGTCGACGCCCCCGAACGCGCGGGCGGCGGTGTGGAGGGCGGCGACGACGGCGGCCGTGTCGGTCACGTCCGCCGTGACGGGGAACGCGACGTCGGTCGTGCCGAGCTCGGTGGCCACCCGGGCCGCCGCGTCGCCGTCGCGGTCCGCCACCACCACGCAGGCGCCCTCGGCGGCCAACCGGTGCGCGATGGCGCGGCCGATGCCGGAGCCGCCGCCGGTGACGAACGCGACCCGGGTCGCCAGAGGCTTCGGTTTCGGCATGCGCTGGAGCTTGGCTTCTTCCAGGGCCCAGTACTCGATGCGGAACTTCTCCGCCTCGTCGATCGGGGCGTAGCGGGAGACGGCCTCCGCGCCGCGCATCACGTTGATCGCGTTGACGTAGAACTCGCCGGCGACGCGGGCGGTCTGCTTGTTGGCGCCGAACGAGAACATGCCGACGCCGGGCACCAGGACGATGGCCGGGTCGGCGCCACGCATCGCCGGCGAGTCGGGGCCCGCGTGCCGTTCGTAGTAGGCGCGGTAGTCGTCCCGGTAGGCCGCGTGCAGCGTGCGTAGGCGGTCGACCACGTCGGACAGTGCCGCCGTCGGCGGCAGGTCGAGGACCAGCGGGCGGACCTTGGTGCGCAGGAAGTGGTCCGGGCACGAGGTGCCGAGCGCGGCCAGCCGGGGATGCTCGGCGCGAGCGAGGAAGTCCAACACTTCCGGGCTGTCGGTGAAATGGCCGACCATCCGGCGGTCGGTGGACGCCAGCCCCCGGATCACAGGGGCCAGCGCGGCGGCCCGTTCCCGGCGGGCGTCCTCGGGAAGCGGCTCGTGCACGACCGGGCCGAACGGCTCGGGCCGGCCGTGCTCAGCGAGGTAGGCGGCCGCCGCCTCGATGATCTCCAGCGAGTTGGCCTCGCATTCGGCGCTGGTCGCGCCCCAGGCGGTGATGCCGTGCCCGCCGAGGATCACCCCGATCGCGGCCGGGTTCGCCTTCCGGACGGCGGCGATGTCCAGGCCGAGCTGGAAACCGGGCCGGCGCCAGGGCACCCAGACGACCCGGTCGCCGAAGATCTCCTTGGTCAGGGCCGGCCCGTCCGCCGCCGTGGCGAGCGCGATCCCCGAGTCCGGGTGCAGATGGTCGACATGCGCGGCGTCGACCAGACCGTGCATCGCCGTGTCGATCGACGGCGCCGCCCCACCCCGCCCGTGCAGGCAGTAGTCGAACGCCGCGACCATCTCGTCCTCCCGCTCGACGCCCGGATAGACGTCGACCAGGGCCCGGAGCCGGTCCAGCCGCAGCACGGCCAACCCGGCAGGTGTCAGCGTGCCCAGGTCACCGCCGGAACCCTTGACCCACAGCAGCTCCACGTCGCCGCCGGTCACCGGATCGGTGTCGACGCCCTTCGCGGACGTGTTGCCACCCGCGTAGTTCGTGTTGCGCGGGTCGGCGCCGAGCCGGTTCGACCGGGCGATCAACTCTTCGACAGCGGGCACGCTCAGGCTCCCCATCCGGCGGCCTGGCCACCGACACGCTCGGCTTTGACGGTCTCGAAGTAGCCGGACCGCTTGTAGGCGGCGACCGGGTCGGGATCCAGGCCCATCTCCGCGCGCAGGTCGCGCAGCAGCGGGCGGACGTCGGTGTGGTACGCGTCCATCAGCACGTCGTTGGCCTCGAGCACGTCACCATTCTGCTGTGCGACGGCGAGCGCGTCAGCGTCCACGAGCAGCGCCTTGGCGGTGGCTTCCTGGACGTTCGTCACCGAGCGGATGACGGCCTGGATCTTCGGCTCGAGGTTGTGGCACTGGTCGAGCATGAACGCGATGCCGGCTTCCGGCCGGAGCACGTCGGCGCTCACGATCTCGCACATGATCCGGAAGAGCTGGAACGGGTCGGCCGCGCCGACCATCAGGTCGTCGTCGGCGTAGAAGCGGGAGTTGAAGTCGAACCCGCCGAGCTTGCCGGCCCGCAGCAGGACCGCGACGATGAACTCGATGTTCGTACCCGGTGCGTGGTGTCCGGTGTCGATGACCACCTGGGCCTTCTCGCCGAGGGTGAGGCAGTGCGCGTACGCGGTGCCCCAGTCCGGCACGTCGGTCATGTAGAAGGCCGGCTCGAAGAACTTGTATTCGAGCAGCATCCGCTGGTCGTCGCCGAGCCGTTCGTAGACGGCGGCGAGCGCCTCGGCGAGCCGGTCCTGCCGGTTGCGGATGCTGTCCTGGCCGGGGTAGTTGGTGCCGTCGGAGAACCAGAGCTTGAGGTCGCGGGAGCCGGTCGCGTCCATGATGTCGACGCACTCGAGCAGGTGCGCGAGGGCCTTCGCCCGGACGCGGGGGTCGGGGTTGGTGACTGAGCCGAGCTTGTAGTCGTCGTCCTGGAACACGTTGGAGTTGATCGCGCCCAGCCCGACACCGCGCTCCTTGGCGAACGCGGCCAGGGCGGCGTAGTCGTCGGTCTTGTCCCACGGGATGTGCAGGGCGACGGTCGGCGCGACCCCGGTGAACCGGTGCACGGTGGCGGCGTCGGCGATCTTCTCGTACGGGTCGCGCGGCACGCCCTCCTGGGCGAACACCTTGAACCGGGTGCCGGAGTTCCCGAACGCCCACGAGGCCGTCTCGACTCGCTGATCGCGCAAGGCCGCGAGCACGCGGCTCCGGGTGGACGGGGCAAGCTCGGTCATGTCGGGTCCTCCGTGCGCGGCCTCGTTTGTGAAACGTTTCATGCAACGGATCGAAGATATCCGTCACGGCGCGGGGGAGTCAAGGTATGAGACGTTTCAGACGGTCGCGTACGCTGATCGACCATGGCGGCGAGCATCAAGGAGGTCGCGCAGCGGGCGGGCGTGTCGCTCGGCACGGTGAGCAACGTGCTCAACCGCCCCGACATCGTGTCGCCGGAGACCCGCAAGCGCGTCCAGGAAGCGATCGAAGAGCTCGGTTTCGTCCGCAACGACTCGGCCCGGCAACTGCGCGCCGGCCGCAGCCGCACGGTCGCGATCGTGGTCCTCGACGTCTCGAACCCGTTCTTCACCGACGTCGTCCGCGGGGCCGAGTCGATCGTCGAAGGCGCCGGCGGCATGGTGGTCGTCTGCAACAGCGGCGGTGACGCGGCCCGCGAGCACCGCCACCTCGACGTCCTCGAAGAGCAACGGGTCCAGGGCATCCTGGTCACCCCGGTCAGCGACGGCAAGCAACCCCGCCTCGACCGGATCGTCACCCGGGGCATCCCGGTCGTCCTGGTCGACCGCGGGGCCGGCCTGGCCAACCAGTGCTCCGTGGCGGTCGACGACGTCCTGGGCGGCCGGATCGCGGCCGAGCACCTCGCCGAGCGCGGTCACCGCCGGATCGCCTTTGTCGGCGGGCCGCTAGCCTTGCGCCAGGTCACCGACCGCCGCACGGGCGCCGAGACCGCCCTGGCCGAACTAGGGCTCCCGGCCCCGCTGGTCGTCGAGACCCCGATGCTCTCGGTCTCCGCGGGGCGCCAGGCCGCCGACGAGATTGTCGCGCTACCGTCGACCCGCCGCCCGACGGCCATCTTCTGCGCCAACGACCTGGTCGCCCTGGGGGTGCTCCAGGCGTTGACCGCCCACGGCCTGAAGGTCCCGGACGACATCGCCCTAGTGGGCTACGACGACATCGAGTTCGCGGCGGGTGCTGCGGTGCCTCTGTCGTCCGTGCGCCAGCCGCGCGAGCAGCTCGGTCGCACGGCGGCGCAGTTGCTCCTAGAGGAGTCGACGGATCCGGAGCACCACGAGCACCGTCACGTCGTTTTCCAGCCGGAGCTGGCCGTTCGTCAATCCAGCGAGCGTAAACGGCGTCGGGTCCGATAGGCGGCCGTCCCACGATCGGTCCCGGTTCGTGTCTTCGGGTGTCTTCTCGTCGTTGGTTGCGGTCTTGGTCGGGGGAGAATGTTGTGGGTGCCGACAGGCCGCAAAGAGCGCGACCTCTATTGTCGGCACCCACAACATCCTCCCCCGCCCTGACCTACTTCACCGTCGGTCGACTCCGATGGCGGGTCGCGGGACACAGTCCATTGGCCGGCCTCCGCGGTTCGACTGCCGCATTGGTCGAGGTTGCGGGGTAGCTAATTCGCTCGCGGTGGAAGCGGGTGCTTGTGATCACCGTTCGGAGGTTCAGGGGTTCTGACTCGCCTACGTTGTGGGCGTTGAACGCGTTGCCCAATATCGGGGAGACCGCTGGCCCGAGTGTGCCGTTGCCCCTGCCGTCGGCGACTAACCCGCCGGGGGTTGTGCGGGTGCATCCTGCGACTCGTCGCCGTGGTGTGGGCCGCGTGTTGATGGGTGCGCTGGAAGAGCGTGCTCGGACGGCCAGAGTGCGCGTGCTTCACCTTGATACGGCGACCAATCAGCCGGAGGCGATGGCCTTCTACCGCGGCCTTGGCTGCCGGGAGATCGGGCGCGAGCGGCGGGCTGGGTGGGCGTGGACGTTGGCCTACTTCGAGAAGTCAGTGGCGCAGGCCGACCAGGTCGAGGTCCCAGAAGGTGTTTGAGTAGACGAAGGTTCCCGTCATCCAGGGCTCGTAGGACGACAGCTTTACCACCTGGAAGCCTGCTTCCGGGATTCGGAGCGAGGGTCTGCGGAAGCCGTGTTCGGCGGCCGGGGTGAAGCCCGTGCGGGAGTAGTAGGCCGGGTCGCCTTCTAGGAACACCAGCGGGACGCCTTGCTCGTCGAGTTGCCGCAAGCCCTCGCGGATCAGGGCTGTGCCCACGCCGCGGCGTTGCCAGTGTGGCGCCACCGGGAGGGGGCTCAGGGAGCGGACTGGGACGAGTTCGCGGGGCGCGTCCAGTAGTGCTCGGCTGAACATGATGTGGCCTACCAGTTCGTCTGGCTGCTCGGACACCAGCGAGAGCACGTCTGGATCGTCACGGCGCAGTGCTTCGACCAGCTCGGCCACGTTGTCGCCGTGCCGGCCGCCGAAAGCGGTGCGGACGACCGTAGCCACGGCATCGTGGTCACGCGCTTGCTCTGCACGAATTGGCATGGCGCGCAACGTAACCACGAGCCGAGCGGCTGCCAACCGAATAACCCGCGGAGCCCGGCCAAGACCGCAACCAACGACGAGGCGACATCCGATGAGACGGACGGGGACCGGTCGTGGGACGGACGCCGTGGTCAGCCCTTGATCGCTCCGCTCGTCATGCCGGCGACAATCCGGCGGTTGAAGAACATGAACATGATCAACGGCGGAATCGTAATCAGGAGGATGTTCATGAAGAGGAGGTTGTACTGCGACGTGAACTGGCTCGAGAAGTTGTAGAGGGTCAGCTGGACCGTGGCGTTCTGGTCGCCCGGTAGGAAGTACAGCGGGTTCACGAAGTCGTTGAAGACCGTTACCGACTGGACCACGATCACCGTGATCGCCACCGAGCGCAGCAGCGGGAAGATGACTCGGAAGAACAGGCGGAACGGGGACGCGCCGTCGATGATGGCGGCCTCGTCGAGCTCGCGGGGGATCGTCGCGATGAAGGCGCGGAACAGCAGGATCGCGAACGAGATGCCGAACGCTACCTCGACCAGGATCAGGCCCGGCATGGTGCGGAACAGCCCCAGCTTCTGCAGGACCCAGATCGTCGGGACCACGGCCGGCGGGATGATCAGGCCGGACAGCACCAGGAAGTTGATCAGGAGGTTCCAGCGCGACTTCCGGCGCTGCCAGACGTACGCGACCATGGCGGCCAGGACCACCATGATGGCCACGCTGGCCACCGTCAGGATCGTGCTGTTGATGAACGCGATGATGAGCATGTAGTCGCGGGCCTTGACCACGTCCACGAAGTTTTGCACCACCTGGAAGTTCTCGGGCCACGAGAAGTCCAGCAGCGCCGCCTGTTGGCGGTCCTTGACCGCGGTCAGCACGATGAACGCGAACGGCACCAGGAAGACCACAATGGACGCCAGGATGGCGACGGCGCTCAGCCAGTAGTTGCGCCGGGGGCGGCGGGCGGTCACAGCTCGACCTCCTTGCGCGACAGGAACCAGTAGAGCGGCAGGATGATGGCCGTCACGACCAGGAACAGGATCACGTTGCCGGCGGTGGACAGGCCGTAGAAGCCCGCCTGGTACTGCTTGTAGATGACCGACGCGATCACGTCCGAGGTGAAGCCCGGGCCGCCCCGGGTCATCGCCCAGATCAGGTCGAACGACCGGAGGCCGCCGATCAGCGACAGGATGACCACCGTGACCGTGGCCGGGCGGGCCAGCGGGAGCACGATCTTGAAGAAGCTGGCCGTCGGGCTGGCGCCGTCGACCCGGGCGGCCTCGAAGTACTCCTGCGGGATCGAGACGATGCCCGCGATGAAGATGAGCGTCGCCAGGCCCACGCCCTTCCACACGTCGACCAGGGCGACCGACAGCAGCGCGTACGACGGGTCGGTCAGCCAGCCGGGGCCCTGGATCCCGACGACGGCGAGCGACTCGTTGATCAGGCCGCGCTCCGGGTTCATCAGCACCGTGAAGGTCAGGCCCACGCCGATGGTGCTGACGAGCACGGGGAAGAAGACGACCGAGCGCAGGTAGCCGCGGCCGACGATCTGCGAGGTCAGCAACACCGCCAGGAGCAGGCCGAGCACGACCTTGAGGCCCGACGTGACCACCGCGTACACCAGGGTGTGGGTCAGGCCCGAGACCAGCGCCGGCTCGCGGAAGAAGTTGACGAAGTTGTCGAAGCCGATGAAGTGCGAGTCGAAGATCGTCCAGCGGGTCAGGCTGAAGTAGAACGACGCGAACGTCGGCACCAGGA
The DNA here is from genome assembly GCF_900188485.1 of Asanoa hainanensis. Classification (GTDB taxonomy): domain Bacteria; phylum Actinomycetota; class Actinomycetes; order Mycobacteriales; family Micromonosporaceae; genus Asanoa; species Asanoa hainanensis. The sequence continues at coordinate 241,024 of NZ_FZPH01000009.1, forward strand.
AGAGCACGCCGTAGATGAGCGCGGCGGGCAGATAGAACCAGGAGGGGTACGGGCTGCGTTTGCGCGTGCGTCGCGCGGGCAGCTCAGTCCCTTCTCCGCGGTGCGCGCGTTGAGCCTCGATCGTCGTCATCGCACGGCCTCTCGTCGCGGACGCCGCGCGGCCCGAGGAGACCGCGCGGCGTCACATCCCTTACCAGCCCGGCAGACCGAGCTGTTGGGCCTGCTTCTCGACGTCCCGGTCGTACAGCGCGGCACCGTCCGGCGCCTTGCGGATGCCGGAACCCACCTCGACGCAGATCTGCTCGAGCGACGGGCCCTTCACCGGGGAGAGGAACTCCAGCGCCAGGCTGGACCCACCCGGCTTGTCGATGTAGGGCTGCATGTCCTTGATCGACTGTGGCACGTCGGCCGGGAGGTCACAACCCTTGACCGCGAACGGGCCGGTCGGCGGGGTGGCCTTGGCCTGCGAGGCGCAGCCGTCCGGGCTCGCGATGAAGGCGAGCAGCTTCTTGGCCGCGTCGAGCTTGGCGCCGCTCGTCGAGGTCGGGATGTAGGCGCCGCCGGGCGCCCACACGGTCAGGCCGTTGGTCGCGGCGTCGTCGCCGGGCAGCGCGAACAGGCCGACGTCATTGACCTTGTCGGGGTTGTTGATGGCGATGTTGGCGACCGCCGCCGTCAGCATCGGGTAGTGGACGCCCTCACCGAGCGCGACCATCCGCTGGCCGTCCTCGTACTTGGCCGAGGCGAAGTCCTTGTTGAGGTAGCCGGCGTCGTGCACCTCCTGCAGGTGCTGGAAGCCCTCCAGCGCCGCCGGGGTGGTCGCGTACTTGGCCTGGTTCTTCGTGTACTTGTCGGCCCAGCCCGGGTCGGCCGCCGAGATGTTGTGGAAGTCGCCGAGGATGAACAGCTGCGAGGTCCAGGTCTCCTGGTACGTCTGGATGACCGGCGCCGCCTTGCCGTCCGCCTTGATCTTCGCGTTGTTGGCCATGAACTCGGCCCAGGTCTTCGGCACCTGCAGGCCCAGGCGCTCGTACACCTTGCGGTTGTAGAGGACCGCGCCGCCCATGAACGTGCCGAACGGGGCGCCGAAGAGCTTGCCGCCCGCGCTCACCGTGGTCTTGAAGTTGTCGTCGAGCTGGCCGGCGTAGGACTGGTCGTCGAGGGCGACCAGGTTCTGCTCGGGCTTGAGGGCCTGGAACAGCGATCCGGAGTTGTAGAAGAAGACGTCACTCATGTCGCCGGTGGACAGCCGGGTCTTGACGATGTTGTCACCCTCGGTGCCCTGCGGCCGGGTCTCGACCTTGACGGTGATGTCCGGGTTCTTCGCGCTGAAGTCCTTGACGACCTGCTCGGCCGTCTTGACGGTCGCTTCCGCGTTGTCGACCAGGAGCGAGATGGCGGTCTTGCCGCCTTCCTCGCTGGAGCCGAGGCTCCCGGCACTGCACGCGGTGAGCGCGAGGGCGCTGACCGCGGCGGCCGCGCACGCCAGCAGGCGCCGCGGCTGGACGTCGAACATGGGGTACCTCCAAGAGGTGTGTATGAATCGTTTCAGTTGAAGTAACCAGACATTAACGGGAGCATCCATCGCGGTCAACCCCCGCGTGTGCTAGGCCAGCAGTGCGGCCAGTCGGGCACGGAACGCCTCGGCGCGGGGTGCGAGCCCGGCCGGTGCGAGCGCCTCGGCGATCTCGATCGCGGGCGCGTCCAGATAGGCAAGCGTGCGGCCGGCGGCGTCCCGGTCGTCGCCCGTGACCTCGAACTCCTTGGCCAGCGCGAGAACCGCGGCCCAGGTGGGCTCGTGGTCGAGCACGTCGCGCACCGTCGGGTCACCGGCCAGGATCTGGTCGCGGGGGTACGGGTCGGCGCACGCGAACTCGTGACTGCCGTGCCCGACCTTGACCGGGTCGCTGCCGTCCGGAAGGTGCACGGTCGCGGTGCTGCCCACCGGGACGCGCACGTCGAGCACGAACCGGCCGTCCGCCCTCCGCCATTCCACGGCCGCCTCCCCATAGGGCGTGAGGTGCCGCGCCGCGGCGTGGGTGATGACGGGTCCGGGCTGCGGCCGCACGGTGATCGCCCGGTAGCCCGGCGCGGCCGGTGCCAGTCCGGCGACCGTGCGATGGAGCCAGTCCGCCACCGCACCCAGGGCGTAGTGGTTGAACGAGGTCATCTCGCCCGGGTTGATCCGGCCGTCCGGCAGCATGCTGTCCCACCGCTCCCAGACCGTCGTCGCGTCCATCGTGACCGCGTAGAGCCACGACGGCACGCCGGTCTGCATGAGCAGCCGGTGCGCGACGTCGACCGCGCCGACCGAGGTCAGCGCGTCGGTGATCAGCGGGGTGCCGACAAAACCGGTGCTGATCCGGAAGCCGGAGGTACGCACCAGGTCGACCAGCCGCCGGCCGGCACCCGCCCGCTCCCGCTCGCCGGGCAGCAACGCCCATTCGAGGGCTAGCGCGTAGACGGTCGGGGCATCGCTGATCACCCGGCCGCCGTTGGTGACGTACTCGCGGGCGAACGCCTCCCGGGTCCGCGCCGCCAGGTCGGCGTAGTGCCGTTCGGTGTCCCGGTCGCCCAGCACGGCGGCGGCCCACGCGACGAGCTCGGCGGAGCGGGCCAGGTGCGCGGTCGCGATGACGTCCGGGTCGGCCTTCGCGGCGGCCGGCGCCTCCGGGGGAGCGGTCGGGTCGAGCCAGTCGCCGAACTGGAACCCGCCCGTCCACAGGCAGTCCTTGCCGGCCAGCCCGGCGAGCCGGTCGACCCAGGCGCGCATGCTGGGCAGCTGCTTCGCCAGCACACCCGCGTCGCCGGTGCGCTGGTAGAGCACCCAGGGCACGATCGTCGCGGCGTCACCCCAGGCGGCCGCGGCGGGGCGCTCGGTGCGCAGCACGTCCGGGATCACGAACGGCACCGAGCCGTCCGGGTACTGCTCGGCGGCGAGGTCGGCGAGCCAGTTCGTGAGGAAGCCGGCCGCGTCGAACAGGAACGTCGCCGTCGGCGCGAACACCTGGATGTCGCCGGTCCAGCCGAGCCGCTCGTCGCGCTGCGGGCAGTCGGTCGGCACGTCCAGGAAGTTGCCCCGGGCGCTCCACACCACGTTGTCGTGGAACCGGTTGAGCAACGGGTGCGACGACTCGAACCAGCCGGTCCGGCGCAGGTCGCTGCCGACGACGACCGCCTCGATGTCGTTCTTGTCCAGCCCGTCGACGCCGCTGACCTCCGCGTACCGGAAGCCGTGGAAGGTGAACACCGGCTCCAGGCTGACCTCGTCGGGACCCGCGAGGACGTACGTGTCGGTCGCCTTGGCGGTCTTGAGCGGGCGCACGCCGAGCTCGCCGTCTTCCAGCACCTCGGCATGGCGGATGGTCACCTCTTCGCCGGCGGCCAGGCCCCGGACCCGCAGGCGGACCCAGCCGACCAGGTTCTGGCCGAAGTCGACGAGGGTACGGCCGGACGGCGAGGTGGAGACCGTCACCGCGGACAGGATCTCGGTGACCCGCACCGGCGGGCCCTCGGGCGCGACCAGCCGGCCGAGGTCGGCGTCGAGCACGTCGACCGGGTCGGTGGTGTCGGCCGGGCGCGCGGGGCGGCGCAGGTCGGTGCGCTGGCCGTCGTAGTTGTCGTTGGCCAGCACGTCCGTCTCGCCGGCCGTCCAGCTCTCGTCGGTGGCGAGCGTGTGTGTCCGGCCGTCGGAGGTGGTCACCTCGAGCTGGGCGAGCAGCGCCAGCCGTTCGCCGTAGAGCGCGCGCCCGCCGCGCCAGCCGAGCCGGCCGCGGAACCACCCGTTGCCGAGCGCCACGTCGAGGGTGTTGGCGCCGCTGTGCAGCAGACCCGTGACGTCGTACGCCCGGTAGCGCAGCCGGTTGGGGTAGCTCGTCCAGCCGGGCGCCAGCTCGTCGTCGCCGACCCGCTGCCCGTTGAGCTCGGCGCGGTGCAGGCCGTGGCTGGTCACGTAGAGGCGCGCGCTGGTGATCTCGCCGGGCACGTCGAGGCGCCCCCGCAGCAGCGGCGCGGGCTGGTCGGGGCCGCCGAGGGTGCGCGGGCTGACGAACCGGGCGGTCCAGTCGGCCGGGTCGAACAGCCCGCCCTCGGCGTGGGCGGGCGGGCTCCAGTCGGTCCACCCGCCCGCCGTGTCGCGGACCCGGACCCGCACCGTGACCCGCTGCCGGGACGCGATCGGCTCCGCCGGCCAGGGCACGAGGACCTGCTCGGCGGACTCGACGAGATGGGTTCGCGGCTCGCCACCGTCGACGGTGGTCTCGAGCTCGTAGGCGGCGGCCGCGAACTCGGCCGGCGCGTCGGGGATCTGCCAGGACAGGGCGGGGGTGCGGCTCGGCACGGCGAGGACGGCGCCGTCGTCGGTCCGGTGTGCGAAGCGGACGGGGGTGGGGGTGTGGGCGGCGGAGCGGACCATGGGGGCTCCCGGTGGGTCTGTGAATCGATTCAAGCATTTCATCTTTCAACTCCCGGGCGGGGCCGTCAACCCTCAACTTTTCCCAGCGGCGCGAGGGTTGACCCATCGACCACCGTGCTCCTAGCCTGGCGGGCGGTTGAATCGTTCAAAGCCCCATCCGTCCTCCGGAGGCTGACGATGCACATCCGCTTACCCGTCGCGCGGCGCCGCCTGGCGCTGACGCTGGCCGCCCTGCTCACCCTGCCGGCCGCACAGTTCGTGGGCGTGCCCGCCGGTGCGGCCGCCGAGACCGACTGCGCCCGCGTGCCCTGGATGAACCACCACAAGTCACCGGCGCAGCGGGCCCGCGCCCTGCTGGCGGCGTCGACGCTCGACCAGAAGCTGCGCTGGCTCGACGAGCAGTCCGCCAACAACCCCGCCCAGACCACGTTCACCACGGCGCGTCCCCGCGAGGTGCCCGCCGACCAGTTCACCCCGATCACCTTCACCCTGCCGGCGCAGGTGGCCTGCACGCCGACCATCCAGTACAGCGACGCGCCCTCAGCGATAGCCGGTGCCGGCGCGGGCGTCACAGTGTTCCCGGCCAACGTCTCGCTCTCGGCATCGTGGGACACCGCGCTGGCCCGGGAGAAGGGCGTCGCGATGGGCCACGAGGCGTGGCGCAAGCAGCGCAACGTGCTGCTCGGCCCCGGCATCGCCAGCGGCCGCGACCCGCGCAGCGGGCGCACCTCCGAGTACCTCGGCGAGGACCCCGTGCTCTCCGGTCTGATGGCGGCCGCGTACAGCCGGGGCGTCGGTGCCAACCCCGCCGAGCCGGTCGAGTCGGTGCTCAAGCACTATGTCGCCAACGAGCAGGAGATCGACCGCAACAACAGCTCGTCCAACGTGGACCCGCGCACGCTGCGGGAGATCTACACGCTGCCGTACGAGATCGCCATCGACCGTGGCGACGTCGGCGGCGTGATGTGCGCGTTCAACCAGGTCAACCACGAGTGGTCGTGCGGCAGCAAGCTCCTGCTCGACCAGATCCTCAAGTGGGAGATCGGCTTCGACGGCTGGACGGTCACCGACTTCGGCGGCCGGCACGGGCTGACCGACGACCCGCCGTCCCTGCGCGCCGGCCTCGACCAGGAGCTCAACGCCTGGCGCTACTGGACCCCGATGGCGATCAAGGACCTGATCTCCGCGGGTACGTTGCGCGTGGCGGATGTCGACGAGGCCGCGTACCGGATCGTCCGGGCGCACATCGCGGCCGGGCTGTTCGACGTGCCGCGGATCGCCGCGCCCGACGCCGACATCTCGACCCCGGCCAGCGTGGCCCTGGCGAAGACGCTGGCCGAGCGTGGCTCGGTGCTGCTGAAGAACGCGGGCGGCGTCCTGCCGCTGACCTCGCGCGCTGACAAGATCGCGGTGATCGGACCGACCGCGGCCAACACGGCCGCGACGGGCGACATCGACGCCTCCAGCGTCTGCCTGCACACCGCGCCGAACATCCCGTGCAGCGCGGCGGCCCCGCTGGACGCGATCACCGCCCGGGCGGCTCCTGGCACCGTCTCGTACGCGGACGGCAGCGACCTGACCGCCGCCGCGGCGACCGCGGCCGCCGCCGACGTCGCGGTCGTGTTCGGCTACTACCAGGAGGGCGAGTTCGCCGACCGGCCGAACATCGCCCTCGACGGCAACGGCGACGCCCTCGTCGCGGCCGTCGCGCAGGCCAACCCGAACACGGTCGTCGTGCTCCAGACCGGCGGACCGGTGCTGATGCCGTGGATCGACGACGTCAAGAGCGTGCTGGAGGTCTGGTACGCCGGCGAGCAGGTCGGCCCCGCGACCGCCGCGCTGCTGTTCGGCGACGCCACGCCGAGCGGGAAGCTGACCCACTCGTTCCCGCGCGCCGAGGCCGACCTGCCCACCGCCGGCCACCCGGACCGCTATCCCGGCGTCTTCGCCGACGGCTCCGTCGTGCGCCCGCCGGGCAACACCGACCCGCGCCAGGTGACCTACGGCGAGGGCCTCCAGGTCGGCTACCGGTGGTACGCCGCGCAGGACGTGGAGCCGCTGTTCCCGTTCGGCCACGGCCTGTCGTACACCTCGTTCGCGTACCGCGACCTGCACGTCGACCACGGCCGGGACGGGGTGCGGGTCCGGTTCAAACTGACCAACACCGGCCACCGCACCGGCACCGAGACCGCACAGGCCTATGTGGAGCTGCCGGCGTCGGCGCACGAGCCGGCGAAGCGGCTGCTCGGCTGGCAACGGGTCACCCTGGCACCGGGCCGCTCGACCACCGTCGACCTGAGGCTGAGCGCGGCCGACCTGGCCGACCTGCACCTGCTGCAGCACTGGGACGGCCGCTGGACCACGGCGAAGGGCCGCTACACCGTTACCGTCGGCGGCTCGTTCGACACCGCACTCACGGACCGCTTCGTCCTACGCTGACGTCATGGACTATCGATCCCTGGCCGCATCGCTCGACCTCGCGGACAAGGTTCGGCTGCTGACCGGCGCGAGCGTGTTCACGCTCGCGCCGGCTCCGGCGATCGGCCTTGCCGAGCTGCGCATGTCCGACGGGCCTACCGGCGTACGCGGGCTGCGGTTCTCCGGCGGCCCGGTGGTGACGCTGTTTCCCAACGCCACCCTGCTCGCCTCCGCCTGGAGCACCGAGGCCATGTACGAGGTCGGTCGGCTGCTGGCCGAGGAGGCGATGGCGCAGCGGATCCACGTGGTCCTCGGCCCGACCATCAACCTGCACCGCTCACCCCTCGGCGGCCGGCTGTTCGAGGCGTACTCCGAGGATCCGCTGCTGACCGGCAAGCTGGCGGCGGCGTACGTCCGGGGGATGCAGGATCGCGGGGTCGGCGCCTGCCTCAAGCACCTGGTCGCCAACGAGTCGGAGACCGACCGCACCACCGTCGACAGCGTCGTCGACGAGGCGACGCTGCGCGAGCTCTACCTGCTGCCGTTCGAGATCGCGGTGGCCGAGGCCGACGCCTGGTCGGTGATGGCCGCCTACAACGACGTCAACGGCGTGCCGGCGACCGAGCACCACCACGTGGTCAACGAGATCCTCAAGGGCGAGTGGGCGTACACCGGGCTGGTCGTCTCGGACTGGTTCGCCACCAAGAGCGCCGCGCCCGCCGCGAACGGCGGTCTCGACCTGGTGATGCCCGGCCCGGCCGGGCCCTGGGGTGACGCGCTCGTGGCGGCCGTCGAGGCGGGCGAGGTGCCCGAGGCAGTGGTCGACGAGCACCTCGAGCGGCTGCTCGTGCTGGCCGACCGGGTGGGCGCGCTCGGCACCCCGCGCACCTGGCCGGCCGCCCTGCCCGCGCCCGACAGCCCGGCCCGACGCACCCAGCTGACCCGCCTCGCGGTGGCCGGGATGACCGTGCTCACCAACCACGACGACGTGCTGCCGTTGGCGCGCACCGGTGGCATCGCGCTGGTCGGCCGGCACGCCGTCGAGACCATCTGCATGGGCGGGGGATCGGCTCAGGTCAACCCGCCGTATCAGGTCAGCATCGCCGACGGGCTGGCCGCGGCGCTGGGCGAAGCGGCGACGCTGACGGTGGCCGACGGGGTCGAGGTCCGGTCGCGACCGGTCAACGCCCGGCCCGGCTTCCTCGCCGACGTGCGGTGGACGCTGTTCGCGGCCGACGGGACGGTGCTCGACACCAGGGACGACGCGACGTCGACGGTGGTCGGTTTCGACGACGGCCTCGCCGGGCAGGTCGCCCGGATCTCGTTCACGGGCCGGTTCGTGGCCGGCGGCCCGGTCGAGGTGGGCGCGATCGGTGCCGGCTCGTGGCGGTTGGCGGTCGGTGACCAGGCGCTGGCGTACGAGCTCACGGTGCCGCCCGGCGGCATCGGCGCGGAGATCCTGGCGCCGCCGGCGGCGACCGGCGTCGTCACCGCCGCGCCCGACGACCTGCTGACCGGCGAGCTCACCGTGACCTCCGGTGCCGGGCCGCTCGGCGGAGTGGGCCGTTACGGCGTGGTCGCCCGGCCGGCGCCGGCCGACCCCGACGAGGTGATCGCGACTGCGGTGGCCGCCGCGGCCACGGCCGACGTCGCCGTGGTCGTCGTCGGCCTCACCGAGGAGGAGGAGACCGAGGCGGTCGACAAGCACACGCTGCGGCTGCCCGGGCGGCAGGACGACCTGGTCAGCGCCGTCGCACGGGTAGCCCGGCGGACCGTGGCGGTGGTCAACGCCGCGACGCCCGTGCTGATGCCGTGGCTGGACGAGGTCTCCGCCGTGCTCTGGGTCGGGCTGCCCGGGCAGGAGGGCGGCCATGCGGTCGCGGCCGCGCTGCTCGGCGACCTCGAGCCGACCGGGCGGCTGGTCACCACCTTCCCGGCGACCGACGACGCGAGCCCGGCCTGGTCGGTGACCCCTGTCGACGGAAAGCTGCCGTACACGGAAGGCACGTTCGTCGGCTATCGCGGCCACCACGCCGGCCGGGCGCCGTCGCCGGCGTTCTGGTTGGGGCACGGGCTGGGCTACGGACGCTGGGCGTACGCCGACGCCTCCTGGTCCGGGACGACGGTGCACGTCACCGTGACGAACACCGGCGCGCGACCCAGCCGCGAGGTCGTCCAGGTCTACTTCGAACCGTCCGAGGTAGACCAGCCCGTGCGGCTGGTGGGCTGGTGGACCGTCCACGTGGAGCCGGGTGCCTCGGTGCCGGTCACGGTGCCCTGCGACAGCCGGCTCTGGCGGCGCTGGGACCTTTCCGCTGGCGAATGGTCCACGTTGGACGACGGACGGCTACTGATTGCCCGGGGACTGGGCGACGTCCGCGCCGCTATCAATCTCTAGGCGGTCGCGAACAGGATGCCGCCCGGGCGCGGGTCGTCCGGTTCGAGCAGCAGCTCGGCGTCGACGGTGAAGCCCGCGTCGCGCAGCAAGTCCCGGACGCGGGCCAGGGGGCGGCGGTACACGTACACGTTCATCGGATGTCCGCCGTAGCCCTCGGTCTTGTGAATCGAGCTGTCACCGACGTGGAAGCCGAGGAGCACCTGGCCGCCGGGCCGCACCACCCGGTGGAACTCGCGCAGGATCGCGGGCAGGTCGGCCTCGGGCACGTGCACCAGGGACCAGAAGGCGAGCAGTCCGGCGAGCGCGTCGTCCGCGAGGTCCAGGGCGGTCATCGTGCCCACCTCGAACCGCAGGCCCGGATGGTCCCGCCGGGCGACCTCGACCATCGCCGGCGACAGGTCGATGCCGTACGCGTCGACACCTCGCTTGGCCAGCTGGGCGGTGACGTGCCCTGGCCCACAGCCCACGTCCGCGACCGGGCCCCCGCCGGCCCGGTCCACGAGGTCGGCGAAGAGCGTGAGAGCCCCGAGCAGGTGGGGCGCGGTGTCGAGGGAGCCGCTCACGAACTCGGCGTAACTCACGGCGACCGTGTCGTAGGAGGTGCGGGTGTCTGCCAGCCAGGTGTCTGTCACCCGGACAGGGTAGTGGTGGGTAGGTTCTGAAGGATGGCGGTGCGAACGGTCGACGCGGTGGTCATCGGTGCGGGGCACAACGGCCTGGTGGCAGCCAACCTGCTGGCGGACGCCGGCTGGGACGTGCTGGTCCTGGAGGCCACCGACACGGCCGGGGGAGCCGTGCGGACGGCTGAGCTGACCGTGCCCGGATTCCACCACGACGTCTACAGCGCGTTCTACCCGCTGGGTGCGGCGTCACCGGTGCTGCGTGAGCTGGAGCTGGAGTCGCACGGGCTCGCCTGGCAGCACGCCCCGGCCGTGCTCGCGCACGTGCTGCCCGACGACCGGTGCGCGGTGCTGTCCCGGGACGTGGACGCGACCGCGGCCTCGTTGGCGGCGTTCGACGAGCGCGACGCTGCGGCGTGGACCGCCGAGGTGCGGCGGTGGCAGCGGATCGGCTCGCCGTTCCTGGACGCGATCATGCGACCGTTCCCGCCTGTGCGGGCAGGTGCCCGCCTGGCCGCCCGGCTCGGCCCGGCGGGTGCGCTGGACTTCGCGCGGCTGACGGTGCTGCCGGTCCGCGACTTCGGCCGCGAGAGCTTCCACGGCGAGGGCGCCCAACTCCTGTTCGCGGGCGGCGCCCTGCACACCGATCTCGGACCCCTGCAGGCAGGCAGCGCCTTGTACGGCTGGCTGCTGGCGATGCTCGGCCAGGACGTCGGGTTCCCGGTGCCGGTCGGCGGCGCGGGCCAGCTGGTCGCGGCGCTGCTGCGCCGGCTGTCGGCCCGGGGCGGCACGGTCGAGTACGGGCGGCCGGTCACCCGCGTGCTGCACGCGCGGGGGACGGCGGTGGGTGTCGAGGACGCGCACGGTGAGCACGTGCGGGCGCGGCGGGCGGTGCTGGCGGACGTGCCGGCGCCCCTGCTGTATTCGCGGCTGGTCGGGCTGGACGCGCTGCCCGCCGGGTTCACCCGGCACCTGCGGCGGTTCCAGTGGGACAGCGCCACGATCAAGGTGGATTGGGCGTTGTCGGCGCCGGTGCCCTGGACGGCCGCTGGCGCGCGCGGGGCCGGGACGGTGCACCTGGGCTCGCTGGCGGGGCTGACCGCCTATGGCTCTTCGCTGGCCAGGGGCGAGGTGCCCGCCGAGCCGTTCGTCCTGATCGGACAGATGACGACCTCCGACGCCAGCCGGTCGCCGGCGGGGACCGAGTCGCTGTGGGCGTACACCCACGTGCCGCAACAGGCCGCCGGCGATGCGGACCGGATGCGGGCCCAGGCGGAGCGGATGGAGGAGCTGATCGAACGCCACGCGCCCGGCTTCCGGTCGTCGATCCTCGGACGGCACGTGCAGCTACCGGGCGACCTGGAGCACGGCAACCCGAGCCTGTTCGGCGGCGCCATCAACGGCGGCACCTCGGCACTGCACCAGCAGCTGTTCTTCCGGCCCGTACCCGGGCTGGGCCGCGCCGACACGCCGATCGACCGGCTCTACCTGGCGGGCTCGTCCGCCCATCCCGGCGGGGGAGTGCACGGTGGGCCCGGGTCCAACGCGGCCCACGCGGCACTGGCCCGCAACGGTGTCGCGGGCTCGGCGTACTCGGCGGTCATCGGCGGATTGCAGCGCCGGCTGTATCGCTGACGTCCCACCACGGGGTCCAGTCGTCGTACACCCAGCTCAGCTTCCGGGCGCGGTTCGCCGGGACCCAGTAGACGCCGACGGCCTCGGCGAACCGGGAGTCGGCGCCTGTGCTGCTCGACGCCAGCAGCTCGGCCGAGCCACGGACCGCGACGGCCCACATCAGCGCCCGGCCGTTCATGCGCGCGTCGTCGAGGCCCTTCGCCGCCGACCGCAACGCCCGACGACCCGCCGGCGTCAGCCACGGTGCCCGCAACAGCAGCCAGCCGACGACCGCGCATGCGCCGGTCACCACCAGGAGGCCGGCGGTGGCGGGGCGGGCCGCCTCGGCCCGGTTGCCGAACAGCGAGAGCAGCCGGACGACGCCGAACGCCGCGGCCAACCAGAGCGGGGTGGTGGTCACCTGGAACCAGCGCCGCCGCTCGGGCGACGAGAGCAGCCCGCGCCGGACGAGCTCGTCGTGGAGCGCACCGGCCGCGGCCCGTACGTCCCGGTCGGCCAGGGCTCGCGGCCAGCTCGAAGGCTCCCGCAGCCGGCGATGGATGGCGGCCATCAGCGGCGGCGCACCGGCGGGGAGCGGACCGGTCACGTCGAGGACCGAGCCGGGTCCGAGGTTGATAGCGCCCTTGCGGTGCAGGCCGACCGCGCAGGTGAGGGTGGCGAGGTGGAAGCCGCCGTTGAGGTACGCGAGATGGATGGCGCCCAGCTTGCGGCGGCCCGGGTCGCCGCCGGGCCAGAGCCACACCACCGCCCGGGCCGCCAGCGAGACCACGAGGGCGGCCGCGGCCAGGGCGCCGTAAAGGAGCACGAGCGCCATTGTGCGGTGTGTGCGCACCTCCGGCTCACCCGTGGTGGGCCAGGTTCACGACGACGGCGGCCACCACGGTGACGAAGAAGACGCCCCACCCGACGAGCTTGCGGGAGCCGACACGCAGGTGGGCGACGAGCGCGAGGACGAAGTAGAGCACGAGACCCACGGAAGCGAGGATCCCCAGGAGGGGTACGGCGAACCCGACCAGCAGCCCGACGGAGCCCAGCGCGAGGAACGTGCCCAGCATCGGCATCCAACTGTGCGGCAGGCGCTTCATGTCGAGCTGCGCCTTGGGGTAGTCGTGGCCGATCAGGTAGGTGGCCGCGGCGATCGCGGTGAAGACCGAGGCGAGCACGGTGACGGTGACGTAGGCGGCGAACATGCCCAAAGGACGGTGCGGCCACCCGGTTCGTGTCACGCCGTGACCCGGGTCACACGGAACCTCCCGGCGGTGACCGGTCCTCTTATCCGGTGAGGGGGTCGCCATGGCCGCGCGGTCGGATCGGGAACGCGAGTTCGGCGAGTTCGTCGCGCTGCGCTACGCCGACCTGGTGCGCACCGCGGTGTTGCTCACCGGCGACCGCGGGCACGCCGAGGACCTCGTGCAGCGCGCGCTGCTGGCGGTGTTCCGGTCGTGGGACCGGCTCGACCGGCTCGCCAACGCGGAGGCCTACACCCGCACGACCATGGTGCGCCTCGAGTCGCGCTGGTGGCGGCGCCGGTGGCGGGCCGAGGTGCCGACCGAGCGGTTGCCCGACCGCCCGATCGGCGACCACGCGGCCGGCGTCGACACGGCGGAGGTAGTACGCCAGGCGTTGGCGTCGCTGCCGTGGGCGCAGCGGGCGGTGCTGGTGATGCGCTATTTCGAGGAACGGTCCGAGGCGGAGATCGCCGAGGTGCTCGGCTGCTCACCGGGCACGGTGAAGAGCCGCGCCAGCCGCGGCCTGGCGGCGTTGCGCGCCGTGGTGGACATCGAGGGGGTGTCAGGTCGTGAGCGACGAGGCTGAGTCGGTGCGCGCGCTGCTGACCACGGTGGCCGAGCGCGGTGCTGGGGAGCGTCTCGTCCCGCCGGTCGCCGAGCTGATCGGGCGGGCGCGACGCGCCCGCCGCCGGCGCCGGGCGTTCTCCTTCGCGGCCGTGCTCGCGGTGGCGGCCGCGATCGCGCTGCCGCAGGCGATCCCGGACCGGGCGCCCGCCGAGCAGCCGTGGCCGGGCTACCCGGCGACCGGCCCCGGCACGGCGGCCGCGCTGGCGGCGGGGCACTGGACCCGGCTGCCCGAGGCGCCCATTCCGGGCCGGACCGGTGCGGCGGTCGTGTGGACCGGCTCCGAGATGCTGGTCTGGGGTGGCCGGGTGGGCGACTCGGCGCGCTCCGACGGGGCCGCCTACCGGCCGGCCGACCGCCGGTGGACGGTCCTCCCAGAGGCGCCGCTGACACCGCGCACCCAGATGGCGTACGCGTGGACCGGCACTGTCCTGTTCGTCTGGAGCGAGTCGGACGGCGCGGTCTACGACCCGGTCGCGCGAAGCTGGCGGCTCGTGCCGACGTCGCCGCTGTCCTGGCGCACGGGCCCGACGGCGGTCTGGACCGGTCGCGACGTGCTGGTCATCGGCGGCTGGACGGACGACGGACGACCCCTCGCCGACGGGGCCGCCTACGACCCGGCCACCGCGCGGTGGCGGCCGCTGCCGGCACTCCCGGTGGCGTCCGACCACCCCGTGACCCGGCTGGTGCCGCTGGCGGCGTCCGACCAGGTCTACGTGTGGGCGACCTGGGCGCATCGGGTGAACACCTCCGAAAACAGCTTCGAGACGACGTTCGGGATGGACCTGTTCCGGCTCGACACCCGCACGGACACGTGGTCGACACCCGTGGCGTCCGGCGAAGCACCGACCGGTGTGGATCAACCCGTGTGGACAGGGCACGAGATCGTCGTCCCGGCCGCGATGCCGTACCGGCCGGGCTCCGGCCCCGTCGGCGTCGGCTTGCGGGGCGGCCGCCTCGACCCGGCCGGCGGACTCTGGCGACCGATCACCCACGGCCCGGTCGACGACCTGCGTGGCCAGTCCGTCTGGACCGGCGCGGCGCTCGTCTCGTTCGGAAACGGCGCGGGAGCGGCGTGGGACCCGACCACGGACCTCTGGAAGGGGTCCGTCGGCGCCGACCATCGAGAGCTTCGCGATGGTCTGGACGGGCACGCACCTGCTGATCTGGGGCGAGCAGACCGAGGCCGCCAGCTTCGGAAGCTGACCGTCCTAACCGTCGGGGCACCGCCGGTCAGGCGGCTGGTCTTCCGCATCTTGCGGGATCCCGAGCGGGTCAGCCCGCCTCGGAGACCGTCTTCAGGCGGCCGAGGCCTTTCTCGAAGTCCGGTCCGATCATCTGGTCCATCGACTTGAAGAGACCCATCAGGCGGATGCCGAAGCTCTTCGGGCCGATCATTGTCCACGTCACCCGGGAACCGTCGGCGGCTGGCTCGACCTGGAAGATGATCTCGTTGCGGGACTTGAAGGGCTTCTCGAAGGCCAGGTCGATTGTCACGTCGGACGGCTCCTGCGCCGACACGATCTCCATGCGGCCCACGCCGGCCTGCCGGTTGCCCGACCACGAGTAGGCCGCGCCCGGCCCGGCCGGCGCGCCCGAGTATTCGCGATGCAGCGCCGGGTCGACATCTTCCCACGGCGACCACTGTGTCCAGTTGTGAAAGTCCGCGATCTTCGCGTAGACCCGCTCCGGCGGAGCCGCGATCTCGATCGAGCGCACCACGGTATAGGTTTCGGTCACGGCCCGTCAGCGTACGCCCGAATCAACGTCCATGGTGGAGTTTCACCCTAAGGCGCTTCCAGGTAGTTCAGGACCGCGAGCACTCGGCGGTTGTCGTCCTGATCTGGGAACAGACCGAGCTTCCCGAAGATGTTGTTGATGTGCTTGTTGACCGCCTTCTCCGTCACGCCCAGGCGGCTCGCGATGCCCGCGTTGGCGCGGCCCTCGGCCATCAGCCGTAGCACCTCGCGCTCGCGCGGCGTCAGGCGGGCGATCGTCTCCTCCTGGCCGCGCCGGGAGAGCAGGTCCGCGACCACGTCCGGGTCCAGGACGGTGCCGCCCGCGGCCACGATCCGGACCGCCTCGACGAACCGGGCCACGTCGGCGACGCGGTCCTTCAGGAGATAGCCCAAGGCGCCCTGGCCGTCGGACAGCAACTCGCGCGCGTAGAGCACCTCGACGTGCTGGGAGAGGACCAGGACCGGGAAGCCGGGGGTACGCGCCCGCGCCTGCGCCGCCACCCGCAGCCCCTCGTCCGTGAACGACGGCGGCAGCCGGACGTCGACGATCGCGACGTCGGGCGACAGGTCCGCGATGGCCGTGCGGAGCTCCGGGGCCGTGGCCGCCGTGGCCACCACCGTCTCCCCGTACGCGGTCAGGATCCGGGCCAGGCCGTCGCGGAGCAGGGTCTGGTCCTCGCCGATCACGACCCGCACGGCACCTCCATCGCCAGCACCGTCGGGCCGCCGGGCGGGCTCGTCACGGCCATCCGGCCGTCGAACGCGCCGAGTCGCTTGCACACCCCGGCCAGGCCGCCGGCCGGTGGGATGCCGGCGCCGCCCGTGCCGTCGTCGCCGACCTCGACCACCAGGTTCTGGGCGCGGGCGCGCAGGTTGACCCAGGCGCGGGTCGCGCCGCTGTGCTTGGTGACGTTGGCCAGCGCCTCGGCGATCGCGAAGTAGAGCGCGGCCTCGACCGGTGCCGCGGCGCGTACGCCCGGATCGGCGAGGACCGTGGTCGGCACGGGGAGCACCACCGCGAGGGCGCGCACCGCCTCCACCAGGCCGCGTTCGGCGAGCACCGGCGGATGGATGCCGCGGACCAGGCGGCGCAGGTCGGCGAGCGCCTGGCCGCTCGTGTCGCGGGCCTCCGCCAGCAGGGCCTCGGCCTTGTCCGGGTCGGTGCGGATGAGCTGCTCGGCGAGGCCGATAGTCATGCCGAGCGCCGCGATCCGCGCCTGGGCGCCGTCGTGCAGGTCCTTCTCGATCCGGCGGAGCTCGGCGGCGCCCGAGTCGAGCGCGTCGGCCCTGGTCACCTCCAGCCGGTCGACGCGGGCCTCGAGGGCGTACCGGGGCGGGCTGAGCAGCGCGGCGCTGAACCGGGCGTGCAGGTCGAGGAACGCGGGCGCGCCGGCGATCAGGACCGCCACCGCGAGCACGCCGATGCCCACCGCGACCGACCAGAACTGGTGCTCGGTGCCGACCGTGAGCACCACCGGGGCGATCACCAGGCCGAGGCCCGCCCACGCGCTCAGGGCGACCGGTACGAGGCCCATCGCGGTGCCGACCGGGACGTTGAGGATCAGCCAGAGCAGGTCGCGCCAGGTCGCCGGGTCGAGCACCTGACGGAGGCCGTGCGCCGGACCGCGGTAGGGGCGGTCGATCCGTACCCCGGACCACGCCCGGCCGCGTTCCCGCTGCTCGTCGGCGTAGCGCCGGACGGCCGCGACCGCGCGGGGTGCGAGCAGCAGGCCGATGCCGAGGGGCAGGAGGGCGATCGAGAGGACGGCGGCCAGGAACAGCGGCAGGCCGCCGAGCGAACGCGCCGCGAGCTCGAGACCCCGCAGGCCCGCCTGGCGCGCCGCGGCGATCCGGTCTTCCCACTCCATCGTCCGCCCATTCTCCCGCGCCGCGGCGCCGGTGTCGGTAGGGGAAACCCCACCTTCGTCCCCATCGATCCGGGTCGTTTTGTGTGGGCCGTCGACATATCGACCCACACCCATCCGCTCGTAGGTTTTGCACCTCGCCGCGGTGTGGCACGCGACACAGAGAGGGAGGCGCGATGGTCGGGACGGTGCTCGCCACCCACGCCCTGACCCGGGACTTTCGGGGTTTTCGGGCGGTCGACGGTGTCGACCTGGCCGTCGCGGCCGGCACCGTGCACGCGCTGGTCGGCCCGAACGGCGCGGGCAAGACTACCTTGTTCAACCTCCTGACCGGATTTCTGCGGCCCACCTCGGGCCGCATCGAGGTGGGTGGCCGGGACATCACCGGGCTGCCCCCGGAGCGCATCGCCGGGCTCGGTGTGGCCCGCTCGTTCCAGATCACCAGCCTGTTCCCGATGCTGTCGGCGCGGGAGCACGTGGAGCTCGCGCTCCAGGGCCGGGGCCGGCTCGGCTGGCGGTTCTGGCGGTCGGCGAAGCTGCTCGGCCGGTTCCGGGACCGGGCCGACGAGCTGCTCGCCATGGTGGGGTTCGAAGAGCTGGCCGAGGTCCCGTCCGACGCCCTCCCGTACGGCCGGAAACGCGCCCTGGAACTGGCCCTCGCCCTGGCCCTCGACCCGGTCGTGCTCCTGCTCGACGAGCCGACCGCCGGGATGGGCCTGGAGGACGTCGACCGCACCGTCGACCTGGTCGACCGGGTCCGCGCCGGGCGCACCGTGGTGCTGGTCGAGCACAACATGAGCGTCGTCGGACGGCTCGCCGACCGGGTCACCGTGCTGCAGGGCGGCCGGGTGCTCGCGGAGGGCGCCTACGACGAGGTGCGGGCCGACGAACGCGTGATCACCGCCTACCTGGGAGCACCTGATGCTGCGGGTTGAGGGACTCGCTGCCTGGTACGGCGAGGCCACCGTGCTGCGCGACGTCGCGTTGACGGTCGCACCCGGCGAGGTGGTCACGCTGGTGGGCCGCAACGGCGCCGGCAAGTCCACGTTGCTGCGCTGCCTGATGGGCCTGCACGCGGGCCAGCGCGGCACGGTCACCTTCGACGGTCGCGACCTCGGTCCACTGCCGGCGCACCGGCGGGCCCGGCTCGGGCTCGGCTGGGTGCCCGACGACCGGGGCGCGTACGCCTCGTTGACCGTCACCGAGAACCTGACCCTGCCGCCCGCGGTCGGACCGGACCCGTGGTCGCTGGAACGGGTCTACGAGAGCTTCCCCGTGCTGCACGAGCGCCGGGACTCCGCGGCCACCCAGCTCTCCGGCGGCGAGCAGCAGATGCTGGCGCTGGCCCGGGTCCTCCGGATGGGCGCCCGGCTGCTGCTCTGCGACGAGCCGACCGAGGGGCTCAGCCCGCTGCTGGTGGCGCGGGTCGGCGACATCATCCGGCAGGTCCGCGACCAGGGCACCGCGGTGCTGCTGGTCGAGCAGAACCTGCGCTTCGCGACCGGGGTCGCCGACCGCCATCACCTGCTGGCCGAGGGCCGGGTGGTGGAGACCCTCCGCAACGAGGAGGTGCGCGAGCGCGAAGGCGAGCTGCTCACGTACCTCGGCATCTGAATCGAGCGCTTTGGAGGCGGGTCAATGAATAGACGTGTTGGTGCGGTGGTGGTCGGCGCTCTGCTGCTCGCCGGTTGCGGCGGTGGCGGGCCGCAGAGCTCGGGCGACAGCAAGCTCTCCGGCGACCGGATCGTGCTCGGGGTGCTCAACGACCAGTCGGGTGTCTACTTAGCACTGTCGGGGACCAACTCGGTCAAGGCCGTGCAGATGGCGATCGCCGATTTCAAGGCCAAGCACGGTGGTGACGCCATCACCGACGACATCACGGTGGAGACCGCCGACCACCAGAACAAGCCCGACGTGGCCAACACCAAGGCCGCCGAGATGTACGACCGGCTCGGCGTCGACGCGATCCTCGACGTGCCCACGTCGTCGGCGGCGCTGAAGGTGGCCGACGTGGCCAAGGAGAAGAAGAAGCTCTACTTCAACATCAGCGGCGCGACCACGGACCTGACGGGCAAGTCCTGCAACAGGTACACGTTCCATTACGCGTACGACACGTACATGCTGGCCAACGGCACCGGTAAGACGGTCACCGAGCAGGGCGCCAAGAACTGGTACATCGTCTACCCGAACTACGCGTTCGGGCAGGACATGGAGAAGAGCTTCTCGACCGCGGTGACCGGGGCGGGCGGCACCATCGTGGGCAAGGACGCGACGCCGTTCCCCAACGACAACTTCTCCACGTTCCTGCTCAAGGCGCCGACGCTGAACCCGAAGCCGGACGTGCTCGGCACCATGCAGGCCGGCGGCGACCTGGTCAACCTGGTCAAGCAGTACAACGAGTTCAAGCTGCGGGAGAAGGGCGTCGGGCTCTCGGTCGGCCTGATGTTCCTCACCGACATCCACTCGCTGACCCCGGCGGCGCTGGCCGGCACCACGTACACCGACGCCTGGTACTGGAACTTCGACGCCGAGAACCGGGCGTTCGCCGACCGGTTCCTGAAGGAGACCGGGTCGCGGCCGACGTTCGCGCACGCGGCGAACTACTCGGCGGCGCTGCAGTATCTGGAGGCGGTGCAGGCGGCCGGCACCGACGACGCGGACGCCGTGGTCAAGCAGCTCGAGGGCAAGAGCATCAACGACGTGTTCCTGCGCAACGGGAAGATCCGGGCGGAGGACCACCGGGTCATCCACGACGCGTACCTGGCGCAGGTGAAGCCGGCCGCCGAGGTCACGGAGGACTGGGACTACGTGAAGATCCTGAAGACGATCCCCGCCGATTCCGCTTTCCGCACCCCTTCGGCCGACTGCAAGCTATGAGCTCTTTCCTTCAGCACACGTTCGACGGGTTGGTGAGCGGGGCGTTTCTCGCCCTGCTCGCCCTCGGGCTCGCGGTCATCTTCGGGATGCTGCGGGTGGTGAACTTCGCGCACGGCGCGTTCTACATGCTCGGCGCGGTGGGCACCTACCTGCTGCTGACCGAGTTCGGGGTGCCGTTCTGGTGGGCTCTGCTGATCGTGCCGGTGGTGCTGGGCGCGCTGGGCATGGGCGTCGAGCGGGCTTTCGTCCACCGGCTGGCCCGGCTCGACCCGCTCTACAACTTCCTGCTCACCTTCGGCCTCACGCTGGTGCTGCAGGATCTGGTCAAGCTCCGGTACGGGACGCAGTCGAGCCCGTACGCCACACCGTCCGCATTGGACGCGACCGTCGACTTCGGACTGTTCGACTTTCCGGCGTACCGCGTGTTCGTCCTGGCCTTCGCCGTCGTGGCCTGTGTCGCGGTCTGGTGGCTGCTCGGGCACACCCGGGTCGGCATGGTGGTGCGGGCCGCGACCGAGCATCCGGAGCTCAGCCGGGCGCTCGGCATCGACGTCGGGCGGTGGGTGACCCCGGTGTTCGGCTTCGGGATCGCCCTCGCCGGCGTCGCCGGGGTGCTGGCCGCGCCGATGCGGGCGGTGAACCCGCTGATGGGCGCCGACCTGGTGATCGTGGTGTTCGCGGTCGTGGTGATCGGCGGGCTCGGCTCGATCTTCGGCTCGGTGGCCGCCGGCTTCGGCATCGGCCTGGTCCAGGCCTGGGGAGAGTCCTATCTGGACCGGTGGCCGATCGTGGCACAGACGTCGGTCTTCGTCATCATGGCGGTCGTGCTGCTGTGGCGCCCGGCGGGGTTGTTCGGGCGCGAGGAGGCTCCGGCATGAGCGTGGCCACCAAGTCGCCGTCGCTCGTCCGCGCGGCCGCCCGGGCACCCCGTCGCCTGCGTTGGGCGTTGCTGGTCATCGGCCTGGCGATCGCGTTGTGGCTGCCCAACGGGCTGTATCCGGCCGTCGCGGTCGACATGCTCTGCTGGGCGCTGTTCGCGGTGGCGGTCGACCTGCTGCTCGGCTACACGGGCCTGCTCTCGTTCGGCCATGCGGCGTTCTGGGGCACCTCCGCGTACGCCACCGGTCTGGTCGCCATCCACCTCGGCGTGCCGTTCCCCGTGGCCGTGCTGTCGGGCGCGCTGGTCGCGGCGGTCCTGGCGGTGCCGATCGGATACCTGGCCGTGCGGCGCACCGGCATCTACTTCGCGATGGTGACGCTGGCCTTCGCCCAAATGATCTACTACATCGCCAACAACCGGCGCGGCCTGACCGGCGGTGAGAACGGCCTGCAGAGCGTGCCGCGGGAGCTGTTCGGGCTGGACCTGACGGACGCGTACTACTTCTACTACGCGGCCCTGCCGGTGGTGCTGCTCGGCCTGTGGGCGGCGTGGCGGATCGTCAACTCGCCGTTCGGCCGGGTGCTGGTCGGCATCCGCGACAACCCGGCGCGGGCCCGGGCGCTGGGCTACCCGGTCCACCGCTACAAGCTGCTGGCGTTCGTGCTCTCGGCCTTCATCGCGGGCCTTGGGGGCGGCCTGTTCGCGATGGCACACCGCTTCGTCACCCTGGACACGCTGCACTGGACCACCTCGGGCAAGGCCGTGGTGATGGTGGTCCTGGGCGGCATCGGCACGCTGTGGGGCGGTGTGCTGGGCGCGGGGCTGCTGGTGCGGCTGGAGGACTGGCTGTCCTTCTCGGGCTTCGAAGCGGTCGGCCTGGTCACGGGCGGCCTCTTCGTGGTGGTGGTGCTGGTCTTCCGGCGAGGCCTCTGGGGAACGGCCGCCGAGCTGCTCCGCCGCCGGTCAGGCCTGCGCCGTGTCCGTGGAGGCGAGCAGGGCTAGCTCGCGGGCCAGCTCGTCCTCGGTGGTGACGCGGGAGGTGAACGGCAGGCGCACGTCGTGGTGGCCCTGCCGTCGCTCGGCGCGGACCGTCAGGCCGTCGGCGTCGATCGCCACCGCTGCGAGCCGCGCGTGCGGCGGGCGCCAGCCGACCGGGAGGCTCAGGCGCTCGACGCCGGGGCCGTCGGGACCGACGAGCTGGTGCAGGTAGGTCGCCTCGACGGCGGCGACGGGATCGGGCTGGGCAGCGCGGTAGGCGGGGAGCGACACGTCGCCGGCGGCGGAATGCCGCTCCAGGTGCACGCCGACCGGTTCGACGGCCCACAGCGCGACGGGGGGCAGGTCGAGCAGCGCCGCGATGGTGGTCGCGTCGCAGTCGTCGAGAGCGGCCGGATCCAGCGCTCGCACGGTGCCGGTGACGGTGAGCCGGGCGCGTACCCGGCAGCGCACCCGTACCGGCACCACCGAGGTCACGTGGAGTCGCACGCCGCCGGGGCGGCCGCGGGCGGCGACGAGCTGGCCACCGATCGGTGTCATGGCGTCGACCGCGAGGGCCACGGAGCCGTCGGGGAGCACGGCGTGTGCGGCCACGAGCTCGGAGGCAGTCTCGCCGGTGCGCAGCAGCAGTGAGCTGGACAGCGCGACAACGGACCGTGCGGCGACCGCGTCGCTGGCGGGAACGCCGTCCGACGTCCGGCTGGCCTGCGGCGCCATGCGGCCTCCTTCGTCGGGATCAGGCAGGCGTCAAGCTTAGCCTTACCTAACTCCCGATGGGAAGGAGGCCGTCCCTGGTCAGGCCGGCTGGTAGGTCAGGCAGTCGCTGACCGTGGCACCGGGACCGATCTTGACGGACTTGGCCGTGCACGCCAGGTTGGTGTTGTGCACACACTGCGTGCGCGCGCAGGCCCCGACGCTACCCTGGACGTCGGCGATGCCGCCGCGGACCGAGGACTCGACGAAGGTCGCGCAGGAGGCGGAGTCGCCGGCTGAGGCGACGGTCACGGCTGGGGCGTGACAGCCGCCGTCGTTGAAGCTGCAGGCGGTGGCGGCGCATTCACGGACGGCTGGCATCTGCAAGAGAGTTCTCATTGTGACGTCCTCCGTTTATCTCAATTGTGCGCGCCTATGAACCAGGCCGCGACCAACGGTATCAACAAATGGCTGGGAGCACACTCGCAACGATCCGCGCCACGCTGAATGAGGCCGCATAACCGCAGGTCAAGGCCCTGTTCGGGAAATGCGAAAGATTGGACCAGAAAAGCGGCTGGGGCAGTTGTGGTGACCATTAGCAGGTAAGCCTAGGCTAATTCAGGAAAGGCAACGCTAACCCTTTTCCGAGCGCCGTCCGGGCGGACGTTGTGGGTCAAATCACCTATCCAGGAGTTTATGGCACCGATACCCGTACGAAACGTCGCCGCGTGACGCTGGTGGAGACGAGGGAAGGGGGCGCCATGCAGCCGCGCAGCGGTATCGCGCTCGTCGCGCACGACAGTTGTAAGCAGGACATGGTCGACTGGGCACGGTTCAACCGCAAGACGCTGTCCGCACACCGCCTCTACGCCACGGGTACGACCGGCGGCCGGCTCGTGGACGAGGTCGGGCTCGCGGTCACCCGGCTGCGCAGCGGCCCGCACGGCGGCGACCAACAGATCGGCTCGCGAATCGCCGAAGGCGACGTGGACCTGCTGATCTTCTTCTGGGATCCGCTGACGGCCCAACCCCACGAGCCGGACGTACGCGCCCTGCTGCGGCTCGCGGTCCTGTCCAACATCCCGGTCGCGTGCAACCGCGCGACGGCCGACTTCGTCATCTCGTCGCCGCTCCTGACGGGTCGCGACCCGTGGACGACGGAGCTCGTACCCGCCTGACAGACCTCGAAATCCGCGCTGATCTATGCCAGGTTGGTGGGGATGACGAGACGCGGTTGGTGGGTGGGCATCGGCGCGGCGGTCGCCGTGGTGCTGGTGGTCGGCGTGGTCTGGTGGGTGCGCGCCGGGTCGGGCTCGGGTGAGCGGCTCACCGCGGCCGGCCGCGAGCTCAGCAAGGACGGCGTCAGCGTGGTGGTGCCAGCGGCCTGGCCGAAGAACCGGCTGGAGTGCGGCACGCCCGTGGCCGACACCTATGTGCTCGACCCCGGCGCCGTGCCGACGTGCGCGCTGAGCCCGGAGCCGAAGGTCAGCTACGTGGCGCTGCGCGACTCGGAGCTGGCCGCGGACCCCGCGAACGCCGCGGCCACGACGCCGGGCGAGGTCGGGGGAGTGCCGGTGCGCACCGGGGAGGGTGTCCTGCCGGACGGGCGTACGCGGTGGCTGCTGGTGGTTCCGTCGCGCGACATCGTGGTCGAGGTGGTCTCGGCCGACCCGGCCCTGGTCGCGTCGATCTCCGAGTCGGTGCGGGTCGGCTAGTCCGGCGGAGCGCCGAGGCTCCGCCGGACCGGTGGGTGTCAGCCGACGGTGATGGTGAACCCGGTGTGGCCGACGATCTGCGTCAGATCGGCGAAGTAGAGCCGCCAGAAGCACGTCGTCGCGATGCCTGTGCAGGTGGCCGGCTTGCTCGGGTCCGCGGCCGACTGCACGCCGAGCGCGATGACCCGGTTCGGGTCGCTGTGCAGGCGGAAGACCGGCCCGCCGCTGTCGCCCTGGCCGACCGCGTTGGCCCGGTCGTCGCGCTGCGCCTCGACGCCGTTGCTGACGATGGTGCCCGCGTCGAGGGCGTACGTGACCCACTTCAGCGTGATGCGCAGGCTGCAGCGGACCCCGGAGTAGCTGCCGGACTGGCAGACGTACTGGCCGACCTCGGGCGGCGCCCAGCCGGCGACGCCCTTCGAGAACTCGCCGATGCCCTGACCGGTCGGGTCGACGCCGCCGTCGTAGATGCGGCCGCGGTGGTCCGACACCGGGATGAACAACGCCTCCAGGTCGGCCTTCTTGTAGTTGGCCGTGCCGACCGCGATCTTCGGGAAGTAGGTGCCGAACGGGGTGGTGAACGCGTTGCCTGTCGAGCCGCAGTGCCCGGCGGTGAGCAGCACGTTCTGGTTGTTGCGCCGGCCCGCGAACGCGGTCGTGCAGCGCGCGACGGTGTTCGGGTTGATCTGTCGTTCGATCGTCGAGCCGCCCCAGAACGGGACGGTGTCGGCCCATCGGCCGGTCGGTGTCGGCGCGTCGCCGACCTCCACCGACGTGGGCATCGAGGTCAGCGTGCGGGCCGCCGCCATCCGCGTCGTCGACGTGACCCGGACCCGCAGGCCGCTGCCGTCGGCGAGCGGCGCGGCCAGGACGACGCCGGACGCGGTGCCCGTCGTGACGAGCCGGGTGGCCTCGGCCTTGAGCTCACGCAGCGCGTACGCCGCGGGAACGATTTTGACCGGGACGCGCTGCCGCACCTGCCTGACGACGGTGCCGACCGTGGCGGACGGCGTGCCCTTCCAGTAGAGGCGCAGCTCGGTCGAGCCGACGAGCTCGATCCCGGCGAAGTTGGACCGCTCCTCGTCGACCACCGCACGGATCCTCGTGGCGGCGTCGACCAACGGCCGTTGACGTTCCTGGAGCTCGTCGACGGCGCCACCACCGGGCCCGGGCTTGGGCGCGGCCGAAGCCGGCCCGGTGACGCTGACCAGCGTCACGATCGCCACGGTCGTGGTGACCAGCGCGCTGCGTACGGCGCGCGACACGGACGTGGAACTCACTGCCAAGACGGCCCCCAACCACTCATCGAGCGTGAATTCATGAGTGGAAGAGTATCGATGTCTGAGAGCGCTCCACGTACCGGCGACGGGATTGGTGCTTAATGACCGATCTTCGGGAGTCAGTACTCGACGGAGCGGGTGCCGAGGCGTTCCTCCAGGTCGCCCGGCTGCTGCAGGCCGGCGGCGAAGGCGTGCTCCGCCCAGGCCTGGTAGCGCGGGCCGCCGATCCGGTCCGCGAACGCGGCGGACTGCGGCGGGAACTCGCTGTCGTCGGGCAGGGTGATGGTGTCCACCCAGCCCTTGAGCTCGGCGAGGGTCCGGCGGTCGAAGGTCGCGACGCGGCGGGCGAAGGCGGTTACGAACGCGTCGAGCTCCGCGTCCGGCACGGCGCGGTTGACGTAGCCGTACCGCTCGGCCAGGTCGCCGTCGAAGTCCTCGGCGCCGGCCAGGATCTCCAGGGCGCGGCCGCGTCCGACGAGGCGGGGCAGCCGGGCCGGCGCGCCGCCGCCCGGCGGGACGCTGCCCGCGCCCATCTCGAACTGGCCGATCAGCGTGCGTTCCCGGCTGGCGAAGCGGATGTCGGTCGCCAGCAGGAACTCGCTGCCGGCACCGCGCGCCCGGCCCCGGATCTTGCTGATCGTCAGGACGGGCAACTTGCTCACGCGTACGCAGACGTCGACGAAGGGCTGCTGCCCGGTCGGCGGCGGCGGTTGGTCCGCCAGGGCGGACAGGTCGTCGGTCAGGTCCCAGTGCGCGATGAAGTAGCCCGGGAGCGCGCTCTCGAACACGATCACGGCCAGGTCCGGGTCGTTCTCGGCGGCGTCCAGCAGCGCGCGCAGCTCGATGACGAGCTGTGCGCCGAAGACGTTGACCGGCGGGTTGTCGAACGAGGCGCGCCAGAACGACGGCGACTCCTTCGTGATGCGCAGCTGCGCCATGTGGATCACCCCTCGGGCTGGGTGGGCGGTACGACCACGTCGATCAGTCCGGTGTGGACGTCGTAGACGAGGCCCGACACCGCCAGCGCGGGCGGAAGGGCCCGCCGCATGAGGTCCACGTCGATCCGGACCGAGGCGTACGGGTCCAGGACCGCCTTCGTCGGTAGGTCGGCGGCCGGGATCTCGAAGTACTCGGCCAGCAGATCCGGGAAAGCGGCCAGATCCGTGATCCCGCAGTCGGTGTGGTGGAGCACCACCAGTTGGGCGCCGGCCCGGGGCTGCCCGGCGCCGCGCGCCTGCGCCACCTTCGCCAGCATCGCCCAGGAGCGCAGGGCTCCCGGCGTGACGCGACCGCCGACGTTGCGCATGATTACGGCGTCGCCGTTGGCCAGGCCCAGCACGTGGGCGGGGTCGACCCGCGGGTCCACGCAGCCGATGACGCGCAGGCTGCCCGTCGACCGGAGCGGGGCATCGACGAACGCCTCGCTGGCGGCGAAGGCCGCGTTCCGTCGGACCAGTTCGTCAGTGTCGATCACAGCAGACTCCCTGAACGTGTCGTCTCGATCGTAGCCAGGTCCGCACAAACAGAATGCCTGCTCTGTTTAGTGGCCGTAATCACACCTGGCAGGCGCGGGTGCGCGAGAGATACTGGTCCGGGCACAAGGCATGACGAAGGGGTCGATGATGCGGGTGCTGATGGTCGCGCCACCTGGTGCGGGCAAGGGGACGCAGGGCGCGGTCATCGCCACGCACTTCGGCATACCGCACATCGCCACCGGTGATCTCCTGCGGGACCATGTGGCGCGCCGCACCCCGCTGGGCCAGGCCGTCCAGGCGCGCCTGGACCAGGGCGAGCTGGTGCCCGACGACATCGTCCTCGACATGGTCCGGGAGGCGCTGGCCGAGGCGGCCGCGACGGGCGGCGGCTACGTGCTCGACGGCGTGCCGCGCACCATGGCGCAGGCGCGGGCCACGTACCAGATCGCGCTGGAGCTCGGCATGACCGCGGACGTCGCTCTGCACCTCAAGGCCGACGACCGGGAGCTCGAACGGCGGCTGCTGGCGCGCGCGGCGCTCGAGGGCCGGTCCGACGACACCGTGGAGACCATCCGCCGCCGGCTGCGGGTCTACCACGAGCTGACGCACCCGATCGTGGCCTGGTACGGCGACCGGGGCATCCTCGTCACCGTCGACGCCATGCGCCCAGCGGACCAGGTCGGCCGCGAGATCCTCGCCGCACTGGAGGTCATGCGCTCCTTTGTGGACCGCTCGCCTGAAGAGCCCCGGCGCGCCGTCGACCTCAGCGGCCTCGGCGCCGCCTTCGGCGAGCTAGGCGCAGCGCTCCCGTAGGGTCGGCACTCCCGGGCCGGTCAGCTCTTCGCAGTAGACCGCGCGGCCGGCCATGGCCATCGTGAGCGCGAGCGTCGTGCCGCTCACCATCGGGCCCGTGCCGGCCGCGAAGGGCCCGTCCGTCGCCTCCAGACGCAGGCCCTTGACCAGGGTGCGGCTGTTGACCGTGAAGTCGCGGCCGGCGAAGAACCGCGCGACCTCGGTGACGGTCGCCACCGGCGGCGTGTGCGACAGCCCGAGCGGCCGGCGGATGTCCTCGCCGTGCACGACCACCTCACCGAGCCAGGCGGCCGTGTCCCGGGTCGGGGCCGTGGTGCTGGTGACCACCTGGCGGAACCGCTCGAGGGTCTCCGCGGGGGTCGCGCCGCGATGCTCGGCCAGCCGCCGCTGGTTGTGCACGTCGGCGTCGAAGCGGGCACCCACGATGCTGACCAACCAACGCGCCATCGTGATGCTCGCGCCCGCCGTCAGGTGGGCGACCACCTCTTCGACGACCCAGTCGCCGCACAGAGTCGGGTGGGCCCACTGCTTGTCGTCGAGACCGGCCAGGTCGGCGGCGAGAGCGGCGCGCTCCGTGTGGACGGCGGGCCAGAGCGTCGCGGAGCCGCGAGCCATCGAGTCCTCCACTGTCACGGGCCACGCCGGGGCTTCGGCGCCGCCGGCCCGATCGTGTCACACCTGGGCGGCCGGCTGGGCCCCCGCGACGGGGATGTCCCGTCGATGGTGACGACCGGTGGGCGGCGGCTCGTCGGCGTCGTCCAGGTGGAGGTCGAACGGCGTCCGTCTCTTGTGCCGGCGGCCGGCGAGGTAGTAAGCGGCCAGACCCAGGAGCGCCCACGCCACGAGTACGGAGATGGGTCGCGCGATGGCGGCGCCGTCGAAGAAGGAGACGTTGCGGAGCAGGGTGCCGGTCGCGCCGGGCGGCAGGAGCTGGCCGAGGGCGCCCCAGGGATGGGGCAGCATCTCCGGCGCGCTCGACTGGCCGGACAGCGGGTTGCCCAGCAGGATCAGCGTCAGCGCGGCGATGGCGATGCCGCCACCGCGCAGCAGCCGTTCGAAGCCCAGGACGAAGTAGCACGTGGCGGCGAGCCCCAGCGCGGCGGCGGCGGAGGTGGCCCAGTAGTTGGTGTCGAACGTGCCGATCGCGAAGAGCGTTCCGCTGAGCACGAAACCGCCGGCGACGCCGAACACGGCGGCCGCTATCAGGCGGTGCCAGGCGCCGACGATCAGGGAGATGATCCCCATCGCGGCCAGCCAGCCGCCGAGGGCGATCGGCAGCGCCCCGGCCGCGAGGCCGAGCCCCTTCGGGTCGCCGGTGCTGAGCGGTCGCAGGTCGTGCACGGTCACCGGCAGCTTCATGGTCGTGCCGAGCTGTTGGGCGACCTGGGTGAGGGAGGTGGCGACGGCGGAGCTCGCGGCGGAGGCGATGTCCAGGGTCAGGCCGTCGTCGTCGACGACGAACGCGCCGTACACGTCGCGGTCGAGGATCTCGCGCTCCGAGACCGCCGCGGAGGTGACCATGCTGACGTCGAACGCGCCCGGGGCGGCCTGGTCCAGCGTCGCCTTCAGCTGGGCCCGCTGGGGGCCCGCAGCGGCGATCGGGACGTCCTTGACGGCCGTGTTGGCGCCCGGTAACGCGAACGCCGTCAACAGGATGACCATCACTATCAACAGGCCGCCGACGGTGACCGCGATCTTCCGGGCCGTGCTGTGCCCGGCGGGTCCGGGGCCTGCT
This sequence comes from Asanoa hainanensis, assembly GCF_900188485.1. Lineage (GTDB taxonomy): Bacteria > Actinomycetota > Actinomycetes > Mycobacteriales > Micromonosporaceae > Asanoa > Asanoa hainanensis. The sequence continues at coordinate 270,430 of NZ_FZPH01000009.1, forward strand.
GCGGCTGACAACGCCATGCTTCGACTACCTCCGTGCTTAGATACTGATCGTATCTAAACACGGGGGTCGTGGCCCAGGTCGTGGGCAGTGAGCAAGGGCACCGCGATCTCGTCGACGATGGCGTCGAGCGTTTCCTCCGTCAGCGCGCCGACGATCACCACCTCGTGGCGGACGAGGGTGAGGGCGAGCGTGACCACCCGGGGCGGGATCGGCGCGTCGCCGAGCTCTCCGCGGGCCCGCGCCCGGTCCAGCAGGGGTTCGATGACCTCGGCGCCACGGGCGACGAGCAGGTCGCGGATGGACTCGCCCGATGTGCGGTCGAGCTCGGCCAGGAGGCTGAGCAGCGTCTGCCGTCCGGCACGCTCCATCAAGGACTGTGCCGTGCGCAGGAAGGCCTTCAGATCCCCGGAAAGACTGCCGGTGTCGGGGGGCAACGTGAGGCCGGGGTTGGCCTCGAGCGAGGCGTCCAGGACCATGCCCGCCTTGGTGGGCCAGCGCCGGTAGAGCACCGGCTTGCTGGTGCCCGCCCGGGCCGCCACCCCGTCGTACGTGGTGCCGGCGTAGCCGTGCTCGGCGACCTCGGCCCGGACCGCCTCGTGGATGGCCCGCACGAGCTCGTCGCCACGCCTGCGTCTCGGGGTCATTCCGGCACACTACCATTGTAGTCGATCAGACTACGGATGTAGTCTGGGTGAGTGAGCCGCCGCACCGAGGTCCTCGACGCCGCGATCGCCCTGCTCGGCACCGGTGGGGTCCGCGCCGTCACCCACCGCGCGGTCGACGCCGAGGCGGGCCTGCCCAACGGCGCCACCTCCAACCTGTTCCGCACCCGCGACGCCCTGCTCGGCGCGGTCGTCGAGCGGTTCGCCGAGCGGGAGAAGGCCGCCTGGGACGACCTCGCCGCGCGGGACACGCCGGGGTCGCTCGCCGAGCTCGCCGGGGTGATGGCCACCGCGGCCCGCGCGGCCGTCGGTCCACACCGGACGCTCACGCTCGCCCGCTACGTGATCCTGGTCGAGGCCGCGCACCACCCGGCGTTGCGCGCGCCGCTGCTGGCCGCCGGCAGCCGGGTCGACGCCTGGTTCACGACGTGGCTGCGGGTGGCCGGGTCGACCGACCACGAGCGGCACGCACCGATCCTGATGAACGCGTACAGCGGCCTGATCCTGCACGAGCTGGCCAACCCCGATCCGCACTTCGACCCGGCCGGGCGGCTGACCCCGCTCGTCGAGGCGTTGTTGGGAGGCGCCGATGGACCGTGACGAACTGTGGCGTGTCGTCGACGACCAGCGTCGCGCGCTGACCGACCAGCTCGCCGAACTGTCCGACGAGGAATGGCGGCAGCCGTCGCTCTGTGCCGGGTGGACGGTGCGCGACGTCACCGCGCACCTCACCCAGCAACACGTCAGGCTCGGCACCCTGTTGGTCGGCGTCGCGCGCGCCCGCGGCAACGCCGCCCGGGCGAACGGATCTGGTCCCGCCCGTGGTTGTTCAAGGGCATGCGGAGCCTGCGCGCGTACGGGTTCGCGGCCACCGACACCCCGTTCCGCACCGGATCCGGGCCGCTGGTCGAGGGACCGGCGATCGACATCCTGCTGCTGATGACGGGGCGACGGGTGGGGCTGCGCGGGCTCACCGGCCCGGGCGCGGACCTGCTGCGCGGGTAACGTCAAAAGGGGGTGGCTGCCATGGAGCGCAGAACCTTTGACACGCCCGACGAGAAGCGCATGTTCGAGGGCAACGGATTCGCGGAGCTGGTCACGATTGCCGGCCGGCCGGTCAGCCGGGGCACGTTCGAGCCGGGCTGGCGGTGGACGACCAACCTGGGCCCGATCGCGGGCACGCCGAGTTGCCAGACGTCGCACCTCGGCTATGTCCTGTCCGGCCGGATGCGGATCATGACGGATGCCGGTCAGACGCTGGAGTTCGGCCCGGGCGACCTGCTGGCCGTCGAGCCGGGCCACGACGCCGAGGTGATCGGCGACGAGGCCTGCGTGATGGTCGACTTCGGCGAGATCGGTGACTACGCCAAGCGGGGCTAACCCTGGGCGGCGCGCCAGTCCGCCAGGCGCGTGTCGGCGATGCGGGCCCCGGGGCCGGGCACTAGCGAGTTCTGGGCCAGCACGGCGCCGAAGTAGTCGGCGGTCGGGTCGGCCACCACCTCGCGTGGGTCGTGGCTGGCGGCCAGGTTCGACCGGATCAGCTCGTCGAACCGGGCCTGTTCGGGGCCGGCGACCTCGACGACGCCGTTGACCGGGCTGGCCAGCGCCACGTCGGCCACCGTGAGCGCCGTGTCGTCGCCGGCGATCGGCCGGAAGGCGACCGGTGGCAGGTGCACCACGTCGCCGTCGGTCGCGGCGTCGGCCATGGCGTTGAGGAACTCGAAGAACTGGGTCGACCGCACCACCGTGTACGGCACGTCCGACTCGGCGATCATCCGTTCCTGCGCGACCTTCGCCCGCATGTATCCACTGTCGAGCATCCGGTCGGCCCCGACGACCGACAGCGCCACGTGATGGCGTACCCCCGCTGCCGTTTCGGCACTGCGTAGGTTGCCCATCGACGTCTCGAAGAACTCCAGCGCCGCGTCGGCGTCGAAGGACCGCGAGTTCGACACGTCGACCACTACGTCCGCGCCGTCCAGCGCCTCGGCCAGGCCCTCGCCGGTCAGCGTGTTCACGCCCGTGTTGGGTGCCGCGGCGACCACGTCGTGGCCTTGCTCCCGCAGCCGAGTCACCACTTTGGAACCGATCATCCCGGTCCCGCCGATGACGTCGATCTTCATCCGGACCACCCCCGTTCGGAACCTCCATCGTAACGAGGGGTTACCCGGACGGTGGATGTGCTGTGACAGCCGGTGATCGCGGTGGATACTGCTGTTGTGGTTGGTACCCGAGGTGAGCAGGGTGGAGAGCTCGACAAGCAGTTCTCCGCGATGTTGGTGAAGAGCCCGGCCAAGGGCGGACACACCTATGTGGTCTGGCCGGAGTCGGTGGGCTACTTCGGCACACGGGGTCTGGTGAAGGTGCGCGGCACCATCGACGGGCACCCGTTCCAGAGCTCGTTCATGGCGATGGGCGACGGCCGGCACAAGCTTCCGGTCAAGGCCGAGGTCCGCAAGGCCATCGGGAAGGAAGCCGGTGCCACGGTCACGGTCGTCCTGGCGGAGCGCCTCACCTGATCGGCCGACCGGGGCGAACCCCGCGGCGCACCATCTGAAGATCGGAAATGGTTTACCGTTTCGTCATGCGGGTGGGCTGGCGGGACGTGGTGGCTGTCGGGTGTGCGGTCGGTGCGGCGGTTTTCTGGGGAATTGACCTGGCGTACTGGCAGCCGCTGACCGAGCGGTCCGGCGAGCTGGTGCTGTTCTCGTACGCGGAGAACAACACGTACTGGGCACGCGACCTGCGGCTCTGCGCGGTCGTCGCGATCGTGCTGGCGGTCCTGCTCGCCGGGCGCGGCGGTCGGCACGCGCGGTGGACCGGCCTGGTGGTCGGCACGGCCTGGATCGGCGCCGACCTGCTGCTCAACCGGTCCGACGTTCGCGGCGACGTGGCCGCGGTGGTGCTGTCGGTGGCCGCGGCCGCCGCTGCCCTGGCCGCGATCCTCGTCGTGCGCCGCCGGAGGGGTGACGGGCCGGAGCACCGGCCGCTGGTGCTGGGTGCGGCGGTCAGCGCCGCGCTCGCCCCGCTGGTCGCCGGCATCGAGTCGCCGACCGACACCGAGGCGGCGCTGACGCCGGCCGCCGTGACGCTCGGCGCGCTGCTCACGGTGCTGACGCTGGGCCTCGCCCTGGCCGCGGCTCCCGACCTGGAGACCGTGCATTGGGTCACGACCGGCGTGGTCGTGGTCGCGGCCGCCGGCGGGCTGACCCTGGCCCGGGTGCTGGAGCCGGGCAACCAGCTCGGGTCGATGATGCTGCTCGGCACCCTGCAACTGACCGCGGTGGCCCTGCTGACCGGCGCGGTGCCCCGCGGTGCGCTGGCCTGGCTGCGGCAGTTGCCCAAGCTGCTGGTCCCGCTGGTGCTCTATCCCGCCCTGGTGCTGTTCACCGTGCTGGTCACCGTCTACCTGGTGCCGGTGCCGTCGTGGTTCACCGCCCTCGGGGGCAACGTCCCGGTCAATGCCGCCGACTCCGACACGCTGTACGCGCTGACGGGTGTCGCGACCGGCCTCCTGATCGGCTGGCTCCTGCTGATCATGGAGCGCGCGCTGGCCGTACCCTCGGCGGTCGAGGCTCCTCGAACCGTCGAGGCCGTCGCCCATTCGTGACGCGCGCCACCACTCGCGCGGAGAACCACACCGCGCCTTTCTTGACTCAATCCAGAAAAGTGTCCAGACTTTCCCCGGCATCTTTTGATCTCGAGGAGAGCAACGTGGCACGTGATAACCAGGCCCAGGCGAGGTCGAACCGCGACTGGTGGCCGAACCTGCTGGACCTGACCGTCCTGCACCAGAACCCGCCGGCGGGCGACCCGATGGGCGCGGGCTTCGACTACGCCGCGGAGTTCAAGACCGTCGACCTCGCGGCGCTCAAGGCCGACATCAACGAGGTCATGACGACGTCGCAGGACTGGTGGCCGGCGGACTACGGCCACTACGGCCCGCTGTTCATCCGGATGGCCTGGCACAGCGCCGGCACCTACCGGGTCAGCGACGGGCGCGGCGGTGCCGGCTCCGGCGAGCAGCGTTTCGCGCCGCTGAACAGCTGGCCCGACAACGGCAACCTCGACAAGGCGCGGCGACTGCTGTGGCCGGTCAAGAAGAAGTACGGCAAGAAGGTCTCCTGGGCCGACCTGATGGTGCTCGCCGGCAACTGCGCGCTCGAGTCGATGGGGTTCAAGACCTTCGGCTTCGCCGGTGGCCGCGCGGACGTCTGGGAGCCGGAGCAGGTCAACTGGGGTACGGAGGACACCTGGCTGGGTGACGCCCGCTACAGCGGCAACCGCCAGCTCTCCAACCCGCTCGCCGCGGTCCAGATGGGCCTGATCTACGTCAACCCCGAGGGCCCGAACGGCAACCCGGACGCGCTCGCCGCCGCCCGTGACATCCGCGAGACCTTCGGCCGGATGGCGATGAACGACGAGGAGACCGTCGCCCTCATCGCCGGTGGCCACACGTTCGGCAAGGCGCACGGCGCCGGCCCCGCGCACCACGTCGGCGCCGAGCCCGAGGGCGCGGCCATCCACGAGCAGGGCCTCGGGTGGAAGAGCGCGCACGGCACCGGCAAGGGCGGCGACGCCATCACCAGCGGCCTGGAAGGCGCCTGGACGGCCACCCCGACCGCCTGGGACAACACCTTCTTCGAGACGCTGTTCAGCTTCGAGTGGGAGCTCACCGAGAGCCCGGCCGGCGCCAAGCAGTGGAAGCCGACCGACCAGGCCGCCGGCGACCTCGTGCCGGACGCGCACGACCCGGCCAAGCGCCACGCGCCGATGATGCTGACCACCGACCTCGCGCTGCGCGTCGACCCGATCTACGAGGAGATCTCGCGCCGGTTCTACGAGAACCCGCAGGAGTTCGCGGACGCGTTCGCCAAGGCGTGGTTCAAGCTGACCCACCGCGACATGGGCCCGATCCAGCTCTACCTGGGCTCCGAGGTGCCGGCCGAGCCGCAGCTCTGGCAGGACCGCGTGCCGGCGCTCGACCACGAGCTGGTCTCCGACGCCGACGTCGCGGCGCTCAAAGAGGCCGTGCTGGCCTCCGACCTGACGGTCGCCGAGCTCGTCGGCACCGCTTGGGCGTCGGCGTCGACCTTCCGCGCCACCGACAAGCGCGGCGGTGCCAACGGCGGCCGCATCCGGCTCGCCCCGCAGCGCGAGTGGGAGGTCAACGACCCCGCGCGGCTCGCCCGGGTGCTGGGCACCCTCGAAGGCATCGCGCGCGAGTTCAACGCCGCGCAGACCGGCGGCAAGCGGGTCTCGATCGCCGACCTGATCGTGCTGGCCGGTGGTGCGGGCATCGAGCGGGCCGCTCGGGCCGCCGGCCGGGAGGTCGTGGTCCCGTTCACCCCGGGCCGCACCGACGCCACCCAGGAGCAGACCGACATCGAGTCGTTCGCGGTCCTGGAGCCGGCCGCCGACGGTTTCCGCAACTACCTCGGCAAGGGCCTGCTGCGGCCGACCGAGCAGCTGCTGGTCGACCGGGCGCAGCTGCTGTCGCTGACCGCGCCCGAGCTGACGGTGCTGGTGGGCGGTCTGCGGGTGCTCGGCGCCAACGCCGGGCAGTCGACGCACGGCGTGCTCACCGACCGGCCGGGCGCGCTGACGAACGACTTCTTCGTCAACCTGGTCGAGTTCGGCGGCACGACGTGGACGCCGTCCGAGGACGAGGAGACGTTCGAGGGCCGCGACGCGGTCACGGGCGCTCCGAAGTGGACGGCCACCCGGGCCGACCTGGTCTTCGGCTCGAACTCGGTGCTGCGGGCGCTGGCCGAGGTCTACGCGAGCGACGACGCGGAGGAGAAGTTCGTGTCCGACTTCGTCGCCGCCTGGGTCAAGGTCATGAACCTGGACCGGTACGACGTCGCCTGACGTCAGTCGATTCGAAGGCGCCGCGCGACCCCCGTGGTCGCGCGGCGCCTTCGCGCTCAGCCCTCGCGGTCCGCGGCCCGACCGAGGGCGATCAGCCGGACGGACTGGTCGCGCCACTGCGCCAGGGCGATGCCGAGGGCGAGCGTGGCCAGCGGCACGACGACCAGCAGGGTCCACTGGATCGGGACCAGGTAGATCGGGTGCCCGATCCAACTGTTGGAGTAGGCCCAACCGCTCAAGGTCAGCTTGACCGTGGCCACCAGGGTGACGACGGGTGCGGCGAGCACGACGAGCCGCCACCGGACGGTCGCCGGCAGCGTCAACGCGGCGAGCCCGGCGGTCAGGATGCTCAGGGCCATGACGATCAACAAGGTGGTCAGCACCTCGTCCGACGAGTGCTCCATGCCCCAGGCGACGTAGACCTGCACCGACTCGACGTTGTCCCACGTCTTCTTCTGCTGCCAGTGGTTGTAGACCTGGATGCCCTGCACCACGGTGAGGGCACCGGCGAAGGCGGCGAGCCGGGGCAGCCGCAACACCGTCAGGGCGTGCCGGCGCGGGGCCGGCAGGGTCAGCGCGGCGGCCGCGACGGCGCCGAGCGCGACCGGCCAGAACAGGTTGACGGCACCGACCGGATCCGTGTCGTAGGTGCTGGCGACCAGGACGGCCTCGTAGCCGACGGTCGCCCAGGCCAGCACGGCCGCCGGAAGGCGCCGGCCGGCCAGGATCGCCAGCACGACCGCCGCCCAACCCCCGGCGCGGATCCAGAGGTGTGCGTTGTCGACACCGAACGGGTCGAGCAGCCGGGCGACCCGCTGTGACAGCAGCACGAGCGCCGCGAGCAGGCCGAACACCGCCGCCGCGTCCTGCCAGGCCGGCGTGGCCAGGGCGGTGGTGGCCGCCCCGGCGCGGTAGCGCAGGCCCGACACCACGATGTTCGCGGTGTCACCGAGCGTCGGCCGGCGTTGGCCGGGGCGGGCGCCCGCGAGAAGCACCGCGAGCATCTCCTCCTCGTAGACCCGGCGGTGCGACCACGGGTACCACACCAACAGCCGCCGATAACGCCGCTCCAGGCTCACGCCAGGCCCTCCTTCGGTAGCAGGCCGCTGCGGCGCAGCCGGTTGGCGGCCGCGGTGGCGTTGCGCCGCAGCCGGGTGGTCTCCTCGGCCAGCGCCTGCGCGCCCACGCCGGTCAGCCGGTAGTAGCGGCGCAGCCGCGACTGGACGATCTCTTCGCGGTCGACCTCGATGAGCCCGTCGGTGCGCAACCGGTCGAGCACGCCGTAAAGCGTGCCGGCGCGCAACCGCACGCGGCCCTCGGAGATGCGCAGCACGTCCTCGACCACGCCGTAGCCGTGCTGCGGTGTCGCGGCCAGCGCGGTGAGGATCAGGAACGTGGGTTCCGTCATCATGCCCGGGAGCATATATCGGCTCGCGGTATATAACGACCCCCGCTACGTCGTCGGGTCGTGCCAGCCGCCGTGGGCCGCGGTCAGGGTCGCGGCCTGCTCCGGTCCCCACGTGCCCGGCGCGTAGGGGAGGGGCGCCGACGAGTCGTCGAGCACCGGTTCGACGACGGCCCAGGCGGCCTCCACGCCCTGCTCGGTGGTGAACAGCGACGCGTCTCCCATCAGGGCGTCGCCCAGCAGCCGCTCGTACGGCGGCAGGTCCGCCGTCGCCGGCCGGTCCATGGCCGCGAGCTCGACATCCTTGCCCCGCATCGCCTCGCCCGGAGCCTTGACCATGACGCCGAGACAGATCGCGCCGTCCGGGCCCAGCTTGAACCGCACGTAGTTGGGCGGATGGTCCCGGTCGGCCGAGGCCAGCGCCGCCGGCGGCCGGCGCAGCCGGACCACGACCTCGGTCGCCGTGACCGGAAGCTCCTTGCCCGCCCGGATGTAGAACGGCACGCCGGCCCACCGCCACGTGTCGACATGGGCCCGCAGCGCCACGAAGGTCTCCACGGTGGAGTTCGGTGCCACGCCGTCGACCGACAGGTAGCCGGTGAACTGGCCGCGGACGACGTCGTTGTGGCGCAGTGGGGGCATCGCCCGCAGCACCTTGGCCTTCTCGACGCGGATGTCCTGGTGGCCGTACCCGCCGGGTGGCTCCATCGCGACCAGGCTCAGCACCTGGAGGAGGTGGTTCTGCACGACGTCGCGGACCACGCCGGTCTTGTCGTAGAAGGCGCCGCGGTCGCTGACGCCGAACGTCTCCGCCATCGTGATCTGCACGGAGTCCACGTAGAAGCGGTTCCAGAACGGCTCGAGCAGGGCGTTGGCGAAGCGGAAGTAGAGCAGGCCCAGGACGGCGTCCTTGCCGAGGAAGTGGTCGATCCGGTAGATCGCGTCCTCGGGGAAGATCCCGGTGAGCAGCGCGTTCAGCTCGCGCGCCTCGGCCAGGTTGCGGCCGAACGGCTTCTCCACGACGACCCGGCCACCCACCGCGGCGCCGGACTCGTGCAGCGCGGTCGCGACCGTGCCGAACATCGCCGGCGGGATGGCCAAGTAGAACAGCGGCGCCTTGGCGGACCCCAGCTCCGTCTTCAGTTTCTGGAACGTGCCGGGGTCGCGGTAGTCGCCGTCGACGTACCGGAGCCGGTCGACCAGCTTGCCCACGGTCTCCGCGTCGGTGACGCCGGCGTCGGCCAGGCTGGCCTTGGCGCGCTGGGCCAACTGGTCCCGGTCCCAGCCGGCCTTCGCGACGCCGATCACCGGCAGGTCGAGCCGGCCCTGCGCGATCAGGCCCGCGAGGGCAGGGAAGATCTGCTTGTACGCGAGGTCGCCGGTGGCGCCGAAGAAGACCAGAGCGTCCGCTGTGCCCACCCGCGCTCCTCCTCGCCCCCCGACGATCGAGTCACGCTCATTCTCGCCCGGCCGGGGGGCGCAGCGGCGCCGATTGGCCCGATCAGCCCTTCATCGCGAGGTAGCGGCGGATCAGCTCCCGTGTGGACGAGTCGTGCTCGGGGTTGGGGGCGGAGGCGCCCGTCAGCTCAGGAATGATCTTGGCGGCCAGCACCTTGCCGAGCTCGACGCCCCACTGGTCGAAGGAGTCGATGCCCCAGATCGTGCCCTGCGTGAAGACGCTGTGCTCGTAGAGGGCCACCAGGGCGCCGAGCAGCCGGGGCGTGAGCCGCTCCGCCAGCAGCACGTTGCTGGGCCGGTTGCCCTCCATGACCCGGTGCGGCACGACGTCGGCCGCGGTGCCCTCGGCCCGTACCTCCTCCTCGGTCTTGCCGAACGCCAGGGCCTGCGCCTGCGCGAACACGTTGGAGGAGAGCAGGTCGTGGTGGTCGCGCAGCGGGTTGAGGGTCTGGCCGAACCCGATCAGGTCGACCGGGATGAGCCGGGTGCCCTGGTGGAGCAGCTGGTAGAAGCTGTGCTGGCCGTTGGTGCCCGGCTCGCCCCAGTAGACCGGGCCGGTGTCGTAGTCGATCGGGCGGCCGTCGCTGGTGACGTGCTTGCCGTTGGACTCCATCGTGAGCTGCTGGAGGTAGGCCGGGAAGCGCTTCAGGTATTGCTCGTAGGGCATGACGCCGACGCTCTGCACGTCGAAGAAATTGACGTACCAGACGGTCAGCAGGCCCATCAGCGCCGGCAGGTTCTCGCCCAGCGGCGCCGTGCGGAAGTGCTCGTCCATCTCGTGGAACCCGGCCAGCAGCTCGGCGAAGCCCTCGGGGCCGACGGCGAGCATCGTGGACAGGCCGATGGCGGAGTCCATCGAATAGCGGCCGCCGACCCAGTCCCAGAAGCCGAACATGTTGGCGGTGTCGATGCCGAACTCGGCGACCCGGTCGGCGTTCGTGGACACCGCGACGAAGTGCTTGGCGACCGCGGCCTCGTCACCGAGCCGGCCGACCACCCAGTCGCGCGCGGAGTGGGCGTTGGTCAGGGTCTCGAGCGTGCCGAACGTCTTGGAGGAGATGACGAACAGCGTCTCTTCGGGGTCCAGGTCGCGGACCGCCTCCACGAAGTCGGTGGAGTCCACATTGGACACGAACCGGAACGTCAGGTCGCGCTGGGTGTAGTGGCGCAACGCCTCGTACGCCATCACGGGCCCGAGGTCCGAGCCGCCGATGCCCACGTTGACGACGGCGCGGATCGGCTTGCCGGTGTGCCCGCGCCATTCCCCGGAGCGGACGCGGTCGGCGAACGCGGCCATCCGGTCGAGCACCTCGTGCACCTGGGCGACCACGTCGACGCCGTCGACCACGAGCGAGGCGGTCTTCGGCATCCGCAGCGCCACGTGCAGCACCGACCGGTGCTCGGAGGTGTTGATCGGCGCGCCGGAGAACATCAGGTCGCGCCGCTGCTCGAGCTCGCACTCGCGGGCGAGCTGCACGAGCAGCCGCAGCGTCTCGTCGGTGACCCGGTTCTTGGAGTAGTCGAGATAGATCCCGGCCGCCTCGGCCGCCAGTCGTTCCCCACGCGCCGGGTCCTCGGCGAAGAGCTCGCGCAGGTGCTTCCCGCCGATCTCGGCGTGGTGTGCGGCGAGAGCCTTCCAGGCGGCGCGCTCGCGGAGCGACATGCTTCCTCCAACAGGGTCCGATTCAAGCCAGATGTTACCGGCCGTCAGCCGGGTAGGATCACGGATCATGGTCGTGCTCACGTTGCCCTTTCGGGGCACCTGGCTGGCCCGCAACAGCCCGGCCCGGCGCGTCCCGAGCCACGGCACCGACCTGTTCGCGACGACGTACGCGATGGATTTCATCGCTGTCCGTAACCGCCGCACGGCCCACGTCCGCGACTGGCGCGCGCTGGCCGGCACCGAGCCGGTGGAGCGGTTCTTCGCCTTCGACGAGCCCATCCTCGCGCCGGCGGCCGGCCGGGTGGTGGCGGTCTTCGACGGCCGGTCGGACGAGGTGGCCCGCCGCTCGCCGGTGGCGAAGGTGCCCTACCTGCTGACCCAGGCCCGCCGGGTCAAGGCCGGCGCGGGCGCGATCGCCGGCAACCACGTGGTGCTCGAGGTCGCGGGCGGCTACGTGCTGCTGGCCCACCTGCGCAAGGGCTCGCTGCGGGTGCGGGTGGACGACGTGGTGGCGGCCGGCGACGAGCTCGCCACCTGCGGCAACTCGGGCAACTCGACCCAGCCGCACGTGCACATCCAGGTGATGGACGGTCCTGACGCGTACGTCGCCCGCGGCCTGCCCATCGCCTTCCGCTCCTACCGGGCCTGGCGCCGCCGCGGCGCGAAACCGATCGAGGTCGCCGAGGGCATCCCACGCGAATCCGAGGTCGTCGAGTCGCTGTGACGCGAGAATCGCGTCATGGCGGAACTCGACGGGCAGACCGTTGTCGTGATCGGTGGGAGTGCGGGGATCGGGCTGGAGACCGCTCGGCGGGCGCTCGCGGAGGGCGCCGACGTGGTGATCGCCGGCCGTGACCCCGGCCGGTTGGAGCAGGCCGCCCGCGACCTCGGGGTCCACCGCACCGCGGCGTTCGACGCCGGTGACGCGGGGGCGATGGCGGCGTTCTTCCATGAGCTACCCGACCCGATCGACCACGTCCTGGTGACCGCCGGCGGTCCGCGCTACGGCCCCATGCTGGAGATGGCGCCCGCCGACATCAGCCGGGCGCTCGGCGACCACGTGCTTGTCGCCCTCGAGGTCGCACGTAACGCCGTGCCCCGGATGCGGCCCGGCGGGTCTTTGTTGTTCATGGGTGGCACCGGCGCCCGGAAGATCAGTCGGGAGCTCGGCATCGCGTCGGCGGCCACGGCCGCGCTGCCGCCGTTCGTCGCCGCGCTCGCGCTGGAGATCGCGCCCTTGCGGGCCAACCTCATCGCCGCCGGGTTCGTCGACACCCCGCTGTCGGCGACGCTGCTCGGCGACCAGCTCGACGCGCGCCGGGCCGAGCTGCGGGCGACCCTGCCGATCGGCCGCGTGGTCGGGCCGGACGACGTCGCCGCGCTCGCCGTGCACCTCATGGCCAACACCGCCCTGACCGGGGCGACCTACGACATCGACGGCGGTCAGCAGTTCGTGGGATCGTAGGCGGCGACCTGTCGGTTCGTCGAGGGGTACAGCCGTGAGCGCACACGTACCACCGATCGAGGTTGCCGGTTGGAAGGTCCTGGAGCCGTTGGCGGTGGTGGCGGCGTACTGCCGCGACCAGGCCACTACGCTGCGGCGCTACGACGGGCTCGCCGGTGTGCAGGAGACGCTGACGCCCGAGGTTGTGCGGGCGAGCTGGCTGCTGAACAGCCGGATCAGCTACGCGCAGCAGCGCTGGCTGCTCGACCGCTCGCCCGGCGCGCCGTGGCACGACGTGGCGGCCGGCACGCAGCTGCGGGACGCCGACCCCGAGGTCGCGGGCGGCGACTACGACAAGGCCGAGCGGCTGTACGCGCACTTCTACCGCGACCGGCCCCGCGGCATCGACCACGCGAAGATCAGCAAGTGTCTGCACCTGACGCGGCCGGGTCTCTTCCCGATCCTCGACCGCCGGATGCTCCAGCTCTACCACCAGCCGGCCCGGACGGCGGCCCGCGACCTGGAAGACGTCCGGCGCGACAAGCGGCCGGTGCGGCGGGCCTACTGGGCCGCGATCCGGCGCGACCTGCTCCAGGCCGAGGACGCCCTAGCCGCCCTGCGGGCCGCGCTGCGGGATACCGGCGACGGTGGCGAGCTCAGCGACGTGCGGCTGCTCGACATCCTGGCCTGGTCGGTGGCGCGTTACTGAAGGTCCCGCGCCACGTCGCGCAGGAGGTGCAGGAAGGCGTCGACCAGCGGCGTGAGCGTGGTGTCGGCGAGGGTCGCCGCGTAGATCCGGCGGTGCAGGCCGCGCCGGGCCAGTTCGCGATGGACCGTGCCCGGCGCGAGGCCGAGGGTCAACCGCGACACCAGGGCGACGCCGATGCCGGTGCCGACCAGGGCCTGGGCCACGTCGTACGAGGCCGTCTGGAAGCGCACCCGCGGGGTGAAGCCGGCGGCGGCGGTGACGCGGTCGAACTGGGCCCGGGCCGCGTGCCCGGCGATGATCGTGACCCAGGCCTCGTCGCGGAGCCGTTCGAGGCGCAGCGGTCCGGTGCCGGCGGCCAGCGGGTGGTCGTCGGGCAGCACGACGACCATCGGGTCGGTCAGCAGCGGGTGCAGCCGGACGTGCTCCGGCGGCGTCGGCACCTCGTCCCAGGCGGCGATCACCGCCAGGTCCAGGTCACCGGCCGCGACCAGGGGGATGCCCTCCTCGGAGCCGATGTCGACCACGGAGAGGTCGGCGTCGGGGTGCCGGTGCCGCAGGGCGGTCAGCGCCGGCGGCAGCAGGCGCAGCGCGGCGGCCTGGAACCCGCCGATCCGCAGCCGCAGCGACAGCTCGCCGAGCAGCGCCGCCAACCCCGCGCCGGCCTGCCGGGTCTGCTCGTCGATCACCTGGCCGTGCGCGGCGAGCAGGGCGCCGGCCGCCGTCAGAGAAGCGCCGCGGGGGCCGCGCCGCACCAGCGGGGCGCCGCAGGCCCGCTCCACCCGGGCGACCTGCTGGGTCACGGCGGCCGCGGTGATCCCGAGGGCGCCGGCCGCGGCCGACAGCGAGCCGTGCCGGTCGATCAGGGCGAGCAGCCGGAGCTGCCCTGGCTCCAGGTGCATTAAGCAATCTTACAACTGGCCCGCTCAAGCTTTACTTCTCTTCACGGGCCGGCGGCAGCAGCCTGGAGGCATGCCGACTCACCTGCCCGTCTTCGTCGTCACCACCTGGCTGCTCGCGATGCTGCCGGGCGCCGGGCAGGCGCTGATGCTCCGCCAGACCATCGAGGGCGGTCGCCGGCGCGCGTGGGCCAGCGTCGCCGGCACGTGCAGCGGCCTGGTCGTCTGGACCACGGCCGCGGCGGCCGGCCTCTCCGCCGTGCTGCTGGCCAACCCGCACGCGTACGCCGCCGTCCGGATCGCCGGTGGCGTCCTGCTCGCGGGCCTCGGCGTGAGCACCCTGTGGGGCCTGCGCCGCCCGGCCGCGGCCCGTCCCGTCGCCGCGCCGATGACCGGCTACGGCCGCGCGTACGCCGCCGGTCTCGCGACGAACCTGGGCAACCCCAAGGCCGGAGTGTTCGCGATCTCGCTGCTGCCGCAGTTCCTGACAGACGACGGTCCGGTCTTCCTCTCCAGCGTCGGCCTCGGCCTGCTCTGGGCGCTCGTCACCGGCGCCTGGTACCTGCTGTTCACCTGGGCCGTCGACCGCGGCCGCACGCTGGTCGCCCGCCCCGCGGTGCACCGCCGCCTTCAACTGGTCACGGGCTGCGCGCTGATCTGCATCGGTGGCGCCGTCGCCAGCGGACTCTAGCCATCGATTGCGATCACTAATAGTATTCGGGCGGATACCGTCCGAAGGGAGATCGCTGTGTCGCTCACCGTCTCGCCCGCCCTGCTCGCCGAAGCCGAACGCGGTGAGGTGGCGGCCGCCGACTTCGTCGCCTGCGTCCGCTCGTCCCTCCCGTACGCCTGGGAGCTGATCAGCCGGGTGGTCGACGACCTGGCGCACGGCGACGCCGACTTCGCCGACAACGTCGTGCCGCCACCGTCCGAACAGGAGCGTGGACAGTTGTTGCGTGCGCTGGCCAGCGACGCCATCCGCGGCGGCCTGGAGCGGCACTTCGGCGTGAAGCTGGCGTTCCAGAACTGCCACCGGGTCGCCGCGTTCCGCCCGTCGGCGGTCGGCGGCGACGCCTACCGCCGGTTCACCTCGGCGCGCGGCCAGTTGCTCAACCAGTCACCCGAGCTGCGTGACTGCTGAGCCGCGGACCCACCTCTTCCTGCTCGCCGGGCGGGTGCCCGGCACCAGCCACGCGGAGACCCTGGCCTCGGCGGTCGGCTACGCGCTGGCCGCCGAGCGCCTCGGGTTCGCCGGTGTCTGGCTGGCCGAGCACCACTTCATCTCGTACGGGACGTGCCCGTCCGCGGTCGCCCTCGCCGCGCACCTCCTGGGCACGACCAGCCGGATCCGCGTCGGCACGGCCGCCTGCGTGCTGTCGACCCGGCACCCGGTGGCGCTCGCGGAGGAGGCGGTGCTGCTCGACGAGGTCTCCGGCGGGCGGTTCGCGCTCGGCGTCGCCCGCGGCGGCCCCTGGGTCGACCTCGAGGTGTTCGGCACCGGCCTGGACCGCTTCACCACCGGCTTCCCGGAGTCGCTGGACCTGCTGCTGGCCTGGCTCTCCGGCGCACCGAAGGTCGGCGCCGACGGCCCGCTGTTCCGCTTCCGCCCGGTCGCGGTGGTGCCCCGGCCACGCCGGCCGTTGCCCGTGTGGGTGGCGGCCACCTCGCCCTCCACAGTGGAGGTCGCCGCCGCCCGGGGACTGCCGCTGCTGCTCGGCCTGCACGCCACCGACGCGGAGCACGCCGACCTGCTCGGCCGCTACCGCCGGGTCGCGGCCGCGCACGGGCACGACCCCGCGCTCGCGCCGCATGCCAGCGCCCACCTCGCCCAGGTCGGCCCGGACGCCGCCGCGCTGGTCCGCGCCCGGCTGCCGGCGCTGCTGGCCGGCACCCGCGAGTACGTGCGGCTGGACGGCTCGCCGCCCGCCCACCGCGACCTCGCCGCGTACACCGAGCACCTGATCCGCAACGGTGCCGTGGGCGACGCCGCGGAGGTCCGGCGCCGGCTCGCCGCCTCGGCCGCCGCCACCGGCGTACACCATCGGCTCCTCATGGTGGAGGCGGCGGGAACGCGGCCGGAGGTGACCGCGAACATCGAGGCCCTCGCGGCCGCCGTGGGCCTGGGTCATCCTTAGGTCGCATGCGCGGCCGCGACGCGTGCGACCCGAGGCCGTCGCCGCCCAGCCACCCCGCGCCTAGCGTCAGAGCTGTGATCGAAGTGATGAAACTGACCAAAGTGTACGGTCGGACCCGCGCCGTGGACGACCTCTCGTTCACCGTGCGGCCCGGCCAGGTCACCGGCTTCCTCGGGCCCAACGGCGCCGGGAAGTCGACGACGATGCGGATGATCCTGGGCCTGGACCGCCCGACGGCGGGCCGGGCGACCGTCGCGGGCCGCCCCTACCGCGACCACCGCGCTCCGCTGCACGCCGTCGGCGCGCTGCTCGACGCCCGAGCGGCGCACCCGGGCCGGACCGCCCGCGACCATCTGGTCGCGCTCGGGCAGACCCACGGCATCGCGCCGTCCCGGGCCGACGGGCTGCTGGCGGAGGTGGGCCTGGGCGACGTCGCCCGGCGCCGGGTCGGCGGGTTCTCCCTGGGCATGGCCCAGCGGCTCGGGATCGCGGCGGCGCTGCTCGGGGACCCTGCGGTGGTGGTGCTGGACGAGCCGGTCAACGGGCTCGACCCGGACGGCGTCCTGTGGATCCGCACCCTGCTCAAGCGGTTGGCCGCCGACGGCCGCACGGTCCTGGTGTCCAGCCACCTGATGAGCGAGATGGCCGTCACCGCCGACCACCTGCTGGTCGTCGACCACGGCCGGCTGCTGGCGGACACGTCGCTGGACGCGTTGCTCGACCGCGAGCGGGTGTTCGTCCGCGGCCCACGCCCGGACGCCCTGCGCGCGCTGCTGACCGGGTGCGGCGCGACGGTCGACGACGACCGCGGTGGCCTGCTGGTCACCGGGCTGGGCGTCGACGCGATCGGCGTGGCCGCGGCGGGACAGGGGCTGGTGCTGCACGAGCTCACCCCGCACCGGGCCTCGCTGGAGCAGGCCTACATGGAGCTCACCACCACGAAGGAGCGGGCATGACCGGGTTGACGGCGCGCGGCGTGGTCCGCGCCGAGTGGACGAAGCTGCTGTCCCTGCGCTCCACCTGGGCGGTGCTCGGCGCCACGGCCGTGCTGACCGTCGCGTTCGGCGCGCTGGTCGGCTGGAACCAGGCCCGGGCCGGCGACGCTCCGACCGTGGCCGGCGCGTTCCTCCCGATCGACCTGTTCTCGCTCGTGCTCGGCGTCTTCGGGGTGCTGCTGATGACCGGCGAGTTCAGCTCCGGGCTCGTCCGGGCCACCTTCGCCGCCGTCCCGCGCCGGCTGCCGGTGCTGTGGGCCAAGGCCGTCACCCTGGCGGCGGCGACGGTGCCGGTGCTGGCCGTCACCTGCATCGTGGCGCTGCTGGCCAACCAGGCGTTCGCGGCCGGCGACCGGATCACCCTGGCCGATCCCGGCGTGCTTCGGGCGACCGCCGGCGCCGCCGCGGCACCCCTGGCCATGGGGCTGGTCGGGCTGGCCATCGGCACACTCGTGCGGCACACCGCGCTGGCCATCGCGCTGTTCGTGGCGACCCTGCTGGTGCTGCCCGCGATCCTGCCGGCCGCGCTGCCCGACGACACCGCCGGTGACGTCCTGCGGTTCGTCCCCGTCGCCGCCAGCCAGGCGATGTATGCGGTCGGCCCCGACGGCGGCCCCTTCGACCTGCTCGCACCAGGCCAGGCGGCACTGGTGCTGGCCGGCTGGGTGGCCGTGCTGCTGGCCGCGGCCGGATTCGTGCTGCGCCGGCGGGACGCGTGAACCGTACCCTCGTTGGCATGAGGCGGACGCTGGGTGACGTGGCGCTCGTGGCGGCGGCCGTCGCGCTGTCCGCGGTGGTGCTGGCCGGGCGGGCGACGGTCAGCGGACCGGCCGCGCCGCAGCAGTGGGTCGCCCTCGCGGTCGTCCCGCTCCCGTTGCTGCTGCGGCGACGCTGGCCGGCCGGCACGCTCTGGGCCGTGATCGGCCTGGCCCTGGCGGCCGAAGGCGTCGGCGCCAACTCACCGGCCGACGTGGTCGCGCCGCTGCTGGGCCTCTACACGGTCGCGCGGCTCTGCCGGCCGCGGCACCTGGTGGCGCCGCTGGCGCTGGCGGCGGTCGGCCTCGTCGGCTGGGCCGTCAGCGGCACCGTGCCCTGGCCGGCCACGATCGGCGCCGCCGCGGTGGTCGCCGCGACCGTCCTGCTCGGCGCCAACGCCCGCACCCGGCAGGCGTACCTGGCCGCGGTCGAGGAGCGGGCCGCGCGGCTCGAGCGGGAACGGGACCGGGAGGCCCGGCTCGCGGTGGCCGACGAGCGGGTCCGGATCGCCCGCGAGATGCACGACATCGTGGCGCACAACCTGGCCGTCATGGTCGCGCTGGCCGACGGCGCGAGCTACGCCGCCGAGTCCGAGCGCGTCGGCACCGCGATGCGGCAGGTGTCGGCCACCGGCCGCCAGGCGCTCGACGAGATGCGCCGGCTGGTCGGGCTGCTGCGCGGCGGCGGCCCGGGGGAGCGGTCGCCGCAGCCGGGGCTGGCCGACCTCGACGACCTGGTGGGCCAGGTGCGCGCGGCCGGCGTCGCGGTGGACCTGCGGCTGGAGGGCCGGCCCGGCGACTGGGGCCAGGGCGCCGGCCTGACCGTCTATCGAATCGCCCAGGAGGCGCTGACCAACGTGATCAAGCACGCCGGCCCGGGCGCGCGGGCCGACCTGCTGGTGCGGTACGCCGCCGACGCGGTCGAGATCGAGGTGCTCGACGACGGTGCCGGCCGCGCCGCGACGCCGCCGGCGCCGGCCGACCGGCACGGGCTCGCCGGGATGGCCGAGCGGACGGCGTCCTACCGGGGCACGGTCGACGCCGGCCCCCGGGACGGATCCGGCTGGCGGGTGCACGCGAGGCTCCACTTCGGACGGGAGCTGGCCGCGTGACGACCGGCGTGCTGCTCGCGGACGACCAGGCGTTGGTGCGCACCGGTTTTCGGATGGTGCTGGAGAGCCAGCCCGACCTCGCGGTCGTGGGCGAGGCCGGCACCGGCGCCCAGGCGGTGGCGATGACCGCCGCGGTGCGCCCCGACGTGGTCGTGATGGACGTGCGGATGCCGGTCGAGGACGGGATCGCGGCGACCCGGCGGATCGTCGCGGCGGGCCTGCCGTCCCGGGTGCTGGTGCTCACGACGTTCGACCTCGACGAGTACGTGTACGCGGCGCTGCGGGCCGGCGCGAGCGGCTTCCTGCTCAAGGACGCCCCGCCGGCCGACCTGCTGTCCGCGATCCGCTCGGTGGCCGCGGGCGACGCCGTCGTCGCGCCGCCGGTCACCCGTCGGCTGATCGACGCGTACGCCGGCTTCCTGCCCGACCCCGCCGCTCCCGCCGACGGCCGGCTGGACCGGCTCACCGAGCGGGAGCGGGAGGTGCTGCTGGAGGTGGCGCAGGGCCGCTCGAACGCCGAGATCGCGGCGACGTTCCGGCTCGCCGAGGCGACCGTGAAGACGCACGTCGGCCGCATCCTCACCAAGCTCGGCCTGCGCGACCGGGTGCAGGTGGTGGTCTGGGCGTACGAGCACGGCGTGGTCGCCCGCCGTCAGTAGCGCACGGTGCTCTGCAGGAGCGGCGGGTAGACCTCGGACTCCCGCCCGTCCACTGTGGTGCCCGCGAACTGCAGCATGGCCTGCTGCGCCCCGTGCATCGGGGCCGGGTAGTCCAGGTCCGGTGTGGACACCGCGTCCAGGGTGCGCAGGTGCTCGTCGGTGAGGCGCACCGTCAGGCCGGCGAGGTTGTCCTCCAGGTGGCCGACCCTGCGGGCGCCGATGATCGGCACGACGGTGCCTTCGCGGGCGCGCAGCCAGGCCAGCGACACCGCGGCCGCCGTGGCGCCGAGCTCCTCGGCGATCGCGGCGACGGCCTCGATCACGTCGTAGTCGGCGTTGCTGGGCCCGCCGACGTACGCCGTCCGCGCCGAGTCGGTGACCTGGCCGCCGCGCCGGTACTTGCCGGACAGGAAGCCGTTGCGCAGCGGGCTCCACGGCACCAGGGCCAGGCCCTGGTCGCGGGCCAGCGGCGCGATCTCGCCCTCGACGGTGCGGGCCAGCAGCGAGTACTCGACCTGGAGCGCGACCAGCGGCGTCCAGCCCCGCAGCTGCGCCATCGTCTGCGCCTGCGCGGTGACCCAGGCCGGCGTGTTGGAGAAGCCGACGTAGCGGATCGTGCCCGCGCGGACCAGGTCGTCGAGCGTGCGCATCGTCTCGTCGGTCGGGGTGTGCCGGTCCCAGTTGTGCATCCAGTAGACGTCGAGGTGGTCGGTGCGCAGCCGGCGCAGCGACTCGTGCAGCTGGGCGATGATCGAGCCGCGACCGGCGCCGCCGCCGTTCGGGTCGCCGGGGAACATGTTGAAGAAGAACTTCGACGCGAGTACGACGTGGTCGCGCAGCCCGGGCCGCGCGGCGAGGTAGTCGCCGAGGATCTTCTCCGAGTGGCCGTTGGTGTAGAAGTTGGCGGTGTCCACGAAGTTGCCGCCGCGCTCCAGGTAGGTCGCGAGGATCTTCTCCGACTCCGCGACGTCGCAGCCGGCCCCGCCGGGGTCGCTGCCGAAGGTCATCGCGCCGAGCGCGAACGGGCTGACGCGGAGGCCGGATCGGCCGAGGGTGACGTAGCTGTCGAGTGCCATGCGTCAAGTCCACCGCCGCCGCGGCGCGCGGCGTAGACCGTTCCGCGCGGGCTCTTGCCTGATCCTGCCTTTCTACGGCAGGGCCGCCTCAAGGCGGCCCGCGTCCCGGCTCGGCGGGGCGCCGAACGCGCGCCGGTACTCCCGGCTGAACTGGGACGGGCTGTCGTAGCCGACCCGGGCGCCCACGCCGGCGATGTCGCCCGGGTCGGTGGCCAGCAGCAGCCGGGCCTGGTGCAGCCGGATCCGCTTCTGGAACTGGATCGGGCTCATCGCGGTGACGGTCTGGAAGTTGCGGTGGAAGGCCGAGACGCTCATCCCGGCCAGCCGGGCCACGTCCTCGACCCGGAACGGCTCCGCGTAGTTGTCGCGGATCCACCGCACCGCCCGCTCCACGTGCCGCAGCCCGCTGTCGGGCAGGCCGAGCTGGCGGACCAGGCCGCCCTGCTCGCCGGTGACCAGCCGCCAGAGGATCTCGCGGATCACCAGCGGGGCGAGCACCGCCCGGTCGCGCGGCGTCTCCAGCAGCCGCACCAGCCGCAGCACCGCGTCGAGCAGCTCGGCGGGCGCGTCGCTGACCGCGATGCCGGGCGGAGCGGCCGCCGGCACCTCGCCCGGCCCGGCGCCCAGCAGCAGGTCGGCGATGTCGTCCGGGCGCAGCACGAGCCCGAAGCCGAGCGCCGGGCGGCGCTGGCTCGCGTCGACGAAGTGGCCGGTGACGGGCAGGTCGACCGAGGCGACGAGGTACTGCCCGGCGTGGTACTCGTACACCCGGTCGCCGAGCGACAGCCGTTTCGCACCCTGCGCGATGACCGCGAGGACCGTGCCCGACATCGACGGCGACGGCGGCAGTGACCGTTCGACCTTGGAGATCAGCACGCCGTCGATCGCGGTCGTCCAGTCGGGCCGCGCGTGCCGGGCCAGCAGGGTCCGGAGCTCGTCGAGCTGCTGCATCATCCGATTTCAGCACACACCGGGTCGGCCCAGCCCGGCAGTGGGATCAGGCAGAACGGGTGGCCGGCGGGATCGGCGTACACGCCCTCGCCGGCGAGCTTGCGGGCACCGAGGGCGAGCACCGCCGCGCCGGCGGCCTCCCGGTCGTCGACCATCACGTCGAAGTGGATCTGCTGGGGTACGGCCGGGTCCGGCCAGGTCGACGCCGGGTTCTCCGGCGCCCGCTGGAAGGCGAGGCCCGAGGTCCGGTCCGAAACGGCGACGACCGCGAAATCGTCGTCCTGGTACGTGATCGGCAGGCCGAGGAGCGCGCTGTAGAACCGCGCCACCGCGTGCGGATCCGGGCAGTCGAGGATCGTGTGGTGCAAGCGTCCGATCATCCACCGAACGTTAGACCGTGATGACGACCTTGCCACGCCCGTGGCCGGGCTCGACGTCGCGATGTGCGTCGGCGGCTTCGGACAGCGGGTAGGTCGCCCGGACGTGGATGCGCAGGCCGGCCCCCACCAGTTCGGCCAGGCGGGCGGCCGAGCGCAGCGGGGGAGTGACCCGGATGCCGAGGTCGGCTGCCCGACCATGGTCGACCAGCGTCAGGATCCGGCGGCGGTCGGCCACCAGGTCGAGGGAGATGTCGAGCGCGGCACCGCCGGCGCCGTCCAGCGCCGCGTCGACGCCACCCGGTGCGGCCGCGCGCACCCGGTCGGCCAGGCCGTCGCCGTACGCGACCGCGATCGCGCCCAGCCCGCGCAGGTAGTCGTGGTTCTCCGGGCGGGCGGTCGCGACGACCGTGGTGCCCGCCCGCGACCTCCTACGGCATCGCGGGCGCCGGCCGGGAGCCAGCCCGCCCGCACCGCGCAGTCGTAGGGCTGGACGCCCGCCGCGCGTACCCGGATCAGCACCTGACCCTGGGCCGGCACCGGATCGGGCAGCTCGAACACGCGGAGCACGTCGGGACCACCGGGTTTGTCGAAGGCAGCAGCACGCATGGCCAGGAGTCTGCGACCTCAAGCGGGGTTGAGGTCAATGCGTGGGCAGGTCCGGCTCCCGGGAGTCCTTCGGCCGGGTGCCGAAGATGCGCCGCTCCGACTCGTCGATCCGCACGTCGTTGATGCTGGCCTCGCGGCGGCGCATCAGCCCGTGCTCGTCGAACTCCCACAGCTCGTTGCCGTAGCTGCGCCACCACTGGCCGGTGCCGTCGTGCGACTCGTACTGGAAGCGGACCGCGATCCGGTCGTCGGTGAACGCCCACAGGTTCTTGCGCAGTGCGTAGTCCAGCTCGCGTGACCACTTGTCGCGCAGGAACTCGACGATCGCCGGACGCCCGACGACGAAGGTGTCCCGGTTCCGCCAGACCGAGTCCTCCGTGTACGCCATCGAGACCTTCTCCGGGTCCCGGGTGTTCCAGGCGTCCTCCGCGGCCTGCACCTTGACCAGGGCGGACGGGCGGTCGAACGGCGGCAGCGGAGGTCGGTCGGTCATCCACCGACCGTACGCCGGCTACGCCTCCTCAGGGGCGAACTGCGCGAGGGCCATCTGCCGGCCAGCCGCCGTCTCCTCGGCCGTGGCGGTGCCGGACGCCGCGACCACGGACTCCCAGGCGTCGACCGAGCCACGGGAGAACTCGCGGACCTCGGGCGAGTTGGCGTGCGCGATCGGGTCGTCGAACACCTCGCCGGCGAGGTGCAGCGCGAGGCCGAGCAGCGCGCCGTCCCAGCCGGGACCGACGAACAGCGCGCCCGCGCCGCTGCCGGCCATCTCGATCGGCACGGTGTGGGTGAGCTCGAGCTCCGTGTCGTCGGCGGTGCCGGCGGAGAGCGTCAGGTTGACCACGCTGGTCGGGCCGCCGAAGGTGACGGTGAGCCGGTGCGGCGGCTCGCAGCGCCGGATCTCGCCGCCGGCGTTGCCCTCGAGCTGGAAGGTGCCGCCCTCGCGCAGGTCCCCGGTGAGCGGGTAGAACCACCGGGCGATCCGGTCGGGCGTGGTGAGCGCGTCCCAGACGTCCTCGACCGGAGCCGCGTACGTCCGGCGGAGGACCACGGAGACCTCCTCGCCGCCGCCCTCGGCCGGGCCGACGCCGACCTCGCGGTGGATCGCCTTGAGGTGGTTGGCGATGTCGATCATGCGGCTGTCCTCTCGATCGCGGTGACGGGCGCGGGCGGCCCGCCCGCCACATTCTGACAGTCGCCGCTTATATAAGTCCAGAGTTAATCCAGGGCGGCGAGCAGCGCGTCCAGGCGCTCGGTGTCCAGCCACCCGTTGACCGCGACGGCACCGGTCCGGTCGACGTCGACCTGGACGCGGTCGACCGCGCCCGCCTGCCAGTCGACCAGGTCGGGGAACCGGTCGTCGAGCACCACGAACTCCTGGTTGGTCGAGCCGGCCCAGGGGCGCTGGTGGTCGATCCGGTCCTGCCGGAACGGGCCCGCCACCAGCAGGTCCGTGGCCGCGAGCAGGTCGGCGACCCCGGGTTTGCCGGCCGCCGCGGCCCGGCGCAGGGCCGCGTGGGTGTAGCCGGAGAAGGTCAGCACCGAGCGACCGCCGGCGCGCACCCGGCGGGCCACCGCGGCCAGCCCCTCGGCCTGGTCGAACGGCTCACCGCCGAGGAGGGTCAGGCCGCCGGACGGCTCGGCTAGGACCCGGGCCGCCAGTGCGGTCGACGACCAGGGGACGCCGCCCTCGGCCGCGAACAGATGTGGGTTGAAGCAGCCGGCGCAGCGGATCGAGCAACCCTGCACCCAGACGGCGGTACGCACGCCCGGGCCCTCGGCAGTCGTGGTGCCGAGGTAGCGGGCGACGGCGACCGCCGGTTCAGACATCGAGGATGCGGCCCGCGTGGCCGCCCGGGCCGGGTGGGTGCGGCTGCGGCGGAGGTGCCGTGGCGACGGGGATGGCACGGACCAGCGGCAGGATCCGGACGTATTCGTGCGGTTGCAGCCCGAGCGCCGCACTGAACGCGTAGACGTCCGCGAAGCCGCCGCGACGTTCCCGCTCGGCGACCGCCCGCAGCGCTCGTGCGTGGTCGAAGTGGGGGAGCGTCACCAGTTGCGCCGCGGTGGCGGAGTTGACGTCGATCGGCTCGGCCGACGCGGGCGGTGCGGGCTGGGCGGGCGGCGGCGCCGGATACGAGGGCTGTGCCGGCGGATACGAGGGCTGTGCCGCCGGGTAGGTGGGCTGGGCCGGCGGGTACGGGGGATGGAACGCCGGATAGCCGGGCGGTGGCGCCAGCGGTGTGGCATGCCAGGGGACGTAGGTGGCCTTGAAGCGCAGCCACGTGGGGTTTATCGCGAAGGCGTGCAGGATGACGGCGAGCCAGGTCACCAGCCACAGGCCGACCGCCCAGTTGCTCAGGGCGGTGTCCTGCTCCGACTCACCGATCACGATGAACAACGCGGTCGAGACCACCAGGTAGGCGATGCCGGAGATCCACAGTGCACGGCGCTTCATCCGGATCCCGAGGTAGATCAGGGCGCTGGAGCCGAGGCAGCCGAAGCCGGCCACCGGCAGCACCAGCCAGAGGCTGTGCAGCACTCGCCACGACAGCTTGCGGGCCGGGCCAGGGTCAAAGGCGGTCGACATCGTGCACCGTCTCCGTGGTCTCGACCGTGGCGCGGGCACGGGTGTAGTCGGCGGTGTGCGCGCTCGACACGGTGGTCGCGTCGAGCAGGTCTTCGAGCACGGCGATGTAGTCGAGGCACTCGGCGCCGTGGATGCCGTGCGTCTCGGCGGTGACCGTGCCGTCGGGGGCGACCACCACCGTGACCGCCTCGCGCGCGGTCATGCCCGCTCCCGCTGCTCGACAGCGAAGACCAGCCGCACGGACGCGTCTTCCTCTAGCGTCTCGGACTCGAGGCGGAGCCCGGCCGCCGGCGCGCGGGTGCGCAGCCGGTCGAGCACGGCCGCCTGCACCTGCCTGCCGTACGCCTCGTCGAGCCGCCGGACGATCTCGACAGCGCGGGACTCGTCGACGTCACCGGCGAAGTGCGCCGCCCAGATGCCCTCGGTGTCACGGGTGAACCGGGCGGTGACGCCCTGCCACACCGCGTCGACCAGGTCGGTGCCGGTCGTGACGACGGCACCGGTCTCGCGCAGCGCCGCGGACAGCAGCGCGCTGTCGCGCATCCGGGTCGACACCGTGCAGACCAGGCCGCCGCCGGACCCACCCGGCTGGTCGGCGGCGCGGGCCGAGATGGCCGCCGCGGCGGCCAGTGCCGCCGGAATGAGGAGCAGGGAGACGCTCATCCCACCATCCAACCATCGACGAGGCAATCAGAACTCCACCGGCCGGCCGCCGTGCGAACGATGCGGGCCGCCCGCGTCGGGTCGCGGTTGCGGCGTTTCGAGATCCCAGTCCTCGGCGGCGGTCGCGGCGACCGCGCGGGCGTCGGCCCAGGCCCGGACCGCGGCGATCCGCTCGGCCTGGGTGCGGCTCAGCGGCACCATGTTGACCAGAGCCCGCACGACGTCGTCCTGGCGCAACGGGCGTCGCTCGGCGAAGGCGTCGTAGACGGCGGCGACGAGCGCGTGCTCGATCTCGGCGCCGGAGTAGCCCTCGCTTAGCGAGGTGAGCTCGGCGAGCACGCCGCTGTCGACGGAGAGCGCCCCACCCACCCGCGGGTTGCGCAGCCAGCGGGCGAGGTGGACCTGCCAGATCGAGCCGCGCTCGGCCCGGGTCGGCAGGTCCACGAAGAACACCTCGTCGAACCGGCCCTTGCGGAGGAGCTCGGGCGGGAGGCTCTCGATCTCGTTGGCGGTGGCGATCACGAACACCGGCCGGTTCTTCTCCTGCAGCCAGGTCAGGAACGAGCCGAACACCCGCGACGAGGTGCCGGAGTCGCCGGCGCCGGTGGCGGCGAAGCCCTTCTCGATCTCGTCGATCCAGAGGACGCACGGCGACACCGCCTCGGCCGTGCGGATCGCACTGCGCATGTTCTGCTCGCTCGACCCGACGAGGCCGGAGAACACCCGCCCGATGTCGAGGCGGAGCAGCGGGATGCCCCACGCGGCCGCGACGGCCTTGGCGGTCAGCGACTTGCCGCAGCCGGGTACGCCGGTGATCAGCACGCCGCGCGGCGCCGGCAGGCCGTAGTCGGCCGCGTCCGCCAGCCACGCGCCCTCGCGGCGGCCCAACCAGCGCTTCAGGTTCTCGAGCCCGCCGACGTCGGACAGCACCGGCCCGGTCTCGACGAACTCGAGCAGCCCCGCCTTGCGTACCGTCTGCCGCTTCTCCTCCAGGATCACGGGCAGGTCGGCGATGCTGATGACGCCGTCGTTGACCATCGCGCGGGCGAACGCGTTCTCCGCCTCGTGCAGCGTCAGGCCGAGCGCGGCCTTGGCGAACCGCTCGCGTCCGCTGTCGTCGAGGTCGATCCGGAGCCGGGGCGAGCCGGCGTTGGCCCGGAGCATCCCGTCCAGCACGGCACGGATGTCGGTCTCGGACGGCAAGGGGAAGTCGACGACCGTGACGTCCTTTTCGAGCTCGACCGGCACCCGGTGGACCGGCGAGACGAGCACGAGGCTGCGCGGAATGGCGCCGGACCGGAACGCGGTCGCCAGGTCGCGCAGGCGCCGGATCACCGCCGGGTCGCCGGGCTGGCCGGCGCCGCCGAGCACGGGATGCAGGTCGCGGAACACCGCGACGATCGGCTGGTGGATCCGCAACAACGCGTCGAGCGCGTCCGACGGGTTCTTCGTGCGGCCCTGCTCCTCGCCGTCGTCGCGGCGCAGCCCATCGGTCAGCGACCAGGTCCACACCGCGCGCGGGGTGCGCACGAGACCGGCGTCACCGGCGACCGCGCGCACCTCGAACAGCACCCGCAGCTCCTCGTGCGACTCGACCGCGATGATCGGGAAGCGCGCCTTGAGCAGTTGGGCGAGGGTGGTGCGGAAGGACTCTGCCACGCGGGCAGTCTGCCCTATCCGCACCACCCTCCACGATGCTCCCTTACGGTGTCGTCGCCGGGAAAAGGACGACCTGGTCGGTGCCGACCTGGCCGTCGGCGTCGGTGTACGTCGCCACGAAGACGCCGGAGAGGTTGTCACCGGATCCGTGACCGGGTGCCGAGGTGGTGATGCTGCCGGAGCAACCCGTCGCCGAGGTGATCGGGTGGCCGTGCTCGTCGTGGCCGAGGATGTAGTTCACGGTGACCCGCGAGCAGTCCGTCGGCTGGTTGTCGACCACGGTCACCTGGAAGGGCACCGTGTCACCGAACTCGAACGGCTGACCCTCCTGCGGTGCGACGATCGTGACCGTCGGTGGCCGGGGGCCGACGACGAACGGAAGCTCGGCCGACGCCGAACGACCGGTGCTGTCGGTGACCTTGAGCGTGACCCGGTAGTTCCCGTTCGCGGCGAACGTGTACGTCGGGTTCGCCGCCCGCGAGTCCACCGTGCCGTTGGCGTCGAAGTCCCACGCGTACCGCAGCGCGTCGCCGTCCGCGTCGGTGGTGCCGGCGCTGGAGAACTGGACGGTCAACGGTGCGTCGCCGGCCAGCGGTTGGGCGCTGATCACCGGGACCGGCGTGCGGTTGCCACGCACGAAGTCGAACCTGGACAGTTGCGCGTCCGGGTTCTCGGCGAAGAAGCCGTCGCCGTATTCGAGGACGTAGAGCGCGCCGTCGGGGCCGAACTCCATGTCCATCGGGTTGTCGACCACGAAGGAGCCCAGCACCGGCCGGATGTCGGCCACGTTGCCGTGCCGGTCGAGGCGGAACTCCTTGATGTAGTCACGCGTCCACTCGTAGAACAGCGGCACGCCGTCGTAGTAGGACGGCCACTTGGTCCGCGAGTCGTTGCGCTTGTCGTATTCATAAGCCGGGCCGCCCATCGGGCCGATGCCGCCCTCGCCGAGGCCCGGGAACTCCGCCGACGGCGCGTAGGAGTAGGCCACCTCGGCCTTCTCCACCGCGGGCAGCCGGGTCAGGCCGGTGTTGTGCGGCGACTCGTTGACGGGCCGCCGGCAGTTGAACGGCGCACCCGACGTGCCCGTGGCGAAGTCGTAGTCCACGTAGGGCAGTGCGTCGGTCGCGCAGTACGGCCAGCCGTAGTTGGCCGGCTTGTCGATCCGCATCCACCGGCCCTGGCCGGCCGGCCCACGCGCCGGGTCGGCCGCGCCGGCGTCCGGCGAGTAGTCGCCCACGTACACGTCGTCGGTCCGCTTGTCGACGGCGAACCGGAACGGGTTGCGCAGGCCCATCGCGTAGATCTCCGGGCGGGTCTTCGGCGTGCCCGGCTTGAACAGGTTGCCGGACGGGATGGTGTAGCCGCCGCCGTTCTTGACCCGGATCCGCAGCACCTTGCCGCGCAGGTCGTTGGTGTTGGCCGACGTGCGCTGCGCGTCGAAGGCCGGGTTGCGGGTGGCCCGCTCGTCGATCGGCACGTAGCCGTCGGAGAAGAACGGGTTGCTGTCGTCACCGGTCGACAGGTAGAGGTTGCCCTCGCTGTCGAAGTCGATCTGCCCACCGACGTGGCAGCAGATGCCGCGGTCGGTGTTCACCTGGATGATCTTCTGCTCGCTGCGGAGGTTGAGCGTGTTGCCTTCCAGCTTGAACCGGGAAAGCTGGAGGTGGCCCTTGAACGGCGCGAAGTCGGCCGCGGTGCCCTCGAACGGCGCGTCGCCCTCGTTGACGTCCGGCGTCGCCGGGTCGTCGGTCGGGGTGTCCAGCACCGGCGAGTAGTAGAGGTAGACCCACTTGTTGCGGGCGAAGTCCGCGTCGATCGCGACGCCCTGCAGGCCTTCCTCGTCGTGTTCGTAGACGGGCACGTCGGCGGCGAGTATGTTGCGCCCCGAGCGTGGGTCGTGGATCCGCACCTCACCGGTGCGGGCGGTGTGCAGCACCCGGTTGTCGGGCAGCACGGCGAGGCTGACGGGCTCGCCGGGAAAGTCGTTGAGCGTGACCTTCTGGAAGTTGCTGTCGGCGGGTGGCCCGCCGGGTGGTGCGGCCGCGGCCGGTGACAGCGATATGCCGCCGCCGGCTACCGCGAGGAGCGGCGCGACGACCAGGGCAAGCTTCTTGCGCAACTGACGCCTCCTGTGTCTGGGTGAACAGAGCACACCCGGACCGGGTCAGCGTCGCATGTCGTTCGTCGCCGACACGATGGCACGCCGGACGCACGGCCGGTCACGGGTGACCAGGCGTTCGCCGGCTGGTGCCACGGGGCCGACGAGAGGCGAGACCGAACTCGCGGGGCGGCGCGCACAACGTCGGGGCCCGTGCCAAGGGCCCACGCGCCGACGAGCGGCGAGGATCTCGCACAACGGTGTGAAGTTCCGGAACCCCCCATCGATTGATCGGAACATCTCGATCCTTCCGGTCACCCTACGCGATTTAATCGATGGCTGCCCGCCGATAAGGGTTGCTAATTTGCGGCATGACCTCACCCCCGCCTGCGGGCAACGGCGCGCGGCTCACCTTCATGGCACCGCTGTCCGCGGCGCGGGCCGACCGCATCGTGACCGGCCTCGCTGCCGGATCGCCGTCCACTGTGGTTGATCTGGGCTGTGGTTGGGGAGAGCTGCTGCTGCGGGTCGTGGCGGCCTGCCCGGGCGCCAAGGGCATCGGTCTCGACACCCACGAACCCGACCTGGCCCGCGGGCGCGCCAACGCGGAGGCCCGCGGGCTCGACGGGCGCGTCACGTTCGTCGACGGCCCGGCCGCCGACCACCGCGACACCGCCGACCTGCTCGTCAGCGTCGGCGCCTACCAGGCGTTCGGCACGATCGCGTCGGCCCTGGGCGCCATCCGGGAGCTGGTCAACCCGGGCGGGCGGGTGCTGTTCGCGGCCGAGTTCTGGGAGTCGCCGCCGCCACCCGACCGGCTCGCCCTGATGTGGCCGGGCATGTCGGCCGACGACTGCACCGACCTGGCCGGGCTCGTCGACCAGGCGATCGCGGCCGGCTTCCGGCCGCTGCGCGTCGAGACCGCCACGCGCGACGAGTGGGACGAGTTCGAGTCACTGCTGGCCGCCGACCGCGAAGAGTGGCTGA
This sequence comes from Asanoa hainanensis, assembly GCF_900188485.1. GTDB lineage: Bacteria > Actinomycetota > Actinomycetes > Mycobacteriales > Micromonosporaceae > Asanoa > Asanoa hainanensis. The sequence goes on from NZ_FZPH01000009.1 coordinate 301,204, forward strand.
TCACCCACCCGAACCACCCCGAAGCGGCGGCGGTACGCGAGCAGGCGGACAGCCAGCGGAACATCTGGCTGCGGGGCCACCGGGGCCTGATGGGCTTCGCGTACCTGACGTTGGGGCCGAGCTAGCGCCTGTCCTCCAGCGCGACCAGTGTGGCGTAGGTGACCGCGCCGTACACCAGGTGGGGGATCAGGTCGCTGAGCCAGTCGGTGGCCGACCAGGTGCGTGGGTCCGACACCCGCAGCCCGGCCAGCGTGCCGTCGCTGACTGCCATGGCGCCCAACCCCACCGCCACCGTGCCGACCGCCAGCGGCGGCCGCCAGCCCGCCGCGTGCAGCAGGCCGAACGCGGTGCCGACGAACACCCCGGACAGCACGCCGGAGAGGCCGCCGAGCCCGTTGAAGCGGTTCTGGCGGTGTGAGTTCTGCCCCGGTACGTCCAGCGGGAGGTGCTTGACGATCGCTTCGGCGGTTTCGGCCGGCACGTCGCTGGCCGGACGTCCCCGGATGGCCATGTCGAGGTAGGTGGTCGCGTCCAGCGCCGCGCAGCCCGCCGCACCGGCCGCGGCGCCGGCGGTCGCGCCGGACAGCAGCGTCAGGTCCATGCCCCGCACATGCCCCGCGAGCCAGACCGCAAACTAGGGCGTGGACATCCCCAGCGCCGACCTCGCCCGCACCCTCGACCTGTCGGTCGCCCGGCGGTGGTTGCTCGACCGCCGCGCGGACCTGCTCGCCGAGCTCGGCGACTACGTGTCGCGGGAGACGCCCAGCGACAGCAAGCCGCACCTCGACGCCGGCCTGGACTGGCTCTCCGGCCGGCTCACCGAGGTGCTCGGGCCGCCCGAGTCGGTGCGGCGGGTGCCGTCCGCGACGCACGGCGACACGCTGGTCGCCGACTTCGCCGGGGTCGGGCCGCGCCGGTTGCTGGTGCTGTGCCACTACGACACCGTTTGGGGCGCGGGCACCCTCGCCGAGCGGCCGTTCGTGGTGGAGGGCCGGATCGCTCGCGGCCCCGGTGTCTTCGACATGAAGGCCGGCCTCGTGCAGGCGCTGTGGGCCGTGCGGGCGCTGGACGCCGCCGGGCTGTCCCGGCCGCCGCTGCGCGTCGTGCTCAACGGCGACGAGGAACTGGGCAGCCCAAGCTCCCGGCCGGTGTTGGAGGCGGCGGCCGACGGCGTGACCGCCGCTCTGGTGCTGGAGCCCGGGCTCGCCGGTGCGCTGAAGACGGCTCGCAAGGGCATCGGCATGTTCCGGATCGACGTCACCGGCGTCGAGGCGCACGCCGGGCTCGACCCCGAGAAGGGGATCAGCGCGATCGACGAGCTCGCCCGGATCGTGCTCACGCTGCGGGCCGTGCAGGACCTGGCGCGTGGCACGAGCGTCAACGTGGGCACCATCGCGGGCGGCACCCGCGGCAACGTGATCGCCGGACACGCCTGGGCCGCCGTCGACGTGCGGGTCGCCGACCCGGCCGAGGCGCGGCGGGTCGACGCCGCGCTCGGCTCCCTGGAACCGGGCGATCCGCGCCTGACCGTCACGGTCGGCGGGGGTTGGAACAGGCCGCCGATGACGCGTACACCCGGGATCGCGGCCATGGTCGACCTCGCCCGTGCTCTGGCGGCCCGGCTCGGCGGGGATCTGTCGGAATGCGCGGTTGGTGGTGGCAGCGACGCCAACTTCCTGGCCGCGCTGGGCGTGCCGCTGCTCGACGGTCTCGGCGCGGTCGGCGCCGGCGCGCACGCCCGTGACGAGCACATCGACGTCGACGCGACGGTCGCGCGCGCCGCGCTGGTCGCCGCGATCGTCCACGCGTTCGCCTGCTAGGGACCACGTCGGAAAACCGACCGGCCGATTCGAGGGATGTAAACATTCCGTAGTCTCGATGTCACTGCGGGTATTTCCCTGCCCGCACGGGGGCTATGCAGGAGGTCGGACATGAGGGGACTTTTTCGCGTGGGTGCCGCACTCGTGATGGCGGCGGTGGTGATGGTGACGGGTGTCCCGGCGGTGGCCGCGGCACCCGCTGGGACGCCGGGTTTGGCGACATTGGACGGTCGCGTCATCGACCTGGGTAAGAGCTGGCAGGGCGCGCAGTCCTGTCTGGTGTTCGCGGCGTCGGACACGCGCTGTTTCACCTCGCACGCCGAGGCCGACAGGGTGGTGGGCTACCAGCGCGAGGCGGACCCGCTGGTCGCGCAGGCACGCAGCGCGGTGGTGGCGGCGGCGGTGCCGTCGTGCGGGTCCGGCTGGCTGTGCCTCTACGAGAACACCAACGGCGGCGGGCGGCGGCTGCAGTTCAGTGACGAGTACTGGCACTACCTGGCCGACTGGGGCTTCAACCGCTCGACGTCGTCGTGGCGCAACAACCAGAGCGCCAGCGACGTCGGCCACCTGAGCCTCTACAACCTGACGTCCGTCTACAACTGCGGCGCCCGCTCCTATGCGTTGTCGATGGGCATTTACAACGACCAGGCGTACGCCGTCTGGGGCTAAACGCTAAAGGTAGGTGTCGTAGCCGATCACGGCCGGCGCGGTGAGCTCGAGCTGACCGACGTCGGTGGCCAGGACGCGCTCCTGTGCGAGGACGCGTCCGCTGCCGGGGTCGACGACGAACGTGTGCGTGACCGGCAGGCCGGTCCCATCGACGACGACGGTGTACGCGTCGCCGGTGCGGCCGGCCCGGTCGGTGAGCGCGCCCGTGTAGCGCAGCCCGGGCAGCCCGGCCAGGAGGGTCAGCGTCGCGGCCGTCTCGGCGGTGGTCAGGGCGCGCTCGTGGAGCACGTCGGTGACGCCGCCGACGACCGTGGTCGCCGGGTCGGTGCCCGGCCGGGTGGCGGACAGCCACGCGCGGAGCCGGTCGGGGTCGGTCGGCGGCCGGTCCGGCCAGAGGGCGACGAACTCACCCGCCGCGTATTCCTCGGTGCTGCGGGTCTGGTCGGCGCCGGGTGATCCCTCGTCGCGCCACTCGTCGAGCTGGGCTTCGGTGGGCGCCTCGGGCGGGAGGTAGACGACGGTGCGGGTGCCGGAGTTGTCCGGCTCGCGCCGGAGCTCGGTCTCGGTGGGGATGACGACGCAGGTGACCGTCGTGCCGGCGATGTCGCTGTTCAGTGCCCAACTGCGGATCAGCACGTGGTCGCGGATCGGGGTGGCGGGCGCCGGCTGGTCGGCGACCGTGGCGGCCAACGCCAGCAGGCGGGGGCCGCCCGGCTCGGACGCGGACCGGACGCTGGCCAGCGGTGCCGGTGTCGCCCACGCACTCGACGCGGCCTGGGGGAGGGCGACGGCCACGACGACGCCCGTGATCGCGACGAGCACCACAGCCGCCGCGGCCGCCACCCAACGGGCGCGGGTGGGGGCGCGACGGCGGGCCGGCGGTGCGGCCATGATGTCGCGCAGCATGCGCTCGCGTCGGTCGAGGTCGGCCACGTAGCCGTCGTCGGCGACGGGGTCGGTGGGACCGAAGAGCTCCCGCAGCCGGTCGGCGTCGTTCATCGGCGGGACCGCCGGCCGAGGAGGGCGACCAGTTGGTGCGGCCGGTTGGGCTGCGGGTCCCACAGCTTGCGCAGCCGGGTCACCCGGTTGCTGACGGCGGTGCGGCCCATGCCCAGCACCTGGGCGACCTCGGGGATCGTGAGCCCCTCCCAGGCGATCAGCTCCAGGATCTCGCGGTCGCGGTCGCCGAGCTCGGCGAGGGCCTGCCGCAGCGCCATCTTGTCGACGACGCCGCTGGGCCGGTCGTCGCGGTCGGGCAGCGTGACCAGCGGGTCGCTGCCCGGGTCGTAGGGGTCGTTGCGTTCGCGCTGGCGACGCCGGAACTCGTTGGCGAGCACGTTGCGGGCCGTGCGGTAGAGCCACGGCAGCGGGTTGTCGGCCGGGACGTTCTCGCGGCTCTCCCACGCGATCGTCATCACCTGGCCGACGAGGTGGTCACAGTCCAGATCGGCCGCACGGCGGCGGACGAAGCGCCCGACGTCGTCGTAGTGCAGCCGATACATCGCTTCGAACCTCTCGTCATCGCTCGTCGAGCCCGTCACCGCCGTTGTGTCCACCTCCCCACGAGTTGTCACGCCAGGGAGAGAAATTAGCGCCAACTGAGGAGAGGACGTCGCTGGGTCCACAGTGGCCGTCCCTTCGCGACCGAACCGTTACCTAATTTCCCTGCCAGGCATGTGACGTCGAGGCCCTCACCCGACACAAGCGGATCAGGATCCAGTCGACGAGGATGCATCCGAGGAGCGGCGATGACCGCACGGCAGCAGGCACCCAACCAGGTGACGCAGCGCTCTCAGGTGACCCAGCGCGCGCGGCCGGCGCTGTTCGTCGTGCCCGCCGAATGGCCGACCGGGTTCGACCCGACCCGCGGCCTCCTGGTGACCCTCGACTGGTGCAGCGGGCGGGTGGTCAGCGAGGAACGGGTCGAATACGTCGGGGAGCGCTGGTCCCCGGTGCGGCACCCGTTCGTGGTGTCCGCGGTCCTCTTCCTCGCGGACGCCGGATACCGGCACGGGCACCGATCGCGACCGGTCGCCCCGGGTCAGCCGGCCGCGTAGTCGTCGGGGTCGATCTCGATCATCAGCCCGTCCGGGTGCTCGAAGCGGACCTCGGCGACGTCCATCCGGTGCAGCGTGTGGCCGTGCCCGACGTCCAGCAGGTCCGGCAGCGGGTTGTGCGCGGCGAAGTCGAGCACGGCGCCGCGCAGCAACGGCTCGCGCAGCCTCGTCGACCAGCCGGAGATCCAGAGCTGGCCGCCGTCGGGTGCCGTGATGGACAGGACCGTCGCGACGTCGTAGTCGTCGCACGAGGTCAGCGCCTTGTCCACCGGGTCGCCGACGGCGGCGAGCAGCAGCGGGGAGCCGGCCCGGTCGAGCGCGTGCCGCACCGGGAACGGGCCGGGGCCACCGCGGGCCGTCGCGCGCCGGGCGACCTGGACCATGCCCGGCAGGTGCCCGGACGCGAGCGTGCGCACGAGCGCGACGAGGACGGTGGACTGCGCCATGACGGACCTCCCGGGGTGTGCCTGTGTAGTTAGGTTAGGCTAACCTCTCGGCTGATCCAACTCGTGGAGGCAACGTGAACCAGTCGCGGCCGAAGGCAAAGCTCTCGCGGTCCCTCGGCATCCCGCTGACGCCGAAGTGCGTCAAGTACTTCGAGCGCCGGCCGTATCCGCCCGGCGTGCACGGTCGCGCGCGCCGCAAGGAGACCGACTACAAGGTCCGGCTGCTGGAGAAGCAGCGGCTGCGCCACCAGTACAACGTCAGCGAGGTGCAGATGCGCCGGGCGTTCGCCGAGGCGCACCGGGGCACCGGGAAGACCGGCGAGCGGATGGTCGTCGCGCTGGAGTGCCGGCTCGACTCGCTCGTGCTGCGGGCCGGGTTCGCGCGCACGATCTACCAGGCGCGCCAGGCCGTGGCCCACGGGCACATCGCCGTCGACGGGCGCAAGGTGGACCGGCCCTCGTACAAGGTGCAGCCGTTCCAGACCATCGCGGTACGCGAGAAGAGCCGCGACAAGACGCCGTTCCAGGTCGCCGCGGCCGGTGCGCACGTCGGCGCCCGCACCGCGCCGTACCTGTCGACCGCGATCGCGGACCTGCGTACGACGCTGATCCGGTTGCCCGAGCGCACCGAGATCCCGGTCCTCTGCGACGAGCAGCTCGTGGTCGAGTTCTACAGCCGCTGACCTGATCTTCAACATCTATCCATTTACATTCGTGAGGATAGGGCCGCACCATTGGCCCTATGCCTCGTCGGTTGCTCACCCTCGTCTCTGCGGCCACCCTTGCCGCCGTGATGCTGCTCGGCATCGCATCCCCCGCCGCCGCCGTCACCAACGCCGAGAAGCTCGCCGTCCTGTCGAGCTTCACCCAGACCAGTGCCAGCAGTTACAACGCCTGGAACGCGGCCCGCCTCAACCGCGGTCCGTGGCAGGCCTACAACTTCGACTGGTCCACCGACTACTGCTCGACCAGCCCCGACAACCCCTTCGGGTTCGCGTTCGAGCTCTCCTGCTACCGGCACGACTTCGGTTACCGCAACTACAAGGCGATGGGCCAGTTCAGCGCCAACAAGTCGCGTCTGGACAGCGCCTTCTACGAGGACCTCAAGCGCTCCTGCGCCCGCTACAACGCGGTGCTGAAGCCGATCTGCGACGGCCTGGCCTGGACCTATTACCAGGCCGTTCGGGCGTTCGGCAAGGTCGTGGTCAGCCAGGCCGAGCTCGACAAGGTCGGCGCCCAGATCGCCGAGGCGCGGCGCCAGGAGGCGCTGGCCCGCCGCTCCTGACCCACCGGGTGACCGGGCCCGCCGCGCGCGGGTCCGGTCACCCCGTCGAGTCCGGGTGCAGCTGTAGCCCCGAGTGCCGCCGCTTGGCCTCGTACATGGCCTCGTCCGCGTCGCGCAGCAGGGACTCGAAGGGCTTGGTCCGGCTGGCGGCGATGCCGACGCTGGCCGCGGGCCGCAGGGTACGGCCGTGGATGCGCACCGGTTCGGCCAGCGCGCGCAGGATCCGGCGGGCGGTGGCCACCGCGTCGTCGGCCGACGTGTCGGCCAGCAGCACGCTGAACTCGTCGCCGCCCAGGCGGGCCACCGTGTCACCGGGGCGCACGCTGCGGCGCAGCCGCGTCGCCGCCGTCTTGAGCAGGTCGTCACCGGCGTGATGGCCGAAGGTGTCGTTGACCAGCTTGAACTCGTTGAGGTCCAGCAAGAGCACGGCCCGGCCGTGGCCCGGTTCGGAGCTGCCGAGATGCTGGGCGTGCTGGTCGAAGAACGCCCGGTTGGCCAGGCCCGTCAGGTGGTCGTGGTTGGCCGCGTGGCGCAGCCGCTCCTCCTGCCGGCCGAGCGCCTCGACGGTCTCGCCGAGCCGGTGCACCAGCCGCTCGTTGTCCGCGAGCACCACCCCCTGCCGCGCCGTCACGATGGTGGTGAGCAGCACCGCGCCGACGACGGTGCCCCAGCTCTCGATGGTCAGTCCCACGATCGGCAGCTGGATGATCAGCATGAGCTGGGTGGCGGCCACCGCGAAGAAGGGCAGCCGCAGGGTCACCGGCGACGGCCGGAGCGGGCCGGACGTCCGGGCTGGCCCGCGGCGCAGCCATTCGACGCACGCGCCGACGACGAGCGCCAGCGCCGGCAGCATCCGCAGCACGAAGATTCCCCGCGAGTCCGCGGCGGCGAGCTGCGGGTTGAGCATGTGACTGACGCCGAAGAGCGCGATCGCGGCGGCCAGGACCGCCCCGGTCGCCCGGCTGAACGGCGCGTCCTCGATCATGACGAGCCGGACGACCGCGAACGCGGCCGCGATCGTGATGACGGAGCCGATCACCGTCCAGGCGATCTCGAGCGGTCCGGTCGCCTGCTCGCTGCCGATCAGCGCGATCGACCAAACGAAGACCGCGGTCGCTATCAGCACCGTCGCGGCGTCCAGCCACATCCGCGCCCGTTCGCGGCCGGTCGTCGCCCCCGGCCGGGTGAGCAGGAACGCCAGTAGGACGATGGACCCGCCGGCGATCACCAGCGTCGACACGGTGATGTCGCGACCGGCGCCGGCCGGGTCGACGGCGAACTGGACCACCCGCACCAGCCCGCCGACGGTCTTCAGCGCGCCGGCCACGGCGGCAGCGCCCCAGAACAGCCTGGCCCGGGCCGGCTGCCCCGGCCGGCGCCACAGCCGCCACGCCAGCCACGCGAACGTGCCTTCGAGCGCCGCCTGGGCCGACCACGACGTGATGGCCGGGGCGGGGCCCAGCCAGATCAGGAGCGCCGCGACGGCGAAGATGCCGAACACGCCGCCCAGGACGCGGACCATCCACCCATCTCAGCACCACGCGCCGACCGGGCGGCTAGGTTCCGGGCACCTGGTCGGTCACGGCCGCCAGGAACGCGGTCAGCGCGGGGGCCGGCGGCGTGTCCCGGGTGACGGCGACCAGCCTGCGCCGCAGCGTCACCTCGGCGACGTCCCGGACCGCCACCGCCCGGTCGTCGGCCGGCAGGGCCAGCACCGGCATCAGGGCGACCGCCGCGCCGGCGCGGACGATCTCGAGCTGGACGTCGGCGTCGTTGGAGCGATGGCGCAGGTCGGGCTCGTAGCCGCCGAGCGACCGGCAGGTGCCCACCACCATGGCGTGGTGGCCGGTGCCTTCGGCGGACGCGGTCCAGACGGCCGACCGCAGTTCGGCGACCGCGACGGGTCCGCCGGCGCCGGCCAGCGGGTGCGCGGCCGGCAGCACGATCTTCATCGGCTCCTCGAGCAGCACGGTGAAACGCAGCCCCGCCGGGCGGGGGCGGGGCTGGCCGTCGTACTCGTCGCCGATGACCAGGTCGACCGCGCCCAGGCGCAGGCTCGGCAGGGACTGTTCCAGCTCGTACTCGAAGATCTCGACGCGTACGCCCGCGTGGTCGGCGCTCATCCGGGCCAGCGCCGGCACCAGCAGCTTGCGGGCGGCGGACTGGAGGCCGCCGGCCCGGACGGTGCCCCGGATGTCGCCGCTCAGCGCGGCCAGATCGGCCTCGGCCGACTCAGCCGCGGCCAGCAGGACGCGGGCGTGCTGGGCCAGCAGCCGTCCGGCGTCGGTGAGCCGCACACCGCGCCCGGCCCTGGCGAAGAGCGCGGTGCCGACCTCCTTCTCCAGGATGGACAGCTGCTGGGAGACGGTCGACGGGCTGTAGCCCAGGGCCGTGGCGACCGCCGCGAGGGTGCCCCGCTCCTCGACCTCCCGGAGGAACCGCAGTCGCCGCAGGTCCAGCACAACCATGCGGGAATCCTAACGAGTCGAATCCACGAATCATCGCTGGACCTGATGACTCGCGCCGCTGATCATGGTTCTCGTGGGTCCCGCTCTGTGCCTCCTGTCCGCCGCGTGCTTCGGCGCCATGGCGATCTTCGGCAAGCTCGCGTACGACGCCGGCGTCTCGCCCGGTGCGCTGCTGCTCGTCCGCTTCACCCTGGCGGCGGTGCTGCTCGGCCTGGTCCTGCTGCTGCGCCCGGGCCTGCGGGGTACCGCGGCGGAGCGGGGCACGACGACCGCGCGCGTGCTGCTCGTCGCCGTCGGTCTCGGCGCCATCGGGTACGCCACGCAGGCGAGCCTGTTCTTCGCGGCCCTGGAGCGGATGGACGCCTCGCTGCTGTCGCTGATCCTCTACACGTTCCCGGTGCTGGTCACCGTGTCGGCGGTGCTGCTCGGCCGGGACCGGCTCACCCCCGCGCGGGGCGCCGCGCTGGTGGCCGCGTCCTGCGGCACGCTGCTGGTGCTGCTCGGTGCCGGCGCGGTCAGCTTCCAGCCGGTCGGTGCGCTGCTGGCCTTCGGCGCCGCGCTCACGTACACGGTCTACATCCTGGTGGCCGACACCGTCGTGCACCGCCTGGCGCCGGTGGTGCTGTGCGCGCTGGTGATGAGCGGCGCGGCCGTGACCCTGGGCGGCCGGGCCGTGCTGGCCGGCGGCGTGGACCTGACCTTCGGGCGGGCGGGCTGGCTCTGGCTGTCCTGCATCGCCGTGCTCTCGACGGTCGTGGCCATGCTGACGTTCTTCGCGGGCCTGAAGCGGACCGGCCCTTCGACGGCCGCCATCCTGTCCACCTTCGAACCCGTCGTCACCACGGCGTTGGCGGCCCTCACCCTCGGCGAGTCGCTGACCCCGCTCCAGCTCGGTGGCGCGGCGCTCGTGCTGTCGTCGGTCGTCGTGCTGCAGGTGCGGGTCGGCCGGCCCGGGACGTCCCGGGCCGGCCGCGCGTGGGTCAGCCGTTGGTGGGGTGGCAGCTGGTCGTCGGGTTGGTCGGGGTTCCGTTCGGGCACTTCACCCAGACCTTGACCGAGTCGACGCTGAACACCGACGGGAAGGTCGCCGCGTTCGGGTTGTTGTTGTTCGATCCGCCGGTCGCCAGGTTGACCAGCAACTGCGGGTCGGAGCCCTGCCAGGTGAAGTTGGTGCCCTTCACCCAGGTGTTGTCGACCCACTTCTCGATCTGGCCGTTGCGCCAGACCAGCGTGTACGTGTGGTAGTCGGACGCGAAGTCGAAGCCCGGGTGCCACACCCACTGGTTGGTCATGATGCTGTGGTAGTTGGAGCCGACGCCGTCGCCGTGGTCGTAGCCCGTCCAGTCGAAGGTGTTCTGGGTGGGCGTGTCGAAGAACTCGACGACGTCGATCTCGGACGGGGTGTTGGGTGCCTGCTTGGCGTAGAGCCAGAACGCCGGCCACGCTCCGCTGCCCCGCGGGATCTTCGCGCGGACCGAGAACACGTACGTGCGCCCGTCCCGCGGGTAGAACGTCTCCTTGGTGGTGATCTGGCCGCTGCTGATGCCGCCGTTGTAGACGCCGCCGAGGTTCGGCACGGCGGTCAGCTCCAGCCGGTCCGAGGTGATCTTGTGGTTGGTGCTGTTGAACGGCTGGTAGCGCTGCCACTCGTTGTTGATGACCGTCGTGCCGGCGATGCCGTACGGGTTGAAGTTCGTCGCCAGGTTGCTGACGTTGCGACCGGAGCCGGTGCCGAAGCGGTAGTCCCGCAGCAGCCCGAAGCCGGTCAGGTCAGGGCCGCTGCCGGTCGGCGGGGGAGTGGTGCCGCCGCCGACGAGCTCCCAGCGCTGGTTGGAGCCGCCGTTGCAGTCGTAGAGCTGCACGACGGTGCCGGCCGCGGTGCCCTGGCCCTTGACGTCGACGCAGCGTCCGGACGCGGCGCCGCGGATGGTGCCGTCGCTGTTGACGGTCCAGCGCTGGTTGGCGCCGCCGTGGCACGCGTACGTGATGACCGGCGTGCCGTTGGCGGTCAGCTCGCCTTTCGCGTCGAGGCACTGGCCGTTGATGGTGATCTGGCCGGCGTCCGTGGTGGACCAGCGTTGGGACGCGCAGTTCTGGATGGTCGCGCTCGTGGTGCTGCTGGCCGGCGGGGTCAGGCAGCGGGCGGAGCCGACCCCGCGGATAAGGACGTCGCTGACGGCGGCGGACGCGCTGCCGCCGGGCACGACGAGCAACGCGCCGGCGAGGACGGCGACGATGACGCCGGCAAGGCGTCTGGGCATGGGAACCTCCCGGATTGGGCGGATCGACGGGGGTGCATGAACCGGTTCACACCGCACTGTAGGGCATCTACTGAACCGGTTCAAGCCGCTGTATCGTCCACCCATGACGAACCGCGCCGACCTTTCCGACGGCTGGGTGCTGCGGCTCGCGGAGCCGGACGCGCCCGCGGTGCCGGCCGCCGTGCGTGCCGCCCTCCCGATCCCCGCGACCGTGCCCGGCACCCTGCACACCGACCTGCTCGCCGCCGGCCTCATCCCCGACCCCTACCTCGACCGCAACGAGCTCACCCTCGACTGGATCGGCCGGGCCGCCTGGGTCTACGAGCGCGACCTGCCCGGGGCCGGCGACGCCGTGCTCTCGTTCGAAGGGCTCGACACCGTCGCCACCGTCAGCGTCGACGGCACCGTGGTGGCCCGCACCGCCAACATGCACCGCCGCTACGAGGTCCCGGTGAACCTGCCGGCCAAGCTGTCGGTGCGCTTCGACTCGGCCTGGGACTACGGCGAGGCCGAGCGCGACCGGATCGGCGCGCTGCCCAACCAGTACCCGGCGCCCTTCAACTTCCTGCGCAAGATGGCCTGCAACTTCGGCTGGGACTGGGGACCGACGCTGGTCACGGCCGGCATCTGGCGCCCGGTGACGCTCGTCCAAGGCGCGGGACCGCGGATCCGCGAGGTGCGCCCGAGCGTCACGGTCGAGGGCGCCCATGGTCGCGCGGCCTTCGACGTGCGGCTCGCCGCGCCGGTGCCGGCCGCGACGGAGGTGACGGTCTCCGTCGGTGGGGCGGAGGCGCGCGCGACGGTGCCGGCCGGCCAGGAGCAGGTCACGGTCGAGGTGACCGTCGCCGACCCCGACCTGTGGTGGCCGCGCGGCCTCGGCCCGCAGCCGCTCTACGCCGCCGTCGTGCGCGTGCCCGGCGACGAGTGGCACGCCCGGATCGGCTTCCGCAGCCTGCGCCTGGACACCACCGAGGACCCCGAGGGCACGCCGTTCACGCTGGTCGTCAACGGCCTGCCGGTGCCGGTGCGCGGCGCCAACTGGATCCCCGACGACTGCTTCCCGACCCGGGTCACGACGGACCGCCTGCACACCCGGATCGACCAGGCGGTCGACGCCGGGATCAACCTGCTGCGGGTCTGGGGCGGCGGCACCTACGAGAGCGACGCGTTCTACGCCGCCTGCGACGAGCGGGGTGTGTTGGTCTGGCAGGACTTCCTGTTCGCCTGCGCGGCCTATCCCGAGGACGAGCGGCTCGCGACCGAGGTCGACGCCGAGGCCCGCGACAACGTCGCCCGGCTGATGCCGCACCCCAGCCTGGTGTTGTGGAACGGCAACAACGAGAACATCTGGGGCTGGTTCGACTGGGACTGGCAGCAGAGCGTCGGCGACCGCACCTGGGGCCTCGGCTACTACCTCGACCTGCTGCCGAAGGCGGTGCGCGAGACCGACCCGACGCGGCCGTACTGGCCGGGCAGCCCGTACTCCGGGTCGATGGACCGCCACCCCAACGATCCGGACCACGGCCCCATGCACGTGTGGGACGTCTGGAACACCGCCGACTACACCGTCTACCGCGACTACCGCCCGCGGTTCGTCGCCGAGTTCGGCTGGCAGGCGCCGCCCACCTGGTCGACGATGACCGGCGCGCTGCATGACGACCCGCTCACTCCGACCTCGCCCGGCATGCTGCACCACCAGAAGGCCGCCGACGGCAACGGCAAGCTCGAGCGGGGCCTCGCACCGCACTTCCCGGTGCCCACCGACCTGACCGACTGGCACTTCGCCACCCAGCTCAACCAGGCCCGCGCGATCGGCCTCGGCATCCGCCACTACCGCTCGTTGCGCCCGCGCTGCTCCGGCACGGTCGTCTGGCAGCTCAACGACTGCTGGCCGGTCACCTCCTGGGCCGCGGTCGACGGTCAAGGACGCAAGAAGCCGCTGTGGTACGCGCTGCGCGCCGCGCACGCCGAACGGCTGCTGACCGTCGAGCCGCGCGCGGGCGGGCTGGCCCTGGTCGCCGTCAACGACACCACCGCGTCGTGGCGGGTGCCGGTGACGGTGCGCCGGCTCGCGTTCGACGGGACGGTGCTGGCCGAGCACCGCACCCGGTTCGCCGCGGACCGGGTCGGCGCGGTGACGGTGCCGCTGCCGTCGGAGCTGACCACGGCCGGCGACGCCGCACGCGAGCTGCTGGTCGCCGAGGCCGACAGCGGCGAGCGCGCCTTCTGGTTCTTCGCGGACGACAAGGACCTGGCCTATGCGCCGGCCGACCTGGACGCGCGGGCCGACCGCGACGGGGACGACGTGGTGCTGACCCTGACGGCGCGCGAGCTCGTGCGCGACGTGTGCGTCTTCGCCGACCGGGTCGACCCCGCAGCCGAGGCCGACGACTGCCTGGTCACGCTGCTGCCGGGGGAGAGCCGTACGCTACGCGTCCGGGGTGTCCCGGCGGGCCGGGAGAAGGACCTGCTGGCCGCACCGGTGTTGCGGACGGCCAACGACCTGATCGCGAGGGCCTCATGATCCTGTTCATCGGCGACAGCATCACCGACTGCTCGCGCCAGGCCGACAAGCTCGGCCTCGGCGGCGGCTACGTCGACGCGGTGGCGACCCGGCTGCGCGAGCGGGGTGACGAGACCGTCGTGCGCAACACGGGCATCGCCGGCAACCGGATCGCCCACCTCCAGGAGCGCTGGCAGGCCGACGCGCTCGACCACGCGCCGACCGTGCTGTCGGTCTACATCGGCGTCAACGACACGCTGGTGGCCTTCTTCGAGGGGCGGCCGACGCCGCCGGAGCTGTTCGAGGAGCGCTACACCGACGTGCTGCGGCGCGCGGTCGCCGCGGGCGTCCCGCGGATCCTGCTGGTCGAGCCGTTCTATGTGGACACCGAGCAGGCGAGCGCGCCCTGGGCCCGGGGAAACGCCTTCGTGCGGGAGGACCTGGACCGCAAACGGCCGATCGTCCGGGCCCTGGCCGAGCGGTTCGGGGCCGCCTTCGTCCCGCTCCAGGAGCCCTTCGACGAGGCCGTGGCGGCACGCGGGCCGGCGGTCCTCGCCCAGGACGGCGTGCACCCGTCCGCGCTGGGACACCGGCTGATCGCCGACCGCTGGCTGGCCGCCTACGACGCGCTGACCACGCCGGGCACCTGACGGTCCGGCGCGGGCACCGCGAACCACTCCGACGCGAACCCGGCGAGCCGCGCGGTGCGGCCGCCGGGGAGCGTGAACGCGACGGGGTCCGGTCCGGTGTTGGCCACCGCGACCGTGACCCCGTCGGCGTCCCGCACGGCCAGCGCGGCCAGTGGCGGCGGCGCCGAGACGGCCAGCACGGCGGCACCACCCAGCGCGGCCAGCCGGGCCACGGCCCGGGCGGCGGGCGCGTCCGCCGGCAGCCGGGCGTCGAGATAGGCGAGCGCGTCCACGCCGGCCGGCACCGCCCGGGCCGCGCTGGCCAGCACCCAGGTGGCCGCGAGCGGGCCGAGCAGACGGGCGGGCAGCGGGCCGGGCGGCGGCTCCGGCGCGTACGCGCCGGCCTCGTCCCGCCAGTCGCCGGCCACGTCGAGGAAGCCGGCCGGTGCCAGCCGCACGGGCAGGCCGGTCGCGCGGGCCTGGGCGACCAGGTCGCCGTGGGTCGCGGTCGTCTCCAGCACCGAGTCGTCGTCGGCCGCGTGCACCGCACCGTTGATCGGCAGCTCGACCGAGTCGCGGCCGGCCAGCTCCGGCGGGGTGGCGTTGAGCTCGTGGAACCCGCCGGCGGGCCGGAAGGAGCGTGGTGAGAGCCGGCCTGCATAGAGGGTCACCGGTGGGAGGACACCGACGGGCGGTCCGAGCCGGACCACGACGTCCGGAGGCGCCGCGGCCACGACCGGCGGGGCCACTACCCGGATCCGGATCCGTTGCGCGAAGCGTTCACCGGGCGCAGCGTGCGGCCGTCCGGACGGGGACGAGTAGGCCTTGTACGACGCGTCGGTCCAGTTGCGTTGGTCCTCGAACTCGAACGTCTCACCCTCGAACCGGAAGGTCACGCCGGTGTCCAGCCCGTCGAACCGCCGGTGGAACCGCCGGGCGGCCGCGTCGGTGTGGTCCCGGGTGACCACCCGCTCCGGGAACGCGAACGCCGTCCGCTCCCCGCCCAGCCACGACGTCGCCGGCCGACCGCGGTAGCCGGCCGACGGGAACAGCACGCAGAAGCCGATCCGGGCATAGTCGAACCCGCCCCGAGCGGTGGCCTCGAACTCGGCGTCGAGGGAGTCGCCGTCGGCGGTGTACCGCACCCGGACGTCCAGCGGGTGCGACGGCCACCCCGTGCTGGCCGTCGCCTCGAACCGGAACCCGCCGGACGTCTCGTACCGCGCTCCGGTGTGGACGGTCAGGGGCACCGTGCGCCAGAACCGGTCGCGCACCGCGAAGTAGATCCGGGACACCACCTCGTCGTCGCCGTGGCGGACCGTGCGCAGGTCGAGCCCGTCCTCCCGGTCGGCCCGCGTCGTGAACCGCGCCACCCTCAGCCCTTCAGCGCGCCCTGGACCAGCGCGCTCTCCATGCGGCGGTTGAGCACCGCGTAGACCAGGAACACCGGCAGCACCGAGATCAGCGTGCCGGCACAGACCAGGGCGTAGTCGGTGATGCCCTGGTTGCCCTGCAGCGTCGGCAGCGCGACCTGCACCGTGCGGACCTTCGCGTTGGCGCCGACGATGACCAGCGTGTAGAGGTAGTCGTTCCAGAACGAGATGAAGTTGAGGATCGAGATCGTGGCGATGCCGGGCATCGTCAGCGGCAGGTAGATGCTCCGCAGCACCCGGAACCGGCCGGCGCCGTCGATCGTCGCGCTCTCCTCGAGCTCCTTCGGCACGGTCCGCATGAACTGGGTCAGCAGGATCACCGCGAGCGGCTGGGCCGACGCCGGCAGATACAGGATCATGAACTCGCGCGTGTGGAACAGGTCGAGCTGGATGGCCAGCAGCAGGGTCGGCACCAGCGCGGCGAAGCCCGGGATCAGGAAGCCCATCGCGTAGATCCGCTCGAACAGCGTGGCGATCCAGCCCTGCGAGCGGGCCAGGGCGTACGCGGCGGGGATCGCGATGACCAGGGTGACCGCCAGCGACGCGGCCGTGATGTAGAGCGAGTTGAGCATCGCGTCGCCCAGGTTGAGCAGGTCCCAGACCCGGGTGAGGTTGTCGAAGCCGGACGAGAACGTCGGTGCGAACGGCGCGTCGACGGCGTCGAGCTGCGACTTGAAGGCCGAGATGAACAGCCAGTAGAGGGGCAGCACCAGGGTGGCCGCGTAGACCAGCACGAGCGCGTAGGAACCCACGAGCCCGGGCGTGAACCGGCTGGGGCGCTTGCGGCGCCGCGGCGTGCGTACCACGGACCGCGCCGGCTCTTTGTCCACTGTGGTGGTTGTCGCGACGGCCATCAGTACCTCGCCCGGAACACTCGACGGATGATGACGAGCCCGACGATGCCGAGCACGAAGAGCACGAGCCCGATGGTCTGGCTGTAGCCGACCTCGGGAGAGCGGAAGCCGAACCGGTAGACCAGCCAGGCCAGCGTCGAGGTGGCCTCGCCCGGCCCGCCGCGGGTCAGCAGCAGCACCATGCCGGCCGAGCCGAACAGCGTCCAGAGATATTGCAGCATGGTCAGCACGCCGAAGTAGTCGCGACAGATCGGGTACGCGACCCGCCACATCTTCTGCCAGTGGTTGGCGCCGTCGAGCTCGGCGGCCGCGTAGATCTCGTCGTCGATCGCCGACAGCCGCGCGGCGAACAGGATGCCGGTGAAGCCGAGCCCGGACCAGATCGTGACCAGGATCAGCGACGGCATCGCCCAGGTCGGGTCGGCCAGCCAGGCGGTCGCGTGCTCGCCGAGGCCGACCTGCTCGAGTGCCGAGTTGACCAGGCCCGTCGGACCGAGGACGGCGACGAACAGCATGCCCATCGCGGAGAGCGAGATGAGCGCCGGCACGAACATGATGACCCGCAGGACGCGGTGGCCGGGCAGCTTCAAGTTGAGGAAGTAGCCGAGCATGAACGCGCCGACCATGATGACCGGCAGCGAGACGGCCAGGTGCACGCCCGTGTTCTTCAGCGCGGTGAGCACCCGGTCGTCGTCGAGCAGCCGGCTGACGTTCTCGGTACCGTTGAGCTTGGCCGGTGCGGCCAGTCCGGCCCAGTCCATGAACGCGACGATGAACATCGCGGCCAGCGGGCCGATGGTGAAGACGAGGTACCAGATCACCGAGGGCAGGGCGAAGACGATCAGCCCGCGGTCGCGCGTACGCGCGCGGTTCTTGCCGCCGCCGGGACGGGCGACGACGGGTGAGTCGAGGATGGCGGTCATCTACGGCCTTCCGTGTCATGGCGGCCCGCCCGGCGCACCGGGCGGGCCGCTCCGATCACTTCTGGTAGAGCTTGTCGAGCGTCTTGCAGAACTCGGCGCCGGTCTGGCCCTTCTTGCCGAGGAACTCGCTGCCGGCCGGCGCGTAGTCGGTGCCGGCCGGGATGTAGGAGTCCGGCAGCAGCAGGTAGTCGACCTTCGGTGCCAGCTCGTTGCCCTTCACGACCAGCGGCTGGGTCGAGGTGACGCTGCCGAGGATGTCGTTCTTCACGCTCATGATCTGCGAGCCCTCGGACACCCAGCCCTGCAGCGTCGTCTGCTCGTACATGAACTTGATGAACTTCTCGACCGACGCGATCTTCTTCTCGCCGTTGGGCGAGAGGAAGAAGCCGTTGGAGTGGCCCTGGAACGCGGTCGGCTTGGTGTACGCGCCACCGGCCGAGACCGGGAAGCCGGCGAGCTCGGTCGCGGACGCGATGGCCGGCGGCGCCTCGGTGTAGCTCCACGAGCCCGACGGCATCATGGCCGCCTTGCCGGCGAAGTAGGCCGAGGTCATCTGGTCGGCGGTGTAGCCCTGCACGTTGTCGACGAAGACGCCATCGTCGCGTAGCTTGCCGAGCAGGTCGAGGCCCTTGACGGCGCCGGGGCTCGCGCAGTAGCCGCCCTTGCTGAAGATCTGCTTCGCCTCGTCCGGCTGCACGAACTGCTGGACCATCCAGGTGATGAAGTTCTGCACCGGCCACTCGGCGCCGCCGAGCACCATCGGCGGGATCTTCGCCGCCCGCAGCTTGGCCGACGCCGCGATGAGGTCGTCGACGGTCGCCGGCACCTCGGTGACGCCGGCCTGCTTGAGCAGGTCCGTGTTGTACCAGACGGGCCAGTTGAAGCCGGTGTACGGGAAGCCCGCGACGCCGTCGGGCTGGGTCCAGAACGTCATCGCCTCGGGGACGATCTTGTCGGTCAGGCCCCACTCGTCGAGGTACTTCTTGACGTCGACGACCTGGCCCTGGGGCAACCAGTCGCTGGTGTCCGGCGTCAGGTTGAGGATGACCAGGTCGCGCTCCTCGTCGGCGAGCTTCGAGGCCTCGTAGTTGTTCGCGATGTCGGTGGTGTTGGCCTCCTCCACGTCGATCGCGATGCCGGTCTGCGCGGTGAAGTCCTTGGCCAGCTTGTTGAAGTGGTCGCCGGTCGCGTTGCCCGTGGTGAACGACGACAGGATGGTCAGTGTCTGCGTGTCGGTGTCGGCGGCGTCGTCGCCCGAGCAGGCGGTCAGCGCGCCGGCCGCGAGCGACGCGGTGGCGAGCAGAGCCGCCAGCCGGAGTCGCCTGTGGGAAAAACGAGTCATGTGGACACTCCTCGGTACGGCGAACGAAGGGGAGTGGGGAACGGGGTCCGGTGTCGCCTGAACCGGTTCAGACAGATAGTCGTCCGCCAGCCGGCCGGGTGTCAAGGAAGAAGTTGCGCCGACGTTGCAGAAAGGTGTCAGGCGCTGGCGGGGCCGCTCGACTCGCGCGGCACGAAGCGGGGGTTGGGCATCCACACCGGCTCGACGAACTCGCGCCCGCCGATCGCCTCCAGCAGCAGGGTGGCGGCCACCTTGCCGTCGTCGAACGGGTGCTGCGTGACGGTCGACAGGGCCGGGTGCAGGTACTGCGAGATGGTGATGTCGTCCCAGCCCACGATGGAGATGTCGGTCGGCACCCGCAGCCCGCGGGAGAACGCGGCGCTCATCCCGGCCACGGCCATCAGGTCGTTGGAGTAGACGATCGCGGTCGGCCGGCGGTCACCGTCGAGCAGCGCCGCGGTGGCGGCCCGCCCGCCGGCCGCGGTGTAGTCGCTCTCGATCCACCGGGACGCGTCGATGCCGTGTTCCCTGAACCGCTTCTGGTAGAGCTCGCGCCGCAGCCGGGCGGGCGCGTTGGTCTGCGGGCCGACCACCTGCGCGACCCGGCGGTGGCCCAGGTCGACGAGGTGCCGGACCACGTCGGTGATCGCCTCGCTCTCGTCGTAGACCAGCACCGGCATGGTGGTGCGCTCGGGCGGCCAGCCGAGGCTGACGAAGGCCAGCCCGGCCTCGCGGACCAGCGCGAACCGCGGGTCGTCCTGCCGCAGGTCGACGATCACCATGCCGTCGACCCGGCCGTCCTGGGCCAGCCGCAGGTAGGCCTCGCGCTCCGCCTCGGTGCTCTCGACCACCTCGGTCACCAGCGAGTAGCGCTCGTTGGCCAGCACACTCTGCAGACCGGCCATCAGGCTCGTGTAGTACTGGTCGCTGGCCAGCGCCTCGGGCGACTTCTCGAAGACCAGACCGATGGCGTACGCCCGGGACACGGACAGCGCGCGCGCCGGCAGGCTGGGCGTCCAACCCAGCTCCCGCGCTTTTTCGACGATCCGCTCGCGGGTCTCCTCGCGCACGCCCGGTCGGTTGTTGAGCGCGTAGGAGACCAGGGTCTTGCTCACCCCGGCGGCCGCCGCGACGTCACTGATCCGGACGGTCCGTCGCCGGCCCGACGCTTCCTTCATGGACCTTCGCTTTCTCGATTGGTCGACCTGAATGCTAAGGGTTGGGTGGTCACCATTCGGCAAACCCGCCGTCGGGATATCGCCACTGCGGGTTACCGACGGGTATGCCCATCTCTTGTGCTGCCGCTCGCACCACGTCCTCGTCGACCTCGATGCCCAGCCCCGGCCCGGTCGGTCGCGGCAGGTGCCCGTCGACCGCCACCAGCACCTCCGGGTTCCGCAGGATCGCCAGGTCCGGCGAGGTCGCCGCGCTCAGGTCGATCACGTGCTCCTGCGCGTAGAAGTTGGGCACGGCCAGGTCGAGCTGCACGCAGGCCGCCAGGGCCACCGGGCCGAGTGGGCAGTGCGGTGCGAGCTGCACGTCGTACGACTCGGCCATGGTCGCGATCCGGAACACCTCGGTGATCCCGCCCGCGTGCGCCGGGTCCGGCTGCGCGATCGCGATGCCGGCCTGGAGCACGGGCACGAACTCCTCCCGACCGAACAGCCGCTCGCCGGTCGCGATGGGCACGCTGGTGGCCGCGGTGAGCTGACCGATCAGCCGCGAGTGCTCGGGTCGCAGCGGCTCCTCGAGGAACGCCGGCGCGGTGTGCGCGACGGCGTCGGCCAGCCGGCGGGCCTGGTGCACGGAGACCCGGCCGTGCAGGTCGATGCCGAAGTCGGCGGCGTCGCCGATCGCCTCCCGCAGCGCGGCCAGGTCGTCGGCGAACCGCGCGGTCATCGCGGGGGAGTCGAGGAACCCGACCGGGCCGGCGACGGACGCCTTGACGAGGGTGTAGCCGTTCTTGACCAGCATGCGCGCGCGGTCGGGGTTGCCGGTGTGCTCCGGCGGGCCCCACGCGTGCGTGTAGAGCCGCACGCGGTCGCGGCAGGGGCCGCCCAGCAGCACGTGCACCGGAGCCTCGAAGAACTTGCCGCGCAGGTCCCACAGCGCCATGTCGAGGCCCGCCACCGCGCTTCCGAGCACGGCGCCGCTGCGGTAGAAGCCGCCCCGGGTCAGCCGCTGCCAGTGCGCGGTGACCGGCAGGGGATCCTCGCCGACCAGGTGGCCGCTCAGCTCGCGGACGGCGGCGGCGACCGTGGCTGGTTTGTGCTCCAGCGACGCGTCGCCCCAGCCGGCCAGCCCTTCGTCGGTGCCGATCCGGACGAGCACCTGCCGTTCGCCGAGTACGAACGTCTCGACGGTGGTGATGCGCACGTCAGTCCTCCCCGTGGCGTGGTGTGAAACCGAGCAGCTCGCGCGCCCGGGTGGTGTCGATGGGCGCGGTGCGGCCCGGGAAGCTTTCGGTCCTCGGCACCTCCGGCGCGTACCGTGCCAGCAGCTCTTCGGTCGGTGCGTCCTGGAACGTGGTCCTTGCCGCGACGTGGACCACCTGGGCGCCCTCGCACGGCACGGTCAGGGCCAGCCGGAACGCCTCCGCGCCGTCGCGCACGTCGAGCCAGCCCCAGCCGTCGCCCCGGCCACCCGCGGCGTTCCTGGCGGCCCATTCCCGCAGCCCGGCGCGGTTCTCCTCCGAGATCATCAGCGGCAGTCGCAGGGCGAAGCCGGCCGCGTCGAACCGGCGGCAGACGGCCCGCAGGGTCAGCTCGTCGACCTGTTTGGACAGTGAGTACGGGTCGGCCACGTCCGCCGGTGTGGTCTCGTCGATCGGGTAGCGGGGCGGCGGCGGGGCGTGCGGGTTCATGATGAGGCCGGTCGCGTTGACGCTGCCGGCGATGGCGAACCGCCGTACGCCCTGTTCGGCCGCAGTCCAGAGCACGGTGAACGTGGCGAGGGCGTTGTTGCCGAACACCTCGTCGGCCGGGTGGTGGAACGGGCTCGGGATGGCCGCGAGGTGGGCGACCGCGTCGACGCCGTCGGTCGCCTCGGCCACCGCGGCCCGGTCGCGGGCGTCTCCGCGCAGCAGCGTGACCTCGTGATCGTGCGCCCGCAGGTGGTCGACCACCGCGGTGCCGACCAGGCCCTCGCCGCCCGTCACCAGGACTCTCACGCCGGTGGCCGCTCGGCGATGACGAGCTGGTCGCCGTGGGTGGGGAGCTGCCGCAGGCGGGTGCCGCCGGCCGTGGGCACCGCGTCGGGGGTCAGCGGCGCGCGTTCGGCGAGGTCCCAGCCGGTCAGGCGGTGCTCTTTGAGGTCAAGCGCGAGGTCGACGTCGTCGGCGTAGGGCAGGTAGACGGCGACGAGGTCGCCGTCCTGGCTGGCGGCCACTCGCGCCGATCCGTTGCTCTCGGCCGGCAGCAGGCGGTGCATCCGGTGGTCTCGCAGCAGCCGGGCGAGCAGCGAGATGTCCAGCGCGCCGGGGAACGCGAGGGCGACCTGCCACGGGTACGGCTCCAGCGACAGCGCCCGGGCCTGGAACTCGCCGCCCGGGCCGTGCCACATCCACATGCCGTGCGCGCCGTACCCGACGCCGGCCGTCGCACCGGCGAGGACGCTGGTCCAGCTCGCCCGGCGTACCTCCTCCCGGCTCCATCGCCCGTGGCCGTTGACCTTGCCGTGCTGCTCGTAGGGCGGCTCCGACGCGACCAGCGGCTTGCGCGGCGTGCGGGCCAGGTATTGCGCCGGCTGCCGCCAGGTCAGCTCCTGGTTCTCCACGTTGTGGCCGGACTGGTGGAAGAAGAGGTCGAGGTGGTCGGCGAGCGCGTCGGGCAGCGTCGTGTTGGGCGCGCTGTGGGTGGTCAGCAGGCAGTGCGGCGCCTTGTCGCGGAGGACGTCGATCGCCTCGCGGTAGGCGGCGTTGGCGGCCGGCACCGTGTAGTGGTCGTCGCCGCCGACCGCGAAGATCGGATCGAGGTCGCCGAACGTCTCGGCCACCTTCTCGACGTACGCCCGTCTTTGCTGGGGCGGCATCACCGCGTGCGGAGTGCGCTCCGCTCCCCAGGTGCCGGGCAGGTAGTTGTTCCAGAGGACGCCGATCACCAGCCGGAGGCCGAACTCCTCGTGCGCGATCCGGGTGTACGCCCGGGCGGTGGCGAAGTAGTCGTGGTCGAGGCGGCTGAAGTCGTGGTGGCCGTCGGCGTCGAGCGCGAACGGCTCGCGGGCGCCGGCGCGCACGTCGCGGTCGTGCAGGATCGGGATCGCGGCGACCTGGACGGCGGTGAAGCCCTGCCTGCGCCGCGTGGCGAGATAGGTGCGCCAGTCGGCCTCGCTCGCGTCCGCGAACGTGCTCCAGGCGGTGTCGGCCACTAAGGGGAAGAAGGTGCCGTCAGCGCGCAGGTGAGTGCCGGAGGGGTCGACGGTCAGACGGGACATCAGTGGCTCCTTGAACCGGTTCACGGCAAGCTCGGATAGGCTATCGCGATCTCCTGCCGAAACGTTAGGGAGGACCTCGATGGTCGAGCCGTACCAGGACACCGCGCTGCCGCTGCCGGCGCGGGCCGACGACCTGCTGCGCCGGATGACGCTGCGGGAGAAGGTCGGCCAGCTCAACCAGCGGCTGCTCGGGTGGCAGGCCTGGTCGGCGGGGTCGTCCGGCTACGAGCTGACCCCGGCGTTGGACGAGGAGGTCGCCCGCTGGGGCGGGCTGGGCGCGCTGTACGGCCTGCAGCGGGCCGACGCGTGGTCCGGTCGCGACTGGGAGAACGGCGTCGACTTCGCCGGCGCGCCCGAGCTGGTCGCGATGGTGCAGGAGAAGGTGGTCGCGGCCTCGCGGTTCGGCATCCCGGCGCTGCTGGTCGAGGAGGCGCCGCACGGCCACCAGGCGCTGGGCTCCCAGCTCTTCCCGACGAACCTGGGCGCCGCGGCCACCTTCCGGCCCGACCTGATCGAGGAGGCGGCCGCGCACACCGCCCTCGAGCTGCGCGCCCGTGGTGCGCACGTCGCGCTGGTCTCCGGCCTGGACCTCCTGCGCGACCCGCGTTGGGGCCGGTCCGAGGAGTGCTTCGGCGAGGACCCGCTGCTGGCGTCGCTGTATACCCGGGCGATCGTCCGCGGCATGCGCGGTGTGGCCGTGGTGCTCAAGCACTTCGCCGGCCAGGGAGCCGGGATCGGCGGCCGCAACAGCTCCGGCGGCCCGATCGGCCCGCGCGAGCTGGCCGAGCTCCACCTGCCGGCCGCCCGCGCGGGCATCTCGGAGGGCGCGCTCGGGGTGATGGCGGCCTACAACGACATCGACGGCGTGCCGTGCGTCGCCAACTCGTCCCTGTTGACGGACGTCCTGCGTGGACAGTGGGGCTTCGAGGGCATCGTGATGGCCGACATGTTCGCGGTCGACCGCCTGCTGCGCGCTGCCTCGTCCCCGGCGGCCGCCGGGGCCCTGGCGTTGCGGGCGGGTGTCGACCTGAGCATGTGCGACGTCTCGTACGCCGCCCTGGAGGAGGCGGTTTCGCTAGGCCTGGTGCCGGAGTCGCTCGTCGACCGGGCCTGCCGTCGGGTGCTGCTGCTGAAGCTGCGGCTGGGCCTGCTCGACCCGCCGGAGCCGCTCCCGGAGTTCCCCGAGGTGTGGCCGGCGCCGGCCCTGGTCGCGGGCACGACGGTGCTGCTCCGCAACGACGGCCTGCTGCCGCTGGCGGCCACGCCGCGCCGGGTGGCGGTGCTTGGCCCCAATGCCGACGACCTGTCGGCGCTGCTGGGCGACTACGTCCCACCGGTGCGCGGGGGAGCGACGGTGCTCGGCGCACTGCGCGCCCGGATCGCCCGCACCGAATACGAGCCGGGCTGCGGCCTGACATCACCGATCGAGGGCGGCGTGGAGCGCGCGGTGGCCCTGGCCTCCGACGCCGACCTCGCCGTCCTGGTGCTCGGCGGCAGCAGCGTCCGCCACTACGACGACACCTTCGCCGACAACGGCGCCGCCGCGTTCACCGGCGAGGACCCAGCTGCCACCGCGGTGCGTGAGGTCGACGCCGACGGGTCCGCGCCCGGCCTCCCTCGCCCAAGTGCGACCACCGGCGAAGGCTTCGACGCGGCCGAGGTGCTTCTTCCGGCGGCGCAGCGGGAGCTTGCCGCGGCGGTCGCGGCGACCGGGACGCCGACGGTGGCGGTCATCGTCTCGGGTCGGCCGCAGGGGGTCGGCGCGGTCGCCGGCAACGCGCTGCTCTATGCCTGGTATCCCGGCCCGACCGGCGGCCGCGCGATCGCCGACCTGCTGCTGGGCGACCGGGAGCCGACCGGCCGCCTGCCGGTCTCGCTGCCCGGCTCCAGCGGAGTGCTGCCCGTCGCCTACAACGAGCGCATGGAGACGGCGGAGCGCTACGTGGACGCCGACGCCGCCGCCGAGTTCCCGTTCGGCCACGGCCTCGGCTACACGACGTGGGACCTCGGGCCGGCCACAGTGGAGGGTTCCTGGCCGGCGGTGACGGTCGGAGCCCCGCTCCGCAACACGGGCGAGCGCCGCGGAACCCAGGTGGTCCAGCTCTATGCCCGCGTCCGCGTGCCTGGCCTGCTACCCCGCAAGGCAGTCCTCGTGGGCTTCACCCACCTCACCCTCGACGCCGGCGAGATGGCCGACGCGACCGTCCCGGCCCTCGCCGACGCACTCCCGGGCCTGGGCCTCCCCGGCGAACCGCCGGCCGAGCTCGACCTCTGGCTGTCCCTCACAGGCGCGGGCGAACCGGACGCGCCCTTGACCATTTCATCCTAGGACGCCCCACGGGGTGTGCGTTTACGACGACCTGGCCACACCGAGGCGAAAATCTTCCTACCGTGGTCGCATGACGTCTATCGCCATCGCCGTCGTGCTTGCCGTCCTCGGTGTCCTGGCCATGGTGTTCGGGGCGAACGACGACTCGCCGGGCCTCGTCCTCGTCGGCCTGGTGCTCGTGCTCGGCGGGGTCGCTTTCGGCGGGCGCGCCATCTACCGCCTCATGCAGACCATCAACCGCCCCTAGACAAGTAAGTCCGAAGTGCCCGCCGAGTCGGGTGCATAACGACGATCCGACGCAGCTGACCTGGACCTGTAGGCCCCGACCGGTCCCGCGTCGCGACGCGCGTGTCGCAGGTCTCGATGACTGCCTGGTGTCGTGGTTCCATGACTTCCGCCGCCGAACGGGGCTCATGATCGTGTGTGGCTCATCGAGGAGCGGCACCACGGATCGCATGATCGGGTGCGTCTGGTCGGGTTGCCGGATGGCGTGTCGACCAGATGGGACGCACCCGATCACGGAGTACGGCGGCGGTCTCCCAGATGTCGCACACCCGATCACGGCCAGCCTCGGCATCCGCTGAACCGGTCCCCTTTTCACCGTCGTCCCCGAACCGCGATGCCGCTGGCGAACCCGACCTGCTCGAGCCGATCCGTCAGCTGATCGAGTCGGTCGACGACACCCTCGAAGGCCAACTTGACCTCGAACTGCACGGTGGCCGCAGCATCGAAGGCGTCGCCACCCGCGTCGCCCACGCCTACTCGCGATGACCGCCGCGATCTGGCACAACCGCGCCACCGGCCAACCGTGACCAGGCCATTGATCGCTTACGACCACTAGCCCAGCTTTCGGACTCACTCGTCTAGTACTGCAACGGCACTTATGGCGGTATCTGTCCGCGCCGGTGGTAGTGGCTGACGCGGGCTTGCCATTGGCGGCGTCGTCGGAAGTAGGACCAGGCCAGGACGTGGTCGGGGGTGGTGGGACGCGTCAGGGTGAATGCCAGGAGCAGGCGCCGGACCTCGGGTACGGTCAGCGCGATCAGCATGTCCTGCGCGAGGCTGGGTTTGCTTGTGTGGCAAGGGATTTCGCGACGACGAGTAGGGCGTGGGTGGCCATGGACAGGGTGATGTGGGCGTACCACGCCCGCCAGTCCCGGGCCTGGTACTGGTCCAGGCC
>NZ_FZPH01000012.1 GCF_900188485.1 Asanoa hainanensis
GTATCCCACCCACACTTGTGTGGGGTAAGGCCCCCAGCTAGACCACTGGGTTGATAGGCAGGAAATGTAAGCCCGGTAACGGGTTCAGTTGACCTGTACTAATAGGCCGAGGACTTGACCTACAAAGCTGCTACGCGTCCACTGTGCAACTCCCGGCAAACAAACACCCGAGACCGTTTCGGTCGGTTGTTTGATATGTCGATAGAGTTACGGCGGTCATGGCGGAGGGGAAACGCCCGGTCACATTCCGAACCCGGAAGCTAAGCCCTCCAGCGCCGATGGTACTGCACCCGGGAGGGTGTGGGAGAGTAGGACACCGCCGGACAATCATTCCAGTCAAGGGCCGACCCATAGGGGCGGCCCTTGACTGCATGTGCCGGCCAATCCGGCATCAGGAAGGATGTACCCCGTGAGTGCAGACCAGGGCGGCGACGCCCCTCGCGACCGCCGCGACGACGACCGCGGCGGCGAGGGCCGTTCCCGAGACCAAGGCGACCGGGGTAACCGCGGCGACGACCGCGGCTCGCGTCCACGCCGTGACGGTGGCGACCGGCCGCAGGGTGACCGTGGCGGCTACCGCTCCGGAGGGTCCGGCGGCGCCGGCCGCGGTGGCTACGGCGACCGCGGTGGCTACGGTGGCGGCGGTCGCAGCTACGGCAACCGCGACGACCGCGGTGGTGACCGTGGCGGCTACCGGTCCGGCCCCCGCGAGGATCGGCCCTACCGGCCGAGCTCGGGCGACCGGCCGGGCTTCGGTGACCGCCGTGGCTCTGGCGACCGCCCGTACCGCGATGACCGTGGCGGTGACCGCGGCGGCTTCCGGCCCCGCGACGATCGCGGCGGTGACCGTGGTGGCTACCGCTCGGGTCCGCCGCGTGACGGTGACCGCGGTGGCTTCCGCCCGCGCGACGATCGCGGCAGCGACCGGGGTGGCTTCCGCCCGCGGGACGACCGTGGTGGCGACCGTCCGTCGTACCGCGACCGCGACGACCGTGGCGGTGACCGCGGCGGGTTCCGCTCCGGCCCTCCGCGTGACGGTGACCGCGGCGGCTTCCGCCCGCGCGACGACCGTGGTGGCTTCCGGCCCCGCGACGATCGCGGTGGCGACCGTGGCGGCTTCCGCTCCGGCCCGCGTGACGACCGCGGCGGCGACCGTGGTGGCTACCGCTCGGGTCCGCCGCGTGACGGTGACCGCGGTGGCTTCCGCCCGCGGGACGACCGTGGTGGCGACCGTCCGTCGTACCGCGACCGCGACGACCGTGGCGGTGACCGCGGCGGGTTCCGTTCCGGCCCGCGCGAGGGCGACCGGGGCGGCTTCCGCTCGGGCCCGCCGCGCGAGGGCGACCGCGGTGGCCGCTCCTACGGCGACCGCGACAACCGAGGCTTCCGCCCGCGGGACGACCGTGGTGGCGACCGCCCGTCCTACCGCGACCGCGACGACCGTGGCGGCGACCGTGGTGGGTTCCGCGGCCGTGACGAGGGCTTCCGGCCCGGCCAGCGGGGCGACCGTCCGTCGTACCGCGACCGGGACGACCGCGGTGGCTTCCGCTCCGGCCCCGGCCAGCGCGGCGGCGACCGGCCCTCCTACCGCGACCGGGACGACCGTGGCTCGCGTCCGGACGACCGCGGCGGCTTCCGCTCGGGTCCGCCGCGCGACGGCGACCGGGGCGGCTTCCGCCCCCGGGACGATCGGGGTGGCGACCGTCCGTCGTACCGCGACCGCGACGACCGTGGTGGCGACCGGGGTGGGTTCCGCGGCCGCGACGACCGTGGGCCCAGGGACGACCGTGGCCCCCGCGACGACGCTCGTGACGATCGCCCGACGACCAGCGGCGGTCCGCTGATCCCCGAGGACATCACCTCGAACGACCTGGACAAGGACGTTCGGGCCGAGCTGCTCGGGCTCAACCGGCCGGTGGCCGAGATCGTGGCGCGGCACCTGGTGGCGACCGGACGCATGATCGACGAGGACCCGGAGGAGGCGCTGGCGCACGCGCTGGCCGCCCGCAAGCTCGCCTCGCGGATCGCCGCGGTGCGGGAGGCGGTCGGACTGGCCGCGTACCACGCCGGTGAGTGGCAGACCGCGATCGGCGAGCTGCGCACGTACCACCGGATGACCGGGCGTCAGGACCACCTGGCCGTGCTCGCGGACTGCGAGCGTGCGCTCGGTCGGCCGGAGCGGGCGATCGACCTCTACCGGGGCGCCGATCGGGCCACGCTCGACAAGGCCGACGCCGTCGAGCTGCTCATCGTGGCCGCCGGCGCGCGTGGCGACCTCGGCCAGAAGGACGCCGCCGTCGCGATGCTCCAGGTCCGTGAGCTGACCAGCGGTCCCGAGGAGCCGTGGGCGGGGCGCCTGCGGTACGCCTACGCGGACGCGCTGCTGGCCGCCGACCGGCGGGACGAGGCACGCGAGTGGTTCGCCCGCGCGGCCGAGGCCGACGAGGACAACGAGACCGACGCGGCCGAGCGCCTGCTGGAGCTCGACGGCGTCACCATCGAGGGCGACGAGCAGGACGACGACGAGGCGGACGAGGCCGACGCCGCCCTAGCGGACGACGACGCCGCCGACGAGGACGCGATCCTCGACGACGGCGATGTCGATGAGGACGACGAGGACGAGGACGAGGACGAAGAACTCGAGCTCGACTCCGAAGGCCTCGCCGACGACGACGCCGCAGTGGACTCCGAGATCGACGAGGACGACGACGAGGACGAGGAAGACGACGATCTTCCCGCCGCGGTCGCCGGCGACCACTCGGTCGGCTCAGTGACCGACGGTCTGCCGCAGGAGACCGCGGACGACGACGTGGAGCTCGACCCGGCCGACGACGAGGACGAGAGCGTCGAGGTCGACGCCGAGGGCCAGCCGGACGAAGAGGTCCCGGTCGACGCGGAGATCGACGCCGACCCGGATGCCGACCTCGACGCCGACGACCGCAAGGTCCTCCCCGAGATCGACGAGGCCGACGACAAGAAATGAGCACCTCGCCACCGGCGTCGGGCCGGCTCGCGGACGCGTACGACCTCGTGATCTTTGATCTCGACGGGGTCATCTACCTGTCCGACAAGGCCGTGCCCGGCGCGGTGGACGCGGTCCAACGGCTGCACGAGCAGGGCCGGTCGATCGCGTACGCGACGAACAACGCGAGCCGGCGCGCGGCCGAGGTCGCCGACCTGCTCCGTGGGCTCGGCGTCCCGGCCGAGGCCGAGGAGGTGCTGACCTCCGCGGCGGCCGCCGCCCGGCGGCTGGCCGACCGGCTCGAGCCCGGCGCCCGGGTGCTGGTCGTCGGGGCCGAGGCGCTCCGCCAGGAGGTCTTCGACTGCGGCCTCACCCCGGTCAGCAGCGCGGACGACCAGCCGGTGGCGGTCGTGCAGGGCTACGGGCGGGACGTCGGCTGGGTGATCCTGGCCGAGGCCGCCCTGGCCGTACGCGCGGGTGCGCTCTGGATCGCCACCAACACCGACCGCACGCTGCCCAGCCCGCGCGGCGCCTTGCCCGGCAACGGCTCGCTGGTGGCCGTGCTGCGCACCGCGCTGGACCGCGAGCCCGACGAGGTGATCGGCAAGCCCGAGGCGGTGCTCTTCGAGGAGGCCGTCAAGCGGGAGGCCGCCGGCCGGCCGGTGGTGGTCGGCGACCGGCTGGACACCGACATCGAGGGCGCGGTCCGGGCCGGGCTGGACAGCCTGCTCGTGCTCACCGGGGTCAGCCAGCCCCGCGACCTGGTCGCGGCGGAGCCGCACCGGCGACCGACCTACGTCGCCAAGGACCTGGCCGGGCTGTTCGACGACGTGGAGACGCTGGCGATCAGCGCCGAGGGCACCGGCTGGCACGTCACCGACGGCCGGCTCGACGGCCACGGCGACGCGATGGCCGCTTTGCGCACCATCTGCGCCGCAGCCTGGGCCGGCACGGACGTCAGCGACATCCGAGGCGCCACCGACGAGGCCACCACCGCCCTGCGTGAGCTGGGAATCTAGAGCAGCTTGCGCAGTTTGAGCAGGTCGAACGGGTTGGCCTTGATGCGCATCTGACCGCTCGCGAGGGCGCGGGCGAAGTCGAGGTCGCCCCGGACCAGCGCGAGGAAGTCGTCGCTCTTCAGCGTCAGCGCGATCTTGGCTTTCGGGTCGTCGCCGTCGGTGATGTCGACCAGTTGCCCGTTGTGCAGCCGGCCGTGGAAGGCGGCGCCCAGGTCGGTCAGTCGACAGGCCACGGTGCGCTCGAGATCGAGGCGGCTCTGCGCGTCGGCATTGCCGGCGAGCCTTGCCGCGAGCTCGTGCATCGCGTCCCGACACTCGTCAACGGTGGCCAAACCCCTGCTCCCCTCGCGCCACGTGATCTCCGGGCACGGTACCGCACAAGGCCGACATAGGCGCCCGGTAGCGTGGAGCCGAGGCCCGTGGATTTCCCCCGTCGGGCGCGGAGCTGAGCCGGAGAGGACGCAGACGATGCAGGACGCGTGGCGGGCATACCTGGAGCTGGCCCTCGGCGCGACGGAGACGTCGCGGAAGAAGGCCGAGAAGGTCGCCCGCAAGCTCGTCGGCAAGGGCGGCGCCACCGCGGCACAGCTGACCGCGATCGCCGAGGAGATGGTCACCACCAGCGCGGCCAACCGCGAGGCGCTGGTCAAGCTGATCCGCTTCGAGATCGACAAGACGCTCGGCCGGGTGGGCCTGGCCACTGCGGAGGAGGTCGCCGACCTCAACACGCGGGTACGCGACCTCGAGGTCGAGCTCCGCGCCGAGCGCGCGCGGGCCGACGCCGCCGAGGCGATCGCCGACGCGCCGGCCACCAGCGCCGCGCCCGCGACGACCGCGCCGGCGAAGAAGACGGTCGCGAAGAAGACCGCGGCCAAGAAGGCCGCCGCGTCGATCGCCGACGACCTCGCCGCCGCCGAGCCGGTCGCCACCCCGGCGCCCGCCCCGGCGAAGAAGGTCGCGGCGAAGAAGACGGCCACCAAGGCCACGGCGGCGAAGTCCGCGCCCACCAAGGCGACCGCGACCAAGGCGACCGCGACCAAGGCCACCGCCACCAAGACCGTCGCGAAGAAGACCGCGGCCAAGAAGGCCGCCGGGCCGGCCAAGAAGGCGGGTGGTACCGCATGACAGCTCCCGTTCCGAACCCCGGGATGTTCGCCCGGGTCGCTCCGGCCGCACCGCAGCCGGTCGAGCTCACGCCGCCGGCCGACGGCATGTCGGGCCACCCGGCCGTCGACGCCGCGATCCGGTCGATGACCAACGCGGCCGAGCTGTCGCCGGCCGACCAGATCGCCGAGTACGAGGCGGCCTACCGCACCCTGCGGGAGACGCTCGCCACCATCGACCAGGCCTGAGCCGCACTGGTCATGGCTCGTCGAAACCGACTCGACACCGAGCTGGTCCGGCGCAAGCTGGCCCGCTCCCGGGAGCAGGCCGCCGAGCTGGTCGAGGCCGGTCGGGTCAAGGTCCGTGGGGTGGTCGCACACAAGGCCGCCGCGATGGTCGACCCGGCCGACGCGGTGCTGGTCACCGGCGACGACCCGACCTGGGTATCCCGCGGCGCGCACAAGCTGCTCGGCGCGCTGGCCGGCTTCGGGCCGCGCGGGCTGACCGTCAGCGGCCGGCGCTGCCTCGACGCGGGCGCGTCCACCGGCGGCTTCACCGAGGTGCTGTTGCGCAACGGCGCCAGCGAGGTGGTCGCGGTCGACGTCGGCTACGGCCAGCTCGCCTGGTCGCTGCGCACCGACGAGCGCGTGCGGGTCGTCGAGCGCACGAACGTGCGTACCCTCGAACCGGACCAGATCGGTGGTCTTGTGTCGTTGACCGTCGCGGACCTCTCGTTCATCTCGTTGCGGCTGGTGTTGCCGGCCCTGGCGGCCTGCACGGAGCCCGGCGGTGACCTGGCGCTGATGGTCAAGCCGCAGTTCGAGGTCGGCAAGGAGCGCGTCGGAGCCGGGGGAGTGGTCCGGGAGCCGGAGCTGCGCGCCGAGGCCGTGCTCGACGTCGCCGCCACCGCCGCCGAGCTCGGCCTGGGCGTGGCCGGCGTGGTGGCCAGCCCGCTGCCCGGCCCGAGCGGCAACGTCGAGTTCTTCGTCTGGTTCCGGCGCGACGCGCCACCCGCCGACCCGGACGAGGTGCGCGCGATCGTCGCCGCCGGTCCGGCGGCAGTTCGCGAGGAGACAACATGAGCAGGGTCGCCCTGCTGGTCACCCACACCGGGCGGCGGCGGAGCACCGAGCACGCCCGTACCGTGGCCAATGACCTGATCCGGGCCGGCTTCGAGGTGCGCGTGGTCGCCGACGAGGCCGACGACCTCGAGGTGCCCGGCGTGGTGCCGCGCAGCGACATCGACGCTGCAGACGGCGCGGAGATCGTGTTCGCGCTCGGTGGTGACGGCACCTTCCTGCGTGCCGCCGAGCTCGCCCGCCCGGCGAAGGCCCCGCTGCTCGGCATCAACCTCGGCAAGGTCGGCTTCCTGGCCGAGGCCGAGATCGACGACATCGACCAGGCGGTCCGCGACGTGGTCAACCGTGACTACACCGTGGACGAACGGCTCACGCTGGACGTGCGGGCGGAGCTCACGCCCGGCGGCGAGGTGGTCGAGTCGTGGGCGCTCAACGAGATCAGCGTCGAGAAGGGCCAGCGGGCGCAGATGCTCGAGCTGCTGGTCGACGTCGACGGGCGACCGCTGTCCCGCTACGGCTGTGACGGCGTGGTCTGTGCGACACCCACCGGTTCGACCGCGTACGCGTTCTCCGCCGGCGGCCCCGTCGTCTGGCCGGAGGTCGAGGCGCTGCTGCTGGTGCCGATCAGCGCGCACGCCCTGTTCAGCAAGCCGTTGGTGACCGCGCCGACCTCGACGTTCACCATCACCGTCGACCCGTTCACCAACCTCGCGGTGCTCTGCTGCGACGGCCGCCGCGTCTACGACCTGCCGCCCGGCGCCCAGATCAGCGTCCAGCGGGGGACGCTGCCGGTGCGCATCGTCCGGCTGCGCCCGCGCCCGTTCACGGACCGCCTGGTGGCCAAGTTCGGCCTGCCGGTCGACGGCTGGCGCGGCGCCAAAATCTAGGCCAAGGCGTCCGGCGGGATCGACGGCCAGGTGGCCGACGAGTTGCGCAGGAAGTAGTCCTCGCCCGGGTCCCAGGTGTGTCCGGTGGCCC
Organism: Asanoa hainanensis; assembly: GCF_900188485.1. Lineage (GTDB taxonomy): Bacteria > Actinomycetota > Actinomycetes > Mycobacteriales > Micromonosporaceae > Asanoa > Asanoa hainanensis. The sequence continues at coordinate 7,143 of NZ_FZPH01000012.1, forward strand.
GCCGGTGGTAGACGTAGCCCAGCGGATGCGTGCGGTAGATCGTGCCGCCCGCCCGGTTGAGGCGCTGGATCAGCCCGAGGTCGACGGAGCGGGGCACCGGCCGCCAGCCGCCGACCGCCTCGAGGTCGCCCTTCGAGAGCAGCATCGTGCCGCCGGAGACCATCTCGCCGAACGCCTCCGGCACGCCCGAGCGGCGCCGCAGGACGGTGCCGCGGTCCTCCAGGAAGACGAGCTCGCTGCCCTTGCCGACCAGCGTCGCGCCGGAGTAGTGCCGGGCCAGCACCAGGTCCCAGACGTGCTCCGGGCCGTACGTGTCGTCGTCGTCCACCTTGGTCACCAGCGTGCCGCCGGCACGCGCGGTGGCCAGCCCGAGGACCGTGCCGAAGCTGGTGTCGGCCGGCACCTCGATGAGCTGGTGCGGCCGGCCGGCCGGCGCCACGGCCAGGTCCGGCGGCGCGGGCACGCCGTGCAGACAGATCACGATCTCCAGCCGCGGGTACGTCTGGGCGGCGAGCATCGCGAGCACCGGACCGAGCAGCTCGGGGCGGCGGGTGGCCAGGATGGCGGTGACCGCCGGCGGCTCGCCGAGCCCGGCCGCGTGGTGGCGCAGCGCTGCCCGGCGCTGCCGCACGCTGCGCGCCTCGACCGCGAGCGGGTCCGGTCCCGGCAAAGGTTCGTCGAGGACGGCCCGTAGGTCGGGTGCGAGCGCGGCCCGGGTTGTCACCGGGACGGCGGACGCGTCGACCAGCACGCCGGTCGCGCACAGCGCGGCGAGCGCGGCCGGCCCGACGCGTGCCCCCACGGTGGCCGTGGCGGCGCCGCGGAGCCGGGCCAGGGTCGCGGCGTCGAACGTGGGGGAGTCGAGCACGAGTCGGGGCGCGTCCGGGCGGTAGGCGGCCGGGCGGCGGCCGCGCGGGTTGACCCGGGTGGCGTCGAACCGCACCGGGTCGGCCACCACCGGCGCCGCCCGGGGCCACGGGTCGCTCGGGGCGAGCGCGGTCAGCGCGGTGCGGATCGCGTCACCGAGGGGCACCGGCTTGGCGTAGCGCAGCGAGACGACGGCCGAGCCGCGCCGCAGGTGCGGGCGGGCGACCCGGTGCCGGACCAGGTGCCGGGCCGGCGCGACCGGTGCCGACCACGGCGTGTGCCGCCAGTACGCGACCATCACCCGGACCCGGGTGGCGGGCTCGGCCGCGAAGGGGCCGGCCGCCACGTCGCGGAGCTGGTCGACGGAGCCGGCGACGACGAGGGCGGTGGTGCCCAGCCGGACCACCCGGGTGCCGACCGCTCCGGCCAGCCGTTCGGGCGCCGAGGCGCGCAGCGCCGCGGAGATCAACCGGAGACCGTCTCGCGCTGCGGTGGTGCGGACGTGGGCGCGACGGGGGCGGGCCGGCGGCCGCCGGAGAGCCGCTTGCGCACGTTCCAGGCGGCCATCAGGCCCTCGTAGAGGTTGTAGGCACCCGCGGCCACCAGACGCTGCTTGACGCCCTCGTTGCCACCCGGCATCGGGGCGCCGGCGGTCGGCTCGTGCCGACGGTACTGGGCGCTCACTCGTAGAAAATACGCCCGCCGGCGGCTGCGCGCGATTCTTTGCTCGTGTCCGAGGACCTGGAGGCAGTGCCAGATCATCCGACGGAAGACGGCCGGGCGGGCGGCGGCGTACCGGTCGGGATCGGCGTCCATGAACGCGAACACCCGGTCCCACTGGAGGAACACGTCGAAGTGCCGTTCGTCGACGGTACGGGTGATCTGCCGGTCGCGCTGGCGGTAGGCGTAGCAGTCCCGGTCCAGCAGCACGATCCGCTCGGCGGCCAGCAGGGCGGGCAATACGAACGCGACGTCCTCGTACCAGCCCGTCGGGAAGGCCACCGGCAGCGCCGAACGCCGGAAGATCTTGGTGCAGGCCAGCCAGAGGTGCTCGACGAGCCGGGGCGCGGTGGCCAGGGTGACCGGGCGGTCGGTCCGGACGTCGGCCTCCACCCCGGGCAGGTGGGTCTCCACCCGGCCGTCCGAGTAGACGCGCCCGTACCCGAGGACCAGCACGTCGGGATCGGTGGCGCGCAACCGCTCGGTGGCGGCCGCGATGCTGCCGGCCGGCAGCCAGTCGTCGCTGTCGACGAACCAGACGAACTCACCGGTCGCCGCCGCGAGGCCGGCGTTGCGGGCGGCGCCCAGACCCGAGTTGCGCGCGAGAGTGACCACCCGCAGGCGGTCGTCGCGGGCCGCGTAGTCGGCGAGGATCGCGGCGCATCCGTCGTCGGAGGCGTCGTCGACGGCGACCACCTCGAGGTCGCCGGGCTGCCCGAGCACCGAGTCCAGACAGTCCGCGAGGTAGGCCTCCACCCGGTAGACCGGGATGACGACGCTGATCAGAGCCATAACGCCAGAGCATCCGCAACCAGCCCGGCCCCGCCGTGAGCGCCAGACGAACGGCGGATGACGAACCGACTGCCAAACGGTTTACCGGCATAGTGGGGTACCACTTTCGGCGACCCGCGGGCGCGGCTGGTCAACTGTCGGACCCCGCTACTACTGTCGTGTCCTGTGCTGGAAGAGTTGCGGATAACCGGGCTCGGGGTCATCGACGACACGACGCTGCCTCTCGCGGGCGGCATGAACGTCATCACCGGCGAGACCGGCGCCGGCAAGACGATGGTGGTCACGGGTCTCGGGCTGCTCTTCGGCGGGCGCGCCGACGCCGGCCGGGTCCGTGCCGACCCGGGGCGGGCGCTGGTCGAGGGCCGACTACGGCTCAAGGGTCAGGTCGCGACGACCGTCCACACCCGCGTCAGTGACGCCGGTGCCGAGCCCGACGACGACGGTTCGTTGCTGCTCAGCCGCACCGTGACCGCCGAGGGCCGCTCGCGCGCCCACGTCGGTGGCCGGTCGATGCCCGTGGCGACGCTCTCCGAGATCGGTGAGCAGGTGGTCGCCGTGCACGGCCAGTCCGACCAGCTGCGGCTGCTCCGCCCGGCCGAGCAGCGCGCCGCGCTCGACCGGTTCGCCGGCGCCGACCACGAGAAGCTGCTCGGCCAGATGCGCGAGACCTACACCCGGTGGCGGGCGGTGGCCGATGACCTGGCCGACCGCCGGCGCAACGCGCGCGAGCGCAACCAGGAGGCCGACCTGCTGCGGCTCGGCCTCGACGAGATCACCCGGGTCGACCCCCAGCCCGGGGAAGACGACGACCTCAAGGCCGAGGCGCAGCGGCTCGAGCACGCCGAGGGGCTGCGGGTGGCGGCGATCGCCGCCTACCAGGCGGTGGCCGGCGACGGCGCCGACGAGGCGCCGCACGCCACCGGGCTGCTCGGCGCGGCCAAGCGGTCGCTCGAGGGGCAGTCCGGCGTCGACGCCAAGCTGGGCGACCTGGCGGCGCGGCTCGACGAGGCGGCCACGCTGATCGGTGACGTGACCGCCGAGCTCTCCGGTTATCTCGACAGCCTCGACGCCGACCCGGACCGCCTCCAGACGATCTACGAGCGGCGCGGCGAGCTGCGGGCGCTGACCCGCAAATACGCCGACGACGTCGACGGCGTGATCGCCTGGGCCGACCGGGCCCGGGGTCGGCTGGGCGAGCTCGACACGTCCGACGACCTGCTCGACGAGCTCGACCGCGAGCGGCAGCGCCTCGAAGACGAGGTGACCGCGCTGGCCGGCAAGGTCACCGCCGCCCGCAAGGAGGCCGCCGGCCGGTTCTCCGAGCAGGTCAGCGTCGAACTGGCCGGGCTCGCGATGCCGCACTCCCGGGTCGAGGTGGCGGTGCTCCAGGCCAGCGCCGTGACGGCCGAGGGCGCCGACGACGTCGAGCTCCGGCTGCTGGCCCACCCCGGCGCTCCCGCGCTGCCGCTGCAGAAGGGCGCCTCCGGCGGCGAGCTCTCCCGGGTGATGCTGGCGATCGAGGTGGTCTTCGCCGGTGCCGGCGGCCCGCCCACGCTGGTCTTCGACGAGGTCGACGCGGGCGTCGGCGGGCGGGCGGCGGTCGAGATCGGCCGTCGGCTGGCCCGGTTGGCGCGCACCCACCAGGTGCTGGTGGTGACCCACCTGCCCCAGGTCGCCGCGTTCGCCGACCGGCACCTGGTCGTCGCCAAGGACACCGGCGGCGCCGTGACCACCAGCGGCGTGCGGGTCGTGGAGGACACCGAGCGCGCCCGCGAGCTGGCCCGCATGCTCGCGGGTTTGCCGGACTCCGATCTGGGTATCGCGCACGCGGAAGAGCTGCTCGCGGTGGCTGCCCGGGAACGCCGGGGATAGGGGTCGCACACCGTGGGTGGGCGGACACGACCACAAAAGGGCAAGGTGTGACGGAGGCCACCGCCGCGGGTGGCATCCGCATGGTTCGCTGAGAGCCAGCACAAGCCTGGCAACACCCCGCGTGCCGTTGCTAGCACCCCTGCTCAGGCATGTCGTGACCGCTATTCGGTCGCCGGACATGCCAGGATGGTCACGATGCGTCTACCCACCTTGCGCCGGACCCGGAGCGCCGAACCGGGCACAATCACCGGCACCGCGCGCCTCGACCGCCGGACCAAGCGTCTGGTCGGGCGGCTGCGCCCAGGCGATGTCGCCGTGATCGACCACGTCGACCTCGACCGGGTGGCCGCCGACTCGCTGGTCGCGGTCGGTGTCACCGCCGTGCTCAACGCCAAGCCGTCGATCTCCGGTCGCTACCCCAACCTCGGGCCCGAGGTCCTGGTCAAGGCCGGCATACCGCTGGTCGACGACCTGGGTGAGGGCGTCTTCCAGTCGCTCCGCGAGGGCGAGACCGTGCGGATCGACGGCAACACGCTGCTGGTCAACGGCGAGCCGATCGCACACGGCACCCGCCAGGACACGGACACCGTTGCCAAGGCCATGGCCGACGCCCGCGAAGGGCTGTCCGTGCAGCTCGAGGCGTTCGCCGCCAACACGATGGAATACCTCAAGCAGGAGCGCGATCTCCTGCTCGACGGCGTCGGGGTCCCCGAGATCGAGACCACCATCGCCGGGCGTCATTGCCTGATCGTCGTGCGGGGCTACGAGTACAAGGACGACCTCGACGTGCTCCGGCCTTACATCAGGGAGTTCAAACCGGTTCTGATCGGTGTCGACGGCGGTGCCGACGCGCTGGTCGAGGCGGGCTACACCCCCGACATGATCATCGGCGACATGGACTCGGTCACCGACGACGTGCTGCGCTGCGGCGCCGAGGTGATCGTCCACGCCTACCCGGACGGGCGCGCTCCGGGCCTCGCCCGGGTGCACCAGCTCGGGCTCTCCGCGCTGACCTTCCCGGCCGCCGCGACCAGCGAAGACGTCGCGATGCTGCTGGCCGACGAGAAGGGCGCCACGCTCATCGTGGCGGTCGGCACCCACAACAACCTGGTCGAGTTCCTCGACAAGGGGCGCGGCGGGATGGCATCCACCTTCCTCACCCGCCTCAAGGTCGGTGGCAAGGTGGTCGACGCCAAGGGCGTCAGCCGCCTCTACCGGCAGAGCATCTCTGGCTCCTCGCTGCTGTTGTTGGTGCTCAGCGCCCTTTCCGCCATGGCCTCCGCGGTCGCCGTCTCGACGGTGGGCAAGGCCTATCTCGGCGTGCTTTCCGAGTGGTGGAACAATTTGGTCTTCCAACTGGGACAGCTCTTCAGCTAAGGGCGGGGCGTGCCCGACCGAATCAGAAGGCAAACAGCGTGATCAATTTCCGGTACCACGTGGTGTCACTCACCGCGGTGTTCCTGGCTCTGGCCATCGGCCTGGTCGTCGGCACCGCGGCGCTCAACGGCCCGGTGGCCGACTCGCTCAACGAGCGGGTCTCCGGGCTGCGCAAGGACAACACCCAGCTACGGGACCAGGTCTCCAGCCTTCAGGAAGAGCTCAAGAGCGAGGAGGACTTCGCGGCCGAGATGGCGCAGGTCGCCCTCCCGGGCCGGCTGACCGGCCGCAAGGTCCTGATGGTCACCCTCCCGAGCGGCCGCGACCAGGCCGACCAGGTCCGCACGATGCTGACCACGGCGGGCGCGACGATCACCGGCCGGATCGAGGTGCAGGACTCGTTCTTCGTCCCCGGCAACGCGGAGGAGCTGCTCTACCTGGCGTCGTCGGCGGCGCAGCCGAACATCTCGACGACCGGCCTGCCGAGCAACAGCGACGGGGTCGAGACCGCGAGCGCGCTGCTGGCCAGCGCCGTCCTCGACCGCACGCAGGGCACCCCGCCCGCCGCCGCCGAGATCACCGCGCTGCTAACCGCGTACGAGAAGGCCAAGTACATCTCCTACGCGGACGCCGGCAAGGACAAGGTGACCGAGCAGGCGCAGGCCGTGGTGATCGTGACCGGGCTGCCCTACGTCGACAAGGACTCGGTCCAGAAGGACCAGGCCGTCGTCACGATGGTCAGCCAGTTCGACAAGCAGGGCGCGGTGGTGGTGGCCGGCAACGGCGCCAGCGACGGCAACGTGATCGCGGCGATCCGCGGTGACGGCGCGCTGGTCAAGTCGATCAGCACGATCGACAACACCAACACCACGCAGGGCCAGGTCGTCGCGGCGCTCGCCACCGAAGAGATGATCAACAAGAACAAGGCCGGCCAGTACGGGCTGGGTGCCGGCGCCGCCTCGATGATGCCCCAGCAGCCACAGTGAGCGGCGGCCGTTCGCTGGCCCTGGCCACCGCCGGTTCGCTGATCGCGCGGGCGGCGCTCCGCGGCCTGCGCGGCGCCGAGGCGCTGCACCGCACCAACTTCCGCGGCCACACGGTCACCCTGGCGGCCGGCCCGGCGCTCGCGGTCGGTGCCGCGACCAGCGCCGCCGCCGGTGCCGGCAGTGCCCCGGCGGCCGGCGCGGCCCTGGTGGCGGGCCTCGGCTCGGGCGCGGTCGGCTTCTACGACGACCTCGTCGGCGGGCGGCCCGAGCACCAGGCCAAGGGCTTCAAGGGTCACCTGGGCGCCCTGCGCGACGGCCGGGTGACCAGCGGCCTCGTCAAGATCGCCGGAGTCGGCGCGGCGGCCCTCGCGGCCAGCGCGCTGCTCGCCGCCGACCGCCGCGGCGGTGGTCGCGGCCGGTTGGGCACGGCGGTCGACGTCGCGCTCGGCGCCGGCGTCATCGCCGGCACCGCCAACCTGTTCAACCTGCTCGACCTGCGCCCCGGCCGGGCGATCAAGGCCGGCGCCCTGGTCGCCGCGCCACTGGCCGCCGGCCCGGCGCGCGGCCTGGTCGCCGGCCCGCTCGGCGCGGCCGCCGGCATCCTCCCGGACGACCTCGGCGAAGAGGTCATGCTGGGCGACGCCGGCGCCAACGCGCTCGGCGCGCTGCTCGGCGTGGCGCTGGCCGCCCGCACCGGCCCCGTCGGCCGGGCCGCGCTGCTCGCCGGCCTGGCCGGGCTGACGGCCGCCAGCGAGCGGGTCAGCTTCACCCAGGTCATCGCCCGCACCCCGGTGCTGCGCGAGCTCGACGCGCTCGGACGGCGCCCCTGACGTCGTGAGCGCGTCCACCCCTCCCAGCACCGCCGTACCCCCTCCGGTACCCGGCCCGCGCGTCGCGCGGGCCGCCGGCCTGATCGGCGGGCTCACCGTGCTCAGCCGGGTCGCCGGCTTCGGGCGTACCGCCGTGCTCGGCTGGTTCGTCGGTTCGACCGTGCTCGGCACGGCCTACGTCACCGCGAACACGGTGCCCAACATCATCTTCGAGATCGTCGCGGGCGGCGCCCTCGCGGCGCTGGTGGTGCCGCTGCTGGCCGGCGCGGTCTCGGCCGGCGACCGGCGCACCGAGGCCGGCACCGTGGCGGCGCTGCTCACCTGGACGCTCACGGCGCTCGTGCCGCTCGCCGTCGCGGTGGTGCTGCTGGCCGGCCCCATCATCGACGGGCTCACCGGAGACATCTCGGCACCCGCCCGGGGCGCCGGCGTGCTGATGTTGCGGATCTTCGCGCCCCAGCTGCCGCTCTACGGGATCGGCGTCGTGCTCACCGGCGTGCTCCAGGCCCACCGCCGGTTCGCCTGGCCGGTGCTCGCCCCGCTGCTGTCCAGCGTGGTGGTCGCGGCGACCTACGGCCTGTTCGCCGCCGTCGAGGGCGTCCGGGCCGACGTGCCCCAGGTCGGTGTCGGCGGCCAGCTCATCCTGGCCGTGGGCACCACGCTGGGCGTCGTGGTGCTCTCGCTCTGCCTGCTGATCCCGGTCCGCGGGCTGGGCCTGTCCTGGCGCCCGATCTGGCGGTTTCCGGCCGGCGCCGGCGGGCACGCGCGCCGGCTCGCCGGTGCCGGGGTGCTGACCGTCGGCCTCCAGCAGGTCGCGGTCGTGGTCACGCTGCGCCTGGCCAACCAGGGGCCCGAGGGCGCCGCGGTGGTGTTCACCGTCGCGCAGGCCGTCTACCTGCTGCCCTGGGCGATCCTGGCGGTGCCCGTGGCGACCGCCGTCTACCCGGCGCTGGCCACCGCGCACAGCACCGGCGACCACCCGGGCTACCGGGACCGGCTCGCCCCGGCCGCCCGCGGCGTGCTGCTGTTGAGCTGCCTCGGCGCCGCCGCCCTGGCCGCCGTGGCCGAGCCGGTGGGCGGGTTCTTCGCGCTCGACGGCCTGCCGGGCGCGGTCGCGGGCTTCGCGCCGGGCCTGATCGGCTACGGCCTGTTCGCCATCTTCAGCCGAGCCCTCTACGCCCGCGGCCTGCCCAGGCCGGCCGCCATCGCCACCGCGATCGGCTGGGTCACGGTCTCGGTCGCCGCGTTCGCGCTGGCCGCCGGCCTCTCCGTCGAGCACCGGCTGCTCGCCCTGACCCTGGCCAACTCGGCCGGCATGCTCGTCCTCGGCGTGCTGCTCACGCTGGCGGTGCACCGGCGGGCCGGCGGCGCGGCGCTGGCGGGCTTCGACCGCGCCCTGCTGGTCGGGCTGACGGCGGGCGCGGCGGCGGCGGCCGCCGGCTGGGCGGTGGCCGACGCGCTGAGCGGCGGGCAGGCCACGGCCAAGCCGACCGCGCTCTGGCACGGCATCGTCGCCGGCATCGTGGTGGTGCTGGTGTTCGGTGCGGTCGCGTACCCGCTGGACCGGCACGACGTGCGCCCGGCCGTCGCGGCGGTCCGGCGCCGCCTGCGCCGCCGCTGACGCTCTGCTTCCATATGCGCATCTCCCTGAACGCTCGTTCAGGTGATGCGCATATGGGTGCAGAGCAAAGCGGGTCGGAGGGTCCACGTCGTACCCGGTCATCGGCATCACGGACAATGAACGGCGGGCGCACGACGAATGACCGAAGACCGACAGCGATCGGCTCGGACCGGCTGCATCGGCACCGACGGTGGCCACCGTCCCGATAGCATCGCCGCACGAGCCGGGACGGCCTTGCCGCGCCGGTTCGTGGCGCACATGGGGGAGGGAGTGGGGGCGTGACCGACGCCGAACGGGGGCACCGCTGGACCGGCGCCGTCTGCCTGGTGCTGGCCTCCAGCACCGGCGGCGTGGGCCAGCACGTCACCTCCGTCGTCCGCGGCCTGAGCGCCGCCGGCGCCACCGTGACCGTGGCCGGCCCGGCCGCCACCGAGGAGCAGTTCCGCTTCACCGCCGCCGGTGCCCGGTTCGTTCCCGTCGAGATCCCGCCCAACCCGACCATCAACGACCGCCGCGCGATCGGCGCTCTGCGCGCGGCGCTGGCCGGCGAGGTCGACGTTGTCCACGCGCACGGCCTGCGGGCCGGGCTGGTCTCCGTCCTCGCCAAGCCGCGCCAGCCGCTGGTGGTCACCTGGCACAACGCGGTCCTGGCCCGCCGGCTGCGCGGCTACGCGTCGCGGTTCGCCGAGCGGGTGGTGGCCCGCAACGCCGACGTCTGCCTCGGTGCCTCCGCGGACCTGGTCGACCGGGCCCTCGCGCTCGGCGCCCGGGACGCCCGGCTCGCCCCCGTCGCCGCGCCCGAGCTTCCCGAGCCCCGCCGTGGCCGGGCCGCCGTCCGCGCCGAGTTCGGCCTGCACCGCGACCAGGCGGTGGTGCTCTCGGTCGGCCGCCTGCACCCGCAGAAGCGCTACGACGTGCTGGTCGAGGCGGCCGCCGCCTGGCGCGACATCCGGCCCATCCCGGCCGTGCTGGTCGCGGGCTCCGGGCCCGCCTACCTGCCGCTGGCCGCGCTGATCTCGGCCACCCACGCCCCGGTCACCCTGCTGGGTCATCGCGGCGACATCGCCGACCTGCTGGAGGCCGCCGACGTGGCCGTGGTCACCAGCGACTGGGAGGCCCGCCAGCTCTTCGCCCAGGAGGCACTGCGGGCGGGCGTCCCGCTGGTCGCCACGGCCGTCGGCGGGCTGCCCGACCTGGTCGGCGACGCGGCGGTGCTGGTCCCACCGGGTAACGTCGCGGCCGTGTCGGAAGCGGTCCGGGATCTGCTGGGTGACGAGACCAAGCGCGCCGAATACCGGGCGCGCGGGTTCCAGCGCGCCAAGACCTGGCCGACCGAGGAAGCCACGATCACCCAGCTCGAGGGGATCTACGCAGAGCTCGTGCCGACATGATCCGGCGGATCGTTCCGTACGTCCTCGTGGTGCTGTCCCTGGCCGGTGGCCTGGCCGCGCTGTCGGTCCGCCCGGCCACCGCCGAGACCAAGCGCTCCGCCGACTACGTGGTGCTGGTCGGCATCCCCGGGCTGCGCTGGGAAGACGTCACCGAGCAGGGCACGCCCAACCTGTGGCGGCTGGCCGAGCACGGCTCGATCGGCTCGCTGTCGGTGCGCTCGGCGCTCAAGCCCACGTGCCCCGTCGACGGCTGGCTGACCCTGGGCGCGGGCAACTTCGCCGGGTGGCGGCGCAGCACGCCGGTCACCGCCGCCTGCCCGCCGCTCACCGTCGACGTGCAGCGCCCGGACGGAATCGGCGCGTTCCTGCCCGATCTCGACCGCCAGGCGGTGCAGTACAACCAGCGGTCGCAGACCTGGGGCGCCGTGCCGGGCGCGCTGCCCGAGTCGGTGCGCTGCACCGCCGCCGTCGGGCCGGGCGCCGCGGTCGCCGCCGCACGGCCGTACGGGCGCGTCGACACGTACGAGCCCCAACTGCCCGACGACCCGCGCAAGCTGCTGAGCGAGTGCACGCTCAGCATGGTCGACCTGGGCGCCGTCAGCGGCGAGGACCCGGTGGCGCGGCAGACCGCCGCCGCCCGGGCGGACGCCGTGCTGGCCCGGGTGCTCGCCGCCCGTCCCGACAACTCGCTCGTCATGGTGGCCGGGCTCGCCGACACCGACCAGACCAGCCGGCTGCACGTCGCGATCGCCGACGGCCCCGGCTGGGACGGCGGTTGGCTGACCTCGCCGAGCACCGGGCGCGACGGCTACATCCAGCTCGTCGACCTGGCACCGACCGCGCTGACCACCCTCAACCGGCCGCTGCCCGAACGGCGGTTCGTCGGCCAGCCCGCGACCTCGGTCGCCGGCCGGCCCGAGCGGCTGCCCGACGCGGTGAGCTTCCCGGCCGACGCCGACCGAGAGGCGGGAGCCCAGCGCTCGGTCGCGACCTGGTTCTTCGGCGTGCTGGCCGCGGTGCAACTGGTGCTGGCGATCGTCGTGGTGCCGCTGTTGCGGCGGGCCAGGCGGCACGTCGGCGACGAGCGGTCGATCCCCAAGCCGATCAGCGACGCCGTCGAGCTCCTGCTGCTCGCGTCCGCCCTGGCGATCCCGGCCGCCCTCGTCGCAGACCTGGTGCCCTGGTGGCGGGGCGGGCAGCCGGGCTGGCTGTTCGCCGCCGTGCTGGTGTTCGTGCTGGCCGCCGGCACCGCCGCCGTCCGGCTCGTGCCGGCCTTCCGGCGCACCCTGGGGCCCCTCGCGATGGTGGTGACGGTCGCCGGCGCGGTGGTCGGCCTCGACCTGCTCACCGGCGCCCGGCTGCAGCTCAACGGGGTGGCGGGCTACTCGGTGCTCGACGGCAACCGCTACGCCGGCGTCGGCACGGTCGGTCTGGGGGTCTTCCTCACCGGCGTCCTGTTGGGCGGCGGCGTGCTCGCCCAGCGCTTCGCCAAGTCCTGGCGCCCGCTCGTGATGGCCGTGCTCGGTGGCGTGGGCGTGTTCCTGGTCGGCAGCCCCTACCTGGGCTCGGACCCGATCGGTGCGGTGGCCCTGACGGCCGGTGTGTGCATCGCCACGGCGCTGTCCACGGGCGGCTGGCTCACCCTGGGCCGGCTGGCCGCGGCCTCGGTGGCCGGCGTCGCCGTGACCTCGGTGTTCGCCTGGATCGAGGTGCGCCACCCGGCCGCCGAGCGGGGCAGCCTGGGCCGGTTCGTGGAGGCCCTCGGCGACGGCACCGGCGGCACCACGCTGCAACGGGCCAGCAAGGCCAACCTCGACGCGCTGGTCGGCAGCCCGCTGACGTTCCTGGCCGTGGTGGGCGCCGCGCTGCTGTGGCTGGCGCTGTTGCGCGACTGGGGCGGGCTGCGCCGGGCGTACGGGCTCTACCCGTCGGTCCGGGCCGGCGCGGTCGGCATCGGCGTCGCCGTGGTGCTCGGCGGCCTGCTCGGCGGGACCGCCCTGGACCTGGCCGGCGCGGCCGCGGCAGTGGTGGCCCCCATGGCGGCATTGACCGCCCTACGTGTGCTCGATCACGCGAGCGACTTCACGAGGCCGGCGCAGCCGGCCCCGCAGGTCGACGCGGAGGGTGTCGGCGCGGCATGACCGCGACGACGTGTTACCGTGGAATCCCGTGGATCGCATGATCTCGACCTTGACAAACGACCACGGGAGCAGGCCTTGGCCCCATCAGGACGGCTGACCAAACACATCTTCGTCACCGGGGGTGTCGCCTCCTCGCTCGGCAAGGGCCTCACCGCCTCCAGCCTCGGCAATCTGCTGAGCGCGCGCGGCCTCCGGGTCGTGATGCAGAAGCTGGACCCCTACCTCAACGTCGACCCGGGCACGATGAACCCGTTCCAGCACGGTGAGGTCTTCGTCACCGAGGACGGCGCGGAGACGGACCTCGACGTCGGCCACTACGAGCGTTTCCTCGACCGCGACCTGTCCGGGAAGGCGAACGTCACCACCGGCCAGGTCTACTCGGACGTGATCGCCAAGGAGCGCCGCGGCGAGTACCTCGGCGACACCGTGCAGGTGATTCCGCACATCACCAACGAGATCAAAGCCCGGATCCGGGCGATGGGCGACCCCGACGACGAGGGCCGCACCCCGGACGTGGTGATCACCGAGGTGGGCGGCACGGTCGGCGACATCGAGTCGCTGCCCTTCCTCGAGGCGATCCGGCAGGTCCGCCACGAGGTGGGCCGGGACAACTGCTTCTACCTGCACGTCTCGCTGGTGCCCTACCTGGCGCCGTCGGGCGAGCTCAAGACGAAGCCGACCCAGCACTCGGTCGCGGCGCTGCGCAACATCGGTATCCAGCCCGACGCGCTCGTCTGCCGCTCCGACCGGGAGATCCCGGAGAAGCTCAAGCACAAGCTGTCGCTGTACTGCGACGTCGACCGGGAGGCGGTCATCGCCGCCCCGGACGCGCCGAGCATCTACGACATTCCGAAGGTGCTGCACCGCGAGGGTCTCGACGCGTACGTCGTGCGCCGGCTCGGCCTGTCCTTCCGTGACGTCGACTGGGCCGCGTGGGACGAGCTCCTGGAGCGCGTGCACCACCCGAAGCACACGGTGACCGTGGCGCTGGTCGGCAAATACGTGGACCTGCCGGACGCCTACCTGTCGGTGACCGAGGCGATCCGCGCGGCCGGCTTCCACCACACCGCCCGCGTGCAGATCCGGTGGGTGCCCAGTGACGACTGCAAGACCCCGCAGAGCGCGGCCGCCGCACTCGCCGGTGTCGACGGCATCGTGATCCCCGGCGGCTTCGGCGTCCGCGGCATCGAGGGCAAGATCGGCGCGGCGCACTTCGCCCGCGAGAACGGCATCCCGACCCTGGGCCTGTGCCTCGGGCTCCAGTGCATGACGATCGACGTGGCCCGCAACCTGTCCGGGCTCGCCGACGCCAACTCGCTGGAGTTCGACGAGACCGCCGGCCACCCGGTGATCGCGACGATGGCCGACCAGGAGCAGATCGTCGCCGGCAAGGGCGACCTGGGCGGCACGATGCGGCTGGGCGCCTACCCGGCCAAGCTGACGCCGGGCTCGCTGGTCGCCGAGGCCTACGGCACCACCGAGGTGTCCGAGCGGCACCGGCACCGCTACGAGGTCAACAACGCCTACCGGGACGCGCTGACCAAGGCCGGCCTGTCGATCAGCGGCACCTCGCCGGACGGCCGGCTCGTCGAGTTCGTCGAGCTCGACCGGGAGCTGCACCCGTTCTTCGTGGCCACCCAGGCGCACCCGGAGCTGAAGAGCCGACCGACCCGGCCGCACCCGCTGTTCGCGGCGTTCGTGAAGGCGGCGGTCACGTACTCGCTGGCCGACCAGCTGCCGGTCGACCAGCTCACGGCCGACGCCGAGCCGGAGCTGGCCAGCAACGGGCGGGCCAGCGCGACGGCGTCGTCATGACCTCGCTGCACGCGTACGCGGTGCTCGACCGGGTCGAGCGGTTCCACGGCAAGATCTTCAGCGTGGTCACCGACCGGGTCACCATGCCCGGCGGTGGCCAGGCAGACCGCGACTACGTGCGGCACGTCGGCGCGGTGGGCGTGGTGCCGCTCGACGACGAGGGGCGGGTGCTGCTGGTCCGGCAGTACCGCCACCCGGTCGGCAAGACGATGTGGGAGCTGCCGGCCGGCCTGGTCGACGTGGCCGGCGAGGCGCCGACCAGCACCGCGGACCGCGAGTTGGCCGAGGAGGCCGACCTGCGGTGCGAGCGGCTCGACCTGCTGGTCGACCTGCACACGTCGCCAGGCTTCTCGGACGAGCTGATCCGGGTCTTCCTGGCGCGTGGCCTGTCGTCGATCCCCGAGGCGGAGCGGTTCCAGCGCTCCGACGAGGAGGCCGAGATCACGGTCGAATGGGTGCCGCTGGACGAGGCGGTGGCGATGGCGCTGCGCAGTGAGATCACCAACGCGGCGGCGGTCGCCGGCCTGCTCGCCACGGCCCGGGCCCGCGACGAGGACTGGCGCCCGTTGCGCGACCCGGACACTCCGCTGGTGCGCTGAGTTTCGGCAAGGGCCTCCTGTGTCACAGGGGGCCCTTGTTTCGGCCCTCGTGTGGTGATCACGAACGGCGGGCAATACTGAATGCGCGTCCGCTGGTGAGCGGGTGTGTCCCCGCGATCCGGGGCACCCTAGACTCGCCGCCGACGCGGGAGACGACCCGGTCAACGGTGACTGGGCGTACGCGGGAGAGAAGGTGTCGATGTGAAGGTCGGAATCCCACGCGAGGTGAAGAACCACGAGTACCGCGTGGCGATCACGCCGGCAGGCGTCCACGAGTTCGCCCGCGCGGGTCACGAGGTCTTCGTCGAGTCCGGTGCCGGGCTCGGCTCGTCCATCACGGACGACGAGTTCGCCGCGGCCGGTGCGACGATCCTGCCCGGGCCGGACGAGGTCTGGGGCACCGCCGACCTGGTGCTCAAGGTCAAGGAGCCGATCGCCGAGGAACACCACCGGATGCGCCCGGGCCAGGTGCTCTTCACCTACCTGCACCTCGCCGCGTCCAAGGAGTGCACCGACGCGCTGATCGACCGCAAGGTCACCGGCATCGCGTACGAGACCGTCGAGACCGCCGACCGCGCGCTCCCGCTGCTCGCCCCGATGTCCGAGGTCGCGGGCCGGCTCGCGCCCCAGGTCGGCGCGTACACGCTGATGCGCCAGGGCGGCGGCCGAGGCATCCTGATGGGCGGCGTCTCCGGCGTGTACGCGGCCAAGGTCGTCGTGATCGGCGCCGGCGTCTCCGGCATGAACGCGGCCGCGATAGCGCTCGGCATGCAGGCCGAGGTGTTGCTCCTCGACCGCAACATCAACAAGCTGCGCCAGGCGGACGCGATCTACCAGGGCCACCTGCAGACCGTCGCTTCCAACGCGTACGAGGTCGAGCGCGCTGTGCTCGACGCAGACATGGTGATCGGCGCGGTGCTGGTGCCGGGCGCCAAGGCCCCGACGCTCATCTCGAACGAGCTGGTCAGCCGGATGAAGCCGGGCTCGGTGCTCGTCGACATCTCGATCGACCAGGGCGGCTGCTTCGAGGACTCGCGCCCGACGACGCACGCGGATCCGACCTACAAGGTCCACGAGTCGATGTTCTACTGCGTGGCCAACATGCCCGGCGCGGTGCCGCACACCAGCACCTACGCGCTGACCAACGTCACGCTGCCGTACGCCCTGGAGCTCGCCAACCGCGGCTGGCGCGACGCGCTGCGCCGCGACCCGGCGCTGGCCCTGGGCCTGAACACCTACGACGGCCAGGTCACCTACGGCCCGGTCGCGGAGGCGCACGGCATGAAGCACCTGCCGCTCGCGGAGGCGCTGGCCTGACCGCGACGCACGCGACGCCCGGCGCCGGTGACGCCCAACCGTCACCGGCGCCGCCGCCTGAGCCCGCACCGGCCCTGCGGCGGGCGGTGCGGGTCTATCTCGACCACCTGACCGTCGAGCGTGGGCTGTCCGGGAACACGCTGGCTTCGTACCGGCGTGATCTCGATCGCTATCTTTCGACCTTGGCCGGGCGTGGGGTGACCGACCTCGCGTCGGCCACGCCGGCCGAGATCGCCGGGCACGTCGCCGCCTTGCGCGACGGCGATGGCGAGCATCCGCCGCTGTCCGCCGCGTCCGCGGCGCGGGCCACCTCCGCCGTGCGGGGGCTGCACAAGTTCGCCGTGCGCGAGGGGCTGGCAGCCGACGACGTCAGCCGGGACGTGAAGCCGCCCAGCCTGCCGCGGCGGCTGCCCAAGGCGCTCGAAGTCGACGAGGTGCTGCGGCTGCTCGAGTCCGTCAGCGGTGACGGGCCGTTGGAGCTGCGCGACCGGGCCCTGCTCGAGTTTCTCTACGGCACCGGGGCGCGGATCTCCGAGGCCGTCGGCGCTGCGGTCGACGACCTCGACCTCGAAAGTGGCTCGGCCACTTTGCACGGCAAGGGCGGGCGGACGCGGATCGTTCCGGTCGGTGGGTATGCCCGGGCCGCGTTGGACGCCTATCTGGTGCGGGCTCGTCCGGGGCTCGCCGCGCGCGGGCCGGCGGTGTTTCTCAACGCGCGCGGTGGGCCGTTGTCGCGGCAGAGTGCGTGGGCGATTCTGCGCAAGGCCGCGGCCGCCGCCGGGCTGCCGGTTGAAGGCGCGCGGGCCGTGTCGCCGCACACGTTGCGGCATTCCTATGCCACGCATCTGCTCGACGGTGGGGCCGACGTTCGGGTGGTGCAGGAACTGCTCGGGCACGCGTCCGTGACCACGACGCAGGTATACACGTTGGTCACGGTGGAGCGGTTGCGCGAGGTTTACGCCACCGCACACCCGCGGGCACATAGCTGACACCCGCTTCTTGGCGTGTCGACACGCCGATATGGTGCACCCGGGGCCGGTGGGACGTGGCGTACAGTCGGGGCTCCGGCGTGGGGACGCTCGTCGGGAGGGGGTAGGCAGGGACATGGCTGGCAACGGTGACCGTGCCGAGGCATGGACCTCGCAGCTCCGTGAGCAGCAGTCCGCTCTGGACCTCGGTGCTGAGCTCGGCCCGGCCGACCCGGCCGCCTACACGATGCGCAAGCCGATCCCCGAGCCGATGCCGACCGATCGGCACGGCCCGGCGCGGATCATCGCGCTGGCCAACCAGAAGGGTGGCGTGGGCAAGACCACGTCGACCATCAACCTCGGCGCCGCGCTGGCCGAATACGGCCGCAAGGTGCTGCTCGTCGACTTCGACCCGCAGGGCGCGCTCTCCGTCGGCCTCGGCGTCAACCCGCACAACCTCGACCTGTCGGTCTACAACCTGCTGATGCAGGACGACGTCATGGCCGAAGACGTGCTGATCAAGACCGACGTCGCGGGGCTGCACCTGCTGCCGGCCAACATCGACCTGTCGGCCGCCGAGATCCAGCTCGTCAACGAGGTCGCGCGCGAGATGGCGCTGGCCCGGGTGCTGCGCTCGGTCCGCAAGGAATACGACTACATCCT
This sequence comes from Asanoa hainanensis, assembly GCF_900188485.1. Classification (GTDB taxonomy): domain Bacteria; phylum Actinomycetota; class Actinomycetes; order Mycobacteriales; family Micromonosporaceae; genus Asanoa; species Asanoa hainanensis. The sequence goes on from NZ_FZPH01000012.1 coordinate 25,102, forward strand.
GATCGACTGCCAGCCGTCGCTCGGCCTGCTCGCGATCAACGCGCTGACCGTGGCACACGGCGTGCTGATCCCGCTGGAGTGCGAGTTCTTCAGCCTGCGGGGTGTGGCCCTGCTGCTCGACACCATCGACAAGGTGCGCGAGCGGCTCAACTTCGACCTCGAGCTCGAAGGCATTCTGGCCACCATGTACGACAGCCGCACCACCCACTGCCGTCAGGTGCTCCAGCGGGTGGTCGAGGCGTTCGGCGACAAGGTCTACCAGACCGTGATCACCAAGACGGTCAAGTTCCCCGAGTCGACCGTGGCCGGTGCGCCGATCACCACGCTCGACCCGGCGTCGTCCGGTGCCCGCAACTACCGCCAGCTCGCCCGAGAGGTCATCGCCGCGCAAGCTGAGCGCTGATCTTCAGTCCCGCCGGCGCTCTGCCGGTGCCGATGGTGCGTGAGGTGTGGGCGTGAACAGCGCCGTTACAGCGGTGGACTACGGTCGAACGGTGAGTGAACCCGATGCGGCCCCCGTTGTTGTCGAGGGGACGGTCCCGGCTGACGCGTTGACGCCCGACGCGGCGCCCGCGACCGGGTTCACCGTGCGGCTGGCCAACTTCACCGGCCCGTTCGACCTGCTGCTCCAGCTCATCGGCAAGCACAAGCTCGACGTCACCGAGGTGGCGCTGAGCACGGTGACCGACGAGTTCATCGCCTACATCCGCGCGATGGGCGACGACTGGCCGCTCGACGAGGCCAGCGAGTTCCTGGTCGTCGCGGCCACCCTGCTCGACCTCAAGGCGGCCCGGCTGCTGCCCGCGGCCCAGGTCGAGAACGAAGAGGACCTGGCCCTGCTGGAGGCCCGCGACCTGCTGTTCGCCCGACTTTTGCAATACAAGGCGTTCAAAGAGGCGGCCGCCCACATCCAGCTGCTCGAGCAGGAGGGCGCCCGCCGCTACCCGCGGGCGGTCTCCCTGGAGCCGCGGTACGCGGAGGCGCTGCCGGAGCTCGTCCTCGGGATCGGTGCCGACCGGCTGCTGAAACTCGCGATCAGGGCGATGACCCCCAAAGCGGCTCCGCCCACGGTGTCGATCGCGCACATCCACGACGTCAAGGTCAGCGTTCGCGAGCACGCGGTGCTGTTGCGCGACCGGATCCGGCGCTCGGGCACGGCGACCTTCCAGGTGCTGACGATCGACTGCGAGAGCACGCTCGAGGTGGTCGCCCGGTTCCTGGCGCTGCTGGAGCTCTACCGGGAGAACCTGATCGGCTTCGAGCAGGTGCAGGCCCTGGGCGAGCTGACGGTCCGCTGGATCGGCGGCGACGCGGTGGGCGAGCTGAAGGTCGACGAGTACGCCGGCACACCGGAAAAGCCGGCCGCCGAAGAAGAGGCTAAGGAGCAGGACCAGTGACGGAGCGCGGCGGCGCCGACCCGGGCCGCGAGGCATCCCTCGCCGAACAGGCAGCGGCCTGGGTACCCCCATGGGAACGCCCCCGCCCGCAGCCCGAAGGGGTGACGGAGTCGGAAGGGGCGCCGGAGCCGGAGCCCGCGGAGGAGCCCGAGCTCGCCGCCGAGGCCGACACGATCGAGGCTGCCGAGGCCATCGGGGACGCCGAGGAGGTGACCGCGCCCGAGGAGCAGGATCCGGTGGTCGCGGCCGAGCTGCCCGAGGCGCCGCCCGACGCCGCCGATCTGGTCGACCTGGCCGAGGAGGCCGACCCCGGCACCACCACGGACCGCAGTGCGGCCGAGGTCGCCACTCCCGCACCGTCGCGCGTATCCGATGCCGATGTTGTTGTTCCGGCCATCGACGAGGACGAGCTGCGTGGCGCCCTGGAGGCGATCATGCTTGTCGTCGACGAGCCCGTGCAGGAGATCGTGCTGGCTCAGGTGCTCGAACTGCCTACCGAGCGGGTGCAGGCGGCGTTGGAGTCGATCTCGGCCGGCTACACCTCGGCTGGGCACGGGTTCGAGCTGCGGCGCGCCGCTGGTGGGTGGCGGCTCTACACCCGGCCGCAGTACGCCGCCTATGTCGAGAAGTTCGTCCTCGACGGGCAGTCGGTGCGGCTCACCCAGGCTGCCCTGGAGACGCTCGCGGTGATCGCTTACAAGCAGCCCGTCACCCGTGGCCGGATTTCCGCCATCCGGGGTGTGAACTGCGACGGCGTCGTGCGTACCCTCACCGCGCGCGGTCTGGTGGAGGAGGCCGGCACGGAGCCGGAGACGGGCGCGTACCTTTACCGGACGACGACGCTGTTCCTGGAGAAGCTCGGACTCGACACGGTCGACCAGCTCCCGGACCTGGCGCCGTTCCTTCCGGACGATGTCGACGAGGTGGCAGATGGCGAACGCTGAGCGCCTGCAGAAGGTGCTGGCCAGCGCCGGTGTGGGGTCCCGCAGGGCCTGTGAGGACCTGATCTTCCGTGGCCGGGTGACGGTCGACGGCAAGGTCGCCCAGCTCGGTGACAAGGTCGACGCGGACACCGCGGAGATCTACGTCGACGGGCAGCGGTTGATCGTCGACCAGAACCTCGTCTACCTGGCGTTCAACAAGCCCCGCGGCGTGGTCTCGACCATGGCCGACGAGAAGGGGCGCACCGCGCTCGACGAGTTCCTCAACCGGGTCGACCAGCGGGTCTACCACGTGGGGCGGCTCGACACCGACAGCGAGGGCCTGCTGCTGCTGACCAACGACGGCTCGCTGGCGCACAAGCTGATGCATCCCTCGTTCGGGGTGCCGAAGACCTACGTGCTGGAGGTGCCGGGCCCGCTGCCCCGGGCCGTCGGCCGGACGCTGCTCAGCGGCGTCGAGCTCGAGGACGGCCCGGCCAAGGTCGACAAGTTCCGGCTGGTCGACGCGTTCGCCCGGTCGGCGCAGATCGAGATCGTGATCCACGAGGGCCGCAACCGGATCGTCCGGCGGATGATGGACGCCGTCGGCCACCCGGTCAACCGGCTGGTCCGCACCGCGATCGGCCCGATCCGCCTCGGCGACCTCAAACCGGGTCGCACCAGGCGCCTCACGAACGCCGAGGTCGGGGCACTGTTCAAGGCCGTCGGCGAGTGATTCTGCCCGACCAGGCAGAATAGGTGCTGACGGCGAGGAGGAACGGTGGCAGACGAGTTGGCTAACGGTCGGTGTGTGGTGGCCGTGGACGGCCCGTCGGGTTCCGGCAAATCCACTGTTTCCCGGCGGCTGGCGTCCGCGCTCGGGGCGCAATACCTCGACACGGGCGCGATGTACCGGGCGGTGACCTGGGCGGTGCTGCGCTACGGCGTCGACCTGGCCGACCTGGAAGGGATCACGAAGGTGGCCGGCGAGCTCGACCTGGCGATCGGCACCGACCCGGTGGCTCCGCACGTGCGGGCCGACGGGGTCGACGTCGACGCCGACATCCGGGGCCCGGAGGTGACCGCCGCGGTGTCCGCGGTGGCGGCCGTGCCCGCGGTGCGGCAGCTACTGGTGGGGCAGCAGCGTGCGTTGATCGAGGCGGCCGGCCGGATCGTGGTCGAGGGCCGCGACATCGGCGCGGTCGTGGCGCCCGACGCCGACCTCAAGGTCTACCTGACCGCCTCCGCCGACGCGCGCGCCAAGCGCCGCTCGCTGGAGACCGCCGCGTCCGTCGACGACACCCACGCCGACCTGCTGCGCCGCGACACGCTCGACTCCACCCGGGCGGCCGACCCGCTGCAGCAGGCGGCCGACGCGGTGGTGCTCGACACCACGGCGATGGGCATCGACGAGGCGGTCGCGCGGCTGCGTGCCATGGTGACGGCATGACGTCGCCCTATCCTGAGGTGTCCGATGTGGACATCACCGGGACCGACACCGGCCCCGTTCCGGTCGTCGCCGTCGTCGGCCGGCCCAACGTGGGCAAGTCCACATTGGTCAACCGGATCATCGGTCGCCGGCAGGCCGTGGTGGAGGACACCCCGGGCGTGACCCGCGACCGGGTGCCCTACGACGCCCAGTGGAACGGCCGGCAGTTCACGGTCGTCGACACCGGCGGCTGGGAGCCCGACGCCCGCGACCGGGCCAAGGCCATCGCCATGCAGGCCGAGATCGCCGTGCAGACCGCCGACGTGGTGCTGTTCGTGGTCGACGCCACGGTCGGCTCGACCGACGTCGACGAGGCCGCGGTGCGGATGCTCCGCCGCAGCAACAAGCCGGTGATCCTGGTCGCCAACAAGGCCGACAACAACGCGATCGAGATGGAGGCCGTCTCGCTCTGGGGGCTCGGCCTCGGTGAGCCGCAGGTGGTCTCGGCGCTGCACGGCCGGGGCTCCGGCGACCTGCTCGACCTGATCCTCGCGGCGATGCCGGAGCCCGCGCCGCCGATCGACGACGACGCCCCGCAGGGCCCGCGCCGGGTGGCGCTGGTCGGCCGGCCCAACGTCGGCAAGTCCTCGCTGCTCAACAAGTTGGCCAAGGAGGAGCGCGCGGTCGTCGACTCGGTCGCGGGCACCACTGTCGACCCGGTCGACTCGCTGGTCGCCATCGGCGGTGAGACCTGGCAGCTGGTCGACACGGCCGGGCTGCGCAAGCGGGTCAGCACCGCGAGCGGCACCGAATATTACGCGTCGCTGCGCACCGCGGGCGCGATCGAGGCCGCCGAGGTGGCCGTCGTGCTGCTCGACGCGGCCGAGCCGATCAGCGAGCAGGACCAGCGGATCCTGACGATGGTGGTCGAGGCCGGCCGGGCGCTGGTCATCGCCTTCAACAAGTGGGACCTAGTCGACGACGACCGGCGCTACCAGCTCGAGAAGGAGATCGACCGCGAGCTCAAGCGGATCCCGTGGGCGATCCGGGTCAACATCTCGGCCAAGACCGGCCGGGCGGTCGACAAGCTGGCCCCCGCGCTGCGCAAGGCGCTGGCGTCCTGGGAGACCCGGGTGCCGACCGGCCAGCTCAACCAGTGGCTGGCCGCGCTGGTGCAGGAGACCCCGCACCCGGTCCGCGGCGGGCGGGCACCCCGCGTGCTCTTCGCCACCCAGGCGGGCAGCCGGCCGCCGCGGTTCGTGCTGTTCACCACGGGCCTGCTCGACCCGGGCTACCAGCGGTTCGTCGAGCGGAAGCTGCGCGAGGAGTTCGGCTTCGAGGGCAGCCCGATCTCGGTGACGGTCAAGCCCCGGAAGAAGACCGGTCCGGGCGGGCGGGGCAAGGCCCACGGCTGACCCGGCCCGCTCGGCAGTGGCATGATCAAGAGATGGGTTACAACGTAGAGGTCGAGCGCACCGACGACGGTGGTTACGTCGCCCGCAACGGACGCGGCGCCGAGATCCGCTTCGGGCTGTCGGACGGCACCGACTTCACCCCCGTCGAGTTGCTGTTGGCGGCGCTCGGCGGGTGCAACATCGTCACCGTCGAGCCCCTGACCGCGCAGCGCGGCCACCGGCTGACCCGGCTCGCCGCGACGCTGGACGCCGAACGGGTCAAGCCCAACAAGCTCGGGTCGATCACCATGACGTACGACGTGACGCTGCCGAAGGACGACGCCGAGGCGGAGGCCGTGTTCCGGTCGGTCGCCGAGCGGGTGCACGAGAAGCACTGCACGGTCAGCACCGCCCTGCGCGAGCAGACCACAGTAGACGTCGAGATCCCGGAAACCCCGACCTCGTAGGGGTTCGCGGCGGTAGCCTGCGAAAATGGCGCGGCCACCGGTGCGGGTGGCGCTCGTCGAGAGCGCGGTGCTGGGGCTGTCCTGCGTGCTGGCCTTCTGGCTGGCCAGCGAGGCGTTCACCCGCGTCTACATCGACAGTCGCGACAGCGACCTGCTCGGCGGGATGTGGGCGGCGCTCTCGACGATCTTCGTGAACCGGGCGACGTTCCAGGAGAGCCTCGCGGCCGGCGTCTCGCGGATGTCCGCCACCCTCGTCAGCTTCGTCATCTGCCTCGTCTATCTCGTCTTCCTTCCTTTCCATCTCTGGGCCTTCGGGCTACTGATCGGCGTCTCGTCGTTGGTCGGGCTGCTGACCGGCCGGCGCGGCGACGCGACCACGGCGGCGATCACCACGGCCGTGGTGCTGGTGGTGGCCGCGATCAGCCCGGTGGACCCGTGGCAGCAGCCCATCCTGCGCCTCGTCGACACCGTGATCGGCGTGATCATCGGGGTGGCCACCGCCTGGCTGTCCCTGAAGCTCGTCCACCCCCACCTGCGCAGGGACACGACCTAGATCACACCTGCTGACCGGGGTGTTCGCGGCATGCTGGTGGTGGTCCAGCCGCGAACACGGGGGTGAAGCGGTGCTGGAAGGGTTGCTGGTGGTCGTCGCCCTGGGCGCGACGGTCATCGTCGGCACCACCATCGGTCGGCGCTACAGCGTCGCGCCGCCCGTCCTGCTGCTCGTCATGGGCGGCCTGCTGGCGCTCATCCCGCAACTCTCCGACGTGCGGCTGCCCGCCGCCGCGGTCCTGGTGATCTTCCTGCCCGGCATCCTCTACTGGGAGAGCCTCAACACCAGCCTGCGGGAGATCCGGGCCAACATCCGGGTGATCCTGCTGTCCGCGATCGGGCTGGTCATCGCAACCATGGTCGTCCTGTCTTACTCCCTGCAGGCGATCGGTGTCGCGTCGGCCTCCGCCTGGATCCTGGGCGCGGTCCTGGCGCCGACGGACGCCGCCGCGGTCGCCGGCCTGGCCAAGCGGATGCCCCGGCGGAACCTCACCACCCTGCGCGCGGAGAGCCTGATCAACGACGGCACCGCGCTGGTGCTGTTCGCGGTCGCCGTCAGCATGCTGGTCGACGACACCTCGCCCTCGCTGCTGGCGATCACCGGCGACCTGATCTGGTCGATCGTCGGTGGGGTGATCGCCGGACTGGTCACCGGCGCCCTGTTCATCTGGATCCGGCGGCGGATCGACGACCCGCTGCGCGAGGGCGGCCTGTCGATCCTCACCCCGTTCGCGGCGTTCTTCGTGGGCGAGCAGATCCACGCCAGCGGGGTGGTCGCCGTCGTGGTGGTCGGGCTCGTCCACTCGTACGCCGGCCCGCGGGTCATCCGCGCCCGGTCGAGGGTGCAGGCCTTCGCCTTCTGGAGCCTCTCGACGTTCATCGTCAACGGCAGCCTCTTCGTGCTGGTCGGCCTCCAGATCCCGGCCGCCGCCCGGCGGATCGACAACGACCAGATGGGCAAGGCGGTGGGCATCGCGTTCGCGGCGGCGGCCGTCGTGATCGTGACCCGGATCGTCTGGATCCACGCGGCAGCCGGGCTCATCCGGCTGTTCGACCGCCGCTCGATCCAGCGCACCCGCCGGCTCAACTGGAAGGTACGCACGGCGTACGGCTGGGCCGGCTTCCGCGGCGCGGTCTCGCTGGCCGCCGCGCTGGCCGTCCCGTCGATGCTCTCCGACGGCACGCCGTACCCGGATCGGGACCTGATCGTCTTCGTCACCTCGGTGGTGATCCTGACGACGATCCTCGTGCAGGGGCTCACCTTGCCGATGGTGGTGCGGTGGGCCGGGTTGTCCGGCGACAACGCCCGGCGCGACGAGGCCCGGCACGCCCGGATCCGGGCGGCCGAGGCGGGGCTGGCCGCGCTGCCCGCGGTGGCGCGCTCGCTGTCCGCACCGGCCTACATGACCGAACGGGTCCGGGGCGACTACGAGCTGGCCGTCAGCGAGGCCCGCAGCGGCGACGGGCATTCGGAGCTGACCAGCGCCGAGCAGCTCGAGCGGCGGCTGCGGCTCGGCGTGCTCGAGCACGAGCGGCTGGCCGTCACCGCCATGCGGGACCGCCGCGAGATCGACGACATCGTGATGCGCGAGCTGCAGGCCTCGCTCGACGTCACGGAGATCGGACTGCTCGGCCCACCCAGGGCCGACTGAAACACACGGGGAAAGGATCCACACGATGACTTCCACACTCGCCGGCAAGGTCGGCGGACCGGTTCTCGAGCGCGGTGACGAGGGCTTCGCCGCGGCCGTGGCGGGCTTCAACCTCGCCTTCGACCCGCGGCCGGAACTGGTCGCGACGGCCACGTCGGTCGCGGACGTGGTGGCGGCGGTGCGGTACGCCCGCGAGGCAGGCATGCGGATCTCGGTGCAGGGCACCGGGCACGGCGCCGAGCTGGAGATCGAGTCGGGGCTGCTGCTCAACACGTCCCGCTTCGACCACCTGCACGTGGACCCGGAGACCAGGACCGCGGCGATCGGCGCCAGCGTGCGCTGGAAGGCGGTGGTCGACGCGGCGGCCGCGTACGGGCTGGCCCCGATCACCGGTTCCTCCCCGCTCGTCGGCGCGGTCGGCTACCTGCTCGGCGGCGGCATGGGTCCGCTGGCCCGCAGCCACGGCTTCAGCTCCGACTACGTGGTGGGTTTCACGGTCGTCACCGGCGAGGGCGAGGTCGTCGAAGCCGACGAGCACACCAACCCGGACCTGTTCTGGGCGCTGCGCGGCGGCAAGTTCGGGCTCGGCGTCGTGACCGAGGTGCGGGTCAGGCTGGTCGAGCTGACGTCTGTCTATGGTGGATCGTTCTTCGTGGACACTCCCGACATCGACCGCATGCTGCGGGCCTGGGTCGACTGGACCGACGGCGCCGACGACCGGGTGACCACCAGCGTGCAGGCCGTCGCGTTCCCGCCGCTGCCGAACGTGCCCGAGCCGATGCGGGGCCGGAAGCTGCTGGGCGTGCGGTTCGCGTTCCCCGGCGACCCGGCCGAGGGGGAGCGGCTGGTGGCGCCGCTGCGGGCCGCCGCGCCGGTCTACCTCGACATGCTCGGGGAGCTGCCGACCACCGAAATGGGCCGGATCCATAACGACCCCACCGACCCGATCCCGGCGTACGTGCACGGCACGATGATCGATCGGGCCGACCAGGGCCTGGCGACCGCGTTCCTGGACCTCGCCGGCCCGGACGCGGTGGACTCGCCGTTCTTCGCGGCCGAGTGGCGGCACCTCGGGGGCGCCACCAGCCGGGACGTGCCCGGCGGCTCGGCCGTCGGTGGCCGCGGGTCGGACTACGTGGTCGCGCTGGTGTCGGCGCAGCCGGAGCTCTTCGCCACCGCCGTGCCGGCCGCGGCCGCCCGCTGGGACACCGTCGCCGCTCCGTGGATCTCCGCGGTGAACAACCCCAACGTCCTGGCCCAGCCGATCACGCCGGAACGGGTCGCCGCGTGCTGGCCCGACGACATCCGCGAGCGGCTCGCCCAGGTCCGCCGCCGCTACGACCCGGACGGCGTCACCCTCGGCTGGTGGGTGCCGTAATCCGCCGCGGCCGCGCGCGGGCCGTGCGATGGTGGAGGGGACGGGTCCGCGCGCATCGCCCGTCGACGTGATGCCGCCGGCCCGCCCCGATCCTCGAATCGAGAGGCGGTCGACGATGAGAGCCGTCGTCTTCCACGGTGTGGGCGACCTGCGCCTGGACAACGTGGCCGAACCCAAGCTCGATACGCCGACCGACGCGGTCGTACGGGTCACCACCGCCGCCATCTGCGGCACCGACCTGCACTTCGTCCGTGGCACGGTGCCCGGCATGCGGCCGGGGACGATCCTCGGGCACGAAGGTGTCGGTGTGGTCGAAGAGGTCGGCCGGGGCGTCCGCAACCACGTGGCCGGCGAGCGGGTGCTGCTCTCCGCCGTGCTCGGCTGCGGCAGTTGCGTTTACTGTCGCGCCGGATACTTCGCCCAGTGCGACGAGATCAACCCCGCCGGCCGGCGGTCCGGGACGGCGTCCTACGGCTCGCCCGCCTCGACCGGCTCGTTCGACGGGACCCAGGCCGAGTACGTCCGGGTGCCGTGCGCGCACACCAACATGTTCACGCTGCCGGACGCGGTCTCCGACGACCAGGCGATCGCGCTGTCCGACATCTACCCGACGGGTTACTTCGGCGCCGTGATCGCCAACGTCTCGGACGGCGACGTGGTGGCCGTCTTCGGCTGCGGGCCGGTGGGCCAGTTCGCGATCCTGTCGGCGTTCCAGCGGGGTGCCGGCCGGGTGATCGCCGTCGACCACCACCCGGACCGCCTGGAACGCGCGCGTGCCCTCGGCGCCGAGATCGTCGACTTCGACCGGGAGGACCCCGTCGAGGCGCTGCTGGAGCTGACGCTCGGCGCGGGTCCGGACCGGGCGATCGACGCGGTCGGCGTCGACGCGGAGAGCGCGAGGTCCGGTCCGGCCGCGGCCGACGCCCGGGCGCACGCCGAGGAGCACCGCGCCGAGCTGCGGGCCATCGCGCCGGTGACCAACGCGCACGACGGCCAGTGGGAGCCGGGTGACGCGCCCGCCCAGGCGGGGGAGTGGGCGGTGGAGAGCCTGGCCAAGGCCGGCACGCTCGGCATCGTCGGGGTGTATCCGCGTACCGACCGGTTCTTCCCGCTCGGCACGGCGATGAACCGGAACCTGAAGGTCAACATGGGCAACGGGAACCATCCGCGGTACATCCCGCGGCTGCTGTCCATGGTGGAGCAGGGCGCGGTCGACACCCGGCGGATGCTCACCCAGCACGAGCCGTTGACCGACGTGCTGACCGGCTACCGCGAGTTCGACCGGCGCAGCCCGGGCTGGCTCAAGGTGGCGGTCACCGCCTCCTGACCCTGGACGCACCGCGCCGCCCGCAGCGCCGGACGTGGCTGCGGGCGGCGGGTGGACGGGACTAGCCCGCCGTCTTCGGCTTCGCCGTCTTGGCCTTGGCCGCCTTGGTGGTCTTGGAGGTCTTCTTCGCCGGCTTGGCGTCCTTCGTCTCGGCGCCCGCGTCGCCCGGCATCCAGCTCGTGGTCGCCGGCCCGTTGCCCGGGTCGTCGGTGGTCGGCTTCGCCACGGTGATGCCCGCGGCTCCCGGACCCCACGGCCCGGCGTCGACCTTCGCCGGCTCCTGCGCGGCGGCCGGCTCTTGAGCGGGCGGCTCCTGAGCGCCGGGGCCCTGGCCGCCGGGCCGTTGTCCGCCGGGCTCCTGGCCGCCGGGGCCCTGGCCGCCAGGTCGCTGGCCCCCGGGCTCCTGAGCGGTGGGCTCGTGTGTCCAGGGCTCGTGTCCGCCCATGGGCCCGGTCGGGTCCTGCACTACCGGCCCCGGGTCGATCGGCGCCGGCGGCACCGGGTCGACCGCGACAGGCGGCCGTTGCGGTGCCGGGGCGTCCGGCACGCGCTGCGGTGCCGGCGCGTCGGGCACGTCCTGATAGGACTGCTGCGGCTCGTGCCACTGCGGCGCGGGCTCCGCGTGGTGCTGCTGCTCCGGAGCGGTGTACTCCTCCTGGTGGTACTCGGGCTCCTCCGACCACTGCTCGTCCAGCAGCCCATGATCGGCCAGCGCCTGCTCATAGCCGTCGGCGTAGCCCTCGTCGTAGCCCTCGCTGTACGGGTCGGCGGCCGGCGCCTCGTCGGCGGGCGCGCACGAGTCTGCCGTCTCGGCCGGCGGGACTTCCTCGATCCAGGTGCTCTCGCCGTTGTGCACCGAGCCGTCGTGGCTCCACGCGTCGTCCTGCGGCAGGCCGGACCAGTCCTCGGCGGTGCCGCTCCAACCGTTCGGCGGCGCGACCTCACCGGTCACCGTGGACGGATCGGCCGGCTGCGCCAGCGCGTACGGGTCGAACGGCGCGGTGCTCGGGGTGACGCCCGGCAGGACTCCGGACGGGGCGGCCGACGGCTCGGCCAGGACGGCACCCGGCTCAGGCGCCATCCCGGTCGCGTCCCCGTCGGGCAGGGCGGGAGCCCCGCTCGGCATCGGGCCAGGGAGGCCCGCCGGGTCGGTCGCCTCGGGGGTCACCTCGGCCAGCGGTTCCGGGGTGAGGGTCGGCGTGGGAACGACCGGCTCGGCGGCGCCGCCACCGATGCCGCCCGGCAGCACGCTCGGGTCCGTCGTCGCTTCGGGCTCCACCACCAGACCCGGCAGGGCACCGGGGGCGGCGGTCGCGGTCGGCGCGACAAGGGGATCCACCGGGGCGTTGGGGTCGGCCAGCGCAGTGGGGTCGGCCGGCGTCGTGGGGTCGACGAGCAGGTTCGGGTCCGGGGTGGCGGCGGTGCCCGGTACGACCGCGGCGGGCTCCGACGGCGGAGCGGTCGGCGGCACCGCGGCCGGGCCCGGTGCCGACGGCTCGACGCTCGGTGCCGGTCCGGCGACGGCCGGGGGCTCGACCACGCCGGACACCGCCGGGGCCGGCGTGAGCTCGGGTGCGGGCAGGCCCGTCGGTGCGGCGAGTCCGGCGGTATCGGCCGGCGCTGGCGTCGCGGTCGGCGGTGCGACCGCGGCCGGTGCCGACGGGTCCGGGCTCGGGGCGACCCCGTGCGGCGCGGCGGTCAGCGGCGGCAACGGCACGTCGGTCGGCGCCGGGTCGAGGTAGACCTCGCCGTCATACGGCTCTGCCCAGTCGTCCGCCGGCGCGTCGGTGGTCGCGCACCGGTCGGTGCCCGGGGGGCCCGTCACTTCCGACTGCACCCGGGCGAACGCGGGTACCTGCGCCAGCAGGCCCATCGCGCTCATCACTGCCACGGCACCGAGCCGCGCTCGTTTCTTCATCCTGATCCCCCGTCACTCCGGTCACGAGCCGGACATGCGGCACGCTCACGCCCGTACGGCCGATCGTGCCCGACCTAAGCCACAAAAGGTGAGGATCCGGAGAATCTGTCTCACATCTCCCGCGCGTCCCACTCGTACCGTCTCTTTGCCGGGTGCTCAACCCCCGGTCGCCCGGGCATCGGCGTTTGGGCATTCGTCGACCGCTACCCTGCCGCTCATGAGCCTGCTATCCGTCGCACACCGGGCCGGCAACACCCTGCCTGACCTGCGCGCCGCCCTCGCGGCGGGTGTCGACCTCGTCGAGGCCGACGTGCACCTCTACCGCGGCGTGCTGGAGGTCCGGCACCGCAAGGCGATCGGGCGGCACCTCTACTGGGAGAAGTGGCTCGAGGTGCACCGGCGGCGCGACCTGGTCGTGCCGACGCTGCCCGAGGTGCTGGCCACCGCGGCCGGTGACCCGCGGTTGATGCTCGACCTCAAGGGCCCGTCACTCGCGGTCGCACCGCTGGTCGCCGAGGCGTTGCGGGGGCACGCGCCGGGCGTACCGGTGGCGGTGTGCACCAAGCAGTGGGCGATGCTCGACGCGTTCGCCGGTCAGCCGCACGTGCGGCGGATCCTGTCCGCGAGCGACCCGCTGCAGCTGGCCCGCCTGCGCGCCCGGCTGCGCCGCGGCCGGGTGGACGGCGTGTCGATCCGGCTGCGGCTGCTGACCGAGCCGGTCGTCGAGGAACTGCGCCGGGCCACCGACACCGTGCTGGCCTGGCCGGTGGACTCGCCGGACGCGCTGGCGCGGGCCCGGCGGATCGGCGTGACCGGCGTGATCAGCAAGGACCTGCCCATGCTGGCCACCATCCGCCCGCCGCGGCGGCCCGACGTCGAGCTGGCCGCCTGAGCCCGTGAGCGGCGACCGGCTCAGCACCCAGGCGCCGGAGACCAGCAGGACGGCCGCGCCGGCCAGGGCGGCCCGCGGCCCGGCACCGTGCGGCAGCGCGGCGTGGAAGGCCAGCACGCCGAGCAGGTAGCTGGCCACCGGGTTGGTGACTGACCCCGCGGTCACGGCGGCGGCCAGCGAGCCGGACGCGAACGCCTGCTGGCCGAGCACCAACGCGCCGACGATCGCGCCGACCAGCGCGTACAAAGGCCAATAACGGATCGTCGCCACGACGCCGTGCTCGGCGACGCTCTCCGAGGTCACCTTGAGCAGGACGGCGGCCAGCGCCGAGCAGAGGGCGCCGCCGATGGCGAGCAGCGTCGCGTAGCCGGCCCTCCAGCGAGCGGCCACGGTGACGAGCAGGCCGGCCAACGCCGCCGTCAGGACCACCGCGAGCAGCACCCGGTCGGGATCCGAGTGCCCACCCGCCGGCACCGCGCCACGGACCGACAGGAACAGCGTGAGCGCGCCGACGATGGCGGCCGCGGCCAGCCAGTCACCGGCGCGCGGCCGGCGCCGGGTGCGCCGCGCGCCGAGCGGCAGCGCGAACAGCAGTTGGGCGGCCAGCAACGGTTGCACGAGCGCGACCGAGCCGAGGTGCAACGCGGCGCCCTGCACGCCCGCGCCGAGCGCGCCGGCGACCTGGCCGCACAGCCACATCGGCGAGCGGAGCAGCCGGTGGGCCACGCCGAGCAGCGGCAGCGGCCCGCGCCGCGCCGGTCTCGCGTGCGCCACCCGCTGGGCCGCGTGTTGCTGCAGCGCCGCCGCGACCGAGAGGAGGACGGCGGCCGACAGGCCGAGCAGCACGACGAGAAGCATCCGCACCTCCCGCCGCGAACGATCTCACAGCCCGGGCGACAGCCGGCCGCGCTGCGCCGATCGGTCATCCGAAGTTCATCCACGCCCGCGTGACGCCGTCGGGCCGACCAACGCTTGATCAACAGAGCGTCCGGGGTACGCCCGGCGCCCGCACCGGCAGCGCTCGCCGGCTGCGGCGCGGAGGCCGCGAGCGGCGGTTCGTGGGTGTCGGCCCCGCCGTCGGACGCACCACCCGAGCCGACCGCGCCGACGCGACTGGCGAAGATCAGCTCCGCGTGCAAGATCCTGCCGGCCAGCGCGGTGGTGCAGGTCCTCGGCTCGTCCTCCGGCACGAAGTTGAAGGCGCGCGAACTTCCGGTCGACAAGTCGGACGGCGAGGTCGCCTACACATGCGCGTACGGGAAGGACGGGCAGGAGCCGTTCGCGTTGACCGTCTCGACCCGCCCGGACAAGGCCGCCGCGGCGCGCACGACGATCGACAACATCGCCGCGGCCAGTGGCGCCGAGACAACTCCCGTCGACGGCGTCGGCGAGGCGGGCGTCGGCTACGTCTCGGACTCCATCCGGATCGTGGTGGTCACGCTCCCGTACGAGGACGACCTGCGCCTGGTCCTGTTCGCCGCCCCGGAGATCGTGCCGCAGGACAAGCTGGTCGAGGTGGTCGAACAGGTCGTGGAAAAGGTCTGAGCTCAGCCCACCGCGTCGGCGTAGTCGCCGTGCAGGCCGGTCGCCTCGTCACCCTGCGGGTCGTAGACGACGAGGCCGTGCTTCTCGGCGAGCTGGAGCACGAGGTCCACGGCGTCGTCGCCGACGGGGGAGTGGACGATCGACATCGCCACGTGGTCGACGCCGACCACCAGTGGGGTGGTCACCCAGGGCGAGTCACCGTCGTACGCCGGATCGTCGCTGAAACCCTCCCGCA
This sequence comes from Asanoa hainanensis, assembly GCF_900188485.1. Classification (GTDB taxonomy): domain Bacteria; phylum Actinomycetota; class Actinomycetes; order Mycobacteriales; family Micromonosporaceae; genus Asanoa; species Asanoa hainanensis. The sequence continues at coordinate 40,208 of NZ_FZPH01000012.1, forward strand.
GATCCTCGTAGAAGGCCGCGACCCGGGGGTCGGGGTCGCCTTCGACGCGCGGCCGGCCGACGGACCGATCCGCCATCGCCCGCACGTCGTCCAGGTTCGCCGCGGTCCCAGCTGCCAGCACTACCAGATCGAAGCTCACAGCCACATGATCCCTTAGTCCCCGGACGAGCGGACCAGTGGGATCGGTGCGGTCTGCCGACCGGGGTCGGCTGAACGGACGACGGGACCGCGGCGCGATCGGGACGCCAGGTGTCAAAAGAACCGGCGACGGCGCTTGCGTCCGCTGCCGAGCAGGTCGGCGACCTGCCGCATGCTCCTGGTCAGGCCACTGGACCCACGGCGGGCCTCGACGACCTGGGTGACCTTGCGAATCCCGGCGGCGGCCAGCGGCAACGCGACCGCCAGGACGGCCCAGCGCCGGACTGCGGTGGCGAGCATGTGTGATTCCTCTCCTCGACGAACGACCCCTCCTGAATACCCCGGGTACGGGCGATCACGCGCGGATTCGGCTTGACGGTGGACCCGGCTCGCGAGTTAGCCTCTCCTAACTTGTCGTAGGTGGGGTGGGATGGCAGAGGCGGAGCCGACCCGCCGGCTGATTGGTGAGATGTTTCGGCGCCAGCGCCGCGGTGTCGCGCTGACGGCCGGCTTCTGGTCGTTGCATCAGGTGTGTGAGGCGCTCGTACCCGTGGCCATCGGTCTGGTCATCGACCAGGCGGTCGGCACCGGCTCGACGTGGGCGATGGTCTGGTCGGTCCTCGGTGTCTTCGCGTTGTTCACCGCGCTCACCATGGGCTGGCGCACCGGGCTCTGGTTCCTCTCGAAGGCCGAGCTCGAAGAGGCGCACCTCCTGCGCCTGCAGGTGGTCCGGCGGGTGGTCACCGGGCGCGGGATCAGCACCGACCGGCAGACCGGCGAGCTGTTGTCGATCGCGACCTCCGACACCCAGAACGCCGCCGAGCTGCTGGAGATCGGCAGCCGGGTGGTGTCCGCGTCGCTCGGGCTCGTGGTCTCGACCGTCGTGCTGTTGCGGATCGACCGGTCGCTCGGCATCGGGTTGGTCGTCGGCATCCCGATCCTGGTGCTCGCCCTCAACGCGCTCGGGCCGGTGGTCGAACGGCACACCTCCGCGCAGCAGGAGTCGCTCGGCCAGGCCGCCGGCACCGCCTCGGACCTGCTCACCGGGCTGCGCCCGCTGCGCGGGTTCGGCGGCGTCGACGAGGCCGCGCGCCGCTACCGCACCGCGAGCCGCACCTCGTTGCGGGCCAACGTCGGTGCGATCAAGGCGGGCTCCGCGTTCGTCAGCGTCTCCACCTTCACCACCGGCCTGCTGATCGCCGTGGTCTCGGCGCTGTCCGGCTGGTTCGCGCTGCGCGGCCGGATCACCATCGGCGAGCTCATCACCATCGTCGGGCTGGCCGCGTTCCTCACCGACCCGGTGCTCAACCTCGCGCACTGCGTCTTCCAGCTGGCCACTTCCAGGGCCAGCGCCGCCCGGGTCGCCGAGGTCCTCGCGGCACCCGAGCGGGCCGCGTCCGGCGACGCACAAGCCCAAGCCGGCGCGGTGGTGCTGGACCAGGTGCACACCCCGGGCCTCGACGGCCTCACCCTGACAGTCGAGCCGGGCGAGCTGGTCGGGGTCGTCACCACCGAGATAGCCGCCGCGGACGCCGTCACCGACCTGCTCGCCGGCGCGCGGGTGCCCGAGCAGGGGACCGTGACGCTGGCCGGCACCCCGCTGGCCGAGATCGACATCGCCGACCTGCGCCGGGCCATGTTGGTCGAGCCGCACGCGGTCGACCTGTTCGGCGAGACCCTGCGCGAGGCGCTGCGCACCGACGACGGCCAGGTCGACGACGCCGCCATGACCGGGGCGATGACGGCGGCGGCCATGACCGACCTGGGCCAGGAGCTCGACCATGCGTTGCTCGACCACGGTGCCAACCTCTCGGGCGGCCAGCGGCAGCGGGTCGCGGTCGCCCGGGCGCTGCTCGCGGACCGGCCGGTGACCGTGTTCCGCGACCCGACCACCGCGGTCGACGCGGTCACCGAGCACGCGATCGCCGACGGCCTGCGGCGGCAGCGGGTCGGACGGTCCACTGTGCTCGTCACCACCAGCGCGCCGCTGCTCGACCGCTGCGACCGCGTCGTCTTCGTCGACGGCGGCCGGGTCGCCGCCACGGGAGGCCATCGAACCCTGCTCGACCTGCCCGCGTACGCGGACGTGGTGCTCCGATGACCGCCGCCATCCTGCCCGTCGCGACCGGGCGCGCCACGGCCGCCGCGTTCTGGCGCAAGCTGCGCCGCTATCCGCTGCTCGGGCTGGCCTCCGTGCTGGTGTCGGCGGCGGCCAGCGGATCCGCGGTCATGGTGCCGATCTTGCTCGGCCGGCTTGTCGACCTCGTCGCCGACCGGGGCAGCACCGGTGACCTGCTGGGCATCGCCGCCTGGACGCTGGCCGCCGGCCTGTCCGCCGCCGTGCTCACCGGCACCGCCCGCTGGCTCGTCGCCGAGTGGGGCGTACGCGCCTGCGCCGACCTCCGCGAGGAGGTGCTCGACCACGCGCTGCGGATGGACGCGGCCCGGCTGGAGGCCGCCGGCTCGGGCGACGTCGCCTCCCGGGTCACCGACGACGTGGAGCAGGTCACCGACGCGACCCAGCTCGCCGCGGACGTGTTCGGCGCCATGGTCACGGTCGCCATCACGTTCGCCGGGTTCGCCACCCTGGACTGGCGGATCGCGCTGGCGTTCCTGGTCGTCTTCCCCGTGTACGCGGTCAGCCTGCGCCGCTTCCTGCCCCAGGCCGAGGCCCGCTACGCCGCCGAACGCCGGGCGGTCGCGGTGCGCACCCAGAGCCTGCTGTCCACATTCCACGGTGCCCGCACGGTGCACGCGTACGGGATGGAGGACCGCCAGGGCGCCCGCGTCGAGCAGGCCTCCCGGGGTGCGGTCGTCGCGCGGCTGAAGGCCGTACGCGGGTTCCTCTGGTTCGCCAACGTGATGAACTACGCCGAGGCGATCGGCCTGACCGCGGTGCTGCTCGCCGGGTTCCTGCTGGTGCGCGCCGACGCCAGCACGGTCGGCGAGGTGACCGCCGCGGCCCTGCTGTTCCACCGGCTGTTCGGGCCGCTCGGCATGCTGCTGGTCACCTTCAACGACGTCCAGTCTGCGGGCGCCGCGCTGGCCCGGCTGGTCGGCGTCGCCGACCTCGAACCGCCCGCCCGGCGCGGCGGCGACCGACCCACGACGCGGCCGGCCACCAGCGTGGTCGCGACGGCGGTCCGGCACCACTACCTCGACGGCCCGACCGTGCTGCACGACGTGTCGGTCGAGATCCCGGCCGGGCAGTCGCTGGCCGTGGTCGGCGAGAGTGGGGCCGGCAAGACCACCCTGGCGGCGATCCTCGGCGGGGTCTTCCCGGCCACCGGCGGCGAGGTGCTGCTCGGCGGCCGGTCCGTCAAGGACCTCGCGCCCGACGAGCTCCGCCGGGTCGTCGGCGTGGTCACCCAGGAGGTGCACGTGTTCGCCGGCACCCTCGCCGACGACCTGCGCCTGGCCGTGCCGGACGCGACCGACCAGGACCTGCACGCCGCGCTGAAGCTGGCCGGCGCCGACGAGTGGGTGGCCGCGCTGCCCGACGGCCTGGCCACCCGCGTCGGCGACGGCGAGCATCCGCTGACCGCCAGCCAGGCGCAGCAGCTCGCGCTGGCCCGGATCGCGCTGGTCGACCCGCCGGTGGTCATCCTCGACGAGGCCAGCGCCGAGGCCGGCAGCGCCGGTGCCCGGCAGCTCGACCAGGCCAGCGCGGCCCTGCTGGCCGACCGCACCGCGATCGTCGTGGCGCACCGGCTCACCCAGGCCCAGACCTGCGACCGGATCGCCGTCATGGCGCACGGCCGCATCGTGGAGCTCGGCACGCCGGCGGACCTGATCGCGGCCGGTGGCGCGTACGCCACCCTCTGGGCGGCGTGGAGCCGCTGAGCCTCATGTCGACCTGGGACGTCATCTGGCGCGTCGTGGTGCCGATCGTGTTGGTGGCCGCGATGGCCGGCACCGTGTGGTTCGTCTTCACCGAGCCACCGGACCAGTTCTCCCGGCCGCGCGGCTGGCAATGGGCCTGGGTGGCGATCTGGCTCGTCACCGCAGGCGATGCGGCGTTCGGTGACAGCCGCTGGTGGTTCGAGCGCACCTGGAAGGCGTGTGTCGCCGTCCTGGTGGCGGTGGCCGTCGTGGTGGCGGTCTGGCGCCACCTCCGCTGGCGAGCTACGCGGGCACGATCATCGGTGTCCCCGCCACCGGATCCGGCACGACCAGACAGCTGAGGCCGAAGACCTTCTCGACCAGGTCGGCCGTGACCACCTCGGTCGGCGGGCCTTCGGCCACGATCCGGCCGTCGGACATGGCGATCAGGTGGTCGACGAAGCGGCAGGCCAGGTTGAGGTCGTGCAGCACCACCACGATGGTCTTGCCCGACTCGGCGTTGAGCTGGCGCAGCAGGCGCAGCAGCTCGACCTGGTGGTTGATGTCCAGGAACGTGGTCGGCTCGTCGAGCAGCAGCAGGTCCGTCTCCTGGGCCAGCGCCATCGCGACCCAGACCCGCTGCCGCTGCCCGCCGGACAGCGACCTGATCGGCCGGTCGAGCAGGTCGGCCGTGCCGGTGGCGGCCAGCGCCCGGCTGACCGCGTCGTGGTCGTTGTCGTTCCACCGCCGGAACCAGCCCTGGTGCGGATAGCGGCCGCGGGACACCAGGTCGGCGACCGTGATGCCGTCGGGCGCGACCGGCGACTGCGGCAACAGGCCCAACACCTTGGCGACATCCTGGGTACGCAGCTCGGCCAGCGCCTTCCCGTCCAGGTAGACGGCGCCGCCGCGCGGGGTGAGCAGCCGGGCCAGCCCACGGAGCAAGGTGGACTTGCCGCAGGCGTTGGCGCCGACGATCGCGGTGACGCGGCCGTCGGGGATGGTCACGTCGAGGCCGCTCACCACGTCGCGGTCGTCGTACCCGAGGGTCAGCTCTTTGGTGTGCAGTCGGCTCAACCGCCCGCTCCTTGCCGGTTCGTGGTGGCCAGCAGCCACAGCAGATAGGGTGCGCCGACGGCGCCGGTCACGACGCCGGTCGGCAGGGCGACGGGCAGCACGTGCACGGCGATCAGGTCGGCCGCCAGCAGGGTGGCCGCGCCGACCAGCGCGGCGGCGACGATGCCGCCGGTGGCCGGGCCGAGCAGCCGGTTGGCGATCGGCCCCGCGACCAGGGCGACGAAGACGATCGGGCCGGCCACCGATACCGCCAGGGCGACCAGCACCAGCGCGGTGCCGAGCAGGGCGGCCCGGCTGAGCTCGGCCCGGGTGCCCAGGGTGCGGGCGGCGTCGTCGCCGAGGTCCAGCGCCCGCAGCGGGCGTTGCAGCAGCACGGCGACCGGCAGCAGCACCAGCAGGCCCACGAAGAGCAGGCGTAGCTCGGTGTCGCTGGCCTGCCCGACCGATCCGGTCAGCCAGTGCATCGCCTGCCGGGCCTCGAAAAGCTGGGCGTGGGAGAGCACGAAGCCGATCAGGCCGTCGAAGAAGGCCGCGATGCCGACGCCGATCAGGATGAACCGGTAGCCGGTGACGCCGTCCTTCCAGGCCAGCACGTACATCAGCGAGGCCGCGAGGACGGCGCCGCCGAGCGCCAGGCCGCTGACGACGAGGCCGCCGGTGCCCAGCAGCACGATGGCCACGACCGCGGCGAGCCCGGCGCCGGAGGTGACGCCGACGAAGTCCGGTGAGGCGAGCGGGTTGCGCAGCACCTGCTGGAAGATGGTGCCCGAGGCGCCCAGCGCGAGCCCGACTCCGAGCCCGGACATGGCGGTCGGCAGCCGGAGCTCGCGGACCACGAAGTCGACGCCGGCGTTGTCGGACAGGTGCAGCACCGAGGCGATCACGTCGAACGGACCGATCCGGAAGCTGCCGATCATCATGGTGACGACGAAGAGGGCGAACACCAGCACGGCGAGGGCGGTGAGCACGGTGGTCGCCCGCACGGTCCGGCGCCTTCGGTTGCGCCGGAGGGCGGCGGCCACGTCGACGGTCGGCCTTATGTCCACTTTGGACGCGGTTGTGGTCACTCAGACCTCCGACAGCCGGGCGTAGCGCACGATCGCGACGAACGCCGGTGCGCAGACGACGCCGAGGACCACGCCGACCTGCACCTCGTCCGGTTGGGCGACGATCCGGCCGAGCACGTCGGCCAGCAGCAGCATGATCGGGGCGAGCAGCATCGAGTACGGCAGGATCCAGCGGTAGTCCGGACCGCAGATGAACCGGGCGACGTGCGGCACGACGAGCCCGACGAAGACGATCGGCCCGCAGGCGGCGGTGGCGGCGCCGGCGAGCACCGCGACGACGGCGAACGCCGCGACCCGGGTGCGCCCGACATTCTGGCCGAGGCCCCGGGCCAGGTCCTCCCCGAGCGCCAGCCCGTTGAGCGCCCGGCCGAAGCCGAGCGCGGCGACCAGGCCGACGAGCAGGAACGGTGCGACACCGGTCAGGATCGGCGCGTACCGGCCGGCCAGTGACCCGACCTGCCAGAACCGCAGCTCGTTGAGAGCATCCACATTGGTCATGATGATGCCGCTGGTGACCGAGGCCAGCCCGGCGGTGACGGCGGCGCCGGCCAGGGCCAGCTTGACCGGGGTGGCGCCCTCGCGGCCCAGCGAGGCGATCGCGTAGACCAGGAACAGCGCGGCGATCGCGCCGGCGAAGGCGAACCAGACGTAGGCGCCGACGCCGCGCACGCCGAGCACGGTGATCGCGAAGACCACGAAGGCGGCGGCGCCGGAGTTGATGCCCATGATGCCGGTGTCCGCGAGCGGGTTGCGGGTCACGCCCTGCAGGATCGCCCCGGCCACGCCGAGCGCGGCGCCGACCAGGATGCCCAGCAGGGTGCGGGGCACCCGCAGCTCCAGGGTGATGGTGCTGGCGATCGAGCCGTCGTCGCCCAGGTTGCCCAGCGAGCGCAGCACGTCGGCCAGGCCGATGTCGCGCGAGCCCTGCGTGACGCTCAGGAACGCGACGGCGGCGAGCACCGCGCACAGCGCGACGAGCCCCGGCCCGAGGGCGGAGGCTCGTCGCGCGACGCGCGTGGTCGCCGGTCGGCTAACCACCGACATTCGGATCCGCGGCCTTGACTGCCTCGGTCAGCTTGTCGAGCTCGGTGGCGAAGTCGCCGTACGTGTGCAGCCAGAACGCCGGCCAGGCAACGGTCGAGCCGGCCTTGGCCGCCTTGATCTTGAACCAGGTCGGCTGCTTCTTGCCCCATTCCGCGTTGGCGGTCGCGGTGTACGAGCGGCCGTCCCACAGGATCAGGTCCGGCTGGTACTTGTCGGCGTTCTCCCAGCTCAGGTTCTCCCAGTACGGGAAGCCCGGGTCGGGGCTGGCCGGGTTGAGCACGTCCAGGCCGAAGCTCTGTAGGTCGAGCAGCTCGGGCGCGTACTCCGGGTTCGCGACGTAGAGCTTGTCGTCGGCCGGCGACATGGCCGCGACGCTCAGGCCGGGCTTGGCCTTCACCGCGTCCTTGAACTTGGTGACCGACTCCTCGAAGCGCTTCTTGTTGGCCGCGATCTCCGGCTTGTCGACGTCGGCGCCGAGGCTCTTGGCCAGGGCCTCGTAGCCCTCGGCCAGCTCCACGATGGACTTGCCCTGTGACACGCCGGTGACGGGGGCGAGCTCGGCGAGCTTCTTGCTCTTCTCCTCGACGCCCTCCTCCATGCCGCTGTGCGCCTTCTCGGCCGGCCACCAGTCGCCGACGATCAGGTCGGGCGCGAGCGAAGCGGCCTTCTCCACATCGATCTTGCCCCACTCCTCGCCGAGGATGGTGATGCCGGAGAGGTCCAGGTTCTTCAGGTTGGGATCGGTCTTGACCGACTCGTCCGAGTAGATGCCGACCGGCTTGATGCCGAACGACATCAGCGCCGCGGCCTCACCGGCGTGGGCGATGATCCGGGTCGGAGCCTTGTCCGCCTTGACTTCCTGGCCGTTGCCACCCGTGAAAGACCACGGGCCCGTGGCGGCGGCGGGTGCGGTGCCGCCACTGTCCGTGTTGTTGCCGCAACCCGCGAGGGCGGCGCTGAGCACCGCCACCGCGAGGATCGGACGCCACGCGCGCATGAGGGGGTCTTCCGTTCTCTGGATCCGACCAGACTCCAGCGGCCTGACGGTTAGGTTAGGCTAACCATTGCGGCACTGGTTGGCTAGTCGGCGAGATCGAATCGATGCCCTCTGATCAGCGCTTTTCTATGGACGGACGTTCTCGTTGCGGGCGAACAGGTTCGCCGGGTCATACCGCCGCTTGACCGCCGCGAGCCGCTGGTAGGTCTCGGCCGGATAGATGCCGGCGACGTCCGCGTCGGTGGCGGTCGACAGGAAGTTTCCGTAGAGGCCCGAGACGTGTGGCGCGAGCCTGGCCCAGATCGCCTCCAACGCCGGCCGGGCGGCGTCGACCACCGGCGCCGGGCCGCCGGTCGTCGTCACGAACATGAGCTCCGCCCGGCGGTGCGCGTACGCGGTCGCGTCGGTCGGAACCCGGCTGATCGCACCACCGACGTGGCGCACGGCGATGAACGGGGAGCGCTCCGCCGCGCCCACCTCGGTGAGGATCCGCAGGACCTCGGGCACCGAGTCCGGGTCGACGAAAGCGCCCCGGGTCACCAGCTTCATGCCCGGCGGCGGGACCATGCCGTCCACCAAGACGTCCGCGTACGCCTTTCGCGTGACCTCTTCGGCGACCACCGTGCCGAGCGCTCGGATCGGGTCGAGTGCGGCCGCCGCCTCCCGCTCGTCATCGCCGTCGAAGACGAAGTGAACCTCGACGGGCGCGTTGGGGCCGCCGGCCATCGGGTTGGCGAGGTTCACCACGGAGGTGAGCTCCTCGGGCGCGGCGCGCATGTAGTCGGCCCATCCTTTGAGGACGGACGCCGCCTCGTTGGCCGGGAAGGTGATTCGGCCGTGGAAGACGTCGGTGGTCGGGTGGGCCACGAAGTCGAACGCGGTCACGATCCCGAAGTTGCCGCCACCGCCTCGGATCGCCCAGAACAGGTCGGGGTGCTCCGCCGTGGACGCGTAGACGAGCTCGCCGTCGGCGGTGACCACCTCGGCCCCGACGACGCTGTCCAGGGCCAGCCCGTACTTCCGGACCTTCCAGCCGATGCCGCCCGTCAGCGTCAGCCCGCCGACACCGACGCTCCGGGTGTCGCCGGCCGAGATCGCCAGCCGGTGCGGCGCCAGCGCGCCCGTGACCTGGCCCCACGTCGCACCGCCCCCGATCCGCACGACGTGGCGCTCACTGTCGACGACCTCGACATCGGCGAGGCCGCTCAGGTCGATCACGACACCGCCGTCGTTGGTGCCGAAACCCGGAAAGGCATGCCCGCCACCGCGTACGGACAGATCCTTGCCCTTCGCGTACCTGACCGCGGCTTGCACGTCGCTGACGGTCTTCGGTCGCAGCACCCGCGCGGGACTGCCCTCCGCCAACACGGTGCGGCTCGCGGACTCGTACTCCTTGGTGCCGGGCTCGATGACGTCGCCACCGAAGTTCTCGATCATGATTCTGGTCCTCCCACAGCCGGTTACACCCCTTCCGACGATGTGGGCCGGCGACTTGTCAGGTGGCGGCCTACCCTTCCGGCGTGATCGAGATGGACGACGGGGTGCTGCTGCGCACGTGGACCACGGGGCAGGGCGCTACTCCCGTGGTCATGCTGCACGGTGGTCCCGGAGTCCCCGACTATCTCGCGCCGGTGGCGGACCTGGTCGACGACCTGTGCGTGGTCCACCGCTACGACCAGCGCGGCACCGGCGGGTCCGGTCGGGTTGGTGAGCGCTTACTCTCCCGCCACCTCCGCGACCTGGCGGCGCTGCTTGACGCGTGGGGACACGACCGGGTGGTGCTGGTCGGGCATTCGTACGGCACGAACCTGGCCGGGTATTTCCTGCTCGCGCACCCGGAGCGCGTGGCCGGCCTGGTGCTGCTCGCCGGACCGTTTCTGGAGCCGTGGCGGGACGCGCACCGAGCGGCCCAACGCGCGCGCCGCACCGCCGATCAGCAGGCCCGGCTCGAGGAGCTCGACGCGACCGCCGCGCGCACGGAGGCGCAGGAGATCGAATACCTCGCGCTGTCGTGGTGCACGGACCACGCCGACCGCGCGCGGGCCTGGGAGTGGGCACTCGCCGCGGCCCGCGCCCTGCGGCCGATCAACTACGCGATGAACGCCCACCTCAACGCGGCGATGCGCGCCGAGCCTCTCGAAGCGCGCGTGCCGGAGCTGAAGGAGCTCCTGCCGAGCGGCGCGATGATCATCGGGGGAGCCGGCGACAGCCGCCCCGCGGGCGCCCTGCGCCGGCTCGGAGCCCGCCTCGACTGCGACGTCGACATCATCGCGGACGCCGGGCACTTTCCGTGGCTGGAGGAGCCCGACCGGTTCGCCGCCTCGTTCCGGGCCGCGGTGGCGCGTCAGCTCAGGTAGTGGTCGCGTACCTGCGCGGCGTGCCCTTCGGAGAGGGTGTCGCCGACCAGCGGGGTGAAGTGCGGCGCGCTGGTGATGGTCTGCTTGGCGTGCGGCACGCGGACGGAGTCGGGCTCGATGTCGGCGTCCTTCAGGTCGACCAGGTGCATCGAACGCAGCAGCCGCCCACTGACCACGGCGGCCACGCCCCACGGCATGTCGAGCTCGGCCGGATAGCGGTAGACGGCCCGAATCTTCCCCGTCGGACGGTTGTCGCGGTCTCTGAGGTCACGGCCGATCATGGGTTCCACAGAAACGGGCATCGAGGCCTCCCAACGCAGGGATGGAGTCCCCTCAGCCTCGCGGCTCGGGCGGCGGCTTCGCATCGGTGCTGACACCCATCCGGGCGGGAGGGACCAGGGTCCGGGCCGGCAGTCGCAGCCGCACCTCGGTGCCGCCGCCCGGGCTTGCGCCCACCGCCACCTCGGCGCCCGCGAGCAAGGCTCGCTCGCGCATGCCACGGATCCCCGCTCCCTCGGGTGCGCCGCGCAGGCCGCGGCCGTCGTCGCGGACCAGTAGTTCCACCCCGCCGTCGGTGCGGCGCAGGGTGAGGTCCACCTGCTCCGCTCGCGCGTGCCGGGCGACGTTGGTCAGGCCCTCCTGCGCCACGCGGTAGAGGACGAGCTCCGCCTCCTCGTCCAGGTCCGGCAGGTCCGGGCCGATCCGGGCGCGGACGTTCAGGCCGCGGGTCGAGTACTCGGTCGCCAGCGCTCGCAGGGCGCTGGTCAGGCCCAGCTCGTGCAGGACTCCCGGGCGCAGGCGGCGGGCGATGCGGCGGATCTCGTCGAGGCTGTTGCGGGTCGTCTCCTGGACCTCGACGAGGTCCGCGCGCAGCTCGGGTGGTGCCTGGTCACCTACCCGCTTGAGCTCCAGCAGCACCGCGGTCAGGCTCTGGCCCACCTCGTCGTGCAGTTCCTGTGCGATCCGCCGCCGCTCCGCCTCCTGGGCCGACAGCGCCCGGCCCGCCGTGGTGGCGCGCTCGGCCTCCAGGCGTTCGAGCATCGTGTTGAACGTACGGATCAGGGTGGCGATGCCCGAATTGCCCGACACGGCCAGCCGCCGGCCCGGGCGCAGCAGGTCGACCGTCGCCATCGTGCGGGTCAGCCGGGACAGCGGGGCCAGGCCGAGCCGCAGCAGGGCGGCGTTCGTCACCAGCATGGCCGCGAGCGCGGTGAAGACGCCCGCGATCTCGCCGGACCGCGCCGGTGTGGAGACCGTGGCCGGGGTGAACAGCAGCAACGCGGTCGCGAGCGACAGCACGGCCGCGTTCAGCAGGAAGATCCGCCAGAACAGGGACACCCGACGAGCTTGCGGGTACGGGCGCCACCCAGTCCAACTCCGCGCCGGGAAATGGGTGCTGCCACCCATAGCCGCACAGCTGTTGATCATCTTTCCTGGTTACGGCAACTCGTGCACCCAGCTGGAGAATGGAACCGGTGAGCGTCGAAACGATCTTGATTTTCGTCCTTGCCGCGGTCGCGGTGGTCGTGCTGGTCCGGTGGGTCGCCGAGCGCACCGGCCTGCCGGCGGCCGCGCTGCTGCCGCTCATCGGCATCGCGTACTCCGTGCTGCCAGGGCCGAACATCAGCCTCGACCCGCAGATCATCCTGACCTTCGTGATCCCCCCGCTGCTCTACGGCGCGGCGCTGGACTCGTCGCTGATGGCGATCCGCCGCAACCTGCGGATCGTGGTCAGCCTCTCGGTGCTGCTGGTGCTGGCCACGGCCCTGGTGATCGGCGTCGGGTTCGCCTGGCTCGTCGCCGGCGCGACCCTGGCGGCCGGCATCGCGGTCGGCGCCGCGATCGCCCCGCCCGACCCGGTGGCCGCGCTCGGCGTCGGACGCAAGGTCGGGCTGCCGCCCCGGGTGCTCACGATCATCCAGGGCGAGGGCCTGCTCAACGACGCGACCGCGCTGACGATCCTGTCCGTCGCGGTGGCGGCGGCCGTCGGCGACGGGTTCTCCTGGGGCTCGGCGGTCGGTCAGTTCGTGTTCGCCGCGGCCGGGGGCGTCCTGGTCGGCGTCGCCGTCGCGTACCTGGTCCGGCTGCTCCGCAAGCTGCGGGACGACCCGCTGACCGCCAACGCGATCTCGCTGGCCACGCCGTTCGGCGCGTACCCGCTCGCCGAGGAGATCCACGTCTCGGGCGTACTCGCGGTGGTCGTCGCTGGTTTGATCATCGGTCACCACGCGCCGCGCTCCTCGGGTGCGAGCCGGCTGCAGACCACCGCGGTCTGGCGGCTGGTCGAGTTCCTGCTGGAGGGCTTCGTCTTCCTGTTGATCGGCCAGCAGCTGCCCCGGGTCGTCCGCGGCCTCGAGCAGTACGCGCTGTCGACGATCCTGATCGCGGTCGCGATCAGCGTCGGCGTGGTGCTGCTGCTGCGGCCGCTGTGGCTGTTGCTCACCCAGTCGCTGCCCCGCTCGCTGCACACCCGACTGATCAGCGACGAGGGCGACGAGCCGGACCGCGAGCCGCGCCGTGGCCTGGCCGGTCGCGAGGTGGTCGCGCTGAGCTGGGCCGGCACCCGCGGCGTGATCAGCCTGGCCGCCATCTTCGCGCTGCCGCTGACCACCGACTCCGGTGCGCCGTTCCCGGACCGGGACCTGCTGCTGTTCTGCACCTTCATCGTGGTGCTGGTGACGCTGGTCGGCCAGGGTCTGACCTTCGCGCCGCTGGTGCGGATGCTCGGCCTGCGGGCGAACCAGGCCGACCAGGCCCGGCTGCGCAACGAGGCCCGTTCCGCGTCGGTCGCGGCGGCCCTGGAACGGCTCGACGAGCTGGCCGAGGAGGGCGACGAGGACGAGGCACGCGCGATCGACGCCACCCGGGCCCAACTGCGCGCCCGGCTGACCCGCTACCAGGGCCGGCTCGACCTGCTCCGGGACGCGGACTCGGCCGAGGTGCCGGTGTCGGCCCGCTACGAGGCGGCGCTGCGGGTCCGCCGCGCGGCGATCGACGCGCAGCGCGAGGAGGTGGTCCGTTGGCGGGACGCCGGCCAGCTCCCCGACGAGGGCCTGCGCGTCCTGCAACGAGAGCTCGACCACGAAGAGGGCCTGCTGCCGGATCGCCGTTAGGGCTCGATGAGACCGACCCGGATGGCGTAGCGGGTCAGCTCCAGGCGGTCCCGCAGGCCGAGCTTCTGCAGCAGGTTGGCCCGGTGCCGCTCGACGGTCTTGACGCTGATGTAGAGCAGGTCGGCGATCTGCCGTGACGAGTGCCCCTCGGCGACCAGCTTGAGCACCTCCTCCTCGCGGCCGGTGATCGCCCGGGCCGGCACGCCCTCGCCGTCCCTGACCCGGTCGAGGTAATGCCGGACCAGCGCGTTGACTGCGCCCGGGTAGAGGAACGGCTCGCCCCGCATCGCGGCCCGGCAGGCGGCCACCAGGTCGCGGTCGGCGACCGACTTCAGCACGTACCCCGACGCGCCCACCTTGAGGGCCTCGAAGAAGTACTGCTCGTTGTCGTACATCGTCAGGATCAGGATCCGCAGGTCCGGCGTCGAGCGCGACAGCTCCCGGGCCGCCTGCAACCCGGTCAGCCGCGGCATCGCGATGTCGAGGACGGCGAGGTCGGGCCGGTGTTCCTGGGCCAAGCCGATCGCCTCGGCACCGTCGGCGGCCTCGGCCACCACGGTCAGGTCGGGCTCGGCGTCGAGGATCAGCCGCACGCCGCGGCGTACCAGTGCGTGGTCGTCGGCCAGCAGGATCCTGGTCTCGGCCATTGTCGGCGACCTCCAGCCGCGCGTGTCGTTTCCGTACAAGACGGGTGGTCGGGATGTTCCTAGCATGGTCCGGGTACGCCGCCCGACTCAATGGGGGAGACCCACATGCGTGATCTTGTCTACACCGGGTTCATGTCGCTCGACGGTGTCGTCGACTCGCCGGGCGGTGGGCCCGGGGAGGAGCACCGCAGCGGTGGCTGGGTTTTCAAGGACCTCGAGTTCGTACCCGAGGCCTGGTCGATCAAGGGTGAGGAGCTCGCGGACACGACGGCGCTGATGTTCGGCCGGCGCAGCTACGAGGCGTTCGCCCAGACCTGGCCGCAGTCGGACGACCACGCTTCCTACAAGGAGCTGCCCAAGTACGTCGTCTCGAGCACGCTGTCCGACGACGCGCTCGTCGACGGCTGGGGTCCGACGACGATCCTGCGCTCGACCGAGGACGTCGCGGCGCTCAAGCGGACCGAGGGTGGGGCGATCTTCATCCACGGCAGCGCGGACCTGGCGCGGCGGCTGTCGGACGCGGGTCTGGTCGACCGCTACCACCTGTTGGTGTTCCCGGTGCTGCTGGGCGCCGGCACGAGCGTGTTCAGCAGGACCGACAAGGACAAGCAGATGCTGAAGCTGCGCGACACGCACGCCTACTCGAACGGCATCCTCAAGCTGATCTACGACGTCGGCTGATCCAGCGCCAGGGCGATCGCGCCGCCGGTGCCCGCGTGCAGCTGTCCGGGCGCGCGGCCGACGAAGCGCCGCAACGCCCGGCTCAGGTGCGGCTCGTCGAAGTAGTCGAGCTTCGTGACGACGTCGGCCACCGTGGCGCCGGCGGCCAGCAGGAACGAGGCTTCCCGGGCACGCTCGATCTGCCGCACCGCGCCCTGGGTGAGCCCGGTCGCGGTGCGGAACCGACGTTCGACCGTGCGCGTCGAGACGTCCGGGTCGTGGCCATGGCGGACGTCGGTGACGAGCGGGTCGCGCACCACGGCACCGGCGCGGACGAGGCGGGCGACCAGGGCCTCGGCGTCGTCGGGGCCAGGAGTCTCCCACCGCGTGCCGTCGAGCCAGAAGGCCCGGTGGGTCGCGTCGGGAAGCTGAGCGCCACCGTCGACGAGGTGTGGGGTGGGCACGATCCGCAACGACGTGCCCACCGCGAACTCGATGCCGACAAAGCTGGCGCCCTCGGGCACCGGCGCCGTGCCGGTCCTGGTCTCGGGGCCGGTGACCGTCGCGTACGCCCGGCCCTCCTGCTCCCAGAACACCAGACCCCAGCACGCGGTGGCGACCGACGTCATCTCCGTGACCCGGCCGCTCGTGCAGGTCCACACGGAGTCGATCCACGACGAGTCGGACCCGCGCGTCTCGAACCGCAGTGCCACCCGAGCAGGATAGATAGTCAGCCGGCGAAGCGGGGGGCCGGCAGACCGCGGACGCCCGGGTCGAGCAGCAGCACCTGGCCGGCCAGCGGCGCCGGGTCGCCGCCGACGCGCGCCGAGGTCACCGCCAGCACGTCCAGGCCCGGGCCGACGAACGCGCAGCGGGTCGGCTTGGCCACCGGGACCGGCACGACGCGGTCGACGCTGCCGTCCGGGGCGTAGCGGACGATGCGGGAGCCACCGAACTTGCAGTTCCAGACGAAGCCCTCGGCGTCGACCGTCACCCCGTCGGGGAACCATGGGTGGTCCACATCGGACACGAAGGGCTGCGCCTCGCCGACGCCGCCGTTCGGGCTTACCAGATATTTCCGGATTTGTCGGATGGTGGAGTCGACGTGGTACATCGTCGTGCCGTCGGGGCTCCACGCCGGCCCGTTGGAGCAGGTGATGCCGCCGAACGCGCGGGTCAGCCCCAACGACGGGTCCAGGCGGTAGAACGAGCCGAGGGGCTCCTGCTCGTCCATGTGCATCGCGCCGACCCAGAACGCGCCCGACGGGTCGACCGCGCCGTCGTTGAGGCGGGTGCCGGCCGGGGTGTCGACCGTGCGCACGACCTCGACCGTGCCCGCGTCGACGTCGCAGAACGCGATCGTGTCCCGCAACGCCGCGACCAGCCCGCCGCCGACCCGCAACGCGACGCTGCCGACCAGGTCCGGCACCGGCAGCGTCAGCACCGGCCCGGACGGCCAGGCCTTGGCGTAGATCCGGCGTCCGAGGATGTCGACCCAGTAGAACCGCGAGCCGTCCCACAGCGCGCTCTCGCCGAGCTCGCAGGGGATGTCGTCGAACACGGTCACGTCAGTCATGAGCCTTCTCCCGGCCGTAGGCGAACAGGATCGCGAGGATGACCAGGCCGTAGATCATGAGGCGGCCGTACTCGGGGACGCGCTGCGCCTGGAGGAACGTCGTCACCGCCACCAGGGTCAACGAGCCGGCGATGACACCGAGATAGTGGCCGCGCCCGCCGAGGATGGAGACGCCGCCGACCACGACGGCGGCGATGGACTCGAAGAGGTACGGGTCGCCGAGGCCCAGCGACGGCTGCCCGCCGTAGGCGACGAGCGCGATGCCGGCCAGTGCCGCGAAGACGCCGCTGAGTGTGTAGAGGGCGACGGTCACGCCGCGTACGCCGACGCCGGACAGGAACGCGGCGCGGGGGTTGACGCCCACGGCGTACACCCGGCGCCCGAAGGTGGTCAGGGTGAGCAGCACGGTCATGAACAGGCCGACGCCCGCCCAGAGGAACAGCTGCGCCGGCAGCGCTCCGTCGAACAGGCCACGCAAGGGCTCCGGTGCGTACGAGCCGCACGACGCGCACGTCAATCCCTTGGAGAGGCCCAACGTCAGGCCCTGCATCACGCCGTTCATGCCGAGCGTCATGACGACGGCCGGCACCCCGAGCCAGGCGACGCCCAGCCCGTTGCCGAGCCCGACCAGCGCGCCCACCCCCAGCGCCAGCACGATCGCCAGCGGTGCCCGCGAGGTCTGCCCGAGGCTCGACGTGGTGAGGACGATGGCGGCTCCATTGAGGACCCAGGGGATCGACAGGTCGATGCCGCCGACGAGCACCACGAGCATCTGCCCGGCCGCGACGAAGCCGGTGAAGCTGGCGACGACGAGCATCACCCGCAGGCTCGACCAGGACGCGAAACCGGGGTGCAGGATCGCGCCGACGAGCAGGACGGCGACGGTGCCGCCGAGGGCGTACAGGACGCGTCGGGTGCTCATGCTTGCCTCCGGCGGCGGGCGGCGAGGGCGGCGACGGTGCCGAGCAGGACCGCCACGACGAGGAACAGGCCCTGGAACAGCGACTGGTAGAGCGGGTCGATGCCGGAGAAGAACAGGATGTCGATGACGAGCGTGAGCGCCACGGCACCGGCGACGGCGCCGAGCGCGCTGCCCCGCCCGCCGGCGAACGCGACGCCGCCGACGACGACCGACGCGATCGAGGTGAGGATGAACGGGTTGCCGGCGTTGGCGTCGCCGGAGGTCGTGGTCGACACGTAGAAGACGGCCGCCAGGGCGGAACAGAGGCCCGAGAGCGCGTACACCTTGAGCTTCACGGCCGCCGCCGGCACGCCGACCGCGCGGGCGCTGGCCTCGTCGCTGCCGATGGCGTACACCCGCATGCCGAATCTCGTGCGGCGCAGCACGAGCCAGCCGACGACCGCGAGCCCGAGCCAGATCAGGCCTGTCGGCGTCGCCGGGTTGGTCAGGACCAGCCGCACCTCCTGCGGGATCGAGCCGCCGGGCACCGGCATCACCCGCAGCGCGAGGCCGGTGAAGATGGACAGCGTGGCCAGCGTCGTGAGGATCGGGGCTATCCGCCCGTACGCGACGATGAGGCCGTTGAGCGCACCGCAGGCGGTGCCCAGCGCCAGCACCACGACGAGCCAGAAGACGGACGACGACACCGTCGTGGCGGTCACGGCGACGCAGACGCTGACCATGCCGCCGACCGACAGGTCGATGCCGCCGGTGAGCACGACGAGGCTCTGGCCGATCGCGACGAACACGAGCGGCAGGGTGGTGTTGAGGATCGACAGGTAGTCGAACGAGGTGGGGAACCGGCCCAGCCGCGAGGTGTAGACGACGAGGTAGGCGACCGCGGTCGCCGCCAGCACCAGGTAGCCGATGCTCACCCGGCGCAACGCTTCACGCATCGTGATTCTCCTTGATGGACGCCGCGACGATCCGTTCCGCGTCGCCGACGGGCCCGGCCAGCTCGGCCGCCACGCGGCCCTCGCGCAGCACCAGGACCCGGTGGCACAGGTGGGCGATCTCCTCGGTCTCGCTGGAGTAGTAGAGGATCGCCCGGCCCTGCGCGGCGAGCTTCCCGACCAGCTCGTAGATGTCGTGCTTGGTGGCCGCGTCGACGCCGCGGGTGACGTCGAACAGCAGCAGGATCCGTGCGTCGGTGAGCAGCCAGCGGGCCATCACGACCTTCTGCTGGTTGCCGCCCGAGAGCGTGTCGACGGCCCGGTTGGTCGACCGCCCTTTCCCGATGCTGAGCTGGTCCACGATGGACCCGACGGCTGTTCTTTCGGCTCCTCGTCGGACGAACCCGGCCGTGTTGCGGCGCGACAGGGTGGCCGCCGCGATGTTGTCGCGGATCGACAGCGGCAGGAAGAGGCCTTCGGCCTTGCGGTCCTCGGGCACGTAGGCGATGCCGGCCCTGATCGCGTCCTTCGTCGAGCGGATCGCGACCGCCTTGCCGTCGAGCGTGATCGTGCCCTGCCTGGCCTTCTGGGCACCGAACAGCGTCAGGAACAGGTCCCGCTGGCCCTGGCCCGCGAGGCCGCCGACACCGAGGATCTCGCCGCGCCGCAGGTCGAGGTCGACCCCGTGCAGACGTCCACTATGGAGGCCCTTGACGCGCAGCGCGCTCTCGCGCTGCGGCACGGTCGTGAGCTCCGGGTACGCACCGGCGAAGGACCGTCCGCTCATCAGCGTGACCGCCTCCGCCTCGGACAGCGTGTCCCGGGTCGCGACGTGGGTGCCGTTGCGGAACACGGTCACCCGGTCCGCGAGTGCCTCGATCTCGCGCCAGCGGTGCGAGGTGAAGATGACGCAGCTGCCCGCGTCCCGCAGCTGCCGCATGTGCCCGGCGAGCCACTCGACCTGCCGGTCGGCCAGCGCGGCGGTCGGCTCGTCGAGGATGACCACCCGGGGTTCGCCGGCCAGCACCCGCACGAGCTCGACCACCTGCCGCTGGGCGACCGACAGGTCGGCGGCCGTGGCCCGCGGGTCGATGTCGTCGACGCCGTACCGGCCGAGGATCTCCTCGGCGGCCGGCCCCAGGCCGCGCCTCTTGACCAGCCCGAGCCGACCCCTCGGCGGGTTCTCCAGCAGCAGGTTCTCCGCGACCGTGAGGTCGGGGAGCAGCGACAGCTCCTGGAACGCCGTCGCTACCCCCATCCGGCGTCGGGCGGCCGGTTCGACAACCCGGCTGACCTCGGTGCCGAAGATCTCGACGGTGCCCCGATCGGCCTTGATGAGCCCGCACAGGACCTTGATGAGGGTGCTCTTGCCGGCGCCGTTCTCTCCCGCGAGGGCGTGGATCTCGCCGGGACGCGCCGCGAACGACGCGTCCCGGAGCGCCTGGACCCCGCCGAAGGCGCGGTCGACGCCGGATGCCCGTACCGCCAGGGTCTGGGAGCCGGACTCCTGCTGCGCCGGCGCCATCGACGAGGTCTCGGTCATGGTGTGCCGAGGTTGACGTCGAGGGTCTTGCCCGGGCACGGGGTGCCGTCCGTCGCCGCCTCCTGGCAGAGGATGACGGTGGCGTTGGGTCCCGAGTCGGTGAAGTCGGCGAAGAAGCTGTCCGGCAGGTCGGGGAAGACCGTCTCGCCGGGCACCATGTTGTCCGACGTCGCCACCGGGAACGGGATCGTGATGCTCTCCTTGGGATGCTCGCCCTTGACCACGGCGCGGGCGAGCTCGAGCGAGATGACCGACAGGAACGGGGGCTGCCCGATCGACATGCCGTTCACCTTCGGCGTGAGCAGGCCCGCCATGAACTTGCGGAACCCGTTCTCGGCCTCGCCGCCGACGACCGGCATCGGGCGCTTGGCCGCGACGAACGCCTTGATGACGCCGTCGGTGCCGCCGGACACCCAGACGCCGTGGATCTCGGGCAGGTTGGGCAACTGGGCGCTCGTCGCGCGCTGAGCGGTGGCCGAGTCCCACATTCCCGTGTACGTGGAGACGACCTTGATGCCGGGGTTGGCGGCGAACACGTCCTTGGCGCCCTTGTTGCGGTCGTTGTCGGCGCCGGTGCCGGCCACGCCGGTCACCATGATCACGTTGCCCTGCCCGTTGAGCTCGTCGACGATGAACTGCGCGAGCTGCTGGCCGAATTTGATCTGGTCGGTGTTGACGGTCAGGCCGCACTTGTTGTCGACGATGTTGTCGAACGACACGACCACGATGCCGCGATCGCACGCCTGCTGCACCACGCCGTTGAGGCCGCTGGTCGAGGCGGCGTTGATGACGATCGCGTCGACGCCCTGCGAGATGAGGTTGGAGATCTGGCGCGACTGCGTCGAGACGTCGTTGCCGGCGTTGAAGACGCTGCACTCGACCTGGTCGACGTACGGCGGCATGGCACAGGCGGCCTTGTAGACGTTCTCCATCTCGACGCGCCACTGGTTGCCGATGAAGGAGTTGGAGAGGGCAATCTTGATCTTGCCGGCTTTCTTTCCGCTCGCGGCCGGGGTGGCGGCGTCGCCGCACGCGCCGATCGCCAGCAGCAGCGTCGCCGCGATGGCCGCTCGTCCTAAGGATCGAGGTAGATTCATGGTTGCTCCACCGGGTGAAGGCGCGACGGGTCCGACCCGCGGCGCTTGGCGTTCGGCCTGCGGCTGCAACCGCCGGCCAAATGTGGTGTGAGTGCCCGCACTGGCGTGTGGCTGGGCGGCCAGGGCCGCGTTCGTGGTCCTGGCCGTTCGGGCTTGTTCTTACTGTTTTTTGCTGGGCAGCGGGAACCGTTCGGTGTCCCGCAGCACCGCCGCCGCGGCGCCCAGGACGACCACTGTGTGTTCGTCCAACGCGCCGACGACGACCGGAGGCAGCACTTCCCCGGCGTGGATCGCCCGCCGGGCCATCGACTCGCGCAACGGAGCCAGCAGGAGCTCGCCCGCCGGAGCGAGGTTCCCGCCGAGGACGATCAGCTCCGGGTCGAGCAGGTTGTACATGTTGGCGGACGCGAGGCCGATGTGCCGGCCGGCGTCCGCGATCACCCGCCGGCAGCCCACGTCGCCCATCTCCGCCATCTTGATCACTTCGGCGATGGACAGGCGGTCGCGGTGGCTGCGCCACAGGTTCTGGGTGATCGAGTCGGCGTTGGCGAGGGTGTTGAGGCAGCCGCGGCCGCCGCACTGGCAGACCTCGCCGTTCTCGTCGATCGTGGTGTGGCCGAGCTCGCCGGCCGTGCCGTTGGCGCCCACGTAGAGGGCGCCGCCGAGGATGAACCCGACGCCGATGCCCGACGCCGTGTAGATGTAGGCGATGTCCCGCATGCCGCGGGCGACGCCCCAGGTGGTCTCGGCCAGCGCGGCGAAGTTGGCGTCGTTGCCGACCAGCAGCGGCAGGCGAAAGGCATCGGACGCCGTCGCGTACGGGTTGACGTTGACCCACGGCTTGAGCGTCGTCGCCCGGCCGTTGACACCGGTGTTGCGCTGGATCGGCCCGGGCATCGCGACGCCGACGCCGAGCACGCGGTCCTTGCCGAGCCCGAGCCGGTCGAGCATGTGCTCGACGAGCGTGCCCGCCGTCTTGAGCGTCGCGGCGGGCGGGGTGTGGTCGTCCATCGGCACCGCGTCGTGCGCGAGGAGCTGTTGGGCGGTGTCGCAGACGGCCGCTCGCACGACGCCGTTGGCGATCTCGATGCCCACGGCCACGCCGAGATCGCCTTTGAGCCCGACGAGCGTGGGCGGTCGCCCGGTGCCCACCCGCCGGTCGGCGTCGGACACCTCCATGATCGTGCCGTCGTCGAGCAGTTCCTCGATGACGCTCTTGACGGTGGAGCGCGACAGCCCGATCTCGGCCAGCGCGCGGCGGCTCTGCGCCCCACGTTCCCGCAACGCACGAACGACCCGGGCCCGATTGGCCGAGCGCTGTGCGGAGGGGACCGGAGACGACATCGCACCTCATTCCCTTGGTGTTCCCTTGGGGTGGGACGAGTATCAGCGCGGATGCCGATAGCAGTCAATACTCGGGCGCGCTTGGCGCGAATTCGCCGTCTCATTAGGACTGGTCTATTCAAAAGGGCGCCCAATTTGCCGGCTAGGTTGGCTATTTGCGCCTGGCAAGATCCATCGTGGTACAGGATGGGCGTGGGTTTTGCCTGCTGCGGGCCGAACTGGCCTCCAGAGAGCGTGATCCGGCTGGCGTTATTGCCTGGTGCGGTGGCACGAAAAAGGGCCGGCGCTGTGCCGGCCCTTTCGCTCAGGCTCAGAGGATGACGACCGACCGGAGTACGTCGCCCTGGTGCATCTTGTCGAACGCCGCCTCGACGTCGGCCAGGCCGATCTCCTCGCTGACGAACGCGTCGAGGTCCAGGCGGCCCTGGCGGTAGAGGTCGACCAGCAGGGGGAAGTCGCGGCTCGGCAGGCAGTCGCCGTACCAGCTCGACTTGAGCGCGCCGCCGCGGCCGAAGACGTCGATCAGCGGCAGGTCGGGGACCTTCATGTCGGGGGTCGGCACGCCGACGAGGACCACGGTGCCGGCCAGGTCGCGGGCGTAGAACGCCTGCTTCCACGTCTCGGGGCGGCCGACCGCCTCGACGACGACGTCGGCGCCGTCCGCACCCTCGTACACCTGGGCGCAGATGCTCTTGATCTCCGCGACCGGGTCGGTGGTGGAGGAGTCGATCGTGTGGGTAGCGCCGAGGGCTTTGGCCTTCGCCAGCTTCTTCGCGTCGATGTCGACGGCGATGATCGGGCTCGCACCGGCCAGCGCGGCACCGGTGATCGCGGCCGCGCCGACACCACCACAGCCGATGACCGCGATGCTCTTGCCCCGGGTGATCGCACCGGTGTTGATCGCGGCACCGATGCCGGCCATCACGCCGCACCCGAGCAGCCCGACCGCCGCGGGCCGCGCCTCGGGGTCGACCTTCGTGCACTGCCCCGCGGCCACCAGGGTCTTCTCGGCCAGCGAGCCGATGCCGAGGGCAGGCGTGAGCTCGGTGCCGTCCTCGAGCGTCATCTTCTGCTTGGCGTTGTGGGTGGCGAAGCAGTAGTGCAGGTCGCCGCGCTTGCAGGCCCGACACTGCCCGCACACGGCACGCCAGTTGAGCACCACGAAGTCACCGGGCGCGACCTCGGTGACGTCGTTGCCGACGGACTCGACGATGCCGGCCGACTCGTGGCCGAGCAGGAACGGGAAGTCGTCGTTGATCCCGCCCTCGCGATAGTGCAGATCGGTGTGGCAAACGCCGCACGACAACACCTTCACGACGGCCTCACCGGGCCCAGGATCCGGCACATTGATCGTGACGATCTCGACCGGAGCGCCCTTCTTGCGCGCCACCACACCCTGCACCTGCTGCATGTCGCTGCTCCTCGCCCGCTAGTCCACCCGGCCGCTTCATTGAACAGGAACCCCCGTGCCACGCGCGACAGCCGAGGGTCAGCTGTCGCCCGCGCGGCGAGCGCGAAACTCCGCGAGCCAGCCGCGCACCTGCTCGTCGTCGTGGAGGAACATGCCGGTGCGGTCCACCTGCAGGTCGATGCCGTGCAGCAGGTCGAGCGCCCACCGGACCGCCTCGTCGTCGGCGTCCCACTTCGCGGCCCACCGGTCGGCGTCGTCGCGGGACCGGCTGCCGTCCAGCACCCCGACGAACCAGGCCTCGACGGCGTCGCGGGTCGGTCGGACCCGGTCGAGGAGGGCGGGAACCCAATGCGGGCCGTAGCGCGCCTGGAGGTCGGGTCTGGTCCAGTCGCGACCGGTGACGACGCCTCGGCAGGCGGCGGCTCCGCACCGGCAGGGCATCGTGAAGGCCGGGTCGCCGGTGCTCGTGGCGTAGTCGTTGGTCAGCTCCGTGCCGGCCGCGATGCGGCGGCGGGCGACCAGGGTGTACGGAGCGCCCCACCACAGGTTCGGGTCACAGCTGTGGTTTCCCTTGCCGTTGAGCTGTCCGGCCGGGAGCACGAGGTGCACGTCGTCGGCCACGGTGATGGTGTCGACGTAGTCGTGAGCGGCGTCCAGGAGCCACCGGAGTTCCTCCCCACTGACGAGGCGCCCTCCGATGCGGGAGACCACGGTGCCCGCCGGCAACGGCTCGCGGGCGAAGAGCCCTTGGCCGGCGAGGGAATCCGCGCGCACCTCGACCGCCGGGTGCAACCAGCAGTCGGGTTCGGGCGCGGGCCACGTCATCAGGACTCCAGGTCGGGGATCTGAGAGGCGCGGTCTTCCGGTCGGGCCGGTTCCATCGCGATCGCCCCGTGGGCGTCGACGAACGGAGGGCGGTGGCGGTACGTGAGCTCGGCGGGCGGCACGACCTCGGGCAGGTCGGCGCGCGGCTTGGGGGCTTCGCCGAGGCGCACCAGCCCTGGGCTGACCAGCGTCGCGTAGGGGCCGCCGTACCAGCTCAGCCACATGGGCACCGGCGGCAGGCCTTGCCAGTCGGTCCCGCGCAGGAAGTACTCGCCACTCTGCATCGAGTCGGTCTGCCACGGGCGGTTGCGGGACACGGTGTAGCCCGGCTCGTCCTGAGCCGCCGCGAAGAAGGCGCCGAACCGCTCCGCGCCGGTGGTGAACAGGTCGACGACGCCCTCCCGCCACCGATCGTCGGCCCGGACGAGGCCGCCGTCGAACGTCAGCGTGATGCGACCGACCGGGAACGCGCCGTCGCCGGGACCGTAAGCCCAGCCGCCGAAGCAGGGCCGCGTCGACCGCCAGAACACCTTCGGGCCGTGGACGGCTCGCGTGAACTGCCCCCGCTCGAACCGATGCGGCAGTGGTTCCCACTCGCCGTAGCGCGTCGGCAGCGCCTCCGGACAGAAACGCGCGAGGAGGTCGACGAGCCCGCCCGCGGTCTGAGCCCAACGGCTGGGAGCGACGAACCAGTCGAGCGTCAGCATCGAGGTCTCCCGCTCGCCGGCGGGAACCGTCGCCTTGCGCACGCCACGCGGCCAGATCAGCCCATCCTGACGCGGGTCGAACGCGGCGCCATCGGTCTGCTCCGCGAGGTGCCGCGCGAGGCTCCGCAGCTGGGCGATCGCCGCTTTCGGCGCCGTAGCGGCGGTCGAGACCTGAACCATCCACCGCGGTGCGAGACAAGCGGCGGCAAGCGCCTCTTCGAAGTCGTCGGCCTCGGCCGGATCCGGACCCCACACCTCAAGCTGCGCGCGGCCAGACTCGAGGACGAGGTGGTCCGGCTCGCGGGTCACCACCCAGGACCGCGCGGCGGCCCAGGACTCCACCAGTTCGACCGTCAACGCCCGATGCGCAGCGATCGTGATGTCGTAGCTCACGGGGCACAGGCTAGATCGCTACAGCCTGGCCACGGCGCCCCGAAGGACCCTGGTGCGACGTCCAGCGACTGATTCAGGAGCTCACCGATGCATCCCGATGTGCGCCGTGTGGTGCTCGTCCGCACGCTGCGCGGGTTTGCCGACGGGTTCGTCAGCGTCCTGCTCGCCCGCCATCTCGTGGAGGTCGGATTCACACCGCTGCAAATCGGCCTCATCGTCACGGGGACCCTGGTCGGCTCGGCCACGCTGACGCTCCTGGTCGGTCTCACCGGCGTGCGGCTGGGTTTCCGTGCCCTCCTGCTGGGCGCCAGCGCGCTCATGGTCGCGACGGGACTGGGCTTCTTCGCGATCACCGCGTTCGTCCCGCTCCTAGTGATCGCCTTCGTCGGCACCCTCAACCCGTCAGCTGGCGACGTCAGCGTATTCCTCCCCACCGAGCAGGCCTTCCTTGCCGACCACGCGGCCGGCGGGGCCCGCACCCGTATCTACGCCTTCTACAACGTCGGTGGGAACCTCGCCGGCGCACTCGGCGCGCTGGCATCCGGTGCCATCACCGGCCGGATCGGCTTCCTGCTCTACGTCGCCGTCGCCGCGATCATCGCGCTCGTTTACCGAGGCCTGCCACCCGACGAGCCGCCGCCGCCCACCCCCACCAAGCCCCTCGAACACTCACGGACCGTCGTCCTGCACCTCGCCGCGTTGTTCAGCCTCGACTCCGCCGGCGGCGGCCTGGTCGTGCAGTCGCTGCTCGTCGTGTGGCTCTACCTCAGATTCGACCTGTCGACCGCGTCAACCGCCACCGTGTTCTTCTGCGCCGGCACCCTGGCCGCCTTCTCACAGCTCCTGGCACCCCGCCTCGCCAGCCGCATCGGGCTGGTCCGCACCATGGTCTTCACCCACCTGCCGGCCAACGTCTTCCTCATCCTGGCCGCCCTCGTACCCCACCCTGCGCTTGCCATCGGGTTCCTGCTGCTGCGATCGCTGCTGTCTCAAATGGACGTACCCGCTCGCCAAG
This sequence comes from Asanoa hainanensis, assembly GCF_900188485.1. GTDB lineage: Bacteria > Actinomycetota > Actinomycetes > Mycobacteriales > Micromonosporaceae > Asanoa > Asanoa hainanensis. The sequence goes on from NZ_FZPH01000012.1 coordinate 66,895, forward strand.
CACTAGTCATGGCCGCCGTACTCCCCGCGGAGCGGGCCGCCGCGGCGAGCGTCACCAACGTGCCCCGCAGCCTGGCCGCCGCCGCGACACCGGCCCTCGCCGGCTGGTTGCTCGCCAGCGGGTACCTCGCCGCACCACTGGTGCTCGCCGGATCGGCCAAAGCGGGCTACGACCTGCTCCTACTGTGGCGCTTCCGATCGACCGTCCTCGACCACGATCGAACGACCTGACCTGGTCCTACAGACGCGTTGCCACACCGAACGCCACCATCGGATGAGCATGTGCAGATCGTGCTGCGGTTCTCTGAGGTCGGCCGAGCTGCTCGATGTCTTTCGCCCACCGACGAATCAGCGCCGTCGCGCGGTGGCTAGCAGTGCGGCGAGCCAGTTGAGCAGGTAAGCGACGGCTAGGACCAGGAGGACGGCTCCGCTTCAGCCATCAAGCCAGGCGGGCTGGGGAACCGGGGTTACCAGGCCATCCGGCGACGGCCCAGCCTCCACGCACACTCAGCTGGCCGGATTCTTTCCTTCCCCGCTTGATCACGATGTCATGGTGACCTACGACCGCCATCCGGTCGGAACGCGACCACGGCGTCGTCGTAGACGGCGCCACGAGGCCAGCGTTCGCTGCCGCATGGCGCGTTGCGCATGTAGTTGGTGAGCGCGACCACGAGCCAGCCGGACGATCGGTGCACTCACCGGTCGGCGTGTCCTACAGGGTTGCGCACCTAGGCCAACGGACCTCGGCAGCAGCCGACGCCGAGATTCGAACCACCGTCTTCCAAAATGACGGTGCGGGTTCGATTCCCGTCGCCCCCTCTCCGCGTTTTGCCAGGTCAGGCCTGTTGCTCGCGGTTCGTGGTTGAACTCGCTCTAAGACTTTTCGATCTTGCGTGCCATTGGCGTGCCAGTAGAGCCGGCCTTGCGCCGTTGGCGCCTGATCCTCTTGTCCATGGCGTCCGCGATCTCGCGGTCGCCTTCGGTGGCCGTGTGTTGGTAGCCGAGTGCGACCCGCATGCTTGACTAGCCGAGGCGGGTCATCAGTTCCTTGGCGCTGGCGCCGGCCGCCGCCGCGAGGGTGTTGCCGGTACGGCGGAGATCGTGGAAGTGGAGGTCGCCGCCCGGGCTAGCCGCACGCGTCGACTCGGCCCAGCGGGTCGCACGCCGGAAGTTGCCGGACCGGAGCAGCGCACCTCTGTCACCGGTGAAGATCAACGCTTCCGGGTCGTCGAGGACGTATCCCGCGCGAAATGATCTCTGAGCGCGTCGACAGCGGCTCCCGGTAGGGCGACCGAGCGGACGCCCCCGATGGTGTTCGGTGGACCGAACTCCAAGATTGGTCCAGTAAGGACATTTGGACCAAGTCTACGGCGAAGTCACGACCCATTTCGGTGTCGACTAGGTCAACGTGCCGCGTCGACATGACCAAGTACCCCATACCTACTGGCCAGACCGTTGCCAGTCGTCGGACTCTGGCGGCGTGTCCGCCGGTCGCGAGCGAGATCATCTCCCAGATTTCTCCCCAACGAACGCGACCCTGCCCTCGGTAGTCGCCCTGGCTGTACGGCCGACAGGTGCCTCACATCGGGCCGAAACCTACCGTGGTGCCCAGACAGTTCATACTTCATTGACAAGTATCGGTCAAAAGACTGTACAAGGGTCAGCCCTCACGACATCGTCCGACGCGCACGGGCTGGCGGCTTCGTCTTGGCCGAGGCCCGCCGACGCCGACGGTCAATGAGGAAGCGTATGGCCCAGAAGATAAACTTTACGGGCGGCTGGCTAAAGGCTCTGTTATTGTCTCCCGTTGTCCTGCTCTTTGCCTCAGCCGTACGACTTCTGATCATATCGAATTACGACGTGGCAACCGCAACGACGATCGCGTCCTCAGGCGGTTTCGTAAATACTCTTCTGGGCACGACCATCCCACTCCTGCCGCCCTTCCTGCCCGCGTTGACCATACTCCTGACTATCGTGCGGAAATATGCGTTCGCGGCGCTTGCGGCGGGCGCAACGGTCGTTGTATCTCCAGCGTACGCGAAATTGACGGACGCTTGGGACACGACTTGGGAATCTGCAAATGATGTCCCAGCCTTACTGCAAGGCCAGGAGTGGCACACTATCTGGGTTGACTACCGGTGGGCGACGATTGCGGGCGGAGCGAGCTTGGTGCTGGCCTTCTGGGACCCACCAACTCGGCCAATCGGGCCCTTTAATGAGTGGGTGAAGGACACCAAGAAGAGGCCTGACAAGTTCTTCAAGTTCATACTGTTATGGGGACCTCTAAGGTTGATCGTAGTCGTCGCGATCGTTGTGGGTGCTACCTGCGTATGCATGCTTGCACAGAGCCTTTACAACATTCCGCGGGGCTCCGACACTGCCGCACAGATTGTGCGGCGCCCGTGGATGCCGCTGGAAAAAGTTGAAGTGGGGATGGACCCTCCTCGGATTGGCTACACAATTGCAACAAAGGATGGCTGGCACACCTTCCTGAGAGAGAAGGACCGGACCATCGAAATCCTCAAGGCTAATAAGGTTAGGTCAAGGACAATCTGCGTGCTGCCGACGCCAGGCGGTGGCGGACAGCCTTATCCAGCCAACACCAGGCGATATCCGCTACTCGGCATTGCTGGAGTGAGGTATGTGGACCGTCCATCGTGCCTCGCTTGATCCTAATCTGGCGTACAGGCCGAGGCGTCCGTCACCGTCCTGGCGTCCGCGCTGGTCACCATGGTTGAGCTGCAGTTTCGTACGACAGTGCTGGTCGACGTTGGTCGAAGTCGGGTGGCGTTTGACGGCCCAAATGACGGCCCGGGCTAGCACGGACGGCCCACGGGAGGTCGTATACATCGGCCTGCCGACGGGCCTTTGACCTTCGCGCTGGAGGCGGTTGTGGGGCTCGGTGGGCCATCCCGTCGCGCAGGCTCCCCCGCTAGTTGGGCTGCGGCTCCTGCGGGTGGCCGAGCTGCGCGATGTCTCTGCCCACTGACGAATCAGTGCCGTTGCCGCTGAGCGGGCCGTTAGCCGGCGCTGATGTGGCTGGTCGCTGCCCTGGTAATTCTCGCCAGGTGGGGTGCGAGCGGGGTGGGCGACGACCAACCAGCGGCCGGACACCGTTCGGCAAGGCCACGTCGCGGGGTGGCGAGCCAGTTGAGCAGGTAGCCGACAGCCAGCACAACGAGGATGGCCACCACGATGATCTCGAACGGCCCCTGAGCCCCGCTCCAGCCATCAAGCCAGGCGGGCTGAGGGGAACCGGGGACACAAGGCCAGCCGGCGACGGCCGAGCCGCCACACACTCAGCTGACCAGATTCGGTCCTTCCCCGCTTGATCACGACGTCATGATGAACCACGACAGCCAACCGATCGAACCGATGCGGCAGCAACGAGCGATGGCGGTTGAATGATCGCGTGGCAGAGCAGAGCTGGGAGTTCAAGCGGGCGACCGCCTCGTCGGAGGTTGGTCCTCGAGAGCCATGACATGTTCTGGTCCGACTGCCGCTTTCAGTCAGGCCCCCGGCTGGCCCGAAATCAGACCCCTCTTCGAAAGATCATGCGACGCGTGGCGGAGCGACGACAGCGACGCCGCGATCGAGGACTTCCTGCTGCGGATCAGCGGCGACACGGCCCGATTTCGTTGGTGATCAGCCCCGCGTCGACCGGAGGGTGTCCACGACCCCGCGGCGGGTGGCCAGTAGCGCCGGGACAGCGGTCAAGGCGGCGATCGCCAGCAGCACCCCGAACGCGGTGGCGAGCAGCCACGAGCCGGGTGGTCGCTGGACCTCGTCGCGGCTGATCAAGGTAAGGAGGGCGATGCCAGCCGGGATTCCCGCGGCGACGCCCGGCACCGCGGGCAGCAGTTGTGCCACCGCCAGGCCCACGCCCGCCTGGGCGGGCGTGGCACCCAGCGTTCGCGCGACCGCCAGCGGCTGGCGGGCGTCCAGGACCGCGGTCCAGGTGCTCACGACGGCGTTGAGCAGGGCCAGGGCGACCAGCACGACCATGACCACGAGCAGCGCCTGGTCCTGTCGTTCGCCGCGCGGGTTGGCGAGGTCCGTGTAGCCCAGATCGAAGTCCGGCTGCGCCCGGATGTTGAGCATCAGAGTTCCGACGATCGCCGTCGTGGTGATCAAGGTGTTGACCGTGACCAGGCGGGCCCGGCGCGGTCGGCGGGCGTTGATCCGCACTCCGATCAGCAGGGCCGTCGGTAACCGCCGAGACAGCCAAATGCGCCACCGCCGGCGGCGGGGTGGGGTCGCGGCGTCCGCCAGCGCGTGGACCGTGCTGGTGGTCGCGGCCCGCACCACCGGCACCACGGTCGCCGCGACGGCGATGGCCAACGCGAAGGCCGTCACCGCCAGCACGGTGCGCGCCGCGGGTGGCGCGGCGGTGATCGAGCCGATCAGGCCCGCGCTCGGGCGGATCAGCACCGGTGTGGCGAACCAGCTCGCGGCCAGGCCGGTGGTGGCGGCGGCCAACCCGATCACCAGGTACTCGGCCAGGTGGACGGCGGCGATCATCGCCGGCCCGGCTCCGGCGGCCTTGAGCAGGCCCACCCTGCGGCGTTGGCCGATGATCCGGCCCGCGACGATGGTCGCTACGCCCGCCAGGGCCAGGCCGCTGAGCAGCCAGCTTCCGACGAGCAACGTCGTCTGCGCGTCCCCGTACAGGCGGCTGTTGAGGTCGTCGATCGCCCGCCACGTGGTGAGTTGGTCTCCGACCCGGTACGCGGCGAGGGCGTTCGGGTCGGTGAGTTTCAGATTCAGGGTGTACGACAGCGGCTGGCCGCCGGCCAATGCGGCGATGTCGCGCTGGTCGACCCAGACCAGGCCCCCGCGTTCGACCAGGATGCTGCCCGGGTAGTGCCATCCCGCGTACGGGTACGTCGCCCGCGCGGCCGTGACTGCCGTCCCGGACACCCGCAGCGGATGGCCGTCGACGCTGACCGTGTCTCCCACACCGATGCCGAGGCCGTCGGCGAAGGCGCGTTCGACGACCACGCCGCCGGGGCGTACCCACGTGCCGGCGGTCACCGCCGGCTGGTCCACCGACACCGGTGCGGCGGACCGGCCCTCGACGACCACGTGCGCCGTCGTCTCCCCGGCGGTCATCGTCAGGTAGGCGATGGGAAACGGTCCACTGTGGTCAGCGACACCGGGCGCCGACACCCGCGATGCCAGCTCGTCCAATGCTGCCTGGCCCGTCGAACGGGGCTTGAGGATCACGTCCGGGCCCGCGGTGGCTGCCCGGGTCTGCGCGAACGGCCGGGCGGCGACGTCGTGCAGCGTGAGACCGACGGTCAGCGTGGCGGTCGCGGCGCTGACGGCGACCAGCAGCAGGACGGTCTCGGCCCGGCGGCGGCGCAGGTCCCGGACCAGCAGCCGGCAGACCAGCAGGAGGCGACCGGCCACGTCAGCGACGCCCGTCGTACACGGTGCCGACGAGCCGGTTGTCGTCGGCGAACGCGCCGTCGCGCATCGCGATCACCCGGTCGGCTACGGCGGCGATGCGGGCGTCGTGGGTGACCACCACGAGCGTCTGGCCATGGAGACGCAGGTCGTCGAACAGCCGCAGCACCTCCAGGGTGGCGGCGCTGTCGAGGTTGCCGGTCGGCTCGTCGGCGAACACCACCAGCGGCTCGTTGCTCAGCGCGCGGGCGATCGCGACCCGCTGCCGCTGCCCGCCGGACAGCGCCGACGGCAGGTGCGTGGCGCGGTCGGCGAGCCCGACGCGGTCGAGCAGGTACAGCGCCCGCTTGCGGGCCCGGCTCGGCGATCGGCCGGCCAGCAGCGCGGCGAGCTCGACGTTCTCCACCGCAGTGAGCTCGTCCATGAGGTGGAACGACTGGAAGACGAACCCGACGTCGTCTCGCCGCAGCCGGGCCAGGGCCCGCTCCGACATCGTGTCGATGCGGCGGTCGGCCAGCCACACCTCGCCGCGCGTCGGGCGTTGCAGCCCGCCGAGCAGGTGCAGGAGGGTGGACTTGCCGCAGCCGCTCGGCCCCATGATCGCCAGCGTCTGGCCGGTCGGCACATCCAGGTCGATCTCGTCGACGGCGCGCACGAGCGTGTTGTCCGAGCCGTACCGTTTGGTCAGCCCACGCGCCCGCAGCGCCGTCATGACGAGGCCTCCCGCTCACGCGCGGCCCACGCCAGTTCGCACGCCTCCAGCCACTCCAGGTCGGCCCGCAGCCGCAACACCACGCCCTCCAGCAGCAGCCCGGCGACCGGATCCACCGCGCGGTCGAGCGCCGCTCGCTGGGCGTCGCGCAGCCGCCGCAGCACCTCGCGCCGTTGCGCGTCGACCAGCGCCACCGGATCGGCCAGCCGGCCGGCCGCGGCGGCCACGAGCTTCAGGTGGAACTCCGCCAGGTCCGGCTTCGGCCAGCTCACCTCGGTCAGCCAGCCCGCCACCCGCTGCTGACCCGACGGGGTCAGGGCGTAGACCCGGCGGTCGGGCCGGTCCGGCAGGCCCTCGTCGCGCTCCGAGGTCACGAGCCCGGCCTTGGCCAGCCGGGCCAGCGTGACGTAGATCTGCCCCGCGTTCATCGCCTCGCCGAGCGGGCCGAGCGCGTCCCGCATCCGGGCGCGCAGGTCGTACCCGTAGGCCGGCTCTTTGGCCAGCATGGCCAACACGACGTCCTGCACGCCGTTATGGATAGCGGTTAGCTATGGCAGTGTCAACAGGCGCCCGCGCAGCCAGGCCGGGTCGGGGTTCACGTGCGGCTCGCCGTCGAGCACGACGGTCGGGACCGTCTCGTTGCCCCCGGCGACCGCCCGGACCGCCGCCGCGGCGGCCGGGTCGGTCCAGATGTTGACCCAGTGCGCGCGGCGCCCGTGCCGGCCGAGCCGGAGCCGCAACCGTTGGCAGTACGGGCATCCGGGCCGCCAGTAGATCACCGGTCGCCCGTCGGCAGCGCTGCGCTCGACCGCTGCCGCCGCACCGACAGAACGAGGGAAGGCCAACGGCGACAGCAGGAAGGCCAGCGCGGCGAACACGACGATTTTGGCGATCACGAGCGCGGACCAGCCACCCGCGGCGAACGAGGTGCCCGCTGCGAACACGCCGACAGCGAGCGCCACGCCGGCCCACCGCCAACTTCTCAACATGGGCGTCACGCTACGCGGCGGAACGAGAGCCTAACGAGGCTGGTGGTCCGCGAGCTCGTCGATCACCAGCAGGTCCGCGCGGTGCTCGCCCGACCGGTACGCGACCCGGCCGATCATGTGCGCGGCCACCGGCGCCGTGGCGAGCGCGAACACGCCGATCAGCACCAGCGTCGTGATGTCGACCGTGTTGCGGAACCGCAGCGCGCACCCGAGCAGCACCAGCAGCAGGCCGAGGACCTGGGGCTTGGTCGCCGCGTGCATGCGCGACAGGATGTCCGGGAACCGGGTCAGCGCGATCCCCGCCGCCAGGCTGAACGCGGCCCCGGCGATCAGGCACACCGACGCCACGACGTCGAGTGCGCTCACCGGTCGGTCCGGACGAAGCGGGCCACGCTCACCGACCCGGTGAAGCCGAGGATGGACAGCACCACGAGGACCGGCAGCGCCGTGGCGTCCAATGTGTACGCCGCTTCCGTGGCGATCGCCGCCACGATGATGGCCAGCAGCACGTCGGTGGCGACGACTCGATCCAAGATGGACGGTCCACGGACCGCGCGGATCAGGGCGAGCCCCGCGGCGGCCGCGAGGATGACGGTCACGGTGATGGCGACAGCGGTCATGGGCCTCAACTCTCGGATCGGTTGACAAGCTGGAACTCCGACGGTGAGCCGACCGCTGAGACGATCCGCCGTTCCAGGGCCAGCACGTCGCGCCGGAAGCGGTCGGCCTGGGCGCGGTCACTGACATCCAGGACGTGCACGTAGAGCACGCCGAGCGAACGATCCACTTCGAGGATCAGGCTTCCGGGTACGAGCGAGAGCGCCTCGGCGGTCAGCGTCAGGTTGAGGTCGGTGTTGACGCGCAGCCGTACCCCGATGATCGCGCTGTGGGGTTGGGGTCCGGGGCGGCAGGCCAGCGCGGCCACCTGGACGCTGGCCACCACCAGGTCGTAGGCGAACCAGCCGACGAACCGGGCCAGCGCGACCGGGCGGAGGCGCCCGCCGAACACCACCGGCGGCAGCGGGAACGCGATCAGCACGACGGCGGCGACGCCCAGGCCACCGAGCAGGTTCGCCCAGGAGAACGTGCCCCACAGCAGGATCCAGACGAGCGTCAGCCCGAGCAGAGCGAAGATGGTGCTGTCGCGGCGGGTCATCGCACGCCCTCGCCGCGCACCGCGTCGACGTAGGGCGCGCGCTCCAGGAGGTCAGCCGCGGCGTCACCGGTCAGGTCGAACAGCGGGCCCGCGATGCCGGTCAGCGCGATGCCGAGCACGACCAGCGCGATGGTCGAGCCGACCATCAGGCGGGGCAGCGCAGGAGCGTCCAAAGGGCCGGCCGCGGCGCGCATCGTCACCGGCTTGCGCCAGAAGGCCAGGTTCCAGACCCGGGCGACCGCGTACAGCGTCAGCAGGCTCGTCGCCAGGGCACCGGCGACCAGGGCCCAGCGCAGCCCGCCTCCCACGGCCGCGCCCGCCTCGATCAGGCCGAGCTTGCCGAGGAAGCCGGAGAACGGCGGAATGCCGGCCAGGTTCATCGCCGGCACGAAGAACAGCACCGCCAGCAACGGCGACAGCGCCGCGAGTCCGCCGAGCCGGTCCAGGGCGGTCGCGCCGCCGTACCGCTCGACCAGGCCCACGACGAGGAACAGCGTGGTCTGGATCGTGATGTGGTGCACCACGTAGAAGATCGCCGAGGACACACCGAGCTCGTTGGCCAGGCCGATCCCGAACAGCATGTAGCCGATGTGGCTGACCAGCGTGAACGACAGCAGCCGCTTGACGTCCGACTGCGCGATGGCGCCCAGGATGCCGACCAGCATGGTCAGGAGCGCGAGCACGAGCAGCAGGTCGCGGGTCGGCCCGCCGGGGAACAGCAGGGTCTCGACGCGGATGATGGCGTACAGGCCGACCTTGGTCAGCAGGCCGGCGAACACGGCGGTGACCGGGGCGAGCGCCGTGGGATAGCTGTCCGGCAGCCACGCCGAGAGCGGGAACACCGCCGCCTTGATGCCGAACGCGAGCAGCAGGACGCAGTTGAGCATCAGCCGCAGCCCGTCCGGCAGCGCGTCCAGGCGACCGGCGAGCTGGGCCAGGTTCAGCGTGCCAGCCGCGGCGTAGACCAGCCCGATCCCGGTCAGGAACAACACCGACGAGAGCAGACTGACGATGACGTACGTGGTGCCGGCGCGAATCCGGTCCTCGGTGCCCCCCACGGTGATCAGCACGTAGCTGGCCACCAGCAGGATCTCGAAGCCGACGTACAGGTTGAACAGGTCGCCGGAGAGGAACGCCGTGGTGACGCCGGCCGTGAGCACCAGGTAGCTGGGGTGGTAGATGGACAGCGGCGTGTCCTCGCTGCCGTCGGCCAGGCCCTGGCCGACCGAGTAGACGAGCACGCACAGCGTGACGGCGGCGGAGACGACCAGCATCAGCGCGGAGAAGTGGTCGGCGACCAGCACGATGCCGATCGGCACGGGCCACGCCCCGACGGCGACCACCTGGGGGCCGTCGGTGCAGACCACCACGAGCAGCGCGACGCACACGCCGAGCACGGCGGTGAGCGCGACCAGGCTCACGATCCGTTGCGCCCGCGGGAAGCGGGTCAGCATCAGCGTCACCGCGGCGCCCAGCAGCGGGATCACCACCGGGAGCGGCACGAGCGCGGTCACGACGTACCCTCGTCGTCGTCCTCGACGTCTTCGACCTCCAGGCCGGCGTCGCGCTCGGCGAGCTCGACGATCCGGCGGTCCTCGATGTCGTCCTGCACCTCGTCGTGCCCGACCAGCCGCCAGCTCCGGTAGGCCAGCGCGAGCAGGAACGCCGTCAGCCCCAGCGTGATCACGATGGCGGTCAGGATCATCGCCTGCGGCAGCGGGTCGCTCATCTCGCCCTCCGGCGTGGTGCCGACGATCGGCGGGCCGCCGTACCGGCCACCCGCCAGGATCAGCACGTTGACGCCGTTGGCCAGCAGCACGACGCCCATCAGCACCCGGGTCAGGCTGCGTTCCAGCAGCAGGATCACCCCGGCGGCGAAGAGCACCCCGACCACGGCGACGTACGTGAGGTTCGGGCTCACCCCGCGGCCACCTCCTGCCGGTCGATCTCGGCGCCGAGGCTGCGCAGGATGTCGAGGATCAGCCCGACGACGACCAGGTACACGCCGATGTCGAAGAAGATCGAGGTGACCAGGTGCACGTCGCCGAGCACGGGCAGGTGCCGGTCGACGATCGCGGTCTGCAAGACCTGGCCGCCGGCCAGCATGGCCAGCACGCCGGTGCCGACCGACACCAGCAGCCCGGCGCCGAGGACGATGCCGGCGTCGATCGGGGCGGCGGCGGTGAGCTCGGCCTGCCCGCCGGCCAGGTAGCGGACCGTCAGCGCCAGACCGGCCACCAGCCCGCCGGCGAACCCGCCGCCCGGCGCGTTGTGCCCGGAGAACAGCAGGAAGACCGAGAACAGCACGACGGGGTGGAACACCAGGCGGGTGACGACCTGCAGGATGATCGACTGTCCACTCGGACCGACCCCCGGCCCGGCCACTCCTCGTCGTCGCTGCAGCGCCTCCGTGCGGCGGAAGATCAGGCTGGCCACGCCGGTGGCCGCGACGACCAGCACCGAGATCTCGCCCATCGTGTCCCAGGCGCGGATGTCGACGAGGATCACGTTGACCACGTTGTCGCCGCCGCCAAACGTGACCGCGAGCTCCGGGAAGATCTCCGAGACCGGCGTCGCCTCGCGGGCGCCGACGGCCACGTACGTCATGCCCGCCGCGACCACCCCGACCCCGATGCCGAGCGCGATCCGGCCGACTCGACTGGTGCGGATCGGCCGCTCCGAGAACTTCGCCGGCAGCCGGCGCAGCACCAGGACGACCATCACGATCGTCGCGGTCTCGACCAGGAACTGGGTCAGCGCGAGGTCCGGCGCGCCGTGCAGGATGAACAGCACGGCGACGCCGTAGCCGGACAGGCCGACCAGGATCATCGCGGTCAGCCGGCGCAGTGCCCGCACGGCGGCGACGGCCGCGACGACGATCCCGACCGCGACGACGAGTTGCAGCGAGGTGTCCCAGGCGCGCGCGTCGTCGGGCCACGGCGCGGAGCCGATCAGGATCCCGCCCAGGCCGGCGACCAGCGCGAGCAGGATGACACCGAGGTAGAACGGGAGCGAGCCGCGCTGGGTGGCACCGGTCGTCTCGACCGCCGCGCGGTCGAGGCCGTTCATCACCCGCCGGTACGCGGTGCCACCGTCGAACGGCAGCTTGATCGGCGGCAGCCGCTGCCGGTAGTGGAACAGCGCGCCGCCGGCCACCAGCACGAGGACGGAGAGGCCGAGCGGTCCGGTGAAGCCGTGCCACACCGCGAGGTGGTACGCGGCGCCCACGTCCGGGAACAGGTCGGCGTAGTGGTCGAGGCTGCCGCCGAGCGGTTTGGCGGCGGCACCCACGGCGAGCCCCGCGACCGCGAGGATGCCCGGCCAGACCAGCCAGTCTGTTGCGATCGTGGTGGGGCGCGTCTGTTGTTGGTGCTTGTCGGCGAAGGCACCCCAGAGGAACCGCAGCGTGTACGCGACGGTCAGCGTCGAACCGATCACCAGCCCGGCGAGGACGGTCAGGTCGGCGGCGCCGGTGCCGTGCAGGAACGCGTCGAACGCGGCCTCCTTGCCGACGAAGCCCGCGAACGGCGGCAGCCCGGCCATCGACGCGCCGGCCAGCACGGCGATCGCGGCCAGGGCCGGCGCCCGCCGGCCGAGACCGCTCAGCTCCCGCAGGTCGCGGGTGCCGGTGGTGACGTCGATGATCCCGACGACGAGGAACAGCGTGGACTTGAACAGCGCGTGGGCGAGCACCAGCGCCGCGCCGGCCAGACCCGCGTTGCGGCTGCTGCCCCCGAAGACGGCGGTCAGCAGGCCGAGTTGACTGACGGTGCCGTACGCGAGCATGAGTTTGAGGTCGTTCTGGCGCAGCGTGGTCCAGCCGGCGAGCAGCATCGTCAGCACGCCGGTGGCCAGCAGCAGCGGGCGCCAGGGCGGGTCGGCGCCGAGGGTCGGCCCGAGTAGCGCGACGAGGAAGACGCCGGCCTTGACCATCGCCGCGGCGTGCAGGTAGGCGCTCACCGGCGTCGGCGCGGCCATCGCGGACGGCAGCCAGAAGCTGAAGGGGAAGATCGCCGACTTGCTGAGCGCGCCGATCAGGATCAGGACCACGGCGGCCGCGAGATGTCCGCCCGTCGGGGGGTTCGCCTCGAGCTCCGACCAGCGGTAGGTGCCGGCGGACTCGCCCAGGACCACGAACCCGGCCAGCATGGCCAGGCCGCCGAGGGTGGTGACCAGCAGCGCCTGGGTGGCCGCCCTTCTGTTCGTGCGCCGCGTCGGGTCCTGCGCGATCAGCAGGTACGAGAAGACGGTGGTGAGCTCCCAGAACACGTACAGCAGGAGCAGGTTGTCGGCGACGACCAGCCCGAACATGGCGCCGGCGAACGCGACGAAAACGGCGGCGTACCGGCCGAGGCCATTCTGATCTGGTTTGAAGTAGCGGACGCTGTAGGCCAGCACGATCGCGCCGATGCCGGCCACGAGCACGACGAGCAGCCAGTTGAGGGTGGCCATCCGCAGGTCGAGGCCGATGCCGAGTTGGGAGACCCAGGCGTACGACTCGGTCACGGTGTCGTTGGTCCGCGCGAGCGCCCAGCAGAGGGTGGCGAGCGGGGCGAGCGCGACGACGTAGAGCGCGCGCCGGCCGAGCCACCGCACCAGCCCAGGTGCGACCACAGCCATCACGGCGTGGACCCCCACCAGCACCAGCACACGCCCAGGGTAGGCGCAAGCGGGCATTTAGGACGTTAGGCGGGCGCATGCCCCGGTCGGGCGACCCCGGTCCGGGTGGGTGACCGTTCGACGGCGGTGGATCGGTCGTTGACCCAGTGGGGTGGTGTTCGCCGCTCCATCGCCGATCTCTCGAGGAGTCTCCCGTGTTGAAGCGTGCGTTGGGTGGTGTGGTCGCCGCTCTGGTGGTGACAGGCGGGTTGGCGGTGGTGTCGTCCGCGGCGGTCTCGGCTTCTTCGGCTTCTCCCGCGAATCGGTGTTCGACGTCGACGCTCCCGAACACTCGGGGGTGGACGACCAAGGCCGGCGGCACGGTGAAGATCGTGCCGAACGGGGCTCAGGTCGCGACGCCGGTGCAGGAGTCGTCGGTGCAGTACCGCGTCAACCTGCCGACGCGGGTGAAGCTGTCGGACGTGTCGGCGCTGAGCTACGAGCTGACCAAGCTGGACGGGACCACGGTCGACGGGACAGCGATCCCTCAGGGCAACCATGCCGCGCTCCCGGCGTACCGGCTGTTCCTCGACCTGACCAACAACGGCTCCGAGGACGGCGCGATCGTCTACGAGCCGTACTACCAGATCAGCGGCAACCCTGTGCGTGGTCAGACCGCCACCTGGGATGTCGACGCGGGCAACTTCTGGACCGGCGCGTCGATCCCGGGCATGGTCTCCGAGGGCGGCGGGTCGTACGCGAACAACCGCACCCTGGCCCAGATCCGCGCGGCGAACCCTCAGGCTCGGGTGGTGGCGTTCGCGGTCGGACAGGGCACGTACAACGACGGCACGGTGGCCCGGGTCAACCACGTGCGCTTCGTCGGCGGCAAGGTGTGCCAGGAGGTCGTCTGGAAGGCGCCCGCGGCCCCGTCGTGGCAGGTCGCTTTCACACCGGCGCGGTGCGGCGAGCGATGGAGCACGGTGACGGTGCGCAACACGGGCCGAGTCGCCATCACGGTCCGGTTCGGCAACGGCCGGTCCGTCACGGTGCAGCCGGGTCGGTCGGCGGTGGAGCGGTTCCGGTCGGGTCGACTGACCGTGTACGTCAACGGGCGTGAAGCCGGCCAGTTCCGGCACCAGCAGGTGCCGTGCCGAGCGGACAGCCGGCACTAGTCTTTCGGCGCCGCCCGGGCCTTTACAGCCCCCACCCGGTCTGCCACGGTGACTGACTGTGCGGGACGGGTAAGGAAGCATTGGCCTGGGCGGCGACGTGTGTCGACCGGCGGGCCCGGGTGGTGGGCGTGCGAGCGCTGCACGCGGGCGCGGGTCCGTGGCTGCTGCGGGTCAGGTCGTCGTCCGGGCGGCCGGTCGAGGTGGTCCTCCGGGCGCCGACTCCGCGCATCGACGCCGACATGATCGCCACCAACGTCGCGGCGCTCGAGGTGGCCTTGCGCCATGCGTTGCCGGCTCCGCGGCTGCTCGGCACGTCCGTGGTCGCCGGTGTCCCGGTCAGTGTGGAGACCGTCGTGCCGGGCGCCAGCGTATGGCCGGAGCGGGTCGGTGCTGACTGGTTCCGAGCCGCGGGTGCGGCTATCGCGAGAGTTCATCGGGTCTCCCTGGCGCCGTCGGACCCTCTGCCGTTGCGAGCACGGCCCATCGCCGTCGACGACTTCGCCTTGGACCGGCGCCTCGGGCGGATGGCGACTACACCGCTGCTAGCGCGGGCCGACGCACTGGTCCAGGGTTTCGCACCGAGCGGGTCGGTCTTCGTACACGGGGACGTGTGGCCAGGAAACATGCTCTGGAGCGACGAGTCGTGCCAGGCGTTGATCGACTGGAAGACAGCGGGCGTCGGCCACCCGGGCGTAGACCTCGGCGAACTACGCAAGCAGGCGTTCTTCGCGGGCGGCTCGCCGCTGCTCGTTCTGGAGGGATGGGAACGCGCCAGCGGCAGCCGCGCGTCGGACGTCGCCTACTGGGACGCGGTCGCGGCCCTCAACACACCGACCGAGTCCGACCCCCCCGGGGCACACCAGCCGCCGAGACCAGTTCCTCCGGGACGCGGTGGCCAGGCTGTAGCGATCTAGCGAATGCCCAGTGAGCTACGACGCTACGGTCGCCGCCATCGGACGTTGGCGGTCGGCCTCGGTGGAGGCATGGGGCCATCGAGCGGTCCTAGTCGCTCCACAGCGCGCATGTGGCGGTCGCCGGAGTGGCGAGAAGGATAACGGCTCGCGCTCGCTGGTTGGCTTCTTTGTCGCTGAGGTGGGCGTCTATCAGGCTTGCCGTTTCATCGCCTTTGGCAGTAGCGGCAAACCATGACGTAGACCGACCGAGACGCAAGCACACATCGGCACCACGCGCGAGGTGGTCCCACCTTTGCCCTTCGTCTTCGACCGGGCAGCGGACAGGGGGCCTCTGTGTTCCGGATGCTCGAACGTAGAACCTGACCGTCGCTGCCGTCACCGTTTGCGGATAACGCCGACCTGTTGCTGGGTATGAAGGCGGCGCCACTCTGCGGGTGTCTGGCGCTCCGAATGCGTGGACAAACCACGACATGTGCTTGCTTCAACCCCGCGCGCATGAGGCCGGACGCCGCGCGCATACCCACCTGGTTTCCACACCTTCAGGTTGGAAGGCGTCGACGGGCCAGGCCACCGAGCATAAATCAGCCCTGTGTCTATCTGGATCAGTGCTTGTCTTCGATAGGACGGCCAGCGTAGAGCCAGCGACGCCCAAATGTTCGAGACTGAGGATCTTAGCGTAGCGTTGCCAAAGTTGGCAACACTCGGGTACACTGCCGCTATGGCCGGGAAGGAGACTGCAGCTGAGGCTCTTCGCGCACTACGCGAAGAGCGGGGTAAGAGCGTGCGCGTGGTCGCCGGCGAGGTTGGCATTGCTGCGTCGCAGTTGTCTCGGATCGAACGCGGTGAGCGGAGTTACACGCGGGACGTTGGCAAGCGGCTCGCGAACTACTATGGCGTTTCGCCAGAATCACTGGACTTGCTAGAAGGTCGAGTTCCCGCCGATATCGCGGCCATATTGCGTGATCACCCGGATGAGGTCACCAGGCTGCGCGAGAGATACGGCGGCCGAGGAGCCGGAGAACACGTTGACGACGGATCAGCGGACTGAGGCTTGGATCAAGCATTTTCAGGCGAATCCGCTTGGCCCATATGAGCTGCATGACTACTGCGGTGGAGGTAACTTCGGCCTAGTATTTGAAGCGTTGGATACGCGCAACAGGCAGTCTGTGGCGGTCAAGGTCCTCAGTCCGACTGCGTCGAGCGATGGAGTCCAGGAATTCGCAGACGAGGGCCGGCTCCTTAAGAAGCTCTCCCGCTCGTCGGGGGTCGTCGATCTCATTAATTCTGGGACCGAGAGTATGGTCCTGCCCCACGTGAACCTGGAAATACCGATCCAATTTCACGTTATGGAGTTGGCTGCTGGGGCGCTTAGCGAGCTGCTGCAGGACGAGTCTCGCCGCAACAGCTTGTCTTGGATCGAGCGCATTGGCCTGTGGCGCGGCGCGATAAAGGGAATACACCAGATGCACCTCGCAAGGTGTGTTCACAGGGACCTAAAGAGTAGCAACCTGTTGCTGTTTGTCCATCCGTTCAATAGGACGGTTTGCAAGGTTGCCGACCTCGGGCGGGCAAGGGACCTCTCAGAGCCGGCGAGACTCTCTGTCCAGCAGTACGCGATCGGCCGGGGCGACTTGCGTTTCGCGGCGCCGGAGAGCATCTATCTCCAGAATTCGGGCGATGCCGTCGCCTTCAGGCTGGAGGACTTATACGGGCTGGGATCGATTCTTTATGAGTTGGCGACAGGACAGGGTATAACCTCCGTTGCGCTAGGTTTTGGTCCAAAGCTATTAGAAATGAGCATGAAGGATTTTGCTGCGGGTCAGCGAAGAGACCTATCAGGGCTACGGTCTGAGTTCAACAGAGCGCTAACCGTTTTCGAGGCCGAGATGCCAAAAGTTATTCGTGAGCGTGCGACTTCTCTGGTCAGGCAACTATGCAACCCGGTTCCTGAGCAACGCCGTCCGACGTTCCTCGGGCGGCCTAGGGCGGTTGACTCGGATCTCACCTGGTTAATGCGTCAAGCAGACATAATGATCAAGACGCTGTCAGTGCCTAGCGAGAAACGTGGACGCTACAGGAAGGCCGGAGGGTCAGAGAAATGACGACGTTCAGCACCGTCATCGACAAGGACCCGATCGTCGGTGGTCTCAGAGGACCGGATCTGCCTGCATTTCCGCGCATCATTTCGCATCCATCCTCTCACACTAAGAGCTCGTTCCGTAAGTCTCGGTCGATCAGTGACGAGGACGTTGACGAGCTTGCCATCGAATGGTATCGGGCGGCTAAGGTAGCGTTGTGGAAGGCCGTGGAGGCAGCGGAACGTTCGCCTACCTCCATGACTTCGAACGCACACGTCGCGGACCTTGCGGCACTGGCGGATGAGGCCGATATCGCCGTTGAATCGGCTCTTAAGGTATTGCGACTCGGGCAGTCTCGAATCCAAGGCTCGACGGCGTCCAGCCTCGACATTCCCTCGGCATATCATGCTCTCCAAGTATTGATCCGGATGGGCAAGGCTGATGCTGCGGAGGAGCATTTCCAGTCGTGGGATGTTTCTCCCGTTCTCGCCGTTGCCTGGGCGTCGGTCCTAGTGAAGCAGTCGCGGCTCGATGAAGCATTGCAACTTCTCGCCATTGTTGACCAGAGTCAACCTGGCGTAAACGGTCTTCAGGGCTATGTCTTCGTGCTTCAGAAGAAGTACGACAAGGCGCTTAGGCAACTACGTGCTGCGAATCGGATTGACCCGAACGATGTGGATGCCGCGTTGAATATGGCGGTCGCCATGTTCCACTCCGGTTCACCGCAGAAGGCTGTCAATTGGGCACGCTATGCAGCACGGCTGTCGCCGGGAAGTCATGGCGCGACCATGGCCCTTGTGCACTATCTGATCGAGACCAAATCGTTTGGAGCAGCTGAAGCCCAGGTCCGGCACCTTAAGGAGCACTACGGCCTGGTCGATACGCCGCACTTCGTTTACCTGCAGGTGAGACTTGCCGCCGCGCGGTCCGATCGACCGCGTGTCTCCACTCTCCTTCGACGAGCCCGTGGGTTGGCGTTAGCGTCCGGTAATGATCTTTCTGTGATGGAGATTGACGGACATATAGCCGTTTATGACTATCTCCAGAAGCGCATCACTCGCGTCGAAGCGCAGGGTAGATTGCGGCGCCTGATGAAAAAGGCGCCCACCAGCCTGGTTCTTCTCAACCTTTTAACCGACATAGTGACCAGGAACTCCGAGGCAGCAGAGATCCGTCGGCGCTTCGACGGCATCGACAAAACTGAAGACGACGATGTTGCCAAGGCCATCTCGACCCGCTTGGCCTACCTCGAAGGTCGATTCGATGATGCCGTAAACACAGCTGCGGAGTGGATCTCTCTAGATCCGGCTGCGGACTTCCCTCTCGTTTTCTGGACATTGACTCATGGCGCCCTAACGGAAGACTGGAACACGTCCGCAGAGGCGGCACTTACCCGGCTAAGAAGACAGAAGGAATCTACGGACGATTTGCTCAACTCGGCGGCTTACGCTCTCTCGTTGGCTGGCAGGGGTTCGGAGGCTGTGACCGTACTGAACGGTGTGTCGGACTGGGACTTTCGCCTGAAAGCTACATCCGGCCTCGCTTACCTTGCTGCGGGTAACGTACGGAGGGGCCTCCAGCTTTACCGAGACGCGGCAGACCTCGCAGACCAGGAAGATCCGGAACTCCACCTCCGCTGTCTTATGACTCTCCACCAGGCGATGGCGATTCGACGACTTGGTTTGTTGGATGGTCCGCATGCCTCCGAGGTGCTAGCGGGGGCCCTGCCTGAGGTGGAGCTACCGACCATATGGACCGATACCCCTGAACTGCGGTTCCTTGCAGAAGTAGCGCGCAGGAGAGGCTGGGAATGGCCTTGCATGGTCAGATAACTTAACGGCCGGCCTCCTGGCATGGGATATGGCGCGTCTTCGCTGCCGAGTCCCGTGCCAGGAGCGGCCCTGTTTTGCATCGCTCCGAACCACGTTCAAATGTCATGTGCGCCCCGGACGAAGGGATTCTCAACCATCAGGCGCGTTAGGGTCGCGTACCGACGCGAAACCCTTCATCTGCAACCGCCTGTCGGCAAGCCAACTTCCGGCTGGCTCGTAGTTGCGCCCTACCAAGCATTTGCCATACCCGGCGAACGCCCAGCGTCGCGACGCCACCATGGCTGACCCAGCGCAACGCGCGGTTCCCAGGCTGCTCATTCACCGTCCGCCGAGGCATAGGCACGTATGAGTCGGACTACCGCGGTCCGGTCACCTTCGACGTGTACGCCGTGGTCGCGTTCCGCGTCGGCCAGGGCCATTCCGCCGAACAGGACCTCGCTCCATACTGTCGAGTCGGACGTGACCGTCGCGGCGGCGGGGGTGCCCGCGTCGTACGAGTGCACCGGTGGGTCGGGGCGGCGGGCGTCGTAGAGGCGTAGTGCGACGTCCCCCGTGGCCGTGCCCATCGTGCGCATCGCGACCACGATGCCGTCCGGGGTCATGCCGCCCGGTGTGTTGGGGTCCGGGCCCGCGGAATACCAGCGTCCCAGGGCGGCCAGGACTGGCTCCAGGCCGCGGCCCCAGTCCGTTGCCGCGTAGGCGTGCGTGCGGGCCAGGTCCGACAGGATCACCTGTTCGACGATCCCGGCCTCGCGTAGGAAGCGTAGGCGGTCCGTTAGGACCGCTGGGGTTATGCCGCGTACCGACTCCTGTAGGTCCGCGAAGCGTTTCGGGCCCAGAATCAGTTCGCGCGCGATGATCAGCGTCCAGCGGTCGCCCACCAGGTCCAGGGCGTTCGCGGCGCGGCAGGCGTCTCCGTGGTCTCCGTAGCTGCGTTTGATCGGCAACGGACGGCCTCGCTCTCTTTACCCGAGTGCTGACTATGTTTAGCATAGCCAGCATGTCCGCACCCGAGATTGTTGACCGGCAAGCATGGATCCGTGAGCGCGAAACGCTGCTCGTGCACGAGAAGGCACACACCCGGGAGGGCGACGCGATCGCCGCTGCTCGTCGCCGGCTTCCCATGACCGAGGTCGCGCCGATCTCGCTCGTCGGGGCACGGGGCCTGACGCCGCTGGAGGAGATCTTTCAAGGGCGCGACCAGCTCGTCGTCTACAAGCACATGTGGCACGACGGCAAGGACTTCGCCGATCAGTGTGAAGGCTGCACCGCCAGCATCTGGGACTTCCACGACGCCTCCTACCTCGAGGCGCGCGGCATCTCCTTCGCCGTCTTCGGGCAGGGGCCCTACGCCGAGATGGCGCCCTACCGCGAGTTCATGGGCTACACCCACCCCTGGTATTCGACCCACGGCGTCACCGACCCTGCCATCGCCGGCGGTGGCGACATCGCCTGCTTCCTTCGCCAGGGTGATCGGTTCTTTCTGACCTACGAGACCACCGGCCGCGGCGTCGAGGCGATCATGTCGTCGCACAGGCTCCTCGACCTCACGGCGTACGGGCGCCAGGAAGTGTGGGAGGACTCGCCCGACGGCTGGCCGCAGGACCCCACGTGCACCCACTGGCGCAGGGACGGTCGCCCCGTGCCGCAGTGGACCCGGCCAGGCGTCGCCTAACCTGGCGGGGTGTCGCTCACCCTCAACGAAGCCCGCGCCCGGGCCGCCATGCTCTCCGAGGTCTCCTATGACCTCACCTTCGACATCACCTCCCCGGACGACTTCCGCAGCCAGGCCACCGTGCGCTTCACCACCAGCGGCGGCGACACCTTTCTCGAGCTCCACCAGGCCATAGAGATCGACGTGACTCTCGATGGCAGGACCATAGCGCCCCCGTACGACAAGAAACGCATTCCGCTCGAAGGGCTGGCCCCGGGCACGCACGAGGTGAAAGTCGACGCACGGCTCCGCTACGTCACCGACGGCGAAGGCATGCACACCTTCACCGACCCGGTCGACGGGGAGCGCTACGTCGGCGGCTACCTGGGCCTGGACATCACCCAGCGCCTGTTCGCCTGCTTCGACCAGCTCGACCTCAAGGCGCCGATCACGGTGACAGTCCAAGCCGATCCAGAGTGGACGGTGCTGTCGAACGGGAGGCTCACAGAGAACAACGCAGGCCGCTTCGAGTTCGCCACCACCGCGCCCATCCCGTGCGACCTGCTGGCGATCGCGGCCGGGCCCTACGCGAGCGTCACCTGGGAGCACCGCGGCATCCCGATGGGCTGGCACGCCCGCCGCTCACTGGCGAAAGAACTGAACCGCGACGCCGCCGAGCTGAAGCGCGTCACCGAGGTCTGCTTCGACCACTACGCCGAGATCTTCACCGAGCCCTTCCCGTTCGACTCGTACGACCAGGTCTTCGTGCCCGAGCTCAACTGGGGCGCGATGGAGTGCCCCGGCTGCGTCACCTGGAGCGAGCTCATGCTGCCGCGCGGCCGGGTCACCGACGACAACAGGCGGCGCCGCGCGATGGTGGTCGCCCACGAGATGTCGCACATGTGGTTCGCCGACCTGGTTTCGCCGGTGTGGTGGGAGGACGCCTGGCTCAACGAGTCGTTCGCCGACTACATGGGCTTCGAGGTGGCCGAGTTCGCCGCCGGGTACGCCGGCACCCGCGTGTCGTTCGAGGCCGCCTACAAGCCGGGCGCCTACCTCGCCGACCGCCGCCGTTCCACCCACCCCGTCGCGCCGGCCACCGAAGACGTGCCCGACGTCGACACCGGGACCACGATCTTCGACCGCATCTCGTACGGCAAAGGCAACGCGGTCCTCCGCCAGCTGGTGACCTGGCTGGGCCGGGAGGACTTCCTGGCCGGCGTCAACGCGCACCTGACCCGCCACCGGTTCGCCAACGCCACGCTCGAAGACCTGCTCGAAGCCCTCGACAAAGCCTCGCCACGGGACGTACGCGGGTGGGCGCAGGTGTGGCTGCGCCAGTCGGGCCACGACACGATCAAAGTCACGCGCAAAGACGACATCCCGGTGCTGACCCGAGACGGCGTACGCCCGCACCGCTTCACCGTCGCCGCGTACACGGAAGCGTTGGAACCCGTCGGCACACGGCTGGTCGACCTGGCCGACGAGGCGGTGGCCCTGCCTGAGTGGGCCGGGCTGGTCGTGGTGCCCAACGCGCACGGCGAGACCTTCGCCCGGATCGAGCTGGACCCGCTGTCGTACGACGTCATCGTGCGCGACCTGGCCGCCATCAGCGACCCACTCGTGCGGGCGGTGCTGTGGGCGGCGCTGCTCGACCAGGTGCCGCCGGCCGCGCACCTGGACCTGCTGGCCCGCCAGCTCCCGCGCGAGACCTCGTCCACCCTGGTGGCCGCCGCCCTCGACCGCACGCTCAAGGACCTGGTGCGCCGCGCGCTACCGCCGGCGGACGTGCCGGCCGCGCTCGAGGTGGTCGCGACGGCGTGCGTGCTCCGCAAAGAACCGGACGAGCAGCGCGCGGTCGCCCTGGCCACCGGGTTGGCCTGGAGCACGAGCGACACCGCGCTGCTGCGACGCTGGCTGGCGGCGGACGCGACCGACGACGGCATCGCGCTCGACCCGGGCCTGCGCTGGGCCGCCGTGCGGCGGCTGGCCGAGCTCGGCGGCATCGAAGCGGCGGAGATCGAGACCGAACGGCTCCGCGACGGTACGGCCGACGGTGACCTCGGCGCGACCACCGCACTGGCGGCGCGCCCGACCGCCGAGGCGAAGGCGGCGGCCTGGGCGGCGATGACCGCGGACCCGGACGTCCCCGTCAGCCGGTTCCGGGCGCTGGCCGAGGGCCTCTGGGCGCTGTCGCAGCGCGACCTGGTCGCGCCGTACGTCGCCGCCTACGTCGCGGCGGCGCCGGCACTGGCCCGGCGGGGCTCGGCGTTCGCCGCCGCGGTCGGCGCGGCCTTCCCGGCGTTCCCACTGACGAACGACGAGCTGGATTTGGTACGCGACGCCCTGCGCGGCGACGTCCCCGCGGTGCTGCGCCGAGAATGGGAGGACGAGCTTGACGACCGCGCGTGAGAAGCGCCGGGTCGGCGTCTGGTTGTGGCCCCTGCTGACGGCCGTCGGCATGCTCGCCGCGGCGGCCGGCTTGTGCGTCTTCGGAGTCTGGATGGTGCTCCCGACCGACGACTACGACGGCGCGATCGGCCTCCTCAACCCGTTCTTCCTCGGTAGCTTCCTGCTGGCCGGGCTGCTGGTCCTGTTCACCGGGCACGTAACACTGCTGGTGTACGAGACGTTCGCCGACCGCTGACGGTCCGTTGTGCCGTAATGTCCAGAAAGTGCGCGCGGTAGACGCTCGGTGGCGGGCCATGACGGTCGCCCTGATCGCGGCGTTCATGACCCTGCTCGACGTGAGCATCGTCAACGTGGCGCTGCCGTCGATCCAGGCGGACTTGGGCCTCAGCTCCGGCGGCCTGCAGTGGGTGCTCTCCGGCTACGCGCTCGCGTTCGGCCTGGTGCTCGTGCCAGCCGGCCGGTTCGGTGACGCGCACGGGCGGCGGAGGTTGTTCGTCGTCGGGCTGGCCGGCTTCACCCTGGCCAGTGCCGCCGCGGGCCTGGCGGACAGCGAGCTGTGGCTGGTCTGCGCCCGCCTCGTGCAGGGCGCGTCGGCCGGCGTGGTCAACCCGCAGGTCTCGGGCCTCGTGCAGCAGATGTTCAAGCCGGCCGAGCGCGGCAAGCCGTTCGGGGCGCTGGGCGCGACGATCGGCATCTCCACCGCCCTCGGTCCGCTGCTCGGCGGCGCGATCATCGCGATCGCCGGCACCGAGTCCGGCTGGCGCTGGATCTTCTACATCAACGTCCCCGTCGGTGTCGTCGCGATCGTGCTCGGCACCAGGTGGATCCCAGGCCACACCGGCGAAGAGGCGCCCCGGCGGGGCATCGACCCGCTCGGCGTCCTGCTGCTCGGCGCGGGCGTCGCACTGGTGCTGCTGCCGCTCGTACAGGAGAGGGAATGGCACGGCCCGATCGTCTGGATCCTGATCCTGGCCGGGATCCTGGTCCTCGGCGTCTTCGTCGGCTGGGAACGGCTGCAGCTGCGGCGCCGCGGATCGCCCCTGGTCGACCTGCGGCTGTTCCGCCGGCGCTCGTTCGCCCTCGGCTCGCTGCTGGCCCTCGCCTACTTCGCCGGCTTCACGACGACGTTCTTCATCTTCACCCTGTTCCTCCAGAACGGCCTGCGCTACTCCGCGCTGGAGGCCGGCCTGACGGTGACCCCGTTCGCGCTCGGCTCGGCGTCGGGCGCGATGCTCGGCGGCCGGATCGTCAACCGCTACGGCCGGGTGCTGGTCGTCACGGGCCTGTGCATGGTGATCGCCGGGCTGGCCCTGGTGCTCCTCGCCCTGCACTTCGTCGAGGGTCGGGGAGCGGGCTTCGCGACCGCGCTGCCGCTGCTCCTCGCCGGCATCGGCAGCGGGCTGGTGATCAGCCCCAACCAGAACCTCACGCTGAGCCAGGTGCCGGTGGCCGAGGCGGGCAGCGCCGGCGGCGTCCTGCAGACCGGCCAGCGCATCGGCTCGGCCATCGGCATCGCCGCGATCGGCGCGGTGTTCTTCAGCCGGCTCGCGACCACCGGGGGCAACTACGCGGAGGCTTTCCGGACCGGCCTGTACGTGACGATCGGCTTCATGGTGCTCGCGCTGGCGGCGGCGACCGCGGACGTGGTCGCCGGCCACCGCGAACGCGTCAGGTAGCGCGTTTGCGGTTCTGGTGGTCGAAGTCGCCCGGCAGCGAGCGCATCACCCGGTCGTCGCAGTCCGGGCAGTCGGCGTGGGCCTTAGCGGACTGCAGAACACCCTTCACGAGGTACGAGCCTCCGATGAAGTTGGCATCCTTGAGCGCTGCCGCGAGTTCCTCGGACTCGGCGAATCGTCCCTGCTCGGCCAGCAACCAACCGAGCTGCCGATAGGACAGGTTGCCGTCGAGCCGCTCCCGTGCGACCTCGGTCGCCTCTGCCAGCCGGCCGTGCGCCGCCAGCAGCCGCATCAACCGGTCGCGAACGTGGTCCTCTCCGGCCTCGATCGCGACCCGGTACGCGGCCGCCGCCTCGTCCACGTGCCCGAACCTCTCGAAGATCGCGCCCAGCGGCCAGCGTGCGACTCCGTCCGCGCCGAGCGCCGCGCGGTAGGCCGCCACCGCCTCGTCGAACTGGTCGTTGCGTGCGTACATCTTCGCGAGTCCGGCGCCCGCCGCGACGTCACCCTCGGCCACCGCGGCGCGATACTCGACAATGGACTCCGGAATCCGGTCGGCCTTGCAGAGCAGGACGGCGAGGTCGACCCGGGCGCGCGGCTCGCCGGCCGCCAGTGCCTCCCGTCCCACGGTCACCGCCTCCTCGAACCGGCCAACCAGCGCCAGCATGAAGGCCAGACCGCGGTGTGCGTACGCCACGCCGGACTCGATGGCGGCCCGCCACACCGCTTCCGCCTCGTCGACCCGTCCGTGCTCGTGCAGCAGAGAGGCCAGGCGGTCGACGTCCTCGACCCCGCCGCCGGGAACCCGGCCGGCCAGGAAGGCGATCGCGTCGTCCAGGCGTCCCTGGTCGACCAGCGACTCGACGTGCTCGTAAGGGTCCACCACCTCGTCGATCATCCCGGCACGATACGGGCCGAACCCGAGCGGCCGTACCGAATTCGCGGCCGACCATCAGCGTCGGTGTCCACCTGCGCCCGCACCTCGTACACCTGCGCGATCCGGTCCGGGGTCAGCACCTCGGCCGGCGAGCCCGCCGCGACCAGCCGTCCGCCGTGCAGCAACACCAGGTGGTCGCAGTGCTGAGCCGCCAGGTCCAGGTCGTGCAGCGTGACCACGACGGTCGTGGGCGACGATGCCAGGAAGTGCAGCAGCTCCAGTTGGTGCTTGATGTCGAGATGGTTCGTCGGCTCGTCGAGCAGCAGCAGGTCGGGTTCCTGCACCAGCGCCCGGGCCAGGTCCACCCGTTGCCGCTCGCCGCCCGACAGGCTCGCCCACCGCCGCCGCTCGAACCCGGCCAGGCCGGCGTCGGCGAGCGCCTGCCGGGCCAGCGCGACGTCGGCCCCGGACTCCCCGGCGAGCCGCGGCCGGTGCGGGATCCGGCCCAGCAGAACGACTTCCAGCGCGGACAGGTCCACTTCGGTCGCCGCCTGCTGGGCGACCACCGCGATCCGCCGCGCCAGAGCCCGTTGGCGCAGCATCGACAGACCCACGTCGTCGAGCAGCACCTCGCCGGTGTGCGGCCGGGCCAGCCCGGCCAACAACCGCAGAAGGCTGGACTTGCCCGAGCCGTTCGGGCCGAGCACGCCGACGGTGGTGCCCGGCTCGGCCGTCAGCGCCACCTCGGCCAGGATCGTCACGGCACCGGCGTTCCAGCCCACCTGGTCGGCGCGCAACCGGGCGGTCGTCATGCCCGGCGCCGCATGACCAACGCGAACACCGGCACCCCGAGCAGCGCGGTGAGGACGCCCACCGGCAGCTCCTGCGGTGCGAACGCGGTGCGGGCCGCCGTGTCGGCCCAGACCAGGAAGATCGCACCGACCACCGCGCAGGCCGGCAGCAGAGAACGGTGCCGGGCGCCGACGACGAACCGCACCGCGTGCGGCACGGTCAAGCCGACGAAGCCGATCGCGCCACTCGCCGCGACCAGGGTGGCCGCCACGAGCGCGGTGACGCCGAAGAGCAGCAGCCGGGTGCGGCCGGGGGAGAAGCCGAGCGAGCGCGCCGCGTCGGTGCCGAACGCGAACGCGTCCAGCGCTGTCGCGGCGGCCCAGCAGACGAGCAGGCCGGCGCCGGCCACCGCCGCGCAGAGCGTGACGGCGGTCCACGAGGCGGCGGTCAGCGAGCCGAGCAGCCAGAACGTGATGCTGCGGGTGTCCTGGGTGTGCGCGTCGGAGATCACGATGAGGCTGGTCACCGCGCTGAAGAGCTGGGAGACGGCGACTCCGGCGAGCACGATCCGGGTCGGCTCGGCAGCGCGCCGGCCGGCCAGCGCCAGCACCGCGGCGAAGGCGGCCACGCTGCCGGCGAACGCGCCGGTGGCCAGGTCGACCGGACCGGTCCCGATCCGAATGCCGAGCACCAGCACCGCGACCGCGCCGGTCGACGCGCCCGACGAGATGCCGAGCAGGAAGGGGTCGGCGAGGGGGTTGCGGGTCAGCGCCTGCAGCACCGCGCCGCACACCGCCAGGCCGGCACCGACGAGCGCGGCCAGCAGCACCCGGGGCAGCCGCAGCTCCCACACGATGCTGTCCGGCAGGGGCGGCAGCGCCCGGACCGGCAGACCCAGATGGGCGCCGACCGAGCGCAGCACGTCCACGACCGACAGGTCGGCGGCGCCGACGGTGACCGCCGCGGCGATGCTCAGGAGCAGCAGGAACAGCAGCGCCGCCGCCTTCATCGGCGGGCGAACACGACGTAGTCGTCGAGGTACTGCCAGACCGTGCCGACCTCCGTGAACCCGGCCGTGCGCAGGGCGGCCAGGTGGAACTCCAGCGACGCCAGGGCCTGCGGCGGCCGGTCGGCGAACCGCCGTTCCCGTTCGACTGCCAGTGAGGCGAGCTCTGGGTGGCGGGCCGCCTCGGCGTACCAGGCGGAGTAGGTCAGCGCACCCGAAGCGAACGCCGCGTCCCGCACCTGGGTCTCGTGCTCGCGGGCGATCTCGCCCAGTGCGGGTGCCGAAGCCCCGAACCGCAGGTGGTCCGCGTTGAGCAGCACCCCGCCGGGCGGCAGCAGGTTCGCGGCGGCGGTGTAGACGCGCAGGAGCTGGTCGGGGGAGAGCCAGTGCAGAGCGGTCGAGCTCAGCACGGCGTCGAACCGGCGTCCGGAGAGCGCCGCGGACCAGCCGTCGGAAACCAGGTCGAGGTCGCGCACGTCGGCGCCGTCCAGCGCCGCGTCGGCGATCCGCAGCAGGATCGGGTCGTAGTCGACCGCCACGGCGGTGGCGTCCGGGAAGCGGGCCAGCACCCGTTGGGTGATCGCGCCGGGACCGCAGGCCAGGTCGAGCATCGTCAGGTCCGCGGGGCAGTGCAGCCGCAGGACGTCCAGCATCACCTCGAAGCGCTGCTCGCGATGGGCGACGTACGCGGACTGCTGCTCGTCCCAGAGCGCCAGCAGGCGCCGAGCGTCCGCCCGGTCCAGCGCGGTCATCGGGCGAGCTTTCGCAGGCCCGCGCCGACGGCCTCGGCGGCCTCGACGCTGCGGATCGACGGGTCCATCGACGACCCGGGCACGATCACGAACCGGCCCGCCGCAACCGCATCCAATGTGGACGTCACCGGGTTCTTGCGCAGGAAGTCGATTTTCGCCTGGGCGCTGTCGCCGTCGCCGCCGCGGGTCAGGTCGGCCAACACGATCACGTCCGGGTTCCGCTGGGCGATCTCCTCCCAGTTGCCGGCGGGCCACTTCTGGTCGGCGTCGCCGAACGCGTTGCGCGCCCCGACCAGCGCGCTGACCGCGTCCGGCACACCGCCGCGCCCGGCCACGTACGGGGTGGTGGTGCCGGAGTAGTACCAGAGCAGCGAGGTGTCGCTCGTGGGGACGGTGGCCGCCGCCAGCCGGTCCTGCTGCTCGTGGATCAGTTCCTCACCCCGCGAAGCCACGCCGAAGACGCCAGAGATGTCGCGGATCTCGCCGAACAGAGCGTCGAAGCTGAACGTGGCGGTCGCATCGGAGGCGTTTTCACAGGCGAACGGGGAGAGGTACGCGGGCACGCCGAGCTTGGCCAGGTCGGCGCGCGGACCGGCGGCGTCCGGTGCGTACGCGGACGTGTACGTGGAGTAGACGAAGTCCGGAGTGGCGGCCCGCACGGCCTCGCGCGACGGGTACAGCTTCGCGAGCACCGGCACCTTGTCGTACGCGGGCCGCAGCTTGGGAAGCACCGGGTCGGTCTGGTAGCTCGTGCCGGCCATCCGGTCGCCCAGACCGAGGCTGAGCATGATCTCGGTCGCGTTCTGTTCGAGGGTGACCGCGCGCTTGGGCGGGGCGGCGACGTGCAACGGCAGCCCGCAGTTGGTCAGGTCGACGGCGCTGGCGGCGGGCACAGGCGGGGCGGCGGAACCGGCGGAACCGGCGCAGCCACCGGCGGCCAACGCCGCGCACAGGCCCACCGAAATGAAAACCATTTTCATTTGGCGGACACTAACAGTGCCCCACCCGGGCAGCGCAAGTCGGGGCTCGCATGTCCGGCGGCCATCCGGGTACGCGGCGGGGAAGACCGAGGAGGGACGACATGAGCGAGCCTGAGGAAGGCCAGGAGAAGACCTCGAAGACCGACGCCATCCTGTTGAAGGACGTGCTCAAGGACCTCAAGGACCTCAAGGCGGGCGAGGACTTCGAAGAAGCTGAGCCCGTGGACCACAAGCCGAACAAGCCGAACAAGAAGAAGTGAACGGGTGGCGGGCCCGGACCGCCACCCGCTCTCATCCGCCGGCGGCCCGGCGGCGCCCGCGGTAGTCCGCGACCATCAGGTCGGTGAGCTCGGCCACCGAGGTCTCGGCGGTCGGGCGGTCGAAGGTGATGCGGCCCTGTTGCAGGATGGCGACCCGGTCGCAGACCTGGAGCGCCTGGGCGTAGTTGTGGGCGATGATGACGATCGCGACGTCACCCCGTGCCTTCAGGTCGGCGACCAGATCCAGGATGATCGTCGCCTCCTTCGCGCCCATCGCGGCCAACGGCTCGTCGAGCAACAGGATGCGCGCCGCCGAGTAGACCGACCGGGCGACCGCGATCGCCTGGCGCTGGCCGCCGGAGAGCTTGGCCGCCTCGACCGTGACGTCGGGGATGTCGACGCCCATCTCACGCAGGTGCTCCTCGGCCAGGCGGCGCATCAGGCGGTTGTTGAGCAGCGGCCCGATCCGGTGCTCCCGGTTGAGGAACATGTTGTGGTAGACGCTGAGCTCGTTGACCAGCGCCAGATCCTGGTAGACGGTGTCGATGCCGAGCGAGCGCGCGTGGTCGACGCTGCGCAACACGACAGGAACTTCGTCGACCAGGATCCGGCCCGCGTCCGGGCGGTGGAAGCCGCAGATCACCTTGATCAGCGTGGACTTGCCCGCGCCGTTGTCGCCGAGCAATCCGAGCACCTCACCGCGTCCAACATGGAGGTTGACGTCGGTCAGTGCCGTCAACGCACCGAACCGTTTCGCCACCCCCTCAACACGCAAGGCATCCATCTCAGCTCCCTCCCGCGCGTCGCAGCCGCGACAGGTACTGGTTCGCGATCATCGAGACCAGGATCGCCAGGCCCTGGATGAGGAAGAACGGGTTCGCGCTCACGCCGACCAGGTTGAAACCGTTCTGGAGCACGGCGAGCACGAACATGCCGAGCAGCGCGCCGATGACCGTGCCGGAGCCGCCGGCCAGCGCGGTGCCGCCGATCACCGCCGCCGCGATAGCGGTGAAGGTGATGCGCGTGCCGCCACCGATGTTCGGGTCGATCGAGTTGATCCGGAAGGCCTCCATCAGGCCGGCGAACGCGCCGAGCGTACTCACGAGCATGAAGTTGCCGACCTTGACGCGGTTGACCCGGATGCCGGCCTCGGTGGCGCCGAGCATGTTGCCGCCGACCGAGATCGTGTGCAGGCCCCAGCGGGTGCGGGTCAGCACGAGGTGGAAGAACACCACGACGAGCAGGCACCAGCTCAGCGATGCCCAGTCGCCGGCGCCGAGCCAGGTCTGCAGATCGCCTTTGACCGAAGAAGGGATGGCCACCGGGTACGCCTTCGAGGTCGTCAACAGGATGCCGTACAGCAGGTAGAACATCCCGAGCGTGGTGACGAACGACGGCACCTTCAACCTAGTCGTGATCAGCCCGTTGACCAGCCCGACAAGAGCCGCGAGCAGCAGCGCCAACAGGATCGCGGGCACGGCCGGCACACCGTAGAAGTCGATCGCGTAGTGCATCAGGTACGGCGCCAGCGCCGCGACCATCCCCACCGAGATGTCGATCTCCCCGCTGACCAGCAGGAACACGATGCCGACGGCGACGATCGCGGTCGGCGCGGTCGCCTGCGCGATGTTGCGCAGGTTGCCGTCGGTCAGGAACAGCGGCGTGGACGCCTGGAAGTAGACGACGAGCGCGATCGCGACCACCAGCACGCTCGCCTCGCGCCGCCGGATGAAACCGGTCCACGCCCGGCGGGCCAGCGCGGGCCCGCCGGGCTTGTCGACGGCGACGCTCATGGGTGCGCGATCGGGCCGGAGCGCTCCACCAGCTTCACCGCGGTGTCCGAACCCTCGTACCGCGTCTTGGTGCCCTGGTAGGGGTCGACGTTGTCCTTGGTGACGAACAGCAGGCCGGTGTTGGTCTGCGTCGGGAACAGCAGGCCGCCGGTCAGCTTGTAGAGGTAGAGGGCCAGCACCGGCAGGAAGCCCTGCAGGTACGGCTGCTGGTCGATCGTGTAGTCGAGGTCGCCGCTCTTGACCGCGGCCAACGTTTCGGGCACCAGGTCGAAGCCGCCGGCCACCTTGAGCCCCTTCTCGCGCAGTTTGTATTTCGCGACGGTCTGCCCGACGCTCTGGGTCGATCCGGCGTCGACGGCGAGCAGCCCGGCCAGGTTCGGATGACCCTGCACGTACGCGTCGATGATGGACAGTCCCTGGGTGACGTCGGCGTTCGTGGCGATCGGCGTGAACGTGACGGGCTTGCCGGAGTCCTTGAACGCCGCCTGCGCGCCGTCGATCCGGGGCTGGATGTTGAGCTGGCCCGGTGTCGCGATGAACCCCGCGACCTCGCCGCCGTCGAGCTGGGTGAGGGCCCGCCGGCCGAGCTCGTAGCCCGACTCGTAGAGGCCCTGCCCGATGTACGCGAGCCGGTTGGTGCCGGGGTCGTCCGGCGCGCCGTCGGCGTTGAAGGAGACGACCGGGATACCGGCGTCGAGGGCCTGGTCGACCGGCGCCTTGAACGCGGCCTTGTCGACCACCGCGACTGCGATGCCGTCGGACTTGGCGCTGACGGCGGTGTTGGTGGCGTCGACCATCTCCGCCACGACGGAGTTGACCGAGCCGGTCCACTGGAACTGGACGCCCAGCAGCTTGCACGCGTCCTCGGCGCCGTACTGGGTGGGCGTGAAGAACGGGTTGGTCGTGACGTGGCAGACGAAGACGAACTTCCACGACGGCGTACGCGGGAAGTTGCCGACCGCGCCCTCGGCGGCGACCGGGTCGTCGGTGCAGGCCGCGAGTAACGCGGACGCGGCGAGGGAGGCGCTGGCCAGGCCCGTGCCGCGCAGCAGGCGGCGGCGGGTCAACGAGTTGAGCGGGAGCGTTTCGACGGCCTTCTCGACCGTGGGATGGACGTCACGCATGGCGAAATCCTTCGGCAGACGGGATCGCACAGGGGTGGGGTACGCGGTCGTCCGCCGCTTGGTGGGACAGAGGTTAGGCCCGGCCCGCCGGTCGCGTCAACGGGTCAAGACATCGAACATCTCAATATGAAAACGAATGAGTGCAATCGTATGCGGTGCGGAGTAGCGTGCCGGCTTACCGGATGCCTCACGGTGGTCGTCCGCCCTCGTTCGGGCCGTCCGGACCCCCTCGGCATGGAGGAGGCGTGTGATGGTGAAGCACTGGCGGCCCGCGGTGGCCGCCCTGGCGACAATCGCGTTGGTCGGGGCGTGCAGCTCCGACCCGGAGCCGACCGAGGAACAGGCCGTCCAGCCCGCCACGACCTCGTGTGCGAGCAGTGGCGAGCTGACCATGTGGGAACGCTCGGGCGGCAACAAGCAGATGGTCGACCTGCTGGTCGAGGCCTGGAACACCAAGAACCCCGACTGCAAGGTCGCACTGACCTACATTCCGCACACCGAGATGGTCGGCAAGATCGCGCAGGGCATCGCGTCCGGCGAGGTGCCCGACCTGATGGGCATGGACCTGATCTACGCGCCGCAGTTCGAGAAGGCGCAGCAGCTCGTCGACCTGACCGAGCGCATCAAGAGCTGGCCGGAGCTCGCGACCGCCAGCAAGGGCCACATGACCGTGGCGACCTATGAGGACAAGCTCTACGGCGTGCCGCTCTACGCGGACGTCTCGGCGCTGTTCTACAACAAGGACCTGTTCACCAAGGCCGGGCTGGATCCCGAGAAGCCACCGACGAGCCTGGACGAGCTCCGGTCCTATGCCGACAAGATCACCGCGCTCGGTGGCGACGTCAAGGGCTACTACCTGCCGGGCAACTGCGCCGGCTGCAACATCTTCACCGTCGGCCCGCTGATGTGGGCCTCCGGCGCGAAGATCGAGGCCACCGCCGAAGGCGACGAACCGCTGACCGGCGACGGCGTCAAGCAGGTGCTCCAGTTCGCCCGCGACATGGTCAAGGCGGGCAACGTACACGAGGGTGACCGGGCGGAGAACGGCGAGACGTTCCACCTCCAGTTCGGCACCGGCAAGGTCGGCATGATGGGCACCGGCAACTTCAACATCACGCTGGCCCGGCAGCAGAACCCCAACATGAAGTTCGGCATCGGGCTGCTGCCCGGCGTCTCGCCGAACTCGTCCGCGTCGTTCATCGGCGGCGACCTCGTCGTCGTGCCCCGCGGCAGTGAGCGCGTGGCCGACGCGGTCAACTTCATGAAGTTCCTGCTGTCCGACGAGGTGCAGGTCGAGGTCTACGCCAAGGCGCTGAACCTGACCACCCGCACCGACATGGTCGACAACAAGTACTTCCAGGCCGAGCCACTCGTGCAGGACGTGGCGAAGGCGCTCGACGTCGGCCGCACGCCGTACACGCTGACGTTCTTCGAGCAGATCAACTCGCCGCAGGGGCCGTGGCTGCAGA
The DNA here is from genome assembly GCF_900188485.1 of Asanoa hainanensis. Lineage (GTDB taxonomy): Bacteria > Actinomycetota > Actinomycetes > Mycobacteriales > Micromonosporaceae > Asanoa > Asanoa hainanensis. The sequence continues at coordinate 100,553 of NZ_FZPH01000012.1, forward strand.
TGCTGCAGAAGGCCTACTACACCGACGAGAGCCTCGACACGATCATCGCCGACGCGAAGAAGGCGATGAAGACCGTCGCCAGCCAGGGTTAGGCGACGTGCGTCGGGGACGACGGAACGGCTGGGTCGGGCTGGCGTACCTCAGCCCGGCCCTGCTGTTCGTGCTCATCTTCACGGTCTATCCGCTGGTGCGGATGGCCTGGATGTCGCTGCACAACTGGTCGCTGCTCACCCCGCCGCGGTGGGTCGGCTTCGACAACTACACCCGGGCGTTCGACGACCGCCAGTTCTGGGTGTCGTTCGGGTTCACGTTGAAGTACACCCTGATCATCACGCCGATCCTGATCATCGGCGGTTATCTGCTGGCGTTGCTGACGGCCCACAACTCGCCGGTGCGCCGGCTGACCCGCACGGTGGTGTTCACGCCCGTGGTGATCGGGCTCGGCGTCTCCAGCCTGCTCTGGTACTGGCTGTTCAGCACGGACTTCGGCTTCGTCAACACGGTCCTGCTGGACCTCGGGGTTCTCAAGGAACCCGTGGTCTGGCTCGGCGTCGACGCCGACCGGTCCAACCTCGCGATCATCGCGTCCGTGGTGTGGAAGGTGATCGGCTTCGGCATGGTCTTGTTCGTCGGCGCCATCCAGGCGATTCCGAGCGACGTCAACGAGGCGAGCCTGGTCGACGGCGCCTCGTACCGCCAGCGGGTGACCCGGATCGTCCTGCCGCTCACGCTGCGCACCGTGCTGCTGGTCACGCTGCTCAGCGTCATCGGCTCGCTGCTGGCGTTCGACCAGTTCTACATCATGACCGCGGGCCAGCCGCAGAACGAGACGGCCACCTCCGTGTTCTTCGTGTACCTCAACTCGTTCCCGTACCTGAAGCTCGGCTACGGTGCGGCGCTGTCGATGGTGCTGGCCCTGACCATCCTCGCGTTCACCGTCGTCCAACTTCTGCTGACCCGGCGGAGTCACACATGAGGCGGCGCGGTTACCTGGTCGGCGCGGTGTGCCTGGCGCTGTGCGCGGTGATGCTGCTGCCCCTGCTGGCGTCCGTGCTCGCCTCGCTCAAGCCGACGGCGGAGGCGGCCGCGTCGCCGCCGACCTACCTGCCTGGCTCCTTGAGCCTGGACAGCTACCAGCGGCTCTGGGAATACCAGCAGGGGTTGCCCGTCTACCTGTTCAACAGCCTCGGCACGGCGGTGCTGACGATCCTGTTCACCCTGCTGCTGACCGTGCCGGCCGCGTACGGGCTGGCCCGCTTTCCCGTTCCTGCCAAGGAACTGCTCTTCGTGGTGCTGCTGCTCGCGCTGATCGTCCCGTACCAGGCGTTGCTGACGCCCATGTTCCTGATGTTCGCGAAGCTCGGCCTGACCAACTCGCTGATCGGGTTGGCGGTCGTGCACACGGCGATCCAACTGCCGTTCAGCCTGTACGTGCTGCGCAACAGCTTCGCCGCGGTGCCCCGCGAGTTGGAGGAAGCGGCCATCATGGATGGTGCGTCGTCGGTGCAGTCGCTGCGGCGGGTGTTCCTGCCGGCGACCGTCCCGGCCGTGGTCACGGTGGCGCTGTTCGCGTTCATCATGAGCTGGAACGAGTTCCTGGGCGCGCTGGTGATGATGAGCAAGAGCTCGAAGTTCACCCTGCCGGTGGTGCTCGCGGCGGCCCGCACCGAGACCAGCCTCGGCGGCACGGACTGGGGCATGCTCCAGGCGGGCATCACCATCTCGATCATCCCGTGTGTCGGCGTCTACCTGTTGTTGCAGCGCTACTACGTGTCCGGCCTGATGAGCGGAGCAGTCAAATGATCGAGGGCGTGGTGTGGCCTTCCCGTTCTCGGCTGCGGCCGCTGGGCGGCGACCAGGTAGCCGTCCATGATGGATTCTGGGCCGACCGGCTGCGGACCAACCGGGAGCGGACCGTCCCGCACGGCTTCGCCCAGCTGCGGCGAGCCGGCACGCTCGACAACCTGCGGCTGGCGGCCGGTGCCACGGGCGACTACCGGGCTTCGGCCGACTCCGGCGGCGCGGTCCTGCCGTTCCTCGACTCGGACGTCTACAAGTGGCTGGAGGCGGTCGGTTGGGAGCTCGGCACCGCGCCCGACGCCGCGCTGTGGGCCGCGGCGGACGAGGCGATCGAGGTCGTGGCCGCGGCCCAACGGCCTGACGGGTATGTCAACAGCTTCGTGCAGGTGGTCGGTGGCGGCGTGCCCTATCGCGACCTCGCCTGGGGGCACGAGCTCTACTGCGTCGGCCATCTCGTGCAGGCCGGGATCGCGTGGCATCGGGCGCTCGACGACGACCGGCTGCTGCGGATCGGGGTGCGTTCCGTTGAGCACTTCGCTGCTGAGGCTCCGGATGCGATCGACGGGCATCCGGGCATCGAGATGGCGCTGGTGGAGCTTTCCCGGGTGTGCTCCGAGCCGCGTTATCTGGCGTTGGCCGCGCGGATGGTCGACCGGCGTGGGCACGGGCTGCTGGGTGACGGCCGTTTCGGTCCGGCCTACTGGCAGGACCACGCGCCGGTACGCTCGGCGCCCGAAGTCGCCGGGCACAGCGTCCGGCAGCTCTACCTCGACTGTGGGGCGGTCGACGTGGCCGTCGAGCAGGACGACGAGGAGCTGTTGGCCGCGGTTCAGCGGCGGTGGAACGACATGGTGCGGACGCGGCGCTATCTGACCGGGGCGCTGGGCAGCCGGCACCGCGACGAGGCGTTCGGCGATCCTTACGAACTGCCACCCGATCGGGCGTACGCGGAGACGTGCGCGGCCATCGCCAGCGTCATGCTGGCGTGGCGCGTGTTGCTCGCCACCGGCGAGCCGGGCTACGCCGACGACATCGAGCGGGCGATGTACAACGGGGTGCTGTCGGGGCTGTCCCGGTCGGGCACGGAGTTCTTCTACGTCAACCCGCTGCACCGCCGCACGCACCGCACCTTCGAGTCGGACGGTCACGGCCGGCGCCGGCCGTGGCAGGCGTGTGCCTGTTGCCCGCCCAACCTGATGCGGCTGCTCAGCTCGTGGCGGCAGTACCTGGCCACGGGTGACGAGACCGGCATCCAGCTCCACCAGTACGCGACGGCTTCGGTGCGCACCGACGACGTGGAGCTGTCGGTGCGCACCGGCTATCCGTGGTCCGGCGGGGTCGAGGTCGAGGTGGTGCGGACCCCGTCCGCGCCGTGGACGCTGTCGCTGCGGGTGCCGGGCTGGTGTCGTGACGCGCGCCTGTCGGTAGCGAAGGACGAGCCGCCGGTCCAGGTCGCCACCGGGTACGTGCACCGCACGCGCGCGTGGCAGCCGGGCGACCGGGTCACCCTCGACCTGGCGCTGGCGGTCCGCCGCACGGAACCCGACCCGCGGGTCGACGCGGTCCGCGGCTGCGTGGCGTTCGAGCGGGGCCCGATCGTCTACTGTGTCGAGTCGGTCGACCTGCCGGCGGGTTTCGACGTGGAGGACGTCCGCTGGGACCCGGACCGGGAGGCGGTCGCGGTGCCGCGCCCGGACCTGGGCGACGAGGTGGTCGGCATCGACGTCCCGGTCGAGCCGGCCCGCACGGCGCCGCTCGTCCCCTACTACTCATGGGCAAACCGAGGCGCCATCGGCATGCGGGTGTGGCTGCCACGCTAGGCCCCTGTTTCGGGTCTTCGGTCGGTGTGGTCTGCGGCGGGCCCGGGCGCCGCCTGGCCGCAGGGCGCCTTTACCAGACGCGAAACAGGGCCCTGTTTCTGTCGTAGGTGCGGTCTATGGTCCGTCGCATGGAGATCGATCACGAGGTCGCGGTCATCGTGCTCACCGACGCGGTCGGGCGGGTGTTGATGCAACACCGCAGTCCGGACGCGCACACCGAACCAGGCCGGTGGGGCCCTCCGACCGGGCTGGTGGAGCCCGGCGAGTCCGCGGCGGCGGCCGCCCACCGCGAGCTGCTCGAAGAGGCGGGGTTGACCGCCGTCCTCGAGCCCGACCGGGTGCTGGAGCAGGCGCTCACCGACGGGCGCGGGGTCCGCTTCCATGTCTTCACCGGCCGCACCGAGGCCCGCCAGGAAGACGTCGTCCTGGGCGAGGGCCTGGCGATGCGGTTCCTCACCCCCGCCGAGATGGCCACGAAGGAGCTGGTGAGCAATGCCAACCGACTAATGAGCCTGACGTAGGGTCTGGCCCGAAGCGGCTGACGGGGTTGCGGCGGACTTGGATGTCGGTCACGACCTGGGGTGTGCGGCGTGTCCCAGCCGAGGTCCGGGCCTTGCGTCGCTCCGGCCGCCAGGTCGGAGCGGACCTTGAGGTCTGCCTCGATGTGGCTGACCGGGTTGCGGCGGACCTGGACGTCGGTCACGACCCGGGGTGTGCCGCGCGGCCCAAGCCGAGGCCTAGGCCTCGCCTCGCTTCCGCCGCCAGGTCAGACAGACCCTGAGGTCTGCCTCGCTGATCGAGCTGCGCGCGGCCCATGCACCGCTAGCGGGCCGTCCTACCTTCGGCTGGTATCGCGCATCGGTATCCCGGCGACCGCCCGGCGCACGTTTGGGCCTCGCCCGGCGACCAGTTCGAGGCGACCCTAGCGCCGGCGGGCTGGTTTGGCGGTCGACTCGCGGACGATGAGCTCGGGGGTGAAGATCTCGAGGTCGGGCTGGCGCGCCGCGTCCGGATCGCGGGCCAAGGTGACGGCCCGGTTGATGGCGTGACTGACGATCTTCGCCGTGGGCATCCGGGACGTGGTCAGGGCCGGCACCGTGTGGCTGGAGATCTGGATGTCGTCGAAGCCGACGACCGAGAGCCGGTCGGGCACGGTGGCGCCGAGGCTGTGGGCCGCGTGCAGCACGCCGACCGCGATCAGGTCCGTCGAGGTGGCGACCGCCGTGGGCGGATGGGGCAGGGCCATCAGCCGGCGCAGGGCGGCGTCGCCGCCGGCCATTGTGTTGGGGCAGCGCTCCAGGTAGCCGTCCGGCACGCCGCCGAGCCGCTCGCCCATGAAGTCGACGTAGGCGCGCTCCCGGACCCAGAACTCGCCGGGCAGCTCGGCGCTGAGGAAGGCGATCCGCTTGTGCCCGAGGGCGGTCAGGTGCTCGAGCCCGGCCTGGATGCCGGCCCGGTCGTCGGTGTCGGCGCTGGGGAAGTCCAGCGGGCTGGTGCCCTGCCAGAGCGCCACCACGGGGACGCGCGAGCTGCGCAGGTCGTCGAGCAGTTGCGGGTGCACGCGCACGTCACCGAGCAGGATGATCGCGTCGGTGTGCCGGGTCTCCAGCACGGAGGTGAGCGGGATGGCCTCATCGAGCCCGGGGTGCACGTGGCCGAGCACGACGTTGTAGCCGTGCGCCATCGACTCCTTGACCAGCGCCTCGATCGCCTCGGCGAAGAACGGGTCGCTGAAGTCGCGGACGACCACGCCGATCAGGTTGGTCGAGGCGCCGCGCAGCCCCCGGGCGAGCGGGTTGGGGCGGTAGCCGAGCTGCCGCGAGGCCGCCATGACGCGCTCGCGGGTGGCGGCCGCGATCGGCACACGGGTCTCGACGCCACTGAGCACCCGCGACACGGTGCTCTGCGAGACCTCGGCCGCGTCGGCGATGTCCTGCATCGTCGGCACAGCCCGGCGCTGATTGCCGCCGGCCGGCGGCACGCTGGGGGTCTCGGACGCCGGTCGGCGCCGGCGCGGAGCAGGGGACATGCGTGAAACATACCCCGTTCGATGCGGCCATACGATTGCATGCGTTGCACGCATGCCCCGGGCCGCGGTGGTGGCAAGGCCGTGTTGGGCCTTAGGCCGGATGCACGTCGGGGCGCGCGACCCGGCGGCGGCGGTGTGGCCGCGGTTTGCGCCGGACCGAAGGGCGTCGTCGTGAGCAGCCCACCTCCGTGTCCGGCCGCGGTGGCGGCCCGGGCGGACGGGCGTTGCGGCGCGAGGGCGGGCGGCGGTCAGGCCGTGGCGGATGCCGGGCCTGGGGGGCTGCCGCGCGCGGCAGGCAGCCCTTTCGGGCTGGCGTTCAGGCCGCGGTGGGCGCTGGGCCGGAGGCGCGTTGCAGTGTGCGGATCGGGGGCGCCAGTCTGGCCGCGGTGGGAGCGGGGCCCGAGGTGCGTTGCCGCGCGCGGTCCCCAGCTCGCCTCCGGCTGGCGGTCTGGCCGCGGTGGCGACCGGGCGGACGTGCTTTGCGGCGGGCGGGTCGGCGGCGGTCAGGCTGTGGCGGATGCCGTGCCTGAGGTGCGCTGCCTCGCGTGGCCCGCGGCCGTTTCGCGGGCTGCGGTTCAGGCCGCGGTGGGCGCAGGCCCGGCCGTACGTTGCGGCGCGGGGCCGGCCCCGGTGGGTGCCAGGCCGGAGGTGCGTGCCGTGGGCGGTCTGCGGCCCTTGACGGGCTGGCAGCCTTGGGCGCGGAGCCGCAGGCGACCGCCCTGCTCGTCCAAAACGGCCGGATCGCCTGGCTGGGTCCCGCCGCCGACGCACCGAAGTCGGACGTGCGTGGGCCCCGGCGGTGGTGCGGTCAGGCGGTTGCTGGCGCCCGGCCGAAGCGGAAGGTTACGTCTGGCATGCGGCGCAGGCTGCGGATGCCCCAGGCCGCGCAGATGCCGACGAACAGGATCGTCAGGGCGGTGCTGAACACGCCGCGCGACAGGATTGCGAAATCCACGCCCATGTGTAGGAAGCCGATGCTCATGCCCGCGTCGATCAAGCGGCCCAGGCCCCACAGGGCGGCCGTTTGGGCGAAGACTCGGTTGAGGCCCGAGTGGTGGTGCAGCTGGGCCGGGAGCGCTACGAAGTCTCGGGCTAGGCGTTGGGTGATCGGGCGGCCTAGTAGGGCGCTGCCCAGGAACAGGGCCGCCATGAAGAGGGAGCCGATCACCGGCTGCACGAAATAGACCAGGGCGCTGGACAGCGCCAGCGCCACGCTTGCTCGGGCGCACAGTGAGCCCGCACAGACGAGCAGGGTGCCTGGCAGGTGGCGGCCGGAGATCCAGCGGATCGCCACCGTGATCGTGCACCAGCCGAGTACCGACAGCAGCGCCGGCAGGAGGCCGGCGGTGTGCAGCAGGATGTAGAGCAGGCCGGTGGGGACCAGAACTGTTTCGGCGAACAGCCGCGCCGCACGGACCAGGGCCGGCTTGATGGCGCCGACCTCTATGACGTGCGGGGCTGCGTCCGCGGCTTCCTTACAGAGAGTCATAGTTCCCGGGGGGATCGGGGGCAGGTGCGCTCACCGTAACCCAGGTTCCTGAGGCTGGCGAGAGGGCGGAGCGCATCTTGACGCGGCCCTGACCAGGCACGGGACGGTCTCGGCCCGTCTGGGCGTTTCCGCACGCTAGGCAAAGACAAACCCGCCACCGGTAGCTCTCGGTGACGGGTTCGCGACGCGTCGTCTGTCAGGCGCAGGCGGTCTTGATTTTCGTGGTGATGCCGGCCAGCACGGTCGTCACCTGGCCGGTCGGCGTCGGGTCGTCCGGGCGGTTCAGCTTCGTCATCGTCGCGGCACCCTCGGTGAGCGCGGCCTTGACGGGCGCCTCGATGTCCGTCGCGGCGAGTTCGGTCAGCTTCTCGGTCCACTTCTTGAACTCGCCACGAATCGACGTCTCGAGCTCGGCGACCTTGGCTTCCACCGCCGCTTGTTCGACGTTCTCGCCGTCGCCGACCAGCGCCTTCAGCTCGTCCCACTTGGTGGTGAACACCCTCGCGGCCGCCTCGCCCCCGGCGACGGCCTCGTCGCACGCGGCCTTGGTGGCGTCGGGCGCGCTGGCGGTCGCGCTCGGCACAGACGACGACGGCGCCGCCGCGTCGGCCTTCCCGTCGTCGGACCCGCATGCCGCCGCAGCACCCAGGACAACCAGACCCAACATCATCGCGCCGACAAGGCGTCGCATGATCGCTCCCAGAAATTGATGATCAAAATCGGGGAATGCTAGCGCGGCGTCAGCGCCTCTTCCTCGGCTGCCCATCGACCTCGCAAGGTGGCCAGCTCAGCCCGGTAGCGCGCCGCGTTGGCGACCTTGACGTCCTCGTACCCGCGGATCTGGTCGGGCAGTTCGGCGATCTCGACGGCCAGGGCATGGCGGCCGGGGGTCAGCCCGGCGACCAGATCCGCGACGACCGCTTCGTACTCGGCCAGCAGCGCCCGCTCCAGCCGCCGGACCCGCGCGTAGCCGAACACGTCCAGCGGCGTGCCGCGCACCGGCCGCAGCGCGCGCAGGGCGACGAACGCCGGCCGGAACCAGCGGCCCAGGGTCAGCTTGCGGCGCATACCGAGGGCACGGAAAACCGGGGGATGCAGCTTGTACGCGTACCGCGCGCCCGGGCCGAACTCGGCGGCGACCGCCTCGTCGAGGGCGGGGTCGAGGTTGAGCCGGGCCACCTCGTACTCGTCCTTGTACGCCATCAGCTTGTGCAACTGCCTGGCCACGGCCCGGCTCAGCGCGCCGTCGGCGCCCAGGGCCGCCTCCCGCGAGCGCACCCGGGCGACCAGGTCGACGTACCGCCGCGCGTACCCGGTGTTCTGGTAGGCGATCAGCTCCGCCACCCGGATCCGCAGCAGCCGCCCGAGTTCGGGGTCGCCGGCCGTGTCGACGCGGGCGACCAGGTCGAGCACGGCTGGATCCGGTGCGGGGGCCGGCGGAGCGGCCGGCGTGACGGCGGCGCGCACCGCGTCCGGGTCGGCGACGACCGCGCGGCCCCAACCGAAAGCGGCCAGCGACGCGGCCGGGTTGCGAGTGTTCTCCTGGATGGCCCGTTCCAGCGCGGCCCGGGACACCGGCAGCAGCCCGCGCTGCCAGGCGGCGCCGAGCACGATCAGGTTCGCCGGCATGCCGTCGCCGAAGAGGCGCTCGGCCAGCGACTCGGCGTCGAGGTAGACGTTGCGGTCCCGGTCGGTGCGCGCGTCGATGGCGCCGACCAGCGCGTCGAGCTCCGGGAACCGCTGTGCCGGCGAGATGACCATCGCGCCGGTCGGCACGGCGCTGGTCGAGACGACCGCGACCGTGCGCTCCGCCGACAGCACGGCGAGGTTGTCCGGTGCGGTCGCGCCGAGCAGGTCGAGCGCCAGGTAGACGTCCGCGCCGCCGCGCGCGGCCCGGTTGGAGCTCGCCTCCTTGTCCGCGTGGATCCGCACGTCGGACACGACCGGGCCGCCCTTCTGAGCCAGGCCGGTCTGGTCGAGACCGCGGACGTGCCGGCCGTCGAGGTGCGCCGCCGTGCTGAGCAGCCGGGCCGCGGTGACCACGCCGGTGCCGCCGATGCCGACGAACCGAACCGTCACCGAAGCGAAAGCCGGCGCCACGGGGTCCGCGACGGCGGGAGGAGGGAGAGACGACCGGCCGGCGGGGTCCGCGACGGCGGGAGGAGGGAGAGACGACCGGCCGGCGGGGTCCGCGACGGCGGGAGGAGGGAGAGACGACCGGCCGGCGGGGTCCGCGACGTCGGGAGGAGGGAAGGACGACCGGGCGGCGGGGTCCGCGATGTCGGGAGGACGGAAAGACGACCGGGCCGCGGGCGCCGTGACCGTCACTTCGACGAAGGCCGGGCAGTCGCCGTGCACGCACGTGTAGTCGGCGTTGCACGAGGACTGGTGGATCTGGGTCTTGCGGCCGAACTCCGTGTCCACCGGCCGCACGGACAGGCACTGCGACTTGTGCCCGCAGTCGCCGCAGCCCTCGCAGACCCGCTCATTGATCATGGTGCGCCGCTTCGGCGCCGGCAGGTCGCCCCTCCCGCGCAGCCGCCGCTTCTCCGCCGCGCACCGCTGGTCGTGCACGAGCACGGTCACGCCGGGCGTCGCGGCGAGCTCCTCCTGGGCCCGCATCAGCTCGGCGCGGTCGCGGACCTCGGCGATGGGCGCCAGCCGTACACCTCGGTAGCGCTGTGGCTCGTCGGTCGTGACGATCACGCGGCGGACCCCCTCGGCCGCCAGCCACCGGGTCAGGTCGGGCACCGACAGCGCCGGCCGCACCTCCTGGCCGCCGGTCATCGCGACCGCCGAGTTGTAGAGCAGCTTGTAGGTGATGTTGGTGCCGGCCGCCACCGACGCCCGCACCGCAAGCGAGCCGGAATGGTGGAACGTGCCGTCGCCCATGTTCTGGAAGATGTGCCCGGCCTCGACGAATGGCGCCTGCCCGATCCACTGGGCTCCCTCGCCGCCCATCTGGGTCGCGCTGACCACCTGGTCGCGCCGCTCCGGATGCAGCAGCACCATGGTGTGGCAGCCGATGCCGGCACCGACGAGCGCGCCCTCCGGCGCGGCGGTCGACAGGTTGTGCGGGCAGCCCGAGCAGTAGAACGGCGACCGGGTCGCCAGCAGTGGCAAAGCGGCCCGAGTCCGCGGGCGCGCCACCGCCTCCGAAGGCAGCAGGCCGAGCCGCCGCAGCCGAGCGCCGACGGCCGTCGCGATCGTGTCGCTGTCGAGCCCGCCGCCGGTCGGCAGCAGGGGAGCGCCGTTCTCGTCGCGCTTCCCGCGTACGACCGGGCGCCGTTCCAGGTCGTACAACAGGTCCCTGATCCCGGTCTCGACGAACGGGCCCTTCTCCTCGATGACCAGGATCTCCTCGAGGCCGGACGCGAACGCGCGAATCGCCGACGGCTCCAGCGGCCACACGACGTCGAGCTTGAGCACGCGGATGCCGTCTGCCACGCCGAGCCGGCGCAGCGCGTCGCGGAGCTCCAGATAGGCCGAACCCGACGCGACCAGCCCGATGCGGTCCGAAGGGGACTCGCACACGACGCGGTTCAGCCCGTTGTCACGCAGATAGGCCAGCAGCAGCGCCAGCCGCGGGCCCTGCAGCGTCGCCTCCTTGTCGAGGGATGCCTGGCCGAGCACCTCGGCGCTGGGCCGGTGCACGTACGGCCGGCCCTCGTGGAGCACCGTCGGCACGACCGGCTTGACCCGGTCCGGACCCGCGATCACCGACTCGATGGCGTCGGCCACCTGCGTGGTGACCTTCAGCGCCGTCCAGAGGCCGCTGGCCCGCGACGCGGCGATCGCGTGGCGGCCGAGGTCGAGCAGCTCCTGCACGTCCGACGGCTGGAACACCGGCATGCCCAGCGCGGCGAGCAGGGTCTCGCTGGCGGACGGCAGCGTCGACGACTTGTTGGTCGGGTCGTCGCCGCACAGGGCGAGCAGGCCGCCCAGGGGATGGGCGCCGGTGAAGTTGCCGTGCCGGAGCGCGTCGGCGGCGCGGTCGACGCCGGGCGCCTTGCCGTACCAGACACCGAGCACGCCCTGCCGGCGCGGATTCGGCAGCAGCGGCGCGAGCTGGCTGCCCCAGACGGCCGTCGCGCCGAGCTCCTCGTTCTGTGCCGGCTCGTGCACCACGTGCAGGTCCGGCCACCCCTTTCGGGCGCGGGCGAGCTCCTGGTCGAAGCCACCAAGCGGCGAGCCCGGATAGCCGGACACCAGGGCGGCCGTGTCGAGTGCGGCGGCGGCGTCGGCGCGGAGCTGGTCGGCGACCAACCGGACCATGGCCTGGGTGCCGGACAGAACCTCGGCAACCGGTGGATCGGATTTCACGTCACCATTCCTAGCCCATAGCCGAGCGCGATGCTATTTGAGTAAACGTTAACTACGGAAAGATGAAGATAAATCAATTGGCGTTCCGCCCCGCGGAATTCTACGGGAATCGGGGTACGCGACGCGATTAGCGACTCTACCTTTCAGAAGTGATCGAACCTCTGTCGTACGACGTGCGCGGCACCGGACCCGGACTCGTACTCGTGCACGGCACCGGCAGCACCGGCCTCAAGAGTTGGGGGACCGTGCTGGACGGTCTCGCGGCCCGGCACACGGTCGTCCTGCCGAACCTGCCGGGCTCCGGCGACACGCCGCCCGTCGCGAAGCTGGACGTGGCCGGCCTGGCCGACCGGGTGGTCGCCACCGCCGTCGCGGCCGGGCTGGATGACTTCGCCCTCGGCGGCGCGTCGCTCGGCGCCCCCATCGCGATCGCCGCGGCCGCCCGGCACCCGCAGCGGGTCTCCCGGCTGGTCAGCGTCGTCGGCTTCGCCCGGGCGCGGCCGACCCTGCGGCTCAACCTGGAGCTGTGGGGCGCGATGTTCGCCCGCGGTGACGCCGACCTGGGCAAGCTGCTGGTCGGCATGTCCTTCGCGGAGGAGTTCCTGGCCACGCTGACCGACGAGCAGCTCGACCGGTACGCGGCGACGCTGACCGCCGACCCGGCGCCGGGCACGGTCGCCCAGACCGACCTCGGGGCGCGCCTCGACGTCCGGGAAGACCTGGCGCGCGTCACGGCACCCACCCTGGTGGTCGTCGCCACGGGGGACCGGTGCGTCGCGCCCGTCCACTCGCGAGAGATCGCCGACGGCATCCCGGGCGCCCGGCTGGTCGAGGTGCCCGGCGGTCACGCGGCCCGGTTCGAGGACCCCGAGCGGACACTGTCCGTCATCGTCGACTTCCTCGAAACCACCACATAGGACAGATCAGGTTCACCGCGCCGTGATCATGGTGTAATCGTCCTGTGATTGGCGGATCGCAGATTGGCTTTCACCTATTCATCGGTGCAAGGAGAGCCAATGGCGCCCACCCCGCCGACCGACGCCGAGCTGGATGTGTTCATCCGGACCCGGCTTGCCTCCCTCGGAATCGACCTCGACCAACTGCCGCCCGGCACCTCCGACGACCCGGAGACCGGCGCGCCCGGCCGCGACTCCGTGCTCGCCTCGCTGCGCTCCTTCGTCCGGGGCACGATCACGCAGATCGCCGCCTACCAGCTGCCCGCGCCCGCCGGCACCGACCCGGTCGTGGCCCGCGCGCTGTCGCAGCAGCCGGCGCCGCTGCTCTACCCGTCGATCAGCACCGAGTGGAGCAAGCCATGAGCGTGGAGCCCGCCGACCGCACCGTCGACCGCCGGGCATTCCTGGCCCGCACCGCGGCCCTCGCGGCCGTCACCACCGCCGGCGCCGTGGCGCTGCCCGCCGTGGCCCGGGCGACCGGCGCGAAGAAGCCCAGCCTCGACAACGCGAACGCGTTCGTGCGACCGGGCTCGTACGGCGACCCGACCGAGCTCACCATCGCCGAGGCCGCGTGGCTCATCCGGGAGCGCCGGCTGCGGCCCGAGGAGCTGCTCGAGGCCCACCTGGCCCGGATCGCGGCGCACGACGGCACCTACCAGGCGTTCAACGTGGTCCTCGTCGAGCAGGCCCGGGAAGCCGCCCGGCGCCGGCCCGGTCGCGGTGCGCTGCAGGGGATTCCGCTGGCCATCAAGGACAACTACTACACCGCCGGGGTGCCTACCACCGCGAACTCGTACCTGTTCCAGGACTTCGTGCCGCCGTTCGACGCCACCGCCGTCGCCCGGTTGAAGGCGGCCGGCGGGATCGTGGTCGGCAAGACGCAGATGGGTCCCCTGGCCACGACGCGAGCGACCACACCGGACGGTGTGGTCACCACGGTGAACGCCTGGACCCCCACGAACCCGAACCAGGACCCCGGCGGCTCGTCGACCGGCACCGCCACCGCGGTCGCCGGCCGGCTGGTGACCTCGGGCATCGGCACCCAGACCGGTGGCTCGATCACCGCGCCGTCCAACGCGCAGAACCTTACGGGTATCAAGCCGACGATGGGCCGGGTGTCGCTGCACGGGATCATCCCGTTGAGCTACACCCGCGACCATCCCGGCCCGCTGGCCCGCGACGCCAAGGACGCCGCGATCATGCTGACCGCGATGGCGGGCGAGGACCCGGCGGACCCGCGTACGCAGGGATTGCCGGACGTGCCGAACCTGATCGACGCGGCCACCCCCGTCCGCCACCGGGGCGCGGTCAAGCTGCGGTGGAACACCCGGATCGGGGTGCCGCCCGGCTTCGCGACCGGTACGTCGGCCACCGCCCTGGCCCGCCAGGCGTTCCTGGCCGCACTGGCCGCGATCCCCGGCGCGACCGTGGTCGAGGTGCCGTTGCCGGACGAGTGGAACCTGTTGACCGGCAACACCTTCAACAACGTGCGGTTGCCCGAGCGCAGCGAGCCGTTCATGCCGTACCTGCGCGACGACCTGCGCGGTTTCGGTGTCTCGCTGACCGGGTGGCTGCAGGGCGCGCTGTTCGGCGGCAACGAGTTCCTGACCGGACAGCGGGCCAAGGTGTTGCTGCTGGAGCGGGTGCTGGACCAGATCTTCGACAAGTGCGACGTCGCGGTCCAGACCGGCCCTGTGCCGTTCGACATCATCGGGCTGCCGGAGATCGCGTTCCCGATCGGCTTCACCGCCGCCGGGGTGCCGATCGGCACGATCCTGGGCGGCCTCCCGTACGCGGAGGACCGGCTCCTCTCGATCGCGGCGGCGTACCAGGCGGTCACCGACTGGCACAAGCGGCGCCCGACCGACCCGCCGGCGGGGGCCGTGGCGGCTCGTGGGGCGGGCCTGCGGCTCACCGCCGACCAGGTGGCCGAGCTGTCGCAGTGACGTGCGCCGGGCCGGGTCTCGGTGAGAGGCCCGGTCCGGCTGTACACTGACCGTCATCGATGCGTCCCGCGTGCTCTACACCGGGCCCTTCCACCTGGCGCTGCGGAAGGCGATCCGCGAGCGTGGGCTGTCCCTCGACCGGGTGCGCGCCCATCTCGCGCGGCGCGGCGTCTCCATCGCGCTCTCCAGCCTCAGCGACTGGCAGACCGGCCGGTGCCGCCCGGTCAACGAGTCCACGGTGGCCGCTCTCGAGGACGTGCTCCGGCTGCCCCCGGGCGCGCTTTCCCGGTTGCTGCGAGTGCGCGGCAGCCTCGCTGACATCGGCCCCGTGGCTGAGCTGCTCGACGCCGTGGCCGACTCCCGTCCCGACGACCTCGAGCTGGTCAGCGTCCAGCAGCGGGTCGACGTCGACGACGACGGGCGGTTCGCGGGCCTGCGGGTCCGCACGGCCATCCGGGCCCTGCGTGACGGCGTCGACCGCTACGTGGCCCGCTTCTACGGCGACCGTGGCTGCGACCCGCACCTCGTGCGCACCCGGCCGCTGCGCAACTGCCGCCTCGGCCGCCGGCTCGTGCACCCGTCGGCACCGGCGATGGTCTACGAGCTCGTCTTCGACGACGCGTTGCGGGCCGGTGAGACGTGGGTGTTCGAGAGCCGGCTGGTCGACCCCGGCGCCGCCCGGTGCTCCGAGCTCGCGTTCGGTTTCCGCTACCCGGCCGAGCAGTGCCTGCTGGAGGTGCAGTTCCATCCCGCCGCGCGGCCGGCCGGCACCCGGGCGTTCGCCCAGTTCGACCTGGCCGACCAGCGCCACGTGCTCGGCGGGCTGACGCTGAGCCGGCAGCACGCCGTGCACCTCATCGCGTCGGGCGTCGACTCGGGCGTGCTGGGCATCGCCTGGGACTGGGCACCTTAGGGATCGGTGCGGGGCCGGTCAAGGCGCGGAATTCCGACGGTTGCCGGCGGCCGCGCTCCGGTGCGACAAAGACCGGCAGAGCGACCGTCCCCGCTCGTCGAAGGAGTGAGTCACGCCCATGACCTCACGAAGAATCGCTTCAGTGGCCGCCATCCTGGTGTTCGGTGCCGCCACGCCCGCGCACGCCGCGCCGGAACACCGTGGTCAGTTGCCCTTGATCGAGGCCGCGACGCTGGTGCGTGCCGCCGCCGCCGCGCCGTCGTCCGGCCTCGCCTCCATCGTCATCGAGGAGAAGTCCGTCGCCGTCTGGTGGAAGGGCGCCGTGCCCGCTCCGGTGCTGACGGCGATCGCCAAGGCCAGAGCCATCGCGCCGGTACGCATCGCCCGTGCGGCCTACTCCAAGGTGGAGCTGCTGGCCGCGTCCGCGACCATCGAGCAGCAAATGCGCAACGATCCCGGTTTCCACGGCATCAAGGCCCAACCCGACGGCTCCGGCCTGATCGTCAAGGTCGACGCCGTCCGCGCCCGTACCCTCGCGGCCGTCGACGTCCCGGTCACCTTCAGCGTGGAAGACCGGCTGCGCCCCGTCTCCCGGGGTGACGACGGCGCACCGTGGTCGGGCGGCGCCCGGATCATCAACACGAGCATCGGTGCCGGCTGCACCGCCGGCTACGGCGTCAACACCCCGAGCGGCCCGGCCGTGCTGACCGCCGGCCACTGTGGCCAGCCCGGCAACCGCATCACCGACGGCGCCGGGGAGTTCATCGGCAACATCGGCGGCGACGACAACACGTTCGACGTGCTGGTCGTCCCGACGAACGCGGCCAGCAACCGGATCTACGTGGGTGGCGGCAACAGCAACCAGCAGCTCACGGTCACCGGCGGCGGCGCTCCGTTCGTCGGTGAGCGGCTGTGCCAGTCCGGCTACACCAGCGCGAACACCGTCGGCGGCCAGATCTGCAACCTCCAGGTCCGGTTCGAGGGCACGGACTCGCAGCGCCTCTGGGAGGCCACCCAGCTCGACGGTCAGGTCGCCGCGCGCCCCGGCGACAGCGGCGGCCCGGTCTACCTGGACCGCGGCGACGGCACGGTGACCGCTCGCGGCACCACCACCCGGGTCGCGGGCTCCGGCTTCGGCTTCGCCGGTTTCGAGAAGGCGCAACAGCGGTTCGGTGTCTCGATCCCCGGCGGCACCGGCGGCGGCCGCACCGGCCAGGTGGTCAGCGCCGCGACGAACAAGTGCTTGGACATCAACGCCAGCGGTACGGCCGACGGCACGAAGATCCAGATCTGGGGCTGCAACGGTACGGGCGCGCAGCGGTGGACGATCGGTGCCGACGGCACGGTCCGGGGCCTCGGCAAGTGTCTCGACGTGCGGTCGAGCGGCACCGCCAACGGCACCGTCGTGCAGCTCTGGGGCTGCAACGGCACGGGCGCGCAGGTCTGGTCGGCGGGTGCCAACGGCTCGCTGGTCAACCCGCAGTCGGGCCGCTGCCTCGACGTGGCCGGCGGCGGCACGGCCGACGGCACCCAGATCCAGATCTGGGACTGTGTCGGCGTCGCCAACCAGCGCTGGACCTTGCCCTAGCTTTCGCGGGGGCCGCCGGCCGGCGGCCCCCGCTCGCTCCCGGAATGCGTACGGGTGGTGGCGCTGCCTACACTCGATGATCGTGGACGCCTTGGATCCGAAGGCGATCGCGGCGAAGCTGATGGGCGAGCCGATCGCCGGTGCCGACGACGCGCGGGTGGCCGATGCCATGCGGCGCTTCGACCGGCACTCGCGCGAGCGCGAAGGGCTGCGCCGGCACGCCGAGCCACCCCCAGACGATCCACCGCAGACGGTCGACTCCTAGAGGTGGAGTCGCAGGCCACCGTCTCGCCGTCGGTTACGTACGCGGCCGTGCTGGTCGTGCTCGTCGTGGTCGCCGCGGCGGTGGCCGCGCTCGCCCGGCTGCGGGTGTCCCGCGCGCTCGTGGTGGCCAGCCTGCGCGCGGTGGTGCAGCTCGCCGCGATCTCGTTGCTGATCATCGCGGTGCTGCGGTCGTGGGGGCTGACCGTGGTCTTCGTGGCCTCGATGCTGACGATCGCCGCGTTCACCTCCGGCGGCCGGGTCGGTCGGCGGTCGCCGCTCGTCGCGGTGCCGATCCTGGCCGGCACGCTGCCCGTGCTCGCGTTGATCCTCGTCACGGGCACGGTGCCGGTGACTCCGATCGCGGTGGTCCCGATCGCCGGCATCCTGATCGGCGGTGCGATGACCGCGACCTCGTTGTCGGGCCGGCGCGCGCTCGAGACGCTGCGCACCCGCCACGGGGAGTACGAGGCGGCCCTGGCGCTGGGCTTCTCCGACCGGGACGCGGCCCTGGAACTGTGCCGGCCGAGCGCCGCCGAGGCGCTGGTGCCGGCGCTGGACCAGACCCGGACGGTCGGGCTGGTCACGCTGCCGGGCGCGTTCGTGGGCGTACTCCTCGGTGGCGCCAGCCCGATCGAGGCGGGCGCGGCGCAGCTATTGGTCCTCGTCGGCCTGCTCGCGGTGGAGACGATCGCGGCGGTGCTGACCGTCGAAATCGTCGCGCGTGGAGCGCTGAACAGCTGAAGGAAGGGCCCCTTGTTAACGCTTTCCGCAGCGCAAGGGACCCTTGTTAACACCTCCCGTCCCACGCGCCCGTAACACAACTCCAGTCCCACAAGCGGCAAAAGTGAAGTTTACCGATTAAAACGGAACAAACTTCGCAAAGGGGTTAGTGTCGGTCATGGCCCGACCTTCGTCGGGCAAATGGGGCACCGGGCAAGGGAAGGTACATCGAATCATGTCGAAGAAATTCCTGGGCAAGGTCATCGCCACAGCCGCGCTCAGCGGCGCGGCGCTGCTCATCGCGCCCGGCATCGCGCTGGCCGCCGACGAGCCGGGCAGCCACGACTGGCCGCAGGCGTGTGCCGCGCAGGCCGACGAGCACGGCAAGCCGGGCGCGGAGGCCAAGCCGGGCGCCGAGGGCAGGCCGGAGGCCAAGCCCGAGTCGGCCAAGGCTGACGAGAACGGCAAGCCGGGCGGTGGCGAGGACAAGAAGGAGTGCGACGCTCCCAAGGGCTGGGTCGACGGTGGTGCCGGTGGCGCCAGCACCGACGTCAAGCTCTTCACCGCGGGCGGCACCCTGCTGGGCGCGGCGTCGCTGGGCGGGCTCGTTCTCCTGCGTCGTCGCCGGACCGATGGCTCGCTGGCCTAAGTTCACGACGGGGCAAACCGGCGGCCGCCACGAGAAATTGTGGCGCGCCGCCGGCGCCGTCCTCGTCGCCGTAACCGCCCTCGCCGGAGCGGGTCTGCTCGGCGCGTCCTTCAGCGAGACGCCCGTGCCGCCACAGCCGGCCGCCGCGGACGCGATGTTCGACCCCGCCGTCCCGGCACCGACGGGCAGCCCGACCGGGAGCCCATCCGGCAGCCCGACCGCACCGGTCGCCCTCGCCCGGTCCGAGCCCGCGTCCATCCACATCAGCCGGATCGGCGTGAAGGCGAAGATCATGAGCCTGGGCCTCAACAAGGACGGCACCCTGCAGGTGCCGCCGTTGAAGAAGGCCGACCTCGCCGGCTGGTACTCGTTGGGCGCCTCGCCCGGAGAGATCGGCAACGCGGTCGTCGTCGGCCATGTGACGACCAAGGACAACACGGCGGTCTTCTTCCGCCTGGGCGAGCTGCGCAAGGACGACAAGATCATGATCAAGCGCAAGGACGGCAGCATGGCCAACTTCGTCGTCGACGGCGTCAAGGCGTACCCGAAGAAGAAGTTCCCGACCGCGCTCGTGTACGGGCCGAACCAGCGGGCCGGCCTGCGCCTGGTCACCTGTGGTGGAAACTTCGACGCCAAGGCCAGCAACTACCTGGACAACGTGATCGTCTTCGCGACGGCCGCCTGACGACGCCGTGCTTGTTTCCGCTGCCCGGAGGGTGGGTAGCTCTTGTCGGCGATGAACGAGGACCGGCGACTCAACGACCGATACCGGCTCGATCGCCGGATCGCGATCGGTGGTGCCTCCGAGGTGTGGCGCGGTCGCGACGAGACGCTCGGCCGGCCGGTCGCGGTCAAGGTGATGGCCGCCGAGGGTAGTCACGAGGTGGTGCTGGCGGAGGCCCGCTCCGTGGCGGCGCTGGGCCACCCGAACATCGCCGAGGTCTTCGACATCGGCGTCTGGAGCGTCCCCGACGGCCCGGCGATGCGCTACATCGTCATGGAGCTCGCCGAGGGTGAGACGCTCGCCCGGCACCTGCGGTCCGGGCCCCTCGACTGGCAGATCGCGGTGCGGGTCTGCGCCGAGGTCAGCGCGGCGCTCGCCGCGGCCCACCTGGCCGGTCTCGTGCACCGCGACGTCAAGCCGGCCAACGTCGTGCTGACCCCGTACGGCGTCAAGGTCCTCGACTTCGGCATCTCGATCGCCGCCGGCAGCCTCGACGGCCACTCCGACGGCGCGATCGTGGGCACGCCGGCGTTCATCGCGCCGGAACGCTTCCGGGGCCTGCCGGCGGCCCCTTCGAGCGACATGTACGCGCTCGGCGTGCTGCTCTTCCTCTGCCTCGCCGGCCGGCTGCCGTTCCCGCCGCTGCTCATGTCGGGCCGCCGGGTCGCGGCCCCACCGATGGAGCCACCGCGCCTGCCGGCGATCCCGGGCCTGCCCAGCGAGGTCGCCGACATCTGCCTGTCCTGTTTGGACTCCGACCCGACCGCCCGCCCGAGCAGCTTCGCGGCGGCCCTGCTGCTGGCCGACGCCGTCGACGCCCGCGTGCACCTGCCGCCGCTTGCCTCACCCGCGCCGGTCGACGATGCCGAAGAACTGCTCTCCCCGTGGACCTGCACGGCGGCGGAGGCCCCGACGGACCTGGCGGAAGCCGAAGCCGAGGCCGAATCCGAAGCCGACGAAGAGGCCGTCGGTCGCCACCGGGCCTGACATTCGCGCGGGCTGCCCCGTCGGAGGGGAGTAGGCAACAACCGACGGCACAGGAGTACGCACCATGGACGCACGTTTGAACCTGTTCGGCAGCCCGGTCGCGACCAAGGCTTTCAAGTACCTCTCGTCGGCCGGCAAGGCGGCCGCCGACTCGACCCTGCCCGCCGCGACGCAGGAGCTGGTCCGGCTGCGGGCCAGCCAGATCAACGGTTGCGCCGTCTGTGTCGACATGCACACCAAGGACGCCGCGCACGCCGGTGAGAGCGCGTTGCGGCTGCACCTGGTCGCCGCCTGGCGCGAGGCCACCGTGTTCACCGACGCGGAGCGGGCGGCACTGGAGCTGGCCGAGCAGGGAACCCGGATCGCCGACGGCGGCGGTGGCATCACGGACGAGGCGTGGGCGAACGCCGCCAAGCACTACAACGAGGACGAGCTCGCCTCCCTGGTGCTGACGATCGCCATCATCAACACCTTCAACCGCGTGAACGTCCTCACCCAGCAGCCGGCCGGCGACTACGTGCCCGGCCAGTGGGGCTGAGGACTACTGGCGGCGAGGGGCGACCGGGGCGGACAGCCCCGCGCTGAACAACCGGTCGTCCACCTCGTTGAGGGACAACTTCAGCGCACCGAGAGCCACGGAGTCCGCGCCGAGCGTCGAGGCGCGGACTTCCGGCATCCGGATGCACAGCCGCTCGAGCTCTTTGCGCAGCGGGTCGAGCACGAGATCCGCCGACCGGGAGAAGCCGCCGCCGAAGACGACCACCTGCGGGTCCAAGGTGAGCACGAGCGCCGCGGCGCCCACCGCCAGGTCCTTGACGTAGCGGTTGACCGCGGCCCGTGCGGCCCGGTTCCCGTCGCGGGCCGCGTTGAAGACCCAGGCCGCCGCGTCGTCGGGGCTCACGGTCGACGGGACGCCGGCGCAGTTCTGCAGGTGCGCCGGCGCGTCCAGCCACCGCACCTGCTTGAGCGCGCCGATCTCGCCCGCCGCGCCGCCGAACCCCCGGCGCAGCACGCCGTCGATGATCAGGCCCGCGCCGTTGCGCATGCCGCCGAGCAGATAGACGATGTCGTCCGCGTCGCGGGCCGCGCCTTTCCAACGCTCGGCCAACGCGGCCAACTTACAGTCGTTCTCGACCAGGATCGGGCAGGTGAACCGGGCGCCGAGATGGCTGGCCAGGTTGACCTGCTGCCAACCGGGCAGGGGGGTGAAGAAGCTGGTCTGCCCGGCCGCGTCGACGGCACCGGTGACCGCGACCGTCACCGCCCAGATGTCGCCGAACGACTTGCCGGCCTCCGACACGCACGCGTCGATCACGCTGTCGAGCTCGGCGAGCCGCTCTTCCGGCCCGGCATCGGGCGAGACGGAGTGCCGCACCGTGTGCACGATGTCGCCGTCGAGGTCGGCCAGCAGCGCCAATATTTTGTGGGCACCCACGTCGACGCCGAGCACGTGGCCGGCGTCCGCGCGGAACTGATAGCGGCGCGCCGGCCGGCCGACCGCGCTGCTGGCTCCGGGCTCGAGCACGCTGGCCCAGCCGTCCGTGACCAGCCCCTGGGCGATGACGTCGACGGCCGGCCGGGACAGCCCCGTGCGCTGCGACAGCTCGGTGACGGTGGACGGCGGGTGCTGACGCAGCGCGCGCACGATGCTCAGCGAGTTGAGCTCGCGCAGCCGCGACAGGTCGGTGCCGGTCGTCGCCAGTTCTGTCACGTCACGTCCCTTTTCCCAAGTACGCTTTTTTCCAAATACGCTTTGACCTTTACAAAATAGCAAGCCTCACGAAATGGGGTACGCGGCCGCCGCCGGGCTGACGGCGCCGGTGAAGTCCGCGACCCGCCCGTCGATCGTGAACTCGTAGCGACCGAGCCGCCGGACGTCCGGACGCGTCGACAGATACGTCTTCATGTCGTCGAGCTCGCCCGGCGTCAACCACGACGGCGGGTCCGACACCGCCCGGAACCGGCTCACGTCGGCCAGGTCCCGCAGCCACGCGAGCTGCTGGTCGGTGAGCAGGTTGAGCCGGCTCCGGAAATAGATCACGTCCGGGTCGACCTCGACCAGCGGCTGGTGCCACAGGCGGTGCATCGTGTTGACGACGGCATTGCGGGCCATCGCGTCGGACGGGTCGTCGCTGGCGTAGTTCTGCCACATCGGCGCCACGTCCGGTCCGCTGCGCAGCCCGTCGAGGATGCCCAGCGACGGCAGCAGGATCGCGCCGCTGCCGAGCAGGTAGACGTCGTCGCCGGCGACCTGGCGCACGAGGGCCAGGGCGTCGCGGTACGTCTGTTCCCGCTCGGCGTCGTCGACACGTACTCCTGGCACCGCTCCGGCATTGATGAAGTCGAGCTTGAGATAGCGGAAACCCCACTCGTGGACCACACGGTGGATCAGCGACCCGAGATAGTCGAGCGCGTCCGGGCGCGAGAGGTCCAGGGCGTGGTAACCCGTGCCCCAGTTGTGCCCGGCGATCACCAGGTCGCCCCGGTCGTCGCGCAGCAGGAGTGACCGCGGCACGCCCGCCGTGGGGAGCGCGATGAACGGCGCGAGCCACAGCCCGGCCACCATCCCGACGTCGGTGATCCGGTCGACCAGCGCCCGCATGCCCGACGGGAACTTGTGGTTGGGCTGCCAGTCGCCGACCAGGCGCTCCCAGCCGTCGTCGACCTGCACGACGTCGAACGGCAGGCCGCGCAGGTCGGTGATGTCCTTGGCGAGCTGCTGTTCGGTGATGGTCTCGTAGTACGCGTACCAGGAGCACCAGACGTTGCCCGCCCGGCGGGTGCTGCTGCCGAGCCGCTCCGCCAGGTGCCGCGTGTACGCGGCGAACACCTCGTCCTCGGGCCCGTAGGCGGCGAACCACGGTGCGGCGCCGCGCTCGTACCAGCCGGCCAGGGTGTCGCGGTCGGCCGTCAGGCGGGGAGTGCCCAGGCCGAGCGCGCCCAGCAGCAGGACGTTGCCGTCGCCGGTGTCGAGCGCCGCCACGGCGGAGGAGTGGTGCCGGGCCGGGTCGTCCCAGACGTCGTCGTCGGCCGTGACCCGCCGTTGCGGGTTGGCGATGCGCAGCGGTGGCTCGCTCAGCCGCCGCCAGCCACAGGGGCTCCAGGAGTTCTGGCCGTGCCGGTAGAACAGGGCGTCACCCAGTCCGTGCAACAAGGCGACGCGTCCGGGCGGGAGGATCAGACCCCCGTCGGCTGCTTGCGGGCTGCCGGTGCCGTCGTGTTCGAGGGCGAAGGTACGCCCGGCCAGCTCGATCAGCAGTGCCATTGTTCTCCTCGGCGATGTGAGAGAGGTGCGGCGGAGCAGGGCCCCGCCGCACCGGGTTGGGCTACTTGAAGAGCTGGTTGACCTGGTCGTTGGCCTTCTTCATCGCGGAGGCCGAGTCGGTCTGGCCGAGCACGGCCGACTGGATGGCGTCCTGCACGATCTGGCTGACCTCGCTGCCGTGGTCGGTGATCGGCAGGAAGAAGGTGCCGCCGGGTGCCGCGGCCTCGTCGATGAACGCCTGCACGTCGCGGCCCTTGCTCTTGTGGGCCTCCAACGCCTTCTCGCTGGCGTCCTTGATGGCCGGGAAGACCACCGCGTTGCCGCCGACGATGTTCTGGCAGTCGGGGGAGGCGAGGAACTTGACCCACTTCCAGGCCTCGTCCTTGTGCTCGGTGCCCGTCCAGATCGCGTCCGAGAGGCCGTTGATCGCCGACTTGCGGCCCTGCGGACCGGCCGGCAGCGGCGCGAACGCGAACTTCAGCTTCGCGGTGTCACCGAGGTAGCTGTTGATCATCCAGGAGCCGGTGATCGTGATGGCGCCCTTGCCCGCGTTCATCAGCGCGTCGTTGGTGAGCGTGGAGGCCTTGTCCAGCGCGGGGCTGTAGCCCTTGGCGATCAGTGACTTGTACCAGTCGATCACCTGGGCCAGCCGCGGGTCGTCGTACTTGTACTGCGTGCCCCACGGGTTCTTGTCGAGGTACGTGAAGCCGAGCGAGGCGGCGAAGTTGCCCCAGCCGTTCTGGCCCTGCGAGCCGTCCTTGAACTCGGGCAGGAAGCCGAACGTCTTGACCTTCGACTTGTCGAACGCGGGGTCCAGGCCGTTCTTGCCGTTGGCGTCCACCGTGGCCTTGGCGATGAGCTGCTCGAACGTACCCCCGTCGGTGGGGTTCCAGGTCAGGTCCTTCAGGCTCGCCGCGTCGACGCCCTGCGCCTTGAGGTGCTCGGTGTTGAAGACCAGGGCCATGGTGTCCCAGTCCTTCGGGAGCCCGTAACGGGCGCCGTCCTTGGTGAACAGGTCAGCCAGGCCGCCCTGGTACTGGGACAGGTCGATCTTGTCGGCGTCGACGTACGGCTGGAGGTCGAGGATCTGGCCCGAGGTGACGAACTGCGGGTAGTACGAGCCCTGGTTGGTCCACACGTCGGGCGCCTCGCCGGCCGCGAGCTGGGTGGTCAGGTTCTGCCAGTACTGGTCCCAGGCCGACTGCGTGATCCGGATCGTGATGTTCGGGTTCGCGGTCTTGAACGCGTCGGCACAGGCCTGGTACGACGCCTTCTGGTTGTCGTCCCACAGCCAGTAGTCGAGCGTCACGGCGCCGCCGGCCTCGTCGCCGGAGTCGTCGCTGCTGCAGGCGGCCAGGCCGGCCAGGCCGGCGGCCATCGCCAAGGACAGCAGCGCTGTCCCGGCGCGTGATCTGCGGATCATCTCGTCCTTCTCTCTCTGCGGGGGAAAGGGGTTACTTGCTACCGGTGAAGTTCAGTGACTGGACCAGGCGCTTGCCCATGAAGATCAGCAGGATCAGGACCGGCAGGACCGACAACGTCGAGGCGGCCATCAGGCCGGTCCAGTCGGGTGTGGTGTTGGGCGACTGCTGGCGGAACACGCCGAGCGCCACGGTGACGAGCCGGTTCTCCTCGCCCCGGCCGACCAGCAGCGGCCAGAGGAAGTCCTTCCAGGCCCAGACGATCGTGGTGAGCCCGATGGTGATCAGGGGGCCGCGGCTCATCGGCAGCGCGATGCGCCAGAAGATGCCCCACGGGCCGTTGCCGTCGAGGATCGCCGCCTCCTCCACGTCGCGGGGGAGCGACAGGAAGAACTGGCGCAGGAAGAACACCGCGAACGGCGTCATCAGGATCGTGGGAGCGACCATGCCGGCCATCGTGTTGATCAGGCCGAGGTCCTTGACCAGGATGAAGTTGGGCAGCAGCGTGAAAATCGGCGGGACCATCAGGGCGGCGATCAGGATCGCGAAGACCGCGTCGCGGCCCGGGAAACGCAGCCGGGCGAAGGCGTATCCGGCCATCGCGCAGAACAGCGTCTGGCAGCCCGCGATCAGTCCGCAGTAGATGATCGAGTTGAGCAGGTAGCGGGCGAAGTCGATCTTCGCGCCGGAGCCGCCGGCGGCGCGGGCCTCGGCCTCGGTGGTCAGGCCCAGCACCCGCAGGAAGTTGATGAACGTCGGGTCGTGCGGCAGCAGCGAGGAGTTGTCGGTGAAGAGGTCGGCGGCGGGGGTCAGCGCGGTGCGGACCATCCACCAGAACGGGAAGACCGTGACCACGACGAACGTGATCATCGCGATCCAGGCGACGACCCGGCCGGTGGTGAGCTTTCGACGAGTACGCATGCCGGCCCCCTACGCCAGGTCCGAGCGGGACGCGCGGAGCAGGCGCATCTGGATCGCGGTGAGCACGCCGAGGATCAGCGCGAGGCAGATCGCCGCCGCGGCGGCATAGCCCATGTGGAAGTAGCGGAACGCCTGCTCGTAGATGAAGTAGTAGATGACCCGGGTCGCCGAGACCGGGCCGCCGAACGTGGTGACCGCGATCGTGTCGAAGATCTGGAACGACCCGATCAGCGAGACCACGAGCACCAGCGCCAGGACCGGGCGCAGCAGCGGCAGCGTGATCCGCCGGAACATCCGCCACTCGTTGGCGCCGTCGATCGCGGCGCTCTCGTAGAGGTACTGCGGTATCTGCAGCATCCCGGCGTAGAGCAGCAGCGCCGTGTACCCGGTGTAGGCCCAGGTGTTGATGGCCGCGACCGTCGGCATCGCCCAGGCCGCGTCGGTGAAGAACCCGACCGGGCCGACCCCGAGCGAGGTGAGCAGGTTGTTGACGAACCCGAGGTTGGTGTCCAACAGCCACATCCAGAGCAGGCCCACGGTGACGTTGGGTACGAGCCATGGCAGCAGCAACGCCGCCCGCAGCACCGTCGAGCGGGTCAGCCGGTGCATGAGCGACGCGACACCCAGCGCGAGCAGCGTCTGTGAGCCGATGTTGAGGACCACGTACCAGACGGTGACCAGCAGCGAGTGCCAGAACTGGCCGTCCTGGGCGAGCTCCGTGTAGTTGTCCGCGCCCACGAACGAGGGCTGGTTGAGCATCGTGTAGTCGGTGACCGAGTACCAGAGCCCGCGGATCGCCGGGTAGCCGTAGAAGACGGCGAAGCCCACCAGCACCGGTAACAGGAACCACCACGCCGCACGACGGTCGTCGCGCCGTTTCGTCGTCTTCATAGATCGCCTCTGATCCATCTCGGTTGGCTCTTGCCAGCCGCCCCGTTCTCGAATAATGATGTAGACCTTCGAAATTTTGTCAACACCTCTTCGTATTACTTCAGAAACCGCCGAGGAGGCCGAGCGATCATGATCCGCCGTGCCCTGCGCCTGTCGATAGCCCTGCTCGCGGCCCTGGTGGTCGCCTCGGGCACCCCCGCCGTGGCCCACCCGCCGTCGTCTCATCCACAGTGGACGCCGCTGGCCTACGCGCCCGCGCCAGCCGACAACCCGCTCAAGGGATTCCTGCCGTACGCCGGCAGCTACGAGACCTTCCCGTACAGCATGGAGTGGTTCTACCTGCCGCTGCGCGACGTGATGACCGGCCCGAAGCAGTTCAACTGGGCCGCCCTCGAACAGCAGCTCGACGACATCGCGTCGCGCGGCCACCAGGCCGTGTTCCGCTTCTACCTCGACTATCCGGGCAAGCCGACCGGCATCCCGCAGTACCTGCTCGACCAGGGCCTGCTCACCCGCCCGTACCCCGACTTCGGCAACAACGGCGTCAGCGTCTCGCCGGACTACACCGACCCGCGGCTGGTCTCCGCGCTGGAGAGCTTTATCGGCGCCCTGGGCCGGCGGTACGACGGTGACCCGCGGATCGGGTTCATCACGCTGGGCCTGGTCGGCTTCTGGGGCGAGTGGCACACCTGGCCGTACGACGGCTGGACCCAGCCGGAGAACTGGATGCCCGGCACCGACGTGCTGACCCGCGTCCTGAGCCGCTACGAGACCGCGTTCGACGAGACCCGGCTGCTGGCCCGCTATCCGAGCCCGGAGAACAAGACCCTCGGCATCGGCTACCACGACGACTCGTTCGCCTTCGAGACCCTGCCCAACCAGTCCTGGCACTTCGTGCAGCGCCTGATCGACCAGGGCGTGACCGAGAAGTGGCGCGACGAGCCCATCGGCGGCGAGCTGAGGCCCGAGATCCAGTCGTGCCTGTGGGACCAGCCGGTCAGCTGCGGCCAGTACGAGGACTACGCCGAGTCCGTGGCCCAGACCCACGCGTCCTGGCTCATCAACCACGCCGCGTTCGCCGGCGCCGGCTACTCGGGCGACAACAAGGCCCGCGCCCTGGCCGCGTCCCGCTCGTTGGGCTACGAGCTGACCGTCACCGCGGCGGCGGTGTCCCGTGACCGCGTGTCCGTGAAGGTGGCCAACCGCGGCGCCGCGCCGTTCTACTACGACTGGCCCGCCGAGCTCGCCGCCCTCGACAGCCGGGGCCGCGTCGTCAAACGCTGGCACACCAACTGGTCGATGACGGGCATCCAGCCCGGCGGGGCCCCCACGCTGAAGTCGGCCCGGATCGACACCCGTGGCCTGCGCCGGGGCAGCTACGACATCGTCCTGCGCGTCCCCAACCCGCTGCGCGGCGGCATCCCGTTGCGCTTCGCGAACACCAGCCAGGACAACGAGTCCGGCTGGCTCCACCTCGGTGCCGTCACGACCCGCTGACGGCACGCACCTGTTCCTAACTCCGTCCCGAAGGGAACACGGTTCATGGCATCACTACGCAAGTTGTTCGTCACCAGCGCCGCGGTGCTCACCCTGGTGCTGGCGTCGAGCACCGCGGTCGCCGCGCCGGCGGGCCCACCGTCCCGCCCGCCGGCCGGCCCCGGACCCGACACGAGCCTGACCACCCACTCCTACACCTACGCCGACGCCCCGCTCGGGCAGCCGCTCAAGGGCTTCGCCCCCTACCTGTTCCCGGGCGACAACCTGGGCGCGAAGTATCCCGGGGGCCTCGTCTGGAGCTACTTCGCACTCAACGAGGTGATGAAGGACCCCACGAGCTGCTCGGTCTTCGACTGGAGCGTCTTCGAGAAGGCGCTCGACGAGGCCGCCGTCTGGGGCCGGCAGGTCGCCTTCCGGTTCTACGTCGAGTATCCCGGCGGCAGCGGCACCCACCCCGGCAACGGCATCCCGCCGTGCCTGAACGGCAAGATGGCGTTGCGTACCAACGGTTTCTGGGGCACCGTCAGCCCGGACTACGACGACCCCGACGTCATCGCGGCGCTCACCAGCTTCATCAACGCCTTCGCGAACCGCTACGACCGGGCCGGCCCGGGTGGCACGGCGGACCCGCGCATCGGCTTCATGACGATGGGCCTCGTCGGTCTCTGGGGTGAGTGGCACACCTGGCCCTACGACCGCGACACCGCTGACGGCTACCCCAACCTGATGCCGACCGACACCACCATCCGCACCCTGATGGGCGCGTTCGACACCGCGTTCAACAACATCCAGCTCGAGGTCCGCTACCCGCTGGCCGGCACCGAGAACGCGAACATCGGCTTCCACGACGACTCCTGGCCGTACAAGGAGTGGCGCGGCAACGCGCTGAAGGGGATGACCCTGCCCGTCTCGATGAACGGCTGGGACGACGCGTTCCTCCAGCTGCAGCTCAACACCGGCACCGAGAACCGGTGGGTCACCCAGTCGATCGGCGGCGAGGCCCGGCCCGAGATCCAGGGCAGCCTGTACGCCAACTGGCCGGGCGGCTCGGGCCAGGTCGACGACGTGCTCGCCGCGACCGAGCTCACCCACATCAGCTGGATGATCAACCAGACCGGCGCCGGCGGCTACAGCACCGGCGACGCGAACGTGGCCGCGGGCGTCCGCAAGATGGGCTACAACCTGCACATCCCGCAGGCCAACTTCAACAGCAGCGCCTCGGGCACGTTCAAGGTCGGCGTCACCATGCAGAACAACGGCGTGGCGCCGTTCTACTACCCGTGGACGACGGTCATCGGCCTGCGCAACGCGTCCGGGGCGATCGTCAAGACCTGGGACACCAACTGGGACCTGCGGCAGGTGCAGCCGCTGCGGATCCGGGCGTTCCCCGACTGGAACGTGGGCGGCAACCCGACCTATCTCGACTTCGGCCGCCCGGTCAACTTCTCCGCGAACCTCAGCACGGCCGGCGTGCCCGCGGGCTCGTACAGCCTCGTGTTGAAGGTCCGCAACCCCCTCGAGACCGTGACACCCGAGGTGCTGCGGGCGCGGCCGGCCGCCAGCCGGCTGACCGACTGGATCATCGACCAGTGGCGCCCGGCCCTGCCGCTCTCGTTCGCCAACGCCAACCAGGGCACGGACGGCTGGGTCAACCTCGGCAACATGACCACCGGCGGGTGTACGGGTGACTGCACGGCGCCGTCGGTGCCGTCCGGGCTCGCGGTGACCGGGGTGACGAACACGAGCGTGTCCCTGTCGTGGTCGGCGTCCACGGACAACGTCGGTGTGACGGGCTACCAGGTGTTGCGCAACGGTGTGCTGGCCGGTTCGCCGACAGGCACGTCGTTCACCGACACCGGTCGTTCGCCGGGGCAGACGTATCAGTACCAGGTGCGGGCGGTCGACGCTGCGGGCAACCAGTCCGGTTTGTCTTCCACGGTGTCGGGGACCACGAGCGGCTGCTCGGGTGACTGCACCGCACCGAGTGCGCCCACCCTTTCGTCGCCCAGCAAGACGGACACCACGGTCTCGTTGTCGTGGACCGCGTCGACGGACAACGTTGGCGTGACGGGTTATGAGGTGTTCCGGGGTTCGACGTTGGTGGGCAGTCCGACGGGGACGTCGTTCACCGACACGGGATTGACGGCTTCGACGGCATATTCGTACACCGTGAAGGCGCGGGACGCGGCCGGGAACCGGTCCGCGGCCAGCAATACCGTCACGGTGACGACGAATGCCGGGACGCCACCGCCGACCGGCCTCGTGCTGGACAACTTCGACGGGACACCGGCGTACCCGTCGGCGGCCCTGAACGATCTGGGCAAGTGGACCGGCGGCAACTGCTTCCTCGACGGCGGTGGCTCGGGCGCGGTGTCCGGCGGGGCGTTGAGCCTGCGCTACAACAACTGCGGCTGGTTCGGCTCCGACGTCGGTGTGGACCTGAGCTCGCGGACGTATCTGGTCGTGCGGGTCAAGGGTGCTGCCGGTGGGGAGCAAACCCACTTCAACCTCGGTCTCGGTGGGTCGACGAAGGTGTTCGGCGACTTCACGTTGGACGGTGGTGCCCACCCGGTCATCACGACCAGCTATCAGGACATCCGCATCCCGATGGCGACCAACGGGATCAACCGCAACTCGCCGTCGCAGCTCGCGATGGGCTTCTGGTACGGCGGCAACTCCACCATCTCCATCGACCACATCAGCTTCGAGTAGGGGAGAGCATCATGTTCGCTCGCACCCTGCGGGTGCTGACCGTGGCGACCGTGGTCGCGGCGTCGGTGGCGGTCGGTGCCGCGCCGGCCCAGGCGGCCACCGTCACCTACCAGGCCGACCTGGCCACCGCGTTCGCCAACCCGGAGCGCGGCTACCACAACCGCTACGAGATCATCAACGACCCGGCGGTCAACGACTACGTCAACGCCTCCAGCATCCCCGGTTTCAACCCGGACCTGCTCGACCGGACGTTCACCCGGGCCAGGAACAACGGCAACACGCTGATCCACAGCTACGTCCACCTCGACAAGTACAAGACGCAGGCCCTGCCGCAGGCGCTGCTCGACAACCTGGCGTCGGGCCTCGCGGCGGTCCGGGCGGCCGGCATGAAGATCGTGCTGCGGCCCGCGTACACCTGGGACGGCTACGTCAGCGTCGACGAGGCGCAGATTCTCTCGCACATCAGCCAGCTCAACGCCGTCATCACCGCCAACGCCGACGTGGTCCTGCACCTGGAGACCGGCTACCTCGGCGCGTGGGGCGAGTGGCACACCGGCGGGCTGACCAACCCGTCGTCGGTCGAGGAGGCGCCGGCCCGCTACCGCATCATGAAGCGGATCGCCGACACCACCCCGGCCACGATCCCCCTCGCGATGCGCTATCCCATCTACATCAAGGAGGTGGTCGACCCCACGTCCTGCGTGGTGCCGGGCGGGTGCGACCTGACCCAGGCGCAGAAGGACCGGATCGGCTTCCACAACGACTGCTTCCTGGCCGACTACAACGACATGGGCACCTACGACAACCCGTCCTGGATGGGCTGGTACTACATCGAGCAGAAGAAGCAGTGGATGTACGACCTGGCCACCTCCGGCGGGCTCAACAAGATGGTCGGCGGCGAGACGTGCGGCGCCGACGGCTACAACGACGCCGCGTGCGTCAACGCGCAATCCGAGATGTTGAAGCTGAACTTCACGGAGATCAACGAGGACTACGCCGCCGTCAACACCGACAAGTGGAAGGCGGCCAACCTCGCGGCGAGCGGCAACGACCCGGCCGAGACCTGCTTCACGCGGATCAAGCGCAAGCTCGGCTATCGGCTCAGGCTGCTGGACGCGACGTTCCCGACCACGGTCGCGCTCGGTGCCGGCCTGAGCTTCACCGCGCACCTGTCCAACGACGGGTGGTCCGGGCTCGTCAAGACGCGGCCGGTCTATCTCGTGCTGGACAACGGTACGCAGCGCTACAACCTGCCGCTGACCGGCGTCGACCCGCGCACCTGGCTGGCCGGCGCGAGCACGGTCACCTCCAGCGTCACCGTTCCGGGTGGCGTGGTGGCCGGCTCGTACAAGTTGGCGCTGTGGCTGCCCGACCCCGTCGCCGCGTTGCAGAACCGGCCGGCCTACTCGGTGCGGCTGGCCAACACCGGCACCTGGGACGCGACCAAGGGCTACAACGTCCTGGCCAACGCGGTGACCGTCGGGTCGTGCACCGGTGACTGCACGGCGCCGTCGGTGCCGTCGGGGCTGGCGGTGTCGGGGGTGACGAACACGAGCGTGTCGCTGTCGTGGTCGGCGTCCACGGACAACGTGGGTGTGACGGGCTATCAGGTGTGGCGGAACGGTGTGCTGGCCGGTTCTCCGACGGGCACGTCGTTCACGGACACCGGTCGTTCGCCGGGGCAGACGTATCAGTACCAGGTGCGGGCGGTCGACGCGGCGGGCAATCAGTCCGGTTTGTCTTCCACGGTGTCGGGGACCACGAGCGGGTGTTCGGGTGACTGCACGGCGCCGAGTGCGCCCACCCTTTCGTCGCCCAGCAAGACGGACACCACGGTGTCGTTGTCGTGGACGGCTTCCACGGACAACGTCGGCGTGACGGGCTATGAGGTGTTCCGGGGTTCGACGTTGGTGGGCAGTCCGACCGGGACGTCGTTCACCGACACGGGCCTGACCGCTTCGACGGCCTACTCGTACACCGTGAAGGCGCGGGACGCGGCCGGGAACCGGTCCGCGGCCAGCAACGCGGTCGCCGTCACCACCGATGCGACTCCACCACCGCCGACGGGGCTGGTGCTGGACAACTTCGACGGGACACCGGCGTACCCCTCCACCAATGATCTGGGTAAGTGGACCGGTGGGAACTGCTTCCTGGACGGCGGTGGTGCCGGCGTGGTCACGGGTGGGGCGTTGAGCCTGCGGTACAACAACTGTGGCTGGTTCGGGTCCGACGTCGGTGTCGACCTGAGCTCGCGGACGTATCTGGTCGTGCGGGTCAAGGGCGCGGCCGGTGGGGAGCAAACCCACTTCAACCTCGGACTCGGCGGTTCCACCAAGGTGTTCGGTGACTTCACACTGGACGGTGGTGCCCACCCGGTCATCACGACCAGCTATCAGGACATCCGCATTCCCATGGCGGCCAACGGGATAAACCGCAACTCGCCGTCTCAGCTCGCCATGGGCTTCTGGTACGGCGGCAACTCGACCATTTCCATCGACCACATCTCGTTCCAGTAGGCACATCAGGCGCTGCCCGCGTCGTTTCGGAGGACCTGAATGACAACCATCGTTTTCCTCGGCGCGGGCAGCGTCGTCTTCACCCGCGAGCTGCTCGTCGACATCCTCGGCTTCCCCGAGCTCGCCGACGCGCGGATCGTGCTGCACGACATCGACCCCGAGCGGCTCGCGACCGCTTCGGCGTTGGCCGGCCGGGTCGCTTCCGCCTATGGAGTGCGGCCCTCGATCGTCGCCACGCTCGATCGCCGGGCCGCGCTCGACGGCGCCGACTTCGTCGTCAACTCCATCCAGGTCGGCATGTACGCGGCCACCCGCGTCGACTTCGACGTGCCGGCCCGGTTCGGCCTGCGCCAGACGATCGGCGACACCATCGGGATCGGCGGCATCTTTCGGGGCCTGCGGACGTTCCCGGTGCTGGCCGGCATCGCCGCCGACATGGCCGAGCTGTGTCCGGACGCGTGGCTGCTGAACTACACCAACCCGATGGCCATGAACGTCACGTACCTGGCCCGGATCGCACCGCGGCTGCGCGTCCTTGGCCTGTGCCACTCGGTCTACTGGACCGTGCGCGGCCTCTGCGAGATCGTCGACGTGCCGTTCGACGACGTCAGGTTCGAGAGCGCCGGCGTCAACCACCAGGCGTGGATCCTGCGCTGGGAACGGGACGGCGTCGACCTCTATCCCTTGCTCGACGCGGCCATCGACCGTGATCCCGAACTGCGCCGGCGCGTACGCGTCGATATGTACCGCAGGCTCGGCTACTACCCGACCGAGACGAGCGAGCACTCGGCCGAGTATGTGCCCTGGTACCTGCACCACGACGCGGAGATCGAGCGGCTGCGCATCCCGGTGGGGGAGTACCTGGCGGTCAGCGAGGCCAACCTGGCGGAGTACGCCGCGACCCGCGCCGGCACCGCCCCGATCGACCTCACGAAGTACACGACGGAGTACGCGCCCCAGGTCATCCACAGCATGGTCACGGGCACGCCGCGCCGGATCGTCGCCAACGTCGCCAACGACGGCCTGATCGGCAACCTGCCGGCCGGGTTCGCGGTCGAGGTGCCGACCACTGTGGATGGTGCCGGTGCCCGCCCGTCGCCGGTCGGCTTGTTGCCGCCGCAGCTCGCCGCGGTCAACCGGCCCTACGTCAGTGTCGGCGAGCTCACGGTCGAGGCCGCCCTCAGGGGCGATCCGCGGCTCGTGCGCCAGGCCGCGATGGTCGACCCGAACACGTCCGCGTCGCTGACCGTCGACGCGATCTGGGAGCTGTGCGACGCGTTGATCGCGGCGCACGGTGACCTCCTGCCCGAGGGGCTGCGGGCATGACGGAGCTGCGGCTGCGTGACTACACACCCGTGCCGGCCATCCGGCGTCCGTTGACCCACGTGCCGCGGGCGGCGGTGCCCGCCGTCGACGTGCACAACCACCTCGGCCGGTGGCTGGGCGACGGGGACTGGCTCGTGCGGGACGTGCCCGCGTTGGTCGACCTGATGGACGAGGTCAACGTCCGCACGATCGTCAACCTGGACGGCCGTTGGGACGGCGAGCTCTCCGCCAACGTCGCTCGCCTCGATGACGCGTACCCGAATCGGTTCGTGACCTTCTGCCACCTCGACTGGTCACTGCTGCGCGGCCCGGACCCGACCGGCGCGCTGATCGCCGCGTTGCGGCGCGCCCGCGACGCCGGCGCCCGCGGCGTCAAGGTGTGGAAGGACCTCGGGCTGACCGTGACCGACGCCAGCGGCGCGAAGGTGCTGCCCGACGACCCACGGCTGACCGACGTGTTCGCCGCGGCGGGGGAGCTGGGCCTGCCAGTGCTCATCCACACCGCGGACCCGATCGCGTTCTTCCAACCGCTCGACGAGCGCAACGAGCGGTTGGAGGAGCTCGCGGCGAACCCGTCGTGGTGGTTCGGGGCGCCCGGCTACCCCACGTTCGATCGCCTGATGACCGCCCTGGAGACGGTGGTGGCGGGCGCGCCGGGCACGACGTTCATCGGCGCCCACGTCGGCTGCGCGGCCGAGGACCTCGGCTGGGTCGACGGCATGCTGACCCGCCATCCCAACTTCCACGTCGACCTGGGCGGCCGGCTGGCCGAGCTGGGCCGCCAACCGCGCGCCACCCGCCGCCTGATCCTCGCCCACCCGGACCGCGTCCTGTTCGGCTCGGACGCCTTCCCACCCGGCCGGGAGGCGTACGAGGTCTACTGGCGCTTCCTCGAGACCGAGGACGAATGCTTCCCGTACGCCCCGGGCAGCCCGATCCCGCCGCAGGGCCGCTGGGACATCTCCGCCGTCGGACTGCCGCCGGACGTGCTGTCCCAGGTTTATGCCGGCAACGCGCGGCGGCTGCTTTCCGAATGAGGCTGGCCCGGTACGCGCGGGGCGCACCGGGCCAGCGGCCTTTCGGGTCAGGCGGCTCTGTTGCTCCGGGCCATGATGGGGATCAGCACCGCGCCGGTCGCGAGGTGCATCGCCAGCAGAGCCAGCTTGGCGCCCGCTCCGACCCCCGACCCGATCGGGCCGAGCAGCGAGAACGCCAGGACGGTCGAGGCGATCAAGGTCCAGGTCCGCGTGCCGCCCTTGGTCCAGCGCTCGAGCACCGCCAGCAGGCCCCACCCGGCCAGGCCGGCCAGGACGGTCACGAGGACGACGGCCACCGGCGTCACGGTGGTGGCGCCTGAGCCCTGGTCGACGATCAGGTCGACGCCGGCGATCGGGTCCGCGATCGTCCAGACCGTGAAGGTGGCCGCGGCGGCCGCCACCACGGCTAGGCCACGGGCCCGGCGGCGCTTACGGGCGCATTCGGCGGCGGTGTGGGCGGTGGCGTTGGTCGTGGCGGTCATGGTGTTCTCCTCGGATCGGTGCCGTTCGTTGTCTGGCACCACTGTCCGGGGTGCGGGCCTCATCCCGGATCGGGCGCGGGACGGGATCCGATCTCCGTCCGTGGACGGATGCGGGCGGGCGGCCGGGTCGGTCTCGCGGCCGATGAGCCGTCGCCGCCGGCCGCCTACGGTGAAACACATGAAGTCTTCCCGGGTTCCCCCGAGGGCGGTCGGCGCGGTGTGGGCCGGCGTGGTCGCGGTCGTGCTCACCGTGCTGATCCTGCTGGTGCCGGACGGCCCGTCCACACCGCTGACGACGGCGGCGGCTCTGGCGTGCGGGCTCGCGCAGGCCGCGTCCGTGCTGCTGATCGGCCGGCGGCCCGAGTGGGCGATCACCCTCGCGATCGCGGCGGGCATCGGCGTCGAGGCGTTCGCGCCGCAGGTCGGCTGGCTCGGCCTGGCCGCGGGCCCGCTGATCGCCTTCGCCCGGATCCGGCCACCGCGGGTCTCGCTGTGGGCGCTCGGCGTGATGGTCGCGCTGACCCCGTGGAAGCTGGTGGACGGCGGCGGCTGGCGTGAGGTGGTCATCGCCGTGTTCGCGTCGCTGCTCGGCTGGACGTGGGGCGAGCTGGACCGGTCCCGCTGCATCCGCCGCGAGCAGGAACGCCGGCGGATCGTCTCCGACGAGCGCGCCCGGCTGGCCCGGGAACTGCACGACGTGGTCGCGCACAACGTGTCGCTGATGGTCGTGCAGGCCGGCGCCGCCGCCGACGTCTTCGCCCGTCGGCCCGAGCAGGCCCTGGCCGCGCTCGACACCATCCAGGAGGCGGGCCGCTCCGCCCTCGGCGAGCTGCGGGCGATGCTGCAGACCCTGCGGCCGGACGGCACGGAGCCGCGGGCGCCGCAGCCGGGCCTCGACCAGCTCGACTCCCTCGCCGCCTCGCTGGGCGCGGTGGGGCTGCCGGTCGCGGTCAACCGGGACGGTCCCGCTCGCGAGGTGCCGGCCGACGTGAGCCTGTCGGTCTACCGCATCGTCCAGGAGTCGCTGACCAACACCCTGCGGCACGCCCGTGCGACCCGGGCCGAGGTGCGCCTGCGCTGGACCGACGCGGAGCTGCACCTCGAGATCACCGACGACGGCACGGCCGGCGCGTCCCGCGTACCGGCGGCGTTCACCGGCGGTTCCGGCGCGGGCCTGGCCGGCATGCGCGAACGCGCCCGACTGGTCGGCGGTAGCCTCGACGCCGGTCCGCTGCACGAGGGCGGGTTCCGTGTCTCGGCCAGCCTGCCCCTGGGAGCGTCCGCGTGACCGTCACCGTCCTGCTCGCCGACGACCAGGAGCTGGTCCGCGCCGGCTTCGCGATGATCCTCGGCGCCCGCGACGACATCGAGGTGGTCGGCGAGGCCGGCGACGGCCTGGAAGCGGTGGCGCTCGCCGCCGAGACCAAGCCCGACGTGGTGCTGATGGACGTCCGGATGCCCCGGCTCGACGGCATCGAGGCGACCCGCCGGATCGTCGACTCGGGCAGCCCGGCCCGGGTGGTCATGCTCACCACGTTCGACCTCGACGAGCCCGTGTTCGCGGCGTTGCGGGCCGGGGCCAGCGGCTTCCTGCTCAAGGACATCCGCCCGGCCGACCTGGCGGACGCGGTGCGGGTGGTGGCCCGCGGCGAGGCCCTGCTCGCACCGACGGTGACCCGGCGCCTGCTCGACCGTTTCGCGACGGGCCTGCCGGCCCGGTCGGGGCCGGACCGGCGGCTCGAAGCGTTGACCGCCCGGGAGGTCGAGGTGCTGACGCTGGTCGCGCGGGCGATGACCAACGCCGAGATCGCCGAGCGCCTCTTCCTCACCCAGGCCACGGTCAAGACCCACATCTCGGCGATCCTGACGAAACTCGACCTCCGCGACCGGGTCCAGGCGGCGGTGCTCGCCTACGAGACCGGCCTGGTGCGACCGGGCGCGTGACCGCTACTCGACGCGGTTGTCGTCGAGGTCTTCGACCTCGTCACCCCAGTTCTTCATGATGTACGCGGTGTCCTCGTGCAGCCGTACCCGGTGGACCTGGCCGTCCTTGATCTCGAAGAAGAACGCGGTCCGGTTGTTGAGCTGCTTCCCGCCCGGGGTGGTGCCCGTGACGAAGACCTGGACGGCGACGTGGTCGCCTTCGGCGATCACCAGGCCGTAGGGGGTCTGGCGCACCGCACCCTCGCCGGTGCCCCAGATGGCGCGGGCGGTCTCCCCGAAGGACCGCAGGTTGGCCTTCGACAACGGCGGCATGCCGGCGCGGGGGAAGGTCCCGGGATCGTGCTCGTAGGACATCTCGAAGTCGTCGTGGACGTTGTCGAGGATCCACTGGTCGCTGGCCAGATGGTGCTGCAGGAAGTCCAGAGCGAGGGTCTTGCTGCTTTCCGTGGTCATCGCTGGTCTCTCTCCTTATGACTCGTCCCACGCCTGCTTGATCGCGCGCAGGAACGTGTCGATCTCTTGTGCGCCGTACAGGCCGTAGCGGTCGTCGACGACGGTGAACGGGACGCCACCCGCGCCGAGACGCAGAGCCGCCTGATGGTCCTGCCGCACGCGGTCGCGGTACCGCCGTTCGGTGAGCGCACGGCGCACCTCGGCCCCGTCGAAGCCGAGCTCGGCCGCGAACCCGACGACGCTGTCGACGCTGAACAGCGTGCGGCCCTTCCCGAAGTGGTCACGGAACGCACGGCGCCAAGCCACGGTGTTGCCGCCGTGGTCGGCGGCGAAGGCGAGAAACTCGTGGATCAGCTCGGTGTTGCCCATGTCACGGTCCATGACCTCGTAGGGCTGCAAGCCGTCGCGCTTGGCCAGGCGCTCGATGGGCCGGATGTAGTCCTCGGCGGCCTGGCCGACCTTCCCGACCCGGCGCAGCAGCTCCCGCTGGGTGATGCGCTCGGGCAGATCGGGTGCCATGACGAACGACCGGTGCACCACCTCGACCTGGTCCCGGTGGTCGAACCGCGCCAACGCCTCGTCGAGCCGGTAGTTCGCGAGTCCGCACCAGGGGCACACGATGTCCGACCAGATCTCGATCTTCATGAGTCTCTCCAACACTTACGACATGTGCGTAACCACATCGTGCGTCAGCATCGGAGGGCCTACAAAAGGCACTTTCATGTGCGTACGACGGCGTCGTGAGGCGCCGCTCAATAGACGTAGGGCCAGCCCGCGCTGTCGTATGCGATGCGGTTGATGCCCAGTAGCGCCGCGCCGTTGTTCGCGTAGTAGTGGTAGACGAGGATGTCGCCGTCTGTGTCCGCGAGGATCGCCTGGTGGCCTGGGCCGTGGATGGAGTCGTGGCCCGCCAGCACCTGCGTGCCGCCGCCCGCGGTCATCGCCACGCCGTTGCGGTCGGCATACGGGCCCGTGACGTTGGTCGAGCGACCGACCATCACGCGGTACGTGCTCGACGCGCCCTGGCAGCAGCGGTCGAAGGACACCCAGAGGTAGTAGTACGCGCCGCGCCGCACGATGAACGGCGCTTCGATCGCGCCGCCGCCCCGGCCGGCGACGCTCAATAAGCCGTTGTCCGAGCGCAGGCCCGTCGACGGGTTCAGCGCCACCATCTTGATCCCCGACCAGAACGAGCCGAAGCTCAACCACCATCGCCCGGCGGCGTCGACCACCAGGTTCGGGTCGATGGCGTTGAAATTGTCGGAGGTGCGGGATTCGATAACCAGGCCCGCGTGCGTCCAGCTTCCCGAGGCGCCGGTGGTGCTCGTCGCCAGGAAGATGGCCGACCGGTTCGAGCCGAACGTCGACGCCGAGTAGTACATCCAGTAACGGCCGTTGCGGTACGTCAGATCCGGTGCCCACAGGTTGCGGCTGCCGGCCGTGTACGTGGTCGTCCAGGCGGCGCCGCCCGGGAAGGCCGAGCCGGCGTTGCGGAACGCGATGCGGTCCGACGAGGTCTTGAGGCTGATGCCGTCACCGGTGTGCGCGACCAGGTAGCCACCGCCCGGCCGCCGCACGATCGCCGGGTCGTGCACGGCCACGTCGCCGGTCACCCGCCCCGGGCCGGGGTAGGCCGCGGTCACGCTGGTGGCAGCGACGACCGCGACGACGAACGAGCCGGCGAGGTGCGCGAGTGAGGCCATGAGGCCATGTTCGCGTTAACAATAGACGAATGTCAATGACTCGTTCACTCGCAGGTGAAGCGCGGCTCCGCCAGGTAGGTCCAGGTGAACTTCTCGCGCTTGACCTCTTTGCCGGCCTGCTTGAAGACCCGGAACGCGTCCTGGGTGAAGCCCGGGATGCCGTTGGTCGGGATGCAGGTCGGACCCGCCGGCAGCCTCGTCACCTTCGGGCTGGTGATGTTCCGCCGCGGGCTGTACTGGGTCGTCACGCTGTCCCAGACCTTCGTGCTGTACATCGAGACCGTGATCGAGTCGGCCGTCCACGAGGTGTCGATGACCACGCCGTAGTCGGTGTCGTTGCGGAACTTCAGGTCCAGGTTCGGCCAGAAGATCGTCGACTCGATGACCGCGGGATAACGGCTGAAATAGTACGAGTGCGGCTTGTGCTCGATGTCCTCGAGCCCCGCGTAGTACGCCGCGTTGAACAGGGTCGTCGTGAACTGCGACGTGCCGCCGCCGACGCCCGGCACGAGCTTGCCGTCCAGGATGACCGGCGCGTTCCGGTAGCCCTGCGCGTAGCCGCGCTCGCCCGTGCGGCCGTTGAGCGAGAACACGGCACCCGGTTTGACGAGCGCGCCGTCGACCTCCTTGGCGGCCTGGACGATGTTCTGGCTGCGCGGCGCGGACAGGCCGCCGGTGAACTTCGTGGTGAACGTCGAGACGCGTTCCTTGATGCCGAGCTTGGCGATGTCGGCCGCCGTCGTCGCGGGCTTGGCGGTCACGAGCTTGCCGGCGACCGTACGCCCGTCGTTCTTCGGCAGCACCTCCAGCAGCGCGGTGGCGAGCGCCCCGACGTCGACCTGGCGGCCATCGGCGCCCTCGGTCACCCGCGGCTTGCCACTCACAATCGAGACCTGCGCGTCTTTGGCCTTCACCTCGACCGCGCCGAGCGGGCCGGCGAGCGCGGCGCGCAGCTTCTTCGCGTCCAGGGCGGGCTCGATCCGGCCCTCCTTGTCCGCGACCAGGCGCAGGCTCTTGGCGATCGCGGTCGGGGGCACCGTCACGTCGCCCTCCGACGTCGTGACGGTGACCGGTGCCGCCACCGCGGGCCGGGCGAACTCGGCGATCAGCTTGTCGACGTCGTCCTTCGTCGTCGCGGGATGGATCTCGACGATCGGCACGACCACCGGTGCGCCACCGAGCCAGCCGGCGCGCACCGCGTCCGCCGACTTCTCGGCGTGCAGGCCGCGGCCCGGCGCCGGGTAGACCGCCTTCGGGGTCGTGCCCGAGAACGTGATCGACGGCAGCTTCATCGCCCGCGCGTCCTTGCCGAGCGCCGCGCCCAGCACGTCGTGCAGCTTGCCCTCGTCGACGGTGACGACCGGGTCGAGCGCGTGCGAGCCGAACAGCAGGCTGACCGGGTCGGCGCTGCGCCCGATGGCGGCGTCCACGGTCGCCTCGACGTCGACCGCGAGGCCGACGTCGGCCGGGTTGACCTCGGCGGCCTGTTCGCCCAGGCGCACCGGCACCGGCGCTCCGAGCGTCTGCACCTTCCAGGCCAGCCCGGACTTGAGCGCGGCCACCGCCTCGGACCGGCTCTTGCCGCCGAGGTCGATGCCGAGCACCGACGTGCCACGGGGCACTTCACCGGCGTACGCGTAGGCGCCCGCGCCACCGATCGCGCCCAGCACGGCCGCCGCGATCCCGCCGACCATGAAGAGCCGGCGCCGCGGCCGGGCGGGCGGCTCGATCTCGGGCACCGGCGCGAAGGTCGCCCGCGGCTCGCCCACGCGTTGCGCCGGGAACTGCACGGTCGGTGCGTCGTTGGCTTGCGGGTGCTGGCTCACGCGCCACCTCGAGCTAGGAACGGATCGGACGGCGGACGCCCGAACAAGCGCCCGCCGGGATGC
This sequence comes from Asanoa hainanensis, assembly GCF_900188485.1. GTDB lineage: Bacteria > Actinomycetota > Actinomycetes > Mycobacteriales > Micromonosporaceae > Asanoa > Asanoa hainanensis. Next base: position 142,818 of record NZ_FZPH01000012.1, read on the forward strand.
TAGCGGGATTGCCGCTGGGCCGCCGCTCTCAGTTCCCTTGTTGCGGACCCGGCCTAGCCTGAGCCTGGCCTCGCGCTGATGTTGCCTGCGGTCGATGCGAGCCTCCCGAAACAGTTCCGGAGAGGACGAGCGATGTTGCGTACGAAAACGACTCTGACCATGGCAACCGTGGCCGCGCTGGTGGGTTCGATGGCGGCTGCGCCCGCACAGGCCGGCGCGGCGAGGCCGTACCGGGTTGTCGATCTGGGCTTCGTCGGCCAGGCGGTAGCGATCAACGACAAGCGTCAGGTGGTCGGCAACAAGATCGACGGTGAGAACAGTGGCCCGGTCGTGTGGGAGCGCGGACGGCACGTCCGGCTGGACGTGCCTGCGGGCGGCGAGTACCAGGCACAGGAGGCGATCGCGACCGACATCAACAACCGCGGCCAAGTGGTGGGGTACGTCCGGCTCGCCGGCGTGGCTACGCAGCACGCGGTCCTGTGGGAGCGCGGGGTGATGAGGGATCTCGGGACCCTCGGTGGACAGTTCAGCCACGCGTTCGCGATCAATGATCGTGGCCAGGTCGTCGGCACCAGCCAGAACGCGGACGGCGTCAACCACGGGTTCGTCTGGGAGGACGGCCGGATGACCTCTCTGGGCCTTTTCGTGCCCGACGACATCAACAATCGCGGCCAGATTTCGGGCTTCCAGAGGTACGGCGACGTCAACAGTACCGCCGCCTTGCTGCGTCGCGACCGGGTGACCCGGCTCGACCTTCGAACGACGTCCGCGATGGCCATCAACAACGCCGGGACCGTGGTCGGCTACCTGACCGACTACGTGGCCGAGCGGAACACCGCGTACCTGTGGCGGGCAGGCCGGGCCGTCGCCATCGGGCCGTTCGACTCGACCGCCTTCGACATCAACGACCGGGGCGAGGTCCTGATGGTCACGTCCAGCGGCGTGGAGTTGTGGCGCGACGGTCGGGTGACCTCGCTGTCCGACCTCGGCGTGACGCCGCCGGTGGTCAACGTGGGTGCGCTCAACAACCGCGGTGACATCGTGGCCAGCCCTTACGACTCCTTCCCACGCGTCAACGCGACCGTCTACCTTCGCTGACGTCAGCGCGGGTGGCACCCTGCGCGAGCCACCCGCGCTGCCCCATCTGTGGCGAATCGTCGGAGATCGCTGAGGATCAACGCCCCTTTACTGGCTCGCGGCCCGCGGGGCACCATGGTCACGCGACCTGGGAGGACGACGATGTCTTCGACCGAACGCGCAGACGGTCCCGCGGGAGGGACCGAAGAAGAGTTCGTCCAGGAATGGCGCAATGCCGCCTACAACTGCTACAGCTCCGGGCACAAGTTCTGCCGCGAGGTCTGTCCCGTGATGCAGGTGACCCGCAACGAGGTGCACACGCCCACGGCCTTCCACGCGAACGTCGTCGCCATGGAGAAGGGCCTGCTGTCCATTGCGGACGTGGCCCGCGACTACGTCCACTGCACCGGCTGCGGCGCCTGCGAGCTGCGCTGCCCGAACACCCTGTTCACCGGCGACTTCTACCGCTTCCGCACCCGCACCGTGCAGCTCGTCAAGGCCGTCCGCGCCCTCGCCGTCGACCAGGGCATCCACCAGCCCGGGTGGCAGCGCTGGGTCGAGGAGACCAGCCGGCAGAAGTCCGAGCCCGTGCTCGGCGGCGAGGTCCCGGTCAGCCAGGAGCACGTCCGCGACTGGGCAGCCGGGCTCGACCTCCCGACAGGCGGCGAGACCATCCTGTTCTGCGACTGCGAGGGCGCCTTCCACCGCACGTCGGTGCCGCGCGCCGCGGCCAAGATCCTGAAAGCGGCGGGCGTCGAGTTCGGACTGATGCGCGAGCAGTGGTGTTGCGGCGGGCCGGCCGCCGAGATGGGCTACGTCGAGCGGGCCAAGGAGTTCGCCCGGCACAACGTCGACGACTGGCGGGCCGTCGGCGCCAAGCGGATCATCGTCTTCGACCCGCACGACTACATCTCGTTCACCGAGGACTACCCGAACTACTTCGGCGACGAGTTCGACTTCGAGATCGTGCTCTTCGTCGAGCTGCTGGCCGAGCTGATCCGCGAGGGTCGGCTCCCGCTGACCAACCCGGTCGACCGGGTCGTCACATACCACGACGCCTGTCGCCTCAACAAACGCAAAGGCATCCACGCGGCGCCCAGGGAAGTGCTGCGGGCCATCCCGGGCCTCACGTTCAAGGACGTCGACCACGTCACGCAGTGGTCCTACTGTTCTGGCGCGGGCGGCGGCCTGCCGATCGAGCGACCCGACCTGACCGCGGAGATCAGCCGCCGCCGCGTCGAACGGGCCGCCGAACTCGACGTCGACACCCTGGTCAGTGCGTGCGTGTGGTCCGAGCGCCCGCTGACCGAGCAGGGCGGCAAGCGGGCCGACCCGATCGAGGTGCTGGACCTGCTGGAAATCGTCGCGCTGAGCGCGGGCCTGGCATGACCGCCACCCTGGTCACCGACCCGGTGATCGACGAGCTGATCGGCATCTGCGGCCCCGACAACGTGTTCGCCGACAAGTCGTCGCGAGTCAACCGGGCCCGCGTGCCGGCGCCGTTCCCGGTGCATCGGTGGGCGGAGCACGTACCCGATGTGGTCGTGCTCCCGACCACCGCCGAGCAGGTCTCCGAGGTCGTCAAGCTGGCCAACCGCCACCGCATCCCGGTGGTGCCGCGGGCCGGCGGCACCGGGTTGACCGACGGCGCGGTGCCGTTGCGGCAAGGCATCGTCGTCGACGTCAAGCTGATGAACAAGATCCTGGAGCTCGACCTCGACGACCGCACGGTGACCGTGCAGCCCGGCATCAACATGCTCAAGCTCAACGAGGAGCTCCAGAAATACGGCGTGATCTACCCGGACGACCCGGCGTCGTACCCGTGCTCCCTGGTCGGCGGGCGGATCGGCACGAGCGGCTGGTCGCTGATCGGCGGCCGCTACGGGCACACCCGCGACCTGGTGATCAGCTTCCAGATCGTGCTGCCCACCGGCGAGCTGATCTGGGTCGGCGACGGCGGTGGCCGCAAGGTGCGCAAGTCCTCGACCGGCTACCAGCTCAAGCACCTGTTCATGGGCCACCAAGGCACGCTGGGCATCGTCACCGAGGCCGTGCTCGAGCTGGTGCCGCGCCCCGAGGCGGAGTTCGCGGCATTCTTCTCCTATCCCGACTACGAGACCGCCTGGCGATCGACCGGCGCCCTCGCTCGCTCGGGGCTGGCCACCCTCGCCGGCGTCGTGCTCTTCGACGAGTGGAAGCTGGCCTACCTGCGCCGCGACGACGAGGCCTACATCCCGCAGCCCGACGACGTGCGCTGCGTGGTCGCGACGGCCATGTACGGCACCACCGACGAGGTGCGCCCCGGCGCCAAGCGGCTGCTGCGGATCGGCAAGGACACCGGCGGCGCGTACCTCGGCGACGAGATCTCGCAGGGCGACTGGGCCTCGCGCCACGACCGCTACGCGACGCCCCTGCACGGCCGGCTGCGCGACGGCCAGGTGGTGCCGATGAGCTGGCACTGCGAGGACGCGTCGATCAACTGGACCCAGCTGCCGGCGGTACGCGAGAAGTGGCACGACATCGTCGCCCGGCTCGGCGACCGCTTCCGGATCTTCGACGACTGGGGCATGTTCGCCTACACCAACGCGGCCTTCAAGCCGTGGGGCGACTACCTCACGGAGATCGACGTCGGCATCTGGGAGCAGGAGCTCGACGACGAGGCGTGGGACGCCTGGGTGACCGCCAAGCGCGACATCGCCGCGGTGTCGATCGCGCACGGCGGCTCGATCAGCGCGTGCCACGGCGCCTGCCGCGCGGGCGAGGTCGACCTCGTGCCGGAGGAGATGGGCGGCGGCTGGGACGTGATGAAGAAGGTCAAGCGGGTGCTCGACCCGCTCAACATCATGAACCCCGGAAAATACCTGCTCGACCAGGCGTACGAGGACGGCCCGTCATGATCGGTTTTCGCCTGTCCGCGCAGCGGCCACCGGACCCACGGCGGATCAACGACGTGGTGGTGCAACGGATCGAGCACGTGTACGAAGTGGACCCCGCGCTCATGCGTGACCACTTCCAACAGCACGACTTCCCGGCGTGGGACACGCGCCGCATCGTCGACAGCCGGTGGGAGCACCTGGCGTGGATGCACGCCCACTGGGCCGACTCGGTGGTGTCCGGCGAGGAGCTGATGTCCACAGAAGAGTGAGGTCCCGATGAGGTTCAGCTACGTGATGCTTCCCGACTATCCGCTCGCCGACTCGATGGAGTCCATCAAGAAGGCAGACGAGCTCGGCTTCTACGGCTGCTACGCGGCCGACGAGACGTGGCACAAGGACATGTGGCTGCTGTTTGCCGCCGCGGCCGACAAGACCACCAACATCCGGTTCGGGCCGTCGCTCTCGGGTGTCGTGCTGCGTGAGCCGACGCTGATCGCCCAGGCGGCGGCCACATTGGACGAACTGACCGGCGGCCGCGCCGAATGCGTCATCTCGTGCGGCAACTTCGGGCTGCTGGCCCAGTACCACATCGACTGGGCGCAGACCCGGCCGTTGTCGCGGACCCTGGAAGCCCACCAGGTGATGCGGACCCTGCTGGACGAGGGCGCCATCAACTTCGAGGGTGAGTTCTACAAGTACACGGGCCTGTTCACCTTCGCCAGGCCGGTGCAGGAACGGATGCCGCTGCTGCTCGGCGCGATGCGCGGCCCCCGTTCGTTCCGCAAGGCCGGCGAGCTCTCCGACGGGGTGCACCACGCGTTGAGCTACACCCGGGAGGCGTACGACTATCTGGTCTCCAACGTCCGGCAGGGCGCGGAGAAGGCCGGCCGCGACTGGCGTTCGCTGGACATCGGCGCCTGGATCGTCTTCTCCATCGGCCGCGACTCGGCGGCGGCGAAGGAGGCCGCGCGCAGCATGGTCGGCCTGTACGCGTCGTCGATGCCGGACGAGCAGCTCCGGCGCAACGGCGTCGACCCGGCCGACCTGCAGCCGGTCATCGAGGCGCTCGGCAAGGGCGACCTGTCCGGCGCGATCGACCTCACCCCGCCAGAGGTCGCCGAGCGGCTGTCGGTGGCGGGCACGCCCGAGGAGTGCGTGGCCAAGCTGCGCAGCGAGATCGTCGACGCGGGCGTCAACCACCTGATCTTCGCGATCACCGACGCCGCGCTGGTGAAGGCCCTGATGGGCCGGGACCTCGACAACGTCGCGTCGGTCAACGAGCAGCTCCAGCTCATCCACGACGAGGTGATGCCGGCGTTCTGATTCAGCGCGGGTTCAGCGTGGGTACGGGAGGATGGTCTTTTGCCGGCCGCCCTTTCGGAGGACCTGATGCGCGTGCTCGTCGTCGACGACGAGAAGCGGTTCGCCGCGTCGTTGCGGGCCGGGCTCGTGGCGGAGGGCTTCGCGGTCGACCTGGCCCACGACGGCACCGACGGGCTCTGGCTGGCGCGGGAGAACCCGTACGACGCGATCGTCCTCGACCTGATGCTGCCGGGGCTGAACGGCTACCAGGTCTGCGCGACGCTGCGCGCCGAGCGCGACTGGACGCCGATCGTGATGCTCACCGCGAAGGACGGCGAGTGGGACCAGGTCGAAGGGCTCGACACGGGTGCGGACGACTACCTGACGAAGCCCTTCTCGTTCCCGGTGCTCGTGGCGCGCCTGCGGGCGGTGGCCCGGCGCGGTGCGCGGGAGCGGCCCGCGGTGATCGAGGTCGGCGACCTCCGACTCGACCCGGCTGCCCGGCGGGTGTGGCGGGCGGGAGTCGAGGTCGAGCTCACGGCGCGCGAGTTCTCGCTGCTGGCCTTCCTGGCCCGCCGCCCGGGCGACGTGGTGTCGAAACGGCAGATCCTGGACGGCGTGTGGGACGTCGACTTCGTCGGAGACCCGAACATCGTCGAGGTGTACGTCCGGCATCTGCGCAACAAGATCGGACGGGAGGCGATCGAGACCCTGCGCGGCGCGGGCTACCGACTGCGGAGGGACGGTGGCTGAGAGCCGGACGTCGGTGCGCTTCCGCACGACAGCGGTGGCCGTGCTCGTGGTCGCCGCCGCCCTGCTGGTTGGGGCGGTCGTGCTGGTGGCGCTGGTGCGCGACTCGCTACGTGACGGGCTGGAGGCCACCGCCGAGCAGCGCGCCTCGGCCATCGCGGCGGAGATCCGCGTCTCGGGCCTGCCGGCGAGCGAGCCGTCGGGCGAGTGGGCGGAGGAGGCTCTGGACGAGGACGACGACGAGGATCTCGTTTGGCAGGTGGCCGACGCCGACGGCGCCGTCCTGCGCTCGTCCCGACCCCTGCGCTCGACGTTGGAGGAGGACGACCGCGGCTATCTCGTGGTCACCGAAGACGCCGACCCGTACACCGTCTTGGTCGGTGTCTCCCTGGAGGAGGTCGCCGACTCGACCGCCGCGCTGGTCACTCCGCTGATGGTCGGTGTGCCGTCGCTGCTGCTGCTGGTGGGCGGCACCGTGTGGGTGGTGGCGGGCCGGGCGCTCGCGCCGATCGAGCGCATCCGGCGCGAGGTCGAGGAGATCACCGGCGATCGGCTCGACCGGCGCGTGCCCGAACCGCGATCCCGCGACGAGGTCCACCGCATGGCCCGGACGATGAACCAGATGCTGGGCCGGCTGCAGGACTCGCGCGACCGGCAGCAGCAGTTCGTCGCCGACGCCTCGCACGAGCTCCGGTCGCCGCTGGCCTCCATCCGCCAGGCGGCCGAGGTGGCCCGCGACCACCCCGGAGCCCTGCCCGAGGGTGAGCTCACCGCTGCCGTGCTCGAGGAGTCGGCCCGCATGCAGCGGCTGGTCGAGCAGCTGCTGCTGCTCACTCGGGATGGGGTCGGCCGTGCCCCGCACGACGTCGACCTCGACGACCTGGCGCTGGCGGAGGCCCGCCGCGTCGCCCGGTCCGGGCTGGAGGTCGACACCGCCGGAGTCGGGGCCGGACGGGTGCGGGGTGACCCGACCGCACTCGCCCAGATCGTGCGCAACCTGGTCGACAACGCCGCCCGGCACGCCACCGGCACCGTGGCCATCGCGGTCCGGGAGACCGGCGACGGAGTGGAGATCATCGTCGAGGACGACGGTGCGGGCGTCCCACCGGAACACCGGGAACGGATCTTCGAGCGGTTCGTGCGGCTCGACGAGGCCCGGACCAAGGACGCCGGCGGCAGCGGGCTCGGCCTGGCGATCGTCAAAGAGACCGTCACGGCCCACGGCGGCACCGTCACGGTCGCGACGTCCGCCCTGGGCGGTGCGCGCTTCGTCGTACGCCTCGCCGTGAACGGACTTTCAGGTGGGTTTCAGGCACGGACCCGCACGATCCACCCATGAAGATTTCCAAGCGCGCCGTCGTCATCACCGCCGCGGCCGTCGTCGCACTCGGCACGGGCGGAGCGATCTGGGCCACCACCGCGAGCGCCGACGTCCAGGGCGGCGAGCGCGAGCGGGTCGCCAACGCGGCCACCCAGGCGGTCCCCGGGACGGTCCAGGACGTCGAGACCAGCGACGATCCCGGCGAGGCGTACGAGGTGGAGGTTCGCAAGGACGACGGCAGCGAGGTGGACGTCGCCCTGGACAAGGACCTCAAGGTGGTCGGCCAGGACAACTCCGACCGGGTGCTCACGGCCGCCGAGCGGGCGTCGGCCGAGCAGGCGGCGCTGGCCGCCGTCGGCGGTGGCACGGTCACCGCGGTGGAGGGCGGCGACGACGGGTCGGCCTACGAGGTCGACGTCCACGACGCAGCCGGCGCCGAATGGGACGTCGACCTCGACGCCGGATTCACGGTGTTGAGCAAGACGGCCGACGACTGACGGGGTGTGAGCAGGAGCGCGGTGGCGGCGGCCGGCTGGCCACCGCCACCGCCCGAGTCGTAGAGTCCCGCGGCGTGACCTTGGCTGTTGGATTCGGCGTCCTGGCGGCGTTCCTGTTCGCCGCCGCCGCCTCGCTCCAGCAGCAGGCCGCGCAGCGGCACCGGGCGGAGGACGGCCCGCACCGGCGCACGGACGTGTTCGTGGGGCTGCTGCGGCTGATCAGGCGACTGGTCCGCGAGCCGCTGTGGCTGGTCGGCTGGGTCACCAACCTCGGCGGTTTCGGCGCCCAGGCGATCGCGCTCCGGTTCGGGTCGGTCGCGCTGGTCCAGCCGCTGCTCGTCACCCAATTGCTGTTCGCGATGCCGATGGCGGCGGCCTGGCAACGACGCCGCCCGGGCCGGCGCGACTGGCGGGCCGCGATCCTGATCTGCGGCGGCCTCGTGACGTTCTTCGCGGTGCGCGGCATCGCACCGCAGGACGGCCAGCCCAACCGGACCCACGTGCTGCTGGGCTGCCTCGTCGCGGTGGCCGCGGTCCTGCTGATCCTGCCGTTCAGCGAGGGCCGGCCGCGCCTGGTCCGGGCCACGATGATCGCGATCGCGGCCGGCATCTGCTACGCCATCAGCGCCGCGATGATCAAGCTCACCACCGACGACCTGCTGACCCGCGGCGCCCTGGCCACCGCCCGCGACTGGCCGGGCTACGTCCTGGCGGCGTCCACGCTGAGCGGCCTGGTCCTGGGCCAGGGTGCGCTGGCGGCGGGATCGTTGCCGTCGGCGGTCGCCGCCATGTCGATCACCAACCCGGTGGCCAGCTACCTGCTCGGCGTCTACGCGTTCGCGGTCGAACCGCCGAGCACCACCAGCGCCCTGATCGGCCTGGCCGCCGCTGGCGCCCTGACCTCCCTCGGCGCGGTCGGCCTGGCGCACTCACCGCTGGTCCGCGCACCCCGACCAGTCCTGAGCTAGTGGACTAAATAGTCCAGCCTTTAGCGGGGCGGCTCCACGAGGAACGACTTGATGTGGTCCAGCGCCATGTCGAGGGCGACTTCCATCGGTGCGACGTCGTGTGCGGCGTTCGCCAGGAGGTAGCCGCCCTGCAGCGCGGCCATCAGGCCCGTGGCCAGCTTCTCCGGATCGGCGTCCGGGCGCAGCGCGCCGCTGTCACGCATCCGGTGCAGGCCGTCACTGATCAGTTTTTCCCATTGGTCGAAGGTCTCGGACAGCATCGAGCGGGACTGCTCGTCCTGGTCGGAGAGCTCGACGGCCATCGAACCGAGACCGCACCCGTACCTGCCGTTGTTGAGCGCGTTGGCTTGCACCAGCGCGTTGCGCCAGCGGACCAGCCCGGAGAAGGACCTCAGCCGCTCCAGCCTGCCGCGCTCGCGCTGGATCACCAGCGCGCCGCGGTACTTGACCAGCGCGCGCACGAGCTCCTGCTTGTCGGCGAAGTGGTGGTAGAGCTGGGACTTGCTCGTCTGGCTCGCCTCGCGGACGTCGTCGAGGGTCGTGGCGTTGACGCCACGCACGAGCATCAGCTGGTTGGCCGCGTCGAGGATCCGCTCGCGGGTCGCTATGCCCCGTTGGCTGATCCTCCGCGGCTTCGCCGGCGCGATCACCTGCTCGTCGCCCATCCGTGCAGTGTATCCACGGTCGGCCATGAGTGACGGGACCTTGGGGTCCACCCGGCGAGGCATCTTGCGTAGCCAGGGTACGGATGGACGTCGGCTGTCATCGCGCTAGGCTGGACGAAATGGTCCAATAAGAAGAGGAAGCCGTGATGTCCGATTCCTTCTTGCTGCCCACTGATCCCGAACAGGTCGTACCGTCGCTGGTCGAGCGGTTCAACTCCGGCGAGGTGAGCGCGATGCTGCCCTTGTACGAGGCGGACGCCGTGCTCGTCATGCGCGACGGGAGCACCGTCACCGGTCACACCGCCATCGCCGGCCAGCTCGAACCTGACCTGAAGCACGGCCTGCCGCTGGACGCCAAGGCCCGCCACGTGTTCGTCGCCGGAGACCTCGCGGAGATCGTGCTGGACTGGGCGATCGAGGGCACCGGCCGCGACGGCGAGCACGTGCAGTTCGGAGGCACGGCCTGTGACGTCCTGCGGCGCGGCGCGGACGGGTTCTGGCGGTACGTGATCGACAACAACCAGGGTACGGCCATGCGGGGAGGTGCCCGATGAAGGCGATCGTCGCGCCGAACGAGGCTGCCGGGACGGCCGGGATGACGCTGGTCGAGCGTCCGGAACCGGAGCCCGCGATCAACGACGTACTCGTCGAGGTGCACGCCTCCGGGTTCACCGCCGGCGAGTTGACGTGGCCCTCGACCTGGGCCGATCGCGCCGGCCAGGACCGGACGTCGCCGATTCCCGGGCACGAGCTGGCCGGTGTGGTCACTGCCCTCGGCTACGGCACGACCGGGCTGTCGGTGGGACAGCGGGTGTTCGGCCTCACCGACTGGACCCGGGACGGCACTTTGGCGGAGTACGCGGCCGTCGAGGCCCGCAACCTCGCACCATTGCCCGGAGACGTCGACTTCACCGTCGGCGCGAGCCTGCCGATCTCCGGTCTGACGGCCTGGCAGGGACTGTTCGACCACGGTCGCGTGAAGTCGGGGCAGAGCGTGCTCGTGCACGGCGCGGCCGGCGGGGTCGGATCGCTGGTCACCCAGCTCGCGCGCGAGGCCGGCGCCTACGTCATCGGCACCGGGCATGCCGCCGCTCGCCAAACGGCACTCGACTTCGGCGCGCGGGAGTTCGTCGACCTCGACAACGAGTCGCTGGAAGCCGTCGGCGCGGTCGATCTGGTCTTCGACGTGTTCGGCGGTGACATCGGGAAGCGGTCGGCCGGGCTGGTGCGCGCGGGCGGAACGCTGGTGTCGGTCACGGGTCCGCCGCCGGCACGACCCAAGGACGGCCTGGCGATCGACTTCGTCGTCGAGGCCGATCGCGCCCAACTCGGTAAGATTGTCGAACGGGTGCGGGACGGACGTCTGCGGACGGTCATCGGCACCGTCGCAACCCTCGCTGACGCCGTTGCGGCGCTCAACCCCACCGAGCGGGTCAAGGGAAAGACGATCATCCGCGTGCGCGCATGACGGGAGGATCCGGCATGACGACGATTCACCTTCAGCGGACGACGACCGCGACTCCCGAGGAGTTCGTCGCCGCGTTGACCGATTTCGGGCCTGGCCGGTCCGAGGTCTTCAGCCGCAGCGCCGACGGCTATCTCGAGGTGCACGAGAAGGGCACCGATCAGGCCGACGTCACCGAGGGCTCGGGCGGCATCTGGGAACGGATGCACTACGACTGGTCCGACGTGCACCACGTCGTGGTCACCACCACGGACTCCAACACGTGGGGTGGCGGGTCGGGCTTCACGTACACGCTGAGCCCGCGACCCGACGGAACGACCACTGTGGACCTGGTCGAGGTGCGTGACGGCAAGACCCTGCGGGGGCGCGCACTCGGGTTCGCGATCGGTTTCATCGGCAACCGGGTGCTGGGCAAGGAGCTGGAGCACGCCATCGAGGCCATCGAGGCCCGCAACAACGCGTGAGGGCGCGTCCACCGCACGACAGCGGTGGACGCGCCCGTTCAGCCTGTCGTCAGGCCGAGGTCGCGGTGCGCCTGGGGAGCACCCAGTCCGGCCGCGGGAAGTGGCACGTGTAGCCGTTCGGGTAGTTGACCAGGTAGTCCTGGTGCTCGGGCTCGGCCTCCCAGAACGGGGCGGCCGGCTCGATCGTCGTGACGGCCTTGCCCGGCCACAACCCGGACGCGTCGACGTCCGCGATGGTGTCGCGGGCGACCCGCTCCTGCTCGTCGGTGAGCGGGAAGATCGCCGAGCGGTAGCTCGAGCCCATGTCGTTGCCCTGGCGGTTCAACGTCGACGGGTCGTGGATCTGGAAGAAGAACGCCAGGATGTCGCGGTACGTCGTCTGCGTCGGGTCGAAGACGATCTCGACCGCCTCGGCGTGGCCGGGGTGGTTGCGGTAGGTCGCGTGATCGTTGTCGCCGCCGGTGTAGCCGACGCGCGTGTCCAACACGCCGGTCTGGCGACGAATGAGATCCTCCATGCCCCAGAAACACCCGCCGGCCAGGACGGCCGTCTCGGTGCCCGGCTCCTGGGTGACGCGTCCGGTGTCGTTGACTCCGCTGGTCATGATGCGTTCTCCTTCGTAACGTCCGGCTCGAACAGCGAGCGGTATTCTCCGTAGCCCTGCGCCTCGAGCTCCGAGACGGGGATGAACCGCAGCGCGGCCGAGTTCATGCAGTAACGCAATCCTCCCGCGTCGGCCGGTCCGTCATCGAACAGGTGGCCGAGGTGGCTGTCGGCGCCGGCAGACCGTACCTCGGTGCGGGTCATCCAGAGCGTTCTGTCGGTCTTTGTCCGGACAACGTCGCCGTCGATCGGCTTGGTGAAGCTGGGCCATCCGGTGCCACTGTCGTACTTGTCGGTCGACGAGAACAGCGGCTGCCCGGAGACCACGTCGACGTAGATCCCGCGCTCGTGGTTGTCCCAGTACTCGTTCCGGAACGGGGGCTCCGTCCCGTCCTGCTGGGTAACGCTGAACTGGGTGTCGGTGAGACGACCAACGGCGTCCGCGGTCTTGCGGTAGTCGTGTGACACGATCTCTCCTCTTCTGCCGCCGCTGGCTGCGGCGTCACCTGTCACAACACCGCCGGGGGTGGTTTTGGTCCCGGGCTTCCTGAGAACTCCCTGTGACCGGGGTCTCGGGCGGAGCCGGCCAGGCTAGCGCGTGGGGAGGACCCGGGGGAGTTGGGTGCGCGACGTGATGCCGAGCTTCGTGAAGACCTTGCGCAGGTGGTACTGGACCGTGCGCGCGCTGATGAACAGGCGGGTCGCGATCTCCGGGTTCGAGAGGCCCTCGCTGGCCATGCGGGCGATTTGGGCCTCCTGTGTGGTCAGGTTGTGGTCCCGCGCCGGCGCGCGCGGGTGGGTGTTGCCGCCAGCCGCGCTGAGCTCGCGTCCCGCGCGTGCCGCGAACGCCGCCGCGCCGATCCCGGTGAACAGGTCGTACGCCGTCCGCAGCTCGGCCCGGGCGTCGGTGCGCCGCCGCCGGCGTCGCAGCCACTCGCCGTACAGGAGATGCGCCCGGGCCAGGTCCACCCGCATCCGGGTGCGGCCCAGGTGCGCCAGCGCCGATCGGTACAGCGGCTCGGCACCGTCGCCGTCGGTCAGCAGCGCCTGCGAGCGGGACTGGATGCCCAGCGCCCAGTCCGTGCCGCAGGCGTTACGCATGTCGGACAGCAGCGCGAAGACCGGGCCCGCCGCCTCCGGCCGGCCGGTCCGGACCGCGGACTCGACCAGCTCCGGCGCCGCCCAGATCAACGATCCCGGATCCTGCGGGTACGCCGTCGCCCGCTCGGCCGCCGCCAAGGCCTCGCCGTAGTTGCCCAAGCTGTTGTGCAGCAACGCGTACGCCCACTCGGCGAAGGTGAGCCCCACGCCCTCGCCCCGTCGGGCCACGTCCGCCTTCGTCGCCTCCACCAGCGTCGGGCCCGCGTCCGCGTCGCCGCGGAAGGCCGCCAACCCCAGCGCACCGTACGGCGCGACGCTCGTGCCGGTCGCCTCCGTGATCGCGGTCAGCTCGTCGGTCAGCGCCGCCGCGGCGGCCAGGTGGCCGCTGAACAGGTGCAGGTACGCCCGTGCCGTGAGCGCCAGCGGCAGGTGGCCGAGCGCGCCGGTCTCGCGGGCCAGCCGGACGTACCGGTCGGAGAGGGCGTCCCACCCGTCGTCGTCCCACACCCGCAGGGTCGACGTGATGGCCATCCACAGTAGATCGACGTCGCCGTCGAGGGAGCGCACGCCGGCCAGCGCCGACCGCAGCACCGGCAACCCCGCCGCGTAGCCCTCGTCGTACGCCAGCACCGTCCCGGACAGGAGCAGGTCCGCCGCGGACGGCGCCGAGGCCGGCGGCGCGCCCCGCGCCGCGTGCGCCACCGACCGCACGTCGGCGGACGGCGCCGCGAACCGTCCGGCGAAGATGGCGGCCGACAGCGCCTCCAGATAGGTGGCCCGGGACAGCGTGCCGTCGACCTGTTCGAGCCGCCGCGCCGCCTGCAACAGCAGCGGTGCGGCGTCGTGGCCCCGGTCGGTCACGAAGGCCAGCTCCGCGCGGGTGAGGTCGGCCTGGGCCTGCTGCTGCTCGGTCAGCGGCGCCGAGGCCGCGGTGGCCAACAGGTCCCGCGCCGCCTCGAAGCCACCCGCCCGCACCTCGGCCCGCGCCGCCGCCAGCGCCCGCACGCCCCGCTTCGCCGGCGCCGGGCTCAGCGCCGCCGCCCGCCGAAGGAACGCCGCCGCGGCGGCCGGACCGCCGCGGGCCTGCGCACGCCCGGCCGAGCGCTCCAGCTCGACCGCCACGTCCTCGTCCTCCGTGGCCGTCGCCTCGGCCCGGTGCCACGCCCGGCGGTCGGGATCGGTCCGGGCGTCGGTGGCGGCGGCCAGCGCCGCGTGCGCCGAGCGCCGTTCGTCGGCCGGCGCGGCCAGGTAGACCGCGGACCGCGCCAGCGGATGCCGGAACCGCCCGCCGTCGTCGACCAGCCCGGCGTCGGCGGCCGGCCCGGACGAGGACCGGTCGACGTCCCACCGTCGCGCGGCCCGGGCGACCAGGTCGGCGTCTCCCGACGGGTCGGCCGCCATCAGCAGCAACAGCCGCCGGGTCGGCGCGGGTAGCTGGTCCACCCGGCGCTGGAACTGCGACTCGATTCCGCCGGTCAGCGCCGCCGGCAGGCCGAAGCCGCCCGCCAGGTCGGTGGGGCCGATCCCGCGCGGCAGCTCCAGCAGCGCCAGGGGGTTGCCGTGCGCCTCGGCGACGATCTCGTCGCGTACCCGGGTGTCGATCGGACCCGCCAGCGCCTCGTCCAGCAGCGCGCGGGCCTCCTCTTCCGCCAGCGCGCCGACCGGCAGCGACGGCAGACCCGCCAGGGAAGGCGGAACGGAGCGGGCCGCGAGGACCAGGCCGACCGACTCCACCTCGAGCCGGCGGGCCACGAACGCGAGCACCTGCGCCGACTCGCGGTCGAGCCATTCCAGGTCGTCGACCAGGCAGACCAGCGGCCGCTCGGCGGCCACGGCGGACAACAGGCTCAACACGGCCAGGCCCACCAGGAACCGTTCAGGTGGCGGCCCGGCGTTGATGCCGAACGTGGTGCCCAGCGCCTCCCGCTGTGGTGCCGGCAGGCGGTCGAGCCGGTCGAGCAGCGGACCGCAGAGCTGGTGCACGCCCGCGTACGGCAGCTCCATCTCCGACTCGACCCCGGCGGCCCGGACGACCCGGCCCGGACTCACCACGGCGGCCAGGTGGTCCAGGAGGGCCGTCTTGCCCACACCGGCCTCACCGTGCAACACCAGCACCCGGCTCGCGCCCCCACGGACGGCCTTGACCATGTCGTCGAGCACCGCGCATTCGGTGCGACGGCCGGTGAGTCCGGCGGACCCGCGCACAACCCCACGCTAGCGGGGTCGGCTGGCCAGTGGCGGATGCGCGGCGCAAACGCCCGCGTGAAGGCTTTTCGCATTAGCCATCTGTCCCCGGGAGGAAAAATGCCTGGGTTGCTCAAGGACCAGCGGGTGCTCGTCGTCGGGCGCGGCAGCGGGATCGCCCGCGCGGTCGCGGTCGTCGCCCGGGACGCCGGCGCCCGGGTCGTCGCCGCCGGGCGGGACGGTCCGGGACTGGCCGACGCGTACGCGGGAGAGCCGGACATCTCCACCGACACCGTCGACCTCACCGACGAGGACTCCATCGAGGCGCTCGCCGAGCGCCTGGAGACCGTCGACCACGTGGTCTCGACCGCCTCCGCGCGCGCCCGCGGGCACCTGGCCGACCTCGACCGCGCCGCGGTGCGAAAGTCGTTCGACACCAAGGTGATCGGCCCGCTCATGCTGGCCAAGCACCTCGCGCACCGGATCGACCCGGGCGGCTCGATCACCCTGTTCTCGGGCGTGGCCGCGGCCAAGATCGCGGTTGGCACGATGGCGGTCGCGATCACGAACGGCGCCGCCGACGTCCTGGCCCGCTCGCTCGCCCTGGAGCTGGCCCCGATCCGGGTCAACGCGATCTCGCCGGGCGTGATCGACAGCGGGGCCTGGGACGACCTGGGAGCCGAGGCCAAGCAGGCCTACATCGACACCATCCGGCGCCGCAATCCCACCCGGAGCATCGGCACCACGGGTGACATCGCCGACGGCGTGCTGTTCGCGATGACCAGCCCCTTCCTGACGGGCACGACGCTGCACATCGACGGCGGCGAACCGCTGAGCTGAAAGGATCGATCATGGGACTCTCCTGGCAGCAGGGCCCACTGGCGGCGCACGCCGTCGGCCGCTTCCTGACCCCCGATCCACTGCCCGAACGGCTGTTGTACGCGGAGCCGCTGCGCCGCCGCCTGCGGGTGCGGTTCGGCGGTGACTGGATCGCCGACAGCGAGGACGTCGTGCTGCTGCACGAGCCGGGCCGCTACCCGGTGGCGTACTTCCCGGACATCGCGATCGAGCCCGACGCGCTGCGAGAGACCGACCGTGTCACCAACCATGCCCAGCTCGGGCCGACGCGGTGGCTGACCGTCCAGCGTGGAGACCGGCACGCCGAGCGGGCCGCGTGGCGGTTCGCCGACCTGCCCGACTACGCCGACCCGCTGCGCGGCCGGACGGCCTTCGCCTGGCGGCCGATGGACGCGTTCTACGAGGAGGACGAGCGGATCCTCGGCCACGCCGCCGACAGCTACCACCGCATCGACATCCGCCGGACCTCGCGCCACCTGGTCGTCCGCGACGGCGACCGGGTCGTCGCCGATACCGTCCGGCCGCGTGTCCTCTACGAGTCGGGTTTCGCGCCGCGCTGGTACGTGCCGCGGGCGGACGTCGAAGCCGGCGCGCTGGCCCCGGTGGAGCAGCAGACGTTCTGCCCGTACAAGGGGCTCGCCAGCTACTACGACATCGGCGAGCGGCCCCGCGCCGCCTGGTCGTACGAGGAGGCCTGGCCCGAGGTGCACCTCATCTCGAACTTCGTCTCGTTCGAGGCCGACAAGATCGCCGTCGACCTCGACGGGCGGCGGCTCGTCCTGGAGCCCGGGCAGTCCGTCGTCGCGCACGGCATCGACCGGGACTTCGACGAGGTCTTCACCACCAACCGATAGGAGCCGCAACATGTCCACCCTGCAGAACCGCACGGTCCTGGTCGTCGGCCGCGGCAGCGGCATCGCCCGGGCCACCACGCTGGCGGCCCGGGCGGCCGGCGCCACCGTGGTCGTCGCCAGCCGCGACGTCGCCGCGCTCGCCGATGCGTACGACGATCCCGGCATCACCGCGGAAAGCGTCGACATCACCGACGAGTCCAGTGTGGAGGCGCTGGCCGAGCGGATCGGCCACGTCGACCACGTCGTCTCCACCGCCTCCGCCCGGGCCCGCGGCACGGTCGACGCGCTCAAGCCGGACGTCGTCATGGCGTCTCTCAACACCAAGGTGGTCGGCCCGATCCTGCTCGCCAAGCACTTCGCCAAGCGGATGCCGAAGGACGGCTCGTTCGTGCTGTTCTCCGGCGCGACCGCGGACAAGCCGACCGTCGGGATGCTCGCCGTCGCCGCGACCAACGGCGCCGTCGACGCCGTCGCCCGGTCGCTGTCGGTGGAGCTGGCGCCGATCAGAGTCAACTCCATCTCGCCGGGCACCATCGACACCGGCGCCTACGACGCGCTCGGCGACCAGAAGAAGGCCGAGCTCTACGAGCGGCGCCGTGCCGAGGTGCCCGCCCACCGGGTCGGCACCTCCGACGACGTCGCGGACGCCGTCGTCTTCGCCCTCACCAACACGTTCCTGACGGGTGTCCGCCTGCACGTCGACGGCGGCGAGACCCTGGTCTGAAGGAGGGGACAGTCGTGAACACCACCCATCACCGTTACGCAACCGTCCACGGTCGACAGTTGTTCTACCGGGAGGCCGGATCGACCGACGCACCGGCGATCGTGCTGCTGCACGGCTTCCCGGCCAGCTCGTACATGTTCCGCGACCTGATTCCGGCGCTGGCCGACCGCTACCACGTGGTCGCGCCGGACCACATCGGGTTCGGCTTCTCGGACGCGCCGAGCGTGGACGAGTTCGACTACACGTTCGACAACCTGACCTCGCACACGACGGAGCTGTTGAACCAGCTGGGGATCGAGCGCTACGCGTTCTACGTGCACGACTACGGCGCACCGATCGGCTGGCGGCTCGCGTTGCAGAACCCCGACGCGGTCACGGCGATCGTCACGCAGAACGGCAACGCGTACGACGCGGGCTTCGTCGAAGACTTCTGGAAGACCGTCTGGGCCTACCAGCGCGAGCAGACGCCCGACACCGAGGCAGCGATCCGCCAGGCGCTGAGCCTCGACATGATCAAGTGGCAGTACCTGACAGGCACGCCCGACCCGACGCTGGTCAGCCCGGACACCTGGAACCACGACTACGCGCTGGTCAGCCGGCCCGGCAACGACGTGGTGCAGCTGGCCCTGTTCCGGGACTACGCGACCAACCCGCCGATGTACCCGCGCCTGCACGAGTACCTGCGGGACACCCAGGTGCCGGTGCTGGCCGCCTGGGGCCGCAACGACCCCATCTTCGGCCCGGACGGCGCACGCGCCTTCGCGGACGACGTCGCCGACGCGGAGATCCACCTGCTGGACGGCGGCCACTTCCTGCTGGAGTCCCACGGCGACGAGGTCGCGGGCCTGACCCACGACTTCCTCGACCGCCGGACGGCCGCTATGCCGGCGCGGCCGCGGTGATCAACGCGATGGCCTCGTCCACCTGGGACGCGTGGGCGCGGTGGGCGACGACCGCTACCCGCAGCGTCTGCCGGCCGTCGACGACCGTGCTGGACAGGTAGACCCGACCGCTCGCGTTGACGTGCGCGAGGATCGCCCGGGTCGCCGCGTCCGCTTCCTCGACGTCGGCCGGGGACGCGGCCCGCACCCGGAAGGCGACCGTGCTCAGGTCCGGCGCCCAGGGCACCTCCAGCGAGGGCACCCGGTGCAGCGCCTCGTGGACCCGCTCGGCCAGGTCCAGCTTCTCGTCCAGGGCCGCCCGGAACGCGCCGACGCCGTGCAGGTGCAGCGGCAGCCAGACGCGCAGGCCGCGTACCTCGTGGCTGAGCTCCGGACCGAGGTGGGCGTAGTCCGGCAGTTCGAGCGAGCCCAGGTCCTGCAGGTAGTCGGCGGTGCCGTGGTGCGCCGCCGCCAGCTTGGCCGGGTCGCGCACCACCAGCGCACCGGTGCCGAACGGCAGGAACAGGGTCTTGTGCGGGTCCAGCGTCACCGAGTCGGCGAGCTCCACGCCGGCCAGCCGCTCGCGGCCCCGCTCGGTCAGCCGGAAGAAGCCGCCGTACGCCGCGTCGACGTGGAACCACAGGTCCGTGCCGGCCGCGAGGGCGGCGATGGTCGGCAGCGGGTCGACCGTCCCGGTGTCGGTGGTGCCGGCCGATCCGACGATCAGGAACGGGCGCAGCCCGGCGGCCCGGTCTTCCTCGATCATGGCGGCCGCGGCCGGGACGTCCATGCGCAGGTCGGGTGTGCTGGGCACGACCCGGATCCGGTTGCTCGCGATGCCGGCGATGCGGGCGGCCTTGGCCACGGAGTGGTGCGCGTACGCCGTGACGTACATGGTCCCGTCCGCGATGTCCTCGCCGAGGCGGTCGTGCCGCGCTGCCACGACGGCGGACAGGTTGGCCAGCGACCCGCCCGTGGTCAGCAGGCCCCCGCTGCCGTCGGGGAGCCCGCACACGTCCTGGGCGATCCACCGCAGCACGCTGTCCTCGAGCGCGGTGAGCGCGGGCGCGGTCGCGGCGAGGCTGCCGTAGCGGTTGAGCACCTGGCCGTAGAACGCGGCGAGCGCCGAGCTGTAGAGCCCCCCACCCGGGATGTACGCGAAGTAGCCCGGCCCCGCGGTCTCCAGCGCGACGTCGGCGGCGCGGTCGACCAGCGCGAGCAGCTGGTCGAGCTCGCCAGCGTGCTCCGGCGGCGGGGCCAACAGCTCGTCGACGAGCTTGGGCAGCTCGGCCGAGCCGAGCACGGGGGTCAGGTCGGTGGCCGGGCGCTGCGGCAACCGGTCGACGAAGTCGGCCAGCCGGTTCAGCACCAGGTGGCCCTGGTCGAGCATCAGCGCGCGGTCCGGTTCGAACTCCATGACCCGAAGGCTGGCACTCCCGGACGGAGTTCGGCACGGTCCCGTCGCCACCGTCACATGGGGATTTGCGGCTATTGTCCCCGAGATGACGCACTCGCACAGTGACGCCTTCGCCAACCGGGAAGGTCAGTGGGCGCAGCTCGCCGAGGAGCGGCTGTCGCTGTTCCGCCACGACGAGGAGATTCAGCGGGGACTGGCGTACGGGCTCCCGGGCTCGCCGACCCTGGTCGACCGGACGATCCCGACGTTCTCGCGGGGTGAGCTGCCGCACTTCGCGGGGGAGCGGGGCACGTTCCTCAACGCGCCCTTCCTGGAGGACGTCAACGACGTCGGCGATGCCGAGGTGGCCGTGTTCGGCGCGCCGCTGGACTCCGGCGCCACGTACCGGCCGGGCGCCCGGTTCGGCCCCCAAGGCATTCGGCGCTCGACGAACCTGTTCGGGACCTACTGCTACGAGCTCGGCGTCGACCTGCGCGAGCAGCTCAACCTGGTCGACATCGGCGACGTGTTCACGATCCCGGGCAACCTGGAGAAGAGCTTCGACCAGATCAGCCAGGCGATCTCCCACGTGTACGCGCGCGGCGTGCTGCCCGTCGTCCTGGGCGGCGACCACTCCATCGGCTACCCGACGATCCGGGGCATCGCGCCGCACGTCGACGGGAACATCGGCATCATCCACTTTGACCGGCATGTGGACACCCAGGAGACCGACCTGGACGAGCGCATGCACACCACCCCGTGGTTCCACGCCACGAACATCGGCAACGCGCCCGCCACCAACCTGGTCCAGGTCGGCATCGGGGGCTGGCAGTCGCCGCGGGCCGGGGTCAAGGTCGGCCGGGAGCGGGGCACCACCGTGATCACCGTCGGCGACGTCGAGCGGGTCGGCGTCGAGAAGGTGGCCGAGGTGGCGCTGGAGACGGCGTGGCAGGGCGCGAAGGCGGTCTACCTGTCCTTCGACATCGACGTGGTCGACGCCGGGTTCGTGCCGGGGACGGGGTGGCCGGAGCCGGGCGGGCTGTTGCCGCGCGAGGCGCTCAACCTGATCCGGGCGGTCGCCGCGCCGGGGCTCGCCGGCATCGAGGTGGTCGAGTGCGCGCCGCCGTACGACTGGGCGGAGCAGACCGCCCTGCTCAGCTCCCGGGTGGTCCTGGACGCGCTCGCGGTGCTGGTGCGTGAGGGCCGGCTCGGCAAGAAGGCCGCCCGCAAGGACCGGCATGCGTGGGGACCGCCCGCCGCCTGACAGATACCGCACTTTTACGGCGAAACCGCCGCGAAACCCCCCTTAGGTGCACTTAACTCGTGCTTGGTGGTCGGTCGCGCGAAGGGAAATCGTCAGGTGAGACTCCGGCGGTACGGCATCATCGCGTCTCTCGCGGTGACGGCGGCGCTCGCGCTGAGCGCGTGTGGTGCGGACACGGATTCCGGTGCGACCGTGGCCGGCGCGGGGGTCGCCCAGGCGATCAACTGCGCCACGGGCACCCTCAACGCGCAGGGCTCGTCCGCGCAGAAGAACGCGATGGACGAGTGGCGCAAGAACTACCAGCAGCAGTGCAACGGCTCGACGATCAACTACGAGCCGTCCGGGTCCGGCGCGGGTGTGCAGGCGTTCATCGCCGGCACCGCGGACTTCGCCGGCTCGGACACGGCGCTGTCGGCGGACGAGCAGTCGCAGGCGAACTCACGGTGCAACGGCGGCCCGGCGGTCAACCTGCCCATGGTGATTGGGCCCATCGCGGTCGCGTACAACGTCTCGGGCGTCGACGACCTTCAGCTCAAGCCCGACGTGCTCGCCAAGATCTTCGCCGGCGAGATCACGCAGTGGGACGACGGCGCGATCAAGGCCGACAACCCGAACGCGTCGCTGCCGTCGACGACGATCCAGACCGTGCACCGGTCGGACGAGTCGGGCACGACCGACAACTTCACCAGCTACCTGGCGGCCACCGCCGGCAGCAGTTGGACCTTCGGCGCGGGCAAGGCGTGGAAGGCGCCGGGCGGCACCGGCTCCAAGGGCTCCGACGGTGTGGCCAGCTCGGTGAAGAGCACTGACGGTTCGATCGGCTACATGGAGCTGTCGTTCGCGGAGAACTCCGGGCTGAACATGGCCAAGATCCAGAACGGCGCGGGGCAGTTCCAGGAGCTCACGCCCGAGGCGGCCAGCAAGACCATCGAGGGCGCCGCGGTCACGGGCAGCGGCAACGATGTGACGCTGGACATCGACTACGCCACCAAGACCGACGGTGCGTACCCGATCGTGTTGGCCACGTACGAGATCGTCTGCAGCAAGGGCGCCCCGTCCGACAAGGTCGCGCTGTTGAAGGGCTTCCTGGGCTACACGGCGAGCTCCGAGGGGCAGGGCATCCTGAACGGCCTCGGCTACGCGCCGCTGCCGGGCAACGTCCAGTCCAGGGTCCAGACCTCGGTCAACGCGATCTCCTGACCGGTGTCTTCTGACCCTCGTTCGGGCGGCGACGCGCTGCCACGCCGCAAGGGTTTCGGTGCTGAGTCCGTCTTCCGCACCGGCACCTTTGCGGCGGGCGCGATGGTGCTGGTCATCATCGTCGCGATCACGGCCTTCCTCGTCGCGGAGGCCGTGCCGGCGTTGCAGGCCGACGACGCCAACTTCCTCACCGAGACCGAGTGGTTCCCCAACCAGACGCCACCCGAGTTCGGCATCGCGGCGCTCGCCTGGGGCACGCTGGTCACGTCGGTGATCGCGTTGGTGGTCGCCGTGCCGGTGGCGTTGGGGATCGCGCTCTACCTCTCCCACTACGCGCCCCGGCGCATCGCCACCACGTTCGGCTTCGTGATCGACCTGCTGGCCGCGGTGCCCAGTGTCGTGTTCGGACTGTGGGGCTTCACCGTCTTCATCGAGCCGGTCCGCAGCTTCTCGGTCTGGCTCAACAAATATTTCGGCTGGATCCCGCTCTTCGGCGGTGACGGGCCGTTCGGCCGCTCGTTCATGCTGGGCGGCCTCGTGCTCGCCATCATGGTGCTGCCGATCATCACGGCGCTCTCCCGCGAGGTCTTCCGGCAGACCCCCACGGCCAACGAGGAGGCCGCGCTCTCGCTCGGCGCCACGCGGTGGGAGATGATCCGGACCGCGGTCCTGCCGTACGGGCGCCCGGGTGTGATCGCGTCGGTGATGCTCGGACTCGGCCGGGCGTTGGGCGAGACCATCGCGCTCGCGCTGACGCTCGGCTTCATCAACGAGATCACGGTCAACATCATCCAGAACGGCGGCAACTCGATCGCCGCGAACATCGCCAACGGCTTCGGCGAGGCCGGCGAGATCGGCCGGGGAGCGTTGATCGCCTCGGGCCTCGTGCTGTTCGCGATCACCCTGGTCGTCAACATGGCCGCCCGCGCGATCATCTACCGCCGGCGCGAGTTCACGGAGTCGGCCGCATGACCGCGCGAGGCTCCGCACGCGGCCGCCGGCCGCGGGACGAGGTGGCGGGCATGACGGCGCGTGGCTCCGCACGCGGCCGCCGGCCGCGGGGCGAGGTGGCGGGCATGACGGCGCGTGGCTCCGCACGCGGCCGCCGGCCGCGGGGCGAGGTGCGGGCATGACCGCGCCGGCGCAGACCGCTCCCGGGCGGGATCCTGGGTTGCGGGGGCGGCGCACGCCGTTGCTCGTGCTGGTCGGTGTCGCCGTGGTCGCGTTCGGGGTGTCGGCGGCGATCTGTTACGGCACCGGGTTCGGCAACTGGGTGCTCGTCCTGGTCATGGGCCTGATTCTCTACCTGGTCGGGTCGTTCTTCGCCATCAACCGGTACGAGGGCCGCCGGGCCGCCCGCGACCGCACCTGGGGCGCGCTGATCCACTCGGCCTTCGTCCTCGCGCTGCTGCCGTTGGTCTCGGTGGTCTGGACGCTGATCTCCAAGGGCACGGAGCGCCTGGACCTCAACTTCTTCAGCACGTCGATGAACAACATCGGTGCCCGCGACCCCGACGGCGGCGCCGTCCACGCGATCATCGGCACGCTGGAGCAGGTGGCCATCGCCGCGGCGATCACCGTCCCGCTGGGGGTGCTGGCGGCCGTGTACATCGTCGAGTACGGCCGCGGCCGGTTCACCCTCGCCATCCGGTTCTTCGTCGACGTGATGACCGGCATCCCGTCGATCGTCGCCGGCCTGTTCGTGCTGGCGTTCTGGGTGCTGATCGTGACGCCGTGGTTCAACAACGGCCAGCCGGCCTTCTCGGGCTTCGCGGCTGCCCTCGCCCTGAGCGTGCTGATGCTGCCGACCATTGTCCGCTCGACGGAGGAGATGCTGCGCCTCGTCCCGGCACCCCTGCGCGAAGGCGCGTACGCGCTCGGCGTACCCAAATGGAAGACGATCGTCAGGGTTGTTATCCCGACGGCTCTTCCCGGCATCATCACGGGCATCATGTTGTCGATCGCACGCGCGGCGGGGGAGACCGCACCGGTACTTTTGGTAGCAGGCGGCAGCGATGCCGTCAACATCAACCCATTTGAAAACAACCAGACGTCGCTTTCGTTATTCGTCTTCCAGCAGGCGGGCGACGCATCCCGATTCGCGCCGGCGCGCGCCTGGACCGCGGCGCTCACCCTGGTCGCGTTGGTGCTCATCCTCACCATCGCCGCCAAATTGCTCGCGGGGCGCAATCGGCTCCGCCGTTGACATCAGCAACGAGGACTGCACATGGCCAAGCGTGTAGAGGCGACCGGGGTCACCGCCTATTACGGTTCGTTCAAGGCGATCGACAGCATCAACCTGCGGGTGGAGCCGAAGACGGTGACGGCGTTGATCGGTCCGTCGGGGTGTGGGAAGTCGACGTTCCTGCGTGCTGTCAACCGATTGCACGAGGTGTTGCCGGGAGCGCGGGTCGAGGGTTCGCTGACGGTCGACGACGAGAACATCTACGACAAGGACGTCGACGTCACGGCTGTGCGCCGGATGATCGGCATGGTGTTCCAGCGGCCGAACCCGTTCCCGACGATGTCGATTTTCGACAACGTGGTGGCGGGTTTGAAGCTCAACGGCGTGCGGCGCAAGTCGGTGTTGCAGGACGCGGCGGAGAAGGCGCTGCGGTCGGCGAACCTGTGGGACGAGGTCAAGGACCGGCTCGGCAAGCCGGGTGCGGGTCTGTCGGGTGGTCAGCAGCAGCGGTTGTGCATCGCGCGGACGATCGCGGTGGAGCCGCAGGTCGTGCTGATGGACGAGCCGTGCTCGGCCCTGGACCCGATCTCGACGCTGGCGATCGAAGAGCTGATGTTCCAACTCAAGGACCTATACACGATCATCATCGTGACCCACAACATGCAGCAGGCGGCCCGGGTGTCAGACCGGACCGCGTTCTTCTCGATCGAGAAGACCGGAGACCCGGGCCGGCTCATCGAGTACGACAACACCCAGAAGATCTTCAACAACCCGAGCGAGCAGAAGACCGAGGACTACATCACCGGCCGCTTCGGCTAGCTAGCGGAAACCCGCAGCCCGCAACGCGTCCGCGGCCGTGAGGAGGCTGGCGCCCAGGAGGACGCCGTCCTTCAGGAGGGCCTCGCCCAGCACCGACAGCTGCGGCACCCCGTGTCCCTCCTGCCAGGCCTCGGGCGTGGTGACCAGGAAGCTGAGCGTGCCGACCATCATCCCCGCCGCACCGAGGCTGCCGAGTGCCGAAGCGCGTGGTGCCAACGGTTTCGCCGCGATCAGTGCGCCGAGCGCGACCTGCGAGATGGCGACCATACGGCCCAGCTTGCGCGCGCCGAGCCGGCGGCGCAGCACCGAGGTGAGTGGACTGTGGGTCACGAGGGGCTCCGCGTTCTGGATCTCGTACTCCGTGAACTTGAGCCCACCCACCCACACGAACACCGTCGCGAGGCCGTAGCGCATGACGGGGAATCCCACGGACGTCAGGACTGCTCCTGTGCGCATGGCTTGGCTCCCAGGGGTGGTTTCCACCCGGTCGTGCCGGCTTGACCGACTGCGGTCCGTCGCACCTTGAGCCTAGCGTCGAGGCCGGCCCGGATCAGGGCGATCACCGTCTCGGCGGTGTGGTCGAGGTGCGTGCGCCCGTCGGGCAGCGTGGCGGCCGGGCTGATGTAGCTGCGCTCGCCGATGTGGGTGGCCGGGTCGAGCCGGTGCACGCTCACCTTGCCCGCGCGTTCGGCCCGGTTCCACGGCCCTCGGGGGAACACCCGCCACCGCTGCGGGAAGATCCAGGCGCCGAGGCGCTCGATCCAGTCGGCGTCGCTGGTGAGGCGGTGGACGTGCCGCGCGTGGGTGAGGTCGTTGGCGCCGTTGTGGAACCCGCCGAGGTTGACGAGCTCGAGCGGGCACCGCAGCTGCGTCCACAGCTCCTCGACCGCGCCCGTGGCGACCTGGGCACCGCCGCTGTAGCTGAGCAGCACCACCGGGATACCGCTCCCCCGCCGGTAGCCCGCCAGCCGCAGCTGCGTGGCGATCTGCGCGCCGACGGCCCGGTTGTAGAGCGGACGGTACCGGTGGTCGGCGGCGATGAAGATCTGCATCACGTTGTGCAGGAACAGCAGCAGCCCGACGTGCCGGCGCAGCCAGATCCACACTGGACGCTCGGCCAGGGCATAGGCCAAGGGGGAGTACGGCTGCACCTGGCCGAGCACCCGCAGCTCCGGCGCGCCGGCGATGATGGCCTTGACCAACCGGCCGCCGTCGCGGGTGTCGCGGTAGTGGCGTTTGCCGATGCCGTCCAGATAGACGAGGTACGCCGCCGGCGGCGCGTCGGGCTCCGCGCCTCTCGCGTGGGGGACGCGGGTGCGGAGCGCGCCGGTGGGGGCGCGCCAGCCGGCGGCGTAGGCCAGTACCTCGTGCCGGGCGAGCAGGGCCTCGGCCAGCAGGACCGGCCCGAGCACGCAGAGCAGCAGCAGGAGCGTCAGGCCGGCCATCGCAGCGCCTCCCGGGCCGGTGCCGTGTTGAGCCAGGCCGCGATTCGGCGGACCACTTCGACGGTGACGCCGAGCCCGACTCCCGCGACGGCCACGCAGCCCGCGGCGGTCCACCACCCCAGGCCGGTCAGTGGCGCGAGTGCGGTGGTCAGGCCGGCGCCCACGCCGATGAACAGCGCCAGGTGCAGGAACGGCCCGAGCAACGGGAACGCGAGCACCGCGGCGAGCAGCAGCGGGGCGACGAGGCCGGGTTCCCAGGCCAACGGTTCCTGGCCTGCGGTTGGCTGGATCAGCATGGCCACGGCCCAGGCCGACAGCGGCCACAGCGCGAACACCGCCGCTTCGACGACCGCGCCGGCGCTGATCAGCCCGACCGCCCGGGTGCGGGACACGCCGGAGCGCGCCGCGACCACGGGCAGGACGCGCCCGACGGCCTCGGACAGCCCGGCGAGCAGGAGGAGGACGACGACGAGGGGTGACATGGCTCAGCCCCACACCGACTCGAGCTCGTCGGCCGCGCGCTCAAAGCCGCCCGCCGCGCGCTGAGCCGCCCGCAGCTGGTCGGCGGCCGCCCGGAACCGGGGCTCGTAGAGCAGGCGCTGCGCGAGCTCGCGTACGACCAGCACCTCGACGTCCTCGGTCCGGATCGTCAGGCCGCCGCCGAGCTCGACGACGCGGGCCGCCACCAGCGGCTGGTCGGCGCCCTGCGGGACGACCAGCATCGGGACCCCGGCGTGCATGGCCTCGTTGACGCTGTTCATGCCGCCGTGGGTGACGAACAGCGACGCGCGTTCCAGCACCTCCAACTGCGGCACGGAGCGGCGGGCCAGCACGTTGGCCGGCAGCGGGCCGAGCGCGGCGGGATCGGTCTGCCCGGTGGCGACGACCACGGTGCCGGCCAGGGGCGACAGGGCGCTGGCGAGAGCGCGCAGCAGGCGCGGCTCGGCGTTGAACACCGTGCCGAGCGACGCGTACACCACCGGCTCCTTGAGCTCGTCGATCGGGAACGAGGGATCGGCCGGGCGCGCGCCGATGCTCGGGCCGACGAACCGGAACGACGCGTCGAAGTTGTCGGCGCCGAGCTGGAACTCCCGCGACGTGTAGACCAGGTTGAGCGGCTCGGCGATGTTGCCCAGGTCGAGCAGCGGCAGGCCGCGCGCCGCGAAGCGCCGGTGCAGGTCCACTTGGGACCTGACGAAGGAGCGCAGCGTACGGGGACGGGCAACCGCGGCGGCCAGCAGCTCCCACGAGCCGCGGGTGGGGCTCGGCACCTGCCGGTTGAACGCGAACGTGGTGAACGAGGCCACCGCGGGCACGCCGAGCTCGCGGGCGGCGACCGCGCCCCACAGGCACGCCGCGTCGTGGACGATCAGGTCGGGCCGGGTGCGGCGCAGGTCGGCCAGCACCGTGGGCAGCACCGCGACGGCGGTCTGCGCCAAACCCGCCAGCAACGTGGCCGGCGTCGGTGGGTCGGGAAGCGGCTGGTCGCCGCCGGGGTAGAGGCACAGGGTCGCGCCGGCGGCCGTGACCTCCGCGCCGAAGGCGGGCGAGGTGTGGTACGTGACGGAGTGTCCACGTCGGACCAGCTCGGCCACGACGGGCAGCGTCGGGTTGACCCGACCGTGCATGGGGATGTTGACGAACGCGATGGTGCTCACCGAACCACCTCTTTCGCTGGACTGTCCGTGCGGTACAGGCCGGGACCGCTGACCCGCAGCCGGTCCAGGAACCGTCCGGCCGTGGCGGCCGCGGTGTCGATCAGCCGCTGCGACTGGTCGAAGTCCCACGGCGCGGGCCAGGCGTCGACCCCGGTCGGCAGCACGACGGTCGGGATCTGTGCGGCCACCTCGAGCAGGTCGCGCTCGATCTGGTGGCGGATCATCAGCAGGCCGGCGCGGGCGGCGATCGCGTCCGCCCGGCGGCGCGGGGCGATGTGCGGCAGCGGGCCGCTCTCCGGACCGGTCGACAGCACCACCACGCTGGCCGCGCCGGCCTGGCGGGCGGCGCGCACCGGGACGTACGCCGTCACGCCGCCGTCGACCAGGATCCGGCCCTCGCGGGTGACCGGCGGCAGCACGCCCGGGATGGCGGTGCTGGCCAGCAGCGCGGACTCGAGGTCACCTCGGTCGAGCAGCGCCTGCTCGCCGGTGACCAGGTCCATCGCGACCGCCGTGAAGCGGACCCGCAGCCGCTCGATCCGCGCAGGCAGGGCCGCCCGGGCGATCAGCCGGCGCAGGCCGCGGTCGGCGAAGACGCTGGCCCGCGAGGGCGGGTAGCCGAACGGGAAGACCTCCCGGCGCCGCAGCCGGGTCCACACCTGCTCCAGCCATGGCGCGGCGCTGTCGGGGTGGGCGGCGGCGATCGCTCCGGTGAGCGCACCCACCGAGGTCCCGACGATCAGGTCCGGGACGAAACCGCGCTGCTCCAACGCGTGCCCGACGCCGACGTGCGCGGCGCCGAGCACGCCACCGCCGCCGAGGGCGACGGCCACGGGGCGGGGCAGGTCGTGCAGGCCCGCCGGCTCCGGTCCCATGCTCCGCCTCTCAGGTCATGTCGAGCTGGCTCAGGGCGCCCGCGGCGACGTTGGCCGCCAGGTGCTCGGCGTTGCCGGTGCCGGGGATGAGCAGCACGTTCGGGGAGTGCTGGAGCAGCCAGGCGAGGCCGACCTGGGCGGGGGTGGCACCCAGGTCGGCCGCCGTCTTCAGGACGCGCGGTTCCTCGGTCACCTTCGGCAGGCCGGGAGAGGCGCCGCCGAGGGGGTAGAAGGGCACCCACGCGATGCCCTCGGCCAGGCAGAGGTGCAGCAGGTCCTCGTGGTCGCGCTGCAGCAGGCTGTAGGAGTTCTGGACGGCCGCGATGCCGGCCGGGATCGCGCGCTTGAGCCCGTCGAGGTCGACGGCACTGAGCCCGATCGCCCCGATCGTGCCCTCGTCGCGCATCGCCACCAGCGCGGCGAGTTGGTCGTCGAGGTCGACCACCTGGCTGTCGTCGAGCGGCATCCGGGCGCCGACGTCGAACCGGCGCAGGTACACCACCGGCAGGTGGTCGACGCCAAGGCTGTGCAGGTTGTCCTGCACGCTGGCGCGCAGGTCGGCGGGCCGCTGGGCGGGACGCATCGGGAAACGACCGCCCGGGTCGGGGTCCATGCCGACCTTGGTCGCGACGACGACGCTGTCGGCGGGCCGCAGCGCGTCGCGGACGAGCCCGTTGACGAAGCCGGCGGCGTAGACGTGGGCGGTGTCGACGTGGTCGACGCCGAGCTCGAAGGCACGGCGCAACAACGCGACGGCGGCGGGGCGATCGTCGCGCAGGCGGGCGAGCTGCATGGCTCCGTACCCGATGCGGGAGACGTCGTGGGCGGCGAGGCGGCCGATGCCGCCGGGGCGGTTCTTCATTGTGTGCTCCTGGTCAACTGATGGCGTCGATGGCCGCGTCGTCGATGGCGGCCGGCGCGCCGAGCGCGGCGCGGACGAGGTGGGCCTGGTAGGCGGCGACGAGCTGGTCGGCGAGCCGTTCGGCCCGCGGGCCGGCGTCGGACGGTGCGAGGTCCTTCGTCGTGACGAGCCACTGCGCGCAGCTGTCCCGGAACAGACCCCGAATCCGGTCGATCATCGCCACCACGACGTCGTGTATGGCGGGATCGGTGGTGGCCTCACCCCAGGCCTGGAGGGCGACGCGCGCGTCGTCGCGCTCGGTCGCGGCGGCGAGGTGGGCGATCACCTGCGCGGGGCTCGGCGGCCGGGTGCCGGTGGCGTACGCGGCCAGGATCGCGGCCCGGCGATCCATCACGTCCTGGACGACAGCGAGGACGATCTCGGCCTTGCTGCTGTAGTGCGCGTAGATCGAGCCGGCGGACAGCCCGGACTCCGCGGTGATGTCGGCGACGGAGGTGCGCTCCATGCCGTTGCGCACGAAACACCGCCGAGCGGCCTCGACGATCTGGTCGCGCCGCAACCGACTACGCGCCTCGGTCAACTTGGGCACGGCGACCTCCTCAACCAAACAGAACGACCCCTCCGTTAGCGAGCATACAAACAGAAGGGCCATCTTGTTTAGTGGTGGTGGTCACACCTGGGGTCGAGTCCCGTCCAAGCGTGGCAAGGTAGAGCGTCGAATATGCTGTTGGTGCTATATTGGTTAGGTGCTGATCGACTGGTCGAGTGAGTTCAACACGTGGCTTACCCAGCTTGAGGGCCGAGCGAGCGATGGGGACGCGCGGGCGCTAGCTCAACTCGATCTTGTCAACGCGCAACTGGAATACCTGCAGGATCTCAAAGAGCCGCCAACTGATGACACGCCGACATTGCGACGGGTCCGACAATCCGGCAAGTACCTCGTCTGGCGGATCTCGCACCCGTTCCGAGAAGGCATCGCGATACGCCTGATCGTCTGGTTCCCGCCCGACGCACCACCGATGATCGTCCTGTTTGCCAACGACAAGGCACAGATGGGCGACGTGTTCTACAGCAGCGTCGGCAGCCGCGCCGACCAGGTGATCGCGGCCTACCTCAGATTGACCGATGGAGGCGTCCGATGACTAGCCAGCCCACTGACCCTGAGGCCACCACGTTTGTTGGCACCGAAGCCACACAGGAACGAATCGCTCGCTTGCGATCACGACGTGGTGCAGCCGAGCGCGTCGACAGCATTCGCGTCGAGATGGCTGAAGCGGATAGGACCTATGCTGAGAACCTCGCTGCAGTGCGTAAGGCAGCGGATCTCACGCAGGTTGAGCTAGCAAGAGCCATGGGCGTTGCGCAGTCGGAGATCAGCCGCATCGAAAGCCGCCCGGACATGCTGCTATCCACGCTTGCCGGCTATCTGGCCGCGGCCGGCGACAATCCGAGGGTCGTCGTCACCATCGCCGGACACGACATCGAAATAAACCTCACGCCGTTAATTAGGCACTGACGATTGGCTACGCCTCCACGTCCGGAAGCACGCGGCCCGAGCGGGCCGGGACCGTGACGGGGTCGCCGGCGAGGGTGGCTTTCTGGTCCTCGGCGGTCCAGTTGACGGCGACCACGACCCGCGTGCCCGACGGCAGGGTGAGGACGCGGTGGATCAGACCCGGTGTCGGGTCGGACCAGGTGAGAATCCGCTGGTGTGTCGGTGCGAGCAGCGCGGTCAGAGTCGACCTCGTGCTCGCGTCGCGGGTCTGGGCATACGCGAGCGACGGGTACGTCGCGACCAGCACCGCGCCTCCCCGGCGCACGATTCCCGGCGTGCCGTCGTCGAAGGTGGCCAGCACGTCGCCGCCAGCTACCGTCAGGGTTTCCCGTTGCCAGGCACCCCTCAGCCCACCCACCTCGACCTCGGTGGCGATGTCGGCGTCGACCTGCCGGGCGCCGAACAGCTCGGCCAGGCCCGCGCCCGGCACCGAGGGGCGGCGCCAGCCGAGGTCGTCGTGTTCGCCGGGCGCCGCCTCGGACAGCAGCGTCCCACCACGGTGGACGAACGCCTTGAGCTTTGCCGCCAGCGGCGAGCCGGCCACCGACGGCATAGGCCAGTAGAGGGACTCGATGTGGTCGGGAACACCGGCGTCGGCGATGCGGTCCGCGTGCAGCACCTCGACCGGCAGGTCGGCGTCGAGCAGCAGGCGGTAGGCGCCCAGGACCGCGTCGCGGTACAGGTTCATTGTGCGGTCCGTCGCGAACGCGTGCAGGGCCGAGGCCCGTGACACCAGTAGGCCGATCGAGCCGGGGGCCGCGACCGCACCCTCCAGCGACCGCGTGGCCGCGGCGAACGCCGACGCCGCCGCGACCCGCGGGGTCAGTGAGCCGTCGGGTGTGCACAGGCCGTAGCCCGGCGACTCCGGGCCCAGCAGCTCCGGACGCCACTGCCAGAAGACTACGCCCGATGCTCCGGAGGCCAGGGCGTTCCACATCCACAGGGCGACCGTCGACGGGTCCGGGTGTGGTGTGCTGCGTGGGCCGTCCCGCCGGCCGCGGCCGCCCTGGAGCTCTGCCTGCCAGAACGGCTTGCCCACTGCCGCGCCGCGGGCCGTGTCGAGGTTGAAGAAGTGCTCGACGTGGTCGTCGCCCATCAGCCAGGTCGGGAAGCTCGACGTGCCGAAGATATCCACAGTGGAGGCCAGTGCGTACTCGTCCAGGGTGTGCGTCGCGAGTTGGCCCGTGAAGCCGCTCAGCGCCACGTGCGTCATCACCGGGTGCTCCGGATCGGCGGCTCGGACGACCGCGCACCGTCGGTCCAGCCACGAGGTCAAAGTGCGGAACCAGTGCCCACGCCAGTCCAGCATGTCGGGCACGGCCTCGAAGACGCGGGGCGGCTCCGCCTGGTCCCACGACGAGAACCGCCGCGCCCACGCCGCGTTCAGTGCGTCCAGTGAGCCGTAGCGCTCCCGCAGCCCGGCCACGAACGCCGCCACCGAGGCGTCGCAGTAGCAGTAGAGCCGGTCCGGGAAATACGACGCGGGTTCGAGGTGCGGCTCGTTCCACACGTCCCAGACCCGCAGCGCCGGATGGTCGCGATAGCGCTCGACCACGGCCGTGAGGAACGCCGACGCGGCGTCAGCGACCCCGGGGTTGTCGAAGCACAACCCCGGCCAGCCCCCGCCGGGCGTGTTCATCGCGGCCGTCAGTCGTACCACCCGCTGATCTTGATCTTGGTAATGCGCCGACGGGTGTGCTGCGGCGAGCCAGTAGGGCGCGTTCTCCAGGATCGTGTTGACGACCACCCCGAGGCCCGCCCGGTGAGCGAGGTCGAAGAGCGTGTCGAGGTCGTCGAAGTCAATCGCTCCCGGGGTCGGCTGCATCCACGACCAGCACGCCCACAGCTTGACGGTGTCGAATCCCGCCTCCCGCATCCGCCGCAGGTCCCGCTCCCAGTCGTCGCGGGGCGGGTTCGGTGGACGGTAGTACTGCGCTCCGACGATCATCCCTTCACCGCCCCGAAAGTGAGGCCCCGCACCAGGAAGCGCTGCGCGGCCAAGCCAAGAACAAAGACCGGGATCAGCGCGAGTACGGCCGCCGCCGAGCTGCCGCCCCAGTCCACCGACACCGTGCCGATGAAGCTCGCGACGCCGATCGGCACCGTCTGGGTGTCGCGGCCCGAGAGCACCAGCGCGAACAGGAACTCGTTCCAGGAGAACAGCAGGCACAGCACCGCGGTCGCGGCCAGGCCCGGCGCGGTCAGCGGCAGGGCCACGCGCCAGAACGCGCCGAACCGGCCCGAGCCGTCGACGAGCGCGGCCTCCTCCAGGTCCGGTGGCAGCTCCTCGAAGAACGACCGCATCATCCAGATGACGATCGGCAGGTTGAACGTGGTGTGCGCGGCGATCAGCGCGAAGTAGGTGCCCAGCAGGGAAGCGCGCTGGAAGATGACGTACATCGGCACGACGAGCGCGACCGCCGGCACCATGCGGGTGAACAGGATCCCGCCCGCCCACAGCTCGCGTCCGCGGATCGGCAGGCGGGCCAACGCGTACGCGGCCGGCACCCCGACCGCCAGCGACAGCGCGGTGCTGCCGAGCGCGACCAGCGTGCTGTTGACGAGGAACGACGAGAACTCCAGGTCGCCGAGCACCTTGGCGTAGTTGTCGAGCGTCGGCGTGAAGACGAGCTTCAAGGACGGGGTGAAGATGTCCGACGGCACCTTCAGGGAGTTGACGACCACGGCCGCGATCGGCACGAGGACGACGAGCAGGAACACGACGACGATGGCGTACGACGCGACCCTCCAGCGGTTCACAACGCCTCCCGCCTACGCAACAGTCTGATGTAGATGCCAGAGATGACCAGGACCGTGACGAGGATGAAGACGCTCAGCGCCATCGCGTACCCCATGTCGAAGTAGGAGAATCCCGTCCGGTAGGTGTAGAGCCCGATCGTCTCCGTCGACAGGCCCGGGCCGCCCTTGGTCAGGACGAAGACCGTGTCGAAGATGCGGTACGTGTCCATCGTGCGGAACAGCAGGATCAGCAGGATCTGCGGGACGATCGCGGGGATCACGATGCTGCGCAGGATGCGCAGGTGGCCGGCGCCGTCGACGCGGGCCGCCTCGAACTGTTCCTCGTTGATGGCGAGCATTCCGGCGTGCATGATCAAGACGACGAACGGGGTCCACTGCCAGACGTCGACCACGATCAGGGCCGGCAGTGCGAGACCCGACGAGCCGAACCAGCCGATCCCGCTGGGCAGCCCGACCGCGCCGCTGAACTGGGACACCAGGCCGAACTGCGGGTCGAGCAGGTAGCGCCAGAGCAGGGCGGTGACGACCGGTGCGATGATCATCGGGAGCAGGATCAGCGCGTTGGCCAGCTTTCGGCCGCGGGTCATCTCGAACAGCGCCGCCGCGACGACGAAGCCGAGGACGAGCTCGACGCCGATCGCACCGACCACGTAGATCACGGTGTTGACCAGGGCCCGGCCGACGACCGGGTCGTGCAGGAGGCGCGTGTAGTTGTCGAGGCCGACGAACGGCTTCGGCAGGTTGATCTCGGTGAGCTTCCAGGAGAAGAGCGAGAGGACCAGCGAGTACGCGAGCGGCAGGATGATCAGAATCGCCAGCACGACCAGCGACGGCGTGAGCATCCCGTACCCGAGTCCGCGTCCGGCCCGCCGGGGCCGGGCCCGAACCGGAGTCTCCACCGGTCCGGGCCGCGTCAGGGTTTCCACCCGAAGATCATCCTCCAAGAGCCGCGGAAACCGCCTCGTACATCACGTCGGCGGCCTGCTCGGGCGACTTCTTGCCCTGGATCGCCTCCTGCACAGCGAGCTCGATCTGGTCCTGCGCCTTGGGCCAGGAAGCCAGGCTGGGCTGGGGGTTCGAGGTCGTCAGGGCCTTGTTCATCGCGTCGAGGAACGGCAGCTTCGCCGCGACGTCGGGGTTGGTATAGAAGTCCTTGGTCGCGCCCGCGGTCGCCGCCGCCACGGCCACCTTCGCCTGCTGGGCGCCGCTGGTGTACCACTGCAGGAACGAGTACGCCGCGTCCTGGTTCTGCGACTTCGCGGCGATGCACCAGTTCCAGTAGATGAGCTCGCCGGCCGGCTTGTCGGCGGTGAACGCGAGCGGGACGTAGCCCCACTTGCCCGCGGTCGACGACTTGGCCGGGTCTTCCAGGGCCTGCAACGACGGCGTCGTACTGATGATCATTGCGGACTTGCCCTGCGCCGCCGCGGTCGACGCCTCGTCGACGTGGAAGTTGAGCACGCCGCTGGGCGCGCTCTTGGCGGCCTTGACGTAGAAGTCGACGGCCTTCGCGGCGGCCGCCTTGTCGAGGGTGTTCCGGCCGTCGGTGCCGTACCACCAGTTGCCCTGCGCGGTCAGCAACGAGCCCATCACGTCGGCGACCGCTCCACCGCGCTTGCCGGGCAGGGCGATGCCGGCCATTCCGTCCTTGCCGTTGAGCGCGGCCGCGTCGGTCGCCACCTCGTCGAGCGTCGTCGGCGGCTTGAGGTTGGCCTTCTCGAAGACATCCTTGCGGTACGCGAGGACGATCGTCGAGACGAAGTCCGGCAGGCAGTACTGCTTGCCGTCGTACTTGCCCTGTTCCAGGACGTTCGGCAGGAACGAGGCGGCGGAGAAGTCGGCCGGGTTGCGCTTGGCGTCGGCGAGCTTGTCGTCGATCGGGGCGAGATAGCCGGCCTTGGCGAACTCGCCGAACCAGCTCGGGTGCACGTAGAGGATGTCGTACCCGCCGGCGCCCTGCAGCGTCAGCGCCTGCTTGTCGTGCAGGTTCTCGTAGGGCAGCGCATCGATCTCGAGCTTGCCACCGGTCGCGGTCGACCATTGCGCGGCGGCGTCCTTCTGCCCGCTGGTCCACGGGTCTCCGGCCCAGCGCGACAGGACGAGCTTCGCGTCGGGGAACGTGCCCATGGGGCCGCCGGCGGTGGCCGGTGCGGCGTTCGGGTCACCCGAACCGCCGGAGCCGCCGTCGCCGCCTGAGTTGCACCCGGCCAGCGCGGTCGTGACGACCAGCGCTACCGCCCATCCGGACCATCGCTTTCGCCTTGCCATTATCCGAATCTCCTTCCGGGGCTGTGCGTTGTCAACAAGATCACCGGGTGGGTACGGCGCCGCCCCCGTTCGCGGCTGACGCGTAGCCCGCTTCGATGACCCGCAGGCATTCCAGACCGTCGTCGAGCGTCGGACCGAACGGCCGCAGGCCCTCGCGTACCCGGTGGATGTAGGAAGCGACTTCACGCTTGTAGTGATGGGTGTGCGGCGGCCACGAGCCGTAGTCGTGGGGTTCCGCCGCGTCGGGTTCGATGTGCGGTGTGGTCCAGCCCCGGTAGAGCGGGTCGT
This sequence comes from Asanoa hainanensis, assembly GCF_900188485.1. Lineage (GTDB taxonomy): Bacteria > Actinomycetota > Actinomycetes > Mycobacteriales > Micromonosporaceae > Asanoa > Asanoa hainanensis. The sequence goes on from NZ_FZPH01000012.1 coordinate 179,983, forward strand.
CGCCCGACCGGTAGACCTCGACGCGGGGGAACGGGTCGGTCGCCCGCATCACCAGCGTCCCTTCGGTGCCGTAGAGCTCCAGGTTGTTGCGCATCCCGATGTCGGCGGCCAGGCTCCAGACCGTGCCGATCTCACCGAGAGCACCGTTCTCGTAGCGGAGCAGTGCTACCGCGATGTCCTCGCCGTCGAGATCGGGCTTGTGCCGGTTGGCGGTGAACGCCGAGACCTCGGTGATGTCGTCGACCAGCCAGCGCAGCAGGTCGACGCCGTGCGAGCCCTCGTCGATCCAGGCGCCGCCACCACCGAGCGCCGGGTCGGACATCCACGCGGTCATGTCGGGCGGGCAGCCGATCTCGGCGATGCCCGCGAGGCCGATGAAGCTGCGGGTCAGCAGGATCCGGCCGAGCACACCCGAGTCGACGATCTTCTTCGCCCGGTCGGCCTCCTTGGAGAACCGGCTGACGAACGCGGCGGTCCCGTCGACGCCCGCCTGCCTGACGGCCGCGGCCATCCGCGTCGCGTCGGCGACGGAGGTGGCGATCGGCTTCTCGCAGAAGACGTGCTTGCCGGCCTCGGCCGCGGCGACCACCTGGTCGGCGTGTCTCGCGTTCTCGGAGTGCACCATCACGATGTCGACGTCGTCGCGGGTCATCAGGTCGCGCCAGTCGTCGACGAACGTGTCGACGCCGTGCCGCTGCGCGGCGGCCTTGCCGCGGTCTTTGTCGTCGTCGGAGATCGCGGTGATCTGGACGCCAGGGAGCTCACTGAGCGCCTTGGCCCGGAACTCCGCGTGTACGTGGGCCCAACTGACCATTCCGATCCGGATCATCGGACTGTCTCCTTCTGTCCACTGGTGACGGACCGATAGGCGGCGTCGACGACGGCGAGGACGTCGCGCCCGACCTGGCCGTCGCTGAGCGAGGGTGCTCCGGTCCTCAGGCAGTCGAGGAAGTGGCCGAGCATCGCGAGATGCCCGTCGGCGACGAGACCTTCGATGGGCATGGGGTACGACCAGCCTTTCGTGCCGGTGACCACCTGGAGCGGTTGGCGGTGGAGGTTGTCGACGAGGATCCGGCCGCGGGTGCCGTAGACCTCGAACCGCGAGTCCATCGCGCCGACCAGGCTCCAGCTGTCCTCACACTGGCCGATGACACCGTTGGCGAAGCGCAGGGTGAGCACCGCGGTGTCCTCGACGCCGGTGCGTCCGTTGTGGACGAAGGTGCCGGCTTCGGCGTACACACCGGTGATCGGCGCTCCGGCGAAGAAGCGGCAGAACTCGAGGCTGTGTACGGCCATGTCGAGGATGGCCCCGCCGCCCGACCGGGCGGGGTCGTAGAACCAGTCGGAGTGCGGCTCACCGATGCCCTCGCAGGCCTTGACCCGAAAGACGTCACCGATGCCGCCGGCGTCGACCACCTTCTTGGCCTCGTGCAGGGCAGGAATGAACGGCACGTTCTCGGCATAGAACAGCCGGGTGCCGGCCTGTCTTACGGCGGCAAGCATCCGGTCGGCCTCGTCGAGGTCGCGAGCGAGGGGCTTGATACAGATCGCGTGCTTCCCATGGGAAGCAGCGCTCTCGACCGCGAGCAGGTGCACGTCTGGGGGAGCGACGATGTCGAGCACGTCGGTGCCGGGATCAGCGGCGGCCTGCGCGATGTCGGTCAGCGCCCGGGCTCCGTAGGGTTCGGCGGCCCGCCGCGCGGACTCCTCGGTGGTAGCCACCACGCTGGTGATCTTCACGCCGGGAAGCCGAGCAAGCGCGGGCAGATGCATCTCCCGAGCCCAGAACCCCGCGCCGACGACGCTTACGCCGATAGTCACGGCTTGACCACCCGGCCCTCGTCCAGGGAGCGTTGGGCGCCGAGGACCAGGGCGAGGGCGTCGCGGGCCTGTTGCGGGGTGGCGGCTTGGGCACCGTCGACGGTGCCGTTGACGCGGTCGACGAAGTACTGCTGCTCTCCGCGGTAGCCGTAGTCCCACACCAGGTCCGGGAAACCCCAGCCCGTGCCTCCCTTGGCGAACGTGCGCATCGCCTGCGCCTGGACCAGGTCGACGGTGGCGCTGCCGCCGCTGCCGTACGCCTCCAGGGTGAAGTTGCCGTGTCCGGCCGTCCAGGTGACGTACATGCTGGTGACGACGCCGGTCTCGTGGGTGACCGTGACCGTCGCGTTGTCGGGGCTGTGGTGCCGCTTGGCCCCGTCGAGCACGTACGCGCCGCCGGCTGTGTAGATGCTCTCCGCCGGGCCGAACAGCCACTGCACCAGGTCGCCGAAGTGCACCAGGGTGTCGAGGATGACGCCGCCGCCCTGGGACGGGTCGTAGAACCAGTCGTTGGTGGGCTCCCAGCCGAAGACGGCGGCGCGCGACGCGATCGGGTCACCCAGGTCGCCGTCGACGATGCGTTGCTTGAGTTGGGGGAGTGGGGGCGTGAAGCGGAGCATGAAGCCGTGTTGGAGGATGCGGTCCGTGTTCCCCGCCGCTGCCACCACTCGGTCGGCGTCCTCGAGGGTGAGGCTGATCGGCTTCTGGCAGAAGACGTGCTTGCCGGCGGCCAGCGCGGCGATGGTCTGGTCGGCGTGTACCGCGTTGGGAGAGGCGAGCAGCACCGCGTCGACATCGTCGTCGGCCAGGACGGCCTCGAAGTCTTCGCGAGTGTCGAGGCCGTAGTCCTCGGCGTAGCTCTTGGCGGCCGCCTCGACCGGATCGGTGCAGGTGGTGAGCCGACCGCCCGCGACGTGGCGGTAGGCCTCGGCGTGCACACGGGCGATGCGGCCCGTGCCGACGACGGCGATCCGGACGGTCATGCCGCTGCCTCCGCCACGTTCTCGTCGAGCGGCAGCGTCACCCGGGCGCCGGTCTCGGCCGAGCGATACGCGCCCAGGATCATTTCAAGGGCTTTCAGGCCGTCGTACGCGGTCGGCAGCCCGTCGGGTTCCTCGCCGTTGACCCAGTCGCGGAAGGCGAGGAGCAGGTCGCGGTAGCAGGCCTCGTACCGCTCCTCGCCGACCAGGTCGAGGTAGCGCCGGCCGGTCCACGGCGGGTCGATTCCCTGGATCTCGGTCTGCGGGCTCTTCTGGTAGTGGAGCTCGATCTCGCCGCGGGTGCCGCTCAGCGAGGCGTGGTCGGGGGAGGAGAGCGGCCCGAAGTAGTCGGCGGCGTGCCACGTGCTCTCGACCGTCACGATGGCGCCACTGTCCAGTGTGTACGTGGCGATGCCGTAGTCCTCGACGCCGAGGTCCTTATAGGTCAGTGCGCCGACCTGGCCGGTCACGTTGACCGCGTCGGCGCCGAAGAACCAGCGGAAGAAGTCCGTGAAGTGCACGCCGTGGTCGAGGAAGCCGCCGCCACCGCCGCGCACGGGGTCCGCGTACCAACCCTGGGTCGTGGTCTTCGGTGAGTCGGTGATCGCGCCGACCGGGAAGCGGATGCTGTAGAAGCCCGAGACGAGGTCGCCGACCGCGCCGTCGCGCACCGCGTCGAGCACCTGGCGGTAGGCGGGGAGATAGCGCAGCAGGTACGCCATCATGACCTTGACCTGCTCGGACGCGTCGACGATGCGGCGGGCGTCGGCCATCGTCGTGGCGATGGGCTTGTCGAGCAGCACGGGCTTGCCGGCTTCGGCGGCCAGTTCGACGTGGTCGGCGTGGGCGGAGGTGTACGAGGTGACGATCACCGCGTCGACGTCGTCGCGGCGGATGAGGTCGGCGTAGTCGGCGGTCCAGACGCCGTCGGTGTAGTCGGCGGCGAACTCCTTCGCCAGGTCGGCGCGCTCGTCGGCGACGCCCACCAGCCGCATGCCCGGCAGGCCCTTGCGCAGGTAGTCGGCGAACGGATAGGCGTGGTAGTGGTTGTGCAGGCCGACGATGCCGATGCCCAGGTCAGACACAGATGTTCTCCCTTGCCACTGGCAGGTACGCAACCGGTTTACGCAACCGGTTGCGTTATCTTGGGCCTGCGCGTTGGATGGGCACAAGAGGTTACGAGAAGATTTCTGCTACCGACCTGCTACCGTTGCGCCGCAACAACGCAACCGGTTGCGTTGACCTTGGGGGTCGAACGGCGTGACAGCCGCGAAGAACGACAAGCTGACGATCCGCGACATCGCGGCCCTGGCCGGCGTCTCGGCCGGCACGGTCTCGAGAGCGATGAACGGCCAGCCCGGCGTCGGTGCCTCGACCCGCGCCCGGATCGCCGAGATCATCGCGGAACACGGCTTCCGCGTCGACCCGACGGCCCGCCAACTCTCCACCGGCCGCAGCCGCACGCTCGGCGTCCTCTTCCCGCTGCACGCGTCGGAGGTCGTCCTCCATCCCGTGTACCCGGCTTTACTCGGCGCTCTCGGTGACGCCGCCGAACGGGCCGGCTATGACCTGCTCCTGCTGACGATGTCGGGCCAGAAGTCGGCGCACGTGCTGGACACGGTCACCCGCCGGCGGGTCGACGGGGTGGTGCTGCCGGCGGCCGGCGCCCGGGACCCGATCATCAAGCAGTTGGTCGCTCTGGGTGCGCCGACGGTGCTGATCGGCCATCGCAGCACCCTGCCGGGGGTGGGTTGGGTCGACTGCACCCACGACGTGGCCGCGGCAGAGTTGACGCAGCTCATGCTCGACGCCGGGCGCCGGTCACTGGTGCTGCTCAACGGCCCGACCCACGTCTCGGCCTGCAAGCTACGGTCGGCGGGCTTCTGGTCGGCGATCAAGGCCGCAGGTGACATCAGCGCCCGGGAGACGTCGGTCCCGTTCGACACAGCGGCCGCGGCCGCCGCCGCCCTCGACCTGCTGCGCGGCGACAACCCGCCGGACGCGATCGTGTGCGCGTCGGACACCATCGCCGCCGGGGTGCTCGACGCCGCCCGGACGCTCGGGTTGTCGGTGCCGGACGACCTCGCGGTCAGCGGCTTCGACGACCGATCGTTCGCGGTGCACACGCACCCGGCCCTGACCACGGTACGGATGCCGCTGCACGACACAGGCCACGCGGCGGCCCACATGCTGTTCGCGATGCTCGGCGACGAGCCCCTGACCTCCCGCCGCATCATCCTGCCGACAGAGGTCGTCATCCGAGACTCGACGCCGCAGCCCTGACCGTACCCCGGTGTCTTGCTGGGCTTGGAGGTTGTGCTCCGCCGTTTCGGACCATGTGCGGCCAAAGTAGAACGACGCCTGTCGCTTCCTGGTGGCATCATGTGCCTGTGGTTGGGCGGTGATGTGACGGAGATCGGCGCGGTCGTGCGCCAGCATCGGCGCAGGCTCGGGCTGAGCCAGCAGGAGCTGGCGGACCAGAGCGGCCTCACCGTCCGCGGCCTGCGCAAGATCGAATCAGGTCGCAGCGGCGTGCCCAGGCCCATCACGGTGCGGCTGCTCGCCGACGCCTTCGGTCTCACCGGGGCCGACCGCGAAGAGTTCCTGGCGGCCGTACACGCGCCACCGCCGAAACCGAAACCAAAAGCGCCCGCCCAGCTGCCCGCCGACCTCGCCTTCACCGGGCGGGCGGCCGCACTGCGCCAACTCGACACCTTCCTCGACGACACCGGCCGCGGTGGCGCGGTGGGCGTCGCGGTGGTGTCCGGCACCGCAGGCGTGGGCAAGACCAGCCTCGCCGTGCACTGGGCGCACCGCGTCGCGGGCCGGTTCCCCGACGGCCAGCTCTACGTCAACCTGCGCGGCTTCGACGTCTCCGGCTCCGTGACGAACCCGGCCGACGCGCTCCGTGGTTTCCTCGACGCCCTGCGCGTGCAACCAGACCGGGTTCCCGAGGGCTTGAGCGAGCAATCGGCCCTGTTCCGCAGCGTCCTGGCCGGCAAGCGGGTCCTGATCGTGTTGGACAATGCCCGCGACGCCGAGCAGGTGCGGCCGTTGCTGCCCGGCACCGCCGGCTGCGTCGTCGTCGTGACCAGCCGCCGCCAGCTCACCAGCCTGGTCGCGGTGGAGGGCGCCCGGCCGCTCGAGCTCGACACGCTGCCCGCCGACGAGGCCAGACTGCTGCTGGCCAGCCGGCTTGGCGCCGACCGGATCAGCGCCGAGCCCGGGCCGGTCGACGACCTCGTCCAGCGCTGCGCCGGCCTGCCGCTCGCGCTGGTGGTGGTCGCCGCCCGGGCCGCCGTCGGCCCGCGGCCCTCGCTCGCCGCGCTGGCCGATGCCCTGCGCGATAGCCGGGACGCCCTCGACACGCTCGACGGCGGCGACGACGCGACCAACATCCGCGCCCTGTTCTCCTGCTCGTACGACGCCTTGAGCGAGCCCGCAGCCCGGTTGTTCCGGTCGCTCGGCCTGCACCCCGGCCCCGACGTCGGCGCCGAGGCGGCGGCGAGCATGGCCGGTCGGCCGCTCGCGGAGGTGCGGGGCCTGCTGGTCGAGCTGTCCCGCGCCCATCTCATCACCGAGCACGTCGCCGGCCGCTACAGCTTCCACGACCTGCTCCGCGGGTACGCCACCGAGCGGGCACACGCCGAAGACGACGACGCGCGCCGGCGGGAGGGCGCGCATCGGGTCCTCGACCACTACGTGCACACGGCGCGGGCCGCGGCCATGCTGATCAACCCGGGTCGCGACCCGATCACCATCCCGGCGCCGCTCCCCGGTGTGGTCGCCGAGCCGCTCGGGAAGCGGCAGGACGCGCTCACCTGGTTCGACAGCGAGAGCAGGGTGCTGGTCACGGCAACGACCCACGCCGCAGACACCGGTTTCGAGCGCCACGCTTGGCAGCTCGCCTGGGCCACGGCCGACTACTTCGAGAACCGCGGGCAGTGGCGTGACTGGGAGGTCACGCTGGAGACGGCGCTCGACTGCGCCACCACACTCGGCGACGCGTCCGCGCAGGCGTTCGCGCACCGCTTCCTGGCCCGCCTGGCGGCACAGCGACGCAGGTACGACGACGCCGTCGAGCACTGCCACCGCGCGCTGGACGGCTACCGGTCCGTCGACGACATCGCCGGCCTGGCCCACGCCAACTTCCTGCTCGGGTGGATCTCCGACCTGCGGGGCCAGGACGACGACGCCCAGCGGTACGTGGAAACCGCGCTCGCCCTCGCCCGTGAGTGCGGACACCGCATCCTGCAGGCCGTCGCCCTCAACGCCATCGGCTGGCTCCACGCCCAGCGGGGCGACCTGGCGACCGCGCTGGAGAGCTGCCAGGGCGCGCTCGCGGTCCAGGAGGAGATCGGCGACCAGGCGGGCGCCGCTGCGACCCTCGACAGCATCGGCTACATCTGTCACAGTCTGTCGCGCTACCCGGAGGCCATCGAGCATTTCCACCGATCCCTCGACGTGTACGAGGGCCTCGGCGACCGCTACGTGGAAACGATCGTGTTGACGCACCTGGGCGACACCCACCAGGCGGCCGGCAACACCGACGCGGCCCACGGCGCGTGGCGACGGGCGCTCGCGACACTCGAGGAGATCGACCACCCGGACGCGGCCGACGTCCGGGCGCGGCTAGACGGCCCGGCGGGCTGACCCGAAGTTCCGGTCTAGTTCCTGTTCCGGCCCTCGCGGCGGCAGCTCGCATTTGTGACCCTGATTGCACGGTCGCCGAGCGAGCGACGAACGGGGGAGGGCTCGACGAGAGCTCGGTCGCTGCTCGCCGCGGCTGCGGTGTCGGTCGTCATGGCCAGCGCTCCGGTGGCCATGACACCGGCGCCGGTTAGCGCCGGGCCAGGCCCGGTCCAAGGTGGACGGTAAACCGGGCCCACGCGCGGCCGGGCGATCTGACAACATCCCTCGGATGAAGAGGCTGCTGTCGCTGTTGGTCGTTGGCACGGTGATCGGAACGAGCGGATGCGGCGACGCCGCGACGGCGGTGTCGGCCCAGCCCGAGCAGTTCACCCAGGGCGGCGTCAGCATGGAGCCGACGGTCAAGTCCGGACAGGTCATCACCGCACGCCCGGTCGACGACGGCTACCGCCCAGCGCACGGCGACATCGTGCTGTTCCGCCCGAGCGGCGGCAAATGGGGTGACCGCGACACGACGTTCCTCAAGCGGGTCGTGGCGGTCGGCGGCGAGACCGTTGCCTGCTGCGACCCGGCCGGCAAGGTGACGGTCGACGGTGCGCCGCTGGACGAGCCGTACGTGACCGACGACGCGCCCCTCGACTCGCCGCCGAACCCGGACGTCTGCGACTCGCGCCGCTTCGGCCCGGTGGAGGTTCCGAAGGACGAGGTCTTCGTGCTGGGCGACAACCGCGCGGCCTCGAACGACTCGCGCTGTGCGGGGCCGGTGCCGGCGACCGCGGTGACGGCCGTCATGATCGACCAATGATCTCCATGGCCGGCGACCGCGCCCGGCGAGTGCGGCCGCTCGCCGCCGCCGTTGCCCTGGCGCTGCTCGTGCCCACGTCGGCGGCCGGATGTTCCCGGCTGTTCGGCTGCGCGCCCGCGGCACCCGACGACATCACGGTGTCGGACCTGGCGGGCGCCTACACCAGCTCCCAGGGCGGGCGGATCGAGCTGCGCGCGGACGGCACCTACCGCGCCAGCGACCTGCCAACGCTCGCGGACGGCTCCGCCGACGGCGAATGGACCCTTGACCTGGACTCGGAGACAACCGAGGACATGCGCCTCGACGACCTCCAAATGTGGATCTCCGGCGACCGCGAGAAGCCCTGGCTCTACCAGTTCGACGGCGATCCCGACAACTGCCGGCTGATCGAGTTCCACGGGGTCGACTGACCTACCCGCTACACCCATCGATGGCAGTGATCAAAAAGACATTCATGGGCGTGACCGAACCGGATGTCCGCGTACTAGCGTGCGTAGTGAACATCATCGATCGGGGAGGTCAGATGAACGTACGCGGGCGGACAACAGCCGCCGCAATCGGAGCGCTGATCACGACAGCCGTACTCGCGGTCAGTGGCACGGCGACCGCCGCCGCCGCACCGTCGTCGGCACCGGCGGGTATCACCCACGAGGAGAACCCCCGCGTCCCGGAGGGCGCAGTGTGGACGGAGGCCTACTTCCGATCCGCCGACCACAGCGGCGTCGAGCTCCACGCCGACGTCCTGCGACCGGCACATCTGTCGGCCCGCGCGAGGACGCCGGTGATCCTCGCCGTCGGTCCCTACTTCGGCCATGCCGGCCAGACGGGGCCGGAGGGGTGGTCCCAGACGGGCCCGTCCAGCCGGTTCGAGGACTTCACCAGCGGTACGAACCTCTTCGCCCGTGGCTACACGTACGTCATGGTCGATCTGCGCGGTTTCGGTGGTAGCACCGGGTGCCTCGACTGGGTCGGCCCCGGCGAGCAGGCGGACGTGAAGGCCGCGATCCAGTGGTCGGCCAGCCAGCCGTGGTCGACGGGCAAGGTCGGCATGTACGGGAAGTCGTACGACGCGGTCACCGGGTTGGTGGGCAACAACCTGCGGCTCGACGCGCTGAAGGCCGTCGTGGCGCAGGAACCGGTGTGGAACATGTACAACTACCTGTTCAGCAACGGTGTCCCGCGGCCCAACGTGACCGGCACGCCCAACGCCTACAACGGCATCGCGACGATGGCGGCGCTGTCCGACGACACGGACCGCTACAAGGCCAATGCCGCGTACGAGGTGGCGCACCCCGAGTGCCTGAGCGACAACCTGACGAACAATAACAACCCCGACCTGGACTCGCGCTACTGGCGCGACCGCAACCTCGCGGCGGACGCCCGCGGCACGGACACGCCGCTCTTCGTCACGCAGGGCTTCATCGAGAACAACACGAAGCCCGAGGACATGGAGGACTACCTCGACAACCACCACGGCGTCGAGCGCGGTTGGCTGGGGCAGTGGGAGCACGTGCGCGGCAACGAGACCAACGGCGACGGGCAGTTGCTGCAGGGCCGGGCCGGGTTCTTCGACGAGGTCATGCGGTTCTACGACCGCTACCTCAAGGGCGTCAAGCCTGCGGTCAAGGATCCCGCGTACGCCATCGAGGACAACACCGGCGCCTGGCGCACCGAGTCGACGTGGCCGCCGCGCTCGTCGTCGGTCGAGGCCCGGCTGGAGGACGGCCAGTACGTGGACGACGGCATCGCCTCGACGCTGGCCCTGGCGTCCGACGACCAGCGGTGGGACATGGAGCACTATGTGGACCCGGCGCCGCTGGCCGCCCGTGGTGTCGCACCGTCGGTCGCGGCCGGTGACACGCACAGCTACTTCAGCTGGTCGACGCCGGTCACGTCCCGGGTCCGGATCACCGCGACGCCACGGCTCACGCTGAACGCCAGCGCGACGGGCAACGTCATGGTGCGGCTGTGGGACGTCGCCCCGGACGGCACCTCGGTGATGTTCGACGAGAACGTGGCGCTGATCGAGCGGGCGGGCAAGGTCGCGTTCGACCTGAAGTCGACCGACTGGACGTTCGAGGTGGGTCACCAGCTCGGGGTCCAGCTGGGAACGATCGGCAGCGGAAGCTGGCGGGACACCCCGAGCGGCAACACGATCGACGTGACCCGGGCCCGGCTGAGCCTGGACCTGCAGAACCCCCGCTTCGACGCCCCGACCCAGGGCGACCGATCGCCGTTCCTCGACACGTACCTGCGGCAGTTCACCCGCACCCTCACGGGCGTGGGCGCGGGCACGTTCTCGCTCGCGGCACGGCACTAGGCCGCTGGATGGCCGCCCCGCCGCCCGGGGCGGCCATCCGCCGTGAGGTTCGGACCCGGCGGGGTAAGAGTCAGGTGTGGCGGACCTGACGGTGCCCGAGTGACTCCTGTGGCTGTGACCTGGCTAACTATCGCTCATAATCGTGGAGCCTGTCTCGTCTCCAGTTGGTGAGCCCGACCAAAAGGAGGCGTCATGAAGATCTTCATCGCCGGAGCGTCCGGCGCCATCGGCAGTGAGCTCGTTCCGCAACTCGTCGCACGCGGTCACGAGGTCGTCGGCACCACCCGCTCGGTCGCCAAGACCGACGCCCTGCGGGCACTCGGGGCGGAGCCGGTCGTCGTCGACGCGCTGGACCCGGACGCCGTGGCCGACGCGGTGGCCCGGGCCGAGCCAGAGGTGATCGTCCACCAGCTCACGGCGCTGAGCGGGCCGGCGGACTTCAGGCACGCGAAGCGGACCTTCGAAGCCACGAACCGGCTGCGTACGGAAGGCACCGACCACCTGCTGGCCGCCGGCCGCGCTGTCGGCGTGCGTACCTTCGTCGCACAGAGCAACTCACTGTGGATGGAGCGGGCGGGCGCGCCGGTCGTCGACGAGGACGCCAGGCTGGAGCCCGCCCCGCCGGCCGACGCGGTGCCACTGGTCGCCGCACTGCGGCATCTGGAGGAGGCGGTGACGGGCATCGGCTGGGCCGACGGCATCGCCATCCGCTACGGCGGTTTCTACGGACCCGGCACCGACCTCAGCGCTGCGCCGGACGCCGTGCTGACCGACGGCGTACGCCGACGGAGGTTCCCGATCATCGGCAGCGGCGCCGGGGTGTGGTCGATGGTGCATATCAGCGACGCCGCGGCGGCGACGGTGGCGGCAATCGAACGCGGAAAGCCGGGCATCTACCACGTCGCCGACGACGAGCCGGCCGCGGTGCGCGAGTGGTTGCCCTACCTGGCCGACACGTTGGGCGCCAAGCCGCCGCGTCGGGTGCCGGCCTGGCTCGTCCGCATGCTGGCCGGCGACTTCGCCGTGGACATGATGACCCGGGCGCCCGGCATCTCGAGCGAGAAGGCCAAGCGCGAGCTGGGCTGGACGTTGCGGTTCCCGAGCTGGCGCACCGGTTTCGCTTCGGGGCTCTGAATGTCTACATCGGAGTTGTACGAGGAGCTGCGGCCGCGGGCGGTGGCCATCGCCTATCGCATGCTCGGCAGCGTGAGCGAGGCCGAGGACGTGGTGCAGGAGGCGTTCCTGCGCATGCACCAGACCCAGCGGCGGGACGAGCCGATCGCCTCGCCGCGGGCTTACGTCGCGACGTTGGTCACCCGGCTGTGCATCGACCAGCTGCGCTCGGCGCGGTCGCGCCGCGAACGGTACGTGGGCGAGTGGCTTCCGGAGCCGATGGTCACCGGGCCGTCGCCCGCGGACCGGGCCGAGACCGCCGACTCACTCTCGATGGCCTTCCTGGTCCTTCTGGAGAGCCTCTCACCCGCGCAGCGCGCCGCGTTTCTGCTCCGGGAGGTGTTCGACTACCCGTATCCGGAGGTCGCCGAGATCCTCGACGCCGACGTCGACAGCGCTCGGCACCTGGTCGCGCGGGCCCGTGCACACGTTCGCGAGGGTCGGCCGCGCTACTACTCCACCCGGCGGCAGCGCGAAGAGCTGGCCGAGCGGTTCTTCGCCGCGGCCGGTAACGGAGACCTGCCCGCGCTGGAGGCGCTGCTGGCAAAGGACGTCGCGCTGCACGGCGACGGCGGCGGCAAGGCTCCGGCGTTGGCGCAGCCGGTCAACGGCCGGGAGCGCGTCGCCAAGGCGCTGTCGGTCGGTCTGGCCGCGTTGCCGCGCCTCGGCGTACGGCTGGAACTGACCGAGATCAACGGCCAGCCCGGCGCACTCGCCTTCGACTCGGCGGACCGGCTCGTCGCCGTGATCAGCCTCGACATCGGCGCCGGCCAGATCCAGACGATCCACTCGGTCGTCAACCCGGACAAGCTACGCCACCTGGGCCAGGTCGGAGACGCGAAGGCGTTGGTCCGCGCCTCCCGCCGTCGCCGGTGACACACCCGGCCCTGGGGGTCGCTTCGGACCGAAGTCCGCACCGGTTGACGTATATCCGTCGCGGATATAGTTTGGGCTCATGGCGAGCAGCGGACCTCTGACTCCGGCGGTGCTGCACATCCTGCTCGCGCTCTCCGCCGAGGAGCGCCACGGCTACGGGATCATGAAGCAGGTCGAGTCCGACTCCGGGGGCAAGGTCAAGATGGGACCGGGCACGTTGTACGGGTCGATCCGGCGGATGTCGGACGCCGGGCTGATCTCCGAGAGCGACAAGAAGATCGACCCGAAGTTGGACGACGAGCGCCGCGTCTACTACCGGATCACCGCGCTCGGGCAGCAGACGCTCGCGGCGGAGCTCCAGCGCTATCGCCAGGTCGTCGCGGTCGCACGCGAGCGGCTGCCCAAGACAGCGGGGGCGTGAAACCGTGGACGGATACGCGCGCTGGTATCGGCGGTTGCTCCGCCTCTATCCGAAGCCTTATCGGGAACGGTTCGCGGTCAGCATGGAGCAGACGTTCACCGACCTCCGTCGCGAGCGGGCCGGGGTCCTCTGGATTTTCACCGAGACGTTCGCGGGCATCGTCCGGGAGCGTGCGACAGACCTTGGGAGGCTGGCGATGACGAGCAACGTCTTCAGGATCGTCAAGTTCGCGGCACTGGCCGTCGCCGGCCTGATGGTGGCGGGCATCGTCACGGTCATGCTGCTGGCCCGCGGCACCGGCGAAGACATCACGGGCGTGGTGGCGCCGGCCCTGCTGCTCGTCGTCCTCTCGGTGGTGGCCTTCGTCGTCGCGACCGTCATGCAAGGCCGGCAGCGTAAACGCGACGTCGCTGGCTAACCGGACGGCGACAGGAGCGCTGCTCGTTGGAGGCGGCACGCGATCAAGGTCGGATGGTCGTCCTCGACCACGCCTTCCAGGACCTTGATCGCGCGCTCGTAGAACGACAACGCTGAAGTGTCCAGACCTTGTTGGTGGCACAGCGTTCCGAGGTTCGTCAGCGTGGTCGCGAGCTCGGCGTGGTCCCGCCCGAGTGTCTCCTCCTTGATCGCGAGCGCACGCCGATAGAGCGGCTCCGCGCGAGCAAGCTCGTCCCGCCGGTGATGGAGGCTCGCGAGGTTGTGCAGGCACACGGCGACCTCGTAGTCGTCAGGACCGTGGATCCGCTCGAAGACCGCCAGCGCCTCGTGGAGGAGCCGTTCCGCCTCGTCGTCCTGGCCGAGGCCGTCGAGGATGGCGGCCAGGGCGCACTTGTCGGCGGCCACGTCGGGATGGTCGGCGCCCAGCGCCCTGATCCGGATCTCGACCGCCCGGCGAGCCGGTCCTTCCGCCTCCGAAAGCGCGCCTCGAGCATGGGCCAGCCCGCCGAGGTTGTGGTAGATGCTGGCCAGATCGACGTGGTCCGGGCCCCGGACTCGCAAGATGATCGCTAGCGCCTGCTCGTACAACGCCTGGGCCTCGTCGAACCGGCCCAGGTGCTTGTAGGTGACCGCCAGCGCGTTGTAACGCTCGGCGACCTCTAGAGGCTCCTCAGGAGGTGGCATCGATCAGGTTCGCCTTCACTGGCAGTCGGCGGCCCACGCTCCAGGCCAGCAGAGCGACGACCCCCAGCGTGGCGATCAGGACGGCGAACAGGCCCTGCCCATGGCCGGCGGCGATCACCAGGCCCGCGACCCCGGGCCCGCCGATGTAGCCGACGGTCCAGGCGAGCGCGTACGCCCCGTTGTAGCGCCCCCGAAGCGCATCCGGCGCGAGGTCGTTGACGATCGCCGGGACCGTCGGCGAGACCAGGGTTTCACCGATCCCGAAGAGCACCATCGCCGCCACGAACAGCAGCGGAACGGCTTGCCAGCCGGCGAACAGGGTCACCGCCCAAGCCGTAGCCATGAAGGCGGCCGCCAAGGCGATGCCCCGAGTGCGGCGTCGACCCGTCATCAGCCGCAACACCACCAGCTGGGCCACCACGACGGTCACCATGTTCGCGGCGAACGCCAGCCCCAGGACGCGCGGGCTGAGACCACCGATCGAGGTGGCGTACGCGGGGAAGGCCGCGTGGTACTGCGCGTAGCCCGCCATCACGAGCAGGAAGACCAGCACCCACATGCGCAGGAACAGCCGATCCCGCAGTACGTCCCGGTAGCTGCCCGACACGAGCGAGGGCGCGGTCGCATCAACGCGCACGTCGGCGAGCCGGGCCAGGACAGCCGCGAACACCAGGAACGACGCCGCGTCGAGCAGGAACAAGAGCACGAACGTCGACGGCGTCTGGAAGCTCACGATCAACGCGCCCAGCACCGTGCCGACGCTGAGCCCCACGTTCAGCGTCGCGTGCCGCACGGCGAACACCTGCGGCCGTTGCGCGGCCGAGACCGTGGTGGCCAGCAGCGCGTCCTGCGCCGGCAGCAGCGCTGCCATGCCGACGCCGTAGACGAAAGTAGCGGCGAACCCCTGCCACACCGTGTGCACCAGCGCGAGCGCCACGGCGCCGGCGGCCGCCACCACCAGGCCGGCGATGACGGCGCGCCGTGCTCCGATCCGGTCCGCGAGCCAGCCACCCGCCGGGTTTCCGACCAGGCCGGCCAGGGCCACAGTGGACAGCATGAGCCCGGCCACCCCGAGCCCGATGCCCCGCACCTGATGCAGATAGACCAGCAGGAACGGCAACGTCAGCCCACTGCCGAGAGCGGAGATGGCGTCGCCGCCCAGGACGAGCCAGGCGCGGGGCGAGAGCCGGGGTACCCAGCTACTTGCGGATCTTGACCAGCGTTTCATTGTGGTTGAGCGAGAGGCCGCGACGGACCTTCTTCTTCTTAGTGGGTTTGCTGGCCATGTCTTCCTCCCCGTGAAGAGACTGCTCTCCCACCGGTATACCGGAGCCTGTCAAGCGACCGGTTCCCACCGGCCCGACTTCATCGAGCGGTAGCAGGCGTCCACGACCGTGTTGACCACCCAGCCGTCGTGGAACGTCTCCAGTGGAGGCTCGCCGGCCGCGAACCGCTCCACGAAGTGGCGCATCTCCTGCGAGAAGCCGTACGCCCGGGTCTCCTCCGGCACCGGGTAGACCCAGCCGGTGTCCGCGTCGGCCTTCTCCACCAGATACCCGACCGGCTTGGTGATGAAGCCCCACACCGGCGTCGACGCGGTGTCGGTGACCAGGCGCCCGGCGCTGCCGACGATCTCGTGCCGCAGCTGCATGCCGCCCTGCTCGACCCAGGAGCTCTCGATCGAGGCGACCTGACCGCCGGCGAACTTCAGCAGCGCGATCGACGTGTCCTCGCCGGTGGTCTTGTCCTGGTGGGCCATCGTGGCGCCCCACGCGAACACCTCGACGATCGGGTTGTCGCGGCCGAAGAAATGCCGGGCCGACTCGATGGTGTGGCAGCCCATGTCGAGCAGCGCGCCACCACCGGCCGTCTCGGCGTCCCAGAAATGGGGCGCGTGCGGCCCGGAGTGTCCCTCGCGAGCGCGCAACCACAGCACGTCGCCGATGCCGCCGGCCGCCACGATCTCGTGTGCCTTGGCCAGGTTGGGGGAGAACACCGCGCTCTCGGCGTACCCGTGCCAAACCCCAGCGGAAACAACCACCTGGAGGATCTCGGCCGCCTCCGGACCCGTGCGGGCCAGTGGCTTCGTGCAGATGACGCCCTTGCCGGCCGCGGCGACGAGCCGCACGGCCTCCAGGTGCACCTCGTTGGGCAGGGCCACGATCACCAGGTCGACGGCCGGGTCGGCACACAGCGCCGCCATGGTGTCGTGTGGTCTCGTGTCCCGCCCCGGCTTCGCGGCGAAGGCGGCGGCCCGCTCGGGGGAGCGGGAGTAGTGCGCCACGAGCCGTGCGTCGCGGACGTCGTCGAGCGCTTCGGCGTAGGTCTCGCCGATGAACCCGGACCCCAGCAGGCCGACCCCGATCATGGATCCCTCCAAAACCAACAAGTGGTACGCGGTGGACCCGCACCCTAGCATCACTACAAACCAAAGCTGTACCTCTTGTTACCACTGGGTCTACCTGTATATGCTCCCGCACCAGGCGCCGGCCACCGGGGGGAGCCGCGCGATGGCAACGATGACGAGAGGCAACTCCATGCGTGCATTCCGTGCGTCCGTTGCGCTGGTCGCGGCGGCGGCAGTCGTCCTGACCTCGGGCTGCTCCCCGTCGGCGAGCGGCGGTGATTCCGGCAAGGTCGTCCTCACACTCGGCAGTTGGCGCACCGAGGACCTTGCGATGTGGCAGGACGAGATCCTGCCGGCCTTCGAGAAGACGCACCCGAACATCGACGTCAAGTTCACCCCGACCAATACCAATGAATACAACGCCGCGATCCAGTCTCAGGTGGACGGCGGCACCGGACCCGACCTGATCACCTGCCGGCCGTACGACGTGAACCGGTCCTGGATCAAGAAGGGCTACTTCGAGAAGCTCGACGGCAAGCCCATGCTGGGCGCCTTCGACCAGCTCGCCCTGGACCCGTGGGCCGGCGACGACGGCAGTCCCTACTGCCTGCCGACCGCCGCGGTCCTGGCCGGCTTCTTCTACAACAAGGACATCTTCACCGAGCTCAACCTGAAGGTGCCGACCACACAGGACGAATTCCTGTCGGTGCTCAAGGCGGTCAAGGACAACGGGAAGTACGCGCCGCTCGCGCTCGGCTCGGCCGAGTCCTGGCAGCTCGCCTACAACGGGCTCTACAGCATCGGCCCGGCGTACTGGAAGGGCGAGGACGGCCGGCAGGGGCTCATCAAGGGCACCAAGAAGGTCACGGACCCTGACTTCGTCGCCGCCTTCGACGCGTTCGACGCCTGGAAGCCGTACCTGCCAAAGGGTTCCGAGAGCCTGAAGTACGCGGACATGACGCAGCTGTTCGCGCTCGGCAAGGCCGCGATCCTGCCCGACGGCTCCTGGGACATCAACCAGGTCGCGGTGGGCAACCTCAACGTCGGGGTCTTCGGCCCGCCGGCGGCGACCGCGGGCGGCGAGCGCTACGTGCAGGAGATGCCGGACATGGCGATCGGCATCAGCGCGGCCAGCAAGCACAAGGCCGAGGCGGAGACGTTCCTCGCCTGGACCGCGACGCCCGAGTTCCTCTCGCTGTACGTGAACAAGCTGCCCGGGTTCTTCTCCATGGGCAAGGAGCCGGTCACCTACACCAACAAGCTCGCGCAGGAGTTCGCGGATCTCAAGCAGGGCGCCAAGCTCACGCCGCGGCTCGGCCTCGACCGGCTCAGCGCCGGCACGCCGCCCTTCGACGACGAGGTCTGGCGGGTGCTGCAGCTCATGTACACAAAGGACATGAGCGCGCAGGACGCCACGGCGGAGCTGCAGAAGGGCCTGTCGGCCTGGTACGGGCCGCAGCAGCAGAAGTAGCGGCTCGGACGGGGATGCGCCCGGTGCGCATCCCCGTCACTACCGAAAGGAAACGCTCCGTGCGCAGGGCCAAATACGGCTACTTCCTCGCGTTCACCGTGCCCGCGCTCGCGGTCTACGTGCTCTTCGCGGCGCTGCCGCTGCTGAACTCCATGTACTACAGCCTGTTCGACACCGACGGGGAGGTGGCGCGGTTCGTCGGGCTCGACAACTACCACTACCTGTTCACGAACCCGACGACCAGCGAGCGGTTCTGGAACGCCCTCGTCAACAACCTCGAGTTCTTCGCGATCCACCTGCTCGTCGAGGTGCCGGTCGGGCTGTTGCTGGCCGCGTTGCTGACCTCCGGGCGGCTGCGCCGGTCCACGGGCCTGTACCGCACGTTGCTGTTCATCCCGACCACCCTGTCGGTGGTGATCGTCGGTTTCATCTGGCGGCTGATCATCAACCCGCTGTGGGGGCTGGTCGACTATCCGTTGCTGGGCAACGAGAACACCGCGCTGCCGACCATCTCGCTGATGTCGGTGTGGCAGTACGTCGGGATCCCGATGATCTTCCTGTACGCCGCGCTGCTCGCCGTGCCCCACGACGTGCTGGAGGCGGCCCGGGTGGAGGGCGCCGGCGGCTGGACCACGTTCTGGCGCATCAAGTTCCCGCTCATCGCGCCCCAGTTCGGCCTGATCGCCATCCTGACGTACATCTGGACGTTCAACGGGTTCGATCTGGTCTTCGCCCTCAACGGCTCCGCGCCCGGCCCGAACTACAGCACGGACATCCTCGGCACGCTGTTCTACCGCACGTTCTTCGGTTCGAGCGGCCAGCTCGCCGACCTCGACCTGGGCGCGACCGTGGCCAGCGTCATCTTCCTGATCATCCTCGTCATCACCGGCGCGTACTTCGGTCTGTTGCACCGCCGGCTGAGGTCGTACGAGCTGTGAGTGGTGGACACATGAAGACCTCATCCGAGCGCGCCGGCACTCTCGTGGTGCACGGGCTGCTGATCGTGTTCGCGGTGCTGGCGATCGCGCCGATCCTGCTGATCGTGGTCAACTCGTTCAAGACGACGCCGGCCATCTTCGAGCACCCGTTCGCGCTGCCGACCGCCGACACGTTCAGCGCGGCCGGCTACGAGCGGGTCTTCCAGCGTGGGCACTTCGTCGCCAACTACCGCAACAGCCTCGTCGTCACGGTGGGCAGCACGGTCGCGACGCTGGTGCTGGCGACGCTGGCCGCGTTCGCGCTCACCGAGTACAAGGTGCGGTTCGCGCCGCTCGTCGGCGGGTTCTTCGTCGCCGGCATCATGCTGCCGATCCGCCTGGGCACCGTGCCGATCCTCAAGACGATGATCTCGTGGGGCCTGATGGACACGCTGACGGCGCTGGTCCTGGTCTACACCGCGATGAGCCTGCCGCTGGCGGTGGCGCTGCTGATGACGTACTTCCGGTCGGTGCCCCACGACCTCAAGGAGGCGGCGCGGATCGACGGCGCGGGCGAGCTGCGTACCCTGTCGATCGTCCTGCCGATCGTGCGGCCGGGGCTGGCCGCGGTCGCGTCGGTGACGATGCTGCCGATCTGGAACGATCTCTGGTTCCCGCTGATTCTCGCGCCCAGCCAGGAGAACCAGACGGTGACGCTCGGCGTGCAGCAGTTCGTCGGCCAGTTCCTCAACGACTACCCGGCGCTGCTGGGCGCGCTGACGCTCGGTGCGGTGCCGCTGGTGGTGCTGTTCGTGGTCTTCTCGCGGCAGTTCATCCAGGGCCTGAGCCAGGGCATCGGCAAGTGAGGCCCTCGCTAGCGCGGCCCCCACGCGGGCCGGGACGGGTTGCTGCGCAGGAAGAACGTACGCAGGCGGTAGCGGTCGCCGCGGTAGCGCACCACCGACGAGAACAGCGGCCGGTCGGTCGGCGTGAAGACGAGCTGGCGCATCACCAGCACCGGCTTGCCGATCTCGAGCTGGAGGTGCTCGGCGAGGTAGGCGTCGGCCTGCTGCGCCTCGACCGTCGCGTCGGCCTTGACCGGGTCGAGGTTGGCGGCGGCGAGGTGGTCGTAGAGCGAACCGGTGCGGAAATCCACGTCCATGACGCCGGGTACGAGCTCGGCGGGCACCTGCGTGAGGTCCAGCGCGATCGGCACGTCGTTGAGCAGCCGGACACGTTCGAGCACGAACAGCGGCGTGCCCGGCGCGATCGACAGGTGCTCGGCCTGGTCGAGGTCGGCCGCGACCACCTCCTGCCGCAGCACCGTGGAGCTCGGCGCGAGGCCCATCCGGTCGGCGGTCTCGCTGAACGACTCCAGGCTGTTGGGCCACTCGCGGGCGCTGGCGCCGGCCGCCACGTACCACCCGCGGCCGTGCGACGAGCTCAGCGCGCCCTCTTCGACCAGGGTGGTCAGCGCCTTGCGCAGCGTCACCCGGCTGATGCCGAGGCGTTCGCACAGCTCGCGCTCCGGAGGGAGCCGGCTGCCCGGTTTCAGCGCACCCGTGGCGATCTGCTCCTTGATCAGGTTCACGGCCTGGATCCAGAGCGGCTCGGGGTGGTCGGCGCGGATCGACGTGGACATCGCAGCCTCGGTCACCTTCGCATCATCGCGGAAGAGCACGGTTTGTGCAAACCACAGAAGACCAGAGGGTACGTGGGGTCCGGTCGTTTTCCAGGGTTTAGTCCGTGTCTAGCGATTGGCTGAGTTGCCACCCTGTACCAGCCCGGCAGAATTGGTATTGTGTGGTCGCCATCCGGTATCACATTGGTCAGGGGAGGATTCGCCGTGGTTGAACCATCGAGCGCGCTCGCACCGCTTCGAGCCGAGGAGATCTCGGCCGCGCGCGAGCTTCTTGTCCACAGTGGGCTGCTGACCGACACGACCCACGTGGCGTACCTCGGGCTGGTGGAGCCGGACAAGCGGCACCCGGCTCCGGCGCGGCGCTTCCGGGCGATGCTGGTCGACATGGGCGACGGCACGTCGCACGACGTGGTGGTCTGCCCCGCCGAGGATCGGGTGGTCTCCTCGACCCGACTCGAACCCGCCCGCGACGGCCAGGTGCCGGTCGTGATGCTGGAGTTCGCGATGGTCGAGGAGATCGTGCACAAGGACGAGCGCTGGCTCGCCGCCATGCACCGCCGCGGCCTGACCGACCTGTCCGTCCTGCGGGTGCAGCCCTTGTCGGCCGGCGCGGCGATGACCGACTCCGAGCGCGGCCGCCGCCTCCAGCGCACCTTCACGTTCCTGCAGAAGCACCCCCAGGACCTGCCGTGGGCGCACCCGGTCGACGGTGTCGTCGCGTACGTCGACGTCATCGCCCGCGAGGTCGTCGACGTCGTCGACGCGGCGCTGCTCGCGGTGCCGCAGGAGGACGGCAACTTCCACCTGGCCGAGTTCAACGGCCCGACCCGCGAGGGCTTCAAACCGATCGAGATCACGCAACCGCACGGTCCGAGCTTCACGATCGACGCCGACAACGTGCTCTCGTGGCTCGGCTGGCAGCTCCAGGTGTCCTTCGACTCCCGCGAAGGGCTCGTGCTGCGGGACATCTCCATCGCGGAGCGGCCGGTGCTCTACCGCGCGTCGATCGCCGAGATGGTGGTGCCGTACGCCGATCCGAGCCCGCAGCGGTGGTTCCAGACGTTCTTCGACGGCGGCGAGTACCTGCTGGGCAACTTCGCCAACTCGCTGGAGCTCGGCTGCGACTGCGTCGGCGACATCACCTACCTCGACGTGGTCGTGGCCGACAACGCCGGCCGGCCGCGCACGATCCCGCAGGCGATCTGCATCCACGAAGAGGACGCGGGCGTGCTCTGGAAGCACACCAGCAGCTTCACCGGCTCCAGCGACGTGCGGCGCAACCGGCGGCTCGTCGTCTCCTTCTTCGTGACCGTGGGCAACTACGACTACGGCTTCTACTGGTACTTCTACCTCGACGGCACGATCGAGCTGGAGGTCAAGGCCACCGGTGTCGTGTTCACCTCGGGCCACCCCAGCGGCGACTACGCCTACGCGACCGAGGTGGCGCCGGCGTTGGGCGCTCCGCACCACCAGCACCTGTTCAGCGCGCGCCTGGACTTCACCGTCGACGGTCCGGACAACTACGTCGAGGAGGTCGACGCGGTCGCCGTGCCGCGCGGGCCCGACAACCCGACCGGTACCGGCATCACCCAGCGGGTGACCCGGCTGCGCAGGGAGAGCGACGCTCCCCGGCTCGCGGACGGCAACCGGGGCCGGGTCTGGCGGATCGGCAACCCCGCGGTGACCAACCGGCTCGGCCGCGACGTCGCGTACGTGCTGCACCCGCAGGGCCAGCCCGCGCTGCTCGCCGACCCCTCGTCTGACCTGTGCGCGCGGGCCACGTTCGCCACCGGGCACCTGTGGGTCACCGCGTACGACCCGGCCGAGCAGTATCCCGCGGGCGACTTCGTCAACCAGCACCCCGGCGGCGCCGGCATGCCCGCGTGGGTCGCCGCCGACCGCGACGTCGACGGCACCGACATCGTCGTGTGGCACACGTTCGGGCTGACCCACTTCCCGCGGCCGGAGGACTGGCCGGTCATGCCGGTCGACACCACCGGCTTCGTCCTCAAGCCGGCCGGCTTCTTCGGCCGCAACCCGACGCTGGACGTTCCGGCCAGCGGCGGCAACCACTGCCACGCCTGATCAGCCCTTCACACGTACGGAGAACAGCTATGTCAACGCCGGAGGGTCACATCACCTTCGCCGCCGCCCGCGCACAGCAGCAGGGCGTGCTCGAGGGTGCGCTGCAGCGGTTGGGTGCGGAGGTCGCGGCCAGGCAGGCCGACGGGTGGTTCCGCGGGCCGGGTCCGATCTTCGTCGCGATCGGCGCGAGCTTCGCCGCCGCGTGCGCGCCGACCTGGACCCTGCGATCGCGGGGGATCCACTCGTGGCGGCTGAGTGCCGGCGACCACCCGTTGCCGTACCCGGCCAGCCGGCACCCGCTGCTCGCCGTGTCACAGAGCGGCCGCAGCGCCGAGACCCTGGCCGTGCTGAGGTCGGTGGATCCGGAGCTTCGCTACGCGGTGACCAATGTGGACCCGTCGCCGATCGGAGCGGCGGCGGCCCGGCCGCTGTCGCTCGGCGACCTGCCGGACAGCTACGCGTCGACGATCGGCTACACCGCGACGGTCGCCGGGCTCGGCATGATCGCCGAGGCGTGGGACGGCGGGCGGGTCGACCCGGGGTGGGCGCTGCTTCCGGAGCGGATCGGTGCTCTCGAAGCAGTGCTCTCGGAACGGGCCGATGCTCTCGCGGCGACGTTCGCCGGTGCGCGGTCGGCGGACTTCGCCGGCGCCGGCCCGTCGGTCGGGTCGGCGGAAGCCGGTGCCTTGCTCTTCCGCGAGGTGGTGCGGCTGCCGGCGACCGCGATGAGCACCCGGCAGTACCTGCACGGCGCGATGGAGTCGGCCGGCGGCACCGCGCACGTGCTCTTCGGCGACGAGCGCGAGACCGGGGTCGCCCGCACGCTGTCCGGCGCGGGACACCCGACGATCCTGGTCACGACCGACGACGTGCCGCCGGCGCCGCTGCTCCAGGTGGTGCGGCTGCCCGCCGTGCCGCCGAACCAGCGGGCGATTCTCGAGGCGATCGTGCTCCAGGTGCTCGTCGCCCGGGCGGCGGCCCAGGCCGACGTCGACATCGAGGAGTTCGTGTTCCACCACGACGACACGAAGGTGCCGGTGCTGTGAGCGTGTTCGTCGGTCTGGACATCGGTGGGACCAAGACGCACGTGCGGGTCGAGGCCCCGGACGGCACGCGGCTGGTCGACGCGGTCTTGCCGAGCGGCGACTGGGCGGCGTCACCGGTGGACGCCGCGGCCGGCTGGATCGCCTCCGTGGTGGCGCGGCACGTGCCAGCGGGTGCGGTCGTCACCGCGATCGGTGCCGGCGCACAGGGGTGTGACACCGAGGAGCACTGTGCGGCGCTGGGGTTGGCGTTGACGGCGGTCACCGGGGTGCCCTCGACGGTCACCAACGACGCCGCGTTGCTCGTGCCCGCCGCCGGTCTCGTCAGTGGCATCGGCGTGATCGCCGGCACCGGCTCGATCGCGGTCGCCGTGCGCCCCGACGGGAGCCTGGGCTTCGCCGGTGGGTGGGGCTGGGTGCTCGGCGACGAGGGGAGCGCGCCGGCGCTCGTGCGGGAAGCGGTGCGGGCCGCACTCACCCGGCACGACGCCCGCGGGCTGCCCGACGTACTGCTGCCGATGCTGCTCGAAGCCTTCGGGGTGTCGAGCGCGACCGGGCTCGCCCGCACCGTCAACGACAACACCGACCCGACCCACTGGGGCTCGCGCGCCCCGGCGGTGTTCGAGGCCGCCGCGGCGGGCTCGGCGGACGCACACGACGTGATCGTCGCCGGCGGGGCTTCCCTGGCCGGCCTCGTCGGCGTCCTGCTCTCGTCGGCCCCTACCGGCGGCTCGTCGGGCCCCGCTGGGGCTGCGTCGTCGGCCCCCACCGGCGCCACGTCGGCTCCCACCTGCCCCACGTCGGCCCCAACCGGCGCCGCATCGGGTGCCGTCGGCGATGTCGTGGCCGCCGGTGGCGTCATGACGAGCCAGCCGGCGCTGTTCGCGGCGTTCCGGGACGCCGTCGCCCGCTCGCACCCGGACCTGACCATCCATCTGCTGGACGCATCGCCGGTCGCGGGGGCGGTCGCCCTCGCCCGGCGCCATCCCCATCCCTGAGGAGCTGTGATGTCCACCCTTACCTCTCTGGACAAGGCTTCGGGCGAGGTTCTCGGCACCGTCCCGGTGGCCGCGACCTCCGACGTCGACGCCGCGGTCGCGCGGGCCGCCGCGGCGCAGCCCGCCTGGGCCGCGCTCACCTACGCCGAGCGGGCGGCGGTGCTGCGCAAGGCCGCCGCCGCACTCACGGAGCGGTCCGCCGCCGCCCGCGAGCTCATCCTGCGGGAGACCGGCTCGATCCCGGGCAAGGCCGACTACGAGATCGGCGCCGCGAGTGCCGAGCTGCTCGAGGCCGCCGCCCTGGCCGCCCGGCCGGTCGGCGAGGTGCGACCGTCCAACCACGCGGGCCGGTTCAGCCTGGCCGAGCGGGTGCCGTTGGGCGTCGTCGCGGCCATCACCCCGTGGAACTTCCCTCTCGTGCTCGGAATGCGCGTCATCGCGCCGGCGCTCGCGCTGGGCAATGCCGTGGTCCTGAAGCCGTCACCGGAGACGCCGCTGTCTGGCGGCGCGCTGCTGACCGAGGTGTTCGCCGCGGCCGGCCTGCCCGCCGGCGTGTTCGAGGTCGTGCAGGGCGGCGCCGAGGTCGGTGAGCGCCTCGTGGAACACCCGGCGACGGCGATGGTGCACTTCACCGGGTCGAGCGCGGTCGGCCGGGCCATCGCCGCCACGGCGGGTGGGTTGCTCAAGAAGGTGTCGCTGGAGCTGGGCGGCAACAACGCGCTGGTGGTGCTCGACGATGCCGACCTCGAGCAGGCCGCGATGATCGGTGCCTGGTCGAGTTTCCACTACCAGGGCCAGACCTGCATCACCGCCGGGCGGCACGTGGTGCACGCGGCGATCGCCGACGCGTACGTGGCCGAGCTGTCCCGCCGTGCGGCGGCCATCGTGGTCGGCGACCCGTACACGGGGCAGGTGGGTCTGGGTCCGATGATCAACGAGCGCCAGCATGCCCGCGCCGCCGCGATGCTCAAGGAGGCGGTCGCCGCCGGCGCGACGGTGGTCACCGGCGGCGCCTCGGACGCCCCGTTCTTCCGGCCGACGGTCGTCACGTCCGTCGCCACCGACATGCGGCTGTGGCGCGAGGAGATCTTCGCCCCGATCGCGCCGGTGCTCGTGGTGGCCGACGAGGAGGAGGCGGTGCGGGTCGTCAACGACACGGAGTACGGCCTGGTCAACTCGGTCCTGACCGCCGACCTCCGGCGAGGGCTGTCGGTCGGCCGCCGGCTGCGCGGCGGCATGGTGCACGTCAACGACGCGACCCCGCAGGACGAGGCCCTGGCCCCGTTCGGCGGCATCGGCCTGTCGGGCCTGGGCGGCCGCTCGGGAGGCGACGACAACCTGGAGGAGTTCACCCAGCGGCGCTGGCTGACCACCACCGATCTTCCGGTGCACTACCCGTACTGACCCGGGCCCAGCTGGGTATGAGACAGGCATGAACCAGGCCTGGACGGAGCGGATGAGCGGCGGCACGGGCTTCGTCGCCGCTCTCGACCAGAGTGGCGGAAGCACACCGAAGGCACTCGCGCTGTACGGGGTGCCCGAGTCGGCGTACTCCTCCGAGAAAGAGATGTTCGACCTGATGCACGAGTTCCGGACGCGGTTGATCACCGCGCCGGGGTTCACGGGCGAGCGGATCCTCGGTGCGATCCTGTTCGAGCAGACGATGTCCAGGGACATCGACGGCATGCCGGCGCCGCGCTACCTCTGGGAGCGCAAGCACGTCGTCCCGTTCGTCAAGGTCGACGAGGGGCTGGCGGCCGAGACCGACGGAGTGCGGCTGATGAAGCCGTTCACCAAGCTGCCGGACCTGCTCGAACGGGCGCTGGAGCGGCAGGTGTTCGGCACGAAGATGCGCTCGTTCATCGCCCGCCCCGATCCGAGGGGCATCGACGAAATTCTGGACCAGCAATTCGCGTACGCGGGACAGATCCTCGACGCCGGCCTCGTCCCGATCCTGGAGCCGGAGGTCGACATCGAAAGCCCGGAGAAGGCACGGGCCGAGCAGTTGCTCAAGGAGGGCTTCGTCGCTCGGCTGGGTGGGGTGCCGGACGGCCAGCAGGTGATGCTCAAGCTCTCGATCCCGACGGAGGACGACCTCTACCTCGACCTGATCGGGCATCCGAAGGTGCTGCGGGTGGTCGCCCTGTCCGGCGGCTACTCCCGCGACGAGGCCTGCAGTCGGCTCGCCCGCAACCACCGGTTGATCGCCAGCTTCTCGCGGGCCTTCACGGAAGGGCTCGAACGCGACCAGGACGACGAGGTGTTCAACCAGCTCCTCGGCACGTCGATCGCGGAGATCTACGCGGCGTCGACCACCTGACAAGCAGACTGCCCGGACCCGTGCGTGGTCCGGGCAGTCTGGGCTTTGCTGTTACCAGTCGTGTCCGGTGTTGGTGCTGCGTGCGGCCTGCTCGATCACGCCCGCCACGACATCGGGCCGGCTGACCAGCGACAGGTGGCCGGCCCGCACCTGGGTGATCTTCGAGTTGGCGCGGTTGGCCATGAACCGCTGCTGCGCCGGCGGGATCACCTTGTCCTGCGTGCCGAGCACCCACCAGGAGCGGATGGTCCGCCAGGCGGGCGGGCCCGAGCCCTCCATGGCGGCGCTGGCCGTGAGTGGGCGCTGGACGGTGTAGAGGACCCGCGCCGTGCGGGCGGGCACGAGGTTGGCGAACGACTGCAGGAAGACGTTCTTCTTGAGGTAGAGGTCGGCGTCACCGGGCGGGGCGCCGGGGTAGGGGACGAAGTCGAACACCGTCTCCGGAGGACCGGCCAGAGCGGAGTCCGGCCCCGCGAGCTCGTTGACGCTCTCGCCCTGGTCAGGCGCGAACGCGTCGACGAAGACCAACGCCTTGACGTTCCGGTTGCCGAGGGCCGCGTTCGTGATGACCGCGCCGCCGTACGAGTGTCCGGCCAGGACGATCGGCCCGGGGATCGTCGACAGGAAGTCGGCGATGGTCTCGGAGTCGGTCGCCAGGGAGCGCAGCGGGTTCGGGGGTACGCGCACGTCGTAGCCTTCGTCGAGCAGCCGGGACGTGACGGCGTTCCAGGACGAGCCGTCGGCCCAGGCGCCGTGCACGAGCACGAGCGTCGGCTTCTGCTGCGGGTGGTGGCTGGGTGCGGCCGAGGCGGGCCCCGCCGCCGCCAGGGAGAGAGTCGCTACGACGATCAACTGGAACAGGTACCGCCACCACGGGATGCCGGTCTGGGCCTTGTTCAACGAAGCCTCCTACGAACCGTGACTGTCGGGCCGTGTTGACCCACGTCACATAACGAATGAGTAATTATGTCGTCACTCAACGCATTTGTTGCGGACCCTGGCGATATGTCCCGCTCAGTCCGAAGATCGGCCGTACCGTGTATCGGGTGAACGATGCATCCGTGACACGGCGGCGACTGCTCGCGGGAGTCGGCTCGGCCGTGGTCGCGGGTCTCGCGGGCTGCGGCACCAACGCTCAGACGCCCCCGCAGCAGCCGGCGTCACCGTCCGCGGCTCCGTCGCCCACTTTCGACGAGGCCGCGCTCCGCCGCAAGATCGCCAGCCTGCTGGTGGTCGGCTTCCGGGGTCAGACGGTCAGCAGCAACGACTGGATCGTGCAGGCGATTCAGAACGGCCTTGGTGGCGTCATCCTGTTCGACAAGGAGATCGAGACGAACGCCCCGCGCAACATCACGTCGCCGGCCCAGGTGACCGCGCTCGTGAAGAGCCTCAAGGACGCCTCGCCGGGCGGGAAGCTCATCGTCTCCATCGACCAGGAGGGCGGCCAGGTCGCCCGCCTCAACCCGAGCAACGGCTTCCCGGCGACGAAGTCGGAGCAGGAGATCGGCGCCCAGAACTCGCCGGCCGCGACCCGGGCCTGGGCACAGCAGATCGTCGACAGCCTCAACTCGATCGGCGCGAACCTCAACTACGCGCCGGTCGTCGACCTGAACACGAACCCGAACAACCCCGCGATCGGCCAGCTCCAGCGCAGCTTCTCGGCGAACGTCAACGTCGTGGTCTCCAATGCGACCGAGGAGATCCAGGTCCACCGGGCCGGCAAGGTCAAGACGTCGATCAAGCACTTCCCGGGCTTCGGCACCGCGACCGGCAACACGGACTTCGACGTGGTCGACGTCAGTGCCACGTGGACACCGACGCAACTCGAACCGTTCCAACAGTTGATCCGCAACGGCATGGCGGACTCCGTACTCGTCGCGCACCTGCTCATCCGGCAGCTCGACCCGAACCTGCCGGCGTCGCTGTCACCCGCGGTCGTCACGAACCTGCTCCGCGGTCAGCTGGGCTTCCAGGGGCCGGCGGTCAGCGACGACATGCAGGCGGCCGCGATCACCAGACGGTACGGCCTGAACGAAGCGGTCGAGCTGGGCCTCAAGGCGGGCCTGGACCTGCTCGTCTTCGCCAACCAGCAGACGTACGACCCGAACGTCGTGGACGAGACCCTCGACAACGTCGTCAACCTGGTCCGCACGGGCCGCCTAACGGAGGCCCAGATCGACCAGGCCGTGGCCCGCGTCGACACCCTGCGCCCGTAACACGGCCAACTTCCGCATCACTGGCCCACCAATGCGGGTGGCAGCCACCGGGCCTGTTGGGCGACGCTCGAAGAGAGCGAAAGGGTGGTCGCCATGGACCGCGAGACGATCCTGGTCGGATACGACGGCTCGGCCGGAGCGCGGACGGCGGTGGCCTGGGCCCTCGAAGAGGCGAGGCGCTGGAGCTGTCGCGTACGGCTGGTGGACGTCTTCGAGTGGCCGGTACGCGTCGGCCCGGCCACCACACGCCCGCAGAGCTGGCCGCGGACCGAGGCCTACCGCGGCGCCGAACGCACCATCCAACGGACGGTGACCGCGCTCGCCGACGCGAACCCGGACGTACCCGTCGACGGCTTGGTGGTCGAGGGTCCGCCCGCCGCGATGTTGGCCGACCTCTCCTCCGGCGTGCGGCTCGTGGTCGTCGGATCCGGCGGCAGCGGCGGCTTCCGCGGCCGCCCGGGGTCGACGACCCGCCATCTGCTGCGCCACGCGCTCTGCCCGGTGCTCGTCGTCCCGGAGCCCACCAACAGCGTCCCGTCCGAGGAGAGCGAAGCCCGACGCGGCTCCGCGAGCATCGGCTCGTAACCGCCCTCAGCTGTCTCGGCGAATCCCGACCGAACCTCGGGTTGGCCGGGTGGCGAGGGTGTAGCCGATGGTGGTTACGCCCACCGCCACTCCCCAACCGAGGAACACCAGCAGGGTGGCGGTCACCGCCCAACCATCCCGGACCTGCGACCAGGGCGTGTCGCCGCTGAGCACCTGGCCCACGAGCACGACGACGCTCAACACGCCGTAGGCGACCAGGGCGAGCGCGACCACCCCGGCCGGAATCACCGCCAGGAGCCGGGGAACGGGTCGCCCGCGCAGCACGGGCGTCCAGCGCGGGAACTGCTGCCCCCACCGCCGCGTCAACCCGAGCACGAGCAGCCCGGCGAGTGGCGGGACGAGGGTGATCGCCACGCCGGTCACGGTCGACAGGCTCCGGTGGATGTCGTCCAACTGCTCACGCGGAATTCCGAAGGGGACGCCGAGCACCCACAGCCCGTGCGGAACGGCCCAACCGAACACCGGCAGAGCGACCGCCGTGTACGCCCAACGGCGCGCCCAGCCCGGCACCAGCTGGTATCCGGCCTCGCGCGGTCCGCGCCGGGGCGTGCGAGCGTTGGCGAGCCCGGCGAACAGGAGACCGCCGATCGCCAGCGCGAGCCGGGCGCCCAGGTCGCGCCAGTCCGAAGGCCGGCCCGCCATCGCCGCGGGGACCTCGAACAGCAGGTGCAACGGAAACGCCAGGACCAGGAGCAGTGCGGCCGCCGTCCAACAGCCGGCGACCGACCAGCGGCCCGGGAACCGGACCACGCAGACGACCAGGACCGCGAGGGCGGCACCGTCCCCGCAGCGGGGGAGACGCTCACCCCGCTGGGGGAGGAGAGCCATTCCGTTGAGGTGGATCATGGTGTACGGCGAAACGAAGGGAGAAACGTGACTACGGAGGTCGGCGACCTGCCGGTGGCGGCGCAATGGTTCCAGTTCACGGCCTTGGACGAGCGCATCACGCTGATCCGCGAGCCGTACGCCCGCGGACTGCTGCGTGCGAACCTCTGGCATTTGCGTGGCCGTGACCGCGATCTGCTCATCGACTGTGGACTGGGCGTGACGGCGCTGGCACCACTGCTCGTCGAGCGCTTCGGTCGCGTACCCGTGCTGGTTCTGACCCATGCCCACCTCGACCACATGGGGTCGGCGCACGAGTTCGACGAGGTCTGGGCCCACCCGCTCGAACACGTCGACGACCCGGCCCCCGGCTCCCTGCACGGCCCGACCCTGGCCGCCCAACTCGGCCTCGACGAGACGCTGCCGCCCGCGCTGCTGACGGCCCGTCCGCACGGCGACTACGACCTCGGGACCTATCGGGTACGCCCCGCGACCCCGACCCGCCTGCTGGCGGACGGCGACGTCGTGGACGTGGGCGACCGTCCGCTGACCGTCCTGCACCTGCCCGGCCACACTCCCGGGAGCATCGCGCTGTTCGACGAACACGACGGCACGCTGTTCAGCGGGGACGTCATCTACGACGACGTGCTGCTCGACTCCCTGCCGGGAGGCGACCCCGGTCAGTACGCACAGTCCCTGCGGCGGCTGCGCGACCTGCCGGTGCGCCTGACGCATCCCGGACACGACCACGGCTTCGGTCAGGATCGCCTGCACCAGCTCATCGACGACTACCTGTCCACGAAGTAGGACGGCACGTTGCCGGGCGACGCCCCGCCGCGCGATCATCGTGGTTCGCTTACCGGGGACCGGAGGTTCATGCAGGCGCTCGATCCACGCGGAGTGACGACCGCAGAGGAGTTCGTCGTCCTGCTGCGCCGCGTACGGGACCGGTCCGGCCTGTCGTACCGGACGATCGCGAAACGGGCCGGTGCGGTGCTGCCCGCCAGCACGCTCGCCACGATGCTCGCGCGGCAGACCCTTCCGCGCCGGGAGCTGGTGACGGCCGTGCTGACCGCGTGCGAGGTTCCGCCATCGGCGGTACGGCAATGGATCGCGGTGTGGGAACGGCTGGCCGAGGGCGCGGCGACCCCCGCTCCCGCTCCCGTGGACGCCGGCCCGGTGCCGTTCCAGTTGCCGCCCGCACCGCCCGTGCTGGTGGGCCGCGACGCCGAGCTCGACCGGCTCGCCGCAGGTCACGCGGGCGTTTGGCTGCTCACCGGTGCCGGCGGCGTCGGCAAGTCCGCCCTCGCGGTGCTGGCGGCCCACCGTGCGGCCGGGCGACATCCGGGCGGCTGCCTCTACGTCGACCTGCGCGGCGCGAGCGCCGACGCCGCCCCGAGCGAGCCACACGACGTGCTGCTCGGCTTCCTGCGCGCCCTCGGCGTGCGCACCGCACCCGCCACAGTGGACGAGGCCAGTGCGCTGTTCCGCAGCACGGTCGCCGACCGGGCCATGGTGATCGTGCTCGACAACGCGGGGTCGGCCGCGCAGGTGCGCCCGCTGCTGCCCAGCGGTCCCCGGACGACCACGCTGGTCACCAGCCGCTGGCGGTTGCCCGACCTCGACGTGACCCGGCGCCTGGCGGTGGAGCCGCTGCCGGCCACGGCCGGGCGGGACCTGCTCGCGCACCTCTGCGGTCCTGAGCGGGTGACCGCCGAGGCCGCCGCCGTTAGCGACATCGTCCGGCTGTGCGGCGGATCCCCGCTCGCGCTGCGGATCGTCGGCGCGCGAGCGTCTGGCCGGCAGACCTTCAGCTCCCTCGCCGCCCACCTCGATGACGACGCCCGCCACCTCGACGAGCTCGAGGTCGGCGACCTGTCGGTGCGCGCGGGCCTGCGCGTTGGATACCGGAGCCTGCCGACGGACCTGGCCCCGAGCGTCTTCCGCCTCGCCGCGGTGCCTGACTGGATCGAGCTGGGCGCGGCCGCCTGCGCCGCGATGCTCGACGCGCCTGCCGTGGCCGTCGAACGCGCCCTCGACGTCCTCCTCGACGCCCACCTGGTCGAGAGCCCGGCGCCGGGACGGTTCCGCTACCACGACAGCGTGCGGATCTTCGCGCGCGAGCAGGCCGACGCCGTGGATCCGCCGGCCGTCCAGCTCGCGGCGCGGGAGCGGCTGGCCGCGGTGATGTTCAGCGCCACCGCGAGCGCCGCGCGCACGCTCTTCCCGCACGACCCCCTGCCGTACGGGGAGATCGGCACCACCGCCCAACGCCTGATCGGGCCGGACGCCACCACCGCGCAGGCCTGGCGCTGGCTCGAACAGGAGCGGGTCAACCTACGGATGATCGCGAGCCAGGAGTACGCGGCCGGCCGCGCGCTGCCCGCGATCCGCGACCTGGGCGTCGCCGTGGCCAAGTACCTGGACTACGCCGGCCACTTCGTCGATCAGGCCCGCCTCGGCCAGCTCGCGATCGCGGCCGCGCGGCGCCTCGGCGACCAGCGGGGCACGGCGCAGGCCCTGAACACCCTGGCGATCGCGATGCTGCGCCACGAGCGGCGGCGCGAGGGCATCGAGCTGCTCGACCAGGCGCTGGCGATCAGGCGGGAGCTGGGCGACCGGGCGGGGGAGGCCGCCTGCCTCAACAACCTGGGCAACGCCCACCGCGACAACGGCGACCTCGACGACGCGCTGCGCTGCCTGGAGCGAAGCCTGGCGCTGCGCAAGGAGCTGAGCGACCGCTACAAAACGGGTTCCACATTGGACAATATCGGCATCGTGCTGCGCCGCCTGGGCCGGTTCGAGGAGGCCTTGGACCACCACCGCGCCGGCCTGGCAATCACCCGCGAGCTGGACGACCGGCTCCGGGAGGCGCTGGTGCTGACCAACCTGGCCGAGACCGAGCACGTGGCCGGTGAGCAGCACCAGGCGCTGGGCCACGCGGAGCGGGCGCTGGCCATCAGCCGGGAGCTCCACCACGACCGAGGCTGCGGCCTGGCCCTGCAACTACTGGGCGACATCCACGCGAGCCTCGGCGACACCACGCGGGCACGCTCGTGCCACGCCGAGGCGGCGGAACTGCTGCACGAGCCGGCGATCGGCGTGGAGGCGCCGACCGCCGGCTGACATGCGCGCCGGACGGCCCCCGAACCACTGTCTCCGCCCGGGCTGATGCGGCAATTGTCGCTGCCCCGCACACCCCCGGGGAAGGATCTCGAACAGTCTCGAACGGATCCGAACACCCTGGAAAGCGTACGGACGGACGTGGGTCGGCATTTGATACAGTTCATTTCCTGGCAATTCTCAATTTCGTTCTTTCGGGTGAAGAATTGCTTTTATAAGTCGTTGATCTGACTTGAATGCGGGCTGTACGTCGCCTTGACGGCGCGTTCTTTTCGCGGCAACCATCTTGACGAAATGCTCTTTCTTCGAAAAGAGGTGTGCGCGAATGAACCCAGCGGAGAGCCGAAATTCGAGAGCGCTCGTCTATCGGCGAGTACGGGCCGCGTTCGTGGCCGTCGCGGTGGCCGCGACCTGCCTGGTGGCCTGGGCGGCGCCCGCGCAGGCGCTGCCGTTGAGCGTGACCGTCACTATTGTCAGGGTGGCTGAATGCTGCCCGGGCGGCCCGATCGACGTGACGTCGGACGCCGATTTCTATGGCCGGACGACCATTGCCGGCAACTCGACCGATTTCGGTGAGATCGAGGACCAGTCGATTATCACGCCGAACTGGCAGGCGACCGAAACGGTCGACCACAGCAATGCCACCACCGATGTGAAGATCGAGATTTTCGACGAGGACGACGGCCTGAACTTCGCCGACAACCAGATCGACCTTACGAGCAACGACGCCGACCGGGCCGTGAACTTCTCCATCGACCTGCACCCGGAGGACTCCCGCTGCTACTTCACCGGTGACGTGAGCGGACCGTGCGGCGCCGAGGTCACGACGCAGGGCAACGCGGACGACGGCGACGTCGCCGACATGACCCTCATGGTCGAGGTCAACGAGCCCCCGCAGGCGCCCGGACGGCACGTCAGGTGCCTGCACTCTCCGCTGTGGCCGCAGCCCGGCGAGACGGTCACCATCACCGCCGAAGCGTTCGGCGACCAGCCCGACGGCGCCGCTCTGCCGGAGCTGATCTCCGACCAGTTGGACATCTTCTTCTCGACCGACGGCGGCGCGACCCGGCAGAAGATCGGTGGTTCGGGGCGGCAGACGACGTTCAGCGCCAGCCGGACGGTCGGGGCCGGCGGCTCGACCTTCTCCTACAGCTGCCTGGCGATCGACCGCTTGGAGTCCGTCGACTCCGGGTGGCACACGGTGCAGGTCGGCGATCCGCCGCAGGGGCGCGCCGTACCCGTGCTGCTGTCGGGCAACCGCGAGAACGCGCTGGACGTCGTCCTGTTCCCGGCGACGATCAACGTGCGCAGCCAACCGAACAACCCGTCGAACACCAGCCTGCTGACCTTCCCGGTCTACAGCGGGCCGAAGGACGCCAACTTCCTCAACCACGCCGGCGCCGCGGTCGCCGAGCTCATGCGCGAGCAACGCGTGCTGGACAACCAGGGTGGCATCAACGTCTGGATCGCCCGCGATCCCGCGGCCACGGGCGGGTTCCGGGACCTGCGGGGCGGCGACGGCATCGACGACACCTGCCAGCATCAACCCCCGGCGAACCTCGGCGTCGACTACGGGTTCGCCAACGTCCGCGCGATCCTGCATCCCACGACCCCGCCACCCGGCAACACGAACACGTTGCGGGAATGCGCCTTCGGCGGCGTGCTCAGCGCGGAGGCCGGTGAGAACGGCGTGTTCATCCACGAGGTCGGCCACGCGGGCTTCGGCCTGGCCGACGAGTACTGCTGCGACGGCGGATACTTCCAGACCGCGGATGTCCCGAACGTCTACCTGAGCAACAACGCGTGCGTCAACGACGTCGGGAGCCTCGGTGGTGTCGCCGCCGACTGCCGCGGCATGGACTCGGTGTTCGACACCGACACCAACGCGGACTTCTGGGTCTCGGACCCCGCGTCCAACGACCTGATGAACGACAACCGGTTCGCCCGGCGAGCCGACCGCAGACGCATGGACTTCGTGTTCGGTCAATGCGACCAGGCAAGGTGCTGAGGGGGCCCACGATGCGCAAACGCGTACCCATGCTGATGATCGGTGTCGTCGCCCTGACGATCGGCGCCCTCCACGCGACCGCGGAGGCTGTTCCCGGCAAACTGAGCGCGCCGGCGCCGCAGCCCGAATACGTCGACAACGCCCGCAGCTTCGTCGCCACGATCGACTTCCAGTCAGCGGTCGCCGGCACGCCGGCCGGCGTCGTGGTGGCCAATGTGGCCACACCGGGCACGGCGTTCCTGAAGCCGGACCTGACGGTGTCCAGCATCGCGGACGGTGCGGTGCTGCGCTCCACGACGATGCCGAACCCGGCTCTAGCGTACGCGGAGCACGCGGGCTTCACCGGCCAGGCCGGACGTGCCTACGTGCTCGTGCCGTACGACAGTCGGGTCGAGCAGATCACGTTGGCCAGCGCGGCCGGCGCCACGGTGGCCACGGTCGACACGACGGCGGCGGTCCGCGACTACTGCGTCGCGAACCCGAACGACCCGGACTGCCGGGAGAGCGACCTGTCGGTCGACGCGGTCGCGGCACCCGGGCCACTGTTCGGCGTGCTCGGCCGGCCGGTGACCATCACGGTGGCCAGCACGGTCGCCAACGCCGGGCCCGACGGCCCGACCGAGGCCAAGGTGGAACGCGCGGTGGTCGCCGGCGCCGGCATCACCGTCACCCCCAGCGCCCCGGACACGACGCCGGCCACCCTCGCGGTGGGCACGCCGCAGCGGCTGGAGAAGACGTACACGGTGACGTGTGTCCAACCTGGACCACGCACGCTCGACTTCACCACCAGTGTGAGTCCGCGGCGGGCGTCCGTCGTCGACGCGCGTGCCGACAACAACCAGCGGACCGCGCGCCTCACGCTCGACTGCGCGGTGCCGGTCACGATCAACATCCACCCCGGCAGCCCGCTGAACTGGATCAGCCTGCACGCACCCGTCGTGCCGACCGCGGTGCTCACCACGCGGGCCGGTGAGTACGGCAACCCGCTCGCGTTCGACGCGACCACGATCGTCGCGAGCGAGACCCGATTCGGCTCGCCGGACCTCCTACAGCGCGGTCTCGGCGTGCGGGACATCAACAACAGGTTCGTCAAGGTGCTGTCGCTGGAGCCCAACGAGCGAACGATCGACCTCGACTGGGACGCACTCCTCAACTTCGGACCGGCCCGCAACGCCGTGACGGCAACGGACACGACGGCCTGTGTCTTCGGCAAGTTCACCAGCGGCCCGTCGACGCGAACGAGCTTCTACGGCTGCGACCGGATCGACATCATCCCCTAGGCACGATGTGGTCGGCTGTCAGGGTTTCCGCACCTGGCAGCCGACCATTGTGTTCGTCGAAAGTCGGTAGTGCGATCGGGGCGGACCGATTAGCGTGTCCGTCATTCGCGAGCGCGAGGAGGTTGAGATGGCGCACATGGTTCTCAGCGAGGTAGCTGCCACCGCCACGACAACGGAGCTCGTCGCGAGCTGACCTTCTGCTCGGCTTCTCCACGTCGTGGCGGGTTCCCGCCCGCGGATCGTCTCTGCGGGTCGGCTGACGGCGCCCTAGTTCGGCGCCGCATCACCCAGCTCTATCACGCTGACACGAGGAGAAATCGTGGTTTCCGCATCGTCCTTCGAACCGCTGCGCGCGGCCGAAGGAGGACCCAGTCACGTCGTGCGTTCCGGTGGGACCGTCAGGCGCCCCGCCGGGCCGTGGACCAGCACCGTTCATTCGCTGCTCCGCCACCTGGAGGAGGTCGGATTCGCCGGCGCTCCCCGAGTGGTCGGGGACGGCATCGACCCCGACGGCAACGAGGTACTCACCTGGATCGAGGGCGACTTCGCCCACCCGCACGCCTGGTCGGACGAGGGGGTGTGGCAGGTCGGCAGGCTGCTGCGTGACCTGCACACCGCCACAGCCGGCTTCGTACCCCCGCCCGACGCGGTATGGCAACCGTGGTGGATGCACCACCACGGCCCGGACTCCGTCGTCGGGCACTGCGACGCCGGCCCCTGGCACACCGTCGCCCGCGACGGTGCACCGGTGGCGTTCATCGACTGGACCCTGGCGGGCCCGGTCGACCGGCTCGACGAGGTCGTCGCCGCCGCGTGGTGGCACGCCCAACTCCACGACGACGACGTCGCCGAACGCAACCACCTGCCCGACCCGGTGATCCGCGCCAGACAGCTACGGCTGTTCCTGGACGGATACGAACTGGCTGCCACCGATCGCGCCGGCCTGATCAGCCGGATGATCGAGTTCGCCGTCCGCGACACCGCGGCCGAAGCGACCCGCGCCCACATCACTCCGTCATCGAGTGATCCGGCACCCCTGTGGGCGCTGGCCTGGCGGGCCCGTGCCGGAGCCTGGATGATCCGTCACCGCACCCTCCTCGAGCGCGCCATCGGGGAGTAGCACAGGCCGGGGCCGCCGACAATCCACGTTGGCGGCCCCGCGCCGCATTGCCGGTCAAGCTAAGGGCTGGCCGGTGCGAACAGTACGACGTCCCAGTGCGGGGTCAGGGTCGACCACGGGACTGCGACCGAGCGTGCGGGTAGCGCGGTCAGCACCACGATCAGGCTCAGCGCCTTGTTGACGATGACGGCCTGCAACGCGGCGAAACCGAACAGCACGATCAGCAGGGGCAGCCGGAACTCGGCTCCGCCGAGGCCGATCATGCCGCCGAGGACCCCGACGGCAGCGCCGCCCGCGAATGCCAAGGGCAACGACGCTCGGACGGTGCCGAGCCGTGGCGCGGAAAGCACGAATGCAGACGCTACGGGAGTCGTGTGCCGGGAAGCCACTGATCGAGATACGCGCGCAGAGCGTTGATGTCGGTCCCGCCCCGGTAGCCGATGTGCCCGTCAGGTCGTACCAGGATGGCGGTCGGCTCATGGACCCGAAGGCGGTCGAGCGCGGCCGCCGTCGGTCGATCGAGACGGTGGACGCTGAGCCGCGGTGGGCTCGGCTCAGCCGGCCAACCAGCTCCGCACAGGAGGAGATGCCATCCCGGCGCCGCAGTGAGACCGTGCAACGTGCTTGGGGTGGAGCCAGATGCGAGCGGTGCGTCGGGCAGGCGGTCGCCGGCTGCGGCGCAGCGGGAGGAACCTGCCGGCCCAGACGTCGAAAGCGGGCTGTGCGGGTAGCTGATGTTCAGTTGGGAGACCGTCCGGAAGATGGCTCCTCGCCCCCGGGAGATCTTCGCCGCCAGCGGCAGCATCGTGGGGGCGACCCGGGCGCGCGCGAAACGCACGAGCGGGTTGGTCGAGGTCGCGATGGTGAAGGCGCGGTCGGACATCCGCAGGACTGTCCGGCCGACGGGTGCCCGTTCGGTGCCGTAGCTGTCCAGAATGCGGTCAGGAGCTTGGCCGGACAGGGCGTAAGCGAGCTTCCACGCCAGGTTCGCGGCGTCCTGGATACCGGTGTTCATGCCTTGCGCTCCGGCCGGTGAGTGGATGTGGGCGGCGTCGCCGGCCAGGAAGATCCGTTCGGCTCGGTAGCGCGACGCGGCTCGGTGGTGGAGCCGGAAGTTCGTCATCCACACCGGATCTCGAAGGTGGACGGCTCCGTCGGTGTACTGGTTCGCCAGCTCTTGAACGTCATTCAACGTCACAGTCGCGCCCGGCGCGGCCGACTCGGCGCGCGGCCTCATCGCCAGCACGCGCCAGGCCGCGGGTGAGACGAGCGGGAAGAAGAACAGCATGCCGCGGGCTGAGACGAAGACGTGCGCGATGCCCGCATCGAGGCCGTCGGCGTCGAGGTCGGCCAGGACAAAGGTCTGCGGATACGAGCTGCCCTCGAACGCGATACCCGCCAGTTCGCGGACGGTGCTGCGAGCACCGTCGCAGCCGACGACATACGGCACCTCGAGGTGCTCGATGGCGCTGTCGCGGTGCCGCAACGTCCCCGTTGTCGAAGCGGTGTCCTGGGTGAGGCTGGTCAGCTCGACTCCGCGTTCGACCTCGACGCCGTGAGCGCGGAGGTGATCGATGAGCACCTGCTCGGTGTGCGCCTGCGACAGGAACAGCAGGAACGGGTATCGCGTGTCCGCGAACCCGAGGTCGAACATGGGGAGCGGGACTGTCCTGCGCCCGGCGTGGATGAGGAGCCGGACGTTCGGGTTGCCCTGGCGGACCAACTCGTCAGAGACCCCGAGGCCCGCGAGAACCTCCAGCGTGCGGGGCTGGATCGCCAGCGCCCGTGACTCACGCGCCCGGTCGAAGTTGCGGTCGACGATGCGCGGCCGAGCTCCTTGGGCGATCAACAGGGCAGCCATCGCCAGCCCGGTGGGTCCGCCACCGACCACCAGGACGTCCGGCGGCGCCGTCACCCATTCATCGTAGGAACGGTTCGCGCCGGGTCACACCGCCTGGACGGCTGGGGCTTCGTCGAAGACGAGCAGTGCGGCGAGTTGACGCATGATGCCTGGCCGGGCTCGGTAGTAGACCCACGTTCCGCGACGTTCGCCGTCGATGAGGCCGGCTTCGCGCAGGGTTTTGAGGTGGTGCGAGATCGTCGGCCCGGACAGCTCGAACGCCGGGGTCAGGTCGCAGACGCAGGCCTCGCCGCCCTCGGCTGACGCGATCATCGACATCAGCTGCAGCCGGACCGGATCGCCGAGCGCTTTGAAGGCCGGCGCGAGGACGGACGCCGTCTCGGCCGGTATTCGGCTCACCGCGAGGGGTGGGCAGCACGGCGTGCCCGCGTTGAGGTCGATCACCGGCAGCGCCGCTTGCTTAGACATGCTTCTAGGTTGACAGATCTCGAAACAGCGTGCAACTCTTCTGTTTAGAAGTTCATCTACTTCGAAGGACTTCGAGACAGCCTGGTGAAGGAGTCACGCCATGTTCCGTATTGGTCGCCGTCCCGCCGCTGAGGCGGGGGTTCGGTTCTGCGACAGCTGCACCGAGGTCAGCACCGCCGACGAGCGCGCCCGGCGACGCCTCGACCAGAACAGGGCCCACATCGCTGCGGTCATCGGACCGCGCTGAGACCACGCCGAAGAAGGAGACTGATCATGACCGAGACCAAGAACGGCGGCGGATTCACCGGCGACCCCGCCGCCGCGCTGTCCGTAGCCGGCACGGGCGGTTGCTGTGGCAACCCTCCTCAGGCGAACCTGTCCCTGCCGGAGCCCGACGGGGCAGCCACGACGTGTTGTGGCACGGCGGCCGAGGCGAAGGCGGAGAGCTCGTGCTGCGGCACTGCGGCCAAGGCTGACGCCGTCGCGAGCGGATCGGGCTGCTGCGGATGACAACCGGATCTGAGCCGGCCGCTCTCGACCGGCTCCTGGCCGAGGTGTCGGGCGAGCGGATGGTCGCCACGGTCGCGACCTTGGCTGGCGATCCGTTCGAAGGCCGACGGGTCGGCACGCCGGGTGGCGCCGCCGCACGTGCCTGGCTCGCACGCCAGCTGGAGGGCATCGGCGCGACGGTGACGACCGAGACGTTCCCTGTGCGGGCGGTTCCCGACGTCTATGCCGCGCCCATCGCGGAGTGGAACGACGGAGACATCGCGCACCGGCTGACGTTCGGCCGAGACTTCAGTGTCCATCTCGCTTCAGTCGACGCCGGCGATCAGCCGAAGCGGGGGCCGCTGGGGTTGGCCGGCGCCGACGACCCGACCGGGCGATGGCTGCTCGTGCCGGCCGCGATGGCCCTCGCCGACGCCTACGAGCACGCCGCCGGCGCGCTCGGGCTCCTGGTCGGCCGGGCCGTCGACGGGGACGGCTGGCACTTCACGATGCTGGCGGGGCCAAACCCCGGTCGGCTACCAGTCCTCAGCGTCGCCACCGAGTTGCACGAGCGGCTGGTCGCGGCAGTCGGCGGCGGTGCCGCGAGCTGGTCGGCGAGCTCGCCGATCCGCCGGGTGGACGTGACCGGCGCCAACGTCCACGGTCGTCTGCGCACTGCCACACCTCGTGGCGTGGATCTGTTGCTGACGGCCCACTACGACGGAGTGGGCCATCACCCGGGTCTGCGTCAACCGGCGGCGGCCGACAACGGGAGCGGCGTCGCCGTCGTCTGCGAAGCCGCTCGGATCCTCGCTGCGGGCCTCCCCTCCGACGTTGGACTCTCCGTGGCGTTCGTCGACGGCGAGGAGACCGGCGCCCTCGGATCGGCCCACCATGCCGGGCAGCTTCGTGCTACGGACGACCAACCACTGGTGATCAACGTCGACGGCGCAGGATGCCTGCACGAGGCCGCCGCCGTCGAGGCGGGCGGCCCTGCCCACGGGCTCCTCGCAGTGCTCGACCGGGCCGCGCGGCACACCGGGCTGCCGCTGACGGCTGGGCCGGTCGCCTCCGACAACCGCCGATATGCCGCGGTTGGTCTGGCAACGGTCGGGATCGGCGCGGGCATGGCGGGCTATCACAGCCCGGCCGACACCGCCGACCGCGTCGAGCCGGAGACGATGGTCGCGATCTGCCGGCTCGTCGTCGCGACTGGGTGGCTGGCCGCGTCGGATGCGACTAAACTTTCATCGTTGATCGGCGATAGACGATGAAGCTGGTGGAACGTGTCAGACCTCCTCGACCGGGCGACAGCTACGACGTACGCGTCATGGTTTCGTGCCCTGGCCGACCCGACCCGGGTGCAGATCGTCGAGTACCTGGCGCGGCAAGCACGCCCGATGCCGGTCGGCGAGCTCGTCGAAGCGGTGGGGCTGGCCCAGTCAACGGTGTCGCAACACCTCAAGGTGCTCACCGAGGTCGGGTTCGTCCGGGTCGAACCGGTCGGCAACGCCCGCCACTACCGCATCAACCAGAACTGCGTGGACTGCTTCCCATCAGCGGCCGACGTCGTCATGGGCCGGCCCGCTCCGACCCCGGCAGGAGGCTGCGAATGCTGATCCGCCCGATGGAGCCCGCCGACGCCGACGCGGTCCTGCGCATCTACCAGGCCGGCCTCGACACCGGTCACGCCAGCTTCGAAGTGACCGCACCGGCCTGGGCGACCTTCGACGCCGCACGACTGCCCGAGCACCGACTCGTCACCGTCGATGACGACGGGGCCGTCGTCGGTTGGGTCGCCGTGTCCGCGGTCTCGAGCCGACTGGTCTACGCGGGGGTCGTCGAGCACTCCGTCTACGTCGACCCCACCGCCAGCGGCAAAGGTGTCGCCCGATCGCTGCTGGCGGCCCTCATCGCCTCGACGGAAGCCGCAGGCGTGTGGACAATCCAGTCGGGCGTCTTTCCCGAGAACGCTTCCAGCCTCGCCCTGCACCGCAGGGCCGGGTTCCGCACCATCGGCACGCGAGAGCGGGTCGGCCGCCATCACGGCCGGTGGCGCGACGTGATCCTGCTCGAACGCCGCAGCCCCGCCATCATCTAGACCCCGCGTCGCCAGAACCCAGACGCCGAAGTCTGACCAGTTGATTCGATTAGCTTCAAGACAAGGAGACATCGTGAGTACGTCGTTCGACGACCTACCCGTGGTCGTCATCGGTGGTGGACCGGTCGGCCTGGCCGCCGCCGCCCATCTCGCCGAGCGCGAGATCCCGTTCGTCGTGCTGGAGTCCGGCGACGCCCCCGCCTCGGCAGTCCGGCAGTGGGGCCACGTGCGCCTGTTCTCGCCATGGCGATACAACGTGGACTCCGCCGCACGCCGGCTGCTGGCCGACGCCGGTTGGGTCGAGCCGGACCTGGACGTGTTGCCTACCGGCGCGCAGCTCGCCGACGACTACCTCCGTCCGCTCGCGGACCTGCCCGCGCTCAAGCCGTACATCCGCTACGACTCGCGAGTGGTCGCCGTGACCCGGCTGGGGATGGACCGCGTCCGCACCTCAGACCGCGCG
Organism: Asanoa hainanensis; assembly: GCF_900188485.1. Lineage (GTDB taxonomy): Bacteria > Actinomycetota > Actinomycetes > Mycobacteriales > Micromonosporaceae > Asanoa > Asanoa hainanensis. The sequence continues at coordinate 223,534 of NZ_FZPH01000012.1, forward strand.
ACCACGCCACTGCTGGTACGCCTTGCCGGCGGCGACGACCTGTTGGCCCGCGCCGTCATCGACGCCTCCGGCACTTGGACGACACCCAACGTCCTGGGCGCGTCCGGGATCCTGGCCCACGGCGAGGACCAGGCGGCCGCGTACGTGGAGCACGCCCTGCCTGATGTGTTGGGTACCGACCGCGACCGGTTCGCTGGCAAGCGGACCCTGGTCGTCGGCGCCGGCCACTCCGCCGCCAACACCCTGCTCTCCCTGTCAGAGCTGGCTCGTCAGGTTCCCGGCACGAGCGTTGTGTGGGCGATCCGCTCGACGAGCCCGGCGCGCACTTACGGCGGTGAAGCCGATGACGCCCTACCCGCCCGCGGCGCCCTCGGATCGCGGCTGCACTCCCTTGTGGACGACGGCACGATCGAGCTGGTGACGGGCTTCGCCGTGCGGAGCGTCGAAGCGACCGAAGGCCAGGTGACGGTGTCCGGCGGCCGAGCGACCATTACCGCGGACCGCATCGTGTCGGCGACCGGCTTCCGTCCCGACCACACCTTCGTCTCCGAGCTCCGGCTGGACCTGGACCCGATCCTCGGCTCGACCCGCGCCCTTGCCCCACTGATCGACCCCAACGAACACTCCTGCGGCACCGTCCCACCGCACGGCGCCGACGAGCTCGCCCACCCCGAACCCGGCTTCTACGCCATCGGCGTCAAGAGCTACGGACGCGCACCCACCTTCCTGCTGGCCACCGGCTACGAACAGGCCCGCTCCGTTGTCGCCGCGCTGGCCGGTGACTGGGCCGCCGCCCGCGACGTCCAACTGGACCTGCCCGAGACCGGCGTCTGCAACAGCAACCCGGTCCTCGACGACGACACCATCACCGGCGGCGGCGGGTGCTGCGGCACCAGCGCTCCGGCGACAGCGGAGCCTGCCGGTCGAGGCCTCGCCACCGGAATCTCCGGCGGGCTGCTTCGCGCACCGCTGACCCTCATCTCCGTCACCGAGACCAGCGGCTCCGACCAGGCCGGCAGCTGCTGCAACTGAACCGATGACCACGCCAACCCGCACGGCCGCCGACCCCAGGGTCGGCGGCCAGGGGCGGGCTTTCCACGGCTGGCGGATCGTCGCCGCCTTCGCGATCACCCAGACTGTCGGCTACGGCACCCTCTACTACGCCTTCGCCGTCCTGCTCCACCCGATCGCCGCCGACCTGCACACCTCACCCGCCGCCGTCACCGGCGCCCTCACTACCGCGATCCTCGCCTGGGCCGCAGCTGCCGTACCCGTCGGACGGTGGCTCGACCGTCACGGCGGTCGCGCGATCATGACCACCGGAGCGATAGCCGGCGCCCTGCTGCTCGTCGCCTGGTCCCAGGTGCGCACCGTCGCCCAGATGTACGTCGTCTTCGCCGGCCTGGGCGTCGCGATGGCCATGGCCCTCTACGAACCCGCGACCGCGGTCATCGTGTCCTGGTTCGACCCGGAGCGCCGGTCACGAGCCCTCCTGACCATGATCGTCGTGGCCGGGTTCGCCAGCACCATCTTCATGCCGCTGACCGGATACCTCGACAGCCGCCACGGCTGGCGCACCACCCTGCTCGTACTCGCCGGCCTGTACGCGGTCACCGCGATCCCGTTGCACGCCGCGGTCGTTCGCCGACCACCCGCTGCGTACAGCGCCGAGCGCCCCGCGGTCGATGCGGCACGAGCGGACCTGGCCCGGGCCGCTCGACGCGACCCACGCTTCTGGTTCCTCGCCATCGCGTTCGTCGCACACAGCGCCGCGATGAGCACCATGACCGTCCACCTCGTCGGCTTCCTCACCTCCGCCGGCCACCCCGCGACCTTCGCGGCCACCATCGCCGGCCTGCTCGGCATCCTGTCCGTCACCGGCCGCCTGCTGCTCACCGGCGCCCAACGACGACTGTCCCTTACCGCGCTGGTAGCCACGATCTTCGCGACTCAGGCCGTCGCCGCGCTCGCGCTTCCGGTCATCGCTAGCACCCGGCTGGGTGCCGCCGCCGGCGTGACCGCCTTCGGCATCGGCTTCGGTGTCGCCAGCCTCGCCGCACCGGCCATGCTCGCTGACCGTTACGGCACCACCGCGTACGCCACGATCGCCGGCACCCTCGTCGCACCCGTAACTCTGGCGAAGGCGACCGCCCCCCTCGGCGCGGCCGCATTGCTCGCCGTAAGCGGCGGCTATGCACCCGTCCTCATAGCCGTCGGAGCCGCCTGCCTCATCGCCGCCGCCGTCATTCTCGCGAAGGGTCGCTAACGGGTCGAGGACGCCACGTCGGCGGCCGGGACGAGGCGTGGCACGAGCCGCACGTACGCGACCATGCCCAGAACCTCGACGAGTGTCTGGGTGACCACGACCGCGGCGGCGATGGCGGACTGGTCCGGGAGGGCCAGCGCCAAGGCAGGACGATCAGGGAGTTGCGGGTCGCACCGGTGAAGACCACGGCTCGGGCGGGTCCGGTGCCGAGCCGGAAGAGCCGGCCGCCGCTCAGCCCGGCGAACGCCATCACCACGAGGAAGATCAAGTAGAACGGCACGACGCCGAGGACGTCGCCGATGTCGTCGCGGATTTCGGCACCTGGGACGCGACGACCACGAACAGGGTCGCTGCCCTCAAGGGGACCATCGCCGTTCCGAGGTGTTGCGCGACTCAGTGGACGGATTGATCTGTTCGCGGCAGATCTCTCGACCGAGGGACGTCGGGCGCTCCGGCGCAACGGACCATGACCACGGTGGCCGGAACAAGCCAGACAAGGAAGAAGGGATACAACGCGAAGCTCAACCAACCGTCCGTTGCGAGTGGGCCGTCTCGTACGACTGACCCTGTCGACAGAGCGGCCTGGGCGCAGGCTGCGATCAGTGCCAGCCGACCCAGACCGGGAAAGCTCGATGATGCAGCGACACGATGCCGGCTGCGGCCAGCATCATCGCCAGCGGCAGATTCGCGACGGTGAAAAGCGCAGCGGTTGCCTCGATTAGCGCCACCGACGCCTCACCGCCGGGATCGTTGGCCAGGCCGATCTGGAAGGCTTGGGCCACCAAGTTGACAGCCACCCACGCGATGCCAGCGCCGAAGGCCACCGTGCTCAGCTGTCCAGGTCCCCGCTCGAACCTGACGAGGTGGCTGCGCAGACTGCCGAGGAACCAGAGGCTCGCCGCGGCGCCGGCGAGGAAGAGCATGCTCTGGGTCAGCAGTGCGGTCCGGTGCACGGCGAAGTCCGTAGCAGTTAGCGGCGTCCGTTCGAAGACAGTTGCCGTCGCACCAAGAACGACCATTGCGAAGCCGCTTGCGGCTCCCTAGCGCTGCCATCGGGTTGGCGCCCGGGGCGAACGGCTCGCCGGCGCGGCGTCCGTCAGGAGTGTTCCCGGTGTGCCGGCCGTAGACGACGTTCGAGGTGATGGTCAGGACCGAGATCCGTGTCGGGCACCACGATCTTGCCGTCTTTGCTGACATGGCCTTCGGGCGTGTATCCGTGGCCGTGGATCACGTATCCGCCGTCGCTGGTCACGGCTTCCTGGACAGCCATCCGTCCCTCGGTCAGCGTCCCGGTCTTGTCAGCGGCGATCACCGTCACCGACCCGAGGGTCTCGACGGACCGCAGCCGGCGCGGGATCGCCTTTGCCCGTGCCATCCGTCGCGCGCCGAGGGCCAACGCCAGCGTCACCACGGCCGGCATCGACTCCGGGACGGCCGCCACCACCAGACTGACGGCGGTGACCGCCATCTCCACCGTTCCCCGCCCGGTCAGAAGTCCCAGCACGAACACGACCGCGGACATCAGCAGCACGGCGACGCCCAGCACACGTCCGAGCCGTGCGAGGCGGCGCTGCAGCGGCGTCGGTCCCGGGCGAGTGCCCCGGACCAGCCCGACGATCCGGCCGAGCGCGCTGGCGGACCCGATACGCACGACGGTCCCGGCGCCGCGGCCAGCGACGACCACCGTTCCCGCACTCACTTCCTGGCCGGCTTCGCGGTCGACGGGCTGGGCCTCGCCGGTCATCGCGGACTCGTCGAGTCGCAGACGGTAGGTGCCGTCCAGTGCGATGTCGGCCGGGACGATGTCGCCCGCCGCGAGCAAGGCCCTGTCGCCGCGCACGACCTCGGACACCGGGACGATCCGGTCGACGCCGTCCCGAACGACGCGGGCGGTCGGCGCCGCGAGACCGTCGAGCGCGGCGATGGCCCGGTCGGCGCGGACCTCCTGCCATACGCCGATGCCGGTGTTGACGATGACGACCAGGGCGATGACCGCGGTGTCGGGATAGTCGCCAAGGACGGCGGTGACCACCGCGGCGGCGATGAGCAGCACGACGAGCGGATCGGTGAGCTGGCGCGCCACGCGCGTGCTCAACCGGTGAGCGGGGGCGGCATCGAGGAGGTTGGGTCCCTCGTCGCGCAGGTGCCGCCCGGCTGCCTCTTCGGTGATGCCGCCGGGCGGTGCCACGTCGGTCGCCGGTACGGAGATGGTCAGCATCGGATCGCTCCCGTCACCGGTGACTGTCCGGCTACGCGCGGACCGCCGGTTCGGCCGACGACGACGCCGGCACGGGGATCGGGATCACGACGACCGGGCAGGGCGCCAGTCGGATGACCTCCTCGCTGACCGATCCGAGCACCGTGTGGTGCAGGCGGCTGTGTCCGTGGCTGCCCAGCACCAGAAGATCCGCGGCTCGCGCCGCGTCCGCCAGCACCTGCGCCGCCCGTCCTTCGACAACCTCGGCGGCCACCGGGTGGGTGCTGCCGTGCTGAGCCGTCAGCGCCGCGATCTCCTGCTGTAGCACCCGCTCGGCGTGCTGACGGGTTTCGTCCGGCCGCACGGTGTGCGGGTCGAGTTCCACGCCGTCCCAACGCCAGGCCATGACGGCCTGCACCGCGCCGCCGCGGTCGGCGGCCTCCTGCGCGGCCCAGGCCAGCGCGCGGCGTCCGCCTTCGGAGCCGTCGACACCGACCACGATCAGATAGCTCTCCGTCATCTCGTCCTCCCTGATGCCGCTCCTGCCTCGCAGTGTCGGCCCGCCGGCAGCGGTCGGGCAGGCGCCAACGACCCTGACCGGAGGGCCGATGGTCCCGCCGTCGGCCCGTGCCGCCGCAGGAGTGATCGACGGGACCTCTGCGGACCACGGGCGGGCCGGTCGGCCCTGCCGAACCGGGGTGGGCAGGCATTGGCTTGGAAGGAACGTCGCCGCCGCTCTGAGGAGGGCTTCTGTGACCGACATCGCCGATGCGCCCCGCGCCGCCGTTCACGGCGGCGTCGACGCGCTGACCGCCGACGGCGGGATCGTCCGGATCCGCCCGGCCCTCCCGCAGGACGAACCCGCGCTACGGACGATGTACGCGAGCGCCGATCCCGACAACCTGCGGATGCGCTTCTTCGGGCTGGCCGGCGAGTCGACGATCATGACTGAGGTGCGGCGGCTCTGCCGAACGCCCGGACCGTGCCACGCGGCGGTAGTGGCCGAGCTGGCCGGCCAGGTGGTCGGGGTGGCGTCGTTCGAACGAACGAGCCCGGCGGACCGGCGTGCGGAGTTCGCGGTGTTCGTCGGCGACGCCGAGCACGGCCGGGGCATCGGCACGCTGCTGCTCGAGCATCTCGCCGCCGTCGCGCGCAAGGAGGGCGTCGACGAGCTGCTCGGCGAGGTTCTTCCCACCAACGGGTCGATGATCCGGGTGGCCCGGGACCTCAGCGGTCGGGTGTTCACCCGGTTCGCCGACGGCGTGTTGGACGTCGGCCTGCCGACTGTTGAGGACCGCGACGCCGTCGACGCTCGCGATCGGCAGTCCGGGCACGCGTCACTGCTGCCGCTGCTGTGTCCGCGCTCGGTCGCGGTGATCGGTGCCGGACGCGCGCCCGGCGGGGTAGGACATGAGACGCTGCGCGGCCTGACGGAGTCCGGGTACACGGGCGTGGTGTACGCCGTCAACCCGCACGCCACCGAGGTCGCCGGAGTCCGGGCCTACCCGTCGCTGCGGACGCTGCCGGGTCCGGTCGACCTCGTCGTGGTGGCCGTCCCGGCGAGCGCCGTCCCCGGTGTCATCGCCGATGCCGCCGTGGCTGGCGCCCGCGCGGCCGTGGTGCTCAGCGCGGGCTTCGGGGAGGTCGGAGCGGACGGCCGGCAGGGGCAGGCCGCGCTGGTGGACCTCGCGCGCAGGCACGGCATCCGCCTCGTCGGCCCCAACTGCATCGGGATTCTCAACACCGACGCGAAGGTCCGGCTGAACGCCAGCTTTGTACCCGGTCATCCGTTGCCCGGTGGCCTCGCCGTCGCCTCCCAGTCCGGCGCCGTCGGCATCGCACTGCTTGACCACGCCACTCGTTCCGGTTGCGGCATCTCCACCTTCGTGTCGTTGGGGAACAAGGCCGACGTCAGCGGCAACGATCTGATCTCGTACTGGTTCGACGACCCACACACCAGCGCGGTGGCGCTGTATCTCGAGTCGTTCGGCAACCCGCGCAAGTTCGCCCGCTTCGCGCGGGCACTGGCCCGTCGCAAGCCCGTGCTCGCGGTCAAGAGCGGCCGCTCCGCCGCCGGTCAGCGTGCCGGCGCCTCCCACACCGCGGCGGCGGCCGCGCCGGATGCCACCGTCAGCGCGTTGTTCGCGCAAGCGGGCGTTATCCGCGTCGACAACATCGGTGAGCTGCTGGACGCGGCACGGGTGCTCGTCGACCAGCCGTTGCCGCGCGGTGGACGGCTGGCCGTGCTCGGCAATGCCGGCGGCTTCAACGTGATGGCCGCCGACGCCGCCGCCGGCGGACGGCTGACCGTGCCGGCACCGACGCCCGAGCTGCACGACCTGCTGCGCCACCTCGCGCCTCAGGCGGCGACCCACGACAACCCGCTGGACCTGGGAGCCGCGGCGACCCCCGAGGCGTTCGCGTCGGCGGCGCGCACGCTCGTGGACAGCGGCGAGGTGGACCTCCTGCTGTTCGTGGTCGCCGCGACCCGCGCGAACGACGTCTCGGCCATCCTGGCCGCGCTCACACCGATCGTGGACGCCGCCACGGACCTGGCCGCCGCGGCCGTTGTCGTCGGCCTCGAAGCTCCCCCCAGGGTGCTCGGCGCGCGCCGCATCCCGGTCTTCGACCTGCCCGAGCAAGCGGTCCGCGCGCTCGACCACGCGGTGCGCTACGCGGACTGGCGGCGAGAGCCGTTGGGCCTCCAGCCCGACCTTCCGGGCATCGACTTCGAGGCGGCCCGGGCCACCGTCGAAGGCGCTCTCGCCGTTGGCGGCGGCTGGCAGCCGTACCCGGTCGCGGAGCAGATCCTGCGTGCCTACGGGATACCTCTGCTGAACTCGACGGCGGTCACCGACGAGGACAGCGCGGTCGGAGCGGCACGTGCGGCCGGCTATCCGGTGGCGGTCAAATCGGCTGACCCGCAGCTGGTCCACAAGACCGATGTCGGCGGGGTCCACCTGCACCTGACGGGAGAGGACGACGTCCGCGCCGCCTATCGCGCGGTGACGGCGGCCGGTGACCCGGCGCGGGGCGCCCTCGTCCAGCCGATGGCGGTCGCCGGCGTGGAGCTCGTCGCCGGAGTGGTCCACGATCACCTGTTCGGTTCCGTGGTCATGACCGGGCTCGGCGGAGTGCAGACCGACCTCTTCGACGATCGCGTGCTGCGGCTGGTCCCGATGACAGACCTGGACGCCCGCCGGATGTGGCGGTCGTTGCGCGCGGCCCGCCTGCTGACCGGTTTCCGGGGCAGCCGGCCGGTGGATACCGGCGCCCTCGAGGATCTGTTGCTCCGCCTCGGCCGACTCGCCGAAGACCTGCCCGAGGTGGCCGAGCTCGATCTGAACCCCGTGGTGGCCCGAGCGGACGGCGTGGTGGCGGTCGACGCGAAGCTGCGCCTGCGAACAGTGGACGCCGAACCGGACCCGGTCCTGCGCCAGCTCCGCCTGCCCTGACCAGTGTTGGGAGGTCACCATGGACAAGCCCGTTGTCGTCGGTGTCGACGGTTCGCCCGCGAGCATCGCGGCCGCTCGCTACGCGGCCGAGCTGGCCAGCCGGCGCTTGGCACCACTGCTGATCGTGCACGGCTACGTCCACCCGCTCGGATACGGCGCCGCCGGCGTCAGCCCGTACACGCCGGCGCTGCCCGATCCGCGCGCCGACGGCGCCAACCTGCTCGCCCGGGTGGCCAGTGGTGTGGCGCGGCAGTTTCCGTGCCTCGACACGGCCACCGAACAGGTCGCCGCCGGTGCCGCACCCGCCTTGATCGAACGTTCGCGTGGTGCCGAGGCCGTCGTGGTCGGGCATCGCGGGATAGGCGGATGCGCCGAGCTGCTGGTCGGTTCCGTCGGGAGCCAGGTCGCGGCCCGGGCCAGCGGGCCGGTCGTGATCTTCCGGCCCATCACCGAACGGCAGGCCGCCGCCCCGGTGTTGGTTGGTGTCGACGGCTCGGCCGGCTGCCTGCCGGCACTCGCCTTCGCGTTCGACGAGGCGGCCCGGCGCGCGCTGCCGCTGCTGGCCGTGCACGTCGCCGACGAGCGCGTCGAACCCGCGTGGCTCGCGGAGTCGATGCTGGAGACCGTCGTGGCGCCGTGGACCGACAAGTACCCCTTGGTCGACGTTCGCTGCCAGGTGCGCCCCGCGTCGGTCGTGGACCGGGCGATGGTCGACGCGTCCTCCAACGCGAGCCTCGCGGTCGTCGGCTCTCGTGGCCGCGGCGGTATCTCCGGGCTGTTGCTGGGATCGGTCAGCCAGGCGCTGGTGCACCAGGCGCGCTGCCCGGTCGCGGTCGTCCACCCGTACGCGACAGGCTCCATCCACGCCTGACCCTGAAGGAGGCCGTGATGAAGGCGATATACACCGGGCGGGAGGGCATCTCACCGTCGTTGGGAACGCGGCCGGTACGGCGGATCATGAGCGCACCGCCGGTCTGCGTCGCCGGCAGCGCCTCGCTCGGTGCGGCCCTGCGGACGATGGTGCGGGCCGGGCGACGTCATCTCGTCGTCGTCAACCGTGACGGCACCTGCGGTGGTGTGCTGGCTGACCGGACAATCGTGGCCGCCTGGGCGCGGCACGCGGCGGCCCTGGACACCACCACCGTGGACGCTGCGCTGGATCAGGGCGCGGTGGTCGTCGACGAGGGGATCTCGGTCGCCCGTGCCGCGCGGCTCATGCGCGGCGCCGGCGTCGACGCCGTCGCCGTCGTCGACGCGAGCCTGCGCCCGGTCGGCATAGTGACCGGAAGCGACATCGTCGCCCTGCTCGCCGGCTGAACGGTCACTTCACGACCAGCCGGTGCGCCCGCAACAGGCGGGCCCACCACGGCCGCTTGTCTTGCGGACGCAGCCGTGGCGCGGCGGCTCCTTTGACGCTGACCCACCCACCCGGACCCATGGTCACCGGGCCGACGGCGAGACCGCGGCGTCGGGTGGCCGTGAACGCCGCCCCGATTACCGCGATGGCCGCGACCCCCGCGGCGACCGCCAGCGCCTGCCGCAGGTCGACGACGGGGCGGCTCGGTCCCCGGCCCGACGACGGGCGCCGAGCCGGCCATCGGATGCCTCAGGACGGTCATCGCAGTCTCCTCAGGGCGCGGCGGTCGGCTGTCTCATCGTCGGGAACATCCGAGCGAACCGGCAGGGCCATCGGACCCACCCGGCAGGGCTTTCCGGACGGCACTGCTCGAGCGGCGACCGGTGCGGCCCTGGTCTGCGTCGGCGACCGGGCCGTCGACGAGTCCAACGCCCCGAACGTGTCGTGCAGCACCTTGACCATCGGCGCGGCGCAGTTCGTGGTGCAGGATGCCGCCGACAGGATCTCGTGGTGGACCGGTTCGTATTCGCCGTCGTTCACGCCCGGCACCAAGGTGGCGTCCACGCCCTTGCCCGGCGCCGAGATGAGCACGCGTCGAGCACCCGACTTGAGATGTCCGCCGGCGCTCTCGCGGGTCCGGAGCTTCCCGGTCGACTCGATCACCAGGTCGACGCCCATCTCCTGCCGCGGCAGCTCGACGGGATCGTGCTGCACGCGTAGGTAGGCCCGGCCGATTCGCCCCAGGCCGTTGATCGCCACTCGCAGCATCGCTCCTCCTTGGTCGTCGCCGCCAGCCTCGGCCCCCGCCTCCCGGCCCGGGCAGAGGCGAAGGTCCCGGTCCAGCGGTGACCGGGGTCCCACCCAGGTGCGGACCACCGGCACTGCTCCAGGCTCGCTCACGGGGGTGAAATCGATGTGGGTCCAGACAGGACCCGCAGCCGAAACGAAAGGACGTGGAGGGCCATGACCGCAATGGCAGAGCGGCACACCGCGCGGACGACCGCTCCGGCGGTCACCTACGAGTCGACCGAGACGACAGCGCAGAAGGCAGCGCGCTACATGTGGGCGGGCGTCCGCCTGGCCCTCGCCTTCACCTTCCTGTGGGCGTTCCTGGACAAGGTCTTCGGGTTCGGTTTCGCCACCCCGAGCGAGCGCTCGTGGGTCAACGGCGGAAGCCCGACCAAGGGGTTCCTCAGCGGCTCGGAAGGTCCGTTCGCGGACTTCTACCACAACCTGGCTGGCACCGGCTTCGCGAACTGGGCGTTCATGCTCGGTCTGCTGGGTATCGGGCTGGCCCTCACCTTCGGCATCGGCATGCGCATCGCCGCGGCCTCGGGTGCCCTGCTCTACGTCATGATGTGGTCGGTCGCGCTCCCTCCGGAGACCAACCCGTTCATGGACGAGCACCTGATCTTCGCCGCCGTCCTCGTCGGGCTCGCGCTCGTCGGCGCCGGCCGGACCCTCGGCTTCGGTGGGTACTGGGAGAAGCTGCCGATCGTGAAGCGGCTGCCCTGGCTCAAGTGACCGCGAAGCGCCATCTCGTGACCCGGGGCACCGCTGACGGCGGTGCCCCGGCCGAGTCTCGACGCGCCTCTCGACGACCGGAAGAAGGTGTTCCATGACCAGCATCCGGCTCGACTACGTGACCAAGGTGTTTCCGGGCGGAGCCGTCGCGCTCGACGGCGTTGACCTCTCGGTCCGCGACGGTGAACTGCTCGTCCTGGTCGGCCCGTCCGGCTGCGGAAAGTCCACCGTCCTGCGGATCATCGCCGGCCTGGAGGATGCCACCAGCGGGTCGGTACAGGTGGACGGCGTAGAGATCGACGGGGTTCCGCCGAAGATGCGTGACGTGGCGATGGTTTTCCAGAACTACGCCCTCTACCCGCACATGACCGTTGCCGACAATCTGGGTTTCGCGTTGCGCCTGCGGCACGTGGCGGCGGCCGAACGCACCGCGAGGGTCGACGAGACCGCGCACATGCTGGAGATTCGCGAGCTGTTGGAGCGCAAGCCGAAGGCGCTGTCGGGCGGCCAGCGCCAGCGGGTCGCGATGGGCCGGGCGCTGGTCCGCGACCCGCGGATCCTGTTGATGGACGAGCCACTGTCCAACCTGGACGCGAAGCTGCGGGTGGCTATGCGTGCCGAACTGCGCCGGCTGCACGAGCGGTTCCACACGACCACGGTCTACGTCACGCACGACCAGGTGGAGGCCATGACGCTCGGCGACCGGATCGCCGTGCTGCACGAGGGCCGCGTCCAACAGGTCGGGGCGCCCGGCTGACCGCCGGCGAACCCGCCGTCCTGGTCCTCGCGGACGGGACGCGGTGGACGCTGCCGGGCACCGGGCCGGCGGCAGCCCAAGAGGTGATCGTCGGGATCCGGCCCCATGCGTTGGTCTGGCCCGCACCCATCGGATCACCGCAGCTGACCGCCACCATCACCGGCCGAGAGTTCCTCGGCAACGCCGAGCACCTCTTCTTCGCCGCGCCCGGTGCGGCATCGTCCGACGACGGCGCCGGCCAGTGGACGGCCCGGGTCGAAGCCGACTGCGCCCTCGCCCCAGGCGACGAGGTGACCTTCGGCGTGGACACCGGCGAGCTCCACCTGTTCGACCCGGCCTCTGGCGCGGCGCTCCTCCGCGCCGGCCTGCCTGAGCGGTGCCCGTCGGGCAGAAGCACGGTGCTGATTCAGGCGGTGCGGATGTGATTCGGATCGACTCCCAGGTCGCCCAACCGCCGCACGTGATCGGCAGGGTCTTAGGTCCCGGTCGCGGCGGGCCCCGCGACTCTGACACGCGCTCCGCGCCGGCAAGAGGATGGACGGCATGAAGGTTCTCGTGACCGCAGCATCGAAACACGGCTCGACGGCTGAGATCGCCGAAGCCATCGCCGAGGAGATCCGGGCGGGCGGCCACGTCGTCGTCGTCCGGCCGCTGCCCGGCGGCGACGTCGACGGCTTCGACGCCGTGGTGCTCGGCAGCAGCGTCTACCTCGGAAGGTGGCTCAAGGAGGCGACGGACTTCGTCCGCCGGCACGGGCCGGAGCTGCGGCGCCGGCGGGTCTGGCTGTTCTCCAGCGGACCCGTCGGTGACCTGCCACGGCCCGGCGACCAGGCAGTCGACGTGTCCGAGGTCGAGCGTGCGACCGGCGCCGCCGGCCACGCCGTCTTCGCCGGCCGCCTGGACCGCTCCCGGCTCACGTTCGGCGAGAAGGCGATCGTCCTGAGCCTGCGTGCCCCGGAGGGCGACTTCCGCGACTGGACCGCGATCCACGACTGGGCGACCTTCGTCGCCACCGACCTGCGCTCGTCGAGCGCTCCCGCCCAGCCATAGCTACCTCGAGAGCCTGGAGGAAAGTCCCATGGACGCCGTCGCCGACCTGGAGACGCCCCTGCCCACCGACGACCTGGCGCGGCTCGACGCCTACTGGCGTGCGGCGAACTACCTGACCGTCGGGCAGATCTACCTGCTGGACAATCCGCTGCTGCGCGAGCCCCTGCGGCCCGAGCACGTCAAGCCCCGCCTGCTGGGCCACTGGGGCACCAGCCCAGGTCTCAACCTGTTGTACGCGCACCTCAGCCGGGTGATCAACCAGCGTGACCTCAACATGATCTACGTGACCGGGCCCGGACACGGTGGCCCCGCGATCGTCGCCAACACCTGGCTGGAAGGCACCTACAGCGAGCTCTACCCGTCGGTGAGCCGTGACGAGGCGGGCATGCGTCAGCTGTTCCGCCTCGAACGTGTTCCTCAACCCCGCCCGTGACGGTGCCGTGCTGCCGATCCTGCACCTCAACGGCTACAAGATCGCCAACCCGACGGTCCTCGACCGGATCCCGGACGAGGATCTGCACAGTCTCATGCGAGGGCACGGCTACCAGCCGTACGAGGTCGCGGGCGACGACCCCACGCGGGTCCACCAGGCGCTGGCCAGCACCCTCGAGAGGGCGCTCGACGACATCGCCGGCATCCAGCGGCGGGCGCGGCAGGGTGAAGCCGACCCGCGGCCCCGCTGGCCGATGATCATCCTGCGCACACCGAAGGGCTGGACCGGGCCGGCGGTCGTCGACGGGCTGCCGGTCGAAGGGACCTTCCGCGCCCACCAGGTACCCATCGCCGCCGTGCGGGACAACCCGGAGCACCTGGCCATGCTGGAGGCGTGGCTGCGGTCGTACCGACCCGAGGAGATCTTCGACGCCACCGGGGCGCCCGTCCCGAACGTGGCGGCGCTGACACCGCGTGGCGACCGGCGGATGAGTGCCCAACCACGGGCCAACGGTGGAACGGTCCTGCGCGACCTGGTCCTGCCCGACTTCCGCGACTACGCCGTACAGGTGACCCGCCCGGGGTCGCCGAGCAGCGAGGCGACGCGCACGCTCGGTGCCTTCGTCCGGGACGTGATCGTGGCGAACCCGGACAGGTTCCGTCTCTTCGGGCCCGACGAGGTCGCCTCCAACCGGCTCGGCGCCGCTTTCGAGGTGACCGACCGGGCCTTCGACGCGGAGATCCGGCCGGGCGACGACCACCTCTCCGCGGATGGTCGAGTCATGGAGGTGCTCTCCGAGCATCTCTGCCAAGGTTGGCTCGAGGGCTACCTGCTCACCGGCCGGCATGGAATCTTCACCAGCTACGAAGCGTTCATCCACGTCGTCGACTCGATGGTCAACCAACACGCCAAGTGGCTCAAGGTGACTCGGGGCATCTCGTGGCGACGGCCCATCGCCTCGCTCAACTATCTGCTGTCCAGCCATGTGTGGCGGCAGGACCACAACGGCTTCTCCCACCAGGACCCCGGCTTCATCGACCACGTCGTCAACAAGAAGGCCGAAGTCGTACGGGTATACCTGCCGCCGGACGCCAACACGTTGCTGTCCACCATGGACCATTGCCTGCGGAGCAGGCACTACATCAACGTCGTGGTCGCCGCGAAGCAACCGGCACCCACCTGGCTGCCGATGGACGAGGCGGTGCTGCACTGCCGCCGCGGCCTGGGCATCTGGAACTGGGCCAGCACCGCCGGGGACGCGGAACCGGACGTGGTGCTGGCCTGCGCCGGCGACGTGCCCACGCTCGAGACCCTCGCCGCCGCCGACCTGCTGCGAACCCACCTCCCAGACCTCAGGGTCCGGGTTGTCAACGTCGTCGACCTGATGCGCCTGCAGCCGGAAGCCGAACATCCGCACGGCCTGCCGGATGCGCAGTTCGACGCCCTCTTCACGGTGGACAAACCGGTGATCTTCGCGTTCCACGGTTACCCGACGTTGATCCACCGGCTGACCTACCGTCGCACCAACCACCACAACCTGCACGTCCGCGGCTACAAGGAAGAAGGCACCACGACCACACCGTTCGACATGGTGATGCTCAACGACCTCGACCGCTTCCACCTCGTCATCGACGTGATCGACCGCGTGCCGGGGCTCAGCTCACGGGCCGCCCAGCTGCGCCAGGACATGGTCGACGCCCGGCAACGGTGCCGCGACTACACCCGCGCCCACGGCGACGACGACCCGGCGATCAGCGGCTGGCAATGGAGCCCGCAGCCACCTGCCGCGTGATGGCACGGAGGGTTTTCGTGGCGGCGGCGACCTCGTTAGGCTGCCTACGATGGGGTTGAAGGAGCCTAACGATGTCTGGACCAGCCGAGCCCGACGAGCAGGCGGGCATCCAACACGAACGCGTCGACAGCTCGCTGACCTTTCCCGACGCCCCCCGGCTCGAGCTCGACCAGCTCCTTAGGCAGTTGGTCGATCGCGCGCAGGAAGTCATGGCCACCCAGGGGCGGCTCCGTGGGCTGCTGCGCGCGAACCAACTGATCATCGGCGACCTGGCTCTGCCGGCCGTGCTTCGCCGCATCGTCGAGGCGGCGCGTGAGCTGGCCGGCGCCCGCTACGCGGCGCTCGGCGTGGTGTCGCCGACGGGAGGGCTGGCCGAGTTCATCCACAGCGGCATGCCGGCCGACGCGGTGGAGGTCATCGGCCATCTCCCCGAGGGCAAGGGCCTGCTCGGTGCGCTGATCAATGATCCGCGGCCGATCCGGCTGCTGGACATCGGCGATGACCCGCGCTCGGCGGGCTTTCCGGCCGGGCACCCGCCGATGCACAGCTTCCTCGGCGTGCCGATCCGCATCCGTGACGAAGTCTTCGGCAACCTGTATCTCGCCGAGAGCACGACAGGTGCCTTCAGCGCCGAGGACGAGGAGCTGGTCAGAGCGCTCGCCGCGACAGCGGCGGTCGCGATCGACAACGCGCGCCTCTACGCCTCGGCGCAACTGCGCGGCGAGTGGCTGCAGGCCTCGGCTGCCATCACCCGTCAGGTCCTCGCGACCGAGGGATCGCCCATCTACCCGCTGCGGCGCATCGCCGAGCGCACCATGGAGGTGGCGAAAGCCGACCTCGTGACGGTCGTGCTCCCGGATCCCGACGACGAGGACGAACTGCGGATCGAGGTGGCCGTCGGCGTTGCCGCCGCCTCGCTCGCCGGAACTCGCGTGCCGGCCAGCGGGACGTTGTCGGGTGAGGTGCTCGCGTCCGGCCAGCCCCTGCGGTTGGCCAACCCGGGCGAGGGCGGCGCCCGCGTGTCGCCGACCGCCGAGGTCGTCGACATCGGGCCGGTCCTCGCGGTGCCGCTGCACGGCTCCGCACGCATCCACGGTGTGCTGTGGACCGCGCGAGCGCCCGGCCGCGTGCCGTTCACCGCCGACGACGTCGCCATGGCCGCGAGCTTCGCGAACCAGGCGGCGCTGGCCATCGAGCTCGCCGAGGCACGGGCCGAGCAGCAACGTGTGGCGATGCTCCACGAACGCGAACGGATTGCCGCCGACCTGCACGACCATGTGATCCAACGGCTGTTCGCCGCCGGTCTTTCCCTGCAAGGCGTGGCGGTGCAGGTCGGCGCCAGCCCGACCGCCGATCGCATCGTCCAGGTCATCGACGACCTCGACACCACCATCAGCCAGATCCGCACCACCATCTTCCAGCTCCAACGCCAGCCCGGCACGGCGGCTAGCAGCATCCGCGCCCGTCTGCTCGACATCGCGACCCAGGTCACACCGGCCCTCGGGTTCGAGCCCGGCGTCCGCTTCAGCGGCGTCATCGAGAGCCAGGTGCCCGACGACCTCGTCGACGACCTCGAGGCGGTCCTTCGCGAAGCGCTCACCAACGTCGCCCGCCACGCGCAGGCCACGTCGGCCGAGGTCGAGTTCACCGTCACCACCGATGCCGTCACCCTGGTGGTCCGCGACGACGGTCGCGGGATCGGCGAGAGCACCCGCAGCAGCGGCCTGGGCAACCTGCGGGCACGTGCGCAACGGCGTGGCGGCACCCTCGCGATCTCGGCGTTCCAGCCGAGCGGCACACGGCTGTGCTGGTCCGTTCCCTTGCCGGCTTTCGGGCCGACCGGCCGCGACTGAGGACCTTCGGCCCTGATCTCCCCGGCCCGCGACCCGCGAACGTTGGGCGGTGAACTCTTTACCAGCCGGACCGGGCGCGGCACCGAACCTCGCGGAGCTGAGCCGAGCCGAGTGCCTGCGCCTTCTCGCGACCGGGTCGGTGGGTCGCGTCGTCTTCACCGAGTCCGCGTTGCCCGCCGCGCATCCGGTCAACTATCTGCTGGACGGCGAAGAGGTGGTGTTCCGCACCGGCGGGGGCGGCAAGCTCGCGGCGGCGACCATGCGCAACGTCGTCGCCTTCCAGGTGGACGACATCCGAGCCGAGTCGGCGTCCGGCTGGAGCGTGCTCGGCGTCGGCGAGGCCTACGAGGTCGTCGACGCGGTGCGGCTCAGGTCGCTGGGCTCGAGGCTGCCGCGGCCGTGGGTCGGGTCCGCGGCGAACGGCCACACCATCGCCATCCCGCTGCGCCGGCTCACCGGGCGGCGACTGGGGATCGGAGAGCCACCGCGACGACCGCCTCCGTAGTCCCAGCCGGTCCAGGACCTAAGACCCTGCACTCCGCCTGCTCGGCAGCCGACGCTACAGGAGAGGACTGGGCCAGGAGAGGGGCGGACGATGCCGAAGTACGTCTACGACTTCATCGAGGGTGACAAGGACCAGAAGGACCTGCTCGGCGGCAAGGGCGCCAACCTTGCGGAGATGGCTCGGCTGGGCCTTCCCGTGCCACCCGGGTTCACCGTCACCACGACCGCGTGCCGCGCCTTCCTGGCATCCGGGCACGTCCCCGACGGCCTGTTCGCCGAGATCGGTGAGCATCTGCGGCAACTCGAGATCCGCACGGACAAGCGGCTCGGCGACGCCGCCGACCCGTTGCTGCTTTCCGTCCGGTCCGGCGGCAAGTTCTCCATGCCGGGGATGATGGAGACCATCCTCGACATAGGACTCAACGACCACAGCGTCGAAGGTCTGGCGGCCCATGCCCACGACGACCGGTTCGCCTGGGACTCGTACCGTCGTCTGATACAGATGTTCGGTCGCACGGTCTACGACATACCGGCCCGACAGTTCGAGTCGGAGATGTCCGTCGTCAAGGCGGCCGCGGGCGTCGAGGCAGACAACGACCTGACCGCCGACGACCTGCGACGGCTCGTGGCCGCGTTCAAGAAGGTGTTCCGTGCGGGGGCCGGCCGCGAGTTCCCCCAGGCGCCGCACGAGCAGCTCCACCTGGCGGTGCGGGCCGTCTTCGCCTCGTGGCGATCGCCCCGCGCCGGGCTCTACCGGCGGCAGGAGCACATCCCGGACGACCTCGGTACCGCCGTGAACATCATGGCGATGGTGTTCGGCAACCTCGGCGTCGACTCGGGCACCGGCGTGGCCTTCACCCGCGACCCGGCAACAGGCGCCCGCGGCGTCTACGGTGACTACCTGACCAACGCGCAAGGCGAGGACGTCGTCTCCGGCGTCCGCAACACCGTTTCGCTGGAGCAGCTCGAAGCCATCGACCCGGTCAGCTTCCATCATCTCGTCTCCATCATGGACACTCTGGAGAAGCACTACCGCGACCTGTGTGACATCGAGTTCACCGTCGAACGGGGCAAGCTCTGGATGCTGCAGACGCGGGTCGGCAAGCGGACCCCGGCCGCGGCCCTCACCATCGCCAACCAACTCGTCGAGGAGGGTCTGATCGACCTGGACGAGGCGCTGGCCCGGGTGACCGGCGAGCACCTGACCCAGTTGATGTTCCCGACCTTCGACGACCGGGCCCTGCCGGCGCCGTTGGCGCGTGGGGTGCCGGCATCACCGGGCGCGGCGTTCGGCCGGGTGGTCTTCGACTCCGCCGAAGCGGCCGCCGCCTCCGGTGAGAACGTCATCCTGGTCCGGCGCGAGACCAGCCCTGACGACCTCGCCGGCATGATCGCCGCGGCGGGCATCTTGACCAGCCGGGGCGGCAAGACCTCACATGCGGCCGTCGTGGCCCGCGGCATGGGCAAGACGTGCGTCTGTGGGGCCGAGGACGTGCGGATCGCGCCCGACGAGCGCAGCTTCACCGTCGACGGCGTCACCGTCAACGCCGGCGACGACATCTCGATCGACGGCTCGACCGGCGCGGTCTAGCTGGGTGCCCTGCCGGTGAGCCAGTCTCCGGTCGTCCGCTACTTCGACGGTGTCGAGCCCGGGCGGAGTGCTCTCGTCCAGGCGGTCGACCGGCTCTTGGGACACGCTGACCAGGTGCGCACGCTGGGAGTGCGCGCGAACGCCGACACCCCGCTCGACGCCGCGCGGGCACGGCGGTTCGGAGCGGCCGGCATCGGCCTGTGCCGGACCGAGCACATGTTCCTCGGCGACCGGCGTACGCTCGTCGAGCGGCTGATCCTCGCCGTCGACCAGGACGAGCGAGAGGCGGCGCTGGCGGCTCTGCTGCCGCTGCAACGCGACGACTTCACGGAGATCCTGGCGGCGATGGACGGCCTTCCGGTCACCATCCGCCTGCTGGACCCGCCGCTGCACGAGTTCCTGCCAAGCCTCGAGGACCTCGTGGCGCGGGTCGCCCGCGCGGACGCGCTGGGTGTCGACGCCGGGCACGACCAGGACCTGCTCGCGGCCGTTCGCCGGATGCACGAGACCAATCCCATGCTGGGCCTGCGGGGCGTGCGCCTCGGCCTGCTGGTGCCCGGGTTGTTCGCCATGCAGGTCCGGGCGATCGCGGAGGCGGCCGCGCGGCGACTCGCCGACGGAGGCGACCCACGACCGGAGATCATGGTTCCGCTGGTGGCGTCGGTCCGCGAGCTCGCGCTCGTCCGTGTCGAGGCACAGGCCGTGGTCGACGCCGTCCCCGGCGCCCCGCGCATGCGGATCGGCACGATGATCGAGGTGCCGAGGGCCGCGCTGACGGCCGGGGAGATCGCGGGCGCCGCGGAGTTCTTCTCGTTCGGCACCAACGACCTGACCCAGATGGGCTGGGGACTGTCGCGCGACGACGTCGAGGGGACCGTGGTGAGCCGCTATCTCGCGCTCGGCATCCTGGACCGCTCACCCTTCGAGACCCTCGACCGCGGCATCGGCCGCCTGGTGCGGCTCGCGGTCGAAGAGGGTCGCGCAGCCCGTCCTGACCTCGTCACCGGGGTGTGCGGTGAGCACGGCGGGGACCCGACATCGGTGCGGCTCTTCGCCGAGGCGGGGCTCGACTACGTGAGCTGCTCGCCCTACCGCGTCCCGATCGCCCGGCTCGAGGCCGGCCGTGCCGCGATCGTCACCTCGGGCTCGGACAGCCGATGAGACACGGTGAGGGGCCGACCGCGGTCGCGGTCGGCCCCTCACCGGCTCCGCACGTAGGAGGCCTCAGCCAGGCGGGTCGATGACCGAGGCGGCAGGCCGGCGCAGGCTGGGATATCCGGGATGCCCGTAGCCGACCCGGAGCACCATCTGCGGGAAACCGTGGCGACCGAGGGCCGATCGCAGCCGCTCTCGAGCCGCTGGCACCTCGATGGGCTGAGACAGCATCGACACGGCCAGGCCCGCGTCCGTGGCGGTCAGCAGGACGCGCTCGAGGGCCTGGCCGGCCGTCACCTGGTCGTCGTCGCGGTCGTGGAGTGAGCCGAGCACCGCCACCAGCGGCTCAGGCTCGTAGTCGCGTCCGGGCGGCCGGGTGCGCGCGCCGAACGCGCGCATCGGGAGCAGGTCCTGCGGCTCCGGTACGTATCCCGCGGCGCGGCCGGAGACCCCGTCGGGCGAGAGCTCCTCCCGCCGCCATCGCGCGAGCTCGCCCGCGTACGCCTCGTCTCGGCGCAGGACGCGGTTCGCGGCGTTGACGACCTCGGCGAGCGCGTTGACCGCACTGGTACCGATGATCAGGTCGAGCCAGCAACCTTCGGCACGGGCCGCCTCCCGCAACCGGGACCGGAGGTCGGCCGGGACGACCTCGGCGCTGAACGGCATGCGGTTGCTGTGCCGGCGCACGATGGCGGCGCACAACGCCCGCTCGGCGCCGGATGCCGGACGCGGGACGTCGGCAATCAGCTGGGCAACCACGTCACGGTCCTTGCTCGGCGGCTGGACCACCACCGCAGCGGGCTTGCCGACGGCCGCCAGAGCCATCCGGAGGTTGAAGACGGCGGCGCCGCAGCTGACGCGACCAGCCCATTCGCGCGCGGGGATGTCGGGCAGCCGGCTCGAGTCGAGGCGGACCTCGATCGTGCGGCCGGAGACACGGAAGCGCCAGGGCTGGCTGTTGTGCATCGACGGCGCGCGAATGGCCAGCTCGACCGCGGTGGACAGATCGTCCGCCGTGTAGCCGGTTGTCGTCGGCGTCATGTTCGTCGGCTCCATGGGTGGCTCCCTCGGCTGGGTCTCCCACCAATCGTGTTCCGCCGACCGTTGTCGGGGCAGGGGCAGAGGTCCTGAGGTCCAGGGTCGGCCGGTCTGCCAGGGCGGTGGTGCGCGGACGCCTCTCTGAGGTGCAGAATGAGTTGTGATTCGTGTGTATCTGCTCGACGACCACGAGGTGGTTCGCCGCGGCCTGGCGGACCTGCTGCAGAGCGGCGGCGACATCGAGGTGATCGGTGAGGCCGGTCTGGCCCGGGAGGCGGCCGCGCGCATTCCCGCGCTCCGGCCCGACGTCATGATCCTCGATGCCCGGTTGCCGGACGGCAGTGGCATCGATGTCTGCCGCGACGTCCGAGCGGTGGACCCGACGATCAAGGGCCTGATCCTGACGTCGTACGAGGACGACGAGGCGCTGTTCGCCGCCATCATGGCCGGTGCGGCGGGATACGTGCTCAAGCAGGTCCGCGGCACGGACCTCGTCGAAGGGGTCCGGCGGGTGGCCGCGGGCCAGTCGATGCTCGACCCGGCGGTGACGCAGCGGGTGCTGGACCGCATCCGCAGCGGTGTGGAGCAGCCGCAGGAGCTCAAGGCGCTCACGGACCAGGAGCGGCGGATCCTGGAGCACATCGCCGAAGGGCTGACCAACCGCGAGATCGCCGCCGAGATGTTCCTGGCCGAGAAGACGGTGAAGAACTACGTGTCCAGCCTGCTCGCCAAGCTGGGCCTGGAGCGGCGCACGCAAGCCGCGGTGCTGGCCACGCGCCTGTTACGCAAGAACCCGTGACGCCGGACGGGGCGGCGCCCGATCACGGACGCCGCCCCGTCGGACGAGTCACAGGATGCCTGTCGGTGTTCCGAGCCCCCGCTGGTAGGGCACGGGGTCGACGTCGTCGAAGTCGAACTCGATGTTGCCGACCACGGTGACCACGCCACTGACCTGCGTGGCCAGGTGCGTCGCGAGCTCGGCCGAGCTGCGTCGGTCGAGTTTGCCGCCGAGCGTCACGACACCCTCGGTGACTCTCACGCTGACCGCGTCGTCACTGATGCCCAGGATCCGGTGCAGAACTTCGGTGACGACGTCATGACGGATGTCGTCGTCGTGGCGCAGGTGCACTTTCAGCAGGTCGCCACGGGACACGATCCCGATCAACCGGCCGAGGTCGTCGATCACCGGAAGGCGTTTGACGCCCTCCCGGTCCATGGTCTTCGCCGCCTCGACGAGCGTGGTGGAATCCATCGTGGTGATCGCGGGTGTGGTCATCAGGTTCCGGGCCTCGTTCGCGTCGGCCTTGACGCGCGCCGCGTGCCGGCGCCGGCCTTCGAAGATCCGGGGCTCGTGTGGCTTGCCGATCAGCTCGACCTTGTGCAGCAGGTCGGCTTCGGAGATGACACCCAGCACACGGCGGAAGTCATCCACCACGGGCACGGCACTGACGTGCCGGGCCGTCATGACGTCGACGATCTTTCGGTACGGCGTGGCCTCGTCCACCGTTGCGACGTCCGTCGTCATGACGTCGCCGACCTGCCAAGTCCTCATCACGAATCTCCCTCTGGTCGGATGGTCTCGCCTTCAAGGTAGGTGCGGCCTCCGGTATGGGTCAGAGTCACGGGACTGTCGCCGGTCGGGACCTGGGTCATGTCCACAGTGGGTACTTCGGCCCTGCAAACGGGGGGCTCCCCGTCGCACGCTGATCAGGAGATGGACATCGGGAGAGGAGAAGCGATGAACATGACCCGGATCGTCGTCGGCGTGGACGGGTCCGAACCGAGCATGGCCGCCGCGCGATGGGCGGCCGGGGAGGCGCAGCAGACCGGCGCCACGGTCGACCTGGTGCACGCCTTCGACTGGGACTACTACGGCGGCCGTTTCGACGGCGGCAACATCCTGCGCGAGTGGGCAGAGGACAAGGCGAGCACCACACTCGCCGACGCCGCGGCGGCCGTCGCCGCGGTCGCACCCGGTGTCACGGTCTCGCACGAGCCGGTGCTCGGGTCCGCCGTGCCGGTGCTGCTCGAAGCCGCGGCCGACGCGTCGATGATCGTGGTAGGCAACCGTGGACGCGGCGGGTTCGGCAGCCTGTTGCTCGGCTCCGTCGGGCAGCGACTCGCGACCCACGCACCGGTGCCGGTCGTGGTCGTGCGCGGCCGTCCCGACATCGGCGCCGGAGCTGTCGTGGTCGGTGTCGACGGCTCTCCAGCCGCGTTGGACGCGCTCGCAGCGGCTTTCCGCATGGCGGCGTCGCGTTCGGCCCGGCTGATCGCCGTGCGGGCCTACGTTCCGCCGACGCCGCCCTGGGGCGTCAACGTCGAGCCGGTGGTCTACGACGTGGCCGAGCGCGACGCGGAGCTGCACGCGGAGCTCGACGAGCAGCTCGCCCCGTGGCGTGAGAAGTTCCCCGACGTCGCCACGGAGACGCTCGTGGCCCACGGCTCCCCGGCCGGAGTCCTGGTGGGCCTGTCACACACCGCCCGGCTGGTCGTGGTCGGCACTCGCGGCCACGGCAGTGTCGCCGGCGCCCTGACGGGATCGGTCGGCCTGCAACTGGTGCACCACGCCGACTGCCCTGTGCTCATCGTCCGATAGATCCGCTTGACGGTGCCGACGCCCGCACGGGCGCCGGCACCGCGGCGTCCTGACGCCCGACCCGACGGTCCTGCCCTTGCCACCGGCAACGATGCGCCAGCATCGGGACCTTCGGCATGCGTCGCGGGTCACGTGGCGCTGGTGGAGACAGTCATGGTGGGCCCACGCTGGCCCTATGAACGACCAGCTGTGGTTCCGACCCGACGGTCAGCCTGGCCCGGAGTTGCGGGAATGCCTTACCGCAGCGGCAGCGGCCCCGTCGATCCACAATACTCAGCCTTGGCTCTTCCGGCCTCGTGCGGACACCGTCGACGTCGTCGCGGACTGGACGCGGCGGCTCGACGTCCTCGACCCCGACGGCCGGGAGCTGTACGTCAGCGTCGGCGCGGCGGTGTTCAACCTGGGTGTGGCGATCAGCGCGCACGGCCGCCGGGCGGACATCCTGGTTCTGCCCGACGCCGACCGGCCCGAGGTCGCCGCGCGGATCGTTCTGGGCCGCGCACGGAGGCCGACCTCGGCGGCGACCGCGTTGGCCGCGGCGATCCCGCGTCGGCACACCAACCGTCGGCCCTTCAGGGACCGCGAGGTACCCGCCGCTGTGCTCGCCGACCTGACGGTGGCGGGCGACCGTCATCGAACGACGGTGATCGTGGCGGACACGACCTTGCGCTCCGCGGTCTTGGCGTTGGCGAGGACCGCGGAGAACGTCCAGCGCACCGATCCCGCATACCGCGCGGAGCTCGCCGCATGGACGACGCCAGGCGGTGTCGGCCGGCGCGACGGTGTGCCGCGGGACGCGTTCGGACCGCACGACGAGCACAAGGCGATCCCGCTGCGCGACTTCGGGCTGGGGAACGGCGCACCGATCGCCACCGCGCATTTCGAACGTGACCCCGCGGTCTTGCTCCTGTTCACCGGTGGGGACACGCCGGCGGACTGGGTCCGCGCCGGGATGGCACTCGAACGCGTCCTGCTGACGGCGACGGTGCGTGGCTTGGCCGCGACTCCGCTGAGCCAGGTGGTGGAAGTGCCGCGGTTGCGGTCGCTGCTGGCGGGTGGGTTGGAGGGCCGGGTCCTGCAGAACGTGCTGCGAGTGGGGTATCCGGCCACTCCGATGCGCCCGACGCCCCGCCGGCCAATCGAGGAGACGCTGCGGCCGTGACGGGTGTCAGCGGCACAACCCGTCGGGCGACCGGAGGCACGCGTCACCACGAGCAGGGACGTTCGTCCTGCGGCGGCGGTCTGATGGCTCTGACCCGTGCCGCACGCGGAGACCTAGCGTGAGGGTGGACGGTCGAAGGAGGTTGTGATGAAGGCATGGAAGGTCCACCACGTCATGACGCGGAACGTCTCGACAGTCGCGGGTTCGACCCGCTACCGGGAGATCGTCGAGCTGATGGCCGACAAGAAGATCAGCGCGGTGCCCGTGGTGGACGACGCCCGCCGCGTGCTCGGTGTGATCTCCGAGGCCGATCTGTTGCACAAGGTCGAGCTTGTTGGTGAGCCGCACCAACGCCGGCTGTTCGAAGGTCGACGCCGTCACGCCGCCAGGACAAAGGCCGATGCCTCGGTCGCGCGTGAGCTGATGACGGCGCCGGCCGTCACCACGTCACCCGAAACGTCGCTGGTTCGCGCCGCGCGGGTCATGGAGCGCGAGCACGTCAAGCGGCTCCCGGTCACCGACGACGACGGTCATCTGGTCGGAATCGTGTCCCGACGGGACCTGCTCTCCATCTACCTGCGACCCGACGCGGATCTCCGTCGAGATGTCCTCGAGGTGCTGGAACGCATCTTCAGCGTCGAATCGTCCGAAGTGGATGTTATCGTCGCCGACGGCGTGGTAACCCTCTCAGGCCGCGTCGAGAGGCACAGCGCCGCACAGCTCGCCGCCTACGTGGCTGGCCAGGTCAGCGGCGTCGTCCACGTCGTCGACGGTCTGACCTTCGAGTTCGACGACCTCAACCCCGTCTACCTCAAGCCCGGTCTGGGCAGCCCAACCGGTCTCCTGTGAGACCGGGGAGGCAGGAGGCCACGCGGTCGATACTCGTCGAACAGGCGGTCAGCCCGCGTCGCTACCGGCTGCGGGCGGAGTTGCCGGGAATCGATCTGGTGCATCTGCGGGTCACGTGCGACGGAAGCGAGCTTCGGCTCGACGCGACCCGCGAACCGCCAACGGGCGGCGCGCTCGACCGCAGCGAGTTCTGGTACGGCCGGCGGCTGCGTTGCGTTCCGCTTCCACCGGACCTGCGTGCGCGGACCATGACCGCGTCGTACACGGATGGCGTCCTGGAGGTCACCGCGGACCGTGGAATCGCTGAGCCGCGACGTCCGGCATTCCAGGTTGAGGTCCAAACGCCGGCCCACCGATGACCTACGGCCCTAGCCCTGGTCCTGATGTCGGCGTGTCATGAAGGGGACAACAGCTGGAGGTGGTTTCGGTGCGTCTGACCTCGCGTGACGGCATGGCGACCGGACTGGCCGCGGCGGCCGTGGCCGCCTACATCGCCTTTCTCCACGGCGTCGACGTGGCGCCTTTGTCCGACGCTCGCGCGGTGACGGCCGGCGTATTCGTATTGGGAATGGCGGCCTGCTGGCCGTGACCGGCGCCATGCTCACCGGCAGCCGGGTCCTGCTCGCCCTCCTGGTTCTCGACACGGTGCTGCTCTGGGCGGTCGCCGTCATTCGCCACCTGGCGATGCCACATCCGGTGCGGCGCCGGGTCGTAGTGCGGACCGAGCGACCGGTGGTTCAGGCAGAGAATGCCCTCGCCGCTCTCGAGCCGCGTGTCACCGCGGGTCCTCGTCGAGCACCTCGCCGAGGTCAAGATGACTGGCCGGTGGCGGCGGAACAGGTTGGCCCTGCGGCCCGGTTCGTAGGACGAGCTGCGGCTGTGCCCGGCCGGCGAGCAGCCGACCGATGAGCTCGCGGGTTCGGGGCACCTCCACGACATCGCTCATCACCGACATCGCCAACGTGCGGGCCGTGGCCGTCAGCCAGACCGCGCTCGTCGCCTCGCCGGCCCGGAGCCGGTCGGCCGGTGCATCCGTCGGCGTCGCCAGGATCAGGTAGTCGGCGAACCGGTCGTCGCCGAAGCCAGGAAACAGTCCGGTCTCGCCGCCCCCGGCGAAGTCACGCACGGCGACCGGTCGCGAAACCGGCGCCACGAGGCTTTCGAACGAGACGCCCGCACCGGTGGGGCGGTGGACCGTCCAGGCGGCCAGCTCCCGGCGGTACGCGGGATCGGACCGTTCGGCCCGCTGAGCCTCGTCGACGGCGGCGCCCAGGCTCGGCCGCTCGGTGTCGCCGATCCAGAACAGATCGCATTGCTCGCGTACGGCGGCCGAGTCCAGGGCGGCGACGTCGTCGTCCGCGATGCGACTGTTGGCGACGATGGGCCGGCGGTCGCTGTGGCGGTGCCGGACGGCCCGCGCCATCGCGATATCGGTCGGGTCCGCGGCCGCGGGACCGGTGATGCCGACGACGGCGAGCAGGTCGCCGGAGTCGCCGTCGGGAAACCGGCGGACGTCGAGGGCGTGGCCGCGGGCCGCGAGGGTCACCCGCAGATGGTGCAGGGCAGTGCCGCAGCTAACCATTGCCATCCGGCCGGTCGGGTCGACCGCGTCCAGCCGCCTGCTGTCGTCGCGCCGCAGCTCCAAACTCTCGTCCCGCAGCCGCCAGCGCCACGGTTGGCTGTTCAAGATGGACGGTGCGTACAACGTCGCCGAAACCGCGTCCCGCAACGCTTTGCGAACCTCTGAGCGCTCTCCGCCGGCCATGAACACAGCCTAGAGGCCACACCGCCGCGCGTCGGTGATGCCGCCGATCCCACCGGCATCGACCGCCTCGTCGTCACCACGGTCACCGACGAGGATCTCCCGGTCGTCGACCGTCTCGCCCGTCCCCGGCTTCACCGCACCGCGGCGGCCACCGCGACCTCACGCACGACCGCTACCGGGCAGTGCGCATGGTGGATCAGCTCTTGGCCGACCGATCCGAGGAACGTGCCGCTGAAGGCGCCCCGGCCGCGGGAGCCGACCACCACCAGCCTGGCACCGGCACTGGCCGCGACGAGATGTCCCGCGGCGCTTCCGATGAGCACGTCCGTCGACACGGACACCTGCGGGTACTTCTGGTTCCAGGTGGCGACCTGGTGGTCGAGGTCGTCCTTGAGCTGCTGTGCGGCGATCTCGAGGTAGTACCGGGTCGGCGGCGGGGACCAGGTCCGGATGACGCGCAACGGAGACCGCGTGGCCGCGGCCTTCTCGAAGCCGAACGCGAGGGCGAGCACCGAGCACGGCGAACCGTCGAAACCGACCACGACGTCTCCCTCGGCCTGGCTCACCCCGGCCCGCACCACGATGACCGGGCAGTGGGCGTGGGTGGAGACGGACAAGGCGGTCGAGCCGATCAACAACTCCGCGAAACCTCCCTTGCCGCGACCACCGACCACGACCAGTGCGGCGTTGGCCGAAACGTCCCGGAGGCAAACCTGGGCGGGTCCGTCCATGACCTCGGCGGTCACCGCGACCTCGGGGTGCGACGATCGGGCGTCCTCGACGGCATAGGCCAGCGTTGCCCGGGCGTCGGCGTGGGCCTCGTCGTCCGGCCAGGCGCTCGGGCCGGGCGCGAACAGCGTCGGACCGATGTACCAGGCGAACGCGTACACCAGCTTGACGGGTGCGGACGCGCGGGCGCCCTCGTCGAGCGCCCAGCTCAGGGCGGCCCGTGCGTCGGGCGAGCCGTCGTATCCGACAACGATCGGGCGGGCGTCCATGACGGTGCCTCCTGACATCTCGTGGCTACAGGTCAAGCGAAGCGCGTTGCGTGGAGACCCGGCAGGGCCAACCGGCCCCCGGTATGCGTGCCGGTCGGCCTTGCCCGGTGTCGCGTTGATGGGGTTGCCTGGAAATCGGCGCAGCTAGGAGAGGACAGGATGATGTCGCGTATCGAAAACCCCACCGCGGTAGCGCTCGCCGAGGCCGCCAACGCGGCCGGCTACGCGCCGTCGATCCACAACACGCAGCCGTGGCGCTGGCAGGTATTACCCGATCGGCTCGCCCTGTTCGCGGACCGGACCCGGCAGCTCACCGCGACCGATCCCGACGGCCGGATGCTGGATATCAGTTGCGGCGCCGCTTTGCAGCACGCGCGCCTGGCGCTCGCGGCGGTCGGCTGGAACACGAGGGTCATTTACCTGCCCGACCCGACGACGCCGGACTTGCTCGCCGAGCTCGTCGTGTCCGACCGGGTCGCGCCCGCGCCCGAGACGATGCGGATGGTGCAGGCGATGCGCACGCGGCACACCGACCGCCGTCCGGTGTCCGACGAGCCGATTCCCGCTGGCGTTCCGGAAGCGCTGACGCGTGCCGCTGACGGTCTGGCCCGGCTGCACATGCTCACCAACGACCAGGTCATCGACCTCGCCGGCGCGGCGCACCGCGCCGCCGAGATCGAGGCGGACGATCCCCGGATTCGGGCGGAGCTCGCCTACTGGACCAGCAGATCCGCGCGGGACGGCACCGGCCTGCCGCGGGATGTGCTGCCGGAGCGCCCACAGCAGACGACCGTTCCGGGACGGGACTTCGGAATGCCGGGCACGCTGCCGATCGGCTCTGGCCATGACCGTCAGGCGCGGTACGCACTGCTCTACGGCGACGAGGACGAGCCCCGTTCCTGGTTGCGGGCGGGCGCCGCACTGGCCGCGGTCTGGCTGGTCGCGGTGAGGCTGGGTGTGTCCGTGGTGCCGCTCAGCGGCGTTATCGAGGTGACCGCCACCCGGGAGACCCTGCGCGCGATCCTCGCCGGGATCGGCCAGCCGTACATCGTCATGCGGTTGGGTATGGCGGACCCGGCGCACGCGGGACCGCCCCACACCGCGCGCATGCCGGCCAGCCAGACCGTCGACCTGTCAGCCGTCAGCGCAGACGTCTGAGACGTCGAGCCTGGGCGACGCGGGTTCTCCACCGCCCGACATCGAGGGGGCAGCCATGCCGATCCAGGTGCTCGTCGATGACGACGGCTCACCCACGGCGAACCAGCTCCGGATTATGCGGATCGTCCGCGTTCGGCCCGCCAGTGTTCGTACGCGTTGACGGCGGTCGGCAGCGTCGGGAAGATGCGGTCCGCTCCGACCGCCGCGGCCAGCCCGAAGGCCTGCAGGTCGTCGAGCAGGTCCTGCTTGACTCGGGCGAGGGCGAAGACGATGCCGCGCTCCTCGAGGTCGCGGCGGAGGCGCTCCACGGCGTCCAGCGCGGTGATGTCGACTTCCACGTTGGCCTCGGTGTTGAGCACGAACCAGGCGACCCGCTCGCGTTGCTGGTCGACGGCGGCCAGGGCACGACGGTGGAAATCCTCGGCGTTGGCGAAGAACAGCGGTGAGTCGTACCGGTAGATCACCAGACCCGGCACGGTGTGTGCCTGTGGAAAGTCGTCCACGTCGTGCATGCCGGGCAGCCCCGGCACCAGTCCTTGCACGGCGTCGTGTGGGCGGGCGACGCGAAGGAGCATCTCGGCGACCGACAACCCGACGGCGAACAGGACACCGTAGAGGATGTCGAACGCGAGCACGCCGGCGAAAGCGCCGAGCGCGAGCAGCAGCTCACTGCGCCGGAACCTGGCGAGCCGGCGGAAGCCGGCCAGGTCGATGAGCCGCACGGCGGCGTACACGACGATCGCGCCGAGCGCGGCGGTGGGGAAGTGGACCAGCAGCGGGCCGAGGAATAACAAGGTCGCGATCACCAGTACGAGCGCCACCAGGGAGTACAGCTGGCTGCGCGCACCGACGGCGCTGGCCAACGCGGTGCGGCTGCCGCTGCTGCTGATCGGAAACCCTTGCAACAGGCCCGATCCCACGTTGGCGACCCCGAGCGCGACGAACTCCTGGTTGGCGTCGACGTCGTGGCGGTCGGTCGTGCTGTCCCGGCCCGCGAACGACCGTGCGGTCAGGATGTTGTCGGTGTAGCCGACCAGCAGGACACCCGCCGCCGGGAGCACGAGGCTCGCCAACTGGTCCAACTCCGGGAACGCCGGAGAGGGCAACCCTGACGGGATCGCCCCGATGACCTGGATCCCGTGGCGCTCCAGGCCGAACAGGGCGACCGCCGCTGTGGCCAGCAGCACTGCCAGAAGCGGAGCCGGAGCGAGGGGCAGGAGACGCTGAGCGCCGAACAGGAACACCAGTACGACGGCCGCGAAGGCGACAGTGGCGCCGTGCGCGTCCGACAGGTGCGTCACGAAGGAGGCGAGCTGCGTGAAGAACGACTGGCCGCTGACGGGTACACCGGTCAGCTTGCCCAGTTGTCCGACGATCATGATGAGCGCCACACCGGCCAGATAGCCGACGAGGATCGGGCGGGAGAGCAGGTCGGCCACGAACCCGAGTCGGACCAGCCGCGCGATCAGGCACAGCCCGCCGACCATCAGCGCCAGCGCGGCCGCGAGGCTCGCATAGCGGCCCGGGTCGCCGGCCGCGAGCGGCCCGACGACCACCGCGGTCATGAGCGCTGTCGTCGACTCGGGGCCGATGGACAACACCCGCGAGCTCCCGAAGATGGCGTAGGCCGCCAGCGCGGGCAGGATCGCCCACAAACCCGCGACCGGGGGAAGCCCCGCGACGGTCGCGTACGCCAGTACCTGCGGAACCAGATACGCGGCGACGGTCACCCCCGCGACCACGTCTCCCCGCAGCCATCGGCGCTGGTATCCGCTCAGCGTGACGACGCCAGGAAAAAGTGATCGGAGCGTCGGACGGTGGGCCATCCCGACATTGTGGCCGGTGACCCTACCCGGGCGTCGGAACCTTCGGCGCACAATGCGGGTCGGGCGGCGCTGGTGGGGCAGCTGTCGCCTGGATCACGCTGGCGCCATGAACGAGCACCTCTGGTTCAGCGCGGACGGTCTGCCGGGGCCGGCGCTGCGGGAATGCCTGGCCGCGGCGACCGCGGCTCCCTCGATCCACAACACCCAGCCATGGCTGTTCCGGGCTCGGGGTTCCACCGTGGAGGTGATCGCCGATATGGCGCGAAGCCTCGTGACCGTCGATCCGGATGGTCGGGAGTTGTACGTCAGCGTCGGCGCCGCCCTGTTCAACCTGCGCGTGGCCATTCGGGCACATGGCCGACAGCCCCGCGTAGCGGTGTTGCCCGACCCCGGTCGGCCAGAGGTCGTCGCCCGGGTCACGGTGGGCCGCGCGCAGGCTCCCACGCCGGAAGTGACGGCCCTCGCCGGCGCCATCGACCGCCGGCACACCAACCGGCGGCCCTATCGCGACCGACCGGTCCCCGCGACCGTACTGGCCGACCTCGCGGTGGCTGGTGACCGTGAGCGTGCCACGGTGATCGTCGCCGACGCCGCTCGGCGGTCGGCGGTGTGGGCCCTCGCGCGGACGGCGGACAACATCCTGCGTTCCGACCCCGGCTACCGGGCGGAGCTGGCCGCGTGGACGACTTCCGGTGGGGCCGGCCGTCGTGACGGCGTTCCGCGCGACGCGTTCAGCCCTTGCGACACGAACAGGGCCATCCCGCTCCGCGACTTCGGGCTCGGGAACGGTGCCCCGACCGCCACAGTGCCGTTCGAACGGGAGCCGACGACGCTGCTGGTCCTCACCGGCGGCGATGCCCCCGCCGACTGGACGAGGGCGGGGATGGCCCTCGAGCGGGTCCTGCTCAGCGCGACCGCCCGAGGCCTGGCGGCCACACCGCTCAGCCAGGTCGTCGAGGTGCCACGGTTGCGGTTGCTGCTGGCCGACTGGGCGAACGGCCTGGTCCTTCAGACGGTGCTCCGAGTCGGATACCCGGCGACCCGGGCACGCCCGACGCCGCGCCGGCCGCTGGAAGAGGTCCTGCTGCCCTAGCCGGGGCCTTCGTGGTCCCGCCCGCAACAGCTGTCACGTCGGTTGTCGTCGCGTCCAGTGGTCCCGACGAGAGGTGACCAATGCCGGTACCGGCTCCCATCTGGCCGGACGAGGCTCGAAACACGAAGACGCTCACAACGGAAGGGACAAGGCGATGAAGGCCAAGGTCGGTGACCGCCTGATCCTCGAAGCCACCCACGTCGGTGACCACCGTCGCTACGGCGTCGTCATCGCGTTGAGACACGAGGACGGGACGCCGCCGTACGTCGTGCGCTGGCTGGACGACGGCCACGAAGCGCTGGTCTTTCCCGGTCCCGACTCGCGGATCGAGCAACCAACCGGAAGCTGACCGGTCCGCGGGTCCTCCGTGCTCGTCACCGGACGAGGACGGTCACGGCGGCGAAGTAGACGACGATCGTGAGCAGGTCCTGCACCACCGTCGCGAG
Source organism: Asanoa hainanensis (assembly GCF_900188485.1). Classification (GTDB taxonomy): domain Bacteria; phylum Actinomycetota; class Actinomycetes; order Mycobacteriales; family Micromonosporaceae; genus Asanoa; species Asanoa hainanensis. The sequence goes on from NZ_FZPH01000012.1 coordinate 256,402, forward strand.
CGGTCCCGAGCCGAAGGCGGGATCGTGACCGAGCCGATGGAGGAGCCACGGCAGGGCGAGCGCGACGAGCACCGCGCTGGAGCTCGCCGCCAGGGTCGCGATGGCGACGGCCGCGGCCAGGCCAGGGTCCTGCCAGACACCGACGATCACCGCGAACATCAGTCCGCCGAGCATCGCGCCGACCATGAGGCCGGTGAGGGTCTCGGGCGCCACCAGGCGGCGGATGCCGACGCCGACCGACAGTCCCCGAATGGCTACGGCCTCGGTCTGCGTGCCGACCGCGTCGGCCAGGTAGACGATGCCCGGGATGAAGTACGCGACGACGAGGTTCGCGCTCAGCTCAGCCTCGAAAGCGCCCATCAGCACAGCCGAGAGCATGGCGCCGACCAGTCCGACCGCGAGCCAGGGCAGGCGATGCCACAGGCGCCGTCGGACCGTCTCCACCGTCGCCGAGCGGGCGGCCGCCGCGTCCCGCATGAAGCCGCCCATGCGGGCCAGGTCTTCGTCGTGTTCCTCCAGTAGGACCTCCAGCAGGCGCTGTGGTGGGACCAGCCCGACGAGCCGTCCGTCGGCGTCCACCACGGCAAGGCCGGGCTCGCCGTGCCGCACCGCCCGCCACGCGGCGGATTCTTGATCGGTGCCCGGCCCCACGACGGGTGGTTCCGGGTCCATGACCGCGTCCATGGTCGCCGCGTGCGGAGCCGCGAGTATTCGTTCGATGGTTGCCAGTCCGCGGAGCTCGCCGTCGACGCACACCGCGACGACGGAGGCGCTGCTGAAGTGCCGGCCCCGAAGACCGCGCAGCACGGCGTCCACCGACTCGTCGGGCCGGACGATCGGCACGTTCGCGGTCGCGTGCGCCGCGGCTGTGCCCGGGTTGCCGTTCGCGGATCCGGGCAGCGCGGGCGCGGGGATGGTCTTGTCGGTCACCACAGCCTCCTGGCCCTCCATCCAGTGTGGTCCCGGTGTCTGGATGGTGAAAGGGGTCCACAGGCTCGCTGCGGAGGACCTTCGGCCCTGGAGCGTCGGGTTCGGCGGCTTCCTAACGTCGACTGCGGAGGGATGCGATGAGACGACTGCCGGGCGCAAGCTCGCCATCATCTGTTCCAAGGCAAACCTCGACATGGCTACCCCGGGCTGGTGCTCGCCAACACCGCCCTAGGAGAAGGCGTGGAAACCCAGCGCGGCCGACTTCATCGAGAGGACCGACGGTGCCCAACTGCTGTTATCTGACACCGGAGCGAGCACGAGCTCGGGCACTTCGGCGACGGCAGGATGACCTTCGTCCCTGCCTCCACGATGGATGGAGGTGGTCGAATAGACAAGGAGTATCGATGAAAGGAGGGGTCAGGATGAGTAGCGTGACGTTGCGGACGCGCGGCCTGTTCCCGACGGAGTGGCCCACGTTCGCCTGGCTACCGCTGGGAGGACCGTCCATCCGCATCGAGGAGTTCCTGGACACCCAGGACTACGTGGTCCGAGCGGAGCTGCCCGGCGTAGACCCGAAGAACGACATCCACGTCACGGTGACGGACGGCGGACTCGTCATCAAGGTGGAACGCAAGGAGGAGCACCGGACCGAGGACGGCAAGGTCGTGCATTCCGAGTTCCACTACGGCTCGCTGTTCCGGCACATCCCGCTGCCCGGAGGAGCGCGCGGGGACAAGGTCACGGCGACCTACGAGGCCGGCATCCTCGAGGTGCGGGTCGCGGTGGGCGAGGTCGTCCCGAAGACCCGCGAGATCCCGGTCATCGTGGGCAACGGCAAGCCGGCGGCCATCAAGAAGAGCTGACCCGCGTCAGCGTACGGCGCCCGACCCCACGGGTCGGGCGCCGCTGCACGTGTGCCGGCCCCGGCCGAGGAGCCGACCTTCGACCCTGTGAGACGGGCACAACGCCGCTGCCCGCGCTTGGTACTTCGCGCGATCCTGCAGGTGGAGGGGAGCGGAGAAAGGATCAGAGATGAGACAGTGGACCGTTCAGGATGTCATGACACACGACGTCGTGTCGGTCGCGCCCGACGCCTCGTACCGCGAGGTGGTCAACGTCCTGGTGGACAGTGGCGTCAGCGCGGCGCCTGTCGTCGACGCTCGCGGCCACGTCGTCGGAGTGGTGTCGGAGGCAGACCTGCTGCACAAGGTGGAAGCGGTCGGCGACGAGGCGCACCGGCGCCACTTCGCCGGCAGGCGCCGTAGTCACGCGCTGACGGTCGGTGCCGTCGCCGCCGATCTGATGACCGCGCCGGCCGTCGTCATCGCGCCCGATGCCTCGATCGCCGCGGCGGCCCGGCGGCTGGAGTCCGAACGCATCAAGCGGATGCCGGTGGTGGACGTGCAGCGTCGCCTCGTCGGCATCGTGTCGCGCCGGGACCTGCTGTGGATCCACACCAGGACGGACGCCGACGTCCGTTCCGAGATCGTCGACCACGTCCTGCTGCGCACGCTCTGGATCGACCCGGCCGCGGTCGAGGTGGATGTCGTCGACGGAGTTGTGTCGCTGGCGGGCCGCCTCGAGAGCCGCAGCCTGGCCGGCCTGGTGGCCAGCCTCGTGTCCAAGGTCGCCGGCGTCGTCGAGGTGATCGACCGGTTGGCCTGGGATCAGGACGACTCACGTGTGGTCCGTGCCGCCGGCTACCCGTTCGGCACGCCCGAGCGCCTCATGCGGCCGTCCACAAACTGACCGGCAGGGCCCGCGAAAGGGTGCGGCGGCCTCTTGCCGCCGCACCCTCGTTGGCCCGGCTCAGGCGGCTCGATCGGACGCGGACCGTGGGCCGCGATACGGCGAGCGGATGCCGGCCCTGTGCAGGATCTCGGCGACCTCTTCGTAGGTCGTCGGCGGATACTCCCGGTACAGGCGGCCGATGCTGGGCACCCACGGCTGACGGTCGACACATACGGTCTCGTCGACCTCGTCGTCCAGGCTCGCCATGGCGTCGGCCTCAGCTACCGGAACGGCGAGCACGACACGTTGCGCGCCGCGGGCTCGGACCGTGCGTACCGCGGCGAGCGCCGTGGCACCGGTGGCGACGCCGTCGTCGACGAGCAGTGCTGTGCGCCGCGCGAGCATCAGCGATGCCCGACCGGCCCGCACTGCACGCGCGCGTCGTTCGACCTCGGCTACGAGTCCTGCAACGAGCGCGCCGAACGCGCCCTCCGAGATCCAGGCGCTGCTGAGCGCTGAGTCATCGAACACCGAAATGCCGCCTTCGGCCACGGCGCCGAGCGTGACGGCGGAGACGAATGGATCCTGAATCCGCTCGACGACAACGACGTCCAACGGCAGGTCCAGCGCACGGGCCACCTCCAGCGCCACTGGAACGCCACCGCGGGTCACTCCGAGCACGACCGCATCGCAACCGCGCAGGTGGTCCAAGCGGTTGGCGAGGCGGCGGCCGGCGTCAGCCCGATCCCTGAAAGCCATCTGTCGTCACCTCCGTGTCGTCCGGACAGCTCCATCGAACGCCGGAGCACCCCGGCCTCGGCAGGGACTTTGGTCCCGGAACCGTGGTCCCGCGGCCCCGATCCGGTCCCCGGTTCCCACGTGGACATTCGCGTGCGTGCGCCTCCCGAGGGTCCTGCGCGGGAGCGGAGTGCGGCGGGGACCTCGGTCCCGTTTGGCCTGCCGGCCGGCCCGTTCGCCACGTGGCCGTCGGACCACGCCGGGTCGGGCACGTCGACCCTGGTGGAGGCCGCCGTGGCAGACCATGCTCAGAGATGAACATGGGCTGGTAGACACACGGCAACTGCCCGAGCAGGGTGGGGCGGTCCGAGGGCACGTCCCCGCGCCTACATGCGAGGTTCGACTCCTCGCCCAGCCCCGGCGCGCCGGCAGGTGGTCCCGTCACGAGCGGGACCCTGGCCTCTGCCGGTGGCCTGGGTCAGCGGTCGCACGCTGGGCGATGAGAGCACGAGGGGATCGCCATGACACACACGAAGACATCGACGGTCACGATCGTCATCGACGAACACGACGACCAACGACACACGTCCGCCGAAGCGCGGTGGCCCGCCGGTGTTGTAGAACAGCCGGATGATCGCCTGGTCGCGCAGGTCCATGAATGACCGGCTGGCGCAGGCGCCCAGCAGGGTGCGGGTCTGCTCGGCGGTGATGACCGGCACCAGCTTCTCGGGCCTCTTCGGTTGGCGGACCCTTTCCATCGGCTAGCGGCGGATCGCCTCCTCGTCGAGGGTGAGCCACTTGAAGAACTGCTGCAGGCACTTGTGCTTGTTCAGCGCGATTGACGCCGAGCGGATGTCGACCATCCACGCCTGGAAGCCCTCGATGTGGCCGCGGCCGACCAGACACGGGTCGTCGGCCGCCTCCGCGGCGTCGAACTCGTCGCACTCGGTCGCGAGGTAGCGGCCGAGCTGAGCGGCGGCGAGCAGGTAGCTGTAGCGGGTGGTCTCCGGGTGGTTGGCGGCGCGCAGGGTGCGGTCCCAGTCGCGCAGGTAGCCGGACCAGGTGGGGGACAGACCGGCGGTGATCTTACGGATGTCGATGGTCGGCATGGTCGTTTAACTCCGAGTCAAGGGGTCTGGCAGCGGCGTGCTAGACCTGACATCGATGCAGAGCTATGAAAAGAGGGCTCCCGCAAGTCGCTGACCTGCGGAAACCCTCACGCTGTCGGGACGGCGGGATTCGAACCCACGACCCCTTGACCCCCAGCTCCTGGCTGGGGGAGCGGCATACTCGGCAACGTATGCCCAGGTCGGGTGAAGCGTATACCTGCCGAGTAAAGGAGTCGCGACACCTTGACCACCTACGCGTCCGGCGGGGTTTACCGTCGACGAAGATGTCGACCAGCCCTTGGTCGGGTGGGGCCGCGGTGATCCAGTCGACGCCGGTGCCGGTGAAGGTGCAGGAGACTGAGTCGCCGTTGCGGGAGGTGGCGTGTACATCGTCCAGATGGTCGCGGAACGCGAAGTCGAGTTGCGCTGAGCCGAGCGGAAGGTCGGCGAGGTAGGCCGAGCGGACCGTCACGGTCCACCCCGACAGGGTGTAGCGGTGTCCCGCTGGAGCGCGACGCCGGCCCGGTAGACGCCGACGAACTCGCTGCCGTCGTGCATCAGCGCCACCCTCACATCGGCCGGTGCCGTGCGGTCGACGGCGCGGACGCGCAGGGTGTGGGTTCCGAGTGTCGCCTGCCACGGGTAGATCCACTGGACCCGGGTGTCGAGATTCGGTTCTGGGCGCACGACCGCCGCCTGCCGCGGGTCGTCGTCGACCTGGACCTCGAGCGCGAGAATTGCGTTGCCTTGTGCGCACGCCACACCGGCAACGACGACGCGCCTCGCACGGACACAGGTGAACGAGTCTGGCCGGTCGATGCCGGAGCTCGTCTTGAACACTTACCAGCGACGAGGGCGCTTCTCATGATCGCCGCCCGCCTCACCGACGCCGGACCACGACTCCACGGAGGCGGTGAAGAACGGTTCGGGCGACTAGGTCCGCTGGCTTACGGCGAGCGGTCGCTGCTGAAGCACGGACACCGACAGCAAGGGCTACCGGTTCGCCGACTTCATCGACCTCGTTCGACTGGAGCCGGCGGCGGCGGCAGTCGGAGCCGCGGGCTGGCCGGCAAAAGCGCACCCAGGGGGAGGAAGCGTGATCGCGGGACCGGAGGGTACCCCGGCTGGGGCCTCCGTGAGGACGGCCCGGCTGAGCTCGCCGAAGTTCCCGCCTACCGCGCCGCGGTCGAGCGGATCACACCGGACGAGACCGCGGCGTCGGCCGGTCCGCGACCGACAGCCGGAGACGACGTACCTCGCACAGAACGCAGCGTCGAACGCCTCGGCCAACACGGCCTGCTGCTGGGTGTCGCGGGGGGCATCCGTCTCCGAGTGTCGCGGTGGGAAAGCGTGGCGGAGATCGACCCAGGCGCCTCTATCGTGAAGACCGACAGGGTTTCCGGCATCTGACGGAGCGTCATGCGACCAGGCGTGTATGCGATCAGCGACCTCCACGTGGGATTCCGTGACAACCGGACGATCGTCGAAGAGCTCCGGCCGCGCCACCCCGAAGATTGGCTGCTTGTCGCCGGCGATGTCGGCGACTACGCCTCTGACGTGGCGTGGACGTTCGCTACCTTGCGGCGGAACTTTGGCACTGTTATCTGGGCGCCCGGCAACCACGAACTGTGGACGTTGCCGGACGACCCGGTGCAACTACGCGGCGTTGAGCGATACGAGCACCTGGTGAGCGTGGCCCGGCAGCTCGGTGTCCGTACACCCGAGGACCCCTACGCGGTATGGCGAGGAAGCGACGGGCCTGTCACGGTCGCGCCCCTCTTCCTCCTCTACGACTACACGTTCCGACCAGCGGGCTGCCCTGATGCCGCTTCCGCGATCGCCCGGGCCTATGCGGCCGGCGTGGTCTGCACCGACGAAGTCTTCCTGCACCCGGATCCGCACGCGACGCGGCAGGAATGGTGCGCGGAGCGGCTGAGGCTGACCGAGCAACGTCTCTCCAGGTGCGATCCGTCCATCCCGACGCTGCTTGTCAACCACTTTCCGCTCGTGCGGCAGCCGACCCTGGCTCTCCGCCATCCGGAGTTCGCGATCTGGTGTGGGACCGACCGTACCTCCGACTGGCACCTGCGTTTCGGCGCGTGTGCGGTGGTGTATGGCCACCTCCACATTCCACGAAGCACCCGCTACGACGGCGTTCCCTTCGAGGAGGTGTCGGTGGGCTATCCGTACGAATGGCGACGGCGTCACGGGGGCAGCCCTGCCGCAAAGGCGATACTTCCTCCACCGGAATAGCTGGGTGTATACAAAGTATGGAAGTCGCCTGGTCGGTCGGGTGCGCGGCACGGTCGCGGTGCTTCTTTCGCCATCCGTCGGACGACACGTAAAGCGACAACCGGCCAAAACCGCCGACGGTACGGGGTGGCCCCCGCAAACACCGGGCGGCCGACGCGGCGCAGAAGGGGTGGCCCCCGGAGGTCGACGAACCTACCGAGACCCAGCTCTAGCAGCCGATCGGTAGGTATCGATCATGCGAAATGATCAATATCTATGTGGGATAGGCGACAGTCAACCTGTTGAGTGCTGGACGAGCCGCTGTTGACCGTGCGCGATCAGTCCAATACAGTCACCAATCAATCGCGTGGCTAGTACAGCCACGCCGAGGCTTCTTCGTTCGGGGGTGCGGGAGCTGTCTGCTGCAGTCCGTCTATCTGCGGGTCGGTCGTACTCCATGTAGTCCCGGCCAACGAATCCACTGCCTTGTCGTGCGGTGCAGCGCGGCATGCGAACGCATGGTGTCCTCGACCTGACAATGGGGGAGCAAACTGTGCCCAGTTCAGACTCTGGCGAGGTTGGTGAAGCATCATCGGTCTGGCAAAGGTGGAACCGGCGGAGCTCGAGCGGTGCGTCGTTTGAGCATCCGTTCGCTTTCTGGCTGGGCATCACCATTACTACCGTCGGTGTCATCCTCCAGCTGCCGATGTACTTCATGGCCGGAATGGAGCATTACCATCTTGCCGGCATGCCGGTCACCACCGAAATGGCGATCGGCATGGTGATGTTGTTTATCGGTGTCGGGTTGACCGCTTGGGGCCTGTATCCGAAACAGGTCCCCGGCACCGCGAAGATGTCCAAGGTTCGCGTCGGCGCCCTCGATGACGCCCCCATCCGTCCCGCACACATCGCCCTCCTGCTCGTTCTCGCGGCTGCGATCACGATCGATGTCATGAAGCCGGTCAGCTTCGCCTTCCTGGCACCGGGCGCGGCAATGGAATACGGGCTCAAGAGTCCCCTCAATCCGGGTTCCGACGCGCTGCCGATCGGTCTCTACCCACTTTCCGGCATCACCGGCACGATGATCGGCTCGTTCATCTGGGGATATCTCGGAGACAGGATCGGTCGCAGGGCCTCCATTCTTCTGGCTGGCGTCATATTCATCGCGACCTCCACCTGTGGCACCATGCCGGAATACTGGATGAATTTGATCACGTGCTTCGCCATGGGCCTGGGCGTCGGCGGCATGCTGCCGATCACGTTCGCCCTCATGTCCGAAGCGGTGCCCAAGCGCCACCGGGGTTGGATGATGGTGCTCATCGGTGCCGACATCGCGGGCGCCTACATCATCGTGAGCTGGCTCTCCGCGACGCTGGCCTCGCCCGACCAGTTCGGCTGGCGAATGCTCTGGCTTATCGGCCTTCCCACGGGACTCATCCTCCTGGTCCTCAACCGGTGGATCCCCGAATCGCCGCGGTTCCTGCTCCAGCAGGGCCGTGAAGAGGAAGCCCGCGCCGTCATGCGCCGCTACGGAGCCGTGATCATCGAGGACACGGAGTCCGAGCTGGTGGTGGAGAAGAACCTGCACGGAAACTTCCGCCAGCTGTTCACCGGCCCGTTCATCGGCCTGTCCGCCGCCCTTGTCCTGCTCGCGCTCAGTATCGGCATGACCCAATACGGCTTCCAGCAGTGGATGCCCTCCAACCTGCAGAAACTCGGTTTCTCTGAGGTTGCCTCGAGCGAGCTTCTCCGCAACGCCGCACTGATCGGATTCCCGCTCAGCGTGCCCATCGCGTTGCTGTACGGGTTCTGGAGCAGCAAGAAGACCGTGATCATGGTGACGGCACTCATGGGGGCGGCGCTGGCCGCGTTCGCGACGCTGGGTGACAACGTCGTCAACAATCGAACCCTGCTCTACGTCCTGCTGGTTGTTCCGGTCTGGGGTGTGAGCATCCTGAACTCGGTCCTCGCCGCGTACTCCGCAGAGGTCTATCCGACGGTCGTCAGGGCACGAGGGAGCGGCCTGTCCGCCGGTGCCACCAAGCTCGGCGGCGTCCTGATTCTGGCTACCGTCGTGGTCGCGATCGCCGCGCCGTCTGTGCGGATCACCGCCGCGTTGGGGGTCATCCCCATGGCCTTAGCGTTGATCGTTCTGATGATCTACGGTCCGGAAACGCGCCACAAACAGCTTGAGAGCATCACGGCTGAGGAATTGAATGTGAGATCAGCGGCCGTTGGGTAAATCGACGACCGCCCGTCGGGCAGAACTGTTCGGTGGCCTTCGTGGTCGCTTCCGGGAGGCTCTGCTCGACGCTGGAATCGCTACCGTTGGCGGGACACTTGGCATCGCCGCGATCGTGGCGCTCGGTGTGGTGTTTTCCAACCCGCTGCTGATCGCACCGTTCGGGTCGACGTGCATGATGATTTTCGGCGCCCCGGAAACGCCGTTCGCCCGTCCTCGTAATGTTCTCGGCGGACACCTGATCTGCACCGCGACGGGACTGGCCGCACTTGAATGGCTGGGGGACCGGGCTTGGGTCGCGGCGATCGCTGTCGGCGTCGCGATGGGACTGATGAAGCTGACCCGCACATTTCATCCACCCGCCGGCGGCGATCCGATTGTGGTAATTCTTTCGTCGCCGGCCTGGCTGTTCGTGGTTGTGCCGGTGTTGCTCGGCTGCGTAACGCTGATCTGCGTCGCGTTCGTCTTTCACAAACTGAGTAAACGGGCATCTTATCCATTGTGGTGAACCGCGCGCGTGACGACCAGGTTTCGTCGGATCGTGGTAGCTGGTCTGCACTGCGCGGCAATGTCCGATCTGTCGCGTCGCTCGCGAGATAGCAAATCGACCAGGGACTTTGTCCACCCCGATGGACAGATCATGGACATCAATCCCGCCTCTTTCCCGATGGCGGTTTTCTCGGTTATGCTCGCGTCTGGTCCTGGGGCGATCAGCTCTGTTGGGCCGTGCGTAGTGCAGGCACCTTGTGTCGGGGGGAAGGAGCCGCTGGTGCGTAATCGCGTCGCGCTGACCTCCCAAGATAGAGATCAAACTCGGCCCCGTCATTTGTCCCGCCAAGCGGTAGGAAATGCGGAATTCAATGGCCGACACCCCCGCCGCCGAGTCGATTCGACAGGTCCGCCAGCGCTCAGTCGGAAGCCGGGCCAAGTTGTATACCGTTGCGAAATCCGGTCGCGGCGCAAGACCGCACGCGCGCTCGGCGGATCAACGACACCCAGGTCCCATGCCGCGAAGACGGCACCCGAAGGCACCACCGGGCTGATCGGCGATGGCTCACACGCGCACAGTGCTTCTAGGCCACCCGGCCAGTTGGCCCACCGATCCCGCGCCGCGCGGAGGCATGGGTCCAACCGGCGCAGGGCGCTTGGGTCACCGACCGCGCCAGCGCAACGGACGCCTCGCCATCAGCAGCCCCTGCCGCGTGGCCAACCGTGTAGACCGACGATCCGGCCGTGCTTCAGCCGCCTGATGCGCCGACAGCGGAGGTCAACCACATGACGAAAGCGTTCTCGGGCTTTTCTGACAAGCCCTTGGCCGCCGCTGCCGGTGAACCCGCACTTGACCCGACGCGGCTGGCGGAACTGGCCGCGACCCGCGGTGGCGTCCTGCCGGCGACGTCGAGATTCCTGCCGGGACTGGTCCGGCTCTGCGAAGCGTTGGAGAAGGAAGCCGCGCTGACGCCCTCTGGGCGCGTCTCGGCGCAGCGATCGCTGGTGAACGCATTGGTGACGCAGGCAGATCTGCACCGGCTGCAGAGCGGGCGCCCGCAGGTGCGGCGTCAGCCCGTCGGCCGCCCCTTGTTCATCACGGGCCTCCATCGCAGCGGAACCACATTGCTGCAGTGGCTGCTGTCCCGGCACCCGCAGGTGCGTGCTCCGCGGCTCTGGGAGCTCCTCGCGCCGTCTGCGGCCTCAGCGCCCGACGAGCTCGTCGGCGCAGCCGACGGCTACGTCCGGGACTATCATCGCGCCGCGCCGACCTTTGCGGCCATCCACCCGCTGTCGGCGACAGAACCCGAGGAGTGCCACCGGTTGCTCGGCAACGCGTTCCTCTCCGAGATCTACGCGCTGCGCTTCCATATTCCGTCCTATATGGACTGGCTGGGGTCCCAGGACCGGGAGCCGGCGTATCAGTTTCATCTCGAGCAACTACGGGCCATTCTGTGGCGGGTTCCAGGCGAGCAGGTCGTCCTGAAATGCCCGTTCCACCTGTGGCACGGTGGCGCGCTACGACGCGTCTACCCGCATGCGCGAGTCGTCCGGCTCCATCGCGACCCCGTCGAGGCGATCGCGTCAGCCTGCAGTCTGACGCGCGCGGTGCGGGCGGCCAGGTCCGACGCCGTGGATCCGCTTGCCATCGGCGATTTCTGGATCGACCGGGCCCGGTCCGGGGTCGCCCGGCTCGCCGACCTCGGGCCTACCGCCAACGGCGGCCTACCCACCTTGGACCTGCGGTACCGCGACCTCATCGCCGATCCGATCGCCGCCGTCCGCCGGGTATGCCGATTTCTGCGGCTACCACTGTCGGCGGAGATCGAGGGTCGGATACAGGCCGCATTGCGCAGCGGCCACCTACGCAAGCAAAGCGAACATACGTACCGCCTGCAGGACTTCGGACTGCGGCCCGCCCGGCTCGAAGCGATGTTCGCCGACTATCGCGTGAGCCTCGATCTCGCCAGTCGCCGAGTGCTATCACCCTGATACGAGGAGACGCCATGACGCAGCCGGCCAACCCGACGGTTCCCGCACAGCGAAACGCGGCCAACCCACCCACGAACACCGCCCCGGACCCGCTGAGTCTCGTCCGGGTCGAGGTCGACGCGGTCAACGAGCACGCGGGCGACGACCCGATCAAGATCGGCATCGTGTCGCCCATGAGTCGACCGGGCGACGCGATGGCCGGCGTGCTGGTCTCGCGCGGCGCCCGGCTGGGGGCCGAATACCTCCGCGAACACGGCGGCGTGCTCGGCGGCCGCAACGTGCGACTCATCGCCTACAACGACATGGCCACCGCGACCGAGGACGGCTTCGCCAAATCGGCCGTTGCGCAGATGGCGAAACTCGCCTTCGTCGACGACGTCATCGCCGCGCTGGGCCAATGGCACCTACGCACGACCGATCCCGTCGCCAACTTGTGCGAGGCCGTCGGGTTGCCAATGTTCGTCGAGAACGGCCACAGCACCGTCACCCGGGGACGCCGGAGCATCTTCCGCACCTACTTCTCCATCGCCGACCGCGCACCGCTGATGATGGACTGCCTCAAGGGGACCGGCGCACGCCGTGTCGCGATCCTCGCCGCGGACACCGTGTTCGGGCAGACCATGGCCAACACGCTCCAGCAAGAAGGTGAGGCACGCGGCCTGGAGTTCCTGCGCATCGACTTCGAGCAGGAGGTCGTCGTCGACTGGCGTGACGACCTGCGGCGGATCAAGGAATGGCAGCCCGACGTCTTCATCAATGGCGGACTCAACGTCATCGCCGGAGGCGGCCCGGTCGGCAACAGCTACCACATCCTCCAGCAGGCGATCGAGGTCGGGTTGCTCCCGGGCGTCGCCATGATGGTGACCTTCGGATTTCCGATGCGTTCGCTCGACTACTGGCGGATGGCCGGTGAGCCGGGCAACGGCGTGATGTGGCCGGCGACGAAGTTCCGCCCGTCCTGGCCCGAAATGACGGCGATCGGCCGCTGGTTCACCGAGCGGTTCACTGAGCGGTACGGGTTCGCGCCGCCAGACACCTGCCTGAGCGCCTTCACCGACGTGACGATCATCGGGCAAGCGCTCGACCACGCCGGCACCTACTCGCGTGCGGCTCTGCTCGACGCCTTGGAGGAAGCGGAGTTCGATACCTGGCGCGGACCCCTACGTTTCGAACGCGGCCAGCACCACAACCCACCCGAGCTGGTCATCATGCAATACCAGACGCCGAACCAGACGTTCGACGAGGCGGCGATCATCCACCCGCCGTCGCTGGCCGACAGTAAGTACCTGCCGCCGAACGTGACCGTCGAATCGGCTTAGCGGTGAGCCCTACCCGCTCGGCGGCAGGATCGGTCGCGGACACACTGGTGGCAGGCCTGCGCGCGCAGGGCGTGGACCGCGTCTTCTGTGTGGCGGGAGAGAGTTACCTGCCGATCCTCGACCGCCTCTACGACACGGCGGAAATCGAGGTCGTCACCTGCCGGCACGAGGCGTCGGCGGCGTTCGCCGCAGTGGCTGACGCCAAGCTGACCGGACACGCCGGTGTTTGCCTGGTCAGCCGCGCGCCAGGCGCGACGAACGCCGCCATCGCCGCGCACTCCGCCGCCGAGGACGCCACGCCGCTGGTGCTCATCGTCGGTGACGTCTCGACCGACGAACGGGGCCGCGACTCATTCCAGGAGATCGACTGCGGGCAGTTGTTCGGCGGATTCACCAAAGGTGTCTGGCAGTTGGCCCACCCGCCGGCGGCCGCGGAGTTCCTCGGCCGCGCCTTCCGCGTGGCTGAGTCAGGCACACCCGGCCCGGTTGTCCTGACCGTCCCGGAAGACGTCCTCTACCAACGTGATCCGGGCCCCATGTCCTTGACGCCGGTTCTAGCGGCTTCTGCCACGGTCAGGTCGGCCGACCTGGCGGCCGTCGCGTCGACGGTGCGGCGCGCACGACGACCGCTGCTGGTCGCGGGCGGGCTGCTCGGGTCCGCAAAGGCCCGCGCCACCCTTCGCGAGACCTCCGAGCGGCTGCTCCTGCCGATCCTGACCAGCAACAAGCACCAGGATCTGTTCGACAATCGCCATCCGCACTATGCCGGGCACCTGCACAACAACACTCAGGCCGGCCAGCGCGCGCTGTTCGAGCGCGCCGATGTGGTGTTGGCGGTCGGCACCCGGCTCGACGCGACGACCACTCTGGGCCACCGGTTCCCGTCCGGGTCCGTCCCCGACCAGGCGCTGATCCACGTGTATCCGGACCCGGCACGGCTGGGCGCGCGGCATCGTCCAGCAATCGCGCTCGCCGCCGATCCGGGCACCTTCCTCGGGTCACTGGCGCAAACCGACCCGCCGACCGACCCCGCCCGGGTCGATTGGATCGACGAACTGCACGCGTTCGAAGTCGAGAAAGGTCGATGGCAGCAGCACCAGGCCGACGACGGCGTGCCTTTCGGAGCGGTTATCACGGCCCTCGACGACGTGACCGGCGGCGACATCGTGGTCACCGTCGACTCCGGCACGTTCACCAGCTGGCTCTACCGCTACCTGCGGCTCACCGGCAACGCCCGGATGCTCGGCGTGACGTCCAGCGCCATGGGGTTCGGCGTGCCGGCGGCCGTGGCCGCCGCGATGCGGCTGCGGCGGCCCGTGGTCGCGGTCGTCGGCGACGGCGGATTCCTCATGACCGGCAGCGAGCTGGCGACCGCGGTGGCACACGATCTGCCGCTGATCGTGTTGATCGCCAACAACGCCAGTTACGGGACGATCCGACTACACCAGGAGCGCACCTACCCGGGCCGGGTCATCGCCACGGACCTGCGCAACCCGGACTTCGCGCGATTGGCCGAGGCGTACGGCTGTCTCGGCCTCTCCATCGCCGAAGAGGCCGACGTCGCGCCCGTCCTTCGTCGCGCGATGGGGCATGGGGGCCCGGTCGTCGTCGACGTGCGGACAAGTCTGCAGTGGATCACCGCCTACCGGCGGCTGGCACTGACCCAGCCCCTGGTCGCGGCGACCTCCCCGAGGAGTCTTTGATGCACTACCAGAACTCGTTGCTCGAGCTCATCGGGAACACACCGCTGGTGCGCCTCAAGAGGGTGGCTGCTGGGCTGCCGGCAACCGTCCTCGCCAAGGTCGAATACTTGAACCCGGGCGGCTCGGTCAAGGACCGGATCGCCGTTCGAATGGTCGAAGCCGCCGAAGCGGACGGCCGTCTGCGGCCAGGCGGCACGATCATCGAGCCGACATCGGGCAACACCGGTGTCGGCCTGGCGATCGTCGCACAGGAGAAGGGGTATCGATGCCTCTTCACCTGTCCCGACAAGGTCGCGGCCGACAAGATCAGGGTCCTGCGCGCGTACGGCGCGACCGTGGTGATCTGCCCGGCGACAGTTCCGGTCGACGATCCGCGCTCATACCGGAGCGTCGCGGCGCGACTCGAGCGGGAAACCCAGGGCGCGGTCCTGCTCGACCAGTATTCGCACCCGGAGAACCCCCGTTCGCACTATCTCGGCACCGGCCCCGAACTCTGGCGACAGACAGACGGCAGGATCACCCATTTCGTCGCCGGTATCGGCACGGGCGGAACCATCTCCGGCGCCGGCGCCTACCTCAAGAAGGTGTCGCACGGACGGGTCCGCATCATCGGAGCCGACCCCGAGGGCTCGATCTACAGCGATCCGGAGGGACCGGTCCGGCCCTACCTCCTGGAGGGGGTCGGCCAGCCCCAGTTGCCGCGCTCGTACGACCCGACGGTGCCTGACGAGATCATCCGCGTGTCCGATCACGAGGCGATCACCATGACCCGGCGCCTGGCCCGTGAGGAAGCCCTCCTCACGGGCGGTTCATGCGGAATGGCGGCCGTCGCCGCCCTCCGGGTCGCAGAGCGACTCACGCCGGACGACCTGGTCGTCGTGCTGCTGCCTGACTCCGGGCGCGGCTACCTGGCGAAGATCTTCGACGACCAGTGGGTGGCACGGCTCGGCCTCTTCGACGACCCGGCCGACACGGGTCCGCGGCTACGGGAGCTTCTACCGCTTTCCGTCGAACGGCCGCGCGCGATCGTTCTGCAGCCGGAGGTATCGCTGCTGCGGGCGGCGACCCTGCTCGACCACTACCCGGGCGGGACACACATCGTGGTCACCGCGGGAGCGCCTCCGCTGCGGCTGGCCGAAGTCGTTGGCCTCGTCGCCGCACACACGTTGCGGGATGCGCTGACCGACCCCCGCCGGTCCGCCATCGACCCGATCTCCAGCGTCGCGACCGTGCGCCCGCACGTCGGCGCCGGACAGTCCGCCTCCGCGGCCGCTTGCCACCTCGATGCCCACGACGCCGCTGTCGTGATCGAGCGAGGCTTCGTGTGTGGCGTGGTCACCGGCGACGAGCTCGACGACCTGACCCGGGCCGATACCGCTCGGACATCACGAGAAACCGCATTGGAGACGACGTGAGCACCGTCCTGGAGTACGTCGACCCCTTGGAGGGCTTTCGCGGGTGGCTCGTCTACGACGGGGGCAGCTGTCGCATAGCCGCCGGTGGCTGCCGCGTCCAACAAGGCTTGACGCGGGACACCCTGGTCTCGCTGGCGAGCCGGATGACCCTCAAAGAGCGGCTGCTGGGGATCAACGTCGACGGGGCCAAATGCGGCATCGACTACGACCCTCGTTCACCGGGTAAGGCGGCAGCGGTACGCCGGTTTCTCGCGTTCCTGCGCGAAGAGCTCGTTCACCGCTTCAGCATGGGCTCTGACATGGGCACGCGGTGGGACGAACTCGAGCGACTGGCCGCAGCGGAAGGGATCCCGTCGATCAAATACGCGGTGCGCCGGGCGCAGGAGTTCACCGACGACGAGTTCTTCGCGCGGCTGCGCACCTTGCAGGCGCCCGTCGGCGCGCTCACATTGGCCCAGCGTCGAGCAGGCCACGCGCTGGCCGAAGCGGCAGTGGGCGCCGCGCGGGCCGCCGGTCTTGGGCCGCGCGCTACCTGCGCTCTCCAGGGCTTCGGCAATCTCGGGCGGGCGGCGGCGTGCACCCTGGCCGAAGTCGGCATGACAGTGGTCGCAGTGTCCGACGAGTTCGGCTGCGTGGCCGACCACCACGGCCTCGACATCCCTGGGATGCTGGCAGCGCCGTTCGGCACACCGGTCCAAGCATCGGTGCGGCGAGGCGAACAGCTGCCGTCCACGGCGTTGTTCAAGATCCCCGCAGACATCAGCATCCTTGCCGCGACCGAAAACGCGATCTCACTGCCGCAGGTTGGGGAACTGCCGACTCCCGTGGTCGTCGTCGGCGCCAACTGCGGGCTGACTCCCGACGTCGAGGCCGCGCTCGATCGCGCCGGTGTTCTGGTCATACCCGACTTCGTCGGTGGGATCGGCGGTTCCGCGTCCGTCGAGGCCCTCTTCGGCCCCGAGCATCGGCCTACGGAGGTTCACGTACTCGGTGGGGTCACCCAGATCATGCGGCAGCTGGTCGACCATCTGATCAGCGAGGCGCGCAGGCGCGGGACATCAGCGCGTTCCGTCGCGCTGCACCTCGCGCAGACGACGATTCCCGTGCCGGACCGCCGCCCGTACGGACGCAGCCGGTTCCTGGCATGAAGCTTCAACCTATTCGCTCCAGCTCACCGGAGGACATTCCGTGTCGATGACAGCCGATCGGCCGACGACAAGCACGTGCCGCCACCCGCGCGGGCACATCACGGACTCCCGTTTTTACGGCGACCGCTTCGCTACGCCAGCCAGTAGGCGAATCTTCTGCGACATCTGTCGCAAGCAACGTTGGCTGGACATCGAGGCCGCTCTCGCTACTGTCCAGGCCGAGCTGGGCATGATCCCGGCGGCGGCCGCGGAGGGGATCGTCGCGGCGGCGAAGCTCGAATTCATCGACCTGGACGCGGTCGAGGCCGAGACGAACCGCACGGGGCACTCGCTGATCGGTTTGCTGCGGGTTCTTCAGGATGCCTGCCCGGAAGGCAGCGGCGAGTTCATTCACTTCGGGGCCACGACGCAGGACATCCAGGACACCGGACAGGTCCTCGAAATGCGCGACGTCCTCGACGATCTCGACACGACGCTGCGTGCGATCGTCCACCGCCTTGTCGAGCTCGCCGAGGAACACACCGAGACCGTGGCGGTGGGACGAACCCACGCTCGGGCAGCGCTGCCGATGGCATTCGGACTGAAGATCGCGAGCTGGCTCGACGAGGTGCTGCGACACGTCGAACGCATCGCCGACCTGCGCAACCGGGCGCTGGTCGCTCAGCTGTTCGGTGGAGCGGGCACGATGGCCGGATTCGGCGACCTAGGCCTGGTACTCGTCGAGCGGTTCGCCGACCGACTGGGCATCGGCGTGCCGACGATCGGCTGGCATGTCGCGCGCGACCGGGTTGTCGACTACGTGACGACGCTGGCGATGCTGGCCGGCACGATGGGCCGGATCGCCGAAGAGGTGCGCATCCTGGGCCGGCCCGAGTTCGGTGAGGTCTCCGAGGCGTGGCAGTACGGGAAGGTCGGCTCGAGCACGATGCCGCACAAACGCAACCCGGAACGCTGCGAGCAGACGGTGGTCATGGCGAAACTGGCGGCAGGTCAGGCGGCCGTCGCCTACGGCGCCATGGTCGGTGACCACGAACGCGACTCGCGTGCCCTGCGCGTCGAGTGGGCGTGTGTGCCCGACGTCTCGCACTATTGCCTGGCTGCCTGCGAGATCGGCCGCGAGATTCTCGAGGGTCTGACCGTGCATCCGGAGCGACTGTCGCTCAACGTGCGGGAGGTCGCCGACCAGATCGCCTCCGAGCGCCTGATGCTTGCGCTGGGCGAGCACCTCGGCAAGCAGACTGCCCACGAGCGGGTGTACGAGATCAGCCAGCGGGCGTTCGAGGTCGACAGCACGATCCGCGAGGTGTTCAGAGAGACCGAGGACCTGCGCGACATGTTGGACGACGCCACGCTCGACGCCATCTTCAATCCGTCCGGCTATCTGGGCGCCTCCACGGCGTTGACGCTGCGCGCCGTGGCCGAGGGCCGAAAGTGGTTGAGCAATCGCTAGCGCGATGCTTCGGTCAGCCGCGGCCGAGCAGGGCACCACCGTTGATCTGGATGACCTGCCCGGTCACGAACTCCGACCCGTGGCCGGCAAGGTATCGCACGACGCCGGCGACGTCGGTCGGTGTCCCACCGCGACCGATCAGACTCTGCCGCGAACGGGCTTGATGAAACTCGGGCGTCATCCGCTCCCGGTAGAACTCGGTGTCGCCGATATAGCCGGGCGCGACCACGTTCACCGTGATGCCGTCGGGGCCTAGCTGGGTGGCGAGCTCCGCCGACCACGGGTGCAGCGCTGCCTTCGCGGCGCCGTACGAAGCGTTGCCGCGGAAGGCGGCGATCGACGTGATCGTGATGATCCGTCCGCCACCACCCCGACGCAGGTGTGGCAGCAAAGCGTGCGTAAGGAGAACCGTTGGAAGAACGTTCGACCGATAGTTGGTGACATACTGCTCGCTGAGCTGCGTGAGATCATCGGCGCCGTGGGGTGCGAAGTTCCCGCCGGCGTTGTTGACGAGGACGTCGACGACGCCGTGGGCGGTCGCGGCCTCGGCTGCGGCGTATTCCACGGCTTTCGGGTCCGTCAGGTCGGCCACCACCGGACGCACTCGTGGTTCACCGATCCGCTCGTTGATGGCCTCGGCGGCGGCGGTGAGCACCTGGGAGCGTCGGCCGATGATGACCACATCGTCGTCGTCAGCCAAGGCGTCCGCGATGGCATAACCGATGCCGGTGCCACCTCCGGAGATCACGACCAGCCGGCGTCCCATCTCATAAGCAGCCGTCACGCTTACGGTCCTCCGTCGTTTTCTCACTCACCGCGTGGTCCCTCATCGTATCGGAAATCCATTGATAACAAACACATCGACGAGCGCCACCGGGGCGCCGGGATCGGCGATACTGTTCACATGAGACTCTCCGCGCGGGTCGACTACGCCATCCGCGCGGTCGTCGAGCTTGCCGCTCGGACAGATCCTGACGCTGCCCCGACCGGCGCGGCACTTCAGCCCTCGGTAAGGGCCAGCGAACTCGCCGCCATTCAGGACATCTCACCGAAGTACCTCGAGGGCATTCTGCTCAGCCTCCGCCAAGGCGGCGTCGTAGCGGCCAGGCGCGGCTCGGTCGGCGGCTACCGGCTGGCCCGACCGGCCAAGGACATCTCGCTCGCCGACATCATCCGCATCGTCGATGGTCCGCTGACGAACATCCGTGGCTTCCGGCCCGAGCAGCTTGACTACGTCGGGCCGGCAGCCACACTGCAGATGGTCTGGATCGCGCTGCGGGCCCGCGAACGGCAGATCCTCGAGGGTGTCACCGTGGCGGAGATCGTCCGCAACGACCTACCCGAGCGGGTGCGATCATTGACGCGCGACCCGCGCGCGTGGCATTAGTCAGTAGGATGACCCGGTGCAGCGTCACAGTCCGGTCGACACCACGGTCGATGCCTCGTTGCGGCTTCCGTTCGCCCCGGCGGATTACATCCAGCCTCTGACCGACGCCATGGCCGGCTTCGCGGCGATCGCCGCGACCACCGACCTCGATGCCCCCATCGCGCTCAACAAGAAATGGGCACTGGCTGGCCTTGTCCGCCACCTCGGCGGCATTCACCGGTGGGCCGCCGCGATCGTCGAGACAGGCAAGCGCGTCAGCGGCGCTCCGAAACCGCCGCTGGGCGCGGATTTAGCCCGGTGGTACCAGGAGAGTGCCGAAGCCCTCAGCTCCGCCATCGCCAAGAGCCGACCCGACTCGACGTGCTGGAACTTCACGAAAGACCCGCGCGTCACCGCGTTCTGGTACCGGCGCCAGCTCCACGAGACGATCATCCACGGGCGTGACGCCGACGCCGCGACCGGGACGATCCGCGCGATCCCGCTCGGCGTGGCCGCGGACGGGGTCGACGAGGTCTTCACGGTCATGCTGCCCACCGTTCGCAGATGGGGAACGAAGCTGCCGCCCCGGCTCACCGGTCCGGTTCTCGTCCACGCAACAGATTCCGGGCATCGTTGGCTGTTGACGCCCACCGACGACGTTCACCCCGCCGTGAAACGCCAACCCGGCGCGACCGTGCTTGCAGACGCTACGGTCAGGGCCACCGCCGACTCACTGCTCATGGCGCTGTGGGGGCGTGCGACCGTCGCCGAGGCGGACGTCACCGTCGACGGCGACGTCGAAATGGCGCGGGCGTTCCTGGACGCCCGCCTCACCCCCTGACGATCGTCAGTCGACGTCCACACCACGTATCCATAGCTCGCCGCTGGACAGCGCGAACACCGCGGCCTCCGGCCGCGGGTCGAGCGGATGGCGTAGCGACGAGACCGGGTCGGGAGACACGCCGTTCTGCCGCGCCAGCGTGCTCAACGTCGTGCCCGGTCCGACCTCGAGAAGCACCACCTGCCCGGCGCCGGTGGCGGCCGCCAGACCATCCGCGAACCGCACCGGCGAGCGCAGGTGGTGCGTCCAGTACGACGGATCGATGGCCTCGGCACTGCTGAGCCACCCTCCACTCAGGTTCGACACGACCGGGATCGACGGCGGTCGCGTGCGGATACTGCGGGCCAGTCGGTCGAACTCGTCGAGCACGTCCTCGATAAGCTCGGAGTGCGCCGCGGCCCCAAAACGCAGCCGCCGCACGGTTACCTCTCGTTGGGCGAGATCCAGCTCCAGCGCCCGGACCGCTTCGACGTGGCCAGACACTACGCATTGGGTCGGTGAGTTGATGGCGGCCACCGAGACTCCCGGCCGCATCAGGGGTTCGAGCCCCGCGTGCCCCAACTGGACGATGAGCATCTCACCACTTGGTAAGCCGTCCATGAGCTGCGCGCGCAACGCGACCAGCCGCACGGCATCACCGAGCTCGAGAACCCCGGCGAGCGTGGCTGCGACGTACTCGCCGAGGGAATGGCCGATCAACAACGATGGCCGCAGCCCGCGCGCCAACCACACCTGGGCCAACGCGTACGATGTCGCGAACAACGAGCCGAGGCCTAGCGGTGGCCGTTCCATCGCGCTCAGCGCCACGTCAGGGTCGAGGCACGCGTGGACATCGAGGTCCAACGCGTCTCGGAAGCGGCGGGCACAGTCGTCGAAGTGGCCACGGAACACCGGCTCGCGTTCGTACAGTTGGGTGGCCATGCCGGCATGCTGTGCACCGCCGCCGGGGAACATGAAGCCGATCCGGTCGGGCGCCGGCCGCGGCGCCTCCGCGGTGCGCACGAACCGGGAGGGCTGCTTGCGCAACGTCGTAACCGCGTCGTCGACGGTCTGGCAGAGCACCACCCGTCGATGCCGCTGGCTGTCTGCCGGCCGCCGCAGGTCGGCGAACGAGGCATTGGGCTTCCGCAGCCGTTCGTACGCCTCCGTGGTGGCACGCTCCAGCTCTTCAGCGTCATCACCCGCCAGGCGCAGCACGTGCCAGCTGTCGGCTGCCATTCGCCCGAACCTACTTCATGTCCGCGGGTTGGTTTCCCACGCTGGTCACGAGGGCGTCAACGTAGCGGCGCAGCAACCGCTCGTCGGGGCCGCCGGCTTCGACCCGCTCGAAGCCCTTGTCCACCTCGGCCGACGGCGCGGGCAAATCTGTCCGCGAGCCGGTTGCCAGGATGCCCTTCATCAGCTCGAGCTGGTCCGGGAAGCGCGCGGCGATGTGGTCCATGAATTCCGCACGTGGTAGCACCGGCAATCCCGCCCGCTCCGCCAGCAACGCGATGACCTCGTTCACGCGCACCCGGGTCGGTGGGTCGATCGTGAACAACCCCCCATCGCTGCGGCGCGACGCGCTGGCCACCAGTGCCCGCGCACCCAGGTCCGCCGGCACCCACTCTTCTTCGAACCGCAGGTCGGCCGCTACACCCATGGCCAGGAATCGGCGCAGCAGCCCCATCACCGCATCTCGGTCGTTGCTCAGGCCGGTCCGGGAGTCGCCGGCGATCCGCGGAAGCCGGAACACCGACGCCGGCGCACCACGGTCGCGTGCGGCAACGACCAACCGCTCCGCGGCCCATTTTGACGCCGCGTAGCCGGGCAGGGAGGGGTCGCGGTGCTCGCCGAGGCGGGCCGAGACCGTCGACACCAGCAACAGCTCCTTGAGTTGGCCGGTGGTCGCCAGCTCGATGATCCGGCGGGTGCCGTCGACGTTGGCCCCTTCGAGCCCTTCGTACGGGAACAGAATGTCAACGTGTGCGCCTGAGTGGACGATGACGTCCAGTTGCGCGGCCAGCCGCGCGAACTCGTCCTCGCTCAGACCCAGCCGCTGCCTGGTGAGGTCCCCCTCCCGAACGCGGACCCGTTCGGCCAGGTCGTCCCGGTGGCGACCGAACCGGGCGAGGTTGGCAATGACACGGTCGGCGGCGCGCTGACCCCGCACCGGCCGCACGAGGCAGGTCACTGTGCCGTCGGTGCCGGACAGGAGCTCGTCGAGCAGGAAGGCGCCGAAGTAGCCGGTCGCACCGGTGAGCAGGATGTGCTGGAACCGGGTCGGCGCCCGGGGCGGCAACGCGGCGGGGGATGCCGTCTCGCGCACGGCGGCAACGGCTTTCGACGTGGTCGTGCCGGCCGATTCGTCCAACGCTGCCGCGAGATCACGAATCGTAGGTTTCGTATAGAGCAACGTCAGCGCGACATCGCGACCGGTTACCTCGCGGAGGGCGAGGACGGTGCGGGCGGCTTGGAGGGATGTGCCGCCGAGGGCGAAGAAGTTGTCGTCGACGCTGATGTTGGGCAGGCCGAGGGTTTCGGTGAAGGTGTCGGTGATGGTTTGTTCGGTGGGGGTTCGTGGGGTGATGGGGGTGCGGGTGGTGGTGTGTTGTTCGGGGTGGGGTAGGGCGTTGCGGTCGATTTTGCCGATGGTGGTGAGGGGGAGTTTGGGGAGGGTGACGAAGATGTTGGGGATCATGTAGCGGGGGAGGTGTTCGGCGAGATGGGTGCGTAGGTCGGTGGTGTTGATGGTGCCGTTGGTGGGGACGATGTAGCCGACGAGTTGTTTGTTTCCGGGGGTGTCTTCGCGGACGGTGACGGCGGCTGCGGTGATGTGGGGGTGGGTGGTGAGGGTGGATTCGATTTCTTCGAGTTCGATGCGCAGGCCGTTGAGTTTGATTTGGGTGTCGATGCGGCCGAGGAACTCGATGGTGCCGGTTTCGTTCCAGACGCCGAGGTCGCCGGTGCGGTAGAGGCGTTGGTTGGGGTTCAGTGGGTCGGGGATGAATTTTTCGGCGGTGAGTTCGGGGAGGTTGAGGTAGCCGCGGGCGAGGCCGGCGGCGCCGACGACGACTTCGCCGGGGATGCCGACGGGGCAGAGGTTGTCCCATTGGTCGAAGACGTAGGCGACGCGGCGGGGCATGGGGCGGCCGATGGGTGGTTGTTCGGTCCAGGTGCGGTGTTCGCATTCGTGGTAGATGCAGCCGACGGCGGCTTCGGTGGGGCCGTAGCCGTTGATGAATCGTCGTGGGGCGGTGTTCCAGCGGTTGACGAGGTCGGGTGGGACGGCTTCGCCGCCGGCGATCATGTAGGTGAGTTCGGGGTAGGGGTGTGGGGGGATGGCGCCGAGGACGGCGGGTGGGCCGCCGAGGTAGTTGATGTGTTCGTCGAGGAGTAGGTCGCCGAGGGCGGGTGGGGACAGGCGGGCTTCTTCGGGGACGAACACGAGGGTGGCGCCGGAGACCAGGCCGGTGAAGATCTCACCGACGGCGAAGTCGAAGATCATGGCCATGTGGTGGGCCATGCGGGTTCCTGGTCCGAAGTGGAACAGGTTGCGTAGCCAGATGGTGAAGGTGGTCAGGGCGTGGTGTTCGATCATCACGCCTTTGGGTTTGCCGGTGGAGCCTGAGGTGTAGAGGACGTAGGCGAGGCTGTTCTCGTCGGCGAGTTCGGGTAGTGGCTCGGCGGCGGCGTGTTCGATGGTCGCCCAGTCTGTGTCCATGCGCAGTGGGCTCCAGCCGTCGGGTTCTGGGAGTCTGGGCTGGAGTGTCGAGGTGGTCAGGACGACTTTGGCGGCGGTGTCGGACAGGACGAACGCGAGTCGTTGTTGGGGATGGGAGGTGTCCATGACGACGAAGGCGGCGCCGGTCTTGAGGACGCCGACGAGGGCGACGAGCAGGTCGAAGCCGCGTTCGAGGCCGACGGCGACGACGTCTTGGTGGCCGACGCCGAGCTGGCGCAGGTGGCGGGCGAGGATCCCGGCGCGGTTGTCGAGCTCGCCATAGGTCAGTTCGGCGCCCTGGAATCGGGCCGCGACGACGTCTGGATGGATCGCGGCGATCTGGGTGTGGACCGGGTCGGTGGTCTGCTCGACGTGCTGGCCCTGCCAGTCGGACAGCATCCGGTCGCGTTCCTCACCGACGACCAGTGGCACCTGCGAGACCCGGGTGCTGGGATCGGCTACCGCGGCCCGCAGCACCAGCTCCAGATGCGACATCAGGCGGTGGACCCTGGAACGGTCGAACAGATCCGTCGCGAACTCCACCCGAAACTGCAAACC
>NZ_FZPH01000021.1:0-12200 GCF_900188485.1 Asanoa hainanensis
GACCACCGCCGAGGACACGTTCGCGTCCGTCGATGACCTCGATCGTCGCGGAACGCTTGTGCGGATCTACACCGATAACAACCCGAGCCATGAACGACAACGCCCTTCCCCTGGAACCCGACAAAACAGGCCGATCGGCGGGAGGGCAACGCTACTTCGAGCCGGGCAGTCCCCTCTTGAGCCTCTCCACACCCCGGTGACCGGCAGGGTCCACGCCGGGAGAGAGCCACACCCCGCCATATGGGTGGGCAGCCAGAGACAGAGCACCCCTACCAGTCACCTCGACCAAGCCTGGCCGGGCCACGGTCGTAACACCATCCTCAACAAGTAGCCGGGGACCGCTCCGCTTCGCTGCGCTGCCACGTCCGCCGTGGGTCGCGCATCCAAGATCAAGGTCGTCCGTAGCGGCCCCGGCGCGCGGACGCGTCAGCTCTCGTCGAGTACCGCGCGGTCGGCCTTGTCGAGCTCCGGTGCGTTGGGGCCGACGAGCATGTCGGGGCGGCGCGAGGCGGTTCGGCGCAGCGACTCGTCCCGGCGCCACCGGGCGATCCGGCCATGGTCCCCGGACCGCAGGATGTCCGGAACGGCCAACTCCCGCCACACCGGCGGCTTCGTGTAGACCGGCGCCTCCAGCAGCCCGGCCGCGTGGGACTCCTCGGCCAGCGAGTCGGCGTTGCCCAGCACACCGGGCAGCAGCCGGACCACGGCCTCCATGACCACGAGGACCGCGACCTCGCCCCCGAACAGCACGTAGTCGCCCAGCGAGACCTCGGTCACCGGCATCCGGGACGAGGCGTGGTCGATCACCCGCTGGTCGATGCCCTCGTACCGGCCGCACGCGAAGATCAAATGCGACTCGGCAGCCAGCGCATGCGCGGTGGCCTGGGTGAACGGGGCACCGACGGGCGTGGGCACGACAAGGCGGGAAGCCGGCGAAGACAGCGCGTCCAACGCCGCACCCCACGGCTCCGGCCGCATCACCATGCCGGGCCCGCCGCCATAGGGCGTGTCGTCGACAGTGCGGTGGACGTCGGAGGTCCACGACCGCAGGTCGTGCACACCGACGGACAGCAGCCCGGTCGTCTGCGCCTTGCCGATCAGCGACAGCGACAACGGCGCCAGATAGTCCGGAAAAATGGTGACAACGTCGACCCGCATCACAGGTCCAGCAGACCCTCCGGCGCGTCGACCACGACGCGGCCACCGGCCAGGTCGACCTCGGGCACGATCGCCTTCACGAACGGCACCAGCGCGGTCCGACCGCCAGGCCGCGACAGCACGAGCAGATCCGACGACGGCGCGTGGTCGATCCGGGCGACGGTGCCGAGCACCTCGCCGCCGGGACTCACCGCGGACAGACCCACCAACTGGTGGTCCAGGAACTCGTCCGGATCCTCGGGGACGGAGATCTCGGAGGAGTCGACGACGAGCAGCACGTTGCGCAGGTTCTCCACGAGATCACGCTCGTAGTAGCCGTCGAACAGCACGAGCGGGCGCCCCTGGTGCCAGCGCACGTCCTCGATGGTGAGCGTCGACGGCACGACAGAGGCGGCCTGAGCCGCCGCCGGGTCGGTGCGCAACACCGACCCGGCGACGAACCGCTGCTCGGGCTCGTCGGTCCGGACCTCGACGGTGACCTCACCGCGAATGCCGTGTGGCCGACCGATCCGGCCGACGACGAGAAGCATCAGTACGCGTCGACGATGTCGACCCGGACGCCCCGGCCGCCGATCGACCCGATGACCTGGCGGAGCGCCTTGGCGGTGCGCCCGCCGCGGCCGATCACCGTGCCCAGGTCCTCGGGGTTGACACGCACTTCGAGCCGCTTGCCACGACGTGAGTCGACCATCCGGACGCGTACGTCATCGGGGTGGTCGACGATGCCCTTGACGAGATGCTCCAGCGCGGGCCGGAGTGCCACGTCAGGCCTGCTCGCCGGAGTCCGCAACCGCCTGCTCCTCGGACTTGGGTGCGTCAGCCGCGGGAGCCTCAGCCTTGGGCTCCGCCGCCTTCGCGGACTTCTTCGCTGCCTTGGTCGGCGCCGGCGCCTCGCTCAGCCCGGCCGCGGCACGCGCCTCGACCTCGTAGGCCTCACGCTTGTCGACCCGCGGCGCCGCGACCAGCAGCGGCGGCGGAGCCGGCAGGCCCTTGAACTGCTGCCAGTCGCCGGTCCGCTCGAGGATCCGCTGCACGGCCTCGCTCGGCTGCGCACCCACGGACAGCCAGTACTGCACTCGGTCGGACTTGACCTCGATCAGCGACGGCTCTTCCTTGGGGTGGTAGATGCCGACGTACTCGATCGCCCGCCCGTCACGCTTGGTGCGCGAGTCGGCGACGACGATGCGGTATTGCGGGTTGCGGATCTTGCCCATCCGCAGAAGCCGGATCTTTACGGCCACAGTCTGTTCGCTCCTGTTGCGATACGTGGGTGATCGGTCGGCCGACGCAGTGGGGTTTGAGCCGTGGACCGTTCGTGGACTGGCAACGCGCTCGGGGTAGAGGGCGCCAAACGCATGCCGGATACCAACAACCCATTCTGCCAGACGGTTGGCGAAGCCAAACGCCGGGCCATAAGAGACGAAAATCCGTGTCCCGGATTCGTCGTGGGCGCGACCGTCGCTCGCGCCGGGGATCGCTGCGCTGCGCTCCGCTTGCCAGCTTCGTCGCTGGTCACGGTCACTGCGAAACCGGTCAGACCGCCCGTGGGCGGTCCCAACCGGGCGGCAGGTCCGCGGGGATCTGCCACGACGGGTCAGGGCGCAGGTCACACCAGGTGCCGTCGAAAGGAAACTTGCCGGCCTCGATCAACTCCAGGACCGCCTCGCCGTTCTTGCGGATCTTGGCGGCTTCGGACGCGTCCCAGTAGCCCGGTTTGTCGGTCTTGGCGGCCAGCTCGTCCTCGTCCTTCCAGCTCCACGTCCGGTCCGGCTCCACGACGATGTCCAGGGCGTGGTCGGCCGTGTCGATGCCGGCGAGGTGGCCGTCGTCCCACCGAGTGAAGGGCTCTTCGAGGTTCACGTACCAGTCGTCGAACTCGCCCGTGTGCTCGTCGAAGAACCACCAGACCGACCACGGCGAACCGTCGGCCGGGTGGAACGGCATGATCGGCCCGCCCAGCCAGGGTCGCCTGGTCAACTCCATCGGGCCGAGCTCGTCGAGCGTGCCGTCGTGGTGGGTGCGGCCGTCCGCCGTCATCAACCGCCAGATGCTCACGCCGGCGGGCTGCCAGAGCCGCAGGCCTTGCTCGTCGTCCGAGAGCACCACCATCGAGCCGATCCAGCTGATCCGTCCACCACGCCAGTAGCGCCGAACGATCGTGCGACCAGGAGCGAAAGCCATGGACGGCACCCTACAAAGATCAGCCGGCGTCCGTGATCCCCCGCGACACGACCGGCCGGTCCCAGCCCGCCGGTAGTTCGGTCGGGGTCACCCACGAAGGATCAGGCGAGAAGTCGGTCCACGTGCCGTCGAAGGGGAACTCGCCTGCCTCGATCCGCTTGACGACCCGCCAGCCTTCGGCTCGGACGGCGGCCTCGTCGCGTACCCAATAGTGGTCCGGAAACGCGAGTCGCTCGGTGAACTCGTCCTCGTCCTTCCAGCGCCACGTCCGGTCCGGGTCGACCACGATGTCGAGGTCCTGGTCGACCACGTCGATCCCGGCGAGGCCGCCGTCGTCCCAGCGGATCGCGCGCTCTTCGAGGTTCACGTACCAGTTGGTCAAGCGGCCGGTCGCGTCCTGGAACCACCAGACCGAGTGGTCCTCCCCGATCGGGTGGAACTTGAGCACGCCGTTGCCCAGCCACGGATGCAGCTTCAGCCCGTAGGACAGCGTGATCCACTCGGCGAACGGCATCGCCCGCATGCCGCGGCCGTCGGCGGAGACCTCGGAGGCGACCACGGAGCCGGTCGCGATCCAGACCAGCAGGCCGCGCTCGTCGTCGCTGACCACCCGGGCGGGGCGAACCCAGCCCAGGCGGTCGTGCCGGGCGTTGCGGTGGACGATCAGGCTGCCGGGAGCGAACCCCATCAGTAGGAGCGGCCGAGGATGGCGACCAGGTCCGGCTCGTCCTGCGAGTCGGGCACGGAGCCGTCGGCGCGGACCAGGCAGCGCACGGTCACGCCCTGGCCGTTGGCTTGGGCCTCGCCCTCGACGCCGACCGCCGACCACGGCACGCGGGCCCAGCCGGTCGCCGTCGCCGCGATCGCGTCGGCCAGGGTCGACACCTCGACGGTGTGCGACTCCCGGAACGCCAGCGCCTCGTCGTGCAGCCGCTGCTGGTCTTCCTCCAGCACGGCGAGCACCCGGCCGACCACGTCGGCCACCGGCACCGGCGTCTTGCTGCCGTCGAACCGCCGGGCCACGACGGCGTTGCCCGCCGCCAGGTCGCGGGGACCGACCTCGATCCGCACCGGGTAGCCCTTGAGCTCGGCGTCGACCGCCCGCCGCCCGAACGCGGTGTCGACCCGGTCGTCGAGCCCGACCCGCACGCCGGCGTCCCGGAGCGCGTCGCGCAGCTTGTGCGCCGCGGCCGTCACTCCGTCACCGTCCTTCACGACCATCACGTACGCCTGGATCGGCGCCAGTCGCGGCGGCACCCGGAGGCCGTTGTCGTCGCCGTGACTCATGATCAGACCGCCGAGCATCCGGGTCGACGTGCCCCAGGAGGTCGTCCAGGCGTGCTCGACGCCGCCGCTGGCCGCGGAGTAGCTGATGTCGAACGCCTTCGCGAAGTTCTGGCCGAGCTCGTGCGAGGTGCCCATCTGCAGCGCCTTGCCGTCGCCCATCATGCCTTCGAGCGTGTACGTGCTGGTCGCGCCCGCGAACCGCTCCCGGTTGGTCTTGCGCCCGACCACGACCGGGATGCCGAGCACACCGACCATGAAGTCCTCGTACACCTCGTGCAGGATCTTGCGCGCGTAGCTGCGCGCGTCGTCCTCGGTGGCGTGCGCGGTGTGGCCCTCCTGCCAGAGGAACTCGCTGGTCCGCAGGAAGATCCGGGGCCGCAGCTCCCAGCGCACGACGTTGGCCCACTGGTTGAGCAGCAGCGGGAGGTCGCGGTAGGAGTCCACCCATTTGGCCATGAACTCGCCGATGACGGTCTCGCTGGTCGGCCGCACGACGACGGGCTCGGCGAGCTGCTTGCCACCACCGTGCGTGACGACGGCGAGCTCGGGCGAGAAGCCCTCGACGTGCTCGGCCTCGCGCTTGAGGTAGCTCTCGGGGATGAACAGCGGGAAGTACGCGTTCTCCGCCCCCGCGATCTTGATCCGGTTGTCCATCTCGGCCTGCATGCGCTCCCAGATCGAGTACCCGGCCGGTCGGATCACCATCGTGCCGCGCACCGGGCCGTTGTCGGCGAGCTGGGCCTTGGCGATCAGATCCTGGTACCAGCGGGGAAAGTCCTCCGCACGGGGAGTAAGCACGCGAGCCATAACCGGGAATCCTAGCGAGGGCGTCTTTGATCATCGCGACCGGAATGCGCCGGGCTGGCCCGGCGCACCTCATACCGGTTAGTAATTGCCTGTCTGTGCGCTGTAACTGCGACCTTCGTAGGTGCAGATGCCCCAGGCGTACGAGGTCGTGTCCGCGTCGTAGACGACGGGGCTGTAGTTGGAGTCCCACTCGTAGGTGGCGTAGGACTGGCCGTCGGAGTTTCGCTGGACCTTCGCGTAACAACTCACGTCGTGAAACGCCACGATGCTGGCGTAGATGGTGCGGCAGGTGCCGTTCGGGTAGGCCGAGGTTCGCTCACCTCGGTTGTAGTTCAGGAACACATCCGCGAGGAGTAGCGAACCCGCCCAGATCTTCACGTGACCGACCTGCTGCGTGGGCGACTGCCGGCAGTAGTTGTTGTACTGCCCCTCGAAGTAGGGCACCCAGCCGTCACACAACGACTTGTCCTTCGGCACCGCCCACGAGCAAGGCGGGCCACTGCCGGGTTCGACGGGCGGGATGGCCTGCGCCGCCGTGGAGCTGACGGCCAGCCCGACCAGAACGGTCAACAGGATCGCTGCGGCCGCGGAGATCGCACGCCGTACCAGGCCGGTGGTGTTACCGAGTTTCAAGATGTTCCTCCTTGATCAGCTTGGTCGGAAGTAGATCAACGCATGTCGCTGGCAGGCCCGCTACTTCCACGGTGATGGAAAGACGCAGGTCAGCGAGGTGAGGGTCGGCCCCGTGCGGCCCGAACGGCGCGGTATCCC
The DNA here is from genome assembly GCF_900188485.1 of Asanoa hainanensis. Lineage (GTDB taxonomy): Bacteria > Actinomycetota > Actinomycetes > Mycobacteriales > Micromonosporaceae > Asanoa > Asanoa hainanensis. The sequence goes on from NZ_FZPH01000021.1 coordinate 6,205, forward strand.
TCGATGCGCTGCCCGGTGGCAGCCGCCTGCGTGCGGAGCCGAGGCGGCTGGGCCGGGCCCGTGCCTTGTCTGCGTGCCAGTCGGGGTCGCCGGGATCATCACGGTTGGCAACTCCCCCGGGTCGCAGACGCCGCCCGGGACCCGACGCGGCACGGTTAGACCCGCCGCAGGCCCCCACCGACCAGGCTGAAGCGCCACAGACACTGCCGCAGACCGACACCGCACGGTTGAACCCACCGCAGGCCCCCACCCACCCGGCTGAAGCACCACGCACCCCGCCTCAGACCGACACCGCACGGTTGAACCCGCCGCATGCCCCCACCGCGACCAGGTTGAAGCGGCCGTGAACCGACACAGCCCGGCTAGAGCCGCCGTGCGCCAACCGCGGCCAAAGTTGACCCCCAGGGACCAGCAATCCGAACAAATGCCGCACCAACGGACCTACGCTGGCTCTTGATGACGACTTCTGATGCTCACCAGCGGGCGCTGGACACCGCGGAGAGGTTGCTCGGGCAGCCGCTGGTCCTGCCGCTCGGCCCAGGCGAGCCACCGGTGGGCGCCGAGTTCCGGCGGTTGGCCACCGAGCACACGTTCGGTGACTCATGGAGCCGGCCCGGCTTGGACGACCGCACCCGCGCGCTGATCTCGGTGGCCATCGCGGCCACGTTGGGCACACACGAGCCGCTGCGGGGGCAGGTACGGATAGCTCTACAGAGCGGCGTGACCAAAGCGGAGATCGTGGAGCTGTTCATCCACCTGGAGGCCTACGCGGGCGCCGCGCGCGCCTTCGACACGTACCAGACCGCACTCGCGGTCTTCGCCGAACAACCCGAGACCAAATAGCGCCAAGCCCGGCGACCATCGCCAGCCAGGACATCGCCAGCCAGGACGGGGCCTCGAACCGCCTACATGAGGCCTGCCCAACCACCAAGACCCAAGCCGGCCTCGAACCGCCCAACGCCCACGCCCACTAACCGGCCCGAGCCAAGGCCAGCCTCGACCCAACCAAGGCCAGACCCGCCAACCACCCCGAGCCGAGCCAGCCTCGACCCGATCAAGGCCAGGTCCGCCCAGGGTCGCGTCCCTGCCCGCCCGGCCTCACTCGGAGCGCGGTCAAACACCGCCTCCGACCTGCGCGACCACGACCCACGTCGCGTCCCTGCCCGCCCAGCCTCACTCGGAGCGCGGTCAACACCGCCTCCGACCTGCGCGACCGACCACGACCACGTCGCGCCCCTGCCCGCCCGGCCTCACTCTGAGCGCGCCTCTGCCCCCTCCCTCAGCGAATGACCCGGCCCCGCAGGACGATCCGGCGGGGATCACGGACCACGCGTAGGTCCGCGCGCGGGTCGGCGTCATAGACCACCAGGTCGGCCAGGCCAGCCTCGACCAGCCCAGGGAACCCGAGCCAATCCCGCGCCGCCCACGACGCGGCGGCCAGGACGTCGGTCGCGGACATGCCCGCTTTCTCGTGCAGCATCAGCATCTCGTCGGCGCAGACACCGTGTGGGATGGCGCCGCCAGCGTCGGTGCCGACCCGGATCGGCACGCCGGCCTCGTGCGCCGCGCGGACCACCTCCGGGAACCGATCGTGCAGCGCCCGCATGTGGGCCGCGTAGCCAGGGAACTTCCCCTCCGCCCGCGCCGCGATGTCGTCGAACGTCTCGATATTGATCATCGTCGGCACGAGGACCGTGCCGCGCCGGGCCATCTCGTCGACGTCGTCGAGGGACAGCCCCGTGCCGTGCTCGACCGAGTCGACACCGGCGCGCACCAATGTGGACACCGCGGACTCGCTGAACGTGTGGACCGCCACCCGGGCACCCGCGGCGTGCGCGGCGTCGATCGCCGCCGCCAGGACCGAGGGCGAGAACGTCGGGCCGAGGTCGGCGAGCGACCGGTCCAGCCAGTCGCCGACCAGCTTGACCCACCCGTTGCCGGCCCGGGCCTGCTCGGCCGCCGCCGCCGGTAGCTCCTCCGGCGAGCACTCGACCGGAATCCCCCTCAGGTGCGTCTTCGGCGCCGCCAGATGCCGGCCCGCCCGGGCCAGCCGAGGAGCGTCGGGGTGGTCGTCAAGGGACGGATAGGGAAATGGCGAGCCCGCGTCACGAATGGCCAGCGTGCCCGCGTCGCGGTCGATCACGGCGGCGGCCAGCGCCTGCTCCACGGTGGTGACCGGCCCCCCGCCGGCCGCGATGCCGATGTGGCAGTGGGCGTCGACCAGGCCGGGCAGCACAAACCCGCCATCGCTGATCGTCTCGGCCCCGGCCACCGGTGCGAAGGTGACCCGGTCGCCGACCAGCCAAAAATCGCGGGTGGTGTCGTCGGGAAGCACCACTCCGCGGACATGCAATGGCGTCAGCTCACGCACAGCTCGTTGCCCTCCGGGTCGGCCAGCGTCACCCAGCTCTGCGGACCCTGCCGCCCGTCGTGCAGGTGGGTTGCGCCCTTGCGGAGAAGTCGGGCGACGACGGCGTCGCGGTCGTCGCCGGTGCGCACGTCGAGGTGCACCCGGTTCTTCACCGTCTTGGGCTCGGGCACCTGCTGGAACAGCAACCGCGGCGCCCGCTCCAACCCTTCCGGGTGACGGATCGCCGCGCCGCTCTTCCACACGAGCGCCCCGTTGTGCCGGGCGGTCTCGTCCTCGGTGGCGTGCCCCTGCTCGACCATCTGGCGGATGAACGCCTCGTCCTGGGACTCGACCTCCCACCCGAGCGCGTCGGCCCACCAGTCGGCCAACACATGCGGCTCCGCACAGTCGACGGTCACCTGAAACTCGTATGCCACCCGGCGATCCTAAGCACGCCGTACGACAAAAACGCCGTACGACAAAAGCGAACGCCGGCTACTTCTCGTTGCCCTCCTGGCGACGGAGCTTGTTGAAGTCGATCTTCGGCAGCTTGAAGCCCGGCGGCAGCCCCTGCGCGCCGTCACCCGACAGGGCCGACGGGTCGAAGCCGGGCGGCATCCCACCCGCGCCCGGGAAGCCACCCGGGAGACCGCCGACGGGACGCGGCCGCGAGCCACCCTTCGTACCCTTGCGCTTGTTCTTAGGGCTCTTCGTCGCCTTGCGCCGTGAACCGGGCAGGCCCATCATGCCGCCCATCTGCTTCATCATCTTCTGCGCCTCGGTGAAGCGGTTGAGCAGCTGGTTCACGTCCATCACCGTGACACCGGAGCCGTTCGCGATGCGCGCCCGCCGCGAGCCGTTGATGATCTTCGGGTTGACCCGCTCACCCGGGGTCATCGACCGGATGATCGCGGTGACCCGGTCGAAGTGCTTGTCGTCCAGGTCGGCCAACTGGTCCTTGACCTGGCCCATGCCGGGCATCATCGCCAGTACGTTGGCGATCGGCCCCATCCGCCGCATCGCCACCATCTGGTCGAGGAAGTCCTCGAGCGTGAACTGCTCACCGCCCATGAGCTTGGCGGTCATCTTCTCTTTCTGATCGGCGTCGAAGGCCTGCTCGGCCTGCTCGATCAGCGTGAGCACATCGCCCATCCCGAGGATGCGGCTCGCCATCCGGTCGGGGTGGAAGATGTCGAAGTCCTCGAGCTTCTCGCCCGTGGACGCGAACAGGATCGGCTGCCCGGTCACCTCGCGCACCGACAGCGCCGCACCACCGCGGGCGTCACCGTCCAGCTTGGACAGCACGACACCCGTGATGCCCACGCCGTCCCGGAAGGCCTCGGCCGTGTTGACCGCGTCCTGACCGACCATCGCGTCGATGACGAAGAGCACCTCGTCGGGGTCGACCGCGTCCCGGATGTTGGCGGCCTGCGCCATCATCTCGGCGTCGACACCCAACCGACCGGCGGTGTCGACGATGACGATGTCGCGCGCCACCCGCTTCGCGTGCTCGATCGAGGCACGCGCCACGTCGACGGGGTCGCCCACCCCGTTGCCCGGCTCGGGCGCGAACACCTCGACGCCAGCCCGCTCGCCGAGCACCTGAAGCTGCGTGACCGCGTTGGGCCGCTGCAGGTCAGCCGCGACGAGCAGCGGCTGGTGCCCCTGCCCCGCCAAAAAACGAGCCAGCTTGCCGGCGAGGGTCGTCTTACCGGAACCCTGAAGACCGGCGAGCATGATCACCGAAGGGGGCTGCTTGGCGAGCTGCAACCGCCGGGTGTCGCCACCGAGCACGTTGACGAGCTCTTCGTGCACGATCTTGATGACCTGCTGCGCGGGGTTCAGCGCCTGCGAGACCTCGGACCCACGCGCCCGCTCCTTGATCCGCGCGATGAACGCACGAACAACCGGCAACGCGACGTCGGCCTCGAGCAGCGCCAACCGAATCTCACGCGCCGTAGCGTCGATGTCCGCATCAGTCAGCCGCCCCTTGCCACGGAGCTTGGTGAAGATCCCGTTGAGGCGGTCGCTCAGGGTGTCGAACACGTAAACATCCCGTTTGTCATAGTTCTGTGGGCGAAGCAGGCCATGAGAGCCCTCGTTAGGGTATCCGGCCGCGTACGCAAGAGCCGATCCGCCGAAGGCGTCGTCACCGAACCTACAGATCATTTCCCGGGTACGCCGTGGGCGCGACCGTCGCTCCCGCCGGGGATCGCTCGCTGACGCGTCACTTGCCAGCCCCGCCGCCGGTCCACCTCACCCCGCCATCAACCCCCCGGCGCGTCGCCACGAAACACGCCGCCGCCACCGCGGCGACCGGCAGATCTAGGAAATTTGTTGCCGCCCGAGCAGCAACAAATTCCCTAGATCTCGACCCGCGCCCCGCTGCTCGCTCCGGTCATCGGTGGCTGCGAGCAGGGCATAGCTAGTTCTCGTCCGGCGATTGTCGGAGGGGGCGGTTAGCCTCAGCCGATGACCGTCATGGATTGGTTGCTCGACAGTGACCCGGCGATCCGTTGGCAGGTGCTGCGTGATCTTGCCGGTGCGTCGCCCGAGGTCGTCGCCGCGGAGCGGGCCAAGGTGGCTCGTGCAGGGTGGGGTGCCCGGCTGCTGGCGCTGCAGGACGACGGTGGCGGGTGGGCGGGTGGCGCGTGCTTCCCTGGCCGGGGCTATCGGCACGCCGGCCCTGACCATGAGCCGCCACCCGACGGCGAGGACGGCCAGCCCTGGGTCTCGACACTTCCGACGCTCGACGTCCTGGTCGAGCTAGGCATCGATCCCGCCGACCCGCAGGCCCAGAAGGCCGTCGCGGCCGTGCGTGACACGGTCCGGTGGGAGCACGACGCCCAGCCGTTCTTCGACGGTGAGGTCGAGGCCTGCATCAACGGGCGCACCGTGCGGATCGGCGCCTACTTCGGGCTACCCGTCGACGGCATAGTCGAACGACTACTACGCGAGCAATACCCGGACGGCGGCTGGAACTGCGAGCTCGAGAACGGCGCCAAGGTCTCCTCGTTCGCCAGCACGATCAACGTGCTCGACGGTCTGCTCACCTACCAACAGACCGGCGGCGCACTGGACGTGGAGGCGGCCCGCCGACGCGGCGAGGAATATCTGCTCGAGCGCGGCCTGTTCCGCCGCAAGTCCACCGGAGCCGTGGTCGACGACGACTGGCTGAGCTTCTCGTTCCCGTTCCGGTGGCATTACGACGTGCTCCGCGCGCTCGACTATTTCCGGGCTACCGGTAACCCGCCCGACGCCCGCATTCAGGAGGCCGTCGACCTGGTGCGCCGCAAACAACAACCAGACGGCACGTGGCTACTGGAGAACACCCACCCGGGCCTCGTCTTCTTCTCACTCGAAGCCGGCGACGGCCAACCCAGCCGCTGGAACACCCTACGCGCGACCCGAGTGCTCACCTGGGCACAGATCGAGCGGTGAACCATGATCGCATCCAAGCCACCCGACCGCCTGTAGCGCCATAACGCGCAACTGCGCGCTCGCCACCGCCCGAGCTCACACGGGCCGCACCGGCAGAGAAAGACCACGGCCGCCGTGCGCCGTGCGCCGTGCGCCGTGCGCCGTGCGCCGTGCGCCGTGCGCCGTGCGCCGTGCGCCGTGCGCCGTGCGCCGTGCGCCGTGCGCC
>NZ_FZPH01000021.1:12210-118637 GCF_900188485.1 Asanoa hainanensis
GCCGTGCGCCGTGCGCCGTGCGCCGTGCGCCGTGCGCCGTGCGCCGTGCGCCGTGCGCCGTGCGCCGTGCGCCGTGCGCCGTGCGCCGTGCGCCGAAGTCTGCTCGCGCAGCAGCGATGCGGCTAACCGCATGCAGTGCAACGCGACACCTTCAGAGGGCGACCAACCCCGACTGATAGGCGAAGACCACCAACTGCGCCCGGTCCCGGGCGCCCAGCTTGATCATTGCGCGGCTTACGTGCGTCCGAGCCGTCGCCGGCGAGACCACCAACCGCCCCGCGATCTCCTCGTTGGACAAGCCTTCACCCACCAGGCCGACGATCTCGCGTTCGCGGTCCGTCAGGGTGCCCAGCTGCGGGTGCGGCTTCAACGTCCGCGCCGGTCGGGTGGAGAACTCGCGTACCACCCGCCTGGTCACCGACGGCGACAGCAGCGCCTCGCCCGCCGCCACCAGGCGGATCGCGCGGAGCAGTTCCGCCGGCTTGGTGTCCTTGGTCAAGAAGCCGCTGGCTCCGTGCCGCAGCGCGTCGAACACATACTCATCCAGCTCGAACGTGGTCAGCACGATCACCCGGGTGTGCTCCAGCGCCGGGTCCGCCACGATCCGGCGGGTCGCCTCGATGCCGTCTATGCCGGGCATCCGTACGTCCATCAGCACGATCGACGGCGACGTCGCCGCGGCGGTCGCTACCACTTCGATGCCGTCGGCGGCCTCGCCTACCACTCGCATTCCGTCTTCCGCCTCGACCAGCGAGCGCAGCCCGATTCGCACCAGGTCCTGGTCGTCGGCGATCAGCACACCGATCTCTTCCACGGCACTCACCGATCCTCGTCCGACGACAACCCAGCCCCTACCGGCAACGACGCGTGCACCCGCCAGCCTCGGCCCGCAGCCAGCGGCCCGGCCGTGAGCGTCCCACCCAACGCCGTCACCCGCTCCCGCATCCCCTGCAGGCCATGGCCAGGGACGTCACCGACCACCCCACCACGGCCCGTGTCCGTCACCTCGGCCTCCACCGACGCGGGCAGATACGTGATCACCACCGCAGCGCTCGCGGCCCCCGCGTGCCGCAGCACGTTGGTCAAGGACTCCTGCACCACCCGGTACGCCGCCAGGTCCACCGCCAGCGGCAGCTCAAACGCCGAACCGACCACCGACAGCGACACCGGCAGCCCCGACTCCGCCAACCGGTCCCGCAGAGCCGGCACCTGGGCCAGCCCCGGCGCCGGCGCCCGTTCGCCGCGCGAGCGCAGCACCGACAGCGTGACCCGCAACTCGTCGAGCGCCGCCTTGCTGCTGAGGCTGATCCGGGTCAGCGCGGCCTCCGCCTCCTCCGGCTTGCGGGGCAGCAGATGCAACGCGATCTCGGCCTGCATGTTGATCGCGGCCAGCCCGTGCCCGACCACGTCGTGCACCTCCTGGGCGACCCGTAGCCGCTCGTCGTCCGCGATCCGGCGCGCCTCGTCGGCCCGGGACCGCTGCACCGCCTCCCGGCTCACCTTGACCGTCACCCCGATCGCGAACGGCACCGCCACGAACGCCGCCGCCGGCAGCAGGCCGCCGAACTTCGTGTTGGTCGGGTCCGTGAAGGGCACGAAAGCGTGGAGCGCCAGGAGTACGAAGGCGCCACCGCAGAGCCAGGCCGCACGGCGCAGCGGCACCTCCTCGGCCATCGTGTAGATGACCACCGCCAACGTGATCAAGATCGGTCCGTAGGGGAAACCGATGATCAGGTACGCCGCGGTCATCCCGGCCACGACGGCGAGCGTGCTGACCGGCCACCGGCGCCGCACGAGCGTCACCGCCGCCGCCGCGAAGATCAGCCCGTACGCGAGCGCGTCCAGCGGCGTCCGCAGCGTTCCGGTCGCCTGCTGGTTCTCCTGCGCGAAATGTGACCCGAAGGCACCAATGAGCAGCAGGAACGCCGTGACGAGCCCGTCCGCCACCCAGCGCCGCGCGGCGCCCCGGCGGGCAGACGAGCTCATCACAGCCTCCACACGTCAGAGAATGTCACGGCGGCGCAGGACCACCGCCCCCAGCGCCAGGAAGAAGACCAGGTACGCCGCCACCACCAGCGTCGCCGGCCCGCCGCCCATCAAGGCCGAGACACCCGGCGTGCCGGTCGGCGCGCCCAGCGCGGCCACCAGCGCCCCGGCACCCGGCCCGGGCAGCCCCCGCTGCGCGCTGTCCACCCACGGCAGCAGCGGCGCCGCCAACTGCGAGATCAGGTTCTGCACGGCCAGCATCCACACGAGCCCGAGCCCGACCGCCAACGCCACGCCGCGCAGCAGGATGCCCAGCACCGCCCCGAACATCGTCCACATCGTCGCGATCAGCCAGCCGGCGCCGATGCCCCGCACGATGTCGAACGCCGACGGGAACGTCAGAGAGGCGTCCTCGGCCAGAGCGATCAACACGCTCGCCACCGTGCCCATCAGGAAGATCGCCAGCACGAAGCCGAGCGCGGCCACCGCGAGCACGCCGAACTTCCCGAACAGCACCGTCGTGCGGGACGGCCCCTGGGTGAGCACGGTCTTCCAGGAACCCCAGCCGTACTCGCCGCCGACGAACAGCACACCCAGCACGACCAGCAGCGCACCGAGGAAGACCGGGTAGCCGCCGAGCGTGTTGCCGACGATGTTCGCCGGCAGGGTCGCCGCCAGGCCCCGGTCGGCGGTGGCACCGGTGGTGCCGGACGTGGCACCGAGATACGGAATCACATAGGCGAAGAGCGCCCCGAGCGTCAACGCGATCCCCAGCAGCAGCCAGGTCGCCGGCCGCTTACCCAGCTTCAGCAGCTCCGCGCGAAAACTACCGACCATTGCTCTCGCCTCCGGTGAGCTCGAGGAAGACCTGCTCCAGATCACGTTCACGGGTACGCAGCTCGCTGACCGCGATCCCGGCCTTGACCAGCGACTCGTTGATCTCCGCAGCCCGCGAAGGCGAGACGGTCACGTCCAGCGCCCCGTCCACGACCGCCACCGCCGCGGGCCCGAGCAGCAGGCGCAGCCAGGCGACCGCGTTGTCCAGCGGCGCGGCGAGAATCCGCAGCCCGGCGCCGCTGCGGAGCTCGGCCACCGTGTTCTCCGCGACCAGCGCACCCCGTGCGACGATGCCGACCCGGTCGCAGATCTGCTCGACCTCCCCGAGCAGGTGACTGGAGATCAACACCGTCGATCCGGCCGCCCCGAGCCGGCGGATCAGGGTGCGCATGTCGGCCATGCCGGCCGGGTCGAGCCCGTTGGTCGGCTCGTCCAGGATCAACAGCTGCGGGTCCTTGAGCAGGGCCGCCGCGACGCCGAGCCGCTGCTTCATGCCGAGCGAGTACGTGGCGAACTTGTGCCGCGCCCGATCCGTGAGGTCGACCAGGTCGAGCACGACGTCGATCCGCCGGTCGTCGACACCGGCGTAGCGGGCCAGCACCCGCAGGTTGTCCCGCCCGCTCAGGTACGGATAGAACGCCGGCCCCTCGATCAGCGCGCCGACGCCGGAGAGATCACCGGGCGGCCGGCCGTGCAGCAGCACCCGCCCGCTCGTCGGCCGCACCAGGCCGAGCAGCATCCGCAGGGTGGTCGTCTTCCCGGCGCCGTTGGGGCCCAGGAAGCCGTACACCTCACCGGCCCGGACCGACAGATCCAGATCCTGCACGGCGACCACCTCGCCGTACCGTTTCGTCAGCTTTTCGCACACCACCGGTTCCATGCCCACAGGCTTCCCGCAGAACCGGCAAAGAGCGTCAGTGCGCGAGCGGCATCCCGCGTACGCCCGGCAGCGTAGAAAGGCGCCCGAAAGCGCCGCCTCAGGACGCAGCGGCAGCCAGCACAGCCGCTTCGACGGCGGCCTCACCCGCCCCGATGCCGACCAGGTAGAAGGCGTCCACCACGTCGCCACCCAGGGTGGAGATCCGCGCGGCCCGCACCGATGCCCCGGCCTCGTCGAGCGCGCTGGCCACCCGATAGAGCAGGGCCGGCGAGTCAGCGGCCCGCAGCTCGAGCACGACCGCGTCGGTCGCCGCGTCCCGGTGCCAGACCACCCGCGGCGGCGCCCCGGAACCGGCCGACCGGCCACCCCGACCCCGCAGCCGCTGCGTCACCGACACGTCCCCGGCCACCGCCCGCCGCAGGTCGTTGGCCAACGCGATCGGATCCGGCGAAGTGCCATAGCGCGGAGACGTGACGAACTCGACCAGCGCCCGATCCTCCACCGTGGACACGTCGGCCCCCCGCACGTCGAGCCGGTGCAGCGCGAGGCACCCGGCCACTGCCGCCAGCAACCCGCGCCGGTCGGCCGCGGCCACCGCGACCCGGTCACCGTCGAGGTGTACGGCCGGCAGCGGCCCCTCCACCAACGCCGGGTCGGGGGTCGGCAGCGCGGGCAGCACGCCGGTGTCCAACGCAGTGTGGGTTAGGCGCACGAGCGTGTCGATCAGCCGGCCCTTCCAGTCGGACCAGGCGGCCGGCCCGGTGGCCCGCGCGTCGGCCCGGGCCAGCCCGTGCAGCAGGTCCAATGTGGTCGCGTCGCCGACGGCCGAAGCGACTGCGGCGATCGTCTTCGGGTCGGAGAGGTCCCGGCGGGTGGCCACCTCGGGCAGCAGCAGGTGCAGCCGGACCAGCTTCTCGATCAGTGCGACGTCGGCCGCCGGCAGCCCGATCCGGGCGGCCACGGCGGCCGCGACCGGCGCGCCGGCGGTGCTGTGGTCGCCGGGCAGGCCCTTGCCGACGTCGTGCAGGAACGCGGCCAGCAGCAGCAGGTCGGGCCGGTCGACCTCGCGGGTGAACCCGGTCGCCTCCGCCGCCGCCTGCACCAGGTGGCGGTCGAGGGTGAACCGGTGCACCGGGTTGTGTTGGGGCAGGCTGCGCATCCGGGCCCACTCCGGCAGCCAGCCGTCGACGAGCCCGTAGCGGTCGCAGGTCTCCCAGGCCGGCACCAACCCGGCACCGGAGCCCAGCAGGGTGATCAGCGCGGCAAGCGCGGAAGCCGGCCAGGGCGACGGCAACGGCGGGCAGTACGCGGCCAGCCACTCGCAGGTCGCCCGGGAGATCGGCAGGCGGGTCGTGGCGGCCGCGGCGGCGACCCGCAACGACAGCGACGGGTCCGGCCGGGCCCCGATCGCGGTGCGGGCCAGCACGAGCTCGCCGTCCTGCTCGACCACGTCGCGGGCGACCGGGCGGCGCAGCGGCTTGCCGTCACCGCCCCGCCGGCGGATCACCCGGACCCGGTCGGCGGCCCGCCAGGCGTCGTCGAGGGCGTTGGCGACCGTACGCGCGTCACTGGCCACCCGCCGCAGCAGCGCGTCGCCGTCGTCGAGGCCGAGCAACCCCGCCACCGCGAAGCGCTCCTGTGCCACGAGCCGGTCGACCCGCCGACCGACCGCGATGTGCAGCGCGTCGCGGGTGTCCAGCAGCCGCAGGTGCGCGGCCCGGACGGCCGGCCGCAGCGCGTCGGTGACACCGGAGCGCGCGATGCCGCGCAGCACACCGACATCGCGCAGCCCGCCCGCCGCCTCTTTGAGATCACCCTCCAGCAGGAAAGCCAGCTCGCCGTGCGCCTCCCAGCGGGCCGTCGTCACGGAACGCAGCGCGGGAAGCTGCCGGATAGCGGTGCGCCGCCACTGGTCCGCGGCCGCGGCGGCGAGCGAAGCGGTCAGGTCGGCGTCGCCGGCGATGTGCCGGGCGTCGAGCAGCCCGAGTGCGACCTTCACGTCGTCGTGCGCGACGGACAGCGCCTCGGGCAGGGTCCGCACGGAGTGGTCGAGGCCGAGCCTGGCGTCCCAGATCGGATACCAGAGCGACGCGGCCAGCTCGTCCATCCCGGGCACGCCCGCGTGCAGCAGCACCAGGTCGAGGTCGGCGTGCGGGGCGCACTCGCGCCGCCCCAGACCGCCGACGGCCACCAGCGCGACGCCGGCAACCGAGGCGGGAAACAACTCCCGGAGCCACGCGTCCAACGCGGACGCGCGGGCGTCCCGGGCAGCGGCCCCGATGCCGTCAGGAACGGGAGGAACAACAGGAGCGACCGAGGGACCGACTCCAGCCGAAGCTGGCGCCGATCCCCCGGTCGTCGTCATGCCACTCAGAGCGCGTCGAGGCCGCGCTCGCCGGTGCGGACCCGGACGACGTCCTCGACGGGCGTCACCCAGACCTTGCCGTCACCGATCTTGCCGGTCCGTGCCGCCGTGACGACCGCGTCGACCACCTTGTCGACGTCGATCTCGTCGGTCAGCACCTCGACCCGGATCTTCGGCAGGAACTCCACCGTGTACTCGGCACCCCGGTAGACCTCGGTGTGCCCCTTCTGGCGGCCGTAGCCCTGCACTTCGCTGACGGTCAGGCCAGCCACGCCGAGGGCGTGCAAGGCCTCTTTGACCGCGTCCAGCTGGTAGGGCTTGATGACCGCGGTCACCAGCTTCATATCCAACCCCTCCATCGCTAGAAAACTTAGCCTGAGACCTTCTCGCTGACCGGTTTCTCGTCTGGAACGTCGCTGTTCGATTTCGCCGTGGTGATCCCGGCGAGCTGGAACGCGCTGGCGGAGCCGCCACCGCCGGCCGGCGACAGGTCGTACGCCGACTCGGCGTGCTCAGCCACGTCGATGCCCTCGACCTCGGCCTCGGGCGAGGTACGCAGGCCGATGACCTTCTTGACCACCCACGCGATGCCCATCGCCAGCACCAGCGAGTACACCGTGACGATCGCGCTGCCGGCGAACTGGCGACCGAGCTGGGTCGCGCCGCCGCCGTAGAAGAGGCCGTTGCTGGCACCCAGCACGTCGGTGATGGCGCCGTTGACCTGCGTGGTCGCGAAGAAGCCGATCGACAGGGAGCCGATCCAGCCACCGACGAAGTGCACGCCGACCACGTCGAGCGAGTCGTCGAAGCCGAGCTTGTACTTCAGGCTCACCGCCAGGGCGCAGACCGCACCGGCGATGGCACCGACGATCACGGCCGGGATCGGGGCGATGAAGCCACACGCCGGAGTGATCGCGACCAGACCGGCGATCGCACCGGACGAGGCACCGACCAGGGTCGGCTTTCCGCCTCGGATCCATTCGACGATGATCCAGCCGAGTACGCCGGCCGCCGTCGCGACCTGGGTGTTGAGGAACGCCACCGCCGTGGTGCCGTCCACCGTGAGCTCCGAGCCGGCGTTGAAGCCGAACCAGCCGAACCACAGCAGGCCGGCGCCGAGCGCGACCAGCGGCACGTTGTGCGGCTTGGTGCTCTCCTTCGGCCAGCCGATCCGCTTTCCGAGGATCAGCGCCAGGCCGAGCGCGGCCGCACCGGCGTTGATGTGCACCGCCGTACCACCGGCGAAGTCCAAGGCTTTGATCTTGGCGCCGATGAAGCCGCCACCCCAGACCCAGTGGGCGACCGGGATGTAGACCAGCGTGAACCACGCGCCCGCGAACAGCAGCCAGCCGGCGAACTTCATCCGGTCGGATACCGCGCCGCTGATCAGAGCGACGGTGATGACCGCGAACATCATCTGGAACACGAGGAACACGTACACCGGAATGCCGGTCGTTCCCCAGATGTCACCGAGGAAGTTCGTCTCGGTGCCGAGGTACTGGGTGAAACTGCCGATGACGTTGTTGAGCCCGGAGTTGCCGTTGGAGCCGAATGACAAGGTGAAGCCGTAGATGACCCAAAGCACTGAGATGAGCCCGATCGAGCTGAAGCTCATCATCATCATGTTCAGTACGCCCTTGGACCGGTTGAGGCCGCCGTAGAACAGCGCCAGACCCGGTGTCATGAGCAGCACCAGCGCGGACGACAGAAGTAGCCAGGCGGTGTTCCCGGTGTCGATCTCCACGCTGCCTCCTCTCGGTAGGTTTCCTCCCTCCGGCAGGCAGAGCAGCGTCGCCCGACAGCCGGTTCGGGCTGAAGCCTCCCGGGCCGCTGTTTCGCGCAAGGTCGCGAGTCGGTTACCGCATCGTGACGGGTTGTTTCGTACGTGTGAAGAAACCCGCGATCAACGCAGTGCGTATTCCAAGGTGTGGCGTTCGTAGTCGAGCAGGCGGAGATCACGCATCGGGCGCCGAAGGTGACCCTTGTGCACGATCCGGACGAACGCCGGGTCGCCCGCGGCCGCCATCCGGCGGATGCCCTCCACGTGGTCGACGATCCGCTTGCGGATCGTGCGCACCAGCCGGTGCCGGTCGCGGGGGATCAGCCCGTACGCGTCGGCGAACATCCGCAGGCGCTGCGGCCGGTTGGGCCGCTTCCAGCCGAGCGTGTAGGAGTCACGGTCGGAGAACAGCGGCACCCAGGTCCAGGCCGCGTAGGCGACGTCGTAGATCCGCGCGCCGGGCGAGGCCAGGTCGAAGTCGATCAAGGCCAGAGTGCCGTCCGGACGCCAGATCACGTTGTGCGGCGCCGCGTCGTGGTGACAGATCACCTCGGTGTCCGGCGGCGGCGGCCCGAACGAGCGCCAGACCGCGTTGCGCTCCGGCGCGAAGCCGTACTGCGCGTCGTGGAACATCCGCAACATCGTCGCGACCGTGATCAGCGCTTCGTCGGTGACCCAGTGCGGGGCCAGCGGGTACTCGCCGCACTCCCCCTCGAGGTAGGAGAGCACCTCGCGGTTGCGCTCGTCCATGCCGAGCACGCGTGGTGAGCCGGTAAAACCGACATATTCGAGGTGACGCAGCAACGCGTGCACGGACGGGGTCCACGGACCGGCGTTACGCCGGACGGTGTCGCCGACGCGCACCACGGTGCTGACGTTTCCCCCGCGCAGGGGAACTTCGTGCTGCGTCACCGCGTTCCTCGCTCCGCTCGTCACTGGTGACTGAGTGCTGAGCCGGCTGTTGGGCTCGCGAGGCGAGCCCACAAACGGTCTCCCGAGCCCGGAGGCCTGCCAGTCGTAAGACACCCGAGGTTACGCGTCCGTGCCAACAAGGGCGTCGACGAAGGCGGCCGGCTCGAAGGGTGCGAGGTCGTCCGGGCCCTCGCCGAGACCGACCAGCTTGACCGGGATGCCGAGCTTGCGCTGCACGGCGATGACGATACCGCCCTTGGCGGTGCCATCGAGCTTGGTGAGCACGACACCGGTCACGTCGACCACCTCGGTGAACACCCGGGCCTGCTCGAGCCCGTTCTGACCCGTCGTGGCGTCGAGCACGAGCAGCGTCTCGTCGACCGGGCCGTGCTTCTCGACCACCCGCTTGACCTTGCTGAGCTCGTCCATCAGGCCGACCTTGTTCTGCAGGCGGCCCGCGGTGTCGACCAGCACGGTGTCGACGCCCGTGTCGACGCCCTTCTTCACCGCGTCGAACGCGACGCTGGCGGGGTCGGCACCCTCGGGGCCGCGGACCACCTCGGCGCCCACGCGGCCGGCCCAGGTGGCCAGCTGCTCGGCGGCGGCGGCGCGGAACGTGTCGGCGGCACCCAGCAACACGGAGTGCCCGTCGGCGATCAGCACCCGTGCGATCTTGCCGCATGTGGTGGTCTTTCCGGAACCGTTGACGCCCACCACCATCAATACGGACGGCTTGCCGCCGACCTTGAGCGAGCGGTCCAGCGTGGGGTCGAGCGCCTCGACGAGCTCGGCGGTGAGCAGGGCGCGCAGCTCCGTCGGGGTGCGGGTGCCGAGCACCTTGACCCGCTCCCGGAGCCGGCCGACGATCTCGCCGGTCGCCTCGACGCCGACGTCCGCGCCGATCAGGCTGTCTTCGATCTCTTCCCAGGCGTCGTCGTCGAGCCGGTCCCGGGAGAGCACCGAGAGCAGGCTCTTGCCGAACACGTTCTGCGAGCGGGAGAGCCGCCCGCGCAGCCGGACCAGCCGCCCGGCGGTGGGCGCCGGGGTCTCGATCGTGGGAGGGGCGGGCGCTTCGGGCGCCTCGGCCGGCCGTTCCGGTGCCAGAATGCCGACACCACCGGCCTCCTCGGCGGACTCCTCGGGTGCTCCGGTCGGGCGTGGCGGGGCCGGCGGCACCCGGCGGCGCAGCCGGGGCACGAGCAGGCCGACCCCGGCCAGCAGCAGCACGCCGGCCAGAACGATTCCGAGGATCACGTATTCCATACCGAAATCCTGACATGCCGCGCGCGGACCCCTGCGGCGGCCGGTGTGAGGTGTCGCGCCTTCGGCTATGGCGCCGGGGCACCCTGGGTAGAAAGGATGGTCCCGGTCACTGTTCCGTCCTGGAGGTAGGAAACGCATGTCGACCGCACGTCTGCTGATCGGTCCGGTGCTCCGCCGGGTCGTCGACACCCGGGCCACGATCTGGGTCGAGACGGCGACGCCTGCGCTCGTCACGGTGCGTGCGGAGGGAGGTGCGGAAGGTAGCGCAAACACCTTCACCGCCTTCGACCACCACTACGCGCTGGTCGTCGTCGAGGGGCTGCCGGCCGACGCGGTCACCCCGTACGAGGTGTTCGTCGACGAGGAGAAGGTGTGGCCGGAGCCCGACTCCGCGTACCCCGGGAGTGTGATCCGCACCCGCATGGGTGACGACCAGGGCCAACCGGTCAAGTTGGTCTTCGGATCGTGCCGGGAGGCGACACCGCGCTCGACCGGGCACAAACTTCCCCCGGACGCGCTGGACGCGTTCGCGCGGCGACTGATGGCCGACGAGGGGGTCCGGCCCGACCTGCTGGTGCTGCTCGGCGACCAGGTCTATGCCGACATGACCTCCCAGGAGGTACGCCGGTTCCTCCGCAAGCAGCGCAAGCGGCGCAAGGCCAAGCTGACCGACGCGCCGCCGCACCAGGTCGTCACGTTCCACGAGTACACCCAGCTCTACCTGGAGTCATGGCGCGACCCGGAGATCCGCTGGCTGCTGTCGACGGTGCCGAGCGTGATGATCTTCGACGACCACGAGATCATCGACGACTGGAACTCGTCGGCGTCGTGGCGGGTAGCGGCCCGCGAGCAGCCGTGGTGGGCCGAGCGGATCACCAGCGGGCTCGCCTCGTACTGGGTCTACCAGCACCTGGGCAACCTGCACCCCGACGAGCTGGCCACCGACGCGCTCTACCCCAAGGTGGTCGGCTCCGGCGACGCGACCGAGATCCTGCGCGAGTTCGGGGAGCGCGTCGACAAGGAGGCCGACGCGGCGCACGACACCGAGCGCTGGCGGGCGACCCAATATCAGTGGTCGTACCGCGTCGACCTCGGCCGGACCCGGCTGGTCGTGCTCGACAACCGGTGCAGCCGGGTGCTCGACCCCGACTCCCGGGCGATGCTGCCGCCCGGCGAGTGGTCGTGGTTCCTCGACCAGGCCCACGGCGACTACGACCACCTGGTGGTCGGCTCGTCGCTGCCGTGGCTGCTGCCGCACGGCATCCACCACCTGGAGGCGTGGAACGAGCGGCTGGCCGCCTCCGACCGCGGCTTCGTGGCCAGCGCCGCCGAGCGGGTGCGCCGCGCCGTCGACCTGGAGCACTGGGCGGCGTTCCAGCGCTCGTTCGAGGACCTGGCCGAGCTGTTCGCCCGGATCGGCTCCGGCCCGCGCACGACCGGCGGCGAGCGGGTCGGTGCCGGCCCGGCCTATCCCGCGCCGGCGTCGATCAGCGTGCTCTCCGGCGACGTGCACCATTCCTATGTGGCCCGGGTCCGCTTCCGCGACCACGAGGTGAACACGCCGGTGCACCAGCTCACCTGCTCGCCGATCCACAACGCGGTGCCGGCGGTGATGAAGCCGGTGATGACGCTGGGCTGGTGGCGCGGCCCGTCGGCGCTGGTCCGGGCCCTGGCCAAGACGGCCCGGGTACGCAAGAACAGCATCGGCTGGCGCAAGCTGGCCGGCCCGTACTTCGGCAACGCGGTGAGCACGCTCTCGCTATCGGGGGTCTCGGCCGCGGTCACCATCGAGGGCACCCGCCCCGACGGCGTCCTGACCCGGGTGGCGTCGCTGCCGCTGACCGAGCCCGCCGAGCCGCAGCCCCCGGTGCCGACCCAGAAACCGGGCGGCGTGCCGGCCACCGAACCGGCATGATGCCCCGATGACCTGGGTTGCCCCTGACATCGACCGCCGCAACGAGCCGTACGTCGCCGACGAGCGCACCATGCTCCAGGGCTGGCTCGACCTGCACCGTGACACCCTGCTCTTCAAGTGCCAGGGTCTGACCGCCGAGCAGTTGACGCGCCGGACGGTCGAGCCGTCGACGCTCAGCCTGCTCGGCCTGGTGCGGCACATGGCGGCCGTCGAACGAAGCTGGTTCCACCGCGCGGCGGGCGCCGCGCACGAGAACCTCTTCTACACCGACGACAACCTGGACGGCGACTTCAACGACGGCACCGCGGAGTCGGCCGAGGCGGACTTCGCGACGTTCCGCGCGGAGTGCGCCAAGGCCGACGCCCTGGTGGCCGATCTGCCGCTGGACCACACCTTCGACACGACCCGCGACCGCACGATCAACCTGCGCTGGGTCTACACCCACATGATCGAGGAGTACGCCCGCCACAACGGCCACGCGGACCTGCTGCGCGAACGCCTGGACGGCAAAACCGGCGACTGACCCGTGCTCAGCGGCGGGCGATCAGCCGGTCGGTGAGGATGGTCAAGACCTCGGCGAGCACGTCTTTGCCGACGCGGCCGAGATGCCGGTGTAGGTAGCGCAGGTCAATGGCGCGGATCTGCTCTGTCATCACGAAGCACGGAGTATGCAGGCCGTTTTCCGCGTCCGGCACGACAGGCACGTGATTCGGGACGCCACGGTTGGTCGAGGTCAGCGGGCAGATCAGCGCCAGGTTGGGGATGCGCGCGTAGTCATGACTATGGACGATCAGGACGGGACGTCGCCCAACCTGCTCCACTCCACGGATGTGCCGTTCGCCGAGGTCGGCGATGTAGAGGGTGCCCGCTCTCACCGGTCATGCACGGTCGACGGCACATCGTCGATCATCTCCGGCGGCGTCGGGAAGGGACCGACGGCCGGTAGGTCTGCGTACTCGGGAAACTCATCGTCATCGCCACCGGCATAGCCGTCGGCATAGCCGATCGAGACCTTCTCCCAGAACTCATTGCGCTCAGCGATGTCCAGCAACACTTCTATCTCCTCCCCCATCGGTCGACCATGTCGGGCTGCCCATGCCGCTAGTCGGTCACGAGTGGCGGATTCGACGCTGATCGTGGTCTTGCCCATATCGATGAGGGTAGCGGGAGGCATTCATGATCGCATGCCTAAAGCTATGCCAGATTGAGTGCCGCTCGGATGTAGGGAAGGTCGGCCGGCCCGGTCCAGCGATAGGCAGCCAGCCCCGCGGCGCGCGCCCCCAGCACGAAGCGCTCACTGTCGTCGACGAACAACACGTTCCGCGGCGGGGTCCGCAACGCCAGGCACGCCGCGCCGAAGTACTCCGGAGCCGGCTTCGGGATCCGCAGCTCCGACGAGTTGATCACCGCGTCGAACTCATCGACCAGGCCCAACGTACGCAGGTCGGCCGGAAGCAGATCCGTGGCGTTCGTGGCCAGCCCGACCTTGATGCCGGCGGCCCGCGCCTCCCGGATCAGCGCCAGCAGCCCCGGCTCGACGGTGCCCCGGTACTGCTCCCACTCCTTGACCGCGGCCCGCGCCCGGTCCGGGTCGCCCGTCTGGTCGGCGAGCTCCGCCGCGATCACGTCGGCCCACTCGTCGTGGGTGATCTCGCCGATGATCGCCGGCATCAGCCGCGACCAGTCCAGCGCGGCCATATAGAGCGCGCCGGGCTTGAGGTCGTGCGCCGCCTCGATCCCGTGGATCACGGCCGGGTCCCAGCGGCGCAGGGTGCCGTCCAGGTCGACCAGCAGCGCGGTGGCCTTCGGGCGCATCAGTCCTCCTCGCCGCCGAGTCGCTGGCTGATCACTTCTGTGACGCCGTTGCGCATGGTCACGCCGTACAGGGCGTCGGCGACCTCCATCGTGCGCTTCTGGTGGGTGATGATGATCAGCTGGCTCTTCTCGCGGAGCTGGGCCATCAGCGTGATCAGCCGGCCGAGGTTGACGTCGTCCAGCGCCGCCTCGACCTCGTCCATGATGTAGAACGGGCTGGGGCGGGCCCGGAAGATCGCGACCAGCATGGCCACCGCGGTCAGTGAACGCTCACCGCCCGAGAGCAGCGAGAGCCGCTTGATCTTCTTGCCCGGCGGGCGGGCCTCGACCTCGACGCCCGTGGTCAGCATGTCCTCGGGGTCGGTGAGCACCAGGCGACCCTCGCCGCCGGGGAACAGCACCGTGAAGACCTGCTCGAACTCGCGGGCCGTGTCGTGGTACGCGTTCGTGAACACCTCGAGGATCCGGTCGTCCACGTCCTTGACCACGGTGAGCAGGTCCCGCCGGGTGTTCTTGAGGTCCTCGAGCTGGTCGGAGAGGAACTTGAACCGCTCCTCCAGCGCCGCGAACTCCTCCAGCGCCAGCGGGTTGACCTTGCCCAACAGGGCCAGCTCGCGTTCCGCCTTCGCGGCCCGCTTCTCCTGCGTCGGCCGGTCGTAGGGCAGCGCATCGGGCTCTGGCTCACCCGCCGCGGCGGCCGCGGCCAGAGCAACCTGCGTCGGGGGTACGGGCTGCGCCGGGCCGTATTCGGCGACCAGCGTCTCGACGTCGAGCGAGAAGTCCTCCGC
The DNA here is from genome assembly GCF_900188485.1 of Asanoa hainanensis. Taxonomy (GTDB): domain Bacteria; phylum Actinomycetota; class Actinomycetes; order Mycobacteriales; family Micromonosporaceae; genus Asanoa; species Asanoa hainanensis. The sequence continues at coordinate 26,752 of NZ_FZPH01000021.1, forward strand.
GGCCTTGATCTCGAGCTGCTCGATCCGCATCCGCTGCTCGGCCCGGGCCACCTCGTCGCGGTGCACCGCGCTGGTCAGCCGCTCCAGGTCGCTGGCGAGCCGCTTGGCCGCCGCGCGCACCTCCTGGAACTCGGCCTCGCGGGCGGACCGGGCGGACGCGACGGCGTCGCGGGTCTCCTCGGCGGCGGCCAGCGAGACCGCGACCCGGGCCAGCGCCTCGCGGGCGCCGATCTCCACGGCACGGGCGATGCCGGCACCACGGACGCGGGCGGCCTTGCGCGCGGCCGTGCGCTCGCGGGCGGCGCGCTCGGCGGCGGCCTGGCGGGCCAGCGACTCGGCGCGGCCGGCGATCGACGCGACCCGCTCCTCGGCGGTGCGGACCGACAGCCGCACCTCCATCTCGTTCTGCCGCGCCTGCGGCACCATCGCGGCGAGCTGGTCGCGCTCCTCGGTCGACGGCTCCTCGTCGATCGGGGTGGTCTCGGCCAGCTCGAGCCGGGTCTCCAGCTCGGCCAGCGCGGTCAGGTCCCGGTCGCGGGCCTCCTGCGCCCGGGCCCGGGAAGCGCCGAGGCGCTCGGTCTCCGCGGCGGCGGACCGGGCGGCGGCGCCGAGCTCGGCGAGCCGGCGGGCGGCGGCGTTGCGCTGCCCCTCGGCGGCCCGCTTCTCGCGCTCGGTGACCTGCACGGCCTCCTTGCGCCCGGCGACCGCGGCCCGCGCAGTGGCGAGCTGGGTGCGGAGCTGCTCGATCTGCTCCTCGGCGGTGGACCGGTTGGTCGCCGCCTCGTCGACCGCCGCCTGCAGCTCGATGAAGCTCTGTGCCTTGGCCGAGCCACCCGCGGCGGCGTACGCGCCGACCACGTCGCCGTCCGGCGTGACCGCGCGCAGCTGCGGGTTGTCGGCCACCGCGCGGGTGGCCAGCTCCAGGCTCCCGGTCAGGATCACGTCGCGCAGTGCCCAGTGCACGGCCGGCCGGATCCGCTCGTCGCAGCGGACGACGTCCGGCGCCCACCGCGCACCGTCGGGCAGCGCCGGGCGCAGCGTGTCCGGGGAACCGATCATGCCGGGGCCGGCCGGCGTGCCGACCAGCAGCGACGCCCGCCCGGCGTCCTGGATCTTGAGGTAGCGCATCGCCTCGGCGGCCTCGTCCACGCCGGCGACCGCGACCGCGTCGGCGAGCGCGCCGAGCGCGGCGGCCAGCGCCGCCTCGTGGCCCGGCTCGACGGTCAGCATGCCGGCCAGGCTGCCGAGCAGGCCGGGTACCTGGTCGGCCCGGCTCAGCAGCGCGCCGGCACCGTCCTTGCGCCGCAGGCCGAGTGACAGCGCTTCTTCGCGGGCCTTCCAGGTCGCCGCGTCCTTCTCGGCGATCCGCTCGCGGTTGGTCAGCTCGCGGACCTCGGCCGCGGCGGCCTCGTGCGCGGCCACGGCCTCGTCGTGCCGGGCGTCCAGGTCGGCGTCGGCCAGGTCGGCCTCCGACGACTCCGCCGCGACCGCGTCGACCTCGGCCTGCGCCCGCTGGGCCCGGGCCTGCGCGTCGGCGTGCGCCGTGGCCAGGCGTTCGATCTCCTCGGAGCCGCTGCTGCTGCGGGCGCGGGCGGCGTTGACCTGGCCGGTGAGCTTGGCGAGCCCCTCGCGGCGGTCGGCGATCGCCTTCGCGGCCGCGCGCAGCGCCTGCTCGGCCGCGGCGAGCTGGCGCTCCAGCGCCTGCCGGGACTCGACCGCCTCGGCGAGGTGGGTCTGGTCGTCCTTGAGGGCGGCGCGGAGCGTGTCCTCCTGTGCCCTTATGCGCTCGGACTCAGCGGCCAGCTCGTCGGGGTCGCGGCCGGGGCGCTCGTCGTCGGGGGTGGCGCTCAGGTGGCGCAGCCGCTCGCTGGCCAGCTGCTCGGTGGACCGGAAGCGCTCCTGCAGCGCGGACAGCTTGTACCAGGCGTCCTGCGCGGCCGCGAGCAGCGGCGCGTCCTCGGCCAGGGCGGCCTCGAGCTGGGTCAGCCGGCGCTGCGCCTGCTCGTGCTCGTCCTCCACATATTCCCGCCGCTCGCGCAGGGCCGCCTCGTCGGCGATCTCCTTGTCGAGGGTGGTGCGCAGCGTGAACAGGTCGTCGGCGAGCAGCCGGAGCCGGGCGTCACGCAGGTCGGACTGGATGCCGGCCGCGCGCCGGGCCACCTCGGCCTGCCGGCCCAGCGGCTTGAGCTGGCGGCGCAGCTCGGCGGTCAGGTCCGTGAGCCGGTTGAGGTTGGTCTGCATCGCGTCGAGCTTCCGCAGCGCCTTTTCCTTGCGCTTGCGGTGCTTGAGGACGCCGGCCGCCTCCTCGATGAAGGCCCGGCGGTCCTCCGGCTTGGCGTGCAGCACGGCGTCGAGCTGGCCCTGGCCGACGATCACGTGCATCTCGCGGCCGATGCCGGAGTCGCTCAGCAGCTCCTGGATGTCGAGCAGCCGGCACGAGTTGCCGTTGATCTCGTACTCGCTCTCGCCGGAGCGGAACATCCGGCGGGTGATCGACACCTCGGTGTAGTCGATCGGCAGTGCGCCGTCCTGGTTGTCGATCGTCAGGGTGACCTCGGCGCGACCCAGCGGCGCCCGGCCGGCGGTGCCGGCGAAGATCACGTCTTCCATCTTGCCGCCGCGGAGGGCCTTGGCGCCCTGCTCGCCCAGCACCCAGGAGATCGCGTCGACCACATTGGACTTGCCGGAGCCGTTGGGCCCCACGACGCAGGTGATGCCCGGCTCCAGCCGCAACGTCGTCGCGGAGGCGAAGGACTTGAAGCCCTTCACGGTCAAGCTCTTGAGATGCACCTAATCGAATCCTCGTCCGACGGCCCGCCGTCGGGGCTCACGTGGGTGTCCAACTCTTCGTGTTCCGGCGCAAGCGTATCCCGGCCTCCCCCCGCAGGCCCGGTAGCTTCCCGGCAGTATGGATCCGTCGTACGGGTGATGCCGGCGACACGCCCACACCTCAGGAGGGCAAAAAGCTGCGCGCCGACACCTGGGTGGCGGCGCGCTTCTGGTGGTGCGTGCGGGTCACGCGGGCCGGCTGTTGCCGGCCGTCAAGATCAGGTCAGTGCGGGTTCCGGGAGCCGGAGCAGACCGTCTGCCTCGGCCGCCGCCGCCGCGAGCCGGTCGTTTTCGGCACGCAACCTGGTGATCTCGAACTCGAGCGCCTGAACCCGGGCACGCAATCGGGTGACCTCGTCGAGTAGACGCCGGTCGGGCGCCGAACCCACGTGGCCGTAGAGGGCCTTCGCCATATCGTCTCCTTGTAAAGCGCAGCCGGAAATGGCCGGCCAACGCGCGCCCAATGCCTCGCGACGTCTGCCCACGGGCACAAGTGGGCACGATCGGGCGCGACTGGCGACACCTCCATGTTCCGCCTGCGGCCCGCGTTCGTCAAGCGCAACAAGAAAGCCTTAGGAATTCCTTAGGCAGATTGCCCGATTCAGCAGGTCACGTATAGCGTCCCGACCTGGCTTGATGCAACAGGTTCGACCCAAAGGGGTCGCGTTAGGAGGGCCGAGTGCAGGACACCGAGCACGCCGGCACAGGAAAGCACCGAAACGCACGGCGTACATTCGGGCCTCTCGGCCTCGCCTTTGTCGTCATGATCATTCTAGGCGGTTTAGGCGCCGGAGCGGCACTGTTGCCATCAAGTTTTATCGGCACCTCCAAGAGCTCCACCAAAGGCGCCATCGCCGGCCCGGGCGACAGCGCCTTCGACGCCGACACCAGCGGTGGCGAGGACGGCCCGGACAGCGACGCCTACGGCGACGAAGCGCTGTCCGAGCCGTCGCCGGCGCCGGTCGAGGTCATCCCTACCGCTCCCCCGTCGCCGAAGCCGACGGTGCGCAAGACCACCGCGCCGAAGAAGACCACCTCGTCGCCGAGCAAGCGGTCGACGACCAGCGGGAACACCGTCTCGGTCTCCGGCGCCGGCGGGTCCGAGCAGGCCAAGGTGGTGGCGGAGACCAACCGGCAGCGCGCGCTGAACGGCTGCGGCGCTGTCACCGTCAACGCCAAGCTGACCGAGGCCGCCCAGCTGCACAGCATCGACCAGGCCGACCACAACACGATGTCGCACGACGGCAGCGACGGCAGCAGCCCGTGGGACCGGTCCCAGGCCGCCGGCTACGACAACGCGATCGGCGAGAACGTGGCGATGGGCTACCGCGACGCCGCCGCGGTCATGGACGGCTGGATGAACAGCCCCGGCCACCGGGCCAACATCCTCAACTGCAGCGCGAAGGCGATCGGCGTGGGCCTGGCCAAGGCGGCCGACGGCAGTCCGTATTGGACGCAGATGTTCGGATCAGTGAAGTAGCTGTCGCTTAGTCGACATCGCACTAGTCGGCGCGGCGCTGGGTCGTTGCCTTCTGCATGACCCAGACCGCCGCCGCCGCGGCGCACGGAGTCCCGTCGTGCGCGTAGCACTGATCAACGAAGGCACCTACCCGTACGCGCCCGGAGGCGTCGGCACCTGGTGCCACCAGATCCTCAACGGGCTCGACGGGCACGAGTTCCACGTCGTCGCCCTCACCGGCCACGGTGGCCCGCGCGAGCCCGCCTACCCGGTGCCGCCCTCCGTCACCGCGGTCGAGACGTACCCGGTGTGGGACCGACCGATCATGGTCTCCGGCGGGATCGCCCGGCACCGCCGCCGGCGCGCCGCGTCCGCCGCGGCCGTGCTGCTCTGCCGCGGACTGCTCGGCGACGACCCGCACAGCGCCGGCATGTTCGCCGACGGGCTGCGCCGGCTGACCGAGCTGTCCGGCGACGGCACGCACCCGCTGTTCGGCACGGAACTGCCCGAGGTGCTGCTCGACGCCTGGCAGGCCTCCGCCGGACCCGCCGCCGGCCGCCCGCCGCTGCCCCGGCTGTCGCTGCGCGACGCCCGGTCCGCCGCGGTGCTGCTCGAGCACGCCGTCCGGCCGCTGGCCTGCCGCACTCCCCGGGTGGATCTCTGCCACCCGGCCGCCGCCGGCCTGCCGGTGCTGGTCGCGCTGGCCGCCAAGTGGCGCGCCGGCACGCCGTACCTGCTCACCGAACACGGCGTCTACCTGCGCGAACGCTATCTGGAGTACGGCGCGGGGATGCCGCTCGCGGTCAAGACGGTGGTGCTGCGGTTCTACCGGGCACTGGCCCGGCTCGGCTACGACGAGGCCGCGTTGGTCGCCTCCGTCAGCCGCTTCAACCAGCGGTGGGAGCTGCGGCTCGGCGCCCATCCGGCCAAGGTCGTGGTGGTGCCCAACGGGGTCGAGCCGCTGCGCTACCCGCCGCTGGCCACCGAGCCGACCGTGCCGACGGTCACCTGGGTCGGCCGGATCGACCCGCTCAAGGACCTGCACACGCTGATCCGGGCGATGCGCACCATCCGCGACGCGGAGCCGCTGGCCCGGTTGCGGCTCGCCGGCCCGGTGCCCGAGACCGGCCGGGAGTACGCGGCGAGCTGCCTCGCGCTGATCGAACGGCTGGGCCTGCGGGCGGCGGTCGACCTCTCCGGCCCGGTGACGTGCAGCCGGCAGGCGTACGCGGACGGTCACCTGGTCGCGCTGTCGAGCATCTCCGAGGGCCTGCCGTACACGATCATCGAGGCGATGATGTGCGGCCGGCCGACGGTCAGCACCGACGTCGGAGGGGTGTCCGAGGTGGTCGGCGGCACCGGGCTGATCGTGCCGCCCGGCGACCCGGTCGCGTTCGGCCAGGCCTGCCTGGAGCTGCTCGGCGACGGCGAGCGGCGACGCAAGCTCGGCGCGCAGGGCCGGGACCGGGCCCTCACGCATTTCACCGTCGACCGGATGCTGGCCGCCTACCGCCAGCTCTACACGGACGTAAGAGCGGCATGAGCGCACCGACGATCGGGCCGGTAGGCAGCGTCCCAGCGCCAAAAGGCCCCCCGCCGAGGTCGATCGCCGATCTGGCCGAGCGGTTCGCCGGCCGCGTGCTGGTGGTCGACGTCGAGGAGCTCGTCGCGACCATCGAGGCGGCCGGCATCAGCGACAGGCAGGCGCAGGTGAGGTACGGCGTGCCGACGGTGTTCGCGCTCGGCGAGGCGGTGCTGGCCCAGCTCTGGGCCCAGCGCGGCCACCCGGGTGCGCGACCGCGCCGGCCCGCGATGGCCCCGTTCGCCCGCGCCGCGCTGGCCCGCGCGGCCCTGTTCCTGACACCGGCCCTGGCCGCCAACGCCGGCGGCGCGACGCTCGACCGGGTCGGCTGGCCGCTGCTCGCGATCACGCTGGTGCTCGGCTGGTCCGGCGGTCAGGCGCTGGCCTGCGCGGGGTACGCCCGCGCCGGGCACGGTGCGATCGGTTCGGCGCTGCGCCGGCTCGGGCTCGGCCTGCTGGTCGGCACCGCCGGGTGCGGCGCCCTGGTCGCCCTCGGTCCGAGCTGGCTGGTCGGTGCGCGCGCGGTCGCGTACGCCGTCTGCGGTGTCGGGCTCGTCGCCTTCGCCACCGTCGCCGCCGCCCTGGTCGGGGACCGGGTCGGCGCGGTGCTGCGCTGGTCGGTGCCCGTCTCGCTGGTCAGCCTCGCGCTGCTGGCCGGGCTGCTGCCGGAGCGCTACACGTGGGTGCTCGGCGCCGCGGTCGGGCTCGCCGCCGCACGCGCCTTCGCACCGGCGCTGCGCCGCGACCCACCCGGCGCCCGCATGCCGGTGCGCACCCCGTACGGCGCGGTGGCCGCGTACCTGCTGATCGGTGCCGGGCAGGCGGGCGCGTTCTTGCTGGTATCCCGGCTGGAGGCGGGTGCCGGGGCGGCCGCGGTCCCGCTGCTGCTGGCCGTGCCGTTGATCGAGCTGTTCGTCGGCTGGCACGCCGCCGGCGCCGCGGCCGGCCTGGACCTCTACGACGACCTCGCCACCTACCGCCGGCACCTGCGGGCGCTGGGCGTGGTCACCCTCGCCGCGCTGGTGCCGCCGCTGGCGATCGGAGCCGCGCTCGTGTTCGCGGCCTTCCGGCTGCCCTACGAGCTGTCCCGCCACCCCGACGCGCGCACGCTGGTGCTGTCGGCGGCGGCCGGCCTGCTGCTGGCCGGCGTCTGGGCGGCGACGCTGCTGCTGGCGACGCGCGGTCGGCTGGTGCTGGCCGCGCTGCTGGCGCTGGCGCCCGTCGCCTTCGCGGTGGTGCCGGTAGCGGGTTGGCTGGTGGCCGTGCCGACGGGCAGCGCCGAGTCGTTGATCCAGGTGTTGTTGCCCGCGACGGTGGCCGGCCTGGCCGCGACCTCGGTGCTCGGCCTCGCCGCCACCGCACACACCGTCTTCCATTCCGGGAGCTACCGATGATCGAGCTGCCTCGCCGGGTGCCCGGCGCCTCCACCGCCGGGCCGGCGCCGACCAGGTTGGTGCCGCTCTACGTGCATCCGCACGAGGACCCGCAGGCCTGGGACCCGGACGCGCTGGCCGGCACCACCGTGATCGTCAACGTGCAGGACGGGCCGGGTGCCGCGCCCGACGAGTCGTACCTGTCGGCGACCGCCCGGCTCGCGCGGGACGGCGTGCCGATGCTCGGCTACGTCGACCTGGGCTACTCGGCCCGGCCGATCGCCGACATCCTCGACGACGTCGACCGCTGGACCGCGTACCCGATGTCGGGTGTCTTCCTCGACCAGTGCCCGACCGGCGCGTTCGGCATGGGCCCGGTGGCGTTGGCGGTGCGCGTCGCCCGCCGGGCCGGCCTGTTCGCGACGGTGCTCAACCCCGGCACGCCGCCCGAGCCGGTCTACCGGGACCTCGGCGTGCCGATCTGCGTGTACGAAGGCGCCTGGGACGACTACCAGGAGTGGACGGGCGAGGGCGCGCTGCCCGGCGACGGCCACCTGATCCACAGCGTGCCGCCGTGGCAGCTCGAACACGCCCGCCGCGTGATGGCCTGGCGCGGTGCCGGCTTCGGCCTGGTCACCGACCGCTGGCCGCCGAACCCGTGGCAGGGCCTGCCGTCGGACTCACCGCGCCCGCTGGCCGTGGTGCCCGGCTAAGCCGCGATACGGGGTCGCGGCTGGCACTTCGGGCACGAGAACGACGAGCGGTTCATGAACGCCTCGCGGCGCATCGGCGCGCCGCAGCGGTTGCAGGGCAGGCCCTCCCGGCCGTACGCGTTCAGGCCCCGCTCGAAGTAGCCGCTCTCGCCGTTGACGTCGACGTAGAGCGCGTCGAAGCTGGTGCCGCCCGCGCGGATCGCCTCTTCGAGCACGTCGCGGACGTGTCCGAGCAGGCGCAGGGCGGCGGGCCGGGTCAGCCGGTCGGTGGGCCGGGCACCGTGCAGGCGCGCCCGCCACAGCGCCTCGTCGGCGTAGATGTTGCCGACCCCGGAGATCAGCGTCTGGTCGAGCAGCGCGCGCTTCACCTCGGTGCGGCGGCGGCGCAGGCCGGCGGCGAAACCCTCGTCGGAGAACTCCGGGTCGATCGGGTCCCGGGCGATGTGGGCGATCTCCGCGGGCAGGTCAGCGCCGCCCGAGGAGACCGACAGGCCGCCGAACGTGCGCTGGTCGACGAAGCGCAGCTCGGGATCGCCGTCGTCGAAGCGGAAGCGGATCCGCAGGTGGGTCTCGTCCGGGGTGCTGGCCGGCTGGAGCAGCATCTGGCCGGACATGCCGAGGTGGCCGACGATCGCGTCGCCGCTGTCGAGCGGGAGCCACAGGTATTTGCCCCGGCGGCGGACGTCGAGGACCCGGCGGCCGACGAGCTGGCCGGCGAAGTCGAGCGGGCCGGGCAGGTGGCGGCGGACCGAGCGCGGGTGGTGCACCTCGACCGACGCGATCCGCCGGTCGGCGACGTGCTTCTCCAGACCGCTGCGGACGGTCTCGACCTCGGGTAGCTCGGGCACCGGGTAAACCTATTCGGCGGCGGCCGGTGCGGCCACCTTCTCCGTCACCCGATCGGACAGCTCCCGCCAGGCGGACTCGGCCGCCCGCTGCTCGGCCTCCTTCTTGCTGCGGCCGTCGGCGCCGCCGTAGCGCTTGCCGGCCACCACGACCCAGGCGGTGAACGTCTTGGCGTGGTCGGGGCCGGCCTCGTCGATGCGATATTCCGGGACGCCGAGGCTCAGCGTCGCCGTCAGCTCCTGGAGGCTGGTCTTCCAGTCGAGTGCGGCGCCCCGGCCGGCGGACTCCGCCATCAGCGGGTCGAACAGCCGGTGGATCACCTCGGCCGCGGTGTCCAGGCCGTACTGGAGGTAGATGGCGCCGAGCAGCGCCTCCAGGGTGTCGGCCAGGATGCTGTTCTTGTCGCGCCCGCCGGTCGTCTCCTCACCCTTGCCGAGCAGAAGGTAAGGGCCGAGCCCGCCCGGGCCGAGCCGACGGGCCACGTCGGCCAGCGCCCGCATGTTGACGACGCTGGCCCGCAGCTTGGCCAGCTGGCCCTCCGGCAGGTCGGGGTGGTTGTTGAAGAGGGCGGTCGTGATCACCACGCCGAGCACCGAGTCACCGAGGAACTCGAGGCGCTCGTTGGTCGGCAGTCCGCCGTTCTCGTAGGCGTAGGACCGGTGGGTCAACGCCCGCTCCAGCAGGTCGACGTCGAACCCGATGCCGAACGCCGTCTCCAGCTGCGCGACCGGTGGTCGCCTGCGCTTGTCAGTCATGTGGTCACCTCGATCAGGTCGGCCAAAGCCGTCGCGATACGCGCGATCGCGTGGTTTCGGTGCAGGGTGGCGGCGAGGGCGAGGCCCGACGCGATGTCGTCGCCGGTCGCGCCGCCGTGACAGATCACGACGGTGCCGCACACTCCGAGCAGGGCGGCGGCCCGCGGCGCGGCGCCGCCCGGCGGTGGTCCGCCGGCCATGGCGTAGGCGCCCTCGATGCCTTTGAGCAGGACATTTCCGGTGAAGCCGTCGGTCACCACGACGTCGGCCCGCTCGCCGGACGAGACGTCGTAGCCCTCGACGAGGCCGACGTAGTGAGCGTCGCCGCAGAGCTTGAGGTCGGCCAGCATCGGGTCGGTGCTGCGCCGGGCGCGGTCGCCCTTGCCGGGCTCGGTGCCGATGGAGAGCAGGCCGACGCGGGGGCGGGCGATGTCGTGCACGACGCTGGCGTACGCGGCTCCGAGCAGGGCGTGCCCGGCCAGCGTGATCGGTCGCGCCTCCAGCGAGCCCCCGACGTCGAGCAGGGTCACGGGGCCGGCGATGGCCGGGATGGTGGCGAGCAGCGCGGGACGCCGGATGCCGGGCCAGCGGCCCAGGCTGAGCACGGCCGCGGTGACGATGGCCCCGGTCGCGCCGGCGGAGACGAGCGCGTCGGCCGCGCCCTCGGCGACGGCCAGGGCGGCACCGCGGACGGTGGTGTCGAAGCGGCCACCGCGCTGCGGCGGGTCGGCCATGCCGACCGCACCCCACAGGGCGCGCACGGAGACGCGGTGGCGATCGGCGGCCGGGATGGCCGCGATGAACTCGTCGGCCACCTCAGCGGGGCCGACGAGCAGGAGGCGCAGATCGGGATCAGCCGCGAACGCCCGCAGAGCGCCGTCAACCACGACGGCGGGAGCTCCGTCCCCGCCGAGGAGGTCAACGGCGATCCGCACGGCGACCGGTTCCAGGGAACGTCCGGGAACCGGGTCGCCGGGCGCCGACGCTGCCCGACCGAGGGTCGGGTGCGTCACGCCGAGATCAGACCTCGATGACCTGACGGCCGTTGTAGGTGCCGCAGACGCTGCACGCGGCGTGCGGCAGCTTCGGCGACTTGCACTGCGGGCAGGCCACGGTCGCGACCGCCGTGGTCTTCCACTGCGCCCGGCGCGACCGGGTGTTGCTCCGCGACATCTTGCGCTTGGGAACGGCCACGGTAGTTACTTCCCTTCACGGTTAAGTTCAGACAGCGCCGCCCAGCGCGGGTCGACCTGCTCGTGATTGTGGTCAGCGGGCAGTTCGTCGAGCAGTCCCCCACAGTCGGGGCACAGCCCGGGGCAGTCGGCACGGCACACCGGGTTGGTCGGCAGTGCCAGCACCACCGCGTCCCGTACCGCCGGCTCCAGGTCGATCAGATCACCCTGGACCCGGCCGATCTCGTCCTCGTCGCTCGTCTCGTCGGTGGTGCTGTGCTCGTAGGCGAACAGCTCCTGGATCGGGACGTCTTCGGAGTCGCTGATCGGGCGCAGGCAGCGGCCGCACTCGCCGGTGATCGGGACATGGACCGTCCCGGAGACGAGCACGCCCTCGGACACCGACTCGAGTCGCAGATCGAGACCCAACTCGGCGCCTTCCGGCACACCGATCATCTCCAGGCCGAGGTCGGACGGTGCCGCGACGACGCGCTCGACGGTGCGCATGGCACCAGGGCGCCGTGGCAGTTCTCGGGTGTCGAGAACCAGCGGGGCGCGGGGGTCGAGGTTGTGCTGCGTGTTTTTTGGCATAGTCAGACTCCGGCCTGTCGAGGCCGACATGCCAGGTTACCCGAGGCGTGACGGCCGAGGCCAATCGGGCCGGCAACCGGTCAGAAGGGCAGTGGACGTTCGTTTTCCTCGCCGACGAAGGTGCCGATCTCGCGCAGCGCGTGCATCTTGTCGCGCCCTCGCTCGATCGAGGCTAGCGCGCGGGTGAGGAACTGCTCGAAGTTGGCGAGCGCGGTGTCGACGTAGTCGTCGACCTCTTCCCGGAGCCGCTGCGCCTCGGCCCGCGCCTCGGAGATGATCCGGGCGCCCTCGTGCTCGGCGCTGACGGTGATCTCGTTGACCGACACCAGCCGGGCGTGCTCGGCCTCGCCCTCGCTGATGATCCGGTCGGCCTCGCGCTTGCCGGCGTCCATGATCTTGTCGCGCTCGTCGAGGAGCGCGGCCGCGCGCCGCAGCTCGCTGGGCAGGTCGGCGCGGAGCTCGTCAAGCTTGGCGATCATGGGACCGCGATCGACCATGGCGCTGTTGCGCGACATCGGGACCGCGCGCGCGTGCTCCACAATCGCGATGATCTCGTCGATCTGCTCGAACGGATCCACCGCACTCTCCTGTCATCTTCGGCCGGCGGCCGGTCGGCTGCTCCATCCATGATGCGGCTCGGAGGCGACACCGGGCCCATTCCGGATCGGCGCGTCGCCCTATGTATCGAGGGGCCTGCGCACCCGGTATCGAACCACGACGATCGGTTGGCCGGAAGGTCAGTGCACTCCCTTGGCGGCCAACCGGTCCCGCAGAGCATCCAGGACGTGGTCGGGCACGTGCGCCGACACGTCACCGCCCCATTTCGCCACCTCTTTGACGAGGCTGGACGAAAGGAACGAATAGAGCGGGTTGGTCGGCATGAACAGGGTCTCCACGCCGGCGAGCCCGATGTTCATCTGCGCCATCTTGAGCTCGTAGTCGAAGTCGCTGACCGCCCGCAGGCCCTTGACCACGACGGCCGCCTGCACGGTCCGGCAGAAGTCGACCAGCAGGCCCTGGAAGGACTCGATCCGGACGTTCCCGTAACCGCCGGTCGCCTCGCGGAGCATCTCGATGCGCTCGTCGACGGTGAACAACCCGGTCTTCGACTGGTTGATCAACACACCGACGATCACCTCGTCGAACAGCCGGCTCGCCCGGCCGATGATGTCCAAGTGACCATTGGTGACCGGGTCGAACGATCCAGGACACACCGCACGCCTCATGATCGGCGACCGTACCAAAGCGTCGTCTCCCCGTAACGGCGGCTGCGCACGGACGTGACCCCTTCCACCTGCGGCGGCGGGCCGCTGCGGGACGAGCGCTCGAAAACCAGCACGGCGTCCTCGGCCAGCCAGCCGCCGTCGACCAGTGCGGTCGCCGTCGCGGCGATCTCCTCGTCGATCACCGCGTACGGAGGGTCGGCGAAAACCACATCGTAGGGCGCGCCGTCGGGCCCGCGGCCGAGGACCGCGGCGACCCGGTCGACGACCAGCCGGGCGGCGGGCTCGGCGCGCAACGTCGTCAGGTTGGTCTGTATCGTCCGCGCGGCGCGGCCGTCCGACTCGACCAGCAGCACGTGGGTGGCACCCCGGGACAGCGCCTCCAGCCCGACCGCGCCCGAGCCGGCGTAGAGGTCGGCGAACCGGGCGCCGTCGAGGTCGACCATCGAGTCGAGGCTGCTGAACAACGCCTCGCGTACCCGGTCGGAAGTGGGCCGGGTGCCCGCACCCGGCGGTGCCGTCAACCGGCGCCCGCCGAGCGTGCCCGCGACGATGCGGGTCATGACTGCCTGCCCATAAACGTGCAGGCTACTCGGCCGGCCGGGCGGCTGCCGCGCCCGCACCGCGACGTTCGGGGATCAAGAGGTGACCGGGCGTGTATCAACAATCACGAATCAATATCACCATCCTTAGGTCTTGCTGATAGCGGCGTGTCCCTTTTAGAAACCGCTAAGGTCTCCGCCTGTGTCGACTGCCGCCCAGTTGGCACACGACGGCGAGGCAGACGACCCGGGGCCCGACTGACCACACTCGACGGTGGCGACGGGGTGTCTCGACCGTGTCCTGAAAAGCCCCAATCTGTCAGGAGTACGCGTGTTCCACATCCCATCCGTAGTGCGGCGACCGCTCGCCGTCGCAGGGGCCGCGGTCGTCGGTCTCGCCGCAGCGGTCGTCCTCGGCGGCTCCCCGGCGAGCGCGCACCACCCCGTGGTCACCGGCGACGCGACCTGTGTCGACGGCAAGTGGCAGGTCGAGTGGAAGGTCGCCAACAGCGAGACCGACCTCGACGGTGACATCGTCAGCGCCACCTTCACACCCACCTTCGAGAGCGACACCATCAAGGCCGGCGCCGTCCTGCCGAAGTTCCAGGGCGAGGCCAGCCTGCTCAAGGCCACCCAGACGCTCGACATCAGCGTCACCAAGGCTTCGCTGAGCGTCGAGGCGCACTGGAAGCGCGGTCGCCAGAACATCACCAAGACCCAGGGCGCGACCGTCAACATCCCCCGGGGCGGCTGCAAGACCTCCAAGCCGGCCGTGGCGTTCGCTGACGACTGCGCCGGCCAGGTCACCGTCGTGGTGTCCAACGGCGAAGAGGCCACCAAGGATCTCCGCTACACGATCGTCGTCGGCGACGAGAAGGTCTCCGAGGGCACCGTCGAGCCGGGCAAGTCGTCCGAGCCGTTCGTGGTGCCGGGCAACGAGGACGGCACGCCCGTCAAGGTCGTCGTGAAGAGCAAGGACAAGGTGATCGGCGAGCACGAGTGGACCGGTCCCGAGGGCGGCTGCGAGCCCGAGATCGCCGTCGAGTCGACCTGTGACGACCTGAGCATCTCGGTCACCAACCCGCCGGAGGGCCTCGAGTTCGAGGTCGTCTTCACCCCGAGCACCGGCGAGCCGCAGACCATGAAGGTGGAGAAGGGCAAGACCTCGACGGTCACCTTCCCGGCCTCCGACGGCCTGACCGTGACCCCGAGCATCGGTGAGGACAAGCTCGACGCGATCGCCTGGGAGAACCCGGGCAACTGCGAAGAGGACACCCCGACCCTGCCGGTGACCGGCGCCAACGCCGGTGCGATCGCCGGTGGCGCGGGTGGCCTGCTGGTCGTCGGTGCCGCGGTGTTCTTCTTCGCCCGTCGTCGTCGCCTCCGGTTCACCGCCTGAGGTTCTGACTAGCTAGACAACGCGAGCGCGCCACCCCTCGTCACGAGGGGTGGCGCGCTTGTCTGTGTCGACTGACACGTTGCCGTCAGCGAACCCCGGCTCTGACCTAGGCGTCCTTATTCTGGTCGGGTCGATCTGGGGGGAGCTCGTAAAACCGTGTCCACATCTGCGACCAGAACCTGGGAGGGCATGACCATCCCGAGTGCCGGTGTCTACAAATTGGACCAAGCGCACAAACGGGTGGGCTTCCTGGCCCGACACATGATGGTCAGCCCGGTCCGGGGCGAGTTCCGGGAAGCCAGCGCGCAGATCGTGGTCGGCGAGGATCCGCTGTCGTCGTCGGTCACCGCGGTCATCAACACGGGCAGCCTGACCACACACAACCCGGACCGCGACACCCACCTGCGCAGCCCCGACTTCCTCGACGTCGAACGCTTCCCGCTGATGCGCTACCGCAGCACCGGCATGTCCTGGAAGGGCGCCGACGACCCGATCTTCCTGTGGGCCAGGCTGCGCAACAACAAGCTCAACCGCCGGGTCACCGGCCCCGAGCCGGCGCCGGGACCGGTGCGCTTCACCCTGCACGGCCAGCTGACGGTCCGCGACGTGACCCGCGCCGTCGACCTGCGCGTCGAGTGGGGCGGCGCCCGCCGCGACCCGTACGGCCAGGACATCTTCGGTTTCAGCGCGAGCGCCGAGATCGAGCGCGAGGACTACGGCCTGCTGTGGAACGTCGCCCTGGAAAGCGGCGGCGTGCTGGTCGGCAAGACGGTGCACATCGAGATCGCCGGCGAGGCCCTGCGCGCCGACTAGCTCGCGAGCACCCGCTGGTGGATCGCGGTGACCACCGACCGGGCCGAGACGAAGGCGCCGTCACTCCCTGGGCCAGGGCCCGCGCCTCGCGTTCGGCGTGCGGCAACGCGCTGTAGGTCCGCGCCGCGGCGCCGGTGTTGTAGTAGCCGACGACCAGGCCGCGGCGGCCGTGGAAGCCGTACGACGGGTACCAGATGTGCTGCAGGTCCAGGTCGGTCTCGGTGATGCCGCCGTAGATCCGGTCGTCCTCCTCCCACCACCGGCGCTTGTACTCGAGGCCGATCTTCCCGGCGGCGGTGACGCCGAACTCCGCCAGCGCCGAGGTGACCGGCGTGCCCAGGTTGTGCGGGATCCGCGCCATCAGGTGCGGTGGCAGCGTCGCGACGCAGAAGTCGGCGTGCAGCACCCGGACGGCCTTGCTCTGCCGGTAGGTGACGGCCACCGACGAGCCGGTGTCGGTCACGTCGGTCACCTCGGCGCCGTTCTTGATCCGGTGGCCGCCGACCGCCCTGCCCAGCGCCTTGGGGATCTGGTCCATCCCGCCGACCGGCTGGAACATCAGCATCGCCTGGTCGTAGCCGAGCTCGAAGGAGAAGTACCGCCCGACGTTGCTGGCGAAGACGTCGGCGAGCGCCGCCGGCCCGGCCAGCGGGGTGTCCTCGTCGTTGCCGGCACCGGGATAAGCGGCGAACCCGCGCCGGCTGCCACCCGCGTAGGCGAAAGTCGAGCCGAGCGACCCGTACGACCGCAGGAACGTCATCAGCCTCTCCTTGTCGGCCGTGGTCAGCGCGGCGTCCAGCGCACCCTGGTTCGTGGCCTTGGCCAGCAGCTCCGAGACGTAGCCGAAGACGTCCGCCTTGGCGGTCCGGAAGCGCACCGGAGCCGTCATCCCGGCGGACTCGTTGTAGATCAGCGCGTCGGCGTTGGCGTTCGTGAACACCTCGATCGGCACGCCGAGCCCGCGACAGTAGTCGAGGGTGACCATCCACTGGGCGAGCCGGCCCGGGCCCGCGTTGAGGTAGACGCCGTCACCGAAGCGCGCCTGCTGGGTGCGCCCGTCGAGGTCGGTCTCCGTCGTGCCCCGGCGCACGGTGAAGTTGCGCCCGCCGACCACGTCGCGGGCCTCCAGCACGGTGCAGTCGTAGCCGGCCTTGCCCAGCTCGTACGCTTTGGCCGGACCGGCGATGCCGCCACCGAGGATGGCCACCCGGGCCCGGCCGCGCCCGGTCAGGTGGAAGTCGGCCGGGCTGGGCGCCCGGTACGCGGGAGCCGCCGCGGCGGCGGTCGGTGCGAGGCCGAGGGCGCCCATGGTCGCGAACATCGCGCCCGCTCCCCCGCTGATCCCAACGGCCTGCAGCGCTCTTGCTTTGCTACAGACCCAATTCCATACGTCAGGCCGAGCCGGCGCAGCCCGCGGGTGGGGTGGCGAGCTTCGGGACGGTCTCGATGATCGGGTTCGAGAACACGATCGCCCACTGGCCCGCGGCCTCGTACGCCTTCGGCACCGTGACCTGGATCGTGACCTCGCGGTCGACGGTCGTCAGCACCGTCGCCTCCGGGGTGACCACGTCGTGCCAGCAGACCTTGTCGAGCAGGCTGACCAGGTCGGTCTGCGGGAAGGTCGGCGCCGGGACGCCGCAGGCCAGGGTGATCGCGGGGTCGCCGTAGGCGGCGTTCTGCTCCGTGCCCGCCGTCACCGGGCGTTGGGCCCGGTCACGCAGGGCCTGCGGCAGTTGCGAGAGCAGCGCGCGGCAGAGCGTGGTCGCGCGGGGCGTGAGCGCCGGCGCGGTCATCGTCACCGGGGACGTCGCCTGCGGCGCGGGTGCGGAGGTGGCCGGCGCGGCCTTCGGCTCGTCAGGCGAGAAGCGCCAGAACGACAGCAACACGACGAGTACGGCCAGGGGAACGGCAACCGCGGTCGCGAGGAGCGCGGCCTGGCGGGTCGAACGGTCCACTCAGAGATGCACCACCGAACAGGTGATCGTGCGGGTGATTCCGGGTACGAGCTGGACCCGGGAAACGATCATCTTCCCGAGCTCGTCAAGGGTGTGTGCCTCGGTCAGGGCGATGACCTCGTAGGGTCCCGTTACGGCGTCGACCCGGACGACGCCCGGAATATCCGAGATTGACGCGGCCACGTCACGCGCCTTTCCGACCTCGGTCTGGATGAGGATGTACGCCTGGACCACGACCCGTCTCCAATCGCCGCCAACGGCACGAGAAGTGAAACTACCGCAACGGAGCAGGCACCGAACCCGGAGGTTACTGGTGAGTGTGGCCCGCACGGGTGAGTTCGGGCTGATCGCCCGGGTCACCGCTCGGCTTCAGCCCGGCGCCAGCACGCTGCTGGGGCCCGGGGACGACGCCGCGATCGTCTCCGCGCCCGACGGCCGCGTGGTCGCGTCCACCGACGCTCTGGTCGAAGGTCGCCACTTCCGTCGCGACTGGGCCAGCGGGGTCGAGATCGGGCACCGCGCCGCGGCGGCCAACCTGGCCGACATCGCCGCGATGGGCGCGACGCCCACGGCGCTGCTGGTGGCGCTCTGCGCGCCGCCGGGCCTGGACACCCGGTGGGCCGAGGACCTGGCCGACGGGCTGGCCGCCGAGGCCGCCCTGGTCGGTGCCGCCGTGGTCGGCGGTGACATGGCCGGTAGCCCGACCCTGACGATCGCGGTGACCGCGCTCGGCGACCTGGCCGGGCGGCGGCCGGTGACCCGCGACGGGGCCCGCGCCGGCGACGTGGTCGCACTCTGCGGGCGGGTCGGCTACGCGGCCGCCGGATACACCGTGCTGAGCCGCGGCTTCCGCACCCCTGTCCTGCTCGTCGACGCGTACCGGCGGCCGAAGGTGCCCTATTCCGCCGGTCCGGCGGCCGCCCGAGCCGGGGCGAGCGCCATGCTCGACGTCTCCGACGGGCTGCTCCAGGACCTCGGGCACATCGCGCGCGCGAGCAAGGTGTCGATCGACATCGACCGCGGGGCGTTCGAGGTGCCGCCGCAGATGCGGGACGCGGCACAGGCGCTCGGCGTCGACCCGTACCACTGGGTGCTCGGCGGTGGCGACGACCACGCGCTGGCCGCGACCTTCCCACCCGACCGGACCCTCCCGGAGGGCTGGCGCGAGATCGGCCGGGTCAGCGAGGGTACGGGCGTCACGGTCGACGGCAAATCGCCCAAGGGCCCGCTCGGCTGGGACCATTTCGCTTCCTAGGGCCTGGAACGGGGAACCTCGATGGGGCGTCGTGGCAAGTAGGGGTATGACCACGACGACCACGGGAGCCGACCTCGGCGCCGACCCGGCGGATCTGGCCGGCATGTTCACCGCCTACGGGCGCGAACTGCTGCGCTACTGCACCCGCCGGGTCGGCGAGCATGTCGCCGAAGACGTCGTGGCGGAGACGTTCCTCGTCGCGTACGAGCAGCGGTTCCGCTATGACCCCAGCCGGGGTGGTGTCCTGCCGTGGCTCTACGGCATCGCGACCAACCTGCTGCGGCGGCACCGGCGCACCGAGGTCCGCGCGCTGCGGGCGCTCGCCGACACCGAGCCCGGGCCGGACGCGGCCACGGATCGGGTCGACGCCCAACGCACCGTTGCCAGGCTCGCCGCCGTGCTCGCCGGGCTGCCCCGGCGCCAGCGCGACGTGCTGCTCCTGTTCGCGGTGGCGGAGCTCGACTACGCCGAGATCGCCACGGCCCTCGATATCCCACCCGGCACGGTCCGGTCGGCCCTGCACCGGGCACGCGCGAAGGTTCGCGCCGCCCTCACCCCTGAAGGAACCGTTCCCGCTGAAGGAGATGTGCCGTGAACCGCGCCGATCCCGACCTCATCGCCGTGCGCGACCTGCCGCCGGGCACGGTCGAGCCGACCGACGAGTCCGTCTCCCGCACCTGGCACACGATGACCCGCCGCCAGGCGCCGCCCGCCCGGTCCCGGTTCCGCCGCCTGGTGCCGGCGGCGGCCGCGCTGGTGGTCGCCGGCCTGGCCACGACCGGCGTGGTGGCCCTCCAGGGCGGCGGCAGCGACCCGGGCGTCAGTGTCGGCAGCGCACCGAGCTCGCCGCCGAACCCCAAGGGTGGGGAGGTGTCCCACGGGCCCAAAGGCGGCGGTGGCAAGAATCCGTCGCCGGCGGTGGGCACGCCACTGCCGCTCGGCGCCAGCAAGCCGATCAACGCCAAGCAGTCGCTCGACCGGCTGGCCGCCAAGGCCGCCACCTCGAAGACCGAGACGGTTCGGCCCGACCAGGTGATTTACACCCGGATGTACGGGGTGAGCTCGACCGACAACATCGGTGACGCCGCACCGCCGGTGCTCGGTGCGGACGAGACCGAGCTCTGGTTCGCACCGGAGGGCATGACCGCCGTGGCGAACATCCGCAACGGCGTCGACCGGGGCGGAAGCACCGACCCGAGCACGCCGGTGGACAAGCCGTCGATCTGGCAGCCGACGCCGGAGTGGCTGGCGGCCCTGCCGACCGACCCGGCGGCGTTGCGGGCGGCGCTGCTGGAGGGCATCGGCGGGAACGACAAGCGGAGCGACGACAGCCTGCTGGCCAAGGAGATCGGTGAGCTGCTGGTCAGCTCCGAGACACTGCTGAAGGCCGACGTCCGGGTGGCGATGCTCAAGTCGATCAAGAGCTGGCAGGGGCTGTCGGCTCGGGAGACCGTCTTCGACGGCCGGAAGCTCTGGGCGATCCGACAGACCGAGCGGGGCCGCTTCGACGAGCTGCTCTTCGACCCGGCCACGGGGCGGGCCGTCGGGCGGGCGTCGGGCACGGACAGCACGGTCGACTACCAGGTCCTCTGGACCCACAAGATCGTGGCGAAGGCAGGTGACCGATAGCGGGAGTGATCGTCGCTACAGCGGCGGCGGCCGGTCACCCACCGGTCGCCGCCGTACCGTCGTGTCCGTGGAACATCTCGACATCAAGCGCCTGCCGTTCACCGCGCCCGAGTCGGTGGCGCTGGTCACCGAGCTCATGATCGACCTCGGCGCCCGCTACGGCAGCTCGGGCGACGACACCCCCGTCGACCCGACCGACTTCTCCCCGCCCAACGGCGACTTCCTCGTCGCGTTCCTAGACGGGGAGCCCGTCGGCTGCGCGGGCTGGCGCGTCCACGGCGCCGAGGAGGCCGAGCTCAAGCGGATGTACACCGCGCCCGCCGGCCGCCGCCGCGGGGTGGCCAAGGCCGTCCTGCGGGCGATCGAGGACTCCGCCCGGGAGGCGGGGCGCAAGCGGTTGATCCTGGAGACCGGCGACAAGCAGCCCGAGGCGATCGCGTTCTACGTGGCCAACGGCTACGAGCGGATCCCGGATTTCGGCTACTACCGCGACTCGCCGGGCGTGCGGTCGTACGGCCGCGTTCTGTGAGCACAGCAAGCCGCCGGGCCCTGTCAGGCCCGGCGGCTTGGTGAAAGTACTCGGTCGCGCCGTCAGGCGCGCGTGACCTTGCCCGCCTTGATGCACGAGGTGCAGACCTGCATCTTGCGGGTGTTGCCACCACCGGCCGGGGTGCGCACCGTCTGGATGTTGGGGTTCCAGCGGCGGTTGGTCCGCCGGTGCGAGTGGGAAACGTTGTGGCCGAAGCCCGGCCCCTTGCCACAGACGTCGCACACGCTAGCCACGGGTTACTCCTGGGATCTGGTCGCCTTGGGGGTTGCTGGTGGGTCCTCGCCGACCAGGCAACCTGTCGAGAATACCCGACCCCTGCCGCACCCGGCGAATCGGCTCCCACCGCAGCGCGCGGCGGGGTTGACTGGAGGGCGGGAGGTCGTCATGAGGGTACTGCTCGCGGGCGCCACGGGCGCCATCGGGACGCCGCTGATCCAGCGGCTGGTCGCCTACCACCACGAGGTCATCGGGATCACGCGGCTGCTGGCCAACACCCGGCGGCTGGAGGCGTTCGGCGCGAAGACGCTGGTCGCCGACGTGCTGGACCGGGAGGACCTGCTGCGCGCCGTGTCCGGCCTGTCCGCCGACGTGGTGATCCACGAGTGCTCCGCCCTGACCCGTCCCCCACTGCGCTTCCACGACCTGGACAAGACCAACGACCTGCGCACGATCGGCAGCGCCAACCTGGTGGCCGCGGCGCGGGAGGTCGGCGCGAAGCGCTTCCTGACCCAGTCGATCGTGTACGGGTACGGATACGGCGACCACGGCACCAAGGAGCTCACGGAGGCCGACCCGTTCGGGGTGCCGGCCGAGGGCCCGCTCGGCCCGATCATGGACGCCTTCCACGAGGCCGAGGCGACGGCGTGCGAGACGCCCGGGCTGGAGGGCATCGCGCTGCGGTACGGCCTCTTCTACGGCAGCGATCCTGGGACAAAACGGATGATCGACGCAGTACGCAAGCGGCGCTTCCCGGTACTCAAGGGCGGCGGCGGCGAGGTCCCGATGGTCCACCTGGACGACGCGGCATCGGCCACCGTGGCGGCGATGGAGAAGGGCCGGGCGGGGAGCGCCTACAACATCGTCGATGGTGTCCCGGTGACCTGGGGCGAGTTCCTCGACGAGGTGGCCAGCCTGGTCGACGCCAAGCCGCCGATGCGAGTGCCGGCGCCGGTGCTACGCGCGGCCGCGCCTTACGGCTACACGGCCATGACCACCTCGATGCGCGTCTCCAACGACAAGGCCCAGAACGAGCTTGGGTGGACGCCGGCCGTCGTCGACTACAAACAAGGCCTTCGGATGGTGGCAACGGAATAGCTCAGGTAGATCAAGATCTAGATCGAGTTCAAGATCTGGTCCCGGGTCCGTCGTGGGCACGACCGTTGCTCCCGGGGACCGGGCCGGGCCCGAGGGGGCCCGTCCCTGCCAGGTCCGCGGTCGGAAGGTCCGGAAGCTGAGGGCTGGGCGGCGCCCGGCCCGAGGGCTACCGCGTGATGGTTGTTCAGGACCGGATCCTCCGACCGTGCCCGACCCGTCACCCCCGGGGACCGGGCCGGGCCCGAGAGGCCCGTCCCCGCAAGGCCCGCGGTGGGAAACGCGGAAGCTCAGGGGTGGGGCAGGGGACCGCACAACGCCGTCACCCGGACCTGCACGTCGGAGACGACCTCGGCGCCGCCCGGGGCTACAGCCACCCCCTTCACCGCCCAGGAGAACGACACCCATACGTCACCGACGGGTTGGATGGACGGCATGGCGCTCGATCGGCACCCAGCCCGGGGCCTACCGCGTGATGGTTGTTCAGGACCGATCCCCCGGCCGTGGGCACGACCGTTACCCCCGCGAACCAGGCCCGGGCCTTGGCGGCCCGTCCGTGCAAGGTCCGTGGGGCGAACGCTGAAGCTCAGGGTTCGATGGGCGTCCGGCCCGCGGCGTACCGCGTGATGGTTTCCAGGACTGAGTCCGCCGGACGGTCGCCGAACGTCAGCGACGCGTGCAGTGGTGTGCCGTAGAAGCGCTGGAGCACGTCGAAGACGTCGACGTTGGGGTAGGACCGGAGGTGGAACTCGCGCGGGTTCCGTGGCGCGACGCAGATGCGTTTGTCGAGGGCCACCCGCCGCACGTAGATCCGGTCGATCGCGGCCCACGGCACGAAGACGGCGGTGAACTGCGGGCCCAACCGGACGAAGCCGCGCACCCGTAGGCTGACCCAGATGCCCTCCGGGTTGATGGCCAGGGTCGGGCCGCGCCGTGCGTTCGTCGCGAGGTAGACGAACAGGATCAGCAGGGCGGGCAACGCGGCCAGCGCGACCGGCAGCAGGAGGTAGTCGCCGATCAGCAGGACCTGGAGGCCTCCCACGACCACCATGGCACCGACCCAGTAGAGGCCGAGCCGCACCAGGTTGAGGCTCAGCTCGAAGGGCTGGCCGGCCGGGATCCGGCGCGGTGCGGCGGTGGGCTGGTCCAACGGGAGTTCGTAGCCGGCCATCGTGTCGCCTCCGATCGGAGATCCATGGACATGGTAGGTCCCGACCGCAATGCGTGGTCTCCCGCGAACCGGCAGTCAGTCGATCCGGACCTGGCCCGCGGAGAATTGCTCGATGGCGGCGAGCACCGCGGGCGCCGGCCGATCGCCGAACGTCAGCGACGCGGTGAGGACGCCGCCCTGGAACAGCGCCGAGGTCAGCCCGAGGGCGGCACGCGGGTCACGGGGACGCACATGGAACAGGCGCTCGAAACCGCGGCGCGCCACGTACACCCGCTCGATCGCGGCCCAGGGCAGGAAGACCGCCTGCCTTCGGTTTCGCCGCCGCCGGATCCAGACGCCCGCCGCGTTGACCGCGAGCACCGGCCCCGAGGCCTCCCGATAGACCTGGACGCCGGCGACGACCGTGAGGACCACGAACAGGACGAAGACCGGCCCGCCGGTGCCACCCTCCGCGAACGTGGCGGCGCCGACCAGGCAGAGGATGAAGAGCAGGATCGCGGCCGGCGGGAGGATCCGCTTGCGGAGGTCGAGCCGCAGCACGAAGGGCTGGTCGTCTGGGACTCGGTCGGCCGTTTCGACCGGGGGTGGCGGATAGGCGGGAGTCGTCACGCGAGCCTCCGGGGGTAGGCCGATCTTGGCGCCAGGCTAGGACCGTCGCGCCAGACCCGCTGTCCCCCGAGCCGGGATCGACGGAGTTGTCAGGCCCAACCGATAGGCTCGGGGCGTGTTGGAGAGCCTCGACGCCCCGGCGCTGCGCCGCTGGTGCGGCGGTGCCCTGGCGGCGCTGCGCCGCCACCAGAGCGAGATCGACGCGCTCAACGTCTACCCGGTGCCCGACGGCGACACGGGCACCAATCTCGTGCTCACGCTGACCTCGGCCAACGAGGCGCTGGTCTTCGACCCGATCGCCGAAGGCGACCTCACCCCACACGGCCAGGTGTTGCGCCTGATGGCCCGCGGCGCCCTACTCGGCGCCCGAGGCAACTCCGGCGTGATCATCTCGCAGATCCTGCGCGGCCTGGCCGACGCCACGTCGCCCCTGACCGTGTTCGACGGGCCCGCCCTCGCCCGCGGGCTGCGGGCGGGCGCGGACGCGGCCTACGGCGCGGTCGCCGAGCCGGTCGAGGGCACCGTGCTCACGGTCGCCGCGGCCGCCGCCACCGCAGCGGAGCACGCGGCCGCGAGGGCCGGCGGTGCCACCGGCGACGCCGGCCCATCGGCCGAAACCGCCGCGCCGCCCTCCCGCGCGAACGCCGGCAACGCCGAACCGCCCGCCGAAGGCGGCGCGCCGCCGGGCGGCGGTCCCGCTGGCGAAGCCGGGTCGTTGGCCGACGTGGCCCGGGCCGCGGCGGCCGCCACCGCCGCGGAGCACGCCGGCGGTGCCGCCGGCGACGCCGGACCGTTAGCCGAAGACGGCGCGCCGCAAGGCGGCGATGCCGCTGGCGAAGCTGGGTCGTTAGCCGCGGTGGTGCGGGCCGCGGCGGCGGCCGCCGCCGAGGCGTTGGCGCTTACGCCCACCCAGTTGCCGGCGCTGGCCCGGGCCGGCGTGGTCGACGCCGGTGGGCGCGGCCTGTGTGTGCTGCTCGACGCTCTGGCCGAGGTGGTGACCGGCGAGGTGCTGGCCGAGACCCGGCTGTTGCCCGCCCCGCGGGCCAGGCGGCCGCTGGTCGCCGCGCGGGAGAGTGGCTCGGCCGACTTCGACTACGAGGTGCAGTTCCTGCTCGACGCGCCCGAGCCGGCGGTCGAGAAGCTGCGCGCCCGGCTCGCCGAACTCGGCGACTCGCTGGTCGTGGTCGGCACCGGCGAGGGCGACGAGTCCACCTGGAACGTGCACGTCCACGTCAACGACGCCGGCGCGGCGATCGAGGCCGGCGTCGAGGCGGGTCGGCCCCACCGCATCACCGTCACGCGCTTCGCCGACCAGATCGGCGCCGGCGGGCCCGACCGGGCCGCCGTCGTGGTGGCCGCCGGCGAGGGCATCGCGGAGCTGTTCGCGAGCGAGGGCGCGGCCGTCGTCGGCGCCAACCCGTCCACCCGCGAGCTGCTGGCGGCGATCACCGCCACGGGCGCCGCGCACGTGGTCGTGTTGCCCAACGACCCCAACACCCAGACCGTCGCCGCCGCCGCGGCCCGGGAGTCCACCGCCGCCGTGCGGGTGGTGCCGACCCGTTCGCCCGTGCAGGCCCTGGCCGCGCTGGCCGTGCGCGACCCGGCGCGCGAGTTCGACGACGACGTCATCGCGATGGCCGAGGCCGCCGGCGCCTGCCGTTACGCCGAGGTCTGCCACGCGAGCCGCGACGCGTTGACCGTCGCCGGTCCGTGCCGGCGCGGCGACGTCCTCGCCCTCGTCGAGGGCGAGGTGCACCTGATCGGCGCCGACCTGGCCGAGACCTGCCGCGACCTGCTCGACCGGCTGCTCGGCGGCGGCGGCGAGCTGGTCACCCTGATCACCGGGGCCGACGCGCCGGCGGGGCTGGCCGACGGGCTGGTCACGCACGCCGCTGTGCACTGGCCGTTCGTCGAGGTGCAGGTCTTCGCCGGCGGGCACCCGCACTATCCGCTGCTGGTGGGTGTCGAATGACCACGCTGGCGGAGCCGCTCAAGAAGGTGCTCGGCGACAAGACCGCCAAGGCCCTCGACAAGCACCTCGACCTGCGTACCGTCGGCGATCTGGTCTATCACTTCCCCCGCCGCTACGACGAGCGTGGCGAGCACACCGACATCCGCTCCCTGTCGGTCGGCGAGGACGTCACCGTGCTCGGCCAGGTGCGGCGGGCCACCACCCGGCCGATGCGGCAGCGCAGCGGCCGGCTGCTCGAGGTGCTGGTCGAAGACGGCACCGGCGGCCTGCTCACGCTGACCTTCTTCAACCAGGCGTGGCGCGAGCGCGACCTGCGGCCGGGCCGGTGGGGGCTGTTCGCCGGCAAGGTCACCGAGTTCCGGGGCAAGCGCCAGCTCAACGGCCCTGACTACGTGCTGCTCGGCGACGAGGGCGAGGCCTCCGAGGAGATCGAGGAGTTCGCCGGCGCGCTGATCCCGGTCTACCCGGCCGCAGGTGCCGTGCCCACCTGGACCATCGCCCGCTGCGTCCGGGTGGCGCTCGACACGCTCGCCCCCGTCGACGACCCGCTGCCGGCGACGGTCCGCGCCGGCCGCGGCCTGCTCCCGCTCGACACCGCGTTGCGCGAGATCCATCGCCCGGGCTCCCGCGAAGACCTGCACAAGGCCCGCCGCCGGCTCAAGTGGGACGAGGCGTTCGCGGTGCAGCTCACCCTGGTGCGGCGCAAGGTGCGGGCGACCGCCCTGCCGGCCCGCCCGCGCCCGGCCACGGCCCAGGGCGTGCTGTCCACGTTCGACACCCGGCTGCCGTACGAGCTGACCGAGGGCCAGCGGCGGGTCGGCGCCGAGATCGCCACCGACCTGGCCACCACCCATCCCATGCACCGGCTGCTCCAGGGCGAGGTCGGCTCCGGCAAGACGGTGTGCGCGCTGCGGGCGATGCTCCAGGTGGTCGACTCCGGCGGGCAGGCGGCCCTGCTGGCGCCCACCGAGGTGCTCGCCGCGCAGCACCACCGGTCCATCTCCGCCCTGCTCGGCCCGCTGGGCCGCGCCGGGGAGCTCGACGGCGACCCGGCCGGCACCCAGGTCGCCCTGGTCACCGGGTCGCTCGGTGCGGCGGCCCGGCGCGCGGCGGCGGCCGAGGTGGCCTCGGGCGCGGCCGGCATCGTGATCGGCACCCACGCCCTGCTCTACGAGAACGTCGAGTTCAACGACCTCGGCCTGGTGGTGGTCGACGAGCAGCACCGGTTCGGCGTCGAGCAGCGCGACGCGCTGCGCGCCAAGGCCGACCAGCCGCCGCACACGCTGGTGATGACCGCGACGCCGATCCCCCGCACAGTGGCGATGACGGTCTACGGCGACCTGGAGATCTCGATCCTCGACCAGCTCCCCGGCGGCCGTTCGCCGATCGCCTCCCACGTCGTGCCGGCCGCCGACAAGCCGGCCTTCCTCGACCGCGCCTGGCGCCGGCTCCGCGAAGAGGTCGACGCCGGCCACCAGGCCTACGTGGTCTGCCCGCGGATCGGCGACGGCTCGGCCTCCGACGCCGACGAGCCGCCGCCCGACGACGACGGCACCGCCCGCCGGCCACCGCTGGCGGTCACCGAGGTGGCGCCGCTGCTGGCCGAGGGCCCGCTGCACGGCCTGCGGATCGGCGTGCTGCACGGCCGGCTGCCCGCCGACGAGAAAGACGCGGTCATGCGCAGCTTCGCGGCCGGCGACCTCGACGTGCTGGTCGCCACCACCGTGGTCGAGGTCGGCGTCGACGTGCCCAACGCCACCGTGATGATCGTGATGGACGCCGACCGGTTCGGCGTCTCCCAGCTCCACCAGCTCCGCGGCCGGGTCGGACGGGGCTCCGCCGCCGGGCTGTGCCTGCTGGTGACCGAGGCCGTGGAGGGCTCGGCCGCGCGCGAACGGCTCGACGCGGTCGCCTCGACCACCGACGGCTTCAAGCTGGCCGAGCTCGACCTGGAGCAGCGCCGCGAGGGCGACGTGCTCGGCGCGACCCAGTCGGGCCGCCGCTCCCACCTGCGGTTGCTCTCGCTACTCAAGGACGAGAAGCTGATCGGCGAGGCCCGGCAGGAGGCCATCGACCTGGTCTCCGCCGACCCGGAGCTGACCGCACACCCGCTGCTGGCCCAGTCGATCGCGCTGCTCGTCGACGAGGAGCGCGCGGAATACCTCGAGAAGGGCTAGCGTCCCCGGGCATGGATGACTGTCTCATCTGTGCCAAGCATCGGGGTCAGGGTCCGCTGGTCGGTCCGGAGATCTGGCGCGACGACCTCGTCGCCGTCTCGCACGGCACGCTGGGCGAGGGCGGCGCCCTGCTCGGCTACCTCTTCGTCGAGACGTTGCGGCACGTGGGGTCACTCGACGCCCTGACCGACGTGGAGGCCGCGGCGGTCGGCTCGGCCGCCCGCCGGGCCGCGATCGCGATTCGCTCCGAGCTCGACCCCGAGCACGTGTTCTCCGCCGTCATCGGCCGCGGCATCCCGCACTTCCACCAGCACGTCTTCCCGCGCCACCGCGGCATCCCCGAGGAGACGCCGTGGCACGAGAGCGCATACGCCCCCGAGGCGCCGCGCGGCGACCTGGCGGAGGTGACCGCTCTCGCTGACCGCCTCCGCCGGTATTTCACCGCCGTCTAAGAGGTCAGTGCAGGCCGCTGCCGCGCCGCAGCGCGGTGCGGATCAACCGGTCCACCAGCTTCGGGTACTCCAGCCCGCTGGCCGCCCACATCCGCGGGAACATCGAGGTCGCGGTGAAGCCCGGCATGGTGTTGATCTCGTTGAGCAGCACCTCGCCGGCGTCCGTGACGAAGAAGTCCACCCGCGCCAGGCCGGCGCAGTCGAGCGCCGCGAAGGTCCGCACCGCGTAGTCGCGCACCTGCTGGGTCAACGGCTCCGGCAGCCCGGCCGGGATGTCGTACTCGCACTGCTCGCCCAGGTATTTGGCCTCGAAGTCGTAGAAGTCGTGCCCCGCACCGGTCACCCGGATCTCGGCGAGCACCGACGCCTCCGCGCTGCCGCCGGCCTCGGCCTCCAGGACGCCGCACTCGATCTCGCGGCCCACGATCGCGGCCTCGACCAGCACCTTGGGGTCGATCTGGCGGGCGGTCGCGACGGCCGCGTCGAGGTCGGCCCAGTCGGAGACCTTGGTGATGCCGTACGACGAGCCCGCCCGCGACGGCTTGACGAACACCGGCAGCCCGAGCCGCTGCTTGTCGGCCTCGCTGAGCGAGACACCGGCCCGCAGCACCACGTAGTCGCCGACCGGGATGCCCTCGGCCGCCGCGAGCTTCTTGGTGAACTCCTTGTCCATGGCGGCCGCGCTGGCGAACACGTTGGCACCCACGTAGGGAATGCCGGCCATCTCCAGCAGACCCTGGATGGTGCCGTCCTCGCCGTAGGCGCCGTGCAGCGCCGGGAAGACCACGTCGACGTCGCCCAGCGCGCTGAGCCCGGCGGACGGCTCGACCACCATCAGCCCGCGCGAGGTCGGGTCGCCCGGCAGCACGACGGCGGTGCCGGCGGCGGCGGTGACCTCCGGAAGCCGGGCACCCTCGATCGCGAGGGCGCTGGGATCACCGTCGGTGAGCACCCACTGACCCTCGCGGGTGATCCCGACCGGAATGACCTCGTACTGGTCGGGGTCCAGCACCCGCAGGATGCTTCCGGCGCTGACCGCCGAAATCGCATGCTCAGTGCTCCGGCCGCCGAAGACGACCGCGACTCGGATCTTCCTGGGTCTTGTCACGGTCAGGACCCTACTCTGCCGTGGCACGCGAGGCGGGCTGGTCCGGCGATCACGCTCCGTGCGCGCCGTTTTCCAACTGGCACCACGGGGAACACCCGGGCCCATGACGAAATGGGAGTACGCGCTGCTCGTCCGCCGGCGCATGGCGCGGGTCGACGCGGCCGGCTGGGAGGTCACCTTCCACTGGTACGGGCCGGACGGCTCGATGCTCGACGTCTCACCCTTCGGCGAGACCGCCCTGGCCCACCTCAACCGGGCCGGCGAGCAGGGCTGGGAGCTGGTCTCGGTGAGCGAGAACCCGAGCCTGGAGGGCACCAGCGAACTGCACCGCTACCACCTCAAACGGACGGCACCGGTGCCCGCACCCCGCGCGCGGCTCGGCGGCGGCTCGCGCGGGGTGCGCCGCCCGCGGGACTAGACCGCGTCGAGCGCCGCGGTGATGTCGGCGACCAGGTCGGCCGCGTCCTCGATGCCGCAGGACAGCCGGACGAAGCCCGGCGCGGTGTCGTCACCCCACTGCTCGCGGCGGTCGGCGCTGGTGTGCACCCCGCCGAACGACGTCGCGGCCGCGACCAGCCGGGACGCCGCGAGAAAGCGGGCCACCCGGTCGGCCGATCCCAGGTCGAACCCGACGATGCCGGGGATCCGGCGCATCTGCCGGGACGCCACGTCGTGCGCCGGGTCGCCGGGCCGGCCCGGCCAGCGCAGCGCGGCCACGTCCGCGCGCCCGGCCAGCGCCTCGACCACCGCGGCGGCGTTGGCGGACTGGCGGGCGAGCCGCAGGTCCAGAGTGAACAGTGAGCGGTGGGCGAGCCAGGCGTCGAACGCGCCCGGGATCGAGCCGGTCGTGTTGCGCCATCCGGTCAGCGCGGAAAGCAGCTCTGGAGAACGCGTAGCCACATAGCCCAGCAGCAGGTCCGAGTGCCCCGTCAGCGCCTTGGTGCCCGACGCCAGCGAGATGTCCGCACCCAGGTCGAGCGGGCGCTGGCCCAGCGGGGTCGCGGCGGTGTTGTCGACGGCCAGCAGCGCGCCGGCGGCGTGCGCGCGGTCGGCGACCGCCGCGATGTCGCAGACATCCAGTCCGGGGTTGGCCGGCGTCTCCACCAGCACCAGGCGCACGCCGGCGTAGTCCGGGTGCGGGCCGGCCGTCGGCGCGAACACCGCCGTGACACCGAGCTCCGCGAGCGTCGAGGTGGCGAAGCCGCGCACCGGGTAGTAGCCGTCCGCGGGCAGCACCACCGTGTCGCCGGGACGCAGGATCGACAGCAGCACGGCGGTCACCGCTGCCTGGCCGCTGGCGAAGGCCAGCGTCGGACCGCCCTCCAGCTCGCCGATCGCCGCCTCCAGCAGCCTGCGGGTGCGGTTGTCCGGCCGCCCGTAGCCGTTGGGCGACGCGGCCGGTCCGACCGCCGGATCGAGGTGGTACGGGGCCGCGAAGACCGGCCCGGGCAGGAAGGGCTCACCAGGGACCGCCGGCGGCAGTCCCGCGTGCACGGACCGCGTGCCGTCGCCGTATTCCGTCAAGTCACTCGGCTTTCGTGGTGCGGGTCATCAGGATGGTCAGCGCCTCGCGTGGGTCGGCGCCCTCGTGGCAGACCCGTTCCACCTGCTCGGTGATCGGCATCTCCACGTTGTTCTTGCGTGCGAGGTCGCGGATCGCGAGGCAGCTCTTGACGCCCTCGGCGGTCTGCCCGACCGCCGCCTGCGCCTGCTCCAGCGTCTCGCCCCGGCCGAGCCGCTCGCCGAACGTCCGGTTGCGCGAGAACGGCGAGTGGCAGGTGCCGACGAGGTCGCCGAGCCCGGACAGGCCCGCGAAGGTCAGCGGGTCAGCGCCGAGCGCGACGCCGAGCCGGGCCGTCTCGGCCAGGCCGCGGGTGATCAGCGTGGCCTTGATGTTGTCGCCGAGGCGCATCGCCTCGGCGATGCCGTAGGCCAGCGCGATCACGTTCTTCACGGCGCCACCGAGCTCGGCGCCGACGACGTCGTCGTTGGTGTACGGCCGCATGTAAGGCGTCGTGATCGCGTCCTGCACCAGCGTCGCGCGGCGCAGGTCGATGCCGGCCGCCACCGTCGCCGCCGGCTGCCCGCGGGCGATCTCGGGGGCCAGGTTCGGGCCGGAGACGACGACGACCCGGTCGGCCGGAACCTGGGCGGCCTCGATCACCACCTCGCTCATCCGCTTGGTGGTGCCGAGCTCGATGCCCTTCATCAGCGACACCAGCGTGGCGTCGGAGTCGAGGAACGGCCGCCAGTCGGCGAGGTTGCCGCGGAGCGTCTGCGACGGCACGGCGAGCACCACGATCTCCGCGCCGGCGATCGCCTTGCCGGCGTCGGAGGTGGCGGTCACCCGCTCCGGCAGCCGCACGTCGGGGAAGTAGTGCGGGTTGCACCCGGTCTCCCGGATGCCCGCGGCGACGACCTCCCGGCGCGACCAGATGGTCACGTCGCGGCCGGCGTCGCCGAGCACCTTGGCGAACGCGGTGCCCCACGACCCGGCACCGAGGACGGCGACGTGACTCATGCGGGGTCACCACCCGTCGGCGCGTCGGTGGTCGCGTCCTGCGTCGCGGTGCGCGCGGCCGGCTTGCGCGGCGGCGACCACAGCGGCGGCGGGTCGGTCACGCCGCGCAGGTCGGCCAGCATGTCGCGGAGGTGCAGCATGATCGCCTCGGTCATCGCGTCGAGGGTGTGCCGGGTGGGTGCCGCGCCCGCCCACTTGCTCAGGTCGATGGGCGCGCCGGCGTTGACCCGCACCGGGATCCGGGCCTTCAGGCCGACCTTGCCCGTACGCGGGTCGAACATCGCCTGCGGGCCGTCCATCACGACGGGGATCACCGGTGCGCCGGTGATCAGGGCCAGCCGGGCGGCGCCGGTCTTGCCCTTCATCGGCCAGAGGTCCGGCTCCTTGGTGGTGGTGCCCTCGGGGTAGATGATGACGCTGCTGCCGTCCTTGACGGCCGTGACCAGCGTGTCCAGCGAGCGGGCCGCGTCGACCGAGCCGCGCTCGACCGGGATCTGCTGGCAGCGGCTGATGATGTAGCCGACCACCGGCACCCGGAACACGCTGGCCTTGGCCAGGAAGCTCGGCCACCGGCCGGCGTCGTAGACGTAGTGCCCGATGACCACCGGGTCCGCGTGCGACAGGTGGTTGGCCACGATGATCGCGCCGCCGGTGGTCGGGATGTGCTCCATCCCGGTCCAGGTGCGCTTGGTCCAACCGGTCAGCACCGGCTTGACCAGGGCGACCACGAACCGTCGCCAGAACCCGAGCCTCCGCCGTGCCACCCTGCCTCCTCGCCACCGCCGACCGCGCCCGTCCGCGCGACCCGCAGCGAAATCATGCCTGCTCCGGGGCGCGGAGGGCCAGCCAGGGAGCCTGGCACGATAAGCGGGTGCGTGGGGACTGGGCGGTGGTGCTGGCGGTCAAGCCGCCCGCCGCGGGCAAGAGCCGCCTACGCGGCGCGCTGCCCGGGGTGCCCCACGAGGCCCTCGCGCTGGCCCTCGCCCTGGACACCGCGACGGCGGCGCTGGCCTGCGCGGACGTGGCCGAGGTGGTGGCCGTCACCGGCGACGCGGGCGCCGCGGCCGCGCTGGCCGCGCTCGGCGTTCGCACGGTGCCCGAGCCGGCCGGCGGCGGGCTCAACCCGGCCTTCACGCGGGGCGCGGCGGCGGCGACCGGCCGTCCGGTGGCCGCGCTGCAGGCCGACGTCCCCGCGCTGGACCACCACGAGCTCACCGCGGCCCTCAACGAAACGGGCGCCCGCCGAAGCTATGCGGCTGACGCCCCCGGCACCGGCACCGTGCTGCTGACCGCCCCGCTGGGCGTACCCCTGGATCCGCGTTTCGGTCCCGGGTCCGCCAAAGCGCACGCGGCCTCCGGCGCCGTGCCCCTCGACGGGCGGTGGCCCACCCTGCGCCGTGATGTGGACACGGCGGCCGATCTCGCCGCGGCCGCCGCGCTCGGGCTGGGACCGCACACCGCGCGCCTCGTGGGCTACGGTGCTGGCATGCAGGGCACCGTCGCCACGTACGACCCCGACAGCCGCTCCGGCACGGTGCTGCTCGACGACGGCAGCGAGCTCAGCTACCCGGCGGCCGCGTTCGACGCCTCGGGGCTGCGCCTGCTCCGCCTGGGCCAGCGCGTGCGCATCGAACAGGACCCGTCGGGAGTGGTGACCCGCCTCACCATCCCCACGATGCCCTGAGCCGCCACCAGTCGACTGAAGTGCATTTCACGTTCAGCTCGATCAGGTAATGATGATGGGGTGACCCAGACACCTCCCGGCCGACGCATGCCACGACCGCGGGGAACCGACGGGCGGTTCCTCCCCCTCGACGCGTCGAGTGAACATGCCGCCCTGGTGTCCGTCACGGGTCTGCCGACGGCCGGCCCGACCGAGACCCGCAGCGCGCCCGCACCGCACGGCCGCGGCGCACCACGCGCGGGGCACGGACCGGCGCCGGAGAACCCGGCCCCGCCGACCGCCAACGACCACGTCGACGGGCCGCCGCCGGACGACGTGCCGCCGCTCGGCTCGGACCCGTTGCCCGAGGACCGCTTTCTCAACCGCGAGCTGTCCTGGCTGGACTTCAACGCCCGGGTGCTGGCCCTCGCCGAGGACCCGTCGACGCCGCTGCTGGAGCGGGCCAAGTTCCTCGCCATCTTCGCCAGCAACCTCGACGAGTTCTACATGGTGCGGGTCGCCGGCCTCAAGCGTCGCCTCCAGGCCGGGCTGCCCGTCCGCGGCGGCGACCAGATGCCGTTGCGCACCCAGCTCGAGTTCGTCGCCGAGAAGACCGCCGACCTGGTCGCGCGCCAGGCGGCCTGCTTCGTCGACGAGGTGCTGCCCAAGCTCAGCGCCGAGGGCATCGAGCTGCTCCAGTGGGACGACCTCGCCGCGGAAGAGCGCGAGCAGATGCGCACCTACTTCCGCGACCACGTGTTCCCGGTGCTGACCCCGCTCGCCGTCGACCCGGCGCACCCGTTCCCGTACATCTCGAACCGGTCGCTCAGCCTCGCCGTCTCGGTGAAGGACCCCGACGGTGGGCAGGTGCTGTTCGCCCGGGTCAAGGTGCCCAACAACGTGCCGAGGTTCGTCCGGATCGGGCGCACCAACCGGTTCCTGCCTGTCGAGGAGCTCATCTCCACCCACCTGAGCCAGCTCTTCTCCGGCATGCAGGTCGTCGAGTGCCACCTGTTCCGGGTGACCCGCAACGCCGACGTCGAGGTCGACGAGGACCGCGACGAAGACCTGCTCCAGGCCCTGGAGCGGGAGCTGGCCCGGCGCCGGTTCGGTCCCCCGGTGCGGCTCGAGGTGGCCGCGTCGATCTCCGACCACGTGCTCGACCTGCTGGTCCGCGAGCTCGACATGGAGGCCAGCGACGTCCTGCGGGTACGCGGCCTGCTCGACCTCTCGTCGCTCTGGCAGATCTACGGCGACGTCGACCGGCCCGACCTCAAGGACCGGCCGTTCGTGCCGGCCACCCACCCGCGGTTGGTCGAGGGCGAGGTGCCGCGCAGCGTGTTCTCCGTGCTGCGCGACGGCGACGTCCTGGTGCACCACCCGTACCACTCGTTCTCGACCAGCGTGCAGCGGTTCATCGAGCAGGCCGCGGCCGACCCGAACGTGCTGGCCATCAAGCAGACGCTCTACCGCACCAGCGGCGACTCCCCGATCGTCGACGCGCTGATCGACGCCGCGACCGCCGGCAAGCAGGTGGTGGTGCTGGTCGAGGTCAAGGCGCGGTTCGACGAGGTGGCCAACATCGGCTGGGCCCGGATGCTGGAGCGCGCCGGCTGCCACGTGGTCTACGGGCTGGTCGGGCTCAAGACCCACTGCAAGACGGCCCTGGTCGTGCGCCAGGAGGGCAACCAGATCCGCCGCTACTGCCACATCGGCACCGGCAACTACCACCCCAAGACAGCCAGGTTGTACGAGGACTTCGGCATGCTGACGGCCGACCCGGAGGTCGGCGCCGACCTGACGGACCTGTTCAACGTGCTGACCGGCTACAGCCGACAGACCGCGTACCGCCGGTTGCTGGTGGCTCCGCACGGCATCCGCAGCGGCCTGATCGAGCGGATCGACCGCGAGGTCGACAAGGTCCGCCTCGGCGGCCAGGGCCTGGTCCAGATGAAGGCCAACGGCCTCGTCGACGAGGAGATCGTGGACGCGCTCTACCGGGCGTCCCAGGCCGGCGTGCACGTCGACCTGGTCATCCGGGGCATGTGCACGCTGCGGCCGGGCGTGCCCGGGCTCTCCGACAACATCCGGGTGCACTCGATCCTGGGCCGGTTCCTCGAGCACTCCCGGGTCTTCCGGTTCGGCGTCGACGCGAACGACCCCGAGACCGAGTTCTGGATCGGCTCCGCCGACATGATGCACCGCAACCTCGACCGCCGGGTCGAGGCGCTGGTGCTGGTCACCGACCAGGTCGCGCGGGCCGAGCTCGACAGCGTGCTGCAGGCGTCGATGAGCGACGACACCGACACGTTCGTGTTGCACGGCGACGGCAGCTGGACCCGACGCACTTCCACTTTGGACAAGCCGCTGGAGCACGTGCAGGACCGGTTGCTGCGCCGTATCGTCGGCACGGCAAGCTGATTAGGCTAGGTCGATGATCGAAGAGGAGCGCAAGTTCGCCGCCGACGACGCCTTCCAGCTGCCCGATCTGATCGACCGCCTCCCCGCTGGCGGCACCGTGGTCTCGGCCCCGCCGGCCACGCTGACCGCGACCTACTACGACACCCCTGACCTGCGGCTGGCCCGCGCCGGCGTTTCGCTGCGCCACCGCAAGGGTGACAGCGCGCCCTGGACCGTGAAGCTGCCGGCGGCCGTGCCCGGGCTGCGCCACGAGGTCTCCCGCAAGGGCCGGGCCGGCAACCCGCCGGCCGAGTTGCTGGCGCTGGTCACCGCCTGGTCGCGCGGCGAGGCGCTGGCTCCAGCCGCGAAGATCCAGACCGTCCGGCACGCGTACGACCTGACCGACGCCGAGGGCACCGTGCTGGCGGAGGTGGCCGACGACGCGGTCACCGTGTTCGACGGCAAGGCCGTGCGGATGGCGTTCCGCGAGATCGAGGTGGAGCGCAAGGCCGGCGAGCGCGGGCTGCTCGAGGCCGTCGCGGGCGCGCTGACCGGGGCCGGCGCGACGGAGGGCGAGTTCACGCCCAAACACGTGCGGGCCCTGGGCGCGGCGGCCGCGTTGCCGCCCGACCTGACTCCGCCGGGCGACCTGCCCGACCAGCCGTCCGCCGCCGACGTGGTGGTCGCCGCGGTGCGCTCCGGCGTCGGCCGGATCCTCGCGCACGACCCGCTGGTGCGTCTGGGCCAGCCGCTCGACGACGGCGACACCGCGGTGCACCAGATGCGCGTCGGTTGTCGCCGGCTGCGCAGCGACCTGCGTACCTTCGCCGCTCTGCTGGACCGCGAGTGGGTCGGCCGGATCCGCGACGAGCTCCGCTGGATCGCCGGCGTGCTCGGCGAGGCACGCGACGCCGAGGTGCTCCGCGAGCGCCTCCAGCACACCGCGAACGCCGACCCGCTCTGCCCGGTCGACCCGGCCGCCGTCGCCCGGCTCGACGAGGCGCTCGACGCGCGGCAGCGGCAGGCGCTGGCCAACGTCGACGAGGCACTGCGCAGCCCCCGCTACCACGCGCTGCTCGACCTGCTCGTCGACGCGGCCCGCGAGCCTCAGGTCTCGTCCACCGCGGCCCAGCCGGCGCTGCGGCTGCTGCCTCGCATGGTGGCCAAGCCCTGGCGGCGGCTGGCCTACGGCGCCAAGGGCGTCGACGGCGCCGCCGACCTCGACCCGCTGGCCGCCGACGAGCGCTGGCACGCGGTGCGGATCAACGGCAAGCGGGCCCGGTACGCCGTGGACGCGGTCTCGTCCGTGATCGGTGGCCCGGCCGCGAAGCTGGCCAAGGCGCTCGGCAAGGTGCAGAACCTGCTGGGCGAGCACCAGGACGCCGCGGTCGCGGCCGACACCTGGGTCGCGCTGGCCGCCGAGACACCCGGTGACACCGATCTCGCGGTCGTCGCCGGCCGCCTCTACGAGCGCGAGCGGGCGTCGATCCGCGCCGTCCGCGCCGCGTTCCCCGAGGCGTGGGCGGTCGCCGCCGAGCCGACAAGGACGCGATGGTTGCCCTGATCCGCGCCGCCGGCGGCGTGGTGTGGCGGCCGGCCGGGCGGGGCGTGGAGATCTGTC
The DNA here is from genome assembly GCF_900188485.1 of Asanoa hainanensis. Lineage (GTDB taxonomy): Bacteria > Actinomycetota > Actinomycetes > Mycobacteriales > Micromonosporaceae > Asanoa > Asanoa hainanensis. The sequence continues at coordinate 64,443 of NZ_FZPH01000021.1, forward strand.
TCGTGCATCGCGAGCGGTACGACGACTGGTCGCTGCCCAAGGGCAAGCTGGAGCCCGGCGAGCATCCGCTGGCCGCCGCGGTGCGCGAGGTGGCCGAGGAGACGGGCGTGCACGCCGTGCCGCAGGTGCGCCTCCCGGGCGTGCGCTACACGGTGCGCGAGGGCTTCCCGAAGACGGTCGACTACTGGTCGATGCGCTACGCGACCGAGGAACCCGCCCTGGTCGAGGACTCCGACGAGGTCAACGAGACCCGTTGGCTGTCCGTGGACGACGCGCTCGCGCTGCTCACCTACTCCCACGACACCAAGGTGGTCCGGGACTTCGCCGCGCTGCCACCGGTCACCACCGTCTGCGGGCTGGTGCGGCACGCCCACGCCGGCAAGCGGAGCACCTGGTCCGGCCCGGACTCCGCCCGGCCGCTCGACAAGCCCGGCCGGGACCGGGCGGCCGAGCTGGCGCCGCTGCTGGCCCTGGTGCGCCCGGCCCGCCTGGTGTCGGCGACTCCGCTGCGGTGCGTGCAGACCCTCGAACCGCTGGCCGGCCTGGTCGACCTGCCGGTCGTGGCGGACTCCGCGCTCGACGAGCCAAAACCGGGCCAGGACCCGGACGAGAAGGCCCTCTCCACCGCCGGCCGGCTGGCCGAGCTCGCCGCCGAGGGCGCCGACTTCGTCGCCTGCAGCCAGGGCAAGGTGATGCCGGGCGCGCTGGCCCACCTGGTGGGCACTAGCAAGTCCGACGACCACCACACCCCCAAGGGCGGCGGCTGGCTCGTCGCCTTCACCGCCGAAGGCGCTCTCGCCGCCGACCGCCTGTGAGGGTTGCCTGGACCACCCCGGAGCGCCCTGATCGCGCTCTGGTTGATCTGAGCGGGCGCGCCGGCGGTCTCAGGGAAGCTGGAGGGTGGCCGCCACGGGAAGGTGGTCGGACGCCTCGGTCCGGGGCGCGACGACCTCGGTCACGCTGATTCCCGGTGACACCAACAGGTGGTCGATCTGCTCCCGGGGCGCGTCGGCCGGCGACGTGAGCAGCGGGCGGTGGGCGGCGAACCCGTCGACCAGCCCGGCCTCGGTGAAAGCGGCGAACGCCGCGTCGCCCGGCTGCGTGTTGAGGTCGCCGCCGACGACCAGTGGGCGGCCGGCGGCGAGGCCGCGCGCGAAGGCCGCGACCTCGCGCGCCTGACTCACGGGTCCGCCGTCCGGCGGCGGTTGCAGGTGGGTGGAGACGACCGCGACCTCCGTGCCGCCCACGTCGAGCACGACGCCGAGCGCCTGGGCGCCGGTGGGCGCGCCGACCGCCCGCAACCGGCTGGTCGCGGTCCGCCGCACCGGAAGCCGGGTCAGCACGGCGTCGCCCCAGACCGCGTCGGCGGCGGGCGCGAAGCGGAACGGCAGGTCGAGCCGTTCGGCGAGCAGTGCGAGCGTGTCGTGGCCGCCGTTGAGCAGCCAGGCGCGGTCGACCTCGCTGAGCAACACCACGTCCGGGCGCTGCTCCTCGATCGCGGCGGTCAGCCCGGCCAGGTCGAACCGGCCGTCGAGGCCGAAGCCCATCCGGATGTTGTAGGCCACCACCCGGATCGCGCCGGGCGTGGCCGGGCCGGCCGCGCTTCCCGCGCCGGCGGGCATCAGCAACGCGGCCAACAGGGTCACCGCCATGGCCACGGGAACGGCGGTCCAGGGCCAGGAACGGTGCACGACCACGCGGGGGTACGGCGGTCGGGCGGCGACAACCGCGACGACGACCGCGACCGCGGGTGGCACCCACTCGTTGGGGTAGCCGATGTCATATGAGGCGTAGTACAGCACCGCCGCCACGGCGAACACGGTCAGGCCACCGACCGCCGCGAAGCCGCGCCGGCGCGAGCCCGTCGCCGGATCGGGGTCTTCGGTGCGACAACCGGTGGCGCACAGCGACAGGCCGAGGCCCAGTGCGGTAGCCGGGATCGCCACGAGCAGACCGGATCCCCAGGACAGCCCGAACGTGGCCGTGCCGACTCCGAGCGTGACCACTGCCGCGACCGCGACCGCGCGGGACGGCCGCGGCAGCGACGCGCCCGCCGCCAACAGGCCGACCGACAGCGCCAGCAGCGCCGCGACCGCGACGGCCGAATCCGGGCCGGGACCGGCGATTCCCTTTTCCGCGCCGAGTGCGTAGGAGACGGCGGTGCCGGCGAGGGCCGGTGAGCCCGCGACCATCGTCCACAACAGCAGGACGGGCCCGACCACGAACCACGCCGCGGGGCCCGGCACGGATCCGGTTGTGTGGTTGGTCAATGCGGGCAGCAGCGCGCCGAATGCCAGGCACAGCAGGGCTGTCACCGACCATCCGAGCGCTCCGCCGCGCCACGTCAGGTCGAACGTGCCGACGGCGGCGTGCGTTGCCGTGCCCGCCGCGAGGCCGAGAACGAGGCCGGGCACGGGTTGCGCGCCGCCGACCGCGAGCGCGGCGAGCCAGGCGAGACCGGCCAACAGACCGGCGCTGGCGAGATAGAGCTGTGGTTGCCCGCCGTCGGTGGCGAGCAGACCGAGGCGGCAGGCGGCGAGCGCGATGCCCGCCACGAACGCCACCCGGCGGGGCCCCGACGGGCGCAGCAACGGCACGACCGCGAACGCGGCGGCGAACCACAGCAGCGCGAAGCCACCCATCAGCTCGGCCGGCGTCGAGGCCGCCTGGCCGAAGATGGTGATGATTGACGGAAGCCAGACGCGGAGCACGTCCGTCAGCAGGATCACACCGAGGGCGATCCCGACGGCGACAACAAGAGGGCGGCGCACCCGAGACATTCTCGCCAGCGCGACCGACCCGCGTCTATGGCCTGGCGGTCACCCGTCCACAGCGGACGGGCCCGGACAGACCAAGACGCCCACCGAGCTCCGGTGGGCGCCTTCGTCGTCTCGTCTGGTCAGCGGGCCTTCTTGGCCGGCGCCTTCCGGGCCGGGGCCTTCTTCGCCGCGGCGGTGGTGCGTGCCGTGGTGGTCTTCTTGGCGGCCGCGGTGCTGGTCTTCTTGGCGGTCGCCGCCTTGCGGGCGGTGGTGGTCTTCGCCGCGGTCGACTTGGCGGCCGTCTTGGCGGGAGCGGCCTTCTTCGTCGCGGTGGCGGTCTTCTTGGCGGCCGCCGCCTTCGTGGCGGTGGTGGCCTTGGCCGTGGTGGCCTTGGCGGTCGTCGCCTTGGCGGTCGTCGCCTTGGCGGTGGTCTTCTTGGCGGCGGCGGCCTTCGGCACGCGGCCGGCAGCGACCATCTCCTTGAAGCCCGCACCGGCGCGGAATGCCGGGACGGACGTCTTCTTGACCTTCACCGCTTCGCCGGTGCGCGGGTTGCGGGCTGTTCGGGCACCACGCACGCGCTTTTCGAAGACACCGAAACCAGTGATGGCCACCCGGTCGCCCTTGGTGACTGCCTGCTGGACCTCGGTGAGGACCGCGTCGAGCGCCGCCGTCGCCGTCTTCCGGTCCCCCAGGCGAGCGGCCAGCGCCTCGATGAGCTCGGCTTTGTTCACAACTTCCCTCCGATGTTTGCATGGCCTCAACGCGAGCCATTCTGCGCGCACCGTATGCCCATTGTCGTCGGTACACAAACATCTTGCCGAAAAAAGGCGTTGTGTCGTAACGGATTCGCCCCCTCCGGTGGAGTCCGGAGGGGGCGAATCAGCGGCTGGGACCGGCCGTGTGGCCGAGAAAGAGCTATCCGATAGCCGGCAGGAACGCCGGTCGGTGCTGCTCATACTGCGTGATTTCCGCCTCATGCCGCAAGGTCAGACCGATGTCGTCAAGCCCTTCGAGTAGCCGCCAACGGCTGAAGTCGTCGAGCGGGAACGCCCAAACGTGGTCACCCGCACGGAGTTCACGCTTCTCGAGGTCGACCGTCACGGCAGTGGTGGGCTCGGCCTCGACCAACGCCCACAGCTCTTCCACAGCCGGCAGTTCGAGCTCGACCGGCAGCAGGCCCTCCTTGAGAGCGTTGCCACGGAAGATGTCGCCGAACCGCGGCGAGACGACGGCCCGGAAACCAAAGTCGCGCAAGGCCCACACGGCGTGCTCGCGCGATGACCCGGTGCCGAACTCCGGACCGGCGACGAGCACGGTGCCGCCGGCGTAGGCCTCGTTGTTGAGCACGAACGACGGGTCCTCGCGCCAGGCGGAGAACAGGCCGTCGGCGAAGCCGGTGCGCGTCACCCTCTTGAGGTACACCGCCGGGATGATCTGGTCGGTATCCACGTTGGACCGCCGCAGCGGGACCGCGGTGCCGGTGTGCACGGTGAACTTGTCCATCTTCTCTTCTCCCTATGTCGCCGACGTCACAGGTCCGCCGGCGACGCCAGCCGGCCCCGCACGGCGGTGGCGGCGGCGACGGGTGGCGAAACGAGGTGGGTCCGGCCGCCGCGGCCCTGGCGGCCCTCGAAGTTGCGGTTGGAGGTGGAGGCGCAACGCTGGCCGGGCGAGAGCGTGTCGGGGTTCATGCCGAGGCACATGGAGCAGCCGGCGAACCGCCACTCGGCACCCGCGTCTGCGAAGACCTTGTCGAGGCCCTCCATCTCGGCGGCCTCGCGGACCGCCGCGGAACCGGGCACGACGAGCATCCGCACGCCGTCGGCGACCCGGTGGCCCCGGATCACGTCGGCCGCGGCGCGCAGGTCCTCCAGTCGCCCGTTGGTGCACGAGCCGACGAAGACCACGTCGACGGTGAGGTCGCGCATCGGGGTGCCGGGCGTCAGCGCCATGTATTCCAGTGCGCGGGTGGCCGCCGTCCGCTCGCCCTCGAGAACGAAGTCCTCCGGCGCGGGCACGGAAGCGTCCAGCGGCACGCCCTGACCCGGGTTGGTTCCCCACGTGACGAACGGGCTGATCCGCGTGGCGTCGAGGGTCACCTCGGTGTCGAAGACCGCACCGTCGTCGGTCGGCAGGCTGCGCCAGTGGTCCAGCGCGGCGTCCCAGGCGTCGCCCTGCGGCGCGTACGGCCGGCCCTTGAGGTAGGCGTAGGTGGTCTCGTCCGGCGCGATCATGCCTGCCTTGGCGCCCCACTCGATCGACATGTTGGCGATCGTCATGCGGCCCTCCATGGAGAGGTCGCGGATCGCCTGGCCCCGGTATTCCACGATGTGGCCGCGGCCGCCGCCGGTGCCGACCTGTGCGATCAGCGCCAGCACAAGGTCTTTGGCGGTGACGCCGGGCGCCAGGTCGCCGACCACGTTGACGGCCATGGTCTTCGGGCGCGACTGCGGCAGCGTCTGGGTGGCCAGCACGTGCTCCACCTCGCTGGTGCCGATGCCGAAGGCCAGGGCGCCGAAAGCGCCGTGGGTCGCGGTGTGTGAGTCGCCGCACACGATGGTCAGACCGGGCTGCGTGACACCGAGCTGCGGGCCGATCACGTGCACGATGCCCTGGTTGTCGTCGCCCAGCGAATGCAGCTTGACGCCGAACTCGGCGCAGTTGCGGCGCAGGGTCTCGATCTGCGTGCGCGACGTCGGGTCCGCGATCGTCAGCGGGTCACCGCGTCGAAGGTTGAACGCCGGGTTGCTGTAACCCGTGGGCGTGTTGTGGTCTTCGGTGGCAAGGGTGAGATCCGTGCGGCGCACGGTGCGGCCGGCGGCGCGCAGCCCGTCGAACGCCTGCGGGCTGGTCACCTCGTGCAGCAGGTGCAGGTCGATGAAGAGCAGATCCGGCTCACCCTCGGCGGATCGCACCACGTGAGCGTCCCAGACCTTCTCGGCCAGGGTCCTCGGCGACGTTGGCTTCGGAGTGACTCCCACCATCTGGACATCCTAAATTCTGGGAGGTATGTTTCGGCTTGTGGGACACAGTATGAGCGGTGTCGGCGTCCTCGACAAGGCGGTAGTGATCCTCGCGGCCTGTGTCGACGGCGCCAGCCTGGCCGAACTGGTGGAGCGGACCCGGTTGCCGAGGGCCACCGCACACCGACTGGCGCAGGCGTTGGAGATCCATCGCATGCTCGTGCGGGACACGCAGGGGCGCTGGCGTCCCGGCCCGCGCCTGGGCGAGTTGGCCAACGCGGCGCCCGATGTGCTGCTCACCGCCGCCGAGCCGCTGCTGTCCGCATTGCGGGACGCGACCGGCGAGAGCGCCCAGCTCTATCTGCGCCGTGCGGACGAACGGATCTGTGTCGCCGCCGCGGAACGGGCCAGTGGCCTGCGCGACACGGTGCCGGTCGGTTCGGTGCTGCCGATGACGGCCGGCTCGGCCGCCCAGATCCTGCTCGCCTGGGAGCCGCCGGAGGCGGTCATGCCCCTGCTGCCACGGTGCAAGTTTACCGGCCGCACGCTGGCCGAGGTCCGCCGCCGAGGCTGGGCCCAGAGCGTCGCCGAGCGCGAGCCCGGCGTAGCCAGCGTCTCGGCACCCATCCGCGACCGCACGGGCCGCGTAATCGCCTCGATCAGCGTCTCAGGCCCGATAGAGCGCCTGGGCCGCCGCCCCGGCGACCGCCACGCGATGGCCGTAGTCCGCGCCGGGCAGCGGTTGTCCGGCCTCTGACCCTATTGGACAGACCTGTTCCCGCCGCGGACCTGGCAAACGGAGCGAAGCGGAGTGATCCCCGGCGGGAGCAACGGTCGTGCCGCCGGCGGACCTGGGAAAGCCGCACTTGATTTTGGGCAAAGAAAAACCCCCCGATTGCTCGAGGGGTTGCTCTGTGTAGCCCCGATGGGATTCGAACCCACGCTACCGCCTTGAGAGGGCGGCGTCCTAGGCCGCTAGACGACGGGGCCAGGACTTCCGATGTCGTTGTGGCGACGGAGCGGAACTCTACCAGAGTCCAGCGCCGGTGCCATGTCGGCATCGTTGCTGGGGTACCAGGACTCGAACCTAGACTAACTGAACCAGAATCAGTTGGGCTGCCAATTACCCCATACCCCATTGGCGCTCGGAAGCGCCGAGTGAGAACTTTACCGGAGGGGGTGGCGACCCACAAATCCGCCACCCCCGGTTCGATCTCAGTCGATGGCGGTGACCGGGTTGGTCAGCTCGCCGATGCCCTCGATCCGCACGGAAACCGTCTCACCGGCCAGGATCGGGCTCACCCCGGCGGGGGTGCCGGTCAGGATCACGTCGCCCGGGCCCAGCGTCATCACGTGCGAGACGTAGGACACGATCGTCGGGATGTCGAAGACCATGTCGCGGGTGTTGCCGAGCTGGCGCACCTCGAGCTCCTCCGGCGGGCGGCCGACCTCGCAGCGCACCTCGAGGTTGCTGACGTCGAGGTCCGTGACGATCCACGGGCCGATCGGGCAGAAGGTGTCGAAGCCCTTGGCCCGGGTCCACTGACCGTCGGTGCGTTGGAGGTCGCGCGCGGTCACGTCGTTGGCGGCGGTGTAGCCGAAGATGGCCCGCTCGGCCCCGGCCCGGTCGACCCGGCGGGCGCCCTGCAGACCGATCACGACGGCCAGCTCGGCCTCGTGCTCCACCTGCTTCGACTGGATCGGCAGCTCGATCGCGTCGCCGGGCCCGATCACGGACGACGGGGGCTTGAGGAAGAGCAGCGGTTCCTTGGGCACCTCGTTGCCCAGCTCGGAGGCGTGCTCGGCGTAGTTGCGGCCGACCGCGATGATTTTGCGGGGCAGCATCGGCGGCAGCAGCCGCACGTCGGCCAGCGCCCAGCGCCGGTTGGTGAACTTGATCTCGCCGAACGGCAGGCCCTCGATCTCGGCGACGGTGAGCGCGTCGGCACCCGCGCCGGTCTCACCCTCGACGACACCGAACGACTGCCCGTTGGAATGGGCGAACAAAGCGATACGCACGCCTCAAACTTAGCCGTCGCACACGGTGTCCCCGTCAACGGCGCCGCGGTTGGCATGCTAAGGGCCGGGACGGGGAGGTCCGCGGTGCGCGACGAGCAACCCAATGTGGCCCGCATGTGGGATTACCACCTCGGTGGTGACCGGGCCGGCGAGGCCGACCGGCGGTTGGCCGACGCGGTCACGGCCGCCTGTCCCGAGGTTCCGCTTGCCGCGCGCGCCAGCAGGGCGTTCCTGGGGCGGGTGGTGCGCCATCTGGTCGACCTCGGTGTGCGGCAGTTTCTCGACCTCGGTGCCGGCCTGCCGACCGCACGCAACACCCACGAGATGGCCTGTGGCAGCCGGGTGGTCTACGTCGACATCGACCCGATGGCCGTGCTGCACAACAGGATCGGCGTCGTCGGCAACCCCGACGTCACCGTGGTGCAGGCCGACGTGCGCGATCCGGAGCTCGTGTTGCGGCACCGCGACGTCCGCCACTACATCGACTTCGAGCGCCCGGTCGCGGTGCTGGCGTTGGCCGTCTACCACCTGGTGCCCGACGCCGAGGAGCCGGCGGCCGGCACGGCCGCGATCTACGACCAGGTCGCACCGGGCAGCTATCTCGCGATCAGCCACGGCAGCGCCGACCTGTCACCGGAGCGGGCCGCCCGGGTGGCCGAGCTCTACGCGGCCTCCGGTTTGACGTTGCGACCGCGCAGCCGGGCCGAGATCACCACGATCTTCGATCGCTTCGGGCTGGTCGGGCCCGGCCTGGTGTCCGCCGACCGGTGGCATCCGGCCGCGCCGGCGGCACCCGTCCTGCCGGCCGGATGGTACGGCGGCCTGGGGCGGAAAGCGGGCCTATAGACCTTGCTCGGTTTCCGCACCCTGAGCCATCTGGCCACGCCAGGATCTGGGCATGACTGACAAAACCATGCGCTACACCGACCAGGAGCGCGACACCCTGCGCAACTCGGCGATGGGCGCGATGATGCTCGTCTCGAAGTCCGACCCGGGGATCATGGGCACGATCAAGGAGATGATCGCGGGCTCCAAGGCGCTCCGCGGCGCCTCCCCTGAGATGCAGGAAATCTTCAAGGGCAGCGGCGGCATGCCGAAGATGCCCAAGGGCTCGCAGGGCGACATGGAAAGCGGCGTCATGTCGGGGCTGCAGCAGTCGATGCAGATCCTGTCGAAGTCGCCCCAGGACCAGCAGAACTTCCGCAACACGATCATGAGCGCCTGCGACCAGGTCGCGAAGGCGCAGGGCGGCGTCAGCGACAACGAGACGCAGATGATCAACAAGATCCGGTCCGCCCTGGGCGGCTGACCCGCGTTGGCCGACGGTGGCGCCGCACGCACGGAGGGCGCGGCGCCACCGCTGGCTACGCTGGGGCGCATGACGGTTCTGGAGCGCCCCGCCTGGGTCGCCCGTCGGCTCGCGCACGAGCAGCGGGTCGACGGGTGGGTCGGGCCGCACCTGAGCCGCCGCAAGGCCGGCCGGCGGCATCCGGTCGAGGACTTCCTGTTCACCTACTACTCCCACCGGCCCGCCCAGCTGCGCCGCTGGCACCCCGGTGCCGGGGTGTTCCTGGCCGACGCCACCGTCGACGAGCTGGGCCGCGACTACGTCGCCCGGCCCGCGGGGGTCACGGTCGACACCGATGGCGTACGCGAGCGCCGGGCCGACTCGATCGCCTGGATCCGCACCCTGCTCACCCGCACCGCCGCCCGCCCCGCTCAGCTGGGCTGCTTCGGCATGCACGAGTGGGCGATGGTCTACCGGCAGACGCAGCAGGAGGTCCGGCACGACGCCTGGCCGCTGCGGCTCTCCCCCGCCGAGACCGCCACCGTCGTCGAGGAGCGCGGGGTGCGCTGCAGCCACTTCGACGCGTTCCGGTTCTTCACCGCCCCGGCCCGCCCGCTCAACGTGCTGACCCCGACCCGGGAGCTCCAGCACGAACTGGAGCAGCCGGGCTGCCTGCACGCGAACATGGACCTCTACAAGTGGGCCTACAAGCTCTCGCCGCTGGTGCCCAGCGAGCTGGTGGCCGACTGTTTCGCGCTGGCGCACGACATCCGCACCCTCGACATGCGGGCCAGCCCGTACGACCTGGCCGAGCTCGGCTACCCGCCGGTGCGGATCGAGACGGCGGCGGGCCGCGCCGAGTACGCCGCCGCCCAGCGCGCGTTCGCCGACCGCGCCGCGCCACTGCGCGCCCGGCTGGTGGCGGCGATCTAGGCGCGCCGCTTCTGGTAGTGGCGGCGGGCCCGGGCCCGGTTGCCGCACATCCGGCTGTCGCACCACTGTCTACTGTGGTTGCGGCTTTCGTCGACGAACAGCCAGCCGCAGGTCTCGCCCGGGCACTGCTTGAGGGGCGGGGCGTCGGGTGAGCCGAGCACCGCCACCGCGTCGGCGGCCGCCTCCCAGGACGGCACGTCCAGGCCCGTCCAGCCCGGCCGGTAGCCGCGTCCGTCGCCGACGCCCACCCGGATCTGCCGCATGCCGGCCCGGAAGACCCGGTCCAGCACGGCGAGGTCGGCGCCGTCCGGTTCGGCGCCGGCCGCGACCGCGGAGAAGAGCCGGAACAGCGCCTCACGCAGCGCCAGGGCCCGATCCAGGGCCGCCGTGGCGGCGGCCGGCTCGGCGGCGGCGCCGGCCTCCAGGTCGGTCAGCGCGGCGTCGTCGAGCCCGCCCGCGTCGCGCAGGTAGCCGGCCAGCGCCGGGTAGTCCGTGATGCGCTCGACCGGCTCGGCCGACCGCCGCCACAGCACGCTGTTGACCAGGGCCAGCGACAGCCGACCCCCCAGGGCGTGGGCGATCGGGCGGGCCGGTCGCAGTTCGACGCTCAACACCCTAACGAGTCTAAGGGCCTTGACCTGTTAAACCCGACAGCCGTACCGTGCCTAACATGTTTGGGACGTTAAGCTCGTTAGGAGGGCCGGTCTCCGTCACCCAGCACGGAGTCGAGGAACGCGGTGGCGTGCTGGTCCACGACATCACCTACGCCGCGCGCGACGGTGATCCCGTGCGCGCCTACCTGGTCGAGCCGGCCCGCCCGGGCCGCTACCCGGCCGTCCTCTACCTGCACTGGTTCGAGCCGCCCAACCCGACCAGCAGCCGCCTGGAGTTCCTCGACGAGGCGGTGGACCAGGCCCGCCAGGGCGCCGTCGCGCTGCTACCGGACCTGACGTTCCCGTGGTCGGTCGACCCGGTCGGCGACCGCCGGGACGTCGCCAACGTGGTGGCCCAGACCGTACGGCTGCGCCGCGGGCTCGACCTGCTGACCGCCCGGCCGGACGTCGACCGGTCGCGGATCGCGGTGGTCGGCCACGACTACGGCGGCATGTACGGGCTGCTGCTCGCTTCGGTCGACCGGGACCGGATTCACGCCGTGGTGGCGATGAACGTCGACGCCACGTTCGGCAACTGGTTCGCGACCTTCTTCCTCGGCCTCTCCGGCGACGCCACGATCGCCTACGAGAAGCTGTTCGAGCCCGTCGACCCGATCCGGTACGTGGCCGACCGCGGCGGCGTGCCCCTGCTGTTCCAGTTCGCCGAGCCCGACTTCTTCGTGCCCGACTCGACCCGCCGCACGCTCGTGTCCCTGGCGGAGCAGCCCACGGACTACCGCCTCTACCCCGGCGCGGGGCACGAGCTCGACGCTGCCGCCCGCGCCGACCGGGAGGCCTGGCTCACCTCGCGGTGGAAGGCCTAACCACCACCGGCGATGATCCGGTCGGCCGCCTGGGATGCCTGCTCGATCGGGATCGCGAACCCGATCCCGATCGAGCCGCCGCCTTCCAGCGACGCGATCGCCGTGTTGACCCCGACGACCTCGCCGCTCCCGTTGACCAGCGGCCCGCCGGAGTTGCCGGGGTTGATCGAGGCGTCGGTCTGGATCGCCGTCTGGCGCCGGCCCTTCGGCAGCTTCACCTCGCGGTCGAGCGCGCTGACGATGCCGGCGGTGACCGTCCCGGACAGCCCGAGCGGTGACCCGACGGCGATCACGGGCTCACCCACCTGGGTCGTGCCGGTCTTGGCCAACGGCAGCGGGCGCAGGCCGGTGCTCGGCGGCACCTTCAGCACCGCGATGTCCCGGTCCGGGTCCCGACCGACCAATGTGGCCTGGATCCGCCGACCGGACGGCGTCTCCACGTACACCGCCTTGGGTTCGCCCGTGCCCAGCGTGTGGTCGTTGGTGACGATGTTCTGGTTGCCGTCGAGCGCGAAGCCCGAGCCACCGGACACGCTGCCGTCCGCGGCCCGCACCTCCACCGAGACCACGCCGTCGAGGGTGTTCTTGGCCGCATTGATCATGTCGCCGGACAGTCCGCCGGCCGCCGCGCTCGGCGTGGGCGACGGCGCGCCCGCGCCGTTCTCCTGGCGTGCCACCAGGCCGCCGGCCAGCCCGCCGGAGGCGGCCGAGACCAGGACCACCGCGGCCCCGACGAGCGCGGCCCGCCGCCAGCCGGCCGTCGAGAAGGACCGCCGCCCCCGACCGGGCCCACCGGGCGGTCCGGCGCCGCCGCCGATCAGGTCGAGGTCGGGCGAGACGTACTCGGGGCCACGCGGCTCGCCGAGACCCGTTGGGCTCGTCGGTGTGGTCGTCATCGCCTGTCCCTTCTCACGGGATCCTGGAGAACCAGAACATCGACGCGAGCGCGGTCACCATGGCCAGGATGAGGGCGAGGCCGATGAAGCGCGCCGAGACGTCCGCGCGTTCGTTGACATAGCCCACCGAGGTGCCGATGTCGGCGTACACCTTGCGTAGTTCCTCTTTGGAGTCCGCCTCGTGGTAGCTGCCGTTGGTCTTCTCGGCCACCCCGCGCAGCGTCTCGCCGTCGACCGGCACCGACATCGCGACCCCGCCGCGCCGCGCGATCTCGCCCGCCGTGGTGCCGAAGGAGATCGTGTCGACGGGGATGCCGGCCGTGTCGGACTCGCTCGCCGCCTCGTCGGGGTCCCTCCCGGACGTGTTGGCGCCGTCGGAGAGCAGCACGATCCGGGCCGGCGGTGGGTCCTTGTCGGCCCGCGCGTCGATGCTGCGGATGGCGTCCAGCGAGGTGGTGATCGCCTCGCCGATCGCGGTGCCGCCCAGCCCCGCGGTGGTCTCGGAGAGCCGGTCCACACCGGCCTTGAACACGTCGCGGTCGGGGCTCGGCGGCACCACGACGGTGGCGTTGCCGGCGAAGGCGACCAGGCCGACGTTGAAGTGGCGCGGAAGCTGGTCGGCGAACTCGCGGGCGGCTTCCTTGGCCGCCCGCAGCCGGTCCGGCGGCACGTCCGTCGCGAGCATCGAGGCCGACACGTCGACCGCGATCATGACGGTGGCGCGCTCCTTGGGCACCCGCACCTCGTCGGTTGGCCGGGCGAAGCCGACCACCAGCAGGGCCAGCATCGCGATGAAGAGCGCGGCCGGCACGTGGCGGCGCCAGGCCGGGCGGGACGGCGCGACCTTGTCGAGCAGGCGCAGGTTGGTGAACCGCACGGCGTACCGGCTGCGCCGCCGTTGCATGTACACGTAGCCGACGGCCACCAGCGCCACACCGACCAGCAGCCAGAGCCGGCCCGGGTTGAGGAAGGCGACGTCCGGAACCCCGTTGTTCACCCGGCACCCCCGGCTGGTCGCGGCCGGGCCGGCGCGGCACGGGCCCGCCGGCGTTGGCTCAGCACGTGGTGGACGATGTCGGCCACCCAGTCCCGGTCCGTCCGCAGTGGAAGGTGGCCGACGCCGGTGCGGCGCAGCGCGGCGGCCACCTCCGCGCGCTGCTCCAGCGCGGCGGCCGCGTACCGCTCGCGAAGCTGGCGGTTGCCGGTCGAGACCTCGCGCCGCCGGCCGGTCTCCGGGTCGACGAAGGTGATCAGGCCGACGTCGGGCAGCTCGAGCTCGCGCGGGTCGGTCACCTCGACGGCCAGCACCTGGTGCCGGGCGGCCAGCCGCTTGAGCGGGCGCTCCCAGGCGAACGTCCCGTCGGCCGCGTCGTCGAGGAAGTCCGACACCACGACCGCGAGTCCCCTGTGGATGGCCGCGCGCTGCAGGCCTTCGATGGCGGTGGCGAGATCGGCGCCGTCGGCGCCTTCCTCCTCGCGCTTGGCGCCCAGCAGGTCGTGCAGCAGAGCCTGGAGGTGTACGCGACCGGTGCGCGCCGGCACGCGGCGGATCCCGTCGCGGCGCAGCACGTGGGCGCCGATCCGGTTGCCGGCACCGGCGGTGAGGAAGCCGACCGCGGCCACCGCCGCGACCGCCAGCTCCCGCTTCTCCACCTCGGCGGTGCCGAAGTCCATGCTGGCCGAGCCGTCCACGAGCACCCAGGTGGTCAGTTCCCGGTCCGCGTCGACCTCGCGGACGTGCGGCACGTTGGTGCGGGCGGTGACCGCCCAGTCCATCCAGCGCACCTCGTCCTCGCCCGGGCGGTACTCGCGCGAGCCGGCGAACTCGGATCCCGGCCCGGGGAGCAGACCGAGGTACTGGCCCTGGAGCATGCCGTCCAGGCGCCGGGTGACCATCAGCTCGAGCCGGCGCAGCCGCTCCTCCGGTGCGAGCTGCCGCACGGTCGTCTCGGCCGCGCCGCGGGTCATGCCGCCGCCAGTCCCCGAAGCTCCGCGTCGGTCTCCGGCGCCAGATGCGGCGGTGGGACCACCTCGACGAGCTTTTCCACCAGGGACTCGGCGGTCACGCCGTCGGCGATCGCGTCGAAGGAGAGCACCAGCCGGTGCGCGATCACCTCGGCCGCGAGCTCACGGACGTCGTCGGGCACCACGTAGTCGCGGCCGCGCAGCAGGGCCAGGCCCCGGGCGGCGGCGACCAGGCCGAGGGTCGCCCGCGGGCTCGCGCCGTACGCCAGGTGCCTGGCCACCTCGATCAGGCCGAACCGGGCGGGCTCGCGGGTCGCCAGCACCAGGCGGACGACGTACTCGGCGATGGCGTGGTGCACGAAGACCTTGCGGTTGAGGCCCTGCAGCTCGCGCAGGCGGGCCGGGTCGAGCACCCGGCGCGGCTGTGGTTGCTCCCCGCTCATCCGGTAGAGGATGCCCAGCTCGTCCTGGTCGGTCGGGTAGCCCACGACCACGCGCATGAGGAACCGGTCCCGTTGCGCCTCCGGCAGGTGGTAGACGCCCTCCGACTCGATCGGGTTCTGCGTCGCCAGCACGAGGAACGGCTCGGGGACCGGCCAGGACTTGCCACCGATCGACACCTGCCGCTCGGCCATGGCCTCCAGCAACGCCGACTGCACTTTGGCCGGAGCCCGGTTGATCTCGTCGGCCAGCAGGAGGTTGGCCATCACCGGGCCCAGCTCGACGTCGAACGACTCCGTCGAGGAGCGGTAGATCCTGGTGCCGACGATGTCCGAGGGCACCAGGTCGGGGGTGAACTGGATCCGGGAGAAGGTGCCGCCGATGGTTTCCGCGAGGGTCTGTGCGGCCAGGGTCTTGGCCACGCCGGGTACGCCCTCCAGCAAACAATGGCCGTCGGCGAGCAGCGCGACCACCAGGCGCTCGACCAGCCGGTCCTGTCCGACGATCACCCGCTTGACCTCGAAGAGCACCTCCTCCAGGACCGCGCTGGTCTGCCGCGCGGCGGCGGGGTCGGAGCCGGCCGCGTACGCCTCGTCGGGCGTCTCCTCCGCGAAGTCGAACTCGGACGGCGGCGGCAAGCTGGGCGTCATGTGTCGAGACTCCCGGTTGGACACGCGGTTGGGAGCCTTTTAGCCCAATTTGTGGCGACTATTCTCTAGATCATCTAGGTTCCCGCAGGTCAGCGACGAAGGCCGGCAGATCGCGCAGCCGGTCGCCCGCGGTGCGATCCAGTTCCTCGATCGGAAACGGGCTCGGGTCGCCCTCCCCCAGGGTCCAGTTGATCCGCTCGGCGAGCCGGCTGAGCATCAGCCCGACGCGGCGGGCGAAGCGGTCCTCCGGGGACGGCAGCCGCCCGCCGTGGGCCACGTAGGCGGCCAACGCGCGGTCGGTTCGCGGGCCATGGCCACCACCGAAGGCGTACGCGGCGTGCGCGGCAACCAGGCCGGCGCTGTCCCCGCCGGCGCCGTCCCAGTCGACGATCACCGGGCCTTGCGGGGTCACCAGGACGTTCCACGGCTCCAGGTCGCGATGGGTCTCGACGTAGTCGCCCGCGCGTTCGAACGCGCTCTTGACCCAGCGCGTGGCCTCGGCCACGTCGTTTCGCCTGCGGGCCAGCATTGCCGCCCACGGTCGGGCCTGGCGCTCGCCCTCGGCCTGCCACGCGGCCCAGCTCTCCGGCGGGTGGATGCCGTAGACGACGGGCTCGGCGGCTGCGCGCGGGCGCAGCGTGTTGAGCCGGGCCACCGTTTTGCCCAGCCAGTCGGCGAGGTCGTCGCCCGCCTCGATCGGGCGGCCGTCGACCCACTCCGAGACCCGGACCAGCGTGCCGTCCGGGAGCCGGGCGGCACACCCGACCACGGGGTGCACGGGCACGACCGGGCTTGGTACGGGGATGCCGGCAGCCCGCGCGGCGCCCTCCAGCGCCATCGCGGCGCCGATCTCGGTCGCCCAGGCCTCCGGGATCCGCTTGGCCAGGAACTCGGCGCTTTTGGTGGTCAACCGCCAGGTCACGTGGGTGTGCACGGTGATCGTCGCGCCGCGCTCCGGCAGCCCGAAGGCGGCGCACACGGCTTCCGCGGTGACGGGCATCGGCCGACGATACCGGCGGGTGGATCTCCGTCGGAAGCGCACCAATCCTTCACACCGGATGGTTAGCGTGCTCTGTGTGAAGACGGCTCGCCAGCAGATCATCGCCGCCGCCCCCGACCAGCGGGGGCGGTCGGTCGCGGCGGCGGTGGCCTGCTGGCTGACCGTCACACCGGGGGCGGCGCTGGCCGCGGTGCGCCTCGCGGGGTGGGAACGTGGGCCGCTGGTGCACCTGGTGGCCTACACCCCGTACGCCGCCGGCCTGAGCGTGCTGCCGCTGGTGGGTGCGCTGGCCCTGCGGCGCTGGAAGGCGGCGGCGGTCGCGGCCCTGTCGCTGGCCGCGCTGGCCGGCGTGGTGCTGCCGCGGGCCGTTCCTGGCCTTGCGGCCGACGCGGGCGGGCCGCGGCTGCGGGTCATGACGGCCAACATCAAGCACGGCGAGGCGGACCCGGCGGTGCTGGTCGACCTCGTCCGGGAACACAAGATCGACGTGCTCGCGGTGCAGGAGCTCAACTCCGGCTTCATCGCGGCCTTCGACGCCGCCGGCATCGGCGCGGAACTGCCGCACCGGATCGTCGACGACCCCGCGATCTACGTCAACGGCGGGCTGTACTCCCGGTTGCCGCTCACCGGGACTGGCATCCACCAGCACGAGTCCGGCTTCACGCAGGCGTACGCGACGGTGACGCTGCCCGGCGGCGCACCGTTGGTCATCGAGTCGGTGCATTCCTGCGCCCCACTCAGCCTGGCCGACGTGCCGTGCTGGTTCGCCGGCATGCGTGGGCAACGACCGGCCACACCGGACGGTCCGATCCGGCTGCTGATGGGCGACTTCAACGCCACATTGGACCATGAGCCGATGCGGGCCTTGCTGGCAACGGGATATCGCGACGCGGGGGCCACCGCGGGGCATGGGCTGTCGGGCACCTGGCGGCCGATCGACCACGGGTTCTCGTTGCCACCCATCGCGATCGACCACATCCTGGTCGACCCGCGGGTGGCGATCCGCGAGTACGCGGTGTGGCCGCTGCCGGGCAGCGACCACAGCGCCGTCTTCGCGGAGATCTCCCTGCCTTCTCTTTAGTTCTTCGCGGTGGCCCGGTTGAGGCCGTACGTCAGTGCGTCGACCAGGGCGTGCCAGCTCGCCTCGACGACGTTCTCGTGCACGCCGACGGTGGTCCAGTCGCGGCCGTGGCCGTCGTTGGTCTCGACCAGCACGCGGGTGACCGCACCGGAGCCGTGCGAGCCCTCCAGGATGCGCACCTTGTAGTCGGCCAGCACGAAGCTCGTCAGCTCCGGGTAGTGCTTCGACAGAGCCAGCCGCAGCGCCTCGTCGAGGGCGTTGACCGGGCCGTTGCCCTCGGCCGTGGCAATGACCCGCTCGCCCTTGACGCGCACCTTCGCGGTCGCCTCGGAGACCACCGCGCCGTCCTCGCGGTGCTCGACCAGCACCCGGTAGGACTCCAGCGCGAACGGCCGCGGCACCTCCGCGAACTCGCCCCGGACCAGCAGCTCGAAGCTCGCGTCGGCGGCCTCGAACGACCAGCCGCCCGCCTCGAGGTCCTTGACCCGCTGGGTGACGCGGGACAGCTCGGTCGGATGGCCGGCCAGGTCGATACCGAGCTCACGGCTCTTGAGCTCGATGCTGGCCCGGCCGGCCATCTCGGTTACCAGGATCCGCATGTCGTTGCCGACAACCGAGGGCTCGACGTGGTTGTAGAGCAGGGGATCCACTTTGATCGCGCTCGCGTGCAGGCCCGCCTTGTGGGCGAACGCCGCAGCTCCCACGTACGCCTGGTGGGTGTCGGGTGCGATGTTGGCGATCTCGGCGATCGAGTGGGACACCCGCATCGCCTGTTCCAGGCAGCCGTCGGGTAGGACGGGCAGGCCCAGCTTGAGTTGGAGGTTCGCGACGACGGCGAACAGGTCGGCGTTGCCCGGCCGTTCCCCGTAGCCGTTGGCGGTGCACTGGAAGTGCTCGACGCCGGCCTCGACCGCGGCGACCGTGTTGGCCACGGCGCACGAGGTGTCGTTCTGGCAGTGGATGCCGAGTTGGTCGGCGCTGACTCCGAGCCGGGTCGTGAGGTCCTGGATCGCGGCGGTGATCCGCGACGGGAGCATGCCGCCGTTGGTGTCGCACATCACCACGCGTTCCGCGCCGCCTTCGAAGGCGGCCCGCACCACTTCGGCCGTGTACGCGGGATCGTGGCGGAAGCCGTCGAAGAAGTGCTCGCAGTCGAGGAAGACGCGGCGGTCGTTCTTCACGAAGTGGGCCACGGTCTCCCGCACCATCGCGAGGTTCTCGTCGCCGGTCGTGCGCAGGGCCCGCTCCACGTGCCGGATGTCGGACTTCGCGACCAGGCAGACGGCGGGCGTCTCGGCGTCGAGCAGCGCGCGCACCTGCGGGTCCTCGTTGACCCCGACGCCGGCCTTGCGGGTGGCGCCGAACGCCACGAGCTGGGCGTGCTTCAGGTCGAGCTCGTTGCGGGCGCGCCGGAAGAACTCGGTGTCCTTGGGCATCGCGCCGGGCCATCCGCCCTCGATGAAGCCGACGCCGAACTCGTCGAGCAGGCGGGCGACGGCGAGCTTGTCGACCACCGAGTAACTGATCCCCTCGCGCTGTGCCCCGTCGCGCAGCGTGGTGTCGTACACCTGGTAGGGCATGATCCTGGTCCTTCTTTCGGAGGCGGTGGGGCTTTGCGCGTCGCGCACTGCAACACAGGGCTCGCTTCAAGCAAAAAGACCCCCCGCTGGAATGCGGGAGGTCTGCGCGCTCGGCGGTGTTGGTTGCCGGCGCGCTAGCTGCCAATAATGAGGGCGAGCGGTGTCACGCTCCGTACTTTGCCACGGTCGTGCCGTGACACCAAGCACCTGACCACATGTCGGGAACTCCCCTTGGTGGTTTTCGTCCGCGTTGCGCCGGGTAGGAACTTGTCGACCGAGTACGACAGTCGATACGAGGAGTGAAGGTTCTCATGGACCAGCTCAACCCTCAGCCGACGCCTCCCTCTGGTGCCCACGGCGGCGTGCCTACCGGTGCGTTCGACCCGTGGTCGTTCCGCGACGAGGCTGGTGTGACCGGCTCGGACCTGGTCGGCTACAAGGTCGAGGCGACCGACGGCAGCATCGGCAAGATCGATGCGCACAGCTACGACGTCGCTTCGAGCTACCTCGTGGTGGACACCGGCGCGTGGATCTTCGGCAAGAAGGTCATGCTCCCGGCCGGTGTCGTCAACCGCGTGGACCACGACGAGCAGAAGGTCTACGTCGACCGGGACAAGGACCAGATCAAGTCGGCTCCGGAGTACGACGCGGACAGCCACAGCGATCCGGCCTACCGGGACAAGCTCGGCGGTTACTACGGCGGCATGTACGACTCCGCCGGGCCGCGCTTGTAGTTCGGTTGTTCCTCGCGGCGGCGCCCGCCGTCCTTCCTTCGGCGGGCGCCGCCCTTTTCTTGTCCACAGTGGATTCTTCTGAATCGGTTAAGGTTCTGGCATGGAGCCCAACCGGTCGTATCCCCTCGACGGCGTCTTCAACTTCCGCGACATCGGCGGCTATGCCGGGCACGACGGGCGCACCGTGCGGTGGCGCCAGGTGTTCCGGTCCGACTCGGTGCACCGCGTCGACCCGGCCGCGCTGCCTTCTCTGGGAGTGCGCACGGTCATCGACCTCCGCCGCCCGCGTGAGGTGGCCCGTGACGGCCGGGTGGTCGACTATCCCGGGCTGAGCTACCAGCACATCCACCCGGAGCACCCGGAGTGGACCGCGGCGGGCCCGGACGAGACGATTGACCGGTTCATCGCCGACCGCTACCGGGAGCTGGCCGACATCGGCACAGCGGGCATCGCGGCGGCCCTGAAGGTCATCGCGGACCCGACCGCCGGCCCGGTGGTCGTGCACTGCGTAGCGGGCAAGGACCGCACAGGCGTGGTGTGCGCGCTGACGCTGTCGCTGCTGGGAGTCGCGGACGACGACGTGGCAGCGGACTACGCCCTGAGCACGGCGGCATCGCAACGGTTCTCGGCGTGGTTGCGCGCGGCGCTCCCGGACGCCGAGGTACCACCGACGCCGTTCATGGCCTCACCCGCGACGGCGATGCTGTTGTTTCTCGCTGAACTACGGGACCGGCACGGCTCGATCGAGGGCTACGCGACCCACGCCGGCCTGACCACGGACGACCTGGCGGCGCTGCGTTCGCACCTGCTGACGGACGGGGACCGCGCGGCGTAGGCCGCGGGCTCCCCGTCCGCGCCGGCGTCACTTCTTCTTGATGGGCTCCAGACAAAGCACGTGACCGGTGCCGTTCTTCTCGCCGGTCCAGTAGGAGACGGCCGTGGTCTTCCAGGGGTCGCAGGTAGCTTCGTTCTTACCTGCGGCCAGGAAGTCCTTC
Source organism: Asanoa hainanensis (assembly GCF_900188485.1). GTDB lineage: Bacteria > Actinomycetota > Actinomycetes > Mycobacteriales > Micromonosporaceae > Asanoa > Asanoa hainanensis. The sequence continues at coordinate 85,227 of NZ_FZPH01000021.1, forward strand.
TGCCGAATCCCATCGACCCTGCCGACCACCGTCCATTGGGCGGTCGCGTCGTCGCAACGCACGATCTTCATGTCCTGGGCCGTCTGGCCGACCAGACACTCACCGGCGGAGGCGACCTCGGGTTCACGGTCGCGCGTCACCACCGACCACCCATAGCCCACGAGCCCCGCCACCCCGAGCACGGCGACGAGCACGGCCAGAACCTTGCCGAGAACGACCGCCTTGCTCCTCCCCCGGACGGGTTCCCCCAGCTCCTCCCGCTCCGCGAAAGAGTCACCGTCCGCCGACGGCACGGTGGCGTCGGCATCCAGCGAGGGGGCTTCCTCGCCCTCCGCCTGCGCCGGCGCCGGCGCCGGCGACGAGGTCTCGCCGACGAAAGTCGGAGTCCGCGCCTCGCCCGACAGCCCCGCAGTGGCGCCCCCGGGCAACGGCGGCGGAGCCTGCGCATCCGACGGGACCGGGCCCGCGTCCGCGGACTGAGACGCACCCGGCGCCGCGTCCGAAGCCACCGAGGCGGCGTCCGCGGACAGCGACGGCGCAGGCACCCCACCCGACGGCACCACAATCCCGTCCGCGGACAGGGACGCACCCAGCGCCTCGTCCAAAGCCACCGAGACGGCGTCCGCTGGCAGGGACGCACCCGGCGCCTCGTCCGAAGCCACCGAGGCGGCGTCCGCGGGCAAGGTCGCGGCGGGCGCCCCATCCGGCAGCGATGCGACGGCATCCGCCGACAGCGGCGGTGCGTCCGCCGCATCCACCGGCGGCGGGGTCGGCGAGGCGGGCAGCGACGAGGCGTTCCCTCCATCGGCCGGGGGCGAAGCGGGCGGGGTGGGCGCCCCGTCCAGCGGTGGTGAAGAGGGCGGCGGCGTCGTGGACGGCTCGGACACGGGTGTTCCTCTCGAAGATCAAACTCCGAGCGGAACGCTAGATGATCGGTTCCCGGCCCGTTGCCCCAAGCCGATCATCCATTTGGCCCCCGTGTAGCCCCGAACGACGGCCGCTTACTGTCACTTCGCTCTTTGTTCGGCAATTTCCTTTCGGTGGCTTTCGCCCGCCGGCACCGCCCAACGCGGAGCCAACCCAAACCCCGCACACCCAGACCGCACCACCGCCCACGCCACCGCCGCCACCGCCGGCGCCGCCGCCCGCGCCGGTGCCGGCGGCGGTGCCGGGCGGCGGCGGCGTCCCCACCAACGGCATGGCCACCCACCACGGCGGCGTAGGGGAGGCAGAGCACGGCGGTGACCGCGCCGAGCTTCGTCGCGCGGCGACCGCGCCGATCGCAGAGACCGCTGGCGACCACCCGTTGTCGGCAGCGCCCGGCCGCGCAATGATCCCCGCAGCTTCCGGCTCGTCGCCGCCCTGGCCGGACTACTGCTCACCGCCGGCGCATTGCTCGGCCGGCGGCGGGAGCGGGGTCAGAACTACGGGCCCAAATCCACATCGGACCCGGTCAGGTCCGAAAAGGAGCTTTGAGCGTAACCATCGGCGGAGGCTGAATTCCGGCGGGAGCGACGGTCGTGCCCACGACGGACCCGGGACACGGAAAGACGCACCTAGGCCAAGCCCGGCACGCCTTCCACCTGACCCGGGACACGGAAAGACCCACCTAGGCCAAGCCCGATGCGCCTTTCACAGTGAAGAAAGGTCAGAAAACCTTGTGCACCCAGCCATAGGTGTCCGCGGCGCGGCCGCGTTGGATGTCTACCAGGCGTTTGCGGATGTTCATCGTGACTTCGCCGGAGGTGCCGTCGCCCATTTTGAACGCGCCTCCTTCGAAGCGGACCTCGCCGATCGGGGTGATGACCGCCGCGGTGCCACAGGCGAACGCCTCGCGGATGCGGCCGCGATCGGCGTCCTTGTGCCATTCGTCGAAGGCCACTGGGCGCTCGATCACCGCCCGGCCGTCGTCCTCGGCCAGACGCATGATGGCTTCGCGGGTGATGCCCGGCAGGATCGTGCCGAGTGGCGGCGTGACCAGCGTGCCGTCGTCGTACACGAAGAAGATGTTCATGCCGCCGAGCTCGTCGATCCAGCGCTGTTCGACGGCGTCGAGGAAGACCACCTGGTCGCAGCCGTTGGCGGCCGCCTCCTGTTGCGGCAGCAGCGACGCCGCGTAGTTGCCGCCGAACTTCGCCGCGCCGGTGCCGCCCGGGGCCGCTCGCGTGTAGTTCGGTGAGACCCAGACGTTGACGGGCTTGATGCCGTGCTTGAAGTACGAGCCGACCGGCGACGCGATCACCACGTAGAGGTATTCCATCGCCGGGCGGACGCCCAGGAAGACCTCGCTGGCGAACATGAACGGCCGCAGGTAGAGGCTGCCTTCGTCGTCCGAGGGGATCCACTCGCGGTCGACGCTGATCAGGTGCCGGAGCGAGTCGACGAACGCGCCCTCGGGCAGGTGGGGCATCGCGAGGCGGGTGGCCGACGTGGTGAACCGCGCGGCGTTGGCCTCCGGGCGGAACATCGTCACCGTGCCGTCCGTGTTCTTGTATGCCTTCAGCCCTTCGAAGATCTCCTGGGCGTAGTGCAGGACGGCGCTGGCCGGGTCCATCGGGATCGGGGCGCGGGCCTCGACGCGGGCCTCGTACCAACCTTTGCCGTCGGCGTAACGCGCGGTCACCATGTGGTCGGTGAAGACCCGACCGAACCCTGGGTCGACCATCAGCGCGGCGCGCTCGGCGGCGGGTACCGGCTGGGGATTCGGGCGAATCTCGAAGTCGAGCTTGTCACCACCGCTCATCGGCGTTGGACCTCCAGGTAAGCCGGCGGGGGCCGGCAACGCTCAGTAAAGGCTGCGCAAGAAACTTACCCCGAACGGTCGTTCAAGGGCGAGAGGGCGGCGGACGAAACGGTTCGCCCGAAGGGTCCTGATTCTTCCGACGCCTAATGATGCGAAACGGTTCAACCGGAAAGGCGGGCTCAGCCCACGGCGCCGGCGGCGAGCCGGTCACCGACCTCGGCGGTACGCAGCGGCGTGCCGGACGTGCGCCCGGCGAGCTCGGCGGCGACCGCCTCGGCTACTCGGTGTGCGGCGTCGGCGTGCCCGAGGTGGTCGAGCAGCAGCGACACCGAGAGCACGGCGGCGGCCGGGTCGGCCACGCCCTTGCCGGCGATGTCGGGCGCCGAGCCGTGCACCGGCTCGAACATCGACGGGTGGACCCGCTCGGGGTTGATGCAACCGCTGGCGGCCATGCCGATGCCACCGGTCACGGCGGCGGCGATGTCGGTGAGGATGTCACCGAAGAGGTTGTCGGTGACGATCACGTCGTAGCGCTGCGGCTGGGTCACGAGGAACATCGCGGCGGCGTCGACGTGCTGGTATTCGGTGGCCACGTCGGGGTGCTCGGCGGCGACCGCGTCGAACGTGCGCGCCCACAACGAGCCCGCGTGGGTGAGCACGTTGGTCTTGTGGACGAGGGTGACCTTGCGGCGGGGACGCCGCGTGGCCCGGGCGAACGCGTCGCGGATCACGCGCTCGACGCCGTGCCGCGTGTTGAGGCTCTCCTCGGTCGCGATCTCGGCGGGCGTGCCCCGGTGGAGGCCGCCGCCGGCGCCGGCGTAGAGACCCTCGGTGCCCTCGCGCACCACGATCATGTCGATCTCGCCGGGCTTGACCCCGGCCAGCGGGCTGACCACGCCCGGGAAGAGCCGCGAGGGGCGCAGGTTGACGTATTGGTCGAAGGCGAAGCGGAGCTTGAGCAGCAGGCCGCGCTCCAGCACGCCCGGCGGCACGGTCGGGTCGCCGACGGCGCCGAGCAGGATCGCGTCGTGCCCGCGAAGCTCGTCGAGCACGGAGTCGGGCAGGACCTCGCCGGTGCGGTGGTAGCGCGCCGCGCCAAGGTCGTATTCGGTCGCCTCGACACCCGGGAGCACCGCGTCGAGCACCTTGCGCGCCTGGTCGATCACCTCGGGACCGATGCCGTCGCCGGCCACCACCGCGATCCGCGCCACAGACACGTCAAAGCTCCTTCGTAGCGAAACGTCTAACAAACGTTAAGCCATCGTCCCGCAAAGCGGTAAGTCGCTCCCACTATGCGGAATCGGGCAGACTTACCCAGCAAACTCTCAGCCGGTGCTCATGCCCTCGTCACCCGCAAATCCTAGGTTTAACGCAGTCACAGCCGGAAGGGGGCCCAATGCGCCCAGACCTACGCCTAGGCGGCGGCTCGGCCACGACGCTCGCCCACCCCGCCGCCGCCAACGGTGGCTTGGTCGCACACCACAGCGTGCAGACCTCGACCGCGGGTTTCACGCTGACCCTGGTCAGCCCCGCCACCATGAGCCGCAAGGAACTGGCGGCCGCCATCGCCGACGCCGTCGGTGAGCTGCGCGCGATCGACGTCGCCTACAGCCCCCTGCGCGAGGCCAGCCTGGTCGCCCGTCTCCGGCGCGGCGAGGTGTCCGCCGACGCGTACGCACCCCTCGCCGATCTCGTGGCCCGCTGCGACGCCATGCGCGCCGCCACCGACGGCTGGTTCGACGCCTGGTCCGCACCCGGCGGCTTCGACCCCAGCGCCCTCGTCAAAGGCTGGGCCATGGAACGCGCCGCCGCCCGGGTCCGGGCCGCCGGCATCACCGACTACGCGGTGGCCAGCGGAGGCGACCTGACGGTACGCGGCACGGCCCCCCATGGCGGCCCGTGGAAGGTCGCGGTGCACCACCCGTACGACGCGCGCCGCAAACCGGTTCAGCTCGAGCTCACGTCGGGCGCCATCGGCACCTCCGGCGTGACCGGCCGCCGCGGCCACGTCATGGACCCACACCGCGCGACTCCCGTCGACGAGATCCGCGCCGCGACGGTCATGGGCCCTGACCTGGCCGTAGCTGACGCATATGCGACAGCTCTCTACGCCGCCGGCGAGGCTGGGCTGGCTTGGTTCCCCACAACAGAGGGCTATACGGCGAGTTTGATGCAGGAGGAGTACGCGACACGCGGCGCCGTGTGACCCTTGCGTCCCGAGCCAGAGAATCGATAGCGTGGTCGCGCGGTTACGCAGTGAGGTTTTCCGACGCGGATCAGGTCTTCGGGTGACCTGTTGATGCGAAGGTGCTGTGAGCCACCCTCCGCAGTGCGCAACCAGTGCACGCGAACGTAGATCAGCTCCCCCATCGCCATTGCCGAGGCGACGGGGGAGCTGATTTTTATTGTGGCCAAGGTTTTACGGCGTCGGTCGTACCGGGCAGTGGGTGCGGCGCCAGCCGGGTTTGTCGCGTCCGACGAAGGTGCGACCCCTGCGAAACCACCGAAACCCGCACTGCGAAGCGGCGCTGATGTCGACAAGATCTTGCCCAACGAAAGGCGAGAAGGTGTCCACCGCAAACCGTGGCGACTACCCCGCCTAGCACGGTGGCTGCACACGCTTGGATGCGTAGTGGTGCGGTCGTGTTCCGCGGCGCTCTCTGCCCGAGCGAAGCAAGGGGCAGAGAGCGTCGCGGAACACGACCTGCTCGGCACCACGGAGCGTCCAAGCCATATGGCACAGTATGGGCCGTGAGTTTCGATCTGGTGGTCTGGGCGATGGAGCCGGACGCCTCGGCAGAGGATGTGGGCGCGGCCTTTGAGCTGTGCCGACAGGGCGAGCACGTTGACGGTGCGCCGCACCGGAAGATCGCCGACTTCTATGTCGCTATGACGTCGGCATACCCGGACCGGAACACGAATGGTTCGCCGTGGGCGGTCACGCCCCTCCACGTGGCGATCGACCACGTCGAGATGAAGCTCGACGAGGACTGCCCCGACGAGGTGCTGTTGGCCGTGGAGGAGCTCGCCGGCAAGCACGGGTTGCTGTTGTTCGACCCGCAGGGCGGCACGGTCTACCCGCCGGGAGCGATGACCTCCTGACAACATGAATAAACGGGACGGGCGGCACACTGGCCGCCCGTCCCGTTTTGATGCGCTTATTCGGTACGCAGGTCCACGGCGCTGGCCGAGCCGGCACCGATCTTGGCCTGGGCCGCCGCGAGCAGTTCCGCGTCGACCGAGTTGTCGACGGTCAGCGTCATCAGCGCCTCACCGCCGGCCTCGCGCCGGGCGACCTGCATGGCGGCGATGTTGACGCCCGCCTCGCCGAGGATCGAGCCGATCGCGCCGACCACACCGGGCCGGTCCGCGTACCGGAAGAAGAGCAGGATGCCGTCGGCGGCCAGCTCGAGCGCGAAACCGTCCACTTCGGTCAGCTTGGCGATCTCGCGGCTGCCCGAGATGGTGACGGTGCCCGAGACGCTCACCGTGCGGCCGTCCGGCAGGGCGCCGCGGACCGTGACGAGCGTCGGCTGGTCGCTGGTGTCGGTCAGCGTGACGAGGTCGACCTCGACGCCGCGGTCCGCCGCGATGTGCGGGGCGTTGACGTAGGTGACCTGCTCCTCGACCACGGACGCGAACAGGCCCTTGGTGGCGGCGAGCTTGAGCACCGACACCTCGTTGGCCAGGACCTCGCCGCTGACCTCGACGGTCACGCTTGCGGCGACGCCGCCGGCGACTGCGGTGAACGCGCGGCCGAGCTTCTCGGCGAGTGGCAGCAGCGGTCGGACGTCTTCGGCGACGACGCCGCCGGCCTGCACGTTGACCGCGTCGGCCACGAACTCGCCCTGGAGCGCGAGCTTGACGGAGCGGGCGACGGCGAGGCCGGCCTTGTCCTGCGCCTCGGCGGTCGAAGCGCCCAGGTGCGGGGTGGCGACCACGTTGTCGAACGCGAACAGCGGCGACGAGGTGCACGGCTCCTTGGAGTACACGTCGATGCCGGCACCGCCGACCCGGCCCTCGGCGATCGCGTCGGCGAGCGCCTGCTCGTCGATCAGGCCGCCGCGCGCGGCGTTGACGATGCGGACGCCGGGCTTGACCAGCGCCAGTTCCTTCTCACCGATCAGGCCGACGGTCTCCGGCGTCTTCGGCAGGTGGATGGAGATGAAGTCGCTCTCCCGCAGCAACTCCTCCAGACCAACCAGGCGCACGCCGAGCTGCGCGGCCCGGGCCGGCTGCACGTAGGGGTCGTAGGCGATCAGCCGGGTGCCGAAGGCCGCGATCCGCTGGGCGAACAGCACGCCGATGCGACCCAGACCCACCACGCCGACGGTCTTCCCCTGGACCTCGACGCCGGTGTACTTGGACCGCTTCCACTCCCCCGCCTTGAGCGCGGTGCTCGCGCTCGCCGTGTTGCGTGCGACGGCGAGCAGCAGCGCGACGGCCTGCTCGGCCGCGGACACGATGTTGGACGTCGGCGCGTTGACCACCATGACGCCACGCGCGGTGGCGGCGGGCACCTCGACGTTGTCGAGCCCGACACCCGCGCGGGCCACGACCTTGAGCCGTGGGGCGGCCGCGATCGCGGCGGCGTCGATCTGGGTGGCGCTGCGGACGATCACCGCGTCGGCTTCGGCGAGCGCGGGCAACAGTGCCTCGCGGTCGGAGCCGTCGACGTGCCGGACGTCGAAGTCGTGCGCGAGCACGTCGATCGCGGCGGGGGCCAGTTCTTCGGCGATAAGAACTACGGGAGTCATAGGTCCTCGTAAATTAGGGAAAGGGCGCCGGCAGCGGCTGCCTACCACTGAAATGGTAGGCGGCCGGCCGGCGCCCCATGTTCTCTCTCTGGCGTGTTTGCCCTCACAACGGGAGCTTTCGCCCCGGTGGGACCCGCTGTCAGACCCCGAACGTGTTGGTCGTCACGCGGTCTCGGTGATCGGGCGGTCCACCCAGCTCATCATGCCGCGCAGCTTGCGACCGGTCTCCTCGATCGGGTGAGCCGCGCCTTCCTGGCGCCACTTGGTGAAGTTCGGACGGCCGTTGTCGTCCTCGGCGATCCACTCACGAGCGAACTCACCGGACTGCACCTCGGAGAGAATGCGCTTCATCTCTTCCTTCACGCGGCCGTCGATGACGCGCGGGCCACGGGAGTAGTCGCCGTACTCGGCGGTGTCCGAGACGCTGTAACGCATCCGGGCGATGCCGCCCTCGTACATCAGGTCGACGATGAGCTTGAGCTCGTGCAGGCACTCGAAGTAGGCGATCTCCGGGGCGTAGCCCGCCTCGGTGAGCACCTCGAAACCGGTCTGCACCAACGCCGACGCGCCTCCACAGAGGACGGCCTGCTCGCCGAACAGGTCGGTCTCGGTCTCCTCCTTGAAGGTGGTCTTGATGCCGCCGGCCCGCAGGCCACCGATCGCCTTCGCGTACGAGAGGGTCAGCGGGAACGCCTCGCCGGTCGCGTCCTGCTCGACGGCGACCAGCACGGGCACGCCCTTGCCGTCGACGTACTGCCGGCGGACCAGGTGACCCGGGCCCTTGGGCGCCACCATCGCGACGTCCACGTTGGCCGGTGGGGTGATGAAGCCGTACCGAATGTTCAGGCCGTGCCCGAAGAAGAGCGCCTTGCCCGCCGTCAGGTTCGGCTCGATCGCCTCGGCGTAGAGCTTGCGCTGGGCGGTGTCGGGCGCGAGCACCATGGTGACGTCGGCCCACGCGGAGGCGTCAGCCGGCGTCTCGACGCGCAGCCCCTGCTCCTGCGCCTTCTCGCGGCTCTTCGAGCCTTCCGGCAGGCCGATCACGACGTCGACGCCGGAATCCCGCAGCGACAGGGCGTGCGCGTGCCCCTGGCTGCCGTACCCCAGGACGGCGACCTTCTTGCCCTGGATGATCGACAGATCGGCGTTGTCGTCGTAGAAAACCTCTGCGGTCATTGCTTCCCTCTCGCGTGTTGCTGTCTCTTAGGCGGCGCGGAGCGCCGGCCCCGTGGTGATGGAACGTGACCCGCGCCCGATCGCGACCATCCCCGACTGGACCATCTCCTTGATCCCGTACGGTTCCAGGTCGCGAAGCAGCGCGTCCAGCTTGTCCGAAGTGCCGGTGGCTTCGATAGTCAACGTGTCGGCGGCCACGTCGATGACGCGGGCGCGGAACAGGTCGACCGTCTCGAGCACCTGCGAGCGGATCGCGCGGTCGGCACGCACCTTGACCAGGACGAGCTCGCGCTGCACCGACTGCACCGGGTCGAGCTCAACGATCTTGAGGACGTTGACCAGCTTGTTGAGCTGCTTGGTGACCTGCTCCAGCGGCGACTCGTCGGCGTTGACGACGATCGTGATGCGGGAGATCTCGGCGTGCTCCGTCTCACCGACCGCCAGCGAGTCGATGTTGAAGCCGCGCCGGGAGAACAGACCCGAGACGCGGGCCAGGACACCGGGCTTGTTCTCCACGAGCACGGAAAGGGTGTGCTTGGACATCACAACTCATCCTCGTCGAAGGCCGGGCGGACGCCGCGGGCGAACATGATCTCGTCGTTGCTCGTGCCGGCGGCCACCATCGGCCACACCATGGCGTCTTTGCCGACCACGAAGTCGATGACCACCGGGGCGTCGTTGATCGCCATCGCGGCCTCGATCGTCTTGTCGACGTCTTCCTTCGTCTCGCAGCGCAGCCCGATGCAGCCGAGCGCCTCGGCCAGCTTCACGAAGTCGGGGATGCGGTGCTTGTGCGTGCCCAGGTCGGTGTTGGAGTAGCGCTCGCCGTAGAACAGCGTCTGCCACTGCCGGACCATGCCGAGGTTGCCGTTGTTGATCACGGCGACCTTGACCGGGATGCCCTCCAGCGCGCAGGTCGCGAGCTCCTGGTTGGTCATCTGGAAGCAGCCGTCGCCGTCGATCGCCCACACCGTGGTGCCCGGCATGCCGACCTTCGCGCCCATCGCCGCGGGCACCGCGTAGCCCATCGTGCCGGCGCCGCCGGAGTTGAGCCAGGTGTGCGGCTTCTCGTAGCTGATGAACTGCGACGCCCACATCTGGTGCTGGCCGACGCCCGCGCAGTAGATCGCGTCCGGTCCGGCGATCTTGCCGATCCGCTCGATCACGTACTGCGGCGCGAGCGTGCCGTCGGAGGGCTCGTCGTAGCCGAGCGGGTAGCGCTGGCGCAGGTCGTCGAGCTGGCCCCACCACGCGGTGCGGTCGCCGGTGCGGCCCGCGGCCTGCTCGGCGGTGATCGCGCCGATCAGCTCGTCGATCACGTAGCGGGCGTCACCCACGATCGGGACGTCGGCCGCGCGGTTCTTGCCGATCTCGGCGGGGTCGATGTCGGCGTGCACGATCGCCGCGTCGGGCGCGAACGAGTCGAGCTTGCCGGTCACCCGGTCGTCGAACCGGGCGCCGAGGCAGACCAGCAGGTCGGACTTCTGGAGCGCGTAGACCGCGGCGACCGTGCCGTGCATGCCGGGCATGCCGAGGTGCTGCGGGTGCGAGTCCGGGAAGGCGCCGCGGGCCATCAGGGTGGTGACCACCGGGATGTTGGTGAGCTCGGCGAGCTTGCGCAGGCCCTCGGTGGCGCCGGCCTTGAGCACGCCGCCGCCGACGTACAGGACGGGGCGCTTGGCGGTGCTCATCAGCCGCGCGGCCTCGCGGATCTGCTTGCCGTGCGGGTGCATCGTCGGCCGGTAGCCGGGCAGGTCGAGCGTCGGCGGCCAGGCGAAGGTGGTCTGCGCCTGCAGCACGTCCTTGGGCACGTCGACCAGGACCGGGCCGGGCCGGCCGGTGCTGGCCAGGTGGAACGCCTCGGCCAGGACCTGCGGGATCTCCTCGGCGGTCTGCACGAGGAAGTTGTGCTTGGTGATCGGCAGGGTGATGCCCTGGATGTCGGCCTCTTGGAAGGCGTCCGTGCCGATCGAGGGGCGCGGCACCTGACCGGTGATCGCGACGACCGGAACCGAGTCCATGTACGCGTCGGCGATCGGCGTGACCAGGTTGGTCGCGCCCGGGCCGGAGGTGGCGATGCAGACGCCGACCTTGCCGGTGGCCTGGGCGTAGCCGGTGGCCGCGTGACCCGCGCCCTGCTCGTGGCGGACGAGGATGTGGCGGACGGAGGAGTCGTAGATCGGGTCGTACAAGGGGAGGATCGCTCCACCGGGGATCCCGAACGCGACTTCGACGCCGAGCGACTCGAGCGACTTGACGAGCGACTGCGCGCCGGTGATCTTGGCCGGGGCGGGCTGGGCGGCCGGCGCCGGGCGCTCGGCCTGGTGCCGCTCCGCCGGCTGCTGGCGCTCGGCGTGGTTGCCGTGCGCCGCCTGTGCGGCGACCGTCGCGGGGGTCGCATGGATCCGGTGGGCGATGGTCTCGGGAGTGGGTCTCGTCATGGCGGGTGCCTTCGCTCGGTTCTGCGCTCGTGTGGTGTTGGTGTTCTTTGGTGACCTTCAGTGATCGGGGTCACGTGTGTCCGGGCACAAAAATGGCCCTCATGCTCGATGCATGGGGCCAGCGCACTCTCTAAGAACGAGAGTGCGCTCAGGTAAGTACTCGAGACGACCAGCGTGGCGACATGGGGCTAACTCTGACGTATCTCGCGGGATGAGTCAACTGATCCCACATCTTGGACGGGCGGTGTCGGTGCGAGCCGCTGGGCGGGTGGTGCGAGCTCCCCACACGCAGGGCGATCAGCGATCTTGTCGGTCTTGACCTTCTTCTCGGGTCGCGCGCCCGGTGAGGTGGACGCGTCGAGCAACGCCTCGAAGTGCTCCGCCGGCACGCCCCAGCCGAAGAGCTGGCCCTGGCCGAACCGGCACCCGGCGCCCTGGACGGCGGCCTGCTCGCGCTGGTTGGTGACACCCTCGGCGATCACCTCGAGGCCGAGCCGGTGACCTAGCCGGACCACGATGTCGACGAGCGGGCCACCCTGCGGCTTGGCCTTGGCGGTGGGCTCGAGCCCACCGGCCAGGGTGACGAGCCCGTGGTCGACGCTCGGCTCGGTCTCGGCGACCAGGCTGTGGTCGATCTTGAGGATGTCGATCGGTAGCCGGCGGAGTTGGCCGAGCGAGGAGAACCCGCTGCCGAAGTCGTCGAGGGCGATGCGGACGCCGATGGCACGCAGCGCCCGCAACCGCTTGATCAGCTCGTCGAGGTCGATGGCGACCGCCTGCTCGGTCACCTCCAGCACCAGCCGTTGCGGCGGCACGCGGTGTGCCCGCAGGGCGTCGGCGACCTGGTCGACGTATTCCGCCGCGTGCAGCTCGCGCGGCGAGACGTTGACGCTCACCCAGACGTCGTGGCCGTCGGCCAGCCAGCGGGAGAGCTGGTGGCACGCCTGGTGGAGGACCCAGGCGCCGACCTTGGCGATCATGCCGCACTCTTCGGCGATGGGGATGAAGTCGTCGGGCTTCACCTGGCCGAGCTCGGGGTGGTGCCAGCGGATCAGCGCCTCGGCGCCGACCGGCCGGATCGACGGCATGATCACCACGGGCTGGAACGCGAGGTGCAGCTCGCCCCGGTCGATCGCACCGCGCAGCTCGTGCTCGATCGTGGTGCGCCGGCGCAGGAGCTGGTCGTAGGAGGCGTGGTAGCGCTCGACCCGGTTCTTGCCGCGCTGCTTGGCGTAGCGCAGCGCGAGGTCGGCGTGCTGCAGGAGGGTGGCGTCGTCGGACGCGGTCTCGCCGCCGGCGACGCCGATGCTGACACTCAGGAAGACGCGGCCGGACTGTTGCTCGTAGGGCTTGTTGAGCACGCCCAGCAGGCGCTCGGCGGCGCCCTGCGCCTCGTGCGGCTTGGCCCACATCAGCACCGCGAACTCGTCGCCGCCCAGCCGGGCCGCCACGTCGCCGGGGCGCAGGTTCATCCGGAGCCGCTGGCCGACCTCGACCAGCACGTCGTCGCCGACGTCGTGGCCGCGCATGTCGTTGACGTTCTTGAAACCGTCGAGGTCGAGGCCGAGCAGCACGCAGGGCTTGTCGGGCTCGACCTCTTCGGCCAGCGCGCGCAGCAGGCCGCGGCGGTTGGCCAGGCCGGTGAGCGGGTCGGTGTGCGCCAGCTCCTTGAAGTGCGCCTCGCGGTCCTGCATGCGGATCGCGTAGTTGCGCACGTCGCGGAGCGCCACGAACTGCCGGACGGCCAGCGCGAAACCCTCGAGGCTGCCGAGCGCGATGCCCATCGTGGTGATCTGCCCGCCGGCCATCACGTGCACCATGCCGGAGATCGCCATCGCGAGCATCGGGACGAACGCGTAGGACGCCCCGCGCCGGATCACGTCGAGCTCGGCGATCGCCTCGGTGTCGCGGCCGCGGCCGGCGAAGGCCACCACCATCAGCGCGATCGGCATCACCACGCCGCTGAGCGTGGCCAGGCCGGGGCCGCTCTGGCAGAGCCCGGCGGTGAGCCCGACCCCGCAGGCGGCCACCGAGATCGCGCCGCAGCCCATCAACAGGAGACGCAGCCGCGACCCGGCGCCGCGCATGGTGACGATCACGACGATGCCGACCGCGAGGGCGGCCGCGGCGGCGGCGACGAAGATGCCGACGCAGGGGCGCGGGGTCGAGGCGCCGAAGATCTGGGCCGGTGGGGAGACCAGCACCCAGCCGACGAACCACAGCGCGAACGCGATCACCAGCGCGTCGAGCAGGTGCCGGCCGGCGATCCGGCGGGTGCCGGCCGCCCACGGCAGCCGGAGCAGCCCGGCGCACATCACGATGGAGCTGATGGCCGTGCCGAGGCCGATGCCGATCGCGAAGTTGGTGCGGGCCGCCTGGTGGTGGGTCCACTGCTCGGCGAAGGTGAGGACGCCGACGAGGGCGATCGCGGTGGTCAGCGCGGCGAGGGCGCTGCCGATCGCGAGCATGAGGTGGGCCTGCCGCGCGGCACCGACCCGGGCGCGCGCGGATGAGACCAACAGGACCGTGACGACCGCGGCCGCCAAGGTGCCTGCGGCGGCCGCCAACGCAGCACCAGTCCCGAAGTGCACGTATCAACTGTGCCGGATCGAAACCGTGCATGGGGGACTCTGTGTGCGACGTGTAGCGGACTGGCTTGTTGCGCACATTCCGGCATATGGCACAAATCACGCCCGCTGTCGTCCCGCCTGATGGACGTTTGGCGTACCTCACGAGCGCTCATCCGGTTTCGTGGTGCGAGACTTGACAACATGCCTGAGCTGCGTTCCAGAACTTCCACCCACGGGCGGACGATGGCCGGCGCCCGGGCCCTCTGGCGGGCCACCGGGATGACCGACGACGACTTCGGTAAGCCGATCGTGGCGATCGCCAACAGCTTCACGCAGTTCGTACCCGGGCACGTGCACCTTCGCAACATGGGCGCACTGGTGTCCGAGGCGGTCACCGAGGCAGGCGGCGTCGGCCGCGAGTTCAACACGATCGCCGTCGACGACGGCATCGCGATGGGCCACGGCGGCATGCTCTACTCGCTGCCCAGCCGCGAGCTGATCGCGGACGCGGTCGAGTACATGGTGAACGCCCACTGCGCCGACGCCCTCGTCTGCATCTCGAACTGCGACAAGATCACGCCGGGCATGCTGATCGCCGCGCTGCGGCTCAACATCCCCACCGTGTTCGTCTCCGGCGGGCCGATGGAGGCCGGCAAGACCATCGCCGTCGACGGCGTCGTCGGCAACAAGCTCGACCTGATCGACGCGATGATCGCCTCGTCCAACGACTCGGTGACCGACGCCGAGCTGAGCGAGATCGAGAAGTCGGCCTGTCCCACCTGCGGGTCCTGCTCCGGCATGTTCACCGCGAACTCGATGAACTGCCTGACCGAGGCGATCGGCCTGGCGCTGCCCGGCAACGGCTCGACGCTGGCCACCCACTCGGCCCGGCGCCAGCTCTTCCTCGACGCGGGGCGCACGGTCGTCGACCTGGCTCGCCGTTACTACGACGACGACGATTCCTCCGTGTTGCCGCGCAACATCGCCACCCGGCCGGCGTTCGAGAACGCCGTCGCGCTCGACGTGGCCATGGGCGGCTCCACCAACACCGTGCTGCACCTGCTGGCCGCGGCCCGCGAGGCCGAGCTCGACTTCGGCGTCAAGGACATCGACGCGATCTCGCGCCGCGTGCCGTGCCTGGCCAAGGTGGCGCCGAACACGCAGAAGTACCACATGGAGGACGTGCACCGGGCCGGCGGCATCCCGGCCATCCTGGGCGAGCTGGCCCGGGGCGGGGCGTTGGACACGTCGGTGCACTCGGTGCACTCGTCCTCGCTGTCCTCGTGGCTTGCTTCCTGGGACATCCGCAGCGGTTCGGCTTCCGCGTCGGCGATCGAGTTGTTCCACGCCGCGCCGGGTGGGGTGCGGACGACCGAGCCGTTCTCGACCTCCAACCGGTGGTCCACGTTGGACACCGATGCCGCCGACGGGTGCATCCGGGACTTCGAGCACGCGTACACGGCCGATGGTGGTCTGGCGATACTGCACGGCAACCTGGCGCCCGAAGGCTCGGTGGTGAAGACCGCCGGTGTCGACGAGGAGCTGTGGACGTTCCGCGGGCCGGCCAAGGTGTTCGAGTCGCAGGAGTCCGCGGTCGACGCGATCCTGGCCAAGGAGATCCAGCCCGGCGATGTCGTGGTCATCCGCTACGAGGGGCCGCGGGGTGGGCCGGGCATGCAGGAGATGCTCTACCCGACCTCGTTCCTCAAGGGACGCGGGCTCGGCAAGGCGTGCGCGCTGATCACCGACGGGCGGTTCTCCGGGGGTACGTCGGGGTTGTCCATCGGCCACGTCTCGCCCGAGGCGGCCGGCGGCGGCCTGATCGCCCTGATCGAGGAGGGCGACGAGATCGTCATCGACATTCCGTCCCGTGCGCTGACGCTCAACGTGTCGGACGACGTTCTCGAGGCGCGGCGGATCGCGCAGGAGAAGCGCGACAAGCCCTACACGCCGGTCGACCGGGTGCGTCCCGTGTCGGCGGCGCTGCGGGCGTACGCGTCGATGGCGACCTCGGCCAGCGATGGCGCGTACCGGAAGGTGCCTGAGTAGTTCGTCAGTCGTTGACGCAGCGGAGCACGGGCTTGGCCCATTGGTCCGGGGCGGTGGCGGTCGCGATGGTGAAGGTGACCGCCTCGCCCGGGAACAGGTTCCGCAGGGCGTCGTCTGCCTCGGCGTCCGGGTCGAGCCGGTCCGGATAGACGGTGAGGTCGCGCAGGAACGTGCGGGCCGTGACGGTCACCCCGCCGCTCTTCGCGTCGACGTCGTACTCCGCCTTCGGGTAAGCGATGTCCTTGTCCTCCGCGTAGAAATGCCAGGCGCGCTCCGCTCCGTCGGCCTCGGCCCAGAGCACCTCGGCGCGGAGGTCGCCTGGTGGGGCCACGTCGTGGGCCAGCTCCTCCCTGCTGTGTGGCGGGACGGTGACCGCTCGCCTCGTCTCCGCCTGCGTCTTCGCGTCCAAAGTGGACCGCCGGACGGCCAGCTCGGTGTGCCACGGCGTGGCCGTCTCGTTCACCAGCACAGCCCGGTCCTGGTCCAGGATCAGGATCCGGTCCGCGTACGCGCGGCGTAGGGCATACCACATGGGCTTGCGTCGGCCCTTCCCGTCCACGGCGCTCCAGGACGTGACCGGCCAGCAGTCGTTGAGCTGCCAGACGATCGTGCCCATGCAGTGCGGTTTGAGGGCTCTGAAGTGCTCGACGGCGGTGGTGATGGCGCGGGCCTGGTTGACCTGGGTGAGGTAGTGCCAGTCGGCGGTGTCGCGGGGTGCCGAGAAGTGCGCGTCGAGTCCACGTTGGAGCTTCTGGTCGCCGTCCGCCGCCTTCTGGTGGTGGCGCATGCCCGGCGAGGTCGGGGTGAGTGGGTCGTCGCTGATGGCCTCGGTCATGGTCGCCCAGGTGGGAGGCGCCTGGTAGCCGAACTCCGCCACGAAGCGGGGGCTGTGGTCGCGATAGTGGGTGTAGTCGAGCCTGTTCCAGACGTCCCAGATGTGCATGGTGCCGTGGTCGGGGTCGTTCGGGTGCCTGTCCGCTGTCCCTGACCAGGGGCTGCCCGGCCAGTAGGGGCGGGTCGGGTCGAGCGTCTCGACGATGTCCGGCAGCACGCGGTGGTAGTAGCCCGCTCCCCAGGACCGCTCTCCCAAAGCTGTTTTCCAGCCCCAGTCCTCGTGGCCCCAGAGGTTCTCGTTGTTGCCGCACCACCAGAGCAGGCTCGGGTGGGTCGAGAGGCGGACCACCTGCTCGGCCGCCTCCGCCGCGATCTCGGAGGCGAACGGCTCCTCCTCCGGGTACGCCGCGCAGGCGAACAGGAAGTCCTGGGTGACCATCAGGCCCTGCTCGTCGGCGAGGTCGTAGAAGTCGTCGGACTCGTAGCGGCCGCCGCCCCAGACCCTGAGCAGGTTGACGTTGGCCTCGGTGGCCTGGCGGAACCGGTGCCGGAGCCGGTCCCGGGTGATCCGGGTCGGGAAGGCATCGTCGGGGATCCAGTTGACACCGCGCACGAAGATCGGTTGGTCGTTGACGACGACCGTGAAGGGCGTGCCCCGCTCGTCGGGCGTGGTGTCCAGGCGGACGCTGCGGAACCCGACCTTCTGGCGCCAGGTGTCGAGCTTCGTGCCGGCGCTGTCGGTGAGGGTGACCTCGAGGTCGTAGCGGGGCTGCTCGCCGTAGCCGCGCGGCCACCAGAGTCGCGGCCCAGGCACCTCAAGAGTGACCACGGCGGTGCTGTTGTTGACGGTGGCAGTTCCCGTCTGGCCGACGCTTCGGCCGGCGTTGTGGCCGGTGCCGTGACCCAGGCTCCCGCCCGCGCCGTGATCCACGCCGCCGCCCGAGCCCTGATCCACGCCGGCGTCGGCGCCGTCAACCGGGTCGAGGTTGGCGTGACCCGTGCTCGCGCCCAGGCCGCCGCCCGCTTCCTCCCCCACTCCGCCGCCCGAGCCGAGCCTGACGCCGTGACCCCCACCGTCGTCGGCGCGGTGGACCCGGTCGCGGCCGGCGGCGCGGACGGCGCTGTGGCCGTGGCCCGTGCCGTGGCCTGCGATCGTCGCGGAGACGGTGAGGGGGCCGTCTGTGGCGCGCTCGATGTCGGCGTGCACTGCGACGCGGCCGGTTGTCGCGTCGACCGTCACCAGTGGACGGATCCGATCGAGTCGGGCGGTGTGCCAGAGGTCGAGCTCGATCGGCTGCCAGATGCCGGCGGTAATCAGCGTCGGGCCCCAGTCCCAGCCGAAGTTGCAGGCCATCTTGCGGATGAAGTTGAACGGTTCAGGGTAGGCGTTGGGCCGGTCACCGAGCTTGCACTGCCAGTGCCGGGCGTACTCACGGGCCGGCCGGAAGACCACCGTCAGCTCGTTGGCACCGGGCCGCAGGCCGTCGCGTACGTCGAAGCGGTAGGACCGGTGCATGTTGGCGGTGCTGCCCAGCGGCACGCCGTTGAGCTCGAGGTCGGCGACGGTGTCGAGGCCCGCGCAGACCAGGTCGACCCGGTCATGGCCGCCGGGACCGCGCCATTCGAACGTCGTGGTGTAGCGCCACGTCGTCTCGCCGATCCACTGCGACGAGGTCTCGTTGCGGTCCTGGAACGGGTCGGGGATCAGGCCGGCGGCGAGCAGATCGGTGTGCACGCAGCCCGGCACGGTCGCCGGAATCGGACCAGCGGCCAGGACCTCGTGGGGCACCGCACCGGCCGCCGCGGGCATCAGGGTCCAGCCGGAATTGAGCGGTTTCCGCATGAGCGTTGACCCTTCGCCGATCCGAGCTGCTGAACCGGATAAGTAAAATTGACGGTACGATGAGCGCGGGAATGCTGTCAACGGCGGTGATAGCTTGCCCTTGTCGTGGTCCTGCGGGTGCGGGAGGCATTGGGTGAAGCGGCCGACGATTGCCGACATCGCCGCTCTGGCGGGCGTGTCCAAGGGCGCGGTCTCGTACGCCCTCAACGGCCAACGCGGCGTCTCGGAGACGACGCGCCGCCGGATCCTGGCCATCGCCGAGGAGATCGGCTTCAACCCGCACAGCGCGGCCCGAGCCCTGTCCGGCGCGGCCGCCGACACGATCGGCCTGGCGTTGCGCCGTCCGGCCCGGGTGCTTGGCTTCGAACCGTTCTACATGGAGCTGATCAGCGGCGTCGAGGCCGAGCTGTCTGCCCGCGGCCAGGCGCTGATGCTGCAGATCGTGGCCGACGCCGACGCCGAGATCGACGTCTACCGCCGGTGGTGGGGTGAGCGGCGCGTCGACGGGGTGCTCGTCTGCGACCTGCGGGTCGGCGACCCACGCATCGCCGTCGTGACCGACCTGCGCCTGCCCGCGGTCGTCGTCGGCGGCCCGGACGGCGTCGACGACGTGCCGCACGTCTGGAACGACGACGCCGTCGCGGTGATCGAGACCGTCGAGTATCTGGCCGCCCTCGGCCACCGCCAGATCGCGCGGGTGGCGGGCCTGCCGGACCTGTGGCACACCCGGATCCGAGCGTCGGCGTTCCGGGGCGCGTGCGAGCGCCTCGGCGTGCGCCACGCGTTGACGGTCGGCACCGACTACTCGGGAGAAGAGGGTGCCCGGGCCACCCGGCGCCTGCTCAGCGGCGAGCACCGGCCGACAGCGGTGATCTACGACAACGACGTGATGGCGATCGCGGGGCTGGGCGTCGCCCAGGAGATGGGCCTCACGGTCCCCGGCGACCTGTCCATCGTGGCGTTCGACGACTCGCCGTTGTGCCGGCTGGTGCATCCGGCGCTGACCGCGCTGACACGCGACATCCCGGCCTACGGCGCATTGGCCGCGCGTCACCTGCTGGCGGCCATCGCCGGCCAGCCCGTCGGCTCGGTCGAGGCGCCGACGGCCAAGCTGGTGCCCAGGGCAAGCACCGCCCGCCCGAATACGGCTACTTAACCGGCCTACGACGCACTGGCCGCGCGTCACCTGCTGGCGGCCATCGCCGGCCAACCCGTCGGCTAGGTCGAGGCACCGACGGCCAAGCTGGTGCCCAGCGCAAGCACCGCCCGCCCGAATACGGCTACTCAACCGGCCTACGGCGCACTGGCCGCGCGTCACCTGCTGGCGGCCATCGCCGGCCAACCCGTCGTTTAGGTCGAGGCGCCGATGGCCAAGCTGGTGCCCCGCGCGAGCACCGCCCGCCCGAATGCGGCTACTTAACCGGTTCATCCCAGCGCCGGTGCAAATGCGGAACAGCCGCGAGCAGATTGCGGGTGTATTCGTGGCTCGGGTTGGTGAATACCGTTTCCGTGGGCCCGGCCTCGACCACCTCCCCGGCGCGGAGAATGACAGTGCGGTCGCTGATGTAGGTGCCGAGCGCCAGATCGTGGGTCACGAAGAGCACGCCGAGCCCCGACGACTTGAGCTCCCCGAGCAGATTCAACACGTCAACCCGCGTCGAGGCGTCGAGCATGCTGATGATCTCGTCGGCGACCAGCAGACGGATGTCGAGCAACAAGGCCCGGGCGATCAGCATCCGCTGGAGCTGGCCGCCGCTGAGCTGGTGCGGGTACTTGTCGAGGACGTCCGCGGGCTCCAGGCGTACCCCGTGCAAGGCGGTCTCGACCCGCTGCCGCCATTGGGCGGCGGGCACCGACCCGAAGAACCCGTCCCGTACGAGGGCGAAGACGCGGTCCGCCTTGAACACGGGGTTGAACGTGCTGAACGGGTCCTGGAACACGCCCTGCACCCGCCGGTGGTAGCCGTGCAGCGCCCGCCCCCGCAGCCCGGAAACCTGAACGCCGTCGAAGGTGACGCGGCCCTTGGTGGGTGACGCGAGCCCGAGCACCATGCGACCGATGGTGGTCTTGCCGCTGCCGCTCTCGCCGATCAGCGAAACCACCTCGCCGGGATCGACGCTCAGCGAGACGTCCTTGACCGCGGTGAGCTCACGGTTGCCGAACGCACCGAGCCGAAAGGTCTTCGAAACCTGATCAAGCCGCAACATGCGGTTTCCGCCCTCCAGGTCCGCCGTAGGTGTTGCCCGACATCCGAACGCGGCGCCCGGTCGCCGTCTCAGCCGGCAGTCGCCCGCCGCCGAAGACCGGCACTCGCGCACCGTCAAAGGCCGGCACTCGCCCGCCGCCGAAGGCCGGCACGTCGGTCCAGGGCGACGCGAATGTGGGCGCGTACCCGGTCGGGTTCGTGGCGCCGGGAGCAATGCCCCCGGTGCCACGCGAACGCCCACCGGCAAGGCGGCCGAGGCCGCCGCGGGCCCTACCCCGCAACCCACCACGTATCGGCGAACACGACCCCATCGCCGTTCCGGCCGGGCGGATACGACGGCTCGGGCCGCACAACGTGTCGTGCACCCGCAGGGTTGGCGCGATCACCACACCACCCGCACGGCCGCGGCGACACCAACCCGACAACCCAGATCGTTCCCATGCGAACCGCGCGATCATCGCGCCGCCCCACCGACCGGACGACTCCAGCCCACGAAGCCGACCGGCCCCCGCACGGGCGGCGCGATCCCGGCCGCGTCCTGACGAGCGCGACCGCTTCGGGTCGGCGAGAGGGCGCATGCCAGACGGGCCGGCGTCGTCATGAGCCTGCCTTCCAGCAGGCTACCTGGTGGTTCTCGGCTACCTCGACGAACGGTGGCTGTTCCGCGCACTTGTCGAAGGCCAGCGGGCACCGTGCCCGGAAGCGGCAGCCCTGCGGAGGGTTGCGCAGGCCCGGCGGACGGCCGGGTATACCGGTCAACCTCCGTTCGCTGAATCTCGCGCCGACTTCGGGTAGCGCGCCGATCAACAGCTGGGTGTACGGATGAAGC
The DNA here is from genome assembly GCF_900188485.1 of Asanoa hainanensis. Lineage (GTDB taxonomy): Bacteria > Actinomycetota > Actinomycetes > Mycobacteriales > Micromonosporaceae > Asanoa > Asanoa hainanensis. The sequence continues at coordinate 106,675 of NZ_FZPH01000021.1, forward strand.
GGTTCAGTTACGACCACATCGGACGGTGCCTTCTCCGCCAGGCGGCCCGCGTACATCACCATGATCGTGTCGGCTATCTGGTAGACCAGCGAGATGTCGTGGGTGACCACGAGCATGCCGCGCACGTATCCCCGGTCCCGGAACTCGACCAGGGTCTGGGCCACCGCGCGCTGGGTCGACACGTCCAGCGCCGACGTCACCTCGTCCGCGACCAGCAGGGCGGGGTCCCGGAGGGTGGACAGGACGAGCACCACGCGCTGCTTCATGCCGCCGGACAGCTCGATCGGGTAGCTGTCCAGGACCGTCTCCGGCAGGCCCACCAGGGCCAGCCGGCGGACCAGCTCCGGGCGGGTGGCCGCGTACGACATTCCGTGCGCGTCGAGCAGGTCGGCCACCAGGCGACCGATCCGGCGGGTCGGGTTGAGGGCGCTCATCGCGTACTGGGGGATGATCGACACGGACGTGAAACGGAACCGGTTCATCGCGCGGTCGTCGGCGATCGGCAACGGCTCTCCGTCGACGGTCACCGTACCGCCGACGTGTTTCATCCTGTTGTCCAGGCGGACCAACGACTTGCCCAATGTGGACTTGCCGCAGCCGGACTCGCCGACGACGCCCATGATCTCGCCGTCCGCCACCGTGAACGAGACACCGTCGAGGGCCCGTACCTCCCCCATGAGCGTCCGGTAGCAGACCCGGAGGTCGTCGACCTGAAGGGTCACGGTCACATCTCCCGCAGCTTGGGGTTGAAGACCTCGTCGAGACCGACGTTCATCACGTAGAGCGCGCCGACGATCGCGGTGATCGCCGCGCCGGGTGGTACGAACCACCACCACAGTCCTAGATGGAGCGCACTCCAGTGGACCGCGCTGTTCATCATCAACCCGAGTGAGATCGCGTCGGTCGGGCCCAGGCCGATGAAGTCGAGGGTGGCGGCCATCAGCACCGAGCCGCCGAACAGCAGAATGAACGTCATGAACAGGTAGGAACTCATGTTCGGCGCGATCTCCCGGCGGATGACCGCCAGTGGCCGCATCCCACTTAACCGGGCCAGGTCGACGAACTCCCGTGACCGCAGGGAGAAGGTCTGCGCCCGCACCGCGCGGGCCACCCACGGCCAGGAGAACAGGCCGATGAACACCGCCTGCATCGGCACCGAGGTGACACCGACGTACGCGTGCAGGATGATCAGGACGGCCAGCGCCGGCAGCACCAGGACGATGTTGGTCAGCATGTTGAGCAGCTCGTCGACCAGACCGCCCCTGTAGCCGGCGACGAAGCCGACAGTCATCCCGATCAACGCGGCGAGGCCGCCGCCCAGCAGGCCCACCACGAACGTCGACCGGATGCCGTTGGCGAACTGGAGGAACACGTCCTGCCCGAACGTGGTCGTGCCGAACCAGTAGTCGGCCGACGGTCCGGCCGCCGGCGGACCCACGTACTCGTTGGGTCCGTGGTCCGTGAACAGCGGTGCGACCAGGCCGAGCACGAGGAAGCCCGAGATCACCACCAGCGCGCCGACCACCTTCTTGTTGCGCAGCGCGAAATGCAGCGTCTCGCGGCGCCGGCCGGCCAGCGACACAACCGGCTCAGCGAGCGCGGGCACCCCCGGCGCCGCTACATGGTCGGTGTCGGTCAGCTGACCAGGCTCGGTCATGCCGCCCCCTCCCTTCGGTCGGCAGAGCATGACCGAAGGCGACTGAGCCGACCGCGCTCGCTTCGCTCACTCACGCCGCCCCCTCCCCTCGGTCGGCGGAGCATGACCGACGGCAACTGAGCCGACCGCGCTCGCTTCGCTCACTCACGCCGCCCCCTCCCCTCGGTCGGCGGAGCATGACCGACGGCAACTGAGCCGACCGCGCTCGCTTCGCTCGCTCATGCCGCCCCCTGCATGCCGGTTCGGGTTCGTGGGTCCACCAGGACGTACACGATGTCGATCACGAAGTTGGCTACCAGCACGCCGATCACGATGAACAGGAAGGCGCCCTGGAGCAGGAAGAAGTCCTGGTTCTGGATCGCCTGCAGGATCAGGTGGCCGAGGCCCGGGTAGGCGAACACGATCTCCGTCACCAACGCGCCGGAGACCAGCACGCCGAGTTGCAGGGCCAGACCGGTGATCTGCGGGAGGAGCGCGTTGCGGAACGCGTACCGGCGGATCAGCCGGCGTGGTGCGCCGAGCGCCGCGAGATAGCTCGCGTAGTCGGCCTCCAGCTCGTAGATGATCAGATTCCGCATGCCGATCGCCCAGCCGCCGAACGCCACGAGGAACAGCGACAGGAACGGCAGGAACCAGTGCAGCGCAAGGCTTCCGACGAAGACCCACGACCAGTCCGGGCGCAGCTCGAAGCTATAGCCGCCGGCCACCGGGAACACCCCGGCCACGATACCCAGGCCCCAGGCGAGCAGGATGCCGAGCCACATGTACGGCGTGGCGGTCAGCGCGTACGAGACCGGCAGCGCGGTGTTGTCCAGCCACGTGCTGCGCGCCGCCAGCGCGCCCACCTTGTTGCCGGCCCACCAACTCAGCAGGATCGAGGGCAGCAGGAGAGCGAGCGTGTACGGCACCGCGTGGAGGATGACATCGGCCACCGGCGCGGGGAACAACCACACGCTGACGCCGAGGTTTCCCTGGAACAGCTCGACCCAGTAGTTGACGTATTGCTTCCACAATGGAACGTCGAGTCCGAACACGTTCTCGTAGTACGCGCGCATCGGCGCGATCGCCTCGGGATTCGAGACCGACGTGCGGGTCAGCATGCGCAGGACCGGGTCCCCCGGCATGAACCGGGGGATGATCCAGTTGAGCGTCACCGCGACGACGAAGGTCAACGCGTAGATCGCCAGTTTGCGGCCGAAGTACCGCCTCATCAGGCAACCGGCTTCAGCTGGGTCAGCATCTTGATGCTGCCCATCTCCCACAGGTTGTTCCACGTGGTCGGCAGGTCCTTCGGCGCGTCACCGGCGGACGACGGCCAGTTGGTCCAATGTGCTGTGTTGAACTGGGCCCACAGACCGTTGTACCAGAGCGGGATCATCGGCAGCTCGGTGAGGTGGATCCGCTCCAGCTCGCTGATGGTGGTCTTGAAATCAGGCGAGTCCTGGGCGGTACGAGCCAGCTTCTGCACCAGTTCCCACGCCGTCTTGTTCTCGTAGCGCGCGAAGTTGGCGTTGAACTGCTGCTTCTGGATCGGCAATTGGAACACGTAGTTGTAGTAGTTCCACGGCGTGTTGGACAGGCCGGCCCAGTTGTTGAGCACCAGGTCGAACGTGCCAGCTGTGCGGGCGTCGTCGAGCGCTCCCGCGTCGGGGAACTCGGGCACCACGTTGATCCCGGCGGCCTGCGCACCGGCGCTGATCACCCGGGCCGCCTCCATCCAGTCCGTCCAGCCGGCCGGCACGATCAGCGACAGCTTGACCGGTTTACCGTCCTTGCCCTCGACGAAGCCGTCGTTGTTGGTGTCCTTGTAGCCCGCGTCCGCGAGGGTCTTCTTCGCCTTGGCGGTGTCGAAGCTGAAGCCGTTCTGGCTCACCACGCCCTGATCGACGAACTGGTCCCAGACCGGCAGCAGTCCCGTCGGGTTGGCCGCGCGGACGATGTTGCCGTACACGCCCTCGACGATCTTCTTGGTCTCGATCGAGCTGGCCAGCGCCCGCCGGAACGCGACGTCGTTCATCGGCGCCTTGGTGGTGTTGGGGATCAGCATCGCGGTGTTGGCCGACAGCATGTAAGGCGGTTCCGGGTAGTACGTCTTGATCTTGAAATCGCCCTTGACCAGGTTGGCGATGCCCGGCAGGAAGTTGTTCGACAGGTCCATGTTGCCCTGCAGCAGCAGCCCGAGCGCGACCTCGTTGCTGGAGTTGACGATGTCGACGATGTAGTTCGGTTTGACGTCGAGGTTGAGCGCTTTAGTTGCCCACCAGTCGGCCTTCTTCTTCCACACCATGCGGTCCTGGTCGTGGGTCAGGTACTCGTAGGGGCCGGTGCCGACGGGCTTCTCGTTGGCCGTCGTCGTGATGTCGGCCTCGGAACGCGACTCCCAGATGTGCTTGGGCACGATCGGGTTCTCGTAGAGCCAGTTCTCCCACTCCTGGATGCGTGGGTCGCTGAAGGTGAACTTCGCGGTGCGCGCGTCGACCACGTCGACGGCCGACAACCAGGTCCAGAGATTGCTGTACGGGACGGCTTTGATCTTGCCGAGCTCGGCCGTGTACTTGACATCGTCCGCGGTCAGCGGCTTACCGTCGCTCCAGGTGATGCCCTCGCGCAGGGTCAGCGTGTAGGTCTTGTCGGCCCACTCGCCCTTCTCGGCCAGCCACGGGCTGAGCTCGGTCTTCTGCGGGTCGAAGAGGAACAGCGTCTCGTATGCCAGACCGACCGTGCCCATCGCGTAGCCGGGGATGATCGGGTTCCAGCTGTTCGGCGGCCCCCACTGGGTGCCGCTCGTGTAGAGCGTCTCGTTGCGCGGGTAGGCGCCGCCGCCTCCCGCGGGGCCGGGCAGTCCGCCGGCGCCCGGCGTCGCCGCGCCGTCGTCGCCGGTGCACCCGGCCATTCCCATCGTGAGCGCGAGCGCGCCCGCCACCAGCCACCTCGACCGCCTGCGCATTGCCGTCCTCCTCGAACTGGGAGCTCCCGACGTGCGATGTAACGGAGATCACTTAACCGGATAAGTAGACACACTGAAACATGGGTTTTCTGAGTCGTCAAGAGCGCTCCCACGCTGTCGGGGCTATCGATATCGGTCCGGATGGGAGCGCACCCACTTAACCGGTTGCTTTAGCAGTCTTCGATGCCTTGGCGCCGTCGCCGCCGCGGACCGCCGATTCGGCTAGCATTTCCGGGTACTCGCGACTGGCGCAGCGAGGTGGAACTGACCACCGGGGAGCGACCGCAGGCAACGCCGCACCGCGCGCCTGGGTGTGGTGTTCGTCAGATGCCTCAGGAGACGCCGTGCACGTGCCACCGATCCCCCACCTGACCGCCGAAGACCCGCAGCTGGCCACGCTGATCGAGGCCGAGGCCAGCCGCCAGCACGACAAGCTGCGGATGATCGCGTCCGAGAACTACGTCTCCGAGGCGGTGCTCGAGGCGAGTTCGACCGTGCTGACCAACAAGTACAGCGAGGGCTACGCCGGCAAGCGCTACTACGAGGGCCAGCAGCTCATCGACCCGATCGAGACGCTGGCGATCGACCGGGCCAAGAGCCTGTTCGGCGTGGACCACGCCAACGTCCAGCCGTACTCGGGCTCGCCCGCCAACCTCGCCGTCTACCTGGCGTTCCTGCAGCCGGGCGAGACCGTGATGGGCATGGCGCTGCCGATGGGCGGCCACCTCACGCACGGCTGGTCGGTCTCGGCGACCGGCAAGTGGTTCAACTCGGTCCGCTACGCGGTGAACCGGGAAACGGGCCGGATCGACCTCGACGAGGTACGCGACCTGGCCCTCGCCGAGCGCCCCAAGGTGATCTTCTGTGGCGGCACCGCCGTACCGCGGACGATCGACTTCCCGGGTTTCGCGGCCATCGCCCGCGAGGTCGGCGCCGTCCTGGTCGCCGACATCGCCCACATCGCCGGCCTGATCGCCGGCGGCGCACACCCGTCGCCGGTCGGCCACGCCGACGTGATCACCACGACCACGCACAAGACCCTCCGCGGCCCCCGCGGCGCCATGATCATGACGACCGCCGAGCACGCGACGGCGATCGACAAGGCGGTCTTCCCCGGCCTCCAGGGCGGTCCCCACAACCACACGACCGCCGCGATCGCGGTGGCGTTGCGCGAGGCGGCGACGGCGGACTTCCGCGCGTACGCGCACCAGGTCGTCGCCAACGCGGCGGCGCTCGCGACAGCGTTGACGGAGCACGGCTTCGCGCTGAGCTCGGGCGGCACCGACAACCATCTGATCCTGGCCGACCTGACCAGCAAGGGCATCGCCGGCAAGCCGGCCGCCCAGGCGCTCGACCGGGCGGGCATCGAGCTCAACTACAACACGGTGCCGTACGACACCCGCAAGCCGTTCGACCCGTCGGGCATCCGCCTGGGCACGGCGGCGTTGACCACCCGCGGCCTCACCGAGCAGCACATGCCGCAGGTAGCGGCCTGGATGGACGAGACGGTCACGGCCGCGCTCAAGGACGACGAGGCGACCATCGACCGCATCGCCGGCGAGGTCCGCGACCTACTCGCCGCCTTCCCGATGCCGGGCTACCGCGCGGCCTGACGAACGAAGGTGCGGGCTGGGCGACACGAAACGGGCCGCCCAGCCCGCTCCGTCACGACACGTCGACGTTGACGGTGGAGGTCTTCCCGTCGTTGTCGAGCAACGTGACAGGGCCGAACGTGATGCCCCGACGTTCCCGCACGCTTGAACAGCGTCATGCGGCGAGTCTTCCGAAGCCGCCGGTGCCGTCCGTCGTTGCGGCAACGATCAGAGTCGAAGGCACCCACCGCACGGCCTGTGCGGCGTGCGCGGTCAGTTGCCGGGTGGCGGCACCGTTGGGGTCGGGGACAACGTCGGTGTCGGGCTCGATGTCGGGGTGGGTCCGGTCGAGGTGGACGGGCGCGGGCGTTCCACCACGGTGCGGTTGAGGGTGACCTGGGCCTGGCCCGTACCCCCGAGTTGGATGTCGTCGTATGCCTGCAGTTTCTTGGCGTCGTCGAAGTAGAGCACCGACATCTGCAGCGGCGTCGGCTGCTCGCCCTCCAGGCCGCGTAGGCCCGCGCCGCCCGTCGAGCCCTCGACCAGGACGCGGCTCGGGTTCGGGACGTTCGGCAGTGTCGGAAGCATGCGGATCTCGCGGTGGTGCAGATGGCCGGCGAGGATCGTCGGGCAGACGCCGTTGAGGGCCGGCGCCGACTCCGGGTCGTGCACCAGGCAGACGTCCGCCGGCTTGCCGCTCGCCTTGATCGTGGCGGCCAGGCGCGCGCCGGCGTCGTACACCTGCTCGATGACCTGCCTCGAGCGCCCCGAGCCGGTCGGCGACGTCTCCTTGTCGGGGGTGAAGCGCGGGTCGCCGATGCCGGCGATGCGTAGGCCGGCCACGTCTACGACCCGGTTCTCGAGGACGATCGCGTCGCGCTGGCGGCCGACCGCCGCGGCGGTGACGGCGGAGTCGTGGTTGCCGCGGATGTAGACGTAGGGGACGCCGAGCAGCGAGATCGAGCCGACGTACGTGGCCTCTGGCTCGGAGCCCCAGTCGGTGATGTCGCCGGTGTCGATCACCGCGTCGATGTCGAACTGCTCGACCACGGTGCGGATGGTGGGCCAGGCCGACGGGTTCAGGTGCAGGTCGGAGACGTGCAGGATGCGGATGCCGCCGTCGACCTGGTCCGAGATCGGCAACTTGTTGACCGTCGTGTAGATCCGGCTGACGTTGGCGACGATGGCCTTGAGCTGGTCGGCGTACTTGCCGTAGTCCTGCGCGATCCGCCGCGCGTCACCGACGATCGCGGGGGCGTTGACGAGCAGGCCCTCGTACCTGGGCTGCTCGATCGAATCCGGCCTGATCGTGCCGGCCGCGATCCCGAAGGTGCTCGCGGTGACCGCCAGGGCGACGCCGCCGCACCAGGCCGCGCGGCGGGTGCTGCGGAAGACCAGCAGGCCGATCACGACGGCGCCGAGGACCGAGACCGAGACGGTACGGAAGCCGAGCCGCAGGATGCCCGCCTGGAGATCGTCGACGACGGTCTGGCTGGCGCGGGTGATCCCGGACGGGTCACTGATCAGCGCCTGGGTGCGGCCCTGGTCGAGGGCGCCGAGCCGGACGGTCAGCCGCAGCGGGCCGTCGTGGCTGTCGATGTGCAGCGCGCCTAGCGGCGGCACGACGACCTCGGTCTCACCGCTGGTCGCGGGGCGCAGCGACATCTCGGCCTGGAAGGGGCCGATGTCGGTCTGGGCACGGGCGCCGAGGAGCACGCCGACGACGAGACCGACCAGCGCTACGCCGATGATCGCGAAGAACACCCCGGTGCGCCGGGTGAACCGGGACGCCGCGGCGCGGCGCACGGCCGACCACATCCGGGCCCGGCGCGGCTTGGGCTCATCCTCCTGAGGGGTCACGTGATCCATCTTTACCCGCTGTCGACGCGGTCAACTCTTTCCCGCGCCGCCGTCGGAGAACACGAGGCGGAGGATGCGGTCGTCGTCGGGCTCCGGGTCACCCCGGCCGTCTTTGTTGGAGGTGCTGATCCAGAGCGAGCCGTCGGGTGCGGCGACCGCCGCGCGCAGCCGGCCGTACTCGCCCTGCAAGAGCGACCGCGGCGCGCCGAGGATCGTGCCCGAGTCGGTGAGCTCCATCGCCCACAGCCGCTCGCCGCGCAGGCAGGCCGCGACCAGCACCCGGTCGATGATCGCCGCGCCGGAGCAGGACGACTCGCTGGTCGGCCACGTGACCAGCGGATCGACGAACTTGCCCTGGTTGGCGCCCTCGGCCTTGCCCTCGACCGTCGGCCACCCGTAGTTCTTGCCCGGCTTGATCAGGTTGATCTCGTCCCAGGTGCTCTGCCCGAACTCGGTGGCCCAGAGCCGCTTGCCCGCGTCCCAGGCGATGCCCTGCACGTTGCGGTGCCCCATCGACCAGACGAGCGAGTTGGGGAACGGGTTGCCGGGCGCCGGCTTGCCGTCGGTCGTCATCCGCAGGATCTTGCCGCCGAGGCTGTTCTTGTCCTGGGCGAGCCCACGCTCCGAGGCGTCGCCGGTGGTCACGTAGAGGAAGCCGTCGGGCCCGAACTCAACCCGGCCGCCGTTGTGGATGCCGGACAGCGGAATCCCGGTAACGATCGGCTGCGGCTGCCCACCCAACGTCATCTTGGCGACGCGGTTGTCCTCGGAGGTCGAGTAGTAGACGAAGATCGTTTTGTCGGAGGCGTACTTCGGGGACACCGCGATGCCGAGCAGCCCACCCTCACCCTGCGCGTCGACCCCGTCGAGCGTCTGCACGGTGGTCACCTTGAGCCCGTTGGTGTCGGACTCGGGCCCGACCTTGCGGATCCGCGCGGTGTCGCGCTCGGTGACGAGGGCGGAACCGTCAGGCAGGAACGCGATGCCCCACGGCACCTCGAGCCCCTTGGCGATGACCGAGACGGCAACCGACTGGTCGAGCCCGCCACTGGTCTTCGACGGGTCGGCGGAGGGCTTCGGCAGGTTGGGCGGCTTGCCGGCAGCGTCGGGCTCAGGCTGCCCGAAGGCACAACCACCCGCGAACAACAGCGCAGCCACAACCACGCCGGCAAACCCGCGGCGTCGAAGTCGTCGGAACGAGGGATGGCCGGTCACCCGGCACAGCCTAGCGGGGCTGCCTGACAAGTCGTTGCGCATGCATCAACGGAGCCGCGCGGCGGGTCCGGGGTTCCCCGGGTTTGCGGATCCGCGCGGGTCCGCGGTTCGGTAGGGGGTCCGCGGGTCCACCTGCGTACGCGGGTCCCCAGAGTCCGCCCGTCCGCGCAGGTCCGCGGACCCGGGTCCCCAGGGCTCGCGGGTCCCCAGGGTCCGCGCGTCCGCGCGGGTCCCCGGGTCCCCAGGGTCCTCGGGTCCCCAGGGTCCTCGGGTCCGCGCAGGTCCTCGGGTCCCCACAGTCCGCGGGTCCCCGGGGTCTCGCGGATCCGCCGGTCCCCAGAGTCCGCGGTCCGCGGTCCCCTACGATCCGCGGGTCACGGGGGTCCGCGGGTCCCCGGGGTCCGCGCGTCGCCAGGGTCCGCGGGTCCCAAAGGTCCGCGGGTCCGCGCGGGTCCACAGTTCCCCAGGCTCCGCGGGTCCGCAGTTCCCGGGGCCCGCGGGCCCTCAGGCGAGCGGTCCCCAAATCCGCGGTTCCTGAAGCCCGCGAACCCCAGGCCCGCGGTTCCCGAGGTCGGGGGTTCCCCAGGTTCGCGAATCCCGAGGTCAGGCCTCGACCAGCGGCTCGGACACGATCCACAGATGGCCGAAGGGGTCTGCGAACCGACCGTCTTTCATGCCGTAGCCGTGGTCAGCTACGGGGAAGACGGTGGTCGCACCGGCCTCGACCAGCGATGCGGCAGCCGCGTCGGCGTCGGTGACGCCGAGGTGCATGATCACGGGAGTGCCGCCGAGCGAGGTTGGTGCCCGGTCGCCGCTGTCTTCGTCCTTGAGGTGCAGCCGTGAGCTGCCGATGGTGAGCTCGGTGTGGATGATCCGCCCTTCGTCGTCGGTGTAGCGCTTGCCCTCGGCCGCGCCGAGCGCCCGCTGGTAGAAGGCCACCGCGCCGGCTCCGTCCGCGACGACGAGGCGCGGGATCACTTCGGTCACGAGTTCCATGACCCCATCGTCACCCGACTGGCTGGTTACTGCTGGGCCGAATCACCCAGACCGCTGGACAAGTCGGGCAAATCTGGTTTCGCAGATCCGCGACAGGCGCGACCGTAACTCCCACGCGAGCCGCGTCCGCTGCGTTGCCAGGTCAGGGCGGCCGAGACCACCTCGACCACGATGTCGCGCGACCGAACGACCAGCAGCGACGAGCGCCGCCAGCCACCCAGGCTGCACGGCTCTCGAGCCGGCGCCCGACCTCTCGGCCCGTGCAGCTCGTGCCGGACCGGGCGACGGGCACCGTGTGCTGTGACGCGGCTGGGTCTGGGTTGTGCGCGCTTCAGCCGCCGGCTACCGAGGGAAGGACCTGGATCTCCGCGCCGGGTGGGACCTCGGTTTCAAGGCCGCCAGAGCGGCGGCAGTCCTCTCCGTCGACGTAGATGTTGACGTAGCGGCGTACGGCGCCCTGCTCATCGCGGAGGCGGCGGTCCAGACGTGGCCAGGTCGCCGCCACCGCGTCGAGCACCGCTCGTAGTGAGCCGGTGGCGTCCACGGTCAGAGAGCTCTGGCCGTCGGCCTCGGCTCGGAGCACGCCTGGCAGCAGGATCGTGACGGGTGCGGTCATAGCGCCGCCGCTTTCACCGACAGCACGTCGGGTAGGTGGGCCGCCACCTGGACCCAGGACTCGCCCTCGTCGGCGCTGGACCAGACCTCGCCCGAGCGGGTGCCGAAATAGACGCCGGCGGGGGTGGCGTTGTCGGCGCACATCGCGTCGCGGAGGACCGTCGGGTAGAACGGGTCCGTCGGGAGGCCCGCGGACAGCGCCGACCAGGTGGCGCCGGCGTCGGTCGAGCGGAAGACGCGGCAGCGGTGGTCGGGCGGGAAGCGCTCGCTGTCGGCCGCCAGCGGGAAGGTCCAGACCGTCTCCGGGCGACCCGGATGGGTGACGATCGGAAAGCCGAAGTCGCTCGGTAGGCCCTCGGCGATCGACGACCAGCTGGCGCCCTCGTCGTCAGAGCGGTAGACGCCGCCGTGGTTCTGCGCGTAGAGACGGGTCGGGTCGCCGGCGTCGCGGGCCACCTTGTGCACGCACTGGCCGAACTCGGGATAGGGGTCCGGGAAGAAGCCAGCCTTGATGCCGGCGTTGCCGGGCGACCAGGTCGCACCGCCGTCACTCGTGCGGTAGACGCCGCCCGTCGACATCGCGACCAGGACCCGGGCCGGATCGTCGGGGTGCGGCAGGATCGTGTGGATCGCCTGGCCGCCGAAGCCGGCGCCCCACTCGGGGCGGTGCGGGTGGTCCCACAGCGACCGGACCAGGGTGAAGGTGCGCCCGCCGTCTTCGGAGCGGAACAGCGCCGAGGGCTGGGTGCCCGCGTAGACGACATCGGGCTCGCCGGCCGGGCCGGGTGCCAGTTGCCAGACGCGGACCAGCGAGGTGTCGGTGTCGGCCGGGAAGGCGACCGGGGCGTGGTCGGGCTCGGACCAGGTCTTGCCCAGGTCGTCGCTGGTCGCGACGCTCGGGCCGAAGTGGGAGCTGTCGACGCCGGCCATTAGCCGCGGCGTGGCCCGGCGGTGGTCGATGCCGACAGCGTAGATCGAGGTCATCGCGAAGTGCGGCCCGCTGACCTGCCAGTCGACCCGGTTGTCGGTGGTCGCCAGGAACAGGCCCTTGCTCGTGCCGATGGTCAGGAGGACGGTCATG